>NZ_JAGGCS010000001.1 GCF_022884085.1 Paenirhizobium cremeum
CAAGGGTGAATCCATCCGCGGCGTCGTCGTCTATTGAAGGCCCTGCCCGCCTATACCGTCGATGTGCGGAGACTGGACCGGTTCTCCGCCATCGAACTCTATGACATGCTGAAGATGCGTGTCGACGTCTTTGTCGTCGAGCAGCAATGCGCCTATCCCGAACTCGACGGCAACGATCCCGAATGCCTGCACCTGCGCCTGATGAATGGTCCGGAACTCCTCGCCTGCGCCAGACTTTGGCGACCGCAAGCGGACGCAAACCCGCGGATCGGCCGGGTGACGGTTTCACCTGAGCATCGGGGAAAACGTCTCGGCGAGGCGCTGATGCGGGAAGCGATCTGCGAATGCGAGAAGGCCTATCCGGACGAACCGATCGAGCTTTCCGCCCAGGCGCACCTGCAGCGCTTCTACGGTTCGTTCGGTTTCAGGCCGATCTCCGATGAATATCTCGAGGACGGAATCCCGCATGTCGACATGTTGAGGGATCAACGATGATCTATGTCGATGCCGACGCCTGTCCGGTGAAGCCGGAAATCCTGAAAGTCGCCGAGCGACACGGACTGGAAGTGACATTCGTTGCCAATTCCGGCCTTCGCCCTTCGCGCGATCCGATGGTGAAAAACGTCATCGTCTCCAACGGGTTCGATGCCGCCGACAACTGGATCGCCGAACGGGCCGGCCCCGGCGACATCGTCGTTACGGCCGACGTGCCGCTGGCCGGTCGCTGCGTCGCCGCCGGTGCGCAGGTGACCGGACCGACCGGCAGGGTCTTCGACGCCACGAATATCGGCATGGCCACCGCCATGCGGGACCTCGGCGCGCATCTGCGCGAAACAGGCGAAAGCAAGGGTTACAATGCCGCCTTCTCCCCACGCGACCGCTCCGCCTTTCTCGAAACGCTTGACCGGCTCTGCCGCAGGGTCAAGAAATGACGGAACGTCTTTAGGAAAATGGCGATGAAGCAGGGAGGAAAGCGATACGGCATCGACCGGCGGCATCAGCCGTTCGTCATCGCCCTGTTGCTGGCGTTGGTCACTCTGCCGATCACCATACCGCTCGTTCCCGGCTTCACGGTGGAAATTGCGGCCATCGTCTTTTTTCTCGGCTATCTCTCGCAGATCGCCCGCCGCATGCCGGCGCTGACCGCTGCCCATTTCAGGGCAAGTGCCGAGGTTGATGACGCCCCGGCGCTTGCCATCATCGCGGTGACGCTGCTTGCCGTTGCTGTCACCGTCATTTCGCTGTTTCTGGCGCTCAACCATGTGACAGCCTCGACCGGCTGGACCCTCGGGCTTGCCTTCTGCTCGGTCATTCTCGGCTGGATGACAATCCACACCATGGCCGCGATGCACTATGCCCATCTTTTCTGGCGCCCGGAGAGCACGGAGGAAGGCGCGGACAAACGTGGCGGACTGGAGTTTCCCGGCACCGAAGAACCAAGCGGCTGGGACTTTCTGTATTTCTCCTTCGTCATCGGCATGACCGCCCAGACTTCAGATACCGAGATCACCACGACACACATGCGGCGCATCAACCTGCTGCATGCGATCGTTTCCTATTTTTTCAACACCGTGCTTGTCGCCGCCGCCGTGAATGCCGCGGTTTCACTGGCAGGCTGATCTGCTCCATCAGAGGTATTGTCATGAAAATCATCTCCCAGAACACCGCCTTCGACGGCATGCAGGGCGTCTTTTCCCACGACTCCGAGGCTTGCCGGTGCGAGATGACCTTTGCCGTCTTCGTACCGCCGCAGGCGATCAAGGAAAAGCGGCCGGTCCTCTGGTATCTCTCGGGCCTCACCTGCACCCATGCCAACGTCATGGAAAAAGGCGAGTATCGCCGCATGGCTTCCGAACTCGGCCTCATCATCGTCTGCCCCGACACCAGCCCGCGCGGCAACGACGTGCCGGACGAACTGACCAACTGGAAGATGGGCAAGGGCGCGGGCATGTATCTCGATGCGACCGAAAAACCCTGGTCCGAGAACTACCAGATGTACACCTACATCACGCAGGAACTGCCGGCGCTGGTCGCCGAACACTTCCGCGTCGACATGGACCGGCAGGGCATCTTCGGCCACTCGATGGGCGGCCATGGCGCCATGACCATCGCGCTGAAGAACCCCGAAACCTACAGGAGCTGCTCGGCGTTTGCGCCGATCGTCAGCCCCTCGACGGCCGACTGGACGCCCGACGCCTTCACCAAGTATCTCGGCGAGGATCAGGCTGCATGGCGGCCCTACGACGCCTGCGCGCTGGTCGAGGACGGCGCGCGCTTCCCGGAATTCCTGATCGATCAGGGCAAGGCCGACAGCTTCCTCGAAACCGGCCTGAAGCCCTGGCTGTTCGAAGAGGCGATCAAGGGCACGGACATCGGCCTGACGCTCCGGATGCACGAGCGCTACGACCACTCTTATTTCTTCATCTCCACCTTCATGGACGATCACCTGAAGTGGCACGCCGAGCGCCTCGGCTAAGCCGGCTTCACCTGTCAAACAAAAGGGCGGCCGCGAGCCGCCCTTTCCTTTCAAAGCCTGCGATAGACGAACCAGTCGAAATCGGCGGGCTTTGCGCGCCCGCTGATATCGAAGGCGAACATGCCGACAAACGCGCCGGTGAAGGAGCCGTGTTCTCCGCGCCCGCCCTCGTCTGAGACGACGCCGGCATCGAGCGCCGGGCCGATCGGCTGCCAGCGATCCTCACCGGCCGCGCGCCAGAAGAATTGCGCCGCGTTGTCGATGACCTCCAGGGCGAGATCGAGCGCTCCCTCCGGCACCGGAATGCCATGGCCTGCCGGAAACTCCAGTCGTCCCTCCGGATAATCGCCGGGGCAGGATAGGATCGTCAGGACACGTCCGAGTTTTTCATGCAGCGTCATCCCCAGCGCATGGAACTTGTGGCGATTATAATAATGGGTCAGTCCGGCGACCTGCTGATAGGTGTCCGGGTCGAATTCGACCCTCGTCTCGGCCCGGAAGCAGTGATCCTCCTGCCGCCGGGCGACGAGCGACTGCTCGAACCAGGAACCGATGCTTTCGCGTCCGAAGAGCCGAAGATGTCCGGGGCGTCGCGTCAGGCTGAAGAGACGGTAGGGTTCTGGAGTTCTGAGCCACTGGAACTCTTCCGGCAGTTTCACGCCATGGAAATCGCTTCGGACGATTTCCGGACGTTCGCTCCGGGTCACCGTAAAGGGCGCCTCGACGCTGACCGCGGGTACCGGGCCGCCATCGGCGAGATAGAGCCAGCCGTCATCCCGCCAGACGCATTTCTGGATCGCCGTTTCGCGGCCGAGCGTGCATCTCCGCAACGGAGGAAGCGGCCGTCCGCAGAGATGGGTGTGATAGGCCTCGCCTTCCGGCGTTTCGACATATTGGCCGTGCCCTGCCCTCTGCAACGTTGCCTGCGGGTGGTCCTTCGCGGTGATGAGATGCACCTGCGGATGCGTCTCATAGGGGCCGTCGATCGTCCGGGACCGCGCCATGGTCACGGCATGGTCGTAGCCCGTGCCGCCCTCGGCCGTCGTGAGATAGTACCAGCCGTCGCGCTTGAAGAGATGCGGTCCCTCCACCAGCCCGAGCGGGCTCCCCGCGAAGATGTTCTTTACCGGCCCCGTGAGCGTCTTCGAGACCGGGTCCCATTCCTGCAGCAGGATACCGTCGAAGGCCGGGTGTTTGGGCGAACCGCCATAGCTTTCGGACCGGTGGTTCCACTGCATGTTGAGGAACCACTTGCGTCCGTCGTCGTCATGGAAAAGCGAGGGGTCGAAACCGGAAGAGTTCACATAGACCGGATCGGACCATTCCCCATCGATCGAGGACGACGTCACGATGTAGTTGTGGGCGTCCTTGAAGTTGCCGTCGAAGCGTTTGACGTCGGTATAGACCAGCCAGAACAGGCCGTCGGAAAACGACAGGCAAGGCGCCCATATACCGCAGCTGTCGGGATTGCCGCGCATGTCGAGCTGGCTTGCCCGCTCCAGCGGCCGCCGCACGAGCCGCCAGTTCGCCAGATCCCGCGAATGATGAATCTGCACGCCCGGATACCACTCGAAGGTCGAGGTGGCGATGTAGTAGTCCTCTCCGACCCGGCAGATCGACGGGTCCGGGTTGAAACCCGGCAGGATGGGGTTCAGGATCATGCATTCTCCTCCAAAATCGCGAGCCCCCCTCTGGCCCGCCGACAGAGGGGGTATCCAGTCACAGCTTCATTTCTTCCGTCTCGGCGGCCCCTTGCGCTCGGCCGACGCCGCCCAGATATTAATGTCGGCGTCCCTGGCATAGACATCGATCTCGGCCAGTTCCGCCTCGGAAAACGCATTGTTCTCCAGAGCCTTGACACAGTCCTCCACCTGCTCCGGCCGCGACGCGCCGATCAGCGCCGAGGTGATCCGCCCGCCCCTGAGCACCCAGGCGAGCGCCATCTGCGCAAGCGTCTGTCCCCGCCGTTCGGCGATAGCGTTGAGCGCGCGGATATTTTCGAGGTTGCGCTCGTTGAGGAAGGCCGGATCGAGCGAACGGTCGAGCGCTGCGCGGCTGCCGGCCGGAATGCCGCCGAGATATTTCGATGTCAGCATGCCCTGGGCAAGCGGCGAGAAGACGATTGCGCCGACACCCAGTTCCTCCAGCGTGTCGACGAGGCCGTCCTCCTCGATCCAGCGGTTTATCATCGAATAGCTCGGCTGGTGGATGAGGAGCGGCGTGCCGAGCGATTTCAATATGTCGTAAGCGGCACGGGTCCGGTTCGAATTATAGGAGGAAATGCCGATGTAAAGCGCCCTGCCCGAGCGCACGATGTGATCGAGCGCCGCACAGGTTTCCTCGAGCGGCGTGTCGGGATCGAAGCGGTGGGAATAGAAGATGTCGACGTAATCGAGGCCGAGCCGCTTGAGGCTCTGGTCGCAGGACGAAATGAGATATTTCCGGCTGCCCCATTCGCCATAGGGACCCGGCCACATGTGATATCCGGCCTTGGTCGATATGACCAGTTCGTCCCGGAGACCGGCGAAATCGGTTTTCAGGATTTCGCCGAAAGCCTGTTCGGAGGCGCCGCCGGGCGGGCCGTAATTGTTGGCGAGGTCGAAATGGGTAATGCCGAGATCGAAAGCTTTCCGGCAGATCGCCTGCTTGGTGACGTGCGGTGTCTCGACGCCGAAATTCTGCCAGAGCCCGAGCGATATCGCCGGTAGTTTGAGGCCGCTCCTGCCGCAGCGATTATAGGTCATCCGCTCGTAGCGGTTCTCGGCCGGTTGCCAGATCATGAAGGTCTCTCCAAATGCAATACTCGTTGCCGCAGGACACAGGGCCCAGACTGGCCTGCCGGCTCCCCCATAAGCGGGTAGAAACCGTGGGGTGCGGCATTTCCCCAGGAGCGTGAGCTTAACCCAGCCATCCGGGAAATCCATCGTCGGGCGCGCCTATGCCCCTCCCCTTATGGAGAGGGGCTGGGGAAAGGAAATCACCGCAGCAGCGCCTGCGCCTCCTCGATACCGAGCGCCGCTGGCTGGGTGCAGGTGGTCGAAAGGGTGACGAACTCACCCGTCTCGCCGGATTTCAGGATGGAGGTCATGACATCGACGCCATGCAGCGCGCGGTCGAGCGAGCAGCGGGCATCCCTGCCATCGAGAATCGCCACGGCCATGTCCGCAAGGCCGGCCGTACGGTAGTTGGCGCGCGGCCCTTGCGGGCTCTCCTGGTTGTCGATGCCGAAGGGATGGTCCCATGCGTCCAGCGGCACAATGTTCTTGTCGCGGCCGGAAGCTTCCACCTTGCCGCCGAAGAAATTCGGATCAGGCACATAGAGCGAGCCGTCCGTACCGTAGAGTTCCATGTTGCCATGGCGGTGGGACCAGACGTCCCAACTTGCCGAGAGCGTGACCGTCGCGCCGTTTGCGAACTCCAGGAGCGCGTGTATGTTGGTGGGTGTCCTGACGGGGATCACCTCGCCGGCACGCGGCTGGCTGGTGATGGTGCGCGTTTCCGAGGCCATGGAAGTAAGCGCCGCCACGCGCTTCACCGGCCCGATCAGGTTGATGAGATTGGCGATGTAGTAAGGTCCGAGGTCGAGGATCGGCCCGCCGCCCGGCAGGAAGAAGAAGTCCGGGTTCGGATGCCACATCTCCATGCCGGGGCTCATCACATGGCAGGTGCCCGAAGTGACGCGGCCGATTCCACCGTCATCGATGAACTTGCGGGCAAGCTGATGGGAGCCGCCGAGGAAGGTATCGGGCGCGCAGCCCACCGAAAGCCCCCTTTCCTTGGCGATCCGGCGGAGTTCCTCGCCGGCCGACAGGCTGAGCACCAACGGTTTTTCCGAGTAGACATGCTTGCCCGCCTCGAGGATACGCTTGGAGACGGCGTAATGTGCATCCGGGATCGTCAGGTTGACGACGATGTCGAGCTCGTCGTTCGCCAGCAGTTCGTCCAGTGTCTGCGCCTTGACGCCGTATTCCTCCGCCCTGATTTCCGCGGCGTTCATGTTGAGGTCGCTGCAGGCCAGCACCTTCAGCCCCTTGAAGAGCGGGGCAAGTGAAAAATAGGTGGTCGAGATATTGCCGCATCCGATGATGCCGACGCCGAGTTCGCGTGCCATGGGAGTATCCTGAGAGTCCGGGTGTCAGTAGGTTTTGAAGGCATCGATGGAACGCGCGATCAGGCGGCCGATGTCCTTCGGATTGTCATGTTCGAGAATATAATGGGCCACACCATAGGGCCTGAGCGCCGCCATGAGATCCTTCCATGGTACGGTACCGTGCCCGACATCCGCCCAGCCGTCCTCATCGATATTGGTTCCCGCCGCGGCTATGTCCTTGACGTGAACGGCGCTGATACGCTTGCCGTAGCTCTCGATCCAGGCAAATGGATCGGCCTTGCCGCGGATGATCCAGGCGATGTCTGCCTCCCAGGAGAGTTCCGGCCCGCCGGCAAAGATCTGCTCCTGGGGCGTCGAGCCATCCGGGAGCGTCGCGAATTCGAAATCGTGATTGTGCCAGCCGAAGACCAGACCGGCATCACGGAACGGCTTGCCTGCCTCCTGCAGGCGCTTGCCGAAGGAGAACCAGCCGACCTCGTCCTTCGGCCGGGCATCCGGCATGAGATAGGGGCAATAAACGGCCTCGATCCCGAGCGCTTTGACTATCCTCAATGCCCTGCCAGCATCGCCTTCGAGCATATCGAGACCGAAATGGCCGGTCGGCATGGTGAGCCCGTTCGCATCGAGTTCCGCACGGAGCTTGTCGAGACCGGTATCGTCGAGCGAGGCATACATCGCGCCATAGCCTTCCACATGGGTGTAGCCGGCTTCTGAGAGTTGCGGAAAGATCGCGGAAAAAGGTTGGAAATTGCGGGCGCTGTAAAGCTGGAAACCAAGCTTGGTCATGGGGTCATTCCTCTTATTGCTGGGCTGGACCTTGAGAGTGCCGCCCCCGGTTCTGTGTAAAATCGTTCAGCCGGCTGAGTGGCTGCCCTGAAGGTCGTAGACGGTAATTCCCGGAAGCGCGCCGGCGGCTAGCGGCACGGACGGCTTGAAGACGATACGGCGCATCTCGCCGGCGTGGAGGTCGAAGGCATTGTCGGAAAAACGACCGCCGACATCCGCTTCCAGCATGACGAACAAGGCGAGGCCTTGCGCGCTGACGGCGATTTCGAAGGAGCCGCCTCCCGTCTCGGTGACCGCGGTTTCGAGACCGGCCGGCCTGAGCTCCAGCGCCTTGTAGGTGTCCGTAACGTAGTGCCCCTCGCCGGTCATGCCGTTCGATGCCGTGAAGCTCCAGGCGAGAAGGCAGTCGACGGGAATGTCCGTTTCCTCGATTTCGACCAATGTTCCCGCCCGGTCCGGCGGGCAGATGCCACTTGTGCTCCGGAGCGGAATGCGTTCACCGCCCAGTGTCAGCGCAAACAGCGTCAGGTCGATTGCGACCGGATCGGCCGTGTCGTTGACCATGGAGATTGCGATGCGTGTGCCGTCGGCGGCCGGAATGGCCGCGACGTTGACCGGCTGGAAGAACCGGCGCGCCATGTAGTGCATCGCCTTCCAGCCGCCGCCATAGTCAAGGCTCGACCAGGAGGCGACCGGCCAGGTGTCGTTAAGCTGCCAGTAAAGCGTGCCCATGCAATGGGGTTTCAGCGAGCGCCAGTAATCGACGGCCGTGCGGATCGCCAGTCCCTGCTGGATCTGCGAGAGATAGACGAATCTGGAAAAATCGCTCGGGAAACGGAAATAGCGGAACATGGTGCCGGCGATCCGCTCGTTGCCGCCGGCATTCTTCTGGTGAAGCTCGATCACCGGGGAGGCTATGTTGAGGTCGGCCTCCTCCGCAAACCCGCGGATAACAGGCAGCGACGTGTAGGACTGGAAGCCGAACTCGGAGCAGAAGCGCGGCTTGACGCTGCGGTAATTGTCGAACGACTTGTTCTCGTGCCAGACCGACCAGTAATGCATGTCGCCGGAGCCGTCTGCATGCCAGGCGTCGCCGTAATCGAGATAGCCGGATGCGGGGCTCGACGGCCACCAGATGGCCTGTGGAAACGCCTTCTTCACGCCCTGTTCGATCGTCCGGTTGAGCCTGTCATAGGCGACGAGATAGCGGTCGCGGTTCCTGACCGATTCTGGGAACCAGGTGAGCGCGCCCACCAGTTCGTTGTCGCCGCACCAGAGTGCGATGGACGGATGCGAGGAAAGTCGCCGGACTTGATAATCGACCTCCTGGGCGACGTTCGACAGGAAATCCTCGCTGCAGGGATAAAGGTTGCAGGCAAACATGAAGTCCTGCCAGACCATGAGGCCGAGACGGTCGCAGAGATCGTAGAACCAGTCGGCCTCGTAGAAACCGCCGCCCCAGACGCGGATCATGTTCATGTTGGCTTCGACGGCCGAGTTCAGGAGGTCTTCCGTCTTGTCCCTGTCCGTGCGCGAATAAAGTGCGTCGGCCGGTATCCAGTTGGCGCCGCGGCAGAAAATTTCCCGGCCGTTGATCCGGAAGGCAAAGCGGCTGCCGGCCTCATCCGCATCGGTCAGGAGTTCGATGGTCCGAAGCCCGATCTGCCGGGTGACCGTCTCGCCGGGAATGTCGATAACGAGAGCGTAAAGCGCCTGCTCGCCGCTGCCCGCCGGCCACCAGAGCCTGGGGCTTTCGACATGAAATACATGGCTGATGCGGGTCTCCCCCGCGGCAATGCCGCAATCGAGCCTCACTCTTTCGCCAGCGAATTCGAAATGAACGGGCACGACGGCCGGCTCGGCCGAAAACAGCGTCAGCGTGACATGAAGATCAACACCGCCGTCTTCGAGGTGAACCTGCTCGGTTTCGACATGTTCGATCCGCGCGGGATCGAGCCTCTTTAACGCGATCGTGCCGTAAAGGCCGAGCGGTGCGACGGCGATATTCCAGTCCCAGCCGAAATGGCACTGCGGCTTGCGCAGCATGTTGCCGTTCGGGATCGGTGAATTGCCGTCATGATAGGGAATGTAGAAAGGCTGCCGCGCCTGCCGTTCGGCACCGGCTGCAATGCTCGAATGGAAATGAATTCGAATGCGGTTTTCGCCGGGTTCGATTGCCTCGGAGACATCGGGCCGGTAACGGCGGAAGCAGTTGTCAGCCGAAAGAACCGGCACGTCGTTGACGAACACAACGGCCACCGTGTCGAGATAGTCGATGTCGAGATACCAGTTGCCTTCCGCACGATCGACGAAGAAGGATCGTTCGACCGACCACTCCCGCTCGGCCACCCACTGCACAGCCTCCTCGTTGCGACCGAAATACGGATCGGGAATGATGCCCGCCGCCTGCAGGGCCGAATGAACGTCGCCGGGCAGCACGATCGTCGCCAAATGTTCGCCGTCGGCCGAGGAAAGCCGCCATTCGCCTGAGAGGTCGAGCTTGAAATCTGATCTGTCCGTCATGCTTCTGATCTCAAAGATATGCTGGGCGGGTTCGCCCGTTTTCACGAAACTTAAGCCCTGCCCCTCATCCACCCGCCGGCATCTTCTCCCTGTCTGAACGGGTGGAGGGGGTATGGGTCACGGGCAGATCCGACCACGGCCGTTCAAATCCGCTCCTCCGTGCCGGCGTCGAAAAGCGAGGCGACGTTCATGTCGAAGCCGAGGCGCACCTTCGTGCCCGGCCTGTAACGACGGGTGCCCGCCGTCCGGACCGAAATGACGTGGCCGGCATGTTTCAGCCAGAGCAGGTTGTCGGCTCCCATCGGCTCCTCGATGTCGACGGTCGCCTCGTGAAGCTCGGCGCCTTGAGGCACGTCCTCGTCGAGCATGATGTGTTCCGGCCTGACCCCCAGCACGACCTTGCGGCCCGCGTTAAGCGGAGCGCCCGCCTCGTAGCCGGAAAGCGAAAAATCGACTCCGCCGGTGGTGAAGGCCACTCTGCCCCCGCGCTCGACAAGTTCTCCCCGGAAGAAGTTCATCGGCGGCGAACCGATGAAGCCGGCGACGAACAGGTTCTTCGGTCGGTTGTAGATCACCATGGGATCGTCGAGCTGCTGGATCACGCCGCTCTTCATGATGGCGATGCGATCCGCCAGCGTCAGCGCCTCGATCTGGTCGTGGGTGACGTAGATCATCGTGTTCTTCAGCGACTGGTGCAGCCGCTTGATCTCCACGCGCAGTTCGGAACGCAGCTTAGCATCGAGGTTCGACAGCGGCTCGTCGAAGAGGAAGACATCGACGTCGCGCACCAGCGCCCGGCCGATCGCGACGCGCTGGCGCTGGCCGCCGGATAGCGCTGCCGGCTTGCGGTCGAGCAATTGCTGGATCTGCAGGATCTCGGCGGCGCGCGCCACCTTTTCCCGGATCTTCTCCGCCGGCACCTTGGCGACCCTGAGACCGAAGGAAAGGTTCTTCTCCACGCTCATCTGCGGATAGAGCGCGTAGGACTGGAACACCATGCCGATTCCGCGGTCCTTGGGTTCCTCCCAGGTGACGTTGCGGTCCTTGATGAAGATCTGCCCGTCGGTCGGCTCCAGCAGACCGGCGATGCAGTTGAGCAGGGTCGACTTCCCGCAGCCGGATGATCCCAGCAGCACGAGAAACTCGCCGTCCCGGATGTCGAGATTGAGGTTCTGCAGCACGTTGACCGCGCCGAAACTCAAAGACAGATCCTTGATCGATACACTGTAGGACATATGCACTTAACCCTTCACTGCGCCGGCGGCGATGCCGCGGACAAAAAGCCGGCCGGATACGAAATAGACGATGAGCGGGACCGCGCCGGTCAGCAGCGTGGCGGCCATGTTGACGTTGTACTCCTTCACCCCCTGGACGGAGTTGACGATGTTGTTGAGCTGGACCGTCATCGGGTAATATTCCGGCCGGGTGAACACAACACCGAACAGGAAGTCGTTCCAGATGCCCGTCACCTGCAGGATCATCGCGACGACGAAAATCGGCAGCGACATCGGCAGCATGATGCGGAAATAGATCTGCCAGAAGCCCGCTCCGTCGATGCGCGCCGCCTTGAACAGCTCTTCGGGCAAGGAGGTGAAGTAGTTGCGGAAGAGCAGCGTCAGGATCGGCATACCGAAAATGGTGTGCACGATGACGAGGCCGCCCAGCGAACCGTAAAGCCCGATCTCGCGCAGCACGATGACAATTGGATAGATCATCACCTGATACGGAATGAAGGCACCGACGATCAGGATGGTGAAGAAGAAATCCGCCCCCTTGAAGCGCCAGTTGGCGAGCGCGTAGCCGTTGACCGAGGCGATCAGGATCGAGATCAGCGTCGAGGGGACGGTGATCCTCACCGAGTTCCAGAAGCCGCGTGAAAGGCCGTCGCAATTGAGGCCGGTGCAGGCCGTCGCCCAGGCCTTGACCCAGGGCTCGAACGTAATCTCGACCGGCGGCGAGAAGATATTGCCGAGCCTGATTTCCGGCATGCCCTTCAAGGATGTGACCACCATCACATAAAGCGGCAACAGGTAATAGGCCGCCGCCACGAACAGCGTGCCATAGATCATGATGTTGCGCGGAGAAAGCAGGCGACGGGGTCTGGCGCCGCGCGGTCCTGCCTGAAGCCGGTCGGACACGGTCTCCGTTCCGGCGGCGATTGCGTTGAGGGAACCGGTGTCAGCCACGCTTCCTTCCTCCGAATTCGAGATAGGCCCAGGGAACGATGATGATCGCCACGGTGACCAGCATCATGGTGGAGGCGGCGAACCCCTGCCCCAGGTTCTGCGCCTGGAACATATAGTCGTAGACATATTTCGCCGGCACTTCGGAAGCGATGCCCGGTCCGCCGCTGGTCTGCGCGACGACGAGGTCGTAGACCCGCACGATGCCGCTCGCGATGATGACCAGCGTGGTGATGAAGACCGGCCGCATCATCGGGATCACGATGAAGAGATAGGTTTTCCAGATCGGGATGCCGTCGACCCGCGACGCCTTCCAGATGTCCTCGTCGATGCCGCGCAGCCCGGCCAGCAGCAGGCACATGACGAGACCCGTCCCCTGCCAGAGACCGGCGATCAGCACCCCATAGATGACGATGTCGGAATTATAGAGCGGATCGAAGGTGAAGCTCGTCCAGCCGAGGCTGCGGACCACGGACTGGATGCCGAATTCCGGATTGAGCACCCATTGCCAGACGAGACCCGTCACGATGAAGGACAGCGCGAACGGATAGAGGAAGATCGTCCGGAAGGCATTTTCGAAGCGGATCTTCTGGTCCATCAGCGCCGCGAGCACGAAGCCGATGACGAGGCTGAAGATCAGCGTGAAGATGCCGTAGATCGCCAGGTTTTCGATCGAGACAAGCCAGCGGGGTGCCACCCACAAACGCTCATACTGCTCTATCCCGACGAATTTCAGCCGCGGCAAGAGCTTCGAATTGGTGAACGAATAGACGATCGTCCAGATCGTGCCCCCGAGAAAGATGACGAGAGCGGTCAGGACCATCGGAATGGAAGCAATCTTGGAATTGAGATTGCGCAACAAATGATTGGGACGTCCCGGACGTCCCCGGTTCGCCGATTGGCCCGTCGAATGGCCGTTCATGGGTCACTCCTTCTTCGTGATCCAGCACTCCCCGCAGGACAAATTCCGCAAAACACGAGGTTTCCGGTCCGTCATGCAGGTACGATCCGCAAGGCATCTTATCCCGGATGGCAAACCCGGCGCGGGTCTTGCCGCCCGCGCCGGATGTCTCGGGAGAATGCGATCAGTCGGCCGAAGCGATGATATCCACGAAGCGCTTCTGCGCATCTTCCGGCGTCATCGACGGATTGGCGAAGAATTCGGAGAACAGGTCCTCCTTCTGCTTCTGGCTGTCCGCCGACAGGAGCTGGTCCGTCCACTGGATCACGTCGCCCTTGGCAAGGATATCGAGACCCTTCTTCATGCAGTCGTTGGCAGCGGCAAGATCGACGTCGCCGCGCACCGGCAGAGACCCCTTCTTCAGGTTGAAGGCAACCTGCGTCGCCGGTGCGACCAACGTCGAAGCGAGAGCTTCCTGGGCCTTGGCTTTCTCTTCGTCCTTCAAGAGCGGGAAGTAGAAAGCGTCCCCGCCGGTGGCGATGACGGGATTGACGCCGAGGCCCGGCAGGCAGGTATAGTCTTTGCCGGCAACCTTGCCTGCGAGCGCGAACTCGCCCTGTGCCCAGTCACCCATGATCTGGCCGCCGGCCTTGCCGGTGATGACCATGTTGGTCGCCTGGTTCCAGTCCTGAACATTGGTGCCCTTCGACATGCGGCGTGCATCGTCCGCTGCCTTGAAGACCTTGGCGATCTCCGGTCCCGCCGCGACGTCCGCATCCTTGTCCCCGAACACCTTCAGGAAGGTGTCCTTGCCGGCAAGCGCAAGAAACAAGACGTCGAAGGCGCCGTTCGACTGCCAGGGCTGACCGCCAACGGCGAGCGGCACGATGCCGGCCTTTTCGAGCGCCGGTGCGGCCGCGACGAATTCGTCCCAGTTGTTGGGAACCGCGACACCGGCCTTGCTGAAGGCCTCATTGGAAAGCCAGAGCCACTGCCAGGAATGGATATTGACCGGCGCGCAATAGATCTTGCCGTCGATGGTGCAGCTGTCCAGCAGGCTTGCCGGACGGATGATTTCCTTCCAGTTTTCCTTGGTCGCCACATCCGTGAGATCGCGCATCAGGCCCGACTGGACGAGTTCTTCCGCCTGACGGCCATGGTTGAACTGGGTGGCGCCCATCGGATCGCCGCCGGTGATGCGGCTCACCATGATCGGCCGCGCCGTTCCGCCGGAGCCGGCGATGGCGCCATCGACCCATTTATTGCCGGTGGCATCGAAGGCCTTGGCGAGTTCGGCGACCGCCGCGGCCTCGCCACCGGACGTCCACCAATGGGTAACCTCGAGATCGGCGGCCTGGACGGCGCCCAGAGGCAGCACCACGCTTGCGGCCAGAAACGCCGCGACGCTACGAAAATTCATGAGTCTCCTCCCTCACTGAAACGTTGCCGTAAAAATCTATTCGAATCAATTTAACCACGCAACCGGCGGAAACGATTTTTATTTTCCTCATGATTTCTTCTACCTATGAGGGAGTGAAATCTCAGCCCATTTCAGGGATATCGGTCTCTCGCGACGCTCAGAGAAAGTTGGAAGGAAAACGATAACTTACCATAATTAGGCGCAGTACCGCGGATTATCTTATCGCGTCGCACGCCGAACCATTCGCTGCAGCGCAACCTTAGAGAGCCGCAATGCAACCGCACTTAAAAGTTGCTGCGGTATCGCATTGCAGCATGGAAATCGCTCGACAAATGAACTGTAACGTTACAGATTTCGACTGGAACTTCATCGTTCAGAGAATGAGGATGCGTTTGCAGTCGTCGATAAGGTAACTATACTGCCTGAAGGGGCAGTGACGGGGACAGCATGAAAAACGGAAATGAAAGAGCCGTCTCGGCTCTTGCGGCAGAGACCAAGGAGCGACCCACTCTCAAGACCATTGCCTTCATGACAGGATTGGGTATCACCACCGTCTCCCGCGCCCTGAAGGATGCTCCCGACATCGGCGCGGAAACCAAGGAACGCGTGCGTGCCGTCGCCCGCCAGCTCGGCTATCAGCCCAACAGGGCCGGCGTCCGCCTACGCACCGGCAAGACCAATGTCATTGCGCTGGTCCTGAGCATCGACGAGGAGATCATGGGGTTCTCGAGCCAGATGGTCTTCGGCATTTCGGAAGTCTTGTCCGGCACACCCTATCACATCGTCGTGACGCCGCATTCCCACAGCAAGGACCCGATGCTGCCGGTTCGTTATATTCTCGATACCGGTTCGGCGGATGGCGTCATCATCTCCCGGATCGAGCCGGACGATCCGCGCGTTCGGCTGCTCGTCGAGCAGAACATGCCGTTCGCCACCCACGGCCGCACGGATTGCGGACTGGTGCATCCCTATCACGATTTCGACAACGAGGCCTTTTCCCGGCAGGCCGTGGAACGTCTGGTCGAACGCGGCCGCCGTCGCATCGCCCTGCTCCAGCCCCCGAGCAAGCTTACCTATTATACCCATACCCGCGAGGGCTTTCTTTCCGCGCTTCATCGCTTCGGCGCACAGGAAATACCGCTGCGGGTCACCATCGACTCGCCCCTGCCGGACATTCGCAACGCCATCGAAGCGCTGATGCGTTCCGATGACGCGCCCGACGGCATCGTCTGTTCCGCCGGCAGCGCCGCCGTTGCGGTGAATGCCGGCATCGAGGCGGCGGGAAAACATGTCGGGAGTGATGTCGACCTCGTCTCGAAACAGGCGATCCCGATCCTCAACTGGATAAGGCCCGAAATCATCACGGCCTTCGAGGATGTTCGCCAGGCCGGCCGCGAACTGGCAAAAGCCGTGATCGCATGCATCGACGGCGCCGACCCCGAGGATCTTCAGAGCATCAGCCTGCCTGTCTGGCCCGACGCCGAAAGATGAATGACAGGAACGGGCCCACCGATTTCGTTTACCGACAACCTTTTCGGCATTCACGGCAGATGCCCGGAAAAAGCCCGAGCACCGCGACGGGACGAATGGACGCCCTTGTTCGCAACGGGAACCGGTTCAATGCCGGTTCTCGCATGCAGTAACTGTTCGCTGGGCTTGCCTTACGCAGCGCCTGCGCCGCTGCCCCACGGGCCGTGATGGATATCCTTGCCGTCGGTGCGGTCGAAACCGTGGGCGCCGAAGAAATCGCGCTGCGCCTGGATAAGGTTCGCCGTGCCGCGAGACTGCCGGTAGGCGTCGAAATAAGTGAGCGCCGAGGCGAGTGCGGGAACCGGTAGCCCGGCGGATACGGCTGCGGCAACGACGCGGCGAAGCGAAGGCAGGCTTTCCTTGACCATGGCCGAGAAGGCCGGCGTGACGATCAGATTGGCGGCATCCGGCATCGCCGTGAAAGCGCGGGTAATCTCATCGAGGAACTGCGAGCGGATGATGCAACCCGCCCGCCAGATCTTCGCGATGGTCGGCATGGGCAGCGCCCAGCCGAACTCCTTGCTGGCGGCGGCCATGACCGCAAAGCCCTGCGCGTAAGCCGCGATCTTCGCGGCGAAGAGCGCAAGCTCCAGGTCGTTTTCCAGATTGCCGCCGGAAAGCGCAAAGGGAAGCTTTTCCGTTCCGAACAGGGCTTCCGCCGCTTCGCGCTCGGATTTCATCGAGGAAAGGCTGCGGGCGGCGACAGCCGCTTCAATGGCGGTCGCCGGAATGCCCATCTGCTGCGCCTCGATCACCGACCACTTGCCTGTGCCCTTCTGGCCGGCCTTGTCGAGAATGACGTCAACCATGGGAGCGTCGGTCGCCGGATCTGCAGCCGTCAGCACCTTTTCGGTGATCTCGATCAGGTAGGAATTGAGCCGGCCCTTGTTCCAACCGCCGAAGATCGAGCCGATCTCGGTTGCGTCCTTGCCGAGCCCGTCGCGCAGGATTCCGTAGATCTCGGCGATCATCTGCATGTCGGCATATTCGATGCCGTTATGGATGGTCTTGACGAAGTGGCCAGCGCCATTCGGGCCGAGCCAGGCGCAGCACGGATCGTTCTCGTATTTCGCGGCAATCGAGGTGAGTACCGACTCGACGCGGGCATAGGATTCCGGCGTGCCGCCGACCATGATCGAAGGGCCGTGACGCGCACCCTCCTCGCCGCCGGAAACACCCATGCCGATGAAGGTCAGCCCCGTGCCAGAAAGCCGCTCGAAGCGCGCCATGGTATCGCGGAAATTGGCGTTACCGGCGTCGATCATGATGTCGCCACCCGAAAGATGGGGCATCAAGGCATCGATCTGCTGGTCCACGGCATCGCCGGCCTTAATCATGATGATGATCGGGCGGGGCGGCCGGATGGCTGCGACGAACTCCTCGATCGTATGGCAGGCGACGATCTGGCCTGCAAGCGGACCGGCTTCACCGAGAAATTCGTCGGTGCGCGCGGTCGTCCGGTTGAAGACGGCGATCCTGTTGCCCTTTTCGGCGATGTTGAGCGCCAGATTGGAACCCATGACGCCAAGCCCGATCAGTCCGATTTCCGCCTGCTGCATTTCCTGCTCCGATTCAAAACGATTGAAATTCAAATCGGCCTGTTTTGGCACTCCTTCATTGCAGGAGCAAGAACGATCGGCGGTAAAAGATTCGTGCGTGGAGGCACGGAGCCGTCAGTTCTCTGGGCGGTCGTCGGCATCATCGAGCACACGCCATGCCGCGCCTTCCAGATCCTCGTACTGGCCGCTCTTCAGCGACCAGAGGAAGGCGAACAGTCCCAGCCCGCCGAGAAACAGGGCGATCGGGATCAGGTAGATCAGCATGTTCATGATGCAAGCCTTGCATTCGGAGCCGGGAAACCCGCGGCCGGCTGGGATGCCTCTCCCTCGGAGCGCAGGTTGAGCCGGTTCAGCCGAAGCGCATTGACAACGACGATGATCGACGAGGTGGACATGGCGACCGCAGCGATCAGCGGCGTCGCATAACCCAGAATGGCAATCGGAACGGCGATGACATTGTAGCCGATGGCGAGAGCGAAATTCTCGCGTATAAGACGGCCGGCGCGGCGCGACGCCTCGATGGAGAAGCCAACCGCTTCGAGACCGGGGCGCATGAATACGAAGTCAGCCGCCTGCCGGCCGACATCGGCGGCCGTTGCCGGCGCGATCGAGACATGGGCGGCGGCGAGCGCCGGCGCATCGTTGATGCCATCCCCGACCATCAGCAGCCTGTGGCCATCCGCCTGTACGGAAGCGCAGAATTCCGCCTTTTCGCGCGGTGCAAGCTCAGCCTTCCAGTTGTCGATGCCGAGCCTTTTGGCAAGCGCGCCGACGACGGCGGCCCGGTCGCCCGAGAGGATGCCGATGGAATAGCCCTGTTTCTTCAGGAGCGCGATGGCAGCCTCGGCACCGGGACGCAGCGTATCCTCGAAACGGAAGGCTTGAAGTTCACGTCCGTCGAGCGACAGCACCACCTCCGAGAAAGCATGATCGGCGGACGCGTCGGCAGTCCCGTCGCAGGCGAACTTGCGGCTGCCCAGCCGATAGATCCCTTCCGCGGCCCGGGTTTCGACCCCGGCACCCGGAATTTCCGTAACTGTCTCGAAGATCCTCGCTGGAACGGTTGCCGCCCGCCACAATGCGTCGGAAAGCGGATGGCGCGAATGGGCGGCAAGCCCTGCGGCGATGGCAAAGGCATTGCCGTCGATCCCGGTCGCATCGATCAGCCGCGGCTTGCCGAGCGTCAACGTCCCCGTCTTGTCGAAGGCGATCGTATCGATCTCGGCCAGCCGTTCCATGGCGGAACCGTCCTTGACCATGACCCCCGATTTGAACAGGCGTCCCGCGGCAACGACCTGCACCACCGGCACGGCAAGGCCGAGCGCGCAGGGGCAGGTAATGATGAGAACCGCAACAGCCACCAGCAGCGCATGCTTCCAGTCGCCGTCATAAAAGCCCCAGGAAAGGAAGGTGACGAAGGCGGTCAGGTGCACGGCAGGCGAATAGAACTGTGCGGCGCGGTCGGCGATGCGGCGATAACGCGCCCTGCCCCCTTCGGCGGCTTCCATCAGGTTGATGACTTCCGCCAGGAAGGAGTTCTTCGCCGTCGCCGTCGCCTGGATTACCAGGGAGCCGGTGAGGCTGAGCGTACCGGCCTGCACGGCGTCGCCCGTCGTCACCTGCTGCGGCGCACTTTCGCCGTTGACGATCGAAACGTCCATGTCGCTGGCGCCGGACAGGATGATGCCGTCCACCGGCACGCGCTCACCAGGCGAAACGGCCACCCTGTCGCCCACCCGGATCTCCTCCAGCGCCCGGTAGTCGCGCGTACCGTTTTCGGCAACCACCATGGCGCCGCGCGGGCTGAGCCGTGCCAGGCCGCTGATGGCGGACCGCGCCCGGTCGCGCATCATGTGATCCAGCGTGCGGCCGATCAGCAGGAAGAAGAGAAGCGATGCCGTTGCGTCGAACCAGGCGTGTTCGCCGTGGTTGATCGTCTCCCAAAGCGAGATGAAATAGGAAAGCGTGATGCCGATGGCGATCGGCACATCCATGTTGGTGCGCCCGTGCCGGATGGCGTTCCAGGCCGACTGATAGAAGAACCGACCGGCATAGATCAGCGCCGGCGCGGCGATCATTGCCGAAATCCAGTGGAACATGTCGCGGGTGGCTGCGTCCGCTCCGGACCATACGGAGACCGACAGCAGCATGATATTGGCGGCCGCAAATCCCGATACGGCAACGGCGCGGATCAACTGGTTGCGCAACGCGTCGGAGGCGACCTCGGCCGAGGTGAAAAGATGGGACTCGTAACCGGTCGAGGCGATGGCGCGAGCGATGCTGACGGGGTCGGTGGGCTGCCCCTCCACCTCGTCCTTCCACACGACCGAGACACGTTTCGTCGAGAGATTGACGCGCGCCCTCTGCACTTCGGGAAGCGCCTTGAGCACGCCCTCGATCGTCGTGATGCAGGTGCCGCAATGCACCGCCGGCACGCTCAGATCGACCTGATGCAGACCCTCACCCAGGTCCCGGCTGGAAAGCCGCAATTCCTCCGAACTCGGCAGGGCATGCCCTGCCCGTTCGATTTCGAGCGCCCCTTCGGTGCCGGCTGCGCAGCAGCTCATTTCTGTTCTCCAATGACCGCGATGCGGTTGGCCTCGTGCATGACGAGCTTGCCATCCTTGACGGCCTTCATCTCGACGATCCAATGGCCATGGGCGACCTCATGGTCCGCGACGTAGAGACCGTTTCCGGCCGGAACGAGCGTCGCCGTAAAGTCCTGCTTCTCGCCGACCGGGCGCTTGAAATGCGCCGTGACCTCATCGGCGATCACCGGCTGGTCGCCCGGAAGCGTCAGCGTATAGGCGATCCTGCCGGCCTTGACCTCAAGCTTGCTCTTGATGCCGGTCGCGAGCATGTCGCGGATGGCCGCTGCCTTGCCGTTGAACTCCTGGCTGGCGATGTAGGTATTCTGCACCACCAGACCGCTCCATGTCGATGAAGCATAGTAAGCCATCGTCATGTTGACCGTGATGATGGTTCCAAAGAACGCCACCAGAATGGCGAACATATGCCAGCCGGTGAAAACGAAACCGGTCTTCTCGTTGCCTGCGACAGTCATCTCTTCTTCACTCCGGGCCCGATGAAGACGGCCTTGTATGAATTTTCCTCACCTCCGGCCGCATCCTTGACGGTGAAGCGGAAGTGCTCGGATTCCCACGCCACCTGATCGCCCGGCAGCGTGACGAACACCTTGAGCGTGGTGGCCTCGTCCGGCTCGACGGAGACGGAGAAGGAACGAACCTCCTCGGCCGACACGCCGTTGACCTTCATGGTGGCGTCAGGCAACCCCTCGAGCGATACCACGATATTGCGAGGCTCGGGGATCATGTTCAAGATGCGAAGCGTATATCCGTTGCGGATCGAGCCGTTGGACTCGAGAACATACTGCGGATTGCGGTCATGCAGCACGTTGAGCTCCAGCCGGTCGCGACTGAGCAGCGCAACGAGAAGACCGATCCCGACGGCGGACCAGACGCCCATGTAGAGCAGCGTGCGCGCCCTGAAGATGATCCGCCAGTTGAAATGCCGGACCTTGTCACTGAAGGAGCCGTCGGGCTTGCGAACGTTGAGCGGGTTGATCGAAGTCGTGCCGTTGGCCGTCGCCATCGCCATGTTCGACTGATACTCGTCAAGCGTCGCATAGGCAATGAGCCCGCGTGGCTTGCCGATCTTGTCCATGACGCCGTCGCAGGCATCGATGCAGAGGGCGCAGGTGATACATTCGAGCTGCTGCCCGTCGCGAATGTCGATGCCCATGGGACAGACGGCGACGCAGGCATTGCAATCGACGCAATCGCCGACGATCTCGCCTGCCGCAGCAGCCTTCTTGGCATGCCGAGAACGAGGCTCACCCCGCCAGTCGTTATAGGTGACGACCAGCGAATTCTCGTCGAGCATCGCCGCCTGGATACGCGGCCAGGGACACATGTAGATGCAGACCTGCTCGCGCATCAGGCCGCCGAACAGATAGGTCGTGGCGGTCAGGATGGCGACGGTCATATAGGCGACCGGTTGGGCCTCCCCGGTCACGACGTCCATGAGAAGCGTCGGCGCATCGGCGAAATAGAAGATCCAGGCGCCGCCGGTGGCAACGCCGATCGCGATCCAGATCGCATGCTTCGAAACGCGCTTCCAGATCTTGTCGAAGGTCCAGGGCGCGTTCTCGAGCTTCATGCGAGCATTTCGATCCCCTTCGATGGCCCGCTCCACCACCAGGAACAGGTCGACCCAGACCGTCTGGGGACAGGTATAACCGCACCAGGCGCGGCCGACCGCCGAGGTGACGAGAAAGAGCCCGAACCCCGCCATGACCAGCAAGCCGGCGACGAAGAAGAATTCCTGCGGCCAGATCTCGATGAAGAAGAAGTAGAAACGACGATGCGCGAGGTCGATCAGCACCGCTTGGTCGGGAGCGAATTCACCGCGGTCCCAGCGCAGCCACGGGGTGAGATAATAGATGCCGAGAGTGACGAACATCACCAGCCACTTGAACTGGCGGAAACGCCCCTCCGCCCTCTTCGGGAAGATCTTCTTGCGCGCTTCATAGAGAGGCCGGCGTGTCTTGGCCGACATTACCGCCTCGGCTTCCAGGCGTTCGACTTCCGCGGGCTCGCCCGCCTTTCCCTTGTCAGCATGCAGATTCATCGGAGACCTCGTTGTTTAGTGTTTCTTCTCCCATTTGGCATGATAACTCGCCTTGACTTATATCAAGCAGCGGCGAAGCGTCGCAATTCATATGAAAAACACTATGTCAAGAGGCGCCTGCTTCCGAAATCATAGCAGAAATTGACGTTTTACAGACAAGATCACGAGCCGCCCCGATGGCCAGCGACAAAAAACCACGCCCCGGAGGGCGTGGTTCGATAGACGTGGTCCCCTGGACGAGATGGCAGAGGCGGCGGCGCTGCGGAATTGCCCGCCTCCGCCACAGCTTTCGGGAATTATTCGCCACCACCCAGCGAGTGGACGTAGACCGTCAGTTCCTTGACCGTGGCGTCGCCGAGGCGGGCGCTCCAGGCCGGCATGACGCCATGCTTCGGATTGGCAATCTGCTGTGCGATTTCGGCCTCGCCATTGACCTTCAACCAGATCGCGTCCGCGAGATTCGGCGCACCGAAGTCGCGGCCGCCCTTGGCGTCTTCGCCATGGCACGAAGCGCAGTTGTCAGCGAAGACCTGCTTGCCGGGCTCAACCAGGGAAGCATCCGAGGGCGTACCGGTCAGACTGACGACATAGGCCGCCACCTGCTTGACCTGCTCGGGCTCGATAACGTCGGCGAAAGCCGGCATTTCCGAAACGCGGGTCTCCGGATCGCTTTCATAGCGGATGCCATGGGCGATGGTGGTGTAGAGCGAGTCGAGATCCCCGCCCCACAGCCAGTCGTCGTCGTTGAGGTTCGGATAGCCGATGCCGCCGGCAGCGCCCGAACCGTGGCAGGGCGTGCAGTTGACCTTGAAGGCAGCAGCACCGCCGGCCGTCGCGAACTGGGCAAGTTCCGGATCGGCAACGATCTCGGCGAGCGGAAGGGCTGCAATCTTCTCGACGAAGACCGCCTGGGCGGCCTTGGCATCGCTGAGTTCCGCAGCCACCTGTGCGCGGCTGGAAAAGCCGAGCATGCCCTTGGTGTTTTCCTTCAGGAGCGGCCAGGCCGGATAGGCGATCGTATAGCCGATCGCCCACAGGATGGTGGCGTAGAAGGTATAAACCCACCAGCGCGGCATCGGGTTGTTCAGTTCGCGGATGCCATCCCACTCGTGGCCAGTGGTTTCGACGCCACTGATTTCGTCAATATGTTTTTGTGCCATCTCTTAGTCCTCCTTGAGAGGGATGCTTGCCGCTTCGTCGGCCGGTTTCTTTCCGCCGGGCCGGAAGGTGAACACGACGACGCCCACGAAGAACAACGTCATGCCCAGCAGGCCCCAGCTGTCTGCGAAGTGGCGCATGGCCGTATAGGTTTCCATGTGCCCCTCCTCAGCGGTAACCGGTCGCGTCGTCGTAGGTCGAGAAGTCGACGAGCGTACCGAGCATCTGGAGGTAGGCAACCAGCGCATCCATCTCGGTGAGCTGTGCCGGATTGCCATCGAAGTCGCCGACCTTGGCCTTCGGATAACGGGCGAGCAATGCCGTCGTATCCGCGTTCGGATCGGCCTGGGCGGCAAGATCCGCAGCACCGTTCTCGATCATTTCGTCGGTGTACGGCACACCGACGGTCCTGTTGGCCTTGAGGTCCATCGAAACGTCGGTGACCTTGAGCGGCGTCGTCTTCAGGAACGCATAGCTCGGCATGATCGATTCCGGGACCACGTCACGCGGTTCCGTCAGGTGCTGCACGTGCCACTCGTTCGAGTAGCGGTCGCCGACGCGGGCGAGATCGGGACCCGTCCGCTTCGAGCCCCACTGGAACGGATGGTCGTACATCGATTCCGCGGCGAGCGAGTAATGGCCGTAGCGCTCCACCTCGTCGCGGAAGGGCCGGATCATCTGGCTGTGACAGACGTAGCAGCCTTCACGGACGTAGATGTTGCGGCCTGCGAGTTCCAGCGGCGAGTAAGGCCGCATTCCCTCGACCTTCTCGATGGTGTTCTCGAGATAGAACAGCGGAGCGATTTCCACGATACCGCCGATGGTGACGACCAGCAGGGAACCGAGGAACAGAAGGCTCGTGTTCTTCTCGAGGATTGCGTGTTTATCAAGAATGGACATGAAAGCCTTCCTTCTTATTCAGCCGGCTGGACGGCGGCGGGAACGGTGGAGCCCGGGATCGGAGCTTCCTGACGTTCGTAACCGAGGATCGTCATCAGCACGTTATAGGCCATGACGAGACCACCCAGGAGGTACAGGCCACCGCCGACGGCGCGCAGGACGTAGTACGGGAACATGGCTGCGACCGTTTCTGCGAACGAATAGACCAGGAAGCCCTGATTGTCGTATTCGCGCCACATCAGGCCCTGCTGGATACCGGCAACCCACAGAACGGCGGCGTAGATGACGATGCCGAGAGTTGCGAGCCAGAAATGCCAGTTGACGAGACGCAGCGAGTAGAGACGGTTGCGGTTCCACAGCTTGGGCGTCAGGTAGTAGACGGCGCCGAAGGTAATCATGCCGACCCAGCCGAGAGCGCCGGAATGGACGTGACCGATGGTCCAGTCGGTGTAGTGGCTGAGCGAGTTGACGGCCTTGATCGACATCATCGGTCCTTCGAAGGTCGACATGCCGTAGAAGGCGATGGCGATAACCATCATGCGGATGATCGGATCAGTACGGATCTTGTCCCATGCGCCCGAAAGCGTCATCAGGCCGTTAATCATGCCACCCCACGAGGGCATCCACAGCATGATGGAGAAGACCATGCCGAGCGTCTGGGCCCAGTCAGGCAGCGCCGTATAGTGCAGATGGTGCGGGCCTGCCCAGATATACATGAAGATCAGCGCCCAGAAGTGGATGATCGACAGGCGGTAGGAATAGACCGGACGACCCGACTGCTTGGGCACGAAATAGTACATCATACCGAGGAAGCCCGCGGTGAGGAAGAAGCCCACGGCGTTGTGGCCGTACCACCACTGGGTCAGCGCGTCCTGTACGCCCGAGAAGAGCGAGTAGCTCTTGTAACCCAGGAACGAGACCGGCATCGACAGGTTGTTGACGATGTGCAGCATCGCGATGGTGACGATGAAGGACAGGTAGAACCAGTTCGCAACGTAGATGTGCGATTCCTTGCGGGTGAAGATCGTGCCGATGAAGGCGATCAGATAGGCGACCCAGACAACGGTCAGCCAGAGATCGACATACCATTCCGGCTCGGCATACTCGCGTCCCTCGGTAATGCCCAGCAGATAGCCCGTTGCGGCCATCACGATGAAGAGGTTGTAGCCCCAGAACACGAACCAGCCGAGCGAGCCGCCGAACAGCCGCTGGCGCGAGGTGCGCTGTACCACATAGAAGGACGTCGCGATCAGCGCGTTGCCACCGAAGGCGAAAATGACCGCGGACGTATGCAACGGACGCATGCGGCCAAAATTAAACCACGGTTCGATGTTCAGGTCCGGGTATGCCAGCTGGAGGGCAACCACGACGCCGACGAGGAAGCCGACCACGCCCCAGAACACCGTGGCGACGACGCCGTACTTGACGACTTCGTCAAAATACTCGGACTTGATCTGGGCGGCAGTCTTGGCGCTTACGGGTGCGAACTGCATCCGTCGCAGCATGACGATCGTGCCGGCAGTGAGCACGAAGAACGCAACCCACATATGGGTCGCGAACAGGCTGTCATAGGCGAAAGCCGCCCCGAGCAGCGCGGCGAAGGCGAGGACCGCCATCACCATTGTTTCTAACGTGTAATTCATTGTTGGAATCCCCCAACGGCTTGCTGATCATTCACAGGGATCGTCTCGTCTCTTGCGAGCAGATTCCTCCTGCGTCGTGTGCAGAATTCGCATTCAAGACGAGAAGACACCTTGATCCAAATCAATGCAAGGGGAAGCTCTTTTGGGAAAAGTCGCATCATCGCCCGGTTGCATCGCGCTCGACAGGGGAAGAGCGCTAGATCCCTTGCAGCGGGGCGAAAGGGGACGGCTGGAACACGAAGCAACTGCATACGCGACGTATCGACGCGCCGGAGAAAGCGGACCATGCACGCCAAAACGCCAAAGAACGATCCGGTCAACGGAAAAGGCCCCTTCCCGCCGGTCAACGTGCTGACGGAGGATCAACGTAGCCTTGCCTGGCTCCGCAAGGCGCACGAGGAGCAACTCGCGCTCTGCACCGAACTTGAGGAGATCGCCGATTCGCTTCCGGCCAGCATCAACCGGCAGAAATGCATCTACGCCGCCAAGGCGCTTGGTCCGCTGATAAAGGGCGTGCATCACTACGAAGAGACCGTTCTCTTTCCGTGGCTGGAGGCGACCGCCTCCCAGGCCCCGCGCATGCACGACACGCTGGACCGCCTGAAATTCGAGCATTTCGAGGATGAGTGTTTTGCCGAGGAATTGACGGACGCGCTGTTGAAACTCGGCTCCGGCCTGCCCGTCAACATGGAGGCCGTCGGCTATATGCTGCGGGGCTTTTTCGAAGGCATGCGACGCCACATCGCCTTCGAGCGGGAATACCTGCTGCTGCAGTTCCAGGACGACGCGATCATCCCCGGCCGCAACTGATCCGGAACCGAGGTCTCCGCCAGCCCGTCCGGTCTTCGGACGTTCTCAGGCGGCGATTTCCCCGGCCGCTCCCACGCCGTCGGTCAGCATCATCACCGCCCCCACCACCTCGTCGCGCGGCGTTCGCAGCGGCGTCAGCCGGTAGCGCAGCAGGCCGCGCCTGCCCTCGTCCCGGCGAAGATAGGTATGATCGACCTGCTCGCCCGCGAAGCACCGGTCGAGATTTCGCTCGATGGCGCCGGCTCCGTCCGCATCGTCGAGAAAATCGAAGATCCTGCGGCCGACAAGCTCGAGCGGCGTGCGCCCCAAAAAGTTCGCATGGGCGGGATTGGCATAGAGATAGCGGTAATCGAGCGTCACCACCGCGACGCGATCCGGCAGATTGTTCAGGATGGACTCGTTGAGAAGATCGTCCCCGTCCGCCTCCAGCGGTCTCGGTGCAACCGCCGGGACATCGCCGCCCGCCATCGCCTCGGAACCGAAATACCTGTCGAGCAGGACAGAAAGGGTCGCGGCATGCCTGAGCACACAGGACCGGTCGTCCGCATCTTCGCGGATCAGGTTGCCGACAAAGCGCAACTGAAGCTGGATCTCCCTCATGTCCGCCGCCCGGTAGTTCACGACGGCGGAAATCAACGGGTCGAGTTCCCGGTCGAGCAGGCGCACAAGATGATCGTCGCCGACACGGATTGCCTGCTGAAGCTGTACGCTCTTCATGGAAACCGCCTCGAACAGCGGCAGCAGATCATCCTGACGGGAGTCGTTTGCAGTCAACTTGCACCACTCCTTAACTGCACCGCCGGGCCGGCAGCGACGCTCATGAAATACAACCAAAGGTCTCATTTTCTTTCGAGCGAGTTAACATGAATGTATCTCACATTCAACTACTTAACTTTCAGGTATTGCCCTCTGTCCGCCGGCGACCAAGCAAGAAGAACCCGGATTGAAAACGCGTTTGCAACGTTACAGTCGCGCATTCGCGACAAATGCGATTGCGTTGCGAAGGCGGATGCGGGCGGCAAGCTGCTGATTTAGGCTAAAGATTCTTCTTGATATTCCAGCGGTCGTGATACCAGAGCCATTGCTCCGGATATTCCCGCACCCAGGATTCGACCTTGTCGTTGAGATACTGGGCGGTGGCCTGCACGTCGATACGGCCGTCCTTGTCACGCGGAAGCTCCACCTTCGGCTCGATTTCCAGCCGGTAGCGGTTGTTCGGCAGGCGGATGCAGCGGGCCGGATAGACCTCGCAACCGAATTGCCGCACAAGTTTGGCGAGCAATGGATTGGTTCGGACGTCACGGCCGAAGAAGGTCGTCGGCTGCCCCTTCTTGAATTTCTGGTCGACCAGGATGCCAACGCCGGCACCCGCTTCGAGCTGGCGGGCGAGCTGGAACGAAGAGCCGGCATGAGAGGGAACGAGATTGCCCATGCGAGCGCGCCGGAAGTCGAAGACCATGTCGGCGATATAGGGATTGTTCGGCGGGCGGAACAGCACCGTCACATAGAGGCCGAAAGCGGCGCCGGCCACCGGCAGCATCTCGAAATTGCCGGTATGGCCGGTGAAGACGATAAACGGACGCGGATTTTCCAGGAGGTCGATGAAAATCGGAACGCCTGAAACCTCCACACGGCCCTCGCCCTGGCGTTCGGGATCGAAATCGAAAAGCTCATCGAGAAAGACATATTCCGCAAGCTGCCGGCCCATATGCCCCCAGGCGTCGGCCGCGATCCTGTCGATCTCGGCCGCGCTCTTTTCCGGAAAGGCATTGCGGAGATTGGTGAGCATCAGCTTGTGACGCGACGTCTTCGGCCCGATGAAACGGACCACCCGGTCGGCGGCATTGATCGCCGCATCGGCGGGCAGGAGTTTCAGCACCTGCAGTAAGACAAGCACCAGCTTCGCCACCAGCCATTGCGGAAAGCGGCGAAACGCCAGAACGATCTTGGTGATGAGCGGCCTCAAAGGTCAGTCCATCTTGAGGACGATCTTGCCGAATACCTGCCGTCCCTCCATGCGGACGAGCGCACGGTCGATGTCCTCGAGGCCGACTTCCGTGTCGATGACCGGATGCACGATGCCGCGCGCCATCTTCTGCATGGCGTTCGCCATGTTCTCCATGCGGCAGCCGAAGGAGCCGAGCAGCTTCAACTGCTGCTGGAACAGCATCATCAGGTTCATGTCGGTCGAAACGCCGGAAGTCGAGCCGCAGGTGACGAGACGCCCGCCGCGCTTGAGGCAGAGCATGGAGCCCGCCCAGGTATCCTTGCCGACATGTTCGAACACGACGTCGACGCCCTTCTTCTTGGTCAGCTTGCGCACGGCGCCTTCGAAGCGGTCGGTGCGGTAGTTGATGACGTGATCGGCGCCAAGCGCCTTGGCCCGCTCGATCTTGTCGTCCGAGCCGACGGTGGTGATGACGGTGCAGCCGATCTTCTTGGCGAGCTGGATGGCGGCCGTGCCGATGCCCGAGCCTCCGGCATGCACTAGAATGGTCTCGCCGGGTTCAAGCTTGGCGTTGTCGAACAGCATGTGCTCGACGGTGCCGAAGGTGACCGGGGCAAGGGCTGCGGCAACCGCATCGATGCCCGGAGGCGCCGGCACGAGCTGGCGAGCCGGAATGTTCATCTTCTCCTGCGCGAAGCCGTCGAGGTGGAACCCATGCACGCCGCCGACATGTTCGCAAAGGTTGTCGCGACCTTCGCGGCAGGGCTTGCAGAGACCGCAGACGCGCGCGCCATAGACGGACACGAGCTGACCCGGCAGAACGTTGGAAACGCCCGGGCCGATCGCCTCGACCACGCCGGCTGCCTCCGCGCCGATGGTCAGCGGCATCTTGCGTTTGGCAAAGGCCATGCCGCGCCAGCCCCAGACGTCGATATGGTTGAGCGCGACGGCCTTGACGCGCAACGTCACCTCGCCCGGGCCCGGCGCTTCCGGTTCCGGCAGATCCACGATTTCAAGCTTGCGGTCTTCGACGAGCTGGAGTGCGCGCATAAGGTCTATCCTCGCGCCCTGAGGGCGTTCTTATCTGGTAACGGGACGATGATCCGTCGCTTAAGCCGGTTCACGCGTCATGACAAGGCTGGCGTTCTGCCCGCCGAAGCCGAAGGAGTTCGACAGCACGACCGAAACATCGGCCGACCGCTTCACGTTCGGCACCACGTCGAGAACGATCGCCGGATCGGGATTGACGTAGTTGATGGTCGGCGGAAGCGTTCCCGTCAGCATGGTCTGGATCGAGAACACGGCCTCGACCGCGCCTGCGGCCGTCAGCGTGTGACCGATCATCGACTTGTTGGACGAAACCGGAATCCGGTCCTTCAGCCGCTCGCCGAAGACGGAGAGCATCGCGCCGTATTCCATCTTGTCGTTTTCCGGCGTCGACGTGCCGTGGGCATTGATATAACCCACCGCCTCTTCCGAAAGACCCGCATCCTCGAGAGCCGCCCGGATCGTGGCAATCGCCGGTCCGCCGTCCGGCGAGGAGCGCGTGCGGTGGAAATGGTCGGCCTTCTCGCCGCAACCCTTCATAATGCCGAGGACCTTTGCGCCACGAGCGACAGCTGCTTCAAGAGATTCCAGCACCAGCGTCGCTGCACCTTCGGCGATAACGAAACCGTCGCGGTCCTTGCTGAACGGCTTCGATGCCTTTTCCGGCGGATCGTTCTGTGTGGAGAGAGCCGAGAGCAACGCGAAGCGGATCAGGGCTTCCGCGCCGACCGAACCATCGGTCGCAACCGTCAGCGCCCGTTCTGTCCGGCCCTGGCGGATAGCCTCGACGCCAAGCTGGATTGCCGTAGCTCCCGAAGCACAGGCGGTCGAAAGCGTCACCGGCAACCCGCGCGTACCGAAGCGGTCGGCAAGCCGTTCGGAAATGGAACCGAACTGCACGGCTTCGAGGAAGACCGGATCGGCCTTGGCGCGCATGGCCGCCAGAAGGCGATGATAGGCGTGGCCCTGATTGTCTTCAGGCGGCGTGCGTTCCGCGAGATTGAAACGGTCGTCCCACTCCGGCTCGACCGGCGGGGCGGCAAGGAAGAGAGGACCGTCGAAATCACCGGAAAGACCAGCCTGGGCCAGCGCCTCGATGGTCGTTTCGCGCGCCATGGCATAGGAGCGCTCGACGGCGTTGACGGCCGGAAGCTCGATGAAATCCACGGTGCCGCTGATGCGGGTATTCAGGCCCTCGGTCGGGAAACGCGAGATCTTGTGGATGCCGGAGACGCCGCCGGTCAGTTTTTCCCAGTTGTCGGCGAGCCCCTGCCCGAGCGAGGTGATGACGCCCATGCCTGTTACGGCGATGATCGGGCGGCCGAGATGGTCCTTGAAACGCGATTCCGTCATGATCCTATCTCCTCACGCTTCGGCCGAAAGATGCGCCATGCCTTCGCCGCGCACATATCCGACCGTCGTCACCACGGCATCCGTCGCCGGTTTTGCCATGACGCCCTCATTCTTCTCATCGAACGACGGCACAACCGCTTTTGTATCGAGCGCAAGGGCGGCAAGAGCGAGGCCGAGCGGAAACTGCGCTTCAAGCGCGTGACCGGTCACACCGCCGAAACCGCGCAGCGCGGCTCCCGGAAAGGCTTCTTGCAGAACCGTCTTTTCCCGGGCGGAAAGATCGACCATGCCGCTCGCGCCCGAAAGGACGAGCGTACCCTCTCCGGCGCCTGCGGCGACGGACGACGCCATGCGCTTCATGCGCTTTTCGAGCCCGCCATCCTCGCGCCGGCCGCGGTCGCCCTCGATGGCGTCGATCGAGGCATAGATATGGGCGCCGCGCGCTTCCGCATGAGCACGCGACTCGAGCATCAGGAATGCGCCGACCGTGCCGAGCACCATGCCGCCACCGTGACCTGGCTGGCGCTGCCAGAGCGGCCGCCACTCACCGGTGGCATGCGCCTGGATGCCTTCGACCAGCAGGAAAATGTCGTCGCGGTCGGCAATGAATGCACCGCCGACGAGCGTATGGGTCGACTGACCGGCCTGGATGCGGGCAAACGCCGTCTCGACGGCGGAAATGCCGGCGGCTTCCTCGCCCATGAAGGTGCGCGAGGAACCGGTGACCTTGTGAACGATAGAGATGTTCCCGGCCATCAGGTTGGAAAGCTGCGCGAGGAAAAGCGTCGGGCGCAGCTCGGTGGTGAGCTTTTCGTTGACCAGCTGGGCGCGATCGTTGCGCTTAAGCCCTTCGTCGACGATCAGCGTATCGACGTTGATATCGCGCTCGCCGCCACCGGCCGCAACGATCATGTCCATGGTCGAGCACGCCTCGGCGTTGTCCTTCAGGCCGGCATCGTCGAGCGCGAGACCCGCCGCATAGACGCCGAGCCGCTGCCAGTTCTCCATCTGGCGCTGATCGCCCCGCTTGGCAATCTGCTGCGACCAGTCGATCTCGGGCATGGGGTGAACCGGATACGGCTTGAACTTCTCCGTCTCGACGACGGGAGCCGGGGCGCCGGCTGCCGAAAGCAGCGCGATATGAGGCTCCTTGCCGGTTCCATGGCACGTGACGATGCCGATCCCGGTAATCACCACGTCATTCGGTTTCTTGACCATCTTCAATCCTCTCGCCGGATCGGGTCCGGCGCAGCGGGCGGCGGCATACAGCCGGCCCGCATCCATCAAAAACGACCGGCCACCCGGAAATGCACTATCGGGCGGCGGCAATGGCCTCCATGAGGCCGATTTCGGTGGCACGCTTGCGCACGATGTCGGCAAGCGGCACTTCGCTGAACGGCATGGTCCTGAGCTTGAGCTGCGCGTCGCAGACCTTCTTGCCCTCGGACGAAATCTTCGCCTTGGTCACCGCAAAGCCGGAGCCGTCGTGTTCCAACTGCGCCTCGATGTCAAGCACCGCGCCCGGTTCGACGAAGGTGCGCATCTTTGCGCCGTCGACCGACATCAGGAAGGGCATGGCGGAAAAGTCCTTGACCGCGAGAAGCAGCATGCCCGACGCCTGCGCCATGGTTTCGATCAGGAGAACGCCGGGAACGAGCGGCATGCCGGGAAAGTGCCCTTCGAAAACGGGGCTTGACTGCGGCACGACCGACCTTGCCTTAAGCACGGAAAGGCCGAGGTCCACCGCCTCGACCTTGTCGATCATCTGGAAATATTCAAGCAGCATCGGAAACCTCCGCCCTAGAGCGTCGCACGCCCAAAAGGACGCGCAAACAACGCTCTAATATCTTGATTTTGCGCATCGAACTCTCCGAAAATCGAATCCGATTTTCGGACCGATGCGCCAAGGCGGATCAGCCCTTGGCTGCCCTCAGTTCGTCGATCTTGGCACAGAGGTTCTTCAGCACGAAATACTCTTCGGTGGAAACCTTGCCTTCGTTGACTTCCTGCGTCCACTGCTCAAGCGGGATCTTGATGCCGAATTCCTTGTCGATCGCGAATACGATGTCGAGGAAATCGAGGCTGTCGATGCCGAGGTCGTCGATCGTATGGCTTTCCGGCGTAATCGTTTCGCGGTCGATTTCGCTCGTCTCAGCGATGATGTCGGCAACTTTGTCGAATGTAGCGCTCACGCCATTTACCTCATATGTCGAAAATCTGTGTTCCACATAGGGAAAACCATTCTAAAAGCCAATGGCAAGTTTCACCAATCGCGAAATTTGCACGCAAGGTGTTGCTCAACTCAAACAGCGATGGAGTGGCGGCCCTTGCCGTTGGCGAGATAGCTGTCGAACACCGCCGCAACGCTGCGGGCAAAGGGCTTCCCCGCCTCTGTGAGTCGGAAATCGTCGCCGGCGATCTCGCAGATACCGTCGCTGTTGCCTGCGCAGAACGCCCGCGCCTCGGCGATCACCGCTTCGCCGGTCCGGGGAAAGAGCGCCCTGACGGTATCGAACGAGAAACCGAAGCGGCACATGATCTGCTCGATCACGTGGGCGCGCAGCCGGTCGTCCTCGCTGAGTTCGATCCCGCGCACCACGGCGAGCCCGTCCGCATCGGCCAGCCGCTCGTATTCTCCCGTCGCCGGCATGTTCTGCACATAGCCCTGCGGGAGCTGTCCGATCGAGGATGCGCCAAGCCCGATCAGGGCCTCCGCCGCGTCGTCGGTATAGCCCTGAAAGTTGCGGCGGAGCTTTCCGGCGCGCGCTGCGACCGCGAGCCTGTCGTCGGGCCGGGCGAAGTGGTCGATGCCGATCGGCTCGTAACCGGCCTCGATCAGCATGTCCGCCGCCCTCGTCATCTGCCGGAAACGCTCCTCGACATCCGGTAGCGCATCTTCGGGAATCATCGTCTGGTGCTTCTTCATCCACGGCACATGCGCATAGCCGAACAGCGCGATCCGGTCCGGGGAAAGCGAAATGATGTCGCCCACCGTCGTTTCGAGCGTCCCGATCGTCTGATAGGGCAGTCCGTAGAGAATATCGCAATTGACGGAATGAACGCCCCTCGCCCTGACGGCATCGACCACCGATTTCGTCTGCTCGAAGGTCTGGATACGGTTGATGGTCTTTTGCACCTTGGGATTGAAATCCTGCACGCCGAGGCTGGCGCGCGTCATGCCGATGGCGGCGAGCGCATCGTAGCGGGGCTCGTCGAGGTCGTTCGGGTCCATCTCGACGCTGATTTCGACATTGTCACCGAAGGCAAAGGCATCGCGCAGAGCCTTCATGAGGTCGACCATATCCTTGGGCGCGACCATGGTCGGCGAGCCCCCGCCGAAATGGACCGCCGAAACCTTGGCTTCGCGGCTGACGAGGCCGCCGACCCTGGCGATCTCGCGCTTCAGCGACGCAAGATAGGTCGCGATCGGCTCGTATTTCAGGGTGTGCTTGGTGTGACAGGCACAGAACCAGCACAACCGGTCGCAATAGGGAATATGGAGATATAGCGACAGATCCTGCCCTGACCCGAGTTCGCCAAGCCACTGCGCATATTTGCCGCAGTCGATACTTTCGTTGAAGTGGGGCGCCGTGGGATAGCTCGTATAGCGGGGAACAGCGCCGGAATACTTGGCCAGAAGGGAAGTTTGCATGAATTTATCCGCATTTTGGACAGGATCGGGACCCCTCCCTGATACGCTCGGTCGCAGCCCCTGCCTTTGACTTCGATCAATTTGCTGGTAGATTAACGGCAAGAGTTCAACTAGAACTCGCTGGCCTTCGGGCAGGCTGCTGCGTGGTGAACCTGCGCCGGCGGCCGGGGTTTTAGCGCCGCAGGGGATCTGCTGGAAATGGACGTACTTAAAAGAACGACAGGCGAATGCGAGGCCCCCATGGTCTGCCGAGCCTGCGAAGCACGTCACGGAGGGGTCTGTGCCGCCTTGAGCAGCGCGCAGCTTTCCGAACTCAACAAACACTCAACCCGGCGCAAAATTGAGGCGGGCGAGGAAGTTATCGGCCAGGGCGAGCGCGTATCGAGCTACAGCAACATCCTGAACGGCGTGGTCAAGCTGTCGAAGATGATGGCAGACGGCCGTCAGCAGATCGTCGGCCTGCAATTCGCCCCCGATTTCCTCGGTCGTCCCTTCCTCGGCGAAAGCACCATTACCGCGGAAGCTGCGACCGATACGGAAATCTGCACCTTCCCGCGCCCCTTGATCGACCGCATGGTCGGCGAAGCGCCGGATCTCGAACGCAAGCTGCACGTGCAGTCGCTGAAGGAGCTGGACGAGGCGCGCGACTGGATGCTGACGCTCGGCCGCAAGACCGCCCAGGAGAAGGTCGCGAGCTTCCTGTATCTGATCGCCACCCACATCGATCCCGAAAGCGGCAACGCATCGACCTTCGACCTGCCGCTGTCGCGCGCCGACATCGCCGACTTCCTGGGCCTTACCATCGAGACGGTCAGCCGCCAGATGACCAAGCTGCGCAAGGACGGCATCATCGTCATCGAGAACAATCGTCATGTGGTCGTTCCCGATCTCAATCGCCTGCGCTATGCAGCCGGCAACGACTGATCGCAGCCGGCCTTCGACCATCAAACGATTCAAGTAATGGCGCGCTGCCCGGCCTTACCGGGTAATGACGATGCGCGTATTGCTGAGGCCATTCGCCGTCGCCATCGAGAAGAAGCGCGCCGCATTGTCCGGATGCAGGCGTATGCAGCCGTGGGACGCCGGCGAGCCGAGCCGCTTCAGGTCGTAGGTGGCGTGAACCGCATACCCGCCCTTGAAGAAGATCGCGAACGGCATCGGCGCATTGTCGTATTTCCGCGAATGATGATTCTTCGATGCCCATTTGGCGCTATAGCTGCCGACCGGCGTGACATAGCCCTTGCGCGCCGTGGAGACCTTCCAGCGATATTTCACGAAACCGTTCTGCGAAACGATCATTGTTTGCGTCGAAATATTGATTTTCGCCGTGAGCATGCCGGCTTCCGCCAGAACCGGAGCGCATTGCAGGGAAAGAAAGGCCGAAGCCGCGATAAGCATTTTACGCATCATGTCCCCCGTCGGTTTCCTGTTTCCCAGGATTTTTACAGGGAGAGACACTAATGGAAGGCTTGTTATATCCGGTTAAGCTGAAGAGCTAAGAGAAGATTAAGCGGAACGGGTCTTACAGCACTTCGATCTACAGTGTGGCGATAAGGGCCAGCAGCGCGGTAAGGCCGATAAGGACGTGGCAGGCGGCGTAGAAAACCTTCACGCCATCCTCAATGTCCGCCGCCTTCGCCACCGCACGGCCCGCGCCGTTTATCATCGGTTCGCTGACCCGCTCACCGCCATAGATGCGCGGCCCGGTCAACTGGATATCGAGCGCGCCGGCCATGGCTGCTTCAGGCCAGCCGGAATTCGGCGAGCGGTGCAGCCCGGCATCCCTGAGCGCAACGGAGAGCGAGCGCCTGGCGGCAGTGACCCCTCTGACGAAAAGCGTCGCAAACGCAATGGCAAAGGCTGACAGCCGCGCCGCCGGCCAGTTGGCGAGATCGTCGAGCCGGGCCGAAGCCCAGCCGAAGTCGCGGTATTTCTCGTTCTTATGGCCGATCATCGAATCGGCGGTGTTCAGCATCTTGTAGGCGAGGATTCCCGGCAGACCGAGGACGGCATACCAGAAGGCCGGCGCCACGACGCCATCGGCAAAATTCTCGGCAAGGCTTTCGATGGCCGCGCGGCAGATCGCCGGCGCGTCGAGTGTCGCGGGATCGCGTCCGACGATCAGCGAGACGGCCCGTCGCCCGCCTTCGAGACCATCGACCCTCAAGCCCAGGGCGACAGCGCCAACGTGATCGGCAAGGCTCTTTTGCGCCAAGAGCACGGCGACCACCAAAACTTCGAGAACGAGGCCCAGCCGACCGAAGGCCGAAAAAAGCCCTTCCAGAATCCCGCCGGCGAAAAGCGACAGGCAAAGCAAAGCCACAATCGTGATGATGCCGTTTCGCCGCCGGATCGGATCAGGTGTCCCGGAACGGTTGAAGTTCCGATCGCAAAAGGCAATCGCCTTGCCGAACACCACGACGGGATGTGGCACGCGCGCCCAGAGCCGTGGTGGGTCACCGACGACACGGTCAATGAGAAGGGCAAGCGCAAGCGCGGCAAGCATGGAAGCGTGCATCATCGCCTCCACGCCTTCAATGCCTGCGCCAGACGCCTGTCGGCATCCTCATCGGGCGCAAGTCCAATCCGCAGCCATGTCGGAGCATAATCAAAGGCGCGGGTCAGGATGTGCGCTTGGCAAAGATGTTCGTGAAGTGCCGCCGCCTTCTCTTCCTCCACGAGCGCAAAGAGATCGGTGCCTCCGCTGACGCGCAGACCCGCATCGGCAAGCACGGCGCCGAGCGCCGCCCGCCGCATGACAATCCGCTCCCGGATGCCGTCCGTCTCACCGGAAAGCAGTGAGGCGGCCACTGAAAGCGCCGGCCCGGAAACGGCCCATGGCCCAAGCCGGCTCTCCATCCCCTCGAGGATTTCAGGCGCGGCAACCACGAAACCGAGACGAATGCCGGCCATGCCGAAAAACTTGCCGAACGAGCGGAAGACGATGAGGTTCGGGTGGTCCATCACCTTGCCGGCGACGCTGACCTCCGGCAGGCAGTCGCCGAACGCCTCATCGACCACCAGCAGTCCGCCGACGTTAGACAGGCGCTCCGCGACCGCCAGCAGTTCCTCAGACTGAAAGATCCTGCCCGTCGGATTGTTCGGATTGACCGCCATGACAAGACCATGCCGACCGTCCACGTCATCGAGACCGGCGATCCGCTCGACCGGCCGCCCTTCTGCCTCGAAAACACGACCGTATTCGCCATAGGTGGGCGACAGGATGGCGACCGACCTTTCGCTGGCAACGAGGCGCGGCAGCATCTGAATTGCCGACTGCGTACCCGGCACAGGCAAAGGCAGGACGTCCCCCGTCCGGTAGAACGATTGGGCTGCCCGCCGCGCATCGCGCTCAAGGTGGCGATCCGGCAGACGATGCCAGGCGCGAAGCGCCACTTCCGGCAAGGCGGGCGGGCATGGGTTAAGGCCGGTGGAAAGATCCAGCCAGTCTTCCGTCCGGCCACCGAAACGCGCCGCAGCAGCCGTGATGCCGCCGCCATGAATGACAGATCCGCTCATGCCACGGCGCTCGCAAGATCGATCAGATGCATATAGGAGCCGGCGACATTTCCGCGCTGCAGCCCAACCTGCCCCAGATCGGCGCCCAGCGCATCCTCGACGGCAAACAGGCGATCGGCCTCCCCCTCGGACACGATGGAAGCGTAGTGAAATTCATGCGCCGACATCGGAGCCGTAAAGAAATCCGTCAGCGGGACCAGCGACCGGTAACCCAGATGGCGCTTGCGCTCGGCATAACTCGTGACGACAGGAAGGAGGCCAAGCATCTCGTGGCTTGCACCATTGCCATCAACCAGGGCCTCACCGAGTGTCATGTAGCCGCCGCATTCGCCATAGATCTTCACCCCGCGAGCCGCAGCGGCCCGCATGCCGGTCCGGAAGGCGGACGCCGAGGAAAGCGTGCCCGCATGCAGTTCGGGATAACCGCCCGGCAGATAGATCGCATCGGCCTCGACCGGCGGGGCTTCGTCGGCAAGCGGTGAGAAGAACGAAATCTCCGCGCCGCGCCGGCGCCAGCCGAGCAGCATGTGCTCGTAGCAGAAGGCAAAGGCGACATCGCGCGCGACGGCGATCTTCTGGCCAAGCGGCGGAAGGCGATCGATATTGGCCTCCGAGGGGCGGGCGGGAATGTGGCGCGCGCTGCGCATGATCGCATCGAGATCGCACCCTGCCTCGACGGTCGTGGCCGCCCTGTCGATGAAATCTTCCAGTTCGCCATGTTCGCCGGCCTGCACAAGGCCGAGGTGCCGCTCGGGCAGATGGAGCGAGGCATCGGAGCGGACGACGCCCATCACAGGCATGCGGATACCGCCAAGCGCCTCGCGCAGCATCGTCTCATGCCGGTCGCTGCCGACCCGGTTGAGGATCACCCCGACGACGCGGGTATCGATGCGGAAATTGGCGAATCCGCTCACCAGCGCCGCAATCGAATGGGATGCCTTGGCGCAATCGACCACGAGGACGATCGACAGCCCGAGGATCGACGCCAGATCCGCCGCCGAACCGCGACCGTCGGCCGCTCCGTCGAACAGGCCCATCATGGCCTCGATCACCAGATCCTTGCCCCCGAAACGGTGGATGGCGGCATTGGCGAGCAGCAATTCGCTACGCATGCCCCAAGGGTCGAAATTGAGACAGACCTCGCCGCTTGCCGCGGCATGAAACGCCGGATCGATGTAGTCGGGGCCCGCCTTGCCTGGGGCGATCGCATAGCCGTTCCGCTTCAGCGCCCGGAGCAGCCCGAGCGTCACGGTCGTCTTGCCCGCGCCGGAAGACGGCGCTGCGATCAGAAGCCCGCTCATGCGCTGTCCTTCCGGTGGCGGTCGGCAAACGGATCGGTAAGCAACGCGCGCCCGGACAAAGCGCCGAGCCAGTCGAGCGAAGGCCGAAGGCGCACCACCTCACCGACCACGACAATGGCTGGCGGCTCGAGACCGGAGGCGGCGACATCCTCGACCGCACGCCCGAGCGTCGTCTCCAGCACTTTCTGCGAGGGCGTGGCCGCATCGCAGACAAAGGCGACCGGCTCATCGGGTGAGCGCCCGGCGGCCATCAGGTTAGCGCTGATCGCGGCGATGTGTTTCATCGCCATGTACATGACGATGACGGGCGAGCCTCGGCCGATCGCCTCCCAGTCGATCCGGTCCGGGACGACGCCGGAGGAATCATGCCCGGTCAGGAAGGTGACGGCATGATTGATTTCGCGATGAGTGACGGGAATCCCGGCATAGGCAAGGCCGCCGATGCCTGCCGTAATGCCGGGCACGATGCGGAACGGCACGCCATGCTCGATCAGCGTCAACGCCTCCTCGCCGCCACGACCGAAGACGAAGGGGTCGCCGCCCTTGAGACGAAGAACCTTGCGGCCCTCTCTGGCAAGCTCCACCAACCGCAGCGAAATGTCGCGCTGTTTTGCGGAAGGCTTGCCGCCGCGCTTGCCTGCATATTCGAGTTCAGCGCCGGAACGGGCGAGCTTCAGGCAATCCTCGTTGACCAGCGCGTCATGAACGATCACATCCGCTTCTCTGAGAGCCTTTGCCGCAAGCAGCGTCAGCAGACCGGGATCGCCCGGTCCCGCGCCCGCCAGCCAGACATGGCCGGGCATCATCGAAGGCAGGTCGGAAAAGGGATCGAAACTCATGGCCTTGCTCTATGCTTCGCATGACGAAATTGCAATCGGAGAAGCCGTTCGCAAAGCTTTCGGTCGAGCTCGCGAGCGCCTATAACGAACCCATGACCGAACCCGCAGACCCCGCACCGAATGCTCCCCCGGAAGGTCGTGCCGAGCGCCCCGAAGGTTCCTTGCGCACCGGCTGGACGACGGGAGCCTGCGCCACTGCCGCGACCAAGGCGGCTCTGACGGCGCTGATAACCGGCGAATTCCCCGATCCCGTCACGATCCGCCTGCCGCGCGGCGAGGAGCCGGCCTTCGCGCTCGCCTTTGAAACCCTTGGCGAGGGTTACGCAATGGCCGGCATCGTCAAGGATGCCGGAGACGATCCGGATGTCACTCATGGTGCAACGGTAATCGCCTCCGTGCGCCCCTTGCCGCCCGGAAGCGGTATCCGCTTTGCTGCCGGCGACGGGGTTGGCACGGTAACCCGTCCCGGCCTGCCGATCGCGGTCGGGGAGGCCGCGATCAATCCGGTTCCGCGTTCGATGATGTCGGCAGAGGTCGCGGCGCTCTGTTCACAATACGGGCTTCCGGGTGACGTCGAGATCACCGTTTCCATCCCAGGCGGAGACGAGATCGCCCGCCAGACCTGGAACCCCCGCCTCGGCATTGTCGGCGGCCTCTCCATTCTCGGCACCACCGGCGTCGTCCATCCATTCTCCTGCGCCGCCTGGATTCATTCGATCCACCGCGGGATCGACGTCGCCCGCGCCGAAGGCATCACTCATGTTCTCGGTGCCACCGGCTCCACATCGGAAAAGACCGCCCAGCAGCTGCACGGACTGCCGGATGGTGCCCTGCTCGACATGGGGGATTTCGCCGGCGGTCTCCTGAAATATCTGCGCGCCCATCCCGTTCCGCGCCTCACCATCGCCGGCGGTTTCGCCAAGATGGCGAAGCTTGCCCAAGGCGCGCTCGATCTCCATTCTTCACGCAGTCAGATCGATAATAACTTTTTTCTTTCAATGTCTTGCATTGAAAACATCAACCAGACTCTAAGAAACCGGATTCAAGCCGCCAATACAGCTCTGGAAGTGTTTGAGATAACGAAAGAAAATGGGATCGATCTGGCGAACCCCATCGCCGACGCCGCACGCCGGACCGCCATGGCAACGCTGCGTGGGGCACCGGTCGAGGTCGATATCGTCGTTACCGATCGACAAGGCGGTATCATTGGCCGGGCGCCCTGACATGGTCGAGAGAGTCCTGATCCTGGGAGGTACGGCGGAAGCCGCCGATCTCGCGGCCAAGCTGGTTGCGGAGGGAAAGGTGGATGTCCTGACGTCACTCGCCGGTCGCACGGCAAACCCCGCCCCGATTGCCGGCACTGTCCGCATCGGGGGCTTCGGCGGGGCTGAGGGGCTTGCAAGTTTTCTCGCGCAAAACCGCATCGACCGGGTGATCGACGCCACCCATCCCTTCGCAACCCGCATTTCGGAAAACGCCCGCATCGCCTGCCGAGCCGTCGGCATCCCCCTGGAACGCCTCGACCGGCCATCCTGGACACGCAGCGAGAATGACGACTGGATCGAAGTGGAGACGCTGGAGCAGGCGGCCGCTGCCCTGCCGTCCACCGCCCGCGCCTTCCTCGCGCTCGGCCGTCAGCACCTCGCCGCTTTCAAAGGGCGCGACGACTGCCACTTCGTCATCCGCATGGTCGATCCTCCGCCGGAGCCGATGGCCTTCCGGAGTTTCGATCTGATCCTCGGCAAACCCTCGAGCGACCCGCAGGCCGAGGCGGATCTTCTCAGCCGGCACGGCATCACCCACCTCGTCTGCCGCAACTCCGGTGGGAACGCCGGTTATGGCAAGATCCTGGCGGCGCGGCAGCTCGGCCTTCCGGTCATCATACTGAAACGCTGATCCTGCCTCGCAACATCCGCCGCCGCGCGAACGCGGCGACAAGACGTCATCGATCCGCACGGCAGAGGACCGGGAGCAAGGGCAGAGGGCCGGAGAGCCTTCTCAGTCTTCCTTCACGCTGACGATCGCGTCATGGATGACCTTCAGAACCGCTCCGGAATCGATATCGACGCAGACCTTCTGGCTCGGCAGGTGGTCCCAGTCGCTTGGACCGAAACCGCGCGTATCCGGCTTCTGGATCGTCGCACCGTCGGCAATGCCGCCACAGACGACGCGCACGGAACCCGATCGGGTCGTGAAGAGCTCCGGTGCCACCACATAGACGCAGGCGCAGCTGTCATGCACCACCATGCCATCGGGCACGCGGCTCTCGTAGAACTTGATGTAGAACTGAGAGAGATCGAACAGCAGCCGAGCGCGGCTGGAGCCTGCCGCATCGCGGATGTCGGCAAGCTGCCGGCGGGTCATCACCGTCTTCGTCGTCACGTCGAGGCCGACAATGACCACCGGCCAGCTTGCGGTGAACACCATGTCGGCGGCTTCCGGATCGCCATGGATATTGGCCTCGGCAGCGGGCGTCACATTGCCGTTGATATCGAAGGCCCCGCCCATGACGACGACTTCCTTGACCAGAGAAACGATCTCGGGATCTTCCTTCAAGGCGTTGGCAAGATTGGTCATCCGGCCGACGGCCACCAGCGTCACCTCGCCCGGATTGGCCCTGACGGTCTCTACGATGAAGCGATGGGCCGGCCGCGGATCGAGGGGTAGGTCGATCACGTCGGGAACGCCGATATTGCCGAGGCCGTCATCGCCATGGATCAGTTTCGGCGGCTCGTGGCTGACGCGATGCGGGATGAAAGTCTCACCCGCGCCGCGCGCCACGGGTGCATCGATCTTCCACTCGCGCTTGAGGAACAACGCGTTGCGCGTGGTCGTCTCGATGGTCGCGTTGCCGAAAACCGTCGTTACGCCGAGAAGATCGATCTCGGGATGATGATGAAGGAAGAGCAGCGCCATGGCGTCGTCGACGCCCGGATCCGTATCGAAAATGACCTTGTGCATGAAATCCGCCGAATTGCGTTTTGGAAGGAATGCGAAGCCGCTGTCTTAAAGCATAACCCGACCGGAGTGAAACGAGGATCGACAAGGTTATGTTCAAAAAGAAAAGCTCGGAGCGCCGATTTGGCAAAGGCGCGCCAACCGGATCAGACGCCCGATTGCGCGAATTCGGCCATCAGGCCGGGAAAGTCCTCCATCGGCGGAAACTTCGGATAGCTGTGCCGCGCCGGCGTCTCCGCCCATGGCAGTTTTTCGCTGGTGTAGCTTTCGATGAACGGGCGGAAATCGCTGCTGTCGTCGAGAAGCGTCGAACGTATGTTGACGAAGGGACCCATGCCATCGAATCGGGTAAACATCCAGCTCATGCAGTGGGGGCAGAAGAAGTGACGCAAATCCCCGTGTAGGCCGCCGATCACAGGTTCGAGGCCGGAAACCTCGAACGCTTCCAGCGGATAGAGCGAACTCAGTGAAAACGCGCTCGACGTCATCTTCTGGCACCCCGTGCAGTGGCAGGCCATCGTCATCATCGGCCTGCCCTTCACTTTGAGCATCACCTGCCCGCAACGGCAACTGCCCTCCGTAATACCGTCCTTTTCCGACATGGCATTCCTCCCTTTCAACAATGACGATTGGCCAGTTCTCGTACCCGGTCGGCAGCCCGGGTATGATCCCGGCGCCTGATGAAATCGACGGCGCGCGGTCGGGGATCGTGGAGATACTGGTCAGGCCCCAGCATCTTGCGCGCGTTCAACTGTTCGGTGTCGAGCGCGTCGAAATCGACATCTTCGATAACGCTGCTCCAGCCGGGGCTGTGCGCAGACCAGCCCTTGCGGTGATGCGCCAGAAGGCGGTCGCGCAACGAATAGCCGTGAAAATCGAAAGCGATGAGGCCGTCTGTCACATACATGTGCCCGCCGGCGAAGCCTTCCACAGGAATGATGCGCTCGGCATGAAAGCCCTGAAGCGGCGGATTCTGAAGATAAACGCCCGCAAGGATATGGCATGCGCCATAGCCGAAAAAGATGCGGTCAGGCAGTGCCCACCGCCTCACCGGGTCCTTCTTGATTCCGCGCTTGAGGATGTACATACGGGAAGGCTACAGCTTTGACCGCCGCGGTCAACGGCGACCAGACCGGTTATTCTGCAGCCTTCTTTTTCTTCTTGCCGACATTCCTCAGCACGTGGCTGAAATCGGAATTGTAAAGGTCGCTGTCGCGGAATTCGACATGGCCGAACACCCTGCCGATCATGATGAGGGCCGTGCGCGTGATTTTCGCCTTGCGCACCTCCTCCGCCATGTCCTTCAGCGTCGTGCGGATGAAAAGCTCGTCCGGCCAGGTCGAGCGATAAGCCACCACAACGGGGCAATCCTCACCGTAATAGGGCGCAAGCGTATCGCGGACATGGGCGAGATTGCGGATGGAGAGGTGAATGGCAAGCGTTGCCCGCGACTTGCCGAGGATCTCCAGCGTCTCGAATTCCGGCATTGAGGATGCCTTCATTTCGGTCCGCGTGATGATGATCGTCTGAGCGATCTCGGGCAGCGTCAGCTCCGTCTTGAGCCGTGCGGCGGTCGCGGCAAAGGCAGGAACGCCCGGCACGACGTCATAGGGAATGCCAAGCGCATCGAGCCTGCGCATCTGTTCGGCGATGGCCCCGTAGATCGACGGATCGCCGGAATGCACCCGCGCCACATCCTCGCCACGCGCATGCGCGGCTTCGATCTCGGCGATGATCTCGTCCAGATGCATCGGCGCCGTGTCCTTGACGATCGCTCCCTCCGGAGCGGCCCTGACGGTTTCCTCCGGTACCAGCGAACCGGCATAAAGGCAGACCGGGCACCGCTCGATGAGCCTTAGCCCCCGCACGGTGATGAGATCAGGTGCGCCGGGACCGGCGCCGATGAAATAGACGGTCATGCTGTCATCCTTGTCAGTATTCGAGGTCTGTGCCGCGGCAGACGAATGAAGATTCGGACCTCACTCGGCCGCGCCCTTCATCCCCGTATCCGATTTTCCGGAATAGCCGCGCGGCGTGTAGACCCAGGTCTTGCCGTCGCCCGTGGTCACCGTGCGGCTCTCCGACGAGCCCACCACCACGACGGTCAGCATGTCGACGTCATCGACATTGAGTTCGCCGAGCGGAACCGTGCGGACATGTTCGCCGGGCCGGCCGAGATTGGTGGCAAGGATCACCGGCGTGTCGGCCGGGCGGTATTCCAGCAGTCTGTCGCGCGCCCAGGCGAGCTGCGTGCGGCGCTTCATCGACACCGGATTGTAGAAGGCGATGACGAAATCGCCCTCACCGGCAGCCTTCACGCGCCGCTGGATATGCTCCCAGGGCGTCAGCAGGTCAGAGAGCGAGATGGTGCAGAAATCGTGGCCGAGAGGCGCGCCGATGCGGGCCGCCGCCGCCTGCAGCGCGGAAATCCCGGGCGAGACCTGCACGTCGATCCGGCTCGCGGCATCCGTAATCCCGCCCTTGTCGAAAAGTTCGAACACCAGCGTCGCCATGGCATAGATGCCCGCGTCGCCGGAGCAGACCAGCGCCACCGTCTTGCCCTCGCCGGCAAGCTCCATGGCATGCACGACGCGCGCCTCCTCCTTGCCGAGATCGAAATCGTGTCGGGCCTTTCCACAGGCAAGCGGTCCGAGCAGGTCGAGATAAAGCGAATAGCCGACAAGATCTGTCGAGGCGGCGACCATGGCCGAGACCTCAGGCGAGCGCCACTGGTCAGCACCGGGGCCGATGCCGACCACATAGAGCGTGCCACGCGCCCGTCCTACAGCATCGGCTTCCACGATACCGGTGGAACGGGCAATAGCGGCGGTCGCCCCCTTCGATTTGATCTTGGCCAGAATGAGTTCGCTATCTGCACCGGCCGCTGCCAGCGCCGCACCTTCGGCGACACCATGGCACCCGACCTCGGCGAAAACGATATCCGATGGGTTCTTCAGCCTCGGAGCCTCTTCCTCCAGCCTTGCAGCGCTGAAGAACCGCGCCGGTACACCGAAATGCGCAGCAACCGCATGGATCGCGCGTTCGTCGGCCTTGAGATCGATCGAGGCTACCGCTGCGAGGCTCTGGCGGGCGAGGCCGCTTTCCTCAAGCGCCTGTTCGGCGAGCGCGATTGCCTCCTCCGTCGAGGCATTCCGTTCGCAGCCCATGCCGAGCACCAGGGTTTCAGGATGATAGACGAGTTCAAGCGAGCTTGCCGTCTTCGGCTCGTCGGTGACCGTCAACGTCACCTTGCCGTCTTCAGCGAAAGGAATCCGCGAGGAGGAAAGCCACGACGCATTGCCCTGCAGCTTTGCGGAAGCGCCGGCAACCAGCTCCGCCATCACCGCCTTGGCGTTTTCCGGATTGGCAAGCACATAGCCGGCCGGCGGCTCATCGAGGGCAAGACCGAATTTCAGGTCGCCCGCCGTGGTGATCGCCGCGCGGCAGTTGAGGCCGTCAGCGATCCGCCGCGCCAGATCATTGCCGCCATGATGACCGCCGAGCAGCGGCACGACCGAGGCGCCGTCCTGCGAAACAGCGACGACCGGCGGCTCTGCATGCTTGTCGGCAAGCAGCGGCGCGAGGATGCGTACCAGCGCGCCGCAGGCCATGACGGCGACGACCGGCCGACCGGCGGCAAACAGCGCCGCGATGTGGGTCTTCGTGTCGTCGAACGGGACGTCGGCACCGGTGGTTCGGGCTTCGGCCCCATGCAGCTCACCGCCGATGGCGAGCGCGATCTTGCGTCCGATATCATGGCCGGCCTGCGACAGGATGACGACGGCAGGTTTCTGGGCAAGGGTCATTGGATCATTCCGTTGCAGCGGCGGTTCGGGCGTTCCAGCCCTCCCCGCCCTTGTAGATAAGGATCATCGAGAAATAGGGAGCGGTAGCCTCGGCAACATCGGCAAGCGGCATCACGCGTTGCTCGTCAAGGCTGACGCGCTCGACATAGCCTGCACATGACGTCAGCCCCATCGCCTCGATCAGCGCACGGATGCGGGCGAAATGCCGGCCGACCTTGATGATGGCGACCGCACCCGCCGCCTCGATCCGCGCCCGCATGATACCGTCGTCAAGCGGCCCCGGCACGATGCTGAGCACGTCGTTTCGCGCCGCAAGCGGGCGAGCCAGCGCCGCCGCAGCCGCCATCATCGAGGAAACCCCCGGCACGATCTCGGTCTCGTAGCGGCCGGACAGCCGTTCGAACAAATACATGAAGGAGCCGTAGAAAAAGGGATCGCCCTCACATAACACCGCCACGTCGGAACCGGCGTCGAGATGACGCGCCAGCGTTTCCGCCGCCCCGTCGTAAACCTCCTGCGCCGGGAACCGCTCGACCCGCATCGGCACGATGACGGGCACTTCCAGCTGATGCGCGCCGATATAGGGCGCAGCAATCTGCCGGGCAAAACTCGGACCGGTATCCGGCGCGGGATACGCAATGACCGGCGCGCCCGTCAGAATGCGGTGCGCCTTCAGCGTAATGAGTTCCGGATCGCCGGGCCCGAGCCCGAGGCCATAGAGTTTACCGGTCATGCCGCCTCTCCCTTCGTCACCGACCAGATCGTTACCGGCATCAGCGACTTCCATCCGCAATAACGCCCGACGGGAGCTGCGCGCGAGACCTGCAGACGAACGAGTTCGCCGCCATGGATACCGCGAAGCTCGGCAAGCCTCGCCTCGCCTTCGATGGTCACGGCGTTGGCGACAAGCCGCCCACCCGCAGGCAAGGCCTCCCAGCAGGCCTCGAACAGGCCTTCATGGGTAATGCCGCCGCCGATGAAAACGGCATCGGGCGCGTCAAGGCCGGCGAGCCCCTCCGGCGCCCTCGCCTCGACGATATCGAGATCCGGCAGGCCGAGTGCGTCGGCATTCTCGCGGATCATCGCCACCCTTTCAGGTTTTTCCTCGATGGCGATGGCGCGGGCGCCGAGCCCGATCCGCATCCATTCGAGCGCGATCGAACCGCAGCCCGCGCCCACATCCCACAGCAATCCATGCGGAAAGGGTTGCAGGATGGAGAGCGTCACCGCCCGTATCTCCCGCTTGGTCAGTTGCCCGTCATGGCGGAAGGTATCGTCCGGAAGGCCTGCCACAGGCGAGACCAGAGGCGAATCCGAAACGCAGTCGATCGCCAGCGTGTTGAACTCCGCGATCTCAGGCTGCGTCCCCAGAAGATCCGCAGCGGTCATGGCGAAGACTCGCTCTCGGTCACCGCCCATATGCTCCAGAACGGTCAGAACGGAATTGCCAAAGCCGCGCTCCACCATCAGCGCCGCTGCGCCCAGCACCGTTTCCGCCCCGGCGGTGAGCGCCAGGATACGGTGCCGGGGCATCAGGTGCCGGTTGAGGGAGGCAAGCGGACGGCCATGCAGTGAAATCGTCGCCACCGACTGCAGCGGCCAGCCGAGCCGGGCGGCGGCAAGCGAAAAGGCCGAAGGCGACGGCAGCACATAGATTTCGCTCGCGCGCACATAACGCCTAAGCGTCGCGCCGATACCGAAATGCATGGGATCGCCGGTGGCGAGAATGGTGACGGGCGAACCGCGCAGCTTCAAAATCTCGCGCAAGGTCTCGCGAAAACCGCCGCTCCAGTTGAGGATGCGCTTGAGTGCGGGCAAGGCGCCGCCGTCGATCACGGCATCGAGCCGTTCGCCGAGCACAAGTGTTTCCGTCTGCCAGATGATCGATTGCGCCTCCGGCGTCAGGCTTTCAAGGCCGTTGTCTCCGACGCCGATGATGGTCAGCCACGGTTCAGTCATTGGCGCCGAGCCCTCCCGCAAGCGCGTTGACGGCGGCGGACGCCATGGCCGAACCGCCCCGCCGCCCGCGAACCGCAATGAACGGCACGCCGCGGCTGTCTTCAATGAGCGCTTCCTTGCTTTCCGCAGCGCCGACAAAACCGACCGGAAGGCCGAGGATCAGCGCCGGTTTCGGCGCCCCCTGGTCGATCAACTCCAGCAGCCGGAAAAGCGCTGTCGGCGCATTGCCGATGGCGACCACCGCCCCGGCAAGCCTGTCGCCCCAGAGGTCAACCTGCGCGGCTGAACGCGTATTGCCGATCTCAGTCGCCTTCGGCCTCACCCGCTCATCGTTCAACAGGCAGATGACCTCGTTCTCCGCCGGAAGCAATCGCCGGATAATGCCGTGGCGAACCATTTCGACATCGCAGAAAACCGGTGCACCGGCAGCCAGAGCCGCAGCCCCCGCCTCGAACGCACCATCCGAGAACGCGATATCGCCGGCAAGGTCCGTCATGCCGCAGGCATGGATCAGCCGGATCGCCAGCGTCTCCATCCCTCCGGAAAAGCGAGCAAGATCAGCCTCCCGGCGGATCGTCTCGAAGGACTGCCGATAGATCTCCGTGGGATCGCGGATGTAGTCGAATGAGACGCTCAGCGGACACCCCTGTCTGGATTGGAAGCCATCACTTCTTCTTCATAGAATTCGGCCCGAGCGGATGGTCCGCATGCGGGTAAGGCGCGTGGTGATGATGGTGGTGCCCGTGATCGTGCGAATGACCATGGTCATGATCGTGCCGGTGGCCATGATCCGCATGGTCGTGATGGCCATGGTGTTCATGGTGTTGATGGTGTTGATGGTGGTCATGGTCGTGATGATGGTGATGCCCGCAGCCGCAATTCGGGCCATGTTCGTGAACCGCGGGCTTTCCGCTCGATGGCGCATTCATCACCGCCTCCAGCCCCACATCGGGTGCGGCATTCAGGAGGTGGCCGTATCTGCCGCCGAGCGTGGTCGAGGCGCCATAGTCGAAGGCGGGCTCCAGATCGTTCGGCTCCGCATGGCTGTGCACCGGTGTCCAGGGTAGCCCGTGCTCCTTGCAGAATTCCGGATCGCGACAGGACGCATCGCAATCGCCGCCGCACGGACAGTCTTCGAGACCGCCGCCGATGCCCTCGACATGGTGGTGATGGCTTTCCTGCGGCTGGCCGAGATCCGCCTCGAAGCCGAGAACCTGCTCCCGGTACTTGCACATCTGGCAGTTCATCAGGGCGGCGCCCTCGAGGATTTCCCCGACGCGATCCTGAAAGGCGTCCAGCACCAGCGGATGGTCGTTGAGATAGCTCGCCTTGACGAACTGGATCTCCGGATACCGCTCGGCAACAACGTCGGTATAGCTGTAGATGCGCTTCACCAGCACGCCGGTGAACAGGAAATAAGGGAAGACGATGATGCGCTTGTAACCGAGCCGGGCGGCATGTTCGAGGCCCGGTTCGACCAGCGGAAAGGTCACGCCGGAATAGCAGGTTTCGCCCCAGCCGAAGCCCATTCCCTCCCAGAGCATGCGCATGACCTTGGTCGCGTTGGAATTGGCGTCGGGATCGGACGAACCGCGCCCCACCACCATCAGCAGCGTTTCGTGCTTGTCGATGAAGCCAAGCGTTTTGTTCGCCTCGTCGACGGCCTCCTGGATGCGGTCCCCGGCGGCGCGGATCATCTTGAGGTCAATGCCGAGTTCGCGCCCGTAGGTGATGACCATGCCGGGGTTCTGCGCCTGATAGGTGTTGAGCACCGAGGGAATGTCGTTCTTGGCGTGTCCGGCGGCAAACAGCATTCCCGGAACGGCCAGAACCCGCGTCACGCCTTCAGCCCGCAGCTTGTCGAGGCCGGCTGAGATCACCGGATTGCAGAACTCCAGATAGCCGTATTCCACCGGCATGTCGGGATTGCGTTCGCGCAAGGCTTCCGCGATCACTGCAAATTCGCGTGCTGCGTTCTGGTTGCGGCTACCGTGCCCGCAAACCATGATTCCGAGTTTTTCCGTCATGAGACAAGGCCTCCCTGCTTCGTTGTCGTTCATGTACGAAGCGCCGGAACCGCGCGTTGCGGTTCTCTGGCCTTGGGGACAGCTCCGGAATTGGCCCCCTGATTGGGTCAGCCGCACCGGACTATTTCCAGCCTGTCGAACAGGCGCCGTCGCACATGAGACAGAGCTTTATCGAAGGCGACATGACCGGTCAAACCCGTTTGCGCCGGATTGTGTGGAGGATGCGCCGAAGAGCCCGGCATTCGCCCCGCGACATGTTGCCCCGACCGGCGGTTTGGTGCATGACAGGACGTCCCCGCCGCAGCCGCACTATAGGATCATCGTGGTCGATCTCGCACTCCAGAGCCTGGCGCTTCTCTTCGTTGCCGCCTTCATCGCCGGTTTCGTCGATTCGATTGCAGGCGGCGGCGGCCTGATTACCATTCCCGCCATGCTGATTGCCGGCATTCCGCCGCTCGAAACGCTCGGAACCAACAAGCTGCAGTCGATGTTCGGCGCCGGTTCCGCGACGATCGCCTATGCCCGGCGCGGCCATGTCGACCTGAAAGCACAATTGCCGATGGCGGTCATGGCGGTGTTTGGCGGTGCAATCGGCGCCGTCATTGCGACCGTCGTTCCCGCGGACGTCCTGAGGGCAGCCATGCCCTTCCTGCTGGTCGCCATCGCGCTTTACTTCGCACTGAAGCCCAACCTTCATGACGAGGACCGCCACCAGCGCATGACGCCCTTCGTCTTCGGGCTGACCTTCGTACCGCTGATCGGCTTGTATGACGGTGTCTTCGGTCCCGGAACCGGCTCCTTCTTCATGCTCGCCTTCGTCTCGCTTGCGGGCTTCGGTGTGCTCAAGGCAACCGCCCACACCAAGCTCTTGAACCTCGGCTCGAATGTCGGCGCCTTCCTCGTTTTCGTGGCCGGCGGCGTGGTGCTTTGGAAGGTCGGCCTGTTGATGGGTCTTGGCCAGTTCCTCGGCGCACAGGCCGGATCGCGGCTCGCCATGCGGATCGGGGCACGACTCATCAAGCCGCTCCTGATCGTCACCTGCATTGCGCTCGCCACGAAACTCCTCGCCGACCCCGGCAATCCGGTAAGGGTGTGGATCGGGTACTGACACGCCAGCGGGTTTCGCCGCAACAAAGCGCTTGAACCTCTAGTAACTGGAGACTTTAGGATAACGGCACAATCCGATCCGGAGTCCCCAACGCATGTCCCTGCCAGAGCTTCTTTTCCCGGCAACCGCCATTATCGTGGTCATGGCAACGCTCGTGTCCGCGCTCCAGCTCCACCGACTGACCGGTCGCTCACCGGTGGTATTGAAGTCGAGCGACGACGCTCTCGGCTTCTCGACCCGCCTGTTCCGCATCCTGATCGTCGCCATCCTTGCGGAGGTCACCCTCATCAGCCTCTGGCCGGAGCAGCATGGCCGGATACTGGGGCGCGTCCCCGTTCTGGACGGCCCGGTATTTCAGATCGCCGGTATCGTCCTGTGGACCCTTGGCGGGGCTCTCATCATGCTGGCGCAGTGGCAGATGGGCCGTTCCTGGAGGATCGGGATAGACAGCAGCGATACCCCGCGCCTTGTCAACACCGGCCTTTTCGCAGCCTCACGCAACCCGATCTATCTCGGGATGGTCACGGGCCTTTCCGGCCTTGCTCTCGTCTCACCGGAAGCGCTGTCCTTCGCCATCCTCGTCGCCACCTGGGTATCGTTGCCCTATCAGATCCGCATGGAGGAGGCTTTCCTCGAACAATCGATTGGTCAACCCTATCTGGACTACCGCAAGCGGGTGCGCAGGTGGCTTTGAAGGCCTAGCTCAGGTTCATCAGAATTCCACGCCGATCTGCGCCTTGATACCCGAGCGGAAGGGATGCTTGACCAGCTCCATCTCGGTCACGAGATCGGCGATTTCGATCAGTTCGTCCTTGGCGTTGCGACCTGTCAGCACGACATGGGTCATTTCCGGCTTCTTCGTCTTCAGGAACTCCACAACATCGACGATATCGATATAGTCGTAGCGGATAGCGATATTGATTTCGTCCAGCAGCACCATGGAATAGGATGGGTCGCGGATCAGTTCCTTCGCCTTTTCCCAGGCGGACTTCGCCATGGCGATGTCGCGCGCCTTGTCCTGCGTCTCCCAGGTGAAGCCCTCGCCCATGGTGTGGAATGCGCAGAGATCACTGAAATGTTTGAGGATCAGGTCCCGCTCGCCGGTCGACATCGCCCCCTTGATGAACTGTACCACCGCACATTTCTTTCCATGCGCGATGTGGCGGAAAATCATGCCGAAGGCAGCCGACGACTTGCCCTTGCCCTTGCCGGTATGGACGATGACAAGGCCCTTTTCGCCCGTCTTGGTGGCCATGATCTTCTCACGCGCCGCCTTCTTCTTCGCCATCTTCTCGGTGTGGCGAGCGAGATCGGCGGGCGACGAACCTTCAAGTTCCTCGGTCATGGTTCCTGTACTCCATTCATCGTTTCGGCTCGGCTACCGGAGAGCCGGGAAAGATCGAACATCGCCGAATTGCTCTTCGGCGTCCACAACCTGCGATCGATCGCCTCGATCAATCGTTCGGCCAGTTCCTTGAGCGCCGGGGCATTCTTCTCGGCCATGAAATCGCGGACCCGCTCATCCACGATAAAGGCCTGATAGACCGCCTCGAAATGGTGGTCGCGCACGGCACCCGTCGTCGCGGCGAAGGCGAACATGTAATCGACCGTCGCGGTAATCTCGAAGGCGCCCTTGTAGCCATGCCGCATCACCCCCTCGATCCATTTCGGATTGACGACACGGGCGCGCACGACACGGCCGATCTCTTCCTCGAGGCTGCGGATCACCGGCTTTTCCGGTCGCGAATGGTCGTTGTGATAAACGGTCGGGCGATGGCCCGCGACATGCTCGATGGCCGCCGTCATGCCGCCCTCGAACTGGTAGTAGTCGTCGCTGTCCAGAAGGTCGTGTTCGCGGTTGTCCTGGTTCTGCACCACCGCCTGCACCCGGCGAAGCCGTTCCTCGAACAGGCAGCGCTCGGCCTTTCCCTCGACATCGGCACCGTAAGCATAACCGCCCCAGACGAGATAGGCTTCGGCCAGATCGCCCCGCCGCTCCCAGCCCTTCTCGTCGATCAGCGCCTGCAGGCCGGCGCCGTACGCGCCCGGTTTCGAGCCGAACACCCGATAGCCCGCGCGGCGGGCAGCCGCCTTCTCGTCCAGCCCTTCTGCAAGGAGCTGTTCCGTCTCGGCCTTCACCCGCGCCGCAATCGGATTGTCGCCTTCATCCTCTTCGAGCGAGGCGACCGCCCGGACGGCCTTGTCGAACAGCGCGATCTGCTCGGGAAAGGCATCGCGGAAAAAGCCGGAAATACGGAGCGTCACGTCGACGCGCGGACGGCCGAGAATCGCCGGCGGAATGATCTCGTAGCCGGTAACGCGTCGCGAGGCCATGTCCCAAATCGGTTTTACGCCGATCAGGGCGAGCGCCTGCGCGATGTCGTCTCCGCCGGTGCGCATGTTGGAGGTGCCCCAGGCCGTCAGTCCGAACGACAAAGGCCATTCGCCATGGTCCTGCACGTAACGCGCAATCAGCAGTTCTGCCGACTTCTTGCCAAGCTCATAGGCCGCAGGGGTCGGAACCGCGCGGCTGTCGACCGAATAGAAATTGCGTCCCGTCGGCAGAACGTCGGGCCGGCCGCGCGTCGGCGCACCCGAGGGACCGGGCGGCACGAAACCTCCCGCAAGCCCGGTCAACAGTCCCTCGATCTCGGCCCTGCCCGATTTGACCACGGCAGGTCTCAGCCGTGTTCGAATCTCATCGAGCACCGCGCGCGTCTGCCACCAATCGGATGGGCATTCGACCTCGCCCGCCACCAGCTTCGCCGCCAGCAGCTCGATGCGCTCGACCGTGTCGCCCCTGGTCCGCCATGGCTGGTCGGTGAGATCGGCCAGAATGTCCGGCCTTGCCCCGGTCCATGGATCGGACATCACGCAGTCGAGCGGGTCGAATTTATCGACCCTGAAAGGAAACTCCCCCTCTGGCTTGCCGGCCATTTCCTCCACAAGGGGGAAGAATATCCGCTGCTGCCCTTGAGCGTGCACGGGGCCATCAAATGCGGGGGGAAGTCCCTCCCCCTTGCGGGGAGGGGTTGGGGAGGGGTTTTGTCTTTCAAACGCATCCCCTGCAATCGCCCGCTGCAGGCTCTGGTCGCCGCCCTCGCCCAGCCCGCGCGGCACCCGCGCCAGCGCAACGGTGAGGTCCGTCAGCAGCCTTCCCTCCGGCGCCAGCCCGAAGATATGCAGTCCGTCGCGGATCTGCATTTCCTTGAGGTCGCAGAGATAGGCATCGAGCTTTTCGAGCGCGGCCTCCTCGGCCTCGCCCTTCGCAATGCCGGCGTCCTGATCGAGCCCGATATCGGCGACAAGATCGAGGATCTGCTTCTTCAGGAGCTTCAACCGCCGCGGATCTCCGCCCGAGGCCTCGTAATACTCATCGACCAGCGCTTCCAGATCCTTGAGCGGCCCGTAACTCTCCGCCCGCGTCAGCGGCGGCGTCAGATGGTCGATGATGACGGCCGATGTCCGTCGCTTCGCCTGCGTTCCCTCGCCGGGATCGTTGACGATGAACGGATAGAGATGCGGCAGGGCCCCGAACACCGCCTCCGGATAACAGTTTTCCGAAAGCGCCAGCGCCTTGCCCGGTAGCCATTCGAGATTGCCATGCTTGCCCATGTGGACAACGGCATGGGCGTCGAAGGCTCCGCGCAGATAGGCATAGAAGGCGAGATAGCCGTGCGGCGGCACAAGGTCGGGAGAGTGGTAGGTTTCCTTCGGATCGATATTGTAGCCGCGCGCCGGCTGGATACCGACGAGCACGTTGCCAAAGCGCGACAGCGGCAGCGCAAAACGCCCGTCGAGAAAGAAAGGATCGGCCTCCGGCCCACCCCAACGCGCCGTTACCTCGTTCCGAACCTTTACTGGAAGACTTTCAAAGAAACATATGTAATTATTCAGTAATATGACTTCGCGGATTTGCCGTCCGTCGTTTGCCGCATTGGTCGGCCCCGCCATCAGATGCGCCATCAGCGCGTCGCCATCATGGGGCAAATCGCCCACCGCATATCCGGCCGCATTCATCGCCTTGAGCACTTCCATGGTGCCGGCGGGTGTGTCGAGCCCGACCCCGTTGCCGAGCCTTCCGTCGCGGTTCGGATAGTTCGCCATCACGATCGCCACCCGCCGATCTGCGGCTGCGGTGTTGCGCAGCCGCGCCCAGTTGGCGGCCAGCTTCGCGACGAAGGCAGCACGGCCGGCATTCGGCTCATGGGTGACGATATTGGTCTCGACCCGCGCATCGAAGCGCGCCGCCGCCTTGAACGAGACCGCCCGCGTCATCACCCGGCCATCGACCTCCGGCAGCGCCACGCTCATGGCAAGATCGCGCGCCGAAAGCCCCTGCGACGATTGCTCCCACGCCTCGCGCGACGAGCTGGAAAACAGCGTCTGCAGAACCACCGCGCCGGTCTCGTCCAGCACGGTAGAGGCACGCTCGCTGCCCGGAGCAGAGACCGCAAAGCCTGTGGCGTTCAATACGACATCGGGCGAAGCCTCGGCAAAGATACGCCTGAGCGTCTCGACCGAAACCGCATCCTTGAGGCTGGAGACGAACACCGGCAAGGCCGTCAGCCCCTCGGCGCGCAACGCATCGATCATCGCCTCGACCGGCCGTGTCTCGCCGCTCTGCACGAGGGCGCGGTAGAAACAAATGGCGGCAATCGGCTTGGCCACGCGCCCGGCTGCAGTACCCCCCTCTGGCCTGCCGGCAGACATCCCACCCGAGAAAGCGTCAGCTCCAACGGCCTCGCGCCATTCCTCGACCCCGATCACACCTCTGCCCGGCCACCAGATCCCGGCCTTCAGCAAAGGCGCAGCCGGCTGTGGTCTCTCGCAAAAGCCGATGAGCGACATGGCGTAATCGACAAAGGCGGACGCATTCGTCGCGCCCCCCTCCACCAGATAGGACCAGAGCGCGTCGAGATCGTCCGAGGCTACGGTCGAAAAGGCAGAGAGGCCGGCATCCGGCTTGTCATCGCCAGGGAGGACGGCAATGACTGCTCCCGACCGTCGGGCGCAGGCATTGAGCGCCTCCAGCGCATAGTGAAAATAGCTCGCGCCGCCGAGCGCCCGGATGACGATCAGCTTCGCATGCCGCGCGGTCCGCTCGACATAGGTATCGACCGACATCGGATGCTTGAGCTGCATCAGGCTGGCCAGCCGCACGCTCGGACCGCCCGTCCGCCCCGCAACAGCGGTAGCAATCGCGGCAAGCTCGGTATCGGCGGCGGAAAGGAAGAGGATATCGCCCGGCGTCTGGCCGAGGTCTATCGCCTCCTCGCCATCGCTGATCGAACCTCTCTGTGCTAGCAGCAGGTGCATCAGTGTTGTCCTAAAGGGAGCAGCGTCATCGGCGGCTAAGGCCTTACGAGGCCGCCTTGTCGACAGCCTCCACCACTGCGCCGTAATCCCATTCGTGCAGGCCGATGACCACCAGGCGCGTCTCGCGCGTCTCGCCCGCCGCCCAGGGACGGTCGAAATAGGTGTCCACCCGCGAGCCGACGGCCTGGATGACGAGGCGCATCGGTTTGCCGGGTACGTCGATGAAGCCCTTGAGGCGCAGCACGTCATGCGTTGCGATCACATCCTTCAGCCGCTCGACGAAACCGGCCGGATCGGCAATCGGCGGAAGCTTCATTACGAAGCTTTCGAATTCGTCGTGGTGGTGATGATGGTCGTGGGCCTCGCCGCTCGCATGCAGCGCCTCGTGCTCCAGTTCGTGATGCGACTTGCGATTCTCGATGTCGTCTTCGGTGCCGGCGCCGAGACCGAGCAGGACGAGCGCCGGCACATCGCCGTTCTTCGCCTCGATCAGGGTCGGCTTGCGCGCGATCCGCTCGGCCACCTCCGCCCTCACGCGGGCGACGCCCTCGCCGTCCAGAAGGTCCGTCTTGTTGAGCACGATCAGGTCGGCGCAGGTGAGCTGATCCTCGAACAGTTCCTCAATGGGGCTGTCGTGGTCGAGGCTGTCGTCGGCCTCGCGCATAGCATCGACGCGGTCGTGATCGTCGGCGAAACGGCCGGCGGCGACCGCCGCGCTGTCGACCACCGTCACCACGCCGTCAACGGTCACCCGCGTGCGGATGTCCGGCCAGTTGAAGGCGGCGACCAGCGGCTGCGGCAGGGCAAGACCGGACGTCTCGATGACGATGTGGTCGGGCTTAACGTCCCGTTCGAGAAGCTTCTGCATGGTCGGCACGAAGTCGTCAGCGACCGTGCAGCAGATGCAGCCATTGGTGAGCTCGATGATATCGTCCTCGGTGCAATTTTCCGCGCCGCAGCCCTTCAGCACCTCGCCATCGACACCGAGATCGCCGAACTCGTTGATAATCAGCGCGATCTTCTTGCCGCCTGCATTCATCAGCATATTGCGGATGATGGTGGTCTTGCCGGCGCCGAGAAAGCCGGTGATGACGGTTGCAGGAATCTTTTGCTGCAGCATAGTTCAACCCTTCATTTTCAGCGGCAGTCCGGCCGCGACGAAATAGACGTCGGTCGCCGATTGCGCGACCAGTTGGTGAAGACGGCCGGCATGATCGCGAAACTCGCGCGCCATGCGGTTCTCGGGCACGATGCCGAGGCCGACTTCGTTGGAAACGAGGATCAGGCGGCAGGAGAGGCCGGCAGCGGCGGCGGCAAGCTCCAATGAGCGTGCCGCGACATCCTCTTCCGCCATCATCAGATTGGTGACCCAGAACGTCAGGCAATCGACCAGCACGACGCGATCCGGACCGTCGATCCGGCGCAGCAGGCCGACGATATCGACGGGTTCCTCATGGGTCGTCCAGCCGTCGCCCCGGTCGGCGCGATGCTTGGCGATCCGCTCGCGCATCTCGTCGTCATAGGCGCGGCCCGTCGCGACATAATGCCGGCCGAGGCCCGAACCCGTGGCCAGCCCCTCGGCAAAGCGCGATTTACCGGAGCGTGCGCCGCCGAGCACAAGGATAGATGATCCCCGTACCGTCATCGCTTGAGGCCGCTGCCGCAGGACGAAAGCATGGGCAGGCATTCGAGCCGGCCGTCATCCCCAATGGTAAGAAATCGCAACGCACCGGCCACATCCCAGGGCGCGCACCCCGGGAGCAATATGCAATGCGCCAATGCGCGGGATCTGGAGACCCCGCTTCTGGATGACGTCGCCACGACAACCTCCGTGCTGGCAACAAGGGGTATCCTCCCCTGTGAAGGTTGGGCCAATGCCCGGCACGGTTGGCAGGTCTCCTGGCTCGCGGGTCGTGGCGCTTGTTGCGCCAGCGGATATTCCTCACCTTCCCGAGGGCCTATGCTGCGCGAAAGGGGGACGATTCGTAGATGATAGAGGCGTCCGCCCTGGCTGATCGCGCAGCCCCTCAGTGGCTTTTCCGGCCCCGCTTTTCTTCCGGACCGGCTGCACCATGCAACCGTCATCCGTCGAAAAATGGCACCGGACGGAATACCCTCGCCGCTCTACAGTCGCGGGGTCGGCTGCGATGGACGGTCCCGGTTGGGTCACCGTTGTCGCATTCCCTTTTGCTTTTCAATCCGCCTGCAGGCGGACATGAAAACCATCCGTAATCAATTTGATTAGGCCCGGTTCCGGGCAAAGTCAATCGCGGTCGGCGCCAGCCCGGTGCGGGCAATCGGGTGCCGGAAGGGCGCCGGCCCGTCAGGGCCTGGCCGAACCCTTGCCGAGCGTCACCGTGCCGCTGGCGCCGTCTTCGGGATAGGACTTGCCGAGCGTCGCGGTCGGAGGAGCGGCCGGAGGCTCCGGCATCGCCGGCACGACAGCTTCAGGCGGATCGCTGACGAGCCTTGTCATCATCGTGCGCGGTGGGCGCACAAGCTTGCGCAGCGAGGGATTGACCAGCGAGAAGGCAAAACGGACACGGGCGGAAATTTCTTCGGCAAGGCTTTCCTCCGCCATGCCGGGCGCATCGGTCGAACCGTTGACATTGAACGTGCCCTCCGCGACGGGCTCGCCGGTCTCCAGCGAAACGGCCGTCGCCGTGAAGCGGGCATTGGGAATTCCGCGACGGGCACCGAAGCCCGTCCCGACCTCCTCGATCCGCACCAGGATCGCCACACGCTGGGCACCGGCCGGCGGACGCGTCGCCGCAATGGCCGCAGACACGCGGCGGTCAACCCCTCTGATGACACCCAGCGGCACGCCGGCATCCGCCATGACGGTCACCTCGCGCACATAGTAGACGAGCGGCCTTGTGATCGGCCGCCCCTGGAAAATGCTGCAGGATGCAAGCGCCGCCAGAAGCAGCAGCGCAAAGCTGAACCTGAAGATCCGTGCAAGCATGTGAAACGTCCCGGCCGATGATTCCCTGTCAACGGCAGGATTTCACTTTTATGGTTAGCGAGCGGTTAATTCGCGGGTCGCGCGGCCGCAAACAAGGCGGTTGCGGCAACCATTTCCTCGAAGCGTTTGGCGCGTCGGGCCTGCGCCTCGGCGTCCACGCCCCAATGCTCGTCCGTCCAGTCCTCGTCGAGATGGGCGAGCGCCCAGATCTCGTCGCGGTCGAGCCGTCGATGGGCAAATGCGAGCGCCAGAAGCGCCGAGCCGGTCAATGTGGTGACGACATGCAGGCAGGCAAGTTCGATCGGACTTGAAAAGGCCCTCAGCGCGCCGGCATAGGCTGAGACCGCCTCGGCCGGCTGCTCCTGATGCATGATGCCTTCCGCAAGGATGAATCGCGCGCCATGAACCGAAGCCGCCCAGTCGATCACCAGGTCCCAGCGCTCCGCCTGACGCGCGACGAGTTCCTGCGGTCCGTCGGCGCGGTAGCACAGCATGTCGGTGCCGCTGAAGCGGACGATATCGGCAAAGACCTCTTCCTCCTGCCCGGCGATCGCATCGATCGCCGTATTGGCAAGCCGGGTCGCCGGCATCGTCGCCGGATCGATCTCCTGCGTCTGCGCCCGCCACTCGTTCGCCACCAGTTCGGCGGCGGCCTGCGTCGGAAGGCGCAGAACCTTCCTGGCCGGCGTCTTCACCGTGCGACCATCGAGACGAACGGCAAAACCGCCCTCCTCCGGCTCCACGGAAACCGTCTCGTAGAACCGCTTGGCAAGCGGTCGCTTCATCTGGATCTGGGCGCGGCGCACCGGATCGGCATCGCTGGGTTCGGGCCCAAGGTCGCTCAGAATATCACGCATGGTCAGTTATCCCTGATGGATGTAGCTCAGGATGGTCTCCGGCCGGTCGACCACCGCATCCGCGCCCGCCTGCCAGAGTTCGTCGACAGAGGCATAGCCCCAGGAGACGCCGATGGCGGTCGCGCCCGCAGCCTTCGCCATCTGCATGTCGTAGACGGCATCGCCGATGACGACCGTATCCGACGGCGCAATCCCCGTCTCGGCGCAGCATTCGCTGACCATGGCGGGGTTCGGCTTGGACGGGCAATCGTCCGCCGTGCGGGAAACGAAGAAATGAGGCGCAAAACCGTGCGTTTCAAGAACGAGATCGAGGCCGCGACGCGATTTGCCGGTGACCGCGCCGATCAGGACGTCCTCGCGCGCGACAAGCGATGCGATCAGCGGCTCGATACCGTCGAACAGCGGTTCGCGATATTCGAGATCTTTTCGGACGACGGTGAAGAGGCTCTTGTAGTGCGCCGCCATCTGAACCGCTTCGTCATCGGCATGGACCTTGCCCTGCAGGCGCGCGATCGCGATATCCAGCGTCAGTCCGATGATGCTCTTGGTCGCCTCAACCGCCGGGGCGGTCTGCGAAAACGCCTCGAAGGTGCGACGCATGGTCTCGTGGATCAGGCCGACGCTATCGACCAGCGTTCCGTCACAGTCGAAAAGCACCAGTTTCATTGCGCGTCTCTCACTCGTCTTCGTCCTTGTCGCCGTCTTCCTGGTTGAAGCCGAGCAGGTTCCAGCTTTGCACCATATGCGGCGGCAGCGGCGCCGTGACCTTCAGCCGCCCGCCGGAGGGGTGCGGAATGTCGATATGGCGGGCATGCAGGTGCAGCCGCTTCTGGACACCACCGGGAAAATCCCAGTTGGGATCGTCGATGAAGTATTTGGGGTCGCCGATGATCGGGTGGCCGATATGCAGCGCATGCACACGCAACTGGTGGGTACGTCCCGTATAGGGCTCCATTTCCAGCCAGGCGAGCCGCTGTGCGGCGGTGTCGATCACCCGGTAGAAGGAAACGGCGTGATCCGCCCCCTCCTCGCCATGCTTGGCGACCCGCATGCGGTCTCCATCCGGCGTCTGTTCCTTGACGAGCCATGTGGAAATCTTGTCCTCATGCTTGCGCGGCACGCCCTTCACCAGCGACCAGTAGGTTTTCTTGGTGTCGCGTTCGCGGAAGGCCGCCGTCAGCTTCTGCGCCGCACCGCGGGTGCGCGCAACAACGAGAACGCCGGAGGTATCCCGGTCGAGACGGTGCACCAGGCGCGGTTTTTCGCCCTTCTTGCTGGTCCAGGCGTCGAGCATCTTGTCGATGTGCCGCGAGACGCCGGAACCGCCCTGCACCGCAAGACCCGCCGGCTTGTTCAGCACGAACACCTTGTCGTCCTCATGCAGCAACATGCGCGCCAGCAATTCGCCGTCCTCGGCATGCCTGAGATCATGCCCGGCGATCGGACCGGTCTTTGCGCCCTTGGCATCGACGTCGAGCGGCGGAATGCGCACCACCTGCCCCGGCTGCACGCGGCTGTCGCTCTTGACCCGGCCACCATCCACCCGGATCTGCCCGGAGCGCAGGAGCTTCTGCAGGGCGCCGAATCCGAGCCCGGGAAAATGCACCTTGAACCAGCGGTCGACCCGCATGCCCGCCTCGTCGGCGTCCACGGTGATGTGTTCGATGCCTGCCATTGAGTATGTCTTCCGGTGGTTCTGGCGTCTGATGCGCGACTGTCGTTCTCGAAAGCGCTTTAGAGCATTTCGATTGAAGATGGAAACAGGAAAACCGGAACCGGCCCCGTTAGAGCATGGAGCGCATCAGGAACATGCCGGCAACCGTCGCCGCCAGGGAGACAACGACGCTTGCGACAAGATAGACCAGGGAACTGACGGCAGCCCCCCGTTCGAAGAGCGACACGGCATCGAGGGCAAAGGCGGAAAAGGTGGTGAAACCGCCGAGAAAACCGGTAATCAGCAGCAGCCGGAGATCGGTGGAGGCTCCGAAGCGCGCAACGATCAGTTCCGCCAGCACCCCGATGCCGAAAGAGCCGACCACATTGACCGTCAGCGTTCCCCACGGGAAAGAGGGCCCGAGCAGCCTCAGCGCCCCGACCCCCACGAGATAACGGCAAACGGAACCGACGGCGCCACCGGCAGCCACGAGCAGGATTTGCATCATGACTGTGTCTTAGCCTCCGGCCGGCCCGGCGTCCAGTCCCCGGCCGGCGACCCGGCGCTTACGCCCTGGCAGCGGCCAGGAACTCGCCGGTAAAGGCCTGCAATGCTGCCCAGTCGGTAAACTCGTGAATCTGCCGGGTATCGGTCGGCGCGCCCTCGCGCTCAGCGAGGCGCTTAGCCATCCAACGCTTGAAGAAGTCGTATTCGGTGTAGCGCAGCGCGCCCGCCGCATGGTGCACCATGCCCGGCACCCAACCGGTCTCAGCCATCAGCGCATCCGGGAAATGCATCGCCTCCTCGCGCTCCTCCTCGAATTCGCTGCGGATGAACAGCGAGACGGAGACGAACGCGCTCGGCACGCTCTTCAGCCAGTCTTTCTCGCGTCGGACGAAATCGACGAACGGCGCCGGATACCGCCCCCCATGGATCGGGGCGCAGAGGATCGCCGCCTGCGGATGATCGACGCCGAATTCCGCGCCCGTCACCACGTTGAACAGCACGGCCCGATCGCCGCCCTTCTCGATCTGCGCGGCAATGGTCTCGGCGATCTTGCGCGACTGGCCCTCGATGCTGACGTAGCCGACCAGGATAATCATGTCTCACTCCCCTCCCTTTGAAATCCATGGCGAACCCGAGATGAGGATAGGGATGTTATCCGTCAAAATGATTACGCCAATTTTCGAATTCTGTCGAAAAATGACAGATTGCGATGCAATTGCAAGCGCCGCCTGACCGACGCGTCAAGACATCGCGCCGCCTTTCGATGTCGTCGCTGGCCCACCGTACAATAGCGATTTCTTGCATATCCGATAAAGCAGGGGCTTTAGGCGGCATTTTAATAGAAACGCCTCGTTTTATTTAAAGAAGAAACTACGAGATACGGATATTATCATACGCTAAACGAGTTTTGGTGAACGATATGACCCAGGTTGTTACAGTTTCGGCAAATACAGCCGCATATGCCATGGAAGCAATAAAGCCGCCGCAAAGGGTTGCTCGCAGCACCTATGTCGAGGACTATGCTCGCCAGGTGGCGGAGCAGGCCGAGAATACCAATGACTTCGCCCTGCGTGCACTTGCCAATATTGCACAGCCCCCCGCACTGGCGCTGTTTTTCCTGACGGCGGGCGAGCGCCGGATCGAGCAGGCATCGCTCAAGGAGACGATCGAGGCCTATATGAGTTCGGCCGCCTGAGCGAAATCGCCACCGGACACAGGCTTTGCATGTCGAAGGCCGCGCCCGTTACGGGGACGCGGCCTTGTTTTAAGCGGACCCGCCGGCTTACTTGCCCTTGGCCGGACCAACCGGAAGCACGATATCGACGGTTCCTGCCTTCTCGAAGGTCAGCTTGACCGGCACGCTACCGCCCTCGACAAAGGGTTGCTTTACTTCGAAGAACATCATGTGCAGCCCGCCGGGCTTCAGTTCGACGGTCTGGCCGGCCGGAACCGGAATGCCGTCATTCAGCTGGCGCATCTTCATCACATCGTTGACCATCGCCATCTCGTGCAATTCGACGCGGCCTGCGACCGGCGATTCTGCGGAGATCAGCCGGTCATCGCCGGAACCGCCGTTCTTGATAGTGACGAACCCGCCGCCGACCGGCTGACCGGGCAGCATGACCTTGGTGAAGGCTGACGACAGCTCGATATCGCCGACCTTCACGACCTCCATAGTGCCAGGATTGGCGCCGGCCATGCCGGAACCGTCCATTGCGCCATGTCCCTGCATATGACCCTGCATGTCGTGGCCTGCCATGCCCGGCATGGCATCGTCGCCGGCGGCGATCTTGAGCACCGGTGCCGGGCTTTTCAGCGAATGCGGGTCGACGCCGGGTCCGGCGATCTCGTCCCAGGCGACCTTGCCGTCCTTGCCGCACAGTTGAACCACCTTGAATGGAAGCCCGCTGCCGGCCTCGACGCCGCTCACCTTGCCGCGGATCGCGAAGGTGTCATAAAACTCGTCAGGCAGTTCCCCGCCCTTCCAGCGGATTTCGAGCGGCCCGGAAGAAACCTTCTTGCCGTGATCGTCGTAGGTCTTCTGGTAGTCGCCCGTGACGACATCCAGCTGCCAGCCCGGCTTCGGCTGCGGCTTGGCAAAGACGAAACCCTCCGGCAGCTTGACCTGCACCTCGTTGGTCGCCTTGCCGTCGCAGCCGTGCGGAATCTGCAAGACGGCGACGACATAGGATTCCGGCTTCACCGGCTCGTTGGCAAACGTGGCATGCGCGAAGGCCCCGCCTGCATGGAGAGTTGCGAGAGCGGCAGCGCCGAGCGAAAACAGTTTTTTCATGTCTGGTCTCCTGACCGGCGCGCCCATTCATCCTTCGGGCTGAGGCCGGCTATGTGCCTGTGACGGCGTGGGGTTTGTCGTTGAAAGCGATGCGATCAGGAGACGACGGGAGGTGCGCGCGAGCGTGGTCGCTCGACCGCCTGCTGGACGAGATGAGCGACTTCGGGCTTCTGCGCGTTGTAAAGGCTCGGAAAGCTGGAAAGCAGCCAGGCGCCGGCTTCGGGCTGCGGCAGCAGCGTCGACCCGGCCAGCACACAGGCTTCGCAATAAAGCGTCGCCGAAGGATGTTTGATCGCCGAATCGCTCAAGCAGATGTCGGCATAAGTGCCATCGGGCAGAACGAGCGCGGCGGTCTCGATGGCAGCCGCCATCACCTGCGGCGGCTTGTGGGCGAGACCAAGCGACAGGATAGCGATCGCGCACAGCATGCGCGTCAGCAATGTCGCTCTCCACATCCCCTTTGTCATGGCCCTACCGCTCCTCGGCGTCCTGATTAGCCGGAATCGCCTACCAAGGCAAAACCGAAATTCCTGTGCGACAATTGGAACCCGAAACGCCCCGCTGAAGTTTGTCCTGAACCAAACATCTTTGAGAAAACGGCGAGGTTTCCCGTCGAAATGGAAGGAGAACAGCCATGCCGGCAAAATCCCAGGCCCAGCAGCGTGCAGCCGGTGCCGCTCTTGCCGCCAAGCGCGGCGAAATGCCGAAGGGCAAGCTCAAGGGCGCGTCCCGCGAAATGTTTAAGTCGATGACCGAAAAGGAGTTGGAAGACTTCGCCAGCACAAAGCACAAGAACCTTCCGGAGCACAAAGACTGACCGACGCAGCATCGGGTCATCCCCGAAACGAGTTGCGGCGCGACAAAAATTTGACTGAGAACGACACTGGCCTCTTGCCAAGCGACCCGTGTCCCCGATAATGCAGAACTACCTTGTAGGGAGAAACCGGTTCGATCCGGTGCCGAAGGAGCAACCGCCCCGGAAACTCTCAGGCCAAAGGACCACAAGGTCTCGACTGAACTCTGGAGAGAGCCCACCCGCAAGGGGGCGCGCCGAAGGGATAACAATCTCAGGCAAAAGGACAGAGGGGGCTCATGAACCGGCACAACCGTGCCATGATCTGAGCCGGCGCGTCAGCGCCCAGAATGGAGGCCTTCTTGGATCCGTCCCAGCCCCACAACTTGCCCCTCAAGCGGACGCCGCTTTTCGATCTTCATGTCGAGCTTGGAGCCCGCATGGTGCCGTTCGCCGGCTATGAGATGCCGGTGCAGTATCCGGCCGGCGTGCTGAAGGAACATCTTTACACCCGTAGCCAGTGCGGCCTGTTCGACGTCTCCCACATGGGCCAGGTTCTGGTTCGCGCCAGATCCGGACGTTACGAGGACGCGGCGCTCGCGTTGGAACGCCTGGTTCCCGTCGACATCCTCGGGCTCAAGCCGGGGCGTCAGCGCTACGGCTTCTTCACCGACGAGAAGGGCGGAATCCTCGACGACCTGATGATTACCAACCGCGGCGACCATCTGCTGGTCGTCGTCAACGCCGCCTGCAAGGATCAGGACGTGGCCCATATGCGCGCCGGTCTCGCCGACATATGCGACGTCACCCTGCTCGACGACCGGGCGCTGCTTGCGCTCCAGGGGCCCAAGGCCGAAAAGGTGATCGCCGAGCTCTGGGCCGGCATCGTCCAGATGAAGTTCATGGATGTGCGCGACCTTTCGCTCCATGACGTCGACTGCATCGTCTCGCGCTCCGGCTATTCCGGCGAGGACGGCTTCGAAATCTCCGTTCCGGCCGATAGGGCCGTGGAGATCGCCAAGGCGCTGATCGACCACCCCGAATGCGAACCGATCGGGCTTGGCGCCCGCGACAGCCTCCGGCTGGAAGCCGGTCTTTGTCTTTATGGCAACGACATCGACACCACCACGTCGCCCGTCGAGGCTGGCCTCGAATGGGCGATACAGAAGACCCGCCGCAAGGGCGGTGAGCGCGAAGGCGGCTTCCCCGGCGCCTCCCGCATTCTCGCCGAACTCGAAAACGGCACGGCCCGCCGCCGCGTCGGCCTGAAGCCGCAGGGCAAGGCCCCGGTCCGCCCGCCGTCAGATCTCTTCTCCGATTCCGAAGGCAAGAACCGCATCGGCCACGTGACCTCCGGCGGCTTCGGCCCCAGCGTCGAAAGCCCGGTCGCCATGGGCTACGTGCCGGCGGAACTCGCCGAACCGGGCGCCGAACTCTTCGCCGAGGTGCGCGGCAAGTACCTGCCTGTCACCGTCGCGGCACTTCCCTTCATCACCCCGACCTACAAACGCTGACCCCTCCCTGGAGAGAGAACCAATGCTGAAATTCACCGCAGAACACGAATGGCTGAAGATCGAGGGCGATGTAGCGACGGTGGGCATCACCCGCCATGCCGCCGAACAGCTCGGCGACCTCGTCTTCGTCGAGCTTCCCGAGGTCGGCGCAACCTTCGACAAGAACGGCGAAGCTGCCACCGTCGAGAGCGTGAAGGCTGCGTCCGAGGTCTATTGTCCGCTTGACGGCGAAGTGACCGAAATCAACCAGGCGATCGTCGACGACCCGTCGCTCGTCAACTCCGATCCGGAAGGGGCTGCCTGGTTCTTCAAGCTGAAGCTCAAGAACGTCTCGGATGCCGATGCCCTGCTTGATGAAGCCGCCTACAAAGAGCTGATCGCATGACCACGCCCGTCGAATTCCAGTTCACCGACTACCAGCCCTACGACTTCGCCAACCGTCGCCATATCGGCCCCTCGCCTGCCGAAATGACGGATATGCTGAAGCTCATCGGCTACCCTTCCCTCGATGCCTTGATCGATGCGACAGTACCCGGCTCGATCCGCCAGAAAGCGCCCCTCGTCTGGGGCGCCGCCATGACGGAACGCGAGGCGCTCGACACGCTGCGTGACATCGCCAACCGCAACAAGGTGCTGACCTCGCTCATCGGTCAGGGCTATTACGGCACGATCACACCGCCGGTCATCCAGCGCAACATCCTGGAGAACCCGGCCTGGTACACGGCCTACACGCCTTACCAGCCCGAGATTTCGCAAGGCCGTCTCGAGGCGCTGCTGAACTTCCAGACGATGATTACGGACCTCACCGGTCTCGACGTCGCCAACGCCTCCTTGCTGGACGAAGCGACCGCCGCCGCCGAGGCCATGGCGCTTTCCGAACGTACCGCCAAGTCCAAGGCCAAGGCCTTCTTCGTCGATAAGAACTGCCATCCGCAGACCATCGCCGTCATTGAGACGCGCGCAGCCCCGCTCGGCTGGCAGGTCATCGTCGGCGATCCCTTTGCCGATCTCGACCCGACCGAGGTCTTCGGTGCGATCTTCCAGTATCCTGGTACCTATGGCCATGCGCGCGACTTCTCCGGCCTGATCGCCCGCCTGCACCAGACCGGCGCAATTGCAACGCTCGCCGCCGATCCGCTGGCGCTGACGTTGCTGAAGTCCCCCGGCGAAATGGGCGCCGATATCGCCATCGGCTCGACCCAGCGCTTCGGCGTTCCGGTCGGTTATGGCGGTCCGCATGCCGCCTACATGGCCGTCAAGGATGCGATCAAGCGCTCCATGCCGGGCCGCCTCGTCGGCGTCTCCGTCGATGCCCGTGGCAACCGTGCCTACCGCCTGTCGCTGCAGACCCGCGAACAGCATATCCGCCGAGAAAAGGCGACCTCCAACATCTGCACGGCGCAGGTGCTTCTCGCCGTCATGGCCTCCATGTATGCCGTTTTCCATGGACCGGATGGCCTGAAGGCAATCGCCCAGCAGGTGCACCAAAAGGCCGTTCTGATGGCCAAGGGCCTGGAAAAGCTCGGCTACAGGATCGAGCCGGAAACCTTCTTCGACACCATCACCGTCGAGGTCGGCCACATGCAGGGCCTCATCCTGCGCGCGGCCGTCGCCGAGGGCGTCAACCTGCGCAAGGTCGGCAACACGAAGATCGGCATGTCGCTCGACGAGCGCACCCGTCCCGCAACGCTTGAAGCCGTCTGGCGGGCCTTCGGCGGCAATTTCGCGGTCGCCGACTTCACCCCGGAATACCGGTTGCCGAAGGATCTGGTCCGCGCCAGCGATTACCTGACTCACCCGATCTTCCACATGAACCGTGCCGAAAGCGAGATGACGCGCTATATCCGCCGTCTCTCCGACCGCGACCTCGCGCTCGACCGGGCAATGATCCCGCTCGGCTCCTGCACGATGAAGCTCAATGCCACGGCGGAAATGCTGCCAATCACCTGGCCGGAATTTTCCGAGATCCATCCCTTCGCACCCGCCGATCAGGCTCAGGGTTACAGGCAGATGATCGACGACCTGATCGAGAAGCTCTGTGCCGTCACCGGCTACGACGCCTTCTCGATGCAGCCGAATTCCGGCGCGCAGGGTGAATATGCCGGCCTGCTCACCATCCGCAACTATCACCTCTCGCGCGGCGACAGCCACCGGACGGTCTGCCTGATCCCGACTTCCGCCCACGGCACCAACCCCGCTTCCGCGCACATGGCCGGCATGACGGTCGTGCCGGTCAAGGCGAAGGACAACGGTGACGTCGACCTCGACGATTTCCGCGCCAGGGCCGAGCAATATGCCGACACGCTGTCCTGCTGCATGATTACCTACCCCTCGACCCATGGCGTATTCGAGGAAACGGTGCGGGAGATCTGCGAGATCACCCACAGGCACGGCGGCCAGGTCTATCTCGACGGCGCCAACATGAACGCCATGGTCGGCCTTGCCCGCCCCGGCGACATCGGCTCCGACGTCAGCCACCTCAACCTGCACAAGACCTTCTGCATCCCGCATGGCGGCGGCGGTCCGGGCATGGGGCCGATCGGGGTCAAGGCGCATCTGGCCGCCTTCCTGCCGGGTCACGTCGAGACCGACGGCCGCCCGGGTGCGGTGTCGGCGGCACCCTATGGTTCGCCCTCGATCCTGCCGATCTCCTGGTCCTACTGCCTGATGATGGGCGGTGAAGGCCTGACGCAGGCGACCAAGGTCGCGATCCTCAACGCCAACTACATCGCCGCACGGCTGAAGGGCGCCTATGAAGTGCTCTACAAGTCCGAGGCCGGCCGCGTGGCGCATGAGTGCATCATCGACACCCGCCCGCTTGCGGCCTCAGCCGGCGTCACCGTCGACGACATCGCCAAGCGGCTGATCGACTGCGGCTTCCACGCCCCGACCATGAGCTGGCCGGTCGCCGGAACCCTGATGATCGAACCGACGGAAAGCGAGACCAAGGCTGAGATCGATCGCTTCTGCGACGCCATGCTGGCGATCCGCGAGGAGGCCCGCGCCATCGAGGAAGGCCGGATGGACAAGGACGACAACCCGCTGAAGAATGCCCCCCACACGGTGGAGGACCTCGTCGGCGAATGGAACCGGCCCTACAGCCGGGAACAGGCCTGCTTCCCGCCCGGCGCCTTCCGCGTGGACAAGTACTGGTCGCCGGTCAACCGCGTCGACAACGTCTACGGCGACCGCAACCTCGTCTGCACCTGCCCGCCGATGAGCGAATACGCGGAAGCGGCCGAATAACAAAAACCATCAGGGAGGGCGCGGTTCCTGCCGCGCCCTTCGCCGTCTCAAAACGTCATTCCTGTGCTCGTCACAGGAATCCAGCCAGCCCAAGTCCCTGGGCTGAAGGAACTCGCGAACCACTGGACGCCGGTCGGGTGATGACGGAGCAAGACCCGTCCCGTTTCGATACACGCGCCAGCCATTCCGAGCGGATCGCTAACCCTGCCCCTTCAACCTTTGCTAAACCGCACCTTGTAGAACCATCCCATCCGAATTTTCGAGGTTGGACGAGCAATGGGCATTTCGGCAGTTCTGAATATCGCAGCCTCAGGCCTGCAGGCGAATACCAGGCGCCTTGCCGCCACTGCCAACAATGTCGCAAATGCCGCGACCCCCGGCTACAATCGCCTCGAAACCAGCCTCACCAGCCAGCCTTATGGCGGCGTCTCGGCAAGCGTCTCCCCATCGAACAGCACGACCTTCGACGACGCCTCCAATGTCGACCTCGGCTCCGAACTCATCGACATGAAGACCGCCGAAATCGGCTACAAGGCCAACGCCGCAGTCTTCGAAACCGGCGCCGACCTCTGGGATGTGTTGATGAGCATCAAGAAGGATTGAGGTTCGCGTCGCCCCTTCTCTCGGGCCTTAGACCAACCCCTCGACACCCAGCGCTTCCGCCGTGATCCAGAACACCGCATCCTGGGACTCGGCCGTTTCCAGCCAGACGAATTCCAGATGCGGGAATTCCTCCTCGAGGATTTCGCGGCCCGAACCGATCTCGCAGATCATTCCGCCGCCCGGATTGAGGTGATCCGCGGCCTCGTTGAGAATTCTCCTGACGAGCTCGAGACCGTCCTCCCCACCGTCATGGGCCATCGCCGGTTCGGCGAGGAACTCCGCCGGATAGCCCTCCATCGCGGCATGATCCACATAGGGCGGGTTGGTGATGATGAGGTCGTACTTGCGTCCGACAAGCGGCTCGAACAGATCGCCCTCGAACAGGCTTACCTGATCCTCGACCTCATGTTCCCTGAGATTAAGCTTGGCGACATCAAGCGCATCGGCCGAAAGATCGACCGCATCGACCGCCGCGTTCGGCAGGAATTTGGCGGCGAGGACCGCAAGGCAACCCGAACCCGTGCAGATATCGACGGCGCTCTCCACCGCCATCGGATCGGGCAAAAAGGACGAGCCCTGCGGATTGAGGTATTCGGAAAACAGGATTTCCCCGATATGCGAGCGCGGCACGATCACCCGTTCGTCAACATGGAACCGCACGCCCTGGATATAGGCGCGGCCGGTGAGATAGGACGAAGGCTTTCGGGTCGTGACGCGCGCCTCGATCCTGTCTGCAAGAAGCCGCCGTTCCGAAGGCAGAAGTCGAGAGTCGAGGAACGGATCGAGCGCATCGATCGGTAGCTCTAGAGAATCGAGCAACAGGAAGGCCGCATCGTCGCCCGCAGTCGTCGTGCCGTGACCGTAGCTCAGGTTCGCCGCGTTGAAGCGGGAAATCGCATAACGCCAGTAGTCGCGCAGCGTTACGAGTTCACCGGTAATGTCGTCCAGCTTCGCCATTCTCTTCACTCCAAACTTGCGCCATCTTGCGAATTGCCGGTTGCTGAACGGCAGGCACGGTCTTATTGCAGACACTCCAAAGGCACGTTTCAGCAATTCCGGACCCAGGTCCGCCGCGCGCTTCTCTTGAACGTGCTCTAGAATGACAAGGGTCGGCGGGTCAACAGATCCTGTCAGGAGAACGCATGGCGCCACGGGAACGAAAAGACAGCCGCAACCGGCCGAAACCGGCCCTCGCCCGCAAGCAGGAGGTGTCTCAAGGCGGCAAGCGCGTCACCATAGCCCGCGCGCTCTCGAAACTCGGCTACTGTTCCCGCTCCCAGGCCGAGGAGCTGGTGACCGCGGGGCGCGTGTCGCTGGCCGGTCGCATCGTCAGGGACCTCCAGACCTGGGTCGATCTTTCGGACGCTGCGATTGCCGTGGATGGCAAACCCGTGATCGCGGAAAAGCGCGTCTACCTGATGCTGAACAAGCCGCGCGGCCTCGTCACCACCCGCCACGACCCGGAGGGACGCGCGACGGTCTTCGATTGCCTGAAGGACCTCGATCATACCCACCTCTCCCCCGTCGGCCGGCTCGACAAGGCAAGCGAAGGACTGCTGCTCTTCACCAACGACACGGAATTCGCCCAAAGCCTGCTCGATCCCGAGACCCATCTGCCGAAGACCTACCACGTCCAGACCGACCGCATCGCCACCGACGAGATGCTTCATGCCCTGACGACAGGCATCCGCCATGACGGCGAGTTTCTCCACGCCGAAAGCGTGAAAAAACTGCGCGAAGGCGATAAGAACTCATGGCTGGAGATCGTCCTCGACGAAGGCCGCAACCGCCAGATCCGCCGCATGCTCGAAGCCCTCGGCATCTCGACGCTGCGCCTCATCCGCGTCTCAATCGGCAACCTCCCCCTCGGCGATCTCGAAAAAGGCGCCGTGCGTTCGCTGACAGACAAGGAGGTCGAGGACTTGCGAAGCCTTGTTGCGGCCAGGGCTGCGAAGTAACGCGTCCAAAGCCACTGCTCGGGTTTCATAGGAAAAGCTGACGGCGACCGAAGGAGTGTCGCTATGTGCAGTGAGGTAATCACGGCCCGAAACGCTCAACATCCGACAATTCCGGCTCCATCTCATCGAACATAAGCTTGAGCACCCCGGCGCCAGCCCCATTCGCCTCGAGCGGTGTGAGCATAAGGTAAAGCCGGCCAACCAAGAACCGCGGCCCGCACGGAGACATCTACGGGCAATCCATCCGGCGTAACGGCCCATTTTCCCTTACCAGAGGCCAGCCAGCCGGGCGCTTCCAAAAATACCTCGGCGGAAGCCCAGCCATCGGCGCTGAACAATATCAGCGCATCGCCATGCCTAACGCTCCCCAGCGAAGAAACAAACGGAGCCTGTTCGCTATGCCAGCGACCAACAAAAGGCCTATCGCCTGCGGCGGCCTCATTCGTCGCATTGAAGAATAAAAATAATAACGATATCAATATGTTAAAATGAAATTCGGACGCAATTGTCCGCGGTGAAAACCACATCCCGAAATCTGAAATGAACGTCATCAAAACGACCAAGCGGAACAAAGATATCGCCGCAGCGCCAGACCACTTGCTTTTTAGTTTACGTTTACCATTTTTTCTTGAGTGGTCCGGATAAGATTTCATTCAATGCGAATGGAAGACGGAAATTGTGGAGAGATCGTTGAACGCCATTCCGCCTCTTTTCAAAAAAATAATTATCCATCCCATTTTTGTCGGAGCTTTTTTCATCGCCTCGATTGTTGTTGCCGCAAAGGACATCACAAGTGGACTGTCAGATATCCTCAACTCATCGCCAAGCAACGCTCCACAATATATCACCCCGCTTCTCGAACTGCCTCAATGGGCTGCGTATCTTATCATCTTACTCTCGATTTGCTTCGCAACAGCAGCAACCATCCAGGGCATAAAGAACCTTCTCTCGCCTCCGATCAGAAACGCGTTAATTTCACTCATCGCCGCATCATCCTTGATTTACCTCGGATTCTGGATCATGCGATTGGCATCCTCAGTGGATTTCCCCCTCGTGTGGCTTGCTGCCGCGATGTTGGAATATCTCATCTGCATTCTCGTGAAGATGTTGCTCGATGTCGCCCTTCACGGACACCTGGAAAAAGCACAGGTCCGAGTTCCCGCCCCCCAACTTCCTTCAGCGCCGATTCTCGAATTCATCGAAAAGGAGAAGGCAAAGGAGCGCGATAAGAAGGCTGCAGAGCACAGAAAGCAGCAGATGCTTGCACTCGCTCAGGCTGGGCGCGCAGGTCCGACGTTGGAGGAGAAGAAGGCAATGAGGAAGGAGGCCGAATACTGGCGTTACGTTCAGAGTCTACCGATGCGCCAACGCGTTCTGCACTACTAGACAATTTCGCTGAAAACCAGGCTGAGCTTGGCGCAGATCAGCGTGGATGAGCGCGTCAACGTCCTTCAAGATGCCTTAACGCAACAGCAACAGCAGGCTGTTTCAGGAGCCTCAAGCCACCAGTAGCGCCTTGACCCCCATGCCGAGAGCGAGGACGCCGAAGACCAGCAGGACCAAGCCGGAGGCGCGGGCGACCCAGTGGGAGAAGCTTTCCGGCAGACGGTGGTGGAGCAGCGATACCGTTCCGCACAGGAAGAACCACCAGAGCAGCGATCCGGCAAAGACGCCGACCACGACAAAGGCGGCACTCGAGCCATCCACGGCACCCGCAATCCCAAGCCCCGCCAGGATTGCGGCGAAGGACAGGATGGTCGCGGGGTTTGCCATGGTCAGCAGGAAGGTGGCGACTGTCGTGGAGAACAGGTCGCGCGCGCCAATGCTCGCAGCGACCGCGGCCGGGCGGGGCTGGAAGCTTTTCACCCCGAGCCACAGCATGAAGGCACCACCGAAGAGTTGCAGGGGCACGGTGATTGCATCGAAGAACATCGTAAAAGCGGCAAAGCCGGCAGCCGCCATCAGCGCAAAGGTGCAATCGGCCAGCGCCGTGCCGAGACCGCCGGCGATCCCCGCCCAGAAGCCGCGTTCCAGCGTCCGCGAGATGCAGAGCGTGCCGATCGGTCCAAGCGGGGCAGCGATGGCAAGACCGAGCAGGATGCCCTTGCCGAACAGGAAAAGGCTCATGTCAGTTCTCCGCTGAAGTAAAGGCGCGCTCGGTGGGCGTGGAAAGCGCGATCATGGTCTGGCTGCGGGCAAGGAAGCGCCGCGACTTGAGTTCGGAAAGAAAGGCCTCGACGCCGGCGAGATCCCGGACGCGGATCTTGACGAGGTAGGACCACTCCCCGGTGACATGGTGGCATTCCGCAACGGCCGGATGCCCTTCCGCAAAGGCCCTGAAGGCCTCCTCACCGGTATCGTAATCGAGCGAGACGAGCAGGAAAGCTGTAACCGAAAGCCCAAGTGCTGCCGGATCGGCATCCACGGTGAAGCGCTTGATCGCCCCGTCGGCGACCAGACGGCGTATGCGGTCGTTGACAGCCGAAGGCGACAGCCCCACCCGCTCGCCGATATCGGCAAGCGAACGTCGGGCATCCTCGGCCAGCAATCCGGTGATTTTGCGGTCTATTGCATCCATGACAGGTACATATGCGGAATATCGGCCAACATCAATATATTTTGCGAAAAATGTTCGCGATAACCGCAAATACAGGGTAGCGACGCAAGGTCTCCCGCAAAACATAAGGTCCGGCGCTTGCCGGACCTCAGCATGGAGATCGAGGTTCCGGGCGGCGGTCAGCGGGCCGCAACGGTTTCCTTCTGCCGGGCGAGTTCCGCAAGATCGGCGGCCTTGAGTTCGACCGATTCGCCGCAGCCGCAAGCCGAAGTCTGGTTGGGATTGTGGAAGGTGAAGCCCGAGCGCAGCTTGGTCGTCTCGAAATCCATCTCGGTCCCCAGCAGGTAAAGAACGGCGGCCGGATCGATCCAGACGCTTGCGCCGTCACGGCTGATAAGGTCGTCCTTCGGGTTGGGCTCGGTGACGAGGTCGATGGTGTACTCCATCCCCGCGCAGCCGCCCTTCTTGATGCCGACGCGGATGCCGCGCGCACCGGGACCGGAATTTTCGACGATAGCCCGAACGCGCGCCGCAGCCGCATCCGTCATGCTCATGACTTGAAAGCCCATGCTGTTCTCCTGTCGCAACCGGGTTCAAGGTCCGGTGCTTCGGTGAATGTAGTTGCCGTCTTGACGGCGATCAATACCAGCCGACGGCGACCTGTGCTTCTTCCGACATGCGGTCCGGCGTCCACGGCGGATCGAAGGTCATTTCCACCTCGACGCCCGATACGCCCTCAACCGCGCTGACGGCATTCTGCACCCAGCTCGGCATCTCGCCGGCAACCGGGCAGCCCGGTGCGGTCAGCGTCATGACAATCTTGACCATCCGGTCGTCGTCGATATCGATCTTGTAGATCAGGCCGAGTTCGAAGATGTCGGCCGGAATTTCCGGGTCGTAGACTGTCTTCAGCGCAGCGATGATGTCGTCGGAAAGCCGCGCGACCTCCTCGGCGGGGATCGCCGTGTGCACGATGCCATCGCGGACATCCGGCTTCTGTTCGGTTTCATTCATGCTCATCGTCTGATCCTCACGCGAAGAAGGTGCGGGCATGGTCCAGCGCATCGGCCAGCGCGTCGACCTCTTCACGGGTGTTATATAGGGCAAAAGACGCCCGGCAAGTGGAGGTCACGCCGAAACGGGCAAGAAGCGGCTGGGCGCAATGGGTTCCGGCCCGGACAGCCACGCCGCGCCGGTCGATCAGCATCGACACGTCATGGGCGTGAATGCCGGCAAGTTCGAAGGAGAAGATCGAGCCCTTGCCCGGCGCATTGCCGATAATCCTCAGCGAATTGATCGCCGAAAGGCGCTCATGCGCATAGGCGCGCAAGCTCTCCTCATGGGCAGCGATCGCCTCGCGGCCGAGGCTTTCCATGTAATCGAGCGCATAGCCGAGCCCGATCGCCTGGACGATCGGCGGCGTGCCGGCCTCGAAACGGTGCGGTGGGTCGTTGTAGGTGACGTTGTCTTCCGTCACCTCGACGATCATCTCGCCCCCGCCCATGAAGGGCCGCATTTCCTTCAGCCGCTCCATCTTGCCGTAGAGCACGCCGATACCGGAGGGGCCGTAGAGCTTGTGGCCGGTCACGGCATACCAGTCGCAGTCGATGTCCTGCACGTCGACAGGCATATGCACGGCGCCCTGGCTGCCATCGATCAGCACCGGAATACCGCGGGCGTGGGCGATCCGGCAGACATCCTTGACCGGAACCACCGTGCCGAGCGCATTCGACATATGGGTGATCGCCACGAGCTTGGTGCGCTCGGTCAGGCAGTTCTCGAAGGCCTCGAGATCGAAAGAGCCGTCTTCGTGGACCGGCGCCCAGACGAGTTTCGCGCCCTGACGTTCGCGGATGAAATGCCACGGAACGATATTGGAATGATGCTCCATGATCGAGAGGACGATCTCGTCGCCCTCGCCGATATGGGTCATGCCCCATCCGTAGGCAACCGTGTTGATCGCCTCGGTCGAGGACTTGGTGAAGACAAGTTCGTCCACGGAACCGACATTGAGGAAGCGCCGCACCTTTTCGCGCGCCGCTTCATAGGCATCGGTTGCCGCATTCGAGAGGAAATGCAGGCCGCGATGCACATTGGCGTATTCGTGAGAATAGGCATGCGCCACCGCGTCGATCACCAGCTTCGGCTTCTGCGCCGAGGCGGCATTGTCGAGATAAACCAGAGGCTTGCCGTAGACCTCGCGGGAAAGGATCGGGAAATCCTCCCTCACCTTCTGGACGTCGTAGCCGGACTTCGTGGAGGAAAGATCAGCCATGACGTTCCAGCCAGTCGGAAATGATCCCTTCCAGCGCCTCCACCAGAGCCTCGTCTTCCAGTTCCTCGACCACTTCGGCCACGAAGGCGTTGACCAGCAGCGCCCGCGCCTTCTTCTGCGGAATACCGCGCGCCATCAGGTAATAGAGATGGGTATGGTCGATGTCGGCGACCGTCGCGCCATGGGCGCACTGCACGTCGTCGGCGAAGATCTCGAGTTCCGGCTTCACCGAAAACTCGCCGTCATCCGAAAGCAGCAACGTATTGCAGGCCATGCGCGCATCGGTCTTCTGGGCGTCGGGCGCAACCCGGATCTGCCCCTGGAAGACGCCACGCGCCCGGTCGAACACCACGTTGCGGATGACCTCGGTCGAGGTGGTGTTGGGCAGGTCGTGGCCGAGCGTCATCGTCACGTCGGTATGGCTTTCGCCGCCGAGCAGATTGACGCCGCGAAGGGTGAAATCCGATCCCTCGCCTGCGGTCCGGACATGGATTTCCTGACGCACCAGCTTGCCGCCGGCATTGATGACGAAGAGCTTGAACTTGGCATCCGCGCCGAGTTCAACCTTGATCTGGGCAAGATGGGTATCGGCAAGTCCCTGCGTCTGCACGATGATCCAGACGATCTCGGCGCCGTCCTCGATCTTCAGGTCGCTGACGGAAGAAACGAGCGCGGCCTCTTCACCGGCATTGAGGTGGCGTTCGATCACCACGGCCTTGCTGGCCCGGCCGAAACGGGCGGGAAAGCGCACATGCACCTGGCCCGCTCCATGGATGGCCTGCAATTCGATCGGAGCCTCGGGTGTGGCGTCGGCAGCGATCGTCAATTCGAAGCCGTCTTTTACGAAGCTGCCGTTCAGCCGGCCGACTGCGTCATCGGACCCGGTGGCCGTCAGCCGGGCGGCGGCAGTGCCGTCGGCGAGCGCATCGCGATAGGCGGTGGCGGTCACGCCCTCCGGCAGGCTGACGTCGTCGGCCCTGCCCTGGGCGACGGAAAGAAGCGTCGAACCTTCCACGATCGGCACGACCGCCTTGGCGAGCGCCGAGGGATCGATCGCAGGCACGGCACGCAGCAGCGCCTTGAGATCGGTATAATGCCAGGCCTCGATACGGCGTGTCGGCAGGCCGGCGCGCTTCAGTTCGTCGAACAGCCTGTCACGGGCGGCAAGCACCGCGCCATCGCCGGGCAATGCGCCGATTTCCGCGCCATAGGCTTCGATCAGCTGGCTTTCTGCCGCCGTCAGCCTGTTTGCAGCTTGCAATGTCATGATCTGCACTCCTTGCTGCGAACGATCAGGCAGCCGCCCCGATGATGTCGGCATAGCCATTGGCTTCGAGTTCCAGCGCAAGATCCTTGTCGCCGGTCTTGATGATCTGGCCCTTGTAGAGAACGTGAACCGTATCCGGCACGATGTAGTCGAGCAGGCGCTGGTAGTGCGTGATGACGATGACCGCGCGATCCGGCGACTTCAGCGCGTTGACGCCATCGGCGACGATCTTCAGTGCATCGATGTCGAGACCGCTGTCGGTTTCGTCGAGAATGCAGAGATTGGGCTCCAGAAGCGCCATCTGCAGAATTTCCGCACGCTTCTTCTCGCCACCGGAGAAGCCGACATTGAGCGGACGCTTCAGCATATCGGGGTTGATCTTCAGCTCGGCGGAAGCTTCCTTCACCCGGCGCATGAATTCCGGCGTGGTCAGCTCGTCTTCGCCGCGCGCCTTGCGCTGCTCGTTCATCGCCACCTTGAGGAACTGCATGGTGGCGACGCCCGGAATTTCCACCGGATACTGGAAGGCAAGGAAGATGCCCTTGGCCGCGCGCTCTGCCGGGTCGAGGTCCAGAATGCTCTCGCCATTGTAGAGGATCTCGCCCTCGGTGACCTCGTAGTCCTCGCGGCCGGACAGAATGTAGGACAGCGTCGACTTGCCGGAGCCGTTTGGACCCATGATCGCAGCGACTTCACCAGCCTTTACGGTCAGGTTCAGGCCGCGAATGATCTCGGTGCCGTCTTCGGCGATGCGGGCGTGCAGGTTCTTGATTTCAAGCATGGTCATATCCTTCCGGACGAATAGGGTAATGCGCTTCGAGGCGCAGGAAATCGGTTACCGGGATGGTCGGCCGTTTAGCCGACCGATCCTTCAAGGCTGATGCCGATCAGCTTCTGCGCTTCGACGGCGAATTCCATCGGCAGTTCCTGAATGACTTCGCGGACGAAGCCGTTGACGATGAGCGCAATGGCCGCTTCTTCCGGGATGCCGCGCTGCAGGCAATAGAACAGCTGGTCTTCCGAGATCTTCGAGGTCGTCGCCTCGTGCTCGAACTGGGCCGTGGCGTTCTTCGCCTCGATATAGGGCACGGTATGCGCCCCGCACTTGTCGCCGATCAGAAGGCTGTCGCACTGGGTGAAGTTGCGGGCGTTCTCGGCCTTGCGGTGGGCCGAAACCTGACCGCGATAGGTGTTGTTCGAGAAGCCGGCCGAAATGCCCTTGGAGATGATGCGGCTCGACGTGTTCTTGCCGAGATGGATCATCTTGGTGCCGCTGTCGACCTGCTGGTGGCCGTTCGAAACCGCGATCGAGTAGAACTCGCCGCGCGAACCGTCGCCGCGCAGGATGCAGGACGGATATTTCCAGGTGATCGCCGAACCGGTCTCGACCTGGGTCCAGGAGATCTTGGAATTCCTGCCACGGCAATCGCCACGCTTGGTGACGAAGTTGTAGATGCCGCCCTTGCCGTCCTTGTCGCCCGGATACCAGTTCTGGACGGTGGAATACTTGATTTCGGCATCGTCGAGCGCCACGAGCTCGACGACAGCCGCGTGCAGCTGGTTTTCATCGCGCTGCGGCGCGGTGCAACCTTCGAGATAGGAGACGTATGCTCCTTCCTCGGCGATAATCAACGTGCGTTCGAACTGGCCGGTGTTCTTCTCGTTGATGCGGAAATAGGTCGATAGCTCCATCGGGCAACGAACGCCCTTCGGAACGAAGACGAACGAACCATCGGTGAACACGGCCGAATTCAGCGTTGCATAATAATTGTCGGTGACCGGAACGACGGAGCCGAGATACTTCTGCACGAGGTCTGGATATTCGCGGATCGCTTCGGAAATCGACATGAAGATCACGCCGGCCTTCTTCAGCTCTTCCTTGAAGGTGGTGACGACAGAAACGGAATCGAAAACCGCATCGACCGCGATCTTCGACTTCTCGACGCCTGCCAGAATTTCCTGTTCCTTGAGCGGAATCCCGAGCTTTTCATAGACCTTCAGAAGCTCCGGATCGACCTCGTCGATGGACTTCGGCCCCTCCGCGGTCTTGGGCGCCGCATAGTAGTAGATGTCGTTGAAGTCGATCTTCGGATAGTTGACGCGCGCCCAGGTCGGCTCTTCCATGGTGAGCCAACGCTTGTAGGCATCGAGCCGCCACTGCAGCATCCAGTCCGGTTCATGTTTTTTCGCGGAAATGAAGCGGATGATGTCTTCCGACAGGCCCTTGGGGGCCTTGTCGACCTCGATCATCGTCTCAAAACCGTACTTGTACTGGTCGACATCGATCTGGCGGACCTGATCGATCGTTTCCTGCACGGCAGCCATTTGCGTTCTCCAATCTTGCCGGGTCCAAGGTCCGGCAGCTTGTCAACGTGTGAAGCGGAAACCCGCTCTTATGTAATCGCCAGAGGCGAATTTTCACCCCTTATGGCAAGGATAAAATTGCATTTTGCCAATTTTATCCAAGTCTTCCTCGTTCAGGCCCTCACGCGGCCTGACCGGCCAATTTCCGTCGCGCCGCGACCCGCGCGAAGATCCCGATGGCGAGATCGATTTCCTCGCTGGTCGTCGAGTGCCCGAGAGACATGCGCAGGCCTCCCGTCTTCGCATCCTCGCCCATCGCGGTCAGCACATGGCTCGCCCCGACCTTGCCGGAGGAACAGGCCGCGCCCGCCGAAAGGGAAAGCCCTTCCAGATCGAAGGCGATCTGACCGGTCTCCGCCTTCAACCCCGGCAGAGTGAAGAAACTCGTATTCGCCACGCGGGCCACGCCACGGCCATGGATCACCACGTCCGGCGCGGCGTCCCGCATGCCCTTTTCCAGCCGGTCGCGCAAGGCGCCGATTGCCGCATTGCGTGCATCGAGGCCACGGACCATGAAGGCCGCCGCCGCGCCGAAACCGGCGATCGCCGCGACATTCTCCGTGCCGGCGCGATGGCCCTTTTCCTGCCCGCCGCCACGGATGAGCGGCGCGGGCATCAGGGTCTCGCCGCGACTGACGAGTGCTGCCGCACCCTTCGGACCTGCGATCTTATGGGCAGAAAGGATCAGGAAATCGGCGCCGAGCCGTTCCATATCGAGCGGCAAGCGGCCAGCAGCCTGTACGGCATCGACGACGAGGAGGCCGCCGTGTACCCGCACGATCTTGGCCGCAGCCTCCACCGGCTGCACGATGCCGGTCTCGTTGTTGACCAGCATGATCGCCACCAACGCGAGGCCGTCTTCCGCTCGATGAGCCGAAAGCAGGCGTTCAAGCGCTTCGAGATCGACCACCCCGCTTCGCAGGACGGGGATTTCGGTGATGCGGTCTGCCGGAAAACGCCCGCCTTCGCGGATCGCCGGATGCTCGATCGCGGACACATAGAGACGGCCGACGGACAGCGGAGCCCGGCCCATGCGGAAATCGGGGGTCAGCACCAGATTGGCGGCCTCGGTCGCGCTCGCGGTAAAAATCACCGAAGCGGGATTGGCGCCGACCAGCATCGCGACCTGCCGCCTCGCGGCTTCGACAACGGCGCGTGCCGCGCGCCCCTCGGCATGGACGGAGGACGGGTTGCCGGGAAGCGCAAGCGCATCGACCATGGCAAGACGCGCGGGCTCGCAAAGCGGCGCCGTGGCGTTCCAGTCGAGATAGATGCGTTGCCTGCTCATGGGTTCCTGCCTGACGCTCCTCATTCACAACCGGCGCATTTTCCTTGAAATTTCCGCCGGGCTTGTCCTATGACACGATCCAACATGGATGGACAGCCATTCCAGTTTTGAACTGTTCTAAACTGAGTTTTAGAAAAGCTGACTGACTTCGTCAAGTCATCTCTCTGAAACGATGGACCGTGAACCGATTTTTTTCACAGGGACCGGAGTCTCAATGCCTGAAGTGATATTCAATGGCCCGGCGGGCCGCCTCGAGGGACGCTACCAGCCATCCAAGGAAAAGAGCGCGCCGATCGCCATCATCCTGCATCCGCATCCGCAGTTCGGCGGAACGATGAACAACCCGATCGTCTATCAGTTGTTCTACATGTTCCAGAAGCGCGGCTTCACCACGCTGCGCTTCAATTTCCGTGGCATCGGCCGCAGCCAGGGTGAGTTCGACCATGGCGCAGGCGAGCTTTCGGATGCGGCTTCCGCACTCGACTGGGTGCAGAGCCTGCATCCCGACTCGAAGAGCTGCTGGGTAGCCGGTTACTCCTTCGGCGCCTGGATCGGCATGCAGCTGCTGATGCGCCGGCCGGAAATCGAAGGCTTCATGTCGATTGCGCCGCAGCCCAACATCTACGACTTTTCCTTCCTCGCCCCCTGCCCTTCGTCCGGCCTCATCATCCACGGCGATGCCGACAAGGTCGCGCCCGAAAAGGACGTCCAGGGTCTGGTCGACAAGCTGAAGAGCCAGAAAGGCATCCTGATAACCCACAAGACGGTTTCGGGCGCCAACCACTTCTTCAACGGTCAGGTGGAAACCCTGATGAGCGAATGCGAGGACTATCTCGACCGTCGCCTCGAGGGCGATCTGGTGCCGGAACCCGCCGCCAAGCGCATCCGCTGACATCGGGAACAATTCGTTCGAAGGCGTCGACCGAAAGGCCGGCGCCTTTTTCTTTGCGGCGTCATCCGACCAACATTGACAAGGACACGGGAGATAGTTCTCAATTGAACAATTGAGACGTCGTCCTTTTCAGTTAGCCCGTTATACGACCGCAATGACCGGAAGCCTTTCCTTCGATGCCATCGGCTTTGCCGGAGGCGGCAACCGCTGCTACTGGCAAAGCGGTTTCTTCGAGGCGTTAAACGCGCGCCACCCTCAGCGGCCGAACTACTACGTCGCCGTTTCGGCCGGGGCCTATCACTGTGCGATGAACCTTGTCGGCGTCGGCGAACGGGTGCGCGCCGCAGCTTTTGCCTTTGCCGAGCGAAAAATGCCGGATATCGACTGGTCGGCCCTACGCCGCCGCCGGTCGCCTCTGGTGGTCGGCGTTCTCTTCCGCGATTTCCTGACGGAGCAGTTCGGCAGGGCGGAGCTGGCGGCCCTGCATGACGCCCCGCCCATCCTGATCCAACTTTCCGCCCCGCCGGCATGGATGCCCGGAGGCGTGGCTGCGCTGGGCTCGATCACCGCCTACCAGATCGAGAAGCGCCTCACCGGCGGCGCCCATTCGAAGGCCGGTTCCTATCTCGGGCTGAAACCTGTATGGATCTCGACGCACGAGATCGACAGCCCGGCCATGCTTGTCGATGCGCTCATGGCGACGTCCTCGGTGCCGCCGTTCATGCCGGTCGGACGCATTGCCGGGAGAGCCCATCTCGACGGCGGACTGGTCGACAATCCTCCGCTTCGCAGACTGATGGAAACGGAAAAGACCGGCGGCAGGACCCTCCTGCTCACCACCCGCTACGCCAAACTGCCACCCTCGGCGCCGGAACGGATCGTAGTCGGACCGAGCGAGGATATCCCGGTCGACAAGTTCACCGTCGGCGACGCGGCCGGGCTGCGCCACGCCTACGAGGTCGGGCGGCGGGACGGGGCTGCCTTCGCTGAAAAGCTACCGGAACTGCTTGCAGCCTGAAACTTCCTACCCCTGGGTCCGGGCCAGAATGCCACCGCTCACCGGCTTGCGCACTCCGGTCGTTCCGGGAAAGGTCAGCGGTAATCCCTTCAACGAACGTACCGCGAGATAGGCCCATGCCTCAGCCTCCATCGCGTCCCCGTCGAAGCCGGCATCCTCGGCAGAGAGCACGACCGACCCATGACGCGCCGCGAGGTCCCTCAGGTCTGCCATGATAATGCGATTATGCCGGCCGCCGCCGCAAATGACGAAAGTCCCCGGCATTTCAGGGAGATGGCCGGAGGATTTCAGGATCGCGGCGGCCGTCAGGTAGGCGAGCGTTCGTGCACCGTCGGAAAGTTCGGCCTCGCCGCCCTCCGGCGGTAGGAAGTCGTTGCGATCGAGCGAGCGGCGCTTTTCCGCGGTGAAGAACGGACTATCGAGGTAACGCTCGACAAGAGACGCGACCACCCGTCCCTCCGAGGCGATCATCCCGCCCTGATCGTAGGGAACGCCGGCATGGGTCTCCACCCATTGGTCGATCAGCGTATTGCCCGGCCCGCTGTCGAAGGCGACGATCTCGCCGTCGCGCCCGAGAAAGGTCAGGTTGGATATGCCGCCGATATTGACGAAGCAAACCGGCCACGCCGCTCCCTTCAGTCCTTGCGCCAGCGCCGCGTGGTAGGCGGGAACCAGCGGCGCCCCCTGTCCCCCATGAACCATGTCGTTGGCGCGCATGTCATAGATCACGTCGATGCCGGTCCTGGCCGCCAGCATCGGGCCGTCGCCGATCTGCACCGTCAATGCGTCGTCGGGCCGGTGCAGTACCGTCTGGCCGTGGAAACCCAGAATATCGATATCGGCGGCGTTCAATCCGTTCAAAGCCAGAAAGCGCTCGACCGCATCCCCATGCCGGAGCGTCAGCTCCCTTTCGAGATCGGCAAGGATGCCGGGCCGCTCCGTCCGGACGCGGATTGTCTTTGCATCCTCCAGCCCCCGTTTCAGGCGATCGCGGAAAGCGGGATCGTAGGGCACGGCGAGGAAGGGACCGCGTTCGACCACGTTTTGACCATCCGTCGCCAGCATGGCGACGTCGATCCCGTCCATCGACGTTCCGCTCATCAGGCCGATCGCCCGCACCAGTTCGCTCACACTGCACTCCCGTCTGTCAAAAGGCACCCTCGACCGCCCGAATGAATCGCATCAGCAACATTCATGGCCGAAAGACGTGCACATTTCAAAAAACAGTGCTAAAGCCGCCGCGAAATTTAATATCCCGCACGATCCAGAGAGTTCCAAGGTCATGACGAAGCTCAAGTCCGATTTCCTCCGCACCATGCATGAACGCGGCTTCATTCATCAGATTTCCGATGAAAGCGGCCTCGACGATCTGCTGAGCAAGGAAACCGTCACGGCCTATATCGGCTTCGACCCGACGGCGCCTTCGCTTCATGCCGGCGGCCTCATCCAGATCATGATGCTGCACTGGTTCCAGGCGACCGGCCACCGGCCGATCTCGCTGATGGGCGGCGGCACCGGCATGGTCGGCGATCCCTCCTTCAAGGAGGAGGCGCGCCAGTTGATGACCATCGACACGATCGAGAGCAACATTGCATCGATCAAGCGGGTCTTCGCCAACTACCTCGACTACGACAAGGGTCCGAAGGGCGGCGCCCTGATGATTAACAACGCCGAATGGCTGCGGTCGCTCAACTACCTCGAATTCCTGCGCGATGTCGGCCGTCACTTCTCGGTCAACCGCATGCTGTCCTTCGACAGCGTCAAGACGCGCCTCGACCGCGAACAGTCGCTGTCCTTCCTCGAATTCAACTACATGATCCTGCAGGCCTACGACTTCGTGGAACTCAGCAAACGCTACGAGTGCCGGCTGCAGATGGGCGGTTCCGACCAGTGGGGCAATATCGTCAACGGTATCGATCTCGGCCACCGCATGGGTACGCCACAGCTCTACGCGCTGACCTCGCCGCTTCTCACCACGTCTTCGGGTGCCAAGATGGGCAAATCGGTAAACGGCGCCGTCTGGCTGAATCCGGACATGCTGTCCGCCTATGACTTCTGGCAGTACTGGCGCAACACCGAAGACGCCGATGTCCCGCGCTTCCTGAAGCTCTACACGACCCTGCCGATGGCCGAAATCGGCCGACTGGCGTCGCTCGGCGGCTCGGAAATCAACGAGGTCAAGAAGATCCTCGCGACCGAGATCACCGCCATGCTGCACGGCCGCGAAGCCGCCGAACAGGCAGCGGAAACCGCCCGCAAGACGTTCGAGGAAGGCGGTCTTTCAGAGAACCTCCCGTCGATCGACGTGCCTGCCGCTGAACTTGACGCCGGTCTGGGCCTGCTTTCGCTGATCGTGCGCGCCGGTCTCGCCGGTTCGAACGGCGAAGCCCGCCGCCATGTCCAGGGCGGCGCGGTGAAGATCAATGACGCGGCAGTCAACGACGAGCGCATGACCGTGGGCAGCGGCGAAGTCACCGCCGACGGCGTTATCAAGCTCTCGCTCGGCAAGAAGAAGCACATCCTGGTTCGTCCGGCCTGACCCTGAAACCGGCATCCAATGTCAAAAAAGCCGGCGTCTTCGCCGGCTCTTTTGTCTCTCCTGTCTGAACACGACCGGCAAAGCGAGCGGTGCCGATGGCGCGCCGTTCGCACCGGAAGCACCCTAGCGGAACTCGAAGATCTGCCGGAAGACGCCGGGGGCTATGAGCGACAGGGGATTGATCGTCAGCTTGGGCTGTTCGGTAGCGCCCGTCAGCTTGAAGGTGATGCCGAGCAGGCCGCGATCCCGGCCGTTGCCAAGCAGGATGCCGATCACCGGCAATTCGGCAAACAGCCGGTTGAGCCCATAGGCGGGCATGAAGGTTCCGGTCATGTCGATCCGCCCGTTGGCGTCCCGTACGGTTCCCTGGATAGTCGCACCGACCTGTTCGCCGCGAACGATGCCGTTGTCGATGCGAAGCGTCGAGTCCGAATAGACCAGACGGGCAAAGGCGCGCTGGAACCGCGCGCTGCTGACATCGATATCCCGCCTGACCGCGCTGTTCAAGCTTCGACCGTCGGCACCGGTCGGCGTGGAAACGATCGACTGCAGGCGCTGTTCGTTCTCCACCTGGAAATTGCGGATATCGAGCGAACCGTTCCAGATCCCGTTTGCGCTTTCCGCAAGCTTGAGGTTGAGCAGGCCGCCGATCATATGATCGTAGAGATCGATGAAGCGGCTGAGCGCACCGGCATCGCTGCTGGTTACGGAAACCTCGCTGAGGCCTTCCGGCCGGCGAAGTTTGGCCACCAGCGCCTGTCCCGTATCCGTGACGGCCGAAATATCGAGCGCGGTCGTCTTGCCGCCGCGCGAGCCATAGGTCAGCGATACATTGCTCATTGCCTCGTCGCCAAATCCGACCACGCGATCGAGCTTTGCCTGGAGCCGAAGATTGAGATTCGACTCCCCGCTGCCTCCCTTGCTCCCGCCCCCCTTGGCGCCAGCCGGCCCGTCCGATTTCATCTTGGCCACCAGTGAGCGGACATCCGCCGACTTGCCGGAGATGTTGACGTCATAGGTTCCCTTGGCCAGGCGCAGGACCAGTGCGAAATCGTCACCGGGAGAAAGCTGCATGCTGCCGAAATCGGCCGAAATCAGCCCATCCTTGCCGGCGGCGAGGTTGCCCTTGGCGCCGAACCCGTCGCCGTCCAGAACGAACTTGTCGATGGCAGTCTGGCCATTTTCCCCCTCGACCGTCTCGAAGCTCGCTTTGGCGGCAATACCCTGCCCCTTCGACCAACCGATCCACGGCACCATGAGGTTGGCGGATTTCAGATCGACGCTGACCGCCTGACGGTTCTCATCAAGACGCGTCAGTTCCACCGCAACCGGTCCGTCGATGATGCCGTCGAGGCCCGGCGCCAGCTTGTCGCGGTCGGCATTGCTCAGCGTAGCCTTCACGACCCGTTCGCGCGCCACATCCGAATCCGAATCCACCGGTTCGGTCATCGCGATATCCATGGGAACCCCGTCGACACCTGCCTTCGCCTGCAGACGAGCGGCGCGCGGATCGACATCGAGCGTACCGTCGACATCGGAGATCACACGATCGCCGAACGGTTTGGCGATATCGACGCCCTGAAGCTGCAGGCTGGCCTTCCAGACCGGTTCCGGAGGATTCTGGTCGGCGATCAGTCCGAGACGAACCTGCGCAGACCCCTTGACCTCGCCGGAAAAGTCCTCCGGCACGAAGCCGACCCGCTGCAGGGCGCGCATCGGCTTGAAGGAGACGAGTTCGGCGACCGCGTCGGCAGCGCCGGACACCGCGATGTCGATGTCGGCCATCAGCGGCTTGACATAAACGTTGTCGAGCCCGATGCCGCCGCCTTCAATCTTCACCATGCGCCCCGACGGGAAATAGGAGGCCGCCGACTTGATGTCGACCGCCACCTTGCCGCCGGTCATGTCGAAATGCGCATTGAGATCCCTCAGCGGCGGGATATCGCCGGTGACATTCATTCGGGCATTGACGATATCGAAATTGATATTGAGTTCGTTCGCGTCGAGATGCAGCGGCCTGGGCTCGACGGTCAGCCGGTCCTGGGGAATGAAGACCGAGATCTGGCCGTGCGTGACGGTTCCGCCGAAGATGTTGGCCAGCACCCATTTCCTCGGCTTGTCCGCCATCCAGTAGGGCCAGAGCTGCTTGATGACGCCGGACTTCATATTGTTAATCAGGGCGTCGAAGCGGATTTCGGGACCCGTGCCAACGAACCGGATGCGCAGGTTTCCGTCCATGGTGCCGGAAGGCGTGGAGACCGACAGCGTATCGATCTGCAGTTCCTTCGCCTCGTTCACATAGCGGCCGAAAACCTTGAGGGAGAACGGAAAAGGCGTATCTCCGGACGCGGGAACGGCAGCAAGCCCCTGCGAGACGACAAGATCGATGCCGAAGCCGGTACCGGGCACGGTGTTCCCCGGCAACCGGTCGAGATCGATGAGGCCGCCGGACAAGGGCAGGACCATCGGTCCGAATTCCATGCGCGAGGTCGAGGCGACCTCCAGCGTATCCTTGGCGAAGTCATAGCCGAGATCCAGATGCGCGCGGGTCAGTTCCTGCGGATTGCCGTCGAAATAGAATGTCCCGGCCTGACTGTTCAGCGTCATCGTCATCGCCGGCGTACGGCCCTCGCCCGCCCGCTTGGCCGAAATGATGACTTCGGAAGACCCGTCGAGCCCCTGGCGTGGATTGCCCGTCTTGTCGCGCCTCAGCAGGAAGGGCGTAAGCCTGAGATCGGCGACGCGCATGGTCAGCGACTGTGCGCGACCGCCGTCGTTGACGGTGAGCGCCGTCAGTTCGGTCTGCTGGCCGTTGATGGAAATCGCGCCATACATCGACAACGAATTGTCATCCCCGCGCTCCATCGCCAGATCGTCGACGGCAATCGTCATGGGACGGCCGCTGGCGCTTGTCGCCGAGATTTCGAGACCGCCGACCCTCATCCGGTCGAGACCGCCTTTGGCGATGAAGGACTGCACGATGTCGAGTTGACGGAACGACTCCTCGAGCACGGCCGGAATGTGGTCGATCCTGAGTTTCGACAGGTCGAGCGGTTCGCTGGCCGGCAATAGCCGGGCGTCGAGCGCCACGCCTTCGCTCTCGATCTCCCGAACCCTGATTTTGCCTCCGAGCAAGGCGACCGGATCGAGAATGAGACGGACAGACTGTGTTCTGGCAATCGGGCTGCTGTCGGCTTCCCCGACCATCGAAACGTCCCGCGCCTCGATGGCAAGCTGAAAGCCCTCGGCAAAACGGATAGCGGTGCCGCCGATCTCGGCGCGATAAGCCGGCGCAACGGCTGAGTTGAGCGCGGAACGGGCAACGTTAGAGAGAACGGAATCGAGACCGCCGGCTTCGATCAGCGCAAAGATACCGCCTGTAATCAGCACGAAAAAAGCGAGCACGCCAAGAGACCAACGTCCCACGCCCCCCAGGACGGTGGACCGCGGAGGGCAATGCACAATGATGGGATCCTCGATTCGGGCCGAGGGCATTTCGTGCAGGGGAACGAAGTCTTCTTTGCGAAATCTTATCTTTTCGCCGCGGATCTCTCCCATGTGTCTGGCGATTGTCTCCGTCCAAGGATGCCGATATTCACAGTCGCGCTGGACGACCTCGGTCCGGACTATATATCGATAGCCGTGACAATCATCCATAAAACGGGCAAAAGAAAGGTTATCCCATGGCGGAATTGGCAGTTGGCGATCAGGCCCCCGACTTCACCCTGCCGCGCGACGGCGGCGGCTCGGTTTCGCTTTCGACGTTTGGCGGCAAGCCGGTCGTTCTATACTTCTATCCCAAGGACGACACCAGCGGCTGCACGGCCGAGGCCATCGCCTTTACCGAGCTCGCAGACGAATTCGCCAAGGCTGGCGCAGAGATCATCGGCATGTCTCCGGACAGCGTCAAAAGCCATGACAAGTTTGCCGGCAAGCACAATCTTTCCATCACGCTGGCCTCCGACGAGGAGAAGACAGTGCTTTCAGCCTATGGCGTCTGGAAGGAGAAGAGCATGTATGGCCGGACCTACATGGGCGTCGAACGCACCACCTTCCTGATCGACCGCGCCGGGCGGATCGCCGCCATCTGGCGCAAGGTCAAGGTTCCCGGCCACGCCGAAGCGGTTCTGAATGCGGTCCGCGCCCTGTGAGCGGCAAGCGCCCGGCATGAGCGGAAACCCCTTCACCTCCCTGCGCGCGGCGGCGACGTGCGCGATCCTCAGCACCGATCTCGACGAAAAGACGGAACTGGCGCAGGAGGCCGCCCGCCGCTGGCATCGGCGGCGGCTGTCGCTGCGCTCGCCGCTCGACCCCGACCTGCCGGAACGCCCCGGCCGGCCGGACAAACCGGAACTCGTCCCTCCGAAGGCGACCGAGAAACGCTCGCTGCACACCCTGCCCGGCCGCGTCGCCATGCTGCATGCGCTCGCGCATATCGAGCTCAACGCCGTCGACCTCGCGCTCGATATCGTCGCGCGATTCGCGGCCGAACCGGTGCCGCATTCCTTCTTCGACGGCTGGATGCAGGTGGCATTCGAGGAATCCAAGCATTTTCGCATGGTTCGCGAACGATTGAAGGCGCTCGGCGCCGATTACGGCGACATGCCCGCCCATGACGGACTGTGGCAGGCGGCGCACGCCACCCGCAACGATCTGACGGCAAGGCTCGCCGTCGTACCGCTGATCCTTGAAGCCCGCGGCCTCGACGTCACGCCATCGCTCCAGGAAAAGATGCGCGAAACCGGCGATATCGAGAGCGCCGACGTGCTGAAAGTCATCTATGACGACGAGAAGGGTCATGTGGCGATCGGCGCCAAATGGTTCCGGTTCCTCTGCGCGCGCGAAAAACGCGATCCGGCCGCAACCTTCAAGGAGCTGGTGCGTGCCAATTTCCGCGGCGCGCTCAAGGCTCCCTTCAACGACGTCGCCCGCGCCGAAGCCGGCCTGACCCCGTCTTTCTACCGGTCCCTGACATCGAAGAACAGCGACTGATTCAACCGCCGTCTCCGGGCAACCCTCCTCTTTTCAAGCCTTTGTTAACCTTAATGATGTCTGATCGCATCAGGCAAAAACCGGTGCCGGAGCGGCGTTCATCGCCCTCCGAAGAGCTCGGTCAGCCGACGGGACAGGGGATATTGCGTGGCGACTTCGGCGGGAAATCGGGTCTTCGGCAAACGCAGTCAGCCGCATGTCGTGATTCTGGCGCGCGGCGACAAGATCCGCCACATGACCGTGCACCCCTGGATGGCGGCGGTCGCCTTCTGCTTCGTCGGCGTTATGGCGATCGGCTATCTCGGCGCGACCACCTATCTCATCTTCCGTGACAACCTGATCGGCGCAAGCATGGCCAGACAGGCCCGCATGCAGCACGACTACGAGGATCGCATCGCCGCGCTCAGGGCCCAAGTCGACCGCGTCACCTCGCGCCAGCTCCTCGACCAGCAGGTGGTCGAAGAGAAGGTGGAGAAGCTGCTCGAACAGCAGATGGCGCTCTCTTCCCGCCATGGACGGCTGGGCGCGTTGCTTGACCGCGCCGAGGCCGTCGGCCAGCTGCCGGCCTCCGTTCCGGTGCCGAACGAGAAGCCGGGGGCGACCGGCAAGCAGGCGAACCTTTCCGGCGGACTGGACGCGATCGAGAATCTTTTGGGGCGCAAGACTGCGTCGGACACGCCGGCAACCGACAAGAGCGGCCAGACCCCGTCCGCCGCGCTCGGCTACGTGCCGTTGACCGACACGGCAGCGGACCGTTCCGACAGGCTCTTTTCGCACATGACGCTGTCGCTGAAGGACATCGAACGCGACCAGATCGACCGGGTGCAGAAGCTCGCGGACGGCGCCAGCGAAACCGCGGAGGAAATTTCCGGAATCCTGCGACGCAACGGCATCCCGATAGATCAGGCGGACAAAACCTCTAGCATGGACGCCATCGGTGGCCCCTATGTCGCTCCCCGGACCGCGGAGGCCTTCAACACCTCGCTCAACGAACTCGACGCGGCGCTGAGCCGGCTCGAAAACGTCCGCGCCACGGCGATCCGCATGCCTTTCGCCAATCCCGCACCCGGCCGCGAGATCACCAGCCGCTTCGGCAACCGGCCCGATCCGTTCTTTGGCGGACTAGCGATGCATGCCGGCATAGACTTCCGCTCGCCGGTGGGCGGCGAGATCCATGCGACGGGCTCCGGCAAGGTGGTCAATGCCGGCCCCTCCGGCGGCTACGGCAACATGGTCGAAATCGATCACGGGCTGGGCTTCAGCACCCGCTTCGGCCACATGTCGAAAATCCTTGTGAAGGTCGGCGACGAAATCAATGCCGGCGACGTGATCGGCTATTCCGGCAATACCGGCCGTTCCACCGGCCCGCATATCCACTATGAAGTGCGCCGCAACGGCGAGGCGGTGGACCCGATGCAGTTCCTGAATGCCGGCATGAAGCTGACGACGCTCATAGATTGACCCCGTCTGCGGGTCATGTACTCTCGGCATCATCCCGCTGGAGGAATCGTCATGGAACCGCATGCACTTTTGGCCTTCGCCCTCGCCTTCTTCGTGTTCGCGGCAAGTCCCGGTCCCGACAACATGACCATCATGGCGCGGACTGTCTCCAACGGCGCGGCGTCCGGCATCGCCTACGGCACCGGCACGGTGATCGGCATCCTGATCTATCTGGCGCTTGCCGCCTTCGGACTTTCGCTGATCGCCAACGAAATGGGTTTTCTGATGACGCTTCTGCGCTATGGCGGCGCGGCCTATCTGATCTACATGGGCTTCAGGCTTTGGACGGCGGCGCCCGTCATCCCCGATGCAACCGTAACGGAGCGGGGGCGCGATCTCGTAAGCGTGTGCCTGACCGCCGTCGCCCTGAACCTCGGCAATCCCAAGATGCCGCTCTTCTATCTGGCGCTTCTGCCGAATTTCGTCGGCGCCGATTTCTCGACCGGTACATATCTCAGCCTCGCCGCGACGATCGTCGCCGTTGAGGTGGTCGTGATCGGCGGCCATGTGTGGATCGCCGGACGCGCGCGCCGGTTGCTGCGCACTCCGGGCATCGTCAAGGCGGTCAATCGCGGTGCCGGTGCGGTGTTGGCGCTTGCCGGAGTGGCCGTCATCGCCACCCGGCGTGCCGCCTGAAGGTTCCGTTCATCCTTTGTTACTCCAAATCCGCCAGTTTCCTTGACTTTCCGGCTTTTTGGCACTATCCCGCGCTGACGTTAACGCCCGCGTTCGAGGGCGATTCAATTGTGTTCGCAAGAACCGGAACGGAAACAGATTTCCCTTTGACCACTTTCGCTGACCTTGGCCTGAGCCAAAAAGTACTTTCAGCCGTCACAGATGCCGGCTACACCATCCCTACCCCGATCCAGGCCGGAGCCATCCCGCCTGCCCTGCAGCGCCGCGACATTCTCGGCATCGCTCAGACGGGGACAGGCAAGACCGCCTCCTTCGTTCTCCCGATGCTGACGCTCCTCGAAAAGGGTCGAGCTCGCGCCCGGATGCCCCGCACGCTGATCCTTGAGCCGACCCGCGAACTGGCAGCCCAGGTCGCAGAGAACTTCGAGAAATACGGCAAGAATCACAAGCTCAACGTCGCGCTGCTGATCGGCGGCGTTTCCTTCGAGGACCAGGACCGCAAGCTTGAACGCGGCGCCGACGTTCTGATCTGCACGCCGGGCCGCCTGCTCGATCATTGCGAGCGCGGCAAGCTGCTGATGACCGGCGTTGAGATCCTGGTCATCGACGAAGCCGACCGCATGCTCGACATGGGCTTCATCCCGGATATCGAGCGCATCGCCAAGATGATCCCCTTCACTCGGCAGACGCTTTTCTTCTCGGCCACCATGCCGCCGGAAATCCAGAAGCTCGCCGATCGCTTTCTGCAAAACCCCGAGCGCATCGAAGTGGCTCCGCCGTCCTCGACGGCAAAGACCGTGACGCAGCGTCTCGTGGCGGCCCACAACAAGGACTACGAGAAGCGCTCGGTCCTGCGCGATCTGATCCGCGCCCAGGAAGACCTGAAGAACGCGATCATCTTCTGCAACCGCAAGAAGGATGTTGCCGACCTCTTCCGTTCGCTGGAGCGTCACGGCTTCTCGGTCGGCGCCCTTCACGGCGACATGGATCAACGCTCGCGCACCAACATGCTGGCCGGCTTCAAGGACAACCAGATCTCGCTGCTCGTCGCCTCGGACGTCGCCGCCCGCGGCCTCGATATTCCGGACGTCAGCCACGTCTTCAACTTCGACATCCCGATCCATGCGGAGGATTATGTCCACCGCATCGGCCGCACCGGTCGTGCAGGCCGTTCCGGCGCCGCCTTCACTCTTGTCACCCGTTCGGACACCAAGTATCTCGACGCGATCGAGAAGCTGATCGGCCAGAAGATCGAATGGCTGAACGGCGATCTTTCGACCCTCCCCGCGGCTGCGGAATCCCATGACGACCGTCGCGGCAAGCGCGGCGGCGGCAAGGACCGGGATAAAGGCCGTGAGCGTCGCGGCGGTCATAAAACCGATACACGCAACGAACAGACTGCGGACATCGCGGAACAAGTGGAAGAGGCAAAGGTGGAATCAGTGGCGAACGAACGCAGGTCCGAAAAACGTGGCCGTGACGCCAATCGCAACAGCCGCCCGAACCCGGCGAACGACGATCATCGCGAACGCCGCCGCAGCCACTACCGCGACCATGACGACGGCCCGACGCCCGTCGGCTTCGGCGACGACATTCCGGCCTTCATGCTGATCGTCGCCAACGCCAAGGTCTGACGCCACCCGCCGCTGAAAAGCATCCGCTTATGGCCACGCCCGGCATCGATTTTCCCGGCCTCGGAGTCGGTCTTGCCATCCTTCGCGATGGCAAGCTCCTGCTTTACCGTCGCCGGAAAGCACCCGAAGCAGGGTTCTGGAACATTGTCGGCGGCAAGGTCGACCATATGGAACCGGCAGAGCAGGCCGCCCGCCGCGAAGCCGAAGAGGAAACCGGTCTCTCGATCGGTTCCATCGGCTTTCTTGCCGCGACCGAACAGATCATCGACGCCGACCGGCAGCACTGGGTCTCGCTGCTCTACCGGACCGAGGACTTTTCGGGCGAACCGCAACTGACCGAACCGGACAAGCTTTCGGAGTTCGGCTGGTTCGACCTCGATGCACTGCCCCAGCCGCTCTCAGCCTTCACCGGCGCCATCCTGCCTTTTCTTCGCTGACTTCGGCTTGGCCGGTTTTGCTCGCGCAGGATTCGCTTTCGACGCCTCTGCTCTCAGGCCGGCCTCGAAGGCAAGCCGTACCCACTTCGCCATTTCGTCTGGATCGTCATAGGCATCGTCCGGGATCGACCAGTAGGGCATGGCGACGGGGCTCTTGCCCTCCCTCTGATAGATCCACTGCCGGGCGCCCGCCTCCTCGAAGAACGGCGCGCTCTCGTTATCCGCCTTCAGCATGACCTCATCGAACAGTTCCAACGCAAAGATAACGCCGTCGCGATAGATGCCCTTGCCGCCGAACATCCGGCGAATGGAGACGGGGCCGACCGCCTGAAACATCTCTTCGATTTCTACATTGTCCATCGTGGTCAATCCTTCAGGACACCGCCGGCGGCCAACACTGCCTCCGGCGTATCGACATCCAGTTTCGCGGCGGCGCCGATCTCGACGTCGATGATCGGCAACCCGGATGTCTCAATAATGTGACGCGCGCCGATGTCGCCCTCCAGCCGCATGAGCGCAGGAAAGGTTGCACGCGGCAGGATGACCGGATTGCCACGCTTGCCATCAGCCACCGCCCGCACGATGGACCGCCCCCCTGATTTGCGGAATGCTTTCACCAGTTCCTCGATATCGGCGCGCGTAACCCCCGGCATGTCTGCAAGCAGGATCATGACGCCTTCCACGTCCTGCAGCGGGGGCGCCGCGAGGCCGGCGCGGATCGAACTCGCCATCCCGCTGGCATAATCGCGATTCTCCTCGATCTCGACCGGCAATCCTTCCAGACAGGCGGAAATCTCGGAAGCCCGAAAACCTGTAACGACGACAACAGGACCGGCCACGGCATCGAGTGCCCGCTCGGTCACACGCCTGACAAGCGGCGCACCCTCAAACTCGGCCAGCAGCTTGTGCCGGCCGCCCTCGCCCATCCGGCTCGCCTTGCCTGCCGCCAGGATGATGATACCGACACGGAGGGCCGTATCGGCAGAGGTTGCAACCTCACGCGGCAACGGACGACTGGGAATTTCCATCAGCAAGCCTCCGACACCAAGCCCTGTCAGTTCCAGCGCATCAGGATTTTCACCGGCGAGAATCCGGTTCAACACCCAGTCGAAGCCGTTTTCCTTCGGCGAACGGGCACAGCCCGGCGCACCGATGACGGGAATTTCCCCGACATGCCCCAGCACGAGCAGATTACCCGGATCGACCGGCAACCCGACCTGATCCACCGTGCCACCCGCCATGCGGATCGATTCCGGGATGACATCGACCGGATCGCATACAGCCGATGCACCGAATACGATCACGAGCGGCGGGTCGGAAAGCTCCCGGCGTAAGGCGTCCTCGATGGCCCCGGCAACCGCATCCGCCCGGTGCGCCACCCTCCATTCTCCGATCAGCCGGCTGCCGGAAGCAAGAAGGCGCTGCTCGAGCACCCGCGCGGTCTTGTCCATGACCGAGGTCTTCAGCGACGGCAGCTGCGTGGCGATCAGGGCGACATTGCGGGGACGATAGGGCTTGAGTTCGATGGCCCGCCCCTCGGCGAGAATGCCCAGTGCGCGCGCGACACTCGCGCCGGAAACGCCGAGTGGAATGATCTTCACGGTCGCAACGAGATCGCCTTCGCGCACGTCGCTGTGATCGGCGAGACAGGCAAAGGTTATTGCCGGATCGATGCGGTTGAACCGGTCGACCAGATCCCGGCTCGCCACGAGGAGGCCGTTGCGCGTGGCATAGAAATTGACCCGGCCCGTCGAGGGCTCGGACATGCGCAGGTTGTCAAGGCCTACGCCTGCCGCAAGTCGCCCGGCCGCCTCGTCCTCCCCCAGGTCTCCATCTTCCAGCCGGCAGGCGATGACGGTGCGCAGCCCCGCCGCCTCCAGAGCAAGGATATCGGCCTGCGTCAGCCGCTGGCCTTTGGGAAGCCGGCCCGACGGCAATTGCACGGAATGCGCCAGCACCAGGCCTTCGGCCCCTTTCAGCGGGAACTCCCCGAAGATCATGCGGCCTCGCTTGCCGCCGCCCCGAGCGACCGGCGCCGGAAAGACTGGATGACCTCGGCAAGGATGGACACCGCGATCTCGGACGGCGTGGCGGCCCCGATATCGAGCCCGACAGGAGCCGAAATGCGGCCGATTTCGGCCTCGGAGAGCCCATCGTTCTTAAGCCGCTCCACCCGTTTCACATGGGTTTTGCGGCTGCCGAGCGCACCGACATAGAAACAGCCGGCCCTGAGCGCTGCAACGAGCGGAAAGTCGTCGATCTTCGGGTCATGCGTGACTGCGACCATCGCGCAATAGCGATCGAGCGGCCTCGCCTTCAGCGCATCTTCCGGCCAGTCCGCTAGAAGATCGACACCGGCAAACCGCTCGGGCGTCGCAAAGGCGGTGCGTGGATCGATCACCGTGATGTCATAGCCGGCGATCTCGGCCATGGGGCAGAGCGCCTGGCTGATATGAACCGCGCCGATCACCACAATGCGCGGCGGCGGCAGGTGGACGTTGAGAAAGAAGCTGCGTCCTTCCAGATCGACGAGGCCGGATTTTCCGGACAACATCCTTTGCCCGATCTCGGCCCCCAGCGGCCCGATGACGGTTTCGCCCTCGACCACAAGCCGGTCGCGGCCGTCGCCGAGATCGGTCACCAGCACGGCCGCGCGCCGCGCCAGCCGCGCCTCGTTCAGCTTCTTCAGGTTTGCCGCGTCCATCAGCCGAGCCTTTCGACGTAAACGCGGATGCGGCCGCCGCAGGAGAGCCCGACCCGCCATGCGGTCTCATCGGCAACCCCGAATTCCAGCATCCGCGGCTTGCCCGATTGCAGCACGTCCAGCGCCTCGGTGATAACCGCCCCCTCGACGCATCCGCCGGAGACTGAACCTTCGAAATTGCCATCGGCATCGATGACCAGATGACTGCCGACCGGGCGCGGTGCCGACCCCCAGGTCTCGACCACGGTCGCAATCGCCACATCCCGCCCCTTGCCCTTCCAGTCCTCGGCAACGAGCAACGGGTCCATTCGCCCTGCAATGGCCGTCATGTTCAAGCCCTCAACGTGTTCAGGAAACGCCGCGGATCGGCATCGCCTTTCATGGGTGTGGAAAGTGCGGCGACGAGATCGGCAAGCGAATCGAGATTGTGCACGGAACGCAACTCGTCGACATGGGGAAGCATCGCCCTGACGCCCCGCGCCCGTGCCTCGAACCCTTCGAACCTCAGGAGCGGATTGAGCCAGACCAGCCGGCGGCACGAGCGATGCAGCCGATCCGTCTCGGCAGCGAGCATCCCGACATCCTCCCGCTCCAGACCGTCGGTAATTAGCAGGACCACCGCGCCCTGCCCGAGCACGCGCCGCGCCCATTGCCGGTTGAAGAGCCTGAGCGTCTCGCCGATCCGCGTGCCGCCGGACCAGTCGCTGACCGCGCCGCTGCATTGCGCGATCGCCTCATCGGGGTCGCGGTTCTTCATCTGGCGCGTGACATTGGTGAGGCGCGTGCCGAACAGGAATGTGTGGACGCGACGGCGGCGCTCCGTCAGCACATGCAGGAAATGCAGGAAGATGCGGGTGTACTGGCTCATCGAACCCGAGATATCGGCAAGGATGACCAGCGGCGGTTGTTCGATACGACGCGCCCTGAACTTCGGCAGGATAAGATCGCCGCCGCTGCGCAGAGCCGCACGCATCGTCGCCCGCGCATCGACGTTTCCCGGCCGGCGGGACGGGCGAAAACGGCGCACGCGCACGGTATCGAACGGCATGGCCAGCCTCTCGATCTCGCGCCGCGCCTGCGAAAGTTCGCTCGCAGACATCTGGGCGAAATCCATCCGGCGCAACACTTCCGAGCCCGAGGTGGTGAAACGGGCGTCGATCTCGATATCCGGCTCGTCGCGTGGTTCCTGCCGCAGCTCGCGTTCTGCATAAAGCGCGTCGCTCACTCGGGAAGCCCCCGCCTTTGCCTTTTCTCGTTCGCTGAGATCGGCCGCAACCGGCGACATCATCGCGATCATCTTGGCGACCAGATCCCGCGAACGCCAGAAAAGCCTGAACGCCTCGTCAAAAACCGGCTGATCCTCGTGCCGGTTGACGAAGATCGCGCCGAGGGCCGCATGAAACTCCTCCCGCGATCCGATGTCGATAGCATCGACCGCGGCGATGGCGTCGAGCACCGCGCCAGGCCCCGGTTTCAGGCCGGCCCTGCGCAGCACACGGGCAAAATGCACGATATTGTCGGCAAGCCTGCCGTCGCCGGCCGCAGGCGGCGGTATCACGATCCCGTCACGGCCGGCCGAAATCTCCATGGCTCAGCCCGCCGCCAGAAGCTCTGCCTTCACCTCGGCAAGAACCTTCTGGCCTTCCGAACCCTGAATGCGGGCAATATCGTCCTGGTATTTCAGAAGCGTGCCGAGCGTGTCGGCAATGGTTTCGGGGTCGAGCGCCAGCCGGTCGAGTTCGGTGAGAGCCGTAGCCCAGTCGATCGTCTCGGCAACGCCTGGGTTCTTGAAGAGATCGAGTGTACGCAGCTTCTGCACATAGGCGACGATCTGGCGCGAAAGCTGCTCGTTGCAGCCGGGCACCTTGCGCCGGATGATCGCCAGTTCTTCGACCGCCTTGGGATAATCGACCCAGTGATAGAGGCAGCGCCGTTTCAAGGCGTCATGCACCTCGCGCGTCCGGTTGCTGGTGACGATGACGATCGGTTTTTCCGTCGCTTTCACGGTTCCGTATTCTGGGATCGTCACCTGGAAATCGGAGAGTACTTCCAGGAGGAAAGCCTCGAAGGCCTCGTCGGTGCGGTCGAGCTCGTCGATCAGGAAGACCGGCGCGCGGCCCGGCTCGCACTCCAGTGCCTGCAGCACCGGCCGGCGAATCAGATAGCGCGCGGAAAATATGTCATGCTCCAGCCGGTCGCGGTCGGAAACTCCTGATGCCTCGGACAGGCGGATTTCGAGCATCTGCGCCGGATAGTTCCACTCATAGACGGCCGATGCGACATCGAGGCCTTCATAGCACTGGAGGCGGATCAGCGGCCGGTCGAGCGCGGATGCCAGCACCTTGGCCACCTCGGTCTTGCCGACACCGGCCTCGCCTTCGAGAAAAAGCGGCCGCTGCATGCGAAGGGCAAGGAAGAGAACCGTGGCCAGTGGCCGGCCGGCCAGATAATCGTGCTGCGAAAGGAGATCGACGACGGCATCGATCGATCCGGGCAGGCCCTTTGAGGACGTCTCAGGCATCCTTCCTCCTCTTTTTGAGAGGAGCTTACAGGGTGCGGTAGCTGCGGTCCAGATAGATCAGCGACGCTTCCTTGGCCCCGAAATGCACCGCCTTCACCTCGCCGAAAAGCACGGTATGGGTCGCCGTGACCTTCGTGTCGGTCACCCGGCAATCGAAGGAAACGATGGCGTCTGACAGCACCGGAGCGCCGGTGACCAGTCTTTGCCATTCGCCAAGCGCAAAGCGCTCATCGACGGAGAGGCCGCCGAAACCGGCAAAGCCGTTGGCGAGTTCCCGGTGATGCGCGCCCAGCGTATTGAGGGCGAAGAACCCGCTCTCGAAAAACACGGCATTCTTTTCGTTGGTATTGTTCAGGCAGGCGAGAACAGTCGGCGGATGGTCGGAGACCGAGCAGGCGGCGGTAATCGTCACGCCACGCCGGATGCCACCATGCTCCGTGGTGATGAGCTGGACATGACCCGCATAACGGCTCATCGCTTCCCGGTAGACGACCGGGTCAATCTGCTGCGTGTTCAACACTTCACTCTCCGCGATTGGCCCTAAGCCTGTATCCGACAGGACTATGCCGGGCAAGTTTTACCTTTTCCCCAACGGACGGATTTTACCCTGGTAGCCCGCTGTTATTGCACCGCATTGCAGTTTGCGTCATGGAGCGGTTAAACTAGGCGCGTTTCAATGGCCGAGCGCCGCATCCGGAAAAATCGAAACAAGAATGAACCCGCATCGACTTCTGCCACTGACCTTTCTCGTTTTGACCGGACTTGCCGCGCCGCTCGCCGCTGCCCCGCTGAAGATCGCGGTGGTTGCGCCGCAATCGGGAAATTTCGCGACCTTGGGCGATGAAGTGCGCCAGGGAGCGAAGATCTCCGCCGACCGCCTCGGCGTGGAGATCGCCCTTATCGACGAAAGCTGCGAGGCCGGCAGCGGGCCGCAGATCGCCGCAAGTATCCGTGAGGCGGGCGCAACGGCGGCAATCGGTTTTCTCTGCTCGGAAAGCCTCGACGGTGCCCTTGCGCCGCTGAAGGATGCGGGCGTCCCGGCGATTACGCTTTCCGTGCGCTGGAAGGGGCTGATGGAAGATGCTCTCAAAAATGGTTGGCCGCTCTTCCGCATGGCGCCGACAGTGGATGACGAGGCTGAAAAGCTGACCGAAATCATCCTCCGCGACTGGAAGAGCGAGGCGATCGCGCTCATAGAGGACGGCACGATCCATGGCCGGGAGCTTACGGAGACCATCCGCAACAGTCTGGAAGACCGTGGCCTGAAACCGGTTTTCACCGATACGTTCCGTCCGGGACAGGAGCAGCAGATCGCACTCGTGCGCCGCCTGCGCAAGGCGGGCGTGACCAGCGTCTTCGTGGGCGGCGATCGTGCTGACATGTCGGTGATTGCCCGAGACGCAGCCACGGAAAAGATCGATCTCAACTTTTTGGGCGGTGAAGCCTTGAATGCCGCCGACCAGCCTGTGCCGCTTGCCGAGGGCGTTCAGGCGGTACTGCTCCCCTATGTTGTCGGCGGCCCGCAAACAACGGACGGCAATACCAGCGAACCGCCGCGAGAAGGTTATGTGCAGCCGGCCGAAGCGGCAATCTCCATCCTTGCCGATGCCGCCGCACTGTCCGGCGCCATGGGCTCGCCACTTGTCGATACGCTGGTCGATACGGCTTTCGATACACCGATCGGTCCGATCACTTTCACGACAGGCCATGAACTCGCCGACAATCCCTACCGCCTGATGGAATGGCGCAGGGGCGGTTTCGTCGAGCCTTCTCCGTCAACCCAGTGATCGCTGCCGGTCATGACGGATAGGGCCAGAAGGCCTGCGTGAACACGCCTCCGTCCACCCAGATCGTCTGCCCGGTGACGAAAGCGGCATCGGCACTCGCAAGAAACAGCACCGGCCCCGCAATGTCTCCAGGCGTGCCGACCCGGCGCAACGGTGTCACCCGGCCCCAGGTTTCGGCATAATCGGGCGCCTCCGCGCGGGTGCGCTCCGTCTCGATTGCGCCGGGAGCCACGCAATTGACCCGGATGCCGTGGGGACCGAGTTCGACGGCCGCCACCTTGGTGAACTGCTCGACGCCGCCCTTTGAAGCCGTGTAGTCGACCAGTTTCGGAAAGGCGAGCTTGTTGCAGCCGGAACCGATATTGACGATTGCGCCACCCTTGCCGGCCTCCACCATGCGACGCCCCGCTTCCCGCGTGTTGAGGAACGTGCCTGTCAGATTGGTGCGGATCACCGCATCCCACCGCTCCTCGGACAATTCCAGCAGCGGAGCCCATGTCTGGATGCCGGCATTATTGACGAGGACATCCGGCGCATCGCCAAACCAGGCGCAAGCCTCCTCCATAAACGCCGTCACGCAAGCTGCGTCGCCGGCATCGGAAGAAAAAGCGCGCGCATGACCGCCGGTGGCAGTAATCTCCGCGAGGACCTCCGCAGCCGCGGACTCGTCGTCGCGATGCGTGAAGGCCACCCGATACCCCGCCTGCGCAAAGGCGATGGCGAGATGTCGCCCGATGCCGCTGCTGCCGCCGGTGATGATCGCGGAACGTTCCATGTCTCTCTCCCTTTGCTCCTCGTCACGAGGGATGGAGAAGGATCGGGCCGAGGTCAAGCCGACCTCTCCCATGGCAGACTTTCGAAGAGTTGCCGGGCTGGCCGGGCGATGCTATGGGCAGGCCGAAAAGTCAGCAATTCCGGAGCATCCGCCATGACACGCCCCCTCAAGATCGCCCCTTCGATCCTCGCCGCCAATTTCGCCCGGCTCGGCGATGAAGTGGCCGACGTGATCGAAGCCGGCGCAGACTGGATCCATCTCGACGTCATGGACGGCCATTTCGTGCCCAACATTTCCTACGGCCCCGCCGTCATCAAGGCACTGCGCCCCTTCACCAAGGCGGTGTTCGACTGCCATCTGATGATATCGCCCGCCGATCCCTATCTCGACGCCTTCGCCGATGCCGGCTGCGACGTCATCACCGTCCACGCCGAGGCCGGCCCGCACCTGCATCGTTCGCTGCAGAAGATCCGCTCGCTCGGCAAGAAGGCGGGCGTCTCGCTGAACCCCGCAACGCCGCTCTCCGCGATCGAACATGTTCTCGACGACCTCGACCTCCTGCTCATCATGAGCGTCAACCCCGGCTTTGGCGGCCAGAAGTTCATTCCCGCCATGACCGAGAAGCTCGCCAAGGCCAACCTGATGATAGGTAACCGCCCGATCGATCTCGAGGTCGATGGCGGCGTGACCGCGGAAAACGCAGCGCTCGTAACGTCGGCGGGCGCCAATGTCCTCGTCGCCGGTTCCGCCATCTACAAGGGCCAGGGCGTTGACGACTATCGCAAGACAGTCGACACTCTGCGCAAGGCTGCGGAAGAGGGACGCCGTTGAGTGATTGCAGGACATGGCTGGCAGGGCTCGCGGCGGCATTCGTCGCACTGCCGGCCATGGCGGCCGAGTTCTCCACGTTCCAGTCGCTCGGCTTTTCCGAAGACGGAGGCGTCTATGCCTTCGAGGAATACGGTATCAGCGACAGTTCGGGCCTGGCCTACTCGTCCATTTTCTTCATCGATACCGTGAAAGACGCGTTCCTGCCGGGCACGCCGATCCGCATAGGCGTGAAACGCGACACGGCAAGCATCGCAACTGTCCGGCGCGAGGCGATGGAAAAGGCCGCACCGCTCTTGTCGGAACATGGACTTCTCGACCAGCCCGGTGAACTCGTGGCCTTCAACCCGATCAGCGAGGTCGATGCCGCGAAGGACGAACTTCGCTATTTCCAGCATCCCGCCGACCCCGCCTTCGGCAAGCCATATACCCTGAAGATCGAAGAATTCTTCGCGACACCGACCCACTACTGCGTGGATCTCGTGGATGCGCTCAAGGCCTTCCGGCTGAAGTTCAGCGAGAAGAACGGCGAACCGGTCGACGAGATTGTGCACGAGGACAGCACCGATATTCCCGAAAGCCGCCAATGCACCGTCGACTACCGCCTGGGCGGCGTCGTCACCTATGCGCCGCCGGCGGGCGCTCCCGTCCACGTGGCGCTTATCAATGTCCTCAGCCTCGGCTATGAGGGCAATAACGGGCGCTGGATCGCCGTCCCTGCCCGCCCCTGATGATGGAAACCGGCCTCACCAAGCCCCAGATGCCAATACGCGCGCGCCTTGCCGCTGCCCGTCCCCCGGCCTCGTTCTGGTTTGCCGGGGCGCTGGTCTGGGGCGCGCTCATGGCGGCGACGTTAGCGGTCTCGCTCTACGGTATCGGGCGACCGGCAAGCGGGCACGCGCCGGCGCTCTTCGGTATCTACTTTGCAGGAGGCGCTCTCGGCTGGCTTCTCGCCTTGCCCCTCATTCGCTTCTTCAGCTTCCGCCGGCGCCCCGAAACGCGTTTCGCGGCGGCCTTCCTCTTCCTTTCCTGCGGGACGATGGGCGCGACCGCCCTCCTCTTTGCGCTGCAATACCGGATGTTCTACGCCCAGTGGCACGCCCCTTTCGGCACGGTCATATGGGCGTTCCAGTTCGTCTTCACGTCGGCTTCCGCCGTCTACCAGTTCACGGCCCTCGGCAGCCGCCATTACTTTCCCTTGGGCGTCGCACTGCTCGTTGCGGCAAGCCTCTGGCTTGCGCGCCGCAACCGTTGAGCTTGCCGGTCTTCTTTGCTAAGAGCGCCTGACAAAGCCCCGGCCAGCCCGCCCTTCCGGTGTTTGACCAGGCGCTCCAATCCGCGCCATCGCCAGTCCAAGGAAAGAAAAGCCCATGATCCCGCGTTATTCCCGGCCCGAAATGGTCGCCATCTGGTCTCCCGAAACCAAGTTTCGTATCTGGTTCGAGATCGAGGCCCATGCCTGCGACGCGCTGGCCGATCTGGGCGTGATACCGAAGGAAGCCGCGCGGACCATCTGGGAAAAAGGCGGAGCCGCCGAATTCGACGTCGCCCGCATCGACGAGATCGAGGCCGTCACGAAGCATGACGTCATCGCCTTCCTCACCCATCTTGCCGAGTTCATCGGCCCCGACAGCCGTTTCGTGCATCAGGGCATGACCTCTTCCGACGTGCTCGACACCACGCTGAACATCCAGCTCGTGCGCGCCGCCGACATCCTGCTCGCCGACATGGACCGCGTGCTCGCAGCCCTCAAGGCCCGCGCCTTCGAGCACAAGGACACTGTGCGCATCGGCCGCAGCCACGGCATCCACGCCGAACCGACGACCATGGGCCTCACCTTTGCCCGCTTCTACGCCGAAATGACCCGCAACCGCGCCCGTCTCGTCGCCGCGCGGGCGGAAGTGGCGACCGGCGCCATCTCCGGCGCCGTCGGTACCTTTGCCAATATCGACCCGCGCGTCGAGGAGCATGTCTGCGAAAAGCTCGGCCTCGTTCCCGAACCGGTCTCGACGCAGGTCATCCCGCGTGACCGTCACGCCATGTTCTTCGCCACCCTCGGCGTGATCGCGTCCTCGATCGAAAACGTCGCGATCGAAATCCGCCACATGCAGCGCACCGAGGTTCTGGAAGCGGAAGAATTCTTCTCGCCGGGCCAGAAGGGTTCGTCCGCCATGCCGCACAAGCGCAACCCCGTGCTGACCGAAAACCTGACCGGCCTCGCCCGTCTGGTGCGCATGTCCGTCGTCCCGGCCATGGAAAACGTGGCTCTCTGGCACGAACGTGACATCAGCCATTCGAGCGTCGAGCGCGCCATCGGCCCGGATACCACGATCACCCTCGACTTCGCGCTGAACCGTCTCGCCGGCGTCATCGAGAAACTGGTGATCTATCCCGAGAACATGCTGAAGAACATGAACAAGTTCCGTGGCCTCGTGATGAGCCAGCGCGTTCTTCTCGCCCTCACCCAGGCCGGCGTCAGCCGCGAGGACGCCTATCGCCTCGTCCAGAGAAACGCCATGAAGGTCTGGGAACAGGGCAAGGATTTCCTCGAGGAATTGCTCGCTGACCAGGAAGTTCGCGCGGCCCTGTCCGAAGAAGATATTCGCGAGAAGTTCGACCTCGGCTACCACACCAAGCACGTCGACACGATCTTCAAGCGCGTCTTCGGCTGATATCATCGCCATCGAAGAACGATCCGGTCCGTGACGACGCGGGCCGGATTGTCTGTTTTCAGAGATGCGCGTTGGCCGGTTTTGTCGGGTGCCCCGCGCAGATATCCTTGACGAAAGCCTGCCCAATAAGCAGATAAGGCCCATGAAAGCTTCCGACGCAGACATCCTCATCATTCCCGGCTACACCAATTCCGGTCCCGACCACTGGCAGAGCCGCTGGCAGGCGAAGCTCTCGACAGCGAGGCGTGTCGAGCAGGCGGAGTGGTCGAAGCCCGTTCGGGAAGACTGGGTCGCCCGCGTCGTTGAGGAAGTCGAGAAGTCCACGCGGCCGGTGGTGCTTGTCGCCCATTCGCTCGGCGTGCCAACGGCGGTCCATGCCGTTCCCCGTATCGGCAACAAGGTGGCCGGCGCCTTCTTCGTGGCGCCGCCGGACGTGGCCAATCCGGCCATTCGTCCCAAGCACCTGATGACCTTCGGCCCCTACCCGCGCGATCCGTTGCCCTTTCCGTCGATCACCGTCGCCAGTCGTAACGATCCCTTCGGTGCGTTCGAGCATGCCGACGATATAGCCGGTGCCTGGGGATCGCTGCTGATCGATGCCGGGGAGTCCGGGCATATCAACTCCGATTCCGGCCACGGCCCCTGGCCGGAGGGCACCATGGTCTTCGCGCAATTCCTGAGCCGGCTTCGGGCCGATGTCGGCAGGACGGCGTAGCGCGCCAGCCCGGTAATATCCCGGCAGATTATGCTCTCATCCATGATAAATGAGGCGTTTCGGGTTTAAGCGGATCTTAATCGAAGACGGCTATCGTCGGCACCACCGAACGTTGTCGATGGATAGCCTTTGCATCCCAGCCCGACCAAAGCCAGTCATCCCGACGCCAGCGAAGCCAGCGGCCTTCGCCAACTTATTTCGATTCTGCCCATGCCAAGCGTCGTTCTCGACCCGGTCGGCCGCATTCTGGCGACCAACGATCGTTTCGACGCATTGCCGCTGCCACCTGGGGAACCATCCGGCGCTCTTCTGATCGATTATCTGCAGGAGGAGGATCGGAATATCCTCGCCGTCCAACAGCTTGCCGCCCTTTCCGGCAAAGTAGGTTCCGATCCCGTCGAGGTCCGCTTCATCACCCATGACGGCTTTCCGCTGTGGATGTCGCCCCATGTCTCGACAATACCGGCGGATGGACAACTGGCGGCACCGAGACTGCTGGTACAGCTTGCCGACATCACCCAACTGAAGGTTCGGGAACTGGACCTTGCAGACCGGGAAAGCCGCTGGAACAACGCGCTCGTCAGTTCATCGACCGGCGTGTGGGACCACAGGCTCGATCTCGGCATCTGGTATTATTCGGAGGAGTGGCGCGCCATTCGCGGCCTGCGGCCAGACGATCCTCTGCCGCCCACCACCAAGGATTGGCTGCAACTCGTGCATCCGGACGACCGCGAGCGGACCATGCGCTGTATCGAGCGTCAGAATGCCGGCGACGCCGACTACATGACCTTCGAGTATCGGGAGCGCCACAAGGACGGTCACTGGGTGTGGATCGAATGCCGGGGTGCCTGCGTAAGCAGGGACGAGAACGGCAAGCCGCTGCGCATTATCGGCACCGACGTGGATATTACCAGCCGCAAGCTGGCCGAGGAGAAGATCGCCCATATGTCGCGCCGGCTCAAGCTTGCGCTGGAAGTGTCCCGCATTGGCGTGTTCGAGGCGGACTTCGACAAGGGGACGGCCGATTGGGACGAGGGCATGAGAACCCTTTTCGGCATAGAGGGTCACCAGGATGTGCAGATAGGCGGAATCTGGGAGAACATGCTGCACCCGGAAGACGCTCCCCGCGTTTTCAGCAAGGTGGAACACCATGTGGAAAAACTCCTGCCTTTCTCCGACGAATACCGTGTAATCCTCAAGGACGGTTCAACGCGCTATATTCGCTCGCGCACCCTGCCATTCATCGATGCCGACGGACACCGCAAGATGATCGGCGCCAACTGGGACGTCACCACCGATCTCGCGCTCCACCGCGAACTGGAACGGGCAAAGATCCTCACGGAAGCCCGCAATGCGGAGCTTGAGGCGGCCAAGGCGCGCATCGAACATATCGCGCTGCACGACTACCTGACCGATCTGCCGAACCGGCGTTATCTGGACGAAACGCTGGATCGTTATGGCGAAAGCGCCGGCGCTCGCAGCAGCGGCCTTGCCGTGCTGCATATCGATCTCGACCGGTTCAAGCAGATCAACGACACCCTCGGCCACAGTGCCGGCGACATGATGCTGAAACATGCGGCGAAGGTACTGAAGGCCAACACGCGCGTCGGAGATTTCGTCGCCCGCATCGGCGGCGACGAGTTTGTCTTTCTCGCGCGTTTCGAAGGTTCCCAGCGCAAGCTCGCCCAACTCGCCGACCGCATCATCGGGGAACTCAGGAAGCCTGTCTCGTATGAAGGTCACGAATGCCGCTTCGGCGCCAGCATCGGGATCGCCTGCGCGCTCGGACCGGAGATCAATGCCCGCCAGTTGCTGCTGAATGCCGATATCGCGCTTTACCATGCCAAGAATCGCGGCCGCAACCGCCATGAATTCTTCTCCCGCGACAGCCATCGGCACATGGTCAATACCCGCAGGCTGTCGGACGACATTCTCCGGGCATTGGAAAACGACGAGTTCGTTCCCCACTACCAGTTCCAGTTCGACGCGCGGACGCTTGCGATCGCCGGCGCAGAAGCTCTGGCGCGCTGGGACCATCCGAAACACGGCATTTTGACGCCCGACCGCTTCCTCTCCGTGGCTGAGGAACTGGGCGCCGTACCCCATATCGACGCCCTTATTCTGGAGAAAGCGCTTGCCGACTTCGAGCGGTGGCGCGCACTCGGCCTGACCGTGCCCAAGATATCGGTCAATGTCTCAACCCGCCGCCTGCACGACCCGCTTCTGAGGAAAAAGCTCAGCGCATTTACCCTCGAACCCGGTACCGTTTCCTTCGAACTGCTGGAATCGATCTTCCTCGACGAATACGACGACCAGGCCATGGAGAATCTGAACCATCTCCGCAAACTCGGCGTCGACATTGAGATCGACGATTTCGGCACGGGTCACGCCTCCATCGTCAGCCTGCTGAGGCTCAATCCCAAATCGCTGAAGATCGATAGGGAACTGGTACGCGACGTGCCGGAATCGACCGAACAGCGCAAGCTCGTCGGCTCGATCATCGATATCGGCCGTTCTCTGAACATCGGAGTAACTGCGGAAGGTGTCGAGACGCCGGACCATGTCCGGATACTGGCCGCTCTCGGCTGCGACGTGCTACAGGGTTTCGGGCTGGCGCGCCCCCTGCCATTCGAATTGACCGCCGATTTCATCGCCGGTGAATCCTGGCGCCGCCCGTTCCGGTGAACGGACGGCATATGATAACGCGACCCGAGGACCGCGCCCGGACGAGCCTTACTCGCCCTGGACCTGAGCGACGGCTTCGGCCAGGAATTCAAGCATCTTGGAGCGCAGTTCCTCGTCGGTGACCGAAACGCCGCCTGCCGTGAGATCGGCCTTCAGCTTGCGAATGACGTCCGCATCGCCAGCCTCTTCAAAGTCAGCGGCAACGACTTCCTTGGCATAGGCGTCGGCATCCGTCTTGCCGAGCAGGCCGGCAGCCCAGAGCCCGATCAGCTTGTTGCGCCGTGCCTCAGCCTTGAAACGAAGTTCCTGGTCATGCGCGAACTTGTTTTCAAAGGCCTTTTCGCGATCACTCATACCGCTCATCTGTGTCTCCCAAAGAGTATGCCGTCACCATGCGGGGGCTTCGTTTCCCCCATTAATCAAAAGGCTGTAGAAAGTGCAATGCAAACTTGGAGCGAATGCTGATTCTCCGAGCCTTGCCTTGGTTTGGACGAAATCCGGGGAGGTAACAACAGCCGCATTGTGAAAAGCGTGGTTTTCCTTTATGGGACCGCTTCAATAATCGTTCCACAGCGTCCCCAGTGTGACGCCAACAGCAGAGAAAACCAGCCATGAACCGTCGCCGCCGTGTTTACGAAGGCAAGGCCAAGATCCTTTACGAGGGTCCGGAGCCCGGCACGCTGATCCAGTTTTTCAAGGACGACGCCACGGCGTTCAACAAGAAGAAGCATGAAGTCATCGACGGAAAAGGCGTCCTCAACAACCGCATTTCCGAATATCTCTTCAGCCACCTGAACAAGATCGGCATCCCCACCCATTTTATCCGCCGCATCAACATGCGCGAGCAGCTGATTAAGGAAGTTGAGATGATCCCGCTCGAGATCGTCGTGCGCAACGTCGCCGCCGGCTCGCTCGCCAAGCGCCTCGGCATCGAGGAAGGCATTGTCCTGCCGCGCTCGATCATCGAGTTCTACTACAAGTCCGACGCGCTCGCCGACCCGATGGTCTCGGAAGAGCACATCACCGCCTTCGGCTGGGCCAATCCCGCCGAACTCGATGACATCATGGCGCTCGCCATCCGTGTCAACGACTTCCTGTCCGGCCTCTTCCTCGGCATCGGCATCCAGCTCGTCGACTTCAAGATCGAGTGCGGACGCCTTTACGAGGGCGACATGATGCGCATCATTCTGGCCGACGAAATCTCACCGGACAGCTGCCGTCTGTGGGACATCGAGACCCATGAAAAGCTCGACAAGGACCGGTTCCGCCAGGATCTCGGCGGCCTGCTCGAAGCCTATCAGGAAGTGGCCAAGCGCCTCGGCATCATCAACGAAAACGAGCCGCTGCGCGGCACCGGTCCGGTGCTGGTGAAGTAAGCTGCCAAAGAAGTAATCTACGGAGATTGAGAGTGATCAAGGCACGCGTGACCGTAACCCTTAAGAACGGCGTCCTCGACCCGCAGGGCAAGGCGATCGAAGGCGCGCTCGGCGCGCTCGGTTTCGACGGCGTCGGCCATGTCCGCCAGGGCAAGGTCTTCGACCTCGAGCTTGAAGGCACCGATAAGACAAAGGCCGAAGCCGATCTCAAGGCGATGTGCGAGAAACTCCTCGCAAATACGGTCATCGAGAACTACACTATCGCCATCGCCTAAGGGTCGAAGGCAACGGGATGGCCGAGATCAAGGCCGAATTGAATGCAGTGCGCGGGACAATGATCCCGATGCATCGGGACATTCGCAATATCTGTAGCGTTCTCGCCCGCAACGGGGACCGCCTCGATCGTATCGAAAACCGCCTGGAGCTGCGGGAGCTTCAGGAAGCACAGGCAAGGCTTGAGCCACACCCATGAAATCTGCTGTTCTGCAACTTCCGGGCCTCAATCGCGACCGCGACATGATCGCGGCGCTCACCAAGATTTCGGGCAACGCGCCGGTGACCGTCTGGCAGACCGAAACCGAGCTTCCGGATGTCGATCTCATCGTCATCCCCGGCGGCTTCTCCTACGGCGATTACCTGCGCTGCGGCGCGATCGCAGCACGCATGCCGGTCATGCAGGCGGTGAAGGCTGCAGCAGAACGGGGTGTCAAGGTTCTCGGCGTCTGCAACGGCTTCCAGATCCTGCTGGAAGCGGGCCTGCTGCCGGGTGCGCTGATGCGCAACGCCTCGCTGAAATTCGTGTGCCGGGAAATCAAGCTCGAGGTCGTCAACGCCGACACCGACTTCACCCGCGCCTATGCAAAGGGTCAGATCATCCGCAGCCCCGTTGCCCATCACGACGGCAACTACTTCGCGGACGCTGAAACCCTGAAGGCCATCGAAGGCAACGGACAGGTCGTCTTCCGCTATGCGGAAGGCACCAACCCGAACGGCTCGATCAACGACATCGCCGGCGTGATGAACGAGAAGGGCAATGTTCTCGGCATGATGCCGCATCCGGAAAACCTGATCGAAGCGGCGCATGGCGGCAATGACGGACGCGGCATCTTTGCTTCCGCCCTCGACGTAATCGCTGCTTAACCAGTCGGGTGATAGAGAGCGGGCGCCCGATGAACGAAAAGCGATTCAGCATGCGCCCTGCCCTCCTTCTTGCCGCCCTTCCCCTTATCGCACTTGCCTCCTGCCAGTCGAAGCCGCAACCGGCAGCGTTCCATGGGCCGTCCGCGCTCGATATAATGGAAAAGGTCGCGGTCGGCGCCAATCGTTGTTGGATCAAGTCGGGCGATCCGGCCTTCAGGGCCTATACCATGGCGCCGGAACTCAATTCCTTCTCCGGCAAGCCACGCATTCTTCTCGTCCGCAAGGGTTCCGGGGATATTCGCCCGCTGCTCGTCGTGCAGGCGGAAGGCCGTCCGGCCCGCCTCGATGCCTTCGGCCCGATGATGGGCGAACCGGTCAGCGCCCGCATCACCGCAGACGTCAACCGCTGGGCCCGCGGCGGCAAGGACTGCTGACTTTTCAGCAACGCCTGGGGACATTTCAACGCAGAGTGAGGAAATCCGCTTCGCAGCGCGCCGCGGCTTATGCTAGCGTCCCGCAATCCCTGCGAACGACACGGATACCTGTCATGACCGACTGCAGACTTTCCGAATGTCTCCGTGTTCCGCTGCTTGCAGCGACATGCATGCTGCTGTTTTCCCAAAGCTCTTTTGCCGCGGACTGGTCGCTGAAAGAAGTCCGGGCAGGCGCCACGGCCTCGATCCAGGCGAAAAGCACCTTCGAATCAGGTTTCTTCCCGACGGTGATTCTCTACTTCGATCCGCTGGATTCGGCCAATGCGGCAACCTGGGGCGAAAAACTGCTTCGGCCGCAGATCCACGCGGGGCTTTCCGTGAGCAGCGCCGGCAATGCCAGCCAGGCCTTTGCGGGGTTTAACTGGAAGGTCGATCTGACGGATCGCCTGTTTCTCGATGTTGGCTTCGGCGGCACGGTACACAATGGCGACCTGGACGATGACGGCACCGATGGCCCCAAACTGGGTTGCAGCGTGCTGTTTCACGAATACGCCGCCGCGGGCTTTCGTGTGACCGACAAGGTCGACGTGCTCGCCACCATCGACCATTCGTCGAATGCGGACCTCTGCGACGTCAATGACGGCATCAGCCACGCCGGATTGATGCTCGCCTACAGGTTCTGAGGTTTCCCATCTCGTCAGCGACGCCGGTCCTGCGTGCAGGAATGGCCGTTGCGACGATTGACATCATGGCAGCATGAGCAGCCATGACTTGCGCGCCTCGCGCTTGGCATCGATCCGCGTTATGCCGATATCGAGCAACTGGTCGTCGGTCAGCTCCAGAAGTGCGAGGCGGCCGCTGCGCCTCATGCGCCAGTGGGATGCGGCTCGGAACAGCCTCAACCAGAACCCTTCCTCCGGCCGCGCAGGCGAAAGCATGTCACCGCTCGAGCGGAACAGGGTCTCGCGGGCATAGCCATCCGGCCATATCGTATCGATTGACTCAATATATCGCGCCGTCTCAGTCATTTCCTCACCAAATTGTCTCTATTTATTGATGCAATATGGATATCATTGACTCGAAAATGAGGACAATATATTGAATTGTCATGATGACAAATTGGCTTCCCGACCTTTCCCAGGGCAAAGGCCCGATCTATGTCCGCCTCGCTGACCAGATCGAGGCCTCGATTGCCGGCGGCGCGCTGCCCCCCGGCGCCAAGCTTCCGCCCCAGCGGAACCTCGCCTTCGATCTCGGCATCACCATCGGCACCGTCAGCCGCGCTTATGCGCTTGTCCATGAACGCGGGCTGGTGACGGGCGAGGTCGGCCGCGGCACCTTCGTGCGCGACATGCGCGACACGTCACCGAACGGAGACCTCGATCCCGTCGCGGCAGCTCTGATCGGGACGCGTCCGATTGCACCGCCACCCGGCAAGATTCGTTTCGACAGCACTGCGGCCCCGGATGTCGGCCAGGGAGAGTATCTGCGCAGTCACATCGAGGGGATCCTGCGCGACCATCCGGTCGACATCGCCAGCTACACCCGAAGCTTTCCGGAACACTGGTTTGCCGCGGGCGCCCGATGGCTCGGCAAGGGCGACTGGTCTCCGGATCCGCAGAACATCGTTCCGACCCTTGGCGCCCATGCCGGCATCATGGCAGTCATCACCGCCGTAACGGCCCCCGGCGAGCGCGTGGTTTTCGAGCATCTCACCTATTCCCAGGTCAGTCGTAGCGCCGGGCTCGCCGGCCGCCGCACGACGCTGGTGGAAAGCGACGAGGACGGCGTGTTGCCCGAGGATTTCGAGCGCGTCTGCGCCCAGCAGCATCCGAAGATCGCCTTCATGATGTCGTCTGCGCAAAACCCGACCCTTGCCGCGATGCCGGTCGAACGGCGGAAGGCGCTGGTCGACATTGCGCGCCGGCACAATGTCTGGCTGATCGAGGACGACCTCTACGGCTCGATGTCGCAACAGCAGTTGCCCCCTCTTGCTGCGCTGGCGCCCGACCGGACGTTCATGGTCGGCGGCCTGTCGAAATCCGTGGCCGCCGGCGTGCGCGGCGGCTGGGTCGCCTGCCCTCCCCATTTCGCCCAGCGGGTGCGTATCGCCCACAAGATGATAACCGGCGGCATTCCCTTCCTGCTGGCGGAGCTTTGCGCCCGGCTGGTAATGTCCGGCGACGCAAGAGCGATCCGAACGCTCTGCGCCGAGGAGATTGCCGCAAGGGAAGCCCTCGCCCGCCGGGCTCTTCACGGCTTCGATTTCCGCTCGAACCCCGCCGTTCCCTTTCTCTGGCTGTCGCTTCCCGACCCGTGGCTCTCGGTTACCTTCAAGAATGCCGCACTTGCAGAGGGCGTGCTGATAGACGACGAGGATGAATTCAAGGCCGGCCGCTCGGAGAAGGTCCTGCACAAGGCCCGCATCGGCTTCTCCTCGCCGAAGGACCGCGACGAGGTTCAAAGCGGTTTTGCCGTCCTGCGAAGGCTGCTTGAAAATGGCGGAGCAGGCTACGACAGCGTGGCCTGAGCGGCCACCCGCCGGAAGCGACATAACCGGCTGTTGTCAGGCGCATTTTCCTGTCGCACTGTCGGCCTACATGCGCTAAAGAGGCGCCGAAACGCCGATTTCCCGCAGCCGGCCGGCGCAGGACGAGCCCCAGGACAAGCCTCAGGACAAGCGATGACGATCTCCAACACGATTGCAATCACTCCCGAACTCGTAGCCGCCCATGGCCTCAAGCCGGACGAGTACGACCGTATCCTGCAGCTCATCGGCCGCGAGCCGACCTTCACCGAACTCGGCATCTTCTCGGCGATGTGGAACGAGCACTGCTCCTACAAGTCCTCGAAGAAATGGCTCCGCACGCTGCCCACCAAGGGCGAACGCGTCATTCAGGGCCCCGGCGAAAACGCCGGTGTCGTCGATATCGATGATGGCGACGTCGTGGTCTTCAAGATGGAGAGCCACAACCACCCGTCCTATATCGAGCCTTACCAGGGTGCCGCGACCGGCGTCGGCGGCATTCTCCGCGACGTCTTCACCATGGGCGCCCGCCCCGTTGCCGCGATGAACGCGCTTCGCTTCGGCGCGCCCGACCACCCGAAGACCCGTCATCTCGTCGCCGGCGTCGTTGCCGGCGTCGGCGGTTACGGCAATTCCTTCGGCGTGCCGACCGTCGGCGGCGAAGTCGAATTCGACTCCCGCTACAACGGCAACATCCTCGTCAACGCCTTCGCCGCCGGCCTTGCCAAGTCCGATGGCATCTTCCTTTCCGAAGCCAAGGGCGTCGGCCTGCCTGTGGTCTATCTCGGCGCCAAGACGGGCCGCGACGGCGTTGGCGGCGCGACCATGGCATCGGCGGAATTCGACGAATCGATCGAAGAAAAGCGCCCGACCGTGCAGGTTGGCGACCCGTTCACCGAAAAGTGCCTTCTGGAAGCCTGCCTCGAGCTGATGGCAACAGGCGCCGTCATCGCCATCCAGGACATGGGCGCAGCCGGCCTGACGTGTTCGGCCGTTGAAATGGGCGCCAAGGGCGACCTCGGCATCGAGCTCGAACTCGACAAGGTGCCGGTGCGCGAGGAGCGCATGACGGCCTACGAAATGATGCTGTCGGAAAGCCAGGAGCGCATGCTCATGGTTCTTGAACCGTCCAAGGAAGACGTCGCCAAGGCGATCTTCGTCAAGTGGGGTCTCGACTTCGCTATCGTCGGCCACACGACGGACGACCTTCGCTTCCGCGTCATCCACCAGGGCGAGGAAGTCGCGAACCTGCCGATCAAGGAGCTGGGCGACCAGGCACCGGAATACGACCGCCCGTGGATCGAGCCGAAGGCGCCGGCCCCGCTCGCAGAAAACGACGTGCCGCAGGCCGATGTCGCCGACGCGCTGGTCAAACTGGTCGGCTCCGCCAACAACTCCTCGCGTCGATGGGTCTATGAACAATACGACACGCTGATCCAGGGCAATTCCCTACAGCTTCCGGGCGGCGACGCCGGCGTGATCCGCGTCGACACCCACCCGACCAAGGCGCTCGCCTTCTCTTCCGACGTCACGCCGCGTTACGTCGAGGCCGATCCGTTCGAAGGCGGCAAGCAGGCCGTCGCCGAATGCTGGCGCAACATTACCGCGACGGGCGCGCTGCCGCTTGCTGCCACCGACAACCTGAACTTCGGCAATCCGGAGCGCCCTGAAATCATGGGCCAGCTGGTCTTCGCCATCAAGGGTATCGGCGAGGCCTGCAAGGCCCTCGACTTCCCGATCGTCTCCGGCAACGTCTCGCTCTACAACGAGACCAACGGTCAGGCGATCCTGCCGACCCCGACGATTGCAGGCGTCGGCCTGATGAAGGACTGGTCGAAGATGGCCCGTATCCGCTTCGCGGCTCAGGGTCAGGCAATCCTGCTCGCCGGCGCGCCCTCGGGCTGGGGCACCCACCTGGGACAATCGGTCTATCTGCGCGATATCCACGGCCGCACCGACGGCCCGGCCCCGTATGTCGACCTCGCCCATGAAAAGAAGGTTGGCGACTTCGTCCGCGGCCTGATCCAGGATGGTCTCGCGACCGCCGTGCACGACTGCTCGTCCGGCGGTCTGGCGCTTGCGATTGCGGAAATGGCGATTGCATCCGGCATCGGCGCGACGATCAACGCGCTCGACGGCGCCGATCCGATCCCGGTCTTCTACGGTGAGGACCAGGGGCGCTATGTCGTCACCGTCGAAGAAAAGAACGTCGATGCGGCAATGGTCCGTGCCGAAGCCGCCGGCGTCTTCTGCCCGTGGATCGGTCGCACCGGCGGCAGCAACGTCGTACTGGGCAATGCCCGCGCGGTGGCAATTGAGGAATTGCGTTCCGCCCATGAATCGTGGTTCCCTGATTTCATGAATGGCGAAGTGGCCTGACCGGCCGCTTCCAGGAAGCAGGGAGAACGACCATGGCAATGAAACCGGGAGAAATCGAAGACCTGATCAGGGCGGGCATTCCGGGAGCCAAGGTCGTGATCCGCGATCTCGCGGGCGATGGCGATCACTACGCAGCCGAAGTCGTGGCGGAAGCCTTTCGCGGCAAGTCCCGCGTGCAGCAGCACCAGATGGTCTATGACGCGCTGAAGGGCAATATGGGCGGTGTCCTGCATGCGCTTGCGCTGCAGACCTCCGTTCCGGATTGAGCAGGCACCGGGGACCGATATGGCCGATCTCATCAAGGAAGTGGTCGAGAACGTCGTTGAAGGCGTTCTGAAGGAAATCCTGAAGAAGACCGGCGGACGCAGCGCCACGCGCCGCCGCAAGCGCCAGACGCGGTCTTCCTCCACCGGACGCTTTACCAGGAAGACGACGCGCAAGCCCGCGAAGAAGCAGGTCAGCCGCCGCCGGACCGCAGCAAGCCGCAGCCGCCAGCGCAAGAGCTGACCGCACCCGGCCGGTCCGCGGATTGCTCTGGCAAAAGCGCCTCATGCTTGCTATCTAGAAGAGACGTTTAAACAGCGGTCCTTGAAGCCGCATGTGAAAGGAAATCCCATGAGCGTTCACGATTTCATCGACAATGAAGTGAAGACCAACGACGTCGTTCTTTTCATGAAGGGCACCCCGCAGTTCCCGCAGTGTGGCTTTTCCGGCCAGGTCGTCCAGATTCTCGATTATCTCGGCGTCGCCTACAAGGGCGTGAACGTTCTGGCCGACAGCGAGATCCGCCAGGGCATCAAGGACTATTCCAACTGGCCGACGATCCCGCAGCTTTACGTCAAGGGCGAATTCCTCGGCGGCTGCGACATCGTCCGGGAAATGTTCCAGGCCGGCGAACTTCAGAAGCACTTCGAAGACCAGGGCATCGCCGTCCGCGGCGCCGCCTGACCATCGGCCCGCGGCTGATCCGCGGGAGTTCATTTTCGTTTCGATTTGAAAAGGCGTTGCCATCAGCAGCGCCTTCTCGTTGTTTTCAAGGCACGCATTATGACTAAAACGTTACAGCCCGCTCCGGCCAGTCTGAAAGGCATGGGACGAGTGGAATTCATCGCGATGATGGCCTTTCTGATGGCGCTCAATGCGCTCGCCATCGACATCATGCTGCCGGGCCTGCCGCAGATCGGCGCCTCGCTCGACGTCCAGAACGAGAACCACCATCAATACGTGGTTTCCGCCTATCTGATCGGTTTCGGTATCGCCCAGCTGTTTTACGGACCGATTGCCGACCGCTTCGGCCGCCGCAGGCCGATGCTGTTCGGCCTCGGCATCTATGTGCTGTCGTCGCTTATGGTCGTTCTCGTGCCGTCCTTCGGCACTCTACTCGCGCTGCGTTTCATCCAGGGCATCGGTTCGGCCGCCACCCGCGTCATCACCGTCTCCATCGTGCGTGACGTCTATGGCGGACGCCAGATGGCGGAAGTCATGTCCCTCATCATGATGGTATTCATGGTCATTCCGGTTGTCGCCCCCGGCACCGGGCAGGTCATCATGATGTTCGGCCACTGGCACTGGATCTTCGTCTTCATGGCCGCTGCCGCTCTGGCCGTCGGGCTTTGGATGTATCTGCGGCTGCCGGAAACGCTGCACCCCGAGGACGTTCGCTCCTTCACCGCAAAGTCCATCTTTCAGGGCTTCCGCATCGTGCTGACCGAGCGGGTAGCGCTTTGCTACACGATCGCAAGTACCTTCATCTTCGGCGCCCTGTTCGGGTTCATCAACTCCGCGCCGCAGATCTATCTCGGCATCTACGGGTTGGGCGCGCTGTTTCCGGTGGCCTTCGCAGCCGTTGCCCTGTTCATGGCGCTGTCGTCCTTCGTCAATGCCCGTCTCGTCGGGCGTTTCGGCATGCGGCGACTGTCGCATGCCTCTCTGCTGGGGTTCATCGCCATCAACAGCGTGTGGCTGCTGATACAAATCCTGGGTCCCCAGCCCATGCCTTTCCCGCTTTTCATCATGTTCTTCGCTCTGGCGATGTTCCAGTTCGGCTGGATCGGTTCGAATTTCAATTCGCTCGCCATGGAACCGTTGGGCCATGTCGCAGGCACCGCCTCGTCGGTCCTCGGCTTCATGGGCACGGTTGGCGGCTCGCTGATCGGCGCGATCATCGGCCAGGCGTTCGACGGTACCGCCCTGCCGCTGGTGGCGGGGTTCTTCACGGTCTCGCTGATCGGCCTTGTCTTCGTGCTCATCGCAGAACGCGGCCAGCTTTTCCGGCCACACAACAAGCCGGTCTGAGTTTTCAGCCCTGAAAAAGAAAGGCGCGCGAACCGAATGGTTCGCGCGCCTTTTCATTGGTGTGCCGGATGACGCTCAGACGTTGAAGATCTTTTCGCGAAGCTCGTTCCAGCTTGCCTCGTCCGAGGCCACGAGAATGCCGCCTTCGAAATCATAGGGCCTGTAGGCCGTACCATCGAGCTTGCGCACATGAGCGCCTGCTTCCGCCGAGATCAGCGTGCCGGCCAGATGATCCCACGGCATCAGCTTGCGATATTGCAGGAAATGCAGGTGGCCGGCTGCAAAGGCGCGATATTCATGGGCCGAGCAGCGATAACTGGTGAAGAGCCTGACATCGGCGAGATTGGCAAGCGTCTGCCGCTTCGCCTCGCGCTCCATATAGGTCACTGCGGCGATGCCCACCATCTGCGAAAGCGACACGGACGGAGCGACCGCCATCTGTTCCTGCTGGCCGTCCGGCCGGCAGAGCCATGCTCCGGACCCCTTTTCCGCAATCAGCCAGTCATTGCCCATCGGATCGTAGATCACCCCGGCGACCGTCTCGCCTTTGCGGACCACCGACAGCATGACGCCGAACAGCGGCAGGCCGGCCGCATAGTTGAAGGTGCCGTCGATGGGATCGACGATGACAGCCAGATCCGCATCATCGATCTTGCCGAGCAGCGCCGGATCGGCGGCGACCGCTTCCTCGCCAATAAAGACGGCCTCCGGCATCATGGTCGCGATGCGTTCGCGGATAACCCGCTCTGCCGCCTCGTCGGCTTCCGTGACCAGATCTATCGCCTCCGACTTCATCCGCACGTCATCCGTGCCGAGATTCCTGAAACGCGGCAGGATCTCGCCTTCCGCTGCCTCCTGAAGCAGGTTGGCAAGCGCTGCGATATCAAGTTCGGCCATGGTCAGAAATCCTTTGTCGTCTGAAGGGCGGAGAAATCGAAAAGCTTCGGGTCGAGAAGGTGCGAGGCATCCACATGGCCGAGCGCACGCAGCATCGCGTCCTTGCGTCCTGGCATCTTCGCCTCGATCCCCGCCAGCATCTCCTTCATCGCATTGCGCTGCAGTCCGTCCTGGGAACCGCAGAGATCGCAGGGGATGATCGGAAACGCCATCGCCTCGGCAAAGCGCGACAGATCGTCTTCGGCCGCATAGGCGAGCGGCCTCAGCACCATCAGATCCCCCTCGTCGTTCCGGAGCTTCGCCGGCATCGCCGAGAGACGACCGCCATGGAAGAAATTCATGAAGAAGGTTTCGAGGATGTCCTCGCGATGATGGCCGAGCACCAGCGCGTCGCAACCCTCCTCACGGGCGATACGATAGAGATTGCCGCGCCGGAGGCGCGAACACAGCGAACAATAGGTTCCGCCCTGGGGAACCTTCTCCTTCACCACCGAATAGGTGTCGCGGTATTCGATGCGATGCGGCACGCCGATCGAGGAAAGATAATCCGGCAGGATATGCTTCGGGAAATTCGGCTGGCCCTGATCGAGATTGCAGGCAACCAGTTCGACCGGCAGCAGGCCGCGCCATTTGAGATCGAGCAGGATGGCGAGCAGTCCGTAGGAATCCTTGCCGCCCGAAAGGCCGACCAGCCAGCGCTTCTGGCCGTTCAGCATGTCGAAATCCGAAAGCGCCTGCCGCACCTGCCGGATCAGCCGCTTGCGCAGCTTGTTGAAGCCGACGGAACGCGGTGCGGCGGCAAAGACCGGATGGGCGCCGCTCGAAAGATCCTCGTCCTCAGCGGCATCGGCTGTGAAACTGTCGGTCGATGGCGGGACGTTCATGGGCGGGCTCCGGTGCGCATGCGGCGCTTGAAAACAGCCAATGCCTGTTTAGGCCGTCAAGATCAAGTGCCGAACACCGACCAGCCGGTGCGCGTGGCGAGCATCTCCAGCGCAACCGAACCCAGCGCCGAGTTGCCGACCCTGTTCAGTCCCGGCGACCAGACCGCGATGGACGCCTTGCCCGGCGCAATCGCCAGGATGCCGCCACCGACGCCGCTCTTGCCCGGCAGGCCGACATGATAGGCGAAATCGCCCGACCCGTCGTAATGGCCGCATGTCAGCATCAAGGCGTTGATGCGCCGCGCGCGCTTCGGCGACACAACGGAGAAGCCGGTGAGCGGATTGGTGCCGCGATTGGCAAGATAGAGCCCGGCATGGGAAAGCTGCACGCAGCTCATGGCCAGCGCGCACTGGTGAAAATAGACCCCGAGAACATGCTCGACCGGATGCTGGAGATTGCCGAAACCGCGCATGAAATTGGCGAGCGCAAAGTTGCGGTAACCCGTCTCCTGCTCCGAGCGCGCCACCTTCTCATCGATGGTAACGGCATCGTCGTCGGCGATGAAACGCATGAAGCGCAGGAACTCGCCGATCGCCTCGCGCGGCTCGTGGCCGGCCAGGACCATGTCGGTGATGACGATAGCGCCCGCATTGATGAAGGGGTTGCGGGGAATGCCGTGCTCATGTTCGAGCTGGACGATCGAATTGAATGAGGAGCCCGAGGGTTCGCGACCGACGCGTTTCCAGATCGCCTCTCCCGCCTTGCCAAGCGCCAGCGTCAGCATGAAGACCTTGGAGATGCTCTGAATCGAGAAGGACGTCCCCGCATCGCCGGCGGTATAGGTGGTGCCGTCGACGGTCGTGATCGCGATGCCGAACTGGTTCGGATCGACGCGCGCGAGCTGCGGTATGTAGTCGGCTACCTTGCCCTCGCCGAGCCGGGGCTGAAGATCGCGCACGATATCGTCAACGACTGCCTGAAGGTCCATGGCTTCCTCTCGATGCAAAGCGCGGCCGACATAATCAACCGGGAATGCTGCAGCGCAAATAGAAAAAGCCGCCCGGAAGGGCGGCTTTCCACAATCGGCTCTCGCAGAAATCAGCGAGAATAGAATTCGACGACGAGCTGCGGCTCCATGACGACCGCATAAGGTACGTCGGAAAGGCCCGGAACGCGAACGAAGGTGGCAACCATCTTGTTGTGGTCGACTTCGATGTAATCCGGAACGTCGCGCTCGGCGAGAGAAACCGATTCCAGAACGGAAACGAGCTGCTTGGACTTCTGGCGAACTTCGATGACATCGCCGGCCTTGCAACGGTAGGAACCGATGTTGACGCGAACGCCGTTGACGGTGACGTGGCCATGGTTGACGAACTGACGGGCAGCGAAGACCGTCGGAACGAACTTGGCGCGGTAGACGATCGCGTCGAGGCGCGATTCGAGCAGACCGATCAGGTTCTCCGAGGTGTCGCCCTTGCGGCGGTTGGCTTCGTCGTAGATGGCGCGGAACTGCTTCTCGCGCAGGTCGCCATAGTAGCCCTTCAGCTTCTGCTTGGCGCGGAGCTGAACACCGAAGTCGGACAGCTTGCCCTTGCGGCGCTGGCCGTGCTGGCCCGGGCCGTATTCGCGGCGGTTGACCGGGGACTTCGGACGGCCCCAGATGTTTTCGCCCATACGGCGATCGATTTTGTACTTGGATGCAGCGCGCTTGCTCATCGCATTTCCTTCTCAATAAGTTAGGTCGGTTTGTTGCCAAACCGGTCGAGGAAACACGCCCTCCTCTGAACGCCATTTTGGACGTTCTGACAGGTTTCTCACGTAAGCGTACGGATGAAACCACGGGACATGTCAAAACAAACACCGGGCATTACGGCCCGGCGTTGGTGGGCTCAATAGCGACGGATCACGGGAAAGTCAACGGCTGGTGCTTGAACTAATTGCGCGGATGACCATTTCGAGGGAACGCAGCACCGGGCCCCTCTGACGCGAGTGCCGGATTCCCGTGATGTCGGAGCTGCTATCACCAACCGTTCCGGCAAAGGAAAGCCTCGATGGATTTTCTTTGGACAGACTTCTTGGGGACCGCCATATGGATGTGGCTCTCCTTCCTGGCCCTTGTCATACTTCTCCTCGCCCTCGACCTGGGCGTCCTGCACAAAAAGAACGCCGAGATCGGCATTCGTGAAAGCTTCCTGCTTTCCGCCTTCTACATGTCGCTCGGACTTGCCTTCGGCGGATGGGTCTGGTGGCAATCCGGCCAGCAGGCCGGCCTTGAATATCTGACAGGTTTCGTCGTCGAGAAAAGCCTGGCGATGGACAACATCTTCGTCATCGCCATGATCTTCGGCTATTTCGCCATTCCCCGCGCCTACCAGCACCGGGTTCTGCTCTGGGGAATTCTCGGAGTGATCGTCTTGCGCGGCATCATGATCGCCGCCGGTGCCTCCATTGTCGAGAACTATCACTGGGTTCTCTACCTTTTTGCCGCCTTCCTCATTGTCACCGGCATCAAGATGCTGCTTACCGCCGACAAGGAATACGATGTCTCGGGCAATCCGCTTCTGCGGTTCCTGCGCAAACATCTGCCGATCACGGAAAAACTCGAAGGGCACCGCTTCGTCGTCCGGCGGGAAGACGTCTTTTCCGGCAAAATGAAGATCTATTTCACCCCGCTCTTCCTGGCCTTGGTCATGGTCGAACTCGCAGACCTCGTCTTTGCGGTCGATTCCATTCCGGCGGTGTTTGCCATCACCACCGATCCCTTCATCGTCTACACCTCGAACATCTTCGCGATCCTCGGCCTCAGGGCGCTGTACTTCGCGCTGTCGGCGCTCATTCATCGCTTCGCTTATCTGAAGTATGCGCTCTCCGTGGTGCTGATCTTCATCGGTTCGAAGATCTTCGTGGCCGACATGCTCGGGCTTGCAAAGATCCCCCCCACGGTTTCGCTCGGCGTAACCCTCGCCATCCTCGGTGCTGGCATCCTCGGATCGCTCTGGGCGACCCGCAACGAGGACAAGGCGGGCGCAAACACGCTGGCTCGGGAATAGCGATCCCCTCGAAACAGGCGGGGGCGGCGCGATCATGCGCCGCCCTCGTCTTGGTCGCGCCCCACCGCTTTCGCTTTCGAGCATTCACGACAGCCCTCCGAAGGGCTATAGCTGGACGGTTTCCATACTTTCAATCTGGATAGCTCATGACCGATACCGTCCTTGAACGCTTTCTTCGCTACGTTGTCATCGATACCCAGTCGGACCCAGCCTCGTCGGCGCAACCCTCCACCGAAAAGCAGAAGGATCTCGGCCATCTGCTGGTCGATGAACTGCTGGCAATTGGCCTTTCGGACGCCCATCTCGACGAACACGGCAATGTCTACGCCACCATTCCAGCCAACGTCGAAAAGCCGGTTCCCGTCATCTGCTTCTGCTCGCATATGGACACCGCCCCGGATTTCACCGGCACGAATGTCAGGCCGCACGTCCTGCGCAACTACCAGGGCGGCGACATCCGTCTGACCGGCGACACCAGCCAGGTCATCCGCGTTGCCGATAATCCAGAACTGAACGCCCAGATAGGCCACGATATCGTCACCACCGACGGCACGACGCTTCTCGGCGCCGACGACAAGGCCGGTATCGCCGAAATCATGACGGCGGCCCAATATCTGATGGATCACCCCGAAATCCGCCGGGGCAAGGTCCGCATTCTCTTCACCACCGACGAGGAAATCGGCCGAGGCGCCGACAAGGTCAATCTCGAAAAGCTCGGCGCGGCCTTCGGCTATACGCTGGACGGAAGCACCGTCGGCGAAATCGAGAACGAAACCTTCTCGGCCGACGGCGTGGACATCGTCATCTCCGGTGTCGCCATTCATCCCGGCACCGCCAAGGGCAAGATGGAAAACGCGATCAAGATCGCAAGCGAGATCGTTGCCCGGCTACCGAAAGACATCGCGCCGGAAACCACAGAGGGCAAGCAGGGCTTCATCCATCCGGTCGATATCGGCGGCTCCATGGAAAAGGCCCGCGTCTCCTTCATCATCCGCGACTTCGTGGAAGACGGTCTCAAGACCAAGGAAACCCTGCTGGAGGAGATCACGAAAGAGGTCATGAAGAGCTATCCCGGTTCGACCTTCACCTTCTCGGTCAGGGAACAATATCGCAACATGAAGGTCGTCCTCGACCGGCACCCGATGGTCGTCGACAATCTGGTGGAAGCGGTGCGACGTGTCGGCCTGACACCGGAACTGCACAGTATCCGTGGCGGCACAGACGGTTCCCGCCTGTCCTTCATGGGCCTGCCCTGTCCGAACATCTTCACCGGCGGCCACGCCTATCACTCGCCGCTCGAATGGATAAGCCGGCAGGACATGGAAAAATCGGTCGAAACAATCGTGGAACTGGTGAAGGTCTGGGAGGAACGCACGCCGGACTGACGGTCGCCGCGGCCTGCGGATATCCGGCGGCAGGCAGGAAAGGAATTCGCATGAACGATCCTTTCGATCTCGAACGCTTCGTGAAAGCCCAAAACCCGGTTTACGGCGAGGTGCTTTCAGAACTTCGCAACGGGCGCAAGACGAGCCACTGGATGTGGTTCGTCTTCCCGCAATTGCGCGGGCTCGGCAACAGCCCCATGGCGGCAAGATATGCCATTTCATCGCTTGAAGAGGCGGCAGCCTATCTCGATCATGCGGTCCTCGGCCCACGCCTATGGGAATGCTGCGACATCCTCATGGAGACCGATGGGTTAAGCGCAGACGATATCTTCGGTTATCCCGATGTGCTGAAGCTGCGGTCATCGATGACGCTTTTCTCGAAGGCCGCCCCAGCACCCAGCATCTTCGACGGCATATTGGAGAAATATTACGATGGCGAGCCCGATCCGGGAACTCTGTCCCGATTGCGATAAACAAAGCCGATCTTATTCCGCCGCCGAGGGAACCTCCGTACAGTCGTCAGTGGCGTTCGGATCGCCGGGCCGGGTCTCGGCCTGAAGATCCGGAAAGGCGACAATGCGCTTGCCGGCAAAGTCGGTATGTACGACGATCAGCCCCTGCTCCTCGAAATAGCCGAGAAGCCTGCGGGCGCGGCGCGCGGAATGGGTCCCGTACGCCTTGGCGATTCGCTGATCGGAGGGGCAGACCTCGCCCCGGATCGCGGCCTTCGCCATCAGCAGGAAAACGCCCTGAAGATCGTCGGAAACACCGGCGGAAAGCGAAAGCGCGGTCGCCCAGGCTTCGCTCGCCGCCGTTTCTTCATCCACCCCTGCCCGAGCGATCGCCACCCGGCGACGGAACTCGCCCATCGCCATCGGCGGGCCTGGCACGCGGCGCATGCGGGCGCGAACGAGGAACTCCTGATAGAGAACGGAATCCGTGCGATACGCGGCCTGCGGATCGGCGAGGATTTCCGACAGAACGGCGGCAAGCCGTTCCTCCCGTTCTTCCTCCGAGATTTCCGGCGCGGTTGCCCGGCTTTCGGTCGCGACCGGCTGGGTTGCCGCCGGCGTCGAACGGGAGAGTTCGGCGAGAATGTCGGTGGTCGGACGTGGCGCGGGTGGCGCCCGGCGCACGATCGGACGGGTGAATTCCTCAGGGTCCGGCGTGAAAATCAGGTCTTCGACGTCCTGCGGCGCATCCGGCAGCGGCATCAGCTTGGGGCTAGACGAACGCGCCGAGGTCTCGACCGCACCGATGACGATCGGCAACGGACGGCGGGACAGCGCCGGGCCGAGCGCGACGAAGTTGCCGCGTTTGAGATCGCGGAACATCTCCGCCTGGCGGCGATCCATGCCGAGCAGGTCGGCCGCGCGCGCCATGTCGATATCGAGGAAGGTACGGCCCATCAGGAAGTTGGAGGCCTCGGCCGCCACGTTCTTGGCAAGCTTGGCGAGACGCTGCGTGGCGATAACGCCGGCAAGCCCGCGCTTGCGGCCGCGACACATCAGGTTCGTCATCGCCCCGAGCGACATCTTGCGGGCGTCTTCGGAAACGTCACCGCCAACGGAGGGCGCGAACATCTGCGCCTCGTCCACCACCACGAGAACCGGAAACCAGTATTCGCGCTCGGCATCGAACATGCCGTTGAGGAAGGCAGCGGCCGCCCGCATCTGTTGCTCGATATCAAGCCCTTCGAGCGTCAGGACGCAGGAAACCCGGTGTTGGCGGATACGGTTGGCGATGCCGGCAAGTTCGGCCTCTGTCCGTTCGCCGTCGACCACGACATGGCCGTACTTGTCGGAAAGCGTGACAAAATCGCCTTCGGGGTCAATGACGACCTGCTGCACCCAGGGGGCGGACTGTTCCAGCAGCCGGCGCAGCAGATGTGACTTGCCCGAGCCGGAATTGCCCTGCACCAGAAGGCGCGTCGCCAAAAGCTCCTCGATATCGAGCTTGGCCGGCTGACCGCCCGACACCGTTCCCATATCGATCCCGACCTGCAAATCCCCGACCTCGAAAAGTGCGAATCCCCGACGCCGCCGAAGCGGCGCATCAGGACATGCCATAACAAAAATGATGCGGATGCGCGCGTCAGGAAAAAATTAACCCACAGGGGAATGCGGCGCGTCCGGAACCGGCGCTGCATTCAAGCGAATGCTGCGCCGCGACCTGTCAGATATTCGGGTCCTCGGCCGGAGAAACCAGCAGCTTATCGATTCGGCGACCGTCGAGGTCGATCACCTCGAACTTCCAGCCGTCCTTGATGAAGCTCTCGCCGAGTTCCGGAATGCGCTTGAGCTCCGCGATCACGAAGCCGGCAACGGTCGTGTAGTCCGGGTCAGCCTCGGTCGTCACGCGAATCTTGTCGACGAACTCGTCGATCGGCGTCCAGCCGGCGACAAGGAAGGAGCCGTCATCGCGGCGAACCAGCGAGGGTTCTTCCTCCTCGCCTTCCTGGAAGGCGCCGGTAATCGCCTCCAGGATATCGCCGGAGGTGACGATACCCTCGAAATGACCGTACTCATCATAGACCAGAACCATGTGCAGCGGCGTCCGGCGCATGGCCTGGATGATGTCTGTAGCGCTTGCGAGGTCGGATACGATCGGCACCTCGCTGACGAGGGGGCGGATATCGAGAAGATCGCCCCCGGCGGTGATCGCGTCATAGACGTTCTTCACGAACAGCACGCCGATGATCTCGTCGGAATTGCCGGTACGCACCGGCAGGCGCGAATGCTGTGTCTTGCGCAGCGTTTCGCGAATTTCCTCCGGCGTATCCTCGATGTCGACCACCTCGACGTCGCGGCGCGGCGTCATCAGCCCACGCGCAGTCCGGTCCGCCAGGCGCATGACGCCGGAAATCATCGCCTGTTCCTCGGTCTCGATCACGCCGGCGCTCTGCGCTTCCGCCAGCACCGTCTTGATTTCCTCGTCGGTCACCGTGCCGGCGGCAACGCCGCTCTGGCCGAGCAGGCGCAGAACCAGCTTACCGGAAGCGTCGAGCAACCAGACAAGCGGCGCAGCGACCCGCGACAGGATCAGCATGGGTCCTGCGACCTTCGAGGCGACGCCCTCGGGATTGCGAAGCGCGATCTGCTTGGGCACGAGTTCGCCGACGATGAGGGAAAGATAGGTAATGAGAACCACGACGGAACCGACGCCCAGCGCATTTGCGGCACCGGCCGAAAGCCCCTGCGTTTCAAGCCAGACCGAAAGCCGGTTGCCAAGGGTGGCGCCTGAAAACGCACCCGAAAGAACGCCGACCAGGGTAATGCCGATCTGCACGGTGGACAGAAACCTGCCGGGCTCTTCGGCGAGTCTCATGGCCACGGCTGCGCCAATATTGCCCTGTTCGGAAAGCACCCTCAGGCGCGCGGTCCTCGATGACACGACAGCCAGTTCCGACATTGCAAGAACGCCGTTCAACAGGGTTAGAAAAACGACGATCAAAATTTCCGTTAACAAAACGAGAATCAAAGCTCCTCTACACCGGCTAAGCGTCCGGCAACAGGGAAGATCTCTAGCATAGATGCCGACGCCTTCCAAACGGGAACCCCGACGCCTCCCGAATTTAGCGGGCTGTTGATTTCGAACCGGAATTCAGGCCGCAGCCTGCCGAAAAGGCGTGTCTGCTGTCACGCCCGGCATGGCATAGCCGGGCGCGACCGCACACCGTTCACGGCCTGAAATCCCAAGGATTGAGGCTCGCATGGCGACGGGGAGCCTCCATTTCCGGCAGGCCGATATCCCGACGCATGTAATTGTCGAGATCGTCCAGCCGGTTCGAGGAACGACGCTCCCGCCAGCCGAGGGCGAGAATAGCCCGGACAAGCTTCCAGAAACCGTATTCCCTGTGCAGTTCATTCATGGCCTCAGCCAGAGGATAAGCAACTAAAGATTGTATTTCACGCATGGTTTTCCGTCCCGGCGCATCGCAGCAGCCAGGCCCTTTCAAAGTGCTGAGGACGTGCGGAGAAGCCGCGCGAAGACACAAGCCGCCGCAGTGTCAGCCGGTCACGTCAGAAAAATGGAAAAGACGCCAAAAGGCAGAAATATCAGGCGCAATAGGCCTGAAAACCATATCGGCGTCGGGTCGTCGCACCAAGTGCGCTCCCCTTGTGGTCAATGCCGCCGGTGAGGCGCATAAGCAAAGAAAAAGCAGTCATATTGCGCCTCCTATGGTTCGATTTGCAGACGTCTGGATCATCGCACGACTGAGGCCGAACGACAAGACCACAATTGCGAATTGCAAGAGTTGCGGCAATCGAGTTGCCGAAATGCCACAGTGTCCTATAGGGCGCGGATCGTAAGGCCGAAACCCTGCATCAAGCGCCGGGTGGAGAAATCCGGCTTGCCCGAGGTGAAGACGGCGAAATCGAAACCGTCGGGGTGCTCGGCGCCGTCGACCATCGGCACGAGACGGCGGGCCTGCCGGGCAATCGCCTCCGCCGGGTCCAGCCAGTCGACCGGCCAGGGCGCAAGCCGGCGAAAAACATTGGCAAGAAAGGGATAATGCGTGCAGGCAAGCACCACGATGTCCGTCTTCGCACCGTCCTTATCGACGAAGCAGGGCACAATCTCCGAAAGCACGGCCTCATCCGCAATCGCCTCGCCGCGAATATAGGCTTCCGCCATCCTCGCAAGGTTCTCCGAGCCAACGAGCCGGACATGGCATTTCGAGGCGAAAGACTGGATGAGGTCGCGCGTATAGGCGCGCTTGACGGTACCCGGCGTGGCGAGCACGGAGACGAGACCGGAGCGGGTCCGCTCGGCGGCGGGCTTGATCGCCGGCACGGTGCCGATGAAGCGCATGTCGGGAAAGGCGTGTCGCAGGTCGGTACCGGCAAGGGTGAAGGCGGTGTTGCAGGCGACGATCACCGCCTCCGGGCTGTAGCGTTCCAGAAGATCGGTGAAGAGCCCGACGATCCGCTCCCGAAGCGGCTCTTCCTCCCATCCGCCATAAGGAAAGCCGGCATCGTCGGCGACATAGATGAAGCCCCGTTCCGGCATCAGTACGCGCGCCTCGCGCAACACGGTGAGGCCTCCGATCCCGGAATCGAAAACCAGAACCGGTTTCAGGTCATGCCCCGCTGTCGTCATCCCCGTGCTCGTCCCCATTGCCCGATTTCCCCGCGCCGCGCGGGTTCTTGCGGCTGTAGCGGTCGAATGTGGCGAAAACGCCGCGAAGCACATGGATTTCCTGTTCGGTGAAGGCGCGCCGCGACAGGACCGCCCTCAGATTTTCCACCATGCGCGGCTTCTTGCCGACCGGGCGGAAATAGCCCCGGGCATCGAGCGCTTCCTCGACCATCTCGAAAAGGCCGATCAGGTGCTCCTTGGTCGCCGGGCTCTGCTCCACCGCCTGGAACCGCGTTTCGCCAAGGTCCTCAATGCCGGATTTCATCCACTCATAGGACATGAGCAGCACGGCCTGGGCGATATTGAGCGAGGCAAAGGCGGGATTGACGGGAAAGGTCACGATCTCGTCAGCCAGCGCCACCTCCTCGTTGGTGAGCCCCCAGCGCTCGCGCCCGAACAGGATGCCCGTCCGTTCTCCGCCGCGGAACTTGCCGCGCAAGGTTTCCGCGGCAGTCACCGGCGAGCGCACCGGCTTGAAGCCGTCGCGCTCCCGCGCGGTCGTTGCATAGACGAAGTTGAGATCGGCAATCGCTTCCTCGAGCGTTTCATAGACCTGCGTCGCATCGATGACGTGATCGGCCTTGGACGCGGCGGAACGGGCCTTCTCGCTCGGCCATCCGTCCCGCGGCTTGACGAGACGCAACTCCCATAGCCCGAAATTCGCCATGGCCCGGGCAACCATCCCGATATTTTCGCCAAGCTGCGGCTCGACGAGAATGATTACCGGCCCTTCCGCCAGAAGCGCGCGCTCGCTGTTCGTACCTGCCATGTTCCTGTCCGAGATTTTCAAGTGGCGGCTTCACTGGCACAGGCTGGGGCAAAAATCAAAAACTCATTGCCGCAATCAGGGGCGGGCAAGCCTTTCCAGCGAGGCTTTCAGTGAAAACCAGCTGCCATCGAGCCTCTCTCTCAAGATATCGTCGATGACGAAACGCTTTCCCGTGGCATCGTCCGCAAGCAGGATGAACATCAGCCTCATCTGCGATCCGTTCCCGGAATTGCCGTCACAGGACGGCAGATCGAGCCTCGCCTCAACCATGATCCGCGTATCCGCCCGGGTCAGATCGGCAATATGGGCGTTGCCGATGGGACAGCGGTTCGCATCGCCCGTGATTGGGTCATCCTCGAAGAGGCTGACCTCCCGACGCATCCGAGCCGCATTCAGGGCCGCCGCGTAGGCGGAAACGAAATCCGCGCCGAAATCGTTGAGCAGCTGTATCTCGGTGAAATAGGCGCGATGGCCATCCGGCTGATCGAGCGAGTTCGCAACGATCCTGTCGACATACATGCGAACGAGCCCCACCCGGTCATTCGCGTTCGCCGGCTGGACCAGAGCCGGCAGAAAAAACAGCAGCAGCCCGAACGTCCGTCTCATACGCCCCTCACCTCTCGCCGCCGCAATCAGTAGCGTAGCCACGATGATCGATGCAACAACCCGGATTTCAGGGCTCTATTGGGCGGCGATGGTCTTCAGGTCGTCCTTGATCGAGCTTGAGGAATTGCCGTTCTCTACAGGATAGATGTCGTCGATCACCTGCCGGCCGTTCTCGGTCTTCATATGGAAGATCAGTACCCTGTCTTCCTTGTAGGCGGGATCGTCGCCGAAGCATTGGCGATTGTTGAAGAGCGCCGTCACCTGGCCGTCCCCGTCGTCTTCGATACGGATGTTTTCGAAGTTGCAGCCATCCTGGCCTCCGGCGATCGGATCGTAGTCGAACGGGCTACCCGTGGTTTCGCCCTCCGGAAGGTCATAGGCAGGATGCTTCGACGCCTCGTGATAGGCCTTGGCGAAATCGACACTGAAAAGCCGCTTCAGGCGATCATCGCTGAACACGTCGTCGTCGGAGGCGGCTTCCCCTGCCCAGTTACCGGCGGCCACATTAATGACCTCCTTGACCGGAGCCGTCGGGTCGGCGGCAAGCGCGGAGCCAGCGGCAAGGACAAGGAGAGCGGCGAAAAGCTTGGATTTCATCGGTGATTTCCCGGCGACTGAAAGACAGGGCGCAAGATATCTCCAGCCGAGCAAAGCTCAAGCCCACCGGTCGCATGCCTAAGGCCAAAGTTGGTATGATTTTGTGAACGAAAAGCCGCTATCCGGGCAGCGCAACGCTTTGCGTTCCCGGTTCGGAATGCTATAGCGCAGCGAGCCTAACAACGGGACCCTCGTCCCTCCCCCAATCAGCGAGGATATTCATGAGCAAGATCAAGGTAGCCAACCCGGTCGTCGATCTCGACGGCGACGAGATGACCCGCATCATCTGGCAGTTCATCAAGGACAAGCTGATCCTGCCTTATCTTGACCTGCAGATCGAATATTACGACCTCTCTGTCGAGAACCGCGACGCCACCAACGACCAAGTGACCGTCGACGCCGCCAACGCCATCAAGAAGCACGGCGTCGGCATCAAGTGCGCGACCATCACCCCCGACGAAGCCCGCGTCAAGGAATTCAACCTCAAGGAAATGTGGAAGAGCCCGAACGGCACCATCCGCAACATCCTCGGCGGCGTAATCTTCCGCGAGCCGATCATCTGCAAGAACGTTCCGCGCCTGGTTCCGGGCTGGACCAAGCCGATCGTCGTCGGCCGTCACGCCTTCGGCGACCAGTACAAGGCAACCGACTTCAAGTTCCCGGGCAAGGGCACGCTGACCATCAAGTTCGTCGGCGAAGACGGCCAGACGATCGAGAAGGAAGTCTACAAGGCTCCGGGCGCCGGCGTGGCTCTCGCCATGTACAACCTCGACGAATCGATCCGCGAATTCGCCCGCGCCTCGATGATGTACGGCCTGATGCGCAAGTGGCCGGTCTATCTGTCGACCAAGAACACCATCCTCAAGGCCTATGACGGCCGCTTCAAGGATATCTTCGAGGAAGTCTACCAGACCGAATTCAAGGCCAAGTTCGACGAGATCGGCATCACCTACGAACATCGCCTGATCGACGACATGGTCGCCTCGGCGCTCAAGTGGTCCGGCGGCTACATCTGGGCCTGCAAGAACTACGACGGCGACGTTCAGTCCGACACCGTCGCTCAGGGCTTCGGCTCGCTCGGCCTGATGACCTCCGTCCTGCTCACCCCCGATGGCAAGACCGTCGAAGCAGAAGCTGCCCACGGCACCGTGACCCGCCACTACCGCCAGCATCAGAAGGGTCAGGAAACCTCGACCAACTCGATCGCATCGATCTTCGCCTGGACCCGCGGTCTCGCACACCGCGCCAAGCTGGACGACAACGCCGAGCTCGCGAAGTTCGCAACGACGCTGGAACGGGTCTGCATCGAGACCGTCGAGTCCGGTTTCATGACCAAGGACCTGGCGCTCCTGATCGGCCCGGATCAGCCGTGGCTTTCGACCACCGCCTTCCTCGACAAGATCGATGAAAACCTGAAGAAGGCCATGGCCGCCTGAGGCCAGGCCCCACCGTTCTTCTTGAGAAACCCGGCCTTGTGCCGGGTTTTTTGTTCCGTAACCTCCGGGTCCGGCGATGGACGGATTTCTGAAAACCGCCAAAAGGGCCATCTGCGCTTGGCAACATCATCTCAAGGATCGCAGACCGGCTTCGTTGACACGCGGGAACAACGAACATAAAGTGAACGAAAATGGAGGAGCGGTATGAGTGAAATCGTCTTCTACACCAATCCCATGTCGCGCGGACGCATCGCTCGCTGGATGCTTGAGGAAACCGGCGCTCCCTATCGTGCGGAGATCGTCCCTTTCGGTCCACCGATGAAAACCGCGGTTTATTGCGCCATCAATCCGATGGGCAAGGTGCCCTCGATCGTGCATCGCCAGAAGATCGTCACCGAATGTGCGGCGATCTGCGCCTATCTCGCCGACGCCTTTCCCGAGGCGGAGCTTGCGCCCGCAACAACGGATCGGGCGGATTATTATCGTTGGATGTTTTTTGCCGCAGGTCCGCTGGAGGCCGCGGTCTCCAATCGCGCGCTTGGCTTCGTCGTGCCCGAGGACAGGCGCCGCATGATCGGCTACGGTTCGTTCGATGATGTCATGGCCACGCTGGAAAAGGCGGTGAGCCGCACAACCTATATCGCCGGCGAACGCTTTACCGCGGCGGATGTCTATGTCGGTTCGCATATCGGCTGGGGGCTGCAGTTCGGCTCGATCGAGAAGCGTCCTGCCTTCGTCGACTATCTGGCGCGCGTGAGCGAGCGTCCTGCATATCGGCGCGCCGTCGAACTGGACGATGCCGCGATGGCGGCCATGCAGAAAAGCGCATGATTCCTTCGCGACATCCATATCGGACACATCGATATGCGATCTTTCTGCGCCCGAGTTATCTGAGCGGCAGACATATCTCCGTCAGCAATTCGGCCGGAGGGACTTCCCGGGGATTGTTGAGGTAGATTTCGAAGACCGGCGCATCGCGCACCTCCCGGCCTCAATTGCGCAACCACTCCCCGTAAAGCCAGCGATAGGCGAAACGCATATCGGCATATGGCCCCTTGTGCAGCAGGACGGCGCATTCCCCTGCTTCGATGAGAGCCGTCTGCAACGGCGGATCGACGGGTGTCGGCTGAGCAAGGGTGACACAGGCAAGCGAGCGTAGCGCGCTTTCCGCGACGCTTTCGGGATCGTCGTAATAGATCGCCAGCATGCGCGCATGCGGATCGGCAAGATTTCGGCTGAACAGCGTTCCGAAAAGCTGTTCGAACGCCTTGCCGATCTCCATATAGGCACCGCGATGGGCAACACCCATGACCGGCATGTCCGCAAATGTTCTCAATGTCACGTCATACATCGCCCAATCCTCCTTATCCCGGATCGTCTGGAACATCCGATGGCTCCCCTCCTTCCGATATCGGGCCGGGGGCAGACCGTAGGCCGCCTTGAAGATCCGGTTGAACGACTGGAGATTGGGGTAGCCGCAACGGCGGGCGATCAGCGGGACAGGACGGTCGGATGCCGCAAGCTCCGCGGCCGCGCGCTGCAGGCGCAGCCGCTTGACCGTGGCGGCCAGCGTCTCACCATGCACCGCACGGTAGATGCGATGCCAGTGATAGGGCGACATACAGGCAACCTCTGCGAGCCTGTCGTTGTCGAGTTCCTCGTCGAGGTGCTCGTAGATATGGCGCGAGACGCGCAGCAGCCTGCTTTCGTAGGTCGCCCAGATATCCGTCTTCGTCATGTTTTCCGTCTGCCGATTGCCATGCCGTTGCGCTTGAGAAGGAAGCACAGGCCGATTTGACAAATCCTGCTTTCCATTTCTTGACTTTCATCAAATATCGCCGGACCGGCGATTTGCGATCAGGCAGACTCGGGGTACCAATGATAGGGCGCCATGAACCGCGTTTGTCCTCAACCCCTATTCGCATCGTCGAGCCATCGTGAACAGCGAATTCGAGCCGAAGCTCATCAGCGTCTTTGCCGAAGGTTACAGCCTGCCACGGCTGAAGGCCGATGCCATAGCGGGCCTGACGGTTGCCATCGTCGCCCTTCCCCTTTCCATGGCCATTGCCATCGCCTCCGGCGTAACTCCGGATCGGGGTCTCTTCACAGCCATCATCGGCGGCTTTCTGGTCTCGCTCCTGGGGGGCAGTCGCCACCAGATCGGCGGACCCGCCGGTGCCTTCATCGTGCTGGTGGCCGCGACCGTCGCCACACATGGGGTGGAAGGCCTTCTGCTTGCCACGGCGATGGCCGGCCTCTTCCTCATGCTCGCGGGGCTTCTGCGGCTCGGCGACTACGTGAAATTCATCCCCTATCCGGTCACCGTCGGCTTTACCGCCGGCATTGCCGTCATCATTTTTTCGAGCCAGATCACCGAACTCCTGGGACTGACATTGCCCGGAAGGGAACCAGGACCACTGATCGAAAAACTGCCGGTCCTGATCGAAGCCTTTCCGACGCTCAACGTCGCTGCGGCGGCAGTGGCATTTCTGACGATTGCCACCATCCTCATCCTGCGCCGGTTTCGCCCTTCCTGGCCCGGATTGCTGATCGCAGTATGTCTCGCATCCCTCGTCACGGCGCTTCTGGACCTGCCAGTGGCAACCATCGGCACGCGCTTCGGCGGCATCCCGCGCAGCCTGCCGGTACCCCACCTGCCGTCGCTGTCGCCGGAGCTTGCCCGCGCGGTATTGCCTGACGCCATTGCCTTTGCATTGCTCGGCGCAATCGAATCCCTTCTGTCGGCAGTCGTGGCCGACGGCATGACCGGTCGTCGTCATCGCTCCAACATCGAACTCATCGGCCAGGGCGTCGCCAATATCGGCTCTGCCCTCTTCGGCGGCATCTGCGTGACCGGAACCATCGCCCGGACCGCAACCAATGTCCGCGCCGGTGGAACGAGCCCAATCTCCGGCATGCTGCATGCCGTCTTCCTGCTCGTTTTCATGGCCGCCGCAGCCCCGCTCGCCAGCTATATTCCACTGGCCGCGCTGGCCGGCGTGCTGGCGATCGTCTCCTGGAACATGGTGGAGAGGCCGGCCTTCGCCGCCCTGCTCAGGTCGTCGCTCGGCGATGCCGTCGTCTTGCTGGTCACCTTCCTGCTCGTGGTCTTCCGCGACCTGACGGAAGGGATTATCGTCGGCTTTACCCTCGGCGCGCTGCTCTTCATCAACCGCATGAGCAAGAGCGTCACCATCGTGCCCCACGAGGAGGAGACCGAACATCCGCTGGACAACAGCGATGCCAGCACCGTTGTCTACCGGATCGGCGGCGCCTTCTTCTTTGGCGCGGCCGCGACAGTCGGTTCGGTTCTCGACCGTATCGCCGACCGATATCAGAATTTCGTGCTGGACTGCTCGGCCGTATCGTTCATGGACTCAACTGCGGCCAACGTGATCGCCGGCACGATCCGCAAGGCCGAAAGGGCGGGCGTTCGGGTCTTCATCGTCGGCGCCAATCCTGATTTCCGGCGTCTTCTGGAAACCCATGAGGTAAGAAGCCCGCAGGTCGACTATGTTCCAAACATCCGGACCGCACGCGCGCTGATCCGGGAAGCCGCCGCTCCCGTGGCCTGAGAGCCGCAACAGCACCGCGCCGCGACCAAACGAAAGGGGCGGGGATGTGGTCCACGCCCCTATTTCCTGTTGGAATCGTCGGCCCGGCGAAACGGGCCAACCCGAAGATCAGCCGGCCAGTGCGGCGGCGACGGCCTCGATTGCGGCTTCTGCCTTGTCGCCATCCGGACCACCCGCCTGGGCCATGTCCGACCGGCCACCGCCACCCTTGCCGCCAACGACGGCGGCGGCAACGCGAACGAGGTCCACGGCACTGAATCGGCCGGCGAGATCGGCGGTAACGCCGACCACGACGCTTGCCTTGCCATCCTCGGAAACGCCGATCAGCGTGACGACGCCCGATCCGAGCCCGGCCTTGCTTTCATCGACAAGGCCCTTGAGATCCTTGGCATCGACACCCTTCAGCACCTTGCCGAGGAAGCGCGTACCGGCCACATCGCGCGCGCCTTCATCGGCGGCAGCCTGACCGCCGCCGCCCATGGCGAGCTTGCGCTTGGCATCAGCCAGTTCGCGCTCCAGTTTGCGGCGCTCGTCGACCAGAGCCTCGACGCGTGAGACGACATCGCTCGGCTGGACCTTCAGCGTGGTGGCAAGCTGCTTCACCCGCTCGTCCTGCTCGGAAAGATAGGCACGCGCCGCTTCGCCGGTCAGCGCCTCGATGCGGCGCACGCCGGCGCCGACCGCGCTGTCCGACAGGATACGGACAAGGCCGATATCGCCAGTCGCGGCCACATGGGTGCCGCCGCAAAGCTCGATGGAATAGGGCTTTCCGGCCTTCGGACCGCGGGTCGCGGTGCCCATGGAAACCACGCGGACTTCGTCGCCGTATTTTTCGCCGAACAGAGCCATGGCGCCTTCCGCGATCGCGTCGTCCACGCTCATCAGGCGCGTCGTGACGGGCGCATTCTGGACGATGATCTCGTTGGCCATTTCCTCGACGACCTTCAACTCGTCCGCCGATATTGGCTTCGGATGGGAAACGTCGAAACGCAACCGCTCAGGCGCGACCAGCGACCCCTTCTGCGCCACATGGGTGCCAAGCACCTCGCGCAGCGCCTCGTGGATCAGATGGGTGGCCGAATGGTTGGCGCGCAGGCGCGAGCGGCGAGCGTGATCGACCGTCAGGCTGACGGCGTCTCCGACACGGATCGTGCCGTCCGAAACCTCGGCGATATGCACGAACAGTCCTTCGCCCTTCTTCTGGACGTCCGAAACGGCAAGGCTTGCGGTGTCGCTTGCAATCGTGCCCGCATCGCCCATCTGACCGCCGGACTCACCGTAGAACGGCGTCTGGTTGACAATGACCTGCACCGCATCGCCCTTGGAGGCGCTGTCGACGGCGGCGCCGTCCTTGACGATGGCAAGAACCTGGCCTTCGGCCGCCTCGGACGAATAGCCGAGGAATTCCGTCGCACCGTGTTTTTCCTTGAGTTCGAACCAGATTGTCTCGGTCGCCTTGTCGCCGGAACCCGCCCAGTGAGCGCGCGCCTCGGCCTTCTGGCGCTGCATGGCATCGTTGAAGCCGGTGATGTCCACGCCAATGCCGCGGGCGCGCAGCGCATCCTGCGTCAGGTCGAGCGGGAAGCCATAGGTGTCGTAAAGCTTGAAGACGGTCTCGCCATCGAGGCTGTCGCCCTTCTTCAGCTCGGAGGTGGCGTCCGAAAGCAGCGAGAGGCCGCGCTCCAGCGTCTTGCGGAAGCGGGTTTCCTCCAGCTTCAGCGTTTCGGAAATCAGGGCCTCGGCCCGCACCAGTTCCGGATAGGCGCGGCCCATCTGCTGGACCAGCGTCGGCAGCAGCTTGTAGATGATCGGCTCACGCGCACCGAGAAGTTCGGCGTGACGCATGGCGCGGCGCATGATGCGGCGAAGCACATAGCCGCGGCCTTCATTCGAAGGCAGCACGCCGTCGGCGATCAGGAATGCCGAGGAGCGCAGGTGGTCGGCAATGACCCTGTGGCTTGCCCGGCGCTCGCCCTCGGCCTTGACGCCCGTCAGTTCGACGGAGGCTTCGATCAGCGCGCGGAAGAGGTCGATATCGTAGTTGTCATGCTTGCCCTGCAGGACGGCGGCAACACGCTCGAGGCCCATACCGGTGTCGATCGAGGGACGCGGCAGGTCGACGCGCTCCTCCTTCGTCACCTGCTCATACTGCATGAAGACGAGGTTCCAGATTTCGATGAAACGGTCACCATCTTCTTCCGGCGAGCCGGGCGGGCCGCCCCAGATATGGTCGCCATGGTCGTAGAAGATTTCCGAACACGGGCCGCAGGGCCCGGTATCGCCCATGGCCCAGAAATTGTCGCTGGTCGGAATGCGGATGATCTTCTCGTCGGAGAGACCGGCGATCTTCTTCCACAGGCCGAAGGCTTCGTCGTCGGTATGGTAGACGGTGACCAGAAGGCGATTGCGGTCGAGACCGAATTCCCTCGTAATCAGGTTCCAGGCAAGCTCGATCGCACGCTCCTTGAAGTAGTCGCCGAAGGAGAAATTACCGAGCATTTCGAAGAAGGTGTGGTGGCGCGCAGTGTAGCCGACATTGTCGAGGTCATTGTGCTTGCCGCCGGCGCGCACGCATTTCTGCGCCGTCGCGGCCGTCGAATACGGGCGCTGTTCGAGGCCAGTAAAGACGTTCTTGAACTGCACCATGCCGGCATTGGTGAACATCAGCGTCGGGTCGTTGCGCGGCACCAGCGGGCTGGATGAAACGACTTCGTGGCCGTTCGTCTTGAAGTATTCGAGGAAAGTCGACCGGATGTCGTTTACACCGCTCATGTCACGCCCTTCATTCACGCCGGGAAACCGGCCATTCGCGAAAATCAATGGCTTTTATCGTCCGGCATCCCCCCTGTCCAGCCGCCCGACGCAAAACCGGCCGCACCTCGCAGGAGATGCAGCCGGCAAAGAAATCAAAACGCAAGAACCGGGAGTTTATTCGTCCGAACCATCCCCGTCGTTTGCATCCGGCCCGCCGTTCTGCAGGCTCTCGGCAATGAGACCGGCGTTCTGGCGAAGCGCCATCTCGATCTCCTGGGCAAGCGCCGGATTGTCACGCAGGAACAGCTTGGCGTTTTCGCGTCCCTGCCCCAGCCGCTGGCTGTTGTAGGAGAACCAGGCACCCGATTTCTCGACGATCCCAGCCTTGACGCCAAGATCGACCAGTTCGCCGGTCTTGGAAACGCCCTCGCCGTACATGATGTCGAATTCAACCTGCTTGAAGGGCGGCGCCATCTTGTTCTTGACGACCTTGACGCGGGTCTGGTTACCGATGACCTCCTCGCGCTCCTTGACGGCGCCGATACGGCGGATGTCGAGACGAACCGAAGCATAGAACTTCAGCGCATTGCCGCCGGTGGTGGTTTCCGGCGAGCCGAACATTACGCCGATCTTCATGCGGATCTGGTTGATGAAGATCACCATGCAGTTTGAACGGGAGATCGACGCTGTCAGCTTGCGCAGCGCCTGGCTCATGAGACGCGCCTGAAGGCCCGGCAGATTGTCGCCCATTTCGCCTTCGATTTCAGCGCGCGGCGTCAGCGCGGCAACCGAGTCGACGACGAGCACGTCGACGGCACCGGAACGCACCAGCGTATCGGTGATTTCAAGCGCCTGCTCACCGGTATCGGGCTGGGAGATCAGAAGATTCTGCAGGTCGACACCGAGCTTGCGGGCATAAACCGGATCGAGCGCGTGTTCGGCATCGACGAAGGCGCAGATGCCGCCCTTCTTCTGGGCTTCCGCGATGGTCTGCAGCGCCAGCGTCGTCTTACCCGAGCTTTCCGGACCATAGATTTCGATGATGCGGCCCTTCGGCAGACCGCCGACACCGAGCGCGATATCGAGACCGAGAGAGCCGGTCGAAATCGTTTCGATCTCGACCACGCTCTCGTTTGCGCCGAGCTTCATAATCGAGCCCTTGCCGAACGACCGTTCGATCTGAGAGAGCGCCGCTTCCAATGCCTTGCTTTTATCCACCGATTTGTCCTCTACGAGCCGCAAAGAATTCTGTGCCATTCTGTCCACCTTTAGGTTATTGAAGCCGCATAGGCAATGAAGCAGCCGGTGAACTGTATGTACACGTTTTGTTCCGATATTGCAATCCCCCGTCAACCCAATGAATTATCGGTAAATTCTGCAGTACGTACTTTTTATGTTCCGCCACTGCCGGCCGCAGCGTCCCCGCGCCTCTCAGACATCGCCGGCAGCACCGGAACATGGCTCGATTCGCCACCGTCCGACACCGGCAGCGCCCCCCTATGATGGTCGATGTCCTCGTCATCGGCGGCGCCCATATCGATCGCCGCGGCCGTCTCTTCGGCCCGGCGAAAATGGGTGCGAGCAACCCCGGCCGCTGGATTGAGGAACCGGGTGGCGGCGGCTTCATTGCAGCCTGTAATCTTGCCCGCCTCGGCCGCAGCGTCCGGCTGATCTCCCCCCGCGGCGGCGATCCTGCCGGTGAACGTGTCTCTGCGGCCGCTGAGCGACTCGGCATCGACGATTGCCCCGTCACATTTCTCGATCGGGTCACGCCAAGCTATACGGCCATACTGGAAGAGGATGGCAATCTCGTGATCGCGCTGGCGGACATGGCGCTCTACGACCTTTTCACGGCACGGCGCCTGCGGGCCCGCACCGTCCGGGAGAGCCTCGCTTCTGCCCGCATGATCCTGTGCGACGCCAACCTGCCATCGGAGACGATCGCCGCTCTCGCCGACATCGCCGCATCGAAAGGTGCATCGCTTGCCGCCATTGCCATTTCGCCGGCCAAGGCGACGAGACTGCTGCCCTCCCTCGATCGCCTCGACCACGTATTCATGAATGCAAACGAAGCCGAGGTGCTTGCCGGCCGCCGCGCCGTCGATGCCGTCGAGTGGCCGGACCTGCTGCGACGCGCGGGCCTGAAGGCCGGGACGATCACCGCCGGCGGCGGCATGACCATCGCCTTCGAGAAGGATCGCGTGATCGCCCTCACGCCGCCGCCTGTGTCGGATATCGCTGACGTCACGGGCGCCGGAGACGCCTTCGCCGCCGGGTTCCTTGCCGCGCGGCTCGACGGCGCGTCCCTCGACATCGCCCTGCGCACCGGCACCGCGGCCGCCGCAATCACCCTGCTTTCGCCGCAGGCGACGGCCGAAAATCTCGCGACGGATATTCTTGCCAGCCGGCTGGAGCTTGTGCCCGACGCCGAAATCCTGTCATGACAATGTTTGCACAATACGGATATCAGTGATGACCAAAGCCATCTCGCCTCTCCTGCCCATCGTCTATTCCGGTGAAGTCACCGCCGCCAAAGCCCGCAACGCGCCGATCGTTGCCCTGGAATCGACCATCATCACGCATGGCATGCCCTATCCCGGCAATCTGGAGATGGCGCGCAGCGTCGAATCCATCATCCGTCAACAGGGCGCCGTTCCCGCGACCATCGCAGTGATCGACGGCGTACTGCATATCGGCCTCGATACCGCACAGATCGAGGCACTGGCCAGGCGCCACGACGCAATGAAGCTTTCCCGTGCGGATATCGCCTTCGCGCTTGCCGAGCGTCGCACCGGCGCGACAACGGTTGCCGCAACCATGATCGCGGCCGCTCGTGCCGGCATATCGGTCTTCGCGACCGGCGGCATCGGCGGCGTCCATCGCGGGGCGGAGGAGACCTTCGACATTTCCGCCGACCTGGAGGAACTCGGCCGCACGCCGGTCATCGTGGTCTCTGCCGGCCCGAAGGCCATTCTCGACATCCCGAAGACCCTGGAATATCTGGAAACCCGTGGAGTGCCGGTTGTAACCTACGACAGCGAGGAATTTCCGGCCTTCTGGTCGCGCAGTTCCGGCCTGCCGAGCCCGCTGACATTGCCGAGCCCGGCAGCCATCGCGAATTTCCAGCGCATGCGCGAGCAACTGGGGATCGAAGGCGGCATGCTCGTGGCAAATCCGGTGCCGCTTGCCGACGAGATCCCGCGCGAGGAAATGGAAATCTATATCGGCCGGGCGCTCGTCAATGCCGAACGCGAGGAAATCACCGGCAAGAACGTCACGCCGTTCCTGCTCGATAATCTTTTCCATCTGACCGACGGCCGCAGTCTGAAGACCAACATCGCCCTGGTTGAGAACAACGCCCGTCTCGCCGCCGAGATCGCCGTCGTGATGAACGACCGATAACGCCTCGGCCGGAAACGATGGGGCGACAGGTCGGACGCCGCCCCATCGACACGCCGAAGTCTGCAACGACTTTGCCCGACACGCCCGCCGCGACAATCCTCCTGCTTAGATGAACCCGATCTGCGCGGCACGGCGCAGGGCCTGCTCCAGCCGGTCCGTATTCAACTTGCGGCAGAGCGAACCGACGAGATAATTGACCGTCCGCGTCGAAAGCGACAAGCGCACCGCAATCGCCGCAGTGTCGAGGCCGGAGGCCGCCATTTGAAGGCATCGGATCTCCAGGTTGGACATGCCCGCCCGGGCGCCGTCGAGACGTTTCTCCAGCATCCCCGCCCGGTCGAGCACGTGGATGGCGAGAAAGCAGAAGTCCTCGATCTCGGCGGAGGAAAGCGGCAAGCGGTCGCCATAAAGGCTCATGATCTGTTTTTTGCCATCGAGCGCCGGCAGGGCGAAATAGACGCCGTTCAGCATGTCGTGGCGCGTCAGCAACTGGGTCAGTTCGACCAGGTTGGGTGCGAGGCCTTCCAGACATCGCAGATCGTCGATAGACCATTGATAGAGCTGCTGCTCGGCACTGGCGAGAATGATGTCGGGCGTGGGCGGTAGATCGCTGATGGCGTCGAAGCCGTCGAGGAAGGCCTCGTCGACACTGTAGAGCAGCAATCTGCCGCGTAGCGATGTGCCATTCGCCGGGCGCTGCGCAAAAAGCTTGTAGAAGCGAAAACCGAAGCGCCGCTGCAACAGCCGCATGCAGGCATCGAGATCAGTCAGACTGTCGGCGGTCTGTATCCGGGCAAGAATTGCATTCCGCTCGACCGGCCCTTCGGCCCACTCGTTCATCTCGCTCAGTTCCCGAATACCGCCCGCATGGATGACCGCCCGCCGAAAATAGCGCACCTGGCCCGCCACGATCACAGGAAATCGATGTGACAGGAGGATGTTGTCCGTCACAGAAATAGGGCAAATATGGTGACTGTTGTCAATTTGAACTATCGAGCATCTCGCGCACGGCCACGGCGAGCTGCTTGAGCGAGAAGGGCTTGGGCAGGAACCCGAACTTTGCGTCGGCCGGCAGGTTGCGCGCGAACGCGTCCTCCGCATAGCCGGAAACGAAGATGAATTTCAGGTCGGGATATTTCTTGCGAAGCTCCCCAAGCAGCGTCGGGCCATCCATTTCCGGCATCACCACGTCGGAAACGACGATATCGACCGCGCCGCCGAGCTCGTCCATGATATCGAGTGCTTCCACGCCGGAACCCGCCTCATGCACGGTATAGCCGCGGGTTTCCAGCATGCGCTTGCCCCCGCGGCGCACGGCCTCCTCGTCCTCGACCAGCAGCACCACCGCCGACTTGCCGGTAAGATCGTCGGGTTCCGATGCCTGCGGGGCCGCCGCCTGCGCGGTCTGCGCGGCATCGCCCCCCTCGGACACAGCGCCCGTCGGCGCTGCGCTCGGCGCGAGCTCGACCACATGGCGTGGCAGGAAGATGCGGAAGACCGTGCCTTTGCCCACTTCGGACTCGGGATAGATGTAGCCGCCTGATTGCTTGATGATGCCATAGACCATCGCCAGTCCGAGACCGGTTCCCTTGCCCACTTCCTTGGTGGTGAAGAAGGGTTCGAAGATCTTGTCCATGATCTCGGGCGCGATGCCGGTACCGGTATCGGCGACCTCGACGAGAACCATCTCCTCTTCCGGCAGGCCACGATAATGGAACGCCGCAGTCTCCGGGGGCGAGACGTTGCGTGTCGTGATGGTGATCGTACCGCCATCCGGCATGGCGTCTCGGGCATTGACGCACAGATTAATCAGCACCTGCTCGAACTGCGAGAGGTCGGTTTTCACCGGCCAGAGATCCCGCCCGTACTCGACCTTGAGCTTGACGTTGGTTCCGGAAATCAGCCTGTCGACCAGCATTCTCAAGTCGCCGATCACATCAGTCAGATTGAGCACGGTCGGGCGCATGGTCTGCTTGCGCGAAAAGGCGAGCAACTGCCGAACGAGTACCGCCGCCCGGTTGGCGTTGCGCTTGATCTCCATAAGGTCCGCAAAGCTGGCATCCGAAGGCCGGGCCTGAAGCAGCAGGTGGTCGGAGGAAAGCAGAATGGCTGTCAAAACGTTGTTGAAGTCGTGCGCGATACCGCCCGCAAGCGTGCCGACTGCGTTCATCTTCTGCGTCTGCGCCATCTGCGTTTCGAGCGCCTTCTGGTCAGTCACGTCGACGGCGTAGACGATGGCCGCCTCCTCCGGAGCCTCGTCGCTCTGGTCGATCACCGCATTGACATAGAAACGGAAATGCCGCGCATCGTTTTCCGGGTGACGGCTGTCGATCGGGGCGATGTCGACCTGGCGATCCTTGGCGGCAGCCAGCGCCTGACGGAACTGCTCCCGCTCGCTTTCGTGGATCACGGCCTCGAGCTTGCCCCCGCGATCGACATAGTCGCGGCCGACGATATCCGAAAAGAGCTTCATGAACGGCGCGTTGGTGCGCAGGATCCGGCCCTCGCCATCGACGGAGGCGATCGCCATCGGCGTATTGTTGAAGAACCGGGTGAAACGCATGGAAGCGATCGAGGCCGACTGATCGGAACCTCTGCCCTCCTGCCGCGCAAGCACGATGGAACGGCTCTCGCCGGGTGCCCCGTCCCGCGCCGAACGAACGCGGTGGACGAGGTGCACCGGAAAGCTCTGGCCGTTGGTCTTTCTGAGATCCAGGTCCAGCGTTTCCGTCTTCGACAGGCCGGGCTCGGCCTGCACCGAATTGACCAACGCCATGCCTTCGCCCGCGACAAGATCGGCAATCGTCATCGAACCCGGCGCAAATTGGGTCAGGTCGATACCGAGCCATTCCGCCAGCGTGGCATTGAGATAGTAGATTTCGCCTTTCCGACCGGCCGAGAAGAAGCCTGCGGGCGCATGGTCGAGATAGTCGATGGCGTGCTGCAGTTCCTTGAAGAAGCGTTCCTGATCGTCCCGCTCCGAGGTGATGTCGGTGATCTGCCAGACATGCAGCTTCCGCGCACCGGTTTCACTGGGGACCAGCCTGGCCTTGAGCCTGTACCAATGTGCGCCGGAACCGTTCCCGGTGTGGACACCCAGCGGCTTGAGCAGGCGGAATTCCTCATAGCCCTCACGGCCCTCGCGCAAGCCGTTGGTCAGGCGATAAAGCGCCTCGGACGACTCGCGATAGCGCGACAAAAGGGTTTCAAGAGCCTGAACCTCGGTCGCCTTGGTGGCGCCGGTCATTCGACCATAGGCGGCGTTCGCGTAAATCACCCGCCCGTCGGCCTCGGTAATCAGCGTGCCCTCCGGCAGGTTGGCCAGGAAATTGCGCGCGAGCGAATCCGAACGGGATTGCGGCATCACCTCGACGAAGCCGATCACGGCAGAAACCAGAAAGAAAATTCCAGTCATTGCCAGAACGCCGAGAACGCCGAGCACCACCTCGTTTTCGAGCTGGTCCTTGAAAAAGACAAAAGCGACGGCGGCACAGACAAGCACAAGTGCAAGCAGGATGATGCGGAAAGCCGCGCCGGAACGGGCGCCGCGATCCAACAATGGACCTTCGTACTCGCCGGCCTGCTGCAATCTCTTCATATATGCCTCGTGTGTGAAGCCGACCCGTGGGAATCGGACACTTCAGATCTTCTTTAGCAATTTGCACCTGTCGCAAAAAGCTCCGAACAAGCGGATTGAGGGGCTGAGGCGCGGCAATCCCCACAGGATTGCCTCATTTAGGTCGTGGAATGCGAAGGAGAAACGATCCGCGCCGTGTCAGCCGGTCGTTGGCGCCCTGCCCCGGATTGCTAAAACAATCGCCTTCTGCCAGAAAGCAGAAAAAGGAGAGCGCGACATGCTTGAAGAACTGGTCACCACCTATGGTAACCGTTTCCTGGTCGCTGCGCTCGGCGTAAGCCTTGCGCTTCTGTGCCTGTTTGTCGTTTTACGGCTCTTGCGCAACCGCGCACCGTCGCCCTTCGTGCGTGGCGGAAGGAATCGCCAGCCGCGGCTTCAGGTGCTGGATGCGGCAGCCGTCGACGCAAGGCGTCGGCTCGTTCTCGTTCGCAGGGACAATGTCGAGCATCTCGTGATGATCGGCGGTCCGACCGATATCGTCATCGAGAGCGGCATCGGCGACGAGCGCGCCTATCTCTCGGCCGTTCCCGTAGGCGCGTCGGTGGAGAACGAGGAGGCGGCGGCCCGTATCGCCCCCCATGCAGAGCCTCCCCGCAGCCTGCCGCAGGAGCAACCCGTCCCGCCCGTCGAACAGGCCCCGAGACCGCCGGTCGCCGAGCGTCCGCCGGCGCCCCAGCCCGTCAAGGTAGAACCCGTCGCGGCAAGACCGGCGCAGCAATCCGCTCGTGCCCCCGCTCCTCGCCACGAACCGGCAGCACCGCCGGTTGCCGTAGCCGTGCCCGAACCGGTGGCGCAGGCCCACGCGCCCCAGACTGCGCCTGCCGCGCCGACCGAATCGCCCGCATCCGAGGCCACCAGCGTTCAGCCGATCCATATCGAGCCGCCGCCGGCGCCGGTCGCGGCGACGGCGCCTTCCTCGGACGCGCGCGCTGCATTGCCCGTACAGAAACCCACGCCCGCCGCAACCCCGCCAAAACGGCAGGAGCAATCTGAGCACCAGGCGCAGGGGCAGATGGTTCATGCGGAGGATATTCTCGAAGCGGCCCGTCAGCGCGTTCTTCCTTCCAGCCAGGATCAACCACCGGCAGCGAGCATTGCTCCGGCCGTTCATGCGGCGGACGAACAGCATCCCAAGCAGGAACTGAGCGAGTTCGAGCGCGTACTGGAGGAGGAAATGGCGCTTCATCTTTCGGCGAACGAGACAGCCGCGACAAGAACGCCGTTCGATGTGGCAGCAATCGTGCCGGACATTCGGCCCAACCGCCCTGTGGCGCCTCTCGTGATCGTTACGCCGCCGCCCGGCACGCCGACATCGGGCAATCGTGAAGAACCGAACCTTCAGAAGGAAATCGCCCGCATCTTCGGCGAGATATCGGTCAACCGCAACAACTGAACGGCAGGGCAGGAAGTGCCCGGAAGGCGGAGCGCGCGTCCACCGCTGGGATAAGCCCGGATCGCTATCCAATGAAAAATGCCGGCTTTTGGCCGGCATTTTCTTTTCCGGCCCTGGGCCGGCAGTTCATTTCATCCTCGCCCGGAGGGATATCACTCGTCGCGATAGACTTTCTCGCGACGCTCGTGACGCTCCTGCGCCTCGATGGACAGCGTCGCAATGGGACGTGCATCCAGCCGCTTCAAGCCGATCGGCTCGCCGGTTTCCTCGCAATAACCGTAGGTGCCGTCTTCGATGCGCTGCAGGGCTGCATCGATCTTCGAGATCAGCTTGCGCTGACGATCGCGGGCCCTGAGTTCGATGGCACGGTCTGTTTCCGAGGAAGCCCGGTCGGCGAGATCGGGATGGTTGGCGCTTTCTTCGGCAAGGTGATCGAGGGTTTCCCGCGCTTCCCGGAGGATGTCGTTCTTCCATGCGATGAGTTTTGCCCGGAAGTATGCCCTCTGGTTTGCGTTCATGAACTCATCGTCTTCCGAGAGAACATAATTGCTAAGATCGATCTTCTCACTCAACGCGATTCTCCTGAAGAACATCTCAATGGGCGGGTGTATAACCTTTCGGTAAAACAGGTTCAAGCCTTCTGGACGTTTTCAAGGCATTTTTAAATCTGTCACATTTTTCAGCTAAACGCATAGTATTTAACCACTATTTCATTTTTCGCACTCGACGGGCCGCAAGTCCTGGTTGATGGCCGACAGGCCTCGCCTCCTATCGGCCTTTAGCAGCAGTTGACGGACCTCCCTGTCAACGGCTAGGTCAATGCCGAAGTCCATTCGCGGAAAATCTCACCGGATGTCTCTCGTAACCCCGCCTCCCGATCGTATCTATCTGCTGCGGCATGCGAAATCCGGCTGGGCGATGCCTGGACAACGCGATTTCGACCGTTCCCTCGACGACGCCGGATATGCGGAGGCCGAACTCGTGGCAGACGCGGCGGCCGACAGGAACTATCGTCCGGAACTGCTGATTTCCTCGACTGCCGTGCGTTGCCGGCAAACGGCAGATGCCATCCAACGGGCGTTCCCCGGCGAAATGGAATGCCGTTTCGTTGACGAACTCTACAACGCGCCGGCCGACAACTACCTCGAAATTCTCTCCGCGCTGGAGGGCTACGGCTCGGTAATGCTCGTCGGCCACAATCCCGCGATCGAAGAAGTGCTGATCTCGCTTGCCGGCATGGATGCGGCAAACCGCTTCATTCCGGAGGGTTATCCGACCGCGGGTCTTGCGGTTCTGAACTACGGCGCGCCTTCTGCATCGGGTGAAAAGCCCTGGCTGCTCGCGGATTTTCTGGTCGGCTGACGAAGGCCCCCAGCGGAAAGCACGCCGCCTCGTCTTTCGGGCTTCGCCACGGCACCCTATATTGGCGCTGCAGACCATTGCGGGAAAAAGACAATTGCCTCCTTCGCTGACCAGCCTTTCCGATGAAGCAGCCATCGTATTCGACAATCTCACGGACCGGGCCGCCAATCTCGTCAATCCGACGCTGAGGCTCGGCGTGACCGGCCTGTCGCGCGCCGGCAAGACCGTCTTTATCTCGTCGCTTGTTCACAATCTCCTGCATGGCGGCCGCCTGCCCCTGTTCGAGCCCGTCCGTTCCGGCCGTGTTTCAAACGTCCGGCTGGAGGAACAGCCCGACGATGCGATCCCCCGCTTCCAGTATGAGGATCATATCCGCGCCTTGGTCAAGGATCGCGTCTGGCCCGATTCCACCCGGGCCATCTCGGAATTGCGGGTGACGATCGAATTCAGGAGCGCCAGCGGCTGGAACCGACTTTTCTCGCCCGGACGGCTTTCGATCGATATCGTCGACTATCCCGGAGAATGGCTGCTCGATCTGCCGCTGCTCGGACAGGATTTTCGCGAATTCAGCGAAAACACCGCCGCACTCGCAAAAAGGGGCATTCGCGCCGAACTGGCGCGCGACTGGCTGGCACATTGCTCCGCAACCGTGATGGATGCCCCCGCCGATGAAATGACCGCCCGCCGGCTCGCGGAAAGCTTCACCGCCTATCTGAGAGCCTGCAAGTCGGACGAGCGATCGCTTTCGACGCTGCCGCCCGGCCGCTTCCTGATGCCCGGCGATCTCGAGGGATCGCCGGCTCTGACCTTTGCGCCGCTACCCGACTTGCCCGAAACCAAGGCTCCGAAAGGCTCGCTCCGGGCAATGATGGAGCGCCGTTACGAGGCCTACAAGACGGTCGTCGTCAAACCCTTCTTTCGCGAGCATTTCGCCCGTCTCGACCGGCAGATCGTGCTGATAGACGCGCTGCAGGCGATCAACCGAGGGCCGGAAGCCGTGCAGGACCTCGAACGGGCTCTGGCCGACGTCCTTGCCTGTTTCCGGCCGGGCTCGAATAACCTGCTGACATCGCTGATCCGCCGTCGGATCGACCGCGTTCTCGTCGCCGCCACCAAGGCCGACCACCTCCATCACGAAAGCCACGACCGCCTGCAAGCGATTACCCGACGGCTGGTCGAGCGCGCCATCCACTCGATCGGCATGGCAGGTGCCGGCATCGACGTCATGGCTCTCGCCTCCGTCCGCGCGACCCGGGAAGCCAATGTCCGCCGCGACGGCCACGAACTTCCCGTTATTGTCGGCACCCCCATGGCCGGCGAGACGATCGGCACGGAGCATTTCGACGGCCACCGCAAGACCGCCGTCTTTCCGGGCGACCTTCCGGAAAACCCGGAGGCCTTTTTTCACGCATTGGACGACGCCACCTCGCCCGGCCATCTGCCCGAACTCAACATCGTGCGCTTCCGTCCCCCCATGCTGGAGGAAACGGGTGGTGGCATAACACTCTCGGTGCCCCATATCCGGCTCGATCGCGCCATGCAATTCCTGTTTGGAGACCGTCTCGCATGAAGGATTCCAAATCCCCGACTGCGCCGCCGTCAAACGGTCGCCGCCCCGCTTCCTTCAGTGTCGAACCCGACGAACCGATCCGGCCGACACCGCAGCAGCGGCGCTCACCCCAGAGTTTCGATCATGACGTCGATATCGTTCCAGATGAAGCCGACCCGTTTCTCGGCGTGGACCTCGGCGGCGAGCAGATTCCGGTGGCGGAACCGCGCAGGCGCACATTCTCTTTTGCGCGCATAGCGTTCGGCGCCTTCGGCATCCTCCTTTCGCTGGCGATCGGCCTCTGGATCGACAGCCTCATCCGCGATCTCTTCGCCCGCTCCGACTGGTTGGGTTATGCGGCTATCGCCGTACTCGCGGTCGGCCTTCTGGCGCTGTTGATCGCCGTTAGCCGGGAAATCGCCGGGATCTACCGGCTGGATGCCGTACAGAAGCTCAAGGAAGACGCCGAACGCGCGGCGGCGGAAGGTATCAGGCCCGCCGCCCGCGCCGTCGTCGCGAGGCTCGTGCGGCTCGTTGCGTCCAAACCGGAAACCGCCCGTGGCAGGCGCACCCTCGCTGAAAGCGACGAGGACATCATCGATGCGCCGTTGCTGATCGAGCTTGCCGAAAGGGAACTAATGGCTCCGCTCGATACCCGCGCCCGCGCCCTCATCCTTGGTGCATCGAAACGCGTGTCGGTCGTTACCGCCGTCAGTCCGCGTGCCGTGGTCGATCTCGCCTATGTGCTGTTCGAGGTCGTGCGGCTGGTGCGGGCCATGGCCGAACTCTATGGCGGCAGGCCGGGCGCTTTCGGCATGCTGCGCCTCTTGCGCGACGTCATCACCCACCTTGCCGTAACCGGTTCCATCGCTGTCGGAGACAGCCTCGCCCAGCAAATTCTCGGTCACGGCCTTGCCGCCCGCCTGTCGGCCCGCCTCGGCGAAGGCGTCATAAACGGCCTGATGACAGCGCGAATCGGCATCGCCGCCATGGACCTCTGCCGCCCCCTTCCCTTCAAGGCCTTGCGCCGCCCCGGCATCGGAGACTTCATCTCGGATCTCGCTCCGAAGTTGACAGGCAAGGCCCCGGATGCGAAGGAATGACATACCGTCGCCGCACGGAAGTCGTGTTGCCGCCACGGACAGTTGAAGTGTTGACGCTCCAATCAAGGAACCGTTAACCACTTTCACCTTATTCTTCATGCGGGTTTATTGGTTGCTCGTACCAAGGTAAGTCGATGTCACCTCGTTTCTTTTCGCCAGTCGGCCGCGTGGTCGCCGCATCCGTCGTCGCCACGATCGCCACCGCTCCGGCTGCCGATGCGGCCTCGCGCGACAAACGCTTTTTCCAGCAGGTTGCCGGTGTTTGGAAAGGTCCGGGCGAAATCGTCGCCGGCAAGTACAAGGGTACCAAGTTCACCTGCAACCTGACAGGCCAGCCGGCCGAAGGCAAGGAAACCGGCATGACGCTCGACGGCACCTGCCGCGTTGGCGTGTTCTCTCAGCCGATGCGCGCCGTCATCGCGCAGGTCGACGGCAACTACAAGGGCGAGTTCCTTGACGGCGCCGACGGCAAGGGCCTCGACATTGTTTCGGGTCAGGTCAACGGCGACCGCGTCGTCATGGGCATCAACCGCGCCAAGCTGAATGGCGCCATGGTGGCCCGCATCGAAAAAGACACCGCGATGAACATCACCATCTCGGTCAAGGTCGAAGACCGGATGATTCCCGTCATCGGTCTCAAGCTTAATCGTCAGGCATCCGCCATGGCGGTCGCCGAGGAATAGCTTTCACCTCGAAGGCAAGCGACTGAAGGATTTCAACCGCGCCACCAGGCGCGGTTTTCGTTTGCAACGACGATTCCGCCTGCATCCGCCTCGCCAAGCCAATCGGAAACGGTCCGCCCGTCCACCTCAAGATCGGGAGCGATATCGGCAAGGGGCATCAGCACGAAGGCGCGCTCCGTCATGCGCGGATGCGGCACTTTCAGCGCCTCCTCGTCATGCTGCTCGTCGGCATAGGTCAAGATGTCGATGTCGATGGTCCGCGGCCCCCAGCGCTCGATCCTCTCACGCTTCATGTCACGCTCGATGTCGAGACACAGCGCAAGCAGCGCCCTGGCGGAAAGCGTGGTCTCGACGGCCGCGCAGGAATTGTAGAAATCGGCCTGATCCGTCTTACCCCAGGGCGGTGTGCGATAGAGACGGGATACGGCCGTGACGCGGCAATCCGGTCGCGCATCGAGCCGACGAAGCGCAAGCGCCATCGCGGCGACCGGGTCCCCGATATTGCCGCCGAGCCCCAGCGTAGCCGGACGCCAGGCATCATTTGCTGAAGTGTTCAACACTCACCTGTACATAGTCGAGAATGCCGGGAACGGGCGCACTGGGCTTGCGCACGGTAATCCTGGCCCGTTTGATCGGCTGGAACCGGGCGCAAAGCTCCCTGGCGATCGAAAGTGCCAGCGCCTCGATCAAAAGCTTCCTGTTGGTGGTGACGATTTCCTCGATCACCTTGAAAACGATCCCGTAATCGACGGTGCCGTCGAGATCGTCGTTCTCGGCAGCCTTAGCGCCGGCCACGTCAAACTCCGCATCGACGTAGAAACGCTGGCCGAGAAACTCCTCTTCCGGATAAACGCCGTGCCGGGCGAAGAAGGCGCAGTTCTTCAGTGTGATGGTGTAGATATCGGTCATTGCTCGCCTTCCCTTGAAGCCTTGCGGCCCGCGGCCACCATAGCATCGGCGACGAGCAGCGCGTCCCTGTTGATCGCGACATTGTGCACCCGGAAAACCGAAGCCCCCTTGAGGCGTAGAAGCGCGGTCGTCGCGGCCGTCGCAGCATCGCGCCCGGCGGGCTCGCGGCCGGTGACGGCACCGAGGAACCGCTTTCGGGACGTGCCGACCAGCAGCGGACAACCGAGACTGGAGATTTCCCCCAGCCGGGCCATAAGTTCGAAATTCTCCTCCGCCGTCTCCTTGGCGAAGCCGAACCCCGGATCGAGCGTGATCGCCTCCCGCGCAACACCCGCAGCCGACGCGATATCAAGCGAACGCCCCAGAAATGCGAACTGATCCGCCACCACGTCGGCAAGCTTCTGCCTGTCGCGCCCCGTATGCATGATGCAGAGGCCCGCGCCGGTGTTCGCCGCCACTTCGGCGATGTCAGGCTCCCGCTGCAAACCGAAAACGTCGTTGACGATATGCGCCCCGGCGGAGACCGCTGCCCGCGCCGTCTCTGCACGATAGGTGTCGATGGAGATCAGCGCATCTGTCTCTCGCGACAGACGTTCGATCACTGGCAGGACACGGTCCTGCTCCTCGCCGGCGCTGACGGGATCGCTTCCCGGACGGGTCGATTCGCCACCGATATCGAGGATATCGGCACCTTCGGCAAGGCAGGCAAGCGCATGCTCCACCGCCTTTTCGACGCTGAAGTGCCGGCCGCCATCGGAGAAGGAATCGGGCGTAACGTTGACGATCGCCATCAGGCGGCCCTTTTCTCCAAGTAGAAGTTGCCGTCCATGGGCAAGGTGCCAGTTCGTGACGTTCCCGGAAACCATGACCGGCCCTTTCCACTCTTTAAAAAATTGCGGGCACCGATATTGCGCTCGCTGTCGCTATGCCCCAAGGTCGCGGCGAATACAACATTGCGGATACGAAGAATGACGTTTGCAAACCGGCTGGGGATCATGGCCATCACTGCCACCATGCTGGCGCTTTCCCCCCTCCAGTCGCAAGCAGAGACAATCGTCAGCAAGAGCTTCAGCTACTTCCAGATCGGCGGCCGGACCGCCGAGGAACTCGACCGGGAACTCGAGCGTCGCGGCCCGATGACGAAGACCAGCGGCAGCCGTCATCCCGGCGCGACCCAGATAAGATTCGGCGGCGAAATCACCTATCTTCCATCCGATGGACGCTGTTCCGTCGGCGAGGTGAAGGTGACGTTGAAGACCAGGATCATCCTGCCTCGTTGGAAGAACCGCAACCGCGCCGACCGGGAACTCGGTCTGATCTGGGATGCGCTTTCGAGCGATATCAAGCGGCACGAGGAGCGCCACGCGGAAATCGCCCGGCAGCATGCCCGCAAACTGGAGCAATCGCTGAAACGCTTGCGACCCGCGCGTGACTGCGAAACGCTTCAGGCAAAGGTATCGGAAATCACGGCCAAAGCCGTCGAGGAACATGACAAGGCTCAGATCGCCTTCGACCGCATCGAAGCGGTCAATTTCGAGGACCGGCTGATTCGCATTCTCGAATACCGCTCCAGAAGCAAAAAAGCCCAAAACTGAAGGGTGATCCCTCGACACCCCCGTAAAAGCGGCCGTTTGGCGGCGAAGCTTGCGCGAAACTTGCGCACTGCCCTGTGAATAATCGGCTATTTCTTCCGATAGCACTTGATGAAAAGCTGAAATACAAGTGTCATGATACTTGTAAGTTCATCTCAGTTGTAAGCGGGTCCCCGAGTTCTCCTGGCGCATCATGGTGCCGCAGGTGTCTCCTCCCTCGCCTGCCAGGGCGATGCGCCCACTTGCCTCGCTCTTCGCTGGTCGACGAGCGAGGCTTTTTTTGGCGGCCGGGTTTAGCCCTGGCGTTCGGGCACGTGCACGGTCAGCCCGTCGAGGGCCGCCGTCATCTTGATCTGACAGGACAGGCGCGAATTCGGGCGCACGTCGACCGCAAAGTCGAGCATGTCCTCTTCCATCGGCGAAGGGGAACCGGCCTTTTCGACCCATTCCTCGTCGACATAGACATGACAGGTGGCACAGGCACAGGCGCCGCCGCATTCGGCATCGATCCCGGGAACCGAATTGCGCACCGCATTCTCCATGACCGTCGAGCCCTCTTCGGCAGAAAGGTCGAAACGGGTTCCGTCAAATGCGATGATAGTGAGTTGTGCCATGATGAGATGTCCAGACGTCGCGGATTGAAAACCGGCGAAGTCATCCACCAATTCTCCCTGTCAGTCAACATTTCGCGGGAGAGTGCATGTTGCATTGCGGCGCCACCGGGAAAGCATCGCGCCGCAAGCTGTATGCAAGCGGCGAACGCAAGTGGCGTTCGACCGCTGCCGAACCTTTAACGGCAGAGCTTGCAGATGAAGTTTTCGGCTTCGACGACCGCAGCCGCGACGGCAGCGATTGCGGCAGGCTCCTCGGCGCGGGTTTCAACGTCGGCAGCCGCTGCAGCGACCGCATGTGCGCCGACCGCATTGGCGGCGTTCTTCAGCCTGCGGGCGATCGCCTCGCGGGTTTCGGAACTTGCCGGATTGCCGAAAGCCTGCAGGCAACCCCGCGCCTGGCGGGCGAACATCTGCAGCACTTCCATTTCGAGCGCCTTGTCGCCCTTGGTCTGCTTGGCGAGGTATACGAGGTCGATCGGGCGGTTCTGGGAGGGGCAACGCCCGCCGGAATTTTCGGGGGCTTCAAACGCGATATTCAGCGCTGCCATGCCAATTTCCTTTTTTTATCTTTATTGGGTGCCATGATGTTTTTCATGGCGGCGTGCCTATCCGGTTAAATTCAGGCCCATTTTGGGCGAAAACCTCGAGACATGGTTAACAACCGTTAAACATTTGTCTCAAATGGTTTTTCCCTCTCTAAATTAGTTTAAATGCTGTTAACAACCGATATGCCCCGTTAGGAATGACAGGGCGATTAATTGTAACGCATCCGCGAATGTGTCACTACGATACGCTCATATGGGTGAAGGGTGTAAACCTTTGCCCGTTGGTCGGAAGATGATAAGGAATTGTCATTATGTGCTGAAGAAAAGCACTGTCCGGCCATTGTAATCCAATGGGATTTCCCTCTGGCGTGGCGGCAGAACGGCAATCCCTGAGTAAGGCGGTCAATGCCGCGCCCCTATTGCAGGCGGCTGAGGGAGCAAGGCAGAAACCGGCCGAGTAGGCGGTAACGAGGCGTAACCCTATGGCGAACAACAAGACGGTCGAGTCGATTGACGACAGCGCGTTCCAGGCACTCGAGGCGGCTCTGAGGATCGACTTCGACGAAGAAGAAAAGCCCGCGTCGAAAACTCGACCGGCGCCACACGCACCGGAGGCCAAAGTGTCCGAGTCCCATACCTCCCGCCCGACTGCTGCACAACAGAAACAGGCGGAACGACGGGCACAACGTGCCGGCGAACTCGCTCCCGAGCCCGCGCCCAAGGCGCCCGCTTTCGAACCGGCCAACGATGCCTCCCGCCGCAGCCCCGCCGCGATCATGAAGTCGCTGGAAGGCGCTTCGATGCGCTCGGCCATCCGTAACGCCGCCATCGTCTCGGTGCTCTGGGTGCTCGGCGCGATCGGCCTCTCCCAGCTCCTTTACGGCAACCAGATCTGGCAGGCGGCGACAGTGGCCGATGTCGTGGCAATGCCCGGCGTGGTCGCCATCGCGATCGGCACCGTCATCCCGGTCCTGCTCTTCTTTGCATTCGCCATCATGATGGCCCGCGCCCACGACCTGCGCAACGCCGCGCGCTCCATGGCGGAAGTCGCCCTGCGCCTTGCAGAGCCGGAAACCATCGCCTCCGAACGCATCATGACCGTCGGACAGGCTGTCCGTCGCGAAGTCTCGGCCATGAATGAAGGCATCGAGCGCACGATCGCCCGCGCGACCGAACTCGAAACCCTCGTCCATTCCGAAGTGACCGCGCTCGAACGCAGCTATACGGACAACGAACTGCGCGTGCGCGGCCTCGTCCACGAACTCGGCTCCGAACGCGACGCAATCGTCAACCACGCCGAGCGCATCCGCACTTCCATCGTCGGCGCCCACGAGCAGCTGAAGGAGGAACTCTCGCTCGCGACGGAAGAGATTTCCGTGCGTCTGGCGACCTCCGGCGAAGCCTTCGCCTCGCTGATCGACACCCGCGCGGCAGCCCTGATGGAGAAATCCGACGCGGCGGCCAGCGCCATTGGCTCGCTGCTCACGGCAAAGACCGAAAATCTCGTCCAGACGCTGAGCGCCTCGGGCATTTCGCTCGCCAGCGAATTCGATACACGCCTCAACCAGCTCACCGGAACGCTGGCCGAGCGCGGCCGCGAACTCCTCGGTGAATTCGAGACCCGCGCCTCCACGCTCGACGCCAATACCGAAAAGCTCAACGCGGCGCTGAGCGAGCGCGCACGCCAGCTCAATGAAACGCTGGTCGAAAGAACCCGCGAGATTGCCGAGAAGCTGACCACCGGCGAACAGGGCATCACCAATTCGCTCGGCGAAGCGCTGGCCAAGCTCAATGCGAGCCTCGACGAGAAGGGCCAGACCTTCCGCCAGAGCCTGCAGTCCAGCGTCGACGATGCGATCGTCGATCTCGACCTGCGTTCCGGCCTCTTCGAAGACCGTCTCCAGGCCACCATCGGCCAGGTCAACACCGTCTTCGACGAGCGCGTGGCGGAATTCGCCAGCGCCTTCGACCAGCGCGCCGGCTCGCTCGACAGCAAGCTCATGGAAAGCCTCGCCCGCATCAACGAAACGATCAGCGGCGGCTCCGAGGCGATCGACGGTATTCTGAACTCCAGCATCGATCGCCTGGGCTCGACGCTCACCGACCAATCTTTTGCGCTCGCAACCGCAGTCGGCACCGGTCAGGAGCTGATCGACTCGGCGCTGGCCAACCGCGCGCAGGAAATCGCGGACGCCATGTCGGCCCGCGCCCAGGCGCTCACGGAAAGCCTGGAGAACGCGCAGCGTCGTATCGACTCCGTCATGGAAGAGCGTGGCGGCGCACTTTACAACGCGCTTGCCGACAATCAGTCGCGCTTCGAGGAAACCCTTACGAGCCGTGCCGAAACGATCGTCAACGCCCTTTCCGGCAATCATGATCGCTTTGCCGAAACGCTTGATACCAAGAGCCGCGAAATCGCGCAGACGCTCGCCGAAGCCCAGGCGCGCCTGGACGAGACCTTCGACGGTCGCGCCGAAGCCATCGGCCTTGCCCTCTCGCTCAATCACGACCAGATCGCCGAAACGCTGGAAGCCCGCAACCGGGAGATCGCGCAGACGCTCGCCGAAGCCCAGGCGCGCCTGGACGAGACCGTCGACGGTCGCGCCGAAGCCATCGGCCTTGCCATTTCGCTCAATCACGACCAGATCGCCGAAACGCTGGAAGCCCGCACCCGCGAGATCGCGCAGACGCTCGCGGAGGGACATGCGCGCCTGGACGAGACGTTCGACGGCCGCGCCGACGCCATCGGCCTTGCCCTCTCGCTCAATCACGACCTGATCGCCGAAACGCTCGAAGCCCGCACCCGCGAGATCGCGCAGACGCTCGCGGAGGGACATGCGCGCCTGGACGAGACGTTCGACGGCCGCGCCGACGCCATCGGCCTTGCCCTCTCGCTCAATCACGACCAGATCGCCGAAACGCTGGAAGCCCGCAACCGGGAGATCGCGCAGACGCTCGCCGAAGGACATGCGCGCCTGGACGAGACCTTCGACGGCCGCGCCGAAGCCATCGGCCTTGCCCTCTCGCTCAATCACGACCAGATCGCCGAAACGCTGGAAGCCCGCAACCGCGAAATCGCAAAGACCCTCGCCGAAGGACATGCGCGCCTCGACGAGACCTTCGACGGCCGCGCCGAAGCCATCGGCCTTGCCCTCTCGCTCAATCACGACCAGCTCGCCGAAACGCTGGAAGCCCGCAACCGCGAAATCGCTAAGACCCTCGCCGAAGGACATGCGCGCCTCGACGAGACCGTCGACGGCCGCGCCGAAGCCATCGGCCTTGCCCTCTCGCTCAATCACGACCAGCTCGCCGAAACGCTCGAAACCCGTACCCGCGAGATCGCTCAGTCCATGTCGGAGCTCAAGGCGAGCCTTGACGAGACGCTGGAGACCCGAAGCCGTGAGATCGCCCTTGCCCTGTCCGAGGGACAGACGCGCCTCGACGAAACCCTCGACGGCCGCGCTTCGGCGCTCGTAGACGCCGTCACCGGGACCGAAACCCGTCTTGCGGAAGCGCTCGACCGGCGCACCAACGCAATCGTCGAAACGGTTGCCGAAGCCGACCGACGCCTCGAATCCACCTTCGCCGACAAGGCGGAGATGATCCGCAATGTTTATGGCGATACGCAGCAGCAGCTCGACATGGCGCTCGCAAGCCACACGTCCTACCTTACCTCCACCCTTGAGGACGCAGGCAGCCAGATCGAAAAGACCCTCAGCGAAGGTTCGGGCCGCATCGGTCAGACACTCTCGTCGGGCATTTCCGAGATCGATGACAAGCTCTCCGACACCCATGAGCGTATCCGTTCGACGCTCGATGACCGCAGCAACGCCATCAATCTGGCCCTCAATGACGCACGCAGCCAGCTGGAAACCACGCTGACCGAACACGGCACCTCCATGGGTGCATCGCTCGCAGCCAGCGCCGGCATGCTCGAGATGACTCTCGAGCAGCGCGAGGAAGCGCTTCGGCGCACGATCGACGAAAGCGGCAAGGCGCTCGACGAGCGCCTGCGTGGCACCGCTGAATCGCTGGTCAGCCGCATCGGCGACGCCGCCGGTGAAATCACCCGCACGGCAGAGGACTTCTCCGGCCGAGTCGAGCAGTCGGTCGGCGGCATGAGCGCAAGGATCGACGAGACCAGCGCGCGCATCGAAACGAGCCTCGGCACCCTGGAAGACCGTATCCGCAACGGCCTCGACGGCGTCGATACCCGCGTCGGCGATGCCGGCGAGATTTTCGCCGCGAAGCTGGCCGAAAAGGTCTCCGATATCGAGAAGGTGGGCGCCGAAACCGCCGAACGCGTCTCGCGCATCCTCGAGGAAGGCACCAATCGCGTCGCCCAGACCTTCGAGGGCCGCACCGCCCAAATCGACGAGCGTCTCTCCACCATGGACCGCGCGCTCAATATCGGCCTCGACAATGTCAATCGCACCATCGAGGGCAAGGCGGCCGGCCTTGCATCGACGCTGCGCAGCGCCGTGGCCGATGCCGCCCGCGAACTCGATACGGAAGCGCAGCGCTCGGTCGATCTGCTCAACCAGAGCGGCCAGCAATTTGCTGAACGGATCGGCGAGCGCAGCGCCGAGCTGAGCCGCGCCGTCGAAGAGCGGTCCGAGGATCTGGCAAAGCGCATTGCAGAGACCCAGAGCCGCCTTGCCGGCCAGGCCGCATCGGTCGCCCAGACCTTCTCCGAAGCCGGTGACATCATTGCAAACAAGGTGGCCGAGGCGGAAACCCTCGTCGGCAGCCAGATCCAGGCGCTGACCGGCACGCTCTCGGAAGCCGGCAACACGCTCGAAGCGCGCGCCGCAGCGATCCGCGAAGCCCTGAGCGGCAATACCGCGGAACTGGCTGAGACCATGGATACGGTCGACAAGGCACTGGAAGCGCGCGGCAACTCGATCCGCGCCGTGCTCGACGAACGCACCCGCGAACTCAACTCGATGCTCGCCGGCCGTTCGGCCGAGCTGTCGCGCCTGATCGACGAGAAGGCGACGCCGGTCATCGCGGAATATGCCGAGACCGGCCGCGTTGCGGCGGAACGCATCACCGAGGCCGCACGTCTCAGCGCCGAGCGCCTGCGCTCCGAAAACCAGGCCGTCGTGGCGGCGATCAGCGAACGCGCGGAGAAGGCTGTAGAGGCTCTTGGCACCGCCGAGAGCAGCATTGCCGAAAGCGCTGGCCGCCTGATCCAGCGTCTCGGCGAAAGCAATTCGAACCTCGCCGGCATGATCGAACAGGTGGCCACCAACATCGCCGCAGCCGACAGCCAGCTTGGCCAGACGACGGAACGCTTCACCGAAGCATCGTCCAAAGCCGCCGACCTCCTTTCCACCTCCAGCCGGCTACTTGACGGCAAGCTCGAACGCCTGTCGTCGATCTCCGACGATACGCTGTCGCAGGTCACCGCCATCGTCGGCCGTTTCAGCGACCATTCGAAGGTTCTCGGCCAAGCCTCCGACCTCCTGTCGGCAGCCCAGTCCAATCTCGTCGGAACGCTGGAAGACCGGCAGCAGGCGCTGCGCGATCTCGCCGTGGGTCTGGTCAAGCGCTCCGAAGAAATCGAAACGACCATGCGCGGCCTGACCAACATGGTCGAATCTGCCTTCGAGCGCGCCGAACAGCGCTCGGGTCAGGTGGCCGGAAATCTCCGGCAGGGCATCCAGACGTCGTTTGCCGATATCGGCAAGATCCTTTCGGAGACCGAAAAACAGGCTCAGGCGACGGCCGGCAGCATGCGCAACGCGCTGCTTTCCGCCGGTGAGGAAGCCAACCACTCGATCGAGAAGACCCTCTCGGAAGCAGAGAAGCGCTCCGCCGATCTCGCCGACCGTCTGCGCGGAGGCCTCTCCGCATCGCTTTCCGATGTGGACAGGCTGCTCGGCGAGGCCGGCCGCAAGTCGGATGGCGCGGCAAACCATCTGCGCGAAGCCCTGCGGCAGGCAGTCGAGGAGGCCGTCAGCCGCTTTGCCGGCGCCACCGACGAAATCCGCCGCTCCGCCCAGGACATCCGCAAGGAACTCGACCTGACCCGCAGCGAGCTGAAACGCGGCGCCTTCGACCTTCCGGAGGAAGCCAAGGAAAGCGCCGCCGCCATGCGTCGCGCGGTTTCCGAGCAGATCAAGGCATTGCAGGACATTTCCCAGCTTGTCGGCCGTTCGACCCAGTCGCTGGAAATCTCCGAACCGGTCGCGCGCCGCCTGGCCGACGCCCGCCCGGCTGAACAGCCGCGCAGGGCCGCTCCGGCGCCTGCACCTGCCCCGCAACCGGCTCCTGCTCCGGCACCCGTGCAAACACGCGCCAGCGAACCGCTCGGCCTGCGCGGCAGCCTGAACGTCACTGCTGCCCCGGTTCCCGCCTCGGCTCCGGCCCCGGCCCCCCGCCAGGAAACCGGCGGCTGGATCAGCGACCTGCTGCGCGGCGCCTCGCGCGACGAGGAACAGGAAATGGCAGCCCCCCAGCCTGCCCGTCCTGCGGCACCTCGCCCCGCGGAACAGCAGCCCGCACAACAGCGGCAGGCCGACACCCGCAATCCGCGTCATATGGTGGAATCGCTGAACTCGCTTTCGGTCGATATCGCCCGCGCCATCGACCACGATGCCTCGGTCGAACTCTGGCGGCGCTATCAGCGCGGCGAGCGCGATGTCTTCACCCGTCGCCTCTATACGCTGAAGGGCCAGCAGACCTTCGACGAAATCAAGCGCAAATACGAGCGCGAGCCGGAGTTCCGCACCGCTGTCGACCGTTACATCAACGACTTCGAAAAGCTGCTCGCCGACGTCGCCCGCACCGACCGCGACAAGAGCGTCACGCAGTCCTACCTGACGTCGGACACGGGCAAGGTCTACACCATGCTCGCCCACGCTGCCGGCCGCTTCAACTGAGCCGCAAGCACCGCAGAAGACCAAGCACCGCAGAAAACAAGGAAAAGCCCCCGGAGCCGATAACTCCGGGGGCTTTTCTTATCGATAGAGATCTCTGGATGGCCTTGAGCCGGCTCAGCCAAACCCTTATCAGCCCTGTCTTGTCATCACCGAAGGCCGGTTGCAGGCGATCAAAGCTGCGTCATCGTCCAGGCAACGATTTCCGCGGTCACCTGACCGAAGGCACGGTCCATCGCCCGGATATAGACCTCGTTGGTCGAGCCGCCGGTCGGTACGGAAGCGCTGAAGGCACGTTGCGCCTTCACGGTGCCGTTGCGGTCGTTGAGCAGCTTGGCCGAAATCTCGACCACCGCGCGGTCGCTGCCGCTGGTATCGATCTCGAAGGCGCGAATATCGGTAATCAGCTGGTAATCGATCGCCAACCCCTGCCCCGGCTTGCCGACACCACCGAGTTTGCCGGTGTTCTCGAACGCTTCCACAAGCTTCGACTGCACCATCCGGCTCAGCTTGTCGCTCCACTGGGCATTCGAGAGGTAACGGATTTCTGACCCGGAGACCCGGACCAGCACCTGTTCGCTGTCAACCGCTTTCAGGGCCGAAGGATCGGCGATCAGAAGCTGCCGGTTACGGGCGGAAGCCGTGGTTTCGACCGCCGGCGAGGCTGAGAGATCGAAGGTATCGTTCTTCGGAGCCGAGCTGCAGGCACTGAGCCCGCTCAAAGCAAGTGGCATGACGATCGCCGCAAGAAGCCCGATCCGTCGACGCGCCAGCAAACCGCCTACTTTCATGTCAGCCCTGTCCTTTCGGCCTTCGATCATCATTCACCGCCGAGTCCGTCCGTCATACTGCTTGACGGTTTCGCCGCCGAAAATCAACCGCTGCGGGTCGCGGTCGAAGTTGGTGATCGCATCGTTGAGATCGCGCATGGTCTGCCGCGTATCCGTGACGAGCGACTGGATATCCCTCAGACCGCCGCCAGAGAACCGTGTCAGGTTGTCGGCGATCGGACCGATCCTGGCATTCAGGTTCTCGGCCATGACACGAATGGATTCCAGTGTCTTGCGCGCCTCGACCGTCAGGGAGTTGGTGTCGTCCGAGCCGAGAATGCCGTCGACCTTCTTCAGAATGCCATCCACCCGCTCGGAAGCGTTGTTCAGCTTGTTGGCAAGCTGGGTGAAATCGGTGATCGCCTGATCGATATCCTGGCGCCGGTTGGTGACGCTCTGGCTGAGATCCTTGAACCCCGCAACGGCGGTTCGCGCATCGGCGGCGGCAACGGAAACGTCGTCGACAACGCGGCCGACCTTCTGGCTGTCCACCGCATCGATGAGCTTGGTGACCTTCGTGAGGGTCTCGTCTGCATGCACGCCGAACTGTTGGAAGGTGGAGGCGGTCTCGCGGAAACCGTCGATGGCCGGCGCGATCTTCTTGGAGGCGTCTGCGAAATTCGCGGTCGCCTCCTGCGTATTGGTCAGGATCTTGTCGATCTTTTCGGAATTGAGCGACCGGAACAGATCCTCGGCCGCCGCAAGGGTCGAGTCGAGCCGTCCGGAAAGACCCGAGACGGATTCAGACAGCGCGCTGACGCTCTCCAGGAACTTGTCGATGCCATCGGCATTGTCCGCGAGAGCCTTGGAGAAGGTCTCCGCATTCTTCACCGTATTGGTGAGCGGCGTCCTCGAATCCTCGATAAAGCCCTGCAACTCGCCGATTGCGCTGTTCGCCCGCTGCAGGATCTTGTCGGCGGTCGCAAGCAGGTTGGTCACGCTCGATTGGTCCGCGATGATGACGGCCGGCTCGCCGGTCGAGATCGCCTTGGCCAGGATGTTTTCGTCTGCCGCATTACCACCGGAAAGCTCGATATAGGCGGCCCCCGTCAGCCCCTGGATTTCCAGGACGGCTTTCGTGGAGGTGGTAACGGGCGCGTCCGCACGCACTTCGGTAAAGGCAATGGAGAACTGTGGGTCCTGCTTGTCGATGTAGAGATTGCGCACCGAGCCGACGGCGATACCGTTGAACCTCACCGGTGAGCCTATGCTCAGGCCGTTTGCGGAGCCGGGAATGCGGATGGCAAGCGGCGCGACCGGGCCGCCGCGACCGTATTCCGCCATCCAGTAGACGAAACCGAATGCCGCCGCGATGACGAGCACCGTGAAAAAACCGACGATGGCGTAATTGGCTTTGGTTTCCATAGGTCAGTCACTCACCGGATTTTGCGCCGGAGCTGCCGGCCTCTCAATGGAACGGGCGCGCTTGCCCCTGAAATACGACCTCACCCATGCATCGTCGCAGGCGAGCATATCGTCTAAGCTTCCTTCGACCAAGACCCGCTTCTGTCCCAGCACCGCGATGCGGTCGCAGACGGAAAACAGGCTGTCGAGGTCATGCGTCACCATGTAGACGGTAAGACCGAGCGTGTCGCGCAACCGCGCGATCAATTCGTCGAATTCCGCGGCACCGATCGGATCGAGCCCCGACGTCGGCTCGTCCAGGAAGACGAGATCCGGATCGAGCGCAAGCGCTCGCGCAAGGGCAGCGCGCTTAATCATGCCGCCGGAAAGCTCGGACGGATATTTGTCCGCCGCATCAGGGTCCAGTCCCACCAGCTCGATCTTCAGATAGGCGAGTTCGTCCATCAGCCATTTCGGCAGATCGAGATATTCGCGCATCGGAAGCTGGATGTTTTCCTTGACGGTCAGCGCCGAGAACAGGGCGCCGTGCTGGAAAAGCACGCCAAGCCGGGTATCGAGCATCATCCGCTCGGCCTCGGATACCTTGTCATAATCGGCGCCGAGAATTTCGATCGAGCCGGAACGCCGTGGCAAGAGCCGCAGCACCGTGCGCATCAGCACCGACTTGCCGGCGCCGGAGGCGCCAACGAAACCGAGGATTTCACCGCGATAGATGTCAAGATTGAGATGGTCGAGCACGACCTTCTCCCCGAAGGCGACCGTCAGGTCGCGTACGGAAAGCACCGCCTCGCGCTTCTGCCTGCCGGAGGGTCTGTCAGCCATTACCCCTCCTCAGAAGTCGATTGCGGCGTAGAACATGGCGAAAAGCCCGTCCACGAGGATGACGACGAAGATCGATTTGACCACCGACGCGGTGACGTGCTGCCCGAGCGATTCCGCACTGCCCCCCACCTTCATGCCTTCGACCGCCGACACGATGCCGATGATGAGCGCCATGAAAGGCGCCTTGATCATGCCCGAAGCTATGGTCGAATAGTCGACCGCATCGTGCAGGCGGCCGGTGAAGACATCGAAGGTGATATCGGAATAGGCCCAGGCGACGAGTGCCGCCCCGTAAAGGGCCGCGAAGTTGGCAACGATGGTCAGAAGCGGTAGGGCGATGGTCAGCGCCACCAGCCGCGGAAATACCAGGACCCCGATCGGATTGAGGCCAATGACCTTCAGCGCGTCGATTTCCTCGCGCATCTTCATCGAGCCGATTTCGGCGGTGATCGCGCTGCCCGACCGGCCGGCGATCATGATCGCGGTCAGCAATACGCCGATTTCCCGCAGTTGCAGGATGCCGACGAGGTCGACGACAAAGACTTCCGCCCCGAAATAGCGAAGCTGGAAGGCACCCTGCTGGGCAATGATCGCCCCGATCAGGAAGGACATGAGCACGATGATGGGAACGGCCCTAACACCCATGTGGTCGAGCTGGTTCACCACGGACGCCGGCGAAACGCCGCTACCCCGGCCAAGCTTGGTCTGGGCGCCGCGCACCGCCGAACCCAGAACGAACATCATGGCGACGAAGTCCTGCCAGAGCTCAACCACCGTCTCGCCGATCGGCGCGAAAAAGCGCTGGAAGAGAGGCCCCCTGGCCTCACCCTTGCCCGGGGAGTTGACCTTTTCCGGCATGGCGGAAATGAGTTCCCGCATGGCTTCGGTGCCGCCGGTCACCGCGACGGAAACCCCTTCAGCCTTCTGCTTGGCAAGGAAGCGACGGATCAGCCACGCACCGGCGGTATCCATTGCCGAAATGCGCGAGAGATCGATTTCGACGATGCCGGCCTCGCCGTCAGCCAGGCGGCCCGCATCGTGCAGCATCGCACCGAGGCTGTTGTTGCGCCAGACCCCACGCAACTCGACCCGCCGTCCTGCCCGATCGGGCAGGTCGTGTATCTCGATCGACGCGCTTTCTGGATGAACCGGCTTCACTGTCCCGACGACTTCTACGCTTTGGCCATGCGCACTCGCCGGTGACGGCCGCCTGCGCGAAATACGATTCCTCGCAGTATAGCCGGACCGCACGAGGATGAAATCCTTAACCGGAGTTAAAGATTGTTAGGTGCAGCAAAACCACAACAAAAACCGGTCATTCCGCCGACCGGACGGCAAACGTCCTCACGCGGCGCGGACATCCTCGCCGGTATCCTGCTTGACCGGCGCGAGAGCGAGCGGAACCGGCGCCATGACAAGCTGCTTGGCGGGCTTGGCCGCGCCCACGAGATGCCCCCAGGAAATCAGCTCGAAGCGGCCATCCGGATGCTCGGCAATGGCGGTGCAGCTTTCCACCCAGTCGCCCGTGTTGATGTAATGGATACCGTCGATATCCTCCATGATGGCATGGTGGATATGGCCGCAGATCACCCCGTCGACCTCGTTTCGACGGGCTTCCTCGGCCACCACGCGCTGGAACTCGCCGATGAAGTTGACGGCCTGCTTTACCTGCTGCTTGGCCCAAGAGGAAAACGACCAGTAGGGCATCCCAAGCCGGCGCCGGAGTCCGGCGAGCACCACATTGATCGCGATGGCGGTGTCATAGGCCCAGTCGCCGAGATAGGCGAGAAGCCGCGCGTTGCGCACCACGACGTCGAACTCGTCCCCGTGCAGGACAAGATATTTCTTGCCGTCGGCGGTTTCATGGATCATGCGCTCGGCGACCTCGATGCCGCCGAAATGGGTGCCCGGGAAACCCCGCAGGAATTCGTCATGGTTGCCGGGAATATAGACGATACGGGTTCCCTTGCGCGCCTTGCGCAGCAGCTTCTGCACGACGTCGTTGCAGTCCTGCGGCCAGTACCAGCTCCGCTTCAGCCGCCAGCCATCGACGATATCGCCGACGAGAAATATCGTGTCGGCCTCATGCTGCCGCAAGAAATCGAGAAGAAAATCGGTCTTCGCCGCCTTTGAACCCAGATGCACGTCGGAAATGAAAAGGGTTCTGAAATGCCGCGTTTCCGTCTGCCCACTCACGGTCGCCATCCTCTGGATCTCGCCTCATGAAATCATGAACTGGCTCAAACCAGACTCGTGTTTCAGGATGATGACATGTTGGGGATATGCGACAGGGGACCGCACAAAACCGGGCAAAATACCCTGCCCGGTCGGCTTCTGGGGAGGAAGGTGCGACGAGAAGCTGCCGTCAGATGAGTTCCGGCAGCCGATGCCGGGACATGCGCCCCGCCTCCCCGCGCTCCACCCCGAGCGACACGAGAGCGAGTTCGGCGACCTCGCTGCCGGCATCGCGCCAGGTCTTGTAACCCTCCTGCACCAGCATCATCCCGGAAAGCGTCGCGCCGCCAATGATCGCCAGCGCGGAATTGGCCTGCTCCGGCGGGATCGTATAACGGCCGTTCTCGATCCCCGACCTGAGATCCTCGCCCGAGGTCCCCGCAAGAAGCCCCTGAAGCGTCCGGTTGCTGAAGCCGAAATGAACCATGAAACGGCCCCATTGCGGCTCCTCGTGCGACCTGCGAATGAAAAGCCGGATGCCGCAGGCCAGCCGCAGGGGAGGATCGCTTATCGTTTCCAAGGTGGCGCGCACCTTGAGCAGCATTTCATCCGCCAGGTCGCCGGCGATCTGCTCGAACAACATGCCGGGATCTGGTATGGTGTTGTAAACCGTCCCGCGGGCAACGCCCGCCTCTTCCGCAAGGTCGCTGATCGTCACACGATCGGACCCTTTTCGGGAAAAAAGCCGCATCGCGGCGTCATAGATACGGCATTTTACATTTGTCACGTGAAGGAACCCTCCATGGCCGCCGGCCGGACATGCTTCATCCGACGATCATTCCGGCAACAGAATCCGCCTGAAACCTTTTCATATCGCAATTGAGAGACAACCGGTCTCATATCACCCCCGGAAAGCCTTCGCCTTCCTTCCTCGCCCCTGGACGGGCGACAATGGCCAACCGACGGAATACCGGATTCTCTTTGGGCGATACCACATTGAACTCCTTAGGGCAGCCCCGTTCATGCCGCCTGCGTCAAATAGACGCTCGTGTTGACTTTTGAACATTCGTGTTCAATATAGACCGGAACTGATTACACATCAACATCTCATCCCGGGTCATGAGAATCGTTCTCCCGAAAAAGGCCCGACAAGGAGAAAATCCGTGAAGAAACTGATCGTCGCACTGGGCCTGGTCATGACACTCGCGGCCTGCGCACAGACCACAAGCGAAACCACAGGCAGCACCCCGTCCGGTAAATCGAAATACGGCATCGGTCCCACCTCGCTGCCGCCGGTCATCACGCCGTCAGTCTGATACCCGCCCCTCGGATCATCGGTTTTCGCCACCGCCACTGGCGAACGCCATGCCTCCGATGGCGCATGTCGGACCGGCCGATGCAGGTCCGGCAAAGCGCCGCGATGGCCGGATCGGGTCCGCCGTCCGGCCATCGCCGGTGCACTGTCGGCAATGCGGTTGCGATAGGAACCGAATGGGACTTCCACCGGAAGCCAATTGGTGTATTCAGGGATTTCGATAACCTGAAACGACGATGCCGATGGACCCGATGAACGCTCCCGAAAAGAACAAGCCGCAGCCGACGACCGCAACGGCGGATCTCGATGAACAGGCCCTGTTTTATCACCGCTATCCCCGTCCCGGGAAGCTCGAGATTCAGGCGACCAAGCCGCTGGGCAACCAGCGCGACCTGGCGCTCGCCTATTCCCCGGGTGTGGCCGCTCCCTGCCTTGCGATCCGCGACGAACCTGAGACCGCTGCCGACTACACCGCCCGCGGCAATCTCGTCGCCGTCATCTCCAACGGTACCGCCGTGCTCGGTCTCGGCAATATCGGCCCGCTGGCCTCCAAGCCGGTCATGGAGGGAAAAGCGGTTCTTTTCAAGAAGTTCGCCGGCATAGACGTCTTCGACATCGAAATCGACGCCGCAAGTGTGGACACCATGGTGTCGACGGTTTCGGCACTGGAGCCGACCTTCGGCGGCATCAACCTTGAGGACATCAAGGCCCCGGAATGCTTCGAGGTGGAAGCCCAGCTTCGCGAAAAGATGAACATCCCGGTCTTCCACGACGACCAGCACGGCACGGCGATCATTGTCGCCGCCGCCATCCTGAACGGTCTGGAACTGGCGGGCAAGAAGATCGACGAGGTGAAGATCGTCGCCTCCGGCGCAGGCGCCGCCGCACTGGCCTGCCTCAACCTGCTGGTGACGCTTGGTGCGCGCCGCGAGAACATCTGGGTCCACGACGTCGAAGGCCTGGTCTATGTCGGCCGCGAGGTGCTGATGGACCGCTGGAAATCGGTCTATGCACAGGAAACCGACAAGCGCGTCCTGGCCGAGTCCATCGATGGCGCAGATGTCTTCCTCGGGCTTTCCGCCGCCGGCGTGCTGAAACCGGAACTCCTGGAGAAAATGGCCGAAAAGCCGCTGATTATGGCGCTGGCCAATCCGACGCCGGAGATCATGCCGGATCTCGCACGGGAAGCCCGCCCGGACGCGATGATCTGCACAGGACGCTCCGACTTCCCCAACCAGGTCAACAACGTCCTCTGCTTCCCCTATATCTTCCGCGGCGCGCTCGATTGCGGCGCGACCACCATCAACGAAGAGATGAAGATGGCCGCCGTGCGCGCCATCGCGGCTTTGGCGCGCGAAGAAGTCTCCGAGGTCGCGGCCCGCGCCTATACGGGCGAAACCCCGACCTTCGGCCCGAACTATCTGATCCCGTCCCCCTTCGACCCACGGCTCATCCTGCGAATTGCGCCGGCCGTGGCGCGCGCTGCCGCCGAAAGCGGCGTGGCGAAGCGCCCGATCGTGGACTTCGACAGTTATCTCGACCAGTTGAACCGATTCGTCTTCCGCTCCGGCTTCGTCATGAAGCCGATCTTTACCGCGGCGAAGAAGGCAACCCAGAAACGGGTCATCTTCGCGGAAGGCGAAGACGAACGCGTGCTGCGCGCGGCCCAGGTGCTTCTCGAGGAAGGCACCGGACGGCCCATCCTGATCGGCCGCCCCCAGATCATCGAAACCCGCCTCAACCGCTTCGGCCTGCGTATCCGCCCTGGCGTCGATTTCGACCTCGTCAATCCCGAAGACGATCCGCGCTACCGCGACTATGTCGACGACTATTTTGCCCTTGTCGGCCGCGAGGGCATCAACCCGGAAGCCGCCCGCACCATCGTGCGCACCAACAACACCGTGATCGGAGCGCTTGCCGTCAAGCGCGGCGAAGCCGATGCGCTGATCTGCGGCGTTGAAGGCCGCTACGACCGCCATCTGCGCGATGTCCATCAGATCATCGGCAAGAAGCCCGGCGTGTGCGCCTTCTCGGGTCTCAGCCTGCTGATCTCCCAGCGCGGCGCGATCTTCTTCACCGACACCTTCGTGACCTATAATCCCTCGGCCGCGGAAATCGCCGAAATGACGATCCTCGCGGCACAGGAAATCCGCCGCTTCGGCATCACGCCACGCGCAGCCCTCGTCACCCATTCCAATTTCGGTTCACGCGATTCCGAAAGCGCCCGCAAGATGCGCGACGCCCTGAAACTCATCCGCGAGCAGGCGCCGGAACTGGAAGTCGACGGCGAAATGCAGGGCGGTTCGGCGCTGTCGGAAAGCCTGCGCAAGCGGGCCATGCCGAACAGCACGCTGACCGGCGAAGCGAACCTGCTGGTTTTCCCCAATCTCGATGCAGCAAACATCTCGCTCGGTATCGTGCGCACGATGATGGATGCCCTGCATGTCGGCCCGATCCTTCTCGGCGCGGCACTTCCGGCTCACATCCTCTCGTCTTCGGTCACCTCGCGCGGTGTCGTCAACATGGCAGCACTCGCCGTGGTCGAGGCGTCACAGCCCGGCTGAGACAAGCCCTTGAACAAGCAGATGATGATATCCCCGCCGCCCGGCGGCGGGGATCGCGGGTCACGGCTGCCCGCCATGAATGCCCCCTAAAATTCGGCTGGACAACGGCCACCCCTCCGCCCAATCTCGACCCACGTAATTTCAGGGTTTCAGAATGACGAACCAGGGCGGCTATTTCGACCTGCTGGACTGGCTAGAGAGTGAAAAGGGCGTTCGACCGCAACAGTTTTTCAAGAGGATACAGAAGGTCTTTGGCCTTGCCAATCTGCTCTACGCCGAAGCGTCCATAACCCCGGCCGGGGCCAGGCTTCACCGGTTGCACCACACTTTCGCGCCGGCTGCGGTTCGCGCCGTCAACGCCCTGCCCGCAGGGATCACCCGCCCACCGGTTCAGGAGGCCTTCGGCGCGATAGGGGTGCTCGACTGGTCCTGGATCGCCACGCACACCGTTGGTCTCGAAACATTCCAGCAGCTTGTCGCCGAGCTTGCCATCGCACCGCGCGGCGCCGTCTATCCTCTGGTGGCAAGAGAGGGACGCTCGGCCCTTCTGGCCGTCAATGCGGACATGCCGGAAACGGAATGGGCACGCTTCAGGCGCCACAACGATCCTTTCCTGCATGACCTCGCGACCCGTTTCCACGCCACTCTCGTCGATGGCCAGACACCCCGCTCGATGACCGGCCGGCGACAATACCAGCTGACGACCCGCGAACGTGAAGCGTTGACCTGGGCGGCAGCCGGCAAGAGTTATTGGGAAACCGCGATGATCCTCGGCATTTCGGAGCGCACCGTGCGGTTCTTCATGTCCAATGCCCGAAGAAAACTGAACGTCGCCACCAATACCCAGGCCGTGGCGGAAGCCGTCTGGCGCGGGCTGATTACCGGCTCGAAGGACAGCTAGCGTCCCATAGCCCGTAGTCAGGGGCCGCAATAATAATCAAGAATTGCATAATTTTGCACTGTCACTACCGACAGTTTAAATTCCTAGGCGGTACGGCATTTTTTCCTCTCCAACTATGGAAGGAAAGCGCCATGATTAGGATTATTACCGCCGCAAACCGCGAAAGTCATTCGGCCGAGATCGCCGAGATGCACACCCTGCGCAAGCGGGTCTTCCACGACCTGCTGAAATGGGACGTCTCTGTGAAGGGCGACTGGGAGATCGACCACTATGACGACGCCAACCCGGTCTACGTTCTCTCCTATTCGCCCGAGGGCCGCCTGCGCGGCTCGCTGCGGCTGCTGCCCACCCTCGGCCCCAATATGCTGGACGACACCTTTCCCATTCTTCTGGGCGGGGAACCCGAGATCCGCAGCGCCTCGGTCTGGGAATCCAGCCGTTTCTGCATCGAGCCGGAAATTTCCCAGGACCGAGCATCCAACCAGGTGACCGTGGCCGCCGCCGAACTGATGTGCGGGGTGGGCGAACTTTGCCTTGCTTCCAGCATCTCGCACATCGTCACGGTCACGGACGTCTTCCTCGAACGCATGTTCCGGCGCATGGGATGCCCGGGCGAACGCATCGGCGAGCCACAGAGGATCGGTTCGGTCTTCGCCGTTGCGGTCGGATGGGAAATCGATACGGAGATGCTGGCTGGCATGAAGGCCATCGCCGCCATCGACGGTCGCGTTCTCGAGGAAGCCTATGCGCTCGACCGCGCGCGTGCGGCCTGACGCACGGCCCGGGCGCAGATACAAGGCCCGTTAACACAAATAAGTGTTCCCGGTTGGCACTTCGTCACTCGCTAATTATGGTCAGATTACCTATAGGCTCATCGGATATGAGCCGAAGTGGAACAGAGCTGACCGGGGACACGATTTGCAGCGCGGCAAGAAACGATTTCTGCTGGCATTCGCCGCCTTTCTGGCCTGTCAGCCGCTTGCCGTCCAGGCCTCGGACGTCTGCGAGAGACTGCGGGAAGGACTCGCCTCGGGCAGCAGGATCATCGCCAACAGTAGCGAATTCCGCCGGTATTCCAGTGCGATAGCCCGACAGAATATCGAGATCCGCAAGACCCGGCAGGACATGCGCCGCCTGCGCTGCGACACCTCGGCGATCGTGGTCATCCGCTCCGACGGCGGCAATGACTGCTCGGACCTGTCAACGGCTCTTGCCAGGATGGAAGAGAACAAGCGCGATCTCGCCGGCAAGCTGGAAGCTCTGCGCAACAGCGGCCCCGACGAGGCAACCAGGGCACGCATTCTTGCCGCCCTCGATGCGAACGGCTGCAACGAGGAACCGCAGGAGCGTGCGGAACCTCTGTCGTCAGACGGAACGGATGACCGGATGACCGCCGCGCTTGAGAGCGCCACCGGCATGGGAAACCTCCGCACGCTCTGCGTCCGCACCTGCGACGGCGGTTTCTTCCCGATTTCGTCCAACACCTCGCCGATGAACTTCCGACGGGACGCCGATACCTGCCAGCAGATGTGTCCGGGGGTGGAAACGGAGCTCTACTATCATTCGATGCTTTCAGGTGAGAGTTCCGACATGGTCTCGGCCGAAACAGGCAGACCCTATCGGGAATTGCCGACCGCGTTTTCCTATCTGAACCGCCCGAGCGGCGAAAAGGCGGCCTGCGGCTGCAATCTCTCGGCCTATTACGAAAAGATGCGGGCAAACGGAGCCGCAGGGACCATTCCGAACGACAACTCGTCGATCATCGAGATAAAGCCTCGGGACCCTGTAACCGCCCCCTCGCAACAGGCGTCCTCGACACCGGCCGAACGCCCCTACGATCCGGAAAACAGCAGGATCCGCCGCGTCGGCCCCGCCTTCCTTGCCCCCGACCAGGGCAAGATCGACCTGAGGCATCCGGCAGCGCCGGGACCGCAGCCGCAGCAATAGAGCGATGCCGCCAAGACCGGCACTTGCCCTTCTTCCGGAACAGCTTGAAAATAAACGGATAAGGTATTGAGGTGACTACGTTTTCACTGGAAACGCGCCAGCAAGTCGCCCGTTGCACGACGACCGAGTCAGCCGCTTGCGGCGCCGTCGCGGCGAGCGCCCCATTCCTCCTCGAACACCAACTCTTCCAGCGGAATCCTCTGCCTCCAGCCTCTCACCGCCAATTCAGGCTGATCGAACAGCCTGTCGACATAACCGAGACAGAACCAACCGATGACCTCGACATGATCGGGTATCGAGAGGATGGATTTGAGGTCGGCCTGATGGAAGATGCTGACCCAGCCGACACCGACGCCTTCGGCGCGGGCCGCAAGCCAAAGGTTCTGGATGGCACAGACCGTCGAATAGCTGTCCATCTGCGGGTTGTGTGTCCGCCCCAGGATAACCGGGCCGCCCCGGGTCGGATCACAGGTCACGCAGATGCCGACCGGCGCCTTGCGAATACCTTCGAGCTTCAGCGCCTGATAGGTCTCGCGCTGTTTTCCGGAAAACATCGCCGCCGCCTCGCCATTGGCCCGGCAAAATGCCTGCCAGACGGCTTCCCGCCGGGCCGCATCACGCACCACCAGGAAATTCCAGGGCTGCATGAAACCGACCGAGGGCGCGTCATGCGCCGCCTGCAGCAGGCGCCAGACAAGTTCGTCCGGCAAGGGCTCCGGCAGGAACTGGTCGCGTACGTCGCGGCGGCTGCGAATGGCACGATATACAGCCTCCCGCTCCTCGGCGGAAAAGGCGCCTGCCGTTACGAGATGATCGTTAGGTTCGTCGTTGCGCATCGTCATATCCCCAACAATGCCTGCAACCGCCTGCCGTCCACGCAGGGCGAGTCTATCCCGCCAGGCCGGTCTTCTGACTGGGCTTCATCTGCTCCGCACGACCTTCCCGGCCTTTCGGCCAGTGGTCCGGACCCGAAGGGGTCCAGCGGCTGAGCATCCACCTCACAGCGTTGGGCACGTGCCGGAATTCCACCGGCTTCCCGATTCTCCCGCGGCAGTCCGCGGGCACCTGACACAAACGGTTCTACAGCAAGCAGGCAGCCATGCAAGCAGTCGTTTGCGACACGGCTTCAGGCGGTTGCGGGAAAGTAGCGGACATAGGCGAACTCGTCTCCGTCGGGCGACCAGTTCGGCACATTGATCGTACCCTGACCGCCGAAGAGCTCGAACAGCGTCTCAAGGTTGCCGCCATCCATGTCCATCAGGCGAAGGCGGACGGAAAGATCGCGCGGATGATCGAAGACATCGGGATCGTAGGAGAGCAGCACGACCTTGTCCCCCTTCGGCGAGGGATGCGGAAACCAGTTGCCGAAATTGTCGTGGGTCAACTGCTGCAGGTCACGCCCGTCCGGACTGACCCGCCAGATCTGCATCAGGCCCGTGCGGCTGGAGTTGAAATAGATCCACGCCCCGTCGGCAGACCAGTCGGGACCGTCATTGCGCCCTTCGCCCAAGGTCAGACGCCTCTCCTCGCCGCCTTCGATCGAGATAGTATAGATGTCGAAGATCTGGTCGCGGATGCCGCAATAGCTGACGAAACGCCCATCCGGCGACCATCCGTGCCAGTAGGACGGCAGGTTCTCCGTCACCTGCACCGGTGTCCCGCCTCCGGCCGGCAGTATGTACATGCACGTCTTGCCATGTTCGACCTTGTCGCACAGCATGATGAAACGGCCGTCCGGCGAAATGCCGTGGTCGTTGTTGCAGCGGGTCGCGAAGCCGGTATCGATCTGCCGCGGCTCCTCGCTGCCGTCGGGCGGCAGTCGATAGAGCAGGCCGTCGCTGTTGATGAGCAGATAGCTGCCGTCGGGCGACCAGTTCGGGGCCTCGATGAGCCGATCCGTCTGCCAGACGATGCGATGGCGGCGCGTGCGGATATTGAAGATCTCGAGCGAGCTTCGCATGTCCCCTCCAGCCAGGCCGCCGACGTGCCGTCAGCGGTCCCGGAAACGGTTGGTGATCGGATAGCGCCGGTCGCGGCCGAAGTTCTTCTTGGTGATCTTCACGCCGGGGGCCGACTGTCGCCGCTTGTATTCGGCGAGATAGAGCAGATGCTCCACCCGGTGCACCGTCGCGACGTCATGGCCGCGCGCCACGATATCCTCAACCCCCATCTCCTTTTCGACGAGGCATTCGAGAATGTCGTCCAGCACCGGATAAGGCGGCAGCGAATCCTGGTCTGTCTGGTTCGGCCGAAGCTCCGCAGACGGCGCCTTGGACAGGATATTGGCAGGAATGACCTCTCCCGACGGTCCAAGCCCGCCCGGCGGCACATGGGCGTTGCGCCAGCCGGAAAGAGCGTAGACCTGCATCTTGTAGAGGTCCTTGATCGGATTGAACCCGCCGTTCATATCGCCGTAAAGCGTGGCATAGCCGACCGACATCTCCGACTTGTTGCCTGTAGTCACCACCATCGAACCGAACTTGTTGGAGATCGCCATCAGGATCGTGCCGCGGGCACGGCTCTGTAGGTTTTCCTCGGTGATACCACTGTCCGTTCCCTCGAACATGTCCGACAGCGCAGACAGGAAACCTTCGACGGGTTCTGCGATCGGCACGATGTCATAGTGGCAGCCGAGCGCCTTTGCGCAGGCCTCCGCATCCGTGAACGATTCCTGCGAGGTATAACGATAAGGCAGCATCACCGTGCGCACCCTCTCCTCGCCCAGCGCATCGACCGCGATTGCCGCACAGAGCGCCGAGTCGATACCGCCGGAAAGGCCGAGCACGACGCTTTTGAAGCCGTTCTTGTTGACGTAGTCGCGGAAGCCCAGCATGCAGGCGCGATAGTCTGCCTCTTCCTTCTCCGGAATATGCGACATCGGCCCGTCGCTGCAGCGCCAGCCATCGGCAGACCGCTTCCAGGTGGTGACGGTCAAGGTCGGTTCGAACTGGCTCATCTGGAAAGCCAGGGACTTGTCGACGTTAAAGGCGAAGCTCGCACCGTCGAAGACCAATTCGTCCTGCCCGCCGACCTGATTGGCGAAGATCAGCGGCAGTCCGCTTTCGATCACCTGACGCAGCGCTACCTGATGGCGCACGTCCACCTTGCCGCGATAATAGGGGGAACCATTGGGCACCAGCAGGATCTCAGCCCCCGTCTCCGCCAGCGTCTCGCAGATGCCAAGATCGTTCCAGATCTCCTCGCAGATCGGGATTCCAAGCCGCACCCCGCGGAAATTCACCGGCCCCGGCATATCGCCCTCGACGAAAACCCGCTTCTCGTCGAACTCGCCGTAGTTGGGCAGGTCGATCTTGTCGCGAAGACCGAGAATCCTGCCGCCGTCGAGGACTGCCGCCGAATTATGCCGGCCCTTCTCCCCCTGTCGCGGAAAACCGACGATCACGCCCGGCCCGCCATCCGCAGTATCGGCGGCAAGCTGCTCTACGGCATGCAGGCACGCCTTGAGAAAGGCGGGCTTGAGCACGAGGTCTTCCGGCGGATAACCGGAAATGAACAACTCGGTCAGCAACAGGAGGTCGGCCCCTTGCGCGGCCGCCTCGGCACGGGCCTCCCGCGCCTTTGCCAGATTGCCGGCGACATCGCCGACCGTCGGATCGAGTTGGGCAATCGCAATGCGCAGGATGTCGGGTCGAATGGGTGTATCGCTCATGCGGCAGGTGTAGCGCGTGACGGTGACAATCGCAATGCGGCCGTCAATCCGGAACGCCGATCTTGGGAATGGATCGGCGCCAAACGCATCCTGTGGGAACAAACCACCTGAACGGTCAGTTCATCTGGCATTCATGACGGTTATGTGACAGCTATGTGAAGTTTGGATAACGTGACGTAATAGCTGGAGAGCAAAGTGGTCGAGATTGGCTCAGAGCCGGCGGTTTCGCCAAAGACCGCCAGGAATGGCGCTGCCGTTCAGGTGGGCCGGCAGCAGGTTGCAAGCGCTCTCTTGCCGGTCGCGAATTCGCTGCTGCTGGCCATCCTCACGATCATCTGCAGCGAATGGCTTGCCCGGGGCAGCCTGGCCGATATTCCCGACTACATGCTTTCGCCGGCCCGGCCCGGTCTCGTGGCAGCAGGCGTGATCTTTCTGCTGCTGCTCGCAGGCGACGCGCTGTTCGGCCGTGCCTATCAATCGGCGCTGGTGGTCATTCCGCTGGCGCTGCTTCCGGCCTTCTTCTCCGGTCAGAAACAGCTTTTTCTCTCCGATCCGCTCTATCCGAGCGATCTGCTTTTCGGTCGCCAGATCGCCGAGCTCCTGCCGGTCATGGTGGCCGCGAAGCCGGTCGTGGCCGCCGGCATATTGGCCGTCACGCTCGCTGCGCTCAGTGCTCTCGTCTATCTGTTCGCCGTGAGCTGGAAGCGCTTTCCGCGCATCTCCGGCCTTTCCAAGCTGACGCGCCTGATCCTCACCCTGCCCTTGATCGGTGCCTTTCTGTCCCTGATGGACGCAACCTCCTACTCCTATCTGCGCGACCGGCTCAACATCGTCCCCATGATGTGGGACCAGCAGGAGAATTATCGCCATAACGGCTTCCTGCTCGCCTTCGCCTTCAACGTGCCAATGGCCAATGTCTCGGCGCCCGAGGGCTATAACGGCGACGCAATAGCGGACATTCCAGCCGACCGGGTGCCTGCAAGCTTCTTCTCCGGTCGCAACGCCGACGTCATCATGGTGATGAGCGAGTCGCTCTGGGATCCGACGCGCCTCTCGAATGTGGGCTTCTGGCCGGACCCGATGCCGACCATCCGCGCCAACCAGTCGGGCAACGTCTTTTCGCCGGAATTCGGCGGCATGACCGCCAATGTCGAATTCGAGGCGCTTACCGGTTTCTCGAACGCTTTCCTTCCCTATGGAAGCATTCCATACCAGCAATACATTCGCCGCCCGCTGCCCTCCCTTGCCACCTTCTTCGAATCCAAGGGCTATACCAGCAAGGCATTCCATCCCTTCCAGAGCTGGTTCTGGAACCGCTCGAACGTCTATTCCGCACTTGGCTTCGAAAGCTTCGATTCCGAGGAAACCATGCCCGCAATGGAAAAGCGCGGCATCTTTGCCTCCGATGAAGCGTTGACCCGCGAGATTATGCGCGTCGGCGACGAGACCGGTCGGCCCTTTTTCTTCTTCGCCGTCACCCTGCAGGGACATGGGCCGTACGAAGTCAACCGCTATGTGAAGAACACCGTTGAACTGGATGAAGCGGTGCTTTCCTCGGAAAGCCGCGCAACGCTCGCGACCTATGCCCAGGGCGTGCGTGAAGCGGACAAGAGCCTCAAAACCCTGATGGAATGGGCGAAGAAGCGCCGTCGCGAGACCATCATCGTGATGTTTGGCGACCACCTACCGCCGCTTGGCACGGTCTATACGGAAAGCGGCTACATGCCGGATCAGGTCGCTACCCGCAGGGCGCCGCTCGATGTCATGAAGCGCGAGCATGAAACGCCGCTGGTCGTCTGGTCGTCGAGGCGCGGCGTGCAAAAGGATATCGGTTCGATCAGCCCCGCCCAGTTGCCCTCCCTCGTGGTCAAGCTGGCAGGCTATCGCCATCCCTACTACACCGGCGTCCTCGGTCGGGCGCAGGAGCGCTTTACGGTCTTCGACCGCCACCTGCTTGTCGAGCGCAGCGGCAAGACCCAGGCCGACTGGGCCGTCGACGGAACCAGGCTCGACCCTGCCATTCGCGACCTGCGCCTGCTGCAGCACGACATGATGTTCGGAAAACAGTTCGGCGCCGAACGTTTCTTCCCTGAGATGACGGACCGTCTCAATCCGTCCTCCTGACGGTACGACGAAAGGACGGGGCAATTGGGCCGGGCTCCACGCATTATCATTGCCCGGTATCTTGCGCGGACGAAAGAAAAGCGTCATTGACATAGCCGGCACATCCCAAAAGGATTGGCGGGAAAATGATATTTCCCCGCGTGGCAGGATGCCATGGTTCCATGGCATCGGCCCGCGATTGTGAAGAATGTTCAAGGATTTCATCAGAGCGTAACGAGCCATGCGGTCACTGACCCGAGCTGAGATTGCTGCACATCCGTCGTTCCCGTCGATTGAAAAGCAGATCGCCAAACACCTTATCGGCATCCATGTCCGCACGCCGCGTCTGTCGCGGCTGAAGGCATCCCATCGCAAATGGCTGATGACGCAATCCCTCTACGCGCTGAGCCTGCAGCGAACGCAGGACGATCCGCTGTCCGGCCTGACCGCGACCCGTTTCGTCGAGATCGTGATGAAGCTCGGCGCGGCCAGCCGCAACACCGCGACCGCGTTTCTGGCCGAACTGGTTGCCTACAAGTTCCTCCGGGATGTGCCGGACGTGCCGGACCGACGGGTCCGTGTCCTCGAGACGACGGAGGCCAGCAATACGGCCATGCTTGGCTGGTTCATGGGCCATATGGCCTGTCTCGACCAGCTCGATGGCGGCAACCGGGAGGCTGCCGCAGCCTCCGATCAGCGCATCTTCCGCATCGCCCAGCCCTATGCCGCAGCCAAGCTCGTCGAGGATCCGATCTGGCGGGACCCGCCGGATACGATCGGGCACTTTCTCTGGTCCGATCTTGGCGGCATGGTTCTGCACGACCTGATCGCACGCATAGATGTGTTCGATCCGACGGCGGAACGGACCAATATCGGCCCGGTGACCCTTGCCGAACTCAGCGAGACCTACATGATCTCGGCTACCAACCTGAAGCGGATGTTCAAGAAGGCGGAACTCGAAAACCTGCTCGGTTGGGATCAACCGCGCCGCCGCGGCGATCTTTGGCTGTCGAAGTCGTTCCTCGACGATTATTTCACCTGGCAGTCCGCCAAGTTCGCAGCCCTTGACGAAGCCTATCGCCACGCGATCGATGAAATCGCCGAAACGGCTTCCACCACCTTGCCTCACGCCGTTGCGGCAGACGGTCCGTCCGCCGGAAACTTCGGCAGCGCATCGTCGAGATCGTAATAATCGCCCTTGTCGGCGCAGTAGATATGGTAGCCGGGCTCAAGCCCCGTGGGTCCCTCGAACGAGCCCGCAAGGACCGACATATAGTCCAGCCCGTCGCCGCGCCAGAAGAGCGCCGAGCCGCATGTGCGGCAAAATCCACGCGCCGCATTGTCGCTTGCGCGATACCAGGTGAGATTGGCTTCACCCGTCAGCCTGATGTTCTTCAGCGCAACATTGGTCGCAGCGTAATGGTGTCCCGTCTGCTTGCGGCATTGTGAGCAATGGCAAAAGATGATCGGCCGAAGGCTGCCCCTCACCTCGAAGGACACCGCACCGCAAAGGCATGCACCATGTCGCAGCTCGTCGGTCATTGCAGCTGTTCTCCCTTTTTGTTTGTGACTTGCCGCAGGTTCGCCTTCGGTGCCTTTCGCCGTCAATGGCAAACCGTTGATGCATTGATTGCGATTTCCTGAAGAGCGCCCCAGCCCCTCACGCGTCCACTGACAGCGCTAACCATATGGATATTTTCTAATGCAAGCACAAATTGCCAAAATGAAATAACTAAACCTTAATGAACGAGGGAGTTTCATTATTGTCTAAATTACGCATGAAAGAAAAGAGGGGTATTCTGAGATGCGTAGAAGACGACACCTGCTATCACACCTGACGAACGACACTCGCGGCACATCGGCAATCGAGTTCGCTATCCTGGCGCCCATCTTTTTTATGGTGGTCTTCTCGATGATCGGATACGGCATCTACCTGAGCGCAAGCCATGCCGTGCAGCAGATTACGGCCGATGCCGCCCGCACCGCCGTCGCCGGCCTCGACGCCGCGGAGCGCAGGAGGCTCGCTGAAGACTATGTGAAGACATCCACGAACGAATACGCCTTTCTTGACGAACGCGCCTTTGCGGTCGCCGTCCAGGACGATCCGAGCAATCCCGCACAATTCACCGTCAGCATATCCTACGATGCGACCGATCTGCCGATCTGGCAACTTTACAGTTTCGCGATGCCGGACAAGGTCATCAGACGCTTCGCCACCATACGGGTCGGAGGTATCTGACATGCTCCACCGCCCTTCCCTCCAGCCACGTTCGATTTCGATATTGAAGAACCGCGCCGGCAACATCGCCGTCACCGCGGCACTCGTCTCTCCGCTGATGATCGGCGCCCTGGCGCTCGGTGTAGACTACGGCCACCTGACAACGCAGCAGCGCGCCCTGCAGCAGGCCGCCGACCTCTCCGCCATCGCCGCGGCTTCCAGCTTGTCGGCCCCGGAGCGGGCTGCCTTCGACTATTTCCGGATGAACGGGCTGGATATCCCCGTCGCCACGGCCTCCGGCCTGATGACCGACGCCGGCATGGTGCCGTTTGAAAATATCGACCAGTACACAGCGATGGCCACCGTGACGCCCGGTCGCTACACCGCCGATCCCGCGCTGTCCGTCGAGGCGCGCTTCATCCGGGCGGGGAGCCAGCCCGATGCGGTCCGCGTCGAGATCCACAAGCGGGCCGATCTCTTCTTCGCCGGCGCCTTTGCGGAAGCGCCGATGCTCGGAGCGGTCGGTACCGCCGCGGCAAACAAGATCGCGAGCTTCTCGATCGGTACCAGGCTTGCGAGCCTGCATGACGGCGTGCTGAATGCCGTTCTTTCCGGATTGCTGGGAACGAGCGTCGATCTCGAACTCATGGACTATCGCGCCCTCGTCGACGCCGATGTCGATGTTCTGCGAACCCTCGATGCCATCGGGATCGATCTCGGCCTGACCGCGGTGACATACGAGGAGTTGCTTCAGACCGACATCGGTTTCGGCAAGCTGATCGACGGCGTGTTGCGCGCGACGACGCTCGATGCCCGGTCGCGGTCGGCACTCGAGGCGCTGAAGCGTTCGGCCTCAAGGACAAGGCTCACCGTTCGCCTTGAAAGCATCCTCAATCCCGGCCCCTATTCCGAAAGACTGGTCGGCAGCGCCGGCCACCTGCAGGTGAATGTCGGGCTCTTCGAATTCCTGACAGCCGCAGCAGCGGCGGCAAATGGCGAGAACCAGATAGCGGTCGATCTCGGCGCATCCCTGCCCGGACTTGCTTCGGCGAAACTGTTGATCGCCATCGGCGCGCCGCCCGTCTCCACCCCGCCCGCGGCAATCGGAGGAGAGGGCACGATCGTCCGCACGGCACAGACGAGGCTTTCTCTGAACGTCACCGTCGATGGCCTGCTCGCGCTTGCCGGCATCAAGGTGAAGGTTCCGCTCTATGTCGAAGTCGCCCATGCCGAGGCAAAACTCGCCGGTATCCATTGCCGCGACCGGAACGGTGCGGCGGATGTCAGGATCGAGGCGGTGCCCGGCGTCGCGGAAATCGCCATCGGCAACGTCGACCCGAATACCTTTGCCAATTTCGGCTCCACACCGAGAGTGACGAAGGCAACGCTGGTCCAGGCGCCGCTTCTCGGCATCGACGCCATGGCCCACGTCAACGCCACCAACTTCGACAGGAAGACGCTGACGTTCACACCAAACGACATTGCAAATGGCGTCGCCAAGACCGTTTCGACCAGCCAGACCCTTACGACGCTGCAATTCTCCCTGCTGCGCAATCTCGATGTCGACGTCCGTCTTGCGGGGCTGACCCTCGGCACGCCGCAGACTGTTCAGAACGCCCTCTCCCAGACGCTGGCGAATCTGACCGTTCCGCTGGACAGCCTGCTCTACAATACGCTTCTCGTGCTGGGTATCCGCATCGGCGAGGCCGATGTCAGGGCCACCTATGCCACCTGCCAGCAACCCGCGCTGGTTCAGTAGGCGCAACGAAAAAGGCCGGCGCCATGGGAGCGCCGGCCTTTTTCGTGTTTCTTCTGTGGAACGTCAGCCGTTTGCGACCAGCATCCGCTTCTCGTCCCGACCACCCTTCATCCGCTCGGCCAGCAGGAAGGCCAGTTCGAGGGCCTGATCGGCGTTGAGACGCGGGTCGCAATGGGTATGATAGCGATCCTGCAGGTCCTCGGCCGAGACGGCGCGCGCGCCGCCGGTGCATTCGGTCACGTCCTTACCGGTCATCTCGATATGGATGCCGCCCGGATGCGAGCCTTCCGCCCGATGGATCTGGAAGAAGCTCTCAACTTCCGACAGGACCCGTTCAAACGGACGGGTCTTGTAGTTGTTGAGCGTGATGGTGTTGCCATGCATCGGATCGCAGGACCACACGACCTTGCGTCCTTCGCGTTCGACGGCGCGGATCAGCTTCGGCAGATGATCGGCGACCTTGTCGTGACCGAACCGGCAGATCAGCGTGAGACGGCCGGCTTCGTTTGCCGGGTTCAGGATGTCGATCAGGTTCAGGAGGTCGTCCGGCTGCAGGGACGGACCGCACTTCAGGCCGATCGGGTTCTTGATACCGCGGCAATATTCGACATGGGCATGATCCGCCTGGCGCGTGCGGTCGCCGATCCAGATCATGTGACCTGACGTCGCATACCAGTCGCCCGAGGTGGAATCGACGCGGGTCAGCGCTTCCTCATAGCCGAGAAGCAGCGCCTCGTGGCTGGTGAAGAAATCCGTCTCGCGCAGGCTCGGATTGTTGTCCGAAGTGATGCCGATGGCCTTCATGAAGTTCATCGTCTCGGAGATCCGGTCGGCGAGCTTGCGGTAACGCTCTGCCTGCGGGCTGTCCTTGACGAAGCCGAGCATCCACTGGTGCACGTTTTCGAGGTTGGCATAGCCACCCATCGCGAAGGCTCGCAGCAGGTTCAGCGTCGCGGCCGACTGCCGGTAGGCCATGATCTGGCGTTCCGGATTGGGGATGCGAGCTTCCGGCGTGAACTCGATGCCGTTGATGATGTCGCCACGGTAGCTCGGCAGTTCGACGTCGGCCTGCTTCTCGAAATCGGAAGAACGCGGCTTGGCAAACTGGCCGGCGATACGGCCGACCTTGACCACCGGCAACTGCGCGCCATACGTCAACACGACCGCCATCTGCAGGAAGGCGCGGAAGAAGTCGCGGATCGTGTCGGCGCCATGTTCGGCAAAGCTCTCGGCGCAATCGCCGCCCTGGAGCAGGAAGGCGTTGCCTTCCGCCACATTCGCGAGCGCTTTGGTCAGACGGCGGGCCTCGCCGGCAAAGACGAGCGGCGGATACTTGGAAAGCCGGGATTCCGCATCCACGAGCGCTGCCGCGTCGGGATAGGCCGGAACCTGCTTGATCGGCTTCTGTCGCCAACTGCCGGGGGTCCAATTCTGTGCCATGGTCGTCACCTGCTGTTAAGGGCGGCCTCCTCGGGGCCGCTTGGAATTCGGGGCTTATAGACGGATATATCGGCATTGCAAAGCCGAAGTTGAAGGCCTTTCGCAGACACGGGGTTCTCGTTTGCGGAACCCTTCCGTCCATTCCGCCTCGCCTGCCCGCTACTCTATCAGATTTTCCTGAAAAAGCAGCGCTTTCGCTGACGCCCTTTTCCCGAGCCGTCTGCTGCTTGTTGATTTTACATGAACGTAAACGTAAGAATTGATTGGGTTGGAGTTTGCACGCGACGGAGGAGGAGATCGGTCGATGCGAAAGGAAGCGGATGTTGGACGAAGCGATATCGCCTTCGAGGCCTCCGACGGGTTTCCCCTTGCAGGCACCCTCTTCGAAGGCGCAGGGGACGGGCCGCTCGCCCTGATCTCCTCGGCCGCCGCCGTTCCACGCGCCATCTACGCCCGCTTCGCGCAGTATCTTGTCGCAGAGCACGGCTACCGCGCCGTTCTCACCTACGACTATCGCGGCGTCTCCGCCTCCAGAGCGCCGCCCGGCTGGCGTGCCCCGCCCCGCATGGCGGACTGGGCGGAAAAGGATATGCCGGCCGCCATCGACCGGCTTGAGCGGCAGGCGCCTGGTCATCCCATGGTCGGCATCGGCCAATCCTTCGGCGGACAGGCACTCGGCCTTAGCGGGCGTTCCGCACGGTTCGAGCGCTATCTGATGGTGGCCGTGATGTCTGGCCACTGGCGCTATACCGATGAACCCCTGAAGGTCTACGCCGCTATGAATCTCGTCGGCGTGCCCCTCGCCCTGCTGACAGGCAGGGTCCCGGGCTGGATCGGTCTTGGGGAGACATTGCCCGGTACTGTCTTTCGCCAATGGGCGGCCTGGGGCCGCTCGCCGGAGTATTTCTTCGCCGACCCCGCGATGGACGCGGCAAGGCGCTTCGCCGAGGTCCGCACCCCCATCCTGTCGATCGGCCTCGAGGACGATCCCTGGGCGACCCCGCGAGCCCAGGAAGCTATTTTGAAGGGTTATGTCAACGCCCCGATTGAGCGACGACGCATTGCTGCGCCTCCCGGCCAGACCATCGGCCACCTCGGCTTCTTCCGGCCGTCTTTCAAGGAAAGCCTCTGGAAACCGGCAACGGATTGGCTGAACGGAAAATAGTCTCTCGAATGGCGGCATATTCCCGAAATTCGTGGGGATAGGGCGAACATTAACAAACCCGCAACAACATTCGGTTTACCTATGCGGCAGTCGCCCGCTGCAGGGTGAAACACAGGCACCATGACGATGCCGCCCCAACTGTGCTTAAGGGACATTTGTCATGCGTGCGTCTTTCAAGCGCCTTCTCGCTTGCCGGGCAGGCAATTTCGGTGTGTTGACGGCACTTCTCGCCGTACCCCTTCTCGGTTGCATCGGCATGGCGCTGGATTTCACCCGTGCACTGGATGAACGCAACCTGCTCATGACGGCTGCCGACGCAGCGGCCATCGGCGCATTGTCGGAACAATCGGCCGGCGTCATCGCCGCGCTGACCGCAGGCGGCAACGGGGAAGTGACCATTGCCGAGGAAGATGCGCGCCACCTCTTCAATGCCCAGTTGGAAGCCGCCGGCATCGAAATCTCCAGCCTCGACATCTCGGTCACCAAGACGGGCTCGGACCTCAAGTCCACAGTCTCCTTCTCTGCCAAGGTGCCGACCAGCTTCCTCAGGGTGATCGACAAGAACGAGATCACGGTATCGGGCACCGCAAGTGCCATCTTCAAGGGCGGCGGTTTTATCGATTTCTACGTACTGCTCGACAACACTCCATCCATGGGCGTCGGCGCGACGGAAGCCGATATCGCAATGATGGAAAAGAACACCTCCGACACCTGTGCCTTCGCCTGCCACGACCTTTCCAAGAGCAACAACTACTACAATCTGGCCAAAAAGCTGGGCGTTCAGATGCGCATCGACGTGGTACGTCAGGCCACGCAGAAGCTGACACAGACGGCAGCCGACAGCATGCGTTATACGGATCAGTTCAGAATGGCGGTTTATACCTTCGGTGCCTCGGCAACGGACGCGAAACTGACGAATGTGGCCGGCCTTTCCTCGGACATGAAATCGGTTTCGAGCGCCGCAAGCGCCATCGACTTGATGACGATCCCCCGCCAGAACTACAACGACGACCAGACGACCGACCTCGACGCCGCCCTCAAGCAGTTGAAGGACATAATCCAGAAGGGCGGCAGCGGACAGAACAAGAGCGACCCGGAGAAGGTTGTCTTTTTCGTTTCCGATGGCCTGACGGACAGCGCCAAGGGCAGCGCCTGCACCAAGAAGACCACCAACGGTACACGCTGCCAGGAGCCGATCGACTATTCCTTCTGCACCGCCCTCAAGGACAAGGGCATCAAGATCGCCGTACTTTACACCACCTATCTGCCGCTGCCGAAAAACGACTGGTACAAGAACTGGATCAAGCCATTCCAGAGCGAGATCGCGACGCATATGCAATCCTGCGCCAGCCCCGGTCTTTATTTCGAAGTCAGTCCGTCCGAGGGCATTGCGGACGCCATGAACGCCCTCTTCAAGAAGGTCATCAGCAGCCCCCGCCTTGCCAGCTGACCATCCGGCGCAAACGCCTGCAGCGATCGCAAAAGGGTGAAGACGGCAAGTTTCGCGCAAGCTTCGCGACCTACCCCGACCGCCGCAGGATGCGGGTCGGCGACAATTCACCCGGCGGTTACCCCGGTCGACTGCATGTGTAAGGTTCTGTCATGAGGACGAGTTGAATGGCGTATGATTGGAGCGGCGTTCGCACCAGACGCATCCGGCAGTGGAAACTGGCCGCCGCCATATTGATCGGCCTTCTGGCCTTGGCTGCACCCGTTCTGGCCTTGGCCTGACAACTCCCGAGCCGGCGCCGCGGTCGAAGGGAGAGCTTGAAAGCGCGGCAAGAACTGAAATTGCCGCGCTTCGCGATGCGGGAGCGTCAGACGCGCTCGCCGTTCCTGATCCGATAGCTCGGGCTGTACATCGTCACCAGTTCCTCGGCAGCCGTCGGATGCACCGCCATGGTACGGTCGAAGTCATCCTTGGTGCAGCCCGCTTTCAGTGTGATTCCGAGAAGCTGTGCCATTTCTCCGGCGTCGTGGCCGAGAATATGGGCGCCGACAACCTTGCGGTCGGCGGCATTGACGATCAGCTTCATAATCATCTTTTCCGTCCGGCCGGAAAGCGTGGCCTTCATCGGCCGGAACTGCGCCCGGTAGATCTCCAGTTCGTCGTACATCTTGGCAGCGGCTTCTTCCGAAAGCCCGACCGTGCCGATCTCCGGCTGGGAGAACACCGCCGTCGCGATCAGGTCGTGGTCCGGAGACGTCGGGTTGTTCTTGTATTCCGTCTCGATGAAGCACATCGCCTCATGGATCGCCACCGGCGTCAACTGGACCCGGTCGGTGACATCCCCGAGGGCGAAAATGCTCGGCACATTGGTACGCGAGTACCGGTCGACGATGATCGCGCCGCGCTCGTTGGTGGCGACGCCCGCCGCCTCCAGACCGAGGCCGCGGGTATAGGGATCACGGCCCAGCGCCAGCATGACCTGGTCTGCCACCAGCGTCCCGTGGTTCATAGTTTCGGCGGCCAGGCGTCCACCGACCGTCTTCGAGACAGCGGTGAAATGGTCGTGGAGAAGGATCCGGATACCCTTTTGCTCCATCGCTTCGTGCAATCCCCGGCGCAGGTCCTGGTCGAAACGGCTGAGTATCTCCGCGCCACGGTAGATCAGCGTCGTCTCGACGCCAAGGCCGTGGAAAATGTTGGCGAATTCGACCGCGATGTAGCCGCCGCCGGCGATCACGATGGATTTCGGCAGTTCGGGCAGGTGGAACGCCTCGTTCGACGAAATGCAGAGTTCGTGCCCCGGCAATGCGATATGCGGATTGGGCGCGCCGCCGACCGCGATGACGATCTTTTCGGCGGTGACGACCTTGCCGCTGTTCAGCAACCGCACACTGTTGGGGCCGACGAGCTCCGCCCGCGTTTCGAGGATCTCCGCTCCGGCGCCTTCCAGCCCCTTGCGATAGAGACCTTCGAGCCTTGCGATCTCCTTGTCCTTTGCGGCGATCAGCGCCTTCCAGTCAAATCGGCTCTCACCGACCGTCCAGCCGAAACCGGCCGCATCCTCGAAATGCTCGTGATATTGCGAAGCGTAGACGAAGAGCTTTTTCGGTACACAGCCTCTAATCACGCAGGTGCCGCCGAAACGGTATTCCTCCGCGATGGCGACCTTCTTGCCAAGGGAGGCAGCCAGCCTGCCGCTACGAACACCGCCTGAACCGCCACCGATCACGAACAGGTCATAGTCGAAACTCGACATCGAAAATCTCTCCTTGCAATATCATAGGTAACCGGACTGCCACCCGATATAGAGTGCCGCCGATGCATTTGAAACGGGTCGTTGCCGCTGGCGGGCAAAAAGAAAGCCCGGAGACGATCCGGGCTTTTGCTCGAAAACGGAACGTCGCCGTTTACTGCTTGGGCGCTTCGGCCGGAGCCTGCCCGCCGACTTCCTTGAGAAGCGCATCGTTCGTCTGCTTCTCGAGATCCCGGGCGACACCGGTGGTCCAGATATCGGCCGCCTTCAAGAGCTCGCGGGTCGCGATCGGCCCGTCCTTCAGGAGCTTCTTTCCGGCGTCGCTGGAGTAGAAGTCGGTGATCGCCTTGAGTTCGTCGACCGTGAAGGCCTTGGCGTAAACGAGCGCGGCTTCGCGTTCCAGATCGGCACGGCGCGGTGCAAGCTTCAGAGCCTCATCCTCGATCTTCTTGGAAATCTCGTCCTGAAGGTTCGGATAGGCCTGGATGAGCTGTGCCGTCAGACGGTCCATGATGTTCGGCAGAATATTGTCGAAGCGGTTGGTGACGCCGAGCGCGGTGATCGCGGCACGTGCGGCCTGCAGGTGCTCCGCCGGCACTTCCTGTGCCTTCGCGGAGGCGGCCAGCATCATGCCGCCAGCAATGAGCGCGACCGAGGCAACACGGCTCAGACCCGAAAACTTAATCATGAAATTCACAGCTCCTGTTTAGTTCTTAGCGCCCATCACCCGCGCACCCGCCGGACCGGCGATGATGGCAAGCGAAGCCAAGTTGATGAATAATCCGTGTTCGACCACACCGGGGATGGTGTTCAGCGCACTTGCCAAGGCCTCTGCATCAGGAATGCGGCCAAAAGATGCGTCGAGAATGAGATGTCCACCGTCCGTGGTGAATACGCCGTCATCCGACATGCGGATGCGCAATTCCCCGGACAAGCCGAGGCGGGAAGCGACCTTTTCGACCGCAATCCGTGTTGCGACCTGACCGAAGGGATTGATCTCGATCGGCAGCGGGAAACGGCCGAGCATGTCCACCACCTTGCTTTCGTCGGCGATCACGACCATCCGCGCGGAGGCGGCAGCGACGATCTTCTCGCGCAGCAGCGCACCGCCGCCGCCCTTGATGAGGCGCAGGCCGGCATCGACTTCATCCGCGCCATCGATGGTCAGATCGAGTTCCGGGAGTTCGTCGAGCGACTTCAGCGGTACGCCGAGTTCGACACACAGGCGCGCCGTGCGCTCAGAGGTCGGAACGCCCTCGACCTTTAGGCCTCCCGCCACCTTTTCGGCCAGCAGCCGGACGAATTCCTCCGCGGTAGAGCCAGTGCCGATGCCGAGGCGCATGCCGTCTTCGACATGCTCCAGAGCCGCAGCGGCGGCCTTGATCTTCATCTCGCGGGCGTCCATGCGCCGAAAACTCCCATCTGTTGCGTCGTGTGCTGTTTACACGGCTCACAGCCCGAACGAAAGCCCCTTTCCGATACCGCCGTAGCGGTTGCCTTTTGTCCGGCTTTCGCCTAACCGCGGAGGAGACGCACCCGCCATCCACCCAAGCGACGGAGCCTGCCCTTGACCGCCCCCACCATCGTCTTCGACCTCGACGGCACCCTTGTCGACACCGCGCCCGATCTCGTGGAGAGCCTCAATCACACCATCGCCGTCGCCGATCTCGAGCCGGTCACCTATGCGGACCTCACCCATCTCGTTGGACAGGGTGCCAGGGTGATGATCGCACGGGCCTTCGCGCTGCGCGGCGCACCGCTCTCTGAAGAGGAGTTGCCTGCCCTGCTCAACCGTTTCATCGTGCACTACAAGGCCGGCATGCCGGGCGGAAGCCGCCCCTTCCCCGGCCTTCTGCAAGCTCTTAACCGTTTGACGGACGCCGGCTTCAATCTCGCCGTCTGCACCAACAAGATGGAGGCGCTCGCCCTGCCGCTCATCGAGAAGCTGGACATGACGCGCTATTTCAAGACGATTGCAGGCGGAGACACGTTTGCGGTGAGGAAGCCGGACCCAGGCCACATAACCAGCACCGTCGAACGTGCGGGCGGCGATCCCCGGCTCGCCGTGATGGTCGGCGACAGCGTCAACGACATCCTGGCCGCTCGAAGAGCCGATATTCCCTCGATTGCCGTTCCGTTCGGCTATTCGGATATTCCGGTGGAGGATCTCGGCGCCGACCGCCTCATCAGGCATTTCGATGAACTGGATGCGGCGCTGATCGGTGAACTGCTCGGCCCTCGCTGAGCAGTTCACACGGTATGCTTAAGACCGGCTGCGGGCGTCGCTCGTCACCTTGAAGGCTTTCAGCGTCGCCGCGTCGCGGCCATAGACGTCGTCGAAATATTCGACCACGCCGTTCTTGTTCGGCCATGCGGTGAAATAGGAGACATAGACCGGAATCTTCTGCGGCACCTGTACGGCACGGTTCTGGCCGGAAGCGATCTGCTTGGCGATCTCTCCGACATTGGTGCCCATGACGGCCGCCGCCATCACGCGCGGCTCGGCAAGACGCACGCAACCGTGGCTCAGCGCCCGCATGTCGCGCTTGAAGAAGCTCTTCGAAGGCGTGTCGTGCATGTAGATCGCATGCGCGTTGGGGAACAGGATCTTGAGTTCGCCGAGCGCATTGTCGCCGCCCGGAGGCTGGCGCACGTCGACCGAATGGGTCGTGTTCCAGTCGACCGCGGTCGAGGAAACCGTCCGTCCGTTATAGCTGACCTCGTAGCCGAGCCGGTCGAGATAGGACGGGTCCTGGCGGAGCTTGGGCAGCATTTCGTTGACGATGATCGACTTCGGCACACCCCAGTAAGGATTGAACTCGACGGTCTCGATCTGGTCCTGGAAGAAATAGGTCTGGTTCGACTTCGATCCCACCACGACCCGCATCGACAGCTGTTCATGGCCGTCATTGACGTAGTAGGCCATGTAGGCGGGCTGATTGATGAAGACATAGCGGGGGCCGAAATCAGCCGGCAGCCAGCGGATCTCCTCCATCGCGACGATGAGCTTTTCGATCTTCTCGGCATTGCTGTGGCCGGTGAGCGCCCGGATGGTCGCGCGGCCGATAACGCCGTCCGGCTTGAGGCCCTTTTCCTGCTGGAAGGCTTCGACCACAGCAACCAGTTCCGGCGTGTAGTCCGGCGTTCCCGCATAGCTCTCCAGCACCGCCCCATGCTGCATCCTGATCGCGTCGGAAGCCTGCTTCTTGATGGCGGCGAGGATATTGGCCAGTTCCGGATTGCTCTGCCCCGGCTTCAAGAGGGTGTCCGGAGCGATTGTTACGACGACGCCGGCCTGATCGTCTTCCGCCCTGAGGCGCGCCAGTTCGTCCCGCATGGCGACGAACTGACTATTGTCTGGATCGCGGCTGCGGATGTATGCGCCCACATCGGGGCTCAGACGAGCCATGTTGAGAACGGGCTTCAGGTTCACCGACTTGCGCTTGAAGTCGTGATAACCGGAGAGCTTGTTCGGATCGATCCGGCCGCGCACCGTGTCGTTTATATAGGTCAGAAGCTTGGCTGAGAGCGCCAGCTCGAACCGGGCGAGTTCCTTCGCCGGCTTATCGGGATCGGCCGGGTCCGACGCATCGGACGGCAGGGCGACCGCGTAGTCCTCGGGGGAGAGACCCGCCACGTCCGCAGCGGCAAGCGCGGCCATGGCAGCGCGTGCCTGATCCGTAATGCCCGCTTCGGACACCCAGATCAGCGGCTTGCCGGCCTTGTAGTAATCCTCGACGGCCGCAGCCACATCGGCCGTGGCGTTCACTTTCACGGCGGAAAGGAAATTCCTCGCACCTGTGACGGGGGCAATCTCGGCGCCGACCGCCGCGGCAGCGGGAATGACGATCGGCCGTGTGGCTTCCGCTTTATAGGTATAGTAACGCGGACCGGTGACCTTCGGCAGCGGCTCCGGATCACCCATTTCCAGCCCGCCATTCGCCTGCGGATCGATGACGGAATTGACCATCGGCTTGGAGCGTGCCGGACCGCCGCGCAGGAGGTCCAGCAGCGTCGCGGCATCGGCGGACTGTGGAAAGGCGTTGAAGCCCGTCACCGCGGCCAGCACTGCCGTTGCCGCGATCTTGTTGTATCTCGTCATTTCGCTCTCGTTCCCGACATGGGTTCGTGACAAGCCTGCCCGGGAATGGCCGACCCGCTTCGGTGCGGATCACTAGCCGATCGGCACCCTATTGAAAAGTTGTGACTGCTAAGAACGCGACCGACTCGCATGTCAGATTTTGGGTATATCTGCACGCCAATGTCTGTGGCATCCGACACAAAGTAAGTGAAAATATTCGTTAATTTTTCCTTTACCGATCACATCAAGTTGACCGGAGACCGATCTGGCCAAATTTGATAGATGCGGATTAGCAGACGGCCGTGCCAAATATGCCACGCGACCCGCCGCCTCGTCGCGTCCGGCCGGATCGCGACGGAAAAATCCCCGCTGGAGAACTATTCCTCACACGGGTTGGAGGCCCGACCGGCCGGGCAGGTTTTCGCGGTATCATCGAAAACCGGGCAGCGGAATTCCGGTGAGGCGCGGCAACAATCCTGCATCAGGGACAGCGCGACCTCGCGCAGCAAGGGGGCCTCGACCCGATAGCGGACGTTACGGCCCGCCCGTTCCGCCGAAATCAGGCCGGCATTGGTAAGCACGGTGAGATTTGTGGAAAGCGTATTGGCGCGAATACCGAGCCGCACGCCGATATCGCCGGCATTGAGACCGGCCGGCGCATGGCGCGCCAGCAGACGGATGATCGAGAGACGCCCCTCGTGACCGAGGGCTGAAAGAGCCGCGAGAACGGGCTTCAAATCCGGGTTTCCTGAATGCATGAGCTTTCAAATCTTCAAAAACGTCTTTGGCGCAGACCGCAGCCGATAACTTGACAGCAATAATCATGTAAATGCTATTCGATTGCGTCCCGAAGATATCCTCCTAAGTTGTCGGGACCCGTTGAACCAATCCGGAGCAGGAAAAATGAATACCCGCACAGAAAGCGATACCTTCGGGCCGATCGAAGTGGCAGGCGACCGCTATTGGGGCGCCCAGGCGGAACGTTCCCGCGGCAACTTCAAGATCGGCTGGGAAAAGCAGCCGCTTTCGGTAGTCCGGGCGCTCGGCATCGTCAAGCAGGCCGCCGCCCGCGCCAACATGGCCCTCGGCCATCTCGACCCCTCCCTCGGTGACGTGATCGTCAAGGCAGCGCAGGAGGTCATCGACGGCAAGCTCAACGACCATTTCCCGCTGGTCGTGTGGCAGACCGGCTCCGGCACGCAGTCCAACATGAACGCCAACGAGGTGATTTCCAACCGCGCCATCGAAATGCTGGGCGGCGTGATGGGCTCCAAGAAGCCGATCCACCCCAACGATCACGTCAACATGAGCCAGTCGTCGAACGACACCTATCCGACGGCCATGCACATTGCCTGCGCCGAACAGATCGTCCATCACCTGATCCCCGGCCTGAAACACCTGCACGAAGCGCTCGAAGCGAAATCCAGGGCCTTCGCGCATATCATCAAGATCGGCCGCACCCACACCCAGGACGCAACGCCGCTGACCCTCGGCCAGGAATTCTCGGGCTATGCCGCTCAGGTCGCCTCGGCCATCAGGCGCATCGAACTGACGCTGCCGGGCCTCTACGAACTCGCCCAGGGCGGCACCGCCGTCGGCACCGGCCTCAATGCGCCGGTCGGCTTTGCCGAAAAGGTCGCGGAGGAGATCGCCAAGATCACCGACCTGCCCTTCGTGACCGCCCCCAACAAGTTCGAGGCGCTGGCGGCCCATGACGCCATGGTCTTCGCCCACGGCGCGATCAATGCGGCAGCCGCCGCCCTCTTCAAGATCGCCAATGACATCCGTTTCCTGGGGTCCGGCCCGCGCGCCGGCCTCGGCGAGCTCGCCCTGCCGGAAAACGAACCGGGCTCGTCGATCATGCCGGGCAAGGTCAACCCGACCCAGTCGGAAGCGCTCACCCAGGTCTGCGCCCATATCTTCGGCAACAACGCGGCGATCACCTTTGCCGGCAGCCAGGGCCACTTCGAGCTCAACGTCTACAATCCGATGATGGCCTACAATTTCCTGCAGTCGACTCAGTTGCTCGGCGATGCGGCACGCTCCTTCACCGACAATTGCGTCGTCGGCATTGAGGCGCGCGAAGACAACATCAAGCGCGGCGTGGAAAACTCGCTGATGCTGGTGACGGCGCTGAACACCCGCCTCGGCTACGACACCTGCGCCAAGATCGCCAAGACGGCCCATAAGAACGGCACGACGCTCCGGCAGGAAACCGTCGGCGGCGGCTATCTCACCAACGAGGAATTCGACGAGTTGGTGCGGCCGGAACTGATGATCGGCCCGAAGTGACGAAACGGGCCTGACCGTCCCGACGAACACGTTACCGGCGGAAACCATGCCTTAAGGGGAAGGTTTTCGCCGGTCACCGAACGACTTTAGAACCATTGCAAAACGGGCTTTCCGGGACTAGACCGGCGTGCGAAATGCGCTTCCGCACATCGTCCAGAAAGGCTCCGCAATGGCTGACGATCTTTTCCCGCTCGGCGAAGATAACACCTCCTATCGCAAGATCACCTCCGACTACGTTTCCACGACGACGTTCAACGGCAAGGAAATCCTGACCGTCGAGCCGGAAGGTCTGCGTCTCCTCGCGGAGACGGCCCTTGCCGATATCAACCACCTGCTGCGCCCGGGCCATCTGAAGCAGCTCGCCTCGATCCTCGAAGATCCCGAGGCGACCGACAACGACCGTTTCGTTGCCTACGATCTGCTGAAGAACGCCAATATCGCCGCGGGCGGCATCCTGCCCATGTGCCAGGATACCGGAACTGCGATCGTGATGGCCAAGAAGGGCCGCCGCGTCTGGACCGAAGGCGGCGACTATGAAGCGCTGGCCGCCGGCGTACGCGACGCCTATGAGAAGAAGAACCTGCGCTACTCGCAGCTTGCCCCGATCAAGATGTTCGAGGAGAAGAACACCAAGACCAACCTGCCAGCGCAGATCGACATCTACGAGGAAGGCGACGACGCCTACAAGTTCCTGTTCATGGCCAAGGGCGGCGGCTCGGCCAACAAGACCTTCCTTTATCAGGGCACGCCTTCGCTTTTGACCCATGACCGCATGATCGATTTCCTCAAGGAAAAGATCCTCACCCTCGGCACGGCAGCCTGTCCCCCCTACCATCTGGCCATCGTCATCGGCGGCCTGTCGGCGGAAATGAACCTGAAAACGGTCAAGCTCGCCTCCGCTCGCTATCTCGACAACCTTCCGACCGAAGGCTCGGAAAGCGCCCACGCCTTCCGCGATCTCGAGATGGAAAAGGAAATCCACAAGCTCACCCAGCAGATGGGTGTCGGCGCTCAATTCGGCGGCAAGTATTTCTGTCATGACGTCCGCGTCATCCGCCTGCCGCGTCACGGCGCCTCGTTGCCGATCGGCCTCGGCGTCTCCTGTTCCGCCGACCGCCAGGCGGTCGGAAAGATCACGAAGGACGGTATTTACATCGAACAGCTCGAGACCGATCCGTCGAAATACATGCCGGACATCGATGAAACGGCGCTTTCCTCCTCGGTGGTCAAGATCGATCTCAACCAGCCGATGAGCGCCATTTTGGCCGAGCTGACCAAGCACCCGGTCAAGACCCGCCTGTCGCTCACCGGCACGATTATCGTCGCTCGAGACCTCGCGCACTCCAAGATCCGCGAACGTCTTGAAAAGGGCGAGGGCATGCCGGACTACATGAAGAACCACCCGGTCTATTATGCCGGACCGGCGAAGACCCCGACCGGTTACGCCTCCGGCTCTTTCGGCCCGACGACGGCCGGCCGCATGGACAGCTACGTCGACCAGTTCCAGTCCTTCGGCGGCTCCATGGTCATGCTCGCCAAGGGCAATCGCTCGCGCGCCGTTCGCGAAGCCTGCAAGAAGCATGGTGGCTTCTATCTCGGCTCGATCGGCGGTCCGGCCGCCCGCCTTGCCCAGGACTGCATCAAGAAGGTGGAAGTGCTCGAATATCCGGAACTCGGCATGGAAGCCGTCTGGAAGATCGAGGTTGAGGATTTCCCCGCCTTCATCGTCACCGACGATAAGGGCAACGACTTCTTCCAGGAGTTCAATCTCGGCTGACGGCAATCGCCCGGCCTGGAACAAAGGGATGCGGCGCTCCGACGCCGCATCCGTCAACCAAATAAAAATACAATAAAATCAGTATATTACGAGAATTTTGCATCGCACCATAATTTCTGTCCAATAAGTTTTGAGGTAGCGGCCATTAAAGGTTTTCCAATAATTTTAGTTCAATAGATAAATAGGGATGACCAATCCGAAGACACAGACTGGAGTTAGCCGATGAGCACGGCAACGACGCCCAAGGGACAGGTTCCTGACGTTGCGGCGCAAATCACATATGCCATGCGGACAATGGGCGTCGCTCCCATCCCCCGCAATTACGAGCTTTTCTACGAAGCGTATATCGGCTCCAACCCTTCCCTCACCCGCGAATTGGCCGCCCTCGGCAGCCGCGCGACCCAGGACGAACTGGACGCACTCGGCCAGCAATACTTCGGCAATCACCAGAGCCGCGTCATCGAGAACGTCCACACGAAGATCATCGCCGAACTCGATGGCCTGCTGCGGCTCCTGAAACAGGAGCAGAACTCGCTTGAGAGCTACAACAAGCTGCTGGGCGAGACCTATACCCGGATCAACTCGAAAAGCAGCGCCAGCGCCGATATCCTCAGAAGCGCGATCACGCTTCTGACCGAAGCGACCGGCGATACGATGGCGCATGGCGAGCAGACGGCGGAAAAATTCAGCCAGAAATCCCAGGAAATGGACCAGGTCCGCAAGGAACTGGACGAATACAAGCGCATCGCCAACACCGACTCCCTGACGCGGATTGCCAACCGCCGCGCCTTCGACGAGCGGTTGGCCGCAATCTACGACAATTCGACGAACCCGCTCACCGCGCTGGTGCTCGCCGACATCGACCATTTCAAGAAGATCAACGACACCTACGGTCATCCGGTCGGTGACAAGATCCTCGCCACCGTGGCGACCGTCATTCGCTCCAACGTCCGAAAGGATTGTTTCGTTGCCCGCACCGGCGGCGAGGAATTCGCCATCATCATCGACGGCAACACGGCGGAGGAAGTGAACCAACTCTGCGAGCGCGTGCGCATCGCTCTGGAGGCGACCCCCTTCAAGAACTCGAAGACCGGCGTCAATTACGGTCCGATTACCATGTCGCTTGGTTTCTGCATGGCAGGAGAAGCCGAGGATCCGGGCGAACTCTACGCCAAATCCGATATCGCCCTCTATTGCGCCAAGAATGCCGGCCGCAACCGTACCAAATACTACGAGGACGGCATGAAGAAGGATTTCACCAAGAGCTGGCTGATCTACAGGCGATAGATCGGCAGGGGCCATTCCGAGGCCCCAAAATCATCACCACATGGTCTTTGCGGCGCGCGCCGGCCATTCGCGGTCGTAGGTCTCCTTGTCGAAATCGGCTTTTGCCGCCTTAAGGAGATCGCCGGGCGTCGGCAGGCCTTTAGGATCAACGAAGCTTGCCGGATTCCAGAGGTCGGCCCGCATGATCGCGCGCGCACACTGGAAATAAACCTCGTCGATCGTCACCAGTACGACGGTGCGCGGATGCCTGCCGTCGATCTCGAAGCTTTCGAGAAGGGCTTCGTTGACGGAAATCACTGCATGCCCGTTGACGCGGATCGCGGTGTTCGAACCGGGAATGAGGAACATCAGCGCGACCCGAGGATCCCGGACGATGTTGAGGAGCGAATCGATGCGGTTGTTGCCGCGCCAGTCGGGCAAGGCCAGCGTCTTTTCATCCTCGACGCGCACCACCGAGCCACGGTCGCCGCGCGGCGAACAATCGAGCCCTTCCGGCCCGACCGTCGCAAGCGCCATGAACGGCGCCATCTCGATCATAAGGCGATATTCCGTCGTCAGGTTTGCCGTCACCTTGGCGACCGATGCCTCCGACACACCGTCATAGATCTTCTTCAGATCCTCAGCGCTGCGAATAATCGACATGAAACCTCCCGACCGGCCGAATGGCAGTGGCACTAGGCCCGAGACGTATCAGAATGATGACGCATCGCGAAGCCGTTCCGGGGATCTTTCGACCGAGGAAAGATAGGCATCTTCGCCGCAGACAAATCGGGTCGTGGCGGCAATCACTTCGGGGGCGCTGACGATACGCCGGTGGCCGTAACCGTTGGCCCAGAAATGCCGGATTTTATCGGATACGCCGAAATAGCGCTTGGCATGGTCTGCGCGCACCTCCTTGTCGTCTTCCGCGTGGATGACGAGGATAGGTCGGTCGATACGCCGCGCGATGGGGACAGCATCATAGGCTTCCGGAGACGCCCCCGTCACCGCTTGCGAATATTCGGCAAGCCGCGCACGGACAACGGGGGAAAGGCCGACATGATCGGCGAATTCCCGCATGACGTCGGTGATCCTGGAGGGCGCGCCGATCAGCACGAACCGCCCCGTTTCGAACGGCGGAACGCAACCGAAGATGCCGCCTGCCGCCGTCATGAGGCTTGCGCCCCCGAAGGAATGCCCGACAGCGCCGTCGAACGGTCCAAACTGCGCCTGCGCCGCCGCAATCGCCTCCGCCGCACGCCGCATGTCGAGGAGGCGGCCCGAAGAGCGACCATGGCCGGGCAGATCGAGAAGGGTCACTTCCGCACCGCCGGCATGAAGGCCCTCGGCAATATCCATGAGATATTCCGCCCGCGCACCCCAGCCATGGACGACGAGAACACGCCTCGGCGCCTTTTCCGCCGAAGGCAGCCGATAGGCGGTCACGAAGCCGCTGCTGGTTGAAAGCGTGACCCTCTCCGCCGGGGAAAGCCGGGACGCTCCTTGCGCGAAGACCGTTCTCGCCTTGTCGCCTTTCGGTTTCCGCGAAGGCGTCAGGCAGAAGAGCAGGAAAGCCGCGCGCGCCGCGACACCGGGCGAGGCGCGCTCCATTAGAGCGAAACCGGCACGGGTGACCTTCAGGGCAAAGGATGGCATAGTCCGGATATCCGTGATAAAGTTCAATTATGAACAATAAAGTACAATGATGAACAAAAATCAAGTCCTGCCCTGGGATCATCCCCGTTTCAAGAGCTGGATTGCCGTGGGCCGTGCCTGCCAGTTGATGCAGCAGGCCCTGACGAGAGCGCTCTCCGGTCTCGACATCAAGCCGCCGCACCTCGACATTCTGGTCAATCTCTACCGCTTCGAAGGCATTTCCCAGCAGGAACTCGCCCGAAAGCTGCTCGTCGGACGCTCCAACATGAGCATGCTGCTGCCGCAGATGGAAAAGCGCGGTCTTCTGGAACGCAGGCCCGATCCGAAGGACAAACGGGTATTGCGCCTCTACCTGAGCGAATCGGGCCGGGAGCTGACGGGGCGCGCCATGGTCATCCAGACCGATCTCATCGAAAAGACGCTGTCGGCGACGCCGATCGAGGACTGCCTGGCCATGGCGGACAATATGGAGCGCCTGATTGCCCGGCTCCAGCGAGAGGGCGTTGTCGATGAATGAGGAGAGCCTGCCGCCTCAGCGGGAATCGCGACTCAGCCCCTTTTCCGCAAGCTCGCGCTCATATTCGGCGAATTTCTCGGCGCCGGTCATCCCGAGTTCGCGCAGATAGCTCCAGGTGAAGATGCCTGTGTCGTGCCCGTCGTCGAAACCGATTCGAACGGCATAGTTTCCGGTCGGAACCACGGCGGAAATCGCGACGAGGCGCTTGCCGGGCACCGTGACCTTCTGGCCGGGGCCATGCCCCTGCACTTCCGCAGAGGGCGAAAGTACGCGCAGCATTTCAGCGGCAAGGACGGCGCTCGTTCCGTCGTTGAAGGTTACAGTCAACTGCCTGCGATCCTTCGAGACCTTGAGTTCGCTCGGCCAGACATCGCTCATCGTCATGCTCCACCCGCAAAGTGTGAACACGACAGTTAGGCGCCGCGGTTTTGCAGCGCAAGACATTTTGATGAAAAGGAACAGACGGATCGCTTGACGCAAATCCCTGAAATCACCATCCTATTGGAAAAATCGGGAGGTTTCCTTGAATTTCACCGTAGGTCCAAGACCCGACGCTTCGGCTCTGATCGGCAGCGATGCTCCGATGATCGACCCGTTCGGCCGGGCCGTGACCTATCTGCGCGTGTCTGTGACGGACCGCTGTGATTTCCGCTGTTCTTATTGCATGGCGGAAAACATGACCTTCCTTCCGAAGAAGGACCTGCTGACGCTCGAGGAACTCGATCGCGTCTGTTCCGCCTTCATCGCCAAGGGCGTCCGCAAGTTGCGTCTGACGGGCGGAGAACCCCTGGTGCGCAAGAACATCATGTTCCTTGTCCGCAGCCTCAGCCGTCATCTCTTGTCCGGCAAGCTCGAGGAACTCACGCTGACGACCAACGGTTCGCAGCTCGCCCGCTTCGCCGACGAACTCGCCGATTGCGGCGTGCGCCGCATCAACGTGTCGCTCGATACGCTCGATCCCGACAAGTTCCACACCATCACGCGTTGGGGCGATTTCGGCAAGGTGATGGAGGGCATTGCGGCCGCGCAGAAGGCCGGCATAAGGGTCAAGCTCAACGCCGTCGCCCTCAAGGGATTTAACGAGGACGAAATCCCCGACCTCCTGCGCTACGCCCATGGCAACGACATGGACCTCACCTTGATCGAGACCATGCCGATGGGCGAAACCGGGGAAGACAGGACGGACCGGTATCTGCCGCTTTCGACCGTGCGCGAACGCCTGTCCAAAGGCTTCACCCTGAGGGATATTCCCTTATCGACCGGCGGACCGGCCCGCTATGTCGAGGTAGTGGAAACCGGCGGGCGGCTGGGCTTCATCACGCCCCTCACCCATAATTTCTGCGAGAGCTGCAATCGCGTCCGGTTGACCTGTACCGGTACGCTCTACATGTGCCTCGGCCAGAACGACGCGGCCGATCTCAGAACGGCGCTGCGCGCCTCGACGGATGACGGTTTTCTCTCCGCGGCAATCGACGAAGCCATCACCCGCAAGCCAAGGGGCCACGATTTCATTATCGACCGGGATCACCGCCGTCCGGCCGTTGCCCGCCATATGAGCGTCACCGGCGGCTGAGGAGCCGGGAACCGCCCCAGCCCACCAATCCGCCAAATCGCCCTCAGGCGCTCCGCCTGATCGCCAAGCCATCGAGACCTCGTTCGCTGGCGCCAGGAACATGCTGGCTTGCGAGATCGCGGGTCTTGAACTGGTCGATCTTTGCCATCAGCACCTCGACCCGATGGCGAAGCCCCTGGATTTCGGCATTGTTCTCTTCCACCATGGCGGCATTGCGCTGGGTGATGAGTTCCACGTCCTTGACCGCCTTGGTCACTTCGTTGATGCCGGTCGACTGCTCGCGTGTCGCCGACGAAATGCCCTCGACCAGCGTCTGTACCTCCTCGACCTGGTCGATGATCGCCTGCAGCGCCTCGCCCGTCTGCTCGACCAGAGAAACACCCGACTTCACCTGCCCGGCACTGACCGAAATCAGGTCCTTGATCTCCTTGGCGGCGCTGGCGCAACGTTGGGCGAGTTCACGCACTTCCTGTGCGACGACGGCGAAACCGCGACCCGCCTCGCCCGCGCGCGCCGCCTCGACACCGGCGTTCAGCGCGAGAAGATTGGTCTGGAAGGCGATCTCGTCGATGACGCCGATGATCGTCGAGATCTTCTCGGAGGAACGGCTGATCTCGGCCATCGCATCCACGGCGCGGGTGACGACGACGCCAGACTGGCGGGCATGATCGCGGGCAAGATGGACGGAATGGGCGGTGCGGCCGGCACCTTCCGCGGTCGACCGCACCACTTCGCTGAGATGCGCGAGCGCCCGCGCGCTTTCTTCAAGGGCGGCGGCCTGCTGTTCGGTGCGGCGGGCCAGATCATCGGCGGAGACGGCGAGGTTGCCGGTTCCTGCATCGATATCGACGCTGGTGGAGCGGACATCCGCAAGCGTGGCGCGCAACGCCTCGACGGCATGGTTGTAGGTGTGGGCCATGGCGACGAAATCGCCGGGCAGGTCATGGCGCATGGTCACTTCGAGATTGCCGGCTGCAAGCGCGTCCAGGACCTCCGAGAGTGCGTCGAGTGCCGAACGTTGCTCGGCTTCCACCTGTTCCCGTTCGCGGGCGCGCTGCTCGGCCTCCTGCGCCGACATCTGCCGGGCGGCCGCCGCCTCGTCCTCCAGCCTGCGGTTTTCGACCGCGGCATCGCGGAAGACGGTCACGGAGCGCACCATGTCGCCGATCTCGTCGCCGCGGTTGCGCCCCTCGATCGGCACGGCGAGGTCGCCGCTTGCAAGCCGGGTCATGACCTCGGTCACCCGCTTCAGCGGTGCGCGCAGCGTCTCGACCAATAGAAGGCCGCCGACAATCGCAAGCAGGGTGCCGATCACCATGGCGATCACGGAAATCGTCGCGGACCGTTCGCTGTCCTCCTTGCCGATCTCCTGCGCATGGCTGACAAAATCGCGAAGCGCGAACATCGCCTTCGAGACATGCTCGGAAGCGACCGCCCTCTCCTGCCGCCAGGTTTCGTCAAGGGCGAGAAGCGATGCGGACTGACTGTCTATCGCCGACACATGCGGCTCGATCTTCTTGGCAAAATCCCGCAAGGCGCTGTTCTTCGCGCCCAGCGCGGAAATCTCCGCAGCTGCTTGCGTGAGCGCTTTCAGGTCGGAAATGACCTGCTGCCGGGACGCATCGTCGATGAGGCTCCGCATACGCTCGCCATGCAGCCTCAAGGCATCGATCCCGATCAACGCCGCGTCGACCTGCTGCATCAACTCCTTCTGGTCGGAGACCAGCTTGTCGAGCCCGACGAAACGGTCGGAAGCGACATCGGTGTTTTTGGCCGCCTGCAGGGTGAGTTTCTGTTCGATGCCGACCAGTTCGGACAGCAGCCGGCCGAGAGCCTGAGCCTTGGCGTCGTCGCTGTCGCTGCCGGCCAGGATGGCATCGAGCCGGGATACGGCGCCGGCCACCTCGGCAATCGCCGCCTTGCTCTTCGGCGATGCGATGGATTCGGCACGCGCCAGCTCCTTGGAGATAGCCCCCATGTAAAGGCGCGCTTCGTCCAGCTGTTCGGCCGGCGTGAACGCCATCTGTACGCCTGCGCGCATCTTGCCGAGCTTGTCGACCAGCCCCTTGAAAGCCGAGGAGTCGAACAGCAATTCCTTGGCAAACTGCTCCTTCTCCGTGAATTCCTTACGGACGAATTCGATCTGCTTCTCGATCTGGTCGCCTTCCGCCTCGATTGCGGCAAGGCTCGTTTCGATGGCGGAATCGAGATTGTCGCGCTCGGTCTTGTTGGCCCACATCTTGTCGAGCTGCAGACGCATACGGTCTGCGAGGGCTCTCAGATCGCCGAGTTCCGCCTTCGAAGCCTGTTCGGCCAGCACGCCGTCGAGAACGCCAAGTCCCGCCTCTTCCGCCGAGATCGCCGCCGTCAGCGCTGAGCGGCTCTGTTCGGAAGGATCGAGCGTGAATTCCTGCAGCGCCGCCTGTACCTGTTCAAGGTCGCTGATATTGCCGATTGTGGCGCGCGTCACCGTCATGTGCCCGTTGAGCATGCTTGCGGTGTAGTAACCGAGCAACCCCACACCGGCCATCAAGATGACAAGCGGCACCACGAAGAGAAGAACCTTCGTGACAATACGGCGGCCTTGCAGCAAGCGGTCAATGAAACTCATGCGATCCTCGAAAAAGAATTCTGGTAAAATTTATGATGCATCTTCATCGGCGCCCGGCGAACCGAGCCAAGTCCGCCTCATGCGGAGATAGCGGAACTGTCCCGCCACAAACTTGAACATTCGTTAAACCGAAGCGTGTTTTCTCGCGTATTTCCGGGCTTTGTGCACACCGGCAACGCTTCGGCATGCGGAAAAGCGGGTATCGGTCATAATCGACTTCGGTTAGAAGAAGCCTCCAGGTTCTCGGGATTCTTCAATGGCTTTGTCCAGCAACACCAGGGGCGCCTTGTTGATGGCGCTTTCCATGGCCGGCTTCACCATCAACGATGCGCTGACCAAGGCAGTGACGCCCTTCATGAACGTCGGACAGATCATGTTCCTCCGCGGCGTCATGACCACGCTGCTGGTCTATCTCATTGCCCGCCGCATGGGCGCCCTTGTCCATATCCGTTCGCTCGCCCAACCGCTGGTGTTGCTGCGCATCCTGTGCGAAACGCTTTCGACCATCGCCTATCTCAGCGCCCTCAGGCAGATGCCGCTGGCCAATGCCTCCTCGATCCTGCAATCGCTGCCGCTCGCCGTAACGCTCGGGGCAGCCCTGTTTCTCCGCGAACCGGTCGGCTGGCGGCGATGGACGGCGATCATCGTCGGCTTCATGGGCGTGCTCATCATCATTCGCCCCGGCCCGGAAGGCTTCACCCATGCCTCGATCTACGTGGTGTTGAGCGTCTTCTTTGCAGCCTCACGTGATCTGGTGACGAAAAAGATCGACTCAGCCATCCCTTCGCTCAGCGTGACGCTGTCCACGGCGGCGGGTATTACCTTGACCGGTGCCGCGCTGATCGTTCCGCTCGGCGGCTGGCAGCCGGTCGGCTGGGCGAATTTCGGCACGCTGGCGCTCGCCTCCACTCTGCTCTTCGTCGGCTATCAGGCGATCATCATGGCCATGCGTACGGGTGAAATCTCCTTCATCGCCCCTTTCCGCTACATGAGCCTGCTCTGGGCCGTCGCACTCGGCATGATCTTCTTCGGCGAAGTGCCCGACGCCTGGATGATGACCGGCGCCGCGATCGTGATCGGTTCGGGCCTCTACACCTTCTACCGAGAAAACAAGCGCAAGATCCGCAACCCGGTGGGACAGCAGTCCCGACCGGGCTCGCCGCTTTGACCTCGAGGAAAGACATGAACGGGCCGCAGGCAGCAAATTCCTTCCCGGCGCTCATTCTTGCAGGCGGGCTTTCCCGTCGAATGGGCCGGGACAAGACGGTGGCCGAGCTCGCCGGGATGCCTTTGACCATGCACGTTGTTGCCCGGCTAAGGCCACAAGCCGGCAGCATCGCGCTCAACGCTCCGGCCGACTTTCCTCTCGACAGCGGTCTTTCCCTCGTACCCGACACCGTTCTCGGCCACGCCGGTCCGCTTGCCGGGGTTCTCGCCGGGCTCCGCCACGCGGAAAAAGCCATGCCGCACGCCTCCCACCTGTTGACGGTGCCGGCCGATACGCCCTTCCTTCCAACGGATCTCCTCACAAGAATGGCGGAGGCGGCCGCACCCGGAAGGATCGTGGTGGCAGCCTCGCTCGGGCGCACCCATCCCGTCGTGGCGCTCTGGCCGCTTTCTCTTGCGGACGATCTCGAAACATGGCTGGCGGATCCTGCAAACCGGAAACTGCAGACCTTCATCGCCCGCCATCCCTCCGCAACGGTCGATTTTCCGCCGGTCGAAACCACATCCGGGCCCCTCGATCCGTTCTTCAACGTCAACACGCCCGAAGATCTCGCCCATGCCGAGCAACTCCTGAAGGAATATCGCCCATGACACAGGAAGAACCGACCGGCAGACCACGCATTTTTGGAATTGCGGGATGGAAGAACTCCGGCAAGACCGGACTGGCGGTGCGCCTGGTCGAGGAATTCACCCGACGCGGTTATCGCATCTCGACGATCAAGCATGCTCACCACGACTTCGACATCGACAAGGTCGGCGCCGACAGCTATCGCCACCGCCAGGCAGGCGCCCACGAGGTCACGATTGTATCTGGCACGCGCTATGCGATCATGCATGAGCTGCGCGGCGCACCGGAACCATCCTTCGAGGAGATAGTCGCCCGGATCGCCCCTTGCGACCTTATCCTGATCGAAGGCTACAAACGGGAACCGGTCCCGAAGATCGAGGCGCGGCGGCTGGAAGCCGCAAAGCGTGAGCCGCTTGCACCGTCCGATCCGCACATTGTCGCCGTCGCCGCCGATCATGTCGTTGAGGACACCGCCCTTCCCGTCTTCGATCTCGACGACACGAATGCCATCGCCGATTTTATCGCCGGCATCACGGGCCTGCCGCCCAGGCAATAACCTGTCGGCGCCTTCAGCCCCAATAGAAAGGCCGCCGGAGCGTCTCCGGCGGCCTTTCCGTTCTCCCGATCCGCCGCCTAGCGGTTGGCGACGTTTGCCGGACGAACCAGCGGCGTCACGCGGCGGATGGTTACGCGGCGGTTCTGCTGTTCGGCAGCCAGCGTGCGGATCTTCAGGTAGCGTTCGCCGTAGCCCTGGGTCGACATGTTTTCCGGCGGAATGCCGTAGACCTCGGTCAGAAGGTTCGCCACGGTCTCGGCGCGCTGGTCCGAAAGCACGAGGTTGGAACGGTCGGAACCGACGGCATCCGTGTGACCCTCGATGAGGAACACTTCGCCCGGATCCTTGTCGAGAACCTTCTGCATGGCTTCCGCGACCCGGCGGAGCGTCTTCGCCTGCGCCAGCGGCACTTCCGCGGAACCCGACGGGAAAGTGATCGTATCGAGATCGATACGGCGGACCTTGTCGCGCAGACGTGCCGACGATTTCACCTCGTCGAGGGAGTAGACGCGCTCGACGCGCTCGACCGGCGGACGGGCGAGGAAGTCGTAATAGTCGCGCTCCGGCGCATTCGACATGGTGACGATATAGTCGCTGACCGGAACGTTGAGCCGCATCGGCGGCAGGCTGTAGCCGACGTCCACGTAGACGCGCGGCTGCTCACTGTCGGCCTCGGGCGAGTAGACCAGCACATATTCCTCACCGTCCGGCGTGAAGCGCGAGCGCAGTATGATGTCGCCATAACGGTTGTAGATCGTCACCAGACGCGAACCGTCGCCGCGTTCGATCGTCTCGCGCGTACGCCCGCGCGAAAGCTGCTCATAATAGGTTTCCTGCGCGTCATAACGCAGGCGCGGACGGTCGTCGCCACGGACAACCACCTGATTGCCGACGTTGATGACGGTCCGGTTGTCGATCTGCTCGATCACGCGGACTTCGTTCACCTGATTGACCACGTTATTTCGAACATTGTTCGTCACGTTGTTGGTGACGTTGTTCGTGACATTGGTCACATTGGTCACGTTCGTGATGTTGTTGACCACGGTCGTCGGAACCTGGAAGGTCGGAGCCGCTTCGAGCTGCGTGCCCTTTTCCTCCACGGCAGCCTCCATCACCTTCGCCTCAAACTTCGGCGCGTCAGCCTGAGCTGCAGCGTCGCTTTCCGGCGGCGCCGCAACCGGCGTCTCCTCGCGGACCTGGGTGCGGACATCGCGGACGTCGGCTTCGCCTGTATTGTCGGCGTCCTTGTCGCTGTCGAGCACGGCAGCACCGTTATCCACCGGCAGAACCACCGTTTCGGCCGTCTTTGCCGGGTCCTCGGCGATCTCCTGCTTCTGTTCCTCGGTCCGGGTGTCCACGACTTCGGGAACGGGAGCCTCGGCAGGCGGCTCTACGGCGGGGACGACCACCTGCTCACCACCGGCCTGTCCTTCCGGAGCCGGTTCGGTGGTCGGCTGGGCGGTAGACTGCTCCGGCTGTGGCTGCGCGGGTGCTTCGGTCTGGGTTGCATCTTGCTGAGGTGCATCCTCAGCCGGAGCCTCTCCCGTCTGCGACGGTTGTTCGGCCGGAGCCTGTTCAGTCGGTGCGGCCGTCTCGGCCGGCGGGCAGGCTTCCGCCGAAGCAGTCTGGGAGCCGTCCGCGCAGATCACGGCCTCGGGAGCCGCCGGCTGCTGGGTCTGCTGTTCAGCGGCCTTCTGCGCTTCCTCGGCAGCCTGTTGCTCGGCGGCCGTCTTCGCCTCCTCGGCAGCCTGCTGTTCGGCGGCCTTCTGCGCGTCCTCGGCAGCCTGCTGTTCGGCAGCCTTCTTCGCTTCCTCGGCGGCCTGATGCTCGGCGGCCTTTTGCGCTTCCTCGGCAGCCTGTTGCTCGGCGGCCGTCTTCGCCTCCTCGGCAGCCTGCTGTTCGGCGGCCTTCTGCGCTTCCTCGGCAGCCTGCTGTTCGGCAGCCTTCTTCGCTTCCTCGGCGGCCTGTTGCTCGGCGGCCTTTTGCGCTTCCTCGGCAGCCTGTTGCTCGGCGGCCTTCTTCGCCTCCTCGGCAGCCTGCTGTTCGGCGGCCTTCTGCGCTTCCTCGGCAGCCTGCTGTTCGGCAGCCTTCTTCGCTTCCTCGGCGGCCTGTTGCTCGGCGGCCTTTTGCGCTTCCTCGGCAGCCTGTTGCTCGGCGGCCTTCTTCGCCTCCTCGGCGGCCTGTTGCTCGGCCGCCTTCTTCGCTTCCTCAGCGGCTTGCTGTTCGGCGGCCTTTTGCGCTTCCACGGCAGCCTGTTGCTCAGCGGCCTTCCGCGCTTCCTCGGCAGCCTGTTGCTCGGCGGCCCTCTGCGCCTCCTCGGCAGCTTGTTGTTCTGCAGCGCGCCGCGCTTCATCCGCGGCCTGCTGTTCGGCGGCGCGCTGGGCTTCCTCCGCGGCCTTCTGCTCCGCGGCCCGCTGGGCGTCGATTGCATCGCAGGTGGCCTGATCGGCGGCCTGGCTGCCATCGCTACAGGTCACGGCAGCCTGCGCAACAAGAACGCCGGATTGCTCGATCGTGGAACGGACAGCCCTATCGGCATTGTGCGAAACGGCGGAAGCCGAAACCGGCTCCACCATGACGGCAGCCGACAGAACCGGCAAAGCGACCGTCGCGAACAGTTTTGATCTCAATTTCATATCACCTTCCTTGCGAAGCGCGTCTCCACGCGGGTCCCGGAAAAGCAAACGCGGAAACGGCAATTTTGTGTCCGATTCCCTTTCCTCCCGCTCCCGATCGGGCAGACCCTAGTTTTCGGCAAATTAACCTCGGCTGAACGAAAAAGTTCATCCGGTCCTCCCGTCGCGAACCGCTCGGCTTCCGATTCCGGACGTTCGCATCAAACAGGACAGCTCATGCAATTTTTGCGACAGCGGCGTGTTTCCTGTTGATTTTCCGGAAAAAAAGGTAGGAATATCGGCTCAGGTTCGACACCGGGGGTGTCGTTCTATCCAGTTCAGCGCGGGAACGACAACCGCACGGACGACCAACAGAGAGGATCTCATGCGTATCGCCACCCGTTTCCTTGCCGCCGCTTCGATCGCCGCACTGTCGCTTTTTGCCGGCTCCGCGATGGCGGAAGACAAGTTGATTATCGGCACCGAGGGCGCCTATCCGCCCTTCAACAACCTCGAATCGGACGGCTCGCTCGTCGGCTTCGACATCGACATTGCCAAGGCGCTGTGCGAGGAGATGAAAGTCACCTGCGAATTCGTCACCCAAGACTGGGACGGCATCATCCCGGCGCTTCAGGCCAAGAAGTTCGACGCGATCATCGCGTCCATGTCGATCACGCCGGAGCGTCTCGAAAAAGTCGACTTCTCCAAGAAGTACTACAACACTCCGCCGGCAATCGCCGTCCCGAAGGATTCCACGATCACCAAGGTCGAGGAACTGAAGGGCAAGGTGCTCGGCGCGCAGTCCTCGACCACCCACTCGAACTATGCTGAAAAGCACATGCCCGATTCCGAGCTGAAGCTTTACCCGACCGCTGACGAATACAAGCTCGACCTGTCGGGCGGCCGTGTCGACGCCGTCATCGACGATATCGTCGTTCTCTCGGAATGGGTGAAGTCCGACGCCGGCTCCTGCTGCAAGATCCTGACCCCGCTTCCGATCGACCCCGAAATCAACGGCCAAGGCGCCGGCGTGGCTGTCCGCAAGGGCGAAACCGCGCTTGCCGACAAGTTCACGACCGCGATCGCAGCCATTCGCGCGAACGGCAAGTACAAGGAAATCAACGCCAAGTACTTCGACTTCGACGTTTACGGCGAATGATCCCCTGAAAAACTGAAGTCATGGATGGCGGAGGACGCGTTCTTCCGCCATTCTTGTAATGCAGAAGCGAAAATAAGATGCGGTATAAACCGCCAAGGGGAATTTTGGCATGAGCGGAGCGTTTTCCGCCCTCGGATCGTTGTGGTCCTGGTTGCAGTATGTGTTCGATCCGTTCTGCGGGCCTGTAGGGATCTTCCATCTTCTCGGCGGGTCATCGCTGGTGTCCTGCGGAGCCGCCGGCTGGGGTGACGAAATCGCCCTCGGCGTCAAGGTCACCGTCTCCCTCTCGCTCGCCACCCTGCCCTTCGGCCTGTTGCTCGGTTTCCTTGTTGCGCTTTCCATGCAGTCGAAGGAAAAGCTCCTGCGGCTCGCCGGCGGCATATACACCACGATCTTTCGCGGCCTGCCCGAACTCCTGACCCTCTTCATCATCTATTACGGCGTGCAGATGCTGATCCAGGGCGTGCTGTCATGGTTCGGCTATGACGAACGCATCGAGATCAATGCCTTCATCGCGGGGATGATCGCGCTTTCCGTCGTGTTTTCCTCCTATTGTTCGGAGGTCCTGCTGTCGGCGTTCCGGGCCATCCCCCAGGGGCAGTACGAGGCGGGCGACGCCCTCGGTCTCGGACGTGCGACCACCATGCGCCTTGTCATCCTGCCGCAGCTCATCCGCATCGCGCTCCCCGGTCTCGGCAATCTTTGGATGAACCTCCTCAAGGACACCGCGCTTGTCTCCGTCATCGGCCTTGCAGATATCCTGCGCCAGACAGGGATCGCCGCGAAGGTGAGCAAGGAGGCGTTCCTGTTCTACGTTCTGGCCTGCGGCCTCTATCTCGTCCTCGCCATGCTGTCTTCGATCGTCATCAGCGCGATCGATCGTTCGACCAGAGGCGCGGAGGGCCGCCGATGAGCCACGTAAAGGAACTTATTCCGCCCCGCCCGGCACCGCCCCAGCTCGCGCGCCGCATCAGCAAGAGCCGCATAGCAGGGGGAATCGTGCTCGCGCTCTGGTTCCTGCTGGCTGTCGGCATCGTCTACATGATCGTTTCCAACTGGGACCCGGATAAATTCGCGAGGTATGGCGAACGCTATTTCTCGGGCCTCCTGACCACCTTGATGCTGGTGGTGGGTTCCATCACGCTTGGCGCCCTGCTTTCGTTGCCCATCGCCTATGCCCGCATGTCGAAGAACCGGGTGCTCAACACCGTTTCCTATGCCTATGTCTACCTCTTCCGCGGAACGCCGCTGCTCGCCCAGATCTACCTGATCTATTACGGACTAGGTTCGTTCCGTCCGCAGATCGAGGCTGTCGGCCTGTGGTGGTTCTTCCGTGAGGCCTGGAATTGCGCCCTGCTTTCCATGACGCTCAACACCGCCGCCTATCAGGCCGAAATCCTGCGCGGCGCGATCCGCAGCGTACCGCGCGGCCAGACGGAAGGCGCGAAATCGCTCGGCCTTCCGGCCTCCGTGACATTCTGGAAGGTTATCCTGCCTCAGGCGCTGATCGTCGCGCTTCGCCCCTATGGCAACGAGATCATCCTGATGATTAAGGGATCGGCCGTCGTCGCGGTCGTCACGGTTCTCGATCTGATGGGGCAGACCCGCTACACCTTCTCCCGCACGTTCGACTATCAGGCCTATCTCTGGGCGGCGATATTTTATCTCTCGATCGTGGAATTCATGCGCCACGCCTGGGGATGGATGGAAGCACAGTTGACGCGGCATCTGAAACGTTGAGCGCTGCTCGAGTTGCGATAAAACTTGGCAGCACTCACGGGCCCATGCTGCCAATATATTGTTTTAAAAAGAAAAAATTCGTTTATGACAGTTTTGTTAAGCCTCGTTTAAGCCTCATTCGCTTATAGTTTCGTTAACCGTGTTTCACGGCACGGCCACCGGCCTCGCCGAAGCGGAAACCGCCGGCCCCGGTTCCTTCGGAATGGGAACAGAACGAGGTTGCGATGAACCACGACATGGAACTGATGCTCAAGGGATACGGTCTGACGACCGCCCAGATACTCTACCGCCTTCCCGATCACCCGACATTCCTGCAGACCTATATCTGGCAGCACTATGATCTGGCGCCCGACTTTCCCGAGATGCGGACCTTCCTGAAATTCTGGCAGGAAAAACTCGATGGTCCCCTTCATTCCGTGCGCTACGTTCACAAGAAGATGATAACGGCAGGCGAGTGGCGCGCCCTGAAGGGCGAGTTCATCCTGCACTGACCGGAGGCCGGGATCTTCGGCTGATTGCAAATGGCGGCTCGAACGGTTAGAGCCAGTCGCGAATGGCTGTCGGCTGGCGGCAGCCGGATGCAGCGGAGCGGTTTGCAATGGCCAAGATCGACGAGGAAGCCCTGGCGGAAGCGTATAATCGCGCCCTGGCGCTGGAAAAAGCCGGCGACATCGACGCGGCCGTGAAAGCCTACGAGGAAGTGCTGGCGATTGATCCGGAAGACCATGGCGGCGCCTCCGTTCGCATCGCATCGCTCGGGCGCGGCGAGACACCGCCCAAGGCGCCGGACGCCTATGTCGAGACCCTGTTCGATCAGCACGCGGAAGCCTTCGAGGATATTCTCGTCGAGCAGTTGGGTTATGCAGTGCCGGTTATGGTCCGCCAGCGGTTGCAGACGCTCGACCTCGGTCCCTTCAAGCGCATGCTCGATCTCGGCTGCGGCACCGGCCTGACGGGCGGCACCCTGCGGGACATGGTCGACGACATCACCGGCCTCGACATCTCCGAAAACATGGTGGAGATCGCCCACGAAAAGGATCTCTACGAGACCCTCTACGTTGCCGAGGTCGAGGATTTCCTGGAAGACAATGACGACGAGCCCTTTGACCTGATTACCGCCACCGATGTCCTGCCCTATCTCGGCGCGCTGGAGCCGCTGTTTTTCGGCGTGGCCGAAAACATGGTCGAAAACGGGATCTTCGTATTCTCCTCGGAAACCCTGCCCGACGACGTCATGGCCGGCCGCCCCTACATGGTTGGCCCGCACCAGCGTTTCGCCCATGCGGAAGCCTATATCCGGGAACGGCTGGCCGCCACCGGCTTCGAACTTGTCGAAATCTCCGAAATCAACGTGCGCATGCAAGACGGCCATCCGACGCCCGGACATCTGGTGATCGCGCGCCTGCGCGGCTGACAGTCCGTTTCTCCGTGGCGTCAGCCCCCGCGACGGGGCGGTGATTAAGGCAGCACTCGTCTGGGTCAAGCTTGCAGTACGGTCCGCCGGTAGCGGACGACTGGAAGGTCAGGACCCGGATAACCTCAAGATATATCTCTACAATGGTGGACATGGCATTTCTCCTTTGCCCACCATCTCAACGCACTTGCGCCCTCTTCTCAAACGAGCTTATCGTGCGCTTCGATTGACTTGAGGTTATGGATGAAGCGCGGTCGCCTGCCCCTTACGGCATTGAGGAGCTTCGAGGCGGCGGGCCGTCTCGGAAGCTTCACCGCCGCATCGCAGGAACTCTTCGTCTCGCAGGCCGCCATCAGCCGGCAAGTCCGTGAACTGGAGACAATCCTCGGCAAGCCGCTGTTCGAGCGCGGTCATCGCCGCGTCACGCTGACGCCGGCGGGCCGCAGGCTGCTGGAAAGCCTGACGACCGCCTTCGACCGCATGGCGCTCAGCCTGGATGAAATCGCCGGGGAACCGCAAAGGCGGACGCTGGTCATCAGCAGCGAACCGGGCTTTGCCGCAAGCTGGCTCGGACCTAACCTGCGGCGCTTCAACGCCGCCTATCCCGATATCGATCTGACCGTGGATTCGGATCAGCGCCTCATCGACTTCCGGCACAGTCAGGCCGAAATCGCCATCCGCCACAGCGTCGACCGGGACGCCTGGCCTCGCACTAAGGCTCGCAAACTGACCGATGTAATGCTGATCGCGGTCGCGGCACCCGTCCTTCTCGCCTCAGGCCCGCCCATCAGGACAGCCATGGACATTCTCCTCCACCCGGTTTTGCACGAGGAGAACCGCGACAACTGGCAGAACTGGTTGGCAGCGGCGGGCGTCGATGCGACAGTGCCGGCGGGACCGGTCTACACCGATAGCGCCCTGGTGCTGCAAGGCGCCCTGCGAGGGGACGGCATCGCCCTCGTCGACCGTCTTCACGCGGCCGAGGCATTGCGAAACGGAGCCCTGCTGCGGCTTTTCGACCACGCACTCCCCTTCGGAACCTTCTGGATCGTCGCACGCGACTTCGATCACCTGACGGACCAAGCCCGTGCCTTCATCGGCTGGCTCGATGCCATGATGGTCCGGGAGGATGCAAACCAGCCGAATGCAGCAGTGCTTCCGTGACCTTTGGTCCCTATGCCGTGCGCGATTTCCAGCAGGTCGGCGGCAAGAGCCTTTTCCGCGCGCCGTTCTTCCTTTAAGCGGGAGGCACAAGCACAGGAGAACAGCATGGCAAAGGTCGCATTCATCGGTTTGGGCGTCATGGGGTACCCGATGGCGGAGCATCTGAAGACCAAGGGCGGTCACGAGGTAACGGTCTACAACCGCACCGCCGCCAAGGCCGAGAAATGGGCAGCCGCGTTCGGCGGCCGTATCGCGCCGACGCCGGCCGAGGCGGCCGCAGATGCCGATTTCGTCTTTACCTGCGTCGGTAATGACGACGACCTGCGCTCGGTGACGATAGGTGAAAACGGCGCACTTGCCGGTATGAAGGCCGGCGCAATCCTGATCGACAACACCACGGCATCCGCCGAAGTTGCGCGTGAGCTTCATGCCGCCGCGACCGCCAAAGGCTGCGGCTTCATCGATGCCCCTGTTTCCGGCGGGCAGGCCGGCGCGGAAAACGGCGTGCTTACGGTGATGTGCGGCGGTGACGAAGCGACCTTTGACAAAGCCAAACCCGTGATCGACGCCTATGCCCGCATGGTCGGCCTGATGGGGCCGGTCGGCGCCGGCCAGCTTACCAAGATGATTAACCAGATCTGCATCGCGGGTCTGGTCCAGGGTCTCGCCGAGGGGATTCACTTTGGCAAGAAAGCCGGCCTGGATATTGAAAAGGTTGTCGAAGTTATCTCCAAGGGGGCGGCCGGCTCCTGGCAAATGGAAAATCGGCACAAGACCATGAACGAAGGCAGGTACGACTTCGGCTTCGCCGTCGACTGGATGCGCAAGGACCTCGATATCGTCCTCACCGAAGCCCGCCGCAATGGCGCCAGCCTTCCCGTCACCGCGCTGGTCGATCAGTTCTACGGCGAGGTACAGAAGCTCGGCGGCAATCGCTGGGATACCTCTTCGCTTCTCGCAAGGCTGGAAAAATGACGCTTGGCCGCGCAGCCTCGACCCCGGAAATCGTGGCGCATCTCGAAACGCTGCGCAACGAAACCAACATCGAGGGCATGTCTCGCTTCGGGATCGCCACCGAAACGGCGCTTGGAATTTCCAATCCCGACCTGCAGAAACTGGCGAAAACGATCGGACGGGATCACCGCCGCGCCTTCGAACTCTGGCAGACAGGGCTGCGCGAAGCACGTATGCTGGCGATCTACACTGCCGACCCGAAGATCATGACAAAGCCGGAAGTACTGGCCTGGGCCGCCGACTTCGCCTCCTGGGAGATCGTCGATGCCGCCGCCGATCTTCTGACCGAGACCCCTTACTGGCGCGAACTGATCGTGGAATTTGCCGGCGACCACAGGGAGTTCGTTCGCCGCGCCGCCTTTTCCATGATCGCCGGCGCGACCGTCCACAACAAGAACGAACCGGATGCGGCCATCATCGCCTTCCTCCCGCTGATCGAGCGGCATACGGGAGATGACCGCAACTTCGTGAAAAAGGCCGTGAACTGGGCGCTTCGCAACATCGGCAAGCGCAACCGGACCTGTCATGCCCCGGCGCTGACGCTTGCGGAAAAACTCGCCGCAAGCGAAGACAGAACGGCTCGCTGGATCGGCAAGGACGCGCTTCGCGAGCTCACCAGCGACAAGATCCTCGCAAGGCTCAAGGCCTGACGGCCAGCGCCCCGCTCAGTCCTCCGCCGACTTCTGGTTGTCGAGGACCATGTAATCGAGCGGCAGTTCGGTCGTATATTTGATCTGCTCCATGGCGAAGGCGGAGGAGACGTCACGGATTTCGATCTTGGCGATCAGACGCTTGTAGAAGGCATCGTAAGCCGCAATGTCCGGAACGACGACGCGCAGAAGATAGTCCACGTCACCGCTCATGCGATAGAACTCGACCACTTCGGGAAACTCGGAAACGACCTCGGAAAAACGCTTCAGCCACTCGATCGAATGACTGGAGGTGCGCACCGACACGAAAACGGTCACCTTGGTATTGACCTTCGCCGGGTCGAGCAGGGCGACGCGGCGACGGATCACACCGTCCTCTTCCATCTTCTGAATACGCCGCCAGCAGGGCGTCGTCGACAAACCGACCTTCTTGGCGAGATCAGCAACAGCCAGTGTGGAGTCTTCCTGAAGGATGCGGAGAATTTTTCTGTCGAGTCGATCCATGCTCTTACCTTTCGAATATTATTCTCGATATAGCGTGAAAAACCTTAAAGCAAAGAAAATTGTTTCAGGACAGAAGTCTTTCCACTTCCCGCCGCAGCATCGGCAGCACATCAGCCTCGAACCATGGATTGCGCTTCAACCAAGCGGTGTTCCGCCAGCTCGGATGCGGCAGGGGCAGGATTTTCGGTCCTTCGGTATTGGAGAGAAGGAAGTCGCGCCAGTGCTGGACCGTTTCGGTCATCGATTTGCGCCGCCGCCCGCCGAGATGCCAGGTCTGTGCATATTGTCCGATCGCCAGCACGAGTTCGATCTGCGGCATGGCCGCCATCACCGTCGACCGCCATTGCGGTGCGCATTCGCGTCGCGGCGGCAGGTCATGGCCCTCTGCATCATAGCCTGGAAAACAGAAACCCATGGGCACGATGGCAAACCGCGACTGATCGTAAAAGGTCTCACGTTCGACGTTGAGCCATAACCGCAGGCGGTCGCCGGACGCATCGTTGAACGGAATGCCGGTCTGGTGAACCTTCATGCCCGGCGCCTGGCCCGCGATCAGGATGCGCGCCGTCGTGGAGATATAGGCGACCGGTCTGGGCTCATGCGGCATCCTGTAAGCCTCGCCGCCCGCTGGACAGTCCCGGCAGATCCGGCAGGAAGCAATCGCGCGCCGCAGCGCCTCAACCTCATTCATCCCGCCACTCGTTTGTCTGCGCCTTGCGGAAAGAGATCATGGAAGGATTCGCATTCATCGTTTCAGTTGATACCGAGCCACTGCAGGAAGAAAGCGAAAAAGTCGCCGGCGGGTTCCACCTCACCGGTTTTGTGAATGCGCCGCCACTCCTGTGGCACGTCGAACGGGCCTGCCCACAGGCCACGCCGCTCGCGTCGCGCCACCCCTTCTTCCACTCGATAGTCGCCATAGGAAACCGCCAGCCCCTCCTGCACCAGCACGGCTGCAGGATCGCCCTCCGGCATTTGGCACCGCACGAGCTTGCGCCGATAGCGATCCGGCTGTCCGCCGTGACAGATAAACTCCCTTGCGCCGGCAAGTTGCGTGAGCCTGCGTCGAGCCGCCGAACCGCAGTCCCACGGAGCATCGTCCGCCCCGCATGTCTGGCCGGTTTCCGGCGCATCGATCCCTTCGAGACGCAGCCGCTCCGGTCCGAGCGCGAGCGTATCCCCGTCGATGACGACAAAATGCCCGGAAAATTCCGCTTCCTGTTGCCGTTCGAGCTTTGCTGCGACCAGCAGGCCGAGCAGCAAAATGCAGAAACCGACCACGAAATCCCTGAGGATGCTCCAGGACCGCTTCACATTTCGGCCCATTTCGAAAACGAAACCTTTTCGATCATGGCAAACAAAACCTTTTTCGACAGTATCTTCTTAAGAAATGACTATTAAGCTCGCCTCATCAACGAGACGTGAACTCCTGGCATATGAGTAAGGGCGTATCCACATCGACGGACAAGAACATCGTCGACCTTTCACGCAGCCATCGCAACAAGGCTGTCGCGAAGGCTGTGCGCACGACTCGTGAGCGGCTTCAGTCGAACGGCGCCATTCCCCAGTTCGAAAGTGAAATGCTCGGCATGCATGTCAGCGCCACGCTGCAGGCCGCCGCCGTGATGCCGATCATCATCCTAATGGTCACCGGTATCGGCATCTATCTCAGCCAGCAACCGGGCATGCTGATATGGACATTGCTGGCGCTGACCGTTCACGCTCTCAATATCCTCATTGCCCGTCGGGCCTCCTCGCACATCTTCACCGCCGAAAATATCGTCAAATGGCGCCGCTTGCTGCTCGCCGGCCAGGCGGCGATGGGATGCTGCTGGGCGCTGTTCTCCCTGCAGGCCTGTCCGGCCTGCGAAGGCGACAGCTTTATCTTCTACAAGGGCGCGGTACTGCTGGTCGTTCTGTCGTTCACGGCGATGTCCAACATGCTGTTGCGGCAGGCCGTGCTTTTCGGCTTTCTGCCGACGGTCGCAGCCCTCCTCTATAGCGCCGTCATCAGCCGCGACGTGCTCGACATCGGGCTGACGGCGATGTTCACCACCGCCCTCGTTTTCTTCATCTACATCACCGGCCGCCTCTACCAGACGAATCTCAAGCTGCTTTCCTTCCAGACCGAGAAGGACGACCTGATCGCCGAACTGGAAGTTGCCAAGTCGCTCTCCGATGAAGCCCGCCGCCGCGCCGAGGAAGCAAACCTCGCCAAGTCCCGCTTCCTCGCCTCGATGTCCCATGAACTGCGTACGCCGCTGAACGCCATTCTCGGCTTTTCCGAAGTCATGGCAACCGAAGTGCTCGGCCCGCTGAACAACCCGCTCTACAAGGAATATTCCGGCGATATCCATCGCTCCGGTCAACATCTCCTCGACCTTATCAATGAAATTCTCGACCTCTCGCGCATCGAGGCCGGAAAATACGACTTGAACGAAGAAACCGTCTCCCTGCTGGAGCTTGCCGAGGATTGCGTCGGCATGGTGCAATTGCGCGCAAAAGCCAAGAACATCAGCATCGAGGAACAGTTCGAACCGAATCTGCCGGCCGTCTGGGCGGACGAAAAGGCCATCCGCCAGGTCATCCTCAACCTTCTGTCGAATGCGATAAAGTTCACGCCACAGAATGGCGAGATTGTCGTGAAAGTCGGCTGGACTGCCGGAGGCGGGCAATATGTATCGATCCGCGACAATGGCCCCGGCATTCCCGAGGAGGAGATCCCCGTCGTCCTCTCCGCTTTCGGCCAGGGCTCCATCGCGATCAAGAGCGCCGAACAGGGTACAGGCCTCGGCCTTCCGATCGTGCAGGCGATCCTCGCCAAGCATGGCGGCGAATTCAAGCTGAAGTCGAAACTGCGCGAAGGCACCGAGGTCATCGCCATCCTGCCGGCCCGGCGCGTGCTCGAGAGCCTGCCGGCCGTCAGCGAGGCCCATGCGGTCGAGCCGCGCAGGCGTCATTTTGCCTGAAGACGCGGACGGACTGCGGCGGATCTCCGCCGGCCGCGAAGATCGTTTTCAGAAAAAGACGACGTAAGCCGCGTAGAGCCCGTTTGCCACCAACAGGCAGAAGACGGCGAAGGAGCCGAGATCCTTGGCATTGCGGCCGACGGTCGAAATCTCCGGCGAAATCCGGTCGACCAGTTCCTCGATTGCGGTGTTGATCGCTTCCACCGAGAACAGGATCGCCATCAGCACGACGAAGCCGAGAAATTCCGCGAAACTTGCTCCGACAATCGCAAAGAGGGCGAGGCCGGCAACGAAGGCCAGCAATTCATGCCGGAAGGCGGATTCCTGCACCAGACGCCGGAACCCCTGCATGGAATAGCGGCCGGCGGCGAAGAAATGCGCGACGCCCGTCTTTTTCTCGATCGGTTCGCTCGCGGGCGTGTCGGTCGTTCTCTTACGCATCGGTCTTGTTGGACACTCCGGCCGCCGCGAAGGTTGCCATGCCCGAATGGCAAGCAGCTGCAGCCTTGACGATACCGGCAGCCAGCGCCGCGCCCGTGCCTTCGCCAAGCCGCATGCCAAGCGCCAGAAGCGGCGTCTTGCCAAGCTTTTCGATCGATTTCAGATGTCCCGGTTCACCCGACACATGGCCGATGAGGCAATGATCGAGAGCGGACGGATTGGCTGCCTTCAGGATCGCAGCGGCAGAAGTCGCGACGTAACCGTCTATCAGCACCGGGATCTTCTGCATGCGAGCGGCAAGAATGGCGCCGGCCATGGCCGCAATCTCGCGACCGCCGAGACGCCGCAGGATCTCCAGCGGGTCGTCGAGGTGCCCCTTGTGGAATTCGAGCGCGGTCTTCACCGCCTCGACCTTTCGGCGCAGCACCTCACCCTCGGAACCGGTGCCCGGCCCGACCCACTCCTCGGCGGTGCCACCGTAAAGCGCAAGATGGATGGCCGCGGCGATGGTCGTGTTGCCGATGCCCATCTCGCCGATGCACAACAGGTCGGTGCCGCCGGCGATCGCCTCCATGCCGAAGGCCATGGTGGCGGCACAGTCGCGCTCGGACAGGGCAGCCTCGCAGGTGATGTCCCCCGTCGGATAGTCGAGAGCGAGGTCGAAGATCTTCAGACCGAGATCGTAGGTCGCGCAGATCTGGTTGATCGCGGCACCGCCCGCTGCAAAATTCTCCACCATCTGCTGCGTGACAGACGACGGATAGGGCGTAATCCCATGCTTCGTCACCCCATGATTGCCCGCGAAGATCGCGACCAGCGGCCTGTTGACGGCCGGCGGACGGCCCGTCCAGGCGGCAAGCCACATCGCGATCTCCTCAAGCCGACCGAGAGCCCCAGGCGGCTTGGTAAGCTGCCGGTCACGATCGCGCGCGGCAACCAGCGCCGCCGTGTCGGGACCGGGCAACTCGCGTAGCAGGACACGGAAATCATCGAATGGCAGGCCGGTCACGGTCATCGGCAGGAGTCCTTGTGGTCTTCTCGCAAATCGGTTTTGCCTCTAATACTGACCCGGCCGACCGGCAACAACCGAAAAAGCGCCGCATGCCGTCGTCTTTCATACGGAGTGACTGAAACCGATGATCCTGCGCGACTTTCTGACCGACACGGCACGGGCGCTCGCATTCCTGAGCAGGCTTCCGGTCCCCTCCCGCTTCTTCGAGGGCCATGACGGCACCTTGTCCCGCACGGTTCGCGCCTTTCCGCTGGCGGGCGCCCTGATCGCCCTGCCTCCGGCGGCCACGCTTGCCGCAGCGCTGCTCCTGAATGCGACACCGCTTCTGGCCGCCTTCCTTTCCATTGCCGTTCTTCTCGCCGTCACCGGCGCTCTGCATGAAGATGGCCTCTCCGATACGGCCGACGGTCTCGGCGGTGGGGGGGATCGCACGCGCGCGCTGGCAATCATGAAGGACAGCCGCATCGGCTCCTACGGCGCCGTGACCATCGTGGTCGCCATTGGCATGCGCGCCGCTGCCATCGCCGAACTGGCGAGCGCCTTGCCTCCGGTCGCGACCGCAACCTGCCTGCTCGCAACGGCGGCGACAAGCCGGGCCCTGATGGTCTGGCACTGGTCCGCACTGCCGCCGGCCCGCGCTGACGGGATCGCCGCATCCGCCGGCCTGCCCGAACCCGCGTCCCGGCACATGGCGCTGATGTCGGGCCTGCTGCTCGCCCTTGTTTTTCTCCTTCCCGCCTCATCGCTGCTTGCCACGGTGGTCGCATTGCTGGCGGCTGCCCTTTCCGCATCCGCCTTCACCGCGCATGTGCGCCGCCGGTTGGGCGGCCACACCGGCGATACCATCGGAGCCTGCCAGCAGGTTACGGAAATCGCTGCTCTCGCCGCCCTTGCCATGGCCGCCTAGAAAACCGATATAAAAACGGGAACAAGGTTTGCTCATGGAATCACCCTGCATTCTCGTCTGCTCGATCGACATGAAGACCGGATACTGTTTCGGCTGCGGCCGCACGCGCGACGAGATCGCCGGCTGGACAAGCTACACGGATCAACAGCGGCGCTCGATCATGGAGGGGTTGCCCGCCCGCCTCGAAACCGTCGAGCGCAAGCCTCGGCGTGAAACCCGCCGCGCCCGCATGGCCCGCGAACGCGAGAACGGTTGATGCGACTCGTCATCGTTCTTGCCATTCTCGGCTTCGGTCTCGTCGTGCTGATGGTCAATCAGGATACCGGCCGCAGCTTCGGCATGAGCAATGACGACTTCGGTAATTTCATCAGCCTCCTGCCCTTTGCCGCGATGCTGTCGGTTGGCCTCCTTGCAAGCCGTCGCTCGCTCGGACAGGCGGTGCGGCAACTGTTGCTGTGGCTGCTGATCGGCCTTGCGCTCGTCACCGGCTATCTCTATCGCGACGAGCTTCGTTCCGTCGGCGAGCGGCTGACCGCGGGGCTCATTCCCGGACGGGCGGTGATCGCCACCGGTATCGACGGTCAGCCGGAGGTGGTCCTGCACAAGACGCGCAGCGGACATTTCGAAGCCACCGTCGATATGAATGCGGTGCCCGTGGATGTGATGATCGACACCGGCGCAAGCACCGTCGCATTGCGTTACGAAGACGCCGAACGCATCGGCATCGACATGTCCCGCCTCTCGTTCACCAGAGCCATCATGACCGCCAACGGGCGAGCAATGGCCGCTCCCGTTCGCCTTCGCCAGATTGCGCTCGGTCCGATCGTTCGCCAAGACGTCGAGGCTTCGGTGATAGAAAAGGGCCAGCTCGATCAGAGCCTGCTCGGCATGAGCTTTCTGTCCACGCTCGCATCTTTGCAGATGCGGACCGACGAGCTACGGCTGCGCGACTGATATCGAAACACCAGCCCTACTTCGCTGCTGTCGCCTCGATCAGCATGCTGTCGGAATAGACACGATTGCGGCCGTAGTGCTTGGCGAGATAAAGAAACTGGTCGGCGGCGTTCAGATAATTGGAGAAATTCTCCAGCCCCCCGACTTCCGCAACGCCGATCGATGCCGTGACGGAGATGTCGTTATCGTCGAGCGCCACCTTGAGATCGGCAATACTCTTACGGATCGCCTCGCAAAACTGGCTGGCGGCGCTTGAATCGAGGCCGGTCAGCAGCAGGCCGAACTCCTCGCCGCCCAGTCTGGCCAGAAGATAGTCGGTATCTTCCGTCAGAGCCTGCAACTTGGTTCCAACCGCCTTGAGAACCCTGTCGCCGATCTCGTGGCCATAGGTATCGTTGAGTTTCTTGAAGTGGTCGATGTCGAGCATGGCCATGCTGCAGGCCTGCCCCTGTTCAAGGCAGCGCGCCACCTTCGCCGGCCCCTCGTCGAAGAAATGCCTCCGGTTTCTCAAACCGGTCAGATAGTCGCTGAAAGCGGCAAGTCGCAATTGCCTGAGTTGCGACAGCGTTTCGACATTATGGCCGATACGGCATTGCAGTTCCTCGACGACGAACGGCCGGTAGACGAAATCATTGGCGCCCGCCTTGAGGAAGCTTGCCGACAGAAGACGATCCGCCGAAGACGAGATGCCGATGATCCTGACGCGGTCGGACCCGTGGGCGCGACGGATGCGCCGGGTGAGTTCGTAGCCGTCCATATCCGGCATGTTGTAGTCGGTGACGACCAGTTCGATGCCCGGATGGGTGATGAGCATCTCCATGGCTTCACTGCCGGTAGACGCTTCGAAGACCTGGAATTGCTGGAGGCGGAGAAGCTCGGTCAGCATCTGGCGGGCAGAGAGCAGATCATCGACCACGAGAACGCGGACGTTGCGGTTCGCCAATATCCGGTCAACGGCCGCGATCACCATGTCGACCGCGCGCTCGTTATTCTTGATGACGTAATCGGCGACGCCCCGCTCTACCAGCCTCTCGCGCATCTCACGATTGAAATCCGCGGTAAAGACGATGGCCGGAATACCCATCGCCACGACCTCGTCGAGCACCTGCCCGTCAGGAGAGTCGGGCAGCGTGAGATCCACGACCGCGATGTCGAAACGCGCGGCGTCCCCGCAGGCATCATGAAAGGCCCGGGTCGTCGCGCAATGCGTGACGTCGTAACCGTGCTCCTTCTCGAAGCGATGACACAGCAGGGACGAAAAGGTCCGCGAGTCCTCGATAACCAGCACATGCGCCTTCTTGCGATGAACGGATTGGTCAATCGGACCCGTTGTGCTGGTATCGGCTGGCATGAACATCCTCGGTACTTTCAAAAAACAGAAAACATAAATCGAGGGGCGTTGCCATTGTTCCGGCCAGTCGCTTCTTGGGCCGCATCGCGGGCGCGCCCCTTATTTCCTCTTCTGCGCCGCGCGAATCTGCACGAGTGTATCCAGATTCTGATTAACGCGGCAGTAGAATTCCTCATCAATGAAGGGCCGCAGCATGAAATCGTTGCCGCCGACCTTGAGGAAGCGGGCCGACAACAGCCGGTTGTTCGACGACGAAACCCCGATGATGCGCAGCTCATGCGAACCGCGGGCGGCGCGAATCCGCCGGGTCAGCTCGAAACCGTCGATATCCGGCATGTTGTAGTCGGTCACCACCAGGCCGATGTCGGAATTTGCCTTGAGGATTTCCAGCGCCTTGGCGCCGCTTTCCGCGACGCTGACGCGGAAATTGTAGCGTTTCAGGCGGCTGGAAAGCAGAGCCCGCGCGGTCGGGCTGTCGTCGACGATCAGGACGTGGTGCTGGTGATTGGTGAGGAAGCGATAGACGGACTCCCCCAGCATCTCCACGGCAAAGATGTTGTCCTTCAGAATATAGTCCACGATGTCCTTGGCCAGCAGCTTTTCGCGGGTCTCGTCCTGGAAGGTGCCGGTGAAGACCACCGTCGGAATATTGAGGTCGATCAGATATTCCAGTGCCTCGCCATTCTCCGCCCCCGGCAGGTTGATGTTCGAGATGGCAAGCGTGACCGGAGTGTCCGAAAGTTCGTTCGCCGCCTGCAGATCCTCGAAGGTGCGGCAAATTTCCGCATCGATACCGAACAGCTCCTTGAGGCGTGTTCCGATCATGGAGGTGAATACGTTCGAATCTTCTGCAACGATGATTCGAGCGTCAGGGAATGTTTCTCCGGAATACTGCATTCCGGAAATACCGAGGAGAGCCATAGCGCCTTTGACCTTGAGAGACTGTTGCAACTTGCATTGGGATGACTTGCAGAACGGTCATGTTCTGGGCAGCGCTATAAAAACATGCAGAGATTAATCCCCAATAAAAGGAATCGACCGCAAACCCTCATTTTTCGGCATTTTTTCGCACTCGACCACACTTGGCGGCCGCAATCACCGGCCAGGTCGACCGGAAGGGGACATGCTGTCGGGCCGGAATACCATCGTCTCGCAAAGCGGGGAGACGTCGGGCGGTGGCGCTATCAGCGGATGGTGGCCGACCCGTCCTTGATCTCGATGGTTTCGCCGCCCTCCAGCCCGACGCGGTCTCCGTTGGGCAGCGTCACGAAACAACCGGAAGGGCAAATCTGCTCGGAAGCACCGGCATCGATGGAGACTTCCATACGATTGCCATTTTCCACGACCACAAGAACAACGGCTCCGGACCCGGCATTGGTCACGGTGGCAGCGACAGCGCCGCTGCTCAGTGCGCCAAGCATCAGGAATGTCGCCGTCATGATCTTCTTCATGCGAATGCGGTGCGTTCGCACCGTCCTCTCGTTGCGTCTCGCCGCATCCGGGATGTCCCTTGATCTGCGCGAGCTATGCCCCTCTTTTATTGGTTCACCGCTGAATAGAGCCTGAACGCGCCGTTCATGGCAAGATCTTGTCTTCATCCTCCTGATCGGGCGTGCTGCGAGGTTCCGTCTTGCCCCGTCCCCGCCCCCGCTCGCGCTTCTGCTCGCCGTCTTTCTCGATATGCAGCCGCACTTCCTGATGCGGATAGGGAATCTGGATACCCTCGGCCTTGAAGCGTTCGAAGATCGTCACGCGCAGGTCGTTCTTGACCGGCAGCCCGCCCAGCACGTCGCCCACGAACCCCCTGAGTTCGAAATCGAGCGACGACGCTCCGAAACCGTTGAACATCACCACCGGTTCCGGATTGCGCAGCACGCCGGGATGGGCCAGCGCGATTTCGAGCAGAAGCTCCATCACCCGCCGCGGATCGTTGTCGTAGCTGACGCCCACCGGAATTTCGATGCGTCCCAGCTTGTTGCGATGGGTCCAGTTGCCGACAGGAGCATTGATGAGCTCGGAATTCGGCACGATGATCGACTGTCGCTGGAAGGTTTCAATCTCCGTCGCACGCACGGAAATCCTCCGCACGAAGCCCTCGGTCGTTCCGGTCGCAACCCAGTCGCCCACCTTGAAGGGACGCTCCACGAGCAGGATGAGGCCGGAGACGAAATTCGAAACGATGTTCTGCAGACCGAAACCGATACCCAGAGAAAGCGCACCGGCCACGAGGGCGAGACTTGACAGATCGATGCCCGCCGCCGAGATGCCGATCAGGCCGGCGATCCCGGTTCCGAGATAGCCGATACCAGTTTTCACCGAGTTCCGAACGCCGGCATCGACCTGCGAACGCGCCATGACGCTGCCGTCCAGCCATTTCTGGAACCAGCGCGTGACGACAAGGCCGATGCTGAAAAGCAGCACCCCGCCAAAAATCCCAATGAGCGAGATGCGGATGGTCCCGACATGGATTTCGGTGAAGATGTTATAGAACCAGAGCTGCAGATCCCTAGGCTGGAAGCCCCAGGAGATCAGGATCAGGGGAATGCCGATCGTCAGCGCAAAGGCATAGATCAGCAATCCCGCCACCATGCCGGCCTGATCCAGCGCCACCGGCGAAAGCGAGAAGCGCTTTTCCAGATATTTGCCGACCCGCGTCTCGCCAAACCGATTGGGCGCGGAAATCGCCTTACCCGAGAGAATGCCGATATACATGGTGGCGATGACGGCGCCCGTCAGGATGATCTGCGTGGCAAGGAAGCGTGCCAGTCCGACATAGCCGATAACGCTTGCCAGAACGAGGCCGATACCGATCAGCCGCAACAGCACCGCGAAGGCTCTCGGCCAGGGTTTGCCACGCTCGGATGGATCACCGCTGTCGTTCAGAACCGGCTTCAGGAAAGAGACGATGAAGATAATGAGGCCGACGATGACCGAAGATACGAGGCTCTTCATGACGGTCACGACAACCGGCGAGCTCAGTGTTTCGCTGATGGCGCCCAGCACATAATCGAAACCATTCACGACCGCCATGGCCACGACCGCAAAGTTGAGATCGCGTGCGCCCTTGTTCGAAAGCCTGACCAGCCGCCAGCTCGGCGCCTTGGGAGCAAGAACCGCCCGCGCCAGCATCGAGACGAAGAAGACGATGCCGGCCAGTGCGAAAAGCGCAGACGCTATCGGCGAGATATCCGGCCGCAGCACATTGAAGGTTTCGAGGAAGAGGAAGCTTGCCCCGAGGAAGGCCCCAAGCGCCAGCGCCGGCAGGATGGTCGACCAGAAGGCGACGGAAAAGCGGCTCATATAGGCCGGGTCCTTGTTGTCCGGGTCCCGCTTGATAAGCGAGCCGAACAGCCGGTATTCCGCATAGATCATGACAAGAGCGAGCGAGAGCGACAGCATGACCGCCGTGCCGAAGGGCACGCGCTTGAACTTCCAGATGAAGGAATACCAGCTTGAAATGGTGCGCCCGAAACGGCTGATCTCGGTCGAAAACGCGCTCAGCGCCTCGTCCAGCACTTCGCCCGAGATTTCCGTGTGCTCGAAGAGCTGATCGGCAAAGAGCCGCCGGCGGATATCCGTGATGGCGTTCGAGAGATTGGTGCCGCGGATGGAGAGATCTTCCGCCTGCCCGGTCAGTGTGTTGATCTGCAGCCGCTCGGCATTCAGCTTGTTGCGCTCTTCGGTAATTTCCGGCGCCTCGGCAGGCTGGCCGTCCTTGGGCGATTCGCCGAGTTGCGTGAGCCGCGTGGTGACGTCGTTCAGGCGTGGCCGAAGCTGGACGGATATCTGCAGAAGATCGCGGGAAAGACCGTCCACCTGCGCCTTGATGTCGACGAGCGCTGCATCGTCGGTTTTTCTGTCCTCGACCTTCGCCTCCAGGCTTTCGAGCCGCTTCTGGGTCTCCGCGATCTTCTCGCTGGCATTACCCATGATGTCGTCCCGCTGCAGCAGGGTATCCTGGGCCATCGCCAGCCCCACCGGTCCTCCGGGAAGAACCGGGGTAAAGGCAAGGAATGCGGCGATCGAAAGCGGAATGAGGCTGCGGCAGAGGCGAAGCAAGGCTATGTCCTGAACTGGTCTTGTGCGATTTGCGCGGACAATAGTTTCAGTTTCGGTCAAAAGAAAGAACGGTGAACCGCCGCGCAAAATGAAATGCCGGCCCCGCAGTGTCGCGGGACCGGCACGATCATGGCAGGTCTGCGTCCAGGTCAGGCCGCGGCTATGCGCGCCCGCAGTGCCTCGAAACGCTGCAATTGCTCGGCGATCAGCGCCTTTTCGGCATCGCGCCGGACGAAGACCTTGAACATCGCCCGTCCCTCGCCATTCATGAACCAGACCGAACAGGAGCGACGACCGTGGAAGCCCCGGTCGACGAAGACGATGGAGGCGCATCGATCCTTGCGGATATGGCCGCTGATCGGGCTGTCGCCGTGAATGTTGAACCATCCGTGGCCTTCGCTGCCGGCCGGCAGGCTGCCGACAACCTCGAGAACGATATCCTCCGTATGCACGATCAGCAGGACATCGCCCCAACCGGAAAGATCGTTCCAGATACCGTCCCAATGCTCCGCGGCGGCAATCACCGCCGCTCCTTCCGGCAGGACGGCGAGCACATCGGTTGGCGTCACCCCGGCAGTTGCAGCGATGGCTTCGATCACGCCATCGGGCTTCTCGGCTAGTGCCGCACGCGCCCGCTCAGACACGGAATTTACCGAAGCATCCATTCTCAGGCAGCCTCAGCATCGGCGCGCTTGCCGTTGCGGTCCTCATGGATAATGACCTCGAAACCCTCGAAATGCGGGCCGGAGAGATACTGAACCTTGCTTTCACCCGCGCGCGCATGAGCGGCCCGGAACTGTTCGGACTTCGTCCAGGCGGTGAAATCCTCCTGGCTCTCCCAAACGGTGTGGGAGGCATAGAGCGTATGGTCCTCCGCCTTCGGCCCCTTCAGCATGTGGAACTCGATATAACCGGGCATTTCGGCAAGACGGCCCTGGCGAGCCCTCCACTGCGCCTCGAACGCCTCCTCAAAACCCGGAACGACCCTGAAACGGTTCATGGCAATATACATGGCAAATCCCTTCTGGTCCGGCCTGGCCACGGTCGCGGCGCCCCCCGGCCTTTCAATGAAATCGGCACGCAACACGAACGACCGATCTGTTGCCTTCCTATTTAAACTTGCGTATAAAAGTCAAGTTAAATGTCGTCGCGCAGGCGACGGCTTTCGTTTGCAATTCTGCCTGCCGTCCCAGCCGAACCGATCATTGCGCGCTTCGGAAGCAGCTCTACAGGATATTGAAATGATTGAATTTTCCATGCCGCTCGCCGGTGTTTTCCGCCGCCTTGCGACAACCGTCTGCCTGCTCGGCGCCGGCGTTGCCTCGGCCCTTGCCCAGTCTCCGGCCGAAGCGAAACGCATCGTCTCGATCGGGGGAACCGCAACGGAAATCATCTATGCGCTCGGCGAGGGCGACCGCATCGTCGCCGTCGATACAACAAGCACCTATCCTGCCGATACGGCAGGCAAGGCCAGCGTCGGCTACATGCGACAGCTTTCCGCAGAGGGCGTTCTTTCGCAGAAGGCCGATCTCATTGTCATGGAAGAGGGCTCGGGGCCTGCCGACGCGATTTCCATCCTGAAAGCGAGCGGCATTCCGATCGCGACGATCCCGACGCCGCCCGAAGCCGCAGGGATCGGAAACAAGATTCGCGCCGTCGGCGCAGCCATCGGCAAAAGCGAACAGGCGGAAGCGCTCGCCGCCGACACCGAAAGGCGGCTCAAGACCCTCGAAACCGAGATCGCCGGCCTGCCCGGTCCGAAGAAGCGCATCCTGTTCGCGCTTTCGCTGGCCAATGGCCGCGTGATGGCCGCCGGCGGCAAGACCACCGCGGACGCCATTATCGGCCTTGCCGGCGGCATCAATGCCGTGGCCGACGTGGCGGGCTACAAACCGCTGAGCGACGAGGCCGTCATCGCTGCGAAACCGGATGTCATTCTGGTCATGAACGGCGGCGCCATGCACATGAGCGCCGAGCAGGCCTTTGCCGTTCCGGCGCTGCAGGCCACGCCCGCCGCGGCAAACAAGTCCTTCATCGCCATGGATGGCCTCTACCTGCTGGGGCTCGGCCCGAGAACGCCGGAAGCGGCGCATGATCTTGCGGCGAAACTCTACCCGGAGACCGTCAAGCCGGGAACCAGCAAGCCATGAACGCGATGGCGACCTTCGCCACGAGGGCGACGAAGCGGGCGGTCCGGGGCGACCGCTCCGCTCTCGGGGTAGCGCTTCTCGCAATGCTTCTCCTGCTGCTGGCCGCGAGCGTTTTTGCCTCTCTCGTCGTCGGTCCGACCGGTGTCGGCCTGCCGGATCTCATGGCCTATGTCTCGGGTCGGGGCGCCGATCTTGCGCCGCAGGCCCTCGTCATTCTGGAGGCGGTACGCCTGCCCCGCACCGCGCTCGGCATCCTGGTCGGTGCCGGTCTCGGTGTCTCCGGAGCCATGATGCAGGGACTGTTTAGAAATCCGCTTGCCGATCCCGGTATTGTCGGCGTCACATCCGGCGCGGCCTTTGCCGCCGTCTGCGCCATCGTCCTCGGAGGAACAGTGCTGGCGCCGCTGCAATCGCTTCTCGGCAATCATTTCCTGCCGGTCATGGCCTTTGCCGGCGGGCTTGCCAACACGCTCCTCCTCTATGCCATCGCCACGCGCAACGGCCAGACCTCCACCACCGCCCTCGTTCTTTCCGGCATCGCCATCGGCGCCATGAGCGCCGCCGGAACCGGCCTGCTGATCTTCATGGCCGACGACCGGGCGCTGCGCGACATCACCTTCTGGTCGCTCGGTTCGCTGGGCGGCGCCACCTATGCCAAGATTCTCGCGACCCTACCCTTCATCCTCTCCGTCATCGTCATCATTCCCTTCGTCGCGCGCGGCCTCGACGCCCTGGTGCTCGGCGATGCGGCGGCCTTCCACATGGGCATTCCGGTACAGCGGCTGAAACGCTGGGCCATCGTTGCCGTCGCCGCGGCCTGCGGCGCGACGGTTGCCGTTGCCGGCTCCATCTCCTTCGTCGGCATCGTGGTGCCTCACCTGCTGCGCCTCGCCATCGGCCCGTCCCACCGGTTCCTCTTGCCGGCCTCGGCCATCGGGGGGGCAGCCCTGCTGCTCCTCGCCGACAGTATCGCAAGAACCGTCGCGGCACCCGCTGAAGTGCCGATCGGCATCATCACCGCCATCCTCGGCGCTCCCGTCTTTCTGTTTCTGCTGCTCGGCCGCCGCGGTCGCGTAGCCATGGACGGCCTCTGATGATCGCCGCCGAGAATGTCTCCGTCCGCCGCTCGGGCCGCCTCCTGATCGACAGCATCAGCCTTGCCGTGACGCCCGGCCGGTTCACCGCCGTCATCGGTCCGAACGGTGCCGGAAAATCGACCCTGCTGAAGGTCCTCTCAGGAGAAATCGCACCGGACGAAGGCTCCGTGACCTGCCACGGGTGCGACCTCGGCCGTCTCTCGGCAACCGAACTCGCCAGCGAGCGTGCCGTGCTTCCGCAGTCCACCGTGCTTTCCTTTCCTTTCACCGCGCTCGAAGTGGCGCGGATGGGAGCCGTCGCCCATGGCTGCCAGGACCCGACGCAATCGGCCCGGCATGCCCTTGCCCGCGTCGGGCTCGAAGGTTTCGAGGGCCGCGCCTACAACGCCCTTTCGGGTGGCGAACAGCAGCGCGTGCAGTTCGCCCGCGTCCTCGCCCAGCTTCCGGCGGCCGTGGAAAATTCGAAAGCCAAGGCACTTTTTCTCGACGAGCCCACCTCAAGCCTCGATATCGGCCATCAGATCGCCGTGCTGGAAATCGCCAGGAACTTCGCCGAGAGTGGCGGCGCGGTGCTGGCAATTCTTCACGATCTCAATCTCGCCGCGGAATTTGCGGATCATCTGGTGGTAATCAGCCACGGCCGCATCGTCGCCGAGGGGCATCCGGCGGAGACCCTTCGGGACGATGTCATCGGCGAGGTCTACGGCATACGGGGAGCCGTCGGCAGAATACCGCCCGGGCGCATACCCTTCGTCTTGCCGCAATCGCGAATCGGCAAAATCGCCTAAAGCCGGCTAAGGGAGTTATCCACAGCTTTCCACAGGCCAATTCAGGAAAAACGGATCAAAATACGGAAACGTTTCAGGAACACTGCTTTGGTGGTCCGGGAACAAAAAGAGATTCCGGCGCGCAATCGAAGAAATACTGGATGCTGAGCCGCCTTTATCCAAATAACCCGCGGCATTTGCCGGCAAAGGGCGACAGGCAGGAGAGCAGGAAGGCTCGCGGCAGGCCGATTCCCGTCGTGTCCGGCTCCGCCCGACCAGATGGAGCGGAGACGGACACGACCGAAGCTCACTCGTGAATGGTGTAGGACCCGAGTTCGCAGAGGTTCTGGGTGTCTTCGGTGGTGTCGAGATCGGAGTCCTCCTCGAATTCGAAGCGCATGTCGTATTCGCAGACGGTACGGCCGTCGGCGATCGTAAGCTGCACGGTTTCACCCGGTCCGAGCACGTCCCTGCCGAACACATCCTCCTCCCAGTCGTCGACGCCGACGGGAGACGTGTAGAAACGGGTCAGCACGGAATTGGTGCCATTTGTCAGGGTGAAGACCAGATCCTCCGCCTGCGCGGCGGTCGATGTCAGGATAACGGCCAGAAGGCCGGCGGCGGAAACTATCGTTTTCATGCGTAGCACATCTCCAGCCCGAGATTGGGCAGGATCTGCATACAAGGAAATAATAAAGTAACAATCGCGTGATCGCTGGTAAGCGCGACCAATTTTGGTCGGCAGGAAAAAACGCCCTGCCGGCGCAATTTTTACTTTGAAAATATGGCTCTTCAGGAGAAGATGGTGGGTGATGTAGGGCTCGAACCTACGACCCGCTGATTAAGAGTTTATGTGAATTTGAACAATTTCAGCCCATTGGCGACGTACACCCGCGAAGAAAATGCGCATCGCCGTCACTTCCCCGCCAATGCCTTCAGGACAGCAACCAGATTTTCCCAGCTGGCATAAATCCCGACAGCGCCGGCCAACACCCACCCGCCGATCCGCCAGAGCATGCGGCCGAGCCATCCGGCTCCGGCCGCCTTCTGTTTCATCGCCTTGACGTCATCGATGGTCGGCTGCGCACCGGCGACGCTCTTTTCGATATTGGCCATGCGATGTTCCTGCCCGATCAACGCCCCGCGCATGGCATTGACCTCCTCCCAGAGCCGGCGGCCGCGTTCCTGCCCGTCCTTCTCGATCCGCTCCAGACGCGCGTCCAGGCTTTGCAGTTGGCTGATAATCAGGGCGCCGGCATCCATGAGCTATCCTTTCAAGCCGCCAGTGCCTGAAGCACGGCCGACCACCCGTGATCCGCGAAATCCCGCTCCTTGGCCGCGCCTGCCAGCGTCAGGTGCGTGCCATCGCTCGTATCGGCAGCGTTGGCGAAGGCCCCGGAACCGTTTTCGAGCGGCGTCATGCGGTCGACATAGGGCACGCCGAGCGCTACCGCCCTGGCGATGATCGCCGTCGCGGCCGCCTTTGCGCCGGCCCCGTTGCTGTCGTTCGGGGGCGGGGTGACCAGCACCGGCTGGATGCCGCGCGCCTGCGCCCACGCCACGAAATTGTCGGCCCAGTAGTTCGCCTCGCTGACATTGTAGGCGTTGGAATTGTTGACCGACGACGCCTGGAAAAACACGATATCCGGCTGTTTTTGCAGCACGCCGAGCAATGCCCGCATCTGCCCGAAATACCCGCTCACCGTATCCGGATCGCCCGAAGTGCCGGTGGAGCCGAACGTCGACGAGCCAGACCAGCCCTGGTTGAAATAGTCGAGATGCGCGCCGCCGGCATTGAGCGCGTCGATCGCCAGCCGCACGCCGGGATGCGTGCGCAGATTGTTGACATCGCGCCCCTCCATCGTACTGTCGCCCACCCAGGCCACGGTTTTGCCCGCCTGTTCCGTTTCGAATTCGAGGATGACAGGCGGCCCCGACGTGCTGTTGGCTGTAAACGACGCGCCGGTATTGGTCAGCGTGAAATCCCCCACCACGCTATAGGCCACATACCATCCGTTGGCCTCGAAATTCGTCGTCGTCGCACCCGACGTCGCCATGGAAATGCGGTTGCCGGCGCTGGTATCGTCCTCGCGCACGCGGATCAGCACGAGATATCCGTCCCCGCCGTCGGTGCGCTCGACAGTCTCGAAATCCAGCCAGTCGGAGGAGACGACGGCCGGGATGCCGGACGCCCCGGTGGAGGAGCCCGCGGGGTGCGAGTTTGTCGGGAAAACGAACGGCTTGAGCGTCGCCAGCCCGCCGCTCGGCGTGACGAAGCTGGACGCATTGGTCGCATGCGGCGCAATCGAAGCCGCGATCCCGTTGGACGCGCCGAGCCCGTATTTGTGCAGCCGCACCCTCCCCTTGATCGGGCGGCGCAACTTGAGCAACAGGGAAAACGTCCGCCCGGAAAATGTCGCCGATATCGAGGCCGATCCGCCGGCTTTCGTCGCGCCGAGAAGCACTCTCCTGCGCAGGCTCGAAATGCTCGTCTGTCCTGCCCTCAGGCTGGTCTGGCCGCGCTTCAGGCTGGTCTGTCCAGACAGGAGCGACGTCATTCGACGATCACCTTCACGCTCGGCGCGGTGGCGCCCGCAAGCTTCACCACGATCGTTCCCGTGGTCTGGAAGGTCATCTGCTGCACCGCGTCGCCATTGTCGTCGAGCGTCGTTGCCGAAAGCTCGGCATCCGCCAGCGGCGTTTCGATGGTCGCCGCGGTCTCGCTGTCCACCTCGTCCGTAAGCGAATGCACCGAGAGCGTTCCGCCGCCGAGCGAGCCGGCATATTTCAGGCAGCGATAGCCGCTCTCGGAGCGGCCGGGGATACCTGTGTTCCAGACGCCGTCCGCGGTGAATTTCCTGATCGCCATCTCACTGCCCCTTTCTGCAAAGCCGGTCGCTCTCGCACTGGCGGTTATGCGCCACCACCTGGCGCGCGAATGGTTCGTCTTTCGCCACGATGAAGGCGCGCGTTTCGGCCGATGGCGTCAGGCGCGCATAGCCCGCGCCGTCAGTCGCACCGCCCGTCGCGGAACACGCCGCCAAGCTCGCGGCAAAGCTCGTCAGCAGGCAGGCGCGAAACGTCTTCATCGATCTTTCCCCTGTCGGTGAGCTGATGGACGAGATCCGCCCGGATCTCGCCTTCCGTAATCGCGCGGCCGTCGGAGCGGCCCTTGAGATAGGCACCGCCGATCGAGAGCAGCGCGAGACCCGTCAGCGCCCCCAGCGCCGCAAGCCTCCACTCGGCCGTCAGCGCCTTAAGCATCGACATCCGCCTTGATCGCGCGATAGACTTTGGCGATATCGGCGCGGCGCTTGATCGCGTAGATCGCGAAGCCGACGATCACGACGATGATGGCGATCTGTACGCGCCAGTCGATCCCGGGAAAGGCCGCGACCGGCGCGCCGATCGCCGTCAGCAGCCACTGCCAGAAGGTTTTCGATTTCATCAGCGGCTTGTCCAGCTTCTCCGGATCGACATTGACCGGCGGCGGCTCCGCAGGTTTCGCACCGGCATCCCGATCCGGCTCTACCGCCTGCGGAAACTGCGGCGCGGGCTCCGGCGCCGACGCCATCCTGAGCACCTGGCGAAGCACGACCTCGACCTTTTCCGGCTTCACCAGCGACTTGTTCACCCCGTCGCCGGCATAGTAGCTCTGCCCGCGCGTCACCGCCCGATGCGCGCCCTGGCAATCCTCAAGCACAGGAAAGCTCGCCCATTCCTTGGCAAGCCGAAGGCCGAAATCCGTGACGCCGATCTGTCCGGAAACGAAGGCCTCGTATCCCCGGCGCAGCAGCAGGTAAAAGCCCAGCCGGTCCTGAAGATCGGCATTGAACCGCATGTCGCCGGTCAGCGTCGGGATTTCCTTGGCGATGCCGACCAGCGTCGCCCGCATGAACTGGTAGCGACCGGCGGCGGAAGAGGCCGTCCGGTAGCTGGCCTTCCAGTTCTTCTTCACCCAGGCGAGCGAACTCCAGTTCGCCTGCGCGTCGATCAGCTCGCCGAGCGTCATGAAGGTGATATGCGCGGCAAGATGGATCTGCCGGTCGCCGAAAATCGTGTCGTAACCGTTCGGCGCTTCGGTATTGCCGATGAAATCGAGCAGGTAACGGGCGGGCGCGGGAACGGTCGTCGGCAGCTTGGCCATGAAAAAGCTCCAGTCTCGTGAACCGGAGCCGAGTGTAAGGCCGGGAAACGGGCGTCAAATGCGCCGGATCGAGAGATTGGTATAGGCGGCGACCGTGGTGATCGGCTTGGCCGCCGCGTTCGATTGCGCAACGGCGATCCGGATGCTGTCGCTGGTGCCGCCGATCACCGGCGTCAGCCAGAACACGCCGGAGACGGATTGCGTCAGCGCGCCGTCCGACTGCCCCATGCCGTCCCGGTTCTTGATGCCCGTACCGGATTTGAGGATCTGCGTCACCATGGCGTCCGACGTCGCAAGCCCGCTGAGGCGCACCTGCGCGCTGATCTCGTAAAAGCCGGGAAACAGCGGCGTGAACGTATAGGTCGCATTGTCCCACTCTCCGAGCGTGTCGATGCCGGCCGCGTCGGAAAACTGCACGGTCGTCGAGACGTTGGACGCAGCCGCGTTCTGCGCGCCGGCGAGAGCGGCGCTGACGAAGGTGTCCATATGGCTGCGGAATTCGAGGCCAGCCCAGCTCTGCGAGCAGTAGCGCTGGGCGGCATCCGCATGCGTACCCGGTCCGAGCACCCGGCCCGTGACCTTGTTCGGCGGATTGGAGCCCACATTGGCGGTGTTGCGCACGATGGTCTTGGCATTGACCGGCGCGTACTCGCCGTCGAGAATGCTGTTGGAATGCGTCGATCCCGTTCCGGACGAGGAGAACTGGATCAGCCCGTTGTCCGTATAGGTGGTCGGATCGGCGTTGTAGAGGATGTTGCCGCTGCCGATATTGTTGCGCGTCTCGTAGCCGTCCGGGCTGTCGAACACCATCGCCGCCGCGCCGGAATTGTTGACGACATTGTCGTCGATCGTGAGGAACGATGCGCCATAGGTGAACTTCATGCCGAAGATATTGCAGTCGAACAGGTGGTTTCCGGCCACCCGTCCGTAGCGCTCGAAAATGTCCATGCCCTCGGCGACATCCTCGATATGGTTGTCGTAGATCTGCAGGCCGGTGTTCTGGCCCATCTCCGTCATGTTGATCCCGTCCGACTGGTCGCCGTGGCGGGCAAGGCCCGCGCCGGTGAAGTGGACGTTGCGGATGCGGTTGCCATGGATCGATGGCTTCCAGCCGGGGCCGTGCAGCGCCGCGAAGTCGTTGGTCGTGGCGATTGCCGTGACGTTCGGCGCGCAATCCGCCGCGTCGCCGGCCGATGTCGCCGGATAGATGCCGGCTTCGACGAGATCGTAAAACAGGTTTTGGCGGACCCTGGAGCCGTGCGTTCCGCCGAGCAGCACGCAATAGCCCATGCCGAAGGCGGTGAAGGAGCAGTGCTCGATCGTGAAGTCCTGCGTGTTGCGGGCAAGCACGACGGTCTGCATCAGGCCGGAGGGATTGTTGCCGACGAACCGGATGCCCGAAACGCGCGACCGCGCGTTCCGCGCGCCGCCCAGGCTCTGCTCGCCGGTGACGTAGAGCACCACGGCATTGGTGCCGTAGCGCCCCGTCGCATTGAGCGCCCACCCGCCGGAACCGGCATTCACCGCCGCGATCCGGGCGTCTCCGGCGATATAGGGGTTGTTGTTGTTGAAATACGCCTTGTCGACGAAGATGGCGGCGGTTTCGTCGCTCTCCAGCTTCGTGTCGCTCACGGACATGGTGACGGTCGAGCGCGGATAATAGGTCTTGCCCGGCGTCAGCCGCACCGTCCGCCAGCCGTCCAGCGCCGCCTGCAGCGCGGGCTTGTCGTCGTAGGCCGGAAGGCAGCGCGCGCCGAGCATTTCCGGCGCGACCACGCTTTCCGCCAGTTCGTACCAGACGGTTCCCCCGAGCAGCAGCGCGATCGAAAACTTGCCGATATGGGCCGGCTCGGCATCGACCTTTTTGTAAAGCGCCCCGCCGCCGTCGCCGGCCGCGTAATAGCCGGCCAGCCGCAGGAAGGACGGCGCGATCGCCGGACTGTAGGCCTCGGCCGCCGCCTTGCTGGCGAACACCGGCGAAAGCCCCTCGATCACGGCGGCAATGCTCGCCGCGGCCTCGGCCGCATCGTCGGCGTCCTCGGCCGCCGCGGCCGCGCTTGCCGCCGCCGCCTCGGCATAGCCTTGTGCGGCGGCGATCTGCGCGGCATCAGGCCCCTTCACCAGCCGGTCGCCCTGCTTCATCAGCGTGTCGCCGTCCGCGACATTGGCGTCCATCGTCATGCCCGGCTGGCCGAAATCGCTCTTCCAGCCCCGGTCGACATCGCGGCGCAGCTCCTGCAGCACCGTGCCCTGCTTGGAGAGTTCCTTTTCCAGCGCCGTCGGATTGACCCGCGTGCCGGAAATTACCCCGGCGGTGCGCTCATGGGTGCGAAAGGACCCCACCACGAATTGCGTGGTCGCCGGCACGTCATCGGCAAATGCGATGGTGAAGAAGTCGAAGGCCTCGTCCGCGTCGAGCTTGGCCACGGTCGCGAAGACCTGCGCAAACCCGGCTTCACCCTCCGCGCGCGCCCATACCTCGACATCCTCGACATCCCAGATCTTGAAATCGTCGAAAGGCCCGTAGGTTTCGGTTCCGTCACCGACAAGGATATCGGTCTGCCGAAGAAAACGTGGAAGCGGATAAGGATTGGTCATGGCCCTGCCCCGATTGGATCATCGGGACAAGGCTAAGGTTCACGGGATGGCGTTCAGTGAGCGCTACTTGCAGCCCTTGGAGCGCATGGCGTTCTTGATCGCTTCGACCTTCCCCTTGGAAATGGCAACCTGCCCTTCCTTGTCGCCACCGAACGCGCTCGATGCAGGAACCCCGATCAGGAACACCCCGAACGCATCGCCGGTCGCGGCGCTGTTCTGCGCCTTGGAAAGCGCCGCCAGTTTCTCCTGTTCGCTGACAAGCTCCCTTGCCAGATCCGGGCAGCTGGACCCGGTATAAGCCGCCATCGGCACGTCCGCCGGCACGATGGCATCCGGCCGCTTCGCACACGAAACCGCCAATGCCGTCAGAGCGACGGCACTTAAAATCCTGATACGCATGATGTCCCCAAAATGATGTTACCCCTTACAGGCGCAACTTATGGGATTAGAGTTGTGGAAGGCAAGGGACTTTAGGGAGGTTTGCTCCACGGTGGAGCAAACCTCCTAGCATCAGTCCGGCTTGGCCGGATTTTCTATGGTGCGCGCGACATCGATCAGAAAGCGCCTGTTTGACCGCGAGGCGGCCAAGGCGAAGACGACAGCACAGCCGACGTTCAGGACCATCCAGATCTCTCGGGTCAGATGCACCGGCATAACCGGATTGAACAGCACAGCGCAAAGGAACAACGCAATGGAAAGACCCCGGCTGTCGGACCAGAAATGAATGCCGCAGTAAATACCGGCCGCGAAGACCAGCACGCGAAGCAGCATGTAGTACTCATATGGCCACGGTGCGAGGGCGAGCAGCAACATCAGGGCAGTGGCTATAGCAGCGATGCGGGTCATGAGCTTACCAAGATGTTGTCTACCTTCAATGAGCCGGGTTTCAGCAGGCTGCCGACGCGCATCTGCATTTCCATTGCCAGTGTCTTCTGCCCTTCATTTTGAGCCATACGACTGAACTGTTCCCCGCCAAGAAACAGCCATACCAAATCCCACAAAACAGCTTCGCCACTATCTTCATGCTTGGCTTTGTCGGCGGTTTCTCGCGAATATCTCCAGAAAGCATCCAGAAGATCGTCCGGTATATGGGCAAGCAAGTGAAAGATCATCGGCAAGGCAAGTACACCTTCATCCCGGAATTGCTTCATTGCGCCTTCACCGAACAGTCCTGAAACGGCTCGGGAGAACTCACGATCATAATCCAGATGCCATCTATTGTCGTGCGGCTTTATACGGCGTGCGAAAACATCTTTCGCAGCCATGTCGGTTTTAGCAAATGCCTGTCTCCAGTCCCGCTCAAGGGGCGATCCACCTGCAATTTTCGAGACAATGAGAAAGATGACGGCACCTACGCCAACAAGGGCAAAAAACATCAGAACAATATCAAACACCCTGCCCTCCCTTGACACGAGACTCATCATGATTCAACCTAAGCATGCTTCACGAAAAAGGTGGAGTCCCGATTGCAAGCGGGCTAGAAGACATGAGGCGCTCCCGACGCGCGCAAGCGCGTTTTTTTATGGTCGGGCGTAATGGGAGAGGCTTGTCCTCTGCCGGTCCTCATGCCGGTCTTGCAAACCCGTTATTGCCCGGCCACCAGATGCAAGCTGGTGGTCAGGTCCAACCCATGAGGAACCGACCATGACCGCATACACAGACCCTCTCTCCAAGCTGGAAGATACCCTCATCGACCTGCGCGCCCTCGTCACGCTGTCGCTCTTCGCCGTCGAGCATGCCGATGCCGAAACCTTCGCGCAGCAGAAATCCACCTTCTGCACCACCCTTTACCTGATGCAGGAAAAGCTCGCCGCCTGCGACGCCACCCACCGGGCTTTGTTCCTGGCCGATTGCAACACCTACGACGTCGAAGCCCGGCACTGAGGAGACCAGCCATGAACGCCATTCAGAATTTCGCTTTCGAGGAACATCTGGTCCGCGTTGTCGAGGAAAACGGCGATCCGTGGTTCGTTGCTACAGATGTTGCCAAGGCGCTAAATTTCAGAGATGCAGCAAACGCCATAAGATCCGTTCCCGATGATGAAAAGGGTACTCGCAAAGTGAGTACCCTTGGCGGGGAACAGAGCTTGCTATGCGTGAGCGAGCCGGGGCTTTTCCGCCTTATCTTCCGGAGCAACAAGCCGGAAGCCGAACGGTTTCAGCGTTTCGTGTTTCATGAAGTCCTGCCCCAGATCCGCCGCACCGGCAGATACGATCCCGCCGCCAATCGTCCCGCCCCGCCCGATGCCTTCGAAATCGACGTGCAGCATGCGCCGCTCTCAGCCAAGGTGGAATATCTGCGCATGGTGGCGAAGTTTCGCGGCCGCGAAGCCGCCGTCGCCATGATGCCCCATATAGGACTGCCGGATGTCGATCTCGTTCTCGCCGGCGCCCGCATCTCGCCCGATGGTCGCCAGTGCATCGATCACGCGCTCGCCCACCGCTTCGATCATGGCCAGAGCGTTCGCGAGCTGATCACGCAGGCGCTGGCGCGCGGAACCACCATAGACCGCTTCCTGCGCACGGTCGGCATCCGCACCGTGCCGGAGGGCGAACCCGGCATCGCCATCGCCGTCAATCCGCGCGTCGTCGCCGAACTTTTCGCCGGCACAAGATGGGATAATGGCGGCCATGTCGCATCCCTGCGCGGCCTCGATGGCGTCACCAATTTCGGCAACCCGCAGAAATTCGACGGCATCGCCACCCGGATGCTCTTCATTCCGTCCCGATGGCTGTCGACAGATCCGGTCCCCGGCGCGGCGTAGTCTCGCCGGGAGCCCACCAGAACTCCTGTCCGAACTCCCGCTGGAAAAAGCGTTGCCGCTGCTTGAAGGCCTTGTTGGCCTCCGGGTCCATCAGGAACTGCAGCTGGTCCATGACGATCCGCTCCCATGCCAGCCGCGTATACCAGATCGAAGATCCGGGAATGTTCGACCGCATGAACTTGTTCGCCTCCCGGCCGAAATGCGTTTCCTCGCCGCTGGCGAGCTGGATGACATTGCCGCCCGTCAGGTCCCAGAGATCGCTGAGCCTGCCGACCAGTGGCCCGCCGAGCGTCGTCGCGAAGCCGGACCCATAGCGGTTGACGTTGGAAAACAGGAAATCGCCGTAAATGCCGAGACCGCCGCCCTGCAGCAGCGCCGCGCCCCAGAAGGCCGGATCGGACATGTCCTGCGGGTCCCGGCCCTGCGCCACCTGTTTCATTTGCAGCGCCATGCCGCCGAGCAGCGTGGTCGAGATCAGCAGCGATCCGGCATAGGCCGCGCCCTTCCGCACCTCGCCGCCGGCGATCATGTCATGAATGCGCCGGCCGTGCAGCACGAGGAAAACCGTGCCGAAACTCTTGAACTGGGCGAAGCTGCGCAGGATCTCGCCGACAAAGGTGCCCGGCCGGTTTTCGTCGAGCAGCATCACCTTCGAACGGTTCGAGCCGTTCGGAACGGCATATTCCGTTTCCGCCTGGATCATCTCCAGATATTTTTCCGCAAGCTTCGGATGAATGCGCTCGTCGATCTCCTGCGGCCGGAGGATCATGGTTCCCTGCCCGAGATCGTGCATGGGAATGTTTCGCATCTGGTCCCATTCGCGCGCGCTGATCCCGTAGCGCTGCATCACGTTGCGGAATGCGTCCGGCAATTTGTCGAAGCTCTTTCCCGCCTGCTCCGCCGCCGTCCGCATGAAGGCAAGGCCGAAGGCATGACGGCCGGCTTGTGTCCATGGCGTCAGCCCGGACAGTGTCAGAACGCGGTCGGCGATGAAGCTGGTCCATCCCGGACCGTCGATTGTGCCGATATATCGCGCCTGCGCATGAAATACGTGCATGGCGCTGTCGAGCAGTAGGCCCGCGCTGACAGCTTCGCGACGTGTCGCTGGCATGACCGCCTTGGCGACATCGGAAAAAACGCCTCTCCCGCCGATGCCGGCGAATTTCCGGGCCACGACGGAAGTGCCGAGATCCGTCACCGATGCCAGCATGGCGCTGCCAAGTACGCTGGACGTGATCAGGCTGCGCATGGTGGATACGGTGGCGGCAAACCTGCTGTTCACCGGCGTTTCCAGTGTGCCGCGAATGGACCCCCACACGGCGTCCAGTTTCTTGGCGGCCGTTTCCGCACGGTCTATCGCCGTGTCGGGGTTTCCGCTCATGCGGCTGGGTTTGCCGGCGGCGAGGTTCCGGCTCTCCTTCACCACGGCCTGTTTCAGCCATTCTATCGTGCCGTTCGGGTTCGGCCCCAGCACCTCCATGGCGGCGATATCCTTCGCCATCATGTTGATATGGCCCATCATCGCGCCGAAAGCGTCACCGCCGCCGCCATAGAGTTCCTGATACTGCATCCATGCATCGGCATCCTTGAAGATCAGGAAGCGATGTTCCGCCCGCTGGTTGGCCAGCGCCCCGCGTCCGAGCGATTGCCGCAATGGCTGGCGCTTGCTCCAACCGTCCGTGGCGATGTTTTCCCAGATTTCGGATAGAATGCCATCAAGCTCCGCCGGATCGACGGCCTCGCCTGTCAGCGGGTGCCGCATCCGGGCCGGATCGAGCAAGGGGCGGATGTCCTCCTTCCATGCCTGAAGGCCGCGCTTGCGCAGGGCGCGGGCGTCATGATGCTGCGGCAGCCCCCATTTTTCCAGCTTGCCGATCGCGCCGCCGGCGCTGTTGAAGCGCTGCCTGAGCCATTCATGCGTGTCTTCCCAGATCTTGGCGAACTGCTTCGCCGCTTCGTCGCCGGAATTCTGGCCGAAGGCTTCGCGCACCACATTGTCGAGCTGGGCCTTGTTGTGTCGCGTCAGGTCGCCGCCAAGCGCGCCGCGCCGGAAATTGTAAAGCGCCGCTTCCATTCTGGCATGCGCCATGCCGATGATCGATTTTCGCCGGCCCTCGACGCTGGAATAGGTCGCCGTGCCGAAATGCTCCAGAAGATCCAGCGCGCCGGCCGCGATATCCGCCTTTCCACTGGCGTTCTTGTAGGAGCGGATATCGGCATCGATGCGGCGGATGCTGGAAATGGCGAGCTTGGCCTTGCGGCGCTGATGGTCGCTTTCCGCCTTCAGCAGTTCCGCCAGCGCCCGCTTCGCCTCGGCATCCGCCGTCGCCTCGCTGTTGACGGCGAATTTTCCCCGCAGGCGGTCGAAATCGCGGGACAGCCGCTCCGCGTCCGCCTGGCTCAGTTCGCCGCCCTCGACGGCGGTCGCGAGACAATCCTTGAAGCTCATGCGCGGCAGGCCTCCACAACCTGAAACAAGTGGTCCATCTGGTCGAGATCGGCGGCCAGCTCGCCGGCGGTGACGGTGCGGCCGTCATCGAAAAAGGGTATGTCGAAATCCTCGGGCAGGTCCGAGAGATCGGCGGTATCGACAAGGCTTTCGGGGTCCGCCGCGCCGGGATCAGCCATGCCGCCGCGCAGATCCTCGGGCAGCGCGGAAGGCTGCGGTTTCGCCTCGGCCTCGGCCGCCCAGCGCTGCCGGTCGTTCTCGATCAGCACCTTGTCGAGCGCTGTCGCGGGATCGAGCCCTTCCGCATTGGAAAGTTCGGCGGCTTTCACGATCAGATCGTCATCCACGGCCGGCCCGGCCCGGGCCACGAGTTCGCTGACGAGGTTTTCCGCTTGCGCCCGTCCGGCCGTTTCGGGCGTCTTCGTCTCGCCGGCCCGCTGGGTGCGGTCGAGTTCGTCCAGCAGGTCGTTGACGGTGCTCTTCGCCGCCGCCTCGTCCGCCGTGCCATAGAGATGATCGAAATATCCCGCCTCCGCCGCCGCCCGCCGCGCATCGTCGAGCGGCATCCCGTCCGGCTTCACCAGCTTGCCGACGAAACGTTCGCGCACGTCGCCGAGACCGAGCGCCCCGAGTTCGCCCTTGTATTCCTGCACGCCGCCGGATCGGATGAGGAATTGCGCCAGCGTCTGTTCCTTGGGGGCCTCAGCAACGGAAGGGACAAGCCGTTCGACGATCCTGTCAATCTGTTCCGGCGCCGGCGACAACGAAAGCTCTTCGCCCGTCAAGGCGGCGCGCGTCGCCTTGGTAAGCGCAATGTCATGCCGCTCAGGGCTTGCCGCCTTCGGCCGCAGGGCAGCGTCCCGGGCGAGGATTTCCGCATGGTCGATAGCGCCGCGCACCTCGGCGGGCAGATCGTCGCGGATCGGCCGCAGGATATCGGCGGCCTTCTGCGCGTCCCCCGCCATCGCAGCCGAAAGCTCCGCATGATCGGAATTGCGGGCCAGCGCTTTGCCCGCTTCCTCCAGCGTGCCGCGGGAAAGAATGCGTGCAAAGCCTTCCCCTGCAGCAGCGGTTCCACCCCCGAGCACACCGCCTGCAAGTGCTGCAAAGGCAGTGTTCTTCATCGCCTCGCCCCAGCCGGAAGGAAGCCCGAGCTTTTTTCGCCACGCCTGCACGCTTGGCTGGAGGGCCGCTTCGGACAGGCCATTGACAACGATTTCCGATATGGTGGTCTGGGCGATGCGCCCGACAGCCGTTTGCGCGCCAGCGGCACCTCCTACTCCGAGACTGCCCAATATGAGTTGCACCTGAAGCGGATCATAGAGAGAGCCCTTGAGGCTTCCCCAGAGCGAAGCGCCGAAGCCGGCCCAGTCGTCGCGGCTCGCCATCGCCTTCGCGGCGTTCTCCTCGGCATGGCGCGCCAGCGCTTCCGCGTCTTTCTCGACCGGTTCTCCGGCCCGGATCACGTCGGCTGCGCCGGGATGCCGCTCCTGTACCTGTTGCAGCCACGTCCCGAATTGCGCTTCCCTGTCGCGATAGGCGTTGCGGAACTGCGGTTCCAGAAAGCTTGGCATGCCGATGCCGCCGATTTCTGTCGCCATCGGATTTTCGAAGGTCTCGCCGGTGCGCTCGCGGATGGCGGCGATCCTGTCGTCATAGGCGCGGCGCAGCGCCTGATAGGTGTTGTTCTGGTTGTCGATATAGATCTGCTTGTCGCGCGCTGCGCTGTCGATTTCCGCAAGCGTCGCCTGCCCCCGCGCTGGCGTGAAGGTGAGCGGTGGGCTCTCGTTTCCGTACCAGAAGCTCATGGCTGCCATCCGAATGGGTTGAAACCGCCGATCCGGTTCGGCGCCGGCTGCGCGGCAATTTCCTGCAATTGCCTGATGTCGAGGATCCACGGGCGATTGCCCTCGCCGACCAGATATTGCGGGTCGTCGCCATTTGCTTCGCCGAGAGCCACGAGATAGCGACCGTCGCCCACGTTGACGAGCGTGCCTCCGCGAATGCGTGAGGCGCTGATCTTGAAGTCGTTGAGCGTGTTGATCTTGGGCAGCTGCGCAAGTTGAGCGTCGGTAATGTCGCCGAGCAGCTGTGCCGGCTGGTCTTTCCGCATATCGGAAGGTACGATGATTTTCGCTCCGTTCACTTCGCCAATACCGCCATAGGCTTCGCCGCCGACGGTTCTCGCGCCAAGCGCCTTGTCGAGCACACGAAGATAGAGCGTCTGCGCAGGCGATCCCTCTTCCTTGATGTCGGCGACGTTGATCCCCTGCCGCGCCGCTTCGCGCTGGAACAGCAGTTGTGCCGTTTGTAGGGCCGCGTTCTGTGTTTTGGGATCGGCGGCAAATGCGCCGCTGACAGCGGAAAGCCCGAAATTGTCGACTGCCCTTGCAGTCTCCGGCGTAAGGTCGGGTAACTGTTTCTGTCGTTTCATCATCATGGCGTCGGCAACTGCTCGCGCCGTTCCCATGTCACCCGTGGCGATGGAAAGACCTGCCGCGTGCGCCAGCGCCGGGCCTTCCTCGGAAAATTCGGCCAGCACCGCGCCCGCCTTGCTGCCGAAGCTGTCGCGAACGCCTTGCGTGAAGGCGACCAGAGCATCCGGGTTTTCCGCCGCCGTGGCGATGATGGCTTCCGCCTCGCCGGGCCGGAAATAGCGTGGCGGCACGCCAAAATGGGAAGCGACGGCCTCGGCGGCGCCGCGCCGGTACGCGACGGCGTCGCGGATCTGGTCAGGCGTCGCGGTGCCATCCGTGGGGATTGGCATGACGGGGGGAATGATGCCGAGCGCCTCCGCCTGCCCAAGGGGATCGTTCTGCAGGTTGGTGCGGTACTCCTTGATCTTGTCGCGGGCGAATTGCAGGTCGTCGGGATTGACCCGGCCATCCTTGTCCTGCAGCAGCTTGTCAAGATCGCGCTCGACCGTCCCGACAGGTCGGTTTCGCAATGCGTCAGCCACCCGCATCCGTGCAAGCGTCGAATTGACGATTTCCGGGCCGTTCGGCGTGGTCCCGCGGTCCAGTTCGAAACGCGCGATTTCGTCGGGCGAAGGTGTCTGTCCCCGCGCTACCTTGTTGACGAGATCAGTTCCACGCTGCTGCAGGGCTTCTGATGCTACCTTGTCCTGCGTTATTCGATTTCTCTCGGCCTTTCCGAGATCCTCATCGATCTTCGCCATCGTGCCGGCATCGATGTCCGGTTCCTCGCCACGCGACCAGCGCTCGTAAAGCTCCTGTCGCATCGCCGCGATCTCTTCCGGCCGCTTGTTCGCCGCCTGCGCGGTATAGACGCCGACCATCAGCCCGTCGCGGCTTTCCTTCGCCGCGCGCTTCGCTTCTTCCGGCGTGTAGATGCCGCGCGCAACCGCGCTGTCGATATGGCTGTCGATATCGTTCTGCAGCGAGGCAAGAACCATGTTCGCGCCGACATCGCCCATCCCGGCCCGCGCAAAGGCCTGCGCCTTGCGCTCTTCCAGCGCGCCGACGCGATCGAGGAAATCGTTCCGGTCCCGCGCCTTCTGCCGGGTATTGAATTCCTCCCGTGCCTGCTGCACGCGGGTATAGGCCATCTTGCGGAAATCGAGGCTGTATTCGTCGGCGATCTCGGGGAAGACGTGATCGCGCATATGGGCGGTTTCCAGCTCGCCCAGTGCCTTTTCCAGCATCGCCGGATCGTCCTTGTACGCCTCGTAGACCGCGTCCATGTCCTGCACCATGGTAAACCGCAGTTCCTGCAGATAGGTCTTCGTGCCGGCGATATCGTAGGCGCGCCCATAGGCGGTGTCCTTCCCGCTCGGCCGCCAGCCGCCGGCCGCACCCGGCGTAATCGTAACCGGCCCCGATGAAGCAGCGCCCGCCTCCGGCGCGCCTTCTCCGGCCGGGGCCGCCGGTCCGGTCGCGCCCCGGATCATCGCCGCCTCGCGCTGCCGGCGCTTCGAATTGGCCGGCAAGGCTGCCACCGCGTCGGCAATCGCGCCAAGGTTTCCGGTGCGCGCCGCGGCCACGACCTTGTCAGGCAGAGATCCGTAATTATACCCGACGGAGTAAAGCGCCGCCTGTGCCGAAGCCGGAAGCTGGTCGAAAGCCGCGCCGAGCTGCTTGCGCACCTGCGCGCCCTCCCGCGCGGAAAGCCGGTAATCGAGATCCCGTTCCGCGTCCGCGCGGGAAACCGTCATGCCCTGGGTGACCCTGATGCTGCGCCCGTCCGCCAGAGTTACGGTATCGGAACCGTAGCCGACGCGATGTGCGTCCGTGTCCCAATAGGGCGATGGCCGGAAACCCTCCTCGTCGCGCAGCAACGCCTTGGCCTGCTCGATAGCCGAGCCGGTATAGACGCGATATCCGCCGCCGTCCTTCTGCGTCACTGTGATCGGCCGCGGCGCTTTCGCGCGGGCTTCCGCGCTGCTTGCCTCCGCGCCCATACGGGTGGCGATGTTCGCCGCCTTCTCGAACTGCTCGTCCGCGAGACGCGCGAGCCCCATGGCCACCTTGGCCTCCAGCGCGCCGCCATCGCCGCGCTGCACGGAGAGCAGGCTGTCGGTGCTCTGCCCGTCAGCACTCTTTCCATCGAAACGAAACCGCTTGTAGGTTACAGGTTCAAGCCGCTTGTTCATCCACCCCTCCCGTCAGCCGATATCGGCCAGCTTGCCGATGCCGCCGAGCCCTGTCAGCAGCCCATCGAAGAGGCCGGAGGATTTCGCTCGCTTCGACAATTTTCGATAGTTCGCCTCCTTCTCGTTCAGCCGCGCAACCTGTGTCTGCTCTTCGCCAACCGCCGTTGATGTCGCAAGATCCGTCTGCCGGAACGCTTCCTTGCGCGCCTGCGTCGGAGTACCGAAGGTGAGATCCACGCCGGACGAGGCATTGGCGACATCCATCTCCCCGACGCTGTCCATCATTTCCTGCTTGATCGAGCTGCGCCGGTTGACGCCCTTCAGCGTCTCCAGCGGCACCTGCCGCGCGGCGTCGTCGGCCGCGAGCTTGTATTCCTCGGCCTTCTCGTTACCCGCGTTGATGGCCTGTACCGCGCCGAGCACGGTCAGCGTTCCGCCCAGCAGCTTCGCCAGCGTCAGGCCGCTTCCCGCCGTCTGCACCACAGCGCCGCCAATCGGCGCAGCTGCGCCCGTAGGCGCAAGAAAGTTGAAGAGACCTAGTGCAAGTTCCGTCATAGTTTCACCCCCGGTATGTAATCCCGCACGGTCAGCTTTCCCGGCCGCACCTGGCTGATGGTGATCGTCGGGTCCATGGTCACGCCCTTGAGGCCGCACACGGTCAGGTGGCCCGTGAAATTCGCCTTGTCGGCCGCAAGGTCGTCGCTCGCCCGGTCGAGCGGCTGGTCCTTCACCGCCTGCCCGTTCGCGCCGATCGCGATCGACGCCGTGTCCTTGAGGTAGAACCGGCCGGAAACCACCTTGCCCGGCCGCCGCACCACGTCGTCGTTTCCGAGCACCCGCACATAGGGCATGCTCTCATAGACCGGGGCCTGCCAGAGACCGGCCACGCCGGTCGCGCTCGCAATCCCGAAATCGGCGGCCCCGCCCGAAACGGTCACCGGCCCGTAGACGTCGTTGTTGAAAAAGCCCCAGATCTGCTTGCCGTTAAAAATGGAGAGCCCGCCGGCGATCCCGTCGGCATTCGTGGTCGCGGCGGCCGAATGCTGGAAGAAAAGCCCCTCTTCCAGCACCTCTTCGGCAATCGCGCCCGCGCGCTCGATCGTCAGCCACACCTGCCCCTGTCCGTCGACCGAGAGGCCGTGCACCGTTCCGCCGCCGGCGACGACCCATTCCACCGCCGCCATGATTTCCTGCGTGCGGTTAATCAGGCAGCAGACCACCCGCCCGTCCTCGCGCAGGATCCACAGCCGGTCGGAGCGCATGTCGCCCTGCTTCTTCTGCACCGCCATCGAGCGGATGTCGCTGACAAGATCCTCGTTGAGATCGTTCACCGGTTCCGGCTGGAACATTTCCGTCACCGCGTCATAGGCGAAGGCATAGAGCCGGCCGCCATCGGCGGAAACGAAATAGGCCTTGCCTTCCAGCGTCACCGGGCGGCAGGTGCGTTTCGAGCCGATTTCCGAGGCGCGCACCCAGTTCAGCGGCTTGTTGCGCTCGATGGTCCGGTTGGAGGCGAAATATTCCGCCTGGTCGGTAAAGGCCAGAAGATAGGTCGTATCGAGCAGATGATAGATGCTCTCCGATGTCGCCGAGCGCAGCGCCTCCAGCCGCGCCCCGTTGTCCGCCGTCGCTTCGATGTTGAGATCGAAATATTCGGCGACGCGGGACATGGCGATGGCCGTCTGCCTTGCCTTCGGGCCGAAATAGCAGGCCCGGTCCTGAAACAGCGTCATGCCGGCAAAGCCCCCGCGGGCGACGGAAATCAGCGGCTCGCCCGCCGTCTCGCCGATCGCTACATGGCTGACAAGAGCGGAGGCGTCGGAGGTACTGACGACCTGCACGTCGAATTCGTATTCCGATCCCGTCAGCGGGCCGCCGAACTGCACCCGGAAATTGACAAAGCGCGTCGCGCTGCCGAGAAAGCTCACGGAGACGCCGGACCCGAAGCCAGGAAGCGACGATATCTCCCCCTGCATGGCGGCGGCCAGCGCGTTCCAGTCGCCAGGCGATGCGCTGTCCGGTTCCGTGCCGAGGCTGACGGATGGCACCGTCGTTCCGTCGACCGAGCAGGAGACCGTCAGCCCGGGAACGCCGGTCGCCCAGCGGATGAAGAGATCCCATTGGTCGACGGTCTGGGCGTAGCTGCCGCCGAGATCGACATCCGGAACCAGGTCGTAGGGCCAGGTGGACTTCGTCCAGATGGTGTCGTTGGAGGAATTGCGCAGCAGCCTGAGGCCGCTCGGCAGGTCCGGGTGAAAGATGCCGAAGGTGTTGGCCTCGCCGTAGAAGGTGAGATACGGGATCAGGCCGGCCGTCAGTTCCGCCGCCGCGACGGTTGCCACCTTCACCAGGTCGTTGCGCCAGATATCCACCGAGCCGGGCGTGATGACCAGCGTGTAGGAGAGCGTGTTGCTGACCCGCAGCACGCCTTTCGCCACGGTGGCAGAGGCGGCCGCGCCGACCCGCCGCGATCCGGGAAGCAGCGTGAAGCCCGCTTGCGGGATCGGCTCCAGCCCCTGCATCAGACTGGCGCCGGAATAATACTGCTTGAGATTGACCTTGCCGAACAGGCTTTTCGAGAGCTGTCCGGCATTGACCGAGCTTTTGAGGGAGCCGGCAACGCGCGCCATCAGTATCTCCCGTACCAGTTGTCCGCGCCGCCGCCCTGATAGCGGGCATTGGTCAGCGGTTCGACGTCGGCGATTGGCTCGCCGACAGGCTGCGAGGCCTTATCCTGCGCCATCAGCCGGCCGAACCAGCCGCCGGTGCCCTGCTGGCTCGGCGAGCCGAAGGCTTCCTGCAATTTGCTGTCGCGCATGTCCTGGTCCTGCCAGACCGGCAGCGCCAGATAGCCGCCGAGCGCGATGATGAAGGCCGAGCGGAAATCGGGCGGCCAGATATCGGGATCGATCAGAACCTTGCAGAGCGACCACGTCTCCGGCGCCTCGCAGAAGAGCAGGCCCTCCTCGAGCGCGAAATTGCGCAAGGCGCGCGGCGAGGATCCGGCGCGGTCGAGATATTTCAGCGGATTGCCGATCCTGTTGCCGGGTAGCGTGAAGGCGTAGCGCCAGCCGTTTTCCGGCGTCTCCGCCAGCCGAACGTTTTTGTAGGTCTTGCGCGCGAATGACCAGTCTGTCAGGCCGAACACACGATCGACGACGACAGGCCAGACCGCCGCGATGGTCTCGGCCAGATCCGTGCCGTCGTCGATGGAAAACATGGGCCCCGCGCCGATATCCGTCAGCGCCTGGTTGATGATAGTCGCCTTGTCGATGCTCATGACCGCCGCCAAAGAAAAAGACCGTGGCCGAGAGTACCGGCCACGGTCCTTCGTTCAGTGCGGCGACGGGAGACCGTCAGTCCGGCGTGGTGTCGCCGGTGATGTCGGTCACGGTCACGTTGCCCGAGCTGGGCACGGTCGCGACCTTGATCCTGACGTATTCCGGCGTTCCGTCGACATCGGCGACGGCGTTGATGATCGAATGCGGCGAAAGCGCCGCCCGGCTGTCGTTGAAATAGCCGGCAGTGAGGATTTCCGCCTTCGTATGGTCGGAGGCGTAGTCGAAGAAATGGATCTTGCGGTTGCCGCTCAGCGTGATCGAGTTCGAGCGCCGAAGCTGGCGGGGAAGATGGGCCATGGCCGTTCTCCGTTAGGTTCGAGAAAATACGATCCGGCGCATTTGCCGGACCGCCGCTTCGGTCGCGTCAGACGCGGATCGCCGACTTGATGGCAAGCATCCGCACCCGCTTGATGCCTTCCGGCAGGATGCCGAGCGAGGCGGAGGAAAGCTGCACCTTGCAGACGGACGGCGTGCCCTCGTAATCCGGTAGCTCGTTGATCGTCATGTTCTCCTGGTCCCACCATGTCTCGGACCCGAGCGCGGACTTGGTCCACATGAAGGTGTCGAGATAGTTGGCGCCGGTGAAGCCGGGCGTGCCGGCGACATAGCCGCCCGTGCCGTAGGTGAAATATTCGTCCGGCATGGTGAACATGTGCACGCCCCGGAAGGTCTTGCGCATCACCTTGCTTGCTCGGGCGAACGGCAGATCGGACGGCCCCTGATAGTCGGCATTGGAGAACTCCTTGTACATCAGGAGCTGCGACATCCAGACGTTCGGGATCGGCCAGAAGACTTCGTCGTCGGAACCGGCGCCGGAAATCTGGTCGATCGCCTCGATGCAGTTCAGGAGATCGACGCGGGCCGTGCCGTCGCCGATGGTCTGGATCGCCGTCGGGGCCTCGGTGAGCGTGGTCGCGCCGGCGCTGGCAAAGGCATTCAGCGCATCGAGCTTGATCCGGTCCTTCTTGCGGCGGACGGATTTCGTCATGTCATCGGCGAGCTTGGCCTTGAGGCTCGGCCCCATGCGCTTCTCGTCCTGCATGCGGAAGTAGACGGCGGCTTCGTAATCGCGGGTGACCAGCGTCACCATGTCGAGAACGACTTCGGAAGGAGAAACCTTGTTGATCGCGCCGGTCAGCTCGTACATTTCGACCCGGCCGCCGCCGACCGGATACTTGACCGTGCCGGCGGAGCTTTCGCCGGGAAGCGTGGTGCCGTCGAGGTAACCCCCGTTGGCCTGATAGCGGGCCCGGACGAGATCCTTGATCTCCTCGCGGAACCATGTGGAAACAGCCATGATGACCCTCATGTGTTTGATGATGGACGAAATCACCGAGAGGGCCGATTAGCCGGAGCCGCGCCGGGTCCTGTGAAGGATAGCCGGCGTGTCCAGGTCGCTCCCGTCCGGTAGCAGTCGAATGCTGCCACCGGGCGAACGCCGTTCAGTGCGTCAGGTCGGGTTCAGCTTCTGCCGGCGCGCCACGAGCGCGTCGTAACTCTTCTGGTCGAACTTCGGATCGCCCCAGGTGTGTTCCGGCAATGCTGCAAGGCGGGAGATTTCCGCGCGTTCGTCATTGCCGGCCGGCGCGTTCAGCCCCATCGCCGGTCCGCCGCCAGCCGCGCCACCGGTCGCCGCCCGCACGAATTCGAAAAAGCGATGGCCCTTGGCGCTGTCGCCGAGCATCGCCTTGGCGAATTCGGCATCGTCCCTGGAAAGCCCGCCTTTGTCCGTGCCCCGTTCCACCATGGCGTCGAGATAGGCGAAATTGTCGTTCATCCGCTTCTCGATCGCCGTCTTCTGCTCGGCGGCCGTCAGGTGCTTCGCTGTCTCAGGCAATAACGCCGCGCGTTCGGCCTCGACATTGACGATCGGCTCCATCAGGCCCATTTCCGCCGAGACCGACAGGAATTCCTGCACGAGGCCCTGATAGGCCGGGACCGGCACCTTCAACGCCAGCGCCTTGTCGGCGACGCGGGAAAACAGCGGATCGGCCTTCAGCGTTTCCAGATGCGGCCTGATGGTCTCCGGGATCTCGCCGGAAAACTGGCCGTAAGCCTCGGCCTTCTCAGGCACGCCCGCCTGCGCGTCGCGCTCGCGATAGCCCTTCAGCGCCCCGTAGAGCTTGTCCATGGTTTCGTTGCCGTCCCTGCCGACGAGGTGTTCGGGCAGGCCTTCGGGGCGATAGAAGGACCCCGCCGCGGGCGAAGGATCGGCACCCGCGGCGGGCGCGCCGGCCGATGGAGACGGCGACGGCGCGGCAGACCCGGCGGGAGGAGCAGCCGGGTCGGGAGAGACAGCCGCCGCCGGCGCACCGCCGCCGCCGGCATCGGCCGTGTTGAAAACGAGACGGGAAAGAAAGCGGTTCATGATCCAGCTCCATTCTGGGGTTTCGACTGACGGACCAGACTTTCGCCATGGGCGAGAGCCGCCAGAACGGCTTCCGCGAAGCCGTTGATCCCCTGGCGGGTTGCGGAAAGAAGCGCGGTTTCCTCGAGCGTGCGGCCGGTGATGCGCAGCGGCTGGCGAAGCGAGATATCGAACATCCATTCGAACATCGCCCTGCCCTGCGGCGTGTTGTAAAAGCCCCACATCACCTTCGCGACATCGTCTGACGGCTGCAGCTGCTGTCCCTGCAGCTGCGGTTCGAACAGCTTTTCCAGCGCTTGCCAGCCGCCGCCGGCAACGCCGTCGTTCAGGAGATCGTGCGGCTGGGACGCCCGGCCGGGAACGAATGGTCCTGTCACTTATGCGGCCCTCTTCATGTCGGCGATGGCAAGATCCTTGAGCGCGCCGGGAGCCTGCTTTGCCAGCTCCGCCGCCATCATCATCTGCATCTGCTGTTTCTGGCGCTTGGCGATTTGCTCGGCAATCGCCTGCTTTTCCTCCCCGGCCGGGATCAGGTCCTTGTCGATCTGCAGGCCGTCCGCGACCTGGGCCAAAACCTTGTCCTGGTTGATGTATAGGTCCTTGTTTTCCGGTCCCGCAAACGCCAGCACATAGTCGTGATAGTTGGCGATGGCCGCGATCCGGTCGGCGTTCAGCGCCGCCGCCATCGGCGAGCGCACCTTGACCGCGACAAGCAGATCGTCCGCCTGCCCCATCATCGGCAGGATGCCGAGTTCGAACAGGATTTCCGCCACGCGCGGCACGATCACCGGCATGATCTCATTGACCAGGCGGCCGAAGGCCCCGATATGGATGTTCGCCCGCTGCTGCATGCGGGCCGCCATTTCGGAGGCCGAACGCGGCGTTCCCTCGTAATCCGGAAGCCGGGTGTCGAACATCGCGTTCTTGATCTGGGTTTGCAGGTCGCCGATCATCATGTTGGCGACATTGAAATTCCCCATCGGCGTGTCGAGGCGGCTCACGTCCGGGCCGAGCATGCCGCCGGTCGACTGCATCGCCCAGAATTCGCCGGGCGCGATCCGCGTCGTGTTCGGGTTGAACGTACCGCCCGAGCGATAGCCCCAGATCCCGAGCATCTGGATGGCGAAGTTTTTCAGCGCCAGTTCCTGCGCCTTGTTCACCGTCTTGATCGTCGGCAGCGCGGTCAGCACCACGCCGCGGCCATAGGCTTCGCCGGGCACCCGGTAATAGCGCGGAACCGCGATTGGCTGGGTCCGGTAGCGTTCATGGGTGATGACGACGGCCGAATTGTCGAGCCGCGCCGCGAAATGCCAGCCGCCCCGTGGATCGGCATCCCGCCACCAGTCCTGATAGACGCACTTGAGATCGGACGGCCGCGTCTTCGCCTTTTCCTTGAAGTCGTCGGGATAAACGCCATTCGGCCAGGCCTCGACGATCTGGTCGGCGCGAAGTTCCTGCTTCCAGCTCACGAGGTTCACCCGGCCAAAGGCGTCCGTCGAGATCGCCAGCTGGTCGAAGGGAATGCAGGCAAACGTGACCGGATCGCTGGCCGATCCCTTGACCGGCAGCAATGCGCCGGTCCCGATGGCGAGATCCACGCACATTTCGTGGATGGCCGTGTCCCAGTCGCCGGCGAGGAAGAACGGATGGATCAGCGCCGAGGTCCGCGCCAGTTCCCGATCGAAGGCGGTGCGCTCGTCCGGCTGCAGCGCCAGCGCCGCAAGCGGCCCGGTTTCAAGCCAGAAAGCCGGCTGTCCTGCCGGGAAAAGATCGCGCTGCAGGTTGCCGGCGAAATACATCGCCGACATCGGTGCGGTCATGTCGAAGAGCTTGTCCGGCTGGGCCGGCCTGCCGTTGACGCCGCCGGAGGGCCGGCGCATCGGCACGGCATAGTCATAGGCGTCCTGATAGATTTTCGACCAGGGCGAACGTTCGCCCCAGCAATTATCCACCCGCTGTTTCAGCCGGGTGATATCGATCCTGCGGTCGCCCTCCATCAGGCAAGCACCGAGCTTGCGTTATCCGGGCCGTCCTCGAACAGACGCCGGCCGCGCGGTGCCTTGCGGGTCGCGCCGACAGCCGCCGAATTGCGGTTTGCCTCGGCAAGCTGTCGGTCATTCGCCACCTGCTGCAGCTGCCGGCTCTTCGCTGCCTCCTTCGAGGCCGTATTGTCCCCGCCGCCGAACAGGCCTTTCACCGCTTCCGTCATCGTCGTCACCCCGCAACAGCCAGTTGATCCCGGTGTCCGGACGGAAGCCGACGAGGCGGGCCATTTGCGCGCCCGTGCGATTGCCCTCGTAAACCCGGCAGAACACCACGGCACCATGATTGGCGATCTCGCGAAGCGTTCGGTGCGCGAAGCGGCAAAGGGCAAGGATATGCGCCCGCGCCTCGCGCCGAAGCGACAGGCAGAATTCCAGACGGCCCTCTTCGTCCGGCACGAGATAGGCGACCGCCAGCAGCTCATCGCCGGCAAAGATCGCCAGCGTCTCGCCCCGCGACCGCATCCAGATCGACGCCTTGCGCGCGAGCCCGCGCGCCCCCGCGCACGTGAGGCAGTCGACATACCCCGCCGGAGAAACGACCCTCAGACGTCCCATACGGAAAAATCTCCCGGTCGCCCGGTCGGCTTCTGGTTTCGGGCGAGGCGGCGCTCGTGAAGACTGGCGACGTTCGCCGGCAGCGTCGCGGCGGCACCTGCCCCGATGACGTTGGCAAGCCCAAGATATCCAAGGCGGCGATACTGCTCGGCGTCATGCGGGTGCGAATAATCGTTCTTCACCACGGCCAGCTTGTCGGTTCCTGAAACGGAGGCCTGCTTGGTCAGCTTGTAATGGGCCGCGAAACCGCCGATCATCTTCTTGCAGCGCGGGTCGATCAGGTAACGCGGCGTGTTGCCGTCGACCATGCCGGTTAGACCCATGCGAACCGCCTCCTGCCGGATGGCCGGTTCGTTCGACGGCGCCGGATTGATCTGCAGGCGTAGCGTCTGCTGCACCGACAGGATCCAGTTGAATTCGCCGGTGACAGTATCGCCGCCCATGAAGGCCGCCGGATCGCCCCAGCAGCCCAGCACCGGCAGTCCGGGAAACTGCTGAAGCAGCAGTTCCAGGAGCATTTGCGCAAAGCGCGTCGGGCCGGTGCCCGGTTCGCTCACCAGCTCGGCCAGCAAGCGATCCTGCCCGTTCGCCTGCGGCTGGCCGATCGTCGCAGCCGGCGAACCGCCGGCATCGATGCCGATCGTGATCCCGCGGCCCGGTGTCGCGGCAAGCGGCTGGTCGGCCACATGGAGCCGCTGGTTGAACTCCGGATAAACCGGCTTCCCGTCCTGCACATAGCCCGGCAGCCCGTGCACCATGCGCCGCACGATATCGGGCGATTGCGTTGCCGCCTCGAGCTCATAGGACGAACGAGGCTTGCCCCGGCGGTTTTCCGCCCCGGCATCGAGCCCGCCCGGCTGGTGGAACAGCCGATAACCCGGCTTTGCCTTGTCGGCATGCTCGCCATAGCCGCAATCCTGCAGGATCTGGTGATCGACATCCGGCGGGTTCATGTCGCCCCAGTAGACGCGCGGCAGCACCACTTCGCCATCGTCGACCGCAAGCCCCATCAGCTTCATCGCCTCCCGCCCGTCACGAGACACGCGATCCAGCTCGGCCGGCGAGATCTGCTCGACCGGCGGATAACGGCCGGTGCGCTGGAACAGCAGGCCGTGCACACGCGGGTCCAAGAGGTCGCATTCGTTCCCGCTCGCCGCCGAAAGCTCGTAACCCTTGATGAACTGCTCGACATTGTGGTCGCCGATCGCGCCGGTCTGCAGCTCGAAATCGATCAGGATACGGTCGCGCCCACGGTCGGCCCACCATTTCAGCCGGTGCTTGATCGGCCGGTCCTGCCCGCCCTCGTAGGACACCGTCCACGGATGATCGACGGGAAAGGTTTCATGCCAGGATGCCAGATAGGTTCGGGCGAAGTCGCGATAGGTGTCGCGCACCACGGCTTGCTTGAACCGCACAACGCCATCGCGACAGACCGGCATATAGCTGGCGGCCAGCAATGGCCCCTTCACAACGGAGCAGACGGTCTTTCCCGAACCGGCCGGCCCCATGATGAAATCCAGCGGCCCCCGCGAAGCGATGAAGGCAGCCCCCACCGGCCCCGGCGGCTGGTAGTTCTGGATGTTGATGGATCCCATACCCTCGGCCCTCCATAAGCCGCTGGACGCGCGCGCCCGTGCCCGCCGTCTCAGGGAAAAGTTTGGATCGCGCCGCAACAGGTTCAGTCGGGCATGGAGGAAAGGGCCGTGTGTGTGAGCCGAAAGGCCCATGGAGGGGGCTGCGCGTCAGACTTTCAAACCGATGTCGCGGGCCTGCCCGCGTCCGCTTGGCCACCCCCCGGCCGTGGCGATGACGCGACGCGGTTTCCGCGCGCGCGAGGGCGCGAGCCGAAACCGTCGCAATGATTTCCGATCATTGTAGAACTGTTTGATTTCAACGTCTTACGATACGTCCGACATTTGATGGAAATGTCGGACTGCTAACCCGTTGAATTCATTAGGTCGGCGCATCGAATTTCGTCAGGTCGATGGTCGAGCGTTCGGATTGCACGGGCTGGGCCATGTCGCCGATAATCATCACGCCGCGCACTTCGCGCTTGTCGACATTGACCTTCGTCGGAGCCTTGCTCTCGAAATACGGCAGCAGCTCGGCATTGGCCCGCAAGAGATGCGTATAGGCCTTATCCATCATCGCGGCTGCAAACGAACGCTCGATCACTTTATTCTGGACCAGATCGAGCAGCCATGCATAGGGATCAAAGCCTTCCGGCGGCTCTGGCAATACGCCCAGCTCGATCGCCAGTGCTGCAGCATCGGCGTTCGCCACGGCTGCGAGGTTGAGGCCCGAATGCCGGTATCCCATGCGCTGCATAATGTCCGCGAATTCGCGGGAAGCCTTGTTCTGGCTGCCCTTCGGCCTCCCTGGCCCTTTTCGCGCGCGCTCGATTTGATCGGCCACATGGCGCACCGGGCCCCGGAACAGCGCCATCTGTTCGTCCATCTCGTCGAGCATCAGGGATTGCTGCTCGGCCTCTTCGCCACCCTCGACCAGGTCGCGCGCCAAATCCTCGATCGCCTGCGCTGCCATCGCCTTGACCGTCCCGACCTTCGCTGCCCGCTCCTGGTCGACCGCGCCCGCCGCCGAACCGCCGCCGCCGAAATTTTCCCCCGGCGTGTGTGCCTCCGGAAGCCCCTGATTTTCGCCGCTCTCGCCGGTCATGCGATATTTCCCGAATTGTTTATTTGTAGGCCGGATGTCGGCGCGATGTAGGCCGATTTGTAGGCTCGATTTGCAAGAGAAAACAGGAACATATCCCTAATACCTACATTCCTACGTCTTCCTTCTTCGCGTGAGGCATGCGCGCGCGCGTGAAAAAAACCGTCGTATCCTTGTAGGATTGTAGGCGCATTGCCCATGCCTTTGATTTTCCTTTGATTTCGAACCTACATTTTGTCCTACATCCGGCCTACATCGAACCTACAGACCTTGAGGACAATCACCACCCGCACCCGGTTGGCCGGCAACATGCGTCGCCGCTGACATCCTGCGCACGGCTTCCGGCGCGTTAAGTGCCCGCGCTTCACAGGCACAACGGATTGCGGCGAGCGGCCACGCCTTGGCCGACAGGGTGTCACGTTTCCCCGCTCGCTAGCCGTAAGGTAGCGCGGGCTCCGCTTTCATGAAGCCACGGGGCGGGGGAAAAGAGTTAAATGGGAGGGAGGATCTTGGCGCAATCAGAACAGGGCGGGGGTCAGAAGATCAGCCGAACGACATGCTCAAACGGATAGTCCGATGATCCGACATAGCCGCCGGCAAAGCGCAGGGCGCGCCAGATCAGGAAGAGAACGAGGCCGAACAGCGGGCCGGCAGCAAGCCAGGCAAGCAGTCTAACAGGCCATGAGGCATCGAGCGTGAAACGTACCAGCGTAAAGCCGAAGGCCGCTGACATCGACACCGCACCGATGGAAATGCCGAGCGCGATAAGCCATCCGAGCGGCCGCAAGACGAGATCGATGATGTCGAGCATGATTTTCTCCCCGATGAGGAACGCAGGTTAACAGGACCCAGGGCGAGGGAAAAGCAAAAGCCCGCCGGATCGCTCCAGCGGGCCTACTTCACCAGCTTCGGGCCCTTATAGCCCTTTGGAATTTTCGGAGGCGGATCGTCGCAAGGAGCGACCAAAAGTTTCGTCAGCCACGGCTTGGAGACATCCCGCATAAAGTCGAGGCATCCCCATCTATTCCGATATCCGCGCCAGAAGCTGTGCTGGCGCTCTTCCATCGACCAGTATGCCTTCGATCGACAGAAATGATGCGCGCATCCCCATTTCTCCGGGCAGGCCCAGTCGTCGCAATATCCAGGAGGCGGCTTTCGCTTCATGCTCAACCTCCACCCTGCCCGTCCATGAGCGTTCGACGGAACTGGCCGAGCCACACGGCCCATGTCGGCGGCCAGCTCCCGGCCCATATATAAAGGTCCTCGCGGCCGCTCTTGGCCCTGCGCATCCCGACTGGATGGTCCGATATCCTGACCTTCCAGTAGCGATGATCCTTGGTTCGGATGTGGACGTAGTTCGATTGGCCATAGGCGTTCTTCGAACGCTCGACCGAAATGCGAAGGTCGGGAATTTCTGCCCGCAGCGAGGCAACAAATTGCTTCGTTGTCCTGTCTATGGCCTTCATGGCTACCCCTCAACCTCCGCCCTGCCCGTCCAGGCGTCATAGCCGGCGAGATCCACCAGCACGCAATCGGTGGTCTTTCGGTTGATATCGACATTGGTCAGCCTGCGCTCGAGGCCGCGCGGCACGACGCTTTCAGGCGCCTGCCGCAGCGCCAGCGTCCAGCCGCCGTGGTTGAACTCCCCGTCATGAAAAATCCTGCCCAGCTTGTCATCCCGCTTCGGAACGGCGAGGCTATAGCCCTTGCCGGGCCTGCCCTTGTCGTTGATGCCGAGACCCATCTGCGCCAGGCGGGCGCGGGCCTCGCGCAGGTCGAGAACCTTTTCTTCCAGCTCCTGGATCGTCTCGCCGACGCTCGGCTTGCGGCCGCCGACATACATGTCCAGCGAGGCGGACATGATCTTCTCCACGACCTCCTGCCATTTCGGAGCCTGTTCGGCCCGCTCCTCGGCCGTGGCCGTGGCGATCAGGTCGATCAGCGCGTCCGTGTCGATGACGCCGGCGAGCTGGAAATCCTCCGGAAAACCCGCGTCGATCAGCCCCTGTTCGCCCACGGCCAGCTCCGCGCAGGCGAGCACCGTGCCGTAGGTGTCGATCGCGCGCGGGTCGAAGGCCAGGCGCCTGTCGGAGAGGATTTCCCGCCACTTCGGCAGGATATGCCAGTGCAGATCGTGAAACCCGTCCATCACCTGGCGCAGCAGCATGCGCCCCCATTCGTCCTTGATGACGGGCTGGCGGCTCGCGCCGTTGCGATCGAGCGGGTTGAGGTTGAGGATAATCATGCGGGTGCGGTCCTGCACACCCAGATGCGGATGCAGGATCGCCGAGAACATGAACGACGAGCGCAGTTCGAATTCCGTGCCGTCGCCGTTGGCGCCGCCGCGATAGCCCTTCGCGCCGGAATAGGCCTGGCGCGCCAGCTCGACGATCGCCTGCTCTTTCTGCCCGCCCGCCTTGCGCTCGAATTCGTCGACCGCGACCGGCCGGCTGTCCTGCCGGATATTCTGGTAGATCCCGGCGGCCGTCGTGTTGGCGGTCGAATAGAGCGCCGTGCCCAGCAGCGCCCTGACAATGCCGTGCAGCGTCGATTTGCCCGTGCCGGCGCCACCGGTGGTAAACAGGATCGGGCGAACGTCCAGCGCGCCGCCCAGATAGGCGCTCAACACCCAGCCGAGAAACAGTGCGGGGTCGAGCTGCGGACGCTCCCATTTCCAGGACTTGAGATCCTGCAGGATCTGGTGCGCCGGGCTGTCGCGCCAGTTCACCGGCTCCCGCCAGGGGTGCAACGTGTCGCTGTCCTGGGCATAGAAATAGCCGTCATATTCGCCGGGCTTCGCCGCCTGCAGCTGCCAGTCAGTAGCGCGATTGTCCCTGTCGACCTTGATGTTGTCGGAAAACAGGAACTTGCCGGAATGCCAGATGAACTTGTCCTCAGCCCGCCAGCCGCCGCGGCCGCGCACATTCTGCTGCGGATCGAAGATCCCGCGCCGGCCGGCCTCGGCGATCAGCGCCATGGCCGCCTTGTCGCGCTCGATGCGCTTGACGCGCGGCGGGATCGGCTCGCCCGTCTCCGGGTCCGTCTCGGCCTTGCCGAAGGCAGGCCACGCCCAGAAGAGATAGTTGATATGCGGCGCAAACAGATTGGTCAGCGTCGGCAGGTCCCAGCGCGTCACCTCGTGCAGCTCGCCGATCGCGGAGATGATATAGACGGCATCGCCCTTCTTGCCGAGAACGGTCACCGGGCAGTTCGGCGGCATCGCATCATGCGGCGCGCCGGGCCACTGCCCCGCCTTGATCCCGTCGCGGGCGAGGTTCGGATCGGGATCGAAGATCCCCTTTTCCGCCTCGAGCGCCGCGAGAGCGTCCTTGAATTGCGCCCGCGCACCGGCGACGCCACCCTGTATTTTCGTTTTCTTCGCCATTGTCCGCGCGCTGTCATGAGGGAGAAGCGCCGCGCCTGTTCATGAGCGCGGCGGGCATTGGTTACTTGCCGATCAGAAATTCGAACAGAATGCGCCCAAGCACGTAGAGAAGGAGGACGCACACCATCGAGGAAATCGCCAGATCTAAGTAGATCTTGGCAGCCGCTGCCTTCTTCAGAAGCTCGTCACGCGGTGACATGCTTTACCGCCCACATGACGGCTTCTTCCGTCTTGGTCTTCGCAATGGAAAGTTCGCGGCTGCCGCCGCATTCGGCAATCAGGTCCAGCAGCTCCTGCCCCTTGTCCTTGATCGCCGCCATCCTTGCCTTCTCCTCATCGGAGAGAACGCGATACTGGTGGCGCAGCGTGTTATTGACGGTGCGCTGGTCGCTGGCGCTGTCGATCATTTCGTTCATGTTTCATGCTCCTTGTGTTGCGGACCGGCGCCATTGCCGGCCCGATCTTTCAGAATGGGAGCTCGTCCGCTCCGGCGCGCTGGTCGTAAGGAACGAACCGCTTGAGCGCGGCCAGCGGTAACAGGCGCGTCATCAGCCGCTGGCTGCGCCCGCTCATGCCGTTGACGTCCCAGCAAACGCACCACCAGACATCCTCGCTGTCGGGCAGGCGCGGCTTTTCATGCAACAGCGTCATGGGGAACGAGCCCGACTTGAGTTCGACCACGTCGCCGGCGCTCATCGGGATCTCTGGAACGGTTGAAGCTGGCGTTTCCATCAAGCCGCCCCTCCCCACGTATCCATAGGCCCGTCGACCGGCTCCATCGTCGTCTCGCCGATCGGCAACGGCTCCGGCGCGACGCGGGCTTTCGCCGCCTCCGCCTTGTCGATCGCGGCCTGTTCGTCGCGGGCCATGCCGTCCAGCGCGCGCAGCACATGAATGAAGGCGGTAACCGCCACCGCCTCCGAACGGGAGAGCTCGGCGCTCTCCCGATGTTTGAGAATGCGAAGCTGCTGCCCCATGACATCCGCCGTCGCCCGCTCGCCGATCTTGCGCACGAAGGCGGCCATATCCATCATCATATCCCGCGAGACGATGCGCTCCGGGGGTACCGCGTCATCGCCGAGCATCAGGCCGCGCACTGCATCGGCGTTGGCAAGCGCAATGACATACGCCCTGCTGGCCGCACCCAGGGCGATTAGGGCAGGATCTAGCTGCGGATAGCCGTAGACGCCATCAGCGTCTACAGCAGCTTCCGGCCGCCCTCCACCATTCGCGCCAGCCTCTCCTGCGCCGAGGTCGGCTCCGGCTGCCCGCGCAGTATCTCCGGCGGCACCACCATCGCCGACAGATCCGGACGGATCAGCACCGCTCCCATTCCGAAGGTCTGCATGTCCTCCGCTGCCAGCAGCATCTGCGACAGCGCCGCTTCCGTTTCCCTTTCCATCGCTCACCACCCCAGCACCTTCGCCAGCCGCCTGCGCCGGTTCGCCCTGTTGTTCTGCCCCCTCGCCGCCAGCGGCAGGATCACCACCGCCCGATACCAGCGCCGGAGACTTGCGTTTCTCCGGCTTTTCCGGAACAGCGTTTGCGCCCGCTTCCGATCCAGCGCCTGCCTGCACTTCTTCATTGCTGTCGCCTTCCATGGTTTCCACTCCGGTTAGTCCTGCATCCCCAGGGCCTGCAGGTATGTTTCGAGGACCAGGTCCTCTTCCATCCGCTCTTGCGGATCCTTGCGACGCAGCTGGATCACCCTTTTGAGGATCTTGGTGTCGAAATCCATCGACTTCGCCTCTCCATAGACGTCGCGCTTGTCGTCGTTGATCGCCTTGCCCTCTTCATCCAGCCGCTCGATGCGCTCGACAAAGGCGCGCAGCTGGTCGCGGGCAACGCCTGAAACGTCGGTGTTGTGTCCGATGCCGGTCATGATTTTCCCTCAGTACCAATCGATGTAGTCGCCGAATTTTTCCGCTACCTGCTTGTGCCAGAACCGGCGTTCGACAGAGCTGCCGAGGCTCGCAAGCGAAGCGTCCACGGCCCGCGCGAGATTGCGCCGGCGCTGTTCGCGCGCCTTCCAGCCGGGAGAGACGGAAACGAGGCAGGCGAGATCGGGATCGAGGCCAAACCGACGGTCGTTCGCACGCTCGCGAAGCTCGGCCATCTTCCAGTCGGGTATGCCGCGCTTGCGCACCCAGGACAGCGCACGCCTGGCAAGGCCTTTTTCCGAAATCACCGCTTCCACCGGTGCAGCCGCGGCCACCTCGCCGCCCCACGGCATGCCAGCCTGTACCAGCACCTTGTCGTCGAAGGCCGCCTTTATGGCGCGTGGCCCGGCCATGACGGCCCCGCCGAACAGCCCGAGAAATCCACGGCGCTGAAAACTGTGCCCGACACCGGTCATGACTTCAGTTCCCGCAACACTTCGTCGAAACTGATGCAGATCTTGTCCGCAAGGAGGGCCATCAACTCCGGCTCCTCGTTATCCTGCGTAAGGATCAGCGTGCGCTTGCCAGCGCCTGCCATCCAACCAAGTTCAAGGTGCGCAGATCGGCCGCAGGGCAATACAAGGAGGCACGTATCGGCCCATCGCATAGCCGCGAAATCGGCCATAAACCCTTGAGCCGCACGCGGATGCGTAAGAAGCGCGGCGCGGTAATCTTCAGCCGAGCACGGGAGCTCAAGTCCTACGTCAGACCATTTGAAACCCGTGCTATGCGGCGGATTTCTGAAGTCGTAGACCTCATGTTTGTTGTCCCGCAGAAGCTCGACAATCCAAGGCTGGTAGCTATTGCGCCATGACGACGCCACATAAATTCTGCTCATCACATCCCCCTTTCAGTAGAGATCGTTGAAATCATTGCCTTCGTGGCTGGCGATCGCGACCCACGGTTTCCCGCTTGCGTCCATCGCCTCGCACACCTGGTCGAACTGCTTTTCCGTCGTCGGGCTCTTGAAATGGTCGCGCAGCAGGATGATCGACGAGACGCAGGGCAGCCACACGGGCGCGGACAGCATGTTGGCAAGGCTTCCGGCCGCCCAGGCGCGGGCCTCCGGCGCGGTGCGCGCCACGCTCGCCGTCGTCTCGATGCCTTCGCCCATGATGAGCGGATGCGCCTCGCGCGCCGTTTCCGGCGGCTCGCCCTCCGGGCCATGGGTCAGGCGGATCACGCCGCCTTTCGACGGCCCCCACATGATCTTTTCGTTCTCGAGCCGGTCGCGATCGACCGGCAGCTTGCGCGGCTCCAGCGGATCGAGATAGGTCATGTGCACCGCCGTCACCTGCCCCGTCGCCAGACGGAGAGCGGAAAGAATGCACGGATACTCCGGCCCGGCCTTCACCTTCACGCGCCGGCCGTCCTGATAGCGATATTCCGCCCGCTTCCAGAATTCCTGCGCCGGCGAAAAGCGGAAGGTCTGCAAATCCCGGTTCGGCCACGTTTCGAGCGGAATGCCCCTAGCTGCGAAATACCGCCGCGCATAGGCCTCCGCCGCGCTCGCCGCCCCGTCCTGAAATCCGCGCGACCACAGCTTTTCGGCGTCGGCCATGCGCTTCAGGTCGCGCTCTTCCTCCCGCGCGGCAGCCGCGGCGCGCGCCGCTTCCGCCTGTTCGGTCAGCCGCTTGCGCTCGGCATAGGACATCTGCCGCAGCCCGAGGAAATCCCGGGCGAAATCCATCGCCCCCTTGAAATCGGTGCGCAGGCAATATTCGACGAGGCCGATCACATCGCCTTTGTCGCCGGTCCGCCAGTCCTTCCAGGCGCCGACATCCCGCGTCAGCGCCACCTTGAACTCCGGGCTCTTGTGATGGTCCGCCGTCACCGGGTTATGCGCCACCCACAGCCGCCCGTCGCGCCGCCCGTCCGGCAACAGTTTCAGGCACAGCGCATCGATCCGCGCGCGAAGCCCTTCCTTGATCTGCAGCAGCTCGGTTTCGCGGGAGATCATGATGCAGATCCCGGCCAGCGATTGAACCAGACATCCATATCGCCGGTCTCCGCCGCAACCTTCATCGCGTCGCAGCAGGCGGAGCAGAAATAGAAGTTCCGAGCCATCTTGCTGTCGCGATCGATTTCCGCGCGGCAACGGACGCGCGACTTCACCGGAACCAGCGACGAGCAGACGACGCAGACATGCGGCTTGCGGGTGGTAACGAATTCGTCACGGGTGACGATGATGACACCTTCCTCGCCGGGCCACGGGTCGATGGATAATACGAGGCGATCGATCATATCCATTTGCGGACGCCCCCCCCTAGCTGCCTCGTGTGACGGTGGTCATCTGTCACCCGAACGCCTCCTCGATCGCCTTCAGCAGCCCTTCCGTTTCCGGCTCGCCGCGCAGATCCTCGATGTCCTTCAGCAGCCCGCAGACGGCCGCACGGCTCATGCCGGCGGCGCGGCCGAGATCGGCCTGGGAAATGCCGAGATAGACATTGCAGATATAGAGCGCGAACCGCCGCAGCCGGGCCGCCCGCAGCCAGGCGGCATCGGCGGTCGCCCTGAGCGACGGCGACGACAGCAGCACGTCCGATGGCGTCGCGCCGGCGACCTGGCAGACGAAGGCAACCGACAGGCGGTATTGCCGGGCCGTCAGCGCCGTCACCGGCGAGGCAGCGACATCGGCTTTTCCGGAAAGGTCGAGCTTGCGCATGCGCTGCACCTCCTTCAGCGCGGTAATCACGCGCCGGTAGGTCTTTTCCGTCAGGCTGAACTTGCCGCGACGCACCTTGTCGAGGTGGCGCGGCTCCATTCCGGCGACGCGCAGGACCGCTGCTTCCGACACGCGCGCATGAAAGATGCGCCGGTCGATTTCAGCCAGGAATTCGTCAGGCATGAGCATGGGCAGTGGCCTCAAAAACCGGGGCCGGACGCAGGACAGGATCGGCATTGGGAAAAATTCAGATTTCGGTCAAACTGTGATCGGGCGCGGGCGGCTCCCCCGCCGGCGGCGCGCCGCCTTCCAGATGCTCGAGCATGCCGGCGAGAAACATCGCCGCCGCCTCGCGCCCGCCGGTCGCCTCCATCACCGCCACCATCGCGCCGATCACCTCGCCGGCCGCCACGAAAGGCCTGCCGCTTTCGGCGACCTTCCGGCGGATGATATCGGTATCGATCAGGGAATTGCTCATCACACCCTCGCCCTTTCCATTTCGCGCTTGAGAAAACGGATATGCCGCGCGGCGGCGAATTCATCCTGATCTGCCGCAACTTCGAGATATTCGTCTTCAAGATCGGCAGGTATCCATGACGGCACCACCACGCCGGGCGCGCCGGCGCGCGCCGCCTTGATCCGTGCCCGGACCTCAGGGTCGGCCCATGCGCGCTTCCTCGCCTCGCTCATCCGTGCCCGGACCTCAGGGTCGGCCAAGGCGCGCTTACTCGCCTCGCTCATCCGTGCCCGGACCTCAGGGTCGGCCAAGGCGCGCTTACTCGCCTCGCTCATCCGTGCCCGGACCTCAGGGTCGGCCAAGGCGCGCTTACTCGCCTCGCTCATCCGTGCCCGGACCTCAGGGTCGGCCAAGGCGCGCTTACTCGCCTCGCTCATCCGTGCCCGGACCTCAGGGTCGGCCAAGGCGCGCTTACTCGCCTCGCTCATCCGTGCCCGGACCTCAGGGTCGGCCAAGGCGCGCTTACTCGCCTCGCTCATCCGTGCCCGGACCTCAGGGTCGGCCAAGGCGCGCTTACTCGCCTCGCTCATCCGTGCCCGGACCTCAGGGTCGGCCAAGGCGCGCTTACTCGCCTCGCTCATCCGTGCCCGGACCTCAGGGTCGGCCAAGGCGCGCTTACTCGCCTCGCTCATCCGTGCCCGGACCTCAGGGTCGGCCAAGGCGCGCTTACTCGCCTCGCTCATCCGTGCCCGGACCTCAGGGTCGGCCAAGGCGCGCTTACTCGCCTCGCTCATCCGTGCCCGGACCTCAGGGTCGGCCAAGGCGCGCTTACTCGCCTCGCTCATCCGTGCCCGGACCTCAGGGTCGGCCAAGGCGCGCTTACTCGCCTCGCTCATCCGTGCCCGGACCTCAGGGTCGGCCAAGGCGCGCTTACTCGCCTCGCTCATCCGTGCCCGGACCTCAGGGTCGGCCAAGGCGCGCTTACTCGCCTCGCTCATCCGTGCCCGGACCTCAGGGTCGGCCAAGGCGCGCTTCCTCGCCTCGCTCATCCGTGCCCGGACCTCAGGGTCGGCCAAGGCGCGCTTACTCGCTTGCATGCGGGTAGGAAAAACAATGAGTTCCGCCGCCGCCCAGGCCTGCGCTGTCGGGATTGATATTCCGAGCGCCCGCGCAGCCTGAGAAACCGTGGCCCCGTCATGAGCAAGATCGCGCAAGATAGCGATTTTTTCGGGAGTACGCTTCATCACGCCACCTGCCTTTCCTCTGCTTCGCGCGTCTTGCGCTGCTCTTCCCGGAATGCGGCCAGCCCATCCAGCGAAAGCGCTCCCTCCCCGGGCACGATCTCGATCGACACATAGTTCTCTGCCCGGCCGTAGCGATGAAACCGCGCGCCGGGCCATCCAAGCGCCGCCGCCTCGCGCGAAAGATCGTCGATCAGATCCTGATGAAGCTTCCGATTGGCCTCGCGCTCCACCGGAGCCTTGCCGCCAATGGCGATCAGATAGGCGTCGCTCATGGCTGCACCGCCTTTTCAGGCGATGGCGCCAGCAGTTTGCGGAACTGGTCGAGGCGGCTTTCGTCGAGCGGCCGGAAATGTGTCGCCAGGAAAAGCACCTTTGCGGAACCAAGCTTACCGTTCCAAAGAAAGTGCGGCGGCTCATTGATGATTTCGACAAGATCGAGCGAGAGCACTCCACTCACAGCGCCGGGCTCTGCGCTTTTGATGGTGTAGACGCGCCCCACCAATGGGGTGCGCGGCCACGATCCCAGGATCTGCAAACCGGCAGGAAAGCCGCCATCCTCCCGCACACACAAGACGCGCCGTCCCGGTTGAAAGTCCGCCCAGTTCATGATGCATCACCCTCCGCGCAGGACGCGCAGTAAAAGCGCCCCCCCCTGTTGAGCCAGCCGAAAAGTACGGCGAAGCGATCCCGATTGGAGCCACTGAAAACAATCTGCCTGGGGCAGTCGTAACAGGTGAGGATCATCGCCCGGCCTCCGCGCTGTCGAGCGCCCGGCGCTTCTCGTCGATCAGCTCGTCGAGCGCGCGTTTCAGCTTGTTGATCGTCCGCTCGGAAAGCGTCCGCCGCTCGCTCTTGCGCGCCGTATAGGTGGTCTCGTGCACGCAGGCACGCTGGCAGAGCGTGCGCTGGTCGATATCCGCCAGCCGGCGGCGTTCCTCGATCTCCGAAAACATCCGCAAATCACCTTGTCCAAATCACTGCATAATGTCATAAGCGAAATTGCTTATTCTGCAAGGTGTATTTTAGTGACTGCGTTAGCACTTGCACAGATTAATTTTGCACGCATGGCTTATGACCAGCGTGAAACAAAGGATTGGCTGAGGGCGCTCACGCGGCATTTCAATGTGTCGCCGTCGCAACTTGCGCTCAATTCCGGCATGGCCGCGTCTACCCTGACGCGCTATCTCAACGACACCACCAATACCGTCGGCATCAGCCAGGCGACGCTGGAAAAGGTCTCCCATTATACCGGCTTCCGCCCGGGCCAGATGCCGGGCGGCCGCGGCCGCGGCTTTGCCGAGCCCGATGTCGTTCCCTTCGCGCATGACAACGGCGAGTTTCCGCGCTGGATCCAGGCGGCGGTCGAGGCCGCCAAGGCCGGGCGCAACGGCATCGAGGCATGGGTGATGAAGGGCGCGGCGCTCGACGCCATGGGCATCATGCCCGGCGACATCGCCATCGTCGACCAGAATATCCGCGCCACGGCCGGCGATGTCGTGCTCGCGCAGATCCTCGATCACACGCTCGGCACGGCCGAAACCGTGCTGCGCCTCTACCAGACGCCCTTTCTCATCACCCACAGCATGCGGCTCGGGCCGCAGCGCCCCGAGCAGGTCGACGAGGACCGCGTCTCGATCGCCGGCGTCGTCGTCGGCACGCTTCGCCGCCAGCACTGATCCGGCCATCCCGCGAAACACGTCCGGCGCCGGTCGCCCCTCCGGCCGGTCCCATATCCGTTCGGCCCGATGTCCGATCTGCGACACCGATGCCGACAAAAATACCGGTATCGCCGCAGCCGTCCGCCGCGACAAAAATACCGGGATAAAAGCCCCCGGCTGCGGCGACAAAAATACCGGTATTTTTCCCCTCGACGCGCATGACAAAAATACCGGTACAGCCGCGCCGTATCCTTCGACAAAAAGACCGGTATCGCCCGCCGCCGCGTCCGCCGCATGCGGTCAACGACCTTTTTTGGCACTTATCAAATCCGCAATGTATCGAATTCTAATGTGCGAAATCAGCGAGCATTGCAAATTGTGCTTGCCAAGATAAGCGATTTCGCTTATCGATAGTCCCCGTGACCACAACCACAGGGGAGACCTTGCATGAACAGCTTGCAGGAACAGCGGGTGGAGGCGCGCGAGATCGCGGCTGTGCTCGACTACACCCCGGACTATTTCTCGCGTATCGTTCCGGATCTCATCCAAAACCACGGCATGCCCCATCCGCTGCCGTCCTCGCGCCGGCGCGCCCGCATCTGGTCGCGCGCCGCCATTACCCGCTGGCTGGAAAACTACGCCGACAGGCGCGCCGTCGCGGCCGCCGCCGCAGATCCGCTTCCCGCCGACGTCAGCGCCGAACGCGCCCGCCTGCGCCTCGCCTACTCCGCAGAAGGAGCGCCGGCATGAAATCGCTTTTCGCCTACAAAGGATCCGAACTCAGGGCCTACAACAAATGCCCGCTCTGCGGCGGCTTCCGAACCGAAGCCTATTTTCCGGCTGCACATTTCGAAAATGCGCAGGAGAGCGTTGGTTACCTGCCGCCGTCCGATGCCAAGGCCGCCGTGCAATTTTTCTGCGGGTTTGAGCTTGCGATCAACGATCACGATGAAATCGTCAGCGCCAGATATTGCTCTGAGGTGGGAAGGGAAAAAGCCTCGGAGATCAATGAGCAGGTCGAAGAGGCCTATGAAAACGAGCGGGAGGAGCTTGAGCGATGACCTCCCTCGTCAACAAGATCGGCCTGCTGGCCAAGGCAATCTTCGAGGCTAACCAGGCGGAAGACGCAATCCATCTCATCGCCATTGATCTCTTCCCTCCCGGTAGCATGATAAAATGGGAACGTGGCGACCGCACCCATATGGGAACGGTCATCCGCTGGGCCTACGGCCATTGCTGGGCCCGCAACACGCATACGGGCCGCGAGGTGAAGATCTCCGCCCGCGATGTCGCGAGGGCGCGCTGATGACCTCGCTGTCCAAAAACCCCGCCGTCCTCAAACCGGCGGCCACACTCACCCGCATCCAGCGCGACGCGCTGATCGCCATCGACTTCTTCCGTTACCATTCGCGCGACCGGCGCGGCTGGCAGATCGGCAATCGACACTATGCACCGGCGACCGTTTCGGCGCTGGAGAAACACGGCCTGGTCATCCGCCGGCAAAACTCCATCACCACCACCGTCGCCGGCAAGCTGGCGCTGGACAAGTTGAAGGGGAAATCGTCATGAGCAATGGCATGACCGCCCGCGAGCTGATTGCATGGCTCGAGCAGCAGGGCGAGAAGGAAGACCATATCTGCGGCCAGCTCCTCGAGGCGCTGAAAGGCTATGCCGAGGCGCGCGAGGAATACGATGCCTTCGTCGCGCGCGCCCAGCGCCTGCAGGAAGAGCGCTGTGGCCTGCTGGTCGAGGCCGCCATGGCCGTCCGCGACGGCGAGCGCCGCCGCGAGCGCGGCAATGTCGTCACCTTCAACCTGCGCGACGCCGATGCCCGCGCCAGAAGGAGGATGGTCCATTGATCGCGCTCCTCGACTGGATCGACAGCATCCCGCCGCTTACCATGGGCCAGTTCCTGATCGTGGCCGGCCCGGCATTCGTCGGCCAGATCCTCGTTGCGATCGCCGTCTGGCGATCGTAACCAGCGGGCCGGATGGATCCCCGTAAGGGGCGTTCTGGCGGATCTCCGGCCCGCACCTTCTTCAGTTCTCCCGATGTCCGCTTTCTCGATGGAGCGGACCGACTTGCCCGGCGGCGCTGTTTTGCGTTTCCGCCGCCGGGCTTCTTTTGTCTCAAGGAAAGGACAAGACCATGACCAGCATTCCCCATCCGGACGATATCGCCGCCGGCGCCAATCTCCGCCGCATCCGCAACCATCGCGGCATGTCGCAGGAAGCGCTTGCCGCACATCTGCACATCACCTTCCAGCAGGTGCAGAAATACGAGAAGGGCACCAACCGCCTGTCGATCAGCCGTGCGCTGATGGCCTGCCGGGCGCTGTCCTGCACCCTGCAGGATCTCGTGCCCGGAACCGAAGACAATGGCGACACCGCCCTTGACCTGCCCCTGCGCTCCCCCCAGGCGAACCGCATGGCCGATATCTTCGACCGCATCCCGGATACGATGCAGCGCCACTACCTCATGCGCCTTGCCGCCACCATGGCCGGCCCGGCGATGACGAAGGAAATCACAGAAATGAGCATTATCACTCACCCGCCGGGACCGGCAGGAGAACAGGCAATCATTGATCTGGCGCGTCAGGCCTTTGGTCAGCGCCAAGCCACGGCCGAGTGAGGCGACAGCAATGCAGAACACCTGTCCTGACCTGCCGAAGCTCGCCATTTCGATCATGCAGCCTTGGGCGTGGCTGATCGTCAACGGGCACAAGGACATCGAGAACCGTGACTGGCCGACGCGGTTCCGCGGGTCCGTCGCCATCCACGCCGGCAAGAAGGTCGACGATGACGCAGAGACCTATCTTGCTCAAGGCATCCATCCTGTCGGCGGCGACTTCCTGAGAGCGAAAAATCCGATGATGGGATATCCATACCCAGCACAGCAGCGCGGTGGCATCGTCGGAACCGCTGAGATCGTCGATTGCGTCGAGACGAGCGAAAGCGAATGGTTTGTCGGCCGCTACGGTTTTGTCATCAGAAACGCGCGTCCAATCGAGTTTATCCCGCTTCGCGGGAAGCTCGGCTTCTTCGAATGGCGCAAGCAGATGGAGCCCTGATCGTGGCAAAACCCGCACAACCCAAGATCCGCTACGTCGCATGGAGGCGCGGTCGCCCGCGCTTCGAACCCTCGCCGACGCTGCGCGCCAGGGGCTACCAGGGCCACGACCTGAAAACCGACGCCGGCGAGTGGATGGCGGAAGCCGAGGCCCGCGAATGGTCGGCAGGCTTCGCCCGCGCGCTCGAGGAGGAGGCCCGGCAGCAGAGGCGCAAGCGCGGACGGCCGAAGGCCCCGTCCGGCCTGCCTCTGGCGCGTCGCTCGCTATCGGTCGGCGACCTGCTCGAAGACTGGCTGAACCTGCATCACAACCCGTCGATCGGCGATCTGAGGCCGAACACGCTGCGCTATTACCGCCAGCAGCTCGCCGTCATCGAGACGCGCGCGCCGGATATCTGGAACGCCGCGGCCGAGGCTCTGGAAAAGAGCATTTGCATCGGCCTCTATGACAAGCTGCGCCGCGACGCCGGCCTTCACACGGCCTCCGCAACGCTGCGCATTCTCGGCATCGGCCTGCAATGGGGCATGGATCGCGGCCGCCTGCCATCGATGATCGTCAACCCGGCCCACAAGCTCAAGATGAGGACGCCCGCCCCGCGCATCCGCTTCGGCACGCGCGAGGAGATTGCCCATCTGGTCGCCACAGCCGATGCCATGGGCCGTCCCGAAGGCGGCGACATGGTGACGCTCGCCGTCTGGTCCGGCCAGCGCCAGGCCGACCGTCTGGCCTTCACCTATTCGAGCCGGCGGGGCGGCCGCATCGATTTCCGCCAGGAAAAGACACGGGCGCTGGTCTCGATCGTCGAGGCCCCGGAGCTCTCCCAGCGGCTGGCGGCGGCCATGGAGAGGCGCAGGCAGGCGGAAGTGATCTCCCCCTATGTCATCCTCGACGAACGCCGCTGGCTGCCCTTCCAGCCGGATTACTGGCGCCATCTGTTCGCCGACATCCGCTCCGCCGCGGCAAGGACCATGCCGAGCCTCAAGACGCTGCGCGACCAGGACCTTCGCGATACCGCCGTCACATGGCTCGCCATGGCCGGCTGCACCATCCCCGAGATCTGCGCCATCACCGGCCACTCCTTCGTGACCGCCAACACCATCATGAAACACTACCTCGCCCTCAACGAGGAACTGGCCGACAGCGCCATGGCGAAGATGGTCGCATGGTTCGAAGGCAAGGAAGGAAAATCACAATGACACCCGATCAAGACGAACGGCGCTACTATGCGCGCTCCGCATCCGATAGAACTGATGAATGGCCGTTCTGGTTTGTCGCAGACAAACAGCAGGGAGGATTAAACGTCACCGTCCGGCTCTTCCCCGGTCTCGAAGGCTGCCTGCCATTCGTTGATCGACGTACTGCTGTCGCGATAGCCGCCGACGCCAACAGCACTACCCGCCTGAAGTATTGACCACGCTGCTTTTCATACGTCCGACCACATCCGACATATCGAAGCTGATCGTCGGAAAGCGGTCGGTAAAACGTCGGATAAGTCAGCGCTTGACACTGAAAAAACTGAGGAAGATGGTGGGTGATGTAGGGCTCGAACCTACGACCCGCTGATTAAGAGTCAGCTGCTCTACCAACTGAGCTAATCACCCGTCAGCACCGTCCGACGGTGTGAGAGGGCGTATAAACAGGATCGGCGCTGTTGTCCAGCGCCGAAACCAAAAATCTTGTCCGCTTTGTCAAAAAAATTTCGAAAACTTGGATTTTCCCAGCATTTTCAAATATCTAGGACACCAGTGGCAAAACGGACCGCCTGTCCACCGATCCGCGCTCGTGAAATCTCGCCGTCCTTGGCGTCGATATGCAGGTGAATGTAGGACGGCCGCTTCATCTCCACTCCCTGCTCCACCATCAGCGGATGATGTCCATCCGGCAAAGCGTCGAAATAGCGGATCGCGCCGGAAAGCGCGGCCACTGCGGAGCCGGTCGCCGGGTCCTCGCTAATGCCCATGTCGGGCGAAAACATCCGCGCATGGAACTTCGCCCCGTGATTGACGCCGCCGCGACAATAGACATAGGCCGAGGTGAGCGCGCCCTCGCAGAGCGGCGCCGTCCGCTCCCAGAGCTGGGTATCGAAATCCACCCGCTCGACCGCGTTGAGATTGTGTACCGGCACAAGGAGGAAGGGAACGCCGGCGCTCCAAACCGAGGGAACGTGATTCTCGAAACCGAGATCGGTAATCTTCAGCGACAGGGCGTCGGCTATGCCCTGCCGATCCAGCGCCAGATCGTAGCGCATGGAGGTTTTCGGCAAATCGAACTCCGCAAAGCTCGCCTCCCCCGCCCGCAACCGCACGGCGCAGCGCACCGGACCGACATTCTCCTCCAGCACCGAGACGAGATCGAGATTGCCGTCGTTGTCGCCATAGGCACGCTCAGCGAGCGCGATGGCGGCACCGACGGTCGGATGGCCGGCGAACGGCAGTTCGCGCGCGGACGTGAAGATACGCACCCGCGCACTATGCGAGCCATTCGCCGCCTTGAGGACGAACACCGTTTCCGAGAGGTTCATTTCCGCCGCGACGGCCTGCATCGCCGCATCGCTCAGATCTTCCGCGTCAAAAACGACGGCGAGAGGATTGCCGGCGAGTTTCCGGTCGGTGAACACATCGTAGATGGCATAAGGTCGCGACAAGGCTGATCTCCGCATTTTCCTGCATTCCGAACCTCGGAGACTGCCCGACCTTGGCCGAACGTGCAAGCAAGCAGAAGGGCTAGCACCCTCCTGCCCGCGACTGGGAAAATTCAGTCCGGGATGCGACCGGACTGCCGGCGCTCATCGAAAAACCACTCCAGGAGCGGCAACATCGCCCTGTTGTAGAAGTGGGTATGGGGGTCGGCGGTGCGGATCGCAACCGCTCCGGCAATCTCCTTTTCCTCATCGACCAGCATATGCGCGGCGATGCGATCGAGCAGCCTCGTGGCCGGTTCGTCGAACCGGAAACACTGAAGAATGATGAGCCGCCGGTTCCGGTAGCTGCCGAAGAGCCGTCCGTCGCTGGAAGCCTGCGCAAGATCGAGCCCGGTCTCCTCCCGCACCTCGCGCCGCATATTGCCGCCGAGATCGCAATAACCGTCCACGATATCGCTGCGGTCGAGCGAGCCGGCCGCGAAATAGACCTGGCCGGCATTGGCGGTGTGAGACGCCATCTCCACCGCGATGAGCGCGTCGTCGGAGGAGATGATGACGGGAAAGCAGGCCGCGTGAAAAGCGCCCAGTCCCTCAGGCTGCCGACGCCACCAGAGAAACGTGGAATAGGGCGCGATAAAGGCCTCGCCCTTCAGCGTGCCGTCGCGAAAGTCGAGCTTGTGCTGAAGCACCATGTCACCATCGAAGAGCGCCGGCTTCTCGGCGATTTCGGCCTTCCAGTTCTCGGCCGCTGCCGTCTTGTGCGCGACATGGAAGGGATGTTCGCCTTCAAGCACCCGCAGGCTGATATCCCTCATTGGAAAAACCCGCCCGTCACCGGGCATTCCCGTCTGGTCGCAAAGGAGAAGTTCGTTCATGGAATATCCAGGGAGATGACGATGGGGCAATGGTCGGAGGCCTTCGGACGATCCCAGCCGATACGCGGATAGCGTTCGACCGCCTGGCCCGGTGGAAAGACCGTTCGGAATGGCTGGCCGGCACGAACGATATCGGGGCTGCGGCCGGGATTGGCGGCGGAAAGGGCGGGCGAAAGCCAGATGTAATCGAGCTGGCAGAGATGCTGCTCCGCCGGCCCGCGGGCATGATAGAGCGTCCAGCGATCGAGGGGCTCCCGCCGCAGCATCACGTTTTCCACAAACCCGTCGGCGGAAAAGACATCGAGCGCGCTCGGTCGCGTATCCCGGTATTCGAAGCGATAGCCGGCTCTCCGGTCGCCGATCACCTCCACGCGCTCCTGATAGTCGTTCATGTCGCCGCAGATGGCGAAGTTCTTGTCGGCCGTCTCCCCCTTGCCGAAACGCTGCTCGATGATGTGGCGCACAGCCTTCGTCTCCGCCTCGCGAATGGGCATCGTCGCAGTGCGCCCATCGACGCCGTCCCGGCCATTGGTCATCGATTTGAAATGCACGACGTAAAGCGTGAACGGTCGCCCTCCGACAAGGAGATCGAGCTCCAGGCAGTCCCGCTTGAAGATGCGGTCGTCCGGCTTGGCGTAATTTGCGAGTTCCGGCGTGAAAAGCCCGAGATCGTCATAGGTCAACGCCGCATGGCTCTTGATGTCGGAGACCGCAATCGTCTCGCCATCGCGGGTCTGCTCGCGCATCATCACGCCCACATCGATGCCGCGGCTGTCATTGCCCTCGACGAGATATTTGTGCCGATAGCCGGCGCCCATCATTCGGAAGAGGTAACCGTATTCGAAGTTCTGCAGCGCGGCCATGTTGTCGACCTCCTGCAGGCAGAGAATGTCGGCATCCATATCGGCAATCGCCAGCGCCGAAAGCTGCCGGGTATCGTCGGTCGACGCCACGACGCGGGCCGCCTCCAGCCTCTGATAGTCCTGCTCGTTTCGCATATCGAACAGCTTCAGCACGCGATCCTGGCGCAACTGGTTGCGAAACCCGGTGAAATCGAAGCGTGTCATCAGGTTCTCGATGTTGAACGTACCCAGTCTCAACGCCATGCAAATCATCCATCACAAGGTCACGCGGACGAACGGCGCGCCCGCACCGGTAAGGATAACGACTAATGATCGCGCCGTCATGAACGGCGGATGATGAAATTGTCCGGGGGAAGCCCGCACCGTATCGGTTGCCGGAAGATCGCCCCGCGTTAGAGCCGCCAAGCCTTGCTGAGCACGACCTTCACCCGGTCTCCCCGCATTGCCGGTTGCCGGCCATGGGCACGCAGAACCTGTCCGTCATCGAGCCGCAGCCGCAGGGCATAGCGTTCACCCTCATAGAGCGCGGTCTCGATGGTGGCGTTCAGTCCTTCAGAACCGAGAAGGACATCCTGCGGGCGGACCAGTATGTCGATCGTTCCGCCGCCGGCGCGCCCCTGCATCATGAGCGGTGCAAGCCGTTGCCAGTCGAGTTCCCGGTTGTCGTCGCCGCTTGCAGGAATGCTGAGGACGGCTCCCTGCCCGATCAACGAGCCGACCAGCCGACCCTCCGGACGCGCATAGATTTCAGCCGGCGCCGCCACCTGCAATAACCTGCCTTCGGACATGACGGCAATGTCGGTGGCAAGCGCCATCGCCTCGGCCTGGTCATGGGTGACATAAACCATGGTCGCGCCGGAACGCGCATGAAATTCGCGGAAGGTTTCTTCCATCTCCTGGCGCAGATGCCGGTCGAGATTGGCAAGCGGCTCGTCGAGCAGCACCACATCCGGGTCCGTCACTAGACTACGCGCCAGCGCCACCCGCTGGCGCTGCCCGCCGGAAAGATCCGCCGGACGGCGCTCGGCATATTGCTCGAGCCGCACCGACCTTAGCGCCTCGCCGACCTTCTCGCGATAACGCTCGCCGGAAACGCCCCGCACCTTCAGCGGATAGCCGACATTGGCCGCAACAGTCATATGCGGCCAGAGCGCGTAGGACTGGAACACCATGGCCATGTTGCGCCGCTCCGGAGGAACCGCTCCCGACGCATCGGATAACACGCGCTCGCCGAGCAAGATGGAACCGTCGCTTGGCGTCTCGAAGCCGGCGATCATCCGGAGAACCGTCGTCTTGCCGCAACCTGACGGTCCGAGCAGCGCCAGAAAACCGCCGTCGCGGATTTTAAGCGACACGTCGTTCACGGCCGGCTTGCCGGTACCGTAATCCTTGCAGAGCTTGTGCAGTATCAGTTTCGCCAAGGAACGACTCCTTTCGGCAGCCGCGCCGCCATCAGTTCAAGCAGCAGCATCAGCAACACGACCATCGCCACCACCAGCACGGAAAGCGCCGAGGCAAGATCATAGGAGCCGCTGTCGTCGAGATTGTAGATCGCCACGCCGAGCGTCTGCGTTCCTGCGGACCACAGAAGAGCGGATACCGTGAGTTCGTTGCAGGCGATCAGGAAGACGAGGATGACCGACGCGCCCGCCGCCGGCGCAATCAGTGGCACGATGATATCGACGAGCCGCCGCCAGAAACCGGCTCCCGACAGACGCGCCGCCTCCTCGAGCGCTGGATCGAGCTGTCGCAGCGCACTGACCACGGGCTTCAGGCCTACCGCGAAGAAGCTCGAGAAATAGGCGGCGAGAATGATCCAGATCGTGCCGTAGATCGTCACCCCGAGCAAAGGCAAGGGCGCCGCGAAGACCAGGATGAAGGCGACGGAAATCACGATACCCGGCAGCGCATAGGGTATCTCGATCATGGCCGAAAGCGCAGCGGCAAGACGGCGGCCTCCCCGTGTCAGCGCATAGCCCGTCAGCACCCCGATCACCAGCAGCCCGAAGGCGGTGGCCGAAGCAAGAAAGATCGAGTTTGCGAAGGCAGTGCGCGTCACCTTCTGGCGGAACAGGATTTCCTCGTAGGCGGCAAAGGACGCCGTCTTCAACGACAGCGCCACGCCATAAGCGGGCACCAGCGATGCGGAAACGAGTGCGACGAAAGGCGCGATCAGGATCGCGAAAAGCAGGAGCCACAGAAGAAGCTCGAGGGGCAATCGCATCCCGCCGAGCCGGAACGTCGCGGATGCGCCCGAAAGCCCGATGACACGATAATCCCTGCCCTTCAATGCCTGCTCCTGGACCTGCAGTCCGACCACCGCCATGACGGCGATCATGCCGGAGAGCACCGCAATGTCGCCGAAGGTACTGGTGCCGAAGCTGGCGAAGCGGGCGTAGACCAGCGTCGGCAGCGTGTAGATCGACGCGGGAATACCGAGGATCGCCGGAATGCCGAAATTGCCGACGCCGGAGACGAAGGCCATGGCCGCGCCCGCGATCAATCCCGGTAAAGACAACGGCAGAATGATGTCCTTCAGCACCTGCCAGGGAGAGGCGCCGGCAAGTTTTGCGGCCTCGATGCCATCGCGCGGCAGGGCAAGAAGCCCGGCGCGAAGCGACAGAAAAACCAGCGGCGAATGTTGCACGCCGTAAAGCAATGCGATTCCGCCGATCGAATAGAGCGGCTGGGCGCTGCCGAGCGGCGGCGCAAGCCCGAGCGCCTTGAGGAGCGGGCTCGACGGCCCCGTCATGCCGACCCAGGAAAGCGCCGTCACCTGTGGCGGGATCATCGTCGGAAGCATGAAGAGAAAACTCAGCAGCCACTTGCCGCGGATGTCGGCGAGTGTCAGCGCCAGGGCGAAAACACCGCCGATCGCAACGGCGAAGATCATGCCGAGGACAGAAGTCGTCAACGTGTTGAGCGCGGCTGTCCATACCGCCGGATCCGCCAGCAATTCGAGCGCCTTGCCGGACAGGATCGAGGAAATACCGGCCATCACCAGCCTTGCGAGCGGCAGCACGCAAAGGCCCGCAACCACGGCCGTGACAAAAGGAAACAGCCAGCGGGGCTGGCTGTTCGCATTGACGGGAAGACGCGGCATGAGCCCTTCGATCAGTTCGTGCCGAAGATGCCGGAGAAGCTCTTCAGGTCTTCGTCCGTTGCCTTCAGCGCGGCAGCGGCATCGATCGGGAGAACCTTGATGGTGTCGCGAGCCGGGAAACCTTCGGGAACGGCCATGCCGTTGCGGGCCGGGATGTAGCCGAGTTTCAGGAAGGCTTCCTGACCCTTTTCGGAAAGCACGTAATCGACGAACTTCTTCGCGGCCTCTGCGTTCTTGGTGGTGGAGAGAATGCCGACCGGCTCGGTGACGGCGGAAACGCCTTCTTCCGGGAAAACGAACTCCACCGGGGCGCCCTTGGCCTTTTCGCGGATCGGCATGTAGTCGACCACGACGCCATAGGCCTTCTCGCCGGAGGCAACGGACTTCAGCACGGCGCCGTTGCCGCCGGAGGCGATGGCGCCGTTGGCCTGCAATTCCTTGTAATAATCCCAGCCGAGCGAGGGAACACCCGCGAGCGTCTGGGCATGAATGAGAGCGGCGCCCGAGGTGAGCGGGCTCGGCATGGTCACCAGGCCCTTGGCTTCAGGCTTGGCCAGATCTTTCCAGCTCGTCGGCTTCATCCCAGCCGCCGTATTGTACATGATGCCGGTGGTGATGAGCTTGGTGGAATAGTAGAAACCGTCGGCGTCATAGAGCGCCTTGTCGTAATTTGCCGCTTCCGGTGACTTGTAGGCCAGAAGTTGGCCGGCCTGCTTCATGCGTTCGAGCGTGACCGTGTCGGCAATCAGCAGCACGTCGGCGACCGGATTGCCGGCCTCGATTTCGGCCATCAGCTTCGCCATGATCTTCGGCGTGCCGTCGCGTACCCAGTCGACCTTGATGTCGGGATTGGCGGCCATGAAGCCATCGACCGTCGCCTGCGCATCTTCGTTCGGCTGGCTGGTGTAGAGCACCAGATTGGCGGCATCGGCCGTAACGGCCATGAAGCCGAAGGCGGCAAGCGCGGTGAAGGCGGAAAGCAGAGTTTTCATCAAAACGTCCTCGTGTGGGTGAGACGCCGCTGATTAGTGCCGCCATATAACACGTGCATGACACTCAGCTTTCTTTCCCGACAAAAATGCCGGGTTACGGCTCGGGTTACGGCTTCCGGAGGCAAGATGCATCGGCAGGGAGAAAGACGGTCCTGCCGCTGCTGCGATGCGGCGATATCCCGAGACTTTTATGGGTTCCATGCGCTTCGCCTAATCTTGGCCGTTGCAGGCATTCGCGAATACTGCGATGGCGAAGGGATCATTCGACGGGGGAGCAAGGAAGAGACATGAAGACCCGCAGTCATTGGCGCGCGCGGTTGCGCTATGAGTTCGACAAGAGCATGGCGGGCGGAGCAATCGCCCTGATCGGCTGGCTGGCTCTCATTTCACTTTTTGTCATCGTCCTCGCAGGCATCTTTCTGGCGGTCACTGGCATCGCTCCGGAAGGCGGCGAGCCGGTCGGCTTCCTCGAAGGCGTATGGGAATCCCTGATGCGAACCATGGACGCCGGCACCATGGGCGGCGACATGGGATGGGGCTTCCGCATGGTGTCGCTCGTCGTCACCATCATCGGCATCTTCGTCTTCTCCGCATTGATCGGCGTCATATCTTCCGGCCTCGAGGACAAGCTGAGCGAACTGCGCAAGGGGCGCTCCCGCGTACTCGAGACCGACCACACCATCATCCTCAACTGGTCCCCCTCCATCTTCGACATCATCAACGAGCTGGTGATCGCCAACCAGAGCCGCAGGAGGCCACGCATCGTCATCATGGCCGACAGGGACAAGGTGGAGATGGAGGACGAGATTTCCACCAAGGTCGGAGACCTGAAGAACACCCGGATCATCTGCCGTAGCGGCGACCCGACCGACCTCTATGATCTCGACATCGTCAACGCACAGACGTCCCGCTCCATCATCGTCCTGTCGCCGGAGGGCGAAGACGCCGATTCCCGCGTCATCAAATCGGTCCTGGCGCTCGTCAACGACCCCAAGCGCCGCCCTGAGCCCTATAAGATCGCCGCTGAAATCCGGGATGGGCGTAACGCCGATGTGGCGCGCATCGTCGGCGGCCGCGAAGTGCAGCTCGTGCTTGCCGACGACCTCATTTCCCGCATCGTCGTTCACACCAGCCGCCAGTCCGGCCTCTCCTCCGTCTATTCGGAACTGCTCGATTTCGACGGTTGCGAGATCTATACGCTCGAACAGCCGGAACTGGCCGGCAAGCCCTTCGGCGCGGCCGTCATGAGCTACGAAAACTGCACACTGATCGGCATCTGCGACGCCTCCGGCGAAGTTCGTCTGAACCCGCCGCCGACAAGGATCTTCGAACGGGGCGACCGCGCCATCCTCATTGCCGAGGACGATGCCTCGATCCGTAGCTGGCAGGGCGATCTCGAAATAGCCAAGGAGGCGATACGTCCGCCGGCGAAGCGCGAACGCCGGCCCGAACGGACACTGATCCTCGGCTGGAACCGTCGCGGCCCGATCATCACATCGGAGCTCGCCCGCTACGTGGCTGCCGGCTCGCATCTCACGATCGCTGCCAATTCCGCTTCCTTCGAGAAGGATATCGGCGATCTTGATATCGACCCCACGGTGATGACGATCGAATGCCGCATGCTCGATACCAGCGACCGGACCGCTCTCGATGCGCTTTCCATCCCCTCCTTCGATCACGTTCTGGTTCTCGGCTACAGCGACGACCTTTCGGCGCAGAGCGCCGATACCCGCACCCTGATTACGCTCCTTCAACTGCGCCGGATTGCCGAACGGTCCGGCAGACGCGTCAGCGTCGTCAGCGAGATGATCGACATCCGCAACCGCCAGCTTGCCGAGGTCACCCGCGCCGACGATTTCGTCGTCAGCAACAAGCTTGTCAGCCTGATGCTGGCGCAGGCTTCGGAAAACGAATTCATGGCCGCGATCTTCCACGACCTGCTCGATGAAGAAGGCTCGGAAATCTACATGCGACCGGTCACGGACTATGTGTCGATCAACCAGCCCGTCAACTTCTTCACCATCAGCCTTGCAGCGCTGAGGCGCGGCGAGATCGCCATTGGCTACCGCAGGCAGCGCGAGGACGACCCGGATGACCGCAAGCTCGGCGGTGTTACCGTCAACCCGTTGAAATCCGAGAAGATCACCTACTCGGCCCGAGACATGGTGATCGTGCTCGCCGCAGATTGATGCGACGAAAAAGCCCGGCTTTCACCGGGCTTTTCCTTTTAGCGATTTGAAAGAGTTCAGGCCGCCAGTGCCAGCGCGCCGCTGACCAGGCGGCCGAGGCGTTTGATGCCCTCGTCGATCATTGTCTCATCGGCGCAGGAGAAGGAGAGCCGCAGCGTGTTGGCGCCGGACCGGTCGGCAAAGAAGGCCTGTCCGGGCACGAAGGCCACCTTTTCCGTCTCGACGGAACGAGCGAGAAGCTCGCCACCGTCCAGTCCCTCCGGCAGCGTCACCCAGATGAACATGCCGCCCTCCGGCCGTGTCCAGACCGTCCCGGCCGGCATGTACTTCTCAAGCGCCGCCAGCATGGCATTGCGCCGCGCACTGTAGGCAGCCCTGATCCTGGCAACCTGCTCGTCGAACTGCCGCGTCGCCACATGGGCGATGGCCATCTGGTTGATCGTGGAAGAATGCAGGTCAGCCGCCTGCTTCATCAGCACCAGCTTGCGGATAACCGGCATGGCCGCAACGACGAAGCCGACACGCAGACCCGGCGCCAGCGTCTTGGAAAAGGAGCCGCAATAGATCGTGCGGGTATTCTCTATCGAGCCCTTCTCGGCAATCTCCAGCGCCAGTATCGGCGGGATCGCCTCACCGTCATAGCGCAGCGACTGGTAGGCGGCGTCCTCGATAATGGCGATATCGAGTTCATCGGCCAGCTTGAGAAGCCGCCGACGTCCTGTGAGATCGACGGTCTCTCCGGTCGGATTGGCGAAATCGGCGGAGAGATAGGCGAACTTCACCTCACCGCCAAGGTTTTCCGCCGCCGCTCTGTAACTTGCCGGCGTACGGTTGCCGAAGGTGAGTTGGTCATAATTCGGCTCGTAGGCGTTGAACGCCTGCAGCGCGCCGAGATAGGTCGGCCAGTTCACCAGCGCGGTATCCTTCGGCGACAGGAACAGCTTGCCGAGATAGTCGAGCGCCTGCTGCGAGCCGGATGTGATGAAAATGTTGTCGACCGTACAGGCGATCCCGAGCTTTTCCATCTCGCCCCTCAGCCATTCACGCAGCGGCCTGTAGCCCTCGCTCACGGAATACTGGAGCGCAGCCCCTGCCTCACCGCCCGAGAAGATGTCGGCATAAGCGGCCTTGAAGGCCTCATCCGGAAAAAGTGCAGGATCGGGAATGCCGCCGGCAAAGGAGATGATATCCGGGCGCTCCAGCAACTTCAGCAGTTCGCGGATTTCGGATGCACGCATGCGAGACGACCGGGTCGCAAAGATATGATCCCAATTCAGCACGGGAGTTTCCTCGAATTGTTTTTGAATAGGTACAGATGAACATGGATAGGTCGATATGTCAACAATACTGACCTATCTCACCCCGAAACTTTTCCAGAAAAATCGCCTCCAACAACGCAACAATAATTCGCGAGTGGTATGCGTTCAGCAAGATTGCGTCGATCCGGCTCGCCAGATACCTCTTTTGGCAGCGGATGCGATCCGGCTGGAAAACTGCTAGAAAGAGGGCGAAGCATCGTCGAGGCGCAAGGTGCACAAAAGGCTCTCCATATTCGTTCTGATCGGCGGTCTGCTGCCGCCCGTCCTTGCCCATGCCGACTGCATCGACCTTGGCAAAGGCGAGCCGTCAAGCCTCAGCGGCATCCTCACCCATCACATTTTCGCCGGTCCGCCGAATTTCGAGGATGTCCAGAAAGGCGACACGCCGGAACCCGGCTATGTGCTTACGCTCGACAAAGACATCTGCCTGACGGGAGACGCGGATTTTGCCGATCCCAAGCTCCGTTTCGATGAGGTGCAGCTTGTCCCGACCGAGGAAACCGGCGAGGACATGAGGACATTGCGCGACAGCCGGGTGCGCGTCTTCCTGAAGAACCCGATGCCCGCCATGACAGGCCATCACCACCGCCCGCTCGTCGCCTGGGTGACGGCCATAGAACCGCAGGGCGACCCGACCAAGAACTACGGCACCGCGGCAACCACGGTCGAAGCCTTCTACAAGGCCCTAGAAACCGGAGACGGCATGCTGGCCGCGCGCTTCATCATTCCCGAAAAAACGGAGAAAGGCCTGCTGTCCCCGGGCGCGCTTTCACGCTTCTACGGAAATCTCGACGAGCCTCTGAAACTGCATGACGTCCACGCAATTGCCGAAGACAGGTTCCTCGTCCGCTACCGGTTTCGCGATGGCGAAAGGGTCTGCGACGGCCGCGCCACCGTCACCACCACCCGCCGTGACGGCCGTGCATTCATCAAGTCGATCCGGGCCGACAGCGGCTGCTGAACATGAAACGAAAAGGCCGGGGAAGTTGCCCTCCCCGACCCGGATATTCAGGCCCATTCCGATCTCGCCACTCCATCGACACGAATGCCAATTTGACTGGGATCGGCAACCCCGATTAGTTGCGGGCCTTGTCGACGAGCTTGTTCTTGCCGATCCAGGGCATCATGGCACGCAGCTTCGTACCGACTTCCTCGATCTGGTGGCTGTCGTTCAGACGACGGATGCCCTTGAAGCGGGCGGCACCGGCGCGGTATTCCTGCATCCAGTCCGAGGTGAACTTGCCGGTCTGGATGTCGTGCAGGACGCGCTTCATCTCAGCCTTGGTTTCGGCCGTGATGATGCGCGGACCGGTGACGTATTCACCCCACTCGGCCGTGTTCGAGATCGAGTAGTTCATGTTGGCGATGCCGCCTTCATAGATCAGGTCGACGATCAGCTTCACTTCGTGCAGGCACTCGAAATAGGCCATTTCCGGCGCGTAACCGGCTTCGACCAGGGTTTCGAAACCGGCGCGGATGAGCTCGACAAGACCGCCGCAGAGAACGACCTGTTCGCCGAAAAGGTCGGTTTCGCATTCTTCCTTGAACGAGGTTTCGATGATGCCCGAACGGCCGCCGCCGACGCCGCAGGCGTAGGAGAGAGCAAGTTCAAGCGCATTGCCGGAAGCGTTCTGGTGAATGGCAACGAGGCAGGGAACGCCGCCGCCCTTCTGGTATTCGCCGCGAACGGTGTGGCCCGGGCCCTTCGGCGCGATCATGACGACGTCGACCGAAGCCTTCGGCTCGATCAGGCCGAAATGAACGTTGAGGCCGTGGGCAAATGCGATGGCTGCGCCGTCGCGGATGTTCGGAGCGATGTCGGCCTTGTAGATATCGGCCTGAAGTTCGTCCGGGGTCGCCATCATCATCAGGTCGGCCCAGGCGGCAGCTTCGGCGACGGTCATGACCTTGAAGCCGTCGGCTTCGGCCTTCTTGGCGGTTGCGGAGCCGGCCTTGAGCGCGATCGCAACATTCTGCGCACCGCTGTCCTTCAGGTTGAGGGCGTGTGCACGGCCCTGGGAGCCATAGCCGATGATGGCGACCTTCTTGGCCTTGATGAGGTTCAAGTCGGCATCACGATCGTAATAGACGCGCATCGTATTTTCCTTCCCTATGCTTGTCGGTTGTAATGGGTGTCGGTATTCGGCGAACCGTTGAGGGCGGAACCCTACGGCCCGACCAAGGCTTTTTCCGTGCCGTAGAGCACGAGGAAGGCGTGTACCGCTTTCTCGGCCCTGGCAGCGAAATTCTTCGGATTGGGCGCCTCGCCGAGCAGCATGCGCACATGCAGGTCGGAGACAATCAGCCCGTAAAGCGTGCGATAAGCCTCTTCGCCATCGGAAAAGCGCAACAGGCCATCGCGCTGGCCCGCGTCGAGAAGCGCCCGCGCGCGCCGGTCGATCTGCCGGCGGCCTCGCTCGAGCAAGAGCGTGCCAAGCTTCGATCCGTCACGGCTGCTCTGGCCGATCGCTAGACGGTTGAGCGCCAGCGAAACGTCGCCCGCGAGAACATCCAGCAGGTCGTGGGCGAAGACATCGAGATGATCCTTGAGGCTCGCGGCAGTCAGGCGTTCGCCCGGACGCTCGACGGTCCTGACCTTGCTCGCCTGATAGGAAATCATCGCGGACAGCAGGCCGTCGCGATCCCCGAACCACTTGTAGAGGCTTTCCTTGGAGCAGTTGGCGGCGCGCGCCAGACCGGCGGTCGTCAGCGCCTTGTCACCGCCCTCAACGAGCAGACGCAACGCTTCCGCCAGAACGGCGCTCTGGCGCGGCGAGAATTCAGCGGTGGCGGCTTCGGTCTGCAAGACGATGATCCTCAAGTACCGTACGGTACGGTTCTGTTTATCGGCAAAAAAATCGGCGGTCAAGTCCCTTCAAAAAGACGGTCGTCCAACGCCGGCATCAGATCCATGAACCGGCTGTGACAAGGATCGAGAACGAAAGCCGGAAAACCGTCGACGGTGAATGAACTCTGATCCCGGCCAGTTTTGGTGTTTGGCCTCGCTGCCACAGCGCGATAAAGCAGGACGATCAACTCATCCGGCCCAAAGGATCGTCTCCATGTCGTTGCGCTTCGCCACCCTGCTTATAGCCTCCGCCAGCCTCCTTGCTGCGACCCCGCTGGCCGCAGCACCCGAGAATCGCTGCGGCTGGATCCAGAATCCCACACCCGGCAACTACTGGCTGGACGACCGTGACGGCACCTGGATCATCACCACGCAAGGGATGGACGACGAACCGCTCGGCATGGAGAACTTTCCGGACATCTCGACCGGCGACTACGTGGCTGTCAACGGCAACTACGGCTACACCTGCGGCTGCATAACGGCCGAGACGACAAGGGAGACCGATCGGCAGTCATCGACAAGCGGCAAGATTACCGCCGTCTACAGCGTGAAACTGCTTCCCCTCAACAAGTGCCTGGCGGACCGCAAGCTGCCCAAGCCGGAATAAAGAGTGTCGCGCGGACACGCCGGTCTTCGGCCTCAGACGGCATAACCGACCGGCACCGCCTGCCCGCTCTTCAGCGTTTCCATCGAAATGAAGGCAGAAACGTCGAACAGTTCGATACGCTTCACGAGGCGGCGATAGACCACGTCGTAGTGCTCGACCTGGGGCAGCACGACCTTCAGCAGGTAGTCGTAACTGCCCGTCAGTCTGTGCGCCTCGACGATCTCGGCAATGTCGGCGATAGCGCCCCGAAACGTCTCGATCCAGTCATCGGAGTGATGCGCCGTCTTAACGAGGGCGAAGACGGTCGTCGGCACGCCGATTTTCTCCCGATCGAGAAGGGCGATCCGCTTTGAGATATACCCTGTATCCTCCAGCCGCTGGATACGGCGGGAACAAGCCGAGGCGGATAGCGAAACCAGTTCGGCGAGGTCGGCAAGCGGAATGGAGGCGTCGCGCTGCAGGGCGTCGAGAATCTTGCGGTCGCGATCGTCGATCATATACAACTCCAAACTGCCGGACTGACGCCGGAAAACTGCAGAAAATATCTACATTTCGCATTCAATATGCGCGAACTATGGATGCAGCCTTCGTATTTGCAAGCCGTTCGCCCGGATCATGCGTCATAATCCCAAGAACAATTTCTTCCGGAGAAGCAAGATGAAGCGTGTGGGTCTGATCGGCGGCATGAGTTTTGAGAGTTCGGCGGTTTATTACCGGCTTATCAACGAGATGGTCCGCGATCGCGTCGGCGGTCTGGCCTCGGCCGACCTGCTGATGCATTCGGTCGATTTTTCCGAAATCGTCGGCTATCAGAAGGCCGGACGGTGGGACCTTGCCGAAAAGCGCCTCGCCGAGGTCGCGGGCGGTCTGCAGGCGGCAGGTGCGGAATGTGTCCTGATCTGCACCAACACCATGCATCTCGTGGCCGACGCCGTGTCGCAGTCCGTCGCTATCCCACTGCTCAACATCATCGATGTGACAGCACGTGAGATCGTTGCGAAGGGCTACCGTCGCCCCCTGCTCCTCGCAACCCGTTACACGATGGAGCACGGCTTCTACGCCGAGCGCATGCGGACACATGGCCTCGATCCGCTCGTCCCGGACGAGGATGATCGCATTCGAGCGCATTCGATCATTTTCGACGAATTGTGCGCGGGTCATGTCCGGGACGCCTCCCGATCGGCCATGAATGCCATGATCGAGAAAGCGAAACACGCCGGCGCGGACAGCGTCATCCTCGGCTGCACGGAAATCTGCCTCCTTCTCGATCCGGACAAACTTTCCCTGCCCGGTTTCGATTCCACCCAGCTTCACGCCACTGCGGCGGCAGACTTCGCGCTCGCCGCCTGACGGAAGACCCCGCAAACAATTTGACCAAGTCAACTAACTCGTTGCCTAGGTCACACTCTTCGTCTATTCAGCATCCAAAGGGAGAACATCGATGCTGGATAGACGAGACCTTGCGACCATCGAAGCGATGCGCGCCTTCAACCGCTTCTATACGGACCGGATCGGGGTTCTGGACCGCGCCTATCTGAAGGCCAACTACACATTGACGGAGGCGCGCATCGTCTATGAACTCGGTGTCCGCGGCAGGGCTTCCGCGGCCGAACTCGTTCGTGACCTGCACCTCGACCCCGCCTATCTCAGCCGCATTCTCAAGGCGTTCCGCTCTGCGGAACTGGTAGAGCAGACGCGCGATCCGGATGACGGTCGCAGCCAGATCATCAGCCTCACGCCGAGAGGTGTTGCGGAATACGAGGCACTCGGCGAGCTGTCGCGCAGCCAGCTCGAAGAGATGCTGGCGCCGCTTGGCCCCGCCGAAAAAGCCACTCTGGTCGAGGCCATGGCGGCGATCACCGGCCTGCTTGATGACGACAGGCGCAACGAGGCACCGCCCATCCTGAGGCCTCATCGCCCCGGCGACCTCGGTTGGATCATCGAGTCCCAGACGCAATTTTATGTGCGGGAATTCGGCTGGAACGACAAGTTCGAGGCGCTCGTCTCGGAAGTCGCCGCAAATTTCCTGAACGGCTTCAATCCAGCCCGCGATTACTGCTGGATTGCCGAGCGTCGCGGCATCCGGATCGGTTCGGCAGTGGTCATGGATGGCGGCGGCGATGTCGCCAAACTCCGCCTGCTCTATGTGGATGAGGCCGCCCGTGGGCTGGGTCTCGGACGCCTGCTTGTCCAGCAGTGCATCGATTTCGCCCGACGCGCCGGCTATCGGCAGATCACGCTTTGGACCAACGACATCCTGCATGCCGCCCGGCATATCTATGTCTCCCTCGGCTTCAGGCTGGTGTCGGAGGAACGGCACACGCTCTTCGGTCCGCAACTGAACGGCCAGACATGGACGCTCGATTTCTGAACACGCCGCTCAGACGCCCTCGGCATCGAAACGCTGGCGCGCTTCCCGGACGGCAAGAAAATTCGCCTCGGCCCATTCCAGCAGGCTGGACAGCGCCTTGAACAGCGACTGGCCCAGTTCCGTCAGACGATATTCCACGCTCGGAGGCTTGGTCGGAAAAACCGTGCGCTGGACATAGCCGTCCCGCTGCAGTTCACGAAGCGTCTGCGTCAGCATGCGCTGCGAGATGTCGGGCACCAGCCGCCGCAGTTCACCGAACCGGAAAGGCCGCTCCCACAAGAGGATCAGGATCAGTGTCGACCATTTGCCGCCGATATGGTCGATCACGGACCGCACCGGACAGTCGGCAAGCGACGGTCCTTCGCTCCGGTAGGCAGCGATCTTGGCTTCGTAGCCGGTGATGGCAACAGTCATGGAGTTCCCTTTTAAGCCGGTGGGCACCAAAAAGTGCCTTCTTTACAAGACAGCGTCAATTCCCAATTTAGCGTTACTCTCATTTTGAGAGCGCCATTTCCGCCACGGACCTCCCGCGGCAACACAAAAGGAAAAGACCCATGAGCAAGATTCTCGTCACCGGTGCCTCCGGCAAGCTCGGCAGCCTTGTCATCGACAACCTGATCGCCAAACAGGGCGTTGCCCCTGCCGATATCGTTGCCGGCACGCGCGACCCGTCGAAGCTTTCCGCCCTCGCAGCCAGGGGCGTCGAGGCCCGCAAGGTCGATTTCGACGATCCGGCTTCGCTGGAGACTGCCTTCAAGGGCATCGATCGCCTGCTGATTATCTCGACCGACGAACTGGCTACGCCGGGCAAGCGCCTCGTTCAGCACAAGGCCGCCGTAGAGGCCGCGAGGAAGGTCGGCGTCGGACGCCTTTTCTATACCTCCCTGCCCAACCCGGAAACATCGAAGGTCACCTTCGCTCCCGATCACCTCGGCACGGAAGAAGCAATCAAGGCCACGGGTCTGCCCTACACCATCTTCCGTAACAGCTGGTACATGGAAAATCTGTTCATGGCGCTTCCGGCCGCCCTCGGCAGCGGCCACTGGTACACCGCATCCGGCCAGGGCAGAATCGGCCACATCGCCCGCGGAGACATCGCCAAGGCCATTGCCGGCGCGCTCGCCAAGCCGGTTTCGGAAAGCGTCATCTACACGCTGACGGGCGAAAAGACCTACACGACCGACGAGATTGCAGCCCTCGTCCGCGAAGCAACCGGCAAGCCGCTCGCCGTCGTCCACGTGACCGACGAACAACTGGCGGCCGGCATGGCCGGCGCTGGCGTCCCCGCCCCCTTCATCCCGACCTTCGTTTCCTTCGACACGAATATCCGCGAAGGCCTCTTCGACATCGTCAACAACGATGCGGAAAAGCTGTCGGGTGAAAAGCTGGTTCAACTCAAGGACTTCCTGCTCGAGAACAAGGCTGCCCTCAGCGCCTGATGCGGAGAATACCAGACGACGAAGGCCCGGCGCCCAAGGCCGGGCCTCTTGACAGGGTTATTGCTTGCCGTGTCCGAAGATCGATCGAAACGTCCTGCGCCCCGTCAGACAGCCTGACCGCAGGCACGTCGGAAGCGGCGAACCGTCTCACCCATTCCGTATTCCAGGGCATCCGCCGTCAGTCCGTGACCGATCGACACCTCGGCAAGTCCAGGAATGCGCTTCATCAGCGCCGGCAGGTTGGCGACCGTCAGGTCATGGCCGGCATTGACCGCAAGGCCGCAGGCGAGTGCGGCATCCGCCGTCCGTCCAAGCAGGTCGATCTCCCTCGCGGCCTTTTCCGGGTTATCGAAACAACCGCCATAAGGACCCGTATAGAGTTCGATGCGGTCGGCCCCCGTCTCCCTCGCGACAGCGACCGCATCGGCATCGCCGTCACCGTCGGCGAACAGCGAAACACGCATGCCTTTCGATTTCAGCCGCGCGACGGTATCCGACAGGAATGCCTTGTGCTTCCTGAAATCCCAGCCGTGATCCGAAGTTGCCTGGCTCGGATCGTCGGGCACAAGCGTCACCTGCTCCGGCTCCGTCTTCTCGCAAAGAACAATGAAATCCTCGGTCGGATAACCCTCGATATTGAATTCGGCATGGGGAAAATCGTCGTCGATCAGCGCACGCAGCACCGGAAGGTCCGTGAAACGGATATGCCGCTGGTCCGGCCGGGGATGAACGGTCAGGCCGCTTGCTCCGGCTTCGAGCGCCAGCCGTCCGAAGCGCGCAACGTCCGGCCAGGGCAGATCCCGGCGGTTGCGCAGCATGGCGATAGCATTGAGATTGACGGAGAGCTTTGCCGGCATCGCGATCTTTCCAGAGTGTTATTTTTTCAGAGCCAAGCATTTAGGCGATCGCACTCCGGAACGCCAACGAGAATCGCGCATGTTCCCATCGACGGCGCTGATGGATGCATTCCCGCTCCGGCGAAACCGGCGACAATCCCAAGTTTTTGGGGGAAATGATAAAAATTGGCTATTTTCCTCAGCTTTAGCTTTGTGGCATTTCCGCGATGGCGGTAAGATCGGCAAAAATGAGACGTGTCTTGCAAGACGTCGTGCTTCCAAAGGGCTTTGGTTCCACCCGGACAGCGACATACACGATGGCTCGGTTCTTGCACAATGCTGCTCTTGCACAATACGACACCATGGAGAAACGATGAGTGAGGATCGGCGCATAGACAGCGACAGCGTGAAGCTTGCGCTCCAGGCGATTCTCGGCAGCCAGACCTTTGCCCGCTCCGAACGCCTGCGAGCATTCCTGAAGTTCGTCGTAGAGATGGAGCAGCTTGGGCTCGCCCATCAATTGAAGGGATATACGATCGGCATCGATGTCTTTTCCCGGGACGAATCCTTCGATCCGGGCGCCGATCCTCTTGTGCGGGTTCAGGCGGGAAAGCTGCGCCGCTTGCTCAATCAGTATTACGCCGACGAGGGACGCCACGAACCGTTGCGCATCCGCATCCCGCTTGGCTGCTATGTCCCGATCTACGAAAGGGCTCCGGTCGAAAGCCGCCGCTTCGCTGCGGACAAGCCCGCGGCAAGCTGGCCGGAAATGATATCGCTTCCCCTGATGCCGCAGACGTCAAGCTCCGTGAACGCCGCACAATCCGCCTATGGCCTGCCACGCATCGCCGTCACGCCGATCGACGGTTCCGACTGGCGAACCCGGATCTTCGCGAATGCGGTGCGCATGTCCGCCAGGCATTTCCGGGGTGTGGAGCTGGATTGCCGCGAGGCGGGCGACCGTAACGACGAGGCACTCGATTTCGCCATCGAGATCGGCTCCGAGGAAGGCGCGGCTCCGCTCACGGCAAGCCTGCGGCATCGTCAGTCGGGCAAGCTGGTCATCAGCCACTCGCGCAGTGCAGGCGAGACGGGTTCAAGCCGGCAGATCGCCCTCTTCGCCAATCACTTCTGCACCGAGAGCCTGTCACTGACCGGGCAGCTCTACCACTTTTGCCGTTGCCGGGGGATCTCATCGGTGCTGATGGACTGCATAGAGGCGACCTACCTTTACCAACTCGACAATTCCGATGACGCCTTCCTGGAGGCGACGCGCCAGCAGCAGCGGCTTGTTCATCCCTATCCTTTGACCCATTTCGTCAACGAGCTTTCGGATCTCATTGCGCTTACGGCGGATACCGGCCGGACCGTGCGGCAGGGGTGACATCACCCCGACCGGCCCTTGCCTTGTTACGCGGTTTGCAAAAGGCCCGGCCAAGGATTAATCTGAAGTTTTACATCGCCCGAAAGACAACTTTTTGAATGTGGCGAGGGGGGCACGGCGTCCCTCTCGCGTATTTATTGCCGTGCGTGGGCGGCACGAGGGACGGACGGAAAATGCACTGAGAGGAACGACAGGAACGCTGGACAGGGGGAGGTCATGGCGGAAGGGTTGCACCATCGGCAAGCGGCTGGCGAAGCAAGAGCCGGCATCACATCGGACACGATTTTTCTGCCGGGGGTCGAGCTGCCGGCGCCCCTGCCGGAAGAGCCGGTTGCCATAGCGGAGATGGCGACCCTCTTCGGCGTCACCCACCGCACCCTGCATTTCTACGAGGAGAAGGGTCTCATCAAGGCGGGACGCGTCGGCCTGATGCGTGTCTACAGCCGCGGGGATATCGCCCGCATGGCGGTGATTACCGCCTGCCGGGACGTCGGCATGCCGGTCGCGGCGATAAAAGATCTCATGCAGGCGCTGGAGAACGCCCGCTCCCGGGAAGAGAGCGACGCACTATTCGCCGAAGCACTGCTGGCCCGACAGCGGGAATTGACCGCCATTCTCTCTACCACCCATCACCAGATGCAGCAGATTACCCGGCTACTGGCGCAAGACAGGGACGAGGCGCGAAATGCGCGCGTGCAGCAGGCCCAGCGCATCGGGCTGACCGACCTGGAACGCCGCTGCCTCGAACTGATGGCGGAAGGCTATGCGTCGTTGCGGCTGGCCCGCGCGCTCGACATGAGCGCCGGCGAAATCAACGCCGTCGAGGAGGAGATCATCCGCAAATTTGACGCCAGCAACAGGTTTCAGGCTGTCGCAAAGGCAGTCCTGCTCGGCCTCGTCGGTTAGCCGCCGGCCACAATCCCTGGCCGCTTTGCCAAAAACCGCCGGCATGCACCACAGGTTCACGGCACCGATAAAGCGGCAAATCGTCCAGGATTTGTCGACGGTCAATTCCTACCGGAATTTAACGGGACTTACGTTCTCGCAGGAGGTAGCCAGAGACTGTTCAAACAATGAGTGAGCTTACGAAAATGCCTACCTTCCTGTCCCGTTACGCAACGCCCTTCATCACCGGTTTTTTCCTCGTCTCCCTTGTCTCCGGCATCGCTCTCTTCTTCCATGTCGGCACGGCCGCGTTCCGCGAGATGCATGAATGGTTGAGCATGGTGCTCATCCTGCCCTTCGTTCTGCACATGTGGAAGAACTGGCGGCCATTCATGATGTATTTCAAACGTCTCCCCATGACGGTCGCGCTCGGCCTCTGTCTTGTCTCCGGCCTCGTCTTTGCATGGCCGGCCATCACCGGGACGGCAAGCGGCACCGGCGGCAATCCGGCCATTGCGATGGCAGGCATCGTCGCCGGCGGAACGCCCGCACAAGTGGCTCCCCTGCTCGGCCATACCGAGGAAAGCCTTGTCGCCTCATTGAAGGAAAAGGGCTACAGCGCTGCCGACGCGGGCAAAAAACTCTCGGATATCGCGTCGGCCTCCGGCAAGGAGCCGATGGCGATGATGGCCACGCTCGCCTCGCTGCGCACGAACCCGTGACGCTTTTGCGAAAAACGACGCTTACCGGACGATGGTCAGCGTCTCCGCGGCGCGGGTGACTGCGGTATAGAGCCAGCGCTCGCGGGTATCGCGGAACGCCCAGCTCTCGTCGAACAGGACGACATCGTTCCATTGCGAGCCCTGTGCCTTGTGCACGGTGAGCGCATAGCCGTAGTCGAACTCGTCGTAGCGCTTCCGGGTCGACCAGGGGATTTCCCCCTCGATATCCTCGAACGCGGCCTTCAACAGCTTGATCTTGGCCGCCCCGCGATCCATGTCGTCGTCTTCCGGCCGGATCAGCAGGTTGATGCCGGGCTTCACCGTCTCCCGCGATGAGGTCATCACCTGCCAGAGCGAACCGTTCAGAAGACCCTTGACCTGATCGTTGCGCAGACACACCAGCTTGTCGCCCGCCTGCGGATAGTCGACCGTGAAACCCTTGAGCTCCCGCAGGCGCTTGTTATAGCGGCGCCGCGTCTTGTTGGTGCCGACCAGCACCTGGTCCGCGCCCAGCACCAGTTCCTGTGTGACATCGTTGCGGGAAATCACCCGGGCGGTGCCATAATCGCCATGCATGATCTCCTTGCCTTCGCGCACCTGCATCGCAAGCTGGATGATCGGATTGTCCCGCGCCTGACGGTGGATATCCGTGAGCAGATAATCGGGCTCCTGCTCGGTGAAGAAGCCGCCGCCCGAGACCGGCGGCAACTGTCCGGGATCGCCGAGAACCAGAATGGGGGTTCCGAAGCTCATCAGGTCCTTGCCCAATTGTTCGTCCACCATCGAGCACTCGTCGATCACGATCAGCGCCGCCTTGGCAACCGGGCTCTGCCGGTTGATCGAGAACATCGGCGCGATGGACGTCTTGCCCGTCTCCTCGTCCTCGACAGCCTCCTCGCCCCGTGGACGATAGATCAGCGAGTGAATGGTCTTGGCGTTCGAAGCCCCGCGCGAGCGCAGCACCTGCGCCGCCTTGCCCGTGAAGGCGGCGAACAGGACGTCGCCCTCGACATGCTCGGCAAAATATCGGGCAAGCGTCGTCTTGCCCGTGCCGGCATAGCCGAAAAGGCGAAAAACCGGCTGTCTGCCCTCCTTCAGCCATTTGGAAACGGCTTTCAGGGCTTCATCCTGTTGAGGTGCGAACTGCATGGACCGACTTGTCAGGATTCGCTCGGAAAAGGCAAGCAAAGCGTGAACAGTGCGGAAACAACGGAGACAAATCCGCGGCCGGAGAAAATCGGCGGAGACGAGGGAATAAAATGACCGGCTGCGGTGTCTAACTCTCAGGCGGAACCATGACGGTGTCCGCCCGCAACATTCGGAGGAAGTCCCATGAAAGCCCGTTTGCTCCTTTCCGTCGCTCTCATCGCCCTTGCCGGACCGGCACTGGCCCAACCTTTCATGTCCGTCGAGACCTCTGGCGGCAAAGTGCTTGCCGACGAAAAAGGCATGACGCTCTATACCTTCGACAACGACAAGAAGGGCGAGTCCAGCTGTTACGACGCCTGCGCCGCCAACTGGCCACCCTATCTTGCCGCTTCAAGCGCCACGGCGGAAGGCGCATACTCGCTCGTGACACGCAAGGACGGCAAGAAGCAATGGGCGCTGAACGGCATGCCCCTCTACCTCTTCGTCAAGGACATGAAGCAAGGCGATATGACCGGTGATGGCGTGAAAGGGATCTGGCATGCCGCAAGGCCCTGACAGTCAAGGCCCTAACAAGCAAGCCAAGGGCGATCGCGACGGCGGACCGGGGGAATTCTCCTCCGGTCCCGGCCGTTTCGAAAGCGATATGCTGGCCCTTCTGCCCGCCTTGCGTCGCTACTCCCGCAGCCTTACACGCTCCGATGCCGAAGGCGAGGACCTGTTTCAGGACTGCGTCGAGGCCGCCCTTGCAAGGCGCGCCAACTGGCGCGGAATCAATCTGAAGGCGTGGATCTACGCGATCATGACCAACCTGCACCGCAACAGCGGCCGCCACGCCCGCCGCCATTCGGCCGTCGATCTGGAGGCGGCGGCGGATCTCCCCGCGCCTGCGACGCCCGACGATCCCCTCGAACGCCGGCGGCTGCATGCCGCGCTGAACGGATTGCCGGACGAACAAAGGGCCGTGCTCATGCTGGTTGTCGTCGAGGGCTACGCCTACCACGAAGTCGCGGAAATCCTTGAACTGCCGATCGGCACGGTGATGTCGCGCCTCTCCCGCGCGCGCCAGCGCCTGCGCGACGCGCTTGCCGAAAAGAACATCATTGCCATGCGGAGACCGAAATGACGCAAACTCTCCCCCCCGTGGATGACAGCGATCTGCACGCCTATGTCGACGGTCTTCTGGACGAGGAACGGCGCGCGAAGGTGGAGGTCTGGCTTGACACCCATCCCGAGAAGGCCTCCATGGTCGCCGACTGGCAGAGGCAGAATGCCGGCATCCGCGATCTCTTCCGGGACTACGAGCGGCATGACGAGTCAGACCGGTCCCTGCTTGCCCGCCACGGCTCCACCAGCGGCCCGCATTTTGCCACCGGAACGGTCATGATGCGCCTTGCCGCATCCGTCCTGCTTTTTGCCGCCGGCCTCGCATCCGGCCAGATCGCCCCGACGCTCTTTCGCAACGAGCCGGTACCGGCGGTCACGGAGACCGCCAGTCTTCAGGACCAGGCGCGTTCGGCTTTCCTGATCTATGCAAGCGATGTCCGTCATCCCGTCGAGGTTGGCGCGGACCAGGAAGAGCATCTGGCGGCCTGGCTCGGCAAGCGCCTGGGCTACTCGATGCGCATACCCGACCTTTCGGCTGTCGGCCTGAAACTCGTCGGCGGCAGGCTGGTGCCGGTCAGCGGCAAGGCCGGCGCCATGCTGATGTACGAGGATACCTCCGGCGAAAGGATCACGGTGCTGATCGGCCGCAACGAGGATAACCGCGAAACCAGCTTCCGCTATGCGAGCGACGGCGGCCTTGAGACCTTCTACTGGATTGACGGACCTGTGGGTTATGCGGTGACGGGAGAAATCCCGCGTGAGAGGATGCAGCAAATCGCCGATGAATGCTATCGTCAGTTCGACACCTGATACATTCATGATACGTCCTGCAGGAGAACACGGATGGCGATGAAGCTCTACTTCCATCCTTTGGCCTCTTTCTGCCATAAGGTGCTGATCGCACTTTACGAGAACGACCTCCCATTCGAACCCGTAGTCGTCGATCTCAGCGATGAGGCATCGCGCGAGGCTTTCAGGCAGGTTTGGCCGCCCTTGAGGTTCCCGGTGCTGGTCGATGAGGCCCGGCAGGCGACAGTCGCCGAATCTGCTACCGTCATTGATTATCTCGACAGCTTCGCCAATCCGGCGACCCCTATGGTGCCGCGCAATCCGGACCTCGCCTGGCGGACGCGCATGTGGGATCGGCTGTTCGACGACATGCTGCAACTGCCTATGCAGAAAGTGGTGCTGGATGCCCTTCGCCCAGCGGGCAGCCGTGATGCATTCGGGGTCGAACAGGCGAAGAAGGATATCCGCACCGCCTACGCCTTCATGGAGGAGCGTTGGCCGCAAACCGGCTGGGCCATCGGCCCGGACTTCACGCTGGCCGACTGCTCCGCCGTACCCGCGCTGTTTTACGCCGACACGATCTGCCCGCTCGGCGAGGATTCTCCCCGGCTCAGTGCCTATTTCCTGCGGCTGAAGGAGAGAGCGTCGGTCGCTCGGGTACTGCGGGAGGCCGAACCTTATTTCGGCATGTTTCCGCTCGACCAGAAGCCCGTTCGTTGACCGCCACTCAGGCCCGCAAGGGGTCGTTTTCGAGCAGGATCGGACTGCCATGCGGCGTCGCCTCGGCTGCCCGCTTCCAGCTTTCCTGCAGGGCAAGCACCGTTTCGGCGTCCGCAAGCCCCTTCGAAACCAGAAGCCCGGTCAACGCCGCCACCCAGCCGTCGAAATAGTCTGAACCGTCTTCCGCGCGGTCTGGCTTATGCAGTTCGGCAGACAAAGCCTCGGCCCATTCGCCCCAGGAAAAAAGGCCGCGCTCGTAAAGATGCACGGTTATGGCAAAGGCCTGCGCGTTCCAGGGCTCCGCAAAGACGGGATCGCCTTCCGACGATTTCGGCAGGCCCGGCGACCGCCTGAGCGGCGAGGAAACATCACACCTCGTCAAGATAGCTCTCCCAGGCATCGATCGACACCGTCAGCGACGGATCGGCGCCCTCACCCCAGATTTCGCCGGCGTCGAAGACGACGGTGTAGACCCATTCCGGGTTCTCGCCCCGGCCATGGGCATTGTCGTCGGGAAAGACATAGCTGCCCTGCACAGCCTCGATAACGCCCGCCCTGGCGCGAGCGTAGCGGGGTAACCGGGTATGGGTTTCCGGATTGAAATTCCGGGTACGGACACGATCCCCAACAGAGAACCGCGGCTCGCGATGCACCGGTCGGTCGCAGGGACCGCCCCGCGCCAGAACGCCGGGCACCATATCGGCCTTCAGAATACGCTTTGGCACGGCGCCCTGGCCGATGTCCCGCCCGGAGAAAAGCTCCTCGCGCGTTGCAAAACCATGCCGTTCGAGAAGCGTGTCCAACGCACGAATCCAGATCTCATAGTAGCTTGCGGAAAGATAGTCCGCTGGCGGGATGTTCTCCCTCGCATGACGGCTTTCATCAATCGACCATGCGCCGAAGGCACCGCAGCAAAGCGTCAGGCCAAGCGCGCGCTTTTCCCATTCGGCATGGAAGATCGGCTCGTCCTTCTCCGGCGCAACAGGCCCGAAGCCCATCTGTCCGCCGAGATCGTGCGGGCCGTTCATCGTGCTGCCTCCGGCGAAAGTGCGAGGCCGGTACCGATCATCGAATCCCGCGTGACGAGAGCCGCGAGTGCCGCCTCGTCCATCCCTTCCGTACCGGCGGGACGTTCCGGAATCACGAGATAGCGCAGTTCCGCAGTCGAATCCCAAACACGGATCTTCTTGTCGGCATTGAGCGTCACGCCGAACTCCTCCAGCACCGCGCGAGGATTGATGACCGCGCGCGAGCGATAGGCCGGCGCCTTGTACCACACCGGCGGCAGCCCGAGCACCGCCCACGGATAGCAGGAGCAGAGCGTGCAGACGACCATGTTATGCGTATCAGGCGTATTGGCCACCGCTCGCATGTGTTCGCCCTGCCGACCCGTATAACCGAGGCTCGCGATCGCCGCGGTCGCATCCGCCTTCAACCATTCCGCAAAGGCAGGTTCGCTCCAGGCCTTGGCCACCACATGGGCGCCGTTTCTCGGTCCCACCTTGGTCTCATAGGTCTCGACGATCGCATCGATGGCCGCCGGATCGATCAGGCCCTTTTGCGTCAGCAGGGTTTCCAGCGCACGAACCCGCGCCTGCATATCGGAATAGTGATTGTCGTGATGATGGTCATGACCGTCATGGCCATCGGAATGGGAATGGTGGTCGCGATGATCGTTGTGCACTATGGATACTACCTCATGAGATCGGTGGAGAGAAAGGAGATCCCCGATACCGCTCGTCGGCGCAGCATCGACCAAAGAGCGCTGACAGGCAAGGCAGCGATCTCATCGCAGTACGATTTCCCCGCACGCAACAACCCCAATGGGAAGAGCCGCCCCTGTCCTTTCGCAGCCCGTCGGCTATCCTCGCCCCATGGACATCCTGATTCTCGGCGGCAACGGCTTCATCGGCTTGGCGGTGGCACTTCGGCTTGAAGCCGAAGGACACCGTATCACCGCACTTGGACGATCTGTCGGCCGCGTCAACCGCCAGCATCCCAACATCCGATGGAAATCGGCGGATCTTGCACAGTTCGAAAACGCATCCGGCTGGCACGACCTCGTGCAGGGGCATCAGGTAATCGTCAATTGCGCCGGCGCCCTGCAGGACGGCCTTCGCGACGATCTGGCCGCCACTCAGGAAAGAGCCATGCTGGCGTTGTATCAAGCGGCGAACGAAGCCGGCGGCCGCAGGATCGTGCAGATTTCCGCCCGTGTCGAAGGCGCGGCGGGCAGCCTGCCCTTCCTCGCGACGAAAGCCCGGGCCGATCGTGCGCTTGCCGCCTCCGGCCTCGATCATGTCATCCTGCGCCCTGCCCTCGTCGTGGGACGAAACGCCCATGGCGGCACGGCGCTGGTGCGCGCGCTCGCCGCGCTGCCCCTCGTCCTGCCTCTCGTCCACGCCGCAAGCCCGGTCGAGACGGTCGCCCTCGACGACGTCGCCGAGGCGGTCGCCCTTGCAGTCGCTGGCAAGATTGAAAGCGGCAGCGATATCGATCTCGCCGCATCCGGCCAATTGTCGCTTGGCGAGGTCGTGGCTGCCCATCGTGCCTGGCTCGGCCTGCCAGCCACTCCAGTCATTAATCTGCCAGCCTGGATTGCCCGGCCAATCAGCCTCCTCGCCGATCTCGCCGGAAAACTGGGCTGGCGTTCGCCGCTGCGCTCCACGGCCATGACGGTCATGACAGAGGGCGTTCTCAGCGGTCCCGGCACCGGCGCGCCTTTTCCGCTGGCGTCGCTCGCTGAAACGCTCCGCCGCAATCCCGCAGGCGTGCAGGATCTCTGGTTCGCAAGGCTCTATCTGCTGAAAGCGCCGGCCATTCTCGCCCTGTCGTTCTTCTGGCTGTTGTCTGGCACGATACCGCTTTTCCGCCTCGATGCGGCCGCCGCACATTTCCTTCCCCTGTTGCCGCAGGGGATGGCAATCGCCGCAACGCTCGCAACCTGTCTGCTCGATATCGTCCTCGGCCTTGCCGTGCTCGTGCGGCCTTTTGCCCGATCCGCGCTTCTGGGCATGCTTGCCGTCACAATGGCCTATCTCGCCGCTGCCACGCTGGTGGAGCCCTCTCTCTGGCTCGATCCGCTCGGGCCGCTGGTCAAGGTCGTGCCATCCATATTCCTGACGCTGGCTGCGCTGGCCATTCTGGACGAACGTTGATGCCGGTCGAAGAACTGCTGCGCCTCGTCCATGTGATCGGTGCCACCGTCCTATTCGGCACAGGCGCCGGCATTGCCTTTTTCATGGTGATGGCGGTGAAAACGCAGGACGCACGGCTGATTGCCCATGTCGCCGGAACGGTCGTCATCGCCGATACGCTGTTTACCGCGACAGCGGTCATTCTGCAGCCCTTGACCGGCTATCTGCTGGCAAGAGCCATCGGCTGGCCCATGACGGAGGGATGGATCGTACTGTCGCTCGCCCTCTATGTGTTGACCGGCATATTCTGGCTGCCGGTCGTCTGGATCCAGATCAGGCTCAGAAATCTCGCCCGCGCCGCCGCCTCGGAGGGAACCACCCTGCCGCCGGTCTTTCAAAGGCTCTACCGGATCTGGTTCGCCTGCGGCTTTCCGGCCTTCTTCTCCGTCATTGGCATTCTCTGGCTGATGCTGACGAAACCGGACATTGCACTATTTTAGCATCGGCCACAGGCTTGCCACGAGCAGCACCGCCATGGTGATGTTGAACCATTTCAGCCGGACCGGCACCGACAGCCACTCCCGCAGCACCGAACCGAAACCCGCCCAGGTCGAAACGCTCGGCACGTTCACGGCAGCGAAAACCAGCCCGACGATCATGACGCTCCAGAAATAGTTTTCGGCATCAATATAGACCGACATCGCCGTCACCGCCATGACCCATGCCTTGGGGTTGACCCACTGGAAGGCGGCCGCGCCGAGAAAGGTCATCGGCCGCGCCGCCGTTTCGCCGTCGCTCAGCGTCCGCGACGTACCGATCTTCCAGGCGATATAGATGAGATAGAGCCCGCCCGCGATCTTGAGACCGGTATAAAGCAGCGGAATGGTCGCCAGCAGCGCTCCAAGCCCGAGCCCAACGCCGATCAGCAGCGAGAGAAAGCCGACGCCGATGCCGAGCATATGCGGGATGGTGCGCCGGAAGCCGAAGTTCACGCCGGAGGCAAACAGCATCATGTTGTTCGGTCCAGGAGTGATCGACGTGGCAAAGGCAAAGCCGACCAGAGCCGAAAGTGTCGCGGTATCCAAGATGAGCCTCCCGATCTGCCTGAAATGCCGGAGTGGGTTTCGCCCGGAAACCGCGAGGTTTCCCGCCCTTTCCTGCAAGAGGCGCCACCATAGTCACAGCCGGACTGGCCGGCCATCGAAGAATTGTCATCATGGCAATCCTCAAGGAGCGGCCGGCAGCGCCGACGACTTTCGCTCCCTTTGCCCGAAACGGCCCCCGCCACAACTGCCGTACCGGATGACGTCGGGATTGAAACGGGCGGCGGCAGCGCTAATCTGAAGGACGTGTTCACGAGAGGAGCTTCGATGCACGACCAGATTCCAACGGTAGTTCTTCCCTCCGGTCTCGACGTTCCGGCGCTCGGCCTCGGCACATGGAAGATGGGAGAAGCAAGGGCACGGGCGGCGGAGGAAATCGACAGCCTTCGGCTCGGGCTCGACCTCGGCATGACCCTCATCGACACGGCGGAGATGTATGGCGAAGGCGGAGCGGAAAAGGTGGTCGGCAAGGCGCTGGAGGACCGCCGCGACGAGGTCTTCCTCGTGAGCAAGGTCTATCCCTGGAACGCGGGCTACGAGAAGACCATCGCCGCCTGCCGGGCAAGCCTCGACAGGCTCGGAACCGACCGCCTCGATCTCTATCTGCTGCACTGGCGCGGCGAATACCCGCTCGCAGAAACCGTCGCCGCCTTCGAGCACCTGAAAAAGGAAGGCGCAATCGGTGCCTGGGGCGTGTCGAACTTCGACGTCGAGGACATGGAGGAACTGTTCTCCGTTCCCGATGGACGAAACTGCGCGGCCAATCAGGTTCTCTACAATCTCGGACGACGCGGCATCGAATACGATCTCCTGCCATGGTGCCAGCAGCGCGGCATTCCCGTCATGGCCTATTCGCCGATTGAACAGGGCCGCCTCGCTCATCATCCCGACCTGATCCGCATCGCCAAGACCTATCAGGCAACCCCGGCGCAGGTGGCGCTTGCCTTCCTGCTCGAACGCGACGGTGTGATCGCCATACCGAAATCCGCCAACCTGCGACGAGTGCAGGAAAACCGCGATGCGGTTGACCTGGAGATCAGCGACGAGGACTGGGCCGAACTCGATGCCGCCTTCCCGCCGCCCGACCGCAAGGTGCCACTGGCGATGCTTTAGGCGCCCCCAAACACACCCGGAAGCCAGCCGGTCGGCTCCCGCGAGCCTGCTTCTCGTTTCACCTTTGGCAGCGGGTCGACAGCCCATCCGCGACAGCAAGCGGGAGAGTGAATTTCTTATTTAGCTGGAAAACTAAATATCGGGTCGACATCGCTCTGGAATTTAGGAAATTCCCTAATTATGGAATTCTACACATCCAAGGACGCGACACCCATAAAAGACAGGCATCCCGGTGAAAAAGGAAACGAAGAAGAAGACCTCTGCCGGCAAGGCGGAAAGACAAGCCCATCAGGTCTTCCATGCGCTGGCCGCTCCCCCGCGTCGAACGATCCTCCGACACCTCGCCGCCTCCGGCCTGACGGCTGGCGAAATCGCCTCTCATTTCGATATGGCCAAGCCCTCCATATCGCAACACCTGAGCATTCTGGAAAATGCAGGGCTGATAACACGGGAAAAGCGGGGGCAGTATGTTCACTACGCCCTTGTGCCGGGCATTCTGGAAACTGTAATGAGAGGCTTTCTGCAGGATCTCGGCGTAGCCAATGTTGCGACAGCCGACAAGCCAGATAAACCCGGCAAAGCAGACATAGTCAAGGCAGACGGGGCAAAGAGCGGCGACACCGGAAAGGCGGCAAACAGCGCTTCGAAGCAGTCGGAAGCCGCTGCAGAACCGGCGGAAAAAACGCTCCCGACGCAGATGTCGATGTTCTGAGCACGCCACCTTACGGTCGGAAAACCATCAACGAAAACGGGCGGTCGAAGCCGCCCGCACTCGTTAACCCGAAAGCGAAAAACGATCACATGCCCTGAGAGCCGCGATTCATGGCAGCGATGCCGGTGCGGCAGATTTCGTTGAGGCCGAGCGGCTTCATGATCGCCACGAACTGGTCGATCTTCGAGGATTTTCCGGTGATCTCGAAGATGAAGTGCTCGACCGTCGCATCGACCACCTTGGCATGGAAGGCATCGGCAAGACGCAGCGTCTCCGCCCGCATCTCACCCGAGGACACCACCTTCACCAGCGCGACCTCGCGCTCGATCGGACGTTCCTGCCCGAGTTCGCGGGCACGAACCGTCAGATCGAGAACCCGATGCACCGGCACGATGCGTTCGAGCTGGGCCTTGATCTGCTCCAATACGCTCGGCGTACCGCGCGTCACGATGGTGATGCGCGACAGATGCGCCTCGTGCTCCGTCTCGGAAACCGTCAGGCTTTCGATGTTGTAGCCGCGACCGGAGAATAGGCCAATGACGCGGGCGAGAACGCCCGGTTCGTTGTCGACGAGAACCGATAGCGTGTGGCTCTCGATGGCTGCGGTTTCCTTGGCGATGAAATAGGCCGAGCCGGTGGGTTGAAGCTGTGCGTTCATGTCTCTGTTCCTGTCTCTCGCGTCAAACCAGCTGGCGGCCCTTGGCGTCGATCGCCGTCGCAACGGCTTCGTCGGTGGCTTCGTCCGGCAACAGCATCTCGTTATGCGCCTTGCCCGACGGGATCATCGGGAAGCAGTTGGCGAGATTGGCGACGCGGCAATCGAAGATCACCGGCTTCTTGACGTTAATCATCTCCATGATGGCATCGTCGAGTTCATCCGGCTTTTCGCAGCGCAGGCCGACGGCGCCATAGGCCTCGGCGAGCTTGACGAAATCAGGCATGGCCTCGGTGTAGGAGTTCGACAGGCGGTTGCCATGCAGGAGCTGTTGCCACTGGCGAACCATGCCCATGTACTGATTGTTCAGGATGAAGATCTTGACCGGCGCTTCATACTGGACCGCACAGGACATTTCCTGAATGCACATCTGGATCGAGGCATCGCCGGCAATGTCGATGACGAGGCTTTCCGGATGGGCGATCTGCACCCCGATCGCCGCCGGGAAGCCGTAGCCCATCGTGCCGAGACCGCCCGAGGTCATCCAGCGGTTCGGCTTCTCGAAGCCGAAGAACTGGGCGGCCCACATCTGGTGCTGACCGACCTCGGTGGTGATGTAGGTGTCGCGATCCTTCGTCAGGTGGTAGAGCCGCTCGATGGCGTATTGCGGCATGATGACATCCTTCGACGGCGTGTAGGCGAAGGAGCGGCGCGCCTTCCAGCGAGCGATGCTGTCCTTCCACTCCGCCGTCTGGGCAGCCTCGGGCTTCTTCGGCAAAGCCCGCCAGAGGCGAACCATGTCTTCCAGCACATGACCGACATCGCCGGTGATCGGAACATCGACGCGAACGTTCTTGTTGATCGAAGACGGATCGATATCGATATGGATCTTCTTCGAATTCGGCGAGAAGGCATTGAGCCTGCCGGTAATGCGGTCATCGAAGCGCGCGCCTATGCAGACCATGACGTCACAATCGTGCATGGCCATGTTGGCTTCGTAGGAACCGTGCATGCCGAGCATTCCGAGCCAGTTCTTGCCCGAGGCCGGATAGGCGCCGAGGCCCATCAGGGTGGAGGTGATCGGGAAATCGGTGAGTTCGACCAGTTCGCGCAGCAGCTTGGAGGCTTCCGGCCCGGAATTGACGACGCCGCCACCGGTGTAGAAGACCGGACGGCGCGCATGCGCCATCAGCTCGATAGCCGCGCGGATGGCGTTCTCGTCGCCCTGGACCTTCGGCTGGTAGCTCTTCTGCGCAACATGCGCGGAAGGAGGCGTATAGGTGCCGGTGGCGAACTGGACATCCTTTGGAACATCGACCAGAACCGGACCGGGACGGCCGCTTTGCGCAATGCGGAAGGCCTCGTGAATGACGCCGGCAAGCTCGTTGACGTCCTTGACCAGCCAGTTGTGCTTGGTGCAGGGACGCGTGATGCCGACGGTGTCGCATTCCTGGAAGGCGTCGGAACCGATCAGCGTCGTCGGAACCTGGCCCGAAATGCAGACGAGCGGGACCGAATCCATCAGCGCGTCCTGCAGCGGGGTAACCGCATTGGTGGCGCCGGGACCGGACGTCACGAGCAGGACGCCGACCTTGCCGGTGGAGCGGGCATAGCCTTCGGCGGCATGCCCTGCCCCTTGTTCATGGCGGACGAGAATGTGCTGGATCTCGTCCTGCTGAAAGATTTCGTCGTAGATCGGCAGCACGGCTCCGCCGGGATAGCCGAAGATATGTTCAACGCCGTTGTCCTTCAGCGCGCGCAGAACGATTTCCGCGCCGGTCATCTGATTGTCTTTACCCGTCATGCCTGTTTCCATCTGCCTGGGGATTTTTTTAAAGAGCCGTAGCCCGGTTCTGGCCATAAAAAAAGGCCCCTTTGAGGAGCCTGTCATCTAGCGCATGGGTGGCTGTCGCCGGATGGTTACACCATCCTGCCCATGCGCTTTCCCACCACAATAAGAGCCTGCGAATTTTTCATGAGGCGAGTGATAACATAAATCGGCCAAGCGTCAACGCATCAAATGTCAAAAACAGGCGTTAAATAAGACAGAAAAGATCGCGCTTCGGGAAAATCCGGCTTCTGTAATATACACAGCGTTAAGCCTCGGCGTTTATCCTGCCACTCCCGAGCAGGAGAGTTTCCTATTGCGTAACGACGATCTCAAGACATCCGGCCGGGCTGGCGAACAGGATCGCCGCGACCGTATGCACCCGGGCAACCGCATGCTCGGGCGCGTCGTGGCCTGCAACGGGTCGCGCGCAACCATCGCTGCAATCGCGGCGGAAGGGTCCACCGACCTCACGGAACTCTGGTCGGTTGGCCGCCTGATCTCGATCAGCGTCGGCGAAAACCGCGTCGTGGCGCTCGCCTACTCCATGCAGACCGGCTCCCGTGACTGGGGTGAGCAGGACGACAACTATTTCCTGATCGAGGTCGAGCTTCTGGGCGAGGTTCACAAGGGCCTCGACGGACAGGACGAATTCTCGACCGGCATCTCGCGCTATCCCTATCTCGGAGCGGTCGCCCATCGCATACGCGCCGCCGATCTCCTGCGCATCTATGACAGCCGCAAGGGCTCCTCCTGCGCCATCGGCAAGCTGACGCAGGACGAAAGCATCGATGCGACCATTCACATTCCATCCATGTTGTCGAAGCATTTCGCCGTCGTCGGCTCGACGGGCGTCGGCAAGTCGACGGCCGTTTCCCTGCTTCTTCGCAAGGCGATCGAAAGCGATCCGAAGCTGCGTGTGCTGATCCTCGATCCGCACAACGAATTCGCCGCCGCCTTCCCGGATCACGCGGTTGTCATCGACACGGACACGCTCGACCTGCCGTTCTGGCTGATGAAACTCGAGGAATTCGCCGAGGTTCTGTTCCGCGGCCGCCCGCCCGTGCCGGAAGAACTCGACATTTTGCGCGACCTCATGCCCGAGGCGAAGCGTGCCTTCCGCGGCAGCGAGTCCCCCCTGATGCGCCGCGCCTCGGACAAGAGCTCGATCACGGCCGACACGCCGGTTCCCTACCGCATGGCGGATCTTCTGGCCCTGATCGATGACCGCATCGGACGCCTGGAAGGCCGTGGCGACAAGCCCTTCCTGCGCTCGCTGAAGATGCGCATCATGTCGGCGATCAACGATCCGCGCTATCACTTCATGTTCTCCAACAATACGATCAGCGACACCATCATGGAGACCATCGCGGAGATCTTCCGTATTCCCGGAGACGACAGGCCGATCTGCACCTTCCAGCTTGCAGGCATCCCCTCGGAAGTGGTCAACTCGGTCGCCTCGGTTCTCTGCCGCATGGCCTTCGAGCTCGCCTTGTGGTCGAACGGTGCGATCCACATGCTGGTCGTGTGCGAGGAAGCGCATCGATACATTCCGGCCGATCCGAACCTCGGCTTCTTCCCCACCAGGCAGGCCATCGCCCGTATCGCCAAGGAAGGTCGAAAATACGGGGTTTCGCTCGGCATCATCACCCAGCGACCGGGCGAGCTCGACCAGACGATCCTTTCGCAGTGCTCCACCCTGTTCGCCATGCGTCTGACCAACGACCGCGACCAGGAGATTATCCGCTCGGCGATCCCGGATTCGTCGATCTCGACCACCAGCTTCATTTCGTCTATCGGCAACGGCGAAGCCATTGCCTTCGGCGAGGCGATCGCGGTGCCGATGCGCATGCGGTTTTCCCGCGTCGAAACGAACCGTTTGCCCAAGGCCAACGGCGCCAGTGCCAAGCATAGCGACGATAACCCCGATACGGTCGACCTGCGCTCCATCGTCAGCCGCATGCGTTCCATCGCAGCGCCCGATATCTCGGCTTTTCAGCAGAGCTTCGACGCCTCGTTCTCCGACAACGCACCGGAAAACACCGCTTTCGGCGCCGTCGAGGAATTTCGCCATATCGCAGAAGACGAGGACTTCGGGGCTGCGGCCCGCCTCGACGCGAACGCCTCTTTCGAGGAAATCCGCCAGGCCTTGCTGATGCCCTCGACGCAACAGCCGACCGTGGAGCCTCCCTCGCCCCGGCCGGTCGACCCCGCACCGGTCATAGAACCCTATCGGCCGGACATGCTGCCCGGCGGCAGGCCGCAGGCCGAGCGTCCCTTCCTTCACCGCGAGGACATGCCGCCCGGTCGCCTGCGGGAAGAAGATGAAACCGCTTCGTTCGCCGGCGCGCGACCGGCGGAACCCCATTCGCCGCCGTCCTTCGGCGGCGGGACGCTACGCCGCGAAGGCAGTTCGCTGCGCGAGAGCATTCTGAAAAAACCGCTCTCCAGCCTCTACCGCAAGGACTGAGCGGAAAAGACGGCCGGATCGATCCGCGTCCAGCTTTCGTCCATCTGGTTGCGGAACCATGTCATTTGCCGCTTGGCATATTGCCGGGTCGCGGCCGACGCCGTCTCGACGACCTCCGGCCTCGTAGTCTCGCCCCTCAGCATCGCCGCGATGTGCGAAACGCCGATCGCCTTCATTGCCGGCATGTCGGGAGAAAGCCCAAGCGCCAGAAGGGCTTCGACCTCCTCGACCGCACCCTCTTCGAACATGCGGGAGAAGCGCCGGTTGATCCGCTCATGCAGCACCGCCCTGTCGGGCAACACCACGAATTTGCGGGCGCGGGCGGGGTCGACCAGCATCGGACCGGCCTTGCCCTGGAAATCCGCGATCGAACGCCCGGTCGCCTCCAGCAATTCCAGCGCGCGCACGATCCGCTGCCCGTCCTGCGGGTTAAGGCGGCCCGCCACCGCGGGATCGCGCAGGGCGAGCTCGCGGTGAAGCGACTCCGCTCCCTCCGTGGACAATCGATTCCGCAGCGTTGCACGTATCTCCTCCGGCACGGCCGGCATGTCCGAAAGCCCGCCGGTCAGCGCTTTGAAATAGAGACCCGTCCCACCAACGATCACGGGCAATGCGGCACGATCCTTCAGCCGGGCCAGCAATGCGCCGGTTTCGCGCAGCCAGTCGCCGGTCGAATAGGCATCGCCGGGGGGCACATGCCCGTAGAGATGGTGAGGAACCCCTTCCATCTCTGCTTTCGACGGGCGGGCAGTCAGCACCCGCAGAACATCGTAGACCTGCATGCTGTCGGCATTGACCACGTGCCCGCCGAAACGCTTTGCGAAATCGAGCGCCAGGGCGGACTTGCCGCTGGCGGTCGGCCCGGTTATCAGGATCGCGTCGATATCTGTTCCAAGGTTCTCCATCATGGCCCTCGTTGCCACGCTTATTGCCAATCCGTCAAATCCCGTTCTCGTCCCCGCCGTTGCGGAAATGGCCGCGGAAGCCGTGAAGGCCTCCGGCCTCTACTGGCTCGCCGACGGGATTGCCTGCGATATCGCGCTAAAGGACGACACGGACGCCTCCGGGGCGACCGCCGCCATTCGCGCGGTTATCGACGGGCAGCCGGTGGATCTCGCCATTCAGGACGCCGACACCAGACGCAAGAAGTTCCTGATCGCCGACATGGACTCGACCATGATCGGCCAGGAATGTATCGACGAACTGGCCGCCGAGGTCGGCCTGAAGGAAAAGGTGTCGGCGATTACCGCGCGCGCGATGAACGGCGAAATCGCCTTCGAACCCGCCCTTCGCGAACGGGTCGCGCTGCTCAAGGGCTTGCCGGTCACCGTGATCGACGACGTGATCGCCAAGCGTATTACCCTGACATCCGGCGGACCGGAACTGATCGCCACGATGAAGGCGAAAGGTCACTACACCGCTCTGGTCTCCGGCGGGTTCACGGTCTTCACCGCGCGCATCGCCGCAGCCCTCGGCTTCCATGAGAACCGCGCCAACATCCTGATCGAGGCAGACGGCGCCCTTGTCGGCGAAGTCGTCGAGCCGATCCTCGGCAAGCAGGCCAAGGTTGACGCCCTGCTGGACATCAGCCGAAAGCTCGGCATTGATCCTTTCGACGCAATTGCCGTCGGCGACGGCGCCAACGATCTCGGCATGCTGGAACGCGCCGGATCGGGCGTGGCGCTCCATGCCAAGCCCGCCGTCGCAGCGCAGGCGAAGATCCGTATCGATCACGGCGACCTCACCGCGCTCCTCTACCTGCAGGGCTACCGAAAGACGGATTTCGTCACGCCCTGACGCAAGCCCGGCGGGCTTGACCGGAACAAACGGCCTCCGCGCGGATGCGCAGGAGGCCGTCTGAAGAACGAACGGATCGGCAAACGCCGCCCGCCATCGTCGAAAAACGAACGCACGCTATTCGAGCGGTACAGCCACAAGCCTGAGGTTGCCCTCGCCGTCGGCCACCATCAGATGCGCGCTACGGCGTCCCTCGCCCTTCAGCGCGGCCAACATATCGACGACATCCTTCGGCACCTGCACGAATTCCTGCGCCACCTCGACAATCACCTGTCCCACCTTCAGGCCTTTTCCCTCGGCCTGCGAACCCGGCAAGACCTTGGTGATAACGACGCCTTCGACACTTTCGGCGATGGAATAGGTTTTGCGGGCAGCGTCGTCCAGCTGCGCCAGTTCAACCCCGATGAGATCCTCGGACATCGGCCCGGAGACACTGCCTTGATCGGCGGGCGACTGCTGGTCTTCCTCGATCGTACCGTCGTCGTCGGGCGAGGGTTCGCCACCGTCGTCGGGCGGGGTGACGCTTTCGCCGTCGCCATCCGACGGCTCCTGCGACGGTTCATCGGCCTTGGCCTGCTGTTCGTCTTCGAGACGACCGAGCTTGACCCTCAGGGTCTCTTCCTTACCGTCGCGCAGGACAACGACATCCACATCCGCCCCGACGCTGCTCTCTGCAACGATGCGCACGAGATCGCGCGTGTCCGCCACCTTCTTGCCGTTGAACGCAACGATCACGTCGCCGACCTTGATCGGGCCGTTTTCGACCGGCCCGCCCTTGACGACGCCGCTGACGAGGGCGCCTCGGGCCTTGCCAACGATGCCGACGCTCTCGGCCACCTCGTCCGTCACCGGCTGGATGCGCACGCCGAGCCAGCCGCGCCGCGTCTCGCCGAACTCCATCAGCTGCTTGATGACATTTTCGGCAAGCTCCGTCGGAACCGCGAAACCGATACCGATGGACCCGCCGCTCGGCGAGATGATAGCCGTGTTGATGCCGATGACCTCGCCCTTCATGTTGAACAGCGGACCGCCGGAATTGCCCTTGTTGATCGCGGCATCGGTCTGGATGAAATTGTCGTAGGGGCCGGCATTGATGTTGCGGCCGCTGGCCGAGATGATGCCGACGGTGACCGAGCCGCCAAGGCCGAAGGGGTTGCCGATCGCCATGACCCAGTCGCCGATGCGCATGGTCCGCGAGTCACCGAATTTAACCGACTTGAGCGGGGCCGGCGGCTCCACCTTCAGCACGGAGAGATCGGTTTTCGTGTCGGTGCCGACCAGCTTGGCCTTGAGCTTGGAGCCATCGGGAAAGATGGCCTCGATATCGTCGGCGTTCTCGATCACGTGATTGTTGGTGACGATGAAGCCGCTCGGATCGATGACGAAGCCGGAGCCCAGCGAATTGACCTTGTTGTTGCCGCCGTCGCCGCCGCGATTCTTGAAGAAATCCTCGAAAAGCTCCTGGAAGGGAGAACCCTCCGGCAGCTTCGGCATCGGCACGTCCCGCTCCTCCTTCACGCTCTGCGAGGTGGAGATGTTGACGACCGCATCCAGCAGGCCTGCGGCGAGATCGGCAACGGATTCAGGCCCTTGCGCCAGCACGGGCCGCGGCGCGGCAAGGGCGCCGACGGCAAGGGCTGTCCCCACCAGGAATGCTGGAAGGAGAAGATGGCGCTTGCGGGCGTCGACGGTCATGAGGCTTCCTTTGCGGTTCGGAGATCGCTTTTTGGCGACAGCATAAGGCGGAATGATGAAAGGTTAAATCAATTTCAGGCGAGACCGGGGCGCCCCGTCATCCGCGAAGCAGCCACACAAGCCCCACTCCGCAGGCGATCGCGACAAGGCCGGAGAGACGCAACTGCCCCTCCGGAATATCCGGCAGCAAACGCGCCATTTTCACAAGCAAACGAGGGGCCAGTGCATAGACCAGCCCCTCGATGATGAGAAAGAACGCCACGCCCGTCAGAAAATCCGACATGGCGTGCCGGTCAGTTGTTGGCGGCAGGCGCCGGCGCTGGCGTGGCCGGAGCCGTCGTTCCGTTGAAATAACGGAAGAACTCGGAGTCGGGCGAAAGGACCATCGTCGTGCCGGTACTGGACAGCGCGCCGTTATAGGCCCGCATCGAACGATAGAACTCGAAGAAGTCCGGGTCACGCGAGAAGGCTTCGGCAAACACGCGGTTGCGTTCCGCATCGCCCTCGCCTCGCAGCACTTCCGAATCCCGCTGTGCTTCCGCCTGGATCTCGACGACCTGGCGGTCGGCGATTGCACGGCGCCGCTGGCCTTCCTCGTTACCGCGGGCGCGGATAAGTTCGGCTTCCGCCAGACGTTCGGCCTTCATGCGGTCGAAGGTCTGCTGGGAGACTTCCTGCGTCAGGTCGGTGCGGCGGATGCGCACGTCCTCGATGGTGATGCCGAGCGATTCGGCATCGGCCCGAAGATCGTCGCGAACCTCCTGCATCATCGAGGCGCGGGCATCCGAAAGCGCGGCCTCGAAGCCTCTCAGACCGTAGACCCGGCGCAACGAAGCATCGAGACGGGTGGTGAGGCGGGTTTCGGCGGCATCGCGGTCGCCAGAAACGGTCTCGCGGAAACGGCGGGCATCGGTGATCTTGTAGACCACGAAGGCATCGACCTCGTAGAACTTGCCGCCCGAGACCTGCACGCGGATATTGTCGAGATCGAAGCGGAGCGCCTGATCTTCCACATACTGGACACGGTCGGCATCGGCGAAGGCGAAGGGCAGCTTGAAGTAGAGGCCCGGCTCCTTGTAGACGGCCTGGATCTGGCCGAAGCGCACCACGATTGCCTGCTGCCGTTCGTTGACGACGAAGACCGACGAGTAGACGAGAAGCAGAAGGGCGGCAAAGCCGATCAGGATATAGGCAAGGCGATTGGACATGGATCAATTGCCTCCCTGCTGGGTCTGGTTCTGGCTCTGGCCCATGCGGCCGATCTCGTTGAGCGGCAGATAAGGCACAACGCCCTGTTTCTCGTCGATGATGACCTTGTTGGAGTTTTTCAGAACCTGCTCCATGGTTTCGAGATAGAGGCGCTTGCGGGTCACGTCCGGCGCCTTGCTGTATTCCTCGTAGATGTCGACGAAGCGCTGGGCCTCACCCTGGGCTTCCTTAACGACGCGGTCCTTGTAGGCAGCCGCTTCTTCGCGGATCTGCGCGGCCTGACCGCGAGCCTGGCCAAGCTGCTGGTTGGCATACTTGTTGGCTTCCTCGACAAACCTGTCTTCATCCTGCTCGGCACGCTGCACTTCGTCGAAGGCATCGGCCACTTCGCGCGGCGGAGCCGCATCCTCGATGGCGACCGCGTTGATCGAGATCCCGGCGCCATAGGTGTCCATGGTGCCCTGGATGATCGCCTTCACGTCGGCGGCGATCTGCTGGCGCGCATCGCGGAAGATGTCCTGCGCCGGACGGCGGCCGACGACTTCGCGCATGGCGCTTTCGGCGACCTGCTGCAGCGTCTGCGGCGGGTTTTCGATGTTGAACAGATAGGCCTTCGGATCGCTGACCGTGAAGAGGACCGAGAACTGCACATTGACGATGTTCTGGTCACCGGAAAGCATCAGGCCGGCGCTCGACGAAGACGACGCCTTGGCGCCGACATTCTGCTGTTGCTCGGTCACCTTGACGATTTCGACGGTCTCGAACGGCCACATGTGGAAATGCAGGCCCGGCATCGAGATCTCTTCCTGGGGCTTGCCGAAGCGCAGTTCCACGCCGCGCTCGTCCGGCTGTACCGTGTAGATGGCCTGCATGACCCAGAATGCACCGAGCACGAGAAGCAGGATCACCACCACGCCGCCATTGAAGCCGCCCGGCACGATGTTCTTCAGCCTGTCCTGACCGCGGCGGATAAGATCCTCGAGGTCGGGCGGCGTATTGCCACCGCCACCGCGCGGCCGGTTGGGTCCCTGCCCCCAGGGTCCCTGATTGTTACCACCGCCGCCGCCCCATGGGCCGCCGCCGTTCTGATTGCTCCAGGGCATCAATACCTCTTTGTTTGCAAGTGCTCCCATCGTTCCAGCCGCCGACACTCACGGGCCGCGGACGGAACGCTCGTCCCGTTATAGGTATCGGGCCGAGGCCTTTCAACGGAAAGTACCTAACTTCTTCTGCAGTTAGGGAAAATAATACGTTATGCCGCAGTGCGGCGCCGATAGACGGCGTAGCGCGTGGGATAATTGTCCTTCTCACCGGCGGGAACCGACGTTTCCTGCACCTTCTCGAAAAGTGCCGGGTCTATCTCGGGAAAAACGGTATCGCCGTCGACCTCGGCCTCGACATGGGTCACGTGCAGAACATCCGCGAATGGCAATGCCTGCCGGTAGATCTCGCCGCCGCCGGCGATGCAAACCTCGTCGACACCGGTTTCGATCGCAATTTCCCTCGCTCTTTCAAGGGCTTCTTCGAGGCTGTGCGCCATGGAGACGTCCGGCATGGCGATCTCCGCGCCACGGCTGACGATCACATGCGGCCGCCCCGGCAGCGGCTTGCCGCCGACGGATTCGAAAGTCTTCCGCCCCATCACCAGCGGCTTGCCCAGGGTGAGCGCCTTGAAGCGCTTGAGGTCGGTCGAGAGCTTCCAGGGCATGTCGCCATCGCGCCCGATCACATTGTTGGCCGCCATCGCGACCACGATCACAATTTCGGGATTGGACATTTCCTGTCTTTCGTGAATACCCGTCCTGGATATCAGACGGCGATCGGCGCCTTGATGCTTGCCTCGGCCTCGTAGCCTTCGAGGCTGAAGTCCTCGAAGCGGAACGAGAAGATGTCGCGCACCTGCGGATTGATCCGCATCGTCGGCAAGGGCTTCGGCGTTCGGGAAAGCTGCAGCCTCGCCTGATCGAAATGATTGGCGTAGAGATGGGCGTCACCGAGCGTGTGGACGAAATCGCCGGGCTCGAGATCCGTCACCTGCGCCACCATCATCGTCAGGAGAGCATAGGAAGCGATGTTGAACGGCACGCCGAGGAAGATATCGGCGGAGCGCTGGTAAAGCTGGCAGGAAAGCCGGCCATCCGCCACATAGAACTGGAACAGGCAGTGGCAGGGCGGCAGCGCCATATTGTCCACCTCTGCCGGGTTCCAGGCGGAAACGATATGTCGGCGCGAACTGGGGTTCTTGCGGACGCCTTCCACCAGATTGGCGATCTGGTCGATATGACCGCCGTCACCGGTCGGCCAGGAACGCCATTGCGCACCGTAAACCGGCCCGAGATTGCCGTTCCCGTCGGCCCATTCGTCCCAGATGGTGACGCCGTGCTCGTGCAGGTAGGCAATATTGGTGTCCCCTCTCAGGAACCACAGCAGTTCATGGATGATCGAGCGGAGATGCAGTTTCTTGGTGGTGAGAACGGGAAAGCCCTGACCAAGATCGAAGCGCATCTGGTAGCCGAAGACCGAGCGCGTGCCGGTGCCGGTCCGGTCGCCACGGTCGGTTCCGTTGTCCATCACGTGCTTCAGGAGATCGAGATACTGCTTCATTGTTCCGTCATTCGACTCAAGGGAAAGGCTCCGCAGTATAGTGTCCCGACGTCTGGGAACCAAGATGCGGATCGGATTTCCCCCGGTTATCGCAGGCCTCGGACATTCTTGGCTTCCCCTGACCCGATGACCGGAAAGAGCTGCCGCCCCCCTTTTCAATATGACAGGAAACACCTATATCACTCCTGCCGGCTTTCGGGCCGGCTATGGCAATAAACGGTCGGTGTAATAAACCTATTGGACCCGGGGGCGGTACCCGGCGCCTCCACCAAAAACCGGTCGGTCGCGATGACCGGCTTTTGATGGGGGCGAAACAGGATCGACAAGGGCGTAAAGATCGAACTTTTGCTCGGCATGATACCGCCGTTATCGGGTCACAAGTGTAGTTGCAAACGACAACAACGCTAAGGGTTACGCTCTCGCTGCCTAATGGCGGTGCGGGAAACCCACACTAAAGCCCTCTAGGTTAGCCCCTTGAGGCGGGGTTCGAAGGCACCTGGCAACAGAAGCCTTCACCTAACTCCTTTCCCTCATTCTTCCTCGCCTACCCCCTTCCGCCAAAATCATGTATTGTCTCCCGATATGACTCGTCACCGGGGGCTTTCCCGCTGTCCGGCGCCATGGCATATAGCCGTGGAAAGACGTCACAGGAAAGAAAGACAGGACCATATGGCGCAGGACCATATTCGCTACGACATTCTGGCTCAGGACGCGCTGCGCGGTGTCATCCGCAAGGTTTTGACGGAGGTCGCAGCCACCGGCCGTCTGCCGGGTGACCACCACTTCTTCATCACCTTCCTGACCGGGGCGCCGGGCGTGCGCATCTCCCAGCACCTGAAGGCCAAATACGCCGAGCAGATGACCATCGTCATCCAGCACCAGTTCTGGGACCTCAAGGTTTCCGACAGCCAGTTCGAAATCGGGCTTTCCTTCTCCGACACACCGGAAAAGCTGGTCATTCCGTTCAACGCGATTCGCGGTTTTTATGATCCCTCCGTGAACTTCGAGCTCGAATTCGACGTGCCGCTCGCGGAAGAAGACGAGGAAGGCGCGGAGATCACCGCCTATCCCGTCTCCGCTGTCGCCGAACACACGGAAGAAACGGCTGAAAAGCCGGCCGAAGAGAAGAAGGAAGGTTCCGTCGTTTCCCTCGACGCATTCCGCAAGAAGCAGTGATCTGAGATCCGGGGCGCCTCCAAGAGGCGTCCTCTTCCAGCCGCCGGAACATCAAAGATGAGCGCAGACGTCGTCAATCTCCGCCAGTTCAGGAAGACCAAGGTACGTTCCGAAAAGGAAGCGAAGGCCGAGCAGAATCGTATCTCCTTCGGCCGCACCAAGGCCGAGAAGCAACTGACCGACGCACTCAACAGGAAAGCCGAAAAGACACTCGACCAGGGGCGTCTGGACCGTCCGAAGCCCGAGTGACGGCATCGCGGAAAACGATTCCGCGCCAGACACTTCGCGCCGCTTCCGGACTCTTTTTCGCAAAAACCAGACGACCGGATGAGGCATCCGTGATCCGCAAGCATTCGGCGACATTGCACGGCCATCGAACCAGCTTCTCGCTGGAAGATGCCTTCATGGACGAATTGAGAGCGATCGCCGGCGAACGCTGCATGGCGCTCGCCGCCCTCATCACCGAGATCGACGAAACACGCGATCCGACGGCCAACCTTTCGTCGGCGCTGCGGCTCTACGTTCTGAACTGGTTGAAGACGATGGCGCAAAGACCGTAGGAAGCAGCGCGAAGTCGTGTACCGCGACCGCCTTCGCTCTCCCCAAAGACAGGCTGACGCCGAAACCTGACGTCCGGAAAAACCGGACCCGATGGCAAACGTTCATCCGGTCAGTAAAGGCTCAGTTGACGCCCGGAAGAGTATCGAACTGCAGCGGCGCCGCGGGAGGAAGGTTGTCGCGCGTGACCTTCTCGTCCGGAGATACAGGCAATCCCGGAGTTGGTATCGTCCCCTCGCCGGCCGGCTCCCCGCCCGTCGTCGCGGCATCGCCTTGCGGAGCGGCTTCTGCGGCGCGCCGCCGCGCTTCCTCCTCCGCGGCCAACCTCTCCGCCTCCGCCTTCTGCCGGGCCTCCTCTGCCAGTCTCGCCTGTTCTTCCTCGGCCTTCCGGCGCTCCTCCTCCCGGTAACGGTGCAGGACCACCTCGCGCCTCAGCCGTTGCTTTTCCAGAACGTTCGACTGCAACGCCTCGACCCGGCGGCGTTCCCGTTCGAAGGCGCGAAGCGACAGGAAGTTGGTGAGGTCTCCGACTTCAACCTCTCGGATGGGTGAGGCGACTGCGCCGGCATAGGCAAGCCGAAAGCCGGGCTCCGCTCCGGCCAGCGCTTCGTCGCCGGCATCGAGCGCCACCTGGACGACGCCATCCATTGTGCCGTCGACGATGTCCACGCGCGCTTCGCCGTTGAGCTTTGCTGTCTGGCTTTCGAGCGTCACGTTCTGGACCCGCAGGACCCCATCGGTAACGTTGAAGGGAATGGCGACATCGCGGAACGTACCCGGAGCGGCGTCGATCAATCCCCCGGCGATGTCTCTCACCCTGTCTTCCGTGATGTCGCCCTGGATACCATCCGCCGCCGCCAGCACCTGAGGCAGAAGCCCGAGATTGAGCTTGGAAACCGTGAGGGTATCGAGCTTCACCGAGCCGGAGCCATTGGTCGAACCGAAGAGCTCGGATACCGTCTTGCCGCTCGCCTCGGTGACGATATCGAGATCGAACCGGCCTGTGGCCGCCGGCTGCGCGTCTCCATCCTGCCTCGGTAACGCTTCGACAAGGTCGCCGCCGGCAAGCGTGAGCCGACTCTGGTAGAGCCCCGTGCCTCCGGCATTCGCAATCATCAATCGGCCGGTGAGTTCGCCATCGAACCAGCGCCCCTTGATCTCGTCGAGCGACAACTCGCCGCCGGTCCGGCGTAGTCTCGCTGAAAGACCCGAAACGGGCTTGGCAGGACCGGCGGATAAGGCATCGACATTCAGGGCAAGATCAAGATCGGGCCCGTTCTGTTGAACCGATAGGGCCTGCTCGGAGAGCTTGTTGGTCGTGGGATCGGTCATCGGTCCGAGGACCGTCTCCGCAAGCCAGGCGACATCCGCATGGGAGGCCTTGACCTGCCCCTCGACCTTCGGCTGCGCCTGCGTCCAGTCGGCTGCGAGCGTGCCCGACAATGCATTCCCGTCCAACGTAGCCCTGATCCCGTCAAACGAAACCCGACGATCCGAGATCTTCACCTCGGCCGCAAATTCCGCTGGTAGGCCGGAGCCGGTCGACGGCATCACGACGCCACCCGCCATCAAATAAGGTTCAAGATCGCTGCTGCGGACGGAAATACTACCGCTGCCGGCGAGAAAATCCGCTGCATCGAGCGACACCTTGCCAGTCGCCGTCGCCTCCGTACCGGGAGCGGTGAAGCGCAATGCGACATCGGCAGGTTCCGTGCCGCGATCGTCGATGTCCAGAGCGAGGCGGCCCGCAACACCGGTTCCGACCGGCAGAGGATCGAGCCCGGCCTGTCCCAGAAGGATCTGAGCTTCCGGATTTTCCAGCGTGGCGCTCATCTTCAACGCCGCCGTGCCGGTGAAATCGGTAATATCGTCGACGGCATAGTACAGCGTAATGCTGCTGCCATTGGCCGTGCCGGTGAGCTTCGCGGTCAGGCCGCTCCCGCCGGCATCGCCGAGCGATACATTTGCCTGCAATCTTGCATCTGCATACCAGGGCGCACTCTCGACCAGCCGCGCCAGAGCCGGATGCGGCGGAAGTTGACCCGCGATCATCGCGAGGAACGGAGTGGGATCAGCAGCATCGAACGACAGTTGCGCCTTGCCGGTATAATCCAGCAGGGAACCGCTCGCCGATCCGCTAACCCGTATCGAAGCGCCCGCCACATCGCCGATATTCAGCCGCTCGACCGAAACGCTGCCGCTGTCGAGCGTGAAGATCGTATCGACATCGCGGCTCTCGACACCGTAGGCGACGAGCTTGCCGACCTTCATGCGGGTGGCGATCCGCTGGGCGAACACGCCGTTGTCGAGGTCGTCGCCGACGATGAGCGCGCCGAGCGCCCGCGCCGCATCGAGATCGATTTCGTTTCCCGAGAGATCGACCGACAGCGTTGCCGGCTGACCATTGACCGACTGCCGCTCCAGACGGCCGTTGAGATGCGCCTCGCCGATGGCAAGTTCCAGCTTCTCGAAACGCTGGGTATCCGGCGTCAGATTGACGGCTGCGGAAAAGCCGGCCGATTTCAGTTGCCGGATCGCCGGATCGACGGTGCCGGAAATCCACGAGGCAAGTCCCGTGGGTTGGGTCGATGCGACAAGCAGGTCGCCGCTGAATGACGGCGATCCCCGGAGCACCAGCTTGCCTTTCGCCTCCACCTGCGTGCGGCCGGGCAGGATGGCCGCTGCGCGCTCGACGGTCCAGCCGGTGCCCGCAGGGCGAACGTCGATCTGAATGTCGCGCAAGACGGTGTCGCCTGCCACGATAGCCGGAAGCTTCAGGTTCGCCCGCCCCGGCACGCTGGGGATCGGAATATCGGCAGCCATCGCGATCAGCAGGTTGAGACGCTGTCGAACGGAGCCCGCGGCATTACGCCCGGTCTTGCCTTTCGCGCCCTCGTTCGCCAACCGGTTAACGTCAACCTGCTGCCCCTCCGCCGTCAGCAGGAATTCCGACTGCGCCCCGGTATCGAGTTTTGCCTCGCCGGTAATGACATAAGGATTATCGGCCTCGGCAAGTTCGAGTCGGTACTCTGGAACGACGATGCGCTCATTGGTAAGCTCGAATGCACCCTTGACCCGCGGCGCCGCCGTCTTGCGCTCGTTGGGAGCCTCTTCCACATGGGCGTCCAGCCATTGGCCCTGGAAACGTCCCTTGTAGATCGGTCTCCCGTCGACCAGTGACAGGTCCCCCTCGAGGTCCAGGTTGAACGGCCGGTTGTCCGGATCGAACCGAAGCTTGAGCGGAACCGCTCCTGTTGCCGGATTGGGCTGCTGGCTGGAAAGATGGAAACCGCCCGCCTCGCCGTCTACCACGGCTTTGCCATCGGCGGTCCAGGGACCCGCGAGGGATGCCGCCGTCATCTCTGCGTCGAGGCTGCTCACCTTTCGCGTCCGGCCGGATTGCTCGTCGATGAATTCGATCTCGCCGCCCGTGACATGCACCTTCTCGAGCACCACGGTGCGCGCCGGGATCTCCGCGCTGGAGCCGCGCAGCCAGTCGAGCGTGCCGTCGGCCAGAAGCCGGATGCGCGCTTTCGGCTCCTCGATGCGCATGTCGAAGATGCGCGCCTCACCGGAAAGGAAGGGGGCAAGTTCCGCATCGAGCGAAAAGCGCGAGACGGTGACGAGCGGCGCACCTTCGCTGTCGGGGCCGACCGTCACGTCATGCAGGGTGACGGAAGGAAAAGGCAGCAGGCGGGCATTGACCTCGCCATGCACGGTTACCTTCTTGCCGAGAATACGGCTGGCCTGGTCCTCGAAATCCTTGCGGAAATCGGTCCAGTCGACGAACATCGGCCCGAGCAGCGCCGCAAACAGCGCCACGACCAAAAGCCCGCCGAGGAAAACCAGTAAGCGTCCGATCACGACCTGCCCACTCCATTCACATTCGCGGCAACTTCAAAGCGTGTGGCAATCGTTCAGATTCGCCGTTACGCTTTGCGTTCTCATTTTATCCCATGCCGTTGCCGCAACACCGCTCAACACTTTTCGGCATGGGTCGGTTTCGCGGCAAGACTACCCGTATTTTGCCCTGCGGCAACTGCAAGGATTGGCTTTTACAGCCGGAAGATCTTGCCGGGATTGAAGATATTGTCCGGATCGAGGCTCTTCTTGATCGATCGCATGACCGGAAGAGCCGAACTCAATTCCTGCGCGAGATAGGTCATCTTGCCCTGCCCCACCCCATGCTCGCCGGTGCAGGTGCCGCCCATCGCAAGCGCCCGGGCGTTGAGCCGCGCCATGAAAGCCTCGCTGCGTGCGAGGTCGTCCGGTTTCTTGTCGTCGAACAGCATCAGCACATGAAAATTGCCATCGCCGGCATGCCCGACGATCGGCGCCAGAAGCCCGGTTTCGCGAATATCGGCCTGGGTCTCGGCCACGCATTCGGCTAACCGAGAAATCGGCACGCAGACATCGGTCGAGAGGCCGTTCAGTTCGGGAGCGAGCGCCCTTCCCGCCCAGTAGGCATTGTGTCTCGCCTTCCAGAGCTGAGCCCGCTCCTCGGCATTGCTGGTGTGCTGGAATTCATCGGAACCGAATTCGGCGGCGATTTCCCGGAACTGTTCGGCCTGTATGGCGACCGTCTCTTCCGTGCCGTGAAATTCGAGGAAGAGCGTCGGCTTTTCCGGATAAGCAAGCTTCGAATAGGCGTTGATCGCCTTCATTTGCATTTCGTCGAGCAGTTCGATGCGGGCAACCGGAATGCCCATCTGGATCGTCATCACAACGGCATCGCAGGCGGCTTTCAGGCTCGGAAAGGCGCAGACGCCGCCGCTGATCTTGGCAGGGATGCCCTGCAGCTTCAGCGTGATCGAGGTGATGATCCCAAGCGTCCCTTCCGCTCCGACGAAAAGTCGGGTCAGGTCATAGCCGGCGGAAGATTTCCGCGCCCGTTGCGCCGTCCTGATTTCCTCGCCATCGGCGGTAACGACGGTCAGCGCCAGCACGTTTTCCTTCATCGTGCCGTAACGCACCGCATTGGTGCCGGAGGCGCGCGTCGAGGCCATGCCACCGATCGAGGCATTCGCACCCGGATCGATCGGGAAGAAGAGGCCCGTGTCACGCAGATAGGCATTCAGCTCCTCGCGCGTGACGCCCGGCTCGACCGTGCAGTCGAGGTCTTCCGGGTTGACCTCAATCACCCGGTTCATCCGGCTGAAATCGACCGAAATACCGCCGCTCGGCGCATTCACGTGGCCCTCCAGCGAGGAGCCGGTGCCGAACGGGATCATGGGAACCTTGTGAGCGGCGCAGGTCCGCACCACCGTCTTCACATCTTCGGAGCTTTCGACGAAAACCACGCCGTCGGGCAGTTGCGACGGCAGGTAGGTCGTTGTGTGGCTATGCTGTTCGCGAAACGACTGCCCGGTCTGGAAACGCTCGCCGAATTCCTGTTTCAGGATGCCGAGGACTTTGGCGATCCCCTCCTCGTTACGAATACCGGGCACCACATCCTTCATCACCATGACCGCATCTCCTGCATTCCGCGGCCGTTTCGCAGCCGTTCTTTCGGGGCGAAGCTATGGGACAGCAAGGGGCCTTTGTCCAGTGCAGCATGTCCCGGCCGGGGAAGGCGGCTGCCGTCGGTCACCGCGTCTTCAGCGTCTCAGCGAAAAAGACGATGAGCCGTCGCCAATGGCGCTCCGCGCCGCCTTCGTCATAGACACTATGGTCCGGAACGCACCAGCCATGGGTCATGCCGACATAGTTCTCCAGCACGAAATCGACTTCGGCGCGGCGGAAGGCATCGACGAAACGGTTGGACTGCTCCGGTGAAAACGAACCGTCGACGCCGGCTGTCCCGACATAGACTCTGGCGCGGATCCTGTCCGCCAGCAAGTGCGGGCTATCGGGCGCCTCGCTTGCAAGATTGCCGCCATGGAAGCTCGCGGCAGCGGCGATATCGTCCGGATACGTGCCGGCGGCGGTGAGCGCCCGGCTGCCGCCCATGCAATAGCCGACGACCCCGACCGGTCCGGTCGCCCCGGCCTGCCTCAGTGCGGCCAGGAAGAAACCCGTATCGGCGGCCGTCATCGCCTGCGTGGTGCCGCCGATCATGGCCCTGAGCTGCGTTGCAGTCTCCGGCGTGCTGAACGCAGTCGTCGCATCAAACGGCCCGTAGGCTCCGAAGCGGTAGAAGAGATCCGGCACCAGTACGGTATACCCCTCACCCGCCAAACGCTCCGCCATGCGGAAGAGCGCTTCCCGCGGACCGAAAGCGTCCATGTAAAGGATCACGCCGGCCCCTGTTGCGGCTGTGCCGAACAGATGGGCGGTGGCGATACCGTCGGATGTCGCAACCTCAATTTCCCGTTTCGTCATGTTGGCTTCCTTTCCGGCTCGACCACCCTGGCTCGACCGCGGATCATTCGCCCGCCTCGACCGAAGCGGCAAAGGCCATTTCCCGTTGCAGCCGTTCCTCTTCATGGGCGTGCGGCTTGGCGAAGCGGGCAAGCGCCAGATAGGCAACCGGCGTCACGAACAGGGTCACCACGGTCGCGAGCCCCAATCCGCCGACGATGACCCAGCCGAGCGCAATGCGGGCTTCCGCGCCGGCACCATGGGCGAAAACCAGCGGCACGCCGCCGAGAATGGTGGCGATCATCGTCATCATCACCGGCCGCAGACGCATATTGGCGGCATTCTCGATCGCCTCGCGCACATCCTGCCCGCGGTCGCGCAACTGGTTTGCGAACTCGACGATCAGGATGCCGTTCTTGGCCATGATACCGACCAGCATCACGAGACCGATCTGGCTGTAGACGTTAAGGCTGGTGCCGGTGAACAGCAGGGCGAAGACCGCGCAGGCCAGCCCCAGCGGCACCGTCGCCATGATAATAACCGAGGAAAGCACGCTCTCGAACTGCGCGGCCAGCACCAGGAAGATGATGACGATGGCAAAGCCGAAGGTGATGCCCATACCGCCGGTGTTCTCGCTGAGCGTCGCGGCCTCCGCCAGCGGCAGGATGCGTGCGCCAGGCGGCAGCAAAGGCCCGGCGATGGTCTGCGCCTTTTCAAGCGCCGATCCCAGCGAAAGTCCCGGACCGAGACCTGCCGTGATCTGCACCGCGGCAAGCTGCTGTTCGCGCTGAAGGTTTGGCGCGACAGCCTTTTCCTGCAATTTTGCGATGACGGACATCGGTACGATCTTGCCGTCACCGGTCTTGAGGAAGATGTTCTCGAGATCTGTCGGATCGTCGATCGGCCGCGTCGTCGAAGTGAGTTTCACCGGATAGGATTCGCCGTCGATGTAGACATCGCCGATCGAACGCCCGTCGAGCAGCGATTGCAGCGCCTGGGCAAGGCCGGTGATGTTGATGCCGAGATCCGCGGCGCGCTCCCGGTCAATACTGACGCCGAGTTGGGCCTGGCTGATGTCGTTTGTCAGCCTCGGATTGTCGAAGCTGCCATCCGCCTCGAGTGCGGCGACCACCTTGATGGCCGCTTCCGTCAGCTGTTCATGGCTCGAACCGACGAGGGCAAACTGCAGACCGCTGCCGCCGCCACGAATCCGCAGGCTGTTCGGCTGCTGGGCGAAGGCATTCACCCCGGGAATGCCCGCCGTCGCCTTGTTGATGTCCCGGACGATGCTGTCCTGGCTGCGTTCCCGTTCTCCCCAGGGCGCAAGCGTCAGCACCATGAAGCCGCTGTTGGTATTGCTGCCGAACCCGGAGATCGAGAACAGGTTGACGATCTCGCCGCTGTCGCGCAGCGGCTTCAGCGCCTCCTCGATGCGGCGCATCTGGTCCTGCATGTAATCGAGGCTCACGCCCTGCGGCGCCGTCACCCGCAGCGTCACCGTCGAACGGTCCTCGCGCGGCGTGAGTTCATTGGTAATCATGGAGAAGGCGCCGAAAGCGGCAAGGGAAAAGACCACGGCCACCACGAATACCACCACCGGCGTGTTGAGGCAGGCGCGCAGGGCCCGCCGGTAAAAGGTGGAGAAAGCATCGCCGAAGCGCCCGAGCAGTCCCCCGTGGTGCTCGACCGCATGCGTCGTCAACATGCGGGAAGCGAGCATCGGGCAAAGCGTCAACGCCACGATGGCCGAAAGCGCCACCGAGAAGGCGAGAACGAAACCGAATTCCCGGAACAGCCCTCCGACCTGTCCAGGCAGGAAGGAAAGCGGCACGAAAACGGCCGCGAGCGTCGCCGTCGTGGCGATGACGGCGAAGAACACCTCTCGCGTGCCGAGTACGGCCGCCGCCCGCGGTCCGAGACCCTGCGCCCGCCGCCTGACGATGTTTTCCAGAACCACGATCGCATCGTCGACCACCAGGCCGGTCGCCAGAACGATCGCCAGCAGGGTCAGAATATTGATAGAGAAGCCGACCAGATAGACCGCCGCCAGCGTGCCGATCAGCGATACCGGCATGGTGATCGCCGGAATGAGGGTCGCCCGCCAGTCGCGCAGGAAGAGATAGATGATGCCGATGACGATCACCGCGGCAAGCACCAGCGCATTCACCACTTCATCGATGGAGCCGCGGATGAACACCGCATCGTCGCTTGTGATGCGGATCTGCGTCCCCTCGGGCAATTCCTTTTGCATCGCCGCGACCGCGGTCTTGATCCCGTTCGAGATGCTGAGCGTGTTCGATTTCGCCTGACGGATGACGCCAAGCCCGATGCCTGCCTTGCCGTTCGAACGCAGCGCCGTGCTGCGCAGGTCCGGTCCGAACGTGATCGTCGCGACGTCCCCGAGCCGCACCTTGTCCTGAACGATCAGGTTCGCGAAGTCCTGCGGCGTCCTGAGGTCCGCCGTCGCGCGCACCACGATATCCTGGGTCGAACTGGTGATGGAACCGGCGGGAACATCGAAGGCGATATCGGAAAGTGCCGTCGCCAGCGACGCGATGGTCAGCCCCCGGCTCGCGAGCGCCGACTGGTCGACGTCCACCCGGAAGATCTTCTCCTGTTCGCCGTAAAGCTCGATGTCGGCGACGCCCTCGACCGAGGCCAGCCGGTCGGAAATTTCGTTATCGACCAGAAGCGTCAAATCCTCGATGTTCATCCGGTCGGAGGTGACGGCAAGCCGCATGATCGGATCGGAATCGGAGTCAGCCTTGACGATACGCGGCTCGTCGGCGTCGTCGGGCAGGCTGTAGCTGACGCGGGCAATGGCGTCCCGCACGTCGCTGGCCGCCACATTGAGGTCCGTCGTATCGGTGAATTCCAGTGTCACGCGGCTATTACCGAACGAAGAGGACGACGAGAGCGCCTTGAGCCCCGCGACGCGCGCCACGGCACCCTCTATGACGGTCGTCACTTGCTGGTCGACCGTCTGGGGCGATGCACCGTCGAACGTCGTGCGGACCGTGATGACGGGCCGGTCGACATCGGGCAGTTCGCGCACTTCGACGCCGGAGAAGGCCGCAAGGCCCGCAACCACCATGAGCGCATTGACGACCGCCGCGAAGATCGGCCTGCGGATGAAAAGTGCCGTGAATCCGGCCTGCACGTCCGGCGCGGCCTTGGGCTCCTTGGTCCCGGCAGTCTCTTCTTCCGGCGCGTTCGTCATATCGCTCATCGGCTGGCCACCGGTTTTTCGCCGTTCGCCGGTTGCGGCGCCTCGGCATTGCCACCCATGATCTGCACGGCCCTCCCGGCCCGGACACGCTGGACGCCTTCGGTTACGACGCGATCTCCTTCGGCAAGCGCCGCTTCCACCAGCACAGCATCCGGATTGCGCTGCACGATCCTCACCGGCACGCGTTCCGCCTTGCCTTCAAGGATGCGCCACACGAAGGAGCCCTCGCTGTCCCACTGGACGGAAAGCGGATCGACGGCGGGATAGCGCTCTCCTTCGAAAGTCATCATGACGGTAAAGGCCATGCCGGCCCTCAGGTCGTCGTTGTCGTTGCCGATACGCGCACGAACCCGGAGCGTGCGGCTCGCTTCGTCGATCCGGTTGTCGACGGCCTCCACGCTGCCGTCGTAGAGATTTCCGGGGCGGGCCACCGCCGTGGCATTCACCGGTTGCCCCACCTTGATGATCGGCGCGAAACGTTCCGGCACCCAGAAATCCACCAGCAGTTCGGAACGGTCGTCGACTGTCGCAATCGCCGTCGAGGTGGTGACGTTGTCACCCGGATTGACGGTCACGATCCCCGCGATGCCATCGATCGGTGCCACGATGTCGCGGCGCTTCAGTTCGAGTTCGGCGGAGGCGAGCGCAAGCTTCGCCGTCTCAAGCGCGATCTCCGCATCAAAGGCTTCGATACGGGAAACGCTGGATTTGAGATTGGTGTAGAGCTGCGACTTTTCCGTTGCGCTTTTCAGCGCCACCTGCGCCTGGTCGCGGGCAATGCGCTGTTCCTCGTTCTCCAGTCGCGCGATCACCTGCCCCTTGGCGACCTTGTCGCCGGACTTGATGTTGATCTCGAGAAGCGTGCCCGCCACCTGCGGCATCACCGTTACGGACTGGATGGCATCGCCGGTGCCGATGGCGGAAAGGCGGTCGTTCACCAGCCCGAGCTTCACATTCTGTACGACCACCGATGGTGCGGCATTGCCGTTTCGGCCGCCGCCCTGCCCCTGGCCTTTGCCGGCAGCGCTTTGCGGCGTCTCGCTACTCGGTCCGATCATGGCGATCACCGAATGCGGAACGCCTGCCCGCGCAAGGAGTGCTGTTGCGCCGGGTACGAACCATAACCATCCCAAAAGACAAAGCACGATCGCCACAACACTGAGCAGCAATTGCTTCCAAAATGCCATCGGGTACTCCAGTCTCGATGCCGGCAGCCTGCCCATGGCACGGCTGCCGTAAGATCGCCGCGGATATTGCGCCGGCTTGCGCGGCAATATTCCGTTCCCGGACCGCTTCGGCAAGTCACGAAAGCGTACATTACCAAATTGTCATCCGGCGCGGATCAATCTCTTGCTTGACAAATGCTGCAACGCAACAAACCTTCTGGCAACGGCAACTCCGCTCGCCGTTTTTTTCAATATCTTCCATTCTTGTAAATCGGGTAGCCAACAATGCTTACGCTGGATGAATTTCTCGCCCGCATACCGAAAATGGAATTGCATCTGCACCTTGAGGGCTCGATCCGTCCCCGGACCGCCGTCGAGCTTGCCGCCCGAAACGGCGTGACGCTGCCGCCCTTCAAGAAGGTCGAGGAACTCTACCACTACGACAATCTCAAGGACTTCCTGGCGATCTATACGGCTGTGTCAGACAGCGTGGTCTCGGCGGACGACTACCGTCGCATCACCTATGAGATGCTCGAAAGCTGCGCCGCCCACAACGCGCGCTACGTCGAGTTCTTCTTCTCCCCGCAGGTGCATTTCCCCCATGGGGTCAGTTTCGACACCCAGATGGACGGCATTCTCTCCGGCATCGCCGAGGCGGAGAAGGATTTCGGCATCCTCAGCGTCTGCGCGCCGGGCATCAACCGCGAACTCGGCCCCGAAGCAGGCGAAGAATTTCTCGACATGGTCCTCGCGCGCCGCGATGAAAAGCTCGTCGGCATCGGCCTCGATTTCAACGAAGCCCCCTTCCCGCCGGAGCCCTACGCCGCCCTGTTCGAACGTGCCCGCGCGGCAGGCCTGAGGGTCACCGCCCATGCCGGCGAGACGGGGCCTGCGGATTTCATCCGCGGATCGCTAGACGCGCTGAAGGTCCGTCGCATCGACCACGGCTATCACGTGGTCAACGATCCGGAACTCATGGGTCGCTGCCGCGACGAAGGCATCCTTTTCACAGTCTGCCCCTCGACCAGTGCCATCACCTCACCCTGGCATGACCTGACGAGCCCGGATCACGCCATCCGCAGGATGAAGGAGTCCGGCCTGAAGGTCATGCTGAACAGCGACGATCCGCCGATGTTCTTTACCGATCTCGGTGAGGAATATCGCAAGGCCGCCCATTTCCTGGGCTTTTCTCCCGCCGATATCCGCGCGACCGTAATGAACGCCATCGACGGAAGCTGGCTGGACGAACGGACGAAGAAACGCTGGAAAGGCGAGTGGAGCCTGGAGATTGACGCGCTGATGGCGGATCTCCAGTAGGCCGGATCACGAAGGTTTTCCCTGCGGATCATGGTGATGTCGGAATGAAAGGAGAACATCTTGACTCGCCTTTCCATCCCGAATCACTACATTGAGCCGCATGAGTAACGGTTTCGACGACATTCCCTTCTTCGATGAAGAGCCCGCACCGCGCAAGCCGGCAACCGGCGCGACCTCCGGTTCGGAGCCGGCATCGGGCGGCCTCGGCATTGCGGCGCGCGCCATGGCCGCCCGCGATCAGGCCCGCGGCCCGGATTATCTCGCCGGCCTCAATCCGGAGCAGCGCGAGGCGGTCGAGACCACCGATGGCCCGGTTCTGGTGCTTGCCGGCGCCGGCACCGGCAAGACCCGCGTGCTCACCACCCGCATCGCCCATATCCTTGCGACCGGCCGTGCCTTTCCCTCGCAGATCCTTGCCGTGACCTTCACCAACAAGGCAGCGCGCGAGATGAAGGAACGCATCGGCATGCTGGTCGGCGGCGCGGTCGAAGGCATGCCCTGGCTCGGAACCTTCCACTCGATCGGCGTCAAGCTGTTGCGCCGCCATGCGGAGCTTGTCGGCCTCACCTCCGATTTCACCATCCTCGACACCGACGATGTTGTGCGCCTCATCAAGCAGTTGATCCAGGCCGAAGGACTGGACGACAAGCGCTGGCCGGCCAAGCAGTTCGCCGCCATGATCGACGGCTGGAAGAACAAGGGGCTGGACCCCTCGCAGATCCCGGAAGGCGACGCCCGCGCCTTTGCCAACGGCAAGGGCCGCGAACTCTACGCAGCCTACCAGAACCGGCTGAAATCGTTGAACGCCTGTGACTTCGGCGACCTGCTGCTACACCCGATCCGCATGTTTCGGGCAAACCCCGATGTCCTGAAAGACTATCACCAGAAATTCCGCTACATCCTCGTTGACGAGTATCAGGACACCAATACCGCGCAGTATATGTGGCTGCGCCTGCTCGCGCAGCGCCCGCAGGGCATTCCCCAGAACGTTTGCTGTGTCGGCGATGATGACCAGTCGATCTACGGCTGGCGTGGTGCCGAAGTGGACAACATCCTGCGCTTCGAGAAGGATTTCCCCGGCGCCAAGGTCATCAAGCTTGAACGCAACTACCGCTCGACGGAGCACATCCTCGGCGCGGCCGGCCACCTGATCGCCCACAACGAGGGCCGCCTCGGCAAGACACTCTTCACCGACCGGCGGGAGCCAGACGATGAAAAGGTCGTCGTCCATGCCGCTTGGGACAGCGAAGAGGAAGCCCGCGCCGTCGGCGAGGAGATCGAACGGCTGCAGCGCGGCGATGCCGATGGCAGGAAGCACAATCTGAACGACATGGCGATCCTGGTGCGCGCCTCCTTCCAGATGCGCGAGTTCGAAGACCGCTTCGTCACTCTCGGCCTGAACTACCGTGTCGTCGGGGGTCCGCGCTTCTACGAGCGCCTCGAAATCCGCGACGCCATGGCCTATTTCCGGCTGGTCTGCCAGCCTGCCGACGATCTTGCCTTCGAGCGTATCGTCAATACGCCGAAGCGCGGCCTTGGCGATACGACCGTGCGCGCGCTGCATGATTATGCCCGCGCCCGCGACATTCCCATGCTTGCCGCCGCAGCCGACATCGTCGAGACCGACGAACTGAAGCCGAAGGCCCGCAAGGCGCTGTTCGACGTGATTCAGATGTTCAGGAGATGGCAGGAACTGCTTGAAACGACTCCACATACCGAGCTTGCCGAACAGATCCTCGAGGAGTCCGGCTATACCGACATGTGGAAGAACGACAAGTCGGCGGAGGCGCCCGGTCGCCTCGAAAACCTGAAGGAACTCGTGCGCTCGATGGAGGCCTTCGAATCGATGCGCGGCTTCCTCGAACATGTTTCGCTGGTCATGGATGCCGAGCAGAACGAGGACATGGACGCGGTCTCGATCATGACGCTGCATTCGGCTAAGGGTCTGGAATTCGACACCGTCTTCCTGCCCGGCTGGGAGGAAGGCCTCTTCCCCCACCAACGGGCACTCGACGAAGGCGGACGCGCCGGCCTCGAGGAGGAACGCCGCCTCGCCTATGTGGGCATCACGCGCGCCAAGCGCCGCTGCCACATCTGGTTCGTATCGAACCGGCGTATCCACGGCCTGTGGCAATCGACCATGCCGTCGCGCTTCCTCGACGAACTGCCGGTCACCCATGTCGAGGTCGCCCAGACCGAACAGTCCTATGGCGGCTATGGTCGCGGCGGCTACGGCCAGTCGCGCTTCGACAAGGCCGATCCCTTCGCCAATTCCTATTCCACGCCGGGCTGGAAGCGTGCTCAGCAGAACAAGAGCGAAGCCACCCGCGACAACTGGGGCAGCCGCTCCGGCCACGCCGTCGAACGCATCGGTTACGGTGAAAGCGGCCCCCGCGCCCGCACCATCGAGGGCGAACTGGTGGCGAAATCGGTGGCCGACACGCCATCGAAATTCGCCGCCGGAGACCGGGTGTTCCATATCAAGTTCGGCAACGGCAACGTGGCGGCGATAGAAGGCAACAAGCTGACGATCAATTTCGACCGCGCCGGCGAAAAGCGCGTGCTCGATGGGTTTGTGGAAAGGCTGTGAGGTAAAAAATATCCGGGTTGTCGCCGCACAAACTACCCCTCATAATTGCATTTCGCAACATATCATGCTACCAGAGATAATGGATTGTGGCATGGGGCAATGAAATGTCGAACAATCTGATTATATCTCTTTCATTTGTCCTACTGGCGGCGCTATGCATCATCGGCGGCGTGACGGTGATCGCGCGCATCAAATATAACCCGAGTGCCGGCACGGAAATCGAGATTCCGCTGATCGGAAAAATCAGGACCGACTACCCTGCGCTTGGCGTGATATTCCTCGGCGTCGTATTCGCCTTTTTTGCCTACGATTTATCTCGAGTGGACAAGATCGAGATGGTCCATTTCGACGGCAAGATCTCCATCGATCCGAGAGCGCTCAATGACATATCCGCAGTAGTCGTCGGCGTCACGACAAGCCCGTGGACGCAGACCGGCACGCCCGACCGGTCGAGCGGCACCATGGAAATAACCATTCCCGTGCCGAGCAATTGGAATAATTATACGGCCTATGCCTTTGCTCATGGATTGGGAACGGTCAGGCCGGCAGTGATCGGCCTGAGGCGCGATCAACGAAACTTCAAACTGGATCTGGAGCGATGACCGGCACGCGAACACCCATGCGGCATCGTTTTATGGCGCTGCTCAGTTCTTCGATGGCATTGCTCGCGCCAGCTGCGGCATGGGCTCAGGCATCGGAAGTCACGGGCGTGGTCAAAACGCCCGACCAACAACCGATAGCCGGCGTTCCGGTTATCGTCGATGGGCCGGCCGGCCAATCCGTCGTTTTCACAGACAAGTCGGGACGCTGGACCCTGTACGACGCGCCTGCCGGCAACTATTCGGCGACGACCGCGATCCCGAACTCCAATGCCCGCACAGCCTCGGTTCCCTTCGAGATAGAGAACAAGGGTTTCTTCAGCGGCTTCGCCACCGATGGCAGCAAGACCAAGATCGTTGACACGCTGATTGGCGAGCAGCAGTTCTGAAATGCCCGACGCGATAGCGAGCCCCTCACCCGCGCGCTTCTTCCCCACGATGCAGCCACATCAACTCGGCCTGCACGGCGGCCTGGAAATCCATGATTTCGGCGCGCATTTCCTCTTCGGGGCACCCAAGGGCAAGCAGTTCGTCGCCAAGCGAGCGGCAAACGGTGCGCCAGTATTTCACCGCGTGGTGTCCGTTGAGGCGATCGAGCTCGACGGCAGATCGACGAATCAGATCCCGTCGACCGGCCAGCGGGAAGAAGGCAATGGAAGGGGCAGTCTGGCCGTTGGCGGCGAAATTACTCATACGAAGCATCCTTACGTTACGATATGTGTGTAAGGTCCACATGGTTAACGTTCGGTTTCGCCCTCAGATTTCATGGGTTCGGCAGATCTCCCCGGACATTCGCGTCCGGAGAGACCGGCTCCTCGTGAGACGCCAAGCGGTTCAGGGCAAGGTATAGGCGATGACGTAGTCGCCCGGCTTGGTGCCGACCGAGCCGTGGCCACCGGCCACCATCACGACATACTGCTTGCCATCGTCCAGCGCATAGGTCATCGGCGTCGCCTGCCCACCGGCCGGCAACCTTGCCTTCCAGAGCTCCCGTCCGGTGGTCAGATCGTAGGCCCGCAGGTAGTTGTCGACCGCTGCTCCGAGGAACGCGACGCCGCCCTTGGTGATTATCGGCCCGCCGATACCTGGAACGCCAACCTTGAAGGGCAAGGGCAGCGCCGCCATGTCCATCACCGTGCCGTTTCTGTGCTTGTAGGCGATCTGGCCGGTTCGCAGATCGACGCCGGCGACATAGCCCCACGGAGGCGCCTGGCACGGAATGCCGAGCGGCGACAGGAACGGCCCCATGTAAACGCCATAGGGCGCGCCGTCATTGCGGTTGAGGCCCTGCTCCGACCCCTTCTCGTCCTGCCCGCGCGGCGGGACCTCGGCGCGCGGCACCAGCCGCGAGGTGAAGGCGAGATAGGTCGGCATGCCGAACATCACCTGACGCTCAGGATCGACGGCAACCGAACCCCAGTTGAAAGTGCCGAAATTGCCGGGATACACCAGGGTGCCTTGCAGCGACGGCGGCGTGTATTGCCCCTCGTATTTCAGCTTGTGAAAGGCGATCCGGCACGCCATCTGGTCGATCAGTGTGACGCCCCACATGTTCTTCTCTTCCAGCTTTGGAGGACGGAACGTCAGAGCCGAAAGCGGCTGTGTCGGCGCGGTGAAGTCGCCCTCCACGGCGCCACCCGGCGCGGGCTCTTCGCTGACCGGAACGATCGGCTGCCCGGTCCGCCGGTCGAGAACGTAAATATCGCCCTGCTTGGTCGGCCCGACCAGCGCCGGCACCGCCGTCCCGTCCTGCTGCGTGATGTCGAGCAGCACGGGCTGGGCCGGAACGTCCATGTCCCAGAGATCGTGATGGACCGTCTGGCGCACCCAGCGATCTGCGCCGGTATTGATATCGAGTGCGACGATCGAGGAGGAATATTTCTCTACGTGCTCGCTGCGGCCGATGCCGATCTGGTCCGGAACCTGGTTGCCGAGCGGGATATAGACGAGGCCCAGTTGTTCATCGACCGAGAAGACCGACCAGCTGTTGGGCGAGTTGGCCGTATAGGTCTCGCCCTCGCCGATGGGCTGGGTCCGGGTCGGATTGCCGCTGTCCCAGTTCCAGATCAGCGCTCCGGTATGCACGTCGAAGGCACGAATGACACCGGATTGCTCCTGTGTCGAATAGTTGTCGTTGACCGCTCCGCCGATGATGATCTTCCCGGCGGCGATCACCGGCGGCGAGGTGGAATAGTAGTAGCCGGCAGGATTGTAGGGCATGCCTGTCTCCAGGTGCAGCACGCCGTTCTCGGCGAAACTCGCGCACACCTTGCCGCTTTCGGCATCGAGTGCGATCAGCCGCGCATCGGAGGTCGGCAGATAGACGCGGGTGGCGCATTCGGCTCCCGCCGTCGCGGCCGGGTCGGCATAATAGGTCACGCCGCGGCAGGTCTGGTGCTGGCGGTCAGGGTTCAGTCCGACATTCGGATCGTATTTCCAGATTTCCTTGCCCGTCGCCGCATCGACCGCGATCGCCCAGTTATGCGGCGTGCAAAGATAAAGGCGATTGCCGATCTTCAGCGGCGTCACCTGATAGGTGGTCTCTCCGACATCTCCAGGCTGCTTCACATCGCCGGTCTGGTACGTCCAGGCGACCTTCAGGTCCTTCACGTTTTCGGTCGTGATCTGCGAAAGCGGCGAGTAGCGCTGGCCGAATGGCGTGCGTCCGTACTGGTGCCATTCCGCGTCGGCCACCTCCCCGCCATAGGCAGGCGTTTGAACGACCGCCTCCGTCGGCAAGGTGCCGGCCTTGTCCAGCGGATCGATGCTCAGGGAGTAGCCGGCCACGCCGAGCGAGACCAGCACCGGAACGGCCACCGGCCAGGGCGACGCACCGAGACCGTTCAGGCGCCGGCGAAGCGCCGGCGACAGCAGCAGGAAGGCAAGCAGGATAACCAGCCCTCCCCGCGTCCCGAGCTGCCACCAGTCGAAGCCGACCTCGAGAATGGCCCAGCCGAGCGTGGCGAGGATGAAGAGCCCGTAGAGCCACAGCGCCGCCTGGCGGCGCATGAGAAGCAGGATTGCGGTGAGAATGAAGACGATGCCGGCGACAAGATAGAAAGGGCTGCCGGACAGGGTGACGAGCTCGACGCCGCCGATGGCAAGCACAAGCCCGATTGCGCCGAACAGAACGGCGGTAAGGACAACGACCATGTCTTTTCCAATTCGTTATGGAAATAAATTCTCAGACAGCGGAGACGTGCCTCCGCCACGGCGGAAACGCAACCGCAGCAATTTTGTTCCATGAGGATATCGACGCATAAACTGAAAAGCGCCCCGGGGAAGATAACCGGCTCCGGCCCACGCTGGAGCCATTGGGACGGCAGGACGCCGGTCGAGCCGACCCCAAACCCATCGACGGCCGCCCGTAGCAGGGCAAGAGCGTGACGCCTGAAGGCGACACAAGACATCGCCCCAATCGCTTGCCCGCCTAGGATTTCCGTCATCGGAGAAAGACGGAGGACAACGCAGCCCCACCCTTGATCCGACCGCCGCCGCTTGCCATCTTGCGGCGCATACAGACAAGAAGGGAACGCCAATGACCAAGGCTCTGCTGCTGATCGACATCCAGAACGGCTTCTGCCCCGGCGGCAACCTGCCGGTGGCGGATGGCGACAAGGTTGTGCCCGTCGCCAATGCGCTGATGGCGAGTGGCCGCTACACGCTCGTCGTCGCCTCGCAGGACTGGCACCCGGCCAATCACGGCAGCTTCGCCTCGCAGCATCCCGGCAAGGCTCCCTTCGAAATGGGCGAACTCTCCGGTAAGCCGCAGGTGATGTGGCCCGACCATTGCGTGCAGGGCACCCGCGATGCCGATTTTCATCCCGCGCTCGACACCGCCGCAATCGACTACGTGCAGAAAAAGGGCCAGGACCCCGCTGTCGACAGCTACTCTGCCTTCCGTGACAACGATCGCTCGGCGCTGACGGGCCTTGACACCTACCTGAAGGAAAACGGCGTCAACGAACTCGACATCATGGGCCTTGCCACCGATTACTGCGTCAAGTTCTCAGCACTCGACGCCGTCGACATGCTGCCGGGCGCCACGGTGCGTTTCATCGAGGATGGTTCACGCGGCATCGACCCGGAGGGCGTGAAAGCTGCCATCGCCGAAATGAAGGCCAGCGGAATCGAGGTCGTCAGAAGCACTGATATAATCGTTTGAGAAAAAGCTCCAACCGATTCAGCGGATTGCCTTTTTGCGGGAACGGCGCTAGTGCAGCCCGTCGCGTCAATCGGGAGGAGCCGATATGGAGACCGTCACAACTATTTCCGCCCTCCGGCAGCGGCTTGCCCCTCATCGCCGCGCCGCCCGCGACATCGGCTTCGTGCCGACCATGGGCTATCTGCATGAAGGCCATATGAGCCTCGTGGAACGTTCTCGTGCCGAAAACGACGTCACCGTCGTCTCGATCTTCGTGAACCCTTTGCAGTTCGGCAGGAACGAGGACCTCGATCAATATCCGCGCGACCTCGCGCGCGACAGCAAGATGCTGGAACGCGCCGGCGTCGATTTCCTCTTCGCGCCGCGCGTCGAGGACATGTATCCGCGACCGATGGAAACCGTTGTCGACGTGCCGGCACTCGGGGCCGAGCTCGAAGGCGCCGCCCGGCCGGGCCATTTTGCCGGTGTCGCGACAGTGGTCACCAAGCTGTTCAACATCGTCCAGCCCCATGCGGCCTATTTCGGCGAGAAGGATTACCAGCAGGTGGCGATCATCCGCCGCATGGTCGAGGACCTTGCCCAGCCGGTGCGGGTCGTGCCGGTGCCGACGGTGCGCGAGGCAGACGGCCTCGCCTGCTCCTCGCGCAACGTCTACCTCTCGGAGAAGGAACGCTCGGCTGCGGTCATCGTGCCGAAGGCGCTCGACGAGGCGCTGCGACTGCGCATGCTCGGCGTGACCGATCCCGCCACGATGGAGCGCATGCTTTCCGCCTTCATAACCGCAGAACCGCTGGCGACACCGGAAGTCGTGGCGGTACGCCATCCCGATACGCTGATGCCGCTTGGCGTCCTCGACGGACCTTTTCTCGTCCTGCTCTACGTCCGCATCGGAAAAACCAGGCTGCTCGACAACCGCGTGATCGACGCCGGCTCAGCCAGAGGCAGGGAGGCCGCCTAAAATGAGCACACCACCCCGCCAGAAGCGTCTTACCCCGGCAGACATCGCCGCGCTCAAGGGCAATCGGCCCGTCGTGTCGCTGACCGCCTATACGACGCCCATGGCGCGCCTGCTCGATCCCCACTGCGATTTCCTGCTGGTCGGCGATAGCCTCGGCATGGTTCTCTACGGTATGGATACGACGGTCGGCGTCACCATGGAAATGATGATTGCCCATGGCCAGGCCGTTATGCGGGGCGTCTCCCGCGCCTGCGTCATCATCGACATGCCATTCGGTTCCTACCAGGAATCGAAGGAGCAGGCCTTCCGCTCGGCCGCCCGCATCATGAAGGAAACCGGCTGCGACGGCGTGAAGCTGGAAGGCGGCGCGGAAATGGCCGAGACCGTAGCCTTCCTCGTCGACCGCGGCGTGCCGGTGCTCGGCCATGTCGGGTTGATGCCACAGCAGGTGAACACCGCCGGCGGCTATCGCTCAAAGGGCCATAGCGACAAGGAAGCGGAAAAAATCCGCCGCGACGCCCGCGCCATCGACGAAGCCGGCGCCTTCGCCATGGTCATCGAAGGCACGGTCGAACCGCTTGCCCGCGAGATCAGCGCCGCGGTATCCGCCACCACGATTGGCATAGGCGCATCCCCCGCCTGTGACGGCCAGATCCTCGTTTCCGACGACATGCTGGGCCTTTTCAATGACTTCAAGCCGCGCTTCGTCAAGCACTATGCCGAACTTGCCGAGGTGATCTCGAAGGCCGCTGCGGATTATGCCGGCGAAGTCCGGGCGCGCACCTTCCCCGGCTCGGAGCACACCTTCCAGCCGCGTCTGAAAAGCTGACCGCTCCGGCGGTTTCCGCGATTGAAACCTCCGGGCGTCCGCTCTTATGGTACGCCAACGGGAATCGAAGGGACCAGCCATGCCGGAAATCGTCAGGATCGCCAATGACCGTCTTGCCGTCGAGGTTTCCTCTCTCGGCGCGGAGATGCAGTCGCTGTCCTCCTCCGATGGCCGTTCATGGCTCTGGACCGGTGACGCCGCCTGGTGGTCGGGACGCTCGCCCATTCTCTTTCCGATTGTCGGAAAAGCGCCCGGCAATAGGTTGACCGTTGACGGACGGCAGGTGGAGATGGCGCAGCACGGCTTTGCCCGTCGCAGCGAATTCGCGCTCGCCAGCCGGACCGAAACGAGTTGTTCGCACCGGCTCGCGGCAACGGATGCAACACGGGCCGTCTACCCCTTCGAGTTCGCGCTGACGCTCACCCACTCTCTCGACGGCGACACCCTTACCGTCACCGCTGAGGTGGACAACCTCGACGAAAAGCCCCTGCCCTTCGGACTGGGCTTTCACCCCGCCTTCCTCTGGCCGCTTCCCGATGGTGACGGCAAGCCGCATGTGGTCGAACTCGAAAACGGGGCAGAGCCGCCGCTTGCAAGACTTGAGGATGGGCTCCTCCGCCCGGAGCGCCTTGCCTCGCCCTTCGCGGCAGGCAAGCTCCAGGTTTCCTCCGAAATGTTCGCGGATGACGCGATGATTTTCCTGGAAGGGGCCGGAACAGCGCTCACCTATGGCGTCGATGGCGGTGCGGTCCTTCGCTTCCGCTTCGAGAACCTGCCGAACCTTGCCCTTTGGAGCAAACCCGGTGCACCTTTCCTTTGTGTCGAGCCCTGGCACGGCACCGCCGCAGCCATGGGCGCGTCAGACGACCTTGCGGCACGGCCCTTCACCACGATACTGCCGCCGGGTGAAAAGGCCTGCTTTGCCTTCAGCGTCGAAATCCCCGCCTGAGGCGAAGCTTCAAGCTCCGACCGGCCTCTCCATCTGATAGATCGCATCGCCAAGGCTCTCGACCTGCCGTGCGAGCAGCGCCTGCGCGTCATGCAGGCCGCGATTGTAGAGAAGCGCGCCAATGGTGCCTGCCATGAACGCGATCAGGTTTTCCGCCTCGAAACGGCCGAGTTTCAGGTCGTATTCCGTGTCGATATGCTTCTGCACGGCTTTCACCAGCACCGCCAGCTGCTCGGGAGAAAAATCGGGCTTGGCCATGGCCGCCGTTCCTTTCGTTCAAGAAATCCCTGCCGACATCCGCGAGGTTGCGGTCGCGATCAATTCCGCGCGATCAGCCATCACGCGAATTGGTTTGTCTATCAAAGCCTTTTGCGACAGTGAGAGGCAGACCACAATAGAGACGAATGATGCGAAGCGACTTTATCGAGGGCATGCGCGGCAGCATGCCGATCCTTTTTTCCACCATGCCCTTTGCGGCGCTCTTCGGTGCGGTCGCGGTCGCCAACGGCCAGACGGTTGCCGAGGCGACACTGATGAGCGCCAGCGTCTTCGCCGGCGCAAGCCAGCTCGTCGGCATCGAGTTGTTCGGCCATTCCGTGCCGCTCTGGGTGATCGTACTGTCGATCCTCGCCGTCAACTTCCGCCACGTGCTCTATTCGGCCGCCATCGCGCCCTTCGTCAGCCACTTCACGCTGGCGCAGAAAGCCGCAAGCTTTTTCCTTCTAACCGACCCGCAATTTGCCGAAACGCTGACGCGCGGTGAAACCAGCCGTCCCGTGACCTTCGCCTGGTACATGGGATTTGCGATGACGATCTACATTCCCTGGGTCGCCATGACCACGGTCGGCGGGCTGCTCGGCAGAGTAATGGGCGAGCCGGCCAATTGGGGCATCGACGTCCTGCTGCCGATCTATTTCATGGGTCTCGTGCTGGGCTTCCGCAAACGCAGCAACTTCCTTTTGATCGTCGCGGTTAGCGCCGTGGCCTCCATCGCCGCCCAGAAGCTCGTCGGCTCGCCTTGGCACGTCAGCATCGGCGCCATCGCCGGCGTGGTGCTCGCCGCACTGCTGCCGCCGAAGAAGACTGGAAATGTCGCGGAGAAGGAGGCTGCCCGATGAGCACGCTCCTGACGCCCTACATGACGCTGCTGATCGCGGCAGCCGCCATAGCCACCTTTCTCACCCGCATCGCCGGCTACATCCTGGTAAAACGGCTGAAAACCATGCCGCCACGATTGGAGGCGGCCCTGAACGCGGTTCCCGCCGCCGTTCTGACGACCCTGGTCGCCCCCGCCTTCTTTTCCGGCGGGCTCGACATCAAGGTCGCGATGGCGGCTTCGCTGCTGATCGGGCTGCGCTACTCGGCGATCCCGATGCTCGCCGGCGGCTGGCTCGTGGTGATGGCGGCGCGTCAGTTCCTGATGTGACGCGCGCACCCGGATTGAAACGACCGGATCAGGCCTCGCCGCGGAAGGGTGCGGTCGCCCGCTCCAGCCATTCCCGCGCCTTGGGATCATGGATCAGCGGCATCAGTTCAGCGCGAGTCTTTTCGTGATAGGCATCGAGCCAGCGCAGTTCCTCGTCGGTCAGGAGATGCGTGTCGACGAGGTATTTGTCGATGGGCACGAAAGTCAGCGTCTCGAAGGAGAGCATCGGCTGATCGCCGCCCTCGACGGGTTCCGCCTCGCGCACATAGACGAGGTTTTCGATGCGGATGCCGAAATGACCGGGACGATAGTAGCCGGGTTCGTTGGAGAGGATCATGCCCGGCAGCAGTTCCTGCGTTGAAAGGCGCGAAATGCGCTGCGGTCCTTCATGCACGGAGAGATAGGAACCGACCCCGTGCCCCGTGCCGTGGGCGAAATCCGCTCCCGCCTTCCACAACGCTATACGGGCCAGAGGATCGAGATCGCAGCCTCTCGTTCCCTTCGGAAAACGCGCGGTGCTGATCGCAATCATGCCCTTCAGCACAAGGGTAAAGAACCGCCGCTGCTCGTCCGGCACCGGGCCGATCGCGATGGTGCGGGTGATATCCGTGGTTCCGTTCACATATTGCGCGCCGGAATCGATCAGGAACATCTCTCCCGACTTGAGCGGCCGGTCGGTCTCCGTCGTCACCCGGTAGTGAATGATCGCGGCATGTTCGCCGGCGCCGGAAATCGTGTCGAAGGAGATATCCTTGAGCGGGTTCTGCATCCGCTCGCCGACCCGCGCCCGCGCCTCTTCCAGCGCCTTCGTCGCAGCGATCTCGGTAACCGTGCCGGGGTGCTGCCCGTCCAGCCAGGAGAGGAATTCGGTTACCGCCACGCCGTCCTGCAGATGCGCCGCCGCCGAGCCGTTCAGTTCGACGCTGTTCTTGGTCGCCCTCGGAATCCTCACCGGGTCCGCGCCCTCAACGACGTTGCCGCCGTGAAGGCGGATGAGTTCCACCAGCGCGAAGGGCGCGAGATCCGGATCGACGAGAATGCTGGCGCCCTTGGCGGAAAGCTGCGCCAGGCGGCCGGTCAGAAGCTCCGGATCGACCTGCTCGCAAAGCTGGCCGAGATAGGCCTCCGCCTCGATGCCGGTCTTGCGCTTGTCGAGAAAAAGCTCCGCCTTCCCGTCGGCATGGATGATGGCGCGCGCCAGGGGATGGGGCGTATGCGGCACATCCGAACCGCGAATGTTGAATATCCACGCGACCGAGGATGGATCGGTAATCAGTACCGCGGCGAGCCCGCGCTCCTTCAGGTCCATGGCGATCTTGGCGATCTTGTCGCGCGCCAGCGAGCCGGCATAGGCAATGGTCTGTATCGTGACAGTGCCAAGCGGTTCCTCCGGTCGGTCCTCCCAGATCGCATCAACGGGATTGCGGGTGAGCATGACAACGGCGCCCTCCTTCTCGGCAAGCGCCTTTTCCAGCCGCCGCACCTCCGCCGTCGTGTGCAGCCAGGGGTCGATGCCGAGCTGGAAACCGGCATGTGCATGCCCGCGCAACCATAGGTGCGGCGGTTCGCCGACGAGATCGCCACCGGTGAAGACCGACTGATCGACCTGCTGGGCAAGCTGCGTCGTATAGCGGCCATCGACGAAAACCACCGCCTGCCCCGCCGTCACCAGCGCCTGACCCGCCGAACCGGTGAAACCCGTAAGCCAGGAAAGCCTTTCGGCCGAAGCGGGCACATATTCGCCCTGGTATTCGTCTGCGCGAGGCACGAGCAGACCGTCGATGCCGAGGTCGGCGAACTGCGCCCTTAGCGCCTCGATGCGTTCGCGGCCGTATTGCGGAGTGGAGGTGACGTCAAAGGACTGAAACATGAAGAGACTACCTGCCTGAAGGATTCGTGGCTCCGCTTATAGCAAGCCCGGACGCTGCTGCCCATTTCCAACCGTCGGCACACAGCACAGCGAAATGACGCACCGCACCATAAGAATTTCAAAATCGCTCAAATCTGCACAAGAAGACGTCATCGGGATCGTATTTTCGCTCGACCAATGCGAAGAACGCATAGCACCCTTGAGGCAAGCCCACTCACTGCGCCGCATCGCACGAACTATATTCACACCATCAATGGCTCACACAGCGCGACGAAGGAGAGAGATGATGGCAGGTTCATTTTTCCGCAACGCATATCGGCACCTCATCGCTGCTCGTGAGCGGCAAGCGGAGCGCTATGTTACGGGCGCCCTTCTCGGCATGGACGACAAGGCCCTGCAGCAGATGGGCGTCTCGCGCGAAGAACTTCGCCGCAAGGAGCGGCAGCACGCATTTTTCTGAGAACCGGAGACCGCAACGAAAGGATCTCGGCAACCTCAACGGAAAGTATTCCCGCTTGAGCGATCCTCCCAAGGCTCGCGGGAACGGACCGGCAAGACCGGCCCAGCAAGGCGGCATCGATGATGCCGCCTTTTTGCTTTTCCATCCCTTGAACGGATCGTCATGCATATATCGCAATGCTGCGATGCAATATGGCAACTGCCGTCAGTCGGCACCTCTTACCGACGGTGGCTTTCATGCCGCAGATGGATGGTCACCCAACCATTGCGCCAGATGGTGCGGATATGGGCGAGGCCTGCGCCATTATAGGCGGCCAGCACCTTCCAGCGCTGTTCTGCGAGAATACCTGAAAGAATGACTGACCCGCCGGGCGCCAGATTGGCGACAAGCTGCGGCGCCATCTTCATCAGCGGCCGCGCAAGGATGTTGGCGATAATCAGGTCGAACGGGCCGCGCTCACGAAAAGCGGTCGAATGGAAACCCGGCGCCACGCGGAAATCGATGCCCTCGACGATGCCGTTACGCCGCGCATTTTCGCGCGCCACCCGGATGGCGATCGGGTCGATATCGGTTGCCAGCACCGGCACCGGCAGAAGTTTGCGCACAGCGATGGCAAGCACGCCGCTGCCCGTACCGAGATCGAGCGCATTGGCGACCGGCCTCGAGCGGGTAACATCCTCGATCACCTCAAGGCAGCCGGCAGTCGTGCCGTGATGACCGGTCCCGAACGCCTGCCCGGCGTCGATTTCGATCGCCACATCGTTCGGCTGCACCTTGTCGCGGTCATGCGAGCCGTGAACGAGGAAACGCCCTGCCCTGACCGGTGTCAACCCTTCTAGGGACTTGGCGATCCAGTCGATGTCGGGAATGACTTCACGCTCGACCGGAAGATCGGGAAACTCCTCCGCCAGCAGGGCGACGACACGCTCGTTCACCTCGGCTTCCTCGTCGGCCATCAGATAGACGGAGGCCTGCCAGACATCGTTCTTCTCGTCGATCTCGGTCGTGGCGATCGCATAGTCCTCTTCGCCAAAGGCGAAGCTCATGAGGTCGAGGATACGATTTGCCTGCTGCTCGGTGGTGGTGACGAAAAGACGGATTTCGCTCACGATCGATGGTCCTATGCCATTGGGAAGGGTATCGCGCGGAAACGCGCGGCTCTCGCGTCTGCGCTACACCGTCGTCCCACATATGGCAACCTTCAAGGGCGCCGAAAGCAGGCCGGTCAGCCCTTCGCCAGATTTTCGAGCTTCTTGACGGCCGTGTCAGGGTTCTCGCCATAGGCAATGGTACCGACGAATCTTCCCTCGGCATCCAGCAGGAAAACCGAGGCCGTGTGGTCCATGGTGTAGTCGCCGTTCGGGTCCTTCTCGTCGAGGGGCACCTTGCGCGCATAAACGCGGAACCCCTTGATGACCTCCGCGACCTTATCCGGCGCGCCGGCGATGCCGGTCACGCGGTCGGTCACGTTGGAGATGTAAGAACCGAGGATCTCCGGGGTGTCGCGCTCGGGATCGACGGTAACGAAATAGGCCTGCAACTTGTTCTTATCCGGATCGACCTTGGCGAGCCAGCCATCGAGCTCAAACAGCGTCGTCGGGCAAACCTCCGGACAATGGGTAAAGCCGAAGAAAAGCGCTGTCGGCTTGCCACGGAAGGCCTGCTCCGTGATCGGCTTGCCGTTCTGATCGGTCAGTTCGAACGGAACGCCGAACGGCGCCTCCGTCATCTTTGTCGTCGACTGGGTGACGGCAAGCGTCAGCCATCCGAGAACGCCGGCCATGACCAGAACGCCGGCCCAGAGGAAAATCCGCAACGTCTTCATCTATTCCATCCTCGCGACCCGCCTTCGGGCGGCCGTCCGCATTTTCCAATGCCGATACGCTGCCGACGCGAGAAGCGCAAATCAACTGGACGTCAAAAAGCCGGGGCGCGCCATTTTGTCTCGGCTGCCGACCGCCCGTCCGGACAGGTGCCAATCAGAAACAGATGGAAAGGCCGCTCTCGGAGAGTGCAAGGATGATAGCCGCTCCGTGCTGCAGCCAGCCGGCGAAAACAAGCGCGAGAACAACCGACGACGCGGCCGCAAGAGCGGCAGCGAGCGCGAGGCGGGATGTTCTGGAGGCGATATGGTCCATAAACGGTTTATAATATTCCTCCGCCCCGTGCGAAAGCACAAAGTTTCTCGGCCGGCTTGCAGAAAATGGGTGAAATGGAGCGCGGAACCTGCGAGGCTCACCACGTGATCGCTGTGGCGACCGTGAGTCTTGGGAGGGGCGAATGGGAGAGCAGACATTACAGGCGGTTCCTCAGACGAAGCTGCGGATCAACCGGCTGACAGTCGGTGACGTGCAGGCAGCGCTACGGCAGGGTATCGACGATTTCCGCCGTTATCCCGTGTTCGGGCTGTTCTTCGGCGGCATCTATGCGCTTGGCGGCGCCTTCATTCTGGCGATGCTGGTCTATTATCACATGCCCTGGATGATAATACCCGTGGCGATCGGCTTTCCGCTGATCGGGCCCTTCGTTGCCGTCGGCCTCTACGAGATCAGCCGGCGCCACCACCGACACGAACCCGTCACATGGCGCGGCGTCCTGGCCGAAGTTTTCCGCCAGCGCGAACGCCAGCTTTCCTGGATGGCCTTCGCCGTTCTGTTCATCTTCTGGATCTGGATCTACCAGGTGAGATTGCTTCTCGCCCTTTTCCTCGGTTTCAAGATACCCGCTGAACTCGGCGCATTCTTCACCCTTGTGACCACGACACCCGAAGGTCTCCTCTTCCTGATCGTGGGCACGGCCGTCGGCGCGGTGCTTGCAACCGTTCTCTTCGCCGCGACAGTCATTTCCATGCCTTTGCTGCTGGATTACGACCTCGACTTCGTCACAGCAATGATAACCAGCGCCCGGGTCGTATTGGAGAACCCGCTCCCCATGCTCGGCTTCGGCGCGATCATCGCGGTTTCGGCGATTCTTGCAATGCTGCCGGCTTTTCTGGGACTGTTCGTTGTCTTGCCCGTTCTCGGGCACGCGACGTGGCACGTCTATCGACGGGCGATCTCCGCCACCTGAACCGGGACCGACCGTGAAATCAGGCCTTTCAGCCGGAAATCACCGGCAAGGGCCGCCACATTAGGCGTTGTTTAACTAATATTGGCGAATCTTCGGGTTCGCGAGATGACTGCTCAGGTCATTCGGACATCACGTCCACCGGGATATGCAATCTCCTCCTCGGGTCTCAGCATGCAGGAACGACATCGCGGACGAAACCGATCCGCGACAGCCGGATTTCGGGGAGGCGCATGCTGGAGTTCATATCGGGAACACGCCTGTCGGTTCGCCAGCGTTTGATGACGCTCGGCGCAGCGGCGGTTTTTGGGATAGGTTCTATGCTGGCCGTCGGCTGGTGGGAAAACACCAGCGTCGACACGGCCTTGCGGCGCTCAGTCGCTCTTTCGGCCGACCTCGAGCGCCTCAACGAGATGCGGCTCGCGAATACGCATCTGACCCTTGCGGCAATGGACACCATCATCGATCGCGGCGAGCGTACTGTTCAGCCGGAGCGGATGGAAATCATTGCGCAGGCCTCGGCAGTCCTCGCGGATGGCGCGGCCACCTTGAAATCCGTCGCCGAGGCCACGGGCAACGCGGCGCTTGTTTCGAACTACGACAAGGACAGGACAGCGCTCGTCCAGGCCATCTCCGTCGACCTCAAGCAACTGGTCGAAAACGGGGCGGCGGAAGAGGCTTATGCCCACATCGACGATGTGATCGACGAAGCGGGGGAACGCCTCGGCAAGACGCTCGACGATCTGTCGGAGGCAACCGCCAACGCGGTTGAGGATCGTGTCGCGCAGGCGACCGAACGGACAAGCTCCTCCCTTCACAGCCAGCTTATCCTCGGGCTTTTGGCCTTTCTCAGCGTTTGCACGCTGCAGATCGTGCACGGCAATGCCATCGTCAATGGAATTCGCGCGGTACGCGGCGCGATGCAGCGCATCGTCGACGGCGACCTGACAACCGCGGTGGATGCGGTCGAGCGCAGGGACGAGATCGGGGACATGGCCCGCGCGGCCGACGTCTTCCGCAAGGCGGCGATCGACAAGCAGGAACTTGAGACATCCGCCGAACAGACCCGGAAGCAGAACGATGCCGAGCGCGAAAGCCGCGCAGCGGCAATGGCGTCCGACAGCCGCGCGATCAAGCAGGCCGTGGACCAGCTCGCCCTTGGCCTCAACCGGCTGTCCGAAGGCGATCTTTCCGTTAGCATCGGCGAACCCTTCCATGGCGATCTCGACCGCCTGCGCCTCGACTTCAACCAGGTGGCCAGCCATCTCCAGCGCGTGATGTCCGAGATTGCGGCCAACAGTGCGTCGATCCGGGCAAACAGCCAGCAGATGCGCAGCGCCGCTGACGATCTCGCCCGGCGCACCGAGCAACAGGCGGCTTCGCTCGAACAGACCTCCGCGGCTCTCGACGAAATCACCTCCACCGTTCACAACGCCACCGAACGCGCCGAAGAGGCGAGCCAGATGGTCGACCACGCCAAGGACTATGCGGAAAAATCCGGCGCCGTCGTCAACGACGCCATGGCCGCCATGGAGCGCATCGAGGATGCGACCGGCGAGATCGGCAAGATCATCAATGTGGTCGATGAAATCGCCTTCCAGACGAACCTTCTGGCGCTGAACGCCGGCGTCGAGGCAGCTCGTGCCGGTGATGCCGGCAAGGGTTTCGCCGTCGTGGCACAGGAGGTTCGCGCGCTGGCCGGCCGTGCGGCCGAGGCCGCCCGCGACATCAAGAACCTCGTCGGCCGGTCGAGCACCGAGGTCAAGACCGGTGTCGAACTGGTGACGGCAACGGGCCAAGCCCTGCATCGGATCGGCGAGGACGTGCACCGCATCAACGAGCATGTGAAGGCTATCTTCACCTCCGCCCGCGAACAGTCGGTGGGTCTGAGCGAGATCAACTCCGCCGTCAGCCAGATGGACCAGGTGACCCAGCAGAACGCCGCCATGGTCGAACAGACCAATGCAGCCAGCCACACGCTTGCCGGCGACGCGGAAAACCTTTCGCGTCTCGTCAGCCAGTTCAACATGGGCGGAGAGGCGAGCCTCGTTTCCGCCAAGCCCGCGACGGTCACCGCCGCCGCGGTTCCGCAACCGTCCCCCGCGCGCAATCTGGTCGCCAGGGTCGCGGGGACATTCAACCGCAGCACCGCCGCATCCAGCCAGACCGCGGCCGCCGAAAACTGGGAAGAGTTCTGACCATGAGCAATGCCATCAAGCAGTCCGGGGCCTACCTCGAAATCGTATCCTTTCACCTGGGCGACCAGGAATTCTGCATCGATATCATGGCGATCCGCGAAATTCGCGGTTGGGCGCCTGTGACCCCGATGCCCCACACCCCGCCTTACGTGCTCGGCCTCATCAATCTGCGCGGCGCAGTGATCCCGGTCATCGACATGGCCTGCCGCCTCGGCATGAAGATGACGGAACCGTCCGAGCGCGCCGCCATCATCGTCACCGACATCGCCGGCAAGCTGGTCGGCCTGCTGGTCGAGCAGGTTTCCGACATGATGACAATCAAGGCCGAGGACCTGCAGCCCGCTCCGGAAATCATTCCGGAAGAACAGCGCGCCTTCTGCCGCGGCATCGTCGCCCTGGAAAAGTCGATGGTCTGCTTCCTCAACCTCGACACCGTCATCGCCGACGAACTCGCCCAGGCGGCCTGACCGTCGGCCTGATGCGCGCCGCTGTCCCGCGGCTCGCATCGTGTGGCCGTCGCCATCGCGAAACCGCTGCACACTCTTGCGCGATGTGCCTGGAGGCTCTTCCCTCGCCCGCAGTCCCGGCCTCCGGAACTGCGGGTGTTTTCTTGCGCCACCCTTTTCGGAGTTCCGCCAGTTCTTCAATCGTTGCGGGGGATTTCGTTGCGGAAGCTGAAACGAAAAAAGCTGCGTTCCGGGATGAAGATCATCCGAAACGCAGCTTCTCAACTGGAGTCCGAGAGGCGCACCCCCGCGGTCTGGCAAGACATGAACAGACAACGGCCGAAAAATGGGGTGACACGACCGTCCGCCAATGCCGCCAGAACTTTTGCAAACTGCTCAAGTAAACGGAAGTGACGCCGCTCACAAAAAGCCGGTTCAATCGTCTTTTAAATCGACCATTTTTGGCACAATCATACCGATCCCATCGAAATTAGGGGTTATTGCGGTTTACCTTTGGTCCAGGTGACGGGTTCGTTGAACAAGGGCACCGTCGAAATCGCCATCTTGGCGGAACCGTCGACAACCTGACGCGAATGGATGAGATAGATCAGCGTGTCATTGGCCTTGTCGTAAATTCGGTTGACCACGAGCTGTTTCCAGATGAGGGACATGCCCTCCCGAAACACTTCCTCGCCATCCTTCGACAAGTCGATGTCGCCGATCTCGATCGGCCCGGTCTGGCGGCAGGCGATCGAGTTGTTCGAGGGGTCCTCGAACCAATTGCCCTTCGACAGACGGTCGATGATCGAACGGTCGAAATAGGTGACGTGACAGGTCACCCCTTTGATCTTGGGATCGGTAACCGCCTCCACGACGATATCGTTGCCAACCCAGTCGACGCCGACCTTGCCGACCACTTCGGCGGAGGCGGGAGAGGCAAGGGCCGAATGCAGGATGCCAACGGCAAGAATATGGGATCTGAGCGACATGGAAACCTCCGGTCGTGACACACAATTGAGATAAGCGTGGCACACGGCCTTACAAGACGGAAGCGGCTTTCGGCCTGCGGCGAACGGAACATGCCTCGTAGCCCCCGCGGTAAAGCCGCCCCGGTGCGATACCGAGGCTTGCCGCGAGCTCCCTGATTCCAGCCGCACGCGCCTGTCTGGCCATGGCGATCGCGGCAAGCGCGCAGACATGGGCGTCCTCCGCGGCATTGTGGTGGGAAAAGGTCAGGCCGAGATGTGCGGCGAGCACGTTCAGGCGGTGCGAACCGAGTTCCGGCCAGACGCGCTGCGACAGCTTGACACTACAGATATAGGAAAGCTCCGGATAGGGTTGACGATAGGCATCGAGCGCGGCGCGCCAGACGGAAAAGTCGAAAGCGGCGTTGTGCGCGATCATCAGCGCCCCCTCAAAATCGTCGGCGAATTCCTCCATCACTTCAGGGAACTCGCCGGCATCCTTCACGTCTTCCGGCCGAATGCCGTGAATGGCGACGTTGAATGGCGAGAAGCGCATGGTTTTCGGCCTGATGAGCCGCTCTTCCACCCGTACGACCTCGCCGTTCTCGATGAAGGCGAGCCCGACCGAACAAGCACTGCCGCGCTCTTCGTTCGCGGTCTCGAAATCGATGGCGATGGCTTTCCCGGCAAGGGGCGATGAATACTGCATCCGACTGGCATAGGCTGCGACAAGGATTCGGGCAACTCGATCCGCTTCCAATTCTGCAAATGCAGGCCTTGGGTGGCGTCTCGGACGCTTTTATAGCCCGTTCCCCCTGTACATCCGGGCCAATGCCTTATAGGAACGGCTGAAATCCGGCCCGCCCCTGGCGGATGCGGCGCGTGAACGCGCCCGAAACGCATCGGCCGGGATGCGCAACACTTACGTTCGAAAGACGGTTCTATGACAGAATTTGACGGCATCGCGCCGCCGATCGCCGAGGCATTGTCGAAACGCGGCTATGCCACCCTCACCCCGGTTCAGCAGGCGATGCTGGACCCGGAGCTTGCCGGCGCCGATGCCCTGGTTTCGGCCCAGACGGGGTCCGGCAAGACAGTCGCCTTCGGGCTGGCGCTTGCCACCACTCTTCTCAGCGGCGAGACCCGCTTCGGCCGCGCCGCAACGCCGCTTGCGCTCGCCATCGCTCCGACGCGCGAACTGGCGCTGCAGGTCAAGCGGGAACTCGAATGGCTCTACGAGATGACCGGCGCGACGATCGCCTCCTGTGTCGGCGGCATGGACATTCGCAATGAACGGCGCGCGCTCGAACGCGGCGCCCACATCGTCGTCGGCACGCCGGGTCGCCTTCGCGACCATATCACCCGCAATTCGCTCGATCTGTCCGGCATCCGCGCCGTGGTGCTGGATGAAGCCGACGAGATGCTCGATCTCGGCTTCCGCGAGGATCTGGAGTTTATTCTCGAATCTGCGCCGGAGGATCGCCGGACGCTGATGTTTTCGGCGACCGTGCCGAAGTCGATCGCTGATCTCGCCCGCAACTACCAGCGCGACGCGAAGCGCATCGCCACCGCCGGCGAAAAGAAGCAGCATGTCGATATCGACTACCGCGCGCTCGTCGTCGTGCCCTCCGACAAGGAAAACGCGATTATCAACGTGCTGCGCTATTACGAGGCGCGTAACGCCATCGTGTTCTGCTCGACCCGTGCGGCGGTCAATCACCTGACGTCCCGGCTGCATAATCGCGGCTTCTCCGTCGTTGCGCTTTCGGGCGAGCTTAGCCAGAACGAACGCACCCACGCGCTTCAGGCGATGCGCGACGGCCGCGCCCGGGTCTGCATAGCAACCGACGTCGCCGCCCGCGGCATCGACCTGCCCGGCCTGGAACTGGTCATCCATGCCGACCTGCCGAGCAATCCGGAAACCCTTCTTCACCGCAGCGGCCGCACCGGCCGCGCCGGCAACAAGGGCGTCTCCGCCCTGATCGTGCCGGCCAGCAATCGCCGCAAGGCGGAGCGCCTGCTGGACAACGCCAAGATCGCCGCGAACTGGGCCAAGCCGCCGTCGGCCGACGAAGTCATCCGGCGCGACGATGAACGCCTTCTCGCCGATCCGCTTTTCCTCGACAAGGCGACGGAAGACGAAGCAGCCACCATCGGCGAATTGCTGGCAAAGCATGGCGCCGAACAGGTGGCTGCCGCTTTCGTCCGGCTCTACCGCAACGGCCGCTCCGCACCGGAAGACCTGATCGACGTCTCCGTGGCTCCCGAGCGCAAGCGCCGCGAACGCGACGGGCAGGACACGCCGCGCACGGAACGCAGCGAGTTGCGTCCGCGTGAAAACTTCGGCCCGAGCGTCTGGTTCTCGCTATCGGTCGGCCGGCGCCAGAACGCCGAACCGCGTTGGCTGATCCCCATGCTCTGCCGCCACGGCCAGATCTCCAAGGCGGATATCGGCGCGATCAAGATGCAGCCGGAGGAAACCTTCGTCGAAATCGCCTCCGACAGCGCAGACCATTTCCTCGCGGCGCTCGGCCCCAACAAGACCATCGACCGCGGCATCAGCGTCAAGCCGCTCGACGGTATCCCGGACTTCAATGCATCGCCGAAGGAACGCTCCTTCCGCGAGAAGAGCGAATTCGGCCACAAGAAAAACTATGGCGAAAAGCGCGGCTTCGGCGACAGGAAGCCTTACGGTGACAAGCCCGCCGGCAAGCGTCGCTTCGACGACGACATGGTAAAGGCCGATGCCGAGGTTTGGGGCGATGCACCTGCCCGCAAGCCCGAAAGCGACCGCGACTTCGGCAAGAAACCCTTCGGTAAAAAGCCGAAGGCCGCCGGTGCCGGCGACAATCGCAATTGGGATAAGCCCGCCAAGAGCGACTGGGCTGGCAAGCAGGGAAAGCCCGGCGGCAAGTTCAAGGATCGCGGTTTTGACGACCGCACCGGAAGCGGCCCCGACCGCAAGCCGAAAAAGAAAAGCCGACCGAACGGCTGAAGACCCGGTGAGCCCGTCCCCTTGCGTTCGGGCTCACGCTGCCTTTCCGGCGGCAAACCTCAGATGCTCCAGCATGCGCGCGATGCCATCCCTGAGGCCGATCGACGGTGAAAGTCCGTATTCGGACTGCAAGCCGGTATCGCCACAGCGAAAGAAGACGCCCTCCGGCTTGTCGGAAAGACCGGAAACCTTTGGCTGCCATCCGATCTGAAGTGCCACGTCCTCGGCCAGTGCGATGAACGAAGTGGCGACACCCGTCGACAGATTGAGGCTTGCCCCTGAAGGCAGCCGGTCAACGGTTCGCCAGATGAAATCCACGCAATCCGAGATATGGATGAAGTCCCGGCATTGCCGGCCGGAACCCCAGACGAACACCTCGTCCCGCCCTTTTTCTTCCATCAGCCGCTTGCATATCGCTGGAAAGGGATAGGCGAGATCCTGATCCTCGCCATAGCCGCTGAACGGGCGATAGGCGACTGCGCGCCCGCCATAGCGCTCGACATAGAGTTTCATCAGGAACTCGCCCGTAAGCTTCGCCCATCCGTAACTGAGATCCGGCACGCCGAGCCCATTTTCGAACGAAATCATGTCTTCGCGCAGCATGACATGTCCGGCCGGGCGCTGCAGCGCGACCGGATAGGCGGCACTGGAGCTGAAGAACACAACGCAGCCGGGTCGGGTTTCCGCCGCCCACTTCCACATCTGCGCGTCGATGGAGAGGTCCTCGGCAACGCAAAGCGCCTGCGTCTCCATCATGAGCCTTCCGCCGACCATTGCGGCAAGATGATAGACATAATCGAAACGCTCGGCAGAACGGGCGAAATAATCGCGACAATCCTGGGGGACGAAGGTGAAGTCGCCCTTCGGCGGAAAGGGCCAGCGCTCGGGGCGAAGGGCGCCGGTTGCCGGGGCAAGGCTGTCCACGCACACGACATCCATCCCCTCATCCAGAAGCCTGGTGCAGATATGACGTCCAACGAAACCGGCACCGCCGGTGACCAAAGCCCTTGCCATCGTTTCCCTGCCTCCCCGCTGCGCCTTCACAACTTTGCCTGATCCGCCTCACCCGGAGGCGCAGCATTGCCGATAGATCAGTGGATTGCCCGCATTGCCTCGGGCATGACGCCGGTCTCCTCCCCCGTCACATCCGCGAACACGCCCCCCTGATAGATCTCGATGAGCCGGCGCCGCCATTCGTCATCCGACGGGGCAATCCGCTTGCCATATTCATAGGCTCCCTCGCTCAGGCGGCGCACGAGGGTGGCGCTGTCCATCATCGCGATATTCTCGGCGAGCGATGCGGCATTGCCGCTCTCGAAGACCAGCCCGGCGCTGTTGCGCGCCACCTCGTCGGCGATCAGGGCATTGCTGCTGACGATCACCGGAATACCGCTCATCATCGCCTCGGCAGCCACCAGGCCATAGGGTTCCGGCATCCGCGAGGGCATGATGAAGAACCGTGCTCCGGAGGCGAGCCGATCGACCTCGCTGTCCTCCAGCCAGCCAGGCACGTAACAGTGAGGCAAGGCATTCTGGATCTCTTCGAGCAATGGCCCGCGCCCGATCAGGGTCGCGGTCCGGCCGCTTCTGTTCAGCGCTTCCGCCAGCGTGCGCACGCCTTTCTCCCAGGTCATGCGACCGAGAAACAGCGCCCGGTCGTTGTGCCAGGCTCTGACCGGCCCGGCGGTCAGCGGCTTGCAGGGAGTGCGCAGCGTCTGGAAATGCCGCAGCAGACCGCCCCCGAGATGTCTCTCCATGTTCTCATGGGCAAGGATCACCTCCACCCCGTTCCAGAACGCCTCTCCGGCGGAACGCTGGGTCAGCATTCGGCCGACGCGCCACAATTTGTGCAGGTAGCTGCGCTTGTCGCAATTGCTGGAAAGGCAGGACGGCGACATCGGTTCGTATTCACAGACCTCGCCGGTGCGGAAATTCAGGCGGCCGCCGTTCGGACAGGTGAGAAAGAAATCATGCGCGGTCACGATCACCCGGACGCGATGGCGGGCAAGGGCGTGAAAGATGGAAGGGGAAAGGATCTGGGACCAGCCGTGGACATGAACCACGGTCTCCTCGTCGCTTGCAGACAGCAAGCGGTCCAGCATGGCGTAGGCGCGGATATTGTAGTTCCGGTCAATGACGTCGCGCGCCCGGACGCCATCGCGCAGCGGCCTCTCTCCGAGGGCGACGACCGTCGCCTCGGGAAAGCGCGTCCGCACGCCTTCGCCGTCGTCTCCGACAAGGACCGTACAATTCATCCCGGCGGCTATACCCGCCTCGACGCATTGCATCGCGACCTTTGTCGCGCCTCCCAAAACAACCGACACATCATTTATCACAACAAGCCGCATAGCGCCGTGGTCCATTCGTCCGGAACCAAACGACGGGGGGTGTCTCGACGCCCCCAGGCTCCCCAGCCGGCCCATCGTTTTCAGCGTCAATTGACCTATATTTCGAGGGGGTAACGCAATTTATCCTTTTGAGTTATTCCACCTGTTTTTCCGGTCATGCGCAATGCGGAACGTGTGTCTACGCGGCGGGGTTCAACCGCCGATCAGGGCCAACCACTCGTCCTCGTCCATGACGGTCACGCCGAGCTCGCGGGCCTTGTCGAGCTTGGACCCGGCGCCGGGCCCGGCCACCACGTAGTCCGTCTTCTTCGAAACAGAACCCGCCACCTTTGCACCCAGACTCTCCGCCCTCGCCTTCGCTTCGTCGCGCGTGAACTTTTCGAGCGAGCCGGTGAAGACAACGGTCTTGCCGGCAACGGGGCTGCCGCTCGTGGCAGGCGCTTCCGCATCGAGCGGCCGAACCTCCTGCAGGAGCCGCTCGACGACCGTCATGTTGCGTGGCTCCTTGAAGAACTCGACGATCGAGGCGGCGACGACCTCGCCGATACCATCGATGGCATTGAGTTCGTTCCAGGCATCGCCATGCATCGGAGCCGCGGCCGTCATGCCCTCGGCAAAGGCAGAATAGGACCCGTAGGAACGGGCGAGAAGCTTGGCGGTGGTCTCGCCCACATGGCGAATACCGAGCGCGAAGATCAGCCTGTGAAGCGCGATCTCGCGGCGCGCATCGATGGCATCGAACAGCTTGCGCACGCTCACACGGCCGAAGCCTTCGATGTTTTCGAGCTTGGTAAGCGGTGAAGCCTCCTGCCGGCTGCGCAACGTGAAGATATCGGGCGCCGTGCGGATCTGGATCGCCGGGTCCTCGCTCTCGAAGAAGAAATCGACCTGCTTCGTCCCCAATCCCTCAATGTCGAAGGCATTGCGCGAGACGAAATGCTTTATGTGCTCCTTCGCCTGCGCAGAGCAGACGAAGCCACCGGTGCAGCGGGTAACGGAATCGAGCTTCCCGGTCTTCTCGTTCAGCTCGCGCACGGCATGGCTGCCGCAGACCGGACATGTCTTGGGGAAGGCATAAGGCACGGCCCCTACGGGCCTCTTTTCCGGCACGATGTCGAGGACCTGCGGAATAACGTCTCCCGCACGTTGGACGATGACGGTGTCGCCGATACGGATATCATGGTCGTCCGGACGGATGCGCTCGCCGGAATTGCCGATGCCCTTGATATAATCCTCATTGTGCAGCGTCGCGTTGGTCACCACGACGCCACCCACCGTAATCGGCTCCAGCCGGGCAACGGGCGTAAGCGCGCCGGTGCGTCCGACCTGGATCTCGATGTTCTCGACCGTGGTGAAGGCCTGCTCGGCCGGAAACTTGTGCGCCGTCGCCCACCGGGGCGAACGCGACCGGAAGCCCAGCCGCTCCTGCAGGTCCAGCCGGTCGACCTTGTAGACGACACCATCGATATCGTAGTCGAGATCGGCGCGCATCAGGCCGATCTCCCGGTAATGCGCAAGAATCTCCTCCGTCGAATGAAGCCGCCTCATCAGCGGATTGACCGGGAAACCCCACATGCGGAACATCTCGACCATGCCCATCTGCGTGTCGGCCGGCATGGCGGACATGTCGCCCCAGGCATAGGCGAAGAATTTCAGTTTGCGGCTCTCCGTCACCTTCGGGTCGAGCTGGCGAAGAGAACCGGAAGCCGTGTTGCGTGGATTGACGTAGGTCTGCTTGCCTTCTGCCTCCATCTGCGCGTTGAGCGCCAGGAAATCGCTCTTTGCCATGTAGACCTCGCCGCGCACCTCAACGACATCTGGCGCATCCGGCGGCAATTGGCGCGGGATTTCCCTGATGGTAAGAATATTTGCGGTGACATTCTCACCCGTGGTGCCGTCCCCGCGGGTTGCGGCCGTTACGAGCCGGCCGCCTTCGTAGCGGATCGACATGGAGAGACCGTCGATTTTCGGCTCGGCGGTGAACGCGATGGAATTGTCCGGCAGCCGCCCGAGGAAGCGGTAGACGGAAGCGATGAAATCGGCGACATCCTCGTCGGAAAAGGTGTTGTCGAGCGACAGCATCGGACGGGCATGGACGATCGGCGCAAAGGTCGCCAGCGGCGTGGCACCCACCCGCCTCGATGGGCTGTCGGCACGCACGAGTGCGGGAAAACGGGCCTCGATGGCATCGTTCCGCCGCTTCAGCGCATCGTAATCGGCGTCGGAAATCTCCGGCTGGTCCTTGCCGTGATAGAGAGCATCGTGGCGGGCGATTTCCGCAGACAGTCGCGCCAGTTCGGCAACGGCCTGCTCCTCGGTCAGATCAGCGACTGCGACGATATCCTTTGCCATGGCCATGCTCCGAAAATTGACGCCTTCGGTATTAGCCTAAATTGACGGAATGAAAAGCGGGGGCGTCACACCCCGTCGAGATCGAGCCGCGCGGTCAGCGGCAGGTGGTCAGACGCCAGACGGGCAAGCGGCGTGTCGTGCACGGCAAGCTCGGCAATGAGGCCGGCGCGATTCGCCATGATCCGGTCAAGGGAAAGCACCGGCAGCCGGGCGGGAAAACTCGGGATCGCCGGCGGCAGCGGACCGAACACCGATTCGAGGCGGGTGAGCGCCGAACCCGGGCCAAGCCGCCATTCGTTGAAATCGCCCATCAGCAGGGTCGGCCGCTCCTCCCGGCCGTCCATGATATCGAGGATGACGTCCGCCTGCTGGCGGCGCGCCCAGCGCAGAAGGCCGAGATGCGCGGCAATCACCCGCAATCCCTCGCCCCGCGCGAGATCGATCTCCGCGACGAGCGCGCCCCGCGGCTCCAGCCCCGGCAGCGCCACCTGATGCACGTCCCGGACCACCCCCTCCTTGAACAGCAGCACATTGCCGCGCCAGCCATGGGATTTCGGTTTCGACAGGACCGGGACAGGCATCAGACCCGTCTCCAGCCGAAGCCGCGGCAGATCGAGAAGGCCAGACCTTTCGCCGAAACGCTGGTCGGCCTCCTGCAGCGCGATCACGTCCGGGTCAATCTCGCTGATAACCTCGATGATCCGCTCGGGATTGAAGCGTCCGTCGGTGCCGACGCATTTGTGAACGTTGTAGGAGGCGACCACCAGCGACCCGTCCCGCGCGTCGAAAGGCCGAACAACCGCCCGGTTTGCGCGATTGCGGATCGAAGCGAGCATTGTCCTGGCGAGATTGCCTTTGGTCTTCGTCATCTCGTTACCATGCGACTGTCGGGCACGATGCCCGGTCCTGCCTGACCGAGGCGACCGGACGTTGGCACCGTTGCCCGGCGCTTACGGCCCCAATGTGAAATGCGGGATACCGCACCGCAACAGCAAATACACGGCAGCGGCAAATTTCCGCAGTTTTTCAGAACCTCCGACATCTGCCTCAGAGATAGGGAGAACCGAGCCAGAGAATACGATCGAAGAAACGCAGCAGGAACGGTCGTGATCCCAGGACTTCGAAGGAAAGTGATTCCGCGCCGTCCAGCGCCGCATCGATACGGGCATTGATGGCTGCGGCAAAGTCCCGATCGAAGACCTCCATGTCGATCTCGAAGTTCAACCGCAGGGAGCGCGAATCGAGATTCGAGGAACCGATGAAGGACCATTGGCCGTCCACCGTCAGCAGTTTCGAATGGTCGAACGGCCCCGGAGCACGATAGATTCGACAGCCGTCCTTGAGGATCTGCCCGAACTGCGAGGTCATCGCATGACTGACGATCGCCAGATTGTTCTGTGAAGGCACGACGATTTCGACCAACACGCCGCGCCGCGCCGCCGTGACGAGAGCCGCAAGCAGGATGTTATCAGGCAGAAAATAGGGCGACATAATGCGGATCGATTTTTCCGCGACGGAAAAGGCGCCCATCAGGATCTTGTGATTGGTTTCGATGTGGCTGTCCGGACCGGATATCACGGTCCGCGCGAAAGCCGGTCCACCCGGCACGGCATCATCGACCGCCAACTGCCACGCGACGCCCGTCAGCACCTCGCCAGTCTCGAAGTGCAGGTCTTCCGCCGCCACGGCGAAGATGTCAGACACGATCGGCCCCGTGACCCTGAAATGGGTGTCGCGCGCGGCATCCTCGCCATCGAAGGCGGCACGGATATTCATGCCGCCCATGAAGGCGACCTTGCCGTCGACCACCATGATCTTGCGGTGGGTGCGCAGGTTCGCATAGGGCAGCCGCATGCCGACGATGACCTTGCCGTTGAACGCGGCGACGGGAACTCCGCGCTCCCTGAGGTAACCGAGGATACTCGGGACGCTGTAACGGGCGCCGACGGCGTCGACCAGCACCCGAACCTCGACACCGCGCCCGACCGCTGCCGCAAGACAATCGGCGACCCGTTTCCCGATCCGGTCACGGTCGAAGATATAGGTCTCCAGGATGACGCTCCTCTCGGCCCCGTCGATCGCCGCGCAGAGCGCCGCGTAAGTCTCGCGGCCTGAGCCCAGAACTTCGATCCGATTGCCGGACAGGAGCGCATGATGGCCGACGGTATCGCCAAGCGATTTCAGCGCCCCCATGCGGCTACCGAAATCCCGGGTGATGGCCTCGCGCGGCACGCCGTATTCGGAAAGCCGCTTCCAGAGTTCCTCGAAACGCCGCGTGCGGCGAGAAATCAGCGATTTGCGGCGCACCCGGTTGATGCCGGCGACCGCATAGATCAGCGTTCCGATCAGAGGAGAAAGAAGGATAATGCCAACCCAGCCGATGGCTGAGCGGACATCCCGCTTGGTCATCGCGGCATGCACGGCGGCCACCGTCCCCAGCACAATGGAAAGAACGGCAAGGATTTCAGCCCAGTAGGTCGCAAAAACGCCTGTCATCGTGCCCCGAGGGAAACAGGTTTCGGCAGATAAAGCAATCTGCGCCTTGCATCGGAACAGATCAGGCCGTCAGCCCTCGCCAGCAAGAAGCTTGGCGGCAGCGGCCCTTGCCTCGTCCGTGATCGAGGCACCTGCCAGCATGCGGGCAATCTCCTCCCGGCGCCGCTCCGGCTCCATGGTCGCAACCCGCGTGGCGATCTTGTCGCCCGCCTCACCGGTCGGCCCCTTGGAGATCAGCAGATGGGTCCCGGCACGTGCAGCAACCTGCGGCGCATGCGTGACGGAAAGAACCTGCACCTTTGCCGAAAGCCGTTTCAGCCGTTGACCGATGGCATCGGCAACCGCGCCGCCGACGCCCGTATCGATCTCGTCGAAGACCAGGGTCGGCGCCGAACCGCGATCGGCAAGCGCCACCTTCAGCGCCAGCAGGAAGCGAGAGAGTTCGCCGCCCGAGGCAACCTTCATGATCGGTCCGGGCCTGGTTCCGGGGTTCGTCTGGACGTGGAACTCGACGGTATCGATCCCCTCGGCGGTCGCAGCAGCGGCATCGGTCGCGACTTCCACCATGAAACGGGCGCGCTCCAGCTTCAGCGCCGGCAACTCCGCCATCACCGCCTCGGAAAGCGCCGATGCGGCGTTGCGGCGCTTGTCGGACAAGGCGACCGCGAGATGATCGTAATGCGCCCGCGCCGCCGCCACGGCGGCCTCAAGCTCGCCGAGGCGCTCCTCGCCGGCATCCAGTTCGGCAAGGTCGCCTACCATCTTTTCCGCCAGCGCCGGCAGGTCAGCAACGGATACCGAATATTTCCGGCCCGCGGCCCTCAGGGCGAAAAGCCTTTCTTCGACACGCTCCAGTTCATGGGGATCGAATTCGGTACGTCTAAGCGCAGCCTCGACCTCCATCTGAGCGTTGGAAAGGTGATCGAGCGCAGCGTCGAGCAATTGAACCGTGTCTTCCAGAAGGCCCGGCGCTTCATGGCTCTTGCGCTCCAGCCTGCGGACCAGAGATGCGATCAGCGGTACGGGAGAGGCATGGCCGTTCAGGAACTCGGACGCTTCCGAGATGTCGCTGGCGATTCGCTCGGACTTCTGCATGATCGTGCGGCGTTCGGCGAGCGCGTCCTCCTCGCCATCCACCGGGGCAAGCTTTTCGAGTTCCTCGACAGAAGCCCGCAAGTAATCCGCCTCGCGGGCGGCGGCCTCGACACGAGCCCGGTGCGCCTTCAGCACCCGGTCCGCCTCGCGCCAACGACGATAGGCGTCGCCAAGGGTGACGACATCGTCGGAAAGCCCGGCAAAGGCATCGAGCAGCATCCGGTGCGCATCGGTGTCGACCAACGCCCGGTCGTCATGCTGTCCGTGGATTTCGACGAGCAACTGCCCCGCCTGCCGCATCAGCTGCACGGAAACCGGCTGGTCGTTTATGTAGGCGCGCGTACGACCGTCCGCCGACTGGATACGCCGAAAGATGAGATCGCCGTCATCGTCCACGCCATTGCCGCGCAGGAGCGTTCGGGCGGGATGATCGCCCTCGACGTCGAAGACGGCGGTGACCTGCCCCTTCTCCTCGCCATGGCGCACCAGGGAGCCATCGCCGCGCCCGCCGAGCGCAAGCGAAAGACTGTCGAGCAGGATGGACTTGCCGGCGCCGGTCTCGCCGGTCAGAACCGACAGCCCCGCCTCGAAGGCAAGATCCAGCCGCTCGATCAGAACGATATCGCGGATCGACAACTGGACCAGCATGGATGCCTCATCTCACCTGGATGGCGGGTGTCTCAGCTCCCGAGCAGGAGCTTCTTGCCGGCGCGCGAAATCCACGAGCCCGCGTTCTCGCGCGGTTCCAGACCGCCGCTCTGCAGCAGCTTGTAGGAATCGGCGTACCACTGGCTGTCCGGATAGTTGTGGCCAAGAACGGCCGCGGCGGTCTGCGCTTCCTGCACGACGCCCATCGCGTAATAGGCCTCGACGAGGCGCGCCAGCGCTTCCTCGATCTGGTTCGTGTTCGGATATTTTTCGACGACCGTACGGAAACGGGAGATCGAGGCCAGATATTCCTTGCGCTCGAGATAATAACGGCCGACCTGCATCTCCTTGCCGGCGAGCTGGTCGCGCGCGAAGCGGATCTTCGCCTGCGCATCGTCGACATATTCCGAATCGGGATACTGGTCGACGACCTTCTGCATCGCCTCGATGGTCTTCACCGAATTCTTCTGGTCCTGTGTGACGTTGGAAATCTGTTTCCAGTAGGACAGACCGACGAGATACTGCACGTAGGCGGCGTCATCGGACTTCGGATAGAGATTGAGATAGCGGTTGCCCGTCGATACCGCTTCGGTGTAGCGGGCCAGACGGTATTTCACGAAGGTGCTCATCACCAGCGACTTGCGGGCGGGCTCTGAGAACGGATGCTGTGCATCGACGGCGTCGAACTTGCGCGACGCTTCGGCCATATTGCCGGCCTTGATGTTGGCAAGGCCCTGATTGTAGAGGGTTTCCGGCGGATCGGTATCGACGCCGAGCTTGGTGATGTCGATATCGGGATCGGACTGGCAGGCGGCGAGCAACCCGCCGGATACAGTCATCATCACACAAATGCTGGCAATACGTGCTGCTTTCTTCACAGTGACCGACCTTAAATGACTCATTCGACAGATCCCGATTGCAGCGCCGTTTGAAAAGCCGTCGCTTTCAAATGGCGTTTCTAGCCACAAAAGCGGCGGGAGAGCAACGCAATGATCGCGATTTAACGCATTTTTGTGGCGATCCAGAAGGAAAACCCGGAATTGGTCCGCAACCTTCGACCGGAGCGACCGGCAAGCGCTGAATACGTATCGTCCCGCCCTCGGGAGAAGGCGGGACAAAACGACGAAACCCTTGTGAAATCGAGGAAAGCTGCGCCCTCTCAGGCAGACCAGGGAGCAAATTCCGGAACATTGACGGCGACGAATTCACGCGCCCTCGCCTGCTGGCTGCGGGCCGGAGCCTCGACCACTTCGTAAGCGTCGCGTTTCTCCAGAAGAGCCTTCAATGCATTGGCGTTGAGCTTGTGGCCGCCGCGATAGGAACGGTAGCAGCCGATGAACTGCGCACCGGCAAGAGCAAGGTCGCCAACGGCGTCGAGCGTCTTGTGGCGCACGAACTCGTCCGCGTAGCGAAGCCCCTCGACATTGATGACGGTATCGTCGTCAGAAATGACCACCGAGTTTTCCAGCGAGGAGCCAAGCGCAAAGCCGGCAGCCCAGAGACGCTCCACATCCCGCATGAAACCGAAGGTCCGGGCCCGCGACAATTCGCTCTTGAAGGTCGCAGCCGTCAGGTCGCCCTGCCAGCTCTGCCGACCGATCAACGGCGACGTAAAATCGATCTCGACCTCGAAACGGGTCCCGTCATACGGACGGAACTCCGCCCAAGAAGCACCGGCTTCGATACGAACCGGCTTGGTGACCCGGATATAGCGGCGCTTGACGCCGAGATTGCTGATGCCGACCTGCTCGATCGCCTCGATGAAAACTTCGGAGCTGCCGTCCATAATCGGCATTTCCGCACCGTCGACCTCGATCACGAGATTGTCGATGCCGAGCGCGTAGATGGCCGCCATGACATGTTCGATGGTTGCGACCGAGCGGGCCGGCGAGGTGCCGAGCACCGTGCAAAGATCGGTATTGCCGACCTGCGAGGAAACCGCCTTGTATTCGGCCTGCGTACCGTCTTCGAACAACCGCACGAAGACGATGCCGGTGCCGGCTTCCGCAGGCTGAAGATTGATTGTCACCGACCGCCCGGAATGCACACCGATGCCCGTCAGGCTAAGCGGTGCCGCGATGGTCGTCTGAAATCCGAGCAATGCGATTGCCATGAATACTGCCTCTGTCTTCCGGCCGTCGGCGCCTTGGCGCGACTGGTCTTTCATTCTCCGGACAAGCCGCCCCACGGCGCACCCTGTCCACGTGTCGATCCTTTCATACGGCGGGCTCGCCGACATTCCAAATCACTGTTCGTTTCCGATTGTTACGATCCAATGAGTTTGAAAACAAAAGACAATTTACACCGCGAACTGCAGCCTGAAACAAAGGAAGCCCGGGCTCTCGCCCGGGCTCCGAATTCGCTTCGTAAGGCCGCCCTTAATTCGACTGGCGACGCAGGAAGGCCGGGATTTCCAGCTCGTCGTCACCGCCATGGTCAGCACGCGCGGCCGGCACCTGCCGACCCTGGTCGTCGAGCTGACCGCGGCGCGGAGCATAAAGGCTCGCCTCGGCCGACAGCGGACGACGCTGAGGCTGTGCGACCGGAGCAGGCGCCGGAACGTCGGCGGCAACCTGCTCGCCTTCCTGATGGCCGACAAGCGAATTGGTGATTCGCTTCAGCAGGCCCATCGGACCGCGCTCGTCGTGAGCGGCCGGCGCGGCACGCTGGTCCATCTCGGCGCGGACGACCGGCGGGAAATCCTCGACCTTCGGCATGCGGACCTGCTCGACCGTCTGGCGGGCGACCGGAACAACCGGCTCGTGACGGAGCGGAGCGGAAGCCATCGGCTGCGGGGCCGGTGCAGCCATCGGAGCGACCGGGCGGCTCACCATCGGGGCAGGCATCGGTTCCGCCATGCGCGGAGCCGGTGCGGGTTCCGCAACCGGGGTTGCGAACAGGCGGCTGGCCGGACGGAATTCCGGTTCGGCAACCGGCTGCTGAACCGGTGTGGCTGCAGCCTGGCGGGCGACGGCGATTTCAAGTTCACGCTCCATTTCGGCTTCAGCCGAGCGGATGGTTTCGGCGACCGGGTCAACGGTCTTGGGTGCCTGCGCCATTGCAGGCTGATATGCGGCCGGAGCCGGAGCAACGGCCGCGGAAGGACGCATAACGGGCTTGGAAAGCGGTGCAGCTTCGAAGCCCTTGGAAGCGAGGGCAGCACGGTCGATGCCGGTCGCAACGACCGAAACGCGGATGATGCCTTCCAGCGCTTCGTCGAAGGTCGCGCCGAGGATGATGTTCGCATCCGGATCGACTTCCTCGCGGATACGGGTCGCGGCTTCGTCGACTTCGAAGAGCGTGAGGTCGCGGCCACCGGTGATGGAGATCAGGAGGCCCTGAGCGCCCTTCATCGAGGTTTCGTCCAGCAGCGGGTTGGCGATTGCTGCCTCCGCGGCCTGCATCGCGCGGCCCTGGCCCGAAGCCTCGCCTGTACCCATCATTGCACGGCCCATTTCGCGCATGACCGAGCGGACGTCGGCGAAGTCGAGGTTGATGAGACCTTCCTTCACCATCAGGTCGGTAATGCATGCAACGCCGGAGTAGAGCACCTGGTCGGCCATCGCGAAGGCGTCGGCGAAGGTGGTCTTGTCGTTGGCGATGCGGAAGAGGTTCTGGTTCGGAATGACGATCAGGGTGTCGACGGACTTCTGAAGTTCCTCGATGCCCTGTTCGGCGAGCCGCATGCGGCGGGCGCCTTCGAAGTGGAACGGCTTGGTGACCACTCCGACCGTCAGGATGCCCTTGTTGCGGGCTGCCTGTGCGACGACCGGGGCTGCACCGGTACCCGTGCCGCCGCCCATGCCGGCGGTGACGAAGCACATGTGCGTACCGTTCAGGTGATCGATGATCTCATCGATGCACTCTTCGGCGGCAGCGCGGCCGACTTCCGGCTGCGAACCGGCGCCGAGGCCTTCCGTAACGTTGACGCCGAGCTGGATGATGCGCTCCGCCTTCGTCATGGTCAGCGCCTGGGCATCCGTGTTGGCGACGACGAAGTCGACGCCCTGTAGGCCCGCGGTAATCATGTTGTTGACGGCGTTGCCGCCGCCGCCCCCGACACCGAACACGGTGATCCTGGGCTTCAGCTCGGTAATGTCTGGCTTCTGCAGCTTGATGGTCATGGTACCAGTTCCTTCTCTTTCCGGCCGCATCGCCACGCCGGCCATGTCATTTCAACTCTTTCGCCCGGCGGCCCGCCTTGCGGGACCGACGGACTGAACTCAAAAACTCTCTTTCAGCCATTGGCCCATGCGGGCGATACGGCTGTTGCCGTTACCGAAGGGCGAGAACAATCCCGCCTGCCCGGCATGGGTCTCCTGATCTGCAACTTGCGGATAAATCATCAATCCGACAGCGGTCGAAAAAGCGGGACCCTTGGCCGCGGCCGGGAGGCCGGCGACACCCATTGGGCGCCCGATTCGCACGTTGCGGGCAAGGATGCGGCGCGCAGCTTCGGGAAGGCCCGTCAGCTGGCTTGCGCCACCCGTCAAAACGACTCGCTTGCCGACAACCGGCGAGAAGCCCGACTTCTGAATCCGATCACGCAGAAGTTCAAGAGTCTCTTCGATGCGGGCGCGAATAATCCGCGTCAGCAGCGCCTTCGGCACCTGGGTCGGCTGATCGCGATCATCCTCGCCGATCGGCGGAATGGAAAGCACATCACGCTCGTCGGCGCCGTTCGCAAGGGCGGAACCATGGACCACCTTGAGACGTTCGGCGTCTTCGATCCGGGTCGACAGACCGCGCGCAACGTCGGTGGTGACGTGATGGCCACCGAGCGCGATCGCATCGGTATGGATCAGCTTGCCCTCGGCGAAGACGGAGATCGTCGTCATGCCGCCACCCATGTCGATGGCGGCGCAGCCAAGTTCGACCTCATCGTCGACCAGGGCAGCAAGACCGCTCGCATAAGGCGTTGCAACAACGCCCTCGACCGTCAGGTGAGCGCGGTTGATGCAAAGTTCGAGGTTCCGAAGCGCGGCGCGCTCCGCCGTCACGACATGCATGTCGACCCCGAGCGCGTCGCCATACATGCCGAGCGGATCGCGGATTCCACGTTCGCCATCCAGCGAGAAACCCGTCGGCAGAGAATGCAGCACGGCCCGGTCCGAACCCTGCGACTGCTGGCCGGCGGCAACGAGAACCTTGCGCAGGTCGCCCGATTCGACTTCCTGTCCACCGAGGTCGATGGTTGCCGTATAAACGTCCGAACCGATGCGGCCGGCAGAAACGTTGACGATCAGGCTTTCGACGGTCAGCCCGGCCATGCGCTCGGCAGCGTCCACCGCCAGGCGAACGACGTTTTCGACGGCATCGAGATCGGCGATCACCCCGGATTTGACGCCGCGAGAGCGCTGGTGACCGATACCGATGATTTCGACGTTATGCGTGCGACCGGGCAGGACAGAGCTTTCCTTGCGCGGGGTGAGCCGGCCGATCATGCAGACGACCTTGCTGGAGCCGATATCCAGTACCGAGACCACATGGGTACGCTTCGAAGAGAGCGGCTTGATGCGCGGGAGACCGAAATGGGAGCTTCCGAACAGATTCATATGTTCTGCCCCGCCTTCTTGAGTGCCTTGCGACGTTCCTCGACCGCCGCCAACCGGCGCTCCTGCGCCTCCGGCGTCAGCTGAACGGTTGTGCGATCGGGCAGCCGCAAATCGACGGCCGCTATATCACGGGAGAGAATCTGCTGTTCCGCATCGAGACGGGAAAGCCGGGCGAGAGCGTCTGAAACCCCTTCTTCCGGAAGCTTCACCACGACACCGTTGTCGAGGTGGATATCCCAGCGGCGACCGGCAACGCGGACATAGGCTTTGATCCGCGAGGCAACCTCGGGAAACCTGGCGAACTCCTTCTCGACTTCGGAAGCAGCCGTCTCGGCATCACGCCCCACGAAAAGCGGCAGGCTTGCAAACTTGTTGTCGCGCAGCGGCGCAATCACGCTGCCGGACTTCTCGATCAGGGAAAGCTCCGTGCCATGCTGCCAGATTCCGTAGGCCTTGCGCTCGCGAAGAGCGACCTCGACGCGGGACGGATACACCTTGCGAACCTCTGCCGATTCGACCCAGGGCAACTCGGTGAGCGACTGACGAGCCGCCGCAATATCGAGACCGAGAAGACTCGTCGAACCATCGAGACCAAGAAGCTGAAGAATGTCGATCTCCGAGGTCTGCTCGTTGCCGGAAACCTTTACATCCTCGATCGCAAAACCCGCAAACGACGTGATCGCCTGATTGACCGCAGGACCATGCCCGCCGACAACCACACCGTAAACAACAATGGCAGAGTAAAAACCAACGAGAGAAACCTTGCCCGTATGGGCCGGGATTGCGATTCGCCCCGAGCAGAGGCTGACGACAAAGCGCACGACGCGCCGCAACGGACGCGGCAAAACCACACCTTCCGCGGAAGCCGCAGAGGCATGCGCGGCATGCGTCGCAAACTCCCCTGACCTATCGCCCCTTACCGCAAACAAGACGCGTCCTCCACCATCCACCGGACAAATTCACCGAAGCCCATACCCATATGAGCAGCCATTTCAGGCACCAGCGACGTCGGAGTCATCCCAGGCTGGGTATTAATCTCCAGCCAGATGAGCTCACCGTCTTCGGAAAGGCGATCATCGAAACGAAAATCGGATCGACTAACCCCTCGGCACCCGATTGCTTGATGCGCCTTAAGTGCCAATGATTGTATTTTTTGGTAAATTTTCGGTGAAATTTCTGCAGGAAGCACGTGCCGCGAACCACCGGCGACATATTTGGAATCGTAATCGTAGAAGCTATGCCCCTGCGGCACGATCTCCGTCACACCAAGCGGCCTGTCGCCCATGACGCCACAGGTTAGCTCGCGCCCCGCAACGTAGTGCTCGACCATGACCCGATCGCCATAGCGCCACTCACTGGACTGCAACGATTGGGGTGGATGCGCCATATCCTCGCGGACGATGACGACGCCGAAGCTGGAACCTTCGCGAACCGGCTTCACCACATAGGGCGGAGCAATCGGATGTACCGTCCCGATGTCGAAGCGCATCATCACCTTCGCCTCGGCAACCGGAATTCCGGCATTGGCCGCAACGATCTTCGCCTGAGCCTTGTCCATGGCCAGCGCCGAGGCCAGAACGCCCGAATGCGTATAGGGGATCTGCAGGTATTCGAGAACGCCCTGAATGGTGCCATCCTCACCGAAAGGGCCATGCAGCGCATTGAAAGCGACATCCGGACGAAGATCGGAAAGCACCTGACCGATATCGCGTCCGACATCGACGCGGGTCACACGGTAGCCGACGGATTCGAGCGCCTCCGCACAGGCAGCCCCGGAAGAAAGGCTGACCGGCCTCTCCGAGGAAAGGCCACCCATCAGGACGGCTACATGCTTGCCACTCATCAACGCCCCCGCAGGAAAAAATAAAACATACTGATCGACCTCAAGCCGGAAGCGGACTCAGATGACGGCCGCCTCGACCGTTGTCTTAGTAAAACGACATTAAGGTTAATGAAGCGTTTACTTTCGTTAACCGCCCGGCTTCAAACGGCCCGATTTTAACGAAAAATCCGACGCTCCTGCATTTCGAGCACCAGCTTTTTTCACACACGCCGGATCGGTTCCGACCGCAAGAACAAGTGCATCCGCCGAATCGGTAACCTGCCGTTTCAAAACGATAATCAGGGTTAGGCGGCAACTTTGTGGCCATGTGGCGGCCGCTATCATTCCATTTCTTTCAAACTTGACGCTTTACAAGCAGGAAAATTGTATTAATGAGCACGCGACCTTTCCTAAGGTGTCGTTAAGAAAATCCCGAACTGGAAACTGAAATGACAGACGCGATATCCCAGGTATCGCCGACTGCGACCACGTCTTCCGGCAACGCCGCACTGAATTCCCCCGCGCGCGTGCTGATGGCCAGTCTGGTCGGCACGACGATCGAGTTCTTCGATTTTTATGTCTACGCAACCGCGGCCGTCCTGGTCTTCCCGACGCTGTTCTTCCCGAACAACGATCCGACCACCGCGCTGCTCGCCTCCTTCGCCACCTTCTCCATCGCTTTCTTCGCCCGTCCGCTCGGCGCCGTGGTCTTCGGCCATTTCGGCGACCGCATCGGCCGCAAGACGACGCTGGTGGCGGCCCTTCTGACGATGGGCATCTCCACCGTCGTCATCGGCCTTTTGCCGAGCTACGAGCAGATCGGCGTGATCGCACCGCTGCTGCTGGCGCTCTGCCGGTTCGGCCAGGGTTTCGGCCTCGGCGGCGAATGGGGCGGCGCAGTGCTGCTTGCCACCGAGAACGCGCCGGAAGGCAAGCGCAACTGGTACGCCATGTTCCCACAACTCGGCGCCCCGGTCGGCCTGTTCCTTTCCTCCGGCATGTTCTGGCTGCTGCTGCAGGTCATCTCCAAGGACGCCCTGCTCGCCTGGGGCTGGCGCGTTCCCTTCCTCGCCTCCACTCTGCTGATCGTGCTCGGCCTGTGGGTGCGCTTCTCGATCAGCGAGACGCCGGCATTCCAGAAGGCGATCGACACGCAGGAGCGTGTGGCTGTTCCGGCCGCGGAGGTGTTCACCAGGTACAAGCGCAGCCTGTTCCTCGGCACCTTCGTGGCGCTCGTCACCTTCGTGCTGTTCTATATCGGCACGGCCTGGCTGCTGTCTTACAACGTCAAGGTTCTGCAGATCCCCTTCCTCGACGCGCTGGAGATCCAGATCCTCGGCGCCGTGGTCTTCGGCATCTTCATCCCACTGACCGGCAAGGTGGGAGACCGCATCGGCCGCCGCCTGTCGCTGATCGTCATCACGGTGCTGATCGCGCTCTTTTCCTTTGCCCTTCCCGCATTGCTGCAGGGCGGCGAAACGGGTGTCGCCATCTTCGCCGTGGGCTCGATGGCGCTGATGGGCATGACCTATGCGCTGATCGGCGCGGCACTGGCCGCCCCCTTCCCGACCAACGTCCGCTATACCGGCGCATCGCTGACCTTCAACTTCGCCGGCATCGTGGGTGCTTCGCTCGCCCCCTACATCGCCACGTGGTTACAGGCCAATTACGGCATGACCGCCGTAGGCCTCTACCTCGGCCTTTCGGCGGTGATTACCCTGGCATGCATCCTGCTTTCGGGCCGGGAAGAGGTCTGAGCGCCTGAATCAGAAGAATAAAAAGGGCCGCGAAGCACCTGCTTTCGCGGCCTTTCTCTTGTTCACCATTCAAGTAACAATGACTTTTCTCTCCATGACCGGCTGCTACTATCGACAACCGGGAACGAGAGGCCGCCATGATTTCACGACGGATATTGCTGAAGGGACTGCTGGCTTCGGGGTCGGTCCATACCTTTCGGCAGGCGGCGCGCGCTGCCACCATCGCCACCGACATAACCTTCCTCGTCACCAATGACGTGCATGCCTGCCGCATCGGTGAGGGGCTCAGTCCCGGCTGTGCGGAAGAAGGCAAGACGGATGAAAACCTGCTGCGTCACATCCGGGCCTTGAACGCCGTGCACCGTCTTCGCTGGCCGACCGAGATTAACGGCAAGCCAACGACACTGGCCGGCGCCGGAACCCGGATCGCAACGCCCCGCGGCCTCATCGTTTGCGGAGACATCACCGACGATGGCGGCGGTCAGACCGCCCTTCCCCGCGAAGGAGCGCAGCTCCGGCAGTTTTCCGAGCGTTACCGACAGGGTTCCGGTCCCGATCGCGTGCACTATCCGGTCTATGTCGGCCTCGGCAATCACGATCTCGATCAGGACGGCAAACCGCCGGAGATCAACTGGTACCGGGACGAACTGCGCGACTATGTTCGCCTGAACCACAAGCCGAGTGTCTTCTTCAAGCCGCCTCTTCCTGCCGAGAACTACGACGAGGCGTCCGACAGCTATTCCTGGAACTGGGAACGGTTGCATCTCGTCCAGCTTCAGCGTTACGCGGGCGACACCGGCAAGGGGGCGGCAAGCGGGCTGTCATGGCTGGCGCAGGATCTCAAAAGCTTCGCCGCCGACGGCAGGCCTGTCGTGCTGTTCCAGCATTACGGCTGGGACCCCTTCTCTCTCGAGCGGTGGGACCCCGTCGGGAAGACCTTCGACGACGACGGAAGCGGTCCGCCGCACTGGTGGTCGGATGCCGAAAGACTGGCCTTTGCCGATACCATCCGCGGCTACAACATCGTCGCCATCTTCCATGGCCATGAGCACGACACGCCGATGATCTATCGGAGCGCGGGCCTCGACATCGTGAAACCGACAGCCGCCTACAAGGGCGGTTTCGGCATCGTCAGGATCACGGACCGTTTCATGGATGTCGCGCTGGCTGAAACCGCGGACGAAAAAGGCGGCGTCACTTTCGTCGCCGCCTCCAGCAAGGTTCTGGGCTGACCCGCCTGAGGCCGGTTACTCGGTCGTCACGCCCATGAAAGGCTTGATCTCGCGGCCCGGCATGAACATTCCGAGACGCTTGATCTCCCACTCCAGCTTGACGCCGGAATGCTCGAAGACGCGCTGGCGCACGGTCTCACCGAGATATTCGAGATCGTAGCCGGTGGCATGGCCGATATTAATCATGAAATTGCAGTGCAGAGACGACATCTGCGCGCCGCCGATCATCAGGCCGCGGCAACCGGCCTCGTCGATCAATTCCCAGGCGGAATGTCCTTCCGGGTTCTTGAAGGTCGAACCGCCGGTCTTTTCCTTGACCGGCTGCACCGTTTCACGGTGATGGCGCACCGCGTCCATCTCGGCACGGATCTTGGCCTTCTCGTCAGGATAGCCCTCGAACAAGGCGCTCGTGAAGATCAGCTCGTCCGGCGCGGAGGAATGACGATAGGTGTAACCCATGTCGGCCTTGGACAGGACATGAATATTGCCCTTGCGGTCTACCGCCTCCACCTCGACCAGCCGACCGGCCGTATCGCCACCGTTAGCGCCGGCATTCATCCTGACGGCACCGCCGATCGAACCCGGAATACCGTAGAAGAAAGCAAACCCGCCGATGTTATGATCCATCGCCATGGCCGCGATATGTTTGTCTGGGCAGATGGCGCCGGCCCGAATACGGTTCTCGCCGGCAAGTTCCACCTGACCGAAACCCTTGGCCGACAGACGGATGACGACGCCCGGAATGCCCCCATCGCGGACCAGAAGGTTGGAGCCCACACCGACGACGGTCAGCGGCACCGATTCGGGCAGCAGCTTGAGGAAGGCAACGAGATCATCGGTATCGTGCGGCTGGAACATGAGTTCGGCCAGACCGCCCGCCTGGAACCAAGTGACGCGGTCCATCGGCACGTCGGGCGTCAGGCGTCCCCGCAAGGCATCAACGCCCGGACCAAGCGACGCCAGAAGTTTTTCTCCATCCACCTGTTTCATGCCGACTTTCCCGAATAGGCTTCCAATTCCTTGGGCAGCGCGGCCGCCCAGTATGTGATGCTTCCAGCCCCCAACAGGACCACGAAATCGCCGGGTTGCGCAATACCCGCAACGAGCGGCGCCAACTGATCCGGTGAAGAAAGATAGCGTGCGTCGCGATGTCCGCCCGACTTGATGCGCGAAACCAGCGCCTCGGCATCGAATCCCTCGATCGGATCCTCGCCCGCCGCATAGACCGGCGCCAGGAACAGCGTGTCGGCATCGTTGAAGCAGTTGGCGAAATCCTCGAACAGGCTGGCAAGGCGCGAATAGCGATGCGGCTGGTGCACGGCGATGATCCGGCCCTTGCAGGCTTCACGCGCGGCTCTGAGCACTGCCTTGATCTCGACCGGGTGATGGCCATAGTCGTCGAAGATCTGCGCGCCGTTCCAGGTGCCCGTCAAAGTGAAGCGTCGCTTGACGCCGCCGAAGCTCGACAATCCCTTGCGGATCGCCTCTTCCGGAATATCGAGCCGGTTGGCGACGGCGATCGCGGCGCAGGCATTGGAGATGTTGTGGCGACCCGGCATCGGCAGCGTCAGGTCCTTGAAGCTGAAGACGCGGCCCGTGCGGCGGCGACGGATCTCGACGTCGAAGGTTGAATGGGTGCCTTCGAGGCGGACATTCGAGAAGCGGACATCGGCCTGCGGGTTCTCGCCGTAAGTGATGACCTTGCGGTCCTCGATCTTGCCGACCAGCGCCTGCACTTCCGGATGGTCGAGGCACATGACGCCGAAACCGTAGAACGGCACGTTCTCGACGAACTGGCGGAAGGCGGCGCGCACCGCGTCGAAATTGCCGTAGTGATCGAGATGCTCGGGATCGATATTGGTGACGATCGCAACCTCCGCGGGCAGCTTCAGGAAGGTGCCGTCGGACTCGTCCGCCTCGACCACCATCCACTCGCCCTCGCCCATGCGGGCATTGGTGCCGTAGGCATTGATGATGCCGCCATTGATGACGGTCGGGTCCAGCCCGCCAGCTTCGAGCAGCGTCGCGACCATGGAGGTCGTCGTCGTCTTGCCATGCGTGCCGCCGATGGCGATCGCATTGCGGAAGCGCATCAATTCGGCCAGCATTTCCGCGCGGCGTACGATCGGCAGCAGCTTTTCGCGCGCGGCCACCAGCTCCGGATTGTTCTTCTTGATCGCGGTCGACACGACGACCACCTCGGCATCGCCGAGATTGGCGGCGTCATGGCCGACGAACACTTCAATGCCCTTGGCGCGCAGACGCTGTACGTTTGCGCTGTCGGCCTGGTCCGACCCCTGCACCTTGTGCCCGAGATTGTGCAGCACTTCCGCAATCCCGCTCATCCCGATGCCGCCGATCCCGATAAAATGGACCAGCCCGATGGACTTCGGCATTTTCATTAATTGGCTCCCTTCAAGTCGGCCACGCCTTTGCCTGCGGCAATAGCCTCAACCAGATCGGCGAGCAAGCGCGCAGCATCCGGCTTGCCTGCAGTTTTCGCAGCTTCCGCCATTTTGCCAAGCTTTTCCGGTTCCTGCATGGCATCGCTCAACAGATGCGCGAGGCGTTCGGGACTAAGCTCCGACTGGGCGATCACCTTGGCGCCACCCGTCGCCGCAAGTGCCGCCGCGTTCGCCGCCTGGTCATGATCCAGCGCATAGGGATAGGGCACGAGGATCGACGGCCGGCCGATCACCGCAAGCTCGGAAACGGTCGAAGCGCCGGAACGGCAGATCACCAGATGCGCGGCCGCGAGCCTTGCTGCCATGTCGGTGAAGAAGGGCTGGATCTCCGAAGCGATGCCAAGCTTTGTCGAGCAGGCCGTCACCCGGTCCAGATCCTCGGGCCTCGCCTGCTGGGTCACGCTGAGGCGCTTGCGCAGGCCCTCGTCGAGCAGGCTGATGGCATTCGGCACGGCGGCCGAGAAATATTGCGCCCCCTGGCTTCCGCCGAAGACCACCAGCCGGAACGGCTGACCTTCGAGGGAGGGCTGGTAGGGCACCGACGATGCGGCAATAACAGCCGGGCGCACGGGATTGCCGGTGACTACGGTCTTGGAGGCGAATGTCCCGCCTTCCTGAAGGAACCCGCCGGCAATCGCCTTCACGCGGGACGCAAGCGCCTTGTTGGCGCGCCCCATCACCGCGTTCTGTTCGTGAACGACCGTCGGCACTCCCAGTCCCGCGGCCGCCATAAGCGGCGGCACGGTTGGATAACCGCCGAAACCGACGACGGCCTTCGGTTTCAGCCGGCGGATAAGCGCCTTGGCCTGCCGGAAGCCCTTCCAGAGCGACAGCAGCGCTTTGGCAAATGCGATCGGGTTCTTCGACCCGATCGTCGCCGAGGCGACCGTGTGGATCGCTTCCGCCGGAAACTTGCCGGCATAGCGCTCGGCCCGGCTGTCCGTCACCAGATGAACCGAGTAACCGCGCTCGATGAGGGTGTGCGCCAGCGCCTCGGCCGGAAACAGATGACCGCCGGTTCCCCCGGCGGCTAGAAGGATGATGCCCTTAGTCATCGTCTTACTCCGCCGGGACGCCATGAGCGGCCCGGAACAGGCTGCGTTCCTGCGCCCGCTTCTCCGGCCGCCGTCGCGTCAGCGCCAAAATGAACCCGGCGGTCACGCAAATCGCGATCATCGAGGAACCGCCATAGGAGATCAGCGGCAGGGTCATGCCCTTCGCCGGCAGCAGTTCGAGATTGACGCCAATGTTAATCATCGACTGCACGCCGATCTGCAGAACGAGACCAGCGACCGCAAAACGGTTGAAATCGTTTCGTTCCTTGAAGGCGTGGCTGAGGCCGCGGATCACCAGAAACGCAAAGATCGCCACCAGCACCATGCAGAACACGATGCCGAATTCTTCCGCCGCGACCGAGAAGATAAAGTCCGTGTGGCTGTCGGGAATGATCCGCTTGACGATGCCTTCTCCCGGCCCCTGCCCGAACCAGTCGCCTCGAATGATGGCCTCACGGGCGGTATCCACCTGGAAGGTGTCGCCTTCGCCGGTAAGGAAGCGGTCGATACGGCCGGTCACGTGCGGCAGCGTAAGGTAAGCGCCGAAAATACCTGCTGCCCCGAGGCCCCCGAGAAGGGAAATCCAGAACCATGGCACGCCCGCCATGAAGAACATGCCGCCCCACACGACGGAGGTCAGGATGGTCTGGCCGAAGTCCGGCTGGGCGATGAGCAGAGCCGCAACGATGCCGAAAAGGATGATGGCAAAGAGATTGCCCGGGATTTCCGGCTGGCGCGTATGCTCCGAAAACAGCCAGGCGCAGATGACGACGAAGGCCGGTTTCATGAATTCCGAAGGCTGGATGGAAATGCCGGCGATGGTGATCCAGCGCCGGGCGCCCTTGACCTCGATCCCGAAGAACAGTGCCAGCACCATCATGGCCAGCGAGACGGCGAGCAGCACCATGGCGGTGCGCCGAACCTGACGCGGGCTGAGGAAGGAAAGTCCGATCATCACGCCGAGGGCCGGCAGCATGAAGGCCGCGTGCCGCTTGACGAAAAAGAAGCTGTCGAGCCCCAGACGCTCCGCAACCGCGGGCGAGGCCGCGAAAGAGAGCATGAAGCCGATCCCCATCAGCAGGATGAAGGTAATCATGAACAATCGGTCGATCGTCCAGAACCAGTCTGCGACGGGGCCCCTCTCCGCGCGGCTTACCATATCATTTGCCTCCTGTTGGCACGTCGACCAGCATCGTCACGCCGGAAAGGGCGGCGACATGGCCGACAAAGGCATCGCCGCGCACTTCGAAATTCTTGTACTGATCGAAGCTTGCGCAAGCCGGGGATAACATCACCGCCACCGGACCGCCTTCGGCGGCTGCGTCGGCCGCGGCATGGGCGACAGCCATATCGAGCGTGCCCGAAATTTCATAAGGAACCGTTTCACCGAGTGTCACGGCAAAGGCGGAAGCCGCTTCACCGATCAGATAGGCCTTGGCGATACGCGGAAAGAGCGGTGCAAGACTGGCGATGCCGCCTTCCTTGGGCAATCCGCCCGCGATCCAGTAAATGCGGTCGTAGCTCGACAGCGCGGGCGCAGCCGCTTCAGCATTGGTCGCCTTCGAATCATTGACGAAGACCACCTCGCCACGACGGCCGATGGGTTGCATACGATGTTTCAGGCCGGCGAAGGATTGGAGCCCAGCCCGAACCTCATCCGGAGACAAGCCGACGGCAAGGCAGGCTGCGATCGCTGCCGCCGCATTTTGCGCATTGTGAGCGCCCCTCAGCGTCTGGATGCCGTTGAGGTCGGCCAGAACCGACGTGGCGCCGCCATGGGCCTCGATGATCCGATGACCGTCATTGTAGAGGCCATCCGCAAGCGGCTGACGCTTCGAAATGCGCACCACCTTCTTTCCGGCGCGTTCGACACGGTCGGCGATCAGTTCGCAATAGCTGTCGTCCATTCCGACGACCGCCGTATCGCTGCCTGCGACCAGTCGTTCCTTGACATCGGCATAATGCTGGATCGTGCCATGCCGGTCGAGGTGATCGGGCGTGACGTTGAGCAGGATGCCGGCGGAGGGATTAAGCGTCGGTGCGAGGTCGATCTGGTAGGACGAGCATTCGACCACAAAGAAACGGCCGTCCTGCGGCGGATCGAGCGTCAGCACGGCCCGGCCGATATTGCCCCCGAGCTGAGCGTCGCGACCGCTGGCGGACAGGATATGGGCGATCAGCGCGGTCGTCGTCGATTTTCCGTTCGTGCCGGTGATCGCGATGAACGGGCAATGGGGCGCGTGCGTCCTGCGCTCCCGCACGAAGATCTCGACATCGCCGATAATCTCGACACCCTCGGCCCTGGCAAGCGCCACCGACCAGTGCGGTTTCGGATGGGTGAGCGGCACACCAGGAGAGAGCACGAAGCTCGCGACCGTCTTCCAGTCGATGCCGTGCAGATCCTGCGTGACGATGCCTTCGACAGCAGCTTTCGCCACACTGTCGGGGTTGTCGTCCCAGGCAACGACCTCGGCTCCGCCGGCAACCAGCGATTTGGCCGTCGCCAGGCCGGAACCGCCGAGCCCGAAGAGTGCGACCTTCTTGCCCTTGAAGGTGGTGGCCGGGATCATCTCGGCCTCACCGCAGTTTCAGGGTGGAAAGGCCGAGCATGGCAAGGCCGACCGCGATGATCCAGAAGCGGACCACCACCTGACTTTCCGTCCAGCCGAGCTTTTCGAAGTGGTGATGGATCGGCGCCATGAGGAAGACGCGCTTGCCCGTCATCTTGAAGTATCCGACCTGAATGATGACGGAGAGCGTTTCGGCGACGAACAGGCCACCGATGATCGCCATGACGATCTCGTGCTTTGTAGCGACAGCGACGGAGCCGATCAGGCCGCCGAGCGCGAGCGAACCGGTATCGCCCATGAAGATGGCGGCTGGCGGCGCGTTGAACCACAGGAAGCCAAGCCCCGCGCCGATCACCGCACCCAGCACCACGGCGAGCTCGCCGGTGCCGACCACGAAATTGATCTGCAGGTAATTGGCGAAGACCGCATTACCGGCGACATAGGCGATCACCCCGAACGAGGCTGCCGCAATCATCACCGGCACGATGGCAAGTCCGTCCAGACCGTCGGTCAGGTTGACGGCATTTCCCGCCGCCACGATCACGAAGCCGCCGAACAGCACGAAGAAGATGCCGAGATCGATCAGGAAGTCCTTGAAGAAGGGGAACGCGATCGATGAGCCGAAGGTCGAACCCTGCGGACCCGATACCAGCGCGGTGCGCATCATGAAATAAACCGCGATACCGGCGATGACGAATTCGATACCGAGGCGCGCCTTGCCGGAGAAGCCCTTCTCCGTCTGCTTCGTGACCTTCAGGTAATCGTCGTAAAAGCCGATTGCCCCGAAACCCAGCGTCACCAGCAGCGTGCAGACCACGTAGACGTTGGAAAGATCCGCCCAGAGAAGCGACGAAACGACGATGCCCGCGAGGATCATCAACCCGCCCATGGTGGGCGTTCCGGCCTTCTTGAAATGGGTCTGCGGACCATCGGCGCGAATCGGCTGCCCCTTGCCCTGGCGGACACGCAGCGAGGAAATCATGGCCGGCCCGAAGAGAAAGACGACGAGAGCCGAGGTAAAGAGAGCAGCGCCCGTGCGGAACGTGATGTACCGGAACAGGTTGAAGAATTGAAAGTGGTTCGCCAGTTCCACAAGCCAGATCAGCATTGGAGCCCTTTCCGAAAGCCCTTATTAATTTTGGCGCCCCGTGTCGGGCACGGCCGGATACTTGTCAAGAAGAGCAGCAACGATCTTGCCGAAACCGAGGCCGAGTGACGACTTTACCATCAGCACGTCACCGGGCTGCACCGAGGCCGTGACGAAGGCCGCAAGCTCCGCCGTTGTCTCGAGATAGACGACATCGACGCTCTCCGGCAGCGCATCGCGAAGCGCCGTCATTTCGGGTCCGGCGAGCCACACATGTTCGATACCGGCGGCCAGCAGCGGGCTCGCCAGTTCGGCATGCACCTTCTGCGAAAACTCGCCCATCTCCAGCATATCGCCGAGAACAGCGATCCTGCGCCCCTCGCCCTCGGGCTGCGCGGCGGCGAGCACGGCGATCGCCGCACGCATGGAGGCGGGATTGGCGTTGTAGCTCTCGTCGATCAGCGTGAAGCTTCCGCCATTGATGGCGAGCCGGTGCCGGGCACCGCGCCCCTTGACGGCGGAGAGCCCTTCCAACGCCTCGATCGCCGCCTCCATGTCGGCGCCGACCAGGGAGACGGCCGCAAGCACCGCGACGGCATTTTCCGCAATATGACGGCCGGGTGCGCCAAGCGCCACCTCGCGCGTCTCGCCGCCGAAACAGACCCAGACGGTGGAGCTTTCGGCCGCACCGTCGAACTCCGCCAGCCGGAACTCGGCCTTGGCATGCTGCCCGAAGGAATGCACATTCTCTATGCCGGCCGCCTGCGCGGCGTGGTCGAGAAAATCGTACTGGCTGTTGTCCCGGTTGAGGATTACGTCGCCGCCCGGTTCAAGCCCCTCGAAGATCTCGGCTTTCGCGGCCGCAATTTCCTCGAGGCTTGCGAAATTGCCGAGATGGGCCGGCGCGATCGTCGTGATGATCGCGACGTCCGGCCTCACCATGCGCGAAAGCGGCCCGATCTCCCCGGCATGGTTCATGCCGATTTCGAAGATCCCGAACCGCGTGTCGGCGGGCATGCGCGCAAGCGTAAGCGGCACGCCCCAGTGGTTGTTGAACGAAGCGACGGCTGCATGCACCTTGCCCGAGGGAGCAAGCGCGAGCCGCAGCATTTCCTTGGTGGTCGTCTTGCCCACCGAGCCGGTCACCCCGATTACCGTGGCCGAACTGCGCTCGCGCGCCGCGATGGCGAGTTTCTGCAAGGCCCCCAGCACGTCCTCGACGACGATCATCGGCACGACGAGGCGGCCGAGCGCCGGAAGCTTCGCCTCGCTGACAACCAGCAGGGAAGCGCCGTTTGCAACCGCAAGACTGGCAAAATCGTGCCCGTCGACACGATCACCCTTGATCGCGAAGAAGGCTTCCCCCGGAGAGATCGTTCGGCTGTCGATCGAAATGCCCGTAATACCGTCCGGCAAGGTGCCGAACGGACGGCCATCCATGGCGTCGATCAGGTCTCGCGTCGTCCAAAGAAACGTCAATGTTCGAATTCCTCCAATGCCTTGCGCAGTTCGGTATGGTCAGAGAACGGCAGCGTTACATCGCCCACCGTCTGCCCCTCCTCGTGCCCCTTGCCGGCCACGACAAGCGTGTCCCCCGCCGACAGCATGGCAACGCCGGCGCGAATGGCCTGCGCCCGGTCGCCGATCTCGATTGCCTTGGGCGCGGCCGCCATGATCTCGGACCGGATAACGGCCGGAACCTCCGAGCGCGGATTGTCGTCCGTGACGATAACGATATCCGACAGGCGGCAGGCGATCTCGCCCATGATCGGACGCTTGCCCTTGTCGCGGTCGCCGCCGCAGCCGAAGACGACGATCACGCGCCCCGTCGTGAACGGCCGAACCGAATTGAGCACGTTTTCCAGCGCATCCGGCTTGTGAGCATAATCGACATAGGCGAGCGCGCCTGCCTTTGTATGGCCGACGAGTTCCAGCCGGCCGGAGGCGCCGACAAGCTTTTCCAGCGCTTTCATGGCGACCGGAGCGGCGACCCCGGTAGACATTGCGAGGCCCGCAGCCACCAGCGCATTGGCAATCTGGAAATCACCGGCAAGCGGAATATGCACTTCATGGATCTCGTCGCCGATATGGATCTCGGCGACCTGCTTATGGCGAAAGTGCTCGACCCGCTTCAGCGAAAGGAAAGCGCCGTTGCGGCCGACGGTACGCACGTCGTGACCCGCTTCGGTCGCAACCCGGATGGCCTCCGCCGACCACGGATCGTCGGCAAAGATCACCGCCGGCGAACCTTTCGGAAGCAGCGTATCGAACAGCCGCATCTTGGCGGCCATGTAATGCTCGAGCGTCGGATGGTAGTCCATATGGTCGCGACCGAGATTGGTGAAGGCGGCAGCGGCAAGGTTGACGCCGTCGAGGCGGCTCTGGTCGAGACCGTGGCTTGAGGCTTCCATGGCGGCATGCGTGACGCCTTCGTCGGACAGTTCAGCCAGAAGCTTGTGAAGGCCGACCGGATCGGGCGTCGTCAGCGAACCATATTCATTGCGTGTGGGGGATACGACACCCGTCGTGCCGATCTGTGCTGCCGGATGGCCGGCCTCCGCCCAAATCTGCCGCGTGAAGGATGCGACGGAAGTCTTTCCGGCCGTGCCCGTGACGGCAACCATGGTTTCCGGTTGCCGTCCGAAGAAGCGCGCTGCGGCAAGCGCCAGGAACCGGCGCGGATTATCGACCACGACAACCGGTACGGAAGCGTCCACGGCATGCCCAGCCACCACAGCGGCGGCGCCGCGGGCTGCCGCATCGGCCACATAGGCCGCACCGTCTGCCTTCGTGCCGGAAAGGGCAACGAACAGCATGCCGGGCTCGACCTTGCGGCTGTCGGCCGTGATACCGGAGATTGAGATTCCACCGACAATATCGCTCGCCTTGCCGACCTGATCCTGAAATTCGCCGCTCGCCAGATCCCGCAAAAACATTGATTCCCGTCCATTTCCCCGAGGCGATTCCGCCGAATCGCCCCGTACATTGAAGCCTGCTTAATAAGAAACGAGCAAGGCGGAGCCGTCTTCCCCGAATTTCGGTTCTACACCGAGAATTGCGGCGCTTCTGCGGATAATCTCGGCGACCATGGGCGCCGCCGAGGTACCAGCGAGCGCTGCACCGTTACCCTTGTCGGTCTTCGGCTCGTCGATAACGGTCAGGACGACGTAACGGGGATTGTCGATCGGGAAAGCGGACAGGAAGGCGTTGAAATTCTTGTCGCCGACGTAACGGCCGTTGACGACCTTGTCCGCCGTGCCGGTCTTGCCGCCGACGTTGAATCCCTCGACGCGGGCATTTCGGCCGGAACCCTTGACGCCGTTCCATTCGAACAGGAAGCGCATGTCCTTGCTGGTCGAGGGCTGGATGACCTGCTCGGCCACCTGATCCGCCTCCTCCTGTGTGCGCGGCAGGAAGGTCGGCGGTATGAGCTTGCCGCCATTCACCAGCGCAACGCCGGCGACAGCCGTCTGCAGGGGCGTCGTCGAGACACCGTGACCAAACGAGATCGTGATCGAGTTGATCTTCTTCCATTCCCGCGGCTGGCTGGGCATCGCAACTTCAGGCAGTTCCGTCCTCAGTCGCGCCGTCAGGCCGAGCTTGGCCAGAAACGCCTTGTGTGCTTCCGTTCCCACCATGTCGGCGATCTTCGCGGTGCCGATGTTGGAGGAGTACTGGAAGATTTCCGGCACCGTCAGCACACGGTTCTTGCCGTGGAAATCCTTGATGGTGAAGCCGCCGATGCGGATGGGGTAGCGCGCATCCACCGTATCGTTGAGCGACACCTTGCCCTCGTCAAGCCCCATGGCGAGCGTGAAGGACTTGAAGGTCGAGCCCATTTCGAACGTGCCGTTCGACATGCGGTTGAGCCAGCCTTCCTGGGCGCTCGCCGCCGGATTGTTGGGATCGAAATCCGGCATGGAAACCATGGCGAGCACTTCGCCGGTATGAACGTCGAGAACCACGCCGCCGGCGCCCAGCGCCTCGAATTTCTGCATCGCAGCGGCAACCACATCGTGCACGATGTTCTGCACCCTGAGGTCGATCGACAGCTTTACCGGCTCGAGCGGCGTGTCGCTGGTCATTCCGAGTGCGCGGAGGTCCGCCATGCCCTGGTTGTCGATGTATTTTTCCATACCCGACATGCCGCGGTTGTCGATATTGACGTAGCCGACGATGTGGGACGCAGTCGAGCCGCCGGGATAGAAGCGACGCTTTTCCGGGCGGAAGCCGATGCCGGGAATGCCGAGCGCAAGAATCTGGCTCTGCTGCTTCGGTGTGAGCTGGCGGCGCAGCCACTGGAAATGCGACTGCGGATTGGAGAGCTTCTTGTAGGTGCCTTTGATGTCGAGATCGGTCAGCACGGTCGCAAGCTTCTCGACCGCCTCGTCCGGATCGACGATCTTGTTGGGCTCGGCAAACAGCGAAACGGTACGGATATCGGTCGCAAGAACCTCGCCGTTACGGTCGAGGATATCGGGACGCGACGCCATCAGCCGGTCGGCCGGCAGGATGCTGGAAACGGTTTCCGGTTGCGCATAGCCATACTGCACCAGTCGTCCGCCGATGATGGCATAGGCGACGGCGAAACCGGCGATCATCAGTCCGACACGCTTGCGCGCCATTTCCGTCTTGCGCTTGCCCGCTCCCTTGAAGGTTCCGTTCATCGAGGCGCCGGCGCGATGAACGTCGGCCGAGAAGTGGGCCTGGCTCTTCAACAGCATGATCCGAGAAAGAAAAGTCATCAGCGCTGCACCGATCCGGTTGTAATGAGATCCGAGACGGGATCCGAACTCTTTTCGCCTTCCGCCACTTCAGGCTTCGGCACGTCGGCCTTCATCATGGGCAGTTCCACGGGCCTTGCGAGTTGCTCCGGCGAGGTCGGCTGAAGCTGCAGTTCCTGACCGTAGACCCTGATGAGCCGGTCGAGCCTGTTCGGCTGCGTCAACAGGGCCCAATCGGCCTTCAGCAATTCGATTGTGTCTTTCTCGAGCTTGATTTCGGCCTCGATCCGCCTGACTTCCTCGAGCTTGTTGTCGGTGTGATGCTTGATCTGATAGGTCACCGCCGCCGCGGCGGCCATCGCACCGATCATGATGAGATCGAAAGTCCTGAGCATGGCTTATCCTCCGATCCTGTCGAGGCTGGCAAGGTCGGGCAAATCGAAGATCGAGAAATCCGGCTTCTCCGCCGGGGCCGTTGTGCGAATGCCGGCCCGAAGCTTGGCGGACCGCGCCCGTGGATTGATCTCCGCCTCGGCATCGCTGGCAGAAACCATGCCCTTGCCCAGCGGCTCGAAAATCGCCGGCTTCGCCGTCAACATCGGCATATGACGGGAACCGGAGGCTTTGCCCGAACGCTCGGAGAAGAATTTCTTGACAATACGGTCTTCGAGCGAATGAAAAGTGACGACGACCAGTCGTCCGCCCGGCTTCAAAACCTTCTCGGCGGCAAACAACGCCTGAGCGAGTTCGCCCAGTTCGTCGTTGACGAAGATGCGCAACGCCTGAAAGACGCGCGTCGCCGGGTGGATCTTGTCCTTGGCCTTGCGCGGCGTAACGATCTCAATCAACCCGGCCAGATCGCGCGTGGTTCGAAACGGTTCTTCAGTCCGGCGCTTTTCGATGGCGCGTGCGATACGGCCTGCCTGCTTCTCCTCGCCGAGAAAGCCGAAGATGCGGATGAGATCGCCGACCTTGGCGCGATTGACGACATCGGCGGCAGACACACCCGCACCCGACATGCGCATGTCGAGCGGCCCATTCTTCTGGAAGGAAAAGCCGCGATCGGCCTCATCGATCTGCATGGAGGAGACACCGATGTCCAGAACGACACCGTCGAGCCCGCGCGCCGGCGCAAAATCGGCCAGCCGGGAAAACGGCGTATGATGCAGCACGAGATGGCCGGCATGCGCATCGACAAGCGCCTGACCGCCGGCAATCGCCGTGGGGTCGCGATCGAGCGCGATCACGTCGGCGCCGGCACCGAGGATCGCCGAGGTATAGCCGCCGGCACCGAAGGTACCGTCGAGAATGACCTTGCCGGAGCAAGGCTCCAACGCCTCAAGCACTTCACGGAGAAGAACCGGAATGTGGCGAACCGGTCCGCCTTCGGCATCAGTTGAACCTCCGCCTGAATTCGCCACCATTCCGTTTCCCCGTTCTATGGAGCCCGCAGCCCTCGCAGTCTGCGCTCCTCTCTTGCCGCCGCCTGCGCCTCGTGGAACGCCTGCGGCTGCCAAAGCTGAAAGTGATCCGAGCGCCCGACGAAACAGACTTCCGTCGTGATGCCCGTAAAGTCCCGGATGAAATCCGTGACCATCAGACGCCCTTCGGCATCGAGCTTCATGAAGACGCCGCCGCCATGAACCAGCAACGACATCTCGTTCCCGTCCCGGGAAAACGGATCTTCGTTCGAGATCTGCCGCTCGTACCGCTCCAGGACATCCGCCCCGCCGACGCTGATCGCCGGAAACACAAAATCCTGGAAGCAATAGAGCTCCTGGATATCGCGCTGCGCAAGCACGGAACGAAACACCGCCGGAACGGAAACCCGCCCCTTCGCATCGATCCTGTTTGTCGCATTGGACAGGAAGCGGCTCATGACGACAGACCGCTGCTCCCCTGAAACGAGGACCGACAGACGACCCTCCAGAACTCGAAAACCCGATCACCGCAGACACTTCAAAGCCACGAGCCGAAAACCTCTCCGCTTTCGCGGCCAGTTCGCCTTCAACCTTGAAAATCCGGACCTTCATCGATCCTTCACCGGTATGTGAATGGGATATCATGGGACTACATGGGCGTCAATGGGACGAGGCATTTCCAAACCCTTCAGGGATTCAAATATTGATAAGCGGTTAAGCTTAACGAAGAGTTAGGAAAAGCCGCCGACATGGCGCTTTTTGATGCTCAAGCTTGACCGAGGCTTGAGGCGGAAGCGCCGAAAATACGACATTTTTTCAGGAGGTTAGATTCCCCGCCAATAAAGGCGGGTCGCGACGGCGGGAAAATTGCCAGTTGGCCTGTAAGCCGGGTTCTGTATGGCTCCGGTTGCCCGGAACGTGGCAGCCATTCATCTGGGACAGCGTTTGCACGCTGCCTCGCGCAACCCACCCGGATGACTGGCCCGGAAACAGGCTGTAGGCGCTTGCGCGCCCCGCGTCATCCCTATTCGGTCTTGCTCCCGGTGGGGTTTACCGTGCCGTCCCTGTTGCCAGCGACGCGGTGGGCTCTTACCCCACCCTTTCACCCTTACCCTGCATGCAGGGCGGTTTGCTTTCTGTGGCACTTTCCCTGAGGTCGCCCCCGCCGGACGTTATCCGGCACCGTGTCTCCGTGGAGCCCGGACTTTCCTCACCCTACCGCCTTTCGGCATTGGTAAAGCGCGGCTGCCCGGCCAACTGGCACCGCGTCCTTAGACGAGCGAGCCCGCGAACGCCACCAAAAATGCAGGAACAATCAACAGAAAGAGCCGGATGATGAACAGTCAGAGAAAAACCGGCGCGAAAACCGGATCATAGGCCTCATCCACGATCCGCCCGTGAAGCATCAATTCCGCCCCCAGCCGCCCGATCTCGTCGGAACTCTTGGCAGCGGCGCCACAGCCGCCCGTGAGAACTGCGATCCTGTCGCTGGCGAAACCGATCGCCGGGTAGTTGCCGGGCGTGAAGGAGGTGACGCAGGCGCCCATCGTCACCGGCGCTTTGACAAGTCCAGGCACGAGACCGTCGAGAATACGTTTGAGATGCCGGCGCGTGCTTTCCCGGCCGCCGCCACGGAACCAGGCGCGGATATCGGGTTCGGTCGCGAGACGCAGATCGTCGGGATCGCCGCCGATCTTCAAATAGGTCCTGCCGTCGGGATAGCGAACCGGCGGCAGCAGATAGATATGATCCACCGGTTCCTCGGGCTGATGGATCAGCGAGGGCATGCCCGCATAGGCATCGAGATCGGCATCCGCGATCTCGAAGAAAGCGACGGTCCGCCCATAAACCTTCAGATCAAGCGGACGCGGCAAGAGATTCTTCGCAATGGAAAATCCTCCGGCGGCCACCAGCGCCTTTTCACCCTTGACCTCGCGCCCCCCGGCAGTCGTGACCACGACCCCGCCATCCTCTTCACGCACGGCGACAGCCACATCCGCGATCAGCTCGGCCCCGGCCTTCCGGGCAAGCTTCGATTGCGCCTCGACCAGCCGGCGAGGATTGACATAACCGGCGTTCCGCGCCTCGTAAACGCCCTCGCAGCCCATACCGAAACGGAAATAACCGAAGTGTTCGGCGAGCGCCCGATCGCTCAGGATTTCTGTGGGAACGGCGAGTTTCTCAGCCGCCGCACAGATATTGCCGACATAGGGATCGGCTCCCCCACGCTTCGGCCCGACGATCAGGCAGCCCGTCTCGTGATAGAATTCGACACCGCTTTCCCGGGCGATCTCGCCGTAACGGGCAATGGAACGGTTTGCGAGCCTCGCCCAGACCGGATCGGGATCGATGGTGCGGGTGATGCGCGCCTCGTCATAATGGCTGGCGAACACGCCGTCGTGGCTTGCAGCATCGGCCGGTTCATCCGGACCGATCAGGAGGACACCGTCCGTCTGCGAGGCGAGATGCCGGGCGGCGGCAGCACCCATCATGCCGCGGCCGATAATGATGTGCCTGTAGATTTCAGCCATGCGCGCCTCGTCCTGAAATTACCTAATTATCGATCGTTTTCAAAATCCTGCCGGTACAGGCGGAATCATTTTCACAACAATACAGGCCGAAGCTCTTCGGCGAAATCGCTTTGGCGCAAGGCGCCTCCAGGAGCGGAGGTAAATTCGACATAGGGATAGGTGACGTGCGCGAGAGAGACAACGCGGCCCCCGCTTGTTGCCGGGAAAACGTCACGTCCCGGCATCCGCCGCACGGCGATGCGTTCGAGCTTGCGGGCCGCACCGTGCTGGCTGGCGAAATCAACCTGATGGGCCGGCCGGTCGGCGGGCTCTTCTTTGTCGATCAGCGCAACCCACCCTGCCCTTCAGCGTGAGGCGGCGAGCTGCCGCCCCATCATGCCTCGTCCGATCGCGACAAACTCGAAATCCGTTGCCATGCACTTGTCCCCGGTTCCGGGGTTATCGATGGCATGGCAACCTTTCGCTTGCACGCCGTTGTGGCGTGCGGCGATCAGGAGCCGATCAGCGCCTGAACCTTGCCGCAATAGCGCTTGGAAACCGGGTTCATGCGCTTCGCGCCATGACCTGCATTGTATTTGAGGATCGTCGAGCAGGTCCGGCCGTCACCCAATTCATGGGCCATGGAAAGATACTTCATGCCATAGCGAATGTTGGTCTCGGGGTCATAAAGACCCTTGCTCGAACCGGAATAGCCCATCATACGGGCCGTCGCCGGCTTGATCTGCATGAGGCCGATCTCGCCTGCGCCGCCACGCGCCTTTGGATTGAAGTTGCTCTCGATGCGTACCACGGCATGGGCGAGCGCGACCGGTACGCCGTAGGTTTTTGCATATTTGGAAATCAGGCTGGTGTAGGGGCTGTTGGAAAAGGACGGCGCTGGATATCCCGCATCGCGCGTTGCCGTTTTGAAGGGAAGTTTGAATGTCTTTTCCTGTTGTTCCTTGTCACGGGCGGATGCCGACATGGAGGAGGACAAAAGAATAGCCAGGCATGCCGCAGCAGCAACAACACGTCTCATCATGTGGAAGGTCAGTCTCCGAACCAGAGTAGCAAGGCGGATCGTCCTTTCCCTGGACGCAAATCGACCCTGTCCGCCTGTCCTGCCGGATCAGGCGCCGCACTTGCCCTCATCGTTGATATTTGCGATCGCGATCCGCGGATGCGGTACTCAGCGTCGCCGTTCAGCCCGCTCTTTAGAACGGGGAAATTGGGAATTCATGTGGCGACGCAACAAATTGGCGTTTCCCGCGCTCGAAGTCGCCCTCAAAAGGGCGTTCGCGCCGGGCCGGATTCAGGTGTAACGCGGCAGCGTGGAAAGCAGCCTGTGCAGCGTCTCAATGGTCGACATGTCGGCCACGCCGTCCACCAGAGCTGGCCGGAAATGCCGCTGGAAAGCGGCGATCACGCCTTCGGTCTTGTCCGAATATTCTCCAGTAATATCAACATCATAACCGTAAAGGGACAGCATCGACTGCAAGGCTTCTATCGGCTGGCCGCTATCGCCCTTCTGAAAGAAACGGCCACCCGAGATCGGCACCGGTTCGACAAAATGCCCGACACCGGCCGCATGCAGCCTCCCCCAGGGAAAATTCTCGCCCGGATCGACCTTGCGAACCGGAGCGACATCGGAGTGTCCGAGCACCCGTTCCGGCCGGATATCGAGCCTCCGGCCGCAATCGCGACACAATTCGATGACCGCTTCGATCTGCTTGTCCGGAAACGGCGGAAGACCCTCGGGATGGCCTGCATTGGCGATCTCGATGCCGATCGAGCGCGAATTGATGTCCGTCTCACCGGCCCAGAAGCTCTTGCCCGCATGCCACGCACGGCGCTGCTCCGGCACGAGTTGCACCACGCGCCCGTCCTCATGCACGAAATAATGGGACGACACCTGGCTTTCCGGACTGCAAAGCCATGCAAGCGCCCCCTCCTCGGAAGGCATGCCGGTATAATGCAGGATAATCATATCGGGGCGAACACCGTCGACACGCTCGCCATGATTGGGCGACGGCAGCACGCAGGCGGCCCGATAATCGGCGGTGAAAAGGCTCATGCGGCGCGACGTGCCTTCTCGATCGCGGAATAGGCGGCATTGAGCTTCGCCATGCGGTGATGGGCGACTGCGTGAAACTCGGCCGGAACACCCCGCGCGTAGAGGCGATCCGGATGATGCTCGGCTGCGAGCGCCCGGTAGCGCTTGCGGATGGTCGCGAAGTCGTCGGACGGATGGACGCCGAGAACGCCATAGGGATCGCCGTCGAGATGCACGTGACGCTCGGTAATCGTCGCGAAGCGCTCTTCCGACACGCCGAAGATCTCGGCGATGCGCGACAGGAAGGCAAGTTCCTTCTCGTGCAACATGCCATCGGCCTTGGCGATGTGGAAAAGCGCGTCAACGATATCTTCTAGAACCGGGCATTGCTGGTCGCAGGTCCGGCAAAGGTTCGCCAGCTTCTGCGCATAGGCCTCGTAGCCGGCCACGTCCTGGCGCGCGAGGTTATAGAGCCGCGCGACGTTGCGCGCCTCTTCCGGCGGAAAATCGAAGATCTTGCGGAACGCGGCAACCTCGGCCTCGGACACGATACCGTCGGCCTTGGCCATCTTGGCCGAAAGCGCGATGATCGCCACGGAGAAGGAAACCTTGCGTCGCGTTTCCGGATCGCCTTCGAAGGCGGTTCGAACCGCCTCGATCACCCCGGACAGCACACTGCCCGCCGCGTCGCCGATAGCGCCCAGCAAACGATCCCATAACGAAGCTATCTGTTCGCAGGCGAAATCGAATAACATGCTGCAGCATGACCAAATCCCGCGGGAAAAAGCAAGACGGCCACCCCTTCGCGCGCATTAAACTTTATTCACGTTCCGTTCGGAATAACTGAAGCAAGGCCTCATCCCGCACCCGCGTATCGCGCCAAAAGCACCTTTCAGACACCGGCCAACGCCGCGTCTTCTCCTTTTCCACAACACGCCGAACGCGCAGGTCCCGATTGAAACGATTATATTCGCACCTGCGGTAGCATTCCCCGCTTATCGCTGCGAAATGCCCGGATTTCTTGAATTTTTCGCTTTACAGCTTGTTCCGACTATCGCATCCATTCGCCCGGAAAACCTTGTATTGACGGCGCCAAGGAATGCCGAAGGAGGACTGATGGCCAAACAGAAAGTTGCAATGCTGACCGCTGGCGGCTTGGCACCCTGCCTCTCGTCCGCGGTGGGCGGTCTGATCGAGCGCTACACCGACATCGCCCCGGACGTCGAGCTCATCGCCTACAAGTCGGGCTTCCGCGGCCTGCTGATGGACTACAAGATCGAGATTACCCGCGAGATGCGCGAGAAGGCCCACGTCCTTCATCGCTACGGCGGCTCGCCGATCGGCAACAGCCGCGTCAAGCTGACCAATGCGGCCGATTGCGTGAAGCGCGGTCTCGTCAAGGAGGGTGAAAACCCGCTGCGCATTGCCGCCGAGCGCCTTGCAGCCGACGGCGTCACCATCCTTCACACCATCGGCGGTGACGACACCAACACCACGGCGGCCGATCTCGCCGCCTATCTCGGCGCCAACGGCTACAACCTGACCGTGGTCGGACTGCCCAAAACCGTGGACAACGACGTCGTGCCGATCAAGCAGTCGCTCGGCGCCTGGACGGCAGCGGACGTCGGCGCCCGCTTTTTCGACCACGTGTCCAACGAGCAGAGCGCCGCACCGCGCACGCTCGTCATCCATGAAGTGATGGGCCGCCACTGCGGCTGGCTGACCGCCGCGACGGCCCGCGCCTACATCCAGCGCACCAAGGGCAACGAGTACATCGAGGGCTTCATGATGAATCAGGAGCTCAAGAACATCGACGGCATCTACCTGCCGGAAACCCATTTCGATCTTGAGGCCGAAGCCGCTCGCCTCAAGCAAATCATGGACCGCTCCGGTTTCGTCACTCTGTTCGTCTCGGAAGGCGCCTGCCTGGAAGAGATCGTCGCCGACCGCGAGGCCGCCGGCGAGGAAATCAAGCGCGACGCCTTCGGCCATGTGAAGATCGATACGATCAATGTCGGCTCCTGGTTCCAGAAGCACTTCGCCAAGCTGCTCGACGCCGAACGTTCCATGGTGCAGAAATCGGGTTATTACGCCCGCTCCGCCCCGGCGAACTACGAGGACCTGCGCCTCATCCAGAGCATGGTCGACCTTGCCGTCGAAAGCGGCCTGAACAAGGTCTCCGGCGTGACCGGCCATGACGAGGACCAGGGCGGCAAGCTCCGCACCATCGAGTTCCCGCGCATCAAGGGTGGCAAGGCCTTCGACCTGTCGACCCCCTGGTTCAAGGAGGTGATGGATTACATGGGGCAGAAATACCGTCCGGCGCATTGACGGAGCCGGCGAAAGCTGGCTTGCTCTTTCCTGAGGAGGAAAGACTCATGTCGTTCGAACATTGGCTCGCTTTCGCCGCCGCCTCGGCCTTTCTCTTGGCAATTCCGGGGCCGACCACCCTGCTCGTCGTGTCCTACGCATTGGGGCACGGCAAGAAGACGGCGCTTGCGACGGTAACAGGCGTGGCTGTCGGCGATCTCGTAGCGATGACGGGTTCGCTTCTGGGGCTCGGCGCTCTGCTTGCAAGTTCGGCCACGGCCTTCATGATCCTCCGATGGATCGGTGGCGCCTACCTCGTCTATCTCGGCATCCGGCTCTGGAGGGCGCCCGTCGGGGATGGCCCTATGGCCGACAACGACAATCTCCCGGAGGAAAAGCCGCTTCGAATCATGGCGCACGCCTTCGCGGTGACTGCGCTCAATCCGAAAAGCATCGTCTTCTTCGTCGCATTTCTGCCGCAATTCATGACCCCGGCAGTACCGTTCATCGAGCAGGTGGCGATCTTCGAAGCAACCTTCCTCGCCCTGTCGATCGCCAACTGTCTGGTCTATGTCGCGCTCGCCGAGCGGGCGCGGCGCTTCATTCGCAAGCATTCCGTAAGGAAAGCCGTCAATCGCACGGGTGGCACGCTGCTCATCGCAGCCGGAGCGGTGACGGCGGGCTATCGCAAGATCGCCGCCTGAACGTGGCAAGCTTGCCGCAATTCCGCCCATGCATTATGACACCAGAACGTTAACGGGCGCGCATGCGCGTTAACCGGTGTTAAGTTTTACTTGGGATGTCGGGATGATCGCAAAAAGAGACCTGAGAGCGAACCTGGGTTTCGCCTCCATTCTGCTTGTCGGTCTCGCGGGCTGTACCAGCAGCATGGAAGACGCGGCCAAGCAGGAGCTCAAGGCCAATCCGGTTGCCGGAACACCCGCCCCGGGCACCCAGACGGCAGCTGCCGGCACGACAACCGACCCGGCAGCTCCGGCCGATCCCAACGCCTCGAACGAGCCGGCTCCGATCATTCCCGGTACCCAGACCCCAGCCCCGATCCCGGTCCTCAAGGCCAACGCGCTGGCCACTGCCGCGGCAACCATGCCCGCCGCCCAGGCAATCGAACTGGTGGCGAACCAGCAACGCGGCACGATCCAGACGGCGTCCATGCCGGAATCGCCGAACATGGTGACGAGCCTGCCGGATTCGGCGCCTCCCACGGTTCCGACGATCCTTCCGCCCGAGGTCACGGCCGCCCAGACCATCGTGCCGGCGCAGAAGCCGACCACCGCGCTCGCCTATGCCGCACCATCCGGCAATCTGTCCCTTGCAGCGCTCGACAGGCAGTTTGACGTTTCGCCGCCCGGCCCGCCGCCCGTCATCGAGGAACAGCCGAAACCGGCCACCAGCGGACCGACCGTCATCAACGCGCTGATTAAGAAATACTCCAAGATCTACGAGATGCCGGAAGCGCTGATCCACCGGGTCGTCAATCGCGAAAGCACCTACAATCCCGCCGCCTATAATAACGGTCATTACGGTCTGATGCAGATCAAGTATTCGACCGCCAAGTCGATGGGTTATGATGGCCCCGCCTCCGGCCTGTTCGACGCGGAAACCAATCTCAAATATGCGATCAAATATCTGAAGGGTGCCTGGCTCGTGGCAGACAACAGCCATGACGGCGCGGTGCGGCTCTATTCCCGCGGCTATTATTATGACGCCAAGCGCAAGGGCATGCTCGACGTCCTCGATCCATAAGTGCTTTTGACTTTCCCGGCGCCTGCAAAGTTTACCGAAGGCCGTCCATGACGGCCTTCACCAGTTTCTGCGGCCGGTAGCCGAGCTTTGAAGGCGTAAGCCCAAGTCGGACGACAACGAGGCGTTCGGAAGGAACGATGGTGACGGATTGCCCGTCATGGCCGAGCATCCAATAGGCATCCGCCGGCAGGCCGAACGTCTGGTCCATAACCCCTCCCGGACCTTCCTGCCAGGCCTGCCCCCTCGTAAAGCGGTTATTGGAAGCGACCGTCGGCTGCTGCATCATGGCGACGTAACCCTCCGGCAGAAGCCGGTTGCCGTTCCACACACCGTCCTGCAGCAGGAACAGCCCGAAGCGCGCCCAGTCACGGGCCGTCGCATAGACATAGGAGCTTCCCACAAAAGTGCCGGCGGCGTCGGCCTCCATCAGCGCACTCGTCATGCCGAGCGGCGCAAACAGCGCCGTTCCAGGGTAGGCCAAAGCCCGCGACTGGTCCCGGAAACGGTCCATCCACACCCGCGCCAGAAGAACGCTTGTGCCGGAGGAATAGTTGAAGACCTCCCCCGGCCCGGCGATTTCGGGCTTGTCAGCAGCGTAGGCGGCCATGTCGCGCTCCAGATAGAGCATTCGCGTCACATCCGTCACATCGCCATAATCCTCGTTGAATTCCAGCCCGCTCTCCATCGCCATCAGGTCACGGACACGGATCGTGCCGCGCTGGTCGTCCTTCCACCCGGAAAACAGGCCGCTGTCGTCGAGACCGAGCCTGCCCTCCGCGACCAGCCGGCCGATAACGGCGGCATTGACCGTCTTTGCCATCGACCAGCCGAGGAGCGGCGTTGCGTGGGAAAATCCGCCACCGTAGGTCTCGGCAACGATACGACCGTCCTTCACCACGACGATGGCGCGCATTCCCGGTCCGGCAAGCGCCGGATCGGCAAGCAGCCCGGCAATCGCGGGTTCGGCGGCCTCCACTCGGTCACCCGCAGGCCACGGGGCATCTGCCGCTATCCGCTGCGGCTCGAGCGGCGGTGGCTGCACGGTATCCGCCACGGCGCCGCCATCCGGCACGTTGGAGCAGCCCAGCCCTTCCCGGTAGATCGCGGTGCTGGCTGCGATTGCGCCGGGAAGCTGAGCCGTCACGGATCGCGCTTCGCGATCCACATCGACACTGACCAGCCTGAGCAGGGGATGGCCCGGCGCCTGCACGTCTGCCGCCAGCACATTCTCGGGGTCGCGTCCGGCCAGGAAAACGTTCGAGCAGACGATCTTCGCCGCATAGCCGGGGCCGACCCTCAGCAAGGCCGGGGGCGAGAAAGACAGCCAGAAGACAAGCGCCGTGACCAGCATGACGACGGCAAGTACGAGCCCCCGGATGATCCTGCCAAACAATCGCATGCGTGCCTCCCGATTGCCGCCGTCATGCAATCAGGATTCCTCCGGTGACGAAACCCCCAAAACATCTGGTCCGACCGCCAATACACGGATTTCCGAGAGACTTTGACCGGCTCCGTCGATCTTCCGGCGCACCCACAGCCTGCGTCATCATACTGTTGCATGACGGGTCTACACGCCCTCAACGTTCAATGGATGGCGAATAGACATGACCGACGTTGCACCGGATGCCGGCTTTCGCAAGAACCGGAAACTCAAGGACGCTCTCCTGCAGCACAAGGCCCTGACGAAGGACGGCCTGTCCGAACGACTGTTCGGCATGCTCTTCTCCGGCCTTGTCTATCCGCAGATCTGGGAGGACCCGGATGTCGACATGGAAGCGATGCAGCTCGCCGAAGGCCACTCCATCGTCACCATCGGCTCCGGCGGCTGCAACATGCTGGCCTACCTTTCGCGCAGCCCCTCCCGCATCGACGTGGTCGATCTCAACCCCAACCACGTGGCCCTGAACCGGCTGAAGCTCGCCGCTTTCCAGCATTTGCCCGATCATGCCGCCGTGGTCCGCCACTTCGCTGCAGAAAACATTCGCTCCAATTCCCGCAGCTATGACCGCTTCATCGCACCGAACCTCGACGAACAGACGAGGGACTACTGGAACAAGCGCGGGGTTACCGGCCGCCGGCGCATCGCCGCCTTCAACCGCAATTTCTACCGCACCGGCCTTCTTGGCCGCTTCATCAGCGCAGGCCATGTCGTTGCAAGGCTGCACGGCGTCAAGCTGAAGGAGATTACCGAAACCCGTTCGCTCCGGGAGCAGCGCCAGTTCTTCGACAACCGTATTGCGCCGCTGTTCGAAAAGCCGCTGATCCGCTGGATCACCGCCCGCAAGAGTTCTCTCTTCGGCCTCGGTATCCCGCCGCAGCAGTATGACGAACTCGCCAGCATGTCCGAGGGAGGCACCATCGCGCCGGTGCTGCGCCACCGCCTCGAAAAGCTCGCCTGTCACTTCCCGATGAAGGACAATTATTTCGCCTGGCAGGCCTTTGCCCGCCGCTATCCGCAGCCGCATGAAGGCACGCTCCCGACCTATCTGAAACCCGAGCTCTATCCGGCGATCCGGGCCAATGCGAACCGCGTCACCGTTCATCATGCGAGCTTCACGGAGCTTCTGTCGCAGAAGCCGGCGGCAAGCGTCGACCGCTATGTCCTGCTCGACGCGCAGGACTGGATGAACGATCGCCAGCTCAATGATCTCTGGGGTGAAATCACCCGCACCGCCGCACCCGGCGCCCGCGTGATCTTCCGCACTGCCGCGGAAAAAAGCGTGCTTGACGGCCGGCTCTCCGATACCCTTCTCGACCGATGGACCTACCACGCCGAACGGTCGGCGGAGCTCAACAAGCAGGACCGCTCGGCGATTTACGGTGGTTTCCACATCTACGAGAGAAAAGCCTGATGGTGGCAGAAGCCGGGCTCGACGCCGAACACGCTGAACGCATGGACAGGATGTACCGCTACCAGCGGCATATCTACGATCTCACGCGCAAATATTACCTGTTCGGCCGGGACCGGATGATCGCCCGGCTGGATGTCCCGCGCGACGGAAGCCTTCTCGAGGTCGGTTGTGGCACCGGCCGCAACCTGCTGCTCGCCCATCGTCTCTATCCGACCGCGCGGCTCTATGGCCTCGATATTTCGGCGGAAATGCTCGTCTCCGCCCGCGCCAATTTCCGTGGCAAACCCACAGAACCGGTCCTTGCGGTCGCCGATGCAACGACCTTCACGGCCGGCGAATTCGGCGTCTTCGGCTTCGATCGGGTCATGATTTCCTACGCCCTGTCGATGATCCCGGATTGGGAGAAGGCGATCGATGCCAGCCTCGCGGCGCTGAAGCCAGGCGGCTCCCTGCATGTGGTCGATTTCGGCCAACAGGAGGGCCTTCCGGGCTGGTTCAGACGGCTCCTGCAGTCATGGCTCGCACGCTTCCACGTCACGCCCAGGGCTGACCTGCGCAAGGCCCTGGAAGCACGGCTCGAAGGCATCGGTGGGCGGCTGGAATTCGAGACCGTCGGACGCGGCTATGCCTGGCATGCGGTTATTCGCATCTGAGATGCCGTCAGACAGTTGAAAATAACGCATATTTAAGGATGATGGAGGCAAAAGGAGGTTTGCGCCTCTTTTGTATTTGCGTGTGCGCGCGCCGCATCAGGGGCATGACCTCGAATTCTATCTGACGGAATAACCATGCGGTGGCTTCTTAACGCTCTTTTGCCGGTCGCCCTTGCCCTTAGCGGCTGCACCTCGGCCAGCTACGACCTCATGGAGACGGCCTCCATCAAGCAGCCGCGATTCGAGGACAAGGACCCGCAGGACTTCGGTGCCAACAATCCCCATCGGCACAAGGTGCATGGCATCGACGTGTCGAAATGGAATGGCGATGTGGATTGGGCTAAGGTCCGCCAGTCCGGTGTCTCCTTCGTCTTCATCAAGGCGACCGAAGGCAAGGACATGATCGACCCGCGCTTCGACGAATACTGGCGCAAGGCCCGCGCCGCCGGCCTGCCGCATGCGCCCTATCATTTCTATTATTTCTGCTCCACCGCCGACGAGCAGGCCGACTGGTTCATCCGCAACGTGCCGAAGGAATCGATGCACCTTCCGCCCGTTCTCGACGTGGAATGGAATCACGCCTCGAAGACCTGTCAGTATCGCCCGAATGCGGAGACGGTCCGTAGCGAAATGAAGCGCTTCATGGATCGCATCGAGGCCTATTACGGCAAACGCCCGATCATCTATACCTCCGTCGATTTCCATCGCGACAATCTCGAGGGCGCTTTCCAGGATTACCATTTCTGGGTTCGCGCGGTTGCCCAACACCCCGAGGAAATCTATCCGGAGCGCCGCTGGGCGTTCTGGCAATACACCTCGACCGGCGTCATTCCCGGCATCAAGGGGGAGACGGATATCAACGTCTTTGCCGGCACCGAGAAAAACTGGAGAAAATGGGTCGCCGCCGCGTCCAGGTAGGAATGCGGCAGACCATTTTCATCGTTGCCCCAACAAACTCAGCTAATCCTCTGCAATGCTGTGATTTCTCGGCTGACCATCTCGTTTTCGTCAAAATGACGGGCATGATCGCAGCCGACCCGAAAAATTCAAGGATATGGATATGAAAGCCGCACCACGCCTCGCCCTTGCACTCGCAGGTCTTCTCGCCACCACCGCTTCCTCGCTTGCCGCGGAATGCGGCGGCGACCTGCAGGCCTTTCTCGACGGTGTAAAAGCCGAAGCGATCGCGGCAGGAAGCACGGCGGATGCCGCCGCCCAGGCGCTGGCCGGTGCCCAGATCGATCAGAAGGTGCTCTCCCGCGACCGCGCCCAGGGCGTGTTCAAGCAGACATTCCTGGAGTTCTCGCAGCGCACCGTCAGCCAGGCGCGCCTCGATATCGGCCGGCAGAAGATGAAGCAGTATGCCGACGTCTTTGCCCGCGCCGAGCAGGAATTCGGCATTCCCGCCGGAGTCATCACGGCCTTCTGGGCTATGGAAACCGACTTCGGCGCCGTGCAGGGAGATTTCAACACCCGCAACGCGCTGGTCACGCTCTCGCATGACTGCCGCCGCCCGGAACTCTTCCGTCCGCAATTGCTGGCGCTCATCAAGATGGTCGAGCACGGCGACCTCGATCCTGCAACGAATACCGGCGCCTGGGCCGGTGAAATCGGCCAGGTGCAGATGCTGCCGGAAGACATCGTCGCCTTTGGCGTCGATGGCGACGGGGATGGCCATGTCAACGTCAAGAAGAGCTCGCCGGACGCCATCCTGACCGCTGCGAAGTTCATTCAGAGCCTCGGGTTCCGCCGCGGCGAACCCTGGCTGCAGGAGGTCACCGTTCCGGAAAACCTGCCGTGGGAAAAGACCGGCTTCGACAGCGGCATGAAGGCGGGCGACTGGTTCGCGCTCGGCGTCAAGCCCCGCAACGGCGACACGAGCAATGCCGGCCTTGAAGGGGAACTGCTGTTGCCGCAGGGCCGCAAGGGCCCGGCCTTCATGGCCTATCCGAACTTCAACATCTATCTCGAATGGAACCAGTCCTTCATTTATACGACCTCGGCCGCCTATTTCGCCACGCGGCTGATGGGCGCCGAACCCTACCTGAAGGGCAACCCGGAACCCGGCATCGGCGACGTGGAAATGAAGGCGCTTCAGACCAGGCTGCAGCAGAAGGGCTATGACGTCGGCAAGATCGACGGCATTCTCGGCGGCGGCACCCGCATGGCCATCCAGAAGGAACAGCTCCGTCTCGGCCTGCCGGCCGACGGTTGGCCGACCCCGGCCTTCCTCGCAGCCTTCTGATCGAGCCGCCACGACGATTTCGCAACATAAAAAACCGGATCGCAAAAAACGGGTGGCGTGACGAACGCGCCATTCGTAGCTATGACACTCCAACACACACCGGAGTGATCCCATGAATGCCATCGCCCAGCAGAAAATGACGACCGCCACCTGGTTGATGCTGTTGTTGCTCGGGTTGATCTGGGGCGGATCCTTCTTCTTCGCCCGCGTCGCAATCCCTTATGTGCCGCCGTTCACACTGGTATTCCTCAGGCTTTCGATCGCCGCGCTGGCGCTGCATATCTACCTGCGGGGCAGCCTGGATATCTATCGCATCCTCGCTGCCAACTGGCGTTCCTTTCTTCTCCTCGGGCTGATGAACAACGCCCTCCCCCACACCCTGATCTTTCTCGGCCAGACCCATATCGGCGCCGGCCTCGCCTCTATCCTCAACGCCACCACGCCGGTCTGGACCGTCATCATCGCCAATCGCCTGACGGAGGACGAAAAACTGACGGGCGCCAAGCTCGCCGGCTGCCTGACCGGCCTTCTCGGCACCGTCATCCTGATCGGCCCGAGCGCGCTTTCCACGAGTTCCATTCCTCTATGGGCCGTGTGCCTGCCCATACTGGCCGCCGTTTCCTATGGTTTTGCCAGCATCTACGGTAAGCGTTTCAGGGGCGTCCCGGCCCCTGTGACGGCAACCGGCCAGCTGACCGCCTCATCGGTCATCATGCTGCCCGCCTCGCTCCTTATCGACCACCCCTGGACGCTCTCCATGCCGCCCGTCGGCGCCGTGGCCGCAATCATTGCGCTCGCACTCATCTCGACGGCCTTCGGATACATCCTGTTTTTCCGTATCATGGCGCGGGCCGGCGCTACGAACACCTCCCTCGTCACCCTGCTCGTCCCGCCGAGCGCCATCCTCCTCGGAGCGCTTTTCCTTGATGAGCGCCTGCATCTCACTGATATTGCAGGCATGACGCTGATCGGCCTCGGATTGATTATTCTGGATGGCCGGCTATTCGCCCGTCGCTCTGCCATCGGCGCCTCAGCTAAGTGATGCCGGCTGTCACGCATCAAAACGGTCTCATTTTTGCAAATCACGTTTGTTAATCAACATTAACAGACGCTCACATTTTTATGCTTTTGATTTTATTGATTTTTGCCATCCATGCGACAACTTATCCACGGGCATGAACTGCACTGCAGCATACAAATCGCTTTTCAATCGACACAAAACGGACATATTATCTAACGGTCAACACAAGGAGGCAGACATGGGACTGACCAATTCTCTCAATGTCCTGATCGTCGGTGCGGCGTTTGTGTTCATAGCGACGATGCTGTTCATCTGAGTTTTCCAGGATGAACCAAAGGCCGTCATAAAGAGGCCCGAGAGGTCCGGCCAAGCCAGTGATGCTTTCCGAATTCGATAAAAAAGGCGCATGAACCGCAAGCGGCATGCGCCTTTTTTAATGGCTATCCCGAAACCGCCTGCCTTTCGGCGCAATCAGGCGGCGGCGCCGGCCGCAGCCTGATCCGACGGCCTCAGGCCGATGTTTGCGAGCGTGGCATTCACCAGCGGTGCGCGGTTCATCGTATAGAGATGGAAGTCGGCAATCCCGCGGCGGACGAGATCTTCGATCTGCTCGGCGGCGACCGTTGCGGCCACCTCCGCCCTCGCCTGCGGCTGGTCGTCGAGACCGGCAAAGCGGTCGTCCAGCCAGGCCGGAACGCTGGCGCCGCACATCGAGGCAAAGCGTTTCAGCTGCGTGAGATTCTGGATCGGCATGATGCCCGGGACGATCGGGATGGTAATGCCGGCGGCACGCACCCGCTCCAGATAACGCTCGAATATATCGTTATCGAAGAAGAACTGGGTGAGCGCGCGATGCGCCCCGGCATCCACCTTGCGTTTGAGCATGTCGATGTCTGCGGCCGCGTCCCGACTTTCCGGATGCTTCTCCGGATAGGCCGACACGGAAATCTCGAAATCGCCCATCTCCCTCAGCCCGGCTACCAGCTCCGACGCATTGGCAAAACCGCCGGGATGAGGCTGGTAGGCCGTTCCGATTCCGCCCTGGGGATCGCCACGCAGGGCCACGAAATGGCGCACGCCAACGGCGCGGAATTCTTCCACCACATGCCGCACTTCATCCTTCGTCGCACCGACGCAGGTAAGATGCGAGGCCGTGGGCAGCGTCGTCTCGGCAATCAAGCGCTTCACCGTCGATAGGGTCGGCGCGCGCGTCGTGCCGCCGGCGCCGTAGGTGACCGACACGAAATCGGGGTTCCAGCGGGACAGTTCATCGACCGTGGCCCAAAGCTGGCCTTCCATCTCCTCCGATTTCGGCGGAAAGAATTCAAAAGAAATGCGAAGCGGCGCTCCGGCCTTTTCGGCGTGGTCGTCTCTCGCCATTCATCTGCTCCCGGTCTGAAGGGTGGATACGATGGAAATATCGCGGTCGGCTGGCACATTCTGGCGAGCCAGCCAGAGGGTCACCGTCAGCCCTCCGCCCTTCGGCTTTTCCGGCGTGAGATCGACCGCCTGTTCCACTTCGAGATCGTATTTCGCCAGCCATTCGGCCATTGTCTGATGCGAGAAACCGAGCCGCACATGGGCATGCTCGTCCCGCAGATATTCGTGGTCGTGCGGCGCCAGATCGACGATCGCGAGCCGCCCGCCGGGCTTCAGCATGCGGCTTGCCTCGGCAAGCGCCAGCTCCGGTTGGGGCAGGAAGTGCAGGACCTGATGGATCGTCACCAGATCGTATTCGTTGCCGTCGAGCGGCAGGTTCAGGATGTCGCCATGGCGAACGGCGGCCTTCAATATGCCGGCCTTGTCGAGATTGGCGCGCGCCACGGCCAGCATGTCCCGGCTGGCATCGATGCCGACGGCCCGGCGATAGATATTCGAGAGGAGCTGGAGAATACGGCCCGTGCCCGTGCCGAGGTCCAGCAGCGAATCGACGGGTTCCCGGCCGATCAGCCGCAACAAGGCCGCCTCGACGGCGTCGTCATTGACATGAAGCCGGCGCAGTTCGTCCCATCCGGAGGCGTTGCGGCTGAAATAGGCCTGGGCACGCTCGGCCCGCGTCCGCTTCACGGCGGCAAGGCGCTCCCCGTCACGCAGCAGCACCGGGTCGGTCTCGAGCGTGGCGTCAATCAGCAACCGGGCAAGGGAAGCAGCCTCGCCCTCCTGCTTTAGGCGGAAATAGGCCCAGGCGCCCTCCTGATAGCGGTCAACAAGGCCGGCTTCCGTCAGCAACTTCAAGTGACGGGAAATTCGCGGCTGCGACTGGCCGAGAATGTCGGTAAGATCGGTGACGGTCAGGTCGCCGGCGGCCAGCAGCGCGAGCAGCCGCAGCCGCGTCGGCTCCCCGGCGGCCTTCAGCAGCTCGACCAGAACGTCCACACCGAATTTCATGCACCCTCGCCCACATCCAATCAAGACATAAACATATCTTTATGTCATTCACCTTACCTGCGCAAGCGCAAATCGGTCGTATACAAGGCAAATATCGGAGGGAATATTACGGCAGATGCCGCCCCGGCCCGCGACGGCCCAGGCAGAAGCCAAAGAAAAACCCCGCGGACCAGAGCGGTACGCGGGGTCGGGCAGACTTTTCGGACAGCCGGGATCGTCAGCGCGTCAGACGCTTGTAGGTCACCCGCTTCGGATTGACCGAATCCGCGCCGAGACGACGGATCTTGTCCTGTTCGTAGTCCTCGAAGTTGCCTTCGAACCATTCGACATGGCTGTCGCCTTCGAAGGCGAGGATGTGGGTGGCGAGTCGGTCGAGGAACATGCGATCGTGGCTGATGATGACCGCGCAGCCCGCAAAGTTTTCCAGCGCGTCTTCGAGCGCTCCCAGCGTCTCCGTATCGAGGTCGTTGGTCGGTTCGTCGAGAAGGATGACGTTGCCGCCCGACTTCAGCATCTTCGCCAGATGCACGCGGTTGCGCTGACCACCGGAAAGCGTGCCGACCTTCTGCTGTTGGTCGCCGCCCTTGAAGTTGAAGGCGCCGCAATAGGCGCGGGAGTTCATCTCGTGCTTGCCGAGCTTGATGACGTCGTTGCCTCCGGAGATTTCCTCCCAGACGGTCTTGTTGCCGTCCAGCGAGTCGCGGCTCTGGTCGACATAGCCGAGATGAACGGTCTCACCGATGGTGATGTCGCCGGTGTCGGGCTTCTCCTGGCCGGTAATCATCCGGAAGAGCGTGGTCTTCCCGGCGCCGTTGGGGCCGATGACGCCGACGATGCCACCGGGCGGAAGCTTGAAGGAGAGGTTTTCGAACAGGACGCGATCGCCGTAGGTCTTGGAGATGTTGTCCGCCTCGATCACCACGTTGCCGAGACGTTCGCCGACCGGGATAATGATCTGTGCCTCGCCGGGACGACGGTCTTCCGCCGCCTTGACCAGTTCGTCATAGGCGCGAATACGGGCCTTCGACTTGGCCTGGCGGGCCTTCGGGCTGGATGCGATCCATTCCTGTTCGCGGGCGAGCGCCTTCTGGCGGGCGCCCTCTTCGCGCTCTTCCTGTGCCATGCGCTTGGCCTTGGCATTGAGGTAGGCGGAATAATTGCCTTCGTAGGGAATGCCGCGGCCGCGGTCGAGTTCGAGGATCCAACCGGTGACGTTGTCGAGGAAGTAACGGTCGTGGGTGACCATCAGGATGGCGCCCGGATACTCGCGCAGATGCTTTTCGAGCCAGGCGATCGTCTCGGCGTCGAGGTGGTTGGTCGGCTCGTCGAGCAGCAGAAGGTCGGGCTGGCGCAGCAGCAGCTGGCAGAGCGCGACACGACGCTTCTCACCACCGGAGAGATTGTCGATCGTTGCGTCGCCGGGCGGGCAGCGCAGCGCTTCCATCGCCATCTCCACCTGGCTTTCGAGGTCCCAGAGATTCTGGCTGTCGATGATGTCCTGGAGCTTGGCGCCCTCCTCCGCGGTCTCGTCGGAATAGTTCATCATCAGTTCGTTGTAACGGTCGAGGATCGCCTTCTTGTCGGCCACCCCTTCCATGACGTTGCCGAGCACGTTGAGGCTCTCGTCGAGCTGCGGCTCCTGCGGCAGATAGCCGAGGGTAGCCCCCTCCGCCAGCCAGGCCTCGCCGGTATACTCGCTGTCGAGGCCGGCCATGATCTTCAGAACGGTCGATTTACCGGCGCCGTTCGGGCCGAGAATACCGATCTTGGCGTCCGGGTAGAACGACAGGTGGATGTTCTCGAGGATCTTCTTGTTGCCATAGGCCTTGTTGAGGCCGGCCATGTGATAGATGAACTGACGTGCCATCGTCCTGTTGCTCCGCGCGTCGAATGGGAAGTTGCCGCTATGTAGGCGAAAGCGGCTAAGGGGGCAATGCGGCATGCCCGGTTTTTGTGAATTGCCAGTGCCGGGGTGCCTATCGAAAGGCCTCGTGGTCGACGCGCAGCAAGCGGAACGCGGACTTCCCCTCCCCGACAACACTCAAGCCCGGCCAGTCGTCGCCCCCCGCAAGCGCCCGGAAGAGGGGCGCGGGCTCTCCACCGGCAGGCAGGACGCGCCGGCAGACAGCCACGTAGTCGAAAGGAGCAAGCGCCTCGCGCCGTACCTCGCTATCCTCGCTGAGCAGGGTTTCGTAGGTCCGCCGCAAACCGGGCGACGCACGGTGGAAAAGGATACCTGCAACGGAGACACCCGGCTGCATTCGTCCGGCGATCGCCAAGGCCAGTCCCGGCGGTGCCAGAATACGCCCGGTCGTGAGCCGGGAAAGGTCCGCAAAATCCGCCCCTTCGCATCCGTCTTCGTTCATATAGTCTACAGCATCGGGCCCGGTGGCCGTTGCGGAAGCCGCCTTGGCCGCGCTGCCGAGCGCAAGGCCAAGCATTGCTGCGCCCGCCATCCAGAGCGCGAGGCGTCCTTTGCCCCGCCCACTCCAAAGACGAAGAACCTCGCTTGCGGCCAGAGGCAGAAAGATCGGACCGACAGAGGTCGCAATCGGCGTATAGCGGAACATTGCCAATGCAAGAAGGAGCGCCGCAAAGGCGATTGCCCAGGCAATCGCCGTTTCCGCAAGATCCGGCCGATTTTCCCGCGCGAGCTTTATACCGGCGGCGACGATGACGGCTGCAAGCAGTGCAAGCCGCACCACCTCCACCGCATAACCGGCTTCGAAGACCGCGCCGATATTCCCTTCCTGCCGCACCCGGGAAAACCAATAGCGATGCGAAACAGGATCGATGATCCCGTAAGGGCCCGCCAGACACTCGCTGAACAGGAATGCACCGCAAAGAAGAACCGGCAACGTCGCCCCGCCAACGGCGAGAATCCGCATCCTCGGCTCTAACCCGGAAGGCAGGATGAGGATCACCAGGCCGGTGACGAGCGGCAGGGCGGAAAGGGCGAAGGCAAACGGTGCGGAAAAACTGTCGCATTGCGTCTCGAAAAGACCGCGCGCTCCGACCAGAAGGCCTCCCAGAAAGAGCGTGGCCGAGGCACAGGCCAGAAGGAAAACGAGGGTGAAGCCGCGCCTTGGGAGCCCCGCGATACACCATGCCAGCACGATGGCGCCAGCGCCGACGGCCATGAGCGGCAGGCATTCGAGGCCGACCATCGGCGACGCGGCGACCGCCACGCCGGCGAGAAAGCCGCCCGCAACATCATCCCTCAAGACGCCATAGACGAAAAACAGAAGCAGGAGGATCTGGACATTGTGATGATCGATGCGACCGGGCTCGAACTCCAAAATCGCCGGAGCCGCAAGGATCACAATCGCAATAAGCTGCCAGAACGGCACCCCGCCGGGCCCGTCGCGTTTGACCCGAAACAGAATTGCGGTCGCCAGCAGGCTGAAAACCACGAAGAGCACAGGCGGCCAGATCAGGAAGGCGAGATTGACGGCCCCTTGTCTCTCGACAAACGGCTCGATCATCCAGGTCAGCAGAACGTAGGGCAGATCGACCAGGCGCGACCACGGCGAAACGTAGGGCTCGGGCATCCGGATCGCATCCAGTGTGCGGTCGAACCAGCGGCCGTCTGCCAGCAACTGGATGACCTCGATGCGTCGCAAGGCATCGTCGATATCGATTCTCCTGAACCGGCCATCCAGCCCGTCGAGAAACATCAGAAGAAAGCCGATGAATATCAGGCAAAGAAAGAACAAAACACGAGATAGCCCCTCGCGGTCGCCATCGCCGACTTGCAAAACCATCAAAGCCCCCGTTCAATGGTCCTCCGGGGAGGACTGCCGGAAACTAGCCTCGCAGGCTTTAACACCGGATAAATCGCGGCGAATGCCGCCGGCCGGCCCGTTCCGGCAAGAACAGGGGGAGAAGCATGTTCACAGAAGCGAGACGTCTTTCCAGCCCGACAGGCGCATTGATCGCCTACCGTTATGAGGCTGCCCTGGGCGTGCCGCGCGGCATCCTGCTGATCTGCCATGGGCTGATCGAGCACTCCCGACGCTACCAGGGCTTTGCCCGTTCCATGGCCGATGCCGGTTTTCATGTCTATGCCCACGACCATCGCGGTCATGGCGAGACGACCTCTGTCGACACCCCGCTTGGACGTTTCGCCGGACACGGCGGCGTCCACAAGGTGGTCGCCGATGTCCGCGCCATGCGCGACATGGCGATCGCCGAGCATCCCCGCCTTCCGGTCGTGCTTTTCGGTCATTCCATGGGCGGGCTGATCGCGCTGAATGCCGCGACCATGCACCCTGACGCCTTCAAGGCCGTGGCGATCTGGAACTCCAATTTCAATCCCGGTCTTGCCGGCCGGCTCGCGCAGGGCGTTCTCGCCGTCGAACGCATGCTGAAGGGCTCCGACGTTCCGAGCGCCATCCTGCCGAGAGCGACCTTCGATGCCTGGGCTCGCGCCATCCGAGGCCGCCGGACCCCGTTCGACTGGCTGTCGCGCGATGCCGCCGAGGTCGACAAATATGCCGACGACCCGCTCTGCCGGTTTGACGCCAGCATCTCGATGTGGAGCGACGTGCTCGCCCTGACCTTCCGCGGCCGCTCCGCCGCGATGCTGAGCCGCCTCCCCCGAGACCTGCCTTTCCATCTCGTCGGCGGCAGCGAGGACCCGGCCACCCGCGGAGGCCGGGACATTCTCTGGCTGGAGGAACACCTGCGGGAGAGCGGTTTCACCGACGTCAGCACCCGGATATACGAGGATATGCGGCACGAGACGCTGAACGAAATCGGCAGGGAACGGGCGATTACCGATTTCAAGAGCTGGTGCGACCAGGTAATCGGCAACGTAGCCCGCCCGCTCGAAACCCTTTCCTAGCTTGGGCAGCCACCCGCGATCGCTCCCGATCCGGTATCATCCACTTCGTTCCGGCCCGTCCTTCGATGGTCGTCATAAAGCTGTTTCGAGACGATCATCCCTTCCCGACAGCGTCACAGAAAAGGCGCCTTCACACCAATCCTGCGGCAAACCGACGCCCGGCGATGTCGAAAGGGAATAACCCCATGAGAGAAATTCAAGTGTTTGCCGGAACACTCCCGGCTATAGAAAGACCATGATGTCGTCGTCCGCTACATTGGCAGATACCGCTCCCCAAAACAGGATCATGCAGGGCCTCGGGCTGATGATCCTCGCCATGCTGGTAGCCCCCTGCATCGACATTTTTTCCAAGCTTGCAACCGCCGATGCCTCGCCGACGATGATTACAGCCGGCCGCTTCCTGTTTCAGGGGGTGTTCATGCTTCCCATCGTCATCAGCAAGGGCCTCTGGCGCGACTTTTCATGGCGGCTGAGCGGCTACCATGCCATTCGCGCTGCCATCATCACCGTGTCGATGATCTGCTTCGTCGCGACGCTTGCTGTCATGCAGGTGGCCGATGCCGTCGCCATCTTCTTCGTCGAGCCGATCATCCTCACGGTGCTGGCCAGCATATTTCTGAAGGAAGCCGTCGGCTGGCGGCGCTATACCGCCTGTGCCATCGGCTTTCTGGGGGCGATAATCGTCATCCGCCCGAGTTTCGAGGAGGTCGGTTTCATAGCCCTGCTGCCGATCGTAACCGCCTTCTGCGTCGCCATTTTCGCGCTGATGACCCGCGCCCTTTCCCAGCGCGAAGATCCCTGGTCAATGCAGTTCCAGATGTCGGTATGGGGCTTGCCGATCTGTGGCGCGCTGCTCGCCTTGGGCGCGCTGAACGATATCGATTTCCTGGCCCCTTCCGTGCCCGATGGACTGACCTTCACGTGGCTGGCCGCAGTCGGCTTCGCAGCGGCCCTTTCGGGCATCCTCGCCGTCTATGCCTACCGTGTCGCTCCCGCCTCGGTTCTCGCTCCGATGCAGTATCTGGAAATCGTCTCCGCCACCCTGCTCGGCTGGCTGGTGTTCGGCGACTTCCCCGATGCAGTGAAATGGCTCGGCATATCCATCATCATCGGATCCGGCCTCTTTATCGTCTGGCGGGAGCGCCGTTTCTCCTCCAGGCCGGTATCAGACAGCAAACCCGTTGCCCCATGACAGGATCGACCATGACTGACGCGCCTTCGAGGAAACCGCCGCTTGCCGGCATCCGGGTGATCGAGCTCGCGCGTGTGCTCGCCGGTCCCTGGGCCGGCCAGATGCTGGCGGACATGGGCGCGGACGTCATCAAGGTCGAGAACCCCGAAGGCGGCGACGACACCCGCGCCTGGGGACCGCCTTTTGTCGAGGGCGGCAACGGCGAAGACCTGTCAGCCGCCTACTATCATTCGACCAATCGCAACAAGCGCTCGATCGGCGTTGATTTCCGCTCGCCCGAGGGCCAGGAAATCGTCCGGCGGCTGGTCGCCACGGCCGATGTGGTGATCGAGAACTTCAAGGTCGGCGGCCTGAAGAAATACGGCCTCGACTATGAGAGCCTCAAGGCGATCAATCCGAAACTCGTCTATTGCTCGATCACCGGCTTCGGCCAGAACGGCCCCTATGCCGAATTCGCCGGCTACGATTATATCGTACAGGGCATGTCCGGCTTCATGTCGATCACCGGCGAACCGGACGGCCAGCCGATGAAGGCCGGTGTCGCCATCGCCGATATATTCACCGGCATCTATGCCGTCACCGCGATCCAGGCGGCGCTGATCCACGCCATGAAAACCGGCGAAGGCCAGTTGGTCGACATGGCGCTGCTCGACGTCATGTCTGCGGTGCTCGCCAACCAGAACATGAACTATCTGATCTCCGGAAAGTCTCCGGTGCGCCTCGGCAACGCCCACCCGAACATCAGCCCTTACGAGGTCGTTCCGACAGCGGATGGTCACCTGATCCTCGCGGTCGGCAATGACGGCCAGTTCAAGCGCCTCTGCGCCATCCTCGGCATCGAGCAGGTCGCCGAAGACGAGCGCTTCGCCACCAACAAGGCGCGCGTCGCCCACAAGGCAGAAGTGCGGCGCATCGTTTCGACCGAAACGGCGAAATGGACAAAGCGCGACCTGCTCACAGCCTGTGAAAGCAATGCCGTGCCGGCCGGTCCGATCAACTCCATTGCCGAAATGTTCGACGACCCGCAGGTCAAGGCGCGCGGCCTGAAGATCGACCTCAGCGATGCCGACGGCAACACCATTCCGGGTGTCAGAACCCCGATCGTGCTTTCCGAAACGCCGCTGCGTTACGAGCGACCAAGCCCGAGGGTTGGCGAGCACAGGGATGAAATCCTTGCTGAACTGGAAGAGATCGAGAGAAAGGCAGCCCAATGAAGAAGACAGGTGGCCAACTGATCGTCGATGCACTCAAGGCGAACGGCGTGAAGCGCGTTTCCTGCGTGCCGGGCGAAAGCTATCTCGCGGTGCTCGACGCGCTCTATGACAGCGGCATCGACACCATCGTCTGCCGGCAGGAAGGCGGCGCCGCGATGATGGCCGACACCTGGGGCCGGCTGACCGGCGAGCCGGGCATCTGCATGGTGACGCGCGGACCGGGCGCGACCAACGCCTCCGCTGGCCTGCATGTCGCGAAGCAGGACTCGATCCCGATGATCCTCTTCATCGGTCAGGTCCAGCGCGACGCCCGCGAACGCGAGGCCTTCCAGGAGGTTGAATACCGCCGCGCCTTCACCGAATTCGCCAAATGGGTCGGCGAGATCGACGATGCCCGCCGCATTCCGGAATTCGTCACCCGCGCCTTTGCCATCGCCACCTCCGGCCGCCCCGGCCCGGTCGTGCTGACGCTGCCGGAGGACATGCTGGTCGACGAAGTCGATGCGCCCGAAGCCAAGCCCTACATGCCGGTCGAAGCCCATCCCGGCCCGGCACAGATCGAGGCTTTCGGCGCGCTGCTGGCGAAGGCGAAACGCCCGATGCTGATCCTTGGCGGCACCCGCTGGGACGACGAATCCGTTGCCGGCATCCGCGCCTTCGCCGAACGCTTTGCCCTGCCGGTCGGATGCTCCTTCCGTCGCCAGATGCTGTTCGATCATCTGCATGAAAACTATGCCGGCGATGTCGGCATTGGCATCAACCCGGCGCTTGCGAAGGAAGTCAAGGAAAGCGACCTCGTCGTCCTGCTCGGCGGCCGCTTCTCGGAAATGCCGTCTTCGAGCTACACCCTCATCGGCATCCCCTACCCGTCCCAGACGCTGGTGCATGTCCATCCCGATCCGTCCGAACTCGGCCGCGTCTACCGCGCCGATCTTGCGATCTGCGCAACGCCAAAGGACTTCGTCGCGGCACTGGGCAAGCTCTCCCCCGCAGTGAAACCGGAATGGGCAACCCGCACGGCCGCCATGCATGCGGGATACATCGCATGGTCCACCCCGCCGAAGACGGGTCCGGGCAAGCTGCACATGGGGCCGATCATGGAGTGGATCGAGGCCAACACGCCGAAGGACGCGATCTTCACCAACGGCGCCGGCAACTACGCCACATGGCTGCATCGTTTCCACCGGTTCCAGGCATTCAACACGCAGGCAGCACCCGCCTCGGGATCGATGGGTTACGGCCTGCCCGCCGCCGTTGCCGCCAAGCAGCTCTTTCCAAGGCGCGAGGTCATCTGCTTTGCCGGTGACGGCTGCTTCATGATGCACGGACAGGAATTTGCGACCGCCATCCGCTACAACCTGCCGATCATCGTGCTTCTGGTGAACAACGGCATCTACGGCACCATCCGCATGCATCAGGAACGGGAATATCCCGGCCGCGTCAGCGCCACGGATCTCACCAATCCGGACTTCGCAGCCCTTGCCCGCGCCTATGGCGGCTATGGCGAGACGGTCGAGGACACCGAACAATTCGCCGCCGCCTTCGAACGCGCCCGCGCCTCCGGCAAGCCTGCGATCCTCGACATCAAGCTCGATCCGGAAGCGATCACCCCGACGAGAACCCTGACCCAGATCCGCGAAAAGACCTGATATTCAGGTCTTCCGTGTCATTTCCCGGGCAACGTCGATAAAAGCGCGCACGGGCGGAGGCAGATGCCTGCGCCCGGAAAAATAAAGGCAGAGTCCCGGAAATGGCGACGTCCAGTCTTCCAGAACCGCTGTCAGCAATCCCGCCGACAAGGGGCCGGCGGCCTGTCGCTCGGTCATGTAGGCCAGCCCCACGCCGGCGACGGCGGCCTCTAGCATGAGATCCATGTCCTGCAGGGTCATCGGCCCATCCACCTCGACCCTGATCTCCTGCCCATGACGCTCGAACTCCCAGCGATAGATCGCACCGCTTGGCAAACGCAAGCGCAGGCAGGGATATCGCGAAAGATCGTTCGGCACGGAAGGCTTTCCATAACGCTCGAAATAGCGCGGCGCGCCGAGAACGAAAAAACGCTCCTGCTCCGTTAGTGGAATGGCGATCATGTCTTGCGGTACGCTTTCAAGCAGGCGCACACCGATATCGAAGCCTTCCTCGACGATATCCACAAGACGGCCCTCGCTCGCAACGTCGACATGAACTTCGGGATAACGACGCTGGAATTCGACAAGAATGGGCATCAACAGCCCCTGCATCCCGCCGGGTGACGTATTGATCCTCAACCTTCCGCGCGGACTGCCCCCCGCCGCGGTCGCTCCCTCCATCGCGCCGGCGATATCCTTCAGCGCCGGAGAAACCTTTTCCAGAAAACGCTCGCCTGCCTCGGTCAACGAAACGCTGCGTGTCGTGCGGTTGAACAACCTTACCCCGAGACGATTTTCGAGTGCCGAAATGGCGTGACTGACGGCAGAGGCGGACATGCCAAGCTCGCGGGCCGCTGCCCGGAAATTGCGGGTCTCGGCGACGATGGTCACAGCATTCAGTTCGATCAGCCCTGCTCTCTTCATTGTTCGAATATACTCATCATGCTGTCCATGATTGTCGCGCTTATCGAAGCATATCCGGAAATCTATCTCCTGTGCATCCCCAAACGCCAAAGGAGTTGGAAACATGGCAAAGACCGTCCTCATCACCGGAGCGTCGTCCGGCATCGGCAAGGCGAGCGTGAAGCACTTCAGTTCTCAGGGCTTCAACGTCGTCGCCACGATGCGGGACATATCCGCCGGCGAGGAATTCAAGGAGCTTTCAAATGTGCTGGTGACGCGCCTCGACCTTGAAGAGCGGGCCAGCATAGAGACGGCGATTGCGGAAGGGATCGAACGCTTCGGCAAGATCGACATTCTCGTAAACAATGCCGGCTATGGCCTCTACGGTGTCTTCGAAGCTATTCCGCGGGAAAAACTGCAGCAGCAGTTCAACGTGAATGTCTTCGGCGTGATGGACACGATCCGCGCCATCCTTCCCCATTTTCGTGAAAACCGTGGCGGCACCATCGTCAATCTCAGTTCCGGTGCGGGACACTTCACCCTGCCGATGATCTCGGCCTACTGCGCAAGCAAGTTCGCGCTCGAAGGGTTCACTGAGGCATTGTCCTATGAAATGCTGGCGCTCGGCATCGGCGTCAAGCTGGTCATTCCCCATGGCGGAGTGGCGGAAACCTCGTTCCAGCAAAGATCGGCCGCCGACTTCGCTCGGGACGGCACGCCGGCCGAATACGACGCCTTTCTCGAAAGGAGTATCGCCACTTTCGCACGTCTCGGCGGGGCGGTGACCATGACCTCCTCCGACGTCGCAAAGGTCGTATTCGAGGCGGCGACCGATGGAAAACCGCAGCTGCGCTACTTCGTCGGCGATGCTCAAAGCGGTTGGCTGAAAGCCCGCAAGGAACTCGAAGAGAACGACTACATCGCCTTCATGCGCCAAAAATTCGCCTGACAGGCAGAACGAAAAAGACCGGCGCATCAGCAGGATGCGCCGGTCTTTCGAATCAAGTTCTCAAGGATCAGAGAGCAGCGGTGACGACGAACTCGACCTTGTAGTCCGGGGTTGCGAGCGCGGCCTGGCTGGTGGCGCGGGCCGGCGGGTTCTTCGGATCGATCCAGGCTTCCCAGACGGCGTTCATTTCGCCGAAGGTCGACATGTCCGAAAGGTAGATGATCGTCTGCAGGATCTTCGACTTGTCCGAGCCGGCGGCGGCAAGCAGACGATCGACTTCAGCGAGAGCCGACTTGGACTGTTCGGTCACGGATACGCCGTCGCCCACCTGACCGGCGAGATAGACAGTGTTGCCGTGAACGACTGCGCCGCTCATGCGGGCGCCCGGCTCGATACGCTTGATGGTCATGGGAAATACTCCTGTTGCTTTAAACGGAAATCGGCAGGCCGGAAGGGCCGGTGCCTCAGGTCAGCCGCGCAGCGGCAGCGTCTTCTGATAGGCATTGGTGGAACGCGCGCCGGAACGGCAATAGCCGAGCATCGGACGATCGAAATCGTCGAGGGCATCCATCATGCCGCGAACGGTATCCTCGGTCACGCCCATGGGGCCGACGGGCACATGCTTGATCTCGATGCCGAGTTCCTTGGCGCGGGCGGCAATCTCGCCGAAGGTCGGCTGGCCGGGCTCCTCGCCATCCGGACGGTGGCAGACGATGGACTTGAAACCCAGCGCCTTGATCTGATCGAGATCGGCAACCGTGATCTGGCCGGAGACGGAATACTCTTCGTTGATCTGCCTGATATCCATCGTCTTCTTGCTCCTCGAATGAACGTGGCAAACACTTAAGGTGCCATGCCGGAGGCGTCAATCGAAGTTGTGCCGAAGCCGGCTCAAACGAAGGAGAAAGTCAGGAGGTATTCGCGGCTGTCGCCGGGGGAAAGCGCAACGAGTTCGCCACGCTTCGCGAGTTCCGCGCGCGGCTCCCAGCGGTGGGAAACCGGCTCGATCCCCAGCACATGGGCGGGAGCGGCCTGATTGCGCCAGATCTGCAGGAAGGGCAGGCTATCGGTCAGGAAGCGGACCCGAAGCGTCTTGCCGCCGATGGCCGCGATGGGTCCGAGCCGGACTTCCGCCCAATCCTCTTTGCCGGCGGGAACGCAGAAGACTCCACCATCCCCCTCGCCGAATGCCCAGGGGAAGCCGCCTTTTTCCAGCATGGCCCCTTCCAGCCTGACGCCATCGTCGAACAGCCGGGCGCCGATATTCATGTGGTACATCAGCATGGCCGGAAACGGGCTGGGGCCGGTATTGGTGACACGGTCGGAAAGCCTGACCTCGCCGGTTACCCCATCGATTCGCCAATGGCGTTCGAGCCGGGCGCTGCCGCCATCGGCCAGCCTTGCATCGACAATCGCGCGGGCCTCGGCATTCTCCCCGTCAGAAGAGAACGAAACGATCTCAGCAGGATGCGACGAGAACGAGCCATGCAGGGGAAATCGGGCGCCAGCCAGACCGGGCACCGGTTCCGGATGGCGGATATGGTCCGGACCGCAGGTGAAAAGAAACCCTTCGAGCGAATGGTCGATGCGCGGATCACCATCGTCGGGAATGGCCCGGCCGGGCGCAAGATCGACCCCGTCGACCACGCAGGAGCCGATATCGAACACCGATCCCTCGTCAAGTGAAAGCTTCGGCCCCTTGCCGCTGCTGAATTCCATCAATGCCCGTCATCCTCGTCGGCCGGCGACGGCATGCGCAGATGTCCCGTCGCCATTGCATCCTCGATGCCGGACAGTCCGTCATCGAGCGCCCTGAGGTACGGCAAATCCACCGCCCCTTCAAGCCAGTGCTGGTAGTCTGCGGCGCAGCGCTTCAGTTCCAGGTAAGCGGCATGGCCGTTCTCGGTGAGCGACAGGATCTCGAAACGCCGGTCGACCGAATCGCGCTGGCGCCCGAGCCATTTGCGATCCTCCAGCGCCTTCACCGCCCGGCTGACCTTGGTCTTCGTCAGGCCGGCATATCCGGAAATCGCCTTTGCCGTTTCGTGCAGCCCTTCGCCAAGCGACCAGAGCACCTGCCACTCCGTCCAGGAAATCTCGCCGCCGACATGACATTGGCGCATGAAATGGCTGCTGAGCCGCTCGGCGGCACGATTCAGCCGATACGGCAAAAAACTCTCGATACCGAAATGATTTCGCATCGTCCCCCCACGACGAGATAAAAACTAGCCGGTCGTCCGATCCTCTCTCCCGACAAACCGACTCTCCTCGAAAATGGATTTTAAGCCATTCTTCACCATGAATTCACCTTTTCCACATTAGTGTCAAATTTGTCGCGTTCTTCCCGTTGGAAACAAGGAATTCGAATCGTGAGCGAGATGAAGAAAGCCGGCCTGTTACTTGCGTCCGTGGCAATGATCCCGGCCTTCCTGACCGCGCCCGCCTTCGCGCGCGATCCCTATGGTTATCGCCCGAGTTCGACCATCCTCGTCACGCCGGAAGGCGATATCCTCGGCTACACGCCCGAACAGAATGAAGTCGTCATCAGCCGCGACCGCATGGGCCGCCGCGTCCTGTTCGACCACTATGGCAACCTGATCGCCACGGAAGTTCCGGCCGAAAGCTATTTCCCGCGCAATGCTCCGCGCGGCTATCCCGAAACCGTCTACGAAAACTATCCGCCGCAGCCGCGCGGATGGAACGACGACCAGGTCGTCACGGGTGCCATCCCCGGCCCTGAAACCATCGATCGCCAGCCGCTCGACGAGCCGGCAGAGGACATGCCCTATGGCGGCCCCGACATGGCGCCGCCCGCCGAGCAGGCCGCACCGCGCACCGTGACCCCGGATATCCCGGTGAAAAGCAATCTCTCGCAGCTTGAAATCACTGCACTTCAGACCTTCCTCGACCGAGAGGGGATTTCCCCCGGCGTCATCGACGGCAAGATGGGCCAGAACGTCAACAAGGCGCTGGTGGCCTATCAGCAGATGACCGGCGAGACGCTCGACCCGAACAATGCCGAAGACATCCTCGAGCGCCTGCGGCTTTCAGGCGGCCTGGCGATCATCTCCTATACGATCACGCCCGGCGATGCCGCCGGCCCTTATGTCGCTTCGATCCCGGAAGATTATAGCCAGAAGGCCCAGTTGCCGGCCCTCTCCTTCACCTCCACCACCGAAATGCTGGCGGAGAAGTTCCACATGGACGAGGCCTATCTGAAGGCGCTCAATCCGGGTGTCGACTTCACCATTCCGGGCACGATCATCAAGGTCGTCGACCCCGGCAAGCCGAAGCAGGGTCAGGTGGCAAGGATCGTCGCCGACAAGGGGCTGAAGCAGGTCTTCGCCTATGCCGCCGACGGCTCGCTGATCGCCGCCTATCCGGCCAGCATCGGTTCGGCCGATACACCGTCGCCCTCCGGCACGGTAACGGTGGAGCGTATCGCCTTCGACCCCGGCTATACCTACAATCCGAAGATCAATTTCCAGCAGGGAGCGAACGACAAGATTCTCTCGATCCCGCCCGGCCCGAACGGTCCTGTCGGCACGGTCTGGATGGCGCTCTCCCGCCCCACTTACGGCATTCACGGCACGCCGGAACCGTCGAAGATCGGCCGCACCCAGAGCCATGGCTGCATTCGCCTTTCGAACTGGGATGCGACGGAACTCGCCAAGATGACCAAGCCGGGGGTGACGGTCGAGTTCATCGACTGAGCCAAGCGAAGCCGTCCGCTGAAATACAGAAATCGACATGCAAAAAGAGCCGCGGGACATCCATCCGGCGGCTCTTTTCGTTATCGCTGCTTGGGAGGAGCAAGTATTTCAGGCCGCGCTGCGAACGACCTTGAACAGGCGGCGCGACTGCTGGGTGCGCACGATGCGGACCGGGAGCAATTGCATGACTTCACCGGCAAATGCGCGGGCATTTTCGCGAGCACGGTCGAGATTGCTGATCTTCGCTGCATCCATCGAATACAGCGTGCCGCCACAGTCGAAGATTTCCCGGTAAGCGCTACGCTCGGCAATCGGCGTATTGATGACATTGACGCCCCGCGCGGCCAGCAGGCCCTTGATGGTGAGCAGGGCCCGCGTGGTCACCATAGAGGTCACGCGGGTCAGGACGACGGAATGGGCAATCTTCAGCCGGCCGGTCTCCTCCATCAGCTTGATGAGGTCGAGGATCTGCGCTCCGCCGCGCGCATCCATAGCACAGCCCTGTACGGGGATCATCACGTGATCGGAAAGCCCGATCGCGGTCGTGACGATGGCGTCCCGGGCACCGGCAAGGTCGATGATCGTGTAATCGGCCGTGCGAGCCAGTTCGCGAATATGCCCCTGAATGGAGGCGACTGAGACCTCCGAGATGACCTCGATATTGTGCTGGGGGCCGGAAAGCTCATGCCACTGGGTAATCCAGCGCTGCGGGTCCGCATCGAGGATCGCGACGCGATAACCCTGGTGGGCAAGCTCGGTTGCGAGAAGAAGGGCTGCGGTGGTCTTGCCGGCACCGCCTTTGGCATTGGCAAACGAGATGACTGGCATGCTTGATCCCTGAAGCTGTGAACCGAGCCAATCATCAGCTCCTGCGGTCGCCTCCTGTTCATCGAGGCGGTCCGCAAATTATTCGCCATCATGGTTAAGAAAGAGCAAATAAACCCGCATGCACCCTCCCCAAAAATGGGAGGACGCGCGCAAAACACGATGAAAAACAACGGGTATTCCGAAGCCGCGCTTAGCCGCGCAATGGCAGGCATGCCCCGATATTTTTCCGCCAAACGCGAGCGGCTTTCAGATCGGCGGGCTTGGCCATGTTCCCGTCCGGTCCGCCGGCATCTCCCTCCCCGCTGGCCCGAACGACGATGGCCCGGCTTGGTCAAAGCCGGGCCATCGTTCAGGTTTCGCGTCGTTTCGATCAGAAGCAGTCTTCGTACAGCGCCTTGGTGTTTTCCAGCGTCATCTTGACCGGATTGCCGCCGGCGCTCGGATCCTCGATCGCCATGGCCGACATCTCGTCGATCCGGCTCTTGTCGAGGCCGAGGGCGCCAAGGGTTTCCGGAACGCCAAGTTCGGCGCGCAGCTTGAGCACCCAGTTGTAGAAGCCGTCGAAACCGCCTTCGATGCCGAGATAGGCGGCGGCCGCAGCGATCTTGCCTTCGATGGCGGAGCGGTTGAAGCGCAGCACGGCCGGCATGACCACGGCGTTGGTCATGCCGTGATGGGTGTTGTAGATGGCGCCGATCGGATGCGAGATTGCATGGATCGCGCCGAGACCCTTCTGGAACGAGACGGCGCCCATCGCTGCCGCCGACATCATGTTGGTGCGTGCCTCGATATCCGTACCGTCATGGAAGGCGCGCGGCAGGAATTCCTTCACGAGACGCATGCCCTCCAGCGCGATGCCCTGGCTCATCGGATGGTAGAAGGGCGAGGAATAGGCTTCCAGGCAATGGGCGAGCGCATCCATGCCGGTGCCGGCCGTAATCGCCTTCGGCATGCCGACGGTCAGTTCCGGGTCGCAGATAACGACGCCCGGCAGGAACTTCGGATGGAAGATGATCTTCTTTACATGGGTCTTCGAATTGGTGATGACCGATGCGCGGCCGACTTCCGACCCGGTGCCGGCGGTCGTCGGCACGGCGACGATCGGCGCGATGCCCTCGACATTGGCGCGGGTCCACCAGTCGCCGATATCCTCGAAATCCCAGACCGGCCGCGTCTGGCCGACCATGAAGGCGACGCACTTGGCGAGGTCGAGGCCGGAACCGCCGCCGAAGGCGACGACGCCGTCATGGCCGCCGTCCTTGAAGGCCTTGATGCCGGCCTCCAGGTTAATCTCGTTCGGGTTCGGGTCGACGTCTGCGAAGATCGCCCGGCCAAGACCGCCCTCGGCCATCACGTCGAGTGCGGCCTGCGTGATCTGCATCGAGGCCAGCCCCCGGTCGGTAATCAGGAGCGGCTTCTTCATGCCGAGCGACTTGCAGGCGTCGGCCAGTTCCTTGATCCGGCCGCGGCCCATCTTGATGGCGGTGGGATAGCTCCAGTTTGCGACGATGTTCATTTCGTGACTTTCTTGAGGTGGTAGGATTTCGGACGGGTAAGATTGTGGAAGCCGAGCACAGAGAGCGAGCCGCCGCGGCCGGTTTCCTTGACGCCCGTCCAGCACAGGGCCGGATCGAGATAATCGGCGCGGTTCATGAAGACGGTGCCGGTTTCGATTTCGCGCCCGAGACACCCCGCCCGTTCGGGGTCCTGCGTCCACAGCGAGGCGGTGAGGCCGTACTTGCTGTCGTTCATCAGCGATAGCGCTTCCTCGTCGTTCCTGACCTTCATGATGCCGACAGCCGGGCCGAAGGTTTCCTCCCGCATGAACGACATGGAATGGTCCACATCGACCAGAACCTGCGGCATCAGGTAGGCGTGGCCATCGTCCTGCGGAAAGAGCTTCGGATCGACGAGCGCCTTGGCGCCCTTGGCGACAGCCTCGGCGATCTGTTCACGCACATGGGCGGCAAACCGGCGATGCGCCATCGGGCCGAGCGTCGTTTCCGGATCGAGCGGGTTACCGAGCTTGTAGTTCGACACCCAGGCGACCGACTTTTCGACGAATGCGTCGTACAGGCTCTCGTGCACGTAGATGCGCTCGATGCCGCAGCAGCACTGACCGGAATTGTAGGTCGCGCCGTCCATCAGCGTGTCGACAGCGGCGTCAAGGTCGGCGTCCTCCATCACATAGCCCGGATCCTTGCCTCCGAGCTCGAGGCCGAGGCCCGCGAAGGTGGAGGCAGCAGCGCGCTCGATGGAGCGTCCGCCTTCGACGGAACCGGTGAAGTTGATGAAGTTGAAGCTGCCGGTCGCGATCAGCGCCGAAGTCGTCGCATGGTCGAGGAACAGGTTGACGAAGACGTCATCCGGAACGCCGGCCTCGACGAAAGCCCTGACCAGTCGTTCGCCGACGAGGAGCGTCTGCGTGGCGTGCTTGATGACGACAGTGTTGCCGGCCATCAGCGCCGGGGCGACGGTGTTGATCGCCGTCATGTACGGATAGTTCCACGGCGCGATCACGAAAACCACGCCGTGCGGTTCGCGCTCGATGCGACGCTCGAAGGTGCTGCTTTCCTCGATCACGAGCGGAGCAAGCGCATCGGCCGCAATGGAGGCGACATAGTTCGATCGTTCGTTGAACCCCTTGTATTCGCCGCCGTAACGCACCGGACGCCCCATCATCCAGGCCAGTTCCGGCACGACTTCGTCCGACATCTCGTTCAGCCGGGCAACGCCCTTGAGGACGAGTTGCACCCGCTCTTCCAGCGGGCGGCGCGCCCAGGCCTTCTGGGCCTTGCGCGCCCGTTCCACGGCAGCCTTTGCCGCCTCCAGCGACATGGCCTCGCGCTCGGCGAACACCGAGCAATCGACCGGCGAAATGCATTGAATCATTGTCATTCCATTGCTCCTTGAAAGCCCTTGAGGCCAGTAGCCCGACCTTGCCCGCCGCGCCATTGGCCAAGATGGCGCAGCCGCTCAACGCTGATCGATCCCGACCGCCGGACCGCGGTACGGGATCGAGTGCCCGGGACTGCCCTGCCCCCTGTTCCTCATCGATTCCACAGGGACATGTTCGTATTCTATTGCGGTTTGGCCGGCACAGAAATCTTCCGAAAGGAATATGCCTGCTACCTGTCGAAGACATCCGACAAAGACGCTCCGCCGGAGGAAAAACGAACGTCAGGCCCTCTCGAACCCTCTGGCCACCTCCCAGTCGGTTACCTTGCGGTCGTATTCTTCCTGTTCCCATTCAGCAGCGCGGACATAGTGATCGACCACGGCGTCACCAAAGGCGGCCCGCAGCATAGCCGAGCCGGAAAGCGCTGCGGTCGCGGCCCTCAGCGTCCGCGGGATCTCGCGAACGCCCTGCGCGCCGTAGGCATCGCCGGTGAAGGCCGGCTCCAATTCCATCCTCTTTTCGATCCCGTCGATGCCAGCCGCAAGCAGGGCTGCCATGGCGAGATAGGGATTGAGATCCGAGCCGCCGACGCGGCATTCGACGCGGATCGCCTTGGTGTCCTCGCCGCAGAGCCGGTAGCCGGCCGTGCGGTTGTCCTTGGACCAGATCGCCTTGGTCGGCGCGAAAGTGCCGGCCATGAAGCGTTTGTAGGAATTGATGTAGGGCGCGAGGAAATAGGTGATCTCGCTCGCATGGGCGAGAAGACCGGCCATGTAGTGCTTCATTGTGGACGACATGCCGTGTTCGCCGTTTTCGTCGAAGAACAGCGGGGTCTTGCCGTCGGACGTCCACAGCGATTGATGGATGTGGGATGAGGAGCCCGCGGCATTGTAATGCCACTTGGCGAGGAAGGTGATCGCCTTGCCGCGCGACCAGGCGATTTCCTTGCAGGCATTCTTGATGATCGCATGACGGTCGGCCATGGTCAGCGCGTCGGCGTAGCGGACGTTGATCTCCTCCTGCCCGGCAGATGCCTCGCCCTTGGAATTCTCGACGGGAATGCCCGCGCCCTGCAGGCCCTTGCGGATCGCCCGCATCACGTCTTCTTCCTTGGTCGTCTGGAAGATATGGTAATCCTCGTTGTAACCCGAGGCGAGCTGCAGGTCGCGATAACCGGACATCCGCGCATCGTCATAGGTCTGGTCGAACAGGAAGAATTCGAGTTCGCTCGCCATATAGGCCTTCATGCCCATGGCCTCCAGGCGGGCGACCTGCTTCTTCAGGATGGCGCGGGGAGAATGGGGCACTTCGTCATGGGTGTGATGGTCAAGCACGTCGCACAGCACGAGCGCCGTACCTTCGAGCCACGGAACGCGCCGGAGCGTCGAGAGATCGGGCTTCATGGTGTAGTCGCCATAGCCCTTTTCCCAACTCGTGGATTTGTAGCCGGGGACGGTCTCCATCTCCATGTCGGTCGCAAGCAGATAGTTGCAGCTGTGGGTTTCCTTATAGGCGCTCTCGATGAAATACTCCGCCTGGAAGCGCTTGCCCATCAGGCGGCCCTGCATGTCGACCTGGCACGCCAGCACCGTGTCGATGCGACCGTCGGCGACATCTTTTTTCAAATCGTCGAATGTATAATTCATGCTCATGTTGACCGCCTACAAGGTGAAGATACGTCTCACATCGGCGATCTCTACGCCGAATCCGATTCTGGTCTCATTCTGCGGCCCGGAACAGATTGACTGCTCCGGGCCGTATCTCAACTGCGGCACGTTGGCTCAGGCAACTTCGCCGACGGCCTTTTCCGCAGCGGCAATCTGTGCCTGCCGGCGAGCGACTTCCTCGCCGATCGGCGGGCCCTTGAAACGCTTGTTTTCGAAAGCCAGCCACACGATCGCCGTCAGCACGAGGAAGCCCACGGTGATCGGCAACGCCCAGTCGTTCGGCGGCTGGATGCCGATGTAGAAGATCACCGCCATCGATACGATGACAAGCACGGAGACCAGTCGGTAGCCGCCGATACCCATGCTCCACGGCCCCATCTTCGACCACTTCGGCGTGCCGATTGCCACGAAACCGAGCGCGATCGGCAAAGCGAAGGAAAGGAAGAGGAAGATGACCGTGCACGACACCACGATCGAATAGGCCGGCGTTCCGGCAATGGTGATCGCCGAGGTGAACCAGACGAACAGCACCGCGAGAATTGAGCCGGTCCAGATGGCGGCAACCGGTGTGCGGTATTTCGGGCTCACCTTCGAAAGCGCCGCGGAACCGGGCAGACCCTTGTCACGCGAAAACGCGAAGATCATGCGGGACAGCGAGGTCACCGTCGCGAGGCCGCACAGGAACTGTGACACGAAGATGAGGAAGTACAGTATCTCCTTCATCGTCGGATTGACCTGCGCATCCATTGCCCAGAAGAACACGTTCCAGCCCTGCTTGGCGGCATCGTCCATGTTCGGGATCATCAGAACGAACGAGCACAGCATGATATAGCCGAACAAGGCCGACCAGATGACCGAGCTGACCATGCCCTTGGGCACGGAATGAGCGGCCTTGACAGTCTCCTCGGACGTATGGGCCGAGGCGTCATAGCCGGTGATGGTGTAGATCGGCAGCAGCAGCCCGAGCAGGAACGCCATGGTGCCGGAAACCGCGGTCGGCCAGACCAGCGAGGCGCCTTCCGTTCCGGTGTAGTTGGAGAAGGTGAAGAGCCGGCCGATTTCATAGCTCGGCGCGGAAATCAGGCACACGACCGTCAGGAGGATCGCGGTGGCGAAGATCAGATAGCCCGAAAAGTCGGTGAGCTTCGCGGTCAGACCGATGCCGAAATGGTTGATGAGCGCCTGCAGGCCGGTAATCAGCGCCACGAAGACGACGCGGTGCGTCAGCGTGTCCTCCAGGCCGATATAGGAGCCGAAAGCGCCGAAGAAGAAGTAGAAGGTGCCGACATTGATGGCGCCGAGAACCGTGACGAGGCCGAGCAGGTTGAGCCAGGCAGCCAGCCAGCCGGTGAACCGGTTACCGAGGATCGAGCCCCAGTGATAGAGCCCTCCCGCCGTGGGATAGGCCGAGCCGATCTGGGCAAGCCCCAGGGCGAACAGACCCGAAATCAGGCACCCCAGCGGCCAGCCGAGGCCGATGGCGGCCCCGCCCGCTCCCGAGGTCGCCTGTCCGAGCGAGTTGATGCCGCCCGACAGGATGCAGATGATCGAAAAGGAGATCGCAAAGTTCGAGAACGAACTCATGCGACGCTCGAGTTCCTGGGCGTAGCCCATGGAGTGCAATATGTGTATGTCGTGTTTTTTATCCTGCTCGGTATAATCAGACATGACGTCCCCCAATTAACCGATCATCCGCGGGATTGCGGACAATTCCGTTGGTCTCGCCATCGACCGTTTCGATGGCTGGTTTGCAGATCACCTGCTCCCCGGGGTCATTTCTTATTGCTGGCATGTGCTGATCGCCGCGCGGATCAGTCCAGCCAGATAGTCGGCCATAACCCCTTGGCCGACTGTATCTGCGATCAGGTCGTTTCGAACCTCGATCATCACGTTGAGGTGCCCGTGCGGAAGCCCGTGCAGCCTCAGAGTATGGGTAACGCCGTCCTCGGGACCGTACGGCGAGTTCCTTTCGACGCGGAAGGGACCGCCTTCCGCCGCCGCCAGCATGGCATCGGCCAGCCGGCGGTCCGTATCGTGGAGAATGCCGATCTCGACCGCGCGCGGCTTGCCGAGATAGACCGGCGTGAAACTGTGCACCGTCACCAGAACCGTCTGCCGCCCCCCTGCCGTCCGGTCGGCAATGATCGCCGCGATCCGGTCGTGAAACGGCACGTAGAGAGCGGCTGTGCGGGCGTAACGCTCCGCCGGAGACAGATCCCGGTTGCCGGGAATTTCGTAGATCTCGCTCACCTCCGGCATGGCGGCCGGAGCTTCCGGAGGACGATTGCAATCGTAAACGAGCCGGGAGAAGCGTTGGTGGACGAGCGTTGCATCGAGATGTGCGGAAAGGGCTCGCGCCACCGCCAAAGCGCCGGGGTCCCACGCAATGTGGCTGGAAAGCGCCTGCTCATCCAGTCCGAGATCGCCGACGCTCGCCGGCAGCCTTTGCGAAGCATGCTCGCAGACGAGAAGTGCGACCCCCGCTCCTTGCGGATTGTCGACGCCGACGGCTTCGCCTTCTGCTGCCGTAAGGATATCCGACCTCAAGAGCATGCGAGTTCCCCCGGACCTTCATGGTCCTCATCGTTGAGAAGAGAATTCTTCACGATTGCGAGACTGTCAATCCGCCTCTGAAAATTTCTCTTCATCCCCTGCATTGACACGCGGGGTCGTGCAGGGGATAAATTTTGGGCGAGGCCGGCAGAAGATCGGCCCGAGGGGAAAAGGACGATCATTGCCGAACGCTTCGAAGAGAGTTGCGGACGTCATACAGGCGCGTTTCGAGGATCTGACGCGCGCAGAACGGCAATTGGCCGAAAGCCTGCTGGACAATTATCCCGTCTCCGGCCTCGGCAGCATCACCACAGTCGCCGACAATGCCGGCGTTTCGACGCCCACCGTCGCCCGCATGGTGCAGAAGCTGGGCTACAGGGGTTATGCCGAATTCCAGTCCCACCTGCATCAGGAACTCGAAGCCACACTATCGAACCCGATCGCAAAACACGACCGCTGGGCCTCCAACGCACCGGGAACCCATATCCTCAACCGCTTTGCGGAAGCGGTGATGAACAACATGCGCCAAAGCCTCGGCGAACTGGACACGGCGTCCTTCGATGAAGCTGCCCGCCTCCTCTCCGACCAGCGCCGAAGCCTTTATTTCGTCGGAGGACGCATCACCGGTGCGCTTGCCGAGTACTTCTTCACCCATATGCAGGTCATCCGGCCGAAGACAACGCTGATGTCGTCGAACACCAGCGCCTGGCCGCAGCACGTGCTCAACATGAATCCCGGCGACGTGCTGGTGATCTTCGATATCCGCCGCTACGAGGCAGACATGGCGACGCTGGCGCAGGTCGCCAAAACGAGCGGCGTCGAGATCATCCTGTTCACCGATGTCTGGAGTTCACCGGTCTCCAAATACGCCCGACACTGTTTCAAGGTGGCGGTGGAAGCGCCCTCCGCCTGGGATTCGTCCGTTGTCACATTGTTTGTCGTGGAAGCCCTGATCGAGGCTGTGCAGAGTTCGTCATGGGCGGAAACCCGTGAGCGCATCAATACGCTGGAAGGACTGTTCGAACAGGCCCGCCTGTTCCGCAAACCCCGCTAGTACGACACCTAAAATGCAAGGGAGGAGACCAAACGGAACGAGAAAGCCGGGAGCCGGCTAACGGCTCCACCGAAAATGTCACATTCTTATCATGCAAGCCGAATATCTGTCCCGCATCGCTGTATAACCAACCAAGGAGAACTTCAGTGATTACGAATTTCCGCCGCATGCTGTCGCTGACGACCGCCATTGTCGTCGCGTCCTCCGCCGTCGCTTACGCCGAACCGAGCGCCGAGCTGATCGAGGCTGCCAAGAAGGAAGGCATGCTCACCACGATCGCCCTGCCCCACGACTGGTGCGGCTATGGCTCCGTGATCGAGGGTTTCAAGAAGAAGTATCCGGAAATCTCGGTCAATGAACTGAACCCGGATGCCGGCTCCGCTGACGAACTTGAAGCCATCAAGGCCAACAAGGACAATAAGGGTCCGCAGGCTCCTGACGTCATCGACGTCGGTCTCGCCTTCGGTCCGCAGGCAAAGGCCGAAGGCCTGCTGCAGCCTTACAAGGTCTCCACCTGGGACGAAATCCCGGACAACATCAAGGACGCCGAAGGCTACTGGTACGGCGACTACTATGGCGTCATGTCCTTCATCGTGAACAAGGACATCGTCAAGGAAACCCCGAAGGACTGGGCTGACCTGCTGAAGGCCGACTATGCCGGCCAGTTCGCCCTCGCCGGTGACCCGCGCGCCTCCAACCAGGCCATTCTCGGCGTTCTCGCCGCTGGTCTCGCTTCCGGAGCAAAGGCCGGCAAGGAAGCTGGCGAAGCCGGTCTGAAGTACTTCGCCGAACTGAACAAGGCCGGCAACTTCGTGCCCGTCATCGGCAAGTCTGGCACGCTCGCCCAGGGTTCGACCCCGATCGTCGTCGCCTGGGACTACAACGCCCTGTCCTGGAAGGACACGCTCGCCGGCAACCCGCCGGTCGACGTCGTCGTCCCGGAAAGCGGCGTTCTCGCCGGCGTCTACGTTCAGGGCATCTCGGCCTACGCTCCGCATCCGAACGCCGCCAAGCTCTGGATGGAATACCTGTACTCCGACGAAGGCCAGACCGCATGGCTCGCCGGCTACTGCCACCCGGCCCGCTTCAACGCCATGTCGAAGGCTGGCAAGATCCCGCAGGCTCTGCTCGACAAGCTGCCGCCGGCTGCATCCTATGAAAAGGCCTACTTCCCGACGCTTGAGGAAGTCGATGCCAACAAGGCTGCCGTCACCGCTGGCTGGGACAGCGTCGTCGGCGCCAACGTGCAGTAATTTTGCCATTGAAATACCCGCCCCGGTCTTGAGGCCGGGGCGGATTTTGCCTTTTATGAAACGACTTGAAAGCATTAAAACTAAAGCCGCGCATGACGGGCGGCAGGGGACAAATCGATGGCAAACGAAAGTCCGGTCGTCGGCAAGCAAGCCGGCATCGCCGATCGGCTCCCGCTACAATGGCTGGGCGTTGCACCTTTTCTGATATTCGCGACGCTGTTCCTGCTCCTGCCGACGATGAAGATCGTCATCGGCGCCTTCCAGACACCGGACGGCAGCTTCACCCTTCAGAACGTCGCAGACCTTTTTACGCCGTCGATTTTGTCGGCCTACTGGATTTCCATCAAGATAAGCTTTGCCTCGGCTTTCCTCGGTTGCCTGATCGGCTTTGCAATGGCCACGGCCGTCGTCCTCGGCGGCCTGCCGTCCGGCATCCGCGCACCGCTCCTCACCTTCTCCGGCGTGGCCTCGAACTTCGCCGGCGTTCCGCTTGCCTTCGCCTTCCTGGCGACGCTCGGCCCGGTCGGCATCGTCACCGTCTTCCTGCGCACGCAGATCGGTATTGACCTGCGCTCGCTCGGCTTCAACATTCTGTCCTTCTGGGGTCTGACCATCACCTACCTGTTCTTCCAGATCCCGCTGATGATCCTCATCATCACGCCCGCGATCGACGGATTGAAGCGGGAATGGAAGGAGGCGGCCTCGATCCTCGGCGCAACGAACGGGCAATACTGGCTCATGGTCGCCTTCCCGATCCTGCTGCCCTCGCTGCTCGGCACCATGGCGCTGCTCTTCGCCAACGCCTTCGGCGCCGTGGCAACCGCAATCGCGCTGACGGGATCGTCCCTCAACATCGTGCCAATCCTGCTCTTCGCCCAGATCCGCGGCGACGTTCTCGGCAACCCCAATCTGGGCTATGCTCTCGCTTTCGGCATGATCTTTGTCACCGGCATCGCCAACGCCCTCTACATCTGGCTGCGCGCCCGCAGCGAAAGGTGGCTGAAATGAAGAAGATCTGGGCCTGGGGGGCCTTGCTGTTCGGCCTCCTCTACTTCGCCCTGCCGCTGATCGGCATGACGAATTTTTCGCTGAAGATGCGCCGCGGCGAATATTCGTTCGACGCCTACGCCAAGGTTTTGGGCGATCCGCGCTTCCAGGAAACCTTCACCTATTCTGTGACGATGGCGCTGGTCACTATTGTCTTCGGCGTCCTGCTTGTCGTGCCGACGGCCTATTGGGTGCGCCTGCGCATGCCGGGCATGCGCCCCTTCATCGAGTTCATCACGCTATTGCCGCTGGTGATTCCGGCCATCGTCATCGTCTTCGGCTATATCCGGCTCTACAATACGTCGAGCTGGCTGCCGCTGACCGGCTCGCTCATGGGAACGAATATTCTTCTGATGTTCGGCTACGCGACCCTGTCGCTGCCCTACATGTACCGTGCCGTCGATACAGGTCTGCAGTCCATCGACGTTCGCACGCTGACGGAAGCTGCCCAGAGCCTCGGCGCGAGCTGGGCGCGCATCCTGTTCCGCATCATTTTGCCGAACGTGCTGATTTCGGTTCTGTCGGGCGCTTTCCTCACATTCGCAATCGTCATCGGCGAATTCACCATGGCCGCCCTGCTCAACCGTCCGGCCTTCGGCCCCTATATGCAGCTGCTCGGCGCAAACCGCGCCTACGAGCCGGCGGCGCTTGCCGTGATCGCCTTCGGCATCACCTGGGGATGCCTCGGCCTGATCCAGCTCGTCTCCCGTTTCCAGAAAACAACGCAACGTCCAGCCTGAGAACACCGCCATGTCGTTTCTGACCCTGACCAATATCCAGAAATCCTTCGGGCCGGTGCAAGTCGTTCACGACTTCAACATGGCGATCGAGAAGGGCGAATTCATCTCCTTCCTCGGCCCATCGGGCTGCGGCAAGACGACAATCCTGCGCATGGTCGCGGGCTTCGAAACGCCGACCGGCGGCACGATCGTCATCAACGGCCGCGATCAGTCGAGCCTGAAACCCAACCAGCGCAATATCGGCATGGTGTTCCAGGCCTATGCGCTTTTTCCCAACATGAACGTATTCGAGAACGTCGCCTTCGGCCTGAAGATCGCCGGTATTCCGAAGGCGGAAATCGAAAAGCGAGTGAAGGAGATGCTCGATCTCATCCATCTCGGCCATCTCGGAGACCGCTATCCCTACCAGATGTCCGGTGGCCAGCAGCAGCGCGTGGCGCTTGCCCGCGCGCTGGCGCCGAAGCCGCAGGTCCTGTTGCTGGACGAGCCGCTGTCGGCGCTCGATGCCAAGATCCGCGTTTCGCTGCGCGAGGAAATCCGCCAGATCCAGCAGAAGCTCGGCATCACCACCATCTTCGTCACCCACGACCAGGAAGAGGCTCTCTCTATCTCTGACCGCGTGGTGGTCATGAATGCCGGGCGGGCCGACCAGATCGGCACGCCCTTCGAGATCTACAACAAGCCTGCTACCCGTTTCGTCGCCTCCTTCGTCGGCACGCTCAACCTCATCGAGGCGACGGTGCTCGATCCCGCGGCCGGCAGCGTTCGCATCGGCGACACCGAAGTGAAGCTCAGGGACACCGTTTCGGCGGCCGCCGGCGGCAAGGTGCAACTCGCCATGCGTCCGGAAGCCGGATCGCTGGCGGACAGCCGCAAAAGCGATACCACCCTCCACGGACAGGTCGTGTCGAGCCACTTCCTCGGCTCGGTCATCCGCACCCGCCTGAACGTCGGCGGCAACACCATCTCCTTCGACATGTTCAACGATCCGGGCGTCAGCCCGCCGGTTGTCGGCGATACGGTGGCGCTGAGGATCGATTCCGGCGACCTGCTGGTCCTGCAGGACTGAAGGCTGTAGCTGCTGCACTGCAATAACGGCTTGAACCGGACCTGAAAATTCCGTCTACTTGTCTTGACCGTCAAAGGGGTACGGAAAGGGCCAGGATGAGAAGCGGGTGCGAACGACAGCTGACCAATATCAGGGAGGCGTTGGCATGACGGCTCCCGCAATCACCACCGTCTCCCTGCTGGAGGCCTTTTCCGAGATCGCGGCGGCGATGACGGAAAACCGTAGCATGCTTTCCCGCGTCGACCGCATCGATGGCGACGGTGACCATGGCGAGACCATGGCCCGCGTCTTCTGCGGTGTCGAAACCCACCTTGCGACGCTGGAACCGGATGAGGCAACACCGGCCGAACTCTTCGATATCGTTGCCGAAAGCCTGATGACCTTCGACGCCGCGTCGGCCCGGCTCTACGCCAGTGCGTTTCGCCGCGCCGGAACCGCCACGATGCACAAGAAAGCGCTGACGGCCGCTGACTTCGCCAAGGCGTTCAAGGAAATGGCGGCCGGCATTGCGGCCCACGGCAAGGCCGGAAGCGAAACCAGAAACATCGCCGACATCTGGCAGGTTGCGGCCGCCGCCTATGCGGAGGCCGCCGCGAACAACGACGATCCCGCCGCCTGTCTGGCCGCAGCGCTCGTGGCTGCCGAAGACGGCGTTGAGACGGGTGCGATGATCCATGGCGCCGATGCCAACTTCGTCAACGGCCGGCGTCCGCCCGATGCCGGGGCGCTCTCCGCCCTGCTGATGATCCGGGCATTGCGCGACAGCTTCCGCTGATCCCGCTCAGGCCGTCGTCGGCAGCGTCTCGAGGTAAAGCGACAGAAGCTGGATCTGAGAGGATATGCCGAGCTTTCGATAGACATTGCGGCGGTGCACCTTCACCGTGCCGGTCGCGATGTTGAGCCTCAGTCCGATGGACTCGGACGAATGCCCCTGCAGGACGAGTTCGATGATTGCGGCCTCCCGGGCCGTCAGGTTGAGATCCCGCCAGATGCGCTGCGGACCGGGACCGTCCCCATGGCCGCGTTTGCGGCTGGCCCGCGCCGCATCGAAACGCTTGCCGGTATCCGCCCAGAAATGCCGCACGATCGCGGCGACCAGGGGTTCGGCCTGCTTGAGAAGCGCGAACTCGCTTGCCGAGAAGACCCCGGATACCTCCTTGCGCATCAGGGAGAGCACGATTGTCACATCGCCCGGAAGCGTGACGAAGAAGCCCACCTCTTCGGCAAGGCCGGTCTGCCCGTAATAGGTCCGGTAATATTCGCTGGAAAAGAACCGGTCGGGCGCCAGCTCCCGCATGCGGAAAACGCCGGCGCCGGCCGCGGTCGCATTCCAGTAGAACGGATCGAGCAGATAGGCTCCGTCCTGATAGAGGCTGACGAAGAGCTCGTGCTCCTTCTCGTTGAAGGTGGCATAGAGATCGATCGGCCGTTGCTCCCCCCGGTAGGCGAAGACCACGACATGATCGAAACGCGTGAGGCTTGCCATCAGCCGGCGGAAGCGTTCCCCCACATCGGCATCGGCAAGCGCCTCCACACCGACCAGCGAGGCCGCGGCCTGAAACAGGTTTCCATGGTCGATCGGCATTGCCTCTAGATCCTTTGCATGTCCGCGGTCTCTCCTCCGGAGCGCGGCAGAAGTATATCTTCCATGACACAATTTGCAGCAAAATACCTCTCTCGGGGTATATACCGCGAAATGAAGGCAGGACTACTCTTCTGCCTAGCGACGGTGGCAAGGCAACGAAGAGTGCCAATATAAAAAACCTCTAGCCGCGGGGAACAGACGTGACGCAAACGTCAGTCAACGACATCGAATTCCGGTCCGTCACCAAGAATTATGGTGCCGTGACCGCAGTGAAGAACATTGAACTCGCAGTTCCGAAAGGTGCGTTTCTGGCGCTCCTCGGGCCATCCGGCTGCGGCAAGACCACTTGCCTCAGGATGATCGGCGGCTTCGAGCAGCCGAGCGAAGGCGAGGTGATGATCGCCGGCACTCCGATGCGTGGCGTGCCGGCCTATCGCCGCCCGGTGAACATGGTGTTCCAGCACTATGCGCTCTTTCCGCATTTCGACGTTGAGAACAACGTCGCCTATGGCCTGAGACAGCTCCGCCCTCGCCTGCCCGGCGCAGAAATCACGAAAAGGGTTGCCTCCGCGCTCGAAATGGTCCGGCTCGGCGGCTTTGCCAAACGACGGATCCATGAACTCTCCGGCGGTCAGCAACAGCGCGTGGCGCTTGCCCGGGCGCTGGTGAACCGTCCCTCGGTCCTCCTGCTCGACGAACCTTTGGCAGCACTCGACAAGAACCTGCGCACTGCCATGCAGATAGAACTGCAGACGATCCAGCGGGAACTCGGCATCACCTTCGTGCTCGTCACCCATGACCAGGAAGAGGCGCTGTCGATGAGCGATCTCGTCTGCGTCATGAATGCCGGCCGGATCGTCCAGCTCGCTCCGCCGCAGGAAGTCTACGACAACCCCGCAGACCTCTTCGTCGCCGGATTCGTCGGCAAGACCAACCGCCTGGAAGGCGAAATCGAGGCGCGCGGCACCGATCGCTGCATGGTCCGCCTCGGCAACGGCCTGACGATCACCGCACCGGTGAAACGGGAGCTTTCGACCGGCAAGGCGATCCTGTCCGTGCGCCCCGAGGCAATCGCGCTTTCGACCGCCACGGACGCGGCAGCCAACGTCCTGAAAGGTCGTGTGACCAACCGGATCTTCCTCGGGTCGAGCGTCGAATATTGCGTGGCTGTGCCCGGCATCGGCGATGTGCTCGTCACCACGGAACGCCAGCCGGCCGAAACCGGCCTGCACGATCCGGGCACGGAGGTCGCGCTCGGCTTCGACCCGCAGACCGTTCACATTTTTTCAGCATGACGCGCATTACAAGAAAACATCACGCAAGAACAAAGGGAACAGCAACATGAGCAGGAAAGAAAAGGATAATTCGCTAATCACGCCCGAACGCTTCATGGATGAGTTCATGCGTCTGAAGTGTGGTTCCGTAACCCGCCGCCACTTCCTCGGCGTAACCGGTCTCGGCCTTGCCGCCACGGTCATGGGCGGCGCGATGCGGCCGTTCGGGTCAATGGCGATGGCCGAGGATCTCGGCAAACAGATGTCGATCGCCACATGGCCAAACTATCATGACCCTGCAACCTTCGAGTCCTTCACCGCAGCGACCGGCGTCGCCGTCGAGGTCAACGTCTTCGGCTCCAACGAGGAGATGCTGGCCAAGCTCCAGGCGGGCGCCTCCGGCTGGGATCTGTTCGTACCGACCAACTACACGATCTCCACTTATGTCCAGCTCGGCCTGATCGACGAACTGGATCTGTCGAAGATACCGAATTTCTCGGCGTCCACCGAGAGCCTGCGCTTCACATCGGAAGGCAAGATCGACGGCAAGACCTTTGCACTGCCAAAGAACTGGGGCACCACCGGTTTTGCGGTAAGCACCGACAAGATCAAGAAGCCCATGACAAGCTGGAAGGACTTCTTCGAGATCGCCATGACCGAGGCGGACGGCCGCGCCATGGTACATGACTACCAGCTCACCACCATCGGCAGCGCCCTGGTCTCGCTTGGCTACTCCTTCAACTCGATCAAGCCGGAGGAGCTCGCCAAGGCCGAGGAACTGCTGCTCAAGGTGAAGCCGCATCTCTTCGCGATCAACAGCGATTACCAGCCCGCCATGCGCGCCGGCGATGCCTGGCTGACCATGTGCTGGACCAATGACGGCGCCCAGCTCAATCGCGACATTCCCGATATCGCCTATATCCTCGGCAAGGACGGCGGCGAGATCTGGACCGACTATTACGCGATCCCGAAGGACGCCCCGAACAAGGCGGCCGGCTATGCGCTCCTGAACTTCCTGATGGACCCGGCCGTCGCGGTGAAGGAACACGTCGCCAACGGCGCTCCGGCGACCGACAGCCGCGTCATCGACCTGCTGCCGAAGGAAGTCACCTCGAACAAGATCGTCTATCCGGACGAAGCAGCGCTGACGCCGCTCGAATTCGGCGCCGCCGTGACGCTGACCGATCCCGGCCGCGCCGAACTGATGGCGCGGTTCAAATCGGCCTGAATATGAAGCCGGGCGATTCATCGCCGCCCGCTTCCCATCCCCCGCCGATACAAGGCGGACCACGGCGGGGGTCTTCCGTTCAAACTCCTTCAGGATCGATTTCGACCCATGGCCAGTCTCGACACAAGGAAACGGCTTGTGACCGCGGCGCTGATCGCGCCGGCGGCCCTGTGGCTGTTCTTCTTCCTGGTGCTGCCCTTCATCGCCATGATGGTCTTCTCGTTCGGCGAACGCGGCGCGGCCGGCGGCTACCAGCCAGGCTTCACGCTGGAGCATTACGCCAATCTCGGCGCCCGCTCGATGGCCTATGTCAACACGCTGACGCTAGCGCCGATCGGCTCTCTGCTCTGTCTGCTAATCGCCTATCCGGCGGCCTATTACCTCGCGGTCAAGGCGAGCCCAAGCCACCGGCTTCTCCTCGTCTCGCTCGTCATCATCCCCTTCTGGACGAGCCTGCTCGTGCGCACCTATGCCTGGATGTACATTTTGGGCTCCCGCGGCATTCCGAACCTGCTTGATATGATCGGCATCGATAACGTCCGCATGCTCAACACGCCCGGCGCAGTCCTGCTCGGCATCGTCTACGGCTATCTGCCGCTGATGATTATGCCGATCTATGTCAGCCTCGAAAAACTCGACAGGCGCCTGCTGGAGGCCTCAGCGGATCTTGGCGCCAAGCCGATCTCGACCTTTTTCAGCGTCACCCTGCCGCTCTCCCTGCCCGGCGTCATGACAGGCGTGGCGCTCGTCACCATCCTGCTGCTCGGCGAATACCTGATCCCGCAGCTTCTCGGCGGCGGCAAGGTCTTCTTCCTCGGCAATGCGCTGGTCGACCTCTTTCTGCAATCGCGCAACTGGCCCTTTGGCTCTGCGATTGCCGTCACCCTCGTGCTCATCGTCGTCATCGTCCTAATGATCGCCATGCGGATTGCCTGGCGTGTCTCGGGTACAAGGCAAGTGGATCTCGTCTGATGCGCGCCTTCATCACCAGCGTCTACCTGTTCCTTTATGCGCCGATCGCGCTCGTCGTCCTGTTCTCGTTCAATGCCGGCCGCAACGCATCCGAATTCATCGGCTTCTCGACCCAGTGGTATGGCAAGGCGCTCGGCAATACCTTCCTGATGAACGCCCTGTGGAACAGCCTTGTCATCGGCCTGACCAGCGCCCTCCTCGCTGCTCTCTTCGGCACCATGGCGGCGCTTGCGATGGAACGCATGTCTCCGCGCATGCGGGCGATCTTCGATGGCTTGTTTTCCGCGGCAATCGTCGTTCCGGGTGTCGTCATCGGCATCGCGACGCTCGTCGCGCTGGTCGAGGTCTTCAATTTCGTCAATCCGGTGCTGACGGCGATCTGGCCGGGAGAAGCCGCGCCGAAACTCGGGCTCGGCTATGGCTCCGTGATCGCCGCCCACGGCCTGTTCAGCATGGCGCTTGTGACCATGATCGTCAAAGCGCGTATCGCCAGCCTCGGCCGGGATATCGTGGAAGCCTCGAGCGACCTCTACGCCACGCCGTTCACCACCTTCCGCTCCATTGTCCTGCCGCAGATCCTGCCATCCATCGTGGCCGGCTTCCTGCTTGCCTTCACCTTCTCCTTCGACGATTTCATCATCGCGTTCTTCGTCGCGGGCTCGAAGACCACGCTGCCAATGTATGTCTTCGCCTCGATCCGCCGCGGCATCACGCCGGAGATCAACGCCGTTGCATCCATGGTGCTCGCCGCCTCACTGCTGATGATCGTCGGCGCACGCAGCCTGATGCGCGAGCGCAAGCCGGCCTCTTCGGAAACGGAGTAAATCCCATGATCCTCAAGGACCGCGTCGCCATCGTCACCGGCGCCGGCTCGGGCATCGGCCGCGCTTCGGCCGCGATCATCGCCCGCGAGGGCGCCCATGTCGTCGTCGCCGACCGGAACGCCGACGCCGCGCAATCCGCCGTCGCGGACATCGAGGCAGCAGGTGGTTCGGCTGAGGCGCTCGTTCTCGACGTCACCGACGATGCCGCCCTCAGCGATGGTTTTGCCAGCGTGCTCGCCCGTCATGGCAGGATCGACATCCTGCACAACCATGCAGGAGCCCAGGTCGAAGGCGATCTGGAAACCGTCACCGTCGAAGGCTTCGATCGTTCTTGGGACCTGAACGTGCGCGCCCATTTCATGGCGGCCCGCCTCGTTATGCCGGCGATGAAGGCCGCCGGTCGTGGAGCCATCGTCAACACCTCGTCATCCTCGGGCATCCTCTACGACCGCGAGATGATCGCCTACACGACGTCGAAACATGCGGTTATCGCCATGACGAAACAGATGGCCGGTGACTATGCGAAGTTCGGCATCCGGGTAAACGCCCTTTGCCCCGGCTGGGTCGACACCCCGTTCAACGATCCCTTCATCCGCCAGATGGGCGGACGACAGGAGCTTGAAACCTATATCCGGCGAAAGGTGCCGCTCGGCCGCTTCGGCAGCACCGAGGAGATCGCCGAAGCCGTCCTCTTCCTCGTCTCCGACCGCTCGTCCTATATGACCGGCCAGGTCCTCGTGATCGACGGCGGCGAAACCGTATCCTGAGCGGCCAAGACTACGCGGCCAACCCGCTGCCCGGCCGCAACCGCCGGCGGGTGTCGGAAGCGCTTTCCCTAAAATGCGCCCGGTAGCTGCGGGCAAAGGCCGAAGCCGAATTGAAACCGGTCAGCGCCGCGATATCGGCAAAGGCAAGCCGCGTCTCGATCACCTTGCGCCGCGCCGCATTGAGCCTGAGAGCCAGATAATGCACATGCGGCGGCGCGCCGATTGTCTCTCGGAACAGGGATTGCAGGTAACGGTCGCTGACCCCGACGCGCCGCGCGAGCCGCGCCAGCGTCAGCGGCTGCTCGATATGCTCCTCCATCAACCGCATGGCATGGCTGACCCTCGGATCGGCCAGCCGCACGCTGCCGGTCGACGGCATCGCCGCCGCATCGCCCGGCGTCCCGCCCTGCTCGTAGATGAACTGCCGCGACACCTCCAACGCCATGGAATAGCCGTGACGGCGACGGATCAGCTCCAGCATCAGGTCGAGCGTCGGCAGAGAACCGCCGGTGGTGATACGTTTTCCATCGATCACATAGCGCTCCCGAACGGTGCGCACCTGCGGATAGGAGGAGGAAAACTCCTCGTAGTCCTCCCAGTGCGAGGTTGCCGAGAAACCGTCGAGCAACGCCGTTTCGGCCAGCAGCCATGTACCGGATTCGATCCCGGCGACGACGCTCCGATGGCGGGCGGACTTTGCCAGCAGGGTTTTCAGCGCGGAGGTCGCATAACGCCGCCAGTTGTGGCTCGACAGCACGAACAGCGGGGTTGTTTCGTTCTCCGGCCGGAAGACCGCGTCGACCGGTACGGGAATGCGGCTCTTCGTCTCGATCGCCAGCCCGTCCGGGCTCATGATGCGCCAGCGGTAAAGGTCAAGACCGCTGACCCGGTTGGCGACGCGCAACGGCTCGATCACCGAGGCCACTAGGATGAGATTGGTTTCCGGAACGACAAGAATGTCGAGCTCCGTCGTCTGGATCGGGTCTTCCGCCATGCAAGGGTCTTTTGAAAGAGCATCGGATCAGTTCCGATACTGTATAGAATTGATCCGTTCACGCAAAGCACGTTCCTCAAAACTGGCCCGTAATAGCTCTAACAAAAGAGGGAGAACCTGACCGTGCCACTAGCCATGAATCGCGACGTCTTCATCACCTGCGCCGTTACCGGCGCCGGCGACACCACTTCCAGGTCGAAGCACGTACCGATTACCCCCCAGCAGATCGCCGAAAGCGCCATCGATGCAGCAAAGGCAGGCGCCGCCGTCGTTCACTGCCACGTCCGCGAGCCGGAAACCGGTGCAGCAAGCCGCCGCAACGAACTCTACAGGGAAGTCACCGACCGCATTCGCGCAGCCGATGTCGACGTGGTCCTCAACCTCACCGCCGGCATGGGCGGCGATCTGATTTTCGGCGATGTCGAAAGCCCCCTTCCCTTGAACCCCAAGGGCACCGACATGGCCGGCGCCAGCGAGCGCGTCTCCCATGTCGCCGAATGCCTGCCGGAAATCTGCACGCTCGACTGCGGCACGATGAACTTCAACCTCGGCGACTACGTGATGACCAACACGCCGTCGATGCTGCGCGCCATGGCGAAGCTGATGACGGACCTCGGCGTTCGCCCCGAGATTGAGGCCTTCGACACCGGCCACCTCTGGTTCGCCAAGCAGCTCGCCGAAGAAGGCCTGATCGAGGACCCGGTCCTGATCCAGCTCTGCATGGGTATTCCCTGGGGCGCGCCCGATGACCTCAACACCTTCATGGCGATGGTCAACAACGTGCCCTCGCACTGGACCTTCTCGGCCTTCTCCATCGGCCGCAACGCCATGGCCTATCCGGCAGCCGCCGTACTCGCCGGCGGCAATGTTCGCGTCGGCCTCGAGGACAACCTCTATGTCGGCAAGGGCCAGCTCGCCACCAACGCCCAGCTCGTCGAAAAGGCCGTGCAGGTCATCGAAGGCATGGGCGCCCGCGTCATCGGCCCGGCCGAAGTGCGCGAAAAGCTGAAGCTGGTGAAGCGCGCGCCGCGCAGCTGATCCGGAACAGGCAACCGAGAGATACAGGGAATTTCTGCATGACCAAGATCAACAAGGCCGCCTGTGTCGGCGGCGGCGTCATCGGCGGGGCCTGGGCCGCCCGCTTCCTGCTCGCCGGCATAGACGTCTCGATGTACGACCCGCATCCGGAGGCGACCCGTATCGTCGGCGAAGTGCTGGCCAATGCCGAGCGCGCCTATGGCATGCTGACCATGGCGCCGCTGCCGCCGCGCGGCACGCTTTCCTTCGCCAAAAGCATTGAGGAAGCCGTGCAAGATGCTGACTGGATTCAGGAAAGCGTACCGGAACGGCTGGAGCTGAAGCGCGGCGTCCTGACCCAGATCGACGCGGCCGCAAGCCCGTCCGCCCTGATCGGCTCCTCCACTTCCGGCCTGATGCCGACCGACCTCCAGCGCGACATGAAGCATCCCGAACGCTTCTTCGTCGCCCATCCCTACAATCCCGTTTACCTTCTGCCACTGGTCGAACTCGTCGGCGGCCAGAAGACCTCGAAGGAAACCATCGCGAAAGCCAAGGAACTTGCCGCCACCATCGGCATGGAAGGCGTGGTCATTGCCAAGGAGATAGAGGCCTTCGTCGGCGACCGCCTGCTCGAAGCCCTGTGGCGCGAAGCGCTCTGGCTGATTCAGGACGACATCTGCGATACCGAAACCCTCGACAACGTGATCCGCTATTCGTTCGGCATGCGCTGGGCGCAGATGGGTCTGTTCGAAACCTATCGTATCGCCGGCGGCGAGGCTGGCATGCGCCACTTCCTCGCCCAGTTCGGCCCCTGCCTCCAGTGGCCCTGGACCAAGTTCACCGATGTCGTCGATCTCGACGACGCGCTGGTCGACAAGATCGGCAGCCAGTCGGACGCGCAATCCGGCGCCTATGGCATCCGCGAACTCGAACGCATCCGCGACGAAAACCTCGTCGGCATCATGCAGGCGCTGAAGGGCGGAAACGGCGGCAAGGGCTGGGGCGCAGGCAAGCTGCTGGCCGATTTCGAATCCCGCCTCTGGGCCAATGCCGGCAAGCTCTCGGTCGATACCGACGCCGCAAAGCCGCTCCGCCTTCTCGACGTCAAGGTCAACCCGTCCTGGGCCGACTATAACGGCCACATGACCGAATTCCGCTACCTTCAGGTCTTCGGCGACACCTCGGACGCACTGCTCAGGTTGATCGGCGTGGATGACGCTTACGTGAAGGACGGCCACAGCTACTACACGGTGGAGACACACATTCGCCATCTCGGCGAAGCCAAGGTCAACGAAGCGCTCTACTCCACCTGCCAGGTTCTTTCCGTGGATGAAAAACGCATCCACGTCTTCCACACGATCCACCGCGCTGCGGACGACGAGACAATCGCCACCGCCGAGCAGATGCTGCTGCATGTCGATGCCAAGGCCGGCAAGGCGGCACCTGCTCCGGAAAGCGTGCTTTCGAAGGTGAAGGCAATCGCCGAAGCCCATGCGAGCCTGCCGAAGCCTGAAGCGGCGGGACGGCATGTGGGACAGAAGAAATGAAGTCAGACCTTGCCACTCCCGCCGGTCCTGCAGGCCGGCGGGAGTGGCAAAACGGCACGTCACTAATGGAGAATTGGGGGGAAGTGCATGAATTTCGGGCTGACCGAAGAACAGGAAATGATCGTCAGGACGGTGCGGGATTTCGTCGAGACGGAAATCTACCCGCATGAGGACGAAGTTGAGCGAACCGGCATTGTGCCGCCGGAACTCGGGCAGGACATTGCTCGCAAATGCAAGGAAATCGGCTTCTTCGGCTGCAATTTCCCGGAAGAGGTCGGCGGCGCCGGCCTCGATCACACGACCTTCACCCTGGTCGAACGCGAACTCGGCCGCGGATCGATGGCGCTGACGGTATTTTTCGGACGGCCCTCCGGCATCCTCATGGCCTGCAACGACGAGCAGAAGGAAAGATATCTGCTTCCGGCCGTGCGCGGCGACAAGTTCGACGCCCTCGCCATGACCGAGCCGGATGCCGGCTCCGACGTCCGGGGCATGAAGTGTTTCGCGCGACCTGACGGCAACGACTGGATCGTCAACGGCACCAAGCATTTCATCAGCCATGCCAACATCGCCGACTTCGTCATCGTCTTCATCGCCACCGGCGAGGAACAAACCCCACGCGGCCCGAAGAAGCTCATCACCTGCTTCCTCGTCGACCGGGGAACACCCGGCTTCGAGATCCGCGACGGATACTCCTCAGTCTCCCATCGCGGCTACAAGAACTGCATCCTCACCTTTGACGAATGCCGCCTGCCGAAGAGCCAGATCCTGGGAGAGCTGCACAAGGGCTTCGACATCGCCAACGACTGGCTCTATGCGACCCGCCTGACGGTTGCGGCAACCTCGGTCGGCCGGGCGCGGCGCGCCTTCGACTATGCGCTTTCCTACGCCGCCGAACGCAAGCAGTTCGGCAAGCCGATTGGCACCAATCAGGGCGTGTCGTTCAAGCTCGCCGACATGATTACCGAGATCGACGCCGCCGACCTCCTGACGCTCTCGGCGGCATGGCGGCTCGATCAGGGACTGCCCTCCAACCGCGAAATCGCCTCAGCCAAGGTCTTCGCCACGGAGATGCTCGCCCGCGTCACCGATGAGGCAATCCAGATCTATGGCGGCATGGGCCTGATGGACGACCTGCCGCTTGCCCGCTTCTGGCGCGATGCCCGCGTCGAACGCATATGGGACGGCACCTCGGAAATACAGCGGCACATCATCAGCCGCGAACTGCTTAGACCGTTGGGAGCGTGAGGATGAAACCGATCGCTCCCGTGGAGAACGTTAGCCCATGATCCGTCCCCTCGACCGCCTGATCCGTCCGAAATCGATCGCCGTCTATGGCGGCAAGGAGGCGCGCCGGGTCATCGAGCAATGCGACAAGATGGGGTTCGCCGGCGAGATCTGGCCGGTTCATCCGAAGCTGGACGAGATCTTCGGCCGCAAATGCTATCGCAGCACGGCCGACCTCCCCGCACCGCCCGACGCATCCTTTGTCGGCGTCAACCGGGAACTGACCATCGACATCATCCGCGACCTGTCCGCCATCGGCGCGGGCGGCGCTGTCTGTTACGCCTCCGGTTTTCGTGAGGCAATGAGCGAATTGTCTGATGGCGGCGACCTGCAGGAAGCGCTCGTGGCCGCCGCCGGCGACATGCCGATCATCGGTCCCAACTGCTATGGCCTCATCAACATGCTGGACGGCGCCCTTCTCTGGCCGGACCAGCACGGCATGGTCCGCGCGACGAAAGGCGTCGCCATCCTCACGCAGTCGTCCAACATAGCCTGCAACATCTCCATGCAGACCCGCGGACTGCCGCTCGCCTATCTGATGACGGCCGGAAACCAGGCCCAGACAGGCCTTTCCGGCCTCGCCTGCGCCGTGCTTGAAGACCCACGCGTTACCGCTGTCGGACTCCATATCGAAGGCTTCGACGACATCCGCACCCTTGAGCGGCTGGCGCTGCGGGCCCGCGAGCTGAAGAAACCCGTCATTGCGCTGAAGGTCGGCAAGTCCGAAGCGGCGCGGAAGGCGACCGTCTCGCACACGGCGTCCCTCGCCGGCAACGACGCCGTCTCGGGCGCGATTCTGGAGCGTCTCGGCATCGGCCGGGTCCACAGCCTGCCGGCCATGCTGGAAACGCTGAAGCTGCTGCATCTCTACGGACCGCTCGAAAATAGCGATATCTCCTCCATGAGCTGCTCCGGTGGCGAGGCCTCGCTGATGTCGGATGCCGCGGTCGGCCGGAACATCCACTATCGTGACCTGAAGCCCGAGCAACTGGGTCCCCTGCGTGAAAGCCTGGGCGAAATGGTGACGCTCGCCAATCCGCTCGATTATCACACCTTCGTCTGGGGCAATCTGGAACGCCAGACCACGGCCTTCACCGCAATGATGTCCGGTGGCTACACGATGAACCTTGTCGTACTCGATTTCCCACGCGGCGACCGTTGCGATTCCAGCGACTGGATGACGACGGTCGATGCCGTCGTGGCCGCCGCCCGCGCGACAGGCGCGCGCGCAGGTGTCGTCGCAAGCCTTGGCGAGAATATGCCGGAAGATATCGCGCTCGGCCTGATGGAAGAAAAGGTGGTGCCCTTCTCTGGTATCGACGAGGCGCTGACCGCAGTAGAAACGGCAGCAGCAATCGGTTCCGCCTGGACAAAGCCGACGCCCGCCCCTCTGATAGATGCTGCCATCGTTGACGGCGAAGCCGTAATGCTCTTCGAGGACCAGGCCAAGGCAGAGCTTGCAGCTTTTGGCGTCCCCATCCCGAAAGGTCAGGTCGTTCGGACACCGGACGAGGCAGCAAAGGCAGCCGGCGAGATCGGCTTCCCGGTCGTGCTCAAGGGTCTCGGCGTTGCTCACAAGACCGAATCCGGCGCGGTTCGTCTCGACCTGCGCGATGCTGTTGCTGTGCGTGAAGCCGCGGCGCTAATGGTCTCCGTCGCAAACGGTTTTCTTGTCGAGGAAATGGCGCCAAAGCCGGTTGCCGAAATCATTATCGGCGCGATGCACGATCCCGTCGCCGGCCCGGTGCTGACGATTGGCGCGGGCGGAATTCTCGTTGAACTGCTCGAGGATAGCGCCATCCTGACACTGCCGACGACGTCGGATGCCATCAGTGAAACGATCGGACGCCTTAAGGTTTCGAAATTGCTGGACGGCTACCGCGGTGGACGGGCCGGCGACAAGAATGCATTGATACAAACCGTCGCAGCCGTGGCACATTATGTCGCAACCAATGCGACGAAAGTCGAAGAAGTCGACGTTAATCCCGTGATGGTGCTGCCGCATGGCATGGGCGTCGTCGCCGTCGACGCCCTGATCCGGAAGAGGAATTGACTGCATGACCGACCCCATCCGCACCAGACGCGAAGGCGGCATCCTCGAAGTCACCATCGACCGCCCTAAGGCCAATGCCATCGACCTGAAGACCAGCCGCATCATGGGCGAGGTTTTCCGCGATTTTCGCGACGATCCGGAGCTGCGCGTCGCCATCGTGACCGCCGCCGGTGAGAAATTCTTCTGTGCTGGCTGGGATCTCAAAGCCGCCGCCGCCGGCGATGCTGTCGACGGAGACTATGGCATCGGCGGTTTCGGCGGCATGCAGGAACTGCGCGACCTCAACAAGCCGATCATCGCCGCGATCAACGGCATATGCTGCGGCGGCGGTTTCGAGATCGCCTTGTCGACCGATCTTATCCTCGCGGCGGAACACGCGACCTTCGCGCTTCCCGAAATCCGCTCGGGCACCGTGGCGGACGCCGCCTCGATCAAGCTGCCGAAGCGCATCCCTTATCACATCGCCATGGACATGCTGCTGACGGGCCGCTGGCTCGATGCGCAGGAAGGCCATCGCTGGGGCTTCGTCAACGAAATCCTTCCCGCCGACAAGCTGATGGAGCGAGCCTGGGAACTCGCCCGTCTGCTCGAAAGCGGCCCGCCGCTGGTCTATGCGGCGATCAAGGAAATCGTCCGCGATGCCGAGGGCAAGGACTTTCCGACCGCGATGAACAAGATCACCAAGCGGCAATATCGCACGGTCGATATTCTCTATTCGAGCAAGGATCAGCTCGAAGGCGCCCGCGCCTTCGCGGAAAAGCGCGATCCCCTGTGGAAAGGACGATAGAAAGATCGAGGGAGGCCTTCGGAGACCCGGCCTGATGCCACGGCATCGAAACGGTCCCCGCATCACGGAACAAAAACAACATGCCGGATGCGCCCAACCAACCAGAGAAGGAACAGGCTAATGAACGATTATACGAAATACCTCGCAGGTCGTGTCACATCCGCCGGCATGAACCGTCGTGAATTCATGGGGCGGGCCATGGCCGCAGGCTTGACGCTTACGGCCGCAAGCAGCCTTTTCGCCGCCAGCGCCGAAGCCCAGGAACCCAAGAAGGGCGGTCACCTGAAGCTCGGCCTTGAAGGCGGCTCCGCCACCGACAGCAAGGACCCCGCAAAATTCCTGTCCCAGTTCATGTTCTGCGTCGGCCGTTGCTGGGGCGACATGCTGGTCGAAAGCGACCCGCTGACCGGCGCTGCCGTTCCTGCTCTTGCCGAGAGCTGGGAGCCCTCCGCGGACGCCGCCACCTGGACCTTCAAGATCCGCAAGGGCGTGCAGTTCCACGACGGCAAGGAACTGACGGTCGACGATGTTGTCGCCACGCTCAAGCGCCACACCGACGAAAAGTCGGAATCGGGCGCACTCGGCGTGATGAAGTCGATCAAGGAAATCAAGAAGGACGGCGACAATCTCGTTCTCGTGCTCACCGAGGGCAATGCGGACATGCCGCTGCTCCTCACCGACTACCACCTCGTCATCCAGCCGAATGGCGGCAATGACGATCCGCTGGCCTCGATCGGCACCGGCCCCTACAAGCTGACGAGCTTCGAGGCCGGCGTTCGCGCGACCTTCGAAAAGAACCCGAACGACTGGCGTTCCGACCGCGGCTATGTCGACTCGATCGAGATCATCGGCATGAACGATGCCACCGCCCGCATCGCGGCGCTGTCGTCAGGTCAGGTTCACTACATCAACCGCGTCGATCCGAAGACGGTGGCGCTCCTGAAGCGCGCCCCGAATGTCGAGATCCTCAACACCTCCGGCCGCGGCCACTACGTCTTCATCATGCACTGCAACACCGCGCCGTTCGACAATAACGATCTGCGGCTTGCGCTGAAATACGCCATGGACCGCGAGACAATGGTGGAAAAGATCCTCGGCGGCTACGGCAAGGTCGGCAACGACTTCCCGATCAACAACACCTACGCCCTCTTCCCCGAAGGCATCGAGCAGCGCGCCTACGATCCCGACAAGGCGGCTTTCCACTTCAAGAAGTCGGGTCATTCCGGCTCGGTGCTGTTGCGCACCTCGGAAGTCGCGTTCCCCGGCGCCGTCGATGCGGCGGTCCTCTACCAGCAGAGCGCCAAGAAGGCCGGCATCGACATCGAAGTGAAGCGCGAGCCGGGTGACGGATACTGGTCGAACGTCTGGAACGTCCAGCCCTTCTCCACCTCCTACTGGGGCGGTCGCCCGACCCAGGACCAGATGTATTCCACCGCCTATCTTTCGACGGCGGACTGGAACGACACCCGCTTCCTGCGTCCGGACTTCGACAAACTCCTGCTGCAGGCCCGCTCGGAACTCGACGAGACCAAGCGCAAGGAAATGTATCGCGAGATGGCGATGATGGTCCGCGACGAAGGCGGCCTGATCCTGCCGATGTTCAACGACTTCGTGAACGCGGCAAGCACTAAGGTGAAGGGCTACGTTCACGATATCGGCAACGACATGTCGAACGGCTACGTCGCCACCCGCGTCTGGCTCGAAAGTTGACGAAAATGAGGCAGGGCCGCATGATGCGCCCCTGACATTTCACGGGGATCCGCACGCCGACAGGACTGCGGGTCCCGCTCGATTTTTCATAAAGCCATACCGGAGCCCATGACCCATTTGCCTGACGCCGGTTCGCCGTCACTCAGATTTCGCGAACGATATCCGCTGGTTGCGCTGATCCTTCAGCGCCTCCTCCTCAGTCTCGGCCTGCTGATCGCCGTATCCATGTTGATCTATGGCGGTGTCGAAGCGCTGCCGGGCGATTTCGCGACGACCTATCTCGGCCAGTCGGCCACGCCGCAGGCCGTTGCCAACATCCGTTCGGAACTCGGCCTCGACCGTCCCATCGTCGCCCGATATTTCGAATGGCTCGGCAACGCGCTGCATGGCGATTTCGGTACCTCTTGGGCAAGCCGCAATTCCGTGACGGAGCAGATCGGCAAGCGCTTGGGCAATTCGCTGGCGCTTGCGGGACTGGCGGCGGCGATATCCGTGCCGCTGGCCGTAGGTCTCGGCATGCTGGCTGTGCATTTCCGCAACCGGATGCCGGACCGCATCATCAACATCGTGTCCCTGGCTGCGATCTCGCTTCCCGAATTCTTCATCGGCTACCTGCTGATCCTGTTCTTCGCCATCAACTTCGGCATCGCCACCTTCCCCGCGACCGTGCATGACGGCATGACCATATCCGAACGGCTGCAGGCCATGGCGCTGCCGACGGCAACACTCGTTCTCGTCGTTCTCGCCCATATGATGCGCATGACCCGCGCCGCTATCCTGTCGGTCATGTCTTCGGCCTATATGGAAACCGCGGAACTCAAGGGCCTTTCCGCCTTCCGCGCCATCGTAAGGCATGCAGCGCCCAACGCGCTCGCCCCGATCGTCAACGTCGTGGCGCTCAACCTTGCCTATCTCGTGGTCGGCGTGGTCGTGGTCGAGGTGGTCTTCGTCTATCCCGGCATGGGCCAGTACATGGTTGACGCCGTGACCGTCCGCGACATGCCCGTCGTGCAGGCCTGCGGCCTGATCTTCGCCGCCGTCTACATCTTCCTGAACATGCTGGCCGATATCATCGCGATCATCGCCAATCCGAGACTGAGGCATCCCCGATGAGGCTGAGAGATATCCCTGTTAGCGCCTGGGTCGGCATTCTCGGCATCCTCACGGCTTTCGTCTGTGCCATCTTCGCGCCCTATATCGCCCCGTTCGGCGAACGCGACATCGTCGGCGGCGTATGGGAACCGATAGGCGGCTCCTATCTGCTCGGCACCGACAATCTCGGCCGCGACCTCCTGTCCCGCATGATCTATGGCGCCCGCACGACACTTTTCGTGGCGCTTGCCGCAACCGTCCTGTCCTTCTCGCTCGGTATCTTCCTGAGCTTTACGGCGGCGGTCTCGCGCGGCCTGATCGATCAGACGCTATCGCGCTTCAACGACCTGATGATGTCGATCCCGACGCTGATCTTCGCACTGGTCGTTCTGGCCGTCCTGCCGCAGAACCTTTTTGTCCTGATCCTCGTCATGGCGGTCCTCGACTCGACCCGCGTCTACCGCCTCGGCCGCGCCGTGGCGCTCGATGTCGCGGTGATGGAATTCGTGGAAGCGGCAAGACTTCGCGGCGAAGGCACGCTATGGATCATCTTCCGGGAAATCCTGCCCAACACGCTTTCGCCGCTTCTGGCCGAATTCGGCCTGCGCTTCGCCTTCTCCATCCTGTTCCTCTCCACCCTCTCCTTCCTCGGCCTTGGCATCCAGCCGCCGGCCGCCGACTGGGGCGGCATGGTGAAGGACAACAAGGACGGCATCATTTTCGGCATTTCCGCAGCCCTCGTGCCGGGCTCGGCCATTGCCGCCCTTGCCGTCTGCGTCAACCTGGTGGTCGACTGGCTGCTGAAACGAACCTCCAGCCTGAAGGGAGGCCGCGGCGATGCCTGAACTTCTTTCCGTCCGCAATCTCAAGATCGAAGCCACCAGCTATCCGCCGGGCGAGCCGCCGAAGAACGTCACCATCGTCGAAGGCGTCTCCTTCGACCTGCAAAAGGGCAAGGTTCTCGGCCTGATCGGCGAGTCCGGCGCCGGCAAGTCCACCATCGGCCTGTCGGCACTCGCCTATGGCCGCGGCGGCGTGCGCATCACCGGCGGCGAAGTGCTGCTGGACGGCGAAAACATCCTGGCGCTCGACAAGGGCGGCATCCGCAAGGTGCGCGGCGCGCGCGTCTGTTATGTGGCGCAGTCCGCCGCCGCCGCCTTCAACCCGGCCCACAAGCTCGGCGACCAGGTGATCGAGGCAACGCTCACCCACGGGCTGATGACCGTCGAGGAAGCCCGCGCCCGCGCCGTCTACCTCTTCGGGGTGCTCGGCCTACCGGACCCGAAACACTTCGGCGACCGCTATCCGCATCAGGTATCCGGCGGCCAGTTGCAGCGCGCCATGACGGCCATGGCGCTCTGCCCGAACCCCGAACTGATCGTCTTCGACGAGCCGACCACGGCCCTTGATGTCACCACCCAGATCGATGTCCTTGCCGCGATCAAGCACGCTATCGAGGAAACCCACACCGCAGCGCTCTATATCACCCACGATCTCGCGGTGGTCGCCCAGATCTCCGACGATATCATGGTCCTGCGCCACGGAAAGACTGTCGAATACGGTTCGACGCAGCAGATCATTGAGGAGCCCCGGCAGGACTATACTCGCGCCCTGGTCAATGTCCGACAGGCAAGGAAGGACGAGGCCGCCGATCAGTCGAGCGCGCTGCTGAAGGTCGAGAACGTTACGGCAGGCTATCCGAATGGCTTCAGGGTCCTGCACGACGTTTCACTGCACCTGCCGAAGGGCCAGACACTGGCGGTCGTCGGCGAGAGCGGATCGGGCAAGTCGACGCTCGCCCGCGTCATCACCGGCCTCCTTCCCCCGCTTCAGGGCAGTATCAACTTCGACGGACGCCAACTGCCGCCGGCGCTCTCCGGCCGCGCACGCGACGACCTGCGCCGCATCCAGCTTATCTATCAGATGGCCGACACGGCGATGAACCCGCGCCAGACCGTTCGCGACATCATCGGCCGTCCGCTGACTTTCTACTATGGCCTCCATGGAGCGGCGAAGACGGCCCGGGTCAAGGAACTGCTGGAACAGATCGAAATGGGTTCCGGCTTCGTCGATCGCTTCCCCGCAGAGCTTTCAGGCGGCCAGAAGCAGCGCGTGGCGATTGCCCGGGCGCTTGCGGCAAAGCCCGAACTGCTGCTCTGCGACGAGCCAACCTCGGCGCTTGATCCGCTGGTCGCGGAAGGCATCCTGAAGCTCCTCATGCGCCTGCAAGAGGAAACCAAGCTTTCCTACGTGTTCATCACCCATGACATCGCCATCGTCCGCGCCATCGCCGACAGCGTCGCCGTGATGCATCGAGGCCGGCTGGTGCGCTTCGGCCCCAAATCGAAGGTGCTGGAGCCTCCTTTCGACGATTATACGGACCTGCTGCTGAAATCCGTCCCCGAAATGGAAATCGGCTGGCTGGAAAAGGCCTTGGCGACCCGGAAGATGGCAAGCGCCGGAAATTGAAGCGTTTGCCGCCCGGCCTCCATCCGGCCGGGAGAGAAGAACGCCCGACCGATTTCACTTAGGTGTTGCAGCACATACTTGTTGCAATGCGGCAACGCTTTGGAATACTATACAATCAAAAGTAATAATTGCAGACACTCTTATCTATTTATTTGCGCAGCAGCGCGTTCATTTTCCCGGAGCATCGATCGAAATGATGCGGTTTACCTCACTCGACTCCCTTCGGGGAATTGCGGCTCTGACGGTCGTTCTTCACCATATCTTCCTCACTTTTCCGCAGGCGATCGTACCGATCGATCTTTCCAGCCTGTCGGTCTGGCTGGACCCGGTCACGTATCTGCGATATTCGCCGCTGCGCACCATCGTCGGCGGAAGGCCCGCCGTTATTCTTTTCTTCGCCTTGAGCGGCTTCGTGCTGGCCCTGCCCTTTGCGGTCGGTCGAAGCACGCCCTATCCGAGCTATCTGGTGAAGCGCTTCTGCCGGATTTATATCCCCTTCGCCGCCTCCATCGCCTTTGCCGCTGTGCTCGCATCGCTGTCGCCGGCAGGGCCGATCCAGGGCCTCAGCGACTGGTTCAACATGAAATCCTGGACAGAACCGGTCACCATCAGGCTCATCCTCAGCCACCTTCTGATGCTCGGCACGCAATCCACCATGGACCTCAACAACGTCATGTGGAGCCTGGTGCACGAAATGCGGATTTCGCTGTTCTTTCCCCTGATCGCACTTTTCCTCCTCCGCGCCCGGCGGATCGCATTGCCGGTCTTTTTCATTGTCTGGCTTCTCGCCAGCGCGATCATCATGCTGTTCAAGCCGGACCCGCTGACACGGTCGCTGCTCGATACGGCCATCTATACGCTGTTCTTCGCCCTCGGCGCGCAGATGGCGATCGACCGCACACGAATTACGGACATCGTGTCGACCCTTAGCCGTCCCGCATTGTGGAGTGGCCTGGCGCTTGCGTTCACCCTTTTCGCAGTGCCGCCCGGCCTGCCGGGAGCGGAGCTTCTATACGGACTGGCCTCCGTCATGGTCATCGCCGCAGCCCTTGAAAACAACGGTTTTCGCACAGCGCTGGAACATGACGGATGCCAGTGGCTTGGCCGGATTTCCTACAGCCTCTACCTGTTCCATCTTCCCATCCTGCTGTTCCTGTTCCGCTGGTTCTACGGCGAAATTCATCCCGCGCTGATTATCGCGGCAGCGATTGCGATAATCGTGCCGGTCGCTGCATTGGCCTACAAAAGCGTGGAGGTCCCCTCCATGGCGCTTGGTCGTCGCCTCGGCGCCGCTTTGGCTCCAGAAACCGGCAAGGTCAGGCAATCGAGCGGGGTTTCCTGAAACCGGGCGCCGAAACCTTCGGCATCGGTACCATCCGTCTCAATATTCCGTCGGCACGGTCAGGATCTCCGCCGACGGATCTTCGAGAAACGCTCGAACCGTCGGCGGCAAATGCCGCGACGCAAGCGGCAGAACACCGCAGCGCGACAGCACCTGACGAATGTCCGGCTCCCGTCCGATATAGCGCCAGATCATCCGCGACGCATAAGGCAGGTTTTCCTTTCGCCAGGACACTCCCATCGTCGTGCCGCGCAGGTAGACCCGCTGATGCGCTTCGAACGGCATCAGGATCGTTTGCGAAAGCATTGTGTTACGGCCGATATTGCGCTCGGTAATGAAGATGCGGTTCCGCCAGAAGGCCGCCAGCCCGACATATTTCGAAAATTGCAGGATCTCCCGCTCGGCATCGCGTATGCGCTCCACCGAGCGAACGCGGATCAACCCGTCCTCCTCGTAAAGCCTGCTGTAGGAGCAGACCACCAGCCCCGGCCAAGAGAGCGACAGGTGATACGTCTGATAATATCCAACATGCCGTCTTAGCGCTGCGATATCGCCCGGGAACCCCTGGAAAACATCGGCGACGCCCTCCGCTCCCCCGAGTGAAGGCCTATGAAGCTTCTGCCCGAAGGAGTGCTCCGGGAGCTGAAAATCGGCCGGCGTCAGGCCGAAGAACGTGGCGATCCGCGCCAGATTATGGGCAGACGGCTTCGCCTCGCCATTGATGTAGCGATTGAATTGCTGACGGTTGATCCCGATCTCCCGGCAGACCTGCGAGATCGAGTGCCGCGTTGCGCAGGCCGTCCTGAGGTTTTCGACAAAGGCATCCATTTTCGATTCCATGCGCTATTTCAGCACGGAATAGATAGCGTAAACCAGCATAAAAGAGCGTCAGATAGCGAAATTGCGCGCCGCATTTGCCGCGATACGGTCAGCCCCGGATTTTGAAACAAATAGGGGAACCGACCATGTCCGAATTCACCAGAAACACCAACGGCCTTATCCTGCCGATGAGCGTCAACCGCCGCGCTTTCCTCGGCGGCACGGCAGCCCTTGGCGGCCTTGCAGCCCTCGGCGGCGGCCTTCTTCCCCAATCCGCGCGGGCACAGGAAGCCAAACGCGGCGGCCATCTCAAGCTCGGCCTCAAGGGCGGCGCGACCAGCGACGTTCTCGATCCCGCCAGCTACAGCGCCTCGGTGCTCTTTGTGATCGGCCGTCTCTGGGGCGATACCCTCGTCGAGTCGGATCCGAAGACCGGCGCGCCGCTGCCCGCGCTTGCCACCTCCTGGGAGCCTTCCGCCGACGCCTCCGTCTGGACCTTCAAGATCCGCAGCGACGTTGCTTTCCATGACGGCAGCAAGATGACTGTCTCCGACATCGTCGCCACACTGAAGCGCCATTCCGACGCAAATTCCAAGTCCGGCGCACTCGGCCTGCTCTCCTCCATCACCGCGATCGAGGAAAAAGCCGGCGATCTCGTCCTGACGCTCAAGGAAGGCAATGCCGACCTGCCGCTGATGCTGACGGACTACCATCTGATTATCCAGCCCAAGGGTGGCGTAGAAAACCCGGCCGCCGCCATCGGCACCGGTCCCTATGTGCTGAGGAGTTTCGAGCCAGGCGTCCGCGCAACCTTCGAGAAGAACGCAAGCGACTGGCGCTCCGACCGCGGTTATGTCGAGAGCGTCGAAATCATCGTCATGAACGATGCAACCGCCCGTATCGCCGCTCTGTCCTCGGGTCAGGTCCATTTCATCAATACCGTCGATCCGAAGACCGTGCCGCTCCTGAAGCGTGCGCCGAAGGTCGAGATCGTGCGCAGCTCGGGCAAGGGCTTCTACAGCTTCCTGATGCATTGCGACACGGCACCTTTCGACAATAACGACCTGCGTCTCGCCCTGAAATACGCCGTCGACCGTCAGGCGATCCTCGATCAGGTTCTCGGCGGCTTCGGCACGCTCGGCAACGATTATCCAGTGAACGGCAACTACGCTCTGGCCCCGGAAAACATCGAGCAGCGCATGTACGACCCGGACAAGGCAGCCTTCCACTTCAAGAAGTCCGGCCTCGACCGCCCGGTCCTGCTGCGCACGTCCGATGCGGCCTTCCCCGGTGCCGTGGATGCGGCAATCCTCTTCCAGGAAAGCGCCAAGAAGGCGGGCATCGAGATCGAGGTAAAGCGTGAGCCGGAAGACGGCTACTGGACGAATGTCTGGAACGCGCAGCCCTTCTGCGCATCCTACTGGGGCGGCCGTCCGACGCAGGATTCCCGCTACTCCACCTCCTATCTCTCGACGGCGGAATGGAATGACACCCGTTTCAAGCGCGAGGATTTCGACAAGATGCTGCTCGAGGCTCGCTCCGAGCTCGACGACACCAAGCGCAAGGCACTCTACCACAGCATGGCGCTGATGGTTCGCGACGAAGGCGGCCTCATCCTGCCGGTGTTCAACGACTACATCATGGCGTCTTCGAACACGCTCAAGGGCTTCGTCGATGATATCGGCAATGACATGTCGAACGGCTATATCGGTAGCCGCGTCTGGTTCGACGCCTGAAAACGCAGGATAGGAAGCCCATCATGCCAGGCACACGCCCCTTCCAAGTCATCGAGAACCAGTGGATCGTCCTGAAGGACGGCACACGTCTTGCCGCCCGCATCTGGATGCCGGACGGGGCGGAAGCCGATCCCGTGCCGGCGGTTTTCGAGTTCCTGCCCTACCGCAAGCGCGACGGAACCTGCCTGCGCGACGAGTCGACCTATCCGTCCTTCGCGGAGGCCGGCATTGCCGGCGTCCGCGTCGACATCCGCGGCTCCGGTGAATCGGATGGCGTCATCGACGGCGAATACACTCCGCTCGAGCTCGCCAACGCCTGCGAACTCATCGCCTGGATCGCCGAACAGCCGTGGTCGAACGGCTCGGTCGGCATGATGGGCATCTCCTGGGGCGGCTTCAACTGCCTGCAGGTGGCGGCGATGCGGCCGCCTGCCCTGAAGGCGGTCATTTCGATCGCATCCACCACCGATCGCTACAACGACGATATCCACTACAAGGACGGTTGCCATCTCTCGGCCCAGCTTTCCTGGGCAGCAACCATGCAGGGCTACCAGTCCCGCTCCCCGGACCCGGCGCTCGTTGGCGACCGCTGGAAGGAAATGTGGCTCGAACGGCTGGAAAACGAACCCTTCTTCATGGAGGAATGGCTCTCGCACCAGCGCCGTGACGACTTCTGGAAACACGGCTCGATCTGTGAAGACTTTTCCGCTTTCCAGGTGCCCGCGCTGGTGATTGCCGGCTGGGCCGACGGCTATCGCAACACGCCGCTCAAGGCCGCGGAAGGCTTGGGCGGCAAGGCCAAGGCGTTGATCGGCCCCTGGGTCCACAAATATCCGCATTTCGCCTGGCCGAAGCCGCGCGCCGATTTTCTCGGCGAGGCAATCCGCTGGTGGAACCGCTGGCTGCGTGACGAAGCGAACGGTATCGAGGATACGCCGCAGGTGCGAGCCTACATCATGGACGGCATCCGCCCCGCTCCGCGCCGCGACGTCGACCCCGGCCGCTGGATTGCCAAGGCTGCATGGAGCGAGCCGGAATACCAGTCCTTCGCGGTCGATACCCACGGAGCGCTCGTCACCGGCAAGCCGGCAGGCACGGCTGCAACCGACGTCTTCCTGAAATCGCCGCTCGATACCGGCACAGCCTCGGGCGAGTGGTTCACCCTGAAGCCGGATGCCGAACTGGCGCTCGACCAGCGCGGCGATGACGCCGGCTCCCTCTGCTTCGAGACCGCACCGCTCACGCAGGATGTCGATTATCTCGGCCGCCCCGTCGTCACGCTGGAAGTGGCCTGCGATGCGGACTGGGCGAACCTGATTGCCCGCGTCGTCGATGTCCATCCCGACGGCACCGCCTATCGCGTCTCCTTCGGCGTCCTCAATCTGGCGCATCGTGAGAGCAATGCCGAACCGAAGGCCATGCCGCATGGCAAGAAGGTCAAGGTAACCGTCACGCTCGACGCCTGCGGTTACCGTTTCCGGACGGGTCACAGAATCCGCCTTGCGCTTTCGACCGCCTACTGGCCGATGGTTCTGCCGGCGCCCTTCGATCCCGGCCTCACCATCGATGCGGCAAGCCTGTCGCTCGCCCTTCCCCTCCTTGGTGCGCATGACGAAATCGCGGTGAAGGAGCCGGACAATCCGGACCCTCTGCCGACTTACATCACCCATGAACCGGGTGAGACCCAGCGGCAGGTACTGCGCGATCTCTCCGGCAACAGCACGACCTACTACATTCTGGAGGATACAGGACTTTCAGAACATCCCGACACCGGCCTTTCCACCCGCCAGATCCGCGAGGAAGCCTGGTCGATCACCCCAGGCGATCCGCTGTCCATGGCGGGAACCTCGACCTGGACCTGCGATATGGTCCGTCCCGGCTGGACGGTTCGCTCGGTCGCGACCACGACCATGACCTGCACCGAGACCGAATGGGTGATCGGGGCGCACGTCACGGCCCACGAAGGCGAGACCCTTGCCTTCGAGCGACACTTCGAGCGCCGTATCGCACGTGATTTCATGTGATCGGCGTGCTTTGATAGCCCGCCGCCGAAATGTCGGCGGCGAGTCTGAAGGAGAGTGTCATGAAGGCGATGTTCTACGAGCGTTTTGGCGAAGCCCCGGAAGTGATCGAGGTTCCGGACCCTTCACCGCCGCCTGCGGGGGTCGTCCTCCGGATCACGGCGACGGGCCTTTGCCGCAGCGACTGGCACGGCTGGATGGGACACGATCCGGATATCGGACTGCCGCATGTTCCCGGCCATGAATTTGCCGGTGTGGTCGAGGCCGTTGGCCCGGAGGTGAAACGCTTCAAGGTCGGCGACCGCGTGACCGTTCCGTTTGTCTCCGGCTGTGGCCATTGCTTCGAATGCAAATCGGGCAACAGCCAGGTCTGCGAGGAACAGTTCCAGCCCGGCTTCACCCATTGGGGCAGCTATGCCGAATTCATGGCGCTCGACTACGCAGACCACAATCTCGTGAAGCTTCCCGACGCGATCGACGATGCGACGGCGGCAAGCCTCGGCTGCCGCTTCGCAACCTCGTTCCGTGCGGTCGTCGATCAGGGACGCCTCAAGGGCGGCGAGTGGCTGGCCGTGCACGGCTGCGGCGGCGTCGGCCTTTCCGCCATCATGATCGGCAAGGCGCTCGGCGCCAACGTCGTTGCCGTCGACATCTCCGAAGAAAAGCTGGCGCTCGCCCGCTCGCTTGGCGCATCCGTCGCGATCAATTCAACGCGCGAGACGGACGTCGCCGTTGCCGTGCGCGACGCAACCGGCGGCGGCGTTCACGTTTCCATCGATGCGCTGGGCCACCCTTCGACATGCTGCAACTCGATCGTCAACCTGCGCCGGCGCGGCCGCCACGTACAGGTCGGACTGATGCTCGCCGACCACGCCACACCGCAACTGCCGATGGACCGGGTCATCGCCCATGAACTGGAAATCTACGGTAGTCACGGCATGCAATCCTGGCGCTATGACGCCATGCTCGCGATGATCGGAGCCGGCACGCTGAAGCCCCAGCAGCTTATCGGGCGCCACATATCCCTGACGGAGGCCGTTCCGGCCCTCATGGCGATGGACCGTTTCGCCGAAAGCGGCATCACCATCATCGACCGTTTCGAGTAGAAACGCCGTCCGCAGCGCGCCGCCGGCGCGGGCTCGCAAACATGTCGGGAAAAGCCGCCTTACGAAAACATCCGCGTCTCGTTCTGCCTGCTTCCGGCACTGAGTTCCTGCAGCAGGCGCAATGCCTTCTCGGCATCGGCAGCCGGCACGAAGATGTGGTCGTGATGAAAGGCCGCGACCACATTCGCGGCAATACCGTTGCGCGCCAGTTCGCCGGAGACTGCGGCAGTCAGGCCGACGGCTTCCAGAGATGAATGCACGTCGAGCGTGATCTGTCGCATCGGCATTGCCTCGATCAGTCCGTGAGCCCTGGCCTTGTCGTCGGAGAGGATCAGCGTCAGCCCCTCTTTCTCCCGGAAGGTTCCGAGCGGATCGAGCAAGCCAAGGTCCAGGCCATGCCCCGGCGCCAGATGAATGAAGACGAAGAGGCCGGGCGCAAGCCGCGGCTCCATCTCCGCCAGCAGTCGTGCCGGATCGACGATGCCGCTACTCATCTGCGCTTCCCCGTATTCTCAAGGCATTCAGACCCGATTCGCCGATGAAATGACTTGCAATGCCATCCGCTTTGCCGCATTCCCGGCCCGGCGCACCGGACGCGCCGTATTTCAGGACGCCTCCCATATGACCTCCCTCCCCTTGACGCATACCGCTTCCCGCCCCCTCGACGACCGCGACTACAAGACGCTTGGCCTCTCCGCACTCGGTGGCGCTCTCGAATTTTATGATTTCATCATCTTCGTCTTCTTTGCAACGGTGATCGGCAAGCTGTTCTTTCCCGAGGGCATGCCGGACTGGCTGGTTCTGATCCAGACCTTCGGCATCTTCGCCGCCGGTTATCTGGTTCGCCCGCTCGGAGGCATCGTTCTCGCTCATTTCGGGGACCGTTTCGGCCGCAAGCGCGTTTTCGCCTTCTCCATCCTGCTGATGGCGCTCTCGACGCTCGGCATGGCGCTCATGCCGACCTATGAGAGCATAGGCGTGGCCGCACCCGTTCTGCTCATCGTCCTGCGCATGCTGCAGGGCGCGGCAATCGGCGGCGAGGTTCCCGGAGCCTGGACCTTCGTGGCCGAGCATGTACCCGCCCGCCGCACCGGTCTGGCCTGCGGCATCCTGACATCAGGTCTGTCGCTCGGCATCCTTCTGGGATCGATGATCGCCACGCTGATAAACACCGTCTTCCTCCCCGATGAAGTGGCGTCCTATGCCTGGCGCATCCCCTTCCTGCTTGGCGGCATCTTCGGCCTGATCGCGGTCTATCTTCGCCGCTGGCTCGAGGAGACGCCCGTCTTCGCCGAAATGAAGCGCAGCAACGCGCTCTCGGCCGGCCTGCCGCTCAAGGCCGTGCTGCGCGATCATCCGCGCGCGGTCATCATCTCGGCTCTGCTGACCTGGGTTCTGTCCGCCGCAATCGTCGTCACCACGCTAATGACGGCGACCTTCCTGCAGAAGCTCTACGGCTACACCGCCCGCGAGGCCCTGGCTGCGACCTCTTTCGGAACGCTCTTCCTGATGATCGGCGTGGTCGCCGCTGGAGCCATCATCGACCGTATCGGCAGCGGACTTTTCTTCACCTTCGGCAGCATCTTCTTTGCTGCCGCAACCTTCGCCTTCTACACCTACGCCGCAACCTCGCTCGAAGTTCTCTTCGCGCTCTATGCCGTGATGGGTCTTGCGGTCGGCATGGTCGGCGCGGTGCCCTACGTCATGGTGCGCGCCTTCCCGGCTCCGGTCCGTTTCTCCGGCCTGTCGTTTTCCTACAACATTTCCTATGCCGTCTTCGGCGGACTGACGCCGATCGCGGTCACCACCATGCTCGCCGTCAACCCCATGGCCCATGCATGGTATCTGCTGTTCGTGGCGGCTCTTGCCTTCGCCATAGGCATCTATCTGCTCATCCACGGTGACAAGGTCGAGGCGCACGGCGCAGAACAGGAAAAGCCTCTCCTCGTCGCGGCCTGATATCAGATCGTTTCCGCCAGCCGGGATACGGCGAAACAAAGGGCACCGAAGCCATCTTCGGCGCCCTTGCTCATATGGCGGGCGCGCAGCCAGGCATGCACCATCTGCGGCTCCTCGCGAAACCACACTTCAACCCCGGCTTCGGCAAGCCGCATCGCATAAAGCCGGCCGTCATCCCGGAGCGGGTCGAAATGTGCTGCTGTCACGTAGGTCGGCGGCAGACCGGCAAAGCTCTTCGCCCGCAACGGAAAAGCGACCGCATCGTCCTCGGGCGCCTGCAGCACCTCCCGATAATATCGGACATCGGCGGTCGAAAGGCCGGGGGCGTCGCTCATTTCGGCATAGGAGCCGGTAATGAGGTCACCGCCGAGCCCCGGATAGACCAGCGCCTGCCCGAGGATCTGCGCCGTCCTGCCCTCGTCCCGCGCCCGGAGAGCAAGGCCGGCGACAAGATTGCCGCCGGCGCTGTCGCCGATCAGCACCAACCGGTCTCCGTCGGCGATCAGCGCATCGAGCACAGCCTGACAATCCTCATGCTGCGCCGGCCAGACATGCTCCGGCGCCAGCCGATAGTCGATCGCGGTGAGTTCTGCCCCGACGCGATCCGCAATTTCGGCGCAGATGGCATCATGGCTTTCGAGCGAGCCGACCACGAAACCGCCGCCATGGATATAAACCAGCCTCACGGCAGTCTTCAGCTGCGCCGGCCGATAGAGACGCACCGGCACGCCGGCCACCTCTCCGTCCAGCTTCACAAGCCCCTCCGGCGGCGCGGGGGAGAATTCGGCGCACAAAGCGTTGTACCAGAGGCGTTGCTGTCCGATCGGGGCGTCGACAGCGTCAGGCGGATAGAAGTTGTCGCACCTTTCGAGAAAGGCGAGAATGCCCGGTTCCGTCGGCATGGGTTTCATCGCTCTGTCTCCCTTGGCACGATACGGTGGATCGCATGACATTTTTCATGGTCATGCCCACCCCACCGGATCATCATCCGCACCATACGAGTCGTTGTGACTCCGATCCTGCAGAAATGCTCTTCCATTTGCGCCCTTGAGAGTTCCAGACATGGCTTTTTCCATCGATATCCTCGACACCATCTCCGATCCCGGCAAGGCGGACCGCCCCAACGAGGACAGGTTCGGCTTCAACCCCGATGCCGCCTTCGTTCTGGATGGCGCGACCGGGCTCGGAGACCGGCAGTTCATGGAAGGCCATGGCAGCGATGCGGCATGGATGGCGGAATTCGCCGCAACCCGGCTCGGCGAAAGGCTCGATGGCGTGGTCGACGTGGCAGAAGCGATCCGTGGGATTTCTTCAGAAGCGCGCGATGCCTTTCATGCCGTCGCCGGTGAGCAGCCACGCTACGCCTGGCCGAGTTGCAGCCTGACGGGACTGCGCCGCACACCGACGGGTTTCGAGTATTTCGGCCTCGGAGACAGTTGCCTCTATCTGCTTGACGACAACGGCCGCGGCGACTTCGTGATCCCCATTCCCGGCGCCTATGAATGGGAGCAGCTTGCCGCGCAGAAGCATATCGAGCGGGCTGGTGGCATCGGCTCATCCGGCAGCGCCGTCGGCGACCCCGACACACTGGAGGATCTGCGCAAGGGTCGCTCGCGGCACAACACCACGGAAAGCAATGTCTGGACCTTCGGCATGGTGCCGGAAGCAGCCGACCGTCTTTACCGGCAACCGGTGGAGATCACCGGAGGGGCAACTGCAATCCTCTGCTCGGATGGTCTGGCCGACCTCGTCGCCCTTTACAAGGTCTACGATCCCGCGGGACTGGTGCGGCGCGCCGAAACCGAGGGGTTATTGCCTCTGGTCGAGGAACTCCGCCGCTTCGAACGAGAGATCGACCCTGATGGCCTGCGGTTTCCACGCTTCAAGCAAAGTGATGACACCACGGCTATCTTGCTGCGGCTGAAGGCCTGACGGCCAACCCGAAAAATGATTCACACCCAAGGCGATAGCGCAAAAAGCGGAATCGTTTTCGCAAGGCATTCAAGCGATACAGAAATAGCTGCCCCTCATCCGCCTGCCGGCGCTTTCTCCCCGTCAACGGGGAGAAAAAGCACGTCGCAGCGTCTCCATTCCCTCCCCGCTTACGGTCGAAGGAACTTGCCGCGCCGTTTCTTCTCCCTCGCCCCGCTTGCGGGAAGAGGGCGGGTGAGGAGCAAAGCGACCACGTGTAGCCGACCTATTCCGCCGCCTTCGGCACATAGTTCAGGACCGGTCCGAGCCAGCGCTCGACCTCCCTGATCTCCATGCCCTTGCGCGCCGCATAGTCCTCGACCTGATCGCGCTCGACCTTGGCGACACCGAAATAGTAGCTCTCGGGATGGCCGATATAGAGGCCGGATACGGACGAGCCGGGCCACATGGCATAGCTCTCGGTAAGCTGCACGCCGGTTGCCTTTTCCGCATCCAGAAGCCGGAACAGCGTCGTCTTCTCGGTGTGATCGGGCTGGGCCGGATAGCCCGGCGCGGGGCGGATGCCGCCATAGGCCTCGCCAACGAGTTCGTCATTGGTGAAATTCTCGTCCGGCGCATAGCCCCAGAACTCGCGGCGAACCCGCTCGTGCATCCGCTCCGCAAAGGCCTCAGCGAACCGGTCGGCCAGTGCCTTGACCAGAATGGACGAGTAGTCGTCGTTCGCCCGCTCAAACCGCTCGGCAATGGCGATTTCCTCGAAACCGGCCGTTACCACGAAGCCGCCGACATAGTCGGCAACGCCGCTATCCTCAGGCGCGACGAAATCCGAAAGCGCCACGTTCGGCCGCCCGTCGCGCTTCGACAATTGCTGGCGCAGCGTGAAGAAGGTCGCAAGCTCCTCAGACCTCGCCTCGTCATTGAACAGGCGGATATCGTCTCCCACCCCATTCGCCGGCCAGAAACCGATGACGGCTCGCGGCCGGAACCACTTCTCGTCAATGATCTTCGTGAGCATCGACTGGGCGTCGGAGAAGAGCTGGCGCGCGGCCTCGCCCTGCTTCTCGTCTTCGAGAATGGCCGGATAGCGACCCTTCAACTCCCAAGTCTGGAAGAAGGGTGTCCAGTCGATGTAGCGCGCGAGTTCCGTAAGGTCGTAATCCTCGAAAACCTTCGTTCCGAGAAAGGACGGCTTCTTCGGCTTGTAGGCGGACCAGTCGAGCTTCACCGCATTTTCCCGGGCGCGGACAAGCGGCAGGCGCTGCTTTTCGGCTTCTGCCCGCGCATGGGCGTCGGCGACCCTGGCATATTCAGCGCGCAGCCCATCGATGGTGGACGAACGGCTGTCCGGCGACAAAAGCGACGAGACCACACCGACCGCACGGCTGGCATCCGTCACATAGACCGCCTGCCCTGCCTGATACTGCGGATGGATCTTCACCGCGGTATGGACACGGCTGGTGGTCGCGCCGCCGATGAGAAGCGGAATGTCGAATCCCTGCCGCTGCATCTCGCCGGCGACATGCACCATCTCGTCGAGCGACGGCGTGATGAGACCAGAAAGCCCGATGATATCGACCTTTTCCTTGACCGCCGTCTCCAGGATCTTCGTCGCGGGCACCATGACGCCGAGGTCGATGATGTCGTAATTATTGCAGGCGAGAACGACGCCGACGATGTTCTTGCCGATGTCGTGCACATCGCCCTTTACCGTCGCCATCAGTACCTTGCCAGCCGACTGCCTCTCGCTGCCGCCGCCATTGGCCGCCTTCTCCGCCTCCATATAGGGGAGCAGCACGGCGACCGCCTGCTTCATCACACGGGCGGATTTGACCACCTGCGGCAGGAACATTTTGCCGGCGCCGAAGAGATCGCCAACCACGTTCATGCCGGCCATCAGCGGCCCTTCGATGACATGCAGCGGTCGTTCGGCTTGTCTGCGCGCTTCTTCCGTGTCGGCGTCGATGAATTCGGTGATGCCGTTGACCAGCGCATGCTCCAGACGCTTTTCAACCGGCCATTCGCGCCAGGCGAGATCCTGTCCCCTTGCCTGCTTCTCGCCGGTGCCACGGTAACGGTCCGCGATTTCCAGCAGGCGCTCGGTGGCATCGGCGCGGCGGTTCAGCACCACGTCCTCGCAGGCCTCGCGCAATTCGGGATCGATGCTCTCGTAGACGGCAAGCTGGCCGGCATTGACGATGCCCATGTCCATGCCGGCCTGGATCGCATGGTAGAGGAACACGGCGTGCATCGCCTCGCGCACCGGTTCATTGCCGCGGAACGAGAAGGAAAGGTTCGAGACACCGCCGGAAATATGCACCAGCGGCATCTTTTCGCGGATCGTCCGCGTCGCCTCGATGAAGTCGACGCCGTAATTGTTGTGCTCCTCGATGCCGGTCGCAACAGCAAAGATGTTCGGGTCGAAGATGATGTCTTCCGGTGCGAAACCGACCTCTTCGGTCAGGATACGGTAGGCCCGCTGGCAAATCTCCACCTTACGGGCATAGGTGTCGGCCTGCCCCTGCTCGTCGAAGGCCATGACGACGACGGCTGCGCCATAATTGCGGATCAGCCGGGCATGCTCGACGAAGGACTGTTCGCCCTCCTTGAGGGAGATGGAATTCACCACCGCCTTGCCCTGCACGCATTTGAGGCCGGCCTCGATGATCGGGAACTTCGACGAGTCGATCATCACCGGCACGCGCGCGATGTCGGGTTCAGCGGCGATCAGGTTCAGGAACTCGACCATCGCCTTCTCGGAATCGATCAGGCCCTCGTCCATATTGATGTCGATGATCTGGGCGCCATTCTCCACCTGATCGCGAGCGACGACCAGCGCAGACGTGTAATCGCCAGCCGTAATCAGTTTGCGGAACTTGGCCGAGCCGGTGACGTTGGTGCGTTCGCCGACGTTGACGAAGGGAATCTCCTTGGTCAGCACGAAGGGTTCGAGGCCGGAAAGCGACATGAACGGCCTGTGCTCGGCCGGCTTGCGCGGCGCCTTGCCGGCAACGGACTCGGCGATCGCGCGGATATGCTCAGGCGTCGAGCCGCAGCAGCCGCCCACGACATTGACAAGGCCTTCTTCCGCAAAGCCGGTAATCTGCCGCGCCATATCGTAAGGCGTTTCGTCATAACGGCCAAACTCGTTTGGCAGGCCGGCATTCGGATAGGCGCAGATGAAGGTGTCGGCGATGCCCGAAAGTTCTTGCAGATGCGGACGCATGGCGTCAGCACCCAGCGCACAGTTGAGACCGATGGTGAAAGGATTGGCGTGGCGTACCGAATACCAGAAGGCCGACGGCGTCTGGCCCGAAAGGGTGCGACCGGAAAGGTCGGTGATCGTGCCGGAGATCATCACCGGCAGGCGGATGCCCTTGGCAGCGAAACGCTCCTCGCAGGCGAAGATCGCGGCCTTAGCGTTCAGCGTATCGAAGATCGTCTCGATCAGGATGACATCGGCATTGCCGTCGATCAGACCGTCGATCTGCTCTCCATAGGCGAGGCGCAGGTCGTCGAAGGAAACAGCGCGATAACCGGGATTGTTGACATCGGGCGAAATGGAGGCCGTGCGGTTGGTGGGGCCGATGGCGCCGGCCACAAAGCGGCGACGTCCATCCTCGCGCTCGGCGCGGCTTGCAGCCCGGCGAGCAACCAGCGCCCCTTCGCGGTTCAGGTCGTAGACCGCCTGCTCCATCTGGTAGTCGGCCTGCGCGATGCGGGTCGAGGAAAACGTATTGGTCTCGAGAATGTCCGCACCCGCCATCGCATAGCGGAAGTGGATTTCCTCGATCGCGTCCGGCTGGCTGAGAGTCAGAAGGTCGTTATTGCCCTGCTGGTGACAAGCGCAGCCGATGAAACGCGAACCGCGGAAGGCGTCCTCGTCAAAGCCCAGCCCCTGGATCTGCGTGCCCATGGCGCCGTCGAGGACAAGTATCCGCTCGCGCGCGGCAGCAGCCAGCGCCTGCATGATCTCCGTGCCGTTCCGTTCCCGAGCATCCCCGTCAAACAGCTTGTCGAACATCTGGCCAGCCTTCCTTGCAAATGACAATGAATCGAAATCACATAAAGACATCTTTATGTCAACATGCGTTTATCCATTTCAATTGCGACATGCAAAACAGGAGAATGCCGCAACCGCGACCCCGGTTGCGCGGTGACAATCCACCGGTTTCGCTATAAGAGGTTTCAAACGATTAGAATTCGGGAGGATCGCATGCTGGAAACAACCGCCCACACAGCCATTGCCGCGAACTGGAGCGACCGCCCCTATCATCGCAAATGGCTGCTCGATCTGGCTGACGGCCTCTTTTCCTTCTTTCAGCGGCAAGCCATCAACCCGAAGGGCGGCTTCTTCGACCTCACGCGTGACGGCAAGCCGCTCAACACCGACAATCCCGTCCGCAGCATCCACATGGCCGCGCGCATGGTCCATTGTTATGCAATCGGCGACCTGCTCGGTCGGCCGGGCGCCGCTGACGTGGTCGACCACGGCATGAAATTCCTCTGGGAGCGCCATCGCGACACCGAGCACGGCGGTTATTTCTGGCAGGTGGACGACAATGGCGCGGCCGATGCCGGCAAGCAGGGCTATGGCCACGCCTTCGTGCTTCTGGCTGCCTCCTCCGCCAAGGTCGTGGGCCATCCGCTGGCCGACGCCATGCTGACCGATATCACCGAAGTTCTCGAAACCCGTTTCTGGGAGGAACGCTTCGGCGCCATCGCCGAGGAGTTTTCCCGCGACTGGCAGCCTGTTCCCGGCTATCGCGGCCAGAACTCCAACATGCACCTCACGGAAGCCCTGATGGCAGCTTTCGAGGCAACCGGTGACAACGGCTATCTCGCCAAGGCCGAGAGCATCGCGGATCTGCTGATCCGCCGCCGCGCCGCCGAACAGGGTTATCGCGTTCCGGAACATTTCGACGAGGTCTGGACGCTCGACCGGATCTATTACCATGAGAACGAGATGTTCCGCCCCTCCGGCACCACGCCGGGGCATTGGCTGGAATGGGCCCGCCTGATCCTTCAGCTCTGGGTGCTCGGCGGCAAGCGTCACGACTGGATGCCGGAAGCCGCCCGAGGCCTGTTCTTCCAGTCCATGTCACTCGGCTGGGACAAGGAGAAAGGCGGCTTCTTCTACACGCTCGACTGGGAAAACGTGCCCGACAAGCGCTTCAAGCTGTGGTGGCCGCTGTGCGAGGGTGCGGGCGCTGCCCATTTCCTCAACCAGTTGAGCCCGAGCGACTTCCACGAGGAAAGCTATCGCAAGATCTGGAGTTTCATCGCCAGCAACAACCTCGACCCCGCCTTCGGCGGCTGGCACGAGGAACTGACGGAAGACCTCCGCCCGGCCAACACCCTTTTCCCCGGCAAGGGCGACATCTACCACGCCCTGCAGGCCTGCCTCATTCCCCTCTTCCCGGCGACGGGCAGCCTGACCAGGGTCATCCGGGAAACCGGCGGCGCGATCTGACGCCGCCCTTACTCCGCGCGCGTTTCAACGAGCGATCCCTCGCTGATCGTATCGCTGGGATGCAGGATGACGGTGTCGCCTTGCTCCAGACCCGCGGCGAGTTCGGCGGTCTCATCGTTCATGTGGCCGATCTCGACCTTGATCTGGCGCGCGCGACCGTCGCGGATGGCAAAGACCGCCCACTCCCGCCCGTTACGGAACAGGGCGCTGATCGGCACCTGCAGCACATTGTCGCCCTGCCAGAGCGTCAGGCGGGCGTAGATGCGAAATCCATGCCCCAGGCGCGGGTCCTTGTCCTCCAGGTCGAGGATCAAATTGACCCGCTGTTCCTCGATGCCAAGCGCGGAAACCTTGGTGAAGCCCGCCGGCTCGATGCGTCGCACCCTCGCGGCAAGCGCGTGCTCGCCGCCCCAGTCGATGATCTCGGCCTGAGCGCCGGGAACGACCCGCACCGCATCCGATGACAGGAGGTCGACGACGATTTCCAGATTGCCGGGATCGCCGATCTCGGCGATCTTCGTGCCTGCCGCAACCGGCTGCTCGCTCTTGGCCATGACGCCCAGGACCACCCCGTTGACCGGCGCCGTGACGTAGACGCAGCAATTGCGCTCGCGCGACGCATCGGACGACTGCGGCTGGATGAGGCGGGCCTCGGCGCTGGCAAGCTCCGCCTTGCGCAGCTCAATCGCCGCCTTGGCCGAGCCAAGCTGCGCCTCCAGCACCTCAACCTCGGTCGTCGCTTTCTGCAATGCGCTTTCCGCGAGGAATTCGGTCTTGGCGAGCCGAAGCGCCCGGGCGAGATTGTCACGCGCGAATTGCAGATCGGACTGGAACCGCTTGTATTCAATCTCCGCCATGGAGACGGCAGCGCGGGCGGCTTCCCGCGCGGCCAGAAGCTCGGCCTGGCTGCGGAGATCGATCAGCGGGGGATCGAGCGGGTGGATGGCCGCCACCACCGTGACATCAGCGGTCACCTTGTCGCCCTCCTCCAGCACCGTGCGCGCCAGATGCCCGGCGATCGGCGCCGAAACGGTATAAACGTCACGGACCCGCGTGACGCCTTCCTGCGAGACGCTGACCTTCATCGCGCCGCGCGTAACCGCGCCCGCATCGACGGCCTGCGGTTTTTCCCGCAAGGCATAGGCGAAACCGGCGATAATCGCAGCAACCACCAGCGTCCAGACGAACCGCTTGATCCATTTTTCCCGCATGGAGCCTTACTCCCTGGCTTTCAGTACGCCCACGAGATCCAGCGCATCGATGCGCCGGCGCACGATCAGCGCCGACAACAGCGATGCGCCGAGCACCACGAGGCTCGCGATTGCAAATGTCGATGAATTGATGACGAAGGGAATGCGGAAGAGATCGCTGGAGACCCCCTCCACCACCAGTTTCGAAAAGAGATAACCGAGCAACCAGCCGAGCGGCTGGGCGGCAAGGACGACCACCGCAAGCTCGGTCAGAAGCACGCCGGATACTTCCGCCGGCGTAAAGCCGAGCACCCGCAGGCTCGCAAGCTCGCGTGCTCTCTCGGAAAGCTGTATCCGCGCCGAATTATAGACGAGCCCGAAGGCGACGATGACCGCGAGCGTCGTATAGACCACCTGCATCGTCGATATGTTCTGCTCGACCGTCGCCCGGAAGCGGTCGCGCGACAGCCCGATCAGCATCGCAAAGGCAATGGCCGGCGTCTGCTTGAGTTCCGCGTAGAGCGCCTCCTTCTGCGCCATGTCGAGCGATACCCGCACACCGGTAATCCGCCGCCCGTCGCCGATCAGCCGGTCGAGCGCGTCGATGCGCATATAGGCGTCCGTGCCGACAAGGCTCTGCGCGATGCCGGTCACAGGAACCAGGATGCTCCGATGGTCCTTCTCGACCAACTCCACTTCCACCAGATCGCCGACCCGCGCGCCGAGCAAGTCCGCGACCCGGCCGATAAGAAGAATGCCGTGGCCCGGGGGCGGGATCGGCCGCATATCCCCATCCATGATCCGCCCGAGATCGGCATTCCCGCCGATGCCGAAGACCGTCAGGTCCTTCTCCCGCGAGCCTTTGCGCACTTTGACCGCGAGCGCCCGGAACGGTTCGGCCCGCGTCACCCCCGGCAAGTGCCGCACCGCGTCAAGCGCCGCCACGGACCGGTCCTGATCGAAGAACAGGCTGGCGTCCTGCCGCTCCATGCGGAAGAAGATTTCGTTGACCATATACCCGACGGAATCGGAGGAAAACATCGAGACCACCAGCAGGGCCACGGAAAAGGCGCTGCCAAGCGAGGTGAGAAACGCCCTGAGCGGCGTGCGGACAATCTGACGGAAAGCCATGATCGTCAGCTGCGAGACGAGCGGCACGCCCCGCGGCCGCCTGGAAAACAGCGAACGGAAGCGGAGCGGTGCCGGCGGCTGCATGGCGACGGCGGCCGGCAGCACGATGACCGACCAGATCGCCCGAATGGCGCCGGCAAAGGCCGCCGCGACACAGATGCCGCCCGAGATGAGATAAAGGTCGAAGCTCTCCCGGAAGATCAGGAACGGAAAAGAGAAGAAGCGGGCATAGAGCTGGGTCAAGCCGCGCCCTGTCCAGTTGCCGGCGGCAAAACCGATCGTCACGCCGATCAGTGCGATCACTATGGTGAGTTTCAGATAGTGCCAGGCGACCTCGGTCTCGCGGTAGCCGAGCGCCTTCAAGAGCCCGATCTGCTCCCGCTCCAGCGCGATCAGCCGCGTCAAGATCATGTTGACGAGGAAGGCCGAGACGAACAGGAAGATCGGCGGGATGATCGCCGCCATCGCCCGCAGTTGGTCGAGTTCGTTTTCGATGAAGGTGTGGGAGATCTGGTCCTTGCGCGGAAAGGCGCCGCGCCCGCCATACCGGTCGAGCAGGTCGTCGAGCTTCTCCCGCACCTCCTCGGTATCGACGCCCCGCAGCGTCGTCAGCGCCGCGTTGTTGAAGGCCTCGCCCATGTCGAAAATGCCCTCGAGCGCATCGCGCGACATGTAGAACACGCCGAAGCGGCGTGGATCGGGCACCATGTCGCCCGGCCCGATCGTATAGATGTATTCTGGCGACAACACGATGCCCGTCACTGTCAGTTCCTGCTTGCGGCCGTCCATGATCGCGGAAAAGCGGCTGCCTTCAGTAAGGCGATGCGCGCTGGCGAAGCTTTCCAGCACAGCCACCTCCTGCGGCCGTCCGGGTTCCGGCAACCGGCCGCTGCGGATATAGAGCCAGTTGACCGCGGGTTGACCATGGTCGGGCAGCGACACCGCGACCCCGGTCGCCGGTTCCACCATGCCCTCCATGTCGAGCAGCACGTATTCGACGATCCGGAGTTCGACGCTGCCGATACCGTCGATCGCAAGCATCCGGTCCCGCAGGTGCAAGGGCGCGCGGTTCGCCTCCACGAACAGGTTGGCGAAGCGATAGCGATCGTAGAAAACGCGCCGCGTCTCTTCCAGCGAGCGATAGGAGCCGATGGCGATGATGATGGTCATCACCCCGCAGGCCATGACCAGCGCGACCGCCATCACCTGCGCCCACAGCCGGATCACGTCGCGATAGAGCTTCCGGTTAAGCATCGACATGGCTACCAGCTCACATCCGAAGGCTGGAGCCGGACCGGATTGGTGACGGACTCCTCGATCCGCCCGTCGCGGAAGGAGAAGACGCGGTGCGCGATCTGGCGGATGGCGGCATTGTGGGTGATGATCGCCATCGTCGTATTGAATTCGGCATTCACGCGGCAGAGAACCTCCAACACCAGAATGCCGGTCTTCGAATCGAGTGCGCCCGTCGGCTCGTCGCAGAACAACACTTCCGGCCGCTTGACGATGGCGCGGGCGATCGCCACGCGCTGCTGCTCGCCGCCCGAAAGCTGCGCCGGAAAATGATCCATGCGCTCCTTGAGACCGACCATCGCAAGGGCCTCTCCCGCATCCATGGGATTGCGGGCGATCTCCGTCACCAGCGCAACGTTTTCGTAGGCCGTGAGACTGGGAATGAGATTGTAGAACTGGAAGACGAAACCGACATGATCGCGCCGGTATCGCGTCAGTTGCCTCTCCGTGTGCTCGGTGAGTTCGTGGTCGGCGAAGCGCACCCGACCGGAGGTCGCCCGGTCGAGTCCGCCCATGATGTTGAGCAGCGTCGACTTGCCGCTGCCCGACGGCCCGAGCAGAACCGCCATCTCACCACGCTCCAGCGTCAGGTCGACGCAGCGAAGCGCCTGCACCTCGACATCGCCGGTGCGGTATGACTTGGTGACGTCCCTGACCTCGAAAAGCGCTTCGCTCATTTCCCACCATGATTGAACGGGGAAAGGCTACCCGAACAGGAGGGCACAGGCTTTGACCATTGTCAAAGCCTACGAAAGCTCCAACTCGGACGCTTCCGCTTAGAAGGTGATGACGTGCCGGATCACCTTGGCCTCGTGCAGCAGGTCGAAGGCCTCGTTGATGCCCTCAAGCGGACCGGTCGATGACAGGAGCCGGTTCACCGGCAGTTTCCCGGCCTGATAAAGCGCGATGAAACGCGGAATATCCCGCACGGGCACGCAGCTTCCCATGTAACTGCCGCGCACCACCCGCTCATCCGCCACCAGCCCGACTGCGGGAATGGAAAACTGGGCGGAAGGCGGCGCAAGCCCCGCGCTGGCCGTCGTCCCTCCCCGCCGCGTGATCTTGTAGGCCGTTTCGAATGCCCGCGCCGACCCGGCCATTTCCACCGCGTGATCGACGCCGCCGCGGGTCGCCTCGCGCACCCGCTCCGCAATGTCGGGATCACCCCCAAGGAAGGTATCGGTCGCCCCGAGTTCGCGCGCCTTGTCGAGCTTTTCCTGCGCCAGATCGATGGCGACGACGCGTGTCGCGCCCGAGGCCACCGCCCCGAGAACAGCGGCAAGCCCGACGCCACCCAGACCGACGACGGCCACGCTCTGGCCCGGCTGAACCCTGCATGTATTGACGATCGCCCCGACCCCGGTGAGCACCGCGCAGCCGAACAGCGCCATTTCCGCCATCAGTAGCTCTGCCTCGACCTTGACCGCCGAATAACGGGAAACAACCGCATATTCCGCAAAGCCGGAAACCCCGAGATGGTGGTGAAGCGGCACTTCCTCGCAGGAAAGCCGCGAGCCGCCGCCGAGCAACTCCCCCCGGCCGTTTGCCTCGGCGCCGGGAATGCAGAGCGCCGAACGCCCTTCCGCACAAGGCAGGCAATGCCCGCAGGAGGGCAGGAAGGTCGTCACCACCCGGTCGCCGGGCCGGATGTCGTGCACCCCGCTTCCAACCGCCTCCACCGTTCCCGCCGCCTCATGTCCGAGCACCATCGGCATCGGCCGCGGCCGGTCGCCGTTGATGACCGAAAGATCGGAATGGCAGAGCCCCGCCGCCCCGATCCGCACCAGCAGTTCCTCCGGCCCCGGCCCCGCCAGCTCCACCATCTCGATGGAAAGCGGTCGCGTCACCGAAAACGGCGGCTTGACCGGCGATTGCCTCAAAATGGCGGCCCTGACCTTCATGAATACGCTCCTCCTGCGATCTCCCGTCGCAAGACATAACAGGAAATACCGGCCTTGCGTCTAGCCGACGAGAGGACTTCATGTCCGGATTCAAGGGAACAGGCCTCAACCTCGCTCCCTGAAGCCGCTATTCTGGGCGCTGCCGGTCTTTCGGCTAGTTTGCCATCCGAAAGTTTTACAGGGGCGGTGTCTGTCCTAGCGCGCCTGCCGGCACAGTCCTCAATTCTGCATCCGTTTCTTCCCGCATGCGCGGGCAACACACCTTCGGAAAGTTCGCCACCAAGGCAGAACGCGCTTCATTCCCGCATTGCGGAAGACACCTGTTTTAAATGAGGAAATGGTGGGCCCGGAGGAACCTGTCGAGCCGCGTAAGCTATTGCAATCGCTTCTGTATTCCGGTCTCTTGCGTCGTGATGCCAACACATTTGTGGGATTTTCTGGGACTACTGTGGACATTTCCCATGGCCGCATGAATATTTTGACGGCAACTGAGCGAGGGCGGCGATTGAGCAAAGCGGGCGATCATCACTACGTTCCCCAGTTCCACTTGGGTAAGTGGAGCGATCAGCAAGGCAAGATCAGCCGGTGGGGGCGAATCCCGTTTAACAACAAGCTCGTCTGCACACCGGTCACCACCGCTGCCACGGCATACGTCCCCGGCCTCTACTCGTTGGCCCACGTCAACGATGAAGAGGCACAGCAAATTGAAATCAAGCTATTCGGAAAAATCGAGACCGCAGCGAAGCCGGTCCTTGACAAGCTGATCCGCCACGGACCCGCCAAGCTCTCGGTTGAAGAGCGATACTGGTGGACCATCTACCTTAACGCCTCACTGCTGCGCGTCCCGCACATCGTGGAGATGGTCACGTCGAGCGTGCAGGAGCGGATATCTCAGGACCTTTCCCAACCGATCCCTGAGTTTGACGCCGCGAAAGGTGATAGACCAGAAAGCACGCTGTACGAGTGGGCTTCGAAGCACGCTCCAGCCCGTGTCGCTAACTCGGGACTGAAGGTCCTGGTGGACCTTATCCAAAGCGAGAAGGCTATCGACCGCATTATACACCTTCGATGGCTCGTCAAAGACGTCTCAACAGGACCGAGGCGGCTACTCCTTGGGGACAACCCTTTTGAACGGGTCGGCGACCTGTACAAGTCACGCACCGCCATCTCGATACCGTTGTCTCCGACGCACCTTTTCATCGCCAGTGATGCGCCGGACATTCTCGACCACTTTGCCAGGATGCCTGCTCGCGATGTGGTCAAGGCGAACAACCAATCATCCCTCATCAACGCGAAGAAGTTCGTTTACGGAAATGCGGAGCGCGACTTCATCGACGCCTACCTGCCGCGCCATCAGCTCAGCACGTAAGCGCGCCACGTCTCCCATTCGACGCATTCGTCTGGAGAGAGGACGCCCCAGCGGCGAGCGGTTAACTCATGCTGAGGCTCACCAGTCACGTCCATGGCAAGTCCATCTGAAAATGTACCGGGTCCGGGGTTGCGCTCCCACCAATAGCACGAGGATTCTGGGTGCCAGAGCAGACACCATCCGGTGGCCGAACTAGCCGGGTGTAGCAAATGGTCACGCCGCTCAACAAGGAGGCGACCGAGATGATTTTCTCCCACGCCATCGCACACGCCCCAGAACTGATCGCCCCAGTGATTGCCCTCAACCAGATGGGCGTTCCCTGTAGCCAGCAGCCTTTTGGCGAGCGACGACCGGGGGGCGAACTTCAAGGCCAGTAGTTCGCGCGTCACCCCGATCTTTACCTCATCCCAGTCCGCTCGCAGCATCACGCGGTTACCCAACTTTTTGGCAAGACCGGGAGATTTGGCAAAGACGATTTTCTTTCTTTCCGCCAGATCCTCAGCCTTAGCTGCTTGATAAGCATGTTCGACGCTCGCGACGGTGAATCCTTCCCACGGGAAAGGGCTCAGGTAAAAGTTGGAGAGAAATCGATAGTCCCCTCTGAACTCGTCAATCGCAGCCAGCACTTTCCTTTCCTTGGCGGGCACTGCCCGCGTCTGTGGGTGTGCCTGATTCTAGCGCACTGCTGGAAGTATATTCAACTATTCGTGGAATATCGTTCATCCAACTGATGGTTGGATTGTAGGGCTGTCAGCCGATGTGGTTCCGGTCATGGGACTCGAACCCGCAACGGGTCGGACTCGAACGAAGTGAGAAAAAGCGAATCAGTTCAAGCACTTGATTCAATGGAAGGAATCGAGAGTTTGTTGGCATCTCGGTAAACGGCGAAATCTGATGCCAACAACCGTGCCAACAAATTGGATCGCTGGGGTGTCCAGAGGCGTCCCAGGTAATCCAGAAAGCCCGGAAACGCTAGGGCTTGGGAGACGCCTGTGGACGGTATTGGACGTGTATGGACGAATTGGTGGGCCCGGAGGGCCTGCCGAATTCCAAGAAATTCAGCAGCTTAACCCCGTGTGGGACGAAGACCCCATTTTATAAAAATCAATGGCTTAGTAAAGCCGCCGTCCCACTTTTTCCGGCCGTTTCCGCCCCTTCTTTCCCGGTCGCGTGGCGACCAGGGAGGCGTGCATGAGCGGGGCGCGGCCGTTTCGGGACGTGAAGCTGCAATGGCTTCAGCAGTTGAGCTGCGACAAGGATTTGAGCGACAGCGCGCGATCCGTGGCGCTCTACATCATCACCACGCATTTGAACGGCCACACCGAGAAGGCGTGGCCGTCCTATCAAACGATTGCCGACGCGACCGGCAAGAGCGTCAAGACCATTCAGCGCGCCGTCCGTGAACTTGAAGTCAAAGGATGGTTCGAGGTCCAGCGCGGAAATGGCGTCGGGCACAACACAGAATATCGTCCCTCAGCGGCGTCGATTTTACGCGCATCGGACGCCCGCGAAAAGACGGACAAAGTTGTCACCCTTTACCCTGACAAAGGCGGTCAAAATCGTCCGGAAAGGCGGTCAGATGTGTCCAGCGAAGGGGGACAAATATGTCCACCAAACCCAGAGAAAGAAAAAATATATAAACCTAACCCGCGCGAGGACGCCCCGCCGCGCGTCGAGACGCGGCGAGCCGTCCCGCTCGTTTTCGTGGCCGAGACCAAGGCGGATCAGGTCGAGCAATGGCGCACCTGGTTACGACGTCACGGCTTTCCCTCGATCGACACCTTGGGCATGCGGACGGTGAAAACCGGAAAACCGGGCTATGCCTTGCCCAGCTATTGGCCACCGGACGATGCGAGCCCGAGTGCGCTGGATTGGATCGCTTTCTTCAGCCGTCGCCGTGACCACATCGCCGACGAAACCGCCCGGCAGACGACAGTCCGGAGGGTTTCATGACGGCTGGCGATTTGAAGGGAGCAAGGCGACCCCTGTCATACGGCGAGCCTTCTGACAGGGAGCCTTGTGAGGGGAGGCAGGCCTCCCCTTCAAACCCCACCAAGAACGCCCGGCGATCGCCCAAAGGCGACCTCAATGCCGTCGTGGTTTTCCGTTGCACGGCATCGGAAAAGCAGGCGCTGACCACACGCGCGGCGCGGGCCGGTCTGCCCTTCGCCACGCTGATGCGGGAAGCGCTCGGCCTCACCGAGGCGCGCCGCCGCCGTCCGGTTCCCAAGGTGGACCCGGAGCTGGTGCGCGCCGTCGCCCGGATCGGCGGCAACCTCAACCAGATCGCGCGATGGCTGAACACGGCCCAGGCGCAGGGCCAGTTGTCCGCCATCGACGCAATCACGGTTGCCGCCCGCCTGGTCGCCATCGAGCGGGCGCTATCGGAAACGCTTGAGCAGTTCACGGCCAAGGATGGCGCGCCGTGCTGATCAAGTTCTTCCGAAACGGCCAGGGCGGCGGATCGGGACCGGTTGACTATCTGGTCGAGCGCGACGTCGTCGCTTACGACCAGAACCGCAACGCGATCCGCGACGAGCACGGTGAGATCATGCTGTTTGCCCGCGAGCCGCTGCCGGAAGTGCTGCGTGGCGATGCCGACCGCATGCGCGCGCTGATCGACGCATGCCCGCACCAGCGGACCTATCGTGCCGGCGTCATCGCCTTCACGGCGGAAGACGCGCCGGACCCTGTCCAGCAACGGCAGGTCATGGACGCCTTCGAGAGCCTTGCCTTTGCCGGCCTCGAACCCGACCAGCACGATATGCTTTGGGTCCGCCATACCCATGAGGGCCGCGTCGAACTGCATTTCGTGACGCCGCGCATGGAGCTTGTGAGCGGTCGCAGCCTCAACATCGCGCCGCCTGGCTACCAGAAGCATTACGACGCCTTGCGCGATGTTCTGAACAAGGAACACGGCTGGAATGACCCAATGGCGCCGGAGCGCGCCCGCGAGACAGTCAGTCTCATCGAAAGCGTCAGGCGCGGCGATACCCGCGAGCTGATCCATGACTGGATCGTTCAGCGCATCGAGACCGGCCAAATCCATGACCGCCCGAGCATGACCGAGGCCCTGACGGCGGCGGGTTTTGACCTGCCGCGCGCCGGCAAAAACTACATCACCGTGCGCGATCCGGAGACGGACGAGCGCTGGCGTCTGAAAGGAGACCTGTTCCGTGAAAACTGGACCCGAGAGAATACCCTTGAGCGAGCGCTTGAAAGAGCGGCTGGCGAGCCCAGCCGTTCCGGAAGCCGACTCGACGCCATCGCTCCCGACGAGCTTCGAGACCGATTGGAGCGAAGCCTTGAAGCGCGCGCAAGCTACAATCGAGACCGATATCCGCAGCTTCACGGACGCGAACCGCCAGCACTTGAGCGAGGCACTGGCGACGACCGAGGCGGACGTGAACCGGCTCCGGTCGATGGTGCAGCCGTTCTTCCTGACCATGGGCGCGGTGACGTTGCTGATCGTCCTGTTGAGCTTCACCGCGAGCTGGTTTTGGGCGGGGCTGATGATCGACCGCGCCCAGAACGCCAGCCTTTGGCAAATGGGCTTGCAGATCAACCAGACCAGCAACGGCAAAGTCCTGACCTGGGACGTCAACCGCCTTCAGCTGACCACCTGCCAGGCCGGGCCCGCCAAAACACCATGCCTGAAGATCGTCCAGGGAGATTGACCGATGACCACACCTACCAGACCACCGATGCCCGAGAGCCTGTCGCCGCTGGAGCGCGAATTGCTGGGTTACGTCGAGACGTTGATGAACGCATTGAGCAGCGGGACCGCGCAGTTCGAGGCGCTGGAGAAACGCTCGACCGACATAATCGAAAACCGGCAAGCGGCTTTGGAAGGATCGCTGAAATCGCTCATCGCGTCACAGGCTACGTTCATGAACGCCTGGCTCGCCTCCGGCAATCCTTCCAGCGACACGGCCTCGACCGAGCTGACGGAAGCGTTCGCCCTGCTGGAGCAAGCCGAAGCGATGCTGGAGGCGGTCGCGCCGCCGACGTGACAGCCCGACCGCCTGCGCCAAGTCGCGGCCGTAACTGATCCTCATTTCCGTCCGGAGTTTCGAGCCATGAATTTGATTATTCAGCCCTATCGCTATGCCCTTTCCATTGCCGTCGTGGCGGCCGGTTTCCTGCTGATGGAGACAGCGCCGTTGTTCTGGCCACCCATCTACCAAAACGCGCGCGCCGCGATCCTGGTCATGTTTTGCGGGTTTGCGCTGCTGACCTTGGTGGGAGACACCCAGGGCCGCATCCGCAGCGCGTCGGGCTTAGCTGTGGGGGCTGCCCTCCTTGCCGCGTCTGCTCTCGCCCTTACCGACCCCACCATTGCGGCAGCCGTCCTGCTCGACAGCTTCAAGGCTTGGCGCAATGCCGGGTATTCCGGAATCGAGAGCATCCGAGGCATGGTTTCGACATGGAACCGCTTCACAGAGGTGCAAAAGCTTGGTGTGCAAACCAGCCTCGCCATCGGCCTGCCTGTGCCGCTGTTCCTCATTCTGCGAGCGATTTCGATTGCCGCCCCCGCTTCGTCTAGCCGGGTTTCAAAACAAGGCCCATGGCGCGCCCGGTGGATGAACCGGAACGAGTTGCGCCAGCTCCGGCACAACGACACGGGCTTGCCGCTCGGTCTCTCCGGCGGCGCGATGCTGCGCTATCGCCCCAACGCGAAGACCGGATGGCGTGCCGGCCACCATGTCGCCATCGCCGGCACGCGCGCCGGGAAAGGCGTGTCCGTCGTCATTCCCTCAATCATCGACCATGACGGACCGGTCGCCGTCCTCGACATCAAGGGGGAAAACTTCGCCGTCACCCGCCGCTATCGCCGATCGCTCGGGCGCCAGGTCGTGGTTCTCAATCCCTTCGGCGTCATCGAGCCGTCGAAGGATCGTTTCAACCCACTCGACTATATCCGGCAAGCGCATCTGGTCCGTGACATCGAAGTCATTGCCGAGGGACTTGTTCGACCGGAAGGCGGAAACGGCTCGCACTTTGCCGAAATGGCGAAATCCATGATTGCCGCCGTGATCGAGGTCGTCATGACCAAGCGCTTGGAAGCCGATCGCAACCTGATCACCGTCATGGACCTGCTGTTTTCGGCCGGCTTTGAAAAGACGCTGACGGAATGGGCCGGAGCGCCGGAGACCTTCGGCACTCGTCCGGCCGCAGCCGCCGCCACCTTCCTCGCAGCCGGCGAGAACGAGCGCGGTGCGATCAAAACGACAATCAAGAAGGCCTTCGATTGGGCGCGTTCCGACGAACTGCGCAGTTTCCTCAGCGCCTCCACATGCTCGCTCGAAAACCTGTTTGAGGGACGAGCCGACCTCTTCATGGTCGTGCCGCTCGACCAGGTGGACGCTCAGGCCGTCTTTCTCCGGCTGCTGACAAACATCATTCTTGGAATGGCTGTCCGACTGGAGGGGGCCAGGAGGCCGAAAAAGAATGTGCTGCTGGTGCTGGACGAGTTTGTCCGCCTCGGCCGGATGGAAAAGCTGATCAACATCGCCAACGTTGCCGCCGGCTGCGGCATCGAGGCGCTGTTCATCACCCAGGACAAGGGGCAAATCGAAAGCGTCTATGGCAAGGGCGACACCGCCAGCATTCTCGGCTCCTGCGTCACCACCCGCATTTTCGGTCTCGGCCGCGCCGAGTTCGAAACCGCCAATTGGGCCGCGAATGCCCTTGGCGATCAGACGGTGCTTACCCGCACGAAGCAATCGTCTGCGAAGTTCGGGGAGAGCCGCAAGACCTCAACTGTCGAGCAACGGCAGAAGCTCATGACCGCCGATCAGATCCTGGAAATGAAGACCGGTAAGATGCTGCTGCTCGCAGGATCGAAACCGCCAGCGCTGGTTGACGCGATCGTATCGCACCGGCATTCGGCATATCGAGGGAAGCTGGACCGGAATCCGATGGTACCGTAGGTTTGCGCTCGCCATTTAGTTGTTGTCTCTTCAAGCCTTGCCCGGAATGACGTTGGCGGGTATCCAGTTTTACACAGGATATGGGAGCGTGAATGTCTACAATCTCCGTTGGCAAATACGAGGTTTCGGTACCGACGGTGAAATCTCTGTTCATCGAAATGTACTTTCAAGACCTGCGGTTAGCGAGCGGCACGGGAACTCTGGTCGCTTTTGATCGCGAAAGTCACTGCGCTCTCGTTACCAACCGCCACAACGTCACCGGTCGTGATCAAGTGACCGGAAAATGTCTTAGCAAGAACGCCGCGATTCCCGACAGCGTAGTTATCCATTTTCACGGATCAGGAGAACGCGCTGGCGAGTGGCTACCAATTCGACTTCCCCTGTATCGTCAAGATGGAACACCCTACTGGATCGAGCACCCGCGGTTAGGCGCGGTTGCTGATATTGTTGCACTCAATTTGAGCTGGGGCGGTGATGTCCTAAAGTACCCTTACTACCTAAATACGGCTCTCGATAGAAAATCGATTCAAGTCGGCCCCGCAGAAGCCGTCAGTGTAATAGGGTTTCCCTTTGGCCTGTCGTCGATACAACGATTTCCGATTTGGGCAACTGGTTTCCTTGCTCAAGAACTGGAATTGATTTCGCCAGACGACCCAACCTTTTTGATCGATTGCCGAACAAGGCAAGGGCAATCCGGTTCAGCCGTCATTGCCTACCGAGTAGGTAACCATCGTATCCTTGGGGCAGATGGACGAATTGCATCGGTTCTTTCTCCACACCCGGTTTGGGAGTTTCTTGGCATATATTCTGGGCGGCTAAATCCGGAATCGGATTTGGGGAAGGTTTGGCATGTGTCAGCTGTCGAGGAGCTTGTGATTGCTGCTGCTGAGGATGATGAAAGAAGACGTGTGAGAGCGGCGCAAAATGGAGCGGATCAGGCGTAGCCTGCGCGTATCACTAGGCTGAAAGCTCAAGTCGATGTTCCCGTTCGGGAAATTTCTCTCGAAAAGATAGCTGATATGGCGTTTTTTTCCCGATCGGGAACAAATATGGCGAAGCAAGTCAAAAATCCAGCCGACATCGGCGCCTTGGTTCGCAGCACGCGCAAGGATCAAAACTTGCGCCAGGATGAGCTTGCCGGCGTTTCGGGCGTCGGCCTCCGGTTTATTGTCGATCTCGAAGCAGGCAAGCCGACAGCACAGATCGGAAAAGTCTTGCAGGTTCTACAAACGCTCGGCTGTTCGATCGATATTTTGGCTCCTGGCGCGCGTCGAAAATGACGGTAAGGGTTCCCGTTGTCTCGTGAGACAAAAGAGTTATCGGGGGAATTCCAACATTGTGGGCGCGGCAACAGGTGCGGCCCTTTTGGGCGGATACCGATGCGGCAAATGCCCTGCACAACATATCGGCGGCGAGCAATAGAAAAAAGTGACAAGAATTATCCAAACCGCCTCAACTTAAAGCAGAACACTGCGCTTGACCGAAAGCCGATCTCAATCCATCGGTAAGCGCTGAAAACATACGAAGTTTAAGAGCGATTGATATGATTGCTAATGTAATGGTCGGTAGTGCCCCCATGGGCTCGTTAATGAACCGCCCCGGCTTGGCCGGAGACCGTNTGAGCCGCCGGCTCTAACCATTGAGCTACAGGCCCGGCCCGTGCGACGGGCGGCCGCGCGGACAATGGCACCCGCGACGGTTGGACCGCTCTAACCCAATTCGCCGGAGGCGACAAGCCTTTGCCGCAATAGCTTCACAATCTCCGGTCAACAAGGCAAGGGACAGGGACGCTTCAGGAAAAAGGAATCACGATGACCAGCCGCAAGACCGGGGGCCTCGCCCTCGCCGCATTGATCGCCACCGCACTGATAGCGCCCCTGCCGGCATTGAGCGCCGAGGCGGAAAGGCGCGAAGCCACGATCATGGTCTCCGGCGAGGGCGAGGCCGCCCTTGCCCCCGACATGGCCATGCTGACGCTGAGCGTCGTGCGCCAGGCCAAGACGGCCGAGGAGGCGATGAAGGCCAACAACGAGGCGATGGCCAAGGTCCTCGCCGATCTGAAGGAAAAAGGCGTCGCCGAGCGCGACCTGCAGACGTCGGACTTCTCGGTCCAGCCCCAATATCGCCAGGAAAAGCCCGCCGATGGCAACTACGAGGCACCCGAAATCGACAGCTATCTCGTCACCAATACCCTGACGGTTAAGGTGCGCGACCTGTCGCAACTGGGCGGCCTGATCGATGCGAGCGTCAAGCTCGGAGTGAACCAGGGCGGCAACATCACCTTCGGCAACGACGACCCGAAGGAAGCCGTGACCGAAGCGCGCAAGCAGGCGGTGGCGGAAGCCATCGAAAAGGCGAAAACGCTGACGGAAGCCGCAGGCGTTCGCCTCGGCCGCGTGGTCGATATCAGCGAAAACTTCGCGAGGCCGGTGCCGCAACCGATGTATCGCATGGCCATGGCCAAGGAGATGGCGGCCGATGCGGTACCGGTGGCCAGCGGCGAGAACCGCTACACCGTCACCGTCAACATTACCTACGCGATCGAGCAATAAGCACCCGGTTCACCGGGATCTCACGCAAAACAGGAAGGCAGGATGTCGCATCCTGCCTTCCTTCTCGTTCTTGGCCCCGTGATCGATGATCGACCCACTGTTTGTGCAGGAGCCCGGGCAAACGCCAGCTTTCCATATTCGTCCCAATCTCGCTTCTGCGGGAAACACGCTTGCGAGCAGGTCGAACCGGGCCAATCAGGAGGGCCGGAAGAATGGTCAGGCCGGCGGGCGAGGCGGCTGAATTTCCGCGCCGACCCGCCGGCGATGTTCATCATGCTCAGTAGCGGATGATGGGGCAGCCGCTCACATTGGCGAAAACCATCCGGTCGAAATCGCCGTGGCGAACGCCGGCAACCACCACGCGGCGCGGTGTGACATCGTGGATGCGGGCGCGGTGCAGTCCGCTCCAGCGTGCCTTTTCGACGGCTTCGCCGGGGAAGCAGCCGCGCGGGCGGTGATGGCGACGCTCATAGCCACCGCGGCCGTAATCCATCTCCATGCCGTAGCCGGGACGGTCGTGGCCGAAGCGCCAGCCGTCGGCCGCCGCCGTCGAAACGGTGACGAAGGTTGCACCAAGGGCGATCAGCGCGGCAAGGCCGGTCTTTGCGAAAACACTTTTCATTGTCTCTCTCCTCATCTGGGAACTTCGATTGTCATTCCCGCTTGCCTCAGCGATTGAGAAGAGACTATCGGCCAGCGCCTGAATGCGGTCCGAACCGGTCATTCAGCCAGGGTTCACATGGGCGAATGCCGAAAGAAGCCGGCTCGAAACCGAAACCCCTTCGTGATGCCCGCGGTCTTGCTTCAGATCGTCCCGGTCCCCGTTCTGCCGCTTGGCGGCAAGACCGCCGCCTGCCCCTCCGGGCGATAAGTCTCAGGACGAGCAATGCAGGACGACCTCGCGACGATGCGGGCGGTCACGATGCTCGAAGAGGTAGAAGCCCTGCCATGTGCCGAGAAGCAGGCGCCTGCGGCTAAAGGGAATGCCGATCGAGACCTGTGTCAGCGCCGCCTTGATGTGCGCCGGCATATCGTCCGGCCCCTCGTCCCGATGAATGATCCATCGCATCGCCGGATCGTCGGAAGGCGGCACCAGCCGTGCGAAGAAAGCCTTGAGGTCGCGCTGAACGGAAGGATCGGCGTTTTCCTGAACGATGAGGGAACAGGACGTGTGCCGGACGAACACGGTCAGAAGCCCCTCCTGCGCATCCGTATCGGCGAGAAAGGATGCAGCCTCGCCGGTGAATTCGTAAAGGCCCTGCCCGCTGGTTGAAATGCTGAGTGATCGCAACGTCATTGCCGCTTTCCTTTTTCTGCCGCCTCTCCACGGCGCAATATATCGGGGCGCGTTTCCCCGCCATGATAAACGACTTTCCAAAACGATCATTGTCCCGGCCATGCGCGGTGGCAGGCAAAAGCCGAAGGCCTCTCATGCCGAAGACCGGTGGATGCCGGGTGTCAGGTCGATCCATGCGTCGCCGGGATCGGCCTGACGCTCTAGCCAGACGACATCGCCCGCTATAGTCTCCCGCCGCACGGAAAAAGAGGAAAACGACATGACTGCCGACAAGACCGACCTTCTCGCCATGATCGACGCCCAGGAAGCGAAGCTGGTCTTCCCGTCCTTCGACGAGGACACGGCGATCGAGATCGGGAAACGTCTGCTGAAGCAGGCGCGGCGCGACAAGGCGCCTGTTGTCATCGACATCCGCACCCCCGATCGCGTTCTGTTTCATGCCGCCCTGCCCGGCTCCTCGCCGGATAACGACCATTGGGCGCGACGCAAGAGCAATGTCACGCTGCGTTTCCACAAAGCCTCGCTCAGGATCGGCGAAAGCTACCGCCAGAAGGCACGAACGATCGGCCCCGATTACGGGCTGGATCCGCTGGACTATGCGGCCCATGGTGGAAGTTTCCCCGTGCGCGTGGCCGGCACCGGCGTCATCGCCGCCATCACGGTCTCCGGCCTGGCCTCCGAGGAAGACCACGCAATGATCGTCGAGGTTTTGGAAGACTACCTGAAGTGACCGGCGCCGGCAGTTACGGCGCGCTCGAAAGATAGAGGCTGAGGCGGGAAAAACGCTCGCCTTCCTTTTCGAACACCATGACGCAGGGAAGCGAGGCAGCCTCGCCGGCGGCGATATCCATCGTGCCGTCGACCGCTCCCCGCAGGCCGCCCTCGTCCATCATCACCACGCTGTTGGCAAAGCGGGCATCGTGGCGCAGCAGATAGGCCGCAAGCGTATCCCGCAGGGATTCGAGGCCGATCACCCGCATGCCATCCGGCATGTCCAGGGCCGCATCGGCATCGAACAGCCCGACGAAAACGGAAAAGTCGCGTTGGTTGAGAGCGTTCAGCGCCTCCGATATTTCCCGCTTGAGGGTCATCGTCCATCCTTCCTTGTTCCACCAACAAGGCAATTAGCGCCCCGCGCGCCGCCGGCAAGGGAGCATGTCACGGCAAATCCTGCACCAGCACTTGCCGGGCGGCCGCCAGCACCGCCTCGGTCAGCGACTTGAGAGCCGGCCCCGCCGACCGGCTCCAGTGCCAGTAGAGCGGCACGTCGAGCGGATAATCGGACAGCAGCACGACAAGCCTTCCGTCGGCGACGGCGTCTCCCACGAGGATTGCCGGGTTCATTCCCCATCCCAGTCCGGCGAGCGTCCCATCGACGAAACCGTGCGACGACGGCAGCCAATGGGTGGGTGGCGAGAGATCCGCCCCGGCGGCAAGCGCCAGCCAGCGGGATTGCAGCATATCCTTGGTATTGAAGGTCAGCGTCGGTGCGATTGCCAGCCGCTCGGGCGTGACGCCATCGGGAAACCAGCGCTCCATGAAAGCCGGGCTCGCAGTCGCGAAATAGCGCAGGCGACCGAGATAACGGCAATCGCAGCCCTGCACGGGCTGGGACGAACTGCTGACAGCGGCCCGGACCTCGCCGCACCGAAGCCAGTCCGCGCTATGATCCTGGTCATCCAGCACCAGATCGTAAAGGAAGGCGTCGACCGCCGCCATCGCCGGTACGAACCATGTCGCGAGACTGTCAGCATTGACGGCGAGCCGCAGGCTCGGAGTTCTCGCCATGTCCGCAAATGCGCCGAGATCGCGTCCAAGCCCGGCTTCGAGCAACGCAACCTCCTCCGCGTGGCGGAAAAGTCTCTGGCCGGCCGGCGTCGGCTGGCATGGCTGGCCGCGCACCACCAGAACCGCCCCCACCCGCTCCTCCAGCGCCTTGATCCGCTGCGAGATCGCCGAAGACGTCAAGCCCAGTTGCCGCGCCGCCTTTTCGAAGGAACCGGTGCGAAGAATAGCAGCGAGCGCCGAAAGCTGGTCATAATCCAGCACTAGATTAGCACTCCTAATGATACGAAAGAATATTTAATTTTTCTAATTTCGCCATCAAGCTTAGTCAATCCCTGTAAAACAGAACGGGATTTCCATCGCCATGCCAGCCTCCGCCGCCCTTGCGGGCTTTTTCCTTGGCCTCAGTCTGATCGTCGCCATCGGCGCGCAAAACGCCTTCGTTCTGCGTCAGGGATTGCAGGGCCGCCACGTGCTTGCCATCTGCCTCACCTGCGCCGCTTCCGACGCACTGCTGATCGCCGCGGGTATCGGGGGCTTCGCAACCATGATTTCCAGCATCGGCTGGCTCGATCCCTTGCTGCGTTACGGCGGCGCCGCCTTTCTGGCCTTCTACGGCCTGCGCAGCCTGCGTTCGGCCGCCAGCGGCAATAGCGCGCTGACGGTAAGGGGCGATGCCGAACAGAGCCTTGCGGCGGCCCTTCTCACCTGTCTGGCGCTGACATGGCTGAACCCGCATGTCTATCTCGACACCGTGGTCCTGCTCGGCTCGATCTCCACCCGCTATCCCGGAAAGGAGTTCGCCTTCGCAGCCGGCGCGACCAGCGCCTCCTTCCTTTTCTTCTTCTCGCTCGGTTATGGCGCGCGCCTGCTTCGCCCGCTCTTCGCGCGCCCCGCCGCCTGGCGTCTCCTCGATGGCCTGATCGCGCTGGTGATGGGGACCATCGCCTTCAATCTCGTGTCGAGCGGCTGATCTCCGGAGCATCCGCGATAGGCACCCGCGGCAAAGCGGTGTAGAGCTGTCGCCAACATATTCTGCCAGGGCGAGCCATGTTCCTTACCAATCACGATCTGGTCGATCTCATCCACCTTCGCCGCGACCTTCATCGTCATCCCGAAATCTCCGGCGAGGAGCAATGGACGGCCGCCCGCATCGTTTCCTTCCTTGCACCGCTCAAACCCGCGAGAATCCTCAGGGGTCTCGGTGGCCACGGCGTTGCCGCGGTCTTCGAGGGAGCGGCGCCCGGTCCGACGCTTCTTTTCCGCTGCGAGCTGGATGCCCTCCCGATCGAGGAGAAATCCATGGCGCCCTACCGCTCGACCATTCCGGGCAAGGGCCATCTCTGCGGCCATGACGGTCATTCGACCATCATGACGGCGCTCGCCCTCGGCCTTTCACGCCAACTGCCGAAACGCGGCCGCGTCGTGCTGCTGTTCCAGCCGGCGGAGGAAACCGGAGCGGGTGCTGCGGCTGTCATCGCCGACCCCGGGTTCCGGGAGATCACGCCGGACTTCGCCTTTTCCCTGCACAATCTGCCGGGCCTTCCGCTCGGGCATGTGGCGATCAAATCCGGACCGGTAAACTGCGCCTCGCGCGGCATGCGCATCGCCCTTTCCGGTAAGACGGCCCATGCCTCGCAGCCGGAGACCGGCATTTCCCCCATGTCCGCCATCGCAACCCTGATGCCGGCGCTAACAGGTCTTTCGCGAAGCGCTCCACCCGCCCCGGATTTCCGGCTGGCGACCGTCACCCATGCCTCGCTTGGCGAAAAGGCCTTCGGCATTGCGCCCGGCGATGGCGAGATCTGGGTGACGCTTCGCACCCTGACCGACGACGGCATGGCCGATCTTTGCAGTGAAGCGGAAGCGCTCGCCCGTTCCGCCGCCGAAAGCGGCAGCCTCGGCCTCGACATTTCCTATGACGACATATTCCTGCATTGCGAAAATGCACCCGAAGCCGTCAATCATCTCGTTCGCGCGCTCGATGCCGAAGGCGTCTCCCATGACGAACGCAATCTGCCGATGCGGGGCTCGGAAGATTTCGGCCGCTTCCGCGCCATCGCCCCTTCCGCCATGTTCTTCCTCGGCTCCGGCGAAACCCACCCCGCCCTTCACAATCCCGATTACGACTTCCCCGAGGACCTGATCGCCATCGGCGCAAGGATTTTCATGCGGGTCGTGCGGGACATATTGGATTAGCGGAAATTCGGTTGGCGACCCGATTGGACGCATGAAGCCTCAGTAGGCGGGAAATCTGCGCTTCTTCCACTCGCTACGCGGCACAGGTGCACCGACCGTAAAGCTGAAATCGACGACCCGCGTCGCGTCCTCATCGACCGTGCAGCGCAAGGCAAGATCATACCAGACGCCTTTGACGTCGCCGAAGGCCGCGCGAGGGGCATCAACGACGTTGCCGGATCTAAGTGTAAACACGGGCAAGGCATATGGCACGTAAGGCGGCGAACTACGGAAAAGCTGGGCTTGCAACTCCGTTCCGCAAAGCCTGCTGATCCGCTCGCCACGGCTTTCGCCGGTCATGCTCGACATGGAAATAGCATCATCGGCCGAAGAGGCAGTGTAAAGCTGCTTTACCGGCTTGGGAACCAGTGGGGCATCGGACTCGTTCGCATCCCTTGTTTCTGCCGGCTTGGCCGGTTTCGGCGGCGGCGGCGCGGCAAGCGCTAGCGCCTGATCGGTCGGGAACTCCGTCTCGCCTTCCTCGACCGCGGCCCCATCAACGGGTTGGTCGACGCTTTCCGTTGTATTTTCAGGCTCCGCCTCGGCCGGTAACTCGCCGGCCTTCGCCGCCTCAGGCTCCTGCTTTTCCTCTATTGGCGGGGTTTCCACCGACTTATCGGCTTCTTTCCCCTCAGCATCGCCGCGAAGATCTCCATGTGTGCCGCTATCCTTCTCGCCAAACAAGGTCGCGGGTTTCAGGACGGGCACAGGCGGCGGAGGCTCCTCGGCCTTTTTCTCTTCGACTGGCAGCGGAGGAGGCGGTGGGGGGGGCTCCGCCTTCTTTTCCTCTTCCTTTTTCGGCTCCTCAGGCTTCGGCTTTTCCTCCGGCGGCGGAACCAGTTCCACCGCAACGCTCTCTTCCTCTTGCGGCAATTCCGGCAGAGCCGGGAGCTTCGTCAGGAACACGGCAAGGACAATAAGATGCAGGGCAACGGAAAGCACGAGCCCCCTGCCCCATCTGTCCAGGAATTTTGCCGGTTTGTTTTGCATGAGAACGAAGGAAGTCCTGTCACGTTACGGGAGATGTGGTCCCAAACGGAAGCGTCATCAAGTGACAAATTCGAAAGCCCCCGTGAAATACGACCGTATTGAGGAACGGGCCGGCATTTTGAAACCCGTCAACTTCGTTTTCCGCACGCTCTGCAAGTGCGAAAAGCTGGCGGGCGAAATACCCCACCGGAGCGGATTTGATTTGCCGCTCGGAATTGAAAGTAAGAATTTCCCACCCTGAAATGCGCCGCGATGAGCATGGCTTTTGCCGACGTGGCACGGAAAACCTGTAATGATCCGATCCATTATCAAATTCGAGAGGAGAAAGACCATGAGCTTGCGCATCAACCAGACCGCGCCGGACTTCACCGCCGAAACGACGCAGGGCACCATTCATTTCCACGATTGGATCGGTGACAACTGGGCAGTCCTCTTCTCCCATCCGAAGAACTTCACGCCGGTCTGCACCACCGAACTCGGCACCATGGCCGGCCTCGAAGGCGAATTCCGCAAGCGCGGCGTCAAAATCGTCGGCATCTCCGTCGATCCGGTCGAAAGCCACAGCAAGTGGAAACAGGACATCCGGGTCGCAACCGGCTTCGACGTCGAATATCCGCTGATCGGTGACCACGACCTCAAAGTCGCCAAGCTCTATGACATGCTGCCGGAGGATGCCGGCGAAAGCTCGGAAGGCCGCACGCCCGCCGACAACGCCACCGTTCGCTCGGTCTACGTCATCGGCCCCGACAAGAAGATCAAGCTGATCCTCACCTATCCGATGACCACCGGCCGCAACTTCGACGAGATCCTACGCGCCATCGACTCGATCCAGCTCACCGCCACGCACCAGGTCGCAACGCCCGCCAACTGGAAACAGGGCGACGACGTCATCATCACCGCCGCCGTCTCCAACGAGGACGCCATCACCCGCTTCGGCTCCTTCGAGACGGTACTGCCCTACCTGCGCAAGACCAGGCAGCCGACGGTCTGAGTCAAAATAAAAAATCCCTCCGCATCGGCGGAGGGATTTCTAACCTAAAAGATTACGTCCGGCACTTACTTAAAGCCAAACTCTCGCTTCAAGATATTTAAGAGTTGCTCCGCGCCTTCATAATCCAACTGAAGCGTCTGGCTCTTTTTTCCAGGAATTTGCCGTTCCAAAGTGCCATACGTATCGATCTGAAGCACCCTCTTATCGTCGACTCCGAACACGGAATAGCTCGCCCCTATCTCCTTGTGGAGCGAGTTACGTTCCATATGCTTGCGTTCGAAGCGACGAACCAAGGCCATATCAGCTGTCCAGGAACGAACGCAGCTTGCGCGAGCGGCTCGGATGCTTCAGCTTGCGCAGGGCCTTGGCCTCGATCTGACGGATACGTTCGCGGGTCACCGAGAACTGCTGGCCGACTTCTTCGAGCGTATGGTCCGTGTTCATGCCGATACCGAAGCGCATGCGGAGCACACGTTCCTCGCGCGGCGTCAGCGAGGCGAGAACACGGGTCGTGGTCTCACGCAGGTTCGCCTGGATGGCGGCATCGATCGGCAGAAGCGCATTCTTGTCCTCGATGAAATCGCCGAGATGCGAATCCTCTTCGTCGCCCACCGGGGTTTCGAGAGAAATCGGCTCCTTGGCGATCTTCAGCACCTTGCGGACCTTTTCGAGCGGCATGGCGAGCTTTTCTGCCAGTTCTTCCGGCGTCGGCTCGCGGCCGATCTCGTGCAGCATCTGGCGCGAGGTACGGACGATCTTGTTGATCGTCTCGATCATGTGCACCGGAATACGGATCGTACGCGCCTGGTCGGCGATCGAACGGGTGATCGCCTGCCTGATCCACCATGTCGCATAGGTCGAGAACTTGTAACCGCGGCGGTATTCGAACTTGTCGACCGCCTTCATCAGGCCGATATTGCCTTCCTGGATGAGATCGAGGAACTGCAGGCCGCGGTTCGTGTACTTCTTGGCGATCGAGATAACCAGACGGAGGTTGGCTTCCACCATCTCCTTCTTGGCGATGCGGGCTTCGCGTTCGCCCTTCTGAACCATATGCACGATACGGCGGAATTCCGAGATCGAAATACCGGTTTCGGTCGCCAGATTCTGGATCTCCGCACGGATGTCGCGGATCGTCTGGTTTTCTTCCCTGGCGAATTCCTTCCAGCCACGGGCAGCCAGATTGCCGATCGACTTCATCCAGTTCGGATCGAGTTCGGCACCCTGATACTGCTCGAGGAAGGCCTCGCGCTTGACGCCGTAGGATTCGGCAAGGCGCAGCAGGCGGCCTTCGTTCTGAACGAGACGCTTGTTGATGTCGTAAAGCTGCTCGACCAGAGAATCGATGCGGTTCTGGTTAAGCGACAGGGACTTCACCGCCGTGATGAGCTGGTCCTTCAGTTCCTTGTAGCGTCGCTCCTGGCCGGACGAAAGCGTGCCGGTACAGGCGAGACGCGCCTCCACCTGCTGGTCCTGCAGCTTGCGCAGCTTCTTGTAGGTGTCGGCGATGAGGTCGAGCGTTTCCATGACCTGCGGACGCAGTTCCGCTTCCATGGCGGCGAGCGACAGGTTGGATTCGTCCTCGTCCTCTTCCTCTTCTTCCGGCGGCAGGCCCTCGCCGCCGATGGCCGTGATGTCATCGTCGTCGGAAGCGGCAGACTGCGGACGGCGCTTGGCGCGTTCCTTTTCCTTCTCTTCCGCGGCCTTGCGGTCGGCCTCGATCTTTTCCGGGCTCTGGAACTGCGGAGCAGCCTTCGCCTCGGGACCGGAATAGGTCGTTTCGAGGTCGATGATTTCACGCAGAAGCGTGGTGCCTTCGTTGAGCTCGTCTCGCCAGATAATCAGTGCCTGGAAGGTCAGCGGGCTCTCGCAGAGACCGGAGATCATCGTCTCGCGGCCGGCCTCGATGCGCTTTGCAATGGCGATTTCGCCCTCGCGCGACAGAAGCTCGACCGAGCCCATCTCGCGCAGATACATGCGCACCGGGTCGTCGGTACGGTCGGTCGGTTCCTTCTTCTTCGCGGTCGCAAGCGCCGTGCCGGAGGTCGGGGCGAGTTCGCCGCCCTCGCTGTCACCGTCATCGCTGTCGTCGCTGTCCTCGGAAGCCGCAGCCTCCTCGGCTTCTTCGTCCTCGATGACGTTGATGCCCATGTCCGACAGCATCGCCATGGTGTCTTCGATCTGTTCGGAGGTGACTTCCTCCGACGGCAAAACCGAATTCAGCTCGTCCATGGTGACGTAGCCGCGCTTCTTGGCGGCCTTGATCATCTTTTTGACCGCGTCATCCGAAAGGTCGAGAAGCGGACCATCCGTTGCGCCATCGCGTTCGTTGTCTGCTTCTTCGTTTTCTTTGACTTTGGATGCCATCTAATTCGTCGCTTTCCCTGACGTCTGATCTTGCCGCACGCTGCAAGGCGGATAGGCTGCCCCCGCGGCCCCTGCCCGCTGCGAATACAGTCAATGACCTAACGGAATGTTGCTTAATTCCCGATTAACTATGGGCGTCGAGACCATTGCGCCGAGCCCCGTTGTTTCTGCATGACCGGTCATGGTACGAGAGATCCGCCTGAACCCACTTCACCCTTGTATGCCTGAAATGGTGATTCCCACAATTTTCTCTGGCGTCAAGCTCTTCCGACATCAAAACCAAAAGAAAAGCGGGGAAATCCGGCCGCTCCGCACAATAGTGACCGCTTGGGGCAGATGTAGGACGGTTGCCGCAGGAAACAAGGGGCAAGCGCCATTTGCCAAAGCCCCGGACACGAACACTGTTCGACACTTCCACCGAAACCGTAAATGATCGCATCGCTGGACATTGCCACCACCTTCGCCACAACCCGCCATCCGGCTGCGAATCGCCCTCTCCACTCCGTTCGAGAACGGCGGCTTACTTACACGCCGTGACCGGTGGCGGCGCCCTTCACCCGTCCCGACATGACGCCGAAGCCATCGATGATCGCCTCCTGGTTTTCCATGCGCGTGACCTCAAGCTGCACCTGATGCAGCGCGCCGATGAGCTGGCCGATACGGTCGGCGTCCTCGGCCTCTGTCGCCTCGGCCACTTCGCGCTCCAGCTCCATCCGCTGACGCCGCAGCGCCTTGGCGCGTTTGTGCAGCGAATGCGCCTGCCCATAGGCTTCCCGTGCATCCTCCGGAGCCGCGATCTCGGTCGCGACCCAGAGCCGCGCATTGCGGATCTGCTGATCGAGGCTTTTGATCAGCGCTCCGTGTCCCTGTTCCTCCAGACGCGCGATCAGCCTTTCCCGCGTCAGCTCGGCCCCGGCGCCGGCCGCAGCCGTCAACAGGGAGGACCAGAGCTTCTGCAGCTCGCGGTTCTCGTAATCGATCGAGGCGATCTCGTCGTACTCGTCCTGCAGAAGCTGGGGATGATTGACGATGGTGAGCGCCAACACGCTCTCGCGAAGTGCTGGCTGGTCCTGATGTCCCTTCACGAGACCGGAACGTGCCAGACGGTCCGAAATCCCGCCTCCGATGGCAGAATAGCCGCCCGGAGGCCGGCCGGTCCGGCCATTGTCGCGCCCACGCCCGCCGCGGTTAGCGTCGAACCCGCCTCGCCTTTCGCCGCGATTATTCGAAGCCCCCTGAAAGAAGGCGTTCAGCCGGTCGCGGACATCCTGCTGATAGTGCCGCCGGACGTTTTCGTCGGCAATCACCGAAATCACCTGCTTCATCCGCGCCTCGAGTTCGGCGCGTTTTTCCGGCGTGTCGTACTGCCCGGCGCCTGCCTCGCGCAGCCAGACCATTTCGGCAAGCGGCCGCGCTTCCGAAAGCACCTTGTCGAAGGGCGTGCGACCGTCGTGCTTGACAAGGTCATCGGGGTCCTTGCCGTCGGGCAGCATGGCGAAACGCACCGATTTTCCGGGTTTCAGATGCGGAAGCGCCAGATCCACCGCCCTGAAGGCCGCCCGCTGGCCGGCCCCGTCGCCATCGAAGCAGAGCACCGGCACCGGTGTCAGTTTCCACATGAGGTCGAGCTGGTTTTCGGTAAGCGCCGTACCAAGAGGAGCAACGGCGTTTTCGACCCCCGCCTGATGCAGCGCGATCACGTCCATATAGCCTTCGACCGCGATGATCGTATCGGCTCCGCCGGCGCCCTGAAGGGAACGGCGCGCGCGGGAAAAATTGAAGAGCACATTGCCCTTGTGGAAGAGCTCTGTCTCCGGCGAGTTCATGTATTTCGCCATGGCGTCCTGCGCCATCGCCCGCCCGCCGAAGGCAATCACCTTGTCGCGCGAAGACAGGATGGGAAACATGATGCGGTCGCGAAAATAATCGTAGGAAACCGGGATATCCGGTCCGTGGCGCACCAACCCGCAGGCCTCTATCTGTTCCTTGGGCACGCCCTTTGACGCGAGATGTTCCTTGAGCGCGTTGCGGCTCTCCGGCGCATACCCCAACCGGAAGGTCTCAATCGTGCGGCCGGATAATCCGCGCTCACGCAGATAGGCGCGCGCCCGTGCACCGTTCGCCGTCTGGAGCTGATCCTGAAAGAACTGCGTCGCCAGTTCCATGACGTCCAGCAGCGTCGTACGCTCGCGCTCCCGCTGCTGCGCCTGCAGGTCGGGCTTGGGCATGGGCACGCCCGCCATCTCAGCCACCTGCTCCACGGCCTCCGGAAAGCTCACCCCCTCGAGATCGGTGAGAAAGCGGAAGTGGTCGCCGGTCACCCCGCAACCGAAGCAGTGATAGCGTCCCTTGCGGTCCTCACAATGAAAGCTCGGACTTTTCTCGCCATGAAACGGGCAACAGGCCCAATAATCGCCACGCGAGACGTTGGTCTTCTTCCTGTCCCACGAGACGCGACGGCCGATCACGGCCGAAATCGGCACGCGGTCACGGATCTCGTCAAGAAACTCGTTGGAAAAGCGCATCATGTCCTCGGGCTAGCCATTTTCATATAGGCTGGCATTTTATCAAACGCTACCGCCCTCTATCACCATGCCCGCTATTCACAGGCCACGGAAATTGGAAAGCTGAAAACAAAAACTCCGCCCGAAGACGGAGCTCCTGTTTCCATTGGCGATCCGAACCGCTTACTTCAAGAGATCCTTCACCACGCCGGATGCCTTGGCGAAATCCATCTGGCCGGGATAACGCTCCTTGAGCAGCGCGATGCACTTGCCCATGTCCCGGAGCCCCTGGGCGCCGACCTCCTGAATGGCGGCGGCTGCGAGTTCGCTCACCTTCGCGTCGGAGAGCTGCTCCGGCATGAACGTCTTGATGATCTCGATTTCCTCGCGTTCCTGCTGGGCGAGTTCCGGCCGCGCATTGTCGGCATAGATTTTGGCCGACTCCTCACGCTGCTTAATCATCTTGGTCAGGATCTGCATGATCTCGTCGTCGCTGACCGGGTCCTTGCCCGCGCCGCGATTGGCAATGTCGCGATCCTTGATCGCGGTCTGGATCAGCCGCACTGTGGACGTACGGCGGGTATCCTTGGCCTTCAAAGATTCCTTCAGGGAATCGGCGAGTCTGTCGCGCATCATATTCCTTCTCCATGGAAAAGCCGGCTTGCAGGCTTCACCGATTGTGGCTTTTCCTTGTCATTTCCGCCGAAGCAATAGCCAGTCCGACACGCCCGCGCAAATCAATTACACAACCCATTGAAATACATGGGAGTTAATCCAACGAAGACAATTGACCGCAGGGATCGATCCGTCTATTTTCCGGCACCTGCACGAAAATTGTCATCAGGGCGGAAAGCGCGCATTGTCGCGCGCCCTCGATCTGCGACATAAATGGCCCTCAGGCCCCGTTCCTTCAAGGACCGGCGGTTTGCGGCCGGACAAGGAACGAACATGACCTCGACAGCCCCATGGACCACCCGCAAGCCGACCGCCCTTCTGGTTCTCGCCGACGGCACCGTCATCGAAGGACAGGGCATAGGCGCAACAGGCAAGGTCCAGGCAGAAGTCTGCTTCAACACGGCGCTCACCGGATATGAGGAAATCCTCACCGACCCCTCCTATCTCGGCCAGATCGTCACCTTCACCTTCCCGCATATCGGCAATGTCGGCACCAACGAGGAAGACATCGAGGACCTGACGCCCGCCGCCCGGCGCGGCGCTGTCGGCGTCATCTTCAAGGCCGACATCACCGATCCCTCCAACTACCGCGCCGCCAAGCATCTCGACGCCTGGCTGAAGGCCCGCGGCATCATCGGCCTGAGTGGCATCGATACCCGGGCATTGACCGCCTGGATCCGCGAGCACGGCGCGCCGAATGCCGTCATCGCCCACGATCCGAACGGCGTCTTCGACGTCGACACGCTGAAAGCCGAGGCCAAGGCCTGGAGCGGCCTCGTTGGCCTCGACCTCGCCATCGAGGCGACCTCCGGCCAGTCCTCCGAATGGAAGGAAAAGCCCTGGGTCTGGAACGAAGGCTATAGCGAACTCGATCCGGCCGGCGCGAAGTATCACGTCGTCTGCGTCGACTACGGCGTGAAGCGCAACATCCTGCGCCTCTTCACCGGCCTCGATTGCCGTGTGACGGTGGTTCCCGCCAAGACCTCGGCCGAAGACATCCTGGCGCTCAATCCCGATGGCATCTTCCTGTCGAACGGCCCGGGCGACCCGGCCGCCACCGGCGAATATGCCGTGCCGGTCATCCGCAAGCTCGTCGAAAGCGGCCTTCCGGTCTTCGGCATCTGCCTCGGTCACCAGATGCTGGCGCTGGCGCTCGGCGGCACCACCGTCAAGATGCATCAGGGCCATCACGGTGCCAACCATCCGGTCAAGGACTACACCACCGACAAGGTCGAGATCGTCTCGATGAACCACGGCTTCGCAGTCGACAAGAACAGCCTGCCGGAAAGCGTTGAGGAGACTCACGTTTCCCTGTTCGACGGTTCCAACTGCGGCCTGCGCCTCGTCGGCAAGCCCGTCTTCTCGGTCCAGCATCACCCCGAGGCCTCCCCCGGCCCGCAGGACAGCCACTATCTCTTCCGCCGCTTCATCAACATGGTGCGCGAGAAAAAGGGTGAGCCGGCGCTGGCAGAGCGTTGATCGGACTCGCTCATTGGAGACAGCAGAACGGCCCGGTCAGATCCGGGCCGTTTTCATTTCGAAACGCACCCGGTGGAAGAAGCGCAGGCACAGCATGACGGAGGCGGTCAGGAGACCGATCAGGAACCCCATCCAGATGCCGACGCCGCCATAACCCAGAGGAAAAGCGATGAGCCAGGCCAGGAAAAAGCCGACCGGCCAGTAGGCGATCAGCGCCAGCAGCATTGGAACCCTCGCGTCCTTGAGACCGCGCAACAAGCCGGAGGCGATCGCCTGCAAGCCGTCGACCAGCTGGAAGATACCGGCGATCACCACCAGCGGGCCGGCGAAGTCGAGCACGGCTGCGGCGTCCGGGGTATGGGCGTTGATGAAGGCGCTGCTCAGCACCCGCGGCATGGAATAGAACAGAATGCCGCCCGAAAGCGACATCAGGCTGGCGATCCCGAGCACGGCGATCGCCGCCCGTATGAGATCGGGATAATCGCCCCGCCCATGCGCGAGACCGATGCGGACCGTAGCCGCCTGCGACAGTCCGAGCGGGAACATGAAGGCGATGGAAGCGAGCTGAAGCGCGATACCATGCGCGGCAAGCTCGATCGTACCGATCTTGCCCATCAGCAATGAGGCGGCGGCAAACAGACTGACCTCGGCCAGAACGGTCACACTGATCGGCAGGCCGAGATGCACGACTTCCCAAAGCGCATGCCAGTCCGGCCGCCAAAACCGGACGAAAAGCTCGTAGCGGCGCGTCTCCTCGCGTGTCTCGATATAGGCGACCATGAACAGGAAACTTGCCCACTGTACCGTGACGGCGACGATGGCAGCGCCTGTCATGCCGAGCGCCGGCAGACCGAAATGACCAAGCACCAGCGCATAGGCCAGCACCGCATTCATCACCAGCACGGCCAGCGTCACATAAAGGATGATACCTGCCCTGCCGGTCGCGCTGACGAGCGAGCGCAGCACGGCGAAAAGCAATGCCGGCAGCAGGCCGAACTGAACGATCATCACATAATGGGCAGCGAGTGAGGCGACTTCCGGCTTCTGCCCGAGTGCCAGCAGGATCGTCTCGGCATGGAAGAACAACGGCGCCGTCATCAGCGTGTAGGCGATCGACACCCACATGCCCATGCGGATGGAACGGCGGACGGACACGGCGTCCCCGCGTCCATAGGCCTGCGCGACCATCGGAACGACGGCAATGGAAAAGCCGGACCCGAAGATGAAGATGGTGAAAAAGAACTGTCCGGCAAGGACCATAGCGGCGAGCGACTGCGCACCGAGCTGGCCGACAATCACCACGTCCGTCGTGTGGATACCGAGCTGCGCAAGCTGGGCGCCGATCAGCGGGATGCCGAGCTTCAGCGTCGCGAGAATGTGCGACCGCCAGCTTGCTGCACCGGGCCTTGCGACCGAAATTGAGGCTTGCGTATTCATGATGGCACCCAAGACGAAAAAAGCCGCTTCCAGAGATGACTGGCGAGCGGCGCGCGACCTTTGCATAAGGGAAACGCCGGAGGGGAGCAAGGCGGGCTTTCCATCGAGAAATAAATATCGTGGACGCTTCACATTAACTGATAGGTTGCGGGCAGGCCTATTTTTCCGCCGCCCGATCGTGGCGCACGAAATCCACGAACGCCTTCAGCGGAGCCGGCATGTAACGGCGGCTCGGATAATAAAGGAACGGACCTGAAAAAGACTGTTCCCAGCCTGGCAGCACGGGCAGCAATGCGCCGGAAGCGAGGTCATCGCGCAGGAACTCCTCGAAAGTGAAGATGATGCCGAGCCCGGCGCGCGCGGCGGCCAGTTCCAGATCGATGGATTCGGCGATCAGGCGGGGCTGCGGATGAACTGTCATCGTCTCGCCATCACGTTCGAACGCCCAGGAGACGGTACGCCCGCTTGCAAAACGGTGCAGGACGGCCTCATGGCCGACAAGTTCGCGCGGATGGGAAGGCGCGCCGCGCCGCTCGATATAGGCGGGAGCGGCAGCGCCCAGATAGCTCTGGCGGCGCGGCCCGAGCGGTATGGCGATCATGTCCTGATGCAGCGCCTCCTCGTAGCGCACGCCGGCGTCATATCCTTCCGCCAACACGTCGACAAAGGCATCGTTGACCGAAACCTCCAGGATAATCTCCGGATAGGCGGCGAGGAACCGGCTGGCAATATCCGGCAAGATGTTGCGGGCGACGATACCCGGCACATTGAGCCGCAGCCGACCCGCCGGCCGGTCGCGAAAGCTGTTGATCGCATCGAGCGCCGTCTCGATCTCGGCAAGTCCGGGTGTCAGCCGTTCCAGAAGCCGCTCTCCGGCGTCGGTCAGCGTCACGCTGCGGGTCGTCCGGTTGAAAAGCCGCACGCCGAGCTGCGCTTCCAGCCGTCGCATCGCCTCGCTTAGAGAGGACGCGGAAACCCCGCGCAACTTGCCCGCCGCCCGAAAGCTGCGAAGGCGCGCGATGGTGGCGAAGGCGTCGAGCTCCGCAAGCGGTAGATTGCTCATTGTACAAAAATCCAAACAGGCTGTTTCGTTTGCATCGGATTATCGCACAAAGCGTCAGGAGGTAGAAAGAGCTGCGGCGACATCCCCGCCACGGAATTTCGAAAGGAGCCCAAAATGCAGATTGCAAAACTCGGCCGGACCGGCCCCTCCGTCTCCCGCTTCGGCCTCGGCTGCATGGGAATGTCCGGCATGTATGGCGATGCCGACCGGAACGAGAGCATCGCCACCATCCACGCAGCCCTCGATGCCGGCATCAACCTGCTCGACACCGGCGATTTCTACGGCATGGGTCACAATGAGATGCTGATCGCCGAAGCCCTGAAGGGCCGCCCCCGCGACAATGTCCTGCTCAGCGTCAAATTCGGAGCCCAGCGCGATCCGGCAGCCGGCTGGATCGGGTTCGATGCCCGTCCCGCGGCTGTGAAGACAGCACTCGCCTATACGCTCCAGAGGCTCGGCGTCGACCATATCGACATCTACCGCCCGGCACGCCTCGATCCCGCGGTGCCCATCGAAGATACCATCGGCGCCATCGCCGACATGGTGAAGGCAGGCTTCGTCCGCCACATCGGCCTTTCCGAAGTCGGCGCCGACACGATCCGCCGCGCCGCAGCCGTCCATCCGATCGCCGACCTGCAGATAGAATATTCGGTCATCTCCCGCGGCATCGAGGACAGGATACTGCCCACCTGCCGCGAACTCGGCATCGGCATCACGGCCTATGGCGTGCTGTCCCGCGGCCTCATCAGCGGCCACTGGCAGCCTGCCGGAATAGGCAATAATGACTTCCGTGCCCACTCACCTCGCTTTCAGGGCGAGAACGCAACCCACAATCTCGCGCTCGCGGAAGCGCTCGGCAAGGTCGCCGCTTCGAAAGGCATGACGACCGCTCAGGCCGCAATCGCCTGGGTTGCCGCCCAGGGTGACGACATCGTGCCGCTGATTGGAGCCCGCCGCCGTGATCGCCTTAAGGAATCCCTCGGCGCAGCGGATTTCTCCCTGACCCCGGAGGATCTGGCGGCGATCGAACGCGCCGTGCCGAAGGGCTCTGCCGCCGGCACGCGCTACGCGGAAGCACAGATGGCGCATCTCGACAGCGAGAAGTGACCTTCAGACATGAAGGCGGCCCGGTCGAAGCCGGGCCGTTCCTGATTTCATTTCGTCCCGACGCAGACCTTTAGCCGCATCAGATCGATCCGGAGAAAGTGTCGCAAGCCTCGACCTTGCCGCTGTCGAAACCGCGCTTGAACCACTTCATCCGCTGGGCGGAGGTACCGTGATTGAAGCTGTCGGGAACGACATAGCCCTGGCTGCGCTTCTGCAGCGTGTCGTCGCCGATCTGCCTGGCGGCGTTGAGCGCTTCTTCGAGATCGCCCGATTCAAGCAATCCCTTCTGCTCCGTATACTTGCCCCAGATGCCGGCAAAACAATCCGCCTGGAGTTCGACGCGCACCGACATCTGGTTGGCCTCGACCTCACTCATCGACTGCCGCATCTGGTTGAACTTCGGCAGGATGCCGGTGAGGTTCTGCACGTGATGGCCGACCTCATGCGCGACGACATAGGCTTCGGCAAAGTCACCGGAGGCGCCGAATCGATTGCTGAGTTCCCGGAAGAAATCCGTGTCGAGATAGACCTTGCGATCGCCAGGGCAGTAGAACGGCCCGGTGGCGGCAGAAGCGGTTCCGCAGGCGGAAGCCGTCCTGCCGGCAAACAGGACCAGCGTCGGTTCTTCGTAGGTTTCCCCTGCAGCCTTGAAGATACCGTTCCAGGTATCTTCCGTCTCGGCAAGGACGGTGCGAACGAAAGCCGTCATCTCGTCGCTAGCCGGCTGCGAGGGTCGCTCACCGACCGATTGCTCGTAGCCCGAACCCTGCTGCTGCATCGAGCCGTCGCCCAGCAGCTGCAGCATGTCGATGCCCATCATCTTCAGGACGAAGTAGATCACGATCAGGAAGACGATCGTTCCGATGCTCATCCCGCCGCCGCGCCGTCCGCCCGAAGGGATCTGGATACCGGATCGCCCGAACGGATCGCGTCCCATGCCGCTACGGCCGGTCGAGGAACCGCGCCGGTCTTCAACATTGTCCGATTGACGTCGGCCCTTCCATTCCATGATGCTCATCCTCTCCACCGGGCAAGTCACGCCCTTGGAAACAGTCTATAATGCAAACCGTTCCCTGCGGCCACGCTAATTGAGAGAATGCAGTTGAAACCGACCCTCTCAGGCAGGGTCGAAGACAAGCAGTTCCTCGAAATGGTTCATGTCCTCGAAAGCGCAGAAGGCCGGTGGTCTGAGTGCTATCACCGGCGAACGGGCGCGAATCTCGTCCACCACCGAGTGAAGGAAAGGGGCCCAGGCCACGATTGTCGAATCGTCGAACCGCTCCTTGGGATAAGCGAAACTGATGTGAAAGACATAGCTGTCGTGGTCCGGATGGCGATAGCCGAACAGATCGGCGAAGCGGTCTCGCCAGGATTTCAACCGAGACCGGTCCGCCGCCGTCACACCGTCGAGCGTCAATCCCGCCGGGGTCGCCCCGGTCACTTCCATCTCGAACGGCAAGTCCGGCTCAAAACCCGCCAGGCGATCCAGAAAAATTGCCCTCATGTCATCGATCGGGGTGTCGAGCGGCACATCGGCCGGCCAGTACGGCGGCCTGCGGCGATATTCGATGACACCCTGAAACAGGGTCATGTGCAGGCTGGAGATCGGCGTGAAGGCAAGCTGATCTGCACCCGCCATCGCGAGATAGCGGGCCCGCGCATCGATGATGGCCCGTTCACCTTCGGAACCCGGCAACAGATGGCAGACGACGGTATTGCCCGGTTCCGGAAGGAACACGCCGGCCGGATTGTATCGTGTGCCGAGGTGCGGAAGAGGTCCGGGCGTCAGCGTCCGGGAAAAGGGGTGCAGATACGGAGGAAGCGCTTCGAGGATCATTGATGTCACGGTCATGAAACAGCCCTGGCAACGAGGAAGCACAAGGACTATCCGCGCAGCAACAAACCCATGTGACAAACGGATGAATTCGTTCCCCGAAAAGCGGCTGATCCGCCCTCCCCAACTTTCATGCCTTTCTCGTCATTTAAGGGGTTGGTTTGCGCGAGAGTTTTCCCTATAAGCCCCTTCTAGCCTGAAAAGACCCTCGTTTGCGCCCCGGCCGGTGAAAGATCACCCTGGCCGGTTTTTCGCGCAACCTGAAAATGGAAATGAGCCCATGCCGAAGCGCCAAGATATCAAGTCCATCCTCATCATCGGCGCAGGGCCGATCGTCATCGGCCAGGCATGCGAATTCGACTATTCCGGCACACAGGCCTGCAAGGCGCTGAAGGAGGAAGGCTACCGGGTCATCCTGGTCAATTCCAACCCCGCGACCATCATGACCGATCCGGGCCTTGCCGATGCGACCTATGTCGAACCGATCACACCGGAAGTCGTCGCCAAGATCATTGCCAAGGAACGCCCGGATGCGCTCCTGCCGACCATGGGCGGCCAAACGGCGCTGAACACCGCCCTTTCTCTGAAGCGCATGGGCGTTCTCGATCGCTATAACGTCGAGATGATCGGCGCCAAGCCCGCCGCCATCGACAAGGCCGAGGACCGTGCGCTCTTCCGCGAAGCCATGGCGAAGATCGGCCTCGAAACGCCGAAGTCGATGCTGGCGAATGCGACGGAAATCAAGGATGCCGACCGCAAGACCCACGAAGCGGCGCGCGCCGAGTTGAAGGCAAAGCTCTCCGGCGCGGAACTAGACAAGGCGCTCGACAATCTCGAGAACCAGTGGAACCTCGGCGAAAGCGACCGCAAGCAGCGCTATATGGCCCACGCCATGGCAATTGCAGCTCAGGCGCTCGACCATGTCGGCCTGCCGGCCATCATCCGTCCCTCCTTCACGCTGGGCGGCACCGGCGGCGGCATCGCCTACAACCGTTCGGAATTCTTCGACATCGTCTCAGGCGGTCTGGATGCGTCGCCCACCACCGAAGTGCTGATCGAAGAATCGGTGCTCGGATGGAAGGAATATGAGATGGAAGTCGTTCGCGACAAGGCGGACAACTGCATCATCATCTGCTCGATCGAGAACATCGATCCGATGGGCGTCCACACCGGCGATAGCATCACCGTCGCGCCGGCGCTGACGCTGACCGACAAGGAATACCAGATCATGCGCAACGCCTCGATCGCGGTGCTGCGTGAGATCGGCGTCGAGACCGGCGGCTCGAACGTCCAGTTCGCCGTCAACCCGAAGGACGGTCGCCTCGTCGTCATCGAAATGAACCCGCGCGTCTCGCGCTCCTCCGCGCTCGCCTCCAAGGCGACCGGCTTCCCGATTGCCAAGATCGCAGCCAAGCTCGCCATCGGCTACACCCTGGACGAGTTGGAAAACGACATCACCGGCGGCGCCACCCCGGCTTCGTTCGAACCGTCCATCGATTATGTCGTCACCAAGATCCCGCGCTTTGCCTTCGAGAAATTCCCCGGCGCCGAGCCGACGCTGACCACCGCCATGAAGTCGGTCGGCGAAGTGATGGCGATCGGTCGCACTTTCGCAGAGTCCCTTCAAAAGGCGCTTCGCGGCCTTGAGACCGGCCTGACCGGCCTCGATGAGATCGAGATCCCCGGCCTCGGCACCAATGGCGACAGTGGAGACGACAAGAACGCCATTCGCGCCGCAATCGGAACACCAACGCCGGACCGCCTTCGCATGGTCGCCCAGGCGCTGCGCCTCGGCATGTCGCCGGAGGAAGTGCACGAGGGCTGCAAGATCGATCCGTGGTTCATCGCCCAGTTCAAGGCGATCGTCGATATGGAAGCCCGCATCCGCGAACACGGCCTGCCCGACGATGCCGAGAACCTGCGCATGCTGAAGGCCATGGGTTTCTCCGACGCACGTCTCGCAAGCCTCACCGGCAAGCGCCCGAAGGAAGTCGCCGAACTGCGCAACAGACTGAACGTACGCCCGGTCTACAAGCGCATCGATACCTGCGCTGCCGAGTTTGCCTCGCCGACCGCCTATATGTATTCGACCTATGAAACGCCCTTCGTCGGGGCTGCCCGCTCGGAAGCGCAGGTTTCCGACCGCAAGAAGGTCGTGATCCTCGGCGGTGGCCCGAACCGCATCGGCCAGGGTATCGAGTTCGACTATTGCTGCTGCCACGCCGCCTTCGCCCTGAAGGATGCCGGCTATGAAGCGATCATGGTCAACTGCAACCCGGAAACGGTCTCGACCGACTACGACACCTCCGACCGCCTCTACTTCGAGCCGCTGACGGCCGAAGACGTGATCGAGATCATGCGCGCTGAGCAGGAAAACGGCACGCTCGTCGGCGTCATCGTCCAGTTCGGCGGCCAGACCCCGCTGAAGCTCGCCGAAGCGCTGGAAAAGAACGGCATACCGATCCTCGGCACCGCTCCGGATGCGATCGACCTCGCCGAAGACCGCGACCGCTTCCAGAAGCTGCTGATGAAGCTCGATCTCACGCAGCCCAACAACGGCATCGCCTACTCGGTCGAGCAGGCCCGCCTGGTCGCCGCCGAGATCGGCTTCCCGCTGGTCGTGCGCCCGTCCTATGTTCTCGGCGGCCGCGCCATGCAGATCATCCACAATGAGAGCATGCTGCAGACCTACCTGCTGGACACCGTTCCGGGCCTCGTTCCGGAAGACATCAAGCAGCGCTATCCGAACGACAAGACCGGACAGATCAACACCCTGCTCGGCAAGAATCCGCTTCTGTTTGACAGCTACCTGACCAATGCCATCGAGGTGGATGTCGATGCGCTGAGCGACGGCGAAACCGTCTTCGTCTCCGGCATCATGGAGCATATCGAGGAGGCCGGCATTCACTCGGGCGATTCGGCCTGCTCGCTGCCCTCGCGTTCGTTCAGCCCCGAGCTTCTCGACGAACTCGAACGCCAGACCAAGGCAATGGCGAAGGCGCTGAACGTCGGCGGCCTGATGAATGTCCAGTACGCCATCAAGGACGGCACGATCTACGTGCTCGAAGTCAACCCGCGCGCCTCGCGCACCGTGCCTTTCGTCGCCAAGACCATCGGCGCGCCGATCGCCAAGATCGCCGCCCGCATCATGGCCGGCGAAAAGCTGGACGCCGCGATTGCCGCCTATGGCAAGAAGCCGGACCCGCGCAACCTCAAGCACATCGCCGTCAAGGAAGCCGTCTTCCCGTTCGCCCGCTTCCCCGGCGTCGACACACTGCTCGGTCCGGAAATGCGTTCGACCGGCGAAGTGATCGGCCTCGATACCGATTTCGCGCTCGCCTTTGCCAAGAGCCAGCTCGGTGCCGGCGTCGAGCTGCCGCGCGAGGGAACGGTCTTCGTATCCGTCCGCGACGAAGACAAGGAGCGCGTCCTGCCGGCCGTGCGCCTGCTGACGGGAATCGGCTTCAAGGTTCTGGCGACCGGCGGCACCCAGCGTTTCCTCGCCGAGCACGGCATCGAGGCGGTCAAGATCAACAAGGTGCTGGAAGGCCGTCCGCATATCGAGGACGCCATCCGCAACCGGCAGGTCCAGCTCGTCTTCAATACGACCGACGGAAACAAGGCGATTTCGGACTCCAAGTCGCTGCGCCGCGCCGCCCTGATGCAGAAGGTGCCCTATTACACCACGATGGCAGGCGCGCTCGCCGCCGCACAGGCCATCGAGGCCCTGAAGAAGGGGCAACTCGAAGTTCGTCCGCTGCAGAGCTACTTCTGAAATGCCGATGGAACAGCCGGAAGACCGGCTGTTCCATCACAATTTGACATTTGTCTATTTACCCGGAGAAGGCAAATATCTGCGTCCCGAGTCGCGGAGGACTTCTCATGAATGACACCGGCAACGTCCCCGAAACCGCTGGACGTCGTGAATGGATCGGACTTGGCATCCTTTCGATCGCCTGTCTGATCTATTCCATGGACCTGTCCGTGCTGTTCCTGGCCATGCCCGCGATCACCACCGATCTCGATCCCTCGGCCGCCGAACTTCTCTGGATCAACGATATCTACGGCTTCATGGTGGCGGGCTTCCTCGTGACGATGGGCACGCTCGGCGACCGCATCGGCCGCCGCAAGGTGCTGCTGATCGGCGCTGCCGCCTTCGGTGCGGCCTCCGTCTTTGCAGCATTTTCGACGACGGCCCAGATGCTCATTCTCGCCCGCGCCTGTCTCGGCGTCGCGGGAGCGACCATCGCGCCTTCAACCCTCTCGCTGGTCGTCAATCTGTTTGCGAACGAAAACGAACGCAACCGTGCGATCGGCATATGGGGAACCGCCTTTTCCCTTGGCGGCCTGATCGGCCCGCTGATCGGCGGGGTCCTGCTCCAATACTTCCACTGGGGATCGGTCTTCCTGATCAATGTTCCGGTCATGCTGGTGCTCATCATCGCCGCTCCCTTCCTGCTGCCCGAATATCGCGGTGAGGAGGCGGGTCGGATCGACCTGCCGAGCGTCGGCCTCTCGCTGGCAACCGTTCTGCCAATCATCTATGGCTTCAAGAAAATCGCTACCGACGGCATGGACCCCTTCTATTTTGTGCCTGTCGCCTTAGGGCTTACGTTTGGCGCGCTTTTCGTGCGGCGGCAACGCCGCCTTCCCGATCCGCTGATCGATCTTTCGCTGTTCCGGATACCGGCGTTTCTGGCCTCCCTGCTCGTCAATCTGGCCGGCGTTTTCTTCGTCTTCGGCATTTTTCTGTTCCAGAATCAGTATCTGCAGCTTGTCGTCGGCCTCACGCCGCTTCAGGCAGCCCTCTGGTCCGGTCTGCCCGGCCTCGTCTTTACCGTCATGTCGCTCCAGGCCTATCGCATCACCAATCGGCTGGGCGCGGTCAGGACGGTGCTGCTCGGCCTGCTGGTCAATGCCGTGGGCGCGGCGATCATGGCGATTGCCGCCTATCATGAGAGCCTGTTCGGCGTTCTGGGCTCCAGCGCCCTGATCGCCCTTGGCTTCGTGCCGGTCATACTGACCACAACGGGATTGATCGTTGGCTCAGCCCCGCCGGAACGCGCCGGCGCGGCATCGGCGATCTCGGAGACCAGCGCCGAGTTCGGCGGAGCGCTCGGCGTCGCGCTGCTGGGCAGCCTCGGCAGCGTCATCTACCGCTTTGCGATGACGGGCGTGGATTTCGGCGGCCTCTCCGCCGAGAGGGCGGAGGCAGGCCGCACGACGCTCGCCGGAGCCGTTGACGCCGCCCGAGGCATCGACGGCCCGGCGCCGTGGCTCGACCTTGCCCGCAGCAGTTTTTCGCTCGGCTTCGCCGCATCCTGCCTGGTCGCCGCAGTGACGCTGGTGCTGCTCGCAGTCCTCGCCCGCAGCGTCTACAACCTCAATCCCGTGCCGGAAAACGCCTCGACCCACTGAACCGCCCGACACCTCAACCGCAAATTGAACCGGGACGGTCAATCTGGTATGGTCCGGCAAAGCGGTGGGGAATGCGCGGCATGGGCAAGAACATCGTTCTTCTCTTCGACGGCACATCGAACGAAATAGCGGCGGACCGCACCAATATTCTGCGCCTCTTCGGCACCCTGAGACGAACCGAGCGGCAACTCGTCTATTACGATCCGGGCGTGGGAACCTTCGGCGCCGATGACGCTTGGTCGCGTGCATGGCGCAAGACCGTGGAAGTCTGGGGACTGGCCACCGGCTGGGGCATCGATTCCAACGTCAAGCAGGCCTACCGCTTCATTGTCGAGAACTACGAGGCCGCTCCTCGCGATAAGGACGGCAAGAGGATTGGCGAGAACGACCGCATCTTCATCTTCGGCTTCAGCCGAGGCGCCTACACCGCGCGAGTGCTGGCCGGCTTCATTCACAGCCTCGGCCTAATACGCCGTGAACATCTCAATCTGGTCGACTACGCCTATCGGACCTACAAGGGCATTCCGGACCATCAGGCTCCTTCGCCCGCGACATCGTCGCCGGAGGGCGGCGGCGCGCCATCCGCCTTCGCCGACATGCGGCTTTACGAACGGACGCTGAAAGGCATTCGGCCGACAATCGAGCTGCTCGGGCTCTTCGATACTGTCGCCTCCGTCATCGAACCCGGCAAGGTGGGCCTTCAGTTCAAGACGCATCCCTTCACCAACCGCAATCCGAGCGTCCGTCATGTGCGCCACGCCGTCGCCATCGACGAGCGGCGGACGATGTTCCGGCCGGAACTCTGGCCTTCTGATCAGCCGTTCTGGGGCAGTCCCTTCCGTCCGCCGGAAAACCGGCCCGTCGAGCCGCAGAACGTCAAGGAGGTATGGTTCGCCGGCGTGCACGGCGACGTCGGCGGCGGCTATCCGGAAGATCAGAGCGCGCTCATCAAGGTGCCGCTTGCCTGGATGATCCGGGAGACCAAGGCGATGGGCCTCGATTACTCCACCCGAACGGTGAACGAAGTGGTGCTCGGCAAGAATCCCGAAAAGCACTATGTCGAACCCGACGCGATGACGGAGCCGCACGATTCGATGAACCCGGCATGGCGTCTCGTCGAGCTCGTCCCGCGCAGGGTACCCTCCTCCTCCTGGCGGCGCGGCGGCAAGGGCGGCGGCATCTATCTTCCGCTGTCCGATCCACGCTTCATTCCCGAAGACGCACTGATCCATGCATCGGTGGAAGCCCGGCTGAAAGGCGCTCCGGCCGGCGCCCCCTACAAGCCTTTGAACCTGCCGGGCCACTATCGCATAGAGCCGTAAGAGCGGGTCGCCGCAGCTTACGCGAAACGGCCGGGCAGAGCGGCAAAGCCTGCACTGCCGCACAAACCTCTGGAAATTTCCGTCTTCAATCTGTTATAGTCCAATTTAACGTTGATTTGAGACATGGTTCCGTAGCTTCGCTTCGGAGCCTGTTTTTCTTTTGTGTGCGCCCCTTGCGGACATGAAAAGCAGAGGAAGACGAAATGGTTGAAAAGGTTCCGATGACGCAGAACGGTTACGCCAAGCTTCAGGAGGAGCTGCGCTGGCGTCAACAGGAGGAACGCCCGCGCATCATCGACGCCATCGCGGAAGCGCGCGCCCACGGCGACCTTTCCGAAAACGCCGAATATCACGCTGCCAAGGAAGCGCAGAGCCACAACGAGGGCCGCATCGGCGAGCTCGAGGATCTGATTGCGCGCGCAGAGGTCATCGACCTCTCCAAGATGTCCGGCTCCAAGATCAAGTTCGGCGCGACCGTGAAGCTGGTCGACGAGGACACGGAAGAGGAAAAGACCTACCAGATCGTCGGCGATCAGGAAGCCGATGTGAAGGCTGGTCGCATTTCGATCTCCTCGCCGATCGCACGCGCCCTCATCGGCAAGGAAGTCGGCGACAACATCGAAGTCGTCGCTCCCGGCGGCTCGAAGGCTTACGAGATTCTCGCCGTCGCCTGGGGCTGACGCGAACCGGAAGGCCTCCCTTGCTTTCTCCAGCCGATATCACTGTGATCGCGCCACATTTCAAGCGGCGCCTCTCTGGCGTGACATCAACGGTGATCCAACTCGTGCCGGCCCAGAGCCGTCACGGGCGGGGCATCGCCACGCTTGGCCCCGGCCTTCCCGATCATCTGCCGAAGATGCGCTGGCGGCAATTGCCCGCCCTCTGGCGCGCGCCGAAGGGTGCGCCCGTTCGCGTCTGGCATGCCCGGCGCAACAACGAGATGCTGTTCGGCATCGTTCTGCGCGACGTTTTCCGCATGCCGCTGAAACTGCTCTTCACCTCCGCCGCGCAACGCCGGCACACGGGCTATACCCGCTGGCTGATCTCCAAGATGGATGCGGTGGTCGCAACCAGCGCGCGCTCCGGCTCGTTTCTCCTCGTGCCGCATACGGTCATCCGCCATGGCGTCGATACCGAGCTCTTTCATCCGGGCGAGGATGTATCGGACACCATCGCCGCAACCGGCCTCCCCGGACGCCATCTCGTCGGTTGCTTCGGCCGGGTCCGCCATCAGAAGGGCACGGATCTCTTCGTCCGCGCGATGATCGAACTCCTGCCGGAATTTCCCGACTGGACCGCGGTCATCAGCGGTCGTGTCACCGCCGAGCATCAAGGCTTTGCCGACAGGCTGAAGGCCGATATCGCTGCTGCCGGCCTTTCGTCGCGCATCGTCTTCCTCGGTGAAGTCGACGACATCAAGCCGTGGTACCGCCGGCTCTCGCTCTACGTTGCCCCTTCCCGCAACGAAGGCTTCGGCCTGACGCCTCTCGAATCCATGGCCTCCGGCACCGCGGCCGTGACCAGCGACGCCGGTGCCTATGCGGAAATGATCGTCGAAGACGTCACCGGCAAGGTGGTGCCCGCCGGAAACTACGAGGCGCTGCGCGACGCCATCCGTGTCTACCTCGCCTCGCCAGCCGCAGCCGAGGAGGCGGGCCGTGTCAGCCGCCAGCACGTACTCGACAATTTCGCCCTGGAGAACGAGGTGGGTGGCCTGGAGAAGGTTTACGATCGCCTCCTCGGGCACGACAAGGCGACACCATGACCAAGGTGGAGTTCATCGGTCACAGCAAGCATCTGAACGGTATCCGCAAGGCGTCTGACGGCAGACTTGAACTGGTTCCGCTGAAGCTTGTCGACACCATCCGCGAACTCGTGCGCCTCAAGGGGTTCGGCGGCCTGCTGGCAACCATTGCCGGCCGCGACGAGGTTGTCGATCTCAGGCCTGTCGTCGAGCGCAACCTGATCCGTCGGCGCATCCGTTTCGGCTGGTTCTATTCCAACCCTCTGGTCGCCGCCATCTACCGGGCGATGGTCCTGCCCCGCGCACGCATCCCCGCCGCACTGCTCAAGCTCCGTTTCGATGAACATCCCGAAGCCCGGGCCCTGGTCTTCAACGGCTTCCTGATGCCGGATGCCCTGACGCTGGAGGTCAGCAAGGCGCTCGGGCGCGAACGGCTGGTCATGGAACTCGGCTTCTTCCCGAAGATGCTGCAATATGACCGCAAGGGCATCAACTACGACAGCACCCTCCCCCGCGATCCCGCCTTCTATCGCATGGTGGAAGATCGCATCGGCAAGGACATGCCCGCGGATCTGGTGCGCCGACAGAGCAAGCAGAAGGGATCGAAAACGGTTTCCCTGCCGCCGTCCTATGTCTTCGTTCCCTTCCAGGTGCCGAGCGACATGCAGGTGCTCGCCCATTCGCCCTGGATCAGGGACATGGTGCATTTCTACGAGGTGATCGCCCGCCTCGCCGACCGCCAGCCGGACGTGCACTTCGTCATCAAGGAGCATCCGAGCTTTCCGCTGTCGATCCGCGGCCACGTCAAGCCTCACGCCCGCATTCATTTCGCCAACCATAACGAGACGCGCGGCCTGATCGAAGGCGCCGACGCGGTGATCGTGATGAATTCGACGGTCGGCCTCGAAAGCGTGTTCCTCGGCAAGAAGGTCATCACCATCGGCAACGCGCCCTACAACGTCGACGGCCTCGTGCTGCATGCCGGCGATGACGGGGAACTGGCTTCAGCCTTCGAAAGGTTGAAGGACTGGCAGCCCGACGCGAACCTTCGTACGACCGTCATAAGATACATTTACAACGTCTTCCTGCTCAGGGGCGACCGCAACAATGCGGACGCGGCCATGATGGAGGCTCTTCGCCAACGCGCGGAGGGTAGCGACCAGCACAGCCTGTTCCTGAGAGAATTCGCCGAACGTCCGGGTCATGAGGACCGGGCGGAGAGAAAACCGGTCAGGGAAGGCCCGTATTAGCCATGAACATGCAAACCACACCCACCCCTTCAGTCAATGTGGTTTGCATGAAATGGGGAACGCTCTACGGTCCCGAATACGTCAACAACCTGAAACGCGGCGTCGCCCGCCATCTCCGCCGCCCCCACCGCTTCGTCTGCTTCACGGACGACACGACCGGCCTTGAGGCGGGCATCGAAACCTTTCCTCTGCCGGAACTGGACCTTCCCGCCGGTCATGGCGACCGACGCTGGCGCAAGCTTGCGCTCTTCCGCCGCGATCTCGCCGACCTCAAGGGCACCACGCTCTTCCTCGATCTCGATCTGGTCGTCATGGCCGACCTCGAGCCGTTCTTCACCCATCCCGGGACATTCCTCATCATCCGCGACGACGAGCTTTTCCGCCCCAAGCCGCTCCGCCGCATCAACCCGGCCCGCGACCGCTTCCTGCATTCGGTCGGCAACAGTTCCGTCTTCCGCTACGAGATCGGCGCCCACAGCTACGTCCTCGACGCCTACCTGGCCGACCCCGCCAAGGCCATGGCGCATTACGAGATCTCCCAGCAGTTCCAGAGCGCCCAGCTCGCCGCTCACGGCCATCTGCAGTACTGGCCGAAGGAATGGTGCGTAAGCTTCAAGAACGCCTGCGTTCCACGCAATCTGGCGAGCTACTTCCGCGATCCCTTCCCGCCGGAAGGCGCGAAAATGGTGGTGTTCGCAGGCCAGCCGAAAATGGGTGAGGTCCTCGCTGGCGGAGGCCACAAATGGTACCGCAGGATCGGCAGGGTCGACTGGCTGCACGACGCCTGGTATGGGAGCAGCCAGCCGGCTTCAGATTTCCAGAAGGGGAACCTTCTTGACCTGACGGATCGTCAGCATCGTCCGCACGGTGTGGACGTGCTCGTTGGCGGTTAGCACCTCGATCACGAAATCCTGAAACCGGCTCAGATTCTCCGCCACGCAGTGCAGCAGAAAATCGCTGTCGCCGTTCACCATCCAGGCCTGACGCACCATCGGCCAGCTCTCGGTGGCCGCCGCGAAGGCCTTGAGATTGGCCTCCGACTGGTGCTTGAGACCGATCATGCAGAAGGCCACGAGGTCGAAGCCGAGCTTCGGCGCGTTCAGCATGGCGTGATAGCCCTCGATGATGCCGCTTTCCTCGAGCTTGCGCACACGCCTCAGGCAGGGGGGCGCCGAAATCCCGACCCGCTCGGAAAGCTCCACATTGGTCATCCTCCCATCCCGTTGCAGTTCGCGCAGGATTCGAAGATCGATTGCGTCCAGCTCGGCTTTCAGCACGGGTATGGCCTTTCGTGATTTGCAGATGGGCATTTTCTAGCCGAACCCGTGGAATACGCAAGAATCTGGCTGCTGTGAGCACAAAAATTACCGTGCGACGCATTGCCTTGTTGGTATTGCAAGGCTGACCTTGAATAAATGCATGGATCAATCATAAATGAACCTACAAAGAAGTGGCGCGTGAGCTTATATCGCTCCCTCCTCTGGCCGCTTTGAAAGGAATTACCATGACTGCCCGCCATACGAAGGTGTTGATCATCGGCTCAGGCCCGGCCGGATACACGGCTGCGATCTACGCCGCCCGTGCCATGCTGAAGCCGGTGCTGATCGCCGGCATGGAACAGGGCGGCCAGTTGATGATTACCACCGACGTGGAAAACTATCCCGGCTTCGCCGATCCGATCCAGGGCCCCTGGCTGATGGAGCAGATGCTGAAGCAGGCAAGCCATGTCGGCGCCGAGATCGTCAATGACCTGGTGACCGAGGTGGACGTCTCCCGCCGTCCCTTCACCGCCCGGACCGATTCGGGCGCGGTATGGACCGCCGACACGCTCATCATCGCCACCGGCGCCAAGGCCAAGTGGCTCGGCATCGAGAGCGAGCAGCATTTCCAGGGCTTCGGCGTCTCCGCCTGCGCCACGTGCGACGGCTTCTTCTATCGCAACAAGGATGTCATCGTTGTCGGCGGCGGCAACTCGGCCGTGGAAGAGGCGCTCTATCTCTCCCACATCGCGAAATCCGTCACCGTCGTGCACCGCCGCGACAGCTTCCGCTCGGAAAAGATCCTGCAGGAGCGTCTATTCGCCAAGGACAATATCCGCGTTCTCTGGAACACCGAGGTTGCCGAAATCACCGGCGCGCCGGCAAAGCCCCCGATGCCACCGTCGGTCAGCGGCGTGAAGCTGCGCGACACGCTGACGGGAGCGGTCACAGAACTGCCGATCGACGGCGTCTTCGTGGCGATCGGTCACGCACCGGCCGTCGAACTGTTCAAGGGCAAGCTGAAGCTCAAGTCGAACGGCTATCTCTGGACGGCTCCCGACAGCACGGCCACGGATGTGCCGGGTGTCTTTGCCGCCGGCGACGTCACTGACGACATCTACAGGCAGGCAATCACCGCAGCCGGCATGGGCTGCATGGCCGCGCTCGAGGCCGAGCGCTTCCTGGGCGCCCAGCCGGTACAGGCCGAAGCCGCGGAGTGATGGTCATGAGAGGGGGCAGCATGCCGTTGGACTGGGACAAGTTGCGCATTTTTCATGCGGCTGCAGAAGCTGGGTCGTTTACCCATGCGGCCGACAAACTGCATCTTTCCCAGTCGGCGATCAGCCGCCAGGTCAGCGCGCTGGAACAGGATATCGGCGTCAAGCTGTTCCATCGCCATGCGCGCGGCCTTATCCTCACCGAGCAGGGCGAATTGCTCTATCGCACCGCCCATGACGTGCTGCTGAAGCTCGAAACGGTCAAGATGCAGCTTACCGAGACGACGGAAAAGCCAAGCGGCAAGCTCCGCGTGACGACGACCGTTGGCCTTGGCCAGGGCTGGCTCACGGACAAGGTCCAGGAATTCCTGCAGCTTTACCCGGACATGTCGATCCAGCTTATCCTCGACAACGAGGAGCTGGACGTGAACATGCGCCATGCCGACTGCGCCATTCGCCTGCGCCAGCCGCAGCAATCGGACCTCATCCAGCGCAAGCTCTTCACGGTGCACATGCATGTTTATGCGGCACCATCCTACATCAACCGCTATGGCGAACCGCAATCGATCGAGGATCTCGACAACCACCGCATCATCACCTTCGGCGAGCCGGCTCCTGGTTATCTCCTGGATGTGAACTGGCTGGAGGTGGCGGGCCGCACCTCGGACAATCCGCGAATCCCGCATCTTCAGATCAACAGCCTGACCTCGATCAAGCGCGCCTGCCTGCTGGGAATCGGCATAGCCATGCTGCCCGACTACATCGTGGGACGGGATCCGGGCCTCCTGCAGCTCGTGACCAACGCCGACGTCCCCTCCTTCGACACCTATTTCTGCTATCCGGACGAAATGAAGAACGCCGCAAAGCTGAAGGCCTTCCGCGATTTCATTGTCGCAAAGGCCAGAAATTGGAACTTTTAAGCAGCTTTTACGGGTAGAAAGGGCAGGCCTGCACATTGCGCATGCCTGACATGCATAAAAAAGCATTGTTCGCTGCACAAAAAACCACCATATCGCACACAGCTGATGCACATGGTGGCTTTCCTCCCAGTTCCACCGCAGCAGCTGTTCCCCTCTGGAGGTTTTTGACCTTCACACTTCAAAGGGCCCTGGAGCAATCCGGCGGCCCTCTTTTTTTGTCCGGAGAGCACCGCAAGGGAGAAGCAACGCGGAAAGGATCGGTAACCGTATCCTCAATGCGTCGGTTTCGGGAACGAGTTGACATCCGTTTGAATTGACGCTCCGTTTTCATGGCCTATTTGAAACGCACGAACGGAATCGGAACAACGGTATATGGATCTTCACGAGGGCCTCAAAGCGCTTGCACATCCGACGAGGATCGAAATGCTGGTGTGGATGAAGCAACCCGAAGTCCATTTCCCCGACCAGTCTCAGTCCTTTGATATGGGGGTCAGCGCGGGACAGTTTGAACGCTGCGGCCTCTCGCAATCGACAGTCTCCGCCCACCTCGCGACCCTGCAGAGAGCGGGCCTTGTTATCTCCACCCGTATCGGCCAGTGGGTATTCTATCGCCGCAACGAAGAGGCGATCGGCAAGCTCCTCGATACCTTGAACACGACGATCTGAGACACCAGATCTAAGATCCCAATGCTGCTCCTCCCACCCGCCATTGGATAATCTGGAAATTTAGAGAGGTTTCATGCCTAGCCTTTTTGATCCGGTCACACTCGGCCGCACCACGCTTTCCAATCGCATCGCGATGGCACCGCTGACCCGCAACCGCTCGCCGGGAGCCGTTCCGAACGATCTCAACGTCACCTATTACGAACAGCGCGCTTCGGCGGGTCTCATCATCACCGAGGGCACGCCGATCACCCAGCAGGGCCAGGGCTATGCCCAGGTGCCCGGTCTCTACCTCCCGGAAGCCGTCGAAGGCTGGAAGCGCGTGACCGCCGCGGTGCATTCCGCCGGCGGCAAGATCGCCGTCCAGCTCTGGCATGTCGGTCGTGTCTCCCACACGACGCTACAGCCCGGCGGCGCGGCGCCCGTCGCTCCTTCGGCCATCCGTGCGAAATCGAAGACCTACATCATCAACGATGACGGTACCGGCGCTTTCGTCGATACCTCGGAGCCTCGCGCTCTCGAACTTTCCGAAATCCCCGGCATTCTCGAGGATTATCGCCGTGCGGCCCGTGCGGCGGTCGAGGCCGGCTTCGACGCCGTCGAGATTCATGCCGCGAACGGCTACCTGATCGACCAGTTCCTGCGCGCGGACACCAACCACCGCACGGACGGCTATGGCGGCTCGATTGAAAACCGCACGCGCTTCGCGCTCGAAGTGGTCAAGACGATCGTCGACGAAATCGGCGCCGAGCGCACAGGCATCCGCATTTCTCCGGTCACCCCGGCAAACGATGCATCCGATCCGGATCCGCAGCCTCTCTTCAACCATCTGGTGGAAAAGCTCGCCGCCTATGACCTTGCCTTCATCCATGTGATCGAAGGTGCGACCGGCGGCCCGCGCGACAACCTGCCCTTCGACTGGGCTGGGTTGAAGGCCGCCTACCGCGCCAAGGGCGGCAAGGCCGTGTGGATCGTCAACAACGGCTATGACCGTGACATGGCGATCGAGGCGGTCGAATCCGGCCGTGCCGACATGGTGGCCTTCGGCAAGCTCTTCATCTCCAACCCGGACCTCGTTCGCCGGCTTAAGGAGAATGCACCGCTCAACGAAGCAGACCGCAACACCTTCTATGGCGGCGGCGCGGAAGGCTATACCAACTATCCGACGCTTGCACTTTCCGCTTGAGCGTTCCGCAAGACATGAATGCCCCGCCTGCGCGGGGCATTTTCTTCTGGTGAAGCCCGCCTATCTCAAGCTGCGAAAGGCCAGGCGCCCCGATATTCCGAACATCAGCGCGCCATTCGCGGGGTGCAGCGCCGCCACCAGTGGCATATCGACTTCCTGCCCCACCACGACCACAGCGATCTGCAAGAGATAACTCGTCGCCAGCAATGCCGTCAGCTCACGAACGGCAATCAGTCGAGGAGACACGAATGCCTGCGTCAGCATCGCAAGGATAGGCAGGACGATGACGCTGCCGACGATGCGATGCACATCCCAGTTAACCCCTCCACCGAAGATCGCCATGCCTGCGAGGTAGAACTGGCTACCGATACCCGCACTGGTGAGGATCGCCATGCCGGTGAAGACGAGGCTCGCGGGAGCGGACTTAACCTCTACCCCCACACTCATGCTGCCCTCCCTGCCGAGGAGATTGATATCGAGCCCGTCGGCCCGTCAGTTCGGGATGCCCCGCCTGTCCGCTCGGGAAGGCAGCCAAGGCTCGCAAGGGTGGCGGCAACGGCCTCGTCGATGGGAGTCTGCGGCTCTTCCCCGAGAAATTCGACAAGACGGCGATTGTCCATCGTCACCTCCTGCCTCCAGAGATAGCGCATTTCCAGGAGCTCACGAAAGAGCGGCGCGAAGGGGGAAGCAAGAGCAACCGCGAACCAGGGGAAACGCTTCACCTTGAGATCCGGCCGGCCCGTGACGCGGCGAATGGATTGCGCCAACTCCGTCCCGTCGCGATCCAGGAAACCCGCCATGTGAAAGCGTGCGAAGGTCGGCAATCGGTCGGCATGCTCCAGCAGCCGCACCATGGTCTCCGCGACATCCGGAAGATAGGCCCACTGGTGCCCGACGCCGGGGGATGACGGATTGGTGATCGAGGCAACCGGCACACCCGGTTTGATGACACCCTGCGCAAACCAGTTGTTGCCGGCTCCGGGACCGAAGAAATCACCCGCCCGCACGATCAGCACCGGAACGCCATCGGCGGCCGCAGCTTCCAGCCGGCGCTCGAGCTCGACCCGGATCCGCCCCTTGCGGGTCACCGGATGCTGGGGACTATCTTCGCGAACCAGCGGAAAACTGTCCGGCCCGAAATTATAGACCGTCCCCGGCATCAGGATACGGGCGCCGTGGCGTTTCGCGGCGGCAATCGTGCTGTCGATCATCGGCAGCACAAGCTTGCCCCAGTTGCGATAACCGGGCGGGTTGACGCCATGGACGATGAGGCCTGCGCCCTCGGCAGCCCCCATCACGTCGGGAGGGCTCATGGCATCTCCTTCTACCCACTCATATTGCGGCATCCTTGACTGCATCTCGGCCGCGCGCCGATGCATGGCTCGAACACGATAGCCCCGCTCCACGAGCTTTGCGGCGACCGCACCGCCGACGCCACCAGTGACGCCGAGAACCAGTACGACGGGAGGATGAATAACTGCTGTCTCTGTCATGGCCTGAACTCCTTCGTTTCGATGCAAGGAGTATCCGACACGTCAGAGATATACGAAATTGCCAGAATTTCTTTAATTGCTATACATTAATGCATGAGCACTGAATTGACCTGGGATTATTACCGGACCTTCCTCGCGGTTCTGCGCGAGGGATCGCTGTCCGCCGCCGCACGAGAACTCGGTCTGACACAGCCGACGGTCGGCCGTCATATCGACGCGCTGGAACAGGCCGGGGGCGGCCCTCTCTTCCTGCGCACACCGAAAGGCCTGCTGCCGACGGAAACCGCCCGGCAGATGCGTCCCCATGCCGAAGCCATGGCGGCGACGGCGGCGGCGCTGGAGCGAGCCGCCTCCGGGCGATCCGATGCGGTGACGGGCACCGTGCGTATCAGCGCCAGCGAAGTGATCGGCATAGAGGTGCTTCCGCCGATCCTGGCAGACCTGCATGAGGCCCATCCCGGTCTCGACATAGAACTGTCAGCATCCGACGAGGTCGAGGATCTGCTCAATCAGGCCGCCGACATTGCCATACGCATGGTCGAGCCCCAACAGGATGCCCTGCTCTCCCGCCGAGTAGGCCGCATTCCGCTCGGTTTCTACGCGCATCGCCGCTATCTCGAGCGGCATGGCGTACCAAAGTCGCTCACCGAACTCAGGCAGCACAGGCTGATCGGTTTCGACCGGAAGCTCGCCTATATCCGCGCGATTCTCGCCGAACGGCCTGATCTGGCCGACACGCATTTCTCCTTCCGCACCGATAGCAACATTGCCCAATTCGCGGCCATCCGGGCCGGTGCAGGCATCGGCATGTGTCAGGACGGGCTTGCGAAACGTTTTTCGGATCTCGTGCCGGTCCTGCCCGGTGCCTTGGGCCTGTCACTCGATACATATGTCGTGATGCACGAAAGCCTGAAGACCGCTCCGCGCTGCCGCGTCGCCTTCGATGCGCTGGTCCGGGGTTTGCTGGACTATATCGATCGATAGGAATGCAGGAATGACCGAACTGACACGCGCCGAACGGGACGCATCTGCGGGAACCGGCAGTCGGCCGACCGGGGGATTTGCGCCCCTCGTCCCGGAACTCGATGTCACGAGCATCGAGGCAAGCCTGAACTTCTGGTGCGATGGCCTCGGCTTTCGCATCGCCTATGACCGCCCGGCCGCCAGGTTTGCCTACCTCGAACGTCAGGGCGCCCAGATCATGCTCTGCCAGATCAACGGCAACTGGAAGACGGGAACGCTGGAGAGACCCTTCGGACGAGGCATCAACTTCCAGATCGCCACGGACGATCTCGAACCGATACTGGAAGCCTTGCGCAAACACGATTGGCCGCTCTTCGAAGATGTGAGCGAAAGCTGGTATCGAATTGGAGAGACTCACGAAAGCGGCTCGCGGGAATTCCTCGTGCAGGACCCCGACGGCTATCTGATCCGCTTTTCCCAATCGATCGGCACGCGCCCTGTCGGCTAGATGGAAGAATTCGCCTGATGGGGATCGACGATCTCGACCTCAGGGCGATCGCCGCCGTCGGAATACTCCTCGCGCCATTTGCCCTTTTCATCCTGATAGCTGATCTCGACGGGTTCGTCGCCGACCTGCTGCTCCTGCATGACGATACGGGCCGCCTCCAGCGCTTCGTCGTGACTGGCAAAGGTCTCGGAATAGACATCTCCGAGCTTATAGGCCCAGCCGCCGTCATGGGGAACGATCTCGTATACGATCTTGACCATTCTAGCCTCCTTCCAACCGGCTGCATTATCACACCAAGCGCCTGAAACATCAAATCGCCGCCGCACGAAGCGCGACGCCGTGCCGCAGGTAAGCGAAAGAGGCGCAAGGAAACCTGTACCCGCAGGCTTTCCAGGCCGGAACCTTTGCCCGCCATCGCCGTTCCCACTCAGGCGGTCCACACCAAGCTCAGTGGCTCGCCCCATTGTCAACAAGATGTAAGGCAAGAACGCTCGCCCAGGTCACCGGGGGGCAAACTCGGGAGCCAAACCTTGAAGAGATTGGACGTCATCGATGGCATGCGGGGTTATTTCCTTGTCTTCATGCTAATCAACCATCTGGTCTTCACGGGCGGGCTGTGGCTCGTTCAAATCAACCATCGCAATCTCGCATTCGTGGAGGATGCCCAGGGATTCGTATTTCTGTCCGGTCTGCTGACCGGCATGGTCTATGCGCGAAAGATGATGAAGGACGGTTATGCCGTCGGCCGTGACCGCGTCTGGTCCCGCGCGCTTGAACTCTATCGTTATGCCATGGGGGTGGTGCTTGCCATCCTCGTCCTGCAACTGGTGCTGCCCGGCGCAGCCGGCATATGGCAGAACTGGCTCGGCGGCACCCACCTCGACAATGTCGCAAGGCTCTCCGCGATCGGCGCCTTCCTCTTTCAGCCGACCTTCATGGATATCCTGCCGCAATACATCATCTATTTGGCCCTCTCCCCGATGGTCATCTGGCTCTGCATAAACGGACGCTGGGCTGCGGTTGCCATCGCCTCCCTGCTTATCTGGCTTGCCGGCCAGCTCGGTCTGCACAGGGCCCTGACCTATCCGCTCAATGAATGGCTGGCCGGCGCACCGGACAAGGAGGGCCTGCGCGCAAGCTTCAATCTGCTCGGCTGGCAGATCGTCTTTTTCGCAGGTGTGGTCGCCGGCAGCCTCACCTCGATGAAGCGCATCGACTGGAAGCAGGTCTTCAATCCCGAAGACACTTTCCTGGCGAAGATGGCGCTGGCGGTTTGCCTGTTTTTCCTGCCGCTGCGAATCCTCACGGCTCACGAACTGATGCCCGGCGTCGTGCTGGAGAAATTCGGCATGATGGAGGTGCGCGCCGATTTCGGCCTCGTCTACCTGGTGAACTTCGCCGCCGCAGCATACGGGCTGTCGTGGTTGCTGATCGCAGGTCCTCGCCACGTCAACCCCATCGTTCGCAAGATCGCATCCGTGCTGACGGGCGTGTTCTCGCTGAGCTATCTGCAGCTCCTCGGCCGTCATTCATTGCAGATCTACGTCTGGCACGTCCTGATCGCCTATCTCGTCTTCTATGTCGACGGCCGCGTGGGCGAACTCTCGCAGTTGACCAAGACGATCGTTGCAATCGGATCGCTGGCTCTTCTGAGCCTCCCGGCCATCTATCGCGAACGGGAAAAGCTGTTCGGCGTCCCGGCCACCCAACCGGCCAGGTGATCGCCAGCCGGCCGGTCAGGCTGACCACAGAAACAAAAGGGCGGAACCCGAAGGTTCCGCCCTTTCTTTTCAAGGAAAGACGATTGAAGGCTTACTTGCAGGCCGCGCAGAAACGCTGGATGCGCTTGCAGGCTTCCTCGAGCAGTTCCTCCGAAGTCGCGTAGGAAATGCGGAAGTTCGGGCCGAGACCGAAAGCCGAGCCATGCACGACGGCAACGCCCTCGGCCTCCAACAGTTCGGACACGAAGTCCTCGTCGGTTTCGATCACCTTGCCCGACGGCGCTGTCTTGCCGATCAGGCCGGCGCAGGACGGGTAGACGTAGAAGGCGCCTTCCGGCTTCGGGCACTTGATGCCGGTCGCCTGGTTGAGCATCGACACGACGAGGTCGCGACGGGCTTCGAAGATGGCCTTGTTCTTCGCAACGAAATCCTGCGGACCGTTGAGAGCTTCGACGGCGGCCCACTGGGCGATCGAGGAAGCACCCGAGGTCTGCTGGCCCTGGATCATGTCCATCGCCTTGATGAGCTGGAGCGGTCCGGCAGCATAACCGATACGCCAACCGGTCATCGCATAGGCCTTCGATACGCCGTTCATGGTCAGCGTGCGGTCATAGAGTTTCGGCTCGACCTCAACCGGGGTCGCGAACTTGAAATCGCCGAAGGTCAGGTGCTCATACATGTCGTCGGTCAGGATCCAGACATGCGGATGCCTGAGCAGAACGTCGGTCAGTGCCTTCAGTTCGTCCGCGCTATAGGCGGCACCGGTCGGGTTCGACGGCGAGTTGAAGACGAACCACTTGGTCTTCGGCGTGATGACGCTTTCGAGTTCTTCAGCCGTCAGCTTGAAGTTGTTTTCCTGCTTCGTCGAAACGAAGACCGGGGTACCGCCGCAAAGCGCCACCATCTCCGGGTAGGAAACCCAGTAGGGCGCCGGAATGACGACTTCATCGCCCGGGTTAAGCGTTGCCATGAAGGCGTTGAAAAGAATCTGCTTGCCGCCGGTGCCGACGATCGTCTGCTGCCAGTCGTAGTCAAGCCCGTTCTCGCGCTTGAACTTCGCCGCAATCGCCTTGCGCAGTTCCGGAATGCCCGAAACCGGCGTGTATTTCGTTTCGCCGCGATTGATCGCGTCGATAGCGGCCTTCTTGACGTTATCGGGGGTATCGAAGTCCGGTTCACCTGCACCGAGGCCAATGACGTCACGTCCCTTTGCCTTCAGGTCGCGTGCTTTCTGCGAGACTGCGATAGTTGCGGAAGGCTTTACACGGGAAAGAGCGTCGGCGAGAAATGCCATTGTGATTGTCCTGAAGCTGTTGAACGAAGGAACCTCGATCGGCCAAGGCCCCAGGTTCAAGTTCTATGGCGAAAGAGTCGCTGCGTTTCAAGCGGAAAGCGGCCCGCACGGCACAAACCGCGACGTTTTCGCTTTTTAAGATTTTCTTAATATTCAGGTAAGTCTTGCAGGGTAGAATTCGCACCCACCGAGGGTTGAGAAGGAGAGCGGAAGGAAGAATGGGCCAGACCAGCATCTACAGCCGTCTCGTGCATATGACGGGCGCATGGTCGACCGCCTACGGCCCCTTCGTGCTGCGCTCGGCGCTGCAACCGATTTTCCGGCGCATTTCCGACGATGTTCTCGACGTCTATGCCTTCCAGGGCCTCGTGCGCGCCGAACGCAACGAGGAACCCTATCCGCCGTCGCAATTCTTTCCCCTCGTCGAGCCACAGGATCTGGCATCCGTCGACAGCCTGCTCAGAAGCATCCATATCCTCAACGTCGGAAGCCTCAACCGCGCCCGTTCCGGTGTTTTTGTCAGCTTCCAGCCGCAACTCTATATCGAGCCGGCGGCGATGCGCCTGGAACTCGACCGCATACGCCTTGCCGGCCACGAGGTGGCGCTGCAACCCGACAGGATCGTCTGCGACATCAACGCCAACGCCGGCGAGAGCAGGCTGATCGCCAACGCCATCCGTCAGTTGCGGCAGGCCGGCTTCCGCATCTCCATTTCCAACTACGAAGCGAGCGAAACCAGCGTAGAGGTCGTTCGCCGGCACAAGCCCGACTTCGTGCGCTTCGATGGCGATTGGGTGCGCGACTACATGCACAATACGGCCGGCTTCGCGCTTCTGAAGGTCATTGTCCGACAATTGAGGGACGACGGCATCGACCCCATCTTCGAGAGGCTGGAGGAAGGTTGGCAGGTCGAGCTCTGCTCCGATCTCGGCGTTACGCTTCTTCAAGGCTATGCCCTCGCCCGTCCCGAACTGGCGCCCACCAATTTCAACGAAATGTTTCCCGAAGCATCCTTTTCCCCGACTGCGGATGATGCGCCATCCGCCGGTGGAACACAGCCATGGCGCGCCACGGGCGCGCGACCGGCCGCCGCCCAACCCAATCCCACCCGCCCCGGACGCGTCTTCGGAAAGCGGGGCAGCACCTCCTGAGCCTGCCGGCGCAAGGTCTAAAGCGATCCCGCCCGACCCGTCGCAGACCGAGCCGCCTTCGACCGATGCGGCCGAAAGCCGAAAAATCACGATATCGCCACGATAAATGCCGCACCAAGCCGCAATTCGGTCGCCGAGAAGTCCACAACCCCGGCTTTCATCTCCCCATTGAGCATTATTCGGTTTCAAGGGGATCATCATGTTTCTGGACGAGGACAAGATCGTCGCGCCCGCATTCCTGCAACGTATTCTCGATCGCACGCTCGTGGCGGCAGCCGGCCTCCTCGCCTGCATCGCCATGCTGATCGGCCTTGCCGTCACCGCGCATGCCGAGACCGGGCCGCAAAAAACCGGTTCGCCCGCGCTGGTTCGCCCGAACGACATGAACATGGGCAGCCTGCTCTTTCCCGCCAGGGAACCGGGATTTTTCGTGGAGGCGCCGCGCCTGAAGACCGATGTGGCGATCGACGTCACCGGTCCGATCGCCCGCGTCAAGGTCACGCAACGCTTCGAGAACCCGTCCAAGGGCTGGGTGGAGGGAACCTACGTCTTCCCGCTGCCGGAAAATTCCGCCGTGGACGAGCTCCGCATGCAGATCGGCACCCGCTTCATCGAAGGACAGATCAAGCCGCGCGAGGAAGCACGCGAGATCTACGAAAAGGCGAAGGAGGAAGGCAAGAAGGCTGCTCTCCTCGAACAGCAGCGCCCGAACATCTTCACCAATCAGGTCGCCAATATTGGCCCCGGCGAAACCATTGTCGTGCAGATCGAGTATCAGCAGAGCATACGCCAGTCGGGCGGCGAATTCTCGCTGCGTTTCCCCATGGTCGTCGCCCCGCGCTACAACCCGCAGCCGATCGTCGAAACCGTCGAATTCAACGGCAATGTCGGCTTTGCCATGCCGCAGGACCCGGTCGAGAACCGTGAAAAGATCGAGGCGCCCGTCCTCGACCCGCGCGAGAACGCCAAAATCAATCCCGTCGCGCTAACGGTCGACCTGAAGGCGGGTTTCGCGCTCGGCGAGATACGGTCGCCGTTCCACCAGATCGACGTTACGGAAGACGGCAGGGAGCATCGCCGCATCGCGCTGAAAACCGAAACCGTCCCGGCCGACCGTGATTTCGAGCTGACCTGGAAAGCGGAAGCCGGCAAGACGCCCAATGCCGGTCTCTTCCGTCAGGTGGTGGACGGCAGGACCTACCTGCTTGCCTTCGTCACGCCGCCGGCTGCACCTGACCCCGGGACATCGAAGCAGGATCGCGAAGTCGTTTTCGTGATCGACAATTCCGGCTCCATGTCAGGCCCCTCGATCGAGCAGGCACGGCAGGCCCTGGCGCTGGCGATCTCGACCTTGAAGGCCGCCGACCGCTTCAACGTCATCCGCTTCGACGACACGATGACGGATCTCTTCGGCGGCCTCGTGCCCGCCAGCCCCGACAATCGGGAGAAGGCCATTGCCTATGTCCGCGGCCTGAACGCCGAAGGCGGAACGGAAATGCTGCCGGCCCTTCAGAGGGCCCTGCGCAATCAGGGTCCGCGCTCGTCCGGAGCCCTTCGGCAGGTGGTCTTCCTGACCGACGGCGCCATAGGCAACGAGCAGCAGCTCTTCAACGAAATCGCCGCCGGTCGGGGCGATGCCCGCGTCTTCACCGTCGGCATCGGTTCGGCACCGAACTCCTATCTCATGACCCGTGCGGCGGAGATCGGCCGCGGCACCTTCACCCATATCGGCTCGGAACAGCAGGTGGCCGAACGCATGGGCGAGCTTTTCTCCAAGCTTGAAAATCCCGTCATGACCGATATCGCCGCAACGTTTGACGGCGCGGAAGCCGAGGACATCACCCCCGATCCGATGCCGGACCTTTATGCCGGCGAACCGGTCGTGCTGACGGCCGAATTGAAGGGCGCCGCGCCGGCCGGCAAGCTGCAGATCGTCGGCAAGACCGGCGCCCAGCCCTGGCGCGTCGAGATGGATATTGCCGGTGCAGCCGAAGGAAACGGCATCGCCAAGCTCTGGGCGCGGCGCAAGATCGAGGATATCGAGGCCGGCGCCTCCCAGCGCAGCGACGCCGCGGCCGTCGACAAGGAGATCGAAGAGGTCGCGCTTGCCCATCATCTCGTCTCCCGCATGACCAGCCTCGTCGCTGTCGATGTCACGCCCTCCCGGCCTGCCGGGGAGGATCTCGGACAAGCCAAGCTGCCGCTGAACCTGCCGGCCGGATGGGATTTCGACAAGGTCTTCGGGCAGGACGAACGCCAGCGCGTCGGCGACCCTGCCAACGGCCGTCCGCTGAACCCCGCCATATGGGAAAAGTCCGAGGCGGCGGAGATGGAAATGCTCGCAGCCCCGACGCCGGCCGCCGCCAAGCTCGTCGCGCAGTCGGCGGCACAGGTCGCCCTGCCCCAGACAGCCACGCTCGCCGACCGGCACATTCTGATCGGATTGCTGATGCTTCTCTTTGCCGCCATGGCCACCGCGACGCTGGCACTATGGCGCAGGGGCATCAGGGACCTGATGCAGAGCATGGCGCGACGCCATGACACCTGAACCCGAGCGCAAACGGGGCGGGCCGTCGCTCTGGCGGCTACTCGGCCCCTTCGAAAGAACGCTGCTCCTCGCGATCGGCATCGTCGCGACGGTCGGCCTTGCCCTCATCGCCGATGGCGCATGGATCAAGGCCAAGGCCTCGGTGGCGCAGATCCTGCTGGAACGCAGTTTCGCCGCAGCCACAAGAGGAGCGACCGAGGCCCGTCCGTGGCCCTGGGCGGATTTCGAGACCGAGGCGAGGATCACGGCTCCGCGCATCGCCCGTTCGGCCATCGTGCTGCGAGGCGCCAGCGGCGAAGCCCTCGCCTTCGGTCCCGCGCTTTTGAGCGGCACGCCCCTGCCCGGCGAGGAAGGCACCGCCGTGATTGCCGCCCACCGGGACACCCACTTCTCCTGGCTGAAGGACGTCCGCCGCGGCGACAGGCTCGAGGTCGTGCGCAGGGACGGCAGGCGGCTGGTCTTCATCGCCGGGGACGCCCGCGTTGTCCGCTGGGATCAGAACGGTATCGATCCCCATGCGCTCGGGCGAAATCTCGTCCTCTCCACCTGTTGGCCGTTCGACGCCAACAGCCCCGGCCCGCTCCGTTATATCCTGGAGGCACGACTGGAGGACAATGCCGAGAGCATCGGCCAATAGGCAGAAATCCTGTCCGCCCCCGCTCCTGCTCTCGTCTCTTCACATTTGCGCCAGATGCCCCCGTCTCGCCGATAAACGAATGGAAAAATGAGTAGCCGGGGTTGCTCCGGCGGCATCCCGTCCCAAGATAGTCTGAAAGGGATGGGCGAGCCGGATTCCGGCTCAGGCCAACCCGAACCGGGAGAGACAACGGGAGAGAGCCATGCCTTTCGCCATTCGTCACGGCCTGCCGTCCCTGGCGGGCAGCGCAGCCGTCGTAACAGCATTCCTTATGGCCGGATTGTCCTTCGTGTCGGCGGCGGATCGCTATCCCGCCGGGAATTTTGAGGTCGAGGTGTCGGAGATCGCCTCCGGCCTCGAACACCCCTGGTCCGTCGAGGTCCTGCCGGATGGCGCCTACATCGTGACGGAGCGTCCCGGAAAAATGCGCATCGTCAGGAACGGCAGGACAGGCCCGCCGGTCGAGGGCCTGCCCAGGATCTTCGTCGGCGGCCAGGGGGGCCTGCTCGACATCGCGCTGTCGCCGGATTTCGCCGTAAGCCGCAAGCTCTATTTCACCGCCTCCATCCCCGGTCCGGGAGGTCAGGGAACCGCCCTCTTCTCCGCCAGCCTCGGCAAGGACGAACGCAGGCTCGAAAACCTGAAACAGCTCTTCGCCATGAACCGCTTCACCGGCACGGGTCAGCATTTCGGTTCGCGCATCGCCATCGCAAAGGACGGCAACCTCTTCTTCGGCATTGGAGAGCGCGGCGAGATGGACCGCGCGCAGGACCCGAACGATCATGCGGGCTCCATCCTTCACATCACCCCGGATGGGCGCCCGGCGCCCGGCAATCCGTTTGCCGACAACGGCAAGGGTCTTCCCGAGATATGGTCGAAGGGCCATCGCAACCCGCAGGGCATCGTCATCGATCCGGCGGATGGCACGCTCTATACGGTCGAGCACGGCGCCCGGGGCGGCGACGAGATCAATGCGCCGAAAGCCGGCCACAACTATGGCTGGCCCGTCATATCCTTCGGCAAGCACTATTCCGGTGCGGAGATCGGGGTAGGCCAGGCAGCCGAGGGCTATGACCAGCCCCTCTATTACTGGGACCCTTCCATCGCCCCCGGCGCAATCGATATCTATCGCGGCGCGATGTTTCCCGAATGGGAAGGCGATTTCCTGGTGGCGGCGCTGAAATACCAGTTGCTCGCCCGGATCGAACGGCAGGACAGCGGCGCAGTCGATGGCGAGGAGCGGCTCTTCCAGGGCGAATACGGGCGCGTTCGGGACGTGAAGGTCGCGCCGGACGGATCCATCCTTCTTCTCACCGACGAGGAAGACGGAAAGCTCCTGCGCGTCACGCGAGCCCCCTGACGCCTTTCTGTCGAACGGGAACATCGACCGTCAGCGGTCGCAGTTCCCGCCTCGGCGCGCTTTCCCTCCGCTGCATCCTTTCCTCTCCAGGATGCCTCCGGCGGCGGTTTAACTGGGTTGTGCACCGGTATTTCCGGTCAAACCAATGGTCGAATTGCTGCCGGAACCGGCCCGCCTCAGCCCCGTTGGGACGTGATTTCATCCTTATTGTGAAAAAAGTTCATGCCGCGAGTTTGGGCAATTTGAACAGGCTTTTTTGCCGAAATGCATCGCCTGCAATGCAATTTGTACCTGTATTGGGCACGAATCGCACTGGAGGCCCGCGACTGCCTAAAGATTGCCTTTACAGAATCTTTATCGCGGGCAGAGGGTTAGAAAACTTTCGCTTGCCAATTCTTAATAAACCAAGCACTCTTCGCCCGTTCGGGCATTTTGGCGAGCATGGGAAGAGCAGAAAATAATAAGATGCGTGCGGGGACGCAAAAATCCCCGGCAGTGTGCTCCGGAGGCGAAGGGACAATAGCCTTTGGATCGGATGCTGCGGCAAGACAAAGCCGCTTTCCCCCCATTTCACGAAGTGCCGCAACACCCTGACGGGTAACATCGTAATGCTGCCCTGCCGACACCGGGCAGAGAGAAAAGGACCTGACGCATGGCCGAGACTGGCACTGTAAAATTCTTCAATACCGACAAGGGCTTCGGTTTCATTAAGCCCGATAATGGCGGCGCTGACATTTTCGTACATATTTCCGCTGTTCAGGCTTCCGGACTTTCGGGTCTCTCCGAAAACCAGAAGGTAAGCTTCGACACGGAACCGGACCGCCGCGGCAAGGGTCCGAAGGCAGTGAACCTGCAGATCGCAGGCTGACGCTTCGGAATTGCTTTGGCACTCGCGTTGCGGCCCGGCATGATTGCCGGGTTTTTTCGTTCAGGTTCGGTTCACCCACCGGCCTCTATCCTGCCTTCATCGCTCGTTAACAAAGAGCGATGAGAGAATTCAGGCCACGGAAGGCAACGCCATGATGAAGTTCGCTAAATATACCCTGCTTTCGGCAGCGATTGCAGTTGCACCTTTTGTTGCTTCGACATCGGCCATGGCAGACGATTATTACTATCGCCGTCATCATCACAACGGCGATGCCGTCGCGCTTGGCGCCCTCGGGCTTGCCACCGGCGTCATCGTCGGATCGGCAATCGCCAGCCAGCCGCGCACCGTCTACGTCGAACCGGATCCGGTCTATGTCGAGCCTGAGCCGGTCTATGTCCGTCCCGCTCCGGCTTATGTCCGCCCTGCTCCCGCCTATGTCGAAGACTATCCGCCGGCACCGCGGCGGGTCTACAACGCAGGGGTCGAACCGTGGACCCCGGAATGGTACGACTACTGCTCCGCCCGCTATCGCAGCTTCAATGCCCGGACCGGCACTTATGTCGGCTATGACGGCCGCTCGCATTTCTGCACTTCGGGCTGAACCTGAACACGCCGAAGCCTTCGGGCGCTCGCTCGCGCGCTTCGGTTTTCGAATGTAACCCATTGTCGTCATACTCTGATGCGCCGGCCTCGTGTCGGCGCATTTTCGTTGCAGCCTCAGATCCCGCGCAGGAAGGGATTGCCGCGGCGCTCGTCGCCGATACGACCGCCCGGTCCATGGCCGCAGATGAAACCGACATCGTCTCCGAGCGGTAGGACCTTGTCCCGGATCGAATTCAGCAGCGTCTGGTGGTCTCCGCCGGGCAAATCGGTGCGCCCGATGGAACCGTTGAAGAGCACATCGCCGACATGGGCGAAATTCTGTGCCCGGTTGAAATAGACCACATGTCCCGGCGCATGGCCTGGGCAGTGGAAGACCTCGAATTCATGCTCGCCGAAGGAAACGCGGTCCCCCTCCTCCAGCCAGCGATCCGGCGTGACGTTGCGAACGGTCATCGGCACGTTGAACATTTTCGCCTGCTGCTCGATGTTCTGAAGCAGCGGCAAATCGTCCTTGTGCGGCCCGACGATCTCAAGCCCGAGCGCTTCCTTCAGTTCCTCGGCGCCGCCGGCGTGGTCGATATGGCCATGGGTCAACCAGATCTCCTTGAGCGTGATGCCGTTTTCCCGAAGCGTCTGCAGGATGACATCGACATCGCCGCCGGGATCGACGATCACACCCTCATGGGTGTCCGTATCGAAAAGAATCGTACAGTTCTGCTGGAATGGCGTCACCGGAATGATACCGGCCTGCAACTGTCCCATGGCGTCTTCTCCCTGTCCGGTATCGCGCAGGCGGCGAAATACCACGACCACGGACGAAACGGAAACCTGGAAGAGCGAGTTATTGTCCAAAGCCTGCGGAAACTGTGCGATCCCGGTAATTTCGTTGGAGTTTTTCCCCGTCTGCGCATAGTTTTGCCGCAAAACTGGTGCCCGGCTCGAACAGGCGCCGCCGAACTAGAAAAATGATCCGCCCGATGCCGAAGCCGAGGCTTGCCGGTCGCGGGCCGCATGAAAGGAAATGCACGCGTGGCACGACAGTCTGTGGGCAGGGCTGCCAGGAAGGAAATTCCCGAAATGCCGGTCGTCGACGACAAGACGATCGACTTCGAAACCATCGAGCTTTTGTTCTTCGCCTATCGCGACTTCGTGTCCGATCCGGATGCGATCCTGGCCAAGATCGGCTATGGCCGCGCCCATCACCGCGTCGTCTATTTCGTGAGCCGCCGCCCGGGCATGACGGTCGCCGATCTTCTCGGCATATTGCAGATCACCAAGCAGAGCCTCGCCCGTGTCCTGAAGGAATTGATCGATTCCGGCTACATCCGTCAGATGGCGGGCCCAGCCGACCGCCGCCAGCGGCGGCTCTATCCGACGCTGGCCGGGCGTGAACTGGCGCTTGCGCTCTCCGAGCCGCAATCCCAGCGCATCGCCCGCGCGCTCGAAGGCTTCACCCCGGAAATGCGGGAGGGCGTGCGCAAGTTTCTCGAAGGCATGAGCCGCTCCGGCGAGGACGATCAGGCGGCAACCGAGGGAGACGGATGACATGGGCAGGAAGATCTTCATTCCCGACGACGCACCCCACCTTCTCGTCGTCGACGACGATACCCGCATCCGTGACCTTCTCCACCGCTACCTGACCGAACAGGGTTTCCGCGTCACCGTCGCGGCCGATGCCGGCGAGGCGCGTCGCAAGCTCGAAGGTCTGCATTTCGATCTTCTCGTGCTCGACGTCATGATGCCGGGCGAGTCCGGCCTGTCGCTCACCCGCAGCCTTGCCGAACAGAAACATGTGCCCGTCATCCTGCTGACGGCCCGATCGGAGGCGGAATCGCGGATCGCCGGTCTCGAAGCCGGCGCGGACGACTACCTCGCCAAACCCTTCGACCCGCGCGAACTGGTGCTGCGCATCAACAATATCCTGAAACGCAATCTTTCGGCGGACACGCCGAAGATCGAGCAGGTGATGTTCGGTCCCTACACTTTTTCCATCCTTCGCAAGGAGTTGAAGAAGGGGGCGGAGGTCATAAGGTTGACCGATCGGGAACAGGAAATCATGCTGCTGTTTTCCATGCGTGCCGGCGAAACCATTCCCCGCCACGAGCTGATCGGCAACGACACCGAAGTCGGCGAGCGCACCATCGACGTGCAAATCAACCGGCTGCGGCGCAAGATCGAGGACGATCCGGCCAATCCGGTCTGGCTGCAGACCGTGCGCGGCATCGGCTACCGGCTCAGCATGGACTGACCGGCGGCAGAGGCGGCGAAGACGGATACCGACGGAAGCGAAGGACAAATGACGCTCTTTGACAGCATCCGCGGAGAAGATCGCGCCCCGGGCGGCGGTTTGAGAGGCTTGGTCCGGTGGCTGCGGCGCCGGGTCCCGACCGGCCTTTACGCCCGCGCATTGCTTATCATCATCCTGCCCATGCTGATCCTGCAGACGGTGCTCGCCTTCGTCTTCATGGAGCGTCACTGGCAGATGGTAACGCAACGCCTCTCCGGCGCCGTAACCCGCGACATCGCCGCCATCATTTCGCTGATCGACGCCTATCCCGGACCTGAAAACCTCCAGAACGTCGTCCGGATCGCGCGTGACAATCTCGACATGACGATATCGCTGGAGGAAGGTGGCGAACTGCCGGCGCCAAGGCCGAAGCCCTTCTTCTCGATCCTCGACCAGACCCTCAGCGACCAGATAGAAAACCAGATCAAGCGCCCCTTCTGGATCGACACGATCGGCGATTCCCGGCTGGTCGAGATCCGCATCGCCCTCGATCAGGGCATTCTGCGAATCTTCGCCCGGCGCAATTCGGCCTACGCTTCGAACACGCACATCTTCCTGCTCTGGATGGTCGGCACCTCGCTGGTGCTGATCGTCATCTCCACCTTGTTCCTGCGCGGCCAGATCCGCCCGATCCTGACGCTCGCCAAGGCGGCAGAGAGCTTCGGCAAGGGCCAGAGGCCGCCTGAAGACTTCAGCCCGCGCGGCGCCGACGAAGTGCGCCGCGCCGGGCTTGCCTTCATCCTGATGCGCGAACGTATCGAACGGCAGATGGAGCAGCGCACCGCCATGCTGACCGGCGTCAGCCACGACCTGCGCACCATACTGACGCGCTTCAAGCTGCAACTCGCGCTCGCCGGCGACAATCCCGAACTCGACAGCCTCAACCAGGATGTGGAGGACATGCAGACCATGCTCGAAGGCTATATGGCCTTTGCGCGCGGCGAGGCGGAAGAGGATGTCGGCAAGCTGAAACTCAGCGAACTCTTCGAGAAGATCGAGGGGGACTTTGCCCTGCATGGCAAGCAGTTTTCCTCCAGGATCGAGGGCGAGGACGAGATCGCGGTCCGCCCGGCGGCCTTTACCCGGCTGGTGACCAATCTCGCCTCCAACAGCCGGCGCTACGCCAACAGGCTGGAGATCGAGGCCAGGCACAGCGCCAAATGGTTGACCATCACCTTCGACGACGACGGTCCGGGCATTCCGCGCGACATGCGCGACGAGGTGTTCAAACCGTTCTTCCGGCTCGACGAAGCCCGTAATCTCGATGCGTCGGGCACGGGGCTCGGGCTGGCGATCGCCCGCGATATCGCGCGCAGCCACGGCGGCAACGTCACGCTCGGCGACAGCCCCCTGGGCGGCCTGCGCGCCACCATCCGCGTTCCGGCATAATCGAGAGACAAAGGACAGACGCCATGACGACAGGAAACTGGGACGGCATGAACTGGCTCAATCCGCCGCCGCTGCTCGAGATCACCGCCGGAGATCTGCGGCTTGCCACGGGCGACCGGACCGATTTCTGGCAGCGGACCTATTACGGCTTCCGCCACGACAACGGGCACTTCCTGCACTGCCGCCGCGACGGCGAATTCACCATTGAAACCGCCTTCACCGGCCGCTACGAGGCTCTTTACGATCAGGCTGGCCTGATGCTGCGCCACGACGGGGAAAACTGGATGAAATGCGGGATCGAGTTCACCGACGGCCGCCGTCATTTCAGCACGGTGGTGACCGTCGCCGGCCGTTCGGACTGGTCGGCCTTTGCCTTGCCCGATGGAAACGGCCCTGTCGAAGCCCGAGTGACCCGGCTGGCCGATGCGCTTTTCGTGCAATATCGGCTTTCGGAGCCGGATAACTGGAAAATGGCTCGGCTCGGTTACTTTCCACCGGAACTCGCCTCGCTGGATGTTGGCGTAACCGCCTGCTCACCGCAAAGGGCCGGCTTCGAAGTAACCTTTCACCGCTTCGCTCTCACCGACCCGCTGAGCCGCGAAATCCACTGAGGCGCGGCGGCTCACATCATCTTCATGCCGTTCGGCACCGCCTGCTCGACCGAAGCCAGCACGATGGCTCCATCCTTGTCGGCAAAGCCCAGCGTCAGGACTTCAGAGCGAAACGGCCCGATCTGGCGCGGCGGGAAATTGACCACGCCGAGCACCTGCCGACCGACCAGGCTTTCCGGGGTGTAATGCACGGTAATCTGCGCCGATGATTTTCGGATACCGATTTCCGGCCCGAAATCGATCTTCATCTTGATCGCCGGCTTGCGCGCTTCCGGAAAAGGCTCGGCCTCGATCACCGTGCCGACGCGGATATCGACCTTCTCGAAATCGGCATAGGTGATTTCAGCAGAAGCAGGGGAGGAAACGGCAGCGCTCATCCGGCCAGTTCCTCGGCGCGAAGGCGCGCAGCCTCGATCGCCTTGTCGAACAGCGGCTGCATGCCCTCCTCCGCCATCAGAACGGAAAGGGCGGCGGCCGTTGTACCACCGGGTGAAGTAACATTCTGTCGAAGCTTCGCAGCGCCGTCGGGGGACTGGTGAAGCAGTTCACCAGCCCCCGCGACAGTTTCCCGTGCGAGGCGCATGGCCAGGTCCGCCTGCAGGCCGGCCTTGCGGCCCGCCTCGGCCATGCACTCCACGAGATAGAACACATAGGCCGGACCACTGCCCGAAAGGGCGGTCACAGCATTGATCGCGTCTTCGCTGTTCAGCCACTCCACCGGGCCCGACACCTTCAGCAGGCGATGGACGGTCTCGCGCTGTTCCGCAGTCACAGCGGCATTGGCATAGGCGCCGGTCACGCCACGGCCGATCATCGCCGGCGTGTTCGGCATGGCGCGAACCATGGCCACGGCGCCGAGATGGCTCTCCATGAAGGCGAGCGTCTTGCCGGCGGCGACGGAAACCACCACGGTAGAGGGACCGACCAGTGCCTTCAGCGGCGGCAGGACCTTCTCCATCACCTGCGGCTTGACCGCGAGGAAAAGAATATCGGCGGCAAGACCGGCCGGAACTTCCTTCACGTGGCGCGCGCCGGCCTCGGAAATCTGCGCCAGCATCGTCTGCGACGGACCCGGATCGACAACGGTGACGGAGGAGCCCGGAACGCCGCTCTTCAACCACCCCGTCAACATGGCGCCGCCCATATTGCCGGCCCCGACGAGTACCAATTGTCCCATTGCAGAATAACTCATTCTCAAGCCTTCCCGGCTCAGGCTTCCCCGGCCGTCTCGAACAACACGGCTTCCATCGCCGTCTTCGCATCGACCCCGGACCAGACCACAAACTGGAAGGCTTGGAAATAGGCTTCGCAAGCCTCGACCGCGCTGGACAGCAGCACCTCGACCTGGCGGTTGGTCGCCTCGGCGCCACCTGCCAGAAGCAGGGACTGGCGGAAGATCACCACATCCTCCTGGCGCCAGAGGTCGAAATGCCCCATCAGCACCTGGCCGTTGATGTGCGACAGCAGGCGGATCACCTCGTTGACGCGGTTTTCGGGTATCTTGATGTCGAAGGCCGAGGCGACATGCAGCGCCTCGAACTCCTCCATCCAGGAGAAAGAGACGTGGTAATCGGCCCAGCGCCCCTGAACGGTCATGGCGATCTCGTCCTCGCCGGACCGTTCGAAGGACCAGTCATTGGTCGCAGCGACGAACTCGATCATGTCGACCGGGTTGGACTGGCGTTCGAATTCCATTTCCATAAGGCTCATGCATCACCTTCTTGCCGGGACAAATGCGGATATCGAGCGAAACGCAACGACGACTCACACGAGTTTACCGGGAACAACACTAGGAATGATTCCCTATGGACCCCAGGATACTGCACTCACCCTGTCCGAAACTTGTGAAGGTCCGCTTCGAATCATCATTTAAAATCAGTGTATAATGGCACCGAGCAAGAACCAGCCCCCGTTATGCGATTTGCTCGCCGGGCCTGTGGAAAGCGATTGTGGCAGGTAGTGCGAAAGGCGCCATAAACGACTCTGGCGATTGGCTTTTTCCGGCCTGCCGGCATGTGGATAAAAAACTGTTAACGGCGCGATCCGGCATAGCTCCGGACGAGGCATGAAAGCAAAGCCTCACATACAAAACCGCCCACCGCGATCTCTCGCGGCAGGCGATAAAATTCTCTCAAACGCCTTTTCGGTTCCCATGGACCGGAAAAGAGGCGGGCAGTGCCGCCGGCGCTTACTTCGCCTTCTCGGCGAGCTGCCCTTCCAGCGCCTCGATCCGCTTCAAAAGGGCGTCGTTTTCGTCGCGCGCCTTGATCGCCATTTCCCGGACGACCTCGAATTCCTCGCGCTTGACGAGATCCATGCTGTTCAGCCAGCGCTCAGCCTGGGCGTGGAAGGCTGTTTCCATTTCCTTGCGCACGCCCTGCGCCGCACCCGCGGCATCCGTCATGAGCTTGGCGAATTCGTCCATAATGCGGTTAGGCCCGGTCGACATGGCTTTGGCTCCTCTTGGCACCTGATCCCTGGCCGGCAACGTGCTCCGGCCTGAAGTGAGGTAGGCATTTGCCGCCTCGGTTGCAAGGAAATTCGCTTGTGAACAAGGGGGAACGGACATGCCTGCGCCAAGATTCCATCTTGACCATGCCATGATCGGACGCCATTTTCCGCCGACATCGTCATAAGGGGCAACCTTGTCGTCAGCCACAGCACTCCTTTCCATCCTGACCTTCCCGGCCATTGACCCGGTGGCGTTTTCCATCGGTCCTCTGGCGATCCATTGGTACGGTCTCGCCTATGTCTGCGGCATCATGCTCGGCTGGGTGGTCGCGCGCGCCATGGTGCGCAACGAAAAACTCTGGCCGGCCGGCACGCCGCCCTGCACCGCCGCGCATCTCGACGATTTCCTTGTCTGGGTGGCGATCGGCATCGTCCTTGGCGGCCGGCTCGGTTATATCCTGTTCTACGACCTGCCTTCCGTCATCGCCGACCCCCTGCGGGCGATCGAGGTCTGGAACGGCGGCATGTCGTTCCACGGCGGCTTTGCCGGCGCGACGATTGCGATGATCCTCTTTGCCCGCCGCCACGCGATCCCGATCTGGAGCCTATTCGACATCGTCGCCAGCGTCGCGCCGATCGGCATCTTCTTCGGCCGTATTGCGAATTTCGTGAACGGCGAACTCTGGGGGCGCCCTTCCGACGTGGCATGGGCCATGGTCTTCCCGACTGGCGGCCCCTTTCCCCGTCATCCGAGCCAGCTTTACGAAGCCCTGCTCGAAGGCCTGTTGATGTTCGTGCTGCTGCAGATCATCGGCCGGGCCGGCGGTTTCCGCATGCGCGGCCTGGTCACCGGCTGTTTCGTCAGCCTCTACGCCGTCGCCCGCATCGCCGTCGAGTTTTTCCGCGAACCCGATCCGCAACTCGGCTATCTTGCCGGCGGCTGGCTGACCATGGGAATGCTTCTGTCGCTGCCGATGCTTGCTGTCGGCCTCTGGGCGCTCTGGCGCGCGCGTCGCACCGCGTCCTGAAGCGGGAATGGAGGAGGAAGACCAATGACGACCGCGCTTGCGGACAAGATCAAGTCGCTGATCCTTGCCGGCGGGCCGATCAGCGTCACGGATTATTTCGCCCTCTGCCTCGCCGATCCGGAACACGGCTACTATCGCACGCGCAATCCCTTCGGGCGCGCCGGCGACTTCATCACCGCCCCGGAAATCAGCCAGCTTTTCGGCGAAATGATCGGCGTTTTCATGGTGCTCGCCTGGCAGCACCACGGCGAACCGGCCGACGTGCGCCTCATTGAGATCGGCCCCGGCCGCGGCACGATGATGTCCGACATGCTCAGGGTTATCGCACGCCTCGCCCCGCGTCTCTACGAACAGTCGACGGTTCATCTCGTCGAAACCAGCCCCCGCCTGCAGGACGTGCAGCGCCAGACACTGGCGAACCACGGCCAGAAGGTGCACTGGCACGAAAGCTTCGACCAATTGCCCGCCGGTTTCACGCTGCTGGCCGCCAACGAACTCTTCGACGCCATTCCGATCCGCCAGTTCATCAAGACGCCCACCGGGTTCCGGGAACGCATGGTTGGCCTCGACGCCGACAATGAGCTTTCCTTCACGCTCGGCGTCGCCACTCTCGATCCCGAAATGCTGCCGCAGCGCGAAACACCTCCCCCCGATGGCACGATCTTCGAGGTATCCCCGGCCCGTGAGGCTGTTATGACGGCCATATGCGACCGCCTGAAACAGAATCACGGCACCGCACTCATCATCGACTACGGTCACATGGTCACCGGCTTCGGCGACACGCTTCAGGCGGTTCGCGACCACAAGTTCGATCCGCCGCTCGCCAATCCGGGCCTCGCCGACCTGACCAGCCATGTCGACTTCGAGACCCTGGCCCGCAGCGCGCTTACGGCCGGCGTTCATGTCAACGGCTGCCTGCATCAGGGCGATTTCCTGGTGGCGCTCGGTATCGAGGAACGCGCCTCGTCCCTCGGTCGCGACAAGGACGCCGGGACGCAGCGCGACATCGTCGAAGCCGTCCAGCGGCTGGCGGGGTCCGGCGAAGGAAGGATGGGAGAACTCTTCAAGGTACTCGCCCTCTCCAGCCCCGCCGTTTCGGTTCTACCCTTCAAATCCGGCAATTGACATCGCATGCGGCGATGGCCAACATCACGCCGATCGCCGCGCCGGAGGAACATAAATTCCGCTTTTATTTCAATGCGGGAACAGGCGGACCGGGCACTGTACCGCCGCGACGGAGACCACCATGCCGATGAACGACGCGCCACAGCCGATCGAAAGCCCCATACTCGCCGCAGGCGCAGGCGCGGGTATACGGCATGGCTATTTCACCCGCGGGGGCGGTATTTCCGATGGCATCTACGCCGGCCTCAACGTCGGGCTCGGTTCCCGCGACGATCCTGAGAGAGTACGCGAAAATCGCCGCCGGGTGGCACAATGGTTCGCACAGCCCATCGAAAAACTGGCGACGGTTCACCAGGTGCATTCGCCTGACGTGATGGTAGTCGATGCAACCTATGACGGGGCAAGACCCGAGGCGGACGCCCTGGTGACGGCAACGCCCGGCCTCGTCCTCGGCGTTCTGACCGCCGATTGTGGTCCGGTATTGTTCATGGACCCGGAAAACGGCGTGATCGGCGCTGCCCATGCCGGCTGGAAGGGCGCTCTCGGCGGCGTTCTGGAAAATACCGTGGATGCGATGGTCGGCCTCGGCGCCCGCCGTGAGGCCATCCGGGCCTGCCTCGGCCCCTCGATCAGCGCCCGCAATTATGAGGTCGGCCCCGAATTCGTCGAGCGCTTCCTCGCCCAGGACCCCTCATTCGACGTGTTCTTCAGCCCCTCGGAACGTCCCGGCCATGCCATGTTCGACCTGCCCGGACTGACCGTCCGCCGCCTTTCGGACAGCGGCGTAAGGGCGGAAAATCTCGATCTCTGCACCTATGCCGATCCGCAGGCCTTCTTTTCCTATCGCCGTACCACCCACGCCGGCGAACCGGACTACGGACGACAGATCTCTGCAATCGCCATCATGGAGAAATGACATGGCCCTGCAGTTCGAACCGAGCGAATATGCGGATCGCCTCGCCCGCCTGACGGCGGCCATGGCCGAACAGAAGCTGGATGCGATGCTGCTCTTCGCCCAGGAAAGCATGTACTGGCTGACCGGCTACGACACCTTCGGCTACTGCTTTTTCCAGACGCTCGTCGTGAAGGCCGATGGCTCCATGACGCTTCTGACGCGCTCGGCCGATCTGCGGCAGGCCAAGCATACCTCGACGATCGAAAACGTCGTCGTCTGGGTCGACCGGGTGAACGCCGATCCGAGCGTCGACCTGCGCAACCTCCTGAGCGAGATGGACCTGCTGGGCGCCCGCATAGGCATCGAATACGACACCCACGGCATGACCGGGCGCGTCGCCCGGCTGCTCGACAACCAGCTGACCAACTTCTGCGAGATCGTCGACGCCTCCTATCTCGTGAGCGAACTCCGCCTCGTGAAGAGCCCAGCCGAAATCGCTTGCGTCGAGCGCGCGGCAACGCTTGCCGACGATGCCCTCGACGCCGCCCTGCCGCTGATTAAGGCCGGCGGGGACGAGGCAGCGATCCTTGCGGCCATGCAGGGAGCGATCCTTGCCAGCGGCGGCGACTATCCGGCCAATGAATTTATCATCGGTTCGGGTGCGGATGCCCTGCTCTGCCGTTACAAGGCGGGGCGCCGGAGGCTCTCGGACAAGGACCAGCTGACGCTCGAATGGGCGGGAGCGGCGGCGCATTATCACGCGGCGATGATGCGGACGATCGTCATCGGCGAACCGAGCCCGCGTCACCGCGAACTTTACTCCGCCTGCCACCAGGCCATCAAAGCGGTCGAAGAGGTGCTGCGGCCGGGCTACACCTTCGGCGACGTCTTCGACACCCATGCGCGCATCATGGACGAACGCGGTCTTGCCCGTCACCGGTTGAACGCCTGCGGTTATTCCCTCGGCGCCCGCTTCTCGCCCTCATGGATGGAGCATCAGATGTTCCACACCGGCAATACCCAGGAAATCCGCCCCGACATGTCGCTCTTCGTTCACATGATTATCATGGACAGCGAGCGCGAGACGGCGATGACGCTTGGCCACACCTACCTTACCACAGCCGCCGCGCCGCGCCCGCTTTCACGGCACGGGCTGGAACTGCTGGTGCGCTAGGCGCAGCCTGCGCGGAAACGCCCCCGCAAGGCCGGCCATAAGGATTTGCTAGGATTTTAGCCGTATTCTCGTCAATCGGCACGGAGGTGGCACGAGGACGGTAGCGCGTATGAAACCTGCACGCATGGCAATGACGAGTCTGATCGTGACGGTCATGCTGACGGCATGCAATACGCCCGACGCCCTGACGCCGCCGATGGAGGTGGGCGACGGCGGCCAGCCGGTAACGGATGGCAATCTCTCTCTCGCAAGCCAGTCGAGCGGCACCTACAACTCCTCCACCGCCTCCTATCCCGTGGAAAGCGCCTCGCTTTCCGAACAAGGCTACACGCCCGGTCCGCAGAACACGCTGGAAGCACAGGCAGCCGCACTCCAAGCCGGCCACAACCCGGTCGCTTCGGCGCCCCTGACGGGCGATCCCGCCGCCTATCCCGAAGCGCCGTCCGCCACGTATCGGCAGCAGCAACCCGTTGAGCCGCAACAGCCTATGCAGCCGATGCAGCCGCAGCCAGTCGCAGCACAGCAGGTTCAGCCTTCTGCCCCGGCTGAGGTCGCGGCCCTTCCGCCTGCCGCTGCGGTCGGCACCATCCGCTTCCTGCCGATCATCGGCGCACCCGTGCAGGCTGTCACACCCTTGTCACGCCAACTCGGCGCGGAGGCCCGCGCCCGCGGGCTCACCATCAAGCCGGCCTCCGATCCCGCCAGCCAACACATCCTGAAGGGGTATTTCTCCGCCTTCGGCGACGGCGGCACCGTCACCATCGTCTATGTCTGGGACGTGCTCGACGCGAGCGGCGGGCGACTGCATCGCATTCAGGGGCAGGAAACCCTGAAATCCGGCGCCCAGGATCCCTGGGCAGCGGTTCCGGCCTCCCTGATGCAGCAGATCGCCACCCGGACCATCGCCGAATATGTGAACTGGCGCGACAGCCAGCGCGGTTGATGCAACGAGGTCACATAGTTTTCACGAAAAAGGTTGCCATTGTCGTCTTCGCTCTTGCATTCGGGCTTGAGGGCGCTAAAAAGCGCCCATTCTCAGCAGGGCAATAGGCGGGCCAAAATGAAGGTATTCGCAGGTAACTCCAACCGGCAACTCGCCGAGGCAATCTGCAATTATCTGAACGTACCACTCGGAAAGGCCAGCGTAAGACGCTTTGCGGACCAGGAAATCTTCGTAGAAATCCAGGAAAACGTGCGCGGCGAGGACGTTTTCGTCGTTCAGTCCACCTCCTTCCCCGCCAATGACCACCTGATGGAACTGCTGATTATGATCGACGCCTTCCGGCGTTCATCGGCGCGGCGCATCACGGCGGTCCTTCCCTATTTCGGCTATGCCCGCCAGGATCGCAAACCCGGCCCCCGCACTCCGATTTCCGCCAAGCTCGTCGCCAACCTGATTACCGAAGCCGGCGCCGACCGCGTTCTGACCCTCGACCTGCATGCCGGCCAGATCCAGGGCTTCTTCGATATCCCGACCGACAATCTTTACGCGGTTCCGATCCTGGCCCGTGACGTCAAGGAGCATTACGACCTGAAGAACGTCATGGTCGTCTCGCCCGACGTCGGCGGCGTGGTGCGCGCCCGTTCGCTGGCAAAGCGCCTCGACTGTCTGCTGGCGATCGTTGACAAGCGCCGCGACCGCCCCGGCGAGTCCGAGGTCATGAACGTCATCGGCGACGTGACCGGCAAGGACTGCATCCTGATCGACGACATCGTCGATTCCGGGGGCACGCTCTGCAACGCCGCCGAGGCCTTGCTGAAGCATGGCGCGACCAGCGTCACCGCCTATATCACCCACGGCGTCCTGTCCGGCGGCGCCGTGACGCGCGTCGCATCCTCGAAGCTGCGCGAACTCGTGATCACGGACTCGATCCAGCCGACCACCGCCGTCCAGTCGGCCCACAATATCCGTGTGTTGACCACCGCCAACCTGCTTGGCGAGGCGATCAACCGCACGGCCGCCGAAGAGTCTGTTTCGAGCCTTTTCGACTGATCGTTTCGATATCGGAATGCAGCACAAAGCCCGCGTCCCTTTTTGGGCCGCGGGCTTTGTGCTTCTGGAACCCGCAGACGGGCTTTAGCTCCTCACCATCGGCACGGGGCAGGCCTCTCCGCCGGAAAAGAGCCGGGAACGGGTCAGGAAGCGTCGCTCGCGGCCGTTGTCGAGCGAAAACATGCCGCCTCGCCCTTCCACCACGTCGATGATGAGCTGGGTATGCTTCCACGCCTCGAACTGGCTGCCGCTGATATAGAACGGCACGCCGCCGATCTCGCCGAGCTTCACGTCGGTTTCGCCGACGCGGTATTCGCTCGCCGGATAACACATCGGCGATGAACCGTCGCAACACCCTCCTGACTGGTGGAAAAGAATGTCGGGATGGTCCCTCCGGATTTCGGCAAGAAACGCAAGTGCGGCATCGGTGGCGATGACGCGGGGCTCGCCGGCAGTGATGGTCGCGGTCATGGGTCCCTCCGGTTTGCCCCTTCTCCTCCCGCGGGGATAGAGGGTCACGATGAGGGGCAGGACAGAGCGGCCCCACATCCGCCCTATGGCACCTTCTCCCCGCAAGCGGGGAGAAGGAAGACACGCTCAGAAGAAGCCGAGCGCCTTCGGGCTGTAGCTGACCAGCATGTTCTTGGTCTGCTGGTAGTGCTCGAGCATCATCTTGTGGGTCTCGCGGCCGATGCCGGACTGCTTGTAGCCGCCGAAGGCCGCATGGGCCGGATAGGCATGGTAGCAATTGGTCCAGACGCGGCCGGCCTGGATGTTGCGGCCGAAACGGTAGCAGGTATTGGCATCGCGGCTCCACACCCCGGCACCCAGGCCATAGAGCGTGTCGTTGGCGATTTCCAGCGCTTCCGCCTCGTCCTTGAAGGTGGTGACGGAGACAACCGGCCCGAAGATCTCTTCCTGGAAGATCCGCATCTTGTTGTGACCCTCGAACACCGTCGGCTTGACGTAGTAGCCGCCAGCCAGATCGCCCGAAAGTTCATTGCGGTAGCCGCCGGTCAGGACCTTTGCGCCCTCCTGCTTGCCGATGTCGATATAGGAAAGGATCTTCTGCAATTGTTCGCTGGAGGCCTGAGCGCCGATCATCGTCGACATGTCGAGCGGGTCGCCCTGACGCACGGCCTCGACGCGCTTGACGGCCTTTTCCATGAAGCGGTCGTAGATCTTCTCGTGCACCAGCGCACGGCTCGGGCATGTGCACACCTCGCCCTGGTTGAGAGCAAACATCGCGAAGCCTTCCAGCGCCTTGTCGAGGAAGTCGTCGTCTTCCGCCATCACGTCGGCGAAGAAGATGTTCGGCGACTTGCCGCCCAGTTCCAGCGTGACCGGGATCAGGTTCTGGCTGGCATACTGCATGATAAGGCGGCCGGTCGAGGTTTCGCCGGTAAACGCGATCTTGGCGATGCGCGGGCTGGTCGCAAGCGGCTTGCCGGCTTCGAGGCCGAAGCCGTTGACGATGTTAAGAACGCCCGGCGGCAAGAGGTCGGCGATCAGTTCGGCGAGAACGAGGATCGATGCGGGGGTCTGTTCGGCGGGCTTCAGCACGACGCAATTGCCTGCGGCAAGCGCGGGCGCGACCTTCCAGGCAGCCATCAGGATCGGGAAGTTCCACGGAATGATCTGTCCGACGACCCCGAGCGGCTCATGGAAGTGATAGGCGACGGTGTCGTGGTCGATTTCGCCGATCGAACCTTCCTGGGAGCGAACGCATGCGGCGAAGTAGCGAAAATGGTCGATGGCGAGCGGAATGTCGGCCGCCATGGTTTCACGAAGCGGCTTGCCGTTGTCCCAGGTTTCGGCGCGTGCCAGAAGCTCGAGATTGGCTTCCATGCGGTCGGCGATCTTGTTGAGGATGTTGGAACGTTCGGTCGTCGACGTATGGCCCCACTTGTCCTTGGCGGCATGGGCGGCGTCGAGCGCGAGATTGATGTCGTGTTCGTCGGAACGGGCGACTTCGCAGAGCTTGCCGCCGGTGACAGGCGTCGTGTTGTCGAAGTAACGGCCGTTCACCGGCTCACGCCATTCGCCTCCGATGAAATTGCCATAGCGCAGCTTGAACGGCGATCCGGCAATGGTCTGAACCTGGATATTCATCTGTAATCCTCCCTGTGAAAGGTCCCTCCTGGACCGATGGGAAGATGATCGCGATGAAAGTTGGCTTCCGGAAGTGGTGCAGCCTCATACCGCAGCGCACACTGTTTCACTTATGATACAGCAATGGCTAACATGCGCATTCCCCCGGCAGACCGGTCACTGCAGGGAAAAACGCTTCATCTTCCGGTGCAGCGTCGCGCGGCTGATACCGAGAACCTGAGCAGCCTGGGACACGTTGCCGTTTGTCCGGGAAAGCGCCCGCCGGAGGGCCGCCCTTTCCGCATCGTCGAGATCGGAAGAGGCTTCGCCCCTGTCCTCGCGCAAGGCGTCCGATGCGGGAATCCCCTGCGCGATCATCTGGTCGTCCAGCCTGAGCGCGACGCGCGCCGCCTTTGTGGCCCCCAGAATGAGGTCGTCCTGATCGACGGCAAGCAAGGCCGACACGGAAGCGCCTGCGGTCGGCACCATGACGATCCGAGCGGCGGGAAATGCCATGCGAAAAAGGCTCATCTCCACACGCGTCGCGACATCGCGGACCGCTTGCGAGAGGATTGCCAGCGTCATGTCGGTCACATCCTGCCGGCATGTCGAAATGTCCAGCGCTGCCGTTACCCGACCGAGATGGTCGCGGATTGGCGCTGTGGCGCAGCTCAAAGTAATATTCGAGCTCAGGAAATGCTGGTCGCCGTGAATGACCACCGGCCGCTCGTCGGCAAGGGCGGTGCCGATACCGTTGGTCCCGACACTCGCCTCGCTCCAGACGTTCTGCTGCCAAAGGCCGAGACCGTGGAAATCCGCATCGTCGCCAGCCGCACCGCGCCGGTCGAGCACCACGCCGCTCTTGTCAGAGAGTACGAGGCAGCAACCCGAACGACCGACGGTCTGATAGAGACGGTCGAACTCGTCCGCGCACACGTGAATGAGGTGCTCCATCTTCTCGCGAGCCTCGCGAAAGACGGTGTCATCGACCTGGACGGGTTTGCGCCCCTCTTCCGGCTGCAATTGATAGAGGTTCAGGCAGCGCCGCCACGAAGCGGCAATCGGCGAACTCGCCGCAGCCGAATTCTGCAAGGCGGTCGCATAGACCAAGTCCGAATGACTCGTTTCTCGGCGCATGGTGCTCCTCCCAAAGCTTGAACTCATTGTGCCCGCGCTCTTTGAATCTTTCAATCGGCGAGTCCTGATACAAGATGCGACTAGCTTTCCCAATTGAAGGTGTCGCAATATTGCGCCACTCTGCGCCCGGATCGTCCCGAACTGTCATCAGACGGCCAGACGATCGCCTTCCATCCGCTCCCGGCGGCACAATCACCGGCAGCGCCTTTCTGCCGCAATAAGCGATACGTCTTTCCGAACTTACACCCGATCTCATCTCCTGTCCGGCGGAAAATCCCGGAAAGCCTTGCCTTTGCAGGCGGTCTGTATTATAGCGCCCCCGTCCGCGTAGACACCCTTGGAGGCAACGCGGATGAGGCGTCTTCATCGACATCTCCGGTTTCCTGCCAGCGGATCGACGATCCGCGGGTGGCGAAGCTCTCCAAATAACCTCGAAAGGAATAGCCATGAGCCACGCAACTTACGAGCTCAAGGCCGAGGCGCGCGAACGGGTTGGTAAGGGGTCCTCCCGTGAACTTCGCCGCAACGGTTTGATTCCCGCTGTCATCTATGGTGACAAGCAGGCCCCCATCTCCATCGCGCTCAACACCAACGAAGTGACGAAGCGCATCCACGCCGGCGGTTTCATGACCACCGTTGCCGTGATCGAAGTCAACGGCGAGAAGATCAAGGTCCTGCCGAAGGACTATCAGCTCGATCCGGTTCGCGACTTCACCATGCACGTCGACTTCCTGCGCGTTTCGGCAAACAGCCGCGTCAGCGTTCAAGTCCCGGTTCACTTCGTCAACGAAGAGCAGTCCGCCATCAAGATCGGCGGCGTTCTGAACATCGTCCGTCACGAAGTCGAACTGCTGTGCCCGGCCGACAACATCCCGGAATTCATCACGGTTGACCTCGCTGGCCACAAGATCGGCGACAGCCTTCACATTTCCCACGTGAAGCTGCCGGCCGGCGTTACCCCGGTCATCACCGACCGCGACTTCACCATCGCGACGATCGTTGCCCCGGCCGGTGGCGTCGACGAAGCCGCTGCTGCTGAAGCTTGATTTCTTCAGCCAAAGGCAAAGCGTAAATACGATCCCGCCTCATCGAGGCGGGATTTTTTTATGCCCGCGATCGCCCAAACGCGAATGCTGGTAGATTTGAGAATTTCGCTTTAACGCAATTTAACAGATTCGTGAAACCGTTGGGGAGTGTGGGAACGAGCTGGGGACATATGACTTGACGATCGGAACGTGTCGTCCGTTAAAAGACAGGGATCGTGCGCGATGAATCGTTCCATCGAAAGCCGATTTCTTGCGATCGTCGCAATCACCGTCTTCGTCCTGATCGTTCCGCTCTTCGCCCTCTTCCTCACACTCTCTTCCGAACAGGCCGGCAAGGAACTCAAGGATCACGTCGAGGTGCTGCTTGCGGCCAATTCGCAGGCACTGGCCAAACCCATGTGGGATTTCGACCGGGAAAGCGTCGAACAGATCACGGCGAGCATCGTCTCTTCCAATTCCATCGCCAAGGTTCAGGTTCGCGACGTCTCCGGCGGTATCAGCGTTTCGATGCCGGCGTTTCCGGTCTGGTCCAAGCACGGCGTCCGTTCCATGTCGCGCGAAATCTTCTACCAGACGGTGGACGGAGCGAAACTGGTCGGAACGATCACCATCTATTTCGACAGGCTCGAAGCGCTTTCCTCCCTGCGCCGGGCGGAGGGCCTGCTGATCGGCATCTTTGTGGTCGCCGTGGTCGGCATTGTCGGCGCAGCGATCCTCGGCAGCCGCCTGATGATTATCCGGCCGCTGCTGAAACTGACCGCCGCCATCGAGGCCACCCGCCAGCTCGGCTCCCGGCACCATGTCGACTGGCAGTCGAACGACGAGATCGGCCGGCTGGCAAAAAGCTTCAACGCGATGCAGAGCCAGCTTGAACAGGAGGAGCGCGAACTGAAGCTGGCGCACCACCGCATTACCGACATCTATAACCTGACACCCGCCATGCTGCTGTCGCTCGACGAGGACGACCGCATTACCGGCGTCAGCGATTACTGGCTGCTCGCGACCGGTTACCGGCGCGCCGAGGTCATTGGACACCGCTTCGCCGATTTCGTGCCGGCAGACGTCCGCGATGCCTATCTCGAACGCAAGAGGTGCAGGGGCAAGAGCAATAGCGTGGTCGAAATCACCACCAAGTTCATGCGTGCCGACGGCAATGTAATGGACGTGCTGATCGCCGAAGCCAACAAGGAAGCCCATGCTGACGAGCTGGCGCTCTCCCTGAGCGTCATGACCGATGTGACGGCCCTCAAGCAGTCCGAAGCGCGCAACCTTCGCCAGGCCATCACCGACCATCTGACCGGACTGATGAACCGCCAGGGTTTCGAAAATGCGCTCGATACGGAGATCGACAAGACCGATGAAGAGGGCGGAGAACTGGCCTGCATCTTTGTCGATCTCGACCGTTTCAAATGGATCAACGACAATCTCGGCCATCACGCGGGCGATAGTGTGCTGCGCCAGCTGGTCGATCTGATGCGGCCGCTGCTGCCGGCAGGCGCCATCGCCGCCCGTCTCGGCGGCGACGAATTCGCCATTCTTATCCGCTCAGATGCCGCCGAGCGGGACGCCATGGACATCAGCCACCGTCTCTGCGCGATTTTCGACGAACCGCTTCTCGTACACAGCACGACGGTTCGGCTGAGCGCCAGCGTCGGCGTCGCGCTCTATCCCCGCCACGCGCACAACGCCGCCGAACTTCTGCAGAAGTCGGATATGGCCATGTACAGCAAAAAACGCGACGGCAAGAACGGAGCCCTGCTCTACGATCCCCTGATGCAGGACAATACGCGTCACCGCGCGGAGATCGAGCGCGATATCGAGGCCGGTCTCGCAAACGACTGGTTCGACGCCTTCTTCCAGCCGATCATCGATCTTTCGTCCGGCACAGTGATCGGTTACGAGGCGCTGCTTCGCCTCGACCACCCCGAAAAGGGCATCATGCCGCCGGCGGAAATCATCCGCGTCGCCGAAGAGACAGGAGCGATCACCCGTGTCGGCAACAGCATGCTCGACAAGGCACTCGCCAACCTCGTCCGTCTCTCGGAAGCCACCGGCAACGACCAGGCCTATCTCGCCATCAATTTCTCGCCCCTGCAGTTCGAACCGACGCTGCCGATCCGGCTTGCGTCGCTGACCACGCGCCACGGCATTGCCCCACACCGCATCGTCATCGAAATCACCGAAGCCACGCTGCTGCACGACAATCCGCAGATCCGGACCATTCTCGATGAATTCGCCGGTTTCGGCTGCCGTATCGCGCTCGACGACTTCGGCACCGGTTATTCCTCGCTGAGCTATCTCAACCGCTTCCCTGTGGACATCGTGAAGATCGACCAGTCCTTCGTCCATTCGCTCTCGGCGGACAATCCGGAACTGCGCCACAAGAGCCGGATGCTCGTCGAAGGGATCACCGCGATCTCGCACAAGATGGAATGCAGCGTCGTGGCGGAAGGCGTCGAGACCGAAACGCAACGTGACGCACTGAAGCAGTTCGGCGTCGATGCTGGCCAGGGCTATCTCTTCGCCCGGCCGCAACCGGTCCAACATCTGATCGATCTGGAAATCAACATGGATACGGCGCGGAGTTCCGTCGCCTGAAGCACCACAATCATGAAAGGAAATGCACGCATGCGGCTGATGGCATTTTTCCTCTCGATGGGTCTGGCGGGCGCGGCCAGCGCCGAGACGATCCACTTCACCACGGAAGACTACCCGCCCTATAACTACCGCCAGGGTAACGGCTACGGCGGTGCCGGCTACAAGCAGGTCATCGAGATGATGAAACATGTCGATGCCCAATATACGGTCGAACTGATGCCATGGGCCCGCGCCCTTGCGCTTGCCGAGACCGATACACGCACCTGTGTCTTCACCACCGCTCATATTCCGGAGCGGCACAACCGTTTCAAATGGGTCGAACCCCTGGCCATCGACCGCAACTTCATGATCGCGCGCAAGGGGTCCGGCGTGAAGGTCACGAACAACGAGGAAGCCAAGCAGTACATCGTCGGCACTCAGCGCAACGATTACACCCAGAACCTCCTGGAGCGGGAAGGGTTTCCGAAGATCGACCTTACAACCGACCTCGATCTCACCCTGAAAAAGCTGGTCGCCGGTCGTATCGACCTCATGCCGATCTCCGAGAAATTCTATATGAAACTGAAGCAGGAAGGTAACCCGGTCGAGGCGCAGTATGTCTTTTCCAAGCAGACCTTCTCGATCGCATGCAACATCAATTTCCCCGAACCGCTCCGCCAGAGCATGCAGCAGGCATTGGCCGGCCTTATGGCCAACGGAACCCAGGCCCGTCTACTTGAGGAGGAAGGCCTCGGCGGTCTCGGCGCGACCACCGACGAGTTTCCGGAGCAATAATTCGGGTTGACAAGTCCCGCATTTGGCGATGGTGAAAGCCTGACACTGAAAGGGAACCGCCGCCTATGATGATTATCGCCGGCTTGGGCAATCCGGGCTCGAAATACGAAGGTAACCGCCACAATATCGGTTTCATGGCCGTCGATGCCCTGCACCGCCGCTACAGCTTTTCGCCTTGGTCGAAGAAGTTCAGGGCGGAGATCGCCGAAGGCGAGATTGCCGGCGAGAAATTGCTTCTGATGAAGCCGCAGACCTTCATGAACCTCTCGGGTGAATCGGTCGGCGAAGCCATGCGCTTCTACAAGCTCACCCCCGCCGATATCGTTGCCATTCACGACGAACTCGATCTTGCGCCAGGCAAGGTGCGGCTCAAGGCCGGCGGTGGCCATGGCGGCCACAACGGCCTCAAGTCGCTCGACGCCCATTGCGGCAGAGAATACCGCCGCCTTCGCCTCGGCATCGGCCATCCCGGCGACAAGGACCGCGTGCACGGCCATGTGCTCGGCGACTTTGCCAAGGCCGACCACGCATGGCTAGATCCGCTTCTCGACGCCATTGCAGACAATGCCGATCTGCTGGTCAAGGGCGAGGATGGCAAGCTGCTGAACAAGCTGGCGCTTACAACGGGCGGCAAGGCCGAGGGGGAAGAGCCTAAAGCTACGGCCAAGACCGCCCCGAAGCCGGCCGGCAAGTCGCATATCCATCAGGCCCGCAACACGGCGCAACCGAAGCTCCCCGAGACCGGCCCGATGGCGGAAATGTTGAAGCGGATGTTCGCCAAGAAGGGCGAGTGAAAATCCGGCCGAAGGGCAAGGCTATTCCGCGCCTGGTATTTGAAGCAAAAACGGAAAAGCTTCGGGGGCGAGTTTCGCTCTATCGGCGATACCCGAGCGAAACCCGCAAATCGGCCGACGGAGGCAGACCTCGCCGTCCGCCGCAGAAACCTTTCAGTCCTCTTCGCCGAGGGCTCTCCACACCAGAGCTCCGATGATCGCGCCGACGATAGGCGCCGCCCAGAAGAGCCATAGCTGCTGCAATGCCCAACCGCCGGCAAACAGCGCCTGCCCCGTCGACCGCGCCGGGTTGACCGACGTATTGGTCACGGGGATCGAAATCAGATGGATCAGGGTCAGGGCAAGACCGATGGCAATCGGCGCGAAGCCCACCGGAGCTTTTCCGTGGGTGGAACCCAGTATGATGAGGAGGAAGAACGCCGTCAGAACGACTTCGATCAGCAACGCCGAGAGCAGAGAATAACCGCCCGGCGAGTGCTCCCCGTATCCGTTGGAAGCGAAGCCGCCGAGATCGACCCCGGCCTTGCCTGTCGCGACGACGTAAAGGACCGCTGCCGCGGCAGTGGCGCCAAGAACCTGGGCTGCGACGTAATGAGGAAGCTTGCCGGCTTCGAAACGGCCGGCGACGGCCAGTCCCACCGACACGGCCGGATTGAAATGCCCTCCTGAAATTCCACCGACGGCATAAGCCATCGTCAGAACCGTCAGACCGAAGGCCAGGGCGACCCCGACAAAACCGATGCCGAGCTCCGGAAAGGCTGCGGCGAGCACTGCGCTGCCGCAGCCGCCAAACACCAACCAGAACGTCCCGAGAAATTCCGCCAGAAGTCTTGCCTTCATGATAGCCCCTCCTCGCCTCATGGCATTTCTGTCGATCAGGAAAGCGTCTAATCCACCACGGCGAACCGTTCGATTCGCGGACCGATGTTTCCTTCTGAAAAACTTAGATTATCGAAATGACAAAAGACAAGGGCAAGATGCGAGGCATGCACGCCTGAGCTGTGATTGGGGACGGCGATGATTGCGGCAGGCAGCGCTCACTCTTCCGGTTCCGTGGTGAACATCAGCGGAAAGCCCGCTTCCTTGCCGAGGTCGGTCGCTTCCTTCGCCTTGGTTTCCGCGATATCGCGCGTGCAGACGACCACCACTGCCGTCCCCATCTTGTGCGCTGTCATCATGACCCGGTATCCGGTCTCCTCGCTCATCCGGAAGACGGCCTTCAGCACCATGGTCACGAATTCTCGCGGCGTATAGTCGTCGTTGACGAGAATGACCTTGTAGAGCCGTGGCCGCTCCAGTTTCGGCTTCGTCACCGTCTTCGGCTTCAGGTCGGTATCATTCTGCGGCATGGGATACTCCTGTCGCGGACTGGCATCGTGGGCGCATGAGCGCACTAACCATAGCATGGATCGGCGGCAAAACGCATGGGTTCCGTCCCGCAGAAAGTCCGGCGACCGCCTCGAGACTTGACCGCTCTCCTCCTTTATCCCATAGGCGTGGGCAACGAAAATTCCAAGCGAAACAGGTATCCTGGCCATGGGCTTCAAATGCGGTATCGTCGGCCTGCCGAATGTCGGCAAGTCCACCCTCTTCAACGCGCTGACTAAGACGGCCGCCGCGCAGGCCGCCAACTATCCCTTCTGCACCATCGAGCCGAACACCGGTGAGGTCGCCGTGCCGGATGCGCGCATGCAGAAGCTTGCCGCCGTCGCCGGCTCGAAGGAAATCATTCCGACGCGCATCTCCTTCGTGGATATCGCCGGCCTCGTGCGCGGCGCCTCCAAGGGCGAAGGCCTCGGCAACAAGTTCCTTGCCAATATCCGCGAAGTCGACGCCATCGTCCATGTGCTGCGCTGCTTCGAGGACACCGACATCACCCACGTCGAAGGCCGCATCGATCCGGTCGGCGACGCCGACACCATCGAGACCGAGCTGATGCTGGCCGACCTCGAAAGCCTGGAGCGCCGCGTCGAGCAGACCCGCAAGCGCGCCACCGGCAAGGACAAGGACGCCGTCGCCCAGCTTCCGGTCATGGAAGCCGTCATCAAGCTGCTGAATGAAGGCAAGCCGGCCCGACTTCTGCTGAAAACGCTCGCCCCCGACGATATCGCCATCCTCAAGGGCCTGAACCTGCTGACGTCCCACCCCGTGCTCTACGTCTGCAACGTGGCCGAAGGCGATGCCGCGACCGGCAACAAGTACACTGAAGCCGTCGCGAAGATGGCCGCCGCACAGGGGGCGGAATGCGTCGTCATCTCCGCCGCCATCGAGGCGGAAGTCGCCCAGCTGCCGGAGGAGGAAGCCAAGGAATTCCTGTCCGCCCTCGGTCTGGAGGAAGCTGGCCTCGATCGCCTGATCCGCGCCGGCTATCACCTGCTGGACCTCATCACCTACTTCACCGTCGGCCCGAAGGAATGCCGCGCCTGGACCATCGTCCGCGGCACCAAGGCACCCCAGGCAGCCGGCGTCATCCACACGGATTTCGAACGCGGCTTCATCCGCGCCTTCACCATCTCCTATGACGACTACATCGCCTACAAGGGCGAAGTCGGCGCCAAGGAAGCGGGCAAGGGCCGCGACGAAGGCAAGGAATACGTCGTCCATGACGGCGACGTGATCCACTTCCGCTTCAACACCTGATACGGACCCGCGATTATCGGATGATACACGACTGCCGTCCCTCGCAAGAGGGGCGGCAGTTTCATTTCACGGCTCGAAGAGACAGTCCAGCGACCCTATTCCGGTTGTAGCAGGTGACCGCTCCACAGCGCCCGCAAGGTGGCGAGGCTGACAAGGAGAATCATGGCCGAGACGACAAGCAGCAGCAGCCACAGGGCAGGCAGGTGCCAAGACATCGGATGATGATCCGCCACCTTCAGCGATGCGATGGAGAAGGCTGCCGCCGGAAACGTGTAACCCCACCATGACATGGCAAAGGGCGCACTTCTAAATACCGGCCAGAGCGTCACCAGAACGGCAGCCACAAGTGCTGCCAGCGCATAGATGCCGAGCGGACCCGGACCGACACCATTGGTCAGTGCCATCAGCGCGATACTGCCGACTGACGGCGGTGCCAGCAGAATAGCGAGTGTTGGTCTCATCTTGGCCGGCAGCGCCGGACCAGTCGCCAGCCTCTGCAAAATCAACGGCTGCACCATCAGCCACAGCAAAGCTCCGAGACCAAACAGCATCCAGGACAGCGTGAGGAAGCCAAGCTTCGGCCCGAAGATCGGTGCCAGTACATTGCCGACGAGCGGGATAAGAAGCGGCGGTGTCAGCGTGGCAGCGTCGCGTGGCGAGAGCAGAAGGCTGCGCACTATCCAGACACCGATCACCAGATGCAAGGCTACGCCGGCCAGCCACAGTGCCGAAGCGATGGGCACCGAATACGGAATGGCGCCCCCGGCAATAATCATCAGGCCGATCGAGATCGCGCCGGCAAAGGCCGAGCGAATAGGATGCATGAGATCGGCAGCAAGTGCTTCGTGATGACGAAACGCCCGCAGAACATGCGCCAGAAAGATGACCACCCACGCAGCAGCAGCTGTTGCCATAAGCACCTCGCCAGCAATGGCAGGCGCCTGAATGACGCTGCCGGCTTCGCGCCAGGCGAGGGCCAAACCACCAAGGCCCATCGGCACGGCAAACAGCGGCAGGGGCAAATGCCGCAAACTCCCCTGCTGCGCCCCCTCCGTGGGGGCACCCGAATGGTCAAGTGTAACCATGGTCAGAACCAATCTCTTGGATTACTTTCGGATACCGTCAGATCCGCTTCGTCGGACAGGTGGAAATACCGAGGATCGAATAGAGCGGGCAAGTGGACATCAGGCCGGTCAGCAGCGGCACGACGCCGATCAGCGTGTAGTAACGCCACCAGGCCCCCGGATAGATAAAGAACAGCGACAGGATGACGAGGCCGGCGACGATGCGCAGGATACGGTCTACGGGTCCGACATTCTTGGCAAACATGGTGCGTTCCTTTCGCTCGTTGCACTGAACGTTTACCTGCAGCATAGCCGGAAACCGACCTTCGTCAGTGACTTAGTCACATTCCGCCAGGCGCTGCAGTCCCAGCCGGTCAATGAGGCGGATCTGGCCGCGCTCGCTCCGGATCAGGTCCTTCGAAGCGAAGGCTTCCAGCCGCCGGGATACCACCTCCCGCGCCGAACCGATCACAACCGCAAGCTCCTGATGGGTCGTCACGATCACGCCATCCGGCCCCGCCCTTTCCAGCAGCGCATGCGCCAGCCTTTGCTCCACCTTCACGAAGGCAACCTGTTCCAGCACGAACATCAGGTCCCCAAGGCGCGCGGCAAAGGCGCGGAACACGAATGCCCGAAAGGCGGATGATTGCGCCATCAGCGTCTCGAACATGGCCCGCGGCACCATGACGGCCACGAGTTCGGATTCGGCAATCGCCTCGCCGGTATAGAATGCATCGCCGAGCACCCCGAGGGTGGTCTGCACGCAGGTTTCTCCCGGCGTGACCGCATAAAGCAAAAGTTCCCGTCCGTTACGGCCGGTGAGATACACCCCGATCCTGCCCGACAGCAGGATCACGAATGCCTGCGCCCTGTCCCCCGGGCGAAAAAGCGTCGTGCGGTCATGCAGATGCTGTGGCCGCAGGCTGTCCAGCATCTCGCGCGCAGCGCCATCGAGCGACGAAAGGAATTGCACCTGATCGATCCAGCCCGCCATGCGCACTCCTTGAATTTGCCGGTCGAGGCGGCCATTCTGCACGGATTGCGCAATAAGGAAACGTTGCATGAACAAACCGCAACTCTATTTCGAGGATTTCCAGCCCGGCCGTGTCTTCGAACTTGGGCCGAAGACCGTCGACGCAAAGGAAATCGTTGAATTTGCGAGGGAATTTGACCCACAGCCGATGCATCTTTCGGTGGAGGCCGGAAAGGCCAGCATACTGGGCGGCCTGTCGGCATCCGGCTGGCACACGAGCAGCATGTTCATGCGCATGATGATCGATTCTTATCTGCTGGCCTCGGCCTCCGAGGGGGCGCCAGGCATCGATTCCATGGAATGGAAGAAGCCGGTGCTCGCCGGCGATACTCTGAGCGGCCGCTCGACCGTGGAGGCGGCCCGTCCCATGCGCTCGCGGCCCCATATCGGCATCGTCGCCTTCCGGCATGAACTCCAGAACCAGCGCGGAGAGACGGTCCTCCTCTCCCGCAATTCCATCATGTTCCGGCTGCGCGCCGTGAAGGAAGACGTCGCATGAAGATGACAGAGCTTTATCCGCCGGGCGAAAGGATCGCGACCGGCTCGAAGACCTTTACCGCCGCATCCATCATCCGCTTTGCCGAGAAATTCGACCCGCAGCCCTTTCACACGGATGCGGAGGCCGCGAAACACTATGTCTTCGGCGCGCTCTGCGCCTCCGGCTGGCACACCTGCGCGGAATGGATGCGCTGCTTCGTCGACTTCTGGAAGGACGAATTCACCCGGTTGCAAGCCGCAGGCGAGACACCGCCTAAGCTCGGCCCCTCCCCCGGCTTCGAAGCCCTGCAATGGCTGAAACCCGTCTATGCCGGCGACACGATCAGCTATAGCATGACGAGTGCCGAGAGCCGCCCGCTCGTTTCCCGCCCGGGCCTCATTCTCAACATCGGGCTTGGCGAAGGTTTCAACCAGAATGGCGAAGCTGTGCTACGCTTCAGGTCCAAGATCATCGAGTTCGAATAGGAGGCAGCCATGCCCACCAACTTCCATGATTTCCATGCGGTCGATATCAAAGGCAAGGAACGCTTCATGGGCGAATTCACCGGCAAGGTGGTTCTCGTGGTCAACACCGCAAGCGCCTGTGGCCTCACGCCCCAGTATGCCGGCCTTCAGAAGCTGCAGGAAACCTTTCCTGACGATCTCGTCGTCCTCGGATTTCCCTGCAACCAGTTCGGCGCACAGGAGCCCGGAACCGAAAGTGAGATCGCAAGCTTTTGCGACCTCAACTTCCGCGTCACCTTCCCGATGTTCTCCAAGATCGACGTCAACGGCGACGACGCTCACCCGATCTTCAAGTATCTGAAGACGGCGGAGCCCGGCATTCTCGGTTCGGAACCGATCAAGTGGAACTTCACCAAGTTCCTGATCGGCCGCGACGGCCATCCGCTGAAACGCTACGCGCCGACGACGACACCGGAAGAGATCGAAGGCGACATCCGTGAGGCGATTGCTGCCTGATGAGCGGTTTGGCGGACGGCTTTCGCATGTTTCCCACCGGCCGGCCGGGTCTTATCGCCGTGGCCGCCGCAAGCGATCACGTCTTTCCCCGCCATACCCATGACGAATATGGCATCGGGCTCTTCGTTTCGGGCGGCCAGATGTCCGCGTCCGGCCGCGGACAGATCACCGCCGGCGCCGGCGACATCATCACCGTCAATCCCGGCGAGGTGCATGACGGTGTCCCGATGCGCCGCGAGAGCCGGTCCTGGCTGATGCTTTATCTGACGCCGGCGCTGATGGCGGATATCCGCTCCGACCACGAGGGGGCTGAAAATCCCGAATTCGAGTTTGAGCGGCCGGCATTCAGCGATCCGCGGACGGTCCTCGCCTTCAGGTCGGCATTCGCCGCGGCGACCGGGGAAAAGGAAAATCGGGGTCTGGCGCTCGATCAGGCCCTTGTCGCGCTCTTTGCCCCTCTTTCCCCGCTCACCCGCCCGGAAGAAAAGGCTACAGGAGGAGACGGCCTGCTGCGGGCCAGGGCCATGATCGACGACGATCCCGCGCGCAATCTCTCCCTGCAGGATCTGGCGACGGAAGCAGGCCTCAGCCGCTTTCAGACGCTTCGTGCGTTCCAGGCTCTCACCGGCCTCACCCCGCACGCCTACCTCATGCAGCGGCGGATGAACCTTGCAAGACGCCGGATTTCCGAGGGGATGAGCCTTGCCGACGTCGCCGCGGAAGCGGGCTATGCCGACCAGAGCCACATGACGCGAGAATTCAGGCGGCGCTACGGCCTGACGCCGGCCGCCTACCGGCAGGCGGTCAAACCCTGCAATTCCATTCAAGACGCCTGAGGGCGGAGACAGCTAGCGTCCGATCCGCATTCCCACCTCTCTACCGATCGGGCCTCGCATGTATCTCGAATTCATCCTCACATCGCTGATCGTCATCGCAACGCCCGGCACCGGCGCGCTCTATACCGTCGTCATGGGCCTCTCGCACGGCAAGACCACATCCCTGGTGGCGGCCGCCGGCTGCACGCTCGGCATCGTTCCCCACATGGTCGCCGCGATCCTCGGCCTTGCAGCCGTTCTCGCCACCAACGACGCGGCGTTTCAGATCGTCAAGCTCGCCGGCGCGCTCTACCTGCTCTACATGGCGATCAGCATCTGGCGCGACGCCTCGCTCTTTTCGCCCGAACGCGACCGGCAGCAACGCTCCGCGTTCGGCATCATCCGTCACGCCGTGCTGATTAATCTCTTCAATCCGAAACTGTCGATCTTCTTCCTGGCATTGCTGCCGCAATTCGTCAGCGCCGCAGACCGGCACGCCGTCCTGCGCATGACCGAATACAGCTTTGCCTTCATGGTGATGACGTTCGTCGTCTTTGCGCTCTACGGCCTGTTTGCCGCCGCCGCCCGCGACAGGGTCCTCTCGCAGCCCCGGCTGATGCAATGGATCCGGAAGAGCTTTTCAGCCGCCTTCTTGGCCATGGGCGTCAAATTGGCGCTTGCGGAGCGCTGAGACGCGCTCCGCATCCCTTCCACTACCTCAGTGGCCGGAGAATTCGACCAGCGTCCGGACCTCGACGCCGAGGTCTTCGAGCTTCTTGCGGCCGCCGAGATCGGGCAGATCGATGACGAAGCAGGCGGAAATGACATCCGCGCCGATCTTGCGCAGAAGCTCCACCGCGCCGACGGCCGTGCCGCCGGTCGCGATCAGGTCATCGACCAGGATGACCTTCTGACCAGGTTCGACCGCATCGACATGCATCTCCATTTCGTCGACGCCGTATTCGAGGCTGTAGGCGACCCTGACGGTCTCGTGCGGCAGCTTGCCTTTCTTCCGGATCGGCACGAAACCGGCCGAAAGCTGGTGTGCGACGGCGCCGCCGAGGATGAAGCCTCGGGCTTCCATCCCAGCGATCTTGTCGATCTTGAGCCCCGCATAGGGCTGCACCAGTTCATCGACCGCACGGCGGAAAGCGCGGGGATTGCCAAGAAGCGTGGTAATGTCGCGAAAGATGATGCCGGGCTTCGGATAGTCCGGAATGGAGCGGATCGAGGACGCCAGCTCCAGCGCAAAATTGCTCATGAGTCAGTCTCTGGAAGGGTTCGGGAAGATTACGCCGGAGATTATCAAGTCCGGCCGCGCTGACCAACAAAAAAGGCGGCCGGAGCCGCCTTTTCCGTCATTCGTTGAGGAACGCTCAATGCGCTTCCTTGTTGGCGTAAACCGACTTCTTCGTGAGATAGATCAGCGCCGCAAAGATAGCCAGGAACACCATGACCATGAAACCGGTCCGCTTGCGTTCTTCCAGATGCGGCTCGGCAGCCCACATCAGGAAAGCGGAAACGTCATGGGCGTACTGGTCGAGCGTCTCCGGCGAACCGTCGTCATAGGTCACCTGGCCGTCGGAAATCGGCGGGGCCATGGCGAGCGCCGCGGCACCGGCGAAGTACGGGTTGAAGTGAGTGCCTTCGGCAACCGTCACGCCTTCCGGCGGCTCCTGATAACCCGTCAGCAGGGAGTAGATGTAATCCGGACCACCTTCCTGATACTGGGTGAAGATATCGGAGATGAACCTCGGGAAGCCGCGCTCGACGCCGCGCGCCTTGGCGAGCAACGACATATCGGGCGGCGCCGCGCCGTTGTTGGCGGCAGCGGCGGCCTCGTCGTTCGGGAACGGCGACGGGAAGTAGTCGGACGGAACCGCCTTGCGGGTGAACATTTCCCCGTCGGCATTCGGGCCGTCCTGCACTTCGTATTCCGCGGCGAAGGCCTTGACCTGCTCTTCCGAGTAACCGAGGTCTTCCAGCGTGCGGAAGGCCACAAGCTTCATCGAGTGACAGGCCGAGCAGACTTCCTTGTAGACCTTGAGGCCGCGCTGGAGCTGGCCCTTGTCATACTTGCCGAACGGGCCGGCAAAGGACCAGGACTGGTTCTTCGGCTTCAGGATCGGATAGTGGCCGGCTTCGGCCGCATGGTGCACCGCCTCCGCGAGGCCGCCTTCTTCGGCCGCCGCCGCGGAACCTGCGCTGAAGCCGAGAGCGGCGATCAGCGCGATGCTTGTAACAAGCTTCTTCATGTTGATGATCCTCTCTCGCACGCTCAGGCCTGGGTTGCGGCAGACTTGCCGCTCTTTTCGAGAACCGCCTCGGTAATCGAGTTCGGAATACGCCGCGGCGTTTCGAACAGGCCGAGCAACGGCATGATCACGAGGAAGAAGCCGAAGTAGTAGAGGGTGCCGAACTGGGCCATCAGGGTGTAGAGGTCGGTCGGCGTGCGCGAGCCGAGCCAGCCGAGCATGACGCAGTCAGCGACGAAGATCCAGAAGAACAGCTTGTACCACGGACGGTAGACGGCCGAGCGGACCTTCGAGGTATCGAGCCACGGCAGGAAGAACAGCACGATGATCGCGCCGAACATGACGAGAACGCCACCCAGCTTGGAGTCGATGAACAGGATGTTGAAGGTGATGGCGCGCAGCATGGCGTAGAACGGCAGGAAGTACCATTCCGGAACGATGTGGGCCGGGGTCTTCAGCGGGTTGCCCATGATGTAGTTGTCCGGGTGACCCAGGTAGTTCGGCATGTAGAAGATGAACCAGGCATAGGCGATCAGGAAGATCGACACGCCGAAGGCATCCTTGAGCGTCGCATAGGGCGTGAACGGAACGGTGTCCGTCTTCGACTTGACTTCGACGCCGGTCGGATTGGTCTGGCCGGTCACATGCAGGGCCCAGACGTGCAGGACGACGACGCCTGCGATCATGAAGGGCAGCAGGTAGTGCAGCGAGAAGAAGCGGTTCAGCGTGGGCTGGTCGACGGCGAACCCGCCAAGCAGGAACTGCTGGATCCATTCGCCGACCCACGGGAAGGCCGTGAAGAAGCCGGTGATGACGGTCGCGCCCCAGAAGGACATCTGACCCCAGGGCAGGACATAGCCCATGAAGCCGGTCGCCATCATCAGCAGGAAGATGACCACGCCAAGGATCCAGAGGATTTCGCGCGGCGCCTTGTAGGAGCCGTAATAGAGACCGCGGGCGATATGCAGGTAGACGGCAACGAAGAAGAAGGATGCGCCGTTGGCATGCATGTAACGCAGCAGCCAGCCATGGTTCACGTCGCGCATGATCTTTTCGACGGAAACGAAGGCGACGGTCGTGTCGGCGGCATAGTGCATGGCAAGCACGACGCCGCTCAGGATCTGGACGACCAGCATGACCGCCAGCATGGCGCCGAAGGTGTAGGCATAGTTCAGGTTGCGGGGAACGGGATAGGCGACGAAGCTGTCATAGATCATGCGAGGCAGCGGCAACCGCGCGTCGATCCACTTCTCAAGGCCGGTAGCCGGCTGGTAGCTAGAATGACCACTCATATTTCAGTATCCCCTCAGCCGATCTTGATCACAGTATCGGAAACGAATGCGAAATTCGGAATATGCAGGTTTTCCGGCGCCGGACCTTTGCGGATTCGGCCAGCCGTATCGTAGACCGAACCATGGCAGGGACAGAACCAACCGTTGTATTCACCGGCCTGGCCGAGCGGTACGCAGCCGAGATGGGTGCAGGAGCCGATCATGACGATCCAGTTTTCCTTGCCCTCGCCGGCGGAACGGGCAAGGTCGGTCGCCTGCTCGGCGGCGTCGACATTGGCGTTGCGCGCCACCGGGTCCTTCAGCTCGGCGATCGGAACGGCCTTGGCGTCTTCGACTTCCTTGTCGGTGCGGTTGCGAATGAATACCGGCTTGCCGCGCCACTTGACCGTCAGCGACATGCCCGGCTCAAGCGCCGAGACATCGACTTCGATCGAGGCGAGAGCAAGCGTCGATGCGTCCGGCCGCATCTGGTCGATGAACGGCCACGCAACGGCAACTGCGCCCACGGCGCCCGCCATGCCCGTCGTCAGGTAAAGAAAGTCGCGGCGAGTGGGCTCGCCCAAGGTCTCGCTATTCACTTCGTTTTCGCTCACGGTTAAACCATCCTCTCGCACAATTCTGCGACAAACCGCATTTCCCCCACAGCGCAGACTCTGTGTCCTTGACACGATTGTGCCACAGATTCCCCGCCAATTTGGCGCGTTCTAAGCTTGATAGCGAATTATGTCCAGACTTCACAGGGGGAGGTGGGCACAATGTCGCGGATTAAATCGCCACGTGTTTCCGGGATGTAACGAACCCGCCCGTTCATGTTGCAATGCACCTTGAATTACGGCATGGTCCGCGCCGATGGGCCGCGGGCCCACCCATGGGAACAAGGGCCTGATGCGAGACAGACTTTCCTGCGTTGCGTGTGTTCTTCTCGCCATCGCCCTGCTGCTCGTCAGTCTCCGTTATGTCACGGATTTCTGGCTGCTGGCCTTCTTCTTCAGCCTTCAGCCGCATATCGGCGCGGCCTGTGTCATCGGCTCGCTCCTATGCCTTGCGATCCGGCGCAGCGCCGTGGGCTATGGGCTGCTCTTCTGGTCGCTGCTCATCACCGGCCACGCCTTCTGGATGAAGCTGGAGTTCCTGCCTCCGGCCGGAACGACCGTCTCGCAAAACGCCACGCACTTCCGCCTTCTCTCCTTCAACGTGCTCGGCGACAACTACGTGAATGCCGACCGCATCGCCGAAACGATCAGGATGTCGGGCGCGGACGTTGCCTATGTGATGGAGGCCGGGCCGCTGGGCGACCGGCTCGACAGGTTGCAGGACGTCTATCCCTATCACATCGGCTGCGGCGTCATGGTCGAGTTCTGCGACCTGCTGATCCTCTCGAAACATCCGATCGAAGCGCCGCAATTTTACAGCCTGAGCGAGTTGCGCGCCAACCGGTTCGCCATAGCAGGCATCCGGATCGGCGGGCAGTTGATCCAGTTCTCGGCCATTCACCTGACCAAGCCCTATTTCGATGACTACCACACGCTCGAACTGATCTGGGCGGGGGCCTATCTGCGCCAGCGCCCCGGTCCGAAGATCCTCGGCGGCGATTTCAATTCCGATACCATCGCACCTGATATGCAGGACTTTCTGCGCAATTACAGGATGCACACAGCGGGCTTCGAGCCCGCCACCTGGCCCGTCGAGGCGAGCATCTTCGGCGTGCCGATCGACCACATATACATGTCCCGGGAGATCAAGGCGGTTCGCCTGCAGCGGCTTCCCGAAAACGAAGGATCGAATCACTTCGGCCTGATCGCCGACCTCGCCATCGAGCCCGCGGCAAACTGAGGCGCCAGCGTCAAAACGGACATTGGAAATGGTGCGTAACGTTTCCCCTCCGCCATTCCTGCGCCTGTCACAGCAATCCAGTGAGCCCAGGTCCCAGAACTTGAAAGGATTTCGTGATCCGACGAAACCCGGGACACCGGCAACCCGATTCAAGGCCGCGATGGCGGCGGGCGCGGCCCGCTCCCCGCCACCAGGAGGCGGATGGCCTTCAATGGCCGGCTGAAACCGACCTATTCCGCCGCCTTGTCCTCTCCATGCTCGTGGACCGCAAGGAAGCCGCCCGACTGGCGCGCCCAGAGCTCGGAATAGAGCCCGCCCCGCTCGACCAGTTCCGCATGTGTCCCCTCCTCGATCACACGCCCCTTGTCGAGCACGATGAGCCTGTCGAGGGCGGCGATGGTGGAGAGCCGATGGGCGATCGCCAGCACGGTCTTACCCTGCATCAGGCGGTCGAGATTGGACTGGATCGCCGCTTCGACCTCGGAGTCGAGCGCCGAGGTCGCCTCGTCCAGAACCAGGATCGGCGCGTCCTTCAGCATGGCGCGGGCGATGGCGATACGCTGGCGCTGGCCGCCTGACAGCTTGACGCCGCGCTCGCCGACATGGGCGTCGAAACCCCGCCTGCCCCGCAGGTCTTCCAGCCTTTCGATGAAATCCAGCGCTTCCGCCCGCTCGGCTGCGCGCAGCAACTGCTCTTCGCTGGCGTCCTCGCGGCCGAACAGGATGTTGTCCCGGATCGACCGATGCAGCAGCGCCGTGTCCTGGGTTACCATGCCGATATGGCTGCGCAGGCTCTCCTGCGTCACCGCCCGGACGTCCTGCCCGTCGATCAGGATACGGCCGCCTTCCACGTCGTAGAAGCGCAGGAGCAGGTTGACGAGCGTCGACTTGCCCGCTCCCGAGCGTCCGACGATACCGACCTTTTCCCCCGGACGAATGGTCAGCGTCAGGTGGTCGATTGCCCCCTTCTGCCGCCCGTAGTGGAACGAGACGTCCTCGAAGCGGATCTCCGGGCCGGTCACCTTGAGCGCGGTCGCGTCTGGCCGGTCGACAAGGCCGATCGGCTTCGAAACGAGCTCGGCTGAATTCTGGATCGTGCCGATGTTGCGCATGATGCTGTTGAGCTGGGTCATCATGCGTCCGAGCAGCATGTTGAGACGCAGCACCAGCCCGAGCGTGAAGGCGACACCGCCGGCCGTGATCGCCCCGGCGAACCAGAGATCGACGGAAACCGCGGCGACCATGGCAATCATGATGCCGGAAAGAATTGCCTGCGAAGCGCGCACACCGGTAATCAGCCGGGCGAACGGCCGCAGCGTGTCCTGGAAGCGGTCGAAGCCCTCACGGATGAAGTGATCGTTCTGATCCTCGCGGCCGAACAGCTTCAGCGTCTGGATATTGCTGAAACTGTCGACCAGCCGGCCGCTGACCATGGAGGCGGCCTCGGCGGACTCCTTTGCATGATAGCGGATGCGCGGCACGAAATAGCGCGCAAGCAGCCCGAAAATCACCACCCAGGCACCGATGATGACGGCAAGCCGCCAGTCGAGCTGACCGACCAGGGCCATGGTCGAACCGGTATAGATGACCATGAACCAGACGACCTGCAGCAGCGAGGTCAGGAGATCGCCCGTCGCCTGCCCCGCCGACCAGACCTTGGTCACGATGCGACCGGAGAAATCGTTCTGGAAGAAGGAAAGCGACTGGCGCGCCACATGCACATAGGCCTGCCAGCGCACGAGATTGAAGAAGTTGAGAACGATCGCCTGTTCTTCCACCAACGCGCCGATGGTAATGACGAGGAACCGGCCGAAAAGCACGACGAACGCCATTCCGAGCAGTTCCAGACCGTGCGCATCGATGAGACCGCTCCAGCCCGCTTCGCGCGGCACGGTGTCGAGCAGGTCGACGAGGCGCCCGACAAACCAGAACAATCCGGCCTCCAGGATTGCCACCGCACCGCCGAAGGCCGCCATCATGGCGAACGCCCCTTTCGCCTGCGACACATAGAACCAGGCGAAGGCCCATGTTCCCTCGGGCGGCCGCAGGTCGTCCCGCCGCCCGAAGGGATCGATCCAGTTCTCGAAAAGGCGGGTGATGGAGCGGATAATCATGGCGATCCATATAGGAGGTTTCCGCGACGCGGCAAAGGCGCGGCCAGCACAAATGGCCGTGAGTACCCCATCCGCTGCATAGGAACGCCCCGACCGGCCTTAGCGAAGTCCGCCAAAATCATTCAAAGCGCTTGCACAAACAGGTCATTATATTGCATAGCAAAATTTCGTCGCGAACGGCTGTCGCTTCCTCCTCCCGGAAACCGCGGCCGTTTCCGCGAAGACGTTTCATCTGCAGCCGACGGAGAGCGGCCCGGCAGGACCGCTCCAGCCGTCGCTTTCCGCCTATCAGGACCCGAAGGTAACAACTTGGCCGGCATTTCCCAATCCTCCACGCCCGTGGCCTCCGCATCCGCGGAAAACCAGAGCAGCGGCTATCGCTTTGCGCTCACGGCGCTCACCTCGCTCTTCTTCATGTGGGGCTTCATCACCTGCCTGAACGACATCCTCGTTCCTCATCTGAAGAATGTCTTCTCGCTCAACTATACCCAGTCGATGCTGATCCAGTTCTGCTTCTTCGGCGCCTATTTCCTGGTGTCGCTGCCGGCGGGCGCGATCGTCCGCCGCATCAGCTACAAGGGCGGCATCGTCCTCGGACTGGTGATCGCCGCCATCGGCTGCGCCCTCTTCGTGCCGGCGGCGTCCTATCGCGTCTACGCCCTTTTCCTCGCAGCACTTTTCGTTCTGGCAAGCGGCATCACCCTGCTGCAGGTCGCAGCCAATCCCTACGTCACCGTTCTCGGTCCGCCCGATACCGCGGCGAGCCGCCTGACCATGACGCAAGCCTTCAACTCCCTCGGCACGACGCTTGCTCCGATGTTCGGCGCCTTCCTGATCCTTTCGGCTGCAGCCGGCGCCACCGCCGGCATGACGCCCGAACAGACGGATGCGCTGCGTATCGCCGAAGCCTCGGCCGTCAAGATGCCCTATATGGCTCTTGCCGCGGCATTCCTCCTGCTCGCCGCCCTCTTCGCCTTGCTGAAGCTTCCGGCAGTCGAGGCGGACGACGACCTCGATCCGATCACCGAGGGCCGCTCGGCGTGGAGCTACCGTCACCTCGTCCTCGGCGCGGTCGGCATCTTCGTTTATGTCGGAGCGGAAGTGAGCATCGGCAGCTTCCTCGTCAACTTCCTCGGGCAACCGCACATCGCCGGCATGCCGGAAGCGGAAGCGGCCCACTACGTCGCCTATTTCTGGGGTGGCGCCATGATCGGCCGCTTCATCGGCTCCATCGCCATGCGCAGCATCGAAGGCGGCAAGGCGCTGGCGTTCAACGCGGTGGCCGCAGCGATCCTTCTGTTCATCACAGTCTTCACGTCCGGTTCGCTCGCCATGTGGGCGGTGCTCGCCATCGGTCTCTTCAACTCGATCATGTTCCCGACCATCTTTTCGCTCGCCCTTTACGGGCTGGGGAAACACACGAGCCAGGGCTCCGGCATTCTCTGCCTCGCCATCGTCGGCGGCGCACTGCTCCCGGTCGCGCAGGGCGCGCTTGCCGATACCATCGGCATCCAGCACGCCTTCCTCATGCCGGTGCTCTGCTATGCCTTCATCGCCTATTACGGCCTGAAAGGACACCGCGCGAGCTGAGCCGCGCAGCGTCAGGATAATGAAAAAGGCGCGTATCCCCGAGGATACGCGCCTTTTTTCGTTTGGCCGGCTGGCGGGTAGCGACCCCGCGCGACAATCGATTTTCCGCTGGCCGCCTTCCATGAGAAACGAAAACCGCAGGAGAGGGAAAAGCCCTCCCCGCCTTGGCGCAGGGAGGGCTCTGTATCATTCGGCCGCTTCGCTTTCTTCCTCGGATTCGTCCACCAGAAAGCCGCCCGACTGGCGGTTCCAGAGGTCGGCATAGATGCCGCCGCGTGCCACGAGTTCGCCGTGGGTGCCGGTCTCGACGATGTCTCCCTTGTCGAGCACGACCAGCCGGTCCATCTGGGTGAGCGTCGACAGCCGATGGGCAATCGCAATCACCGTCTTGCCTTCCATGAGCGAGAACAGGCTTTCCTGGATTGCCGCCTCAACCTCAGAATCGAGCGCCGACGTCGCCTCGTCGAGGATGAGGATCGGCGCGTTCTTCAGGAAGACGCGGGCGATCGCGATGCGCTGCCGCTGGCCGCCGGAGAGCTTCACCCCGCGCTCGCCGACCTGGGCATCGAGCGCCTTGCGCCCCTGCATGTCGACGAGCCCCTCGATGAAGTCCCAGGCATTCGCCCGCTTCGCCGCCTCGATCACTTCCGCGTCCGTTGCCTGCGGACGCCCGTAGGCGATGTTGTCGCGGATCGAACGATGCAGCAGCGAGGTATCCTGCGTGACGACGCCGACCAGCGAACGAAGGCTTTCCTGCGGCACGGAGGATATATCCTGCCCGTCAATGGTGATCCGTCCCTTCTCGAGATCGTAGAAGCGGAGGAGAAGGTTCATCAGCGTCGTTTTGCCGGCGCCGGAGCGACCGACGAGGCCGACCTTTTCGCCCGCCTCGATGGTGAGCGAGAAGTCGTTGATGACACCCTTGTCCTTGCCGTAGTGGAAGCGGACGTGATCGTAGACGATCTCACCCTTCGGCACGGCGAGCGGCGTTGCCGCCGGCATGTCGACGATATCGTGCGGCTTGGTCATCATACCCATGCCGTCATAGACGGTGCCGATGTTTTCAAAGAGCGCCGACACCTCCCACATGATCCACTGCGACATGCCGTTGATGCGCATCGCAAGGCCAATGGCCACCGCGATCGCGCCGATCGAAACGCTGCCACCGAGCCAGAACCAGATGCTGAGCGCCGAAATGGAAAACAGCACGATGGCATTGTTGATGTCGACGAGGATGTTGAGCAGCGTGATCTGCCGCATCTGCCGGTGCACCGTGTCGAGGAAGGCGTCCATGCCGTCCTTGGCATAGGCTTCTTCCCGGCCCGCATGCGAAAACAGCTTTACCGTCGCGATGTTGGTGTAGCTGTCGACGATACGGCCCGTCATCATCGAGCGCGCGTCGGCCTGTTCGCTGGAAAGCTTGCGCAGACGCGGCACGAAATAGGAAAGGATCAGGGAATAGACCACGATCCAGACGACCAGCGGCGTAACAAGCCGCCAGTCGGCGGCAAAGACCAGCGCCAGCATCGAGGCGAAGAAACTGATCGCATAGACGAAGACATCGATGATCTTCATCACCGACTCGCGGATTGCCAGTGAGGTCTGCATCACCTTCGTCGAAACGCGGCCGGCGAATTCGTTGGCGAAGAACGTCATCGAATGGCGCAGCAGAAAGCGGTGCATCTGCCAGCGGGCGATCATCGGGAAATTGCCGGCCAGCACCTGGTGCATGGTCAGCGAGTGGATGGCCCCGACCAGCGGCAGGCCGACGAGCAGCAGCGCGCCCATCCAGATCAGCCTGGTCTTTTCCGTTTCAAGGAAAGTGGCGCGATCGGCGACCGTCAGCCAATCGACGATATTGCCGAGAAACTGGTAGAGGAACACCTCCCCGACAGCGATCAGCATCGAGCACAGCCCGAGCAGCAGCAGCCAGGGGGCGGCCGGTTTGGTATAATACCAACAGAAAGCGACAAGTCCCTTGGGCGGCAGCGCGGGCGCGTCCGACGGATAGGGGTTGAGGCGGCTTTCGAACCACGCAAACATGAATATGCTCCGGCAATCTGGCGCCCGGCATCTGACGATCGCAATCGATCGCGCCTGGGCGGAAATCGGGATAAAGAGGCCGCGATGCGGCCTCACGATGACTTAAATGGGTAGTTTGTGGAGAAAGGGCGAGCGCGTCGCCGTCACGCAGCCAGCAGATAATGCGGCACCGGGAAGCGCATCGCGTCAAATTCAACCATCGAGGCCTCCCTGTTGCGTATCGAAGATAGCGATGTTCTAGCGGCGATGGCGTGGATTGAAAAGGGGCTTATGCCGCAATGGCGCGTTTTGACATCGGGATGTTGCCCGAAGACAACAAGATCCGGCAATGCCGGGGACTTGAGACCGGGGCCGGCATTGGCCTATTGAGAAGCCATGACAGCGCTCCGCATCGCCCTCTATCAACCCGACATTCCAGGCAACACCGGCACGATCCTCAGGCTGGCCGCCTGCCTCGGCCTCGGTGTCGATATCATCGAGCCGGCGGGTTTCGACATCTCCGACCGCAACCTGAAACGCGCCGGCATGGACTATCTGGCAAGCGTTGCGCTCACCCGTCACATCAACTGGAGCCGGTTCGAGACCTGGCGGCAATCGGCTGGCCGGCGCCTCGTGCTTGCCTCCACCAAAGCCGCCGAGCGCTACACCGATTTCACCTACCGCGCGGACGACATCCTGCTTTTTGGCCGGGAGAGCGCCGGTGTGCCGGATAGCGTGCACGAAGCGGCGGATGCCCGCATCGTCATTCCGATGGTCGCGGGACAGCGCTCCATCAACCTCGCAATGTCGGTTGCAATGGTCACCGGCGAGGCACTGCGGCAAACCTCCTGAGCGACGGCGGCCCCTTCGCGACCGCGAAAATGCGCCAAATCGACATCCGTCAAGGACATGTCTTCAAAATCCGTTAGGCTCCGCATGTTCGCAAGGAGATACGGAAACGGCTGCTGTTGCATCCGTGGCCTGCAGGGGCGCAAACTGTATTCGCGCATTTGCTAATTCTACCGAAAGACGATATGTTGCGACGCAGCAAAAACCGGGAGATGATCGATGTTCGAGACCGCATTCGCCCTGAGTTTGACCCACTTCGCGAGATCGCTGAGCTTTCCGGAACGCCTGCAGCGCCGACCCGGCCGCAACGCGGCGCTTGAGCCCTGGCGTCTGCGCAACGCCAATCTCGACGCATTCTTCTATGATGTGAAGGCGCTGACCGCCGAAGAAACCTTCTACATCAGCGATGTGATCGCGGCCGAGGGCCTCATCATGATCGTCCCGCCGACGGGCGCCGGCATGCTGACGCTCTGCGACACTGTCGAAGAATATCTGGTGCGTGGCGGCAGAAATGTGCATGCACTGACGGTTGCCGGCGTCGGCGGTTCGGCCATCGGTGCTGCCGCCTTCGCCCGCAATGTCGCCGATGCGATCGGCGAGCCGGTCGCGGCGGTCGTTTCCGGCTATGGCCTTGGCGACATCATAAACGAGGCGGTGGGTGGCGCCTTCTTCTTCGGATGGCTGGGCCATATGCGCAACGACCTCGAAGCGATCGACGACATCGTCGGTCGCCCGCAGCTCGGCGCCTATCAGGACCGCCATGTCCGGGAACTCAAGCCCAATGGCAGCTGCCTCGACGCCGATACGGTGAAGAGCCTGCTGGCGAACCCCGAGCTTTCCTTCCACCTGCTGGCAGGCCACTCCCGCGGCAACCGTGTGCTGTCGGAAGCCCTATACGCCCTGAAACTCGAAAACCCCAAGCGCCTCAAGGCATTGGCCGGCGGTCTTCGCGTCGTCACCTTCGGCAGCCGCATCACCATGCCGCCGGATTGCCGCAATGTCGTCGACGTGATCGGCGACCTTGACTGGTTCGGCGAGATCAACTCCCGCCCGCTGATCGATACGGATATCCGTATCCCCTATGCCGGCCATTCGACCAATACAGGCTTTCCGGGCGCCCTTGCGGTCACGAACATCCTGAAGGAGATCATCGCCCACAGCCTGCCGGTGGTGATCGAGGAAAAAGGCCCGGTCGTGGAGGAGAAGGCACTGCCCGCCGAAGCAGCGCCGGCGATTGCCGCCATCTCGGCAGAACCGGCACCGCCAACCGCCGTCGCCAGCGAGGAACCGGTGATCGAGCCGGCCGCGCCAATGCCCGCAGACCCTGAGCCGGCGGAAGCGGCATCCGTGCAAGAGCCCTCTCCGGCGGTCTTGGAAGCCACGCTCAGCCAACCGGAAACCATTGCCATCGAGACGGCACCGGACACGCTTGAGGCGACCGAGCCCGTTCCGGCTGAAGAACTTGCGAGGGCACCCGTCGTCGTGGAACCGGAGACGAAGGCGAAGGCTGCCCCCACGCCGAAACCTTCGCGCCCGACAGCGGGCCGGCGCAACGGGCCGAAGGGTGGCCGCAGGTAGCGCAGCTTAACCGCTGGCAGGCTTTCCGGCATGCGCGACGTTCTCCTCGGCCTTGGGGGGCAGCATGGCCTGTCAAGCCACCGGTTGTATCGAGATGCCTTCGACGAGAGGAACCAGCTTTTGCAGAGGCCGGTTACGGCAAGCCCCCCGGCCGGGAATGACGTGAGGCGAAGGAGGATGCTCAGTCGGCGGAGGGAAGCCGCCGCATGGTGAATTCGATGCGGTCGCCCTCGAGCTGGCGCCAGCTTTCGACCTCGGTCCAGTACGCGGCCTTGGGAAAGGCGTCGAACCATTCGCGCGCCTTGGCCCGCGCTTCCTCCCGCGACAGGCAGAACGTCTCGCGCACAAAATCGGCGCCGCGCCGGGCCTTGGCCTTGCGGTGTTCGGCAATGCGTTTCTTCAAGCCGTCGAGCGGCGGAGGACCGGGTATTCTCGTCATGAAAACCTCGCTTCCACGAAGATAATGGCCGGCCGGGGCTTTTGCGAGTCGATTTTCGGGGGAGGATCGCGCGCCTTTCTGGTCGCGCCGGAATTGACCTGATAAGCGAAAACCGGATGTTGTGACGAGTCGCCGCGCCAATGCACGCCGCGACGGGGGAACTTATGGAAAGACCCGATCTGCCGAGAGGCCTGCCGAACGATATCGGCGAGAAGATGCAAACCGCCCGCGCCTGGTTCGAAAGCCTGCGCGATACGATCTGCACCTCCTTCGAACTGCTGGAACAGGAACTGACCGGCCCGCTCTCCGACCAGCCGCCCGGCCGCTTCACCGGCAAGGACTGGCTTCGCGACGGAGGTGCCGGCGGCGGCGGTCGCATGTCGATGATGGAAGGCCGGGTCTTCGAGAAGGTCGGCGTGCATACCTCCACCGTCTATGGCGAATTTTCCCCCGAGTTCCGCAAGACCATGCCGGGCGCCGAGGAAGACCCGCGCTTCTGGGCATCGGGCATTTCGCTCATCGCGCATCCCGTCAATCCGAATGTCCCGGCCGTGCACATGAACACCCGCATGGTCGTCACCACCAGCCAGTGGTTCGGCGGCGGGGCCGACCTGACGCCCGTCCTCGACCGCCGCCGCACCCAGGAAGATCCCGACAGCCGCCTCTTCCACCGGGCGATGGAAATCACCTGCGGCCGCCATTCCGCCGTCGCCGACTATGCGGCCTACAAGGCCTGGTGCGACGAATACTTCTTCCTCAAGCATCGCAACGAACCGCGCGGCATCGGCGGCATTTTCTTCGACTGGCTGCATTCCCCCGAGGAGCGCGGCGGCTGGGCAGCGGACTTCGCCTTCGTGCAGGATGTCGGCCGGGCCTTCAACCTCGTCTACCCGAAGATCGTGCGCGGCAATTTCAATCAGCCCTGGACGGAGGAAGAACGCGACGAACAGCTCGTCCGGCGCGGGCGCTATGTCGAATTCAACCTTCTCTACGATCGTGGAACCATCTTCGGCTTGAAGACGGGCGGAAACGTCGAATCGATCCTCTCCTCCCTACCGCCGGTGGTGCGGTGGCCCTGAAACCGGCGGTTTGTGCCTGAAAATTGCACAAATGCGTGCCGAAATGGGCCTCTGGCGCTGCCGGCCTTTGCCGAATATCAAGATGATCGCGGAATTGTGACCTGCGACATCAAATTGGATTTGGAATAGTAACATCGCGTGTTATCGTTCTCCCCGGTTCTTTTGGAGGAGAATTGCTATGCCTGACCAAAGCAGCGTTTCAGTCCCCCCGCATGCAGCAACCGACCGCGCGCTCGAAGCGCCGGAATTCATCGATCGCCTGGCCGAGGAACTTCGCGCTTCAAGCGACGTCGACCTTCCCCACGCCTATTTCGTTGAACAGATCAAGCTCGGCCTGGCAGGCCGCGAACTGACTGATGTCGAAGCGGCCAACGACGTCGAGGGTTATACCCGCCCGCCTCACACACGGGTGGCGGCTTCCGTTTTCAATTGCTGGGCCATGCCCGAATAAAGCTGCGGCTCGCCGGCACACCGGTCATGAACGGGCCTTTTCCGGCACCGCAGCCGCGGTGCCGGGTCACGGGATTGGGAGTTTCCGAATATTGTGATATACTCTGCGCTGTTGAACCCAGTCGAAGAGGAGTTGTGCTATGAAGCATTTTGAATGCGGTTCACTGGTTCCGGGTTGCAACTGGCATACCCGCGCCAAGGAGGAAGCGGAAGTGGTTCATCGTGCCGTTGAGCACATGCGCACCGCGCATGGAGAAACCGTCATCCGCGAAAACATGGTCGACAACATCAAGGCCCGCATTACCGACGAAGCCGACGCGGCTTGATGGCGGCGTCGGTCGGCGCCAACCACAAAAACCAGACCTTTCAAAAGCTTGGCATCCAAAGCTGAATCAGGTGACGAGCAACCTGAATCGGTTTGTCAGCGACTTGAATCAGGACTTGAGGATCTCCGGAAGCCGGGCGAGAAGCTTCTCCCGGTCCATGGAGAAACTGGAGGATATCCATTCGTCCTCGAGCTTGCGCAGCACCTCGCCGACCTTCGGGCCGGCGTCGGCGCCTGCGGCCATCACATCGCCGCCGGTCAGCGGAAAGCGCGGCCGCTCGTATTTCTGCGCCCTGCCGAGCAGGACGGAAAGCCGCCCGGCCCGCGCCATGCTCTTCGGACTTCCCTCGACATTGCTCCTGGCTGCGGCAAGTTCCAGCTTGACGACGGCAATGATCCCTTCCGTCCCGAAACGATAGAGGTCACGGTCGAACACAGCATCCGTCACGGCATCGCCGGGCTTCGGCGCAAGCGCGAAACGTTCGAGATAGGCTGCTTCGGCCTTCGACAGACGCAGCCTTTCGGACAGCGTCGCAAGCCGCTGGACATCCTTCGGCACGATTGCCGCAAGCCGCAGCAGCGGCTCCGGCTTCCAGCCGAGCGCCTGCTCCGCCGCAATCAGGCCCGGGATCGCATCGATCCCCCATTTCTCGGTTTCCGGCAGGATTTCCGTCAGCACACCCGACTGACGCATCCAGAGAAGCGCCCGGCCGGGATCGGTTGCGACCAGCAGCTTCTTCATCTCGGACCATACCCGCTCGGCGGACAAGGTCTTGAGCTGGTCCTTCGCCCGCGCGCTGGCCTTCAGCCCCGCCGCATCCGGTCGCCCCCCGCCGTAATGGGCGAAGAAACGAAAGAACCTGAGAACGCGCAGGTAATCCTCGGCAATCCGGGTGTCCGCGTCGCCGATGAAGCGCACGGTTTTCGTCTCGATATCCGCAAGACCGCCGACAAGGTCGATCACCTCACCGCGTTCATCGACATAAAGGGCGTTGATCGTCAGGTCGCGGCGTTCGGCATCCACCTGCCAATCCGTCCCGAACGCGACCTGCGCCCGTCGCCCGTCGGTCTCGACGTCGCGCCGGAGCGTCGTCACCTCGAAGCCGGTGCCGTCGATCACCAGCGTCACCGTGCCGTGCTCGATACCGGTCGGCACCGCCTTGATACCGGCCGCCTTCGCGCGCTCGACCACGACCTCGGGCACCAGCGTCGTCGCAAGGTCGATATCTCCGACCGGCAGGCCCATCAGGCTGTTGCGCACCGCACCGCCGACCACCCGGACCTCTCCGCCGTCGGCGTTCAGCAGCGCGAAAAGCCTTGTCAGCGCAGGATCGCGGAACCAGGCTTCCGACGAGAGATTGGTCATGCATAAAGCCTTTCGTAAAGCGTCCGGATGATGCCGGCGGTAATGCCCCAGATATAGCGCTCGCCATAGGGCATCACATAGAAATGTCTGACGATCCCCTGCCAGGCCTTGCTGTCGCGCCGGTGGTTGGCGGGGTCCATCAGGAAGGAAAGCGGGACTTCGAACACATCCTCCACCTCGTTCGGATTGGGGCTGATGGTAAAGCCCCGCTGCACCACCGAAAGAACCGGAATGATGCGGAAGCCGGTCCCCGAGAGATATTGCGGCAGCCGCCCGACCGTCTCGACAAAGGAGGGCGAAAGCCCGATCTCCTCCTCCGCCTCGCGAAGAGCGGCAATCTCGGGCGACGTGTCGCCCTCGTCAATGCCGCCACCCGGAAAGGCGATTTGTCCGGCATGCTTGCGCAGTTTCGTCGTCCGCTGGGTGAGGATCACCTTGGCGCCATCCGCATCGTCCACCACGGGCACGAGCACGGCCGCGTCCTTGAGCTTCAACCCCTCGTTCTCGAGAACCGTCTGCGGATTGAGGAGGTGGTCGCCGTGGTCGCGCCAGGCATGTTCGATCGGCGCGCCGATCTGGTTCAGCGCCCGGAGCCTGAAATCTTGCGCGGAAAAAAGGCCAGGGGTCACGGAGGTTCGGGCGATCATCGGGACAACCGATCCAGCTCTTCAGCCGGCATGACCGGAAAGACGGCACCGCCGGAGCGAAGGCAGAACATGTCCCGGTCGTCTACGAGCAGGATCTCGCCGAGCTCGACGAGATCATACATCACGGCCCGCGAGACCAGCGCCTCCAGCCGCCCCCGCACATGCAGATAGGGCTTCAGTTCCTGGTTTTCGCCGGCGATCGCGAACCGCAGCGGATGGGCCGCACCGGCCTCCACCACGTCGCCGACATTGGTGCGGAAAACCAGCACCGGCTGATCGTCGCGGACGTCCACGCTCATCTCAACGGCGACAAAGGGTGCGTCCTCGACGCGGATGCCGACCTTTTCCACAGGCGTGACGAGATAGGTTTTCCCATCCGCGTCCTTGCGCAGGACGGTCGAAAAAAGCCGCACCAGCGGCGCCCGGCCGATCGGCGTTCCCATGTAGAACCATGTGCCGTCCGCCCGGATTTCCATGTCGATATCGCCGCAAAACGGCGGTTCCCAACGTTCGACGGGGGGAAGCCCGCCCTTTCCGCCGGCGGTCTGCTCGCCGGCACGGGCGATCAGCGCGGCTAGTCCAGCCGCATCCGTCGTCGCTTTCAGCGTGTCGCCTGCCATCTTTGCGTCCCGGTTTGTCTCTAATCCATTCGCAGTCACGAGATAGTCATTTGAAACGCGCTTGTCAGCCGCCCGATCGGGAATAAGTTAGTTCTAAAAATGACGGATGCGTATGAGGCGCGATTCGTCAGAGTGGCCGCATGAGATGGAGAAGACCATGGGAATGATGCCTGTGCCGGATGCCCCCCTCGACGAAAAGGCCATCATTGCAGCCGCCGAAAAGGCGTTGGCCGATATTGCCGCCATTCGCGGCGAAGTGTCCAAGGTGATCTTTGGCCAGGAAAAAGTGGTCGAAAACACGCTTCTGGCGATCCTTTCCGGCGGCCATGCGCTGCTTGTCGGCGTACCGGGCCTCGCCAAGACCAAGCTCGTCACCACGCTCGGCACCGTCCTGGGGCTGGATGCCAACCGTATCCAGTTCACGCCCGACCTGATGCCGTCAGACATTCTGGGCACCGAAGTGATGGATCAGGATGAAAACGGTCGCCGCTCCTTCCGTTTCGTCAAGGGTCCGGTCTTCGCCCAGCTCCTGATGGCCGACGAAATCAACCGCGCCAGCCCGCGCACCCAGTCGGCGCTGCTGCAGTCGATGCAGGAATACCATGTCACCATCGCCGGTCAGGCCTACGATCTTCCCTCGCCGTTCCATGTGCTCGCGACCCAGAACCCGCTGGAACAGGAAGGCACCTATCCGCTGCCCGAAGCCCAGCTCGACCGCTTCCTGCTGCAGGTCGACGTCGGCTATCCGGAGCTTGCCGCCGAACGCCAGATCCTGCTCGAGACCACCGGCCTTTCCGAGGCGCGCGCAACCAGCGTCGTAACAGCCGAACGGCTGATCGAGATCCAGAGGCTTATCCGCCAGATGCCGGTTTCGGAAGGCGTGGTGGATGCGATCCTCTCGCTCGTTCGCGCTGCCCGTCCGGGCCAGGGCTATGCGGAAACCGACAAGAACGTTGCCTGGGGTCCCGGCCCGCGCGCCGGCCAGGCACTCATGCTCTGCGCCCGCGCCCGCGCGCTTTACGAAGGCCGTCTTGCGCCATCGCTCGATGACATCCATGCGCTTGCCGAACCGGTGCTCGAACATCGCATGGCGCTCACTTTCGCGGCGCGCGCGGAAGGCATGTCGGTGCGCGACGTGATCGCCGGTCTCGTCAGCCGGGCGCACGGCTGAGAAAGGCAAGGTGCTCGTGGCAAGCATTGGCCAGATCGTCGATCAGACCCCGAGCAGCGAAGCGCTGAGCCGCGCCCGTCAGCGCGCCATCCTCGTGCCCGACTGCATGGTCGAGGCCCGCCGTATCGCCAACACCGTGATCGCCGGCTGGCACGGCCGTCGAAAGCGCGGCATCGGCGAGAATTTCTGGCAGTTCCGCCCTTACTCCGAGGGCGAGAGCTTCGCGCGCATCGACTGGCGGCGCTCGGCCCGGGACGACCACACCTACATCCGCGATCATGAATGGCAGGCCGCCCATACCATATGGCTGTGGGCCGACATGTCGCCCTCGATGATGTACAAGTCGACGCTTGCTTCCGTTTCCAAGGAAAGCCGGGCGCTGGTGCTGATGCTGGCGCTTGCCGAAATCCTTGCCCGGTCTGGCGAGCGCATCGGATGCCCCGGTGTGATGGAGCCGGTTTCGGCCCGAAATGCCGCCGAGCGGCTCGCCACGGCTCTTGTGCATGCGCCGCCGACCAGCGGCCTGCCGGATACCGGCATGATCCGCGGCATGAGCGATATCGTGCTGATCGGCGATTTTCTCGACGATGCGGATCGCATCATGGAGCGTATCGCTCCGCTCGCCCGCCGCGGCCTGCGCGGGCATGTGGTCGAGATCGCCGACCCCGCCGAGGAAAGCTTCCCCTATACCGGACGCACCGAATTCACCGACCCGGAAACCGGCGAAAAACTCACGTCCGGCCGCGCCGAAAGCCTGCGCGAGGACTATCGCCGGGCCTATCTCGCCCGTCGCGACAATCTCGGCGAGGCGCTGCGCCGCATGGGATGGAGCTTCGTGCCCCACCGCACCGACCGGCTGGCGTCGGAGGCGCTGATCGCCGTGCACATGTATCTTTCGGGCACCCCGCCGCGCGTCAGCAGGAGCAATGCTTCATGAGCGCATTGCCGATCGTTTTCGCCGCCCCCGCCGTCCTGATTGCCCTTGCCGCGCTGCCGCTGATCTGGTGGCTGCTCAAGCTCACCCCGCCGCGTCCGAAGGCCGAGGTTTTCCCGCCGCTCAAGATTCTCGCCGGCGTGCTGAAGCGCGAGGAAACCCCGTCCAAAAGCCCGTGGTGGCTCACCCTGCTGCGCATGGCGATCGCCGCCCTTGCCATCCTCGCGCTTGCCGATCCGGTGGTGAACCCGCGCAACGCCTCCCTGTCCGGCGATGGTCCCCTTGTTCTGGTGATCGACAACGGCTGGTCGACCTCCACGGACTGGGACCGCCGGATGGCGACCGCCGAAGCCTTGATCGGAGATGCCTCCGACAGCAGCCTGCCGATTTCCCTCGTATTCACCGCCGATCCAAGCCACGACGCCATACCCGTTGCCGCCAGCACCGCTTTGGAAAGACTGCGCGCCGCCGAGCCCAGGCCTTTGCGGCCCGACCGCGAGCGCGCTATCGGCGCGCTCCGGGCAGCCCTTCAATCGACGAGGCCCGGCACGCTCGTCTTTCTCTCGGACGGTCTCTCCTCTCGCGAAAACGAAACCACCATGGCCGACCTCGCCGCCCTTTCGCCCCACCGGTTCAGGCTGGCCGAGGGCGACGGAAAAGCCGCCGTTGCAATCACCGATGCGACAAACGGCGCCAACGCACTGGAAGTCACCCTGTCGAGACTGGCCACGAACAGTCCCGCCAGCGTGAACATCGAGGCTCAGGACCGCCAAGGCCGTGTGATCGCCTCCGGCATGGCCAACTTCCGCAGCGGAGAAAACGTGACGAAGGCAGCGGTGAACGCGCCGTTCGAACTCCGCAACGATTTTGCCCGGCTTTCGATTGTCGGCCTAGGTACTGCCGGCGCGACCCATCTGCTGGACGACGGCTTCCGACGCCGCCGCGTCGCACTGATTTCAGGCGAGGCCGGCGACGAATTCCAGCCGCTGCTCTCGCCGCTCTATTACATCGAGCGGGCGCTCGCGCCCTACGCCGATCTGATGAAGCCGGACGTCACGGATCTCGCGGTCTCGATCCCGGAATTCCTCTCGCGCAATCCTTCCGTCATCGTGCTTGCCGATGTCGGACGCCTACCGGCCGAAGTCTACGATCCTCTGCAACGCTGGATCTCGCGCGGCGGTACGCTGATCCGCTTTGCCGGACCGCGTCTCGCCGCAGCCCCTGCAGGCGACCCCCTACTTCCCGTCATCCTGCGCCAGGGCGAGCGTTCGCTCGGCGGCGCCCTGTCCTGGGCGGAACCGCAGCCGCTTGCGGATTTCCCCCGCTTCGGCCCGTTCGCCGGCATGGCGCGGCCGCAGGATATCCTCGTCAAGCGACAGGTGCTTGCCGAGCCCACGCCCGATCTTGCGGAACGCACCTGGGCGAGCCTCGCCGACGGAACGCCACTCGTCACCGTCCGCGAAAACGGCGCAGGCCGCATCGTGCTCTTTCATATCAGCGCGGAAGCCACCTGGTCCGACCTGCCCATCTCCGGCCATTTTGTCGAAATGCTGCGGCGGCTCATTCAGCTCTCCCGCGTCGGCACCGTCGCCGAGGGCAGCGACGCAACGGCCCCGGCATTGCCCCCTTACCGGCTGCTCACGGCGACCGGTGCCATGACCACCGAGGCCGCAAGCGCGCGTCCCTTGAGCCTTGGCAATGACCGGCCCCAGGCTGCGACCTTCGACAATCCGCCGGGGCTCTACGGCACCGAAGACGGCTTCGTCGCCCTGAACCTTCTGCCGCCCGGCAGCGAACTGGACCCGCTTCCGCAGGACGCCGGCTTGGCAGTGACGCGCGAACCCCTTGCTGGCTCGGCCGCAAGACCGCTGAAACCGGCGCTTCTGTCCATAGCCTTCCTCCTGTTGGTGCTGGACAGCATCGTCGTACTCTTCATGAATGGCGTTTTCGCCCGCCTACCCCGCCGTACCGCCGCAACCGGCGCGATGATTGCGCTGGCCGCCCTGCTGGCGCTTCCTGACGACCTGCACGCCGCCGACGCGAAACCGGGCGACGAACTGATCCTCGAGCGGCTCGACAACACGCATCTCGCCTATGTCATCACGGGCGAGCCGGAAATCGACCGTATCTCGGAACGGGGCCTGATCGGCCTCACAGATTTCCTCACCTACCGGACGACACTCGAACCCGCGCCTCCCGTTGGCCTCGACATATCCAAGGACGAGTTGTCCTTTTATCCGATCATCTTCTGGCCGGTATCAGCCACGGCCCCCATGCCCTCGGCCGCAGCGATCAGTCGCATCGACGCCTATATGCGCGCCGGCGGCACCGTGCTCTTCGATACCCGCGATCAGATTTCCTCCCTCGGCAACGATGCGGGCCCCAGCGCCAATGGCGAGCGGCTGCAGGCAATTCTTGCCAATATCGACATCCCGCCGCTGGAGCCTGTTCCCTCCGATCACGTCCTGGCGCGGTCGTTCTATCTGTTGAGCAATTTTCCCGGCCGCTATACCGGCAGCCCCCTCTGGGTCGAGGCGAGACAGGAAGCCAAGACGAGCAGCAGCGGCCTTGCCTCCCTGGGCGACGGCGTCTCCCCGATCCTGATTACCGGCAACGACCTGCTGGCGGCCTGGGCGATGGATGACAACGGCGTTCCCCTGATGCCGACGGTCCCGCCGGACGAGATGCAGCGGGAAATGTCCTACCGCGCCGGCGTCAACATCATGATGTACATGCTGACCGGCAACTACAAGGCCGATCAGGTACACATTCCCGACCTCCTCGAACGGTTGGGCCAGTGACATGACGATCCAGTTTGCCCCTTTCCTCCCATGGCTCGCGCTCCTCGCCCTTGCGGTGCTGGCCGTGCTGCTTTTTACAGCCGGCCTGATGAAACGGGTGCGCGGCACGGTGCTGCGCTTCGTCGCTTCCGCAGCGGTGCTGGCGGCCCTCGCCAACCCGTTGCTGCTGCAGGAAGAGCGCGAACCGCTGAGCACCATCGTCCCCGTTATCGTCGACCGCAGCCAGAGCCAGGAGGCTCCCGGCCGCACGGCCATGACCGACGACGCGCTGAAGGCCCTGACCGACCGCCTCTCGCGTTTTGCCCGCATCGAACCGCGCATCGTCGAGGTGAAGAACCCACCCACGAATGACTCTCCCTCGACCCGGCTCTTCGAGGCGCTGGCATCGTCGATCACCGACGTTCCTCCGGCTCGCATCGGCGGTGCGATCATGCTGACAGACGGGCAGGTTCACGACATTCCGGGCCCGGGGCAGTCGCTGGGCTTCAACGCTCCCCTGCACGCACTGATTACCGGCAGGGCCGACGAGTTCGACCGCCGTATCGAGGTACGCCAGGCCCCGCGCTTCGGCATCGTCGGCGATCCGCAGGAGTTGACCTTCCGCGTCTTCGACGAAGGCCGCAAGACTGAGGCGCCGGCGGACGTGACCGTTCTGATGAACGGCGAGGAGATAGCAAGGCTCAACGTCATTCCCGGCGTCGACACCCCGCTCGCCTTCAAGGTGCCGCGCGGCGGCACCAACGTGATCGAATTCGATGTTGCCGGCGCGCCCGGTGAAGTCACCGACATCAACAACAAGGCCATCCATCTGATTGAGGGCATCCGCGAGAACCTCAGGGTGCTGCTCGTATCCGGCGAGCCCCATGCCGGCGAGCGCGCCTGGCGAAATCTCCTGAAGTCGGATGCCTCCGTCGATCTGGTGCACTTCACCATTTTGCGTCCGCCGGAAAAACAGGACGGAACCCCGATCAACGAATTGTCGCTGATTACCTTCCCGACCCGCGAACTGTTCGTCGAGAAGATCAACGATTTCGATCTCATCATTTTCGACCGCTATCAGGATCGCAAAAACGTCCTGCCGATCCTCTACTATGACTATATCGCCGAATACGTGAAGCGCGGCGGCGCCCTGCTGATCGCGGCCGGACCCGAACTGGCAGGCGTGGATTCGATCGCGCTGACCCCGCTCTCCTCCGTCATTCCCGCTGTCCCTACCGGCGAGATGCACGAGGCCGCCTTCTATCCTCGCCTTTCCGAAAAGGGCGAGCGCCATCCGGTGACCCGCGGCCTCGACGGTTCCATGACGGAGCCTCCGGCATGGGGGCGCTGGTTCCGCAGCATCGAGGTGGCAAGGCCCGACGGGGAAACCGTCATGACGGCCGACGGCGGTCGCCCGCTGCTGGTGCTCAACCGCTCCGGCGAAGGCCGCGTCGCCATGCTGCTGTCCGACCAGGGCTGGCTCTGGGCGCGCGGTTTCGAAGGCGGAGGCCCGCATGTCTCCCTCTACCGGCGCATCGCCCACTGGCTGATGAAGGAACCGGAACTGGAGGAGGAATCGCTCAAGGCGCGCGCCATCGGCCGCACGCTGGAAGTGACGCGGCAGACCATTGGCGACAAGCCGGGCCCCGCGACCATCCGTTCGCCCTCGGGCAAGACCGAAACGCTCGACCTCACGGAGACCGTCCCCGGTCTCTATCGTGGCGAACGCCGGATGGATGAAATCGGCCTCTTCACCGTCAGCAACGGCGATTTTTCGACGCTGGTGCATGTCGGCGCGGTAGACTCGCCGGAATTCAAGGCGATGATTTCGACGACCGAGACACTTGCCCCCGTCGCTGCGGGCACCAGGGGAATGGTGGCCCGCCTCGACAACGGCAATGGCGGTATCCGCGTGCCCGATATCGTCCCCGTCAGCAGCGAGGTGCGGGTTTCCGACAACCGGCGCATGCTCATCAGGCTGACCGACGAAACCGTCCTCAAAGGCGTGAACACGCTGCCGCTGTTTGCGGGCTTTGCCGGCCTTGCGGTCCTGCTCTTCGCCATATCCGCCATGTGGTGGCGCGAGGGACGATAGGCATGCATCTCGAACTCGAAGTCCTGGATACCGCCCCCGACGAGGATCGCGCCGTCATTCGCAAGGGGATTCTCGACTACAACGACGGGATGCTCGGCCCGACGGACCGGAAGGGCATTTTCATTCCGCTGAGGGATGCCGAAGGGCGCATCGAGGGCGGCCTCGTCGGCTATACCGGCCGGGGCTGGCTCTATACCGAACTGCTGTTCGTGCCGGAGCACCTGCGCGGTCGAGGTCTTGCCGGAAAGCTGCTGGAGCGGGCGGAGCAGGAGGCACGGGACCGCGGCTGCATCGGCGCCTACATCGATACCATCAACCCGCAGGCCCGACGTGCCTATCAACGGCAGGGCTACGAAATCTGCGGAAAGATCGAGAACTTCACCGGAGACTACGCCATCACCTGGCTCACGAAGCGATTTTGAGCGCTTCCGCCTCGGTTTCGCTCGCGGTCTCTTTCCACTGGCATTCCCGCCAGGCGATGACGCCCTTAAGCCGCTCGTGCACATCGGCGGCAATCGGCACCACCAGCACCCGCGCGGGGTCGACCGGACCGGGAAAATCGAGCGCCTTCCAGGCGACTTTCTCAAAACCCAGCGGCATGTAATACGGCGGGTCGCCGATGAGGATCACAGCTTCCGAACCCTTCCGCCGGGCCGCCTCGATGGCGATGCGCACCAGCTCGCGGCCGATCCCCATGTTCTTGTGCGAGGGCCGGACCGCAAGCGGACCGAGCAGATGGCCATGAACGCCGCCGGCGATGACCGGCGTCATCCGTACGGACGCGATCGTCTCGCCATCGTCGGCGCAGATGAAGGAAAGCGACCGGTCGTGCGGCCCCTGCTCCCGGATGCGGGCGGCAGCGCGCGTGAACCGGCCGGGACCGAAGGCTTCTTCGTTGATGAGTTCGATAACGGCGTCGTGCGACGCATCCTCAGTGAGGTAGACGAGGTCGTGATTTTTCATGAAATGCCCGAAACCAGCAGAACAGACGTAGATATGGGTTCTCGTTAACGCCAGGGGCGTTCGGGAAGCATCAGCGTCGTCGCAGGGTCCGTGGTGCGGTCATGGGGCCTTCAATCCTTCAGGTGAAAATCCGGATAGCAGCATTTTTCGTGTCCGTCCAACGGAAAAACACACCGTTCATCCTTTCGCGTCTCGCAATCCTTCTGTCGAACCGTATTTTCAGCCAACGACACGGGAAGAAACAAGAAGGAGTTGCCCGATGGGCATGCTGATCGAAGGTACTTGGCACGACGTCTGGTACGACACCAAGGCAACCGCGGGACATTTCCGTCGCGGCGATTCGACCTTTCGCAACTGGGTCACTGCGGACGGTAGCGCCGGTCCGACCGGACGCGCAGGCTTCAAGGCAGAGGCCGGCCGCTACCATCTCTATGTGTCCTACGCCTGCCCCTGGGCGCACCGCACTCTGATCTTCCGCAAGCTCAAGGGACTGGACAATCTTATCTCCGTATCGGTGGTGGACCCGCTGATGCTGGAAAACGGCTGGGAATTCCACGATCGCGACGGCGCAACCGTCGACCACCTCTTTGGCTCGCGCGCCCTCTGGGAGATTTACGTGAAAGCCGAGCGTGCCTATAGCGGCCGCGTGACCGTTCCTGTCCTCTGGGACAAGAAGACAGGCACGATTGTCTCGAACGAATCCTCCGAGATCATCCGCATGTTCAACAGCGCCTTTGACGGACTGACCGGCAACACGCTGGATTTTTACCCGCAGGAACTTCACGGTGCGATCGACGAACTCAACAGCCGGGTCTACGACACCGTCAACAACGGCGTCTACAAGGCCGGCTTCGCCACCACGCAGGCCGCCTATGAGAGCGCCGTCCACCCGCTATTCGAAACCCTTGACTGGCTTGAGGAGCGGCTTTCCGGGCAGCGCTACCTGTTCGGCGACCGGCAGACGGAAGCCGACTGGCGGCTGTTCACCACCCTCGTCCGCTTCGACGCGGTCTATGTCGGCCATTTCAAGTGCAATATCCGCAGGATCGAGGATTATCCCAACCTCTCGGCCTATCTGCGCGATCTCTACCAGACGCCGGGCGTGGCGGAGACTGTCAACATGCGCCACATCAAGGACCACTACTACCGCAGTCACAAGACCATCAACCCGACGGGCGTCGTCCCGGTCGGGCCGGCGCTCGACTTCGACCGGCCCCATGGCCGCGAAAGGCTCGCCTGATTTCGGCTCTCACCAGATGTCGGCAGGGCTTGCTTCGCCGCCCAGTTCGGCAAGTCTCCTGCGCGTGGCGGTGGTGGTGTCGGGGGGCAGATCCCGCGGATCGAAGAAGCCGGATTCGACGATCTCCCGGTCGGCCGGACGCGGTGCGGTCTGGATGACCTTCGCGCGGTAGAGCAGAACGTGATCCCGTTTGCTGACCGTGCTGTTGTAATAAACGTGGAAGATCTGCGGCGGCTCGGTCATCACCAGATTGCCTTCTTCGCGCAACTCCTTTTCGAGCGCCTGCATCACGGTCTCGCGGCGCTCCACCCCGCCGCCGGGCATATACCAGCCCGGTACATAGGAGTGGCGAACAAGGAAAATCCGCCCCTCTTCATCAAAACAGGCCGCCCGGACACCAAGTGTCATGCCGCGCGAAATCGCGAAGTAACTGTGCAGAATACGCAACACGAACCGGGTAGTTGGTCCGGATACTTCTTCTCTTCCTTGCTGTTGCGTCATTGTCCTTGCCCGCTGTGGATGCGCTCTTTAAGAGAGGCACCATGTTCAAGCTCGCGCATATATCCGACGTTCACCTTGGGCCTTTGCCGAACCTGACGATCCGTGAACTCGCCTCCAAGCGCATTACCGGATATGTGAACTGGCACCGCAACCGGCGCAAGCACCTTTTCGCCAATGCGCTCGATCTTGTGATCGGGGATCTGCGCCGGCAGGAGCCCGACCATCTCGCCATCACCGGCGACCTTGTCAATCTTGCCTCAGGCATCGAGATCCGTCGCATCGCGGAATGGCTCCACGAGACCGGCGCTCCTCTCGATACCTCCGTGGTTCCCGGCAATCACGACGCCTATGTGCCCGGCGCGCACGACAAGGCCGTGCAGGCCTGGTACGACTACATGCGCGGCGACGACGATCCGATGATCTGGCGCGAGGGCTACAAGCTCTTTCCCTATATCCGCCGCCGCGGCCCGGTGGCGCTGATCGGCTGTTCCACCTCCATCGCGACGCCCCCTTTCTCCGCCAGCGGCTTCTTCAGCGCAAGACAGGCGCGCGAGACCTCCAACCTGCTGAAGGCAGCCGGCGAGGAAGGCCTTTTCCGGGTGGTTATGATCCACCATCCGCCCATCCGCGGCGCAACCTCGTCTCACAAGCGCATGATCGGCATCCGGCGCTTTGCGGCCGCCATCTCCACCGGCGGCGCGGAACTGGTGCTGCACGGTCACACCCACCTCAACACGCTCTATTGGCTCAACAATCGTCATCAGCATGTGCCTGTGGTCGGCATTGCCTCCGCCTCGCAGGGCCCCGGCGCGACCAAGCCTGCAGCGGGCTATAATCTCTTCTCCATCGACGGAGAAGCCGGCCACTGGCGTCTGCAATGGGACCGCTACGGCCTTGCCGACACCGGCACGGAACTGCGGCACGAACACCGCCAGATGCTGATGGGTTAGGCTCCTCCGGGGCGCGCCTCCCCGGCGACGAAACCGTTTCGCGAACGATGATAGGCCACGATCGCCTTCAGGTTCTGCGAGACGATTGCGCCGGCAGCCTGCGCCTGCGTCAGACCGAATCCCGGCCAACCCATATGCTTGACGATGACGGGCTTGCACTGCCGGAAAAAAACCATCTGCCCGAACAGCGAAAAAACCGTCAGGGCAAGCTCACTGCCTTGCACGGCGCCTCCGACGGCAATGGCGAACAATTGCGAAAACCGTTCATGCAGCGGTTCGGTGAGCTTTTCGTAGAGAAGCGCATCGACGGTGGCGGGAACGACCAGTTCCCGCGTCATGAAGTTGGAAATCTGGTCGGCGTCCGGCCGTGTCGAACCGAGCAGGAGCAGGATCGAGAACATGCTGTCCAGCATGTCGAGCGCCTCGTCGGGAGAGAGGGTTTCCGGCAGCGGCTCCGACACCGATGCGCCGAGCATTTCCCGCACCACCGAAATCACATATTCGATGCAGGCGATCCTGAGCCCCGGCTTGCCTCCGAAATGATAGGCAATACTGCCGATATTCGCGGCCGCGTGATCGGCAATCTGCCGTGTCGACACGGCGTCATAGCCGTAATCGCCGAAAAGTTCGAGCGCAGCGGATACCAGGGATTCGCGCGTGGCGGCCGCGCCAGAAACCTGTCTTGTCATTCTTGTCCTGTCCCATACAGCCCAGTCATTGCCCGGACAGTTCATGTACAGGCTCGGGATGACGCATGAAATCAATACGTTACTTCCAGCCGCCGCTCAAGGCGCCAGCCCGTCCGCGAAAATCCGCCAAAACGCATTCAGCCCGCGGCCGAGACTGCCCGCCCAATCTCCTCGGCAACGATCCCGGGGCATTCGTCAATCAGCATGTGACCGGCCCCGGCGATGCGACGGATTGCAACACCGTCCCCGCTGACAGCGCTCTGATGCGGCGGCAGGATGCAGTCCTCAAGCCCCCAGAGCAATGTCAGGGGCATCCGCAGGGAGAGGATATCGTCAAGCGGCAATTGTCCCTGCGCCGGCCCCGTTTCGCACATGGCGGAAACGATTGCCTCGAAGACGGTTCGCAAGGCCCCGAGCGCGCCGTCCGCGCGGCGCGCCTCCAGCGTGTCGCGGACCATATCCTCGGGAATATCGAAATTATAGCCAACCATGATTTCCATGGCCGCGCGCAGTTCATCGGCCGTTTCGGCAAGGCCGTAGCGACGAAGCGCCCGATGGTTGATTTCCGGCCCGAAACCGCCTGGCGCCACGAGCGTCAGGCTCGCCACCGCTTCAGGCCGGCGAAGCGCGATCAGGGCGGCAGTCGCCCCGCCGAGCGAATGGCCGGCAAGATGAAAGACGGAAATGCCCCGTCCCTCGAGATCGGACAGGATAGCCTTCGCCATGCGCCCCGCTCCGCCGAGGCCATCCGCTCCCAGCGAACCTCCATGCCCTGGAAGATCGTAGGCAATCACCGGCAGATTCGACGGCAGCAGGGCCGTGACCCGCCGCCAGGCAAAGGCGCCACCGCCGAAGCCATGCAGCAGCACCAGCGGCGCTGCTGCATGAGGATCGCCGGCGATGACGGCGTGAAGTGCCACCCGTCAGGCCTTCGCCCGCTCTTCGAGCACGCGGTTGGCCGCCGAAACGATCGCTTCCAGCGAAGCCGTCACGATGTTGGTGTTGATGCCGGCGCCGAACAGCTTGCCGCCCGGATGGACCATCTCGACATAGGCTATGGCCGAAGCGTTGGAGCCGTGCTGCAGCGAATGCTCGGAATAGTCGGCAACCGAAAGGTCGATCCCGAGATAGGTCGACAGAGCGTTGATGAAGCCGTCGATCGGACCGGTTCCCTGTCCCTCGATCCGTTTCACCTCGCCATTGTCGGTGATTTCGGCGGCGATGATACGGCGGCCCTTCTGGCCCGGATCGGGATAGGTGTGGTGATCGACGAATTTGAGGCGAGCGCCCGGTTGCTCGACATAACGCTCGATGAAACGCTCATGGATACGCTTCGACGGCAGTTCCACACCTTCCTCGTCGGTGATCCGCTGGATGTCCTCGCGGAACTCCACCTGCAGGTTGCGCGGCAGGTTGATACCGTAATCCTGCTGCAGGATGTAGGCGATCCCGCCCTTGCCGGACTGCGAGTTGATGCGGATGATCGCCTCGTAGGTCCGCCCGACGTCCTGCGGGTCGATCGGCAGGTAAGGCACCTCCCAGAGGCCGGTATTCGACTGCTTGATCGCCTTCATGCCCTTGTTGATCGCATCCTGGTGCGAACCCGAGAAAGCGGTGTAGACCAGTTCACCGACGTAAGGATGGCGCTCCGGAATGGTCATCTCGTTGGAATATTCGTAGACGGCCTTGATCCGCTCGATGTCGGAGCAATCCAGTTCGGGATCGACGCCCTGGGTGTACATGTTGAGCGCCAGCGTCACGACGTCGACATTGCCGGTGCGCTCGCCATTGCCGAACAGTGTGCCTTCCACGCGGTCAGCGCCGGCCATCAGGCCGAGTTCGGTCGCGGCGATGCCGGTGCCGCGGTCGTTATGCGGATGCAGCGAAATCAGCACGTTCTCGCGGTTGTCGATGTTGCGACACATCCACTCGATCATGTCGGCATAGATGTTCGGCGTCGACATCTCGACCGTTGAGGGCAGGTTCAGGATCAGCTTGTTATCGGGCGTCGGCTTGATGATCTCGATAACGGCATTGGAGATTTCCAGCGCCACGTCCAGTTCGGTGCCGGTGAAGCTCTCCGGCGAATACTCGAAACGAAAACCGCCGCCGGCCTTGGCGGCCATGTCGGTAATCATCTTGGCGGCGTCGACGGCGATCTGCTTGATGCCGGCCACATCCTTGCCGAACACAACACGACGCTGCAACTCGCTGGTGGAATTGTAGAAATGGATGATCGGGCGCCTAGCCCCCTTCAGCGCCTCGAAGGTGCGGGTAATCAGTTCTGGCCGGCACTGCACCAGCACCTGCAGCGACACGTCGTCGGGCACGTTGCCCTGCTCGACGCACCAGCGGGCGAAATCGAAGTCGGTTTGCGAGGCGGAAGGGAAGCCGATCTCGATTTCCTTGAAGCCCATCTCCAGCAACAGCTGGAACATGCGGGCCTTGCGGTCGTGCCCCATGGGATTGACCAGCGACTGGTTGCCGTCGCGCAGGTCCACCGAACACCAGATCGGCGCTTTGGTGATCGTCTTGGACGGCCAGGTGCGGTCCTTGATGTCAATCTGCGGATAGGGGCGGTATTTCTTGGCCGCCTCGGGCATGCCGTGCTTCACACCGGCTGTATTCACGCTCATCTCGTTCATCGTCTTCCTCTTCCGCATCTGCCCGCCGTCTTTGTTGTGGGGCTGGTACAGACGCCTGGCCATCGAAGGCCTTTCATGCTGCAAAAACTGGGATTTTATCCGAGGAGCTGTGCCACGCGGCTAACCGGCCGCCGGGCGCTCCTCAATGGACCCGGCAACCGCGGATAAGGCTAAGAAGAAGCGAGTTTAGGGCGAGAACCGACGCGCCGGCCGGAATGCGGCCTGCGTCGAATGAAGCGGTGATGTGTTCGCCCGAGATCTTCATGCGAGCGTTATAGTCACGCTTCGTTGCGCTTGGCAAGTACGTCATTTGCATGTTCGCAGCCTCACCCGTCATCACTGGCAACCCTCCGCTCACCCCCGCCATGCCTTGGCGAAATTCAGCAGGCCGAGCATGAGGCCGCCCGCGACAAGCCCCCAGAAGGCGCCGGAAATGCCGCCGAACGACACGCCGGACGCGGTAATCAGGAAGGTGACGGCTGCTGCCTCGCGCGTTTCGGCGTCCTTGAAAGCCGCAAGGGCAGAGCCGTAAAACGCCCCGATCAGCGCAAGCCCGGCAACCGCCTGAATGAGAATGGGCGGCGCGAGCGAGACGAAGGCCGTAACCGCACCGGCCAGAAGGCCGAGAATCACATAACCGACGCCGCCGATGATCGCCGCCCAGTAGCGCCTCTTCGGATCGGGATGGGCGTCCTCGCCGGAGCACATGGCCGCCGTAATCGCCGCCAGATTGACGGCATGCCCGCCGAAGGGAGCCGACAGCAGCGAAAACAGTCCCGTCGTCGCAAACAGCGGGCCGGGATTGGGATCATAATGATTGACCTTCAGCACCGCGATCCCCGGAATATTCTGCGAGGCCATGGTGACGATGAAGAGCGGCAGCGAAATCGAGATCAGCGACGGCAGGGTGAAGGCTGGCGTCACCAGTTCCATCGGCGGCGCAAGCGATGCTGCCCAGTTCGCCATGGCCCCATCGGGCAATTCAACCCCGAACGCCATCACCAGAACAAAGGCGAGAAGTGCGGCCGGAACGGCATAGAGCCGCTTGAAGGCAGCAACCACCGCCCAGGCGGCAAAGATCGGCAGACCGAACAGCGGATCGAAGGCGATGGCCTTGAAGGGCGCGAAACAGAGACCGAGGATGACGCCCGACAGCATGGCATTGGCAAGCGGCGCCGGAATGGCGGCAACGGCCTTGCCGAGCGGCTTGAACAGGCCGGCGATGATAATCAGGACGGCGCAGACCAGAAACGCGCCGATAGCAACAGGAAATCCCCCTTCCGGCACCCCGGCGGTCGCAAGCAGCGCCGCGCCGGGCGTCGACCACGCGATGGAGACCGGAAGCTTCGTCCACAGGCTGAGCACGATGGCGCAGACGCCCATGGAAACCGAAAGCGCCATCAGGCCCGAGGCTGCCTCGAAGTCCGTTGCCCCGACCCCTTTCAACCCCTGCAACACGACGGCGAAGGAACTGGCGAAGCCAACGAAAGCAGTCAGGCAACCCATGAAAAAACTCTGGGGGGAAAGGTCTTTCAGCATGGCGGCATCCCAGGAATGTGCTTTGAAATTCGCCAAGGCCAATCAAATTCGCACGATGCTGGCAAGGTCTCGACGGCCCGAAAACGGCCGGCACCCCCACCCGTCAGGCGTATTTTTCCTGGGTGTGGGCCTCATCGCTCGCCGCTGTCGCCTCATCTGTCGCAGATTCGAAGGCAAACAGCCGCACACGGTTGCGCCCGGCGCGTTTGGCGCAATAGAGCGCCTCGTCGGCGCAGGCGACGAGGCGCGTCATCGATAAGGCCGCTGGCGCGACGGCTGCACCGGCGCTCAGGGTCACCGGGATTCGCACACCGTCATGCTCGACGATCAGCGCCTCGACTGCCTGACGCAACAATTCGGCCTTCGCCATCGCCGTCTCGGCCGTCGCCTGCGGCAGGAACAGGCCGAATTCTTCGCCGCCCATGCGGGCAAGAAGCGCCTGCGCGCCGAGCAGCCGAGCCATCTTCTGCGCCACCGCGGTCAGCACCTGGTCCCCAGCCTGATGTCCGTACCGGTCGTTGACGTGCTTGAAATGGTCAATGTCGAAAATGACGAAGGCGCTTCCCATACCCGCCTGCCGCGGCATCCGATCCATTAACCAGTGCCGGTTGCGGATCCCCGTCAGGCTGTCGGTTTCGGTCAGTGCGATCAAGCGCTTCTCCGATCGCTCCTGCACCAGGATAAGGACGAACATCGCTATGGCGAATTGGCAGAGGATGAGTACGAGAAACGTCTCGGGCGGGGTGACCGCCACCGTCTGCGGCAAGGCGATGCTGGCAATCGTAACGAAGGCGATAACGGCTTTGAAGACCAGTACGCCGGCCAGCCCGTAGCGGCTCTTCAATCCCTCGATCTTCGGATCGCTGGCAACCAGCCAGGCGCTCGCCAGCGCAAAACCACCCATCACCGATAGAAAAACGGTAGCGCGAGAGAGATTATCGAGATGGAACCCCGTGGCGAGAGCCGCGACCGACAGGACGATCGGCAGCACCAGGACCCACCAACCCCGCCCCGCACCTCGCTCATGCACAAGACTGAGCAGTCCGATCCAGAAAAAGGCGTAGGACACCGGACCGAGAATGAAACTGACAAAAGTCCAGATCGCATAGTCGACCTGCCCATTGGCGCCGGCACCGGCCAGCAGCGACCCGGCAGCCAGAAGCAGAAGGGCGACAGCCATCGTGCCGAGCCCATGGCTGCACCTCGAGTGCCAGCGCAGGTAAAGGAAGCAGATGGCGCCAACGACCAGCGATAGCGGGTGCAGGATCAGGATGGTGGCAAGGTCGAGATGCATCACAAGTCATGATTAGGTAATTTTCCGCATGCTAGCGGCGGATAACTTGCGGATTGCTAAAGATTGCCATCCGCTTGGCGCATGGCTGTCTCCACGTCAGCGCAACGCAACGCCGCCCGGCCGCCCTGCTCCCATTTGCCCTGCGGCATCGATAATCCGTCACGCAGCCGTCACGATGATCGGGCATTCCCCTTTGTAATGCTCGAAACCCCCTCCGGCCGCTTGCCTTTTTGCCCCCTTTTGCCTATGGACCCCCCTCCGACGCATTCGGGGCGTCCCGTTCACTTCCGCCTGATATGGCTGGGTTCACGAAGGATAGAGCCTTGATCCAGACTCCCTACTACCTCATCGACAAGTCGAAGCTCCTGCAGAACATGGAGAAGATCGCGAAACTGCGCGAACTCTCCGGCGCCAGGGCGCTGCTCGCGCTGAAATGCTTTGCCACCTGGTCGGTCTTCGACCTGATGCGCGACTATATGGACGGCACGACCTCCTCCTCGCTCAACGAAGTCCGTCTCGGCCACGAGCGCTTCGGCAAGGAAACGCATGCCTATTCGGTCGCCTATGCCGATTACGAGATCGACGCGGTCGTGTCCCACGCCGACAAGATCATCTTCAACACCATCGGACAGTTGCAGCGCTTCGAGAAGCAGTCCTCGGGCATTGTCCGCGGGCTTCGCCTCAATCCCGGCGTCTCCTCGTCGAGCTTCGATCTCGCCGACCCCGCGCGCCCCTTCTCCCGCCTCGGCGAATGGGACGTGGCCAAGGTCGAGCCGGTCATGGACATGATCTCCGGCTTCATGATCCACAACAACTGCGAGAACGGCGATTTCGACCTGTTCGACAAGATGCTCGGCCAGATCGAGGAAAAGTTTTCACCCCTCCTGAAAAAGGCCGACTGGGTTTCGCTCGGCGGCGGCATCCATTTCACCGGCGACAACTATCCGCTCACGAAATTCGCCGAACGCCTCAAGCGTTTCTCCGGCGAATTCGGCGTTCAGGTCTATCTGGAGCCCGGCGAGGCCTCGATCACCAGGTCGACCACGCTCGAAGTGACCGTTCTCGACAAGCTTTACAACGGCAAGGACCTTGTCGTGGTGGACAGTTCCATCGAAGCGCACATGCTGGATCTGCTGATCTATCGTGAAAGCGCGAAGGTTCATCCCAACCAGGGACCGCATCGTTACATGGTCTGCGGCAAGTCCTGCCTGGCCGGCGACATCTTCGGCGAGTTCAATTTCGAAAACGAACTGAATGTCGGAGACCGCATCTCGATCCAGGACACCGCCGGCTACACGATGGTCAAGAAAAACTGGTTTAACGGCGTGAAAATGCCGGCAATCGCCATCCGCGAACTGGATGGCAGCATCAGAACGGTCCGTGAATTTTCCTACGCGGACTACGAACAAAGCCTCTCGTAAGGCTTCTGACGATTGGACATAAGGAGTTGGTCCCCATCATGAAGAAGAACGTGCTCATCATCGGCGCCGGCGGCGTCGCCCAGGTCGTGGCGCACAAATGCGCCCAGAACAACGATGTGCTCGGCGACATCCACATCGCCTCGCGCACCAAGGCCAAGTGCGACAAGATCATCGCGTCGGTCCATGAGAAGAAGGCCATGAAGCAGCCGGGCGTGCTCGAAGGCCACGCGCTCGACGCCCTCGACATCGAAGCCACCAAGGCGCTCATCAAGAAGCTCGGCACTGAAATCGTCATCAATGTCGGCACCGCCTTCTTGAACATGTCGGTGCTGCGCGCCTGCATGGACACTGGCGTCGCCTATATCGACACCGCCATCCATGAAGAGCCGAACAAGATCTGCGAGACCCCGCCGTGGTACGGAAACTACGAGTGGAAGCGTGCGGAAGAATGCGCTGAAAAGGGCATCACCGCCATCCTCGGCGCCGGCTTCGATCCGGGCGTCGTGAACGCCTATGCGCGTCTCGCCAAGGACGAATATCTCGACAAGGTGACCGACGTCGACATCGTCGACATCAATGCCGGCAGCCACGGAAAATACTTCGCCACCAATTTCGACCCGGAAATCAACTTCCGCGAATTCACCGGCGTCGTCTATTCCTGGCAGGGCGGCGAGTGGAAGGTCAACAAGATGTTCGAGATCGGCAAGGATTACGACCTGCCGGTGGTCGGCACCCGCCGCGCCTATCTCTGCGGCCATGACGAAGTGCATTCGCTGGCCAAGAACATGGACGGCGCCGACGTGCGCTTCTGGATGGGCTTCGGCGATCACTACATCAACGTCTTCACCGTCCTTAAGTCGATCGGTCTCCTCTCCGAACAGCCGGTCAAGCTCGCCGACGGTTCCGAAGTGGTGCCGCTGAAGGTCGTCAAGGCCTGCCTGCCCGATCCGGCCTCGCTTGCCCCGAACTACGAAGGCAAGACCTGCATCGGCGACTACGTGAAGGGCTTCAAGGACGGCGAGGAAAAGACCGTCTTCCTCTACAACGTGGCCGATCACAAGCAAGCCTATAACGAAGTGGGCAGCCAGGGCATCTCCTACACCGCCGGCGTCCCCCCGGTCGCCGCCGCCATGCTGGTCGCGACAGGCGAATGGGACGTGAAGAAGATGGCCAACGTCGAAGAACTGCCGCCGAAGCCGTTCATCAATCTGCTCAACAAGATCGGTTTGCCGACGCGTATCCAGGACGAGGATGGCGATCGGGCCGTGGAGTTCTGAGAGCGCGGATAGCGCTTGAGGATTGAGGGAATGTGGACCCCGCCGGAGCGATCTGGCGGGGTTATTCGTTGGCCCAAAAGCCTCGACGGTCGTCATCCTCGGGCGAAGTCCCGAGGATCTGCTGGCGTTGGCGGCAGGCGCTGAGGTCGAGCGTGGTTACGCCACGGCAGATCCCGGCAGAAGGCGTAACAGGACGGATTGCACTATGTTGCAGGGAGCATCGACCGCCCCAAAATCGCAGCGGAATCCGGTAGCAGACACTGTGCATACTTAAACGGGGGTCGCCTGCTGCCAGATGTCTTCATAGATATCAATTTTCGCTGGTGCGATGTTTGGCTGAAGCGGCACCAAGTAAGTCGGTTTGCTTGCAGCGTCTTTGATCGAACCACCCACGACCCAACAATCAGAGCCGTCGATCACCACTAGCCGATCATGGATGCTCTTGGTCTTTCTCAGCTCAGGCTTCGCTCCATGTTGCGCGGAGAAAGCTGCTAAATGCCCTGCGACTTCGCCAGAATATTTCCCGCACAGCAACCTAATTGAGCATTTTGCACCTAAAGGACCAAGATACGTCTCAAAGGATAATCCATCAAAATAAGGATCGATAACGAAAACCTCTTTTTCCGCACCTAGGATGATCTCTTTCAAGTCTCTCAAAAAGTTGTACTGCTGCTGTCCTGCATAAACTTGACCAATGTACTCATGGCCGTCTAGCTCCAGGTCAAGCTTGATCTCTTCCGCTGCAGCCAACAGAAGCTGGCGGAATGGCTCCCTGGCGACAGACCAGAATTGAATCATGGTCCGCCTCTGGCTTTGGAAGGCAATCTTGTGTTCTAAGCTCGCGCGAGCAAGCAAGGCCCCGATACGCGCTATCCACCGTTGAGGCTCGGAATCAGCGTCTGCCACGTAACTTGTCCCAAAGGCTGGAGCACTCTCAAACTCGTGCAATAGCTTCAGTAGCAAGACTTGCTTTTCGGCAGGACCATCGCCCCAAATTCTCTTCTCAAGTCGATTTAGACCTTCGTTCATCTGATTCCACCCACCGATCCAACGACACCAGTATAGGCGAAGGTCGCCAATCAGCGAACAATCTCCTCCACCCCCATCACCCCAATCCCAAATGCCCGAAAATGCCGTAGATTCCGCGTCACCACGGTTAACCCGTGAAACGCCGCAGTGCCGGCAATCATCGCATCCGACGCCCCCGGATTGGCACCCTCCGCGATCGCCTTCGCTTCGAGCGCACCCGATACCCGCGCCACCTCGGCATCCACGGGCAGAATGAAATTCCCGAGCCGCGTCACCAGCGGCCGCACCCAGGCCTCCAGCGCCCGCGCCCTCTGCACGTTGCCCTTCGCCTCCAGCCGTCGGATACCCTTTTCAATCTCGTGGATCGACACTGCCGACAGATAGATCTGCCCCGCCCGATCCTGCGCTTCCACCCAGGCCTCAAACCCCTCGGGCACATCAGGTCGCCCTGGTGACAGCAGCGAAAGCACATCCGTATCGAGCAGATAGCCGCTCAAAACTCAATCTCGCGTGACGGCTGACGGTTCCGCGCAAACACCTCGTCATCGAGATCCACATCGGCGGGAAACAGTTTGAGATGCGCCACAAGGCTGGGCCGGTCCTTGGCGAGCGCCCGCTTGGCTGCCTCCGCCGCCTCGACGCTGACCAGCACCGCCGCCGGCTTGCCATGTTTGGTGATGGTGACGAATTCGCCGGAGGCCGCGTCATCGACCAGCCCCGACAATCCGGCCTTGGCTTCCTTCACACCGATACTGGACATCGCGACACCTCACAGAGTGACCACCAGAGACCACAATATACGTCTTCGCACCCTGATCCACAACACCCCCACCATGCCACGAGGCCGCCACCTACCACCCAGATCCGAGACCTCGATGCCCTGCCCGAGGGTGCGGTGCTGGACCAGGCCTTTCCCCATAGCGCGGTGAAGCTTGCCTATCGCAAGAAGGGCGCGCCGAAAGCGAAATCGCTGTCGATGATCTTCATCGGCTTCAACGACGAAGCGGATGCGCTGGCTTATGCGGGGCGTTCAGGAGGCGCCCTGCCGCTGGTCACGAACCGTCCCCAAATGGGCGAACGGCTTCACGAGTGGCGTTGAATCCTGCGATATCTGTCTGACGCGCGGGAACTTTTGTGCCGCGGCAGACTTTTTCCGCCACGACATTGAAGGAGGACCCAACATGTCCGCAAAATTCCTGCGCACCGCGCTCGTTTCCACGCTCGCCCTCGCCACGCTGCCGCTGGCAGTCCCGTTTGCAGCCCCTGCCTCCGCACAGGATCTGGAGCTGCGCATCGGCCCGGATGGCGTGCGTCCGATCGTCCGCGACCGTGACCGCGGCTGCAGCCCGGGCGAAGCCCGCGCCGCCGCGCTCGACGAAGGCCTGCGCCGCCCGCAGGTGGTGCGCGTCACCGAACGTTCGGTGACAGTCGAGGGATACACCCGCCGCGGTCCGGAACTCATCCGCTTCGCCAACCGCCGCGGCTGCCCGATCATCTGATCGGCATCGCCTGCATGCAAAAAGCCGCCGGACAGACCGGCGGCTTTTTTGTGTCTTGATGCGAAGAGCCGATCAGCCGATATCGGACTGGCTCTCGATGATCTTGCCGACCAAGCCGTAGTCCTTGGCTTCGTCAGCGGAGAGCCAGTAGTCGCGGTCGGTATCCTTGGCGATCTTCTCGACCGGTTGGCCGGTCGCCTTGGCGAAGATCTTGTTCAACCGCTCGTTCATGCGGATGATCTCGCGGGCCTGGATCTCGATATCGGATGCCATGCCACGGGTACCGCCTGACGGTTGATGCAGCAGGAAGCGGGTGTTCGGCAGGCAGAGGCGGCGCTCCTTCGGAACGCCCACATAGATCAGCGCGCCGGCGGAAGCGACCCAACCGGTACCGATGATCCAGACCTTCGGCTTGATGAACTTGATCATGTCATGGATGGAATCGCCCGACTCCACGTGGCCGCCCGGCGAATTGACGTAGACACGGATGTCGTCGTCCGAGGCTGCCGCGAGCGCCACGAGCTGTGTGCAGACCTTCTGCGCCAGTTCTTGGGTGATCCCGCCATAGATGAAGATCGAACGCGACTTGAAAAGATTCGCTTCCGTTTCCTTGCCGAGCGGCAGTTCCTTGCTCTTGTCGTCTTCGTCTTCGTTCATCCGGATCATCTCCACTTGGGCTTCGTTCTCCCGCACATAGTGCGACTCATGTCCTAAAACAATGCGGGAAAAAGACAAGGCACGGAACCGGTGAACAGCCCGTTAGCGGCGCATCCCACAGGCTTCGCAGGAAACCGCGTTCAGAACGTCTGCCCCCGCCGCAGTCTGGCCCTAGCGCGAAATCCGCGTCGACAGGATGATCGAGGACAGTGTCCGTTCCACGCCCGCGAGTTCGCCGATGCGGTCGATCAGCCGGTCGAGCTCGGCGATGGAAGGCGCCGCAATGATGGCGATCAGGTCGTAGGGACCGTTAACCGAATGCAGCGCCGTCACCTCGCGGATCGCCGCAAGCTCGCTGGTGACGGCCGAAAGCGACTTCGGCGCAATGGTAATCAGCACATGCGCCCGGATCAGGTCCCTGACATAGCTGTCGGACAGCCTGACGCCATAACCGGTGATGACCTGGCCTTCCTCCAGCCGCTCCAGCCGGGCCTGGACCGTGGTGCGCGAAAGCCCAAGCCGTCGGGCAAGGGTGGCGACGGGCATGCGGGCATTCTCGCCGAGCAGGGAGATCAGTTCGCGGTCCTTGTCAGTCAGTTGCATTGTGACAAATCCATTCGGCAATTAGATCAATTTTATACCACGAATAGCGCTTTCCGCCACTATGAATCGACCAGACACCACGGCATCCTGTCCATATCTGACGAATTTCAAGAGGGGTCATGCAATGAAAGACATCGTGGTCATGGGAGCGGGCAAGATCGGTGGCGCGATCGCCCTGATGCTGGCGGAAAGCGGCGATTACCGCGTCACCGTGGCAGACAGGAGCGAGGCGCAACTGGCCGCCGTCGAGGCCCATCCGGCGATCGCGACCGCCGTCGTCGACATTGCCGACGCCGCCGCGCTCGACGCGCTGCTCAAGGGCCGTTTCGCCGTTCTCTCGGCCGCCCCGTTCCACCTGACGGGTGCGATTGCCGAGGCCGCCGCCCGCACCGGCACGCATTATCTCGACCTCACCGAAGACGTCGCCACGACCCGCAAGGTGGAAGCCCTGTCGGCCGGCGCAGAAAGCGCCTTCATTCCCCAGTGCGGGCTTGCTCCGGGCTTCATCTCCATCGTCGCCCATGATCTGGCAAAGAACTTCGACAGCCTCGACAGCGTGCGCATGCGCGTCGGCGCGCTGCCGCAATACCCGTCCAACGCCCTCAACTACAATCTGACCTGGAGCACCGACGGCCTCATCAACGAGTATATCGAGCCCTGTGAAGCCATCGTCGAGGGCCGCCTCGTCACCGTTCCGGCCATGGAGGAACGCGAGGAGTTCTCCCTCGATGGCGTGACCTACGAGGCCTTCAACACGTCGGGCGGCCTCGGCACGCTCTGCAAGACGCTGGAAGGCCGGGTGCGCACGATGAACTACCGCACCATCCGCTATCCGGGCCACCAGGCCATCGTCAAAGCGCTTCTGAACGACCTGAACCTCCGGAACCGCCGCGACATCCTGAAGGACCTGTTCGAAAACGCCCTTCCCGCCACCATGCAGGACGTCGTGGTGATTTTCGTCACCGTCTGCGGCACGAAGGACGGCCGGTTCATGCAGGAAACCTATGCCAACAAGGTCTATGCAGGCATTGTCGGCGGTCGCCGGATGAGCGCCATCCAGATCACCACCGCCGCCGGCATCTGCACGGTTCTCGACCTGCTCGCCGAAGGCAAGCTGCCGGCCAAGGGCTTCGTCCGCCAGGAAGAGATCGCCCTCTCCGATTTCCTCGCAAACCGCTTCGGCCACGTCTACGACCCGGAAGCAACGAAACTCGCTCGGGTCGGCTGATCGGCTCATCCTGCAATCCCCGCGCCCATGGCGCCGGGATTGCAAACGCACTCACCTTGACTGCGGGGAGAGGGCGGGCTGAGAAGCCCGTGATGGGGCGGAGCAACCGGCGTGAAGACCGGCCTCCGCCCCCCCTTTGTTGTCTATGCTCTAGAAGATCCGGTCGACCGGCTGGCCAAGCGCCATGGCACCCGCATAGCGGGCCTGCGGTCCGGACTGCAACGGATGGAACCGCGCGCCCTGCACATCGCGGAAACGCCGCTCCAGCCCGTTTGCCCTGTAGAAGGATGCCCCGCCGGCAAGCTCCATCGCAAGCTCCGTCGCCCTGATCGCGTATTGCGCCACCAGCGAGCGGCCGATCATGATCTCGTTCACCGTATCGGCGGACGGCGCGTTTCGCTCCACCACATCCAGCATGAAACGATGTGCGATCTGCGCGGCCCGCAGCGCCGTGTCGACCTGGCCGGCGAGTTCGGTCACGCAATCGCTCGGCGGCCGTTTCCGCGCCATGTCCATCGCGATATCCCGCGCGCTTTCGGCCACGCCGAGATAAACGGCATAGATCAGCGGAAAGGCGATGGTCGAGATGATCTGGAAGACCGGATGCCACTCGCCCGCCTTGCGGGAAAACGCGACATTGGCATCGGGAATGAACAGGTTCTCGATGGAGACGTCGTTCGATCCCGTGCCGCGCATGCCGAGGCTGCGCCATGTGTTGTCGATCCGGACTTCCGGCGCCTTCATCGGCGCGCCGAAATGGATGACGGACCGCGACCCGTCCTCCGCCTCGTGGATCGCCCCGGTCATCAGCACCGCACCCGCCTCGGCGCCGGATGTGAAGACCTTGCGCGCCGTGACACGGTATCCGCCCTCGACCCGTTCGGCCCGGCCGGACCCGCCGATCCAGTCGGACCCGCCGCTGGACAGAAGGATCAGGCGTTCCGCCGCGACCCGCCGCAGAAGCGGCTCGACCACGGACACCTTCTGATGACGCCAGCGCCATGCCGGGATCGCCACCTGATGGGTATGCATGGAAAAGGCGAGCGCCGTCGAACCGCAGGCATGCGCAAGAATGCGCAGCATATCCGCAAGTTCCCGGACCTCGGCTCCACGCCCGCCGAGTTCGACCGGCACGCCGGCCTCGACCAGCCCTGCCTCCTTGAGGAGAGCGTAATTCTCGCTGACGAAGCGGTCGTTTTCATCATGTGAGGCCGCGCGTTCCGCCAGAACAGGCGCAAGGCGCCGTGCGATCTCGGTAATGCTCATTTCGGTGTCGGTGCCGGCGTCCCTCGCCGACACCGTTTCAGCCATGCCGTGCATGTCTCTTTCCTCCTATTGACTTGCAACGATGAGGAGTCTGCGCGCCTTGCCGGGTTATATCCAGTTCAGGAAATGTACCTCGTCAATTTTCCGGCCAAGCCCCATGAAAGCGCGGATGATTGGCAGCCGCGCCGTTTTTGACTATTGTGACCGATGGCACAGCCACAGGAGGATCCCACATGCAGGACTATGGTGGGTATGGGCAGTTCTGCCCGGTGTCGATGGCGTCGGAAATTCTCTGCTCCCGCTGGACAACGCTTGTCGTCCGCGAGCTTCTGTGCGGCTCAACGCGCTTCAACGAACTGCGCAAGGGCGTGCCGAAAATGTCCCCGACCCTGCTCTCCAAGCGCCTGAAGGAGTTGGAACAGGCCGGCGTCATCGTGATCGACCGCCTGCAGAACGGCACCACCGAATACCGCCTCTCGGCATCGGGCGAGGAACTGCGCCCCCTCATCATGGGGCTCGGCATATGGGCGCAGCGATGGATCGAATCCCGGCTCTCGCTGAAGAACCTCGACCCCTCGCTTTTGATGTGGGACATGCGCCGCAATCTGGACCTCAGCCACCTGCCCCGCCGGCGCTGTACGATACAGTTTCTGTACCCGGAACTTTCAGCCACCCAGAAAAGCTGGTGGCTGCTGATCGACAACGGCACGACCGACGTCTGCAACTTCGACCCGGGCTACGAACTCGACCTGCTCGTGAAAAGCTCTCTTCGCTCCATGACAGCCATCTGGATGGGTCTGACCACCGTTCGCCGGGAAACAGAGAATGGCGACCTCAGCATCGAGGGCGACCCTTCCCTAGCCCGCAACATGCAGGACTGGCTCGGCCTCAGCAAATTCGCCCCGGTTGCGCGGATGGTACAATAGGTTCGCCCCACTTGCTTCCCATAAGAAGAGAAAACCCGCCGGCCTTTCAGCCGACGGGTCATAAATGCATTCCGCCTTTGCAATCCGACCCTTGAGCCTTAGCTGCGCGGCTTGAGGTTTTCGGGGTCGTAGAGCGGCTTGTAGCCGACGGCAACGACTTCGACCGGGTAGGTCTCGCAGAAATATTCGACATTCAGCTTGCGGCCGACCTGGCAGTATTCCTGCGGCAGGTAGGCGAGCGCGATGTTCTTGCCGATTGTCGGGCCGTAGGCGACCGAGGTCGTGTAGGAGATGCGGCCCAAGCTGTCGACCAGCGTCTTGCCCGTTGCCGGATCGATGACCGGCATTGCGCCGACCGGATAACGCTTCACGCCGTTGGCATCGGTGTTTTCCGTCATCACCAGCGTGCAGAGCATGGCCGGCTGCTGTTCGCGGGCCTTGTACTCCAGATGCTTGGCCTTGCCGCGGAAATCGGCTTCCTTGACCTTCGGACGGGCGAGATCGGCTTCGATCAGGTTGTACTGGGTCGTGAGGTCCGCGTTCTGCAAGCGCAGGCTCTTTTCCATGCGGCGGGAGTTCGCATAGGTCTCGACGCCGACAGCCATCGCGCCGGTGGCGCGCAGAGCGTCCCAGACGGCAAGGCCGTCCTCGTACTTCATGTGCAGTTCCCAGCCCTGCTCGCCGACATAGGAAATGCGGAAGGCAGTCACCGTCTTGCCGGCGATCTCGATCGGCTTGATCGCGGCGAATGCGAAATTCTCGACATCGAGGCCAGCCGGATCGGCAACCACCTTCTTCAGCGTTTCACGCGCATTCGGACCCCAGATGCCGATGGTCGTGTATTTCTCCGACACATCGGTAACGGTGACGTCGAAGCCCTTGTCCTCGGCGACGCGCTTTACATAATGGAAATCGCGCGGGCCGGCGTCGGCGCCGTCGATGACACGGCAGCGATCGGCCATGCGGATGACGGTAAGGTCGGCGCGGACATTGCCCTCGTCGTCGAGGAAATGGGTGTAGATACCCTTGCCGATATTGGCGTCACCGCCGATCTTCGCGGCGCAGAGCCACTCCATCAGTTCCACATGATCCGGTCCCTCGACGTCGAACATGTAGAAATGCGAGAGGTTGATGATGCCGACATCCTCGCTCATGGCGAGATGTTCGGCGTTCGAAACGCGCCAGAAGTGACGGTTGTCCCACTCCGCCTCGCGCACCGGCACCTTGTCGCCGTACTTCTCCAGGAGATGCTCGTTGGCCTTGTAGCCATGGGCGCGTTCCCAGCCGCCGAGTTCCATGAAATAGCCGCCAAGCTCGACTTCGCGCTCGTAGAAGGGCGAGCGTTTGATGTTGCGGCCGGTGGCATAGGGTTCGCGCGGGTGAACGGCGGGGAAATAGATCTTGCAGGCAGCCTCGGAGCAACGGCCGAGGATGAAGTCTTCCTGCATCTGATGCGGATAGAACCGGGCGAAATCGATCGAGGAATGGTCGACTTCGGTGCGCCCATCGGTGATCCAGTCTGCCAGCAGCTTGCCGTAGCCCGGAGCGTCCTTGACCCAGATGCCGACGCAGTACCAGAGGCCGCGCACCTTCTGGCTCTCGCCGCAGGATGCACCGCCGGCGGCCGATACCTGCAGCAGGCCGTTGAACGAGTGGCTCTCGTTGTAGCCGAGTTCGCCGAGGATCGGCGTAAGCTCGATCGCCCGCTCCAGGCCTTCCATCAGGCCGTCGGCCTCGAGATCGAGGTCGCGCTGCGAGGGCGACAGGCGCGCCTGCTCCTTTTCGAGCAAATCGCGCGGATGGCACATGCGCGGGTTTTCGGGGTTGTAGTAGCCCCATTCGAGCTGGCCGCCCTCGGTGGTCTTCGGGTCGCCGGTGTCGCGCATATAGGCGGAGTTGCCCTGGTCGCGCAGCAGCGGATAGCCGATCTCCTTGCCGGTGCCCTCGAACTCGTTGAAGGGACCGAAGAAGGTGAGCGCGTGGTCGACCGGCATGACCGGCAGGTCTTCGCCCACCATGCCCGCGATCAGGCGGCCCCACAGGCCGGCGCAGACGATGACGTGATCCGCCATGATCGTGCCGCGATGGGTGACGACACCCTTGACGCGGCCGTTCTCGACGATCAGCGATTTTGCCGGCGTATTGCCGAACATCTGCAGCTTGCCGGATTTTTCGGCGGCGTCGACCAGCTTGCCGGCAACCGTCTGCGAACGCGGAATGACGAGGCCTGCGTCCGGGTCCCAGAGACCGCCCGCGACCACCTCTTCTTCGACGAGCGGGAACTTCTCCTTGACTTCCTTGGCGCTAATCAGGCTGGCGCGCGTGCCGAAGGCCTTGCCGGAGGTCACCTTGCGCTTGACTTCCTCCATCCATGTGTCGTCGCCGGCACGAACGACTTCGATGCCGCCGATGCGGGCGTAGTGACCCATCTTCTCGTAGAATTCGAGCGAGTATAGCGAGGTCCAGACCGACAGGAAGTCATGGCTGGTCATGAAACAGAAGTCGGAGGCATGCGCCGTCGAACCGATATCGGTCGGAATGCCCGACTTGTCGATGCCGACGATGTCGTCCCAGCCGCGTTCGATAAGGTGATGCGCGACGGAGGCGCCCACGATACCGCCCAGCCCGATGATGACGACTTTAGCCTTTGTCGGAAACTCTGCCATAGGAACAAACCCTGATTGATGATTTGCGCCGATCTTAGGGTTTCCGGAAGCGTCATCGCGTCCTTAATGCGACATTCTACAAATACTGCACGACCAGTTTCCGACGCCCAATCGGTCAAGCTGCGGCAGAGAAGCCCACCCGGCTGTCGGAAGATCGATGGACCTCTGGAAGAAGGGGTATCGAACGCCTGTTGCCGCGAGCCTCCTAGCGTCTTTTTCGCCGTATGATCCGCAGGAGTTGAAACCGGCGGATCAAGGAATTGCCGAAGCGGGATGCGGAGCGGAGGATGGTATTGCATCCCCTGCTCCGGTCCTGCATCTCACCGGCCAGCCGGATCGGCGGATTATTTCATTAGAAATGATGCCGTGTTCTTTGCCGGCACATATGTGAACAGATCCTTGCCCTGCTCGATCGCAGGTCCGCCGCCTCCCTGGTAGGCAAGATTCCATTGGGTGACGATCTCGATAGTCGAACCGCTGGCTTGCGCATAGCCGGCCCAGCCCGTCACCGAGTTGCAGTTCTCCGTGCCGTTGTCCCAGGCCACCGCAAACGCAATGAAGTTGCCGTCCACCCGACCGCTAATCGGATAGGGCGAGTTCTGGCATCCCGTACCGGACGCACGATTGATGTATTGCCCGCTGACCTGATCATTGCTGTCTACAGTGATCGTCATGGTCGAACCGGACTGGTTCTGCCATGTCGTCGAAGTCGAAACCAGGCTTGAAAAGTCCTTGAACGACGTCGCATCGAATTCTGAAAAGGCAAGAGCCGCTGTCGATAGAGACAGGATCACCCCCGCGGCGAAGACTATGGATTTCATGGCAATGCCCTCCTCTGGCATCACCACATTAGCACGTACCCGGAACTAATACGCCTTTAAATTGCAGGGGTGGCACAGCTTCAGGTGTCGAAATCCTTAGTCCTGAATACGGCGATCTTCAGGTTCCGCAGAACGTCCGCATCACCTTCTCGGCGGGCATCGGCGGCAGGGCGTAATCCGCATGGGCGGGGTCCTCCGTATAAGGTCGTTCCAGAGCCGCGAGCATCTGTTCGAATGGCCCGAAATCGCCCGCAAGACCTGCGGCGATTACGTCCTCGATGCGGTGATTGCGCGGAATGACGGCGGGATTGACGGCGTCCATCGAAGCCTGCCGTTCCGCCGGCGTCAGCCGCCCGCCATGGCGTTTCCGCCAGCGTTCGAGCCAGTCCGCCACACCCCAGCGCTCCTTGAACTGCGCGAACAGCACCTCGTCGTCCGCGCCGCCGGCGACCTTGCCGAGAGCGCGGAAAGTCAGCGTGAAGTCCGCCTCCCCTTCATGCATCAGGGTGAGAAGACCGTTCACCAGCTCGACGTCGCCCTCTACGTTGCCGGCAATGCCGATCTTCCGGCGGAAAAGACCGATCCAGTGCTCCTGGAAGATGTGGCCGAACTCGACCAGCGCCGCGTTCGCCGACTCGATGCTCTCTTCCTCCCGCGCGGAAAAGAGCGGCAGCAGCGCCTCGGCGAAACGCGCGAGGTTCCACTGCGCAATGCCGGGCTGGTTGGCATAGGCATAGCGGCCGCGCTGGTCGATGGAGGAGAAGACCTTGCGCGGATCGTATTCGTCGAGAAAGGCGCAGGGGCCGAAATCGATCGTCTCGCCGGAAACGGCCATGTTGTCGGTGTTCATCACCCCGTGGATAAAGCCGACGGAAAGCCAGCGCGCCACGAGTTCCGCCTGCCGCCCCGCGACGGCCGTCAGCAGCGCCAGATAGCGGTTGTCGTCATCCTCCGCGATCTCCGGGTAATGCCGGGCGATCACATGGTCGGCCAGCACGCGAAGGCCGTCCGTATCGCCGCGGACGGCGAAGAACTGGAAGGTGCCGATGCGGATATGGCTTGCCGCCACCCGTGTCAGGACGGCGCCGGGAAGCAAGGTCTCGCGCACCACCGGCTCGCCGGTCAGAACCGCCGCAAGCGCCCGTGTGGTCGGAATGCCGAGCGCATGCATGGCCTCGGAAACGATGTATTCCCTAAGCACAGGGCCGAGTGCCGCCCGCCCGTCGCCATTGCGGGAAAAGGGTGTGGCGCCGGCTCCCTTGAGCTGGACGTCGCGGCGCATGCCGTTGCGGTCCACCACCTCGCCGATCAGGATCGCCCGCCCGTCGCCGAGCTGCGGCACGAAGTTGCCGAACTGATGGCCGGCATAGGCCATGGCGAGCGACGCCGCACCATCCGGCAGGTCGTTGCCGGAAAAAACCTCGGCAAGCCGCGCATCGTCGACGCCGGAAAAATCGAGCCCGAGCTCTTCGGCAAGCGCCTCGTTGAAGCGGATCAGGCGGGGCGCCCTGACGGTAGCGGGCCTGACGGGTCGAAAGAAACGCTCCGGCAGCCGCTGGTAGCTGTTGTCGAATGCGAACACGTCCCATCTCCTCCGTTCATCAGGCCGAACATCTGCACCACTTCTCCAATATGGGGCGGGTATTTCAACGAGCAAGCAGAAACCGACCCGCCGCGCTCGCGAACGTCCAAAAGACGCTATGCACGGCCAAATCTGGGTGCATAGGCGGGAAGCTATTGTATCGCGGATTTCGGGATATTTAACGTGGCGCCCATTCGGCGTCGCGCCCTCGTCCCGCAATGGCGATGGTGAACGCATCGTCCTGTTCGCGCCGGATCGCGAACCTGCCAACACACTGCCGATTGAGAGGGGTAATCAGACATGAGACTTCGCTTTGCCACGGCTGCGGCCATCGCCGTCATGCTTTCCGGCTGCACCACCACGGAAGAGGCCAACACCGTGATCCAGTCCCGCTGGATCGGCCAGCCGGTCGAGGTCTTCTTCACCCAGTACGGTCCACCGGTCTCCGAGTTTCCGATGGCAAGCGGCAACGTGCTCTACACCTGGCGCGGCGGCGACAAGACCCGCTACATCCCACCGACCTATTCCACCCCGACGCCCGCCCAGACGACGACCCGCACCGAGACCAGGGAAACAAAACCCGGCGTCACCGTCACCAAGACGACCACCACCGGCATCTATCAGCCGCAGCCGCAGATGATCGCACCGCCGCGTTACGAAGAATTGTTCTGCGAATTGCAGATCACCGCCGACCCCTCCCAGCATATCGTTGCAATCCGCGCCTCGAACGACACGGATGGCGAAGGCCTGAGCTTCTCCCGCTGCGCCGAGGTGCTCAACGCCCATCCGCAGCGCTGAACCGGGGCGAGCCACCGTCGGCAAACCAAAGAAAGCCTCGCATGGCGCAGCGATACGGGCTGGCTGCATCTCAGGCATCCACACATACTCGGCCTCGTGCCACTGCTGTCCGGTTCAAATCTGTGGACAGCAGCGGGACAGGCCCGAGCATGACGACAACGGAAGCGCAGCGCTCGTCACCATCCCTGGTAGTTCGCGACTTTCATCCCGCCGCCGAGAATGTCGCAGCCACGACCCCGCGCTGCCGCGATCCCGCCAGCACCCGCCTGCGCCGCGCGGCATTGTGCGCTGCAGGTCTTTTGTCATGGACAGCCACAAAACCCTTACGCTAGTCTGCCGCATGACATATAGACGAAGGCCGGCGCGACTGATTTCCGGGCGCCGTGTCGACCAAAAAGAGGGACAACCATGTTCAAACGCCTTTCACTGACCGCTGCCATTTTTGCCGCTGCCGCTGCACCGGCCTTCGCCCATCTCAATCCCGAAGAGCACGGCTCCTTCATGGCCGGCGTCTCCCATCCGCTGTTCGGCGCCGATCATATCCTGGCCATGGTCGCAGTCGGTCTCTGGGCCTCGCAGATCGGCGGCCGCGCGCTGATCGCCGTTCCCGCAGCCTTCGTCGGCACCATGGCGCTCGGCTTCGCGCTTGCCGTTGGCGGCATCGGCCTGCCCTTCGTCGAGCCGGCAATCCTCGCTTCCGTCATCGGTCTTGGCCTGCTGGTCGCTTCCGCCGTCCGCCTGCCGGTTGCTGTCTGCGCCGCCATCGTCGGCCTCTTCGCCCTGTTCCACGGCCACGCCCATGGCGGCGAGCTCGGCTCGGCCGGCGCCCTGCAATTCGGCCTCGGCTTCGTGATCTCGACTGCCCTGCTGCACGCAGCCGGCGTCGGCCTCGGCATCGCGCTTTCGCGCCTCGGCCCGCTGGTTACCCGCCTTCTCGGCGTTGCCACCGTCTTCGGCGGCGCGGCCATCGCCTTCGGTTGATCCGAATTCATCCCGACATGCAAACGGCGGCTCCCCGAGCCGCCGTTTTGGTTTGTCCTGGGGACAGGCAAGCAGGGCGAGGCCCGGAATCAATGTCTTCGTTCCCGCCTCCAGACTGCTGAAACGACTAGCCTTTCACAACAAGCCGTCCTTCAAGCAATAGCTGAGCCTCAGCCGCGTCCGCGATAGGTCGCGACACCCTGCTCCGGCAGCCACACGCCTTCCGGTGCGGCACCCGTCTGCCAGAAGACGTCGATCGGAATACCGCCGCGCGGATACCAGTAGGCTCCGATCCTCAGCCACTTGGGATCGAGCAGTTCGACGATGCGCTTGGCGATATAGATCGAGCAATCCTCGTGGAACGCCCCGTGATTGCGGAAGGAGAACAGGAAAAGCTTCAGCGACTTGGATTCCACCAGCCAGTCGCCCGGAATGTAGTCGATCACGATATGGGCGAAATCCGGCTGCCCGGTCATCGGGCAAAGCGAGGTGAATTCCGGCGCGGTGAAACGCACGACGTAATCGGTGCCGGCATTGCCGTTCGGCACCCGCTCCAGCACAGCGGCCTCGGGGCTGGTCGGCGCCTCGACATTGCTTCCGAGCTGCGACAGCCCGCTGACATCGGTCTTGCTCATGGGTTTTGCTCCTGGACTTTGACGCCGACCCCGTGGGGCATTTCGTTTTCGGGTTCGACGTGAATGGTGACGCGTGCGCCCGGTAGCGCATTATGGATGGCCATTTCAAGCCGGTCACAGATCACATGGGCTTCGCGAACGGTCATCTTGGCCGGCACCACCAGATCGAAGGCGACGAAGGTCACGGCCCCGCCCCTGCGCGTGCGCAGGTAATGCGCGCCGAGGGAACCTGCTGAGTTTGCAGCGATCGCCTGCTTGATCGCCTCTTCCTCCGCTGGCTCCACCGCCTTGTCCATCAGGCCGTCGACCGAGTGGGAAATCACCTTCCAGCCCTGGAAGATGATGTTGATCGCCACCAGAATGGCAAGCGCCGGGTCGAGGATCGCATAGCCGGTGAGAAGCGCCAGTACCAGCCCGATGAGCACGCCGACAGAGGTCACGACGTCGGAAAGGATATGATGACCATCGGCAGAAAGCGCCGGCGAGCGATGCGATTTCCCGATGCGGATGAGGGTCATGGCCCAGATGCCGTTGATTAGGCCGGCGCCCGCATTGATCGCAAGGCCGAGAACCGGCGCTTCCGGCATGGCCGGGGCCGCCAGATGGCCGACCGCTTCGTTGACGATCAGCAACGCCGCCACGACGATCAGCACGCCTTCCAGAACCGCCGAAATGTATTCCGCCTTGTGATGCCCGTAGGGATGATCGGCATCGGCCGGCTTCTGCGCATAGCGGATGACGAAATAGGCGATGAAGGCCGCGACTACGTTGACGGTGGATTCCAGCCCGTCGGAAAGGAGCGCCACGGACCCGGTCACATACCAGGCCAGCAGTTTCAGCCCCATGACGCCGAACGACAGCGGAATACCCCAGAAGGCCAGCCGCTGGACGAATCCATTCTTTTCGGCGGACATCCATCTCTCCTTTGCAGTTGCAAGCGATTAGCACAAAGGCATCGCCAAAACGACGAAACCGCCCGCGGCAAGCGCGGACGGTTCAGCACGTGCTCATTAGGACATCAGCCCATCCGGGTCAATCCATTGCCTTTCCCGACCGCGTATTGCGCCCTCAAACGCCTTGCGATACCGCTTTAAAGGCAGGGACCGGCGCAGGTCACAGAAACGCCGGGATGGATGGCTACCGGCCACCGATGAGATCGTTTCGAAACGCGGATCAGGACAAGGCGGAATGAAGCTTTTTGAATTTGCCCGCCGGCTGGGCATTGCTGCCGGTGCACTCGCTCTTGGCCTTGGCGCCTATCTCGGAGCGCTGCAGCTCACGGGTAATTTCCACGAGGTCATCGCCGGCAAACTCTACCGCTCCGCCCAGCTGCCGCCGGACAGGCTCGCCGCCTATATCGACCGTTACGGCATCAAGACGGTCATCAACCTGCGGGGCGAAAGCCCCCAGAGCGAATGGTATCGCCGCGAAGTGGAGACCATCCATGCCCACAATGCCGGGATCGTCGATTTCCACATGTCGGCGAGACGCATGCTGACGGTCGAGCAAAGCCGGGAGTTGATAGCCCTGATGCGCAATGCGGAAGGCCCGATCCTCATCCATTGCAGCGCCGGCGCCGACCGCACCGGCCTCGCCTCGGTCATGTATCTGCAGCAGATTGCCGGCGTCGATGAAGAAACGGCGGAGTGGCAGCTTTCGCCGCTCTACGGCCATCTGAACCTGCCCTTCCTCTCCGTCTATGCCATGGACGACACATGGGAGACCTTCGAAAAGGCAATCGGTCTCGATAGCTGAGAAGCCAGCAGGCAAATGTCCGCAAGCCTCTGGCGCATGACGGAGGCCGGACCCCAGCCTCCGCAATCCACGCATGAACGGCCTCAGGCCGCCTTTTCCTTCGCCCGCCGGGCAAGATGCGCGACCACGTTCTCGATCATCCTCATGCCGGCGTCACCGCCCAGCGTCATGATCGATTCCGGGTGGAACTGTACGGCGGCGATCGGCTCCTTGGTGTGTTCGATACCCATGATCGTGCCGTCTTCGCTTTCGGCGGTAATCATGAAGTCGCGGTTGAGCGTCGCCGGATCGGCGAAGATCGAGTGGTAGCGACCGACGGTCACTTCCTTGGCTAGCCCGGAGAAGACGATGCCCGGCTCCAGAACCCGGATACGCGACGGCTTGCCGTGCATCGGTACAGCGAGATGGCGAAGCTCTCCACCATAGGCTTCCGCAAGCGCCTGCAGACCAAGGCAGACGCCGAAGATCGGCAGGTTACGAGCCCGCGCCTTCTTGATCGTCGCCTTGCAGTCGAAATCCTTCGGATTGCCCGGTCCGGGCGACAGCACGACGAGATCCGGGTTCATCCGGTCAAACACCTCTTCCGGCACCGGCGTGCGCACCGTGGAAACGGTCGCACCCGTCTGGCGGAAATAGTTGGCGAGGGTGTGCACGAAGGAGTCTTCGTGGTCGACGAGCAGGATCTTGACGTCCTGCCCGACCTTGGCGACGCCGCGCTTGGCCTTGGCGTCGTTACCGGCCTTGGCGTCGCGGATCGCCGCAATCATGGCGGATGCCTTGAGTTCGGTCTCGGCCTCTTCCTCATGCGGATCGCTGTCGTTCAGAAGCGTGGCACCGGCGCGCACCTCGGCAATCCCGTCCTTGATGCGCACGGTGCGCAACGTCAGGCCCGTATTCATGTCGCCATTGAAGCCGACCATGCCGATCGCGCCGCCATACCAGGCGCGCGGGCTCTTCTCATGGGCCTCGATGAAGCGCATCGCCCAGAGCTTCGGCGCCCCCGTGACTGTCACCGCCCAGGCATGCGACAGGAAGCCGTCGAAGGCATCCATGCCGTCGCGCAGACGTCCCTCGATGTGGTCGACCGTGTGGATCAGCCGCGAATACATCTCGATCTGCCGGCGGCCGATGACCTTGACCGAACCCGGCTCGCAGACGCGGCTCTTGTCGTTGCGGTCGACGTCCGAGCACATGGTGAGTTCGGACTCGTCCTTCTTGGAGTTCAGCAGCTTGAGGATCTGCTCGGAATCCGCGATCGGGTCGTCGCCGCGCTTGATGGTGCCCGAAATCGGGCAGGTCTCGATGCGCCGGCCGGACACGCGCACGAACATCTCCGGCGAAGCGCCGACCAGATATTCCTGGTTTCCGAGGTTGATGAAGAAGGAATAGGGCGACGGATTGATTTCCTTCAGCCGCTTGGAAATTTCGGAAGGCTTGCTGTCGCAGCGTTCCATGAATTTCTGCCCCGGCACGACTTCGAACAGGTCGCCGCGCCGGAAGCTCTCCTTGGCCTTGACGACGAGTTCGGCATATTCGCCGGGCCGGTGATCGCCGCGCGGCGGGATGGTGTCGGTATGCTGGAAAGGCTCGGCCGGAATTTCCGCAGACTTGCCGGCCGTCGTCAGACCGCCCTTTTCGAAGTCGTAGTGGTCGATCCAGGCCTTGGCCGAATAGTGGTCGACGACGAGAATCTCGTCGGGAAGGAAGAGCACCATGTCGCGCTGGTCTTCCGGACGTTCCAGCGAAAGCTTGATCGCGTCGAACTGGAAGGCGAGATCGTAGCCGAAGGCGCCGAACAGGCCGATGGAAGAGTCCGCATCCGAATAGAAGAGATCGACGACCGCACGCAGCGCCGTGAACACGGTCGGGATCTTGGAACGCTCCTCCTCGGTGAAGACGCGGTCGGGTTCGTTGACCGCGAGGTCGAGCCGCCGGGTGGTGCGCTCGCCGAGCGTCAAATCCTTCACCGTCTTCAGCTTGTCGGCGATAAAGGTCAGGAGAACCTCGCCGCGCTCGTTATAGGCCTCGATCCACATCTTGCGGCCGAAGCAGGAAATGCCGAGCGGCGGATCGACGATGGCGGTGTCCCAGCGGGTGTAGCGGCCGGGATATTCGTAGTTTGACGAGAACACGGCCCCACGGCGGGAGTCGAGCCTATCTATATAGCTGCCGATGGCATCCGCATAAGGCGTTGCCCGCCGCTGCCGGGCTACCCGGATCCCCCCGCGGGTATCGTAGATTTCCCCGCCATCATCCCGAATGATCGTCGCCATACTTCTGCTTCTCCGTTTTCAAGGCCCGGTTCGAGGCGCCTGAATACAAAAAAGCCGCCTCAGGTTTTCCGGGCGGCTTTGGGGTCACTTGTCTTTGGACATGACTGGTCAAGGCCGCGTTAGCGTGCCCACCACCAGTTACCGATGTTCAAAGGCTTCGTCATGGCGAAACTCATACCGTCATGCCGCGGCAAGTGCAAGAGCCTCCCCCGTCGAAAGCCCTGCGAACGTTGGAGAAAATCAAGGCCTGGAAACTTCCCGCCTCCCTAGCCGTTATCTCCTGTCCGCAACACAGGAGACGGCTTATTGCGAAACACGACCCTGCTGCTCTGCCTCTTGCTATCAACCGCACCCGGCGTAACGCTTGCGGATAACGTGCCGATACCGGAACCGCGTCCCGAACGGTCAACCCCGACGCCGCCTGTTCCCGAGGAAAAACCCGCGGTCCCCCCAGCGGAAGAAAAGAAGAAGAACCCGGCAGGAAAACCCGCCGAAGCACCACCGGAAACCGCATCCCCGACGCCGTCGGAGCCACCGTCCGCGCCACCGCAATCGCCTCCGGCACCCGCCCCGGTGCCGGCTCCAGCTCCGGCACCCACGCCTCCACCGCCCGTGAAGGCGGAAGATCCCACAGCCTTCGAGGCGTGCACGAAGGAATTGTCGACCCTTGGCGTTGCGTTCAGGCCCCTCCCCCGCATCGACGGCGGCGACGGATGCGGCATCGATCGGCCGATTGCTGTGACCGCCCTCTCACGATCGGTGAAGCTCGAACCTGAAGCAACGCTCCGCTGCGATACCGCTCTTGAACTCGCCCGCATGACGCGCGACATGCTGGAGCCGGCGGCCCGGCTTGCCATGCCGGAGAAGGGGCGTCTCACGGCTGTGCATCACGCCTCGGCCTATGCCTGCCGCAATCGAAACGGCGCGGACGACGGCAAGATCTCCGAACATGCCCGCGGCAACGCCATCGACCTGTCGTCGCTCGAGTTCGAAAAGGGCATCGTGCCGATGAGCATCGCCAGGCCGGAGGCATCCGACCTGCCCGCCGCCTTCCAGCGCAGCCTGAACGCTTTCGCCTGCCTCTATTTCCGGACCGTCCTTTCCCCGGGAAGCGACGCCGCCCACCAGGACCACCTGCATCTCGACATTCTCGAACGCAACGGCGGCTTCCGTTATTGCCGCTAGCGCAAACGAAAGACGGCGCCGAAGCGGCGCCGTCCTGAGGACTTGTATTCCAGCTCCCGCTCAGAACCTCTGAGTGAGCGAAAGCTTGAAGTAGCGGCCGGCCTCCGAATAGAGTTCGGAAGCGTTGGCGATGTCCTTGACCTCGAGCGCATCGAAATACGTCTTGTCGAAGACGTTGTAGACGCCGGCCTGAACGCGCAGGCCTTTCACCTGTTCCGGTTCCCACCAGCCCGTGAGGTTCACGATGCCGTATCCGGCCGGCTTGGTGCTGGCGGTAGAGCTGTCCCTGACCGCCGCCGAGGCGATGAGGGTGGCATCCGCGCCCCAGCTTTCCGTCTCATAACCCACGCCGAGGATCGCCTTGAGCGGCGCGACCGAGCCCAGGATCTCGTCGGTATCGAGGTCCTCGCCATAGGCATAGGCAAGCGAGCCATGCACGCTGAAGCCGTTGGCGAACTTCTTCTGGCCACGTGCCTCGACACCTGAAATGCGGACATTGGCGCGGTTGAAGAATTCGAAGCTGCCGAGCCGGTAGCCGGCAAGCGCCACGGTTTCGGTGTCGATGAAGTCCTTGTATCGGGTGGTAAACGCCGTGATGCGGCCGCCGAAATCCTCGTCGCCGAGATTGGCGCCGACTTCGAAGCCGTAGCTGCTTTCAGCCTCGAGATCGGGATTACCGACCTGACGATAGAGCGGCGCGTTGTCGTAATTGGAATAGAGTTGCGACACGTTCGGCGCCTTGAAGCCGGTGGCGAACTGCGCGAAAAGTTCGACATCCGGACGCACTTGCCAGCCGGCTCGAAGTTTCGGCGAAAGCGCCCAGTCGGACTGGCCGTCCGGCAAGCCGGCATAGCCGCTGTTGTTCTCGTAGCCGGGCGTCTCCTGCGGGTCGTAGTCGTACCAGTCGAAGCGCAGGCCGGGCGTCAGAGAGAAACCGCTGGAGCCGATCTCGATCCGGTCCTCGGCATAGAGGCCGATCTTCTTCGAGTCCGTTTCCGGCATATCGGCCTGATTGTTGTGGAAGAAGGCGCAGCTCGAGACATAGGTGACGTCGCAGCTATCCTCCCCGGCAGCGAACTGCGTGGTCGTCGCGAAGTTCAGATCGGTTCCGACTGTCAGCTTGTGCTGCAAGGCGCCGGTGGCGAAATCGCTGTAGACATAGCCCGCAAAGCCGAAGGCCTCTTCCTCATTGGTGCTGATGCGGCTGTAATCGCCGATCGGCGCAGTGTTGCGATAGCCGTCGGTTCCTTCCTCCCGCTCGGCCTTTTGCCAGTAGAGCGTGGCGAAGGCGGAATCGATCAGGCTGTCCTCGGCAATGGCATCGTAGCGATAGTCGAGCGAGACGCGATTGCGGGTCAGGTCGGAGATTTCATCGTAATTGTCGCGGGCATAGGTGCTGCCCTGCTCGCTTCGCAGATTGGTGGTCGAATCGAACTCGTAGTGTTCCGCGGTAATACCGATCTGGTGGCCGCCCTCGATATCCTGCCGGATCTTGAAGAGCACGTTCTTCTTGTCGTAATCCTCCGGGTCCGCCTCGGTGCGGGTGGAACCGTAGCCGCCGACATCGCCGCCGGTATCCGTCTCGTGGCCCTTCTTGTAGCTGCCCTGCAACAGGACGGAGGTGTCGTCGATCTTCTTGGTGACCGCGACCGATCCGCCGAACGACTGGTCGGAGCTGTCATAGGTCGTCTTGGCGATGCCGCCGTAATCCTTGCCTTCGCCGATCAGGTCTTCCGGCTCCAGCGTGCGCAACAGCACGGCGCCGCCAAGCGCACCCGAACCGGCTCGGCTGGAATCCGCACCCCGCAGGATGTCGATGCTCGAAAGCGACGAGAAATCGTAGCTGTTCGCGCCGCCGAAGGAACCCCGCACCAGATCCGAGAGATAGGGGATCGGAATGCCGTCGATGGTGGTCAGCACGCGGTCGTCTTCCAGGCCGCGAATATTGACGCTCTTCGTGGACTCGACAAAGGTGACACCCGGCTCCGTCGTGTTGCCGAGGTCGTCGAGATCCTCGATTTCCTTCTTGGCGATATCGTCCTTGGTCGTCTGCGTGGCAAGCGGCGTGTCGGCGACGGACCCCTTGGCGACGCGCTTGCCCTTCACGAGGATGGTCTCAAGCTGGGTTTCACCCGTCTCTGTGGACGCGGTGTTGCTATCCTGGGCATGGGCTGAAAATCCGGGAGAAACGGCGACGAGCGCCGAGCAGGCGAGAAGAAGCGGTCTGAAATGCCGATAGACCATGAAATATACGTCCTTTCATCGGCAAAGCCCTTCCATCCCCCGAAACGCAGAGCGTGCGGGGCCAAGCCGATCGAGTTGATGTCAAAATCCGGGCGAGCGGCGGTTACCCGCCTCAATATCGCCACGTATAAAACATGACGTTTAGAGTCAACAAAACAAAGATGATTATTTTAATCATGATTTCATGAGCGGTCGAAGCCGTGCAAAACGGCAACACTTCCGCAGCGAAAAACCCTTTCTTGCCGGGGCTTTGCAAGTCTTCCGCGCAGAAGCGGCGTCAGAACAAGCCTTCGATGTAGCCCTGCTCGTTGAGATAGATCCGTTCGGAAGACGGCGATTTCGGCAGGCCCGGCATGGTCATAATCTCCCCGGTAATCACGACAATAAAGCCGGCGCCGGCGGAGAGCCGGACTTCGCGCACGTGAACCACATGTCCCTCGGGCGCGCCGCGCAGATTGGGGTCCGTCGAGAAAGAATATTGCGTCTTGGCGATACAGACCGGCAGATTGCCGTAACCCTGCTCCTCCCAGGTTGCGAGCTGGTCGCGCACCGCCTTGTCCGCCGTCACCTCGGCAGCATGATAGATCTTCGAGGCCACCGTCTCGATCTTCTCCATCAGCGGCATGCCATCGGGATAAAGCGGCCTGAATGCCGCCTGGCCGGAATCAGCGAGTTCAACCACCCTGTGCGCCAGTTCCTCGATACCGGCCGAACCGTCCGCCCAGTGACGGCAGACGATGGCGTCGACGCCGAGCCGGGATACATATTCCCTGACCGCTGCGATTTCGGCCTCCGTATCGGAAACGAAGTGGTTGATGGCGACCACCACCGGCACGCCGAAGCGCCGCACATTGGCGACGTGACGCCCGAGATTGGCGCAGCCGCGCGTCACCGCCTCGACGTTCTCTTCGCCGAGGTCCTCCTTGCGCACGCCGCCGTTCATCTTGAGCGCACGCACGGTTGCGACGATGACCGCCGCCGCAGGTTTCAGGCCGGCCTTGCGGCACTTGATGTCGAAGAATTTCTCCGCTCCGAGATCGGCGCCGAAACCCGCCTCGGTCACCACATAGTCGGCAAGCTTCAGCGCGGTCTTCGTGGCCATCACCGAATTGCATCCATGGGCGATATTGGCAAAGGGCCCGCCATGCACGAAGGCCGGATTGTTTTCGAGCGTTTGAACGAGGTTCGGCTGCATGGCGTCCTTGAGCAGCACCGCCATCGCGCCGTCCGCCTTGATGTCGCGCGCGAACACCGGGCTCCTGTCGCGCCGGTAGCCGATGATGATATCGCCGAGCCGGCGTTCAAGGTCTTCGAGATCGGCTGCAAGGCATAGGATCGCCATGACTTCCGAGGCGACGGTGATGTCGAAGCCGGTCTCGCGCGGATAGCCGTTCGCAGCGCCGCCGAGCGAACAGACGACCTCGCGCAACGCCCGATCGTTCATGTCCATCACCCGCCGCCAGCTCACCCGCCGGCTGTCGATACCCTGTTCGTTGCCCCAGTAGAGATGGTTGTCGATCAGTGCCGCGAGCAGATTGTGGGCGGAGGTGATGGCATGGAAATCGCCGGTGAAATGCAGGTTGATGTCCTCCATCGGAACCACCTGCGCATAACCGCCGCCGGCCGCCCCGCCCTTCACGCCGAAACACGGGCCGAGCGACGGTTCGCGCAGGCAGATCAGCGCCTTTCGGCCGATCCGGTTCAGTCCGTCGCCGAGACCGACTGTCGTCGTCGTCTTGCCCTCGCCGGCCGGCGTCGGATTGATCGCGGTGACGAGGATGAGCTTGCCGTCGGGCCGGGCGGAAAGCGAGCGGATGAACTCGGCGGAAATCTTCGCCTTGTCATGCCCATAGGGCATGATCTGCTCCGAGGGTATGCCGAGCTTCTCGCCGATTGCCTGGATTGGCAGCTTCCGTGCCGCGCGCGCGATTTCGATATCGGATCTGACGTCACCCATAAAATGCTCCCATACCCCTTGGCCTGTTTGCAGCGATTAAAGCGTGGAGATTGTCCGTAGACGAGGAGGGAAGAAAAAGAAATATTCGCCCCGGACGAAGCGGCAAGCGAACCTCCGCTAAGCCCGGCGGCGATTGTCCTCTTGCGATGCGGCAAGGCTCCCCTTATCTCTCGCCGCATGCCCGTCCCCCAAGACCATGGAGAACCCGCAGGATGAAGTCCCTGGAACTGCTCGTCGAAAAGATCATCCTCTCGAGCCGCTGGATTCTTGTCGCCTTCTATCTCGGCCTCGTCGCGGCCCTCGCCGTCTATGCTGTGTCCTTCGGCTACAAGTTCCTCAAGGTCGCGGGCAATGTCTTCGACTATGGCGATGCGGAGATGATCCTTGCCATGCTCGGCCTGATCGATGCCGCCCTGGTCGCCAGCCTGATCGTGATGGTGATGATTTCCGGCTACGAGAATTTCGTCAGCCGTTTCGACGAGACCGACGCGGAAGTATCCTTCCTCGGCAAGCTCGATGCCGGCAGCCTGAAGATCAAGGTCGCCTCTTCTATCGTCGCCATTTCCTCGATCCACCTGCTGCAGGTCTTCCTCAATGCCAATCAGTATACCGACGGCAAGATCATGTGGCTGACCTTCATGCACCTCACCTTCGTCGTCTCCGCCGTGATGCTCGGCTTCCTGGAAAAGCTGATGTCCAAGGGCAAGTACGAAGACAAGGGCTTGTAAGCGCCGGCCTCGATGATTCCAGACGGTTAGCCACCCTGCAGCTTGGCGGTCAGTTCCGCCGGGCTGCCGACCGCTGGAACCGGTTTCGCGACAGGGATCGGCGGCACGAATGGCAATGGTTCGTCCGGTGTCACCCCACAGCGCCCCGACTTCGACAGATCACCGGAGCACAACGCATCGATCGGCATTTCGTTCTTGGCAAGACCAGCCGTGATAAGTCCGAGCGGGATGGCTTCATCCGCATGGATCAAATATATGTCATCAGGCGATGCGCTTTCCACCAGATCGATCAGTTTGCGGTCCACTCCCATCTCTTTGAGATAGGCTGCGAGGTTTGCTGTGTTTCTCTTGCTCAGCTTGGTGGAGGTTTTCGTCCCAAGATATTTCCGCCCGACCTCCTTGCGCGAAATAACCTTCTTCTTGCCCTTCACCATCTTGTATTGGATGTCGTACTGAACTTCGTATTGCGTGGTGGTCGTTGTTACCTGATGCACACCGAGGGCGTCCCAGAGAGGCGCAAACTTCCGTACGCCACCGGCAAGCATCATCGGACAGGCCGAGGCGCAGTAACCACCGTCGACAAAGGACCTGCCAACCGGGACGCCGTCCTCCACCCTTGATGTCTTGCAACGCGGCACCAACGGTTCGATGCAACCCGTCAAACGGGTCGTGCCAACGGCCACATCCAGTTTGTTCTTGCGAATGAGGCGGCCCAGTGCATACGCAGCCTCCAGGTCACCCCCATTGGAGGTAAGTACGATGGGAAGCTTCTGCTTTCCCAGCGACTTCAGCAGCTTGCGCAGGCGCGCGGGCGTCTCCGGCTCGATGTCGCCCTCGGCGGAAATCCATCGGGGACATCGTTCCGAACACCCCGCCTGCATGACGACGATGAAATCCATCGGAACGCGCTCGGCAGCGCTCGCACGGCCGACCGCCACGGGCTCCAACAAGAACGACAGCAAAAAGGAAATGACAATAGAAAGCAGCAGGCGAAAGGAAAAAGCGGAAAAACAAGAGCTCACGACAGACGTTCCGATTGTATCCGGGGCAGGATAACAATCGAGTCTGGAAAACGGCAAGAGGCATTCTCCAGCCTCTTGCCGTGTTTTTCCGGCCTTTCCGATCAGCCCTCGCCGATGGCGATCAGGCTGGCATTGCCGCCGGCGGCGGCGGTGTTGATGGAAACCACCTGTTCCAGCGCAAAACGCATCAGATAGGCGGGGCCGCCGGCCTTGAAACCGGTGCCGGAGAGGCCGGAACCGCCGAAAGGCTGGGTTCCCACCACCGCACCGATCATGTTGCGGTTGATATAGACATTGCCGGTGTCGAGCGCATCGGTGACGGTGCGGATCGTCGCCTCGATGCGGCTGTGCACACCGAGCGTCAGGCCATAGCCGGTCGCGGCGACCGCATCGATCACCTTGGGCAGATCCTTCGCCTTCCAGCGCACCACATGCAGCACGGGCCCGAAGACTTCCCTGGTCAGCGCCTCGGGCTTGTCGAGTTCGATGATGTGCGGGGCAAAGAAGTTGCCGGAATTCGGCACCTGACCGGAATAGCGGACCTTCTGCGTCTTGCGCATGTCCTCGACATGGCCCTTCAGCATCGCGGTCTGCTTCTCATCGATGATCGGGCCGACATCCGTGGTGGTCAGCGCCGGATCGCCGAGATTGAGTTCGCGCGCCGCGCCCTCGATCATCTCCAGCATGCCCTCGGCGATATCCTCCTGGAGATAGAGGATGCGCAGCGCCGAGCAGCGCTGGCCGGCGGACCGGAAGGCCGACATCACGACGTCGTCAGCCACCTGTTCGGCAAGTGCCGTGGCGTCGACGATCATCGCGTTGATGCCGCCGGTTTCGGCGATCAGCGGCACGATCGGACCGTTCTTGGCGGCAAGCGTCCGGTTGATCGCCTGCGCCGTTCCGGTCGAACCGGTGAATGCCAGGCCGGCAAGCAACGGATGGGCGGAAATGGCCGCACCGATATCGGGACCGCCTGGAAGGAACATCAGCACGTCGGCCGGAACGCCGGCCTTGTGGAAGAGCTTCACCGCCTCGTAGGCAATGAGCGGGGTCTGCGGCGCCGGCTTGGCGACGACCGCATTGCCGGCCACAAGTGCCGCCGAGATCTGGCCGAGGAAGATCGCCAGCGGGAAGTTCCATGGAGAAATGCAGGCAAAGACGCCGCGACCGCGCCAGAGCAGCCGGTTGCTCTCCCCCGTCGGGCCCGGCATCACCTCGGGCTCGACAAACAGCGTGCGTGCCTGCTCGGCATAATAGCGGCAGAAATCGACCGCCTCGCGGATTTCGGCGATACCGTCATCCAGCGTCTTGCCGGCCTCGGCGGCCAGAAGCGCCAGCAGGCGGTCGCGGCTCTGCTCCAGAAGGTCGCCCATCTTGTCGAGGCAGGCGGCACGTGCTTCCACCGGCTGCCTGGACCACGACGCAAAACCCTTGCGACCCGCGACAAAGGCGCGTTCGACATCGGCAACGGCCGCGTTGCGCACGGTACCGACCCTTCGGCTGCGATCCGATGGAGAAAGAATGTTGACGACTTCGGTCTGGCCGGTGGCGCCCGGCACGAGCGGAACCGCTTCGACGGACTTATTCTCGCCGGCAAGCCGCGACAACAGTCCGGCGAGGCTCTCGCGATGGCCGAACTCGAAGCCGGCGCTGTTGCGGCGTTTGCCATAAAGTTCTTTCGGCAGCGGAATCTGGCTGTGGCGGGCGCTGATGCCCTGATCGAGCCCAAGCCGCTGCGCCGGCCGTTCGAGCAGCTTGGCAATCGGCACGTTCTTGTCGCCGGCAACTGCCACGAAGGACGAGTTGGCGCCGTTCTCCAGCAGGCGTCGAACCAGATAGGCAAGAAGATCGCGGTAACCGCCGACCGGCGCATAGATCCGGCAGGCGATGCGTTCGTTGCTGGACAGGAGGCTGTCGTAGAGAGCCTCGCCCATGCCGTGCAGGCGCTGGAACTCGAAGCCGCTGCGGTCGGCGCCCGCAAGTTCGAGGATGGAGGAAACCGTCAGCGCATTGTGGGTGGCGAACTGCGGGAAGATCCGCGCCCGCTTGTCGAGCAGCTTGGATGCGCAATTGAGGTAGGAGAGATCCGTCGCCGGCTTGCGCGTCCAGACCGGGTAGTCGTCAAGACCGCGCTCCTGCGTCCGCTTCACTTCCGTATCCCAGTAGGCGCCCTTGACGAGACGCACCATCATCCGCCGGTTATAGGTCTGGCAGAGGTTGTCGATATAGTCGATCACCTGCGGCGCGCGCTTCTGGTAGGCCTGGATGGCAAGCCCGAAGCCGTCCCAGCCGGCGAGCGAAGGATCGGAGAAGACGGCGGCGATCACATCGAGCGAAAGCTCCAGCCGGTCGGCCTCTTCCGCATCGACGGTGAAATTAAGCTGATGGGCCTTGGCCATCTGAGCAAGCTTCAGGAGATCAGGCACCAGTTCGCGCATCACCCGGTCGTGATGGGTGGCGAGATAGCGCGGATGCAGTGCGGAGAGCTTCACCGAAATGCCCATGCGATCCGGCAACTGCTTGTTCTTGCCGTGCTTGGCCATGAAGGCGCCGATCGACTCGATCGACGCCGCATAGGACTTGAAATAGCGCCTGGCATCCTCTGCCGTGCGGGCCCCCTCGCCCAGCATGTCGAAGGAATGGCGATAGCCCTTCTCCTCGCTCTTGGCGGCGCGGCTCAAGGCGTCCTTCATCGTCTCGCCTAGAACGAAATGATGGCCGAGGAAACGCATCGCCTGCTTGGTGGCGCTGCGGACGGTCGGCAGACCGAGCCGTTTGACGAGACCGCGCACCACGCCCTCGGGCGTCTCGCCAGGACGGATGACGCGGGCGGAAAGGCCGAGCGCCCAGGCCGAAGCCGAGACGAACCAGCTGTCGCCATGCGCCTCATGCTCGCTCCAGCCGCCCTCCTTCAGCTTGTCCTCGATCAGCCTGTCCTGCGTCAGAGCATCGGGCACGCGTAGCAGCGCCTCGGCAAGCACCATCAAGGCGAGGCCTTCACGGGTGGAAAGGCCGTATTCCCGCAGGAAATCCTCGACACCGCCGATCGAACCGGAGTTCCCCCGTATCGCTTCGATGAAGCGCGTTGCGCGACGATCGATCGAGGCGTTCTGGCTGTCCGACAGCGAAAGCCGTGCGGCAAAGGCCCTGACGAGGCTGTCGTCGTCGCCGGCAAAGGGTGCGTTGAACTGGGGAAAATCTGGCGTGGCATTCTTGAGCATCGTCACCTCCGTGTTATCGGCAACCTACAGAGAGATTAATAGCTTTGCTCGCTGATTTTTGGCATAAAGTCCGTGACTATCACCATGAAAGATGAAAAAGATAGAGATCGATGAAAGAACTTGACCGTCTCGACCGCAAGATCCTCCGCACGCTTCAGAAAGAGGGCCGGCTGACCAACATCGAACTCGCCGAGCGCGTCCACCTCTCCCCCACGGCGACGGCGGAGCGCGTCCGGCGACTGACACGCGACGGTTTCATCACCGGTTACATGGCGGTGCTCTCTCCGCAGAAGCTGGGGCGCGGCCTGCTCGTCTTCATCGAAGTCAAGCTGGACCGCACCACGCCCGACATCTTCGACGCCTTCGCCGCCGCCGTCAAACGCTCCGACGACGTCATGGAATGCCATATGGTGGCAGGCGGTTTCGACTATCTGGTCAAGGCGCGCGTGGCCGGCATGGAGGCCTACCGTCAGTTTCTCTCGGAGGTTATCCTTCCACTTCCAGGCGTGCGGGAAACTCACACTTATGCGGTCATGGAAGAGGTGAAATCGGGCTCGTCCCTACCAATTTAAGTTTACAGCAACACTCTGATTTTGCCCAAGAAATTAACAGATCGCCAAGGCTGCTTGAAAATTGAACGGCGGAGCGAGAAAAAACGCTGGCTTTTCGCCGCAACTGATATATTTGTTAACGTTAACATAGCTGCCTTTCTCAACTTTCGATAGTCCCTATGATGATCGCGGAACGTCAGTCTCTTCTGAGCGACGAAATTTCGAATAGCCGGACACGTCCCGATTTCATGCGTAGCATGCTGCGCGTCGCACGGGAGTTCGGTCTCGATCATATATCCGTTATGGCGGCCCCCGGCCCGAACGATGTCGTTCTGGCGCCTTTCGTGCTCGAAAGCACGTTGCCTGCCCAGTTTGCCCGCGAATTCGACAGGAATTTCTTTCTCCGCGCCTGCCCGATCCTGCCGCGCCTCAACAAGTCGATCCTGCCCCAGACATGGTATCTGCGCGACAGCGAGTGCCCGAACGGCCGCGATTTCCCACCGGCCATGCGCGAGTTGATGGCGCGCTACGACCTGATGACCGGGCTGATGTTTCCGGTAACATCGATCGACGGCAACCGCTTCTTCCTGCGCTATGACGGCGACCGCGCCCGCCTCTCCCAGGTCGAGATGAACGAACTCAACATGATAAGCCTGCATGCCTTCGATGTCTTCGATCGCATGCGAAGGGCCGAAATGGTCAGTCCCGGCATACTTTCGGCCCGTGAACTCGAAGTGCTGCGCTGGACGGCGCAGGGCAAGACCTCCATCGAGATCGGCCAGATTCTTTCGCTTTCGGACCACACCGTGAATGCCTATATGACGAATGCCATCAAAAAGCTGGATTGCGTGAACAGGACCCAGTTGGTAGCAAAAGCCATCAGGTTGAAGCTCATCAACTAACGGCTGATTCGCGGGAAAGTCGCGGACGGCGATTGGAGGCGTCCTCTTGGATCCGCTGCGTTTCGACCAGTTTCAGCAAAGAGAATATCAGGACTGTACCAGCGTCGGCCTGACCGAACACGAAGTCGTGGAGCTCGTCCAGGAGTTCCGCCTTTACGGCTTCTGGCGCATCGACCTGGACACGGGCATGTTCTACGCCACTCCCGATGTCTTCCGGATATTCGGCCTGACCGCCAATGACGGCAAGATCAATCTGGTTGAGTTCCGCACCCGCATCCATCCCGACGACCTGCCCATGCTGATGGAAAGCTTCGAGCGGACCTGCCGGCAGAAACAGAGCTATCACAATATCTACCGGGCACTCGGCGAAACGGGCAACTACAAGTTCGTGCGCACGGTCGGGAAGTTTCGCGAAAAGCCGGGCACGGCCGGTGAGATCGTCGGCATAACCTACGAGTTCTTCGAACGGCTGCGCACCGTCGCCTTTTCCGACGACGAGAAACCCTGAACGGGAAGGCCGGCCGGACCTCCTGCCCGGCCGGCCTTCCCGCGTAAACTCAGCGCTCGAGAACGGAGCGCAGTTCCACCATGTTCGAGCGAACGCGAAGGATATAGAAGCCCATCGTCGAGAGATGGTTGGGCATGATCCAGCCGTCTTCGGCACCGTTCGAGATGATCGCGGGCTGGATTCTGAGCGCAGATTCGAGCTGCTTTTCCATCTCGGTCCAGATGGCCGTCAGGTTCCGTTCGCGGATCACGCCCATGAAGTCGGCCCGTGTCGCCTGCAGCAATGCATACTGGGCATAGAGCTGGCCATAGGCGAACCAGAAGCGGTCGTCGGCGCGCGTGTCGAACCAGCCAGCATGATACTCTTCCGAACGGCGGCGCAGGATGTCCGAGGTATTGCCAAGATCGCTCGCCATCCGGTCGAGCACCTGGGTCAGGTTGTCGGCACGCGCATCGAAGACGGCCTTGCAGGTTTCCAGATCGGAATTGAACTTGCGCCAGCTCTCGACCGCCGAACGATAATAGGCCGGCGTGGGCGTCTTGAAGCCGAAGGGATTGGTGCCGAAATACCAGGTCCCCTCGTCGAACTGGATATTGCCGCGCGCATCCTGCAGGTCGTTGTTGATGCCGGAGGTGCCGCGCACGCGGCCGAGATTGTCGGCAAGCTCGATCGCCACGCGGCGCACGACCTGGTTGACGCCGCGCTGGAACGAGGCCTTGTTGTCGAAGAAGGGCGTGTGATCCCAGTCCATGCCGAACAGGCCGAGCTTGTAGAGCAGCGTCGACGAGATCCAGATATTCTGGTTGACGTTGAAGTCCGTGAGATCGGCGGCAATCGTCACGATCGCCGAGTTCTGGCAGGCATTGGGCTTGTCGGGCACCTGAAGGCCGGCGGCCACGCTTCGCTGGTTGAAGTCGTAGGCCTTCACCATGTCCGGATTGAAATTGTACCAGACCTGGGTGCGCCAGAAGAACTGCGCATAGAAGACGATAGCGATAACGATCGCCAGCAGGATCGGCCCCTTTATCAGCCAGTTGCGGCGTTGATACCAGCCATGAGCAGCCATGAAGGGCCACAGCAGCCAGGCGACCGCGAGCCCTATGCCGCGGCCGATGGCGGCAAAGACGCGCTGGAAAAACGCGATGACCGGATCAAGCATTGTCGTCGTCTCCTATGCCGTAGAGGCGTTTGCGGAAGGAAGCTTTGTCCTGCAGATAGGTTTGCGTCAGCCGCGATACAACGAATTCGCGAAACCCGTCGCTATATCCTTCATAGGCATCGTAAAAGCCCTGTTTGTCGAAGATGAAACGCGACACGAAGTCCGACGGCACCATTTGCGAGATCAGCCGGTTGGTCAACCACTGATCGGCATGGTCGGGCCGGGCGCGGATCAGCAGGAAGCGGCGCTCGGGCGCAACGTCGGCGATCTTGATGCTGCCGGTCACGGCGATCTGCCGCAGCATTTCCTGCAGGAACGGATAGACCCCGTCGCGCGCGACGAGTTCCGCATTACGGTGCAGGAAGGTCTGCAGCCAGACCGCATCGATGCGGGTAAAATCGAGCGCCGGATCGATCTGGTAGGCAAGCGCAAGTGCCGCCATCTCCGCGCGCTGGGCAAGCAGTCCGGACCCCTCCACCCAGCTTGCCCGAGGCAGTTCGATCCGGCCGGTTTTCGCGAGAAAGTCAAAGATCGTCGCGTGGTCCCTGATCGAGATATAACTCACCTGCCACGGCCGGGAGCGGCGAAAACCGGGGGCGGCGGGATCGCAGATGACGGTGGTGATCTTGTCGTCGACGAAAACGTAGACGCCGCCGAAATGATTGGCCCAGAAAGCGTCATGCCGGAAGACCAGTTGATCCGGCACCAGCCTGTTCTGGCGGATATCCCCCGTCAGCTTCGCCAGCTCCACCATGCGGTTCAGCATCGCGTCATCGCGCCAGGCATCCGGATCGCTCTGCAGCCGGTCGGCGAGTTGCCTGAGTTCCCCCGCCTTGCCGAGCACGTCCTCGGCGGAGAGCACCTTGAACTGCACCTCGTTGATAGAGAGAAGATCTTCGAGACTCTCGACCGAGGAAACCGAATCCTCGATCTCGCCGTAGAGCGCATCCTTGATGGTGATCGCGTTGATCGCCCTGGCGTTCGCCCGATAGAATTCGTGCATCAGGCCGGCGGTATTGGAAAAACTCGTATGAACGACCGGCAGGTTTTCCTGATCCGGCGTCATCACCACGAAACGCCGGTTCACCCTGTTGGGATCGAGATAGTCCCGGTCTCCAAGCTCCGCCGCGATCTGCGGGGAAAAACCGGTCATGTCGATATCGAATTCGGCAAGCGCCGTGGGCTTAAGTCCGAAGCCCGAAAGCGCCTTGTTGTAACGCTCGATCAGATGCGGCTCCCGGATCGTGAGCAACCTGCCGTAGATCAGTTCGGCTTCGAGAAGACGGTTCACGGCTGCCACTTCCCTTCCCGCTTCATCGTCTCGATCTCGCCGACCGCCCTTTCGCGCAGGCGTTCGCGCCTGATGATGTCGGCGACCGCCGCGTCGTCGGATTTGTCGGCATAGCGGAATTCGCTGTCGGCATAGCGGTTGATCTCCTGGCAGATCATCTCCATCGTCACGGGGCCGCGAAGCTCGGCGATCATCGCCTTTTTCTCGTCGTAGCTGCGATGCATGAAGGCTTCCGGCGCGGAGAACCACTCGTCCGGCAGTTCGATATCCATCACCCGCATCTTGATCGCGTCCGTGATGTTCTTGATCGCACGGCCGGTGAAGCGCGGTTCGGCAAGCTTGATCTCGTGGAGGTAGGCGCCGATGTCGGCGAGCGTCTCGATCCTGCCATGGTTCTTTTCGAACCGCTGCCAGACCGCCACCAGCCCGTCCTCCTCCGGACGGTTGTGCTTGTCATAGGATACCGACACCGCCCGCTTGATTTCTTGATTGGCGAAAAGCTGGTGCTCGCCGAGCGGGATCGAATGGTTCTTGCCGATCAAAAGCGCGAAGATGTCGATATAATCGGCCTCGCTCTGCGGCCCGTCGATCAGCCAGCGCGCGCCGGCCCGCTGGCGGAGCGCATCGTCGACATTCTCCGGATAGTTGGAGAACATGCCGAAGCAGCAATTGCCGCGCACCACGGTCGAGGCACCGGCAAAGCTCTCCATCAGCACCGCCGTCACCTCATGCTGGCCGGCCGACGCTCGGTCGTCGGAACGCTTCGCCGCCACCTGATCGACGTCGTCGATGGTGCCGAAGCCGATCACGCGCGGATTGGTGACGTTGTCGATGAAAGCCTTGCAGTTCTGGCCGGACTTGCCCTGATAGGAGGAAATCTGGTCGACGCCGAAATTCTCGTAATGGAAGGCATAGCCCGCCACTTGGCAGTAATCGTTCAGAAGCCCCGCCAGCATCTGGATCAGGATGGTCTTGCCGGTGCCCGGCATGCCGTCGCCGATAAAGGTGAAGAGAAAGCCCCCAAGCTCGACGAACGGGTTCATCTGCCGGTCGAAGTCGTAGGCCATCATCATCTTGGCAAGCTTCATCGCCTGGAACTTGGCGATGTGATTGCCGACGATTTCCTCCGGCTTCTTGAAGGTCATGGAGAGCGGCTTGCGCCGGGCGCCGGGCGCGACATCGAAGCCATCCAGCGTGAAATCGTCCTGATCGATCCGGATATGGGTGTTCTCGAAGACCGAAAGGCCTGTGAACCGCGCCTTCCGCCCGATCAGCCCGTCGATGGCCGCGCGTGCAAAACCTCTGGCACGGCTGATGAGTGTCGCCTCATCCGCCGACCCGGTAATTGCGGCATCGAGCCCGGTGACCATGCTCTTCAGCGCGTCCTGCGGTGTATCGAACAGGAAATCCGGTTCGTGCGCATCGTTGACCGGCTCGCCCTCGCCCTGAAGCGTCGAGAGAAGATAGGCAGCGAGCGAAAACGCGGCGACATAGGCGGATGCGGAAAGAAGCGCCTTGAACCGGCCGGCATCCTCGCCCTGCAGGGGAGCGGAAAGATTGCGTGCCTGCAATTGCTCGAGATCGGTCTGGCGGGCAAACACATCGGCAATCGCCAACGCCACCTGAATGCCGCGGCGAACGCGATAAAGCACCGCATGCTGCTGCGGTGTCATCAGCGGATCGCCGCCACCGCCGACCGCCTGCACGGTTTTCGACAGCTCGACCTCCCGCGTGCGGCGGACCGATCCCGTCGAAACCGTCGACACGAAGCGCCTGCCGGTACCGGCAAGCGGCGTGCCGCCCGACCCCTCTCCCGCATCGATCAACACGGCGCGGGTCACAAGCCCCTGCGCCACCGCCAGATGCTTGCGGATCTCGTCCTCGCGGATGGTCGCTAGAGATATCTCCATTTCAGGCTCCCAGACTGGATAGGCAACGGTCTATTGCTGGCGCCCATTGGAGTATTTTATCCATACAAAAATAAAATAAATAACAGACACAACAGAAAAGAAGTGGATAATATCCATCAACACGACACGCAACGGCGAAAAAATAAGCCAAATTTGACAGAAATGAAGCAACTAAAAAAACTACGGGCGACCTAAATTCCAGAAAATAATCAAAATCCTGAATAATATAAAATAGACACACCATGAAAAAAGTTGACAAAACATAAATAAGTGAAAATTTTATATAAAATCTATACTCTATGTCATTTTTTAATGACAAAAACAAAGCAATAGAAAATATAAATAAAAATGGAGCCGCAGCAAGCGACGATCTAAGTCTAACCTGATAAATTAAGTCACTGTAGTCATATTCTCTATTAAAAAAAACATAGTTAACAAATAAAAAAGATAAAACATTTAACACTGAAAGAATTTTATTCTCATCCATAACAGGAGATTCAAATTTCACGCCCTTTAAATGCATCACATATGGCAGAAGAACCAACATCGAAAACGTAAGCTCATCCTCGTAACCTCGGAAATCAATTTGAATAAACTGACCAATAACTCGCCAAATATGCTCGGTAACTGACTTAAAGCCCACAACAAGCCTTTTAACCGTATCAGAAACAATTCCGCCCGCGCTGCCGGGAAAAACTGAGAAAACTTGAACTCCGGCAACAGCAAAAGTCACTTTCTGGAGCCAGCGCACTTGGCGAGAAAGGTCACCGACAATGTTCATCACCTCACACCTCGCTGACCACGTTGTTGCCGGAAATCACATGGACCTTGTAGTTGCCGAAGATGGCATTGGCCTCGCCGGAGGCATAGAGCGCCTGATAGGCGTCATGCGGCACCAGCGCATGTTTTTCATAAGCCGAAACGCCCATGCGCGCCGCCTCAAGATCGCCGGTCTCGATATGGAATTCCTGTGTGGCCGGCGTCGAGGAGAAGAAACCGCGCTGTGCCGGGCGCTCCGCCTTGGAGAAAATTTCCTGCATCGTCCATGTCAGAAGCCAGGCGTTTTCCGGCTTGCGCACCCGTGACAGGATCTCGTTGATCCGGGCGTTGTTCTCCGTGATCCCGGCCGAATAGAAGGGGCCGAGCACGATGCGCCGAAGAAGCTTCGGATGCAGCGTCGGGAAATCCTTGTCCATGTTTGTGGCGATCGTCGCCGGCGTCAGCGAATAGGCGCCGTTCTTGCCGGCGAAATCGTCGAACTGCGCGGCAAGTTCCGGGTTCAGCAGGCCGCCGACCGGCAACGGAATATCGACATCGGGATTGAGCTTGCCGTCCTCTCCCACCAAGAGCTTCGCGACATTGGCGGAACTGTCCTCTATGCCGGCGATATAGATCATCGGCAGCGTGTTCGTGCCGTCGAACACAGCCCAGCTCACGACATAATAGGGCCGCCGGCTGGTTTCGTTGACTGTTACGCGCACGGTCTCCGGCAGGACATAGGGCGAGAAGATCGCGCCCCGGCCGATCTGCTCCAGATAAAGCCGCTCCGCCATCCGCGATTGCAGCGCCTCGGGAAAGGCCTTCTGCCGCAGGATGAAATCGACCATCTCCGCCCTGAGCGCCCCAGCCTCGGGGATTTCGGAAAGCCGCTTCTCGGCATTGGTCCGGTCGTTTTCCAGTTCGAGCACATTCTGGAAAACGGGAAAGCCGCTTTCTGCCCGCGAAATGCGGAACTGCTCGGTAAAGCCGATACGGTTCTCCCAGCAGGCGAAGGAATTCCTGAGCCGCTCGACATAGGGCAGGAGCAGCGCCCCGGCCGCCCCGCTTCCCGGCAGCACGATGTCGGGATTGCGCAGGTAGATCTCCAGCCCGCCGAGCGCGGCCCGGATCGACTGGAAATACTGGGCGACAGGGCCGTCCTGAGCGTTCAGCATGGCACCCGCCCTGTCATTTTTTCCGATTCAAGGACAAAGGGGGGTATTTCCGACACGCTTGCGTCTCCCATGCGCCAGACATCCAAACTCGGCGTTCTGCCCGGCCGGTCAGGACTTCACATAGTTCGCCGCATTGTGTTTTTCGAGCACCGCCTGGAAACGGCGGGCGAAAGCCTCGTCGGCGAGTTTCTTGCGGCGCTGGATGTCCTGGGTGGAGAGCATGTTCTTCTCGTGCAGTTCGAGAAGATCGCCGATATGGCGCTGGGCGGCGGAGCCGATGCCGGCCATGGTCTCTTCCGCGGCGGTGTCGACCTGGCTGCCGAGCGTGTTGATCTTGTGGGCGACGTCCTGCTGGGCGGCAGTCTTCAGCGAATCTTCGAGCGCCTTGTAGAGCACGATGCGCTGTTCGGTGTCGATCGTCAGCTTGTTGATGAGCGTGTTCTGCGCGGCGATCTGGTTGTTGAGCGAATCGACGAAGGTTTGGAACATCGAGGTATAGCGTTCGAGCGTCTGGCTTTCCGCCAGCAGTTCCTGCTCCTTGGCCTGCATCTGGTTGTATTCGGTCGCAAGCCTGGAGCGCTCGCCTTCCAGCTCGGTGCGGGCCGATTGGTCCGTCGAGGCAGCGATCTTGTTCTCGATGTCGAGCAGCATCGGGTTCAGTTCCTCGATGCGCTTCTGCGTTGCTTCAAGGCTGGCGATCGTGCCCTTGCGGCGCTCGATCACCTGGATCAGGCTCGCTTCCGAGCTTTTGTAACGCTGATCGAGTACGCCGCGCTGGTCCTTCAGGATGCCGACGATGCTGTCGGACTTCGAGAGCAACTCCTGCAGGTTGCCGGCCAAAGACATGTTGCGCACCCGCTCCGTTCGCATGCGCTGCGCACTCTGCTTGGAGAAGATGCCGATGAACTTCTCATAGCCGGTATAGCTCTTCATGCTCTCGAATTCCGAGCCGAAGACATTGGTTGCGTCCTCCAGCCCGATAATCAGATCGGCAATGTTGGCCTCCATCACCTTCTGCTGGTTGATGACGTCCTGGATACGCGCGTTCTCGATATCGAAATTGACGTCGCCGAGCTTCGTCTCGGCCTTGGCGAACTGGTCGAGCACAACGCCCGACTGCTCCAGCTTGCTTTTCATCTCGTTGACGATGCTGCGGGTCTTCTCGATTTCACTGTCGAAGGACTGTAGCGAGGCCATGCTGGATCATCTCCCGAAACAAGTATTGTGAGCGGAAAGACCGCCGCTTTCTAGAGCAATTCCAGCAAAAGTGGGAACCGGTTTTGCGTCCGGAATTGCGTAAAAACAAAGATATAGAGCATCGCTGGCGACTCCGTTTTCGCCGGAAACGCTCTATCTGACGAACTTATCTTATTTCTTCCGTTTGAAAACCCGGTAACAGCAAAAGCCGGGCAGCATCCGCCCGGCTTTCCCAGTAAAAACAACGGCGAGCGATCAGAGGCCGAGTGCTGCGATCTCGGCGTCAAGCCGCTCGCGCGCCTTCTTCGGCAGCCTTCCGGCCTTGATGGCGTCGAGATTGGCCGGAGCGCCCTCGCCAACGACGACCAGCGCCACCATGCCCATGCCGACATGCGGCGTGCACTTCACGACGTAAGCGCCTTCCTTGTCGACGGTGACCTTGAGAGCCTCGTTCATCTTGCTCTTCGCCAGTTCGACGCCTTCCGGAACCATGTCCTTCATGTAGGCCGCGTCATGTCCCTTGTCGGTGGGCACGAAGGTGATGGTGTCGCCGACGGCAGCCTTCACCGTGGCCGGCTCGAACACCATGGCCTCGCCATTGCTGCCCTTGTTCAGCATCTTCACTTCAATGTCGGCGCAAAAGGCCGGAACGGCAAAGAAACCGGCAACAGCGGCGGCGCCGACGAAACGAATGACCTTGTTCTGCATTTATGACTCCTGAGCGAAAACCGCACCTCGCGGATTATCCGGGTTGGGTCTTACCCGAGCAGAACATGGCCATCCTTGACCGGAATCAAATGCGGCAAGCCGACGCATCCGGCCCGGCGAAAAAACCGGATGCGCCTTTTGTCAATTTCAGTTCCCGACGGCGGCCGGGTTCTTGAGATATGCGATGATGTTGGCGATATCCTCCGGCTTCTTCAGTCCGGCGAAGGCCATCTTCGTGCCCGGCACCAGATCCTTCGGCTTCGGCAGGTAGGCGGCGAGTTCTTCCTCGCTCCACACCTTGCCCTGTCCGAAGGTGGTCATGGCCGGAGAATATTTATAGTCGGCAACGCTCGCCACCGGACGGCCGATGATACCCATCAGCGTCGGGCCGACCTTGTTCTTCGCCTCGGTCGCCGTGTGGCAGGCCATGCATTGCTTGAAGACCTTGGCGCCAGCGACCGGATCGCCGTCGGCAAACGCGATGCCCGCCGGCATGGCCATGACTGCGGCAAGAACAAGACATTGAAGCTTCATCGGGTTTTCCTCGTTGTTCATAGGGGATGGCGCCCTCGACATCCTCCGGCGCCTCGGCGAGGAACCTTATAAAACTTTAATGCGGACGACGACAGGGCGACTTGACGCGGATCAACCGGCATCGGCCTCCCTTTCTCTTTGCTACGGAGAAAGAACCAGGAGAAGTCAGCCTCTTGCTTCCTCGCTTGACTGCCGGAAATAAGGCAGGTCCTTGAGCTTCAGCAGCACCACGGGATAGGCCATCAGCAGACCGCCGCCGACAAAAGCGAGAACGATGGTCGCCGGTCCGGCCGTGCCGCTCCGGATCGCTTCCACCATCACGGCAAGGCCGAGCGGCAGGAACATGGTCACCGCGGTGAAGAGACCGGGCGAAAAGCGGCCTCCCGTACGGAGGAATGGCAGGATGTGAAAGAAGACGGCATTGACGAGCATCAGGGCCGCATAGGTGAGTACGGCAAACGGGAATGTCTCGGCCAGCATCGCAGCCGCGATGCCGAGCGCGACCACCACGGAATTGGTGACGAAGAAGTCGCTCCATTCCACCGGCAGGCCGATCACCGCCCGCGCCCAGTTGCGCCAGTCCAGCGTGTATTCCTCAAGGACATGGGCCGCATAGGCGGCCATGGCCAGCCAGGCCAGTATCGCAAGCATTATTGAAATCTCCCAAATAAAAAGGTCAGGCGACCGCCGGATGCGCGGGACGGCTGCGGGGGCCATGGCCCCCGCTTCGCAGCGCAAAAATCGCTTCCAAAATTGCCACGTCGCAAATCGGGACCACGATCCGCCGCAAACGCGCCATCACGCTTGCAATTATGCGGTATTGAATGTTGACTTGGGAACATTAAAAAAAGGGAGCATCATAATGTATAGTTCGTCCTTTCGGCGGCTCGCCCTCGCCTCCGCCGCATCGCTTTTTGCGCTTACGTCCGCAGCCTTTGCGGCGGACGCCGAAAGCTGTAAGGCCGTAAGGTTTTCCGACGTCGGCTGGACCGACATCACGGCAACCACCGCCACCGCCTCCGTGGTCCTGAAGGCGCTCGGCTATGAGCCCGCCACCACGGTCCTTTCCGTCCCGGTCACCTACCAGTCCCTGAAGAACAAGGACATCGACGTCTTCCTCGGCAACTGGATGCCGACCCAGGAAAACGACGTTCGCCCCTTCCTCGACGACAAGTCGGTCGAATCATACGGGCCGAACCTCGAGGGCGCCAAGTACACGCTTGCCACCAACGCCAAGGGCGCTGAACTCGGCATCAAGGACTTCAAGGACATCGCCGCCCACAAGGACGAGCTGGAAGGCAAGATCTACGGCATCGAGCCGGGCAATGACGGCAACCGCCTGATCCTCGACATGATCGAGAAGGACACCTTCGGCCTCAAGGGCTTCGAGGTCGTCGAATCCTCCGAACAGGGCATGCTGGCGCAGGTCGCCCGCGCAGAGAAGGACGGCACCCCGGTCATCTTCCTCGGCTGGGAACCGCACCCGATGAACGCCAACTACAAGATGAGCTACCTGACCGGCGGCGACGACATCTTCGGGCCCAACTTCGGCGGCGCCAACGTCTTCACCAACATTCGCGCCGACTACACGACGGAATGCCCGAACGTCGGCAAGTTCATCACCAACCTGAAGTTCTCGCTTCCCATGGAAAATGAGATCATGGGCAAGATCCTGAACGACGGCAAGGATCCGGAAGTCGCTGCGACCGAATGGCTGAAGGCCAACGGCTCGGCCGTCGAGCCCTGGCTTGCAGGCGTCACCACCTTCGATGGCGGAGATGCTGCCGCAGCCGTCAAGAGCGCCCTCGGCCTCTGATATCCGAACGCACCGCGACGGCGTATGATGATCGCCGCGGTGCGTTTGACAGTCGATTTTCCCGAAACTTGAGACGGATGGCAACGACGTGATTTCGTTACCTGATTGGCTTGCGGATTCCAGCGGCAAACTGAATATCGGCCCTTGGGCCAAGACCGGCGTGGACTGGCTGACGAACAATGGCGAGTGGTTCTTCGACCTGCTCTCCTATTCGCTCGACCGGATCATCAAGGCCCTCCTCTTTGTGCTACAGGCCCCGCCGCCGATCGCCGTGATCGTTGCGATCGCCGCCCTCGCCTACTGGCTGCGCCGGTCGATCGCCATCGCCCTTTTTACCTTCGTCGGCCTGCTGCTCATCATGAACCAGGGCTATTTCAAGGAAACCATGGAGACGCTGGCGCTGGTTCTGGCCGCAACAGCCGTCAGCATGCTGCTTGGCATACCGCTCGGCATCGCCGCCGCCCGCCGCGCATGGGTCTATGCCGGCATGCGCCCGGTGCTCGACCTGATGCAGACCATCCCGACCTTCGTTTACCTGATCCCGGCGCTGATCCTCTTCGGTCTCGGCATGGTTCCGGGCCTGATCGCCACCGTCATCTTCGCCATTCCCGCTCCGATCCGGCTGACGCGCCTTGGCATCATCTCGACGCCGCCGGCGCTCGTCGAAGCCGCGATCGCCTTTGGCGCCACTCCGACGCAGGTGCTGCGCAAGGTCGAACTGCCCTTCGCCATGCCGCAGATCATGGCCGGCCTCACCCAGACCATCATGCTGTCGCTGTCCATGGTGGTGATCGCCGCCCTCGTCGGGGCAAGCGGCCTCGGCGTGCCGGTGGTTCGCGCCCTCAACACGGTGAACATCGCCAAGGGCTTCGAAGCCGGGCTCTGTATCGTCATCCTCGCGATCATCCTTGATCGCATGTTCCGCAGTTCCGAGACGGGAGACGACGCATGACCGACGCCGTCATTTTTGGAAATGTCGATATCGTCTTCGGCGACAACCCCGAAAAGGCGCTGGCCCTCGTCGACCAGGGCAAGACCCGTGACGAGATCGGCGTCGAGACCGGCCTTGTGCTCGGCGTCGCCGGTGCTTCGCTTGCGGTCAAGGAAGGCGAAATCCTCGTCCTGATGGGCCTGTCCGGCTCCGGCAAGTCGACCCTCCTGCGCGCGGTCAACGGCCTTGCGCCGGTCGTGCGCGGCAATGTCAGCGTCAGGACGCCCCACGGCAATGTCGATCCTTATCGGGCAAGCCCGAAGGCCCTGCGCGACCTGCGCATGCACACGGTTTCCATGGTGTTCCAGCAGTTCGGGCTCCTGCCCTGGCGCACGGTTGCGGAAAACGTCGGTTTCGGCCTCGAGCTTGCGGGCGTTGCAGACGCCGAACGCGCCAGAACGGTCGCCGAGCAGCTCGAACTCGTCAACCTCACCAAATGGGCCAACCGCAAGGTCAACGAGCTCTCGGGCGGCATGCAGCAGCGCGTGGGCCTTGCCCGCGCCTTTGCCACCGGCGCCCCCATCCTTTTGATGGACGAACCGTTCTCGGCGCTCGACCCGCTGATTCGCACGCGCCTGCAGGACGAGCTTCTGGAATTCCAGTCCCGCCTCAAGAAGACGATCCTCTTCGTCAGCCACGATCTGGACGAGGCCTTCCGCATCGGAAACCGCATCGCCATCATGGAAGGCGGACGGATCATCCAATGCGGCACGCCGCAGGAAATCGTCCAGAATCCGGCCGATCAGTATGTTGCGGATTTCGTGCAGAACATGAACCCGATCAACATGTTGACCGCGCGCGATGTCATGGCGTCGGGCCTCGATGCTCCCTCGGGTCAGGGCACTGTCGCCGGCACAGCCAAGCCGGAAACGCCGCTGGTCGAGATCCTCGATGCGCTCTCCCGCCACCTGGGGACGATCGGCGTTGTTGACAACGGAGCCGTCATCGGCACCATCTCGTCCCAGGATGTCGTCAACGGCCTGACGAGGCATCGCCGCAAGGCATGACCGGAAGGCCATGAAATGCGCCCGCATTTCGGGAATGAAGGTACATGTCGGACAAACCATCGGTCATTCGCGAAACGGATGACGAAGCGCGAGGGCTCGCGCGCCGGCTCCTGCGGTCGGCGCGCTATGCGGCACTCTCCGTGATCGATCCGGAAAGCGGATTTCCCTCCGTCAGCCGGGTCCTGCTCGGAACGGACACCGATGGCAGCGCGGTGATCCTTGTGTCCGGGCTTTCCGCCCATACCAGGGCCCTGCTCGCCGACGACAGGGTCTCGCTTCTCGCCGGCGAACCGGGCAAGGGCGATCCGCTTGCCTATCCGCGCGTAACGGTGCAATGCCTCGCCCAAACGGTCGAGCGGGAGAGCGCCGAACATCTCAAGCTGCGCGCCCGTTTCATCGCCCGCCATCCCAAGGCGAGGCTCTATATCGACTTTCCCGATTTCCGCTTTTTCTGCCTCGTGCCGCAGGCGGCAAGTCTCAACGGCGGCTTCGGAAAGGCCTACGTTCTGTCCGCCGAGGACTTCGTGATTCCCTCCTTTCCCGATGGCGCATTGTGGGAAAACGAAAGCGGGACACTACAAGAATTAATGGTGAGGTTTCCGGATGCCGCCGCTCGGATCGCCACAACGCGATGCGGGCAGAAGCCCGGAAAATGGTTGTTTTGCGGCATAGATAGGGCTGGAATCGACCTTATTTGCGGCGATTTTCTGGCCAGACATGAATTCGAGCACCTGCTTGCTTCACCAGCGGATTTGAATTCAGCTATATCTAAAACAGCAAACCCGATACCTTAAATTTAGGCATATACAATTAGCAGCTTGTTGTTAGAGTTTGACCATAGCTAATTTGAAGGATTGCAAACGGTCGCCCCCTCCCAGGGCTCCGACAAAGGAAAGTTGAAGTCATGAAAACAAAAGCTTTGTCTGAACAGTCGATTGCCGCAGCCGGTCTCCTTTCCGCGATGGCCAACCCGAAGCGGCTGATGATCCTCTGCTCTCTCGTCGAGGGAGAAGTGCCGGTCGGCGTCCTCGCGACTCAGGTCGGCCTGAGCCAGTCGGCCCTGTCGCAGCATCTTTCCAAGCTTCGTGCCCAGAAGCTCGTGAAGACGCGCCGTGATGCGCAGACGATTTATTATTCCAGCACCTCCGAGTCGGTTATCAAGATCCTCGAAACGCTGGAAGACATTTATTGCCAGACCAGCGCTAGCAAGACTGCCGCCTAATGACAGCGCTGCCATCCCGGCAGCGATAATCCGTGGGCCATGCGATGACCGCACGGCCGGGAACATGCGGCGATTGACATCACCAAACCGGATCATTCTTGACCGGCGGATCTGAAATCCGCCGGTTTTGTTTTTCGATGCCACGCCGTCCCGGCCCCGCCACAGGATTTAGGGAGCCCGGTTCGGGCCGCGGCAGGTCAGCTGCCGAGCACCTGCTGGTCGTCGCGGCTGAGCACGATCAGGGCGGGGCGCGCCGGCAGGCCGTCCTTGAAGTCCGGCCAGCCGGTGCCGGCATCGGCGATGGAGGTTGCATCCTCGTCATCCTCGAAGCGCAGTTCGCCGGGATGCTGGATGGAAACGAACACCGCCTTGCCATCCGGCGTGAACGTCGGCGAACAGCATTCGGAGCCGACCGGGGCCACGTAGAACAGTTTCGGCAGCGCCCTGCCCTCGCCCTCGGTGTCCATCACGAAAAGTGCATCGGCAATGCCGGCCGGCGGCGGACCGTCGGTGGCAACCCAGAGACGCCCTGCCGGATCGACCGACAGGTTGTCCGGATCGGTGAACCAGCCGTTTTCGGAGGTCGCCGGATGGAACATAGCCCTCTCCTCGGCCACGGCCGGATTGCCGCAAAGCACGAACACATCCCAGCGGAAGCTTTCCGCGGCGAAGTCCGGCTTCTCGGCTCCCCCGGGCGGCACGAGTTCCAGAAGATGACCGTGCGGATTCGGGCCGCGCGGGTTGGCCGGGTTGACCTGCTCGCGTTCCTCGCCCTCGCCGGCGGCAAGGCGGTTCTCGTTCTCCGTCATGGCGACGTAGAGCTTGCCCGTCTTCGGATGCACGACGAAACCTTCCGGCGCGTCCATCGGCGTCGCACCCAGGAGATCGGCGGCACCTCGGGTGTTGAGCACGACGTCGGCCTGGCTCCTGAACCCGGCCTCGGCCGTCAGCGGCCCCTCGCCGGCGACGAGCGGCAGCCACTGCATGGCGCCGTCGCTCGAGAATTTGGCGACAGAGAGCGTGCCGTTGTCGAGCAGGTCCCGATTGGCGGCGCGGTCGTTCGGGTTCCAGGGATCGCGGCTGACGAAGCGATAGAGATATTCGAAGTCGTCGTCGTCGCCCATGAACACCACGACGCGGCCATCGGGAGCCACCGTGCACTGCGCGCCCTCATGGGTGAAGCGCCCGAGCGCCGTGCGCTTCACCGGCTTTGCCGTCGGATCGAGCGGATCGATCTCGACCACCCAGTCGAAGCGCATCCATTCGTTCGGCTCTTCCTCGAACTTGAAGCGCGGTTCGATCCGGCCGACGCCGTAGATATCGTTGTCTTCCTCGTCCCAGCCCTGGCGCTCCACCAGCTCCCGGTTCGCAAGCGTGGTGTAGTCCCCGGCAAACACATCCATCGAGCCTTCCTCGCCGGAAAGCATGGTGCCCCAGGGCGTGATGCCGCCGTTACAGTTCGAGATGGTGCCGAACACCGTCCTGCCGGCCGGATCGGCCTTGGTCTTCAGACGCTCGTCGCCGGCGGCGGGACCGGAGATCGCCATCTCCGTGCCCATATGGATGCGACGGTTGAGCTTGCCGTCCAGCACCACCTCCCACCTGTCGCCGGCCTTGCGCACCTCGAAGATCGAAAGACCGACCGACGCCATGATCGCGCGGATCTGGTCATCCGTCAGCTTCTCGCGATAGTCCTCATCCGTCAGGCCGGGGAACATCAGGAAAGGCGTGGCATATTCATGGCTGACGATCATCAGTCCGTGATCGGAACTGTCCGAGCCGAAGGGCAGCGGCATGTAATAGGTGAAGTCGTTGTTGTAGCCGAACTGGCGCTCGGCCGCCTTGCCGTCGAGCTTGGCCACGTCGAAGGCCGGGCTGTCGGCAAACAGGGCATCGCCCCAGCGCGCCAGGATCTGGCGGCCATAGCCTTCCGGCCAGTGATCCTCGCGGTCGCGCACGCGCTTGAGTTCGTTGAACCTGAGCGTGGAAACCTCCGTTGCCTCGGCTTTGCCGCCGATGAACGGCATGGCGACGGAACTGCCGGCAACCGCCAGCAAGCCCTTCAAGACGCTGCGGCGCTCGATGCCGGCAGCCAGCACCTCTCCATAGGTTTGGGCAAATGCGCGGCGCGGATTGGGCCGCGCCCTGGTTTTCTGGCGGTCGGACATGTCTGCTCCCGAAGTAGGACTGGATGGATCGATGGATGAATGAGATGCAATGAACGCTGCTCCGGCTGCGCCCTGCGCGCGCAAGCTTATGCAAGCCGCAAGAAGCCTTGATGACGGAAAAACGGGGCAGGAAACCGGCCCCGCCGCCCGCCGGAAACCGCATCCTCCGGGATAACCGGCGATCACGGTTGACGACCTTCGACGCCCTGCTAACCTGCGCCGGCTTTCGGTTTTCCGGTATCGTCACGACCGGGCGGGAAATGGCCACCCGCAACGCAATGGCCATGGAGAAGATGAATGTCCAACCGCTTGAATACCACGCCCAACGATCTGCGCGCCTTCTGGATGCCGTTCACGGCAAACCGCCAGTTCAAGAAGGAGCCGCGCCTCTTCGTCGGCGCCAAGGATATGTATTACACCACCCATGACGGCCGCCAGGTGCTCGACGGCACGGCCGGCCTCTGGTGCGTCAATGCCGGTCACTGCCGTCCGAAGATCACCGAGGCGATCCGCGAGCAGGCCGGCGAACTCGACTATGCGCCGGCCTTCCAGCTCGGCCATCCCAAGGCCTTCGAACTGGCCAACCGGCTGGTCGACATCGCGCCCGACGGCATGAGCCATGTCTTCTACACCAACTCCGGCTCGGAATCGGTCGATACCGCCCTCAAGATCGCGCTCGCCTACCAGCGCGTGAAGGGCGAAGGCACCCGTTTCCGCCTGATCGGCCGCGAGCGCGGCTATCACGGCATCAACTTCGGCGGCATGTCCGTCGGCGGCATCGTCGGCAACCGCAAGATGTTCGGCACGCTTTTGACCGGCGTCGACCACCTGCCGCACACCCATCAGCCGGCGAAGAACGCCTTCACCAAGGGGCAGCCGGAACACGGCATGGAGCTCGCCGACGAGCTCGAACGCATCGTCGCGCTGCACGACGCCTCGACGATTGCCGCCGTCATCGTCGAGCCGGTCGCAGGCTCGACCGGCGTGCTCATCCCGCCGAAGGGCTATCTCCAGCGCCTGCGCGAGATCTGCACCAAACACGGCATCCTCTTGATCTTCGACGAAGTCATCACCGGTTTCGGCCGCCTCGGCGCGCCCTTCGCCGCCCAGTATTTCGACGTGAAGCCGGACATCATCACCACCGCCAAGGGCCTGACCAACGGCGTCATCCCGATGGGCGCCGTCTTCGTCACCTCCGAGATCCACGACGCCTTCATGACGGGTCCGGAACACCTGATCGAGTTCGCCCACGGCTACACCTATTCCGGCAACCCGATCGCTTCCGCCGCCGGCCTCGGCACGCTCGACACCTACAAGGAGGAAGGCTTGCTCACCCGCGCCAGCGAGCTTGCCCCCTACTGGGAAGAGCAGCTCCATTCTCTGCGCGACTGCCCGAATGTCATCGATATCAGAAATATCGGCCTGATCGGCGCGATCGAGCTGCAGCCGATTGCCGGCGAACCGACCAAACGCGCCTTCAACGCATTCCTGCAGGCCTATAACGACGGCCTGCTGATCCGCACCACCGGCGACATCATCGCACTCTCGCCGCCGCTCATCATCACCAGGGACCAGATCGACGAGCTCTTCGCCAAGCTCCGCAAGGTACTGATGAACAACATCTGATCCCCGCAGATCCGTCATATGAAAAGGCGGCCCGCAGGGCCGCCTGAGACTGCTGACAAAGTCTCGTACAGATCGCCGACGCTCCCGTCTCCGTCATGCCGGACCTGTTCCGGCATCCAGCAGCGCGATGTCCATCGCGCAAGAGACTCTTTTGCGATCAAAAGCTTGATCGCGCTGGTTTCCGGCTCAAGGCCGGAATGACGGCAGTGGAGGAAGCAAGATCAGAGCACGAGATCAGCTCAGAAAGGGTTTGTCAGCAGTCTGAGGCCGATGGTCACGGAACAAGAAGGAAAGAAAATGGCGGTCCCGGCCAGCAAAGACGACCTCCTTCAGGCAATCGAGCGGGAATACGACAAGCTCAGGCGCGAACTCGGCCAGATACCGTTCGCCCGCTGGCGGGAGCGAACGATGGAAGGCCATGCGGCGGGCACGTCGATGAGCGTCCACGATCTCGTCGCCTATCTTCTCGGCTGGAACGAACTCGTTCTCAAATGGCATGCGCTGAAGGCTGCCGGCGAAACGGTGGATTTCCCCGAAACGGGCTACAAATGGAACGAACTCGGCCGCCTCGCGCAGAAATTCTACCGGGATTATGAAAGCCTTGACGACGGGGAACTGCTCGAAAGGCTCGATGCGGCAAAGTCGCGTATCGTCGAGATGATCGGACAAAGCGACGACGCGGCACTCTACGGCAGGCCCTGGTATGAAAAGTGGACGCAGGGGCGGATGATCCAGTTCAACACCTCATCGCCCTATGCCAATGCCTGCGATCGTCTGCGCAAATGGCGCAGGAACAATCCCGCGTGACGGATGCGGCGTAATGCGTACCGCCGACAGCAAGCCTGCTCTTTTTCCATCGTCGCCTTTCCGATAGGCTCGGACAAAACAAGAAAAGCCCCAGGGGAGTCTCGAAGGGTTCACCCTTCGTAACAATCAAGGAGAACCGACATGAAAATCAGTCTGCTGGCGGGTACCGCCATTTCCGCATTCCTCGCCGTGGCGCCGCTTGCCCACGCCGAAATCGTCATCGGCCTGATCGCGCCGCTGACCGGACCGGTCGCCGCCTATGGCGAGCAGGTGAAGAACGGCGCCCAGGTGGCCGTCGACGAAATCAACAAGAAGGGCGGCATTCTCGGCGAAACGGTCGTTCTCAAGCTTGCCGACGATGCCGGCGAGCCCAAGCAGGGCGTTTCCGCCGCAAACCAGCTCGTCGGTGAAGGCGTGCGCTTCGTCGTCGGTCCGGTCACCTCGGGCGTCGCCATTCCTGCCTCCGACGTCCTGGCCGAAAACGGCGTGCTGATGGTCACCCCGACCGCAACCGCCCCGGACCTGACCAATCGCGGCCTGACCAATGTCCTGCGCACCTGCGGTCGTGACGACCAGCAGGCCGAAGTGGCGGCGAAATACGTTCTCGCCAACCTCAAGGACAAGAAGGTCGCCATCATCAACGACAAGGGCCAGTACGGCAAAGGCCTCGCCGACGCCTTCAAGGCGACGCTGAACGCCGGCGGCGTGACGGAAGTCTTCAACGACGCGCTGACAGCCGGCGACAAGGACTTCAGCGCGCTTACCACCCGCCTCAAGGCCGAAAACGTCGATGTCGTCTATTTCGGCGGTTATCATCCGGAAGGCGGCCTCCTGGCCCGCCAGCTTGCCGACCTCGGCGTCAAGGCGCTGATTATCGGCGGCGATGGCCTGTCGAACAGCGAATATGCCTCCATCGGCGGCGATTCGGCCAACGGCACCGTCTTCACCAACGCCTCCGACGCGCTGAAGAACCCGGATTCCAAGGCCGCTGCCGACGCGCTCGCCGCGCAGAACATCCCGGCTGAAGCCTTCACGCTCAATGCCTATGCCGCAGTCGAAGTGCTGAAGGCCGGCATCGAAAAGGCCGGCAGCGCCGAGGATGCGGAAGCTGTCACCAAAGCCCTGAAATCCGGCGAGGCGATCCCGACCGCCATCGGCAAGGTCACCTACGGCGAAACCGGCGACCTCACCTCGCAGGCCTTCTCGCTGTTCAAGTGGGATGCCGGCAAGATCGTCGCCGCCGAATAGGCCGCGATCGCACCAACCGCACAAGGAAACGGCCGGCAGCGGCCGTTTCTCTTTCAAGGGGAAGGCTCGGGCACGCCATGCCCCAATGCCGGCTTGAACCGCCGGTCAGGCCTTGACCATCTGCGCCTTGAGGTAGCTTGCCGCGGTCGCATAGCCACCCATGGCGCCGTCGACGAAATGCATGTGGTTTCGCCGCACAGCCGAGGGAACGATGCAGGTCATCAGAGCGGCATCCTGTTCGTGCAGGCCGAAATGACAGACGCCTGCGGCGCTCGCCTCCTCCAGCCTCTTGCGGATCTCAGCCAGCCTGCCGGGCGCAATATCGACCGTCATCTTCAGTCCGTCCTCGAACTTGCGGAAATCGGTGTTGCGGGCAACGCCCCGCCGATACTCGTTGGCGCTGAAGCGTCCAAGCGACCAGTCGAGCTTCGACAGGATCTTGACCAGCATGATCTGGGCGACGATCCCGGCCATGTTCCTCAATCTGGCCCAGCCGAAGCCATAAGGCGAGAGCGCCTTGCTTTCGAGAACGATCGCCTCGTCCGAAACCCTGACCTCCGGGCCTGCAACCGGCACAGGATGGCCGCCGCGTCCATCGGCATTGGAAAGCTCCGCGAGCGTGTGGACCAGACGCCCGAACGCCTCCATGTCGCCTGCCGGCCGGGGCACGGCGATGATCGAGACGATCCGCCCATGGGTGGCGGCGATCGGGTTCCAGCGACAGGAGAGCCCCGTGAGGTCCGGCCGTGAGCCGGCGGGCGCGGATGCGATGCCGTAATCGCCGGCCTTCATCCGCGCCTCCGCCCAGCTGCTGCCGCCGCCGGAGAACATGGCGTAGGAAATGTCCTGGCTGGCGTTGAACCGCGCCACCCGCACGTCGAGACCATGACGCCTGATATCCTCGACCGGCACGATGGCGGCCCGCATGGCAAGATCCATGTCGTCCCGCACCCAGCTCAATACGCGGGCCAGCGTCTCCCGTGCGACCTCGACCGAAGACGGCGGAACCGCGACGACGGCGCCGTCGCCACCGAAGACAAAGGGCAGGTCGTGCTTCTCAAGCGCGTTGAGAAGGGCGGAAATCACGCCGGCGCCGGCCATGTTGACCGCCTTGTAGCGACCTGCGTCGATTGCGCCGGTGGAATTGATGACATCGGCCACGGCCAGCACCCAGCCATCCGGCAAAGGTTCGTATCTCAGGGTGTCCGCGACATCCCCGAAATCATGCAGAACCGGCAGGCGTTGAAGGAATTCGTCATCTGCGTTGGCCATGGGATAAATATCGTCTCCTCCCGGCAAAAATCCAGTGCATGCCGCACCCATAAATATCCCGCGCCGCAGCGTCATCGCACCGGGAAACGGCCATCGGCTTCTTTCGAAAAGGACGGCCCGAAGGTGGGATTACCCCTCGCCTCCAGGCCACCCGATATCGACGGATCACTGTCCGCCGCCCATCCTTACGCCTTGAAGAAGGCCAGCAGATCCGCATTGATGATGTCGGCATGGGTCGTCGCCATGCCATGCGGCAGGCCTTCATAGACCTTCAGCGTCCCATTCTTCAAAAGCTTGGCGGCAAGCAGTGCAGAGTCGGCAATCGGCACGATCTGGTCGTCGTCGCCATGCATGACCAGCACGGGAACCTCGATCGCCTTCAGGTCGTCGGTGAAGTCCGTTTCCGAGAAGGCCTTGATGCAATCGTAATGGGCCTTTGCGCCGCCCATCATGCCCTGCCTCCACCAGTTGTCGATGGAGCCCTGGGAAACCTTCGCGCCCGGCCGGTTGAAGCCGTAGAACGGACCTTCCGGAATGTCGCGGAAGAACTGCGCCCGGTTGGCGACCAGCGCCGCGCGGAAGCCGTCGAAGACTTCGATCGGCAGGCCGCCCGGGTTCTTGTCCGACTTGACCATGACGGGGGGAACCGCGCCGATCAGGACGGCCTTGGCGACGCGGCCGTTACCGCCGTGACGGGCGACATAGCGGGTCACTTCGCCGCCGCCGGTCGAGTGGCCGACATGGATCGCGTTCTTCAGGTCGAGATGGGCAGCAAGCTCGGCGACATCGGCGGCGTAGGTGTCCATTTCATTGCCGGTGTCCGTCTGGCTGGAGCGGCCATGGCCGCGGCGGTCATGGGCGATGACCCGGTAGCCCTGCTGCAGGAAGAACAGCATCTGGGCATCCCAGTCGTCGGACGAAAGCGGCCAGCCGTGATGGAAAACGACCGGTTGCGCGTCCTTGGAACCCCAGTCCTTGTAGAAGATCTGCGTGCCGTCCTTGGTGGTGATGGTGCTGCTGCTCATGATGTTCGTCTCCTTCTGGTTGGTTTGCGTAGCTGCGGATGCCTTGGTTAGGTCGAGGAAAGGCGGGATCGCCGTCGAGGCGGCAAGACCCATCCCCGCGATCAGAACACGCCTGCGTGTCGTTTTGTTAATCTGGTCTGTCATCTGCCGGCTCCTTTTAAGTTTGCGATATTTATTATCGCGATAACAATATGCATAAACACAGTTGAAATGCTTGTCTAGAGAAAAAATTATCGCGATATCATTTTTCGTGGTAAAAGAAGGCAACAGCCAATTTCTGGAGCTCCCCATGACCAGCCAAACATCGCCCGTCCCGTTGGACAATCAGCTCTGCTTTTCGCTCTACATGGCCAATATCGCCATCAACCGCACCTACAAGCCGATGCTCGACGCCATGGGCATCACCTACCCGCAATATCTCGTGCTGAACGCACTTGCGGAAAACGATGGCCTGACGGTCGGCGCGATCGCGGACCGCCTGGCGCTCGAATCCAGCACTGTCACGCCGCCCGTCAAGCGTATGGAACAGGCAGGACTGGTCGAGCGCCGGCGCAGCACCGCCGACGAGCGGCAGGTTCACGTCTGGCTCACCGAAGCCGGCCGCGCGCTGGTCGACGAAAGCCGGTGCCTCGGCGAAACGCTGACAGCGCGCTCCGGCATGACGCCTGAGGAGCTTCAGGCCTTCAACCGGCAGGTCCTGACCTTTCTCGGCGCGCTCACGGCAAAGGACTGAGCGAGGGCCGGAGATTTGCCGAAGGATCGGGATTGCCTCGCCTTGCGCTTTCCCTTTCGGCCATCAGTTGGGTAGACTGGTCGCTAAGAGAGTCCCGCCGGCGGCGACCGGCCGGCCTCACGGCAATCGGAAGGAACCCGCATGACCGCACTTGAACGCCGCATCGACCAGGGCGTGGGCCGCGAGCCAGCCGATATCGTGCTGAAGGGGGGCCGCTTCTTCGATCTCGTCACCGGCGATCTCGTCGCCTCCGATATCGCCATCTGCGGAGACAGGGTCGTCGGCACCTGCGGCAGCTATTCCGGCCGCGAGGAAATCGACATTACCGGCAGGATCGTGGTGCCGGGCTTCATCGACACCCACCTCCATATCGAAAGCTCTCTCGTCACGCCGCATGAGTTTGACCGCTGCGTCCTTCCCTACGGCGTCACCACGGTCATCTGCGACCCGCACGAGATCGCCAATGTACTGGGCACCGAGGGCATCCAGTATTTCCTCGATTCCTCCGAACAGGCGATCATGGACATCCGCGTCCAGCTCTCCTCCTGCGTGCCGGCCACCCATCTGGAAACGGCCGGCGCCGACCTGCCGATCGAACGGCTCCTGCCCTTCCGCAACCACCCCAAGGTGATCGGCCTCGCCGAGTTCATGAACTTCCCCGGCGTGATCCACAAGGACCCCGTCTGCATGGCCAAGCTCGAGGCGTTCCAGGGAGAACATATCGACGGCCACTCGCCGCTCCTCTCCGGCAACGACCTGAACGGCTATCTCTCGGCCGGCATCCGTACCGACCACGAATGCACCAACGTGCCTGAGGCCATGGAGAAGATCCGCAAGGGCATGCACATCCTCGTGCGCGAGGGCTCCGTGTCGAAAGACCTGCACGCGCTGATGCCGATCATCACCGAACGCCTCTCGCCCTTCCTTGCGCTCTGCACCGACGACCGCAACCCGCTCGATATCGCCGAGGAAGGCCATCTCGACTACATGATCCGCACGGCTATCGCTCATGGCGTTGAACCGCTCGCCGTCTACCGCGCCGCCTCCATCTCGGCGGCCCGCGCCTTCGGCCTCAGGGATCGCGGCCTTGTCGCCCCCGGCTGGAGGGCGGACCTCGTCGTCGTCGACAGCCTTGCAAACTGCAAGGCCGATATCGTTTTCGCCGCCGGTCGCCGCGTGACACCGGAACTCTTCGCGACCCGCAAGCCGGTCGCGCCCGTCGGCCTCGACAGCGTCAAGGCGCGGATCGTCAAGGCCGCCGATTTCGGCGTTCCGGTCACAGAGGGCGAAACGCCTGTCATGGGCGTGCTTCCGGGCAAGATCATCACCGAACACCGCCGCTACCGCCTGCCCACCGCCGGCAACCAGACCAGCGTCGATCTCGACCGCGATATCATCAAGGTCGCCGTGATCGAGCGCCACGGCAAGAACGGCAACCACGCCAACGGCTTCGTCCAGGGTTTCGGCCTGAAGAAGGGCGCGATCGCCTCCACCGTCGGCCATGACAGCCACAATATCTGCGTCGTCGGCGTCTCCGAGGATGACATGGCGCTTGCCGCCAATCGCCTCGGCGAGATCAAGGGCGGCTTCGTCGTGGTCGAGGACGGTAAGGTCACCGGAGAGATCCCGCTCCCCGTCGCCGGCCTCATGAGCCTTGAACCCTACGAGGCCGTTCGCGACACGCTGCATCACTTGAGAAAAGCCGCCTATGCTCTTGGAACGACTCTGCAGGAGCCCTTCCTCCAGGTCGCCTTCCTCCCGCTTCCGGTCATTCCGCACCTGAAGATTTCCGACAAGGGCATGGTCGACGTGGATCAGTTCTGCCTTATTGGATAGATGGCACGTGCCGGAATTCAATGTGCAGGCACGGCGAAAGAGGCTTGGGGTAATATTCGCCTCAAAAATAGACTTGATAGAACCTCGAACGGCAATCAAAGGCGTCGAGAAGGCAACAGGATTTTTATTATTGTAAATCTCACTTAACGCCTCCCAAACCGGCAGAGAATCGACGCCGCCGAAAACAGGAGCTTTCGATGCCGGTGGTCCTTCGCAGCGACGGTTATATATTCTTTTTCTACTCGAACGAAGGCGATCCGCGCGAACCGATCCATATCCATGTGCGCAAAGGCGGAGCGGAAGCAAAGATCTGGCTGGAGCCGTCCGTCGCCCTTGCGGAGAGCAACGGGTTCAACAGCCGGGAACTCTCTGTTATCATAAGGCTTGCGCTTGAGAGCGAGGCGAAGATTAAAAGGGCATGGCATGACCATTTCGGCAACGAGCGTTCGCTATGATGACGACACCATGTGGGTTTCGTTAAGCGATGGGCGTGTCCTTGGGGTGCCCCTCGCCTGGTTCCCTCGCCTCTTGGCGGCAAGCAAGGCCGATCTTGAAAATTACGAACTCAGTCCGGCAGGCATCCATTGGGATCATCTGGACGAAGATGTATCCGTTGCCGGTCTTCTGGCTGGTCGCGGAGATCAGAGCCGGCATCTGCCCCTCGCTGCCGAATGAAAGCCTGGCATTCTGACGCTCTACTCACTATGCACGGCTTGCCGGCAGCGGCCGAGCGGCTCAATGCCGGTAGAGCACCATGCCGGCGTGATGCAGGATATCGCTTCTGAAATCGCCATCGGCGGTAAAGCCGGTGTCGTCCCAGTATTCGATATGGCTCCCGTTCACCTCGTAGCGCCCCTCATAGGCGCGTTCCCGGTTTCCGCGCGCTTCCACGTAGCGCCCGTTGGGCAGAAGTTCGTGCCGGATATAGCCGTCACCGGTCACCCACAATCCTACATAGGGATGGTTCTTCATGTCTCTCTCCTGAACGTCTGTGGCCGCATCCTGGGCCTGCTTGATCCTTGGCGGCGCCACCACGAAAAGGGCGATGAATGCCACGGCCGCGACGAGCACCACCATCGCCGGCGTATTCTGTGAAAATTCAACCATTCAGCCCATATCTCCGCTCGATACGATCCCGCCGCTCCGCGCGGTTCCGTTCGATTGTCGCGAGAAGTTGCCGGGCGCCGGAAGCTGCCCAGCGCAAGGGGCTTTCAAGAACATATTGAAGTGCGGACATCTTCCCGTCCTCCTGCGTTTTGCATCTCGCCGCCCATCGGCGAATGACGGGAATATGGGGACGGAGATCGCGGGAGCGGTAGAACAGATGGCCGCAAGGATTGCACAATCCTCCGAATTGCACGATCCTCCATTTGGGATTACCGGACGGGCTTCCTAGTTAAGTCCCGAAAACCCAGGCCAGTCAGGGCTCAGGAGCAGCCTCGCCATGAAACCGCATATTGAATTGAAAGAACTGATTGCACGACACGCCACGCAGGAGGGATTACAGCCGACGCCCGTGCCGCGCCTGACGCTGATCCGCTTGAGCCGGCCGACCGATCCGATTCACGGCGTGCACAAGCCGTCGATCTGCATCATCGCCCAGGGCCGCAAGCGCGTTCAGGCCTGCGAGCGGGTGCTGGAATACGGTGCCGGACACCATCTGATCGTCTCGCTCGATCTTCCCGTGCTCGGCCATGTCATCGATGCGACGCCGGAGGAGCCCTATCTCTGCCTGCGGCTCGATCTGGATCTCGCCCTGCTCGGCGCGCTGGTGCTCGAAATGAACACCCCGATCCTGCAGGCGGCCCCCCAGTGCAAGGCGCTCGGCATCGCCGAAACGCCGGAAGCCCTTCTCAATGCCGCGATCCGCCTCGTCGGATTGCTGGACCGGCCGCACGACATCCCCTTCCTGGCGCCGCTGGTCGAGCGGGAACTGCTTTACCTCCTGCTGCGCGGCGAGCATGCCGGCCTGCTGCACCAGATGCTGACGCCAAACCACCGCCTCCAGAACGTCAACCGCGCCATCAACTGGATCAGAAGCAATTTCCACCGCCCCTTCTCGATCGAGGTTCTGGCGGCGGAGGCGCGCATGAGCAGTTCCTCTCTCCACGAACATTTCCGCGCCATGACCAGCATGAGCCCGCTGCAATACCAGAAACAGCTCCGGCTGCAGGAGGCGCGCAGGCTAATCCTGACCGAGGCGCTCGATGCGGCGACGGCAGGCCGCAGGGTAGGCTATGACAGCCCGTCCCAGTTCAGCCGCGAATATCGCCGGCAGTTCGGCGCGCCGCCGCTTGCCGATGTAACGCGACTGAGAACACGCCCGGGCGAACTGGCGGAAGCCTGAGGCAGGGTCGCCCCCGAGGCCCTGCCCGCGAAAACCGCCGGCTTCCTCACACCCTCGCGCAGAAACCGTCCAGCGCGCCGAGATGAAGGCCTTTCTTCTCGATGGCCCCGCCAAGGCCCGGCATGTCGAGAACCTGTCTCACGACGACGCCGACCGGCAGGGTGACTGTCCTCGGCTCTCTTGCCATATTGAACACGAAGAGCAGCCTTTCCTCGCCCTTCGAGCGGGTAAAGGCCAGCACGTCCTCCTCGCTCTTCAGGAACTCCATCTCCCCGTCGCAGAGCAAGGCATGCGCCCTGCGGAAAGCGAGCGTGTCCCGATAATGAGACAGTACCGTGCGCGCCTGCCCCTCCTGGCCGTCGACGGCAAGTGCTGCATGGTCCTTGGGCACCGGCAGCCAGGGCTTCGATGCCGTGGTGAACCCCGCATTCGCCACCTCCCGGTTCCAGGGCATAGGAGTGCGGCATCCGTCGCGTCCCTTGAAGGCCGGCCAGAAACGGATGCCATACGGGTCCCTCAAGTCTTCGAAGGCAAGCTCGGCCTCCGGCAGCCCCAGTTCCTCGCCCTGGTAGAGGCAGATGGAACCCCGAAGGCTGGAGAGCACGCTGATTGCAAGCCTCGCCACAGCTTCGCGCTCCTCCGGCGTCGTCGCGAATCGGCTGACATGTCGGGTAACGTCGTGGTTCGAAAAGGCCCAGCAGACCCATCCATCGGCCACGAGCTTGCGAAAGGATTCGACGCAGCTGCGGATATGGCCGGCGGTAAAGTCCGGCCCCAGAAGATCGAAGGTATAGCACATGTGCAGCTTGTCGCCGCCCGCCGTATAGGCCGCGACCGTCTTCAGGGAACGCGCTCCGTCTCCCACTTCGCCGACGCTGGTCCGGTCGGGATATTCGTCGAGCAGCGCCCGGAACCGCTTCAGGAAAGCGATGTTCTCCGGCCGGGTCTTGTCGTAGAGATGGCTCTGCATGCCGTAGGGATTGACGTCGGGCGCATCGAGGCCCGCTTCCTCGCTATCGGGCACATGCGCAGGATTGTCGCGCAGCGCCTTGTCGTGGAAATAATAGTTCACGGTATCGAGGCGGAAACCGTCCACCCCCCTGTCGAGCCAGAACCGGACGGCGGCCAGAAGGGCGTCTTGCACGTCGGGATTATGGAAATTGAGGTCCGGCTGCGACGCCAGGAAGTTGTGCATGTAGTATTGCTTGCGCACCCCGTCCCATTCCCAGGCAGGCCCGCCGAACACCGACAGCCAGTTGTTCGGCGCCGTCCCGTCCGGCTTCGCATCCGCCCAGACATACCAGTCCGCCTTGGGATTCGTCCGGCTCGACCGGCTCTCCTTGAACCAGGGATGCTGGTCGGACGTATGCGACAACACCTGGTCTATGATGACCTTGAGGCCGAGACGGTGCGCCTCCGCCATCATCTCATCGAAATCGGCGAGCGTGCCGAACATCGGATCGACATCGCAATAATCGGAGACGTCATAGCCCATGTCCGCCATCGGCGAGGTGAAGAAAGGCGACAGCCAGATCGCATCGACGCCGAGCGAGGCGATGTAGGAGAGCTTCTGGGTCACCCCCTTGAGATCGCCGATACCGTCGCCGTTGGTATCTTGGAATGAGCGCGGATAGACCTGATAGATCGCCGCTCCGCGCCACCAGTCTGCGCTGCCGGTGGAAGGCCTGGCCCCCTCATCGGCCTTGCGGTGGGCCTTGCTGTGGCTTGTCGTCATGAAAAGATCCTGAATGGCGGGAATCGTGATCTGAATAGTACCGTCTCGCAGCGAAAGGCCAAGCGGCCCCGGATACCAATCCCGTCCGCGGATTTCTGTTCCGAAGCCATCTGTGCAGAGGATGGCCGCGCCGACCGCCGCCGCTGACATCAACCTGTAATACTATCATCACATAAAGCCGGAGACGAAAACGGCGGGAGTCGCCTTGTGGGCTCCCACAAGACGCGGGCTGCTGCGCAGCGATCATCCGGCGGAAGCCGGGACGCGGCCGATCCCGGAGGCAGCGAGAGATTATGCCCAGACTGACCATCGTGACCGATGCCTGGCATCCGCAGGTGAACGGCGTGGTGCGTTCCATCGAGAACACCAACCGCGAGCTGGCGGCGATGGGCGTCGAGGTATCGATGATAACGCCGCAGCCCTTCCCCAGCATTCCGATGCCGACCTATCCGGAAATCCGTCTGTCCCTCGCCCGCTACACCCAGGTCGCCCGCGCCATCGAAAACAACAGGCCGGACTACATGCATATCGCGACCGAAGGTCCGCTCGGCCTTTGGGCGCGTCGCTGGTGTCTGAAGCATGGCATGCCCTTTTCGACCAGCTACCACACCCGTTTTCCCGAATATGTCGCAGCCCGCGCGCCGATCCCGCTTTCCTGGCTCTATGCCTATGTCCGCTGGTTCCACAATCGCGGCGGCGCCTGCATGGTGGCGACGGAAAGCCTGCGCCGCGAACTTGCGGAAAAGGGCCTGAACAACCTTTGTCTCTGGAGCCGCGGCATCGACACCGCGCTGTTCCGGCCGCGCCCGCATGTGGAAAACCCGCTGAACCTGCCGCGCCCGATCTTCATGACGGTCGGTCGCGTGGCGGTGGAAAAGAACCTGCCGGCCTTTCTCGATCTCGACCTGCCGGGCTCCAAGGTCGTGGTTGGCGACGGCCCTGCCCGCACCGAACTGGAAGCGCATTATCCGCGCGTGCATTTCACCGGGGTCAAGACCGGCGAGGATCTCGCCGAAACCTATGCGCAGGCCGATGTCTTCGTCTTCCCCTCGAAGACAGACACATTCGGCAACACCATCCTCGAAGCCATGGCGTCAGGCGTCCCAGTCGCGGCCTTCCCGGTCACCGGTCCCGTCGATATAATTCCTGCCGAAAGCGGAGCCGGCGCGCTCGACGACGACCTGAAAGCCGCCTGCCTGAAGGCGCTCCACTGCTCGCGCGAGAAGGCGCGTGCGCTCGCCGAAACCTTTTCATGGCAGGCAGCGACGACGCAGTTTCTCGACAACGTCATCGAGGCCAAGACGCAGGCACGGCGCAAGCGCCTGCTGTTGCGCCAGTCCGGCCGCCAGATCGGCGCGTGAGCCGGAAGATCAGCGTTTCTTCTTGCGGTTCTCGAACGGGTTGTCCGACGCCTTGAAGTGAATGCGGATCGGCACGCCCGGCAGCTGGAAATCGTTGCGCAGTCCGTTCATCAGGTAACGCACATAGGATTCCGGCAGCGCATCGGCGCGCGTGCAGGAAATCATGAAGGCCGGCGGACGCGCCTTCACCTGCGTCATGTACTTGAGCTTGATACGCCGACCGGAAACCGCCGGTGGCGGATGCTGGATCTGCTGATGTTCCAGCCAGCGATTGAGCTTGGCGGTCGAGATGCGACGGTTCCACACACGGTCGGTGTCGATGATGTTCTGCATCAGCTTGTCGAGGCCGTAGCCGGTCTGGCCGGAAATCGGCACGGCGCGGATGCCGCGGGCCTGCGGCAAAAGGCGCTCGGTCTTCTCGCGCAGGTCGGCCAGCACTGCCTGCGGGTCTTCGACCAGATCCCACTTGTTGAAGGCGAGCACGGCGGCGCGGCCCTCGCGCAGCACCAGATCGGCGATCTGCAGGTCCTGCTTTTCGAAGGGAATGGTGGCGTCGAAGACGATCACCACCGTCTCGGCAAAACGGATCGCGCGCAGCGCATCGGCAACGGAGAGCTTTTCGAGTTTCTCCTGCACCTTCGCCTTGCGCCGCATGCCGGCCGTGTCGAACATCTTGATGGTGCGGCCGCGCCAGTCCCATTCGACGGAAATGCTGTCGCGGGTAATTCCGGCTTCGGGGCCGGTCAAAAGCCGGTCTTCGCCGAGGAACCGGTTGATGAGCGTCGATTTTCCGGCATTCGGGCGGCCGACGATCGCGACCCGCAGCGGCTTGGTCTCGTCATAATCAGGCTCTTCCTCGTCCTCGCCTTCGCCTGTCCGGGGTATGGCGACATCGGTCTCCGCCTCGTCCTCCGGTTCCGGGAAGGCCCGCTCTTCGCCGATTGCGGCGACGATGGCGTCGCGCAGGTCGATCATGCCCTGGCCGTGTTCGGCCGAAATCGGCACGGGTTCGCCAAGACCGAGCGTGAAGGCGTCGTAGAAGCCGCCGTCGGAGCCACGGGCTTCCGACTTGTTGGCCACCAGGACGACCGGCTTCCCGCTGCGGCGCAGGAGTTCGCCGAACGTCTTGTCGAGCGGCGTCAGGCCCGACTTGGCATCGACCACGAACAGCGTCAGGTCGGCTTCGTCGATGGCCGCCTCGGTCTGCGCCCGCATCCGCCCTTCGAGCGTGTCAGGGCCGGTCTCCTCGAGACCGGCGGTATCGATGATGGTGAAGCGCAGGTCGACGAGCTTGGCATCGCCCGGCCGCCGGTCCCGCGTCACGCCGGGCGTATCGTCGACGAGCGCCAGCTTCTTTCCGACCAGACGGTTGAAAAGCGTGGACTTGCCGACATTCGGGCGGCCGACGATGGCGACGGTGAAGCTCATGCGGTTTTTATCCTTCCGGGCTCCAGCGCCCAAGCCGGCTTACGATGCCTTGCCGGACGCGGTAATCATGTCGAGCAGCATGCGGGCACGGTTCTGCACGTTGCGCGGAGCCTCGGGGTCCTCGGTGATCTGCTCGAACCACTCGCGGGCGCGTGCCATGTCGCCGGACTTGTATGCGGCAAGGCCGAGCGCCTCGCGGGCGGAATGGCGCATCGCATCCGTCGGCGTCGCCATGGCCTCGACCTCGGCGGACACCTGCTCGTAGGTGCCGGCGTCGATCAGCAGCCAGGCGGCGCGCATGCGCGCCACGTCGCGGATGACCTGCGGAACGGAAGTATCCTTGCCGATATCGGAGAAGGCGGCGATTGCGGCCGCCGCATCGCCCTTCTCCGCCTGCACGGTCGCCGAGCGCATCCGCGCCAGAACCGCATAGGCCCCGTAGCCGTCCTTTTCCAGGGCCGCGAGGGCGGCGGTCGCCTCATCGCGCTTGCCCTCGTTGGCAAGCGTCAGCGCTGCGAGGAACTGGTCGCCCGCGCCGGACGAACGGTGCGAATGCCAGTACTCATACCCGCGATAGCCCGCAGTGCCGAGAACGATCAGGAGAGCGACGCCGATGATAACCGGCGCGAATTTCCGCCAGGCCATCTTGACCTGCTCCGAACGGAGCTCGTCATTGACTTCGCGAATGAAGCTGTCGTTGTTGTCCACCATGTCTCGTTCCGGAAAGGCCGGCCTTTCAAGTGCATTCTGCTGTGTAAGCGGCCTTCCTAGAGCAAAGGATGCCCAAATGGAAGCATCCTTTGCAGTCACAAGCGCGGCACCGCCGGCGAAAGGCGCCCCGAGCGGCGGATTACATCGGGATCGGCGCCACCCCGATCAGCCAGAGGTGCAGTTTCCAGATGAACAGCGCCCAGATCGCCGCTCCGACGACGATAGCGATCAGGTCGTACTTCGCCGAGACGAACGGACGCAGCGTCAGGATACCTGCCCGCTCGCGGCGCTTCAGCGCGATCCGCAGGATCACGCCCCATGCGAGGAAGGAGCCGAACAGCAAAAGCGAGGCGAGATCGCCATTGGCGAGCAGATGGCCGAAGGCCCAGATCTTCACGCCGAGGATCATCGGATGCTTCGTCTTCGTGGCGATATGGCCGGCAGGCAGTTCCGCCGCGGCCAGACAGATCATCGACAGCAGCATCAGCGTCACCGTCAGATGTGACATGCCGGTCGGCGGGAACCAAAGGTTGATCGTGGGCGAGATCGCCCAGCCATAGATCAGCACGACGAGCGAGATGATGCTCAACAGCGAATAAATGCCTTTCCAGCCGTTTTCACCGAACTTGTCGACCATTCTCGATCTGAAATCCGGGGCGACCACCCGGATCAGATGCATGCCCAGAAACAGGATGATCCCGAGAATCAGGATTGCCATTGGTAAGACCTCGTCTTGATTTTGCTCATCATGGAATAGTGATCTCGGGGACCGATTTCCAGTGTGTTCAAAGCTTCGCCGCATTTGAATGACAGGACGCCCGCTTCGTTCTGCTACGGGTTCTCGCATGTTTCGTCCGGCCGCCATCCTTTCCTTCGCCCTTTTCCTGCCTCTGCCGTCAATGGCGGAGCCGATGCGGGAGGCCGGCCAGACACCGCCGACGCCGGCGGAAGAACAGGTGAAACCTGCCCCGGAAAAGCCGAAACAGCTGTTGCTGATTTCCTTCGACGGCGCGCATGACAATGCGCTGTGGACGAAGAGCCGCGATATCGCGCGCCGTGCCGCCAACGCCCACTTCACCTATTTCCTCTCCTGCACCACGCTCATTCCGCGCTCCGCCTCCAAGGGCTACCAGGCGCCGGGCCAGAAGGCCGGGCGTTCCAATGTCGGTTTCGCGCCGACCGTGGAAGATGTAAGGACCCGGCTCGACAATCTGTGGAGCGCCCATCTCGAGGGCCACGAGATCGCCAGCCATGCCTGCGGCCATTTCGATGGCAAGGACTGGTCGAAGGCCGACTGGCTTGCGGAATTTGCGACCTTCCGTACGACGCTCACCAATGCCTGGAAGGCGAACGGTCTTGCAGACAAGGAACCGGAAGGCTGGCAGAACTTCGCCGATCACGGGATCAGGGGCTTCCGCGCGCCCTATCTCTCGGCGCCCGAAAGCCTTGTCGAGGCGGAAAAGACCTATGGCTTCGCCTTCGACGCAAGCCTCGTGACCAAGGGACCGGCATTGCCGCAGCATGATGGCGCGATCACCCGATTCGGCCTGCCGCTGATCCCCGAAGGGCCACAGGGCCGCCGCATCATCGGCATGGATTACAATCTCTTCGTCCGCCATTCGGCGGGCCTCGACAACCCGTCCCGCTCGCAGGAGTTCGAGGAGCGCACCTATTCAGCCTTCAAGGCCGCCTTCGAGGCCCAATATGATGGCGAGCGCATCCCCGTTCAGTTCGGTTTCCATTTCGTCGAAATGAACGACGGCGCCTACTGGCGCGCCATGGAACGGCTGGTCACCGACGTCTGCCAGCGACCGGACGTCGCCTGCGTCAGCTATTCGGAAGCGATGGATATCCTGGCAAAGCGGCAGCCGCCTCCCCGTTCCTGATATAGGACGGGGATAATTCCGGCCCCTTCCCGAAAAATTCACGCGCACCATCAATGGCTTGACGGAGACACCGCCCCTCCGGCGTCCCCGCTCGGCCGTGATCGCCTAGTCTTGTGAGGCCATCGGATGGGAAACCGGCTTCGCGAACCGGCGCACCAAGGATCATGAACCGGTTGCCGGTGGCGGTTGCGATTACGGTCCTTCGGAACCCCTCCGACGATAACCCGAAGACCGAGGCGAAGATCGCAGCCGGGCAGGCGGAACGCCTGATGCCAATACCCCGAGTTCAACCCCGCCTGCCCTCCTCCCGAAAAGAAACCGCGCCGGAGCGATCCGGCGCGGCCGAAGGTGCGGGTTCTACAAGGCGGATCGTCAGTGCTTGTTCGCTTCGATCTCGCCGAACTGCTGTTCGCGCTCGAGATATTTCTGGTCGATTTCCGGCAGCGCCTCGTTGTCGATCGCAGCTTCGAACGTGCGCAGACGTTTGTAGATCGAAAGCAGTTCGACGATGGTCGGCCAGACGTTGACGAGATACTGGAACGAGTTCGACACCTGACCGAAGGCGGTCGCGATCTGCTGGTAGATACCATAGGTGATCTTCACCGCGACGATGGTCGGCACCAGCATGAAGATCAGGAACAGCGCATCGGCCTGATTGTAGAACGACCGTGCGAGGTTGAAATAGGTGTAGTGGAAATAGAGCCGGAAATAGTTCCGCCGCACGTTGGTGAAAAGCTCGGCGACTGTCAGCGGCTGCGCCCGGTCGGCATGGTCCTCGCCATAGACGAGTTCCTTTCGGTATGCGGCCTCGACGCGCTGGTTGCGGAATTCGAGACCCGGAAGCCTGATGCCGACAACCGCCAAAAGCCCCGTACCGAAGACGGACCAGACGAGCGCCAGCCAGAACAGGCTGTGGGGAATCTGGCCGATGATCGGCAGATCGGTCACGTATTTCGACAGCACGAACAGGATCGGCAGGAAGGCGACGAGGTTCATCACCGCGTCGATCAGGCTGACGCCGAGCCCTTCGAAGGTGGTGGCGAAGCGCATGGTGTCTTCCTGCACGCGCTGGGACGCGCCTTCGATATGACGAACCTTCTGCCACTTCGACATATAGTAGTCGTTCATCGCGGTCCGCCAGCGGAATACATAGTGGCTGACGAAGAAACGCACCACGACGAATACGGCCACGTTCAGAAAGGCGATGCTCCAGAACGTAATCATCAGACTGTAGAAGTCCCACTCCGTGATACCGGGCTTGCCTGTCAATGCGTTCTGCAGGAGGTCGCCGAAGGGCCGGCGCCAGTTATTGAGCAGGACCGACACCTGAACGTCGAAATAGGTGGTGAAGATGATGAAGTAGGAACCCCAGATCGCCCAGTGCCGCCACGGATGATCCTTGGCGTAATATTCCCAGAACAGGCCGAAGACAGCCGCCCACACCGCCGCGTAGAGGTAGAACCACAGGTAGTCGGCCGTGACGAAGAAGCTCAGGTTGATGATCGGCTCCGCATCTTCCGGCATCGGCTGGAAGCCGAGTGCCGCACCCATTTGTGCGCCCGCCAGATACCAGACGAGGATCGCGAGCAGGGTCCAGATGGCGAAGGAGGAGAAGAACAGTTTAGGCTTGGGAAAGAAGGACTGAAACACGGGGCGGGTGCTTTCTCGGCGTGAAACGGGAGGGCGTTTGAAACCCGGTCTGTCGCGCGAAATTAGGGCAGAACCAAGAACCCAGCAATGCCATTACCAAAATGTAACCGGATCGGTCGAAGCCAATTCACAGCTTAGCCGAGCCGGCGGTAGACCGGCAGGACGAACAGCACTGCCGCCAGAAGGGCGATGGCCGCGGCAACCGTCCCGGCACTGAAGCTCCCCGTCCATTCCGCAAGCTGTCCGGCGACCAGCGGCCCGAGGATCTGGCCGACACCGAAGGCGGCAGTCAGGAAAGCGAGCGCCCGGCGCTGGCTTGCCGGCGCAAGCTGGCGTCCGATCCGCAGCGCATAGGCTGTGTTAATCATGAACGTCGCGCCCAGCATCAGCCCGCCGACGATGGGGGCAAGCGGCGAAGGCAGCAGCACCGATCCCAGCACGCCGGCAGCCTCGATCAGCAGGCTCACGACATAGACGCCCCGCAGGCCGATGCGGATCATCACCGGTCGCCAGGCAAACAGGGAAACCACCGCCGTGCAGCCCGCCAGGAACCAGGTCAGGAACTCGACCATCGGCCCGGCGTCGCTCATGCGCGCCATGGTGACGACGAAGGTGGCGGTCACCACGTAGCCGAAGCCGAACAGCCCGTAGGAAACGGTCAGCAGCACCAGCGGAAGCTTCCACACAAGCGCCGGTTCGGGACTGGGCTTTACCTCGAATTCGGGGGCCGGCGGCAGAAGCGCCAAGACGATCACGAGGGCGATGAAGCTGATGCCGGCACCTGCCAGCCAGTCCACCCGCCAGGAAGCGATCCCGAACGGTCCGAAAAATGCGACCAGCGCCACCGTCAGCGACGAGAGCGCGATGCCGAGCCCCACGCCGCCGAAGTGCGCCGATTGAACAGCCTCGCTGCCCGCCCGTGCCGCGTGACCGAGTACAACGGAGGTTATGAAGATCATCGCAAAAGCGCTTGCAAGTCCCGCGAGAAAGCGCAGGAGACAGAAGGCCCAGACCGTTTCGACGCCCGCCATGGCGGCCAGAAGCAGCGTGCTGACCGTCAGCGCGAAAAGCCCCGCGCCCCGTTCGCGCCCAGCCGCCCAGCCATGCCCGGCAAGGATCGCTCCGATGAGGTAACCGGCGAAATTCGCCGCCGCAATCAGCCCCGCCTCGCCGCTCGAGAGGCCGAGGTCGGTCACCATGCCCGGCAGGATCGGCGTGAAGGAAAAACGCCCGAAGCCCATGGCGGCGGCCATCGCCAGCGCCCCGGAAAGAGCCGTCTTGAAAAGATTGAAACCTTGGAAATTGCCGTTTGTCATACGCGGCTTATCGCACCGCACCAAGGGCTCGACAAACCACAAATACTGATCGCCCGCTCAACGCAGCTTGATGGAAGGCAGGTAAAAGAGCCAATTCAAGGCTCTTCCAGATCGAGGTCATCATCGAGCAGCACAGTTAGCGGTCGCTGATGTCCGTGTCGGATGGACAGAATGACCACGGTGGCAGCGCGCACTTCATAGTCGATCAGATAAGAACCCTGTACGAACCGGAAGACACCCGGCATCGGAAGCTCTTCGGAAACCCTGCCGAGTTTGGGGAAAGTCGAAAGATGCTCCTTCAACCGTCTCAGGTTTTCGACAAAATCGCGGGCTGCCTGTGGGTTGCGCGCTCGCAGATAGTCTGCCTCGGACTTGATATAATCACGCGCTCCGGGCGACAGAATGACCTTCAAGCAGCGGCATCCTTGGCTGCGTTTTCTAGGTCCCGGATCACATCGTCTAAATCGACCCCGGCGCCTCCATCGACCTCGGCCCGGGCTTCGGCCAACTCAATGAGTTCTCGTCCTTCGTTTGCGAGATAGGATTTCAGGGCACGGACAATGACCCAACTCCGGCTACGCTCGCAAATCCGCGCAACTTCCTCGACTTGCCCAAGCACATCGACGGGAAGACGCAAGGTGAGAGGATCGGAAAGATTGCCACCTTTATGCATTTTTTCCTCCATTTGTAATACAAAATAGCGCGTCCGACCACTGAGGTCAAACGCGCCGCAGGATTGGCAGCGGAGGTGAAGGGATGCGCCCTACTCCGCAAGCGTCAGGATGATCGGGCCGTTTCGGGTGACGACGACGGTATGCTCGAACTGCACCGTTGGGGCCTTGGGTTCGCTGTAGAGCGTCCAGGGATCGTCGCCGTCCTCGGCCCACAGGCCGCCGATGGAGAGGAACGGCTCGACGGTGAAGACCTGCCCCTCTTCCATGATGCGCGTCTCGTCCGGGTCCGGCCAGGTCGCCAATTCCTTCGGCTCCTCATGCAGCGAATGGCCGATGCCGTGGCTCGCAAGGTTCTGGATCAGCGTGTAGCGGTTCTTCTTCGCGAATGTGCCGATGGCATTGCCGATATTGGCCATGGGCTGGCCGGTGCGCACCTGATTGAGCCCGACCCACATAGCCCGCTTGCCGTCGCGCACCAGCCGCTCGAGCTTCGGCGTCACCGGCGGCACGATGAAGGACGATCCGGTATCGCCGAAGAAGCCGCCCTTCTCGCCGGAAACGTCGATGTTGACGAGATCGCCGGCGAGGATCTTGCGATCCCCCGGAATACCGTGGGCGACTTCCTCGTTGACGCTGATGCAGGTGGCGCCCGGAAACTGGTAACAGAGTTCCGGCGCCGACCGTGCGCCGGCGTCTTCCAGCACCTTGCGGCCGATCTGGTCGAGTTCCCGCGTGGTGATCCCCGGCTCCAGCGCCGCTGCCATGGTCTTTACTGCCACCGCACAAATATGCCCGATCTCCTTGAGCCGGATCAGGTCGTCGTCACTGGATACAATCATCGCTCGTCTTTCGGGCCGAAGGCCCTGTCTTGTCGCAAAGGGGATGCGGGGTGCTTACGCCCCCGCTTCCGACGGGGTCAATGCCTTTCGCACCAGAGGCGCGACTTTTGTGCCGTAAAGCTCGATGCCCCGCATGATGTCCCTGTGCGGCATGGGACCGATTGCCATCTGCAGCATGAAGCGGTCATTGCCGAAGATCTTGTGATTGGCGACGATCTTTTCCGCGACGGTCTCGGGATCGCCGACGAAGAGAGCGCCCTCCGGCCCGCGCGACATGTCGAAATGGGCGCGGCTGGTCGGTCCCCAGCCCCGTTCGCGGCCGATTCGGTTCATCACAATCGCCTGCGGCTCGTAGAAGGTGTCGGCCGCCTTCTCGGTCGTGTCGGCAACGAAACCGTGCACGTTGATCGAACTCTTCAGCGTCTTCGGGTCGAGACCCGCCTTCGCCGCGCTCTGGCGGTAGAGATCGAAGAGCGGCGCGAAACGTCGGGGTTCGCCGCCGATGATGGCAAGCGCCAGCGGCAGGCCGAGATAGCCGGCCCGCGCCGCCGATTGCGGCGTGCCGCCAATGGCGATCCACAAAGGCAGCGGGTCCTGCAGCGGACGGGGATAGACGCCGCGCCCGGCAATCGGCTTGCGCGTCTCGCCTTCCCAGGTCACCATCTCGTTCTCGCGGATCTCTCCAAGCAGTTGCAGCTTTTCGGCAAACAGCAGGTCGTAATCCTCGAGGTCGTAGCCGAACAGCGGAAAGCTCTCGATGAAGGAACCTCGTCCCGCCATGATCTCGGCACGGCCGTTCGACAACAGGTCGACGGTAGCGAACTGCTGGAAGACGCGGACCGGATCGTCAGAGGAAAGCACGGTGACCGCGCTCGTCAGGCGGATGTTCTTCGTCTTGACCGCAGCGGCGGCAAGAATGGTGGACGGCGAAGACGCCATGTAGTCGGGACGGTGATGTTCGCCGAGACCGAAGACATCGAGCCCGACTTCGTCGGCAAGCTGGATCTCCTCCAGCAGGTCGTCGAGGCGACGCTTCGCTTCCGCGCCCTTGTTGGCGGCGTTCGGATCGACGTCCGCGAAGGTATAAAGTCCGAGTTCCATGACGATCTCCCGTTGAAGTCACGACACAAATAGAGATCGGAACCGACAAGGGCAAATCACCGGAAAGACAACACAGTGTTCGCTCTCAGGCGGGTGGACGTCCCCACCCATTGCAAAAAAGGCAACAGGCTCCCCTCCAGATACCCGCCAAATATCCGATTGCCAGCATGCGCGGTTTGCGCGTAACTTTTCACCGTCTTTTGCGGCGCAGCAGAACGCCGGCTTCATGTGGGAGAGGTAGAAATGGGCAGAACAGTCGTCGTCACAGGCTCGACCAGCGGCATCGGCCTGGCAATCGCCAGGGGCTTTGCTGCGGCAGGCGACAATGTCGTCATCAACGGCTTCGGCAACGCCGCCGAGATCGAGGAAATCCGTCAGGGTCTCGAAGCGATGGGCGGCCGCGCCATCTATCACGGCGCCGACATGACGAAGCCCGCCGAGATCCGCGATCTGATGGCGACCGCCGCCCGCGAATTCGGCATGGTCGACGTGCTTGTCAACAATGCCGGCATCCAGCATGTCTCGCCGGTCGAGGATTTCCCGGAAGAAAAGTGGGACCGGATCATCGCGATCAACCTCAACAGCTCCTTCCACACCATTCGCGCCGCCGTTCCGGCGATGAAGGAAAGGCGTCATGGACGCATCATCAACGTCGCGTCTGCCCACGGCCTGATCGCCTCGCCTTTCAAATCGGCCTATGTGGCAGCAAAACATGGTATCATGGGCCTCACGAAGAGCGTGGCGCTGGAGCTTGCCGAATTCGGCGTGACCGTGAACGCCATCTGCCCGGGCTACGTGCTGACGCCGCTGGTGGAAAAGCAGATCCCCGACACGGCGAAAGCCCGCGGCATCACGGAGGAACAGGTGAAATCCGAGGTCATGCTGAAATTCCAGCCGACCAAGGAATTCGTCGCAGTCGAGGAGGTCGCGGCCGTCGCGCTGTTCCTGGCAAGCGACGCGGCAAGGCAGATCACCGGCACGCACATCTCGATCGATGGCGGCTGGACGGCACAGTAAGACGGCGCGCAATACCTGAGGGAAGATCGGGGCGAATGCCCCGCAAGAAAAAGGCATTCAATGACCGATAGCATCCGCTTCATCCTGAACGGCGAGGACATCGCCCTTTCGAGCTTCGAACCGACAGAGACGCTTCTCGATTTCCTGCGCCTCAAGCGTCGGTTGACCGGCACGAAGGAAGGATGCGCCGAGGGCGATTGCGGCGCCTGCACCGTACTCGTCGGACGTCTCGTCCATGGCAGGCTGACTTATGAGACTGTGAATGCCTGCATTCGCTTCCTCGGCTCGCTCAACGCCACCCATGTCGTGACCGTCGAGCATCTGGCCGCAGCCGACGGCCAGCTTCACCCCGTCCAGCAGGCCATGGTTGACTGTCACGGCTCGCAATGCGGCTTCTGCACGCCGGGCTTCGTCATGTCGCTCTACGGTCTGTGGCTGACCAATTCCAACCCGTCCCGCGCCGAAATCGAACGGGCGCTGCAGGGCAATCTCTGTCGCTGCACGGGTTACGAGCCGATCATCAAGGCGGCCGAACTTGTGTCGCGCACCCGGCCAAGCTCGCTCTTCGATCCGCTTGAGCGCGACCGCGCCAGCATCATGGCGCGCCTGTGGAACCTGCAGACTGCGGAGACGATCACCATCGTCAGGGACGACCGTCGCCTCATCGTGCCGGGTTCGGTCGCAGCGCTCGCTAATATCCTTGCGGAGGAACCCAAGGCGACCGTGGTTGCCGGCGCGACCGATGTCGGCCTCTGGGTGACCAAGCAGATGCGGTCGATCAACCCCGTGGTCTTCATCAATCATCTCGCGGACCTGCAGACCGTCTCCATCGACGGCAAGGGTATCACGCTTGGCGCCGGCGTCAGCTACACGCAGGGCTTCGAGACGCTGCGCAAGGAAATCCCCGCCTTCGGCCGGCTGATCGAACGCATCGGCGGCCAGCAGGTGCGCAACATGGGCACCATCGGCGGCAATATCGCCAACGGCTCGCCGATCGGCGACACGCCGCCCGCCCTGATCGCGCTGGGTGCGAAGGTCAGGCTTCGCTCCGCGGCCGGCAGCCGAGAACTGCCGCTCGAGGATTTCTTCATCGACTACGGCAAGCAGGACCGCCGCACCGGCGAATTCGTCGAGAGCATTTTCGTGCCCCGGCCGGAAGCCGACGCCCATTATGCGGTCTACAAGATCTCCAAGCGGCGCGACGAGGATATTTCCGCGCTTTGCGGCGCTTTCCATCTCTCGCTCGCTGACGATGGCAGCGTGACCGGCATCCGCATCGCCTTCGGCGGCATGGCTGGAACGCCGAAGCGCGCCCGCGCCGTGGAAGCGGCCCTCTATGGCAAGCCATGGACGCAAGCGACCGTCACCGAAGCCCGCAATGCCTTCGACCAGGACTACAAGCCGCTTACCGACTGGCGCGCCACGGCGGACTATCGCCAGCTCACGGCAAAGAACCTCCTGACCCGCTTCTTCCTCGAAACCTCGGGAACGCCCCAGGAACTGCAGCGTTTCGAGCGGGAGGAAGCGTGATGACGGGCAGGCAAGCGGACGCAGGAATTTGAGCCATGGATAAGGCGAGCTACGAACTCTACAAATACATCAACGGCCCGATGCACCAGCCGCTGCGCCATGATTCAGCTCATAAGCATGTCAGCGGAAGTGCCGAATATATCGACGATATTCCCGAACCCGCCGGCCTTCTGCACGGTGCGCTCGGTATGGCGGATCGTGCGCACGCGGAAATCGTCTCGATGGATCTTTCAGCGGTCAAGGCCTATCCGGGCGTCGTCTGCGTCCTGACCGGCAAGGATGTGCCCGGCGTCAACGACGTGTCTTCCGGCGGCCATCACGACGAGCCGCTGCTTGCCGAAACGAAGGTGGAATTCCACGGCCAGCCGATCTTCGCAGTCATCGCCGAAACGCGCGATGCCGCCCGGCGTGCCGCACGTCTCGCAAAAATCGAATACAACGACCTGCCGTTCTGGACCGATGTCGACGGTGCGCTTGAAAACGGCGCGCCGCTCGTCACGTCCGGCATGACGCTGAAACGCGGCGAACCGGAAGAAGAACTCGCCAGGGCGGAACACCGCATCCAGGGAACGATGCGGATCGGCGGACAGGAACATTTCTATCTCGAAAGCCATATCGCGCTCGCCATTCCGGGCGAGGACGAGGACGTGACCGTCTGGTCCTCCACCCAGCACCCCTCGGAAGTGCAGCATATCGTCGGCCATGTGCTCGACATCCCCTCCCATGCGATCACCGTCAACGTGCGCCGCATGGGCGGCGGCTTCGGCGGCAAGGAGACCCAGGGCAACCAGTTCGCGGCCCTTGCAGCGCTGGCCGCCAAGAAGCTCAACCGCGCCGTGAAGTTCCGTCCCGACCGGGACGAGGACATGACTGTAACCGGCAAGCGCCACGACTTCCGCATGGATTACGACGTCGCCTTCGACAACGAGGGCCGGCTGCATGCCATGGTGGCCAACTTCGCCGCCCGCGGCGGCTATTCGGCCGATCTTTCAGGCCCCGTCACCGACCGCGCGCTCTTTCACGCGGATTCGAGCTATTTCTATCCGCATGTGAAACTCACCTCCCAACCGCTTAAAACCCATACGGTTTCCAACACCGCCTATCGCGGCTTCGGCGGTCCGCAGGGCATGCTGGGCGGCGAGCGCATCATCGAGGAAATCGCCTATGCGCTCGGCAAGGACCCGCTCGACATCCGCAAGGCGAACTTCTACGGGCAACCCGGTTCCGAGCGGGTTCTGACGCCCTATCATCAGACGGTCGAGGACAACATCATCGCCCGCGTGGTGGAGGAACTCGAGACATCCTGCGACTATCAGGCTCGGCGCAAGGCAATCGTCGAGTTCAACAGGACGAGCCCCGTCATCAGGAAGGGCATCGCGCTCACCCCGGTCAAGTTCGGCATTTCCTTCACCATGACCGCCTTCAACCAGGCCGGGGCGCTGGTGCATGTCTATCAGGACGGCTCGATCCACCTGAACCATGGCGGCACGGAGATGGGCCAGGGCCTCTACACCAAGGTGGCACAGGTCATCGCCGACTGCTTCCAGGTGGATGTCGAACGGGTGAAGATCACCGCGACGACGACCGGCAAGGTGCCGAACACGTCGGCGACCGCCGCCTCCTCCGGCACTGACCTCAACGGCATGGCCGCCTATGACGCCGCCCGCCAGATCAAGGAACGCCTCGTCGCCTTTGCCGTCGAAAAATTCGCGGTACCGCCGGACGAGGTGGAATTCCTGCCGAACCGCGTGCGCGTCGGATCGAAGGAAATCCCCTTCCCCGATTTCGTCAAACAGGCCTATTTCGCCCGCGTCCAGCTTTCGGCGGCGGGCTTCTACAAGACACCGAAGATCCACTGGGACCGCGCCGCCGGCCGCGGCACGCCCTTTTATTACTTCGCCTATGGCGCGGCCTGTTCGGAAGTTTCCATCGACACCCTGACCGGCGAATACCTGATGGACCGCACCGATATCCTGCACGACGTCGGCAAGTCGCTAAACCCGGCAATCGACATCGGCCAGATCGAGGGCGGTTTCGTGCAGGGCATGGGCTGGCTGACGACGGAAGAACTGTGGTGGGACGGCAAGGGCCGGCTGCGGACGCATGCGCCCTCCACCTACAAGATCCCGCTCGCCTCCGACCGGCCGAAGATCTTCAACACCCGGCTTGTCGAGTGGTCGGAAAATGCCGAACCCACCATCGGCCGCTCCAAGGCCGTCGGCGAACCGCCTTTCATGCTGGCGATCTCCGTATTGGAAGCGCTCTCCATGGCAGTCGCAAGCGTCGCCGACTACAAGGTCTGCCCCAGACTGGACGCCCCGGCAACGCCGGAACGGGTGTTGATGGCAGTGGAGAGGTTGAAGCGAATGTGATGCCACACTACCGCGTTCCGGATCTCAATCGCGGAAATGCCCGGCGCATGCGCAGGGTGATGACCGCTTCCGAATTGAAGTTCTGGAACGCGGTGCGGGCACATCGCTTGATGGGATTGCCATTCAGGCGGCAGATGCCGATTGCAGGCTATATCGTTGATTTCGCCTGCCCGGAACATAGGCTCGTCGTGGAAATAGATGGTGAAAGTCATACCTTCGATCAGACCATTGAGCGGGACAGGCAGCGTAACGACATTCTGCAGGGCTTGGGATGGCAAACGGTCCGATTTTCGAATGACGACGTCCTGAACCGTATCGAAGACGTTTGCATGCACATCCTGAGGATCACCGGAGTTGAACGCCGTGGCTGAACGGTACCCCCCTCTGCCCTGTCGGGCATCTCCCCCTCAAGGGGGGAGATCGACCAGACTTCCGAAGTCTCACCGAATTGAAACGCCATTGCCGCAAGGGATAGGTCTTTCGAGTTCGACGGAAAATGCTTGGCAGGAGCGTCGCCACCATCCGATCTCCCCCCCTGAGGGGGAGATGGCCGGCAGGCCAGAGGGGGGTGGCCACGCATGACGCCCGTGACCCGCAAACCATCCCTCTCCGTTTTCCTGGCCGCCCATCCGAACGCCGTCCTCGTCGAAGTCGCCGAAGCAAAGGGCTCGACCCCGCGGGAAGCCGGCGCGTTCATGGTCGTGGCCGATGGCAGGTCGTTCGGCACCATCGGCGGCGGTCATCTGGAATACATTGCCATCGACCACGCCCGCGCCTTGCTCGCGGGCAAAGCAGCCGACGAAACGCTGGATATCCCGCTCGGACCGGAAATCGGCCAATGCTGCGGCGGCCGCACGTTGCTGCGTTTCACCAAAGTGGACGAGAGCGTCAGGGAGAGGCTCCTGCGACAGGCATCGAGCGAACAGCAGGCCTTTCCCGATATCGTCCTCTTCGGCGCCGGCCATGTCGGCCTTGCGCTGGCGGCAGCCCTTGCACCGCTGCCCTTCAACGTCACGGTGGTGGAAACCCGCAGCATCGAGGCGGGTGCCCTGCCCGAGGCTGTCGCCTTTCGCCACGTACCCATGCCGGAAACCGAGGTTGCGGCCATTCGCCCGGGCGGCGCAGCCGTCATCCTCACCCATGACCACGCACTCGATTTCCTGATTGCCCGGCAAGCGCTCGCCCGCGACGATCTCGCCTATACCGGCATGATCGGCTCGGCGACCAAGCGGGCCACCTTCTCCCGCTGGCTGATGCGCGAGGGGGGTGAAGCCGCATGGCTCTCGCGGCTGACGCTGCCGATCGGCGGCGCCACGGTGAAGGACAAGCGGCCGGCGGTGATTGCCGCCCTGGTCACGGCCGAGCTTGTTACCCGGCTGCTCGGCCGCCGGCCGTCCGCCGGGCTTTCCGCCCGTCAGGATGAACGCCTCGTCGACCGATAGGCGTGCGCGTTCGAAAGCAGCCGATCGGCCTCGCGGCGGTCCGTCTTTAGATTGTCCCTCTCCAGCCCGAGATCGTGCAACAGATCTTCGGGCAATTCGTCGATGGACATGCGTCCGCCGGCAATCAGACGCCGGAGAAACCGCTGGATGCCGGCAAGGAACTGACTTTCCGGCGAAAATGCGAGTCGGATTGCGGACAGCATGGTCGCCTCCACAGCAATTGTTTCGTTTGATGGATGAAGTAATAAATGCCGTTGATTTTCGGGAAATTCCAATTCAATTTCAGCGAAGCACCATAAAGAGGACTTATCGATGAAGTTGTCCCGCCAGTTTCCGCTGAATGCGCTGAGAGTTTTCGAGACGGTTGCGCGCCTCGGCAACTTCACCCGCGCCGGCGAGGAACTGGGCATGACCCAGACCGCCGTCAGCTACCAGATCAAGCTTCTCGAAGAGAACATCGGCGAACCGCTCTTCGTGCGTCAGCCGAGGCAGGTGGTGTTGACGGACACCGGCGCCCGCATGCTCCCGAAGGTCAGCGAAGGCTTCACATTGCTCGCCGATGCAATCAGCCAGGCCCGGCGCAGCGGCGACGAAATCCTGGAGATACACTCGACGCCGACCTTCGCCTCTCACTGGCTGGCCCGAAATCTCGGCAACTTCCAGCTCGAATATCCGCATATAGCCGTTCGCCTGCAACGTGGTACGCAACTGACCAACTTCAACCGGGAGTCGGCCGATGTCGCGATCCGAATCGGCATCGGTCCCTGGCAAGGTCTGGTTTGCCATCCGCTCATCCGGCTTTCCTACACCCCCATGCTCAGCCCGCGCCTCGCCGAAAGCATCGGCGGCGTCAACGAACCGGCCGACCTCCTGAAACTGCCGCTGATCTCCGACGACGACGACGGCAGGTGGAAGGTATGGTTCGCGACGGCCGGCGTCGATACCCTGCAGGGCAAGACCCGCCGCCTCAACGCCTTCGGCGCGCTCGACCTGGAGGCTGGTGCAGCACTTTCAGGCCACGGCGTGGCGATGCTGAGTCCCTTCTACGTGCAGGAAGAACTGGCTTCCGGCCGCCTGATACAGCCCTTCGACCTCAGTTGGACCGACGAAAACACCTACTGGCTCGTCTATCCGCATGGCCGGCGCAACCTGCCGAAGATCCGCGCCTTCCAGGCATGGCTCATGGCCGCATTGCCGGTGTCGTCAGAGATAGCGCGGCGGCCAGCCGATGCGTGACCAGACATCGCGGCGGTGATCCCCGCGTTCGGGGCCGGGTGTCCGCCGACCGTCCAGAAGACCGAGGTCGCGCATCTCTTGTTGCGACAAGGCCTCCCGCCTGCGCCACGAGCGGGCAAGGCCTCTCGCCAGCCATGCGGAAAACCTGTTTCTCCGGCGAAAAAAGCGCAGGAAACCATCCGGCATAACATACGTCATGGCCGATCCCTCGTTGACAATGAAGAATTGCAGTTGATCTATGAGAGACAGAATGCGCGCGTTTATCGCGGTATTCCAACGAAAGATTCGTCTGCATGGATCAAGAGGACTCATCCATGAAACTGTCCCGCAACTTCCCGCTGAACGGCATGCGGGTTTTCGAAGCCGCAGCCCGCCACCTCAGCTTTACCAAGGCGGGCGAGGAACTCGGGATGACGCAGACCGCCGTCAGCTACCAGATCAAGCTGCTGGAGGAGATCCTCGGCGAACAGCTTTTCCTGCGCCGTCCACGGCAGGTCACCTTGACGGAAGCCGGGGCGAGCCTTGCGCCCAGGGTTTCGGAGGCCCTCGGCCTTTTGCAGGAGGCGGTCGCCAATCTGCGCGAGACGGCGCAGGTCACGCTCACCATCCACTCGACGGCAACCTTCGCCCAGCAATGGCTGGCGCGGCGGATTGGCGATTTCCAGATCAGGCATCCGAACATTGCGGTACGCCTTGAAACCTCGTCCTCGGTGATCGACTTCAACAGCACGGAAGCGGACATCGCCATCCGTTCCGGTAACGGCACCTGGCCCGGCCTCCATTGCCAGTTCCTGATGCGCGGCGACTTCACTCCCATGCTCAGCCCTACGCTTGCGCAGAGCGTCGGCGGCATCCACCGTCCGGAAGACCTGCTGCGGCTGCGCATCATCGATCCGGGCGACCCGTGGTGGCGCATCTGGTTCAGCGCCGCCGGCATTGACGATCCCGACCTCGAAAGCCGGCCGCGCAGCCGGCTTGGCGCCCAGTCCTTCGAGGCGAACGCCGCCATTGCCGGCCAGGGCGTCGGCATCCTGACGCCGACATTCTACCGCAACGAAGTGGCGATGGGCCTCCTATTCCAGCCCTTCGATATTCTCGGTAGCGACGGACGCGGCTATTGGCTCGTCTATCCCGAAGGCAAGCGCAAGCTGCCGAAGATCAAGGCCTTCCATGCCTGGATCGTGGAGACATTGGCGACGGACGACCTGCGCTGACGCCCGCGGGAAGCATCCGTCAGAACGACATATCCGGCGCATAGAAACAGCGCGGCGTGTTTTCGTCCGGGAAGAGGCAGAGATGATATTCGCTGTCCTGCGAGCGGCGCGTGGTGCTCTGCGGCAGCTTGAAAATGTGACGCCGGGTGACGAGCCGGTGGTCGCCCGGCGCAAGCGTCAACTGGTAGCCGCCCGGCACGATCCGGACGCTCGACGAGGGGATCTGCTGGCAGTCGCCGCCACGGTCGTCCCCGTTGCAGCAATAGAGATCGTAGCTCCAACCGGAATGGGCATCGTGAGCTTCGACCGTAGAGGCATACAAGATGCTGGCGATTATCAATGCCATGCGCATGGGCGGCTTCTCCATGGAATGAAGGCCTCCGCCGGTACGCACACCACCTCCCCGGCGGAATTGCGACACCAATGTAACAGCATACGAACATTAGAATAAGAAGATAATGTAAGGGGTGGATTTTTGCGGTGCACAATTCACCGGGGAAAGCGTCGATTTCACCCCCCGCCCTCTTTCATTCCCAAGGCTTTTTCGACAAGGTATCCGGTTGGGGAAGAAAGGGATTTCCGATGTATGAATTTGCCATCGCCTGGGAATGGCTGGCCTTTGCCGTTCGCTGGCTGCATGTCGTGACCGCCGTCGCCTGGATCGGCTCGTCCTTCTATTTCATCGCACTCGATCTCGGGCTCGTGAAGCGCGACCACCTGCCGGCGGGCGTCTATGGCGAGGAATGGCAGGTCCATGGCGGCGGTTTCTACCACGTGCAGAAATATCTGGTTGCCCCGGCCTCGATGCCCGAACACCTGACCTGGTTCAAATGGGAGGCCTATACCACCTGGCTCTCCGGTTTTGCCCTGCTCTGCGTGGTCTATTACGGGGGCGCCGATCTCTTCCTGATCGATCGCCATGTGCTCGACATCGACCAGTGGCAGGCGATCGGCCTTTCGCTCGCCTCCCTCGGCATCGGCTGGGTGCTCTACGATCTCCTCTGCAAATCGCCGCTCGGCAGGAATACCTGGGGCCTGATGGCCTTTCTCTATGTCGTGCTGGTCGTCATGGCCTGGGGCTACACCCAGATATTCACCGGCCGCGCCGCCTTCCTGCATCTCGGCGCCTTCACGGCGACGATCATGTCGGCCAACGTCTTCTTCATCATCATCCCGAATCAGAAGATCGTGGTGGCCGACCTCATCGCCGGCCGCACGCCGGACCCGAAGCTCGGGGCGCAGGCCAAGCAGCGCTCGCTGCACAACAACTACCTGACGCTTCCCGTCATCTTCTTCATGCTGTCGAACCACTATCCCCTGGCCTTCGCCACCGCCTATAACTGGATCATCGCCGCTCTGGTCTTCCTGATGGGCGTCACCATCCGCCACTGGTTCAACACCACCCATGCCCGCAAGGGCCGCCCTCTCTGGACCTGGATGGTCACCACCGTCCTGTTCATCGTCATCATGTGGCTTTCGACCGTGCAGAAGCCCGTTTTGGAAGGTGAAGTGTCGGTCGCTCCCGTCTACCAGCGCTTTGCCGCCAACGCCCATTTCCCCGCGGTGAAGGACGTCGTCGCCAGCCGCTGTTCCATGTGCCATGCGGCAGAACCCGTCTGGGACGGCGTGGCGCGGGCACCGAAATCCGTGAAACTCGAAAGCGACGCGGAGATCGCCGCCCACGCCCGGGAAATTTACCTGCAGGCCGGCCGCGCCCACGCCATGCCGCCCGGCAACATCACCGAGGTCAGTGCGGAAGAGCGCGCGCTTCTTGTCGCCTGGTATGAAAGCGCGGTCTCCGGGAACAGCAGCCAATGACAGCCACCACCCTTTATCGCGGGCGCCTTCTCTCCTTCCGCCGCGCGCCCGAAAGTGTCGGCGACGAGGGAAGCTACCGCTACGAAAGCGACGGCGCGCTGCTTATCGAAAACGGCCGGATCGCCGCCATGGGCGATTATACCGCCGTAAAGGCCGGGGCCGCACCCGATACCATCGAGATCGACCACCGGCCGCACCTCATCCTGCCGGGCCTGATCGATACCCATGTGCATTTTCCGCAGATGCAGGTGATCGGCTCCTATGCCGCCAACCTGCTGGAATGGCTGAACACCTATACCTTCCCAGAGGAATGTCGCTTCGTCGAAACCGCCCATGCCGAGCGCATCGCCCGGCATTTCTTCGATGAGTTCTTCCGCAACGGCACGACGACCGCGGTTGCCTATTGCTCCGTGCACAAGGCCTCGGCCGATGCCTTCTTCGCCGAAAACCTTCGCCGCGGCAGCCTGATGGTCGCCGGCAAGGTGATGATGGACCGCAATGCGCCGCAGGGCCTGCTGGATACGCCCGAGATGGCCTATGACGAGACGCGGCAGGTGATCGCCGACTGGCACGGCAAGGGCCGCAACCACGTCGCCATCACCCCGCGCTTCGCCATCACCTCCACCCCGGAGCAGATGGCCGCCACCCAGGCGTTGGCCGCGGAGTTTCCAGACCTGCACATCCAGACGCATCTTTCGGAAAACCGCGACGAGATCGATTACACCTGCTCGCTCTATCCGGAGGCGGCCGACTATACGGACATCTACGCCCGCTACGGCCTGTTGGGACGCAAGACCCTGCTTGGCCACGCCATCCACCTCTCCGATCGCGAGGCCGACGCGATCTCGGACGCCGGTTCGATTGCCGTCCATTGCCCGACCTCGAACCTCTTTCTCGGTTCCGGCCTCTTCCCGATGAAGCGCTACCAGCGCCGCGAAAAACCGGTCCGGATTGCGGTCGCGACCGACATCGGCGGCGGCTCCAGCTACTCCATGCTGAAGACCATGGACGAGGCCTACAAGATCCAGCAATTACAGGGCGAGCGCCTCAATCCGCTGGAAAGCTTCTATCTGATGACGCTGGGCAATGCCGAGGCACTGTCGCTTGCAGACCGGATCGGCACGCTGGACGCCGGAACGGACGCCGATTTCGTCGTTCTCGACTCCGCAGCGACCCCGGCCATGGCGCTGCGCATGGAGACCGTGAAAACCCTTGCGGAAGAACTCTTTCTGCTGCAGACATTGGGCGACGACCGCTCCGTGGTCGAAACCTACGTGGCGGGTCATGCCGTAAAGGGCGCAAGCTAGCCGCCACGCCTGAATACAGGTCGAAACGTGCTGCAACTCCTGCTCAATCTGGCAATCGGAACGGTGGTCATTTCATTGACCGTCGTCATCCACACTTTCGGCTTGATAGCCGTGACCCACGCCATGAGCTGGGTGACGGCCCATATCCGCCTGCACGCCCATCGCAGCCGCATCCTGGCCATGAACACGGTGGTTCTCGGCGTCTTCTGCGTGCTGACGGCCGAGGTCTGGCTCTGGGCGCTATGCTACCGGCTGATTGGTTTTCTCGGCGATTTCCCGACAGCGCTCTACTTTTCGACCGTCACCTTTTCGACCATCGGCTACGGCGACGTCATTCCCCACCCCGAATGGCGCATGCTGGCAGGGCTGGAGGGCGTGAATGGTTTTCTGCTGATCGGTTGGTCGACCGCCTATCTCGTCGCGGCAGGCATCAGGGTTGGCCCCTTCCGATCCGGAGAGCATTTCTGATGGCGCGATGCGGCTAACGACGGATCGGCGAGATCGACCGCGGCCTCATCGCGGAAAACCCGCTCTGACCGGCATGCGCGGTAAGCGGTCGATCCGCATCGCTCAGGCCGAAATCTTGTCGATCAGGGCATCGGCGAGATCCAGCATGCGTGTCTCCGGTGCATGGCCGATCAGCATCAGGCCATGGCCTCCGTCGGACCAGTGAACGACGGTCATGCCGTTGCGCTGCTCTGTTCGCACCGGCGCGGCCTTTCCTTCGGAACGGACGATGCAGAAGGCGAGCGGCCCGCTCTCCGGATCGAGATAGAGGATCTGGGCGAGCGGCCTGCCCTCATAGGCGAGCACCTGGGCGCGCTTGTAATCGAGATCGCCGAAATCGAGCTGGGCGGGCGTCATCCGCATGTCGAGACGCCGGTTGACGTCTGCAAGCTCCGCCGCCTGTTCCGCCGGCGTCGGCAGCACACCGGCAAGCGTCTGCGCATCGTAAAGCGACATATACTGCGCGACCAGGCCCCGCCATTCGCCGCCGCCCTCCTCATCCGTCCCGAACCAGTCGAGGCCGGTCCTGCCGGCAAGAATGCCCGCTGCCACCGATGCGGCCATGGCGCCGAAAAGGCCGCGACGGCTGATGCCGCTGCTGGGAGCCTTAGACGGTTTCGTCGCGGCGGCATCGTCGAGCATCGCCTGCAATCGCCTGACCGGCGCCTCGCCGAGCAGCGGGGCGAAGGCGTGACGATAATCGAAGTTGGCGCGTGTCAGGAATTCCAGCCGCGCGGCCACGCGCTCGTCATGCTCCAGAAGGGTTTCGATGCGGTCGCGCTCCTCGCCGTCCAGTTCACCGTCGATGAAGGCCGTCAGAAGCTCGTCCGAGGGCATGGTATCGTCCTGCGTCATCGCACATCCTCCCCTCTGGCTTCCGCCAGCTTTGCCCGGGCGGCTGCAAGCCGGCTCATGATCGTCCCGATGGGAACGCCGAGGATCGCCGCGACCTCGCGATAGGAAAGTCCTTCCACATAGGCAAGAAACACCGCCGTGCGCTGTGCCTCCGGCAGGGCATCGACCAGCCGCATCACCTGATTGGCCATCACCTTGCGGTCCGCCTCGGCCCGGCCGTCGAAGGAGAGGACATCGGCCGCCTCGGCAAGCCCGGCCCCCTCGCGCACCCGCTGTGCCCTGACCTCGTTCAGCCAGATGGAATGCAGGATGGAAAGCAGCCATTGGTCGATCCGGGAGCCCGAGGAAAACTGCACCGCCCGCTCCAGCGCCCGAACGCAGGTCTGCTGCACCAGATCGTCGGCCATATCCCGCCGGCGCGACAGCACGAAGGCATATCGCCACAACCGGCTCAGATTGGCCGACAGACCGTTTCGCACATCCGCCTCGCTTGCGATGGCAGCCTCCCCTCCCGACGATGACGCGGGCAACGGCCCCCGCTGCTGTTGTGACGGTCGGGCGACGCTGTTCAACGGATAATCACAGGATAGGCTGGACATTGGCAAGATACCCGCAGACGACAGCCGTGCCCCATGGAAAAGGTCCGGCCGTCACCTGCCCGGCCTTCAGATCTTCGGAGCGGCATTGATTGCCGAATCGAGATCCCGGTACTCCTCGCAGGAGGTGCCGCAAAGTCCGGCGATTGCCTGCAACTGCGCCTTCGCCAGCCCGATCTCGCCCTTCAGGACATAGGCCTCGCCGAGATACTCACGCACCTGCGTGTATTGCGGGTCGGCGGCGACGGACTTCAGGTAGTAGCCGATGCCCTCATCCAGACGTCCGAGCTTGCGGGTCGCATAGCCGCGATAGTTCAGTACTTCCGGCGAATTCTGATCCTTCACCGTGTCCAGGACCTCAAGCGCCTCCTGATAGCGTTCGGCCTTGGCCAGCGCGTAGGCATAATCGGCAAGATCGTCGTCGCTCAGATTGGCGCCGCTCTGCTTGACGCACTTCTGCGTCTTCCGGTCGTAGACGCTGCCCTTCTTGCAGACGGGCGTGGAGCCGGAGCCCGTGTCCGAGCCGCCGCCGTAAGCGCCTGCGGCGAGCGCCGGAACCGTGGCAAAGGCGAAGGGAACGAGGCAGGCGACGGAAAAGGCGGCAAGACGAAGCCTTGGTATGTGGGTCATGGCGTGTTCCTCTGCGGTTTACAGCGGCGCGTCCTCCGGGACGCACGGGAGCGCTGCGACGTTTGACATTCCGCATGCCCCAGCCTCCACCGCTTCCGGCTCGCCTGGTCATGCGGGCTTGCAGGAGGAGAACACCCGGCAGCGCGCTTCTATTCGGCGGGAAATGAAATTTTCTTCAGGCGATCCAACCGCCGGAAAGCGCGCTCACCCAATCGGCCATGCCATGGGCGGCGGCGAGGTCGGCAGCGGCGGCATTGTCGTAGCGCACCTGCCGGAAGGCGGGCTGCCAGCCGCGGCCGGTCTTTTCGAGAACCGCATAGGCAGCGAAGGGCGTGCCCTGCTGGGCCTTGTGGTAGAAGGGCTGGTCGTAGTCGAAACCGGGGCAGCCGACGCTGCCCGGATTGACGATCAGCCGGCCGTCGGAAAGCTGTACCGCGCGGGCGATATGGCTATGGCCGCAAAGGATGAGCGGCTGCTCGATGCCGCTCGCCAGCGCCTCGATCTCCTCGAGTGGCTTCAGATGGAAGATGCCGCCGGGCGACAGCGTCTCCATCCAGTAGGTGTTGTCGTCCCGAGGCGTCGCATGGCAAAGATAGGCTTCCTCGCGATAGACGGCGCTGAACGGCATCGAGCGTATCCAGTCTAAATGCGCGGCGCTGAGCTGCCGAAAGGCCGGCTGCTCCCAATCGCCCATCTCGTCATAAGGCCGGTCGACCAGCGCCCGGTCGTGATTGCCGCGGACGGTCAGCGCATTAAGCGGCAACAGCAGGTCCGCCGTCTCGCCCGCCTTCAGCGGCCCGGAAAAACTGTCGCCGAGATTGACGATATCCGAGATGCCCTGCCGCCGGATATCCTCCAGCACGGCCTCCAGCGCCAGATGATTGCCATGGATATCGGCAATCGCCGCAAAGATCATGGTTCAGCTACCCCGGTATGTCGAATAGCCGTAGGGCGAGAGCAGCAAAGGCACGTGGTAATGGGCCGCGGTATCGCTGATCCCGAAGCGGATCGGAATGATGTCGAGGAAAGGCGGCATGGTGAGGGGGGCGCCCTGCGCCTTCAGGTAATCGCCGGCATGAAACAGGAGCTCGTACTGGCCGATCCGGAACTTCTCGCCGGAAAGAATAGGCCCGCCATCCACGCGGCCGTCGGAATTGGTAACGACGGTGGTGACAAGCTCCGCCTCCTGGCCCGCCATCCGCATCAGCTGAATCTTCAAGCCTTCGGCGGGCTTGCCGAGCGCTGTATCGAGGACGTGGGTGGTAAGGCCGGTCATGGATGGGGCTCCAGAATCAGGAAGGGCATGTCGAAGAAGAATTCTTCGAGATTGTTGCCCGGCCCGTCGCGATCGACAACCAGAAAATCCGAGATTTCCCCGATCGCCATCAACGGGTGGTGCCATACGTTGCGGCGATAGTTCACCCCCTGATCCGGCTGCGCCAGAAAGACCTGCGGGCGACCGGGCCTGCCGCCATCGTCCGGCGAAACCGCCACGAGAAACGGCCGGCCGGAGAGCGGCGAAAAGCTCTGGCTGCCGAGCGGATGCCGCTCCATCATGCCGATTTCATAGGGAAAGGCGCGCGGCTGGCCGCGGAAGATGTTGACGATCACCCGCGCGCCATCGCCCGAAACCTCTGGCGAAAACAGCGCATGAAACCGCTCCGTGGTCCCGCCGTTAATAAGGCGCATGGTTTCGGGCTTGGCGGAAATCACGTCCCCGAAGGGAGCGAATGCCTCGGGGGTGAGAGGCTGGACGGAAAGCAGGTCGGACAAGATCTATTCCCCTTGCGGGTGAGTACTGCGTATCGCGCGAAGTTGCGCCAGAAGTTCTGGAATGGCGAGAGCAGAAGTGTTCCAAACCGTATCCAGATCGATGCGGAAGTAATTATGAGCGATGCGATTTCGCATCCCACGTATTTTCGTCCAGGGGATTTCTGGATGATCGGCGACAAAATCCGCGTGGTCCTCGGTAAGACGGTTCGCGACCTCGCCGATCATCAGCAAGTTCATTCCGAGTGCCCGCTGCAGCACCACATTGTTCATGAAGACCTCGCGAGACAGGCCCGACATGAACTCGGCGGTCTCGACGGCGACCTGTTCCATCTCTCGAAGATTTCCAATGAGACGTTCCTGCTTCATACCGGTCGGGCCTCGGAGAGCACCCGTTTGCGCACCTCTTCCGGAAAATCGCCTGGCAACACCAGATGGATCGGCGTCGGCTTCATCATCTGCTCCAGTTCCTCCAAAAGCCCACCGAGATCGAAGAGCGTCGTTCCCGGCAGCGGATCGACCAGAATGTCGATGTCGCTGTCCGGGCGATCCTCGCCGCGCGCCACGGAACCGAAGACGCGCGGGTTCGCCGCGTTGAAGCGCCTCGTCGCCTCGCGGATCGCCTGCCTGTTCTTCTCCAGCACTTCCGATGGCCGCATGGCCGAACCTCCGTTTGGGGCAATATAGGCGAAGCGCCCGCCCCGAGAAAGCCGGTCGCAGCGACGTAATGCTTCCTCAAACGAAAACAGCGCCGGCTTTCACCGGCGCTGCCTCAATGACCAGTCGATCGTGGAAGATCAGGCTGCTGCGGAAGCAGCAAGCGGAACTTCCGAGATCGTCTTCAGAACCTGCGAAGCGATCGCATAGGGGTCGCCCTGGGAGTTCGGACGACGATCTTCCAGATAGCCCTTGTAGTCGTTCTTGACGAAGGAGTGCGGAACGCGGATCGAGGCGCCGCGGTCGGCAACGCCGTAGGAGAACTTGTTCCACGGTGCCGTTTCGTGCTTGCCGGTCAGACGCATGTGGTTGTCCGGGCCATAAACGTTGATGTGGTCCATCAGGTTCTTTTCGAACTGTGCCATCAGGCGTTCGAAATAGTCCTTGCCGCCCACTTCGCGCATGTACTTGGTCGAGAAGTTGCAGTGCATGCCCGAACCGTTCCAATCGGTGTCGCCGAGCGGCTTGCAATGCCATTCGATGTCGATGCCGTACTTTTCGCAGATGCGCAGCAGCAGGTAGCGAGCGATCCAGATCTGGTCGGCGGCCTTCTTGGAGCCCTTGCCGAAAATCTGGAATTCCCACTGGCCCTTGGCCACTTCGGCGTTGATGCCTTCATGGTTGATGCCGGCTTCGAGGCACTGGTCGAGGTGCTCTTCGACGATCTGGCGGGCAACCGAACCGACGTTCTTGAAGCCGACGCCGGTGTAGTACGGACCCTGCGGAGCCGGGTAGCCGTGTTCCGGGAAGCCGAGCGGACGGCCGTCCTTGTAGAAGAAATATTCCTGCTCGAAGCCGAACCATGCGTCTTCGTCGTCGAGAATGGTGGCGCGGCTGTTCGACGGATGGGGCGTGACGCCATCGGGCATCATGACTTCGCACATCACGAGAGCGCCGTTCTTGCGGGCCGGGTCGGGATAGACGGCGACTGGCTTCAGAACGCAGTCGGAGCTGCGGCCTTCGGCCTGCTCGGTCGACGAACCGTCGAAGCCCCAATACGGCAGCTCTTCCAGCGAAGGAAAGTTGTCGAATTCCTTGATCTGCGTCTTGCCACGCAGGTTCGGCACCGGCTTGTAGCCATCGAGCCAGATATACTCGAGCTTATACTTGGTCATTCTTGGTCTCTCTTCAGTCAAGCGCCCGCCCACGGAGCGCAACAGAGGGGTGATTCTCCGGTTGTCCGGCGAGTCCCGGAGATAGAAGCAGGAAGCGTGCCAACTGACGAAAACCGTCATCCCGCCGACACAATGACGCACCGCAGCATGGGCAAGAAGGCGGCGAACAGCGAGAATCCTTAACAGTTTCAGCTTATTGTGTGGGAACCTGGCACAGCCATACCGTGTTTTCCTGTGCCATGGGCCGCGTGACCGGACGTGATGATTTCGCATTCACGCATGTTTTTGGCCCAAAAATGCCTATAATTTATGCATTTTGCACTTTTCGTGTGCATTCGATCTTAAAATCTGTTAGGGACGATCATCGGGCTCGAAAACCGATGAACAACGAAAGGCAGCAGCATGACGACGAACATGGTTCGGGAATCGGCAAAGATCCTGCAGTTCCCGGTGAGAAACATTCAGATGCGGATGGAAATGCGCGAGCGCGAAGAACGCTCACGCCCCGTGATATACGAAAGCGGCGCAGGCAGCTGGTATCACGAGGAAGCGATCCGCGAGGCGGAAGAGGCGCGCAAGCAGTAGCATGCGCGCCCTGTTGCCCTGTCGCTCAGGCCTTGCGGCCCTTGAGGCGTAGACGCATGACGCCGCCATCGGGATGCATGGCAAGGCGCACATGGGTTACGGGACCGATATCGGCGATGGCATCGCCGGCAAACAGATGCTCCGCGTCCATCTGCATCTTCTGGCGCGGCAGGATCGGCTTCCAGGTTTCCGAAGCCGCGATTTCCTCCGGGCTGAACGTATCGCCGGCATCCGGCAGATAGGCCCCCAGCAGTTCGCAGGTATCCGGGTAGTTCCCCTTGAAGAAATGCGTGTCGATGAGCACGCTATCAATCACGCCCGCATGGCCGAGCCGGATGATCGCCCAGTCGTGTCCCGGTCCGCGCCGGCGCTTGGTTTCCCAGCCGTCTCCCATATTGACCCCGCGCCCCGGCGACAGGATCTTGTCCGGATGGCCGTAATGGGCGTCCGACCAGGCCAGCGCCTTCGCACCATGGAAGATATAGGCAAGGTCGATTTCCTCGTTCGCCCCGACCTTCGACCAGTCGAAGAAGGCGGCTCCGTAGACCCTCAGGCGCGCAATGCCGCCATCGGGATAGATATGCAGCCTGAGATGGGTCCACACCTTCTCGCGGTCGGAATTCTCGAAGAAGTGCTGCGCCGAAGGACCGAGGGCCGATTTCGCCAAAAGCTCCGTCCAGACGGTCTCTTCGGTCGGATCGCCGCTCTCGACGAAAGCAGCCTCGATCGAGCAGAAGGGCGGATAGTTGCCGGTGAAATAACGGGTATCGACGTCGAAACCGAAGATCCGGCCCGGCATGGCCAGACGAATGACCGACCAGTCATGACCTGGCACGCGCTTGCGGCGGCTTTCCCAGCCGTCCATATACTTGCCGTTGTCGTCATAGAGATCGGGATCGAACCACGCGGGTTCGTCGTTCAGCATGCGGTCCAGCGGCGCGAAGAACTCGTCCGTGGCATAAAGACCCTTGGCGCCGAGACGGGCCGAGGCGAGATTGACGGCACCGGCTGCGAAATCGGGCAGCGCGACGACAGAAATTTCGGGCATTTCAGATATTCTCCGGCAAGAGGTGTGCAAGGCGGATATGGGCGATCTTCTCCACCTGGGCGCAGGCGGTGGCGAACTCCGTTTCGCGATCGTTGTCGATGCGCGTCTCGAAGGCCGCGAGGATATCGTCCCTGGTCAGTCCCGTCACCGCGATAATGAAGGGAAAACCGAATTTGGCGGTATAGGCCGAATTGAGTTCGGTGAAGCGCGCATGTTCCTGCGGCGAGAGCCGGTCGAGGCCCGCGCCGGCCTGTTCCTTCCGGCTGTCCTCGGTCAGTTCACCGGCAATCGCCAGCCGACCGGCAAGATCCGGATGCGCCCGCAGCACGCCGAGCCGCTCTTCCGGCGAGGCCGCGCGAAATTGCGCGCTGAGCGTCGCATGCACGCCGGCCGCCGTCAGCGGCTCCCCGATCACGCCCGCATCATAGGCACGCTCGGCGATGAACGGCGAATGCTCGAACACGCCGCCGAAGCGGGAAATGAAATCCTCTCGCGTCACCATGCTCTCACCACGCCGGCTTGTGATGCTTGTGCCAGTGCTCGGCGATCTCGATGCGCTTCGGGATCCATACCTTCTCATGCGAGCGGACGTAATCGATGAAGCGGGCGAGCGCCGCAGCGCGGCCCGGACGCCCGACGAGGCGGCAATGCAGACCGACGGACATCATCTTGGCGCTGCCGGCCCTGCCTTCCTCGTAGAGCACGTCGAAGGCGTCTTTCAGGTAAGTGAAGAACTGGTCGCCCGAATTGAAGCCCTGCGGCGTCGCAAACCGCATGTCGTTGGTTTCGAGCGTATAGGGGATGATGAGGAACGGTTTGCCGTCGATCCCCTTCACCCAATAGGGCAGATCGTCAGCATAGGAGTCTGACGAATAAAGGAAACCGCCCTCCTCCATGACGAGCCTGAGCGTATTGCCGGAGGGTTTGCCCTGATACATGCCGAGCGGATGCGAGCCGGTGAGTTCCTTGTGCAGCCGCACCGCCTCGAGGATGTGCTTGCGCTCCACTTCCTCGGGAAAATCCTTGTATTCCAGCCAGCGATAGCCATGGCTGGCGATCTCCCAGCCGGCTTCCTTCATCGCGGCGACAGCTTCCGGATTGCGGGCCATGGCAAGCGTCACGCCGTAGACGGTCACCGGCACGTCGCGCTCGGTGAACATGCGCCACAGCCGCCAGAAACCGGCGCGCGAACCGTATTCGTAGATCGATTCCATGTTGAGATTGCGCTGGCCGGGCCAGGGCTGCGCCCCGACGATCTCGGAGAGCAGGCATTCGGATGCCGGATCGCCGTCGAGAATGCAGCTTTCGCCGCCCTCCTCGTAATTGACGACGAACTGCACGGCGATACGGGCATCGTCAGGCCATTTGGGATCGGGAGCGTTGCGGCCGTAGCCGACGAGGTCGCGCGGATAGGTATCAGTCTGCATCAAATCACCCTGCTTGTTCGTGAGCGAACGGTAAGCAGCCGCACCTCGGATGTCGAGATGGAAACGCGAGAGCGGGGCGTTGCCTTTTTGGCGACACTCGCCCCTGCCTGAGAAGCCAGAGGGGTCAGGCGATCTTGCGGGCCGAGATGCGTCCCATCGGGTGCAGGGAGTGGACCTGGAACGGCGCGCCCGGCTCCTTCTCGATGAACAAGGCGAGATTGGAAAACTCCACCGGCTCGCCGAGAACCGGCTCGAAATGCGTGCGCAGCGCATCCTCGACCCGCGCGAATTCATAGGGCGCAAGCGGCCCGGTAAGCGTCATGTGGAACCGGAATTCATCCATCACGTAGGGGTGGCCCCAGCGATAGAGATTGGCGAACTGGGGAGCGGACAATGCTTCCGGATTGCGCCGCTCGATCTCCGCCTCGGTAAGCGGCGCCCGGAAGACGTCGAGCTCCTGGACAACCGCGGCCGCCAGATAATCGAGCGCCGGGCATGGCCGCTCCAGCACCAGCCCGAAGAAATCGCCGAGCCGGGCGATTTCAAACCGAGGCATGTCGAAGGGTTCCAGAGTGCCGGCAAAGCGCATCAGTTCGCGCAGCAGGGCGGGCTCGGAGAAGTCGCCATGCAGATGGAAAGGGGCCTTCAGCGTGGCATGGAAGCCGTAGCGCCGCGGCAGCGCCGTATGAAAGGCGATCTCGTGCATCCCGAGGCCACGCAAGGCGGGGTGTTCGACGGCCTCGCCCGAATAGACATTGCGCCCGAGCCAGCCTGCGGCTGCAAGCGTCAGCGGGTCGCCCGAAGGGGGCGTGAAATATATGGCATAGCGCATGCGAATACCTCACCCTCTTGCCTGGTGCCAATTTTAGCAATTGACGTTACACGCAAGGAGGTAGGTGATTTGCATGACAGGATCACGACGGGAGCCGGGGGAGAAGCTCACGCATTGCGAGCAGCAACGGCAATGTGATGGGCAAGCGCAAACGACGGAGGCAAGCCCGCCGGCCCGCCCGCGACGCCGGCGACCGCCGCCTCCGCCAGCCGGTGCGCAAGGCCGAAGCTGACCTTGAAGCCGCCGGTCAGCGCATGAATGCGCGGGCAATCGGGATGCGGGCCGACCATCGGGTCGCGATCGATCGCCTTGGGCCGCAGACCGGCCCACCGCTCGATCACCTCGGCATCGCGAAGAGCAGGTGCAAGCGCCCGCGCCCGTCCGATCAGCCCTTCGAGCTGGTCGTCCGTCGCGGCGGGATCGTCGAACCGGTCCTCGCTGGTGCTGCCGATCGCCGCAAGGCCGCCCTCATGCGGCACGATGTAGAGGCCGTCGAGATAAAGCAGCGGCAGCGTCGGATCGATATCCCCCTTGAGCAAGGCCGCCTGTCCCTTGACCGGCTGGCCGAGCGGTTGCGCAAGCGGCGCTCCAAGCGCCTGCAGCATGGGGAAGGACCTGTACCCGGCGGCGATGATGCAATGCCCGAAGGCGACTGTCTGGCCATCTGCAAGTTGCGCCGAACCGCTCCCCGCATCGAGCCGGGCGGCACCGGAATTCTCGACGATGCGAACATTCGCCGCAGTCTTCAGCCGGCAGGCGAGCAGCCCGGTCATGCCACGCGGGGAGACCCGCGCGGCGAAGGTGTCGTGAACGATGCCCGCCGCCATGAACTCCGCCGCCGGCCAGTCGCTGCCGGCCGGCGAGGCATCGAGCGGCAACCAGGAGAAGGAGCGGGCCCCGACACGCCAGTGCGCCTCCGCATCCCGGCCGTGGCGCTCGGCGATTACCCTCAGATGCGGCTTCGGCAGCGGGATCAGCCGGCCGCTGCGGCGATAGCCGGCAGACAGACCGGTTTCGGCCTCGAGACGCCTCACCTCCTCTTCCAGGCCAAGGAGCGCATCGAACTGCAACTGCTTCTTCTCCGACCAGCGATCGGGCATGTGGGGCATCAGCGCGCCCAGCAGCCCGCCGCTTGCACCGCGACCGAGCGCTCCCTCATCGAGGAGAATGGTATCGATACCCTGCCGTTCCGCATGGAGCGCGGCCCAGAGCCCCATGATGCCGCCACCCACGATCAACAGGTCGGCGGATAATTGACCTGATTGCCGCGCGGCGCTATCCGCTTTCGTCATGACAGTTTCCCACACGATATCGTCGACCGAAGGGCCGGACGCAGGCCAGGGGCAGAGCCTCACCTGGAACGACGGCGATATGCCCTATTCGACCGCCTTTGGCGATCACTTTTATTGCCAGACCGACGGCCGGCTGGAATGCGGCCACGTCTTCCTGAGCGGCAACGGCCTGCCCACCCGCTGGGCTGGACCCGGAACCTTCCGCATCGGCGAACTCGGCTTCGGCACCGGCCTCAACGCCTGCGAGACATGGCGGCAATGGAAGGAGACCCGGACCGCCGAATCGGCCCTGCATTTCGTCTCCTTCGAACTCTACCCGATGAAGGCCGAGGAACTGGACCGCGCGCTCTCCCGCTGGCCGGAAATCGACGCGGAACGCAAAAGACTTGCGTCCCTCTGGCCGCAGACGCCCGAAGGCGTGGTGGACCTTCCGCTGGACGAACAGACCCGCCTGACCGTCTTCTGCGGCGACGCTTTGCGCAGCCTCATGGACAGCACGCTCGTCTTCGACGCCTGGTTCCTCGATGGCTTCGCGCCGTCCCGCAATCCGGCCATGTGGTCCCCGGAACTGATGCAGGCGGTTTTCGATCACACCGCACCTGGCGGCAGCTTCGCGACCTATGCGGCAGCCGGTTTCGTCCGCCGCAATCTGGCAGGAGCCGGCTTCGCCGTGGAAAGAAGGAAAGGCTTCGCCGGCAAGCGGGAAATGCTCTGCGGTATCAGGCCGGTCGACCAGCCCGGCTCATTCCCCGGCCTCTAGCTCGCCGCGCGGCTGTGACCCCAGCCACTGGCCGATCTTCTGCTGCATCTGCTCCGGGCTGATCGGCTTGGACAGGTAATCGTCCATGCCCGCCGCAAGGCAGAGGTCCTGATCGAGATCGAGTGCATGGGCAGTGACCCCGATGATCGTCACATGGCGACCGTCGCCAAGCGCACGCTCCTCCTCGCGGATGGCGCGCGTCGCCTGATGGCCGTTCAGGACCGGCATGGAGACATCCATGAGGATCAGGCGGGGAGAAAGGCTCCGCCATGCGTCGATGGCGTCCCGGCCATTATCGACGATCCGATAGGACAGCTCCGTCGTCTGCATGATCTGGCGGAAGACAATCTGATTGACCTCGTTGTCCTCCGCAATCAGCACATCGCAGGCGCTCGCCGAAACCGGCCGTTCCGCGCTGCGCGTCGGCGAAGAGACCTGGGCTTGCGGGGAACCCTGTTCCTGCAAGGCCAGGGAACCCGTTGAAGGCGGTGGCGCCATGAAGCGTCCGGCATGAGTTTTGAGCCGCGCGGCGCGAACCACGTCGATGATCGCGTTGCGCAGGAGATTGGCGCGCGCCGGCTTCATCAGATGCGCCTGAACGTTGAGTTCACGGAAGATGCGCTCGTCGCCGATCATGTCCATCGAAGTCAGGAAGATGATCGCGCTGGCGTCGAAACGGCGGTCGGCGCGGATGAGGCGGGCGACCTCAACCCCGTTCATTACCGGCATCTGATAGTCGATGACCAGAGCATCGATGACGATGCCGACCTGGGCCGCTTCCTCCAGGATCGCAAGCGCAGCCGAACCGCTCTCGACGGCAAGACTGTCGAAACCCCACATCGCCATCTGCTCGGTCAGGATCTGCCGGTTGACCGCATTGTCGTCGATCACGAGCACGCGGGCGTTCTTGACGTTGACCGGCATGCCCGCATGCTTGCGGCGCTCGCTTGCAACGGCAAGCGGCAGGTTGACGGTGAACGCCGAACCGTGGCCGAGTTCGCTCTCCACTTCGATATGCCCGCCGAAAAGCGCAACGAGGCCGGCCGTGATCGCAAGTCCGAGACCGGTTCCCTCATGCCGGCGGGTCGACGAGGTGTCGACCTGCGAGAATTTTTCGAAGATGGATGCCTGCTTTTCCGCGGGAATGCCGATGCCGGTGTCCTCGATCCGCACCGAGAGCAAAGTGCGCCCCTCGGCCAGAGGCTCACTCGAGAGCGCGATCAGCACATGCCCCTTTTCGGTGAACTTGATCGCATTGCCGACAAGATTGGTGACGATCTGCCGGAAGCGGCCGGCATCGCCGATAACCTGATGGCCGACCGTCGCATCGCCGCGCACGATAAGCTCGATGTCCTTTTCGGCAGCGGAAGCAGACAGAAGCGTCGCCACATCCTCGATCGCCTCGACGGGATCGAAGGAGGTCTTGCGCAGCTGCAACTGACCGGCGTCGATCCGCGAGAAATCGAGGATGTCGTTGATGATCGTGAGAAGCGCATTGCCCGATTTGACGATAATGTCGACGAAGGTTTTCTGTCGCGTGTCGAGCGCGGATTTGGCAAGAAGTTCCGCCATGCCGAGAACCCCGTTCATCGGCGTGCGGATTTCGTGGCTCATATTGGCGAGGAATTCGGATTTCGCCTTGTCGGCCGCCTCGCTGCGCGCCAGAAGAACCTTCAGTTCCTCCTCGCCCCTCTTGATTTCCGTGACATCCGTCAGCACGATCATCCAGTGGCCGTGGCCGCTGACGGTCGCTTCCATCTGCACCCAGGTCTTGCCGTCGGCCAGGAAGGTGGTGGAAAAGCCGCTGGCAGAACGCACCTTCTCCTGCCATTCCCGGAGAACCGACATCGCGTCCGGCCCGAAATCGCCGCGCTTGGCGCAATAGGCGAAACACGCGTGCCAGCTCTGCCCCTTCTCGATGAAGACAGGCGGCACGCCCAGAATCCGGACGAGCGCGTCATTGCTCTCGATGATGACCCCGTCTTCGATGACAACGAGCCCCTGGGACATCACCCGGGTGGCATCCTTCATGAACTGGCCGAGCCGTTCAAGCTGGTCCCGCGCTTCGCCGATTTCGAGCTCGCGCTGGCGTATCTCCGTCAGGTCGGAATAGGTCAGCAGTATCCGGTCGTCATTGAGCCGGGTGACCGTGCTCAGCACGTATTTGCCGTCGTCGTAGACGAGGTCGCGAACCACCGATCCCTGCAGGTTGCGGAACAGCTCGACCCGCTGCCGGTAGCCTTCCTCGAACTCCACGTCCGGCCAGCTCCAGCCGCGCTCGCGGTTGATCTCGCAATAATACCGGAAGGACATGCCCTCGAGCGGGACGTCCTTCGGCCAGCACCAGATCGTCGAGCATTTTTCATTGACGAATTCGACGATCATGTCGCGATTGAGGATCGCGACGCCGACCGGCATGATGCGGAAGACACTGAGCAGGTCGTCGTAAAGCTCTTCGGCGCGTCGCTGGGCCTCGATGAGTTCCCGCTCACGGACCTTGAGCAGGGTGACGTCGGTGATCGAGCCGACGAGGTAGCGATGATCGTCGGGCGTCACGATGCGGTTGAGCCGCGTGATGACCGATGCCGGCCGCTCTCCCGGCAACATGATATCCTGCGGTCGCTCGAAGCTCGTGCCTGTCGCAAGCACCTCTTCGTTTTCAGCACGAAGCTGCTTTCCGGAATGCGGAAACATCTCGTCCTCGCGCATGCCGTAGAATTCGTCCCGCGGCCTGCCCTGCATCATCTCGTAGGCGGCATTGGCGAAGATGAGCCGCCTGTCGCTGTCACGGATGAAGACGGGAACGGGCAGGTGCTCGATCGCCGTGCGATAGAGAATACTCTCCTGTTCGCGCTGGTGCAGTTCCGTGACGTCGGAATAGGTCACCAGGATCTTGCCGTTGGCAAGCCGCCGGCTCCTGATCGCAAGGATGCGTCCGTTGGGGGTTTCCGCCTGCGAGACGACGCTGTTTCCATCCTCGCCGAACTGGGAAAGCCGCGCCTGGTAGATCGCCTCGACATCCACCAGCGCGGTATCTCCATACCGTCCCCGGCTGAAATTATACTCCAGAAACGCCCGATACGAATGCCCCACCGGCTGATAGCCATCCTCGGCGTCCAGCATGTCGCAGAAAGCGTCGTTGACGTATTCGATCGTGAGCGCATCGTCGAGGATCATCACCCCGACGGGCAGCGACTTCAGCAGGCTCTCGAGATGGCTGTGGAGTTCCTCGGCTTCGGCCCGCGCCTCGATGAGTTCCCGCTCGCGCCGCTTCGTCGCGGTCGTGTCGGTGATCGAGCCGACGAGGTAGTGCTTGCCGTTGCTGGCGGTGATCCTGTTCTTGCGGGTGATCGCCGGCAGCTCGAAGCCGTCGACGAAGCGAAAAACCTGCTCCGTCTGCAGCACCTTGCCGCCCTGCAGCACCTCGCTGTTTTCGGTATGATAGCTGCCGCCCCTGTTGCCGAAGGTTTCCCATTCGTCCTTGCCGACGAGATCGGCCCGGTCGATGTTCACGATCGCCGCATAGGCGTCATTGGCGAAAACCATGCGATGGTCGCTGTCGCGAACGAAGGTCGCCGTCGGCAAATCCTCGAGAACCATGCGGAAAAGCTCCGCCCTGTCGGTCGTCGGCGGCACCGTCTCCTTCGGCCCCTGCTCGCGCACGATCCGTTTCGGCAGCTCCTCGGCCATGCCGAACAGGAAGATGCTGTCGTCATCGTCGAGAAATCGCTCGACCTTCAAGGCGACCCGCTCGGAACCGCCGGGGCTGTCAACCAGCGCGCGTTCTTCCTCGCCGAAGACCAGGGCGCGTCTCTCGCGGTCGTTTCTATCGAGATATTCGGAACGTCCGAAAGCTTCCTGGTCGGTCTTGCCGGCAATCGCCTGCGGGCTGACGCGCATGAACCGGGCATAGGCCTCGTTGACCGAGACATAGCGCAACTCGCTGTCCTTGACGAAGGCCGGCACGTCGAGCTCGGCGATCTTCTCGCAGGCTAGTCTCAGCAAATCGCCACCCGTATTCAAGAATTCACTCACGAAATGACCATGCCCCCCGAATGGTAAACGCTTGGTAAGCGCCATAGCCTGCGTGACGCTGACCACCAAAACCCCAATCGCCCGTCCATGTTCCTCCTGCCCCGATACGACATGGCCATTGTTCCAGTTAAGCCGGCCATTCGTCGCAATTGGCTATGTCATCTCCGGCAGGAAGCCGGATAGTATCCATGTCGAGGATGACAAAGTGGATGAACCATGAGCGACATTACACCGCCTGCCTTGCCCCAGACTGAAAGCCTCTCCGGACAGGGCGAACGCCGCCGTCGCAGCGGCGGGCGCGGCGCGGAACGTCAACGGCCCGCGACAGCGCCGAAATATCGCAATCTCGTCAACCGGCTTGCGAAGACGGAGCTTCTCGCCCCCCAGACGCTCGACGATATCCACGAGGCCTCGCTGACCGTTCTCGAGGAAATCGGCATGGACATCATTCTGCCGGAGGCCCGCGAGATCATGCGCCGGGCCGGAGCCTCGGTGAGCGAGGGAACCGAGCGCGTCCGCTTCGATCGCGGCCTCATCATGGAGATGATCGCATCGGCGCCGGCGCAATTCACGCTTCATGCCCGCAACCCCGCCCGCAATGTCGCAATCGGCGGCAACAATCTCGTCTTCGCCCAGATCGCATCCGCCCCCTTCGTCGCCGATCGCGAAGGCGGCCGTCGCGCCGGTAACCAGGAAGACTACCGCAAGCTCGTCAAGCTCGCGCAGTATTACGACATCATCCACACCACCGGCGGCTATCCGGTCGAACCGGTCGACATCCACGCCTCGATCCGCCACCTCGACTGCCTGTCGGATCTGGCAAAGCTCACCGACAAGCCGTTTCACGCCTATTCGCTCGGCCGCCAGCGCAATCTCGACGGGCTGGAGATCGCCCGCATCGCCCGTGGCATCACAGCGGAACAGATGGAGCGGGAACCGTCGCTCTTCACCATCATCAATTCGTCGTCGCCGCTGAGACTCGACGGCCCCATGCTGCAGGGCATCATCGAGATGTCGTCGCGCAACCAGGTGGTCGTCATGACACCGTTCACGCTCGCCGGCGCCATGGCGCCGGTGACGATTGCCGGGGCGCTCGTTCAGCAGAACGCCGAAGCGCTGTGCGGCATCGCCTTCACCCAGATGGTGCGTAAGGGCGCGCCGGTGATGTATGGCGGCTTCACTTCGAATGTCGACATGAAGACCGGGGCACCGGCCTTCGGCACGCCGGAATACATGAAAGCGGTGATCGCCGGTGGCCAGCTCGCCCGCCGCTACGGCGTTCCCTACCGCACCTCGAACACCAATGCCTCCAACACACTCGACGCGCAGGCGGCCTACGAATCGGCATTGTCGCTCTGGGCGCTGACGCAGGGCGGCGGCAATTTCATCATGCATGCCGCCGGCTGGACGGAGGGCGGCCTCACCGCTTCCTTCGAAAAATTCATCCTCGACGTCGACATGCTGCAGATGGTCGCCGAATTTCTGACGCCGCTCGATGTCAGCCCCGACGCGCTGGCGCTCGACGCCGTGCGCGACGTCGGCCCCGGCGGGCACTTCTTCGGCACGGCCCATACGCTTGCCCGCTACGAGAGCGCCTTCTATTCGCCGCTGCTTTCCGACTGGCGCAACTACGAGACCTGGACGGAGGCCGGCCGGCCGACCACCTACGACCACGCCAACCGCATCTACAAGGAAGCGCTCGCCCGCTACGAGCGTCCGCCGCTCGATCCGGCAATCGAGGAGGAGCTGGACGCCTTCGTGGCGAAGCGCAAGGCGGAAGGCGGCGTGGCAACCGACTTCTGATCAGCCGGCCTGCAGGCGCTCCAGATAGACGTCGTATGTCTGGTGCGGTTCGAGTTCGAACCGCTCGGCCAGCACCTTCCACGCCTCAACCCGGTCAAGGCGGAAATCGCGGAAGTCGCAACGCTTCTCGCACCATGCCGTCATCAGCCACAGCCCGCCGAAGGCGCTGAGCGCCAGCGGCCGGACGGTCCGCTCGCTGCGCTCTCCCGTCAGAGCATGGTAGGACATCCATACCTTGCGCCGCGCAGAAAGCGCGCCCCTGATATCTCCGAGGCAGGCCGGAGGCGCGGGCTGCGCCGCGGAACGGAAGGCGTGGATCTGGGCGCTCGCCAGTCGCGCGGCATGCTCCGCCGGCAGGAGACCGAGGATCTTTTCGCGTGCCTCGCGCGCGGCTTGGCCGAGCCGCGGATCGCCGAGCATCTGCGCCGCCCGCAGGCCGAAGGCCAATGCCTCGAGCTGTTCGAAGGTGAAGGTCAGCGGCGGCGCGTCGAAGGCCTCCCGCAGCATGTACCCCACCCCCCGTTCCCCCTCGATTGGTGCGCCCGAGGCCATCAGGTGCTGCATGTCGCGATAGATCGTGCGCGGCGCCACCTCCATCTTCGCGGCAATCTCGTCCGCCGTCATGGCGCGCCCCGTGGAGCGCATCAGCTGAATGATCCGGAACAGGCGGTCGGCGGGACGCATGATCGAGCCTCGATGATGGCAGTGGCCATAAGGCTGTCAGGAGCTGTGTGATAGGTCAAGCGTATCGACAAGCGAGGAGCATTCCATGAGCAAGACCACCATCTTCGAAATCGCCATCTGTACCGTCACCGATGGAGAGCAGGCGGAAAGGGCACGAAAAGCCGCGATGGAAGCCGTCCGCCACTACCCTGGCTTCGTGAGTTGGCAGGCGCTTTCTGCCAGCGACCGACCGGATCAGATCGCCGACATCGTGGAATGGGCGAGCCGGGAAGCAGCCGACGCCGCGGCGGAGAAAGTGCGGACCGACCCGGCCTTCGCGCCTTACATGGCGGCGATTGCCTCCGTCTCCCTGATGCAGCATTTTCACACCCGCCACGACGTCTGAGAGCCATGCCCGAACCGTTGAAAAACCTGATCGGAGAGACCGTTGTCCGCGAGACCGCCGCGGCGCTGGCGCGGGCTTGGCCGGAATTCGACCGCCAAGCCTTCCTTGCGGAAATCCTGCCGGATTTCGACAACCTCGAACTGATGCAGCGCAGCCAGTCGGTCGCGGCCGCCATGACCCGGCTGCTGCCGCAGGACTTTGCGAGAAGCGCCTCCATCCTCAGGGACTGCCTGCCAGATAACAATCGCCCCGGCCTGAGCGGCTGGGCCTTGCTGGCTTTCAACCAGTATATCGGCGCGAACGGCCTTGCGCATTTCGAAACCTCGCTCGATCTCCTGAAGGCGATCACGCCGCATTTCACCGCGGAATTCGGCATCCGCCCCTTCATCGCCGCCGAGCGTCAGCGGGCGCTCGCGATCATTACCGGCTGGATCTCCGATCCGAACCATCACGTGCGGCGTCTCGCAAGCGAAGGCACCCGCCCTCGCCTGCCCTGGGCCATGCGCTTGCCGGAACTGATCCGCGATCCATCGCCCCTGATGCCGATCCTGATCCCGCTGCTCGACGATCCGGAGGATTACGTCCGCCGCTCGGTGGCAAACAGCCTCAACGACATCGCCAAGGACCACCCCGATCTGGTGGCCGATTTCGTCGCCCGACACCGGCAGGATGCCTCGGCGGAACGGCTTTGGCTGCTCAGACACGCGTCGCGGACGCTGGTCAAGAAGGGGCACGCCGGAGTGCTTGCAAGCTTCGGCTTCGAGACCGCCGAGGGTATCAAAGCCGGCCTGTCGCTGAAGCAAACCACGATCGCATTTCCAGGAACGCTGGAATTCGCCGTCCGGCTTTCGAACGGCTCGGACAAGGCCCAGCGCCTGCTGATCGACTATGCGATCCATCACCGCAAGAAGGACGGTTCGCTCTCACCGAAAGTGTTCAAGGGCACAAGCCTGACGATAGGGCCGGACGAAGCCGCAGACCTCGACCGGCGTCATGCCTTCCGCCCGATCACCACGCGCGTCTATTATCCCGGCCTTCACCGGCTGGAGCTGCTGGTGAACGGCTCCCCGCTCGCTTCAGCCGAGTTTCATCTCGACATGAAGGAAGATCGCTAACGGACTCCCGCATAACGGAAAATCCGGGCGGCTCCCGCCGTCCGGATTTTCTTCCCGACCGTGTTCACGCCAGAACCGTTGCCGGCCTGAAAACTCAGTCGCGACGCTTCCAGCCCGTGACCATGGCCCGCACCAGGTTTTCCCGATGCTCTATGCTGGCGAGCACCACGCCGACGATATGCAGGGCGATCAGTCCGAGCGTCGCATAGACCAGCGTCTCGTGGGCGTCTTCGACCCATTCGACGCCCCAATAGGCATCGGTGGTCTGCATGTAACCGGTGGCAACGATGCCGGAGATCATGAGCAGCAGCGCAATCACCATCGCGCCGCCGGCGGGATTATGGCCGATGTAACGCCTCGCCCGCATTCCGGCCGTTTCCGCGAGAAAACGCAACACGGTGAACGGGTTGTAGATGAAATTCACGAAGCGGGCATGTTCCGAACCGAAAAGGCCCCACAGGACGCGGATGGCGACAAGGCCGCCGATGATATAGCCGGAAACGATGTGCGCCGACTTCCATTCGTCGCCCGTGAGAAAGGAAAAGGCGAAGAAACCGACCAGCGACCAATGGAACAGCCGCACGACAGGGTCCCAGACTTTGACCCGCGCCGGCCGCATATCGCGGCCGGTCACGGCGCCGGGCATTTGCTCAGCAGCGTCCGACATCAGTCGTCTCCGTCTGCGCCGACCTGAACGCCGGTTTCCGGATTGAAGATCACCTCGACCTTCTTGCCGTCCTTGATGCCGTAGACTTCATAGCATCCGTCCTCGACCTTGACCTGGCGGACATCGTAGCCGAGTTCGGTCGCCTTGGCCTTCATCGCATCCGTGCTCATCCACTTGTCCTGCGGAACGGAACCGCACTTGCCCTCTTCTTCGGCGTGGGCGACACCGCCGAAGACAGCGGCTGCGAGCAGGGTGGTAACAAGAATCTTCTTCATCGGATAACATCCTTCACTGACCCGGTCGGGCACCATTGCTCCGAACCGTTGGCGGCAAGCTAGTCGAAGGGCGCTGAGCGATAGCTGACGAAGAATGTCAGCGAAATTTCAGCTTCCGGATGATATTGAGGATGGATGAAGGGCAAGTTCGGGGCAGGTTCGGGATGGGTGGTCGGAATGGCGGCGGCATGCCTGCTGCTGCCGGGTCTCGTCCTCGGCCATCCCGCCGAGGCCCTCGCCGATGAGGATCGCTTTCACGCCGATACCGACGACGACCGGGACCGCATCCGCGAAAGCGTGGAAAAGGGCGAGATCAAGTCGCTGGCGGAGCTTCGCCGCATCGTTCTGTCCCGCGTCAGCGGCAAGATCGTCTCGACGGAGATCGGCCGGAAGGGCAAGACATTCATTTACGAGTTCCGCGTCCTGAGCGCCGACGGGCGGCTGGTGGAGGTCGAGATCGATGCAGCCTCCGGCCTGATACGGGAGATCGAGAACGAGGAATGAGAATCCTGCTGATCGAAGACGACATGCTGATCGCCCGCGACGTGATCGCCAATCTGGAGCGGGCGGGCTTCATGGTCGTGCACGAAAAGGACGGCGAAGCCGGCTGGTTCACCGGCGACGGCGAGGATTTCGCCGCGATCGTACTCGATCTCGGCCTGCCGGGAATGGACGGCCTTTCGGTGCTGAAACGCTGGCGCGGCTCGGGCCGCACGACGCCGGTGCTGATTCTTACGGCACGCGGCAACTGGCAGGAGCGCGTGGAAGGCATCGACGCCGGCGCAGACGACTACCTGACCAAGCCCTTTCAGATGGCCGAGCTTCTGGCGAGGCTGCGTGCCATCATTCGCCGCAGCGCCGGCCAGGCCAACCCGGTCATCACCATCGGCGGCCTGTCCATCGACACCCGCACGAAGGCGGTGATGCTCGACGGCATGCCTGTCGACCTGACGCCGCTCGAATATCGCTGCCTCGCCTTCCTCGCCCACAACCAGGAGCGCAGCGTTTCCCAGATGGAACTGACGGAACAGCTCTATGCGCAGGACTTCGAGCGCGACAGCAATTCCGTCGAAGTGCTCGTCGGACGCCTGCGCCGCAAGCTCGGCAAGGACGTCATCACCACCCGGCGGGGCTATGGCTACCGGATCGGCGGAAGCGACGGATGATGCAGTCGATCCGCGGTCGTTTCCTGCTGGTCTCGCTGGTCAGCGTCGTGCTGGCTCTGGCCATGGCGAGCGTCGTGCTGGTCTCGCTCTTCACCCGCAACCTGGAAACCCGCATCGACCACGAGCTGACCGGCCACATCGACAACATCGCCGGCGCACTGCGCTTTGCCGCGGATGGCGCCCTGCTCCTTCCGGAACGGCCGGTGGACCGCCGCTTCGAGGAAGCCTATGGCGGTCTTTACTGGCAGGTGGAAGACGATGCCAGAAAAGGTGAGCTGCGCTCCGCATCCCTTTGGGATTATTCGCTTCCCCTGCCTGACGACGAACAGGAGACCGGCAATATCCACCGCTACCGGCTACCGGGACCGGAAGGCACCGACCTGATCGTGCAGGAACGCAAGATTATCTTCGCCGCCCCGGACGGACGTCGCGCGATCCGTGTTGCCGCAGCCATCGACGGCGCGGTCGTCGCCGATGCGCGCCGCGCCTTCGCCTTCGACATCATTCCCTACATGGTGGCGCTCGCCGTCTTCCTGATCGCGGCGTCGCTGGCCCAGCTCACCTACGGCCTCAGGCCGATCTCCTCGGTCAGCGAGGGCCTGGACCGCATCCGCGAACGCAAGGCGGAAAGGCTGACCGGCGCCTTTCCGCGCGAGTTGCGCGGCGTCGTCGCCGCCGTCAACCAGTTGCTCGACGCCCAGTCACGCCTGATCGACAAGGCAAAGGCGCGCGCCGCCGATCTCGCCCATGGCCTGAAGACCCCGCTCACGGTGCTGTCGAACGATGCCGAAACGCTCCGGCAACGCGGTGAGACGGAAATCGCCGACGAACTCTCCCACCTCGCCGGCGTGATGAAAGCGCATGTGGAGCATGAACTGACCCGCAGCCGCATCGCGGCCAGCGCAGAACTGCGCAAGTCCGATGCCGACCTCGCCGCCTCGCTCGGCGTCATCGTGCGAACATTGAAGCGCACCCCGCGCGGCGAGGCGCTGGACTGGAACATCGCGGTCGCCCCCGGCATTGCGGTCGGCGTCGATCCCCTCGACCTGCAGGAGATGCTGGGCAACATCCTCGATAATGCCGTCAAATGGGGTCGCTCGCGCATTCGCGTCATGTCGGCCAGTCGGGACGGACGACCGGTCCTCACCATCGAGGACGACGGCCCCGGCGCCGATCCCGCCGGGCTCCGCACCATCATGCAACGGGGCACGCGGCTCGACCTGAAGACGCCCGGCACCGGCATCGGGCTTGCCATCGTCCGTGATATCGCGGACGTCTACGGCCTCGACATCGAGGCCGAAAACGTTGCGGCGGGCGGCTTTCGCGTCACCATCCGCTTCTGACGTCTTCGCTGCATTGCAAAAACATTTCTTGACTTTCAGAAGGAAAAGAGCCATTTGCAGGAACAGCTTTCCCCTTCCGGCCGCCGCGTGAGCGTGCCCAGCGACAACTGAGACGCGAAGAAGGCAAGGCGCAGGTTATGGATAACGGCCGCACGAGCGGTGCATGCGCTGGAAAGCTTTTTCCAACTTACAAGTTCCCATTTCACGCGGGGTTCTTGACGCCACGAACAGACAGCACCGCAGAACGCGATGCAGTCCGATGGCTCGTGGCGCCCCCGAAAGGTACAGACTTTGACCACTTTTCATGACCTCGGCCTGTCGCACAAGATCGTCTCGACGCTCTCGACCATTGGTTTCGAAACCGCAACGCCGATTCAGGAGCAGGCCATCCCGCTGGTGCTCCAGGGCCGCGACCTCGTCGGCCTCGCCCAGACCGGCACCGGCAAGACGGCCGCCTTCGGCCTGCCGATCATCGAAATGCTGATGACGAACGGCGACCGGCCGAAGCCGCGCTCGACGCGCGTGCTGATCCTCGCCCCCACCCGCGAACTGGTGAACCAGATCGGCGACAACCTGCGCAGCTTCGTGCGCAAGACCCCGCTCAAGATCATTCAGGTCGTCGGCGGCGCCTCGATCAACAAGCAGCAGTTCCAGCTCGAGCGCGGCGCCGACATTCTCGTCGCCACCCCCGGCCGCCTGCTCGACCTGATCGAGCGCCAGGCCGTGACGCTGCGCGACATCACCCATCTGGTGCTCGACGAGGCCGACCAGATGCTTGACCTCGGCTTCATCCACGACCTGCGCAAGATCGCCCGCATGGTACCGAAGGACCGCCAGACGCTGCTCTTCTCGGCCACCATGCCGAAGACCATCGCCGACCTCGCCGCAAGCTTCCTGACCGACCCGGTCAAGGTGGAAGTCGCACCTCCCGGCAAGGCCGCCGACAAGGTCGAGCAGTACGTGCATTTCGTCAATGGCCAGAACCACAAGACTGAAATGCTGAAGAAGATCCTGGCGGACAATCCGGATGGCCGCTCGATTGTCTTCCTGCGCACCAAGCACGGCGCGGAAAAGCTGATGAAGCACCTGGACATCACCGGCTTCTCGGTCGCCTCGATCCACGGCAACAAGAGCCAGGGCCAGCGCGAACGCGCGCTCAAGGGCTTCCGTGACGGCGCCTTCAAGACGCTGATCGCCACGGACGTTGCCGCCCGCGGCATCGACATTCCGGCCGTCAGCCATGTCTTCAACTACGACCTGCCGGAAGTTCCGGACGCTTACGTGCACCGCATCGGCCGCACGGCGCGCGCCGGCCGCGACGGCATCGCCATTGCCTTCTGCGGCCCGGACGAAGGCCGCCTACTGCGCGACATCGAACGCCTGATGGGCATCGAAATCCCGGTCGCAAGCGGCGAAGCGCCGGCAAACCTCAGCCGTCCGGCCCGCCCGCAGCGTCGTGGCGGCGGCGGTGGCGGCGGCAACAACCGCAACCATCAGGGCCAGGGCCGCAGCAAGCATGAAGGCGAGGCACGTTCGGCCCATGGCGACGGACGTCCCGCCCAGAAGCAGGGCCATCGCAAGGGCAATGGCGGCGGACGCCCCGGCGGCCACGCCAATGCCGGTCAAGGCAAGCCGGGCGGCTCCCGCCCCGCAAACCAGCAGCGCAATCGTCGCCGCGAGGCTTAAGCGGATCTTTCCGCTGAGAGATGACGACAAGACCGGAGGCGCGGTTCAGACCGCGCCTTTTTCTTTTGAGCGACGTTCTAATCCGCCGGCTACCCCTCACCCCGCTCGATTGGGCCATCAGGCTGTGATAACCACATCTTCACACCGCGAGAGGGCGGTGATTCCGTCCGGCCCGTGACGAGGAACTGCATGGTGAGATTGCTTATCGCCGTCCTGACGACCCTTTCCCTGGTGGCGCCCGCAAGCGCAGAGTCGAAAATCGACATATTGACCATCCTCGACCAGTTCATGATTTCCAAAGCGATCGCATCGAAATGCGCGCGTCCCGATGAAACAAAGATTGCGAAGTTCTTTCTGAACATGGAAACTGTGAGGTTCTATGCAACTCAGAGGCTGAAGGAAATGTACCCGAAGGCCACCGACGAGATGATCGCCAAGGGCGCGGTGCAACGGCAGGCTGTATTCGATAAGGGGGTTTCGGAAATTATCGCCAAGGAAGGTTGCGACAGCCCTCAAATCAAGGAAGCGCTCAGGCGCTTCGATGTGCAGGCCGACATGAACCTGTTTGCGTCGACGAAGGACAAATAGTCTTCGCCCCTTTCATCCCCGCGTCCTGTCCACCTTCCGGTTCGTGAGATAGACGCCGAGAACGGCGATCACAGTACCGACGATCATGGGAAGCGACAGCCGCTCGCCAAAAGCAATGGCCGCTTCGATAGCGGCAAGCGGCGGCACGAGATAAATCAGCGATGCAGCCTTGGAAACATCGCCGCGCCGGATGAGATAGAGCAGAAGCGCGATTGCGCCCATGGAAATGCCGACGACCGACCAGGCGAGCGTAGCGAACAGGCCGAAGCCCCAGACGACCCGCAGGTTTTCCAGAATGAGCGCCGCCGGCACGGTGACGATCAGCGCGCCGACATATTGCAGGGCCGCGACCGCTCTGAGATCGCCATCCTTCAGGAACCGCTTCTGATAGAGAGTGCCGGCCGTGACGCAGGCCATGCCCAGCACATTGACGACGACGGCATAGACCGGGATCGCCCCGGCATCGACCGCAAGCAGGTTCGGCAGCACCGCGACGGCAATCCCGGCAAAGCCGAGAAGCAATCCTACACGCTGGCTCACGCCGAGCCTCTCCTTAATCAGCACCGCCGCGGCGACGCCGGTCATCAAGGGCTGGAGGCCCGCGATGATGCCCGACAGCGACGCGGGCACGCCCTGCCCGATCGCCCACCACAGCATGCCGAGATAAAGGCCGTGCAGGAACATGCCCGAAACGATCGCATGGAAAACGGCGGAACAGCCGCGCGGCCAGCGGACGCCCGTGACGCGACAGAGAATGTAAAACAGAACGGCCGCAACGGCATAGCGCAGGGCAAGAAAGGTCAACGGGTCCGCAAAGAGCGTCGCATATTTGGCCGCGACCCAGCCAGTCGACCACAGAAGCACGAAAAGGACCGGCGCAAGTCGGCTGAGCGTCATAGGCGTTTTCCTAACCAATCGCCCTGTCCGAAAACAAGGTCACAGGACGCGCTCCTAACCGCAGCAAGGGAGCCCGTCAAAAGAGTTTCCTTGCGGCCAATGATGAATTTTCTTGACGCATGCCGCGCCGAAAAAAAATTCGCGCCCCCGCATGTTCATATTTTAGGCAACATCGGCGCCGTTGCGGCAATCCTCCTCCGACTTTGGGTCAACGGAGATGGCCGAGACGGCCTGACGCAGTATCAAAATGCCGAAAATCTGATGGAAATATAGGCTGTTGCCGATTTTTCGATCCATGGAAATTCTTAGCCTCCCACTCCGCAGGCTTCTTGCATTGCCCGAAACGTTGTATTCAAATGGCAAAAAAATGGGGATGGCGCCGTTGGCATTTGATGAAATGATGAATGCGGACAGCAGTCCGCGAACGCCCTACCGGAACTACCATGAGTGGTATTCGAATCAGGACCCGGCGCGATTGATCGCCAAGTCGCGAGACGCCGAAAACATCTTCCGCAAGACAGGCATCACCTTCGCAGTCTACGGACACGAAGACTCAGCCGAAAAGCTCATACCCTTCGACATCATTCCCCGCATCATCTCCGGCAGCGAATGGCGGCGACTCGCCCAGGGGATCGAACAGCGCGTTCTGGCGCTCAACGCCTTTCTCGACGACATCTATCACAAGCAGGAAATCATTAAGGCGGGCCGCATTCCCCGCGAACTGATCGAGAAGAACGAGGCTTTCCTGCCCGAAATGATCGGCTTCCGCCCGCCGGGCGGCGTCTACACCCATATCGTTGGCACCGACATCGTGCGCACCGGCGAAGACCAGTTCTACGTGCTGGAAGACAATGCCCGCACGCCGTCGGGCGTCAGCTACATGCTGGAAAACCGCGAAACCATGATGCAGATGTTTCCGGAACTCTTCCAGCTCAACAAGGTGCAGCGTGTCGAGGACTATCCCTACCTGCTGCGCCAGTCGCTGGCATCCCTCGCCCCTCCGGGCTGCAAGGGCAAGCCGCGCGTCGCGGTGCTCACCCCCGGCATCTACAACTCCGCCTATTACGAGCACTCCTTCCTTGCCGACATGATGGGCGTGGAGCTGGTCGAAGGTTCGGACCTCCGCGTCATCGACGGCAAGGTGAAGATGCGCACCACCCGCGGCTACGAGGCGATCGACGTGCTCTACCGCCGCGTCGACGACGACTTCCTCGATCCCTTGACCTTCCGTCCCGATTCCGCGCTCGGCGTGCCCGGCATCATGGACGTCTACCGGGCCGGCAACATCACCATCGCCAATGCGCCGGGCACCGGCATTTCCGACGACAAGGCGATCTATTCCTACATGCCCGAGATCGTCGAGTTCTATACCGGCCGCAAGGCGCTTCTGGAAAACGTGCCGACCTGGCGCTGCTCGGAAGCCGACAGCCTGAAATACGTGCTGGAGCATCTGGAGGAACTGGTCGTCAAGGAAGTCCACGGTTCCGGCGGCTACGGCATGCTGGTCGGCCCGACCGCCTCGAAGAAGGAGCGGGCCGTCTTCGCCGAGAAGCTGAAGAGCCGGCCGAACAACTACATCGCCCAGCCGACGCTTTCCTTGTCGACCGTGCCGATCCTCGTCAACAAGGGGATCGCGCCGCGCCACGTCGATCTTCGTCCCTATGTCCTTGTCTCCGACAAGGTGCAGATCATCCCCGGCGGCCTGACCCGCGTGGCCCTGAAACAGGGTTCGCTCGTCGTCAACTCCTCCCAGGGAGGCGGCACCAAGGACACCTGGGTACTGGAGGACTGAACCATGCTGGGCAGAACCGCAAACGGACTATACTGGATGTTCCGCTACATCGAGCGGGCCGAAAACATCGCCCGCCTCGTGGACGCCGGCCTCAGGATGTCGCTGACCCGCACCGGCGCCACGGACGACGACTGGGGGGCCGTGCTTCTCAGCGCCGACGTACGCGAGGGTTACGACGCCGCCCACCCGAAGCTGACAAGCGCCGACGCGATCGACTATCTGCTGCGCGATCTCGCCAACCCGTCGAGCGTGATGTCATGCATCGATTCCGGCCGCAACAATGCCCGCATGGTGCGCACGGCGCTAACCCGCGAGACCTGGGAAGCGACCAATGAATGCTGGATCGAACTCAAGCATCTTTTAGGCCGCAAGCTGAAATCGGCCGACCTTCCCGAGGTGATCGACACCGTGAAACGCCGCGCCGGCCTGATCCGCGGCGCCTTCCACGGCTCGATGCTGCGCAACGAGATCTATAACTTCGCGCGGATCGGAACCTTCATCGAACGGGCCGACAACACCAGCCGCATCCTCGACGTGAAATATTACGTGCTGTTGCCGGCCGTCACCCAGGTCGGCTCCTCGCTCGACAACATGCAGTGGGAATCGATCCTCCGGTCGGTCTCGGCGCATCGCTCCTACCGCTGGGTTTATGACGGCGAATACCGTGCGGCCAACATCGCCGATTTCCTGATCCTCAACGGCCAGATGCCGCGCTCGCTCGCTTACTCCTACGAGAAGATCGTCAGCAATCTCGGCTATCTCGCCAGGGAATACGGCCAGCGGTTGCCGGCCCATGACACGGCCGATTCCGTTCGCGCGACGCTGAGTTCCTGCAATATCAGCGCCATCATGGATCAGGGACTGCACGAATTCCTCGACAATTTCATCGCCCGCAACAACCAGCTCGGCAATGAAATCACCGAGGGTTATCGCTTCTACAGCTGACGGCAGGCGGGACACCATCATGCGGCTCAAGATCACCCATACCACCGAATACCAGTATGCCGAGCCGGTAGCCTATTCGCTCCAGCGGCTGCGGCTGTCGCCCGTTGCAGGCCCCGGACAGGAGGTCCTGTCCTGGCACATCGCCGTCGACGGCGCCGTCGTCGAAGCCGGTTTCCACGACCAGTTCGGCAATCATGTCCATCTCGTCTCGACCGAGGGCGACAGCTCCAAGGTCCATATCGTCGCGAGCGGCGAAGTCGAGACCGAGGACCGCGCCGGCGTTTTCGGCCCCCATGTCGGCTATTGCCCGCTGTGGCTTTTCCTGCGCGAGACGCCCCGCACCAGGGCCGGCAAGCTGACCAAGGAGCTTGCCAAGGGCCTTTCCGGCACAACCGACCTTGAGCGCATGCATGACCTGATGGGCACGATCCACAAGGCGGTCGCCTACCGCCCCGGCGAAACCGGCACGGAGACGACGGCGGAACAGGCGCTCGAGGCCGGCCACGGCGTCTGCCAGGATCATGCGCATATCTTCATCGCCGCCACCCGGCTGATGAACATTCCCGCCCGCTATGTCTCGGGCTATCTGATGATGGACGGCGTGGCCGAGCAGATGGCGACCCATGCCTGGGCCGAGGTGTTTCTTCCCGGCCTCGGATGGGTCGGTTTCGACGCGGCCAACGATCATTGCCCCGATGCCCGCTATGTCCGCATCGCCTCCGGCCTCTGCTATGCCGATGCCGCTCCCGTCTCCGGAATGCGGATCGGCCGCGCCGGAGAAGACCTTGCGGTCAAGGTGGTGGTGGAGCCGAAACTCCAGAGTCAAAGCCAGAGCCAGAGCTGAGGCAGGCGCCCTTCCCCTGCACTTTCCCGCGCCCGATGGGTTCCGCAAGCCCGGCGCCAAGTCCGGATGTTCTCCTTGAGGGCTCAAGGGAGAATCGCGCATGCTGTTTCGCCAGTCATTGTTCCAGTCGGTCGTGGAACGTCTTTCGGACGAGGACGTCGGCTGTGCGGATGAGGAAGCCGAAATCGCATCGCCCAGAATCCACGGCATGCCCGGGAACTATCTGGCGGACAGCCTGACCGCCGGCTTTCAGGAGGCGACGCGCCTGCAGGAAGCCTATCTTTCCCTGATGGAGGACGATGGGTTTTACGAAGCGCCCCCGGCGCCCGACCCGCCCCAGGACCCCGCGCCGGTGATGCCCGCGCACCTCGCACGATTGTCGATCGAAGAAATCGCGGACGACCTCGGCATCGCCGCGACGGACGACCGGGAAAAGCTCGCCGAACGGCGGCGGCGCTTCGCCAAGCTCAACCATCCCGACAGGATGGACGCGGAATTCAGGGACCGCGCGACGCTGCGCATGACGATCGCAAACCTCCTGATCGACGAGGCGATCCGGAGATTGCCATAGCCTTTCGGGCCGGCGCGCGGGCGTTCGAGGCGCGTCGCGCACTTTCGGGTTCGCTCCGCGCGCTTGAAGTCCTAAAGCATGTCGCGCAAAAGTGCGCAGCGGTTCTGCGGTAACGACATGTGATAAAACAGATACTTAAAGCGTGCCGAGCGAATCTGAAAGATCGCGACACGCTTTAATCTTGTGGCATCTCTCTGCCGCAAGACCGCCATACGCTTTTGCCCGACATCCTTCAGGGTCAGTCGTAGAGCTTCTTCAACAGGCCGATGAGCTGGTCGCGCGCGGCAACGCCGCCGAGCTGCGAGAGAAGACGCTCTTCATGTTCCTGCCAGATCGGCATCAGCTCCTCGAGATAGGCAAGCCCGGCATCGGTGATGTAGAGCGACTGGACGCGCCGGTCGAGATCGGACTTGCGCCGCTCGACGAACCCCTTGTGCTCGAGGCCGTCGACGATCGCGACGAAATTGGCCCTCTGGATGCCAAGCGCCTCCGCCACCTCGCTCTGCTTCGAGCCCTGATTGCGGGTAAGAAGCAGGAGCACGGCGAAATCCGTCGGACGCAACCCCTTTGCGGCGAAGGTCTCGTTGAAATGTTGGAAAACAGCAAGCTGCGCCCGCCGCAGCCGATAGCCAACGGCGTCCTCCATCATCGAAAAATCTATTCTGGATGACCCTTGAGCTGTTTCCTCAGCCTTATTTTCCGTCATTGAGACGCCATTCTTGTTTGTTGCCCCCAACAAAACCACCCGCACCGTCGACGCGATACGTAGTGGATACGACAATGATTTTATAGAATTGCCTTCATGGCACAAGGGTTAGTGCCTGATCGCGGGTGAAAACTGTCAGATTTGGACGAGGCATGCCCCTCATACACGGCGATCCGGCAGAAGCATTCGGGAAAATCCCCGGCGAGGCGCTTTTTCCACATCGCCGCCCGGTCTGTAGAGAGACGCCGAATTCCGCATTTTCCACATTGATGCGAAGCGAAGTCTAGGGTATGACCGCCAAACAGCCTGACGGCGAGGACCCTGCTTCGCCCCGGATGCACCCGTAGCTCAGCTGGATAGAGTGTTGGATTCCGATTCCAAAGGTCACAGGTTCGAATCCTGTCGGGTGCGCCACTACTTTTTTTGACCTCACCTTCCTGCTCAACTCAGAAACTATATGGGAGCGCCAAACTTCCGCCGGACTGAGTGGGGCTCCGCCGACGATCAACTGCTGTTTGCACAACGAAGCGTTGACCGGAAAGCAGTACGTTAATGGTGACAACCTCGTGCGAAGACATTTTGGGCACTCGCTGAACGGCTTGCACCTCATCTCAAACGGCAAAAAAGCACGCTTGTGATAGATTGTTCTACGAAACACCACGCTTGGCGAAAAGCTATATTAAGACCAACAATATTCCCCTCTTCGTAGAATCAGAGCTATGCTGCGGTAACGACAAGGGGGAAAGTATGACTGCAGAAATTGCCATACTTAACAAGCTGGCGGTTGCTCTCGCGACCGACAGTGCGGTTACGATAACTGCAGGTGACGAAGAGCAAAAGATCTACGACAGCGCTGATAAGCTGTTCGACCTATCATTCCGGAATCCTATCGGGATCATGATCTATAACGGCATGCAGTTTATGCAAGCACCGCTGCAGACGTTAATATCAGAGTATCGCAACACCTGTCGCTCGTTCGATACCGTCCGCGAAGCTGCTGATGACTTTCTTAAATACCTCAATGATTGGGGCGCTCATAGCCCATCCTACGTGATCCGATCTGCTTTAGAAGCAATCCTCATTCCACTACTCGAACAGATTCGAGCACGCATTCAGAAGAAGCACCGAGAACTATTCGAAACGGAGGATTACACAGATCTTCAGAAGAAGCTTGAATCAATTCCTGGAGATGTTCTAGATGTAGTGGATACGGTTCTGGCACGAGCAAACCCGAGCTCCTTCGTTGGCGGTGAAGCGCCCGAAATCACCGGCGAGCGCTCAGCGGTGATTAAAAACATCATAGTCGAAAATTGGCCAAGCGACGATTCCCAATTCATCGGCCGTCTGACGACAATTGCAACAAAGGTGCTTTTGCTCGACGTAGGCTCGCCAGCACACACCGGCATAGTCATCGCCGGCTTTGGTAACATCGAAAAATTTCCTACGCTCGTTTCATTCACAATTGATGGCGTGGTCTTCGACAAGCTCAAGTTTACCGAGACCAATTTCGTTGACATTGATCGTAACGGTGACAGGGCTCGGGTGATTCCTTTCGCTCAAAAGGAGATGGTCGAGCGTTTTCTATACGGCTTGGACTCCGAGATCGAACGTCAGATTACAATTTGGTGCAAAGAGGCAGTCCCAGAAATACGGAATCAAATACTAAACTCCCTGGACATGACGCCTGAGGATAGGAATTCGTTAACGCAAGAAGCGCAGGATGCAGAAGATGCTTTCATTGACGATCTTAAAAACAAACGTTTCGAAGAAATTCGTACCTCGTCCAGGACAGCTATTGAAGGTATGGTTGAATTCATGCCAAAGCCAGAGTTGGCGCGGATGGCAGAAGCGCTAGTGAACTTGACGTCCATTAAGAGACGCGTCTCCCGCGGGATGGAGACGGTTGGCGGCCCGATTGACGTTGCGGTAATTTCTCGTACAGAGGGGTTCATATGGGTGAAGAGGAAGCATTATTTCTCTACCGATTTGAACCCAAGATACGTTTCGCGCATTTCGGTGAAAGCTACACGAAATGAGGATGGGTAACATGGACAAGAACCGTGATTTAAGGCATCTGCTGCCAGCAGATGAAGAAATTTCAAATCGTCGCGTGGGCGATGATAAGGTTCGTGAGCAAACACAAAAGTCTGCTCAAGATACCCGCAAACGCATTCGCGACGCATTTTCATTATCGGAGAAGCTAAAGGCTTCGCTGCGCCCATGACAATCTAGGTCCTGTTGACAAAGTATGGCAGCCATATTTTTGCGG
>NZ_JAGGCS010000010.1 GCF_022884085.1 Paenirhizobium cremeum
TTGGTCTGGAAGGCGATCTCGTCGATCACGCCGATGATCTTCGAAATCTCCGAGGAGGAGTGTTCGATGCCGCTCATGGCGGAAATCGCCTGGGCGACGACCGCGTCCGAGCGGGACGCTTCGGTCGAGACCGCATTGACGCGCTTTGCCGCTTCCTGGGCGCCCTCGGCAGTCTGGCGAACCGCGACCGTCAGCTCGTCGAGTGCTGCCGAGGTTTCCTCGAGGTTTGCCGCCTGCCGTTCGGTGCGCTGGGAAAGCTCGTTGGAGGCGCGCCGGATCTCCTCCTTGGAGCCCCCGATGTCCACGCCCTTGGCGTTGACCTTGGCCATGGCTGCCTCGAGATGCGAGAGCGCCTCGTTGAAATTGTCCCGCAGGCCGGAATATTTCACGCCGAGATCGCCGCAGCGGACGGTGAGATCCCCCTGCGCAAGCTGTTCCAGCGCCTGGCCGATGGTCGAGACGACACGGGCCTGCTGCTCGGCTTCGGAACGCTGCATGTCGGCATTCTGCTGGCGTTCGCTGTCGAGCTGCATCTGCTGCTCTTCCTGGCGGGCGGAAAGCGCATGCCGCTCGCGCACCTTTTCCTGCAGTTCCTCGGTGGCCTTGGCCATCATGCCGACTTCATTGCCCATGTCGGTATGCGGAATGGCGATATCGACATTCTCGTTGGCGACTTCCTCCAGCGCGTTGTGGATCGCCTTCAGCGGCAGCGTGATGCCGCGGATGACGAACCATGCAGCCGCAAGGCCGATCACTGCGACGCTGCCGCCGATCATCAGGGCCTTCCAGATCATCGCATTGATCTTGACCTGGAGGTCATCGATATAGACGCCCGTTCCGATCACGATCTTCCAGGGTTCGAAGGCGCGGCTGTAGGCGGCCTTCAAGTGAACCTCGCCGCTGGTGTCTCCTGGCTTCTCCCAGTAATATTCGGTAACGCCGCCGCCCTTGCGGGCTTTGTCGATCATTTCTTCCCGGAAGAGGTTGCCCATCTTGTCGGGCTGGCCGGCCTGCCTCAGGCCAACCTGCTTCTGCACGGGGTGAAAGACCATGGTCACGTCATAGTCGAGACCGAAAAGATAGCCGTTCGGCTCGTACTTGATCGCGGTCAGCGTTCTGAAAGCCTGGGCCTTGGCCTCGTCCTGGGTCATCTCGCCGGCTTTGGCGCGGTCTTCATAAGCCTGCAAGATAGCAAGCCCGGATTCGACCTGCGTGCGCAGCATGTCGGTGCGCTCGGCATAGATTGCGTCCGCTGCCGAACTGATCTGGAAATAGGTCGCGATGCCGAATGCAATCATCAGGGCGCCGATCAACCCAAGCAACTGGCGGGAAATCTTCAGATTTTTCATAGGTCCTCACTCAATGAAAAGGGTCCGGCGGCGTCCTGCCAATCTCGCGAGGTTCCTCTGCACTCGCCAGTGCACATGCATCATGCGGCTTCCGGGTTATGGAGCGAAGATGCGGGGAGGTGTGTAAAATTTGAATTATATCGGGCCGGCAACAAATAAACCCCAAAAAATAGGAGGGTTTTAGTCGCGGACGATACTATTGTGCAGTATAGTCTAACTATCGGGATTTAATGAATAAATTCGACTTTTCTCATATGCCTTGCGGCGCCTGCCTTGGCATGGCGTCACCGACGGACTTAGGGCCGGTTTTTTGTTCCGAAGCAGCAAAACGCCCCGGTTGGGCCGGGGCGCTTGCGCCGCATTGACGAGGCAGGCCCGATCAGCCCGGATCGTGAGGCTGGGTGGGGCAGGGAAGGCCTGCGGCTTCAGTTCAGCCGCAACTGGAAATTCGTCAGGTCGAGGGGTCGGGAGGCGCCCTGGCCGGTCACATCGGCCGGAATGGCGTTGCCATCGGCCTTGACCGGCAGGGCGGCGGTCGTGGCCTGGGTGTCGATGCCGTCGCTCTGCGGCGCTGCCGCGGCGATCCTGGAGCCGTCGGTCGTCCAGCCCTCGGCCGTGCTCATGAAAACCACCGGCGAGCCACCCATCCAGGATTCGACCCGCTTCAGTTTCTTTTCGCCGTTGATTTCGACGATCTCGGCCGCCTGCTCACCCGGTGCGACCTGCGGCACGACATAGGTTTTCTTTTCCTGCCGGAGCGGGACCGGGCAGTCGGCGCACGAGATGACGACGATGCTGTTGCCCTTCACCGCATCGGCGCCGACCACCTCGATCGAGGACGCGAAGGCCGGTGCGGCGGCAAGAGCCACGATGGACGTCAGAACGAGATTGCGCATGGCGAGTTCCCCGGATGTCTTTCAAGGGGAAAATAGCCACCTTTCGTTGCTATCCGGTCAGATGCATCGCTACAATTTTACCGATGTGTCGTTTTTTGACGGCACTGCGGGCCTTTCAGCCCTTTTCCCGACCGATGGCGCGCCAGCCGATATCACGGCGGCAGAAGCCGTTCTCCCAGGAGACCTGGTCGACAAGGCCGTAGGCGCGATCCTTGGCCGCAGCGACGCTCGCGCCGAGTGCCGTGGCGTTCAGAACGCGCCCGCCGGTGGCGACGAGCCGCCCGTCCTTCAACGCCGTGCCGGCATGGAAAACCTTGGCGTCACCTTCGGCTTCGGGCAGGGCGTCGATGGGCGTGTTCTTCTCGTAGGAGCCGGGATAGCCCCTGGAAGCCATGACGACAGTGAGCGCCGCCTCGTCCCGCCACTCGGCGGAAACCTCGTGCAGCCGGCCCGTGGCCGCGGCGTGAAGCAGCGGCAGGAGATCGCTCTTCAGCCGCATCATCAGCACCTGGCATTCCGGATCGCCGAAGCGGACATTGTATTCAATGAGTTCGGGGCCCTTTGCGGTAATCATCAGGCCGGCGAAGAACACGCCGGAGAACGGCATGCCCATGTCCGCCATGCCGCGCATGGTCGGCTCGATGATCTCGCGCATGGTGCGCTCCACCAGTTCCGGCGTCATCACCGGAGCGGGCGAATAGGCGCCCATGCCGCCGGTGTTCGGGCCGGTATCGCCGTCGCCGACACGCTTGTGATCCTGTGCGGTTGCGAGCGGCAGAAGCGTCTTGCCGTCGCAGAGGCAGAAGAAGCTCGCCTCCTCGCCGTCGAGGAAGGCTTCGACCACGACTTCCGCACCGGCTTCGCCGAACGCACCCTCGAAGCAGTCATCCACCGCCGCCAGCGCTTCCTCGACGGTCATGGCGACCGTCACGCCCTTGCCGGCGGCCAGTCCGTCGGCCTTGATGACGATGGGCGCGCCCTGCGCGCGGATATAGGCCTTGGCCTTTGGAGCGTTGTTGAAACGCTGATAGGCGCCGGTCGGGATGTCGTAACGGGCGCACAGATCCTTGGTGAAACCCTTGGAGCCCTCGAGCTGGGCCGCGGCGGCGGAGGGGCCGAAGACGGCGAAGCCTTCGGCGCGCAGCTTGTCTGAAAGGCCCGCGACCAGCGGCGCTTCCGGCCCGACGACGACGAAGTCGATCTCGTGGCCGCGGCAGAAGGCGAGGATCTCTTCCTGGTCGTCCGCGGAAATCGGCACGAGGGTGGCGTGCTCTCCGATACCCGGATTGCCGGGCAGAGCATAGAATGCCTCCATCAGCGGCGATTGCGCCAGTTTCCAGGCGAGCGCATGCTCGCGTCCGCCAGACCCGATCAACAGAACTTTCATCGCCTGCCCTCCGAATGCCATGATCCCGGCGGTTAAGGGCAGGGGACCGAAAGGTCAAGGCGAAAAGCGTCATTTGGGATACCGGTGCTTTCCTGTGGAACCCCGGGCGCCCGCGTTGCCTTCATCGCCGCTGCCGCTATGGTCGCGGCTCGCAAATTTGGAGAAGACCGGATCACCATGGCCGACGACATCAAATCCATCGCCGCGATCATCGCTTCCGAGATCAAGGCTCGCCCCGATCAGGTGGCATCCGCCGTGCAGTTGCTGGACGAAGGCGCCACCGTTCCCTTCATCGCCCGCTACCGCAAGGAAGTGACGGGCGGCCTCGACGATACGCAGTTGCGCGATCTCTCGGAACGGCTCACCTATCTGCGCGAGCTTGCCGCGCGCCGCAAGGCAATCGTCGAATCGATCACCTCCCAGGGCAAGATGACCGACGAACTGATGGTGAAGATCTTCCAGGTCGCCACCAAGGCGGAGCTCGAGGACATCTATCTCCCCTACAAGCCGAAGCGCCGCACCCGCGCGGAGATAGCCCGCGAGAGGGGCCTGCAGCCGCTCGCCGATGCCATATGGGCCAACCGCGCTGCCGATCCCGCAACGCTGGCCGAGGCCTATATCACCGCCGACGTTGCGGATGTGAAGGCGGCACTCGAAGGTGCGCGCGACATCGTCGCCGAGGCGATCTCGGAAAATGCCGACCTGATCGGCCGGTTGCGCAACGACATGAAGGAGCGCGCCGTCCTCTATTCGAAGGTGGTCGAAGGCAAGGAGAATGCCGGCGAGAAATTCGCCGACTACTTCGATCATTCCGAACGCTGGGCAACCGTGCCTGGCCATCGCGCGCTCGCCATGCTGCGCGGCTGGAACGAGGAAATGCTGACGCTTTCGATCGAGGTCGACAAGGACGATCCGTCGCCGGTCAAGCCGGCCCAGCGCACTATCGCCGCAGCCTATGAGATCCGTCAGGCCGGTCCCGCCGACCAGTGGCTGATGGAGGTCGCCGGCTGGACCTGGCGGGTGAAACTCTCCGTTTCGCTGTCGCTCGATCTGATGCGCGAACTGCGCGAGCGCGCCGAGGAAGAGGCGATCCATGTGTTTGCCCGCAACCTCAAGGACCTGCTGCTGGCCGCCCCCGCCGGCTCGCGCGCCACCATGGGTCTCGATCCGGGCATCCGTACCGGCGTCAAGGTCGCCGTCGTTGACGGCACCGGCAAGCTGCTGGAAACGACGACCGTCTATCCCTTCCCGCCGAAGAACGATGTGCGCGGTGCGCAGGCGGAACTCGCCGGCCTCATCCGCAAGCACAAGGTGGAATTGATCGCCATCGGCAACGGCACCGGCAGCCGCGAGACCGAAAAACTGGTGGCCGACATGCTGTCGCAGTTTCCGTCGACCGCCGCGAAGCCGACGAAAGTCATCGTTTCGGAAGCCGGCGCTTCCGTTTATTCGGCGTCGGAATCGGCCGCCCGCGAATTCCCGGGGCTCGATGTATCGCTGCGCGGCGCCGTTTCCATTGCCCGCCGCCTGCAGGACCCGCTGGCCGAACTGGTGAAGATCGAGCCGAAGTCGATCGGCGTCGGCCAGTACCAGCACGACGTCGATCAGGGCAAACTCGGCCGCTCGCTCGATGCGGTCGTGGAAGACGCGGTGAACGCCGTCGGCGTGGACCTCAATACGGCCTCGGTGCCGCTGCTTGCCCGCGTGTCCGGTCTCGGCAGCTCGATTGCCGAAGCCATCGTCGCTTATCGCGATCAGGCCGGAGCTTTCGAAAGCCGCAAGGACCTGCTGAAGGTGCCGCGTCTCGGCGCCCGCACATTTGAGCAATGCGCCGGCTTCCTGCGCATCCCGAATGGCATCGAGCCGCTCGATGCATCCTCCGTGCATCCGGAAGCCTATCGCGTGGCGAAGAAGATCGTGGCCGCCTGCGGTCGGGACCTGCGCAGCCTGATGGGCGACAGCGCCCTGCTGAAGAGCCTCGATCCGAGGAAGTTCATCGACGAGCAGTTCGGCCTGCCGACGGTCAAGGACATCATCGCCGAACTGGACAAGCCGGGCCGCGACCCGCGCCCGAGCTTCAAGACGGCGACCTTTGCCGAGGGCGTCGACGAGATCACCGATCTCAAGCCCGGCATGCTGCTGGAAGGCACCGTCACCAATGTCGCAGCCTTCGGCGCTTTCGTCGATATCGGCGTCCACCAGGACGGGCTGGTGCATGTTTCACAGCTCGCCGACCGTTTCGTCAAGGACCCCCATGAGGTGGTCAAGGCGGGCGACGTCGTGAAGGTTCGCGTGGTCGAGGTGGACGTGAAGCGCAAGCGCATCGCCCTCACCATGCGCAAGGACGGCGGGGAGGCTCCCCCGCCTTCAACCCGTGACAATCGTGGTCAGGGCAACATGCGCAACGCCGGGGCCAAGCCGGGCGGAAAGGCGGAAACGCCTGCCATCGGCGGGCTTGGCGCAGCGCTTGCGGAGGCCATGCGCCGGAAATAACACGGCAAAATTCCGCGGAAATATGAATGCCGAAGGCCTGGTTCACAGGCCTTCGGTTCCCTATGCCTCAAAAAATATGAAGCTTCGATAACAATCGCGCGCTTGCCTCGCCCCGCGGACGCGATAGATTTTAGACGTTTGTATAATGGCATAATGGGGGCATGAATGACCTCAAGGCTTGAGGACTTACTGACAAGGATCATCCGAAAAGGAAATTTCCGCGTAACCTTCGCGGATGGCCGGACGAAGACCATCGGAGACGGCAGCGGCCAACCGGTAGCCCTGCGCTTCACCGACGAAAAGGCGGAAAACGAGCTGGTCGCCGATCCCCAGCTCAAGCTCGGTGAAATCTACATGGACGGCCGGATGATCGTCGAGGAAGGCGACATCTACGAACTTCTGGCTCTGGTGAAATCGAATACACTGGCCGAGGATCTGAGCTTCGGCATGGTCTGGCGCGGGCTTATGCGCTTCTGCCTGACCCGGATCTGCGGTCTTTTCCCGGTCAACCACAACCGCCGCAACGTCGCGCATCACTACGATCTCTCGGCCAAGCTCTTCGACCTCTTCCTCGATCAGGACTGGCAGTATTCCTGCGCCTATTTCCATCCCGAAGGCATTTCCCTCGACGAGGCGCAGATCGCCAAGAAGCGGCACATTGCCGCCAAGCTGCTGCTGGAACCGAAGCAGCGGGTGCTGGAAATCGGTTCGGGCTGGGGCGGCATGGCCATGTATCTCGCCGAGATGGCCGGTGTTGAGGTCAACGGTATCACGCTCTCCACCGAACAATTGCGCGTTTCGCGCGGCCGGGCCGAAAAGCGCGGTCTTTCCGACCGGGTTCGTTTCGACCTTCAGGACTATCGTACCATGCGGTCCGCGCCCTTCGACCGCATCGTCTCGGTCGGCATGTTCGAACATGTCGGCCGCCACAACTACCGCCACTTCTTCTCCAAGGTTGCGGAGCTTCTGAAGGAAGGCGGCGTGATGGTGCTGCATTCCATCGGCCAGCCCTATCCGTCGCTTTTCAACAACCCCTTCTTCGAAAAGTACATCTTTCCTGGAGGTTACATCCCGTCCGTCGCGGAGGTCCTGCCTGCGGTGGAGAAGTCAGGCCTGCTCGTCCGCGATATCGAGATCCTGCCGCATCACTATGCGCGCACGTTGCGCCACTGGCGCCAACGCTTTCTTGCCCGCAAGGCCGAGGTGGTGTCGCTTTATGACGAGCGTTTCTTCCGCATGTGGGAGTTTTATCTCGCCGGTTCCGAAATGGCCTTCAGCCACGAGAACTTCTTCATCTTCCAGATGCAGCTCACCAGGAGCCAGTTCGTCGTGCCCGACAACCGCAGCTATATCGCCGAGGCGGAGGAAAGGCTGAAGGTGATGGAAGGGGCAAGGACGCCGCTGGAAAAGGTTGAGTTCTAGAACCGCCGGCGGCCGTATCGCGGACGGAAATGCGCCCGCCGGATTGTTTCTTTGACAGTTTCATCCCTAGCGTCATGCCGCATGATGTTATCATGAAGGCTGCAATAAGAGCTCAATGGCATTTCGATCTGGGCAAGACCCTTCGTGGTTAATGCTCCGGTAATGCATTCGTGCGAATTTGATGCATCCTCTCTGCCTGTGAGCAGAATTTCAGTATTGCGTTTGTAGGATCGACCCATGCGAAAGCCGGCGCTTGCCCTCGTTTCCGTGAGCTTTTTCAGCATTTTTGCCACCGAAGGCCATGCAGGTGAACATTTCTGGTCCGGTGACTGGTATCTGACGCTTGGCGGTGCCGGTATTTCCGGCCCGAAGTTCGAAGGCGCCGACAGCCGGAAACTGTCGTTCTCGCCGATCATTTCGCTTGGCCGCCAGGGAAGCGGCTCGCGCTTTTCTTCGCGCAATGACAGCGCTTCCTTTGCCATTGTCGACACGGACATGTTCCGCGCCGGTGTCGCCGGCAAGATCGTTCCGGGGCGCGATTCCGACGACTACAGGGACCTGAAGGGGCTCTCCGACGTCAAGTGGGGTGCCGAACTCGGCGGCTTCGTCGACGTCTATCCGACCGATTTCGTTCGCCTCCGTGGCGAACTGCGCCAGGGCATCCGCAGCCATGACGGCCTTGTCGCCGATCTTTCGGCCGACGTCTTCACCGACATCGCCCCCGATATCCAGATTTCCGGCGGTCCGCGCGCCCGCTATGCCACCAGCGGCTATTCTAAGGCCTATTTCGGCGTGAATGCCGAGGAATCGGCCGCGTCGGGCCTTGGCCAGTACGATCCCGATGGCGGCTGGCAGTCGGTCGGCGTCGGCACCGCGGTGACCTGGAGGGCGACGGAACAACTCTCGACCAGCGCCTTCGCGGAATATTCGCGGCTGGTCGGCCCCGCCGGCGACAGCACGCTCGTCGACGAACGGGGCTCGAAGAACCAGTTCATGTTCGGCGTTTCCGCCAGCTACAAGTTCGGCTTCAGCCTCGACTGAACGGCAGGCGCCTATAGCTTGTCCGGGTTGATCGACACGACGACATAGGAGTATTCCGTGGTGCCGTCGCGGCGTCCTTCGCCGCCAAACCCTCCGCCATTGCCGATCACCTTGGTCTTGCCGTCGCTGGACGTGATCGTGCCGCCGACACTCAAGCCAGCCGATCCGCCGAGATACTGGTTGGTGACATCGGTCAGCTTGTCGGCGCGCCAGGCATTGAGGACGAGAATGACATTGCTGCCCGCGGCCTTCCGTTCGGCAATAACTGCGCGGCATTCGTCGCCGATCTTCTCCATGACGAGCTTGGCGCCGGCTTCCGTCAAGGTCAGTTCCCGCACGTTTTCCATCGTGTAGATACGCGAGCCCTTGGCACTGGCGTCGGCGGAGATCACGCCGAGTTTGGCAAGCTTGTCGATGGAAAGGCCCGCGCTTGACGTCCTGCTGGCATTCTCCGTCTTCTTGTCGACCCGAACCTTGTCCTCGACGACGACCTGGGCCTCGAGATCCTTCAGTGCGCCGGTCTTCAGGAAGTCGTCGTAGCACAAGGCATTGTAGACGGTGCCATCGGCGGTCATGAACTTCGGCCTCTTTCCCTTGCCGGAGAAGTAGAGGTGACCGACCTCGATCCCGCTCGTGGGCGCCACGGTCGCATAGCCGGGGGGGTGTATGCTCTCCAGCGTCGGCGGCGAGGGAGGTTTGGTGACTGCGGTGCAGCCGGCGAGTGTCACGGATGCCGCGATGAAGAGCATATGATTGCGCATCGATTCCCCCAAAGATTGTACATTCAACAAATACAATCATTGATGATCGGTTCAGGCAATGTGAAATCCCTCAAAAGATGTGAATGTCGATGAATACACCTTTTAGGAGTATTTGATTGCGGGCCCGTGGCTCCGATCGTGCTTGACCCGGCTCCGGCGCCGCCTTTAGATGGCGCCATGCAACAGACAGGTGATTTTGCGGGCCGCGTCGCCGACGCGCCTTCCGACAATTGGGTTTACCGGACCTTGCCGCGCGGCCTCTGGCCTTATGCGCAGCTCGCGCGCTGGGACCGGCCGATCGGCTGGCAGCTCCTGATGTGGCCGTGCTTCTGGTCGTCGGCCATGGCCGCCAATGCGCTGGCCGCGGAAGGGCGCCTGTCCTTTTCGCTTTTCCTTTTCCATCTCGTCCTGTTCTTCGTCGGTTCGGTTGCCATGCGTGGCGCCGGCTGCACCTATAACGACATCGTCGACCACGACATCGACATGCAGGTCGCGCGCACCCGTTCCAGGCCTTTGCCGTCCGGCCGGGTCAGCCGCAACGAGGCGAAGCTCTTCATGGTGGCGCAGGCACTGGTGGGGCTTGTCGTCCTCCTTTGCTTCAACGGTTTTTCCATTCTGCTGGGCATCTTGTCGCTGGCGGTCGTCGCAATCTATCCCTTTGCCAAGCGCTTTACCGACTGGCCGCAATTCTTCCTGGGTCTCGCCTTTTCCTGGGGCGGGCTGATGGGATGGGCCGGGTTGCAGGGCTCGCTGTCGCTCTCCGCCGTGCTGCTTTACTTTGCGGCGGTGGCCTGGACGATCGGTTACGACACGATCTATGCCCATCAGGACAAGGAGGACGACGCACTCGTCGGCGTCCGTTCCACCGCGCGGTTGTTCGGCGATGATACGCGCTACTGGCTGATCGCCCTTTACGGCATTACCTTCCTGCTGATCCTTGCGGCCTTCATCGCCGCGGGCGTGGGCATCTTCGCCTATCTCGGCCTGTTTGTCGCGCTCGGCATGCTGGTCTGGCAGATCGTCGTTATCGATATCGACAATGCAGACCAGTGCCTTGCCCTGTTCAAGTCAAACAACCGCGTTGGTGTGATCCTGTTTGCCGGCCTGCTGCTGGCCATTCCCTTCGCCTGATTTTTCCGATCTCATGAAGGCCTGATCGATCGCCCGGCAATGCCGGGAGATATGCTTTTGCGTTTCGTTGGAAAATAGGGTACCCCCCTATAGTATGAGTCATACTATAAAGCATCAAGCGAAGCTGCTTGCCCGCGTCAGACGGATGAAGGGGCAGATGGAAGCCATTGAAACCGCGCTGCTGGCGGAAGCGCCCTGCGGCGATATTCTCAACATGGTCGCTTCGGTCCGTGGCGCGATGACCGGCCTGACTGCGGAACTGATCGAGGATCACATTCGCGAACACGTGGTCAATCCCGACCGCGAGGAGGACCCCGAGCGCGCCAAGGGGGCCGCTGAACTGATCGATGTCATCAGGAGCTATCTGAAATGACGCACGGCCACGACGATCACCATCACGATCATCCCCATCCCCATCCGCATGCCCATGCCAATCCGCATGCCGATGCCCATGCGGAAGGTCAGCCCCGCCTCGCCGCCCGGCATCATCATATGTTCCTCGGTGCCGATCACCAGCGCAACGCGCGCAAGACATGGGCCGTCATTGCCATTACCTCGGCGATGATGGTGGGGGAGATCGCGGCCGGGACCCTCTTCGGGTCCATGGCCTTGCTGGCGGACGGCTGGCACATGGCAACCCATGCCGGCGCCATCCTCATTTCGGCGCTCGCCTACCGCTATGCGCTGCAGAATGTCGGCAATGCGCGCTTCACCTTCGGCACCGGCAAGTTCGGGGATCTCGCGGCCTTTTCGAGCGCTATCGTACTGGCCATGGTGGCGCTTCTGATCGGCTGGGAAAGCCTGATGCGCTTCCGTAATCCGGTGTCCATTGATTTCAACGAGGCTATCGCGGTCGCCATCCTCGGCCTGGTGGTCAATCTCGTCTGCGCCTGGCTGCTCTGGGACGATCATGACCATCACGGTGCCGGCCAGGGTCATCATCATGGCCACCATCACGATCACGCCGGCAGCCACGCCCATGCGGGCAGCCATGCGCATGGCGGCGGAGATACCAATCTGCGCGCCGCCTATGTCCATGTGATCGCCGATGCGCTGACCTCGGTTCTGGCCATTGCCGGCCTTTTCGCCGGCCGTTTTTACGGCTGGCTCTGGCTCGATCCGGTCATCGGCCTTGTCGGCACGGTGATTATCGGCCGCTGGGCCTATGGCCTCATGCGCGAGGCGGGCGGCGTCCTCCTCGATTATGTTCCGCGTAGCGAAGGTCTGCCGGATGAGATCCGCGCGATCATCGAGCCGGAAGGGGCGGAGATCGCCGATCTGCATGTCTGGCAGCTTGGTCCGGGCCATCACGGCGCCATCGTCTCGCTGACGGCCGCCGAGCCGCGCGCGCCGTCCTATTATCGCGAAAAACTCGCCCGCATTCCCGATCTGTCCCACGTCACCGTCGAGGTCGAGCGGGCCGAGGCGGCCTGAGCTTGTACCGTTCTGAAACGATGAAAGGGTCCGGACGGTGTCCAGACCCTTTCGATTGTAACTTGTCCCTGAAGGATCAACTGCGGGCGATGATTTCCTTGCCGGAAATTTTCATCGTGACGCCGAGCTTGCCGGTGGTGCGGCGAACGAGAAAACGCGGCCGGCGGTCGGCGAAATAGGAATGGCGGCGGCGCGGCTGGGTTTCGCGGGCGCGAACCTCGCCGAGATGATCCTCGAGCGGCCGGGCAATGCCGTCAGCCTCGACCATCAGCATGGGGATGCGGAAGGCATCCGACCAGTTGCGCCAGTCGGCGGCGATATCGCAGAGATCATGGGCGACCAGAAGCGGAATGCAGAGTTCCGGATCGTCGTGGTGCAGTTCGAGTGTCACGGTAACCTCCCCGTCGCCATGGTCGATCGCGCGGGCCGCGACCCCCTTGAAGGCGCGGGCCGGCAGCGCGAACGAGAGCGGCAATCCGCTGGCTGGCAGGATCTTTCGCAGAACGGCGCCCCGTTCGTCAATCGTAATGGTGACATCGCCGGACGTTCCGCGCAATGCGTAGGTGACCTGTTGCGGAAAACGGGAAGGATCCAGCCGCAATGTCGCTCCTGCCCATGCGGGCTTCATAACCGTGTTCGTCATCTTCATGCTACCCTTGTTTTACCCGAGAGCGCTTCATGCGTTTCTCTGATCGGGACTTTTTCGTCCTCTGTAGCCTGACCATACCGGCGCCCTGTTCCGGACAGCTTAAAAATTGCGGTTAAAAAAACTTTGCCACGTCAAATGGTTAGCATTTTCGGACGAGGCAGGGTTTCGGAAACGTGAATAACGGGCTGCATGTGTCGGCCAATGGGACGGATGCTCGCGCCGGCCCGCGGGCCGCAAAAGCCTTGCCGCCGGCGCCGGTTCTTATGTCTGCGGACGATCCGGCGCGGCGCATATTTGCGGTTCTTCCGTCGATCCCTCCCTTGTCGCCGCATTGCTTTTTCGCTATCGATATATCCATTGAGATATATCGATAGATCGAGAGGCCTTTCATGCACATTTCGTTCCGTTCCTTCCGCAATCTTGCCCGGGCCGCGGTCGTTGCCGCCGCCGTCCTCGCCCAGCCGGTATCAGCCGCGTTCGCCGCCGAGCCGGTTACCGTTTTCGCCGCCGCCAGCCTGAAGGAAGTGCTGGGTGATATCTCCGCCGCCTGGAAAGCCGAAACCGGCAAGGAAACGAGCGTGTCGCTGGCGGCAAGCTCTGCGCTTGCCAAGCAGATCCAGGAAGGTGCGCCGGCCGACATCTTCTTCTCCGCCGACCTGAAATGGATGGACTACCTCGACAAGGCCGGCCTGATCGCCGCCGACACGCGCATCAACCTGCTCGGCAACCGCATCGTCCTCGTCGCCCCGAAGGACTCGAGCGTGGCCACGACGATTGCCGAAGGCTTCCCGCTGAAGGATCTTCTCGCCGGCGGCAAGCTCGCCATGGGCAACACGGAATCGGTGCCGGCCGGGCTCTATGGCAAGGCTGCGCTGGAAAAGCTCGGCGTGTGGGATAGCGTCAAGAGCGACGTCGCCCAGGCGGACAGCGTGCGCGCGGCTCTTCTCCTCGTCTCCCGCGCCGAAGCGCCGCTCGGTATCGTCTATGAAACGGATGCCAAGGTGGAAAAGGAAGTGAAGGTCGTGGACCGTTTTCCCGAATCGAGCCACCCTGCGATCATCTATCCGGCCGCCCTGCTGAAGGACACCCAGAATGCCGACGCCAAAGCCTTCCTCGAATATCTCCAGGGAGCCAAGGCGCGGGAAATCTTCACGGCAGCCGGCTTCACGGTGCTTGCCAAGACCAACTGATATCCGGCCACGTCCTGACATGTTCCTGACCGAGAGGCGGTCCGCTGCGTGACGCTGACCGCCGAAGAAACCACAGCCATGCTGCTCAGCCTGAAGGTCGCGGGAACCGCCGTGGCCTTCTCGCTGCCGTTCGGCGTCTTGATCGCATGGCTGCTGTCCCGCCGGGAATTTTACGGCAAGACGCTTCTGAACGGCCTGGTGCATCTGCCGCTCATCATGCCGCCGGTCGTCACGGGCTACCTGCTGCTGATTACCTTCGGCCGGCGCGGCGCGGTCGGCGCCTTTCTCGACCAGTGGTTCGGGCTTGTCTTCTCCTTCCGCTGGACCGGTGCGGCGCTGGCGGCGGGTGTCATGGGCTTCCCTCTTCTGGTGCGCTCCATCCGGCTGTCGCTGGATGCGGTCGACCGCAAGCTGGAGGCCGCCGCCTCGACGCTCGGCGCGTCGCCCGCATGGGTATTCGTGACCGTGACGCTGCCGTTGATCCTGCCGGGCATCGCGGCGGGAACTGTTCTCGCCTTCGCCAAGGCGATGGGCGAATTCGGCGCGACCATCACCTTCGTCTCCAATATTCCCGGCGAAACCCAGACGCTGGCCTCGGCCATCTATACCTATACCCAGGTGCCGGGCGGCGATCTCCAGGCCATGCGCCTGACCCTCATCTCGATTGCCGTTTCGCTGGTGGCGCTGGTGGCGTCCGAAATCCTGTCGCGCCGGTTGGCGATGCGGATGGGGAGCGCCTGATGCTGACCATCGACATCGTGCATCATCAGGGAAGTTTCGATCTCGTCGCCGATCTTTCGGTCGGGCAGGGGCTGACCGTCTTCTTCGGCCCGTCCGGTTCCGGCAAGACCACGCTCATCAATCTCGTCGCCGGACTGGTGCGGCCGATGAAGGGCCGCATCGTTTTCAACGGCGATGTCTGGAGCGACGGCGAGACCGGCCGTTTCGTGCCGCCGCACCGCCGGCGCATCGGTTATGTCTTCCAGGAAGGCCGGCTTTTTCCGCATCTGACCGTGCGCCAGAACATGCTCTACGGAACCCGCTTTGCCCCGGCTGCCGAACGCCGCGAAAGCCTGGACCGCGTGGCGGATCTGCTGGGTATATCCGGATTGCTCGCGCGCCGCCCTTCCGGCCTTTCCGGCGGCGAAAAGCAGCGTGTGGCGCTTGGCCGTGCCCTGATGTCGAACCCGCGTCTTCTCCTGATGGACGAGCCGCTGTCGGCGCTCGATGTCGAGCTGAAGGCCGCGATCCTTCCCGATATCGAGCGCATCCGCGACGAGGTCGGCATCCCGATCCTTTATGTCAGCCATTCTCTTGAGGAGGTCGCCCGTCTGGCGACCCGCGTGGTGGCACTTTCCCATGGCCGGGCCACCGCGATCGGTGCGCCGGATGAGGTTCTCGAGGTGCTTGCGCCCGGGGCAGGCGTCCAGCCGGGTAATTTCCTGCATGCCACCGTCACGGGCCAGAGCGTGGAGGACGGCATAACTCTTGCGGAAAGCCGGGCCGGACCGCTTTTCCTCAGGAAGACCGACGTAGCGATGGGAACCCATATCCGCGTCTTCGTACCGGTCAGCGAGATCGTCGTTGCGACCGGCCTTCCGGAAGGCATTTCCACGCTCAACAGGCTCTCCGGTGTCGTCACCGGCCTGCGCGAGGAGGGAAGCTCGGTCATGGTCTCCGTCGATTGCGGCGGCGAAGCGATGATCTGCGAGGTCACGCGACGCTCGGCGGCCGCCCTCGGCCTTTTCGTCGGTTCGTCGGTGCATCTGCTGTTCAAGACCGTGTCGCTCGCCTCCGAAGCCATTTTCCGGCAGTCGGCGCGGTAAGATAGATTAAAGCGAGTGGACTTGCTGGAGCTGCCACGGCGGTGTTCCGGGTGCCCCCTCTGGCCTGCCGGCCATCTCCCCCACAAGGGGGGAGAGCGCAGAGCGGCTGCCCACTGTGCCTACCCATCTTGTCGGAGAGGGAACTGGCGGGTTCCCCTATCCGGTCTCCCCCCTTGTGGGGGAGATGGCCGGCAGGCCAGAGGGGGTAATCACAAGCTCGTAGCTTGTCGTTCAGTTCCCAAAGGATCAATCCTCGTGCACATCCTTCGCAGCTCCACCCGCAGGCTGAAAATCGGGCGCTGTCATGTCCTCGAGCCACGAAAGATCGTCGGTAAGAAGCTTGCGACTTTCCGCCTCCATCTTCCGGCAACGCTCGAGCAGGCTTTCCCCGAACGGCGTCAATCCTGCGCCGCCGCCGCTTTTCCCCCCGTGGCGGGTGAAGATCGACGGCTCCTTGAACATGCGGTTGATTTCGTCGGCGAGCAGCCAAGCCCGGCGGTAGGACATGCCCATGGTCGCGCCCGCCGCCCGGATCGAGCCGTGTTCGGCGATGCCGGCAAGCAGCGATATTTTGCCCGGACCGAGGCGGACGCCGTTCGGCAGGTCGAGCCTCAGTGTCAGCCTGATTTTGTCTCCGTTCATTCCGTCGTGACCACCTTGCCCGGGTTCATGATGCCGGCCGGATCGAAGGCCCGCTTGATGCGTCTCATCAGCTCCGTCTCGATTGCGGGGCGGATTGCCGCCAGTTCGTCGCGCTTCAATTGGCCGACACCATGTTCCGCCGAGATCGAGCCGCCATGGGCGTGCACCACGGCATGCACGATGGCATTCATCTCCCGCCAGCGGGCGATGAACTCGGCCTTGTCGGCGCCGACCGGCTGGCTGATGTTGTAATGGATATTTCCGTCGCCGAGATGGCCGAAGGAGACGATACGGGCGTCCGGCATGCGGGCGAGCACGGCGGCATCCGCATCCGCAAGGAAGCGCGGCACGCTCGAAACGGGCACCGAGACGTCGTGCTTGATGGAGCCGCCTTCGGGCTTCTGCGCCTCCGACATGCTTTCCCTCAAGTGCCAGAAGGCGTTCTGCTGGGCGAGCGACGCGGCGACGGCCGCATCCTTGACCAGCCCGGTGTCATGGGTCTCCTCCAGCAGGCTGGCGATCATCCTTTCCGCAGTTTCGGCGGAATCCGATGTCGAGATGTCGATCAGCGCATACCACGGGTGGGCCGAGGGCAGGGGATCGCGAACGCCGGCAATATGCTTCGTGGTGAAGTCGATACCGATGCGCGGCATGATCTCGAAACCGGTCAGCGCGCTGCCGCAGAGTGTCGAGGCGCGTTCGAAAAGCGTAAGCGCGTCTTCCGGCGAGGCGAGTCCGACGAAAGCCACCTGCCGGCCGCGGGGCCGTGGAAAGAGCTTAAGCACCGCGCCGGTGATGATGCCGAGCGTGCCTTCCGCGCCGATGAAGAGGTCGCGCAGGTCGTAGCCGCTGTTGTCCTTCTTCAGCCGTCTCAGCCCGTCCCAGATCTCGCCCGTCGGTAACACCACTTCCAGCCCGAGGCAGAGTTGGCGGATGTTGCCATAGGCGAGCACGGCGGTGCCGCCCGCATTGGTCGAGAGATTGCCGCCGATGCGGCAGGAGCCTTCCGAGCCGAGCGACAGCGGAAACAGGCGGTCGTGCGCTTCCGCCGCCTTCTGGATATCGGCGAGGATCGCGCCGCCATCGGCCACGATAACCTCGCCGGCGGTGTCGATCTCGCGGATGCGATTCATGCGTTCCAGCGACAGCACGACGTCGGCAGAACCGTCGCGCGGCACCTGTCCGCCCACATGGCCGGTGCGTCCGCCGGCCGGCACGATGGGTGTGCCTGTCCGGCTGGCGAGAGCCATGATGGCGGAAACCTCCTGCGTCGAGCCGGGCTTCAGCACCAGCGGCGAGGAGCCGTGGTAGAGCCCCCGGCTTTCGACCAGATAGGGGGCGATATCGGCGGGCGCGGTCAGCGCGTTTGCCTCTCCGACAATCGTCACGAAGGACTGCAAGGTTTCGGACAGGGGGCTGCCGTTCACATCGTTCTCCTATGCGCTGCGGGGGGCTGCAGCGCGTTTCAGCCGATCGTTGATCGCTTCGCCCAGTCCTTGCATCGGGATCGGTGTGACGGCAATGCCGGAGGGCTGGGCCTCGTCGGCCTGTTTGATATAGCCGAAGAGGTTTGCCGCAGCTTCGGCAAGATCGCCGCGCTGGCTGAGGTTCAGCACGATCGCAGCATCCTTCTCGCCGGAAACCGGCGTGTCGCCGAAGCGGATCAGTGCCTCGCCCGGCGAGACGGATCGCGCGTCGAGGCGGACGTGGGCGTTCGGCGCGTAATGGGAGGCGAGCATTCCCGGCGCCTCGATGGCCGCCGTGCCGGCGGGTTTCGGCCGTTCGACGGCAAGACCGGTTGCCTCCTCGATCGCCTCGGCGGCGATCCCGCCCGGCCGCAGCAGCCGTATGCGGCCGTCCTCTACCTTGACGATGGTGGATTCCACGCCGACAGGGCAGGGGCCGCCATCCACGATGAGTTCGATCCTGCCGCCGAGATCGGCCTCCACATGCTCCGCCGTGGTCGGGCTGATCTTGCCGGAGGAATTGGCGCTGGGGGCGGCGAGCGGCTTGCCGAAGGCGCGGATCAGGTCGCCGGCAAAGCCCTTCGGCACTCTTATGCCGACGGTGTCGAGCCCGGCGGTTGCCAGCGGATGGATCGCGCTTCCGGCTTTCAGCGGAACGACCAGCGTCAGCGGCCCCGGCCAGAAGCGGTTCGCCAGCGCGCGCGAGACCGGATCGAACGTCGCATAACGTTCCGCCATCGCCAGATCCGCCATGTGGCAGATCAGCGGGTTGAAGCGCGGCCGCCCTTTCGTTTCGTAAATGCCGGTGATCGCCGCCGGATCGGTGGCGTCGGCCGCAAGCCCGTAGACGGTCTCGGTCGGCAGCGCCACGGGCTTCGCCTGCGAAAGAATATCGATCGCCGCGCCGATTGCGCCTTGCCTGTCGCTGTCGATCGGGATCAGCCGAGCCATTTTTCCACGCCTTCCTGCCATGTGTCACGCCGTCCATAGCGCGTCTTGCCGGGCGGGATCAAATGCTGATTTCACAAGGGCTGTCAGGGGTTTTCCACAGATTGCGACATGCATTCGGGATCGCGGTCGACCGATATCTAAAACTTTATCCACCGATGTAACCGAAAGAAAGAAATGTTGCGCCTATAGTCCCGTTCGTTCGATCCTCACGCCTCTTCCCGTCGGAAAAAGAACCATGCAGCCAGTCAAGAATCCCGCCTCAAGCATTGCTCTTCGCGTTGCCACCGCCATGCATCAGATGGGAATTGACGGACTGCCGAGAAATTACGAACTGGTCTACGAGGCCTATGCGGGCAGCAATCCGGAACTGGTGCGCGATTTCATCGCGCTCGGCAAGGTGAAGACGCAGGAAGCCCTCGATGCGCTCGGCCGCAAATACCTGCCCCACCACCATGAGGACGGCCTTCTTGCCCGGCAGAACGGCCAGGTTCGCGCCGAGATGAGCAATTTCATCAATCTGCTGAACGAGGAGAAGGTCTCGCTCAGCGATTACGGCCGCCTCATCGGCGATGCTTCCAAGGTCATCCAGACGGTCGGGGAGGTGGATCATGCAGAACTCGGCCAGTCGATCAAGGCGCTGAAGGTCGCGACCGAAAAACGCGCCCACCAGAACAGCAATGTCGTTCGCGCCGTCGTCGACAAGACAGTGGCGCTGGCCGACATGCAACGGGAGGCCGAGGATGCCGAGGCCGCCAAGTTCGTCGATCCGCTGACCGGGCTTTCGAGCCGCCGCGCCTTCAACAAGGCCGTCGCCAAGGTTTACGCCAATCCGGAAATGCCGGTGCTGTGCGGCATCGCCATCGGCGAGATCGACGATTTCGCCCGCCTTTCCGAACAGATGGGGCCGGCCGTCGCCGACCGCTTCTTGAAGCAGGTGGCGAAGGTCATGAAGGCCGTGGCCGGCGACGGCGATCTCGCCTGCCGCTTCGATGCCGGCCGTTTCGGCATGCTGCTCTATACGTCCGATCAGGAAGAGGTGAGTCGCATCGTCGATCTCGTCCGTTCCAAGCTGAAGGCGACGGCGGTCGTCAATTCCGGCAATGGCCGCGCGCTCGGCCAGGTTCTGATGTCCTTCGGCATCTGCCTGTCGGCACAGGCGCCGAACGCCTTCGATTTTACCAGCTTCGCCGAAAAGGCGCTTGCCTCCTCCCGTGCCGCGGGCGGCAATACGGTCACCATCTACGGTTCGAGCGACTATGTGCCGAAGGATTGGTTGATCTACAAGAAGGCCCCGGTCGGGGGCTTCTGAGAGCGGCGGCTTCCGTCGCCATACCATCATCCTTTCAGGAACGGCGAAACGGCCAGGAAAATGCGATTGGCTTCCGCTCGGACGAGGGGACTCAGAGCCTTGCGATGATCTTGCGAAGGTCCGCGTCGCGAGCGCCGAGCATCAGCACGTTCTTCAGCGCTTCCTTCGGATCGTGGGTGCGGAACAGCAGGCCGTTCTCGCGGATCGAGCGGTCGATTGCCATGGATTTGGTCGACTGGTCCGGCTGGATCGCCACGGCGAAATACATGCGGGAATAATTCGTCCGGATCTGCTCGAAGAACTGCTCGCCTTCGCCCATCTCGGCAAAGAAGTTGGCGATGTAGAAAGCCCATTTCACGTCGGCGTATTTGGCGAAATTCGTCCGCGCCGCCGTAACGTGACAGTAACCGAGATGCGGGCTGTTCTCGAGCGTTCTGTGGAAGATCAGCTTCGGGAACTGGATCGAGCGGTGAAAGCCGTTGATCCGGCTGTGGGTGGCCTCGCCGGCGGCCTCGAGCCGGCGGCCGGTGCGTTCGGCCACTTCCTCATAGGTCAGATACCGCTTTTCCTCCGGCAGCCAGTCTTCCCGTCGGCGCAGGATGCGGCCGGTGCGCAGAAACTCCGTATGCACCGCGCGTGAGGTCACTGGCGGCTTCGGGCCGGTCTTCGGGGCGGCGTAGTATCTCAGCTTCTGCATGGGCGTGGCTCGATCAGGAGGGGCGACCGGGATGATTCTAGAACGGGAGTGATTAACGACAATTTGTCGCAATTCTCCCTTTCGACGGTTTCGCGAGGCTTGCCATGCCGGCAATGAGCCCGATGTCGCGGATCTCTCTTGTCATTTTGCGCCATCGTTTGCCCGGTTTTTCGGCAGTTGTTTTTGTAATGCTATGAAAACATGCGATTTTCCCGGACGTATTCTTGAGTGTCGTCAATTGTGGGTATGTCGCAAACACTTGATGCAGTGTCGTTTCGCAATGCAGCAGGGCCTAAGCAATTGTGATTAGATAATTTCAAGCTCAAGGTGCCGCCCGGCTAGGGAGGGCGGGAAATTGGGAAGCCGGTCGAAATCCGGCGCTGCCCCCGCAACGGTGGTGGAGAACAAGCGAAGGGCAAAAAGCCACTGGGAAAGTCTTCCTGGGAAGGCGCCCCACGCGGTCCGGCTTGCCGGACGTCTCCAGAGCCCGGAAACCAGCCTTGAGAGAAGTGATTGAAGGTCGCGGCGGGCGGCCCGAGACAGGTCCGGTCGGCTTCTTCCCGAAAGCCGCTCCCGTGCGTGTGCTCGTCCCTCGCCATTGCTGTTACGAAACGAGGACGACGATGGATTTGCAGAGCACGGTATTGCGCCAATTGAAGAACCGCCGCGAGGGCTTCAGCCTCGAGCAGCCATTCTATATCGACCAGGATTACTTCAAGCTCGACATGGAGACCATCTGGTATCGCGACTGGCTGTTCATCGGCCATGACTGCGAAATCCCGAAGGCCGGCAATTACTTCACCGTCCAGATCGGCGACTACCCGGTCGTTGTAGTGCGCGGCAAGGACGGCGTGATCCGCGCCTTCCACAACACTTGCCGCCATCGCGGGCACCGCGTCTGCACCAAGGAAAGCGGAGCTTCCGCCAAGCTCGTCTGTCCCTACCACCAGTGGACCTACGACCTCGACGGTTCGCTGGTCTTCGCCCGCCAGATGGGCGAGGATTTCGACAAGGCGCAGTTCGGCATGAAGCACGTCGCCTGCGAAAGCGTCGCCGGCTACATCTTCGTCTGCCTTTCCGAGGAGCCGTCCGATTTCGCCCCCGTCCGCGCGACGATCGAACCCTATATGAAGCCTCATCGCTTGTGGGAGGCCAAGGTCGCCCACAAGAACACGATCATCGAGAAGGGCAACTGGAAGCTCGTCTGGGAAAACAACCGCGAGTGCTACCACTGCGCCGGCAACCATCCGGAACTCTGCCGCACCTATCCGGAAGCGCCGACCGCGACCGGCGTCCAGGGTGCCAAGGACGATCCTTTCATCGCTGAGCACTGGGCCCGCTGCGAGGCCGCCGGCCTGCCGAGCGAGTTCACCATGGACCCGTCCGGCCAGTTCCGTGTCGCCCGCATGCCGCTGATCCAGGATGCCGAAAGCTACACCATGGACGGCAAGCGAGCCGTCAAGCGGCCGCTGTCGGACGACGTTCCGATTTCCCATATCGGCACCATGCTGCTGTTCCACTATCCGACCACCTGGAACCACCTGCTGGGCGATCACGCGATCTCCTTCCGTGTGCTGCCGATCTCGGCCGAGGAAACCGCCGTCACCACCACCTGGCTCGTGCACAAGGATGCCGTCGAAGGCGTCGACTACAATGTCGAGGACCTGACCCACGTCTGGAACATGACCAACGATCAGGACCGCGCCATCGTGGAAGAGAACGCCTTCGGCATCCGTTCGCCGGCCTATGAGCCGGGTCCGTATTCCGCCGACCACGAGGGCGGCGTCATGCAGTTCGTCGAATGGTATGCGAACTTCATGATAAACCGTCTGCAGGGCGACAAGGCTCGCCTGTCCGCGGTCGCCTGAGATGACAGTTGCCGTGACCTATCGCCATGTCGACGAAATGCGCCCCTGGTCGGACAGGGAGCATCGCCTTGAATGCGTGGCCGTGACGCCTGAAGCGCCAGACGTGATGACCTTCACGTTCCGGCCGGACCGGTCCGGTCACTGGTTCCGCTATCTGCCCGGCCAGTTCGTAACGCTGGAAATCCCGGTCGGCCCGGAGCCGGTAATGCGGACCTACACGCTGTCGTCGAGCCCTTCGCGGCCTTACACCGTCGCCGTGACCGTGAAGGCCCAGAAGGATTCGATCGGCACCCGCTGGATGTTCGACAATCTGAAGCCCGGAATGAAGCTGAAGGCGATCGGTCCGCTCGGCGATTTTTCCTATGCGAAGCATCCAGGCAGGAAATACCTCTTCGTCTCCGCCGGGTCCGGCATCACGCCGATGATGTCGATGACCCGCGACATGGGCGACCGTGCGCCGGACAGCGACATCGTGTTCCTCAACTGTGCCCGCTCGCCGGACGACATCATCTTCCGCTGGGAACTGGAGGCCAAGGCGCGCGAGATGCCGCACCTGACGCTCGGCTTCATCGTCGAGCAGATCACCCGCGGCCAGCTCTGGTCCGGTCTCAAGGGGCGGATCGACAAGGCGAAGATCGCGCTTCTCGCCCCCGACTTCCTCGAGCGCACCGTGTTCTGCTGCGGTCCCGAGCCGTTCATGGCGACGGTTCGCGAAGCCTTGTCGGGCGCGGGCTTCGACATGAAGAACTATTACGAGGAAGCCTTCCAGCCGGTCGCGCCGGAACCGCCGGTCGTGGTCGCCGATCATTCCGACGGGGCCGCCCCGACCAGGGTGTCCTTCGCAATGTCGGGCAAGGAAGGTCTCTGCGAACCGGGTCATACCGTTCTGCAGGCCGCGCGGGCCGCGGGCGTGCGCATCGGTGCGGCTTGCGAATCCGGCCTCTGCGGTACCTGCAAGGTGATGAAGCTCGCCGGCGAGGTCGAGATGAACCACAATGGCGGCATTCTCGATGACGAGATCGAAGAGGGTTACATCCTCGCCTGTTGCTCGCGTCCGAAGGGCGACATCGAAATCGAGGCTTGAGACGGCCGGCTTGCCGAACCGGACAGGTATCCGTGAGGGCGGTGGAGCGATCTGCCGCCCTTTTCCGTCAAGGTCGTTTAGGGCGGGTAATGGAACAATTCTGAGTAATTTGCGTTGTCCGGTGTCTGAAGCGAAGTTCGGGGCTGGGCTTCATCATGTTTTTCTACTGACAGTGACAGGCCGCAAGTTCCCTACAGCTTTCTGATGTTAATAGTGGGTTCAGGATGCGCCGGCTAGCTTGCCTTCATGTCTTGGCGATACCGTGATTTGGTCACCCGTCGTTCAAGGCTCGCCTTGTGCATTCTGTCACAGCAGGGAATGGAGAACTGACATGACAAACATGATGAAGCGCTGGGTGGCGATCGCCCTCGCCTCGGTTGTTTCGCTGACGAGCTTCGTGCCGACGCAGGCGATGCCGATCACGCCGCCGATCAAGACTCAGTCCGATGTCACGGTTGTTGACCATTACTACGGTCACTATCGCCGTCCGCCGCCGCGCTATTACCACGGCCATCGCGGCTATCGCGACTACCGTCCGGGCTACCGCCGCCACAATGATGGATGGTGGTATCCGCTTGCCGCCTTCGGCGCCGGTGTCGTCATCGGCGGGGCGATAGCTGCGCCGCCCGCCGCGCCGCGGCGTGCAACGGGCATCAACCCGCGGCACTATGAATGGTGCTATGCCCGGTATCGTTCCTACGATTCCTACAGCAACACCTTCCAGCCGAACTACGGCCCGCGCCGCCAGTGCCTGTCGCCTTATTATTGAGGTCGGACATTTCGTTCTGACCTTCGATGCCCGGCCTCGGCCGGGCATTTTGTTTCAGAGGATGCCGGCCCGCCTGAGGATCAGCCATGCGGCGAGGATCGAGGCGACGATGAAACCGACGGCCCAGAGCGTGCCACCGATCCCCTCGGCAAATGGCAGCGAGGACGTGTTCATCCCGAAAAAGCCCGTCACCAGCGATGGCGGCAGCAGAAAGGCCGTCATCAGCGACAGGATGTAGAGATGGCGGTTCGTTTCCGAGGAAAGCTTGGAATCGATTTCCTCGTGCAGCAACCGCGCCCTTTCCTGCAACGCGTAAACATCGTTGTCTGCCGCCTCCAGCCGGTTTACCAGCCGTTCCGCCACATCCTCGAAGCCGGACGGCAGCTCATCGTCGTCGGTCGCCGCGGCCCGGCGCATCAGCGCCAGCACGGTGCGCAGATGCCTGTGCAGCCTGACCACGACGCGCCGGACCGGGGCAAGCCGCCGGCGCTCGTCGCGCAATTCGCTGTCATAGACGAAATCCTCGATGGCGTTCAGTTCGTCCGTCAATTCCAGCACCATGGAAATGATGCCCCGCTGGAACTCCACCACCAGGGCCTCGAACACCTGGATGGGCTGGCGGAACTTCGCGGCGTTCTTCTCGATTGCGGCCCTCACCGGATCGATCGACCGGATCGGCTGTAGCCGGGTGGTGATGATGAAGCCGTCGGAAAGGGCAAAATGCAGCCAGCCGATATCGCGGGTCGTGGAGTCGAACTCCCGCTGGAAATCGACAAGCGTGCCGTAGAATGCCTGCTCGTCGACAGTCAGCGCTGCATGGGTCTCATGGGTGGTCAGCGCCGCGCGCGCCTGTTCCGTCAGACCGGGGAAGTTTTCGAGAAAGGCGGTGCAGCGGGCGTCCGCAAGATTGAGGTGCAGCCAGACGAAGCAGCCCTCGCCGACATCGATGGCGTGCGGGTCGGTTTCGGGTGAAAAGCGCTCCGCCCGGCCGGATGCGGCATCGATGACATAGCCCCAGACCAGGCCGGGAATTTTCGTGGCGAGAGGATGCATCGGTCTGCTCCGGAAACGGCCCGCCAGCGCTTCTATGCCCGCTTTGTGACAGTTCGATTACAGTCTTTCTGTCACAGAAGCGATCGCAGCACGGAGCAGATGCAGACCAGCAGGAAACTGAGCGGGATGGAGAAGCGGATGTTGGCCCTGATGGTGGCTTCCAGATGCGGATATCGCCGGCGGCCGGGAAAATTGGAGTCGGTCAGCAGCATGGAAACGAGGAGCACCGCCACGAGATAGAAATAACCGAGCGACACCATGAAGGCGACAGGCGAATTCATCGAGATCGCGCCGGGGAAGCTCGATTCGTAGGTGAAACCGAGGGCGGCAAGTGCCAGAAGCGCCGAATAGGTCATCGGCGCCTCGTCGCCCCGCAACCGCGCCGGCGCCCACAGCAGGAAGAGCGATACCGACAGCACGGCGGCGAATGGAACGAAGATCGGCAAGACGTAGTGCTCCCATCTGCGCTCGATCTGCGTCGATGCCTTGATCCGCACGAAGGGCTTGGCGTTCCAGCCATAGAAGCGCTCCATCACGAATTGCAGCGACTGGGCCGTCCAGCTATTGGCCGAAAGCTCGGATGCGACCGAGGCCAGTTCCCGGTCTATGTCGTTCATCACGAAGATCACCTCGTCGGCCGAGTGCCGCGGCGTGACGAGCGAAAGCGTCAGCGTCTGCCGGTCGAACGGAAAGGTCGTCATGTCGACCTCGACCCGGAAATCGGCATCGATCCGCCGGATGCGGGTCACGGTGCCGTCCGCCCGCATCGTCAGGGCGAGCGAGCCGGACCTGGGTTCGCCGATGCGGTTTTCGATCTCGGTTGCCGGCGTCCAGATGGCGGCGAGCTTGGCCTCGGCCTCTGCGCCCACATAATCGAAGCGGGCAAAGCCGGTCGCCTTGGGATCGAAGGCCTGGGTCGGGTCCTTCCAGCGTTCGGTGGTCTCGATCGTCATCGAGGCCTCGCCCGAGGTCTCGTTGAACTTGGAGATGTCGAGCACCCGCATCGAGAAATGGACGGCAAGCGGCAGGTGTATGCCTTGCGGCAGTTGCGGCGTTTCTTGCCCCGCCTCCGGTCCCGCCGTTGCCGCTCCCGCCAAGGCAAGCCAGAGCCAGGCGGCCGCAACGAGGAGGAGGCGCGGAAGGGGCGGCCTCACGCCACACCCCCGTCATGGGACTTGATCTCTCCCTCGGCCTTGCCCGCCGCAAGGTTGTCGATGGCGGTCCTCAATCGCTGAAGATCACCGTGCCCGCTGCCGTCGGGGGCTGGACCGCTTCCGTTACCGGAGGCAATCGCCTCCGCATGGTCGGCGAGGTCGCCGAGCGGGCGAATCAGCATGGCGCGCAATGCGACGGTCAGGATCGAATAGGCGAGAATGCCGCCGACGGCGGCAACGATCGCCGCCAGGGCGATCGCCCGTCGGAAGCCGCTCTCGATGCCGGAAAAATCGCGAACGATGAAGATCGTCCCGATCATCCGGCCGGAATAATCGAGCAATGGCTGCGCAAAGGTTCCGTATCGACGTCCGTCGAGTTCCACCATGGCCGCAACCGGTTCGCGGGAAAGCCCGATGGCGCGATGGTCGTAGAGCTTCTGGAAAAGAGCGGTGTCCGTGGCCGATTCGATGGCAAGCCCGGCGCCGTCGGACTTCACCGCGCTGTCTTTCGGAGCGATGCCGGTCATCGCGGGGCTGAGGAAGAGAGCGTAGTCGGCCCCCGATGCAGACTTCGCAATCTCCAGCAGCGTCTTCAGGTCGACGCCGACTTCCACGGTCCCGACCAGCGTCTCGCCGTCGAGCATTGGCGCCACGGCGCGCAGGCTGAGGCCGGCAAGGCCGACCTCCAGTCCCTTCTGCAGGATGCGGCTGCGGTTGGCCGCAAGGATCATCGGGCGGATGGCGGAGAGATCCTGTCCGAAGTTCTTCGGGTCCTGCACGCGCAGGAAGCTCTTGATGTCGGCTGTGTGGAAATGCAGCATGTTGACGCCGGCTTCGTTCGCCAGCGCGTCGTAGGACGGCTTCAGGAGCGCGGTCAGTCCCTCCCTGTCGCCTTTCGTCATCAGGTCGAGGACCAGCGGGTCCTTGGCGATGCGATCGGCATGGGTTGCCGACAGACTCGCAGATTGTGCCATAGAGGAAGTGAGCAGCAGGGCGGTCGCCTGCATTTCGTCGCTCTTGGCGGCTTCCAGTTGCTGGCGAGTGCCGTCGACGACGAGATAGCCGCCAAGCCCGAGAATGGTGGCGAGCAGGATCGTCGTCACGAGTGCGAGAGATCGGTCGAGCGTCATGAAGGTCCGTCTGGGATAGCTATTATGCCAATGAGGTACGGCAATCCGGGTGGCGCTGTATCGCCCAAGTTTGGGCCCATCGTCGTTGCGGCGGCCTCGTTTTCGGCATTGGCGGTTACCGGTCCCCGAAGCGGAAGCGCAGCAAAAAGATTTGACGTTTACGTAAAAATAAATTAGCCAAAAGACCAGTTGCGGGATCCTTTCCGGGAGTGGAGAAAAGGTCCCATGGCCAACGGCGAAGCAGGAGGACGCTTGCATGTACAAGGCACCGGTAGAGGAAATCGCTTTCACGCTGAAGCACGTGGCGGGCATGGCCGACGCCCTGGAGGAAGGGCAGTTCGGCGACCTCAGCGATGATCTCGTCGATGCCATCCTCGATGAAGCCGGACGCTTCGCCAGCGACGAGGTCGCGCCGCTTGCCGAAATCGGCGACAGGCAGGGTGCGCGCCTCGTGGACGGCAAGGTCGAGGTGCCGGACGGCTGGGCGGATCTTTACCGTCACTGGGCGGAGGGCGGCTGGAATTCGCTCGTCGCTTCGCCGGCCTATGGGGGGCAGGGGCTGCCGCACATGCTGAACGTCGCGGCCCTCGAAATGTGGAATTCCGGCTCCATGGCCTTTGCGCTCGGTCCGACGCTGACCATGGGCGCCGTCGAGGCCCTGACCGCCCACGGCAGTTCGGAACTCAAGGAAAAATACCTGCACAAGATGGTCTCGGGCGAATGGACCGGCACCATGAACCTGACCGAACCCCATGCCGGGTCGGACCTCGGCGTGATGAAGACCCGCGCCGAACGCCGCGACGATGGCACCTACCGCATTTTCGGCCAGAAGATCTTCATCACCTGGGGCGAACACGAAATTACCGACAACATCATTCATCTGGTTCTCGCCCGCCTGCCGGATGCGCCGGCCGGAACGCGCGGCATCTCGCTCTTCCTCGTGCCGAAATTCCTCGTCAACGACGACGGTTCGCTGGGCGCGCGCAACGATCTCCATTGCCATTCGCTGGAACACAAGCTCGGCATCCACGGCTCGCCCACCTGCACGATGATCTATGGCGACGGAAAGTTCGGCGATGAGCCGGGTGCGATCGGCTATCTGGTCGGCGAGGAGAACAAGGGCCTCGCCTGCATGTTCACCATGATGAACAATGCCCGCCTCGCCGTCGGCATGCAGGGCGTGGCGATCTGCGAAGCGGCCACCCAGAAGGCGGTGGCCTATGCGAAGGAGCGGACGCAGGGCAAGGCGCCCGGCTGGAGCGGTTCTTCGATGAGCCCGATCGTCGAGCATCCCGACGTCGCCCGCATGCTGTTGACGATGAAGGCGTTGACGCAAGGGGCGCGCGCCATCTGCTACACCTGCGCCCACGCAACCGACATGGCGCACCACTCCAATGGCGGCAAGGCGGGCCATTGGCAGGAACGCGCGGCCCTGCTCACCCCGATTGCCAAATCCTTCGCCACCGATGCCGGCGTCGATGTCGCGTCCCTCGGCATCCAGGTGCATGGCGGCATGGGTTTCATCGAGGAAACGGGCGCGGCCCGCTATCTGCGCGACGCCCGCATCGCGCCGATCTACGAGGGCACCAACGGCATTCAGGCGGTTGACCTCGTCACCCGCAAGCTGCCGCTGTCGAACGGCGATCATGTCAGGGGCTTCATCACGGAACTCAGGGATATCGTGTCCTCCGTTCGCGGCCTGAACCGCGATGGCTTCGGCGCCACCGCCGACCGCCTGGAAGCGAGCCTTGCCGATCTCGATGAGGCGACCGAATGGTTGCTCGCCCGGCTTGCCGAGGGCAACACCGCCGCAGCCCTTGCAGGCGCCACCCCTTACCAGCGCCTGTTCGGCCTGGCGCTGACCGGCGCCTATCTCGCCAAGGGTGCTCTCGCCGATGCCGACGCCGGCGGTTTCGAACGTATGGCGCTCTGCCGCTTCGCTGCCGAAAACTTGATTGCCGAAACGGCGGCGCTAAAGGATCGCGTCATCAACGGCGAGGCGAGCCTGACGGCGGCGCGTGCGCTGCTCGGTTAAGGACCGTTCGAAGGAACGCGGGTGAGGCATTCTGCCCTCGTCCCGACCCTTTCCCGCAAGCCGGAGAGCGGGCCGGAAAGTCACGGCCGCAACTCCTTCTCCCGCCTGGGGAGAGAAGGGGCCGGCAGGCTGGTGAGGGGCATTTTGGATTTGGCGCCTTCAACGAGGCCACAAAAGAAATCGAGGAAAAACCTGATGACCGACCATATCATGATCGAACGTCCCGAGGCCTGTCCCGGCGTTCTGGTGATCCGCTTCAACCGGCCGGAAAAGAAGAATGCCATCACCAAGGCGATGTACCAGAAGATAACGGCGGGTCTTATCGAGGGCGAGACCGATCCGGCGATCCGCGCCTTCGCGCTGCTCGGAACCGAAGGCTGCTTTTCCGCCGGCAACGATATGGCCGATTTCCTCGCCTATGCCATCTCCGGAACTGTCGATCAGCCGGCGGCCTTCGAGGTGCTGAAGGCGATCTGGAGCGTGTCGAAACCCATCGTCTCCGGCGTCGACGGTCTCGCAATCGGCATCGGCACGACCATCCACATGCATTGCGATATGACGATCGCCTCTGACCGCAGCCTGTTCAGGACGCCCTTCGTCGATCTCGCTCTCGTGCCGGAAGCAGGCTCCAGCCTGCTTGCACCGCGCATGATGGGCCACCAGCGGGCTTTTGCCCTGCTTGCTGCAGGTGAAGCTTTCTCCGCCACCGAGGCGAAGGATGCGGGCCTGATCTGGAAGATCGTCGCTCCCGAGGCTGTCGAGGCCGAGACCCTGAAGCTTGCCGCTTCGCTCGCCGCCAGGCCGCCGGAGGCCATGCGCATCACCCGCGACCTTTTGCGCGGCGACCGCGGCGAACTGCTCGCCCGCATGGAAGAGGAACTCACCCATTTCATCGAACGCCTGAAGAGCGCCGAGGCCATGGCCTCCTTCGAGACCTTCATGAAGGGGCGCGGATAACGCCAGACGGATAACGCGCCGACATGGGTGGCGAGACCATAATCTCGCCTCTTGGTGTTTCTTTAATCACTGCCGGTCTCTTATCGCCGGAGGAAAACGGAGGAGCCGAAGGGTGAAGATATCAGCAGCAGGCCTCGCCCTCGCATGGATCGTGACTGCCGCCGCCGCGCTTGAACCGCTGACGGCAGCCGTGGCTTTCGCCCAGAGCGGCGGGACCATCGTCAACAGCCAGTCCAATCGCCAGAGGCCGCCGCCGGGCATGCGGCCGCAGCGCTATTACTGCGTGATCGATCCGCCGGCGAGCGCGAAATCCGACGGACAATACACCTGCCCGGCCCAGCCGGGCCGTGTCGGCGGCCGCTGCCGCTGCGCCAATGTCACCGGCTCGGGAACGCTTTATACCTACTGAAGCGCCGGAGCCGTAAGCTACGGCCTGCTGAGGGTTGCCACCACTTCGACATGCGGGGACCAGAGGAACTGGTCGATCGGCGTGATCGCGTCGATGCGGTAACCGCCGGCCGTCAGCAGCGAGAGGTCGCGGGCGAGCGACAGCGGATTGCAGCTCACCGCCACGATCTTGCTGACGGCGGACCGCGCCAGTTCCTTGCATTGGGCTTCGGCGCCGGCGCGCGGCGGATCGAACACCACGGCGTCGAAGGCCTTGAGTTCCGATGTCATCAGCGGCCGGCGGAAGAGGTCGCGTTTTTCGATCTTGACGGGCATCAGCCCCTGGGTGTTGCGCGCCGCGTGATCCAGTGCCTTCAGCGCCTTCTCCTCGCTCTCGGCGGCATACACCTGCGCGGTGCGGGCGAGCCGGAGCGCAAACGTGCCGATGCCGGCGAAGAGATCGGCGACGCGCTTGGCCTTGCCGACATGTTGAAGCGTCAACCGCGCCATGGCTTCCTCGGCGGCGACGGTCGCCTGCGTGAAGGCGCCGGGTGGCGGAAAGACCATGACGCCCGAGAAATCGAGAACCGGCTTCTGCGGCTCGATCACCACTTCGCCATTGAACGAGACGCGGGCGATACCGCGCATCGCAAGCACGGTTTCCGTGACGGTGCGGCGTTCCTTGTCTGCAAGCACCTTTACGCCGTCCAGCGCGATGTCGAGGCCGGAAAGCGTCTCGATCACCGTCATCCGGAAGGGATCGGCGTTGGTCGTCGCGGCCCAGCCGATTTTCTTCAATGCGCCCAGCCTCGACAGGATGCCCGCCGAGGCGATGGGACATTCCGTGATGGCGACGATGTGATGGCTTTCTGCCTGGTTGAAGCCGATCAGCAGTTCCTTCTCGGTCCGCCGCGCCGCGAAGACGACGCGCCGGCGCTGGCCGGGCTCGGCCTCGATGATCTCGCCGACCGGTGTTTCGATGCCCTTCGCCTTCAGTGCTGAAATCACCAGCGAGCGCTTGAAGGCGTTATAGGCGGGTTTCGCCATGTGTTGCAGCGAGCAGCCGCCGCAACTGCCGCCCGCCCCGTCGGGGCCGAAGTGCCGGCAGGCCGGCGTGATGCGATCGGGGGAGGTCTCGGCATAGGAGATGATCGTGCCCTGGTTCTTGACGCGTGCGACGGCGAGCTTTTCGCCGGGCAGCGAGAAGGGAACGTAGACCGGCCCGCCGGCGCCGTGGGCGATGCCGTCGCCTTGGGCGCCCAGGCTGTCGATGGTAAGGGTTTCCGTGCTCATTCCTCGTTCTCCGGCTTCCGGCCCGCCAGCAGGAATTCCACATTGCCGTCGCCGCCGGCGATTGGCGAGGGGATGAGGCCGAGGCTTTCCCAGCCCATGTCTTCGGTGAGCCAGCGTTCCAGTTGGGCGGCAACCTGCGGCGCGGTTTCGGGTTCCTTCAGCAGGCCGGCCTTGCTGATCGCATCGCGGCCCGCCTCGAATTGCGGCTTGACGAGCAGCAGGCAGCGGCTGCCCGGTTCGGCCAGATCGAGCGCGGGTGCGAGCGCCAGCTTCAGCGAGATGAAAGAGACGTCCGAGACGATGAAGTCGATGGCCCGGTCGCCGATGTCTTCGGCTTCGAGATAGCGGGCGTTCAGCCCCTCGATATTGGTGACGCGCTCGTCGCTTGCGAGGCGGGGATGGAACTGCCCGTGGCCGACGTCGATCGACGTGACATGTGCCGCTCCCCGCTTCAGCAGAACCTCCGTGAAGCCGCCCGTGGAGGCGCCGACATCGAGACAGTCGCAGCCGGCCGGATCTAGCTTGAAATGGTCGAGGCCGGCGACAAGCTTCAGCGCCGCGCGCGAAACGTAATCCTGTGCCGGATCGTCGATGGTGAAGGTGTGGTCGGCGGAGAAGACGAGGCTCGGCTTGGTAACGACCTTGCCGTCGACCTTGACGGTGCCGCGCTGGATCGCGTCGCGCGCCCGCGAGCGGCTGGCGAAGAGGTCGAGGGCGACCAGAAGCTGGTCGAGGCGCTGGGGTTCGGGCTGTGATGACATTGCCTGTCAATGGCTGCACGGACGCCCGAGCGCAAGTGCTTTGTTGGAATTCGTCCCTCCGATCCGCTCTGCCGCCGTCAGGAAGGCGAATGAAGAACGCGGATCGGTCCGCTCCCAGCCTTGCGGAACGGTCCTCGTCATTGGTGACGACATGATGCCGTCCCGAACGCATGATCGCCCGCTTCGGGCAGATGACGGAGGCGAGACGTATTTTCAGGCGTCTCCTGTGATCCTACCCGATTGACGTTCCGGGCGTTGCCCCGCTAACTCCTCGCGGAGCATAATGCGGCCTTAGCGAGGGAGAGGGACGATGAAACCGGTTCTGTTGGCGGCGGTGGCCGTCATGTCGGCCATGCCGGCGCTTGCCAATGACACCATGGCCGAACTCAGGACCGGCGGTCTCGTCTACGTCCAGACGAGCGAGGTCGAGATGGTCTCGGAGGAGCTTTTCATCTCGCCGGACCGGGTCGACGTCGACTACGTGTTCCACAACGGAACCGATAGGGATATCGTCTCCTATATCGCCTTTCCCATGCCGGATATCGTCGCCGAGCCGGACGTCAACATTGCCATCTCCGATCTGGAGAAGGACAATTTCCTCGGTTTTTCCGTCACGCAGGACGGAGTGCCGATCACGCCCGAACTACAGCAGAGGGTCTATGCCACCGGCATCGACATGACCGACGAGTTGAAGGCGCAGGGCGTGCCGCTTCTGCCCTTCAGCGAGGCCACTGCCGCGGCTCTCGAAAAGCTTCCGGAAGACGTGCTGGCCGACTGGCTGGCGCGCGGCCTCGTCTATGACGATGCCTACGACGCCGGCAACGGCTGGGAGCATCATCCGGCACCGCTCTGGACCCTGAAATCCGCCTATTGGTGGAAAACGACCTTTCCCGCCGGAAAGGAGGTGACGGTGCACCATTCCTACAAGCCGAGCGTCGGCGGCACGGTAGCCATGACCTTCATCGAGGACGGCCAGCCGAGCGACTATGCCTACGAGACCTACAAGACCCGCTATTGCCTCGACGACGACTTCATGCGCACGGCCGCGAAACTCGAAAAGGCGGCCAAGGACGGCAAGGGTCCCTCCTACACGGAGAACTGGATCTCCTACGTGCTGAAAACCGGTGCCAACTGGGGCGGCTCGATCGGGAACTTCAAGCTGACCATCGACAAGGGCAAGCCTACGAACTTCGTGAGCTTCTGCGGAGAGGGCGTGAAAAAGACCGGCCCCACGACCTTCGAAATGAAGGCCGAGGATTTCTTTCCCGAGCGCGACCTCGACATCCTGCTGCTCGTCGCGGGGGAGTAATGCTCGGGGGCCGATTATTGCGGCGACTGAGCCGCCCGCGTGATCGCTGTAAAATTTGTCTATGGTCTATAACGAAAAAATAAGGGCAACCTGCCTATCTTCGGCCGATTGCCTGAAAGCCGCAGTTTCTGGCGCGCCATGATGGACTGCGCCGCGGCCTCGTCGGGAATATCCATGGCTCGCTCGCTGGCGGATCATCGGTATTCCCGATTGAAAGCGCAATCATGCCCGATGCGGCGGCAGCGCTCAGTTCATTGCAACTGTTCTCGCTGATCGCCAGGCGAAAGAGACTGATTGCATGTCCCTGAAGAACCTTTCACTCAACAAGAAGCTGATCCTTACCTTTCTCGGCATCATGGCCAGCTGCTTCATCGCGACGGCCATCGTTTTCGTCGAAGCCTATCGCGCCAAGCTCGCGGCGCAGGAGCAGGGGGAATCCGAACACATCCTCGCGCTGTCCGACATGGCGCTCGAATCCATGTTGGAACAGGCCGTCAACCTGCGCGGCTATCTGCTGTTCCGCAGCGAAGACACCTATAACGGCGTCCTCGCTCATCGCGAGAAGATGCTGACCTACATCGCGGAAGCGAAGCAGGCTGCCGCCGATATGCCTTCGATTGTCGCCTCGCTGGACGCGATGAAGTCCGCGGCCGACATCTTCCACAAGGAGCTTTCCGAGCCGCAGCTTGCGGCCGCCAAGGATAAGGCCAAGCCGGTTTCCGAGATCGTCGAGATCGGCAAAAGCACGTCCATGGGACAGCTCGACGCCTTCCGTGCGGAAGCCGCGAAGATCAAGGCCCTGGTCGGCGAACTTTCCGCCAGCAACCACAAGGCCATGGAAAGCGCCCATTTCAATCTCGAACTCGCATTGATCGTCGGTGGCGGCATCGCGGGCTTCGTTGCCGTCTTCCTCATCTGGCAGCTTTCACGCGCCATCGTCCTGCCGATCGTCGGCATGACGGCCGCCATGACCCGCCTTGCCAACGGCGAGCACGACATCGATGTTCCGGCTCTCGACCGAGGCGATGAAGTGGGCAGCATGGCCAAGGCCGTCGTCGTCTTCAAGGATGCCGCCGTCGAGAAGCTGCGCCTGTCGGGCGAGACCGAGGCCATGCGGCTTCGGGCGGAAGAGGAGCGCCGCCAGGCCGAGGCCGAAAAGGCCCGCGAGGCCGGGGAGATTTCCTTCGCCATGGACCAGCTCGCCACGGGCCTTTCCGCGCTGGCGGACGGCAACGTCGCCTATCGCATCGATACGGCCTTCGCCGCCCGCCTCGACGCCCTGCGGCTGAATTTCAATGCCTCGCTTGAAAAGCTTCAGGCAGCGCTTCGCTCCGTCGGCAACAATGCCGCGGCGATCAATGCCGGCGCCGCCGAAATCCGCGCCTCGGCCGACGACCTTGCCAAGCGCACCGAACAGCAGGCGGCCTCCGTCGAGGAAACCGCGGCGGCGCTCGAACAGGTCACGACGACGGTCAAGGATACGGCAAGGCGCGCCGAGGATGTCGGCGCCCTGGTTGCCCGTACCCGCGCCGGCGCGGAGCGCTCGGGCGAGGTGGTCGGCAATGCCGTCGCAGCCATGACCGAGATCGAGAAATCGTCCGGCGAGATCGGCAAGATCATCAGCGTGATCGAGGATATCGCCTTCCAGACCAACCTTCTGGCGCTTAACGCCGGCGTCGAGGCCGCCCGTGCCGGCGAAGCCGGCAAGGGCTTTGCTGTCGTCGCCCAGGAAGTCCGCGAGCTTGCGCAGCGCTCCGCCAATGCCGCAAAGGAAATCAAGGCGCTGATTTCCACCTCCACCGCTCAGGTCGGCAACGGCGTGGCGCTGGTCGATGAAACCGGTGCCGAACTGAAGAAGATCGTCCATGCGGTGCTGGAAATCAGCGATCATGTGGCGGCTATCGTGACCGCCAGCCGCGAACAGTCGACCGGCCTCCAGGAGATCAACACCGCCGTCAACTCGATGGACCAGGGCACCCAGCAGAATGCCGCCATGGTCGAGCAGCAGACGGCCGCCAGCCATTCGCTGGCGACGGAAGCCGCCTCGCTCAACGCCTTGCTGGCCCAGTTCCAGCTCGGCAACGAGCGCCAGGCCTCAACACCGCGCGTGGCCGGCCGCGATGCGCAGCCGGCGGCCTCACCGGCCCGGGCGCTCGCTGGCCGCATTTCCAGTGCTTTCGGCGGAGGAGCCGCCGCGGCCAAACAGGAATGGTCGGAGTTCTGACCCTTCTGCGGAGTGACAAGGAAAAGCCCGGCGTGATGCCGGGCTTTTTTATGCGCGCTGCGCGGATCTGCGGGGGGCCTTAGCGCCAGTTCCAGTGGCTGTTGTTGCGCGAAGGCTGGCTGGCATTCGCCAGGAAATAGCCGACGAGGCCCCCGATCACGCCAACGGCGAGCAGGGCGGTCGATGTCGCGGCCGGATGTTCGCGCACGACGGAGGCCATGGTTCCTGCCTCGTCACGGGCATAGGTCGCCACGTCCTGTGCCTTGCGGGACGCGCCGTTGAGCGCGCTGGCCGTACGGCCGCGCACCTCGCCGGAAACCCGTTCGCCTTCCTCGGCCAGCAGGTCCTTGAAATGCATGACCTGGGCCTGCAGGCTGCGCAGTTCGTTCATGATGTCGCCGTTATGGGTCGAAGCCATGGTCGATGTCCTTTCCGTCTCGTTGAAACCCTTCGACGGGACAAACGCGGAAGGGACGGGAAGGTTCCGGTCTCGACGCACCGACCGGGCGAGCGTTGAGGGTTAAAACGTCCCTCCGCAATGGGTCAGGCCGGAAATTCCGCGACACGGCCGAGCGCCGTAAACACCGGTGGAGCAAGCGTGCCGCCGGAAGCCATGGTGTCGGGAACCGCGGGATCCGCTCGGAAGGCGGCGAAGGCGGCTTCGCTCGGCCAGTCGATCAGCACGAGGACGCGACCGGGCTCTGCGGCGAATATGCTGGCCGCCCTACTGCCGTGCTTGCTCCGTATCTCGGCGCCGGCGGTCGCGAAGACGGCGACGAACCGGGCGAGATCCTCGATACGGACGTCTGCAAGGGTGGTGTACATGGCAACTTTCCTCAGAGTGGCGCGCGGGTGATCGCCGACAACTCGGCATTGACGCTGAACGAGCGGGAGACGATGTCTGTGACGCCGAAGCTCTCCAGCCGTGCTTTATGCTTGGCCGCATAGCGCGCGGCGTTGGCCTCGTCGGCAAACAGGTAGATGCCGCCGGCGCGGTGCTCGACCTCGTTTTCGGTCCAGATCTTCCATATCAGTCCGTTTTCGGCAGCGATGTCCTCAGCCAGCCCTGAAAGAGCTTCCGTCATCCGTGCGCCCCAGGGGCCACCGAAGGGAAAATCGAATTGCAGCAACGTCGTCATTCCGGCGATCCTCGGCAAGATTGGTGGAGTGGCGCGATTGTATTGGCGGGCGCGCTGCGGCAGAAGCGCGCATCGGGTAAATTGACCCGTCACTGCGGGTAAACGATGGAGGGGGTATGGACACGCTGGAAAGCATGCAGGTCTTCGTGCGGGTGGTGGAACTTGGCAGCTTCGCGGCGGCGGCCAGAAACCTCGATCTCTCGCCCGCTATGGTCAGCAAGCATATCGGCCATCTGGAAAGGCGCACGGGAGCAAGGCTGCTTAACCGCACCACGCGACAGGTGCGTGCCACCGAGGCTGGCGCCACCTATTTCGACCAGTGCACCACCATCCTACGCAATATCGATGCCGCCGAGGCCGAGGCGGGTGCCGCCACGCGCTCGCCGCGCGGCACGCTCAGGATCACGGCGCCGACGGAATTCGGCAATCTGCATCTGCCGGCGATCATGGCGGCCTTCCTCGAGCGCCATCCCGAGATCGATCTCGTCCTCGATCTCACCAACCGTAGCGTCGATATCGTTCAGGAGGGGTATGATCTGGCGATCCGTGTCGCGCGACATCTGGACACCAGCCTCGTCGGCCGGCGCATCGCCGTCTCCCGTTTCCATGTCGTCGCAAGTCCGGGCTATCTCGCAAGGGCAGGGCACCCGCAAAGGCCGGCGGAACTGGCCTGCCGACCCTGCGTCACCTTCGCCGTTCCGCAACCCTGGACCACATGGACCTTTGCTCATGGCGGGGTGTCCGAACAGGTGAAAATCACCCCGCGCATGCTCTCAACCAGCGCCGAGGCGCTGCTTCAGGCCACTTGCGCCGGCGTCGGCATCGGGCTCCTGCCAACCTTCGTCTGCGGCAAGGCGCTGTCGCGCGGCGAACTGGTTTCCCTCTTTCCGGATTGCGAATGCGGCATGCTCGGCGTCTACATCCTGTTTCCCCACCGCAATCTGCTGCCGGCGCGCGTGCGCATCTTCATCGACTTTCTGGTGGAGAGCCTGGGAGGTGGGGCCGACGAGGACCCATGGGATTTCACGCCATGAATGAAAAAACACCCGGCACGTCGCCGTACCGGGTGTCTTTCAATGCCGATGAAACGGCGGCGAGGATTACTTCGCGGCGGCTTCGTAGAGTTCGAGAACGTAGTCCCAGTTGATAAGGCTGTCGACGAAGGCTTCGAGATACTTCGGACGGGCATTGCGGTAGTCGATGTAGTAGGAGTGTTCCCACACGTCGACGCCGAGGATCGGGGTAGCGCCGTGAACCAGCGGGTTCTCGCCGTTCGGGGTCTTGGAGATGGCGAGCTTGCCGTCCTTGACGGAAACCCAGGCCCAGCCGGAGCCGAACTGCGTGGTGCCGGCGGCGATGAAGTCGGCCTTGAACTTGTCGTAGCCGCCGAGATCGCTGTCGATGGCGGCCTGCAGCTTGCCCGGAAGCTTGTTGCCGCCGCCGTCCTTCTTCATCCACTTCCAGAAATGGACGTGGTTGTAGTGCTGGGCGGCGTTGTTGAAGAGGCCCTGGTTGGTGCCGAACGACTTCTTGACGACTTCCTCAAGCGACAGATCGGCGAGGCCGGCTTCAGCCGCCAGCTTGTTGCCGTTGTCGACATAGGCCTTGTGATGCTTGTCGTGGTGATATTCCAGCGTCTCTGCCGACATGAACGGCGCAAGCGAATCGTAGGCGTAGGGAAGTTCGGGCAATTCGAAAGCCATGGTAAAATCTCCTTTTGGCAACAGATTGCGAATTCGGCGGGTGACGGGAACATAGGAGCGGAACCTCCGGGAGGCAACCTGCCAACGGTCAAAATTGTTCCATTCCGGAGAAAGAATTCACTCCCGCCGGGCCACTTCACGCAGCGTTCATTCCAGACCGGTAAAAACAGCCGAAACAGACCCTTGAGGAGCTTTCGATGCGTCGTTTCCTGCCTGCCGCGCTGGCGTTTTTTACCCTTGCCATTCCCGCTTTCGCCTCGTCCGACGGCGCGTGGGAAGAGTTCGCCGCCGACGTGAAGGAGAAATGCCTTGCCGCCGCGAAACCGGTGATCGAAAAGGCCGCGATCGCGGTTGATCCCTTCGGCTCCGAACGCTTCGGTCTCGCCATTCTCAGCGGCACGGCGAGGGGTGCTGCCGCCAGCGTCAGCTATGTCTGCGTCTACGACAAGCAGGCGAAGACCGTCGAACTTGGCAGCGAGCTGACGGCGGATACGGTCGCCGTGACCATTCCCGAGGGGGCGAACTGAGCCGTCCGCGGGCTCGGACAGTCAGCTGAAGTTGCGTTCCGGGTCCGGCAGGCCCGCAAGGCTGAAGCCGAATTCGGCGCGCGCGATCTTGCATTCCTCGTCGCCCGGCATGCAGGTACGGCAGACATGCGGGCGCGCGGCATAGACCGAACAGCCGACATGCTTGCCGACCTCGCCGGTGAGCGCCGCGCAGCGGCCGTTCTCGAACTTCATGCCGCTTTCGTCCTTGGCGATCAGCGCTTCGGGAATGGCGGCGATTTCCTCGTCGCTTTCCAGCGAGAAGCGCGGCCACTCCGCCGAATAGGCGCAGCAGGCGCCGCAGGACTGGCAGTCGAAGATTTCCGGAGGCGAGGTTTCGAGCATCGCTCAGCCCCGATTGCGGGCAGGCCGCCCGGCGAGGCCGAATGCGAAGATGCAGGCGAAGACCAGCATGGCGACGCCGGTCGAGATCGGTCCCGCGTCGAGGAAGAGCCCGTCCATGACAAGGCCGGTTGCACCCGAACCGACGGCGCTGCCGATGGCGTAGGCAAGGCCGTAGGCGGCGGCGCCGGAGACCAGAAGTCCGCCCCGGAAACGGTCGCCGAGCAGCGTGAGCGCGCAGGTATAGAGCGAGAAGCTTGCCGCTCCGAGCGCCGAGACCGTAACCAGCAGGGCGATCTCCGACGTCAGGAAGGGCAATAAAAGGAAGCTCGCGCCGCAGGCGACGGCCGAACCGACGGCGATGATCGGCCGTGAAATGCGGTCGAGCAACCAGCCGACCAGCGGCTGTGCCAGGGCCGTCGGAAGCGCCACCATGGTGACGACGAAGGCGGCGAAATTCTCCGAATAGCCGCGCTCGACGAAATAAAGCGGGATCGTCGAGATAGCCGCGATGTCGGAAAAGCCGAAGGCGACGACCATCAGCGCCAGAACCGGCGCAAGCCGCATGAACTGGATCAGTCCGCCCGCCGTCGAACGTTCCGGCAGGGTCCGGGCAAAACGGCCGAGCATGACCGAGGCAAAGGCGACAAAGGCGACATAGACGGCGATCAGCGCAAAGGCGAAGCCGTCCTCCGTTCCGACGAAGGGAATGGCGAGCGGCCCGGCGGCAAAGCCGGCGCACATGCTCGCGCCATAGATTCCGGAAACCCGCCCCCGCAGGCGGTCCGGGCAGGCGGTGTTCAGCCAGGCCTCGCTGATGGTGAAGATGATGCTGGTCGAAACCCCGAGCAGGAAGCGGGCGACGAACCACACCCAGACGGCATCGAACATCGCAAAGGTGGTGAGCGACATGGACGCGCCGATGAGGCCGGCGACGATCAGCCGGTCGCCCCTGAGGATCGCCGTCAGGCGCCCGATCAGAAGGGTCGCGGTGGCAAGCCCCGCCGCGAAGACTGAGGCGTTGAGCCCGGCAAGGCTCGACGAGACGCCGCGGCCTTCCAGCACCAGCGCGATCAGCGGATAGGTCAGCCCCTGTCCGACGGAAAACGCGGTGACGCCCAGAATGACGACCGCAATCGCCGCCCAGTCGGGCGCGAAGTCTTCGGCAATGGCGGACATCTGCATCACGGCCTCCCTTGGGCGCGGCATGTTTCTATAGTTTCTTGTTGGATTGGGCTCCGGTCTACCGGGGCGCGGGGCGGAAGTCCAGCGGGAGCACCACCGCCCCGATTTCAGGACGACGGAACTGCTGCGATTCTGTCGCCGTTACTCCCCGCGCTTGCGCGTGCAGGCATAGTCCTTCTTGATGCAGGCGATGGATGGCGTCGAGCAAACGGGCTGACTGTCCGTGACCTTGCAGATGCTGCACTGGTCGGTGAATTCGTCGCAATCGGGTTCCGCCTTGAGGAAGGCTTCCATGTTGCGCTGAACCTGTGCCGCGTCCTCGGCGGCAGCAGGACCGATGACGAAGACCGAGGCCAGCGCTATGGCCAAAAGTCCGGCGACGATAGAAGAACGCATGCAGGCCTCCTTCTGTTCGCCGAAAATGCTTACCCGGCCGCGTTGACGCCGATGCCGCTCTGGCCGAGCGCTGCGAAGACGGTCTTCAGGATGCCGGTGCTGTCGAGGCCGGCCTTGGCATACATGGTCTCGGGCTTCGCCTGATCCATCCAGACGTCCGGCAGCACCATCGGCCTCACCTTGAGGCCGCTGTCGAGCAGGCCCTCGGTCGCGAGATAATGCAGAACCTGCGCGCCGAAGCCGCCGACAGCGCCTTCCTCGACCGTAACGAGCACGGCGTGATGGCGGGCAAGCTGGCGGATCAGGTCGTGGTCGAGCGGCTTGGCGAAGCGGGCATCGGCGACAGTGGTGGAAAGGCCCGCGGCCTCGAGGTCTTCCGCCGCCAACAGACAGTCGGCGAGACGGGTGCCGAAGGAAAGAAGCGCCACCTTGCTGCCCTGCCGGATCACGCGACCCTTGCCGATTTCAAGGATTTCGCCACGCTCGGGAAGCTGCACGCCCACACCTTCGCCACGCGGATAGCGGAAGGAGATCGGGCCGGCGTCATAAGCCGCGGCGGTTCGCACCATGTGCTTCAGTTCCGCCTCGTCGGCCGCCGCCATCACCACGAAGCCGGGCAGGCTGGCGAGGAAACCGGTGTCGAATGAACCGGCATGGGTCGGACCGTCGGCGCCGACGAAGCCGGCGCGGTCGATCGGAAAGCGGACCGGCAGGCCCTGGATCGCGACGTCATGGACCACCTGGTCGTAGCCGCGCTGCAGGAAGGTTGAATAGAGCGCGCAGAAGGGCTTGTAGCCTTCCGCCGCAAGCCCGGCGGCAAAGGTGACGGCATGCTGCTCGGCGATGCCGACGTCGAACGTCCGCTTGGGGAAGACGTCCTGCAGCTTGTCGAGGCCGGTGCCGGAGGGCATGGCGGCGGTGATGCCGACGATCTTCTCGTCGAGACGGGCTTCCTGCACCAGCGTCTCGCCGAAGACCGAGGTATAGCTCGGCGCGTTCGGTTTTGCCTTCGCCTGGGCGCCGGTGATGACATCGAACCTGTTGACGCCGTGATACTTGTCGGCGGCGGCCTCCGCCGGCGCGTAGCCCTTGCCCTTCTGGGTCACGACATGGATCAGCACCGGACCCCTGCCGTTGTCGCGCACATTGCGCAGCACGGGCAGGAGATGGTCGAAGGAATGCCCGTCGATCGGGCCGATATGGTAGAAGCCCATTTCCTCGAACATGGTTCCGCCGGTCACGTAGCCGCGGGCATGCTCGACGGCGCGGGTGATGGCGCGGTCGATGTTCTTGCCGAGATAGGCGGTGAGTTTCTTGCCGAATTCGCGGAAGCCCATATAGGTGCGGCCGGAGGCGAGCCGCGCCAGATAGGCGCTCATCGCCCCGGTCGGCGGTGCGATCGACATGTCGTTGTCGTTGAGGATGACGATCAGCCGCGCATCGAGCGCGCCGGCATTGTTCAACGCCTCATAGGCCATGCCGGCCGACATTGCCCCGTCGCCGATGACGGCGATCACCTTGCGGTCGGTGCCGGCAAGATCGGAGGCGACCGCCATGCCGAGGCCGGCCGAAATCGATGTCGAGGAATGGGCCGCGCCGAACGGATCGTATTCGCTCTCGGCCCGCTTGGTGAAGCCGGAAAGCCCGCCTTCCTGGCGGAGCGTCCGGATGCGGTCGCGCCGTCCCGTCAGGATCTTGTGCGGATAGCATTGATGGCCGACGTCGAAGATCAGGCGATCGTCAGGCGTTTCGAACACCTTGTGGATGGCGATGGTAAGTTCCACCACGCCGAGACCGGCACCCAGATGGCCGCCCGTCTTCGATACGGCGTCGATCATTTCCTTGCGGACTTCGGCGGCGAGCTGCGGCAGGTCGCGGTCGTCGAGACCTCTCAGATCGGCGGGAAGCTTGACCTTGTCCAGCAAGGGCGTCTCGGGAAGGGGTGTCACTGGCGCGTAACTCTTGAGCTTGTCTTCACTTTCGGCATGCCATCCGGCTTTACAGGATTTGGCCGGCCGGCAAAAGCGCGATGCCTCACAAACGAGGCGGAAGGACTTATATAACCGTCAAAAGCCCTCGGGCAAAGGAATAAACTCTTGCTCGTCGCCGGGCACGATGTCGAAGCGTCCGCTTCTCCATTCCTCCTTCGCCTGTTCGATCCGCTCCTTGGAGGAGGAGACGAAGTTCCACCAGATATGGCGCTTCGAGCCGAGCGCGGCCCCGCCGAACAGCATCAGGTGACAGCCGGCGGCACCGGCGCGAAGCGTGATCGCATCGCCCGGACGGAAGACCAGCAACTGATCGGCGGCGAAGACGTCGCCGGCGATCTCGACCTCGCCGGAAAGCACATAGGCCGCCCGTTCCTCATGGCTCGCATCGAAGGGGAAGCTGCCGCCGGGAACGAGTGTCAGGTCGACGTAAAGCGTGTCGGAATAGGATTTGACCGGCGATGTCAGTCCGCCGAGGCTGCCGATCACCACCCGTCCGCTCGCACCAGCGGCGTCGAAGGTCGGCATGGCGCTCTTCTCGGTGTGGGCGAAGGCGGGATCGATCTCCTCCTGGTCGTCGGGGAGCGCAAGCCACGTCTGAAGTCCGGAAATCGACAGCGGATTGCCGCGCAGCTTTTCCGGCGTGCGTTCGGAGTGCACGATGCCGCGCCCGGCCGTCATCAGGTTGATGTCTCCGGGTTGGATCACCAGTTCCGTTCCAAGGCTGTCGCGATGCTTGATCTCGCCATCGAAGAGATAGGTGACGGTGGAAAGCCCGATATGCGGATGCGGACGCACGTCCATCGCTTCGCCGGCCTTGAGAAGGGCGGGGCCCATCCGGTCGAAGAAAATGAACGGGCCGACCAGTCGGCGACGCGCCGAAGGCAGCGCCCGCTTCACCGAGAAGCCGCCGAGATCGCTGGTGCGCGGAATAATCAGGTGCTCGATGGCGTCGCAGGCGAAGGCATCGCCGGGAACGGGGTCATTTCCGGGAAAGAACGACATCGGTTTTGGCCTCCACGTTTGCTCTCCTCGGTAATCTAGGGGCGAATTCCGGCAAAAGACAGGGCGGGTTAAAAGAGGTATCCGACACGTCGCTCTTCAGCCATGCTGACGATCCGACTGGATATTCGGTCGGCCTGCGCCTTTGGCCTGGATATTATTCCCGGTCGAGCGGTTCTGTGCCTTGCGCCTTGCCGGCGCGGTCGAGGCGGATTTTCTCGATCCGGTTTTCCGCAGCGTTCAGCAGTGCCTCGCAATGTTTCTTCAGGAGTTCGCCGCGCTCGTAGATCGCAATCGACTCGTCCAGCGCCACGTCGCCACGTTCGAGCCGCGCCACGATGCTTTCCAGTTCGGCAACCGCCTTCTCGAAGGAATAGCCGGAGATGTCGGCGGGAACGGCGCTTTCGGTCATACTCAACCCTTCATCAGTCTCATGATATGCAGGCCCGCCGATTCGGCGAGCCCTTCGAGATCATAGCCGCCTTCGAGAACGCTGACGACCCGGTTATGGGCAAAACGGTCGGCGACTTCCATCAGCCGCCCGGTCGCCCAGTCGAAATCCTCGCCCACGAGGTTGATCTGCGCCAAAGGATCGCGGTGATGGGCGTCGAAGCCGGCCGAAATCAGGATCAGGTCGGGCGAGAAATCGTGCAGCGCCGGCAGGACACGGCTCTTGAACGCCTCGCGGAAATGCTCCGAGCCGACATTGGGCGAAAGCGGCGCATTCACCACATTGTTGCTGATGCCTGTTTCGTCCCTCTTTCCCGTGCCGGGATAGAGCGGCATCTGGTGGGTGGAACAGAAGAGAACCGAGGGATCGTCCCAGAAGATGTCCTGCGTGCCGTTGCCGTGATGCACATCCCAGTCGACGATGGCGACCCGTTCCACGCCATGCGTCTGTTGCGCATGGCGGGCGGCGATCGCCACCGTGTTGAACAGACAGAAGCCCATGGCCTTCGCCTTCTCGGCATGGTGGCCCGGCGGGCGCGAGGCGACGAAAGCGTTGTCGTGATCGCCGCCCATCACATCGTCGACGGCGGCCATCGCCCCGCCGATGGCCGTCAGCGCCGCCTTCAGGCTCTGCGGCGAGGCATAGGTGTCGTTCTCGATGCGGTTGATGCGGTCCTCCTCTTCGGGGATCTGCCGCATGATCGAGAACAGATAGTCCTCCGGATGGGCAAGCGTCACCGCGTCCTCGTTGGCGACGGGCGCTTCCTTCCGGTCTAGCCCGGAAAAGGCGGGATGCTCGAGCGCGATGTTGAGCGAGCGCAGCCTGTCCGCCCGCTCGGGATGTCCGGGCGGTGTGTGGTGTTTGAGGAAAACGGCATGCTCGTAGAGGCGTGTGGTCATCGCGAAAGGTCCTTCGGCTTGCGCGGAAGATAGTGCAGCGCACCGTCATGATCCACCGCCAACGAGGTTTTCCCGGCATTATGAAGCAAGCGCCATGAGGCGGGGACACCGGTTGCATGGTGCGGCAAGGCGGATGAGCGGATATATTGATGCGGTATGTTCAACGGAGTTGCCTGCATTGACCCGCCTTCCCGACCTTGGAGACATTCGATCGCTCGAAGAAGCTCTGCATCGCCCGGAGATAAGGCGTAGCAGGGAGGCAGTCGAAGCCCTGCTGGCAGAAGGCTTTATGGAGTTCGGAGCATCGGGAAGAGTCTATGAACGAGCGACGACCATCGACCTGCTGGCGGAGGAGAGCGATGACGATCAAGGCGATCTCAAGGCGACGAATTACGCTCTCAAGCCCATTTCGAACGATGCTGTCCTTCTGACCTATGAAACGGAGCGCTCATATCGGGATGGCTCCAGGCGACGTGTGCTGCGAAGTTCCATATGGAAGCACAACGGGCTCAAATGGCAGATGCTTCTTCATCAGGGTACGATCAGGGCCTGAACCGCGCCCGGTTAGCGAGGCTCGGGTCTTCAGCGGAATCCTGTCGCGTCTGCTCCGTCAGTTGCTGCTTTCCCCGCGTCGCCTGAGAGTGCCTGTCGGGCGCTACCCTTGTTATGATGGGCCGAATAGTCTTAAATGGCTTAAATGGCTTAAATGGGTTGGGAAACAGGGACTTGGATGCAATGGACGATATCGAGCGGGTGGAGGTCTCCGGGTTTCGCGTACCCTTCCGCGACATCGACATGTATGGCCGAATGCACAATGCCGCCTATATCGTCCATGCGGAGGCTGCCCTTGCCCATTTCTGGCGCTACCGGCCGCCGCTGGAGGGCGAGCCGCATTTCGTCGCAAGCAAGATCGAGTGCCGTTTCCACGATCCGTTGCGGCTCGATGACGAGGTGCGCCTGACGGTCCATATCGACAAGATCGGCGGCAAGTCCGTTGGCTTCAATGTGACCATGGAAGCGGGAAACCGTCTGGCCGCCGAGATCGAAATGCTCTGGACCGCGACCGACCCCGATACGGGCGAACCGGTGCCGTTGCCGGAAGATATCCGCGACTGGCTATACGGCTACCTGCCGTGAAGCGCGGGGCGGCTTGAGCTGAAATCTTGTCGGGCTCTTCGAAGGGCTGCAGGAGGCCAGGCCTCAGGTGAGCATGATGCAATTGCCGCGCCCGTCATGCCTGTGCTTGTCACAGGCATCCAGCCGGCGAGTATCTACGAGCTGAAAAGACTCCCGGATTTATGGAGAGGCTGGAGTCTCCCGCGCGATGGACATCGCGCCGCTGGATTCAGGCTCAAGGCCGGAATGACGGAGAAGATAGCTTGCGCCATGCTCAAACCGGGCTTGAGTGCAGTCCGAGACAGCCACCGCCAGCGAGCGACCGCTCTCCACCGCATCCCGTCGACCCCAGTCAGCGACGCAGGCTGCCGAGGATGCCGCGCACGAGCGCACGGCCGACCGAGGTAGCGACCGAGCGGGCGGCACTCTTCATGGCGGCTTCGATCACCGTCTCGCGCTGATAGCCGGAAGACCGGCGGGTGGTGCCGTTCCTCGAGGTCGAGCGCGGCGCCTCGTCCTCGCCGTCATTGCCGAAGCCGGGCAGCGTCCAACGGCCGGCGGCGCTGTCGTCGCCGGCTCCCTGGCTCGCCTGTTCCTCCGCCGCGCGCTTGGCGGCTTCTGCCTCTGCGGCCTTGCGGGTGCGCTCCGTCAGGATCTCATAGGCGGATTCCCGGTCGAGATCCTTGTCGTAGAGGCCGGCGACCGGGCTGACATTGATGACGGCCTGCCGCTCGCTGTCTGAAAGCGGCCCGACCCGGCCCGACGGCGGGCGCACCAGCGTGCGTTCGACCATGGACGGGATGCCCTTGTCCTGCAGCGTCGAGACCAGCGCCTCGCCGGTGCCGAGCGTGGTGATTGCGGTCGCGCAATCGAAGGCCGGGTTGGGGCGGAAGGTATCGGCGGCGGTCTTCACCGCCTTCTGCTCGCGCGGGGTATAGGCGCGCAGCGCATGCTGCACGCGGTTACCAAGCTGGGCGAGAATGGTTTCCGGCACGTCGAGCGGGTTCTGCGTGACGAAATAGACGCCGACGCCCTTGGAGCGGATCAGGCGCACGACCTGTTCGACCCGCTCGATCAGCACCTTCGGCGCATCGTTGAACAGGAGATGGGCCTCGTCGAAGAAGAAGACGAGCTTCGGCTTGTCCGGATCGCCCACTTCCGGCAATTCCTCGAACAGTTCCGAAAGCAGCCACAAAAGGAAGGTGGCGTAGAGGCGGGGGTTCATCATCAGCTTGTCGGCGGCCAGCACCGAGATTGCGCCGCGCCCGTCATTGGTCGTGCGCATGATGTCGGAGATCTTCAGCGCCGGCTCGCCGAAGAAGTGTTCGGCGCCCTGTTGTTCCAGCACCAGCAACCCGCGTTGCAGAGAGCCGACGGAGGACTTGGAGATCAGGCCGAACTGGGTGGAAAGTTCGGTCGCATGCTCTCCCATATAGTTGAGCAGCGCCTGCAGGTCCTTGAGGTCCATCAGCGGCAGACCGCCCTGGTCGGCGATCTTGAAGGCGATGTTGAGCACGCCTTCCTGCGCTTCAGATGCATCCATCAGGCGCGACAGCAAAAGCGGCCCCATCTCGGCGATGGTGGAGCGCACGCGATGGCCCTTCTCGCCATAGAGATCCCAGAAGATGACCGGGAATTCCTGGAAGGCGAAATCGTTGAAGCCGATCAGTTCGGCACGCTTCGTCACCCAGTCCTTGGCCTCGCCCATTGCCGCGATGCCGGAAAGATCGCCCTTGATATCGGCGCAGAACACCGGCACGCCGGCATTGGAAAAGCTCTCCGCCAGCACCTGTAGCGTCACCGTCTTGCCGGTGCCGGTGGCGCCGGTGACGATGCCGTGGCGGTTGCCGAATTTCAGCTCCAGATATTCAGGCTTGTTGAGGCTGTCGTCCGGATTGCGGCTTGTGCCGATATAGAGCTTTCCGTTTTCGAGCATGCCCGTTCTTCCCCGTTTCCGTGCGCCTGTCGGAGCAACGCCGGCATGCGACAACTTTCATCGATTCATCACCTTGCTCTTATAAGGATAGTGTGAAACATCGACAACAGCGCGTGGAACACAACCGGGCGAGGGAAAACTGCGACAGGTCGCTGTCCAGCGCTTGAGTTCGAGGAACAGTTCAATTACGTTGACGTTAACGTCAAATTTTGCAGGAGGCAGACCATGAACGAACTCGTTACCCGCATCGCCGAAAAGATCGGCATTGAACCCGAGACGGCCGAAAAGGCTGTCGGCATGATGCTGGGCTTCCTGCAGCGGGAAGCCGCTGATGGCCCCGTCGCCAAGATGATCGAAGCCATTCCCGGTGCCATGGACCTCGTCGCCAAGTATAACGGCGAAGGCGAGGGCAAGGGCCTGCTCGGCGGCCTGATGAGCGCCATCGGCGGCGGCGGCATTATGGGGCTTGGCCAGCAGCTCATGGCCCAGGGACTCGGCATGGGCGAGATCACCTCGCTTGCCAAGGAAACCATCGTGGTCGCCCGCGAATATGCTGGCGACGAAGTGGTCGACGAAGTCGTCGCTTCCGTTCCGGGTCTCAGCCAGTTCGTCTGAGCCGAACGGCCTTCATCGAATGAAAAAAGCCGCCGGGTGAAAGCCCGGCGGCTCTTTTTTTACAGAGCCTGGTGTCGAGCAGCGAGGTCTCCATCTCCGTCATGCCGGACTTGTTCCGGCATTGAGTGGCGCGATGTCCGTCGCGCAAAAGACTCTTTTGCGATCAAGGACTTGATCGCGCCGGATTCCGGCTCGAGGCGGGAACGACGATAGTGGAGGCAGCAGAGTCAGAGCACGAGATGTACAGCAAGGGCTGTCGGCAGTCGGAAGCTTCCGGTCGAAAGGCCGGCGACGTTGCCCGTCGCCGGTTTTTGCGTCAGCCCTGTTCCACCTGCGGCTCGCCGGCCGCAGCCTGGGTCTTCTGCCTGCGGGTGCGCCAGTCGCCCAGGAAGAGCAGGATGGGCGCCGCGATGAAGACCGAGGACGAGGCGGCGATGAAGATGCCGAAGATCATCGGAACGGCGAAGCTTTCGACCGCGCTGCCGCCCCAGATCGCCATGGGCAGCATGGCGAGGAAGGCGGTGGCCGAGGTGTAGAGGCTTCGGGCCAGCGTTTCGTTGATCGACAGGTTTATCAGGTCGCGGAAGGGCATGGACTTGTAGAGGCGCATGTTCTCGCGCATGCGGTCGTAGACCACGACCTTGTCGTTGACCGAATAGCCGACCAGCGTCAGCAGTGCCGCGATTGCGGTCAGGTTGAAGTCCAGCCCCGTCAGCGCGAAGAAGCCGATCGTCTTCGTCACGTCGAGGACGAGCGTCGCGATGGCGCCGACGGCAAACGGCCAGTCGAAGCGGACCCAGATGTAGGCGAGCATCGCAAGACTGGCGAGCACGACCGAGAGGATACCGGCGGTTGCCAGTTCGCCGCTGACCTTCGGGCCGACGACTTCCGTGCGCTCGATCTTGGCGCCGGGATTGATCTCGGCGATCTTGGCGCGAACCTTCTCGACGGCTTCGGTCTGGGCCGTTTCCGGGCCGTGCTGTCGTTCGAGACGCAGCAGCATGTGGTTGCGGTCGCCGAATTCCTGAAGCGCGACTTCCCCGAGGCCGAGGCTCTCGATACCGGAACGATAGATGCCGAGATCGGCCGGCTCCTGCGTCGATACTTCGATCTGGATGCCGCCCTTGAAGTCGACGCCGTAGTTTAGGCCCGGCGAGATGAAGAGCGCGATGGAGGTGATCGACAGCACGGCGGAAATGCCGATGCCGACGAGGCGGGCCTTCATGAAGTCGATCCGCGTGCCGTCCTTGATGAGCTTGACCGGCAGCAGCGGACGAATGTTGATCGTCTTCATCTTGTAACGGTTGGCAATCGCCACCATGGCGACACGGACGACGGAGACCGCCGTGAACATCGAGATCGCGATGCCGAGGCCCATGGTCACGGCGAAGCCGCGAACCGGGCCGGAGCCGAACCAGAACAGGAGAACGGTTGCGATGAGCGCGGTGACGTTGCTGTCGATGATGGTCGAATAGGCCTTGTCGAAGCCGAGGTCGATGGCGGCAAAGGCGCCTCTGCCCTTGCGGCATTCTTCCCGGATGCGCTCGTTGATGAGAACGTTGGCGTCCACGGCTAGACCGATGCCGAGCACGATGCCGGCGATGCCGGGAAGCGTCAGCGTCGCGCCGAAGAACGTCAGGCCGGCGAATGTCAGGATGACGTTGAGGGTCAGTGCGATGACTGCCAGCAGACCCCAACTGCCGTAAAGCGCGATGATGAAGCCGACGACCAGCGCAAAGCCCACGAGGCCGGACATGATACCCATCTCGATGGCGTCGCTGCCGAGGTCGGCGCCGACGGTGCGCTCCTCGATGACGGTCAGCTTGGCCGGCAGCGCGCCGGCGCGCAGGAGGGCGGCGAGCGTCGTTGCGTCGGAAACCGTGAAGGCGCCGGAGATCTGCCCCGAACCGCCGGTGATCGGCTCGCGGATGACGGGGGCGGAGAGCACCTTGTCGTCGAGCACGATGGCGAATGGCTTGCCGACGTTTTCGCGGGTGATCTGGGCGAACCGGGTGGCGCCCGCCTGGTCGAAGCGGAAGCTGACGACCGGCTGGTTGTTCTGCTGGTCGAAGGCGACGCGCGCATCCGTCAGGCGGTCGCCCGAGAGCAGGACGCGCTCCTGGACGGGATAGGTCTGGCCGTGTTCGTCCTCGAGCATGCGCACCCCGCGCTCACCCTGGTTGCCCAAGAGGTGGAAGCTCATCTTGGCGGTCGAGCCGAGCAGCGCGCGCAGATTGGTCGGGTCCTGCTCGCCCGGAAGCTGGACGAGAACCCGGTCGCCGCCGACGCGCTGGATGGTCGGTTCCGCGACGCCGACCTGATCGACACGCTGGCGGATGATTTCAAGGCTCTGGTCGACGGCGCTCGACATGCGGTGGGCGATGCCGTTGTCCGATGGCTTGACGGTAATGCCGTTGTCGACGGAATCGGCGATGTCGAGGTCGAGGCCGGTGCGCACGCCGACCGTCACCTGGTTGCCGAGCTTTGCCAGCTCCTGCTTGGCCACGTCGCGCTTCGATGGATCGGCAAGCGTGACGAGAATGGCATTGCCCTGGCGCTGGATGGAGCGTGTATCGATCTTGGCATCGCGCAGATTGACCCTGGCCTCCTGCGTCAGGTTCTGCAGCCACTCGTTTTCAAGCGACGGACGGTCGACTTCCAGAACCAGGTGCGACCCGCCGCGAAGATCGAGCCCGAGCGAAACCTTCTCGTGCGGCAGCCAGCTTGGCCAGCCGGCAAGCGTCTTCTCGGAGAGAATATTGGGAAGCGCGACAAGCACTCCGATGAGGATGATGAGCGCGTAGCTCACCACCTTCCATGGTGAATTTCTCAATTTTATGCATCCATTTGTGCGACCCGTCGGACAGACATGGCTGTCCGGCCGCGTTGACGATGTGCCGATATGATGTCGGGTGAGGGATCAGGCGGCGAGCAGCGGAGGCGCGCGCGGATCGAAGGCGCCGGGCGGCGCGATATGATCGGGGCTTCGATCCCGTTCGACGATTTGCAAAGCCCATGCAGGCAAGGGCAGTTCGATGCCGGGAACATCTGGCGACGCATCGGGGCCATCGGATGTCCGCGCTTTGCTGCCCTGCCGCTGATCTGCGGTAAGGACGCTTCGGGCGGGCTCCCGCTTCCCAGCGAGCGCGGGCTTGGCGGCGGCCATCGCGTCCATGGATTGGGCCCGTATGGAACCCGTTTCCTGCCACGGGCCCGAGCCCGACACCGCGAACAGGGCGGCAAAAAGCATGCACATCAACCCCGACATGGCGGCAGCCATGGCGCTGAGATGCGATTTTGCCTGTTCTGTCGATGCGGTTCTTATGGCTCGATATCCTCGTGTCATCGATAACATGACACAAAAACGCGCCGAAGGCCATTCGACGACGCCGATCTCTCCGTTCTCCATGCCTCGTGACGGAGCGAGAGGGCGGGTCTATTCCTCCACGACCACCAGTTCCGGCACGCCTTCGATCTCGAAACGGATGTGGCCGCGTTCGGCGCGGCCGAGCCGGATCGGCCCGCCTTTTTCCTCGAGCCGCCGGCGAAGCAGGATGAGACGGGTCTCCAGATTGTCCTTGTAGTCAGGGAGCTGCAGGCTCCGGTCGCGGCGGATTTCGCGGTTGAGGAAATCCTGCCGGCCGTTCTTCGCATATTCCTCGATGAAATGCCTCAGCAGCCGGCCGGGCACGCCACGGATGAGGTAGTCGTTGTCGATGAAGATCGACCCGTCGCGGGGATAGAAGCGGATGCGCAACGGTCCGGCGGCCGGATGGATGGTATCGGCGGGCACCGGTTTCTCCGCCTCGGCCTCGCTCTCTGGGCGCTCGCGTTCCTGCGAGGCCAGCGTCATCGAGAGGGCAAGGTGCCCGGCGAGGATGCAAAGCGCCTCTTCGTCGCGATGGCGGAAGGCGAAGGACTGCTCGGCCTCCACGAACAGCACGCCGGCGAGCCGTCCCTGCGCCACCATCGGCACGGCGAGCTGGCTGAGCGGCGAGGCAAGCGCCGGAAGCGGCAGCGGGTCCGCCCCGGTGATTCCGCTTGCCGAGCCGACAGCGTTGACGTAGCGCCGGCTACGGCGAAAATCGCTGATGCGCACCGGCCGGCATGTCGCTGCCGCCATGCCGATGACGCCGGCGCCGAACGCGACTTCCGAACCGAAGCCGAAGCGGTCATAGCCACGGCTGGCAATGGTCGAAAGCAGCCTCCGTTCGTCGTCCGGCACCAGCACCATGGAATGCTGGAAGCCGAACATCGTCTCCAGCCCCTCCAGCGCCTTGTCCAGCAGATGCTCGGTATCCGTTTCCGCCGCAAGCTGCACGGCGAGCCGGCGGGTGAGATCCAGATGGTCGCGCCGATCCTCCGCCTCCGGTGAGGGCTCCTCCAGAGGATGGGCCGGGGGCACGAGCCGACAGTCCTCCACCCGGTAGATGTCGACCGCCCTGAGCTTCATGATCCCGCCCATGCCCTGTTCGACGCTCATCACCTCGAGATGCGCGCTGACGGTTTCGAACACCGGGCCTTCCGTCATCGAGGTCTCGTAGACGAGGTCGAGGATGTATTGCAGGCCGAGATGCCCGTCGACCACCATGACGGTGGCGAGGCCGTTCACCGCTACGTTCTCCGCCGTCTTGGAGAAGAACTGGTTGGAAAGCGCCACATGGTGGTCGTCGATATAATAGACATGGGACAGGTAGGAGGCATTCGGCATGCCGTCGCGGTCGGTGGTCGCGATGACGGAGGGTATCACGCCCTCGAAGGCATCCCGGATGGTGCTGAGCCGGATCATGACGCTCCGTTTCCGGTTTCGCCGAGCCGGCGTCCCGCCTCCGGTCCGGGTGTCTGGACGAACAGGTCGCGCGGAAAGAAGGTGATGCGCACGAGGTTGCGGTCGCTGAGCGTGCTGGAAAGCTGCAGCCGGCTTACCCCGAGCGCGCCCATTTCGGCGAGCATGTCGGCGACATACCGGCTGCCGCGGGCCTGGTCGATGCTGTCGGCTTCGCGCACCTCGATGATCGGTCCCTTGATCTGGTAGGCCTTGTAGTTGTCCGGCTTGACGAAGGTGGCCGAGATCGGAGTCTCAGGCACGGCATGCGCCACGGCGTCAGGCCACTGGCTGGCCGAGACCAGCAGGGAAATCCGTCCATTGCCGGAATCGAAGCGTGCGCCCGTCGCCCGTCCGATCATTGGGCGGTGCGCGTCGTTGCGCGTGGCGATGAGGATCATCACCCGCCCCTCGATGAAACTTGCGACCCCCGCCTCGATCACCGATTTCCCCCTGTTTGAGCGCGATCTTATGAAGATAGGAAAATTTTAGCAACGCATGGCCGGCGTTAGGAAGCATTTAGGAAGCGGGTCGAGGCGGGGTGTCCTAAGAGCCTGCCCATCGCACCGGCGGGCTGTTCCGTCCGGGCTGAAGACAAGGAGGAAAATCCCATGACCCATCACGTTTCCCATAGCGTCTCGATGACAGCCATTCCCGATCTCTCCGGCCGTTACGATCTCTACGGCGCCATTCACAAGGGCCTGCGCAAGGCCGGCTGTGACATGCTCAACCGCATCGGCACCGCCGATTTCGAAAATCCCGAGGAGACCGAAACCGTGCTCGGCAATCTGCGCAGTTTCATCGTCTTCGCCGCCTCCCACGTAATGCACGAGGACGAGCACATTCATGGCGTGCTGCGGGCGCGCGGCGCCTCGACCGCAACGCTCGAAGACCAGCACGACGATCATCGCACCGCCTTCGCCACGCTCGAAAAGCTGGCAAGCGACATCGAGAAGGCGTGGCCGATGCACAAGCAGGCCGCCGGCCGCAAACTCTATCTCGCCTTCGCCGCCTATCTCGCGGAAGACCTTGCTCACATGCACGAAGAGGAAACGGTAACGGCCCCGGAACTCTGGAGGATCTGCACAGACGAGGAACTGGCGACGATCGAGATGCACATCGTCGCCTCCATGTCGCCGGAAAAGAACATGGCCTTCCTGCGCCTGATGGTGCCGGCCATGAACCCGGCGGAGCGGGCCGCGATGCTGTCCGCCATGCAGCAGAACACGCCGCCGGAAATGTTCAGCGCCATCGTCGAATTCGCCGTTCGCCCGAGCCTTTCGGAAAAGGCGTTCAGCGACCTCTCCGAGCGGATCGCGCTTGCCGCCTGATGCGGCTGGCCGGGCCGGCGACGGTCGCCGGGATTGCCGGTTCCGGCCTCACCGTTCCGGCCGCAGGCATTCCGCCAGGAAGCCGACGGCTGCGGCAATCGTGTCGCTGTCGCGCAGGTCGTGGTGGTAGGTGATGTAGATATCCCGCATGATATGCTCCCCTTCGTCGCCGGCGACCTTGAGGCCGTAGGTCGCCGCGACGAAATCGGGCAGGGCGGCGATGCCGACGCCCGCTGCGGCGGCTGCGCATTGCACGCCAAGATCGTTGGTCCTGAGCACGGTCTCGCGGCCGGCCGCCATCCGTTTCAGCCAGACCTGCTGCGGCGTTTCATCGAGCAAATCGTCGAACAGGATGAAGCCATACTGCTCGGGTCTCCGTGTCGCCAGATAGGCAGGGGAGGCGAGGAGCAGGTAACGCACGCTGCCGGCCTTGCGGATGATGAGGCTGGGATCGGTGGGACGACTGAGCCGGACGGCGATATCGGCCTCGCGCCGGGTCAGCGAGACGTTGCGCACATCCGCCACCAGCCGCAGCCTGATGCGTGGCCTCGCTTCGTAGAAGGCCGCGATCTTCGGTGTCAGGAAAAACGAGGTCAGCACCGGCGGCGCGCTCACCGAAATCTCCACCGGCGCCTCGCCCTCGGTTTCGAGGATATCGCGTTCCAGCGCGAAGACCTCTCCTTCCATTCGCCTTGCCCGTTCGGCCACCAGCCGGCCCTTTTCCGTCAGCAGGTAGCGGCGGGGCCGCCGGTCGAAGAGCCGGATACCGGCCTTCTCCTCCAGCGCCTGCACCCGGCGGGCGACGGTGGCGTGATCGACCCTGAGGCGGCGGGCAGCGGCCGAAAGCGAGCCCTCGTCGGCAAGCGCCACGAAAAAGCGGAGATCGTCCCAATCCAGCATTGTGCAAATTTGCCCATTTGATGTGCCTCATTGGGGAATAGCGCCCAATGCGGCCCTCGGGCAATAGCAAAGGCCTGAACCGCTGGAAAAGGAGCCCCCCATGACGGATAATCAGGAGACCCGCCGCCAGAGGCGCGTCGTTCGGCTGACGATGGAGCCCGGCAGGCAGGAAGAGCTGCGCACCGCCCTTCTCGACCTGCGCAAGGAGACGCTTGAAGAGCCGGCTTGCGCGGAATTCGATTTCTACCGCTCGCTGGCGGACGATGCGGCTTTCCTGCTGGTCGAGGATTTCACCGATAGCGCCGCGCTGGATGAACATCTGGCCAAGCCCTACACGCAGGCCTTCTTCAAGCTGGGTTTCCTGAAGTCTGCCGAGCCGATCTCGCGGGAGTGGCTGGCATGAGCGGTGGCACACCTGCCGCGCTCGCGGCCGAAAAGACCGCGCGCGGACGGCGGCGGAAACTGCCGGCCCGCAGCCGGCACATCGTCACGCCGATGATCCTGTCTTTCCTGATGTCGGGCATCGTGGCCTCGATCGCCACGATCCGCGCCACGGGACTGACGCCGGATCTCGGCACCATCATCCCGCAGGCATGGGCCATGTCCTACATCGTGGCCTTTCCCACCGCGCTGGTGGTCATGCCCGTCGTTCGCTGGATCGTCGACCTGATCGTCGAGGCGCCGGGCGGAGAGCGCAATCGTTCCCAAGGAACCCATGCTCCATGAAAAAAAGGCCGCCGGAGGAAATCCGGCGGCCTTGTTTTTCGTTCGGAAGCGGGGGCCGTTACGAGGCCATCGCATAGATCTGGTGATGCCCACGAACCTGTCCCGGCGCATGGGTACGGAACCGCGCGATCATCTGGGCAAGGTTTTCGGTTTCCTGGCTGAGGCTCTGGGCGGCGGCCGTGGTTTCCTCCACCATCGCCGCGTTTTGCTGAGTGACCTTGTCCATCTGGTCGGCGGCGGCGGAGACCTCGCGCAGGCTGAGGGCCTGTTCGCGGGCGCTGGTGGCGATATCGCCGATCGTGGCGCTCATCGCCACCACCTGTTCGACGATCTCCTGCAGCGATGAGCCGGACTCGCTGACCAGTTGCACGCCGGCCTCGACCTGCGTCGAGGAGGTCGAGATGAGTTCCTTGATCTCCTTGGCGGCGTTGGCGGAGCGCTGGGCAAGCTCGCGCACTTCCTGTGCCACGACCGCGAAACCCTTGCCGGCTTCCCCGGCGCGGGCGGCTTCCACGCCGGCATTGAGCGCCAGCAGGTTCGTCTGGAAGGCGATCTCGTCGATCACGCCGATGATGTTGCCGATCCTGGCCGACGATCCCTGGATCTCGGTCATCGCGGCGATGGCGCGGGCCACGATCTCGCCACCCTTCTCGGCGTTCGAGCGGGCGGTCGCGACGGTGCTTTGGGCGCGGCCGGCACCTTCCGCGGTGCCGTTGACGCCGCGGGTGACATCGCCGAGCGCCGCAACGGTTTCCTCCAGCGAGGCCGCCTGTTGTTCCGTGCGGCGGGCGAGATCGTTCGAGGCAGACGAGATTTCGCCAAGCCCCGAGCGGATCGTGCTGACGGCGTGCACGACGGAGCGCAGCGCTTCCTCCAGGCTTGCGACGGAGCTGTTGAAGTGATCGCGGATCGTTTCGTAACGCTGGTCGACCGCACCGATCCGGACCGTCAGGTCGCCCTTGGTAAGGGCGTCCAGTCCGACCGAGATCTGGCTGAAGGCGTGAGCCATGGCATCGGCATCGGCAATGCGCTCGGCTTCCTGGCGCAGCCGTTCCTCTTCCGCGGCGAGGCGGGTGCGCTCGGCATTCGCTTCCGCGATCAGCTTGGCGCGGCCGGTTTCCTGGAAGACCTGCAGCGAGCGGGCCATCGCGCCGAGTTCGTGTCGGTGTTCGGTCCCTTCGATCGTAATCGACTCGTCGCCACGGGCGAGGCGCTCCATCGCCTGGGCGATGTTGCGGACCGCCGAAGAGATCAGCCGGCCGATGGTATATGCAAGCACAAGGCCGATGACGATCAGAAGGCCGGAAATCGCCAATGTTGCCGTCGTGGTCGACTTGACGGTGCTTTCGACGGAGCCGTCCAGCGTCTGCTGTTCGCCGGTGATCCGGGCCTGCAGGTTCTGGAAGCCCGTTGCGATCTGAGGCGCCAATACATTGAGCTGCTTCTCGCGGATGTCGTTGCTGGCGAGCAGCACGTTCTTCACGTCGCCAAGCCGGGCGGTATAATTCTGCATCAGCCGTTCGGCGCCGGAAAGGCGTTTCTGCTGGATCTCGTTGCCGACCGCCTTCTGGGCGGCGGTGTTGAGCTGCACGGCTTCGGCAAGCGCTGCCTGTGCGGTGTCATAGGCCTTGAGGTCGTTGGCGTGGACGAAGCGCTCGGAATAATAAAGGCTGCGGTTCAGCGCCTCCAGGGTGTCGCCCGTCATGTGCAGGGTGGAGAGGTCGCCCTGGCGCCAGGCGCTGCGCATCACATCGTTGAGCGCGATCGACGTCCACGGACCGAATTCCGTTACCTTGGCGATAAGCGCCTCGCGTTTGTTCTGCAGCGCGACGATCTCGCCGAAGGCCTTGCTGTAGTCGTCCATGTTCTTTCGGATCGCCGCCATGCCCTGCTGCAATTCGGCGTTGCCGGCCAGCCGCGGATCGTCGGTGGAGAAAGCCTTCACGCCGGCCTGGAAGCGTTCCACGACCTCTGCACTCGGTGTCGTGCGGAAGGCTTCCGCCGCCATCTGGATCTCGTGCAACTGGTTCGAGTAGTCGGAGATCGCGAGGCTCTGGCCGGCCGTGGAACGATAGGATTGGAATATGGAGGCCAGGCCGCTCATGCCGTTCAGGGCAGTCAGCGACAGGAAGCTCATAAGCAGGATCAGCGGCAGGAAGCCGGCGGTGATCTGGGTGCGGATGCCGAGTTTTTTCCAGAAATTCATCGTCGTTGTCCTTGGCTTTCTCACTGGCTCTTGGGCAGATAGGTGGCGACGTTGGCGGGCGTCACGAGCTCGAAGGGCACGTAGTTCGTCTTCTCGACCTTCTCACCCTTGATAAGCTTCAGGGCTGCCTCGATGGCGCCCTTGCCCTGGCCAGCCGCGTTCTGGAGGATGGTGACGTCGAGATCGCCGGCCACCATGGCGGCAAGCGCGTCGTCGGTGGCATCGACCCCGGCCACCACGACCGTGTCCATCGACATTCCGGCGTTCTTCATGGCGCGGATGGCCCCGAGCGCCATTTCGTCATTGTTGGCGATCACGGCATCGAACTTGACGCCGCCCTTCAGCCATTCCTGCATCAGGCTGTCGGCCTGGTCGCGCGACCAGTTCGCCGATTGCCGTTCGACGATCTGGATGCCCTTGCAGGCCTCCGTCGACAACACGTCGGACACGTCCTCGGTGCGCTTGCGGGCGGCCGCGTGGAAAAGCTCGCCCATCATCACCACGGCCTTGCCTTTGCCATTCAGCAACCGGCAGACCTCCCTGGTCTCGAGCGTGCCGGAATCCTTTTCGTCGGAGGCGACCACGGCCTGTTTCTCCGGCAGTTCGGCAAGGTTCGAGGGCTCGTTGTTGACGTAGATCAGCGGAATGCCGGCGTCGCTGGCGATCTTCGACATTTGCGGTCCGAGATCGCCGTCCGCCGGGGCTACGATGATCGCGTCGACCTTGTCCGTTACGAATTTCCGCAGTTGTTCCAGCTGTTTGGCGGTGTCGCCTTCGGCGTTTTCCGAAACGATCTTCAGCCCGGGGATCGTCTTCCCATGGGCGAGAATGCCGTTCAGCAATACCGTCTTGAACTTGTCGAGGCCTGACATCGAGACGCCGATCGTCTGCGCGCTGGCGGTGCCGGCGGTCAGGAGGAGCGTCAGGGCCAGCAGAGAGGTCTTGTGCATCGAAATCACCGAATCTCCGGTTGTGGATGCAAAAGAGCATGTGCGTTGATGGTTAATTAGATGTGTATTTATGGAACATGGCGCAACTTTATTCCGCCGTTATGGAATTATAATTCCATATATGGAATCGGGCGCACGGCAGTCGCCCCGTTCCGGTGCCGCCGCCCCGGAAACTGGAGCGCCGTGCGTCCGAACGGACGCACCAAGGACGCTCTTGCTTGTCAAACCTAGGACAATGCCGAATCGACGATCACCAGCGGCCGGCCCTGCGTGCAATTCTCGATGCGGGCATCGACGCGGTAGACGGAACGCAGAAGCTCGGCCGTGATGACCTCGGTCGTCGGACCGCTCGCCACCAGCCGGCCATCGGCCACCACCATGGCATGGTCGCAGTAACGCATGGCGTGGTTGAGGTCGTGCAGCGCGATCAGCACGGCGATGCCGCTCTGACGGGCAAGGTCGCGCATATATTGCAGCACCTCGATCTGGCGGAAGAGGTCGAGCGCCGAGGTCGGCTCGTCCATCAGCAGGATATCCGGCTTGCGCACCAGCGCCTGGGCGATGGCGACGAGCTGGCGCTGGCCGCCCGACAGCGCGCCGAGATCGCGGAAGGCGAGGTCGTTGATACGAAGCGAGGCGAGGATACGGTCGATATCCACCAGTTCGTCGTCCGCCACCTTCCAGCCGGACCCCTGCTTGGCGGCCAGCAGCACGGATTCGTAGACGGTCAGAACAGCGTTGGCACCGGTATCCTGCGGCATGTAACAGATCGGCCGGGAGAGTGCACTCTCGCCGCTCAGATGCACCACGCCTTCGCCTTTCAGCAGGCCCGCGATGCGCTTGAACAGCGTCGACTTGCCGGCGGCGTTGGGACCGATCACGGCCGTCAGTCCGCCGCCTTCGATACTGCCGGTGGAGATATCCTCGAAGATCCGGTTCTTGCCGTAGCGGGCGCCGAGGCTTTCGAGTCTGAGGGCTACCATGCGCGCCTCCGGTTGGTGAAGATCAGCGAGAAGAAGAAGGGAACGCCCACGAGCGCAGTGATGACGCCGATCGGCAGGATCGCGCCGGGGATCAGCATCTTCGAGACGACCGAGGTGACGGAAAGCAGCAGCGCGCCGCAGATCACCGAACCCGGCAGGAAGAAGCGCTGGTCCTCGCCGACCACCATGCGGGCGATATGCGGACCGACGAGGCCGATGAAGCCGATGGTGCCGACGAAGGAGACCGGAATGGCTGCCAGCAGGCTGACGAGCATCATCGTTTCCAGGCGGAGCCGCTTGACGTTGACGCCGAAGGAGGCTGCCTTGTCGTCGCCGAGGCGCAGCGCCGTCAGCGCCCAGGCATTGCGGGCGAAAAGCGGCACGCAGAAAACCAGCACGGCGCCTGTCACCGCAACCTTGCCCCATGTCGCCTTGGTGAGCGAACCCATGGTCCAGAACACGACGGCGGCGAGCGCCTGTTCGGAGGCGAGATATTCGAGCAGCGAGAGCAGCGCGTTGAAGGTGAAGACCAGCGCGATGCCGAGCAGCACGATGGTTTCCACGGTGACGCCGCGCAGCGTCGAGACGCCGTAGATGAACAGCGACGCAGCCATCGCCATCACAAAGGCATTGATCGGGATCATGAACTGCACTGCGGTCGGGAAGATTGCGACGCCCGCCACGAGCCCGAGGGCTGCGCCGAAGCCGGCGGCGGCGGAAATGCCGAGCGTGAACGGGCTCGCCAGCGGATTGGCGAGGATCGTCTGCATCTGCGCGCCCGCAAGCGAAAGACAGGCGCCGACGGTGACCGCCATCAGCGCCACCGGCATGCGGATATCCCAGATCACCACCCGCAACTGGTCGCCCGCGGAGGACGGCCATAAAATGGTGGAGACGACCTCGCTCAGCGTATAGCGGGCAGGACCGAGCGCCATGTCGGCGGCGACGCTCACGAGAAGTGCGGCGACCATGAGCCCGAGGATCGTCAGACGCCGGGCGGAAATCGCCCGGTACTGGCTGCGCCCCGCGGCGCTCTGCAGTGTTTCGGTGGCAACGGCCATCAGTTGGTTCCCTTATCGAGCGAGACGAAATAGCCGGGCTTGTAGGCGATCGGCAGGAACTTCTCGTGGAATTCCCGGAACGTCGCTTCCGGGTCCAGATCGGCGAAGAGATCCGGATGGAACCACTTGGCGAACTGCTGGATCGGCGCGAATTCATAAGGGGCTCCGTAGAACTGGTGCCAGACGGCGTGCACCTCGCCGTCGGTTACCGCCTTGAGCCCGGAAAAGCCGCTGCGCTGCATCAGCGCCTGCAGTTTCTCTCGTGCGGCCTGCGGGTCGGCGCCGCGGCCGACATGGACGAAGCGATTGGTCTTGGATTCGGCCGCCCAGTTGGAACCGGTGGCGATGTATTGGTCCGGGTTCTGGACGATCAGTTGTTCGATGCTGATATCGCCGAAGGTCGTCTTGATGACGTCCGCGGCAATGTTGTGGCCGCCGGCGCGTTCGACCATCTCGCCGAAATTGGCCGGGCCGAAGCTGCGGCAGCAGCCGTTCTCGGCGTCGTTGCCGGGAGCGCGCTCGATGAAGACCCTGGGACGCACGAGATTGGGCTGGCTCGCGATGCGGTCCGTCACACGGGCGATCTGTTCCCGGCGAAACGCGATGAATTCCCGCGCCTTTTCCTCGCTGCCGAAGATCTCGCCGAGAAGCTCGATCGACTTTTCGCTGTTCTTCGCCGGGTCCACGCGGAAGTCGACATAGACGACCTTGATGCCGGCGGCGGCAGCCTTTTCTTCCAGCCCGCCTTCCAGCGCGCCTTTGCGCGACTCGATGTTGAGCGTCAGCACGTCGGGCGCAAGGGCGATGGCAGCTTCCAGGCTGAATGTACCGTTCGGCACGTAGCCGAAGCGGGGCAGGGTCGCAAGGGCGGGAAAGCGCTCCACATAGGCCGCGTAGCTGTCGGCGTCCTTGGTCAGGAAGTCGTCGCGCCAGCCGACGATGCGGTCGAGCATGTGCTCGCCGGTCAGCGCGGCGATGACATGGATCTGCCGGGCCTCTCCGACGAGAACGCGCTTCGCCGGCAGGTCGAGTTCGATCGTCCTGCCGGCGACGTCGGTGATGGTCTCTGCAAGGGCAGGGCTGCCCAGAAATGGAAGAAGGGCGATTATCGCCCGGGTGTATCTGGCAATCATTCGTATCGTCCTTGGGGAAGCGGCCGGCAGATGGTTTCCGCCGGCCTTTCCGTTCTGGCTTAGAGGCCGGCCTTCAGCGAGGCGAAGTAACCGGTGTGATAGGCGACCGGCAGGAAGCGTTCGTGCAGTTCCTTGAACGTGGCTTCCGGATCGAGATCGGCAAACAGGTCCGGATGCAGCCACTTCGCGATCTGCTGGACGGCGACGAACTGGTAGGGGCTGTTGTAGAACTGGTGCCAGATGGCGTGGACATTGCCCTCGGTAACCGCCTTGATGCCGGTGAAGGCCGGGCGCTTCATCAGGGCTGCGAGTTTTTCCTCGGCCTTGGCCTTGTCTGCGCCGGGGCCGACGCCCACCCAGGCGCCGCCCGGAACGTAGAGTTCCCAGTTGGAGCCCGTGACGATCACCTGATCCGGGTTGGACGCGATGATCTGCTCCGGATTGACCGCACCGAAGGTGCCGGGGATGATGTCCTTGGCCATATTGATGCCGCCGGCGAGTTCGACCATCTTGCCGAAGTTCTCGTTGCCGAAGGACATGCAGCAATCTTCGGAATAACCGCCGGCGCGTTCCATGAACACCACCGGCTTCTTCAGGTCGCCGGCCTTGGCGAGCGTATCGGTGACACGGGCGAGTTGCTCGTCGTGGAACTTCACGAATTCCTCGGCGCGCGCTTCCTTGCCGAACAGCTTGCCGATGATGCGCATGGATTCGTCGGTGTGCTGCATCGGCTTTTCGCGGAAGTCGATATAGACCAGCGGAATGCCGACCTTGGCGAGCTTTTCGATATAGCCGCTTTCCTCGGTCGCGGACTTCGCCTCCGTGTTCATGATGATGACGTCCGGCTTCAGCGCGACTGCCTGCTCGATGTCGAACGTGCCGTCCTTCATCCCGCCGAAGGTCGGGATCTTCGCCATTTCCGGGAATTTCTGGAGATAGATGTTGTAGCCGTCGAGGTCGGCCTTCTGGAAGTCGTCGCGCCAGCCGACGACGCGCTTGAACGGTGCATCCGTGTCGAGAGCGCCGGTGAAATAGATCTGGCGACCTTCGCCGAGGATGACCCGCTCCACGGGAACGTTGACTTCGACTTCACGACCCGTGATGTCCTTGATCTTGATTGTCTCACCCGCTTCGGCGATACCCGAAAAAAGCGCAAGCGAAATCGTGGCGGCGGCGGCCACCCTGTTCAAATGGAGCACGTCGTCCTCTCCTGTGCAGTGGAATTCCAAGCGATCTATTATTTTATGACTTTCATAGTCAACTAATATCTTTTAGAAAGCTTCCAATGTCACTCATATTTCATGGGAAATGCCGAAATGCAGACCGCTGCAGCCCTTTCGAACCACGATCTTCGCGACGAAATCAAAGCCTACTGGTCGCTGCGGGCAGAGACCTTCGACAGCCAGCCCGGCCATGAGATTTTCTCGGAAGAGGAGCGTGCCGCCTGGCATTCGCTGCTGCGCAGACATCTGGGCGATGGCGAGGGCAGGCAGGCGCTCGATCTCGCCTGCGGCACGGCCGTCGTCTCCCATCTTCTCGATGACCTTGGCTTCAGGGTGACGGGCATGGACTGGGCGGAACCGATGCTCGAAAGGGCGCGCGCCAAGGCGAAAACCCGTGGACGGCAGATCCGTTTCCTGATGGGGGATGCGGAAAATACCATGGAGGCCGATGCGTCCTACGACGTCGTCACCAACCGGCATCTGGTCTGGACGCTGGTCGATCCGCTCGCCGCCTTCCGCGAATGGCATCGGGTGCTGAAGCCGGGTGGGAAGCTGCTGGTGGTCGACGGCGATTTCGTCAATCCCGGTCTGGTCGCGAAGCTTGCCAAGCGCCTGGCCGTCATGGTTTCCCGCTTCACAGGAGAAAGCGGCAAGCCGCAGAACGGGCCGGCGACCGGGGCGATGACCGAGACCCACCAGAGCATCCTCTCCCGCGTCTATTTCTCGCAAGGCGCGCGCGCCGAAGCGGTGGCCGACCTGCTGCGGCAGGCCGGTTTCTCGACCGTCACGATCGACACCGACATGCGGGCGATCCACCGCACGCAGAAGAAGAATTTCAGTTTCCTGAAGGGCCTCGAACGCGCCACCCAGCACCGCTACGCCATCTGCGCGGTGAAGTGAGGGGGCTGGCGTGCTGACAGCGTTCGAAACGAACGCCGGCGCAGTTTACTTCTTGATGGCGATCCCGGCTTCCACTGCGGCGGCGATGAAGGCCTGGCGGGCATCCTCATCGGTCTTCTTGCCGGCCTGAACGGCGGCGCAGACCAGAAGGGCGCGGTCGAGCGCCGGACCTTCCTCGGTCGGCCAGTCCTCGATCATCGCCCAGGAGGCGGCTTCCGTGGTGTCGATCGTGACGTCGCTGCCGTCCTCGCCGAGCGCGAGAATGACGGGATTTTTCCAGGGCTTGTTCATCGGGCATGCTTTCGAAATGGGATGGGCGACCGGTCGCTCTTCGGGCGTCGAAGCGCTTCTTACACAAGTTACGCCTTTACCGCCACGACGAAGAAGCGCGGAAATTTCAGGAGCACCCGGCCGTCGGCCATGGGCGGATAGGCCTGCCTGATGCGGCCGGTATAGTCGGCGAGGAAGGCGGCCTCGTTTTCGGCCCCCGCCATAGCGAGATAGGGGCGAAGCCCGGTGCCCTTCACCCATTCGACGATCGCCTCGGCATTGGCCATGGGGTGATAGTAGATTGTGTGCCAGACATCGACGCGGGCAGCTTTCGGCGACAGGCGTTCCATGTAGCTGGCAGGCGAGGGCAGCAGCGCGCGCCGCAGGCACCCTCCGGCGAAGGAGCCCTTCCATGGCCCGGCAGCGCCCGTTTCCTCCATCAGGAGATGGGTCGGCTGGTCGAGATTGTCGGGCATCTGCACGGCGAGCACGCCGCCGGGCGCCAGATGATCCATGAGGCGCGCGAGCAGCGACAGGTGGTCCGGCAGCCATTGGAAGACGGCATTGGCATAGAGGACATCAGCGGGCTGCGGCGGCATCCATCTGGCAAGGTCTGCCTGAAGGAAAGACGTACCGGGCAGCCGCTTGCGCGCCTTGGCCAGCATGTCGTCGTCGCTGTCCAGCCCGGTGACGGCAGCCTTGCCGAACCGTTCGATCAGAAGCTCGGTCGAATTGCCGGGGCCACAGCCGAGGTCGTACACCCGGCCGGCCTCGCCAGGCGGCACCTGTGCAAGGAGATCGCGGGCGGGACGGGTGCGTTCATCCTCGAACTTCAGATATTGCTCGGCCGACCATGCCATGGCGTGCTCCCTGAAACGTCGTTACAGACCTCTGGCAGATCCTCGCGATGATCTCATGACGGCAGGCTTTCCAGCGATGGCAGGATGAGATCCGGTCCGTGATCGGCATATTCGTCCGGCAGCCCGGCGCGGTTGATCCAGACCGTGCGGAAACCGAACTTCTTCGCGCCGGCGATGTCCCAGCGGTTGGACGACTGGAAGGAGACGGCATGGGGATAGAGCCGGTAGCCGGTCGTCACCATGTCATAGACCTGCGGCGCCGTCTTGTAGGCGCGGATCGCATCGACCGAGAAGACGTCGTCGATCACCGTGTCCAGCGCGGCGTTCTTCACCGCGGCCGCCAGCATGTCGGGCGAGCCGTTGGAAAGGATCGCGATCTTCGCGCCCTGGCTCTTGAGGCTTCTCAGCACGGCCGGCACTTCCGGATAGCAGTCGAGTTTCCAGTAGGCCGAAAGCAGGTCGGCGCGCAGCGACCGGTCGACCTCGGGCATCCGGGCGAAGGTGTAGTCGAGCGCTTCTTCCGTGAGTTTCCAGAAATCGCGATAGCTGCCCATCAGCGTGCGCACCCAGGAATATTCGAGCTGCTTGGCTCGCCACATTTCGGAAAAGCGCTGATGCTCGGGGCCGGCCCGTTCGGCATGGTGGCGCACGGCGGCGTGCACGTCGAACAGGGTGCCATAGGCGTCGAAGACGAAGGCTGCGGTCATTTTTCCCCCACTTGGCGTTCCCTCCGCCGGATCGGATGGATGGCATGCGCCGGATTATGCCACGCCGCGGCGGCAGCGCGAAAGCGCGCAAACGATCACTATTTTTGATCGACTTATTTGACAAGCTGTTGATTCAACGAAAAGATCTTGCGCGGAAAAAAGCCTTGGCCACGGATTGTTGCCATTTGGGTTGCGGGGGGGAGTTTGTCCTTGACCTTGAGGCTTCGCACGCCCTTGATGGCTGCAACGACAAGAACAGGAGTCCGCCATGGCCGTCGATACTTCCGCCCGCACCACCACCTGGACCTATGTTGATGGAGACTGGATCGCTGGCAATCCGCCGCTGATCGGGCCGGTGTCGCATGCCATGTGGCTCGGATCGACGGTGTTCGATGGCGCCCGCTGGTTCGACGGCATCGCGCCGGATCTCGACCAGCACTGCCAGCGCGTCAACCGTTCCGCCGTCGCCATGGGCATGAAGGCGACGATGCCGGCCGAGGACATCGAGAAGCTCGCCTGGGAGGGCATCGGCAAGTTCGACGGCAAGACGGCGATCTACATCAAGCCGATGTACTGGGCCGAGCATGGCGCGCCTTTCTCGGTCGTCGCCGCCGATCCGGAATCGACCCGTTTCGCCCTTTGCCTGTTCGAGGCGCCGATGAACACGGCGAAGCCGTCGTCGCTGACGCTCTCCTCCTTCCGTCGTCCGACGCCGGAATGCGCCATGACGGGCGCCAAGACCGGCAGCCTCTATCCGAATTCCGGCCGCATGCTGCACGAGGCCCACAGCCGCGGCTTCGACAATGCGCTGGTGCGCGACATGAACGGCAATGTCGCCGAAACGGCCTCCTCCAACGTCTTCATGGTCAGGGACGGCGTGGTCATGACCCCGGTTGCCAACGGCACCTTCCTTGCCGGCATCACGCGCGCCCGCGTCATCGGCCTCCTGCGACAGGCCGGTTTCGACGTGCGCGAGATGACGCTCTCGGTCGAGGATTTCATGAATGCCGATGAGGTCTTCACCACCGGCAACTATTCGAAGGTCATTCCGGTCATCCGCCTCGACGACCGCCGGTTCCAGGAAGGTCCGGTCGCCCGCAAGGCGCTCGATCTTTACATGGATTGGGCGCGCTCGACCCACGGCACCGACGGCTGAAACACCCTATGCCGGCGGCGGGAGTGGCGGTTCACTCCCACTCTTCGTCGTCTGCTTCGTATTCCGCCGGCCTGGCGCGGCTTCTGCCGAAGACGCCTTCGAACCGCAGGAAGATGCCGTACATGAAGAGCGTCATGGCGGCCATGGCGAACCATGTGATTGCGTAGGAAAGATGGGTGTTGCGGAAACGGACCACGGTCATGCCGCCGCGCGGCCAGGCCTTCGGGTCCGACCCGGCGCTCTCGTCGACGAAATAGGGAGCTGCCGGAGCAAGCCCGAGCGCCTGCGTGATCGAGCCGATGTCGCGGCGATACCACTTGCGTTGCGCCGGGTTGTTGGCGCGTGAAAACAGCCAGCCGCGATCTTCGGACATCCTGAGCAGGCCTTCGACGGTGACCACCCCCTGGGGCGGCGTGCGCTTGGCGGGGTCCTTCAGTTCCTCCGGCACGAAACCGCGATTGACCATGACCACCGTGCCGTCGTCGCGCTTGAGCGGCGTCAGCACCCAGTAGCCGGGGCCGAGAATGGTCGGTGTGTAGATCTGCACCTCGTCCTCGTTGAGGAAGGTGCCGGTCAGCGTGACGCGCCGGTATTCGTCCGCCTCCTGCGTGATCGAGCCCCAGCTGTCCGGTCCGGGCGCTGGCGTGGCGGGCGCCGCGACGCGGGCGTCGACCCTGTGGATGATATCCATTTTCCAGAACAGGCGCTCTATCTGCCAGGCGCCGAGCGAGACGAAGCCGACCGTCAGCAGGGCGGCGATCGCTGAGACGATCAGGAAGCGTGGGCGAGTGATGAGCGAGCGACGATCGGCCATGGCAAAAGCGGTCCTGGGAAACGAAACGGGCGCCCGTCAGGCGCCCGCAGGTGTCGTCAATGCGTCTGATGCTCGGCGCCGGGCTCCGGCGCGATGCCGGAGGCCTCGCCGTCGCTCATCAGCTGCTGCATCGCATCGTCGCCCATGGGCATCATGTTGGCGTTCATATTGTGCATGACCCAGAGCGAACCCGCCAGCACGATCATCAGGATGATGACGGTCAGCATGGTGGACGACATCGTCCAGCCTTCTTCCTGATTGTTGTTGAGGTGCAGGAAGTAGACGAGATGAACGACGATCTGCGCCGCGCCGAGGCCCATGATGATGGCGATCAGCGCCGTCCTGCTCATCTCGACTTCGGCCATGACCAGGCCGAAGGGAATGATGGTCAGGATCGCGGCCAGCGCGAAACCGATCATCAGGGTCGAGAGGCTGCCATGGCCGCCGTGGCTGCCGTGATCGCCGTGGGCGTCATGGGCGTGGTCCGCATGAGCGGTGTTGTGGCCGTGTGTGCTCATTGAACGATCCCCACGAGATAGACGAAGGAGAAGACCCCGATCCAGATCAGGTCGAGGAAGTGCCAGAACATGCTGAGCGTCGTGAGACGCCGGCGGTTGGCTTCGATCAGACCGCGCTGGCCGACCTGGATCATCAGCGTGACGAGCCAGATGAGGCCGCCCGTGACGTGAACGCCGTGGGTGCCGACCAGCGTGAAATAGGCCGACAGGAAGCCCGAACGCTGCGGGCCGGCGCCGATCTCGATCAGGTGATGGAATTCGTAGAGTTCCATCGCGATGAAGCCGAGGCCGAGCACACCGGTCACGGCGAGCCAGCCGAGCACGCCCGGCTTGTTCGCCTTGTCCATCTGCAGCATGGCAAGGCCGAAGGTGATCGACGACAAAAGCAGCAGCACGGTTTCGGCCAGAACGAAGCCTGGCTCGAACAGGTCGGCCGGAGCCGGGCCGCCCGCAAAGGAGCGGCCGAGCACGGCATAGGTGGCGAACAGGCATCCGAAGATGATGCAGTCGCTCATCAGGTAGATCCAGAAGCCGATCGAGGTCGGGCTGCTGTGATGGCTGTGCTCGTCCTCGTCGACGACGGTGACGGGAGAGTTGATCTTGACGGCTATGTTCATGCCAGCGCCTCCTTGTGCAGGCTCTCGTGCTTGGCGATCTCATCGACCGGGATGTAGTAGTCGCGATCGTAGTTGAAGGTATGCGCGATGCCGGTGACGATTGCCGCGAGGAAGGCGAGAGCCGCCAGCCACCAGATGTACCAGACCAGAGCGAAGCCCAGCACCAGCGAGAAGAACGACAGGATGATGCCCATCGAGGTTCCTTTCGGCATGTGGATCGGCCGGTAGATGTTGGACCAGCGGAAACCTTCCTTCTTCATGCTCCACCAGGCGTCGACGCCATGGACGCGGATCGTCTGCGGGAAGTTGTAGTCGGCCGGCGGCGAGGTGGTTGCCCATTCCAGGGTGCGGCCGTTCCACGGATCGGGACCGCAGCGCAGGGCTTCGCGGTTCTTGATGGAGACGGCCATGCCGATGAAGTTGCAGGCGATACCGAGGGCGATCAGCACCGCGCCGAAGGCGGCGACGATGAAGTAGATCTGCCAGCCGGTGTCCATATAGGCGGAGACGCGGCGGGTGACGCCCATCAGGCCGAGCGCATAGAGCGGCATGAAGGCGAAGTAGAAGCCGACGAACCAGAACCAGAAGGAACGCTTGCCCCATTTCTCGTCCAGCTTGAAGCCGAACGCCTTCGGCCACCAGTAGGTGATCGCGGCGAAGACCCCGAAGACCACGCCGCCGATGATGACGTTGTGGAAGTGAGCGATCAGGAACAGCGAGTTGTGCAGCTGGAAATCGACCGGCGGAACGGCGAGCAGGACGCCCGTCATGCCGCCGATGGTGAAGGTGACGAGGAAGCCGACCGTCCACAGCATCGGCACTTCCATCCGCACCCGGCCCTTGTACATGGTGAAGAGCCAGTTGAAGATCTTGGCGCCCGTCGGGATCGAGATAATCATTGTCGCGATGCCGAAGAATGTGTTGACGTTCGCGCCCGAGCCCATCGTGAAGAAGTGATGCAGCCAGACGATGAAGGACAGCACCATGATGCAGGTCGTCGCATAGACCATCGAGCGGTAGCCGAACAGCGGCTTGCCCGAGAAGGTGGCGACGATTTCCGAGAACACGCCGAACATCGGCAGGATCAGGATATACACTTCCGGGTGGCCCCAGATCCAGATGAGGTTGACGTACATCATCGGATTGCCGCCAAGGTCATTGGTGAAGAAGTGCGTGCCGACATAGCGGTCGAGCGTCAGCATGGCGAGCGTGGCGGTCAGGACCGGGAAGGCGGCGACGATCAGCACGTTGGCGCAGAGCGTCGTCCAGGTGAAGACCGGCATGCGCATCATGGTCATGCCCGGCGTGCGCATCTTCAGGATGGTGGCGATCAGGTTGATGCCCGATAGCGTCGTCCCGACGCCGGCGATCTGCAGGGACCACAGGTAATAGTCCATGCCCACCCCGGTCGAATAGGCCGCACCCGACAGCGGCGGATAGGCGAGCCAGCCGACGCGGGCGAATTCGCCGACGAACAGCGAGATGTTGATGAGGATCGCGCCGGCGGCCGTCATCCAGAACGAGAAATTGTTCAGGAAGGGGAAGGCCACGTCACGCGCGCCGATCTGCAGCGGCATGATGTAGTTCATCAGGCCGGTAATCATCGCCATCGCCATGAAGAAGATCATGATGACGCCGTGGGCGGTGAACACCTGGTCGTAGTGGTGCGCGGGCAGGAAGCCCTCGGCCCCGCCGGCGGCCATGGCCTGCTGGGCGCGCATCATCAATGCGTCGGCGAAGCCGCGGACGAACATGATGAAGGCCATCACGATATACATGATGCCGATCTTCTTGTGGTCGACGGAGGTGAACCACTCGTTCCAGAGATAGCCCCACTTGCCGAAATAGGTGATGGCGCCGAGGAGCGCGATGCCGCCGAGCACGACGGCACAGAAAGTGCCGATCAGGATCGGCTCGTGGATCGGGAAGGCGTTGAGGTCAAGCCGTCCGAAGATCAGGTGCTGAAGGTTTTCAGAGAGCATTCGCTGCTCCTTTCTCGGGGGCAAGCGTCATGGCGGCGGCCGCGGCGCTGATCTGGGTCTCGGAAGTGCAGAGCTGGTTGATTGCGTTCGCCTTGGCGATCGTCTCTGCGTCCGGCGTTTCGCTTTGCGAGGTAATCAGCTCGCCATGGCCGTCCTGGGCGCGGTGCCTGTCGTATTCGTAGAGGTTCTTGTTGCCGACCCCTTCGAGGCCGCCGCCGCCCTGCTTGTCCTGCATCATCATCTGGTGCATGCAGACCTTGCCGGGTTCGACGCAGAGACCGACGATGCGCTGGAACAGGTCGGGCATCACGCCGGCGTAATAGGCGACCGGAACCGAAAACGACGGCTTGTCGAGGGCGATATAGGCGTCCTGGTCAAGTTCGGTGCCGTTGCCGCGCACCTTGGCGACCCAGGCGTCGAAATCGCCTTCGGTCATGGCCAGCGTCTGGAATTCCATCTGCGAATAGCCGGGGCCGGAATAATTGGCCGAGCGGCCGTAGAACGTGCCGGGCTTGTCGGCGATCATGTGCAGCTTCGTTTCCATGGCCGGCATGGCGTAGACCATGCCTGCCAGAGCGGGCACGGAGAAGGCGTTCATCATTGAGGAGGCCGAAAGCTTCAGATTGACCGGACGGCCGGCGGGAATTGCGAGCTCATTGACGGTCGCGACCCCCTGTTCGGGATAGATGAACAACCACTTCCAGTCGAGCGCGACGGCCTCGACCTCGATCGGCTTGCCGAAGCTTGCCTCGAGCGGCCGGTAGGGGTCGAGCTTGTGGGTGTAGATGTAGGTGAGCGTGCCGAGGGCGGCGATAATCAGGACGGGAACACCCCAGATAAACACCTCGAAGGTCGTCGAGTGGTTGAACTCGGGATCGTAGTCGGTGTTGTCGGCCCGGTTGGCGCGGTAGCGCCAGGGGAAGTAGACGCCCATAATCATCACCGGAACGATGATGATGAGCATCAGCAGCGTCGAATAGATCAGCAGGTCGCGCTGTTGTTCCGCGACCCAGCCGGACGGGTCGAGCAGCACGTAGTCGCAACCTGAAAGCAGCGGGGCGGCTGCGAGCAGGGGCGCGATGCGCAAGGTCTTCTTGAAAATGGTCATATCGGTCTTCATGGCGAGCAAGAGCGCTCCCGCCTCGCCTAAGCGACGCAGGTCCGCGGTTGTTGCTTGAGACGGCCGGCGGCTAGGGCTTCTGACCGCGCGACCGTCCGTTATGAAGAAAGAGCTTGGGAGGATCTTCTTCGGTGGCCTACCTGCTCCCATTTTTGAAAAAGGTTAAGTGGCTCCCCTGTGACAAATCGTCACAAATGAGACCGTTACGTGCAAAACCAATGGCGTTCGCCTGGCGATTCTGTCGTAAAAGTGAAGAGAAATAGACACTTATCAATTTTCAGGGTGGGTGCGGTCATGGTGTCGCAGCATGCGCATTGATCCGGATCAATCGACGGAAAAAGCGCCCCGGCGCCACGTGCCTGTCCCGTTTCGGACCGGGTAGCCGCCCTCGGATTCCGGCTTGATCGTGGGCTTCGCCCTCTCTATCTCTCAGACACCGTCATGTTTTCCGAGAAGGAAGGTCTTCCCTTGTCCGTCTTCAACAATCTGCCCGCGGCCCCGAGTGCCGCCAAGAAGCCCGTGACCGATATCCGGCACGGGATTGTCCGCACCGACGATTATGCCTGGATGCGGGCCGACAACTGGCAGGCGATGTTCAAGGACCCGAGCCTCCTCGACCCGGATCTGCGCCGGCATCTGGAGGCAGAGAACGCCTATATGGAAGCGGCGATGGCCGATACGAAGGATCTCCAGAAGGTGCTGTTTGCCGAGATGAAAGGCCGCATCAAGGAGGACGATTCTTCGATCCCGATGAAGGACGGCCCCTATGCCTATGGCACCGCCTTCGTCACCGGCGGCGAGCAGCCGCGCTACTTCCGCATTCCGCGCGACGCCGACCACAAGGACGAAGCGGTCCGGAAGCTTTTGCTCGACGGCGACAAGGAAGCCGCCGGCAAGGACTATTTCCGTCTCGCCGGCATCGATCATTCGAGCGACCATGCCTTCGGCATCTGGGGCTATGACGACAAGGGTTCCGAATATTTCACCCTGCGCGTTCGCAATCTCGAAACCGGCGAGGATCTGGCCGATGTGATCGAGAACACCGGCGGCGGTGGCGCATGGGCGCCCGATGGCAAGAGCTTCTTCTATACGCTGCAGGACGAGAACCATCGCCCGTCCAAGGTCTTCCACCATGTCATCGGCCAGCCGCAATCGGCCGACCGGCTTGTCTATGAGGAAGAGGACCCCGGTTTCTTCATGAGCGTCGGCGGTTCGCTGCTCGACGACTTCATCTATATCGACATTCACGATCACGAGACCTCCGAATACTATATTCTCTCGACTAAGGACCTGACGGCGGAGCCCAGGCTGGTGGCCAAGCGGGTGGAGGGCGTCGAATACTCGATGACCGAGGGCGGCGACGTCTTCTATATCCTGACCAATGACGGCGGCGCCAAGGACTTCAAGATCATGGAGGCGCCGGTGGAGGCCCCCGGCAAGGAGAACTGGAAAGAGGTCGTGCCGCATGAGCCGGGCCGGCTGATCCTCTCCCATATGGCCTTTGCCCGCCATCTCGTCTGGCTGGAGCGCCGCGATGGCCTGCCGGTCATCATGATCCGCGACCGCAAGTCCGGCGAGGAACACGCCATCGCCTTCGCCGAGGAGGCCTATTCGCTCGGCCTGCAGGGGGCTGCCGAATACGACACCGACGTCATCCGCTTCTCCTATTCCTCGATGACGACGCCGTCGCAGCTCTTCGACTACAACATGGCGACGCGCGAGCGCGTGCTCCTGAAGACCCAGGAAGTGCCATCCGGCCACGATCCGGATGATTACGTCACTCGCCGTGTCTTCGCAGAAGCCCATGACGGCGAGAAGGTGCCGGTCACACTTCTCTACCGCAAGGATACGAAGCTCGACGGCTCCGCCCCCTGCCTGCTCTATGGTTACGGCGCCTATGGCATCACCATTCCCGCCGGCTTCAACACCAATTGCCTGTCGCTCGCCGATCGCGGCTTCGTCTATGCCACCGCCCATATCCGCGGCGGCAAGGACAAGGGCTTCTCCTGGTACGAAGACGGCAAGATGGAAAATAAGGTCAACACCTTCAAGGACTTCATCTCCGCCGCCGATTATCTGGTGAAGGAAGGCTTCACCTCCTATGACCGGATCATCGCGGAAGGCGGGTCCGCCGGCGGCATGCTGATGGGCGCGGTCGCCAACATGGCGCCGGAAAAGTTCGCCGGTATCATCGCTGCGGTTCCCTTCGTCGATGTCCTGAACACCATGCTCGACGACACGCTGCCGCTCACCCCGCCGGAATGGCCGGAATGGGGTAACCCGATCGAGTCGGAAGAGGAATATCGCTGGATCGCCGCCTATTCGCCCTATGACAATGTCGGCGAGAAGTCCTATCCGCCGATCCTCGCGCTGTCCGGCCTCACCGATCCGCGCGTCACCTATTGGGAACCGACCAAATGGGTGGCGAGACTGCGCGAGAAGACGACGGGCGAAGCTCCGATCCTCCTGAAGACCAACATGGCCGCCGGTCACGGCGGCAAATCCGGCCGCTTCCAGCGTCTGGAGGAAATCGCCTTCGAATACGCCTTCGCCATCAAGGTTGCGGGCAAGATTTAACGCCGAGGCCACCATGGGAGGCGGTCAGGGCATGACCGTCCATGTCGCCCTGTCGACGGCCGCCAATGTCGTCGGCGGGAGCGGCAAGGCTTCCCGGCAACTGGCGCATGCTCCCGAAGGCGGCCGAAAGAGCGGTTCGACACTACTCGACAAGGAGACTCTGTCCGGCATGGCGAAGGTCGTGCCGACGCGGAGCCTTGCCGTTTGCAGGGAGAGCCCGATTCGCGATGCCATTCGTGTTTTCGCGCCCAAGGCAAGGGCTGTTATCGTCTTCGCAATGCGGGACGCAAGCTTCGCGCAAGCTTCAATGGTTAATGATTGGTTAACTTCTGAAACGAGAGCGTCCGCCATGCGAATCGATAGCGGTCTGAACAGCTACTATTACCAGAACCGGTACGTGCCGATCTCCGCCGAGGGCGAAGACAGCGCTAACGAGCAGGCGCCGGTAACGACGAGCCGTCTCAGCGGTTCGGGCACATTCAGCAGTTCGCTTCTGTCCAATTCCCTGGCCAGCACCCTCTGGGTCGTCGATGGCGGCCGCAAGCCGGTGCCGTCGATGACGCAGCGCACCTCGTCGGCGTCCTCCTCCGATGACCGCACCGCGGCCCAGAAGGTGGAGGATGTTTATCGGGAATACGACGTGACCTTCGACGACTACGACGCCTGAGTTATCCGGCCTCGCCGATCCCTTTGAAGGCGCCGAAAGGCGCCTTTGTCGTTTCCGCTTCCTTGATTTCCGCGAGCATGCCTCCTAATCTTTATAGAGACTAGAGATTTCTGGGGATGCGAAAGATGTTCTCGATTGGAGATTTGTCCCGCCGCACCGGGGTCAAGGTGCCGACGATCCGCTACTACGAGCAGATGGGCCTGATCGCGGCCGCCGACCGCACGGAAGGCAACCAGCGGCGGTACGAGCGGCCGGATCTCGAGCGTCTCACCTTTATCCGCCACGCCCGCGATCTCGGTTTCCCGATCGATGCGATCCGGGAACTTCTGGCCTTGAGCCGCCATCCCGACGAACCCTGTGAGCGCGCCGACGATATTGCCCGCGAGCAGCTGATCGAGGTGCGCGAAAAGATCGCCCGCCTCAGGAAGCTGGAGGACGAACTGGAGCGTATTGCCTCCCATTGCGGGGCCCACAGCGTCGGCGACTGCTATGTCATCCGCGCGCTCTCCGACCACGGTCTCTGCAACCACGAGCATTGAGGAACAGCCATGCCCGTCATCAGGCAGGAGGATGCGCCGCTTGACCAGGATGACGGCAAGGGGCCGAACGGCGAACTCGGCCCCTACAGCGCGAGGCTGCTCAGCGATGCCGGCGGACTGACCCAGTTCGGCGCCTTCATCGAGACGCTTCCACCCGGCTCCCGCTCGTCGCGCAAGCACTGGCATGAGCGCGAGGACGAATTCGTCTTCGTTCTTTCCGGAACCGTGACCCTGCACGAGGGGGACGTGATCGCCGAAATGCAGCCCGGCGACAGTGCGACCTTCAAGGCAGGCGTTGCCGCCGGTCATTGTCTGGAAAATCGCTCGGACGGCCCGGTCAGCTATCTCGTGGTCGGGACGCGCTCGCCCGACGAGGTGGTGCATTATTCAGATGAGGATCTGAAACTCACCAAGATCGGCTTCGTCAAGCATTGGACCGATCGGGCGGGCAATCCGATCGTCCGGTAATTCCTCCGGATCAGGCCGATACCGAGCGGAAAAAGCCGATCGAGCGGGATATGGCGTGCGGCAGGGCGGTGGTGTGATCGCCCTCGATCCGGCTAGCCTGGATCGGAAGTCCGGCCGCCTTCGCCCGCTTTTCCATCAGTCTGGCGCCCTGGTTGAGATGCGGCTCCTTGGTGCCGTGCATCAGGTAGGTGGGACATTTGAGGCTCTGCGCATAGCAGAGCGCGGTGCGGACCTCGAACTCGTGGATATCGCTGTCGTCGAAGCGGATATCCTCCGGATAACGCCGGAAGAAACGGAAGGCATTGGGATTGCCGGAAATCGGCACGGCGGCGCGGAACCGGTTCGATGCCATGGCCGACAGCATGGCGAGCGTGCCGCCGATGCTGTGGCCGGCAAGGAACAGTCGCTCTCCGTCCACACCCGGCAGGCCGGCGAGATGCTCGCCCGCCGCCAGAACGTCGCTCACCTCGTTGTAGAAACCGGAAAAGGCGCCGGCCTGCCCGTTTTCGCCCCGGACCGTCGGCATCATCACCACATAGCCCGAGTCGATATAGGGCCTCATCAGCGTCCAGTGACCGGCGCCCATGGCATTGCCGCCATGCAGGAAAAGAACCGCCGGACGGAGCTTGTGCGAGGGCTGGTGTTTCGAAACCCACGCCGCAAGCTGCAGGTTGCCGTTGCGGCCGGATCTGTAGAAGATCCGCTCGGCATTGGCGGGTGGATCGAGCGGTTCGTATTTGTCCGGCGCCGGCCCCCTGGTCAAAAGATGGGTATGGAAGGTCTGGCGCTCCCGCGCGTAGTCGCGGCCGATCAGCGGCGGGTTGACCGGCGTGTCCATGGCGCCGGCGATTTCGGGCAGCAGCATCGCGCCGAGAAGGCCGCCGAGAACGGCCCGGCGCGAGACCGGTTTTTCGAAGCTTCTGTCAGACGTCATGACCGCGATCCGGAAGATCCAAGCCCAATCATTCTCGCGCGCTTTTCGGCAAAGGCAAGGCACGATGTCGTTATGCGCCCGCAGGAATCCTCTGTCATGGGCCCGCAGGTTTCGCCCGTTGACAATCGATTGAAATGGGTGCATTCCATGCGTCCATGATCGACGCACGCGCACTCATCTCCTGCACGTATTTTTGGGCCTACCGGTAACCGGCGGCCCGACAGATCATCTTGTCAACAGGCCGCCGTCAGGCGGCCTTGTTGTTTTCAGCAGCTTCCCCTGATGGCGGTAACCGAAAAAGGGAAGCGAACATGACTGAAGATACCGATATCACCCTCCCACGGCCCCCGGTCGTCATCATCCGCGCGGCGAAACGTCAGGACCTGCCGGCGCTCAATGAAATGATCGCGGCACTCGCCGCCCATCATGGCGACGCCTCGGCCATGACGCCGGAAAAGCTGGAGCGCGATCTCTTCGGCCCCATGCCCTGGATTTCCGCCCTTGTCGCCGATAGCGGCGAAGGCCTGATCGGCTACGCCATCCTCGTGCCGCTCTACAAGGCCCAGGAAGCCAAGCGCGGCATGGACCTGCATCACCTCTATGTCCGTGACGGCCAGCGCGGCAACGGCATCGGCCAGCATCTGGTCGCGCGTGCGAAGGAGATGGCGCGCCAGTCCGGCTGCGACTACCTTTCCGTCAGCGCCGCCACCGGCAATTTCGCGGCCCATCGCTTCTACGAGCACATGGATTTCGTTCCGCGTCCGGTGACGGGCATGCGCTACATGCAGGCCTTGTCCTGAGCATCGTTCTTAAAACAGAGACGTTTTCCGGAGGAAAACCGAATGCCCCGCATCATTGTTGCCTTGCAGAATGACTTCGCCGATTGGGAACCCGCGCTCCTGATGGCCGCCGCGCGCTACTATCTCGACTGCGAGGTGCTCACAGCCTCGCCGGATGGCAGGCCGGTGACCTCAATGGGTGGTCTGAAGGTGACGCCCGACATGAGCTTTGCCGAAATCGATCCGGCCGGTTCCGATGCGCTCATCATTCCCGGCGGCTATGCCTGGGAGAAGGGGAAGGCCTTCGATTTTTCCGAACTGGCGAAGGGCTTCCATGCGAAGGGCAGGGTTGTCGGCGGTATTTGCGCGGCTGCAAGCGCGCTCGCTGCGACCGGCGTTCTGGACGAGGTTGCCCATACCGGCAATTCGCTTGCCTCGCATAGCAGATATCCCGGCTATCGCGGCGCCGGGCGGTATATCGACCGGCCGCAGGCCGTCTCCGATGGCGGTATCGTGACGGCGCCCGGCAATTCTCCGGTGACCTTTACCGCGGAAGTGCTGAAGGCGCTCGGGCTCTGGGTGGCTGAGGCCGAGAGCGAAATCACGGCATTTTCCGCCGAACATCGCTGATGTCGGGAATATCCGAGACCGCCTCCAGTGCGCGGCGAATGTCGCGGCTGGTGAGACTGAAGGTGTTGCCCGCCGGCCTGCCGCGTTTCAGCTTGCGGTCGGCGGCCAGGAGAAAGGCCGGATGATGCCGGCCGAACCAGTCCATGCAGTCCCGAGGCGAGGGTGAGGTCTTCCCGGTCAGGCTGCGGAAAGCCAGACGGTGCACGAAACCGCGGCACGCCGAGCCTTGATGCAGGAAGACCAGCGCATCGATATCGATGCGCCAGTCGAATTCGGGGCAGGGATCGCCTGCCATATCGGGTCAGGCTTCGAAGCGGCGGCGGAAGTGACCGCTCAAGGCCCCGAGCAACGACCAGAACAGGAGACTGGTCAGCGTTGCCACCACGACGAAACGATGCGACATCGCTTCCGGCGCGAGCGCCTGCTCGCCTTCCGGCGGCACGGGTGCGCCGATGACATGCGGCAGCGCGATCAGCACGATCGCCAGAGCCGCGGCCCATGGCCTGCGCTGGAAGAACAAGAGGGCAAGGCCGGCCGCCGTCGATGCCGCGGTGCCGATCCACCAGACTTGACGCTCGAAGAGCGGTGCGGCCGGTGTGCCCGGAAGCTCCGGATGAAGGCCGAAACCCGGCGCCAGCATGAACGCGACGAAGCCGCAAAGACCCCAGATCAGGCCGCGCCGCCAGTCGCTTTCCGTGCCGGAAATCTGCATCAGGCCGTTCAGAACCAGCGCGAAGCCGATGGCCGTCAGCACATTGGCGACGAAGGTGTAGGCATTGCGCTCGAAGCCGTCGGCGGGTGCCCAGGCATCCGCGTCGTGATGATGGTCGTCCGCCTGCGTGGCCGCGGCGGTGGTGTTGCCGTGGTCATGGGCTTCCTCGACCGCGCCGGCGGCGTGGCTGTGACCGTCTGCGGCGCCGCCGGTCTCGAAGACCTCTGCGGCCAGGATAAGCGGGGTGGTACCGAGAAACTGCGCAAGCGTCACGGCGGTCCCGACGATCAGCCCGACCAGCACCGAAGTGAAGACGAGCGAACGAAAAACTGACATGGAATTCCCCTCAAGGCATGTCGCGCAAAAGCGCGTCGCGGTTTTGCAGCGGCGTCATGCGATAAAACAAAGACTGAAAGCGCGTGGAGCGAACCTAAAAGATCGCGATGCGGCTCAGTGGCAGGGGAAGGCGTTGGCGTGACGGGCGTCATGCGCGGCATTGTGCACCACCTCCATCGGCGAGAAGCCGACGAAACCGACGATGAAGAGGCCGAAGAAGACGCTGAGAAGTGCCGGCGCGAAGCGGCTGACGCTGGACGAAGCGGATGAAGTGATGGTGGTCGCGGACATGTTTCCCTCCGAACGATGACGATGATGCCCGACGATCGAAGGGTGGAAAACGGGGCGAGGGTCGGTCGGAAAGATTGTCCGGAGACCATGCCCTGTCTTCCGGACACCCCGTCCGGCAGGCGACAACAGGCGATGGCAGGTCTCCTGGCTTGCGGGTCATGACTCCTGAACTGCCTTCCCGGATTGCTCCAGTGGCCTTGTCGTTCAGGCGTTCGCCGCTCACAGTTGCGGGGGCAGCCACGAATCGAGCCCCGTCAGGGTCGTCCCTATCGTGTTCCCTATTAATCCCCGAAGCGCCGCTTCTGGGGAACCATCGCCGCCAGTATCGGGGGCATGGGCTGCCGTGTCAATCGCGAGGCATGTTTCGCCCGTGAAAAAGGGCGGGACGGTCCCGTCGTCGTTAGTGCCGGAGCGGCGGATTCTCCGACCACTTCTGCAGCGTCGTCTTGATGAGGATGAGCGCTGCCCGATGGGCGTCGTCACGCTCCCGCGGATCGACGATCGCCGAGAGCCGCTTTTCGAATGCGGTCACGGTCTCGTTGACCCAGCGATGCAGGGCTGGATCGGGATAGCTGTCGAGCAGCGAGCGCAAAGCGCTTTCCATCCGCCGTCTTTCGATGCTCATGCTGCCTCCGATCATGTGACGCGGGTCACTCTGTCCGGCGAGGCTTGCGCGATGCTGGAGTTCGCGGTGGCATGGACCCGCTGGTTTGTCCCCGGTCGCTCGAACCGATGCGCAATGATCGAGTATGATCGGACGCTCTACAGGCAGCGCAACCGCATCGAGCGCATGTTTGGTCGTCTCAAGATCGACCGGGCCATTGCCACCCGCAATGACCGGCTGGCCAACGGCTTCCTCGGCCGGTCCATCTTACCACCGCCGGATACCGGCTCAAATGTGTCCCTCGCGCCTTAGCTTGCATCGTATCGGACACGAGCGTCCCGGATGTTCTCCTGATTGCTGCTCGCCCACCTTACGAGAGCCATGACCGGTGCAAGAAGCGTCCGTCCGACCTCTGTCAATTCATAGTCCACGCGCGGTGGGATAGTGGGAAACAATGTCCGCTTCACCAAGCCGTCACGTTCCAGTCCGCGCAAGTTGATCGTCAGCATGCGTTGCGAGATGCCGTCGATCCGACGCCGCAATTCATTGAACCGGACCGGTCCATCCTTGAGCGTTGCGATGATGTAAAGCGTCCACTTGTCGCCCACGAGATCGAGGATTTCTCGAACCATCCGACAGTCGTCACCTTGGGTGGGGGCAGGAAAATCAGTGATACTGAGTGTCATCGGAGTGCCTTCTTGCGCGAGCCTTAGTGGTCATCTTAATAGTGTTGGTAACAAGAATTTACCACCCTGTCCCCATCGGAGCAACCATGGCCAACATCCTCCTCGTTATCTCGAGCCCTCGTGGCCCCGAGAGCCTGTCCACCCGCTTCGCGGCCGAGATCGCCGAAGGCTTGAAGGTTCGCCTGGGCGGCACCCTTTTCACTCGCGATCTCGCGGCCAACCCACTGCCGCATATCGCGCAGGCCTATATTCAGGGCCGCGTCGCGGCCCCCGAGGCGCGCACGCCCGCGCAGGTTAAGGCGGTCGACCTTGCCCAAGAGCTCGTCGACGAGGTGAAGGCCGCTGACGTGATCGTCCTGGGTTCGGGCATGATCAATTTCGGTCTGTCGTCGCAGTTGAAGGCTTGGTTCGATCACATCACTTGGCCGCGCGTGACCTTTGGTTATAACGAAGCCGGCAGGCCGCAGGGATTGCTGACCGGCAAGAAGGTCTATGTCGTCACGGCCGCAGGCGGTGTCTTCTCTGAAGGCGACTGGGCCCCCTTTGATTTCCAGACCGACTATCTGCGCCACCTCCTGGGCTTCATCGGTCTGACCGAAATCGAAATCGTCCGTGTGGAAGGCACTGTCTTCGGGCCCGAGGCGGCCAAGGCCGCGATCGCCGCCACCGAAGCTCAGGTTCGCTCGGTCTTGGAAAAGGTCGCCTGACGGTGGGTGGGACGACTGCTCAGGCTGTCAGCGTAAACATGCATGTCGACAGCCAGAGCACTTGGCCCTCAGGCCAAAAAACACGAGGAAGATGAGATGAAGATTGCTCTCTTTGGAGGGACCGGACCAACCGGAAGACACATTATCGAAGAGGCGCTCCGGCAAGGATATGAGCTGTCCGTCTACACGCGGGACGCCGGAAAGCTCGCGGCCTTCGATGGCAAGATCGAAGTCGTCGTCGGCGACCTCAACAATCGCGAAGCGATCAAGGCATGCGTGACGGGCGTAGATGCAGTCATCAGCGCGCTCGGCCCCAACAGTCTGAAATCGCGTGACAAGCGGCCGATCATGCGCGGCGTCGACAAGATCATCTCTGTCATGGAAGAGCTGAACGTCCGTCGCCTCATTCAAATCTCGACCGCCGCCTATCGTGATCCGAAGGACGGTTTCGACGTCAGGTCGCAAGCATTCGTCATGCTGTTCAAGCTGATCGTTCGCAACGCCTATGACGACATCAAGGCGACTGCTGAACTGGTGAGCAACTCACGTCTCGATTGGACGCTGGTTCGGATTCCCAACCTCAAGGACGGGTCCGCAACAGGCAAAGTGGACGTCGGCTGGTACGGCAAGACGAAGCTCGGCATGAAGCTCTCTCGCGGGAACCTTGCGAAATTCCTGGTCGATCAGGTCACGGCCGGAGAGTTCGTGCGCGCTGCGCCGGGGATAGCCGACCGAGGCTGACGGTAGATAGCTCATCAGGCTTGTTTGACGGACACGCGCGCTGCGACTGCCGCCGGCGCAGCGCTCGATCCGGCATGGCGCCCATAACTTCCCAAACCCGCATCGAGAGAGAGGAGAAATCTATGCCATCCGAGGGATTTACGACGGCCGATGTGCCGTACCAGTCAGGCAAGTGCTTCATCGTCACGGGAGCCTGTACGGGCATAGGTTTCGAAGTGGCGAGCGCGCTGGCGGCGCGACGTGCACGAGTGCTGCTCGCGTGCCGTGACGAAGCGAAGACGAGAGCCGCGACACATTTCAAAGCAGGTCCATGCTCGATCAAATCCGTCCGCACGGCCTGGTCAATGCTTGTGGTATCTGTGCGCAAGAGGGGCTCACTTCACCGCCGGTATCGCCTTCAGGTAGGCCGCGATCGCCTCGCGGTCGTCAGCCGAAATCTCGGTCATGTTCTTCTGCACCTCGACCATGGAGCCGCCGACGCTGTCGAAGTCAGGCGTGAAGCCGGTTTCCAGATAGCCGACGATGTCGCCCTCCGACCATGTGGCGATGCTTGGCGAGCCGGGGGTGATGTTGGGGATCTTGCCTTCGCCTTCCGGGTTCGGGCCGCCGGCCAGCCAAGCGCCGGCCTTGAAGCCGCCGAGAGCGTCGCGTGGCGTATGGCACTCGCCGCAATGGCCGGGCCCCTCGACCAGATACTGGCCGCGCCTCAGCCTGTCGTCGGGACCGGCAAAGGTGACCCGCGGCGCATCGCTGAAATAGAGGAATTTCCAGCCGCCCAGCACGAGGCGGACGTTGAACGGGAAAGGGAGCTCATGCGCCGGCGCGACCGCTTCGCTGGCCGGCAGGGTCTTCAGGAAGCCGAAGAGGTCGTTGATGTCCTTCGGCGTCATGCGGGCGTAGGAACCGTAGGGAAAGGACGGGTAGAGATGCTCGCCGTTTCGGCCGACGCCGCGCGTCATCGCATCGCCGAATTCGGCGAGCGTCCAGTCGCCGATGCCCGCAGTGGCGCTGCTGGAGATATTGGGCGCGTGGAAGGTGCCGAACGGGCTCTTCAGCGGCGCGCCGCCGGAAAGAACGAGCCGCGCATCCCCTTCCGCCCCGGGTGCCGCGTGACAGCTCGTACAGCCGCCGGCGAAGAAGATCTCGCGCCCGTTGGCAAGGTCCGGCTCGCCGAGATTGGTCCACCGCGCAGGGTCCTGCCGCTTGGGCGCGGTGATGTAGACGAAGGCGGTGGCTCCCGCCGCGCCGAGCGCAATCAGGACGCCCAGTCCCTTCAGCCATTTCGATGCCATAGCACCCTCCGCATTTCGCGGCCCGCCGTTGGTGGCGCGCCTGTCATGAATTGTCTCGAAAGGCGGGCAGAGGGCGCCGGCCCGCTGGCGCGGGGCCCGGACGCCGCCAACCCGCCAGACGCTTATTTCTTCAGGCGGTAGGTCTGATGACAGTCGCCGCAGGTGCCGCCAACGGCCTTCATCACGGCGCCCACTCCGGCCTGGTCGGTCGGCATGGCGGCGAGCTGGGCGTCGGCCGCCGTTGCGAGCGCTGCCGACTTGGCCTTGAAGTCATCCATGTTTTCCCAGATCTTCGGGCTGGCTTCGGTGTCGAGGCCGACTTCCGAACCGGCGGGGAAATGGTCGGGGAACGCCTTGGCCACTTCCGACATGGTGGTGAGCGAAGCCTTCACGACCTCCGCGTCGAACGGCTTTTCACCCTTGGCGATGGCGCCGATGGCGCCCATTGCGCCGCCGACCTTCTTCATCATCTCCTGCCGTACGACCTGCGGTTCGTCGGCGGCGATCGCAGCGCTCATTCCGAGCCCGGCGACGACGGCGGCGGCCATGACAAGTTTCAGCTTCATCGATTTCTCCATTGATATCGGGGCCGGACGCGCCGGCGGTTCTGGGGCGGGCGGATGATTGCAAAATTCGCAAGGCGGAATGAAGTCACATTCCGGTGATTCCGGGAAATATGTCAAAGATTTGATTTTTATCCAGAAATATCCCCGGAAACCTGTCGGTCCGACATCAGGCCGTGGGCCAGCGTGAATGCGGCGGCAACGATCAGCAAGGCTCCGGCGGCGCGTCCGATCCAGATCGTCATCGCCGGCTGTCCGGCCAGGGCGTGGCGGGCACGGTCGCCCGCCAGCGCCACCGCGCCGTAGACGAGGCCCTGCACCGCCATCGTCATCAGCCCCAGCACGAGCCCCTGCGCAAGGATCGGCCCATAGGCGGGTTTCAGGAATTGCGGATAGACGGCGATGACGAAGAGATAGGCCTTCGGGTTGAGCAGGCAAGTCGTCACCGCCCGTCGGAAGGTGGCGGTGAGCGTCGACCGCCCCGTTCCGTCGACCGTGCTGACGGTGATCGCGCTCTTTGCCAGAGAGAGGCCGATCCACATCATGTAGAGCGCGCCGGCGACGACGAGGGGCAGGAAGAGGCGCGGCGCATAGGCGACGAGAATGCCGGTGCCGAGCGTGCCGTAGAGCGTATGCACCGCGCCGCCCGTCATCATACCGGCGGTCGCCGTGAGGCCCGCCTTGCGCCCTCCGGCGAGCGAACTTGCCAGAACGAAGATCATATCCATGCCCGGCACGATGACGATGCCGAAGATCAGCAGAAGAAAAAGCCAGAGTGCCTGTGCGTAGTCCATGTCAGTATCTCCAGGGAAGGGAACCAGCCGAAAACGGATTTTCCTCCGTTTCCAGACGCTTGGGGTTTCCTTAAGGAGAGCCAACTGACATCATTGTGTCAGTTGGCTTCGGCAAGGGCTTCAGAAAAATGCGAAAGGCCTCGCGTCTCTTCGAGATCATCCAGATCCTGCGGCTCGCCCGGCATGCGGTCACGGCGGCAGAGATCGCCGAGCGGCTGGAGGTGACGCCGCGCTCGATCTACCGGGATATCGTCGCGCTGCAGGCCATGCGCGTGCCGATCGAGGGCGAACGCGGGCTGGGCTATATCCTGCGGCCTGGCTTCGATCTGCCGCCGCTGATGTTGACCGTCGAGGAAACGGAGGCGATCGTGCTCGGCCTGGCGCTTCTGGAGCGGACCGGCGATACCGGGCTGAAGACGGCGGCGCGCGCCGTCAACGACAAGATCGCCGCCGCCGTGCCGGAGCCGTTGCGGCGAAGCCTCCAGGCGCCGGTGCTCAGGGCCTGGGGCAGCGTTGCCGCCGAACCGCCGGCGCTCGATCTTGCCGAGGTTCGCGGTGCGATCCGGGACGAACGGTCGCTCGACATCGTCTATCGTGACGCCGAGGGCCGGCTGACGGAGCGCCGCGTGAGGCCGATCGCGCTCGTCTATTATTCTGACGTCGTCAATCTCGTCGGCTGGTGCGAACTGCGCGCGGCGATCCGCAATTTTCGGGCGGACCGCGTCGTCGGCTGCTCGCCGGCCGAGGCGTTCTTCCGGGGTGAGGGCGACGCGCTGAGGCGCCGCTGGAGCGAGGGATGGGCCGTGGCGGGATGACGTCTTTTTGAGTGCCGTTCGCCGGATTTCGTGCTTTCTTAACGGCGAGATCCTAACGTGACGCATCCAAACGGGGAGCTGGGCATGATGACGTCGGAGGCGCAGACGACGTGGCGGGAGGCAGGGCGGCACTGGCCGCTCGCGGCGGTGATTTCGCTTGCCGGGCTGGTGCTCCTCGCCCTGCTGCTGGGCATTGGCGTCGGTCTCGTCGATCCCTCCGCCGATGTCTTTGCCGGGCGCAACCATGCGAATATCTGGCTGGGGTCCTCGCTGCTCTTGTCCGGCGATGCGATGGAACTCTTTCGTGGGCAGGAGATCTATTCCTCCCATGTCCTTTCGGTGTTCGGGCTGGAGGCCGGCTGGCAGTACTGGAGCTATCTGCCCCATGCGCTGCCGATATTCGCGCCCTTTTCCCTGCTGCCCTATCTGCCTTCGGCGCTGGTCTTTCTCCTGTCGACACTCGCGCTTTACGGTCACGCCGTCAGCCTGCAGGACCGCGACTTTCCGGCATTTTCCGCCATCCTGCTGCTGCCCTTCCTGCTGGCCAACATCCTGGCGGCGGACAGCGGCTTTCTCACCGCCGCGCTGATGCTTTACGGCCTTGGCCTGCGCGGCAGCCATCCGGTGCTCGCGGGCATCGCCATCGGCGTCCTCACCATCAAGCCGCAGCTCGGCCTGCTCCTGCCGATCCTGCTGATCTTCGAGGGCAACTGGCGCACCTTCCTGGCCGCGCTGGCCACCGCGCTCGTTATGGTGGCGCTGTCGCTTGCGATCGTCGGGATCAACGGCTGGATCGGCTATGCCACCTTCAACGCGCCCTATCAGATCTACCTGATGAACAATCTCGGCGGCTTCTTTCCCAATCTGGTTCCCTCGGTTTTCGGCTCCATGCGCAGCCTGGGTTTTCCTGCGGACGTCGCCCGGCTGATCCATCTGCCGGTGGCGCTGGCCGCCATCGCCGCCTTCATCTGGAGCCTGATGCGGCTTGAAGTGCCGCTTGCCCGCTCCCGCAGCCTTCTCTATGCCACCTTCCTGATTTCTCCCTACACGCAGAGCCATGACCTGGGAGCGCTTGCCGCCCTGGCCGCGCTCGCGGTTCGGCCGGAGCCGTCGCTTCCCGGCGGTCTTGCCGCGCTGCGCGTCGTGTTCTCGGCGCTGGCGACCTTCGTGCCGCTGGTAACTCTGCTGCTCGGATTGAAGGGAATGCCGCTCGCGCCGCTGGTGCTGGTATTCGCCTATGGCGTGACGCTCGCCACGGACAGGATCGTCGAAGGCCGCGCCACTCGGCCTGAGCCGCAGATGAATTAGCCGATGGCAGCCTGAAGCCCCGCCACAGGCGACAGGGGCAGCAACCGGTTCTCCTCCCGGCCGAAGCCGTGGATTTCCAGCCGGTCGCCGAACAGTTCGACCACAGAGAACGCATTTTCGTCCGGCGTGTCGACCATGCCTTTCATGTTGACGAAATGCGTGCCGTTGAGGGCGCCGTAGTTGCCGGCATGATTGTGGCCGCAGAAATAGGCGGCAGCGGCGGGCGAGCCCGCAATCAGCTCTGCCACGTCTTCCGCTCCCCACAGATTGTGGTCGCTGGCGGGAAAGAGCGGATAGTGCCCCATCACGATGGCGGTTTCGCCGGCCGCTGCCGCAAGCTTCAACCGCTCGTCCAGCCAGGCGATCTGGTCGCCGCTCATGCCGGCATTCCATGTCTGGGCGTTCTCGGCCCCTGCCGCCTGCAGGGCGGCAAGCCGGGCTTCGGCCGCCTGCCGGCGCGGATCGCCCGGCGGTGGCGCAAACAGCGAAATCTCGTTGCCGTCGGTCAGGATCACGCGCACGCCCTTGCAGGCGAAATCATGGTAGGGCGCGGGCATGCCGAGCTTGCCGTGAATCTCGGCAAGCCGCTCGGGCGCGACGGAGAAGTCGTGATTCCCCGGCAGGAAAAACGCCCGGTGGCGAAGGCCGCCATAGACGTCCAGCGCCTTGTCGAAACTCTCGAAACCCCGGTCGATCACATCGCCGAGCGTGACCACGAAATCGAGGTCCTCGGCATTCAGCCGGGCGATTGCCGCCTCGAGTTTGTCGAGGCTTTTCGCGTAGTGGCGGTTGAGCGCCATGTTGGGCTCGATGGGCGCATATTGCGGATCGGCGATCAGGCCGAAGCGGAGACGGGGGAGGAGATTGTCGGAGGGCATATTCGGACACGTCATGAGAACCAGGGGCGGGCATAGGCCGCCGACGTGACAGTCGTGTGACATTGTCGCGCGCCATCGGTTCCCGCGTTTGCCCGCACGGTCTCTCGCCTGCCGTCGCTAACGCACCTTCCTTGCCGGCAGTCCATATGATTTCCGGTGGACGATGGCGCAAAATTCCCTATGAAGGCAGCAGACGCATTTCAGGCCCGGCTCGGCCTCGGGCAAAGAGGTTCATCGTCCATGATCGTCCGCGACCGTCCCGGCCTCGTCTCGCTCTTCTTCATCCTGCGCGGTTCGGTTCTGCCGATGATCTTCCCGCAGGTGCTGTTCGTTCTGGCGCTGTCGACGCTGGTGGTCCTGGCCCATCGTTTCATGCCGGAGCAGGTTCCCGGGTTCAACAGCGCGCCGTTGGCGCTGGTCGGCATCGCCCTGTCGGTGTTTCTCGGCTTCCGCAACAATGCCTGCTACGACCGCTGGTGGGAGGCGCGCAAGGACTGGGGGCTGCTGGTGATCGCCGCCCGAAGCCTCGCCCGGCAATCCCTGATCCTCGATGGCCGGGCGATCGACGGGGAGCCGGCTCCCCGTCGCCGCCTGCTCCAGCTCGCGATCGCCTTTTCCTATGCGCTGCTCATCCATCTGCGGCCGGGCGGAGATCACGGCCGCATTCTCCTGCGCCTGCCGAAGGAACGACATGTCGCCTTTCTCGAAAGCCGCAACCGGCCGGATTTTCTCCTGCGCGAGATGGGGGCGTTCACGGCGCGGCTGAAGGCCGCCGGCGCACTGAGCGACATCGAATATTCGGTGCTGGAAGGCAGCATCCGCGACATGTCGTCGGTGCTTTCGGCCTGCGAACGCATCCGTTTCACGCCGGTGCCCTTCGGCTATACGCTGCTTCTGCATCGCACGGCCTACATCTTCTGCTTCCTCCTGCCCTTCGGCTTCGCCGATGCGTTCGGTTGGCTGACGCCCTTCGCGACGGCGCTTGTCGCCTACACCTTCTTCGGCCTCGATGCCCTGGGCAACGAGCTGGAAGAGCCCTTCGGCGACCTTCCCAACGATCTGCCGATCGGTGCCATCGCCGAAACCATCGAGATCAATCTGCGCGAGGCGCTGGGCGAACGTGATCTGCCGCCGCTGCCGGAACCGAAGAATTTCATCCTGATGTAATGCGGGTTTCGCCGTATTCGCTGTCCGACAGGCGTTTCTAGAAGTCCTGACGTTTATTGTTTTTCAACGGGTTGCTGCTAAACCGGATCGTGTCTGGAAGATCCGATGCGATCAATGCTGGCATGAAGGCTGGGCCGGACGTCTTGCGCCTTCAAACAAGCAGATCAAGCATTGGCCGACAGAAAAATGACAACATCGGACAACAGCCGGAACTCCCGTTACGCGAATTCCCGTTACGCGGATGACAGCGAAGGCGAAGCGGCTGCCCTTCCTGCGGCCTTGATGCGCGAGGAGATGGCGGCAGCCTTCCGCCCCATCATCCGCGGCTTCCTCATTCCCTCCGCGATCTATTACGGGCTCATCACGCTCTTCCATTTTATCGGGCAGGACAGCGAGCATTTCCGGGCGCTGGGCGTGCTTTCCTTCGTCACCAGCGTCATAAGCCTTTACTTTCATCAGAAATGGCTGGTGCGCGACGGCGGCTATCTGCGGCTCGAAATCACCAATCTGGTGATGAACCTGCTGATCTATCTCAACACCGTCTCGGCGCTGCTGATGGATTTCGTTCCCGCCAAGCTCGTCTATTTCGTGCTGGCGACCCTCCTCTTTGCGACATCCGGCATCAGCGTGCGGGTTATCGTCTTTTCGTCCGTCCTGTCCGTCGGAACCATGCTCTGGTTCGCCGGCCGCGGCGGGCCGGATGTGTTCTTGAGCTATGCCCTGATCGGTCTCGCCGGCACGTTTGCCGCCCTCGGCATGGCGCTCTTGATGCGCGACGCCATTCTCCGCTCGGTAAGGGCGAGGGTTGTCGCCGACCGGCTGAGGGAGCGCGCCGAGCAGCAGGCCGATTTCGACGCCCTGACCGGCCTGCCAAACCGGCGCCATTTTTTCTCAGTCCTCGAAAGCCATATGTCCGGTCCGGCGCATTCGGGAACCCCGGTCCATGTGGGCATCATCGATCTCGATGGCTTCAAACCGGTCAACGACCTGCACGGGCATGCGATCGGAGACGAATTGCTGTCGGAGGTCGGGCGGCGCATCCATCTCGCATGCCCGTCCGGCTATGTGGTCGCCCGCCTTGGCGGAGACGAGTTCGCGGTGGCCATCCCCAGGACGCTGACCCTTGACGGATTGCATTCGGTCGGCCGTGATATCTGCGATGCGCTGCGCAAGCCTTTCGTGATCTCCGGGATCGGCGTTTCCATCTCCGGCTCGATCGGTTTTGCCCATTTTCCCACCAATGGCGAAACGGTTCGCCAGATCTACGAGCGTGCCGATCATGCGCTGGCTTGCGCCAAGCGCGACAATCGCGGCGGCGTGGTGATCTTCTCCGCCGATCATGAGGCGGAGATGAACGATCTCGGACGCATCGACCAGACATTGCGCGGCAGCGATCTTGCCCGCGAGCTCTTCGTGCTCTTTCAGCCGCAATACGACCTGATGCGCGAGCGGATCGTCGGTTTCGAGGCGCTCGCCCGGTGGGAGAGCGAAAAGCTCGGCAATGTCAGCCCCGGTCTGTTCATTGCCGCGGCCGAGCGTTCCGGCCTGATCGAGCGCATGACCAGCATCCTTTTGAAAAAGTCGCTCGATGCCGCCGTGCAATGGCCGGAGGCTCTCAGGCTTTCCTTCAATCTTTCCGCCGTCGATCTGGTTTCGCCACGCTCCATCGCCAATATTGCCCGCATCGTGCGGGAAAGCGGCATCGCGCCGGAAAGGCTGACTTTCGAGATTACCGAGACCTCGATGACGACGGATTTCGAGCGTGCGCGCGTTTCGCTCGGCGTTCTTGCCGGCATGGGCTGTCATATCGCTCTCGACGATTTCGGCTCCGGCTATTCGAGCTTTGCCTATATCCATCGCTTTCCCCTGCACCGGATCAAGATGGACCGCTGCTTCGTCGCCGGGCTGAAGGAAGATGAGGCCGTCAGCCGCAACATCATTCGCGCGATCGCCGATCTGGCCGCCAATCTCGGGGTCGAATGCCTGGCGGAGGGCGTGGAGACGGAAGCCGAACTGCGGGCCGTCCAGGCGGCCGGCATCCGCTACGTTCAGGGTTATTTCTACGGCCGCCCGATGGCGCAGGCCGACATCGCCGAGCGTCTGGCCGCACAGCAGAATGCCGGACCGTTGCAGGAGGCGGCGTCGTAAGCCGAGGTCGCGCTCTGCATTTTAGAGCCTCTCCGGCGAAAACGAGGTCGCCTTCAATGCTCTATCTCTTTGTTTCTATGTAATTCCAGACGCAAAACCGCTTCATACTTTTGCTGGAATGACTCCCGGTCGATCAGTCCTCGTCGAATGTGACGGCTTTCAGCTTATCGATGCCGAGCACCTGCAGCGTCAGCTTTTCATAGAAGGGTTCGGCCTGTCCGCTCCTGATCTTGTGCAGGAAATACTTCTCGAAGCCCACCTTGGCGGCATGCACCCATTTCCCTTGCGAAGACCAGTTGACGTTGCGCGGCGGGATCTGTGGCTGCGCCACGAAAGCAATGCCGCCATCGCCGAAATCGGCCAGGCAGACGGCGTTCCATGTACCCTGGGCCTTCGGCTCTTCGCCGCGTACCAGCGCCGAGATGTTCTTGGCCGTCGCCGTCACCATGCTCTCGATCATGAAGCCGGTTTTCGGCACGCCGACCGGAACCGGCGTCTTGCCGGTGGGGGCGATCGCCACGCAGACGCCGATTGCGAAGATGTTCGGATACCGGCCGTTCTGCTGGTGTTTGTCGACGAGGATGAAGCCGCGCGGATTGGTCAGTCCCTCGATGTCGCGCACGGCCTCGACGCCGCGGAATGCCGGCAGCATCATGGTGTAGGCGGAGGCAACGTCATGCGCCACCTTGACGGAGCCGTCGTCATTCATCTCCTCGACGGTCACCTTGTCGGAGCCGACTTCCTTCACCCGGGCATTGGTGATCCACTTGATGTGCTTGGAGCGCAGCGCGCTTTCGAGCAGGCCCTTGGTGTCGCCGACGCCGTCGAGGCCCAGATGGCCGATATAGGGCTCGGACGTGACGAAGGTCATCGGTACGCGGTCGCGGACCTTCGCATCGCGCAGCGCTTTTTCCAGAATGAAGGCGAATTCGTAGGCCGGGCCGAAGCATGAAGCGCCCTGGACCGCGCCGATCACCACCGGGCCGGGTTTCCTGAGCAGCTTCTCGAATGCTGCCTTGGCGTCGAGCGCGTGGTCGATATGGCAGACCGAATGACTGTTGGCGGCAGGGCCGAAGCCGGGGATCTCGTCGAAAGCAAGTTCCGGACCGGTAGCGATCACCAGATAGTCGTAATCGACGAAGGCGCCATCGGAAAGTTCGATGCGGTTTTCCGCCGCGTGCAGGCGTCTGGCGCCCTGCGGATAGAGCGTGATGTCGCGCTTGCGGCAGGCGGGCTCGAGATCGACCTCGATGCTGTCGCGGTCGCGCCAGCCGACAGCGACCCATGGATTGGACGGAACGAAGGAATATTTCGATCCTTTGTTGATGATCGAAATCCTGTCGCTGCGTGACAGGGCCTCCCTCAGTTCATAAGCCATGATGGTGCCGCCCAGCCCGGCACCCAGAATGACGACATGCGCCATGAAGCAACCTCCCGTTTGCTTGATGTTCAAAAAATCATATATATGAATATTTGAAGATATTATTTGCGATTTATCAATTTTCGCAAAAAAGTTCGCGGGTGTGGGAGCAGATTTCGGGCGGTTGCTCAGTCCGGAAGGTTCGGCTGGATCCGGTTCTGCGGCAGAAGCTCGCTGGCGACGGTGATGGCGATGAGCGAAAGCGGCACGGCGAGCATGGCTCCGATCGCGCCCCACAGCCAGGTCCAGAAGATGATGGCGACAAAGACGGCGAAGGAGTTTATCTCCAGCCGGCGCCCCATGACCGCTGGCGTCACCAGGTTCTCCATGACCATGTGAACGGCAAAGAAGGCAGTTGCAGGGGCGAGCCCGACGACGAGGCTGTCATGGGCGATGACCCCGGCGATTGCGAGCGCCATCGTCATCGCGGTGACGCCGAGAAAGGGCACGAAGCTCGACAGGAAGGCGAAGAAGCCCCAGAGCACGGGCATGTCGAGGCCACCCGCCCAGGCGATGATCGTCATGGAGACGCCGACGACGGCATAGAGCAGCGAGGCGGTGGCGAAATAGAAGCCGAGCGCCTGCTCGATGGCGTTGAAGGTACGGATGGCTGCAAGCCGCCGCGCGCGGTCGCGGAAGGCGATGATGAGGGTCTTGCGGATGGCATGCCTGCTGCCGAGAAAAAGCACCAGCGCCGCAAAGAAGATCAGCGTCTGCACGATGGCCGGCGTCACCCTGGTGGCGACGGTCGATAAAACGGTGCTGCTGTTTTCGATCAGCGCTTCCATGGACATCGATCCGGAACGGAAGCTGGCGCTGTTGATATGCAGCCACTTTATGCGCTGGAGATAGGGCAGTATCCGCTCGATCGCCTGCTCGACCATGGCCGGCGCGTTTGCGGCGAGTTCGCCGAGCGGGCCGATCAGCGTGTTGGCGATGAAGAAGATCAGCGCCGCAAACCCTGTCGTCAGAATGAGCGCCGACAGCATCGGCGGGACGCCGAGCGCTCCCAGCCGGTCCGCCGCAAGCCCGAGGATCAGGCCGACCACCACCGCAAGGGTGATCGGGATAAGCACGCTCGCGGCGAGATGGATCGCGGTGACCGCAAGGATCACGAAGATGCCGATGACGGACCAGATCAGCGCCAGATCGAGGGCCGTCTTGCGCACCCGCACCCGGCGCACCGGCCGCCGCCTTGCCGCTCCGGCATGGGATGTCCTTGCCCCCATCGCCTCGTGGCTTCTGCCGGTTCCGTTCGGCCCCTCGTTCATGATTGAAAGCCCCCGAGTGATGCTGCCTGACAACGCGAAAACGGCAGGAGTGTTCCGCCAGCGGAAAGCCCCGCGGGAAAGCGGGTCCGCTGTCTTTGACGTCGGCCCGATGAAGGCAGGAAAAAACGCTTGCGAAGGGGCGATCTCGGACCGTTATTCATGACGTGTGAAGCGCCGTCCTGGTTGATCCCGGCGCCGGCCGGGCGGGAATTCCTGCACTATTCCAAAATGATGGGGCGATTTATGGCATTTTTGACGTTCGTCGGTCCAGTGCCGACATGATGGCGATCCCCGGGCCCCGTCCCTCAATAGGCTCGGGTAAAGCCGCCGTCATGCATGATGTTTACGCCGGTCATGTGATCCGAGAAGGAGGAAAGCAGGCCCGCGACCGCCACGGCCACTTCGGCGGGCTCGCCGTATTTGCCGAGCGGAATATTCGAGGTTTCCTCCGCCAGCCGTTCCGCAAGCGTCACGCCGGCGGCCTCGGCGCGCTTCTCCAGCCCCGCCTTGTACCATGGCGACAGCGTTCCCCCGAGCGAGAGCGTGTTGACGTGGATGCCGCGGCCTCCGAGCGCGAAGGCGAGCGTCTTGGCTTCGCCGAGCCAAGCGCAGCGCAGGACGTTGGAGGTGGCGTAATGCCCGAGAACCTGGGCGGAACTGATACCGGAAATGAGGACGATCTTTGCCCGCCGTCCATTTGCAGGCTCGGGGGACATCCTGGCGATGGCCGCCTTCAGCAGTTCCAGCGGTCCGATGAAGCAGTTCTGGAAAAGCTCCGTCCAGGCGGAGCTTGCCGGCATCGGATCGTTGGTGCTGTGGGCCTGCGGCGGCATCAAAACGACGCCGTCGAGCGTGATGCTCCGCCGGGCCATCTCGTCGGCGAGGGCGGCGATGGAGGCGATGTCGGTCATGTCGACCGCGATAGTCTGGTGAAGTCCGCGCTCGTAGCCGGCCAGTCCGGCGGCCAGCGCATCCAGCTTTTCAGTGTTCCTTGCGGTGAGCACAAGACCGTAACCGAGTTCCGCCAGATGGCGGGAAACCGCCGTTCCGATCCCGCCGCTCGCGCCGGTCACCAGTATCACCTTCCCTGTAACCGCCGGCATCCGTGCCTCCGTCGCTTGAGCCTTGAGGATCGGACAACATTAGCACTCACCGGTGGGTCGGATAATCAGGCGTTCGGGTGAGCCCCCGCACTCGTCGGAATAAGTATGCAGATCATGCCGGCTCTCGGTCGGTGAGTGTCGGCCCGTCGCCTCAGGCCCCGGTGACCCGCCAGATCACGTCGCCCACATCGTCAGCCACCAGCAGCGAGCCGTCCGGGCCGATGGTGACACCGACCGGGCGGCCATAGGAATATTTCTCGTCGGGCGCCAGGAAGTCGGTGAGGATGTCCCGTGGTGGGCCGGAGGGCTTGCCGTTTTCGAAGGGCACGAAGATCACCTTGTAGCCGGCGAGCGTCGACCGGTTCCAAGAGCCGTGCTGGCCGATCACCATGCCGTCGGGGAAGCCGGGCAGGGTGCCTGCCGGCAGCCAGCAGAGACCGAGCGAGGCTGTGTGTCCGCCCAGCGCATAGTCCGGCCGGATGGCGCTGGCGACCAGCCCCGGATTCTGCAGCACGCGGTCGTCGACGGTCTGGCCCCAGTAGCAATAGGGCCAGCCATAGAAACCGCCGTCCTTCACCGAGGTCAGGTAGTCGGGAGGCGTCTCGTCGCCCAGACCGTCGCGTTCGTTGACCACGGTCCAGAGATCGCCGGTGGTCGGCTCGAAGGCGAGACCGACCGGATTGCGAAGCCCGCCGGCGAAAATCCTGTTCCGTCCGGTCTCCAGATCCAGTTCGTAGATGCAGGCGCGGCCTTCCTCGGCCTCGAAGCCGTTTTCCGCGATATTGCTGAGCGAGCCGACGCCGACATAGAGCTTCTTGCCGTCCTGGCTTGCAAGAATGCTGCGGGTCCAGTGCCCTGCCGGCTTGAAATCGGCGAGCCGGCGGCCCTGCGCGGCGATATGGGTCGTTCCCTCGCTATAGGGATAGGCGACCACGCCGTCGGTATTGCCGACATAGAAGGTGCCATGCAGCATCGCCATGCCGAAGGGATGGTTGAGACCCTCCATGAAGGTGTGGCGTTCCTCGGCCACGCCGTCGCCGTCTGCATCGCGCAGCAGCGTGATGCGGTTGGGGCTTTTGCCGACGGCGGCCGCGCGCTTCATCGTCGAATACATGGCGTAATCGAAGGGCGTCCTGATCCTGCCGCCATCGACGCCGAGCGCCTCCGCCGTCAGTACGTCGCCGTTCGGCAGCACGTGGAGCCAGCGCGGATGCTTCAGTCCCTTGGCGAAGGCATTGACCTTCAGGCCGGGGGCTGCCGTCGGCGTGTGGCCGTCGGTCCAGCCGCGCGCAGTCGGCATCTTCAGCGTCGGGATGCGCTGCGCCTTCGCCTCGGGAATGATCGGCGCGCCGCCGATGGCCGGTTTCTCCGGGCCCTGGCCGAAGCGCCGCATCAGGATCATCGCCGCGCCGATCATGGCGACGATGCGCGCGAAAATTGCCGACATGTCTTGATCTCCCCCGTCTGATTTTCTCGACGCACCTTAAAGCATGTTGCGTGAAAGTATGCAGCGGTTTTGCGATAACAACATGCGACATGACAATGGGCTAAAGGCGGGAAGCGAATCTGAAAGATCGCCCCGCGCTTCAGACAAAGCTCTCCCGTATCGGAACTGACGATCGCCCATTTCAACGCAGTTGGTCGGCAAGCTCCGGATGTCGGTTACTATACGGGCTGGATGGATGGCTGCCGTCCCCGATAGACGAAGGCCGGAGGTTCTGCGAGGCCATCCTCCTCGGCTGCCGCCGCAAGGGCTGCGTGAAGCGGGGAATGCATGCAGACTGGGTCGGTTGCGCGCGCATCGCCGGCAAGCGCCATCGCCTGGCAGCGGCAGCCGCCGTGGTCGATGTGTTTGCGGGCGCAGCTTCGGCAGGGCTCCCGCATCCAGTCGTCGCCGCGAAAGGCGTTGAAGGCGGCCCCTTCGTACCAGATATCGGCAAGTCCACGCTCCCGTACATTGTCGAAGGCGAGCCCCTTGATGGTTTCCGCCGCATGGCAGGGGAGAACCCGGCCCGACGGCGTGACGTTCAGCCCGCTCGATCCCCAGCCGCCCATGCAGGCCTTCGGATAACTGGAATGATGGTCGGCCGGTACGTAGTCGATCACCAGCACGCCTTCATGCCGGCGGCGGGCTTCCGCCACGAAGGCGTCTGCGGTTTCCACCTGTGCGCGGGTCGGCATCAGGGCCTGCCGGTTGCGTTCGGCCCAGCCGTGGAACTGCACGGTGGCGATTTCGATGCGGCGCGCGCCGAGTTCGATGGCAAGCGCCACCATGGCGTCGAGTTCGTGCATGTTCTGCTTGTGGCAGACGGCATTGACGGTGAGCGGAATGCCCACGCTTCGCGTCCAGCCGGCGACCGCAATCTTGCGCGCATAGCCGCCCGCGTAGCCGCCGACGATATCGGCCTTCTCCGGCGTCGCGCCCTGCAGCGAGAGCTGCAAATGGTCGAGACCGGCATCGGCAAGTTCTGTAATGCGCGCTTCGGTCAGCCCGATGCCTGAGGTGATGAGATTGGTGTAGAGGCCGAAGCCCGCTGCCGCACGCGTGAGATCGACGAGGTCGCGGCGCGAGGCGGGCTCTCCGCCGGAAAGATGCAGGTGCAGCACACCGAGATCGGCGGCCTGCCGGAAGACCTCGATCCACTCGGCGGTCGAAAGCTCCTCCGTGGCGCGAGTGAGTTCGAGCGGGTTGGAGCAGTAGGGACAGGCGAGCGGACAGCGATGGGTCAGTTCCGCCAGCATGGCGATTGGCGGTGCGGGCCTTTGCGCAACGAAGCGGGCTGGACTTGAGTGCTCGTTCATGACGCAAGCTCCAGCAGCCGCCGGTTGGAAAACTCCCGGATGAAAGCGATGATATCGGCGAGCACGGCCTCTTTCGGCGCATCGAACTGCCGGGAAAAATCCCCGGCGATGTCCTCGAGGCTGCGCTTGCCGTCGAGCGCCCTGACGATGGAAACCGCGATCTCGTCCAGGGCTAGCGCCCGTTCGGGGGCAAGCAGCACGGTCTGACCGCGAACGGGATCTTCCCGCAGCTTCACGCCGCGCGCGAGCTTCGCGACGGTGGCGCCATCGACGGTGACGGCCGGAGCGCTGGGGGCGTCGGTTCCGTTCATTCAGCCGCCCCCTGCAAGGGCCGGTCGTCGACTTCGCCGGTCACGCCCTCGCGCCCGTCCCAGCCGCCGGGCGGAATGCGCGCCGGCGCGACGTAAGCCGAATGCAGTGTGTCGAGTTGCGACCAGAGCACATCGGTCTTGAAGGTCAGCGCCGCCGCTGCTGCGTCCTGCTTCTCCAGGCTGTCGGCGTGGTCGAGCACATAGGCAAGCCCGAAGGCGACGTCCTGCGGCGCCTCGTTCAGCCGCTGGCGGAAGTAGGAGAGGGCGGCATCCCCGGCAAAGGCATAGTGTTTCAGCAGTCCGGCGATGCGGTTCTCGTGGATCGCGGGGGCGAAAAGTTCGGTGAGCGACGAGGCAACGGCCTCCAGCAACGTCTTTTCCCGGACGAAATGCACATAGGCATCGACGGCGAATCGTATGCCCGGCAGAACGCCGCGGGCAGAGGCGACATAGTCGGGATCGAGACCCACGGCTTCCGCCAGCCTCAGCCACCGCCGGATGCCGCCGCCCTCCGCCAAGCCTCCGTCATGATCCTCGATGCGGCTGCGCCAGATACGCCGGAGCCGGGGATTTTCGCAGCGCGAGAGGAGTGCCGCGTCCTTCATCGGGATGCGGCTCTGGTAGTAATAGCGGTTGATGACCCAGGCGCGCACTTGCGTCATCGAACACGCGCCGCCATGCAGCATCTGGTGAAAGGGGTGCTTGTCGTGATAGCGCGCCGTGCCGATGGCCCTGAGACGCGCCTCGAAGGCGGCTTTTTCAGGCGACGTCGATATCTGCGGGGATGTGGATGTCTGCAAGGCTCACCTCCATGCCGTCTTGGCCGATCTCGAAGCCTGCGGCTTCGACCTGCCGCCGCTCCGGTCCGGCCTGCCAGATCGGGTTGGTATTGTTGATGTGCACGTAGATTTTCCGCGCGATCGAAAGTGTGGAAAGGGCTGCAAGGCTGCCGCCGGGACCGCTGATCGGCATGTGTCCCATGCGCCGCCCGGTCTTGTGGCCGACGCCGGCTGAAATCATCTCGTCGTCGCTAAAGACGGTGCCGTCGAAGAAGACGAGGTCGGCTCCCATGAGGCGGGCGCCAAGCGCCGGCGTCATCGCCCCGCAGCCGGGAATGTAAAAGGCCCGCCGTTCGCCGATCAGGAACTCCACCCCAACCGTGTCCTCGCTCTCCTGCCCGAGCCTGAGGCCTTCTGATTCGAGATAGAGCGGAGCCTTGCCGGGGACCGGAAACAGCCGTATCCGCATCCCCGGAAGGGGAGAAAAGACGGTGTCGAGCCCGATGGTCTTCCGCTCCACGAGGGCAGGGTCCAGAACCTCGAAAACCGGGTTTTGCCGCAGCGTTTCCATCAGCGTCGCTGTGGCAAACAGCGTGAACGGCTGCTTTTCCCGAAGCGTCAGGAGGCCGGTGACATGGTCGATATCGCCATTGGTGACGATGACGCTACGGATCGGGCTGCCGCGCAGGCCGCGCGGATGCAGGCAGGCGTTTTTCTCGATCTGTGCCCGGATGTCCGGCGAGGCGTTGAAAATCGCCCAGTTTTCGCCATCGGCGCTGACCGCCAGCGACGATTGGCTCTGCGGCGTCATGCCCGAGACCGGATCGCGCGCCGCCATGCAGTTGGGACAGCCGCAATTCCATTGCGGCAACCCGCCGCCGGCGGCCGCGCCGAGCACGAGGAAACGAAGCTTGCTCATCGCCCCGTGCCCGTCGCGCGATCAGAACAGGACGGGTTCGTCACCGTCCGCCGGGGCGTAGCGGTTGATTTCCATGCCGCAACTGACTTCGATGAATTTCGGCGCAGTCCATTTCATGGCAGTTCCTCCCGAAGTTGGTGGGTCTCTGCTTGCTGTCCTCCACCTTGTGTGGATGCCGCCTCCCGTGGGCGGGAAACGCGGACTGGACACTCCTCCAAGCAAGGTCGATCCTAGGAAGCGGAAGCGGTGGGCGGCAATACGGAGAAACGTATCGGTTTTGGTGAAGAACCGGTGCAGGCTGCAAACCTGTTGCAGCCAGCTTTTGGGCGCAGCGCCATCGAATGTGGAAGGCGAGACGGTGCGGCATTCCTAATCCTCCCCCTTGTGGGGAGGGTGCCCGGCAGGCGGGAGGGGTTTTGATGCGGAGTGCCCCTATGCCTTCCGATGTAAATGCCATGGCTTTCGGGGAGGGAGGCTTTCGATGGGGACGAGACTTTTGAAAACGCTGCTTGTCATGCTCGCCGGTCTGGTCGGCGGCTATCTGGCAGCACTCGGTGTGGGACTTGCGGCCTTCGATGTCTTCGAGGTTTCGCAGCTTGAGGGCGCCAACGCCATGGGACTGCTGTTCTTCATCTGCCCCGTGGCGGCGGTGGTCGGCGCTCTGGTGGCGGGCATCTGGTACTGGATCGTTTCCGGCAGACGCAATCCTGAGACGAGAGCCGCGCCGGGAACGAAGGCCGGTATCGCATGGTTGGCCGCAGCCGCGGTCGGCGGATGGCTTGCCGGCCTCATGCTGCAATGGTTGCTCGCCGGCCGCTCCTACGAAACCTATGTCGTGGCGCTCGCCGTCTCGCTCGCGCCGTGGCTCGGGGCGATAGGGCTTGCCGCCGCCGCATGGTGGATGCAGCGGCGGGATTGAGGCAGCGGAAGCCGGGGTAATCACGGCGAGGACGGAACCATAGCCAGCGCCTCGATCTCCACCAGCCATTCGGGCATGGCGAGGGTTTCGACCCCGACCCATGTGCTGGCGGTGACCGGCCAGCGCTCGGCGAACGCCTCCCGTCCCACCTCGAATATGGGGGCGATCAGCTCCGGCTGGTGGCCCACGACATGGATGCGCATCTGCAGGATCTGCTCCGGTCCGGCGCCGATTGCTGCAAGCGCGTGCCGGATATTGGCGAAGCACTGGCGCGCCTGCCCGGCATGGTCGCCGGGCGCGACGAGGTTTCCATTCTGATCGAGCGCCACCTGTCCGGAAATCGCTGCAAGCCTTGACGCGGGCGGTGCAATGGCGATCTGGGCGATGTGACCGACGAAGGATTGCGTGAGGCTCGGCGGGTCGAGCCTTTCGATCGACATCATCTCACGCTGCCGCATAGAGGTACCCGTCGGGCCTGATCGTCATTGCCACCGGCTGGCCCATGGGGAGATCGGCGGGCGGGACGCTCTTCATCTTCGCGGAGATAGTCGTGACATTCTCCTCCCGCAGCCAACCCGGACGTGCTGCGCGAATGCCTGGCTGAAGGGAAAGATCGAGCCACCGGCCATCCTGCATCAGGCGATAGAGCGTGGTCTCCGAGCCGTCGTCGAGCACGAGTTCGACATCGCCAACCGATGTGCCTGCCTTCGGATGGTCGGCACTGATGAGGTCGGTATCCGTTCGACCGTAGCGAACGCCGAAGCCGGAAAGCTCCGCCGCCAGCCGGTGATTGACCGCCGGGATTTGCAGCAGCCCGTTCAGGGCATCTCTCAGCGCCAGTGTTGCCGGGTTGAATTCGGTCATCAGGGCGACCTGGGCAAGCGTATTCTTGTACAGGCCTTCACCCACCGGGCGGCGTTCCTCGCCATAGCTGTCCAGCAGCGATGCGGGAGCCTGACCGCGCACCACCATGGCCAGCTTCCAGCCAAGGTTCATGGCGTCCTGAAGTCCGACATTCATGCCCTGACCACCTGCCGGCGCGTGAATATGCGCGGCATCGCCGGCAAGCAGGATGCGGCCGCGCCGGTAGCTGTCGGCAAGGCGCGTCTCGTCCGCGAAGCGCGACATCCAGATCGGATCGCGCGCCCCGAAATCACTGCCGAGAATGCGTCGGGCGGATTGCGTCACTTCCTCAAGCGTCACCGGCTCGGTGCGGACCACATGGCTGCGCAGGGGATCGACCAGAACGATGCGGTGATGCTGTCCGTCTCCAAGCGGCGCCACCATGGCGCATCCGTTTTCGTTGACGGTCGACAGGACCGACCGTGCCGGCGGAGCCGCCAGCACGACATCGGCAAGCATCATCGTGTGACGGGCGGGCGCGCCGGAAAACGGGATGCCAGCGCTTTCCCGCACGATGCTTCTCGCGCCATCCGCGCCGACCAGATAGGCGCAGGCATGGACCGCCCCCTCCGTCGAAACGAGTACCTGCCCATCCTGCTCTTCGATCTCCGTAACGCGCTCGCCGCGCACCACTCTGGCGCCGAGTTCGATGGCGCGTTCCTCAAGCTTTGCCTCCGTATCCGACTGCGGCAGGTAGAGCGTGAAGGGGAAGCGGCTGTCGAAGGTGGAAAAGTCGAGGCGGGTGTCGAGCACGCCGAAATGCCCGCTCGGGATCGGCCGGCCGGAGTCGAGGAAATGCTTTTCCAGGCCCCGAAGAGCGAAAAGCTCGATGCTGCGTCCGTGAATGGTCAGCGCGCGGGATTGCGGGCTGCGCTCCGTTCGCCGCTCGAGGACCAGGACATCGACGCCCGCAAGCCTGAGTTCGCAGGCAAGCCAGAGCCCGACTGGCCCGGCGCCGACAATAATGACTTCGTGAAAATTCTGCATGGCATATCTCCAATCTAACGTTGTTAGGTTGATCTAACGATGTTAGGGAGTCAAGTGAGAAAGGAGAAAATCATGGCTGTCGTGAAGGAAGAGGTGATCGCCACTGCGCTGGGCCTGCTCGATGAGAGCGGTTTGGAGGGGCTGACGATGCGCAAGCTCGCGGAAACGCTGAAGATCCAGGCGCCGTCGCTCTATTGGCATTTTGCCAACAAGGATGCCCTTCTCGACGGAATGGCCGAAGCGTTGCTGGTGCCGGTGGCGGTGGAAATGCGGGCGGGCGAAGCGTGGGACGTGCGTCTCGTGGCAATCGCAAACGAGCTGCGCCGTGCGCTGCTGTCTCGTCGCGATGCCGCGCGCGTCTTCGCCGGCACGTTTCCCGTCTCCGGCAACGTGCTGCGGGTCGGGTCTCAGGTGATGGAATGTCTGAAGGAGGCGGGCGGCGACGAGCGCCTGGCCGCCTGGGGCACGTTCACGCTGCTCTATTACGTGCTCGGCTTTGCGATAGAGGAGCAGGCCTTCGCGGAGAAGCAGGGCAAGCAGCAGGCGGCGGCCCATCCGCCGGAATTGCTGGAAGCCTATCCTCTCGCCGTCTCCGCGATGGCGGAAATCACCGGCGAAAGCAGCGACGAGCGCTTCGGTTTCGGCCTGCAGATGCAGATTGAAGGCTTCAGGCATGTCGCCGCCCGGCACAGGGCGGCGAAAGAAAGCGATGCCACCGGTAAGGGCGGCACCGCGCTCAGGAAGGGCTGACGGCTCAGGCCCGCTGCGGCAAAAGCGGATAGCCGACCATCACGGCGCGGCCGGCGAGGCCGGCGACGGCTGCCTTCAGCAGATCGCCCGGAATGAAGGCCATCGAGCCGAGGAAGGCCTTCTGAAATCCGAGGCCCGCGCCGAAGGCGAGATAGCCGATGCCGAAGAGATAGAGCACCACGACACCGCCGATCGCGGCCGCCGCGAAGAAGCCGAGCGTCTGCGGCAGCGCCGCCATGGCCGGCCGCGCGAAGCGCTCGGCGATCAGGCCGGTGACATAGGCGGCGGGAACCCAGCCGATCAGGAAGCCGACCGTCGGGCCGGCGAAGACGGCAAGACCGCCGCGACCACCCGAGAGCACCGGCAGGCCGATGGCGACCAAGAGGATGACGAGCAGCGGCGCCAGCGCCCCGCGCTTCGCCCCGAGAATGACGCCCGCTAGCATGACGCCGAGCGATTGCAGCGTGATCGGCACGGGAATGAAGCCGAGCGTGATCGGCGGGATGAGGCCGAGTGCCACGATGATCGCGGCAAACAGCGAAACGAGGACGAGGTCACGGGTGTTCATGGTGTCTCCCTTGGTGCATGCCCGCCTGCAATGGCGGCGGCGCTTGCGAATTTCCCCCAGCCCTTGCTCATTGGCCGCGAATGCCGCGCGCGTCAATGGCGGCCGCGATGTTGTCGGCATCCTTCAGCGTCGAAATGATGAGCGGCCCGAGGATCGTGGTGACTTTCGGCCGGATGCCCCGCGCCCGGTGCGCCTCGCGGATCGCCTCGTAGCGCGTCAGGATCTCCGGCACGAAACGGACCACCAGCCCGACAGCAAGCCCGATATCGGCGGCCCTGACCAGCCCCAGCCGTTCCAGCGGCGAGGTGGCGCGGGTGATGGTGTCGATGAAGGCCGAGACCGTGGTGGAGGCCGTGACCGCCGCACCCAGCATCATCAGCGTGGAAAGCCGAAGCGTCGTCACCATGGCCTCTTCGGCGCTTGTCAGCAGAAGGTGGAACAGGCCGACCAGCAGGATCGTCGCCAGCACGGGCCGGAGCGGCCTGATCGCCGCGGTGATCGGTTGACCGAGGCTGAAATAAAGCCCACTCGATAAAACGAGCGCCGGCACCAGAAAGCGCGGATCGCGGGTGAGGAATATGAGCACAGCGGCAAGCGCCAGCCCGGCGATCTTTAGCGCTGCGGGCAGACGGTGCATCGGGCTCTTGCCGGCAACATAGAGGCTCCTCATGACAGCGCAAGCTCCCTGTAGCGGGCAATTGCTGCCTGCGCCGCGCCATCGAAGGCAAGCTGCCCCCGATGAAACACCAGCACCCGGCCATAGCCGGAAACGAGGTCGAGATCGTGGCTGATGACGATCGCCTGTTGTGGCAGCGCGTCGATTGCCGCCTGCACCATGGCGCGGTTCTTGAGGTCGAGCTGATTGGTCGGCTCGTCGAAGATCACCAGTTCAGGCCCGGTGACGATCACGGCGGCAAGGGCCGCGAGCTGCAACTCGCCGCCGGAAAGCTCATGCGGCCGTCGGTCCGCCAGATGGGCGATGCCGAGTTGCGCCAGCACACCGTCGACCGCCAGGGTCAGCGCCTCGCCCTTCGCGCCCCGGCTCTTCGGCCCGAAGGCGATGTCGTCGCGGATGATCGGCAGGATGATCTGGTTGGCCGGGTTCTGGAAGATGAAACCGGTCTTCGAAAGCACCGCCTTCTCGTCCTTCACCGTATCAAGCCCGTCGAGCGTCACCCGGCCGGCGAACGGTTTCACCAGCCCGTTGATGAGCCGCGCGAAGGTCGTCTTTCCCGAACCGTTGAGGCCGATCACACCGATGCGCTGTTCCCCAAGCACAAGATCGAGCGGCTGAAGCGCCACATAGGCGCCGTAACGCACCTCGGCCCGGTCGAACGTGATCTGCAAGCGGCTTCCCCCGATATCAACTGGAGGTCTCTATAACCCCTGCGGCGGGGGAGGGAAATATGTATCGAAACAGCGGCGGGAGCGGTGATCGAATATTGCCGCGCCCGGTTGACGCAGAAGAAATATCCTCACATCACGCATTGAACATATCATGAACATCCGCTAGCTTCTGCTCATGGCGATTCCAATTTCCAACACGCAGGCGCGAAAAATCTTCATGGAGCGGCAGGGGCTTTCCCGGCCGCCGCATCTGGCGCTGGGCATGGCGGGGCTCTTCGATCTCGTGTATGATCTCGGCTTCGTGCAGATCGACAGCATCGCGACGGTGGAGCGCGCCCATCACCAGATCCTCTTTTCGCGCAACCAGACCTACCGGCCGGAGCATCTGTCCGCCCTGATCGAAAAGGACCGGGCGCTGTTCGAGCACTGGACGCACGACGCCTCGATCATTCCTTCGGCCTTCTTTCCCTATTGGAAGCACCGGTTCAGGCGGCGCGAGGCAAAGATCCTCGAAAACTGGCGAAAATGGCAGGGCGAGGGCTTCGATCGGGCCTTCGAGGAAACCTACGCGCGCATCCGGGAAAACGGTCCGGTCATGGCGCGCGAGGTGAAGGCGGAGGAACACAAGTCCGGCGGCTGGTGGAACTGGCATCCTTCGAAGACGGCGCTCGAATATCTCTGGCACACCGGCAAGCTGGCGATTGCCGGACGGGAGAATTTCCAGAAGATCTACGATCTGTCCGAACGGGTTATCCCGAAAGAGCATTTCGAGGCGGAAGTCGATCACGACGCCTTTGTCGACTGGGCCTGTCGAAGCGCCCTGACGCGGCTGGGCTTCGCCACCTCGGGCGAAATCGCCGCCTTCTTCGATCTCGTCAGCCCGCAGGAAGCCAGGCTCTGGGTGGAAAGCCACCGCGACGAACTGGAGGAAGTGGCGATCGAAACGGTCGATGGCGGCAGGCCGCGCGCATCCTTCGCTTTTGCCGAGGGGCTGGAAACGCTGCTCGACGCTCCGGAGCCGCCGGCCCGCATCCGCACGCTCAGCCCATTCGATCCCCTGATCCGCGACCGTAACCGTACCGAGCGCCTGTTCGGCTTCTTCTACCGCATCGAGATCTTCGTGCCGGAACCGAAGCGGGAATACGGCTACTATGTCTTCCCGCTGCTCGAAGCCGACCGCCTGATCGGCCGCATCGACATGAAGGCCGACCGCAAGACGGGTGTTCTCGATGTGAAACGGCTCTGGCTGGAAAAGGGCGTCAAACCCTCCGCCGGCCGGCTGGAAAAACTGCAGGCCGAGCTTGCCCGCATCGCCCGCTTCGCCGGGGTGGAGACCGTGGTGCTCAGGGACGGCTGGCTGGGATAAAATTTAAAAAGGGAGGGGCCTTGTGTCCGACAATAGCGACTACCGCATCGAAGCCCGCGTGCCCGGCATCGAGGATTACCTGCGTTTGCGCCATGTCTCGGGCCTCAGCCCCTTTTCCCGCGAGGCGGCGGAGAAGGGCCTGCCGAATTCGATCTTCGGCGTCTGCCTGATGCGGGGCGAGGAGGTGGTCGGCATGGGCCGGATCATCGGCGACGGCGGTTGCTTCTTTCAGGTGACCGACATCGCCATCGATCCGGTGCATCAGGGCAGGGGACTGGCAAAGCGGATCATGCAGGCGCTTTCCGATTTCATCGCGACGCTGCCGAAATCCGCCTATGTCAGCCTGATCGCCGACGTCCCGGCCAACCGCCTCTACGCCCAGTTCGGCTTCGAGGAGACCGCACCCCGCTCCGTCGGCATGGCGCGCAAGGTGGCGTGAGCCGCCGGCCGCTTTTATTGGAAGGTCACAGGTGGTTGGTGCATCAAACCGTCTGCCCGGCGGCTCGAAAAACTGTAAGCTAAACTCGCCACGCTTCGTGCTCATGGAAACGGTGGGTGCTGAGGGCTGGCTGAGGTGAGAGAAGACACCCTGTGCTCGAGCGCTCAGCGCCAACACCGGAGGTCGCGACTGCCGCAAAACTCGAGGAAGCTGATCTTACTGCTGTGAGCCTTGCGACGCATGGTGCGAGCGCATAACAACGTGAATTCCGCTCGTCTTGGTTCACATGACGGTAAAAGGGATTGATCTGACGGTATCTGCAACATGACACTGCAAGAATTTTATCGCGCGTACATAGGTTGCCTAAATCGCCAAGATTGGGATGAGCTGAGGCGGTATGTTGCCGACGATGTCAAACATAATGGTCGGCCGCTTGGGCTGTCAGGCTACCGCTCGATGCTGATCAAAGACTTCGAGGACATCCCCGACCTACGTTTCGTCATAGATCGTCTGGTATGCGACCCGCCCCTTATTGCGGCGAGGTTGATGTTCAATTGCTCACCAAAAAGCGATTTCCTTGGCTTAAAGATCAACGGCCGACGCATTTCCTTCGCAGAAAACGTGTTTTACGAGGTGAAGGGCGGTAAAATAATCGATGTGTTTTCCGTGATCGATAAAACCTCGATCGAAAATCAGATTGCTTGAGCCGCCTTTTGCGATGGCCAATGACCGCTTCGGACCGCCAAACAGGCCAGCGGCGTTTCGAAAACGCCATCCCGGCATGGCTGTCTCCCAACTCGAACGGCCATCGCCCCACCCGTCGCGTGCGACGAGGCGAAAACCTGAACCGGATCGGAACAGCATCCGGCTATCCCGATTGCAGACGCTCAAGCTCAGCCCGCGTGAAGCGCGGCGTGATGTGCTGCGGGCAGTTCCAGTCGTACGCCTCCACCGCGATGAGGACGAGGCGTTCCACGCGAGCGGGGTAATCCGGCACGGTCAGCGCCTTCGCCAGAACCGGATCGTCCGCGGCATCGATGATGTGCATGTGGCCGAAGATCTTCAGGCGTTGCTGGTGAGCATAGTCCATCAGGAACAGCGAGACGCGGTCATTCGCGCGCACATTGCCCGTCGTGATGTATTGCCGGTTGCCGCGAAAATCCGCAAAGCCCAGCGTCGATGCGTCGACGGTGGCGAGAAAGCCCGGAGGCCCGCCACGGTACTGGACATAGGGCCATCCCGTCTCTGAGACACTGGCGATATAGAAGCCGTCGCGCGCCCGGATGAAGGCCGTTTCCGAGGGACCGAGGGGTTGCCTCGGCCCGGCATCGTCCGCTTGGCCGCGCGCGCCTATCCGTGCCCACTGCGCTGCGCTGCCATAGTGTTCCTGCGCGGCCGCGACGGAGGCCGTTGTGGCGATGCTGAGATATCTCGTGCCCATGCGTTTTTCCTTCCGCAACCGCGCCGGAGCGGCCCTCAGTTCTGTAAGGCCCAGTCCGCCACCTGCCAGCGCAGCTGCCCGCGGTCGGCGACGACGCGGCCGAGCCCCGGAAAGGGCATGTGCGTGGCGGCAATCAGCGCGCCTTCCGAGGCGGCGCGAGGAAAGAAGCGGTCGCGCATCGCCTTGGCCGCGACGGGGTCCTGCTCGAACAGGAAGAATACATCGGTCGCTCCAGGATGCACGACCGGAAAGATCATGTCCGAAACCATGATGAGGCTCTGCCCGCCATCCTCGACCCGCACGCCGATATGGCCGGGTGTATGGCCGGTCAGGTCGACGATGGAGACGCCCGGCACAATCTCGCGCTCGCCGTCGATCGCCTGGAGTTTCGGGTAGAGGCGCACGACCTCCTCAGCCATCTGGAAGCTGGTCTGCAGATAGTCGGCTGCGCCGCTGCGCTTGGCCGGATCGGTCCAATGCTTGACGTCGCGACGATCGATATAGAGTTCGGCCTCGGGGTAATTGTTCTTCCCTCCGAGAACCAGGCCGCCCATGTGGTCCTGATGCATATGTGTCACGATCACCGCGTCGATCTGATCGGGCTGCACGCCAAGCCTACCGAGCGCCTGCGGCAGTGCGCCGGTCTGTCCGATCGAGCCGGCCGCTCCGGCATCGATCAGGATACGGTGTGCGCCATCCTCGATGAGATACTGGTTGAAGAGGAAGCGCACGCCGCTCGGCCGGGCGGTGAACTGCGCAACGGCCGCCTGCTCGACCTCGGCCGCCGTGCGCCCCGGAAAATAGTCGTAGGGCATATCGGCATACCCGTCCGTAAGGGCGGTCACCGTGAAACGGCCAATGCGGATCTGCGCCAGCGGCGTAACGGTGGCCGGCGTCTTCGCGACCTGGTGCGTTGCGGCAAGGGCGGGCGTGGAAGTGCCACCGATCAAACCTCCCCCGAGGAGGCTCACCCCGCCGAGGCCCAGAGGAAGGGCGCTGACAAAGGCGCGACGTGAAAGTTGAGACATGACTTCTTCCTCCGGATCATTGGAAATGCGGGAAGCCGGCCGGCGTCCCCTCGACGGAGTGAAGGCTATGACATCCACAACGAACGGGGTATCCTGCCATTTATGGAGCTTTCCTCTCAAACTCCGGAAGGATTGAATGGATCGGTTTGATGCGATGTCGGTGTTGTTGGCGGCGGTGGATGCCGGCAGCCTCTCTGCGGGCGCGCGGCGCCTGAATGCACCGCTCGCCACGGTCAGCCGAAAGGTCGCCGATCTTGAAAACCATCTTGGCACACGACTGGTTCTGCGCACGCGCCGGGGCCTTGCCCTGACGGAGGAGGGGCGTGCCTTTGTTGCCGCGTCGCGTCGCATTCTGGAAGAGTTGAACGCGGCCGAACGGCAGGCCAGCGGCGATTATGGCGCGTTGCGCGGCGGGCTGCATGTGACCGCGCCGATTGTCTTCGGCGAGCGCTATCTGCTGCCGATTGTGCTGGAATTCCTGAAGGAGCAACCCGACATCAACCTGAGGCTGAGCCTGGTCGATCGGCAGGTAAGTTTCTCCGACGAGCATGTCGATGTGGCCCTGCGGATCGGGCATCTGGCAGACAGCGCATTGATTGCCACGCGCATAGGCTCTGTCCGCCGGGTGATCTGCGCGAGCCCGGACTATCTCGCCCGCCGGGGAGTGCCGCTTCGGCCGGATGACCTCGCCCAGCATGACGGCATAAGCTTCCAGGGCTTCGCAACCGCGCCGGAATGGCGCTACCGCCGGGACGGTGCGGCCTTTGCCGTCGAACCGCGCTCCAAGCTCGCGGTGAACACGACGGAGGCTGCCATTCAGGCCGCACTGGCCGGCATCGGCATCATACGCGTGCTGTCTTACCAGATTTCCGATCAGTTGCGCTCCGGCGCGTTGCAGGAATTGCTGACGGAGTTCGCGCCGGAACCGCTTCCGGTGAACGTTATCCACCGACCTGCCGATCCTCTGCCGCTGAAGGTACGATGCTTCCTTGACTGGATAGGGCCCCGCCTGCGCGCGCGCATGTCCCAGTAGCCCCCCGCTATCCTGGCTGGCCTCCCTTGATGACCGTCAGACGCCGCCTTCGGTCCGCAACGGATCAACAGCAGATACCCCCGGCTTTCCCGCAACGAAACGCCAATTCCCTCGTCACCGTCGTTTCGCCGGCGCCGGGAGAGTGGTGTTGCGGGTTGGATGGCTGGGGTGAGGTGAGGGTGGCTTGGGGGTGATCGATTTGGGGCTATAGCCATCGGAATGCCGCTGCAGGTTGTTATGAAGCGGCATGGCTTCTATCGGCCAATCCCCTCGATTGTTTTGGCCCCAAGCTTTTTGGTCTCGTCGTTGATGATGCCATATCCGCCCTCTATCGATGCGATCTGCTGCGCAGTCGCGCCCGGCCCTAGGGCCGCGATTTCGCAAAACATCCCTTCGCAGCCTCCGGGCGTCACGATGCCGAGCATCCGACCCATCCCTTGGCCAATATTGCGCCAGGCATGTTCGACGTTCGGCGGTAAAACCACGACCGAGCCGGGCGGCGCATCGAACACCTGATCGGCGCACCAGAATCGGTAGGTGCTTTGCAAGACCCTGAACATTTCGGTTTCACGGGTGTGCGTATGAGGTGCCGGACCTTCTCCGGGCGGAGTGAACGTTTCCCATACACCGAGCGCACCGTCCGTTTCGCTCTTCAATGCATGTATGACCAGCCTGGCGCCAAACGGCGTCATCGCCACACGTTCGCTACCCGGAAGTGAGATTTGAGCGCTCGTGAAGTTCGAAACCATCGGTCTCTCCTTTGGCTGACGGTTTTCGCATCTTGCCCGCCAGGCCTCTTTGGGTCCCAAAGGAATTCCAAAAAATGTCAACGGCCGCCGCCGAATTCAGTCGGGAAGGCCTGCCAGCCTCATCGAATCCACGACCATCTGGAACCGGTCGGCGTAACGATGTCTCAGGCGAACGATATCCGACATCCGCATGGCCGGAGCTTTCGACATAAGGCGAGACAGGACATTTCTCGCTTGCTCGATGCGGCCCAGCTGGACATGGGCGGCAATGAGCATCCAATAGGCTCCAAGCCAGTCTCCGTTCTGTGCGATGCTGCGCAGCGACCAGGAAATCGAATCCTCGAATTCTCCCTGGAACAGGCGGGCAATAGCGACGCCCGCATTGAGCTCATAGTTGTCGAGTGCCCCCGGAGCGATTCTCAAGGCGCGAAGGAAGCCTTGGCGGCCGATTTCCACCTCGCCTGCCATCACGTTTGCAAAGGCACAAAGCGAAAGCACGGTCGAATTGTGGGGGCAGCGCCGTTCCGCCTCTGCCAACATCGCCAGACTTCGTTCCGACTCGCCTGATATGTTGAGGAAGACGAGCGCGCAAATGGCGTCGACCAATGGGTCGCCTGCGCTGTACCGTAGAGCCCGTTCGGCAAGCTGCAACGCTCTTGCGCGCTCCCTTTCCGACATGCCCGATCCGAATGTGTCAAGTCGCTCGTAAGCCCAGGCAGCATGTGCAAGCCCAATTGCAAAGCGGTCGTCGGACTCGGTCGCCTGTTCCAGGAGCCGTATGGCCTCGTTCCGGTCTTCCGCAGAGGTCCCGCGGAAGTAGGGCAATGCCTGAAGATAGAGATCGTAGGCACGGAGGACGGAGGGAGGGCTGCGGCGCAGGCGTTCTATCTCCGCCTTTCTGATGCCGGGTTCGACGACGCCAGCCACCGCCTCCGCTATCCTGTCTTGAAATTCGAACACTTGGCCGAGTTCACCATCAAATCGCTCGCTCCAGCGTTGCCTGGCTTTTTCTGTCTCGATCAACTGAACGGTAACTCTCAGTCGGTCGCCCTGACGCTGCAGGCTTCCGGAGAGCGCGTAACGCACGCCCAACTTCCGGGCTGCGGATCGAAGATCGAGACGTTTTTCGACAAAAGCGTGGGTTGCGCTGCGCGAGAGTACGGAGAAGGTGGTGAACCTCGAAAGGGCGGTAACAATGTCTTCGACAACGCCATCAATGAAATACCGCTCCGATCCGTCGTCCGAGAGGTTTTCGAATGGCAGGACCATAAGCTGCGGGCCGCTGTCGTCGACAGGGGCGGCTGGTTCTTGGCCTCCGGAAAAACGGTAGCCGACGCGCGGTACAGTCTCTATCCACTCCCCGCCCGATGGCGCGCGGCCTAGCGCTTTGCGAAGCGCTGCGATCTGAACCGAAAGATTCGCCTCGCCGACCGTACGCTCTGGCCAGGCAATTTCAATCAACGCTTCCTTGGATACCACGGCGCCATCGGCTTCCAGCAGGGCGACCAGAAGGGCAAAGGCCTTGCTGCCGAGCGGTACGAGTCCACCCGCACGCACCACCGTGCCGGCGGCGGGATCGACGGAAAAAGTGCCAAACGAGAAAGTCTCCTGGGCCATTTACCCAGGATAGCCGAGTTTGCATCGGCATACATCTCCGAGCCAGACGCCAGGTTCACTGTCGTGATAGCGAAGAGGCCTTCTGGCTTCGGACCGAAACCCCGCGGTGATGCGGAAGCCGCAGTTACGATTGCGGCAATCCGAGACCGTTCGGCAGCGAGATCCAGATGACGGTTTGCGCTTCTGTGGAATGGCGCGACAGATGACCCTTGCCATGCGTGTCCTCCACCAGCACAAAGCTGCCGGCTGGAACGTGGCGCACATCTCCATCGCTCGTTTCATATTCCACCGAGCCATCCAGCCTGACTGTCAGCACGGGCTCCGGCACCGTGTGCCATGAAACTTCGCGCATGCCGGCAGGAATGTGGGTAAGGCGGACACGGGATGCCGGATAACTGGCCGTAACGTCGAACGGCGCGGCGTCGGGATGCACCGAAAGCGATGTGGTCGGCAGTTCGATTTCATCGAAGTGCGATTCACCATCCGGGCTTGCATGGATGCGCAGGCACTTCATCGCTGCTGTCTCCTTCGGCGTCGCGAACGGGGCAAGGCATGCGTATCATGCGGATGCAGGCGACGCTACCGGTCCGGTGTGAAGTTCAGTGGAGCCGATGGGAACCGCGGCCGGCTCCCGGCAAGGGCGGTCATTGTAACGGTCGTGTTGCAAACCCGCGGTAGCCTCCAGCAACGGGATCTCTATGTTACTGCCGAGGACCGAATGAGTGTGACATTCGAAGAGCTGAGCGAACGCATTGGTCAAGTGGGAGAGCTTTATGCGCGGGTGCATAACATCACGCGCAGTGCAGATTGGTATCTGCTCAAGCTGACGGAGGAACTTGGCGAGTTGACAGCCGAACATCGGCTGGTTGGCGGCGCAGCCAGACCAAACGCGGATGGTTCAGGAGGCACTCGCGAATCCCTCGAGAATGAAGCGGCCGATCTTTTCGGGCAACTGGTGCTCTATTTGCGGGCAAATGATATCGACATTGTTGCCGCGATCGAGCGGAAGTGGTTGCGGCATCTGGATCACTACGTTGAACTCGACAAGATAGCCTCCGCTTCTCCTTCGAAAGCGACCTGACGTCTCCCATCATCCCCGCATCGCCCGCTCCAGCGCCGCAAACACCTTCGCATCGCCGGATTGCGCAACATTGAACCGCAGGAACCGCGTCGCCGTCTGCGAGACACTGAAGGCGTTGCCCGGAGCGAGCACAACGTTGTCCATGAGCGCTCGGCGGGCGACGTCGGCGGCGTCGAGGCCTTCGGGGAGTTCTGACCAGAGAAACATGCCGCCGCGCGGTTCGATCCATGGCTTCAGGCCGAGCGCCTGGAGTTTCCGGCCGGTCTCTCCCATGGCGCGCGACAGGCGGTCGCGCAGCCCGTTCATGTATTTCCGGTAGGTGCCGTCCTTCATCAAGGCGAGCACCAGTTCGGCCGAAAGCGCATTGCCGCCGAAGGATGTGGCGATCTTCAGGTCGGTCAGCCGCTCGATGAAGTCCCGCCTTGCGGCGATGAAGCCGCATCGGGCTGCAGCCGTCAGCGTCTTCGAGAAGCTGCCGATATGGATGACCCGCTCGAAGCCGTCGAAGGCCGCAAGCCGCGGCGCCGGCTCCAGCTCGAAATCGGCGAAGATGTCGTCCTCGATGATCGTCAGCCCGGCCTCATCGGCAAACTTCAGGATGCGATGCGCGCTGACCGGCGAAAGCGTCGCGCCGGTCGGGTTGTGAAGCGCCGAATTGGTGATGTAGAGGCGCGGCCGGTGCTCGGTGAGTGCCGCGGCGAAGAGCGCCATGTCGGGGCCACCAGGCGTGTAGGGCACACCGACGACCTTGACCCGATGGGCTCTGAGCAGCGCCAGAAAATTGAAATAGCAGGGATCGTCGACCAGCACGGTGTCGCCCGGCTCGACGAGAAGCCGCAGCAACAGGTCGATCGCCTGCGTGCCCGATTCCGTCAGCATGATCTGGTCCGGCGGCACCTCCATGCCATGTTCCGCCATGCGGCGCGACAGGAGATGACGCAGCGGCAGCAGGCCAAGCGGCGTGCCGTAGTCGGTGAGCACCCTGTCTTCCGCCCGTGCGATGTGACGAAGCGAACGGCGCAGCTCCGCCTGCGGCATCCACGAGGCTGGCAGCCAGCCGCAGCCCGGCTTCAGCACATCTTCGGTCGCCTCGAGCGATTGCCGCGACACCCAGAACGGATCGACCGCCCGGTCGAGCTTCGGGCCGATTTCCGCGAGCGTCAGCGGCGGCAGGTGCCCGGCGACATAGAAGCCCGAGCCGCGCCTGGACAGGATCAGCCCTTCCGCCGCCAGCCGGTCATAGGCCTCGACCACGGTCGAGGTGGAAACCGCCATTGTCTTCGCAAGGCTGCGGATCGAGGGAAGCTTCGCCCCCGGCGAAAGCGTGCGCGCGCCGATCCGCTGCCGGACGGTCGCCATGACCTGCCCGACCCGCGTCCCGGTACCCATCTCAATGATCTCAGGCATCCGTACTGCTCACTTGACCATTACAGTTTGTTAAAACTGTAATGCACTGTGCCTGAAAAATCCATCCGCCATCACCTATCACCTGTCATTGCAGTGAAAGAAGGAAAGACATGATGGACAAGACGACGACGGGCTGGATCAACGGTTTTCTGGGCGTTCTGATCTTCAGCGGCTCGCTGCCGGCGACCCGTGCGGCGGTGGCGGATTTCGATCCGGTGTTTTTGACCGTCGCCCGCGCGGCCATCGCCGGCACGCTGGCGCTCGTTCTGCTTCTGGCCTTTCGCGAGAAGCGTCCGCGGGGCGGGGATCTCGTCTCCCTGGCGGTGGTGGCGCTCGGCGTTGTCTTCGGCTTTCCGCTCCTGACGGCGCTGGCGCTGAAACATGTCACTTCGGCCCATTCCATCGTCTTCATCGGGCTCCTGCCGCTCGCGACCGCGATCTTCGGCGTGCTGCGCGGCGGCGAAAGACCGAAGCCGGCCTTCTGGCTGTTTTCCTGCCTCGGCAGTGCGCTGGTTGCGGGCTTCGCGCTGATGCAGGGCGTTTCCGCCTCGCCGGTGGGGGATCTCCTGATGCTCGCGGCCATCGTCGTCTGCGGGCTCGGCTATGCGGAAGGCGCGAAGCTTTCCCGCGTGCTTGGTGGCTGGCAGGTCATTTCCTGGGCGCTGGTGCTGTCGCTGCCGGTCATGGCTTTGCTCGCCATTCTCACCATGCCGCAGTCCTTTGCCGATGCGGCCCGTCCCGCATGGCTCGGCCTTGCCTACGTCTCGGTCTTCAGCATGCTGGTGGGGTTCATATTCTGGTATCGCGGCCTTGCGCAGGGCGGCATCGCCGCCGTCGGCCAGTTGCAGCTTCTGCAGCCGTTCTTCGGCCTGGCGCTCGCCGCGACCCTGCTGGGCGAGGCGGTAAGCTGGTCCATGGTCGCGGTTACCGCGGCCGTCATCCTCTGCGTCGCCGGCGCCAGGCGCTTCGCAAGATAATCCGGCGGGCTCCAGCGAGCTCCGCCGTCAGGCGAACATTTCCGCCTCCGTGGTGCTGTCGGAGGCGGAAATCCCGTCGTGTCAGACGATCTCGGTTCCGCTGATGCGGATGCCGAAGCCTTCGAGGCCGACATAGTGGCGTTCGCGAGAGGAGAAGAGGCGGATCGAGGTCACGCCGAGATCCTTCAGGATCTGCGCGCCGAGGCCGATTTCCAGCCATTCGCTGTCGCGCTGCTGCGCCTCGTTATGGGCCTCGCGGTCGTGCTTGCCGGCGCGCGCCGTGGTGGATACGCCGACGCCGACCGAGCCTTCGCGCAGATAGACGATGACGCCGCGGCCCTTCTCGGCGATCCGCTTCATGATGTCGTCGACCTGGCGGTTCTTGCCGAACACATCCTTGCCGACATGTTCGAGCTGCAGGCGCACCGGAATGTCGACGCCGTCGCGGATATCGCCGAAGACAATGGCGAGATGCTGCATCGGGTCCCAGGGAAGCGAATAGGCATGCGCCTTGGCCGGCCCGTAGGGGGTCTCGACGACGAAGCTCGATTCGAGCTGGATCAGCGTTTCCTTGCGCTGGCGATAGGCGATGAGATCGGCGACGGAGACGCGCTTGAGGCCGTGTTCCTCGGCGAAGTCGAAGACTTCCGGCCCATGCTTGACGGTGCCGTTGTCGTTGACCAGCTCGCCGATCACGCCGACCGGCGGCAGCCCGGCGAGCCTGCAGAGGTCGACGGCGGCTTCCGTATGGCCGGAGCGCATCAGCACGCCGCCTTCGCGGGCGACCAGCGGGAAGACGTGGCCGGGGCGCACAAAATCCGCCGGCCCGACATTCGGGTTGGCGAGGTTGCGCACGGTCAGCGTACGGTCCTCGGCGGAAATGCCCGTCGTCGTGCCGTGCTTGAAGTCGACGGTCACGGTGAAGGCGGTGGTGTGGGCGCTGTCGTTTTCGGCGACCATGGCCGTTAGGTTCAGCCGCTTGGCGTCTTCCTTGGTCATCGGCGCGCAGACGATGCCGGAGGTGTGGCGCACAATGAAGGCCATCTTCTCGGCGGTGCAGTGCACGGCGGCGACGATCAGGTCGCCTTCGTTCTCGCGGTCGTCGTCATCGGTCACGACGACGATTTCGCCGGCCTCGAAGGCGCGGATGGCGTCGACGACGCGGCTCTGGTCATAGCTCATGGGAATGCCTCACTTCAGGCGGCCGGTCTGGCCGCGGTCTCGCAGATAATGATCGACAATCGTGCAGGCGAGCATCGCCTCGCCGACGGGAACCGCCCGGATTCCGACGCAGGGATCGTGCCGGCCCTTGGTGCGCACCTCGACCTCGTGGCCGTCGGCGTCGATGGATCGGCGTTCGGTCAGGATCGAGGAGGTCGGCTTGATGGCGAAACGGGCGACGATCGGCTCGCCGGTGGAAATGCCGCCGAGAATGCCGCCCGCGTGATTGGAAAGGAACATCGGCTTGCCGTCCGGACCGATCCGCATTTCGTCGGCGTTTTCCTCGCCGGTGATTTCCGCCGCGCCGAAGCCGTTCCCGATTTCCACGCCCTTGACGGCGTTGATCGACATGAGGTTCGCGGCGATCTCCTGGTCCAGCTTGCCGTAGACAGGCGCACCGATGCCGGCCGGAACGCCTTCGGCAACCACTTCGACCACAGCGCCGACGGAAGAGCCCGCCTTGCGGATCTCGTCGAGATAGCTTTCCCACACGGGGACGATTTCCGGGTCGGGAGCGAAGAACGGGTTTTCGTTCACCTGCGCCCAGTCCCAGTTGGCGCGGTTGATCCTGTGCTTGCCGATCTGCACCAGCGCGCCACGGATCGTGACGCCGGGGATCACCTGCCGCGCAAGGGCGCCTGCCGCGACGCGGGCCGCCGTTTCGCGGGCCGATGAACGGCCGCCGCCGCGATAGTCGCGAATGCCGTATTTGACGTCATAGGTGTAGTCGGCATGGCCGGGGCGGTAGCGCCGCGCGATCTCGCCGTAATCCTTGGAGCGCTGGTCGGTGTTCTCGATCATCAGCGACACCGGCGTGCCGGTGGTAATCATCGAGCCGTCCTCCTGCGGCATCACGCCGGAGAGCACCTTGACGATGTCGTCCTCCCGGCGCTGGGTCACGAAGCGCGACTGGCCGGGCTTGCGCTTGTCGAGAAAGACCTGGAGGTCTTCCTGGGTGAAGCGGATGCCGGGCGGGCAGCCGTCGACCACGGCGCCGAGGGCGGGACCGTGGCTTTCGCCCCAGGTGGTGACGCGGAAGAGATGGCCGAAGGTGTTGTGCGACATGTCAGACGAACCGGTTTGCGGGAGGCTTGCGCCGTTTCCGGGTGCCTCGGCTTTCACTGCGGCACACTCATAGTGGAAAACCGGCGAAACCGACAAGCCTTTCTTGAAGACGCTGCGTCGCCTTTATGACGCCTTTCGCTGCGGCAGCCCCCGGGCAAAGCGGGTGAATTCGTCGAAGGGCAGAGGCTTGGCGAAGGCGTAGCCCTGGAGGAAGTCGCAGCCGAGCTGGCGCAGCAGCGCCGCATGTTCGTGGCTTTCCACGCCCTCCGCCACCGTCTCCACCCCGAGCGAGCGGGCGATCTCGATGATCGAGCGCACCAGCGCCCGTTCCTGGAGCGAGTTGACGATCGGCATCACCAGCTGCCTGTCGATCTTCAGGCGCTTGGGTTTCAGGCGCAGCAGGCTGACGATCGAGGTGTGGCCCGTGCCGAAATCGTCGATCTCGATATCGATGCCGAGCGCCTTGATCCTCTCGATATTCCTGGTCGCGACATCGTCGCTCTCGTCGAGAAAGATGGATTCCACCAGCTCGAAACAGATCGAGCCGGACGCAATGGAAAGACCCTCGAGCTGTTCGACCAGCGCGTCGTCATGCAGCCGGCGCGACGAGACGTTGACCGAGATACGCGGCAGCCGGAGGCCGAGCGAGGTCCAGCGCATCTGGTCCTTGAGGGCGGTCTCCAGCACCAGCTGGTCGATGCGCGCCATCACGTTCAGCTCTTCGGCGACCTTCAGGAAGCGGTTCGTCGGCAGCACGCCCTGGTCGGGATGCCTCCATCGCACCAGCGCCTCGGCCCCGGTGAGTTCCATGGAGCCGGCCGCGAATTGCGGCTGGTACCAGACGGTGAATTCATCGTGTTCGAGGCCGGCGAGGATCTCGTCCGCCATGCGCTTGCGGGCGAAGATATTGGCCTGCAGGTCCGGGGTGAAGAATTCGTAGCGGTTCCGGCCCTTTTCCTTGGCCTGATAGAGCGCGATATCGGCGTTGATGAGCACCCGGCCGGCGTCGGGAAACAGGCCCGAGGACTGGGCGATGCCGATCGATACGCCGCAGCGGCAGGAAAACCCCTCAAAGTCGATCGGTTTGCTCATTTCCGCGATGATGGCCTCGCTGAGCTTCGAAAGTTCCTCGGCGGTCGTTTGCCGCTTGGCGAGGATGACGAATTCGTCGCCGCCGATGCGCGCGACGAGGTCGCCGCGCACGACATTGCGCTGGAGCACCCTGGAGGCGTGCACCAGCATGGCGTCGCCGGCCGCATGGCCGAGCGTGTCGTTGATTTCCTTGAAGCGGTCGAGGTCGAGGTGAAGGATCGTGAACCGGCTGCGCTGCCGGCCGGCGCTGCGCGTCAGTTCCTCCAGTTCCACATCGAGCTTGCGGCGGTTGGCGAGCGAGGTGAGCGGGTCGTGCAGCGCGTTGAACTCGATGCGGTTCTTGGCGAGCTCCAGCTCGATGTTGCGCGCGTCGGCCTCCGCCTTGGCGGCCCTCAGCTCTTCCGCGATCTTCGCGTCCGCCGTGACGTCGAAGGCGATGCCGATGATCTTCTTCCGCCCATCCTTGCCGATATGCACCTGCCCGACCGAGCGCACGTAGCGCAGCTCGTTGTTGGGCAAAAGAACCCTTTGAAGATTGTTGAGGGTGATGCCGGAGTTCAGCGCCCGGTTGGTGGCGAGCAATATCGGCTGCCGGTCGTCCTGATGCAGGGCCGAGAGCCATTCATGCTTCGTCACCGGCCGGTTTTTGTTCGGCAGATTGTAGAGCTGGTGCATCCGCTCGTCCCAGATCGCCGTGCCGTTAACCGGATCGCCCTCCCAGATACCGCAATTGTAGGAAGCGAGCGCAAGATCGAGTTTCTGCGACAGCTCCGCCAGCTGGTGTTCGCGCGCCGACAGCTCGTCGAGCGCCAGTTCCAGCTCGGCATTCTTGATATCGCTGGTTTCCTTGGCGATCCTCAGCGTCTCGGTGAACATGGCGTCGGCGGTGATGTCGAAGACGATGCCGATCTGCCGGCCGGCGCCGTTCGCTCCGGCGCAAGGGGCGCCGACCGAACGCAGGTGGCGGATGCTGCCGTCCGACAGCCCGACGCGGTACTGTATGTCCCAGCTCTGCTGACCGAGCGGCGACATGCTCGCAAAGATCCGCAGCTCGATGGTCTCCCGGTCATCGGCATGGATGACGCGATACCAGTCGTCCAGCCGGTCCTGCCGGGCGATCTCGCCTGCCGCGCAGCCATGCAGGGAGGCCGCCCTTTCGTCCCAGAAGAGCTGGCCTGTCTTCTCCTCCAGCTCCCATATGCCGATGTTCGAGGTGTCCATCGCCAGGTTGAGGCGCTGGGTCACTTCGAACAGGGCCTCCTCGCGGGCCTTCAGCCGGGCTATGTTGCGGTTGCGCTCGCGCAGCAGAAGCAGCGTGACGAGAACCGGCAGGATCATCGCGATCACCGCGGCGAAGATGCCGAGCCTCGCAGGCAACCGGCTTTGATGGGCTGTCTGCCAGCCATCGCTCGGCGCAGCGAGGATTTCCCAGCTGCCGCCGGGCACGCTCATGCGCTCGCTCACAGGGTCTTTCAGGGAAAGTCCGGGGGAGCCGTAGAGGAATTTTCCGGGGCCATCCGCCGGCATCTCGCGGATGGCGACGTCGAGATGCTCCCCCGTGAGATGGGACGCCGCGGCCGCATCCTTGCCCTTCAGGAGGCCGCTGGCCTCGATCGTCCGACCTGCGTTCATCGACAGCACCACCGAACCGAGGCTGCGGTCGAAACCAAGGGCGGGCACCGGAACGTCGAGCAGGAGCGTTTGGGAATCCTGCAGTTTTATGACCGGCCCGCCGCGGCCTTCGCGCAGGCCGGGTTTGTACTCCACGCTTTCTATATGCGGGGTGCGGGCGGCAAGGTTCGCGGTCATCGCGTCGAACGATGCCTGCGAAATCGTCGGGTCGGCGGCAATCATGTCGGCGAGATGGTTCGCCGCCGCCGTGTCGGCCTCGATACGGGCCTCGATCGACGAATGCATCAGGCGCAGGTCTTCGGCGATATGCTGGCGCGCCGCATCGAGACTGGCGGCTGCCGACCATTTGTCGAGCATGACGCCGGCGCCGATGATGGCCATGCTGAGCAGGGCACCTCCCAGCAGCAGAAAATCCGCTCCGGATTGTTCTCCGTCGCTGCGCGCCATGATCATCTTACTGTAATTCAAGTCCCCGGAGCCCCCGCTGCACGTCGAACGATCCTAGGGGGCGGTAGTTAATTTAGCATTGCGTGGGAAATATTTGCGGCGGTCCGTTCAGGCACTTTCCACACGCTGTAGTTACTTGAAGCGATTGGAATTTCCAGCGTTCCTCGAAAAGTTGTCGGCGGTGTCGGGATAACGATTGCGGCGGCTTGATCGCCGCCTCAATTCCGGTCATCAATCACACCGAAAATGACATCTTTGCGGGCGACTTTTGCCACATTCTGGAGGCTTATTTTGAGACACATTCTGAATCGGTCATTTCTGGTGAAAGTCATTCGCATGCGGGTCATGATTGCAGTTCTTCTGGCGACGGCGAGTTTCCTGTCTCCGCTCAGCGTTCTGGCAGGCAGTTCGGACGTCGAAGCCACCATCAAGTCCGTGAATGTCGAGAACCTCAGCCTCGTTCTCGACGACGGCAAGACCTATTCCCTGCCGGAGGAGTTCAACTTCGACGGGCTGCAGAGCGGCGTGAAGGTGATCGTGTTCTACACCGAAGTGGACGGCAAGCGCGTCGTCGACGATCTGGAAGTGGTGCAGTAAGGCACGAACCCGGGGAGCGGCGAGGCTTCTACAGCCAGCCGACGGATATGCCGTCCCGGTCGATCTTCAAAATACGGTCCTGCGGCACGTTCATGTCGCAGGCCTCGTCCCGGCTCCATTGGCCGATCAGACGGAAAACGCTGCGGACGACGCCGCCATGGGTGACGCAGACGGTGGGGCGCTCCACGGAATTCAGCCAGGCGCCCACCCTCCAGGAGAGAATCTCGTAGCTTTCCGCGGCTTCGCCCGGCGGAATGAAATCCCATTTGTGTAGCCGCCGTTCCTTCACCCGGTCCGGCGTGCGCTGCTTGAGTTCGGCGATGGTCGAGCCTTCCCAGTCGCCGAAGGAAAGTTCCTTCAGCCGGTCGTCGAGACGATAGCCGTGGGGATCGAGGCCCATCGCCGAGCGGACCCGCTCCATGGTTTCCCGGGTGCGGCCGAGCGGCGAAGCGACATAGTCGAAATCAGCCGCCCGCGAGCCGAGTTCGGCCGAAAGCTGACGGCCGTTCTCGCTGGCCTGGGCGCGGCCGAAATCGTTGAGGCCGATATCCTTCTGCCCCTGCAGCCGTCCCTCGGCGTTCCAGTCGGTCTGGCCGTGACGGATCATGTAGATGAGCACGGCCGAAAAACCCCGGTAAGAGACGTCAGTCCTTGGCGACGGAAATGTCCGGTGCGTCGACGGCCTTCATCCCGACCGTGTGATAGCCGGAATCGACATGATGCACTTCACCGGTAACGCCCGTCGAAAGATCCGACAGGAGGTACATGCCGGATTTGCCGACCTCGTCGGTCGTGACGTTGCGCTTCAGCGGCGAGTTGTACTCGTTCCACTTCAGAATGTAGCGGAAGTCGCCGATGCCGGAGGCCGCGAGCGTCTTGATCGGGCCGGCGGAAATGGCGTTGACGCGGATGCCGCGACCGCCCATGTCGACGGCGAGATAGCGCACGGAGGCCTCGAGCGCGGCCTTGGCGACGCCCATGACGTTGTAGTGCGGCATGACCTTTTCGGCGCCGTAATAGGTCAGCGTCAGGATCGAGCCGCCGTCATTCATCACCTTTTCGGCGCGCGCGGCGACAGCCGTGAACGAGTAGACGGAGATGTCCATGGTCCGCTGGAAGTTGTCGCGGGTGGTCTCGATGTAGCGGCCGGTCAGTTCGTCCTTGTCGGAAAACGCGATGGCATGCACGACGAAATCGATCTTGCCCCACTTGTCCTCGAGCGTCTTGAAGACGGCATCGATACTGGCGAGATCGGTGACGTCGCAGTCGCCGGCCATGAACGCTTCCAATTCCTGGGCAAGCGGTTCGACGCGCTTCTTCAGCGCATCCCCTTGCCAGGTCAAGGCAATTTCGGCTCCCTGGTCGCGGCAGGCTTTCGCGATCCCCCATGCGATGGAACGATTGTTTGCGACGCCCATGATGACGCCGCGCTTGCCTGCCATAAGGCCGGAACCTTGAGCCATGTTTTGCTCCCTGATACTTTCGAGTGATCCTGCCTATGGCATAGCCCGATCCGTGGTTCAAGATTGGACGGGATCATCAACTGTTAGGGGCCGTAACAAAGGGTGTAATTGTTACAAAGGCTTCACAGAAACAGGCCTTCGCGCATGACACGCATCAGGTCCGTCACCTTATCGTCCGGTTTTTCCCAGAGTTTCACGCGCAGTTCGACCAGCAGGGCACCGCGTCCGCCGGCGTCGTCATGGAGACCCTGGTCGTCGAGACGGATCACCTGATCGGAGTTCGACCAGGCCGGAATGGTGATGTCCACAGGCCCCGACGGGGTCTCCACCTGGGTCTCGCAGCCGAGCACGGCGTTTTCGAGGGTGATCGGCAGGACGGTCCTGATGTCGAAGCCGTCGACCGAGAACTTGTCGTTCTTCTGGACCCGGATGGTTGCGGCAACGTCGCCGCGCGCCATGTTCGGCAGCTTGTGTCCCTGACCTTTGAGGCGGACGACATGGCCCTCGCTGACGCCGCCTTCCAGCGGCACCCGCAGCTCCCGGCCGTCGGCAACCGTCACCGGAACGGATTTCTGGGCGAGCAGGTCGTCGATGGTGACGCTGACCTCGATGGCGAGTTCCGGCGCCTTTTCCGGCGGCGGCTGCACCCCGCGGATGCGCCGAACGAGCGAGCTGATGAGCTCCACCGGAGCGAAGATCGAAGTCGGCTTCGGAGCGGCGGCTGTGGCCGCATCCGGGGTTTCGCCCTTTTCCGTCTTGTCGGTCTTCTCCGCCTTGCCTTCCGTCTCCCGCTTCAGGGTTTCCGCGGCCGCGGCCGCTTCCGGCGTGTCGCCGAAGATGCGCGATACCATGTCTTCCGGCGTTTCCCCTGCGGGACCGGCTTTGCCCTGCGCGGAGGTCTGTGCTCCGGCAGCGCCGGCCGTCTGGCCCGCCTTGGCCTGCTGTGCGGCCTGAGCTGCGGCCTGGGCCGCCTGCGCCGCAGCCTGCGCTGCCTGGGCGGTCGCCTGGGCCACCTTTTCGGTTCGTGCCTTTTCGGCCTCGGCCTTGGCGAGTTCGGCCATGATCCGCTCGGCATTGGCCTTGGCGACCTTCGCCCGTTCCGCCGCCTCGCGCGCCGCTTCGCGCTGCTGCATGATGGTCTTTTCGCGTTCCAGCGCCTCGACTTTGCTGCGCTGCTGGTCGTAGAGGTTGCGCTTCTTCGGGTCTTTCAGCACCTCGTAGGCGCGGCCGATCTCGGCGAAACGCTGGTTGGCGTTCGGGTCCTCGCGGTTCTGGTCGGGATGGACGGACTTGGCCTTAGTACGCCATGCCGCCTTGATTTCTTCGGCGCCTGCGTCTCGTTTCACGCCGAGTACAGAATACAGATCGCGCATCTAGGCCACCAGTAAACACAAACGGCCGAGCATCCGGTCATATGACGCGCCGGCAACAAAAACGCACCGCCCCGCCCAACTCATGGCGGTTCCGGCATAATACAGGCGAGACTATCACAAGAAGATGCTAATCAGTGGTTACGCGGGTTTCCGGCAAGCGGTCTGGCCGGGAATATGGTTGCCGAATTATGAACGGCGGTCGAAGCGCATGAGCTGCCACTCGCCGGAGCCGGTGGTGCAGGTCTTGCCGGCGAAGTAGGCGATGCCCTCGTAGGAATGGCGCGTGGTGGAAAAGTTGCGGCAGACGACGCCGTTATCCTTTTCCTCCTGGATCGCCGTGACCACGCCGGCGCTGCCGGTCGCGGCATTGGCCCAGGGCAGGGGATTGCCGGCATTCTTGCTGAGATCGGCCGAGGAAACGGCGTTCTGGACAGTGAGCTCGTCGGAATTGCCCGCCGGAGCCCGCTTCGAGGCGACCGTATTGGTGGAGATAGAGCGATCGACGCTGTCGGAACCGAAGAGATCCATGCTGCCGCCGAAACAACCGCAAAGGGGAAGCGTCACTGTCATTACGGCAAGCATTCGCTTCATTGCGATCCTGTTACCCTTTTGGCGCTCGTGGGACTTTGCTATGTCTCTCAATGGGCGTCCTGTCCAGTGATTTGACCCTGGGCCGAGATGATGTCGTTCAGGAGCATTTGAAGCAATATGTCAGAAATGGGGTTAACAACCGGTGACTTCACCGAGGAGTCGGAACCTTTTGCGCTGTTCGCGGCGTGGTTGAAGGACGCGGAAGCCTCGGAAATCAACGATCCCAATGCGGTAGCACTGGCAACCGTCGACGGGGACGGTCTTCCCAATGTCAGGATGGTGCTGCTCAAGGGGTTCGATAACCGGGGGTTTGTTTTCTACACGAATTTCGAGAGCCAGAAGGGACAGGAAATTCTCGGCCAGAAGAAGGCGGCGATGTGCTTTCACTGGAAGTCGCTGCGTCGTCAGGTGCGCCTGCGGGGCGAGGTGGAAGTGGTTTCCGACGAGGAGGCGGATGCCTATTACCGGTCCCGCCCTCTCGGCAGCCGGATCGGTGCCTGGGCTTCCAGGCAGTCCCGCCCGCTCGAAGGCCGTTTCGCGCTTGAAAAGGCGGTTGCGGAATATACCGCGAGGTTCGCCATCGGCGATGTGCCCCGCCCCCCCTACTGGTCCGGTTTCCGCATCAAGCCGCAATCGATCGAGTTCTGGCACGACCGCAAGTTTCGCCTGCATGACCGCATCGAATTCCGCCGCGAGACGCAGGACGCGCCGTGGGCCAAGGTTCGCATGTATCCGTGACGCCGGAAGGCGGCCCTTTCGCTTGAGGGTGGTGAGAGGCCCCCGCCCGCCTTGTCCTCAGCCAAGGCCGAAGGGAATGCCGGAGGCCAGCGCCGCGACGTAGCGCGCCCTCTGGTAGAAGCCGTTGAGCGAAATGCGCGGCAATTGCGTGGGCGTTTCGAGGCTGCTTTCCCTGAGCGTGCCCGGCCGCGTCGTGACCGCGAGCCGGAAACCGGCCTGCCTGACGGCGGCGGCGGTCCGCGCGTTCACGCTGCGGTGGTCGCCGTAAGGATAGGCGAAGCTCGCCGGCCGCCGGCCGGTGAGTTCTTCGACATAATCCGCGCTGGAAGCGAGTTCCGCGGCAAGCGACGCATCGTCCAGGAAGGCGAGCGCCCGGTGGCTGACGGTGTGCGCGCCGAGGCTGGCCAGCGGGTGGCGGGCGACCGCCTTCAATTCGTCCGGTGTCATGAGCAGCCTGTCCGCGAGCGCCCGCGCATCGACACCGGCCGCAAGCGCCGCCGCATCGAGCCGGCTGATCGCCTGGCTTTCCTCCGGGCCGCCGATGGTCGCGCCGATCGTGTCGCAGGCCATGAGTTTCTCGATGCGGTTCGAAACCGTAAAGCTCGTCCGCCCGCCCGTGGCATCGGCAAGCGTGAAGCTTTCCGTGCGGTTGACCAGTTCGTCGAGCGTCTCCCACCACAGCGTATGGCTGCGCTCGGCAAAGCCCTTTGCCACGAAGATGGTGAAGGGAACCCCGTGCCGTTCGAAGACCGGCAGGGCATGTTCCGCATTGTCGCGGAAACCGTCGTCCAGAGTGAAGGCGGCGAAGGGGCGCCCGGCATCTTTCGCGGACAGAAGCGAAGGGATCTCCTCCAGTGCCACGAATCGGTAGCCGTCCGACTTCAGCCGCGCAATGCAGCGGTCGAGAAAATCCGGGGTGATCTCGAGATGGCGGTTCGCTTCGGCAAGGCGTGGCGCATGCGGGCGAACGTGGTGCAGGGTGAAGATCGCCCCCCGGCCTCTTGCCGCGGGCATGGCGCCCAGACGGGAAAGCGCATGCGAGGCTTCCAGCCCGGCCGTGATCGCCGTCTGCCGCAGCATGCTCTTCAGCAACGCCTTCATCGCATTTCCCCGTTTCGCATCGCAGCGAATGTAGGAGCGGGCCGTTAAGCCTTGCTGAACGGCCCGCTGCCTGTTCTCGCGTCCCGATTGTCAGGTTTCCGGCCAGCACCCGCCAGGAAGCATGGCCGGAGTGGCGACCGGGACGCAAGCAACCTCAGGACGCCGGGCTTGCCGGGCCGGCGAGCCGGATGGCCCGGCGGGCGGCCAGCAGGGCGGGCACCGCCCAAATGAGCGCCAGTGCGAAAGTCAGCGTGAGGATTGTGCGCATGGCCTCCGGCGTTTCGGCCGAGGCGAGCCCCGCGCCGTTCGCCCAGAGTCCGGCCATCGCGGCGCCGAGCGCATATCCGGCCGATTGCAGCGTGGGCAGCAGCGCCGAGGTCTTGTCGCGCTCCCGCTCCGGCGTCGTCTCCATCAGCATCTGGCTGAGATAGCCCCAGCTCAGGCCGAAGGCCGCGCCGATGGTGATCTGTGCTGCGGCAAGAAGCCCGGTGCTGCCGGCGGCGATGGCTGTCGCAAGGGCGGCAAAGCCGCAGACCAGCAGCAGCGGGCCGAGCCAGATGGTGGCCCGTCTTGCCCCTTCATGTCTGAGATTGGCGATCCCGATCGCCGTCAGGCTCCAGCTGATCGCCATCAGGGCGCCGAGCGCGCCGGCATGGGTCGGTCCGTAGCTGAAGAGATATTGCAGGCAATAGACGAGATAGACGCCGCTCGTTGCCTGCGAGAGCGGCATCAAAAGCACCACCCAGAGGCCGAGGCCGAGCGTGGACCGAAGCGAGAATGCACCCTTTGGCAGGATGGAATGATCGGCCCCGCGGTCGAGGCGGACGGCGGCGAGGATGAGGATAAGCGAGGCGGCGACGGCGGCCGCCGTGGCAAGCGCCGAGGGCGCAAGTCCCGCGATCAGCATGACGAGAAGGCCTGCCGAAAGCAGGGCGAGGCGCCGGATCGGGAAGCCGTGCGACGTTGCACCTGCCGCGCCGCGCCCGCCCGGCACCATGACCGCCGCGAGCAGCAGGAAAAGCCCGATGATCGGCGCATTGACGAGGAAGGCGACGCGCCAGGAAAAGCTCTCGGTGAGCGAACCGGCAAGCACAGGCCCGCCAAAGGCGGCGACCGCCCAGACGGTCGCCTCCGCCCCGAACACCTTCGGCACCAGCGCCGGCGGAAACATCTCGGGGATCAGGGCGTAGCAGATCGCCGCGATGATCCCCTCGCCAATGCCCTGGAACACCCGCCCGACGAGGACCGTCTCCATGTTCGATGAAAGGGCCGCCGCAAGCGTGCCGGCAAGGAACACCAGGGCGGCGGCAAACAGCACCTTTCGTGCGCCGTATCTCTGTTTCAGCAGCGCAGCACTCGCGCCGGCGACGATCGAGGCGACGAGATAAAGCGTCAGCGACCACGGCAGCAGCACCGCGCCGCCGATCTCGCGGACGGCGGTCGGCAGCACGGTGCTGACGAGAAAACCGTTGAAGGCGTAAAGCGCCACGCCGACGCACAGCATGGTGGTGGTGGCGAGATAGCGGGGTGCCAGCAGCTCCGCCCAGCGCCCGGTGATCGCCGGCGGCGTCGCGGCTCCTGCGTTTCGCTTTTCCATGCGGCTTGCCGTCTCCGTTCGTGCATCCATTCCCGGGTCTTTCCTCTCCATGGTGTTCTTCGAGGCGGGATGCTACAACCTCAACCAAAGTTGAGGTAAAGAGCCGGAGTGACAAAAAATGCAGGGCCTGACCGTCGGCGAAATCGCAAGGCGAAGCGGCGTGGCCGTGTCGGCCATTCATTTCTACGAGCGCAAGGGACTGATCGCCTCCCACCGCACGGAGGGCAATCAGCGTCGCTTCGACCGCGCCGTGCTTCGCCGCATCGCCCTCATCAAGGTCGCGCAGCAGCTCGGCGTGCCGCTTTCGGAAGTGGCGGAACAGCTTGCCGTGCTCCCCAGGGACCGCGCGCCGAATCACGGCGACTGGCAAAAAATCGCCACGCGCTGGTCGGAGCAACTGAACCATCGCATCCGCATGCTGGAGGCGCTACGCGACAGTCTCGACGGCTGCATCGGCTGCGGCTGCCTCTCCATGACGAAATGCACGGTCATCAATCCCGGCGACCGCCTTGCCGAAGAAGGGCAAGGCGCCGTGGCACTCGCCGAGATGGCGGCGGAGGAGGATTGACCGGAGGGGCGCTCCGGTCGGAGGCGAGATTTCAAGGCAGGTGATTTTCGCCTGCAAGCGGCCCGAAGCGGCCTTCGTTCAGGTGTAGGCGCGAAGCCGCCCCACAAGTATCACGCCGGTCCACGCGAGCATTGACACGACTGCTGCCGCACGAGCAGCGACCGGCGTCACCGCGGCTTCGCCCCACTCGTCGACGTGACGGTAGACGCCACAGTGGAATATCGGGATATACCGGCATCAGCACGGCTCCCAGGGTAACCGCGAGCGAGATCCCGATTTTGGTACCAGACGCAAAGCCCGGACTGGCTTGGCGAGGCGTGCAGTCATGCTGTTCATTCTATTCGTCCTTTCGTGAAAACCACCATCGTCATCCGGGAACTGACCGACTGCTGCCTCGCGGCCAGCCTCTTGCTTCAGCCTTCGAATTGCTCCTGGGTGACGTGCTCCATCCAGTCCACGACCTTTCCGTCGAGATGTTCCTGGATAGCGATGTGGCTCATCGCCGTTGTCGGTCCCGCGCCGTGCCAATGTTTTTCGCCAGGCTCGAACCACACGACATCGCCGGGGCGGATTTCCTGTATCGGCCCACCTTCGCGTTGCACGCGTCCCAGACCGCTCAAGACGATAAGGGTCTGGCCAAGCGGATGGGTGTGCCAGGCCGTTCGCGCGCCGGGCTCAAATGTGACCGTTGCGGCGGTACCGCGCCTAGCTTCGTTGGCGGCGAAGAGCGGGTCGATTCTGACCGAACCCGTGAACCAGTCCGACGGACCTTTGCCGGAAGGTTGGCTGCCGAGTGAAATGATATCCATGTCAAATCTCCTTTGTGGGACCGAGCCGACCGCCCGAATGGTGGCCGGCTTAACGGACATTACGCCGCCAGGTGCTGGTTGAAGAACTGGGCGAGCTTGTCGAAGGGAATGATGTCAGTCTTGTCGTAGAGGTCAACGTGGCTCGCGCCCGGGATCACCATCAGTTCCTTCGGCTCTGCCGCCGCTTCGAAGGCCGTCTTGGCGAAGTAGAGCGAGTGAGCCTTTTCGCCATGAACGAACAGAACCGGACGCGGCGAAATTTCCGCGATGTAGGACAGGATCGGCATGTTCATGAACGAGAGCGGAGTGGTCTGCGTCCAGGCGTTGCCGGAGTTGACGGCGCGCTTGTGGTATCCGCGCGGCGTGCCGTAGTAGTCGTGATAGTCGATCATGAACTGCGGCGAGTCTTCCGTAACGGCTACGTTGTAGGCCGGCTGATAGGCGGGGCTCCCTTTTTCTGCGTCCGTCCAGCGTTGACGGCTCATCTCTTCCAGAGCCTTTGTGCGCTGTTCCAGTGTGACGCTGTCATTGTAGCCCTTCGACATCACGCGGGTCATGTCGTACATCGTGCTGGCAACGACGGCCTTGACGCGCTTGTCGACCGCGACGGCGTTCAGAGCCATGCCGCCCCAGCCGCAGATGCCGATGACACCGATGCGCTCACGATCGACCTCGGGGCGCAGGCCAATGTAATCGACCGCTGCGCTGAAGTCTTCTGTGTTTATGTCCGGCGATGCGACATTGCGCGGCTCACCGCCGCTTTCGCCCGTGTAGGATGCATCGAAAGCGAGTGTGACGAAGCCGCGCTCTGCCATCGTCTGCGCGTAGAGGCCGGAGGACTGCTCCTTGACCGCGCCGAAGGGGCCACCCACGGCGATTGCGGGAAGGCGGAGGTCACCACGGTTCTTCGGTAGGTAGATGTCGCCGGACAAGGTGATGCCGTAGCGGTTTTTGAACGTAATCTTCTCGTGGTCGACGGCTTCGCTCCTGGGAAAGGTCTTGTCCCAGTCCGCAGTGTCCTGGGCGATCGCTGGGCCTCCGACGGCGTTCGCAACACCCAGTGCGGCGACTCCGACTCCGGTTAGCTTGAGGAAGGTACGGCGAGCTTCATTATGATCTGACATGTGCTTCTCCTTGCTGATGGTTGCTTGCAGTGTGGTTCGATCCGGACACGAGGGCGCGGGTGCGGAAACGGGAGGTCTCCACATCGGCAGTCCGGGTCTTGGGCGTAATCGGCAGCCAGCGGGCTCGAACCTCCGGCCGGCTACAGGAAGGCGCTAGAGGCGCAACAGCGTCTTGATCGCGCGGCGGTCGTCCATGGCCTTGTAGCCTTCGGCGACGTCCTCCAACGGAAGCTCGAGGTCGAACACCTTGCCAGGATCGATCTTGCGGCTCAGGATCAGGTCGAAGAAGTGCGGCAGGTAGCGGCGCACAGGGGCGGGACCGCCGAGCAGGTTCTTCTGGGCGAAGAACAGCATCTGACCGTCAAGCGATACGCCATGCGGAACGCCGACAAAGCCAATGGAGCCGCCCGGCCGAGCCGCGTTGAGCGCCTGCATCATCGATTCCTGCGTACCGACGCATTCCAGAACCGAGTCAGCGCCGATGCCGTTCGTCAGTTCCCGAATCTTGGCGGCACCTTCGTCGCCGCGCTCGGTGACGATGTGTGTCGCGCCATATTCCAGCGCCAATTCCTGCCGGGGCTTGTGTCGGCTCATTGCGATGATCCGCTCGGCACCCAACTGCTTGGCGGCGAGGACACCCATGAGACCGACCGCGCCGTCGCCGACGACCACGGCCGTGCAGCCCGGCTGGACGCGCGCGGCATCCGCGGCATACCAACCCGTGCCAAGCACGTCGGAGGCGGCGAGCAGGCTGGGGATCAGGTCTTCGGGCGGCATCTCGGCGGTCGCCACCAGCGTGCCGTCGGCATTCGGGATGCGCGCGATCGGCGCTTGCCCTCCAGACATGAACTGACGATTGACGCAAGACGACGGCCAACCGCCAAGGCAATTGGGGCACTTGCCGCAAGACAGCACGAAAGAGCCGACGACGAACTGGCCAGGCTTCACCGTTGACACGGCCGATCCGACCTCGACGACGACACCGCAATACTCATGACCCATATGGGCGGGCTCATTGACGGGCTGGAGTCCGCGATAAGGCCAAAGATCGGAGCCGCAGATACAGGACGCCGAAAGCTTGATGATCGCGTCCGTCGGCTCGATGATCCTGGGTTCTTCGACTTCGACGCAGCGGACATCGCCGGGGCTGTAGAGAATTGTTGCACGCATGATCGTGTCCTTCCTTTGATTATTCGGCGCGCTCGATGCGCAGAGGAAACTCGCCGCGGGTCAGCATCGGTTCGATCCCGCCGTCGACGCGCCCGAGGCGGATCAAACCGCTGGAATAGCGATAGGATGCATAGAAAAGGATGATGTCACCCCAAGGCGCGTAATAGCAGACGTCGCCGGGCTGCTCGTTTCCGAACGGACCGCTGCCGTCCTCAGTCAATTTCCGCGGCAGGTAGGCAATCTTCTCGTTGTTGGAATAGTCCTCGATCTTGAGGTCGAGCGGCAGCATCGATGCGAAGTCCCGTGCCGAGGGATTGTCGTAGAGGGTCGCGTTGACGGTGTGCCTGTCGAAGCTGAAGCGGACTTTCATATCTGTGGGCTCCTGATTGGCGGGGTCGCGGCCCTGCTGGCCGAATGCCAACGGCGGCAACGTGATGGTGGCGAGGCTGCCGACCAACACCGTTCGGCGATGCAATTGAAGCGATGTCATACGGCGTTCCTCCGGGCGTTGCGCATGGCGGCAAGCGCGAGAATGGATGAAGCCACCAAGATGAGGGTCGCAAGGGCGAACGGACCCCACCATCCGATGGTGTCGAACAGATATCCACCGCCCGCGGCTCCAGCCGTGATGCCGAGTTGGATGACGGCAACGCTCAGCCCGCCGCCGGCTTCGGCGTCATCGGAGATGTGTCTGCTGACCCAGGTGCCCCAGCCCACGGGTGCTGCCGTGCCGAAGAACCCCCAAGCAACCAGCAATGCCGCGACGAGTGGAGACGCTGAGCTGAACGCGACCATGCCAATCGCGAGCAGCGCCATGATGGCGGGAATGCCGATCAGGAGGCTGAACAGACGCGTCCGCAGCGCTCTGCCGATGGCAACCGTGCCGAGCACGCCCGCGAGGCCCATCAGCAGAAGCACGAGGGAGATGGCCTTGATCGTGAAGCCTCCCGCGGTTTCGAGATAGGGTCGCAGATAGGTGAACAGTGCGAACTGGCCCATGAACAGGAACATCGTCGAAGCCATGCCGAGAAGGACCTGGCCGCGGGCAAGAAGCCGCAGGACGTTGCCGCCGGACTTCTGATCCCGCAGCGGCATTGGCGGCAGGCTTATCCATTGCCAGACAAGCGCCAGTATCGCGATGGGAACGACCAGGAAGAATGCGCTGCGCCAGCCGACATACGCACCCAGCAGACTGCCGAGCGGCGCGGAGATCGTGGCCGCCAGTGCGTTACCGCCGTTGATCCAGGCGAGCACTTTCGGGACCTCGTTGTCCGAGACCAGGCGCATGACGATCGATGTCGACATCGACCAGAAGCCGCCGATTGCGATGCCGAGCAGGACCCGGCCAAGTATCAGAATCGGATAATTTGGCGCGAACGCCACGATCGTTCCCGACACGACGAGCAGCGATGTGAAGGCGCTGGCGACGAGGCGGCGGTCGATGCGGCGGGTAAGGTGCGTCATCACCAGACTGGTGAGCACGGCGAACACGCCGGAGACGGAGATCGCCTGTCCGGTTTGTCCCTCGGTAATTGCTAGATCGTGAGCCACGAGCGGAAGCAAGCTCACAGGCATGAACTCCGAGGCGATGAGGACAAACGCGGCCAGAGCCATCGAAAATACCGCACCCCAGGCTCCTGCTATGCGGACTGGCTGTCGATCGCAAGTCAATGCCATTGGTTCGCGCCTTCCTCATCATTGCTTCGTTACAACGGGAAGATACGCGGTGGCCATTCCAAGGATAAGGTGCCATAATCCGAAAGGACTTATCGACTGGCAATATGAATAGGAGCTGGCTGTTGGAGCGGCAGGACCTCAACGACATGTTGTCGTTCATCGCAGTGGCCGAGGAACGGAGCTTCACCAAGGCTGCCGCAAAGCTGGGGACATCACAGTCCACGCTGAGCCATACGATCAAACAGCTGGAAGCACGGTTGGGCGTCAGATTGCTGACGAGGACCACGCGGAGTGTTTCGCCGACGGACGCTGGGGACCGATTGCTCAAGGCCTTCGTGCCGCGACTTCGTGAACTTGACGGCGAACTCGAAGACCTGATGTCAGCCCGCGACAAGCCTGCCGGGGCGGTCAGGATCACTCTTTCGGACCATGCACTGGAGACTGTCGTTTGGCCGAAGGTGCGGCCGCTTCTTCTGGAGTATCCCGATATCAAGCTTGAGCTCAACATCGACAACGGGTTCCGGGACATTGTCGAAGAACGCTTTGATGCGGGTGTTCGTTTGGGCGAGAGCCTCGACAAGGACATGATTGCCGTGCGCATTGGTCCGGATTGGCGGCTCGTTGCAGTCGGCGCACCCTCCTATTTCGCGAACCGTCCCGTTCCCGAAGTTCCGCAGGACCTGGTGGAGCACGTCTGCATCAACACCCGGCAATCCCGATCGGGCGGTCTCTATGCATGGGAGTTCGAGAAGGACGGCCGCGAACTCCGTGTCCGTGTCGATGGCCAGATCATCCTGAACAGCTCGATCGCCCAAGTCGAGGCAGCCACTGCGGGCTACGGCATCGCCTACGTTCCGGAAAACCTCGTGGAACGTCAGATCGCCCATGGGGAGCTCATCCAGGTTCTCGACGACTGGTGCCCGTTGTTCACGGGCTACTACCTCTATTATCCCAGCCGACGCCAGAACTCGGCAGCGTTCCTGCTGATCATGAACGCTCTGCGGTTTCCGGGCCGAGCGACATCGGTGCGAGAATGACATCTATTGGCGCAATCGCCGCCGGCTTGATCGGCCTTGCGTTGCCGGTCGTCCCTGCCGGACTTGTACCCGTTGAGCCTCGGCGTTCGAGAGCCGTTCTCCCAATTTGTTGGACTCAGTCAAACAAATGCGCAAGGATGGCCACAGGTCGCAACGGGAGTTCACGCCGCATGTCACAGTCACGTCGCATGGAAGGAAAGGTTTGCCTTGTCACCGGCGGAGGGACGGGGATCGGAAGGGCGACGGCCTTGCAGATGGCGCGGGAAGGGGCCGCCGCCGTGGTCATCGCCGCGCGGCGCGAAACGGAGGGCGAAGCGGTCGCCGCCGCCTGCCGGGATCTCGGCGCCGAAGCCCGCTTCGTCAGGACGGACATAAGGAGCGAGGCGGAAGTCGGAAAGATGGTGGCCGATACGGTCTCACGCTTCGGTCGGCTGGACGTCGCCTTCAACAATGCCGGCTTTCAGGAGCGCCGTGCGCCGGTCGAAGAGCAGAGCGATGCGACCTATGCGGACGTCTTCGACACCAATGTGCGCGGAGTCTTTCATTGCCTGCGTCACCAGATTCCCGCCATGCTGAAGACCGGCGGCGGCGCGATCGTCGTCAATGCCTCGGTCAGCGGCATCCGCAACCCCAATCCCGGCTTCGCTCTCTATAATGCGTCCAAGGCGGCGGTGATCGCCATGATGCGCAGCGCCGCAATAGAGAATGCCGCCCGCGGCATCCGCATCAATGCGGTTGCGCCGGGGCGGGTGGTCACGGACATGATGCTGGCGGCCGGCGTCGGCGATGTGGCGGCGGTCGCGGCCGGTCTGCCGCTGAGGCGCATGGGGCAACCGGAGGAACTCGCCGAAGCCGTCGTCTGGCTCGCCTCGGCAGAAGCGTCCTACGTGGTCGGTCATGTGCTTGCCGCCGATGGCGGTTTTCTGGCGGCCTGATCCTCGGCCATTGCACAATCCAGCCTCGGACCATTTACGGCCTGTTAACTCACAACATGAAACTTTTGGTTAACTTTGGTGATAACGTGGCCGCACTGCACAATTGTCGCCTCAATTCTGCTTTAGTCAGGCCTCGCTTCGCGCAACACGAAGTGCTTCGCCGGTTGCCCGGTATTCTGTAAAATCAAGCCGCCTCGGAGGGTTCATGAACAAGCTGTTGATCGCGTTAACTTTTTTCGTTGCGATCGCATCCTCTTCGACCTCTGTACTCGCCGGCAGCGCGCAGTTGTTGCTCGATGCCCGCACCGGTGAGATCCTCGCCTCGGAAAATCCGGACGCCCTCAACCACCCGGCATCTCTCACCAAGATGATGACGATCTATCTGACGTTCGATGCGATCCGGCGCGGCAAATTGTCGTGGGACAGCCCGGTTCCCTTCTCGAAATACGCCGCATCGCGCCCGCCGACCAAGCTGCGCGTCAAGCCGGGCGACGAGATCACCGTCAAGGAAGCGGTGCTCGGAATGATCGTGCAGTCTGCCAACGACGCCGCCGCCGCCATGGCGGAAAAGCTCGGCGGCACCGAAGAGCGTTTCGCGGCGATGATGACGGCGAAGGCCCGCTCGCTCGGCATGTCGAAGACCGTTTTCGTCAATGCCTCCGGCCTGCCTGACGATCGCCAGATCACCACGGCCCGCGACATGTCCACCCTCGGCATTGCGTTGATGCGCGACTTTCCGAAGGAATACGATCTGTTTGCCACGAAGAGTTTTGCGTTCCGCGGACGCACCATCAATGGCCATAACAACCTGATGTATCGCTACAAGGGCATGGACGGCATCAAGACCGGCTACACCAATGCCTCGGGCTATAATCTTGTCAGCGCCGTCAGCGACGGCGACCGTCGCGTCGTCGGCGTCGTCATGGGCGGCCGCTCCGCTGCAAGCCGCGACCGCCTGATGGAAAAGCTGATTGCCGCCAATATCCGCAAGGCATCGGGCGGCTCGCAGCTTCTCGCCAGCCGCTCCGGCGGTTCCGGCTCCGCACCGGCGGCGACGGTCGAGGTCGCCCGCCTCGACAGCCAGGCCTCCGTTCCGGTCCCCGCACCCCGCGCCGGACAGGATGCGGTCGCTGCCGTGATCGGCATGGCCAATGGCGCAACCCCGGTTCCCGCAAGCCGCTACGGCAGCGCCTATGCCGAATCGACCGAGGTCGCGAGCGCTGCTCTCGCAAGCGATGTCCCGATGATAACGCCGAAGGCGCCCGTCTCGGCCTCGACGGTCCCGACGACGAAGTCGAAGGCCGGCTCCGGCAATGCCGCCGGGCAGGGACAGACGCAGGCACAGACCAAGCCCCTCGGCAAATGGCAGATCCAGATTGCCGCCGCCACCAGCGCCGAGGCCGCGATGGACCTGCTGAGCGATGCCAGGACCAAGGTCGGCGGCGTCCTGACGACGCTCGACACCTATACCGAAGCCGTCACCCGCAACGGCACGACCTTCTACCGCGCTCGCTTCACCGGTTTCGAAAGCAAGGACGAGGCCCGCACCGCCTGCGAAAAGCTGGTCAAGAACCGCTACGATTGCGTGTTGATGCCGGCGCGGGGATAAGCCTTCCGCCGCGTCTTTCTCCCTTCCCGTTCCTTGACAGGCGAGCCCTCCGGGGCTCGTTTGCGTTTGATCTGCTCGACAATCTCGGGGAAATGCATCACAAAGTCAAGAACAAATGGAGAACGAAATGATTCCCGACCTGATGGCGCAGTTCGAGACGGCATCGGCCACCTACGCCGCCGCCCATGGAATGAAGCGGGATGCCGACTGGTTTCTTCTGAAGCTGCTGGAGGAGGCCGGGGAACTGGCGCAGGTCGCCAATCGGCTGAGCGGCCGCAGCCGGGCCAAGGGCATGAGCGAGGCGGAACTGCGCCGCCTGCTGGAGGACGAGACCGCCGATCTCCTTGGTCATATCCTGCTCTTCGCCCACCATCACGGCATCGCGCTCGACGACGCAATCGAGCGCAAGTGGCGGTTCCGGCCGAATGTTTGACGAGGTGCGGTGACGCTTGCGGGGTCAGCCGCTTCGTGACGCCTTGGGAGGACGTCCTCCCTTTGTGCCGTTGGCGCGGGCTGCAGCTGATTTTGCCGGGCTTACCGTTCGCCCCGCCCGGGCCGCCATGAAGGACGCCGTACCGAAAAGACCTGCCATCAGGCCTTCGAGTGCCAGGTCCGTGTCCAATCCTTCCCAGTGAAGCGCGGTTCCCCCGCCGAGGATCTCGACCCTGGAAATCTCCTGCTCGCTGGCATCGGCGAGACCCTGGGCAAGTCGCGCGGGGAAGGCGAACACGCAATCATTGGTCAGGTCCACGACAATCCGCCCGCTTTCGCGGTCATACCGTGCGCTGCGTGCACGAGGCGATGTGGCCCGCAAGGCTCGGCCGCGTTCCAGCGCGTCGTCGATTTCCTTGTCCGTGAGGTCAGCCATGAATTTCTTGCCACCGTTTCAGAAAATGGGATTGCTGCTCCGTAACGATCTTCATCGCGCGGCGAACGTCGTTGCGCTTTACGCCATCTGCCCAGATCAGTTCGACCTCGCCATTCGGTCTGGCAAGATTGATCTTCATCTCACCATCGCCGAACACATGAACATGTGCCGGTTCGTGGTCGTTCTGAAAAATAACGAAACGAAAGCCGTCCGAGCGGAAGATGGTGACCATAAATAACCTATCGCGATAGGTTTTTCAATGAGGTCTTCCTGCCGCCTTTCCCGTTCACGCCCGCGTGCCGCCCACGGTCACCTGGTCCATCCTCAGATGCGGCTGGCCGACGCCGACCGGTACCCATTGGCCGCCCTTGCCGCAATTGCCGATGCCCTTGTCGAGCATCATGTCGTTGCCGACCATGGAAATGCGCTTCATCGCCTCGGGGCCGTTGCCGATCAGCATGGCGCCCTTGACCGGCGCGCCGATCTTGCCGTTCTCGATCAGATAGGCCTCGGTGCAGCCGAAGACGAACTTGCCGGAGGTGATGTCGACCTGCCCGCCGCCGAAGGAGACGGCATAGATGCCGTTTTTGACGGAGGAGATGATCTCTTCCGGCGTCTTGTCGCCGGAAAGCATGTAGGTATTGGTCATGCGCGGCATCGGCTGGTGGGCATAGCCCTGCCGGCGGCCGTTGCCGGTCGCCTTCATGCCCATCAGCCGGGCGTTCTGCCGATCCTGCATGTAGCCGACGAGACGGCCGTTCTCGATCAGCACGTTATAGCCGGAAGGCGTTCCCTCGTCGTCGACGGTGATCGAGCCGCGGCGCGCGTCGATGGTGCCGTCGTCGACGACGGTGACGCCGGGGGCGGCCACCATTTCGCCCATCAGTCCGGCAAAGGCCGATGTCTTCTTGCGGTTGAAGTCGCCTTCAAGGCCGTGGCCGACGGCCTCGTGCAGCATCACGCCCGGCCAGCCGGCGCCAAGCACCACGTCCATGGTGCCCGCCGGCGCCTCGATCGCCTCGAGATTGACGAGCGCCTGCCTCAGCGCCTCGTCCGCGCCGTGACGCCAGCTTTCCTCGGTCAGGAAATCGCCGAATGCCATGCGCCCGCCGGTGCCGAACGAGCCGGACTCCTGCCGGTCGCCCGAACCCGCCACCACGGAAATGTTGATCCGCGTCATCGGGCGGATGTCGCGCACCCGGTGACCATCGGCACGCAGGATCTCGACCACCTGCCAGCTTGCGGCGATCGAGGCGGTGACCTGCCGGACCTTGTCGTCCTTGGCGCGCAGATAGGCGTCGATTTCCGAGAGAAGCTTCACCTTTTCCTCGAAGGTCGGCGCGCCGATCGGATTGTCCTCGCCGTAGAGCTTGCGGTTGGTGCCCTGCGGCGCCGCAGCATAGGAACCGCCATAGCCCCGGGTCACGGCGCCGACGGCGTCTGCCGCGCGCTCCAGCGCCGAAAGAGAAAGTTCGCCCGCATGGGCGTAGCCGACAGCCTCGCCGGCCACCGCGCGCAGGCCAAAACCCTGGTCGGTGTTGAAGGAGCCGCCCTTCAGCCTGCCATTGTCGAAGGTCAGCGATTCCGCCTGGGCGTGTTCGACGAAGAGCTCGCCGTCATCTGCGCCTTCGAGCGCCTTGGCGACGCTGCGACGCAGCGTGTCCTCGTCGCAGTCGAAGAGGCTGAGAAGGTCCTGGGTCATCGTCATGTCTCCTTGGGGCGTCTTTCTCCCGATGTAGGCGCATCGGCGGCCAACGGCAAGGCGCAAGCGAAAGCCCGAGGGACCGGCGACTTCCAGTCTGGGATTGAAGCGATGCCGGCCGGATCAGGGCAGGGCGTCGTAACCTTCGGCAAAGCCGGTGAGCTCGATCGGAATGCCGACCCGATCCTGGTCCGCCGATTCACGCAGCGCGAACACCGCATTCTTGCCGGCGCGCAGGATCTTCATCAGCTCGTCGTCGATTTCCACCTCGACATAGCAGCCCTCGGAGAAGCAGCGGGTGAAATAGGCACGGCCGATATTGTTGTTATCGACATAGAGTTCCATGCCGTCCTTCAGGAGCACGCCGAGCGGCGCCAGAATGCGCAGCACCTTCGCCTTGCGGTCGGCGGTCTTCAGCACCACGACGGAAAGGCCGACTTCCGGCCGGTCGTCAGCGATGACGTTCTGCATCAGCGCGCACTGCTCACCGGTCGCACCGGCGGGCGTATCGCAGATGACCGACCATGCGCCGTGATTGGAGCGGATCGTGCCGGGCGGCTGCTGCTGGCCATAAGCCGGCATCGAAAAGGCGGCGATCGCGATGGCGCTTGCGGTCAAACCCGACCGGAAAAGTCTCGGAAGACCCATGGGTACCTCTGGAAATCGAATCATCCCGGACATTCTTGTCGCCCGGGCGGGGAAAATGAAAGCCCCGACCCGTCTTTTCCAGCCGAGTGAGGCATAATTGGGACCGGAACCGCCGCCTGGCCCCGGCTTTTGCCTGGGATGACGGCGATCAGTGTCGCATTGCAGCGAGCGGGAGCGTTTTGGATTTGACGATGCGCAAAAATGCCGCGCCGACTATTGGTCGAACGTATTGCGATTGTGGCCGATCTGTGGTTTGAAACATTGAGGATAGCATAGATTTTGCGTTTTGATTTGATGTGGATCAAACGCTTCTGGGAGAGGTAATCGTGATGAAGAGAGCTTACGCAGCCCTGGCTGCGCTGGTCTGTCTGCTTTTTGCGTCCGGCAGTTTTGCCGATCAGCCGCAGCCCTGGCAGGCGACCCTGCAGCCCGCGGCAACGCCGATCATGGAGCAGATTCGCTGGTTCGAGCAATATACCCTCTGGTTCATCGTTCCGATCACGCTTTTCGTTCTTCTCCTGCTGGTGATCGTGGTGGTGAAGTTCCGCGCCGGCGCCAATCCGGTGCCGTCCAAGACCAGTCACAACACGGTGATCGAGATCGTCTGGACCGTCGGGCCGGTTCTCGTGCTGCTGTTTTTCGCGATCCCCTCGTTCAATCTCCTGTCGGCCCAGCTGACCCAGCCGGAGAATCCGGATCTCACCGTCAAGGCGACCGCCACCCAGTGGCAGTGGAATTATGAATACCAGGGCGAAAAGGAAGTGGCCTTCGACAGCTATATGCTGAAGGAAGAAGACCGCGCCGCCGCCGGCAAGGAAGACAAGTCCGTCTATCCGCGCCTTCTGGCCGTCGACAACGAAATGGTGATCCCGGTCGGCAAGACCGTGCGCCTGCTCGTCACCGCCGCCCCGACGGATGTCATCCATTCCTTCGCAATGCCATCTTTCGGCGTGAAGATCGATGCCGTGCCGGGTCGTCTCAATGAAACCTGGTTCAGGGCCGATCGCGAAGGCCTGTTCTACGGCCAGTGTTCGGAACTCTGCGGCAAGGACCATGCGTTCATGCCGATCGCGATCCGCGTCGTCTCGGAAGAGAAGTACGCCGCCTGGCTCGATGCGGCCGGCTCGGATCTGGCTGGCGCCAACAAGGCGCTGATGGCCGCTGTCGACGGGCCGGCTAAGTCCGTCCAGCTCGCCGAAAACGTTTCGAACTAATTGGAGGAGTGAGGACAATGGCTGGAACTATTGCTCACGACGATCACGCCCATGATGCCCACGATCATCATGACCACAAGATAAGCTTCTTTGACCGCTGGGTGCGTTCGACCAACCACAAGGATATCGGCACGCTCTACCTGATCTTCGCGATCGTCGCCGGCATCATCGGCGGTGCGCTGTCGATCGCCATGCGCGCCGAACTGCAGGAGCCGGGCATCCAGATCTTCCACGGTCTGGCTTCCATGGTCTACGGCTTCGAGGGCGATGCTGCCATCGACGGCGGCAAGCACATGTTCAACGTCTTCACCACGGCGCACGCGCTCATCATGATCTTCTTCATGGTCATGCCGGCGCTGATCGGCGGCTTCGCCAACTGGATGATCCCGATCATGATCGGCGCTCCGGACATGGCCTTCCCGCGCCTCAACAACATTTCCTTCTGGCTGATCGTTCCGGCCTTCCTGCTTCTGCTGCTTTCGATGTTCGTCGAGGGACCGGCAGGCGCCTATGGCGTCGGCGGCGGCTGGACCATGTATCCGCCGCTTGCGACCTCCGGCCAGCCCGGCCCGGCGGTGGACCTTGCGATCTTTGCGCTCCACGTTTCCGGTGCGTCCTCGATCCTTGGCGCGATCAACTTCATCACCACCATTCTCAACATGCGCGCTCCGGGCATGACGCTGCACAAGATGCCGCTCTTCGCCTGGGCCGTCCTGGTCACCGCCTTCCTGCTGCTGCTGTCGCTCCCGGTTCTCGCTGGCGGCATCACCATGCTCCTCACCGACCGCAACTTCGGCACGACCTTCTTCGCGCCCGAAGGCGGTGGCGACCCGATCCTCTACCAACACCTGTTCTGGTTCTTCGGTCATCCGGAAGTCTACATCCTGATCCTGCCCGGCTTCGGCATCATCAGCCACATCGTCTCGACCTTCTCGAAGAAGCCGGTCTTCGGCTATCTCGGCATGGCCTACGCCATGGTCGCGATCGGTGCCGTCGGCTTCGTCGTGTGGGCGCACCACATGTACACGGTCGGTCTGTCGCTCGCCGCGCAGCGCTACTTCCTCTTCGCCACCATGGTTATCGCGGTGCCGACCGGCATCAAGATCTTCTCCTGGGTTGCGACGATGTGGGGCGGCTCGCTCACCTTCCGCACCCCGATGGTCTGGGCGATCGGCTTCATCTTCCTGTTCACCGTGGGCGGCGTCACCGGCGTCCAGCTCGCCAATGCCGGCCTCGACCGTTCGCTGCACGACACCTATTACGTTGTGGCTCACTTCCACTACGTTCTGTCGCTCGGCGCCGTCTTCGCCATCTTCGCCGCCTGGTACTACTGGTTCCCGAAGATGAGCGGCTACATGTACAACGAGTTCCTCGGCAAGCTGCATTTCTGGGTCATGTTCATTGGCGTGAACATGGTGTTCTTCCCGCAGCACTTCCTCGGGCTCGCCGGCATGCCGCGCCGCTACATCGACTATCCGGATGCCTTTGCCGGCTGGAACTACGTTTCCTCGATCGGTTCCTACCTCTCGGGTGTCGGCGTTCTGATCTTCCTCTTCAGCGTCTTCGAGGCATTCGCCAAGAAGCGTGTTGCCGGTGACAATCCGTGGGGCGAGGGTGCCACCACGCTGGAATGGCAGCTCTCTTCGCCGCCGCCGTACCACCAGTGGGAACAGCTGCCGAAGATCAAGTAAGGCAGGCATCTGCCCTGACGAACAACGGGCGCCGCTCCCTCGTAGAGCGGCGCCCGGCAGGAAATGCCCGAAAGGGATCGAAAGACAGGACATGGGATAATGGCAGTCATCGACGATCGCGATACGCTCGGGTTCGAAGGCGAGGTTCGCCTTTCGGAGGCCGGTGCGCGCGATTTCTTCGCGCTCCTGAAGCCGCGCGTCATGTCCCTGGTAGTCTTCACGGCGTTTGCGGGCCTGGTGCTGGCGCCGGGCCATATCAATCCCGTTCTCGGCGTCATCGCCATTCTCTGCATCGCGGTCGGCGCCGGTGCCTCCGGTGCGCTGAACATGTGGTATGACGCCGATATCGACGCCGTCATGAGCCGCACCGCGACACGCCCCATTCCCGCCGGCCGCATCGCGCCGAACGAGGCGCTGGCCTTCGGCCTCGTGCTTTCCGTCTTTTCCGTGTCGATCCTCGGGCTCGCCGTGAACTGGTTCGCAGCCGGATTGCTCGCCTTCACCATTTTCTTCTATGCCGTCGTCTACACCATGTGGTTGAAGCGCTCGACGCCGCAGAACATCGTCATCGGCGGCGCCGCCGGCGCCTTCCCGCCGATGATCGGCTGGGCCTGCGTCACCGGCGGCGTTTCGCTCGACAGCATCGTTCTGTTCCTCATCATCTTCCTGTGGACTCCGGCGCATTTCTGGGCGCTTGCTCTCTTCAAGATGCGCGACTACGGCGCGGTCGGCGTGCCGATGCTGCCGAATGTCTCCGGCGAGACCGTCACCAAGCGCCAGATCGCCCTTTATGCGGTCCTCACCGCCGTCACCGGCGTCGTTCCGACCGTGACGGGCCTCTCCTCGTTCTGGTACGGCCTCTTCGCCGGCGTGCTCGGCGCGCTTCTGGTGCTCTGTTCCATCTCCGTCTGGCGCATGCCTGACGGGGACGAGAAGATGATGCCGGCCAAGAAACTCTTCGGTTTCTCCATCGTTTACCTGTTTGCGATCTTCTCGGGCCTGCTGGTCGACCACTACGTCGCATCGCTTGCCGCCATGTTCGGAGGTGCCGCCTGATGGAAACGGTCAAGCTCAACGAAGCGCAGAAGAAATCCCGCCGCGGGCGCAACATCGCGCTCGGGCTGGTGCTCGCGGCGCTGGTGGTGCTGTTCTACGTCGTGACGCTGGTCAAGATCGGCAACATGGGCCAGTGAGAGCGGAGGGGCGATCTTGACGATGACGACGAACGAGACGGGCAAGGGAAAGCGTGGCAACGGCACGATCCTCGTCGCGTGCCTCGTTTTCGTCGGCTGCATGGTCGGCGTGTCCTTTGCCTCGGTTCCGCTCTACCGGCTTTTCTGCCAGGTCACCGGCTATAACGGCACGACCAAGCGCGTCGAGCAGGTTTCCGATGTCATCCTCGACAAGAAGATCAAGGTCACCTTCGACGCCAATGTGTCGAATGGCCTGAACTGGGATTTCAAGCCGGTCGAGCGCTCGATCGATCCGCGGATCGGCGAGACCGTCCAGATCAGCTACACCGCGACCAATCGCTCGCCCTATGCGACCAAGGGGCAGGCGGTGTTCAACGTCACGCCGATGGAAGCCGCCGCATACTTCAACAAGGTCCAGTGCTTCTGCTTCACGGAAACGGAGCTGAAGCCGGGCGAGACGCTGGAAATGCCGGTCGTCTTTTTCGTCGATCCCGCCATTACCGAGGCGGTGGAGACGAAGGAGATCGGCACGATCACGCTGTCCTACACCTTCTATCCGGATAAGGGGGAGAAGCCGGTGGCCCTGGCTCCGCAACAGGGTGGGGCAGAAAAGCCGAAATTATGAGAGGAGGGGTCCGGTCCGCCGGACCTTATGGAAATTTTGACATTCGGGGATTGCTGAAATGGCCGAAGCGCACCAGAAACATCACGACTACCACATCATTGCCCCAAGCTCCTGGCCTGCTTTGGCCTCGCTTGGCGCATTTCTCATGACCTTCGGTGGCGTGGGCTATATGCGCTACCTGAACGGCGGCTCGTTCAAGCTGTTCGGCCTCGAACTCGCCCAGCCCTGGCTGTTTTACATGGGCCTCGTCCTTGTTCTCTACACCATGATCGGCTGGTGGGCGGACACCATCAAGGAAGCGCATGAAGGTGCGCATACCCGTGTCGTTTCGCTGCATCTGCGCTACGGCATGATTATGTTCATCGCCTCCGAGGTGATGTTCTTCGTGGCCTGGTTCTGGGCGTTCTTCGATGCGAGCCTCTTCACCAACGAGGCGATCCAGGCGAGCCGCATGGAATATACCGGCGGCCAGTGGCCGCCCAAGGGTATCGAGGTTCTCGATCCCTGGCATCTGCCGATCTACAACACCGTCATCCTGCTGCTCTCCGGCACCTGCGTCACCTGGGCCCACCATGCCCTGCTGCATGGCGATCGCAAGGGCCTGATTAACGGCCTGGCGCTGACGGTCGCCCTTGGCCTGCTCTTCTCCTTCGTGCAGGGCTATGAATATGCCCATGCTCCGTTTGCCTTCAAGGATTCGATCTATGGCTCGACCTTCTTCATGGCGACCGGGTTCCACGGCTTCCACGTCATCGTCGGTACGATCTTCCTGACCGTCTGCCTGCTGCGTGCCGCCAAGGGCGATTTCACGCCGAAGCAGCATTTCGGCTTCGAGGCGGCCGCCTGGTACTGGCACTTCGTCGACGTGGTCTGGCTGTTCCTGTTCTTCGCGATCTACATCTGGGGCGGCTGGGGTGCGCCGATCGCCCACGGCTGATTGCGCTTCAGGAAATACGGAAAGACGACGGCGCCTGCGGGCGCCGTTTTTCATGAAGCGCGCTTCGGACCGGAACAGGGCGTGCATTTTGAGGTTTGGCGGCCAGGACGTATAACCGACCGGAGCGTGCGCCGCCAAATGGGGTGAGCCGCCATGCAGATGGAAGAGAGATCATGAGCGAGGATAATGCCCATTTCGCCCCCGTCGATCCCGTGAAGGCCGGCCTGAAGGCATGCTGCCCGCGCTGCGGTGAGGGGCGCCTGTTCGACGGTCTGACCAAGCTCAGGCCCCGCTGCAGCAATTGCGGCCTCGATTATTCCTTTGCCGATTCCGGCGACGGGCCGGCGATTTTCGTCATCCTGCTGGCCGATCTCATCGTGGTGGGCCTGGCGGTCTGGACCGAGATCAACTACCAGCCGCCGGTTTGGCTGCATTTCGTGCTGTTCGGCCCGCTGGCGATCTTCGTGTCGATCTGGCTGCTTCGGACCATCAAGGCGCTCCTGATCGCGCTGCAGTACAAGAACAATGCCGCGCCGGGAACGATCGACCGTGGCTGAGACCGGTGCCGTCACCCGGAGGCGAGGAGGCTGGCGTTTCGCCGTGAGCGCCGTTGCGGTGGCGGTCGCCATGGCCATTCTCCTTTCGCTCGGCACCTGGCAGGTTCGGAGGCTTCATTGGAAGGAAGCGCTGATCGCCGAAATCGAGGCGCGGCGTCATGCCGATCCGCTCGATGTCGCGGGCGTCGAGGGCGTGTTGCGCGACGGCGGCGATGTCGATTATCGCGCCGCCCGCGCAGTTGGCCGCTATCTCAACGACAAGGAGCGGCATTTCCTCGCCACCTTCGCGGGGCAGGCGGGCTTCTACGTCTATACCCCGCTCGCTCTGGCCGATGGACGCTATCTCTTCGTCAATCGCGGCTTCGTACCCTATGACCTGAAGGAACCCGCAACCCGGCCGCAAGGCGAGCTTGAGGGGGAGCAGAGTGTTTCGGGTCTGGCGCGCGCAAGGCTCCTGGCCAAGCCCGGTTTCATGGTGCCGGACAATGACGAGGCGAAGAACATCTTCTACTGGAAGGACCTCGACCGCATGGCCGCAAGCGTCGGCCTGCCGGCCGACAAGGTGCTGCCATTCTTCCTCGATGCGGATACGACCGCTGTTCCGGGCGGCCTGCCGCGGGGTGGCGTCACCCAGGTCGATCTGCCGAACAGCCATCTGCAATATGCGATCACCTGGTATGGGCTAGCCTTGGCATTGGCGCTAGTCGCCGCCTTCGCCTATGTTCGCCGCAGGAACTGAGCGGCCCGCTGTCGCCGGCCGAAGGGGAGAGAAAACCGTGACCGTCATCGCCAATAGTCTCGTCGCGCTCGTGGCGCTCGAACATGTCTATATTCTCGTGCTGGAGATGTTTTTCTGGACGAAGCCGGCGGGGCTGAAGGCCTTCGCGATGAAGCCGCAACAGGCGGAGGCGACGAAGGTTCTTGCCGCCAATCAGGGTCTCTATAACGGCTTTCTGGCGCTCGGCCTGTTCTGGTCGCTTGCTCATCCCTCACCGGAATTTGCGTTTCAGCTCAAGCTGTTTTTCCTTGGCTGTGTGTTCGTTGCTGGCCTATATGGAAGCGTGACGGCATCGCGGAAGATCCTGTACATCCAGGCGCTTCCAGCCGTGATTACCCTGATCCTCGTGCTTCTGGCAGGCCATTGATGAATGTGAATGTCTCCCGACCGCCCCTGACGATTAGGCTTTGCGGGCCCCGCGGCTTCTGCGCCGGCGTGGACCGCGCCATCCAGATCGTCGTGCTGGCGCTGAAGGGCTATGGTGCGCCGGTCTATGTGCGACACGAGATCGTGCACAACCGTTACGTGGTCGAGGGGCTGGAGGCCAAGGGCGCCGTCTTCGTCGAGGAACTGGACGAGATCCCGGAAGAGCATCGCGCCCAGCCGGTCGTCTTTTCCGCCCATGGCGTGCCGAAATCAGTCCCCGCCGATGCGGCCGCCCGAAACCTCTTTTATCTCGATGCCACCTGTCCGCTGGTGTCGAAGGTGCACAAGCAGGCCATGCGCCACCAGCGTCTCGGCCGCCATGTGATCCTGATCGGCCATGCCGGCCATCCGGAGGTGATCGGCACCATGGGCCAGTTGCCTGAAGGCACGGTTTCGCTGATCGAGACCGTGGAGGATGCCGATGCCTACCAGCCGGCCGATCCAGACAATCTCGGCTATGTCACCCAGACCACTCTTTCGGTGGACGATACGGTCGGCGTCATCGCCAGGCTGCGCGAACGCTTTCCCAATCTGAGCGACCCCTCCGCCGACAGCATCTGCTATGCCACGACCAACCGGCAGGAGGCCGTCAAGCAGGCGGCCCCCGGCTGCGACCTTTTCCTGATCGTCGGTGCGCCGAATTCGTCCAACTCCAAGCGACTGGTCGAAGTGGCGCTGAAGGCCGGCGCGAAACAGTCGTTATTGGTGCAACGCGCTTCCGAAATCGACTGGGATGCCGTCGGACCGATCCGCACAGTCGGTCTTTCGGCCGGCGCCTCCGCCCCCGAGGTCATCGTCAACGAGATCATCGAGGCCTTCAAGGCACGCTACGACACCACCGTCGAGCTTGCCGAATTTTCCATCGAGAACGAGCATTTCCTCGTCAATCGTGAACTGCGCTCGATCGAACTCACCCACCAGGACATGGCCTGGGTGAATGGGTGAGTTGCGACGGCGCAGCCGGAAAAACGATCCAGTGAATCGTTTTTAGCAACGAACGCCCTGAGCCTTAGCGAAGGGCCGGGCTACGTTTCCGCGTATTCCCATCCCGCGCAGCCGGAAAAACGATCCAGTGAATCGTTTTTAGCAACGAACGCCCTGAGCCTTAGCGAAGGGCCGGGCTACGTTTCCGCGTATTCCCATCCCGCGCAGCCGGAAAAACGATCCAGTGAATCGTTTTTAGCAACGAACGCCCTGAGCCTGAGCGAAGGGCCGGGCTACGGTTCCGCGTATTCCCATCCCGCGCAGCCGGAAAAACGATCCAGGGAATCGTTTTTAGCAACGAACGCCCTGAGCCTGAGCGAAGGGCCGGGCTACGGTTCCGCGTATTCCCATCCCGCGCAGCCGGAAAAACGATCCAGGGAATCGTTTTTAGCAACGAACGCCCTGAGCCTTAGCGAAGGGCCGGGATAGGCTTCCGCATGCCAGCCCCGAAGAGCTGCCACTTAACGGAAAGATCCGCCGGCACCCTGCCGGGCGACCTCCTCGTGAACCGGGAAATAGGCCGACCTGTCGATGTCGGCGAGCAGGCCCGGCTGGGTCGGCTGCCATCCGAGAGCGTTCCGTGTCCACTCGCTGGAGACCCGGTTGTCGATCGCGGCGAAATGCCGGAACCAGCCGAAATGCTCTGCCGCTTCCTCCGCTGACTTGCCGACCACCGGTATATCGAGGCGGCGGCCGATCACCTCGGCGATGGAGCGGAAGGGTATGCCTTCCTCGCCGACGGCGTGATAGCGCGCGCCCGTGGCGGCGTTTTCGAAAGCCAGCCGGAAGGCTTTCGCCGCGTCGAGCCGGTGCACCGCCGCCCAGTGGTTCGTGCCCTCGCCAATATAGGCGGAAACGCCGGTCTTGCGCGCCATGTCGATGAGAAGCGGCACGAAGCCGTGATCGCCGTCGCCATGCACGGAGGGCGGAAGCCGCACCACCGCCACGCGAACGCCTTTCGCCGCGACGGAATTCACCGCATCCTCGGTTGCCACGCGCGGGATCGTGCCGGAAACGGGCATGTCGTCCTCGGTGATAAGGCGATCCCCCGAGAGCAAGCCCGTGCCCGACGTCACGATCAGCGGCCGCTCCGAACCGGCGAGCGCCGAACCCAGCGCCGTGATTGCCCAGCGGTCGTTCTCGCAGTTCTCCGCGAACTTTGAAAAGTCGTGGTTGAAGCCGGTATGGATGACGCCGTCCGCGAGCGCCGCAGCGCTTGCCAGGCTCTGCAGGTCCTCGATATTGCCGCGATGCACCTCCGCCCCTGCGGCAAGAAGCGATGCGGCGGCCGCATCGGAGCGGGCAAGCCCGGTCACCCTGTAGCCGGCGTCGATAAGTTCCCGCACGACGGCGGAGCCGACGAAGCCCGTGGCTCCAGTCACGAAAATACGCATGGTCTCTGTCCTTCCTGATTTCGCGGCTGCCAATTGCCGCGTTGAACAAAGAATAATGCATTGCTGGAGACGATCTATGCGTTATAATCCGCATTATCTTTCAGATCGTCCGAGATGTGTCCATGGACCCGCTGTCAAACGTGCTGTCGCTGCTGAAGCCGCACAACTATCTTTCCGCCGGTTTCGAGGCTGCGGCGCCGTGGGCGATCCAGTTCCCGGATCAGCGGCAAGGCATAAAATGCGTGGCGGTCACAGCCGGCGAGTGCTTGCTGTCGGTGGAGGGCGTGACGGAAGGGGCGTGGCTCGGCCCCGGTGATTTCGTGCTCCTGCCGAGTGGCCGGCCCTTCCTCATGGCAAGCCGCGGCGATGTGGCGCCCGTTCCCGCCACCTCGATCTTTTCGCCCGCGCAGCCGGGGCGTGTCACCCGCATCAACGACGGCGGAGATTTTTCCGCTGTCAGCAGCCGTTTCGGGCTCGAAAGCCAGCATGCCGGCATTCTCCTGAAGGCCCTGCCGCCCATCGTGCTCATCCGCGACGAACGGGGCGAGGCCGGGCTGCGCTGGTCGGTCGAGCGGATGATGCAGGAAATGCGCGAGCCACGGCCTGGCAGCTTTCTCGTGCTGCAGCATCTCGCCCACCTGCTTCTGGTGCAGGCACTGCGGATCTATCTGGCAGACGGAGCGAAATCCGTCGGCGCGGGCTGGCTCTTCGCGCTGGCCGACAGACAGTTGAGCAGGGCGATGAACGCCATCCATGAAGAACCCGGCCATCGCTGGACGCTGGATGCGCTCGCCGCCCGCGCCGGCATGTCGCGGTCGAGTTTTGCCGAAAGGTTCAGGCAGATGGTCGGCATCGCCCCGATAGACTATCTGGCCCGATGGCGCATGCTGCTCGCCTGCGACCGGCTGGAAAACACGGATGACACCGTTTCGCTGATCGCGCCGGCGTTGGGTTATGAATCGGAAGCCGCCTTCAGCACTGCGTTCAAGCGGATCATGGGCTGCTCGCCGCGCAGCTATGTCCGCGACCGGGAGCAGGCGTGGGCGAAGGAGACGGAAGATAAGGACGTATCGCTCTCGCTTGCCTTTTGACGTGGTCGGACGTTCTTTTCCGCCCCCGAAACCTGTGCCTCGTGTCGTTCCGGGACTGGCACTCGTCCATCCCCCTGTGTATGCCTTGCGCTATCATTGCCGGCAGCACGGAACGGATCGCGGGACATAAGAAGTGGCAGTCTATACCGATATCACCGAAACCGACCTCAAGGCGTTTCTCGCCGAATACGAAGCGGGCGAACTCCTGTCCTACAAGGGCATCGCCGAGGGCGTGGAGAATTCCAATTTCCTGCTGCACACTTCGAAGGGACCGCTGATCCTGACGCTTTATGAAAAGCGCGTGGAGAAGAACGATCTGCCCTTCTTCCTCGGCCTGATGCATCATCTCGCCGATCGCGGGCTGTCCTGCCCGCTGCCCCTGCCGCGCAAGGATGGTGCTCTTTTAGGGGAGCTCTCCGGCCGCCCGGCGGCGCTTATTTCCTTCCTCGAAGGCATGTGGCTCAGAAAGCCGGAGGCGAAGCATTGCCGTGAAGTCGGCAAGGCGCTCGCCCAGATGCATGTTGCGGGCGAAGGCTTCACCTTGAAACGCCCCAACGCGCTGTCGCTCGAAGGCTGGAAGACACTGTGGGCGAAGTCGAAGGACCGCGCCGACGAGGTGGAGAAGGGGCTGGAAGGCGAGATCGGCGGCGAGATCGCCTTCCTTGCCGAAAACTGGCCGAAGGACCTGCCGGAAGGCGTCATCCATGCCGACCTTTTCCCCGACAACGTGTTCTTCCTGGAAGACGAGTTGTCCGGCCTGATCGACTTCTATTTCGCCTGCAACGATTTCCTCGTCTACGACCTGTCGATCTGCATCAACGCCTGGTGCTTCGAAAAGGATGGCGCCTATAACGTCACCAAGGGCATGGCGATGATCGAGGGCTACCAGTCGGTGCGGCCGCTCTCGCAAGCCGAGGCGGCGGCGCTGCCGATCCTGTCGCGCGGCTCGGCGCTGCGCTTCTTCCTGACGCGCCTCTATGACTGGCTGACCACGCCGGAAGGCGCACTGGTGGTGAAGAAGGACCCGCTCGAATACCTGAAGAAGCTGCGCTTCCACCGGCAGGTCGCATCTGCCGCCGAATATGGACTTCGCGCATGAAGCACGTTGATATCTTCACCGATGGCGCATGCTCTGGAAATCCCGGCCCCGGCGGCTGGGGCGCGATCCTGCGTTATGGCGAGACCGAGAAGGAACTCTTCGGCGGCGAGGCCGAGACCACCAATAACCGCATGGAACTGATGGCCGCGATCTCCGCGCTGAACGCCCTGAAGAGCCCTTGCGAGGTCGATCTCTACACCGACAGCGCCTATGTGAAGGACGGCATTTCCAAGTGGATTTTCGGCTGGAAGAAGAACGGCTGGAAGACCGCCGACAAGAAGCCGGTGAAGAATGCCGAACTCTGGCAGCAGCTTGAGGAAGCCCGCAACAGGCACAAGGTGACGCTGCACTGGGTCAAGGGCCATGCCGGCCACCCGGAAAACGAACGCGCCGACGAACTCGCCCGAAAGGGCATGGAACCCTTCAAGAAACCCAATCTCGGCAAGGCGCTGTTGCAGGGCAAGTGAACGTCCGTCCGTGATCGGGCGAAAACAACGATCTTCGGCGTCCCCGCCGCGCACCCGCACTGGTCGTTGCCGCGAACGAACCCCCGCGTCGCATTCCCGCCTTGCCAACCGGACCATTCTCCCTATCCTTCGGCCAACGACAAGGAAGGGAGACATCCATGATTCAGCACAGCGTGTTCCTGCGTTTCAAGGCCGCCACGCAAGCCGCCGAAAAGCAGGCGATCTACGATGCCATCGTTGCGCTGAAGGAGGTCGTGCCCGGCATGATCGACGTGAAATACGGGCCGAATGTTTCGCCGGAAGGGCTGAACGGCGGCTATCTCGACGGCTTCGTCGTCACCTTCGAGGACGAGACGGTGCGCGACTATTACCTCCGCCATCCCGACCACATCGCAGCCGGCGAACGGATCGTCCGCGCCACCGATGGCGGACTGTCGGGCGTGCTCGTGTTCGACATGGTGGTGTAAGGCATAGTCCACTTCTGCCCTGAAGGGCTTCGTACAACGAAAACGGCGGGCAGCTATCGCCACCCGCCGCCTGACTGCTGACAAAGGTCTTTATTGATCCCTGACGCACCCTTCTCCGTCATGCCGGACTTGTTCCGGCATCCAGCTGCGCGATGTCGATCGCGCAAAAGACTCTCTTGCGATCAAGGACTTGATCGCGCTGGATTCCGGCTCAAGGCCGGAATGACGACAGTGGACGTGGCACTGTCGTCACAAAAAACAATCTGAAAGGGTGTTTGTCAGCAGTCTGACGGCGGCTAGCTTTCGCTACCCGCCGCAAATCCCGCAGAACGGGATGATTACCCTTCCAGCCCGTCGAACAGGTCGCGGGCGGCCGCGTTGGTGATGCGGCGCGTCTCCACTTCGTCGCGGCGGCTGGCGAGCAGTTCGGTCGCCATAAGCTGTTCGGCGAGGTCGGCCGGCAGCGACAGGATGACCCGGCCATCATTGGCATTCAGCGCGCCGAGGTCGGAACGCTTCGCCGTCACCATGCCGCCGGCCACCGTGTTGTTGGTGTCCGGATCGATCAGGATGAAGGCGCCGGTCGCCCGGTTCTGTTCATAAGGGTCGAAGATCGCGGTTTCGTCGAAGGCGAGATGAACCTTGCCGATGGCGTTCATCGGCAGCGCCTCGGCGTGGTTCCACTTGCCCGACTTCAGGTCGAGCTGGGAGACCGGCTGCACCACAACACGCTGGCGGCGCGAACCGCTCTTCAGCCAGTAGCGCTTGCCCGGCTGGATGCCGTCCGGCTGCAGCGCCACGATCTGCGCGTCGAAGGCAAGGCCCGTCTGCGGCTGGCTGTCGAGCGAGACGATCATGTCGCCGCGCGAAACGTCGACCTGACGGTCGAGCACCAGCGTGATGGCGTCGCCCGCGACGGCGGCGTTGCGCACGAGGTCGAAGGTGACGATCTGCTTGACGTTGGCGATCTGACCCGACGGCAGGATGGCGACGCCATCGCCCGGCTTCACCGCGCCGCCGGCAACCGTGCCCTGATAGCCGCGGAAGCTTTCGCCCGGACGGCTGACCCGCTGCACGGGAAGGCGGAACCCGGTGGTCTGGGCCGAACGCAGCGTGGCGAGTTCCAGCGCTTCGACCAGCGTCGGACCGTCATACCAGGGCATGACGGCATCGCCGGAATAGACGACGTTTTCGCCCTTCAGCGCCGACATCGGAATGGCCGTGACCTGGCGCACGCCGAGCGAAAGAGCGAGCGTGCGGAATTCGTTCGAGATCGCCTCGAAGCCGGCGCGGTCGTAATTGGTCAGGTCGATCTTGTTGACCGCCAGAACGAACTGCTTGATCCCCATCAGCGAGGCGATGGTGGCGTGGCGGCGGGTCTGCTCCAGAAGGCCGGCGCGCGCATCGACGAGCAGCACGGCGAGATCGGCGGTCGAGGCGCCGGTTGCCATGTTGCGGGTATACTGCTCGTGGCCGGGCGTGTCGGCGACGATGAACGAGCGCTTCTCCGAGGAGAAATAGCGATAGGCGACATCGATGGTGATGCCCTGTTCGCGTTCGGCCTGCAGGCCATCGAGCAGCAGCGCGAAATCGGGCAGGCCGAGATCGTTCTGCTTGCCGGAGGATTCCCGGCGCAGCGTCGCGGCCTGGTCTTCCTTGACCGCCTTGGTGTCCCACAGGAGACGGCCGATCAGCGTCGACTTGCCGTCGTCCACCGAGCCGCAGGTGATGAGCCTCAGCGGCCGCGAATCGCGGGTGACGGGAGCCGGCTGTGCCTCGGGAAGCGCTGTGGCGAGTACGGTTACGCTTGCGGTCATCTCAGAAATATCCTTCGCGTTTCTTCTTCTCCATCGAACCCGACTGGTCGCGGTCGATGGCCCGGCCCTGGCGCTCGGACACGGTTGCGATTTCAAGCTCGGCGATCACGTCTTCCAGCGTCGTTGCGTGCGAGCGGATGGCGCCGGTAAGCGGGAAGCAGCCGAGTGTGCGGAAGCGGATCATGCCTTCCTGCTTCACTTCGCCGGGCAGGAGTTCGAGCCGCGGGTCCTCGGCGAGGATCATCATGCCGTCGCGTTCGACGAAGGGGCGCTTTGCGGCGTAGTAGAGCGGCACCAGCGGAATGTCTTCCGCCTGGATGTAGCGCCAGATATCAACCTCGGTCCAGTTGGACAGCGGGAAGGCGCGAACGCTCTCGCCCTTGCGGATCATGCCATTATAGATGTTCCACAGTTCCGGGCGCTGGTTGCGCGGGTCCCAGCGGTGGTCGGGCGTACGGAAGGAGTAGATGCGCTCCTTGGCGCGGCTTGCCTCCTCGTCGCGGCGAGCGCCGCCGAAGGCGGCATCGAACTGGCCGGCGTCGAGCGCTTGGCGCAGCGCCTCGGTCTTCATGATGTCGGTATAGAGCGCCGAACCGTGGGTGAAGGGCGTGATGTTCTCAGCCGCACCGCGTGGATTGGTGTGCACGATCAGGTCGAGATCGTAACGCTCCACCATCTCGTCGCGAAACGCGATCATTTCCCTGAACTTCCAGCCGGTGTCGACATGCAGCAGCGGGAACGGCACCCGGCCCGGATAGAAGGCCTTGCGCGCCAGATGCAGCAGCACGGAACTGTCCTTGCCGATGGAATAGAGCATGACCGGCTTGTCGAACTCGGCGGCCACCTCCCGGAAGATGTGGATGGCCTCGTTTTCCAGCGCCTTCAGATGCGGATCGAGCGGCGGCTTGGCCGGCGTGTCCTTGGAATGCGGATCGAACTCGGAATGGTGCATTGTACTGTCCTGTTGATCCGTAAGGCCGGATCCGTTCTCGGTTGCCCTTGTGGCTTGTTTGCTCAGGCGATGGTGGAGGCTATCGGCGTTGCCGCCGCTTCGGGCACGTGCAGACCGCATTCGCGCTTTTCGTCGTTCTCCCACCACCAGCGCCCCGCGCGTTCCGGTTCGCCCGGCTTGATCGCCCGCGTGCAGGGCTCGCACCCGATGGAGGGATAACCGCGCTTGTGCAGCGGATTGGTCGGAACCGCCTGGGCCTCGACATAAGCGTTGATGTCTTCGATCGACCAGTCGGCCAGCGGGTTCACCTTGATGAGGTTGCGCTCCGCATCGTATTCGGCAAACGGCGTTGTGGCGCGGTTGCCCGATTGCGCGCGGCGCAGGCCAGTGACCCAGACGGCGACGCCGGCCAGCGCCTTGCCGAGCGGCACCAGCTTGCGCACATGACAGCAGGCATGGCGGGCTTCGACGCTTTCATAGAAGCCGTTCAGGCCGTATTTTGCCGCATAGGCGTCGATGTCGTCCTGTTCGGGCCGAAACTTTGCGATGGTGATGCCGAAGCGTTCCTCGGTCTCGGCGATCAGATCGACCGTTTCCTTGAACAGCCGGCCGGTCTCCAGCGTCGCCACCTCGATCGGCAGGCCGGCAAGCCCTATGGCCGCGGTGATGACCTGATCCTCGATGCCGAGGCTGGTGGTGAAGACGGCGCGCCCGCCGAGCGCTGCAACAAGACGCAGCCGTTCCGTAAGATCGGCCTTGGCAAGAGCGGTATCCAGGGATGCGATGGCTTCGGGGGAATTTTGAATGCTCATAATTCTCTTCCTGCTGATGGCTCGGATTATTCCGTATTTCGCGGGGCGCGAACAGGAATTGCCTTTCAAGCAGACGAAGATGAAGAGCAAATATCTCTCTTCACGCGAATAAAGACGGGAATTCGTCCCGGTTTTGTCGCGCGGCGGTTTTTCGTGCCGGACGTCGGGGGCCGGCGGAACCAAGTCATAAAGCAGTATCTCTACAAAATCAATAGACTTAATGTTGGGATAGGCAAACCCGTTCGGAACGGGGGCAGGAATTTGAAAAAACGTACGAACTCCTTTATCCCGGCGGGATGTGGAGACGTGTCCGCGTCGAGTGGTGATACCAGATGATTTCCCAAAAGGCGAAATATGCGCTTCGGGCGCTGGCCGTGCTGGCCCGTGCGGATGCCGGCGACCCCGTGCAGATTTCCGATATCGCCGACCGCCAGAAGATCCCGAAGAAGTTTCTCGAGCAGATCCTTCTCGATCTGAAGCGGGCAGGCTTCGTCGAAAGCCGCCGGGGAAAGCAGGGCGGTTACCTTCTGTTGCGTCCCGCCTCCGAGATCACCTATGGCGAAGTGCTGCGCCTGATCGACGGACCGATTGCGCCCTTGCCCTGTCTTTCGCTCACTGCCTATCGCCGATGCGAGGATTGCGACGGCGAGAGCGACTGTGAAATCCGGCACGTCTTTGCCCGTGTGGCGGACGAAACCCGGGCCGTGCTGTTCTCCACCACATTCGCCGATGCGCTCGGTGAGGATGCCGGATCGCCGACCGTTCCCGAACCGACGAATTGATCGCTGAAATAACGCTGCAACGCAAAAAACTGTCGTCGAAGCGTGTTTGTGTGCAATTTTGCGAAAGCGGTTTTTCTGCGGAAGGCCGCTTTGGCGAACGATTTTCTCCGCCGAAGATGCGCATCTTGGGCCATCATTTTCCGGCCGACACAGCATGGAGGTACTGTTTTGCTATTTTTCCGGCCGCGTTGACTAACACGACCTGACCGGTAGAGTTAACGATAGGGATAACGAGGAAAGGAACGAGTGCCATGAACAGCTTTCTGAAGAACGGCTTTCTGAAACAGGTAAGCGGCCTTCTGGTCGGTCTCTCCCTGAGCGCAAGCGCCGCCACCATGGCTTACGCGGACACGACGCTCCTCAATGTGTCGTATGACCCGACGCGCGAGTTCTACAAGGAATACAACGCCGCCTTCGCCAAGCACTGGAAAGCCGAAACCGGCGAGACCGTTACCATCCAGCAATCCCATGGCGGTTCCGGCAAGCAGGCCCGTTCCGTTATCGACGGCCTTGATGCCGACGTGGTGACGCTCGCTCTCGAAGGCGACATCGACGCCATCGCCAAGGCGACGAACAAGATCCCGGCGGACTGGCGCAAACGCCTGCCCAACAATTCCTCTCCTTACACCTCCACCATCGTCTTCCTGGTCCGCAAGGGCAACCCGAAGGGCATCCACGACTGGGGCGATCTCGTGAAGGGCGACGTGCAGATCGTCACGCCGAACCCGAAGACCTCGGGCGGCGCCCGCTGGAACTATCTGGCCGCCTGGGCCTGGGCGAACAAGGAGTTCAACGGCGACGAGACCAAGATCAAGGAATATATCGCCGAGCTCTACAAGCGCGCTCCGGTCCTCGATACCGGCGCCCGCGGTTCGACGGTCACCTTTGCCCAGCGCGAAATCGGCGACGTGCTGATCGCCTGGGAAAACGAGGCCTATCTCGCCGGCGCCGAATTCGGCGAGGACAGCTTCGACATCGTCGTGCCGAAGCTCTCGATCCTGGCTGAGCCGCCGGTCACCGTCGTCGACGGCAATGCCGACGCCAAGGGCACCCGCAAGGTCGCTGACGCCTATCTCGAATATCTCTACTCGGCCGAAGGCCAGACGATCGCCGCCAAGCACTTCTACCGCCCGTCAAAGCCGGAACTCGTTCCCGCCGACCAGTTGAAGCTGCCGAAGCTCGATCTCGTCACCATCGACGATCCGATCTTTGGCGGTTGGGCCAAGGCGCAGCCGACCCACTTCGGCGACGGCGGCATCTTCGACCAGATCTACAAGCCCGCCAAATAAATCGACGATCCTCCCGAACGGCAGGCCCCGATCTTGAACGGTCGGGGCTTGTCGCATGAAGATTTGCAGGCATGATGAAAAGCGCGATGACGCGATGACGGGAACATTCATGAAAAACTGGCGACAGCCGAGCATTCTGCCGGGCTTCGGCCTGACGCTCGGCTATACCATCTTCTACCTCACGGTGATCATCCTGATCCCGCTTGCTGCCCTGATCTGGCGCTCCGCCGAACTGGGCTGGCAGGAATTCATATCCATAGCTCTCGATGAACGGACGCTGCGGTCGCTGGAGGTCAGCTTCGGTTCGGCGCTGATTGCCGCCGGCATCAACGTGGTGTTCGGCGTCGTGACCGCCTGGGTGCTGGTGCGATACAGCTTCCCCGGCCGCCGCCTGCTCGATGCGGTGATCGATCTGCCCTTCGCGCTGCCGACCGCGGTCGCCGGTATTTCGCTTGCCGCGCTCTACGCGCCGAAAGGTTGGATCGGCCAGTTGTTCGCGCCGCTCGGCATCAAGATCGCGTTTACGCCCGCCGGCATCGTGGTCGCCCTGATCTTCGTCGGCCTTCCCTTCATCGTGCGCACAGTGCAGCCGGTGATGGAGGAGCTTGACCGCGAGGTCGAGGAAGCCGCCGCCACCCTCGGCGCCAACCGCTTCCAGACGCTGCTGCACGTCGTGCTGCCGGCGCTCGTCCCCGCAATCCTGACAGGCTTCGCGCTCGCCTTTGCGCGCGCCGTCGGGGAATACGGTTCGGTCATCTTCATCGCCGGCAACATTCCCTATGTCTCGGAGATCGCGCCGCTGCTGATCGTCATCCGGCTGGAGGAGTTCCATTATGCCGGCGCAACCTCCATCGCCTCGATCATGCTGGTGATTTCGTTCGCAATGCTGCTGCTGATTAATCTTCTGCAGATGTGGAGCCGCAGGAGGTACAGCAATGTCCGATAAGGCCCGTGCCTCCCGTCCCACCTTCCACGAAGCCGCAACCGAAACGCCGGTCTGGCGCTGGGTGCTGACCGCAATCGCCGTCGCCTTCATGCTGCTCGTCGTCGTGCTGCCGCTGGTCGCTGTCTTCGTCGAGGCCTTCCGCAAGGGCGCCGAGGAGTTTTTCGTCTCGCTGGCCGAGCCTGACGCCGTCTCGGCCATCCGCCTGACGCTCACCGTCGCCGCGATTGCCGTGCCGCTCAATCTCGTCTTCGGCATCGCCGCCGCCTGGGCGATCGCCAAATTCGAATTCCGCGGCAAGACCTTCCTGATTACCCTGATCGACCTGCCGTTCTCGATTTCGCCGGTCATTTCCGGTCTGGTCTACGTGCTGCTCTTCGGCGCGCAGGGGCTTCTCGGTCCTTGGCTCAAAAGCTACGGCATCGAGATCATCTTCGCCGTGCCGGGCATCGTGCTTGCGACCGTCTTTGTGACCTTCCCCTTCATCGCCCGCGAACTGATCCCGCTGATGCAAGAGCAGGGTTCGGGCGACGAGGAGGCGGCGATTTCGCTCGGCGCCAGCGGCTGGCAGACCTTCTGGTATGTGACGCTGCCCAACATCAAATGGGGCCTGCTCTATGGCGTGCTTCTCTGCAACGCCCGCGCCATGGGCGAGTTCGGCGCCGTCTCCGTCGTCTCCGGCCATGTGCGCGGCCTGACGGAAACCATGCCGCTGCACATCGAGGTTCTCTACAACGAATATAACTTCGTCGCGGCCTTCGCGGTCTCGACGCTTCTGGCTCTCCTTGCCCTCGTCACGCTGGCGCTCAAGTCCATTCTCGAGCTGCACTACGGCGACGAAATCGCGGCAAGCCGCAAACACTGAAAGGTCTCTCCCCATGGATGTAACCATCAAGAATATCCGCAAGGAGTTTGGCCAGTTCCCGGCTTTGCACGACATTTCCCTGTCGATCCGCTCCGGCGAACTCATCGCGCTGCTCGGTCCATCGGGCTCGGGCAAGACGACGCTTCTGCGCCTGATCGCCGGTCTCGAACAGCCGACCGCCGGCCAGATCTTCTTCGGCGAGGAGGACGCCTCGGAAAAGACCGTGCAGGAGCGCCATATCGGCTTCGTCTTCCAGCACTATGCGCTCTTCCGCCACATGACCGTCGCCGACAACATCGCTTTCGGTCTCAAGGTGCGCCCGAAGGCGACACGGCCGCCGGCCGCTGAAATCCGTAAGCGCGTGTCGGACCTGCTCGACATGGTGCACCTCAGCGGCCTTGAGAAGCGCTATCCGTCCCAGCTTTCCGGCGGCCAGCGGCAGCGCGTGGCGCTTGCCCGCGCCATGGCGATCGAACCCACGGTGCTGCTGCTCGATGAGCCCTTCGGGGCGCTCGACGCCAAGGTGCGCAAGGAACTGCGCCGCTGGCTGCGCGAGTTCCACGATCGCACCGGCCACACCACCTTCTTCGTCACCCACGACCAGGAAGAGGCCCTCGAACTTGCCGACCGCGTCGTCGTCATGAGCCAGGGCAAGGTGGAACAGGTGGGCTCTGCCGACGACGTCTACGACACGCCGAACTCGCCCTTCGTCTTCTCTTTCATCGGCGAATCCTCCCATATTCCGGTCACCGTCCGCGACAATACCGTGCTGTTCCAGGGCGAGCCGATCAGCATCTCCGAACAGGGGACTGACGGCGCAGGGGAGCTGTTCTTCCGCCCGCAGGACGTGGCAATCAGCGATGACAAGACGTCGCTCTACGGCAAGGTAACAGCCTGCCGCCGTCTCGCAGGCACGCGCATCGCGGAAATCGACATCGCCAATGAGGGCCACGAGCCATATCATCTGGAGGTCGAAGTGCCGCTCGACGCCCCGGTCGCCGTCGGCGCCGAAATCCGCTTCCGCCCGACGCGGTGGAAGCTGTTTCGGAAGTAAGGCGTACCTCTCTCAGCGTACCAAATAAGAAAGGCCGGTCTCGGACCGGCCCTTTACCAGAACATGGAGACCGGGCAGGCAAAGGACATCAAGACCTCTGCTGCACCAGCTCCCGTTTCAATCGAAGTTTCGCATCAAGTCACCGAGACCTGATCCAGATGTCACGCCGATTTGCGGCGGAGCACGACGAAGGACGCTGCCGCAGCGGCAATCCCGAAGATCGCCCATGTGAGCGGCAGGATGTCGGCTTTCTCGCTGCGGATAGGCAGGACGGTAACGGTGCCTGGTGAACTCTCGAAACCGACCTTCCCCTGGGCTTTGGCTGCGGCGATCTGCTCTGGCGAGACCACCCATTCGGCGTTCGTCATCTTGTCCTTCACCATGGCTCCGCCTGCAACGGCAAGACCGATCAGAAGGGAAATGAGGTTACGCTTCGTCGTGTTCATTCGTTTTCTCTCTAACATTGACCTTTCGGTATCTGGACCAAACGCCAAGGGTTTTCAATGCTATGGCGACGATCGTCCAACGCTTCTATCCGGGCCAGAACGCGTTTTATCAGCCTTTCCGCTGTAAGGCCGGCGCTGATGAGAGCTCGCCCGCGGCTCAGGTCGCTTCATTATCCGCCTTGGCCAGTGCGCGCTTGAGGCGCACGCCTTCGGCGATCCAGGCGCGGGAGAGGCCATGATAGAGCGGTTCGCGCGAGATCATGCGCGAGGTCACGTAGCCGAGCATGGCCGCGGCCATCAGGCTGATGATGCCTTCGTGGCTGTCCGTCATTTCGAGGATGATGACGAATGCCGTCATCGGCGCCTGCACCACGCCGGCGAAGTAACCGGCCATGCCGAGCACGGCGGCAAGCCCGATGCTGACCCCGAGCAACTGGCCGATGCTACTGCCAAGCCCTGCGCCGACTGAGAGCGACGGCGCGAAGATGCCGCCCGGAATGCCCGAAACCATAGACAGGAAGGTTGCAGCGAGCTTGGCCGCGAAATAGCCGTAAGGTAGGGCATCGCCCTCGATCGCGCCGCGTGCCTGCTCATATCCTGTCCCGAAGGTGCTCCCGCCGGCCGCTACTCCGATGACGGCGACGAGTAGCCCGCAACCGGCAGCAATGGCCACGCTGCGCTTCAGCGGGGCCGTCTGCACCCATCGCTTGATCTGTTGCGACAGTCGAAGCGCGCCTGCCGAAAACATCGCGCCGAACGCGCCGCCGATAACGCCGCAGGCAATGACGGCGAACCATTCGCGCGCCGTTCCGACCGAAAGCGAGGTTGCGCCGAAATAGGTGTAGCTGCCGACAAGCCCGAGCGCCGAGATGCCGGAAAGGATCACGGCGGTCAGCACAAGGCTGTTCGCCCGCGACTGGTAGGTGCGCCCCATTTCCTCGATGGCGAAGACGATGCCGGCAAGCGGCGTGTTGAAGGCGGCGGCGATGCCGGCGGCCGAACCGGCGAGGATGAGGCCTTGAGCCTGCGCCATTCCGCCGATACGGGCGGAGAGAAGCATGATGGAAGCCCCGACCTGAACCGTAGGCCCCTCGCGCCCGATCGATGCGCCGAAGAAGAGCCCGCTCACCGTCAGCAGGATCTTGCCGAGCACGAGCCTGAGCGAAAGCAATCGACTGCGTTCCTCATCGCCACGCAGATGCCGCGCGGCGATAGCCTGCGGAATGCCGGAGCCCTGCGATGCTGGAAAGACCGTGACCGCCAGCCAGGAACAGAGAGCAAAACCGAGCGGCGTCAGGACAAGCGGCAGCAGGAACGACCATTGTCCCGCATTGAGCACGCCGTGGAACAGATGTTGCGCGCCATCGGCGAGCTTGGCGAAGGCAACCGAGATGATGCCGATCGCGAACGCCCCCGCCCAGAACACGGCGCGCGGCTTCCATACCCGCCAGGAACCCCACATCACGAGGGAACGCCGCAGCAGCTTCGATTTTCTGTAATTGTTGGGCATGGGCTTTGCGTCTCGGCGGAGCGGAAATTGCGGCGCCGGGGCGCTGAAGCAATTTATATACTCGCTGGCCGGGCGCAGTCCTTTAGCCTTAGACTTTCGACTTGGCAGAAGACAAGTGCCGTCGCCCGTCGATGACGGCTTTTGTCGGTTTACCTGTCGCTCGTCTCCCAGCGTGGGTTGATCCACGGCTCCTGGTTGGAGCGGGGCAGGGGCTGCTTGCCCAGGATATGGTCGGAGGCCTTTTCGCCGGTCATGATCGAGGGGCCGTTGAGGTTTCCGTAGGTGATATCCGGGAAGATCGAGGAGTCCGCGACGCGCAGGCCTTCGATGCCGATCACGCGGCATTCCGGGTCGACCACAGCCATCGGATCGTCCTTCGAACCCATCTTGCAGGTGCCGCAGGGGTGATAGGCGCTTTCCAGATGCTCGCGCAGGAATTCGTCGATCTGCTCGTCTGTCTGCACATGTTCGCCCGGCTGGATTTCCGAGCCGCGATAGGGATCGAAGGCTTTCTGGCCGAAGATCTCGCGGGTGAGCCGCACGCAGTGGCGGAACTTCACCCAATCCTCCTCGGTGCTCATGTAGTTGAAGCGGATCACCGGATCGGCCATCGGATCGGACGACCGGAGCGTCACGCTGCCGCGCGACTTCGAGTGGTTGTAGCCGACATGCACCTGGAAACCATGGCTGTCGGCCGCCGCCTTGCCGTCATAGGAGATCGCGACAGGCAGGAAGTGATACTGGATGTCGGGCTGCTTGACGCCCGGCGCCGAGCGTACGAAGGCGCAAGATTCGAACTGGTTGGAGGCGCCGAGACCGGTGCCGGAAAACAGCCATTGCGCGCCGGCGACCCCCTGCCAGAACCACGGCAGCCAGGAATAGAGCGAGACCGGCTTGGTCGCGACCTGCTGGAAATAGAACTCCATGTGGTCCATCAGATTGGCGCCGACGCCGGGACGGTCGAGCTTCACCTCGATGCCCATCTCCTTCAGATGTGCGGCCGGCCCGATGCCGGAGAGCAGCAGCAGCTTCGGTGAGTTGAACGACGATGCCGCGACGATCACCTCGCGGTTCGCCTTCACTACTTCGATCTTTCCGTTGCGCTCGATTTCCACGCCGACCGCACGACCGTTCTCGATCACCACCCTGCGGGCGAAGCAGCGCACCAGTTGGACATTCGGACGCTTCAGCGCCGGCTTCAGATAGGCATTGGCGGCGGACCAGCGGCGCGACTTCCAGATGGTCTGCTCCATCAGGCCGAAGCCTTCCTGTTTCTCGCCGTTATAGTCTTCCGTGGTCTCGAAACCCGCCTGCTTGCCGGCCTCGACGAAGGCCTTGAACAGCGGGTTTTTCACCGGCCCGCGCTGAACGTGCAAGGGACCGTCGGTGCCGCGCCAGCCGTCCTGTCCGCCATGGGAATTTTCCATGCGCTTGAAGTAGGGCAGCACGTCGGCATAGCCCCAGCCCTTCGCGCCGGCCTCTTCCCAGCGGGTATAGTCTTCCGCGGACCCGCGCACATAGACCATGCCGTTGATCGAGGACGAACCACCGATCACCTTGCCGCGCGGCGCGGTGATGCGCCGGTTGTTGAGGTTCGGCTCGGGCTCGGAGAGATAGCCCCAGTTATAGCGCTTCATACTCATCGGCCATGCGAGCGCCGCCGGCATCTGGATGAACGGCCCGGCATCCGAGCCGCCATATTCGAGCACCATGACCGTATGCTTGCCGTCTTCCGACAGCCGGTAAGCCATGGCCGAACCCGCCGAGCCGGAACCGATGATGATGAAGTCTGCGTTTTGCATGGTCTTGGTCCGCTCAAGCTTTGTTAGGCATGGTTGAAATTATTGGCGTTGGATGACATGTCTTGGTTGAAATTCCGACGTGCCGATGCGACCTCTTTGGAGACAGTCGCATCAAGGGGTACGCGCATCGAATGGCCGAGAAAGGCTTCCGGGATAAGCTGCTGCGAAAGCTGAACGCGATCGAAGGCGAACGGCTGGAGGCAGAAGCCGAGCGTGCGAAGATCAAGCCGCACGCCGAAAGTAGCTTGTGGAGTGACTTTCGACGCGTGCTTGCGTGGCAGTTGCTGCACGTTCGCAGCCACCTTGTCTTCGGTGCCTGGATACTTGCGCTGGTGTTTGCTGGCATGCCGGGCGGTGGAGTCTCCGGCGTATTGGTTTTGCTCTGGCTTCTCGCATCCTGCCTCATGCTGATATACGGCACGGGCCGATTTCTGTATCTCATCGGCAATGCGGCATACTTCTTCCTGACCTGGAAGAAACCCACGTAACAAGATCAGTTCTGTCTGTTTCATAAGCCTAATCCCAGTCTTGGAATTTCTTGCGAAGACCCCTCCCAACCCTCCCCACAAGGGGGAGGGCTTAACCCCGTGGCTCGCCCTTCGCTTCCCATCGTCGTTGAGAGCTTTCGGAAAGGGCGGTCCGTGTGCGGCAGGCTAGCCCCTCCCCCTTGTGGGGAGGGGTTGGGGAGGGGATTCAAATCAATACGGCGCCTCGCACTTGCCCATGCCGACATAGACGGTCTTGAGTTCGGAATAGTGCTCGATGGCCGCGAGCGAGTTTTCGCGGCCGAAGCCGGACTGCTTGGAGCCGCCGAACGGGATTTCGACCGGGCAGAGGTTGTAGGTGTTGATCCACAGCGTCCCGGCCTCGAGTTGGTCGACCACCCGGTGGGCGCGGGAAAGGTCGGCGGTGAACACGCCGCCGGCGAGGCCGAATTCGCTGGAATTGGCGCGTTCCAGCACTTCCGCTTCATCGGTGAAATCGAGCACGCACATCACCGGCCCGAAGATTTCCTCGCGTGCGATGGTCATGTCGTCGGTTACGTCGGCGAATACGGTCGGCTGGACGAAATAGCCTTCGCCGGAAACGTTGTTCGGGATGCCGCCGCCGGTGATGAGCGTAGCACCCTCGGCCTTGCCCTTCTCGATATAGCCGAGAACCTTTTCGCGCTGCGCCCAGGAAACCATCGGTCCCATCTGGGTCTCTTCCTTCTGCGGATCGCCGATCAGGATCGCCTCGGTGCGTTCCTTCAGGCGGGCGAGGAACTTTTCCTTGATAGCCTTCTGCACGAAGACGCGGGTGCCGTTCGAGCAGACCTGTCCGGTCGAATAGAAGTTGCCGAGCATGGCGCCGGAAATCGCGCTTTCGACATCGGCGTCGTCAAACACGATCAGCGGCGACTTGCCGCCGAGTTCCATCGTCACATGCTTCAGTCCGCCGGCAGCGGCCGCCGCCACCTTGCGGCCGGTCGGAACCGATCCGGTCAGCGACACCTTGGCGACGTCGGGGTGGTTGACAAGCAGCGGGCCAGTGTCGCGGTCGCCCTGGATGACGTTGTAGACGCCCTTCGGCAGGCCGGCCTCGATCAGGATTTCGGCGATTTTCAGCGCGCCGAGCGGCGTCGTTTCCGAAGGCTTGAACACCATGGCATTGCCGGCGACGAGGGCGGGCGCGCCCTTCCAGCAGGCGATCTGCTGCGGATAGTTCCATGCGCCGATGCCGACGCAGACGCCGAGCGGCACGCGCTTGGTATAGGCCCAGTCGCCGCCGAGAGGAATGTGCGAACCGTTCATGGCGGCGGGTGCGACGCCGCCGAAGAATTCGAAGGCGTCCGCGCCCGAGGTCGGGTCGGCGACGATGGTTTCCTGGATCGGCTTGCCGGTGTCGAGCGTTTCGAGCTCGGAAAGCTCGCGGTTCTTCTCGCGGATGATCTCGGCGGCGCGCTTGAGGATACGGCCGCGCGCCATCGGGCTCATCGCCGCCCATTCCTTCTGCGCGCGCTTGGCAGACGCAATCGCCTTCTCGACGATGGCGGGCGTTGCCGCATGCAGCTTGGCGATCACCTCGCCGGTCGCCGGATAGATGCTCTCGATGACAGCGCCATCGGTATCCTCGACATATTCGCCGTCGATGAAATGGGAGGCAGGGGGCTGGGCTTTCATTCTTTAACTCTCACTTCGTCAAAATTGACCATCACGTGCTCGCGATAGGCGTGGCGCTCGCAAAGCCGGGCGTAATAGGCTTTCAGCTTGGGCAGGTCGGCGCGCTCGATGTCGAGATCATAGTAACGATAAAGCAACTGGCCGAACATGATGTCGGCAACGGTAAGCTCGTTGCCTGCAAGGAAGTCGTGCTTGCTGAACTGTGCCTCGGCGATGGCGAGTCGTTTCATGAGCAGCGCGACCGCTTCGGCAATCGCCTGCGGGTTGCGCTTCGCAGAGGGCGTGCGGATAAGCGGCACGAAGATGCGATCGAGAAACAGCGTCCCGACGGTCACCTTCGACCATTCCGCCCATTTGTCGACCTGCGCGCGCGCCGACAGGTCTTCGGGCCAGAACGGACCGGTGCCGTATCTGCTGGCCAGATAACGCACGATGGCGGCGCTTTCGAAAAGCGGCTCATCGTCGCCGTCCTTGAGCACGGGCACAAGACCGTTGGGGTTCATCGCCAGGAATTCGGGCGTGTCGTTTACGCCATAGGTGAAGCCGGCGTCGATCCGCCGATACTCGAGACCGAGCTCTGCGATCGTCCACATCACCGCCTGCAGGTTTATCGATGTTCTCCGGCCCCAGACTGTCAGCATGGTCACTCTCCGCGCGGATAGCGTTTGGATTCCTCGAGATTGTCGAGGTTCATGTGATTGCGCATGTAGCGCTCGGACGCCTTCTGCAAAGGCTGGTAATCCCAGGGGAAGTAGGCGCCGTTTCTGAGCGCTTCGTAGACCACCCAGCGCCGCGCCTGGCTCTCGCGCACGGCGGCGTCGAATTCGGCCATGTTCCAGCGGGCCTCGCGCTTGGCGCGGAAGCCGGCGAGAACTTGCGTATAGGCCGGTTCGGCGGCGAGGTTCGTAAGCTCCAGCGGATCGGCCTCCAGATCGAAGAGCTGTTCCGGATCGAGTTCGCAATGGATGTATTTCCACTTGCCCTCGCGAATGCCGACGAGCGGCGCGTAAGAAGCCTCCGCCGCATATTCCATCAGCACGGGAGCGACGCGCTCCTCGCCGTCGATCATGCCCTTGAGGCTGATGCCATCGGTCCACGGCATGATCGCGTCGATGGAAATGCCGGCGAGATCGCACAGCGTCGGCGTCACGTCGAGGTTCGAGGTCGGTGCGACATGCAGGCCGGGCGTCACGCCGGGGCCGGCGATCATCAGCGGCACGCGGGCGGACCCCTCGAAGAAGTTCATCTTGAACCACAGCCCCCGCTCGCCCAGCATGTCGCCATGGTCGGAGCAGAAAAAGATCAGCGTGTCGTCGAGCTGGCGCGTGCGGGCCAAAGTGTCGATCAGCTCGCCCACCTTGTCGTCGAGATAGCTGATATTGGCGAAATAGGCCCGCCGCGAGCGGCGCACGTTCTCGTCGTTGATGTCGAAGCTCGCATAGTCGCAGGATTTCAGGATGCGTTCGGAATGCGGGTCCTGTTTTGCCAGCATGCCGATTTCCGGCATCAGATATTCGCAGTCCTCGTAGAGGTCCCAGTATTTGCGGCGGGCGACATAGGGGTCGTGCGGATGGGTGAAGGAAACGGTGAGACACCAGGGGCGGCGGTCGCTGTCGTCGTTTTCGCGGGAAAGCTGGTAGATCTTCTGGTTCGCGAGGAAGGCGACCTCGTCGTCATATTCCATCTGGTTGGTGATCTCGGCCACGCCGGCGCCCGTCACCGATCCCATGTTGTGATACCACCAGTCGATGCGTTCGCCCGGCTTGCGGTAATCCGGGGTCCAGCCGAAATCGGCCGGATAGATGTCGGTGGTCAACCGGTCCTCGAAACCGTGCAACTGGTCCGGCCCGACGAAGTGCATCTTGCCCGATAGTGCCGTGTAATAGCCGGCGCGGCGCAGGTGATGGGCAAAGGTCGGGATCGACGAGACATATTCCGCGGCGTTGTCATAGACCCGCGTGCGCGACGGCAGCTGTCCCGCCATGAAGGAGGCGCGGGCAGGGGCGCAGAGCGGCGAGGACGTATAGTTGTTGCGGAACCGCGCGGAACGGGCGGCCAGCGCCTTGAGATGCGGCGCATGCAGGAAGTCCGCCGGCCCGTCGGGAAAGAACTTTCCGTTGAGCTGGTCGACCATGATGATGAGAATGTTCGGCTTTTGCGTCACTGGCTTCGTTCCCCGGTATTCTTGTTGCGTGCCGTCTGGTGACACCCCTCGCACATATCGACCCGGCGATGCATTTTCATGCTTTCCCGCCTCGCGATACTTTGATCTGCCCCTCGATATAATCCTCGACCAGCGCCACCGACGCCTCGATGCTTGAAGGCGCCGACCTCAGACTTTGCCGGATGTAGAGCCCGTCGATCATCGCGGCTGCGCCCTCCGCGATGCGGCCTGCGTCATCGGCTGGCGCAAGCGGTCTCAGCGCCGAAAGCAGATTGGAGTTGAGCCGGCGCGCATAGATTTCCAGGAGCCGGCGGACCTCTTCCGAACGCTGTGCCTCGACGTAGAAGGCAAGCCAGGCCGCCACCGTCTCGTCGGCGAACTGGTCGGCGTGGAAGCTCACCCGGATGACGGACGAAAGCCGCTCGCGCGGTGTCCGTGCCTGGCGGAGCAGGGTGACGGCATCCGCCCGCAACTGTCGCAGCAGCGCCCGCACGGTTTCGATCAGCAATTGTTCCTTGGAGCCGAAATAGTGATGCGCCAGCGCCGGCGACACGCCCGCCTGCCGGGCGATCTCCGACATGGTGACGGAAAGCGAGCCGTGATGGCCGATGGCGCGCAGCGCAGCATCGACCAGCGCCTTGCGGCGCACCGGTTCCATCCCGATTTTCGGCATGCATGGTCCTTCCCGGTTTCCCGTCGTGATGCCGGCAGTTTATTTTTGATTGACTCATCAATCAATAAAAAATGCGCCACCCTTCGATCTGTCCCCGCCGCTTTCGGGCGCTATTTAAAGTCTTCTATTGTCACGAGAGTTTGAAAGCGCGAGTGTAGGTTATCAGGTCAATTGATTAAAAACGAGGTGCCGCGATGCTTGACGAAACCAGGCCTGTCCGTTTTTCCGAATTGCGCGCCAAGTGGGGATGGCTGATGGCGCTGGGCGTCCTCACGCTGATCCTCGGCGGTATCGCGCTCGCCAATCTCTTTCTCGCCACCGTCGCCTCGGTCTATTACATCGGCGCCCTGATGCTGGTCGGCGGGATTCTGCATCTCGCCCACGCCTTTCAGGTGCGGGGATGGGAAAGCGTTTTGTTCTGGGCCCTGAGCGGGGTGCTCTACCTGCTGGCCGGCTTCATGACCTTTTCCAATCCGCTGCTTGCCTCGGCCATCCTGACGCTGCTGATCGGCGCCGCCCTGATCGTTGCCGGTCTTGTCCGGCTGTGGGTGGGCTTCGGGCTGAAGGGCGCCGGCGGATGGGGCTGGATCGTGCTGAGCGGCGTGGTTACCGCCCTTGCCGGTGTCATCATCGCGATTGGCTGGCCGGTCAACAGCCTCTGGATACTCGGCCTGTTCCTTGCGATCGATCTCATCGTCCAGGGCTGGTCGATGGTTGCTCTCGGCCTTGCCCTCAGGCGTTGATGCCTTCCTCCGTCATCGGAGCGGTGACGTGACTTGTGTCACAAAAGTTTCATACAGCATTCACGTTCGGGAAAGGTTTTCTTGACGAAGTGCGGACCAGACTGACCCCTATAAAAACAAACAGGTTTGGAGAAGAAATAAATGGTCCCGGGCGCTGTGGTGGAAGCGGGTGTTTTGCGTCGCTTCGCCAATGACCAGCTGCTGGCGCTTGCCAAGCTCGTCATCGAAAATGCCTTTCAACCCATTGTCGAAGTCGGTACCGGCGCCGTTTTCGGATACGAGTCCCTGATGCGCGGTCATGAGCGGATCGGTTTCGAAACCCCGCTCGATATCCTCGACCAGGCGGCCGCCAGCCACCAGCTGCTGCCGCTGGAGCAGATGGTCGCCAGCCGGGCGCTGGCGAAGTTCGCCACCCTTCCGGATTTTTCCGACACCACGCTCTTTCTCAATCTCGATGTCCGCCTGATCCCCGAGGGCGACCATCTCGTCGACAGCATTCTCGAACATCTGAGAAAGGCGAACATCCCGCCGTCCTCGGTCTGCTTCGAGCTGTCCGAGCGTTTCGACAACACCTCCGTGCCGGAATTCTCCGGTCTGGTGGCGCGGCTCAGGAAATCCGGCTTCAAGCTGGCGATCGACGATTTCGGCGTCGGCCACGGCGAGATGAAGCTGCTTTGCGATTTCCCCGTCGACTATGTGAAGATCGACCGGCATTTCGTCGCCGACATGGACAGCAATCCGCGCAAGCGGCATCTGGTCAAGAACATCGTCAACTTCTGCCACGTGCTCGGCGTCCGGGTGATCGCCGAGGGCATCGAGACGGAAGCGGAATTCATCGCCTGCCGGGAATTCGGCGTCGATCTGGTGCAGGGCTGGTTCATCGCCCGGCCCACCACGCTGCTCAACGAGCTGAAGCCCGCCTTTCCCCATCTGCAGGACATCGGCAAGGTTCGCCGCTCGACCCAGTCGCTCGACGAGGTGCTGATCCGCAAGCAGATCGAGCGTCTGCCGACCGTCTTCGAACACGAGAGCATCGACAGCGTCTTCGATCTCTTCCGCCGCAATCCGCGCCAGTCCTTCTTCCCGGTGCTCAATGCCAATGGCGAGCCGCGCGGCATCATCAACGAATTCCACCTGAAGGAATACATCTACCAGCCCTTCGGTCGCGACCTCTTGAAGAACAAGGTCTACGAGCGCTCCATCTCGCATTTCGTCGACCGCGCTCCGATTGTCGGTCTCGACGCCGATGCCGAGCGCCTGATGACGATCTTCGCCAACATGGACGGCAACGACTGTGTCATCCTGACGGAAAACATGCGTTATGCCGGCGTCGTCTCCGCCGCCTCGCTGATCCGCATCATCAACGAGAAACAGCTGAAGACGGCGCAGGACCAGAACCCGCTGACGAGCCTGCCGGGCAACCGCGCCATTCGCGATTTCATGCAGGACAGCGGTCGCGACGGCGACGACGACCGGCATCTCTGCTATTGCGACTTCGACAACTTCAAGCCGTTCAACGACCATTACGGCTTCCAGATGGGCGATCACGCCATCAGCCTGTTTGCCGCACTTCTGCGCCGTTATTTCTTCTCGGAAGGCGATTTCCTCGGCCATGTCGGCGGCGACGATTTCTTCATCGGCGTGCGCGACTGGAGCCGCGAGGAACTGACCGAAATCCTCGACCGGCTGCTTTCGGACTTCCACGACGACGTGGTCGAGCTCTATTCCGAAGACGACCGCGGTGCCGGTCGCATTCGCGGTTACGATCGCCATGGCCGCGAGCGGGATTTCCCGCTGATGCGCTGCTCTATCGGCGTTCTCGAACTGCCGAAGGGGTTCGTGATCGACGACATCAACCGGCTCGGCGCCGAAATCGCCGAACTCAAGAAGAGGGCCAAGGAAAGCGAAACGGGCCTGGTGATTAGGGCCTTCGGTTCTCTGGAGGAGTAAGGTATTTTTCCTGCGGTGCATCGCACCAAATTTCCGAATTCTAATATATCCTTATGAGTGTATTTTGCCTTGATATGATACGTTGGAGCGAGTATCGCTGAAACGGGTCTTATTTGGTGGGGTATATTGATGTTGAAACGATTTTTGCCCGTTCTCGGGCTGCTTTTGCTTGCCGGCTGCCAGAGTAGCGCTCCGCAATCCGTCGCCGATTCCCAGGTGCCTCCGTCTCCGGCGCTGCGCAGGGCCGTTATCAAGGCGTTCGAAGCCGGGGCTTTCAACGCCCGCAACATCTACGATCCGAAGATCTCGAGTGTGGTGCTTCTCGATCCGCCGACGAAGACCTATGCCTTCTGCCTTCGTGGGAGCTCCCAGCGAGGGATTGAAATTCCGACAATACTCGGTGTCTCCTTCAGGGACGGCCGCATCCTGGGCGCGAGCAAGACCGACTTCCGCTGCCGCGACAAGCGGCTTCGCTATTATCCCTTCCCCGAGCTCTACGCCTTCAATTCTCAAGGCTGAGCAGTCCGCAGCGTAAAAAGCAGGCGGGCCGCCCTTCCGCCGGGTCGCATTCGCGGGCCCGGTCGCGCCCGCTTGCGACGGCGGCCTTGCTCCCGGTCTGCGCGATTGTCATGCTCGCCGCAGCGCGATTTGTCGCGCGCGGCAATGAGCCTCCTTTTCAGACGCTTCGGCGTGTCCTATGTCCTGTCATCCTGCGCGAGAACCTAGGAGACCCGTTGATGTCGCTTCCTGCAAATATGCGTTACGTCGATCTTCCCTTTTTCGGCGCTCCCGAGGCGATGACCTTCGCGACCGGCCCGCTGCCGATACCCCGCGCCGGCGAAATCCTCGTCAGGGTCGAAGCGGCCGGCGTCAATCGCCCCGATGTCGCGCAGCGGCAGGGCACCTACCCGCCGCCGAAGGATGCAAGCCCCATCCTCGGGCTGGAAGTCGCCGGCGAGGTCGTGGCGCTCGGCGAGGGCGTCGATGAATTCTCCGTCGGTGACAGGGTCTGCGCGCTGGCGAATGGCGGCGGCTATGCCGAATATTGCGCGGTTCCGGCCGGTCAGGCGCTGCCCTTTCCCAAGGGCTATGATGCGGTGAAGGCCGCGGCCCTTCCCGAAACCTTCTTCACCGTCTGGGCGAACCTCTTCCAGATGGCGGGGCTGACGGAAGGCGAGACCGTCCTCATCCATGGCGGCACGTCAGGCATTGGCACGACCGCGATCCAGCTTGCGAAGGCCTTCGGCGCCGAAGTCTTCGCCACGGCCGGCTCGGCGGAAAAGTGTCAGGCCTGCCTCGACCTCGGGGCGAAACGCGCCATCAACTATCGCGAGGAGGATTTCGTCGAGGTCATCAAGGAGGAAACCGGCCGGCGCGGGGTCGACGCCATCCTCGATATGATCGGTGCCGCCTATTTCCAGAAGAACCTCTCCAGCCTCGCCAAGGACGGCTGCCTCTCGATCATCGCCTTCCTTGGCGGCTCGCTGGCGGAAAAGGTCGATCTCACCCCGATCATGGTCAAGCGGCTCACCGTGACCGGCTCCACCATGCGCCCCCGCACGGCGGAGGAAAAGCGCGGCATTCGCGACGAACTCGTGGCCGAGGTCTGGCCGCTGATCGAGGCCGGCAAGGTCGCCCCCGTCATCCATTCGGTATTACCCTTCGATCAGGTGGTCGAGTCCCACCGCCTGATGGAAAGCTCGAAACACATCGGCAAGATCGTCCTGAAACTGGCGTAACGGCGAGGGAAGGGAGTGGCGGTGACCGCTTCTGGCCCGACGCGATTTTGTCAGGCCTGCGCATGATAAGGCCTCGCCGTCCGTTTGCAACTCACTTATGCCCGGTCCGCGTTACACAACGTGCCTTGCGGATCGGCATCGACGCACCTACCTTTTGACTATGGTCAACGTAGAGAAAGGAAGGTGATCCAATGTCTAGTGAGATTTCGGTCTTTGTTGCTGACATGGGAAAGGTGTCGGTTTTGACGGGGCAGCCCTCGGCCTGACCAACCTTCCTTCGGATCGTGTTTCATGATCCGGGTCCGCAGCGGACTAAACCTCATGGAGAGCCGCCTCGCGCGGCTCTTTTTGTTTTTGCACTCTTGCCGCCGCGCCTCCGTCCCGCTTCCTGTGCAAGCTCCGGCATCGCACGACACCCGAGGCGACGATCCTCCTGGCCATCCCCCTCTGGTCTGTCGTCGCGCACCGCGACCGTATTGCCCGAACGCACTTCCGCTTCCTTTCTACCCGCATATCGTTGTCGCAAAATCGCTGCGCACTTTTGCGCGACATGCTGTAAGAAGCTGCAAAAGCGCAAATCAGGGAGCCACGCCATGCACCACCCCGTCACCGTTGAAGTCACCCGCGGCAAGCTGGTCGAGAGCCGCCATCGCGGTCTCGCCGTGGTGGTGGATGGCGACGGCAAGGTCGTCTATTCCGCCGGCGCGATCGAGACGCCGACCTTTCCCCGTTCGTCCTGCAAGGCCATGCAGGCGCTGCCGCTGGTCGAAAGCGGTGCCGCCGATGCCTATGGCTTCGGCCAGAAGGAACTGGCGCTGGCCTGCTCCTCCCATTCCGGCGAAGACGAGCATGCGGCACTTGCCGCCTCCATGCTGAAGCGAGCCGGGCGGGACGAAAGCGTGCTCGAATGCGGAGCCCATTGGTCGTTCGAACAGAAGGTGCTGATCCATCAGGCCCGCACGCTCGACAAGCCGAGCGCGCTTCACAATAACTGCTCCGGCAAGCATGCCGGGTTCATCTGCGCCTGCTGCCATGCCGGCGACGATCCGCGCGGCTATGCCGGTTATGAGCATCCGCTGCAGGTGGAAATTCGCGCCGTGATGGCCGACCTGACCGGAACGCCGCTCTCGCGCGACAATTGCGGCACCGACGGCTGCTCGATCCCGACCTATGCCGTGCCGCTGGTCGGCCTCGCCCGCGGCTTTGCCAAGATGGCGACCGGCAAGGGCATCGGGCCGCAGCGCGCCGCCGCCGCGAAACGCCTGATCGAGGCCTGCATGGCCGAACCCTTCTATGTCGCCGGCACCGGCCGTTTCTGCACCCGGCTGATGCAGGTCGCGCCCGGCAGGATCTTCGCCAAGACCGGCGCGGAAGGCGTGTTCTGCGCCATTCTTCCCGAACAGGGGCTTTCCCTCGCGGTCAAGTGCGAGGATGGCTCGAGCCGCGCCGCCGAAAGCATGATCGCCGCCCTTCTCGCCCGCTATTTCGACAAGCACAGCGCCGAACACGCCGCCCTGATGGCCATGGCCAACCACGCCATGCACAATTGGATCGGCCTGCATGTCGGCGACGTGCGGGTTACCAACGTGCTGTTCGACTGAGGTTTTGTTTCTCGGCTCCTCGCTGGCCAGCCTGTCATCCGGCTGCCGCTACCTTCTCCCCGTGAACGGGGAGAAGGGATATGCCGCGACGGTTCCATTCCCTCTCCCCGCCTGCGGGAGGTCGAAGAACGGGTCGAGACACGCGGCTCGACCCCGGTCGGCCGGGGTGGGGCAAAGCCAGCGGCAGATTAGCCCGTTTTCGTTCCGGCGCTGACTTCTCCCTATCCGGCCAGCGCAACCGCATCGGCGCCCGCAGGGATGCGCATGGGCGACGACGGATCGGTCGCGGCGCGCCAGATGGCCTGAGCCACGTCATCGGCATGGGTGATTTCCGCGTCTGCCTGTTCCTCCCATTTGGCGAAGACGGACTTGACCACGGAGCCATAGGCCTCCGGAAAACCGCCCTGTTGCTGAATTCTGGATCGAGCCGTGTCGCCGAAGCTCGTCGCGGGCGCGCGTCCGGGCAGGACGATCTTCATGCGCACGTTGAAGGGTTCGAGTTCCAGCGCGGCACTCTCCGTGAAGGCATTCACGGCGGCCTTGCTGGCGGTGTAGACCGACAGCAGCGGCAGCGGCATCAGCGTCACGCTCGACGTCACGTTGATGACGACCCCTTGTCTGCGCTCCCGGAACTGCGGAAGGACCGCCTGCGTCATCGCGATGGTGCCGAAGGTATTCGTCTCGAAGAGATCGCGCACGATGTCCATCGGCGTTCCCTCGACGGCATTCAGCCAGCCGATGCCGGCATTGTTCACCAGAACGTCGATCGGGCCGGCTGCTTCGACCGCCTTGCGGATGCTCTCGGCGTCCGTGACGTCGAGTGCGAGGATATCGAGGTTTTCCGAAGGAGGCAGGATGTCGGCGCGCGGTGTGCGCATGGTCGCGACGACCCTCCAGCCTTTGTCGATAAAGAGTTTCGCGGCCTCCAGCCCGAACCCGGAGGATGTCCCGGTGATGAGAACGGTCTTCATGCTTGTCTTCCTTTTCAGTCTCGGAGGAAAGAAGGCTAGACCGTATGGAGGATGCGATACATAATGCATCGTCCATCATACGTTATCAGGAGTGTCGTTTGAGCGATCCGCTTGCCGAGATGGTCACGTTGCTGCAGCCGAGTGCCGGGCTTTCGAAAGCGGTCAGCGGCGGCGGCGTCTGGAGCGTCACCCGCGACGGGCCGGGGAACCCGTTCTATTGCGTGGTGATCGAGGGCGCGTCCCGCCTTGCGGTGGAAGGCGAGGCCCCGGTCGATCTGCGCGCGGGCGATTTCGTGCTGGTTCCCGGCATGTGCAACTTCACCATGTCGGGCAGCGGGGAGACGCTGGATGAGACGGTGGACCCGCGCACGATCACCCGGCTTCCAGGCGAGATCCGGCACGGCGATCCCCATGCGCCCGCCAATGCGCGGCTGCTGGTCGGCCATTTCTCCTTCGGCTCGCCGGATGCGAAACTGCTCCTCTCGCTGTTGCCGAGGTTCTTTCATATCCGCGGAGACGAAAGGCTGTCGGCCCTCGTCGGCCTCGTGACCGACGAAGCCCGAAACGAAAGGCCGGCGCGCGAGATGATCCTCGCCCGCCTGCTGGAAGTGCTGCTCCTTGAGACCCTGCGCTCGACTTCGGGCGAGGCGGCACCCCACGGCATCCTGCGCGGTCTCGGCGATGAGCGCCTCGCCCCTGTCATCCGCCTGCTTCACGAAGATCCGACCCGGGAATGGACGCTGGAGCAACTGGCAAGCGAAGCCGCGCTCTCCCGGTCCGCATTCTTCAAGCGCTTCCGCCGCGCCATGGGGATCGCCCCCATGGAGTACCTGATTTCCTGGCGGATGACGCTGGCGAGAAACCTTCTCATGAAGGGCGATATCGGCGTTCAGGAAATCGCCGAACGGGTCGGCTACCGCTCCGCCAGCGCCTTCAGCACCGCCTTCACCCGCTTCGTCGGACGTCCGCCATCGAGATATGCTCTGACCGGCACGGGGGATTGAGGTTCTTGCGGTCTCAGCCCTCGATCACCTCCGCGCCCAGCTCGCGATAGGGCGCAAGCCGTTCTAGACCCATGCCCGAGGGCACGATCAGGCCGGCGACCTTCGAGAGCGGTGCGATCAAGCAGGGAGAGAGAGCCCCGATCTTCTCTTCGGTCACCGGCACGTAGGTTTCGGCGCTCGCCGTCAGGATATGCCGCTTGATTGCGGCTTCCTCGAAATCGCCGGTCGAGAGACCGTGTGAGGGATGCACGGCGGTAACCCCGAGGAAGAAGATGTCGGGGCGGATCTCGTCGATGGCCGCCATCGCCGCTGCACCGACCGCCACCATGGAATGCTTGTAGAGCCGCCCGCCGATCAGGATCACCTCGATCTGCCGGTGGTGTTCGAATTCGGCGGCAATCGTCGGCGAATGGGTGGCGACGGTCAGCGGCATGTCCTTCGGCAATCGCCGGGCGATTTCCGCCGTCGTCGTGCCGCCGTCGAGGAAGATCATCTGCCCCGGCTTTACCAGGGCTGCCGCGCGCGCGCCGAGCGAGGACTTCTCCTCCGTGGAGACGCTTTGCCGGGCCGAGAAATCCGGCAGGTCGGGGGAAACAGGCAGCGCCCCGCCATGCACCCGCCGCAGCAATCCCGCCATCGCCATGTCGCGCAAGTCCCGCCGGATCGTATCCTCGGAGACGGAGAGTTCGCGGGCGAGTTCGCTTGCCAGCGCGCGACCTGTCAGCCGCAGGGTTTCGAGGATATGGGCACGGCGTTGATCGGTAAGCATGCGGCTTTCTGCGTGTTTGTCTGTGAATATGCACGATAATACGCAAAATGAGTCGACATTCCAGAAAATTCGTGCAGATTCGCGCATGTTTCAGCAATGCGACATGAAAGGAGCACGAAATGCTGATCTTGATTGCAGGTCCCTACCGGTCGGGAACGGGGGATGATCCCGCGAAGATGACCGAGAACCTGAAGCGTCTTGAGGCGCCGTCCCATGCCCTGTTCAGGGCCGGTCACGTGCCGATGATCGGGGAGTGGGTGGCGCTGCCGGTCTGGCATGCGGCGGGTGGAAAGAGCGTTGGCGACGATCTCTACGAGGAGATATTCCATCCGGTCGCGGGCCGTCTGCTTCAACTTTGCGAGGGCGTGCTGCGCCTGCCGGGCGCTTCCAAGGGGGCGGATAACGACGTGCGGATCGCGACCGAACGCGGCATTCCGGTCTGGTACCGGCTGGAGGACGTGCCGGGCTGCGCCTGAGTGTTACCGTCTGCCTGTGGAAGGCGAGGTAAGGCCTTGGTCGGATAAAAGGCGAGGGAGGACCAAAGGCCTCCCTCAGCTTGCTGACAAAGTCTCGTATTGATCGTCGAGGCTCCCTTCTCCGTCATGCCGGACTTGTTCCGGCATTGTGCAGCGCGATGTCCATCGCGCAAAAGACTCTTTTGCGATCAAGGACTTGATCGCGCAGGTTTCCGGCCCTAGGCCGGAATGACGACCTTGGGGGAGCGTCGGCGGACACAAGGATATGTTCGAAAAGGCGCTCGCCAGCGCTCCGAAGCAGGCCGGAAGACCTCCTCTTTCCGGTTTGGAAGGAGGGAGGCCCTTATTCCTGTTCGTCGGCGCGGGTCTGCCACATGGCCTTGAAGGCCGGGCGATCCTGGCAGCGCTTCAGCCATGCGGTAACATGCGGGTGCTCTTCCATCAGCGGCTGATAGGGCTGGGCGTAGCGGACGATTTCCGCAACGTTCAGGTCCGCGACGGTGAAGCGGCCGCCGACGAGATAGTCTTGGGCGGCAAGCTGCTGTTCCAGCACGCCGAAGGAGCGCTTCAACAGGCGGCTGACGGCATCGGCCTCCGCCTTGCCGGCATCGGTGCCGAGGCGTCCTTCGGCATTGGCCGTCGAGATCTTCAGCGCGTTCAGCTCGATCTCGGTCGCCGCGAAGAACGACCATTGGGTCATCAGCGCGTCCTCGGTGAGATCCTTCGGCGCAAGCGGACCGCCATGCTTCTTGGCGAGGTAGAGGTTGATCGCGAGGCTTTCATGGAGCTTCAGCCCGTCATCGTCGATGGAGGGAATGGCCCCCATGGGATTGACCGCCAGGAATTCCGGCGAACGGGTGTTCAGCCTTGCGCCCGGCGCCAGCGGATCGGCAAGCTTGCGGGCCTGGATCACCGGCACGTGCTCGAAGGCGAGGTCGAGTTCGCCCGCGAGCCAGAATGTGCGCGTCGCGCGCGATTTGTAGACGCCGTAGATTCTCAGCATGATCTCTTCCCCTGTTCGGTTTGGGCCGGAGGCTATCCGGTGGGATGGGGGATGAAAAGCCGTGTCGGATTGATCCGCGCATGAATTCTGATGATGGAAATGCCGCGCTCGTTGACTTCGAGGGACGGGGAATTTATGAAGCTCGCCAAGGGTCAGCAGTTCACCCAGGCGTCACCGCCCCGCAAGGGGAGCTAAACCTGAATTCTCGATTTCGACGACAGCCACTTTTCCCGTGCCCAGTCGGAAGACGGTGACCACCGGCCATCCTGGTTCTCCCGGCCTGGTTTTTGGGCACGATATCGAGGAAAAGACGATGTCGCGTATCATTCATGCCTATGAGGCACCCGATCTTTCGGCCCTTGCCCGCACGATCAAGCGGGAGCTCGACGCCCGCGCGGAAAAGCCCGGCCATGTCGAGATCCTGAACATCCTGTCGCGCGCGGCGGGCTATCGCAATTACCAGCACCTCAAGGCGGCAAGAGCCGCCGAAGGCCGCATGGCCGAGCCGGTCGCGGAAGCGCCGGCGGTCGATTTCCAGAAGGTCGAGGTCGCCGCCCGCTGCTTCGATGCCGCGGGCGTGCTCGCCCGCTGGCCGGCCAAGACCAGCCTGCAGCAGCTCTGCCTCTGGCGGCTGTGGTCGGCGTTTCCGGCCGGCGAGGAAATGGACGAGCGGCAGGTCAACGACCTCCTGAAACGCCGCCACGCCTTCGGCGACCATGCGCTGCTGCGCCGCGAAATGGTCAACCAGCGGCTTCTTTCCCGCTCCACCGATTGCCGGGTCTACCGCCGGGTCGAACGCCAGCCGCCACCGGATGCGCTGGCGCTCATCCGCCTTGCACCTTCGCCTGTTTCGGGAGCACGCTGATGGCCCGAGCTCCGCTTTCGGCCCTGCCGGTCAAGGCAAGGCTTGATGCCGCACGCCCGCATTTTGCCGATCTGCCGGCGGGTCGGCTGGAATATGCCGATGTCGGCGGCGGCCCGCCGCTGCTTGCCCTGCATGGCGCGCTCGGCGGTTTCGATCAGGCCCTGTTGCTGGCCATGGCCGCTTTCGGCGACTGGCCGGCGCGCCGCATTCTCGCTCCGTCGCGTCCCGGCTATCTCGGCACCCGCCTTGAAACGGGGCGCTCGCCGGAGGAGCAGGCGGATCTTTATGCCGCTCTCCTCGATTATCTCTGCATCGATACGGTCGATGTCGTCGCCGTCTCCGGCGGCGGTCCCTCGGCGATCCTTTTCGCAGCCCGCCATCCGGCGCGTTGCCGGTCGCTCGTGCTCATCTCGGCCTGCATGGAACGGCTGGTCATTCCGCAGGAATACCAAGGCCGGTTCGAAACCATGCTGCGGATCACCCGTCATGCGCCGGTGCGCTGGCTGATGGCGCTGACGGGACGCTTTGCGCCGGAGGGGGGCATTCGCCGCTCCATTGCCGATAAGGCCCTTTGCCGGCGCACGCTGGCCGATCCCGAAGCGGGACCGCTGATCCGCGCGCTGCAGTTCACCGTGATGAGCCGGCTTACCCTCAGGATGCCGGGCCTCGTCAACGATACGGCCTGCTGCGCGGCGCTCGACGACTTGCCGCTGGAGAGCGTTCAGGCCCCGGCCCTGGTCGTTCACGGAACCGGGGATCGAGCCGTTCCCTTCGCCCATGCCGCCAATGCGATGAAACGGCTGCCGCAGGCGCGGCTCCTGGCCATCGAAGGCGGGGAGCATGTCTGCCTGTTCACTCATATCGAACGGGTGCGCGCGGCGGTCGCCCGGCTCTCGGGCGAAGGATGAGCCTGCCTGCCGTTGTCAGCCCGTCGCGCCGAGACGCGACAGGTCGCAGGCGGGCGCGGTCTCGACGATGCCTCGGTCCTTCAGCAAGGCGGCGATGGCGGTGCGGTCGACGGCCCGGGAGAAGAGGAAGCCCTGGCCGTCGGTGCAGCCGAGTTCCTGAAGGGAGCCGGCCTGTTCCGCCGTCTCGACCCCTTCCGCCGTCACCCTGATTCCGAGCCCGTTGGCGATGTCGATGAGGCCCTTGATGATGACGGCGCCGGCGCGGTCGCCGATCATGCGCTGCACGAAGGACTTGTCGATCTTGATGATGTCGATGGGAACCGTCAGAAGGTGGGTGAGCGACGCAAACCCGGTGCCGAAATCGTCGAGCGCGACCGCCATGCCGGCGGCGCGCAGCGCCCGGATCTGTTCGGCGACGATCTGGTCGCGCTGGTCGAGATAGACCGATTCCGTCACTTCCACGATCACCCTGTCAAGCGGTACGCCCTTTGCGCGAAAGGCAGCCGCGACCCGCTCTGCAAGGCCGCTGCGGTAGAAATCGGCTGCCGCAACATTGATGCCGACGCGCCCGAAGGCAAGCCCTTCGTCCATCCACTGCCGGGCGTCGGCAGCGACCTTGGCGAGCATGCGGTCGGTCAGTTCGAAGGCGACGCCGGCGTCCTTGGTCGCCTCGTGGAAATAGCCGGCCGCAATGACTTCGCCGCCGCGCGTCGTCAGCCGGCAGAGCGCCTCCAGGCTGACGATCCGGCCTGTCGCCAGTTCTACGACCGGCTGGTAATAGGCGTCGATGCGTTCCTCGCGCAGCGCTTCCGTCACGTCCTGAATGGCGCGGAAGCGCTTGGCGATGGCGGTGCCGAGTCCCGGCACGAATTCGATGTAATTGCCCCGCGCCCGCTCCTTGGCGTGGTAGAGCGCATAGTCGGCGTTCTGCCGGACCCTCTCGGCGCTTTCGCCCTCGAGGGCCACGGCTCCTCCCACGGTCACCGAGGGATAGACCACCCGGTCGGCGCAGGCGCAGGGCAGCCTGACGGCTTTGAGCAGACGCTCGGCAATGGTGCCCGGATCGATGCCCGCGTCGGCCGGAACGATGACGGCGAACTCGTCGCCGCCAAGACGGAAGGCGGAGCCTGGCAGGCAGGCTTCGGCGATACGCATTCCGACCGTGCGGATCAGATCGTCGCCGGCCAGATGGCCGAAGGTGTCATTGACCAGCTTGAGGTTGTCGACATCGGCGAGCAGGATGCCCCAGGGCCTGCCGATCTTGTCCTGCTCCGCCACCTGCTCGTTGAAGCGGCTGCGATTGGGAAGCTGGGTGAGGGCGTCGGTCTCCGCGATCCTCCGGCGTTCCGCGGCGCGCTGGTCGCGCTCGATCGCGATGGCGCACAGATGCACGCATGCGGCGACGATCTTGTGCTCAAGCCGGGAGGGGCAGCGCGTCGTGTGGAAGTAGAAAGCGAAGGTGCCGAGAACCTTGCCCGACGCGATGATCGGGGTCGACCAGCAGGCCCTCAGCCCGAGCGGCAGAGCGAGATGCTTGTAGGGCGCCCAATAGGGGTGGGTTTCGATGTCGGTCACGATCACGGGTTCGCCCGTAAAGGCCGCCGTTCCGCAGGAACCCACGCCGGGACCGATGAGCGTGCCGTCGATGGCAGCGGCATATTCCGGCGCCAGCGAGGGGCCTGCCAGATGCCGAAGACGTTTTCCCGCGTCGACCGTCAGCACCGAGCACACGATATCGGGAATGGTCGCCTCGACATTGCGGCACAGGAAATCGACCGTCTCCCGAAGCGGAGTGCCGGTCGCGATCATTTCAAGGATGGTATTCTGCAGCTTGGTGAACATGGGTCGTCGGGATGTGTTGCTCGCATCGCATACAACCATATCTGCCTTAAGCAGTTCTTACGGTTATTCTAAAACTATAAAATAAAGCGGCGATTTCCCTGGAGGTCTCTTTCGAATAGGGCGCTCCAGCCGCATGTATTCTTCAATCCGGTGCGCCGTTTGAACTGCAACGTTTTCGTTTCGTCGTGGGCGCGGCGTTACCTCATGAACGCCGGTTGCCCTCGATGGTGAGGTGCGGGAAGCTTTCCTTCCCATCGATCAGTTCGCCCGTCGCCTTGTCGTTCCAGCGATAGCCGAGGATCGCGCCTTCGGGCGCCTCGGAGATGACGTTGCCGGAAATGACGACGTCGCCGGACCCCTCGACCACCGAGACGGCGATACCGGCCTGGCCGGCCTTGCGGATCACGTTGCCCGAGGCGACGATGTTGCGCAGATAGGGCCCCCAGCCGAGCATCAGTCCCCATTTCGGTGCGTTCTCGATCGCGTTGCCGGAGACGACCGTATCCGCCTCGACGGCGATGCCGAAGCCGAAGCCCGCGCCATCATGCACATAGGGGCCTGTCTCGGAGAGATTGCGGACGATGTTGCCGGTGACCGTCGCGAGCCGTCCGCCCTGATCGAGATTGACCACCAGAATGCCGCTCGCCGCCCCGTCGACCAGGTTGTCGGCGATCAGCGCGCCCTCGAAGGAGAATTCCGCATAGATGGCGGTCTCGCCCGAACGGAAGCACTGGTTGCCGCTGATCGTGGCGTTGGAGGCGGAATTCGCCCGGATCGCGGAAAAGGCGCAGTCGGAAACATGATTGCCGCTGACCATCACGTTGTCGGCGCGAAACAGGTTGATGCCGTTGCCGTTCTGCCCGGTGCCGCCGTCGCGCGCGCCGATCCGGACCACGCGATTGCCGGTGACCATGGCGCCGTCCTCGCCCTTCGTCCAGCGATGCACCAGGATGCCGCCATTGCCGCAGTCGGAAACCTCGTTGCCGGCAATCGTCATCGCCCGGGTTTCGATTGCCATGATGCCGGCATTGCCGGCGCCGGTGATGCGGCTTGCCTCCAGCCGCCCGCCGCAGCGTTCGAATTGCAGGCCGTGCTTGCGGCTGCCGGAGACGGCGCAATCGCTGATCCTGACATCGCCGACCCCGCGAAAGGCGACGAGCGCTTCCGTATAGTCGCCGAGCCAGCGGTTCGCGCCGTCGAGCGAGATCCCCGTCAGCGAAACATGCTTCACGTCGCGGGCGGAAAGGAGATGCCCTTCGCCGCCATAGGAAAGCAGGGTGAGGCCCGGCACGCCCGCAAGCCGCGTGCCCTCCCGGAGTTCGATGTTGGACACCCGGTAGGTGCCGGCCGGCAGGAAGATCGGCTGGCCGCTGGCCGCCGCGGCATCGATCAGCGCCTGCAGCTTGCGGCTCTGGTTGTCTGTGGCGCCGGGCAGTATGCCCGCCTCGCCGGCGTCGATTGCGCCGCGGAGATCGGCCTGCGCCAGGGTCTGCGCCGCCGCCCGCCGAAAAGACGCCGGTCCGAGTGCCGTCAAGGCGACCGAAAGCCCCGTCAATACCGTGCGTCGCTGCAGCATGCCGCCTCCTGTCTGCCGTCCGGACCTTGGCGGAAACGACAGCATGCGGCAAGCGCCGCCGCCGATCACGGTTAAGACGGCTGCCGGCGGGGAGGGGAGGCGGCGGCCGGCAGGCCGAGGGTGCGACAAAAACGCCATTTCGCGCTGCGGGGAAACCGTTTGCGCCAGATCAATGCTGTGTTGCCGGGAAAGCATAGTTTCAATTTTAGCGATGAACGATGGAGGCCCGGATGTTTCGTCTTGCTGCAGTATTGTATATCCTCTGCGCCACGGTGTTGGGCGGAGGCGCTGTGACCGCGGTTTTGGCCATGAGGATGATGGAGCGGTGGCAGATCGCCGGCGCTTTCCTCGCGGGCTGCGTGGTCGCATTGCCGATTGCGGTGGTGCTCGCAAAGAAGATCTACACCGCGATGAAGCCTCCGGCTGCGGCCTGAGTGCGGAGATACACGAGGAATAAACGGGCGCGTCCAGCTTGCTGGCGTCTCTTTAGGCGGACTGGCGACAGCGGATCGTAGCTGCCAACGCGCCCGGCTCCGGCCGGCCTTCTTGGGGGAGGGTCGGCCGGATCAGTCTCTCCGCCGATTGTCCACAGGATGAATTATTCCCGGGAGGCAGCCCGTGCCGTTCCATAATCCATATCCGCGTCCGCGGCCCGATCCGCGTTTTCCGCCTCGAACTGCTGCAGCCGACGGTCGAAGCCGTTGAGGAAGCGGTCGTAGAGTTCGGCGAAGCGCTCGATATCCTCTTGGGGCCAATCCGCGACGATCCCCTGGATCGTCTCGTGCTTCACGTCCTCCACCTTTTTCAGCAGTTCCTGTCCGAGCGGCGTAATCACGACGATGGTGCGCCGGGCATCCTCCTGCGAGACCTCGCGCCGAAGAAGCCCCTGCCGCACGAGATCGGCGACAATCCGGCTCGAGCGGGAAGGATCGACCCGCAATTGCTCGGCGATGGCGCCGATGGTCGCTTCTTGCCCGTCCGCAAGACGCCGCACCATGGCAATCACGTCGAGATGGGAAAGCTCCATGTTCCCGCTGAGCCGGCTGATCGCCAGCTTGCCGATGAAACGGCGGCCGATCATCAGCCGCATGCGGCCCATCGCACGGCCGATACGGGTGATCGTCTCGTCCAGGCTGGCGTGCGGCGCGGCGTTCTTTTCGTTCATTCCCTCTCCTTGAGGCGTTTCTGTCGGGCGAACTGGTTTTCCATGCGCCCGGCGGTCATGCTTTCAGCTTCGCTCCCGACGCTTCGGCCCTTCCTGTTTCCCTGCCTCCGCCGCAGACCGCTGCCTGCGCTTTCCTCAAATCCCTAGCAGATCTGCGGCTTGGCATAAAGCAATTTGATGCCGATGTCATGTGTGTGCAATTGACAAATATTTGCGAAAGTCACATAAAATGACGATCCTCAAATCCGGAGCCCCCGTCATGGATGTGAAATCGCCGCAGAAGCCTGCCGTGGATGTGGCCGGTGCCGAGTCCTTCGTTCCGCTGGTGCCGGACCCGCGGCTGCGTCTTCTGGCGTTCCTGCTGCTTCTGACGGCGATGTTCATGGCGACGCTCGACAACCAGATCGTCTCCACCGCGCTGCCGACCATAGTCGGCGAGTTCGGCGAACTGGAACGCTTCGCCTGGGTCGGCTCGGCCTACCTGCTGACGACGAGCGCCGTCATGCCGCTCTATGGCAAGCTCGGCGACCTCTTCGGCCGTAAATACGTCATCATGGCCGCGGTGGCGATCTTCACCCTCGGCTCGCTGGTCTGCGGCATGGCGATTTCCATGGATACGCTGATCGCCGCCCGCGTCTTGCAGGCACTTGGCGGCGGCGGCATCATGGTGTCGATTTTCTCGATCAATGCCGACCTCTTCGAGGCGCGCGAACGCGCCCGCTACCAGAGCTATGCCAGCCTTGTGCTGATGGCCTCTGGCGCGGTCGGTCCGGTCCTCGGCGGCACGCTGAGCGATCTCTTCGGCTGGCGTTCGATCTTCCTCGTCAACCTGCCGATCGGCATCCTCGTGCTGTGCGGGCTGGCGTTCCTCCTGCCGTATCGCAAGCCGCACCGCCGGCCGAAGATTGACTATGCCGGCGCGCTGCTGCTGGCCGGTGCGGTGGCAAGCGTCGTGCTGTGGGCGGACAGCGCCCAGATCTTCGGCTCGCTGGTCGCCCCGCAAAGCCTCGCCGTCGTCGGCTTCGGCCTTGCCTGCGCGCTTGGCTGGGTCCTCGTCGAGCGCCGCGTCGACGAGCCCGTCGTGCCGCTTTCGCTCTTCGCCAATCCGACGGTCAATCTGCTGCTCGTCATTTCGCTCGTGTCGGGTGCGATCGGCATCGGCTCGGTGAACTATGTCGCGCTCTTCCTGCAGACGACCACCGGCCTGTCGCCAACGGTTGCCGGCCTGTTCTTCATCGCGCTCACCGGCGGCATTGCCACGGGCTCGCTCGCCGCCGGTCGCGTAATCTCGCGCACCGGCCTCTACAAGCCCTTCGCCGTCGCATCCACTGCGACCGGTGTCGTCAGCATGGCCATCTTCAGCCAGTTGCATGCGGGAACGCCGCTCTTCTTCATCGCCGCCGTCATGCTGCTTCAGGGCATCGGCGTCGGCATCGGCCAGCAGGTGCCGGTGATCGGCGTGCAGAATGCGGCAGCCCGCGGCGATGTCGGGGCTGCGACCGGAACCGTGACGCTGACCCGCATGTCGGGCGCGGCCATCGCCATCTCGATCTACGGGGCGATCATCGGCTCCCGCCTTGCCGGTGCGGCCGTCGAATTGCCGGGCGGCGTGGATTTCCGCGAATTGACCCCGCGCGTGATGGCCTCGCTGCCGGAGGCGAGCCGCGCCGCCATCGCCGAGGTCTATGCCGATGCCTTCTTCCCGCTGTTCCTTACCGCATCGGGCATTGTGGGCCTCGGCCTCGTCGCCGCCCTCCTGCTGAAGAACGTGCGCCTGCCGGTTGCCGGAAAGGCCGCAAGGCACTGAAAGGCGACCGGAGGAAAGCTTCGCGCCAGCCGCGTTTGCAAGAGTGACGGCAATTCTGTCGGCTTGAAGCGGTGAATCATGGTGTCTCGGCCTTCTTCCATGCGGTCCTTTTCGCGTTCCGCCCTCGTTACGCGCATGCTCGGCCTTTCTGCCGGAGGCCTTGCGCTCGCCAGCCTGTCGGGCTGCCTGTTCGTCACCGATACGAGCCGGATGAATGTCGAGGTCTTCCAGGACGAGGTGGCGCCCGTCTATTACGATCCCGCAAGGGTGCAGCCGGCGGCCACCCAGCCGGTGCCGCAGAAGCGCGAGCTTTACCAGACGCAGTTCCACCAGACCTACGGTCTGCCGGTCAGCAATCCGCTGCACAAGGCGCTTTACGGCGTCATCAGCGACGAGGGCCATACGCTGCCGGCGATCCCGCTCGACCGTGTCGATAGCCGCTATCTCCGCCAGGAGGTGAGCTACCAGACGACGGAGGCGCCCGGCACCATCGTTGTCGATACCAGGGCGCGTTTCCTCTATCTCGTGCAGCCCGGCGGCAAGGCGATCCGCTATGGCGTCGGCCTCGGTCGCGACGGTTTTGCATGGTCGGGCCGCGGCGTGATCGAGATGAAGCAGAAATGGCCGCGCTGGACGCCGCCGGGCGACATGGTCGAGCGCCAGCCCGATCTGCGCACCGTTTCCGCCGAACGCGGCGGCGCCGTGGGCGGTCTCAACAATCCGCTCGGCGCCCGCGCGCTCTACATCTACCAGAACGGCAAGGACACGCTTTACCGCGTCCACGGCACGCCCGACTGGCAGTCCGTCGGTAAGGCGACCTCCTCCGGCTGCGTGCGCATGTTCAACCAGGATGTGATCGACCTCTACGACCGCGTCGGAGCCAAGGCCCAGATCGTCGTCATCTGACCGCAGACGAGCCGCCCGCACAAGGGCGGGGCGGCTGAGCCCGCTCTTCGGGTCAGCCTTTCAGAGCATGGTCAGTCCCACGCCCCCCGCCGCCAGCAGCGCCACGACGATCCAGGGCGGCATTTTCCACGCGACCAGAAGGACGAAACCGGCAAGCGCCAGCGCGAAGTCGCGCGGTCCGAGGATCGCGCTCGTTGAGACCGGGCTGTAGAGGGCCGCGCCCAGAATGCCGACCACGGCGGCGTTTGCGCCGCGCATCGCCGCCTGCGCCAGCGGTCTCCGGCGGAAGTGATCCCAGAAGGGCAGCGCGCCGAGAAGCAGCAGGAAACCCGGCAGGAAGATCGCGACGAGAGCAATCGTCGCTCCGACGAAGCCGTTCGGTGCCGGTCCGGAAACGGCACCCAGATAGGCCGCGAAGGTGAAGAGCGGGCCGGGAACCGCCTGCGCCGCGCCGTAGCCCGCGAGAAAATCGCCGGCGCTGACCCAGCCCCGGCCGACCGCTTCCGTCTGCAGGAGCGGCAGCACCACATGACCCCCGCCGAAGACCAGCGAACCGGCGCGGTAGAAGGCATCGAAGAGCGAGAGGCCCTGCGATCCGGCCGTGGCCGCCGCCACCGGCAGCAGGACGAGCAGCAGGAGGAAGGCCGCCAGGCAGGCGGCGCCGAAGCGGCGCGAGACGCGGAACGACAGGTGGCCGGATGTCGCGGCGGGCCCGTTCCGGCAGAAAAGCAGCCCGGCGAGCGCGCCTGCCACGATGGCCGCGATCTGTCCGGCGGCGGTCGCGGAGAACACCACGATCAGCACGGCGAGAAGCGCGATTGCCGCGCGCTCGCGATCGGGCGTCAGGCTCTTCGCCATGCCCCAGACCGCCTGCGCCACCACGGCGACGGCGACGATCTTCAGCCCGTGCAGCAACCCGCTTCCGACGACCCCGCCGAAAGCCGCTGACGCCATGGCGAAGGCGACGAGCAGCAGCGCGGAAGGCAGCGTGAAGGCGGCCCAGGCGGCGAGCGCCCCGAGCGGCCCGCCGCGCATCAGGCCGAGCGCGAACCCGACCTGGCTCGACGCCGGCCCCGGCAGGAACTGGCAGAGCGCCACGAGATCGCCGTAGCCGGCCTCGTCGATCCACCTGCGCCGCACCACGAGCTCATCGCGGAAATAGCCGAGATGGGCGATGGGGCCGCCGAAGGAGGTGAGACCGAGCTTCAGGAAGGCGCTGAACACTTCTCCGGGCGTACCCTGCGGCCGTTCGGCGGCCGGTTCATTCGTGGTTTCCGCTGATGACTTCACGAAAAAGCTCCCTGGCCCTTTTCCGCGCCATGTCAAGCGCGGCAATCCCGTAGGGCGTGGCGTTGTAGATCCTGCGATGCGTCCGTCCGACCCGCTCTGTCCGCGAGGTCAGGTAGCCCTTCTTCTCCATGGAATGCAGCATGGGATAGAGCGTCCCGGCACTCACCCTGTAGCCGTGATGCGCCAGCTCCTCGATCATCCACAGCCCATGCAGGTCGCCCTCTGCCGCATGATGCAGCACATGGAGACGGATGAAGCCGGAAAGAAGGTCCTGGTGTTCCATGGCCCACCATGGGAAGCTCGGGTTTGCGGATAACGATATCGAAATTCGATAAAGATGTCGCGCAACTCCATGACATCCGTATGAAGACATCCGGATGAGCGGCCGCCCGCGATATCCTCGACGGCCCGGCGGGGAGGGATGGCCGGGGATGCGGGGACATGCGGTGCACTTGCGCATCGCTCGGGAAAAATTCGCGCGCCTCTCGCAAAGTTGAGCCGCTCTTCCGTTGCAAGGTTAATACATTCCTGTTGCATTGCATGATATGTCGGAACAAATCGGGTTCGAGCAGCTTGCTCTGCCGTCGTTTCGCGTCGTCTCTGAATAGGAAGTTCCCTTGCCCATGTCGTCTTCGCGTAGCCTCTCCCGCAGATCCTTTCTGTCTTTGTCCGGGCTGGGGGCCGCCAGCCTTCTGGCCGGCTGTGCCTCCTCGCGCCCCGTCGTCACTCCGGGCGGTTTTGCCGTTTCCTATCGCGGCGGCATGGGCGGCCCGGTGGAATATGCCCGCTCGGAGCCGGGATCGGCCGAACTCGACGCTATGTATGGCGAAATCTACGATAACGGCTATGTCATCCCGGCCGTGCCCTACCAGAAGATCGATCCCCGCTATTATCGCCAGCGCGTGGTCGATCCGACCGGCCAGCCGCCGGGCACCATTGTCGTCGATACCCCCTCGCGCTTCCTCTATCTGGTCGAATCGGGCGGCACCGCCATGCGCTATGGCGTCGGCATCGGCCGGGAAGGGTTCGCATGGCAGGGCACCGGCGTCATCCAGTGGCGTCAGAAATGGCCGAAATGGACCCCGCCGGACGAGATGATCGCCCGCCAGCCGGAACTCGCCAAGTATTCCGCCACCAATGGCGGCATGCCGCCGGGCCTCAAGAACCCGCTCGGCGCGCGCGCGCTTTATATCTTCCAGAATGGCGAAGACACGCTCTACCGCCTGCACGGTTCGCCGGAATGGAACTCCATCGGCAAGGCTGTGTCGTCAGGCTGCGTGCGCCTGATGAACCAGGACATCATCGACCTCTACGACCGCGTGCCCAACAAGGCCCGCATCCTCGTCTGGCAGTAAGAAGCCCGCCCTCCCGCAGGGGAGGGCGAAGGGTCCGGATGTGCAGAAACCTTTCCTCTCCCCGCTGGGGGAGGGGCGATACGCTGGAAAACGCCCGCCAAGCGGTATTTCCGATCCGCCTCACGAGAGGATGGCCGACGGGGTGGGAAGGGTACACCAGATGTCGCCAACGACCGCTTGCGGTTCATGGCCGACTTGGATGCCCGGTTGCCTGAGGGCGGCTGTGTGCCGCAAATCTGGGCATTCCGAAAGCGCTGGCGAATTCTCAAGGACTACCGGTGCGCGTTGAAGGCCACTCGCATTATGGTTGCGGCACAGGAATCATCTCTAGCGTCTCCGCAGTTGAGGTCGCCTTGAAGGAGTACGGTCGGCAGGCCAAGAGTTCGACCTGGCGGATGCTCACTCGTCGGATTTCGAAAGAACAGCGCTTAATTTCATCCCTGTCGCCGCCGCTTTTTCTGAACTGTGAGAGCACGACTACCAGCTTCAAAAAGATCGAAAGTCCAGTTGCTGGAATCCGAATGATTGAACCGCCCCGACTTTGCCGGAGACCCCAACTCGTGA
>NZ_JAGGCS010000011.1 GCF_022884085.1 Paenirhizobium cremeum
GACTCTAATCAATTCTGGAGGAAATTCGCAGTGGCAGGTCAGTCTTCGACGCCCACGACAAGGCCTTCGACTTCTTCCGTGGCACCTGCACGCGCGGTATCTACGACAACATGAAGACGGCGGTGGAGGCCGTCTTTATCGGCAAGCAGCGGCTCTACAATCGCCGTTTCCTGGGGTCGGTTCCGGCTGGGGGCGGAATGACACTCTAAGCCGTTGCTTCCTTGGGCCAGAGATATTCGCCGGTCAGTAATATGTGTGCCCAACCCAGCGGAGAGGTATGCGCCAGCAATTCAGGCGGCACGTCGAGCCCTTCGTTCCGCCGCTCTGCGACGGCATGGCCGAGATGGACGGTATTCCAATAGACGACGATCGCGGTCAGGAGGTTGAGGCCAGCGATCCGGTAATGTTGTCCCTCTGCCGTGCGATCGCGGATTTCACCCTGGCGACCGATACGCAACGCATTCTTGAGGGCGTGGTGGGCCTCGCCCTTGTTGAGCCCGATCTGGGCGCGCCGCTGCATGTCCGTGTCGAGGATCCACTCTATAATGAAGAGTGTGCGTTCGATACGACCGACCTCCCGCAGCGCGACCGCGAGATCGTTTTGGCGCGGATAGGAGGCGAGCTTGCGCAGGAGTTGGCTGGGCCTGATCTTGCCGGCGGCCATAGTGGCAGCACAGCGGAAAAGGTCAGGCCAGTTGGCAACGATCAGTCCTTCGCGGATTTTACCGCCTACCAGCTTGCGCAATTCTTTGGGTGTCGCATCGGGATCGAACACGTACAGCCTCTTCGACGGCAGGTCCCGGATGCGCAGGACAAGGCGGTATCCGAGCATGCAGCTGGTCCCGAACAAGTGATCGGTAAAGCCGCCCGTGTCGGCATATTGCTCACGAACCTGACGGCCGGCATCGTTCATGAGCAGACCGTCAAGGATGTATGGAGCCTCGCTGACCGTCGCGGGAGCAGTCTGTGACGCGAACGGCGCGAACTGGTCGTTGACGTGAGTGTAAGCCTTGAGGCCGGGTTCGTTTCCATACTTGGCGTTGACCATGTTCATCGCCTCGCCCTGCCGAGCTGAAGGGAAAAACTGGCCATCGCTCGATGCGGTCATACCCATGCCCCAGAAGCGGGACATCGGCAGCTTTGCCTGCTGACCTGAGACCCGACTTCCCTCCAGTTTTCGGGAGAGTCTTGGGTTTTTAATCTGGCCTCATGCGGCCTGTTTTTCCATAGCCATTTTCATTGCGAACTCGCTAGGAGTGATATTGCCCAGCGATGAGTGGGGTCTGTTGTTGTTGTAATCCTCCTTCCATGCGGTGATTGCGGCGCGGGCTTGAGCAAGCGACGAGAACAGCGTCTCGTTCAGGCATTCGTCACGGAAGCTGCCGTTGAAGCTTTCAACGAAGCCGTTCTGCATCGGCTTGCCGGGGGCGATGTAGTGCCAGTCGACCTTTGTCTCCTGGCACCATTTGAGGATGGCCATGCTGGTCATCTCCGTCCCATTGTCCGAGACGATCGTCCTCGGTTTTCCGCGTCTGGCGATGAGACTATCCAGTTCACGGGCAAGCCTTGCGCCGGGCAGGGATGTATCAGGGATCAGGCACAGGCATTCGCGGGTGAAGTCGTCGACCACCGCCAGAACACGGAACCGGCGGCCGTCGGTGAAGGCATCGCTGATGAAGTCCAGGCTCCAGCGCTCATTGGGGCGTGAGGGTAGAGCCAGAGGACGCCTGGTTCCCAAGGCTCGCTTCCGGCCGCCGCGCTTGCGCACCGTCAGCTTCTCCTCCCGATAGAGACGCCGAAGCTTCTTCAGGCTCATGACGATCCCCTGCCGGTCGAGCATGATGTGGATACGCCGCCTGACGGTGATTGCTTTGCAATCACCTGACGGCCAATGGATAACCGAAGCGGCGACGCTTGGATGCCACCTTCTTCATCGCCTCCCGAATGGCCGCATCGTCCGGCCGCACGCTGCGATATCGCATGCTCGACCGATCCACCGATAGAACCTCGCACGCCCGACGCTGGCTCACTCCATGCTGTGCACAGACGTGAACCACCGCATTCCGCTTCACATCGGGCGTCACCATTTTTTTGCGGCGACATCCTTCAGGATCGCATTGTCCAGCATGGCCTCGGCGAGCAGCTTCTTCAGCTGGGAGTTCTCGTCCTCGAGCGCCTTCAGCTTGCGGGTATCCGACACGTCCATGCCGCCATACTTCGCCTTGTATTTGTAGAAGGTTGCATCCGAGATGCCGTGCTTGCGGCAGACATCAACCGTCTTCGCGCCGTTCGCCAAAGCTCACCCTGCTCCTTCAATATCCCGATGATCTGTTCTTCCGTGAACCGTGAACGCTTCATTCGTCCGTCTCCTTGATGTGACGGACTCTACCAAATTCTGGAGGAAGTTCAGGGGCTCAGGTCACGGGTCACTTCTCAGTGCAAATCAACAGGCACCCGACGATATCGGCCCTGATCCGTAGAAATTTCCCATCTTCAAGGAAGCTCTAACTGATCTGTCACTGATGGAAAGCCTCGATGTTGCATTTTTCCGGGGTCCCGCATACTACCTTGAGCNCGGGTCACTTCTCAGTGCAAATCAACAGGCACCCGACGATATCGGCCCTGATCCGTAGAAATTTCCCATCTTCAAGGAAGCTCTAACTGATCTGTCACTGATGGAAAGCCTCGATGTTGCATTTTTCCGGGGTCCCGCATACTACCTTGAGCACGAGGTTGTCTGGTCACTGGACAGCGCCAGAAATCTGCAGCAATGCCCTGATGGTTAATGGTATCAAAGAGAACATTGCTCCTTGAATCCTTTCATGGCTTTGAACGCCATGGGTCCGGCGAGTCGAGGATGAATAGGAGCATCTGAAGAGAGTATAAGAGGTTAAATGACCGAAGGTCGACCAGCGGATTTTACAATCTTTGCCCATGTCTTTTACCCTGACACATGGGAGGAAATGGTCAGTGACCTGGATGCAGTGATCCGACAGCCTTTTGACCTCGTCATTACGCGCCCCACGGGCTCCAGCGCAGTGGCGCGACCGCAGAGTGCATATCTTCGTTTTGTGACAGAAATCGAGGTCGAAAATCGGGGCCGGGATATCCTACCGTTTCTGACGGCCCTGAAGCACCCAACCGTCAAATCCTTCGATATCGGTTTGAAAATACATACCAAGCGGTCTCCCCATCGCCGAGATGGAAATGGGTGGAGACAGTTTCTGGTGGGGTCGTTGCTCGATACGGAAGACGACGGGTGCTTATCAGGCCAGAAGTTACTGGCTTGCGAACCTGCGATTGGTTTGATAGCGCCAAGGGCTCATCTCCTGCCCCTCGGTGGACGTACTGCGCTGAATGAGAAGACCATGATGCAAATTCTGCAACGAATTGAGAATTTGCATGCGTCGGAGAAAGGCGGAGTTGTGTCTCGGGAGTGTGACTTCCCTGACCTTGTCGAAGGTCGCCGCTTTTCCGCTGGAGCGATGTTCTGGTTTCGCCGAACAGCCATGAAAACGGTAACGGATATCGACTTTACCGATCTTTTCGTTCGTGAAAGTGGTCAACTCGACGGAACTGCCGCACACGCCTTCGAACGTATGTTTGCTGTCACCGTTGAGCGGGAAGGTATGATTGCGGCCGCAATGGAGAACGTCAGAGCGATCTTAGATCACCGCGATGCCTCGTTGTCACGGCGGGAACTGACCCAGCTTGTGAACGATAGCTTGGCGCATGACAATCCGTTTGTGCTGCCCTTGGCGGACTTCTGGCGCCGTCACCCCACCCTTTTGAAACTGGCGCACGGGATCTACACAAACCTGCCCCAAAGTTCGGTTCGGCTTTTACGGCGAAGCCTGGGGCGAGGATGGTAGCTCTGTCCGAGGTTCGAATTGCTTTCATCGTGACCGAGGACTGGTTCTTCGTGTCGCATTTTCTACCAATGCTGCGCGCGGCAAAGGAACTCGGCCTAGGAGTCGTTGTGATTACGCGTGTGGGCAAGCATCGACACCTGATCGAGAATCTCGGGGCTCGGGTCGTTCCGCTGGACATTGAGAGGGGGCACCTCGGTTTTCTGTCAATCGGCTCGTCGATCGTCCGGATTGCGAAGACGCTGAGGCACGAAGAAATCGATCTCGTCCACTGCATCGCTCTTCGTAGTGTTGTCACTGGAGGCATTGCGGCGATGCTGGGCGGGGTAAAAGGCAGAATCTTTGCGATCACCGGCGGGGGATTGCTGGCTGCGGATAAAAGCCCGAAGGCAGCCATAGGGCGTTTTGCTCTGCGATGCCTTTTCCGAATTACCCGCATGGGTGGGCGAAGCCACTTTCTGTTCGAAAACGTCACTGACCCGGAGACGTTCGGGCTGAAAGCAGCGGAGCCGGGCGTTACGGTTCTGGGCGGCGCTGGCGTGAATCCAGATTATTACACCCCGCTTCCCATGCCATCCGGCAACAGCCTCAAGCTTGCGATTGTCGGTCGGCTGGTGTGGTCGAAAGGTGTCGATCTAGCGGTGGAAGCCGTATCAATCGCTCGTGAGCGAGGTCACGATGTTACACTTTCGCTTTTCGGTCTTCCCGACCCATCCAATCCGCGGTCGCTTTCTGTCGAGGCGCTGGAAGCGTGGTCTCGTCTTCCCGGCATAAAGTGGCGAGGTTCGAGCAGCGATGTGCGGGAGGTCTGGGCAGAGCACGATATGTGCTGCATGCCGACACGCGGTGGAGAGGGCCTGCCCCGTTCCATTTTGGAAGCGGCGGCCTGCGGTCGACCGATCCTGACAACCAATGTGCCGGGCTGCCGTGACTTTGTCCGCCACGGTCGTGAAGGATGGCTGGCGCCAGTGGATGACGCTGCAGCGTTGGCAGAGCGGATTTGCGCGTTGGCGGGAGATAAGGCGAGCATCGTCGCAGCGGGTTCCCGTGCTCGGGAACGCGTAATCGAGGGATTTACAGAGGCCCGCGTGATGGGACAGGTTCAGGACGTCTATCGCGAACTGTGCAAAGCGATCGGCCGACCACTCTGATTAACGAAAATCTGCGCCGTCTTCTAGCTGCGGGAGCGCGTGCGTCACAGTTGGATGTCTAACTCGGACTTTGCGATCTTCATCAGATAGTGGCCATAAGCGCTCTTGCCGAGTTCGGTCGCGAGATCTTGCAGCTGCCTTTCGTCGATATAGCCCATGCGGTAGGCTATTTCTTCGGGGCAGGCTATCTTGAAGCCTTGCCGCTTTTCCAGCGTGCCGACGAAGTCGGCGGCCTCTAGAAGGCTGTCCGGCGTACCGGTATCCAACCAGGCATAACCTCGCCCCATAACTTCGACCGTCAGTTGGCCTCGCTCAAGATAGATGCGATTGACGTCGGTGATCTCCAACTCACCGCGTGGTGATGGCTTGAGGTTGGCCGCGATTTCAACCACCTGTTTGTCATAGAAATAAAGACCGGTGACTGCCCAACTGCTTTTTGGCTTTGCCGGTTTTTCCTCGATCGATAGTGCTTTCATGGTGCTGTCGAATTCGACGACGCCGTAGCGCTCGGGATCGCTGACGTGATAGGCGAAGACCCGTGCGCCGCTCACCGTGGAGGCACCAGCATGCAAAAGCTGCGGCAGGCCGTGGCCGTAATAGATGTTGTCGCCGAGAATCAATGCTGAGGGATTGGAGCCAACGAAATCGGCGCCGATGATGAAAGCTTGCGCAAGGCCATCAGGGCTCGGTTGAACCGCGTATTCGATGGATATGCCCCATTGGCTGCCGTCACCGAGCAGTCGCTTGAAGGCTTCGCTGTCATGCGGCGTGGTGATGATGAGGATTTCCTTTATCCCCGCCAGCATTAACGTTGTGAGGGGATAATAGATCATTGGCTTGTCGTAAACCGGCATCAACTGCTTGGAGACGGCCTTTGTGATCGGGTAAAGGCGTGTGCCTGAACCGCCTGCCAGAATGATACCCTTCATATCTTTTCCTTCCATGTGTGGGCAGCTCGAACAGGCCCTTGCCTAGAGCAGGCGATCCAATACGACATTTGTGGATTCCTTCCAGTCAGGCAGAACGATTCCATAGGCCTGTTTCAGTTTTTCGTTTGAAAGCCGTGAGTTGGCCGGGCGCTTTGCCGGTGTCGGGTAGTCTGCTGTCGTGATACGACCAACGGACACCGACTTGCCGCTCTTGTCCCGCAGAGCCGCAAAGATCGTCTCGGCGAAATCGGCCCAGGTCGCTTCGCCGCCGCCAGTCAAGTGGAACACTCCACGCAGCTTTGGATCAGGATCGTCACGCAGGCGCTTTGCTATGGCAATCACAGCATCGGCAATATCCAGCGCACTTGTCGGCGCTCCATGCTGATCGGCTACCACGTTGAGCGTATCGCGGGTTTCCGCCAGCCGCAGCATGGTTTTGACGAAGTTGTTGCCAAAAGGTGAATAGACCCAAGCGGTGCGCAGGATGGCATGGTTGGGATTGGCGGCAGCGACGCCTATTTCTCCTGCCAACTTCGAGCGGCCATAGACCGAAACCGGACCAGTCGCATCCGTCTCGACATAAACACCCTGCTTGTCGCCGGAAAATACATAATCGGTAGAAAGGTGTACGATAGGAATACCGAGTTCCCTGGCAACTTCAGCGATCGCCGTCGGCCCGGCAGCATTGACTGCGAAGGCAAGAGCCTCTTCGCTCTCTGCCTTATCGACTGCGGTGTAGGCGGCTGCGGAAACGATCGCATCCGGTCTGATGCCGGCGAGGACCGTGCGCATCGAGGCCAAATCGGTGAGATCCAGTTGCGGACGCCCAACCGCGACTATCTCGACGCCGGCGGCTGGACCACGTTCCAAAAGAGCCGAGACGACCTGCCCTTGTGTTCCCGTTACGGCAATGCGCATCACTCAGTCCTTTTTCAGCACACCCAGGCGTTCTCCCGAATAGACGCCTTTCCTCAACGGCTGCCACCACCATTCGTTTTCCAGATACCAGCGGACTGTCCGTTCGATGCCGCTTTCGAAATTCTCCTGTGCCTTCCAGCCCAGTTCCGTTTCCAGCTTGGTGGCATCGATTGCGTAGCGCGCATCGTGACCGGGCCGGTCGGTAACGAATGTGATAAGATCGCTGTGTGGCTTTGATTGAGGGCGCAATTCGTCCATCAAGGTGCATATGCGGCGCACCACCTCGATGTTGCGGCGCTCGTTGCGGCCGCCGACGTTGTATTTTTCGCCGGGACGCCCGCGTGATGCGATCAGGTCAAGCGCCCGCGCATGGTCATCAACGTAGAGCCAATCACGAATATTGGTTCCTTCGCCATAAACCGGCAGCTGCTTGCCCTCCATCGCGTTGAGGATGATTAGCGGGATCAGCTTTTCCGGAAAATGATAAGGTCCGTAGTTATTCGAGCAATTCGATATAATCACCGGCAAGCCGTAAGTCCGATACCAGGCGATTGCCAAATGGTCACTTGCCGCCTTTGAAGCCGAATAGGGCGAGGATGGATCGTAAGCCGTAACCTCCTCAAAGAGGCCTTCATCACCAAGTGAACCATAAACCTCATCCGTAGACACATGCAGGAAGCGGAACGCTTCCTTCCCGGCGGGCGGCAGGCTGTTCCAATAGTGACGGGCGGCCTCAAGGAGCGAAAACGTGCCCACTACATTGGTCTGAACGAACTCGCCCGCGCCGTTGATGGAACGATCGACGTGACTTTCCGCGGCCAGATGCATAATGCGGTCGGGTTGGAACGTGTCTATTGCCGAGCGCATCTTTGGGAAATCGCAGATATCGGCCTGTAGGAAACTGTAATTCGACGCGCCTTCAATCTCCTTAAGCGAAGCCAGATTGCCGGCGTAAGTCAACTTATCCACGTTCAGGATTTCCGCGCCAATGTTCTTGACCAGATGGCGCACGAGAGCGGAGCCGATAAAACCTGCTCCGCCGGTGACGAGAATACGCATGATCTACTCCGCTTGCAGCCGTAAGGCAGATGGTCAGAATGAAAAGAACGGCGGTAAGTCCGCAAGTTTCGGCTGCACCTTGTCCTTCTCCGACAAAACCGCATTGTCGAGGGGCAGCGGCCAATCGATGCCGATTGCAGGATCGTTCCACAGCAGGCCACGGTCGCTGACGGCGCTATAGGGCGCTGTTACCTTGTAAGAAATGATGCAATCCGGCACGAGTGTGGCAAAGCCATGGGCAAATCCCGCAGGGATCCACAGTTGTTCTCCATTTTCCTTGGAAAGCTCGATCCCGTACCACTTGCCATAGGTTGGCGAACCAACGCGGATATCGACGGCGACGTCGAAAATGCTGCCGGCGATGCAGCGAACCAGCTTGCCCTGCGCGAACGGATCGAGTTGAAAATGCAAACCGCGCACCGTACCAACCGCCGCGGAAAGTGATTCGTTTTCCTGAACGAATGTTACGTCCGCCACATTTTCGCGAAACCAGGCGTCCTTGAACACTTCCGAAAAATATCCGCGATGATCGCCCAATCTCGTCGGGGTGATCTTGGCCAAGCCGACCAAAGGCAAAAATTCAATCTTCATCACGTACCTGCATCTTTCCTCAGGTCCGTTCTAGTTGGCTGGCATCAGTTTGCAAGAGGCATCGGATGATTGCCCGGGAATCGCCATCCTAACCAGACACCGGCTCTGCCAGTTGTCGTTTGTTTGTCCTGGCTTCTGCAGTTCCATCGAGCAGTTGCTCAACGAGATCCCGTGCATTGGCGGCGCCGAGCACCATGGGCGATCCGTCGTTCCGCAGCAACGAATGTGCGGAGATGGCAGTTCCATCTCCAGGCGCGACCAGCCCGAATGTCCTTACCCCGCGCGCGGCGGCAATCCTGACCACGGAAGCAGTCAGACTTTCCGGGTCCTTTAGGGAATCGCCGGCCGTCAGCAGAAAATCTACGGTGCGCAGTATGCGATCATCCTCGGCCATGATGGGTTCGGCCTCGAGGGCGTATGGAATTATCTGGCGTTGGATCAGGGGCCGTGTGGAACCGGCAAGTGCATGCGGCGTCACCAGGACTCGTAAAAGAACATCCTCTCGGTGACGCAGTTCATCGATAACGGACAAAAGCTGTTCGGAACTCTCCGGGGCATCGAGCAACACCGCGACCTCTCCCGCATATGGAGTCTTTACATAACCTGGGCGAATCTTTGTTGTCGCATCGTCGATGAGGGTGGCCCAGGCCTTGCCGATGGCTCTGGGGGAATAGGTTGCGGCCAATATTGGCCGAGCAGCGGCGATTGCGGCGGCGCGTTCTTTTGCTCCATCCTTTCCAAGGAAACGACGCAGGCCCGCTTCCCAGTCGTCGAAGCCCACGGCTCCCGCCAAGGGCTCCATCGAAGCGAGACGGGTTGTCACCACTGGCACGCCATATTCAAGCGCAAGCACTGCCCGGTTCGCAGACTTCGTGACAGAGAAAGCGTCCATGCCGAATGGCAGCAGACATATGTCGGCCTCTTTGAGGCTGTCAAAAACAGCTTCCGTGGACCAATTTATATAACGCGTTGGGACGTCGATTTGAGCGATTGCGCTATCGAACAGATCCTTCTTGTTTGAGATAACCGTCAGTTCCAGCGGAATATCTTTGTTCACGGCTTCAAGAGCCGGAGCTGCAAGCAAAAGAGCCAACATGCCGAAATCGCTATGTGCCGCACCGTAATTTCCGAACCACACGACGGATTTCAGGTGGCCCTGGGTGGCGCTGTTTGCGCATGCAGACTTTAATTCGTCAACGGTTGCAGCCTGAGGGCCTTTGCTCGGCGGAGGAGGGGTTCTGCGGTCGAGTCGGGAAAGCCTCGTGCCGAAGAGCCTGAACGCGGTTGAGATTTTGCGTCTCAGGATCATCATCGCGTCTGCCGGATGGCGTGCTGCATGAGCCGCAAACCGAGAGCCGCGTTGCGCGATGGCGGCAGGCCGTTTCTCGGCGGGTTTTACCGCCTCCTCCTGAAGTCGCTTTGCTGCTGCGAAGCTGGTCCTTGTCTCAATCTGATCGGGAATGACGACGAAGCGCGCCCCCGGTCTCAATATTGGTCTTAAGGCTTCAGAGAGCGCCGGGCTCGGAACGACGATTGCATCAGCGAAAGCACCAATACCGGCGAAACGAAGGGCCGGGTGCAGATCGGGTGTTTTGGGGTAGTTCGCCACAATGATATTGTCGCACAGATCGATCAGTACCTTGACGCCCTGATCCTTGGCCAAGCCTGCCAACTTCACGCTGTCGCTGTCGAGAAGTTTGACGAAAACAATCGCATCGAGCCCTTTAAGGTGTGGAATTACCTCTTTCGAGGAGCGGTAGAATACGCTTTCTATGTCAAGTTCGCCTAAGGCAAGCGCAGGATAATAACAGCGGTAGCGCGTGCTCGCCACCATGTAGCTGAGCTGGGGGCTGACCCAGGCAACTCTGGCGCGGGGGAGATCTGTCATTAAAATCTCTCGACTTGATGGAAGTTACCAGCCAATAATCACAGACCTTGCGCGCATACAACAGCATAGCGCAACTTTTGAGTACGGTTCGCAATGGTTTCAAGATGTTGTCATGTTTATGACGAAATTGCCTGCGTTTCCCGAAAGACGTTATTTTCAGCAACGCCGACAGATGATGCCAGAGCAACGCTTCCGCTTTACACTGTAGATGGCAGCGGTTCGGCCCTAAGCGGCAGCCGCCTTCTCCGCCTCCAGCAAAATAGGGCAGGCGGATTTCCACACGCTCCAGTCTGCGTCTTCCAACATGCGAATTGGCCTGGCTTCAGAGCTGTTGATTGATCTCCGGCCTGTCATGGTATCTGGAGATGATTGCGGCGCGCTCCGTGGCAAGTCCAGCAAGCTTCAATACGCGCTCAAGCTGAGCGGCCATATGGTTGAGCCCGTGATGACTGATGAGCCGTTCGCGCGCGTTTGCAAGTGTTCGTTCTGCCAGCGCGCGGTCAGCAAGAACTTTCGGAAGTTCTTCGGTCCATTGCGTATCGCCAATCCGCACTGCTGCACCATTCTGACTGCAATCTTGATAGATTGGGTGATCCGAGACGATGGTCGGGATACCAGATGCTGAATATTCCACCCATTTCGTATCGGTCTTGGCCTCGTTGAACCGGCCGGGGCGCAGCGGGGCCAGTCCCCAATCCCAGCGCATGGCGGCAAGCTGACGCAAAAATCCGTCGTAATCGCCGACGGCGGGCAAGTGCTCGACGCGTGCACCGAAGGCACCTAGCTCCGGCGGAGGCTGCAACGAGCCGAAGACGGTGAAGTGCAGATCCGGATTGCTGGTAAGGGCTGCGACAACGCCAGGTAATGCAAGCTGGAGATCGGCGGCGTGACTCGACGACGCCATATAACCAAATCTGGGTCTGATCGAGCCAGCGGAGCCAAGCGTTGAAATCGGATCGCTTGCGCTAGCAATTTCTCCGACGAACAAGCGAGCAGAGATCTGTGCATGCTCACGCAGTTGTTCAGCCAGTCTTGCCGTCGAGAGGTATGCGGTATCTGCCCCCTTGAGCAAGGTTCGGATTGCCTGTTGGCGCGCCGGAGCGCCGTATTTCCTGGCTTTTTCGACGCCAGCCTCGGGCGGAACCTCGAAAAGGTTGTCATCGATATGATAAACAAGCGGCACGTTCTTATCGGCGCATATTTGCAGAAGCGTTTCGGCAAGCGAGCCGCCATAGCGGCTGACGAATATGAGATGTGGGGCCGCTTGCTGCCAGGCGTCGGCAAAAAGTTGTTGAGCCGTCCTTCCTGATTTCACAGCAAGACGTTCGTCTTCCTCCGTTACGACCACCATTCGCAGATCGCCAGCCGCTACCGCTGCTTGAGCTGGACGAAGAAGATTGATCTGAAGGGTTGCCCCCGCAGCGTCGGCAACTACCAGCAAGCGGAGCTTTGCCCTGTCGGGATCTTCCGGTCCCAGCAAACGCCCAACCGAACTGGATGATCGATAGCGTCGCTTGGCCATCGATATCAGTCGAGCAAACGAGTCCTCTATCCACTGTGCCATAGCTAGGTACTCTTATCACTCAGGTCGCATATCAAATTGCACCATCGCTCTATTCGAGCGTTGATGCTTTTGAAGCGGGGCGCGGCAATGCCTGTTTCTCTGCCGAACGGTCTCGGTCATTTCACTCGCTTCCCATATTGGGATCACGCCACAAGATCCAGCCAAAGTCCTTGTTGTTCGGAGATGTGCTCAGGAAAAAGTTTGAGAACAGCCCTTTCTCGATTGCGATCATAGCCAACTGGCGGAACGCGCTCGGAGTGTAATAGTGCGCGTGGATGGAATAATTTCGCGCGGCCAGATCCTCCGGGGTGTTATACGGAGCCGTATACTTGCACCATTTCTCGTATTTTGCCGACGTCAGCGCCCAAGCGCCTGCTTCATACTCCGAGAGCCAGTCCGTCGGTGTGCTCGCCGGTTGGCGCAAATCGAAACAGTAGCGCAGGTCAGGTACGACGCCCACGACAACACCTGTCGGTTTGAGCCTGTTCGACCAGTTTTCCAAAACCCCAAGCGGATTCATGAGGTGTTCGAAAACATGGTTTGAAAAAATGAAGTCGAGACTTCCCGTTTCGCAGCATTCGATGCGTTGAGCATCGCCAAGGATGTAACGAGACCACAATTCCTGCTTTTCGGGGGTAACTTCAATATGTTTACCGTAATTTCGCAGCCATTCGTCGATGGGCAGCGCTTCCAGATAGCGTACATCCACGTCGGCACTCGGCTTCACGAAGGGATTGCTTCCGGGGCCGACTTCAATGCCCGTGCCCCGGAGATAGCCGCGTGTCGCCGCACGCGGGTCGAAGACAGGGCCTGATTTCAATTCGAGAGGCTTATCGCTCGAATTGACGATCTCGAGATCGTATCCATCGGTGTAGCCGATCCAGCTTGGCCACGTGAGCAAAATGGCGCCTTTCGAATCAAGGCTCGCGACCGAATCCGCTCGGCGACCATCGGAGGAACAGACATTGATTTTTATAGGCGAGGGGGTGTTTTCGGCTCCCACGAGGCTCCAGCCAAAATCGCGCGGGAATGTTTCCATCACAGCGAACTCGTCAATCCGCTTCAACTTCAACCGCGCGCCGGGCTGTAGGGTCACACCGCAGAACCATTGTGGTTTATCATAGCGAAAGGGCTCGACGCTCCCGTCAAGGATCTCTACACATCGATCATTGCGTTTGACGATATCGAATAGATTCACACGAATACTCTGCTTCTAGGAGGGGATGGGCTGCTGCCCTATAGTCCATACCCCGTGTCGGTCTCCTCGCCAACACCGCCGCGCGGTGCTTCTTTAACGCAAACGTGGAACCTCACAGGCAAATCTGCCTCACCCGACCCAACGGCAACCCGATGAAGTCGTTTGGGCGGGAAAATATATAAAGATTTCACGCTTCAGCCACGCATGCACGTTTGCCACGGCGGGGAAGATCGAGACGGGCGAGGCTGGGGTTCCAAAGCCGAGGCACTGAAGAAGGCTGCTCTCCAGCGCCTCGTGCAAAGGGGCATTTAGCCCATGATGCGGCGTTTCAACGAACTCAAGGTTCCCAGGATGCCGCTGCTCGCCGCGTGGGCAACGGATGCGGCTGGCCCTTTTTCCTTCGCAAGCTTGGCCTCGTAGGCTTTCACGGCTGCCGCTCGCTCGCGCGCTGCCTCGTAGACCGCTTTATGCTTGACAAAGCCGGCAGCCGCGTCGATGGCCTCATAGCGCTTAACCTGTTCCGGCGTGATCGCCCGCACAGGGCCGGCTCCGGCATCCTTGATCTCCTGGATCACGGACGGGCGGATGTAGCCCAGATTGACCTCTTCCTCAATCTGGCTCAACTTCATCGAGCCATTCTCAAGCATGATGCGAACTTCTTCGAGGAAGAGGTAGCCGGTCGGGTTGTTGGCAAAAACCCAGGGCTGCGTGTTCATGTCCGTCCAGTGGATCAAGCCGGTCTTGTTGGGCTCGTAGTGCTCCAGGCTATTCCACTCGAACGGCACGCCGTAGTTGATCTCCGACTCATCCAGAATGCACATGTCGTAGAGCAGATCCTGATAGGTGTATTGCCCATCGAGGCCGGCAATTATCTTTACCGGATCCCAATCGGAAAGAGCTTCGCAATCGAGCAGCATCACAGAGCATTGTTTGACGCGCTTCTTGAGTGCGCCGGGCTTAGATTGGTTCTGTGCCTGATCCGGCAGTTCCTCTTGGATGATGACCTTGGCGCCGTTGAAGGGCAGGTTCCACAACTCCCGGAAGTCGCGGAAGACCAGCATGTCGGCATCAAGGTAGATGGCCCGGCCCTTGTATCCCATCAACTGCGGAATGGCGAAGCGCGTGAAGGAAAAGCCGGTACGCTTTCCTTGCCTTATATCCTTGGGATCAGGCAGCACCACGTCATGCATCGACCGCAGCTTGATATTCATGCTGGTGTGGCGCTTGATGGAATGCTCGAGAACAGGGACCGCGAGAAGCTGTGATCGGTCCGAGCCCACGAATATGTAGGCGGTGTCGCTGTCATTCTCGTTCGTCATGCCGAACTCCATTCTTGCCTGAAATAATTCCTCGCGCACGAGTAGCGCCGGACTCTAAGCACCTTTAGCGTCGTAAGCAAGCCATACGCTCGGCCGTTCACCGGGCTGAATACAGATTGATTGTCATGGATTTAGCATTTCGCAACTTGTTATGCGATGTCGCTCGAGCCGCCTGAGCCAAGGACCAGTCCGGATACCGGCTTGAGTAACAAGGCCTCATGCGGTACAGAGCGGTCGAAGGGAAACGGAAATGAATGTCTTGAAGAAGATTTTGAAGTCTTTCAGCGGTTCTTCCGCGAACCGTGTGAATGAGATGCCTGTCGCCCATGAGGTACAGGTGCCCGCCAAGGATGAGGCCCCGGCACCTGCCGCGCCTCAGAAGGTGGAGGAGAAGACGGTTTATCCGGCAGGCGAGGTTCCGATCCCTGGCGTCGACAATCTTCCTGACGACGAACTCGATCGCTTGAACAAGCTGCTGCCGTGGGCGGCTTTTGTTCTGGATAGCAAGGGGCGCCAGTTCGGTGTCGCGCATTCCGCGATCAAGCGCAACGTTCCGCAGGCAATGCCTGATCCGCGTATCGTCGAGCTTGATCGGCGCATTCCGTTGCGTGATCTGACCGTGTTTGAGATCGGCTGTTTCGAGGGTATTCATACCTCCGCGCTGGCAATGCGCGCCCGGCGTGTGCTGGCCTGTGACAGTCGCATCGAAAACGTTGTCAAGAGCATCGTCCGCTGTGCCATGTACGGAACGTCTGCGCACATCTTTCGCTGGGATGCTGAGGAAGCCTTGCCTGCCGGCGTTTCGGTCGATTGTGATGTGCTGCACCATGTGGGCGTTCTGTATCACCTGACGGACCCGGTCGGACATCTGAAGACGTTGTTGTCGCACGTGCGCAAGGGGGTCATGCTCGACACCCAGATCGCGCCAGAAGATGCAAAGGCGCTTACCTACGAATCCGGCGGACGGACATACCGATATCATCACTATCGCGAAGCGGGTCGTGAAGCGCCGTTTGCCGGCATGCTCGATCACGCCAAGTGGTTGTTCAAGGACGATTTGCTGGCGCTTTTGGCCGAGGCTGGCTTCGATTCCATCGATGTGGCCAATTTCGAGATACAGCGCAACGGTCCCCGTATCCTGATCTATGCAACTCGCAGCAGCAGTGGCAGCTGAGACGGTCGGAAAGCCGCTGGTAGCGGGCGCGCAGCTAAATTCAGGCAATGAGAAGGCCGCGAAAGCAATGATGCAAACCTTTGGCGAGATCTCGCGCAGCGCTCGGCTGGCGTGGGATCTTGCGCATCGCGACATAGCCAGCCGCTATGGCAATTCCATCGGCGGTCTTTTGTGGCTTGTAATCACCCCCGTGAGTTTCGCGGGGATTTACTGGATGGTTTTTGGCTATTTCCTGCAACTTAAGTGGCTCAACCCTGCAACGGGGGTGCAGGTTCCTTACATCGTGCCGCTTTTTGCTGGTTTGGCAACCTACCTGCTTATCAATGACGTTGTCATGTCGTCGTTGTCGACCTTCAGGATGAAGCGGGAATATGTCAGGAGGGCCGCGGTTCCCATATGGGTGCTGTGGCTTTCGACGCTGATGCGCGTTGCTGTCGGTTCGGTGGTGAATTTCGTGGTTCTGGCTGCCATGGCCTTTTTCACGGGGCTTATGTCGCTGAATTCTCTATTGGCGATTCCCCAGGCGTTCCTGCTGGTGGTGGTCGCCGCAAGCGCTCTTTCTCTCTTTCTTTCGCTGCTTGGCCCGTTTTTCAAGGATCTTGACGAGCTTTCGCGTATTCTTCTGCGCGTGCTGTTCTATACTTCGCCGGTTACGTATCCCCTTAGCGCGGTGCCCGAGCGTTTTTCTGGCTTTATGTGGGCCAACCCTTTGACTGTTCTCGTCGAAGCTATACGCAATTCGTTCGTTTTCGGATTGCCGCCAGCGCCTGTTTCTTATGTCGTGACGTTCGCTTCTTCCGTGGCACTTTTTGGGGCGGGAATTTGGCTTTATTCACGCCTGAGAGGACCGATCGTCGATGTCGTCTGATGTGCTTCTGCAAGCTCACGGTGTCTCCAAGACATATTCCATGTCATTGTCTCCTCGCGAGCGATTTTTCGAGGCGGTCTTTGGCTGGAGACCGAACAAGCCGCACCATGTGGTGCTGGAAGACGTGGACATCGAAGTTCGTCGGGGTGAGACGCTTGGCATCATGGGCCGCAACGGCGCGGGCAAGACCACGCTGCTCGGCATTCTTGGTAATGTAATCGAGCCGTCTGCCGGCACCATCACGCGCCATGGCCGCATCGCCGTCCTGCTTGCTGTAGGGGCCGGCTTCAATCCACAGTTTACCGGTCGTGAGAATGCCGAACTCTTTTGCAGCCTGATGGGTCTGAGCAACGCAGAAACCGCCGAGCGCATGAGTTCCATTATCGCGTTCGCCGATCTTGAAGACTACTTCGACATGCCGCTCAGAACCTACTCGTCAGGCATGATGGCGCGCCTCGGTTTCGCTTGTGCGATCCATGTCGATGCTGATGTTATCATTATTGATGAGACTTTGGCGGTCGGCGATGCCAATTTCCGTGTCAGATGCTATGAGCGTATCAAGCACATGCAGGATAGTGGCCAGACATTCCTTCTCGTCAGCCATAGCCCAAACCTGATCGCCAACTTCTGCACGCGGACGATTGTCATCGAGAAAGGCCGAAAGGTGTTCGACGGCTCTCCCCTGGATGGACTCAACACCTATAAGGATATTCGCGAAAATCTTGCGGCCGGGAAAAAGCCTGCCACGGGGGGTGTCAACGGCTCCGATCTCGTGGCGCCAAAGCTTCGACTTGAGAATGTTCGCTTCAACGAGGTTACGGGCGACAACGGTGTCAAACGTGGCATTTTGACCTGTGAACTGTTTGCTGAGGCCGATGTTGCAAATCCTGTCGTGAGTTTCGGCATCCGCAACCAGGAAGGGATCGTGATCTGCAGCTACGACAGCGAGCGTGACGCGAACCAACTGAAGCCGCTTTCGAGCGGTGAACGGCTGCCGCTGGTGCTGCAGTTCGACAATATCCTGCTCGCAGGAGCCTATTTTATCAGCGCGCGTGTAGCCGAACAGGTCGGTGACGTGACGCTTACCCTCGGGACCCATCACAACGTCGCCCGTTTTGACGTCGTAAGTAGAGGGACAAACTCGGGGCTGGTTAATCTCAACGCAACGCTGGCTACGGCCAGCGCTTCGCATAATGACGGTACGTCACAGGTAGCAATTGGATGACAACAACAAAAGATCCCGCCAAGACCCCGAAGCGGCCGCCGGTATACAGCGTCCGACAGGAACTTCCCCACAATCGGCCTTACGAACTCTATTATGCCGAGAAAGTACCTTTGCTTCAGGTCTTTGAGAAGGCTGCTCTGGCTTGGGACAACCGCTCGCGTTCGGGTATTCTGGGAAAGCTGGCGCGGTCGGCTGGCCTCGGGAGGCCGATGCAGGCCGCGGAATGCGGAGTTTACCGCGGGCATTCGCTGGTCGCATGTCTGCGGATTGCAAGGGATCTGCGCGTGCCGGTCAATTTTGTCGGGCTGGACAGCTTCGCAGGCTTGCCATCGCTGGTCGAAGAGGACCTGAAGGTCGCGCCCGAAAACGCGCCTTACCGGAAAAAGGTGCTCTTCGATGACACCTCGTTCGAGGCCGTTAGCGAACTCGTCAAATCCGCCGGTTTTGCTGGCAACGCCAAATTGATCCGCGGCTTTTTCGTGGATACTTTGCCGACGCTCGAGGAAGCCCGTTACGACTTCGTCAACATTGACTGTGATCTATACGCGCCGCATATCGAGTGCCTCGAATATTTTTATCCGAAGATGAACCCAGGCGGCATTATCTTCTTTGATGATTATCACTCTCACGATTTTCCGATGGCCAAGGACGCCATCGATAAATTTCTGGAGGATAAACCGGAAATTCTTCTGCACCTGCGGTTCGGACCAGAGGGTACCAACCATACCAAGTGCTACATCGAAAAGCTGTAGCAGGGGAAACATGGCCGCATGTCGGAAAGTGTGACTATTGATCCCACCGCTCGCATCGATGAACGCGCAGTCATCGATGCTGGCGGCGGTAGCGTAAAAATAGGACGCAAGACCACAGTCGCTTCCTTCGCAATGATCCTTGCGCATGGAGGTTCCATTGAGATTGGCGACTTTTGCAGCGTCAACCCGTTTTGCGTTTTATACGGCCATGGTGGTCTTAAAATCGGAAATTATGTGCGTATCGCCACGCATACCGTGATAATTCCGGCGAACCATGTTTTCGATGATCCCGACACCCCGATCACAAGCCAGGGATTGACCAAGCTCGGCGTCACGATCGAAGATGACGTTTGGATTGGTGCTGGTGCCCGTATCCTTGACGGTGTGACGATAGGAAAAGGCGCGGTTATCGGGGCAGGGGCCGTCGTGACAACGAACGTGCCGGAGCTGGCCATTTTTGCCGGCGTTCCCGCACGCAAAATCGGGGAACGTGGCGCGAACCGGTCGACGACCTGACGTGGTGCCGGTTTCTTGCGTCAATGGTAGCTGAGGCCGCAATCTCAGGGAGTGTTCGTGTGGCCGAAAACGACGGGCGAGTTGAGTTAGCAGACAAGGCGGCGAAGGTTTTACCTCGGCAACTGCGCATCGCGGTGGTGGCGCGGGATATAGACGGGGTAAATGAGCGGCTTATTCGGCGAGCGTTGTGGCCAGCGTCGATCTGGCAATCGGCTGGCTATAGGGTCGACATTCATCTGACGCCGCCGCCGCGAAAGCGGCTGAAGCGTTACGCCGCGCTTGTGATGATCGAGCCCTCACTTACAGACGAGTTGAACTGTTGCGACGAGGCAGTCAGGCTCGGCTTGGCGCTCGTTATCGATGTCGGTTTACCTGAAGCAATCCGTCTTTCCGGTCAGAGCCGGCTAGCCGCAATTTCTGCGACGACCCGTGATTGCCTGGCATTGGCAACGGTCATCACAGCGAGGTCTTCTGCAGCGGCGGAAGACCTCGCCAGCCTTGTGCCTGTCGACGTGGAAACGGTGGTGATTCCGGATCCATCTGAGGCTGCTACTCGGAAAGCCCGGTTGTTGGAGGTCTTCCGGGGTGAGCTTCGCGGAGCAAGGATACGAAGCCGCTTGTCGTCGGTGCCGCAGCAGTGGCTGTCGCCGCGAAGTCCGCTTGTTGCTCCATGGCGCATGTTCAATATGGCGCGCTCGATTCCGTTTTCCTGGTGGCTGACGCGCGTGCCCAGCGCAGTGGCAAGACGGATTTTGAGGCGATTTGGGTTGATCGCTGGTCGGGCGTCCGAAGCGTCATCCGAAGTAGAGGCAAAGCCGGCATCGAAGGCAGCGGACCATGGCGTTGTGGCCACGCCCGTCGCAGATGCCAGCCGTCAACTCACGCCGCATGTGGACCCGGCGACAAGTGCGCGGCAATGGATCGACGTTATGGAGCGCGCCCTACTGACCGCCGCGACAGGGCTAAAGCAGGCACCGCGGGTTAAAGTCCTATTTTTGCTGGACCTGATCCAGGATCTTGATGTGCTGTTGCCGATTGTGGAGCGGATGCGCACCGATCGCCGTTTCGCATTAACAGTTGCAGTCACAGACTGGCTGGACAAGGTTTCCCCGCGGGTATCGCGCGAACTGTTCGCTCGGTCGGTGATCCCGCTGGTGATTACCAAGAAGGACGCTATCGAGGGGTCGGAGCCTGACCTCGGCCGAATAAATGCTGTCGTCACGGCCTGTGAAACCAATCACCCCGCGCATCGCGTACCCCATGCGGTTGTGCGTCGCGCCAACAGTCGCGGCATTCCGACTTATACGCTCCAACACGGGCTGGAGAATGTCGGGCTTACCTATTTCGAGTCTTATCCCGATCACGAAGGTCCGATCGAAATGGCTTCCTCGACCATTCTGACCTGGGGGCCAGTCGAGAAGCTGCCGGCAGAGATGAACCCCATGATGCGGGTACGCTGTCTGGCTGTCGGGACGCCTAAGCCACCGCAGGCAACAAGGGTGGAGTTGCCTCTTCGGTCGCAGGGGATGGTCGTGGCAGTGTTCGAGAACCTGCATTGGGAGCGTTACACCGATATCTATCGCGGCGCCTTCATCCGGGATCTTTGCGAGGTCGCGGCCGCGCGCCCGGCCATAACGTTCCTTTTAAAGCCACATCACGCGGGCAAATACCTTGCCAAAAACAATCATCTGCTGGCGGATGCCCCGAGCAACATCGTTTTGGCCGATCCTTCGGTGCAGCCTTGGGAAGCCTACACAGCCAGCGCAATTATCGGCTCTGTCGATGCGGTTATCACAACGCCGTCCACGGTCGCTCTCGATGCTGCCCGAGCAGGTTGCGCCGTCGCGGTTGTTGGTTATGGAATGGCGCTGCCGGTTTATGAACCTTTGCCGGTTTTGACCGGCACTGGCAATTGGCTGAGTTTCATCGATGACGTTACCGCCAGGTCGATCGATTTGCAGTCTCGTCTGGAAGAATTTCGCATGCGACATGTTGTGGAGGGCGACGCCGTTGGTCGTATCCTTGATAAAATTCTCGCGGACGCCGGCCGCGTTAGCGAAGTGAAGCGGTCAGAACAAAAGGCATGATGAAGGTTCCCGATATGCCAACGTTACCCCGGCGCCTCCTTGCGGCTCTGCGCAGACGACTTGGCGAAAGCTCGAAGGCTCCCCCCCAGGCACATGCTGAAGGCCCGTTGACGTATGCCTATTGGGTAAGCCGCTACGCGACAATCGGTTCCTCCGAGCGCCGCCGTCTCGTTGATCTACAGCAGAAACTCGTCAGGCCGCCGCTGATGTCGGTGCTGATCGACGCGCAGAATGCCGGTCCCGAGCAAATCGAGCTGACCCTGCGTTCCATAAGTGAGCAAACCTATGATCGCTGGGAAGTAATCCTCGTCAATCTCCCTGCCGAATGCCGAATCCGGAAGGACGGGGTACAAGTCAAGATGTTTACGGCCAAGCGGTTCGATAGCGGGGTCGTTGAAAAGTTGCTGGAGATCGCCTCGGGTACGCTTCTCGTGCCGGTAACTGCAGGGGATCAGTTGTCCCCGGCAGCTTTGACGGTTTTCGCGCTTGGATTTGCGGAAACGCCCCATGCGGTCGCGCTCTACGCAGATGAGGATCGCATCGATTTAGCCGGGCGACACACCGATCCCTGGTTCAAGGGCGCCTGGAGTCCCGATCTAGTGTTGGCCCAAGCCTATACCGTAAGGTCATGCGCTTTGAACCGCGAGGTGGTTGAGGCTGCAGTCTCGCAAGTCATCGATTCATGCTCGTTGACAAGCGTAACCTATGCGATCTGGCTGTGGATTGCTGCACATGACGAGCTTTCGATCCGGCATCTGCCGTTCCCGCTTTATCATCAAAGGGCCGATGCGCCTCGCACGGAGCCTGCCGCCTTTGCTGATGTAGTCCGGACTTCACTTTTCGTGCGACAGCATGGCCTTGAAATTCGCAGCAATGACAACACGGGAGCCGGCTTCCGTCATGTTGTCTGGCCTACGCCGTCCCCTGCTCCACGAATATCCCTTTGTGTCCCGACACGCGATCGTGTGGAATTGCTCTCGAACTGCATCGAAGGGCTGCGTCACCGTACCGACTGGCCTGATCTCGAGATACTCATTGTTGATAATGGTAGTGTCGAGGCAGAAACCCTTGCCTATCTCGGCAGCCTTGTGAGCGACCCACGGGTAAAAGTGCTGCGTGATGATGGTCCGTTCAACTTCTCGCGGCTTAACAATCTTGGTGCTGCAGCCTCAACCGGCACGTTGTTCGGCCTCATCAATAACGACCTCGCCGTCAAGGAAGCCGGCTGGCTGCGTGAAATGGCAAGCCTTGCCGTGCGTCCGGATGTCGGTGCCGTCGGAGCGCTGTTGCACTATGGCAACGATACGGTTCAGCATGCTGGCGTCGTGATGGGAATCGGCGGTCTGGCTTCCCATATCCACAAGGGCCTACCCGCCGGGCAGCAGGGCTATCAGGGTCGCGTGGCGGTAACGCAGGATGTGACATGTGTCACCGCGGCGTGCCTTGTCACGCGGCGTGATGTTTACGACCGTCTCGGTGGACTGGATGAGGAGCGTTTCCCCGTTGCATATAATGATGTGGACTTCTGTCTGCGTGTGCGCAGCGCCGGGCTCAGGGTGATTTATACCCCACATGCCCTTTTATATCATCTGGAGTCTGCTTCTCGCGGGCGTGATGATGGAGGGGCGCGCCGGGCCCGGCTTGAGCTCGACAAGGCAGCCATGCGGGAAAGATGGGGAGAGAAACTCGCTGAAGATCCATTCTACAGTCCAAATCTCTCCAACAAGGCCACGGATTGCCGACCGGCATTTCCTCCACGTGTCTTGCCGCCATGGGCAGAGGCCTTCGGGGATCAGGGTGTTTGAGGTCCAAAAGAGCCCGGCTGCGGGATCTTTCGCAGCGGCATAACCTGGAGCGAATGGCGGTGGCGTAGTGTTCAGGCGCCTTGGGGCTGGACGTTTCCCACGGTCATGCCTGAGAGCTCGATGGTGTAGATGACTGTCTCTTCTTCCGGGGAAAGGTCGACACGGTCTCCGCGCCGTATTCCCGTCAGAGTGTCCATGGGAGCGGCAGGGAAGTGATCTTGTCCAACTCTGGCCATAACACGGCCTTCGAAGACGAGAATCATGTCGTCGCATTCGACGTCGATTGCCGCCGATTGCCTGATGACGTGCCTTTTCATGATGTGCGTGAAATAGCCGCGTCGGGTCATGACATTGAGGTCGGTGGTTTCGCCGGCGATCACTGTGGCCTCGATCGGTGTTTCGCCGGAGAAGGAATAGGGCGCGCTGTCGTGACCGAGGGTTATTTCGCTTCCGTTGGAATTCAGGAGGATGCCGTTTCCCTGCAAGACTGCGATCGTCCGGTCTATGCCTTCGAATTGCGAGAAAGGTCCGGGCCTGGCAACCGTCGCCATGCTGATCCGCCAGAGAAATTCCGGATGGATTTCTCGGTCCAGGTGGACGGCTATCTCTCTGGTCAATCCGCCGCCATTCTTCCAGGGAGTGACCGGAAGATCGTCGTAACGTAAAAGTCTCACCTGCACCTCCCGGTGTTGGGCAAAGGCCTTCCGGGGACGAAGGCCTTTGCCGGTTCATCAGTTTCCGAGAATACCGGGGAGACGAAGCCCCTTCTCGCGGGCGCAATCGGCTGCGATGTCATAGCCGGCGTCGGCATGGCGCATGACGCCGGTCGCCGGGTCGTTCCACAGAACACGCTCGAGGCGGCGGGCGGCATCATCGGTACCGTCGGCGCAGATGACCATGCCGGAGTGCTGAGAAAAGCCCATGCCGACGCCGCCGCCATGATGCAGCGAGACCCAGGTCGCACCGGACGCACAGTTCAAGAGCGCATTGAGCAGCGGCCAGTCTGATACGGCGTCGGAGCCGTCCTTCATCGCTTCCGTCTCCCGGTTCGGGGAGGCGACGGAGCCCGAATCGAGGTGGTCGCGGCCGATGACGATCGGCGCCTTGAGCTCGCCGTTGCGGACCATCTCGTTGAAGGCGAGACCCAGCTTGTGGCGATCGCCGAGGCCGACCCAGCAGATGCGGGCGGGCAGGCCCTGGAAGGCGATGCGTTCGCGCGCCATGTCCAGCCAGTTGTGCAGGTGCTTGTTGTCGGGAAGAAGTTCCTTCACCTTGGCATCGGTCTTATAGATGTCCTCCGGATCGCCGGAAAGCGCCGCCCAGCGGAAGGGCCCGATGCCGCGGCAGAAGAGCGGACGGATATAGGCCGGCACGAAGCCCGGAAAGGCGAAGGCGTTCTCGAAACCTTCCTCCTTGGCGACCTGGCGGATATTGTTGCCATAGTCGAGCGTGGGGATGCCCATGTTCCAGAAATCGACCATTGCCTGCACATGCACTTTCATGCTGGCACGCGCCGCCACTTCTACCGCCTTCGGGTCGCTTTCCTGCTTCGCCCGCCATTCGGCGACTGTCCAGCCGGACGGCAGATAGCCGTGGATCGGGTCGTGGGCGGACGTCTGGTCCGTGACGATATCGGGCTTCACGCCGCGGCGCACGAGTTCAGGGAAAATCTCTGCGGCATTGCCGAGCAGGCCGACGGATTTGGCTTCGCCGGCCTTGGTCCACTGGTCGATTAGTGCCAGCGCCTCGTCCAGCGTATGCGCCTTGGCATCGACGTAACGGGTGCGCAGGCGGAAATCGATGCGGGTCTCGTCGCATTCGACGGCAAGGCAGCAGGCTCCGGCCATGACGGCGGCGAGCGGCTGGGCGCCGCCCATGCCGCCGAGGCCGCCGGTCAGGATCCACTTGCCCTTGAGGTTGCCCCCATAATGCTGGCGGCCGGCCTCCACGAAGGTCTCGTAAGTGCCCTGCACGATGCCCTGGGTGCCGATATAGATCCAGGAGCCGGCGGTCATCTGGCCGTACATGGCGAGACCCTTCTTGTCCAACTCGTTGAAATGATCCCAGGTCGCCCAGTGAGGCACGAGGTTGGAATTGGCGATCAGCACCCGCGGCGCGTCTTTGTGGGTGCGAAATACGCCGACCGGCTTGCCGGACTGCACCAGCAGCGTCTCGTCTTCCTCCAGCGTCTTCAGCGTGGCGACGATGGTGTCGAAATCGTTCCAGGTGCGGGCCGCGCGTCCGATGCCGCCATAGACCACCAGCTCATGCGGGCGCTCGGCGACATCCGGATCGAGATTGTTCATCAGCATGCGCAGCGGTGCTTCGGTCATCCAGCTCTTGGCGTTCAGCTCCGTTCCGCGCGGGGCACGGACATCGCGGATGTTATGACGTGGGTTGGAAGTCATGCGGGTTCCCCTGTCGAATGATGGTTATCGTTTCAAGTCCGGCGCGATCTCTTCCATGCGCACCAGAATGTTTCTGAGGTAAGTTCGGAGACGTTCCGCCCTTGTCGCATCGTAAGCGAAGGGCGGCGCCTCGGTCTGAAGATGGGTCGATTGGGCAAGTTCCATCTGGATCGCGTGAACGCCATCCTCCGGCCTGCCGTAGTGCCGGGTGGTCCAGCCGCCCTTGAAGCGGCCGTTCAGGATGCTGCTGTGGTCGGTTGCCGCTGCGGTGATGTCGACGGCGATCTTCTCGATTTCCGGGGCGCAGGTGCGGCCCATGTCCGTGCCGATGTTGAAATCCGGTAGCCTTCCTTCGAAGAGAAAAGAGATGCGCGAGCGGATCGAGTGGCAATCATAGAGGATCGCCACCCCGTGAATGGCTTTAACCCGCTCGATCTCGGCCGTGAGAGCGGCATGGTAAGGCGCATGAAATTGCTCAAGCCGCCTCGCGATCTCGGCTTCATCCGGCGCTTCGCCGTCCTTCCAGATCGCCGTGCCGTCGAAATCCGTTTCCGGCACGAGGTCGGTCGTGTTCTGGCCGGGGTAAAGGCTGACGCCTTCCGGATCGCGGTTTGCATCGATGACATAGCGGTGGAATGTGGCCCGAACCGTCGTTGCCCGGGGTAGCAGGCCGGCATAGAGTTCGTGGATATGCCAATCGGTGTCGGCAAGAATCCTGCCGTTGTCGTTCAACCGTTCCCAAATGTCGGGCGGAACTTCGGTTCCGGTATGCGGAAAGCCGAGAATGACAGGGGAACTGCCTTGCTGGACCTCAAATACGTCCATATCAGCTCTCCAGGACCGGGAGGATATCGGCCGAGACGGAGGCATTCAATGCTCCGGTGGCGATGAGATCGCTCGCCGCCTTGAGATCGTCGGCCATGTAGCGATCAAGCTCAAGGGTCGGAATTGCCTCGCGGATCGTGGCGATCGCTTTTTCAAGTTCCGGGCTCGTTGCAAGCGGGGCCCGAAATTCCACACCCTGCGCTGCGGCCAGCGCCTCGATGCCGATAATGCCGAACAGGTTTTCAGTCATCTGCAGCAGCCGGCGGGCGCCGTGGCAGGCCATGGAAACGTGATCTTCCTGATTGGCCGAAGTCGGCGTGGAGTCGACCGAAGCCGGATGTGACATCTGCTTGTTTTCGCTCATCAGCGCTGCCGAAGTCACTTCAGCGATCATCAGGCCGGAGTTGAGGCCGGGTTTCTTGGCGAGGAAGGCCGGTAGGCCATAGGACAGCGCGGGATCGACGAGAAGGGCGACACGCCGCTGGGCAATCGCGCCGATTTCACAGACGGCAAGGGCGATCTGGTCGGCGGCAAAAGCCACCGGCTCGGCGTGGAAATTGCCGCCGGAAACCACCGAATTGTCCGAGAGCACCAAAGGGTTGTCGGTGACGGCGTTCGCTTCGATTTCCAGCGTGCGTGCCACCGAGCGCAGGAGATCGAGGCAGGCGCCGTCGACTTGCGGCTGGCAGCGGATGCAATAGGGATCCTGCACGCGTTCGTCGCCCTCGATATGGCTCCGGCGAATGACGGAATTATCGAGCAGGGCGCGAAGCGTTGCAGCTGTATCGATCTGTCCCTTATGCCCGCGAAGCGCATGGATGTCCGGATGGAATGGTGCGGAAGATCCCATGGCCGCATCGGTCGACATGGCACCGGTAATCAGCGCCGCCTGTGCCGCCCGGTGCGCCCGAAAGAGGCCGGCAAGCGCCAGCGCGGTTGAGGTCTGGGTGCCGTTGATCAGCGCCAGACCTTCCTTGGCGGCCAGTACGACCGGCTCCAGTCCCGCCCTTTCGAGGGCGGCGGCGCCGGAAAGCCGCTCGCTGCCGAAGAAGGCTTCGCCTTCACCCATCATCACGGCGGCCATATGAGCCAGTGGAGCAAGGTCGCCCGAGGCTCCGACGGAGCCTTTTTCCGGAATGACCGGTGTTACGCCTTTTTCCAGCATGGCCTCGATGAGGCGGATCAGTTCCAGCCGCACACCGGAGGCGCCGCGACCGAGCGAAACCAGCTTCAGCGCCAAGATCAGGCGAACGACGTTTTCCGGCAGGGGAGCGCCGATGCCGCAACAGTGGGAGAGGATCAGATTGCGCTGGAGTGTCGCCACGTCGGCGCTGTCGATCTTGATTGAAGCGAGCTTTCCGAAGCCTGTATTGATGCCATAGACGGGTGCATTGCCCTTGGCGATCTCGGCGATGCGGGCCGCGCCCCTGGCGATGTTGTCGTCGGCGGCGCGATCGAGTATCGCCGCTTCGCCATCCCAATAGACAGCGGCAAGCTGCGAGAGCGTTACGCGACCGGGAATGAGCGTGATGGTCATGCCTTGATCCTTTGTCCCTTGTAAACTCTTGCATGAAGCGGGTTGAAGCCGATGCGGTAGACAAGCTCGGCGGGGGTCTCGACATTCCAGATCGCGAAATCGGCGGATTTGCCGGCTTCGAGCGTGCCCGTTTCCTCCAGCAGCCCGAGGGCGCGGGCGCCCTCGCGGGTCGCGCCGGAGATGCATTCCTCGACGGTCAGGCCGAAGAGTGTCGCGGCCATGTTCATGGCCAGCAGGAGGGATGTCAGCGGAGAGGTGCCGGGATTGCTGTCGGTGGCGACGGCGATGCGCGTGCCGGCGTTGCGGAGGGACTGGAGCGGAGGCTTCTGCTTCTCTCTGATGGCGTAGAAGGCGCCAGGCAACAACACGGCGACGGTGCCGGCCTTCGCCATGGCCCTCGCGCCCTCGTCATCGAGATATTCGAGATGGTCGCAGGACAGTGCCCCGTAGGAGGCCGCCATCTTCGCTCCCCCCAGATTGGAGAGCTGTTCGGCATGCAGCTTGACGGGGAGGCCCAGCGACTTTGCCTTGTCGAATACGCGTCGCATTTCGTCCACCGAAAAGGCGATGCCTTCGCAAAAGCCGTCGACCGCGTCGACGAGACCCTCGGCGTGAGCCGCTTCCAGGCCCGGCAGAACGATCTCGGCGATGTAATCGCCGTTACGGCCCTTGTACTCAGCCGGCGTCGCATGGGCCGCCAGCCAGGAGGTGATGACGCGCACCGGGCGGATTTCCTGAAATCTGCGCGCAGCCCGCAGCATCTTCAGCTCTCCTTCGATGTTCAGGCCGTAACCGGATTTGACCTCGATGGTGGTCATCCCTTCCGCCAGCAGCGTGTCCAGACGCGGTAGCGCAGTCCTGACGAGACCTTCGACATCGAGCGCATTGGTGGCCTGGACGGAGGAGACGATGCCGCCGCCGGCCCGGGCAATCTCTTCATAGGTCGCTCCTTCAAGACGCATTTCGAATTCGCGCGCGCGGTTGCCGCCATAGACGATGTGGGTGTGGCAATCGACCAGGCCCGGAGTGATCCAGCGGCCGTCCAGGTCGTGCCGCGAAGCAGCGTTCCGTGCTTCCGGGGGCAAGTCGGCCATCTTTCCGACCCAGGCGATACGTCCGTCGCGAACCAGCAGCGCGCCGTCGTCGATGATGCCGAGGCCCGTTCCTGTGGGAGCGAGCGTTGCGATACGGGCGTTGGACCAGAGCGTTTCCCGCTCCAGGCGTTCGTCGTCCGATATGGAAGTATCGTTCCCGGTCATTTGCGTTGACCCTTTCATTTGTTGAAAACATGTATATACATAATAGGTCGATTGGCAAGGCCGAATTTGAAATCGGCGGCGGTGCCGGCAATAGTGGTCCGCGCAAACTGGAGATGACGCCCTTGATGACGATCCACGCAAAGTCCGCCTTCCTGGCCGATGGTTGGGCCAGCAATGTCAGGATCGACCTCGAGGGGTCCATCATTTCCGGGATCACGCCGGACGCGGACGCGCAGCCCGGAGACGACCGGCGGGATGTCGTGGTGCCGACGCTTGCCAACCTCCACAGCCACGCTTTCCAAAGGGCCATGGCGGGACTGGCGGAAACTCGCGGCCCGTCCGACGACAGTTTCTGGAGCTGGCGTACGACCATGTATCGCTTTGCGCTGTCCATGACGCCCGATCATGTCGAGGCCGTCGCTGCGCAGCTTTACATGGAGATGCTTGAGGCCGGTTATTCGCGCGTCGGCGAATTCCATTATTTGCACAATGACAGGGATGGCGCCCGATACGGAGACGTCGCGGAGATGGCCAGTCGTATCGCCGCCGCGTCGGCGGAGACGGGCATCGGTCTGACCCTGCTGCCGGTCTTTTATGCTCATTCGGGTTTCGGGGGGCAGCCGCCCATCGATGGCCAGCGGCGGTTCATCCATTCGCCTGAGAGTTTCGGCCGGCTGATTGAGCGATGCCGGGACATTGTTGCGTCGCTTCCCGGCGCGGTGCTCGGCATTGCCCCCCACAGTCTGAGGGCTGCAACGACGGAAGAGTTGCGTGCCGTGCTGCCGCTTGCCGGTGCGGGTCCCGTGCATATTCATGTCGCCGAGCAGGTGAAGGAGGTTGAGGACTGCCTTGCCTTCTCGGGGGCGAGACCGGTCGAATGGCTGCTCGACAACATGCCGGTAGACGACCGCTGGTGCCTCATCCACGCTACCCACATGACCGAAGATGAAACGAGGCGAATGGCGCAAAGCGGCGCGACCGCCGGCCTTTGCCCAATCACCGAGGCCAATCTCGGCGACGGCGTGTTCAATGCGCCGCTTTTCCTGGCCGAAGGCGGGCGATATGGCGTCGGCTCGGACTCGAACGTCCTGATCTCGGTCCCGGAAGAATTGCGCATCCTCGAATATTCCCAGCGGCTTGCCCGGCGCGCCCGCAATGTGGTCGCCGATCCCGGCGGGTCTACCGGCCGCAAGCTCTTCAACGAGGCCCGGCTCGGAGGCAACGCGGCCCTGCAATGTGACACCGGACTTCAGGTCGGCGCCGATGCGGATATCGTCGCATTGAATGCCTCTCTGGTGCCGCATGTCGGACGCGACCGGCTGCTCGATCACTGGATCTTCGCGGGCGGCGTGTCGGTGGATGCGGTCTGGGCAGCGGGACGAAAACTGGTCGAGGGCGGGCGGCATGCGAAACGAGAGGCGATCTCGGCGCGGTTCCGTGCGACCATGGCGGAACTCCTTCGCGACTGACGGAGCGGCGCGAGACAATATTTCCTTTCGATCGGGTCCCTTGCTGCGCTACATCAGCGCGAGAGCTACACAGAAAGCGACGAATCGTGGCGGACACCAACGGCAGGGAGCCCACCCTGCACCAGCGCATATTGAACGATATCGAAGGCAAGATCGTTTCCGGCGAATGGCCGCCGGGTCACAGGCTGCCGTTCGAGGTCGATCTTGCCGCACAATACGACTGTTCTCGCATGACGGTGAACAAGGTGATGACCCAGCTTGCCAAGGGCAGGCTGATTGAACGGCGCAAGAAGTCCGGCAGTTTCGTCACTCAGCCGCAGGCGCAATCGGCGGTCCTCGAAATCAACGATATCGAGGCGGAGGTCAGATCGCTGAACCTCCCCTATTCCTTCACGCTGAAACGCCGTGAGCTGCGCAAGGCGACGGATGCGGATGTCCGTCTGCTCGAGGTCGCGACCGGAACCAGGGTGCTGGCCATGACCTGCATTCACTTCGCCGGACCACGGCAGTTCTGCGTCGAAGAGCGATTGATTAACCTTGCCAATGTACCGGAAGCGGCGACAGCCGATTTCACCAGCACGGCACCGGGCCAATGGCTGATCGGTCAAGTACCCTGGAGTACGGCCGAACACCGGATCCGGGCGGTCTCCGCTGCCGCTGAAATGGCATCCATGCTGGGCATTTCGAAGGGAGCGGCCTGCCTCGTCGTCGAGCGACGCACCTGGAGCGGGCTTGGATCGATCACGCATGTGCGCCTTACCTATCCGGGAGACACGCACGCGCTCGTCGCCCGGTTCACTCCTGCTTCATAGCAAAGGCAATCTCAGCCGGCAGACCCGCTATTCTGTCGTGCGGCGAGGAAAATGATCGTTTTTCTCGCGGGGCGCAGCCGTTTCATGACGATTTCATGACGAAATTGGAAGAAGGCTGAAAAGTACCGTTAAGCGGCTGACACGGATAGCACCTACACACATCGCAAACAGCGCGGACAAGGTCCCGCCTCCTCTGTGTCTCAAGGTGCCGCCCCATGAAGATCGTTCAGATCAGCGATACGCATTTCAGCCCGTCCAAGCCGCATTTCAACGGCAACTGGGAGCCGGTCCGCCGTTGGATCGAGTCGGTGAAACCCGATCTCGTCGTACATACCGGCGACCTCACCATCGACGGCGCCGACAAGGAAGACGACATCGTCTTCTCGATGGCGCTGCTCGATGAACTCGATCTGCCGGTGCTTCTGGTGCCCGGCAATCATGATGTCGGCCACATGCCCGGCTCTCACCAGCCGATCAACGATGAGCGCATTGCCCGTTGGCGGTGCCTTGCCGGTCCCGACCGTTTCGCCAAGGATGTAGGCGGGTGGCGGCTGATCGGCATCAACAGCCTGCTCGTCGGCTCCGGCCATGCCGAAGAGGCGATGCAGCTCGACTGGCTGGCGGAACAGTTGGAGACACGCGATGGCCGCCGCGTGGCGATGTTTGCCCACAAGCCGTTGTTCGTCGACGATCCGGCCGAAGGCGATACAGGCTATTGGGGCGCGCGGCCGCTGGAACGCCAGCGGCTGATCGATCTCATTTCGGCGCATGATGTCGCGCTTTACGCCAGCGGCCATCTGCACTGGACGTGGCAGGGCGCGCTCAACGGCACGAAGCTTGTGTGGGCGCCGCCGACCTCGTTCATCCTCGACAAGCTCGAGCGTGAAATGCCGGGCGAACGCCTCGTAGGCGGTGTGGTGCATTATCTCGGCGACGAGGTTACGAGCGAGACCGTCGCTGTCGAGGGCACCATCGCCCATGTTCTCGACGATGTCATCGACGAGGTCTATCCGCGCAACATCACCGCGGTTCCGGTGGAGGCGGCCCAATGAGCGCCTTCAGCCTTCGCGGTATTGAAAAATCCTATGGCGGCAACAGCATCCTGAAGGGTGTCAGCCTCGAAGCCGAGGCTGGCGAGTTCATCGCGCTGGTGGGGCCGTCCGGCTGCGGCAAGAGCACGCTTCTGCGTATCGTTGCCGGTCTCGACCATGCCGATCGCGGCGAGATCGTGATCGGCGGTGCCGATGTGGCGCATAAGGCGGCCGGCGACCGCAACGTCGCCATGGTTTTCCAGTCCTACGCGCTCTATCCGCACCTGACCGCCGCGCAAAACATCGCCGTGCCACTCGCCATGCGTCGCCTGAGCACGGCCGGCCGTTTGCCTGTGATCGGCGGAATGATCGGCAGCCAGCGCCAGATCCGCGCTGATATCCAGCGTCAGGTCAACGAGATGGCGACGTCGCTCAAGATCGACCACCTGCTCGACCGCAAGCCGGGGCAGATGTCCGGCGGCCAGCGCCAGCGCGTGGCCCTTGCCCGCGCCATGGTGCGTCATCCCAGCGTTTTCCTGATGGACGAGCCGCTTTCCAACCTCGACGCGAACCTTCGCGTTCACGCTCGCGGCGAGATCGTCGAACTGCATCGCAAGGCCGGCGTGCCGACGCTTTACGTTACCCACGACCAGTCGGAAGCGCTTTCCATGGCGGATCGCGTAGCGGTGATGATCGGCGGCCGGATGCTCCAGCTCGATACGCCCCGCAACATCTATGACGATCCTGCCCATATCGAGGTCGCCCGTTTTCTGGGCCAGCCGCGCATCAACGTGATCTCCACCCGCGTCGATGACAGCGGGCTGGTTCAGGCTGGTGACATCCGGCTTGCCACGCGCAGCTATCTCATTGCGGGCGCACCGGTTTCCGTTGCCTTCCGGCCGGAATTCGTCCGGCTGACGGCAAGCGGCGAAGGCGGTTTGGCAGCGAGCGTCGAACGACTGGAATTCCTCGGTTCGGAAGTGGTGGTGTTCACCCGGCTTGCGGCGATGGAAACCGTCGTTGTCGCGAAGATATCGCCGGCCGAGGCCATCGGCCTGTCGGCCGGCCAACGTGTCGACCTGAAGATCGATCCCGCAGCATTGATGGTCTTCGATGAAAACGGCGCAAGGCTGCCGGCGGACGTCGCCTCGGTCTCCGGACACCGGGCGGAGGTGCTTCATGGCTAGCCTTGCTTTCGACGGGATCAAGGCTGCAACGGCACACTCTCCGGCAAAGGTCGCGCGGCGCCGGGAGGCGCGCATTGCACTTCTTCTGTCCGCACCGGCGCTCGTGCTGATGCTGCTTTTCATCATTCTGCCGACGATTGCGGTAATCTTTCTCGGCTTCACCGATTTCGAACTGGGCTACGGCAGCTTCCGTTTCGTCGGCTTCGAGAACTATGCCGACCTGATCGGCGACAGGACCTTCCGAAAGTCCCTGTGGAATACGATCGTCTATGCCGCCATCGTCGCCCCGACATCCATGGCGCTCGGCCTTGGCATCGCTCTGCTGATCGAGGCGGAAGGTTGGGGCAAGGGATTTTTCCGCACGGCCTATTTCCTGCCGGTCGCATCGCTGCTCGTCGCCATGGCGACCGTCTGGCAATATCTCTTCCACCCGACCATCGGCCCGATCAATGCCCTCCTCGGTCTTGTCGGCATCGCCGGGCCGAACTGGCTCGGCGCGTCCAGCACGGTGCTGACCAGCCTTGCGATCATCGGCATCTGGCAATCGACCGGTTTCAACATGGTGCTGTTTCTTGCCGGCCTCTCCGCGATCCCGCGCGAACTCTATCAGGCGGCGGAGATTGACGGCGCCCGTTCGACCTTCTCCCGTTTCGGACTCGTGACGTGGCCGATGCTCGGGCCGACCACGCTCTTCGTCACCACGATCAGCATCATCAACGCGGTCAAGGTGTTCGAGACGGTCAAGACCCTCACTGAAGGCGGCCCGAACAAGGCTTCCGAGGTCCTGCTTTTCACCATCTATCAGGAGGGCTTCGTCTATCTCCGGGTCGGCTATGCCTCGGCCATGACGGTGATCTTTCTCGCGATCCTCGTGTCGCTGATGTTCCTCCAGTACCGCGTCATGGACCGGAAGGTGCACTACGCATGACGAACGACACTCTCTCCCTCGGCCGCATCCTGCGACTTTCGGTTCTGACAATCGGAGCTATCGTCTTCCTCGCTCCCTACATCTTCATGATCTCCACGGCCGGCAAGGCGCAGAGCGATATCTTCTCGTCGTCGCTCTCGCTCATCCCGCAGACCTGGTTCTATGTGGAGAATTTCTCCAAAGCCCTCAGCCGCGTCTCCATGGTTAGCCTGCTTCTTAATGGCGTGGTCGTCTGTGGCCTGATCCTGATCGTGCAGGTGGTGGTCGCCATTCCCTGCGCCTATGCCATGGCAAAGCTCTCCTTCCGGGCAGCGCGGCTGATGATGGCGCTGGTCATGCTCGGCCTGCTGGTGCCGATTCATGCGACCGCGCTGCCGCTTTATGTCGCCTTCGACAGGATGTCGGTGCTGAACAGTTACTTCGCCCTTGTCGCGCCCTTTTCGATCTCCGTCTTCGCCATCTTTCTCTTCCTGCAGTTCTTTCGCGGCATTCCTGATGACCTGATCCATGCGGCGCGGCTCGACGGCATGTCGGAGACGGGCATTGTGATGAGGGTCATCGTGCCCAATGCCTGGCCGGCGATCACCGCCTTCTCGATCTTCTCGGTGGTGGCCCACTGGAACGACCTGTTCTGGCCGCTGATCGTAGTTACCAACCAGGCCTATGCGACGCCGCCGCTCGGACTTCTCTATTTCCGCGCCGCGGAAGCCGGCGACGACTACGGCGCGCTGATGGCCGCGACCCTCATCATCACTCTTCCCCTCGTTCTCGCCTTCCTGCTTGCGCAGAAGCGGTTCGTCGAGGGTATCACCATGACCGGTCTGAAAGGCTGATCGGTCCAACCCAGGAGCACAGCGATGACTCTCTTCAAAAAGGCGATTGCCGCGGCGGCCGTGACGCTGGCGACAATCGTTCCGGCCCATGCCGAAACGACGCTCAATGTTCACTATCCGATGCCGGGCTTCTTCAAGGACGTGATGGACACGATCTCGAAGAAATTCATGGAAGAAAACCCGGATATCAAGATCACCTTCGCCAATCCTTCCGCGACCTATGAGGAAGGTATCCAGACCATCATGCGTCAGGCCGGTACGGCGGAAATGCCCGACGTCACGTTCATCGGCCTCAATCGCCTGCGCATGGTCAATGAGCGCGACATCCCGGTCGATCTCGCTCCGTTCATCGCCAAGGACGGCAATATGGCCGAGCAGGGCTTTTCGGACAACATCCTGAAGCTCGCCCAGGTCAAGGGCAAGCAGGTCGGTCTCGCCTTCGCGACGTCTAACCCGATCATGTATTACAATGCCGACCTCGTTCGCAAAGTCGGTGGCAACCCGGATACCCCGCCGAAGACCTGGGACGAAGTGATTGCGCTTTCCTCCAAGATCAAGGCGCTCGGCGACGGCAATGAAGGCATCGATTTCCGCTGGCAGGGCGACGACTGGATGTTCTCCGCGCTGCTGTTCGGCGCCGGCGGCAAGATGCTGAACGATGACGAAAGCGCCGTCGCTTTCAACGGTCCGGAAGGCCAGAAGGCCATCGAACTGCTGGACCGCATGGTCAAGGAAGGCGGTCTGCCGGTCTTCACCAAGCAGGCCGGCGAGCAGGCCTTCGTGGCCGGCAAGGTCGGTTTTGCCTTCCAGACCACCGGCGCGCTGCGCAACACCATCAAGAACGTCGGCGACAAGTTCGACCTGCGCACCGCCCAGATCCCGCTGATCGATCCGGTGAACGGCAAACTGCCGACCGGTGGCAACGCCGCCGTCATGCTGACCCGCGACGCTGCCAAGCAGGATGCCGCCTGGAAGTTCATCAAGTTCGCCGCCGGCCCGTTCGGCGCCTCGGTTGTCGTGCCGGGCACCGGCTACGTGCCGAACAACGAACTTGCCGCCAAGTCTCCGGAATATCTCGGCAACTTCTACAAGGAGAATCCGCTCTTCGTCGCCGGCCTCTCGCAGATGCCGCGCATGATCCCGTGGTATGCCTTCCCTGGCTCCAACGGCGTGAAGGTTACCCAGACGATCGTCGAGAACCTGTCCCGCGTCGTCGAGCAGACGGCTTCGCCGAAGGAAGCACTCGACGATGCGGCTGCCGAAGTCGAAAGCCTGCTGCCGCGCAGCTAAGGCACATTCTTCACGAGGAACCGAAGAAGCGCCGCCCAAAAGGGCGGCGCTTCAGCTTGCAGGTCGGAAATAGAACGACGCGTCAGTCCAATCGACGCACGGTGCCGCCGGCATGCAGTTTGTAGCCGATCATCAGATGACGCGGCGTGGCGGCGTTGTCGGCGATATCGAGCAACAGCGAGGCGGCGGTCGCGCCCATGCTGGTATCGGGCATTTCGATTGTGGTGAGCGGCGGATCGACGAGGCGGCCGATGGCGATCCCGTCGAAGCCGACGACGGACATATCCTTCGGGACGGAAAGCCCCTCCTGCCTGATCGCGCTGATGACGCTGAGGGCGAGAAGATCGTTGGAGGCGATGATTGCCGTCGGTCGCTGGCGCTTCAGCGTGTCGGAAAGATCGAGTTCAGCATGGCCGGTCACGAAGGGGATCTGCAGCGCATCGAGCGCGGGCAGGCCGGCGGCTGCCATGGCCTCGCAATGACCGTCATACCGCAGCTTGGCCCGGTCGGACGCCTCGAAATGCCCGGAGACGAAGAGGATGCGCCGGTGGCCGTGTGCGATCAGATGTTCGGTGATTTCCTCTCCGGCGCGTCTGTTGTCGGTGGTCACGGCGGCCGGAAAGCGCGGCGTCGGCAGGTTGTTGAGCAGCACGGTCGGCGGCATGGCGAAGGGCAGGGCCAGTTCGCTCTTCAGCGGGTTGCACACCGTAAGAATAAGGCCAGTCGGCTTTTCGGAAAGGAGGTATTCAATGGCTTCCGCTTCGCGTGCGGGATCGTAGTCCGACTGCGCGATCAGCACGCCGATTCCGGAAACCCGCATGCGGTTCTGGATGCCGAGCAAGGACGCGGCAAAGACGGGATTGGTGATGCTCGGGACCAGCACGCCGATAGCTGAACGGCGGCGGATCATCGGGGCGGGGCGTTCCGTTCGACGATAGCCGAGGTCGGAGACCGCCTTGCGCACACGCCGCACCATGCTTTCGCTCACCGGGCCGCTGCGGTTCAGGACCCGGCTGACGGTGGCTGTCGAGCAGCCGGCTCTCGATGCGATGTCCTGAAGTGTCGACATTGGCCCTCGGCGTGATTTCGGAGTCCTTCAATCCCTGTCGGATCTGCCTGGCGATGACCCGATAGCGGGTCGTTGTGACATTGGTTTGAAGGTCATCACATGGGGTGACTGCCGCCGGCGGGTGTTTGCGACGGCAGACGGACCTGTCGCTCCGCAGCGAGGGTGGTCTTGCGAGCGTTCAGCGCTTTGAGGATCGCGCGCGTTGGATGCAGACAGCGCGCACCGGCTTCCGGCCGGATTGGCACGCGGGCCCGCGGCCGACCGCAGACCCGTTAAGGCGGGTGATGTCCCTAGGTCAAATTCCACGCCGGTCTCGGATCGGCGCACTTGCGCAGGAACGGCTGCGAAATCTTGATGATGCCCTGTCCCGAAACCCGCCGATTGATGTTGACCACCAGCGGGCGGGTCGCGATGCGAAGCGTCGTCGCATCGATGCCAACCGGCACCTGGAAAGGCGGGATCTTCAGCCAGCCTGCGAAACCCTCGGTGGCGAATGGCAAGTCCTGTGTCGTATAGTCGGCATTCTGTAGGCCACCGCGGGCAATGAAGACCTGAGCATTGGCGTTATTGTAGAATTCCATTTGCCAATAGACGGAGAGCCAGCCTTCCCAGGCGTTCAGTTCCACATGGATACCGGATTCCAGCCAATCCACGCCGGGTGTGATGGCGACCGCCGATAGCGTCAAGGCTGCGGTTCTGGCGATGCGCCATTCCTCGTGCCGGTTGCCTGTTGGAGTACCGCTCGGCGTGAAAGCGACTACCTGCTTTTTATAGTTCTCGGCGGCTTCGACCGAACATGTCGCGACACTGTCGCCGCTGGCGCGGGATATCGAGAGCGTGCTGACGCGGGTGCCCGAGGCACCGGTGCCTCCCGCCGGACTTGAGGATGCAAAAGCCGCGTCGCTCCAGAGATTGGAGCTTGCGAGCACCGCCGTCTCCGAGAGATCCATATGGTCGCCGGCTTGCACCATGTCCTGCAGGATCGGCAGGAGGACGTCTGCCATCCGTTCCGCGCCCTTGGGATTGGGATGAAGGACATCGCCGCCGAACAGGGTCGTGTCGAAGTCCGGATAATTAAAGCCAGCATGGGTGAGGTCGCAGACACGCACGCCTTCGCGCGTCGCCTGCGCCTTGATCCATTCGTTAACGCCGGCAACGATCGATGCCTTTTCGGATCCCTCCGGCCATGGGCCGCGATCGGTGATGGTCTGGATCACGGTCCAGATGCCCTGATTGCGCAGCAGGCTCAGTTGCCTGTCGAGGCGCTCGATCATCTTTCGGGGAGAATCCACGCCGGCGCCGCTCGATATGTCGTTCGTGCCGATATCGAGATACACGATACCCGGCCGCAGGGAGGCGACATAGGGTGTGCGTCCGAGCGTTCCGGGTGCATTGCCCTCGCGGACGACATGATCGCCGCCGCGCCCCTGGAAAGCGCCGGTGATAAAGTTGTCCTGGCCCAGGTTGTTGGTCAGATCGGGCCAGGCGTCGAGGTTGAAGCGATTGTCGCGCAGCCTGATCCAGGGGAGCACGCCGCGCACGATGCTTGTGGCCACGTCTTTTGGCAGGCCGCCTGCAACGATCGCCCACCCGCCGCGCTGAATGAACGAATGGCCGAAGCCCACGACCTTTGCGCCGGTCGCCAATGGCAGCGCCGGGAGAGGGCGACGGACATTGATGACAAAGGATTGGCGGATACTGTGTTCCCCGGCGGTGGCCGTGATCGTGATCCGTGGAAACGGAACCGCGTCATGATCCAGTGCAGTCGAACCGGTCACGAGGGCATTCCCGGACAAAGCAAACATGCCTCCGGCATCTTCCTCAAGCGTAAAGCTCCAGGGAGCCGCGGTCGTGTTTTCCACGGAGATCGTCGCAACAGGCGAGGCGGCAGGGCTGTCGTCATCGATTGTCTGCCCAGAAAGGACGATAAGGGGCCGGCTGCCCGCAAGAGCATGCCCCGTCAATCCAAGCCCGATCCCGATCATGGCCGCACCTCCCCGGAGAACGGTGCGGCGGGTGGCCGGAAGCGAGGATTTCGGTGCATGCTTCGGTTCATGGCAATTTCCTTCGTGAAGAACTGCCTTGAAGCCTAGCCGGGTTTGGGACGAGGGGGACGCGAGGCCCCTTCCGGACTGCCGGTTTCGCATCGTTTTCTCCTCTACTCCGTTGTTTTGCCTTGCATGGCGGATGCCCCGCTAGGGCGTTGTTTTCCCCGGTTTGCAACCATTTCCCGCGAGGTAACGAGACAGGATCGGCGCCATGACCGTGCCGGCCTTTTCCGGCTGTGGGTGAAGTCCGTCGGGGATCGCTTCCTCGCGGTCTGCCTCGGACAAGGCGTTCCAGGCCGGCCTGAAGTCGACGAAGCCCATGCCGCGGCTTTCAGCTTCCTCGCGATGGGCGTCGATATAGGAGGAGAGAAATGGCCGCATCCAGCCGCGCAGACCTGAAACGGGGTTCATCGCCATGACCACGATCCGCGCCTGGGGTGCTCCCGCGCGCAGTCCGTCAAGAATTGCCGCGATATTGGACCGGCTGGTCGAGACGCTCATCCAGCGGTTGATGGCTGCGTCGTTGGCATAGAATTCCACGAGAACGATATCAGGCTTTTCCTCGGTCACGCGGGCGATCTGGCCGAGCGCCCAGTCGGTGGTGGAGCCCGCCAGCGCGACCGTCTTCACCGTGACCGGCTCCTGCAGGCAAGCGGAAAGCTCTTCCCCGAGCATTTCCGGCCAGCCGCCTCGGGACGTGAGGGAAGTACCAAGCGCGACGATTTTCAATGCCGAGGGCTCCTCCTCAGAGATACCAGTTGAGGGTTGCGACAGGAGCAGCGTGGCGCATAAAAGCGAGAGCGTCGTTTTTTTCGAAATCAATCGACTCTCCAAAATTGCTGCCGGGTATTACCCCTTGAACTTTACCGCAGTCTCGGTTCCGTTGCCGGTCCGATCACGGACGCAGCTTTTACTGGCTGAGCTGTTGGTCTTCCGCGGGCGACGGTCTGTCGACGGTAGGAGAATGCAAAAGAAGCAAGTACCAGCATGAGCGGCGTGGTCGTCGAACTGATGGCATTGTCGGTGCTGCAGTAGACAAAGAAGCTCAGGCACATGAGAAGAAAAGCGAAGTTGCGCCCTGTGGCTGGCCGCAGCCATATGGCCAGGCACATGATGGCGAGGAGGGCAAAGATGGCCGTCGCGCCAACGTATCCGGTCTCCACGGTTATACGAAGATATTCGTTATGGGCCGCCATCGTGCGTGCAAGAAATGCGACATCGCCGGGAATAACGAGAATCTGGTGCCCAAGCCCGATGCCGAAATAGGGGTAGGCATCGACAACGCGTTGTAACGCTTCCCATATCAGGTCGCGGCCACTGAGGGATTCGCTTCCAAAACGTGTAAGAATGGAATCGCCAAACAGAAGCACGAAACCCGCTGCCGCCGGTATGACTGCACCCACCGATGCCGCACGCATGAGAAAACTGCGATTTACCATGATGAAATAGACATATCCGCAAATCGCAACGGCGAGAGCAAGCGGCATGCGAGCGGCAGAGAGAACGAGAATAATCAGGTTCACAAACGCCAGCGGAAGATAGACCTTCTTGTTCAAGAAGGCCGCTCCAAGCATGGCTGCCACAGAACCCAGGTAGCCGGCGGTTCCCAGGCCTGCGGGAATACTGGTGCCCTGCAGTCGGGGTGCTCCAAGAAAGTCGACGTAGAAGAGCGGCCTGATGCCAGCCACCTGGTACAGGCTGCCGACGACGATCATCATGACCGGAAGCGCGGCGAGGAGGCGGACGATCGTGTCGCGATCCTTCTTGGTTGGTTCTCCGGCCAGCAACAGGAATGTCGCGCTCAGACTGAAGGCCGATCGCATATAGCGATTGAAGCTCAAGTTGTAATAGGAAGACAGCAGCGCAGATATCAGCGTCATCAGCAGCATGAGCGCGATCAGCACGAGAATGTCCCAACGGATCTTGCGCGTTAGCAGGAAAACGGCACCCAGAACGAAAAGCATCATCTTCTCGACGGGATTGGAATCGATGTGGACAATGTTTCCTACGCCGATTCCGACGAAAATCACGAAGAACGTCAGTGCGTAGCGAAACAGCATCGAACACAAATCTCCTTCCGCTCAACGGCGTGCAAACTCATCGGGTTTATCTGGCCCCTCAGGGGGAAGGCGCCGGATCTTCCTCCGTTTACGTCATGCAATTTAACGGATCAGGCTCTGCTTCAGAGCTGAGCTCTGACCTTGTCCAGTCTCTCCGACAGATTGTCCACGGCTGCATTGAGAAAGCGATCCTCGCTCAGGAATGTCGGTCCCTTTGCCGCGGCGCTCATGGCTGCTGCTGCGCGATCAATATACCTTTCCTCCATCCTCGGCAGCAGCATTTTCCGGGGTGCGGACCTGAGCCACGGCGAGACTGCAAGCTTATGGACGCGAAGGCCCCACCGGAATTTCCGTGCTGCGCTTTCAGAATTACGACGCTCCTCTGCCTTGCTGTATATCGAAACAACGTCCGATCCCGGATGGAAAGCGAAGGATTGATGTTTTCCAGCCGCGACAGAGAAAAAGTTACGGGAGGCCTCGACCGGATTGCTGCTCGGAAGGTTGACCGGCATATAAGGCAAATTCAGGGACATGGTCCAATCCAGCCATTTAAACGTGCTGGTATTCGGTGATACGGACACGGGGACCCACGGCACTCTCATGGCATCCGCAACAATTGCCGCATGCATGGCGTCTGCGATGACCAGCTTTGCCCTTCGGATCCTTTCCAGTGTTTCGATACTGTCGGAGCGCGGGCTTACATATTCAATTCCTGCACGCTGGCAAACGGCCTCCCAATCTCCATAGTGGAGTGCCGAGTGGTGCGGCATGAATATGGTGCCATTTCGCTCCACTTCCGGCAGTGGCGCGAACTCGGGCAGCCTTCTGAGCAACATCGCGCCGTCGCATACGGCGGTTTCCGGCGCAAGCCTGAGGAGTTGCGCAGTAAGCGGGCCGCGTACGCAGGCGATATTCCAGTTCTTTCCACCGAATCCGGTTGGCAACGGGCCGTAACCCACGCCGCTGCCGAATACAGTCCACTTGCGGTCGGCAAACGGTTGCATCAGAGGCCCGATAATGGTGCCTATACCGGCAAAGAGACTTGAATCGTCCTCATCCCATACACCCGGAAGCAACCGCTCCCAGATCCATTCGTTGAGGTCGTCCCCAAAGTTCTTCTGCGGATCCTGGTAGTAGAAGACCTTCATTTCGTACCCTTTGCGATTCAAGCTCTTTGTTTTATTTTTTGGGAGATTGCCGTAACTATCACTCCCGGATTGGATATTGCTAGGAAAATTGCCCCCTTATAATCTCTGGATTTGTAATATTTTCTCATCAAGATTAGACTTATTTCCCTGGATGCCTTGTTTTTTATTTTTGATATTGTATCTTTTTGATTGATTGTTAATTTTTCTTTGTATTTTTTTTCAAAAATATTGTATACATTTATGGCTTGGAACATTTTGTCCCCGGTTTTTGATGTTCCTGAATTCAAGCCTGATGTCGTTCCATATGGCAGTGTATATCTGTAGAACGCGTCTGGAATTAACATTCCTCTGGCGCCGTTCGCTATTATTTCAGAATAAAAAAGAAAATCCTCAGCAAATCTGAATTCTGTATTGTATCTTATTTTTCTTTCTTTCACGAAATCCGCGCGGAACATCGGCTTTAGCAGGCCGCTGGTGAATCCGTTTCCCCATCCCTTTAGTTCCTGCTGCAAATGAGCATCAAGGTCCCACCGTGATTTTGCTGCATCTAGTGGAAATGCCGTGCGGGTTACTTGTCGTGCCTGCGCATCATAAAATAGCTGATTGTCTGCAATGAAATCCAAGCCTTCTGCTTCCGCTATGGTTAGAAGCTCAGAGAGCCTTCCCGGTTCGTAAAGATCGTCCGCATCCAGAAGGGCGATCCACTCCCCGCGCGCGGCATCGATGGCCGCATTGCGCGCTGCCGCTGGCCCCTGGTTCTTGGAAAGTTGAATGACCCGAACCCGGCTGTCCTGATCGCTGATACCGGTTACGACCTCAACCGTATTGTCGCTTGATTGATCGTCAACGATGACAAGTTCCAGGTCAACGCCCTCCTGATTCAAGGCGCTTTCGATTGCTTCGGTCACAAAGCCTGCCGCATTATAGACCGGCATGATGACGCTGATGCGTGGGCTGGAATTGCTTTCTTTCATCATCCTATCCCTTGTGCGGTCGTCATTTTTCAGCAGATCCGTGGGCAGTTGCCGAATTTCGGTTCTGGGAACATTGCTTCTCCGGCAATCAGGAAAGCGTGCCGAAAAACTCATCCCTTTGCTTGCTGCCGAGGAACCGGAGCCGTGTCAGGTTTCTCAGCACGTTGCGGGGGTGTTTCAGCGCTTCCATGCTCAGGAAATACTTCTGCAGGAGGCTGGGTGCGTTGCTGTGGGAACCTTTGTGGGCCACGCGATAGACAGCACCGCGGAACGGCAATGCTTTCAGCGGCTTGCCCTTTTTTGCCAGAAGCCCTTCGATGCGCACATGGCTCCCGAGCATGTCCTTGATCCAATCCACGGAAGCCGCTTCGAAGCTCTCCGGTATCCCGTAAGCCTCGGAGCTGATAATCAGCGATGTTCCGCAAAGATGGTTGAAATGGTTGTAACCAAGCAGCAGCTTGCCGCCGTCGTCCCAGATATAGCCCTTGTTGATGGTCCAGCCGTTTTCATTCGGGTGCTCTGATACGTACTGCACGATCCGGGAGCTGACGAAGTCGTCGTCATCGACAATCATGAAGAACTTGCTGTCTGGTGCGTCCAGCATGCCGGACAATACACGGCGTCCCTTGTCGAAGCGGAAGGCATCGAGAAAGTCGTCCTGTGTGGCATTTCCGCGTTCGTGAATGTCGTTCGGTGGAAAGGTGACGCGGGTCACGGAAAATTTGTCCGGCAGGGGGGGCAGATCGGCACCCTCGTTTGCAACGATGATGCCCCTCCAGTCGGGATTGGTCTGGTTGGAGATCGAAGCCACGGTCTGGGCAAGATTCTTCTTGAGCAGGCCCCAGTCGCGGGCATTTTTCTGGTGCCTGACGGGAATGATGAATGTGAGAAGGCTCATGGCTGGTTCTCCGTTCCGGTCAGGTCTGGTTGGCGGCCGCCTGCGCTTTCGCCCAGGCCACACCGTCGTCGAGGGATGTCGCGCGGTAGGAAAGATCGGTCCCACCGGAAAATGCATTCATGAAACGCTGGATCTTCCCGTAGCTGTTGTCGAGAACGGCATGGGGGCGACCGATGAGAAGCGAGCAGATATGAACATGAAGCCTGTCGGTGACGATAGCGCGACCGCGGGAAATCTGACGAATGCCGCGATTGAAACGATTCTGCGCCGCCGCATCGAGCTTGCGGAACGCGAGTTCGGATGGACGGAGCCGCAGCAGGGCCGATGCGGCGCCGAGAGCCTTGGCGATGCGCACTTTGCGTCTTGATTCCGTGATCCAGTCTTCCTTCGGGATCTCCGGATAGATGGAATAATCGACGGTGCCGACCTGCTCCTTGTCCTGCCGAAGCATTGCCAGAACCGGAAACTGTGGAGCATCGGGTGTTACCTCGCCAATGCAAAAGGCCATATCCGGGCAAAGCTGCACCCGGCAGTCGAAATGTTTCTGAGAAAAATGCAGGGATTCTTCGTCGCGGACGAGCAGGACGAAGTTCTTATGCCGTCCGATAGCGCGCGCGCTTTCAAGGATACGCTGCTCGGATTTATAGTGAATGGACTGAGGGAACTGGATGATCTGGCGATCCGGAAACATATCCAGAATCCGTTCCCTGAAGTCCTGGTGGGAAACCCAGATATCGCCGAAGTTTCCGCCGCCATGGATGAAGATCGGACCGGTGGGCGCCACCCTCTTGAGTTCGCTCTCGGAAAAATCCTCGATGCGCGAGACATAGGACGGGATCTTGCCGTGCCTGTTTTTCAGGTAGGCGATCTCGCCAAGCCAGATGGCAGAGTCCCCGCAATTCTTGATGTCGGGAAAATCAAGGATGGCAAGCGGCTCGTCGGGCCTGATGAATTCCTTCAGGCAATCGTCGGTCTTATCCTGCAGCTTTCTGATCAGTTCCGATCGCGATAGGCTTGGCATAATCTCTCCATCTTCTGAATTGGCACAGGGGAACCGCGTCGGTTCAGCCCCGACCGCGCAGTTTCGTTAGAATCTTGACGACCAGTTTCTGTATCTCCGTTTCCGGTCCGGTGGGGCGTTTCGCCAGAATCCACAGGAGAAATGTCGAACCGCAATAAATCACGCCGCCAAGAGCAATGAGAGCGGCAAGCTGGATGATCCTTTCATAGAGGCCATCCACCGGTCCCCACATATCGAGCACTGCATACACGCCTGCCGCCATGAGCGCGGAACTGAAGAGCGCACGGAAATTCGCCGCGAGTTGGACAAGGACCGACACGCCCACGAATTTCTTCACGATAAACATATTGATTACCGCACTGAGGAGGCCGGTGAAAACGCGGCAGATGACCAGACCCTGCAGTCCGTAAAGCAGCAATCCCGCGGCAATGATCGGAACGCGGATGATGAGCATCTGCGTATCGCGGATGAATAATGTGCGTGTCTTGCCGAGCGCCATGCCCAGCGGCTGTACTAGCGATCCGAGCGTTTGCAATGCGTAGACCGAGGCGAGGGCCTGAATGATGGGGACGATATCTATCCATCGTTCCCCGAGAGCGAGCCGGACCAGCGGATCGCCAACAACGGCAAAACCAATGCCGGCCGGAAGTGCGATAGCGGCAAGCATGGCCTGCGCACGCTGGTAGGCATTGGCCAGCCGCTGGGGGTCATTTCGGACATTCGAAAAGCCCGGATAGATCGTGGCCGTCAGGGGGGCGGTCGTCTCTCTGGTTGGCATCATCGCCAGCGTGCTGCCGAGCGAGTAGTAGCCAAGCGCCGAGCTGTCCAGGTATTTTCCGGTGAGCAGGTAGTCGAAACGCCAGTTCAGCGTGTTGACGATCTGGCCGGCGGTCAGCCACACCGAGAAGGAAACGAACTCCCGCATATGTCGGAACGTTATTCTCGGGCGGAAGGGGAGAACCATATAGGAGGTAATCACGTTGGTCGCCTGCATTACCAGTGTGCCCACCACGAGCGCCCAATAGCTCTGATAGATGACTGCGACGGCGACGGTCGCCACAAAGCCGGCGATCTTCTGCACGACGTTCAGCACAAATTCCTGCCAGAAGATCAGGTCGCGCTGCAGCATGAAACGCTTTGGATTGGCAAGGCCGTTAATCAGCAGGCTAAGGCTGAGCGCCAGCATGACGTCGAAAAGCCGCGGATCGTTGTAGATGACCGATGACGGATATGCGATGCCGGCAAAGACAAGGCACAACAGCAGACCACGGGTCGCGCCGAGCGTCCAGGCGGCGCTGAAATGGGATTCCTGCGGATTTTCGTGACGTATCAGAGCCTGACTGAGCGAAAGGTCCGTCACGGTGGTCACAATCGCCAGCATTGTGGTCGCAAGCGCGACGATACCGAAATCGGAGGGCAACAGGTACCAGGCGAGAATGATCGTGCTCAGGCTCGATAGCCCGTTCACGATGGCTCGTGAAAGGCTGATCAGGAGGCTGCCTTTCATCAGGCGGTCGGCAACATTACTCATCGCTTACTCGACAATTGATACCAATCGAATTGCTGGACAGGCTTCAAAGCCCGCGTTCCTGCAGCCTGCGGCGGACGAAGTTCTTCACCATGAAAACCAGCGTAGGATCGCCAAGCAGCAGCCCGGTCGCCTTCTTCAGATCTTTCGCTGAAAGCGCCTGCCTGAAGTCTTTCCACCGTGCGTGCTTGATGATGACCTTCTTGCGAGTTTCCAACGCCTTGACCGAGGCCGGTGTGAGCCGGCTGCCAAGTCTGGCGATCAGCTCATCGGACATGGCGGCCAGATTCTGGAGAGAGCTCCCGGACCGTGTCAGCGAATTGGGGCGTCGGAAATAGATGTAGCCGGCATAGCTCGTGCCGTAAAATTTAGGATTGAGGGTGACGAAATCCGAATAGAGCAGAAAGTCTTCCCCGACCCGGCAGTCTTCCTGATAGCGAAGCTTGTTGCGGATCAGATAGTCGCGGCGGAACATCGGCTTCAAATAGCCGGAATTCATAAAGGCGACGGGGACGGTTTCGCGGAAAAACAGTTCCTGGGAGATCGGGATCGGATTGCTTCCCTTCAGAAACCCGAAAGCATCGAAGACATGGCGGTCGTCGCCGAAGTTTCGAACACTCTGATTGTCGACGACGGCGTCCGCGTCCGTTTTGCGGGCCAGATCGAGGAGAACCTCCAGCCTGTCCTCCTTATAAAGATCGTCAGCGTCGAGCAAAGTGATCCACTCGCCGGTCGCGATGTCGATGGCCTTGTTGCGAGCGGCCGAGGGACCTGCATTCCGGTCCAACAGGATCGGGACGACCCTTTGATCCTTCTCGCTGATCGCAAGGATAATCTCTCGCGATCTGTCCCTGGATGCATCGTCAATGACAATGCACTCCACGTCCGTGTGGGTCTGATTAAGCACGGAATGGATGGCTTTCGCCACGAAGTCCTCGCCGTTATGGCACGGAATGATAACGGATACTTTCATCGGGCCTCTTCGCATTTGAAGGGAATACGGATTTCAGTCATCCTCGTTCACCCGGTCCTTCAGGCGTCCGAACTTCAGGGTTTCAATGCCGCTGCGAATGACTTGCGCCGGATTGCCGGCGACAGCGCTGTTGGGCGGAACGTCCTTGGTTACCACGGCTCCGGACCCGATGACGCAGTTGTCGCCGATCGTCACGCCGGGCAGAATGATACTGCGGGCACCAATGAAGCAGTTCTTGCCGATCCGCGTGTCCGTCTTGATGGCGCGTGTCATGTCATGCGTCAGAATGGCGGCATCAAAGGCGATGTACGTCAATTCCCCGATATGGATGCCGCGCGGATGCGTCTTGTCGAGGCGTGCGCTCAGGGACATGACCACTGTGGGGTGGATGTCCATGCCCCAAACCTTGGTCAGATAAAGGCGCTTGCAGCCGACCACGAAGCGCTGGAGTTTGATGAATTGGTTCAACGAACGAAGCATGGGAGACCTTATCGTTTAATGAACGGACGCATCGGCATCATCCGGCAAAGGCGCGGGTCAGGGCGGAGAAGTAGTCCTTCCAGGGCATTTGCCCGCGGGCGGCGAGCAGGCTTCCGACCAGAAGCTTACGGCCGAGCGCCTGAATTTCAGAAGGACGTGTGCGGACGTTCTTGGCGATCGCGCGCAGCGAACCTGGATAATATTTCGCCTTCAGAGCCTTGTTCGGATCCCGATGGCCGATGCAGCGCGCATCGACATAAGCCGCCTTGCGGGCCTCCTGAAAGGCGCGGATCGCATAGTCCGTGTCCTCTCCGCCCGAAAGGGCTGCGCCCACGCCGAGCTGTTCGTCGAAGCCGCCGATCCTTGCCGCGAGCGGGCCGCGCAGGAAGATGGTGTTCGACGATGCGAAGGAGATGACGGTCTGGAGGCGAGGCTGGGTTGCGGTGAAACTTGCAGCCGATCGCGGTTCCATGCCGTAGCGGCAGAACCAGAAATCGAGCGAAGGGTCGGTCGAGAAGGCCCTGTGGATGGTGTCGAGCGTATCCTCGGGATACCAGCAGTCGTCGTCGGGGAAAGCTACGATGCCGTTGAGTGCGAGGCGGCCCCTGGCGTCCTCCCCCGTCAGCAGCATGTTGCGGGCCGCCGAAAGCGATCGGCGATCCGGAAGGAAGGATATCTGCGCCCATGATGGGCCGGATGCGATGAAGTTCTCTGCAGCTCCCGCGTCGCAGCGTTGCAGCAGGAGGAAGAGGGTAAGGTCCACGGCGGGATTGCGCTTCCGGAAGGCTTCGATGGAAGCGATCATTCGCGCAATATCGTCGCTGCGGCCCGATTGCATATCCGTGGTCGAGAACAGGGTTACCGGCAGCGCTGTACGGGTCTCACTCATGGGCACGGTTCCTGCAACTCGAATACGCTGTTGTTCCGGGAAGCCCGCGAAGAGTTCGCGGCATAGATCGTCCGGCGGAAGCTTGAGCGGCTGCCCGCAACTTTCGCCTTCATGCACGGCGATGGATCAGGCCGATAGTGGCGGTCGTCAGGAGCGACCGGCCAATTCTGGAGGAAAGCTCGCAAGCTGCCGAAGGCCAATAGAACAACGCACCCGCTATCTTTCGTTTCAGGCTGGCGCATGTATCTTGGCATGGGCATTGTTGCTGGCTGCAACGTGTTTCCGTTCAAGTTTCTCAGCCCCAGATTGCTTTTCAGCTATGGCTATTTTGCGGGTCCGCGCGACTTCTCTTGCAATTTCGCAGTCATTATTCATTCAAAACGAAGGCCTCCGGAAAAGCCATTGGTTCCGTTTTGCACTCCAACTGGTAATACTATAGTCCGAGCCGCAGCGGATCATCAACCCCGATTTGCCGCACTGCACAATAAACCTGACGCGGCCGGCGCGAACATCCCGGTATCGGCCACTTTGGAGGGTCGCCCGCCCGATATCGCTGCGGTAGCAATCCGCCTAACCCAGCATGTTGGACGAAGAGTGCCACCGCCAGGCCGTGCTGATGATGTCCTCGAGGGAGGAGTGGGGCTCCCAGCCGAGAACTTCACGCGCCTTTTCGTTGTTGGCAACGAGCGCCGGCGAGTCGCCTTCGCGGCGATCGACATAATCGACGGGGAAGCTCCGCCCCGAGACGTCTTCGATCGTCTGCAGCAGTTCCTTTACCGTTGTGCCGGTTCCGGTGCCGAGGTTGAGGGCCACGGAAGGCCCGCCGTCGAGCAGGTATTGCAGTGCCCGTACATGGGCGTCGGCAAGGTCCAGCACGTGAATGTAGTCGCGTACGCAGGTGCCGTCGCGTGTTTCGTAATCGCTTCCGAACACCTTGAAGCCTGCCCGACGACCGAGCGCGGCTTCGATCGCAAGCGGGATGGCATGGGTTTCCGGCGTGTGCCATTCGCCGATCCGACCTTCCGGATCGGCGCCGGCCGCATTGAAATACCTGAGAACCGCGGAACGCAGGCCGACATAGCTGTCATAATCAGAAAGCGCCTGTTCGATGATCCACTTGGTGCGGCCATAGGGGTTGATCGGTTGCTGGCGGTGGGTCTCGTCCATCGGAACTTGTTCCGGCAGGCCATAGGTCGCGCAGGTCGAAGAGAAAACGAAGGCTTTGACGCCAGCGGCCTGTGCCGCCGACAGAAGAGTCAGGGAGCCGATGACGTTGTTTTCGTAGAAGGATGGCGGGTCCTTGACGCTTTCGCCGACCTCGATCAGGGCGGCGAAATGCATGATAGCCGCGGGCTGATATTTTCTAAGCACTTCGTCGAGCCTTGCGCGGTCGCGGATGTCGCCTTTTTCGAGGGGACCCCATTTGACGAATTCCGCATGTCCGTTCGAAAGGTTGTCGTAGACAACAGGAAGAAAGCCTTTTTGGGAGAGTTGCAGGCAGGTATGCGAGCCGATGTAACCAGCGCCGCCGACGACCAGAACAGGCGTTTCCGTCATAAATAACCGGGCTCCGTTGCAGTGCACACTTTTCTAGGGACTGTATCGGGAAAAGACAAGCCGGCAGTTTCCCGCCGGTTTTGCTTTCGACGCTTTGGTCGGATGCCGAATAGAGTGACGACAGGCCGCCCGTCGGCACCTGTCGCCCGTTTCCCGTTCAGAAATCCGTGTCGGCGCCCGGAACTTCGGCGCTGTCGCGCCCACCAATGATGATCGACCTTTTGCCCACATGGTTGGCCGGGCCGACGAGGCCCTCCTGTTCCATGCGTTCGACCAGCGAGGCCGCCTTGTTATAGCCGATCGAAAGGCGACGCTGGATGTAGGATGTCGAGCACTTCTTGTCGCGCAGGACCACCTTGACCGCTTTTTCATAGAGGTCGCTTGCGTCCTCCTCGCCCATGGCCGATTTGTCGAAGACGGCACCGCCGTCGTCCGCCGTCTCTTCGACCTCATCGGCATCTTCGGTTACGGTGCCGAGATATTCGGGGCGGCCCTGTGTTTTCAGGTGAGCCACGACTTTCTCGACCTCCTCGTCCGACACGAAGGGGCCGTGGACGCGGGCGATGCGTCCGCCACCCATCATGTGCAGCATGTCGCCCTGACCGAGCAGGTGTTCGGCACCCTGTTCGCCGAGAATGGTGCGGCTGTCGATCTTCGAGGTCACCTGGAAGGAGATGCGGGTCGGGAAATTTGCCTTGATGGTGCCGGTGATGACGTCGACCGAGGGACGCTGGGTCGCCATGATGAGATGGATGCCGGCGGCACGCGCCATCTGGGCGAGGCGCTGGATCGCACCTTCGATTTCCTTGCCGGCGACCATCATCAGGTCCGCCATCTCGTCGACGATGACGACGATGTATGGCATCGCGGCGAGATCCATTTCCTCCTGCTCGTAGACGGGTTCGCCCGTCGAACGGTCGAAACCGGTCTGGACGCTGCAGAGGATCGTCTCGCCCTTGGCGCGGGCCGAGGCGGCGCGCGCATTATAGCCGTCGATGTTGCGGACGCCGAGCCGCGACATCTTGCGGTAACGGTCTTCCATTTCGCGCACGGCCCATTTCAGCGCCATGACAGCCTTCTTCGGATCGGTCACGACAGGCGTCAGCAGATGCGGAATGCCGTCATAGACAGAGAGTTCCAGCATCTTGGGATCGACCATGATGAGGCGGCATTCTTCCGGGCGCAGGCGATAAAGCAGCGACAGGATCATGGTGTTGATGGCGACGGATTTACCCGAACCGGTGGTGCCGGCGACCAGAAGGTGGGGCATCTTGGCGAGTTCGGCGATCACAGGCTCGCCGCCGATGGTTTTGCCGAGCGCCATGGCGAGTTTGAAACGGGTTTCCGTGTAATCGCGGGACTCGATCAGTTCGCGCAGATAGACGGTTTCGCGAACGGGGTTCGGCAGTTCGATGCCGATGACATTGCGGCCGGGAACGACTGCGACGCGCGCCGAGAGGGCCGACATGGAGCGGGCGATATCGTCGGAAAGACCGATGACGCGGGAGGATTTCACGCCTGGGGCCGGTTCGAATTCGTAGAGTGTCACGACCGGGCCGGGGCGGACGTCGATGATCTCGCCCTTGATGCCGAAATCTTCAAGGACGCTTTCCAGGAGGCCGGCGCTCTGCTCCAGCGCTTCGGGAGTCATGGTCGTCGTCTCCTGGAACCGGGGCTCCTGCAGAAGATCGATCGGCGGGAATTCGTATTCGCCCTCGGCAAGCGTCGACAACCGACGGAAGACCGGCTGGCTCGGCTGCTGCATGGGAACGGCTTCCACGGCCGTGCTCTCGGCCGGTGCATCCATCGCCGTTTCCTGACGGATTGCGGCTTCGGCGGCCTCTTCGCCGGTGGCGCAGGGTGTCGCGGCCGGATCGGCTTCACGCAGCCCGACTTCGCGATAGAGCGCGATGACCGACCAGTCCGGCGCCTGGAACGTCGGCAACGCTACGCCTGGCTGATTGGGGGCGGGTTGGGGGACGAGGCTCTGCGCCCTGACGACGGTTGCCTTCACGACTGGAGGCGTACGCGCCGGTGCAACTGCCATATGGTTCGGCTGCGCGACTTTGACGGGGCCCGGGGTTGGTGGCGCGACGCTGACCGGGCCAGCGCGAGGCGGTTCGATATCGTCTGCACTGCCGTCGAGGTTCATCGCCTCCCAGAAAATGTGATCCGAGAGATAGGCGGCATAGGCTGGCAGGGCCGGGGCGGCTGTGGACGGCAATGCGACACCTTTGCCAGGCTCCTGCGGCGCTATCGGAATGTTCGGCTGCGGCGGCGTGGCAATGACGGTGCCCGGTTTGGGCTCATGCATCGCGGGAGCCGGCGCTGTCGCCGGACGTCCGGCTGCCGGAGTGGCGACTTGCTGCAGACCGGCCGATGCCGCCTCTTCCTGCTGGCGGGCGAGTTCGCGCCGGAGTTTGTAGGTGAGGGCGCGTGCGCCGGTGGCATCCGGCGGCTGGGGCAGCATGACGGAGAGCCCCGCGCGGCGTTCTTCACGAGGGGCGACAGGCTGTGGCGACGCTGCCTGCACGGTTACAGGCGCTGGCGATGCCGGGATGACGACCGGAACCGATGCTGGCGTCGGCTCCGGAGCGGCCGCCGTCGGCACGGCGCTTTCCCTTGTTGTGCGACGTCCCAGGGCATTTTCGGGTGTCCGGGTGAAACGCACATTGGGGGCCATGGCAAAAGCGCTCTGCCAGATCGGCATTTCGGAACGCCCTTCGATCTCGCTGGCAGCGAGTTCGTCAGTGTGGCGGCCGTTTACTCTTGCGGGCAGCTTTTCCTCTGGCGCGGCCTCGATGCGACCGGCTGCGGACGGAGCCGGTTCGCGGGCCTTTTCTTCCCCTATGTTATTGTCGGAATTTAAGAAATTGGAGCGGGGGAGATGCATGGTAACCTGTACACTCGTTATACGCGGACAATTAACATCTCTTCTCAATAGAAAATAAACGTTAACCAGCCCTTGCCGAGGCAGGGGCCAGCTCCCCTTCCGGGACGCGCCGGGATGCTGCAAGTCATGATTTTCCGAGCAGCTTCAAGGCATCCCGCCCCGCTAAATTTTTTGTGGAATCCGCTTTTGAAGGCTTGTCGTCGCGCTGCGTGGATCAGCCGGCTCAATCCAGCCTGAATGCTCCGAGGTGGAACGTCCGGTCAAGCGCTAAGCGACGTTGCCGGCCGCTTGGGGGCGCAGTTGCACGATGTCCTGGTCGATCAGCGCCAGCGCGTGATCGAGATGACCTTCGAAAACCAGGGCTCCCTCGTCAAATGCCACCGAGATCTCCGGCATGCCGGAAAACCGGACGATATGGGATTGAGACAAACCTTCCTCTATCCCCTGGCGCAACAGATCGTAATAGCGCGTGCCGGGGCCGGTGATGGTGATCGGCATGTGTTCATAGAGGCTTAGAAGCCGCGACAGGCCGTTGCCGAGCGCAAGGCCTGCCTGCCGGAAGGCATGCACGCTGCCGCGGTCGCCGCGGTGGGCAAGAGCTGCGATCTTGTCCACTTCCGAAAGGGGAACGAACTTTGCCGGCAGGGTATCCGTCGGCACCTCGAAGGCGGTCCGCAAAATGGCGTAGAAACCGGCATAGGCCTCAATGCAGCCCCGGCCTCCACATCGACACAGCGCGCCGTTCGCCTGGTGCAGCATATGCCCGAAATTCGGAGAGATGACATTATAGCTGCCGCTCGGCGATTGGGTCGCGACGCCCAGCCCTATGCTGTGGCCGAGGGACAGGGCGGCAAGTGCACGTGGGCCCGTTTGTCCCGACCTTTTGGCACGGCTCGCCAAAGCGCCTGCGACGAGTTGGGTTTCATTGGCGAGCAGGACCCGCCCACTCCAGTCCGCCGCAAGCAGTGACCCGAAATCGATCCGTTCCGTTCCGAGCACTGGCGACCAGAGCAACAGCGGCCGTTCGGTGTCGACAAGGCCCTTGCTGCTGATGGAGATGGCCAGCACGGAAGACTGGGCGAGGTCCGCGCGGGTTACAGTTTTTTCCAGGCCGGACCTCAGAGCCATTGAGAAAGCCAAAGCGCCGCCCGATGTAACCCGGGACTCGGAGAATCGGTCGATCAGCCGGGCGGAATAATCCACGAGCGAATATTCCAGCGCATCCGAAGAAATGCTGACAACGATGAGGTAGCCGCAATTACGGCGCGGTTCGAACAATACGCGCGGACGTCCTCGTCCGCCAACGGGTTGATGCTCGGATTTCACCAGGATCTCGGCGCGCTCGAGTTCCGCCGTGATGGCGGAGACGGTGGCGGAGGAGAGGCCGGTTGCCGCAGACAGTTCAGTATGGGCGAGCCGGCCGCCGCGCCTCAGCGCTGAAAGCACGAGCGCGCTGTTTTGCCGACGGATGATTTCCGTGCTGCTGGATTTCGTCGGAAACATGGACCTCCGTTCCTGCCAGTCCCGGATCTTGGAGGCGTGGCGAATATCCGCCACAACAACCGAAGGCATCCGCCTGTCAACCTGAAAAGCCGATGAGCCGCTTTTCCGCCGTTTGTGACCTGTGCAGGCCTGGTGTTGTCGGCGTCATTTCAGCGGAAATTGCCGTGTTGACAGTCCCGATGATCTCTGACATCTATTTTCTCGACTGTCGAGAAAAATATTGGAGGCTCGACGGCGCAATCGTGGCAGCCGGCGGGAGCAGTGGATGCATCCGGTCGCCAACATCGGGAGGACATCATGAAGTCTATTTTCAAGCTGATGGCAGGGGCTGCCATCATTGTTTCCTTGCACTCCGCCGCAGCCATGGCTGCGGATGTCGTTGTCGGCGTTTCCTGGTCGAACTTTCAGGAAGAACGCTGGAAGACCGACGAGGCCGCAATCAAGAAGGCTCTCGAGGCCGCCGGGGCGAAATACATTTCCGCTGACGCGCAGTCTTCGGCCGCCAAGCAGCTCACCGACGTCGAATCGCTGATCTCCCAGGGCGCCAATGCGCTGATCGTGCTTGCCCAGGATTCCGACGCCATCGGGCCCGCCATCGAGAAGGCTACCGCGGAAGGTATTCCGGTGGTCGGTTATGACCGTCTGATCGAGAATCCGGATGCCTTCTACATCACCTTCGACAACAAGGAAGTGGGCCGCCTGCAGGCGCGCGAGGTGTTCAAGGTGAAGCCCGAGGGCAATTACGTCTTCATCAAGGGCTCGTCTTCCGATCCGAACGCCGACTTCCTCTTCGCAGGTCAGCAGGAAGTGCTGAAGGAAGCAATCGACGCCGGCAAGATCAAGAATGTCGGTGAAGCCTATACGGATGGCTGGAAGCCGGAAATCGCCCAGAAGAACATGGAGCAGTTCCTGACTGCGGCTGACAACAAGGTCGATGCAGTCGTCGCTTCGAACGACGGCACGGCCGGCGGCGCGATCGCTGCTCTGGAGGCTCAGGGTCTTGCCGGTTCCGTGCCGGTTTCCGGCCAGGACGCCGACAAGGCTGCCTTGAACCGTGTTGCGCTCGGCACGCAGACCGTTTCGGTGTGGAAAGACAGCCGCGAGCTTGGCAAGAATGCCGCCGAGATCGCGCTTCTTCTGGCGAGTGGCAAGACCATGGATGATGTGCCTGGTGTCATGACCTTCAACGGCGGTCCGAAGGGCGTCGCGATGAAGTCCGTCTTCCTTGCCCCGCTTCCGATCACCAAGGACAACCTCAATGTCGTGATCGACGCCGGCTGGATCAGCAAGGCGGAAGCCTGCCAGGGCGTCAAGGCTGGTTCCGTCGCTGCCTGCAACTAAGCAGGCGGGCCTATCAGTCCGGAATGCCGCAGCGGGGTTCCCGTTGCGGCATTCGTCGCGCGATCAGTAGACTATGAGGCAGGTTTTGCCAGCAATGAATGAAGAGTGGAGGGGCGGCAACGCAATGGCCGGCATGATGCAGACCACAACATCCAAGAATGCGGGAGTGTCCAGCGGTGTGGCGATCGCCTCGTTCTTCAGGGCGACCGAAATCGACACACGCCTTCTCGGCATGGTCGGAGCTCTTCTCATCATCTGGGTGGGCTTCGAGATATTGACCGGCGGATTGTTCCTGACGCCCCGCAACCTTTGGAACCTTTCGGTGCAGACTTCATCGGTGGCGGTGATGGCGACCGGAATGGTTCTGGTCATCGTCACCCGTAACATCGACCTTTCCGTCGGTTCCATTCTCGGCTTTACCGGGATGATTATGGGCGTGCTGCAAGCCAAGCTTTTGCCCGGCATCCTCGGCTTCGATCATCCTGCCACATGGGTTCTGGCGCTGGCCGGAGGCATCGTGGTCGGCGGGCTGATCGGCATGTTCCACGGCGCGATCATAGCCTTCCTCAACGTACCGTCCTTCATCGTCACGCTCGGGGGGCTGCTGGTCTGGCGCGGTGCGACATGGTTTGTCACCAGCGGTCAGACGGTTGCACCCATGGATGCCAATTTCCGCCTGATGGGCGGCGGCACGGAAGGCTCCATCGGCTGGACCGCAAGCTGGGTCGTCGGTGTCATCGCCTGTATCGGTATCGTCGCCGGCATCATTCATTCGCGCCACCAGCGTAAGCGCTTCGGTTTTCCGCAAAGACCGCTCTGGGCGGAGTATTTTCTTTCGGCGCTCGGCTGCTTCATCGTTCTCGGCGCTGTCGCCGTCGCAAACAATTATTTCTGGCCGACGAATATCGCCCGTCGCTATGCCGACGCCAACGGCATTGCTTGGCCCGATGGTGGGCTGCTGATTTCCCACGGCGTTGCGGTTCCGGTTCTGATCGCCCTCGGTGTCGGTCTCATCATGACTTTCGTCGCCACCCGTCTGCGGTTCGGACGCTATGTTTTTGCGATCGGCGGCAATCCGGAAGCGGCTGAACTCGCCGGCATCAAGACCCGTTGGGTCACCGTCCGCATTTTCGCGATCATGGGCATTCTCTGCGCCATTGCCGCAGCGATCTCGACCGCCCGCCTCAACGCCGCGACCAATGCGCAAGGCGAACTCGACGAACTCTACACCATCGCTGCAGCCGTGATCGGCGGCACGTCCCTTGCCGGCGGCACCGGCACCATAGCCGGGGCAATGCTGGGGGCGCTGGTGATGCAGTCGCTTCAGTCCGGAATGGTGCTCCTCGGCATCGATACCCCCTTCCAGCGCATTGTCGTCGGCGTCGTCCTTGTTGTCGCCGTCTGGCTCGACACCGTCTATCGCGCCCGCGCAAAGTAATCAGGAGTTTCCATCATGACGGAGCAACGCACGCCCCTCGTGGAAATGAAGGACATTTCCATCTCCTTCGGTGGCATTCATGCCGTCGACAGGGCTTCTGTCGATCTCTATCCCGGTGAAGTCGTGGCCCTTCTCGGCCATAACGGCGCAGGCAAATCGACGCTGATCAAGATCCTCTCCGGCGCCTACAGACGTGATAGCGGCGATATCCTGATCAACGGCGAGCCGGCCGATATCCGCAATCCGCGTGACGCCAAGGCCTATGGGATCGAGACGATCTACCAGACGCTTGCTGTTGCAGATAACGTGGATGCCGCCGCCAATCTCTATCTCGGTCGAGAACTGAAGACGCCCTGGGGCACGCTCGACGACGTTGCCATGGAGGCGAAGGCCCGAGAGGTAATGGGACGGCTCAATCCCAACTTCCGCCGCTTCAAGGAACCGGTAAAGGCGCTTTCCGGCGGCCAGCGGCAATCGGTTGCGATCGCGCGAGCGATCCTGTTCGATGCCCGCATCCTCATCATGGACGAGCCGACCGCAGCGCTTGGGCCCCAGGAGACCGCACAGGTCGGGGATCTCATCCGTCAGCTGAAGTCGGAGGGTATCGGCATCTTCCTCATCAGCCACGACATCCACGATGTCTTCGATCTCGCCGACCGGGTCTTTGTCATGAAGAATGGTCAGGTGGTCGGACATGCGCGTACGCAGGATGTGACCAAGGACGAAGTGCTCGGCATGATTATCATGGGCAAGTGCCCGCCCGGCGCGATTCCGGGACCGGGAGCGATGCGGGGCTGACGGCGCATCTCCGGCGCAGAGGCGCCGGAGACCGGCCATGCCGGTCATCCCTCCGACTCGATGCCGGCGAAGAGGTCGTCATCGAGATGTACGAAGCCGTTGTCCTTCTGCCGTGATCTGAGGACGTTCGGCGTGCAGCCGAAGGTCTGCCGGAAACGCCTGCCGAAATGGCTGGAATTGGCGAACCCGACTTCAAGGGCGATATCGATCAGCGGTTTCGAGGTCTGAAGGACGAGGCTTCGCGCGCGTCGCATCCGCAGTCTTGCATAAACCGCGCCTGGCGACATCTTGAGCCGTCGGTGGAAGAGCCGTTCCATCTGTCGACGCGAAAGGTTCATCGATTTCGCCACATCGTCCATCGAAACGGGCTTGTCGAGATTGTTCTCCATGAAGATCAGCGCAAGGCGCATCTTGGAGTCCTTGTGCTCGGTCGACAGTGGATTGCGCGGCTGGATTTCACGCCCCTCGCGCCGGCGCTCGATCTGCAGGATCTGAAGGGCGTTCTTTTCCGCCGTATTGCCGATATGCCGGCGTACGAGGCTTGCGGCAAGATCCGCCACCGCGCTTCCCCCCGCGCAGGTGATGATGTCACGATCCTCGACGTAAAGCTGGTTGCTGACCAGTCTGTGATCGGGGAAACGGTCGAGATAATCGTGGTGATGCAGCCAGCTCACGCAGGCAGTCCGGTTCTTCATCAGGCCGGCCTTGGCCAGAATGAAGCTGCCGGTGCAGACACCGATGACCTTGACCTTTTCGCTGATCGCCCGTTTCAGATAGCGTTCCATCTCCGCATCGATCGGGTCCTCGACATTCAGCAGTCCCCCGACGACGGCCAGATAATCGAATTCTCTCGGAGCCGGCAGTCCGGTTCCCGGTGCTATCTGCACACCGCAGCTCGAGCGGATGAAATGGCCATGGGCGCTTAAGATCTGCCAGTCGCAGTGTTTCCGCGTCGAGCGATCTTCGTCATCGCTCGCCAGCCGCAAGGTGTCGACGAAAAGCGCAAAGGCGCTGAGTGTGAAGCTCTTGCTCAAAATGAAGCCGACCTTGAGAGGCGGGCGCGGCTTGGCGGGTTCGGAACTGGACATGTTGGATCTGCAAAGCTTCCCGCTATCGGCACGGCAATGTCGGCGACGTGTCCCGTGACGGGCGCCGGTCGCAGTCATCTCCGTTATTCAAGGGAAGCATTGGCTCGCAGAACATGAAATATGTCAATGCCTACCAGCGGCGGCATCTGTTCGCGGTGCGGCTATCGATTTTCAGGCCGGGGCTTCGGTTTGCTGGATGCGGTTGCGCAGCAAGGCCCGGTAACGCGCCTGGCTGCCCTTCAGATGCTGGCGCATGGCAAGCCGGGCGGCTTCCTCATCGCCTTCCATGATGGCGCTGACGATCCGTTCGTGCTCGGCATGGATGCCGCGAAGATAATCGTCGGAAACGGTCTCCTGCCCTGTCGCCCGGAGCGAACGCCGGGGAATGACGTTCGGACCCAGCATCGTCAGGAATTCGCGAAAGCGTGGATTGTTGGTCGCATCAGCGATGGCAAGATGCAGTTCGAAGTCAGCTTCTCCTGTCGGGAGGCCCTGACGGGCGAGGCGGTCGATTTCGCGGAAGCGTTCAACGATCCTTTCCTCCTGGGATGGGGAGCGTCGTTGCGCGGCAAGGCCCGCGGCCTCCACCTCGACCGCGGTGCGGAGTTCCAGAAGTTCGATGACGGAGGAAATGCGCACGAAATCGATGTTCTGGAACGGTACCTCCAGTTCGGGCACCGGTTCGAGGACGAAGACACCTGCTCCCTGGCGAGGTTCAACCAGTCGGTCGGCGCGCAGAGCGGCGATCGCCTCGCGAACGACCGTGCGGCTGACCCCGAACTCGCGGGTGAGTTGGGCTTCGCTCGGCAGGCGTTCACCCGGCTTGTAGGCGCCCGCCTCGATCTGCTGCTTCAGGGCATCGCGAAGCGTGACGACCAGATTCCGGCTTTTCGTTGCGACGCTAATGGGTGGCACTCCTCTGTCTTCGTTCACAATGCCTATCATACCTGTGGTGAAATCTCAGGGATATCCCGAATGCATCGCGGGATTTCCCCCGAAGCCCTGCTTGGAGCGCATCGCGATCCTTCAGGTTCGCTCCCTATCCTTCAAATCTTCATTTCACCGCATGTCGTCACCGCAGGACCGCTCAACGCTTTTTCGCGACCTGTTTCAGGAAGCCAAGCGTGGCCTTATTCGTCCTCCGGGAATATTGGGTCCTGCGTGAAGAGCCCGCCTTGCCAGCGGGCGGCCGGATCGTCTGGGCCGGGGCGCTCGCAAGCGGCTTCGATCTTCGAACGGAAGATTTCGGCATTGTCTTTCGGCTTCCAGCCGAGAAAGCCGGCGGTGGAATTGTCCCACCAGCCTGCATCGTTGTTCGATGCGCCCCAGATGACGGGGCAGCCGAGTTTCGGCGCGCGGAATACGGCCTCGATCAGCGAGACGAAATCATCGTAGGAAAACCAAGTGGAAAGCATGCGGTGGTTGACCGGTTCGGCCACGCAGGACCCGATGCGCACGAGCGCCGTCTCCTGCCCGAACTTCTCATGGTACATCTGCGCCAGAGACTCACCGAAACATTTCGATACGCCGTAGAGCCCGTCCGGACGATAGGGATGGTCCACCGACAACCGTTCGGTCTGTGGATAGAATCCGATGGTGTGATTGGAACTTGCAAAGACGATGCGCGGCATCCGATGCGCGCGGGCGGCCTCGTAGAGATTGTAAAGGCCGACGATGTTGCCAGCGACGATCTGCGAGAACTTGCGCTCTACCGAGACGCCGCCGAGATGGACGATCCCGTCGCAATCCTCGACCAGGGCACGCACTGCCTTGGCATCGGCAAGATCGCACTGGACGATTTCCTCGTTCTTCCGGGCCGCCCCGATCGGGGCGATATCGGATAGGCGCAGGATCGTTGCCATGGGTGCGAGCCTTTCCCGCATCACACGGCCCAGTGCACCCGCCGCGCCGGTAATCAGAAGTCTCTTCACTGTCTTCTCCCTCCGGAATTCCTCAAGTCGTCATACATGCTCTTCGCTGACGCTGTGCGTCAAGCTTGGAGACAGTGCGGCCTCCTTCGCATGCATCTTCCGTAATGGGATTCGATACCCCGTCGGGAGGAAGCACGTCTTGCCCACGGCGCTTGACAGCATTCAACATGTCATACAAAACTGTCAACATATATTATGTTAACTCGCTCTCCCCGGGTGGCGGGATTTATCAAGAAGGAGGTTCGCGCATGCTGAACGTGGAAACGAGGCACGCCGTTCACGCTGATCACGCGAGATCGCTCGATACAGAGGGCCTTCGCCGGCACTTCCTGGCCCAGGGTCTGTTTGTGGAAGGTGAGATACGGCTGATCTATACGCATTACGATCGATTTGTCATGGGAGGCGCCGTGCCGTCCGGCACGCCACTCGTGCTCGATCATGTCGAGGAGACAAAAACGCCGGGCTTTCTCGACCGACGGGAGATGGGAATCGTCAACATCGGTGCTGAGGGCAGCGTGCGCGCCGGCAACGAAAGCTGGTCGCTGAACCGAGGTGACGTACTTTATCTCGGCATGGGTGCCGGGCCGGTTACCTTCGAAGGCGCCGGGCGCTTCTACATCGTCTCGGCCCCGGCGCATCGCAGCCTGCCCAACCGGCTCGTCACGCTGGCCGACAGCAAGGAGGTCAGGCTTGGGGCTGTCGAGACTTCCAACAAACGCACCATCAATCAGTTCATTCATCCCCTGGTCATGGAAAGCTGCCAACTGGTGCTGGGATATACCACGCTGGAGGATGGCTCGGTCTGGAACACCATGCCTGCGCATGTGCACGACCGCCGCATGGAGGCCTATCTCTATTTCGGCATGGATGAGACGTCGCGGGTTCTGCATCTGATGGGCGAGCCGCAACAAACGAGGCATCTCTTCATCGCCAACGAGGAGGGCGCGATCTCGCCGCCGTGGTCCATCCATGCGGGAGCCGGCATTGGCAGCTATACCTTCATCTGGGCCATGGCCGGCGACAATGTCGATTATACCGATATGGACTTCATCCAGCCGGGAGATCTTCGATGAGTATGTTTTCGCTTGCCGGCCGTCATGCGTTGATTACCGGCGCCAATACCGGCATCGGTCAGGCGATCGCCATTGCCGTTGCTTCGGCCGGCGCCTCCGTGACCTGCGCGGGGCGCTCCTCTTCGGCGCAGACGGTCTCCATGATCGCCGGCGCGGGCGGAGAGGCAAGGGAGCTGGCGCTCGATCTTTCCGATCCCATGGCGGCAAGAGATGCTTTTGCCGAAAGCGCTTACGATCTCCTCATCAACAATGCCGGCATCATTCGTCGTGCCGATGCAGTCGATTTCTCCGAGGATGACTGGGACGCGGTGATGGACGTGAACCTGAAGGCCGTCTTCTTCACCTCGCAAGCCTTTGCGCGGGCTCTCATGTCCAGAAACGCAAGCGGAAAGATCGTCAACATCGCATCCCTGCTGTCGTTTCAGGGCGGCATTCGCGTTGCCTCCTATACGGCCGCCAAGCACGGCGTGGCAGGCATCACCAAGCTGCTGGCAAACGAATGGGCGTCCCGCGGCATCAACGTGAATGCGATAGCGCCCGGTTACATCGCCACGAATAACACGGAAGCGCTGCGGGCCGACGAGGAGCGCAACGCGGCGATCCTCGCACGCATTCCGGCCGGACGCTGGGGGCGGGCGGAGGATATTGCGGGTACTGCCGTCTATCTTTGTTCGCCGGCAGCCGATTATGTTCATGGCGCCATTCTTAACGTCGATGGCGGTTGGCTCGCGCGCTGACGGCGTATCAGACCGCCTCGCGCCGGGCGAGACGGGCCGCCTGTTCCGGCTCGTCCAGATGCAGCAAGGTGCCGTCGCGACTGCGGCGTACCTTCTCGATGTGATCGCGTGGACTCATCCCGACGATGCGCTTGAACATGCGGGAGAAATAATAGGGATCGGCATAGCCGACTTCGGCCGCGGCCGCGGAGACGTTGATGCCGGTCTCCAGCAGGTGCATGGCCCGTTCCATGCGCTGGAGCTCCTGATATTTTCGGGGCGTACGACCGACCCGTTTCTGAAATTCCCGCAGGAAATAATCGCGATTGTAGGGAGCGGAGGCCACAGCGGTCTCGGCGATGTCGGGGTCGAGCGGCGCTGCTGCGATCTGCGAGGCAACCTTCATGACCGCCAGGTCCATCGCATCGCTGCCCTCCGGCTGGTAGGTTGCGGTGTCGCGCCAGTTCTCGAAGGCGTCCTCCACATGGGAGATCAGGAGATACATGAAGAGGTGATGCTGGGCGAGTGTGACCGAGCTTGGCGGAGCGCTCTGTCGGTAGTGCCTTACCAGCGGTTCCAGCAGAGGCCAGCGGGAGAGCCTGACCTTCGGTCTCAGTTTCATCTGAGCGAGAAGATCGTGGCGGCCATAAATGTCGAGCGTAAAATGCTGCGCGATACCGATATAGGTCTGCCGGCCTTCGTTCCAGCCAATGAAGCGGCTGTTGCGCGGAATGAGCATCGACTCGCCGGGGGAAAGAGAAAAGCGCTCGCCGTCGATCAGATATTCTCCGCGACCCTCGAGGCATATGAGAAGGTCGTCCACGGGGTTTTCCTTGTCGATGCGCCACGTCCGCGAATGCTGCATTCGAATGGTGGCGCGTGTCAGGGTCAGGGTCAGCGCGCCGGGCGGAATACTCGACAGAATTCCACCTTCGATTTCGTCCATCTTTTTCCCCGCCTTTGTCAATTCTGTCATTCACGGTCTTTTCATAGGATAACACGAAAGCTGGTTGATAAAACCGGATGGGACGGAGGAAACGTGCATATAAGGGCATCCGCATTCCTTGCCGAACAGGCACGGAAGCGGTTGGACTTCGGCTCTGGGAGGAGAGAATTTTGTACATTACCGTAGTATCTCACGGTGCCGGGAGGCAGCCGTGAACCGCCAACGCGTGCTCGGGCTCGCTTATCTTTCGCCGTATATCGCGGGTCTCCTCGTTTTCACGGCGATCCCGTTCATGGCGTCGTTCTATATGAGCTTCACGGACTACAACCTGATGAGCGCGCCGCGCTGGACGGGTTTGAAGAACTATGTGGAGCTCTTCACCGGGGACAGAACCTTTCGCCGTTCGCTTTCGGTGACGCTGATCTATGTTTTCCTGACGGTGCCGCTGAAGCTCGCCTTCGCGCTCTTCGTCGCATACATCCTGAATTACCGGCTGAAGTTCATCAACTTCTTCCGGACTGCATTCTATGTCCCCTCCATTCTGGGAGGCTCGATCGCGATTGCCGTGCTGTGGCGTTACGTCTTCGCGACCAACGGGCTCGTCAACATGCTGCTGGCGGCGCTGGGCTTTGAGCCGGTCAACTGGTTCGGCGATCCGCAGAATGCGCTTTTCACGATCACGCTGCTCAGATGCTGGCAGTTCGGCTCGGCCATGGTGATATTCCTTGCCGCTCTACAGTCGATCGACAAGTCGCTCTACGAGGCGGCGGCGATCGACGGGGCCTCTAAGTTCCATAGCTTCATCTTCATCACCATCCCCCTCATCACACCGGTCATCTTCTTCAACCTTGTGATGCAGATGGTCCAGGCTTTTCAGGAGTTCAACGGTCCCTACATCATCACCGGCGGCGGTCCGTTGAAGTCGACCTATCTTCTCCCGCTCTACATTTACGACGAAGCTTTCCGCCGCTTCAACATGGGTTACGCCTCGGCGATCGCCTGGGTGCTTTTCCTGATTATCATGCTGCTGACCCTCGCTGCCTTCTGGTCGTCGAAGAAATGGGTCTTCTATGCCGGCGACAAGAGGAGTTGAGCCATGGACATGCATGCAGCGGCCTCTTCTCCGGCACAGGCTCGTTCTTCCGGCGACATGGTAAGGCGTCGCGAACGAATGCAAGGATTTTCCGCCGCCGCCCGCTATCTGCTGCTGTTCGTGGTCGGGCTTGTTATGCTCTATCCGCTGATCTGGCTGGTCGGCGCATCGTTTAAAACGAATGCGGAGATCTTTTCGAGTCCGGGTTTCTGGCCGGAAAACCCGACCGTCGACGGTTACGTGAAGGGTTGGCAAACATCCACGCCCTACACGTTCGGCCGTTTTTTCCTGAACAGTTTCCTGATCGTGCTCCCGAAGATGGCGGGTACCGCGATTTCCTGCACGTTGGTTGCCTATGGCTTCGCGCGCTTCGACTTTCCGGGTAAGAAAATCCTGTTCGGCTCCGTCATCGCGATCCTGCTCCTGCCGAATGTGGTGACGCGCATTCCGCAGTATATTCTCTTTCGCGATCTCGGCTGGCTCGACAGTTTTCTGCCGCTGTGGGTGCCTTCCGCGCTGGCGGGCGATGCATTCTTCGTCTTCATGCTCGTGCAATTCCTCCGTTCGATCCCTCGGGATACGGAAGAGGCCGCGCGCGTCGACGGGGCGAATTCCATTCAGACGCTCGTCTATGTCGTCGTGCCGATGCTCGCGCCGGCGCTGATTTCGGTCTGCCTGTTCCAGTTCATGTGGACGATGAACGATTTTCTCGGACCGCTGATCTATCTCTCCTCGGTCGACAAATACCCGGTGAGCCTTGCGCTCAAGCTGTCGATCGACACAACCGAAGCCTTTGATTGGAACCAGATCCTGGCGATGTCCGTGCTGACGCTGACGCCCGCGCTGGTCGTGTTCTTCATGGCTCAAAAGTATTTCATCGAAGGGATCTCCGCCGGCGGGATCAAGGGATAATCATGGCACGCGTTCAACTGAAAAATCTCGAGAAGGTCTATGGCGGCTTCAAGGCGGTGCACGGGATCGACCTCGATGTGGCGGAAGGCGAGTTCATGGTGCTGGTCGGTCCGTCCGGCTGCGCGAAGTCGACCACGCTGCGCATGATCGCCGGTCTCGAGGATATCTCTGGCGGCGAGATCCGCATTGGCGATCGGGTGGTCAACGAACTGCCGCCCGGTAAGCGGTCAATTGCCATGGTGTTCCAGAACTATGCGCTTTATCCGCACATGAAGGTCCGCGGCAATCTCGCCTTCGGCCTGAGGCTCGCCGGCAAATCCAAGGCGGAGATCGCGGTGGCCACCGAAGAAGTGGCGAGGATCCTTGAGATCGAACCTTTGCTCGACCGGCTGCCCAAGCAGCTTTCCGGGGGGCAGGCCCAGCGCGTGGCGCTCGGACGCGCCCTCATCAAGAAGCCGAGTGTGTTTCTTTTCGACGAGCCTCTCTCCAATCTCGACGCCAAGCTGCGCGCGTCGATGCGGGTGCGCATCACCGATCTGCACCGGCGGCTTAAGGCAGACGGTCTTGCTTCGACCGTGGTCTACGTCACCCATGACCAGACGGAAGCGATGACCATGGGCGACCGCATCTGCGTCATGCAGGCGGGCCGCATCATGCAGGTGGCAACACCGAAGGAGCTTTACAGCCGACCCGCCAATCTTTTTGTCGCGGGCTTCATCGGCAGTCCCGAGATGAACCTGTTGGAAGGGCGGCTCGATGGCGACGGGTTCCATGGTGAGGGACAGACGCTGCCGATCGGGCCATCGCTTTCTGCCCGCATGAGCGCGCGCCCCCAGGATGCGGTGCTTGGCTTTCGTCCGCAGCATCTGAAGATCGTCTCCGGGGATGGCGTGCCGGCCTTCGATACGCGGCTGACCAACGTCGAATTCATGGGGCACGAAGTCTACCTGCATGTCTCGCTCGGCGGCCGGCAGCTTGTTGCCGTCGTCGGAGCCGACGAGTTCGAGGCGACAAGCCGCGCTGACGACCGCATCCGGATGAGGCCCGATGCGGAGTGGATGTATGTGTTCGACCGTGGGAGCGGTCAGAACGTTTCGCTGGGCGCAAATGCCTGACCTTGAGGGAGGAAGACATGAAACGACTGATGACGACAGCGGCCCTGATTGCCGCAACGGCGCTTTCAGGCACTGCGCGTGCCGAAAACCTTCGTATGTCCTGGTGGGGAGGGGAGAGCCGCCACGTGGCAACGCAGAAGGCGCTGGAAGCCTGCGGGGCGAAACACGGCCATAAGATTGCCGCTGAATTCACCGGTTTCGACGGTTACCTCGAAAAGCTTACGACCCAGATGGCGGGTGGAACGGAGGCGGACATCATTCAGGTCAACTGGCCGTGGTTGCCGCTCTTCTCGCGTGATGGAACCGGTTTTGCCGATCTCAAGAGCCTTTCGGCGCTGGACCTTGGCCAATGGTCCCCTGAGGCGTTGGCAACCACGACCATCGGCGGCAAGATCAATGGTATCCCGGTTTCGACGACCGGCCGGGTCTTTTTCTTCAATACGACGACATTCGACAAGATCGGCGTCGCAGTGCCGAAGTCGTGGGACGAACTGATGGCCGTCTCTCCCGTCATCAAGGAAAAGCTCGGAGCCGATGCCTTTCCCTTCAACGCGGTCAAGGAAACCGCGCAGCTTCTGGTGACGCTCGCTGTCGTCCAGAAGACCGGCAAGGATATGGTCGATCCGTCGATCAACCGGGTCGCCTGGACGCCGCAAGAACTGGCCGCCGGCATCGAATTCTACGGGCAGTTCGTCAAGACGGGGACGGTGCAGTCCATCGAAAAGGAAGCGGGCGAGGGCAGCGTCAACCTCTTTGAAAAGCCGGCATGGGCAGACGGCAGGATTGCCGGGTCCTATGAATGGGATTCGACCTATTCGAAATATGCCGATCCCCTGAAAGACGGGCAGAAGCTCGAACCGCGGCCGATGATCCGTTTCGCCGATGCTGTGACGGACGGGGTTTATCGGCGTCCCTCCATGGTGTTTTCCATCTCACGGAATTCCAAGCATCCCGAGGCTGCCGCACAGATCCTCAACTGCCTGCTGAACGAGCCCGAGGGTATCGCAGCGCTTGGCGACAGCCGCGGCCTGCCCGCTTCCCGGATCGCGGCGGAGATGCTCGCCAAAGCCGGCAAGGTCGATGCCAATGTTAAGGCGGCGAACGATATCGTCATCGCCGCGAGTGGCCCTTCGGTCTCGCCCTTCAACGAGCATCCGCAGGTGCGTTCCAACTTCATCGATACGCTGGAGGAGTATGGCTACGGCATGTTGTCCGCCGACGAGGCCGCCACGCAGATCATCGACGGCACGAACGACGTGCTGAAGACTTTCGATTAACCCTGGCCGCCCGGCGGAATGCCCCGCCGGGCATCAATGGAACATGACCATGCTGAATGCCATCGCGGTCTCCGCGCGGGACGCTGCCGTTCGTCTTCAGTGGCCCGGCGCCCGCTATCATCTCGAAACACCGGTTCCCTGGCGGTTGACGGCGCCCGGCACGGCGACCGCGGCGCGTGAAGGCCTTGCGGAGAAAGTGGTGCTGGTGCTTCACGATCTCGATCCGGCCACAGACTGGCGGCTTGAGGTGGCAGGGTTTCCACCGCTCACGTTCCGTACGAGAGATTGCGGAGGATTGTTCCGGCCGTCCGGGCTCGTTGCCGATGAAGGGCACGCTGCCGCGGGGAATGCTCGTATCCTTGCGGAAGCCGTGGCGAAATTGCCGGAAAACGGAACGATCGAGCTCGGGCAGGGCCGCTTTTTCTCCATGCCGCTGGCGTTGCGGTCAATGATGGTGTTCAGGCTTGCCGAGGGATCGCAACTGCTTGCTCCATCCTCTCGTCTAGGCTGGCCGATCCTGCCCGCGCGGGATGCGGCCGGACATATGCTCGGCTCCTGGGAAGGCCTGCCCGAGGCGTGTTTTGCCGCACCCGTTCATGCCATCGGTGCGCGAGAACTTACGATCGCCGGACCGGGCCTCCTCGATGGTGGCGGTGATCGGGGCGACTGGTGGACATGGCCCAAGGGGACCCGGGATGGCGCGCGCCGGCCCCGCGGCCTGCATCTGGTAAATTGCGAGGCTGTCCTGCTGCTCGGCTTTTCCATCCGCAACGCACCCTCCTGGACCATTCATCCGCAGGGATGCAGCCGTCTGACGGCCGTCGGACTTCACATCATGGCGCCGCATGACAGTCCCAACACGGACGGCTTCGATCCCGAAATGTGTGAGGACGTGCTGCTGGAGGGCATCCGCTTCTCGGTCGGTGACGATTGTATCGCCATCAAGGCTGGCAAGCGAGGCCCGGACGGCAACGACGATCATCTTCGTCCGACCCGCGGAGTTGTGGTGCGGCATTGCCTGATGGAGCGCGGGCATGGCGGCGTGGTCATCGGTTCGGAGATGAGCGGCGGTGTCGAAAATGTCACGGTCGATGCCTGCGAAATGGTCGGTACGGACCGAGGGCTTCGGCTGAAAACCCGGCGGGGCCGGGGCGGTTTTGTCCGCAATATTGTTTTTCATAACGTGGCCATGCGTGATGTCGAAACGGCCATCTCCGCAAATGCCTTCTATCACTGCGATGCGGATGGCAGGGACGACTGGGTGCAAAGCCGCAGAACAGCGACTGTCGGAGCCGGGACGCCGCATATCCGGGGAATAGAGATCCGCGACGTCGCGATATCCGGCCTCTCCCACGCCGCCGCGGTTTTCCTCGGACTGCCCGAGGCGCCGCTTGCCGAGATTCGAATCGACAACCTGCATGTTGAAAGTTTCCGCGAGGAGGCGACCCCGACACCGCCGGTCATGGCCGAACATATCCGGCCGATGCGGCATGAGGGTGTCCTTGCTGAAAACGCCGATGTGACCCTTGGGCATGTCGTCGGCGTCGAAATGTCTCCCCTTTCCATCACAGCCACGCCTCTGGCCGAGCGTTCGACGGAGCCATCATGAGCGTATTCGACTATTTCGACCGTTATTGCCGCCGCTATCGGCACTACAAGGGCGGCGCGTGGTGCTACGAGGATGGCTGCATCTATCGCGGTCTGGTCCTGTTGCATGAGGCGACAGGCGAGGACCGCTGGCTGGATCATCTTCTGCGTCTGACACAGTCGCAGATTTCGGCGGATGGCGGATTGGCCGGCTATTCGCCGGATGAGTTCAACATCGACAACGTCATGGCCGGGCGCTGCCTTTTTCACCTCGATGCGGTGACCGGAGACCCCCGCTATATGGTTGCCGCCCGTAGTCTTGCAGGCCAGCTTTCGAGACATCCGCGGATCTCTGCCGGCAACTACTGGCACAAGAAGGTCTATCCCCATCAGGTCTGGCTGGATGGACTCTACATGGCCCTGCCTTTCCAGATCGAATACGGTCAGCGCATGGGGGACGCAGGCCTGATTGAAGATGCGATCAGGCAGTTGCTCTCGGCCCTTGCACTGACACGATCCGGCATTTTCTACGTGCACGGCTATGACGATGCCCGCCAGCAGCCCTGGGCCGACCGGACCACGGGGCGCTCGCCTGCCGTATGGGCCCGTGCCATCGGATGGCTGGCGATGGCGCTCGTCGATTCCTCTGCGTTGACGGCTGATCCGCGTCTTGCTCCGCCGACATCATCGCTCATGGCGGCAATAGCCCGGGAGGCCGAAGCTTCCGGGCTGTGGAAGCAGGTGCTTTGCGTGCCGGATCTTTCCGGCAACTACGAGGAAAGTTCTGCTTCCGCCATGCTGGGTTACGCCCTTCTCTTCGCCGGTCGGCAGGGGCTTGGAGATTTCGCGCCGGCGGGCAGAAAAGCCTATGATCGCCTCATCGCGGAGCGATTGTATGCTGACGCTGAAGGAGAAATACGTTTCGGAGGGATTTGTCGGGTCGCCGGCCTCGGGAGCTGGAGCGGCGGGCCTTATCGAGACGGCACGCCCGCCTATTATCTCACGGAGGATGTGGTGACGGATGATGCAAAAGGCGTCGGTCCCCTGATGATGGCTGCGGCGGAAGCGTTGCTCGGCTGAGGGATCGCCGGAGGAGATGGAAATCGTTCGGGCCGGCGCGCGACGCGCCGGCTTTCGGCATTCTGGCGAGGGCTTTTCTCTCCTGCGTACCTGATGATTTTTCCAACTTATAATATATGTTTGTTGACATGTCGGTGGAGATGTCCTTAACTCCGCCAAGACTGAAATTTCCGAAGGATGTGCGAAACATGGACCCCACCGCGCTGAAGGCTGCTCTCGGCTCCGGACTTCTTTCCTTTCCCGTCACGCATTTCGATGCCGGCGGGGAATTTGCTGCCGAGAGCTATCGGCGGCATGTCGCCTGGCTTGCAGGCTATGAAGCGCCGGTTCTGTTCGCTGCCGGAGGCACCGGCGAATTCTTCTCGCTGCGTCCGGATGAAATCCCGACGGTCGTTGCGGCAGCCAAGGAAGCATCCGGAAAGACAGCGATCGTGTCCGGATGCGGTTATGGCACGGAAGTGGCGGTGGAGATTGCCCGCTCGGTCGAGAAGGTCGGGGCCGATGGCGTGCTTCTTCTTCCGCACTATCTGATCGATGCCCCGCAGGAAGGGCTTTACGCGCATGTGAAGCGGATCTGCGATTGTGTCGGCTTCGGCGTCATGGTCTATAACCGCGACAACGCGGTTCTGCACGCCGATACGATTGCCCGGCTATGCGATGCCTGTCCGAATCTCGTCGGTTTCAAGGATGGTACCGGGGATATCGCACTTGTCAGACAAATTACGGCGAAGATGGGCGACCGGTTGACCTATCTCGGTGGCATGCCGACGGCGGAACTCTATGCCGAAGCCTATCTCGGGGCCGGGTTCACCACCTATTCGTCGGCGGTATTCAACTTCGTGCCTGGCCTTTCCGTGGAGTTCTACAAGGCATTGCGGGCGGGCGAACGTTCGACCTGCGAGCGCATCCTCAATGAATTCTTCTATCCATTCATGGCGATCCGCAATCGCGGCAAGGGTTATGCTGTCTCGGCGATCAAGGCCGGCGTGCGCCTTCAGGGATTTGCCGCGGGAGCGGTGCGTCCGCCGCTGAAGGATCTCAGCGAGGAAGAGGTTTCCATGCTCTGCGCGCTGATCGCTCCGCATCTGCGCAAGGCAGCCTGACCATGAAGATCGCCGAGGTCCGCACACATCTTCTGGAGCATAAGCTGGCGGTGCCGTTCCAGAGTGCATCGATGCGTTTCGACCGGCGTGTGCACATCCTCGTTGAAATTGTCTGCGACGACGGCACCGTGGGGTGGGGCGAATGCCTCGGGCCAGCGCGGCCCAATGCGGCCGTCGTTGCCGCCTACGCGCCCTGGCTGGTGGGCGCCAATCCGCTGGAGACCGAAAAGCTCTGGGCTGTCCTTTATAATGCGCTGCGGGACCAGGGGCAACGTGGGCTTGCCGTCACGGCGCTGTCGGGGATCGATATCGCGCTGTGGGACATCAAGGGCAAACATCTCGGCCAGCCGGTTTCCATGCTGCTTGGCGGTCGTTTCCGCGAAACGGTGCGGGCCTATGCCACCGGCAGCTTCAAGCGCGACGGGGTCGATCGCGCGGAAGACAACGCTTCCGACATCGCGCTCTACCGCTCGCAAGGCTTTCATGCCTCCAAGATCAAGGTTGGCTTCGGCATCGAGGAGGACCTGCGTGTCATCAGGGCGGCGCGGGAGGCGGCAGGGTCGGAGATGCGGCTGATGGCCGATGCCAACCACGGCTACGGCGTGCTGGAGGCGGTTGAATTCGGCCGCCGTGCCGCGGAATACGGCCTCGACTGGTTCGAGGAACCGGTGGTGCCGGAGCAACTCGCCGCCTATCGCGAGGTACGCGCCCGGCAGCCGTTGCCGGTCGCCGGTGGCGAAACCTGGCATAGCCGCTGGGGCATGAAGGAGCCGATCGAGACCCGTTCCATCGATATCGTGCAGCCGGACCTCGCTGGCGTTGGTGGGTTTACGGAGGCAAAGCGGGTGGCCGATCTTGCTGCTCTTCATGGCGTGCGGGTCGTACCGCATGTCTGGGGAACGGCGGTTCATATCGCCGCGGCGCTGCAGTTCATCGCGGCAATGGTGCCTGATCCCGTGCGTGTCAATCCGGTCGGGCCGATCCTTGAATTCGACCGAACCGACAATCCTTTCCGGCAAGCGGTGGTGAAAGCTCCCATCGAACATCAGAACGGGGTCGTCGCGATTCCGAACGGGCCGGGCCTGGGGATCGAGATCAATCGCGATGCACTCTCCGAATTCCGCATGAGGGACGGCTGATGACGCTGGTGCGCACGCTCACGGGACGAGAACCGCAGATTACCCTGCCCAGGGGAGCCGTCGATACGCAGATGCATGCCTATATGCCGGGGTTCGAGCCGCGCGCAGGTGGGCCGGGTTTGCCGATCGGGGCTCTTCCGACGCCTGCGGAATACCGGCGCGTCATGACCTGGCTTGGCATCGACAGGGTGATCGTTACGCAAGGCAACGCGCATCAGCGTGACAATGCCAACCTTCTCGCCTGCGTTGAGGCCCTGGGAGATATCGCCTGGGGGGTCGGCGTCGCCGATGGGCAGACCAGCGAAACGGAACTCGACCGGCTCGCCGCGTCGCGCGTGGTCGGATTGCGCATCATGGACCTGCCGGGCGGCGCCATCGGCCTTTCGAAGCTGGAGGAGGTCGATGCGATCGCGGCAAGCCGCAACTGGATGGTCGCCGTCCAGTTCGATGGCAGCAACATTCTCGAATACGAGGCGCGGCTTTCGAAGATCAGGTCGCGCTGGGTCCTCGACCATCACGGCAAGTTCTTCTGCGGAGTGACCGTGGACAGTGCCCAGGTGGCGGCCGCCCGGCGTCTGATCGACCGGGGAAACTGCTGGTTCAAGTTCGCCGGAGCTTACGAATCCTCGAAGAGCGGTGGCCCCGATTACGCCGATGTGGCGGCGGTTGCACGCATGATGGCGGAACATGCGCCCGAGCGGATCGTCTGGGGTACGAACTGGCCGCACAATCTGGCGCGCGAACAGGCCGATTATCCTGACGATGCGGCGCTGACAGATACCGTCCTTGGCTGGATGGCCGACGAACCTGCCCGGCAACTTGCCTTGGTGGATAATCCGGAGGCGCTGTTTGCGCTTCCGGCATTCAGTGACGGGAGCGACTGACGATCCTGGCTGCTGCTCGCCGCGACGGGAGGTTGCGGGGCGGCGATTTTCAGAAAAGAGGAGGAGGAAGACATGAAGACTGCCGCAATGCTCAGCTTTGCCATGGGCCTGACCCTTGGCGCCGGCGCGCTTTTCGCACAGGAAGTGACGCTGCGATCAGCAGATATCCATCCGGATGGCTATCCGACCGTGGAAGCGGTCAAATATATGGGCGAACTCGTTTCCCAACGCACCAACGGCCGCATCAAGATCGAGGTCATGAACAATGCGGCGCTCGGCAGCGAGAAGGACACGATCGAACAGACCCGTTTCGGCGTGATCGACATGAACCGTGTCAACAGCGCTCCGTTCAACAACCTGGTTCCGGAAACCGTTGTCTTCGGGCTTCCGTTCCTTTTCCGGGATGTCGATCACATGCACAAGGTGGTCGACGGGCCGATCGGCGATGAAGTGCTTGCGGCATTTGAACCGCATGGGCTGATCGGACTTGCTTTCTACGATTCGGGCGCGCGGTCTTTCTACACCACCAAGAAGCCTATCGAGAAACTCGCTGACCTCAAGGGCATGAAGATCCGCGTGCAGCAGTCGGATCTGTGGATTGCGATGATGGAAGCCTTCGGAGCCAATCCCACCCCCATGCCGTTCGGGGAGGTCTATTCCTCGCTGGAAACCGGCGTGGTCGACGGAGCGGAAAACAACTGGCCATCCTACGAATCGTCGCGCCATTTTGAAGTCGCCAAGAACTACACGCTGACCGATCACTCACTGACGCCGGAGATCCTGGTCATTTCCAAGATGAGCTGGGACAAGCTTTCTCCGGACGACCAGAAGGTGATCCGCGCGGCGGCGAAGGAGTCGGTCGGGAAAATGCGCGAACTCTGGCAGGCGCGCGAAAAGGCCTCCGAGGAAAAGGTGAAGGCGGCCGGCGTCAAGATCATCAAGGTCAACAAGGAGGAGTTCGTCACGGCGATGCAGCCGGTCTACGAACGTTTCGTCACCGATCCCAAGATGAAGGACCTCGTCGAGCGCGTACGCGCAGTCAAGTAACAAACAAGCCGACGGCCGGCCGCCTCGAAAACGTGGCGGCCGTTTTCGTCTATCGGGAAGGAGCGGCCCGTGGTCGCCGGGTCTTGGAGGAACATCATGGTGCGCTTTATGAAGGCCATTCGGCCGGGTCTCGGCAGTCTCAGCCTGTTGTGCCTTTATCTGGCCGGGGCCGGAATGATCGCGATGACGCTGATTATCGGCTGGCAGATCTTCGCCCGTTACGTGCTCAATAACACGCCGAGTTGGTCGGAGCCGCTGTCGTTGCAGCTCATGTCATGGTTCATTCTGCTCGGGGCTGCGGTCGGGGTGCGGGAAAGCGTCCATCTCGGTCTGGATTTTGTCCGCCATGGCGCATCGCGGATGGTGCAGAGGGCGATGGATCTTGTCAGCCTCGGCCTGATCGTCGCTTTCGGGCTGGCCATGAGCTATTACGGAACGCTGCTGGCGATAGGGACATGGACAGCACGCATTCCGGTGCTCGGATGGCCGGGTGGGGTCGATTTCTTCCCGCTGATCGCCGGCGGCCTGTTGATCGCCCTTTTTGCCCTGGAGCGTTTCGTCGACGTCTTCATCGGCGAAGAGATTGCCGCCACCATCGCCGTGCAGGAGGCCGTGTGATGGCCTATACCATTCTCTTCGGTAGCTTCACGGTCCTGATGATGATCGGCATGCCGATCGCATTCTGCCTCGGCATCTCGTCTCTCGCCACCGCGCTCTATCTCGGCCTGCCGCCGATCGTCGTCTTCCAGCAGATGAATTCGGGCATGAATGTCTTCGCCATGATGGCCATTCCCTTCTTCATCTTCGCCGGCGACCTCATGGTCCGGGGCGGCATCGCCAATCGCCTTATTCGTTTTGCTGCCGGTATTGTCGGTCACCTGCGCGGCGGGCTGGGGCAGGTCAACATCGTGGCTTCCACCCTGTTCGGCGGCATTTCCGGCTCGGCGGTGGCCGATGCGTCGGCTGTCGGCGGCCTGATGATCCCGCAAATGGCGGCGCGCGGCTATGACCGCGGCTATGCTGTGAACGTCACGGTCAATGCCGCGATCATAGCGCTGATGATCCCGCCATCGCACAACATGATACTCTATTCGATTTCCGCAGGCGGCAATGTTTCGGTGGCGGACCTTTTCACCGCGGGTATCGTGCCGGGCATCCTTCTTGCCGCCGCGCTGATGGTGACCGCCTATGTGGTTGCACGGCGGCGCGGCTATCCTTCCGAGCCTTTTCCCGGTTTCCGCAAGCTTGGCTACTACCTGCTTGCCTCGCTGCCCGGACTGCTGCTGATCGGCATCATCTTCGGCGGTGTGCGTTCAGGCGTCTTCACGGCGACGGAAAGCTCCTGCATTGCGGTGCTCTATGCCTTTGCCGTTGCCGTTGCCGTTTATCGCGAACTCGACTGGAAAGGCTTCGTCGAGGCGGTGCTGCAGGCGGTGCGCACAACGGCGATGGTGCTGCTCGTCATCGGCACGGCCGCCGCTTTCGGCTGGCTCATGGCGTTCCTGCAAGTGCAGCAAGGCATGGTCGCGACAATCAGTGCGATTTCCGAAAATCCGATCGTCGTGCTCCTCCTGATTAACATCATCCTGCTCTTGCTCGGGACTTTCATGGACATGGCGCCGCTGGTCATCATCACCACGCCCGTGCTTCTGCCGGTGGTCAAGGCGTTCGGCATCGATCCGGTGCATTTCGGCGTGGTGATGATCCTCAATGCCGGTATCGGCCTCAATACGCCGCCTGTTGGGACCGTGCTCTTCGTCGGATGCGCCGTCGGTGGGATATCGATCCGCGAGGCCATGCGAACCATCTGGCCGTTCTTCGGCGCGAGCATCGCTGTCCTGATGCTGGTGACGTACGTTCCGGCTCTGTCGCTCTGGCTGCCATCGCTCTTCCACTGAACGGCGGACCCGCCGACAACGAGCCTTCCGGACCGAACCGTTTGGCCCGGGAGGCGGCTTGAAATGTGTTGCGGGGCGGATATGGTCCGATCCGAAAATCGCGGGCGACGGCGAAGGGCAATTTCATCCCGCGCGCGTATTTTCTCCGGCGATACGGTCCGATCACACTTTTCAAGACGCATTCCATGATGTTCGGCATGCCCTACGGAGATCTTCTCCTTCTCATCCTTGCCCTGCTTGCTGCCGGTGCCCTGACCGGGGTGTTGGCCGGACTTTTCGGCGTCGGCGGCGGTACGGTCATCGTCCCGATCCTCTACGAACTTTTCCGAATCCTGGAGGTGCCGGAGGCGGTTCGCATGCAGCTTTGCATCGGCACCTCGCTTGCGGTCATCATCCCGACTTCGTTCCGATCCTTCCTCACGCACAAGCGCAAGGGCGCCGTCGATCTCTTGGTGCTTCGTATCTGGGCGACACCGATCGTTCTGGGCGTGCTCGCCGGCAGCGTGATTGCGCGCTATGCCTCGCCGGAAATCTTCAAGGCCGTCTTCGTGGCGGTCGCTGGCTTCTCGGCGATACGTCTGCTGTTCGGCCGGGATAGCTGGCGTCTGGGCGACGATCTGCCCGGCAGCCTGCCGATGAAGATCTATGGCGTGGTGATTGGCGTGCTGTCGTCCCTGATGGGCATTGGCGGCGGGCAGCTTTCCACCATGTTCCTCACCTTCTATCGCCGCCCCATCCATCAGGCTGTCGCCACTTCAGCGGGTGTCGGCATGCTGGTGTCGGTGCCCGGCGCGCTCGGTTACATGTATGCCGGTTGGGGTCGCGCCGCAGAGTATCCCGATGTCATGGCGCTGCAATTTCCACTCTCCATCGGCTTCGTCTCGCTGATCGGCGCGGCACTCTTCATCCCGACCAGCGTGCTGTGCGCCTCGATCGGCGCGACGCTTGCGCATGCGCTTTCCCGTCGCAAGCTGGAGATTGCCTTCGGCCTGTTTCTTCTGGCGGTCAGTGTCCGCTTCCTCGTGACCCTGTAAGGGAGTTTCCAGCGTTCTTACGGATTGTCGGTTGCGGGCTTTGAATTTTGGCCGGCAACGAGCCGGGGGATGGCGGCGACGAGCGCCTTCGCCGCCATCGATTGCGGATTGCCGATCACGGCATCGGCCGGTCCCGTCTCCACGATACAGCCCTCATGCATGACCGCGATCCGGTGCGACACCGCCTTGAGAACGGCTAGATCATGGGAGACGAAGAGATAGGCGACGCCACGCTCCCGCTGCAGTTCGACGAGGAGTTCGAGGATGCGCCGTCTTATCGAGGCGTCCAGCGCGGAAACCGCCTCATCGAGGACAATCAGCGACGGACGAGGCGCCAGGGCGCGTGCGATTGCCACGCGCTGGCGCTGGCCACCGGAAAGTTCGCGGATCGAACGCACGGCATAGGAGGCCGGCAGGCCGACGCGTTCAAGCAGGGCTGCAATCTCGCGCGGCCGCCCGGCACGGTCGACAATGCCGTGAATGCGCAGTGGATCGTCCAGCACCGACGCGACGGTAGCGCGCGGATTGAAGGCGCCAAGCACATCCTGAAACACCATCTGCATGCTTCGCCGACGTTGCCGGAGACGGGATCCGGGCAATGCGAGCCAGTCCTCACCGGCAAAGCGTACCTCTCCGCCGTCGGCTGCGAGAAGCCTCAGCAATAGACGGGCGAGCGTCGATTTTCCGCTGCCTGAGGCACCGGCGAGACCGAGCGTCTGGCCTTCTGTCAGAGTGAAGGACACGCCGTCGAGAGCCGTCACGTTGCGGCCATGGGACATGTAGCTCTTCGCCAATTCCTGGACGGTCAGCAGGGTCATGGCGGCGGGCTCCCGCTGAGAAGGGACGGAGACGCCAGATCGAGATGGTTTGCGATCAGGCTTCGGGCGTATGCTGTCTGCGGACGATCGAGCACGGTTCGGGTCACGCCGCGCTCCACCAGATGTCCGTTCTCGAAGATGGCGACGCGATCGGCAAAGCCCGAGGCGAGCGCCAGATCGTGGGTTATGAAGAGCAATGTCATCCCGTTTTCGCGAACGAGCTCATCAAGCAGCGAAACGATTTCAGCCTGCACCACCATGTCCAACGCGCTGGTCGCTTCGTCCGCGATCAGAAAGGATGGGCGGGCGGCGATCGCCGCGGCGATTGCGATGCGTTGGCGTTGCCCGCCGGAAAACTGATGCGGATAGGCGTCGAGCGCCCTTTCCGGCAGGGGGATACGGACCTGGTTCAACAGATCCAGCGCTTTGTCGAGGGCTTTCTTCCACCCAAAGCCGAGATGCCGGCGGGCGCCCTCAGCGATCTGCTCGCCAATGGTCAGGACCGGGTTGAGGCTCGCCGTTGGGTCCTGGAACACGAAGCCTATGTCCCGACCGGGCAGCGGAGGCGTGTTGCGGGACGGCCAGCTGATTTTTCCCTCCATGCGCGCGCCTTCTGGCAACAACCCGGCAACCGCGCGGGCAAGCGTGCTCTTTCCGGAACCGCTTTCGCCGATGATCGCCAACCGCTCGCCGGCGATCACGTCGAGATCAACACCATGAAGAGCGGTCGCCTGCCCGCCATTTTTCCCATAGGTGACGAAAAGCTTTCGGACCGCGCAGATGATTTCGTTCATGACGTGCCCACCTTCCGCCCATTCAGCGCCTTGTCGAGCCCCTCTCCAACCAGATAGACGGCGATCACCGTGACGACGAGGGCGAACCCCGGAATGATCGACAGCCAGGGCGAGGAGCGCAGCACATTCCGGCCTTCGGCGATCATCGATCCCCAGGTCACCCTGTTCGGGTCGCCGAGCTCCAGAAAGGAGAGGGCCGCCTCGGTGAGGATCGCCGCCGCAACGATGACTGCGGAGAGGGCGAGCACCGGCGGCAGGACATTGGGCAGGATTTCCTTCAGCGCGATTTCGACGGGGTGCATGCCGATGACGCGGGCCGAGGCGACATAATCCTGTTCACGGGCCGAAAGAACCTGGGCGCGTGTCAGCCGCGCGGGATCCGCCCAGGCGCCGAGCGCGATGGCCAATATGACAATTGGCATCGAGGCTCCCATGACGCTGACGAAGGCAAGCGCCAGCAGAAAACCGGGAACGATCTGGAAGGCGTCGACAACGCGCATGAGGGCTTCGTCGACGAGCCCGCCGGCAAATCCAGCGGCAAGGCCGATACAGAGCCCGAGGACGAGAGATGCGGCAGCGGCAGCCAGCCCCACGGCTAGAGAGGTCCGTGCTCCATGCAGCAGTCCGGAGAACACGTCGCGGCCGAGCCTGTCCGTGCCGAGGGGAAAGGCGGGGTCGGTGAAGGGCGTGATGAGGGCGCGTCCGGCGATGCGCAGCGGATCTCCCGGTGCGAGCACCGGGGCCAGCGATGCGACTGCGGCCAGCAGGATCAGAAGGACGAGGCCGATTGCACCTTCGGGCGTTGCCATCAGTCTTCTCGCCAGTCTCATGGCGCCGTCTCCGAAGCGCCGACCCGTGGGTCGAGCCATGCGTAGAGCGTGTCGATCACCAGGTTGATGAGGATCACGAGAACGGCGGAAACCAGAATGATGCCCATCAGCAGGGGGGCGTCACGACCGCTGACGGCTTCCTGTGCCAACCGCCCGAAGCCAGGTATGGCGAAAATGCTCTCGATCACCACGCTGCCACCCAGCATGGCCGCCGACCGGAGGCCGAACATGGTGACGAGCGGTAACAGGGCGTTCCTTGCCACATGGTGCAGCACGATCCGTGCCCGGGAAAGACCACGGGCGCGGGCGAAAAGCACGAAATCGAGCCTCCAGACTTCCGCCATGCCGGCTCGCATGACGCGCAGGAAAAGAGCAAGATAGATCAGCGCGAGGGTGGCGACGGGAAGAACGAGATGGGTTGCGATGTCGGCGACGCGCGCAAGGCCGGTGCGGCCCGAGGCGATGGTTTCGATGCCCGAAGTCGGCAGCCAGCGAAGCTCGACCGAAAATACGATGCTCAGCATAAGGCCGAGCCAGAAGCTCGGGATGGCATAAAGAACCAGCGAGACGGTGGAAAACAGCCTGTCACGCAGGCTGCCTGGCCGCGCGCCGGCGAGAATGCCAAGCGCCGAGCCCAGCCCGAAAGAAAGCGCGGTGGCACTGCCCATCAGAAGCAGAGTGTTCGGGAGCCGCTCTATGAGGAGGTCTAACACCGGGCGATTGAAGGCAACCGACCAGCCGAGATCGAAGCGGGCGAGCGAGGAAAGATAGAGCCAGAGCCGGGCGATGACCGACTGGTCGAGGCCATAGCTCTGCCGGAGCGATTGCACGAGCGAAGGATCGCCGCCGCCGATCGAGACGAGATAGGCGTCAACCGCATCGCCCGAAGCGGATTCGAGCAGGAAAAACGTCAGCAGGACAATGACCAGCAGTACCGGAATGCTGCTGATCGCACGACGTTGGATCAATTGGATTGCACGCTTCACGCCGGGCTTGGCCTTGCTAGATCGATGGGATGAACAACGCTATCCTATCGTCCCGGGGAACGGAATCCAATTTCGGGAAGCGGCGCGAGGTTCGACAGACTGCGGGAAAGCGCCGTGCATTCAAACCCATGCACGGCGATCCACATCGTCACGATTGAAGCGCCGTATCCGCCCAGTTGGAAACAGCCCAGCGCGGATTGCTCGCAACGTTGAGAACCGTGTCGCGGGCGACGGTGATGAAGCCCCATTCCGCGACATTGATGAGCGGCAGGTCGGCGGCGACGCGCTCCTGGAACGTGCGGTAAAGTGCAGTACGGGCATCGGCATCGACCGTCTCGGTTGCCTTCTCGATGATGCCGTCCAGTTCGGCGTCGGCATATCCGCCCTGATTGGAGAAGGGAACACCTGCGGGAATGCCGGATTGGACGAGGATCGTGGTCGAGATCGCCGGGTCGCCTCGGAACACAGGGGGTGCTACGGCCAGATCGAAGTCATGATCCGTGTAGACCGCTTTCTGGTGGGCGGCAGAGTCAGCGTTCACCAGCTCGGCGTCGATGCCGATTGCGGCGAGTGCCTGGCGCAGATAATCGCCGAACTGCCGGGTCTCGTTGAAATAGGGCGCAGGTCTGAGCTTCAGCGAAAAGCGCGTGCCGTTTGCGGCGCGCGGATAGCCGGCCTCATCCAGCAGGGTATTGGCTTTGCCGACGTCGAAATCATAGGTCTGAACATCCGCGGTGTAGAACTCCGGAGCGTTCTTCGGAACCGGCCCCGTGGACGCAGCGGCATAGCCGAGAAAGATGGTGTCGACGACGAATTTCCGGTCGATGGCATGGGCGATTGCCTGCCGGACCTTGAGATCGGCAAGTTCCTTGCGGCGATGGTTGATCTCGACGACGAGCTGGTAGGTCAGCGCTTCGTAACCCTTGGTGATGACCTTGATGCCGGCAACCCTGGAGATGCGGTCGAGGTCGGCGAGCGGCACGGCGGAAAAGGCGGCAAGCTGGATTTCCTCGGCTTCCAGGGCGGAAGCGGCGGCGGCGCGATCCGGCAGCACGCGGAAGATCACCTCGTCGAGCTTGGGCTCGCCCTTGTTCCAGTAATCAGCATTGCGCTCCAGCCGATAGTATTCACCCGGCTTGTGCTCGGCGAAACGGAAGGGACCGGTGCCGACGGGGCTGGTGTTGGTAGGGTTCGCGGCGATGTCGGTTCCCTCGTAAAGGTGCTTCGGCACCACGCTGCTGACCACGGGCAGAGCGTTGCGGATCAGTTGCAGCGGCGTGGGTTTGGAAAAGCGGAAGACAGCCGTCAACTCGTCCGGTGTTTCGACCGTGTCGAGATTGGCGAACACAAGGCGGCCGAGGTTCTGCAAAGTCTTCCAGACATTCAGCGCCGAGAATGCTACGTCGGCGGAGGTAAAGGGCTTGCCGTCATGCCATTTCACGCCTTCCCGCAGTTTGAAGGTAACGCTGCGGCCTTCATCGGAGCCTGCCCACGACACGGCAAGCCGCGGAGCCAACCCGTTCTCTCCATCATACGAGGCTTCCGCCAGCGGCTCGATCACTTTGCTGGAGATGAAGAACACACCATTTGACGCCACGATGGCGGGGTTCAGATTCTTGGGCTCCGAATCGGCGGCGACGATCAATCGCCCGCCGCTTTGCGCATCCTGGCCAAAGGAAAAGGAGGGCAGGGCGGTTGAAGCGAGCAGCCAGCCCGCCCCTTTCACCAGGGAACGACGCGAAACGGCGAAATGGGTCATCTATCTTTCCAGGTCGAATTGCGATGTCGCCATAGTGACCTCAAAAGATGACTTCCAGAAGCCATGGAAATCCTGCGGATCGCTCGGCGGTGGCAAATCATTGTAAGGAGCGCGCCGGCAAAGGAAAGCCCGTTCATCGCAGCAGCATGTTCGACAAGGTTCTGTGCAGTTCGGCGCGGTAACTGTCGTCGTCGCGGGCCGCTTCGGTGAAACGGGCGAGGTAGGGCCGTGTTGCGGCGGTCATCGCCATGGCGCTCGTGAAAGCATAAAACAAGAAATCGGGATCGCCGGCATGGGCCTGCCCACGCGCTTGAGCCACCCGGATACGGGCGACGAACAGGCCGCGCATCCTTGTGCCGATCTTTTCGAAGGCGTATTCGAAACGCTCGTCGCGGTCGGCGAATTCCTTGAGCATGAACATGGCGAGTTCGGGGCGGTCGCAGAGAAGATCGGTGAGGACTGCGATGGCTTTGGGAAGGGCGTCTTCGGCATCGGGTTCCGGAAGATGCCGCATGCGCTCGCAGAGATCTTCGGCAACACCGTCGATGGCGGCCTTCCAGAGCCCGTGCTTGGATCCGTAGAGACGTCCGACATAGGCGACATCGACGTCCGCAGCCTCCGCGATAAGACGCAGGCTGGTGCCTTCATAACCATGCCTGGCGAAGGCGAAGGTCGCCTTTTCCACGATTGTTGCTGCCTTCGGCTCCTGTCCCAGCGGCGGGCGCCCCCGGCGACGTGGCTCCTTCATCCGGCTACTCCTCGTTTCCCGGCGGTGGCGGCCCCGGGTCTGGCTGCGACCGAAGTTGACGGCCTCTGCTATTCCGCTTCGGCCGTTACGGGAGAGGCCGGCGTGTCGGGCGTCAGCCGGAACCAGGCGACGTAGAGAGCTGGCAGGAAAATGAGCGTCAGCAGCGTGCCGACGATAATCCCGCCCATCATCGCATAGGCCATAGGCCCCCAGAACACCTCGCGGGCAATCGGGATGAGGCCGAGACTTGCGGCAGCCGCTGTCAAAAGGATCGGCCGCGTTCGATGCTGGGTCGCTTCCAACACGGCCTCCCAGGGCGCCTTGCCCTCTGCCCTGAGTTCCTCGATCTGGACCACAAGGATTACCGAATTCCGGATCAGGATGCCGATCAGCGCGAGAACCCCGAGGATCGCTACGAAACCCATCGGGGCGCCGCTCGGCAACAAGGCGGCGACAACACCGATCAGTGCAAGCGGCGCGACGGAGAAGACCAGGAACAACCGCGAGAAGCTTTGCAACTGCACCATCAGGATGGTCGCCATCGCGAGCAACATATAGGGCACGACGGCTGCGATCGGTTCTTGGCTTTCAGCGCTCGATTCCACGGTGCCGCCGACTTCCAGCGTAAAGCCTGCCGGCAGCGTCTTGCGGAATTCGTCGACATCGCCGGTAAGCTGTTCTACGACGGTGGCGGGCTGCATGGCGTCGAGAATGCCCGCCTTCACCGAGATCGTCGGAACGCGGTCGCGCCGCCAGATGACCGGCTGCTCGGTTTCGTAGCGGAAGTTGGCAACGGCGGCAAGCGGCACGGAGGTTCCGTTGGAACCGGTAAGCTGCAGATCCTCCAGCGTGTCGATCGAACTGCGCTCCTGCGGGTTGGCCCGGGCTATCACATCCACGAGGTAGACATCGTCATTGATCTGCGTGACGGAGGTGCCGCCGACGACACCGTTCAGCACGGTGGCGATATCCTTGGAGGAGACGCCGAGCAGGCGGGCCTTGTCCTGCAAGACATTGACGCGGAGCACGCGGGCGGGTTCCATCCAATCGTAGACCACGTCGCCGATATGCGGGTTGCGGGCCATGATGCCGGCCAACTCCTGCGCCTTGAGCTTCAGGGTTTCGATATCCTCGCTGGAAATGCGGTACTGGACGGGCCGGCCAACGGGCGGGCCGATATCGAGCAGCTTCACATAGGCGTCCGTCGCCGGGAATGTCTTCTTCAGGTAGTCCTGAAACTGGCGTTTCAGCCTGTCGCGTGCTTCCAGATCCTTGGTAATGATGATGGTCTGGCCGAAGGCCGGGTCCGGGGGCTGGACGTCGAAAGCGAGGACGAAGCGCACCGCGCCCTGGCCGACATAGCTTGAATAGCGCACGACATCAGGGTTGCCGGCAAGCTGTTCCTTTTCGAAGCGTTCAATTTCCGCATTGGTTTCGGTAATCGAGACGTTTTGCGGCAGGGACCAGTCGACAATGAGTTCGACGCGGTCGGAAGAGGGGAAGAACTGCTGCTGCACGAATTGCATGCCGTAGATCGACAGGCCGAAAATAGCAACGGTGATGCCGATGGTCGTAAAGCGCCAGTGCATGCTCAGATGCAGGAAATCTTCGAACATGCGTCCGAAAAAGCCCTTCTTGTGTTCGTGCTTCTTCAGCTTCTCCGAGAGGATGGTGGCGCCGAGAAGCGGCGTGAACAGCACGGCAACGATCCATGAGGTGAGGAGCGAGACGGCAAGCACCACGAAGAGGGTGAAGGTAAACTCACCGGCCGCGCTGCTGTTGAGGCCGATCGGTATGAAGCCTGCGACGGTGACGAGCGTGCCCGTCAGCATCGGGAAGGCGGTCGAGGTATAGACGTAGGTTGCCGCCTTTTTCATGGGGTCGCCGATTTCGAGACGGGCGACCATCATCTCGACGGCGATCATCGCGTCGTCCACCAAAAGGCCAAGCGCGATGATGAGCGCGCCGAGCGAAATGCGCTGCAGCGAGATCTCGAGCAGCGACATGACCAGAAAGGTGATCGCCAGCGTCAGCGGGATCGAGAGTGCCACCACGAAGCCGGCGCGGAGGCCGAGCGAGACGAAGCTGACGACAAGCACGATCACCACCGCTTCGAACAGTGCCTGGGTGAAGCCGGAAACAGCTTCCTCCACCACTTGCGGCTGGTCGGAGACGAGATGGACGCCGACACCGACCGGCAGTTTCGCCTCGATATCGTGCATTTCCGCCTTCAGGGCCTCTCCGAATTCGAGAAGGTTGGCACCCTGCTTCATGCCGATCGCAAGTCCGATCGCCGGCTGACCGTTGAAGCGGAAGAGATCGCTCGGCGGATCGGTATAGCCGCGGCGGATAGTGGCGATGTCGCTCAGGCGGAAGAAGCGGTCATTGACGCGAAGATTGACTTCCCTGAGGCTTTCCTCGCTCGAGAACTGGCCACCGACGCGAACGCTGATGCGCTCGGGGCCAGACTGGATGACGCCGGATGGTGCCGTCGCGTTTTGGGCTTGCAGCGTCGAAAGCACGGCCGTCTGATCGAGACCCAGGGACGCCAGCTGCCGGGTCGAGAATTCGAGGAAGATGACTTCATCGCGGGCGCCGACGAGATCGACCTTGCCGATATTGTCCACAGCGAGAATGCGGGTTCGCGCTTCCTCGACATAATCGCGCAGCTGCCGTTCGCTCAGCCCGTCGGCGGTGAAGGCGTAAATGTTGCCGAAGACATCGCCGAAGTCGTCGTTGAATTGCGGTCCGAGCACGCCGGACGGGAACTCGCCCTGGATGTCGGCCATCATGTTGCGGACCTTCTGCCAGATCTGCGGCACATTGCGGGCCTTGGTCGTCGGCTTCAGTTCGACGAAGATCAGGGTGGAGCCGGCGCGGGTGATCGATTTGGTATAGTCGAGGCTGTCGAGTTCCTCCAGCTTGCGCTCGATGCGCTCCGTCACCTGCTTGGTGGTGTCGGAGACGGAAGCGCCCGGCCATTGCGCCGAGATCGTCATCGTCTTGATGGTGAAGGACGGGTCTTCCTCACGGCCGATTTCCACGAAGGATAAGGCGCCCGCCAGCATGAAGATAATCATCAGGTACCAGACAAGCGAACGATGCTTGAGGGCCCAGTCCGAAAGGTTGAAGGACTTCATGGTGCATTTCCTTCCGGAACGATGATTTTCTGACGGTCCTGCAGCGTATGCACGCCGGCGATTGCGACGCGGGAGCCTGGCTGAAGGCCGGACGCGACGGTGAAGATTCCGTCCTCGCGATGGGCGACTTCGATCTCCTGCTTCACGGCAATGCTGTCCTTCTCGTCAATCAGCCAGACATAGGTCTTGCCGTCCTGTTCCAGCAGGGCGGTGACCGGAAGGGTGAGCGCCGGGGTGCTGTCGTGCTCGAGGGCGGCTCGCACGGTGGTTCCGAGGCGAAAGGACGCCGGCGGATCGATCAGCGCGATGCGGACACGCAAGGTCCGCGTGATCGCGTCCGCCTCGGGGGCGACTTCGCGCACGCTGCCTGCAACGACGGCGTTGGGGTCCATTTGCAGCGAGATCCGGAACTTCGTTCCGATGGCGATGGGGCCGCGTTCGACGGGAATATCGACGACGGCATCCCGGAGATCGGGACGTGCGATGGTCACGACCGCATCGCCTGGCTCGACAATCTGCCCGACCTCGGCGGCCGTGGCCGTCACGACGGCATCGAAGGTCGCCTCGACCTGAGCGTAGGACAGCTGTTCCTCCGCCTTTGCCAGTGCTGCCTGCGCGCGGCTCACCGTCGCTTCGGCTGCGATTGCTGCCTGATCGGCGCTTTCGACCGTGGACTGGGTTGACGCCTGGGTCGTCAGCAGAGCCCGCTGGCGCTCGGCGGCGGCTTGCGCATTGGTGAGTTGGGCAAGCGCGCTTCCGACTTCGGCCGAGGCGGAACGAACGGCAAGCTCCAGTGCTGTCGGATCGATGGCGGCCAGACGCTCTCCACGGGCAACCGTGTCGCCGACATCGACATCGCGGGAAATGAGGCGACCGATGATGCGGAAACCGATATCCGTCTTCACTTGCGGTTCGACCGTTCCGGCATATTCCTCGGTGCGGGCGGGTTTCAGTTCGGCGACGGCTGTCAGCACCGGCCGGGGCGATGCTGCTTCCGTGGTCTCCTCGCTGCCGTTGCAGCCTGAAAGCGCGAGCGTCGCCAATACGAGAAAGCCTGCCGTCCGGATGAAGCCTGTCATTGGGTTACCTCCGGAAGAACGGTTACGGTCTGGCCGTTGCGCAAGAGCTTCGTGCCCTCGCTGACGACGATGGTGCCGGGTTCCAGCCCGTCGGATACGAGCACGCGGCCCTTTTCGTAGAGGAAAATGTGGATCCTGCGCCGTTCAACGGTATTGGTGTTCGGATCGAGAACCCATACGGCGGGTTCGCCCGCCTCGGTGGCAAGCGCGGTCCAGGGAAGCACGATGACTTCCACCTGCTGCAGCGTGCCGGTGCCGGTTACCGCGGCGCCGAGCGTCATGGCCGCGGGCGTGTCCGTGAGTCCAACCTTCACCCGCACCGTCCCGGTCGCCGGATCGACGGTCGGCGAGATCTCCCGTATCTTGCCGGTCGTCGTCACCTTCGGGTCGCTGACCAACGAGATGGTCATCTGGTCGGATGTCCGCGCGTCGGCGTTGATGAACGGGGTTTCATAGAAACGGAAGATGGCGTCCCGCTGCCCATTATGGGCAAGGCGGAAAACGGTCTGCGCCGTCTGGGTCAGCTGGCCGATCTCGCCCCGGCGTTCCACGATGACCCCGTCGGCTTCCGCTTTCAGCAGTGTGTAGCCCAGCGCTTCCCTGGCGTTGGCGAGCGCTGCGCGGGCGCCTTCGGCAGCATTGATCGCGCTGTTATAGGCGGCATCCGCCGCATCGAAATCGCTGCGGGTGGTGAAGCCCTTGGTCAGCAGTTCCTGTTGGCGGCGGAGCGTCGCCTCCCGCTGGGAAACCAGCGATTCCGCCGAACGCAGCGTCGCTTCGGCAGAGGCGAGGTCGGCCTGCTGTTCTTCCGCGTCCAGCCGCGCTAGTACGTCACCGGCCTTCACATGGCTTCCGACGTCGGCATTGCGCTCGATAATGCGGCCGCTGACCCGGAAGGAAAGATCGCTCATCGTGCGTGCGCTGATTTCGCCCGTCAGCGTAATCGTTCGCGCATAAGGCGTCTTTTCCGCGACGATCGTGCGGACGAAGGTTTCCGCCCTAGGCGTTTCCGTCTTCTCGTCGCCGCAGCCGGCAAGTGCGAGCGGCATTGCGAGCACGATGAGGGCTTGCCAATGTCGCCAGCTGCCGGATGTCTGCTTTCTGGACCAAGGATGCGCAGGCGGGCGTCGACGAGGGAAAGGTAGCATCCGTTTCCTGCTCCGGTTGGCGGTTTTGGAATGCAGCCCATTTTGGCGGGGCTGTGCAAGTTGAATTTAATCAATGAGTGTTGATTAAATTCTTCCAACCGGAATGCAAGCGGAATTTCCGGTCAGGCGCCGGCAGCGCTGAAGGCCGTATCCTTTGCCCTGGCAACCCAGGCTGCACCTTCCCGGGCGTGATGGAAACCGTTCGAAAGCGGAGCCGCAGGATAGATCTTCTGTAGTCTGTCGATCGCTTCCCAGACTTCCATGCCGCCATCGAGAACGGCCCGATAAAGAGTGGCCACGGCAACCATGTCGCAATCCTGGGGTGACAGCCGGAAACCGGAAATGCCGGCCGCTGCCAGTTCCTTGAGTTCGCCAAGCAATGCCTGGCAGGTATGGGAGACCGTCTGGACGCCGTTGAGGGCCAAGAAGGACTGCCGGTCGAGCGTCTTCACCGGCAGGCCGTCCGGGTCTTCGCCGCAGACGAACTGGCAATTGTCCTTGATATGCCCCTTGGCGCGGGCATGGGCACAGCGCGCCGAGATTGCCAGAGGCATGCGGCCGAAGGCGAAAACTTCCAGGGCGATATCCGGGGTCTCCGCCGCAATTGTCCGTACCGAGGAAAAGGGCAGTTCGGGCGGCAGACAGATGCTGGACGCGCCGCGGGCGGCAAGAAGTCTGGCCGTGGCGGCGTTGTAGACATTGACCAGCGGGCCGATCGAATGGGGTTTGCCATTCAGCAGGCCGAGCGCGGAGAGATCGTTCGCCTCTATCGGATACTCGCTTTCGGCGACCATGTCGCGGACCTGGCGGCTTTCGCGCTCCAGCGTCACAAGCGCCAGGGTCGAGAGCACGACGGTCTTTCCTGCCGCTTCCAGTCGCTCGGTCACCTCCGCAAGATGCGGCTCAATGAAATGCTGGCGCTTGGAACAGACGGTTTCGCCGATCACCACTCGTTCGACGGGAGCTTCGTCCGCGATGCGGAAGTGGAAGTCGCGCCATTTGGGACCATCCCAGAGATAATAGACGGGACCCATGGTCAGGGAAGGGGTGGCATGGGGCATGGTCATCTCCAGCGCTTCTCGTAGGCGCCCGACGTAGTTTTCTGGCCTTCGCTCAGGGCGCTGAGGCGCGAGAGCAATGCCGCCCGGTTGGCCGGATCGGCGGCAAGCGCCTTCTTCAGCGTTGCGACGACCTCGGCGACATAGGCTTTGCCGCGCTGACGTCCCTCGATCTTGAGCGCGCTGACGCCGGCCGCCTTCAAGGCCTCGATCTCGCCCATGACGTCGAGCGAGACTGGATCCTCGAAGGCGTAGGCATGGGTTTCGGCAATGTCGAAGCGGCCCTTGCAGAGCGTCGGGTAACCTGCGGCCTCGCCGAGCGGGAAACGGTTGATGGTGTAATCACCGAGTTCCGAAACGAGATCGTTGCCTTCGTTGCGATAGCGGACATGGCTCGCCGGAGAGCAGACGCCGTTCATGTTCGGCGATTTTCCGGTCGCATAGGAGGAAAGCGAGCAACGGCCTTCCGCCATCACGCAGAGTCCTCCGAAAACGAAGACTTCGATTTCGCAGCGGATCTGCTTCGCTATGCGGGCGATGTCGTTGATCGTCAGTGTTCGGGGCAGCACCACCCGCTTGGCATTGAAGGCATCGATGAGGAAGTTGATCGCATCGGCATTCGATGCGGACGCCTGCACGGAGACGTGCAGCCGCTGTTCCGGGTAGCGTTCCGCCACATGGGCCATGAGGCCGAAATCGGCAAGGATCAGGGCATCGGCGCCGAGCGCCACCGCGTCGGCCGCCGCCCGATACCAGACATCTTCGTCGCCGGCGCGCATGAAGGTGTTGAGGGCGACAAAGGTCTGGGTGCCGCGCCGTCTGGCATACACGATCGCCTCGCGCAGTTCCTCGCGGCTGAAGTTGAGGCCCGGGAAGTTTCGTGCATTGGTTTCGTCGCGGAAGCCGCAATAGACGGCATCGGCACCGGCATCGACGGCTTCGCGAAAAGCGGCGGGGGTGCCGGCGGGGCAGATCAGTTCCATGGGTTATTCTCCCCGGCAAGCGCCCGGCGGCGGATTTCGTTACCCAAGCGGCTGAAGATCGGCCCCAGCGGTCCGGCCATGGCGGAGAGATCGCGAGGCAGGTCGATGTTGCAGTCATCGAGTGCATTCCTCATGGCCAGCATCGCTTCCATGTCGCCGGTGACGACCAGATCACGGGAAAAGAACAGCGCATCGGCGTCGCAGCGTCCCTCGAGCAAGGCGAGCAACAGGAAAAGGGGGCCGCCAACGGATGCATCGGCTTGCGGCGCTGATGACTTGCGCTTGACTGTTATGGATGGCCTTGCGGGATCGACGATGAAGGCAAGCGGCAGGTCGGAAGGCAGGAAGGCGAAGCGCTTCGCCTTGTGCTCACCCAGCCGTTCGAACAGGTTCGGATGCTCCTTGAGCATCCGTCTGAACAGCATTCCCGTCGCTCGCTCGATGACAGGCAGGGGCATGAGGTCGAGCGGCGTTGCTAGCGTTGGCGGAAATTTCATGGGCCTCGGTCTTTCAGGACAGCTATCGCGCCGAAAACTAACCGCTGCGACGGGCAAGCGGTTTGAGCTAGCGCAAAGACGAGGAGATTTTGGCAGGCCACACAGTCGGAATGACAAACGCCCCTTCGCCGCCCCGCCGTTACGACAGCCTGCAGCACTTTACCGCCGAACTCGAGCGAACCGGCAGGCTGAAGCGGATTTCCCGCCCGGTCTCGCTGCTGCACGAGATTACCGAGATCCATCGTCGCGTGCTGGCGGCGGAGGGGCCGGCGCTACTTTTCGAGAAGCCGGTGAATGCCGCGGGCGAGACCGTGGCGATGCCGCTGCTTGCCAATCTCTTCGGAACCCGCGAACGCATCGAATGGGGGTTCGGCCTTACCGGGGGGCGTATCGGCGATCTCGCCTCTCTTCTCGGAGAATTGCGGGAACCGCGTCCGCCAGCCTCGCTCAGGGAAGCGCTCGGCAAGCTGCCGTTGGTGCATTCGGCGCTTTCTCTCGGGGTTCGCCGGGTGACGCGGGCGGCTTGCCAGGAGGTCGTCCGGCGCGGCGATGACGTCGATCTCGGTCGGCTTCCGGTTCAATGGTGCTGGCCGGGGGAGCCGGCGCCGCTCGTCAGTTGGCCGCTGGTCATCACCTGCGCTCCCGATGATCCCGCAGACATCAATGTCGGTATCTATCGTATGCAGGTGCTTGGCAAGGACCGCCTCATCATGCGCTGGCTTGCCCATCGCGGAGGAGCAAAGCATCATCGCCAATGGCAGAGACTCGGCCGCAACATGCCGGTTGCCGTTGTGATCGGTAGTGATCCCGCCACCATTCTTTCGGCGGTGATGCCGCTTCCGGAAGGCATGAGTGAACTCGGATTCGCCGGTCTTCTTAGGAAAAGACGAAGCAGGGTGGTGAAGGCTGTCAGCCAGCCGCTTTGCGTCCCGGCCAATGCCGAGATCGTGCTGGAGGGAACGGTTTCCGCCACGGAGATCGCGGAAGAGGGGCCCTATGGCGATCACACGGGCTATTACAATTCCGTCGAACGTTTCCCCGTGATGACAATCTCGGCTATCACGACGCGGAGGGCGCCTGTCTATCTGTCGACCTATACCGGTCGCCCGCCTGACGAGCCTTCGAAGCTCGGCGAGGCGATGAACGAGCTTTTCATCCCGCTGGTGAAGAAGCAGTTTCCGGAAATTCTGGATCTCTGGTTGCCGCCGGAGGCCTGTTCCTACCGGGCGATCGTGGTTTCGATCGACAAACGCTATCCGGGGCAGGCAAAGCGCGTGATGATGGGGCTGTGGTCGATGCTGCCGCAATTCAGCTACACCAAGCTCATCATCGCCGTCGATCCCGATGTCGATGTGCGCAACTGGGCCGATGTGGTCTGGGCGCTTTCCACTCGCTTCGACGCCGGTCGCGACGTCACGCTCATCAACGATACGCCGATCGACTACCTCGATTTCGCCTCGCCGAAGCCCGGCCTCGGGGCCAAGCTCGGCCTCGACGCCACGGTCAAGGTCGGGCCGGAGTCGGACCGCGAATGGGGCCGTGTCCTGAAGATGACGCCTGACGTCGGCGAGAAGATCGACGCCATCTGGCATGAACTCGGACTTGGAGACATGGTGTGACGGATATCCGCAGGGTGGTGCTCGGGGTCTCCGGCGCTTCGGGGGCGGCGCTTGCGCTCAGGATCGGCGAGAGGCTAGCGGCGCTTTCGGGGGTCGAACTGCATCTCGTCGTCACGCGATCGGCGCTCAGGACCTTCGGTCACGAACTGGGCGCGGATGCCATCGGCCGGCTGGTGGGGCTTGCAGCCCGTTATCACAAGATCGACGACGTGGGCGCCTCCATCGCCAGCGGATCGTTTCGCACCGAAGGCATGATTGTCGCGCCGTGTTCCATGAAGAGCCTTGCCGGAATTGCGACGGGGCTTGCCGACAATCTGCTGGTCAGGGCGGCCGATGTGCATCTGAAGGAACGGCGACGTCTTGTTCTTCTCGCGCGGGAAACGCCACTGCATCTTGGCCATCTGCGCAACATGACCGCCGTGACTGAAATGGGCGCAATCGTGATGCCGCCGGTGCCGGCCTTCTATCGCCGCCCGCTGACGGTGGACGATGTCGTCGATCACATTGCTGCGCGCGCCATCGATCTCCTGCAGTTGACAGACCAGCCGCTGGCGGTCGAATGGCAGGGAGAACAAGGCGGCTCTCAATAGGAAAGGGCTGTCAGCGGATCGGCGCCGAAGAGTGCTGCGTGGCCGCCGGTGAGGAGCCAGAGCGTGATGACGGCGGTAACCGCCAGCGCGAGGGTGAATGGCCCGTCGATGCGAAACTTCGTCCTGCCCGTGAGGATGCCCGCAAGGGGCACCATCGGATAGCGCGCGGCAAGCGCCGGCCAGCCGGCGTCGAGCCTCCGGCGGGCGCGTCGGTCCAGAATGAAAAGTCCAGCTACGGAGAACAGGCCGAGACCGCCGAACAGGACGAGCGAGCGGAGGTCTCCGTTGACTATGAGGTGGCCGAAAGACCACAGCATGAAGCCCCATTGCACAGGATGCCGGGTGATCTGGACGATCGCGCCGGGCTCGTCGCCGTGGCGGAAGCTGATCGAGAAGGGATTGGGGGAGAGAAGGCCGGCTATGACCAGAAGGAGACCGAGCGGGGAAAGCATCAGCGTCAGCCTCGCCTGCCAGCCGGCCGGGGCCCAAAGCTCGATGTAATCGGTGTTCAGCGCGGCGTGGAAAAGCCAGGCGAGCACCAGTATCGACACCAGGGAATAGAGGCCGAGATAGGTCTCGCGCCCGAGCAGGGCGATGGCGCCTGCGCGAACCGGCGGCAGAGCCGGGATCGAATGCAGCGCCAGAAAGGCGGCAAGCGCCATCACAAGCTGGTTCACATCAGGATCTCCCGCCCCTCCGCCTCGGCGGCGCACAATGCCTCGATCATCAGCTTTTCGGCGGCCACGTGTCTGCGGACGCATTCGAAGAAGCCGCGCAGCATGTAGCCTACCGTGTCGAAAGACAGGCGGCAACGACCTTCGATCACGGCCTTCAGCGTCAGGGAAATCTCCTCGGCGGCAAGCCCGTCGCAGCGATGCTCGCCTTTCAGCCGCTCGATCATCATCGCCGCGAAGCAGGAGCCGGCGCTGCGATCGAAATCGGGAAACAGCACCTTCTCCTCGAGTTGCTGCGTCTGTTTGAGCAGCGGCGCGACCGTCTGCGCCACCTCGTTGCAGAGATCCTCGTTGATGTCGAAAGGCAGCGAGTCCGCGATGTCCTCAAGCTTGATGCAAAGGGCGAGCAGAGCTTCGTGGTTCCTGTCGAGGGCCGCGAGATCCTGTGCGTTGAGCGGGAATTCCGTCGTCATGTCCTCCTCCTCATTGTCCGACGAACAGGATGGCTGCGATGACAACCGAGGCAGCCACGGCGGAAATCGTTCCGCCGCGCTGCAATACGCCCATCCTGTGCAGGGTGATGGCGAAGCCGACGATAACAGGTGTGACGACGGCAAGTCCGATCTGTGCGTCTGTCATGAGCAATCTCCTTTGATGCCACAGCCTAAGCCGGTCAACCGTCGGCTTCTTTGTGTTTGCTCAAAGAGACCGGCGATGTTGCCGGCTAAGAGAGCGCAATGAACGCAACCGCCAAATCATTGAACCTATCCGTGGCAAGCGCATCCGAAGAGGAGGGCGATACGCTCCTTCTCTGGGTGCTTGTCTGGAGCGAACTTGTCGCCTTCGGCATCTTGATTGCCGGGTTCCTCGTGATGTCGCTACTGGAGCCGGAGCATTTCTCGGCGGCCAGGCAATATCTCAATCCGGGTCTTGCAGCAATCAACACCATCATCCTCCTGACAAGCGGCTGGCAGGCCGCAATGGCCGCGCGCCGGGGAGCTTCCGTCGCGGAGGTTCGCCGCTCACTGGTTTGCGCGGCCGGTCTCGGCCTTGTCTTCACGGCGGTCAAGCTCGCCGAATATGCCGGCGAGATCGTTCATGCCGCGGAGGGTGGGCTGAGCGGTTTCTTCGAGATCTATTTTCTCGTTACAGGTTTCCATCTACTGCATGTGGTCTTCGGCTCGGTCATCCTCCTCATCGTCGCCTGGCGGCCTCAGCGGCAGAATGTGATCCTGATAACCACGCTCTGGCACGCGATCGATCTTGTCTGGATCGTCATGTTCCCGATCCTCTACCTGGCATGAGATGATGACCGACGCTTCCACGGGAAAACTGTTCGGCACCTTCGCGACACTGGTGGTGCTCGCTTCGGGTGGGGCCACGCTTGCGGCCCTGAGCGGCGGGCTCCTGGTGCCGGTCGCCGCCGTGTTGTTGATTGCTGCGGTCAAGGCCCGTTTCGTCATCCTCGACTTCATGGGGCTGCGATCCGAGAAGCGCGGCATGCGTCTGGCGCTTCTATCCTGGCCGGCTCTTTTCCTGCTGGTCGCATTCGCACGGTCGGTTGCGATTGCCTTTTTGGGCGCTGCCTGAGCGGATCGTTCGCTTGTTTGCAAAAGCGCAAAGAAGGCTTTCTCCCTGGCGCTAGAAGGGGAGCGTCCCGCAGCCTGTGCGTCCTGATCATCGCGCGGGCTGCGGGCGGGGATTTCACCAGGCCGGCGGCGCTCCTGTCCGCGGGCAAAGAAAGGACCAGGGGATGGCAGAGCGCCTGACCAAGACAGGGGCCCGCAATGTCTTTTACGGCGGGTCCATCTTCTTCTTCGCGATCTTCGTGGGGCTTACGGCCCACAGTCACTACTATATGCGGACGAGCTCGACGGACGAAACGACGCTGACAGACAGCGTCGCGCGCGGCAAGCACGTCTGGGAGCAGAACTCCTGCATCAATTGTCACACTCTGCTGGGCGAGGGCGCCTATTTCGCACCGGAACTCGGCAATGTCTGGAAGCGCTGGGGCGGCGAAAGCGATCCCGAAGGCGCCCGAGAGACGCTGAAATCATGGATGGCGGCCCAGCCCTCCGGCGTCGAGGGACGGCGGCAGATGCCGCAGTTCAACCTGACGGAGCAGGAACTTAACGATCTCGCCGACTTCCTCGAATGGACGAGCCGGATCAAGACGCAGAACTGGCCGCCGAACGAGGCAGGCTGAGAAACGTCGACCCAAGGAGAACCCAACCATGAAATACCAAACCCAGAAGGTCGCGATGCTGTATTTCTACGGCGCCCTCGGCCTTTTCCTCGCCCAGGTCCTGTTCGGCGTGCTTGCCGGCACGATCTATGTTCTGCCGAATACGCTCTCCGAGCTCCTGCCCTTCAATATCGTCAGGATGATCCATACCAATGCGCTGATCGTCTGGCTATTGATGGGCTTCATGGGCGCCACCTATTATCTCCTGCCGGAAGAGGCGGAGACGGAGCTCTACAGTCCGAAGCTCGCCATCGCGCAGTTCTGGCTCTTCCTGGTTGCGGCTGCAATCGCCGTGGTCGGATATCTCTTTCATATCCATGAGGGACGCGAGTTTCTCGAGCAGCCCTTCGCGATCAAGGTCGGCATCGTGGTCGTCTGCCTGATGTTCCTGTTCAACATCACGCTGACGGTGCTTAAAGGTCGCAAGACGGTCGTCACCAATATCCTGATCTTCGGTCTCTGGGGTGTGGCGATCTTCTTCCTCTTCGCCTTCTACAATCCGGCAAACCTCGCGCTCGACAAGATGTATTGGTGGTACGTCGTCCACCTGTGGGTCGAGGGCGTATGGGAGCTCATCATGGCCTCCGTGCTTGCCTTCCTGATGATTAAGCTGAACGGCATCGACCGGGAAGTGGTCGAGAAGTGGCTCTATGTCATCGTTGGTCTGGCGCTGTTCTCCGGCATTCTCGGCACAGGGCACCATTACTACTGGATCGGCGCGCCGGGTTACTGGCAGTGGATCGGTTCGCTGTTCTCCACCCTTGAAGTTGCCCCGTTCTTCACCATGGTCATCTTCACCTTCGTCATGACCTGGAAGGCCGGCCGCAAGCATCCGAACCGGGCCGCCCTGCTCTGGTCCATCGGCTGCTCGGTCATGGCGTTCTTCGGCGCCGGCGTCTGGGGCTTCCTGCACACGCTGTCGTCGGTGAACTACTACACCCACGGCACGCAGGTCACGGCAGCACACGGTCATCTCGCCTTCTTCGGCGCCTATGTGATGCTGAACCTTGCCGTCATGGCCTACGCGGTCCCCGAGATCCGCGGACGCCGGCCCTATAACCAGTGGCTTTCGATCGCGAGCTTCTGGGCCATGTGCACCGCGATGTCGGTCATGACCTTCGCGCTGACCTTTGCGGGCGTGCTGCAGGTGCATTTGCAGCGGGTTCTCGGCGAAAGCTACATGGCCGTGCAGGATCAGCTTGCGCTGTTCTACTGGATCCGCCTCGGCTCTGGCGTCGTCGTCCTCGTCTCCGCGCTGATGTTCATCTGGTCGATCCTGGTGCCCGGCAAGGAGCGCGAGCCCGCCTTTGGCGGTGTCGCGGAGCCGGCTGAGTAACGAAAACGGCCGTCTTCTCCTTTCAGGGGAGGCGGCCGCATCAAACGTCCTTGCCCGAAAGGAAAACACCCCATGAACCTGATGCTGACCAACCCGCCTGCGCCTGATATTCCGGCCTATTCGCCTGCCGGGAACGAATGTGCGCTTTTCGAGACCGCCTGGACGCGCCAGCTGCCGCTGCTGCTCAAGGGGCCGACCGGATGCGGCAAGACCCGTTTCGTCAGCCACATGGCGGCCCGACTCGGCCTGCCGCTTTCGACGGTTTCCTGCCATGACGACCTTGCCGCCGCCGACCTGACCGGCCGCTACCTGCTCAAGGGCGGCGATACGGTGTGGGTGGACGGGCCGCTGACACGCGCCGTGCGCGAGGGCGGGATCTGCTATCTGGACGAGGTGGTGGAAGCCCGCAAGGACGTGGCCGTCGTGCTCCATCCTCTCACCGACGACCGTCGCATCCTGCCCCTGGAACGGACCGGCGAACAACTTGAAGCGCCGCCCGCCTTCATGCTCGTCGTCTCCTATAATCCGGGCTACCAGAATCTCCTGAAGACGCTGAAGCCCTCCACGCGCCAGCGCTTCGTTGCCATCGAATTCGATTTTCTGCCGAAGGATCGTGAGATCGAGATCGTTTCTTCCGAAAGCGGACTCTCCGCCGGCGAGGTTGCGCCTCTGGTCGAACTGGCACGGCGGTTGAGGGCGCTCAAGGGTCATGACCTGGAGGAGGGCGTCTCGACCCGTCTCCTCGTTTATTGCGCCAGCCTGATCGATGCCGGCCTTTCGCCGCGCGATGCTGTCCGATCGACCATGATCGAGCCGTTGACGGACGAGCCGGAGGTGCGGGCCGCGCTGATCGAACTTTCGCAGGCGGTCATCCGCTAAGGGAGTGCAGTATGCTGGATTTCCTCGAACTCGAAGAAACCGTGGGGCGCGCCTGGCACAATGTTGCCGGCAACACGCGGACGTGGCCCCGCTATCCGCGGGCTGCCGTTTCCCTTGAGGAAATCCAGCCGATGCTGGCCGTCTGTTTCCGCGGTTTCGGCGGCGAGCATACCGTGCAGGTGGCGCCGGCCCGCGGACGCACTTCCGCCCACCGGTTAAAGTTTCGTCAGCGGTTGGGTCTCGGAGAGGAAAAACTCGTGCAGCCCGGCCGTGACCATGCGACGCTGATGCTGCCGCCGGTAATCGACCTGATGCCCGACGCCGGCCTGAACCGCGATCTCTATCTCTGGCTTGCCGCCGCAATGGCGGTGATGCCGCTAGAGCCGGTGCCGGTGGGCGATCCGCTAAAGCGGGACCTTGCCATACTGGAGCGGGCGGAGAAGACCACGGAGTGTGTCATTGCGGTTTTCCCGGGGATGTCCGACCGCTATGCCCGTCTGTGCCTGGCCCTTCTCGCTGAACGCCGGCGAGGAAAACTGCCCCGCGTCGAGCAGATGCTGGAGGCACGCATCATCGATCTCCTGCGCAAGGGCGCGGGCCTTGCGGCCTTGCATCCACCGGCGATCCTGCCGGCCAAGGCGCCGCCCGGATACCTGCCGATGCTGCCGGTTCCGCTCTGGCCGGATGCCTTGCTGCGCGAAGAGGGCGCTCCGCGTGAGACCCAGGATCGCCCAGCGGCGGGCAGCGACAGGCAAGCGACTGCCGCCGGGCGCCACATCGCCACCCGTGAAAAGACCGATGGGCGTGACAAGGATCGCAGCCCGTTCATCCTCAACCGTTTCGAAAAGATCCTGGCCATGGCGGAGATGGTCAATGTCGACCGACCCGGCGACGACAGCGACGATCACGACGCGACTGCGGCGGAGGAACTGGACGACATGACGCTCGGTGAGCGGAACGGGCGGCCATCCGCCCGCTTCCGCTTCGATCTTGATCTGCCGCCGGAGGCGCTCGACCGTACGCCTCTGACGACCGAGCTTACCTATCCGGAATGGGACTACAGGCAGGGCGTCTATCTCAAGGATTATTGCCGGGTGCTTGCCGCGCCGGCGCCCGAAGAGGGCGAGTCGCTCGAAGAGAATGCGGCGATGAAGAGCCTGATGCGCCGGGTGCGGCGTCAGTTCGAGGTGTTGCGCCCGAAACACGAGATGCTGCGCGCCCAGCTCGATGGCGTCGATCTCGATCTCGATGCCGTGGTGCGCAGCCGCAGCGATCTTGCCGCCGGCGGCGAGGGCAGCGATCGCATCCATCTGATGAGCCGGCCGCAGGCGCACGATCTCGCTGTGACGCTGCTCGTCGATGTCTCCCTGTCGACGGATGCATGGTTCGATGACAGGCGCGTACTGGATGTCGAAAAGGAGGCTCTTCTGGTGCTTGCCAATGGCCTTGCCGCCTGCGGCGACAATCATTCGATCCTGACTTTCACCTCCCGGCGCAGATCGTGGGTTCGTATCGAGAGCGTGAAAGACTTCGGCGAGAAGATGGGGCCGGCAGTTGAGCGGCGCATTGGAGCGTTGAAGCCGGGATATTATACCCGGATCGGCGCGGCCATCCGCCATGCCTCTGCCAGGCTCGCCGACCAGCCCAATCGCAGGCAGCTGTTGCTGGTGCTGACAGACGGCAAGCCGAACGATGTCGATCACTATGAGGGTCGTTTCGCGCTCGAGGATAGCCGCCGCGCGGTCATGGAGGCCAGACGCAAGGGCATCCGGGTTTTCGGCGTGACCGTCGACCGGGATGCCAAATCCTACGTGCCGGCGATCTTCGGTCAGCACGGCTATGCGATCGTCTCCAACATCGCGAAACTGCCGGCAGCCTTGCCGGCGATCTATCGCGGCCTCGCCGGTTGAGGCGGCGGTGAGGCGCGGAAAAGGCCCGGCATCGGGGTGTTGCCGGGCCTTTTCGTATTTTCGAGTATTTTCCTGATCGATATCGATCGACCGTGACAGATCAGGCCGCCCTGGAATGGGTGCGGCCGGTTTCTCCGAGATAGGCGTCGAAGCTCGCGGCCACCACGCGGATCACGAAGCGATGGTCGTTGCTTACGCTCAGCACACCGTCCCGCATCCCGATGATGCCGTCGCTCGCCAGCCGCTCAAGCATGGCATTCCCTTCCGTCAGCAGTGCGGGGTCAAAACCGTGACGCCTGGCGAGACCGTCGAGATCGGCTTCGAAATCGCACATAAGCCGCTCGATCACGGCCGCCCGGAGGCGATCCTCGTCCGTCATCCGATAACCCTTGGATGTGGCAAGCTGACCGGATGCGATGCGTTGCGCATATTGGCCGATGGCGACTTCGTTCTGAATGTAGCCTTCCGCCGTCCTGCCGATGGCCGAAGCGCCGAAGCCGATCAGGGTCCGGCAAGCGTCGGTGGTGTAACCCTGGAAGTTGCGATGCAATCTTCCGTCTTGCGCGGCGAGGCTGAGTTCGTCCTGCGGCAGCGCGAAATGATCGAGCCCGATCCGCCTATAGCCGGCCGCGACCAGTGTCCCGGCGATTGCCTCGGCCTGGGCATGGCGTTCTGTCGTGTCGGGCAAGGCCTTCTCGTCGATCAGTCGCTGGTGCTTCTTGAACGAGGGAATATGGGCATAGCCGAACACCGCGAAACGATCCGGCCGCATGGCTATGGCCGTCTTCGTGGTCTGGATGCAGGACGTGACGGTCTGGTGGGGCAGGCCGTAGATCAGGTCGAAATTGATGCTGCCGATACCGTATCCGCGAAGTCCATCCGTTGCTTTCGCAGTCTGTTCGGCGGTCTGTATGCGATTGATGGCCTTTTGTACGACCGGATCGAAGCTCTGCACGCCGAGGCTGGCGCGGGTGACACCGGCCTCCCCGAGCGCGCCGATCATGGCTTGCGTGAGGGTGCGGGGATCGATTTCGACGGCGATGTCGACATCCGGCATGACGTCGAACGTCTTCTGTATGAACGCAGAGAGATCCAGGAATTCCTCCGGTTTCATGATGGTGGGGGTGCCGCCGCCGAAATGGATGTTGCGTACCTTGAGCGGCTTGCCGGCTGTCCTTGCGACGATGGCTATCTCACGTTTCAGCACGTCGAGATAGTCCAGGATCGGTTCGTCCTTCTGCGTGATCGAGGTGTGACAGCCGCAATACCAGCACATCGACCGGCAGAAGGGGATGTGGAGGTAAAGGGAAACTGCCTCCCCGGAGGGTATCTGTTTCAGCCAGTCGCCATAGGTGCCGGCGCCGATCGAGGAGGAAAAGCGGGGCGCGGTCGGATAGCTGGTGTAGCGGGGCAGGCGGGCTTCGCCGTATTTTTCGACGATATCAAGGGACATGGGGCGGCTCTCCGTTCGTAACTGTCCGGAGCCTAGATCGCGGTCTCCTTTTGCTCTTTGCCAAATCCCAAGCAACGGAACGAAAGCCCGTCGACGTTCTCGATGTTATTTGCGCGGCGACAAGTTCTCCCTTCGTCCTTCGGTCTAGTTTCGACAGGCAGGCCGGGCCCGGGCCGCAACAATCGAAGACCTGTCGGGCCGAAGAAGGACAAGACCGACCCATGAGCCAAACCATGCAAGAAAAGCCGCTGATCGACGTCCGCACCGTACCGCCGGTCGAGCGGCATCCCCGTATCTTCGGAATGCTCAACGCGCTGCTTCCGGGCGGATCGATGCTGATTACCAGCGATCACGATCCGCGGCCGCTGCACTACCAGCTCGAAATGCATTTCTCCGGCATGTTCGGGTGGGAATATCTGGAAGAGGGGCCGGAGGTCTGGCGCGTCGAGATCGAGCGCTTGCAAAACAGCGGCTGCGACTGCTGCTGCGGCTCGGATCATTGAGACGCGGGGCGTTGCGGTATTCCTGAGTGAGGTGATCGACATGCCGGGAGCAAGCCTTTCCCGCTGGACCATGAGCTACTTTGCCGCCGCCTGCCTTTTCCTGCTTGCGGGAGAAGGCCTGTTGGCCGCCGGTTATGGCAATCCGGTTGCCGGTATTTCCGGCGGCGATGTGCTGGCCGTCGTTCACCTGATTACCGCCGGCTGGCTCGGTCTCCTGATGTCGGGAGCCCTGTTGCAGTTTGTACCGGTGCTTGCGGCAAAGCCGCTGCGGGCGGGGAGGCTGGCGCTTCCATCCCTCGTTGCGATCCTTGCCGGCGAAGTCGGGCTGGTGTCCGGCTTTGCGCTTCTCGCCTCCGGCGTCACGCTGTCGGACCACCTCCTGGCTTGCGGCGGTATCCTTCTCGCGACGGGTTTCCTCGGCGTCGCGACAATGGTGCTGCGTACGTTTTTCGATGCACGGCCCTTGCCACTTGCAGGACGTTTCGTGGCGCTCAGCATCGTCGGGCTTGTGGGCACCGTTTGTCTCGGTGTCTTCATGGCACTCGGGCTCTCCTCCCTGTTGCCCGGCGACCTGCTTGCCCTGGTGTCCGACATGCTGCCAGTGCATGCAGCCTTCGGGCTCGGTGGCTGGCTTACCCTTTCAGCGCTCGGTGTAAGTTACAAGCTCTTGCCGATGTTCCTGCTTGCCGGCGAACCCGAAGGCCGTCGACCGAACCTGGTTTTTCTGGGTGGAGCTTCCGTGCTGACGCTGCTTCTCCTGCTGGTATTGCTGACCTTCCGTGGCAATAGCGCGGTGTTCACCGCTGCGCTCGCCTGTTTCGTCGCGGCCGTCAGCCTCATCCTCTACGGATTTGATCTCCTGGCGATCGTAAGGACGCGGCGGCGGCGCGATATGGAATTGAACAGTCTTGCCAGCCTTGCGGCTTTCGCCTGGCTTTTCGTGGCGTTCGTCTGGCTGGTGGTCGCGTCCCTGTCCGGACGGATCGGGGATCATGTTGAGGCTATCATCTATCTCGCGGGTTTCGGCTGGCTGAGCGGCCTCGGTCTGGCTCAGCTCTACAAGATCGTGCCGTTTCTCACCTGGCTCGAATGCTACGGTCCGGTGCTCGGCCGTGTGCCGACGCCGCGGGTTCAGGATATCGTGCGCGAGCGGCGCGCCCGGATGTGGTTCGTGGCTTTCCATGCCGGAGTGGCGGTTGCCACGCTTGCTCTTTCTCTCGGGATCGCGTTCCTGTTTCGCGTCGGCGTCTTTTTGCAGTTCTGCGCTACTTTCGCCTTGGTTATCGAGTTTCTGCGCGCCAGACGTCTGGTCGATGTCGCTCCCGGCCTGCGCTTGCCGAAAGGTACTATGCGTCCCTATCTCTTTCTGCCATCCCCCGACCTCAGGAGGTAACGATGACACGATCATACAAAGAACTCGACGTACGCCCTATCCTGCGCAATGGCGGCGAGCCGTTTCAGGCTATCATGGAAGCGGTGCATTCGCTGGCGCCCGGCGAAGGCCTGAGGTTGTTCGCGACCTTCAAGCCTGAACCCTTGTTCCGCGTCATGGGCAAGCGGGGCTTCGGTCATGAGGCTACCGAGATCGGCGGAGGCGACTGGCAGGTGCTCTTCACACCGGAGGCCGGTGGGCCCGCCGATATTTCCGCGTCGGCCAGCGGCAATGATGCGACGGCTTGGGCCGACCCGGTCTTTCACCTCGATCTCACCGATCTCGATCCGCCTGAGCCGATGACGCGCATCCTCGCCAAGATCGAACTCATGGACCCGGGCGAAGTGCTCTTTGCGCTGCTTGCGCGCGAGCCCGTCTTCCTCATGCCGGAACTCGAGAAACGGGGGCATCAGTGGGTCGGCAATTTCGATGAAACCGGCAGCGCCTATCGCATGCTGATACGTGTCGGCGAAGCCCGGGAGTGACGGATGTGAACGACGATGCCGCGAATTTTCTCTTAGCACGCATATACGATGCCCTGAGTGGTATTCTCGATCCCGAGATTGGCGGCAATATCGTCGATCTCGGCCTCATCTACGACGTGGTCGTCGAAGGAGACGGCGCGGTTGCCGTGGTCATGACGACGACCTCGCGGGGGTGTCCGGCGGCCGGTTTCCTGAAAGACGCGGTGGAGGCCAGCATCGTTGCCGTTGATGGCGTGGCGCGGGTCGCCGTCGAACTGGTCTATGAACCGCGGTGGACGCCCGAACGTATCCGCACTCCCGCCCTCCGGGGAGCGGGCCGGCATTGATCTTTGCGGATCGGCAGCCCGCAAACGAAAGCGCCCGGTCCGAGAACCGGGCGTTTTCGTTTATCCAGTTTCCGTCAGGTGCGCCGGACCCGGGCGAGCATCGGACCGTATTCGACGACGAAGAGGCCGAAGGCCACCAGCCATGCCAGGCCGGCAAGCCCGTAGAGCGTCATGGCCTGAGCGGGCAGAAGATCGGCAGCTGGACGCAGAAGTGCCGCCAGAAGGATTGCGGCATAGGAGAGATTGGTGAGCGGCGATGACGTCAACTGCCGGCCGGTGTGGCCGCGTGTGGCGCGGGTCATGACCGCCAGCATCATCGCTGCCATGGCGCCGACCGTCATCACGTGCATGATGCCCGCATCGCCGAGGCCTATCCTGTCGCCAAGCGCGATTGCCACAAATCCGAGCGGCAGAAAGGCATAGGCGACATGCAGGATGAAGAGCAGTTTCTCCGGCCATACAGCCAGGCCGCGCCAACGCCGCAGCCGTGCTGCATGGGCGATGCCGGCGACAGCGGCGAGCACGAGCGTTGCCGGCTGCTCGGGCTTAAGGCTCCAGCAGAAGAGCGCCAATGCGCCGACCGCGATGACTGCGGTATCGAAGCGGCCATAGGGCGCCGGAAAGCGTGTCTCGCCCCTCTGGTTCAGCCAGTTGCGGCTGAAACTCGGGATGATACGCCCGCCGATAATCATGATGAGCACGAGATAGGCTGAAACCGCCAGCCTTTCGACGGTGCCGCCATGTTCTCCGGCCAGGGTATTCAGATGAAAGCCGATATTGGCCAGCGACAGCACGGTCAGGATACCCAGGACCTTCAGATCCTTCCACTTGCGTCCCGCGACGATTTCCCGGGCGCAGATGAAGAGCAGGACGGGCAGGAACAGGCTTTCGATGGCGACGGAAGGCACGAGCCCGATCAGGTCGGGGGCGAGCATCAGCAGGCGTCCCGCCGCCCAGAGCAAAAACAGGCCGGCGAGGGGTCGGCCCGACACCGGCAGGCGGCCAGTCCAATTGGGAACCGCCGTCAGGAGAAAGCCGGCGACCACCGCGGAGGAAAAGCCGAACAACATCTCATGGGCGTGCCAGTGATGGGCGCTGTAGGAGCCTCCGACCTCGACGATGCCGGCGAGCGCGGCGATCCAGAGGATCATGGCCGCTATCGCAACGATCGCGGCACCAAAGAAGAAGGGGCGAAAGCCATAGGAAAACAGAACCGGGCCTGTTCGGGAAAGGCCGCGTGGAATGCCGCCGGCCGGGCGGCTCGTCTGTTGGCTGTTGCTCATGACGGATCTCCGATTGCTTGATAAATCGCAATCGTTTTAAGAAGAAACCCTCCTTCGATCTTTGTGCATTCGCAAGCAAAGCCCGACCTGCCCTCTTCTGATCTTTGTCATTTTGCGCCCTGCCAAAATGACGCAGGTAAAATGTCGGCCGGAAGAAGTTTGTTCTGGCACAAATTAGATTTCGCGATCGGGAGTAGAACTCTTGTCACCGGACGATATCCGCTCCGCTCTACCACAAGGAGACATTCCGATGACTGAGCAGTTTCAGGTAACCCGCCGCACGATTCTGGCCGGCGCGGCCTTTGCCGGCGCCCTGGCGCCGATCATCAAGACTTCCGAGGCTCGTGCCGAAGGAGGTGGCATCAAGACCAATGCGGCCGCAACCGCCGCCGACATCGCAAAGCTTCCCCGCGAGAAGGTCGAACTCGTCAAGCCTCCGTTCGTCCATGCCCACACGCAGAAGGCCGAGGGCGGTCCGAAGGTCGTCGAATTCACCCTGACCATCAAGGAACAGAAGATGATCCTCGACGATGCGGGCACGGAAGTGCACGCCATGACCTTCGACGGTTCGGTTCCCGGCCCGCTCATGGTCGTTCACGAGGGCGATTATGTCGAACTGACACTGGTCAACCCCGAAACCAATACCCTGCAGCACAACATCGACTTCCATGCGGCAACCGGTGCTCTGGGCGGCGGCGCGTTGACGCTGGTCAATCCCGGTGAGAAGACGGTTCTGCGCTTCAAGGCGACCAAGGCCGGCGTCTTCGTCTATCACTGCGCACCTCCCGGCATGGTTCCGTGGCACGTCACCTCGGGCATGAACGGCGCCATCATGGTGCTGCCGCGCGACGGTCTGAAGGACGGCAAGGGCAATGACCTGACCTACGACAAGATCTACTATGTCGGCGAACAGGACTTCTACATCCCGAAGGACGAGAACGGCAACTTCAAGAAATACGAGAGCGCCGGCGATGCCTATGCCGATACGCTGGAAGTCATGCGGTCGCTTACTCCAAGCCATATCGTCTTCAACGGTGCCGTCGGCGCGCTGACCGGCCAGAACGCCATGAAGGCCGAGGTTGGCGACCGTGTCCTGATCGTCCATTCGCAGGCCAACCGCGATACCCGTCCGCACCTGATCGGCGGACATGGCGACTATGTCTGGGCAACCGGCAAGTTCCACAACGTGCCAGAAACCGACCAGGAAACCTGGTTCATTCCGGGTGGTGCGGCAGGCGCAGCCTTCTACACCTTCCATCAGCCGGGCGTTTATGCCTACGTCAACCACAACCTGATCGAAGCCTTCGAGCTTGGCGCGGCTGCGCATTTCACGGTCACCGGCGAATGGAACGACGATCTGATGACTTCGGTCATGGCTCCGAGCGCCAGCTGAATGCAAAGGGTCCGCGTCCGCCACGGGCGGGCGCGGATCTCCTCTTTCCCGCCGCGACCTTGAGGAGGTCGTCATGCTGTCTGTCCGCACAAATCATTCCGTTTCCGCCCTTTCCCTGATGCTGCCCGGTATCCTGTTGTTGGGTCTTGCCGGAACCCTTGCATTGCGCACCGGCGTTCTGCCGCAGCCCGGCGTAGCGCTCGTGGCCACGCCGGAGACGATCGTCGTTGAACCGCGGACTTTCCGCTACCGCCAGGCGGGTGAATTCTTCAAGGCCGGATTTGCGGTCGATGCTCCGATGCTGGAGGTGGCGCCGGGAGAGCCGCTGACGATCACGAAATACCAGATCTCGGCCGCCGACTATGACCGCTGTGTCGCGGACGGGGCCTGCCCGGCACGGGAATCGACGATACCGTCCTTGCCGGACATGCCCGCAACCGGCGTTAGCTATGACGACGCGGAGGCTTATGCTACTTGGCTCAGCCGGCACGACAACGCCGTCTGGTCGCTGCCGAGCGATGAACAACTGGCCTTTGCCGCCGGTTCGAAATTTCCGGACGACGCGCTTGGCGTCGATCCGGACAGCAAGAACCCGGCACTCAGATGGCTAGCAGATTACCAGCGGGAGGCTGCCCGCAAGGCATCGCGGGAGCCGGCGCCGCAACCGTTCGGTCATTTCGGCGAAAACGAATACGGTCTCGCCGATTTCGGCGGCAATGTCTGGGAGTGGACGACAACCTGCAATCGGCGTGTCAATCTCGGAACCTCCGGTGAGGTCGTCGAGGAGGTCGAGAGCTGCGGTATCTATGTCGCCTCCGGCAAGCATCGTGCGCCGCTCAGCGCCTTCGTGCGGGAGCCGAAAGGCGGTGGCTGTTCGGTCGGAACGCCTCCCGATAATGTCGGTTTTCGCCTGGTGCGGGACGACCGTTGGTTCGCCCGGCTCTTTTTTGCCTTCCGTCAAACCTCTCTCTAGTCTAAACAAACCGGCGGATACGTCATTCGAACGGACCGGGCGGGCGAACATATGTTTGTCCTTGCAGGGTCCGATTCCGGAGGAAAGGAATACGGCGGTGAAGATCGATCGGGCCGTCGTCAAATCGCTTCCATTGTTCGACCGCATGAGTGACGAGGAGCTGGACCGCTTGCTCTCGCATGCGACGTCACGTCGTGTGCCGCAGGGTGAAGCCGTTTTCGAACAGGGGCAACCGGCCGTCAGCTTCTTTCTTCTTCTCCATGGACGCCTGAAGGTCACCCAGGTGACCGAGGACGGACAGCAGATCATCGTGCGGGTGGTGCATCCTGGCGACCTCTTCGGTTTCGCCAAGGCCTTGCAGCGCATGGACTATCCGGGCACCGCCATCGCAGCGGCAGAAAGCGTGACGCTTTGCTGGCCGACCGATCTCTGGCCCAGTTTCGTCGAACATAATCCTCGGCTTGCCGTGACCGCAATGCAGACCATCGGGCAGCGGCTGGAAGAAGCCCATACGCGCATAAGGGAGATGTCGACCCAGGAGGTGGAGCGTCGCGTCGCCCATGCTGTGTTGCGGCTGGCGCGCAAGGCAGGCCGCAAGGAAGAGGGTGGCATCCGGATCGATTTCCCGATTTCCCGGCAGGACATTGCAGAGATGACCGGAACGACGCTGCATACCGTATCGCGCATCCTGAGCGCCTGGGAGGCGCGGGGCTACGTGGAAGGCGGCCGGCAGAAACTGCTTGTCATCGACCCTGCGGGACTTGCTGAACTGGCCGACGGGACCCGGGAATAGTCTGTTCGGCGTTCCGGTCGCATTCCCTGGAAATTGCGCTTTGCAATTTGTGCGGCGACAAAGAAGACGCCGACTGGCCGGCGTATCTCCTTGATTAACGGACCCGAGGGGTCCTGTTTTCAAGGAGACAAGACAATGACCATGATGATGAAGCGCCTCGTTGCTGCTGGTGCGATCTTCGCTGCCCTCGCCGGTTCCGCCGCTGCCGCCGACTACGAGGTTCACATGCTGAACAAGGGCAAGGACGGCGCCATGGTGTTCGAGCCGGCGGGCCTCAAGATCGCCGTCGGCGACACCGTCACCTTCATCCCGACCGACAAGGGCCACAACGCCGAGAGCATCAAGGGCATGATCCCGGACGGCGCCGCCGAGTTCAAGGGCAAGATGAGCGAAACCATCAAGGTGACCTTCGACGTGCCCGGCGTCTATGGCATCAAGTGCGCGCCGCATGTCGGCATGGGCATGGTCGGAGTGGTCGTGGTCAACGACGCGAGCGCGAACCTCGATGCCTTCAAGGCCGTGAAGCTGCCGAAGAAGGCGCAGGAACGCATCGAGGCCGCGCTCGCCAGCGCGCAGTGAAACTCCATCTCTTTCCGGGTGTCATGGCCCGCCCCTGTCGGGGCGGGTCATTTGTCTTTTGCAGTCAGACGATCCAGTTGAAGGCCGAGGCCGCGCCATAGATCAGGCCACCCGATGTCCCGAGTGCAATTGCTGCAAGCAGAATGCCAAGGAGTGTCGCCAGACCATCCCGTTCCATCAATCCCATGGAGATGACGACCAGGGCGACTACCGGCAGGAAGTTGCCGAAAGGAATGGGAAGCGCGACAGCTACCGCAAGCAGGAAGACTGGCACGCCCAGCAGGGTTTGGGCGGTGTGCCCGGTCAGCGCCCGCAGGCGGCCGCGTTGCAGAATGATTTCCACCTTGCGCACGAGTGGCGTCGTATATCGAACGACGAGCATGATCGTCGCAGCCGAAAGTTTCCGCCTGCCCAGCATCTCGGGAAGCCAGATACGCCTCTTTCCGGCGATGATCTGCAGGGAGACGATGGCAAGGCAGGTTCCGAAGAACATGCCGAAAGGGCCGGGGACCGGCGTGAGGGCCGGCAGCGACAGTATAAGTATGGCGAAGGCGATGCTGGTGCGGCCCAATGCCTCCAGCAGATCGGTCAGTGACAGGGCTCCCGCCCGGTTCGCCATTTCGGCAACAGCCTCAAGTTGGGCGGAAGCCGTTCCCTGGCGTTGTTGGCGACATGGGTTTTCCAAGCGGTCCTCGTTCTTTTCATCTGGTGACGATAAGCTGTCTCTTCGGCTGATCTAAGAACGCGCCTCGCCAAAGCAAGGTTCGGCACAAAAAGACCTTTATTGCTGCATTTTGAACCGAGGCCGTCACTCCTTACCAAACCGATAGGACTTTGGGGTCTGCAGTGATCTCTGTTGCTATGCGGAGAATGCCTCCATCAATTCCGGGCAGGTGGATGCCACAGGTCGATGGATAGAAAGCCGCGGACGTGTAGACGAAGGTCACTGTGCCATCCTGAACGGTAATATTCCTCAGTTCATAATCGCTGTCTCTCAGAAACAAATGGACCTTTGAAAACGACAAGCCATTGCGGTCGGCGTACTCGCTCACGGCCTTCTTGCTGCCGATCCCGCTTCGCGCCTGTTCGCACGTCATCCGAGTCGAATTGGTGGTGCCGCCTGCCGGCTGGAACATGATGTAAACCAGGAGAAAATTCGCGAGGAGGGAAGCCGCCAATATTGCGTTTCTGAACATCGAAATTCAACTTTAAGTTGTCAAAAAATTCTTGTAGTTCAGTTCTTACGGTCGATTCAACAGGCTCAATTGAGCAAGACCCTTGCAGTGATGCCGACGAAGGTCAAGCGATGCAGGTTTTTACAAGAGTTTGCGCGATTGATGCAGAGAAGTTTTGGGGCGTTCGAGAAATTCCCGCTAGGCGATACCCCTCGTAACGGATGCTGTGAAGGGTATCGCTATTGATAGTTCTAACGAACCAATGCGGGCGTCAGCGGCCGGCATCAGGCCGGCTCTTTCACCTTGCCGTCAGATGTTTTCGGCGACCGCCTGTCGATCGTGCTGTAGTTCCTCTTCCCGTTCCTTGCGGTTGTAGCGGATGGAGGACCAGAGCGAGATGCCGATCAGCCCCGCGCCGCCGAGGCCGGTGATGACTTCGGGGATATGAACCAGCGTCTGGCAATACATGATTACCGAGAGGATGAGGATGGCGTAAAAGGCACCGTGCTCCAGGTATCGGTATTCGGCGAGCGTTCCCTTATCGACCAGCATGATGGTCATCGAGCGCACGTACATCGCGCCGATACCGAGACCGATCGCAATCACGAACAGGTTCTGACTGAGTGCGAAGGCACCGATAACGCCGTCGAAGGAGAAACTGGCGTCCAGCACTTCGAGATAGATGAAGGCGCCGAGGCCACCCTTCGCCGCTTCCGACATGGCCTTTTGCGAGTGATCCAGAAGTCCGCCGATCACCTCGACGACGAGGAAGGTGAGAAGCCCGTAGATCGCCGAATAGACGAAAGTGTTGGCTTCCTCGCCTTCGAGCAGGTTCGAAAAGAGCAGGATCAGCAGAAGCACGAAGGCAATCTCGATGCCCTTGATCGAGGCGGAGCGCGCCATGTGCTTCTCAAGGAAGACGATCCAGTGCACCTCCTTTTCGTGGTCGAAGAAGTAGGTGAGGCCGACCATCATCAGGAAGGTACCGCCGAAGGCAGCAATCGGCAGATGCGCCTCGGTCATGATCCTCGCATATTCCCCCGGTTCCCGGGCCGCCAGGAAGAGCGCCTCGATCGGCCCGATGCCGGCGGCTATCACCACGATCAGCAGCGGGAAGACGATACGCATGCCGAAGACGGCGATGACGATACCCCAGGTCAGGAAGCGATGCTGCCAGACCGGCGTCATGTCCTTGAGTTTGTTGGCGTTGACGATGGCGTTGTCGAAGGAAAGCGAGATTTCGAGAACTGCGAGCACTGCGCAGATAAAGAAGACGGTTGCCATGCCGCCAAGCGTTCCGGTGGACTGCCATCCAACCCAGCCACCGAGAAGAAGGCCAATAGCGGTCACGATGAAGGCCCATTTGAAATAGGAAAGCGTCGGCTGTCCGGTCGAGGGTGTGCTCATTGGCGTGCCTCCGAACGGTTGAAAGCGAAAGGATGCGGGAAATGATCGTGCATGGCGACGCATGCACGCGGGATAGGCATGATCTGAAGAGTCATGTTTTTGAATCCGCCGGCTCATCTTGCTGGCGGTACCGACATCACGAGAGCGCCGTAAACTCTCGCCAGAGGGGCCCGGCACCAGAAGTTTGGTCCGCAACGCAAGGCACTGGGCGTTGCGTGACAAGCCGGTTTTAACTCAGCCCGACCACGCGTCAAGCCCCAAATCTCCCGGCCGTATATGACTTGGGGCGGTGTGTGGCGGATTTCCAGTGGCAGTCAAGACATCAAGCGAAAATTGCTGGAACCGGCCAAGGACAGCGGATGAAAGCCTGCGAGTGACCTGCATCAATGGCTCATTGCCGAATTCGCTTATATTCGCTGTGTTCGAGTATCCGAAGGAGGGGATCGTGGACAGTCGTTGGATTATCGTGATTGCGCTCTTGCTTGACGTCTTTGCCGTCATACCCGGAGTTTTCTCTGCGGCCCATGCGCAGGATTACCGGGCGATGAGTTGCGAGGATCTGTGGTACGCCCGCAACGAGATTTATGCGGAGCGGGGTTATTGCTTCAAGACGCAGCGCGCCCGCGCCGTCTTCGGGCGCGGATGCTTCCCGCCTTATGGCGATCTCTCGCCGACGGAGATGCGGGAAGTGGCAAGGATTGAGCAATGGGAGATGCGGAAGGGTTGCAGGTGACGGGGGTCAGTCGCCGAGTTCGATCGAGAATTCGGGATTTCCCGCCAGCGTGTTGCTGACCGTGCAGATTTCTTCTGCGGCATGGACGATCTTCCGGCGGGTGTCGGCGTCGAGGTCCCCCGCGATGGTCATGCGGACGTCGAAGCGCGTGACCCGCGAGGGTCCCTCATAGGCCTTCTCGCCCTTCACTTCGGCCGTGATGTTCGTGACCTTGTCCATGACATGCATCTGAGTCGCTGCTATGCGGGCGCTCATGGCGAGGCAGGCGGCGAGCGATGCGTAAAGCAGATCGACCGGATTGAAGCCCGGTTGGCTCGGACCGGTGACGATATCGATCTCGCCTCCGGTGGCAGATACGACATGGGGAAAACCGCGATGGCCGAGCGTTGCCGTTGCGCCGGTTTGTCTCGTTTTCAGTTCCGTCATGGCCGCGACCCCTTTTCCAGTCGGTCATGACTTACGCTCGTCGGGACCGCGGGGCAAGCCGCCCGCTGCTCCGGCAGCATGAATGGCGTTTTCAGGACCGGACGAAAAAGCCCACTGTTGCCGCACGTCCGGCTGCGTCGATGACGGTCAGCGTTGAATAGCCGACACCCTCCGGTCTCCATTCCGTCGTGCGTCGGCGGGTGGGTTCCGAAAGCGGCTTGCCATTGGCAAGCCAGCGAAAGGGTGCGCGCCCGGACTGCAGTTTCAAGGCAAGGGGCAGCGGCGCGCCATCGGGACCGGTGCCAAGTTCGATCTGGGCGCCCTCGGGCGGATAGACGATCTGCGGGGGTTTTTCGCGCGTCGAGGCAGAAAGGAGACCGCTGGGATCGAGCGAGAACCGACGCTGGCTGATCGGCAGTTCCGACTGGGCGATGCGGTTTGCGCCGCGCGGGGTGGAGGGAAGCGGAGTGCCTGAAAGGCCCGATTTCGAAAACGCCTCGAACAGCAGGGGAGCCGCCGTCGCGTAACCGGAAATACCGGGTACGGCAGCGTTATCGGGGCGGCCGATCCAGACGCCGAGGACATAACGGCCATCGAAGCCGACCGACCAGGCGTCACGGTAGCCATAGCTGGTGCCGGTCTTGTAGGCGACGCCGATGGCAGGGCTGCCGGATGGCGGCAGTACGCCCGAGAGAATGTCCGCGACATTCCATGCCGCGACGGGTTCGAACAATGCGGCGACGTTTTCGATCTCGCCGGGCTGGTCGTTGATGCCATCACCCAGCCGCACCGGCGTCTGGCGGTTGGCGAGGCCGGCATAGAGCTGGACGAGTTCCTTCAGCGTCAGGCCGGCTCCTCCGAGCGCAATGGCAAGTCCGGGCGCTTCCGCGGTCGGCAGGCGCGGACGCACCTCGGCGCGACGCAGCCTTACCATCAGCTTCGAAGGGCCGAGCGCATCGAGCAGCCGCACCGCCGGTACGTTCAGAGAGAGTTGCAGAGCCTGACGGATGCTGACGTCGCCCTGATAGCTCATGTCGAAATTCTTCGGCCGGTAACCGAAGAAGTCCGCCGGCCGATCCTCGACAATGGTCTCCTGCGCGACCAGACCTTCCTCGAAGGCCAGCCCGTAGATGAAGGGTTTAAGCGTCGAGCCGGGCGAGCGGTTGACGCGAGTCATGTCGATCCAGCCGGAGCGGGAGGCATCGAAATAATCGGCCGCGCCGATCTCGGCGACGATTTCCCCGGTCTCGGCATCAGCCATCAGCATGGCGAGCGACACCTTCGGGTCGAGACGCTGGGAGGTTGTCCGCGCAACGGTTTCCAGCCGCTGCTGCACATCCCGGCGAAGCGTCGTTCGATATGTCGTTTCAGCCGGAGCCTTGCGTCTTGCTGCTTCCGCCAGATGGGCGGCGAGCGCCGGCAGTTGCAGGCGTTTTTCCGGCAGGGGAGCGATTTCGGCGCGGGCGATCTCGCCGGGTTCCAGCACGCCGGCGGTGTTCATGCGTTGCAGTACGCGCTTGCGGGCCGCTTCGGCGTTTTCCCTGTAGCGGTCGGGGCGGCGTCTCTCCGGCAGTTGCGGCAATGCGACCAGCAGGGCGGCTTCCGCTGTCGAAAGGCGTTTCGGTTCCTTGCCGAAATAGGCAAGGCTTGCCGCCCGCACGCCTTCGAGATTGCCGCCATAGGGCGCGTGGGTGAGATAGAGGTCGAGGATCTCCGATTTTTCCAGCCGCCGTTCGATCTGCAGGGCGCGGGCGATCTGTATGAGCTTCGCCGTCAGCGACCGCTCTCGGCGCGGTTCGATCAGGCGGGCGACCTGCATGCTGAGCGTCGAGCCGCCCGAAACGATGCGGCCATTGGTCAGCAGTTGCCAGCCGGCGCGCCCGAACGCCATGAGGTCGATACCGGAATGCTCGTAGAACCGCCGGTCCTCATAGGCGACCAGCATTTTCACAAGCCGCGGATCGACATCGGCAGCCGTCGTTTTCAGGCGCCACAGCCCGTCCTTCGTCGCGAAGGCGCGCAACAACTGCCCGTCGGTATCCAGCACTTCGGCCGAGACCGTGGCGGCCTCCGGCAATGGCGGCGGAAAGGCGCGGTCAGCGGCGTCGAGGGCAAAGAGTGTTGCGGTCGCTGCGACGGCAGCAACCGCAAGACCCAGACCCGCGACGCGCAGCTTTCCCATCACCGCTTTCCCGTTACTCCGCTGCCGAGACCTGCATGCGGCCGGTGGCCGTGCGGGCCGAGAACTGCGGCCGGTACATGTCCTCGACCGAGGCTGCCGGATGTTCGTATGTGCCGGGCGTTACGGCGCGGACGACATAGGCAAGGGTGATCTCGCCGTTCTCGCTGGCCGGCCGGTTGATCGCCGCGACGAAACGGTCGTTGCGGAATTCGAGGTGGGCCGTTTCCGTCTCGCCGATCCAGTCGAAGTTGGCGAGCGCCGCACTGTCGACGAGGCTCGGATTGTCGATCTCGAAGCCGGCGGGAAGCAGGTCGGTAATCAGCAGTTGCGCCGGCCAGTCGTCATTTTCGGTGACGGTGAGAACGACCACATAGCGCTCGTTCTGTGCGGCTTCGCTGACATTCGCCTCCTCGCCATCCAGCGTGTAGTAGGTGCGGGTGATGTCGAAGCCCTCGCCGCCTGCCGGTAGCGGAGCCTTGGGTGCCGCGACCGTGGTGATCGCTGCCGAAACCGGATCGCTGCTCTTGTTGGTCAGCGTAACCGTATGCTGGAGCAGGGCATCGCCGGTGATGCTTGCCTGATAGGCGCCGTTATGCTGTGCGCCGTTGATATCGAGCGACAGGCCGTCATCTCCCTTCTGCAGGGCGCGTGCGGCCAGCAGAAGCCAGGTCTGTTCCTGGGTGCTGAGATACTGTTTTTCGCGCCATTCGTCGGTCACGACCTTGGCGAGTGCGGGCACGATTGGCGGAACCGGACGGCTTTCGGCGGCAAGAGCGAGCACGGCCGCTCCGTCCCGCAGCGACGAGCCATAGTCCGAACGGTTGAGGCTGACCCTGGTCAGGCGCGCTTCTTCCGACATGCCGGCAGCATCGAGGAAGACCGAGCGCGAGCGTTCGGCATCGCCATAGAGCGAAAGTGCCGCGGCCAGATGCGCCTTCGAAAGCGGGGTCGGGAAATCGCCGAGCATCGTATCGGCGTAGTAGCGCAGGTCGCTGATCGCGGCCTTGCGATTGCGCGCCAGCACGTAGAGCGAATAGGCGATCTCGTTGCCGCGGCTGCGGATATCGGCGTCGTAGCCGATGCGGTTCTGCAGGTTTTCGATTGCCTGCAGCATCGCCTGTTCCGGCACTTCGAACCTTTGCTCGCGGGCGCGGGTGAGAAAATCGGTGACATAGGCATCGAGCCACAGGTCCTCATAGCCCGGAGCCCAGAGGCCGAAGCTGCCGCTGGAGGACTGGTAGGAGAGAACCCGGTAGATCGCGTCCTGCACCCGCTTCTTCACATCCGCGTCGTCGGGAAGGCCGGAAACCGCGGAAAGTTCGCTCAGATAAAGCAGTGGCAACGCCCGGCTGGTGGTTTGTTCGGCGCAGCCATAGGGGTAGCGGTCGAGACCCATCAGCAGGGCCGGAAGGTCGAAGCCATCGGCACGGCTGACATTGAGGCTGACCGCCGCATCCTGGAGCAGGCTGTCGGCCAGCAGGTCGGCATCGACGGTCAGGCTCTTGCCGGGGGCGAGAGACAGGACCCGGCGTTCCGTCACCGGAAGGGATGCAGGACGGACGGGAACCTCGAGGCTCTGGTCGAGCGACAGGCCGGAAGCATTGGAGAGCGCAATGTCTATGGTCGCCGCACCCGGCTCGACGCCGATGACGGGCAGTGTCACGACCGTCTTGCCGCCGGCTTCCAGGCTGATTGTCTGGGTCGCGGCCTGCGGATCGATGCGAACCGCATCGTTGGACGACACCGCAAGGGTGTAATCGCCGGTCGGAGCATCGGTTGCGGCGATATCGAGGCGCAGTTCGGTCTCATCGCCGGGGGCGAGGAATTTCGGCATGCTGGCCGTGACCACCACTGGATCGCGGATGATGACATCGGTTTCGGCGTGGCCGACGCCGGATTTCGACCAAGCGACGGCCATCACTCGGGCCGTGCCGTTGAACTGCGGGATATCGAAGGACACTGCGGCGCGGCCATCGGCATCGAGCTTCACCGGACCGGCAAAGAAGGCGACCAGCTTTTCCTTCGGCGGATTGCCCTGAAGCGGGCTTTGTGCGCCGTCACCGCCAGTGCGCAGGCGTCCCATCGCGCCAAGCGATCCGTCGATCAGGCGGCCGTAAAGGTCGCGGATCTCAAGACCCAGCCGACGCTGGCCGAAATACCAGTCTTCCGGGTTCGGGGCTTCGTAACGCGTCAGGTTGAGGATGCCGACATCGACGGCGGCGACCATGACATAGGCTTCCTCGCCAATGCCCGCACCTGCCACCTCGATGGGGATTTCCAGCGGCTGGCGCGGCAACGTCTGTTTCGGCGGGTCGAGCTTGATCGCCAGTCGGTCCATGCCCGGATCGACCTTCAGCCAGCTTACGCCGATGGCGCGCGCCGGCATGCGGCTTTCCTGCGCGTCGCCGGGCCGGAAAAGCGTTGCGGTGACATAGGCTCCGGCACCGAATTCCGCGGTGACGGGAATGGTGACTTCGCCTCCATCGGCGGGAATGGTCGCCACCTGCGTGGTGACGAGAGATTCGGTGCCGACGGTTACAAGCAGTTCGCCGGCAAAGCGCGGCGAGACCTTCAGCGTCGCCGTATCGCCGATGGCGTAGCTTTCCTTGTCGAGCCCGATTTCAAGCGCATCGGGTGTTTCCGTGGTGCTCGCCTCGACAAACCAGCCGGCGTCGAATTCCACGCTGGTCGCGGGGCCGTTGAGGATCGCCGTTTCGATTTCAAGGCGGTAGCGACCCCATTGAACCGGAGCGGAAACTTCGGCTCCATTGGCGGAAATATCGACGGTACCATCCGCCACCTGCTTGGTGGTGATGATCGGCTCGTAGCGCCAGGATGTGCCCTCGCGATACCACTGGTAATTCCGCTCGAGGCTGACGAGTTTCCACTTTGCGCCGGAAAGCGCCTGACGCTTACCGTCGGGACCGAGCGCGATGACGTTGAATTTCGCGATCGAATTTTCGGCAAGGTCGCCGGTGAATTCGGGCTTGATGCCGATCATCGGGCCTTCGGGGCGAACCGGAAGCGTGAGCTTGCGCTCCACGGCGCGGCCGCCGCCTTCGACAAGGCGCAGGACGACTTCGGCGTTGAGAAGCTGCGTCGTCGATGGCAGTTCGCCGAGTTCGACATCGAAGGTCGTCTTGCCGTCCTCGTCCAGCGGTTCCAGCGCTTCGAGCGGCACCTGGGTTTCTTCGCCGGCCTCTTCGTCCGCAAGGCCGAAGACATAGCGCTCATAGTCCGGATGGCTGCGGGTCGGGCGGATATTGACCTCGCCCTCCAGCGACAGGCCGGCGGCAGGTGCGCCGTAGAGATAGCGTCCGTCGACGCTGACTGCGACGGAGGCGCCGGGTTCGATGTCCTTCGCTTCGCTGGTGATGTCGAATTCCAGCCTGTCCGGCACAAAGTCGTCGACCAGGAAGGTCTTGCGAGCGATCGCTTCCTTCTTTGGATCGGTATGGATCGCGAGGCTCCATGTACCGCGCATGGCGTTGGCGAGCAGCGGCAGGTCGACGGCATAGCCGCCAAGCGTTTCGCTGGTCACCACCATGCGGCGGAATTCAACGCCATCCGGCCGGGAAAAGATGAAGGTGAGCGGCAGCCGGTCGATGGAGTCGGCCTCGATGTCGCGGGCGAGCGCCGCTGCATGCACGGTCTCGCCGGGGCGGTAGATGCCGCGTTCGGTCCATGCGAGCAGATCGATTGCGCCGGGAGCAGGCCGGCCTGTGACGCCACGGTCGGAAAGGTCGAAGCCTGCGCGGGTCATGTCGAGGAAGACGTTGTCGTCGTCCTGCAAGCGGGCGGCGATAACGGCCGGGGCAAGCGCTGCGCCGGCACGGATGAGGCCGGCATCGAAGCGGGCATGGCCATCGTCATCCGTCTTCGCCGTCGCCAAAACCTCATTGTTCTTGGCGATCAGCTGCAGGTCGACGCCCGCCAGCGGTTTTGCCGTCGCAAGAGAGCGGGCGAAGACGTGCAAGCCATCGGTGCCGGCGAAGGTGGATAGCCCGATGTCGGAGACGACGAACCACTGGGTCGCGCGGCTGTCCCAGTTCTCGGTATTCGCGTTGGCGACAGATGCCGTCATCACGTAAATGCCGGGCTTGCGCTGGGGCAGGGCCTCGTCCACCGGGAAGCTGGTAACGACGTCCTTGTTGAGTTCGGTGGCGATATCGATAGAACCCTGCCAGACAAGTTCGCCTGTTTCGCTTTCGATGCGGTCGGCGCTGTAGCCGTCGAGCTGGGTGAGGAACTGCGAGGCGGAAAGCAGGGGAGCGACGTTGCGGTCGCCGATGCGATAGAGCTTGAGGCTGGCGCTGTCGGCGTTGACCGAAACCAGCGGAATGCCGCGCCGCGCCGTGGAGGGCAGGACGAAGCTGTCGCCGGTGAAGCGAACCGATGCGGAACGGTCGCGGACATAGATTTCGAGATCGACCTGCGCCTCGAGGCTTTCCTCGACGGAGGAGGGTAGGCCGGCGCGGAGCGCCAGCTTGTAGCGGGCGCCATGCGTCAGGCCCTCGACGCAGATCTGGTTGTCCTTGGCCTCCAAGGCCTTGGGTGCTGCACCGTCGAGCATCACGAAGGGCGTGTAATCGACCCCGCGCTTGACCAGCGGGTCGGAGAATTCGACGCAGGCGCGCGGCGTCAGGCTGTCGGCATCGACGCTGTTGGAGACGACACGGAAGCCCTTGCGGGAACGCAGGTCGTTATAGGCGGCCTGCACGGTCTTGGCGGTGACGAGCTTGAGGCTTTCCTTGTAGGCATTCAGCGCGTTGCGGTAGTCCTCGGAGTTTTCCAGACCCTTGGCGAGAGTGGCGAGCGCATCGGCGCGGGTCTGTGTGTCGCGGCTCAAGAGGTAGCCGTTGAGTGCGGCGAGTACACCTTGCCCGATGACGCTGCCGTTGCCGGTAATTGTATTGGTAGCACGGGCCATTTCCAGCCAGATGGCGGTGTCGTCAGGCGTGATCGCGAGCGCACCCTTGAAGGCGTAGAGCGCCGCGTCGATGTTGTTGTTTGCGAACGACTGACGGGCGATGACGAGCAGGGCGCCCTGGCCGAGCTGCTGCTGGTCTTCTCCGAGTGCGAGGTCTGCGCGCTGCGTGCGGGCATCCTCCATCAACTGGTCGGAGACGAATTCCGGTCGCTTGGCTGCCCCGAGGTCCTCCTCAACGCCTGCTTCCACCACGCGACCGGCAATGGCGCCGGCAAAGGTGTTGAGCTGGTTGAAGTCGGACTTCAGGAAGCACCATTTCACCTTTGGATTGTAGGTGAAAGCGCGACAGGCGCCGTCAGCGATGCAGCTTGCCTCGCATTCGTCGAGTGAGAGGTTCTTTTCCGTTCGAAGGTCGAAGCCGAAGTAATCGCCGTCAGGCGTGGTGACGATACTACGGGTGTCGGCCGCGACTACAGGCGTCGCCAGCAGCGAGATTGCCAGGAATCTTGCGAGAAAACCAAAAGCCTTGCGCCCAGACATCCTGTCCCTCCCACGCTGACCGTTTTATTAGGAGGTACTCTTCTTCCATAACAACAGCTTGTCAATTGGACCGAAGATGAGGCTGTGCGCGGGGACACAGGCTCATCTATGCCTCTTTCGTTCCCGAACGGACGTCTACATATGCGAGACGCCCGGCGCCCCAGCCGTTGATCGCGGCGCCGAGACCGATTGCGACGAAAAGTAGAGCCGTTGCCGAAAAACTCCCGCTCCAGCTCCTGGTGAGTCCGACCAGCAGGGGGCCGATGGCTGCCAGAAGATATCCGACGAACTGCGCCATCCCCGAGAGATGGGCAGCGACGTGGGAATCCGGCGAACGCAGGACGATGGCGGTCATGGCGAGGGCGATCAGGCCGCCCTGGCCGATGCCCTGCAAGATGGCCCAGATCCATATCGTCGAGAGGGGTGCAAACAGAAGGCCGAGCAATGCGACGACCGCGATAATGGCCAGCGCCACATTGATGAGCCTCTGGTCACGACTGCGCACGGCGATCTGCGGCGAAACGATACAGGACGCCGCCTGCACCATTACGGAGACCGAAACGATGGCGCCCGCGGTCACCCCGTCGATACCGCGTTCGCGCAGGATGGGGACCAGCCAGCCGAAGACGCAATATGCGAGCGCCGATTGAAGTCCCATGAACAGCGTGACCTGCCAGGCCAGTCGATCGCGCCAGAGGCCCTCGATGCAGGTGCCGCTGCCCTTGGCCGGTTTTGTGCTTCGCAACGCCTGCGGCAACCAGATGAGCGCCACCGCGAAAGCGGGCAGGGCCCAGAAGGCGAGCGCTGCACCGAGCGAGCCATTGAAGGCTTTCTCCACAGGCAGGCTGAGGCCGGCGGCGCCGGCAGCCCCGGCGCAGAGCGCCATGGTGTAGAATCCGGTCATCAGCGCCGCGCGATCGGGAAAATCCCGCTTGACCAGCCCCGGCAGGAGGACATTGCCGATAGCGATGCAGGCACCGGCAAGGGCAGTGCCGAAGAAGAGCAGGGGAACCGACGAAAGGCCCCGTAAGGCCGTTCCGGTGGCCAGGAGAAAGACGGCAAAAAGCAAGGTTCTTTCCGCGCCGATCCTCTGGGCAAGACGGGGTGCCAGCGGAGAAAAAAGGCCGAGGCAGACAACGGGCACTGTCGTGAGCAGGCTCGCGCCGAAGGCGGAGAGTCCGAGTTCCGAACGAATTTCGGGCAGCAGGGCCGATGCGCTGGAAAAGACGGGACGAAGGTTGAAGGCAATGAGCACGAGGCTGACCGCCAGAAGCCAGCGAGTGGCCGGACCCGTGACCCCGGTGACGGCGGAGGACGAAGGCGTGTCTTCGGCGTCGATCAGAAGCTCGTCCGCGAGGTCGAGCACATGGCTGTCGGCATTGTCGGTCATCAGTCGTCCCGCCGGTCGAGATAGGCAAAGACCGGGGCCATGAAACGGCGCACAGCGGCGTCTGCCTTGTCGGGCTCGCCGGTTTCGATCGCATCGACGATTGCCATATGGGCGGCCATGTCGGGTTCGGGCAGGTCGCCCGCTGTCGTGGCTTCGATGGTTTCCGTGATCGAGGCAGAGAAGAAGTCGTAGAGTTCGACCATAGCCCGGTTGTCGGACGCTGCGACGACGGCCCGGTGGAAGGCGAGATCGCGCGCAATGAAGGCGGCGCGGTCGCCTTTATCGGAGTTGCCGCGCTGGGCGAGCAGGGCGCGCAGGCGGACGATGGTTGCGGCGTTGGCGCGGAGTGCGGCAAGGCGCGCTGCCTCGACGTCCAGAGCGCAACGGGCCTCGAAACGATCCCGCAGGCTGGCGCGCCGGGCGGCATCCAGCGCACCATCGGTTCCTACAAGGGAGCGCACATAGGTTCCCGAACCGTGGCGCACGTCGAGAAGTCCCTGCGAGGCCAGGACCCGCACGGCCTCACGAATGGTGCCGCGGCTGACGCCGAGCGTTTCCGAAAGGGACGCTTCATTGGGAATGCGAGAGCCGACCGCCCAGCGGCCGCTGCGGATCTCCGCGCGCAACGCTTCGGTGGCCGTATCCGAAAGACTGATTTTTTGAAGCGCCTTCATGGTTCGATGATTAAGTCATCTGATGATTTTGGTCAAGCGCGTGGCTCGATGCATCCGACAGGCTGTCACATCAGGATAGCTGCTCGCCGCGGCCGAACTGACGGGCGTTGAATTCGCGAACCTGTTCCAGAAGCCATTGGGAAAAGGCGGAGGCGGGCGGGTAGGCCATCTTCGATAGGGGCCTGACAAGGTAATAGGCGCTGGCGCTCCTGACCTCGTGGTTCCAGGCGCGCACCAGTTGCCCGCTGGAAAGCTCGGGTTCGATCAGGAAGGTCGGCACGAGAGCGATGCCGAGATCGGCGAGGCAGGCTTGCACCACATTGGAAATCTGTTCGAAGCGCATGCCGCCGCCGCGGCCGTTCGGTATGTCCAGGCTCGCGAACCAGTGCTCCCAGGCGCGGGGCCGCGACGCGAGATCGAAGAGCGGCATGGAGAGCAGGTCTTGCGCACGGGCAACCGGATGATCGCGAAGAAAGGCTGGGCTGCAGACGGGCGCCACCATCTCCTGCATTAGGAACTGGCAATCGGTGCCGGGCCAGTTCGGTTCGCCGATATGGATGGCCGCGTCCAGTCCGGAGCTTTCGAAATCGAACTGCCCGATGCGGGTGGCGAAATCGATGATGATGGAGGGGTTGCGGGCGAGAAAATCCGGAATACGCGGCATCAGCCAGCGGGTGCCGAAGGTCGGCAGCATCGCAAGGCGCAGATGGGTGTCGCCCGCCTTGGCCATCGCTTCGAGAGAGAGCGTGCGGATGGTCGCCAGCGCGTCGCCGATGCCCTTGGCGTAGTCGCGGCCGATGGGGGTCAATTCGACGCCCCGGTTGTTGCGTTCGAAGAGCTTGACGCCAAGCTGATCTTCCAGAAGGGATATCTGCCGGCTGATGGCCCCTTGGGTCAGCGCCAGTTCGTTGGCCGCGGCGGAAAAGCTCCCAAGCTTCGCCACGGAATCGAAGGCCGCGAGCGCGCTGGTGGAGGGCAGGAAACGGCGTTGATGGGTCAGCATCCGATATGAATAGACCTGATGGCAGCATGAGTAAACATGGCTTGCGCAGGGGGGCGAATTCGTCAATCTGGCCTAAAATCTGAAGAGGATATGAGTGATGAGCGACATGCGGCCTTTTTCCTGGAGCGATCCTTTCCTAATGGCAGAGGCTCTTTCCGAAGACGAGCGGATGATCCAGTCGGCGGCGGCGTCCTTTGCCGAAAGCGAGCTTCTGCCGCGGGTGAATGAGGCCTATCTCGGGGAGACGGTCGAGCCTGGAATCTTCCGCCTCATGGGGCAGGCCGGACTGCTCGGGGTGACGCTGCCGGAAAAATACGGTGCAGCCGGTGCGAACTACGTATCCTACGGTCTCGTCGCCCGAGAAGTTGAGCGCATCGATTCCGGCTATCGCTCGATGATGAGCGTGCAGTCGTCGCTGGTCATCCATCCGATCTACGCCTACGGCTCCGAGGAGCAGAAGGACAAGTACCTGCCCGGCCTCGTGTCGGGTGAACTGATCGGTTGCTTCGGCTTGACCGAGCCGGATGCCGGCTCCGATCCGGGCGGCATGAAGACGCGCGCCGAAAGGATCGAGGGCGGTTATCGCCTGCGCGGCTCCAAGATGTGGATTTCCAACGCGCCGATCGCCGATGTTTTCGTCGTCTGGGCGAAATCGGAGGCGCATGGCGGCGAGATCCGCGGTTTCGTGCTTGAAAAGGGCATGAAGGGCCTGTCGGCGCCGAAGATCGGCGGCAAGCTTTCCCTGCGTGCCTCGGTGACCGGCGAGATCGTGCTCGATGGCGTCGAGGTCGGTGAAGACGCATTGCTGCCGGGCGTCTCCGGCCTCAAGGGGCCGTTCGGTTGCCTTAACCGCGCCCGCTACGGCATCTCGTGGGGTGTGCTCGGCGCGGCTGAAGATTGCTGGTTCCGCGCCCGTCAGTATGGCCTCGACCGCAAGCAGTTCGGCAAGCCGCTGGCCGGCACCCAGCTCTATCAGAAGAAGCTCGCCGATATGCAGACGGAAATCACGCTTGGCCTTTTCGCCTCGCTGCGCGTCGGTCGGTTGATGGACGAGCATCAGTTCGCGCCCGAGATGATCTCGATCGTCAAGCGAAACAATTGCGGCAAGGCGCTTGATATCGCCCGCATGGCCCGCGACATGCACGGCGGCAACGGTATCCAGATCGAATACCATGTCATGCGCCACGCCCAGAACCTGGAGACGGTCAATACCTACGAGGGAACCCATGACGTGCACGCACTGATCCTCGGCCGGGCCCAGACCGGCATTCAGGCATTCTTCTGAGTCCGGGAATGTCGTTTCGCGGGCGTCCGCCGGCACGCATTGCGGCAAGATATTTTTCCCGAGGAATCCAAGGCTCGTCACTGACGAGCCTTTTTCGCTTCCGGCATCGCTGACGACCCCTTTGCCGAAAGGCTACTCCAACGCGTAGGCCGATGGCTTTTTGCGCTTCGTCAATGTCAGGCAAAACGTCATTGTTCTTCAGCAATATGTCATGTAGCTGTCGGACAGCGGATTGACGTCCTGTTATAATTTTAGAAAATACTGAAATACTGTGCCCGGTGTCCTCCATAAGGTTTCCGCGAAGGGTTGGCCTTAGGCGCGGCGCCAGCTTCGGGGAGGAAGCGGAATGTTCAACGTCGCGGTATTGGAAGGGCAGGCTCTCGATCTTTTCAGGCATGAACATCCCTGGCTCGGTTTTCCGAAGGCGATCCGAAACGTGACCCTGTTCCTGGATGACAATGGCGGCCCCACGCGTCTCACTGCGGAGGCCACCGACCAGGACGGAAACGCATACGCCTTCGATGTCGACAGCCTCGGTGTCGACACGCTTCTGTCACTGATCCGATTTGCTCCGAGAGGTGTCGAAAAAGTCGTCGAGACTCCAGAGGAAGCGCAGGTGTGGCGGATCCTCGAAAATCTGCCGCTTGCTGACGAAGGCGAGCCAGATGACGTAACACTGGAAGCAGAGCGGATGCGCATGCTGGAGGAGGCCTACGGTATCGTGCGCGAGATGGCCGCACGTGCTTTTCGCGAGAAAGGCGCTACTGCCAGCTCGCCCCAGGACGGGACTCGACTCGATAAGGCGGAGCGAGAACTGCCGAAGTGTCTGACAGAACTGACGGAGGCTCATAAGCCGCTTTTCCTGGAAGTGGACCTGTGGCGTCTGGCCGCTATCCTCAGGGACGAGGTATCGATGCCCATCGACATCGAGCTGAGCAACGACCGGCTTTCCGCACCCGGCGCGCTTGAAGATTTCGCTCCAGATACGGTAATCGGCGAGGCGGGGAGAGATTCCCTGATCCAGGCGCTCTTCGATCTTTCGCCCGTGGCTTTCTCGATTTCCACCACCGGGCAGAACTGTTCGCGCTATGTGCGCGTCAACAAGGCCTATCTCGATCTCGTCGGAAAGTCCTGGGAGGAGATCAAGGGCCATGAAATGGTGTCGTCAGGCCTTGTCGTCGACAACGAGGCGCGCGGCGCGCGCCTTGCGCGCCTCGACAAGGAAGGGGGATATGCTGGCGAACGTGCGGAAATCCGTAACGCCGCCGGAGAGATCATACCCGTAATCATCACGGCGAAGCGGTTGTCCATTGCCGGACAGTCATACGATTTCGAAGTCCTGACGAAAGCGCTTCCATAGGATCTTGAATGCGCTTTCCGTCCGGCGCATTTCCCGCTTCAAAATCGCCTATTCCGGTCAGTGTCTTCCGGCCCGGCCGGGTGTCGAGGAGTAGGTCGCCGAGACCGGGTCACTCGCAGGGAAGGAGTCTTCGAGACCTTCTTCGAGTTGATCCTCCAGTTCTTCGCTGTCCTGGGCCCGCCGCGCGCTGAGGACAGCATCGGAAATGCCGGTCTCTTCCGGGCCAAGGGGATCGAAACCACCTCTTTCCTTGCTGTCCGCCCCCGCGAAGGAACCGACCTGAAGCAGCAATGCTCGCGCCTTTTCCAGAGCGTTGTGCCGATCGATTCCGCCCGACGCGGTCTGCTTCATATGGACCGAAATAACCTCGCCACCGTCGCCGACGAATTCAACCGTGAAGCCCGGTCGTCGGCCCGCCTCCTCGTGAACCTGTGTGCTGATGACCTGCATTGTCTTTCTCCCTGGGAAGACTGCGACGCCAACCGGAACAGCCGGAGCGCCCCTTGCCGGTTAGGCAGCCCCGTAACGAGACCAAAGAACTCTTTTCGGGAACTGCACGTATGGCATGGGATAACGCGGTTGCGCGATGGAGGTTCCGCGTTCACAAAAATAACCGTGAAACAATTCGTTAACCAAGAAACTCGTTCATTTATGGGAAACCGAACAATACCGGGCCGGCCGCGTTGTGTCGCAAAAGGAGACAGGCAATGCAGTCGAAAAAAGAACCCCTCGAGGCCGATACGGTCCTTATTGTCGAAGATGATGCCCTCATTTCCATGGATGCGGCGGAAAGCGTCGCGCGGGCCGGCGTGAACGTCATGACGGTGGAAACGGTCGCCGATGCACTCGATGTCCTGGATCATGAACGGATCTCGGCGGCGATCCTCGACTTTCATGTACGCGACGGCGCTGTCACCCCGGTCGTCGAAAGATTGCGACGGTCGGGTGTGCCCTTCCGGATCGTATCGGGGTCGCCGCTTTCCGAAATCGCTGCAAAAGGTATCCCGGTCGACCTTTGTGCCCAGAAGCCGGCGGACTATCTGAAGGTTCTCATTTCTCTGATTGGAGAGCGGCCCTGGGTTTCGCTCAGAGCCAGCCATTCATAGTCACGCAGGGCGGCGCTGGTCCAGAAGCCGGGTCAGTGTGCGTTCGACAACATCGACCATTACCATCGTCTGGTGGTCGACTTCTATGTTCAGCTCGTCGCCCGGCTTGTAGCGTGGGAACGTCGTCTGGCGCAGCGTTTCGGGAATGAGGTTTATGGTGAACTCGTTCCTGTCTGCATCGGCCACCGTCAGGCTTGCGCCGTTGACGGCGAGGAAGCCCCGGGGGAAGACGTATTTCGCCCATTCCTCCGGCACCGCGAAGCGAATGAAGGCGCCCGGCATTTCCATCTTTGCATCCACCAGTTTCGCGGTTGTCGCGATGTGTCCTGCGATGGCGTGCCCGCCGTTTTCGTCCGTCGGCTTGGCGGAACGCTCGATATTGACGTCATCCCCTTTGTGCAGGGCGCCAAGGTTGGTGCGTGACAGGGTGGCGTCCATGGCGTCGAAGGTCACGGTGTTGCCATCGATCGATGTTGCCGAGAGGCAGACGCCTTCGACCGAAACGCTGCCGCCGATCTGCAAGCCTTCCAACAGGTGCTCGGGAATTTCGACGGAGAGCGTGGTATAGCCGTCGTGACGGGTGATGTCGGTGATGGGAGCCACGGTCTGAACGATACCGGTATACATTGCCAATCCTGCATTTTTGGCCGGCGGGGTGTCGCCGGATAGGTCGTGAAATCCCCTCAAAGGTAATGCCTGCCCGGTCAAAGACAACCGGGAAATCGGAACGCTGCGTCAAGATTTTCTGAACAGCCTTGCGGAGATGTTCCGCAAATTGCAAACCGGGCTCTCCTTTGCGATGAAGCAAGGGAAGGTTCGGTGAACCGGAGCAGGCGGAAGGATTGTCTCATGCAGCCTTATGACTATTGGCAGGAGTTTTATCCGGCCGGCAGTTTCGACCCCGCCGGCCCGCATGAAGCGAGCTTTCCGGCGACGCTTGGTGACGGACGTCAGTTGCTGCTGCCGATCAGGATGCTTGCCGGCGGGCAGCAGGCAATCGCCTCCCTGATTATCAATCAGGCGAGCTTTTCCGTCCTGCGCCTTCTGGCTACGGACATCGCCTCAAAGCTTCGTGCCTACCGGCCGGACGTGGTCGTCGGCCTGCCGACGCTCGGCCTGACACTTGCCGCTGCCGTCGCCGAGGCACTCGGCCACCCGCGCTATGTTCCGCTCGGAACCTCGCGCAAATTCTGGTATGACGAAAAACTCTCCGTGCCCCTGACCTCGATCACCACGCCGCACCAGCAGAAACGGCTTTATGTCGATCCGCGCATGCTGCCTCTCATGACGGAGCGTCGGGTCGTGCTGATCGACGATGTGATGTCGAGCGGTGCGTCGATGGCAGCGGGTCTTTCCCTTCTGGCGACGGTCGGCGTCGAACCGGCGGCGGTCGGAGCGGCCATGCTGCAGACGGATCGCTGGCGGGCTGCCATTGCCGGCGCCGGCACCCATTGGCCGGAGCGTGTGGTCGGCGCTTTCTCTACGCCGCTTCTTGTCCTTGGTCCCGAAGGTGGCTGGATCGCCGAACCCATTCGCCTTTCGGAGCGTTGAACGGGGGTAATCGCACAGTTATACCGGACGGTGGGCAATTCTGTCATCGCCATCTGATTTTCTTTGATCTGTCATAGTGGAACGGTAGCTTCGGGCATGTCGAAAATTCTCTCCATCGCACTCAACCCCGCTATCGATATTTCCAGTGACGCCGACGAGGTGCGCCATACGCACAAGACCCGTACCCACAATCAGCGCCAGCATGCCGGCGGCGGCGGTATCAATGTCGCCCGGGTTATCGTCGAACTCGGCGGCCATTGCGAACTGCTTTATCTTTCCGGCGGGGCGACCGGAGAATTGCTGGAAACCATGCTCCGGCCGCTCGGCATCCGGCAGCATGTAATGAAAATCCATGATCCGGTGCGGGTCGCCTATAACGTGCATGAGCTTTCGACAAATCTCGAATACCGTTTCGTGCCGGAGGGGCCGCTGGTCAGCGATGCTGAACTCGCTTCCGTTTTCGATATCCTGGAAAAGTGCGACGCGGATTATGTGGTGGCCAGCGGCAGTCTGCCGCGAGGCGTTCCGGCCGACACCTATCTTCGCATGGCTGAAATTGCTGCCCGACGAAACCAGCGCTTCGTGCTGGACACGTCCGGCGAGGCATTGCGCGAGACACTGGCAAGCTGCCATGTGTTCCTGGTGAAGCCGAGCCTTGGGGAACTGGAAGGCCTTGTCGGACGCAAGCTCGATCACGAAAGCGTCGGCCCGGCCGCCCAGGAAGTCATTCGCCGTGGCGCGGCGCAGTATATCGCCGTCACGCTCGGCGCTGACGGGGCGGTTCTGGTCGGTGCCGACAGCATCACGCGGGTTCCAGCCATCAAGGTGGCTGTTCAGTCGGCGGTCGGCGCTGGCGACAGTTTCGTCGCAGGCATGACATGGTCGCTTGCCGAGGGAAAGGATATCGTCGAAGCTTTCCGTCTCGGCATGGCCGCCGGCGCCGCTGCGGTCATGACCTCCGGCACGGAGCTTTGCCGCCGCAGGGACATTCTGGACCTTTATGTGGCCAACAGGGGCTGATGTCACCCGTGATGGATCGCGAACATCGTCCCTCGGGTAGCTGACAGGATGAAGAACCTCTGCGCGCCGTCATGCACGGACCTCTCCCGAAAATCTGCAAGCGATCGATTTCTTTGATGTAAGAAGATCCTCGGCACGCGGCCGAGGATGGCGTCGGGATAGAACGGTGCGCCTCGCTTAGCGACGTCCGAGTGCTGCTTCCGTTTCCGCGACCTTGCGTTTGACCTCCATGAAACTGTCGGGGCTGACAGACATGGAGTCGATCCCGCATTTTACCAGGAACTCGGCAAATTCCGGATGATCGCTCGGCGCCTGGCCGCAAAGGCCGATCTTGGCTCCGGCCTTGCTGGCTTCCGCAATCACTTTTTCGATCATCCACTTCACTGCTTCATCCTGTTCGTCGAAGAGGTCGGCAAGTTCGCCGGAGTCGCGGTCAACGCCAAGGGTCAGTTGGGTGAGGTCGTTCGAGCCGATCGAAAAGCCGTCGAAGCGGTCGGCAAACTTGGCGGCCAGGATGACGTTCGAGGGGATCTCGCACATCACGTAGACCTGCAGGCCGTTTTCTCCCCGCTTCAGACCGTTGTCCGCCATGACGGCCAATACCTTGTCGGCTTCTCCGACAGACCGGCAGAAGGGGATCATGACGACGACGTTCGTGAAGCCCATCTCATCGCGCAGCCGTTTGATCGCCTTGCATTCCAGCGCGAAGCCTTCCCGGTAGCGTGGCGAATAATAGCGTGAAGCGCCGCGGAAGCCGATCATCGGATTTTCCTCGGCTGGCTCGAATTCCGCGCCTCCCATAAGGCCGGCATATTCATTGGTCTTGAAGTCGCTCATGCGAACGATCACCGGCTTCGGATGGACAGCCGCGGCAAGGCGGGCGAGGCCGCGGGCGAGCTTGTCGACGAAATAGTCGGTCTTGTCGTCGTAGCCCGCCGTCAGGACGGAGATCTCGGCTTTCGCTGCCTCATCCTTCAACAGATCGAAGTGGACGAGCGCCATCGGATGGACGCGGATTGCGTTGGAGACGACGAATTCCATGCGGGCAAGGCCGATACCATCGGCGGGCATGCGCCACCAGCGAAAGGCTGAACCGGGATTGGCGAGATTGAGCATGACTTGGGTACGGGTGGCGGGAAGGTCACTGACGTCGAGCTCATCCACCGTATAATCCGCTATGCCCTCGTAGACGAAACCTTCGTCGCCCTCGGCGCAGGAGATCGTGACCTCCTGGCCGGTATGCAGAAGCTCCGTGGCATTGCCGGTGCCGACCACGGCCGGCAATCCAAGCTCGCGGCTGACGATTGCCGCATGCGAGGTCCGCCCGCCATGATCCGTCACGATTGCCGCCGCCCGCTTCATGATCGGCACCCAGTCCGGGTCGGTTGTCTGGGTGACGAGGATGGAGCCGTCGACGAACTGGTCGATGTCCCTGACGCTTTCTATGAGGCAGACCTGTCCGCTTGCCACCGCATCGCCGATCGACAGGCCCTTCGCAAGCACCTTGCCCTTGTTGTTGATCGTGTAGGACTTGAAGACACCCGCGCCGCGACGCGCCTGAACGGTTTCCGGGCGGGCCTGGACGATGAACATTTCGCCGGTCTTGCCGTCGCGCGCCCATTCCATATCCATCGGGCAACCGTAGTGGGTCTCGATGATTGCGGCCCAGCGGGCGAGATCGAGGATTTCCGGATCGCTCAGCACATAGGCTGCGCGCTCCGCCTTTGATGTCGGGACGTTGCGCGTCGGTTTCTCTCCGGTCGCGTAGATCATCTTGATCGCCTTGGCGCCCTTCTTCTTCTCGATCAGCGGCTTCAGCACGGGATCGGCAAGGAGTGGCTTGAACACCTGATATTCGTCCGGGTCGACGGCGCCCTGCACGACGTTTTCACCAAGCCCCCAAGCGGCGTTGATCAGCACCACCTTGTCGAAGCCGGTTTCGGTGTCGATCGAAAACATCACGCCCGAGCCGCCGATATCGGAGCGCACCATGCGCTGCACGCCGACGGAGAGCGCGACCTTCATGTGGTCGAAACCCTTTGCCTTGCGGTAGCTGATGGCGCGGTCGGTAAAAAGCGAAGCGTAGCAACGGCGGCATGCGTCGATCAGGGCGGTTTCCCCCTTGATGTTCAGGAAGGTCTCCTGCTGGCCGGCAAAGCTCGCATCCGGCAGGTCTTCCGCCGTGGCGCTCGAGCGGACGGCAACCTCGACATCATCGACACCGGCGCGCCTGGAAAGCTCGCGATAGGCGGACCGGATTGCTGCCTCCGTCTCAGTCGGCCAATCGCCTTTCAGGAAGATGTTGCGGATCGCCTGGCCGGTTTCGGCGAGAGTTGCCTTGCCTGTCTCCCATTCGACGAGCATTGCGGTCATCCGGTCTCTGAGCCGATTGGCTTCTACATAGTTCCAATAGGCATCGGCAGTGGTGGCGAAGCCGGGCGGTACCCGGATGCCCTTTGCCGCCAGTATCTGCACCATTTCGCCGAGCGAGGCGTTTTTGCCGCCAACGCGGGCGACATCCCCGCGAACGAGATTTTCGAACCATGCGATGGATTGCAAGTCTGCGGACATGAGGGCCTCCCGTGGCGCGATAGGTTCCTGGATTGCCAGAAACGCTCTGGATGTTGTGCAGCATAACCACCCATGAGGTCGCCGCTTTGACAACGATCAAACCAGCGCCGAACGTCCATGCGGCGAACGTCGATCCGAGACGCAGGACCGAGAGCCCCTTTTTGCTCCCATGCAGCTTTCTTGTATCTTTTTGTCCTGTTTTTGATGTCCGATCCGGTTTATTACTTGTCAAAAGAAGTCAAGTTTACTATCGAAGACGAAGTCGCAGCCCACCGATCCCAAGCGGGCCGGGTTGCTTTGTCCTGTTCAGTCATTGCCAAAAGGAGCTCCCAGTGTTTCCTCGTCATTCGGGACCTTCCACCGCGGCCGCGTTTGCAGCCAGTCTGATGATCTTTGCCGCCCAGCCGGTCATTGCCCAGGAGGCGACATCCGTCACCGCCCCGGAGGCTCCTGCTGCAATGCAGGCGGCCCCAGCGCCAGTGGCACCAGCGGCAGGCGGCGGCGCAGCTACTTCGGCGCCGGAAGCTCCGGTAGCGCAGCCGACCGTCCCGCCAGTCGCTTCGGACAACCAGGCCGCACCCGCACTCGCTCAGCCTGAAATGCCTACGGCGGCGCAACAGCCTGTAACTCCGCAGCCCGCCGCACAGCAGGTTTCTCCTGTTACGGCCGAGGCCGTAGCGCCCCAGGCGGAGGCGGTCGATCCGGCGACGGCTGAAAATCTTTTGCCCGACCTCTCCGCTCCACGCGAAGACCTGCCCCACAACCTGTCGCCTTTCGGCATGTTTATGGCCGCAGACTGGGTGGTCAAGTCGGTGATGATCGCGCTGGCGCTTGCTTCGCTGGTCACCTGGACGGTCTGGCTGGTGAAGACGCTGCAGCTTACCGGCGCGCGCATGCGAGCGAAGACCGGGCTCAAGGCGGTTTCAAAGGCCGCGACGCTCGGACAGGCCCTGTCGCATGTCGAGCGACGCGGCGGGGTCGTCGCCGGCATGGTGCGCGCAGCCGATCATGAAGTTCGCCTCTCCGATGCCGCGATCGATTATGCGGGCGGCGAAGGTGTGAAGGAGCGCGTCGCATCCGCACTGGCGCGGATCGAGGTCGGTGCGGGCCGCAACATGGCCAAGGGCACCGGCGCGCTTGCCACCATCGGTTCGGTCGCGCCTTTCGTCGGTCTGTTCGGCACGGTATGGGGCATCATGAATTCCTTCATCGGCATTTCCCAGTCGAACACGACCAACCTTGCCGTCGTCGCACCCGGTATCGCCGAAGCACTTCTGGCAACCGCAATCGGCCTCGTTGCAGCTATCCCGGCAGTGGTCATCTACAACATCTTTGCCCGCTCCGTGACGGCGTATCGCCAGCTTCTGGCCGATGCCGCGGCGGGGATCGAACGGCTGGTCAGCCGCGACCTCGACTTCCGCAAGGTGCCGCATGACGGCCATCATGCCAGCGTGAAGTTTGCTGCGGAGTAACGGCAATGGCAGGCGGTATCCGCGAGAACCATTCGGGTGACGAACTCCAGGAAAACCACGAGATCAACGTCACGCCCTTCATCGACGTCATGCTCGTGCTGCTGATCATCTTCATGGTGGCGGCGCCGCTCGCAACGGTCGATGTCAGCGTCGATCTACCTGCCTCCACCGCCAAGCCGGCGGAGCGTCCCGATGAGCCGGTTTATGTGACGCTCAAGGAAGACATGTCGCTGGCGCTCGGTAACGAGACCGTGGCGCGCGAGGCACTGGGCATTAATCTGGACCGCCTGACCTCCGGCAACAAGGATGCGCGCATCTTCTTGCGTGCAGACAAGGCTGTCGACTACGGTGCGTTCATGGAGGTGATGAATCTCCTGCGTGATGCCGGCTACCTGAAGATCGCCCTGGTGGGCCTGGAAACGCTGCCTGCCGCGCCAGCGCCCGGCGCATCATCTGCTACTGCCGAAGGCCAGACCCCATGAGCGGCCCCGGCGGATATCGATCCCGGTTCGCCGCCGGCGAACTGCTGCTGTGGACTTCCGCCGCCGTACTGGTGGCTGGCGCCCATGCGGGCGCCGTTGCGCTGATGATGCGGTCGGCGGCGGAACCTCTGGGCGATCCCGCGCCGCCGGCTGCGATCATGATCGAAATGGCGCCGGAGCCGGAAGCTGCCAATACCGAGGAAGAACAGATTGTTCCCGATGAGGTGAATGCGGAGGAAGTTCAATCCGCATCGATCACCCCGCCACCGGAACCGATCGTCGAACCGCCGCCGGAACCCGAACCTCAGCCGTTGCCCGAACCGGTTAACGAGGTGGTCGAGGAACTCCCGCCGCCGGAACCTGAGCCGCTGCCAGAGCCCGTCACTGAACCGCCGCCGGAACCTGTCGAGCAAATCGATCCTGTCGAACAGTTGGTAATGGCCCAGCTCGAGAATGTCGCTGTGCCGATCCCGCTTGTTCGGCCGCCCCTGCCGCAGAACGCTGAGGAAGCGCCAAAAAAGAGACCTGAAAAAAAGGTCGAAAAGAAAAAGCAGGCACCGGAATTACCGGCTTCGAAGGCAGCACGCCAAGCGAGCATTGACGCGACTCAATCCAATCGTACCGCTGCCCAGCAGACGAGCAGCGGTGGAAACAGCAGTATGTCGCCGGCCAAATGGCAGTCACGTCTGATGTCCCATCTGGAGCGCCGCAAACGTTATCCCTCGGAGGCGCGCGACAACCGCGAAGAGGGAACGGCTTACGTACGGTTCCGGATCGACGATTCCGGTAATGTGTTATCCGTCGCATTGTCGCGATCTTCGGGATATCCGCGACTCGACCAGGAGGTGGTTGAGATGGTTCGTCGTGCGTCTCCGGTGCCCGCCCCACCGCCGGGTGTCAACAAGACCATTACCGCTCCCGTGCGCTTCAATATTCGCTAGGCCTACAACACCCTCTTGCCATGTTGCGCTGCGTCGTACAGGCTAGCTGTCGATGAAGGCAGAGGGATTTCATGGAATTGCTGCAGGCCTATGAGGCGGAATATGCGTTGATCGAGTCCTGGCTCGATATGGTTCTGCCTCAGGCCTGTGCCGATGCCGGTCTCGAGGTGATGGCGGCACAACCGCCCGAGCATGTGAGCGTCATCGCCCGCGACGAGCGCTGGCTCAGGGTGTCCCAGGAGGATTGCATCGATGCATTCCTCAACGTCTATGCCAATACCACCCGTTGCAATGTCGTGATTATCGCCGATCCGTCGACGCCTGCCGACTTCCTCGCCGAAAAGGTTCGTGCAACGACTGTCGGCGCCCGGCAGATCGGCTGGACATTTCTGACAGTGGACGACCTCCGCCTTGTCTGTTTCTTCGAGGACATGGACCTCACGGCGTCATCCGGCCGCAATTCGGGCTGGGTGGCACGCGATCTCGCCCGCATGCTGCGCTGGCTGCTGTCGCGGGGCACTGCGTTCTAAGGCCTTCCGCCGGGATAGCGCGGCCGGGAGGCCGGTGGCTTTTCCTTCGAATCAAAGACTGCCCCGGAGCCGGCCCTGAGTATTGCCGTGAGCGGCCGGTTACGCCTCTCCAGCGAGAAAGAGTAGCTTTTGCACCAGTTCGTGGGTCGGTGTCGTGGCGTCGAGCCGCGTCCATCCGATGTCGCCGATGTCCTTCGAAAGCTGGCGCTGGAGAATATCCGGCGTTGCATCCGACTGTCCCTGCGGGCGCGCGGCGATCCGCGCCATCAGGATAGCGGCATCCGCGTCCAGCCATATGCCGGTGAACGGTATCCCGGCCTGGCTCGCGACGGACTGGATAAGCCGGCGATCTTCCGCCCGGTCGAAGACGGCATCCACGACGACCGCGCCGTTACCGGCGAGAATCTCCGCGGCGTGCGTAGCAAGACCTTGATAGACCTTCTGCGAGACTTCGGGACGATAGGCGTCGAGCGGCAGGCGCTCGTGAGCGGCGACGCCGAACATCGCCTTGCGTAAGCGGTCGCTTTCCAGAAGACGTGCGCCGGGGGCGGCGCCCAGCCTCGGCGCGAGTGCATCGGCCAGCGTCGATTTTCCGGAGCCGCTAAGGCCGCCGATGGCAACCAGCCGGGGGGTGCGGGTTCGCAACAGTTCATCCGCGAAACCGAAGTAGCCACGGGCGTTTTTCGTAAGGCAACCGTCTGCATCGCCCGCCTCCTCGATCTGGGTTCCCGTGACATGGGCACGCACTGCCGCCCGCACCGCCATAAAGAAGGGGAGCAGGGCATGACCCTCGTCATCCCCGGTGCGGTCGAGATAGCGGTTCATGACGATATTGGCGAAATCGGGAAAGCCACGATGCCAGAGATCCATCAGAAGGAAAGCGAGATCGTAAAGCACGTCGACGGTGGCGATCTGGTCGTTGAAGTCGATGCAATCGAACATGCGCGGACCGGCGGGGCTCATGAAGAGGTTTCTCAGATGCAGGTCGCCGTGGCAGAGGCGCACCCTGCCATCCTGTTCGCGCCTGTCCATCAGGGGTGCATGGCCACGCCAGGCTTCACGGAAGGCACCGGCCAGGCGCTTCACGTCGCCTGGCGGGAAGACATGGCTGGTGGCAAAACCCGCCTCGTTGATGTCGAGCACGCCGGCCAGATTGGCGGAGCCGCTGCCGGCATGGATGACCGGCGCCGTGGCATGAAAGCCCGCGACCAGGCCGGCTGTTTCTTCCATGATCGCGGTCGTCAGCCTGCCTTCCTGTGCCATGCGGTCGAACAGGTCATGCTGGGCAAAGCGGGTCATCTCGACGAGGACATCAACCGGTTCGCCGTCGCCGTCGAAGACAAGGTGACCATCGGCCTCGCGCGTGATCCGCCGGATGCCGAGATAAAGGTCGGGTGTCGCCCGGCCGTTCAGCTCGACCTCGCGCCGGCAATAATGGAGCCGAAGATCGTAAGTGGAAAAGTCGGCATAGGGCAGTTTTACCGCCCGCTTCAGCTTGAAGGCGCGTCCGTCGATCAGGAAGACGATGGAGATGTGGGTTTCAATGACCTTGACTGCGCCGGAGAACCCGTAATTTACGGCTTTTCCGAGGAAATCGATAACTGCCGACTGATCGTGAATTTCCATTCGCCCTCCGGGGAACCGTCAATTTCACCAGCGGCACCTTGTCCGATTCCGATCCGGAAGGCCAGCCTTCCGCACCCGACCTTGGTCGCAGACCGACTGCGGCAAATGGGTCGCCGCGGGGTAAAAGAAAGAGACCGCGCGATCGCTGTGGATCGCGCGGCCTGAAAGGCGGGCCCGGGTCTGAACGCGGGATCAGCCCACGTCGAACTTGACGCCCTGGGCAAGCGGTAGGGTGCGGCCGTAGTTCACGGTGTTGGTCGCCCGCCGCATATAGGCCTTCCAGGCGTCGGAGCCGGATTCGCGGCCGCCGCCGGTTTCCTTCTCGCCACCGAAGGCGCCGCCGATTTCAGCGCCCGAAGGGCCGATGTTGACGTTGGCAATGCCGCAATCCGAACCGCGGTCCGAAACGAAGGCTTCCGCCTCGCGCAGGTCGTTGGTGAAGATCGAGGATGACAGGCCCTGCGGCACGTCGTTGTTCAGCGCCAGCGCGTCGTCGAAATTGCTGTACCTGATGACGTAGAGGATGGGCGCAAAGGTTTCCTCGACCACCGGGCCCGTCTGAGACGGCATTTCAACGAGCGCCGGCCGGACGTAGTAGGCATCAGCGGCTTCGTCGCCGTTCACGCGATCGCCACCGGTAACCTTGCCGCCGGCAGCCCTGGCGGCTTCCAGCGCCTTCTGCATGCGGTCGAAGGCGCCCTTGTCGATCAGCGGGCCGATCAGCGTGCCGGCCTCCAGCGGGTTGCCGATCGAAACGGAGCCATAGGCCTTGATGAGACGTGGAACCAGCGTGTCGTAAACGCTGTCATGGACGAACAGGCGGCGCAGCGTCGTGCAGCGCTGGCCGGCCGTACCCATGGCGGCGAAGGCGACGCCGCGGAGCGTCAGGTCGAGATCGGCGGTCGGGCAGACGATTGCGGCGTTGTTGCCGCCGAGTTCGAGGATCGAGCGACCGAAGCGAGCGGCGACGCGCGGACCGACGGCGCGACCCATTGCGGTGGAGCCGGTCGCCGAGATCAGCGGCACCTTGGGGTTGTCGACGAGGATTTCGCCGATATCGCGGCCGCCGATGAGCAGGGTGGAGAGGTTTGCCGGAGCCTTGTTGCCATCGGCTACATAGCGCTTCACGGCCTTCTCGAAGATCGCCTGGGTGGCAATGGCGGTGAGCGGGGTCTTTTCCGAGGGCTTCCAGATGGTGGAGTTGCCGCAGACGAGCGCGAGCGCGGAGTTCCAGGACCAGACGGCGACCGGGAAGTTGAAGGCGGAGATGATGCCGGTGACGCCGAGCGGATGCCAGCTTTCCATCATGCGGTGTTCGGAGCGCTCGGTGGCGATTGTCAGGCCATAGAGCTGGCGGGAAAGGCCGACCGCGAAATCGCAGATATCGATCATTTCCTGTACTTCGCCGAGACCTTCCGAGGTGATCTTGCCGACTTCGATCGAGACGAGACGACCGAGGTCAGCCTTGGCGGCGCGCAGCTCTTCGCCGAGCAGGCGGATGAGTTCGCCACGCTTGGGTGCCGGTACAAGGCGCCATTCGAGGAAAGCCTGATGGGCGGCGTCGATTGCGGCCTTGGTGCCGGCGGCGTCGATTTCGCCAAGGGCAGCGATCTGTTCGCCGTTGATCGGGGAGCGGACGGCCAGCGAGCCGCCGGTCATGGCCGAGGCGGGTACGCCGAGCTTGGCCATGATGGATGCGACTTCCGCGGCGAAATTCTGTTTGGCAAGGGTCATGGAGTTCCTTCCGGTATCCTGTTGTGTTCCGTTGTCTTATCGTGGCGCGGCGCGTTTCGTTTTCAGAAGCGCTCGCTGGCAAAATGGGCGATCTGGGCGCCAGCCTCGTAATAGGCGCCCTTGAGGTTGCGAAGCGGGGCCTCCTTCACGTCCGTTACCGGCAATGGCATCTCCTCCTCGGAGAGCTCGCCCAGAATATGGCGCGCCAAGGTCTTACCGAAAACGGTGCCGGGCGCAATGCCGCGGCCATTATAGCCGGAGAAGCCCACGACATTCGGCGCGAACTTGTGGAAGCGCGGGATGGCGTCATCGGTCATGCCGATGCGGCCATACCACTCGGTCTCGAAGGCGATGTCTCCGAGTTCGGGGAACAGCCTCTTCAGCGAGCGCTTCGCCCAGGAGCGGTGGATGGAGGCGCCGGTGTTGCGCAGCGCGCCGACGCTGCCGAATACCAGGCGGCCGGCCTTGTCCATGCGGAAGGAGGAAAGGATTTCCTTGGTATCCCAGCATCCCTCGCGGCCGGGCAGGATCTTTTCGAGCTGTGCCTTCGGCAGCGGCACCGTGGCAAAGTTGAAGTAGGGCAGCAGCACCTGTTCGTTGCGAACCTGTTCCCAGGGGCCGGTCGAATAGAATTCAGAGGCAACGATGATCCAGTCCGCCGAAACCGACCCGTTCGCCGTATTGACCAGCCAGCGGTTGCCATTGCTTTCGGTCGAAATGGCGGCGCTGCCGGTGTGGATTTTTGCGCCGGCGGCGATGGCCGCCTTTGCCAGGCCGCGGACATAGGCGAGCGGTTGCAACGTGCCGGCGCGCATGTCGAGGAGCGAGCCGCTATAAGCCGTCGTCCCGATGCGCCTTGCTGTTTCCTCGGCCGAAAGGACACGGACATCGGCGCCTCGCGCGGCCCATTGCGCGCAGCGTTCCCTGATTTCCTTGAGGCCGTCCTCGCCGACGGCGCAATGGAGCGTGCCATTCTTCTCGAGCTCGCATTCGATCGCATGCTTTTCGATCAGCGCCCGCACCAGAATGGGTGCGTTGCCGAGCAGATCCAGCACGCGTTCGCCATAGACCGGACCGAGCACGCCGGGGATTTCAAGCGGCATGACCCACATGCCGCCATTGATCAGGCCGACATTGCGGCCAGCGCCGCCAAAACCGATCTCATTGGCCTCAAGAAGCACCACCCTGGTTCCGGCTTCGGCAAGGTGAAGGGCCGCGGAAACACCGGTATAGCCACCGCCGACGATTACCACGTCGGCATCGACATTGCCGGAAAGGGCGGGTGTCTGAGGGGCGGCCGGGGCGGTTTTTTCCCAGAGACCGTGGGAGCGGGGGTCGTTCAGCATGATGCCATCCTCTGAGGTGGCCGCGATAACGGCCTGCAAGACGGGTCCGGACGGGATGGCGCGGGCTGCTCCCCTCTCCCTCCCTGGAGAAAACAGCGGTCGTCGACGCGTCATTCCGAAACGTAAAGTCTTGCGAAATCTAGAAGACGAAACTAACCCGTTCCAACGATAATTTCTCAAGAGTTCATTCCGGAGGCGCATGACATGCTGGCTGCCAGGCGATTTCTCCCGTCACTCTCCCTGCTTGCCGCTTTCGAGGCCGCGGCGCGCACCGGCAGCATCACGGCGGCGGCTCGGGAGCTCGATCTGACCCAGAGCGCGGTCAGCCGGCAGATCAAGGCGCTGGAGACGCAGCTTGGCGTGGAACTTTTCCTGCGCGAGCGCCAGACGATCAGGCTCACCGTCGCCGGTGACGGCTATGCGCGCGAGATCCGCGAGGCCTTGCGCCGCATCTCCAGCGCCTCGCTCAATCTTCGGGCGAACCCTTACGGCGGATCGCTCAACCTCGCCATCCTGCCGACCTTCGGCGCCCGGTGGCTTGCACCGCGGCTGGGGAAGTTCCTGTCCGCTCATCCCGGCATCACCATCAATATGGTCACGCGTCTTTCACCTTTCGATTTCCGCCTGGATTCCATCGATGCCGCAATCCACTTCGGCGATCCGGTATGGCCGGGCGCGGAACTCGCTTTCCTCATGCGGGAAACGACGCTGCCGGTCTGCAGCCCATCCTTCAAGAAGAGCCACAGGCTGAACGCGCCATCGGATGTTCTCGACGTGTCCCTGTTGCACCTGACGACGCGGCCGGATGCCTGGGAGCGCTGGCTTACCCATCGTGGCGTGACCTTCGAGAGCGTGCACGGAATGCTGTTCGACCAGTTTGCCACGGTGGCGCAGGCGGCCATCGGCGGGCTTGGCGTGGCACTTCTGCCTGTCTTCCTGTTCCGCGACGAACTGGAACGGGGCGAACTCGTGCCGGCAATCGACGGTGAGGTCGAGAGCGCCGAACGCTATTATCTCGCCTTCACGCGGGAGAGAGGGGATTATCCGCCGCTTGCCGCGTTCCGGGACTGGATCGTCAAGGAAGCGAGGGACAGCGCATCCGGCTGAGCGGCTGGAGATCAGAAGGTCTGGCTCGTGGCCAGAATGACGACGAAGACGAGATGCGTGAAGTGGTGCAAGGTCTGGTCGGTGCCGAGCAGCCACCAGAATCCGGGCTGGGTGGTGGTAAGGGCAAAGCGTTGTTGAATAACGGCCTTGGACCGGTCGATCGCGAAATGGATGGCGAAGTCGACAATGCCGATCCAGGCCAGGGACGGAGAAAGAAACGCAAAGATCGCGGCGGTCAGCATGCCGTGAACGGCGGCGTGTACCGTGAGAGGCACCAGCCAACCCTCGGCCCGTTCCTTGCCCAGCGCCATCCATTTGGTCTGCCAGATGAAATCCGCCAGCAGGTGCTTGGCGAGAAACAACGCAATACCGCTCATCATCCAGGCAGTGGAGATCTGATCGGGCATGGTTAGCATCTTGCTTCCTTCGGCAGGTACGACTGCGGGCCAAGGATAAACCGGCTCGGAAAGTCCTGGGAAGACAAAATCTGCATCCGCTTGCATTGCAATGTGCGAAGCGTTGACGATTTCGAAAAAGATCCGGTGTCGACGTTATCGGGAATTAAGATTTTTTGCCGCTCCTAATATATTTCACCAGCCCTCGGAAAGCACCTTTTCCAGCATGTCCGTGAAGAAATCCGCGCTTTCCCGGCTCAGGCAGAGCGGCGGCTTTATTTTCAAAACGTTAAGATGGTCGCCGGTCGGCTGCATGATGACGCCGAGATCGAGCAAGCGGTCGCAGATCGCGGCCGTCTCCTGCGTTGCCGGTTCCAGCGTCTCGCGGTTGCGGACAAATTCCAGACCGAGATAAAGCCCCATGCCGTGTACTGCGCCGACCAGAGGAAAACGCTGGCCGAGACCCTGGAGCCGTGACTTTAGATAATCGCCGGTGTCGCGCGCATTGTCCTGCAATGACTCGTCGCGCATGATGTCGAGCACCGTCATGCCGACGACGCAGCTAACGGGACTGCCGCCGGCGGAGGAGAAGAAGTAGCCCTCTTTTTCCAGGCTGTCGGCGATTTCCCGGCGGGTGATGACGGCGCCAAGCGGCTGGCCATTGCCCATGCCCTTGGCGATGGTGATGATGTCGGGCACGACGCCCTGTTCCTCGAAGCCCCAGAAATAGTGCCCAAGCCGGCCGTAGCCGACCTGGACCTCGTCGGCTATGCAGACGCCGCCGCGTTCGCGCACCTTGGTGTAGACTTCGCTGAGATAGCCCGGGGGCAGGGGAATGCCGCCGGCATTGCCGTAGACGCTTTCGCAGATGAAGCCGGCAAGTCCGTCGCCAACGAGATCGAGAGCCTCGAGAGCCGCCTCGACCCGGGCGACATATTCGGGGGTCGACGACGGACCGCGGAAGGGGCCGCGATAGGTGTTGGGCGCCGTTACCGGATGCACCCAGTCGGGGCGGGTTTCGAGAGCACGCGGATTGTCGGCAATGGACGTCGAGACGGCGTCGCTTGCCACCGTCCAGCCGTGATAGGCTTCCAGCAGGCTGACGATGTTGCGGGCGCCGGTATGGGCCCAGGCGAGGCGCAGCGCCAGATCGACGGCCTCCGAACCGCTGTTGACGAGGAAGACTGTGTCAAGGCCCTCGGGTGCAAGCGAAGCGAGCCGATCGGAAAATTCCGCGACCGAGGCGTAATGGAAACGCGAATTGGTATTGAGCAACGACCATTGGCGACCGGCGGCGCGCGCGAGCTGCGGATGGCCGTGGCCGAGGATGGTAACGTTGTTGACCATGTCGAGATAAGCCCGGCCGGTCACATCGAACATATGCTCCTTCCAGCCGCGCTCGATCTGCGGCGGTTCGGCGTAATAGTTCTTCTGCGGCTTGGCGAAGCTTTTGCGGCGCTTTTCCAGAAGTTCGCCGCTTTGCGGCATGGGCGCATCGAGATCGATGCCGAGCAGATCCGACGGAGACGGGGAGAGCCTCGACCAGGCTGCCGCATGAGCCGGCCGAGAAAAGAGCGGCGGCACGAGATCGCCATCGCGGCACAGTTGCAGCCTTAGGCCGCCCACCGAACCCGGATGGCCCGAGACAATGCCGATCGGATCGCCTGCAGAGACTGCGGTCTGATGTTCCAGCTGGCTTTCGAGCCCGTCGATGTGCAGCCGGATATCCGGTGAGGCGATGACGAGATGGTGGCCGTCCTTCAGAAGGGTTCCGTCAAAGGGGGCGACGGCCTGCGCTTCGGCCGGTACACAGACATCCACGTGGAGCGCGAATGTGGCGGGCGCACGGGAAGAGAGGGTTTGCGTGTAGGAAAGCCGGTATTCGCCGTAACGGGTGGATGCCGCGCCGGTTTCGGCGGCGGCCCGCGCCAGTACCCGCCAGTCGATCTCGGGATCGGTCCAGTTGTTCTCGCCGAGTTCGGCGCTCAATACGGAAAGATCCGCGAGGCGGATGTTTTCCGGCGCGATATCAGGCAAAAGGCGGCCGAGAGTAACAGGTGTCCGATCCTCGATGTCAGCAAGCTGCAGGATCGCGGTTTCCATCAGGGCAAAGGGAACGGAGGTCGCGACCTCGAACATCTCCCGCTCATGGGCGGCATTGCCGATGACGTATTCATTGTCGGGATCAATGGCGAGCTGCTGCTCGGTGCTGGCAACGAGCACGCCGGCGCGTGCGACGATCAGCGGCCAAAGCGCCCGCAACTCCTCCTCGTTCAGCGGATAGATGTCGTGGAACGCGCGAATGGAGGGCAGAATGAAGAAGGGGTCGCCATCCGCGTGGTGAAGGAGAGCCGTGCAGGTCACTGCGAGGTCTGCCACCAGCCAGCCGGAGATAACGTCGCCGAAGTCGATGACACCATCCGGCCTCAGCCGACCGTCTGCGTCGGGGCGGGCGACGACGTTGTCGTCGGTGATATCGTGATGGATCGCTTGGGTGCGCAGCGCCGGAGCGAGAGGCTGAATGCGCTTCACGGCGGCGATCATCGCCTTGGCGATGCGATCGCGCCGCTCCTGATCCTTGACGGACTTGAGGAGATGCAGGGCAACCGGCCCCGCTCGCCGCAGATCCCATTGCAGGTCTCGCTGGAGGCCGGGATGGCTGAAGTCTTCCAACCCCTTTGCCAGACGTGCCGAGATTGCTCCAAGGTCCGCGACGACGGAAGGGGCGAGATATTTGCGACGGGTCAGGGACTCTCCTTCGAGGAAGGTCAGCAACCGGACCTGATAGTCTTCGCCTTCGAGGGAGAGGAAGACGATGTCGTCACCGTTTGCCGCGGCCACAGGCTGGGGGATGCGCGGCATGTCGGGAAGTGCGCCAAGGTGGCGCATGGCGGCATTCTGGGCCTCGATTTCGACCGTCGCATATTCCGCACGGCAGATCTTGAGGACGAAACGGGTCTCGCCGGTATCGATCAGGAAGTTGCGGTCCTGCTGGCTTCCGAGCTCGCGGATGACCCCTTCCAGAGCATAGTGTTCTTTCAGGATCTCGTGGGCCTGGGCGTCAGATACGTTCGGCCGCGGCAGCTCGGTGCGCTGTAGAAGAGCGGTATCCGGCATGCTTGTTTCCCCTCGTGAATCACACCTTGCGACATTACCAGAGGAAGTACGCGCGTCCATACCGCGACGCGAAGGGACGGCGGGGAGCCGTCCCTTGCCAATCAAGCGTCAGCCCATGCGTTCGGAAGCGTAGGAACCCGGGCTTGCCGGGAAGACGACCGTGCGGTTGCCGTTGATGAAGGTGCGGTGGTGGATATGGGCGTGGATGGCGCGGGCCAGTACCTGGCTTTCCACGTCGCGGCCGATCGAAACATAGTCCTCTGCGGACTGGGCATGAGTGATGCGGGCGACATCCTGTTCGATGATCGGACCTTCGTCGAGGTCGGCCGTCACGTAGTGGGCCGTCGCGCCGATCAGCTTCACGCCGCGTTCGAATGCTTGTTTGTAGGGATTTGCGCCCTTGAACGACGGCAGGAAGGAGTGATGGATGTTGATGATCTTGCCGGACATCTTCTTGCAGAGATTGTCGGAGAGCACCTGCATGTAGCGGGCAAGCACGATCAGTTCGGTGCCGGTCTGCTCGACGAGATCCATGAGCTGGGCCTCGGCCTGCGGCTTGTTTTCCTTGGTCACCTTGATGTGGTGGAAGGGAATGTCGTGATTGACGACGACCTTTTGGTAATCGAAGTGGTTCGACACAACGCCGACGATATCGATCGGCAGGGCGCCGATCTTCCAGCGATAGAGGAGGTCGTTCAGGCAGTGACCGAAGCGCGACACCATCAGCAGCACCTTCATGCGCTGCGCAGCATCGTGGAATTCGCAGTCCATGCCGAACTTTTCGGCTATCGGGGCAAAACCTTCCAACAGTGCGTCGCGGGTCGCGCCTTCCTCGGAAATGAAGCTGACGCGCATGAAGAATTTGCCGGTATCGAGGTCATCGAACTGGGAGCTGTCGACGATGTTGCAACCCGCGCCGGCCAGATAGCCGGAAATGGCGGCGACGATGCCCCTCGTGGACTTGCAGGAAACCGTCAATACATAGCTCGTCATCTTGTCATCCTCTCCTCGCCCGGAAATCCGCGCACGTGTCTCTACTCTAATCAAAAGGCGCCGGATAGATCCGACGCCATGATTCGGGAATGGCTGTTTCTCACGTGAACGGAGGCCGTGACGGCCCTAGATATCGAGTGTCGTCTTGCGTTCCCACTCGGTAAAATGGGCTGTGTAGGCGTTCCATTCATTGTGCTTGAGCTTAAGATAGGCAGCAGAAAACTCCGTTCCCATTGCGTCTTTCAAAAGCGTATCCCCGTCGTATTCGCGAAGGGCATCGAGAAGATTGAGCGGAAGGCGCGGCGCGTCCTTCACCAGATGGCCCTCCTGATACATATCGATGTCGTAGTGCGGGCCGGGGTTGGCCTTGCTGCGAATGCCGTTCATGCCGCAGGCGATGATAACGGCCTGTAGGAGATAGGGGTTTACGGCACCATCCGGCAGGCGAAGCTCGAAACGGCCGGGTCCGGGGACACGCACCATGTGGGTGCGGTTGTTGCCGGTCCAGGTGACGGTGTTCGGCGACCAGGTTGCACCCGACAATGTACGCGGTGCGTTGATGCGCTTGTAGGAATTGACCGTCGGATTGGTGATGGCGGCGATTGCCGAGGCATGCGCCATGATACCGCCGAGGAAATTCCGCCCCTTTGCCGAAAGGCCGAACTCCGCATCGCCGTCGGCGAAGACGTTGACCTTGCCGTGAGTGTCCCAGACCGAGATGTGGCAATGGCAGCCGTTGCCGGTCAGTCCCTTGAATGGCTTCGGCATGAAGGTGGCGCGAAGTCCATGTTTCTCCGCGACCGATTTGACCATGAACTTGAAGAAGGAATGCTTGTCGGCGGTTTTCAGTGCGTCGTCGAATTCCCAGTTCATCTCGAACTGGCCGTTCGCGTCCTCGTGGTCGTTCTGGTAGGGCCCCCAGCCCAGTTCCAGCATGTAGTCGCAGATTTCGGAAATCACATCGTAGCGACGCAGCAGCGCCTGCTGGTCGTAGCAGGGTTTTTCGGCTGTATCGGCTCCGTCGGAGATTTCCGAGCCGTCGGCGGAGATCAGGAAAAATTCGGCTTCCACGCCGGTCTTTACCCGCATGCCCTCGGCTGCCGCTTCCGCAATCAGCCGTTTCAACACGTTGCGGGGGGCCTGCTCGACCGGTTTTCCCTCCATGTAGCAGTCGGCGGCCACCCAGGCGACGTCCTTCTTCCACGGCAACTGGATGACCGATGAGACATCCGGCAAAGCGAAAAGGTCCGGATGGGCCGGTGTCATGTCGAGCCAGGTGGCAAAGCCGGCAAAGCCCGCGCCTTCCTCCTGCATACCCTTGATCGCCGCGGCGGGAACGAGCTTGGCCCGCTGTCCGCCGAAGAGATCGGTATAGCTAATCATGAAATATTTAACGCCATGCTCCTTTGCATAGCTTTCGAGATCCAGTGTCACTTCGTTCCCCTTTTGGATTTTATGAAGACACTTTTGGCGATGTGGCGTGGGACGTGGTCAGAAACCTCCCTTGCCGGGATACCAGCTGGTGCCCGCAAGCGGCACCTGCGCCATGGCGGCGGCTTCCATGGTGAGAGCGCAGAGATCTTCTGGCTCCAGATTGTGTAACCTGTTCTTGCCGCAGGCGCGGGCGATGGTCTGGGCCTCGAGCGTCATCACCTTGAGGTAGTTGGCGAGCCGGCGGCCGGCGACGACCGGGTCGAGCCGCTTGGCGAGTTCCGGGTCCTGGGTGGTGATGCCGGCGGGGTCCTTGCCTTCGTGCCAGTCGTCATAGGCGCCGGCCGTGGTGCCGAGCTTTTGGTATTCCGCCTCCCAATGGGGATCGTTGTCGCCGATGGCGACCAGCGCGGCGGTGCCGATCGAAACGGCATCGGCGCCGAGCGCCAGCGCCTTGGCGACGTCGGCGCCCGACCGAATGCCACCGGAAACGACGAGCTGGACCTTACGATGCATTCCGAGATCCTGAAGCGCCTGAACGGCGGGGCGGATGCAGGCGAGTGTCGGCATACCGACATGTTCGATGAAGACGTCCTGCGTTGCCGCCGTGCCGCCCTGCATGCCGTCGAGGACGACGACATCGGCCCCGGCCTTCACGGCAAGGGCCGTGTCGTAATAGGGGCGTGCGCCACCAACCTTGATGTAGACAGGCTTTTCCCAGTCGGTGATCTCGCGCAGTTCGAGGATCTTGATTTCCAGATCGTCGGGGCCGGTCCAGTCGGGATGGCGGCAGGCCGAGCGCTGGTCGATGCCTTTGGGCAGGGTGCGCATTTCGGCGACGCGGTCGGAGATCTTCTGGCCGAGCAGCATGCCGCCGCCGCCGGGCTTGGCGCCCTGTCCGACCACGACCTCGATCGCATCGGCGCGGCGCAGGTCCTTGGGGTTCATGCCGTAGCGGGAGGGCAGGTATTGATAGACGAGCTTTTCCGAGTGGCCGCGCTCCTCGTCGGTCATGCCGCCGTCACCTGTCGTAGTGGAGGTGCCGGCGAGCGTCGCGCCGCGTCCGAGCGCCTCCTTGGCATTACCGGAGAGCGCACCGAAGCTCATGCCGGCGATGGTGATCGGGATCTTCAGCTCGATAGGCTTCTTGGCGAAGCGCGTGCCGAGCACGACGGAGGTGTCGCACTTTTCGCGATAGCCTTCGAGCGGATAGCGGGAGATCGAGGCGCCGAGGAACAGCAAATCGTCGAAGTGGGGCACCTTGCGCTTGGTGCCGCCGCCGCGAATATCATAGATGCCGGTTGCCGCCGCGCGGCGGATTTCGGCCAGCGTATAATCGTCGAAGGTGGCTGACTTGCGCGGCGGGGTGTAGGGGTTGTGATAGCTCATGGCTTTTCCTCGCCTCAATACGCGTCGGCGTTGTCGATGTTGAAATTGTAGAGCTTGCGGGCGGAGCCGTAGCGCTTGAACTCTTCCGGCCTGACGCCCTTGACGCCGGCCTTTTCGAGCAGTTCGGACAGCTTTTCGAGATGTTTCGGCTTCATCTGCTTTTCGACGCAATCCGCGCCGAGGCTTTTGACCGTGCCGCGCACGAAGAGCTTCGCTTCATAGAGGCTGTCTCCCAGCGCCTCGCCGGCATCGCCGAGCACGACCAGATGGCCTGACTGGCCCATGAAGGCGGACATATGGCCGATGCTGCCATGGACGACGATGTCGATGCCCTTCATCGAGATGCCGCAGCGCGAGGCGGCATTGCCCTTGATAACGAGAAGCCCGCCGCGGCCGGTCGCACCTGCATATTGCGAAGCATCGCCTTCGATGACGACAGTCCCGGACATCATGTTCTCGGCGACGCCGGGACCGGCTGAACCGTGCACGGTGACCGTGCCGCCGTCATTCATGCCGGCGCAATAGTACCCAACGGAACCCTTCACCTCGACGGTAACGGGGCTGTCGATGCCGACGGCGACGGCGTGGCTGCCGCGCGGGTTCACCACTTCGAAGACGATGTCGTTTGCGCCTTTCTCAATCTGGTGAAGGGCGCTGTTGAGTTCGCGGAGCGGCGTTTGGGAGAGGTCAAAGACTGGCATGGCTGCAATTCCTGTCGGGTGGCGGTTCAGGCGGCCTTCTGGTGGTCCCAGAAATAGACGGTTGCCGGTTCCGGCTCCCAGATCCTGGCGTTTTCGATGCCGGGCAGGCCGACGAGTGCGCGATATTCGGAGCCGAAGGCGACGTACTGGTCGGTTTCGGCCATCACAGCCGGCTTGCAGGCGATCGGATCGCGCAGCACGCCGAAGCCGGATTTCGTGCCGACGACGAAGGTGAAGAAGCCGTCGAGATCGTCGAGGGCGCTTTCCAGTGCTTCGCCGAGATCCTTGCCCTTGGCCATTTCCGCGGTGAGATAGGCGGCGGCGACCTCGGAGTCGTTGTCGGTTTCGAAGGACATGCCTTCCCGCTTCAGTTCGCGGCGCAGGTTGTTGTGGTTCGAAAGCGAGCCGTTATGCACGAGGCACTGGTCGGGACCGGTGGAAAAGGGGTGGGCGCCGAGGGTGGTTACCGCGCTCTCCGTCGCCATGCGGGTGTGGCCGATGCCATGGGTGCCGCCCATGGCGCGCACGTCGAAACGGGAGACCACATCCTTCGGCAGGCCGGTTTCCTTGTAGATCTCGACGCTTTCGCCCGAGCCCATGATCCGGATATGGGGGCGGATTTCCGCAAGAGCCGTGCGGATTTCGCCAAGCTTGCCTTCATCGGTCTCGATGACGGCATGGGTGCTTTTCAGGGTCACGCTCGCCGGGATTCCAGCCTTGGAGAGGTCCGCTGCCAGATCGGCGAATTCCTGTTCCGGCTCGGCGGATTGGACCGTGATCTTGGCCTTGCCGGCGGGCGCGCCGCCATAGATCGCTATGCCGGCCGAATCCGGTCCGCGGTCGGTCATTGTAATCAACATGTCCGAGAGCAGGGCGCCAAGTTGGGGTTCAAGGCTCTTGTCCTTGAGGAACAGGCCGACGATTCCGCACATCGCTCTTCTCCTTCGCCAGTGTGCAATGGCACAATGGCTAGCAAAGGAAAAACGGCAAATCAACCTAAGAGAAATTTAATTTCCTACAGTGAAATTTATGTTGAATGTGACGAAGGTTCGACCGTCAATTCACAGGCTGCGGCCTTTTTTCGGCGTCGTGCCGTAGAGTTCCCGGTAGCGCCGGGCGAAATGGGCCGGGCTTGCGAAGCCGCAGGCGAAGGCGATTTCGGACACGGAAAGGGCGCTCTGCTGCAGCAGCTTGCGGGCGTGTTCGAGCCTGAGGCGACGATATTCCTGCAGGAAGGTCGAGGAGAGGTGTTCGGCGAACAGCCGGTCGAGATGGCGGGGCGTGATGCCGGCAAAGCGCGCCATGGCGTCCCGGTCGAGCGGGTGTTCGATCGTCGCTTCCATCTTCTCAAGCACCGCGAGCAGGGCTGGATGGTGCAAGCCATGACGTTCCGCGAGTGAAGCCCGCTGCGGTTCGGCCGATGAGGCGACATGGGTATGCAGGTACCAGTCGCTGACTCGGGTGGCGAAGGCGGGACCGAAACGGGCCGAGATCAACGCATGCATCATGTCGAGAGGTGCCACGCCGCCGCCGCAGGTCAGGAGATTGCGGTCGAAGATGTAACGCGCCTGCTCGGGCTTGAGGCCCGGAAAATCTTCGATGAGGGCCGGTGCGTGCTCCCAGTGAATGGTGAAGCGGTGATCGGCCAAGAGGCCGGCAGCGGCCAGCAAATAAGGTCCGCCCGAGATCCCGCCAATCGTCACGCCATCGCGCTCGAAGGCACGCAGGCTGGCGTGAACGGCCGGCCATTGCCAGCCGGAGGGATGGCCGCCGGCGATGACGAAGAGCGAATGCAGGCGATCCCGCCTCGCCGAAACCAGCGGCTCGGCCGGGACGACCGCTCCCGAAGAGGAGGGAACGAGTTCACCCGAAGGCGAGTAGACGTGGACGCGGTAGAGTTCTCGCCCGGCGAGCAGATTGACCGCCCGCAGCGGCTCCACAGCGGAGGCATAGCACATCAGGGCAAAGCCGGGGATCAGGATGAAGCCCACATCCTGCACATTGTTGTCGGTTTCCCGCATGCTGCTGTGTTCCGGACTCTTCATCGCAAGATCGTTTCCGGCAGAAAACATGAGCGCGGGAAAGCTGGCAAGGGAGACGCATGGCTGACGCGCTTCTCAGCCCGCTTCCACTAGGACGATTCCGAGCACGATGTCGCGGCTATAGCCCAGTCTTTCAAGGAGATCATCGATATCGGGGGCGTTCGTCCTGCCGATCTCCATGAAGAGGAGAATGGCATCGGCCTTCTGGACGAGTTGGGGAAGATATTTCGCTGCCGGCGTGCCGCAGGCATTGATCGCCACGATATCGGCGTTCGAGGGATGAGCGATGTCGCCGTGGTTGGAAAAGCGCCGGCTCCGGCCAGCAAGGGGCGCCGTCGTTCCGATGGCTGCGAGATGCTCGTATTTCAGGAGGTCGGCGAATGGCGCGGACCCCTCCGTTCCGGCGTCGGCGAGACCCGTCAGGCCCAGGCGGGCCGTGGAGTTGAAGCGCGTGGCCTTCGGCTTCAGCGCACCGGGTGCATAAAGGATGTCGTGGCCGGCATCGACCAATGCCTGCACGATGTCTGCCGCAACGCCGCTGGCGTGGTCGACATCGCCGACGCTATAAAAGACGATCGTTCCGCGGTGCCCGCCCGGCATGGCGGCCTGCAGCCGCTTCGCCACATCGCTGACCCCATCGCCCGAAACCTCGACCGGCACTTTTCGCCCGCTCCGGCGGAAGCCCAGAAGCTGCGCGAGCCCGGGCGACTTCCGCGTTCTCCCCAGGCCGGAGGGAATGCGGGCGAGCACCGGAAAACCCGACCGTTTCATGAGGGCTTCTTCGGAGAGGCGCCTTGCGGAAAACAATCCGCCGAGCCAGGTCAGACAGCTGCCGATGACGAAACCACCAAGCAGGATGGCGCCGAGCAGAGGCAGCAGCCCGACAGGTGCATATCCTTCAACCGGTGCGGCGGATGTCAGGATACGCGAATTCAGCGTTGCCAGTGATTGCTGGCGAGCGTATTCCTCGGCGCGGCTTGCGGCTTCTTTGTAGAGGCTGCGCGCGGCTTCCGCCTCGGTCTCGAGCTGGCGCAATCTGCTGCGGGCGGTGCCGTTGTCGACGCTCGCCCGCGTCAGTGTCTCCAGCTTCTCGGCCAGGGTGCGGGTGTTGGCCGTCGCGCGCTGATAGCTGGATCGCAGGGATTGCCGGAGACGATCGAGCTCCATCGTCATCGTTTGTCTGATATTGGCCATCTGCGTATCGATGGCGCGCATCCGGGGATGGTCGGGCCCGAGATGAACGGCAAGCTCCGACTGTTTTTCGCGCAAGGTTTCATAATGTTCGCGTAAACGCGCAATCGCTCCGGATTCGAGAACTTCGGGGATCGTGCCCTGCTCAAGAAGGTCGAGCGTCAGGTTGCGCGCCTGCTCGTATATCGTCCGCTGCTTCTCCTCGGTGTTACGGGCATCGAGCAATTGCTGGTTCAGGCTGGCGAGCTGCTGGTCTGCGAGCAATCCCACCTGATCGGCGCTGATGAGCCCGTTTTCCGCCTTGAACGTTTCCACTGCAAGCTCGGTCCTGCGAACGCCTTCACGCAATTGCTCCGCCTTTTCCGTCAAGGTGCCGGCGATGCGTCGAGCGGCTTCTTCACGGGCTTCTTTCAACTGCCGGAGATAGATAACCGCTGCGGTATCGGCGATTTTTTCAGCGCGCTTTCCATCGGGATGGCTGGTCGTGATCCTGAAGACGCTCGACCGTCCGACCCTTTCGATCGCCAGATGTGCCTTCAATCTTTCGGCGATCTGTGCCTCGCCGTCCGATGTATCTCGGGACGAGCCTTGAGGCGGGGCGAAAACGGGGTCTTTCCGGAGGTCGAGTTCCGCGGCAATACGGTCCAGAACCTGGCGCGACTGCATGACATAGGCCTGGCTGTCGAGGCTTGACGGATACGGCCGCGTGGCTCCCCCCGCAGCATCGATGCGTGCGGTCGCGAGATCGTTCGGATCGACCAGGAGTTCGGTCGTCGCCGTAAAGGTCGGCCTTTGGCGCAGGATGTGGATTGCCGCGACGATTGCGCAGAGCGCGACGGCGCAGGCCACATAGAGCAGCCATCGCTTCCATATTCCCGTCTGTCGAAAGATGCCGATACCCGTTCTCCCGTCAGATGCGTCCTGTCGCCGGTTCCGTCTCGCCCGGCGGTTTCGTCGCCGATCATGTTTCCGCGCATGTCCGGTCCCTTCGCATATGGCCGACAAGGCTGTCGCCGGTCGAAGGCGGTTTTTGACAGATCTTCGCAACTCCACACTTAACCAAGCCTGAATACAAGCTATTGCAAGTATTAACCTTGCTCGCAAGCAAGGGGGTTGAAGAGCGCGGGCAACACCTGATGTTAAGGGTTGCAGGCGTTGAGAATACGCCATCGCAAAGTGTTTTCCCGGGAGCGGCCGATGCTCGCCGGGCGAGAGAACCAGGCAGGTGAAAATGGCGTTCAGCTCGTCTACAGCCGGATCAATTCCGCTCGGAATGTCTGATGCTCCGCTGGTCGTGCAGGTCGTCCGTCAATATCCGCCAAGCCGCGGCGGGTTGGAAGACGTCGTGTCCAACCTCAGCCGTCTGCTGCTGAAACGCGGCTTTCGCGTCCGTGTCGTGACCCTTGACCGGTTGTTCATCGACCCGGAGACGACACTGCCGGCGCATGACGTGATCGACGGAGTCGAGGTGGTGCGCATTCCATGGAAGGGAAGCTCCCGCTATCCTGTCGCTCCGCAGGTTTTCCGCCATATCGGCGACGCCGATCTGGTGCATGTGCATGCCATCGATTTTTTCTTCGATGTACTTGCCTGGACGCGGCCGTTTCACGGCAAGCCGATGGTCGCGACGACCCATGGCGGGTTTTTCCATACGAAGAATTATGCGGCGATCAAGAATGTCTGGTTCAAGACCGTGACCCGGCTTTCGGCTTCCGCCTACCGTTCGGTCGTCTGCTGCAGCCAGTCGGATCTCGACCTGTTCTCGCAGATTGCCGGCCGTCGATGCGTTCTTGTGGAGAACGGCGTCGATACAGAGAAGTTCGCGCGGCTTTCGTCGCCGGCGCCCCAACGCCGCATCATCACCATCGGTCGTTTTTCCGTAAACAAGCGGCTCGACCGGCTGTTCGACACGATGTCGGCGTTGAACAGGATCGAGCCCGGCTGGATGCTCGATGTCGTCGGTTCGAATTCGGACCATAGCGAGGCCGAACTGCGTGGCGAAATCGCGCGACGCGGTCTTGAGAGCCAGGTTACCCTGCATGTCGGGCTAGAGAACACGGAAGTCCGCGAACTGATCGGGCGAGCATCGCTTTTTGCTTCGGCATCCGAATATGAAGGCTTCGGTCTCGTTGCGGTCGAGGCAATGAGCGCGGGCCTCGTGCCGGTTCTGCACATCAACGATGCGTATAACGCGCTCGGCAAGCGGCATCCCGGTATCTTCCTTGCCGATTTCGCTCGACCGGAAGAGAGCGCTGCAGCCATCCGGAAGGCATTCCTGCATCTTTCCTCCGATGCAGAAAGCGTCCGCAACGCCATGGTCGGGGCGGCCGCAACGCATGCCTGGGCGAGCGTCGCCGATCGTTACGCCGAGATTTACGAAGGCGCGCTACGCGGACGACGCATCCGGGCGGGCGCCTGACCCCATGACCGTATCCCGCATGCCCCGCCGTGTGCTCATCGTCAGCGGTCAGCATTTTGCCGACGCGCCACGCAAGGTCGATCTGCATTTCATGGCCGACGCCTTGCGCGGACAGGGCGATCACGTGGATTTCCTTACCTGCCGGCTCAGCCCGGTCAGTCGGTTCCTGAAGGACGGTCGTTACGCTTATGCGAAAGATCGGGTCGTCAATCGCTGGGTCGAGATCGGAGAGCGTTTCGAGGAATTCATCTGGTTTGCAGCCTTTCATCCGATGAATCTCAAACGGCCGCTTTTCAACCGCTTGTCGGGTTTCCTGTTTCGGCACTACGCGGATCTGCTGCCGAAGGCGGTGCGGGATCGCCTGCCTGACTACACCCATGTGCTGATCGAAAGCGGACCCGCTCCGCTGCTGACGCCGCTCATTCGCCGGAAGGCGCCCGGCGCGCGGATCGTCTATCACGCGGCAGACCGCCTGAAGACCATTGGAGTTCATCCGGTGATCGAGGAGGTGCTGGCCGAAACCATTGGGTGCTACGACCTCGTTCACATCATGGCGGAGGCCATGCGGACGGATTTTCCATCGGACGCACCGGTTCTCTACCTGCCGCATGGCATCAGCAAGGCCGTCTTCGACCAAGCGGTGGCAAGCCCCTATTCGAAGCCGCTCAATGCCGTCAGCGTGGGTGACATGCTGTTCGACGCCAATGTGATCGATACGTTGGCGGAAGCCGACCCGGACTGGACGTTTCACCTTTTCGGCAAGAAGGCGCTGCCGCTTCGGCCGCGCGACAATATCGTCGTGCATGGCGAGGTCGCCTTCGAGACGATCGTTCCTTTCATCAAATTCGCCGATATCGGCCTTGCGCCCTATCGGCTGAGCGAGGGGGCGGATTATCTCAGTCAGTCCAGCCTGAAGATGATCCAATACAGTTACTGCAAGCTGCCGATCGTGGCGCCGGCTTTTGCCGCAGCCGGGCGCAGCCATGTCTGCCCCTACGATCCGGCGGATCGGGCCTCCATCCAAGAGGCCTTCCTTCGCGCCCAGGTCTATGATCGCTCAATGATCGACCGGTCGGGAATACGAACCTGGGAAGAAGCCGTGCAGGTGATCTTTCCGGCAGACAGTCCAGGTTAACCACATTTCGAACTCATGAGAGCGTCAGGTCGCGCCAAGATAGTATTTCTCAATGATTTCCCAATAAAAGCGCTTGATGTACGCGCCCGCATGATGCGGGGCTTTCCTAGAGGCCAGATGGTGAAGCGGATCGTCGCGAATTCAGCTTTGAATGCTGCCGCAGGCATGTCCCTGCTGATGATCGGTTTTGCCTGCTCCATCATCACCGCGCGCCTTCTCGGACCCGAGGCCAACGGCATCATCGCATTCTCGCTCTGGCTTGCCGTTACGGCGGCGCTGATTGCCGAACTCGGCACCGGCATCACCTTGCTTCGGCTCCTGCCGCAGCTTCGCGCGCAGGGCTATGACGATACGGCGCGGCGGGGCTTTGCGGTCTATCTGCTGCGACCGGTGGTCCTCGCGACCATCCTTATCACGGTGCTCTACGGGGTTGTGTATTGGGTCGCGGAACACGAGCATTGGGCGACGAGCACACCGATTGTTCTGATCTTCACCGGCATTCTGCTGTTCGTTCAGTCGATCGGCGCCTTCACCAAGAACGTGCTGCTCGGTGAGCAGGATGTGGCAGCCTTTTTACGAATGTCGGTGGTTGCAGGCATATTGCAGTTTGCGGGTGTTCTGTTCGGTGCGATCTTCTTCGGCATAGCCGGAGCGCTTTGCGGCTATATCCTCGGCTTTGTCATCCAGTTCTTTTATTCGCTCAGCCTGTTCCGAAGTCCGGCCAACCCTTGCGGCATCGCGCCGCGTTATCTGGTGACATCGTCGGCCATGCTGTCGGTGCAATATATCATCGAGTCGATCTTTCTCACCCGTGTGGAAATTTACTTCCTCGAACGTTCCCATGGCGTCGAGATGGTGGGTTACTATGCGGCGGCGCTGTCGCTTGCGAACCTCGCCCTGCAATTGCCAGTCCAGCTGACCGGCAGCCTCGTCCCTTATTACTCGGAAAAGATCCATGCCAACGGGCATGGGCGCTTGCCGGTCGAGGTTTTCGAAAGCGTCGTCCGCAGCCTGTCCTACATCACCCTGCCGATGAGCTTCGGGCTTGCTGTTATCGCGCCGCGTCTGGTGACGACCGTGTTCGGCGAAGCCTTTTCGGAGAGCGGCCCGATGCTCACCATCCTCGCGCTGGTGACGCCGATCTATGTCTTCGGGCTTGTCTGTTCGCAATATCTGCTGTCGCTCGACCGGGTGCGCGCGCGTCTCGTTATCTGCTTTATCGGGGCCGTCATCATGGTCGGCGGAGCCTTGCTGGTGGTTCCCGAATTCTCCGGTGAGGGTGCCGCCTCCATCCGTTTCATCGTTTTCCTGGTCATGGCGATCCTGACGCTGCGGCAACTGGAATTCGTGGGGTCGTTGCGCGGCATGTATGTGACGCTCGTTAAGGTGACGATTGCCGCGACCCTTTGCGCAGGCGCTGCCTACGGCGTTCTCCACCTCGTTCCGGGCTTGGCGGGCCTGGTTCTGTCAATCGGCTGCGGCGCGCTCGTTTATATCGCGGCTCTCAGGCTGTTCGGCGCCATTCCGGCGGAAGATCTCGCGGCGATCGAAACCATTGTGGTGCGTCTGCCTCGACCGGCCGCGTCGCTGGCCAACGGGCTGCTCGGTTTTCTTGTCGCCAAGCCGCGTGTCTTCGAGGGGAGTAACTAACGCGGATTGCGCGTGGTTGATGGGGGAGCGCCATGAATGCCTTGTCGAAGATATCGTGTGAGAGTGTGGAACCGGTCCTGAAACCGGCTCTCTCCGCCGCTCGTCCCGTGACGTTTTCCGGCACGGTCGGCCTTTTCATGCCGCCCGCCGCGCCGCGCCTCGATCTCGCGGTATTGTTCGTCAGTCCGTGGGGGCTGGAAGAGCTCTGCCTGCACAAGTTCTGGCGGATGCTCGGCGATGGGTTGTCGGCAAAGGGTATCGCCAGTTTCCGCTTCGACTATTCCGGAACCGGCGATGCGCTCGACATCGTCGACGGCGCTCCGTCGGGTCTTGCTCGTTGGGAAAACGACATCGTCGAAGCGGCGGCGCAATTGCGCGCCTTATCCGGCTGCGGCACGATCGCCGTGGTGAGCCAGGGGCTCGGTTCGATGCTTGCGCTACGGGTTCTGGAGCGGCTCGGCAGTACCGCCGGTATTGCCTGTCTTGCTCCGGTTGTTTCGGGCCGGGCGCATTTGCGCGAATTGCAGATTTGGTCGCGTATGGTCGATGAAGGGCTTGGAGTTCCGGAAAAGGACCGTGTTCGCGATCGGACTGCGATCGGCGGGCTGTTTATGCCGGAAGACATCGTCTCCGATCTCCGCAAGGCCGGGATGCCTGAGGTTGCCGTTCGAAAGGCGCTCGTCGCCCTTCGTCCTGATCGGCCGGGCGACAAGCAGTTCGCTGAAACTCTCCGTGGCGCCGGAGCCGATATCTGCGAGATCGACTATGTCGGTTACGACGCATTCGTTTCCAATCCCCTGATCTCGGTGATGCCGGAAGGCGTTGGGGAAAGGCTGATTGCCTGGGTGTCCAGCCTGCGTGGTCCTTCGTTGAAGGATGACGCACATGCGGGGGCGATGATCGCCTCACCTGCCGAACTTGCCGGTCGGCATTTCCGGGAGTTGCCGGTTACCTTCGGGGAGAATGGCAGACTGTACGGCGTCCTATGCCAGCCGCTCGGCAAACGGAGGGGTGCGACGACGATCATCCTGGGAACGGCTTATGACAGACATGCCGGCTGGGGCCGGTCCGGTGTCGAGATGGCGCGGCAGCTCGCAAGGGAGGGGATTGCATCGCTACGGTTCGATGCCGCCAATATCGGCGACAGCCCCCCGGTGCCGGGTGGACCGAGGCAGGTCCTCTACCATCCCTCGCAGCTCGACGATGTCGAAGCCGCTCTTGATTTCCTCGAAAAGAGCGAGTTGCTGCCGGCTGTCATCTGCGGCCGTTGCAGCGGCAGCTATCTCGGGTTTCGCAGCGTGGTTGCCGATCCTCGGCTCAAGGGAGCAGTGATCGCCAATCCCTATGCCTTTCAGTGGGACCCGGCTCTCGATGTCGATGTGGTGATCCACTCCGCTCCGCGCCAGCTTCACGAATATCGCAGCCGGATGCTGAAGCTCGAGACGTTCCGCCGTCTGCTAAGGAGGGAGGTCGACGTCCTGGGCGCTGCGACCAACATGGTGCTGGCCGTCCTTCGTCGGCTGAAGCGCTACCTGCTTCCGGTTCTCAACCGCTTTTCACACAGCGGCTCGCTGCATTCCCGGATCATCGGCGAATTCCAGATGCTTCTGGACCGAAATACCTCTATCGACCTGATCTACAGCGAAGACGATGTCGGTCTCGTACATCTTGCCGAACATTTTGGCGAAGGTGGACGGGGGCTTTCTCGCTATCCCAATGTGCGGATGACGATCCTGCCGGATGCGGATCACAATCTCACGCCGGTTGCCGCGCGCGAAGCCTATCTTCGCGCGGTACAGGACATGGCGGTTCTCAAAAACTGAAACGACGCTGCGAGCCGAGATGGGAGACGGTTCCCGCCGGCATGCTTTCCCCGGACGCACCCATCGGGCGAAGGCCGATGCGTCGCTTTGCGCCCGGCGCAAGATGGAACCAGTTCTCCTCCGCGTCATGGGTCTCCGAGGAAATATGGACGGACTGGGCGAAGACCCTGGCAGATAGTTCGAGCATCCAGCCACCCTCGGTTTCCTGCAGGGAGACCTCCAGTTCTGCCGGGTGAAGGGCTGTCGTGCGGCCCTGCGGGAAGTGAAAGGCTTCGGCGAGCATGACGCCCGTTTCGCCATCCAGAAGGCGGGCCACGGTCACGTCATGGGACGGTGGGCCGAAACGGAAGGCATAGGCGGTATCGAAGAAGGCACCGAACAGATCGGTGCAGGCAATCGTTTCGCCGCTGCGGGCTGCAAGCAGCGTCTCCCGCTTACCGCTGACGACCGGATGTGCGCCTTCGCGAAGGCAGGCGACTTCGACAACGACGTTTCTTGCAGTCGCGGTATCGTTCAGCAAGTGAACGTCAAGGCCGTTGGTGCCTTCATCGGTCAATACGATCTGCAGCGGGCGGAAGGCGCGCTTCAAGGCATGCCATACGGCCTTTGGTTTTCCGGTTGAATCGATGACGCCCCAGCCGGGGCCGGGCTGAAGGTCCTGGAGGGTCCAGACGAGGGCGCCGTTGCAGGTCGATTTCGGCCTGCGCCATTCGGCATAGGTCTCGGTTACGACCTCGGCGACGACCACGCGGGAGAAATCGAGATAGCGCCCGGCATCCTCGCGGCGCAGGCGGGCGGGGTCGATGCCGTAGAGATCGCCGAGATAGTGATCGCGGACATCCTCGAAATCCCAGGGTGCTCCGCGGTCGCGCGGCACGCGCGCCTTCCAGCGGGGGTCGTGAACGGGCGCGACTGGAAGGTGCCGGTCGAGCGTTTCCTGTTCCGGCACGCTGGCGAAGGCGAGGCTCTCGGCGGCGAAGCGCACACCGGCGCGACGGGCGTCTTCCAGCGGGCGGCAATAGGCGCCGACGCCGTAATAATGGGTGACCCCGGCGTTTGGCGAAAACGGCATGGCCCCGCCGGAAGGGGAGTTTTCGACATAGGGCACATTGGGCCGGACATTGGAGACAATGCGGGGAAGAACTTCGGCGAAGAACGGTGTCTTCCAGATCCGTTCCGGCAGGCCCAGCATGGCGGCCTGCTGATAGACCTCGCTGCCGCCGCAGACGACGGCCAGCGATGGTGAGACCTGTGTTGCCGACAGCAATTGCCGGATTTCCGTGTCGATCGAAGCGATGAAGGCCTCGTCCGCGACGGGATAGTCGAAATTCGCAAACATCAGGTCCTGCCAGACCATAATGCCGAGCCGGTCGCAGAGGCGGAAGAAATCGGGGCTCTCATAGCACATGGTGCCGCCGATGCGGATCATGTTCATGTTCGCTTCGGCCGCCTTCGCAAGCCATGGAGCGTAGTCTTCCGCCGCACCGGGCAGACGAAGGATATCGGCATTGGTCCAGACGGCGCCACGGCAGAAGATGCGCGTACCGTTGACGAGAAGAGCGAAGTCCTCTCCGTCGGCTCCGCGATCGATCTCGATCCGTCTGAAACCGGTGAGGCCGAGCGAATGGCGCATGCCGTCGATGTCGAGGATGACGTCATGCAGCTTCGGTTCGCCGTGGGTGCGTGGCCACCAGGGTTGCACGTCGGGCAGGGAAAGCTCGGCCTGCCAGCGTCCTTCTGCGGTTCGTGCAAAAGCGGCTTCCCGACTGTCGCAGCCGAGGCGAAGGTTCCCGGCGGTCTCCCGCAGAAAAAACGAAACCGAAAGCGTTCCTGTCCCGTCTTCAGCAAGGCTGCCGCGGATCGAGAGATCGTCAAGGCCAGCCTTCGCCCGTATCAGGCTGATCGAGCGGAATGGGCCGACTGGATGGACATCCGGACACCAGCCGGGCATGCGCCCGAGCGCCGTGGTCCGGACGAGCCGAAGCCCCTGATTGTCCATCAGGTTGGGACGCCAGCGGGCGCGGGGGCCACGTTTAGCGAGTTCGGCTTCCAGCGCGCGGAAGCATATGGCGATTTCGTCCCGACCTGTCAGGACGATTTCCAGGTCATGCGCCTGATACATGCTTGTGGAGGAGAGCTTGAGCTCTCCGTTCAGATAGATATCGGCAATGGTCGCAAGACCGCCGAACCGCAGGATGGCCGAGCCCGGCTCCTCGCCTTCCAGGGAGCGGAAATACCAGGCGTCCTTGTCATGGAGCGAGTGGGGCTTTTCGGGATCGAAGAGACCGGCGCCGGCAAGCGCGGAGGCGACGGTTCCGGGAACCGGTGCGGGAATGCGCGCCGCCGGACGATGCACGTCGCGTGCGGTGGCATAGCGGCCCGCCTCGGTGACGAGCATCGTCCAGCCGGTTTCGAGCGGCCGCTCGTCAGCGCCGAGATAGGTCGTCATCATCTGTCAGCCCCCGCGAAATTGCAGCCGGTTCTTGTCCTTAGGCCGGATCGTGACGTCAGGAAAGCGTCTTGCCAAGTTCGCCTATCATTCTGTCCCAGGCTTCGGCAGCCGGGTCGAGGGCCGAAACAAGGGGGTCGAACTTCTTGCGCGTCACGGCGCGTGCAAGCTGGAACTGCACCGATTTCGCCATTTCCGAAATCTTCAACGCCTGCTCGACGACCGGGACGTAGCTTTCCTCGGAAAGCCAGGTGAGATGGCTTGCCAGAAGTTCGAAATTGGCGCCGAACTGGCGGAGCGTGTTGAAGGCGTATTTGTGGAAGTAGCCGAACGGACGCTCCGCGATCGCTTCGACCTGTGCCGGAAAGACGTCTGCAAAGGCTGCGATCGGGTTGGCACGGGGCCGGCGGTCATAGTGGCGGTGCAACAGTTTTGCGGCGACCGTACGCTTGTGTTCGCGGGGAACTGGCTTTGCCGGAAACTTGGCGAATTCCGTATACGGCAGGAAGGGCAGGGCGCCCTCGGGGGCGTTCAAATGGAACAGGCCGTCGAAATCCTCGCCGTCGACATGAAAGAAGCCGCCATTGTGGAAATAGTCCATGGCGCGACCGGCCATGTCCAGCCGATTGATCGCGACCGTTGTCTTGCCGTGGTCCTGCCGGTAGCCGACGCCGCGGGTGTCGGGCATGTAGAAGCTGTCCATCTCGACGAGGCAGATGCGGCCGCGCCGGATCTGTTCCGCGACATGGGCCTGGACGCTGTCGAAGATCGCCAGTTCCGTGACGCGGATGCCATAGAGCTCCTCGAGGTCCTCCAGCGGTACCTTGAAAAAGGTGAACTGGTCGCCCTCGAAATCTTGGGTCAGGGTGAAGCCCAGCATGGCTTCGGGTGCGACGTGGTGGCTTGCCAGCACCTCGATCCAGAGGTCGACATAGCAGTTGGTTTCCGGCCACATCCGGTCGCTCGCATGCAGGGCATGGGCTACGTATTTGGCCGGCTCGATGCCGGGGAAGACTGCGTTCATCGGTCGGCTCAACCCCAGAGCGCTGCGCGGACCGATGCCGGCCATGCGTCGGTGTCGAGGCCGTGGTGATGGAAGAGCGCAAGCGCGATGCGCTCGAGACCGAAGCCGACGCAGGCCGTGTGCGCGACGGTTCCGTCGGCGAGGTTGAGGCCCCACTTCGTGCCGAAGGCATCCTGATGATAGTTGAAGCTCATGCAGGCCGTCGGCTTGGCGACCGAGGTGATCGGTATCAGCAATTCGAACTTCAGGTTCTGGTCACGCTGGTTGTTGGCGAGCATCTTGCCGGCGCGGCCGAAGAAGGGGTCGTTCGCCACGTCGATTTCGACCGGCAGACCAACTTCGGCCATCATCTTGACGCCGCGGTCCATCCAGGTCTGGCGGAAATCGGTGACGTCGGCCTGCGTGCCCATGCGGACATATTCGCGCATGCGGAAGAGCTGCTGGCGGGCCGGATCGTTCGACGGCTCGTGGCGGAAGCAATAGGACTGGAGGTCGTAGAGGCCGCCGGCTTCCGGCAGGTTGCCGCGTTTGGCGACGGTCGGATAGAGCGGATAGCAGGCCGCCGGCGTCAGCACGATATCGGTCGCCTTCTGCTCGGCCGTCCAGTCGCTGCCTTCGTCCATGCATTTCAGAAGGCTGACGTGATCCAGTTCGCAGCCGCAGAAGCTGTGCACCGTGCCCGCAAGCTGCGGGAAGCTCTTCATGTAGCCGCTCTTTTCGAAATAGGCCCGGTTCATGCCGGGCGGAAAGCGGATCGCTTCCGCGCCGTCGGCAGCGCCATAGCGGTCGATGAGGCGTTCGAACGCCGCGATCACGCCTTCGAAGCGGCCGCTGCGGCCGTAAAGGCCGTCGACACCGGTTTCGATCAGGAGACCGCTTTCGAAGAGGCGGTCGAGAAAGCTTACCTGCATATCCATGGCTTTTACCCCAGCAATCCGGTTTCCTGCTTGTGAACGAGCAGCATGGTGGAGGTGTTGGCGAGAATGCGATCGTTTGAGATCATCAGTTCCGCCGAGTGGGCGTCGCGCAGGTGGCGACCGAGGCTGTAGGGCGTGCCGTTCTTGTAGCCCATGATGCCGCAGATACGCATGGCCTGGTTGATGACCGGCAGGATCATCTCCGAGGAGGCGATCTTGACGTTGTTCATCGCCACCGCGAAGCCCATCGACGACAGGCGGTCGGGGTCCCTGCGCGCGGCTTCGAAGGTTTCGAGGCCGGTTACGATGTTGGCGCGGATCACCTGCAACTGGCTCGACATCTCCGCGAGCTGCACGAGGCCGGGAGGCTGCGTGCCCGGTGCCTTGCGGGCGGCGGTACGGACGAAGTTTTGGGCGCGGGCGAAGGCATCGACGGCGATGCCGTACCAGAGGGCGCTCCACAGAAGGTGGGCGTTCGCCAGCATCGACTGTGCCGCGATTTCAGCGAAAGGCAGCGGCAGGATCTGTTCGGCCGGAGCTTCCCCGCGGAAGATGAAGCCGTCCGAGCAGGTGCCGCGCATGCCGAGCGTATCCCAGGTCTGGGTGTGCTCAAGCGTGTACTGATCCCTGGTGAAGACGGTCATGACCTGGTCGGTGGACGCCGCATCCTTGTGGCTGCGGGAGGTAATCAGGATCGCGTCGGCATCCGCGCCGTAGGAAATGACGGTTGCGTCCTTCTCCAGGCGGCAGACGCCGTCCTCGACCTCGATGGCGCAGATGCTGTTGCGCATGTTTCCGCCGATGCCGGCTTCCGTGGTGGCGGAGCCGAGCAGGAGCTGTTCGGCGACGACGCGGTGCATGAAGGCGCGATGCCATTCGGCGTCCTTACCATGGGAGACGAGGCTCGACGTCTTGATCTGGTGCATGGCGAAGATCATCGCGCTCGATGCGCAGGATTGCGCCAGCAGGGTGCAGGCCTCGGCGATCTCGGCGTGGGAAATCCCCTCGCCACCGAATTCGACCGGGATCATGATGCCGAGCAGGCGTTCCGCCTTCATGGCATCGATTGCCTCGCGCGGAAAGCGTCCCGCCTTGTCGACGTCATCTGCGTAGGCGGCCGCCACGGCCGCAACGCGTGTCACCCTGCTTTTCAGGCTCTTGTCGATCGATCTTGCCGAGAGGTCCATTACGCGACCTTTCTGTCTTCCAGAATCGTCGAGAGAGTGGCCTCGATCGCGGCGATGCTGGCGAAGGATTTGCGGTTGAGCAGGTGGTCGGGGAATTCCAGATCGAAGGCCTCTTCAAGGCCAAGCATCAATTGCACGGAGGCGAAGGATGAAAGACCGGCCGCATAGAGATCGGCCTCATCGGAAATCGCTTCGACGGATATTGACAGTCCACCAACCTTGGCCAGCAGAGAACGAATGGTTTCGTTCATGTTTCTCCCCTTCCTTTACATGAATTTCAAAATTTCGGGGAATTTTTACTGCAGCAGGGCATAAGATTCCGCTAAGTCACGTAGTTAAACAAACGTGATTACCTCTCATCAATTTGAAGGAATTGTATGAAGGGGTCCGGAAAAGTCTTTCACAGGAGGAAACTTGCCGTGGCGGTTTTGCCCCCGTCGCTCAAGGATAGCGATGGGTTGTCCCATTTCGGTCCAGTATTTCGAAAACGCCTTCATCCGTTTCGTGGATGGCGCCTTCGCCGACCGCGACCTTGCCGTGACCGCCCGGCAGGTCGAGAATATAGGTCGGAATGCAGAGGCCCGAGACCCGGGCGCGAAGCTTGCGCATGATGGCCTGCCCCTCGGAGATCGGCAGTCGAAAGTGCCCTGTTCCGGGCGCCATGTCGGGATGATGCAGGTAATATGGTTTGACCCGGGCCTCGACGAAAGCGCGCATCAGTTCCGCCAGAATTTCAGGATCGTCGTTGACGCCGCGAAGCAGCACGCTCTGGCTGACCATAACGATCCCCGCGTCGGCTAGCCGGCCGCAGGCCTCCCGTGCCGCCTTTGTCATCTCGCGCGGATGGTTGGCGTGGAGTGCCAGATAGACGGTCTTTTCGCCGGCCTTCAGCGCCTCGATCAGTTCGGCAGCGATGCTGTCAGGATTGACGACGGGCACGCGGCTGTGAATGCGGACGATCTTCACATGCGGCATCGAGGCGAGCTCGACCATGATGGTGCGGAGCCGGCGAGGCGACATCACCAGCGGGTCGCCGCCGGTCAGGATCACTTCCCAGATCTCGTCATGGCTGCGGATATAGTCGAGGGCTGCGGTGAGCTTTTCCGAGCTCAGGTTGCCGTCTCCCTGTGGTCCAACCATCTCACGACGGAAGCAGAAGCGACAGTAGACCGGGCAGACATGCACGGCCTTCAACAGCACCCGGTCGGGATAGCGGTGAACGATGCCTTCGACGGGCGTATGAGCGTGATCGCCGATCGGGTCGTCCCGTTCGCCTTCGGCTTCAATCAACTCGGCTGATGTCGGTACAAACTGGGCGGCAATCGGGTCTGCCGGGTCCGCCGGGTCGATCAGGTTGACGACCGTCGGCGTCAGCGCGACGGCATAGCGATCCGCGACCTGTCGGATGCCGGAAGCGTCGGAGGCCGGCAGCAGCCCGGAGGCGACGAGATCGTCGACGGTGCGCAGGGTGTTTGCGCTCAACGGGTGACCTCCGCGACCGGAGCCCACATGACCTGTTCGATCCTCAGTGCGCCGGTTGCCAGCATCACAAGACGATCGAAGCCGAGCGCGACGCCGGAGGCTTCCGGCATGATCGCCAGCGCATCAAGGAAATCCTCGTCCAGCGGATAGGTCTCGCCGTAGATACGCTGCTTTTCCGCCATCTCGGCCTGGAAGCGGCGGCGCTGTTCGGTTGCATCCGTGAGCTCCCCGAAGGCGTTGGCGAGTTCGACGCCGCAGACATAGAGTTCGAAGCGTTCGGCAACGCGCGGGTCGCGGGCGGACGGACGTGCAAGGGCAGCTTCGGCAACCGGATATTCATCGAGAATGGTGGCACGGCCGAAACCGAGATGCGGCTCCACCTTTTCCACGATCACACGGCTGAAAAGGTCGGCCCATGTGTCGTCTTCGGCGATGCGAATGCCGGTTCGCTTCAACTCCGCGGCGAGGCGCTCGCGATCCGTCGCGCCGCCCGGCTCCACCGAGGAGAGGAGATCGATTCCCGCGTAGCGCTCGAAAGCACTGGCGACCGACAGTCTTTCCGGCTCGGCAAAGGGGTCGCATTCGCCGTTGCGGAAGACAAAACGGCTGGTCTTCGCAACGTCGGCTGCGAGTGCAAGGATTTTAGCACAATCCGTCATCAGCCGCTCATAGCTCTCACCGGTGCGGTACCATTCCAGCATGGTGAATTCGGGATGATGCAGCGGTCCGCGTTCGCGGTTGCGATAGACATGGGCGAAGCAGGCGATCCGCGGTTCGCCTGCCGCCAGCAGCTTCTTGCAGGCGAATTCGGGCGAGGTGTGCAGGTAAAGTGGTGCCGCCTCGCCGTCGTTGCCGATCGCCTCGGTCGCAAAGGCATGCAGATGCGCCTCGTTACCGGGAGAAACCTGCAGCGTGGCGGTGTCGACCTCGATGAAGTCGCGAGCGGCGAAATAGCCGCGCAACGCTGCCTGAATTGCGTTCCGCCCGAGAAGGAAGGGCCTGCGATCCGCATGGATCGAAGGCATCCACCAGGAAGGAGAGGCGGGGCTGCGAACGCTCATTCAGGCTTTCTCTGTCCTTGTTGCAACACGGGCTGGCTATTTCGCCGATTTTAGGTTAGTTGCGCCCAAGAAATTTGAAGACGTCATACGGACGGCGGGTCGTCCTTTACGACGGCTCACAGGCAGATACAAGGAATTCCCATGGTCAAGATCATCGCTTCTTCCGTCCGCAAGGGCAATGTCCTCGAAGTCGACGGCAAGCTCTACGTCGTGCTCACCGCCCAGAACTTCCATCCCGGCAAGGGCACGCCGGTCACCCAGGTCGACATGCGCCGCATCGTTGACGGTGTGAAGGTGTCCGAGCGCTGGCGCACCACCGAGCAGGTTGAGCGCGCTTTCGTCGAAGACCTGAACTTCCAGTTCCTCTACGAGGACGGCGAGGGCTTCCATTTCATGAACCCGGAAAGCTATGACCAGGTCGTCGTCGACGTCGAGACCATGGGTGACCAGAAGGCCTATCTGCAGGAAGGCATGACCTGCGTCCTGTCGATCCATGAAGGCGTTCCGTTGGCCGTCGAACTGCCGCGTCACGTCACGCTCGAGATCGTCGAGACCGAGCCGGTCGTCAAGGGTCAGACCGCATCGTCCTCCTACAAGCCGGCCATGCTTTCGAACGGCATCCGCACCCTGGTGCCGCCGCATATCGACGCCGGTACCCGCGTCGTCATCGCGACCGAAGACAACTCCTACGTCGAACGCGCGAAGAACTGATCTTCCGCTCGATCCGGATATCGAAAAGCCCGGTGCCGATGGTGCCGGGCTTTTGTTATGGGGAATACAAAGATCCCCGGTCAAAGCCGGGGATCTTCGTTTCAGGATAGGTACTGCAGCTTATTCGATGCCGCCGAGGCACATGTACTTGATCTCGGTATAGTCATCGATCCCGTATTTGGAGCCTTCGCGACCGAGGCCGGACTGCTTGATGCCGCCGAAGGGTGCCGTTTCGGTGGAGATCAGGCCGGTATTGATGCCGACCATGCCGTATTCCAGCGCTTCCGCCACACGGAAGATCTTCGCCACATCCTTCGAGTAGAAGTAGGAGGCGAGGCCGAATTCGGTGTTGTTGGCCATCTCGATGACTTCTTCTTCGGTTTCGAACTTGAAGAGCGGGGCGACGGGACCGAAGGTCTCTTCGGTGGAGACGCGCATGTCGGGCGTCACGCCGGTCAGGATGGTCGGTTCGAAGAACAGGCCGCCCTGGGGAGCCGGTTTACCGCCGAGTTCGACCTTGGCGCCCTTGGAAACGGCGTCGGCGACGTGTTCCTCGACCTTCTTCAGGGCGTTCTTGTCGATCAGCGGGCCGGTGGTGACGCCTTCGGCAAAGCCGTCGCCGACCTTCATCTTACCGACGCGTTCCGCAAGCTTCTTCGCAAAGGCGTCGTAGACGTTGGCCTGAACGTAGAGGCGGTTGGCGCAGACGCAGGTCTGGCCGGCATTGCGGTACTTGGAGATCATCGCGCCTTCGACAGCGGCATCGAGATCGGCGTCGTCGAAGACGATGAACGGGGCGTTGCCGCCGAGTTCGAGGCCGAGCTTGAGGATCTGGTCCGCACCCTGGCGCATCAGTATCTTGCCGACATTGGTCGAGCCGGTGAAGGTGAGCTTGCGCACCTTGTCGTTTGCGCAAAGCTCCTGGCCGACCATGGCTGCGTCCGTCGATGTCAGTACGGAGAACACGCCGGCCGGCACGCCTGCGCGCTCGGCAAGGATGGCCATGGCGAGAGCAGAAAGCGGCGTCTGGGCCGCCGGCTTCGAGACCATGGCGCAACCGACCGCAATCGCCGGCGCCATCTTGCGGGCGAGCATGGCGTTCGGGAAGTTCCACGGCGTGATCGCACCGACGACGCCGACCGGCTGCTTGATGACGATGATCCGCTTGTCGGCCTGGTGGCCCGGGATCGTGTCGCCATAGACGCGCTTGGCTTCTTCGCCGAACCATTCGACATAGGATGCGCCGTAGAGGATTTCTCCGCGGGCTTCCGGCCACGGCTTGCCCATTTCCATGGTCAGGATGGTGGCAAGGTCATCGGCATTGGCGACCATCAGATCGAAGAGCTTGCGAAGGACCGCAGCACGTTCCTTGCCCGTCTTCTTCGCCCATGCCTTCTGCGCGACATAGGCGGCGTCGATGGCGCGGGCGACTTCCACCTTGCCGAGATCCGGCAAGGTGGCGATCACATCGCCTGTCGAGGGATTGGTCACTTCGAAGGTCTTGCCGCTCTCGCTTGCCGACACCCATTCGGTGCCGACGAGCGTCTTGTCGGTGGCGAGCGACGCGTCCTTCAGCTTCGAGGTGAGAAGGGTGGATATGGTCATGCCTTGGCCTTTGCTGCGCATTCGCGGAGGGAGGTTTCGATGATATCGAGGGCTTCGTTGAAGACGTCGTCCTGGATGGTGATCGGCGACAGGAAGCGGATGACGTTACCATAGACGCCGCAGGTGAGCAGAACCAGACCCTTTTCCAGCGCCTTCAGGCGAACGGCGTTGGTGAAATCCGCATCCGGCTTGACGGAGCCCGGCTGGCCGAATTCGACGGCAACCATGAAGCCCGGTCCACGGATGTCGGAGATCTGCGGAATGTCTGCGCGCAGCGCCTGGAGGCGTTGCTTTAGGCGGCTGCCGAGCTGGTTGGCGCGGTCGCACAGCTTTTCTTCCTCGATGACGTCGAGAACGGCATGGGCGGCAGCGATCGCCAGGGGGTTTCCGGCGTAGGTGCCGCCGAGGCCGCCGGGGCCGGGAACGTCCATCAGTTCGGCGCGACCGGTGACGGCCGAAAGCGGGAAGCCGCCGGCAAGGCTCTTTGCCATCGTTACGAGGTCCGGCGACACATCATGGTGTTCCATGGCGAAGAGCTTGCCGGTACGGGCGAAACCGGTCTGCACTTCATCGGCGATCAACAGCATGCCGTGTTCGTCGCAGATCTGGCGGACGGCCTTCATCAGCGCGCGCGGCACTTCATAGAAACCGCCTTCGCCCTGGATCGGTTCCAGGATGATCGCTGCCACCCGCTTGGGGTCGACATCGGCTTTGAACAGCTTATCTAGAACGTCGAGCGACTCCTCGACGCTGATGCCATGCATCTCGATCGGGAAGGGAACGTGGAAGACGTCGCCCATCATCTGGCCAAAACCGACCTTGTAGGGAACGACCTTGCCGGTCAGGGTCATGCCCATGAAGGTGCGTCCGTGAAAGGCGCCGGTGAAGGCGATGACGGCATTGCGGCCGGTGGCGGCGCGGGCGATCTTGACGGCGTTTTCGACGGCTTCGGCACCCGTGGTGGTGAAGATCGTCTTCTTGGGTCCGGAAACCGGAACGAGCTTGTTCAGGCGTTCGGCCAGCGCGACATAGTTCTCATAGGGCATGACCTGATGGCAGGTGTGGGTGAAGGCGTCGAGCTGCTTTTTCACCGCCTCGATGACCTTGGGATGGCGATGGCCGGTGTTGAGAACGGCGATGCCGCCAGCGAAGTCGATGTAGCGATTGCCTTCGACGTCCCAGATCTCCGCATTCTCTGCCTTGGCAGCATAGATCTGCGTCGTCATGCCGACGCCACGGGAAATGGCCGCGTCCTTGCGAGCTGCGATTTCGGAGTTTTTCATTCTCGGATTCCCTTTGGTAAGCGGTTGACCTTCGACGTCGGATTCCTAGCGATGGCGAGGTTTGCATATTTCCTACATTTTTTCTGTAGACTTGCAATATGGTTTGTCGCATTTATCACGCATGGCAATGACAATGCGCTGACAGGGCCGGTCTCCATGGATGACATCCGTTTCAAGATTGCCGAAGCCGCCAGGATGGCGGGCGTTTCCCCCTCGACGCTCAGGCTTTGGGAAACCCAGGAACTGATCCAGCCGATCCGCACGCCTTCGGGCCAGCGGCTCTACGATCTCGCGCTTGTCGAACGGCTGAAGACCATCGCCTGGCTCCGGAGCGAGAAGGGGCTCAATCCCGCGGCCATCCGCGAGAACCTTCGCGATGGGCCTGCCCCGACAGCCGAAAGCGACCCGGCCGAGGTTGTGGAGGACGAGGGAGCGGAGACCGCGGAAATCGCTGTCGGCCAGAAAGTACGGCGGCTGCGGCGTGATGCCGGAAAGACGCTGGAAGCGGTCGCGCAGGCTACGGGAGTGTCCGTCTCGCAGCTTTCCACGTTCGAGCGAACCTCGCACGGCCTGTCGTTCACCGCCTTGCACGCGGTGGCGAGCCTGCTCGGGACGACGATTGCAAATCTCAGCGGCCAGGAACAGCGGGAGGGCGGCGAATCTCTCATCCGGGATGGCCGGTGGCCGCGATGGCCGACGACATCGTCCGGGGTGACGATCCAAGTCTTGGCCGAAGGGCGCAACCAGATGGAATGCAACCGGTTCCAGCTCGCTCCGGGCGCTTCAAGCGAGGGAGCCTACCAGCACGAGGGTGAGGAGTTTATCTATGTGCTTTCCGGCCGTCTCGAGATTATCCTGGACGGCGACCGGTTCTTCGAACTCAACGCCGGCGACAGCTTCTATTTCGAAAGCCGCAGGCCGCATTCCTGGCACAACACGTCGGACGGCGAGACGGTGCTCATCTGGATCAATACGCCCGCAACCTTCTGAGAAACACCGAGTTCTGGCCGGCCCTGGCCTCGAGCGAGCCTTTATTGTCCCGAGAAACGAAAAACCCGGCGGAACTGACGGGACCGCCGGGTTTTGAATTGTCAGGAGGCCGCTATCCTCAGTTGGTCGCTGCCTTCTTGGTCTCGAAGGCATAGCCGCCACCAATGGCGACATTGAGCGTAACGTAGTCCGCTGCCATCTGCTGGACCGCCTGTGCGAGGCTGGCTTGCGCGCTCGATACCGAACGCTGGGCATCGAGCACGTCGAGCAGCGACGAAGCGCCATCACGATAGCTTGCGGTCGAAAGCTGCAGGGCTTCCTCGTAGGAGCGAACCGTTGCGGCCAGGGCCGAAACCGTCTGGCTGTCGCGGTTCACGGCGGCCAGCGCGTTTTCGACTTCCTCTACGGCATTCAGCACGGTGGACTTCCAGGCGAGGTAGGACTCACGAGCCGAGGATTCGGCGATGTCGACATTGGCCTTCAGGCGGCCGCCATCCAGGATCGGCAGAGACAGGCTCGGACCGAAGGACCAGGAGGTGAAGGAACCCTTCAGCGGCTTGGTCGAGATGTAGGACGGGGTGATAGAGCCGCCCAAAGTGATCGTCGGATAAAGCTGGGCCTCGGCGACGCCGATTTCGGCGACGGCTGCGGCGAGGTCACGCTCTGCCTTGCGGATGTCCGGGCGGTTGCGGATCAGGTCGGCCGGGACGCCGGCATTGACGCTGCGCCTCGCGACCGGCTGTGGGGCACCCTTCTGCAGTTCGGAAACGAGTGCAGAAGCGGGTTTGCCGAGCAGCGTCGCGATGTGATGGGCCGACTGGCGGAAATTGGTTTCCAGACCGGGCAGGTCGGCCAGCGTGGAGTTGACCAGACCTTCCGACTGCACCACGTCGAGACGCGAGGCCGCGCCGGCTTCGAGCTGCAGCTTGGTGAGTTCCAGGGTTTCGCGCCGCGATGCCAGGTTCTTCTTGGCGATGGCGATGCGCTCCTGATAGTAGCGGGCGTTGATGTAGGAGGTCGTCAGATCCGACAGGTAGGAGAGCCTGGCGACGTCGGCGCTTGCATAGGCGCTGTCGAGCGAAGCCTTGGCTCCTTCCTTCGCGCGCTTGTACTGGCCGAAGAGATCGAGCAGCCAGGATACGCTGAGGCCGCCGCTGGTGGTCGAGCGCGTGTCCTGGGAGCTGAAGCTGCCATCGGCGCCGCTCACGGTTTCGTCGGCGCTGGCGTCCAGGCTGGGCAGAGCGCCGGCGCCGGCCACCGTCACATTCGCTTCCGCGGAGGTGATGCGTTCCATTGCCTGAAGAATGTCAAGATTCTGGTTCAGACCTTCTTCGACATAGGCATTGAGCCGTTTGTCGTTGAAGGCCGTCCACCAGGGGGCCATGGCCACATCGCCGGTGCTCTTGGAGCCACCTTCGCCGAATTTTGCCGGCAGGGGCATTTCCGGGGCCTTGTGATCCGGACCGGTGACGCAACCCGACAGCAGAAGCAGTGCAAGGGGGGCGGCTACGCGAATGGATACCATCATACTATCCTAGTGTTTGCTCGGTTGCGTCGCGCGGCAGGCGCGTCGTCATTTTCGTCGGTTGCCGCGCCTATCGTTCAATGAGGAATCAATTATGGTAAATATCTGTTTAACGTAACGATAACCATATCGTCATGACAGTGTTTCTTTCGGTTTTGCACGGGTTGTGAGTTTCCGGACGACCACGAAGAACGACGGCACGAAGAAGATGCCGAGGCCCGTTGCGGCCAGCATGCCGCCAAGGACGCCAATGCCGATCGAGTTCTGGGCAGCAGAACCCGCGCCAGTGGCGATGGCAAGAGGCACCACGCCGAGAATGAAGGCCAGCGAGGTCATGATAATCGGGCGCAGACGCAGGCGGGCTGCCTCGAGCGTCGCGTCGATCAGGCTGGTGCCGCCCACCATGCGATCCTTGGCGAATTCCACGATAAGGATCGCGTTTTTCGCGGCGAGACCGATCGTCGTCAGCAGGCCGACCTTGAAGTAGACGTCATTTGCCTGGCCGAAATAATAGGCCGCGGCGAGAGCGCCGAGAACACCGACCGGCACGGCCATGATAACCGAGAACGGGATGGACCAGCTTTCATAGAGTGCTGCAAGGCAGAGGAACACGATCAGAACCGACAGCGCATAAAGGGCAGGCGCCTGCGAGCCGGACAGGCGTTCCTGATAGGAAATGCCCTGCCAGGCGACCGTATAACCGCCTCCCAGGCTGGTCGTCAGCCGCTCCATCTCATCCATTGCGTCGCCGGAGCTGACACCTGCTCCGCCCGAACCTTCCAGCGAGATGGCGCTCGTGCCGTTGAAGCGTGCAAGCGTCGGCGCGCCGCCAACCCATTCGACCTGGCTGAAGGCGGAGAAGGGGACCATCTCGCCGTCCGTATTGCGCGCATACCAGTGCGTCAGGTCGTCGGGCTGCATGCGATAGGGCGCGTCGCCCTGAACGTAGACAGGCTTCAGTTCGCTGTTGAGCGTGAAATCGTTGACGTCCCGGCCGGCAAAGATCGTCGACAGCATCGAATTGACGGTCGCAAGGTCGAGACCCATGGCGCCCATCTTTTCCTGGTCGAGCAGGATCTTGAGCTGGCTTTCGGCGTCGGGACTGTTGGAACGCAGAGAACTGATCTTCGCATTGGTGGTTCCGAGGCCGATAAGCTTCTTGGAGGCTTCCGTCAGTGCGTCCGTTCCCGTGTTGCCGCTATCCACGATATACATCGAGAAGCCGCTGGAATTGCCGAGGCCCGGAATGGCCGGAGGCTGCAGCGGGAATACCTGGGCGTCCCGAATGGTGAAGAAGTAGCCCATGGCGCGCCGGACGATGGCGGATGCGGCCAGATCGGGTGCCTTGCGTTCGTCGAAGTCCTTCAGCTTGGCGAAAACCATGGCGTAGTTCTGGCCCTGGCCGACGAAGCTGAAGCCGGCGACGGCGAAGACGTCCTTGACCGCATCCTTTTCCTTGTCGAGATAATAGTTCTCGATTTTCTTGATGACTTCCTCGGTGCGGGCCTGCGTCGCGCCGTTCGGAAGCTGCACGATCGTCATGAGAACGCCCTGATCTTCCTGCGGGAGGAAGGAACTCGGCAGGCGCGCGAAAATCCATGCGCAGCCGCCGATGACGATCGCGAACATCACCATGACACGCAGCGGACGCTTCAAAAGGTAACCGATCGTCGAGACGTAGCCGTTGGTGGTGCGGTCGAAGTTTCTGTTGAACCAGGCTGCCGGGCCGCGCTTTTCCTTGGTGTGGTCCATCGGCTTCAGCATGGTGGCGCAGAGCGCCGGCGTCAGGACCACGGCGACAACGGCGGACAACAGCATCGCCGAGACAATGGTCACGGAAAACTGGCGATAGATAATGCCGGTGGACCCGCCGAAGAAGGCCATCGGAATGAACACGGCAGTGAGCACGAGCGCGATACCGATGATGGCGCCCGTGATCTCGCCCATGGATTTTTCCGTCGCCTCCAGCGGCGACAGGTGCTCCTCGGACATAATGCGCTCGACGTTTTCGACGACCACGATGGCGTCGTCGACGAGCAGGCCGATCGCCAGCACCATGGCGAACATGGTGAGCGTATTGATCGAATAGCCTGTCAGCGCCAGGATTCCGAACGTGCCCAGAAGAACGACCGGAACGGCGATCATCGGAATGAAAGTCGCGCGCAGGTTCTGCAGGAAGATGAGCAACACGAAGAAGACGAGCACGATCGCTTCGATCAGCGTATGCACCACCTTCTCGATGGAGAGCTGTACGAAGGGCGTCGTGTCATACGGATAGGTGATGACCACGTTTTCCGGCAGCGACGGGGCGACCGCGGCCAGCGCCGTCTTGACGCGGGCCGCCGTATCGAGCGCGTTGGCGCCGGTGGCAAGGTTGACGGCGAAGCCGGTTGCAGGATTGCGGTTCGAACGGGTGTTGGTCGAATAGCTTTCCTGGCCGATCTCGATGCGGGCGACGTCGCTCAGGCGGACGGTTGCGCCGTCGGTCTCGACCTTCAGAATGATCGATTCGAAGTCGGAAACGGTCTGGAGCTGGCTCTGTGCGGTTACCGTTACGTTCAGCTGCTGTCCGGGCGCAACCGGCTGCGCACCGATCGAGCCGACGGATACCTGCGTATTCTGGGCCTCGATGGCGGTGGTGACGTCGTTTGGCGTCAGCTGGAACTTGTTCAGCTTGAAGGGATCGAGCCAGACGCGCATGGCGTAGCCCGTACCGAAGACCTGAATGCTGCCGACACCTTCGAGACGCTTGATCTGGTCTTCGATCTGGGTGGAGAAGATGTCGCCGAGTTCGACGGGGCTGCGCTTTGCGTCGGTGGAGACGAGCGCGCCGACAAGAAGGATGCTCGACGTCGAGCGTGTCACCTCGATGCCGGCGGTCTGCACGACGTCAGGGAGCTGCGACTGCACCAGCTGCAGCTTGTTCTGCACCTGCACCTGGGCGATGTCCGGCTCGATGCTGTTGCCGAAGGTCAGCGTCACGGTCGCCCGTCCGGTACTGGAGGACGAGGTCATATAGGTGAGGTCGTCGAGGCCGGTCATACCGTCCTCGATGATGGTGGTGACCGATTTTTCGACCGTCTCGGCGCTCGCACCGTTATACGTCGCAGAGATGCGAACGGTCGTCGGCGCGATTTCCGGATACTGTGAAATCGACAGGGTCGAGATCGCCAGAGCGCCGCCCAGCATGATCACGATGGCGATCACCCAGGCGAAGATCGGTCGATGTATGAAGAACTTGGCCATTGGTTATCCCTTCGCGCCTGGTTGCTGCCCGAAAAGCCGCGCGATCACGGCTTTGCAGCCGGGGCTGCTTCCGGCGCCTTGGGTGCTTCGACAACGAAGCCGTTTTCATCTACCGTCGCTTCCACCGGCGCGACGGTTGCGCCGTCGCCGATCCACTGGAAACCATCGACGATCAGCTTGTCGCCGTCGGCGATGCCATCGGCCACCAGCCAGTTGTTGCCGGAAACGCTGCTCTGCTCGAATACGCGCGTCTCAACGACATTCTGGGCGTTGACGAATTTGGCGGTGAGCTCGCCGCGGGCGTTGCGGGTCGCTGCACGCTGGGGAATGAGGTATCCGTTTTCCTTGCCGACGGTGACGCTTGCACGCACGTACATGCCGGGCAGGATGAGGTTATCCGGGTTGTCGAAAACGGCGCGGATCGAGAAGGTTCCGGTCGTCTCGCTGACCGCCATTTCCGACATGTCGAGCTTGCCGATAATCGGATACTGGGTGCCGTCCTCCATGGTCAGGCGGATATCGGCGATCTGGCCGCCGGGCTGGTTGACCCGACCGGCGGAGATGGCTTCGCGCAGACGCAGAAGATTGGCGCTCGATTCCGTCAGCTCGATATAGATCGGGTCGAGGCGGCGCAATGTCGCGAGCTTGTCGGACTGGTTGGCCGTGACCACGTTACCGATCGAGAATGCCGATGCGCTGGTCACGCCTTCGAAGGGCGCCTTGACATCGGTGAGGGCCAGATTGATCTCGGCGGCATTCAGGGCAGCCTTTGCCTGGGCGACATCCGCCTGGGCCTGCAGCAGGGTCACCTTGGCGTTTTCATATTCGATCTGGGTGGCGCCGCTGTTGACCAGCCGTTCGTAGCGGGCGAGGTTGGACTGAGCGGTCGGGACACTTGCCTCGGCCTTGGCAAGGCTTGCCTGCGCCTGGGCCACTTCCGCGCGATAGGTATCGTCTTCGATCTTATAGAGAAGATCGCCCTGCTTGACCTCGCTGCCTTCCTTGAAGGCGATCTGCTTGATGACGCCGCTGACGCGCGGGCGGATATCCGCCGTCTGGAATGCGTCGGCGCGACCCGGCAGCAGGCTGGTCAGCGGATGCTCGGCCTTCTTCATGACGACGACGCTGACGGGCGAAGGCGGGCGCTGGGCGCCTTCCGCTCCGGCTGCATTCTGCCCCGATGTGCCGGAATCACTGCAACCGGCGATGACGGCGGTGAGCAACATGATTGCCGAGGTCAGCTGAATGCGTCGTTTCATGGTCTTTTCCAGGTCGAAATTGAGACGGTCCATGACGCATCGCTATAGCACCTCTGCGCAACGGTGAAATTAACTCTCGTTAATTTTTATTGTTGGCGCCGTGTGTGACGAAATAGTCACGGGACTCGCCGCCGGGAGACGGCATGCGAAGTGACGTATGTTAAAGTTCGTCACTTATCAAGTGCGGTTTGCAGTGCAGCATTGATCAGGCGGACAACTTCTTCGCAACGTGTTGCCAATATGTCGGGCTTCTCGTTGGCGATCATGATGGGATGAAGCACGCAGGCGAGGGCGTAGAATGCCGCTTCGGCGGCCCGAGTGCTATCCTGCGGCGCAAATTCGCCCTTCCGGCAGCCATCGACAATAATCGTTTCAAGGGCCGCGCGCACGATGTCGCGATAGCGGTGGCCGCATCGCAGATCGTCCTTCGCGGTCAGCAGGATCATTTCGAAAATATAGGGGTTTTCCTCGAGGTCGCGCCGATGGCTGGCCATCAGATGGCGCGCCAGCGCCAATAGTCTCTCGCATGCCGGGTGATTGTCGTCGAGAGATGCGAGACCCTTGTATTTCGTCTCCATATGGCGTGCGGCGATTGCGTCGACCAGGCTGGCCTTGGAGTGGAAATGCTTGAAGACGTTTGCCGGCGACATGCCGAGCGCATGCGCGATGTCGACGATTGCCGCATTGGCGTAACCGCGGGTGCGGAAAAGCTCCTCCGCCGTGTTGAGGATATCCTCTCGGGTCTGGCCGGCCGGCCGACGCATGCGGCGGGGTTGCCGCTCCTTGGCCGCCGGCGGCGCCGAACCTGTCATCTTTTGGTGTGCCTTGTATGCTTCGGACACGCGTTCTCACTTCCGCGGAAAATAGGCCGCCAGATTTTCCTTGACGCGGTCACGCGGTGTTTCACCATGATCGTCCGGAATGAAATCCTGGCCGGTGATCGCTTCATAAGCCTTTATGTAGACCTTTGATGTCTGTTCGACCAGTTCCTGCGGGATCGCCGGAATGTCATCCTTGTAGGGATCGCAACGTTCGGCGACCCAGGCGCGGATGAAGTCCTTGTCGAAGCTCTCCGGCCGTTTGCCGCTCTCGAAGCTTGCCGGATAGCTGTCCGCGATCCAGTAGCGGCTGCTGTCGGGCGTGTGGATTTCGTCGGCAAGCAGGATGTTGCCTTCGGCATCCGTGCCGAATTCATATTTCGTATCGACCAGGATGAGACCGCGTTCCGCTGCAAGCTTCTGACCGCAGGCAAAAAGGGCAAGGGCATAGCCTGATACTTTATCCCACTGCTGACGGGTCAGCAGTCCCTCGGAGACGATCTGCTCTGGCGTCAGCGGCTCGTCATGGCCGCCGTCGAACGCCTTGCTCGTCGGCGTTATGATCGGGTGCGGCAGAACCTGATTGTCGCGCATCCCATCCGGCAGGGTCACGCCGTACATGGTCCGCTGGCCCTTCTTGTAGAGCGTCAGGATGGAGGTACCGGTGGTGCCGGCCAGATAACCGCGTACGACGATCTCCACCGGCAGAATGTCCAGGCGCTTGCCGATCACGACATTCGGATCGGGGTAATCGAGGACATGGTTGGGGCAGATGTCCTTCGTCTGCTCGAACCAGTATCGCGCCGTCTGGGTCAGCACCTGCCCCTTATACGGAATGCAGGTCAGGATGCGATCGAAGGCGCTCAACCGGTCGGTGGAGATAATGATGCGCCGTCCGTCCGTGAGGTCGTAGTTCTCGCGCACCTTGCCGCGATAGTAGTTTGGAAGTTCAGGAAAATGGGCTTCCGAAAGAATGCGCAAGGCTTTCCCCTTTTCGCGAATGGTCACTCGGTTGCGGCACGGGCTCAAGCGGGGCCGATATCTGCCGCCTAGCGCACGGCGTCGGAATTTTCAAAGAAAAAGCGCATGGCAGGGCCATGCGCTTCAACAGTCATCGGTGAAACGTCACGCAGCGGCGTGGTGCAGACGGTTGTAAAAGAACGTAGTCTTCGTCAGGCGCGCGAGGGACTTGGCGATCGCCAGAACCGCGAGGTCGGCCAGAGGCTCGAGGATGATGACCGTCATGTAGGCGCCGCCGAACGCAGCGACATTCTGCAGGTTTTCCGCACTGAGCCCCTGACCATAGAAGGCCCAGAAGGCGACCCATGTAACGATGCCGGCCTGGTAGGCTGTCGATAGCGACAAGGCCTGCAGATAGGTGACATCGACATAGGCCTTGCGCGACGGCACCACCCTCTTGGCCAACTCACTCACGGCCCATAGCGGAACAATCAGTGTCGTGACGTTCATGCCGTATTGCGGGAGATCGAAGGGGGCGAAGAAAAAGCCCTGGATCAGGAGGCCTAGAGCCAGTCCGATCGATGCGGCGCCTGCGCCGAACATCAGATAGAGCGTCGAGCCGAGGATCAGGTGCACCTCGGAAACGCCGACGGGATAGTGAGGCAAAATCTCGAAAAAGCTGAAGACCAGGGCGGTGGCGATCAGGCTTCGACCGGCCAGGGCGCCAAAGCCAGCATCGCGGAGGATGGTGTCACGCGCCATCTTGGCAACAAGGCCGAATGACGCGGCCGCTGTGGCATAGCTCAAGACAATCTTTGCGCCGTCGACGACGCCGGGTTCAATATGCATGTTCGTTTCCTTTCTCCCGCGCCCACCGCGCGGCTGGAGTGAAGTGCCGTTGTTTCGGCGAAAATGATGGCAGGTCTCCTGGCTCGCGGGTCAAGGCTCGGTCCGCCTTATCGGTCTTGCGACCAATGGCCTTCAGGACGTCGCTCTCCGCTCACAGTTGCGGGGGCAGCCGCGGTTTCGGCCCCTGATGGGTAGTCCTCACCGCATTCCCTCTTCGTCCACCCTCACTGTCGGATCGGGTGGAACCATCATCTCGACATTCATAGGGTAATCCCGCGGAGCATGTCCAGAAGCGTCACGCGGAGGGCGCCTATCAAATGGTCGGATGCGCGATGGCGATCATCGAACGCATCTTGTTGTGTCGCCATGGGCGTCAGGCTTGGCAAATGGCAATTTGACGCATTGCCGCCAGCGACGCGGGCCACTACTGAAATGATAAAAATCAAACCTGCGGGCGTTGCCGGGAAAGGAAAATTCGATGATTGCGAAGATGATCTATCATGTGCCGGTTTTCGGCTGGATGCTGAAGGAGGCGATCTACGGCCCCACAACGGCGAAGGTCCTGTTCATCGTCAACCTGCTGCTTCTCTGGTTGCTGGCGATCCTTGCCTTCGGTTATCCGGCAATCATCATCCCGGCACTGGCGGCTGTTCCGGCGATGTTCGTCATCCTCATCATGATTACCAACGGCTAGGAAGCGAGCCGGGAGAGGGGCCCCGGAAGCCCCTTCTCCATATATAGGCCGACCGATCGGGAATATCGGCGGCACTGGCCCTTCCGAGGGGCGAGCGCTCATAGTCCGCCATCGGACAACACCGATGGCGCTTTCTAAGGACGTCGCCGCGAATGTTCGAGTTCGCATTGTGCGGCGATCCCTCTTTCTTTCATTCCACCCTGTTTCGCGGCCTGTTTTCCGTGTTCTGTTTCGTCGAAATGGACGTCTTCAGACAGGCTTGAAATCCAGGATTGCATTTCCTGGCCGGCAATCGTCCGGCTCGCCCGCAGGGAAAACCGGCTATCGTGGTGTGTAAGAGGCCGACGATAGAAGGGATTAGTTTTTTCTGTTGTTTTTCAGCGCCTTACAGAAAACGACAGTTTTTTGACAAAACCCTGTTGACTGGCCAAAAAAGCGGTTCTATAAGCCGCCTCACCGAACGAGAGGGCGGCGGCGCTGCTGGCGACGAAGTTCTTCGTTCTAA
>NZ_JAGGCS010000012.1 GCF_022884085.1 Paenirhizobium cremeum
CGCAGGCGCCCTCCCGCGCAGCGGGTTCGTTCTGCGGCCCCAATATGGTCGTTGCCGAAACCATAGGCGATAGGCTGCGTTAACGCAAAGCTGCGCTCAAAGGCAACCCGCCAACGCAAAGCCAAAAGTAATGTGGGTGGTTTTGTGGGGCACCACGCGCATCAAGCGGCTTAACAACGTTAAATCAATATGTTGGAAGATAAAATGGCGGACAGAGAGGGATTCGAACCCTCGATACGCTTTCACGTATACACGCGTTCCAGGCGTGCGCCTTCAACCACTCGGCCACCTGTCCTTAACAGCTCTCTGCCTCTATCGGGCAGTGCAGCCGGTCGGGCGCGATATATACCGATGAATTTCCGCGGATCAACCCAAATCTGACAGATTTTTGACTTGTCCGCGCAAATACCTATCTATTAGCTCTTCGCGGACAGGAAGGGGGCCTGGCTGCGGGTGCTGTGCGTTTCGCCGTCCCTCTCGGCAAAAGCTGGAGATGGAAATGCTGCGCTTTGTATTTCGTGCCCTGAGTTTCCTCTGCCTCTGCCTCGCAGTGATCGTGGCGACGATCGATTCGATCGAGTCTGTCTCGATCTCGCAGGTCGCCGTCACTCCGCTCGCCACGACCTGGGCGGAGACTAGCCCTGCAACTCTGGTCGGCGCGCAGTCCCTGGTGGAAGCCTATGCAGGCAAGCCCGTCTGGCAGATCATTTCGGCCTGGCTGCTGCCGCAACCGGCTTTTGCCGTGCTTCTGCTCCTGGCATTGCTGCTGTGGATGATCGGTTACCGGAAGCCTTCGCCCGCCGGCCGTTTTGCGGCCTGACCTGTCGGCGGCGGTGCGCCGTACCTATATATGCGACATGAAAAGCCAGAAGCCGCTTCACCGGCCAGAGAGAGGCAAGAATGTTCCTGATCGACATGTTCAACAAGAAGACCACCATGCCCACCCCGGACACGGCCCTGCCCGGCCGCGACCAGCCGATCCCGACCGCGGAGACCCATTTCGTCTCAGGCAGGCCGCTCAAGGGACCTTATCCTGAGGGCCTGAAGACGGTCTATCTCGGCATGGGCTGCTTCTGGGGGGCTGAACGCCTGCTCTGGAACACGCCCGGCGTCTGGGTGACTGCCGCCGGCTATCAGGGCGGGATCACCCCGAACCCGACCTATCAGGAAACCTGCACAGGGCTCACGGGCCATACCGAAGTGGTCAAGGTCGTCTACGACCCGGGACAGGTGACACTCGAAGCCCTGCTGAAGATCTTCTTCGAGGCGCACGACCCGACGCAAGGCATGCGTCAGGGCAACGACATCGGCACGACCTACCGCTCGGCCATCTATGCCGAGAGCCCTGACGACATAGACACCGCGATCCGCATGCGCGACGCCTTCCAGGAGGCGCTGATCGCGTCCGGCCGGAAGATGACGGTGACGACCGAGATCGCGGCGGCCGGTCCCTTCTATTATGCCGAGGACTATCACCAGCAATATCTGGCGAAAAATCCGGATGGTTATTGCGGTCTTCGCGGCACCGGCGTCTCCTGCCCAATCGCGCCCGCGGCATAAGCGCCCTGCCCAAGACAAGGGCAGAAAGCTCATTGATCTGACAGGATTTTCGGCAATCGTCGCCGGAAATCCTGCGGTTCCACTATTCCTTTACCGGATGAAAAAAATCTGGTGAATTTTTCCATGAGCCATGCAAGGATGCGCGCAGCCAGGCCCTTGATGAGGGGGTCGGTGGTTCCGCAGACATGCCTTCCAAAGGGCTTGCGGGAGGACCCAACAAGATCAATAGCAACAACAGGGCTGCACAATGAAAAAAACCCTTTTGAGCCTCTTTGCCTTGACCGCCATGTCGGCCACGGCGCTTGCCGCGGACATCAAGCCGGCGCTCGTCTACGGCACAGGCGGCAAATTCGACAAGTCCTTCAACGAGGCGGCCTATGCCGGCGCAGAGAAGTTCAAGGCGGAAACCGGCATCGAGTATCGCGATTTCGAGCCGACCGGCGATACCCAGGGTGAACAGGCGATCCGCAACTTCGCATCCAAGGGCTACAATCCGGTCGTTGCCGTCTCCTTTGCCTGGACCTCGGCGATCGAAAAGGTCGCAGCCGAATTCCCTGACACCAAGTTCGTCCTCGTCGACAGCGTCGTCGATCTGCCGAACGTCCGCTCGGTCGTCTACAAGGAAGAGGAAGGCTCCTATCTCGTCGGCGTCCTGGCTGGCCTCGCCTCGAAGACCGGCAAGGTCGGCTTCGTCGGCGGTATGGACATCCCGCTGATCCGCAAGTTCGAATGCGGCTACGAGCAGGGCGCACGCGCCGCCAAGGCCGACATCCAGGTCTTCCAGAACATGACCGGCACCACCGGTGCGGCATGGAACGACCCGGTTCGCGGGGGTGAACTCACCAAGAACCAGATCGACCAGGGCGCGGACGTCATCTATGCGGCAGCCGGCGCCACCGGCCTCGGCGTGCTGCAGACCGCCGCCGACAACGGCAAGCTTTCGATCGGCGTCGATTCGAACCAGAACCACCTGCATCCGGGTTCGGTTCTGACCTCGATGGTCAAGCGCGTCGACCTCGCCGTGTACAACGCCTATGCCGATGCCAAGGGCGACAAGTTCACCGCCGGCGTCCAAGCGCTCGGCGTCAAGGAAGACGGTGTTGCCTATGCCCTCGACGAGAACAACGCCAAGCTGATTACCGACGACATGAAGGCAGCGGTCGAAAAGGCCAAGGCCGACATCATTGCCGGCACGATCAAGGTCCATGACTACATGTCGGACAATTCCTGCCCGAAGTGATCTGATACGGGCGCAAGACGGCATGATCGGCCGTCTTGCGCCCTTTCCATGTCTTGAGCATCCTGTCCGCGCCGGAAGCGGGACGATCAAACGGGCGGGCTGCTTCAAAAATCCATAAAAGAGGGCGTTCACCGCAGGCTTGCGGGCAACGCTCCGGGGGATTGGAATGAGCGAAACGAACCGGGCACCGGCGATCGAGCTGATCGGCATCGACAAGAAATTCGGCGCCGTGCATGCCAACAAGAACATCAACCTGACCGTGGCCAAGGGTTCGATCCACGGCATCATCGGCGAGAATGGAGCCGGAAAATCGACGCTGATGTCGATCCTTTACGGCTTTTATCATGCCGACAGCGGCAGCATACACATCGACGGCAAGCCAGTTGCGATTCGCGACAGCCAGTCGGCGATCGCCGCCGGCATCGGCATGGTGCACCAGCACTTCATGCTGGTCGAAAATTTCACCGTGCTTGAAAACCTGATGCTCGGCGCCGAAGGCGGCGCCCTGCTCGGCAAGGGCACGGACAAGGCGCGCGCGGCGCTGAAGAAGCTCGAGGACGATTACGAGCTCGAGGTCGACCCGGACGCAGTCATCGAGGAACTGCCGGTCGGGCTGCAGCAGCGCGTCGAAATCCTGAAAGCCATGTATCGCGGCGCCGAGATCCTTATCCTCGACGAACCCACCGGGGTTCTGACGCCGGCCGAGGCCGATCATCTGTTCAAGATCCTGCGCGTGCTGCGCGACCAGGGCAAGACCGTGATCCTGATTACCCACAAGCTGCGGGAGATCATGGCGATCACCGACACGGTGTCGGTGATGCGCCGCGGCGAGATCGTGGCAACCCGCAAGACGGCGGAGACGACGGTGGAGGAACTCGCCGAACTGATGGTCGGGCGACGGGTGCTGCTGCATGTCGAAAAGGGCAGCGCCAAGCCGGGAGACGTCTATCTTTCGGTGCGCAACCTCACCGTCAAGGACAGCCGCGGCGTCACCATGGTCGACAACGTCTCCTTCGACGTTCGGGCCGGCGAGATCGTCGGCATAGCGGGCGTGGCGGGCAACGGCCAGAGCGAACTGCTGGAAGCCATTACCGGCATCCGCAAGCCGACATCGGGCGAGATCTTCATTTGCGGCGAACCGGTCGCCGGCTATGATCCGGCGAAGCTGCGCTCCATCGGTCTAGCCCATATCCCGGAAGACCGGCATCACATGGGCCTTATCCTGCCGTTCGAGGAAAGCCAGAATGCCATTCTCGGCTACCACCGCGATCAGCGCTACGGCAAAGGCCCGTTCCTCGATCCCGACCTCATCCGCAAGGCGGCCGTCGAAGAGATCGAGAAATACGACATCCGGCCGCCGAACCCACGGCTCAAGACCGCCAACTTCTCCGGCGGCAACCAGCAGAAGATCGTCGTCGCTCGCGAAATCGAGCGCGACCCGAAACTTCTTATCGTCGGCCAGCCGACCCGCGGCGTCGATATCGGCGCCATCGAATTCATCCATCGCCGGATCGTGGAGACCCGCGACGCCGGCAAGGCCGTGCTTCTGGTGTCCGTCGAACTCGACGAGATCCGTTCGCTCTCCGACCGTATCCTGGTGATGTTCGCCGGCAAGATCGTCGGCGAGAAGAGCCCGGAAACCGGCGAACAGACACTCGGCCTGATGATGGCCGGCATTGCCGCATGAGGTTTTGATGAGTACCGCTTCCGTACCCCTTCCCAACTGGATCAACTACGCGCTTCTGCCGTTGCTCAACCTCATCCTGGCGTTTCTGGTGTCCGGCCTCGTCGTCTGGATCATCGGCGAAAATCCCTATGAGGCGCTGAAGCTCATGCTCGCCGGCGCACTCGGGCGCGGCGAGGGCATCGGCTTCACGCTCTATTATGCGACCAACTTCATCTTCACCGGCCTCTCCGTCGCCGTCGCCTATCATGCGGGGCTGTTCAACATCGGCTCGGAAGGCCAGGCCTATGTCGGCGGTCTCGGCGCGGCACTCGTGGCGCTGGCGCTCGACCATTACGTGCCGTGGTACGTGACGATGCCCTTCGCGGTTCTGGGTGCCGCCGCCTTCGGCGCGGCATGGGCGCTGATCCCCGCATGGCTGCAGGCCAAACGCGGCAGCCATATCGTCATCACCACCATCATGTTCAATTTCATCGGCGCGGCGCTGATGGTCTACCTGCTCGTCAACGTGCTGATCGTGCCGGGCAAGATGGCTCCGGAAACCCGCACCTTCCTGCCGGGCGGCCAGTTGCCGAAGCTCGACTGGCTGATGGCGCTGTTCGGGCTGAAGCTCGGTCCGGCCCCCTTCAATGTTTCCTTCCTGATCGCGCTCTTCATGTGCGTCGTCGTCTGGGTGCTGATCTGGCGCACCAAGCTCGGCTACGAGATGCGCACGCTCGGGCTTTCCCGCCCGGGAGCGGCTTACGCCGGCATTCCCTATGTGAAGATCGTCATGGTCACCATGCTGATATCAGGCGGGCTTGCCGGAATGATGGCGCTCAATCCGGTGCTCGGCGCCTCCGCCCGCCTGCAGGTCGAGTTCGTCGGCGGGGCCGGCTTCGTCGGCATCGCGGTTTCGCTGATGGGACGCAGCCACCCTCTCGGCATCCTGCTCGCGGCCATCCTCTTCGGGGTGCTCTACCAGGGCGGCGCCGAGCTTTCCTTCGACATGCCGAACATCACCCGTGACATGATCGTCGTGATCCAGGGTCTCGTCATCCTGTTTGCCGGCGCGCTGGAATACATGTTCCGTCCGGCGATCGTGCGCATCTACCAGCAATTCGTGAGAGGTTGAGGCAAGACGATGGATTTCTTCGATATCCTCATCAGCATTCTGGGATCGACCATCCGCCTGTCGATCCCGCTGATCTTTACCGCCCTTGCAGGCCTCTTTTCCGAACGCTCCGGCATCTTCGACATCGGGCTCGAAGGCAAGATGCTGGCAGCAGCCTTCGCAGCGGCATCGGCAGCCTACATGACGGGATCGCCGTGGATCGGCCTTGCGTCGGGTATCGGCGTTTCACTCGCCTTCTCGCTGGTGCACGGCTTTGCATCGATCACCAATCGCGGCAACCAGATCGTCTCGGGCGTCGCGATCAACTTCGTGGCGGCCGGCCTCACCGTCGTTCTGGGACAGGCCTGGTTCGGCCAGGGCGGCCGCACGCCGCAGCTCGCGGGCAGCGCACGCTTCTCGCCGATCACGCTGCCGGGGGCGGAGGCGATGCGCGACGTGCCGGTGATCGGCCCGCTTTATGCCAACGTGATCTCCGGCAACAACCTGCTCACCTATCTTGCCTTCCTGGCGGTGCCGCTTTCGTGGTGGGTGCTTTACCGTACGCGCTTTGGCCTCAGACTTCGCGCGGTCGGCGAAAACCCCGGCGCAGTCGATACCGCCGGCATCTCGGTGACATGGCTGCGCTACCGGGCCGTGCTGGTCGCGGGCTTTCTCTGCGGCTTCTCGGGCACCTATCTGGCAATCGCCCAGTCGGCGGCCTTCATCAAGGACATGTCGGCCGGCAAGGGCTATATCGCGCTCGCCGCGCTGATCTTTGCCAAGTGGAAGCCGGTGCCGGTGCTGCTCGCCTGCCTGCTCTTCGGCTTCCTCGATGCGCTCGCGAATTTCATGCAGGGCAAGTCCGTGCCGCTGATCGGCGAAGTGCCTGTCCAGATCTTCCAGGCACTGCCCTACATTCTGACCTGCATCCTGCTCGCCGGCTTCATCGGCGCGGCAAACCCGCCGAAAGCCGGCGGCGTACCCTATGTGAAGGAGCGCTGAACCATGTCGCACGATCTCTTCGAAGCCGCACGCGGCGCGATGAAGTTCGCCCATGTGCCCTATTCCAAGTTCCCTGTCGGCGCGGCCATCCGCGCCGATGACGGCAAGGTCTATACCGGCGCCAATATCGAGAATCTTTCCTTCCCGCAGGGCTGGTGCGCCGAACCGACGGCCATTGGCTGCATGGTCATGGGCGGGGGCAGGAAGATCGTCGAAATGGCCGTGATCGCCGAGAAGCTGGCGCTTTGCCCTCCCTGCGGCGGATGCCGGCAGAAGATCTCCGAATTCGCGGATGCCGGCACGAAGATCTATCTGTGCGACGAAGTCGGCGTGCAGAAAACCATGACCATGGCAGAACTCCTGCCCTTCAGCTTCGAGACGGACATCCTCGGATGAAGGCGGTGATCGATCTTCTCGTCGACCGGCTGAACGGGCTGGTGCCGCGTCATGGCATCGTTCTCGGCTCGGGTCTCGGCTCGCTCGTCGATGAAATCCGCAACCCGATCCGCATTCCCTATACCGAGCTGCCGGGCTTTCCGGTGAGCGGCGTATCGGGCCATGCCGGTGCCGTGGTGGCTGGCCTGCTCGGCAATGTGCCGGTCATCATGCTCGCCGGCCGCATCCATTACTACGAACACGGCGACCCGAATGCGATGCGCCTGCCGATCCAGGTGCTGATGGGGCTCGGCGTGCAGTCGCTGATCCTCACCAATTCGGCCGGATCGCTGCGCGAGGACATGCCTCCGGGCTCGGTGATGCTGATCTCGGACCACATCAATTTCTCCGGCCACAACCCGCTGATCGGCCAGGACAGCGACAGGCGCTTCGTCGGCATGACGGCGGCCTATGACGCGGAACTTTCCGCCGCAATGCGCCGCGCGGCGGAAGAAGAAGGCATTCCGCTTTCCTCCGGTGTCTACATGTGGTTCTCCGGCCCAAGCTTCGAAACGCCGGCCGAGATCCGCATGGCGCGCATTCTCGGCGCCGACGCGGTCGGCATGTCGACCGTTCCGGAAGTGATCCTTGCGCGCTTTTTTGGGCTGCGCGTCGCCGCCGCATCGGTTATTACCAATTACGGAGCCGGCATGACGGGTGCTGAACTCAGTCACGAAGAGACCAAGGACATGGCTCCCATCGGCGGAAAACGACTTGCCGCCATCCTCAAAAGGATGATTGCCGGCGGAGGGACGACCCATGGACACGCATGAACTGCGGGCGACAGCCGCCCGTGCCTTGTCGCTGCTCGACCTGACCAATCTCAAGGACGACTGCACGCCGGCGGCCATCGAGGCGCTGTGCGAACGGGCGCTGACGCCTTACGGCCATACGGCAGCGATCTGCATATGGCCGCGCTTCGTGCCCCAGGCGCGCGCGCTGTTCGGGGCGGAAACACCTGTCCGGATCGCGACGGTCGTTAACTTTCCTTCCGGGGAGATGAAGGTCGAGGACGTGGTTGCCGAAACCCGCGACGCGATTGCCGACGGGGCTGACGAGATCGACGTGGTCGTCCCCTATCGCGCGCTGCTTTCCGGCGACGAACAGGCCGTCAGCGACATGGTCGCCGGCGTGAAGGCCGCCTGCGGTCCGGCCATCACGCTCAAAACGATTCTGGAGACAGGCGAAATCAAGGACATGGCCCTGGTTCGACGCGCCTCGGAACTGGCGATCGAAGCGGGCGCGGATTTCATCAAGACCTCAACCGGCAAGGTCTCCGTCAACGCCACGCTGGAAGCGGCCGACACCATGCTGCAGGCGATCCGCGACAGCCGCAAGAAGGTGGGCTTCAAGCCGGCGGGCGGTATCTCCACCGTGGCGGACGCTGCCCTCTATCTTCGGCTTGCAGACACGATCATGGGCGAGGACTGGGCGATACCGTCGACCTTCCGCTTCGGCGCGTCCGGCCTGCTCGACGACATTCTGTCCGTGCTTGGCGGCGGGCGCGCGGTCACCGACAATTCCGATTACTGAAACCCTGACCGTCAGACATGCTGCCACAGGAAATCATCCGCAAGAAACGCGACGGCGGCACACTGACAGCCGCCGAGATCGCCGGCTTCATCGAGGGGCTGAGCAAGGAAACGATCTCGGAGGGCCAAGTCGCGGCCTTCGCCATGGCCGTTTTCTTCCGCGGCATGACGCCGGAAGAGATCGTGGCGCTGACGCTTGCCATGCGCGATTCCGGTGAAGTGCTTTCCTGGCAGGGCGTCGGCAAGCCGATCGCCGACAAGCATTCGACCGGCGGCGTGGGCGACAATGTTTCGCTGATGCTGGCACCCATCGTTGCGGCCTGCGGACTGGCGGTGCCGATGATTTCCGGCCGGGGGCTCGGCCACACGGGCGGCACGCTGGACAAACTGCAGTCCATTCCGGGCTATGACGTCATGCCCTCGCCGGAGATCTTCCGCCGGACGGTGGACGATGCAGGTTGCGCGATCATCGGCCAGACGGGTGACCTCGCTCCCGCCGACAAGCGCCTCTATGCGATCCGCGACGTGACCGCGACGGTGGAATCCATCCCGCTGATTACCGCCTCGATCCTTTCCAAGAAGCTCGCTGCGGGACTGGAGAGCTTGGTGCTCGACGTCAAGACCGGCAACGGCGCTTTCATGAGCAATGCTCAGGACGCCGAGGCACTGGCGCGCTCGCTGGTGACGGTGGCCAATGGCGCGGGCGTGAAGACCACCGCGCTGCTCACCGACATGAACCAGCCGCTCGCCGACTGCGCCGGCAATGCGGTCGAGGTGCAGAATGCCGTCGATTTCCTGAAAGGGCAAAAGAGCGGCACGCGGCTTGAAGAGGTGACGCTGGCGCTTTCGGCGGAAATGCTGGTCAATGCCGGCATCGTGGCGGACATCGACGCCGCCCTCTCACGCTGCCGGGATGCACTTTCCTCCGGAAGAGCGGCGGACTATTTCGGACGGATGGTCCATGCGCTCGGCGGTCCTCTCGACTTCATGGAGCATGCCGAGAGATACCTGCCGAAGGCTCCGGTGCAGATCCCGGTCCTGGCCGCTACTGACGGCTGGCTTTCGGCCTGCGACACGCGCGGCCTCGGCCTCTGTGTCGTGGCGCTCGGCGGCGGACGGCAGCGTCCGAGCGATGCAATCGACCACAAGGTGGGGCTCACCGGCTTCCTGCCGCTCGGAACGGCCGTCTCGAAAGGCGATGTCATTGCCTTGGTGCATGCCAATGACGAGGCAAGCGGCAGCCGCGCGGCCGAAATGGTTTCGATGGCCTATACGATCGGGGCCGCCGCGCCCGTTCTTTCGGCGACGATCGGCAAGCGGATCGCCTGAGGCGGCAGACTGCCTCCGCCTCAGCGGGTGAGACGCATGGTATCGCCTTCGACCGCATAGGCGTCGAGACGCTTGAGGAAACTCATGCCGATGAGCGTGGTCGATAGCGCCTTGTCCCGAAATACGAAAGCCTCGACCTTATCGACCCTGACCGTGCCGATCTCAACCCGCTGAAGCGTGACGAGCGCGGCGTCCGTGCGGCCGTTGGCGGTCGAAATCGGATACTTGAAATCGAGACCGGCAATGCTGATGCCGAGCCGCCGAGCCGTGGTTTCATTGATCGCAACCAGCGAGGCGCCCGTATCGATGAGGCACTCGACGGGCTTGCCGTTGAGTTTGAAACTGCCGGCATAGTGACCGCGTCCGTCCGCTTTCAGCAGCGCCACACCGCCCGGAAGACCGACCGGCGTCGGCGCAGCCTCGACTGCCGGCGCGGCCGGTGCGATCCTGCCTTCGCTCTGGATAAAGCGCGGCACCTGCGTAGCAAGAACGACGGCCACGGAAACGAAGACAAGCGTGCGCACCAACATGGGCAATCCCCGGGATGACGAAGAACGCCTGCGTAGCACGACACCCCCTGAAAAGCCGCTAACCCAAACGGAAAACGGCCCGCAAAGGGCATTTGCGGGCCGCTTTCATGTCGTGGTGGTTAAGACTTCATTTCGTGCCGTACATGCGGTCGCCGGCATCGCCGAGACCGGGCACGATATAACCCTTCTCGTTCAGATGGCTGTCGATGGCGGCGGTGAAAACCGGCACGTCGGGATGAGCCTCACAGAAATGCTTGATGCCTTCGGGCGCGGCAAGCAGGCAGAGGAAGCGGATGTTCTTAGCACCCCGCTCCTTCAGCTTGTCGATTGCGGCAATCGAGGAATTGCCGGTGGCAAGCATCGGATCGACGACGATGACGAGGCGCTCGTCGAGCGCATCGGGCGCCTTGAAGTAATATTCGACCGGCTGAAGCGTGTCATGGTCACGGTAGACCCCGATATGCGAAACACGGGCGGCCGGCACCAATTCCAGCATACCCTCGAGAAGGCCGTTTCCGGCGCGAAGGATGGACGCGAACACCAGCTTCTTGCCCTCCAGAACCGGCGACTGCATCTCGGCGAGCGGGGTTTCGATCGTCTCCATGGTGAGTTCGAGATCACGGGTGACCTCGTAGCAGAGAAGCGTCGAGATTTCCCTGAGAAGCCGGCGGAAGCTCGACGTGGAGGTCTCCTTGCGGCGCATGATCGTGAGCTTGTGCTGTACGAGCGGATGATCGATGACTGTGACGCCGTGCATGGGGATAGCCTTCTTCTATTTTTCGCGGATGAAATTGTTCTTCCACATTCGCGCGGCGGCCCGCAAGAGCAGGCCGCAAATTTGTGCGCTCATCCCCAATCCGCAGCCTGCAACTTCGCCAGCAGCATCTTTCGGGTCGTCTCATCGACAAAGGCCGCCTCGATCGCGGTGCGCGTCATGGCGTTTATCTCCGCATCCGAGAAGCCGAAAACCTTCGACGCGGTCTCGTATTCCTGCGCCAGCGAGGTGTGGAAGAAAGGCGGGTCGTCGGAGTTCAGCGTCACCCTGACACCCGCCTCAACGAAACGGCGCAAGGGATGGCTTTCAAAATCGGGAAAGACTTTCAGCGCGATGTTCGAGCCGGGGCAGACCTCGAGCACGGTGCCGAGATCGGCGAGCCGCCTGACGAGATCGGGGTCCTCGATCGCCCGCACGCCATGGCCGATGCGGCTCGGCCGCACCAGATCCAGCGCATCGGCAACGGAAAAGGCGCCGCACAGCTCGCCGGCGTGGATGGTGATGCCGAGGCCCGCTTCGCGCACGATGTCAAAAGCGCGCGCGTAATCTGAAAAACGGTGCAAGCGTTCCTCGCCCGCCATGTTGAAGCCGGTGACGAGCGGGTGCTCGAATTCTGCCGCCCATTCGGCCCGGCGCAGCACACTTTCCGGCCCCAGATGGCGCTCGCCGACGATAATCATGCGGCATTCGATGCCGGTCTTTTCCCTGGCCGCCATAATACCTGCCGCCAGACCGCCGATATAGTCACTGGGAGAAAGTCCCACGGCCTCGCCATGGTCAGGCGAAACGAACAGTTCGCTATAGATCGTGTTCGCGGCGGCGAGTTCGCCGAGATAGGCCTCGGCGAGGGCGGCATAATCCTCCGCCGTGCGGAAGACGGAGGCCACGAAATCGTAGCATTCGATGAAGCTGGTGAAATCCTTCCACACATAAGCTCCGTCACGCACAAAGGCGGAGAAATCGATGCCGTATTTCTCGGCCTGGGCGAGCGTCAAAGCCGGCGGGGCCGCACCTTCGACGTGACAGTGCAGTTCGGCTTTCCTGAGTTGGGATGTCAAAGAAAACTCCGTCCACGCGGCCCGGCGGGAATGCCGAGATGGGCCGCGATCGTTTCGCCGATATCGGCGTAGGTATTGCGGATGCCGACGGCGCGCGACTTGATGCCGGGGCCGAAGGCCATGATCGGCACGCGCTCGCGGGTGTGGTCGGTGCCCCGCCAGGTGGGGTCGCAGCCGTGATCGGCGGTCAGAAGCACCATGTCGCCGGGCCGGAGCTTGCGATGAACCTCGGGGAGGCGCAGGTCGAAGGCTTCGAGGGCCGCGGCATAGCCCGGCACATCGCGGCGATGGCCGTAAAGCATGTCGAAATCGACGAAGTTGGTGAAGACGAGATCGCCGTCCTCCGCCTCGTCCATGGCCTGAAGGGTGACATCCATCAGCGCCATGTTGCCGTTGCCTTTTAGAACACGCGAAACGCCCTGATGGGCGAAGATATCGCCGATCTTGCCGACGGCATGCACATGGCGGCCGGCCTCGACCAGCCTGTCGAGCAGCGTCGGCTCCGGCGGCAGCACGGAATAATCGCGCCGATTTCCCGTCCGCTGGAAGGTGGCCGGCGTCTCTCCAACAAACGGTCTGGCGATGACCCGGCCGATATTCAGGGGATCGACGAGCTTGCGAACGATCTCGCAGAGAGAAAGCAGGCGTTCCAGGCCGAAATGAACCTCGTGCGCCGCGATCTGGAAAACGGAATCCGAAGAGGTGTAGCAGATCGGCTTGCCGGTCCGGATATGCTCCTCGCCGAGTTTCGCGATGATCTCCGTGCCGGATGCATGGCAATTGCCGAGAATGCCGGCAAGGTTCGCCTCGCGACAGATCGCCTCGACCAATTCGGGAGAAAAAGCATCGCCTTCGGCGGGGAAATAGCCCCAGTCGAACATGACGGGCGTTCCGGCGATCTCCCAATGCCCGGAGGGCGTATCCTTGCCGTGAGACACTTCGCTGGCGGCGCCATGCAGCCCGAAAACGCGCTCTGGAACCGGCATGCCCGCCGGAAAGCGACCGGACGCCAGCCGCGCAATCTCGACGAGGCCGAGCGCCGACATGTTGGGTAGCGACAGCGGTCCCGAACGCAATCCTTTGCGGTCGCCGATGCCGGCGGCGCAGAATTCGGCGATGTGACCGAGCGTATCGGCGCCCTCGTCGCCATAGCGGACCGCATCCGGCGCGCCGCCTATGCCGAAGGAATCGAGAACGAAGAGAAATGCACGTGCCATGATCCACCCGAAGCGCAGGATCGTGGCCGTCATGGCCGATGTCTCTCCTGCGTCTATACGAGCCGATGTTTAGCGCCATGTCGAAGACTTGGCAAACCTGGGGGAGATATCAACGATGCAGTGCCGATCCCCCCGGCGGCAGATGCTAGCAATCGCTGCACGTGATGCCGTTGCCGACACGCTGACGGAAATAGAACTCCCGCCGGATGGTGATATCCTTCAGTTCATGGCCTGTGAGTCCCGGAAGATACATCAGCAACTCGTGGCCGACACTGAGTTCCGAGTGAACGAGAAAGGTATCGGCGATCAACATATCCGAGGGCACCGATACGGATGAGCCGACGGCATAGGGAGCAGCGCCGGTGTTCGACCAGGACCACGCTATCGTCGCCTGCTTGTTGCTGTCGATCTTGACTCCCGAAATTTTGAGAGAAAGATCGTTGACGGCATAGGGAACGAAAATGGCGTCCGTCACATCCACCATTCCGGCAAGATCGCTCTTCTTGACCGATGTATCCGCGCGCGTGACCAGATCCGCGACAGTGCTCGCCGCCATCGTCACCTTTTTCGACACGCTCAGCCCCATCATCAACTCGAAGGCGCACAGATAGAGCACGATCAGCATGGGGGCCAGCAGGGCGAATTCGACCCCGCCGATACCCCGTCGGTCGGACATGAAGCGCCGCAACAATGCCGCAGCACCGCGACGAACGCCGGTCGCATCCGAACCTGCCTGAATACGATCGATATCGAAGCGCCTCACGGGTAGTCCTCGTTGCGAAACGCGGTGGTGGCGATAATGAGAAACTGCTGCGTCTGGCTGTCGGGCCGGATATGGGTGATCGATCGGATGAGATCGAACGTGATATCCCAGCGGTAATAGGCGCGCAGCAGATTGATCGTGTCCGGCCCGCCGGGCGAATAATGGAAGGCAGAGGTATCGAGATCGGAGTAGTCGCCGCCGATACGGGGAATGCCCACCTTGTCCGCAATAGCTGCAAAACTCGAAAGCGTTTCCACATCCAGATACAGTTTTTGCGGCGTCGAAATCTCACTCGCCGAACAGGCGATCATGATGGAGATTTCGTCGCAGAATGCCGCACGGAACGCTTCCGCCGTGTTCATGTCCGTCGAACGTCCGAGCTTATAGGTGATGTTGCCCGTCCTCAGTTCGCGCGCCATGGTGTTCACGGCGTTCGTCACCAACTGTTCGGCGATATAGGCGGCAAAGGTTTCGAGGATCGCGAAAATGATGATGAAATACGGGACGGCGAGGATGGCGAACTCGATCGCCGCCGCTCCGTCCTTGGAGCGCCTCAGCCTACGCCACAACGAGAAGCGCGGTCGCCAGCTGCGACGTTTGACACTGCCCTGATGTTCGAATGCGCTCATCGCCTGTGACCGAATGCGGGTTCGCCAGGACACTAGGGGCGAAGTGTTGAAATTCCGTTTCCGGTTTCTTTACGTTTTTCCCGATCCGGGGCGCCTGCCGAAGAAAAGGCTCCTTCGCCGGCTTACTTCGAACCCGAGCTGGAGCCGGTTGCGGCATGTTCCTCGCAGTTGGGCGTACAGGACAGTACGGTGCGGCTGGTCGCCTTGAAGACACGCACCGTATTGCCCTCGTCAATCGAGACAAGGATACGCTCGTCGATGATCGCGTTCCCGTCAGCATCCAGAAGAACGAGATTGGTCGTGCCGAAAGCCCTGCCGGTCAGGACAATGGTCTTGGCGTCGGCGACCGTGGCGTCGGCGACATCGGAGTTGCCGACGATCACCTTGCTGACCGGCCGATCCAGTTTCAGGACGCGCGCATTGTTCATATAGACGCGCAGCAGGCCCGCATCGTCGTCTTCCGCCGATGCGGAAAGCGGTGCTGCGAGCGCGCATGCAAGTGTGCAAGCGACGGCAAGTGGTTTGAAACCGCTGCGAAACAACATGCGTGCCAGCCTTCCGAAGCATTCAATACATGGATCCAGAAGGCAGGATGATGCGGATTGGTGAACGGACGGTTAAGGCAGGCACACTTCAGTCAGGGATATGCGGGCGCGGGAGCCGGCCGGTCCGCGAAACCGAGGGAATGCGTGCCAGAAGCGCCGCCCGCAGAACTTCTGTTTTGTCAAAAATGGGTCCGATGCGGCGGATTGGCAGGCATTATTCCCAAAACCGGTCACGCTCAACCACGCCATGCCCGGTTAGCCGCCGGGTGGGCTGACAAAGATCGAGGCTTCAGCGACAGGACCGGGGTCGATCGTGATCAGCCAACAAGCTGATTTAAAACAGCTTTACCCCTACTGGCGGGAAAATCGATAAAATATGCGTGGTCGTCCTTCGCATGCATTTACCAAGCTGTCGTCATTTTAGCTTTTAGAGGTTGGTAACCGTATTTCTTAAGTCGATGGCAATGGGCGGGTGTGTAATTTCCTTTCATCCGAGCAACGGCAAACAGTTGCCGGCAGTGCTGAACAACTATTGTGGAGTAGGAGAGTACCATGACCAAGATTTTCGCACGTTTCCTGAAGGATGAGTCCGGCGCCACCGCTATCGAATACGGCCTGATCGCAGCCCTCATCTCCGTCGCCCTCATCACCGGCGCCTCGACGCTCGGCAACGCCCTCGACAACCAGTTCACCCAGATCTCCAAGGAACTGGATTACACCTCGAAGTAAACTGCGCGACAGCAGATCCTTACTGTCTGTGGAAGAGACCTAAGGGCCGCCTCAAGCGAGAGGCGGCTCTTAGATATTTGCCGGTCTCGATGCCGCGTTTCCAAACGTCTACGGATTTGCGATTTTGTAAGTCTTTGACAATACGATAATGCGGTTGAAATTCGAGGAAAACAGCCATGTATGAAGCTGCGGTTTTCGTGATTTTCCCGCTGTGCCTCGTGGTCGCGGCCTTCACCGACCTGTTCGAGATGACGGTCCCGAACCGCATTCCGGCGATCCTTCTTGCCTCCTTCCTCCTGCTTGCGCCTTTTTCCGGTCTCGGCCTTGGCGATTTCGGCTGGCATATCGCTGCCGGCATCACCGTATTCGCCGTTGTCTTCGGCCTTTTCGCCCTCAACGTCATGGGCGGCGGCGATGCGAAGCTCCTGACGGCGGCGGCCGTATGGTACGGCTTCACCCCGTCCCTTCTCCATTTCCTGATCTATGTGGCCTATGGCGGCGGTCTGCTGACGATCCTGATCCTGCTGGTGCGTGCCCGCGCCAATACCGTCATGGCGCTCGGCCTCCGGGTCCCGCATTCGATCCTGACCGCGAAGAAAATTCCCTATGCGATTGCCATCGGCGTCGGCGGGCTCGTCACGTTTCCCCAATCGCCGCTCGTGCTCGCAGCGCTGGAACAGATCCGCTAGACGCCGGCATCCGGCGGCGGAAAGTTATCGTTAACCAAGCCCGTAAGTGTCTTATTAACCATAATTACACCAATTGCTGATCATTCTGCGGGGCACAGTGCTTTGTGCTGCTCAAGGAAAGATCATGAAACCCGCGCGCATCATCATCCTCACAGTCGCCGTCGTGGCGGCCGGAATGGCAGGGCTCCTCGCCATGCGCCTCGGCGGCACGAAACAGGTCGTGATGCAGCAGGTGAGCGGCGAGGTTAAAAAGGAGCCGACGGTCGATGTCCTCGTCTCCGCCGAGAACCTGCCGGTCGGCGCGCGCCTGAACGACAAGTCGATGCGCTGGATGACCTGGCCCGAAAGCAGCATCGTTCCGGGTTTCATCACCAGAACCGACCGGCCGGATGCGATCACCGAGCTTTCGGGCGTCGTTGTGCGCCTGCCGATGTTCGAAGGAGAACCGCTCAGGCGCGAAAAGATCGTCGATTCATCGACACGCATCATGTCTTCGCTGCTGCCTTCCGGAAAGCGGGCCGTCGCAACCGAGATTTCCGTCGCGACCGGCGCCGGCGGCTTCATCCTGCCCAACGACCGCGTCGACATCATCATGGTCCGCAAGGGGACCGAGAACAACTACCTGACAGAAACCGTCCTTTCGAACATCCGCGTGCTGGCCATCGACCAGCAGGTCGAGGAGAAGGAAGACGGGAGCAAATCCGTGATCGGTACAACCGCGACGCTCGAACTGACGCCCGACCAGGCCAGGGTGATTACCGTTGCGCAGCAGATGGCCGATCGGCTGTCTCTGGCGCTCCGTTCGGTTGCCGATGCACAGGAGGAGGACACCTCGGCCGCAGACTACCTGTTGAGCGGCGGGTCGGGCGCTCCCTCCATTCAAGTCATCAAATCCGGTGAAGTAGTGAAAGCCGGGGCGTCTGAAGGCCAAACACAATGATCGAGGATGCCGCCGTGCTGAACTTGAAACGGAAAATCCGCGCTTCGCTGGCCGCAGGACTGGCATTCTCGGCGGCGCTTTCGGGCGTGCCCGGCAATTTCGCCCCCCACATATTCGATGTGCCTGTGGCGGAAGCGGCAGCCCAGAGCGTCATCCGCATCAACGAAACGGGTCCCGGCGCCCGGCGCACCGTCAAGCTCGGCCTCAACAAGGCGCTGGTGATCGACCTGCCGCAGGATGCGCACGATATTCTGGTTGCAGATCCCTCGATGGCGGATGCCGTTACCCGCACTTCGCGGCGTATCTATCTCTTCGGCAAGGCGGTCGGCCAGACGAACATCTTCATCTTCGGCGCGAACGGAGAGGAAGTCGTGAGCATCGATGTCGAGATTGAGCGCGATATTGCAGGGCTGGAGAACAACCTTCGGCGTTTCATTCCCGAGTCCGACATCAAGGTCGAGATCGTTTCGGACAATATCGTGCTGACCGGAACGGTGCGCACACCCCAGGATGCGTCACGGGCCGAGAGCCTTGCCACCGCCTTCCTGAAGGGCGGCGAGGCAACCACCCGAAACGAGACGGCGACGGCCTCAAGCGAAAGCGGCGATGCGGCGGTTGCGATCTTTGCCGAAGACCGCCAGGTTTCCCAGATCGTCAATCTTCTGACAATCGAGGGCGAAGACCAGGTTTCGCTCAAGGTCACGGTCGCGGAAGTCAGCCGATCAGTGCTGAAGCAGCTCGGTTTCAGCGGCTCCATCTCGGATGGCACAAGCGGTATCGGCTATGCCAATCCGGCCAATCTCGGCAACGCCATCGATCCGACAGGCGTGGGCAAGATCACCGCAACGCTCGGCAGTTCGGGCTTCGGCCTCAGCACCTATATCAACGCCATGGAGCAGGCCGGCGTCATGCGCACGCTCGCCGAGCCCAGCCTGACGGCGATCTCCGGCGAGCAGGCGAAGTTCTACGTGGGTGGCGAATACAGGATGGCCGCAGAGCAGGAAGTCGACACCGATTCCGAAACCGGAGAGACGACGCTTTCGCGCACCACCGAAACGGTCGAATACGGGATCGAACTCAACTTCCGTCCCGTGGTTCTCGCTCCCGGCCGTATCAGCCTCGCCATCGAGACCAACGTCTCCGAACCCACCTGGGAAGGTTCCGATGTCACCGGCAATACCCAGAGTGGCATCCCCGGTTCCACCTATCTCTCGATCCGCAAGCGCGAGGCATCGACCACCGTCGAACTGCCTTCGGGCGGCTCGATCGTAATCGCCGGTCTGGTGCAGGACAATATCCGCCAGGCGATGACCGGCCTGCCCGGCCTTGCCAAGATCCCGATCCTCGGCACGCTGTTTCGAAGCAAGGACTTCCAGCGCAACGAGACCGAGCTCGTTATCATCGCCACGCCCTATCTCGTGCGACCGGTGGCGCGCAACCAGCTCGCCCGCCCCGATGACAACTTCAACCCGGAAAACGACGGCGCCACCTTCTTCCTGAACAAGGTGAACAAGGTCTATGGCCGCCGTCAGGCCGGTACCGCGGGCCAGTACCACGGCGCCGTCGGATTTATCTACAAATGAGCCCGGAGGCCGACATGACGACGCCAACGACACAGCTCGCAGGAACAGAAAGCCGGACCGCCATGGCCGAACATAAATCCCGCCGCGGACGTCTCGCAGTCACCTTGCTCGTTCTTGGTGCGGCAACCATGCTCGCAAGCTGCGGCAGCATGAACAAGGACGGAATGTCGACGGGAGCGATCCCCGACGACTACCGCACCCGCCACCCGATCACGCTGACGGAAGTGGAGCATACCCTCGATATTCCGATCGCATCGGGAGACCGCAGCCTGACGACGGGGACGCGCGATGCCATTGCGGGTTTTGCCGGTGACTATGCTTCGAAATCCAAGGGCAATCTGCAGATCCTGCTGCCGCAGGGCTCGCCCAACTCGGTCGCGGCTGCCCACATGCGGAAAGAGATCCGCTCAGTGCTGGCCGGCAACGGCGTTCCGGCGCCCCGCATCGTTGAAACCAGCTACCAGGCAGGGGCAACGGGCGATGCCGCACCGGTTCGGTTGAGCTATGTCGCGGTCACCGCCGTCACCGACCAGTGCGGCCAATGGCCGGAGGACTTGCAGAACAACACCTATGCTAACAAGAACTGGTATAATTTCGGCTGCGCGACACAGGCGAACCTCGCCGCCCAGGTGGCCAATCCGATGGATCTCGTGACGCCGCGTGCAACGGCACCGATCGACGCGACCCGCAGGTCCACGGTCATCGGTCTCTACCGCGAAGGCAGCGACACGTCGACGAACTAGCAGGGCAGCGATGTCCGAAGTCAGGAAGAGAGCATGAGTGCGATCGATTACGACATTGACACCGGGAGCATTGCCGGCCGTCCGACGGACGAGACGCCTGCGACCGGCGATCTCGACAGCGTGCGCCCGCTGCCGCGCATTTCGGTGCATGCCTTCTGCATCTCCGATGCGGTGCGGCGCGTCATGGAGCAATGTGCCCAGGATCGGCGCATGTCGCGGGCAAGCCTCAGGATCACCAGCGGCAATATCGCGGCGGCGGCGAGCATGTTCGCCTCGACGCCGACGCCCAACCTGATTATTCTGGAAACGGATGCCACTGCCGCCAATCTGATGGCGGAACTTTCGCCTCTCGCCGAAGTCTGCGATCCCGCGACGCGGGTCATCATCATCGGACGCCAGAACGACATCGCGCTCTATCGCGAACTGATGCGTAACGGCATTTCCGAATACATCGTCGCGCCTCTTTCGATGGCCGACGTCATGACGGCGGTCGCCGCCATTTTCGTCGACCCCGAAGCCGAACCGCTCGGTCGCAGCATCGCCTTCATCGGCGCAAAGGGCGGCGTCGGCTCGTCGACCATCGCGCACAACTGCGCATTCGGCATTTCGAGCCTGTTTTCGACGGAAACCATTCTCGCCGATCTCGACCTTCCCTTCGGGACCGCCAATATCGACTTCGACCAGGACCCTGCCCAGGGCATGGCGGAAGCGGTCTTTTCGCCTGAGCGGCTGGACGAAGTCTTCCTCGACCGCCTGCTGACCACATGTTCGCAGCATCTTTCGTTGCTGGCGGCTCCCTCGCTGCTCGACCGCGCCTACGACTACGACCCAGGCGCCTTCCAGCCAATCCTGGAACTCCTGCAACGCAGCGCACCGGTGACCGTACTAGACGTGCCGCATGTCTGGTCCGACTGGACCCGCACCGTCCTTGGCGAGGTCGACGAGATCGTCATCACCTGCACCCCGGATCTCGCCAACCTGCGCAATGCGAAGAACATGCTGGACGCCCTGAAGAAGATCAGGCCCAACGACAAAACACCGCATCTCGTTCTCAATCAGGTCGGCATGCCCAAGCGTCCGGAAATCTCGCCGCAGGATTTCTTCGAGCCGCTGGAAATCGAACCTGTCGCGATCATCCCCTTCGATGCCGCCCTGTTCGGCAACGCCGCCAATAGCGGCCGGATGATCTTTGAAATCGACGCGAAGTCGCCGACCTCGGAAACCTTCTCGCAGATCGCCCATCTCGTGACGGGCAGAGCAACGATCAAGAAGCCCAGGAAAGCGGGCCTCAGCAAGATGCTGAGCCTGCTCGGCAAGAAGTAACGGCAGGACGGAAACAGGTAAAAGCTGATGTTCGGAAAGCGCGGAAGCGACGGTTTTGGCAAGAGCGGGTCGGGGGTCGGCATGGCGCCGCCTGCAGGCGCGCCGGCTGTTGCAGCGCCGCCCCAGCGCAGCGCGGCCGCCGCACCGGAGCCCCTGCGCGAAGAACCGCGCCAGCAGGTAACGCCGCCGCCCTTGCAGGCGCAGCAACAACCTGGAGCGCGCAAGCGGCCGGCCCGCACGCAGGACTATTACGACACCAAATCCCAGGTGTTCTCGGCGCTGATCGACACCATCGACCTATCGCAGCTCGCCAAGCTTGATGGGGAAAGTGCGCGCGAAGAAATCCGCGACATCGTCAACGACATCATCACCATCAAGAATTTCGCGATGTCGATTTCCGAGCAGGAGGAACTGCTCGACGATATCTGCAACGACGTGCTGGGCTACGGCCCGCTGGAGCCGCTGCTCGCACGCGACGACATCGCCGACATCATGGTCAACGGCGCCGGCCAGACCTTCATCGAAGTGGGCGGCAAGACGATCGAATCGGATATCCGGTTCCGCGACAACGCCCAGCTCCTCTCCATCTGCCAGCGTATCGTGAGCCAGGTCGGCCGCCGCGTCGACGAATCGAGCCCGATCTGCGACGCACGCCTGCCGGACGGCTCCCGCGTCAACGTCATCGCACCGCCGCTCGCGATCGACGGTCCCGCTCTGACCATCCGAAAGTTCAAGAAGGACAAGCTCAATCTCGGCCAGCTCGTGAAGTTCGGCGCCATCACGCCGGAGGGCGCCGAGATCCTGCAGATCATAGGTCGCGTGCGCTGCAACGTCGTCATCTCGGGCGGAACGGGCTCGGGCAAGACGACGCTGCTCAACTGCCTGACCGGCTTCATCGATGCCGACGAGCGCATCATCACCTGCGAGGACACCGCAGAACTGCAACTGCAGCAGCCGCATGTGGTGCGTCTGGAAACCCGCCCGCCGAACATTGAGGGCGAGGGCGAAATCACCATGCGCGACCTCGTCAAGAACTGCCTGCGCATGCGTCCCGAACGCATCATCGTCGGCGAAGTGCGCGGACCGGAGGTGTTCGACCTCCTGCAGGCGATGAATACGGGCCATGACGGCTCGATGGGCACGATCCACGCAAACACGCCACGCGAATGCCTGTCGCGCATGGAATCGATGATCGCCATGGGCGGCTTTACGCTGCCGGCCAAAACCGTGCGCGAGATCATCTCGGGCTCCATCGACGTCATTATCCAGGCCGCCCGACTGCGCGACGGCTCGCGCCGCATCACCCATGTCACCGAAGTAATCGGCATGGAGGGCGATGTCATCATCACCCAGGATTTGCTGCGCTACGAGATCGAAGGAGAGGATCTGAACGGCCGGATTATCGGCCGGCACGTCTCGACGGGCATCGGCAAGCCGCATTTCTGGGACCGGGCACGTTATTACAACGAGGAGCGCCGACTGGCGGCCGCGCTGGACGCGATGGAACAAAAAAGCAAGGGGACCTGAGGAAGATGTTCGGTTTCGACCCGATCGTACTGGCCATCGTCGCGCTTGCAGCCGTCGCGACCGGCGGCGTCGCCTATGGTCTCCTGTACTCACAGATCGAGGTCGAGAAAAAGACCGCCAACCGCATCAACCGCGTCAAGGCGGCCGAGACGGATCATGCCAAGGTGAAAGCCGCCCGTGACCGCGTGCAGGAAATCTCCAAGCGGCGAAAATCGGTACAGGATTCGCTGAAAGAGCTGGAACGCAAGCAGCATGAGCGCCAGAAGAAAGCAGCGACCACCAGCCTCAAATCACGGCTGTCTCAGGCCGGGCTCTCGTTCGCTCCGAGCCAGTACTACACGTTCAGCGCCGTCTTCGGCGTCGTCATCGCGGTGTTCGCCTTCGTGGCCGGCCTGCCGCCCGTCGCGGTGCTCGGCGTCGCTTTCGTCGCCGGTCTCGGCGTGCCGCGCTGGCTTCTCGGCTTTATGATCGGCCGCCGGCAGAAGAAGTTCCTCAACGAGTTTCCCAATTCGCTAGATGTGATGGTCCGCTCCATCAAATCCGGCCTGCCGCTCAACGACGCGCTGCGGCTGATCGCGTCGGAAAGCCAGGAGCCGGTAAAGACGGAGTTCCGCCGGGTCATCGAATCCCAGCAGGTCGGCCTCAGCATTCCGGAAGCCTGCCAGCGCATGATGCTGACCATGCCGCTGCAGGAGATCAACTTCTTCTCGATCGTCATCGCCATCCAGAGCCAGGCCGGCGGCAACCTGTCGGAAGCGCTGGCAAATCTTTCGCGCGTCCTGCGCGACCGCAAGAAGATGAAGGCGAAGGTCAACGCTCTTTCGATGGAAGCCAAGGCATCGGCAGCCATCATCGGCGCCCTGCCCTTCATCGTTGCGCTGCTCGTCTATCTCACCTCGCCGCAATACATCATGATCCTGTTCACCGATTCCCGCGGCCATATGATCCTCGGCATCTCGGCGGTGTGGATGTCGATCGGCATCCTCGTGATGCGCAACATGATCAATTTCGACATCTAGGGACGGGCGATGACTGAAGAACTCGCGGCACGCCTGACAAACCCCTCGCTGATTATCGCCGCGCTCGTGGCGATCGCAGTGTTCGCAACGCTCTATACGATCGTCATACCCTTTCTCGAACGCAGCGACCTCGACAAGCGCATGAAGGCGGTCTCGACCGAGCGCGAGCAGATCCGCGCACGGGAGCGGGCCCGGATGAACGCCGAAACCGCCCGCGGCAAGGCGAGCCTTCGCGCCACCAACAACCAGTCGGTCAGGCAGATCGTCGAGCGCCTGAACCTGCGTCAGGCGTTGGTGGATGACGCGACGATGGACAAGCTGCGCGCCGCGGGCCTGCGCTCCCAGAACGCCTTGAACATTTTCCTGTTCGCGCGCTTCTTCCTGCCGTTCCTGACACTGGCGATCACCGCCATCTGGATCTTCGCGCTCGGCAACCTCGCAGACAAGCCCCTTCCCATCCGCCTGCTGGCCACCATCGTCGGCGGCTACGTCGGCTTTTACCTGCCGAACATCTATGTCTCGAACCGCATGACGAAGCGGCAGAAATCCATCCGCCGCGCCTGGCCGGACGCTCTGGACCTGATGCTGATCTGCGTCGAATCGGGAATTTCCATCGAGGCCGCCATGCGGCGTGTGGCGGATGAAATCGCCATCCAGTCACCGGAACTCGCCGAGGAAATGGTGCTGACCACGGCGGAGCTTTCCTTCCTGCCCGATCGTCGCACGGCGCTCGAAAACCTCGGTCTGCGCACGCAGCTTGAAGGCGTGAAGAACGTTACACAGGCGCTTATCCAGGCAGAACGCTATGGCACGCCCGTTGCACAGGCGCTGCGCGTGCTCGCACAGGAAGGCCGCGACGAGCGCATGAACGAAGCTGAAAAGAAGGCCGCGGCCTTGCCGCCAAAGCTTACGGTGCCGATGATCCTGTTCTTCCTGCCGGTGCTCGTCGCCGTCATTCTCGGCCCCGCCGGCATCCAGGTATCCGACCGGTTCTAAGCATCAAACAGGTTCCCGCTCTTGCCGGAACCGTTTCAATGCATCGTCGCTTCCCGCTCTTCCTGCAGCAGGGAAAGCGCATCGCGCAGGGCTTCAACGAGAATATCCGTCAGTTCATCGCCCTTGTTTTCGACGATGAGCATCTGCACCGCCATGTCCTGCTGTTCGAAGAAGTGATCGGGATCGTTCGTCATTTTCATATCCTATACGCGCCGAATCACATTTCGGCCTTAAGCCACCGTCGCCCCGGTGGCTTGCGCAAGGCTTTCAGACGATCCTGGTCGTTCAAAGGGTGCTGCGATCCCTGCATCCTCTCATGCCGGTTCGTCAGGCCGGAATGCCGGCAGCTTCCCCGGAGCCGGTCGCAACCAGCACTCCGAACTTCGAGAAGAACTCGCCCGCGAGTTTCTTGGCCGTCGAATCGATCAGCCTGGAGCCAAGCTGGGCGATCTTGCCGCCCACCTCAGCCTTCACGGTGTAGCTGAGGATCGTCGCGCCGGGACCATCGGCAGCAAGCGCCACATCGGCACCGCCCTTGGCAAAACCGGCGATACCACCCTTCCCCTCGCCGGAAATGGTATACGAATGCGGCGGATCGAGGTTCTGCAACTCCACGGCGCCTTCGAATTTCGCCTTGATTGGTCCAATCTTCAGCACCACCTTGGCGACCATATCGGTATCGGAGGTTTTTTCCAGGCTTTCGCAACCCGGTATAGCCTGCCTCAGGATTTCAGGATCGTTCAACGCCCGCCATACGGTTTCCACCGGAGCTTCGATCCGCTCGCTGCCGCTCATGTCCATGCTGCTTTCCTCCCTGAAGCGATCCGACCATACGCCCGCCACGCCCCTCCCCGGGCAAGACGTCAGTACCTGACCAACAGCTTACAGACACGGGGACGGATCGCAAGAAGCGAACATCGCCCGTCGAGGTTCGACGTCAGACGAACACGGCCTGTTCGATACGGTCCTCGGAGCCGAAGAACTTCAGATAGCGTTCCACCTCGGCCGGATCGCCGGTCGCCTTGCGTGGATTGTCTGAGAGCTTCACTGCGGGACGGCCATTGGCGTCGCTCACCTTGCAGACAAGCGAAATCGGCTTCAGGCCCTCGATCTCGCGGGGAGCGCAACCGGCGAAATCATTGGTGAGGTTGGTGCCCCAGCCGAAGCTCATACGCACACGGCCCTCGAAATGGCGATAGGTATCGATGATCGCTTCGACATCGAGCCCATCGGAGAAGATCAACAGCTTCTGCCGTGGATCGCGGCCCTTCTTCTTCCACCATTCGATGATCTTTTCCCCACCCTCGATCGGTGGGGCGCTGTCGGGGCGGAAACCCGTCCAGTCCGCGACCCAGTCCGGGGCGTTGCGCAGGAAGGCGGCCGTCCCGAAAGTATCGGGCAAAACGATCAGCAGATTGCCGCCATAGAGACGGTTCCAGTCCTGCATGACCTTGTAGTTTGCCGTCGCCAGCTCCTCGTCATTGTGTGCAAGGGCGGCCGTCACCATCGGAAGCTCGTGGGCGTTGGTGCCGACGGCCTCAAGATCGGAATCCATGGCGAGCAGCACGTTGCTGGTGCCCGTGAAGGCCGGGCCGATGCCTTCCTTCAACGCCTCGACGCACCAACGCTGCCAGAGGAAACTGTGGCGGCGGCGCGTGCCGAAATCCGAGATCCTGAGACCCGGCAGCTCCCGCAGGCGCTCGACCTTGGACCACATCTTGGCCTTGGCGCGGGCATAGAGCACATCCAGCGTGAAGAGCCCGAGCGACTTCGATACCTCGCGCGAACGAAGTTCATTGATGATGGCAAGCGCCGGGATCTCCCACATGGTGGTTTCCATCCACTTGCCATGGAAGTGAAGGTTGAACTGCCCGTCCTTCTTCGACAGTTCGTATTCGGGCAAGCGGAAGTTGGCGAGCCAGGCGAGGAATTCCGGTTCGAAGATCTGGGCGCGGCCGTAAAAGGTGTTGCCGGCCAGCCAGATCGCTTCCTTCTTGGTCAGCCGCAACGAACGGGCGAAATCGAGCTGGTCGCGGAGTTCCGCCTCATCGATCTCTTCCGCCAGCCGAACCGTCTTCGTCCGGTTGATGAGGCTGAAGGTTGCATTCACATCCGGATAGAGCTTCCAGATCATCTGCAGCATCAGCAGTTTGTAGAAATCCGTATCGATCAGGCTGCGGATGATCGGGTCAAGCTTCCATGTGTGGTTGAAAACCCGTGTCGCGATATCGGTCTTGGTCATCGGCGGACAGTCCTGCAAACCGCGGCCGGCTTTGACCGCTCTCCGCGACCGGATTCAGCCCGGCCGCTTCAGGCGTCCCTTATCAGAAATTCGGTTCTGAAAGTCCATATCCCCGCTGGATTACTGTTGCGGCGGACTGGTCTGCGCAGGCGGCGTCGTTTCCTGCGGCGCCGGCTGGTTGGACGGGTTTTCCGGCGCAATCGCATTGCCCCACCATTCGACGGGTATCCAGACCAGCAGCGCGAGGACAAGGCCCGCAAGCAGGATAATCAGCACCGGCCTTCCCAGAAAGCCCTGTCTCGCCTCGTTGGGGGACAAGGGCTTTTCGTTCGGGTTTTCGATGCCCGGTTCGGCCTCTGAGCGACGTGGGTCAGAACGCGTATCCATGGACAATCTCCCTGGTTTCGGCGCCAGAGCATGCGCCAACATACCAGAGGAACGAGAAGGGCCGGGATTAGGTTCCGAAAAAGGCGTCAGTAACCTGCCACGCGGTCGACCACATGCTGCAGGGAAGTCCCCTCTTCCAGACGAATCATCTGTCTTTCCGCGTGACGGAAAAGGGCCCTGACATCGGAGGAGGCCGCGACATGGGGCGTGACGATCACAGTCTCGAAACCCCAGAGAGGGCTTTCCGGTTCGAGCGGCTCCTTTTCGAACACATCGAGCGAGGCGGCTCCGAGTACGCCCTCTTCAAGCGCCGCAACGATATCGGCCTCAACCTGGCTGCCGCCGCGGCCGGCATTGACGAAGACGGGCTTTTCAAGCGCCCCGCCCTGGCGAAGCCTGGCAAACAGCGAGGCGTTATAAATGCCCCGCGTCTCCTCGGTGAGCGGCAACAGGCCGACGAGAATGTCCGTCCTTGCTAGAAAAGTATCGAGTCCGGCCTGGTCGAAGGTCTCGATGCCTTCGATCACCTTCATGCTGCGCGACCAGCCCACAACATCGAAGCCCATGACCTTCAGCTTGCGGACGGCGTCCTGACCAAGGACGCCGAGCCCCATGACGCCGACGGTGACATCGCAGGCCTCCGGCTGCGGATCGAGATCGCGCCATTCGCGGCTCTTCTGCTGGCGCGCATAGGCGAGCGACCTGCGCAGGTGGATCAGACATTGCAAGACGACCCACTCGCTCATGCGATCGGTCAGGCTGCGGTCTACGAAGCGCACGATCGGCACATCCGGCAGCTCGTAAGCCCTCAGGATATGGTCGACGCCGGCACCGCCGGAGAAGATGACCTTGAGATCCGGCATGCGGGAGAACAGCGCCGGATCCGGCTTCCAGACGACCGCATAGGCAATGCCGGAAAGATCGCGGCCGGCATTCTCGGCTAAGGCCATGTCGATGATCTCGCGACCGGGAAAGGCGTTCTTCAGGCCTGCAACGACGCTCTCGCGTTCGAACTTCAGGTCGATGACGACGGGGCTCTTGTCGGACATGGTCACTCTTTCGGTAAGCCGGATATTACTGACTGATGCCGCCGATCTCGACGGCCTCGAGATTGAAGGCGGCGGCCATCAGGGCGCGGGTATAATCTTCCCTCGGCTCGGAGAAGATCGCGCTCGACGGCCCCTGCTCCACAACCTTGCCGGCGCGCATGACGATCACTTCGTTGGCGAGCGCCTTCACCACGCGCAGGTCGTGGCTGATGAAGAGATAGGCGAGGTCGTGCTTCTTCTGCAGGTCGCGCAGCAGGTCGACCACCTGCGCCTGCACCGTCATATCGAGAGCCGAGGTCGGTTCGTCGAGCATGACGAAACGGGGTTTCAGAACCATGGCGCGGGCAATCGCGATACGCTGACGCTGACCGCCGGAAAACTCGTGCGGGTAACGCCAGCGGGTCGCCGTATCGAGGCCGACCTCCTCCAGAGCCCAGCAGACACGGGCATCGCGCTCGTCTGCCGACAGCGCGCTTTCGTGAACCTTCAGGCCTTCCGCAATGATCTCCCCTACCGACATGCGGGGGCTGAGCGATCCGTAGGGGTCCTGGAAGACGATCTGCAGGCGGTCGCGCAGCGGACGCATCTCGCGATAGGAGAACCCGGCAATCTCCTGCCCGATGAAGCTGATGCGCCCCTTCGACGAGATAAGGCGGGCAAGCGCCAGACCGAGCGTCGTTTTGCCCGAGCCGGACTCACCCACGACGCCGAGCGTCTGGCCGGCGCGCAGCACCATGTCGACGCCATCGACGGCCTTCACATGATCGACCACCTTGCGCAGGAAACCGGACTTGATCGGAAACCAGACGCGGATGTCGTCGCCCTTCATCACCACCGGCTTCGTCTCGTCGAGCGCCGGAGGTTCGCCGCGCGGCTCGGAGGCGAGCAGCTTCTTCGTATAGTCGTGCTGCGGATCAGTGAAGATATCCTCCACCGGCCCGCTTTCGACAATCTGCCCCTTGGTCATGACGCAAACCCGGTCGGCAAACTTGCGCACGATGCCGAGATCATGCGTGATGAACAGCATGGACATGCCGTGATCGGCCTTGAGTTGACGAAGAAGCGCCAGGATCTGCGCCTGAACGGTCACATCGAGCGCCGTCGTCGGCTCGTCGGCGATCAACAGCTTCGGCCGGTTGGCGAGCGCCATGGCGATCATCACGCGCTGGCGCTGGCCGCCGGACAACTCGTGCGGATAGGCGGAAAGGCGCTTTTCCGGTTCGCGGATGCCGACCTGCCGGAGAAGCTCCAGCGTCCGTTCGCGCGCTGTAGGTCCGCTCATCGCCTGATGCAGTTCGAGTATCTCGCCGATCTGCTTCTCGATGGAGTGGAGCGGATTGAGCGAGGTCATCGGCTCCTGAAAGATCATCGTCACGTCATTGCCGCGCACTTGACGAAGTTCCGCCTCGGGAAGCTTGAGAAGATCACGACCCTCGAACAGGATCTCTCCCGAAGGATGGCTCGCCGCCGGATAAGGCAGGAGACGCAGCACCGAATTCGCCGAGACGGACTTGCCGGAGCCGGATTCGCCGACCAGCGCCACGACTTCGCCCGGGGCAATGTCGAAGGAGACGCGGTCAACTGCAAGGGTTTCCCTGCCCCCCTGGTGGAAGGCGACCGAGAGATCGCGGACGGACAGAAGCGGAGCGGTCATCTGAAGGCCTTCCTCGGATCGAAAGCATCACGCACGGCTTCGCCGACGAAGATCAGGAGCGACAGCATGATCGACATGGTGAAGAAAGCGGTGAGGCCGAGCCACGGAGCCTGCAGGTTGCGCTTGCCCTGGGCGATGAGTTCGCCAAGAGAGGGCGAGCCCGGCGGCATGCCGAACCCTAGGAAATCGAGCGAGGTCAGCGTGGTGATCGAGCCGGAGAGAATGAAGGGCAGGAAGGTGAGGGTTGCGACCATGGCGTTCGGCAGCAGGTGCCGGAACATGATCGTCCAGTTGCCGACGCCGAGCGCGCGGGCGGCGTTCACATATTCGAAATTGCGAGCACGCAGGAACTCGGCGCGCACGATGCCGACGAAACTGACCCATGAGAAGAGCAGCATAATGCCGAGCAGCACGAAGAAACCCGGCGGCAGGATCGCGGCAATGATGAGCAGGATGTAGAGCACCGGCATTGAGGACCAGATCTCGATGAAACGCTGCATCAGAAGATCGGTCCAGCCACCGAAATAGCCTTGCACCGCACCGGCGGTGACGCCGACGAGCGCCGAACAGATGGTGAGCGCGAGGCCGAACAGCACGGAGATACGGAAGCCGTAGATCATCCGGGCGGCAACGTCGCGCGCCTGGTCGTCGGTGCCGAGCCAGTTGAGATTGCCGAGATTGCAGTTCGGGTCCTGATCCTTGAGCGGGTAGGCCGAGCAGCGCTCCGCCTTGTCCATCAGCCAGAAGGGCGCCGTCGGCGCGGAATGGGGAATGTCCGAATTCACGGTGCGGTAGGAATAGCGGATCGGCGGCCAGACCATCCAGCCGTTGGCGTTGATCTCGTCGCTGATGAAAGGCGAGCGGTAGTCGGTGACCGCCAGGAAGCCGCCGAACTTTTCCTCTGGATAGTCAACCAAGACGGGGAACAGGATCTCGCCCTTGTAGGAGGCGATCAACGGCCGGTCGTTGGCGATGAATTCGGCAAACAGCGACAGGACGAAAAGGATCATGAAGAGCCAGAAGGACCAGTAGCCGCGACGATTGGCCTTGAAGTTTTCAAGACGCCGTAAATTCGTCGGCGAAAACCATGGCTTCTTCACGGGAGCTGCGACATCGGTGCGGGCGGTTTCGACGGAAGACATGTCAGACATCCCTCCGGTCGAAATCGATGCGCGGATCGATCCAGGTATAGATCAGGTCGGAGACGAGACCGACGACAAGGCCCATCAGCGAGAAGATGTAGAGGGTGGCAAAGACGACGGGGTAATCGCGATTGACCACCGAGAGATAGCCGAGCCGGCCGAGGCCATCGAGCGAGAAGATGTTCTCGATCAATAGAGAACCGGTGAAGAAGGCCGAGATGAAGGCTCCGGGGATGCCGGCGATGACGATCAGCATGGCGTTGCGGAACACATGGCCGTAAAGCACCTGCCGTTCGTTCAGGCCCTTGGCGCGGGCGGTCACGACATACTGCTTCTTGATCTCGTCGATGAAGGAATTCTTGGTGAGCAGCGTGGTGGTGGCAAAGGCCGAAAGCGACAGCGCGATCAGCGGCAAGGTCAGGTGCCAGAAGTAGTCGACGATCTTTTCCCACCAGGACAGCTGGGCGAAATTGTCGGAGACGAGACCGCGCAGCGGGAACCAGTCGAAGAAGGAACCGCCGGCGAAGAGCACGATCAGCAGGATACCGAACAGGAAGCTCGGTACGGCGTAGCCGATGACGATGACACCAGAGGTCCAGACATCGAAGGGGGAGCCGTCCGCGACGGCCTTCTTGATGCCGAGCGGGATCGAAATCGCATAGGAGAAGATCAGGATCCAGACTCCAAGCGAGATCGACACCGGCATCTTCTCGACGATCAGGTCGATGACCGTGGCGTTGCGGAAGAAGCTCTCGCCGAAATCGAAGCGGATATAGTTCCACATCATCTCGAGGAAGCGGGTCAGAGGCGGCTTGTCGAAGCCGAACTGCTTCTCGAGCTTGGCGATGAGTTCCGGATCGAGCCCCTGAGCGCCGCGATACTTGGCGTTCATCTCGTCATTGCCGAACTGCTGGTTGAGCATGTCGCCGCCGCCGGAAAGGCGCTGGTCGGCGCTGTCTCCCTGCCCGGTCAGCTGGGCAATGACCTGTTCGACAGGGCCGCCCGGGGCAAACTGGATGACAAGGAAGGAAATGCCCATGATCCCGACGATGGTCGGGATCATCAGCAGGAGACGCCGAAGGATATAGGCACCCATCAGGCCGTCTCTCCCGCGCGGTGCACGATGTCCGTCTCAAGTCCCGATTTCAATCCGTTCGTCCTTTCCCGCCGGCAGACGGCCTGCCGGCCCATGCGATTCGTGGGGTTTATTGGTAGCTGCTCAAATGTGGCGCGCAAGCCCCGCCAATCACTTCGACGCCCCTTTGGCCCACCAGATGGACGGAAAGCCGATACCGTATGTCGGCAATTCCGCCGGTCGGCCGAACTTGTCCCAATAGGCGATGCGCGAGGACCGCATGGTGTAGGAGGGCACAGTGTAGCTTCCCGCCAGCAGAAGGCGATCGAGCGCCTTTACCGTCGGTATCAGCGTTTCGCGATCCTTGACGAAGATGATCTGATTAATCAGCTTGTCGATCGCGGGACTGGAGATGCCGGCATAGTTCTGCGACCCCTCCTGACCGACCGACTGCGAACCCCAGTAGTTCTTCTGCTCGTTGCCGGGATTGAGGCTCTGAGCCCAGCCGAGATAAATCATATCGTAGTCGAAGCTTCTGACGCGGTTGGCATATTGGGAGGCATCGACCGTCCTCACCGACACCGTGACGCCGATCTTCTTCAGGTTGTCCGCGAACGGCAACGCCACCCTCTCGATGGTCGGTCCGTTCAGCAGGATTTCGAAGGAAAGCGGTGTTCCGCTCTTCGTATCGGTCATCCGGCCGCCGCGGATCTCGTAGCCGGCCTCACGGAAGAGCGATATGGCGGTGCGGAGGTTGTCGCGCAGCTTTGCGGGATCGCCTGCCACCGGATTCTTGTATTCGGTCGTGAAAACTTCAGGCGGCACGCCGTCGCCCAACCCTTTCAGGATTTCCAGTTCCTTGCCTTCCGGCAAACCGCTGGATGCGAGTTCGGAGCCGTAGAAATAGCTGTCGATGCGCTGATACTGGCCGAAAAAGATCGTGCGGTTCAGTTCCTCGAAGTCGAAGGCATAGTTCAGGGCCTTGCGCAAACGCGGGTCCTTGAACTTGTCGCGGCGCATGTTGGGAATGAAACCGACGAGAACGCCCGATGTCTTGTATTCGTTGTCGAGCACCTCGCGCTTGACGCGGCCGTCAGCAACGGCGGGAAAATCATAGGAGCGCGCCCAGCGCATGGCGGAATTCTCAGCCCAGTAATCGACATTGCCGGACCGGAAGGCCTCGAACTCGACATCGAGGTCGGCAAAATAGGTGTAGGTCTGGCTGCGGAAGTTGTCGTAGCCGATGTTGACGTTGATATCCCTGCCCCAATAGTCGTCGCGAAGCTCATAACGGACCGTCGAGCCCGGCGAGAAGGAAGCGATGCGATAAGGGCCTGAGCCCATGATCGGCTCCAGAGTGGTCTTCGAGATGTCGCGCGGCTTGCCGTCCGGGCCATTGGCCGTCCACCAGTGCATGGGAACGATGTCGATCTCGCCGACGATGACCGGCAATTCGCGATTGTTCTTCTCGTCGAAGGTGAAGGTGACTTCGCGCTCTCCGGTCTTTTCCGCCTTCAGCACATGCTGGTAATAGCTGGCATATTTCGGATTGAGATCCTTGAACTTCTCGAAGCTGAAGACGACATCCTCGGGCGTGACCGGCTGGCCGTCCGCCCATTTCGCTTCCGGCCGCAGGCGGAATTTCACCCAGGCGTAATCTTCGGGATAGGCGACGGCTTCGGCCAGCAGACCGTAGACCGCATCGACCTCGTCCATCGACGGCTTCAGCAGTGTCTCGGTTACCAACGAGAGGCGCGGCGTCAGGCCGGCGGCGAGTTCGCCCTTGTCGAGCACGGGGTTGAAGGTGTCGAAGGTGCCGGAAGCAGAGAGCTTCAGATCGCCGGCTTTCGGCGCATCGGGATTGACGTAGTTGAACCGGGGGAAATCCTTGGGATATTTCGGCGCCTCGATGACCGAGATCGCATGCCGCCATTCGGGCTCCTGCGCCTGCAAGGCCTGCGGCGCAAGCGCCGCCAGTGCACACGTGAAGACACCTGTCCTCAGGAAAGCCAATCCCATGCAAATCACCCCTGTTGTTTTTCATTGAGACCAGCATAGGCCAAACCTCGGCAAAAAACAGACCGTGCCGGGATCACGATACGATCACGGATTCAACAAAATCGGCATTCAGGTTAAAGTTGAAGCAAATCACCCGCCGGAGCGGGATTGGGAAAATGCGGCGGACAGCATGACGATGAGAGCGGTTTCGAGGCGGCTGGCAGTTGCGCTGGCCTTTGCGGCAAGCATGGCGGGCGCCATCGCGGACGGATGGGCGGCAGACGGCCCGCCCGCCAAGGAGCTTTTCGGCGGAATGAAGCTGCCGACGCGAGCTGATCCGAGTTCCTACGGCTTCTATTCGAAGGGCTGCCTTGCCGGCGGGGTCGCCATTCCGACCGACGGGCCCACCTGGCAGGCGATGCGGCTTTCACGCAACCGCCGTTGGGGCCATCCGCAGATGATCTCGCTGCTGGAACGCCTGTCGCAGGACGCCGCGAAGTATGACGGCTGGCCGGGATTGCTGCTTGGCGACATCTCCCAGCCGCGCGGCGGACCGATGCTCTCCGGACACGCCTCCCACCAGATAGGCCTCGATGCGGACATCTGGCTGACGCCGATGCCGTCGCGCACGCTGTCGGCCAATGAGCGCGAAAATATCTCGGCGACCTCCATGCTGAAGAAGAATGCCTTCCTGACCGTCGATCCGAACATCTGGACGCCGGCGCATGCGCGCGTCATCATGCGGGCTGCGAGCTATCCGCAGGTAGAGCGCATTTTCGTCAACCCGGCGATCAAGAAGAAGCTGTGCGAGACCTGGAAGGGCGACCGCACCGATCTCGGCAAGGTGCGGCCCTATTACGGCCATGACTACCATTTCCACGTCCGCATCAAGTGCCCCGCCGATGCCGCCGGCTGCAAGGACCAGGCCGGCATTCCGCCCGGCGACGGCTGCGACAAGTCTCTCGCATGGTGGTTTACCGACGAGCCCTGGGCGAAGCCGAAGAAAGATCCCAATGCGAAACCTGCGCCGAAACCGAAACCGATGCAGCTTTCAGACCTGCCGAAAGCCTGCGCCATGGTGCTGAACGCGCCTTCCGTCGACAGCGAATGGGCAGCGACCTATTCCGCAAATGGTGCAGCCCCCGTTTCGGCGCACGCCGCAACGCCCGAGCCGGCGGCTGCAGGCGCGGCCATTGCAGCCCAGATGCCGGACAATGCACCAGCCGATGTTCCGGTTCCGTTGCCCCGTCCTGCCGGCAACTGAGCTCGCACAGGCCCGGCTTGCCTCAAGGCCGGGCTTTTCAACCGCTTCCGGCTGCGATAGAAGGCGTTCAAATCGATTGAAAATCCGGACCGAGGCGCTTCGTGACCGCTCAAAAATGTATCGCCCTGATTGCCCATGACCAGAAGAAGGACGATATGGCGGAATTTGCCCGCCAGCACGAGGCCGAGCTTGCAAAGCAACGCATCGTGGCGACCGGCACGACCGGCGGGCGCATCAAGGAGGCCTGTCCCTCGCTTGACGTCACGCGACTGAAAAGCGGTCCGCTTGGCGGCGATCAGCAGATCGGCGCGATGATCGCGACCGGAGAGGTCGATATGCTGATCTTCTTCGTCGACCCTTTGACATCCATGCCTCATGATGTCGATGTAAAAGCGCTGATGCGGCTTGCAACGGTCTATGACATTCCGATGGCCCTGAACCGCGCCACCGCAGAAATCCTCCTGACCCCAGGGGCCCAGAACGCCTGAGCCCCCAAAGGCCCGACACGGAACCCGCCATGCCCAAGTCCCTCGAAAACGAACAGCTCACGTTCCCCATCCTGATCGGCGACATCGGGGGCACGAATGCGCGCTTCTCCATCCTGATCGACGCCTATGCCGAGCCGAAGCAGTTTCCGAACGTGCATACCGCGGATTTCGCGACCATCGACGAGGCGATCCAGGTCACGGTTCTCGACAAGACCTCGGTACAGCCGCGCTCGGCGATCCTGGCGATTGCCGGCCCGATCAACGACGACGAGATCCCGCTGACCAATTGCGACTGGGTGGTGCGTCCCAAGGCGATGATCTCCGATCTCGGATTTTCCGACGTTCTCGTTGTCAACGACTTCGAGGCGCAGGCGCTGGCGATCGCCTCGCTCGCCGATCAATATCGCGAACCGATCGGCGAGCACGGGGACACCTCACTTGCCTCGCGCGTCGTTCTCGGTCCCGGCACCGGACTTGGCGTTGCCGGTCTCGTGCATGCCCAGCACATGTGGTTTCCCGTTCCCGGCGAGGGCGGGCACGTGGATGTCGGTCCGCGCAGCGAGCGCGACTATGAGATCTTTCCGCATCTGACGCCGATCGAAGGACGCATTTCGGCCGAGCAATTGCTGAGCGGCCGGGGCATTCTCAACATCTACGGCGCCGTGTGCGCCGCAAGCGGCATCGAGCCGGTCTACAAGGATCCGGCCGAGGTGACCACGAATGCGCTCTCCGGCGCCGACCCGGCCGCCGTTGAAACCGTCTCACTTTTCGTGACCTATCTCGGGCGGGTCGCCGGCGACATGGCGCTGATCTTCATGGCGCGCGGCGGCGTCTTCCTCGCCGGCGGCATTTCCCAGAAGATCATTCCGGCGCTGAAGAGACCGGAGTTCCGGCAGGCTTTCGAGGATAAGGCGCCCCACAGCCATCTGATGAAGACCATTCCGACCTTCGTCGTCACCCATCCGCTGGCAGCACTTTCGGGACTTGCCACCTATGCCCGGACGCCCGGCAGTTTCGGGCTTGCGACCGAGGGCCGCCGCTGGCGCCGCTGATTTCGCCTTTCGTCCGAGCAGCAATTGGCTATGGCCAAACGGCCCTTCACTGGCTATAGAGCGCGCAGAAATAGGGCATGATGCCCGCAACCACCCAGTTTCACGGGGGATTGGCTTCATTTTGGACGCCTCCAGGACACAGACGACAGCTATCAGCTCGAACAGCGTGACAGCAGTCCTCAAACGCATCATCGCTGAAAACGGCCGCGACCACATCCGCGGATACATCTTCGCCATCATTTGTCTGGCGACCGTGGCCCTGACGACGGCGTTTACCGCCTGGATCATGGAATCCGTGGTCAACGAGGCCTTCGCCAACAAGCGCGCCGACCTCGTCTGGCTGATCTGCGGCTCCATTCTCGCTGCTTTCGTGCTGCGCGGGCTTGCGAGTTACGGTCAGGCCGTGACTCTTTCCAAAATCGGCAACAATATCGTGGCGCGCTACCAGCGGCGGCTCTTCGCCCATCTGATGACTCTGTCGCTCGGCTATTTCACCGAATCCCGCTCGGCCCATCTCGCCGCCCAGATCAGCCAGAACATCAACGGCATCCGCGACGTGCTCAACCTGACGGTCACCTCGACGGCGCGCGACCTCTTGAGCCTCATCGCACTGATCGGCGTGATGATCTTCAAGGACCCGATGCTGACGCTGATCGTCTTCGTGGTCGCGCCGCCGCTTCTCTATGCGCTGCGCTACATTTCCAAGCGCCTGCGGGCGGCGACGAAGGAAGCGATCATCTTCAACAGCCACGTGCTGGGGGCAATGCAGGAAACCGTGCAGGGCATCGCGATCGTCAAGGCCTTCACCATGGAGGAGCAACTCGAGCGCAAGGTCGGCACCACCATAGACGCTGCGGAAAAACGTTCGAACAGGATCGCACGACTCTCCGAGCGCACCTCGCCGCTCACCGAAACATTCGCCGGCCTCGCCATTTCCAGCGTGCTGGCCTATGCCGCCTTCCGCTCGATCTATGGCGACATGCTGCCGGGCGCCTTCTTCTCCTTCGTCGCGGCACTGCTGATGGCCTATGAACCCGCCAAACGGCTCGCCAAGCTGCAGGTGCAGATGGAGCGGGCCGTGGTCAATGCCCGGATGATCTATGAAATCCTCGACATGCAGCCACATCAGCGGGAAAAGCCGGGTGCGGCCGATCTCGCGGTCACCGATGCATCGATCGAGTTCCGTGGCGTGACCTTTGCCTATGGGGATGGAGAAAAGGTGCTGAAAGGCATCGACTTCGTCGCCGAAGGCGGCAAGACGACGGCGCTGGTCGGTCCCTCCGGCGCAGGCAAGTCGACCGTCATCACACTCATCCCGCGCTTCTACGATCCGTCAAGCGGCGAAATCCTGATCGACGGGCAGAACATCGCCGACGTGACCAAGGCATCGCTGCGCAAGCATATCGCCTATGTCTCGCAGCAGCCCTACCTCTTCGAAGGCACGATCCGCGACAACATCCGCTACGGTCGACCGGATGCGACGGATGCGGAAATCGAGGATGCCGCGCGGCTCGCCTATGCCCACGACTTCATCACCGCACAGCCGCTCGGCTACGACACCCCGGTCGGGGAAAACGGCGTAACCCTTTCCGGCGGCCAGCGGCAGCGGCTTTCGATTGCCCGTGCTCTTGTGCGCAATGCGCCGATCCTACTACTCGACGAGGCGACCTCCGCGCTCGACACCGAATCCGAGGCAGCCGTGCAGAAGGCGCTCGACCAGGCCATGCACGGCCGCACGGTGGTGGTGATAGCCCATCGTCTGTCGACCGTCATCAAGGCCGACAAGATCATCGTCATGCATGAGGGACGGATCGCCGAGGAAGGCACGCATGAGAGCCTTGCACAGCGTCCGGACGGGCTCTACGCTCGCCTCAACAACCTGCAACCCGCCGCACAAAACGATCTCAGCTAGGGACAGCGTGAAATCATGAAGGATGCAATGAAGCTCGTCGTCGTCGGTGCCGGTGGGCGCATGGGCCAGGCGCTCATCCGCATCATTCACGCGACCGAAGGCCTCACCCTTCATGCCGCCGTGGTGCGCTCGGGCTCGCCGCTGGTCGGCAAGGATGCCGGCGAGATCGCAGGCCTCGGCCCGATCGACGTTGCGGTAACCGACGATCCGCTGGCGGCCTTCCTCGACGCCCACGGGGTGATCGACTTCACCTCTCCCGCGACTACAATGGAATTTGCCGCGCTGGCCGCACAGGCCCGCATTGTCCATGTGATCGGCACCACTGGCTGTCAGCCGGAACACGAAGCGAAGATCGAGGCCGCCGCCCGCCATGCGCGGATCGTCAAATCCGGCAATATGAGCCTCGGCGTCAACCTGCTCTCGGTGCTCGTGCAGCAGGCGGCCCGCGCGCTCGACGCGGCCGGATGGGACATCGAGGTCCTAGAAATGCATCACAAGCACAAGGTGGACGCTCCCTCGGGAACGGCGCTGCTGCTCGGCGAGGCAGCCGCCAAGGGCCGCGATATCGACCTTGCCGGCCATTCGGTGCGCGTGCGCGACGGCCACACCGGCCCCCGGGAGGCCGGCTCCATCGGCTTTGCCACGCTACGCGGCGGCTCCGTCGTCGGAGAACATTCGGTCATCCTCGCCGGCGAAGGCGAGTTGGTGACGCTTTCCCACAGCGCCGGCGACCGCACGATCTTCGCGCGCGGCGCGGTCAAGGCAGCGCTATGGGCCTATGGCCAGAAGCCCGGCCTCTATTCCATGCTCGACGTGCTCGGGCTCAATCCCACCAAATAATTCTGCCTCGGAGGATTTTTGCAATGACTGGTACCCTCGTGCTCGTACGTCACGGCCAGAGCGAATGGAACCTCAAAAACCTTTTCACCGGCTGGCGCGATCCGGACCTGACCGAGCTTGGCGTGCAGGAAGCCAATGCCGGCGGCAAGGCGCTTGCCGACTACGGCATCAAGTTCGACGTCGCCTATACATCGGCACTCAGCCGCGCCCAGAAGACCTGCCAGATCGTGCTCGACAATGTCGGCCAGCCCAACCTCGAGACCATCCGCGACGAGGCGCTGAACGAGCGTGACTACGGCGATCTCTCCGGCCTCAACAAGGACGATGCCCGCGCTAAATGGGGCGAGGAACAGGTGCATATCTGGCGCCGCTCCTACGACGTTCCGCCGCCGGGCGGCGAAAGCCTGCGCGACACCGGCGCCCGCGTCTGGCCCTATTACATGACGGAAATCCTGCCGCGCGTCCTCAGGGGCGAAACGGTGCTGGTTGCCGCCCACGGCAATTCTCTGCGCGCCCTCGTCATGGTGCTCGACCGCCTCTCCAAGGAAGAGATCCTCAAGCTCAACCTCGCGACCGGGGTTCCGATGGTCTACAAGCTCAAGGCCGACTCAACCGTCGCTTCCAAGGAAGTGCTCGGCGACATGTCCGGCGCCCACTGAGAAATTCGAGGCGCGCCGGAGACCGGCGCGCCCTCTTCCCGCCGGGCAGGCTATCTCCCGATCAGCCACCGATGGTGAACTGGACGCGATCCGCAGGAAAGCGCGTGATCGAATACTGGATGGGTTCACCGTCGGGGTCGGTATTGAGTGCACGGGTGACGAGAACGATCGCGCCCGGCGTCAACTCCAGCGTGGCGACGTCATCCGGTTCCGCGTGCCGGGCAGTGATTTCGGTCTTATCCCGCAGGTAGTCGCCGACGCCGAACTCCGACAACGCCTTTGTCACCGAACCCGTCTTAGCGAAGACTTCCGCAATGCCCTCGAAGCGGGCCGCGGGAAACCAGGTCGTTGCCCGCGAAAGAGCGCGGCCGTCAGCCTTGCGCACCGCTTCCAGCCTGATAACCTCGGTTCCGGGCGCAAGCTTCAGCCAGCGGGCGACCTCGGCCGTGGCAATCTCGCGCGCCGATGACAGGAGAAATCCCTCGATATCGCGCGCCTGGCGACCTATGCCCTGGGTGAAGCGTGTTCGCTTGGAAATCGGGAAATTGAAGCGGTCCTTCACCTCGATCATCGTTCCGCGGCCTTGCATGGCGCGAACGATGCCCTCCTGCCCGAGCGCCGCCAACGCGCTGCGGATCGTATGACGATTCACGCCGAACTGCTCGGCCAGCACTGTTTCCGGCGGCACCATGCCGGTCGAGTCATATTCGCCCGCAGAGATATTCGCCCTGATCTTGTCGGCGATCTGGCGCCAAAGCGCCACGCCCTTCTGCCTCTGAACCGTTGCCACGTCCGTCATGTCACACGCTTGTCACGCTCGATTGGTAGCTATAATTTAACTTGTATAGTTGTCTATATTAATAGACATTTTGAGGTTTGGCAATGGACACCGCAGAACAAGACAGGGCGACCGGTTCGCCGCAGCGAAAGAGGGTGACGGACCTGCTGGCCAGGGCGACTGTCACCGAACTGAAAACCGTTTGGGAGACCCTGGAACCGCAACCCGCTGTCGAGGCGCTGCGCGGACCGGAGACCGGCCTCGTCATGGTGCGCGGACGCATCGGCGGCGGCGGCGCGGCCTTTAATCTCGGCGAGGCAACCGTCAGCAGGGCAGCGGTCCGGCTTTCATCCGGAACCGTCGGCCACGGACATGTACTCGGCACCGACCGCAGCCGGGCCCGGCTTGCCGCGATCTTCGATGCACTGTGGCAGGAGGCCGAACACCGGCCTTTCATCGAAGCGCAGTTGCTCCAGCCCGTCGCCGCCCGCATCGAAGCCGCGGAACGCAGCAAGGCGGAAGAGACGGCGGCGACCCGCGTCGATTTCTTCACCATGGTAAGGGGAGAGGAATGATGGACCCGAAAACCGATGCCCTGACCGGCGGCTTCACCGAACCGGTTTTCCATGCCCAGAGCGTCTTTCGCACCCTGATGGACTGCATGGCGCGCCCGGGCAGCATCCGTACCGTCGCGCCACAGGTCAGCCCGCCGCCGCCCCTCGGCCCGGCGGCAGGAGCGATTGCGTTGACCCTTTGCGACCACGATACGCCGGTCTGGCTCACGGCCGGGCTTTCAAAATCGCCAGTCGGCGACTGGATCGCCTTCCACACCGGCGCTCCGCTGACCCGCGAAAAGGTCGAAGCCCGCTTCGCTTTTGCGGAAGCCGGCACGACACTCGCCTCCTTCGGCCTCTTTTCTTCCGGGACCCAGGAATATCCGGACCGTTCGACGACCATCGTCATCGAAGTCGCAAGCCTCGAAGGCGGACCGGGTCTCGCGGTCACCGGTCCGGGTATCAAGGAAACAGCGCATATCGCGCCAAAGGGCCTGCCGGAGATGTTTCTGAGGCAATGGGCCGACAACCGGGCGCTTTTCCCGCGCGGCGTCGACGTCGTGCTGACGGCGGGCAGCGAAATGCTCGGCCTGCCGCGGACATGCAAGATCACCGCAAGGGAGATGTGAGACCATGTATGTTGCCGTAAAGGGTGGCGAGGCGGCCATCGCAAACGCTCACCGCCTGCTCGCCGACCGGCGCCGAGGCGACCGTTCGCTGCCCTCGCTCACGATCGAGCAAATCGTCGAACAACTCGGCCTCGCGGTCGACCGCGTCATGGCCGAGGCATCGCTGCATGACCGGGCGCTTGCCGCCCTCTCCGTCAAGCAGGCGCGGGGCGACATGATCGAGGCGATCTTTCTGCTCCGCGCCTATCGCACGACATTACCGCGCTTCGGCTATTCCGTCCCGATCGACACCGGCCGCATGCGCGTGGAGCGGCGTATTTCTGCGACCTACAAGGACCTGCCGGGCGGACAGCTGCTCGGGCCGACCTTCGACTACACCCATCGGCTTCTCGATGTCTCCATGCTCGAGGATGCGGATGTGGAAGAGCCCGCTCTTCGCCCGGCCAGCGATGAAAAGGTCATGCGCGTTTCCGACATTCTCGCTCAGGAAGGCCTTGTCGAGGCTGACGGCGACATGCCGGAGGATCATATCGCGGGCGACATTACCCGCGAGCCGATCGAGTTTCCTATGGCCCGCGACCTGCGCCTTCAGGCACTTGCGCGCGGCGACGAGGGCTTTCTGTTGGCGCTCGCCTACTCGACACAGCGCGGCTATGGCCGCACCCACCCCTTTGCTGGCGAAATCCGGATCGGAGAAGTGGATGTGGAGATCGAGGTCCCGGAACTGGGCTTTGCCGTATCGCTTGGCCCTATCCGCGTAACCGAATGCCAGATGGTGAACCAGTTCAAGGGTTCGGCCAAGGCTCCGCCGCAATTCACCCGCGGATACGGGCTCGTGTTCGGCCAGAGCGAACGCAAGGCCATGGCGATGTCGCTGGTCGATCGCGCACTTCGCGCGAGCGAACTCGGCGAGGACATCGTCGCTCCGGCGCAGGACGAGGAATTCGTCATATCCCATTCCGACAACGTGCAGGCGACCGGCTTCGTGGAACACCTCAAGCTGCCGCATTACGTCGACTTCCAGGCCGAACTCGATCTCGTCCGCCGCATGCGCCGCGACTTCGACGCCGCACGCGGCGAAACGGACGCCGACGCCCGCGCCGAGGCTGCGGAATGACCCGCGTCAGCCTAGTCCCTTTCCTCTTGGAACCAATATGCGCTGACAACGGTCGCGGCGATCATGGTCGCGATGATGATCGTAAGTATCACGCTGACTTCCATACCCAGCACCTCCTTCAGAGCAAGGACAACGCCCGATGACGCAAGAAGTTTCGCAGTATGGCGACCTGGCGAGTTATAATTTCGCCTATTTGGACGAACAGACCAAGCGGATGATCCGCCGCGCAATCCTGAAGGCCATCGCAATACCCGGCTATCAGGTGCCCTTCGCCTCCCGGGAGATGCCCATGCCCTATGGCTGGGGGACCGGCGGGGTGCAGGTCACGGCCTCGGTCCTCGGACCCGAGGACGTGCTGAAGGTGATAGACCAGGGCGCCGACGATACGACCAATGCCGTTTCGATCCGGGCCTTCTTCCAGAAGGTGGCCAATGTCGCGGTCACCACCCACACCCGCGAGGCGACGATCATCCAGACCCGCCATCGCATTCCCGAGGAAAAGCTCTCGGAAAACCAGATTCTGGTCTATCAGGTGCCGATCCCTGAACCGTTGCGCTTCCTCGAACCTCGCGAGACGGAAACCCGCAAGATGCATGCGCTGGAAGAATACGGCCTCATGCATGTGAAGCTCTACGAGGACATCGCCCGAAACGGCAGGATCGCCACCACCTATGCCTATCCGGTCAAGGTCGCCGGCCGTTACGTGATGGATCCATCGCCGACGCCGAAATTCGACAATCCGAAAATGCATATGTCGGAGGCGCTCCAGCTTTTCGGCGCCGGGCGCGAAAAGCGGATCTATGCGGTTCCCCCCTTTACCGAAGTCGTCAGCCTCGATTTCGAGGACCATCCTTTCGAGATCCAGCGCTTCGACAAGCCCTGCGCGCTCTGCGGCGCCGAGAACGTCTATCTCGACGAGGTCATTCTCGATGACAAGGGCGGGCGCATGTTCGTCTGCTCCGACACCGACCATTGCGAGGAGCGCCGGGAACACGGCCATGCCGGCCACCTGCTGGCAACGGACAGGGAGGCGGCGGAATGAACTTCATTCACGATAAAGCCCCTTCCCCAACCCCTCCCCACAGGGAGGAGGGGCTTAATCTGCCGCACTCGCGTCGGAATGGGACAGAGGCATTGCCACCGGTGTTCTCCCCCCTTGTGGGGGCGATGGGCGGCAGCCCAGAGGGGGTCTTCCGTCACAATGTAAGGAACGTTTCGCAATGACCGACCAACCGCTTCTCAAGGTTCGAAACCTGTCGAAATTTTACGGCAGCCGCATCGGCTGCAGCAATGTCGCCTTCGAACTCTGGCCGGGAGAGGTTCTCGCCATCGTCGGCGAGTCCGGTTCGGGCAAAACCACCCTGCTCAACTGCATCTCGACCCGGCTGATGCCGACGACCGGCAGCGTTGAATATCACATGCGCGACGGCCAATACCGCGACCTCTACCACATGAACGAGGCCGAGCGCCGCTTCCTGATGCGCACCGACTGGGGCTTCGTGCACCAGAACCCGGCCGACGGCCTGCGCATGACGGTGTCCGCCGGCGCGAATGTCGGCGAACGGCTGATGGCGGTCGGCGACCGGCACTACGGCCGCATTCGCCAGACGGCGTCGGAGTGGCTGGAGCGCGTTGAAATTTCCACGGACCGCATCGACGACCAGCCGCGCGCCTTTTCGGGCGGCATGCGCCAGCGCCTGCAGATCGCCCGCAATCTCGTGACCGGCCCGCGGCTTGTTTTCATGGACGAGCCGACCGGGGGCCTCGACGTTTCCGTCCAGGCGCGCCTGCTCGACCTCGTGCGCGGTCTCGTCAACGATCTCGGCCTTGCAGCCATCGTCGTCACCCATGATCTGGCCGTCGCCCGCCTTCTTTCCCATCGCATGATGGTGATGAAGGACGGACATGTGATCGAGCACGGCCTGACCGACCGGGTGCTGGACGACCCGCGCAAACCCTACACCCAACTGCTCGTCTCCTCGATCCTGCAGGTCTGAGAACAGGAAAAACCATGGCCACGCCTCTCGTCGTTTCCGAAGTCTCGAAGAGCTTCACCATGCATCTGCGCGGCGGCCTCAGGCTGCCGGTCGTCTCCAATGTTTCGTTTTCGGTTGCCGGCGGCGAATGCGTCGTGCTCGGCGGCCCGTCGGGCATCGGCAAGAGCTCGATCCTGAAGATGCTCTACGGCAATTATGCCGTCGATTCCGGGCAGATCCTGATCGATCACCTCGGCCGCATCATCGACATCGCGACCGCCGATCCGCGCGCGGTGCTTGACGTTCGCCGCTCGACGCTCGGCTATGTCAGCCAGTTCCTCAGAACAGTCCCCCGCGTTTCCACCCTCGACGTGGTCGCCGAACCGCTCGTCGCTCGCGGCGTCCCAGCCGTGGAAGCGCGTGACAAAGCGGCGGAGCTGCTGTCGAGGCTCAACCTGCCGAAGGAACACTGGCAACTGCCGCCCGCCACATTTTCCGGCGGCGAGCAGCAGCGCGTGAACATCGCACGCGGCTTCATCACCAATCACAACGTCCTGCTGCTGGACGAGCCGACAGCCTCGCTCGACGCAACCAACCGTGCCGTCGTCGTCGAGATGATCCGCGCCAAGAAGAAAGACGGCGTTGCCTTGCTCGGCATATTCCACGACGAGGAGGTGCGCGAACTCGTCGCGGACCGCATTCTCGACGTCGCGCAATTTTCGCCGCGGAAGGCTGCAGCATGACCCGGAAACTCGGACTCGAGCCGTATATTCACGAGAGCGCCCGCGTGAACAACTCGACGCTCGGCCGTTACACGGAAGTCTCCGAACGCACCCGCCTCGAAGAGGTGGAGATGGGTGACTATTCCTACATCATGCAGGACGGCTCCGTGTGGTGCGCGACGATCGGCAAGTTCGCCAACATCGCTGCAGCGGTTCGCATCAATGCCACCAATCATCCGACCTGGCGGGCAACGCTGCACCATTTCACCTATCGCGCCGCCGACTATTTCGAGGGCGCCGACATGGAGACTGACTTCTTCGCCTGGCGGCGCGAAAACCGTGTCGTCATCGGCCATGATGTCTGGATCGGGCACGGCTCGACGGTGCTTCCCGGCGTGACAGTCGGCAACGGGGCGGTAATCGGCGCCGGAGCCGTGGTTTCCAAGGATGTTGCACCCTATACGATCGTCGGTGGCGTGCCCGCCAAACTCATACGCGAGCGTTTCGATGCGCGGACTGCAGAAGGCATGGAAAAGCTTGCCTGGTGGGACTGGGATCATGACCGGCTGTTTGCTGCGCTTGGCGACTTCCGCGCCCTTCCGGCGAACGAATTCGTCGCGAAATACACGTAATTATCTATTAATATCAATATTATAGCACTTATAATATTTCCTACATATTACTGACATTCGCACTTCATCAAGGGACGCTAGAGCAGTGCCGACCCGGTAGGACATGATGTCGAAAGAGCGGATATGAGATTTCACCTGAAAAACGTAACGCGGCAATTCGGACAGCATGTCGCCGTCGATTCCGTCACTCTCGAAATTCCGGCCGGACAGATGGTTGGCGTCATCGGGCGTTCGGGTGCCGGCAAGTCGACCCTGTTGCGCATGATCAACCGGCTGGTCGATCCTTCCTCCGGCTCCATCCATTTCGGCGACACCGAGGTTTCCGCTCTGCGCGGCCAGGGTCTGCGCAACTGGCAGCGCGACTGCGCGATGATCTTCCAGCAGTTCAATCTGGTGCCGCGTCTCGATGTCCTGACCAACGTACTGCTCGGCAGGCTCAATCATCGTTCGACGGCGCTCAGCATTCTCAACATCTTCACCCGGGAAGAGCGCATCATGGCGATTGCCGCGCTGGAGCGCCTCGGCATCGAACAGGCGGCGCTACAGCCGGCCGGCACGCTTTCCGGCGGCCAGCAGCAGCGCGTGGCGATCGCACGCGCACTCATGCAGTCGCCCAAGATGGTGCTCGCCGACGAGCCGATCGCCTCGCTCGATCCGCTGAACGCCAAGATCGTCATGGATGCGCTGAAGGACATCAACGAGCGGGAAGGCATCACGGTCATCACCAACCTGCACACGCTCGACACCGCGCGCAACTACTGCGAACGCATCGTCGGCATGGCGCGCGGCCGCGTTGTTTTCGACGGACCGCCGAACGAACTGACGGCCGAAGCCGTGCACGCCATCTACGGCTCCGACAGGGACGGCGCCGGCATCGACGAAAGCATGACATCGACCAGCATCAACATTGCCAGCGCGAAGCCCCTGGCGAGCGCAACCCCATCAGCCGGTGTCGGCACTTTGGCGGTCGCCGAAGCCTGAAACCGCGACGATCGTTCGCCCGCGTGAAGGGCAATCCATCAGAACGCTTTCCGCACGCCCGGAAAAACAGGAGATGAACATGTTGAAGAAGACCCTTCTTGCCGCCGTTGCGCTCGTTTCGCTCGTCGGCGCGGCTCATGCCGAAGACCTCAAGGAATTCCGCATCGGTATCCTTGGTGGCGAAAACGAAGCCGACCGCCTGCGCAACTACCAGTGCATGGTCGACAAGCTTCCCGCCGTTCTCGGCGTGGAAAAGGTTTCGCTGTTCCCGGCGGCCGACTATGACGGCGTCATCCAGGGCCTGCTCGGCGGCACGCTCGACTATGCCGAACTCGGCGCTTCCGGCTTCGCCAAGATCTACCTCACCGATCCCAAGGCCGTCGAGCCGATCCTGACCACGGTCCAGACCGACGGTTCGATGGGCTATTACTCGATCATGGTTGCCCGCAAGGATTCCGGCATGACCAAGGTCACCGACATCAAGGGCAAGAAGCTCGGCTTCGCCGATCCGGACTCGACTTCCGGCTACCTGATCCCGACGGTTACCCTGCCGGAAGCCCTCGGCGGCGTGCCGGTCAAGGAATTCGTTGCCGAGACCGGCTTCGGCGGCGGCCACGAAAACCTCGTTCTCGAAGTCCTGAAGGGCACCTTCGATGCCGGCACGACCTTCGGTTCCGGCGTCGGCGACTTCAAGGACGGCTACACCTCCGGCAACCTGAGGAAGATGGTCGACAAGGGCGTCCTCAACATGGACGACCTCGTAGAACTCTGGAAGTCCCCACTGATCCCGAACGGTCCGGTCGTTGTCCGTACCTCGATGAACGACGACATGAAGGCCAAGTTCAAGAAGTTCATGATGGACATGCCGACCAACGATCCGGCCTGCTTCTCGGCCGTACAGGGCGGTGACTTCAAGAGCTTCACCGAAGTCAACGTCGACTTCTACAAGCCGATCATCGACGCCCGCAAGGCAACGATCGGCGGCTGATAAGCCATTTTCGTGCGCCGCCGGATACGGGCTGTATCCGGCGGCGTTTCACTTGGACGTATCCTTCCGATCCCGCGGCCTCAAAAGGCGGTTTTCATGAACTCCACCCTGTTGCAGTCAGGCCTCAGCGAACGCGGCGCCATCGTCGAGCGTCACTGGCAGGAACTTGCCCGCGGCCGGCGCCTCTATACGACCATCAGCATCGTCGTGCTCATGGCCGCGCTTGCGGCCTCGCTCTGGTTCGCCAACGAAACCAATTCGGGTAAATTCATCGACCGGTTGCCGAATCTGTTCGATTTCGTCGGCGATCTTCTGCCGCGGGACGGGATGGAAATCTGGCGGGCGATGTTCGATCTGCCCTCACCCTATTACGACGGCAGTCTCCAGTACGACTACACGGAAGGCCGCTACTACGTTACCGATACGCTCTACATTCCCGAATATTTCTACAAGATGGCGGAAACGCTCAACATCGCCATCCTGTCGACCCTGATCGGTTTCATCTTCGGCGGTGTGCTTTCCTTCTTCGCCGCCAAAAACATGACGCGCAATCCTCTGATACGCGGAGCCGTCCGGCGCTTCATGGAAGTCCTGCGCGCCTTTCCGGAAATCGTGCTTGCGGGCTTCTTCCTCGCCATCCTTTCTCTCGGCCCCATTCCCGCAATCATCGCGGTCTCGATCCACACCATCGGCGCGCTCGGCAAGCTTTTCTTCGAGGTCATCGAAAACGCCGACATGAAGCCCGACGAGGGTCTGAAGGCGGTCGGCGCCAACTGGGTGGAGCGCGCCTGGTTCGGCATGGTGCCGCAGGTGATGCCGAATTTCGTGAGCTATTTCCTGCTGCGCATGGAAATCAACGTGCGCGCCTCGACCATCATCGGCGCTGTCGGCGGCGGCGGCATCGGCGAGCAGCTCCGTCTTTCGATCAGCCGCGGGCACGAGGCCAAGACGCTGGCGATCGTGCTTCTGCTGTTCGTGACCATCATCGCCGTGGACCAGTTCTCGGCGTGGCTGCGCCGCAAGCTGGTCGGCGACCATGCATTCCAGGCCGTCGTGTGAGGAGCCGCCGATGAATACGCTCAATCCGGCCGAAATGGACGCCATAGCCGCCCGTCACGGCAACCTGCTCAGACCGAGCTTCTGGATGCGTTTCCGCTTCCCGATCATCGGCGCCGGCGTCGCTGTCTATTTCATCTTCTGCTGGTGGTTCTTCGCCATTGGTCAGACGCTTGCAACCGCCAACTGGGGCATTGCCGGAACCTATCTCGCCGACTGGGTTTCCTATGAAATCCGCCCGGACATCGAAGTCGAAGCCGACGGCCACATGAAGATTTCCTACCCGCGTTTCGACCCGATCGGCCCCAATCCGAACCCGGACTGGCTGGTTGCCGAACGCAAGATGGTGACCCGCAGGATCGAGGTCCCGGCGGCAGAACAGCCGACCATTGCCAAACCGACATCCTCCTTCTCCTTCCTCGCGCCGAACGCCGCGACCGGCAACGGTCAGGACGGCAACGCCGCCCGTAGCGAAACCCGCACCGAAGAAGTCGTGACCCGGGCAACCGTTAAGATGAATTCGACCGACCGGATCGAAGTGACGCCGGAACGCGTCGAGGTCGTTCGCGGAGGCGAGACCCTTTCGGCCACGCTTCGGGCAGAAGGTGGCGTCATTGCCGACGCCCCCCTGCCGACATGGGCGAGCCAGCGAGCGCCCGGCGAGAAGATCGTGCTTGCCTTCGGGTTTTCCGGATGGGCCGAAATCCGGGACGACGTGGTCAAAATCCACAAGCGTTTCCTCGGCTGGGCGAACTTCATCTTCGACACGAATTCCGCTTTCTTCGGCAAATCGTTCAGCGAAGTTGCCAGCCTGATTGCGTCCGGCGAACGGCTCGACCCGTCGCGCAGCAATCTGTCGCTCGCGATCAACGACATCCTCTACAACCCGTCCTGGCAGCATCTGGACGTCTGGACCAAACTTCTGCAGACGATTGTCATGGCTTTCGTCGGCACGCTCTTCGCCATGGTCGTTGCCTTCCCGCTCTCCTTCATCGCGGCGCGCAACATCACCAGAAACGGCGTGCTGAACCAGGCCACCAAACGTTTCTTCGATTTCCAGCGGTCGGTCGACATGTTCATCTGGGCGCTGTTCTTCACCCGCGCCTTCGGCCCCGGACCGCTCGCCGGCATTTCCGCGATTTTCTTCACCGATACCGGCACGCTCGGCAAACTCTATTCGGAAGCGCTGGAGAACATCGACGACAAGCAGCGTGAGGGCGTCAAGTCGGTGGGAGCGGCGGCGGTCGCGGTGCATCGCTTCGGCATCCTGCCGCAGGTGCTGCCGGTCTTCGCATCGCAGGCACTCTATTTCTGGGAATCGAACACGCGCTCGGCAACCATCATCGGCGCCGTCGGCGCAGGCGGCATCGGCCTGAAGCTCTGGGAAGCGATGCGGACAAATTCCGACTGGGAGAACGTGGCCTACATGGTGCTGCTGATCCTGCTCGTCGTCTTCATCTTCGATTCCATTTCAAACGCTCTGCGCTCACGGCTGATGGGGACGAAACGCTGAATGAAATTCTGCCGAACGGGGTTCGGCATCATCAAACTGTCACGCGGATCGGCTAGCCAGCCGATCTTGCCTTTGGACGGCGAAGCAGCCCATGGTGGCGGCCCGTCCGTCGATCCGAGGAATGCTCTCTTGCGCTATGCCGTCTATTTCACTCCGGAAGCCGATCACCCGTTGACGCTTGCAGCGGCGGACTGGCTCGGGCGCAACGCTTTCAGCGGCATTGACGGCGCTTTACAGCCGGTCGGAGACTTTTCGCAGGAAGAACGCGCGGAACTTACTGCGGACCCTCGTCGCTACGGCTTCCACGCTACGCTCAAGGCTCCTTTCGCGCTTGCGGACGGCGTCAGTGAGAGGGCGCTGATCGAACGTTTCGGAGACTTCTGCGCGACGAATGCAGCCTTCGACATTCCGTCAACGACGATAGCCCGCATCGGTCCCTTTTTCGCACTCGTGCCGGCAGAGCTTCACCCGCCGCTACAGGCCTTTGCCGCCTCGGTCGTCGAAACGTTCGATGAATTTCGCGCACCGCTTGGTGAGGCCGACATCGCGCGGCGGCGACCGGAGCGGCTAAACGAGGCCCAGCGCGCCTATTTGACGCGCTGGGGCTATCCCTATGTGATGGAGGAATTCCGCTTCCACATGACGTTGACCGGCCCGGTTCCGGAAGAACGGGCCCAGGCCATGAACGCGGTGCTGGATCTCCGCTTTTCCGATTTCATCCGGCGCCCCTTGCGCATCTCCGGGCTCGCCCTGTTCATGGAACCCGAACGCGGCGCGCCCTTCATCGTCCACGACTGGCAGCCGCTCGCGGCCGCCTGACCCTTTTGAAAGCCTTGGAAAATGTCCGCCGAAACCGTTTTCAGCAATGCCCTCATCGTCCTGGAAGACCAGATCGTCTCCGGCTCCGTCCTGATCCGCAACGGACATATCGCCGATATTTCGGAGGGATCGATCCGAATGGGCGAAGACTTCGGTGGCGACTATCTGATTGCCGGTCTCGTCGAACTCCACACCGACCATCTGGAATCGCACTATTCGCCCCGGCCGGGCGTGCGTTGGAACAAGACATCGGCGATCCAGGCGCATGATGCGCAGGTCGTCACCTCCGGCATCACCACCGTCTTCGACTGCCTTCGCATGGGGGCGGACGAGGATGGCGGCTTCGAACATGGCGAAATGCGCGAGATGGCCGACGCCATTCAGGCCGCCGAAAGGGAAGACCGGCTGCGCGCCACCCATCTCATCCACCTGCGCTGCGAGGTCGCCTCGGACAACGTGCTCGACCACTTCGCCGATTTCGAGGATGACCCGCATGTGCGGCTCGTCTCGCTGATGGACCATTCGCCGGGCCAGCGCCAGTTCCAGACGATGGAACAGTACACGCTTTACTACAAGACCAAGCGCGGGCTCTCCGACGAAGCCTTCGCCCGTTTCGTCGAGAACCGGCTGGCGCTTTCGACCAAGTATTCAAGGCCTCATCGCGATGCCTTGGCCAGGATCTGCGCCGAACGGGGCATTACCGTCGCAAGCCATGACGACGCCACGCTCGCGCATGTGGAGGAAGCCAAAGGCCACGGGGTGAAGCTCGCCGAATTCCCGACCAGCTTCGATGCCGCCGAGGCCTCGCACAAGGCGGGCTTGAGCGTTCTGATGGGGGCGCCGAATATCGTGCGCGGCAAATCGCATTCCGGCAATATCGCGGCACGCGACCTCGCCGCCCGCGGCGTGCTCGATGTGCTGTCGTCGGACTACGTGCCGCTCAGCCTGCTGCATGCGCCTTTCGTGCTGGCCGACGATTTCGAAGACATCTCGCTGCCGCAGGCGATCGCCATGGTAACGTCGACACCCGCACGCACCGTGGGTCTTGACGACCGAGGCCGGATCGCGCCCGGCCTGCGCGCCGATCTGGTTCGGGTACGTCGCCAGAAGGATGTGCCCGTGGTGCGCTCGGTCTGGCGCGAGGGAAACAGGGTCGCCTGATGGACGGACGCACCGCAGAGCTTCACCCCAATGCAGCCACCGGCACCATGGTTGTCGTGGTGGGGCCTAGCGGCGCCGGCAAGGACAGCCTCATCCAGATCGCCATGGAGCATTTCGCCGGTCGCGCGGACGTGCATTTCGTTCAGCGGGTGATTACCCGGCCGGCGGACGCCGGTGGCGAGGCACACAAGGATGTGTCGGCCGACGAGTTCGACACCCTCAGGGAAAAGGGCGCCTTCGCGGTGGACTGGGATGCCCATGGCCTGAGTTACGGCATTCCGGCGGCCGTCCACGAGAAGCTGGCGCTCGGCCATCTGGTTGTCGCCAACGGCTCGCGCTCGGTACTCGACCGTTTCGCGCTGGCGTTCTCGCCGCTGCTCGTCATCAATGTCACCGCCCGGCCCGACGTGCTGGCGCAACGGCTGGAACAGCGCGGCCGGGAGACCCGCGAGGATATCCTTGCCCGGCTCAGCCGGGGATCGCTGGAGATCCCGCCGAACTTCGATTGCGTGACGATCGACAACAGCGGTGATCTGGCCGATGCCGGACGGCAACTGCTCGAAACCCTCGAGGGAGTGTTGAAGCGCAGCGCCGAATCCTGAATACACCCGGTTGCCGAACTACCGTACGGCCGACCGCCGGCTAGTGGGCCTCATCCCAGTTCATCGCGGCGCGGGCATCGACCTTGAGCGGTACACGCATCGCAACCGCCGGCATGGCGGCATGTTCCATGGTCTGGACGATGATCGGCATTGCGGCCTCGACCGCTTCGTCCTCCACCTCGAAGATGAGTTCGTCATGCACCTGCAGCAGCATGCGGACCTTTTCGTTGAGCCCTGCCTCCGCCAGCACCGGCTCGATCTTAATCATCGCCCGGCGGATGATATCCGCGGCCGAGCCCTGGATCGGAGCGTTGATCGCCGCTCGTTCGTTGAAGGCCCGCATGGACGGGTTGGACGACTTGATCTCGGGATAATGGGCACGGCGGCCGAAGATCGTCTCGACATAGCCGTTTTCGCGGGCAAACGCCTTGGTGCTTTCCATGTAATCCCGGATGCCGGGGAAGCGTTCGAAATACTTCTTGATGTAGTCGCCGGCTTCCGACCGCTCGATGCCGAGCTGATTGGCGAGACCGAAGGCGGAGATGCCGTAGATGATGCCGAAGTTGATCGCCTTGGCGCGACGACGGACCTCGGACGGCATGCCCTCGACCGGCACGCCGAACATTTCGGAAGCCGTCATTGCGTGAATGTCGATGCCATCCGCAAACGCCTGACGCAGTTGCGGGATCTCCGCGACATGGGCGAGCACGCGAAGCTCGATCTGGCTGTAATCGGCCGAAAGGAGCTTGTGTCCCTGCGAGGCAATGAAGGCGGTTCTGATCTTGCGGCCCTCGGCCGTGCGGACCGGAATGTTCTGCAGATTAGGCTCGGAGGAAGAAAGACGGCCGGTGGTCGTCGCCGCCAGCGAATAGCTGGTGTGAACGCGCTTCGTTTCCGGATGGACGTAACCGGGGAGCGCATCCGTGTAGGTGGATTTCAGCTTGGTGAGTTGGCGCCAGTCGACGATCTTGCGCGGCAGCGGCGCACCTTCGGCGGCGAGATCCTCGAGCACCTGAGCCGAGGTGGACCACTGGCCGGTCTTGGTCTTGGAGCCGCCCGGCAGGCCCATCTTGCCGAACAGGATGTCGCCGAGCTGCTTGGGCGAGCCGATGTTGAAACGTTCACCGGCGAGTTCGTAGATCTCGTCTTCGAAAGCGGCCGCCTTCTGGGCGAGTTCGCCCGAGAGACGCGACAGGATCTGCCGGTCGATCGCGATGCCGCGTTCCTCCATGCCAGCGAGAACCGGCACCAGCGGCCGCTCCAACCGCTCGTAGATGCGCGTCAGCTTTTCTGCGACGAGACGTGGTTTCAGTACCATCCAGAGCCGAAGCGTGACATCGGCATCCTCAGCCGCGTAGGCCGTCGCCTTGTCGATCGCCACGCGATCGAAGGTCACCGATGACTTGCCGCTGCCGGCAACGTCCTTGTAGGCAATCGGCGTGTGGCCGAGCCAACGTTCCGAAAGCCCATCCATCCCGTGGTTCGACTTGCCGGCGTCGAGCACGTAGGAAATGAGCATGGTGTCGTCGAAACCTTCGATCACGATGCCGTAGCGCTTCATCAGCAGGTAATCGTATTTGAGGTTCTGCGCGACCTTGAGAATGGAGGGATCCTCCAGCAGCCTTTTCAGGGCGGCAAGCGCGTCCGGCATCGGGATCTGGCCTCCGGCAAGCTTCAGCCCGTCGCTGAACAGATCCTCCCCGCCGGTCCGGTGGCCGAGAGGCACGTAAGCCGCGCGGATATCGGTCGAACCGGGAGTACGGGTGTTATCGGCGATCGCCAGCGAGAAGCCGACGAATTCAGCCTGCATCGGGTCGAGCGACGTGGTTTCCGTGTCGAAGGCGACAAGGCCGGTTTCGCCGGCGGCGGCAATCCAGCGCTCCAGCGTCGCCAGATCGCGGATCGTTTCATAGGCGGAGTGGTCGATCTTCTGTGCGGCAAAGGCAGCGGCACGAGCGGCGGCAAGATCGGCGGGGGTCGGATCTCCCGCAGAGGCGGCAACAGTCGTCGGAGTCGCTGCGGAAGACGATGCGACGGCACCGGCTTCGCCTGACACCGCTGGTTCCCGCTTATCGACGTCCGGACCATGAGCAGTCTCGCCCCGCTCGACCTTCACAACCGCGGCCTCGATCGCGCCGGCATCGCAGTCGCAGGCTTCGGCGACGCGGCGGGTAAGCGTGGTGAATTCCATCGCCTTCAGGAAGCCGATCAGCTTCGGCCCGTCCTGCTTTTCGAGCACCAGCGCATCGAGCGGCAGTTCGAGCGGCACGTCGGTCTTCAGCGTCACCAGTTGACGCGAAAGGCGAGCACGGTCGGCATTGGCGACGATATTCTCACGGCGCTTGACCTGCTTGATTTCCTCAGCGCGGGCGAGAAGCGTATCCAGATCGCCGAATTCCTCCAGCAATTGCGCCGCCGTCTTCGGGCCGATGCCCGGAATGCCCGGCACGTTGTCGGTCGAATCGCCGGTCAGCGCCTGCAGGTCGATCATCTTTTCCGGCGGCACGCCCCATTTCTCAATGACATCGGGGATGCCGATCTGTTTGTCCTTCATGCTGTCGTACATGTGGACGTTCGGCGTAACGAGTTGCATCAGGTCCTTGTCGGAGGAAACGATGGTGACGTCGGCACCGATCGCCTCGGCCGCGCGGGCATAAGTTGCGATGATGTCGTCGGCCTCGAAACCTTCGGTCTCGATGCAGGGCAGGTTGAAGGCGCGGGTCGCCTCGCGGATAAGGCCGAACTGGGGGACCAGTTCTTCCGGCGGAGCCTGGCGGTTCGCCTTGTATTCCGGGTAGAGCTCCTTGCGGAACGTCTTCGATGAATAGTCGAAAATGACCGCCAGATGGGTTGGCGTCACACCAACGCTTGTATCGCGCGCATCGGTCAGAAGCTTCCACAGCATGTTGCAGAAACCCGAGACAGCGCCGACCGGCAGACCATCCGACTTGCGGGTCAGCGGCGGCAAAGCGTGGAACGCCCGGAAGATGAAACCCGAGCCGTCGATGAGGAAGAGATGATCGCCTTTTTTCATGGCGCATGGATAGCGCGGGGCGGCCAGTGCGTCCATACAAAGTTCTGTAACGCCGGCAGGCGGCAAACACGGAAACGTTACGAAATTGTAATCACGTCTTCCCTTGAAAAACCACAATCGGCCTCTCATTTCATAGTCACCGGCGCCTGATCACGCCGCAGTCTGAAAGAGGCCCGTCCCCCGCCGCTTCAGACTTGGACAAAGGCCTTATCCCCCCTCTCCGGGCCTTTGTCCCTCTTTTGAAGAAGCCGCCGTGGCATCCGCCTCCAGCCACGGCGGCCTCTTCGTTTTAGCCCCTTTTCGAACGCCCCTGCATCACCCGAAAAACATCGGCCGAACGCATAGATCGCCTGCGATTTATCTTGAGGGGACGGCAAAACGCGCCTATCGATTCGTTATGGCTTTCGATCGTTCAGATTCTGCCACCTACCTCACCGCTCAGCTTGCCCGCGGTTTCGCCCGCGCCCTGCAGAGCCGGGCGACGAAGCTCGGTTTTTCCGCCGGCCAGTTCCCCATTCTTCTCGAACTCTGGAACGAGGAAGGTCTCACCCAGAGGCAGCTCCTCGATCGGGTCGACGTCGAACAGGCGACGATGGCCAACACGCTCGCCAGGATGGAGCGGGACGGCCTGATCGAGCGCAGGCCGCATCCGCAGGACAGACGGGCCCAACTGATCTTCCTGACGGACAAGGCGCGTGGTCTCAGGAAGGAAGCGCTTGATGCGGCAAGCGAAGCGGACGAAGCACTTTTTGTGGGCTTCCGCCGGTTCGAAAAGGAACTGATGCTGGAATATATCCGCTGGGCCATCGACAACGCCCGCAAGCTCGAACCTTAAAATATCCGTTTCCGCGGGGTCGAAACCGGCGCGCCTTTGATCTATCGTCCCGCCGATTTGAACCGCGCAGGATCTATGCCATGACCGATATTTCAGCCGTTCTCGCCAGCGCCGACAAGGCACTTCCGCAGAGCCTGGACCGCCTTTTCGATCTCGTGAAAATTCGTTCGATCTCCACCGACCCCGCCTACAAGGCCGAATGCCGCAAGGCTGCGGAATGGCTGGTGGCGGATCTCGTTTCGATCGGCTTTACGGCCTCGGTGCGCGACACGCCCGGCCATCCGATGGTGGTCGCCCACCATCCCGCCGCAAGCGCCGGTGCGCCGCATGCCCTGTTCTACGGTCATTACGACGTACAGCCGGTCGATCCACTGAACCTCTGGGAGAACGATCCCTTCGCCCCGGCGATCAAGGAGATCGAGCCCGGCCGCAAGGTCATTACCGGCCGCGGCACCGCCGACGACAAGGGCCAGCTCATGACCTTCGTCGAGGCATGCCGCGCCTACAAGGACGTGCATGGCAGCCTGCCCATCAACATCACCATCCTGTTCGAGGGTGAAGAAGAATCGGGTTCTCCATCGCTCAAACCCTTCCTCACCGCAAACGAGAAGGAATTGAAGGCCGATTTCGCCCTCGTTTGTGACACCGGCATGTGGGACCGGGAAACGCCGGCGATCGCGGCCGCCCTGCGCGGGCTCGTTGGCGAGGAAATCGTCATCAAGGCCGCCGACCGCGACCTGCATTCCGGTCTCTTCGGTGGCGCTGCGGCAAACCCGATCCATATTCTGGTCGACATTCTCGCGGGCCTGCATGACGAGACCGGTCGCATCACGCTTCCCGGTTTCTATGAAGGCGTCGAGGAGACGCCGGCTAACATCAAGGCCTCCTGGGAGACGCTCGGCCGGACGGCGGAGAGCTTTCTCGGCGAGGTCGGCCTCTCAGTTCCCTCTGGAGAAAAGGGCCGCTCCGTGCTCGAACTCACTTGGGCGCGGCCGACCGCGGAGGTCAACGGGATTACCGGCGGCTATACCGGCGAGGGTTTCAAGACCGTCATTGCGGCACAGGCCTCCGCGAAGGTTTCCTTCCGCCTCGTCGGCGACCAAGACCCGGCGAAGATCCGCGAGAGCTTTCATGCCTATGTGCGCTCGAAGCTTCCGGCGGACTGCTCGGTCGAGTTCCACCCGCATGGCGGCTCCCCCGCCATCCAGCTCTCCTACGACTCGCCGGTGCTGACCAAGGCGAAGAATGCACTTTCCGAGGAATGGCCGAAACCCGCCGTCGTCATCGGCATGGGCGGCTCGATCCCGATCGTCGGTGACTTCCAGAAGATGCTGGGCATGGATTCGTTGCTGGTCGGCTTCGGACTGACCGACGACCGCATCCATTCGCCAAACGAGAAGTACGAACTGCAGTCCTTCCACAAAGGCATCCGCTCATGGATCCGCATTCTGGATGCTCTCGCCGCAGGCTGAGGCAAGAGAGGGACCCGCGCGCCGTCTTTCGGCGCGCGGATGAGCCAAAAAACAAAAAGGCCGGGCAAGCCCGACCTTTCGTCTCCCGTTTCAACGCCCCTGCCAGTACATCCGTGGTCAGGGGCGGAAACGGGTAATGCGCATTTCCAAGTGTGCGATCACGGCCTGTGGCCATTCACATCACCCTTCGACAAAGAGGATCGCGCGAAGTGATTAACAGCAGCTTAACGCCGCCGATCCCTTTGCCCCGAAATGTTGCGGCAGCCATTTGAAGGCGCCACTGCACTGGTTGGCCCCTATATGGGGGCCTTTCCTGTGTCTTCAAGTCCGACAGCGCAGCCCTCTGGCCAGGAAGCCGTTCCCCCGGCCGATCCCGACAGCATTTGCCCTTGCCCGGCTTGCGCCGATCCGTTTAGATGATGCCATGAGCCTCGAATCCGTTCGCACCTTCTTTTCCGAAAATGCCCCCGACATCTCCGTCATCGTCACGGAAGCGAGTTCCGCTACGGTCGCGCTTGCAGCCGAGGCCCATGGCGTCGAGCCCGACCAGATCGCCAAGACGATCTGCCTAAGGATCGGCGAAGAGGTCGTGCTTGTCGTTGCAGCCGGCACGAAGCGTCTCGACAACCGCAAATTCAAGGATCGCTTCGGGGTCAAGCCACGCATGCTCGGCGCCGAGGAAGTGGTCGAGGCGACAAGCCATCCGGTTGGCGGCGTCTGCCCTTTCGGCCTGCCGTCCGACCTCAAGATCTACTGCGATATCTCGCTCAAGCCCTTCGATGAAGTCGTGCCCGCAGCCGGCGCCACCAATTCGGCGGTGCGGATCGCGCCCGGACGGCTGGCGGAACTGACGGATGCGGAGTGGGCCGACCTCTGCCAGTAACGGGCGACGCAGCAGTTGCATTCCGGGTGTGGATACAGGCGTTTACCGCATCTTAACCCCCCTTTAAATCGCCTCAATTAATGTTCAGTGCTTCAGTCGCATCTTCCGCTTGTCATGCGGCTGTCATTCACCGCGCGGAACGGGCTCGGCAAGATCGAGCATCGGGGGCGCAAAAGGTTCTGGAGCAAGATCGCCGCCGATGGCAAGCAAAGGCAAATCCCGCGAACGTGTCGAACCCAGCTTCGGAGGAAGCGACGAGGACGAGAGCGAGATTCGCATCGACGCTGGCGACCGGATCGGTGCAAGAGGCGGCAAGCGCACAAAGGCTCCCGCGAGCAGGGCCGAAGCATCGCCGCGCGAACCCCGGGGCAGACGCAAGGAAAAACAGCGTTCGAGCGGTGGCGGACTGACCGGATTCATCAGCCGGATGGTTTACTGGTGCATCGTGCTCGGTATCTGGGGCGCGATCGGGGTCGCCGGCATCGTGTTCTACTACGGCGCACGCATGCCGAGCGCGAGTTCCTGGTCGATCCCCGAGCGTCCGCCGAACATCAAGATCGTCTCCGTCGAGGGCACGGTGATTGCCAATCGCGGCGCGACCGGGGGCGAGGCGTTGGCGCTCGAGGACATGTCGCCCTTCATACCGCAGGCCGTCATCGCCATCGAGGACCGGCGTTTCTATTCCCATTACGGCATCGATCCACTCGGCCTTGCGCGCGCCATCGCCACCAATCTCGTTTCGGGCCGCATGGTGCAGGGCGGTTCGACACTGACCCAGCAGCTCGCCAAGAACATGTTCCTTTCGCCTGAAAGAACGCTGGAACGCAAGGTGCAGGAGGTTCTGCTGTCCTTCTGGCTCGAGCATAAGTTTACCAAGGACCAGATCCTCGCAATGTATCTGAACCGGGTCTATTTCGGTTCAAACGCCTATGGCGTGGAGGCGGCCTCGCGGCGCTATTTCAACAAGTCGGCGCGCGACGTTAACCTCGGCGAAGCGGCGCTGCTTGCCGGTCTGCTCAAGGCCCCTTCCCGCCTTTCGCCCGCCCGCGATCCGGCGGCCGCGGAAGCCCGCGCCCAGCTGGTGCTCGGCGCCATGCGCGAAGAGGGGTTCATCACCGACGACGAAGTGAAGACGGCGATGACGCAGTCGCCCACCCAGGCGAAGCGCTACTGGAGCGGCGCCGGGCAATATGTCGCCGACATGGTTGTCGACGAGGTCAAGTCGCTTGTCGGAGAAGTCAAGGAAGACCTCCTGGTCGAGACCACCATCGACATGACGCTCGAGAAGAAAGCCGAAGCGGCGATTTCCGAGACCATCGACGCTGAGGGAAAGAAACTGAACGTCTCCCAGGCCGCCCTCGTCTCGATTGACGGCACCGGCGCCATCCGGGCCCTTGTCGGCGGCAAGGACTATGCCGAAAGCCAGTTCAACCGGGCCGTCAAGGCCAAGCGCCAGCCGGGCTCGGCCTTCAAGCCCTTCGTCTATGCGGCCGCCATGGAGATGGGCCTGAGACCCGATTCGGTGCGAAACGATGCGCCGATCCGAATCGGCAACTGGACCCCGGAAAACTACGATGAAAAATATCGCGGGCCGGTGACGCTTGCCGGCGCGCTTGCCGAATCGCTCAATACCATCGCCGCGCAGCTGGTTATGGAGGTCGGTCCCGATCATGTCATCAAGCTCGCCCATCGCCTCGGCATCGAATCGGAGCTGCAATCCAACGCCTCGATCGCGCTCGGGACGTCGGAGGTATCGCTTCTGGAGCTGACGGCCGCCTATGCGCCGTTCATGAATGGCGGCTACAAGGCCACGCCGCATATCGTCCGCCGCATATCGACGCCCGACGGAAAGGTGGTTTACGAAAACGATTATGCCGATCCCCCCCGCGTCCTGAGCGAGGGGGTGGTGTCGGTGATGAACCGGATGATGAAGGGCGTGATCGACAACGGCACAGGCCGGAAGGCCAGGATCAAGGGCTGGGAGGCGGCAGGCAAGACAGGGACCACCCAGTCTTTCCGTGACGCGTTGTTCGTCGGCTATACCAGCAATCTCACCACAGGCGTCTGGTTCGGCAATGACGACGGCACCTCGATGAAGAAGGTGACTGGCGGCGGCCTGCCGGCGCAGGCGTGGCACGACTTCATGACGACGGCCCATACCGGGCTGACGCCGGCCCCGCTCAACGGCGGCACCTATGTCGAACCCACCATCGAACAGGAGCCGCAAACGACCATCGGCACGATCATTTCCGACGTCTTTTCCGGCGGCGGTGAGGAACGCTATCCGGCCCAGCCGCAACCGCAGCAGCAGCCGGCGGGAGACGTCGGGCTTGCGGCACCTTTGCCACCCGGCGAGATGGCGCCGTTTCCGCCGGAAGACATTCCGCAGGGGGCCCCGGATGGCGCGATCCTGGAAGGTCCCGTGCCGCCCGGAGAGGTGGGCGGGCCCGTGCCCGCAGGCCGGCGCCGCACAACGCTTCTCGACATCATCATGGGGCAGTGACATGGAGAGCGGCGGCCGGTCTTGCATTCCGGTGCGCTCATCGCCATCTGCCGAAAGGCATGCCCGGCGCAAGGCTCGGATGCTATCCCTGCGATAACGAACCGGCCTTCGTCTGGCTGCAAACGGCGGATCGCATGCTCTGCCAATCTGTTCTTTTTACTGGATTACAGCGGAATTCCAGCCTTGCAGTCAGAAAAACCGCTTCTTATATACGCGACATAACCGCAGCGAGGACTGCGATATCCCAGACCATCCACGTCGAGGGGCTGTCAACGGAATGCCTTTTCGGGGTTCCGATAGCCTGCTTCAAGGAGAGAATGACATGGCAAAAGTAATCGGTATCGACCTTGGAACGACCAATTCCTGCGTCGCCGTCATGGACGGCAAGGATGCAAAGGTTATTGAAAACTCCGAAGGCGCACGCACCACGCCCTCCATGGTGGCATTCACGGACGACGGCGAACGCCTCGTCGGCCAGCCGGCCAAGCGCCAGGCGGTCACCAACCCCACCAACACGCTGTTCGCCGTCAAGCGCCTCATCGGCCGTCGCTATGACGACCCGACCGTCGAAAAGGACAAGGGCCTCGTGCCGTTCCATATCGTCAAGGGCGACAATGGCGACGCTTGGGTAGAAGCCCAGGGCAAAGGTTATTCCCCGGCACAGATCTCCGCGATGATCCTTCAGAAGATGAAGGAAACCGCCGAATCCTATCTCGGGGAAAAGGTCGAGAAGGCCGTCATCACGGTTCCCGCCTACTTCAACGACGCCCAGCGTCAGGCCACCAAGGACGCCGGCCGTATCGCCGGTCTCGAAGTCCTGCGTATCATCAACGAGCCGACGGCTGCCGCGCTCGCCTACGGTCTCGACAAGAAGGACGGCAAGACGATCGCCGTCTACGACCTTGGCGGCGGTACCTTCGATATCTCGATCCTGGAAATCGGCGACGGCGTCTTCGAAGTGAAGTCGACCAATGGCGATACCTTCCTCGGCGGTGAAGACTTCGACATGCGTCTTGTCGAATACCTGGTTGCCGAGTTCAAAAAGGACAACGGCATCGACCTGAAGAATGACAAGCTCGCCCTGCAGCGCCTCAAGGAAGCTGCGGAAAAGGCCAAGATCGAACTGTCGTCCTCGCAGCAGACCGAAATCAACCTGCCCTTCATCACGGCGGACGCCACCGGTCCCAAGCACCTGACGCTCAAGCTGACCCGCGCCAAGCTGGAAAGCCTCGTCGACGATCTCGTCCAGCGCACCATCGCGCCCTGCAAGGCAGCGCTGAAGGACGCCGGCGTCACGGCTTCGGAAATCGACGAAGTGGTCCTCGTCGGCGGCATGAGCCGCATGCCGAAGGTCCAGGAAGTGGTCAAGCAGTTGTTCGGCAAGGAACCGCACAAGGGCGTTAACCCGGATGAGGTCGTCGCTCTCGGCGCGGCCATCCAGGCAGGCGTTCTGCAGGGCGATGTCAAGGATGTGCTGCTGCTCGATGTGACCCCATTGTCGCTCGGCATCGAAACGCTCGGCGGCGTCTTCACCCGTCTGATCGATCGCAACACGACGATCCCGACGAAGAAGAGCCAGGTCTTCTCGACCGCCGAAGACAACCAGAACGCCGTGACCATCCGCGTCAGCCAGGGTGAGCGCGAAATGGCAGCAGACAACAAGCTGCTCGGCCAGTTCGACCTCGTCGGCCTGCCGCCGGCCCCGCGTGGCGTACCGCAGATCGAAGTGACCTTCGATATCGACGCCAACGGCATCGTGCAGGTTTCTGCCAAGGACAAGGGCACCGGCAAGGAACAGCAGATCCGCATCCAGGCCTCCGGCGGTCTCTCCGACGCCGACATCGAAAAGATGGTCAAGGATGCTGAATCGCACGCTGCCGAGGATAAGAAGCGCCGTGCAGCCGTCGAAGCCAAGAACCATGCCGAGAGCCTGATCCACTCCACGGAGAAGTCGCTCAAGGAATATGGCGACAAGGTTTCGGAAACCGACCGCAAGGCTATCGAGGACGCTATTGCCACCCTGAAGACTGCGATCGAGGCTTCTGAACCGGATGCCGACGACATCCAGGCCAAGACCCAGACCCTCATGGAAGTCTCCATGAAGCTCGGTCAGGCCATCTATGAGGCGCAGCAGGCGGAAGGCGCCGGCGATGCCGAAGGTGGCAAGGATGACGACGTGGTCGATGCCGACTACGAGGAAGTCAAGGACGAAGACGCGAAGAAGTCGGCCTGATGCAGCAGCCGAAGCGACGTTTCACCGTCATGGGGCTGGCCTTCGGGCCAGCCGCATTTTCATTGGCCCTTTGCGTGGCCTCAGCTTCCGCTCAGGAAGCAAGCCAGTTGGAAGGGGTTTATCGCAAGGTGAGCGCCGCCGAGGCAGCTATTGCAAAGTCGATCGGCGCGGGCGACAGTCGACAGTTATCCAGAACCGGCAGTGAGCTTGGCCGGGTTATCGAGGCGGCGCTGAAGCGTCGCGACGAGGGCCAGGCCGTTTCCGCTTGCGACATGGCCGCTCATTCTCTGGCCTATGTCGCCGTATCGGCGGCCGATGGACTGGCGAATAAGGGCGAGGCCCGCAAGGTGCTGATCGAGGATGCGCGAGCCGCCGCGTCCGACTTCCAGAAGGACATGGCAGCCTGCGAAAAGCAGGCAGGTAAGAAGACTGGCAGCCACACGAGTGTGGAGAAGGCTTTGAGAGCTTTGTAGGACCATGGCAAAAGCAGATTTCTACGAAACCCTCGGGGTAAGCCGGACAGCGGACGAGAAGGAGCTGAAGAGCGCCTTCCGCAAGCTGGCGATGAAATATCATCCGGACAAGAATCCCGACGACAGCGAAGCAGAGAAGAAATTCAAAGAAATCAACGAAGCCTACGAGACCCTGAAAGACCCACAGAAGCGTGCGGCCTATGACCGGTTCGGTCATGCCGCCTTCGAGCAGGGCGGCATGGGCGGTGGCTTCAATCCGGGTGGCGGCTTCTCCGGCGGCGGCTTCTCCGACATCTTCGAGGACATTTTCGGCGAGATGATGGGTGGCGGCCGCGGCGGACGGGCGCGCTCCAGCGGCGGACGCGAACGCGGCGCCGACCTGCGCTACAATATGGAGATTTCGCTTGAGGAAGCCTTTACCGGCAAGACAGCACAGATTCGCGTACCGACGTCGATCACCTGCGACGTTTGCACGGGAACGGGCGCCAAGCCCGGCACCAAGCCGACAACCTGCGCCACCTGTCAGGGCTCGGGCCGCATCCGCGCCGCCCAGGGCTTCTTTTCGATCGAGCGCACCTGCCCCACCTGCCATGGGCGCGGCCAGACTATCTCTGATCCCTGCACCAAGTGCAACGGCCAGGGCCGCGTGACCGAGGAACGGTCGCTTTCGGTCAACATTCCGGCCGGCATCGAGGATGGGACACGCATTCGTCTGCAAGGCGAGGGCGAGGCCGGTCTCAGGGGCGGTCCGGCGGGCGATCTTTATATCTTCCTGTCGGTGAAACCGCACGAGTTCTTCCAGCGGGACGGCGCCGATCTCTATTGCTCCGTACCGATTTCGATGACGACGGCCGCGCTCGGCGGCACGTTCGATGTGGTGACGCTCGACGGCTCCAAGTCGCGCGTCAGCGTTCCGGAAGGCACGCAGGCCGGTAAACAGTTCCGCCTCAAGGGCAAGGGCATGCCCGTGCTGCGTTCGTCGCAGACCGGGGATCTCTATATCCAGATCCAGATCGAGACGCCGCAGAAACTTTCGAAGCGTCAGCGCGAACTCCTTCAGGAATTCGAGCAGCTTTCGTCGAAGGAGAACAATCCGGAATCGACAGGCTTCTTCGCACGGATGAAGGATTTCTTCGACACGCTCAGCGACTGAGCGAAGCTCCCGTCTTGCACGAAGGGCCGGCTCCCCTGGGGTCGGCCTTTCTGTTTGTTCCGTTTCACACCGCTTTCGTGCGCGGCAGGCGCATGATGAACCAGCCGAAACGACGCTGTATCAACGGTGCGATGCCGTAGATGATCGAGAACACCATGATGGGCGCCAACAGCGCCGTCCGCTGCCACAACGCCCAGCCTTCGGTCAGCGGCGTGAGAATGTGGAGAATGCCCGTCACAAAGGGGTAGATCGCAAGAAGCATGAGAAAGGCGAGCCGCAGCTTCGACGGCTTCGGGATGGCAGTGGGATCGGGCACTCGATAACCTCCATAAGAACGGCACGTTTCGTTCTATATAGGAACGAGCCGTTTCGTTCAATACCGGTTCATGTTATCCCTTGCAAAAATCCGGGAGGAAATCATGGAAACTTCATCGCCCGCTCCGTCCCGCCGGACGTCGATCGGCTCCCAACGCAACCCCGACAGCGAGGAGGCGATCCTCTCGGCCGCGGAGGCCATCCTGAGGGAAGCGGGACTGGCGGCCTTCTCGATCGAAGCCGTCGCGCGCCGCGCCAAGGCCGGCAAACCGACGATCTATCGCTGGTGGCCATCGAAGGCTGCCTTGCTGCTCGACGTCTATCATCGGCAGAAACACCACGGCCATATGCCGGACACCGGCGATGTGCGGAGCGATCTCGCGCTGTTTATCACCAGCCTGCTCGCTTTCTGGCGTGACGATGGCGGCGCGATCTTTCGGTCAGTGATCGCGGAAGCCCAGAGCGACCCGGCCGCTCTCGAGGCGCTTCGCCGGTATCTGCTGGACAGATGGCGACAAAACGGTGCGATCATACAGCGGGCGCAGAAACGCGGCGAGGTCAGGCCGGAGATCGATCCCGATCTGACGATCGAGATCTTGAGCGGCTTTGCCTGGAGCAGGCTGCTGACCGGACGGCTCGATTGCAGCGAAGACGAGATCAGAGCCGTCATAGACGCCGTCGTCGGCGGGATTGCCGCGCGCTGACAATATTCAGTAATGCGGCGGCCGGGTGATCGCGGGCGCTTCGAGACTCTGCTCTTCAAGCGAGAGGAAGCGCTCGGTCAGCCGGTCGAGCTTGGCGCGGGTCTGTTCCACGACCTTCCATTGTTCGGCCAGTTGATCGGACAGTTCCTCAATGACACGGGACTGGTGCGCCACGGTTTCCTCAAGGCGCGTGATGCGGTCCTCCTGATCGACCATGAAAAACCCTCCGGTATTGGAGCGGCGACACGCCAGCTCCCCTAGTCTGGTCATGCCGGAGCGGACGGGCGGGGTCAATGGATCAAGCGCGAAGCAATTATCGCTGCTTCTTTTTCTTGTAGGGCATCAGCATGATGGCGGATGCAGTCACTGCGGCCGCGAAGGTCAGCCCAAGCGGCACGGCGATCATGAGCGTCGGCAGGATCGGATTGCGGGCGCGGCCAAGATGCGTGCCGAGGCCGCCGATATCGAGCCACATCAGTACGACCGCCACCGCGATCCCGAGCCCCGCACCGAAGAGAGCGTTGACCGCCAGGAACCGCAGCATTTCCCAGTGGTCGCGACGGGCTTCCTCCGGGGTCAGTTCATCTCGGTCGGTTGTCATCGATCATTGCCTTCATAAGATCAGGCGGAAAGGATACATCCGCGTACCCTTCGGGTCCATGCATCAAAATGGTCGAGCGGCTTCATGCGCGGCTGTCGAAAACCTTCCCCTCGCCTTGCCATTGTCGGGCTTTCATCCTAGCTCAGGGCGACACCCGATCCGGATCCCATGACGCACAAAGTTTTCATCCACCGCCTGAAGCTCACCGACTTCCGCAATTATGCGGGATTGTCGCTAACGCTCGATGCGCGCCATGTCGTGCTGACGGGAGAAAACGGAGCGGGAAAGACGAACCTGATGGAGGCGGTGTCCTTCCTGTCCCCCGGACGCGGCCTGAGGCGCGCCGTGCTGGCGGATGTCGTCCGCGTGGGCGCTGCAGGCGGCTTTTCCATCTTTTCCGAGATAGAGGGCATGGAGGGCGACGTCGAGATCGGGACCGGCACCGAAAGCGACGAGGAAACCGTGGTCCGCCGGCTGCGCATCAACGGTACGACGGCCAAGTCTGTCGACGAGTTGACCGATCACCTGCGGCTGCTCTGGCTCACGCCCTCAATGGATGGGCTGTTTACCGGCCCCTCCTCCGATCGCCGGCGCTTTCTCGACCGCCTGGTGCTGTCGCTCGATCCGGCACACGGCCGCCGCGCCAGCGATTTCGAACGTGCCATGCGCAGCCGCAACAAGCTTCTCGCCGAGGGACGTTTCGATCAGACCTGGCTTTCCGGCATCGAGCGCCAGATGGCGGGCCTCGGCGTCGCCATGACCATGGCTCGGCGCGAAATGATGGGACTGCTGCGCGGACTGCACGATCCGGGCGGCGGCTCGGGACGTTTTCCGACGGCGGAGCTCTCGCTCACGGGTTTTATGGACGACGAGGACATGGGGTCTCCCGCGATCGAGCTGGAGGACCGCTACGCCGAAATGCTGGAGGCCGGCCGTTACCGCGACGCCGCCGCGGGCCGCACGCTCGACGGGCCGCACCGGGCCGACCTACTGGTCCGGCATGTGGAAAAGGCCATGGACGCGGAGCGCTGCTCGACCGGCGAACAGAAGGCGCTGCTGGTCGGCCTGATCCTTGCCCATGCGCGGCTCGTCGCGACGATGACCGGCCATGCGCCGATCCTCCTGCTTGACGAGATCGCCGCCCATCTGGACGAAAACCGGCGGGCAGCCCTGTTCGACCGGATCGATGCGCTTGGCGGCCAGGCTTTCATGACCGGCACCGACCGGGCGATGTTTTCGGCACTCGGAGACCGTGCCCAGTTCATCACCATCCGCGACGGAACGGCGTTGCCGTGACGGACATGCCTTTTCGCAGCGGTGCCATCATGCGATAAAGCCGCCATGGACAAGCTGACGCCCGAGGAAATCTCCCGCTACCATCGCCACATCCTGCTGCCGGAAATCGGCGGGGCCGGACAGCAGAAGCTGAAGGCCGCGCGCGTGATGGTGATCGGCGCAGGCGGCCTCGGTGCGCCGGTGCTGCAATATCTCGCTGCCGCAGGCGTCGGAACCATCGGCATCGTCGACGACGACCGGGTGTCGCTCTCCAACCTGCAGCGGCAGGTGATCCATGACAGCGGCACGATCGGGGAGGAGAAAACGGAAAGCGCTGCCCGCGCCCTTCTCCGCCTCAATCCCAATGTCCGGGTGGAGCGCTTCGAGCAGCATTTCGAACCCGATTTCGCCGGCTCCTATCTCGGCCGCTTCGACCTGCTGATCGACGGTTCCGACAATTTCGAAACCCGCTATGCAGCGGCCGACGCTGCCGAAGCCCGCAAGATCCCGCTCGTCACGGGAGCAGTCGGGCGTTTTGACGGTTCGCTGACTGTGCTCAAACCCTATGAAGCGACGGCGGGCGGAGGCCTCAATCCACGCTACCGCGACCTCTTTCCCGAACCGCCGCCAGAGGGCCTCGTCCCCTCCTGTGCGGAGGCCGGCATCGTCGGAGCGCTGACCGGCGTCATCGGCACGCTGATGGCCATGGAGGCGATCAAGCTCATAACCGGTATCGGAGAGCCGCTCATCGGGCGCCTGCTGCTCTATGACGGGCTCTCGGCCCGGTTCGACACCATCCGCTACCGCCGGCGCAGGGCGACTTCGGGAACATGACGATCAAGCTCAACCGCCTCGATGACCGCTTCGAGCGATACGACGAACTTCTCGACCTGATCCTCAGGGCCTTCGCCTATATGGATGGCGCCATCGATCCGCCGTCATCGGCCCATCGCCTGACATCCGACCTGCTGCGCAGGAAGGCGCAAGAAGAAGTAGGCGTTGTGGCATCGCAGGACGATCGACTGGTCGCTTGCGCCTTCTTCAGGCCTGAACCTGGATCGCTCTATATCGGCAAGCTTGCGGTGCTGCCGGAGGTGCAGGGAAAGGGCGTCGGGCGGCGGTTGCTGGCGGAAGCCGAAACCGTGGCTGAAGCCCTCGGGCTTGTAGAACTCCGGCTGGAAACCCGTATCGAACTTTCCGGCAACCACCGTCGCTTTGCAGCCTGGGGCTTCCGCAAGACTGCAGAAAACAGCCATCCCGGCTACACGCGGATCACATCGATCGAAATGCGCAAGACGCTCGCCTGAGTGCCGCTAAAGCGTTTCGCGTTCCTCCGGATTCGCTGCGCGCTTTAAGTCCCTGTTTTATTGAATGTCATTGCCGCAGAACCGCTGCGCACGCCTGCGCGGCGGGCAATGTCAGGTGCGGCTGGGCAGGACGCGGTTCGGCGGACGGTGGCCGTCAAAATAGGTCCGGATGTTGATGATGACCTTGTCGCCCATGTCGATGCGGCCCTCGATTGTCGCCGAGCCGGTATGTGGTAGAAGCACGACCTTGCCCTCATTGGCGAGCTTGACCAGCTTCGGATTGACCGCCGGCTCATTCTCGAACACGTCAAGACCGGCGCCGGCGATCTTGCCCTGGCGCAGGCAGTTAATCAGCGCATCCTCGTCGATGATGTCGCCACGGGCGGTGTTGACGATGTAGCTCGTCGGCTGCATGAGCGCGAGCCGGCGCGCCGAAAGAAGGTGGAAGGTCGCGGGTGTCGAGGGGCAGTTGACCGAGACGATATCGACCCGAGCCAGCATCTGGTCGAGGCTGTCCCAATAGGTCGCCTCCAGTTCGTCTTCCGTGGCCGGATTAACGCGCTTGCGGTTATGGTAGTGGATCGACAGGCCGAACGCCTTGGCGCGACGCGCGACCGCCGTGCCGATACGGCCCATGCCGATAATGCCGATGCGCTTGCCCCAGATGCGGCGGCCGAGCATCCAGGTCGGTGACCAGCCGGCCCATTCGCCGGGCTTGTCAGTCAGGATACGGGCGCCCTCGACCAGCCGGCGCGGCACAGCCAGGATCAGCGCCATGGTCATGTCCGCGGTGTCCTCCGTCAACACGTTCGGCGTGTTGGTCACCGTGATGCCTTTGCGGGCGGCGGCATCCACGTCGATATGATCGAAGCCGTTGGAGAAGCTTGCGATCAGCTTCAACTGCGGGCCGGCCTGCTCGATCAGCGCCGCGTCGATACGGTCGGTTACAGTGGGGACAAGAACATCCGCGGTCTTCACCGCCGCAACGAGTTCCGGCTGGGTACGCGGCTTGTCGTCGACGTTGAGTTCGGCATCGAACAGTTCGCGCATGCGCGTTTCCACGGCGTCCGGCAGTTTCCGGGTTATGTAGACCTTGGGTCTTTTCCTGTTCGTCATGGGAACGTTCGATGCCTTGTTTAGAGGTCGTTAACCAAGCCGGGGCATACTTTCCCCGTTCAGGGCATTTTCTACCAAACCCGCAGGCGAAGACAAACAAAACTCTCAAGCCGGGGACCGTTTTGTGCCGGGGTCGGTGCAACTGCATCCTGATCTTCAAGGAAATCCTTGGATTCGTTGAGTGATCGGAAACGCCATGATTCAAATTCTGCCCCGCGCCCTCCTTGTTGCCTGTCTGTCCCTGGGGCTGGCGGTGCATGCCGAAGCGCAGGCCGTCTCCAAGGGATCGAGTGGCCTGCCACTGCCGCGCTTCGTCAGCCTGAAGGCCAAGCGCGTCAACCTCAGGATCGGGCCGAGCACCGACTATGCCGTGTCGTGGCTCTACCTCAAATCGGGCCTGCCCGTCGAAATCATCCAGGAATACGAAAACTGGCGGCGTATCCGCGATGCGGATGGAACCGAGGGCTGGGTCAGCCAGACACTGCTTTCCGGTGAGCGGACCGCGGTCGCGGCGCCATGGATGCGTGGCAACGGCGACAATGTCTACGTCACCATGCGCCAGGATTCGCTGCCGAACGCCTCCGTCGTCGCCAAGCTGGAGCCCGGCGTCGTCGTCAAGCTCGATGAGTGCAACGGCAACTGGTGCCGCGTCGAAGCCGGCGGCGTCACGGGCTGGGTGAATCAGGGAGAAATCTGGGGCGCCTATCCCGGCGAAGCCTTCAAATAAGGCCCGCTTCGCGCCCGGCTTTCTCAAGCGATGTCAGCGGGCGCGGACCGATCTGCTGGATCACGATGCCGGCGGCAAGGCAACCGAGCTTGCCGCAATCCTCCAGGGAACGCCCCTGCGTATAGCCGAACAGGAAGCCTGCCGCAAACAGGTCGCCAGCGCCAGTGGTATCGACCAGGGCGGCGATCTTGCTGGCTTCGACCTTCACCCTTTCCTTGCCGCGGAGAATGATGGCACCCTCCTCGCTCATCGTCACGGCCGCAAGCTTGCAATCGGCGGCTATCTTCTCCAGCGCCAATTCGAAATCGTCCGTTTCGTAGAGCGACAGGGCTTCCTGCTTGTTCGAGAAGACGATGTCGACCGTGCCCGAGCGCATGAGGTCGAGGAACTCGCCGCGATAGCGGTCGACGCAAAAGCTGTCGGAAAGCGTCATCGACATTTCCCGACCGTTCTCATGGGCGATGCGGGCGCATTCGAGGATGGCCTGCTTGGCGCGCGGCGGATCCCAGAGATAACCCTCGAAATAGGTGACTTTCGCATCGGCGACGACCTGGGGCTCGACATGCTCCGGCCCGAGTTCCACGCAGGCGCCGAGATAGGTGTTCATCGAACGCTCGCCGTCGGGCGTGACGAAGATCATGCTGCGCGCGGTCGGCGGGTTCGTGCCTTCCGGCACGGTTTCGAAATGCACACCCTGGGCGCGGATGTCGTGCTTGAAGATCTGACCGAGCTGGTCGTCGGCGACCTTGCCGAAATAGGCCGCTTTGCCGCCGAAGCTTGCAATACCTGCGGCCGTGTTGCCGGCGCTGCCGCCGGAAGCTTCCACCGCGGGCCCCATCAACGCATAGAGCTTCTCGGCGCGTTCGGCGTCGATCAGGTTCATCGCCCCCTTGGTAATCTCGTTGTCGATCAGAAACCGATCTTCGCAGCGCGAGATAATGTCGACGATGGCGTTGCCGACGGTGAGGACATCAAACCTGCTCATAAAATGCGGATCTCCAATTGCACGGTGATCCGGTCATACCCGTTTTTCTTCCGTTTGGAAGCAGAAACGGCGGCCTTGGAAGAAATATGCCCTTCGTCATCCCGCTGTCATGCAGCTCTCCTAAAAGAACTCCAAGTGAAGACGGCATGTGACCACATATCGGTCAGCCGTTCACCTCGGGGCATGATCGCCCTGACTGCGGTTCCCTGCTGACCACGGATGTACTGGCGGCATGGTTCAAGACCCGATCTTTCGGGCGGAAGCGGGGTCTTTCCCCGCTTTTTTCTTTTCGGCCACCGCCCTCGCCATGCAGCCCTGCATTCCTGTCATTCGTCAAACCGTACTGGCGGGGCAGCTTCCGGCGCGCTAGAAGTTCACCTTCGCACTCCTCGACCTTTCCGTCCCCCGAAAGCTTCCCAGCATATGTATGCCATCGCCCATGACGTCCTTCCGATCTTCATTCTGATCCTCATCGGCTGGTCTCTGGTCAAGACGAGGGTACTCAACGCCGATATCGGAGAGGGGCTTGGCGAGTTCGTCTTCAAGGTCGCAGTTCCCGTGCTGCTGTTCAGGACGATTTCGCAGGCTGATTTCCACGGCGCCTCGCCCTTCAAACTCTGGGTCGCCTATTTTGCCGGCGTAGGCGTCACCTGGACGATAGGACATCTTGTGGCCACCCGCCTTTTCGACCGCGACGAACGGGTCGGCGTATTGGCCGGCGTATCCTCCGCCTTCGCCAACAACATATTCATCGGCCTGCCGCTGGTCGAACGCACGGTGGGCGCGGAAGGTCTCGTTCCGCTGTCGATCCTGCTTGCAGTGCATCTGCCGCTGATGATGGTCATCGGCACGGTCCTGATGGAGCGCGCGGAACAGAAGGCGAGCGGGCGCCCCTCCCGCGGCCTCAAGGCCGTGCTGCGCCAGATCGGCAGCAACCTCGCGCGAAATCCGCTGGTGATCGGTCTCGTCGCAGGGCTCGCAGTCCATCTCAGCGGACTTCATCTTCCGGACGTGCTTGATGGAGTGGTGGCGCAGATCGCGACCATGGCCGCGCCGGCAGCCCTGATCTCGCTCGGCATGGCCCTCAACAAATACGGCGTTGCCGGCAACATGCGAATTGCCGGCATCATCTCCGCCCTCAAGCTGCTTGTCATGCCAGCCACCGTCTGGGGTGCCTGCCATCTGCTCGGTCTCAGTCCTGCCTGGACCGCAGCGCTGGTGCTGACCTCATCGGTCCCGACAGGCATCAATGCCTGGCTGATCGCCAACCGGTTCGGCGTCGGCCATGCGATCGCTGCGTCCTCGATCACACTCACCACCGCGCTCGGCGTGCTCAGCGTGACATTCTGGGCCTATATGCTGCAGCAATAGGGAGCGCGACGGAAGCGGCAGGCAGCCTGAAGCGCATCGTGCGCTTTCAGGTTCGCTCAGCAGTTTTGGGCGACATGCTTCAAATGAAAAATGCCCGGCGGGACCGGGCATTTGTAGAATGCAACTTCAACCGAAAGATTAGTTGGTCGCGGCTGGCAGAGCAACCGGCGCGTCGGACAGTGAGCGGAGATAAGCAAGCAGGTTAGCGCGCTCGTCTTCCTTCTTGATGCCGGCAAAGCCCATCGCCGTTCCGGCGATGAACTTCTTCGGAGCCGTCAGGAAGTGGTTGAGGTTTTCAAAGGTCCAGGTGACCGAGCCGCCCTGCGAGAAATCCTTCATCGCGGCGGAATAACCGAAACCTTCATGCGAGGCGATCGGCCGCTCGACGATACCGTAGAGATTGGGGCCAACTTTGTTGGGTCCGCCCTTGGACCCGTCATGACAGCTCGTGCATTTCTTGAAGACGGCTTCACCGGCCTTTGCATCGGCGCTGGCGAGCAGCGTGGCGATCGGGGTTTCGGCAGCGGCTGCGGTTTCCGCGCCGCCCTCGGCTTCGCCTGCCGATTCGGCAGCGATCGCAAAGCCTTCCTTTTCGGGCTTTTCGGAGTGGAAAATGCCCTCCGATGTGATGGAAACCGTCATCAGGACGAATACGGTTCCCAGAAGAGCCCCCACGCCCATGTTCACATATGAGTTCATCTGCAACGCTCCCCATGCAGCCGGCTGATCAGCCCGGATGATCTTGAAATCGCGCGGAACCTATGTCTTTTGCTTGACAGTTGCAACACGATTGTGATCCCCAGACTGGGACTTTTTGACACTGTTTTGGCTGATTTTGAAGGGGCCGGCGATGAATAATCCAGATTTGGGGAAGGTCCTTGTGCTCATTCCCGCGCGCATGGCTTCAACCCGCCTGCCCGGCAAGCCTCTGGCCGACATTTGCGGCTTGCCGATGATCGTGCAGGTGGCCAAGCGCGCCCGGGAAGCCCATGTCGGTCGAATCGTCGTCGCAGTCGATGACCGGCGGGTTTTCGACGCCGTTGCCGACGCCGGCTTCGAAGTGGTGATGACGCGGCACGATCATCAGTCGGGCTCCGACCGTATCCATGAGGCACTGCTTGCCGTCGATCCGGAAGGCAAGGCGGAAATCGTGGTCAACGTGCAGGGCGACTTGCCGACCATCGAGCCGGAGACCATACGGGCGGCGCTACGCCCGCTCGACAATCCGCAGGTCGACATCGCGACGCTGACCGTCGAGATTTCCGACGAGGAAGAAAAGACCAATCCCAACGTCGTCAAGGTGGTTGGGTCGGCGGTCTCCGACACGCGGCTCAGGGCGCTCTACTTCACCCGCGCCACCGCTCCCTATGGCAAGGGGCCGCTCTTTCATCATATCGGTCTTTATGCCTATCGTCGCGCAGCGCTCGAGCGTTTCGTGAGCCTGCCGCAATCGCCGCTCGAAAAGCGTGAATCCCTTGAGCAGCTGCGTGCGCTGGAAGCCGGCATGCGCATCGATGTCGAGGTCGTCCGCTCCATCCCGCTCGGGGTCGACACCCCGGCCGACCTCGAAAAGGCCCGGCGTCTCCTCGCCGCCCGGGCAAGCTGATCTCACGGATATTCACCATGACCACCTACAAGACGAACAGGATTTCCTTCCAGGGCGATTTCGGCGCCAATTCCGACATGGCCTGCCGCGACATGTTCCCGGACATGGAACCGCTTCCCTGCCCGACCTTCGAAGACGCTTTCGTGGCGCTCGAAACCGGTGAGGTCGATCTGGCGATGATCCCGATCGAGAATACGCTCGCGGGCCGTGTCGCCGACATCCACTATCTCCTGCCGCTGTCCCGGCTGCATATCGTCGGCGAGTATTTCATGCCGATCCGGTTCCAGCTCATGGTGCTGCCCGGCGTGAAGATGGATGAAATCCGTACGGTGCACAGCCACATCCACGCGCTCGGCCAGTGCCGCAAGATCATCCGCAGCAACGGCTGGAAGGCCGTCGTCGCCGGCGACACCGCGGGGGCCGCGAAACTCGTTGCGGAGAAAGGCGACCGCACGATGGCGGCACTTGCTCCACGGCTTGCCGCCGCGCTTTACGGACTCGACATCGTCGCCGAGAATGTCGAGGATTCGGACAACAACGTGACCCGTTTCGTCGTCCTTTCACGGGAAGAGGGCCAGCCGAGACGCACCAGCGACGAGGAGACCTTCATCACGACCTTCGTCTTCAACGTCCGCAACATTCCGGCCGCGCTCTACAAGGCGCTTGGCGGCTTCGCCACCAACGGTGTCAACATGACCAAGCTGGAAAGCTACCAGATCGGCGGCAAGTTCATCGCCACCCAGTTCTATGCCGACATCGAGGGCCATCCGGAGGATGCACCGGTGAAGCGGGCGCTCGAAGAGCTTTCCTTCTTCTCGGAAAAGGTGCGAATCCTCGGCGTCTACAAGGCGCACGCCATGCGCGGAAGGCTGTAACGCCTCCCGCTCAGTGCTTCCATTCCAGCCAGTCGACGATCAGCCGGCGCGCGATGGTGCCTTCGACCGGCAGGCTGACACCCTCCGCGTGGCCCTTCTCGATGATGGCGGCGACCTCGCTGCGATCGAACCAACGGCAATCCGCCAGTTCGCCTTCGTCGCGCTCCACGTCGAAGGTGACCGCTTCGGCGTAGCAGCCGATCATGAGCTGATGCGGCATCGGCCAAGGCTGGGAGGCATGGTAACGGACACGGCCGATCGAGATGCCGGATTCCTCCTTCGTCTCCCGGCGCACCGCGTTCTCGACGGTTTCGCCGGGCTCCACGAAGCCTGCAAGGCAGGAGTACATTCCCTCCGGAAAGCGATGATTGCGGCCAAGCAGGCAGCGGTCGCGCTTCTCATCCACCGCCAGCATGATCGCCACAGGATCGGTGCGGGGAAAGATCTCGTGCGCGCATGCAGGGCACACGCGCTTGTAGCCGCCGATGCGGCTTTCCATTTCCTCGCCGCACCGTCCGCAGAAACGATTGTCGGTGTTCCAGCGTATGAGGCTCAGCGCCTGGGCCGCCTCGCCAAGCAGTTCCTCGCGGATGAGCTGATCGCGAAACAGCGCGCGGGCGTCCGCCGGCTTGTAACGGGTCGCCAACTCATCGGCGCTGCGGGCGACCGGCACCGCAAGGCGCGGCTCGCCATTGGGCTGGAAGCCGAGCAATACGGCCCGTTCGAAATCAGGATCGAGCTCGGACAGCTCATAAGGCGCAAACAGTGGGTCGAGCACCTGCCCGTCATGCTTCAGCACCAGCTTGGCATCGCTGAAGGCAAGGATATGGGCCCCTTCCACGGCAAGCGCGGAGGAAAGCGAAGTCTCGTCGCGATGCTCGGCGCGGCGATCCAGGCCGTTTCTGGAAAAGGCCGTCAATTCACTGGGTTCTAGGTGGGGAGCACGGTTCAGAAAAATCGAATTCTTCATGAGTGAATGGCTTCTAACAGCTTCTTCTTGATCTCGCGGCGTTCATCGTCGGTATAGGCCTCGGCCGCGCCGTGACCCCATACAGGCCCGGGCCAGTTGGGATCGTTCTCGAAGCGGGCGACCACATGGACATGCAGCTGGCGGACGACGTTGCCGATGGCGGCAACATTGATCTTGTGGGCATGGGTCAGCGTCTTCAGGCCGGAAGCGACCAGATTCTGCTCGAAAGTGAGCACGGCCTGATCGAGCGGCGTCAGTTCAAAAACCTCGGAAATCCCGGGCCGCTGGGGCACGAGAACCAGCCAGGGCCAGCGCCTGTCCTCGATCAGGCGCAGTTCGCAAAGGCCAAGCCTGGTGACCAGCGAACTGTCGCGCGCCAGCCTCTCATCCAGTGTGAATGGTTCCAAAGGCGTCTCTCCCGTCGTTTTTCCTATTCATAACAGTTTTTTGCGGGCTTGGCTTGCATTTGCTTGCGTAATTGCCGATATGTGCAGCCGGGAGGTTGGTGGTGGACGAGCCACTCGCCAACCGGGTCAGGTCCGGAAGGAAGCAGCCCTAACGAGCGCGGCACGGGTCATCGTGCCAGCCTCCCACCTTCCGTTTCATTTGGCCGTTTCGTTTGGCTGGCAAACAAGCGGTTTATTCATGCCCGGGCATCGGGTCTTCGAGAGACGCTGGCAGGGGCGATGAGCGAGTTCGAGCCTAAAGCATCGAATGCCGACGGTACCGCAACCGGGTATCGCGTTCTTGCCCGCAAGTATCGCCCCAAGGATTTCACGGATCTGATGGTCGGCCAGGAGCCGATGGTCCGCACGCTGACCAACGCCTTCGAGACCGGCCGCATCGCGCAGGCCTACATGCTGACCGGCGTTCGCGGGGTCGGCAAGACGACGACGGCGCGCATTCTCGCTCGCGCACTCAATTACAAGACCGCCGAAATCGACAAGCCGACGATCGACCTGAAGATCCCCGGCGAACACTGCCAGGCGATCATGGAAGGCCGGCATGTCGACGTGATCGAGATGGACGCCGCTTCCCATACCGGTATCGACGACATCCGCGAGATCATCGAGCAGGTGCGCTACCGCCCCGTCTCGGCGCGCTACAAGGTCTATATCATCGACGAAGTGCACATGCTGTCGACGGCGGCCTTTAACGGCCTCCTGAAGACACTGGAAGAGCCGCCCGAGCATGTGAAGTTCATCTTCGCCACCACCGAAATCCGCAAGGTGCCGATCACGGTTCTTTCCCGCTGCCAGCGTTTCGATCTGCGCCGGATCAGCGCCGGGGATCTTGTCGGGCTGTTTTCCACCATCGCGGCCAAGGAAGGCATCAGCGCCGAGAACGAAGCTCTGGCGATGATCGCGCGCGCGGCCGAGGGTTCGGCCCGCGACGGCCTGTCCCTGCTCGACCAGGCGATTGCCCATGGCGGCGGTGTGGTGCAGGCAGATGCCGTGCGCGCCATGCTGGGCCTTGCGGACCGGGCGCGTATCGTCGACCTCTTCGACCATATCGTGCGTGGCGACGTAGCAGCGGCACTCGCAGAGTTCGGCAGCCAGTACGAGGCGGGCGCAAACCCGACCGTGGTGTTGACGGACCTTGCCGATTTCACCCATCTGGTGACCCGACTGAAATACATCCCTTCCGCCGCCGAAGATCCTTCACTCAGCGAGGTGGAACGGGTGCGCGGTGCACGCCTTGCCGAAAGCATTGCGGTCACCACGCTGTCGCGCATGTGGCAGATGCTGCTCAAGGGCATTCCGGAAGCCGAAAATTCGTCGCGGCCAGCGGGTGCCGCCGAGATGGTCATTATCCGGCTTGCCCATGCGGCCCACCTGCCGTCACCCGAAGATGCCGCCCGCCGCCTGCTGGAGCTTTCCGAGGGGGGAGAAGGTGCGGCCCCGGGCGGTGCTTCGCCGCGCGGCGGCAATGGCGGAGGCGGAGCTTCGATGGCCTACCGCACTGCAGCCGTGGGCCAGCAGAGCATAGACGCCACGGCACGCAGCATGCCGCCGCAACCCACGGCCCGGCTGCAGAGCGTCCCTGTTCCGGAGAACGCCCCCCAGAGCATGGCTCGCGTCGAGACCCGACCGGCCGAAGCAGCGCCTGTGCCGAAGGTGCCGGTCAATTCGCTGGAAGATCTTGCCGATCTTTGCTCGAAGAACCGCGACCCGAAACTCAAGGCGCTTATCCGCGCCTATGTCCGGCTGGTGCGGCTTGAACCCGGACGGATCGAGATCAATCTGCCGGAAGAAGCTCCGAAGTCGCTGGTCGGCGACCTGCAGCGGCGACTCGAGGAATGGACCGAAATCCGCTGGATGGTCATCCTGAGCCGCGAGCCCGGTCAGCCGACACTGACCGAAAGCGAGGCCAACGAGAAGAAGGCCCGGTTTGCGAGCGCCGAGGCCGATCCCGACGTGGCGGCAATCATGGCGATGTTTCCCGGAGCCAAGATCCGCAACGTCGTCATCAAGAGTATCGAGGATGAGGCCGACAGCGAAGACGTGGCGCTGCCGGCAGCGGCAGAGTCTGCCGAAGGCGATATCCTTCCCGGCGACGATATCGAATTCTAGACATAGTCCGAAAAGGGAGATTTCGACATGCGCGACATCATGGGCATGATGGGCAAGGTCAAGGAGATGCAGGCCAAGATGGAGAAGATGCAGGCGGAAATCGCCGCACTCGAAGTCGAAGGCAAGTCCGGCGGCGGCCTCGTGACCCTTACGCTGACCGGCAAGGGCGACCTGCGGGGCGTCAAGATCGATCCGTCGCTGTTCAAGGAAGACGACGTCGAAATCCTCGAAGACCTGATCGTTGCCGCCCACAAGGACGCCAAGGACAAGGCCGAGGCCGTGATGGCGGAAAAGACCAAGGAAATGACCGCCGGCCTGCCGATCCCGCCCGGCATGAAGCTGCCGTTCTGAGGTTGGATTTTCGCCGGGACCGGGGATTGGCCTTGCCGCGTCGCTTCACCGCTTGACGCGATTTCGAATGTAGGCCCGCCGTGCATCTTGGCTGAGAGCGCTTATTCGAAACACTTCGACGGCCAGGGATTGATCCCATCTCTCAGCCAAAGAAGTGTATCCAGCCAGAAGCCGGCCGCATGGCGGTCGTGAAAGAGACCGAAATGGCCGATCCTTTCACAGGCAAGGTCCGCAGGCTCGAGCATTACCATGGTGCACCGCGCCCCGGCGTAATAGGAAAGCGCCCGGCGAATCGCCTGCCGGGTTGCCAGAGGATCGTCGCTGCAGCCGATCGCCAGAACCGGTGCGGTGATAGCGCCGAAACGCTGCTTCAGATGCAGGGCATCTTGCGGGTCCAGTCCCTTCTCGACACGCGCCGCGCGGAAAGCCCATTCATAGGCGACGCCCGCCGGCAGATCCTCCAGCCAGCCGAGGCGGCGGCCCGGGAAATAGCCGAAGACAGTCGTTAGAGCCGGCATCGCCACATGCCATTTCAGAAAGAGGCGCGGCCGGGCCTTGCGCTCATAATCTCCCCAATAACCGTACTGGGCGCCGACCGTCAGCATTCGGGAGACAAGGCCGGCGTTTTCGGCATAACCCGGCAGAAAGCCGCCGATGCTGTGGCCGACCACCATCACGGGCAGAGCCGGCTCGAGAAAGGCCGCCCGCTCCAAGGCGGCGGCGAAATCCAGTTCACCCCATTGCGTCCAGGTGTGGCCTGAGCCCGCAAGCCGGAGAGGTCTCGACAATCCGATGCCGCGGTAGTCGTAGGTCAGAACCGCGAAACTGTGGCCGGCCAGAAAGGCGGCGTAGCGATGATAATATCGCGCGGGGACTCCAGTCGCCGGATTGACGACGACGACGCCCTTCGCCCTTCGCCCCCGCGGCGCCCACCAGTATCCATGCAATGGCGTGCCGTCGGCAGCGGTAAACGAGATCCGCTTTTCCTCCATTTCCGGCTCCCTCCCGTGTTCCAGTCCCTTGGAAGACTATCGGAATGGCCGCTTGAGTATACTCACTGGTCGGTATACTTTACGGCATGGAAAACCAATCGACACGCGAGCGTATCGTGGCGGCGGCCAACCGCCTCTTTTACCGGGAAGGGATCCGTGCGGTGAGCGTCGATGCCGTGGCCGAAGAGGCGGGCATCACGAAACGATCCCTCTATTATCACTTCCAGAGCAAGGACGAATTGATTACGGCCTATCTGGCATCGAGAGACCAGCCCAATCTTGAAAGCTACCGGCGATGGTTCGAAGCCGCCGAAGGAGATGCCGGCGACCGGGTGGCCGCAATCTTCGGCAGGCTCGCGAAGGCGGCCCGCCGGGCTGACTGGAAGGGATGCGGCTTCCTCAGAACATCCGCGGAGCTTGCCAACCTGCCCGGCCATCCGGCGCTGAAGGTCGGGGCAGCCCACAAGAAGAAGTTCGAACGATGGATGGCGGAACGGCTGACGGCTGCCGGTATCGGCGAAGCTCTGCCGCTGGCGCGCCAGATCATGCTTCTCCTGGACGGCGCCTTTTCCGTCGTGATGCTGCACCACGACCCAAGCTATATGGAGGTGGCCGGCGAAGCGGCGCGAACCCTCGTGCGAAATGCCGCCAGGACGTCGACGGCAGAGACCCGATGACGCATTCGGCGCCTGTTTCCTGCCGCGGGGGCGGCGGTCTCATCGCTCCAGCATGGCCCTGAAACGATGAGCGAGCGGGGTGTCGAACAATCGGGTTCGCATTGCCTGATCCCGGCGATTGCCGATTGCGGACACCGCTTCGGACAGGAAGATACGCGAGCCGCCATAGGGTTGGAACGCGACCAATTCGCCGGCCGCCAGCAGGCCGCCCGTTATCACGCGGCAATAAATACCCGGTCGCGCAGCAACGGCGTAACACCGGGCAAAGGCAGGATCACCTATCTTCGCTGCGAAGGTGGCGCAGGGGATGCGCGGCGCCGTGACCTCAAGCACGATATCGCCGGCAAGAAAACGATCGCCGACAGAGACATTCCGGTTGTCGAGACCTTCGATAACCAGATTTTCGCCAAAGGTTCCCGCCGGCAAGGGGCGCCCCAATTCCTCCGCCCACCAGTCGAGCGTCAGCGATCCCTCGATATAGATGGCCTGATCGATACCGCCATGGTGCCGGCGATTGCAGATGCGGTCACCGACGATGCCTTGCGCATCGACCATCACAGGGCCGCCCACCGGCGTCTTGTTGATCCCGCTCTTATATTTCAGTCCGGCGAGCGTTTCCGCGGCGCCGCGGCAGACGGCAAGGACTTTCATCCACATCGGTCCTTTCGGCGATTCCGTTGACAAAGGTTATGAGATAGAAACGCAGCATGGCAAAGCGAGTCACAGGCCCTGAAATCGAAAAACTCATCCAGCTTCTGGCGAAAGTGCCGGGGCTTGGGCCCCGTTCGGCCAGGCGAGCGGCTCTGCATCTCATCAAGAAGAGGGATCAGTTGATGGGTCCGCTGGCGCATGCGCTCGGCGACGCCTACGACAAGGTGAAAATCTGCTCCCATTGCGGCAATGTCGATACCAGCGATCCCTGCACGGTGTGTACCGACGACCGGCGCGACCAGTCCGTCATCATCGTCGTCGAGGACGTCTCCGACCTCTGGGCACTGGAACGGGCGGGCGCAATGAACGCGGCCTATCATGTCCTCGGTGGCACGCTCTCCCCGCTCGACGGCGTCGGCCCTGATGATCTCAACATCAAGGGACTGATCGACCGCGTGGCGAAGGGCGGCATCCGCGAGGTCATCATCGCGGTCAACGCCACTGTCGAGGGACAAACCACAGCACACTATATAACGGACCATCTGTCCGGGCTCGACGTGAAGATCACCCGGCTTGCGCATGGCGTTCCGGTCGGCGGCGAACTCGACTATCTCGATGAGGGCACGCTTTCGGCAGCGCTCCGCGCCAGAACGGCGATCTGAAATCAGCCCGAAAATGGGAAACGCGGCATGACTGTCTTCACCCCCCTTACGCGCATCGCCGTCATGGCACTCGCCCTTGCCTTCGCCGCGCCGGCCGCTCACGCCGCGCCGTCGAAAGCCGAGGTCGAAAAGCTCTTCCGTAACTGGCTGGCGAACGATCTCTGGCCGGACGCACAAAAGGCCGGCATTTCCCGCCAGACCTTCGATCGGGCGACTGCCGGTATAACGCTGAACTGGGATCTGCCGGATCTCGTGCCACCGGGCACCGCGCCGCCGAAGGAGCAGAAGCAGAGCCAGGCTGAGTTTTCCTCGCCGGGCGCCTATTTCTCGGAAAAGCGCCTGCAAGGGCTCGCCGGCACCGGTCGCGGCCTTGCGGAACGCCATGCGGCAACGCTTCGCAAGGTGGAGGCCGCCTATGGCGTGCCCGGTTCGATCATCGTCGCAATCTGGGGACGGGAATCGGGCTTCGGCAGCGCCAAACTTCCCTATCCGGCGGTCGACGTGCTGGCGACCAAGGCCTTCATGTCGACCCGCAAGGATCTTTTCCGCCGCGAACTGATTTCCGCTTTGCATATCGTCGAGGGTGGCGACATCGCGGCATCCAAGATGATGGGTTCGTGGGCCGGCGCGCTCGGCCAACCGCAGTTCATGCCGACGAGCTATCTGAAATATGCCGTGGACTTCGACGGCGACGGCCATCGCGATATCTGGAATTCCGTGCCGGACAGCCTCGCCTCTATTGCCAACTATCTTAAGAAAAGTGGATGGCAGACAGGACGTAGCTGGGGTTTCGAGGTCTCGATCCCCAACGGCGTGACCTGCGCGCAGGAAGGACCCGACCGTGCGAAACCGCTTTCAGACTGGTCCTCTCAAGGGATCAGACGCATTTCCGGCAAGGATTTCCCGAAAGCCGAACTTTCCGCGCCGACCATGATGCTGGTGCCGGCCGGCACCCACGGGCCGGAATTCCTGGTGAGCCCGAATTTCTACGTGCTCAAGGAATATAACAATTCCGACCTCTATGCGCTGTTCATCGGCAACCTCGCCGACCGGATCGCCTATGGCGGCGGAGCCTTCAAGGCACCCTTCGGCGATGTCGGCAAGATGCTGCGCTCGGACGTGCTCGCCATGCAGAAGGCGCTGGTGGCGAAGGGCTACGACGTCGGGACGGTCGACGGCCTTCCGGGGTTCAAGACCCGGCGTTCCCTCGGGGAATGGCAGGCCAAGGCCGGCATGGCGCCGACCTGCTTCCCCGATGCCTCGCTGACGACGAAGCTGCGCTGACGCCACCAGCCTAATGCGGTTCGATATGGCTCTGGTGGAAGACGTCATCGGCCGGCGGGATCGCCTGCCGTTCGATCATCCGGTGAACCCGGGGTTTCGTCTCACCTCGATGAAGTGCCAGTAACCGGTCGCTGTTTTCCGCATCGGCTTTCGTGCGTCGCTGGTTATGGCGCACGTAATCTACCCAGGTCGGCGTGTGATAAGTTTCCGTCCAGATATCCGGATTTTCAAGGTCGCGCATCAGCGCCCAGTTGCGGGCGCCGTCGCGGATGCGGATGCGCCGCCGCTCCACCATCAGGGTCAGGAATTCGCGCAGGTCCGCATCACGGATCTCGTAGTCGATGTTGATGACGATCGGACCGCTGCGCGGGCGAATGTCGAGGCTGAGAGGCGGTTCGTTGAAGCGGTTCAACGGATCGAGATCGAGCGAGGCAAAGGCGGGCATGGGCAGCCAGAGGCCGATCGCAACACCGGCTATCATGACGAAGCTGGAGGCGAAAAGGGCGGAGGAGACCCCTTGCCCTTCCGCCATCAGACCCCAGATCCAGCTGCCGGTCGCCATGCCGCCGAAGGTCGCGGTCTGGTAAAGCGACAGAGCCCGGCCGACCACCCAGCGTGGCGTCGAGAGCTGCACGACCGTATTGAAGAGCGAAAGCGCCAGCACCCAGCACGCTCCGGCCAGAAGGAGCGCGAGCCCGGTCAGCAAGGCCGAGCTGGAGGCACCGATCACGGCTGCACTCAGCGCGAAGCCGGCGAAGGCACAGCGCACGATATCCTCGCTCGACAGGATTTCGCGAAGTCTTGCACTGGAAAAGGCCCCGCCGATGGCGCCTGCCCCAAAGGCGCCGAGCAGCAAGCCATAGGTCAGCGGGCCGCCGGCGACAAGGTCGCGGGCGACGATCGGCAGCAGCGCCAGGATCGCGACGGCCGTCAGGCCGAAGACGAAACCGCGAAACAGGACCTTTCCGAGATTTGGCGACATCGCCACGTAACGAAGGCCTGCCGCGATCGCACGCCCGAGTTCCTCGCGCGGGAGCGTGGACTTTGGAATATCGGGCCGCCAGCGGAAGAGCACGAAGATGAGGGCAAAATAGCTCAACGTATTGGCGGCGAAGGCGGCGGCGGCGCCGGCTGCAGCCACGATGATGCCGCCGATGGCGGGGCCGACGCTACGGGTGATGTTGAACCCCATGCTGTTCAGCGCGACCGCCCCCGGCAGATCGTCACGCGGCACCATATCGCCCACGGAAGCCTGCCAGGACGGATTGTTCAGCGCCGTGCCGGCGCCGATCAGAAAGGTAAAGGCAAGCAGGAGCCAGGGCGTTATGAGATCCATGTAGGCGAAAGCCGCGAGTGCTGCTGAAACGCAGAACATGAAGATCTGGGCCGTTAACATGACACGGCGGCGGTCGTAATTGTCTGCGATGGCGCCGGAGACGAGCGAAAACAGCATGATGGGCAGGGTCGTGGATGCCTGCACCAGGGCCACCATGTTTTCCGAGCTGGAAATCAGGGCCATCATCCAGGCGGCACCGACACCCTGGATCAGTCCTCCCAGATTGGAGGCGATGCTGGCAAACCAGACATTGCGATAGGTCGTGTGCGACAGCGGGGTCAGGAAGGATCTGCGCTCGGGCACGAATGAACCTCTTTCGGGCGGGCAACTTATGGTCACCCCAAGCGTGATTTCTGAAAACTTGCCAGACCGCGGAAGCGAAAAGGCGAGCAAAGCATGCAACGGGTTGTAGCCCCTGACGGCAAAAGCTTGCAATCCCGCTGAGGCAAGCGTATATAACGCTCAAGTTCTTGATCGACAGATGAAGAGTGGGACCGCAAGGACCCGCTCTTTTTTGTTGGCGATCGGTTCCATCCAGGAGTGAGACGATTGTCAGAAAGCATGCCGACGCCGCCGACCGGCGAAGCGCGCATTATCATCGAAACCGGACTTGACCGGCGCATCGCCGAGATCATCGAACCGGTGCTCGTCGCCATGGGCTACAAGCTTGTTCGCGTCAGGCTCATGAACCAGAACGGGCTGACGCTGCAGGTCATGGCCGAGAAGAACGACGGAACGATGACCGTCGAGGACTGCGAAGAGGTTTCAATGGCGATTTCGCCGGTCCTCGATGTCGAGGATCCGGTTGACAAGGCCTATCATCTTGAGGTGTCCTCACCAGGTATCGACCGCCCGATGGTCCGCAGATCGGACTTCGAGCGCTGGATCGGCCATCTGCTGAAGTGCGAGACCTCGATCCTGATCGACAATCGCAAGCGTTTCCGAGGCAAGATCACCGAAGTCGATGCGGAAGGCTTCACCATCGAGCGCGACCAGGTCGCCTATGGTGAGCAGCCGCGCGTGACGGTGCCGTTCAATGCGCTAGCGGAAGCCAAGCTGATCCTGACCGACGATTTGATCCGCGATGCGCTGAGGGCAGACAAGCTCGCCAAGGCGCAGGCCGCGAACCAGAACGAAGAAGACAACGACGCATAAACGTTTGACCAACCGCCGCGAGGGCAAGCGCCCCGGCAGGAAGACGGAGACCTAAGACAATGGCAGTCAGTGCTAACCGGCTCGAGCTCTTGCAGATCGCGGATGCGGTCGCCCGCGAGAAGGTCATCGACCGCGAAATCGTTCTCGCCGCAATGGCCGACGCGATCCAGAAGGCTGCCCGCTCGCGTTACGGCACCGAGACCAACATCCGCGCCGACATCAATTCCAAGACCGGCGAAATCCGCCTGCAGCGCCTTCTCGAAGTGGTCGACAAGGTCGAGGATTATTCGACGCAGATCGCGATCGAGCTCGCCCGCGACCGCAACCCCGACGCCAAGCTTGGCGACTTCATCGCCGACCCGCTGCCGCCGATGGATTTCGGCCGTATCGCCGCACAGTCCGCCAAGCAGGTCATCGTGCAGAAGGTGCGCGAGGCCGAGCGCGACCGCCAGTATGACGAATTCAAGGATCGTATCGGCGAGATCGTCAACGGCACCGTCAAGCGCGTCGAGTACGGCAATGTGATCGTCGATCTCGGTCGCGGCGAAGGCATTATCCGCCGCGACGAGATGATCCCGCGCGAAGCTTTCCGCTACGGCGACCGCGTCCGCGCCTATGTCTATGACGTGCGTCGTGAACAGCGTGGTCCGCAGATCTTCCTGTCACGCACCCATCCGCAGTTCATGGTGAAGCTCTTCACCATGGAAGTTCCGGAAATCTACGACGGCATCATCCAGATCAAGTCGGTCGCCCGCGACCCGGGCTCGCGCGCCAAGATCGCCGTCATCTCGAACGATAGCTCGATCGATCCCGTCGGCGCCTGCGTCGGTATGCGCGGCAGCCGCGTTCAGGCCGTCGTCGGCGAACTGCAGGGCGAAAAGATCGATATCATTCCGTGGAGCCAGGATCCGGCGTCCTTCATCGTCAACGCCCTGCAGCCGGCGGAAGTCTCCAAGGTCGTTCTCGACGAGGATGCCGAACGCATCGAGGTCGTGGTTCCCGACGAGCAGTTGTCGCTGGCCATCGGCCGCCGCGGCCAGAACGTGCGCCTTGCATCGCAGCTTACCGGCTGGGACATCGACATCATGACGGAGCAGGAAGAATCCGAACGCCGCCAGAAGGAATTCAACGAGCGCACCAACCTGTTCATGGACGCGCTCGATGTCGACGAGATGGTCGGCCAGGTGCTCGCCTCGGAAGGCTTCGCCCAGGTCGAGGAGCTCGCTTATGTCGATCTCGACGAAATCGCCTCGATCGACGGTTTCGACGAGGATACCGCCGGGGAAATCCAGACGCGCGCTCGCGAATACCTCGAAAAGATCGAGGCCGAGATGGACGCCAAGCGCAAGGAACTCGGCGTTTCCGACGACCTGCGCCAGATCGACGGCATGACTTCGCAGATGATGGTCGCCCTTGGCGAGGACGGCATCAAGACGATCGAGGACTTCGCGGGCTGCGCGGCTGACGATCTCGTTGGCTGGAGCGAACGCAAGGACGGCGAGACGAAGAAGTTCGAAGGACTGTTCTCCAAGTTCGATGTTTCGCGCGCCGAAGCCGAGAACATGGTCGTTCAGGCACGCCTTGCCGCAGGCTGGATCACCGAGGAAGACCTCGCCGCCGAGGCCGCCGAAGAGGAAGTCGTCGAAGACGCGGAACAGGGCGAATGACGAATGCCGGCGCGCCGGACGATCCGCCTGAGGAAGACGATTTCGAAGGCGTCGACGTGAACGGCCGCATGTGCATCGTGACGCGGCAGAGCGGGTCTACCGACACGCTCATCCGTTTCGTCAAGGCCCCGGACGGCACGATCGTCCCGGACCTGAAGCACCAGTTGCCGGGACGCGGCTGCTGGGTAACGGCAAGCCGCGAGGCAATAGACAAGGCGGTGGCGAAGAAGCTTTTCGCCCGCGCCCTCAAGGCGGATGTGAAAGCGGACGCCGCTCTCGGCCAGACGGTCGACCGGCTGCTGGTTGCCCAGCTTGCCGGCATGATGAACCTGGCGCGCAAGGCCGGTCAGTTCATCACCGGCTCCGCCAAGGTCGAGCTTGCGGTTCGCACCGGCGAGGCGCTGGCGGTGTTCCATTCGACGGATGCCGCCGCCGACGGAGTGAGAAAAATCGACCAGGCCCGCAAGGCCTGGCACCTCGGAACGGGGACGGAGGCGGAGATTCCCGCTTTCCATCTGCTTTCCGGGGCGGAATTGGAAGAACTGATGGGTCAGAATGCGTTTATCCATGCCGCAGCGCTTGCAGGGCAGGCGGGTGAGGGTGTAGTGAAGCGCGCAAACCTGCTTGAACAGTACCGCACAGGCGGCCTGTCCCAGAAAAAGGATGTCGTTGACATGCCGAAGCAATGACGCGGTCACCGGCTCTAGCCGGACGCTTTATCGGAATATACGAATTGAACGACGAGGTCTGATGCACCGCATCCGTCCTTGTGCAAGGAACGGAACGGAATGACCGACAACAAAGACGACAAGACACTCAGCGTATCGGGTAAGAAAACCCTCACCCTGAAACCCTCAGGCGTGACTCAGGGTACCGTGCGCCAGGATATGGGTCGCGGTCGAACCAAGGCCGTCGTGGTCGAAACGCGCAAGCGCCGCCCGACCCGTCCGGAAGACGAAAAGCAGGCCCCCGTGGTCACGCCCGTGCGTACGCCCGAAGCTCCGCCGGCACCGGCAGCACAGGCTCCGCGCCCGGCTCCTTCGCCGGTATCCCAGCAGCCTCGTGTTCACCAGCCCGCGCCGAGCAGCCATCAGCCGCCGCGTCCCCAGCCGCAGCAGCAGCCTTCGCGCGCGCAGGAACGTCCGCGCGGCAACGTTTTGCATGATCTTTCCGCCGGCGAAATGGAAGCTCGTCGCCGCGCGCTGATGGAAGCGCAGGCCCGCGAGGTCGAGGAAGCCAAGCAGCGCGCCGCCGACGAAGCCCGTCGCAAGGCAGAGGAAGAAGCCCGCCGCAAGGCAGAGGCTGAAGAAGCCGCCCGCCGCGCGGCGGCACCCGAACCCGTAGAACCCGCTCCGGCGCCGACACCCGCTGCCGAGCCGGTGGCCCCGGCCCGGCCGCAGCCGGCCGCGGCGGCTCCGGCTGCGCCTGCGCCTGCGCGGCCCGCACCGTCTGCGACCCCGGCCCAGCCGCCGTTTGTCCGCAGCCGCAAGGACGAAGACGAAGATGATGATCGCGGCGCACCGCGCGGCGCGCCGGGTCGTGGCAAGGTTGCGGTTCCCGCTCCCGCAAAGGTTCCGGCTCGCCCCAAGGGCGAGGAAGACCGCCGCCGCGGCAAGCTGACCGTCACCACCGTCAGCGATGACGATGAAGGCGGTTCGCGCGGCCGTTCGCTCGCCTCCATGCGCCGCCGGCAGGAGAAATTCCGCCGCAGCCAGATGCAGGAGCCACGCGAGAAGATTTCCCGCGAAGTCGTTCTGCCCGAGACCATCACCATTCAGGAACTGTCGCAGCGCATGTCCGAACGCGCCGTCGACGTCATCAAGTTCCTGATGAAGGAAGGCCAGATGATGAAGCCGGGCGACGTCATCGACGCCGACCTTGCAGAACTCATCGCCGGTGAATTCGGCCATACCGTGAAGCGCGTCTCCGAATCCGACGTCGAGGAAGGCATCTTCAACGTCGCCGACGACGAAGGCGAAATGCTGCCGCGTCCGCCCGTCGTGACGATCATGGGTCACGTCGACCACGGCAAGACCTCGCTGCTCGACGCGATCCGCCACGCCAACGTCGTGGCCGGGGAAGCCGGCGGCATCACGCAGCATATCGGCGCCTATCAGGTCGAACAGAACGGTCAGAAGATCACCTTCATCGACACGCCTGGCCACGCTGCATTCACCGCGATGCGCGCACGTGGCGCGCAGGCCACCGACATCGCCATCCTCGTGGTAGCGGCCGACGACAGCGTCATGCCGCAGACGATCGAATCGATCAATCATGCGAAGGCTGCCGGCGTTCCGATCATCGTTGCGATCAACAAGATCGACAAGCCGACCGCCAATCCGCAGAAGGTTCGCACCGAACTGCTGCAGCATGAAGTGTTCGTCGAATCCATGGGCGGTGAAGTTCTCGACGTCGAGGTTTCGGCGAAGAACGGCACCAACCTCGACAAGCTGCTCGAGGCCATCCTGCTGCAGGCCGAAATCCTCGACCTCAAGGCCAATCCGAACCGCACGGCGGAAGGTACGGTCATCGAAGCCGAGCTCGACCGCGGTCGCGGCGCCGTTGCAACCGTTCTCGTGCAGAAGGGTACGCTCCGGCCCGGCCAGATCATCGTCGCCGGCGACCAGTGGGGCCGTGTTCGCGCCCTCGTCAACGACAAGGGCGATCACGTCAAGGAAGCCGGTCCGGCAACCCCGGTCGAGGTTCTCGGTCTTTCCGGCACGCCGGCAGCCGGCGACAAGTTCGCCGTCGTCGAGAACGAGGCCCGCGCCCGCGAAATTTCGGAGTACCGCCAGCGTCTCGCACGCGACAAGGCGGCTGCCCGCCAGTCCGGTTCGCGCGGCTCGCTCGAGCAGATGATGAACCAGCTGCAGACCTCCGGCGTGAAGGAATTCCCGCTGGTCATCAAGGGCGACGTGCAGGGTTCGATCGAAGCCATTGCCGGCGCACTCGAAAAGCTCGGCACCGACGAGGTTCGCGCCCGTATCGTCCACTCCGCCGTGGGTGGCGTGACGGAATCGGATATCTCGCTGGCCGAAGCCTCAAACGCAGCGATCATCGGCTTCAACGTCCGCGCCAACGCCCAGGCCCGCACGCTTGCGGAACGCCAGGGCATCGAGATCCGCTACTACAACATCATCTACGACCTGGTGGATGACGTTAAGGCGGCGATGTCGGGCCTGCTCTCGCCGGAACGGCGCGAGACCTTCCTCGGCAATGCCGAAATCCTGGAGGTCTTCAACATCACCAAGGTCGGCAAGGTCGCAGGCTGCCGCGTCACGGAAGGCAAGGTCGAGCGCGGTGCCGGTGTCCGCCTCATCCGCGACAACGTTGTCATCCACGAAGGCAAGCTCAAGACGCTCAAGCGCTTCAAGGATGAAGTCTCTGAAGTGCCGGTCGGTCAGGAATGCGGCATGGCCTTCGAGAATTACGAAGACATCCGCGCCGGCGACACGATCGAGTGCTTCCGCGTCGAGCATGTGACGCGGACCCTCTGATCGGATAGACTGGAACGATGAACGGGCGCCGGATGGAAAGTCCGGCGCCCGCATCTTTTTGGGGCGAGAACAATGGCAACAAGACCCACATCATCAGCACCATCGCAGCGCATGCTGCGTGTCGGCGAACAGGTTCGCGCCGCGATCACCCAGGTGCTGCAGCGCGGCGAAGTGCGCGATCCGCTGATCGAAAAGACGGTGATCTCGATTTCGGAAGTGCGCATGTCGCCGGACCTGAAGATTGCGACCGCCTATGTGACGCCACTCGGCGTCGCCGACCATCAGGCAATCATCGCAGCCTTGAACCACCATGCGAAATACATACGCGGCCGGCTCGGCCCGCAGCTCAGGCAGATGAAATACATGCCGGAAGTGCGGTTCCGCGACGATACGAGCTTCGACAACTACCAGAAGATCAATGAGCTTTTGCGCTCTCCCGAAGTGAGCCGCGATCTCGGCCACACCGACGACGAACAAGAATAAGGGCTCGAATGTCCAAACCCCGCAAACCCAAGGGCCGTCCGGTTTCCGGCTGGCTGATCCTCGACAAGCCGGTCGATTTCGGCTCGACAGAAGCCGTCTCCAAGATCAAGTGGCTGTTCAACGCCCAGAAGGCAGGGCATGCCGGCACGCTCGATCCGCTCGCTTCCGGCATGCTGCCGATCGCGCTCGGCGACGCGACCAAAACGGTTCCCTATGTGATGGACGGCCGCAAGATCTACGAATTCACGGTCACCTGGGGCGAAGAACGCTCGACGGATGACCTCGAGGGTGAAGTGACGCAATCCTCGGAGGCTCGTCCGACGGAAGAGGCCATCCGTGCGTTGCTGCCGAAATATACCGGCGTGATTTCACAGGTTCCGCCGCAGTTCTCCGCGATCAAGATCGCCGGAGAGCGCGCTTATGACCTTGCCCGCGATGGTGAGGCCGTGGAGATACCCTCGCGCGAGGTGGAAGTTTTCCGGCTGACCCTCATCAAATGCGAAACCGACCGGGCCTGGTTCGAGGTCGAATGCGGCAAGGGGACCTATGTGCGCTCGCTCGCCCGCGATTTCGGTCGGGAACTCGGCTGCTACGGCCATATCTCGGAGCTTCGCCGCAGTTTCGTGGCGCCGTTTGCCGAGGAAACCATGGTGCCGCTCGCCGAGCTCGTTGCGCTCGAAAAGATCGAGGACCGGGACGAAAGGTTTGCTGCGCTCGATGCTTTTCTCATCGATACCGGCGAGGCACTGTCGGGGCTTCCCCATATCGTCATCACGGAAGACCAAGCATACCGCCTGCGCATGGGCAATCCGATCCTGCTGCGGGGTCGCAACGCACCGGTCAGCGAGGCTGATGCCTTTGCCACCGCCGGCGGTAAGTTGGTGGCGATCGGTGAGATCGGTGAAGGCGAATTCCGCCCGCGCCGCGTTTTCACTTGAATCGGCAGCGAATCAAAGAAGGCTTTCATTTGCGAGCCGAATGAGCTATAGGCACGCCCAGCAGGGCGGCGTGCCGTCTGCTTTTCATGGCCGATGCTGGACGACATCCCGGCACCAGGCGACCCGTTTCTCCTATTCATAGAAAGGACATCCGATGTCGATTACCGCAGAGCGCAAGGCTGCACTCATCAAGGAATACGCAACCAAGGAAGGCGACACCGGTTCGCCGGAAGTTCAGGTTGCGATCCTGACCGAGCGCATCAACAACCTCACCGAGCACTTCAAGGACCACAAGAAGGACAACCACTCCCGTCGTGGCCTCCTGACGCTCGTGTCGAGCCGCCGCTCGCTTCTTGACTACCTCAAGAAGAAGGACGAAGGCCGTTACAACAAGCTGATCTCCAGCCTGGGCATTCGCCGCTAACAATTTCCGGCGGGCTTTCCTCGGGAAAGTCCGCCGGTTCCTTTTCGGGAAGCTCCCGATGGTTCCGCAGAGGGCAAGACGCCCGGCAGGACCGAACGCATGGCAGGCCGGATGGGCCGGCGCTGCCAGAACCAACCGATGACCTGTCATGGGGCAGGATTGCCGGACGCTTTCGCCAGATTGTGCTGGCGTCGCGGACAGAAGCCCGAGGGCTTCATGTGCCGCATGTCGGAGACATCGCCCCGAGCGGGGATGGCCGAAACGGAAGCTTCCCGCTGTCTTGCCCGTGATAAGTCACATTCCCACGGCCGCGCATGCCCGTTCGGGCAAAGGCTCCAACGCCCGCGGTCCCGTGGAAGAAGGACAAGACATGTTTGATATCCATAGCGTCGAAATCGAGTGGGCCGGTCGCCCGCTCAAGCTCGAAACCGGCAAGGTCGCCCGCCAGGCCGACGGCGCCGTCATCGCCACCTATGGCGAAACCGTAGTTCTCGCCACCGTCGTTTCCGCCAAGGCGCCGAAGCCGGGCCAGGATTTCTTCCCGCTCACCGTCAACTACCAGGAAAAGACCTATGCCGCCGGCAAGATCCCAGGCGGCTATTTCAAGCGCGAGGGACGTCCGAGCGAAAACGAAACCCTCGTTTCCCGCCTGATCGACCGTCCGATCCGTCCCCTCTTCCCGGAAGGCTACAAGAACGACACCCAGGTGGTCGTCACCGTCATCCAGCATGACCTCGAAAACGACCCGGACATCCTGTCCATGGTCGCCACCTCGGCTGCTCTGACCCTTTCCGGCATTCCCTTCATGGGTCCGGTCGGCGGCGCCCGCGTCGGCTACATCAACGGCGAATACGTGCTGAACCCGCATCTCGACGAGATGGACGAGAGCTCGCTCGATCTCATCGTCGCCGGTACGCAGGATGCCGTCCTCATGGTCGAATCCGAGGCCAAGGAGCTTCCGGAAGACATCATGCTCGGCGCCGTCATGTTCGGTCATCGCGGCTTCCAGCCGGTGATCGATGCGATCATCAAGCTCGCCGAGGTCGCCGCCAAGGAACCGCGCGAATTCGAGCCGGAAGATTACTCCGAACTTGAAGCCGAAATGCTGAAGATCGCCGAAGCTGAACTGCGCGATGCCTACAAGATCACGCAGAAGGCCGAGCGCTACGCCGCCGTCGACGCCGTGAAGGCCAAGGTCAAGGAACACTTCGCACCCGCGGAAGGCGAGGAAGCCAAGTATTCGGCCGAGGAAATCGGTGCCGTCTTCAAGCATCTGCAGGCCAAGATCGTCCGCTGGAACATCCTCGACACCAAGAGCCGCATCGACGGCCGCGATCTCGAAACGGTCCGCCCGATCGTCGCAGAAGTCGGCACCCTGCCGCGCACTCACGGCTCGGCGCTCTTTACCCGCGGCGAAACCCAGGCGCTGGTCGTTGCGACGCTCGGTACCGGCGAGGACGAGCAGTATGTCGACTCGCTCACCGGCATGTACAAAGAAAACTTCATGCTGCACTACAACTTCCCGCCCTATTCGGTCGGTGAAACGGGCCGCATGGGTTCTCCGGGCCGCCGCGAAATCGGTCATGGCAAGCTCGCATGGCGCGCCATCCACCCGATGCTGCCGACGCCGGAACAGTTCCCCTACACGCTGCGCGTCGTCTCGGAAATCACCGAGTCCAACGGTTCCTCCTCGATGGCAACCGTCTGCGGCACCTCGCTGGCGCTGATGGATGCCGGTGTTCCGCTCGCCAAGCCGGTTGCAGGCATCGCGATGGGCCTGATCCTCGAAGGCGACCGCTTCGCCGTCCTCTCCGACATTCTCGGTGACGAGGACCACCTCGGCGACATGGACTTCAAGGTCGCGGGCACGGAAAGCGGCATCACCTCCCTGCAGATGGACATCAAGATCGCCGGTATCACCGAAGAGATCATGAAGGTGGCGCTCGACCAGGCCCAGGGCGGCCGCAAGCACATCCTCGGCGAGATGGCCAAGGCCATCACCGAAAGCCGTGGCCAGCTCGGCGAGTTCGCTCCGCGCATCGAAGTCATGAACATCCCGGTCGACAAGATCCGCGAAGTCATCGGCTCCGGCGGTAAGGTCATCCGCGAAATCGTCGAGAAGACCGGCGCCAAGATCAACATCGAGGACGACGGCACCGTCAAGATCGCCTCTTCCTCGGGCAAGGAAATCGAAGCGGCCCGCAAGTGGATCCACTCCATCGTGGCCGAGCCGGAAGTCGGCGCCATCTATGAAGGCACGGTCGTCAAGACCGCCGACTTCGGCGCATTCGTCAACTTCTTCGGCTCGCGTGACGGCCTGGTTCACATCTCGCAACTCGCTTCCGAGCGGGTTGCAAAGACGCAGGATGTGGTCAAGGAAGGCGACAAGGTCTGGGTCAAGCTGATGGGCTTCGACGAACGCGGCAAGGTCCGCCTGTCCATGAAGGCCGTCGACCAGGCGACCGGCAAGGAAATCGTCGCCGAGAAGAAGAAGGACGAGGGCGAAGCCGCCGAATAGGCGGCCCCTCACCTCTGCAACAAGGCGCGGAACCCTTTCCGCGCCTTTTTTATATGCCTGAAGGACCATTTTCATGAGCCAGGAATCGCTGAAGACCCTTTTCCATCCTTTCGCATCCGGCGTTCTCGAACTGCCGGCGGAAGGAACCCGTTACCTGTTTCTCGGCGCCGAGGCCGGCTTTACTCCACCGGCCGGATTTGCCGCCTCGCTGAGCTGCGTCCAGGGCTTTCGTGGCGAATTCCTGAAGCTGCAAGCCGCTCGTCTCGATCCCCAACCGCAGGCTGAGGGCGAGGATTTCGACGGTGCGCTCATCCTCTTCGGCAAGCATCGCGGCGAAAACGAAGCCCGTGTCGTCGAAGCGCTTTGCCGCGTGAAGGCCGGCGGACGGATCGTTATCGCCGGCGGCAAGGAGGACGGTGTGCAGCCGATGCGCAAGCGGCTCTCCAGCATCGGTCTGGAAGTCGAGCATATGCCGAAATATCACGGCGTCGCCCTGTGGTTCACAGCGCCGGCCGACACCGCAGCCCTGATCGCCACACTGAAGCCCTCGGACGTCGTCGTCGAGGGTCGATTCAAAACCGTGGCCGGTATCTTCTCCCACGACCGCGTGGACGCCGGTTCCGAACTGCTGGCATCACGGTTGCCCGCCGACTTCGACGGCAACGCCGCCGATTTCGGCGCCGGCTGGGGCTATCTGTCGGTGATGCTGGCGGAACGCTCGCCCCGGACCGCGCGCATCGACCTTTTCGAAGCCGACCATCTGGCGCTGGAATGCGCCAAGGCGAACCTGCAGGCAAACTGCCCGGATCTCGCGACCCGCTTCTTCTGGCAGGATCTCACCCGCGAACCGCCGAAAGAGAAGTACGACCTCGTCATCATGAACCCGCCCTTCCACCAGGGTCACGCGGCCGAGCCCAGCCTCGGGCAGGCGATGATCGCCACCGCCGCCCAATGCCTGCGCGCCGGAGGCATGCTGCTCCTGGTCGCCAATCGCGGCCTGCCCTACGAGCAGACACTTGCTGCCAGCTTCCGCGAGCATGGTGAAACCTGCCGTAACGCCCGCTTCAAGGTGCTTTGGGCCAAGCGCTGAGGCAGCTGCCGACAAATGTCCGGAGATTCCAGCGATCCGATCTGGCGCAATGCAGGCCGGATCGCTGTCGTTTTGGCTCGTGATGACGCTCACTCGACAAAATGAACCGCGTCACTTAACCTGAGGCGACAATCTGTTAGCGCTGGGCGCCAATCCGTCAATGTCGAGTAAAAGTCTAACCGACGAACTGACTACGGTAGCGGGCGTCGCATCCGCAGTCGCGAAGCATGCCCTCAGCTATGGCATCGATATAGGCCCCATCTGCAAGGCACTGGAGATCGATCCGGAGAGCTTCCAGTCACTGACCAGCCGCATCAGCATCGACCGCCTCTGCAGGCTTCTGGAGGCCTGCGCGCTGCTTGCCAATGACGATGCATTCGGGCTGACATGCGTCCGCAATTTCATCGCCGGCGCGACTGGCCCCTTCGGCTATGGCGTGATGTCGGCTCCGACGGGACGGGATTTCGTCCGCTTCGTCAAGGAGCACACCCAGTATGTCACGCATACGAGTTACTGCGACCTGGAGTTCGATGATCGGGGCGCACGCCTGACCTGGACTTTCGCTCCCGTCATCGTGAAGCGCGATCAGTATGTCGACATGGCGCTTGGCCTTTTGATGCAGCGGGCGCGGGACATTTCAGAGCAAGCCAATGAAATCATCGAGGTCGAGCTTGAGCGCCCCAAGCCGAAGCAACCGTATATTTTCAGGGAGTTGCTCGCCAAGAAGGTCACCTTCGAGTGCCGGCTGAACTCCATTCGCTTCGGCAATGCGTTCCTCGAGGCCCGCAATCCCAAGGGCGACAAGCGCCTGCACGAGCTGATGGACCTGCAATGCCGGGCCATGCGTCCCGAACCGACGCTGCTAGACAGCGACTTCATTGACCAGGTTCGCAAATACCTGTTCCTGCATATTTCGGAACAGAGCTTCGCACTGGCGGAGATCGCACCCTATTTCGGGCTTTCGGAACGAACGTTCCAGCGCAGGCTGGCCGAGCACCGGACCAGCCTCAATGAACTGCGCGACGATGTCCGTCGCGATATCAGCCATAATCTTCTGACGACCAGCGACCTGCCTATTTCGGAGATCTGCTACCGGTTGGGCTATTCTGCACCAAGCGCCTTCACCCGGTCGGTGACACGCTGGTTCGGTGTCACGCCGAGAGACCTGCGGGAACGCAAGAGCGCCTGAATTCGAGGCGGCAGATAAGTGCTTCCACACGCCGTGGACAGGACCTCTTGACAAAATCCGGTTACTCGGAAGAAATAACCCGAAGAGGCGAATTCCAGAAACAGTTCTTCGAATCAAAAATTGACTGGCCGGTAAAATATTTGGCGGCCAGAGCGAATTACTTTTGACCGTTCAGCCAGTATATGACCCGCCAACAATGCGGGTACGGAGCGGTATTGCCATATGCCCGGACCGAAGATTCCATTCTGGTTTTCAAGACATCATGACAAAGCTCAACGCCTCCGGGAATGAGCCCCGCGATGGGGCTGTTCTCAGCAAGCCGGAAATACAGTGCCTGACCCTGGTGGCCGAGGGAAAACGGCCGCTGGATATATGCAATCTTCTGGTTCTCTCGGAAATCCAGGTGGAGGATCTGCTTCAGTCTGCACAGCAGAAGCTCGGTGCCCGCAACCGTATGCACGCGGTCAGCCTGGCGATGCTCGCGGGCGCGATCCGGCACGAAAGTCATTCGAAACCGGAGTAGCCCGGGACTTGCCCGGCTGGCGGACCCTCCGTTTTCAGGCCTGACGCGACATCTCGCGTCAGGCCTTTTCTTATTGTCCGACAGAGCATCTCCGGCGAAAATAGAACGCCTTCAACGCTCTATCTCTTATTTTCCCGCAATTTCCGGACGCAAACCGCTGCGCCCTTTTCGCTGGAACTGCTCTACTCGCTGTCGGCGCGGCGCAGGACTTCGAGCGTCGGCAGGGACGTGATGTTGTAGCCGCCGTCGACATAGTGGATTTCGCCGGTCACGCCGTTCGACATATCCGACAGCAGGTAGAGAGCCGAGCCGCCGATGTCTTCGATGGTCGGAGTGCGCCGCAACGGTGCATTCTTCTGGTTCCACGAAAGAATGGCACGCGCATCGGAAATGCCGGCTCCTGCAAGCGTGCGAACGGGACCTGCCGAGATAGCGTTGACGCGAATGCCGCGCGGACCATAATCGGCCGCGAGGTAACGGACAGACGCCTCCAGCGCAGCCTTTGCGACCCCCATGACGTTGTAATTGGGAATGACCCGCATCGAACCGCCGTAGGTGAGTGTCAGCATGCTGCCGCCATCGGCCATCAAGTCGGCCGCCCGCTTGGCGATCTCGGTGAAGGAGAAGCAAGAGATCACCATGGTGCGCGTGAAGTTGTCACGCGTGGTGTCCGCATAGAAGCCCTTCAGCTCGTTCTTGTCGGAAAAGCCGATGGCGTGGACGATGAAATCGATCTTGCCCCAGCGCTCCTTCAGCTGCGCGACGGTGGCGTCGAGGGAAGCCAGATCCTCGACATCGCACGGAAGAATAAAGTCCGAGCCGAGTTCGGCGGCAAGCGGCTTGACGCGCTTGCCGAGCGCCTCGCCCTGATAGGTGAAGGCGAGTTCGGCGCCCGCGCCAGCCAAAGCCTGGGCGATACCCCAGGCAATCGAATGGTTGTTCGCGACCCCCATGATGAGGCCGCGTTTGCCCTGCATGATACCGCTCATCTTGTCATCCATTGTAACGCTGGAACACCAGGGTGGCGTTGGTGCCGCCAAAACCGAAGGAGTTCGAAAGAACGGTGTCGATCTTTGCATTGTCGATGCGTTTGCGAACAATCGGAACGCCATCGAATTCCGGATCGAGCTCGGCAATATGGGCGCTTTCGCCAATGAAGCGCTCCTGCATCATCAGGAGGCCATAGATCGATTCCTGTACGCCGGCAGCGCCCAGGGAATGACCGGTCAGCGACTTGGTCGACTGGATGTGCGGGATCTTGTCCCCGAACACTTCGCGGATGGCGCCGATTTCCTTGCTGTCGCCGACCGGGGTCGAGGTACCGTGGGTGTTGATGTAGTCGACATCGCCCTTCACCGTGGCAAGCGCCTGCCGCATGCAGCGGATGGCGCCCTCGCCCGAGGGGGCGACCATGTCATAGCCATCGGACGTCGCGCCATAACCAACGATCTCGGCGTAGATCTTGGCGCCGCGGGCCTTTGCATGCTCCAGCTCTTCCAGAACCAGAACGCCTGCGCCACCGGCAATGACGAAGCCGTCACGGTTGACGTCATAGGCGCGGGAAGCAACGCCCGGCGTCTCGTTGAACTTAGTCGACATGGCGCCCATCGCGTCGAACAGGTCGGACATCGACCAGTCGAGGTCTTCGTGACCGCCTGCAAAGACCATGTCCTGCTTGCCCCACTGGATCATCTCGGCGGCGTTGCCGATGCAATGGGCGGAGGTGGAGCAGGCCGAGGAGATCGAATAATTGACGCCGTGGAGCTTGAACCAGGTGGCGAGGGTCGCGGATGCGGTGGAAGACATGGCCTTCGGCACGGCGAACGGACCGATGCGCTTCGGGCTCTTGTTCTGGCGCGTGATGTCGGCGGCCTCGACGATGGTACGGGTGGACGGGCCACCCGAACCCATCACGATGCCGACGCGCTCGTTCTGGGCATAGTCGGCCTCTTCGAGGCCGGCATCGGCGATCGCCTGCTTCATGGCGACATGATTCCAGGCGCCGCCCTGTGACAGGAAGCGCATGGCGCGGCGATCGACGAGGTCGGTCGGGTCAAGGGAGGGCTTGCCCCACACCTGGCACTTGAAGCCGTGTTCGGCAAAGTCCGGCGAAAAGGTGATGCCGGATTTCGCGTTGCGCAGCGACTCCGTCACTTCAGCAGCATCGCTTCCGATGGAAGATACGATGCCAAGACCCGTTACAACTACCCGTCTCATCTCTCAGACCTTCTTGTTATCATGATTGGACAGAGCCTGCCTTCAGGCCGTCTTATCCTTCGACAGACCTACGCGAAGGTCAGTTGCCTGGTAAATGGTTTCGCCATCGGCCTTCAGCCAGCCATCGGCCGTGCCGAGCACGAGGCGGCCGCGCATGACCCGCTTGAAGTCGATGCCGTATTCGAGAAGCTTGGTATGCGGGCGGACCATTCCCTTGAACTTGACCTCACCGGTCGACAGCGCCATGCCACGACCCTCTTCCCCGAGCCAGCCAAGGAAAAAGCCGGTCAATTGCCACATGCCGTCGAGGCCGAGGCAGCCAGGCATGATCGGATTGCCCTGGAAGTGGCAGGGAAAATACCAATCGTCCGGGCGGACATCGTACTCGGCCCGGATATAGCCCTTGTCGAAAGCGCCACCGGTCTCGGAAATATCTGTGATGCGATGAACCATGAGCATCGGCGGAAGAGGAAGCTGGGCATTGCCGGGACCAAAAAGCTCGCCGCGACCGCAGGAAAGGATTTCTTCGTAGTTATAGCTGGATTGTCTCGGTTTCATCTCTTCTTCTTCTTCCCCCTGAGCTTCACGTTGGCGGACCCTTAGAGCAAGATAGGGACAAAATGAAGTCCCACAATAGCCGACATGCAATCGCATGAGAGTTGGTCGACACTTGTGCGACGCCGGTCCCGTTCGCCGTCGCATACAGCATGACTTCGGCAACGACCAGAGAGAAAAGCCGCAAAAGGCTGGTTTTGCGGCTGTTTCTCATGCCGCAATGCCGCAGACGCTATTGAAAGGCCGAGGCTTAAAAGTTATATCCTTGATCAACGTCATTGAATTGACAGGTGGAGAATCGGAGTTCGTCGGTGACGATGGCTGAATACGGTGCAAGCACAGAACTAAAACTGCGACGCTCGGGTCTGCGCCCGACGCGTCAGCGTATTGCGCTCGCCAGCCTTCTTTTCGCCAAGGGCGATCGCCACCTGACGGTCGAGGAACTGCATGAGGAAGCGATCGCGGCCAACGTGCCGGTATCGCTTGCAACCGTCTACAACACGCTGCACCAGTTTACCGAAGCGGGCCTCATTCGTGTTCTCGCCGTCGAAAGCGCCAAGACTTATTTCGACACGAATACATCGGACCATCACCACTTCTTCGTCGAAGGCGAGAACGAGGTTCTCGACATCCCGGTTAACAACATTTCGATCGACAATCTCCCGGAACCGCCTGAAGGCATGGAGATTTCCCATGTCGACGTTGTGATCCGCCTGCGCGCCAAGAGCAAATAAGTCCTTCCCGGACGACACCGCCTATTTCATCACGTCTTCGGGCGGCCGGCCCGGGCGGGAATTGGGGCGTGGTAGCGACCAGCCGAACCGCAGGGCCCCACCGCGAATGGCAAAGGCCGTCAGAGCGCCGAAAATCGATGCTGTGTGGAGCTCAAGCCCGAACTCCGTCGCGGCAGTGAAGACCGTGGCGCCCGCTAGTGCCGCGGTAACGTAGATCTCCGGCCGCAGCAGGACGGACGGCTCGCCCGCGATGATGTCGCGCAGAATGCCGCCGAAGGCAGCCGTCAGCGTGCCCGTGACCACGGCCACGGTCGGCGAACCCGTCGCCACATAGCCCTTCGCCGCCCCCATGACGCAATAGGCCGAAAGACCAACCGCATCCAGCCAGACGAGCAGGCGATAACGCGATTCAACGAGATGGGCGGTGAAGAAGACCAGGACGCCGACAGAGGCGCAAACCAGCACGTAGCCCGGATTGACGACCCAGAAAACCGGAAGGCTGCCAAGTACGACATCGCGCATCGTCCCGCCGCCTATGCCTGTGACGAGGGCCAGAAAAAGGAACCCGATCAGGTCGAGCTCCTTGCGCGAGGCGGAAAGCGCGCCTGTCGCCGCAAAGACCGCCACACCCGCATAGTCGAGAAACCCCAGCAACGACATGGAAATCCTTTCAACCCGATATGATGTCTAGAGACCAGAAGAAAACGTCAGGGTCGCGCAAGCAGGCCCTGCAAGGATGGCCGCGATATTTTCATCTCGCCGGGACGAACGCCGTGAAGTACCTGTTGCTTGCCACATTGCAAATCGCCCTCCTGCTTGCCGCACCTGCATCCTCCTTCGGTCAGCAGCAGCTTATCAGCGATCCTGAAATATACGAGAAGGAACACTTCAAGAAGCGATGTGGAACGGTGGAATACGGGCCGAAATTCATCGACCGGATCGACATCAACAATGACGGCATCATCGATGCCGTGGCCAATGAGGGCGACCTGTCATGCGACGGTACGCGCGGCCCCGATTGCACCGCGGACGGCTGCCCCCATAATTTCTACCTGCAGGTCAAGGAGGGCGGTTACTTCATGATCGCCACCGCGCAACTCTACGGCTACGACTTCCTCAAACGGTTCGGCAACATGGTGTTCGTGCTGAAGATGCACCCGCGCTTTTGCGAGCGCACCGACAGCGAGCCCTGCCAGATGACCGTGCGGGTGCGCGGCACCAAATTCCTGACCATCTCCAAGAAATAGCCGGGCCGCGCCCATCAGGGCGCTGGATAGAGGGAATCGATCCTGCCCGTCAGGTAATAAGCGGCAAGGCCGATCCATTCGCGCACGGCGGTGGAGGTCTGCTGCGCGTTGAGAGTGGGTTGGGTGAAGTCCAACGTCAATCGCTGTTCACCGCTGGTGCGGTAATCGACCGGCCAGGGCGTCACGCTCACCCCCGCCTTGCGGAACAGACCGACGGAACGCGGCATATGGAAGGCCGACGTAATGAGCAGGCAATCGCTGAGCCCGCCGGTTTCGAGCAGATTGCGACTGAAGGCCGCATTCTCGTAGGTGGTGCGCGACTGCTTCTCGGTCATCAGCCGCTCGGCGGGAATACCGAAGGCGGAGAAGAAGCGCAGCGATGCGGCCGCGTCGCCTTCATAGGCACCGCTCAACGAACCGTCACCGCCGGAAACCAGAATCTTCGCCTCCGGATAACGGATGGCAAGCCGCAGCGCATCGACGAAACGGTCGGCTGCCTGGTTGAGGTCTATCCCTCCACGGCTTGTCGTCACCTCTGTTTCGAAGGCGCCACCCAGCACGATCATGCAGGAAAGCGCATCCGGATCCTTCAGCGGTCGGGGAAAGCGGGCTTCGAGCCCCTGCAACGCAAAGGAGCCGGCGCTGGTGAACAGCACCACGAAAAGGACAATACCCGCCGCAAGGCTGAGCACCAGCCCGGTTCGGCGAAGACGGAAGAACTGGGCAAGGACCGCAGCAAGAATGGCGAAACAGGCGAGAGACAGCGGCTGGGCGAGCATCCAGAACAACTTGGAAATAACAAACATCGGGTCTCCTCAAGGATCGACCTGACATACAGGCGACGGGCCTTACCCACAATGCTCGGCGTTCCGCCGAGCGAAGACAGCTTCGCTCAAGGCAATGACCCTAGGCCTCTAATATACATAGATACGGACATAAAAGACTGAATTCGGAGGCCGCATGCGCTTCGCAATCGACATTATCGACGACGCGGGAAACAACCGGATCTACATCGGCGAGCCGCTCGGTCTTGCAGGCGACAAGCTGCGCGTCCAGCTTCGCGACAGGGAAGCCATGTTCGAGATCGAGCGCATCGCCGACTGGTTCCAGATCGACCAGACCGAAAGCAGGGGGCGCGGAGAATTGTTCTGCTAGCAGCGCCGCACGCTATGCGGCGCGCCCACGGCCGACGGCCAGCGTCGCGGGTCTGCGGCGGCGAATCCAGATGACCGCGAAGGCGACCAAAGCACCCGCCGACAGAAGCCCGAAGGACAGAAGAGGGCGATAGGCGAACCAGCCAATCGCAATCACGAGCGGGCCAATCAGAACCGTCAGAACAAGCGCGACCAATCCGGTGCCGAAACCGACCAGCGCGCCGAAGAACGGGATGACGTCTGCAATCACGCCGAGGATAGACAGAATCAGGGAAAAGCCGACAAAAAGCCCGATCATTCCGCCCAGACGCACAAGCCAGGTGACCAGGGTATTTTCCGCTTGAGCGTCGGCAAACATCCGAACCGCGTCAATCCTGCCGGCAGCGCTCAGGAAAAGTTCGCGGCCATTGGTCGTCCGGTATGGTATCAGCGCGCCACCCATCTGCTGGGCGACAAGGCTCGCTTCGTCGAGATCGGCACGCGTGTAACGTATCCGGACATCGCCGACCACCGGAGCAGAGGCATCCGCCCCCACGTAGAAGCCGCCCCGATCGAGATGGACGGGCCGCGACAGCGCCTTGCCGACATTGACGGCATCGTTTTCCGTGACCTTCAGGTCGCTCTGGCTGCCGAGATATGCGATGTCCTCACCGGACACGGTAAAAACCCCGACCGTCGCGGTTTCAACGCTGAAGCCTGCGCTTTCCACCGGCAATCGGGGGTTCTCATGCCCTTCCGGCTGACGGAAGTCGGCGGAGTTCTGGCGCCCCTCGCGCCATTCCTTCTGATATTTGTAGATGGTGACAGTCTCTTCACTGCCACCCAGCTTCTTCTCCGTGGTGGATTCGCTCGATTGGATCCACTGATACATCTCGACCTCGCGGCGAACCGCCAGCGCACCATCGGCCACGATTGCAAACTCGGGGTCCGAAGCGATCCCGCCAGCCTTCACCTTGCCGGAGACATGAACCAGTTTGCCTTCGTTCGAAGGCGCGATCTCATCTGCGCTCACCGGAACGACAATGCTCGCGCCCTCGCCGAGCGCGCGGTAGGTCTTGATCGACCTGCCTTCATTCCAGACAAGCGCCCAGATCGATGCAACCACGACAACGATGCCGACCAGAAAGCCGATCAGCGCATTCTTCAGGCGCCCGAACCATGACGTCCGTGTCGTTTCCGTAAAACTCATGCCCCTGTCCCCGCCCCGTCCGCTACAACGCGCCTTGAACGGATTCACTAGCGCATTTGGGTATGGGAACCATTAAGGCCCGACAGGGACAAACAATGGAATGAGGCAAATCGCTCGGTACAGGCGATCAAGTCGTTCGCCTGGAAGACAACAGCAGATTGTCGGAGGAGAAATTTGGTGGAGCTAAGCGGGATCGAACCGCTGACCTCTTGCATGCCATGCAAGCGCTCTCCCAGCTGAGCTATAGCCCCAAACCATGGGTCCGGCAGCGCCGGTTCCGGGAACCTGCCGGGCGTGCTGTCCGGCGGGTGGCGGCTTATTACTTCCGGTTTTCGGAGATAGCAAGCCGAAAAATCGCGGACCCGGAAAGTTTTTGCATTTCCGGGTCCAAGTCCCTGAAAAATCAGACTTCGTCGTCGTCGCCGGTGACGCCGATGATGCCGCTCATGTCGTCGTCGTCATCGTCTTCGTCGGCTTCGAGGAAGGTGTCGTCATCATCGTCGCCGAGTTCGACGTCATCGTCGCCGATATCCGGCAGATCGTCGCCACCGCCGTTTTCGTCGGCGTCTTCGAGAGCCACGAGTTCGATTTCCGTGTTTTCGGTATCGACCTCCGCGACATCCTCCTCTTCAGCCTTTTCCATGATGGAAGCGACGGACGTTTCTTCGAAATAAGAGAGCGGCCAGCTCTTGCCCGTATAGGGCGATACGATCGGATCCTTGTTCAGATCGTAGAATTTCTTGCCCGTATCCGGGTCGGTCCGCTTGGTGCCAAGTTCTGCTTTCGCCACTGTCGAAGCCTCGTGATGTCTTGAGGAATATGCCGGCACGCGCCGTTCATCCGGTCCCTGACCGGTCAAATTGCTAGCGGGCTCCCTTAATCGTTGCAACCCGTTCTGTCAAAGGCAAACTTCACGCCGCATTGTCAGGGCTTTTTGCGGGCCGAGGGATGACCATCAAATCGCTTTATGCTAACGAGCGCGGAAATCGGCGCCCATGGCAACCGGCAGCATCCCCGGACATGGTTCGCGCGGCAAGGAATATCCGATCGGAGGAAACACGTTCATGGCGCATGGAGCCCTGCCCAAACCGGCCACCTCGCGGAAATCACCCGCCCTCTCCGGCACCATCCGCATTCCCGGCGACAAGTCCATTTCCCATCGTTCCTTCATGTTCGGCGGCCTTGCCTCCGGCCAGACGCGCATCACCGGGCTGCTCGAGGGCGAGGACGTCATCAACACAGGCAAGGCCATGCAGGCGATGGGCGCCAGGATCGTCAAAGACGGCGATACCTGGATCATCGACGGCGTCGGCAATGGCTGCCTGCTTGCACCGGAAGCGCCGCTCGACTTCGGCAATGCCGGCACCGGCTGCCGCCTCACCATGGGGCTGGTCGGCGTCTATGATTTCGACAGCACCTTTATCGGCGACGCCTCCCTTACCAAGCGCCCGATGGGCCGCGTCCTCAATCCGCTGCGCGAAATGGGCGTGCAGGTCAAAGCCGCCGAGGGCGACCGCCTGCCGGTGACGTTGCACGGGCCGAAAACACCAGCCCCGATCACCTACCGCGTACCGATGGCTTCGGCGCAGGTGAAATCCGCCGTGCTGCTCGCCGGCCTCAACACGCCCGGTATCACTACCGTTATCGAACCGATCATGACCCGCGACCATACGGAAAAGATGCTGCAGGGCTTCGGCGCCAACCTGACGGTCGAGACGGCTTCCGACGGCGTGCGCACCATTCGCATCGAAGGCCGGGGCAAGCTCACCGGCCAGGTGATCGACGTGCCGGGCGATCCGTCCTCCACGGCATTCCCGCTCGTTGCGGCGCTGCTGGTTCCGGGCTCCGACATCACCATCCTGAATGTGTTGATGAACCCGACGCGCACCGGCCTCATCCTGACGCTGCAGGAAATGGGCGCGGATATCGAAATCCTCAATCCACGGCTTGCCGGCGGCGAGGATGTCGCGGATCTTCGCGTGCGTTCATCCAGCCTGAAGGGTGTCACCTTGCCGGAGGACCGCGCGCCATCGATGATCGACGAATATCCGGTGCTCGCTGTGGCCGCCGCCTTTGCCGAGGGGACGACGACCATGCTCGGCCTGGAAGAACTGAGGGTCAAGGAATCCGATCGTCTTTCCGCCGTCGCCGCCGGCCTGAAGCTCAACGGCGTCGATTGTGACGAGGGCGAAGCCACGCTCGTCGTTCGCGGCCGACCGGATGGCAAGGGCCTCGGCAATGCATCCGGTGCAGCGGTGGAGACCCATCTCGACCACCGCATCGCCATGAGTTTCCTTATCATGGGTCTCGTTGCCGAGCATCCGGTAACCGTCGACGACGCGACCATGATTGCCACAAGCTTCCCGGAATTCATGGACCTGATGACGGGGCTCGGCGCAAAGATCGAAACCCGCGAAGGCAAAGCTGCGTGAGCACCTCCTTCACGATCGCCATCGACGGGCCAGCGGCAGCCGGCAAGGGAACGTTGTCCCGGCTGATCGCCGCGCATTACGGCTTCCATCATCTGGACACGGGTCTTACCTACCGCGCCGTCGCCAAGGCGCTTCTCGACGCCGGCCAGCCGCTCGATGACGAGACCGTGGCCGAGCAGACGGCGCTTGCGATCGATCTTGCCGGTCTCGACCGCTCGGTGCTTTCGCAACACCAGATCGGCGAGGCCGCCTCGAAGATAGCCGTCATGCCGAAGGTCAGGCGGGCGCTCGTCGAGGCGCAGCGCAAATTTGCGGCAAAGACGCCCGGCACCGTGCTCGACGGCCGTGACATCGGCACCGTTGTCTGCCCGGCAGCACCGGTAAAACTCTATGTCACTGCTTCGCCGGAAGTTCGCGCCAGACGCCGTTACGACGAGATCCTGGCTGGCGGCGGCAGCGCCAGTTTCGACGCGGTCTTTGCCGATGTGCGCAAGCGCGACGAGCGTGACATGGGCCGCGCGGACAGCCCGCTGAAGCCAGCCGACGATGCGCACTTGCTTGATACGTCGGAAATGAGTATAGAGGCGGCGTTTCAGGCTGCCCGAACCTTTATCGATGCTGCCTTGAAGACATAATCGATACGGAACCCGGCCAGCCGGTTTTCGCAAAGACCAGCCGAAACGAACGTCCTCGCGCCGGACAGCCCTTAAATGAAGGGCGGACGATCTTTCTGGCCATGTGCAACTCGAACCCCCGGCGCATACCGCGTCCCGACTGGATGCGATTAGGAGATTTCATGTCTGTTTCTACCCCTACGCGCGATGATTTCGCAGCAATGCTCGAAGAGTCGTTTGCCAAGACCGATCTGGCAGAAGGCTATGTCACCAAGGGCATCATCACGGCCATCGAGAAGGACGTCGCCATCGTTGACGTCGGCCTCAAGGTCGAAGGCCGCATCGCGCTCAAGGAATTCGGCGCTCGGGCCAAGGACGGTTCGCTGAAGGTCGGCGACGAAGTCGAGGTCTATGTCGAGCGCATCGAAAACGCTCTCGGCGAAGCCGTTCTGTCGCGCGAGAAGGCTCGCCGCGAAGAAAGCTGGATCAAGCTCGAAGCCAAGTTCGAAGCTGGCGAGCGCGTCGAAGGTGTCATCTTCAACCAGGTCAAGGGTGGCTTCACCGTCGATCTCGACGGCGCCGTTGCCTTCCTGCCGCGTTCGCAGGTCGACATCCGTCCGATCCGCGACGTCACCCCTCTCATGCACAACCCGCAGCCCTTCGAAATCCTCAAGATGGACAAGCGCCGCGGCAACATCGTCGTTTCGCGCCGTACGGTTCTCGAAGAGTCCCGTGCCGAGCAGCGTTCTGAAATCGTTCAGAACCTCGAAGAAGGCCAGGTTGTTGACGGTGTCGTCAAGAACATCACCGATTACGGTGCGTTCGTCGACCTCGGCGGTATCGACGGCCTGCTGCACGTAACCGACATGGCATGGCGCCGCGTCAACCATCCGTCGGAAATCCTGTCCATCGGCCAGCAGGTCAAGGTTCAGATCATCCGAATCAACCAGGAAACTCACCGCATCTCGCTCGGCATGAAGCAGCTCGAGTCGGATCCGTGGGATGGCATTGCCGCCAAGTATCCGGTCGGCAAGAAGATTTCCGGCACCGTCACGAACATCACCGACTACGGTGCATTCGTCGAGCTGGAGCCGGGCATCGAAGGCCTGATCCACATCTCGGAAATGTCCTGGACCAAGAAGAACGTACACCCCGGCAAGATCCTGTCCACGAGCCAGGAAGTCGACGTCGTCGTTCTCGAAGTCGATCCGTCCAAGCGCCGTATCTCGCTCGGCCTCAAGCAGACGCTGGAAAACCCGTGGCAGGCATTCGCCTATAGCCACCCGGCCGGCACCGAAGTCGAAGGCGAAGTCAAGAACAAGACCGAATTCGGCCTGTTCATCGGCCTCGAAGGCGATGTCGACGGCATGGTTCACCTCTCCGACCTCGACTGGAACCGTCCGGGCGAACAGGTCATCGAGGAGTACAACAAGGGTGACGTGGTCAAGGCTGTCGTTCTCGATGTCGACGTCGAGAAGGAACGCATCTCGCTCGGCATCAAGCAGCTCGGCCGCGATTCGGTCGGCGAAGCTGCCGCTTCCGGCGACCTGCGCAAGAACGCAGTCGTTTCCTGCGAAGTCATCGGAATCAACGACGGCGGTATCGAAGTGAAGCTCGTCAACCACGAGGACATCACTTCCTTCATCCGTCGTGCCGATCTTTCCCGCGACCGCGACGAACAGCGTCCGGAACGCTTCTCGGTCGGCCAGATCGTCGATGCCCGCGTGACCAACTTCTCCAAGAAGGATCGCAAGGTCATGCTGTCGATCAAGGCTCTGGAAATCGCTGAAGAGAAGGAAGCCGTCGCTCAGTTCGGTTCCTCCGATAGCGGCGCTTCGCTCGGCGACATCCTCGGTGCCGCGCTCAAGAACCGCAACGCCGAATAAGGCCAGGTTTCAATCGCATCAAAAAGCCCGCCGGTCGCATGACCGGCGGGCTTTTCTTTTGATCGGATTTCCCGGGAAACTCAGGCCCAATCGGCCATTCGCTGATAGAGATCCGCTGCGGGCAGGCCATCGGACAGGTCGGCGGTGAGCAGTGGCGTACGGCCATCTACCTCCCCTTCGGCAGCAAGCGGATGCTGTTCCGCCGGGGCTTCTTCCGCGGCATTCGCCTGCTCTTCGCCGGCCTGATCCTTTCCGCCCCCGTCATCGCCGCCGGCGAAGTCATCCCCGCCGTCTTCGTCTTCATAGCGGCGTCTGAGTTCCTTCTCGTCCTCGACATATTCGTCCTGCGCCATCAGGTAGCTGACCATCGGCAAGGGTACACCCTCGCGAAGCACCATAGACTGGCGCAAGGCCGGCTGGTCGATATCCGCCGTCGCGCGCGGGGAAACCTCGCCTTCCGCCCATGCGCGGTGCCGAATGTCTGCGGTGGTGGGGTCGCCCGGCGCTTCCCCCTCGAATGCCGAGGCAGCCGGCTGCATGGCCTCGCTCTTCGTCATGCCGGACAAGCGGGCCTTATCGATGGGCGGCTGTTCCTCCGGCATTTCCGTGGACGACGCATAGGCTGCGGTCGGCGCCGATGCTTCGCCGTCGGTTTCCGCCGCCTGCGGCAACAGATCCGCCGGACCCGCGAGCGCCCGGACCACTGCGTCCTTCCAGCTCTTGAGCGTATTGAGCGCTTGATCGGCGGCATCCTCGATGGTTTCCTGCAATCCTTCCGGCGCGGCCGTCGTTTCCGGCTCCGCAATCGGTGTCTGAATGTCGGCGCCGGCTTGAATGGCGTTCCCGTTGGACAGCATCATGCGCGTGGCATGGGCGGCCGTCCGGACTTCGGGTGTCGGAACGGTGACCGTGCGCGAGAAGCCGGGCGAAGGCTCCGGTTCATCGCCGAACTCGAAGTTCTGGCGAAGCCGCTCCTGCAGGGTCCGGATGTCATCCACGCCGCTATCCGGATTCTCCACCCTCGCCTCTGGCGAGCCTGCCGCAGCGTTTCGGGAGAGAACAGGGTTTTCCGCGGAACCGGCCGACCTGGCCCCGGTCCGCAATATTTCGTCGCCGCTACCGAAATCGGGCGCAGATCTCGCACCGGCATCCCTGGTGACCGGCCGAACGATATCGCCTTCCAGGGCTTCGTCCCACCATTCGGCAGGCTGGCTGGTCGTTGCGGATGCGGAAGGTTTCTGTGTTTGAGATAGCGTACGGTTCGAAGGGGACGCGATGCCGGCGACCGGCTTCTGCTCGCCGGCATTCTGCCGATAGGAGGTCACGGCCGATCGGGCGGCAAGGTCGCGGTCCTTGTTGCGATAGAGCTCCAGATAAATGGAGAGCATGGCCGCCTCGGGGCCAACCGGGTTGCGGAAAGCTTCCATCAGCGTGCGAAGCTGCAAACCACCGAACAGCTGAGTGAGCTGGCGCTGGACAGACTGGCGTTCCTCCTGTGGCAGGTTGGTCAGGGTCTGAACCAGGCGCGCGGCATAGCCGCTCAGGCTTTCGCCGTCGTTGCGCTCGACTTTCAGGGCACGCCCGAGAAGATCGATCAGGGACGCAAGGTTCTGCGACATGCGCTCCTGGCCGGACAGCAGCAGCATGTTGAGCCGGCCGGCGATCGCGGCGTTCTGTTCGAGAACCTGCACGGCGTGCGGCGTGCTTGCGGCCTGGCGCGGCGTGACGTCGATCACCGCCTCCTGCTGCTTCCTGGAATCAGGATAGGATGTTCCGGAATTCGAAATTGCCTGAGCCGGAGGCAGCATGGGAACTCCTCTTCATGCAAAGATTGCAGGGAACATCGGCAATTCGGAACCGCACATGCGGCAACCCTGTTCCGCCAGGCCATCCTGCCGGCAGATTTCGAGCAAGGGCGATCGCCACTCTATTTGCCGCCATGATGCCCGCGAGGCGTAAACAATTCGCTAACCATAAATGCCACCTTCGCGTCTTGCCGCTTCGAAAAGGCTCGCGTACATCTTTGCCAATACGAACTGCCGGGCCGCCGCATGCGCAATGTCGAGCCCAACCGATGGGTGCCGAATGCCGAATAACCGAAATCCCATCCTCGATACCGACAGCTACAAGCTGGGGCACTTCCTCCAATATCCCGCCGGCACGCGCGCCATCAGCGCCTATGTTACCACCCGCGGCAACTCCTTCCGGCCTGAAGTGATGTTCTTCGGGCTGCAGATGTTCCTCAAGGAATATCTTTCCCGGCCGATTACCCGTGCCGATATCGATGAGGCCGAGGAAGTCGCCACGCTGCACGGACAACCCTTCGACAGGGCCGGCTGGACCCATATCGTCAACGTCCATGGCGGCTACCTGCCGCTGAGGATCGAGGCCCTGCAGGAAGGGCTTGTCGTGCGTCGCGACGTGCCTGTGGTCCAGGTCGCCAATACCGATCCGGAGTTGCCCTGGCTGACCTCCTACATGGAGACCGCGCTGCTGAGGGCCGTCTGGTACCCCTCGACCGTGGCGACCATGGCGTGGCGGATCAAGCAGGCGATCCGGCCTTTCCTGGAACGGACGTCGGACCGGGCCGAGGAACTGATCTCCGCCAGCATCAGCGATTTCGGCGCAAGAGGAACGGCCAGCCTCGAGCAGACAGGCCTCGGCGGAGCCGCCCATCTGGTGCATTTCAGCAGCACCGATTCGCTACCCGGCGTTCTGCATGCCCGTCGTTACTATGGCGCGCTGATGGCCGGCAGATCCGTTCCCGCATCCGAGCACACGACGGTCACCGCCTGGGGACAGACCCGCGAGGCAGAAGCCTATTCGAACATGATCGAGCGCTTCGCCCGGTTCGGTGCCTATTCGATCGTGGCGGACAGCTTCGATCTCAACAATGCAGTGGCCGATATACTCGGCAAGAAACTGCAGACGAGGATTCGCGCCGCCAACGCGACCCTGATCGTCCGCTCAGACAGCGGCGATCCGATCGATACACCTGTGCAGGTCGTCGCACAGCTCGCCTATGCCTTCGGCACACATCTGAACGGTAAGGGTTTCAAGGTTCTGGACAACAATGTTCGGGTTATCCAGTCGGATGGCGTCTCTCTGCAGGACATACAGATGATCCTCGGGCGGCTGGAGGGCATGGGCTTTTCCTCGGAGAACATCTCCTTCGGCATGGGTTCCTCGCTCCTGCAGAAGGTGAGCCGCGACACGCTCTCCTTCACCATGCGCGCAAGCGCGCTGAAGGATGAGGGCGGCGTCTGGCGTGATATCGGACGCAGGCCCGGCAATCCGCAGGAAAAGCCGCCTACACTCGGCCGGCAGGCCGTCGTGCAGGAGGAAGGCGATATCTTTGCCGTCCCTCTCGGCGAACTCGGACAAAGACCGAACCTGTTGCAACCGGTTTGGGAAAACGGAAAGCTGCTACGCGACCTGGCTTTCGACGAAATCCGCGAGCTTGCCGCCGCCGCCGGCGCTCAGTGGCGCTAGCAGAGGACCGTGGTTCCTTTCCGGCGAAAACGGAACGGCCTTAGTCTTCTCTGACGCGAACATCCCTGAAGAGACCGTAAAGGCCGTTGTCGTCGGCTTTGAGCGAGAGGATCGCTTCTCCCGCCGCATTCTCCGATTCAGCCACCAGCCCGGCAACGGCATCAAGCCAGCTTCCCCTCGACCGGCGGGATCGGTCGTCCGTGGGCAGAGCCGGTGTCTCGCCCCATGCGCCAAGCTCTTCCGTGAAGACGGCGATCTCAGCGGGCTGTTCCAGCCATTTTCTGAGCATGTCTGCCGCAACAGGGACCGTTGCCGGCGCGGATCGTTCATGTTCGAGACTGTCAGAGGCCCGCATGACACCTGGCAAAGAAGCCTTCGGTGCTTCCATCATGGTCGCATTCATACCGCTTGGTCGACCGTCCTTCCGACGATCGGAAAGGCCGGCAGGAGGATGTCCTGATTGACCACCATAATGCACCCGAGGGATTAAAAAACACTGATTGGCGAACATGGAGTTCTCTTGCCTGAGAGCGCGACAGACGCCATCTTCAGCCAGTTGCCACATCATCGAGGCTAGCGTGAGCTTTCTTCCGCCCTCTTTCTTCTCGTCCACCGGCGCCGGCATATTATCGGCGCTGGATCTGGAACTTGCGGCCGAAAAGGCGGATGCGCTCGGCCGGATCGGCAGGAAGCTGGAAGCGGCGCTCGAAGCGCTGGCGACGGCGCGGGCCGAGGGCGCGTCGGAGCAACGCTGCGAGGAACTCATCGACCAGGCTGCCGAACTGGTCTGGGCCTTCTTCATCCAGAGAGAGATATCGGGCTTCCGCAGCCAGGCGGATGCCGTGCGCCGCTACCGGATTCCACGGGAGGTTCTCATCCGGGTGGGCGTGCGCAGGAAGCCTGAGACAGGAACGGCCAAAACGCGGGGGGGACGGCGACACCTGATCGCCCTCCGTCCCTTCGGCTGAAACGGTAGCTGGCGAAGGACAGAGAGAACCGTCAGCTGTGGGCGAAAATGTCCGTTTCTTCCCAGCCGAGCAGGTCAAGCTTGGCGCGGGTCGGCAGAAATTCGAAACAGGCTTCGGCATGGGCCATACGGCCATCGCGCTTCAGACGTTCCGTCAGCTTGTCGCGCAGGGCATGCAGGTAAAGAACGTCAGAAGCGGCGTATTCGAGCTGCGCCGGAGAGAGCATTTCAGCCGCCCAGTCCGATGACTGCTGGGCCTTGGAGATATCGATCTCCAGCATCTCCTTCAGATTATCCTTAAGTCCGTGCCGGTCCGTGTAGGTCCGGCTCAGACGGGAGGCAATCTTGGTGCAGAAAACCGGCGCGGTGGTGACACCGAAGGTATGGAACAGGACGGCGATATCGAAACGGCCGTAATGGAAGATCTTCTGCCGAGAGGGGTCGGCGAGCATGGCCACAAGGTTTGGCGCTTCTTTCTGGCCGGCAGCAATCCGGATGACATCCGCAGTGCCGTCACCCGAGGAAAGCTGAACGACGCAGAGCCGGTCGCGGCGCGGCACCAGGCCGAGCGTCTCGGTATCGATGGCGATTGCGCCCGTGTAACGCGCAGCATCTTCTGCGGAAATGTCACCCTCGTAATAGCGAATCGTCGATGCCATCCAATATTCTCCAGATCGCGGCCATGTCTTCGCGCCCGGCTATAGCCCAAAGCAGGCCCGAGCACTACCGTTTTCGAGACCCGCTCCGTGCATCACAATTGCGGTCGGCTGACGGGGCCGTTTTCCGTCAATGCGGTATAGGCGAGCGTCTGGTCCAAATGCCCGGCGCGCAGCGCCAGCAATTTTTCCGCATAGTGCAACCGCGTTCCGGCGTAGTCCGGCTCTTCCGCAACATTGTGCAGTTCCATCGGATCCCGCTGGAGATCGAACAGAAGCGGCGGCAGACCGGCGAAGTGGACATATTTGAACGCCCTGTCGCGGACGACGGCGAGATTGCAGAGGTTCGACGGCAGGCTGAAATGCCTTTCCGCCCCTGCAGTCACGATCTCGCGGAAATCGAATTCGAAGAAGGCTGCATCCCGCCAGAGCTCCGGCACGCCACCGCCCAGGAAGGGCATCAGCGAGGCGCCGTCCTGATGGTTGCGCGGCGTGAGCCCAAGCCTGTCGCAAAGCGTCGGCAGAATATCGGCGGCAGAGGTGAAGGCTTCGACCTGCCGGCCAGCCGACGCGGTGGCCGCGGGATCGCGGATCACCAGTGGGATATGATAGCTGCCATCGTGATAGCCGCCTTTCCCCAACGCCCAATGGTCGCCCATCATCTCGCCGTGATCGGAGGTGAAGACAATTATAGTCCTCTCCCAGTCGCCTTGGTCGCGCAGTGCATCGAAAATACGTCCGATCTGGGCATCGACTTCGGCGATCATGCCGAAATAGATGGCGCGGATCCTGTCGAAATCCTCATCCCGCCATTCGCTCAGAGGCCCAGTCGCGCCATGGACGAAGCTCGATTTCTGCAGGCTGTCCATTGCATAGCGCATGAATGGATGGATCATCGCTTCGTCGGCACGGCGGTCGGCGCGGGCATAGGCGGGTCCATCGCCCGCCGCAAACATGCTGTTATAGGGTTCCGGGACACAGAAAGGGGGGTGCGGACGAAGGAACGAAATATGGGCAAACCAGGGGCGATCCTGCGTTTCGCGCCAGTTCAGAAAAGCTTCCGCCAGGAAAGCCGTCTGGGTTTCCTCTTTCGAATAGGCGGGAGGATCATTTCCGACGCGACAGTCGCCCGGCGACGCGGTCCGGTGGACATTGCGATCGAAGGCATCCCGGCGTCCTCTCGCCCGCAGCCAGCCTAGCCAGTGGCGCTCATGCTCCAACAGGATCTGCCCGACGGTGAAGCCCGGAAGGACCCCTTCATAGGAGGTCAGCACAGGGTCATTCGGATCGAGCGGTCGTGGATCCGGCGAAATATCGGTGTATCCGAACACGGTCGCGTCATAGCCCGCCCGCCGCGCAGCCAGCGCGATATTGTCGAAGCGGGCATCGAGCGGCGAGCCGTTGCGACAAACCCGGTGATTCATCTGATAGAGGCCCGTGTAGAGCGATGCGCGAGCCGGTGAACAGGGGGCCGCGCCGGCATAGTGGCGGCGAAACAGCACGCCTTCACCGGCAAGGGCGTCCACATTCGGTGTTCTGACCACGGGATGCCCCGTCGCCGACAGGCAGTCGCCGCGCCACTGGTCGGCCGTAATCAAAAGAATATTCGGCTTCATCAACCGTTCTCCAGAGGTCTTTGCTGTGTTCCTCGATTCGCCCGCCGGCAGTGCAGAGTTTCCCCGTCATCCGGCAACACGCAAATGAAAAAACATGCCCCTGCCATGCTCAATGAGCACCGGTCGCTTGCCTGCCGCCGCCAGCGCCCTAAAACCAAGCAACGACCATCGCAAGAAAGGATGTTGAGATGAGCGGCACAATCCTCATTACCGGCGCAACGGCCGGATTTGGCGCAGCCACGGCACGCCGCTTCGTCGCCGAGGGCTGGAAAGTCATCGGCACCGGTCGCCGCGCGCAGCGACTGGACGATCTCGGAGCGGAACTCGGCGACGCCTTTCACGGCCTTGTCTTCGACATTACCGACGAAACCGCCATGCGCGAGGCGCTGGCCGGGCTTCCCGCCGCGTTTTCCGGCATAGACGTGCTCGTCAACAATGCCGGCCTGGCGCTTGGCACGGCGCCTGCACCCGAGGTTCCGTTCGCAGACTGGAAAACGATGGTCAACACCAACATCACCGGGCTTCTGGCGATCACCCATCATCTGCTGCCGACGCTGATCGAGCGGCGCGGCATGATCGTCAACCTTTCCTCGGTCGCCGCCCACTGGCCCTATTCCGGCGGCAATGTCTATGCCGGCACCAAGGCATTCCTGCGCCAGTTCTCGCTCGGTCTTCGCTCCGACCTGCACGGCAAGGGCGTTCGTATCACCTCGATCGAGCCCGGTCTTTGCGAAAGCGAGTTCACGCTGGTTCGCACCGGCGGCAACCAGGCAGCCTATGAAGCACTTTATGGCGGCGCGCACGCAATCCAGCCGGAGGACATCGCCAATACGATCCACTGGGTGGCCTCTCAACCGCCGCACATCAACATCAACAGCCTCGAAATCATGCCCGTCAGCCAGTCCTGGGCCGGTTTTCAGGTGCACCGGGAAAAATGACGGTAGGCTGCCGCCCGCGACGGTCCGTCCCGGATTCATGCATTTCCAGCGTCCGATGGCGGTGGAACGACCTGGAATTGCCTGCAGATGCGGCAATTTGGGCCTGCGTCCGCCTGTCGCAGCGCTTGAATTCCCACTCCAAAGCGCTCACGGTCAATTTTGAACCGCAAAGCTATGCATAAATCGCATTGGTGCATTGCAGCAACGGTACTATTCATTCTGCGCAATCAAGCTATAGTCAAATCATCGAACGGCGCACTCCTCCTCCCAGCGCCGCTAGATAGGATCGGCAATACTCCTCCTCCTCCCAATTGCCGATCAAGTTCAAGAGCCTGGCGCACCTCCTCCCGCGCCAGGCTCTTTTCGTTTCTGCCCTTGCGACTCACCGCTATATTCCTTCAGTCCCATGGTCACTCCGTTTGAAAAACGGTCACGGGTGGAAGATGTTCTGCGGCATCATCACCCTGAGGAGCCGACCATGCCTGATTCGAAGTCCGTGAAGATCCGCAACGCGCTCCCGGCAGACGCCGAGCTGCTGCATGCGGGCATTCTGGCCCTGGCTCGCCATACCGGGAGGGAAAATAAGGTCGAAAGCACGCCTGCGGACCTGCTTGCCCATGGTTTCGGCGAGCGGCCGGCCTTTGACGGACTGATCGCCGAGGTCGACGGCTGCTTCGCCGGCATGTGCCTCACCTTTGGTAGCTTTTCCACCTTTCACGGCGAAGCCGGGATTTACGTCCAGGATCTCTATGTCGAGGAAGATTTTCGCGGCATGCGGATCGGCGAAAGGCTGCTGCAGGCAGCTGCGGCACGCGGCTTCGAACGGGGAGCCCGATATCTGCGCCTTTCTGTCGATTTCGACAACCTACAGGCCCAGGCCTTCTACGAACGCCTGGGCATCACCCATTCGCTCGACGAGCAGATCCACATGATGAAAGGCGATGACTTTGCAGCCTTTTCCCGCGAGGGACTGTCTGGCTCATAGACATTGAGGCCTTCCGCGTTGCTGCCGGCCCCTTTTGCCGTCCCGTCGGATCTCGCCGACAGGCCGACCGGATAATCAGCTCGGTGCGTTTCTCGCGGCGCTCCCCGAATAGCTTGCCTATCGCGACAATCGGCAGCGGAAGCTCTCCGATCCCGTTGCCGGGCGGTCTCTCCATCTTCGCTTGAGCGTGTTGGATGAGCGCTCTATATAGCTCGGGATCAGCGGCAAGGGAGCAGGCGGCATGGCAGCAAAATTCGGGACGAGCGGGTTGCGTGGTCTTTCCTCGGAACTCGTCGGCAGTGTATCCGCTCTCTATTCCACGGCCTTTGCCCGCTTCCTGCTTTCGGGGGGGCTTGCATCTCCCGGCAGCCCCGTGGTGGTGGCGCGCGATTTTCGCCAGTCCAGTCCGGAAATCGCCTCGACGGTCATGGGCGCGCTGATCCGCGCCGGCTTGAAACCGATCGACTGCGGAACGATCCCGACGCCTGCGCTGGCGCTTTACGGCCAGTCGATCGGCGCGGCCGGCATCATGATTACCGGTTCGCACATTCCGGCCGATCGCAACGGCATCAAGTTCTATCGGCCGGAGGGTGAAATCGCCAAGACGGACGAGGCCGCCATTACCGAAGCGGCAGCACTGCTCGCCGAGGACGAGGCTGCCAATCGCGTCGAGGCCGGAGTGGCGGAAGATCACGAGGAAAAAGCCAGCCGGCTCTTTCTCGACCGCAACATGGCTATTCTTCCTGCCGGGTCACTCAAGGGCAAACGCATCGGGGTGTACCAGCACAGCACCGTCGCCCGCGACATGATGGTCAAGGTATTCGAACATTATGGCGCAACGGTCTTTCCGATGGGTCGTTCGGAACAGTTCATTCCTGTCGATACCGAGGCCGTCTCGGACGAGACGATCCGGCTGCTGGCGGGTTGGAGCGACGAGCTCTCGCTCGATGCCATCATCTCCACCGACGGCGACGGGGACCGCCCGCTCGTTACCGACGAACACGGCCTGCCGCTACGCGGCGATCTGCTGGGTCTGGTCGCCGCACGCTTCCTTGGCGCAAACGTCGTTGCAACGCCGGTGACCTCCAATTCGGGCATAGAGACCGCCGGCGACTTCAAGGTTGTGCGCACGCGCGTCGGTTCGCCATTCGTGATCGCGGCAATGGACGAAGCGCTTGCCTCCGGTGAAAGCAAGGTCATCGGTTTCGAAGCCAATGGCGGCCTGATGCTGGGTTCAGACTTCTCGATCGGATCGACGACATTGAAGGCGCTGCCCACGCGCGACAGCTTCCTGCCGGCGCTGGCGATTCTCGGGATTGCCGCAGAGAATTCACAGACGCTTTCGACCGTCGCCAGAACCTTCAGCCTGCCTGTTGCATTTGCCGACCGGCTGGAAAACTACGCGACCGAGCGCAGCGCGGCGCTAATGGCATATCTGCGCAGCTCGCCGGACTGTCTTTCCGACTTCCTCGCCCCCCTCGGCACGGTGAAATCAACAAGCGATATCGACGGTTTGCGGGTAACGCTCGACGACGACAGCATCATCCATTTCCGTCCGTCGGGAAATGCGCCGGAAATGCGTTGCTATGTGGAAGCCGCCAATGAGGATGCGGCCCAGGCCCTTCTCGAAAAGGGTCTCGCACTGCTTGGCGGTTGGCAGCGGATTGCCTGATCGCAATTCGTTATCCGGCTAACCCTCGTTCAGGCAGCGGTGCGGATGGAAGCCGCGGCTCCCGGTTCAGGAATCTGGAAGCGGACGCGCGTCTCAAGCGATTCGATAACCTCATTGGCGAAGGCGGCGGCGTTTTCACGCGCCTTCGCCAGATTGCTGACCCGACCCGGATCGGCTGAATAGAGCGTGCCGCCGCAATCGAATATATCGCGGAAGGCCGAACGCTCGATGATCGGCGTGTCGAGGACATGGACGCGGCGTTCGGCCAAAAGCGCCTTCACCACCTGCATGGCGCGGGTGGTGACCATGGAATTCACGCGGGTGAGAACCACAGAGAAGGGAATGAAGATATTGCCCTTCTCCTCAAGGTACTGCAGGAGTTCGATCACATGGGCGCCGCCCTGGGCATCCATGGCGCACCCCTGGATCGGAATCATGACATGGTCGGAAAAACCGACCGTCTTGGCAAGAAGCGGGCTGCGCGCACCCGGCAGGTCGATCAGTACGAAATCGGAGCGGGAACGGCTTTCCTCAATGTGACGCTGCAGCGAAGCCATGGTGACATAGGACACGACGTTTATGCCCGTGCGGCCGCGGGAGGCCTCGAACCAGCGATGGATCCAATACTGCGGATCGGCGTCGAGGATGGTCACCCGATAGCCCTTGCGCTCCAACTCCGTCGCCAGCAGGAGAACGGCCGTGGTCTTTCCGGCGCCACCCTTGGTATTGGCGAAAGTGATCACAGCCATGCTCGAAACCCTGGAGTGCTGATGAGCCGCTCATCGCTCGGAAGAGACACCGGCGCATGGTGTCCCTCGCCTATCCTTGCCAAACATGGTTAACAAAATCTCAACGGGACAGACGAGATCCAGCCCTTAACGCCTTGCGTCTGCAGCAAGGATCTCGCGGGCGATCTGGTCCAGCGGCACCACGCGGTCGACACCGCCTCTGGCAATCGCTTCCTTCGGCATGCCGAAAACGATGGAACTCGCCTCGTCCTGGGCGATGTTGAATGCGCCGACCTGATGCATCTCCTCCATTCCACGGGCGCCGTCATCGCCCATGCCGGTCATGATGACGCCCATGGCGTTCGATCCGGCAGAGCGTGCCGCGGAGCGGAAGAGAACGTCAACGGAGGGCCGGTGGCGGGAGACAAGCGGCCCGGTCCGCACCGACACGTGGTAACGCGCGCCCTGCCGTTCGAGAAGCATGTGCTTGTCGCCGGGCGCAATCAGCACATGGCCCCGGAGTACCGGATCGCCGTCAACGGCCTCCTTCACGGCGACCTCGCAAAGGCTGTCGAGACGGCGGGCGAAGGCGGCGGTGAACTTTTCGGGCATGTGCTGGACGACGACAATGCCCGGCGCGTTGGCGGGCAGGCGCTCCAGAAGATCCCGAAGCGCTTCCGTCCCGCCGGTTGAAGCGCCGATGCAGACCACCATTTCCGTGGTTTTTGCCATCGCCTTGCCGGTCGGCGGCGGCAACACGGCATCGGCCGTCAGCTTCTGGGCCGGGCCGCTTGCGGAGGCCGAGCCGCTGAAACGGCGACGTGTCGCCGGCAGGCGCGCATGGGCCGCGCTCTTCACCACCTCGCAGATGCGCATGCCGGTTTCGGCCAGGTGATCCGCAGCCCCGATCTTCGGCTTGAGAATGACGTCCACCGCGCCGGCCTCGAGGGCCTGGAGGAGGGTTTCCGAGCCTTTCTCCGTCAGCGACGAACACATGACGACGGGAATGGGGTGCTGCGCCATCAGCTTGCGCAGGAAGGTGATGCCGTCCATACGCGGCATTTCGACATCGAGCGTGATGACGTCGGGCACGTCCTCCTGAAGCTTTCGGGCCGCCATGAACGGGTCGGAGGCAGCGCCGATCACCTCGATGTCCGGATCGGACTCGAATATTCGCGTCAGGGTCTGCCGGACGCTGGCGGAGTCATCGATGATGAGGACGCGGACTTTTTTTCCCATGCTGCCTCAAATGCGCTGGAATACAGTGTTGGCGACCTGTTTCAACGGCAGTTCGAAACCGGAAACGGTCTCGGAATGGCCGATGAAGAGGTGTCCGCCGAGCACAAGGCTGTCGCACAGACGCGACAAAACCTTCTGCTGCGTCGGCTTGTCGAAATAGATCAGGACATTCCGACAGAAGATGACGTGCATCGGGTCGCCTACGCTGTATTGCGGGTCCATCAGGTTCAACCGCCCGAAGCCGATCTTCGAACGCAGCCGGGGATGAATGCGCACCTCTTGGCGTCCCTTCTCCACATGCTCCATGACGAAGCGCTGCCGCAGCACCATGGGAACGGGAGCGACCATATCAGCATGGTAAACGCCCGAAAGCGCCGTGGCCAAGACATCCGTGCTGAGATCGGTGGCAAGAATGCTATAGTCGGGAGACCCCGCCCGGGTCAGGAAGTCTTCGAGAACCATGGCGAGAGTGTAGGGTTCCGCTCCCGTCGAACACGCCGCGCTCCAGACCCGGAGCCGGGTGGTTCCCGCAGCCTGCAACGCCGGAAGCAGGCGATCCCTGAGGAACTGGAAGTGGTTCGGCTCCCGGAAGAAGTCCGTCTTGTTGGTGGTGACCGCATCGATCAGATAGACAGCTTCATGCTGGAGGCCGTCGTGATTGAAGATGTAGTCACAGTACCCATCGAAGCTCGATATGCCCGTGGCCCTGAGGCGTCTGCGCAGGCGGCCCTCGAGCATGGTTCGTTTCGTCATGGGCATCTTGATGCCGCTATAGTCATAAATGAAGCGCGCCAAGCGATCGAAATTACGCTTGCTGATATGATCGTCGCTCGGCGCGTCCGTGTAGTTCACCAGTGCCAATGCCGCGTCTCCGCCGGGTTACGCCGCCTGCCTGGATGACAGCAGAGCCGTATCGCTGCTCGACAGGAGATGGGTGAGGTCGATGATGACGACGAAGCCCTCGGGACGACGAACAACGCCCGCGATGTAATCCGACTTCCAGGCGACCCCGATCTCGGGAGCCTTCTCGATCTGGTCACGCCGGAAGGGCGTGACCTCGAAGACGCGATCGGCGACCATGCCAAGCGTCAGCGAACGATCCTCGAACGGAATGTCGAGCACGAGAACCCGGGTGTTCGGCGTCGGCACCGTCTTCGGCAGGCCAAGCTTCAGCCGAAGATCGATGGTGGGAACGCCCTGCCCCCGCACATCGCGGAGGCCCATCAGGTATTCGGGACCGTTCGGTATCTTGAAGACTTCCTCATGGTCGAGGATCTCGCGCACCACTTCGACCGGCACGGCGAAGATTTCCTCGCCGAGCGCAAAAGTGACGAACTGGGATTCGGACTGGATCGGTGCCATGCTCAAGCACTTTCCCTGAAGTCCGCATCATCGGCGTCCGGCCCGCCCATGGTCAGATCGAGGGCAAAACCCTTGGCACGGGCCTGCTGGGCCGCGACGTTCATTCCCCCCTGGAAAGCCTGCTTCTGCGGAGCACGCTGAGCGGCGGGCTTCGATGTGGCGGAGGCTGGCATACGCGGTGCTGCGGATTTCTGGGTAGCGCGGGTCGAAGCACCATCCACCTTGAAGAAAGCGATGGATGTCTGGAGTTCCTCCGCCTGTGCGGCGAGTTCTTCAGATGTCGCCGACATTTCCTCGGAGGCGCCGGCATTCTGCTGCGTCACCTTGTCGAGCTGCTGGATCGCCTCGTTGATCTGCGAGGCGCCGATATCCTGCTCGCGGCAGGCGGCCGAAATCTCGGCAACCAGTTCCGCCGTCTTGCGGATATCCGGAACCAGACGGTTCAGCATCTCGCCCGCATCCTGGGCAGACTGCACCGTCTCGCCAGACATCGCGCTGATTTCGGCTGCCGCAGACTGGGAGCGTTCGGCAAGCTTGCGCACTTCCGAAGCAACGACCGCAAAGCCCTTGCCGTGTTCGCCGGCGCGCGCTGCCTCGACCGCGGCGTTGAGCGCCAGAAGATCGGTCTGCCGGGCGATTTCCTGCACGATCGAGATCTTCTCGGCGATCGTGCGCATTGCGGCCACGGCCCGGTTCACCGCATCGCCGCTCGCTTCGGCATCCTTGGCAGACTGGCGGGCGATCTTTTCCGTCTGGGCCGCATTGTCGGCGTTCTGCTTGATGTTGGCCGCCATCTGCTCCATCGAGGCAGAGGCTTCTTCCGCCGAAGCAGCCTGTTCCGTCGCACCCTGCGAGAGCTGTTCCGAGCTCGCCGAAAGCTCCTGGCTGCCCGACGACACGTTGTCAGACGCAGAAAGCGCGTCCGCAACAACACCACGAAGCCGCTCGACCATTTCGTTGACATAGGAGAGAAGCTCACCCACCTCGTCGCGAGTGGTTACCTGCGCTGTTCTCGTCAGATCGCCCTCGGCAACGCTGCGGACTGCGGTCACGGCCCGCGAAAGGCCACGGCTGATCGTCAGCGACAGCCAGACCGCGGCAGCGACAGCGATCGCGAAAGCAACGCCGGCAACAGTCAGCAGGAGGGTGCGCGTCTCCTGATAGCTTTGCTCAGCTTCGACTTTCGCCTCCTCCATCTTGGCAATGGACAGAGCCTGCAGCTTGATAGCAACTTCGCGCAGCGGCAGCGAAACCTTGTTCAGTTCCACGCTCGCGTAGGAAAGAGCCGAATCACGTCCCTGGGCTTTGTGGATCTGCTCGATCTCCTTCGTCACTTCGCCGAGAGCCTTGGTCGCGGTCTGCAGCTCAAGCCACATCGGGCGCCCTTCCTCGCTGGCGTTTGGAAGGCCCTTCTCGATGGCGTTCGCGAGGTTCTGCGTACGCTGCTCGGCACTGCGGTAATCGGCTTCCGATTGTTCCATCGTCGTACGCAGAAGGGCATTGCGCTGCGCACGCACTTGCTCGGCCTGTTCGATGTTGACCTGCATAGCATGTTGAAGCTGCGTGGCTGGACCATTGATAACCGCTGCGAGCGCATGGTCCATGCTTGCAAGACTATTTACGGCGTAGAGAGTTACACCGACAAGAAGGAGCACGACTGCGGAAAAAGCCAGTGCGAGTTTCAGTTTAATGGTGAAGCGCATGACGCGGAATTCCTTGGGTCACGAGGACAAATTGGCGATATGAAAATGGGAGCGGTCGACCTTCTGGGAAAAGATCGCTTCGAGATTAGGCAAAATGATAAAATCGCTGTCCCTCTTCACCAGGCAGTGGATGAAGTCAGGACGCCAGCGCATGCCGACGCTCGGCGGCGGCTCGCTTGCGGCACGATTGAGTGTGGTGACTTCATTCACCTTATCGGTCCGGACGCCGACCAGGGTCAGTTCGCCCTCGATATCCAGCTCGATCACGATGATCCGGCTATCGATCGTCGGCTGGGTGGCTTCCATGCCAAAGGCCAGCCTTATGTCCGCGAGCGGTATGACCTTGCCACGGAAATTGATGACGCTGCCGACGAATGGCCGACTGCCCGGCACCGCCGTTTCCGGCAAGAGATCGAGAATTTCCTGAACGATGACGGCGTCGAAGGCAAAGGTCTCGCCGGCCAGTTCGAAGGTCAGGACCTCCGCCTCGTTGGCCTCGCCCCAATAATCGGTCCTTACCATCTTCAGTGCTTCGCTCATCCTGCCGCGCGCAACTGCGCCTCCTGATGTTGACCCGACGCCACCAGGTGGGTGACATCCAGGATAAGGGCGACGCTGCCATCGCCAAGGATCGTGGCGCCGGAGAAGGTCGCGACGTCGTGATGCAGCTTCGACAGCGACTTGATGACCGTCTGGTGGTCACCGATGATCTGGTCGACAACCAGCCCGACCCGTTCGGTGCCGGTGGAGATGACGACGATCTTCTGGAAGGGATCCGGCGTCGTGCCGGTATGGAAGAGTTCGCGTAACCGGATGAAGGGCACGAGGCTTTCCCGGAGAGAAATGAAGCTGCGGCCGCGCGAGCGCATGTCGTCCTCAACGGAGAGCTCGAGGCATTCCTCGACCGCCGAAAGCGGAATAACATAAGGTGCATTGCCGACCCGCACCAGCAGGCCGTCAATGATCGCCAGCGTCAGCGGAATGCGCAGCGATATCTCGGAGCCTTCACCGGGCGTGCTGGTGACATCGATGGTGCCCCGAAGAGCCTCCACCGTCTTCTTGACGACGTCCATGCCAACGCCGCGGCCGGACAGATTGGTGATCGTCGCAGCCGTGGAGAAACCGGGCTGGAAGATCATCTGCAACAATTCCTGATCCGTCAGCGTGGCGCCGGGCTGAACCAGACCGGAAGATTCCGCCTTGGCCCGGACGCGGGCCCGATCGATGCCGCGACCATCGTCCTTGATGGTGATGATGACCTCCCCGCCCGATTGATGGGCCGAGAGTATGATGCGGCCTGTCTCATCCTTGCCGGCGCCACGGCGGTCCTGCGGCAGTTCCAGACCATGGTCGATGGAGTTGCGCACCAGATGCACCAGAGGATCGGCGAGGCGATCGATGACGGTCTTGTCGACCTCGGTCGTTTCGCCTTCGGTGATGAGCTCGATCTTCTTGCCCGTCTCGCGGGAAAGGTCGTGCACGAGGCGGCGGAAGCGGCCGAAGAGGCTTGCGACCGGCATCATGCGCAGAACCATCATCGTATCGCGCAATTCGCCCGACAGGCGCTCGATATCTTCGGAGACCGCGCGCAGCTGGATTTCCATCGTCGCGTCAGCCAGCTGCGACAGGCGCGACTGGGCGATCACCAGTTCGCCGACCCTGTCCATCAGTTCATCGAGCCGTTCGGCTGGAACGCGCACGTTTTCCGCCGCCTTGGCCTGCTGTTGCTGTGGCCTGCTGTCGGCAGCGGGCGCTACAGTCTCGTTCGTCTTCGCCTGGGTCTGCGGAACTTCCGTAACCGCCGGCACCGGCGCGGCTGGCGCCGCCGTCTTTACCGCCTCGGGCTTTGCAGCCTCGTCCTGCAGTCGCTCGATCGACAGTTCCATCTCGTCCATGACGAAGATGAAAACATCCTCGATCGCGTCGCGTCCGGCGTCGGTGACAAGATGGATATCCCAGGCAAGGTGGATTTCCGTCGGAACAAGCGCGTCCAGGGGAGGAACCTTGCTGACATCGGCTACGATGCGGCAATCGCCGAGATCGCGCAATTCATCGAGCAGGCCGAGCGGATTGGTACCGTTCGCCATGGAGTCGCGTGGCAGGCTGAAACGAATGCGCCAAGAACCGCCCTTTGGTTCTTGCTGAACCGGCTGAGCCGCGACGGCTGCGGGCTGAGCGGAAACTGCGCCGCCCGAACCGGCGACCGCGGCCTGCAGCACGGCGAGAAGTTCGGCGCTCTTTTCCTCGTGATCACCGTTCGGCGTTTCAAGCAGCGCCCGCATATGATCCTGAGCCGCAAGAACGGCGGCGACCAGTTCTTGGGTGGCGGGCACATCGCCCTTGCGCACGCGGTCGAATGCGGTTTCGCAATGATGGGTGAAGGCGGCCAGCGCATCGAAGCCGAACATCGCGCCGGAGCCCTTGAGGGTGTGGAGACCACGAAAGACTGCGTCAATCTGGTCCTTGTCGTCCAATCGGCTGGTGAGGTCGAGCAAACCCGCCTCGACCTGTTCAAGCAATTCAGTCGCTTCCGTCAGGAAGACTGCGATTGGATCGACGTCCGTCATCTGCCGAGAACCTTCTTAGCGACTTTCACAAGATTTTCAGGATCGAAAGGCTTGGTCAGCCAGCCGGTCGCGCCCGCCGCCTTTGCCTGCTGCTTGATGTCTCCGTCCGATTCGGTCGTCAGGAAGATGATCGGAATACCGGTGTTCGCGGGAACCTTGCGCAGTTCCCGGATCATGGTCAGCCCGTCCATGTTCGGCATGTTGAGATCGGTGATGATGAGGTCGAACTGACCACCATTCACCTTGGCAAGGCCATCGGTGCCGTCGACGGCTTCCGTCACCTGATAGCCGGCATTGGTCAGTGCGATACGGGTGGTAAGGCGAACGCTGGCGGAATCATCCACCGTAAGAATCTTGGCGCTCATCGAAGGTCTCCTCCATTGAGCCAGAAATCGGATGTTGCGGATTTGGAAGCGTCGACCAGGCCGACACGTTGAAGCACGTCGAGAAGTCTGCCGCTCGCGGGGTGATTGAGTGTCAGGGACTTGCCGCGGCCGGTGGCATAGCGCCGAGCCGATTCAATCAACTGGACGAAACTGGCGTCGAAATCGGCGTCACCGGCTATATCCAGAGAGATGCTTTCATTCTCTCCGATAAAATCGAGCAATTCCTTGTGAAGAACCGTCGCGTTTCGGATGGTACAAGGACCATCCAACTTTAGTATTGCCACACCGGTCGACATTGTTCCCCCGAACCTGTCAGCAGTTCTACTGCGTCGAAAAAAAAGCTCTCATCGGACGGTTAATGTGTCGTAAACAGGTTACGACGACTTTTAACTCCCCGATATTCGCTAGAATTTTACCAAAATCGAAAAGTCCAACTTTACCAATGGCTGGAATTCTATCCGCGCGTTGTGGATGGCTTAAGCTTCTTCATGCAGCATGGCCGCAAATGTCAAAAAACGACTACTCTAGCGAATAGCCAAATTCGACTTTCAAAAAAGCGCAAGATTTCCAAATGCGCCAAGAAGACCTGAAACGGGCGGGGATTAGACAGCATGCAGCACGCCAGACTTAGCCATGATCTCACGACATCCGGGAACGGCGTGATTTCCGCCGATCTCGAACAGGCGCGCACGGCCATCGAGAAACGTTTTCTCGAAGGCGGCACCATCCTGCTCTCGGTCCTGGAATCCATCGACAAGCTGGCGGCGACGCTGGATGCCGTGACAGGCGCGCTTGACGGCGACAACGCTGAAGCGACGGGCCGCGAACTCAAGGCGACCATGACGGAGCTTTCGGCGCTGCCAGAGCGGGAAAGCCGGCGGCAGTCGGCGCTCGCCACCATTTCCTCGATCGAAAAAGGGTTGCGCGACAAGGTCGTGACGATGCGCGAAACGTTGCGCTACCTGCGTACCTTCGCGATTACCGCCAAGATCACCGGCGCCGGTATCGCGGATTTTGCCGGCTTTGCAGAGGAAATCATCGAGCGCATCCAGTATGGCGCAAGCCAGGTCGACAAGTTTGCCGAAACGCTCGACCAACTCGGCAAGCGTCTCGACCCGGCGGCGGCCCGCGGTCGGGAAATCCTGCATCAGTTCGAGACCGTGGTTCCCGGCATCGTCAAGGATCTTGCCGAAAGCAGCGAGCTCCTGACCGAGCAGCATCGCACGCTTGGCGCCACCGCCCAGCGGGTGCGCAAGCTTGCCGGCGGCGTTCAAACGAAGCTTGCGACGGTGCTTTCCGCTATGCAGATTGGCGACATTTCCCGCCAGCGCATCGAGCATTGCCAATCGGCCTTCGCTATCCTTGACGACTATCTCGAAACGGGCGAAGGGCGCTCGCTTTCGCAAGATCAAAAGAACCGGCTTTCGATCGCCATCACCTGTCTGGTCGCCCGTCAGCTCGAACAGACGAGTGCAGATTTCGACCGCGACACGACAAAGATCGTCAACACGATGGGAAGCTTCCGCGGCGATATCGGCGAGATGCTGTCGCTGCGCGACCTGATGGCCGGCAATGGCGAAAGCGGCAACAGCCGCGCAATCCGGCAGCTGGAACAGAATGTTGCGGCAGCCCGAAAGATCGTGACGACCGTGGAGGCGGCCTCGCTCGAAGCCACCGATCTCAGCCGCAGCACCGCCGAACTGGTCGGCGAACTGGTTTCCGGTATCGAGATCGTCCGCGTGGTCCGCACCGACATCCAGTATATGGCGCTGAACACCAATCTGCGCTGCAGCCGCATCGGCGAGGAAGGCCGCGCGATCAATGTCGTGACGGCCGAGCTGCGCAATTTCGCCGGCCAGATGGACGAGACGGCGGAAACCATCCTGACGGCGCTGCATGCGCTTCAGGAGGCTGCTGCAGACATGGCGGAGGGAACGGACGGCCTGGACGGCGACGTCAACCTCGGACAACGCCTGCAGTCCGCGGCCTGCCGCATCCATGACGCGGGCGACAGCATGGAAAAGGATCTTGCCCGTCTTGGCGAGGATGGCCGCGACGCCGCCGAGCGCATGGAAAAGGCGATGGTCCAGCTCGATTACAAGGCGGAACTCGGCGACATTCTCGCACGTTGCTCCGACGAAGTGGCCGGGGCTGCCCCGGGTGTCCCGCCGGCTCTCTCGGATCTCAGCCATGCAATCGAGGCAATCGGCAGCCAGATCTATCGCAGCTATACCATGGCGGCCGAACGCGAGATTCACGCGGCCGTTCTTCCGCTACCGGCAGCCACCGCCGCGCCGGTTGCCGCCGCCTCGGCAGCGGATGATGACGAAGATCTCTTCGAGTCAGCTCTGTTCTAAGGCAACCACAAATAGATGAACCCATCGATGGGGCCTGTATTGCAGGATGCAGGCCCCGCCTTCGTTTTATGACCTGGTGAGGCCTGCTCAGAGGCAACTCGGATAAAGCAGGATGCGCCGTGCGAATGCCTCGCGCCAAGACGTGCTCTGCCGAAGAACCGCACTGGCGGGATGGATGTCGCCACCCTATTTGAAGCTGGATGATAAAGCCGGAAGCCCTGCTCCATCCGACGCCGGAAGGCCTCTATTGCCCGCTAGGCGATTTTCACGTCGATCCGGTCCGTCCGGTCTCGCGGGCATTGATTACGCATGCTCACTCCGACCATGCCAGGCCCGGCCACGGAAAAGTGCTCGCTACCCGCCAGACGCTCGACATCATGCGCATTCGCCTCGGGCCGGATTTCTGTGACAGCGAACAGGCGATTGCATTGGGACGCCCCCTCGACCTGAACGGGGTCGCCGTCAGCTTTCATCCCGCAGGCCATGTGCTGGGATCAGCCCAGATCGCAATCGAGAGGCAAGGAACGCGGATCGTCGTCTCGGGCGATTACAAGCGCGGCATCGATCCCACCTGCGCACCGTTCGAGCCTGTCGCCTGCGACGTCTTCATTACGGAGGCGACCTTCGCACTTCCGGTCTTTCATCATCCCGATCCTGACAGGGAGATCGGCAAGCTCATCACTTCCCTGTCCCAATTTCCGGATCGCAGCCATCTGGTTGGCGCCTATGCGCTGGGCAAGGCGCAGCGAGTAATCTCGCTCATTCGTCGCGCGGGATATGACGAACCGATCTATATCCATGGCGCGCTCTCCCGGCTTTGCGAATATTATGCAGACGAAGGCATTCCGCTTGGCGAACTCAGGCCAGCGACCGACGATACGGTGGCCGCGGACGGGTTTCGCGGCAAGGTCGTCATCGGTCCGCCATCCGCCTTCAACGACCGGTGGGCGCGACGCTTCAACGATCCGTTGTCGATCTTCGCATCCGGCTGGATGATGATCCGCCAGCGCGCCAAGCAGCTTGGCGTCGAGCTTCCGCTCGTCATCTCGGATCACTGCGACTGGCCGGAACTCACCACCACGATTCGGGAAATTGCGCCTCAGCAAGTCTGGGTAACGCACGGGCGCGAGGAGGCGCTGGTGCGCTGGTGCGAGCTGAGCGGCATCGCGGCCCGGCCGCTGCATCTTGTCGGCTATGAGGACGAGGGAGACTGACGGCGTCATGAAAGCCTTCTCCGACCTGCTCGACCGCCTCGTGCTGACGCCCGCGCGCAACGGCAAGCTGACGCTGCTCACCGACTATTTCCGCGATACCCCCGATCCCGACAGGGGTTACGGGCTCGCCGTTCTCGCCGGTACGCTCGACCTTGCCAATGTGAAGCCGGCTCTCCTGCGCGAGCTGGTACTGGAGCGGATGGATGAGGAGCTATTCCGCTATTCCTACGATTACGTCGGGGACCTCGCCGAAACCATCTCGCTGGTATGGGACGGCGACCGGGTCACCCAGCGTTCGCTCACAAGCCAGCCACGGCTTTCCGAGGTGATCCATGCCCTGCAGACCGCCAGCCGCAGCGACACGCGCAGTGTCGTCCGGGGGCTGCTCGACGCACTCGACACATCCGGCCGTTTCGCCTTTCTGAAGCTGGTGACCGGTGGCTTAAGGATCGGGGTATCGGCCCGCCTTGCCAAGCAGGCGCTTGCGCAATTCGGCCGGAAGGAGGTGAGCGAGATCGAAACGCTCTGGCACGGGCTCGAGCCGCCCTACGAAAACCTGTTCGCCTGGCTGGAAGATCGCGGCGACAAGCCGGTTCTTGCAACGCCGGCGATCTTTCACTCGGTCATGCTCTCCAATCCCGTTGGCGACCGCGATCTGGAAGGACTGGACCCCAAGGACTTTGCCGCCGAGTGGAAATGGGATGGCATCCGTGTGCAGCTTTCTCATTTCGGCGGAAGGCGAAAGCTCTACTCCCGCTCGGGCGACGACATCTCCGCCGCCTTTCCGGATGTGCTGGACGCCGCCGAGTTCGAGGGCGTGATCGACGGCGAACTGTTGATCGGCGGAACGCTCCGCTCGAACGAGCCAACCCGGACATTTTCCGACCTTCAGCAGCGGCTGAACCGCAAGACCGTTTCCAGCAAGATGATCCGCGACTACCCGGCCTTCATCCGGGCCTATGACATGCTCTTCGATCGCGATACCGACATTCGCGCCGAGACATTTCTCATCCGCCGGGAACGGCTCGTCCGCACAATCGAGAATGTCGCGCTGACACGTTTCGACCTTTCTCCGCTGGTGCCGTTTTCCTCATGGGAAGAGCTCGACCGTTTGCGTGGCGATCCACCCGATCCTGTGATCGAGGGCGTGATGATAAAGCGGTTGGACAGCAGCTATCAGGCCGGGCGCATAAAGGGGCCGTGGTTCAAATGGAAGCGCGACCCGATGAATGTCGACGCCGTGCTGATGTATGCGCAGCGCGGCCACGGCAAACGTTCGAGCTATTATTCCGATTTCACTTTCGGGGTCTGGACCGCCGATCCGGAGCAGGGCGACGTACTCGTTCCCGTCGGAAAGGCCTATTTCGGCTTTACCGATGCGGAACTCGAACTTCTCGACCGCTATGTGCGCAACAATACCATCGATCGGTTCGGCCCGGTTCGAGCGCTGAGAGCCGACCACGATCACGGCTTCGTCGTGGAAGTGGCCTTCGAAGGCATCGCACGGTCCGGCCGGCACAAATCCGGAGTGGCGATGCGGTTTCCCCGCATCGCACGGCTGCGGCAGGACAAGCTGCCGCGGGAGGCCGACCGGCTGGAAACGCTGGTCGGCATGATCGACAGGGCAAGCTGAGCGTCAACGCCGCTTGGTCAGGCAGCGCGACACGCTGTCGTGCCAACCGGCAATAGCCGCAATACGCTCGGCCTGCGGCATGGCAGGCTCGAAACGATGATCGCGACGCCAGCGTTCGGCAAAGCCCTTGCGATCCGGCCAGATGCCAGCGCGGGAGCCCGCGAGCCATGCGGCGCCGAGGACCGTCGTTTCAAGGATCACCGGCCGGTCGACCGGGCTTGCCAGAATGTCAGCGAGCCGCTGCATGGTCCAGTCGGAGGCAACCATGCCGCCATCGACGCGCAGCACGGTCTTGTCGGCTGCACCGTTCCAGTCCTTCTTCATCGCCTCCAGCAGGTCGTGGGTCTGGTAAGCGACGCTTTCCAGGGCTGCGCGGGCGAATTCCTCCGGCCCGGTGCTGCGCGTCAGGCCGAAAATCGCGCCGCGCGCATCCGCATCCCAATAAGGAGCTCCAAGACCGGTGAAAGCAGGCACGAGATAAACGCGCTGGTTAGGGTCCGCCTTCATGGCCAGCGCGCCCACCTCGGATGAAACGCCGATGAAACCGAGTTCGTCACGCAACCACTGCACCGCCGCGCCGGCGATAAAGATAGAGCCCTCCAGCGCATAGGTCGTCACCCCGTCCAGCCGGTAGGCGATGGTCGTCAGCAGGCGGTTCGACGAGGCGACCCGGTCGGTGCCGGTGTTGAGCAGGGCAAAGCAGCCGGTGCCATAAGTGGATTTCATCATGCCGGGCTCGAAGCAGGCGTTGCCGATCACGGCGGCCTGCTGGTCGCCCGCGACACCCAGAATGGGGATGGCGACGCCGAAGACCGCCGGATCGGTCACGCCGAAATCGGCGGCGCAATCCTTGACTTCCGGGAGCATGGCGGCGGGAACATCGAGAATCGACAGAAGTTCGTCGTCCCAGCGGTTCTCGCCGATATTGTAAAGAAGCGTGCGGGACGCGTTCGTGGCGTCGGTAACATGCACCTTGCCGCCCGTCAGCTTGTAGATGAGCCAGCTATCCACTGTGCCGAAGCAAACCTCGCCGGCCTCGGCGCGGGCGCGCAATCCTTCGACATTGGTCAAGAGCCAGGAAAGCTTTGTGCCGGAAAAATAGGGATCAAGCAGCAGGCCGGTCTTTGCGGTGAACTTCGGTTCGAGGCCTTTTTCCTTCAGCTCCTCGCAGAAACGGGCCGTGCGGCGATCCTGCCAGACGATCGCGCGGTGCAGCGGCTCGCCGGTCTTGCGGTCCCACACGACCGTGGTCTCGCGCTGGTTGGTGATGCCGATCGCTGTGATGTCGGCGGCGGATACGCTTGCCTTGGTAAGTGCGGTTCGAACGGTTGCGAGAACGCTTCTCCAGATTTCCTCTGCATCGTGTTCCACCCAGCCGGAAGACGGGAAATGCTGCGTGAATTCCTGCTGGCCAACGCCCGCAATCGTCATGTCTCCATCGAAGACAACGGCGCGGCTGGATGTGGTTCCCTGATCGATGGCGAGGATGTAACCACCCATGGACTGTCTCGCTCCCTTTCGCATGGCAGGTGAAAACAGGATGCCTGCCCTGCCTCTACTCTTTGTCCCGCGCCGTCAAGGACGCAAGATCCCTCCATATTTTCGGGAAACCGTCGTCATTCCCGAAACACAGGTGACCGGGGCGCTTGGTCCGCGCCCCGGTCCTTCTCCCGATTTCTACCAGGATTTACTTCTTCCAGCTGGCGACGAGTTCGTCATAGTTGACGGTGACGGGCTTTTCCTTCTCGTTCTCGATCTTCAGCTGCGGCGCAAGATTGCCCTTCGCGACGGCATCCTTGTTCCAGTACTCGATATCATGCTCTTCGGCGAGCTTCGGACCCATATCACCCTGAACGCCGGAACGTTCGAGGCGGGAAAGGACCTTTTCCTGCTCGGCGCACAGCGAGTCCATGGCTTCCTGAGCGGTCTTCGCACCGGAAGAGGCATCGCCGATTGCTTGCCACCAGAGCTGAGCGAGCTTCGGATAGTCAGGAATGTTCGTGCCCGTCGGCGACCACTGCAGGCGAGCCGGCGAACGGTAGAACTCGATCAGACCGCCGAGCTTCGGCGCGCGATCGGTGAAGGACTGGTGATCCAGCGTCGACTGACGGATGAAGGTCAGGCCGACATGGCTCTTCTTGACGTCGACCGTCTTCGAGGTGACGAACTGGGCGTAGAGCCATGCGGCCTTGGCGCGGTCGTCGGGCGTCGACTTCATCAGCGTCCAGGAACCGGCGTCCTGATAGCCGAGCTTCATGCCGTCCTTCCAGTAGACGCCATGCGGAGACGGAGCGAAACGCCACTTCGGCGTGCCGTCCGAATTGACGACCGGCAGGCCATCCTTGACGAAGTCAGCCGTAAATGCCGTGTAGGTGAACATCTGCTGGGCAATCTCACCCTGCGACGGCACCGGACCGGATTCCGAGAAGGTCATGCCGGCGGCGGAAGCCGGAGCATAGGCCTTCAGCCAATCAAGATACTTCTGGATCGAATAGACGGCTGCCGGGCCGTTGGTATCGCCGCCACGGGCGACGCAGGAGCCGACCGGCCGAGAATTCTCGTCGACCTTGATGCCCCATTCATCGACCGGCTTTCCGTTCGGAATACCCTTGTCGCCGTTGCCGGCCATGGAGAGCCAGGCGTCGGTGAAGCGCCAGCCGAGCGACGGGTCCTTCTTGCCGTAGTCCATGTGGCCATAGACCTTCTTGCCGTCGATCTCGCGGCCGGTGAAGAATTCGGCGATATCCTCGTAAGCCGACCAGTTGACGGGAACGCCGAGGTCGTAGCCATACTTCGCCTTGAAGTCCTCCTTGTTCTTCGGATCGTTGAACCAGTCGTAACGGAACCAGTAAAGGTTGGCGAACTGCTGGTCGGGAAGCTGGTAAAGCTTGCCATCCGGAGCGGTGGTGAAGGACTTGCCGATGAAGTCATCGATGTCGAGGCCGGGATTGGTGACGTCCTTGCCTTCGTTGGCCATCCAGTCGGTCAGCGAGCGGGCCTGCTGGTAGCGCCAATGAGTGCCGATGAGATCGCTATCGTTGACATAGGCGTCATAGATGTTTTCGCCCGACTGCATCTGCGTCTGCAGCTTCTCGATCACATCGCCTTCGCCGATGAGATCGTGGGTGATCTTGATACCGGTGATCGCGGTGAAGGCGGGTGCCAGAACCTTCGATTCATATTCATGGGTGGTGATGGTTTCCGAAACCACCTTGATTTCCATACCGGCAAAAGGTTTGGCAGCGTCGATGAACCACTGCATTTCCTTTTCCTGATCGGCGCGGGAGAGGGCCGAAAGGTCCCCCACTTCCTTGTCCAGGAACTGTTTTGCCTCCTCCATGCCGGCGAAAGCCGTGCCGGTAAGTGCCAGCAGCATGGCTGCCGTCGTCGTCAAAAGATGCCGTCGCATGATTGTCCTCCCAAGGGTTTGCGATTGCAGTTTCTTTCGTCGTGGATGCCGGTCCTCCCGCCATCCGTCCTTTCTGCCTCACACGAAGCGGAATACGCCAACGGCGTAGACCACTGACAAGGCGAGAGCCCACCAGAGGTTGGGACCGCCAAGTCCCAGCCAGGCAAGATGAATGAATGCCGAACCGAGCAGCGAAACGAAAAGCCGGTCGCCGCGGGTCGTTTCGAAGCGCAGGATGCCGATGCGCGGATTGCCGCCCGGCGCGAAATATTCCCACACCGCCATCAGCGCAATCAGGGCAAAGATGCCGCCGAAGAACAGCGCTGTCGGCAACGTCCAGGCCATCCAGGAAAAGTTCATCAGAGCCTCCCTTACTCAGACGCGGCCCAGGGCGAAGCCCTTGGCGATGTAGTTACGGACAAAATAGATGACGAGCGCGCCGGGAATGATCGTGAGAACACCCGCGGCGGCCAGCACGCCCCAGTCCATGCCCGAGGCCGAAACCGTGCGGGTCATAATCGCGGCAATCGGCTTGGCGTCCGTCGTCGTCAGCGTGCGGGCGATCAGCAATTCGACCCACGAGAACATGAAGCAGAAGAAGGCGGCGACACCGATGCCGGAGGCAATCAGCGGCATGAAGATCTTCACGAAGAATTTCGGGAAGGAATAGCCGTCGATATAGGCGGTCTCGTCGATTTCCTTCGGCACGCCGGACATGAAGCCCTCAAGGATCCAGACGGCGAGCGGCACGTTGAACAGGCAGTGAGCGATGGCCACCGCAATGTGGGTGTCGATCAGGCCGAAGGCCGAATAGAGCTGGAAGAAGGGTAGCGCGAAGACGGCAGGCGGCGCCATGCGGTTGGTCAGCAACCAGAAGAACAGGTGCTTGTCGCCAAGGAACCGGTAGCGCGAGAAGGCATAGGCCGCCGGCAGCGCCGCCGTGACCGAGATCACGGTGTTCATCACCACGTAGATGATCGAGTTGATATAGCCCTTGTACCAGGAGGGATCGGTGAAGATCACCGCATAGTTCCTGAGTGTCGGATTGCTGGGCCATAGCGACAAGGCGCCGAGGATCTCGGTATTTTCCTTGAAGCTCATATTGACCAGCCAGTAGATCGGCAGGATCAGGAAGACGATGTAGATCGTCGGAACGAGAAAGGAGAGCCTGCCGCGCGTATCGTGGTTCATCGTCCTGCCTCCCTCACTTTTCCGCTGCATCGCTGTTGGTCATAACGGTGTAGAAAATCCAGGACAGGGCCAGGATAATCAGGAAGTAGATGATCGACATGGCAGCCGCCGGGCCGAGGTCGAACTGGCCGACCGCCATCTTGACCAGGTCGATCGACAGGAAGGTCGTGGAGTTGCCGGGGCCGCCGCCGGTGACGACGAATGGTTCGGTATAGATCATGAAGCTGTCCATGAAGCGCAGCAGCACCGCGATCAGAAGCACACGCTTCATCTTCGGCAACTGGATGTAACGGAATACCGACCAGCGGGATGCACCATCGATCTTGGCCGCCTGATAATAGGCATCCGGGATCGACACGAGACCGGCATAGCAGAGCAGCACGACGAGGCTTGTCCAGTGCCACACATCCATGACGATGACGGTGATCCACGCGGCGACCGGATCCTGCGTATAGTTATAGCTGACGCCGAGCGCCGTCAGCGTGTGGCCGAGAAGGCCGATATCGACGCGGCCGAATACCTGCCAGATGGTGCCGACGACGTTCCACGGAATGAGCAGCGGCAGCGCCATCAGCACGAGGCAAACGGGAACGCCAAGCCCCTTCTTCGGCATGTTGAGCGCAATCAGGATGCCGAGCGGAACCTCGATCGCCAGGATCACCATGGAAAAGATCAGGTTGCGCACCAGCGCATCCCAGAAACGGTCGGATTCGAGGATTTCCTTGAACCAGTCCGTGCCGGCCCAGAAGAATTCGTTGTTTCCGAACGTATCCTGCACCGAATAGTTCACCACCGTCATCAGCGGGATCACCGCCGAGAAGGCCACCAGCACCAGGACCGGCAGCACCATGAACCAGGCCTTGTTGTTCCAGGTCTTTTCCACGGGTCAGCCCTCCATGCCCACGCGCCAGGAATCGGCGTAGATACCAATCGCCTTCGGGTCGAAAGTGATGCGCGCCTCCGCCGGCACCTCGTCATCCTCGGCAAGGACGATCGACAACGGCTGGCCGCAGAATGTGGCGCGAACGATCTTCTGGCGGCCGATGTCCTCGACCTTGCTGACCTGAACCGGCATGCCTTCGCGTCCGAGACGGACGAATTCAGGCCGGATACCGAGCTCTACCTTGCCGGCGGCGCCGAGCTTGGGCGAGCCGGCTAGCGGAATGGATTGATCGCCAATACGGGCAGAAGAGCCCTCTACGGCGACCGGCATGACGTTCATGCCCGGAGAGCCGATGAAATAGCCGACGAATGTGTGGCTCGGCTTTTCGAAGAGTTCGGCCGGCGTGCCGATCTGCACGATCTGCCCGTCATACATCACCACCACCTTGTCGGCGAAGGTGAGCGCCTCGGTCTGGTCATGCGTGACATAGACCATGGTGAAACCGGACTGGCGGTGCAGCCGCTTCAGTTGCGACCGCAGTACCCATTTCATATGCGGGTCGATCACCGTCAGCGGTTCGTCGAAGAGGATCGCATTGACATCTGCCCGCACGAGGCCGCGGCCCAGGGAAATCTTCTGCTTCTGGTCGGCGGTCAGGCCTTGCGCCCGGCGCTTCGCCATGCCGCCGAGGTCGATCATTTCGAGGATCTCCGCAACACGATGCTGAACCTCGGCTTCCGGCACATGCCGGTTGCGCAAGGGAAAGGCGAGATTGTCGAACACCGTCATCGTGTCGTAGACGACCGGGAACTGGAAAACCTGCGCAATGTTGCGCTGCTCGGTCGAGAGCCTGGTAACATCGACCCCATCGAATTCGATATGTCCTTCAGAAGGATAAAGCAGCCCGGAAATGATGTTGAGCAAAGTGGTCTTGCCGCAGCCGGAGGGACCAAGCAGCGCATAGGCGCCGCCATCGGCCCATTCGTGATGCACTTCCTTAAGTGCGTAGTCGCCGGCAGCCTGCGCCTTGGCGCTGTAAGCGTGACGGATGTGCTGGAGATTGATGCGTGCCATGATCCCGTACCTCCTCACACCGCCTCGGAGGCCGGCGCGCCAAGCGCGCGACCCTCGCCATCGAACGCCATCAGATGGCGCGCATCGACATAGACCTCGATTTCCCGATCCGGCTCGATGTCATGGATGCCATGAGCGAGCATGACCCAGCGGGCGCCAGCGAATTCGAGGTGAATAAAGCTTTCCGAGCCGGCTATCTCGGAGATCAGGGTACGGGCGCTCACTCTGGCGACAGCGTCATGCTGGCGGCGAAGCGCCAGATGGTGCGGCTGGAATGCAATCGTAACCGGACCGTTCGCAACATCGAGCAAATGCGGAGGCACCGGAAGCGCGGCCTGTTCGCCGACGCGAAATACGCCATCGGCCTTGACGGCCTGAATGGTGTTCAGCGGCGGATCGGCGAAGGTTTTTGCCGTGAGGAGATCGACCGGATGGCGATAGACCTCGATCGTCGGACCGAACTGGGTGATGCGGCCTTCGCTGAGCGTGGCCGTATTGCCGCCAAGCAGCAGCGCCTCGGAGGGTTCCGTGGTGGCGTAGACGAAGATCGCGCCGGATTCGGCGAAAATCTTGGGCAGTTCTTCGCGCAGTTCCTCGCGCAGTTTGTAATCGAGGTTTGCCAGCGGCTCGTCGAGCAGGACCAGATTGGCCTTCTTGACGATCGCCCGCGCCAGCGCCGTACGCTGCTGCTGGCCGCCGGAAAGATTGAGCGGCGTACGATCAAGATAGGGCGTGAGCTTGAGGAGGTCGGCCGCCTTGCGCACTTCGCGATCAATGGTCGCGTGGTCCTTTCCGGCAATCCGCATCGGCGAGGCGATGTTTTCATAGACGGTCAGCGCCGGATAGTTGATAAACTGCTGATATACCATGGCAACGTTGCGCTTCTGCACCGGGACGCCGGTCACGTCCTCGCCGTCGAAATGGATCGCGCCCTCGGTCGGCTTGTCGAGGCCAGCCATGAGGCGCATCAGCGAGGTCTTGCCGGAGAGCGTCGGCCCGAGCAGGACGTTCAGCGTACCCCGCCGTAACGTCAGATCGGTCGGGCGAATATGGAATTCGCCACCCGCCATCTTCGACACATTGCGCAATTCGAGCATTTTTTCCTCGGGCCTCCTCCAACCGTCGGCGATAGATATGAACAAGTCCGGCCGGGCGCGTCAGTGAACGACAGCGCCTGCCATATATTCCTCAAGTTCCGCGGCCTCCACGGCCGTCAGGAACAATCCCTGTTTCGTGCGCCGCCACAGCACATCGTCTGCCGTGCGCGCCCATTCCCTATCGATCAGCCAGCGAACTTCCGCTTCGTAGAGCGTGCCGCCAAAAAACCTACCCAGATCCTCCGGCCGCGATGCGTGGCCGATAATGGAATTCGCCAGCGTCCCGTAACAGCGGACGAGCCGCTCGGCGTGCGGTCGTGACAGGAAAGGGGCGTGCTTCGCAAGCTTGGCAACTTCCGCCTCGTAGCCAGTCGGCCCGAAATCACCACCCGGAAGCCGGCTTCCGGCTGTCCAGGAAGAACCCTTCACACCGATGGCCTCGCCGATCTTTTCCAGCGCGTGCTCGGCCAGTCGCCGATAGGTCGTCAGCTTGCCGCCGAAGACATTGAGCAGGGGCGGGCCGGCCCTGTCTCCATCCAGCTTCAACACATAATCACGGGTCGCCTCCTGGGCCTTGGAGGCGCCGTCGTCATAAAGCGGGCGCACCGCCGAATAAGTCCAGACGATATCTTCGGGACGCACCGGTTCGGCAAAATACTCGCTTGCCGCATTGCACAGATAGGTGACCTCTTCGTCGCTGATCTTCACACTTTTAGGATCGCCCGAATAGTCGCGATCCGTTGTCCCGATCAGCGTGAATTCCTTTTCATAAGGGATCGCGAAGATGATGCGGTTATCCGGATTCTGAAAGAAATAGGCGCGCGGGTCGGAGAACTTCTTGCGCACCACGATATGGCTGCCCTGCACGAGACGGACATTGTGCACGTTGTTGCGCCCGAAAGCGCCGGCCAGCACCTGATCCACCCAGGGACCCGCGGCATTGACCAGCATGCGAGACCGGAAGGTCGTCACGGCTCCGGTCTGTTCGTTGCGGACATCGACCACCCAGACGTCGCCGTCCCGGCGCGCCGACACGACCTTTGAACGGCTGAGGATAGTGGCACCGCGATCAGCGGCATCACGGGCATTCAACACGACCATGCGCGCGTCATCGACCCAGCCGTCGGAATATTCGAAAGCACGCGAAAACAGCGGCTTCAGCGGCTTGCCGGCGACATCGCGCCGAAGATCGAGCGTCTTCGTCGGCGGCAGAAGCTTGCGTCCACCCAGATGATCGTAAAGGAAAAGTCCGAGCCGGATGAGCCATGCGGGGCGAATGCCGCCCTTCTGGAAAGGCAGGACGAAGCGCATGGGCCAGATGATATGCGGCGCCATTGCCCAAAGCACCTCACGCTCCATAAGCGCCTCGCGCACAAGCCGAAATTCGTAGTATTCGAGATAACGAAGGCCGCCATGAATGAGCTTGGTCGCGCCTGACGAGGTGCCGGAGGCGAAATCGTTCATTTCGGCGAGCGCCACGGAGTAGCCACGACCAACAGCATCGCGGGCAATGCCGCAACCGTTGATGCCGCCACCGATCACAAACAGATCGAAAACCGTATCGCCTGACATTCTTTTCCCCACCCTATTTCGCATTGCACAAATTTTTGCAAATGCGAAAGTATGTTTATCTAATTCGAAATCAAATCGAATGTCAAACGAAGATTTATCGATCCCTTGCGGGGGTGTACTTCATGGTGCAGTCTCGATGAGATTAACGCCGTTTTCGACGCAGATCGTCCGTATCGCATCCAGTGGACAGCGATCGGTGATGAAGGTATGGACCTGTGAAAGATGGCCGATGCGCACCGGAGCAGTACGCTCGAACTTGCTGGAATCGCTCACCAATATGACATGCCGGGCATTGGCCATGATGGCCTGGGCCACCTTTACCTCGCGAAAGTCGAAATCAAGAAGCGCGCCGTCTCCATCGATTGCCGACACGCCGATGACGGCGAAATCCACCTTGAACTGCCGAATGAAATCGACCGCCGCCTCACCGACGATGCCGCCGTCGGAGCCACGGACAACACCACCGGCAATCACCACCTCGATCGAGGGGAACACCCTCAAGCGATTGGCAACGTTGATGTTATTGGTGATGACCATGAGTTCGCGGTGGTCGGTGAGCGCTTCGCCCACGGCTTCCGTCGTCGTACCGATATTGATGAAAAGCGAGGAGTTGTCGGGAATGAGGGCGGCTGCGGCCCTGCCGATCGCCTGTTTTTCGGAAGCGGCAATCGACCGCCGCGCCTCGTATTTGACGTTTTCGTTGCCACTCGGGAAGATCGCGCCGCCATGAATGCGCGTCAGCGCCCGACCGTCGCAGAGGTCATTCAAATCCTTGCGGATCGTCTGGGGCGTGACGGAAAAACGGGTGGCGAGTTCATCGACCAGAACGCGGCCCTGTTCCTTGGCGAGCGCTACGATTTCCGCCTGACGCGGGGTAAGCAACATGACGATCCCTCCCATTCGCTTTTCTTTTTCGTTTTTCTTCATCCTACGGAAAAACGAAAATCCAGCAATAGGCTCATCAGTGATTACGGGCTCTACGGCATAAGCGCTGGCCAAGAAAAAGGCCGGCGCTTTCGCGCCGGCCTGTAGTCTACGCCGCTATCGTGCGGAGACCCGATCAGGCCACCTTTGTTCCCGTCTTCTTTGCAGCAATGCGGGCGCGAATCGATTCGACGTCGGCGCGCGGCGTCGCGGCAAACAATGTCCGGGTATAGTCGTGCTTCGGATCTGAGAAGACTTCGTCGCGGCTGCCATATTCGACTGCCTCGCCGTAATACATCACCATCACCTCGTCCGCGATGTAGCGCACAACCGAGAGATCGTGGCTGATGAAGACATAGGTCAGGCCGAACTCGTCCTGAAGATCCGCCAGCAGGTTCAGCACCTGTGCCTGTACCGAAAGGTCGAGGGCGGAAACCGGCTCGTCCAGCACAAGCAGCTTCGGATTCAGCATCAGCGCGCGGGCAATGGCGATACGCTGACGCTGGCCGCCGGAGAACATGTGCGGATAGCGATTGTAGTGTTCCGGTCCAAGGCCGACTTTCACCAGCATTTCCGTCGCCCGCTCGCGACGTTCGGCAGCGGCCATGTTCGTGTTGATCGCCAGCGGCTCGCCGAGAACGTCGCCGATCTTCTGGCGTGGGTTGAGCGATCCATAGGGGTTCTGGAAGACGATCTGCACCTTCTGGCGCATTTCCGCCGTAAGATGACCCGGACGGGTGTCGACCGGCTTTCCCTCAATCAGGAGTTCGCCCGATGTCGGCTCGTCGATGAAGGTCAGGATGCGGGCGAGCGTGGACTTGCCGCAGCCGCTTTCGCCGACGATGGCAAGCGTCTTGCCGGTTTCCAGCTTGAAAGACACGCCCTTGACGGCATGCACGACCTTCTCCGGTTTGAAGAGGCCGGTCGGCACGTGGTAATCGCGCTTGATATTACGGATCTCGAGCATCGGCGGTTGTGTCGCGGTCGTATCGCTCATGTGTTTTCTCCTGCTGCCGAACCTGCGAGGAAGTCGGAAACGGTCGTCAGACGATCCCCGGTCGCGTTCTCCGGCAAGGCGGAAAGAAGAGCGCGCGTATAGGCGTTCTTCGGCGCTTCGAAGAGCGAGAGCACGTCGGCCTCTTCCATCTTGCGGCCCTTGTACTGCACAATCACACGGTCGGCGGTCTCGGCCACGACGCCCATGTCATGGGTAATCATAATGAGGCCCATGCCGTTCTTTGCCTGCAGGTCCATCAGGAGGTCGAGGATCTGTTTCTGGATGGTCACGTCGAGCGCGGTGGTCGGCTCGTCGGCGATCAGAAGCTTCGGATCGCAGGCGATCGCCATGGCGATCATCACGCGCTGGCACTGGCCACCGGACATCTGGTGCGGGAAGTGATTGAGCCGCTCGGCCGGATCGGGCAAGCCGACCAGCCGGAAAAGCTCGATGGCGCGCTCGCGACGGGCGGTCTTGCCGAGGCCCATATGAATGCGCAGAACTTCCTCGATCTGGAAACCCACGGTGAAGCAGGGATTGAGGCTTGCCACCGGTTCCTGGAAGATCATGGCGATGTCTTTGCCGATCAGCTTGCGCCGTTCGGCGGGCGAAATGCGCATGATGTCCTTGCCCTGAAAGAGCATGCTGTCGGCGGTAATCTTCGCCGTCCAGGGTAGAAGGCCCATGACGGCGAGCATCGAGACCGACTTGCCGGAGCCTGATTCACCGACGATCGCCAGCACTTCGCCGGCTTCCACCGAAAGTGATACGCCATCGACCGCCTTGAACCAGCCAGAGGCCGTTTCGAATTCGACGGTCAGGTTCTGAATATCGAGAAGCGCCATGTCAGGACCTCTTCAGTTTCGGATCGAGCGCATCGCGCAGACCGTCGCCCATCAGGTTGATGGCGAGAACGGTGATGAGGATGGCAAGACCGGGGAAGGTGACCACCCACCAGGCACGCAGGATGAATTCGCGGGCTTCAGCGAGCATGGTTCCCCATTCCGGAGCCGGCGGCTGAGCGCCCATGCCGAGAAAGCCGAGGGCAGCGGCATCGAGGATCGCGTTGGAGAAGGACAGCGTCGCCTGAACGATCAGCGGCGCGGTACAGTTCGGCAGGATGGTGCGGAACATCAGCCGGAAAGGGCCGGCGCCCGCAAGGCGGGCGGCGGTCACGTAGTCGCGGCTCTTCTCCGCCATGACTGCCGCGCGGGTGAGGCGCACGAAATGCGGCTGAAGGGTGAGCGCGATGGCAATCATGCCGTTGGTCAGGCTCGGCCCGAGGATAGCGACCAGCACCAGGGCGAGAAGCAACGATGGGAAGGCTAGGATGATGTCCATCAGGCGCATGATGACGGTATCGATCCAGCCGCGGTAGTAGCCGGCGATCAGGCCGACGAGAATGCCGCCGGTCAGCGACAACGTGGTGACGAAGACACCGATGAAGAGCGAATATTGGGCACCGTAGATCAGGCGGGAAAGAATGTCGCGACCGACAGGATCCGTACCGAGCAAATAGGCGGTGTTGCCGCCTTCGACCCACGACGGCGGAAGGAGAATCGCGTCGCGATACTGTTCGAACGGGGAATGGGGCGCGACCAGCGGCGCAAGGATCGCGACCAGCACGAGCGCGATGAAGACGACGAGCCCGATCACCGCCCCGCGATTTTCGGAGAAATAGAACCAGAATTCGGCCAGCATCTGGCGGCGCATCGCCGCGCTTGAGACCGTCTGGCCTTGAGTTGTCTCAGCCATGGAGTTTTTCACCTCTTAGTGGCGGATACGCGGGTTGATCAGGCCGTAAAGCAGATCAACAATGAGATTGACGACCATGATGATGCCGGCGATCAGAAGAAGGCCGCCCTGGATCACCGGATAGTCGCGACGGAAGACGCTATCGACCATCCACTTGCCGATGCCCGGCCAGGAGAAGATCGTCTCGGTCAGGATGGCGCCGGCGAGCATGACGCCGATCTGCAGGCCGATCGTGGTGATGACCGGGATCATTGCGTTCCGCAGGGCGTGCAGGCCGATGACCCGGAAGGGCGAAAGACCCTTGGCGCGAGCCGTGCGGATATAGTCTTCCGAGAGCACTTCGAGCATGGCCGAGCGCGTTTGGCGGGCGATGACGGCGAGCGGGATGGTAGCAAGCACGATCGAAGGCAGGACCAGATGGCTGAGCGCGGACGAAAAAGCACCCTTCTGGCCCGACAACAGCGAGTCGATCAGCATGAAGCCCGTTACCGGGGGGAAGAAATACATCAGCGAGATGCGGCCCGACACCGGGGTCCATTGCAATATTCCGGAGAACAGGATGATGAGCAGCAGGCCCCACCAGAAGATCGGCATGGAATAGCCGACGAGGGCCACACCCATCATCGACTGGTCGAAAACCGAACCCCGCTTGATCGCTGCGATGACGCCAGCCGGTATGCCGAGGACGATCGCGATGATGATCGCACAGAAGGAGAGCTCGACCGTTGCCGGAAACAGCGACATGAACTGGTCGAGGATCGGAGACTTGGAGACGATGGAGGAGCCGAAATCACCGGTCAGCACGCCGCCCAGATAATCGAGATACTGGATGACCAGGGGCCGGTCGAGGCCGAGCTGGGCGCTGATCTGGGCATGCCGCTCGGGCGACATGACACGTTCGCCGGACAGCAGAGCGACCGGATCGCCCGGAAGCAGCCGGATGAAGGCGAAGGCTATGATCGATACCCCGATGAATGTCGGGATGAGGACGGCAAGCCGCCGCAGGAGAAAGCCAAACATGAGGGACCCGCTTATGTTTTTCTTGGAGGTCTGTAATCGTCGGCCGATCTCTGGCCGATCTTGCTCGGGAAGCAGCAACTGCGTTCCGGAAGCTCCGGCTCGACGGTAACAACCGCCGGGCTGTCATGCAATCACCGCGGAAGCGCGTGGCTTCCGCGGTGATCCGTTCAATCCTGACGATTACTCGGCGATGTCGACGTTTTCGAAGGTGAAGTCGCCGAGCGGGCTCTGGACGAAGCCGGAGACATCCTTGCGCATCGGAACGACGGACAGGGAGTGGTCAAGCGTTGCCCACGGCGCTTCGCGCTTGAAGATGACCTGAGCCTCTTCGTAGAGCTTGGTGCGCTCAGCCTTGTCCGAGGTGACCTTGGCCTTCTTCACGAGGGCGTCGAACTCCGGGTTGCACCACTGGGCGCGGTTATTGCCGCCGACGGCTTCGCAGCCGAGCAGGGTGTCGAGGAAGTTGTCCGGGTCACCATTGTCGCCGGTCCAGCCGAGCATGGCCGCGCCATCGCGATCCTTGGCCTTGGAACGGTCGAGATATTCAGCCCATTCATAAGAGACGATCTCGACCTTGACGCCGATCTTGGCGAAGTCGTCCTGCATGATTTCGGCCGCGCGGCGGGCGTTCAGCATGTAGGGACGCGACACCGGCATGGCCCAGATCTTCATCGACAGATCCTTGACGCCGGCTTCCTCAAGCATCTTCTTGGCTGCATCGAGGTCGTAGGTGTCGTCTTCGATCTTGTCGTTATAGGACCACATTGTCGGCGGGATCGGGTTCTTCGCCGGGGTGGCCATGCCCTGGAACACGGCGTCGACGATTGCCTTCTTGTTGATCGCCTTGTTCAGCGCCTTGCGGACTTCGACCTTGTCGAAGGGCGACTGCGTGGTGTTGTAGGCGAGGTAGGCAACGTTCAGGCCTTCCTGTTCCATGACCTTTAGGTTCGGATCGGCCTTCATGGATTCAACGTCGGCAGCGTTCGGGAACGGCATCAGGTGGCATTCACCGGCCTTCAGCTTCTGATAGCGAACGGCAGCGTCGGTGGTGATTGCGAAGACGAGATCGTCGATCTTCGGAGCGCCGCCCCAGTAGTCGGCGTTCTTCTTGTAGCGGATGACGGCATCCTGCTGGTAGCCGACGAAGATGAACGGGCCAGTGCCGACCGGCATCTGGTTCAACTGTTCCTTCTTGCCTTCGGCGTCGAGCTTGTCGGCATATTCCTTCGACATGATCGAAGCGAACGGCATGGCGACGTTGGCGAGGAACGGAGCTTCAGCACGGTTGAGGACGAACTTGACCGTGAGGTCATCGACCTTCTCGACGGACTTGATGAGTTCCGGGAAGCCCATGCCGGCAGCATATTCCCAGGACGTGCCCGGGACGTACTGGTGCCAAGGATGGTCAGCCTTGATCTGGCGCTCGATCGAGAAAACGACGTCGTCAGCGTTCAGTTCGCGGGTCGGAGTGAAGAAATCGGTGGTCTGGAACTTCACGCCAGGACGCAGCTTGAAGAGGTATTCCTTGCCGTCCTCGGAAACGGTCCAGCTTTCTGCGAGGCCGGCAACCGGATTGGTCGTGCCCGGCTCGAATTCGAGCAGACGGCTGTAGACCGGATGAGCCGAGGCATCAAAGGTCGTGCCGGCGGTGTAGAGACCCGGGTCGAAGCCTTCCGGCGAGCCTTCGGAGCAGTACACGAAGGTCTTGGCGCTGGCGGCGGTAGAAAGGAATGTGGCCGCGAGCAGAGCCGCAGCAAAGCCAATCTTCAATTTCATTGATGTTCTCCCATTGGCGAAATCCGGCCGCGCCGGTTCCACCGGTTTCTGTCTGACGCAACGCACCCCAATATCTGCGCAGCGCCGTTCTGTTCGTGGAAACGCCCACGAAGGCGAAAGCCTCGCCGGGCCGGACCTGGTCGCGATTTGACAACTGTTCTTCGCAGACCAGTCGCGCCCGGCAGGCGCTCTGGCCTTTTTCTTATCGGTAAAAAAAACGATGTAAAGAGAGATTCTGCCGCAGTTTTGCTCCATCTTGGCCAAATTTCCGTCATCGCGCAGTTTTCTTAAACGTTTCATATCGTCCAAATTCCATTAATTTCGTGGGAAATTTGATGACCGGCGATATCCGCGCAGCTCTTCAGCGCGCGCTTTTTTAGATCTTCCTCCGCTCCGTAAGCGACACGATCGCTCAGGCACCCCCTCCCAGCCGTTTCGAAGGGGATATCTTCCATGAAGAACCGACCGGCGGGGAACAAGAAACATCATGGAAATGCCGCGTTGACCTCCCATATAAAGAAGAACAGGAATGTCAGGGGGAGCCGATGAAACTTTTAGCGCTTGTTCTTTCAACCGCTCTCGTCGTTTCTGCGGCGGTTCCGACACAAGCCGCTGAACCGCGTAATCCGCGCGTCAGCGACAAGAACTATATCGATTGCCAGCGCATGCCCGACCGTTGCGCAGGCAAGGATTCCCAGCGGGCAAGACGGGATTACTACCGCCAGAATACAAGACAGGGCAACAGCCCCTGTACGTTCCGGGGCGAGCAGCGAACCTGGTCCGAGGATTGCGAGTAAGACGGAGTCATCTCACCGCCGGGAAAGCGACTGAGCGCTTCCTTTGCGGTCAGGGTCCATCTAAGGCCGCCGGCTTGCTTGCGGGTCCCTTATCCTTGCCTTGTCGCGGACTGTCATCGCAAGTAACCGACAATACGGGAAATGCTTCAGTTCGATTGGGCCAAGAATGGCTGTATTCGCGCGCAGCCAACGCCGTCGTGTAATGTGCCGGATCACTTAAATTAGAGCGATCTTCGGAACCGCGTATGAACCGGCCGCATTGTATCGATGCCATTATCGTCATCGGGATATTACAATGCTTGCCTTGCTTGATCTCCTTGCCAGACTCGCAGCAGCGATCCTGCTGGTGACTGCGGGAATTGCCCTCTCTTCCGGATGGGCGCAAGAGACATCGTCGAACCGTCGGCTCGACATACGTTCCGAAGTGGTCTGGACGCAAGTTCCGGTCCGTATCGATCGGTCGGCCCAAACATATGAGCGCATCGCACCGGCGACCGACCCCTATCCGCTGAAACTCCAGGCGACGCGACGGCTCCATGTAATCGATAACAGCACATTCCGTTATGACGGATCGGATTTCCGGCTCGCGGGTGTGACGCCGGTGGAGCGAGGCAGGATCTGCGTAACCGGCGAAGGCTTGCGGCAAGCCTGTGGCCTCAAAGCATTCAAGGCCCTCGACAATGCCCTGCGCAGCCCGCATGTGGAATGTCGCGTCGTCAGGCCGGAGGCGGCCACCCGTGAGGTGGAATGCGTGGTTGACGGAAGCGACCTCCGAAACCTTCTTCCCCAGCTCGAAGCGGCCGGCTAATCACGCGCTCACCGCGGCGGCCTTCTGGAAGCGCCACCCCAGGAAAGCGGGACCACTTCGATATTCTATCTGTTTGATTTTGCGCTATTCCTAAGGCAAACCCGATTTACGTTCTTGCTGGATACTCGAACCGGCCAGCGTGCCGCTTTATGGCCGGCACCAGGGAAGCCTGGAACCATCTGCATCGCCAGCGATTTCGGCGAGGTAGGAGCGGACTTCCGGTCGCGCGGGCGGGAGACCTTTGACACTCCAGGAAAAGCGTTGGCTGCAAGCCACCTTCACGTCGGCCTTCCAGATTGGGGCAAGCGCCGAAAGACCGATGGGGGAAAGACGGCCGAGCAACAGAAGACGGGCACGCAGGACATCCGCTTCCGCGGGCGCATAAAGCTGCGACAACCGCATGAAATGTTCAAGCGAGGTCGGAACTTCGGCGATGGCCTGCCGCACCATGGCCATCCGCAGCCAGAAATTGCCATTGGTCGGAAGACATGACACAGCGTGCAGCAGATATGCATCCGTGCGGTTTGCGATTTCCACCCATTGCGGAAAGTCCCTTATCTGGTCGATCCCATCGAGCCGTCTCAGTTCAACGGTCAAACCCGACTTTACGACATCAGACAGGCACACGCCCTGCCCGCCCACGGCATCCGCGGTGTTCCCGGCGCGTGAAATACGGTCTTCGCCGACCGGAATTCCGCTTTCGACGCGACCCGCAACGCGGCCGATTTCCGTGAAGTAAAGCCGCTGGCGCAAGTTCATGAATGCGATAAGCATCACCGCCAGGGCTACACAAATCAGAAGAAGGCCTATGGCGTCGTTTATCCGGAGACGCCTATATATTCTCATTGTAATACTTAGAGTACGAGCGGTAGTAATACTCCGAGGAACCGTATTTCTGATAGAGCTTCTGCTTGCCCTGGTCGACCTTGTTGAGGATGACGCCCACGCACTTGTTGAACAGGTAGCTATCGGCTTCCACGGACTGGCGGACAAGGCGCCTGCTGACCTTGCCCCATTCCACCACCAGAAGGAATGCATCGACCATGCCTGCGAAGGCGCGTGCATCGACGACCGGCGCGAGCGGCGGCAGATCCACGATGATGTAATCGTTGCTCTCCGAAAGCCGCGAAAGAATGGCCTTCATGCCGGGAGAATTCAGAAGCTCCGATGAATGCGGCACACGCTGCTTGATGACGGCAGGCAGGAACCGCAATCCGGTTCGCGGATTCACCAGGCAAAGACGGTCGAGATCCTGACTGCCGAGGATAGCCTCGAGAATGCCGCTCTGTGCATGCTGCGCGAGAGCCCGGGTTGCGCCCGGGTTACGCAAGTCGGCATCGATCAGTGTGGTTCTCGCTCCCTGAGCCGCGAGAAGCTCGGCGAAATTGACGGCAATCGTGGACTTGCCTTCGCCCGGCAGCGTCGAAACGATGCCGATGACTTTCGTCTTCTTTGCAGCGCAGGCCAGATCGACGGCGATCTTGCTGTTGCGAAGGGTCTCCGCAAAGGAAGACAGCGGATGATCCACGACATAGTCGTAAATCGGACCGAACTTCGCCACCGCCCGCGGATCGTTGCCCGGCTCGGACAGGTAGCGGGAGTTGTCGTCGTTCGCCATCAGCGGCGCGGTACCCAGGAATTCCAGACCAAGCGTCGAGCGAATCTGATCGCCAACCCGGAAGAAGCGATCCCTGAACTCCCTGACGGCACCGATACTGGCGCCTGCAAAAAGGCCCAGAGCCAGAAAACCTGCCAGCACCACGATCTTTTTCGGATGGCTCGGTCGGGTGGCAACCGCAGCACGCGTGATGATTCGGGCATCCGTCAGCGGGAACGACTGCTGCTGTACGGCTTCCTGGTAGCGCTGCAGGAATGTCTGATAGAGATTGCGATAGGTCTCGGCTTCGCGCTCGAGTTCGCGCAACTGAACCATGGTTTCGTTCGCGCTCGCACTGACCCCCGTGGCGTCAGCCACACTCGCCGCCAGGGTCTTCTCGCGGGCCTGAGCAACTTCAACCTCGCTTCGATAACTCTGCGCGATACGATTGAGCTCATCAAACATCAGCCGCTTGTATTCCTCCATTTCCGCCCGCAGCCTGACGGCCTGGACGTGGCGAGGTCCGAGCTTGGCGGAAATCTGCGCCTCGAGCTTGGAGGCATTGAGGTATTTCGTCCGCAATTCGTTGGAAATGCTGCTGTCCAGCACATCGGTCACGATGGCGTCGGTCTGGCCCGAGGCGATGATCTCCTCAATACGCTGAAGCTTTGCCTGGGACTTGGCGACATCCGACTGTGCAACAATCAGAGCGCTGTTCAGCTCGGCGAGCTGTTGATCGGAAACCAGCTGATTGCCTGCCGTCACGAGGCCGTTGGCACTCTTGAATTTCTGGACCGCAAGGTCTGTATCAAGGGCCTGCTGGCGAAGCTCCGCGATACGCTCGAGAAGCCAGTTGCTTGCCCGCCGCGTTGCGTCGTACTTTGAGTTCAGGCTGTCTTCGAGATAGGCCTCGCCGATTGCATTGGCGACCCTGGCGGAAAGATCCGGGAAAGGCGAAACATATTCGACGGTCAGCACATAGGATCTGCCGACGCGTGTCACGGCTATATTGCTTCGGACGCCGGCTGCGGCATCGAGCTTGCGCTGTTCCAGATCGACATCCGCGCCTTTCTCATCGGAAGAGAACCACTCGGACACGTTCACGATACCGACCACCGTCCGGTACAGCGTCTTATACAAAGACTTGAACGACGCGTTGAACTGCGGGTCGTCGACCAGCTTCAGCTTGTCGACCACCGAAAGGGCAATGGTCTGTGACTTCAGAAGCTCGACCTGGCTGAGAACGGAACCCTCATCGTCCATAACGCCGCCGCCCAGGGTGAGCTGATCGGCAAACTGCTTGTTGTTGCGGTCGATCAGTACGCTGACCTGGGAGGTATAGAGCGGCACTGCCGAAAGCAGATAAACGATGCCCAAAAGAAGCCCGGCCGCCATGCAGGCTGCGACGACAATCCATTGTCGCCGCACGATGGAAAACACGGCCTCGACATCGATAACTTCCGAATCATGCTCTCGCGGAGATCCGTTGACGACTGACTCACCGTATAGTTCACGGTTCAAAAGCTGCACGATCTCGCCTCGACCAGTTGTTGGACGGAATTACTTAAAGTCCGCTCGGGCTCACGACGGTCGTCGTGGTTCCGCCCCCTCCCGAACTTGCAAAAAAGCCACCGGATGCGCCCGAGAACGATGTCCCGCCCGCCTGCGATGTCGGCGTTGCGGCTGCACCCGTGCCACCGCCGGTGCCACCTGCGCCACCGCCAGTGCCTCCCAGAGCTCCCGCGCCACCGTCGTCACCACCCGCAGCCCCCGCTCCAAGCGCCGCAGTCTCGACTTCACCGGTCGCACCGGCGAACGCCGCCTGGAAAATCGTATTCGTGACCTTTGCGGCCTCCTCCTGGATGCGCGCCGCATAGGCGAGGTCAGTCGGATCGGTACTCGCGCTCAAAACGCGGACAGCCCGCGCAAGACCGGCGGCAATGCTGCCGATCTGTTCGTTGTTGGCCGAGGACACCAGTGCCAGCAGCGGCGCGAGCGTTTCCTCACTGGAAATCGCGAGACCGCGAACCTGCAGCGACAGCGAGGCCGGCGAAATCGTGTCGACCAGCAGGGATTGCGGCGCGTTCAGGAAGGCCTGAACTTCGGCCTGAGACAAGGGACCTCCCTGCCTGACCCCAAGGGGTGCCGGCTGCGACGCCTCTTGTGCGAAGGAGACACCAGCAGTGACGGGAACTGCACAGGCACCCGCCAATGCGAAAAGTAGAAACTTGCCAGTCTTCATGTCCATCACGTCTTTGCTCCTTATTTTTGCTCGCGCTGTTCTTATATTTCAGGAACATCATCGAGCAACAGCAAAACTCTTTTTCAGTTAATCCTGCAATTTTGTCATCTTAGAGGTCTTCAATCGCGTCTCTTGTCGAAACTACGTCCGAACTTACGCCGGAAGCTGTCGAGGAGATCGAATTGACAAGGTTGAGGAACTTGATGATTTCAACCGAGTCGGAGTTCGAGATGTAGAGAACGTCCTTGTCCTGCATCGGGAACTTCTGGACGGCGAAGAGCGCCGCCGGATCACGCAGATCCGCCCTGAAGACAACCGGGATCTCGTCACCCTTGAATCTTGAAACGTCAACACCAAGATTGACGAGCAGCTTGCGAGGCGCCTGACGATAAAGCAGGACCTGTGCCGGATTCGCGCGGGAATCCAATAGGCCGCCCGCCTTGCCCAGGCCTTCGCCGAGCGTCAGGTTCTCTTCCTCGAAATCGAACCTGCCGTTCGTGCCGGTCGCACCGAAGGCCAGGAAGGTCCGGCGCTCGCGCTCGGCAATAATGGTGTCGCCGGGCGCGACGTAGATGTTTTCGGCCGGGTTCGCGAGAAGTTTGTCGAAACGTATGCGGGCGGTACGACCGCGGCGCTGCACGGTGACGTAGGTTTCCGCATTCGGCGTACTCAGACCGCCGGCCTCGGAGATCGCATCGAGAACACGCTCGCCCGCATCAGTAAGCTGAACCTTCATCGGGTCGTTGACATCACCCAAAACGGCCACCTGAGCCGACTTGCTGCTGACCTTGGTAATCACGACCTGCGGCTCGATCGCCTTGCTGGACAGCAAGTCCTCGACTTCCGCCTGAACATCCTCGACCTGACGACCGGCAGCGCGGACACGGCCGGCATAAGGTACGCTGATCGTGCCATCGCGCCCGATGGTCTGTTCGGGCAAGGTTACATAGTTACCGGGACGGCTGCCCGCATCCGCAGGAATGAAGAGGCCGCCCGCCTGGGATTCGAAGACTGCGACCTGAACGATGTCGCCCGCTCCGAGCGGAAGGCTCGGCGGACCACCTCGCGAATTGCCAAGGCTACCCAAACCCGCTTCCGTCGTCGTATCGGAAGCATAGGCAAGCAGAGCCTTATTTATATCCACCAAGGCGTAGTCGATACCGACAGACCGCTTGGACGATGCATCGGTCACCTTGACCGTTGCCTTTTCTTCCACTGCCCGGCCAGTTGGACCAGAGCTTGACGTGGCCGTACATCCTGTAAGAGCAACAACTGACGTAGACAAAAGCAGGCCGGCGGCGAAAAGCTTCAAGTTCAATCCCCTCACTCAAGAAACATGCATTTTTCGCGTCTGCAATGCGAAAACATTACCGTTGCACCGCAGCGCCGAACGGTGCGGATGCTCACAGTACCCCATTTGGGTGGGACTTTATACGCAGTGCAGCATTGAGTCCACTTAGGAACTGCAAAAAACGTAAAATGCCATCAATCGACTTAAGCCGGATTAAATTCAATTTCTGTAATGTCTCCCCAATGAAGGGCACTGAACAAGTGTAAAAGAGACGGGGAAGAACATGTTTTATAGCAAAGCGCTGTCCGTCGGACTCGCAGTGATAATTTCTGCCGGTTTTGCATCTTACTCTTACGCAGTTCCACTCGGCGGCCTGACGAAAGACTTGGGTCGAAACCGGGCAATACAGCTTATAGCTGTCAGCCGACCGACGCTGGCGCCCTACGCCCATGTCCGTTTCTGCGTGCAGAATCCTGACGATTGTCAGGCCGGAAATCGGGGAAACGATATCGTTGACCTCACCCCCGCCAAGAAACTGGAGTTGCAGCGCATCAATCGGGTGACAAACCGGTCGATACGACCGCAGAGCGACGAGGCCGGCAACGACGAATGGAAAATCGGGGGAGCGGCCGGGGACTGCGAAGATTTCGCCCTGACCAAGCGTCGCCACCTCATTGACGCCGGTTGGCCGGCCCAGGCATTGCGCCTCGTGGTTGCACGAACCTTCGACGGCGAAGGCCATGCCGTGCTTGCGGTTGCGACGTCGGATGGCGATCTCATCCTCGACAATCGGACCAACACCATCAAGGAATGGCGCAAAACCGACTTGCGTCTGCTCAAGATCCAGTCGGGTGAAAACCCGCGCCAGTGGTACGATATCGGTCGTAAGTGACCGCTTTCGGAGCCTCGTCCAATTCTGGGCAGGATCGGGCTGGAGCCCTCATGAGCGGGCCAACGAACAAGAGGACGCGGAAAACGCGGGTCATCGGCGTCCTTCCTGATATGCAGCAAAGAGGCGCTCTCTTCATTGCTTGACAAGATAATGTCTCGTTTCGACACTATGCTGCCGACGAAACGATCCGGAAGTCCAAGGTCTTTCCACGTCAAGCAAAAGGGCGAATCGAGTGAAAACAGCCTCTTCGAAGTTTGGCAGGTTCCTGCGGAGGTTTGCGGCATGCGCGATCGGGCTGTCCCTCTGGTCGACGGCTATCCCTTCCCATGCCGGCGACTTACGCTATCCGCTCGTGCTTTCTGAAATTCCTCCCACGTCCGAACGGTACGACGAACCCTTCGTCTGCAGCAAACCTGTTCCGCCGATGGTGGACATGTCGAATATCGGTACCTTCTACAAGCCCGGACCGACCCAGTCCGTCGTCGATAAGGAAGCGATGGCGGCCTATGTCAAACGCAACAAACCGATCGACGATGCCGCGGCGTCTCTAAAACTCATGATCCGGCGTGCCATAAATTCCCCTGGCGACCGTGGGCGAATCGGTCCCTGCATTATGCGCCAACTTGCGGTTTGGGCCAAAGCGCATGCGCTGCTCGGCAATCTCGACGACAACGATCCAAAGGGGCGCAGACAGGCAATCCTGATTACAGTATTCAATATGAAGACCTTCACCGATGCCTATGCGGTCGCTTTCCAGCTGGGTGCACCGACAACAGACCAGCGGAAGCTGGTAGAAGGCTGGCTCGATCAACTCGGCGACGCGATCGTCTCCGAATTTACGCCCCCTTCCCCGCCTCGCCCCAAGAAAGACCAATGGCTCGATCGAAATGCCAATACCCGGTATTGGGGAGCTTCGGCTGTCGGGCTTGCGGCAGCGCTTACGCAGGATGAACGCAAATTCGACTGGGCCATGAACGTCCTGCAGACCGGCCTTGCGGAAAGCGACACCGACGGCAGCTTTCCAATGGAACTCGCGCGCGGCGGCAGGGCTCTCAGCTACCAGAGCTTCGCCATGAAGGCGCTGACAATCCTGGTGGTGCTGGCCGATAAGAACAACCGGGCGCTCTCCGATGTGTCTGAACAACGTCTTGCGGCCACCGCGCGATTTTCGGTCGCCGCTTTCGAGCAGCCGGAACTGATCGCGAAACGGACAGGAATGGAGCAGATGAAGGAAAGGGCGATGTCGGAATGGATGCTGCCCCTCAGCCAACATTTTTCCGTTAGCGACCCTGGCTTGACGACGCAATTGCGCACCACAGCGTCTGCTTTCGACTGGAGCAAGAACAACTATATGATAGGGCTTGCGGGAGCGAAATAACGCAGCCTACCGAAAAGCCAATCGCCCGCTTTTCGGGTGGAATCGTATCTTCAATAGTTTCATGAAGGTAAGGCACGAGCAGGGTGCCGCCGACAATTGACAACCTATCGTAAACCATGGAGACTGATGCTGCTTCTGGAGGAAAGCCGGGGGTGCTTTGCACCCTAGCGAAAACGAACCCCTTTTTTTGGCGAAATGGGAGTGTCGATGGAAAAGACAGAAGTCAAGTCACGCCTCATTGCTTCGGCGTCTTATGACGACCGGTCTCACCTGCTTTATATTCAACTTCGCACCGGCGAAACAAAGTCTCTGGTCGCTCCGCGTTCCATGTACGAGAATCTGATCAACGCCGACTCACCCGGCTGGTATTACACGCGCCACATCAGCCCCCTCGCAAAAGGCTAGGTTCCGCAACGGGCGGATTTGCAGCGCCGGACGCACTCCGCTTTCGTCGCATCCCGCGACGCGAGGACGCGGAATGCGGAACTGTGCTCTGGGATTTGCCGAGAGATATGGTCACAAGCGGCGCGAGCATCAGAGAAAACGCCAGGGCAAAGCCCGGAATCTGCAGCGAAAAATCCACCGCAGAATGCAGGGCGACGAGCAGTAGCGTCGCCAGTCCAAGACATCCCGCAAACCTGTATTCGCGACGCTCGCGGATTCCTCGAACGAATATATAAACCAGACTTGCAACGACAATGACCAAAGCGATCGGAAACATGATTCCGAGGCCAAGCGTGCCTTCAAGATAGACATTGTGTGCCTTGTCCCAAACACCGAACACACCGCATGAAGGATTGCGATAGGCGGGAAATATCTCCTGGAAGGAGGCAAGACCGCCCCCCCATGGGAAATGATCCCTCACGCTCGCGGCGATCCCTGGCAGAGCGCAGAATCGCGGATCCTCCGCGCCGCGAACATCGGCGCGCAACACAACATTTCCGCCGATCACCCCAAGAATGGCCAGAAACACCAAAGGCAGGCCAGCAAAGAGCCACAGACGCCTCAGCAACCGTCCTTCCGGTCGACGGGTAAATCCTGCTGTACCCATGCGGCTGTAGCGGGTCGCCCCCAACAGAATACCCAGCAAGGATAGGCTGACAAAGGTCGCGCCAACGCCCGCACGCGACTTGGTCATGACCAATGCGAGGAGGGTCATCACAAACAGCAGGGCATAGATCAGGTTCGACCATCCTGATACGCTGCCTTTGTGCCACTGTTGCCCGGGTTGAAGAAGGGCAGCGAAGAGACGCCGGAATTGCACGTCCTTGGTCGAGCGCCACAACAGAGCAAACAACAGAAGGGAGACGATCCCGAAGAACGTGGCGGCGGTATTACGATTGACGAAGAAGCCGGTAAGGCTGTCCAGATAAGCGGCCTTTTCGACAAAGAGCAGTGTCTTCGGCCAGAAGACGAACTGGATGATCGAAAAGATTGCGACGACACCTCCAACGATGCCATAGAGCCTCAATGCACGTTCGGCGAGCCGATCCGTTCCAAAGAGGAGCAGCGACAGCATGAAGGCCCCGAACGGCAGAGCAATTTTGAGATAGGCGCCGAGATCGTCGCCAGGCGTCACCGAGATACTTCCTGATATCTCCGGGTTCAACTTGCGGACTTCGAGCCAGGCGGGATGGATCGGCCAACCTTCCGGCAATGGCGCGATCTGAAACAACACCCACGCTAGAATTGCCAGGAGCACGAGAAGGCAGATCGACAACGGCAAACGGGCATTTTCGGAAATACCGGCCGAGATCGCCGTCAAGAGAAGAAGGATATAAACGAGCCCCGTCCCCATGGCGACGGTAATCGGATCGTTGGCGCCATAGTTCAAGAGGCAGACAGCGATGCTGAACCAGAAAACGCCTGTCAGGAAAAACGTGAACCGCGATCTCGATACCGTTTTCCTATCCGGTTCCGCAGCAAGACGTCTTTCACTTGTTCGCATTCACTCGCCCCGAATATATCCGCCGCATTCCATTATTCAGCCGGTTCTGCCAAACAAAAACCCGACATCTTCTCCCATCTCGAAGCGGTGCATTGTGACCGCCTTTCGCATGGCACCCCTGAGGAAACTCCGCACCGTTTCCATGCCGCGCCTGCCTCTTTTTCGCACAGCCCCCGATCAACTGCGACGCAGCAAATATAGTCCGGACACAACCTGCGCCAACGTCCTTTTTTGGGATTGCAACACTATTATCGTGAGCATTCACGCAACGGCCAATTCGGCATCACATCCAATAAAAATCAGTAAAATCAATAAATTACCTTATCGACATCCTGATTTCGGCACTCACATGAAAGATGATATTGCAACGCAACATATTGACAAGCCCCAATCCATGAGAAACAAAAGTTAGTATAAAATTCGGAAAGCCTGACGGTAAACGGTCGCTTCACGCGCCGTGAGAGTAACTCGCTTTGTAAAGAGTGGACGATGAGGGTTACCATCGACATGCCGCAACCGCAAAACGCCGCGGGGCCCAAGCCGTTCAGCGCGAAAGGCTGGTCGGCTGCGGTTTTCCGCGACGCGGTGGGTTTCCCGATGAATGATCGCACCGATTTCAATAACCCCAAAAAGGCCGATCTTTTGCGATTGATTCGAGCAACAGTTTCGGAGGGCTTATCGCGTATCTCCATCCAGAGCGTCGCTCGCCTATCTGTGCACCCCGGTCGTCATCCTGTCATGCGGGTTTTTGCACGCCGGCTCCTTGCAGGATGCCAAGTGTGTCCTTCCGGGATTTCAACATCAACCAATCATGGGTTACGAGCATGAAGAACACCATTCTTGCGGTCGCATCCAGCGGAGGTCACTGGCAGCAATTGCTGCTCGTATCGGAAGCCTTCGAAGACATGTCGCCGGTCTTCGTGACCACAAAGGCAGAACTGCTCAAGCAGGCGGGAAAAATTGACGGTCATGTGGTTGCCGATTGCAACCGCAATCGTCCACTCCTTACCCTCACCTGTATCAGCCAATGCGCGCGCATCGTCTTTTCCCGTCGTCCCAAGGTAATCATTTCCACCGGCGCGGCCCCGGGAATCATCTGCATTGCCTTCGGCAAGCTCATCGGTGCCAAGACGATTTGGATCGACAGTTTCGCGAATGTTGAAAAGCTATCCATGTCCGGGAAAATAGCCCGCTATCTTTCCGACAAATGGCTGACGCAATGGGAGCATCTGAGCGATACGACAGGTCCGAGCTATCATGGAGCGCTGCTATGATCGTCGTCACCGTCGGCACCCAACTTCCCTTCGACCGGCTGATCCGCATGATCGATGAGCTCGCGCCTTCACTCGAGCACGATGTCTTCGCCCAGACCGGAGTCGGCACCTATGTTCCGAAAAACATGGAGTGGAGTTCGACGGTCGAGGCGTCGGATTTCGACAGCAGGCTGAAGGCTTGCTCGGTCATCGTTTCCCATGCCGGGATCGGCACGGTGCTGAAAGCCTACAAATATGCCAAGCCGATCGTGCTGATGCCGCGGCTATCGTCCCTGGGCGAACATCGCAACGATCATCAACTTGCGACCGTTTCCCAGCTTCGCCGGCGCGAGGGCATCTACGTGGCCGAAAACAAGCAGGAACTCGAAAGCCTCCTCAACCGGAAGCTCGATCCGGCCAAGCCATCCGATGACGTTGCCGCAAGCGCGGAGAGACTGCGCGGTTACGTGCGCAACTCGATTCTCGAGATGCTCGCCTGACCCTTCCTACACAGAGCATACGGCATGATGACGCCAAGATCTCGAGGCTGACGCGACCGGACCGATCCTCGCGAAAAGCCGAGGTCGGTCTGTTTCCGGTTCGATTCATTGCGCATTTACCGGATGGCCTTTCCACACGACGGCCGATGCACGCATCTTCCTGCGCCGTGCCGGGTTGCCGAAGCCTGCATCCTCTGTCAGAGCTTTCCTTTCGCGTCTTCGACCTTACGACGGCGGAATCGGCTCGCTTCGTTTCCATGTCCGCGGAATTGCCATCTCCGCGGTGCAGGAGGTTCCACTGCGATATGCCGGATTTAACGGGACGCGTCGCAGGGTTCGGTCAAACAGGGATTTCTGAGTGAATGCTTAGTATCTGGAGATCACTCTTCGGAACTCCGCCGAAGGAGGAAGCGCCAGCCATCCGCCGTCGGCGCATCGACCTCGGCGAGGCCCTACCGCCCTACACGCTTTATGCGATAGGGGACGTGCATGGCTGCCTCGACGAACTTCTTTCCGCGGAAGAGCGCATTCGCGAGGACATACTCGCAAGTGAAACGCCGGGTCTCGTCATCTATCTCGGCGATTACGTCGACCGGGGGCCACAATCCGCCGGCGTTCTCAATCATCTGAGCGGCCCCAATCAAGACAAGCGGATGCGCAGGCTGCCGCTGTGCGGCAATCACGATTCGATCTTCGCCGCCTTCGCCAGGGATCCGATGAACCATCTGGACTGGCTAGACTTCGGCGGCCGCCAGACAATGCTTTCCTACGGCATCGATATCGACGAGTTGCTGACGCGGGGCCGGGGCCGGCCGGAAGAGGTGGCCCGTGTCCTCTCGCAGGCTATTCCCGCACGGCATTTGTCCCTGATCGAGATTTTGCCCATCAGCCTGCGTGTCGGCCCTTATCTCTTCGTACATGCAGGGGTTCGCCCGGGCGTTCCCCTGCAAGAGCAGACCGACGAGGACATGCTCTGGATCCGCGAGCCTTTCCTCGCCACCGGACCGCAGTTGCCGCTCACCGTCATCCACGGTCACTCTCCCGTTTCGGAACCGGATTTCGGACCTTCGCGCATTGGCATCGACACAGGGGCGTATCTTTCTGGTAAGCTTTCGGTGCTTAAGATTGCGGAGGGCGTGCCCTCCCTGCTCCATCCGTCATGAAACAAGGCTCACGGCATGCGCCTTGGGCAAGGTCATGCATCGCCCGACCGGAGTTTGGCCGGCAGACAATCGAGCGGTTCCCAGAATGACGCCTGAACCATTGGCGCATAGCCCGAGCAAACCACGGAAACCGGCCTGGACACCGTTCCTGGTTTTCTTCCTTGTCTTCACGATTCCAGTTACGGCAACCGTCCTGCTCGCCAATGGCGGACGCAACCTCATGAGGATCGCCGCCATGCTGAACATCGATCTTGCCCCAAGGCAGGAGACGACCGTTGTGAAAACAGGCCGGGCGAAGAGCTCTTCCGCCCGACCGGCCATCCTCGCCCGCTCGTTTGCGGCCTCTGATGCGGTGCGCATTTTACCGATGGCACCTGACCGCACTCCCGAAGAAACCTGCCTCGGCCTGAAATCGATCAGCCCCTCTGCCGATCCCGTCTTTACACCGGCGAGCGGGGGTGCCTGGGAATGCACGGCAACCACCGCCTTTGCGGACACGTCGAACTCGATCTTCCTGCAGATCAGGGGGGCGGGGCGGCGGGTCAGCTTCATAAGGATCAAGTACAACCTCTTGGACCCTTCCCATCTCGGTGAAATGTTCAATCAATCCATGCAGCTCGTCCGGCATGTCCGGCCGGAGGTCGATACCGCCGATCTGGCGGAGATCGAGAATGTCATGGGAGCCGGGCGGGAAAAATACATCATGTACGGATTGGACAGGGTCATCCTGAAGCAGGAAATGATGGATAGCCGACGTTACAACCTGCTGATCACCACGGCCGGATAGCTTCCCCTTACCTTCCTCGCTGCGCCGTCGATCCCTATGGAACGGCCATTCGATCTCGGCGGCGTCCCCTCCACACATCGATTAGCTGACCGTTTTGCTCGGCTGCCGGGTCGAATCGGTAAACGCTCTTTCTGGTGGACGGTAGGACGAAGACGTCGCTGCGGGCTTGCAGGCTGGCTGAAATCGCTGGTCTGTTGCCACGAGGCGGCTGCCGCTACTCTTCGGGGAAGGAATTCCTATTGCCCATAGGCATTCCTTTCCCTGGAGGAACCGGCTCGACACGAGGTTGGCGCCTGCCAGCGCGGCCATCGAAGCCTCCAGAAAGTCACAAAGCAGCACCTCTTCATTTCTCGTGTCACAAGCGGATCGGAACGATCGAGCCGTGAAGATAGCAAGCATTTGCCGTTGACCGCGCAGCATTCAAATAATCCATTTTTGAAGTAAGCTCGGGCTCATGAAAACGCCCGGCGGATGGCTAAGCCGTTTCAAGAACGAAAGGATTGGGTACTTCAGAGGAGATACGGGAGGAAGTCCCCGTTTTCGAGGAATGAGAAAGCGATACTGAGCCTCCTCCCTGATCGGGCATCCGCGCACGCGGGACCTTTCCGACCGCTCCTGCGTTCAACAATGGTTCAAGCCGGAGATTGGGCGATGTCAAAAAGAAGGAACAAGCAAGGGATCTTCGAGAGTTTTGCCGGCGTCATCGCCGAATGGACCGGCAAGCCGATCGTGTTTACCACCGCCGCGGCTCTTATCGTCGTGTGGGCAATCAGCGGGCCAATCTTCGACTATTCGGAAACCTGGCAGCTCATCGTCAACACCGCGACCACCATCATAACCTTCCTGATGGTCTTCGTTCTTCAAAATTCGCAGAACCGAGATGGACGAGCATTGCAAGCCAAACTCGACGAACTCATCCTGAGCAGCCATGCGAAGAATTCCTTTGTCGGAATAGAGAATCTCGACGACAAGGAACTCAGAAGACTGATCGGGCGGCTGGAAGAACAGGCCGATACCCTGAAGGAGAAAGCAGACGGGAAGCTCGGCGACGCGGACGATGCTCTACCGGAGTGAATAAGAGAACGCCATGCATCGGTCTCCGATGACATGCGCGTAAAAGCGAAGCATTTGTCGTTTGGGGAGACCGCCGAAGCCATCGAAGGCCCGGATGTAGATGATCCCCGTCGTTCAGAGTGTGTATGGCGTTCAGGAACGCAAAAGGCCCCGCGGTGGGGGCTCTTGGGATCACAGGGATTATTGGTTGCGGGGGCAGGATTTGAACCTGCGGC
>NZ_JAGGCS010000013.1 GCF_022884085.1 Paenirhizobium cremeum
TCGAACTGGCTGACATCGCCGGCAACGTGCGCAAGGGCAAGTCCGCCCATGAGATATCGCCTGTCGCGCTTGAGGCTGTTGCCCGCATTGATGCGCTCTTCGACCTTGAACGCGGCATAAACGGCATGCCTGCCGAGGCGCGGCTCGCAGCGAGACAGCAACATGCTCGTCCACTCGTCGAGGAGCTGCACGATTGGCTCACGGCCCAGCGTGCCCAGATGTCGAAGCACAATCCCGTCGCCAAGGCGATCAACTACATGTTCGAGAAGGACGGACGTTGGGAAGCCTTCACCCGGTTCCTCGACGACGGCAGGCTTTGCCTTTCGAACAATGCCGCCGAACACGCCCTGCGCGGTATTGCTCTGGGAAGAAAGGCATGGCTATTCGCCGGTTCCCAGCGCGGAGGCGAACGTGCTGCCTTCATGTATTCCCTGATCGTCTCGGCAAAGATGAACGATATCGATCCGCAGGCCTGGCTGGCGGACGTGCTCGCCCGCATGCCCAGCCTTCCAGTATCAAGGCTGCCGGAACTATTGCCGTGGAATTGGTCCGCCGGAAGCGCCCGGCAGGTGGCGGCCTGATGGCGCGCCCGACGCATGTCTACACGATCGACTATGTCGCCACGCTGATCGGTGAGAACATTGAACTTCTCCAGCAAATCGCCAGCAACTCGGACAACATCGATTACGGCGAGATGATCCATGCCCATGACGGCACCGAAGAGGGCATCACTACATTCACCGACCGGGGCGTCGAGAGCATGAAGGAGTTCCTCGCCGATATCCGCACCTGGGACGGGGGTGTAAGGCAGTTCCTTGTCGACGAGCAATGTGATCAGGAAAAGATCGAACGCATCATGACGGACGAGCCGAAATCATAACCCCTGCGGTCTACGCCGGATGGATACAAACAATCAGCAGCCTCGATTGAATTAATTCAAATTAAACGGACGTGCATTAAATATGACATGTCAATTTAGGGGGGGGGCTCCTACAGCATCGATACTCGTTGGTGGCGGCCATATGGCGATGCGCCAAGACTGTAACTGTAGGAACCGATTCCCGCAGCACTTGGAGTCGCTATGTCACTCTTCCGCATCTCCACCAGGCTTTATCTGCTGGTTGGACTATCACTGTTCGTCGTCACTCTTGCTATGGCAGTCACGCTGTCGACAACCGCTGACCAATTGCTCGAAGAACGCAAAGATCTTCTGCGAACAGTAGATGAAGTGGCCGTGTCCATCGTCCAGAAACGATTTGCTGACGTACAAAATGGAGCTCTCTCAGAAGATGAAGCACGCGAGGCTGCCTTAGCGGAACTCGCAGCGGTTCGCTACGGAGAGAGTGGGTACCTGTGGGTGAATGACCTTCAACAGGTTGTCCTGATGCATCCCATAAAGCCTGAGCTTAATGGGAAAGACGTCACGGACATGAAGGACCCAGACGGCAAAGCCCTTTGGGTTGAATTCGTCAATGTCGCAAAAGCTGAAAAGAGCGGTTTTGTAGATTATCGCTGGCCGAAGCCGGGCATTGATGAACCTGTTCGCAAACTGTCCCACGTTACTCTGTTCGAGCCATGGGGGTGGGTGATCGGCAATGGCGTTTACGTGGATGATCTGGACGCCAAGGTCTGGGCAAGTGCCAAGAAGACCGCTGCAATAGCAGCTGCAGGCTGCCTGTTTATGGTCATTGGAGCACTGTCTATCATCCGCTCGGTTACCCGTCCCATTCGGCACCTACAAACGGCGATGAACAAGATTGCTGCCGAGGATTTCGCAGCCGCTGTACCGGATGTAAACCGTGGAGACGAGGTCGGAGACATGGCAAGAACGCTTGTTTCACTGCGTGACTCCGTCAATGAGAGAGTTCAGGAGCGGCTTGCTGCGGCCGAACTCCAACGCCAGATAATCGATCGCGAACGCGAAGAGTCGCAGCGCTCCCAGGAACTGCATGCGCAAAATCTAAGCGTGGTCGTGCGAGAGCTTGGTGCCGGATTGAAGCGGCTCGCCGACTGCAATATTCGCATTACGATTGACGAGAAGTTCCCGGCCGACTTCGAGCCTCTCCGCCACGACTTCAACAACTCGATCGCCACCTTCCAGGCCACACTCGAGCAAGTTCTCCAACAGACTCAGGCCCTCCAGAACAACGGGCAAGAAATGCGCGAGGCATCTGACAATCTGGCAAAACGGACTGAGCAGCAGGCTGCAGCACTCGAACAAACCTCCGCGGCACTGGAACAAGTGTCCTCAACCGTTAAACTCTCGTCATCGCGCATGCAGGATACCAGCAAGCTGGTTGTCGACGCGAAGGCTTGCGCATCGGCCTCTGGAGTAGTTGTCCGCGACGCCGTCGAAGCGATGGGCCGCATTCAGGCCGCTTCAGACGAAATCACCCAGATCATTGGCGTAATCGATCAGATTGCTTTCCAGACGAACCTTCTTGCGCTCAATGCCGGCGTAGAGGCCGCTCGAGCTGGTGATGCCGGTAAGGGTTTCGCGGTTGTTGCCCAGGAAGTGCGCGAGCTGGCTCAGCGTTCGGCCGTCGCGGCCCGAGAGATCAAGGAGCTGATCGGCAAATCAGCGGAAGAAGTCGCGTCCGGTGTCCGACTTGTGAATGAAACTGGTACGGCTCTGAGTTCAATTGAGGAGTTCGTCTCTGAAATCAACAGCAACGTTGATGCCATTGCGACTGCAGCTGCCGAACAGGCGCTTGGACTGAGCCAGATCAGCGCTGCAGTCAGCAGTATCGACCAGATGACGCAACAGAATGCTGCGATGGTTGAAGAAACGACAGCCGTTAGCCACACACTGGCCGAGGGATCCAATTTGCTGGCCCATCTGGTGAACCGCTTCAAATTGAATAGAAGGGCCACCATCCGAGAAGGGGACCAGATCGTCGAACACAGGAATTCAGGCGACTTAGGTCTACGTGCCGCTTAGACAAGCAACGATGGGGCCGACAGCTAGAGCATGTCGGCCCATCAAGCTGCCCTAATTCCCGAAAACTTTCCTTCGGACTGAGGGAAGTGCTCAAGATGCGGAGCATGTGCCGCCGCTTTCTCGGTCAGATTCGGTCGACACTCCCGACAGCGCAATCCTCATGCATTCGCGATGTTTTAATCAGCGACTGCTAAAGCTGGTAGTATGCCTCCGGCGAAGGCCGTCTGCCGTGATTAGCTGATTGGCTTTAAGTCCATGCCTTATGTCATACGCTACAATCATTTCCCCCACTGAAGTCTTGTCCGCCGATGACCTTGGCCGTCGTCGGGATTGGTCGGACGAAGAGAAGGTCCGGATCGTCGAGGAAAGCCTGCAGGGTTTTCGGCAGGGTTCGGCGACGGCACGGCGTTATGGATTGTCGCGCTCACTGTTGACGACCTGGCGTCGTCAATACCGAAGCGGGCTTCTGAGCGTCTCCGCGTCAACAGGCTTCGTGCCGCTATCGATTTCGCCGCCGTCGGCGGCATCATCCGAGATGACCTCACCGCCGCAGCCTGAAGACGACAAGACGATCGAGATCGGCCTGCCGAACGGCCGACGGCTCACGATCCCGTCCTCGCTTGACCCAGCCATCCTTGCCCGCCTGTTGCCCGTCGTGGATGCCTCATGATCGCCTTTCCAGCCGGGGTGAAGGTATGGATCGCGGGTGGGGTTACGGACATGCGCTGCGGCATGAACAGCTTGGCGCTGAAGGTTCAGCAAGGCCTTGGCCGCGATCCTCATGGCGGAGAGGTCTTCTGCTTTCGGGGTCGCAAGGGCGATCTGATCAAGGTCCTGTGGCATGACGGGATTGGCATGTCGCTCTACATGAAGCGCCTTGAGGCTGGCAAGTTCATCTGGCCGGTAAGTCAAAATGGCTCCGCCGTGCCCGTATCGTCGGCGCAGTTGGGATATCTCCTGGAGGGGATCGACTGGCGCAATCCACGCTGGACGCAACGGCCTTCCAAGGCAGGCTGATCGCTTAGACTCCACTGTTTTTGTTGGGCTTTCGGCGTGTTCCATGATAGCTTTCGGCCATGGATGATGCTGCTTCGGAGATAGCCAGATTGCGCGCTGCGCTCGCGGCATCGGAAGCGCGTGCCGCCTCCGCCGAGGCCGATCTCGCACAGGTGCGCGCCGTCGTGACGACATCGGAGGCGATGATCCGGCACCTCAAGCTCGAGATCGCCAAGATACGTCGCGAGCAATATGGCCAGAGTTCGGAACGGCGTGCCCGGCTGATCGACCAGATGGAGCTGCAGCTCGAAGAACTCGAAGCCGATGCCACCGAGGACGAGATCGCGGCGGAACGCGTGGCAGCGAAGATCACAAATGTCTCCGCCTTCGAACGCCGCCAACCGACCCGCAAGCCGTTTCCCGAGCACCTGCCGCGCGAGCGCCTGGTCATCGAAGCTCCCACGCAATGCAACTGCTGCGGCTCGGCCCGGATCGTGAAGATGGGCGAAGACATCACCGAGACGTTGGAGATCATTCCGCGCCAGTGGAAGGTGATCCAGACGGTGCGCGAGAAGTTCACCTGCCGGGACTGCGAGAAGATCAGCCAGCCACCGGCTCCCTTCCATGCGACACCGCGCGGATGGGCGGGACCGAACCTGCTGGCGACGATCCTGTTCGAGAAGTTCGGCCAGCATCAACCCTTGAACCGCCAGGCTGAGCGCTACGCCAGGGAAGGCGTCGATCTCAGCCTCTCCACGCTGGCCGACCAGGTCGGGGCCTGCGCGACGGCGCTGCAGCCGATCCATGACCTGATCCGTGCCCATGTGCTGGCAGCCGTTCGGCTGCATGGTGACGACACCACCGTGCCGCTCCTGGCCAGGGGAGCAACACGGCAGGCAAGGTTATGGACCTATGTGCGCGATGATCGTCCGTTTGCAGGCGGCGCGCCGCCTGCGGCGCTCTTCTACTTCTCCCCCGATCGCGAGAAGACCCATCCCAATCGACATCTCGCCGGGTGGCATGGCACCCTCCAAGCCGATGCATACGGCGGCTATAACGATCTCTATCGTGCCGATCGAAGCCCGGGGCCGGTCAAGAGTGCACTCTGCTGGAGCCATGCGCGGCGCAAGTTCTTCGAACTGGCTGACATCGCCGGCAACGTGCGCAAGGGCAAGCCCGCCCATGAGATATCGCCTGTCGCGCTTGAGGCCGTGGCCCGCATTGACGCGCTCTTCGACATCGAGCGCGGAATAAACGGCATGTCCGTCGAGGACCGGCTTGCCGCTCGGCAGGAGCATGCTCGCCCACGCGTCGAGGAATTGCACGACTGGCTCAGGGCACAACAGGCTCAGATGTCGAAGCACAATCCCGTCGCCAAGGCGATCAACTACATGTTCGAGAAGGAGGGACGCTGGGAGGCCTTCACCCGGTTCCTTGATGACGGCAGGCTATGTCTGACCAACAATGCAGCAGAGCGCGCCCTGCGCGGGATCGCTCTCGGAAGAAAGTCCTGGCTATTCGCCGGCTCACAGCGCGGAGGCGAGCGTGCCGCCTTCATGTATTCTCTGATCGTCACCGCCAAGATGAACGACATCGATCCGCAGGCCTGGCTGGCGGACGTGCTCGCTCGCATGCCTGGCATCCCCGTATCGCGGCTGCCGGAGCTGTTGCCGTGGAACTGGTCTTCCCCAGGCCACGTCTGCCAGAAAGCAGCCTGATGGCGCGCCCGACGCATGTCTACACGATCGACTATGTCGCCTCGCTGATCGGCGAGAACATTGAACTCCTCCAGCAAATCGCCAGCAATTCCGACAACATCGATTACGGCGAGATGATCCACGCCCACGACGGAAGCGAAGAGGGCATCACGACATTCACCGACCGGGGCATCGAAAGCTTGAAGGAATTTATCGCCGACATTCGCACCTGGGAAGGCGGGGTCCGGCAATTCCTGATCGACGAGCAATGCGATCCGGAAAAAATCGAGCGCATCATGGCGGACGAGCCGAAATCATAACCCCCGCGGCCCTCGCCGGATGGATACAGCTGGTAGCCGGTCGCTTAGTCGGCAAATCGTCACTGGATCGCAGTTGTAAGTCAGCGCTTCCTGCGTGTCGCAATTGGGTTCGCAAGACCCGCCCTCGTTTCGGCGAGGTGGCCTAGGGACCTAGCTTGGCACGATCTTTGTACGCAAGGGTCGCCCAGCTTTTCTATTTCTCAAGTCGAGCCGGGACGCAGTACAGGCTCGGGCTCGACGAGGAGAAAGGCCTCATCGGATCATGATGATGTAAAACAATTACCGTGAGATTACCACTTACTACGCGTCTGGCCCCTCTTCGCGGCCTCTCTTCCGGATCAGGCGATTTGATGCGCTACGGACTGCGCATGCTCATTAATGGTTCAGGGCGTCCTTCAGGGCCTTCCCGGGCGTGAAGGTCAACTTCTTCGCCGCAGCGACCTTGATTGTCGCACCGGTTGCCGGATTGCGTGCTTCACGTTCCGGAGTGTGTTTCACCTTGAACTTGCCGAAGCCGGGGATGGAGGTTTCCTCTCCTGAGGTCGCCGCTTTCGTCACAGCTGCGAAGACTGCCTCTACGAGAGTTTTTGCCTGAGCACGCGAGAGACCGTGGGTTTCCGCGATGTTGGCTGCAATGTCATTGGTAGTGGTCATATCGTTCCCCTTTGGAATGGCCGCCCAATGTTCAATATATGCGGCCACTTGTCACGCACTCGCAGGGGATGATCGCGCACATCCACAACATCAGCTTGATTGATGGTCCAATGAAAGCGATGCGAGACCACGACGATCAGAGTTCGCTGGCAATCCAGCACTTCAGCTGCGCAATCATCTCCTCGTTCCGCCGGTACAAGATGGTGCTTCCGGCTCTGCGGGATGCAAGCAAACCGGCGCGCTGGAGAATTGCCAGATTCTGAGACGCTGCAGACTGAGAGAGACCCTGCAGCTCAAAACGTCCTGCCGGCACGCTACCTTGAACGTCTGCCGAAGTCAGCCCAAAGTACTGCTCCGGATGTTTCAGCCATTTGAGGAAATCGAGTCGACCCGGGTGTGCCAGTGCCTTCAAAGCTTCATGGATATCAAGTTGCGGTTCCATAAGCGCACGGCCGGTTAGCGCGTCAGCGCTGCGTCGGTCAACAAGCGTATGACGGTGTCATCGCTGCAGTGATAGAACACCGTTTGTCTATCCCTGCGTGAACGGACAATACCTGCCTGACGAAGCTTGCCCAGATGCTGTGAAAGTGCGGACTGGCTAATCTGAAGATCCGACGCCATTTCGTTCACAGACCATTCGCGCTCGATCAGCCGAAGGAGAACACCAAGCCTGACGGTATTGGAGAGGGCCAGGAAGACGAGCGCCGCTTTCTCAAGCGCAGGAGAGTTGGTCTGACGGCGCTGGGGCACGATATTTCTCGACACGACATTCATCCGCCGCCTCCGTCTCCATGAAGTCTGCTAATGTTGAATAGACGAATATGGTAAACGACCCATTAACACCCGGTGCAACTGGGGCTGTTACGCTACACCGTCATACTGGTCAGATCTTCAACGGAAGCCGCCCGCACCTTGTCTCTACCTGCGGCTTTCGCGGAGTAAAGAGCCTGGTCGCAGCTCTTGAGAAGTTGCTGAGGATCACTCATCGATCCGGTCACTGAGGCCAAGCCGATGGAGACGGTGACACGGCCCTTGGAGCTGGACAGATGGGGAATGTCCAACATCCGAACTGCGGCAGCAAGGCGAACAGCTACGTCATGCGCAACCTCTATAGAGGTTGTCGGCAGGATAACGGCGAACTCTTCCCCCCCGTAACGCGCCACCAGATCCAGCTCGCCCCGACAGGCGGACCGAAGGACCGCTGCAATCTGGCGCAGCACTTCGTCACCTGCCGGATGTCCATAGGTGTCATTGTAAGCCTTGAAGTTATCGACGTCGATCATCAGCAGTGAAAGGGATGTGGGGGACGACTGAGCTGTCCTGAAAGCCTCTGCCAGCCGCCGATCAAAGATGCGACGGTTTGCAAGTTCTGTCAGCCCGTCTTTGCTGGCTAGCTGTTCCAACTGTTGAACCGCAGCCTTCTTCTCGCTGACATCGGAATAGAGTGTCACCCACCCCCCGTCACTGAGTGTCCGAGTCGACTTCGAAACCCAGCGCCCGTCACTCAGCCTCAGGTCCGACTGTTGCGCAGATTGGCTGCGCTCCACCTCTTCGTGAACCCAGGAAAGAGGTGATGCGCCCGCCGGAAGCGTTAGGTCGCCGCGTAAAACGCCGGCAGTCAACAGCTCGGCAAGCGTTCTGCCCTGGCACGTTCGCTCGTCGACATAGGGGAAGAGCTCCAGATAGCGCCGGTTCCACATTACAAGACGCCCGTCGGGATCAAACATTGCCAGCCCATCAGCCATCTCTGACATCGCCGTCTCGAGAAGCACCTGTGTCGAAATGAGTTCCGCCTGAAGTGCCTTCTGCGACGTTATATCGGCTGTGTGGCTGACAATGCCTTTCAAGGCCCCCATCTCGAAATAGGGCGCCTTGATCGTGCTGAGCCAGACGGTCTGGCCGTTCCGTTCGAACTGCTGCTCAAGTGTCAGGGGCTTGGGATCCCGGATGAATGCCTGCTCCTGCTCCCAGAACAGCGAGGCTTCGGCCGACGTATAGTAGTCAAAGTCGGTCGTACCGACCATGCCGACGGCATTGGCTGCTCCCATGAGCTTTGCGGTCGCCTCATTGGCTATAAGAAAACGGCCCTGGAGGTCTTTGACGTTCAATGAGTCCGGGAGTGCACTGACAATTTGCCTATGTAGCTCATTCAGCTGCGCATTCTTGCGACGAATTCTGTCGATGCGAACGAAGAAACTTGAGATCAATGTGGCCAGGAAATTCAGCAACAGGAGTATGAGATGAGCATTCAGCTCTGTGAGCTGATCACGAACGTTCGCCGGCAACAAGAAAAGGATCAAGAAGGCTATCCCGGCATTTAGGGCGCTGAAGATCACGACATGGGGCGACCCGTTGAACCCTCGCTTGGCAAACGAGTATCCCAGCGTCGCGACTGCAAAAGCGAGCCCTATTCCGACCAACCCGAGCCAGACGCCGGCGCCGCCCAGCCAGACCCGGACAGCAGACGCGAGAATGGCTGCAACGGCAGCTCCGACCGGACCTGAAATAAGCCCCACAACAGCGATGGGGACAATGCGCAAGTCGAAACGAAACCCGTTGATCAGTTCACCCGGCATATTCATCAACAGCACCGCTGTGGCGCCAAAGAGTGCGCCGCTGGCGAACTTGCGCAGCAGGGTCAGTTCGCCCTGCACTCGGTCTCTTGCAAGCGAACATATCGTCAGCGTAAGGCTGATCACGCCGAGCTGCGCCAGAAACGTGATCAGCAAGCTGTGAGCTTCCATTTATGTTCACTTTGTCATGCGGCGGTTTTTGCTACTGCGATCCCTGACCCCTCGCCGCCGTCTCGCACCCTGGCTCGGCGATTGAGCACAAAGCTGTTCACCAGGGCAGACAGATGCGTCGAGGCGGCCGAGAGCGTATGGCTCAAAGCCGTCGTCTCTTCAACCATGGCGGCATTCTGCTGGGTCATCTGGTCCAACTCGTTGACGGCAATGCTGATCTGCTTCAGACCGGCGGACTGCTCGACTGCCGCAGTCGAGATGGCGTCGATATTCCTGTCGATCGAGGAGACGTACGTGTCGATCCGGGCAAGCGCATGCCCGGTGTCATCAACCAGCTTGACGCCGACATTCACCTGCTGACCTGAATTCGAAACAAGTGACTTGATCTCCTTCGCAGCCACCGCCGATCGCTGCGCCAGTTCGCGGACCTCTTGGGCGACTACGGCGAACCCCTTGCCCGCCTCCCCTGCCCTGGCTGCTTCAACGCCGGCATTTAGCGCCAGCAGGTTCGTCTGGAAAGCGATTTCGTCGATCACACCGATGATCTGGCCGATCTCCGCGGCGGATCGTTCGATGTTCTTCATCGCCTCAATGGCGTTTTGTACTACACGACCTGAATCTTCCGTGCAGACCTTCGCCTCGGCGACGAGCTTGCGGGTCTCAGTGCTGCGCTCAGACGCCTGTGCGACAGTGACAGCGACTTCTTCCAGGGCTGCCGATGTTTCTTCCAGCGCAGCTGCCTGCTGTTCCGTGCGCTTAGCCAAATTGTCGGACGCGGAGCGCATCTCGAGACCATTTTCGTGGATGGCATGGGTGGTATCCAGAACTTGCACGAGCGTCGTCTGGAAGGCCGCAAGCGCGTTGTTGAAATCGTGTCGCAGCGGCTCAAAGTCCGGCATGAAAGGATCGTCGATTGTGTATCGGATATTGCACTCAGCCAAACGAGCCAATCCGGCGCCAAGCGTCTCAACGACGTGTGACAAAGCCTGCGCCTGCTCGGCCATCGCGCTCGCGCGCCGTTGTTGCTCGTCGGCCGCAAGAGCTCGCAGTCCATCCGCCTCTTCACGCATGCGCTGGCGCTCAAGTGCCGCCTGACGGAAGATCTCGACGGACTGGGCCATCTCCCCGATCTCATCCGTCCTGTCGCCGAACGGCACCTCCCTACTAAGGTCACCGCCAGCAAGGTGGGCCATATAGCCGGAAATACTGGCCAGAGGTGCGATTGCTCGGCGACGGAAATACCAAATGCCGGCAATGAACATCAGAACAGACAATCCGCTGCCCACAAAGGCCATGCGCTCCAGCGAAGCAGAGGTAGCCGCTGCCCCCCTCTCCTCTCCCGCCAGATGAGTATTGGCCATCTCGACGAGTTCTCGCACTGCAGCGTCATGAGCCCAGAACTTCTCTCTCAGATCCCGAATTCCCGTTCCTGCAGCCTCCGCGTCACCATATGAAGCAATTTCAGAGAAACGCTCGTTGTAGAGCCTCCAGAACGCGTCACCCTTGATCAACACGTCCTCAGCAAGTTTCTGCTTCAAAGCCGCCGGCAGTTGGGAAGCCTGCCAGTATTGGCGTCGCGTCTGATAGTCCGAAGCCAGTGTGGCAATCTTTACGGAAGCCTGCTCCGCCCTGCTTGGATCGAGAACTGCCTCGCTCGCCAGCATGTAAGCTTCGACCAAATAGAGAGGTGGAGGCAAGATGTCGGCGACCAGATCCTTGCCGTCGATAATGCCGTCATAAACCGGCCCATTCACCTTGAGTTGAGACAATGTGAAACTTTGCAACCCGATGGATGTCACCAGGCCGATTACCACAACGGCGGCAAACGTGAGAAGCAGGCGGGCGATTGTAAGTCTCGGCTTGATTGTCCCCATGAGCCAAAGCGCATATTCGGGATCATTAAAAACAGAATTGTCTAATTTCTCGTTATCTTAAAATATGATAGTCAGCAAAATTCCCTTAGCCTTAGGTCGCATGCGCTCTCTACCATCCCGCTCGCCAGTAGCATATGTTGGCATGCAAGGTTCGAACGGGAGCGGAAAGCTGCCAAGCATACGTTCCCCCCTCAGAAAGGGGCAATTCGAAGGATCGGAATTGACCAGCCAAAACGACAACGTAATGGCACTACTTGCCCTTATAGATCGGACTGAAACCCTCTCGAAGCAGATCTTGGCGCTGGTCAATCTTAACGCTTTGTTGCTCCGGGAGGTAGCTCTCGCTCAGCCCGAGCCGCTGCAGTATTTCGCCAGGTTAGAGGCCGAAATCGGCGGACTGGGTGAAGCAATCGCGATGGGAACCCGCAAGTTCTCAGAGGTTCACGTATCATCGCAAGCCATTACCGAGGTTTTCGAGCAAGTGCTGCGACAAGGGAGCTCGCTCATTGAGAACGCACAGGAGTTTACAAAGTCCTGAGTGGCGCGCATTAGACCTTGACCTGGTCCAGGCGGCCTACAATTGGATTGACAACACGCCGGTCTCGCTCTCCGACTGAGCTGTTCGAATTCCATTGATATTTTGGTTCCCTCTCTTTAGCTATTGCACTGGTTCAGTGACCGAACATCAACGCGAGGGAGATGGGCGGGTGACAACGAGCGCTTCAACCCGATCAGTTTCGAAGATCGCTGCGATTGCCACTGCTGCGGCTCTTGTCGCGCTTCTGTCCATTCTCGGGACCTGGGCCACGCAATCTTACTTTACGACGATCAGTCGGGCTGAAGAGCGCGCTATCGCTTCTGTAAAGATCGTCGCAAGCCACGTGTCCTGGATCCATCAGATGGGAACCCAGACGGTTCGCCGGATCGATGATGCGCTTCGCCTTACGGATCTGAGGTTCGACGGCAACATCCGGGACATGGACGTGGCGACCCAGGGCTTGCCAAGCGGCGTGCAGGCCTATGTTGTCGATGCTGAAGGCCGAACCCTCTACTCCACCGACCCCGAGATCAAACCCGTCGACATCACGGATCGCGACTACTTCACGGCCGTCAGGGATAGTCAGACAGAGTATGTTTCCTCCCTCCTGATCAGCCGTCTCAACGGTGGCCAGATCTTTGTCTTCAGTCGGCGCATCGTGCGGGACGGTCAATTCATGGGCGCCATCATGGTGTCCGTTCCTGCGGAGATCACACGGCCGATCTGGGAAACTGTGGACCTTGGCGGGGACTATGCCGTGAGTTTCGTTCGCGATGACGGCATGCTGGTTGCACGCTACCCGATGCCTGAGACGACTTTGGACATGTCCGGCTACATCCTCTTCACGAAATTTCTGAAGGAAGCGCCGTCAGGGACCTATTTCGCTGAGGCCTCGCCGATGGACGGCGTGAAGCGCCTGGTGGCCTACCGGCGGGTGGAAGGCACCCCCTTCGTCGCCGTGGCCGCCGCAGACTACGACTTCCTCATTCAACCGTTCAGGCAAACGCTGCTGATGCTGGGTGTCGTCGCCATCATGATCATCGGCGGCGCTGCCTTTGCTGGCTGGTGGATCCTGCACCTCCTGAGGGCTCAAGAACAGCAGTCGGCGCAACTCGCCAAGGCGCTCCAAACCAACGAGATGCTGTTGCGAGAGATCCATCACCGGGTGAAGAACAACCTGCAATCCGTGATGTCACTGGTTCGTCTGCAGATGCGTGGCTCAGAGGGCTTTGAATCCCTCACCAGCCGTATCAAATCGATGATCGCGGTGCATGAGCAGATCTATAGAAACGACGCATATGCGCAGATCGATGCAGCAGACTTGATCCGGGCAGTCGTCGGCAGCGCAGTATCCGCCCATGATGCAAAACTTCGCGTAGAGTTCGACCTACAATCTCAACCGGTCTCGGCTGACAAGGCGACAGCACTTGCCTTGCTGGTGAATGAAGTTGTGACGAATGCAATCAAGTACGCTTACCCTGTTGGTGATGAAGGTCGCTTGTCAGTTGCTCTGACGGGACCGGACAGCCTGGGAAAAAGTCGCCTGACCATCAGCGATGAGGGTATAGGCTTCGACGTCGGTGCGGTTAAACCCGGGACTGGAACGCGGCTTGTCGATGGATCGGTGCGCCAATTGGATGGTAGTTATGAGTTCCACTCTCAAGATGGAACGCAGTTCTCGGCGACCGTAGCATTGGTTTGAAGAAGCAATATAGAAAGGAGCCAGGTGTTGGCCCGTCCTTACCCTGTCAACGCCGGTCAAGCAGGCTTCTTGACGCGCTCGTCAGCCAGTCTCTGAAACCCGACGCGGTCTCTACCTGCGTCCTTTGCTTGATAGAGTGCCAGATCGGCCCGTGCAACGAGTTCGGCCGGGTTCGCCACCCTCGAAGCCGAGATCAAGACGGTAGCACCCACGCTGGCCGTCACGATGCCGTACTCGCTGCCTTCGTGCACCATGCCGAGGTCCCTGATCGACGTTCTGATCTTCTCGGCAATCGTGATCGCCGTGTCGCCGTCGGTATCTGGCAGGACAACCGCAAACTCCTCGCCTCCGAACCGCGCCGCGATGTCGCCAGACCGTCTGACCGCAGTCGCGATTGCCGCTGCAACTGATTTCAGGCAAACGTCACCGGCGAGGTGTCCGTAGCGGTCGTTGTATGCCTTGAACCTGTCCACATCAATCAGAAGCACTGACAGGGGCCGACCAGTCCGTTTTGCTGCCTCGAATTCCCGCTGCAGGCCATCATCGAACGATCGACGATTTGCTAGTCCAGTCAGCGCGTCTGTTTCAGCTAGGCCTTTCATTTGCTCGGCAAAGCTCTTGAGGGAAAGCTCTGATTCCTTCATTGCTGTGATATCGGATACGAGTGCCAATACGTGGCGATCCTCTGTCACCCGTGTTCTCAGGGACAACCAGCGACCGTCTGCAAGTGGGATGACTTCGTCCTTGTTGATGAAGAGCGTCTTGGCGGCCGCCTGAATGCTCTCCTCGTCCAGATCGATGGGCAAATCCTTCCGCTCGCCGTTGCGCACAGTAGCTCTCACAATGTCGGTGATGTGCGCACCTTCCTTGCGGGCATAGGCGGATTTCGGGAAGAGCTCTCGGTACTGTTCGTTGCAGAACACGATGTTTCCATCCGGCCCGAACATCGCGAGCCCGTCAGACATTTCGGCCATGGCCTGCGCCATGATGTTTCTGCTGGACCGGAGTTCCTGCTCGATGAGCTTTTTCTCAGTAATGTCGACCGTCACCCCGGCCAACCCGACCATGTCACCTTGTCGGTTTTTTAAAGGTACTTTTGAGGTCGAGTACCATCGCGGCGGCTTGTCCTCTTCGATGAGAAACTCCTCAAAATGGTCCAGCGCCTGGCCGGTTCGCATGACATCGGCCTCGGCTGCCATCAGCTGCTCGGCTCTCTCCTTCGGCGCGAGATCATAATCCGTCAGCCCAACCATTTCAGACGACCGCGTGCGCCCGTTATGGCGAGCAACATTGAGGTTCGCGACAACGAAACGGTGTTTCAGGTCTTTGACATAGTGGTAGTCGGGAGCCTGAGTGAGAGCCGCATACAGAATATCGCGTTCCAGCGTGAACCGGCAGAAATATGCCAGGAAGAAGCCAATAGCGGCTGTCGTTGCACAGTTCAGAACAACAATTGGCATTCCCACCTGGTCAACCGCCCGCTGAAAATCAGCTGCAGGAAGGAGTGCAAGCACTGCAATCGAAAGGCAGCCTGCAAGCATAGCGGCACTCAGGATTGACGGCGCATTGCTCAACGGCTTTCTGCCAGCGAAGAACCAGAGTGCACTTCCAAGGACGAAAACAATAGCGATCGCAGTCAAGCCAGGTGCTACACCTGCCTCACCAAGATAAAAACGGAAGCCCGCAGCCATGATGGCGGTGATCAGCGCAGCTCCCGGCCCGCCGAATACAGCAGCGGACTCGATGATCGCAAGGCGGAGATCAAAGATGACCCCGACATCGAAGCGCACCGAGAGCAGCATTGATGCAATCGCCGCCAGGCCCATGGTGACACCAAGACCCGCACAGCGCAGCTTGGGCGGCAATTGGTAGAAGCGGTAAGAAAGATGTGTCCAGATCGAGACGATCAACGCGACGGAGGCAAGATTGCCAGCAAGAACTTTCCAGACGTCATCCATTCTCAATCACCGTCACGCTACGCCCCGATCACTCAACCAGAAGAGACGACGCTGCGCTTTCGATCGTCCTGGAGGACGCAGTGACAAGCCCAAATCGTCAATAGAGTTCATGCTCAATATCTGGCAAAAACCTAAAGCAGCGGTTTATGATCGGCGATTTACGGCTAAAGTCTCAAATCATCCGTTCATTGTATTCGCCAGCCTGTCCCCAATTCCCCGAAATCAGGCCGCTTGTTGCTCCGGCGCCAGACGGTTAGGGTTGGACTCTCAACCACCAAAGAGGAACACATGGCGACCGGTACTGTAAAATTCTTTGCTCAAGACAAGGGCTTCGGCTTCATCACACCAGATGACGGCGGTCAGGATGTCTTCGTGCACATCTCCGCGGTCGGCTTCGGCGAAGCGTTGAAGGATGGCCAAAAGGTTCGCTACGAAGTAGGCCAGGACCGCAAGACGGGCAAATCGAAGGCCGAAAACGTTTCGGTAATCTGAGCCAGAACATCGAGAATTTTTGCGCGGCGATCCGATGGAACATCAGTCGTCGCGCATGACTATTTTGTTTAAAAAGCAAACAATTCAGTTACTGACAGTCTGACCGCGTAGTTCGCTTGCCGTCCCATCACTTTACAGGCGTAAACAACCAAAAATGGATAAGAAGTTGCCCTACGGATACCTCTGTCCCGTCAGCATCGCCACCAGCTGGAACCTGTTTCGAATTCCACTCTGATATAAATTAATCAGAACCTTGGCGCTCTCTTGTGCCGGCGGCGATGTCTGAGAAATACCGCGCAGTTCGCACACGCGCGCAAAGGCTTTCTCTAGGAGTGCCAGATCTTCAGGTGTCAGGACTGAATTCAGTCTTTTGGCAACGTCGTGGATCATGCGCGTGATTTAGAAGCTCCTGCGCTCCTATCAAGTCTTTTGTTTCAAGCGCCCTGATGGCTCTCGGTTGTCATTACACTGACGTGCGAGGAGGCAAAGCGCGAGCTTTTCTAGGCATTGTGATCTTTGAGAAAGGTACAGCTCCTGGCCATTGCTTTCAGTTCTTCCTCGCTCCGGAAGCCCGACTTGAACAAGGCCACCAGCTCCTTTGCCAGGCCAAGCTGTTCATCCGCATTTGAAGCGCCAGATTGGTCTCGGAATAGTTCTGAGAGCACATTGCGTAACAATGCCAACCCTTGCGGGCCTATCTCCTGTTCGTCATCGAAATAGGTACCCCCCATCAGCCGATCCTCTCCCCAAGCTATGCCTCATCACCTTGTGACATGACATCACGTCCATAAGCTTCGCAACACATTCTCCAAAAAGCTGGACGTCTATCCCGCTTCTTTTCGATTGAGCGGACCGGGGGATCCCTCGTCCCTGCTACGCGGAATGCCAGCCGATATCTGAATCGGCGCCAACGGCTAGGCTCCATTACGGTATACCTCTTGAGACAACCTCGGTGAGACGCCAATCAGTGTATCATTTGGGTTGATTTTGCTTTTATGAGACGCTACTCATTGAAGGTCTAGAACCTATTGAGACGTTTCATGGCTGTTTACGGGTATGCGCGGGTCAGCACGATCGATCAGGATCTTGCTATTCAAGAGGCGGCTCTGAAGGAGGCCGGGTGCACGGTCATCCGGGCGGAAAAGAAATCTGGATCGACCAAACAGGATCGGAAGGAGCTCAATACGCTCCTGGAATTCATGCGCGACGGAGACAGCCTGGTCGTGACGCGGGTCGATCGGTTAGCGCGGTCAGTTGGGGATCTGCAGGACATCGTACGGCTGCTCAAGCAAAAAGGGGTGACGCTAAAAGCGACCGAACAGCCGATCGACACCAGCTCAGCGGCCGGCAAAGCTTTCCTTGATATGCTCGGCGTGTTTGCTGAGTTCGAGACGAACCTTCGCAGAGAGCGACAGATGGAAGGCATCGCTGCTGCCAAGCACAGAGGGGTCTATAAAGGAAGGAAGCCCCACGTCGATGTTGCCGAGATCTGCCGTCTTAGATCCGAAGGAATCGGGCCAACAGATATTGCAAAGAGGCTGAGCATAGGCCGGGCGAGCGTGTATCGTGCGCTTAGAGAAGTCGCATCCTCCTAGTCGAGGGCGACATCGCCCCAGCAAGGCGTCTAATTATGGAACCAAATGCGACTTCATCCATCATGGACCCTAATGCTCTTAAGGAAAAACGCGAGATGACGCCTATATTGTGGATGTGCCATGCGCCGAGAAACTGTACGCACAGTCAGGACAATGACACATACTCGGTGCTAGTGTATTAGGCTGCAAATACCTGATTTGGATCCTGACGAAGTTGTTGACTTGTCCTATTTCAGCCAAGCCTCGGGACATAGCCTGCTGATAACATTCCAGGTCATTGATCAGCGCCCCAAACTGTCCATCAGAGATTCTGGCGCCCTCCACCTTTCCCATCACTTTGATCGCGGCTAGGCCGGAGGTCAGGTGGTCCATGTCGTCCTTGGCAGCAAAGAACCGTTGAGCGCAGTCCTGAATGACACCTAACCTTGATGCCGCATCGTTTAACTGACGATCTCTTAGCTCTTGTAGCCGGCTGATCTCCGCTACAATAGCGTCGCCAGCCCGCTCCTGCGAGAAAACCTCAGCCATCTCTTTCTGGATTTGTGCAGCACAGTCACGGAAGGCACCGAAAGTAATGGCATCTGTCATTCCCTCTACAGCTTCACGGAACAGATCCAGCATTTGCTCGATAGACTGCATAAGGATGCCATAGTTGCGGGAAATGATACTCATCGAGTTCCCCGCATCTCCAAGCCCGCCGGCTTGTATACGCAAATTCATTGGCACGTATCGGTATTCCCATGTGGCTGCGGCAACCGCTTCCGAAGCTGCTACAAGTCCCCCGGTAACGCGCAGGAGGTCTTCCAGAGCGGCAACGTGTTCTGGTGTCTCTCTTCCCAGCAACGCATTGCGGCTACGGCCTCACCAAGCCGCATCACCTGTCGTAAAGCAAAAAGGGCGCCGGATCCACCGGCGCCCCCGCATCTTCCCGCAACCCTCGTCGTCTTGATAGTTGATGTTCTGGCCGGATGGGATTGTTGCCGTGGCCTTTCTCTGTGCGATAGCGGTCGTCTACGCCTTGAAAGGATTTGGACCGCCGACCACGCCGTTCACCTTCGAGATCTTACTAACTGGTAGGAACAAGGTTGGACTTCGCTCGTTCAATGCTGGTCACAAACGATCTGGAACCCGCATGGCCGAGCCTGACAAGAAACTATCGCTGATCGAAGAACAGCTTGTCATCGACAAGCGCGCCGTGAGCGACGGCCGCGTTCGCGTGAGCACCAAAACCGAGTTTGTCACAGAAGCAGCGGAAGCACGCCTCGACAGCGAGAATGTCGAGGTGACGCGTGTGGCAATCGGACGTGAAGTCTCAGAAGCGCCGGGTGTTCGCACGGACGGTGACGTGACCATTGTACCTGTGATGGAGGAGGTTCTCGTTGTCGAGAAGCGTCTGATGCTGGTCGAAGAGATCCATATCCGCCGCGTCGCCACCACCGAGGACGTTTCCATTCCGGTCGAACTGCGCAAGCAACGTGCCAGCATCGAGCGCGACGAGCCCTGAGCTAATTATCAATCCGAGAAAAGGAGAAACTCATGACCGACAGCGAAACCACATCGTCATACGGCGCCTCGTCATCGAACACGGTGACGGCCTTCTTCGAAAACCGCAGCGATGCGGATGCCGCCGTCGAACGCCTTGTCAAAGACGGGATTGCCCGCGACGGCATTCGCGTCGTCGCCGGCAAGGAGTCTACAACCTCGACTGAAGTTGCCTCCGAGCACAAGGGCTTCTGGGAGAAGCTGGAAGACTTCTTCTTTCCCGACGAGGACCGCGCCGTCTATTCCGAAGGTCTTCGCCGCGGTGGCTATCTTGTGACGGTCAGCAACGTCACCGCCGCCTCTTATGACAAGGTTATCGATATCCTCGATGACGAGGGCAGCATCGATCTCGATCAGCGCGCCGAGAGCTGGCGCTCGGAAGGCTGGAACCAGCAGGAGACCGTGAGTTCGTATGGCGCCTCCGCCAATCGTGCCAGCGCAACCGGAACGGCAGCTCTGGACGCCGGCCGTGAAGAGGTTATCCCGGTGGTCGAGGAAAAGCTTCGCGTCGCCAAGCGCGACCTCAACCATGGCCGCGTGCGTGTCCGTTCTTACGTGGTCGAAAATCCTGTCAGTGAACAGGTATCGCTGCGCGACGAGAACGTCAGCATCGAGCGCCGCACGGTCGACCGTCCGGTAACCGAAACGGAGAACGCCTTCGTCGACCGTACGATCGAGGCCGAGGAGCATCATGAGGAGGCGATCGTCTCGAAGGATGCGCGCGTTGTCGAAGAGATTGCTCTGCGCAAAACGGCCGAACAGCGCGAGGAGACCATCAGCGACAGCGTCCGCCGCACGGAGGTGGAAGTCGAAGATGAACGATCCGACCGTATTGTCCGCAAGGACTAATGGAAGGCTCTTCGTTTGATGAAGCTGCAGTTCGAGGCCGGCGATCCCATCGCCGGTCTTTTTTTTCTCTTGTGACACGGGAACCGATCTTCAATTGCGGCGTTAGTGTGGCACTCACGTTCCCGTGATGAAAAGGATGCACCATGACCGAACCTGTCTCCGTCCACGTGTCGCGCGAAGCGGCTTATGTCGACCCCTCCCTTACAGCCACATTGCACAAGGTGTCTTGGGGCGCGATCTTCGCCGGGGTCGTCCTGGCGCTTGCCGTCCAGTTCCTCCTCAATCTTCTGGGAGTGGGCATCGGCGCCGCCGTGATCGATCCCGCAACCTATGATAACCCGAATGCAAGCACCTTTTCCATAGCCGGTGGCGCGTGGTTCGTTGTGGCCGGCATTATTGCTTCCTTCGTCGGCGGTTATGCCGCCAGCCGCCTTTCCGGACGTCCGAGCCGCTCGACCGGCGGGTATCAGGGCGTAACCACCTGGGCTGTCACCACTCTTGTCATCCTCTACCTGCTGACCACGTCGGTCGGTGCCCTCATCGGCGGCGCGTTCAGCGGTCTGTCGAGCATTGTCGGCGGTGTCGGCCAGACGGCCGCGACCGCTGCCACGTCGGCGGCCCCTGCCCTTGCGACTTCTGCAAACCCGATGGCCGGGATCGAGCAACAGATCCGTGACGCGTCTGGCGGCAACGATCCGGCAGCCCTGCGTGATGCAGCCGTTTCGGCGGTCCAGGCCGCGGTGACCGGTGACCAGGCAAAGGCCGCAGATGCCCGCAATCGCGCCGCTGATGCGATCGCCAAGGCACAGAACATCCCGGTCGATCAGGCCCGCACCCAGGTCGAGCAGTACGAGAAGACCTATCGCGACAATGTTGCTGCGGCCAAGCAGCAGGCGCTCGAGGCGGCGCAGACGGCCACCAAGGCAGTGTCGGCCGGCGCGATCCTGGGCTTCTTCGCCCTCCTGCTCGGGGCTGTGGCGGCCTGGTTCGGCGGTTCCTACGGCACGAAGAAGGCGTTGCTTCTGGCGGAAACCACCACTCGCCGCACGATTTAACAAGAAGAAGGCCGCCGGAAACGGCGGCCTTCTTCCTTGCTTGATCTTTCTCCAATGAAGCCTCTCCATCCACCGGGTGGAGAGTCTCTCCCTAATTTATCGGTAGCCTCCATGCAGAATGCCTTTCGGCACTTTTCACTGACCGCCGCTCTAACGCTCTGTTCCCCAGCCTTTGCAGCGCCGATCGACGCACAAACCGTCAATACCACGGCGATCGCGTCCCTTCCGATCGAGGCGCCGGCGGAAAAACAGACCGAGCCCAATCCCGCCATCGTGCATCTGCAGGTCCTGCTCGACCGGGCTGGTTCATCGCCGGGCGTCATCGACGGTTATTTAGGCGACAACCTGACGAAAGCGATTGCCGGTTTCGAGACGCTTCAGGGTCTGCCAGTGGATGGGAAGCTCGATCCCGACGTACTGGGCCGTTTGACCGATGATGCCCCGGCCATCCAGGCCTATGCCATCACGCAAGAAGACGGAGAGGATATCGTCGAGAGCATTCCAAAAGACTATGCCGAGCAGGCGATCATGGAGCATCTCGGCTATACCAGCATTGCCGAGAAGCTGGCCGAACGTTTCCACATGCATATCGCGCTGATCAAGGCCCTCAATCCGACGGCGGCCTTCAAGCCGGGCGAAACGATCGCTGTCGCCATTCCCGGCGCTGCCAGGACCGGATCGGTCAAGCGGATCGAGGTTCATCGCACACTGGCGCAGGTTTTCGCTTTTGCCGAAGACAGCTCGCTGCTCGCGGTCTATCCAGCGACAATTGGCAGTGAGGACAGTCCCTCACCAACCGGTACTCACAAGGTTAAGGGCGTGTCGCGAATGCCGACGTACACCTACAATCCGAAGATCAATTTCCAGCAGGGCAACAACAAGAAGATCCTTGAACTGCCGAGCGGGCCGAATGGTCCTGTCGGGACAGTCTGGATCGACCTGACAGAGCCTACCTACGGCATTCACGGCACGCCAGTACCGGAGCTGATCGGCAAGGTCGGATCGCATGGATGTGTTCGGCTGGCCAACTGGGACGTCGAGGAACTGGCCGGCATGGTCAAGCCGGGCGTCATGGTCGAATTTGTCGAGTAGGGCCGGCTTACCACTATGCCGAACCCACAGAGGGATCGTCCCATGAAACGAACGCCTAAGCCGATACCGCTACCGGAAGGTGTCGAAGATCATGGCCCGTTTTAGCGCCGGTTCTGGCTCGCCCAGCGATGCGCCTGGCTCGCATTCGCTATCATCCTGTTGGCATGCCTGTTTGGGGGCTACGACGAACGCGCCTTACGCGGGTGGTCGCATCATTCGCGAATGGCGTTATCCGAGACCGAGCGGCAATCCAGAATGCCATAACCTCCCAGTGGTCGAACGGCCAGACTGAAGGCCAGATCACCAAGCTCAAGCTCGTAAAGCGTCAGATGTATGGCCGCGGGAAACTTTATCTGCTTGAGGCACGCATCGTCGTCACTGGCTTGATCGAGCCATTCGCTTAGAGACACTGCCTGTAAAGAAACAAGCCAACCAACGTGCACTAAGTAGCATCGCGGCTGTCCACGCGCTCGTTGAACCGGGGAGCCTTGCGCTTGGAGACCGCCGCGAAGGAATTTTGCTCCCGAGCCTGAGGCAGACGGAACCGCGATCTGTCCACCGCGTTAATCGGCGGGGCGACAGCACATCAATTTTTCGCGACGGCCGGGTACATACGCGTGCTGCAGCTCCGGAGCGGATCGAGCGCCCTGACCAAGTCACAGCAGGAGAAATGAATGAGCATCTTCGACCGCATTAAGGACGCAATTTTTGGCGAAGCAAATGCTGCTCCGTCCTCGCAAGGGTCAAGCATGGGCTCCACGGCACCGGCATCTTCAGCCACGCCTGTTTCCCAACCGCCCGCCCAATCAGGGGCTCCCACCCCGGCCGTCAACACTCCCCAAACGTCCGCAGCACAGACTGCAAACCCTGTTCCGCAGATAGAAGGAGGCGCTGGTTACAGCGGAAACTCCCGGACTCCGGTCGACGTCGAATCGATCCTCGACGAAGCGGCAAAGACGTCTGGCCAGAAGCTCGACTGGCGCCACTCAATTGTTGACCTGATGAAGGCTCTCGGCATGGACGCAAGCCTTGGAGAGCGAAAGGAACTGGCGCAGGAACTAGGCTACACCGGCGACGCCGATGGCAGCGCCAAAATGAACTCTTTTCTTCACAAGGCTCTCATGAAGAAGCTGTCGGAAAACGGAGGGAAGGTCCCCGCAGACCTGCTTGACTGAACCAAACTCTTAGACCTGATCCTCATTCACAACGGAGAAATGATATGGCAGCCACCAAGACACTGGACGACCTCTTCCTCGACACTCTCAAAGATATCTACTTCGCAGAGAAGCAGATCTTGAAGGCCCTTCCGAAGATGGCCCGCGCCGCCAATTCGGAAGAAGGAAAGGCAGGCTTCCTGCAGCACCGCGACGAGACCCAGGGCCAGATCGAACGCTTGGAACAGGTCTTCGAACTGCTCGGAAAGGCGGCGCGCGGCAAGACCTGCGAAGCCATTCAGGGCATTATTGCCGAAGGCGAAGAGATCATCGAGGAGTTCAAGGAGTCTCCGGCTCTGGATGCAGGCCTCATCTCATCCGCCCAGGCAGTCGAGCACTACGAGATCGCCCGTTACGGCACGTTGATCGAGTGGGCCAAACAGCTTGGTCTGAAGGACGCCGTACCCTGCTGGAGGCCAACCTCGCCGAGGAGAAGGCGACAGACGAAAAGCTCACGCAGCTTGCAAAGGCCTCTGCGAACGCCAAGGGCAAAAGCAAGACTTCCTGAGGTCCCAGTTCAGTATTCAAGGCCGTCCCACAGGGGCGGCCTTTTTGTATCCAGCCATCACCAAAGGGGAAAAACATGGCAAAGCGAATAAAACGGGCGACCCGCTCGTCCTCTTCCACGGACATTGTCACCATCCATGATCAGCAGCTTCACCGAGGCGCGGGCGGCGAACTCCACCAGATCGCAGAGGACGGTGCCGACGTTTTGACCACGTCGCAAGGCGGACCAATCGCCGACGACCAGAACTCTCTTCGGATCGGCGCCCGCGGTCCGCTGCTGATGGACGACTTCCATTTCCGCGAGAAGATCTTCCACTTCGACCACGAGCGAATTCCGGAACGCGTGGTTCACGCACGTGGCTATGGCGCCCACGGCTTCTTCGAAACCTATGAATCCTTGTCCGACGTCACCCGCGCCGACATCTTTCAGCGCGCAGGCGAGAAAACGCCTGTCTTTGTCCGCTTTTCTACTGTCGCCGGCAACAAAGGTTCTGCGGACCTCGCCCGCGATGTCCGCGGTTTCGCCGTGAAGTTCTATACGCAGGAAGGCAACTGGGATCTCGTCGGCAACAACATCCCTGTCTTCTTCATTCAGGACGCAATCAAGTTTCCGGACTTAGTACATGCCGCAAAGCAGGAGCCGGACCGGGCCTTCCCCCAGGCGCAGACCGCCCACGACAACTTCTGGGACTTCATCAGCCTTACGCCGGAAAGCATGCACATGGTCATGTGGATCATGTCCGACCGCACCATCCCACGATCCTTCCGTTTCATGGAGGGGTTCGGCGTACACACCTTTCGTTTCGTCAATGACAAAGACGAGTCCACGTTCGTCAAGTTCCACTGGAAGCCAAAGCTCGGCCTCCAGTCGGTTGCGTGGAACGAGGCTGTCAAGATCAACGGCGCCGACCCCGACTTCCATCGTCGCGATCTCTGGCAGGCGATCCAATCCGGCAATTTTCCGGAATGGGAACTCTCTGTGCAGCTCTTTGATCAAGAGTTTGCCGACAACTGGGACTTCGACGTCCTCGATCCGACGAAGATTATTCCGGAAGAGTTGTTGCCGGTAAAACCAATCGGCCGTCTCGTGCTCGACCGCATGCCGGACAACTTCTTCGCGGAGACCGAGCAGGTCGCGTTCATGACGCACAACGTTCCGTCGGGGATCGACTTCAGCAACGACCCTCTTCTTCAGGGCAGAAACTTTTCCTACCTCGACACGCAGCTCAAGCGGCTTGGCGGACCGAATTTCACGCACCTTCCCATCAACGCACCAAAGTGTCCCTTCCACAACTTCCAGCAGGACGGGCACATGGCGATGCGCAACCCGGTCGGCAGGGTAAACTACCAGCCGAACTCGTTCGGGGAAGGTCCCCGGCAGGCCCCGTCCCGAGGATACCGCCACTTTCTGGCCGAGGAGAACGGCCAGAAAGTGCGGCTGCGTCCGGAAAGCTTCGCCGACCACTATAGCCAGGCCCGCCAGTTTTTCCTCAGTCAGACGCCGCCCGAGCAGCGGCACATCGCGATGGCACTCACGTTCGAGCTAAGCAAGGTCGAGACCGTCGCTATCCGCGAACGGATGATCTCGCACCTGCTGAACATCGACGAGACGCTCGCCACCACCGTTGCCCAGAAGCTCGGAATCCAGACAATGCCTAAGCCCGCCGACGCTGCCATGCCCACACGTCAGGATCTGGAGCCGTCTCCCGCGCTTAGCATCGTGCAAGGCGGACCGAAGCGGTTTGAGGGCCGCAAACTCGGCGTGCTTGTAACGGATGGCGTCGATGCAAAGCTCCTCAAGAAGCTGATGATGGTGATCGAGAAGGAGAAGGCTTTGGTCGAGCTGATTGCGCCGAAGATCGGAGGCGTGACCGCGTCCGATGGGACCTGGATAGAGGCGCAGCACATGATCGACGGTGGCCCCTCGGTGCTGTTCGACGCCGTAGCCGTCCTCGCGGCTCCGGGCGCAGTTGAGGATTTGGTGAAGGAGGCGACAGCACGGGACTTCGTGGCGGACGCATTCCAGCACTGCAAGTTCATCGGCTACGACGAGAGCGCTTTCCCGCTTCTCGTCAAGGCTGGAATCACCGACGATCTCGACGAAGGCACGATCGCACTTCCCGGTGAAGGGGGGGTTGCCGCTTTTGTATCCGAACTTGGGAAGTTGCGGGTGTGGGGCCGGGAACCTGCTCTTAAGCTCGGCAAAGCCTCGCCTCCGGTCGTTTGAAGTTCAGGCGCGGACCTCATGTCCGCGCCGTTCTCTCTAAACGGTGAGGGACGAGATAGTTGTTTCCAATGTTGGCGTTCCATGGAACGACAAGCACGTATGAAATAACGCACCCGGAGCCCATAAATGAGGAGTGAGTATATAAAGTCCCTGCTGGCCGCGCTTGCTGAGCCGAATAACATCGAGAGCGACGGATGGGGACCCGTCCAAATTGGGGTTGGCGCCGTACCGGCGGGCTGGGAACATTTATTCGGGCCACTATAGGCTTACAATTCCAAGCAACGGTCTCGGCGGCCGGCTAAATGGCTTTTAGCGCACGGATTGCGACAAGGCTGCCAAGGGGGCGCAGCCGGGCTGATCCTTTAAATCGATGAAGAACAGTTGTTTGACGAGCTCAACTAGGACGTGATTGACGAGCCTTTGCGATTTGCGGCATTTGTCGCGTCATCTCGGACTTCCAATGCGCGCGCTTCTAAAGGTCGTGAACTAATTTAATCCGGAAAGGCGGTTTCCGAGCGAAGACAACTAGTTCCAATCATTTGCGGCGCTACGTCGAGCAGCAAGCCCGGATGTGTGCGCCTTTAGGTAGGAGATTAAATGTCCGACCGATAATGATCTCTGCTGCCGGGCGAAGAGACCACAAAGCACCAGCGCTCTGCCGGTAGCTCCGGCACTACACACGGTTTTCGGTTCTACCATGTCGGTTGATGCCGGGTAAGGTTCCCGGCGGCGTCTGCACACGACGCCGCCCAAACGATTTTACTGCTTCACGCTGTTCGCCTTACCATCCGCGCCAGCGCAATTAAGATACATGCGCCGATGAAACCGGCGATAAGGTAGCCGAGCCAGCCTCCGAGAACGATCCCGAACAGTGAAAGGATGAAGTTGGCGACTATCGCACCGACAATGCCGAGAAGGATATTCATGATGACGCCCATGTTGCTCTTCATAAACGTCTCTGCAAGCCACCCTGCAATGCCACCGATGATGATCGCCGCGATCCAGCCGATACCTGCGTCTTCCATATTCAACTTTCCTTCCGGTTTCCTAAAATACATCCGGGGCTCCGGAGGTGACGAGGAAACTCCATGCCGTGGGACTTTGTTCCATCTGGGAAAGGAAGTGGCGTCGTTCTATTATATCTTGGACGAGGTTTAGTTGATGGTTACTGAACCGGTCGACCATGATGCTCTGGGACCAATGGACTTGCTCATAATGCTATGGGCTGAGCAGACGCGGACAGCGCATTTTACACCCGATAAGCGTTGGAGAAGACAATTGTAAAGCGGAGAATTTAAGGTTTGGCCCCGCAGATCTTGTGGAGGCTACTCGTGCCGATGACCGCGCACCTGCCAGATGTTTAGTCTCGTCAATAACTAAGCTCAGAGGTTAGGAGGAGTTGTCACTCGCATACCGTTTGTGCCGTCGACGATTGACGATCTCTGACTTTCCATTCAACTCCCTCACTTGCCCCTCGAAAGTGTGCGAGGGCCCAGGAGATGGTGATTGATCACGCAAGCCACTGTAAGTCTAGGGATAGCTGGCGCATCCACGGGCGGGACGAGCACTCAAACTACACGTGCACCGCTGGCAGCCCAGGGTTTCGCGCAGGTTCGGCCAGTCGGGCAAGCTTATTCGTCTCGCCAGTGGCGCCTGGCGCCTGCGCGCGGGCGCGAGCCGCTCGATGGTATCGGAAATGCTTCGCATGGGTGACCTTCTGAGGTTCCGGAAAGCCAACCGACATCCCTGTTGATAGATGATGTGCCTCGAAAACGTCGAGGACCGGCGTGAGCCGGTCCTCGCATATCAGACTTTAGACAGTGCGAACCCGATAGCGGTCGCGCTCCTGCTCGATTTCGGCGGGGCCGTAAGGATCAGCGGAATGATCGAACTTCGTCCAGCCCTGCTCCGAATAGGCCTGGCGGCGCGCCATCGGATCGACGCGGTTGGACTGCTTGAGGATCATGTCAGCTTCGGTTTCCATGCCGTCATCCACACGAGCGGTGACCAGCGTGCCACCGCGGCGAACACCTTCAGCATAGACATGGGCCTCGTCTTCCGAGACGCCGGAATCCGTCAGTGCGCCGATGAGGCCACCAGCCGCACCACCGGCAACCGCGCCAGCGATGGCGCCAGCGGCAGTGGCGGCAAGCCAGCCGGCTGCAACAACCGGTCCGACGCCGGGAATGGCCATGATGCCGAGGCCAGTCAGAAGACCGCCTGCGCCACCGACGACAGCGCCGATGCCGGCACCGGTGCCAGCGCCTTCTGCGGCACCGTTGTCGTTATCTTCATGCTTGTGGCGGTTGTCAGCATTGTTGGAAACGATGCTGATGTCGTCAGACGGGACGCCACGCGCTTCCAGCGCGCTGACGGCTGCGCTTGCATCATTGTAGTTGTCAAAAAGTCCGGTAACGGTTTTCATGGGAATGACCTTTCTTTGCGTTTCCGCGAAATTATTTGGAGACGACGTTGCCCTGGTAATCCATGGCCACCGGCATGGACTTGCCGTCCTTCATCGCCGTAGCCTGCCAGACGCCCTGGTCGTCGAGCTTGAGGTCGGCAATACCGGTGAAGCCGGCCGCTTCGATGCGCTCACGCGCCTGTTCTTCGGTGAAGGAATTTGCGCCCTCAACGGGGGCTGCCGCATTTGGTGTTTCCGGGGTCGCTACGGCTGGCGTGTCGCCGTCCGTCGCAGGAACAGTGGTGGTCTGGGCATAGGCAGACACTGCCGTGGCGCACACAAGCGCCGCCGCGAAAATCATCTTTTTCATGGGTTTTCCTCTTTGCAGACCTGGTTGCTCGGTCCGGTAGCGAAAATGCGCGCGCCTGGGGAAAGTTCCGCCTTAGACGTTTGTGCGGTATGAACCCAAAGCTGCGGATCGACAGCCTAACGTAAGCCCACGGTGAGGGCCGTCTTGCGAGCTTGATGCGAACATCGGAAGTCCTAGTGCAAACACTAGGAGTAGTCCTATGACGAAGCATCCGATTGAAGTGATCACGTCTGTCGAGCGCCGTCGGCGCTGGTCTCGCGAGGACAAAGAGCGGCTAGTTGCAGCCTGCCTTGAGCCTGGTGCGGTTCTTTCCGAGATTGCCCGTGCGGCCGGCATCCACGTGAGCCAGCTCTTTCGGTGGCGCAAGGAACTCTGCCGAATCGAGGAACCGAGGCCTGATACGGCGAGCACGTTGGTGCCCGTGATCGTGTCGGAGGCCTCGCCGGCAGTCCAGCCCGCCGCCACGGAAACGCCAGTCGCGCCGCAACCCCGTCGGAAGCGTAGCGATGTGACGATTGAGCTGGGCCGCGGTCGCCGTGTCCGTGTGGACAGCGACATCGACACGGAGGCGCTCGGTCGCATTCTCGACTGTGTGCTGGGTCGGCGATGATCCCGGTCCCCGCTGGTGTGAAGGTCTGGCTGGCAACGGGCCATACAGACATGCGCAAGGGTTTCCCTGGTCTGTCACTGATGGTGCAAGAGACGCTGAAGCGCGATCCGATGTGCGGACACCTGTTCGTCTTCCGCGGTCGTGGCGGTGGCCTGATCAAGGTCATCTGGCATGATGGCCAAGGAGCCTGCCTGTTCACGAAGAAGCTGGAACGTGGACGCTTCATATGGCCATCGTCGGCCGATGGGACGGTCGTGATTACCCCTGGGCAACTCGGTTATTTGCTGGAAGGGATCGACTGGCGGATGCCGCAAAAAACCTGGCGACCGACGTCGGCCGGATAAGCAAAAACGCTGGAATCGCTGGATGGAATATGATTCCATCAGGTCATGGACGATGCGGCTGAACAGCTTCCCGACGACCTTGCCGGCGCACTTGCGGCCCTGGCGGCGGAGCGTGCTCTGCGGATTGCGGCCGAGGCAGAGGCCGCGACCGCCAAGGCAGAGGCCGCCAGCGCGAAGGCGCTCGTATCGCATTCCGAGGCGCTAATCGCGCGGTTGAAGCTGGAGATCGAGAAGGTCCGCCGCGAGCTCTACGGCAGCCGCTCCGAGCGCAAAGCGCGGCTTCTCGAACAGATGGAACTGCAGCTCGAGGAGCTGGAGGCTGATGCTGGCGAAGATGAACTGGCGGCGGAGATCGCAGCCAATGCCTCGACCGTCAGGGCCTTCGAGCGCAAGCGACCATCACGGAAACCGTTCCCCGAACATCTGCCGCGCGAGCGCGTCGTCATCGCTGCCCCGACGAGTTGCCCCTGCTGCGGCTCGGCCAAGCTGTCGAAGCTCGGTGAGGACATCACGGAGACCCTGGAGGTCATCCCGCGTCAGTGGAAGGTCATTCAGACCGTGCGGGAGAAGTTCTCCTGCCGCGAATGCGAGAAGATCTCGCAGCCGCCAGCACCCTTCCATGTGACGCCGCGCGGCTTTGCCGGCCCGAACCTTCTGGCGATGATCCTGTTCGAGAAGTTCGCCCAGCATCAGCCGCTCAATCGCCAGAGCGAGCGCTATGCCCGCGAGGGGATCGACCTCAGCATGTCGACGCTGGCCGATCAGGTCGGCGCTTGTGCAGCGGCCCTGAAGCCAATCCATTCGTTAATCGAGGCCCATGTCCTGGCGGCCGAGCGACTGCATGGCGACGACACGACCGTGCCGATCCTGGCGAAGGGAAAGACCGATACGGGCCGCATCTGGACCTATGTCCGGGATGACCGGCCGTTTGGCGGGCTGTCACCGCCTGCGGCTTTGTTCTACGCATCGCGAGACCGGCGACAGGAGCATCCCGAACGCCACCTGAAGACCTTCTCCGGCATTCTGCAGGCGGATGCCTATGGCGGCTACAATCCGCTGTTCAAGGTAGATCGCGATCCCGCGCCTCTGCGCCAAGCACTTTGCTGGGCACATTCACGCCGCAAGTTCTTCGTGCTGGCCGACATCGCCGCGAACGCCAAACGTGGCAGCAAAGCTGCGCCGATCTCGCCAATGGCATTGGAGGCCGTCAAACGGATCGATGCCCTGTTCTATGTCGAACGGGAGATCAACGGTCTTGCCGCCGAGCAGCGTCTGGAGCGCCGCCGCAAAGACAGCCAGCCACTCGCCGAAGAGCTGCATGATTGGCTCCAAACCGAGCGGGCAAAATTGTCGCGCAGTTCTCCCGTCGCCGAGGCGATAGATTACATGCTCAAGCGATGGGATGGCTTCACGTCATTCCTGGAAGACGGCCGGATTTGCCTGACGAACAATGCTGCCGAACGAGCGCTCAGAGGCTTTGCGCTCGGCAGGAAGTCATGGCTGTTTGCCGGATCGGATCGTGGTGCTGAACGTGCGGCGTTCATGGCGACACTGATCATGAGCGCCAAGTTCAATGACATCGACCCGCAGGCCTGGCTTGCCGACGTCCTCGCCAACATTGCGGACACGCCGATCAGCAGGCTCGAGCAATTGCTGCCGTGGAACTGGACACCCAAGACGCTGAGTGCTCAGGCGGCCTGACCTGCGGCCTTCGCCGGATGCTTACAGCCTAACTCAATTTAACCTCAGTGTTTCTTTCCCTAGGCGAGCCAATATAACATCTTTATTAACGTCATTATCTTGTATGATAGATGCCCCCTGTCGAAACCCGGCTTCACATTAGGTCCAAGGGACGGAGTGTTTTGACAAAGTTGGCGAACACTTGAACACGTCATTATGATTTAGGCATGATAACATAAACAGCCGATCTCACATCACGTTCACACGATCCCCCTTTTCTCGAAGGCTAGTTCGCGCGGGCGCATGAGGGCGGGAACAATTTCAAGGGTGGAACATTCCCTGACAGCCGTGCGAGATTATTCGCCGGACATAGGATATGTCCATGCTTCCACGAATTGCGATCATCGGCACGGGTCCAACCGGCCTCTACACGTTCAAACAACTGATCGGCTCGACCGTTCCCCTGTCGATCACCCTTTATGAAGCAGAGGGAGAGCCGGGCAAGGGTACGCCCTATCACCCCGATATGAATGACCCGGCGATGCTCTCCAACATTCCGAGCATCGAGCTTCCGGCTTTCACCGAGACCCTGGTCGAATGGCTGCGGCGGCAGGATGAGGACACGCTGATGCGCCACGGCATCCGCCGCGAGGCGATTGATGAGCGGGAATTCTATCCCCGCCTCGTGCTCGGCGACTACATGCAGGCGCAGTTTGCCCGGATGCAAAATCTGGCCCGCGAACGCGGCCACGAAATCCACGTGCTGGCCCGCCATAAGGTCACCGATATCGAGATACAGGCGGCCGCAGTGCGGCTGAGGGTATCCCGTCCCGACGCAGAGGAGGACGCAGTCTTCGACCACGTCGTGATGGCGACCGGCCACAATTGGCCCGACAGCACCGAAATACGACCCGGCTACTTCGTTTCGCCCTGGCCGGCCACTGTTTTGAAGTCGATCCGCAATGAACCCGTCGGCATTCTTGGCACCTCGCTGAGCGGGATCGACGCCCTGATGACCGTGGCGACGGCCCACGGCATGTTCTACAGCGATGCGGCGGGTGATCTGCAATATCAGCCGGCTGCCGGGACTGAGGATTTTCGCGCGACGCTGATGTCCCGCAAGGGCATCCTACCGGAGGCCGACTTCTACTGCCCGCTGCCCTATGTGACGCCGCTCGTCTGCACGGAAGAGGCCATAGACGCGCTGATCGCGACAGGTCGTCACGACCTGCTCGATGAGGTCTTCGAGCTGTTCCGCGGAGAAATCGTCGCCCGCGACCCGGATTATGCCGCCCGCATCGGCCTTTCGCAGCTGACCGTCGAGACCTTCGCAGCCGCCTACTATGCCGACCGAACCGAAAGCGATCCGTTCGTCTGGGCCGCGAAGAACCTGGCCGAGGCCGAGGACAATAGGGTGAAGCGCTATACCGTGCCGTGGCGCTATGCGATCCTGATCACCCACGAGATTGTCGCGCGCGTCATTCCGCATCTGGACGAGAAAGACCTCAAGCGCTTCCACCGCCACTTCAAGGGCATCTTCATCGACGACTATGCAACCGTGCCGCTGATGTCGATCCGCCGTCTGCTCGCGCTGTCGCGTGTCGGCAAACTGTCCATCCTGCGGCTCGGCGAAGACTATACGATCCGCACGGCCGAGGTCGGTGTGGAGCGGGGCGCAGAGGTCGAGTTGTCAGGCACGGTGCATCGCTTCGGCGCCTTCATCGATGCGACCGGTCAGGAAACCCTCTCGGCGACGGATCTCCCCTTTCCGACGCTTGTCGATCAGGGAGGCGTGCGCGAAGCCGCGACGCCCAAGGTCGAGGCGATCATGTCGCTCGATCGCGATCCCGATATGGTGCGCACCGGCGGCATCGATGTCGATGAATTCTATCGCCCGCGTCTCGGCCTGATGTCGGAAGGCCGGCTCTATTGCGCGGCAATCGCCTTCCTCCTGCACAAGGAGCCCTTCGTTCAGGGCATCACCAGTGCCCGGGATATCGGCGAGACTGTCGGCCGGGCAATCCTCAAGGATATCTCGCAGGCGGAAACGCCGCTCTTTCAGATCTCGGCGTAAACGGCATCGCCGACACTGATGGTCACGCCCTCGGTGGGCGTGGCATAGACGCCGAGATTGCGCTTGTTGTGGCGCATGATCCCGCGCAGCACATCGGGCTCTTCCGCCATGCCGGGCTGTGCGACAAGCGTCATGCCACAGCGGCGCGACGCCTCGGTGACGCGGATATCCGTGTCTCCGATGCGTAACGTATGGTCAACCCACTCGTTTTCGATGAAACCTTCGCCTTCTTCCGTTTCGATCAGCACGGAGGGGCGGAACCGTCTTGCGTCGAGTGGCGGAAGGCCTGTTATCGCGGCAAGCGCCTCCGTCGAAGCGGTCGTCACCAGGTGAAGCGGCGCTGGCTTGTAACGATTGGAGACGACGGGGAAGCGGTAATCGCCAGACCCGACGAGCCCGACCGCGACCGGGAAGCCGAAATGTTCCGCCAGACGGTCCGGCAATGCGCCATCATCGAGCGTATGCTCCGCGCCGTCGGCGAAGCGGAGCACCGGCAATCCGGAAGGCGGTTGCGAGGCGGTGATGAAGAGGGCGGGGCGCCAGCGCGTTTCCTTCTCGGGCGCGGCGGCAAGGCCCGTTTCCGGATCGAACAGGGCAAAACGCCGGTCGCCAGCGATGCCCTCGGGCGAAACGGTGATCGAGGCGAGCGTCTCCCCGCCGAGAGAACTCACCGGATAGCGCCAGACTTCCCGCACTCGACCGATTTTTCGCATAGTTGTTCCTTCATTCACAAATATTCAATATCCACCGAACACGGCTTGATGTTCCAGAAAACTGGGACCCGGGACTAGTTTGCAATCTTTTTGCGAAGATTGATGCAGCAACCTAACGCCTTTCTACAGATCTTGATTCGGACTGCCCAAACGGGGATTTTTGAAGGTTGGCTGACGCCAACTTGTTTGCCAGCGTTCCAAGCCGGTCCACGCGGTTTGGTAGGGCCGATTGTGAGATACCCATTTCAGTTCTCGTCTAGCCACGATTGGCCAGAGAGAGTTCGCAGAGTTCCTAGCTGCGAAGCAGGCGCAGGCGCAGGCAGACATTCTGCTCTTATTGGCCGGACAATTGAAGCGCTCATTCAGTGAGGACCTACATCCGGTCCCTGAACTCTTTCGCACTCATTCCCACCCATGACTTGAAAGTCCTCTGGAAATACGCGCTATCCCGAAAGCCCAGCCTGCTGGCGATTTCGTCGATGGGCAGGTCCCCTGCGGCCAAGAGCAATCGTGCCCTTTCCATTCGACGTCGAAGCACGTGCTGGTATGGGGTCTCTCCAGTGGACGCCTTGAAGGCCCTGCTGAAATGGAACCGACTTAGGCCCGCGAGTGCAGCAAGGCTCGACAGGCTGAGATCTGAGCCAAGGTTCTCCTCGATAAACTCGTCGATCAGAGCCAGGGGCGCTCTGCCAAGGGGCGGCGGCTGTCTCAATGCCGGCATTGTTGCTTTGTGGATCGCCAAGATCGTGATCAGGCCCAATGCTTCTTCGTATAGAGCATCAGAATGATCTCGCTTTAGCAGGCCGGCCCATTGGCGCAGGTATCCCGCGACTTCGTCGCTTCGGTAATAAACCTTTTCATCGACATGTTCGGCGAAGCGAGTGTCCAGCTCCTGCCGGATAGCTGCCGGATCAAAATAGATAGCTGTGAACGAGTTGTTCCGCCTTTGGAGTTCGGACCAGCCAGTGACGCGTGCACCCCGCGGGACATAAGTCAGCGTGTGGCGGAGGTCACGGCGGTTGTCCTCCAATCCATCCCCTGCACGTATGCCCCCATCTTCCAGGACAATGTCATGGTAGGCGCAAAAATGGAGGTCGCTCGTCCAGTCGTAACTGAAAGCAGCACCCAACTCTGGTTGAACGTACTCCACCGTGAAGCCGCTGAGCTTCCTTGCGTGACGTTGCGGCGAATGGGCCAACCCCTGAAGGGCAAGCAACTCATTTCGTTCCATTTTTAGCGTAATCTTGCTTTCCTCATAAAATTATTGCTACCTAGCACTCTATTCAAGTTGACGTGATCGGCGGGATTGGGTGGGACACAGGAACCACACGCTTTGCGACCCCGCTAGCCAATTCCCTTATCCGACGCCGTCACTCTTACGTGATAATATCATCTGACCAAGTATTTAGAGACCTTCTGATGCACAGAAAAACGTCCGCACTGACAGGCAACAAAATGCTAGGTCTGGAGCGAAGCGCTCTTATCGGCGCAGTGACCGCGATCTTCTTTTTCGTCATCAGCACCGCGCTAACCGTTTACACAGTCCAGAACGTCCGAAACAGCAATGCGAGAGTGACGCAAACGCATGGTCTTGTGGTGGCACTCGACCTGCTTTTGATCGACATACAAGATGCAGAAACGGGTTTACGTGGCTTTCTCCTGACCTCTGAGGAGGCCTATCTTGCGCCATATCACCGTGCCCTCCCACAGATTCAGACCCGAATGGACACAATCAGCTCGGCTGCCACAGCCGAGATGCGCGAGCGGGGGAGTGTCGAGGAACTTCGCGCGTTTGTCTCGTCCAAACTCGAAGTGATGGCACAAACACTGGAGGTCTTCGAGACTCGAGGAGAGGCCGAAGCACTGGCTCTGGTGAAAACAGACCGCGGTCGCAGCGATATGGATGGCATCCGCAACGTCATCTCCCAACTGCGCAGCGAGGCTGGTGAAGAGCGGAGCCAGCGCCTGAGCGAGATGGATACGTCTTACATTATCGCCTGGGTGAGCGCGCTAGCTTCGGGGCTGCTGGGTATTATCCTGACCCTCGCAATCTCCGCACTTGTGAGAAAATCTACTCTGGCGCAGAAGCGCGAACAGTGGCTGCGAGACGCACAGGTCGGGCTGGCTGCATCCGTCACCGGTGAGCAGCAGATCGGGAAACTTGGCGAAAACATCCTCGGCTTCCTCACCAACTACCTCGGTGCCGTTGCAGGTGCCATTTATGTAGAAAATGCCGGCCGCTTTCATCGCATGGCCGTGTACGGCGTGCCATCAGACGTGATGCTGCCTACGAGCTTCGGCCCAAACGACAGCCTGTTCGGCCATGTATTGCGGGATCACCGTCCGATCGCGGTTGGCGAGGTTCCGGATGGCTACATCAACTTCGGCTCGGCTCTTGGACAGCAGAAGCCACGTTATCTCGCCTTGGCGCCTGCGATCGTTGAAGGGGACATAAGAGGCGTTTTCGAACTCGGCTTCCTTACTCCGATCAGCGACCAGACTCTGGTGCTTCTTGAACAGGTCTCAGAGCTGATTGCCGTCGCCATCCGTTCGGCGGAATTCACAACCCGCCTCCAGGCTCTTTTGGAAGAGACCCAGCGTCAGTCGGAGGAACTGCAGGTCCAGGGCGAGGAGCTGCGGGTTTCCAACGAGGAGTTGGAAGAACAGGGACGCGCACTTCGCGAACAACAGACCCGACTGGAACAGCAGCAGGCGGAACTCGAACAGACCAACTCGCAGCTTGAGGAGCAAGCGGAAGAACTGGAACGGCAGCGGGACAATCTGGAACGGTCGAAAGACGCCATCGAGGCCAAGGCGAAGGAAGTGGAACTCGCCAGCCGCTACAAATCAGACTTCCTCGCGAACATGTCGCACGAGCTGCGAACACCGCTCAACTCTTCGCTCATCCTCGCCAAACTCCTGGCCGACAATTCCGAAGGCAATCTGACTGCCCAACAGGTCCAGTTCGCCCAAACGATCCAGTCATCAGGCAATGACCTCCTGAACCTGATCAATGACATTCTTGACCTGTCGAAGATCGAGGCGGGCCACGTTGAGATAAATCCGGAAGCGGTATCCATAGAGCGGACCATCAACGGACTGCGCCACATGTTCGAACCGCTTGCGGCAAACAAGGGTCTCAAGCTTGACGTCTCCGTCGCCGCCAGCGTGCCGGCCGTCATCCATACCGATCCGCAGCGCCTCGAGCAGGTGTTGAAGAACCTTTTGGCGAATGCCGTGAAGTTTACGGAGAAGGGCAGTGTGTCGCTCGGGGTCAGCCGTCACGGCGACAATGAAGTGGCCTTTGCGATCAAGGATAGCGGCATCGGGATTGCGGACGAGCAGCAAAAGCGGATCTTCGAGGCCTTCCATCAGGCGGATAGCACCATCAGCCGCAAGTTCGGTGGCACCGGCCTTGGTCTGTCGATTTCTCGCGAACTCGTGCGCTTGCTTGGCGGCCGCTTCCAGCTTCAAAGCCAGCTTGGTCAGGGCAGCACGTTCACCGTCATCATCCCGGCAGAGTTCGACAGTGCACTGGTCCAGGCTCCGAAGCAGGATTTGGCCCCGCCCATCGCGTCTGCTGCAGAACCCGTATTGCGGGCTGAAGCAGAGATCACTGCACAAAAGCCGAAGGCCGTCGCTATCGTCGATGACGACCGCGCAGCATCCGAGGCAACGGCCCGCAAGCTGCTGATTGTCGAGGACGACCAGTCCTTTGCACTCATCCTGCGCGATCTCGCCCGCGAGTTGAAGTTCCAGGCGCTCGTAGCCGGAACCGCTCACGAAGCGCTGGAGCTCGCCCATCAGTATCTGCCGAACGCCATCCTGCTCGATGTCGGTCTTCCGGATCAATCCGGCCTTTCGGTGCTTGACCGCCTGAAGCGTGACGTGCGGACGCGCCATATTCCGATCCACATCCTCTCCGCCGAGGATTATTCCGATCGGGCTCTCTCGTTGGGCGCCGTCGGCTATGCGCTGAAGCCCGTTCAACGCGATCATCTGGTATCTATGATCGAGTCCCTAGGCGCAAAGGCCGAACAAACGCTGCGGCGCGTGCTGATCGTTGAAGACAACGCCGTTCAAAGAGACGCGCTCTCGAAACTTCTGTCGTCGCATGACGTCGAAACGGTGGGGGCCGGGACTGCGGCAGAGTGCATCTCGTTGCTGGCTGAACAGACCTTCGACTGCATGGTGCTGGATCTGTCGTTACCGGACACGTCCGGATTTGCGCTTCTGGAAACGTTGAGCGAAGCGGGCATGCATTCCTTCCCACCTGTCATCGTCTACACCGGACGAGTTCTCTCGTCCGAAGAAGAACAGAGGCTTCGCCGTTACTCGAAATCCATCATCATCAAGGGTGCTAAATCGCCGGAACGGCTGCTCGACGAGGTTACACTCTTCCTGCACCAGGTCGTCTCCGAGCTGCCGGACGAGCAGCAGCAAATGATCCGCAAAGCCCGCAATCGCGATGAACTGCTGGAAGGGCGCCGCATTCTGATCGTCGAGGACGACGTGCGCAACGTCTACGCCCTGACCAACATCCTCGAACCACGCGGGGTGATCGTCGATATCGCCAGAAATGGCGAGGAGGCACTGGAAAAACTAGAACAATCGTTGAGTAAACCGGACGGGCGGATCGATCTGGTTTTGATGGATGTAATGATGCCGGTCATGGATGGCCTCACCGCAACCCGCCACATCCGCAAGAACTCAGCATGGCAGAAGTTGCCGATCATTACCTTGACCGCCAAGGCAATGCCTGACGATCAGAAACGCTGCATTGAAGCCGGCGCCAATGACTATATGGCAAAGCCGCTTGACGTCGAAAAGCTTCTGTCTCTCGTGCGGGTCTGGATGCCGCAATGACGGAGACGTTCGAAAAGGTGGAGGATATTGAGATCCGGCTGCTGCTGGAGGCGCTTTATCATCGCTACCACTATGACTTTCGCAGCTACGCCATGTCGTCGATCCGGCGGCGGTTGCGCCAGGCACGCGAACAGTTGGGCTTTGCGACCATCTCAGCCATGCAGGAGCGCGTCCTTCATCATCCCGAGATGCTTGACGACATGCTCCGCTTCCTTACGGTCCAGGTCAGCGAGATGTTTCGCGACCCGTCCTACTTCGCGGCGATCCGGGAGAAGGTCGTTCCGCATCTTCGCACTTACCCCTCCTTGAAGATCTGGATTGCCGGATGCAGTTCGGGCGAAGAGCTCTATTCCTTTGTCATCCTTTTTCGCGAGGAAGGGCTTGAGGAGCGAACCCTCTTTTATGCGACGGATATTAATCCAGAGGCCCTCGCCCAAGCGGAAGCCGGAATCTATGACATCGAACGGGTCAGATTGTTCACCGAGAACCATCGTGACTCCGGCGGCAAGGGATCTTTGTCTGACTATTACACGACGGGCTACAACCGGTGCATCCTGGACAAAAGCCTGCGGCGCAATGTCGTGTTCTCAGATCATAGTCTTGTGACGGACCAGGTCTTTGGTGAGATGCAATTGGTCTCCTGCCGGAACGTCATGATCTATTTCGACCGGGATCTACAGGACAGGGCTGTCGGTCTTTTCCGGGATGCGCTGCCACGCAACGGCTTTCTCGGGCTGGGCTCGAAGGAAACACTGCGGTTTTCAACGCATGCCGATGGCTTCCGGGAGTTCGTCCGAGATGAGAAGATCTATCAGAGGATCGGCTCGTGAAGGACAATCCGAACGGTGCGATCATCATCGGCGCCTCTGCTGGGGCGCTCGAAGCCCTGTCCGTGCTATTGCCACCACTACCTGCGACTTATCCATATCCCATCTTCGTCGTGGTGCACTTACCGCCAAACAAACGCAGTGTGCTCGCCGCGATTTTTGACCTCAAATGTCAGCTTCGCGCGATTGAGGCGGAAGACAAGGAGCCCGTGGAAGCCGGGTTCATCTACTTCGCGCCCCCTAATTATCATTTGTCGCTCGAGGGGCGAACGCATGTCGCTTTATCCAGCGAAGAAGAGGTCCTCTTCTCGCGGCCCTCGATCGACGTGGCATTCGAGAGCGCGGCAGATGCCTGGGGCAGCCAACTGACAGCGATTATCCTCACGGGCGCCAATCATGACGGTTCCCAAGGCCTTTCGGCCGTCGTTCGTTCTGGCGGAACGGCAATCGTTCAGGATCCGACCGAGGCTTTCACTCGGGCCATGCCCGAAGCTGCTATCCGCGCATGCCCAGGCGCTCATGTTTTGACCTTGTCCAAGATTTCAACCTATTTGCAGAACATCGAAAATGAACACTGACGTCAAATTCCTCTTGGTTGACGACCTTCCAGAGAACCTGCTTTCTCTGGAAGCTCTGCTACAACGCGACGAGCTGATGCTATTGAAGGCGCGGTCCGGCGATGAGGCTCTCGAGCTTCTGCTCCAACATGATGTGGCACTGGCGCTGATTGACGTTCAGATGCCAGGACTGAACGGCTTCGAACTTGCCGAACTTATGCGAGGCAATGAGCGGACACGGCGGGTTCCGATCATTTTCGTGACTGCCGGTACCCATACAGCCGAGCGGCGGTTCCAGGGATATGAAGCGGGCGCCGTCGACTTTATTCAAAAACCGATCGAGCCGGATATTCTGCGCAGCAAGGCAGAGATTTTTGCAGAGCTCTATCGTCAGCGTAAAATGATTTCCGAACAGCGCGACCTTCTCGAGGCGCAGACTCGCGCGCTTCAGCTCGCCGACAAGCGAAAGAACGAGTTCATCGGCGTTCTCGTCCATGAACTGCGCAACCCACTCGCCGCTCTCAATGGCGGGCTGAAAATTCTTTCGAGAAAGCCGGATGCTGGCAAGGTGGAGCAGATCCATGGCCTCATGCACCAACAGATGGACCACATAATCAGGCTCGTTGACGACCTGCTCGATGTGTCACGGATAACGCAGGGCAAAATCAATCTCGTTAAGGCTGACTTTGACTTGAGAGATGCCATTCACTCTGCGCTGGACATGACAGGACAGGCAATCGAGGAGCGAAACCATGCAGTGACCATCAGGGTTCCGGATCAGTCCTGCATGATATCCGCTGACAAGGTTCGGCTGACACAGTGCATTTCAAACCTCGTGAATAATGCCGCAAAATACACGCCAATGGGCGGTCAGATTGAGGTAGCGCTGGAGTTACATCCGCGCACCTATCGCATAAGCGTAACTGACAATGGGCTGGGCCTCACTACCGAGGCCGCTGGCGCAATCTTCAGGATGTTTGAGCAAGTCGAAGAGCATCGGAAGCATGCTCATGGGGGACTTGGGATCGGCCTCGCCCTCGTCAAGCAACTCATGGAGCTACACGGCGGCGATGTTTCGGTATGGAGTGGTGGTCCGGGGTTGGGCAGCGTTTTCACGCTTGAGCTACCGATACAGGCAGCGATAGCTCCATAGTGGAGAATGGCTGCTTCCAGGATGTGTTCTGGCGCTCTCGAATGACGGAAATGACGGCGCGTAGCCGCCTGGCAGCTATCTGTGCCGGAATATATCCTTCGGGCCGGAAGGCGAATTTATTCAGCGCACTGAGAGGGGAGAAAGGCGCTCTGCCCTCTCTCCCCCACAAGCACTAAACCCGTCTCCCCATGCTTCGGCCTGCGGCCTGCAGCACCGGCCGCATTTCCATGAAATACGTCTCGGCCCTCCGGGTGGGTGATCCCCCTCCGGTTTAGCGCTTGTCCCCCTCTCTCCAGCTGTTCCGCACGAGCTCGGGAGCAGGAGCGGGGCTCCTGCCCTCCCCTCGATTTCGGGAGGTCAAGGAGTGATCGCTTGCGCTTGTGGAGAGGGAAAGATGATAGAAAAGCTTGAGCTGCAGCCAGACGAGCCATTGTCCGTGAAGGTCGAACGTCACCGGGCGGCTTACCTGGCAGTCCTCAGCGGCATGGGCGGCGCTGACATGGATCAGGAGGCGGAGGCACGTATGGAAATCATCAGGCACGCGCCGTCAGATCCAGATGAGATAGATCAGAAGCTGCTTTACGTAGCAGGGTATCTGATTGCCTCCAAGGGGAACCTAAGCCCTGAGGAAATGGAGCTTCTTCTTTCAGGCTCCACCTCACTGTCCGGGCATTGATGCTAAACAGGCATCTGGCCCTGAAATCAGTAGTTGGTGGCAACCCATTCGCCGGATGCAGACTTGGCAAATCCAATGACGCGATCGAGAGGAGCTGCGTTCGGATTCCTCTTGATGGCCGCAACGCATGATACGCCTGGACCGCTGGCGTTCTCGTCGCACTCTCCCAAAGCAAGGGCTACATCGGCTTCACCGCGGCCGGTCCTCAGAGGATTGCGGGCATAAGCCTTGCGGTATGCGGCCAGAGCTTCCTCTTCTGTCGGTATTTCAAGCACAGGGGCCGGAGGTTCGGCAATTAGGGAGGGATTGGCTGCAATAAGGGCCGCGATCTCCGCATCAGTAGGGGCCCGAACAACCGGCTCTGGCTCCGGCATGACGAGATAAGTACCTCCAGCACCGGCGAGAATGCCGATACCTGCGGCTGCTACGATGAGAATGCGGATTCCGGTCTGAAGCCGGCCGGCATTCCGATTAATTACCGGCCACCGTTCCGATTTGAAGCCGGCCACTATTCCAATCAATTACCGGCCGGTTCTCGGCTCTAACGATACCCCTTGGGTCAGCAACTTTGGCATCAAACCTCCCGGTACACGAGGAGAGTTTGATGCCGGCAAAGAGAAGGCTGACCATGAGACAATTACGACAGATGCTCCGGCTTGCCGGAAGCGGAACAAGCAGCCGCGAGATCGCGGTGGTGCTGGGCGTTGCTCGCAGCACGGTGCAGGATAATCTGAAGCGGGCGGCGCTGGCGGGTTTGACCTGGCCCTTGCCCGGAGAGCTGACCGACGATGCGCTTGAACATCGTCTTTTCGCCCGCGCTGGGGTCAAGCAGGGGCAGCGGCGAAGGAAGGAGCCTGACTGGGCTGAGCTTTCGATCGAGCTGAAGAAGCCAGGCGTGACACTGCTGATCCTTTGGGAAGAATACCGTAGCGACCATCCCGACGGTTACGGCTACAGCCGCTTCTGTGAACTGTTCCGCGGCTTCGAGCAGCGCCTGTCGCCGACGATGCGCCAAGAGCATGCCGCCGGCGACAAGGTCTTCGTGGACTATTCCGGAAAGAAGGTGCCGATCGTCGATCGCAAGACCGGCGAGGTCCGTGAGGCGGAACTGTTCGTCGGCGTACTCGGCGCATCGAGCTACACCTTTGCCGAGGCCACGTGGACCCAGACCTTGCCGGACTGGATTGGCTCGCATGTACGCATGTTCGCCTTTTTTGGTGGCGTGCCACGGCTTGTGGTGCCTGACAACCTGAAGTCCGGCGTCAACCGTGCCAGCTTCCATGATCCTGAGATCAACCGCAGCTACGGCATGATGGCATCCCACTACGGTATCGGTGTCCTTCCGGCTCGGCCGCGACGCCCGAAGGATAAGGCCAAGGTCGAGAACGCCGTGCGCTTTGCTCAAAGCTGCATCCTCGGCCGCCTGCGCAAACAGACATTCTTCTCGCTTGCCGAGGCGAATGCCGCGATCACTGATATGCTCGCACGTATCAACGATCATGTCATGCGCCGGCTCGGTGTCAGCCGCCGCCATCTCTTCGAGACGGTCGAACGCCCAGCACTCGCAACCCTTCCTGCCGAGGACTACGAGTTCGCTGAATGGCGCTTGGCCCGGGTCTCGACGGATTATCATGTCGAGTTCAAGAGCTTCTTCTATTCGGTCCCGCACGGCCTAATCCGGAGCCAGGTCGATATCCGCGCCACCGCCCGGATGATCGAGATATTCCATCGTGGGAAGCGCGTCGCAGTGCATCAGCGCCGCTATGGGGGGCCGCGCTTTGGCACCGACCCCGATCATATGCCGAGCGCGCATCGTCGATACGCCGAATGGACACCGGATCGCTTCCGGCGCTGGGCTGCATCGATCGGCCCCGAGACGGAGGGGCTGATCACTGCCATCCTTGCCAGCCGACCGCATCCCGAACAGGGCTTCAGAACATGCCTCGGCATCCTGCGCCTCTATCGTGATCTTCCCCGGGAGCGCGCCGAGACTGTGTCGGCGCGTGCCGTCGAGATCGGTGGGCTGACCTGCAAGACCATCACCGCGCTCATCGCCACCCACAAATCCAACAGACATTCCACCGAACCCGCCGCCGTCATGGAGCACGCCAACCTGCGCGGCCCCGGCTACTTTCATTGAGGACCAAGACCATGCTGACCAATCCCACCATCGACATGCTGCGCGAACTCGGCCTCTCCGGCATGGCAAGCGCCTATCACGAGCTCGAGGCCCAGCCGGAGGTAAGGAGCCTCGAGCATGGTGAATGGCTCGCTCTTCTTCTGGAACGTGAGGCGACCATGCGCCGCCAGAAGCGTTTCGAGGCGAGAGCCCGTGCGGCAAGGCTGCGCCATGACGCTCAGGTCGAGAACATCGACTTCCGCGCTGCCCGTGGCCTTGACCGCAATCTGTTCCTGAAGCTCGCCGGCTGCGACTGGATCAGGCAACATCACAGTCTCCTGCTCATCGGACCCGCCGGCGTCGGCAAGAGCTGGTTGGCCTGCGCACTCGGACACAAGGCATGCCGCGAGGACTTCTCCGTCGCCTATCATCGCCTGCCGAGGCTGTTCGCCACTCTTGCACTCGCGCGCGGCGACGGCCGCTATCCCAAGGTCCTCAAGGCGCTCGCCAGAACAGACCTGCTCATCCTCGACGACTGGGGCCCCGAGAAGCTCAGCGACGAGCAGCGCCGTGATCTTCTGGAGATCGTTGAGGATCGCTATGAGAGGCGATCCACCATCGTCACAAGCCAGGTGCCCGTCGATCACTGGTACGACATGATCGGCAATCCGACGCTCGCTGACGCCATCCTCGATCGCTTGGTCCACAATGCCTACCGCATCGAACTCACCGGCGAGAGCTTGCGAAAGCAGCGTCCGCGACCATCCGACGCTTGACCCCACGACAATCCAGAGCCATTCAAAACAACGACCCAAGGGAGCATCGACTGGCCGGCTTCAAATCGGAATGCTGGCCGGAATGAAATCGGAATGGGTGGCCGGCTTCGTTTCGGAATCAATGGCCGGCTTCAGCGGAATACGCAATGAGAATGTTGCTGTTCATGTCATCCACTCAGTCATTCAGGTTGAACCAAGCGCGCTGCTTGACGCCCCTATCGTTCGGAATGTCGAAATAATAAGGGTCTGCGCGGCGAGGGCGGGGCTGAGTGATCTGCACCATGCACCCATTGTCTCGGTTGAAAACATCATTGTCGTTGTTCTGGTTGATCTGCCGGATCGTGACACCCTTGCGCTCGTTTTCTTGGCTGTCACCAAATTGGGTACGGAAGGCGGCACGGTTGCTGCACTGGTTGACGGTCTTCGTGCACTGATCCTTGTCGTCTCGGCCCAAGAACGGCCGGTCCCCATCGGTGCGGGAGGAAACGGCGGTCATGCCGGCAGGGCATTCCTCGTAAGGTTCATAGCCCGGTTTTCCGGCTTTTGCTTCATGGCAGATCGGCCAGGAGAAGCCGGGCTTCGCCATAGCTGATATGAGCCTTTTCATCGGGGGAACGCAGTAGGGGACGCCATGCCAAGACGGGCTTTGTGAGGCTGCGCACAAGAGGATCTGGCAACCCCATGAGGCATCCTCGGCTTTGGCAGATGCTGGAGAGATGGCAAGAGCCGCGAGACCGGCTGCGGCAAAAAACACTGGTTTCATATCAGGTGTCCCTCTTGATCAATGCTGCTGAAATTGCCGGCTCGGAAAAAGGTCTTTCGAGCGGAGTCCTGTGTTGGATGCGTTCGCCTGCAGCGTAGATGAGGGCCGAGATCAGCGCGAAGCACGCAAACCAGGAAATGCCGATGCGATAGAGCAGTGGCTGATTGGGAATGTCCCGAGAAACCGCGGCGAAGGCGAAGAGCCCGACCAAGTAGCTGTCGAAGGACAAGTGGCGTTTGTCGTGGAAAGCCAGCGACAGGATGAGAAGGAAGGCCGCTAGTAGCGCGTGGATCCACCAGAGTCTCTGCGCCAGGATTATGAGGGCGATCGAGAGGGAGATGGCAAGCAGCAAGCCAGCCAAGGGATCCGTTGCGAGAGAGGTCGCAATATGTGCGAGGTCTGGCAACTATCGCTCTGTCCTCTTCGGCTTGTTTCGCGCATCAGCAAAAGGAGGAGAGATCTCGCTTTTCCGCTCGGCCAATAGATTGAAGTCGGCGATCGGATGCCGATCTAGCGTCTTGTCGACAGCTTTGCGGCGCCATTCGTTCATGTCCAACACGTAGGTTCCCCACATCCCATACCGGGCGGCCATCGCGTTGGTCTGATAAGCGTAATATTGGGCGTTGATGTAGGGGGAATCGAGGCGGGCCCAACCGACGCGCAGCATTTCGGCGGCGAGATCCACACCGTTAGTCGTGCATTGTGCGACGGGTATCCCATCGTTCGCGTAGGCCAGACCGACGCAACTCGTGGGTCTGTTTCCGACAGTCCTTTTCAGCCAGGCCTTGGCGAAGGGACCGCATGGAACGGGGGTTGGAGCCTGTTGCTTTTCCCGGTTGGTCCACTTTGGGTTCAAAGCCCATTGAGGAAGCTCACAGGTGTCGATGCCAGCCAACCTTACTTTATAGCCATTGCCAAGCGTGCCGAACCATAGCGTGCGGCCGTCGAGAACGGTTACCGGGCCTTTGAACGTCGGCAACCGAACAGCAGCAGCAACGGGAGGCGCAGCCTGACCGCGTAGGGCGTGCCAGTTCTGATAGATCGGATCGGCGGCAAACACCGGCAGCGCCAAAGAGCTTGCGGCAATAGCAAGGATAAGGCGGTTTCTCATGGCTGGGCGCTCCTCGATCGCTGGTTCGCCTCACGACTAAGCAGGATGGAAGGATGCTGAACGTCGGAGAATTGCCAAAGGCCGGCCTTCTTTTGCTGAGCAAGCTGCTCGGCTATGGCGTAGGGGGCATGATAAGGGAGACCATCGGTCTTCAAGGCGGCGAATGCATAGCCGCTTGTCACCATGATCTGCGCGAGGTCGAGCCTTTGGCTGCCAACCGTGGCGTAACAAACGACATATGAGATGCCGTTAAGCTTCGCCACGGGGGCACAGATCGGTTTGGTGTCCTTGATGTAGGCAGCCAACATCGCAAGCGATGCCTCGCCGCAATCTTGTCTATTGCCCTGACCATCCGTGTAGGCAGTGCCGCGCAAGCAGGACTGGATGCCATAGAGACGAAACCGTTCTCCGTTCGAGATCCAGGTGTCCCCCGTTTCCAAGGTAATGCCGGGAGCAAGATCGAAGTACCCTTCAGGCGCGGCATTGGCGGCAAAGGGCAGTAGAATCGCGACGAGTGCAGCAGCAAGCTTCATTGCGCCTTCACCCGAGGATCTGCCCACATGCCGTAGGAACCCTTCTGGCCGATTTCCTGAGCTTCCGTGAGATCAGGACGTTCGAATGAACCATCGGCTTTCTTAGTCAGGCGAACCGCTCCCAACGACAGAAGCTGCTCCTCAAGATTATCAACCGTGTCCATTGCTCCAGGATAGTTATAGTAGCCGTAGCACGTGACATCCTGAACGGGGGCAGTCTGCTCGCTGATGAAGGCCCTGCAGAACAGAACCTTGGGGCTTTGCAGCATCGTTTGCAGCTGCTGCGTACCAAACTCCTCGCAAGTCCCGGAATAGTCCTCCGCGCGATTGACCAGATCGCCGTTGCAGGGCTGAACGCCATACAGATGCAACGTTGTCGATTCATCGACGCGAAACTCAGTCGCCGAAATAGCCTTGAAGCCATTGGCCGTGGCGTAACCTTTGCGATCAGCGACTTTGCCGGTCCCGTCGTAATACTCGACGACAAGAACCGTCTTGCCCGGCGCCGCCAGCGACCTGATGTAGTCCTTGTTCACCGCAGGAGCGGCAAGCGCTTGTGTTGCCAATGCGCAACTTAGAAGCGCGGGAATGATGGCCTGTTTCATAATCTAGCCCTAACCATCCTGAGTCTGATTGTTGACCCTGCAAAATAGGGTTTAACACCGATCAGAAAACTTGTAAGAGTGCATCAAATCGGTATCATGTGTGCATTAACTCTAGTCGGTTTTCGTGGCGATCACAACACCGTTTGACGGGCGGGTGCGATGGATAAAAACACTGTCTATGCAGGGTATCTAGGCCCGCGAACCCTGACTAGCGCAGCTTTATCCGTGCTGCTCGCGGCCAATACTGCTGCGTCACAAGACCTAGCCACAACAGGGCGTATTTCCAGCGATTACAACGGTTCTGTGACAATCAACGAGGAATCTCTTGTCACGAACTTCGAAGATCGCTGGAGCGGTGTCGAGACATCAGAGAAGGAATTTGTCCTTGGTGCAAACGGTGTTGTCACGAAGGGCGGAGCTGAAGTATTGGGCGCAACGACGTCGAAAGATGTGGGCGCCAAAGGGAATCAAATTGATGCGTCTGTCAGCGCATATTTTGATGTCTCGGAGCGCGCCACCGGCCGCATAGAGCCTGTCCAAACTCCCACTCTAGATACTACATCTAGTGATACCCCCGAAAATCTAGGGGCAGGAACTCCCGTTGGAGAGTGCGGGCCGTCGCCCCTGTCACCTGATGAGATTAAATCGCTGGTTGCATCCACTGCGCGCCGATACAGCGTCGATGAGGGCTTCGCGGTTGCGATTGCCTGGGCCGAAAGTCGCTTCGATGAGATCCGCAATTCACCGAAAGGCGCACGCGGACCTATGCAGCTTATCCCCGAAACGGCGGCTCGCTTCGGTGTTCAGGACATTTGCGATCCCGCTCAAAACATCGAGGGCGGGATGAAGTACCTCCGCTTCCTGCTCGATGAGTTTCAGAACCCGCTTCTGGTCGCAGCCGCTTACAACAGCGGGGAGGGGCGCATCTACGAATATGGCGGCGTTCCGCCATTCCAAGAAACCGTCGGCTATGTCGCAAAGGTCGTGAATTTCCAGCTTGGCCTACCGATGCCAACCGGCAAGCGGAAGGCGAGCGGGATCGTCCGAGACATGGCGGCAAAGAACACCAGCGATGCCGGAGTCATCGCTGTGGAGAAGACCGGCAAGTTCGTCGGCGGCGTGATGCATTTTTAAGGAGAGAACTATGAAGAACGTCGTTTCCCGGCATTCCGGGGCATTGAAGGCAGTAGCGGTCATTGGCTTGGTGGCAGCCCTGCAGGTTGCAGGCGCTGATCAAGCGCTTGCACAGGCTAGCGGTGGCGGCGGCGGTGCATTCGCCCCCCTTCAGACAGCCGTGCAGATGATCGTTGACTTCATCACCGGCCCCTTCGGACGTCTGATGGCAATCATCGCCGTGATCGGCCTCGGCTTCCTTGCATTTGCCGGCAGGCTTTCGTGGTTCACGGCCGGAGCCGTCGTCATTGGCATCGGTCTCGTGTTCGGCGCCCCTGCCATCGTTGACCAGATGATTTCGTCGGTAGGCGGCGGCTGATGAGCGATTTTCAGGACGAGAAGCCAGCTTTGACGCCGTTGGTGATCGGCTTGACCCGTTCTCCGACGCTATGGGGCGTGCCCTACATGGCGGTCGTCCTGATCATCGGCGTGACAATCATTGGGTGGCTGGTGACGAACCATCTGGCGGCACTGCTGATCGCGCCAGCCGCCTACCTTGTGCTTTTCTCGCTTTGTGCCTGGGACAGCAAGATTCTCGACGTCCTGCAGGTCACGTCCCGCAAGACGCCAAGGACCCCCAACAAGCGCTTTTGGGGCACCAACTCATACGGACCATAGTAGATGCTGAAAGTCGTCAAGGAAGAGCTTGGGTTTGGGAAGGTCGCCGGCAACGAGCGGCCTATGTCCGTTCACATCCCCTATATGCGGCATGTGTCTGACACGGTCATCGGGCTCGAGAATGGAACCCTGATCAGCGTCATCAAGCTTGATGGACTGTTCTTCCAGACGGAGGACCAGGCCGAATTGAACATGCGTTCTGTTGTGCAGAACACCATGATCCGAGCTCTAGGTTCGAGCCGCTATTCTCTTTGGTCGACTGTAATCCGTCGTGAGGTCGAGACCGAAATCGGCGGTTCGTTCGATTCCTCCTTCTGCGAGATCCTAAACGATCGCTATATGGACCAACTTCGCAAGAAGCGGATGTTCACGAACGAAATCTACCTGACGATCGTGCGTTCGGGCATGAAAGGGGCGCTTGGCCTCGGCGACTCGCTGAAGCGGATCTTTGAACGCTCGAACAAGGAGGCCAGGGCCCAAGCGACCCGTGAAGACGTGACCGACCTCGAAGAGCTGGTTGGGAACATCGTGAAAGAGTTGCACAAGTACGGCGCAAAGCCGCTTGGCATCACGTATCGCAAGAAATCGGACGATACTGCGAAAAAGGACATCGATGGAGAAGACGCTAAGGGCGATCCGTATTCGGAGCCCTGCGAGTTCTTCAACACGATCCTGACCTGCGGTGTGCCGCGAAAGATGCGGCTACCGCGCATGGGAATTCGCAATTACGTCGGCACTTCACGGCTTCACTTTTCAAAGCGGACGATGCAGGCACAAGCGGCGGTGGAAGAAGACAGCCGCTATGCCGCTCTACTCTCGATCAAAGAATATCCCCCATTCACTGGTCCCGGCATGTTGGACGGGTTGCTGCAGGTGAACCACGAGTTCATCCTGACGCAGTCCTTCACCCTTGCAGACAAGCCGATTGCACAAGAGCGGATCAGTCGCCTTCAACGCCAAATCAAGGCCTCCGACGAAGCAGGTAGCTCGGTCGAATCCGACATCGACTATGCTTTGAACAGCCTCCTCAATCAGGAGGCTGTATTCGGCTTCCATCATTTTTCGCTTCTGTGCATTTCGCGGGACCTCGACGGATTGAGCCGTTGCGTGTCGGAACTTGGCGCTTGCCTCACCGACATGAACATCAACTGGCTCAGGGAGGATCTCAATCTTGAAGCGGCGTTCTGGGCGCAGCTGCCGGGAAACCGCTCCTACATCTCCCGCATCGCCATGCTGTCGAGCGCCAACTTCTCCGGCCTTTCCTCGATGCATAATTTCGCGACTGGACAGGCGGATCGCACCCATTGGGGCCTGCCGATCACCATTCTGGAAACGACCTCACAAACCCCCTACTGGTTCAACTTCCACCGTCGCGATATCGGGCACTTCACGGTGACTGGTCCGACAGGATCCGGCAAGACCGTAGGTTTGACCTTCCTGCTGGCTCAGGCGATGCGGGTTTCACCCACGCCTCACGCCGTGTTCTTCGACAAGGACCGGGGGGCTGAGATCTTCGTCAGGGCGATTGGCGGAGCCTACGAGGTTCTGTCTCCAGGAACACCCACGGGCTTTAACCCGCTGCAACTGGAAAACACCGGCGAGAACCGGGAATTTCTGGTCCGTCTGCTCAAGGCCATGCTGCGCGGCGACCGTCGCACCGACTTCACGCAAGAGGACGAGGACACGCTGGAAAAGGCAATCGTCCGGATCATGCAGGAGCCGGCAGCTCAGCGGAACCTCCCGAATCTTGCCGGCCTCTTGATGGGGCGGTCCAAGGCCGATGCCAACGATCTATACTCGCGGCTTCGCCCTTGGATCGAAGGCGAAAAAGCCTGGCTGTTCAACGCGCCCCATGACGTCCTGTCCTTCTCGGGTCACAGCGTCTTTGGCTTTGATATGACCAACATCCTCGGAAACGAGGAGCTAAGAACCCCTGCGCTGATGTATCTTTACCATCGGCTGGATGAGCTGCTGGACGGTAACCCCGTCATGTTCTTCATGGATGAAGGCTGGCAGCTGTTGATGGATGACACTTTCAGCGCCTTCATCGTCGACAAGATGAAGACGATCCGAAAGCTCAACGGCATCGTGGGCTTTGGTACGCAGTCGGCTGCTGACATTACCAAATCCAAAGCGTCGCACACGCTCATTGAGCAATCGGCGACCAACATCCACTTCCCGAACCCACGGGCTGACGAAGAGAGCTACATCAAGCGCTTCGGCCTGACGGTGAAGGAGTTCAAGTTCATCAAGAACACGCCTCCTGAAAAGAGAACCTTCCTGATTAAGCATGGCAACGACTCTGTCATTGCGCGTCTCGATCTGTCGACAATGCCGGATCTCGTGAAGGTGCTTTCAGGACGCAAGGATACGATCGAGGAGTGCGCGGCACTTCGCGAGCAGTACGGAGACGAACCCGAAAACTGGTTGGCGAAATTCTGCGGATGGGAGAAGGCCGAATGAGGAACAGTCGGACTCTAACGCTGCTAGTTGCAGCCTTGGCTTGGGGAACAGCGCCCCCCGCCTCCTCGCAGGTTCCTGTTACGGATGGCGCCCTCACTTCAACAGATGCAGTGCGCAATGAAACGACGAAGCAGATCGAAGAAACAGACAGTCGCCGGCACTCCGTGAGCAAGAGCGTCACCTGCTCGATGTACCGGCCGGGGCGCGGAGGTGACGCCCCCTCGGCAGCACAAGCCAATCCGGAGATTGTCGGGCTCGTGAAGCGAGTGGCGCGTGAGGAAGGGGTAGACGAAACCCTCTTCATGTCTCTCGTCTACCAGGAGAGCCGGTTCAATCCCTGCGCAAAGTCGCCTGTCGGCGCTATGGGCTTGTCGCAGCTGATGCCGGGCACAGCCAAGGATCTTGGCGTGAATCCTCACGATATCGAGGATAACCTTCGCGGCGGCGCACGCTACCTGAAGCAGCAGCTCCGCACCTTCAACGGCAATACCAACCTTGCGCTCGCCGCGTACAACGCGGGGCCAGGCAACGTCCGCAAGTATGGCGGCATCCCTCCGTTCAAGGAGACGCAGGGCTATGTCGCCGCGATCAAAGGCAAATGGATGCCTCAGTTTGGAGGCTCTGATGTTTCGAACATCCCCGAAAACTTCGGCGGAGGCACGTCGGGCTTTTCAGGTGCGAGAGGCGCAACGATCAACTCAATGGCAACCAGCCAGTCGATTTCCGAAAACAGCGGGAACGTCGCGTCATGGCTTCAGCAACTCGGCCAGATGGAAAGCGGCACGATCCAAGACAGCTGGGACCACAATTCCGGCGCACGCAATGCGAACCTCGAAATGATGAACCAGGTCATCCGCCTCGGAACAACGATGGCGGAGCTTATGAATTCTCAAAATGCACTTGATCTGGGCGGGCTCTCGGGGTCTTCGCGGTCCAGCGACTACAAGCGAGACGAGAAGGAAGACGATCGCGAGGTAGCTGACCTCTGCGACAAGGAACTGCAGCTTGAGTGGAATCCGGAGGAGCAGGCCTGCGTTCGAAAACTCGAACCAGAGGCTGACATGAAGCTGATGTTGAGCGCCGAATGACAAGGAGAACGGCCATGAAAAGAGCATTTCTGACTGCGTTTTCGCTAGCGATGGCGTCTACTGCGCATGCACAGGTTCCCGTGATCGACAGCGCCAACCTGAAGATTGCAAGGGAAACCTCTCAGACGACCGATCAGATCCTGGATACGAACAAGGAGGTTCTGAAGACGGTAGAAGAGACGCTTAAAGCCGTCACGGGGGATCGCGGGAGCGTTTCAAATCCCATGCAGAACCTCGCCGTTGGTCAAGGGTTCAGCGTTTCTCAGATGCCGTCACTCGACAGCCTCATGCAGGGCGGAGTCCCGAACTTCGGCAGCATGGGCGGTGACATCGGCCAGATTGCCACCACCTTCATCAACGGTCTTCAGCTAGTAAAAAACTTGTCTGGCAAGGCGGACAGCACGTTCTCCGGCGACAAGTCCTACGAAGAGATGATGAAGACCGTCCTTGGAGTTGCTGCCCTAGTCACCGGCTCGCAACAGGCTGTTCAGTCGCGAACACAGGCATTCCAGCAGGCAGGTCAGCAGATCGGCCAGGCTCAAGACATCAAAGGGTCCATCGATCAGAACACGCAGCTGCAGGTTCAAACCGGCCTGACGATCAACGAAATGATTGGCGTGATGAATGGGGCGGTCGGCTCCCTGCAGGCTCAAAACCAGCGCCGCCTTGTCGACATCTCCAATACCAAGAAGGCGCTGACCTACGGTGACTAAGACATTTCGAGTGAAAGGCTTTGTGCTCCTCTCCGTTCTGGTTGCTGCCGGCGTAACTGGCTGCGCCGGTGCTCCGAAAGAGAAGACTGCACCATGCAAGAGGCCGGCAAACCTCACATCCTACGCCGAGGATCCGCGACAGGAATGTGGCCCAATGACCAGCGTGAATGGCAACCCATCGGAAGCGCTGGCGGCGATCGACGCTTTCGCTGCAAGCGGAGAGCAGTGACCCCATGAACTTTCTAGGCGGCCTGCTTGAGGCTCTTGAAGATGCAGGGCGGAATTTCTCCCAACGGGCTTATGAGGTCGTTGGCGACGAGATCATGCCCTTGCTGACGATCATGCTTATTGCCTACGTCGCCTATTACGGACTTCAACTCGTCATGGGGACCGCGCGAGTGAGCGTCGGCGAGATCGTCGGCCGGGTCGTGCGGATGATACTTATCGTCGCCTTTATTGATCAGTGGGGCAACTTCCAACTCTTCTTTTACGACTGGCTGAACAACACGCCTGAAGACGTGGGGCGGGCGCTCTTGACGGCTAGCAGTACCGGGATAACTGAGCCGACAGACGGCCTCTCCATGATTTGGGAGACGGCAAATGAGGCAGCAGCAGCATTCGCGGAGCAGTCGGGCTACTTCGCCATTCTCCCGGGCCTTGTAGGGTTCCTGATCATGCTGGCGGTTGGGCTGTTCATTGCAGTTGCGCTTGCCATCCTAGTGCTTGCGAAGGTGATGATGTGGGTGCTGCTTGGCACTGCACCGATCTTTATCGCCTGCCTATTGTTTGATTCCACACGCCAGTACGGAATGGCTTGGTTCCAGCAGGTTTTGACGTACGCAATCATTCCGCTCTTCGTTTACGTCGTCGCCGCCTTTCTCATCACGACCATGGACGCTGAACTGCAGAAGGTCGCAGCGGCAGCATCCGCAAACGAGATCCAGTTAGACGATATCTCGGCTTTCGTCCTGATCTGTGCGGCTGGCGCTTTTGTCCTCTTCAACATTCAAACTCTTGCCCAGGGAATTACCGGGGGCGTGGCAACGGGCGTTGGGCAGATCGCTCGATCGGTTGGCTACGCGACCGGTGTTGCACTGCCGGCACGAGCTTTGACCGCGATACGTTCTGTAGCCGGCAGGGCTGGAGAATTAGGAATGGCCGCACGCGCCAGAACCCATGCCGGCATGAGGGAAAACATCCAAAACGCCGGTGCAGCAGAAGCGATGCAAAACAGAATTACCAACAACAGTCTGCCCAACTAGGCAACTGGTGGCGGGAATTAAGGGCTAGGATAGATGGCAGAGAATAACGATGCTCTCCGGAGCTATTTTCAGGATGGGGACCGTTGGGAACAAGAGATCGTAAAAAAGGCCAAACGGTCCAAGGCGTTCGCTTGGCTGATTACGCTGATCTTCGGCGGCATCACGATCCTGTCGCTCTCCGCATTGGTGATGCTCGTGCCCCTCAAGAGCTTCGAGCCGTACATTGTCGAGGTCGACAAGAACACTGGCTATATTGAGGTCAAGACAGGGCTGACCCGAACATCGAACATCACCGATCAGCAGGCGGTCACTCAGGCGAATGTCGTCCGTTACATTCGATCCCGCGAGGGCTATGATCCTTTTGCCATTGAGCAGAACTTTGGAATTGCAGCTTTGCTCTCCACCGGGGACGCAGCGCGCGACCTCCAGGCCCAATGGAGTGCCGCGAACCCTGACAATCCAGCTCGCCGGCTCGGCAAAAATAAGTCGATCACCGTCGACATAAAGTCTGTCACCTTCCCGAACACGACAACGGCGCTCGTCCGGTTCTCGACGCATGAGCGCTCTGATGCAGACGTCATCACGCGCCATTTCATCTCTATCGTTCGCTATCGCTACACCGATACGCCAGAGCGCAACGAATGGCGCTTCGAAAACCCGTTGGGCTTCCAAGTTTATGACTACCGCCGTGATCAGGAAACGGTGACCTCGGGAGGCCAGCAGTGAAATATGGCTTCCTACTAGCGGCGTCGATCGCCGCTCTCACGATGACTCACGCCTATGCGGCGCAACAGCCCCGCCCTGGCAGTCTGGATGCGCGTGTGACCAGTGTCGTCTATCAGCCGAACAACGTCGTGAAGGTGTCTGCAACCTACGGCATCTCAACGATGATCATCTTCGACGAAGATGAGAAGTTTGAGACGATCTCGCTTGGCGACACCGACAGTTGGCAGGTTGCCCCGTCCGAAAAGGGCAACATCCTTTTCGTCAAGCCGATAGCCAAGGACGTTTCCACAAACATGAACGTGGTGACCTCAAAGAGGATCTACTTCCTTGAGCTGAACGACTATGCACCGGAAGCAGGGAAAAAGGTCTTCGGCATTCGCTTCGTTTATCCCGAGAAGAACCTGAACGAGTCTCTGCGGAAGGAGGCTGAGTTTCGGGCAGCTAACCCGAACATTTCGAGCATCGACAAAGCGAACGTCAATATTGACTACTCTTTCTCGGGCGACGCGGCGCTGAAGCCGACAATGGTCTTCGATGACGGAAAGAAGACCTTTTTCAAGTTCGGCCGAGGGACCGTGCCGGCCATTTTTGCCGTTCAATCCGACTTCTCAGAGACCCTGCGAAACTTCCGCAAGGAAGGCGAATACATCGTCGTTGACGGCGTAGCCACGCAATACACGCTCCGGGACGGAAACCAGTGGACGTGCATTTTCAACCTCCGCAAGCCGGACTTTGCAGCACCTGATCCTGACATCTTGGCTCCGAAGCCGGATCCTGATGCCAGCAAACGCAGGAGGAGCGGCAACTAATGAAGCGCAGCCCTGAACTCGACGCAATGGCGGCGGCCGACGAGGCCGAAATCAGCAATCGAAACGTGAAGCGCAATCAAACGGTCGGCATGGCCGCCCTTTTGCTGGCTGGCGTCTTCGCCGCGTACCTGGTGCTCGCCACGTCCGGAGAAAGCCCGCCTGAAAGCCCGCAAAGTGAGGAGGAGTTCCGTACCACGACCTTCCGGCCGCCCGGTTTCGTGCGCGATGGAGAACCTACTCCCCCACCACCCGAACAGCCTGTCTTGGAACTTCCACCTCCGCCACCTCCGCCGCCACCTCCGCCGCCAGCTCCGCCGGTGGACGTCACTGAATTCAACGTGCCTCCCCCGCCCGAAGTAGCTCAACCGGCGAGCGCGCCCCCGCCCGCCGAAGAGGTATTTCCGGAGCGATTTCGGTCAAAGCTAATCACGCTTGACCAGAACCTGGGAGGATCCGCGAATGGTTCGCTCGATGGCTCGAACGGCGGCACGCCTTTGACCGTCGCTGGCGAGGATCGCAACAGCCAGTACCTGTCCTCAGCGAGTGCTATCGGTGACCGTTCCGCCAAAGCCCGGCAGATTGAGCGCATCGACGCCATGATCCCAGAGGGCACGCTGATCCCCGGCATCTTGGAATCGGCGATCGTCAGCGACCTTCCGGGCCAAGTCCGGGCCATCACATCCAAGGATGTCTACTCCTTCGATGGGCGGCGCGTCCTGATCCCAACAGGAACCCGCCTGATCGGGGAATATCAGTCCGAAGTTACGCGGGGGCAGAAGCGGGTCTTTGTCGTGTGGACGAGGTTGATCCGGGATGACGGCGTGTCGGTGCGCTTGAACTCCATCGGCACGGACAGCCTCGGGCGATCGGGCCTGACGGGTCATGTCGACAACAAGTTTCGTGAGCGCTTTGGCGCATCAATCTTGCTGTCGATCGTCGGAGGCGGTGCAAGCTATCTAACCGGATACGGTAGCGACTCCAGCTCCGGAAACGATGACGCCGAAAGAGGTGCTGAACTGGCGCGAGAAACGATCGCGCAGACCTTCAGCGACATGGCGAACACGGTCCTTGCCGAAAACCTCAGGATCCCGCCAACGATCAGCGTACCGCAAGGCGAGCGGATCTTTGTCTATGTTCGCCAGGACCTCGATTTCAGCGCCATGTACGACGATCCTGTCACGGAAGCGATGAAGGAGATCAAACGTGAACGTTATGGTAGGTAACACGACCGCTCATGATCCTCATTATTTCCTGAACCGGTCTCTGGAGCCCATCAGGCAATTTCTCGATGACCCGAAGGTGGTTGAGATTGCGGTGAACCGGCCAGGCCAAGTCTATGTTGAACGCTTCGGTGCTGATCACATGGAGCATCATGAAATCGATGCTCTGACTGCACGCGAGATTGAAAACATTGGCGAGCGGGTTGCCGCAGCGACGAAGCAGTTCCTCAACGCCGCTAATCCGATCCTTAGTGCAGCACTGCCATCCGGCGAACGTATCCAGGTCGTCTTGCCGCCCGCGGCACCCGACGGTGGGTCGATCACGATCCGTAAGCAGGTTGTGCAGAATTTCTCTCTGCAGGACTACCGTGACAACGGCTCTCTCGACAAAGTCTCGGTTGCTGTCGGGGGCTTAAGCGACGTGGATCGGGAGCTGATCGCCTATCTACGCGCAGAGAAGATCTACGACTTCATCCATACGGCCATCACGAAGCGGGTTTCGATCCTGATCAGTGGCGGCACGTCGTCGGGAAAAACCACGTTTCTGAACGCTTGTCTGAACTCCGTAGACCTGAATGAGCGGATCCTGACGCTTGAAGACACTCGTGAGCTATTCCCCCCACAGAAGAACGCGGTCCACCTGATCGCCTCCAAGGATGGGCAAGGCACCGCAAACGTCACGATTCAGAACCTTCTTGAATCGGCGCTTCGAATGCGGCCGGATCGCCTCTTTGTTGGCGAGATTCGTGGAGCTGAGGCCTTTTCATTCCTTCGCGCCATCAACACAGGCCACCCGGGCAGCATGTCGACAGTACACGCCGATACGCCGCTCGGCGCCTATGAACAGCTTGCCATGATGATGCAGCAGTCCGGCATGTCCGCCGGCTACTCCAAGCAGGATCTGATGTCCTACATCCAAATGGTCATTCCGATCGTCATCCAGCTCAGGCGGGAAGGCGGCAAGCGCGGGGTTTCCGAAATCTACTTCGCACGGGATGCATCATGAGTAAGGGGGTACAGGCCTTCTATCTGTTCTTCTGCCTGTTGATCGCATTTGCAGTCTGGATGCTGGCGTACGGGGCGGGGCTTCAGCTTTTCTACGGTGACGGTAGGATCCTCGAGGCGACAATCACCTCAAACCCATTCGCGCCAATTCAGCAGTTCTGGGCCTATAGCTCCTCCCCTTCCCTACAAAAAGTCGCGCTCGGCTCCGTAGTGCCCGCGCTGCTCGTATCAGGCCTCATTGCTTACCTTGGGCTCAAACCTACCAGCAATCCATTGGGTGATGCGGCCTTTCAGGATCTTGCAACCCTTCGGCGCGGGAAGTGGTTTGGCAGACGAGGTCACATATTCGGCCGCATCGGGAGCAACGTCCTCCGCGCGTATGACGATCGCCACCACCTCATTATTGGCCCGACGCGATCCGGTAAGGGCGCGGGCTACGTCATCCCCAACGCTCTCATGCACGAAGGCTCTATGATCGTCACGGATCTGAAGGGCGAGGTCTACAAGGCAACCGCCGGCTATCGGAAGCGCAACGGCAGCCAGGTCTTCTTGTTCGCGCCGGGTTCCGAGACGACCAACAGCTATAATCCCTTGGATTTCGTTCGTCAGGAGCGAGGCAATCGCACGACTGACATTCAAAATATCGCCAGCATTCTTGTACCGGAAAACACCGAATCCGAGAATTCAGTTTGGCAGGCCACAGCTCAACAGGTTCTCGCCGGCGCCATCAGTTATGTTCTTGAAAGCCCCTTCTACAAAGGGCGCAGGAACCTCGGCGAGATCAACTCCTTCTTTAACAGCGGGACCGATCTGCAGGCCTTGATGAAGTACATCAAGGAGAAGGAGCCATACCTGTCGAAGTTCACGATGGAGAGCTTAAATTCCTACCTGTCTCTCTCGGATCGGGCCGCGGCCTCGGCACTGCTTGATATCCAGAAGGCGATGAGGCCGTTCAAGAACGAACGCGTTGTGGCCGCAACGAACGTGACCGACATGGACCTTCGATCCATGAAGCGTCGCCCCATCACAATCTACCTTGCCCCGAACATCACCGACATCACCCTTCTTAGGCCGCTGCTGACGCTGTTCGTTCAACAGGTGATGGACATACTTACCCTTGAGCATGATCCCAACTCCGTGCCGGTCTATTTTCTGCTGGATGAGTTTCGCCAGCTGAAGCGCATGGACGAAATCATGACGAAGCTGCCCTATGTGGCCGGCTATAAGATCAAGCTCGCCTTCATCATCCAGGACCTGAAGAACTTGGATGAGATCTATGGTGAGACGTCCCGACATTCGCTCCTTGGCAACTGCGGCTATCAGCTCATCCTTGGTGCCAATGACCAGGCCACGGCAGAGTATGCTTCCCGTGCGCTTGGCAAGAGAACTATCCGATATCAGTCTGAATCCCGCACTATCGAGCTTATGGGCCTCCCGCGCCGAACAAAGGTCGAGCAAATTCGCGATCGGGACCTGATGATGCCGCAGGAAGTGCGCCAGATGCCCGAGAACAAGATGATCTTGCTGGTGGAGGGTCAGCGGCCAATTTTTGGAGACAAGCTGCGCTTCTTTAAGACGCAGCCCTTCAAGGAGGCGGAGGCCTATTCTCAGACGCACATACCGACCGTTCCAACTGTCGATTACCTGCCACCTAAACCTGTTCCAGCGACCACGCCAGCCTATGCCAATGCAGGCCAGGAACAGGCTGATGAAGCAGAAGCGATAAAGCCTGCGACTGAGGCGAAAGCGGAGGAACCGCGGGCGCCTGTCCAGGAGGAGGCTCCGAAAGAGCCAGCGCCCTCCACCTCGCCCGCTCGTGTTGTGAATCCATCCGCCCTGGCCAACAAGAAGGTCAGCGCCGGGGGCACTCCGGAACCTGCTAAGACAGCTGTGCCCGCTCCCGAAAAGCGCACAACACCTGTCTCAGAGAACGACATCGAAAAAGCGCACAATCATCGGGTTAGTCGTCTAAGGGAGGTCGTCGAACGGGAAGCCGAAGGCAAATCACCGCGCAAGAGGAAGAGCTTGGAAGAGCTATTCGCAGCGACCGTTCCTGATCCAATCATGGAACAGGCCGGCCGCTAATTCAGGTTCAGAAGGGCCAGAAGCTCGATGCGTACTGACCCGCCTCTGTTAGCCAAGCCACAGAAGCATGATACCAGCCGATCACGGTCCCGTAGACCTTGATCAGGATCGCGAGGATCCCAACGGAGACCATACCCCACACCATCATCTTGCCGACGATGTCGGCAGACTTGGGGTCGTTTACTTCCACCAAATAGGTGTTCTGATTACCGTCCTGCATGACACTTTAGCGATCACGGTCGTCCCGATTACGCTCCCTCTGTTCAACCTGTTCACGCTCCAACTCCTCGAGCCGAGGAATGTGCTGTTGCGCGGGATCAGTCCGAGTGGTCTCGCCGCCCCGCTGGGCCGCTTCCCTGTCTCTGTTTACACGATCTTGCTGCCGCTGAGTAGCGTCCACCGTCTCAGCGAGCTGGTGAGCCTCACGCTCCGCTTGCCCAATCGGACGTTCCTCTTCCAGATCCACCCTGAGATCGCGTTGGCGATCGTCGGCAGTATCCGCAATTATCGGCTGCTTGTTTGACTTGTTTTCGTCCCCACGCTCTTCATTGCGCTCAATGGTCTCGATCTCCGCGCGCAGTTCCGGATCTTCGTTGGCAACATCCCCGAGATAGCCGTTTCCGGTAGCGGCGAGTTGAGCTGCATGATGAAGCGAAGCCTCAAGGCCCTTCTCATACTGCTCCCGGTTTTCGTCTCCGAGCTCGCCGGCTTCGATATGGGCGAGGCCGGAGCGATAGTGTTCCACATTTGCCATCGCATCGTGACCAGCCTCAACGACAGCCTCTCCATGCTTGGCAACAGCCGCCTCCCACTGGAGGTTAGCATTCGTCTGCTCTTGCACCTCAGATGCCGTTCTTTCCGGCGCGGCACCACCCTCTCTGGAGACGTCGCCAGCAGCGTTTCGTCCATCCTGCTCATCAAGTCCACGCTCCTTCATTTCGAGCATCTGCCTGCGCAGATCGACGATCTCGCGAGCGAGGGAGGAAACTTCTTCGAAGCCTGACCGGTCCTCTGGACCGGCGCTGCGCTGAAGGTTGAACAGAGCCGTTTCAACCGTCTTTTCGTACGCTTCGAACTCTGGGCGTGTCTGCTCGCGCATGTCCTTTGCCTCCGACAACATGTCTCTGATTGCTAACATATTGGAGCGGTAATCACCGCCAAAATCCGCATGAATGACCGAACCAGCAGGCGATTGATCCAGTTGGGCAAGGCCGTTTTCCAGATAGGAGCTATGCTGAGCGGCGTACGCCGCAACCACTGTGTCGCCGGCGTTGACTGCAATCTTCTGCCAAGTCTCCTGCGCTTTTAGGATGTACTGGCGGCTCCTCTGGCTCGTCGCCACCACGCGTCGACCAGCTCGCTTTGCGTCATATCGCGCCTGTGCCGGATCGCTGGTGCCTACATGCTCGGTTCGACCGTCATGCCTGACGGCGCGAACCTGATTTCGCGTGAAGGCTGGCGGCGTAGCGAACTCGCGCCGATCGGTCATTTCCATATTAATGCCGTGGTCACGCGCCTTCTCGGCCATGACCTCACGCCATTGCCGGAAGGTGGCCGGAGTCGTCTCGATCCGGTCGCCCGCTTCCGAACGCATGGTAACGATGGCATGGGCATGAACATGCGGCCGCTTGCCCCCCTCCCCTGCTTCTTTCGGATCGTTCTCCGGATCGTGCATAGCGAATACGTACCGATGGCCCGCAAACTGCTCAGCCAGGAAGTCGCGAACAGCTCCTTCGAACGCGACAGCATCCGTGCCGGCACGCGCCGACATGATCACGTGCATCACGTCACGGCTCTTGCGGCTGTGCAGCTCATCCCGCCATTCCTTTTGCACCAGGCCGCCCGCAGCCTTGTCATCGGCAACCGAACGTCCCTGATCGTCTCGAACGTCGTTCCGCTGCGCGATCAGGTCTCGCAACTTGGCAGCGCCATATTCCACGCCGTTGCCATAGCCTGTGAACGAGAAAGCCGCAGGGGCCTCTTTCGCAACGGCGCTGGCGTTGAAACGCTCCTGAACGATGGCGGCCGCCTCGGCGTCAGCCGTCAGCCGCTCGCCCTGCCCGCTGCGCAGCACGACATAGCCCTCGACCTTCAGCGATCCATTGTTTCGGGTTTCGACAAAGTAAGCGTAGCGTCGATCACCAAAGCCACTGCTGAGAATGTCCCGCACCTTCTCATGTGGGTTCGAGCCGCCGGAAACGCTCACCTCGACGCTAAACGCGCCGATATCGCGGCTCTCGGTCCTGTTTTGGAAAAGGTGATCCCAATCGCCACGGAGACGCGCCAGCTCCTCACGGCCACGCAACGTCTCGCCGTTCTCGTTCTCAACCTTCAGCTCCCCCCCTCTGGAAACATAGTTGAGCATCGAGCCGACGCGGGCGCCACCACCGTAGGAAGCCAGTTTGACCACGGCGGGCTGGCTCCCTTTGGCAACGCTCGCAAGCCGAACGTCCATTGATCGCATAGCACCCGAACCGGCAGCCATCGTCCTCGCAGGCGATGACACGTTGAATGCCGAAGTCCTCACCCCTCCCCTAGATCCCGACCCGCCTTTAGACATCCCAACCTGGTGCTGCAGATTCTTCAGTCTCTTCTCAAGCTCTTCCTCGACAGCGCTCCCACGGCCGCCGAGCGTCATTTCGTGCAATAGCGCCGCGCGCCTTTGCTCCCATTCGCTTGTGAAAGTGCCGAAAAAGAACTCCACGGCCTACACCTCGCCTCGGCGCTCATGCCCGGCACGGCGCGAAAGTGTCCGCAGCTCACTCATTACGGCCGCCTGAATCCGCTGGACGTTGCCAAGGTTGATGTCCAGCTCTGAGGGATGGACACCCTTTCCTGCATTCAGGGAGCGGGCGACCTGATTCAAATTGATGCCGATCATCCGCATGTCTTCGAGCAATGCGGCCATGATCAACCTGTCTTCCGCAGTCAGAATAGGTCGAACGCCAGCACCTTCGAGGAGCAGCGAACGGAAAAAAGCAGAGACACTCATACCAGCCGACTTGGCCGCTTCTTCGATAGCCGAATGCTCTGCATCGCTGACGCGGACGTTGATGAGACGCCCCTTGCGTTGCTTGGCTGTCGGAACTTCGATCGTGTCTTCACTCATCAATCAATTAAGCCTTCCCGGAGCCTTGCGACCATCATCGTGGGCTTGTCCCACGATCGCAATGCAAAATGTAAAACATTTTTACGTATCCTGCCAATCCAAACTTAAAGCACTATCCCCCAATTTGAACCAAATTCCACCTCTCGACTGGCTCCACTTCGCTTCGCACTCTTTCCGTTGGAACGCTCACCAGGGTTCACCGCCAAAACCGCTTCTGAAGGCCTTTGTCTGTCCCTCGTACTCAGGCGAAAGGGACGCTTCGCTGTTCGCCCTTGCGCCTTCCGTGCGAGCGCCAAGTGAGGCCTCACGCGGCTCCGGGGTTCACCACTCGACCCAAACACTTGTAAAAACCACACGACTAACTCGTGTGGTTTTAGAGATGTTCCGAGACGTGCGTTCACACGCATGTTTTGATCTTAACCTGCGTGTGTTCACATGGTAGGTTTGCTTCGATGTGAAGATCTTAACGACGATACTGATGTGCCGATTGAACCCACGTCGGATCGCTAGGGGGGCGGGGGAACCATTAGTCTTGAGAGGATCGTGCAATGGCAATCTGCATATCGCTGGTAAGCGGCAAGGGTGGAGCGGGCAAGACAACCGCCGTAATCCTAGTCGCTGGAGAATATGCGCTTCATGGTAAGCAAGTGCTCTTGGTCGATGCCGATGGCCGACAAAACCTGAATGAGTGGTGGTCCCGTTCCGAGGCGAAAGACAACAGGCCAGACGGCATTGAGCTTCGCACGGCAGTAACCAACGCATCACTTCAGCATATTCTGGAGAACGAAACGCATGGGTTTGACGTCGTGCTGATCGACTCGCCCGGTCAAGACACCGTGCTGCGAGACACGATCATCGCCGGCTCGGACATCGTTATGACCCCGATCCAGCCAAACCAAGACGAGATTCTTGCTGCCGGCCAGGCAGCAATGGACGTGGCTGACACCTGCGATCGTACCGGGCGAAACATTCCACATCTCAACTTCAGAACCCGGATTACTCTCCCGGGACGTTCACTGGAAGCCTACCGCCTGATACGCCCCTTCATCGCAAACTTGCAGGAACAGGGATATGATTCATACCTCTTGGACACTGAGCTTTATGAGCGAAACCCATACCGCGACATCAGACTTGGATATGGGACGCTACAAATGCTGGAGCTGAGCGACTCAGTCAAAAAGGCCCGGAGCGAGGTCATGACCTTGATGCAAGAAATTGAACGTTTCCTGCCGAACGAGCAGAAGAGGTCGTAAGATGGCTAAAGGGACTTCCAGCATATCTGATTTTCCCGTTGCACCGCGACGGTCCCGGGGGAATGTACCCAATCCAATGTCGCAGCCGGCTATAGACAACGAAGCAGAAAACGCGGTCGCCAGCCATCAACCGGACCAGGTCGCTGTCGAAGAAGCTCCCGCTCAGGTACCAGCCGTTCAGGTGCCCCCAAGATCAAGTTTGATTTTGCCCTCACCGGAGACTCGCCGGGAGAGAGCGACGAACAAGTCGTTGGAGCGTGAGGCGTCCAGAATACGACTGCAGGAGCTCAAGCAGAACAAGGCGCGCGAGAGCAAGCACTTCGTCAATTGCCCTCTTGATTACGACACCAAGAAACGCTTGGAGCGCGCAGCCTCTGAAAACGACTTAAAAATGACGGTGATCGTCAAGGCCGCAATCGACCAGTTCCTGAAGGATAATGGTTATTTGTAGCGGCTTGCCAACATAAGCGCCTCTGCTCGCAAACATCGGCATTTTCTGCTCGAATTATCTGACAATGGAGCGGGCGTCGTGCTCACGCTCTTTGCCAATGTGCTCGCAAACATCCGGGTCTGCTTGCAAACATCCCCCACGTGCTCAGATTAATTGCCAGCGACGGCATGGTCAAACCGGGACGCCTGCCTGTCGTAGTTGCTCGGTCAGCTGACGGGAATATTCGGGATCAAGGGTGCCCGCCAGGAAGGCGCGGATATCCGACGGCCGAGCATTGAGGTGCGTGACCAGAGCCGTCGCATCGTAACCATTTCGGGTCAACGTCGGTTCGAGATCGTCGATGGCGCGGGACAGGACCTGCTCGACGATTTCGGCGGTAACCGGCTTGGCGCCGAGGCGAAAGCCCTGCTCGAATGCGAGGGTGAGATGCATCTCGATCTGAAGCGGCGTGCGCAAACGTTCGGCGATGAGGTCGATGGCTTCTTCCTCGAGGAGTTCGCCAACCTTTACGCCTTCGGCCGCACAGGCGCCAAGCAGCCAGGCAACATAGTCGCGGCGCGCGGAGCCGATCCCCTCGTAGTCAAAAATGGTCGTGCGGTAGCCAATCTCCTCCATTTGCGGCCGGCGCAGATCATTGCGCAACCGGGGATGCCCGACAAGAAGTACGGAAAGGAGCACGCCGGCGTCGGCGACCACCTCCATCAGTCGCTTCAGGCCGGTTAAGGTCTTGTGGTGCAGGTCATGGGCCTCGTCGACCACGAGGACGATCGGCCGTTTGCCTTTTTTCATGATGTCGCGCAGGTCGCGCTCCCGGCGCTCGGCCTGCTTGGGGATCTTGACCTGCGCACGATCGCCGGGAGACAAGTCGTAGAACAGGGCTTCAATGAGCGATGGCAGCGAAGTGCGCCGCTTGTCGACCGCCAGCGATTTGGCGAGTGCGACCTTGCCGGCTTTGGTGAGTTCGGCCTCGATGCGGCGCAAAAGGTGGGTTTTCCCCGAACCGACCAGGCCGGAGACCACGACAAGCCGACCGGTCTGGACGGCCGCACACACCTCGCGGATGATCGTGCGCTGATGCTCGGTCTCAAAGTTGCCGGCCCCTTGGAAAGGCCGGTCGAGGCCGTAACTGGATTGAACGTCAGCGAGCATCATTCTTCCTTTCTTCGCGCCTGGAAGCGTTCGCGGATACGGGCCGCGATCATCTTTTTGTCGAGTGTTTCTCCAAGCAGTTCATTGATGAAGGCGCGGTCACCGGCATTCATCGCGCCGATCGGCCGGCCGAGCTGGTCGGCGATGGCCCCACGGGCTGCGAGGCCATTTGGATAAGCGGTCTCTATTGCGGGTTCCGGAAACGGTGTCCGCCGTACACTCAGCCCAGCCGTGGTCGGGGGCAGCGAAGGCAATGGACGATCCCCGCCGGTGACCGCGGCGCGGGGGAGCCCAAGTTGGTCTGCCAGGCGCACCACCTTGTCGAGCCGCTCTTCGAGCTTGCTCTTCTGGTATTTGCGATAGCGAAAGAGGGGAACCGCCCCGCGCGAAGGTTGGAATGGACCGAAGCGCTTGCCCTCATGCTCGACGAACAGTTCCTGATCGAACAGGCCCCAGAGCAAGGTCACCGTTTCGCCGGCAAGTTCGGGCTCGACCTCATAGGATGCGCCTTCGACCGATACGGTCGCGTCTCCAGCAACCGTCCGTCGTTCCGGTTCGCGCGCAAAGGCGCAGAACCGCTCCCAGGAGCACATCGCCCGCACCCCGTCAGGAGGAAGATGCCGCAGCCAATCCTCGATGCGTGCATGAGACTCTGTGCGATGGTCGCCGTTATTGTAGGTGACCAAGGCGCGCCTGAGCCAAAGGTTGGCTTCCTCTTCGTCCTTCGGCTTGTGGAAATGATAGAGGGTCTCGTGCACTTCCTTGATCGTGCGAAACGGCCGCTCGACCTTGCCTTTCGCTCGCGCCGGCGTGCGCCGCTCGCTGTCCGACGGGGGCATATGCGTGAGAACCCGGACACCAAGGCTACCCATGACGGACTGGAAAACGCGCGAGCGGCTCACCGGCCCGTTATCCATATGGATGGTCGTTGGAATCCCCTGAAGCGGCAGTTCCGGTTCAGGCTTGGCGGCGAAGGCATTGTAGAGAAAGCGCAAGGCGGACTCCGCGTCCTCGCCGTAGACGGAGCGGTATTCCTGATAGCTCGCGCCGGAGCGATCATCGACCACGGAGAACAGCATCAGCGTCGGCCGGCCGCGCCCTTCCTCGACCCAAAGCGGCGCTTCCACCTGCTTCAGGTCGGACGGGCTCATGTCGAAGTGCCAGAGTTCGTTGGAACGCCGCGCCTGGAATCGGACGGCAGCCACCGGGCGGGTGACGCGCGCATAATCCAGGCCGGAAACACGCAGCAGCCGATCGACCGTTGCGCGTTTCAAGATGCCGGGCGGTGCACGGACCAGGCCATCGGGCGTCACCACGCCGTCTTCCTCAAGCAGCTTGATGGCGCGCGCCGTGGAGATATGCCGCCCCTTCCGGTTCGCCGTTCTGATCTTCAGGGCCGCGATGATTTCGGCATAGGTTTCCATCTCCGGCTGCGGGGCGATCCGGGAGGTTCCGTGATCGGCGCGCCGTACGGATTTCGGGCGGTTCAACTCCCGCAGCGCCCGATACAGGGTCCAGATCGAGATGCCGTAGGCATCGGCGGCACGAGCAACAATCTCGGTACGGCCTGGATCACGGGGAGAAAGCAGCGACAATCGGCGTCGAAGATCGACAAGAGCCTCTCCGGGCGGCCGCTTTCTCCGCTCAGCCATGGACGTCCTCGGATTCCACTGTTTTGGGAGAGCCACCCTTCTTGCCGATATGACGATAGAGGGTTGCAACAGAAACCCCCATGCGCTGCGCAATATTGCGTACCGGTATGCTGCCTTCCTTCATCAGGGCGCGCGCCGCGGCAATATCGCCCGGGCGCATCGCGGGCGGGCGGCCACCCTTGCGGCCACGTTGCCGCGCCTCGACCAGTCCAGCCGTCGTGCGTTCGCGGATCAGAGCACGTTCGAACTGGGCGATCGCACCGAAGACATGGAAGGTCAGCATGCCGCCCGGCGTCGTCGTATCAATGCTCTCGGTCAAGGACACGAGCCCGATCTTCGCGCGCTCCAACTCTTCCGCCGTCGCGATGAGCTTCTTTAGCGATCGCGCCAACCGATCGAGTTTCCAGACAACGAGCGTGTCACCAGTGCGAAGCACGTCGGAGAGAATTCGGCCCAATTCCGGGCGGTCATCGCGAGCGCCTGACCCGCGCTCGGTAAACACCTTCTCGCAACCGGCGCGTCTCAGCGCCTCAAGCTGAAGCTCCGGATTTTGATCGATCGTGCTGACCCTGGCGTACCCGACCCGCATAGCCATCCAAATGTTCTTGAAAGTCGTTGGACAGTAACCGGTGTTCTGCCCCCACATTGGCAGCCGCTGCCTGATCTGTGATCGACATTCCATGGATGAGCGACAAGGAGTTTCTCCATGGAGTCTACGGTGGAGGTTTTCACAACGCGACGGAGCAGGCGCGAGGCGCATCGCCAATGGCCTGACGAGGTCAAGGCACGGATCGTTTCGGAGAGTTTGAGACCAGGCGTAACGGTGAATGAAGTGGCTGAACGCTACGGGCTGAAGGCCAACCACCTGTCATCGTGGCGGACGTTAGCGCGGCAGGGCAAGCTGGTGCTGCCAGAGCCGGACGACGCGGTCGAGTTTGCGGCCATCGTTGTTGATGCTCCATCGCCGGAGCCGCAGCCCGCCAAGGTCGCTTCCCGCGTCGAGATCGTCGTGGGTCCAGTTACAATCTTTCTTGAGGAAGGCGCGTCAGCGTCACGGATCGCTGCCATCGCCCGCGCCCTGGCGGCGACGACATGATCTTTCCGTCGAACCGGGTGCGGATCATGGTGGCGACCAAACCTGTCGACTTCCGCAAGGGTCATGACGGTTTGGCGGCTTTGGTGAAGAACGAGCTGCACAAGGACCCGTTCACCGGAACGGTCTTCGTGTTCCGGTCTCGCAAGGCGGACCGCTTGAAGCTGATCTACTGGGATGGCTCCGGAATCGTCATGGCCTACAAACGGCTTGAAGAGCACACATTCACTTGGCCTGGCATCAAGGATGGATTGATGTCACTGACCCACGCTCAGTTCGAAGCTTTGTTCGCAGGCCTTGATTGGCGGCGGGTTCATGCTGTCCAGACGAGAACTCCAGAGGCCATCGAATAGCTGCGGCACGATGACTCAGCACGGCAGATTTCGAGGGCAAATCGGCTCCAGATTTGGTAGTTTCCAGCCATGCTTGATGCCGCCGACCTTCCCGATGATATTGCCGCCCTGAAGGCGATGCTGATCGCGGGGCAGGCACGCGAGGCGGCCAAGGATGTCGCGATAGCCAGCAAGGACGAACATATCGTCCGCAAGAATGAGCGGATCGAACGGCTTGAGAAGCTCGTGGCCGCATTCAAGCAGGCAGCCTTCGGACGCAAGTCCGAGAAGACCGATCCTGACCAATTCGACCTGGCGCTGGAAGACCTGGAGACGGCCATGGCTGTCATCCATGCCGAGGATGAGGCGGACGTTTCTGCTGGAAACCGGATTGCCAAGCCACGCGCTACCAATCGCGGTTCCCTTCCAAAGCATCTTCCCCGTGTCGAAGAGGTCATTGAGCCGGAAAGCCTCATCTGCGCCTGCGGCGGTTGCCTCCATTGCATTGGCGAGGATGTCTCCGAACGGCTGGACATGGTCCCGGCGCGGTTCCGCGTCATCGTCACTCGTCGCCCCAAATATGCTTGCCGCGCCTGCACTGACGGTGTCGTTCAAGCTCCGGCTCCAGCACGGCTGATCCAGGCAGGGCTGCCGACGGAAGCGACCGTCGCGCATGTTCTGGTCTCCAAGTATGCCGATCACCTTCCGCTCTATCGGCAGGCACAGATCATGAGCCGCCAGGGCATCGATCTCGACCGATCAACGCTGGCCGATTGGGTAGGTCGGGCAGCCTACGAACTGCGGCCCGTCTTCGATGCGCTGATCGCCGATCTGAAGCGCTCGACCAAGCTGTTCATGGACGAGACCCGCGCTCCGGTTCTCGATCCCGGCTCCCGCAAAACCAAGACCGGATACTTCTGGGCACTGGCGCGTGATGATCGCCCATGGGGCGGCGGTGCTCCGCCAGGGGTCGCCTTTTCCTACGCGCCTGGTCGCGGTGGCATTCACGCCGAACGGATATTGCAGGGTTTCTCAGGCATCCTGCAGGTGGATGGCTATGCCGGATACAACAGGCTGATCGCACCCGAGCGTGTTGGTCCAGACATTCAGCTCGCCTATTGCTGGGCGCATACCAGGCGCAAGCTGGTGGAGATCACCCGCAACGGGTCAGCACCGATTGCCGAGGATGGCGTCAAGCGGATCGGCGAGCTGTATCGTATTGAAGCCGAACTGCGCGGCCTTGATCCCGAGGCTCGTCTCGCTGGACGGCAAGAGCGATCAGCGCCACTCGTCGCAAACCTGCATAGCTGGCTCGTCCATCACCGCGCCCGCGTGGCAACGAAGTCGCCGCTCGGCGAGGCACTGGCCTACAATGCCAAATACTGGGATGGCCTGCAGCTATTCCTGATCGACGGACGCGTCGAGATCGACAACAACACCGTCGAGCGGACCATCCGGCCGATAGCGCTCAATCGGAAGAACGCGCTCTTCGCAGGTCACGACGCTGGGGCAGAGAACTGGGCGATCATCGCTTCGCTGATTGAGACCTGCAAGCTCAATGCCGTCGATCCTCTGGCCTATTTGACCGTAACGCTCACCGCCATCGTCAACGGTCACAGGCAGAGTTGCATTGATGAGCTTTTGCCGTGGAATTATTTGGAACGAACAAACGGCTGAGGTCTGCTGTTGGCCCAAACCGGTCATTCCAGAACCGAGCTACACATGTCTGAGATGGGGTGGGAACGGGACGGGCAGGTTTCGGGCGACCACGCCGGGAAAGCTGCCGGTCCGCCAATGTCAGAACTGGAGCGGGACGAGGAATGCGCAACTCACTCCTTGTCCCCACTCAGTTCCTTCAGCCAACCCATGACTTCATGGGCAACCTGTCTGACCCGAGTCACCGACAGCCCCGCATCGATCATGCAAAAGAAAAGCATCCGTCGCCGATCTTCTTGGTGCCGCGAAAGTGGAAAGGATGTCGCCACCTCAAGGAGTTCTAGGTGTTCATGCGCGATCCGGGTGACCCAAAATGCTTCCATCATCGGCGCAAGAAGATCAGCATTTTCGAGCCAGGACTTTCCACCAAAGAAATCCTGAACAACGCGCTGCCCGGCACCCAAACAATCGTATTGCACGCAGCCTCGGAAGCCCACGTCCGCTAGGTTGGAGTGTATCCTGCATCGACCGCACGCGTTCAGATTCGGGCAGGGCGACCCCGCTTCTTTGTCGATCGCGAACAGATCGGAACGGTCAAAGGCCAAACCGACGCAGCACAGTGCTGCGCAGCGCTCGCAATCGGAGCGCAAAGAAATGACGTTCATCTTGGGAACTCCCGCGCAGCGCGCGTCCCATCCCAACGATGGTACGGCCAGTGCTGCTTGGGAAAAATTCCGTCGGCCTCACGCAGAGACCGACAAGAGCTTCTGTTTACCGCGCGGGACTAACCTTAGCAACTCTAGATTTTCGGGACGTCCGCTTTTCGGGACAGTCAGGTTTGGCCCCTAATGACCACAATGGGGTCGATACAAGCCCTTCATCAACGCGTGCGCCTACGTCCGGTTTTGGCGCATTCTCGCCATCAATGTCGTAGCGGCATTTTTCGGAAAGCCCAATCAAGATTGGTCAATGTGCGAGGAAAACACCGCTTACGTTGGACACATAGCATTTTGCGACAACCGTTTCTATAACAGTTTTGAGAAGATTCCATCGCGCCATTCAAGGGGCGTGACGGCATGCGCTATGGCATGCTCAAAAACCCTCGTTTATGACAAACGATCCATGGAAACCAACTATGTGTCTGACGGCCGAATATTCGCGACATGGAGCAGGGAACCTTACGCATCGAAAATCGGGCGGTCCCCGATCTTGTCCCCCTTGTATGGGATACTCCGGGAATTGAGGCGGCGATACCAAAGGATGCGGTCGGCCAGGCCGTTACCATGTTCGAGCCGCAGGAATGCGCCAACTACTTCAAATCTTGCGGATATGACCCCGAGTAATGTGGACGTGCTCTAGGTCACCCAGAGGGGCGCTCGCATCGAGTATAACCTTAAGCGCGATTGCTTCCGGTGAACCATCCTCCATATGTACGGGATGTACAGCCCACACAGACTTTTCGAGAACCACATTCTCAACAGAAACCTCATAAAGCCTACCCGACGCGAGCTCATCGAGGACAGTGCTCCTCATCACGATCGAAATGCCGAGACCAGCTCGAACTGCATGCTTCACAGCCTCAGTGCTCCCGACATTGAATGAGATTGGGAATTGCTCTGCCGCTTGGCCGAAGGCCTCGCGGAGCACGGATCCGGTACCGGTTCCACGTTCTCCGCCAATGAGGGACTCTTGAAATAACTCTGCCGCTTCAATTGTTTTTCGCGTCCTCCAATTATGCTGTGGGGATACGATTATTACCAGCTTTTCCTTCCGCCAAAGGCGGGCTTGATATCCTTTTCGATCGTCCCACCATTCGGTAAAGGCTAGATCAATCTCCTTCCTCAAGAGCTTTTCGATGATTTCAGGATTTGAGGCAACGGCCACCTCAGGTGGCCGGCCTTGAGCATCCTGTAAACGCTTCAAGTGGACTGGCAAAATATAGGTACCGATGTTAGTACTGGCACCCAACGTAATCCGGCCGCTGTGCAGGCGGTCCAGAGATCTCTTCGTGACGGTCAAAAGGCTGCGTGCGAATGGCAAGAATACGAGCCCTTGCCGAGTCGGCACACACTTGTCCTTCCTCCTCTCGACCAGCCGCACCCCTAGTATATCCTCCAATCGTTTCACATTATGTGAGACAGTCGGTTGGGATATCTGAAGCCGTCGCGACGCCTCGTGAAAGCTGCCAGTTTCGATTACCTCTATGAATGCTGCGACATGCGAAAGGCTAAACATTACTTTCTCTAATCAAGGAATTAGTTGAACCTCGTTAATTGCCGCACGAGGTCTTCGGCCTTGGACAAAATCTATAATGTTGTCAGCAGCCTCGTGCTCGATAGCCAAACGCGACTTCGCCACTGCTGAGCCTATGTGGGGTGTCAAGATCGAATCATGTTCGCGATTGAGGAGACCCCCGTGGACCTTGTCAGGCCGGTCGGGTCTGGCCCAGTCCTCCATCTCATAAACATCAGCGGCGTAGCCTCCCAAGCGCCCCGCCTGCAATGCAGCGACAACAGCCTCTTCATCAACCACGCTTCCGCGTGCAGGATTAATAAGAAGTGCTCCTTTGGGCATTTTGGCGAGTTGTTCAGCGCCGAGGAGATGCTTCGTTTCGGCCGAAAGCGGGAGTGCACACACAAGAAAGGTAGACGACGAGATCAACTGGTCAAATTCAAGAGGCTTTACGTTCAGTCTGATCTCATCGGCTTTGTCCAGGGATTGACGATCCCAGTACGACACAATGGCGCCGAAGGTACTTAGGCGCTGTGCTATAGCTTTTCCGATCGCTCCCATCCCTAAAATGCCGATTGCTGTGCCCTGCAGCCCAAGGCCGTAAAACCGAGGGCGCCAACCTTTGTAATCCCTCCTGACGCTCTTGTCGCCTGGCAGAATGTGCCGCCCAAGAGCAATCATCAGACCGATTGTAAGTTCGGCTGTCGGGTCAGTGAGAAGATCGGACACTATCGTGACGTGGACTCCACGCTGCGTGCAGGCTTCGATGTCGAAGTTATCGAAGCCTTTCAGCGCACATGCCACAAGTTGAAGATCGGGAGCGTGCGCGAGTACAGACGCGTCGATCATGTCCGGCATGAACGCCATCATCGCCTTGGCGTCGCTCAATTCTGCGAGCAGTTTCTCGCGGGGCCATGTATCATCAGTATCGTTGCAAACTAAACGAGCGTGGGGAGATAGCTTTGAGATAATCTCCTCGTGGACGCGATGGGTGATTACTACCTTTGGGAGCATTTAATTTATCCTTCTATTGCAGCTGGCGGCGGAGGAGAGCGCCGACCTGGTCAACGATGGTGACCATCAGAAGGACAACGAGCATGATCGCAAGAACCTCCTGATAATTCATGATCCGGAGGGATGTCATCAACTCGAAACCGATACCACCAGCTCCCACAGTGCCCAGGATTGTCGAGGCGCGGAAGTTGTACTCCCACCGATAGATGGTCACATCGGCCAATTGCGGTAGAACTTGTGGCAAGATCGCCCGCGTCACGATCTGGAACGGCGACGCACCAGCTGCGCGTGCGGCTTCTATAGGCGCATTATCGCAATGCTCGATCGCCTCCGCAAAGAACTTGCCCACCATGCCAACCGAGTGAAGACCAAGAGCCAGCACGCCTGGGAGCGCTCCAAATCCCACTGCCGCCACGAAGACGATGCCCATAATCAGCTCCGGGATCGACCGTAGACCATTCAACAATCCACGCGAGATCATATAGATGACAGCGTTGGGTGCTGTTTTCCCTGAGGCGAAAAAGCCAACTGGAAGTGATATCAGTACCGCGATCGCAGTCCCAGCTATACTCATCGCCAGAGTGTCGATGAGAGGGCTGATCCACTCCAAGCCTCGGTTGAAATCCGGGGGAAACATTTCCGTACCGAGCTGCCAGAGCGCAGGAAACCCAGATCCCAGACGCTCCAGATCAAGAAGACCGGAGTGATAACTGCTAACAATGATCACACACGCAATTGCCAACGCGATCACGCCAGCTCTGGTCCAAGCTTTGTTTTGATGTTGAAGGATAGAGTCGTAGTCGGCCGACGGCTGTGTCATCACATATCCTGGAAGAAAGGACGCAGGCCAGCGCCTGCGTCGAAAGGTGAGAAACTGTCTCGAACGCGCCTTACTGACTCAGGTCCAAGTTCAGCACTTTACCGAGCTCACGGACGACGTCGTAGGCTTTGTCATCGATCGGAGCGAACCCATCGGCTTTGAAGGATGCCAATACCTTTTCGTCTTTAAGGTCGATGAAGGCTTTGGTGATCGCCTCTTTCAACGAAGTGTCAAGATCCGACCGCATGGTCCAGGGGTACTGCGGGAACGGATCGGACTCGGCGAGGGCGATAACTTTCTTAGGATCAATGGTGCCACGAGCGACCATTGAATTGTAGATGGGCAACGAAAGTCCGCCAATCTGAGCATTGCCATTCTGCACTGCAATAGCCACGGCATCATGCGACCCTACGAAGTTCTCGCTATAGTCTTTTCCAGCCTCAACTCCGGCCTTAAGCAGCATAGATTTCGGGATAAGGTGGCTTGAGGTGGAAGCCACGTCCCCAAACGCGACCTTTTTCCCTTTTGCATCTTCAAGGCTTTCGATGCCAGCCTCTGCATTGGCGACAACTACAGCGCGATAGGTAGTTTCGCCATCCTTCATAACTGCTGCGAAAGGCTCGATATCAGCCTTGGTTTTCGCGAGCGTGTAAGAGAGCGGCCCGAAATAAGCCAACTCAAGCCGGCCGAAACGCATCGCTTCGATCATTGACGAGTAGTCGGTCGTTACGATCAGTTCAATCTCCCGACCGAGTGTCTTCTCAAGATACTCCTCGAGAGGACGATTGTTTTTGATGACAGTGGCGGCGTTCTCGTCCGGTAGCAACGCGACGCGCAATGTCTCTGGATTTGAGCCAGCATGCGCCAACGAACTCCAGCCAAGAACGGCGAGGAATGCGAGGGACAGAAGCTTCTTCATAATGCGGCCTCCATGGCAGCTAAAGGTTGATCATACTCGTAGTTGGACAAATCTTGTGTTGTGGTCGGATTTCTTGGGGCGCTGCGGTAGATCGACGCACACATTTGATCGGTCAGTTCGTCGACAGCGGCGTCCGCAACCACTTCCCCGTCGCGCATAGCAATGACCCGGTCGCCGAACCGGCGAGCTAGATCGATCTGATGAAGGCTGATCACAGCAGTGATGCCGTCGGCTGTGCATATTTCGCGAAGCTGCGACAGGACCTCGACAGCCGTTTCAGGGTCCAGACTTGCAACGGGCTCATCTGCAAGGACCAGTTGGGGCTTCTGGACCAGCGCGCGCGCAATGCCCACCCGTTGCTGCTGACCGCCGGATAGTTGATCCGCCCTGACGAGAGCCTTATCAAGAAGGCCTACGCGTTCAAGGCATTCCAACCCCAGCCTTCGATCCGAACGCGGCATAGGGAACAACGTACGCCAGCCAGAGTGGTAGCCCAGGCGGCCCGTCATGACGTTGTCGAGCGCGCTCAAGCGCCCTATGAGTTGGTGCTGCTGGAATATCATCCCAGTTCGCCTTCGGTGAATGCGAAGCTTAGTTTCCGCATCCAGAGCACCAATATCGTTAGAAGTGATCGAACCAGACGTCGGCGCAACCAAGCCGTTGAGTGTCCGGATGAGGGTAGATTTGCCTGCGCCGGATCTACCGAGGAGCACGACGAACTGACCCTGGTTGAACGTCAATGTCGTTGTCTTCAAAGCTTGGGTGCCGTTGGCATAGGTCACGGCAACTCCGTTCAGAGCCAGCATCACAATAATCCTGATCGTTAGTGGTGCATCGATTGAATATTTGCATCACTATGGGCGACATATGACGTCCGTTTATCAGGCTCGTGAAACTTCAATGACAGCACTTAAACTCAGCTCTACCTCCTCGCGTAGCTGCGATGGAGAAATTTCACCCAGAGCCGCCTGATCATGACGGCCCGGTCCCAATTCTACACCACCTTGACGGATGCTATCCCATATTCGGCCAGATAAACCGGCCCTTCTCCAGCCGCCGGGTAAAAAGGCAGGCGCCCAGACCATCATGCCAGATGATCTTCAAAATATCCGATCTGCGGCCCCTGAAGACGAAGAGATGCCCTGACAACGGATCATGCTGCAGAACCTCCTGCACCCGAAGCGCCAAGGAGGGAAAGCCACAGCGCATGTCCGTATATCCGCGCCTTCCTGGCGGGCACCCTTGATCCCGAATATTCCCGTCAGCTGACCGAGCAACTACGACAGGCAGGCGTCCCGGTTTGACCATGCCGTCGCTGGCAATTAATCTGAGCACGTGGGGGATGTTTGCAAGCAGACCCGGATGTTTGCGAGCACATTGGCAAAGAGCGTGAGCACGACGCCCGCTCCATTGTCAGATAATTCGAGCAGAAAATGCCGATGTTTGCGAGCAGAGGCGCTTATGTTGGCAAGCCGCTACAGTTATTGATCCTCGACCTTCGATTTCTGGCCGGGGTGGCCGTGGGCACCACCCTTGGCTTCTTGATCAACCCTGAAGCAGCGGAGAAGGCAGGGATCGACATTCAGTCCATAAAGAGGACTATGCCTCTTATTGGTTCTTCTCCAGCCGAGCCGGTCAAACAAGCTGATTGGCCAACCAACGAACACGCGAAACGGGAGCTGTTCCGGTTTGCGATGTGGGACTTTGAGACATTTGGGCCGAAGTCTGAGATTTTGATCACAAGGTGCATCAGCATCGACCAGCTTTTATTGGCATGCGAAATGCGCGTGAAGCTGAGCTGGATCTCCGAAGAAAGAACGGTCGAAGGCGTTTTTCAATCCAGCGCCCACAGCTGGAGCCTGATCGCTGCGAAAGCCGTGAACAGGAATGCTCCCACTGGATATTGAGGTGACGGACAACGCGCCCTGAGTTGCGGATTTGATATCGAGGAGATCAGCATCCTGGCATTCATTCCCCCCACTTTTGTTAGGGCTTTGTAACTGGCGCGCAGGATGACAGTGCCTTAATGGCACGTTATGGTGCGTGATATCTGCCACAGGCGGATTTGGGGACTGAGGGAATACCGACTGTGCGGAATCTATCCGACTATATCAAATCAAGGGAACTGGTTGAGACTACAGATCCAGATTTCCAGAGACCCTTGTACCGCAAGGAGGGATTCGGCGGCATAGTCAGCTTCGGCGAGATCGACGCAAAACTTTCCGCATTCCTACTCGACGAACGCGCGAAAACTGGTCTGACCCAGAGTGATTTCGCGACCCTGGCTGGTCTCGCTCGAGTGGTCTACAGCCGCTACGAACTGAACATTTCGCGACTGACCGTCTCTCGAATGATTCACCTTTCCGAGCTCCTTGGGTTCCTGCCGATGCAGATGATTCATGCCGCTGCACCTCATCTCTACGGTAAAAATCCTGAAGAGGCAGATGATCGTGTTGAACTCTTCAGACTCATTCATGACCTCCCGCATGACACCATACGCAGTTTGATCGGTATAGTTGGCCAACTGACGCCTAAGGATGTTCTTGAAGCTCGGCAAAAAGCGGAAGCGGAGGCCGAAGCACAAGCTGAGGCCGAACGCCAACGACTGACTAGAAAAGCGGCGAGAGTCAGCAGGAAAGGCCGTCCCCCTGGCCGGCCACCAGGTCGAAAATCATCCAAGGTCGATACCCCGACAGACGATTGAAGAACGGAAAGGGCCGTCAAGTGATGGCCATTTAGGAACGCGTCGTCCCTCACCCCGTTTTCCGATCGCTGTTCGCATTTGCACGCATCAGCGACATCAGCATCGGTCCCAGTCCGAACTCCCCTCCCCTCGCCCGGCGCGTGAGATCGCGGAGATATCCACCTGCCGAATTGATATGCCCTGCCCTCTCCAAGATTGCAGCCATGGCAACCGCCGCGTTCTCCGGCCCCATCACCTCGCAAGCCTCCTGGTAAGCCGACGGGCTAACACCAAGCATTGATCGTACCACCACCGCGGCGCCCATCAGCTCGCGCCAATGGGAGATCGTGCCGCCGGGCCCGTAGTCCGAAATCTGCGGGCAGGCTTTCAGGACCATCGACAGCGGGAACGCCTTCATCTGTTCCGGCTTTGCCAACGGCTGAGCAACCGCTTTGGGTGCTACTTCCAGCTCGACGGCTCCGCCCTGCTCTTTTCCAGAGCTAGGTTCAAGTTCATAGATGGATTCGGGTTTTGAATTCTGTATGTGGCAGCCATTTTGAACAGCATTGCCGTCCATATTTTGAGAATCTAACTGATTTTCCAGAAGGTTGAGGATTTCGGTGCGCAAAAGCTGCATCTCGTCGAGGATTGCCTCCACCTGGCGACGGTCAGGATTGCGGGGAAGTCGGCTGATAATGCCGACATACATGTCTTCGATGGCTTCCCAGTCGCCGTCAGCCCCCTCCTCCATCGCGGCGGAAATTAGCTTGCNAGCCCCCTCCTCCATCGCGGCGGAAATTAGCTTGCGTACATCACGCCGGCAGATAGTCAGCGACTCTTTAGTTCGTCTGAACCGCAGGCGCTCAGCAGCGACTTCTTGTGCCAGTGCTGCAAGTTCCGCAGCGCGAGCCAAAAGTGGAGAAAGATCGAATCCAAAGGCCTGCTCGATATCGCCACCCTTGTCACGGTGAGCGTAGCGCTTGCCGTTCGGACTATCCTTGCGCTGGATGAGCCCGGCTTCGACCAACGCAGCCAAATGCCGCCGCAAGGTCGTTCCGGTAATGCCGTGCGCTCTGACAGACAGCTGGGCATTGGATGGAAAGACCACCAATCCACTATCGCAGTTGAGCTCGCTCTCTGGATAGAACGTCAGCAATGCGTCCAGCACAGTCAGCGCCCTGTCCTGGAGCCCAAGGCGTTCACGGGCCTCACAGGCGTCGCGAAACACTTTCCATTTTTCGACCGGGCGGTTTAGTTTCGTCTCGGACGTCTGGAGCTGCCTCTTTACAAGAGCAAGCACAGCCGGCCGCCGCCCAAAGGGCGTCGTCACATTTCCCGTCTGCATATTCCTTCACCTTTCTTCAGGCAAAAGAAATCCGCTCACCAAAACGATGCCAAAGACTCTTGACTGGGATTCATGGAAATGCGATTCTCGATCTTGCTAGGAATTGAGAGAGGCTTCCATGACGGAAACGTTTTGGGGGCCTTTTTCTTTTGTCGCGGTCTCTCCTCTTGACCAATTAACGAGTGTCTCGATCACACCTCTTGGTGAGTTGGATCGGAATGATTGTTGTATTCGTTTAGAAGATCAGGCATTCGGTCCGCCAGCCAGCGCGCGAAAGCGCGTTCCTGCTTCGGGATTGAGACCGTAGTTCCAGCTGAATTACTCTTCATGCGGCCAAAAACTCGGTCACCCACGGCGAAGTCAACAATCTCTTCAGTTGGTTCCGCAGTCACTTTGTCGGCTGCAGCACTTGCAGCTCGTATCGCTTGGGCAATACGGCTGGAGCTGTCAGCGCCTCGAAACTCGACCGTGTTGATTATCTTGCGAACACGTGCTGCGCTGCTCGGATCTTTCAGCAACTCGGCAAATGCGGTCCATTTCGGTCGACCAACTCCTTTTGCTCTACCGATCGCAAGAATGATGTCTTCGGGAACCGCCTCCGTCACTCGAAACAGATGCGATATTGCCGCTTCTGAAGTTCCCAAGATTGGGCACATGGCGCGATGGGAAAGGCCAGCACTTTTGAGCTGTACTGCCCACATTGCCTGCTCGATCCAGGTCAGGTTTTCCCGAACACCATTCTCAAGCGATTGCTCTTCAATCAATTGCCGATCGGAAAGCTCTCGAACATACGCTCGAATCTTTATGGTCTCCGGTCGATCCGCTTCTGTCATTATGGCCTTGATCGCCGCCCATCGACGGTACCCGTAGGCAAGCTGATAATGATCCGGTTTCGTCGGATGCGGCCGAACGAGAACCGGAATTTTTTGGCCTTCGCTTGCGATAGAAACCTTAAGCGCCTCGAGCTCTTTGGCCGCATCTTCGTCGTTGCCAAAGCGATCTCTATAGGGGGAGCGGTCGATACGGTCAGGATCGAGTGAAATGACACTATCTTCGGTGAGCTGTGTCAGTGCTCGACCCACATTGGAAATGACAGGTGAAGAGTGCCGCCGCGCCAGCGAGTGCTTGTCAGACGCGTCCGACACCACAGTAGATTCTGTCCGGTTTTCGGCGGCCGCCATTCGCTGAAGGATGCTTTTCTTCATGTGCTACGCCCCCAAACTTTGTGAACGAGGTCGAGGATTTCGGAGTTAACTCGATCAGCGCTCTCAATTGCACGCTTCAACGCTTCACGACCGACCTCGCCCGACTCAAGCTCGTATAGGGTCTTCTTCGCTACCGCTGCACCGGCGATTGCCGTCGATTCGAGCGCCTCCGCAACGAGTACATCATCACCAAACAACCGGCGCATGACTCCAGACATGTACTTCTGGGGCCCGTCATTCGGGTTCACGCGAGTGAGCAGGAAACGGAAAAAGTCATGCTCAAATTTAGCTCCAAACTGCCCCAGAACTTCCGATAGATCGGAGATCATGATCAGGAACTGATTGCACGATGCAACGTCGAGCATCGCCGGATGAACGGTAATGATTAAGGACGTGGCTGCGTAAAGAGCGGCGAGCGTCGAGTATCCAAGGGACGGTGGGGTGTCGATGATCACGATATCGTATCGATCATCGACACGGGCCAGGGCGCTGCTTAACCGCTCGAAAAACAAACCCAAGTCATCTCTGGTTTTCGAGGTCAGATAGGATGGGGTATCAAACTCAAAATCCATTAGCTCCAGATTTCCAGGAACTAGATCGACACCCGGGAAATAGGTTGGCCGGATCACTTCAGCGAGCGGCCGCCTCTCATTGTCATATCGAATGGCTGCATAGGCTGTCTGGTTCTCGCCGAGATCGAACTCGGGCTGAATACCAAATAGCGCAGTCATCGATGCTTGCGGATCAAGATCCAGACACAGGACCCGATAACCCTGAAGCCCTAGAAAATGTGCGAGATGGATAGAAGTGGTTGTCTTGGAACTACCACCTTTAAAATTGGCCGTAGCAATTACCTGAAGCTTTTCTCCTTTGCGACGATGCGGGAGCAGTTCGCCAGCTTCGTCCGGACGAAGTTCGGCCAAGAATGCCCTCAGTTCCTTGACCTGTTCTATCGTGTAGGTTCGCCTATTGTTTTCTGCACGCTCGGGCAAAGGCCCCTTCCCTTCCAGCGTCAACTGGCGAAGAGTACTTTCCGGAATCTTGAGTAACCGCACCAGGTCCAGGGTTGAGAATGTCCGGCCAAATGTTTTCTGCGCAGAGGGTGGATAGACAGCCTCACGCATATCGTTCAGCTCCGCAGAGAGTTTCGAGGTGTAGACCCCGATCTTCGACGCAGTGTCTCTGACGCTCTGAGAAGTTGGCTGCAACATTCAATCCTCTTGACGGTTCTGACCACTTTACGAGATCATTTCCGTCAGAGATGCCAGACTGACTCCGATTCTTCAAGGCGTTTTTCGTTAACAAGAAGTTAACGCATCGAGGTGCCCGACTTTACAGTTGTAAAGTTTTTGGTCGATACGCATCAAGGATGCCCGACTTTACAATTGTAAAGTTTTGGGTCGATGCGCATGAGGCCCGACAGTTATGCCAGGGGCCCTACCCTGTAGAAGAGCTGAACTGTCGCAGATAGTCAGCGACTGCCTGAGCCTTTGCGGCGGCAGTGATTACTGCACGTGAATCCTGCTTGAGCACCTTGAGCCAGTTTTCAACGTAAGTCGCGGTGTTGTCTCGCGGATCATGCTCGATACCAAGATCGGCGCAGACGAACGCGGCTGAGATCTCGGCAACAAGCTCCTCCATGGCGTAGGCCTCACTGCCGAACCGCCCACTTAGGTCACGGCCCAAACGTGCCTTTGCACCACTCCAATGAGAAATTTCATGAAGAACAGTGCTGTAAAGGTGAATCTCGCTGAGGAACCGCCCCCGATCCGGAATCAGAATGTCATCGAGACCAGGGCGATAACAAGCCTGCTTGCCGCCGTAGGTGATCTTCGCGCCAGTGCGATCTATGAAGGATTCGACGTTTTCGAGGACTGGAACGGCATCCATTGGCACATCATCGGCCGGGCTCTTGAAGCGGTCAGGCAGGTTATCGATCTGCTCGACGTTGAAGACAGCGTAGCCCTTGAGATAGGGGACTGCGCGATCGTCCGCCTCCTGATCCTTCGGCGTGAAGGTGCCGTACTTGACGACGAGGGTTCCTTGTTCGCCCTTGCGGACCTGAGCGCCAAGCTCCTGAGCCTGCCGGTAAGTCATCCATGTGTTTTCGTCGTAGCCGGCGAGTTGCCCGGAGAGCCAAAGCATGACCACGTTGATACCGCGATAGGCTTCGCCGGAGGCACGCAGCGGCGTAGCCGACCTGCGAACATTTCCGCGCCATGGCCGAATCCAAGGCTTGGTGCCGGCCTCGAGCTGCTGGATGATGGTGTCGGTGATCCGCTGGTAGGTGTCCTTTACGCTCTGCATTGCCGTCTCCTGTTCGTTGGTTGACGGCAAAGATCCGAAGATAGCGAAACGAGCCCATGCACCCGTAGGGCCGCAACGGAGTGTAGGACCGCGCAAGCGGTTGAATGGGTGAGGGGCTATCGTAGTTTGTCCGTCAAACCATCCAACGGACAGGAGAGGGCGCTGAGCGTAGGCACCCCGGCCGACGATACGGGCCCTCACTGCAGCGACAGGGCCGCAGATCAGCGCTCTCGGTCGTCTTGGTCGCGGTTTCGCTGGCGATCGGCAAGCTGCTGCGCTTCGATAGCCTTAAGCTCCGCATTGATGTGCTGCGACTGAGGCTCTTGGGCCTTTTGCTGACCTGGCTGCGAATGGGCATCTTGGACCTGTTCCGGCCGACCCAGAGTCTTGAAATCAGATCTTGCGGTGAACCTAACTTCCTCGTCGTCAGCAGGTATTTGCTCGGGGAGATCAGCACGATCTACGGCCACAATCCCCTTTTCGGTCACGAGGCTCGCTACTCGATTGTCATGGCCGAGAACCTGGCCTTCGATCACTTCGCCCTGGCGGGCCGTGCGGATATTATGCTCGAACGGTTTCTCGCCAGCCTGCTCAAGATCGGACATGGCACTGCGGATCGCCTCGCGGCGGTTAGGATCCATTGCATCCTGGATGAGGTGCTTCATCGCCGGACTGGACGGATCATTCGTGGTCTCAATGGATGCCTCGATCATGCGAGGTTTGGTGATGACGGTCAGATCGATATCATGCCCATAGGTGCGGCCCAATGAGACCACCAGAGCTTCGTTTGCCCTTCCATTGCCTTCGCGAAAGGCATGAACATAGTTCAACTCAGATAGGACGTGAGCGGCCTTCTCGGCGAATTGCTCGGGTGTGGCGGCTCGCAAGCCCTGAACGTCTCTAGCAGGCCTCAGCGCCTCGTTGAGACCCATTTCGATGCGCGAGCCGGGGAGGAAAGTCGTATCGCCCTTCGAAAGCCCGCCTACCGGCTCTACCCGATGCCCATCGACGACAGGACTTTCATTGCGCGTGTGTCCTGCCCATTCATAGATATCTTGAAAGATGTAGCCGTGCAGAGCCTTCAGATGCGCTGCGTCGTGATTACCGGTAGGGCCTTTTCCCTCGGCCAGCTCCGTAATCCTTGAGTCCGTAATCGCGTACTCGGCTTCGCGCAGTTCTGAATAGCTCCTGATATTGAGCTTGTTCTTCAGAACATCCTTGTAATCCTCATCCCCTGACGTGTTGGGATAGGTGTAGGAGCCTTTGGCTTCATCATCGCGGGCCAAGCGAAACCTCATGCAAAAAGGCCGCCTGAGTTCACAGGCGGCCGCTATAAATGTCTAGATGATGATCAAGGCCGCTTGTATCGGGCCAGCATCTCTTGGCGCATTTCCTCGGAAGTGATGTCCCCAGCGACGTAGCGGGCCTTCGCTTCTTCCAAGACCGGGTCACCGGTGTAACCCTGCCGCATATTCGCAGCGCGTGCCTGATCTGAAGCCTTCTTCCGTGCTGCAACAGCTTCCGGAGAGCGATCGGGGCGAGGGGCATGAACGTTCATTGGCAGAGCCTCCAGTTACTGTTCAACTTAGCACAAAAAGAGCCGAATATCCAGCGAATGCGGGGTAAGCGGCTCTTTTATGGTGGGAGCCCGATCGGAGATCGGGCCTCCCAGAGCGATCAATCGCGGGGTTCCCATTCGATGATGGCCTGCAGTGCCACGTCATCTTGGCCGGGGTAGCGGCCCAAGTTGGCGTTGAAGCCGAGGCGCTTGATGGAGAGGGTGTAGTACGGCTTCCCTTCTCCGCTGGTCTTCTTCCAGATGCCGCCAACTTCGATGTCGTGGCCGCGAGGTGACTTGGCATAGACGCGATGCGTCGGAGCCTTTTCGTTGGTGGAGTCGAAAGGTGTAACCTTGATGTCCAGGTCCCGGTCGATGGTGGAGATGAGGCCGGTTCCTTTGGCATTGTCGATGTCGTCTTTGTCGAACTGGATGAAGTTGGTCATGCTCATGTTAATCACTCCTCTATGGTGGTTGCGATGATCGTTCATAAGGCACGGCGAAAAGCGGTGCGCACCGTAGGCCGGAGCGCAGCGAAGGAGGCTGGACGGGAACAAATTTTGTTTCGCGAGGAAGCTGAAGGCGGGGAAAATTTGGAGACGAACGGCTTTGCGCCAACCGCGTCGCCGTGCGAACGGGCATCAAGAGCAACCACTTTGGAGGTGTGGGGCCTGAGCGCTTGCAGCAATAAGTCACCTCGAAAAATGGGACATCGGCACAGGTCAAGGGCGGGATTGTGCTGAATGCAGCCGAACCAGCAGCCTGAAACAAGAGGCTGGGGTAACCAAGAGTTCCACCAAAACATGAGATCTCGCCATCTGTTGCCCATATCAGCGCCGCCAGTCGTTCAGTTGCCGGAATGGCTGCGGCGATAGGAGGAGGGTGATTCAACCTGAGCGCCCCACAAGCCTTGGCCTAGCTGCCGGGCTCTTGCCTCGGCGCGGCGATACTGGTCCAGGTCGATCGGATGGGATCTTGGCAGATACCGCAACAAGAGGCTGGCTTGGCCCGCCTTCACCATTTCAAGGCCAATATCCGAGTTGTCGATGAAGCACTGGCCGACAAGGCGTTTGTACTGGTCTCGATCGACTTCAACGCAGCGGACATGCTTGCCATCGATCATGCGGGCGAGGAAGCGACGTGCCTCAATCCCGCAATTCCATATCACACCGTTTTTGGAGCCAGTCTGATCCCACTCACAGGCGTCAATGGCCGCGATACGGATCCTCTGTTGGCGAATGCTGAAGGTGTCACCGTCGATCACTCGCGCCCGGCCTGAATAGTCGGCCGCTGCAGAAGACGCGGTGAACAAAAGCGCGGCCAGCGCGGCTCCAACCAAGCGATTTCCTATCACGAGTGTGCCTCCATCGAGTTGCGGGCTGCCAGCCCAAAGACGGAGCGGTTAAGATGAAGGTCTCCGCTCGCGGCGCGGTCGGTCATAGCCCGCAAATACCCGCCCGGCGAGCTGATCTCGGCCCGCGTGTATTTCTCAAACGTCAGAGCGATAGCAACGGCAGCCGCCTGCTGGCCCATTCGGTCCACGGCCCGCTGGCGCGCATCCTCGGACACGCCGGCGATACGGCAAAGTTTAGGAGCGATCCGGTCCAGGTCCGCCCAACTACGCGGGGGTTGGTAGCCATATTCGGCAAGGCTTGGCATAGCCCGCCACACATCTTCTAGTGCCACAAGTGAAGGCCGCACTTGCAGTTGCCTATTGCTTTGGCGCGAACGGCTCCCCAGGCTTTCTTCAAAAGCCCTCTTGCTGGCGGAGCCAGCCCCTAACGATCTAATTTGTTCGGCGTTAGCCGAACGCCGTTCATCATTACGAGCTTCAAAAGGCTTCGGGGTTGTAATTTGTATGTGCATGTCGTTTTCGACATCCGTGCATGTCATATTTGCATCTGTGTCGGAGGTTCGCGGGGTCCGATTCACGTTGCGCAGTCGGTCGGCAAGCCACTCCAAAAGCATTGTTGCCTTCCGGAGGACTTGGGCCGGTGCGTGCCTGGCTGATCCGATGAAGGCCGCGATCTTCTCAACACGGGAGCCGATCCGCCCGAGAATGACTTCGCCTCGTTCGGTTGAGGACACGAGAGCATACCTCGCGGCACGTAGAGCGTCTCGGAAGCGACGCGCTGCGTTGTCGCGAACTCGAATCTCTTCCCGCTTCTGGCGCACCAGCTGATCAAGTTCATGGTGCCGAGCGATCAGGACACGTAGATCAATGCCGCAAGCGTCGGCAATATCTCCTTCGCCATCACGGATCGGGTAGCGCTTGAAATTCGCGCTGTCCTGCATGGTGACGAGGCCGAGGTCGTACAAACGCGAGAGAATACGGCTTATGCGTCCCGGTGACTTGTTGATGTCATAGCCAAGCTGCCTGTTCGACTTGTAGACGATCGGGCGCCCTCCTTTATCGAAGGCGTCAGCCTTGGCGGTCGTTACGATGGCTTCCAGCAATGCGTATTCTGCAGTTGTGATCATCCCGACTGTCATCAGGTTCTTGGCAAGTACTGCAAGCTGACCACGCGTCACCGTTCCGACTTCGGTTGACTGCGCCAGTCGCCGGAAGTCGGCTCGCTCCTTCGTCATTCTGCGACCTGTCGGCCGCTTGTGTTGTGTGGGTTCCCCCATCGTCCGTCTCCTGTCAGAGGCCAGACAAAGCTCCGCCGTTCACCGAAAAGGTGTTTTGATTATTGACATCGGAGGGGAGGTCTGCGAGAACGATCTTGCTTATATTTTCGAACTGCAGACCGCTTCCGGATCTTTCGGGAGCGGTTTTTCTTTTCTGGGCCGGGTGCGATCTCCAAAAAACTGTTAAAATGCGCGAGTCGGAATCGGTTTAGGTTCCGCCCGATTGCGATTAGTAACCTGAGATACCGAATTGATGCAAGTTGTCACATTTCCGCGTTGCTTTGCCGGTTCAGCTGACATCTGAAATAACGCCTACATTTCAATTCTTTCGCGCGAATTTCCGCGCCTTCCCTCTCTTCACGTCCAAAACTGGAACGTTTCCAGAGTATGAATTAGCCCCCTTTATTGTTGGGGAAATTCAACAGGGTGGGGAGGAGAGTTTGAGAGGAGGGGGCGAGGGCCTCCTCTCAACAAGCGGCCTGATCTGCCGTCCCCCGATACGTTTCTGCCTCCCAGGCACCTGCGAAAGCGCCCGCATTGGCTCGGTGCCAAGGCGGGCGCTAAAGTGCGATCTTGAAGCAGGCTCAGCCGCGCTGAGCAGCATCCTTAAGATAGGTCGGCGGTAGATCGAAGGCCTTTAGCGCTGCATCGAGTGCTTTTTGCACATCATCCCAATCAACATGCTCCGGGTCGCTCAGGTAGGCGTTGATTAGCTGACAGCAGCTTTCGGCGGCCAGGGTCGGACCAGGTTCGGAATCGAGCATGGCTTATCCTCTGGAATAGGGGAGCCGGTCACGCTGGAGGACGTGACCGGGGACAAGCAGCGGCGGGATTATTCCGCTGCCATCGGCAACGAGTGTTCGTTCTTTTCCTCAGAGGTTTCAGCCTCACCCTCTGCGTCGGGGTCAGACGCGATCCGAACGTGAGGCGGAAGCCACCCGCTGTCCTTGATGGACTTGGCGGCATACTCCGCAGCCTCGCCCTTCTTCATGTTGCCGACACCAGCGGCGATATCCTCGCCGCGCACCTCGGCAACAACGGCTTGAATGGTCGGCCTGTTGACGTGGCTGAAATAGCTTTCCACCGTAGTCTCAAACCACTCACGCATGTCCACGTTCAATGCGCGGCCCATCTGGTCGGCATGTGCCAGCGCTTGGCTGCGACTGCTGAACTTCTTCTCGACCGCATTGACGGAATGGGCGGCGGCATAGGCCAGAAGCTGCAACAACTCGCTTTGCGATTGATCCATCAGCCATTCCCAAAGGTCAGCAGGATCGCCGGGAAGCCGGTGCCCATAGTTTTCCTCAAGGCTTCCCCACGCCTCGAGGGCCTTGTTCTCGGCGGGACGCTTCATCGAACCGTCCAGTACTTCATGAGTGACAGAGATTTCAAGCGCACTCTGGTGGCCGGGAATGCCCCATGCGGTACGATACTGAACTTTGAGCAACATCGCATGGACGACTGCAACAAGCGCGATGTCGGGATTGTTCGCCAGTTCGACGCGAAGTGCCGCGGTCTTCTGAGCGGTCAGGTCCTCGATCAAAGCCGCTGAATGATTAAGCGCCGTAGATTTTGAAGCGCCGTCAGCGTCCTCGGTTGCCCCGCCTTGCTTTCCTTCTGTGGCTTCGGCCTTCTTCTTGTCCTCGTCGCGGACAAGGCCTCTCAGCACCGATAACTTGCCCCAATGGTCGATGGTAACAATTGCCCCTGCCATTGCGAGGTCTTCGCTCTGATAGGCTTCTCCACGCTTCTGCAGGACGGCGATTTCCTGCTCAACGGCGGACAATGCCGCCTCGGCAGCCTCATCCTCCTGATCCGAATCGATCTGCGCAGCCAGCTCGTCATAACGCTCGGTCAGAGCTTCCAGCTTGGCTTGTTCATCGTCGTTGAGGTCTATGCGCTGCGGGTAAACCCGGGCCATCTGGTAGATGTTATCCGGCTGCTGAGGGCACCACTCCACCCATTTCCAGCCTTCGGCCTTCACGGTTTCTGCCTCGGCCTCCAACTTCTCGGCAACCAGCTTTTCCAGCAAGCCGCTATCGCACGCAAACCCGCCAACCTGCTCGGCGAACAGATCGCGGCGCACAGGACCGCCGGCCGCCTCATAGGCTTCTAGACCTCCGATCAGCGCCAACCGTTTGTCGCTTGCGGGGACTTCATCTGCCGCGAGACGGCGCTTGATCGTATGGGCGCTACGATCCCATGAGGGGAGGGCATTCCAAACCTCTTCCTGTCGAGCTTGATCGTCGGTGATGGTGAAGGCGGCAAGCTGCTCAAAGGTCATGTCCTCGGCGCGGAACGCCGCGAACAGGACAGGGGAAACCTTCGCTAGCGCAAGGCGGCGGTTGACGATGATTTCGGTTGTCCCAAAACGGGCGGCGATGTCCTTGATGGACTTGCCCTCATCGAACAACGCTTTGAATGCCTCGAACTGGTCGGCAGGGTGCATGGCCTCCCGCATGACGTTCTCGGTCAGGCTCAATTCCGTTGCGTCACCCGCCTCTCGGACAATGACATTCACAGCGTAGTCAGCCGTGATCTCGCCCCGTTCGGCCAGAAGATTGAGAGCAGCTAGGCGGCGACCGCCAGCCGTCACAAGGTATCGGCCCTTGGGTGCCTTGCGCACCACAAGGTTCTGAATGACGCCATTGGCGAGGATCGACGCCGACAGGCTCTCGATGCTCTCCTTGGTGTAAGTCTTGCGGACGTTCTTCGGGTCTGCGTCCAGCTTGTTCAGTGCTATCGCGATGATGTCGCTCATGGTTCCTTGCTCCAGTTTTTCCCGTTTCCCTTGGGAGCAAGCCCCGCTAGTGGGCGAAGCCTCTGCCTTCGTTCTCGAAGGATGTGCCCCCACATCCGGCGGAACGAAGGGGGAGGGCTTGAGCCCGCTCCCGTTAGGACGCCGATCGGGTCATGGGGCGGGAGGAAGGAAAAAAGGAAGGTTTGCCGGCCTGACGGCGAAAGCCGTTTTTCCTGACGAGCGACAGCGCATGCGCGCTTGCCCATTGGCGCGATCGGCGACCTATCGTAAGAGCGGTACAGGATAGGATCGATGGGCGGCCGATCCCGGCCGCTCCTTGCGGATGCGAACCGGCGACGCCGGTTCTCCGTCTTCTGATCCAGGTTATAACACGATGGTTCTGCCCGCGACGCTCCGAGTGATGAGCGCTCCGCTCCTCGGGCAGCTCTCCATTTCAACTTGATTCAACGTTTCGATAGCGGCGGTTAGCCGCTCGGCTCGGCTCGATCGGCGCCAGTCCGAAATCCGAAGCAGACAAGGGGTCGGTTCAGGCTGAGGGCGAAATGACACTTTAAGCCTTGGCTCCGCTGTCCCAATGGAGCCTTAGTGAATTTTTGATGCCGGAAAGCCTTGGTTTGCATAGCCTTATCACCGTTCCAAACAGGCTTTAGTTCATCTGGGACAGGTCGCATCTGACCGCTTCGTGCCAATAGGAGACATGGACTGCTTCGAGGGTGCAGGCTGGAATGGGACCGGAAAAGGCCTTTCCGCGTGTGACGGCCGATCCGCCCCCCTCCCTTTCAGAGGCTGCCATCTTGCGCTGCCGATTCTAGGAAGTGGGCCCAGGCGGCTAGCGGCTAAGTCAGGTCGTGGAGGTCTTTGCCCAAGGCCCGTCCCAATCGCCACTCGCTGAACCTGACCTCCAAGCCTGCTCGTTCTGGAGTGCAGCACATTGGACCCACGAGATAATGATCCGCTTTCGGGAAAGGGCAGAGGCGGACGAGTGGCCAAATCCGCCCATCGTCTGACGCTTGTATTCTTAGAACGCCGCCCTGGATGGTCACCCTGATCCAGAAATCGGAAGGGTTGCCATTGTAGCGGCCCGTGGCCCAGTCGGAAGCACCATCCGTCAGCACGCTACCGAGCAAACCATGTCCGTCTGAAAACTCGATCCCGGTCTTGACCCACCGTCTTTCGTCGAGCCTGACCATGAGACCGGCCTGATCATACAGATGCTCGAATTGTGCCTGGACCCGAACCTGGGCGGTGAAGTCGCCTTCGGCCGGGAATGCGAAGAAGTGACCGCTGTCGCGCACAAAGCCGTAGTGCGTCTCTCGCCAGAAATCCGTGTTGGCGTCAGTCGTCACGGAAAGCTCGGTATCCGAAACATCTGCTTTTGTAGGCTCATTGAGCCAACGCCCAGTTTTAAAACTCTGCAACGGTGTCTCCTGTGACAACTGCGGACTGGCTCAGTCGCATCTCTTGTGAATGTTACTCACGCTTCGATTGATCCGATCGATACGATCGTAGAACTACCTCTCGAGCTAACCAGTCGGCCCTTGTAGTGCCGGCGAAAGCCGATCGGTGTGGAGTTTGTTTCACGTTTGAAGAATTTTGCAAAATTGGTAGCCTCTTCGAACCCAAGACCCTGAGCGATCAGGTAAATGGGGCTGTCCGTATGGACCAGCAGCCGTTTTGCCTCGAGAACAATGCGGGCGGTGATGACATCTTTGGCGCTCTGGCCGGTCGCCTCCAGCGCAGCCCGTGTCAGGCTTTTCTCCGTGCAGCCGAGAGCCGCTGCATAGCGGGAGACCTGGTGCCAGCCAGCATGGTTCTGCTCGACCAGTTTGCGAAATCTCGCAAAGCGTTGCACAGCCGGGCTGTGTGCCTCTGTCAGGCCTGCCCGCTGATCCTGCAGGATGGTCAGTCGCATTAGCAGCGCGCAAAGCTGATAGCGCAGAAGCGCATGTAGGTCCTTGGGTGCCGCCTCGATCGCCGCATCCTGCCGCATCTTTGCAATGGCTGAGCTGACCGCCCGGAACTCGTCTATCGACAGCGACAGGTGATCAGGCAACCGATCAAAATTGAGGGCCGGCAGCAGGTCGGCTATCGTCTGGGTCTCCAGCGGCAGGAATTCCGCCCGGAACAGGACCATCCATCCGTCCCAGCCTTCATTGCTGCCGAAACTGTGAACCTGCCCGGGCCGAAGCACCAGCAGGGATCCCGCGGAGCATGTGACTGGCTGGAAGTCCACCAGTTGGTCCACCTCGCCTTCGGTGACGCAGATCAGCGTATGGAAAGAATAGCGGTACAGCGTCAGGAGCTCTGCGCGGGCGACCCGGCGTCGCAATTCGGAAAACAGGAAGACCTCGATGTCGAGTTCGCGGCCCTGCGGACGATAGGCCAGTTGGTCAATCTTTGCTCCCTTTCTCGCCATGACCTTCTCGCTCGCTCCTAGAAATGTCCATTAAGTATCAGATTATGGCAGCGATCAACCACGACAGCGGCATACGGAGCCGGTTATTACCAATTCATCAACAGCGCGGGTCGCGACGCGGCAGTTAAAACGCACACAAGGAGAGACGGAAGATGACCAACATCGACATCGCAAAGAGCTACATCAAAGCTGTGCAGACAAATGATCAAGCCACGCTTGGCGGACTACTGTCGCCGCAGATCATCTGGCATCAGCCTGGCGCCAACCAGTTCTCGGGCATCAAGAACGGTCTTGCCGAGTTCGGCGCTATGATGGGTGCCATGATGGCCAAGTCCGGCGGCACGTTCGCCATCACTCACGCCCACCGCTACCTCGCCTGCGGCGACCTTGTTGCCATCGAGATCGAGTTTGCCGGCCAGCGCGAAGGCGCTGAGGTCAATCAGCCTGGTATTGATCTGCTGCGGATTGCGGATGGCAAGATCGTCGAAGTGTGGTTGTTTTCCTCTGATCCGGAGCAGGAAGACGCATTCTGGGGCAAGTAAGCCATTACGTGACTGCCAAGGACCGACAGGTCCTTGTCAGTCAGTTGCTGCTTTAAGGAGCGCCGACATCAGGCCGAACACCGAGCAGATCGTCACCCATGCGGGCCCGCGCGTATTTGAGGGCCTGCAGCCACGGCTTCCAGGCGTTGGCTGCGCTTATCACAGGTGACGGCTATGCGCGGAACCGTTCACGGTATTCTCCCGGTGTCAGGCCGACAATCCGATGGAATATCCTGCGAAACGAGCCCGTGTCGGAATAGCCGACTTCCCACGCTATGCGATCAATCGGAAGGTGCCCAAATTGGAGGAGCTCCTGCGCTTTGGCGACCCGCAGGCGTTGAGCATAATCGGTTGCAGTCATGCCCGTCGCATTCTGGAAACGACGCAGGAAGGTTCTTTCCTCCAGGCCGGCATGTTCGGCAAGCGTCACAAGACGAGCTTCTTTGCCTCCAGTCGACTGCAGGAAATGCTGCGCCTTGAGGATCGCCAGATCTCCGTGGGTCATTCGCGGGGCAAATCCGCTGTAATAGCGTTGCTCGCGTCCGGGTGGATCGATCAGCAGCATGCGCGCAGTCTGGGCCATGACCACCGGGCCGAGGAAGCGTTCCACGAGCTTTAGCCCCAAGTCTGTCCAGGCCATCAATCCGCCGACCGAGATGACGTCGCCGCCGTCGATCATCAGGCGATCGACGTCAAGTACAACGTCAGGAAAGCGGTTGCGGAAGGCATCGGCAGAAGCCCAATGGGTGGTGACTGCTCGGCCGGAGACAAGCCCGGTTTCGGCGAGAAGGAATGCTCCGGCGCACACCGAGGCCAGCACGGAGCCCTCATCGTGTCGAGCACAAAGCCAGCGCGCCAATGGCGCGGCAGCTTCGGGCGATATTGGCGGCTCCAGCGATGGTGGCAGGATCAGCACATCGCAGGGCCCAGCCGCTTCTCCGATTGCATCGGGATCGCTGTCGAAAACGACAATGGGTTCCGCTTCACGCTCAATCTCAAGATGTCTTACCCGCAAGTGCTGCGAAGTGGGTTCAAATCCCTGCGCCGTCTGCCCCGCGACCTTGAACAGGTCAGTCAGGCCCAAGGCCGCCGAGAGCTGCGCGCCCGGGTATAGAACGATGCTGATCTGAACTTCGTTCATGGCGATATTGCCCCCAATTCTGTCGATCATGCCAGTGGCTCAGACCATCACGGAAAGACATAGTGGATGCAAGCCATCTGAAACCACGAAAGGAAAGTTCATGTCCAACCGCGCCATTCTGGTCGTCGACCTGCAAAATGAATATTGGCCTGCAGGCAATTTTGCACTGCATGGGATCGAAGCCGCCGCAGCCAATGCTGCCCGCGTCATGGATCATGCCCGGTCCAACGGCGACCTGGTCGTCAACATCCGCCACGAAATGCCAGACGGTCCGCTCTTCGTTCCCGGGACAACAGGGGCCGACATCAACGATATCGTGCAGCCGGCGCCTGGCGAAGCGATCATCACCAAGAATTTCCCGAACTCTTTCCGCGATACCGGGCTGAACGCCCTTCTCGAGGAAAGAGGCATCGAGGACGTCGTCGTCATTGGTGCTATGAGCCATATGTGCGTAGATGCGACGGTCCGCGCCGCCAATGATCTGGGCTACAAAACCACGACGATCCACGATGCCTGTGCGACCCGCGATCTGGACTTCGATGGTGTCACCGTCCCGGCAGCAAGAGTGCACGCTGCACTGATGTCGGCGCTGTCCTTTGGCTATGGCGAGGTGATCTCGACTGACGCCTTCCTTGCTCGCTGATGTCTGATCAGGAGGGACGATCCATGACCACACGTAGAGAACTCTTCGCACTATCGGGTGCCGCCCTCGTTGCCGGTGCGCTCCCCGTCAGCGCTCAGAAGGCGGCTTTGCCGAAGGAAATCGTTGAAATCACACAGATACGCAACGCAACGCTTCACGTCGTTTATGGCGGGGTTCGGTTCCTTGTCGATCCGATGCTTTCGGATCGTCAAAGCTGGCCGGGCTTTGAGGGGACAGTAAATAGCGAGGAGCGCAATCCACTCGTACATCTTCCTATGACGAAGGAAGAAATCATCGATGTGGATGCGGTCATCGTGACCCATTTGCACGAAGACCATTGGGATGAGGAAGCTCGCAAACTTCTGCCCAAGACCCTTCCGATTTTCGCGCAGAATAATGCGGATGCTGAGATCATACGGGGGCAGGGGTTCACCGATGTTCGCGTGTTGTCGACCATGTCGAGCTTCAATGATGTGCAACTCATCAAGACCGAGGGCCGCCATGGGACCGAGGCTCATTATGCAGCGATCGGCAAACTTCTAGGCGAGGCATGTGGGGTCGTGTTCAAGGTGGCCGGTGCAAAGACGGTCTATCTCGCAGGCGACACGGTCTGGCAGGAGGATGTTGCCGCCGCTCTGGAAACGCATCAGCCAGAAGTGGTGATCCTGAATACCGGCTACGCGATGGTCGTCGGGATCGAGGGTGGTATCATCATGGGAACACAGGATGTGCTTTCTGTTCACAAAGCTGCCCCTGAGGCCCTGCTGATCGCCAGCCACATGGAAGCTGTGAACCACTGCACCGTCAGCCGGGCAGAGCTAAGAGCTTTTGCTAATGACAACGGTTTTGCGGATAAGCTGCGCACCCCGGGTGATGGCGAGACCCTTGTGGTTTGACTTGGTGCGAAGCGGCGGGCGGCCAGTGACCGCCGCTTGCCGCGATGCACCTAAGCCTGAGTTTTGCGGCGTACCGGGTCCAGCAATGTCGTCTCAGTTTAAAACAGTGTTAGCTTCGGTTACTCAATCGACAGGCTGGAGGCTGACTGATTTCAGGCTCAAATGAGATTGTCAGTATCCTAAGGCGGATGTTTGGTGTTGGCGCACAAGCGACTTGAGAGCACCCTGGCGGCATGTCCGCTTTCAGGCGCATGAGGTGATGACTTCAACGTCCAGAACGAGGGCGCGTAGCCGCCTGGCAGCTATTTGTCCCGGAATGTCTCCTTCGCGGCGAAGGATGACTTCGCTGGTTGGAGTGTCATTCAGCCCTCAGCCTGAGGCGCCGCTGCGAAGCGGACGCCTGAGAACTCGCGCCCCTGAACAGCCGCGCCTCGTGTTGGATACCAAGCATGATCGCGTCGAACCCTGCCTAGCTGGCAAGATTGGGCGGGGGCATTTTTCTTCGCAGAGCAGCGAGAAGCAGGTCTAGATCCCGATTTGCAGCCACCGCCAGCATGAGGTTGTCAGCAACCTCTGTAATAGCGGAGAGGACTTCCGTATCCTCCCAACCTCGGCGCATGGCATCCTCTACCAGGTCCTGCAAAACAGTCTCCACCGCCATCTGACACGCGATGTAGCGGCTTTCGTCCTTTTCGGGTGGCGCTTTTGGAAAGTCTGTCATCTTCCAGCAAATATGCTTCCTACCGGCGCGTGCAAGGCCGCAGCTTCGGGATCACGACGGATAGGCCGCACCCTGCAGGGCAGGGTGCGGCTGTACCTCACTGAGGCTTGTTGTCGTTTCCGGCCTTGCTGTTGAGCTCGACTTGATAGCTGAACTCGACCTTGGCGATGAGCGGAAGCATCACGGCGATGGAGAACCGAAGTTGGCCCTTGTGGGACAACTTCGCGATTTGCCGGTTGATGAACTGGCGAAGGCGACGGCCGGTTTTCTGGCAGAAGGTTACGAGCGTTTTCATCAGAGGTTCCTCCTTAGTGGTTGTGCGTAATCGCGAAGCTCGAATACGGCTGGAACCGCCGAGTGCATCGCGTAGCGATCGCAACGGAGCGAAGCGGAGAGGAGAACCCTTTAGGGTTGCACACTAAGGCGGGGCCTGACGTATCGTGCGCAGCATTAGATTGCTTACGGCCACTAAGGAGCGGCCTGAAAACGCGGCCTTCGTAGCCCCGGCCGTCGTCTTTGCCTTCAACCGGCAAATCGTGATTCGGCCGGCAGGTCGGATCTCCATCCCCGTGATGCTGCAGCGGTGGTTGAGCTCGCGTCGACGCTCCTAGCCGGAAACGACAACAAGCCTCAGTGAGCCGTCCCGCTTGCGGGGCGCGTCCGTCGTGAGGGGGAAGGGGAGTTTGAGGGGAGGGGCCGAAGGGGGCTCCCCTCATTGCGGTTGGGTGCCGCTCGATGCGGCGCTCAAGCGCTCCTAAGCCTGGGCGGCCTCGCGCTTACGCAACAAAAACCGCTTCAGGCTCCGTCCGGCTCCCAAGATGTAGGGTGGCCGTGCAAGAGAGTAGTGACCGCAATTCAGCCGCAGCACGCACACGCTGGCTCCGGCACTCTGCAGCCGCCCTAGCAGGCGTTCTGACAGGTACGGCAAAACAACCGTGTCCCTCGATGCCAGGATGGCATGAAGTTCGAGGCTTGGCCGCGCCAGCCTGTCTGCATGGGTTTCAAGATTGAGTGGTGCCCACGCTCGTTGCAGCTGGGCAAGCGTAAGATGCGGCTCGAGGCTCTTCCGGATCGATCGGGTTGCGCGCCCAGTCCATACCATTTCGGCAAGGCTTCCTGCCGTGAGGAAGAGTGACGCCCGAGAAACAGCGGTCTCATGCGCCGCGACCAGTCCGGCTATCCAGGAACCAAGACTCATGCCGAGGACAGAAACATCCCGATACCCCTCGCGCTTCAGCCAGCGGATAAGCTTGCGCCCGTCCCATACAGCCTGTCTGACGGCCTGCACCGTTCGGCCGAGATTGGCGCTGAGCATGTAATCGGCATAGAGCGAGCCCGGACGCTTGCGCTCCAAGTGGTAAGGCATGGCGATCTCGATGACTGTGATCCCTTGCCAGGAGAGGAACCCGGCAAGCTGCCGGTTCCGACTTTCGGCGTTCCAGTGATGGAAGATCACCACCGCCTGATCGCGTTTTCCGCTCTCGGTGATCCTGGCCCACACGATGTTGTTTTCAGCAACATCGGTTGCAACGTCCGAAGGGAATTTCAGCCAGCCATCCCGAAGCTCAAAGGTTTGGTCGCTTGAATCAGGCGGCTCAAAAAAGTCCGGGTCAGCGGCGGCCGTTTCCGCGAGAACGCAAAACTCCTCTACCGTTTCAGCCGCCCCCATGCCGGGAAATGCACGATCGGCGTCCAGAATGAAGTCCGTGATCTTCTTGGCCTCTTCGCCGCGCTGTGCGCGACCCTCGTCCCAACGATCCAGCCAATTATGAAACATGGCTGTCGCCTCTTATCTCACGGGCACGCCAAGCTGGCTCAAACGCCGGATCAAATAGACCATAGGTCGCAATGAGTGCGGTAACGATCAGCAAAACAGAGAAACCATCGGACGCGTCGATCAACATGTATGAGACGAAAAGCAAACCGATCACCGCAGACATCTTCCACAGGGGGGAACGAAGCCGCCGATCATCCCCCAAGCGGATTGCTCCATACACAAAGACGCTGCAGGTCGAAAGCACGACGAGCAAGCTGCTGTAGTGTGTGGGCATGATGTAACCGAAGGTCCTATCTCCATCGTCGTAATCTGCCAGCGCAGCCCAGAGATCGCGGACCAGCCATGTCACGAAATCCGGGCCCTGCGATGCAAGATAGGCACTTTGTGCCTTCATGCAGATGGCAGCAAGGACGACGAGCACGGAACATCTGAAGACCCCGCGCATGATCCGCAGACCGATTTCACTGGTGTCCGGCCGGGCTCTCTGCTCGCCAAGGAGTTCAGCTACGCGTTTAAGCTTCCATAGATCATGGATGATCGTATGCAGCAGGATCAGGCCAGCGAACAGCATGTAGAAGCTTGTGGACATGTAGAGATAGGCAAGGGCGGTAAATACGATTGCCGCCGGCGTCGATAGGATATCCGGCCTGATGATACCGATCGTCCCCCAGCTTGGGGCAAAATCCTGCGCTTGCTCAAGCAGAGGGATAAGCTGCACGCCGATCCATTGCACCACGCCCGCGAATAATATGCAGATCAGGAAAACTGCCCAATAGGTCTGTGAGTTGGCCTGCAAATGTAGCGTCCAGGCGTCGCTGCTTCTTACACGATCAGCCTCCGCCAGTAGCCTGAGGCGGCCATCATGCTTCCAGAAACCCAGAAGCTCGATGACGACGGCGAAAAACAGTGGCAACAGCACCATGAACAGGAAGGTCCAGTTCGGTGCCCAGAGGAAGCCAACCTGCTTCTCGATACCATCCGAGCGCACATAGGTGATGCTGTGGATCCCCAAAATGTATGAGAGGAATCCGAGGGCGGACGAACCGGCGAAGATCCAGGCCGGCAAGTTCAGATGTGATCCATGCGAGAAAATCGCCTCGGTCTTGATTGCCAAACCCCTTGGCCGCTCCGCTGGCATGGTTTGAAGGTCCACCGAGACGACGGGCGTTAGAGAAACCTGGTTTTTTTCTGGCGCTGACGTGTCAGGCACACGCAGGGCAGTCGCAGTCGAGCCACCGGTCTTCTTTTGATCTCGCCGCCTGGCGGTCAGGCGCCCTTGGGCCGAGCTGAGCTCATTCAGCCAATCATTCGTCGCCTCGCGATCGTCGCAACCGAAGATGCGTGCCAGCCAGCGAATGTTGGCCGGGCTGATGCCTTTGTCATTCTCCTGAAACCAGAGCTGGACGGTGCGAAGATCCACTCCGACACGGTTGGCGTCGATCTTTGAGATGGCATCCGCCAGTAGCTCCGGCGTCCACGGGCCTTGGGGAAAACCGTCGTCACCCAAGGGGCGTCCGGCACCCGCAGCAGCCATTTTCTTGAACAGTTCCTTGAAATCGCTTCCATCCGCCGGCGGCGGAACAAAAATCTTACCGTTTTTTTCCAATGACTTACAGCCCAAGATTTCGTCTTGTTTCGTATCCTATCGTGCGTTGTGGACGATTTGATGGTCTGAGACGATCCCCAATGCAACTAGATCGGTGAGGCATCCGCCATGCTACTGTCGTCATCCAGTTCGCGTTCGTCCCGTGAAGCAATTGCCACTCGATGCACCAAAACAGCTCCGGCATTGTCCACGTCCAGGAGAGTGGTAACGGAGATCGCAGCTGGTGCGACAGGAGAAACACCTTCGCTTCGTGAGCTGATCGATCAGCATTCAGCGGCAGTTCAAGGGGGGAAAAAGGCGAAGGCGAGCCGCCTGGCAATCATCAATTATGAGCCAAAAGGCGACGGTGAAGCGTATCTAAAGCTGACCTATCTGGCCGGTTATCTGATCGCGACCAGGAGCTCATTATCTATCCAAGAGCTGAAGTCGATTTCTGAGAACTCTGGCGCTCGTGGACGCCCCTGACGTTCCGATCCCGGCCTCGCTTCAGCGGCAGCAATTGGGCGGGAGGGGAGCCGAGGGGAGGGGCATGGGCTCCCTTCGGGCGGACCGCAGCCCGCTCGATGCGGCCAGGTTCGCAACTGCCAAAATGGCTACGGGGCCAGTTCTTCCGAACCAGCCCCGCAAAAATGCATCCAACAATTGTCAGCTTACCAGCCCTAACCGCTCGCCAAGGCTTGGCGGCGGCGGCGTTCCTGCTTCCTTTGTCATGGCGACGATGGCATCCTGTGACAGCCCTTCGATCTCATAGCCAAACCGGCGCGCGCTCTCGATGATCGATTCAAGGCTTGGGTGCTGCTCAAGAAGCGTCCCGAACCACAGTGCATATTCGTCGGTTTCCTCGTCGGGAAATGCCTGCAGAAAGAAGGTGCGCAACGGCGGATCATAGCCGATTACGGCGTTCTCGTCGGTCTCTTCGTCCGTTTTCACGGTCACGGTGTAGCGGCTCAATGGTGTCCTCCTGGTGTCGGGCCGCACCGAAATGCGGCCCAGGTCCTATTTGAACAGCGGCATTGACCGCTTGTTGGTCAGGCCGGCGCGGTCGGTCTCAAAGCGGTAGCCGTCCCAGTCCTTCCACGCTTCCCAACCTGTTGCGGTGGCGCGTCCATACCAGACGCGCACCCTGACCTTATTGTTTCCAAGGTCCTCGACAACCTCAACCGTGTGGCTCCCTCCTAAACCGGAGGGCGTGTCGAACACCTCAACGCTTCGGCGCTGGCCGTTGCTTTTCATGCTTCGCCTCCTACAGCCGGAAATGGGCAACCAAGCCCTGATTGGCTCGGTGGCTTGCCAGTGCATAGGCGCACGCCTGCGCCAGAAGGTCCGGATTCGCTGTCATGCCCGACCTCGCGCGTCCCTTGATGTCGGCTTTCAAGTCGTCATCGCTGGTCCCAACGTGCATGTTTCCAACAATCCAGCGCAATTGCGCATAGGGGATCTCATCAACGCGCCGAACAGGCAGGGCCGAAATCAGGCCCTTGCGCTGACTCGCTGCCTCTCCGGCCTCACTTGCCTCCTTCTTGGTCGGGAAATAGGCTTTCACCAGTTGGCGGCGCTGCGCGTCGGCGGCGCTGATGAAAGCGTTCGAGTCGTCTTCTTGGGTGTATAGGCTCCAGTCGGCGGCACTGCCGCCGAACATGGCGTCGACTCGGCCGGAAAACTCCATGACTGTAAAAATTTGCTCATTCATGTGGGGATCCTCTGTTTTCCGGGGCTGATCAAGCGGCGCTGTCGCCGCTGATCGATTTCAAGACGCACTTGGCCGCATAGCGTCCGGCCTCGTTCAAGTTGCGCTGCCACGCTCCTTGCGATGGGGACCAGCGGAACCCGTGAGATTTCAGGGTGCGCCGCGTCTGTTCGTCCGGCTTGCCGGGAAACAGCAACTGAATGCGGGCCATGTCGGTATTTTCCTTGACCGTGACGGCTCCTGCCTCCGTCTCGACGTCCTCGGCGCGGTCGCCGCGCCTCTTCATCGTAGCAAGCGAAGTGAGGCGGGGTTGCATGCGACGCAGTTCGGCGCGGGTGTTGGTGGTGGAAAAGCCGCGTCGGTTCTGCCACGGGGCAAGGGTAACGCCGCGCGATGCCCTCTCCTCGTCCATGCCGGTTTCTGCCACCACACGGGCCAGAATGTCGGCTTCACTCGCCTGATCCTTCTCCATCCGACGAATGATGACATTCGCCCGTTTCATCCGGTCGATGGACAGTGCCAGGTCTTCGATCCGCGATGCGATGCGCTGCATGGCGGCCGGATCGCCGGAGCGGATCGGCTCGTCATCGGTCCCGTGGGGAAACGCCTTGCGCTTCAATGCCTTTTTCGCAGTCGCGATATGGGCTGAGATGTCAGCACGGCGGGCGTCTGAAACTCGCATCCGCTTTTCATTGCGGGCGACGGGAAAGCGGGCAGGTCCGGTGATAAACCAGTTCATGCAACGGCCTTCCGCTGCCCAATACTTGGCGGTGATCTCGACATGACGGCGGGCAAACGCCTCTAGTTCAGCGTCCGGCAGGGGCAGTTTTGCTTGCTCCCACAGTTCCACCATGAAGGCGGCAAAACCGTTCAGGCGCTCTGCCAGCCCCTCCAGTTCGAACAGCGCGCGCCGCTCCGGAAAATGCGTGAGAGCATAGAAGCTATGTTCGATGTCCTTCGCCGCGATGGTCGCGGCAAAGGTTCCGGCAAGAATGGACAGGGTGCGGTCCTCGACAACAGCGATGATCATCGGACTACCCCCGCCATGACGGTTGGGTGAGTGCGGGTGATGCGGGTCTGGAACCCGATCAAAGCGCCGCCCAGAATGACCCCATTGGGGGAATGCTCGTCTGCCTTGGCAAAGACCGGATCAAGAACCGGCTTGCAAACGTTCAGGCGGGCCGCCACTTCCTCAATGCTGATCTGCGGCGGCAGGACATGCGAGCCGTCCAGACTGGCAAGAACGATTTTTCCGGCCAATGGCTGCGGGTAGCCGTCAAAGACGGTGAAGGCGGTCAAGCCGTTACGCAAACCCTCCTCATCGACGATGAGAACGTGGTTCGTATCGAATGGCACCACCTCGACAAGCTGGCATCCAATCAGCCCGTAGGTCTGAGAGAACGCGCTAGGTGCTGCGACCTGTGCAGCTTGAATGGTCCCGGCTTCCGGGTCCAGGAGGTAAACGGTTGCGGTTGTGGTCATAGTTCTCACCCTTTCTCCAATTCCGCGAAGCGGTCTTCTCGTGCTCCTCGTGGGCAGGAGCCCCGCTCCTGTTCCCGAGTTCGCGCGGAGCAGCGGGGGAGAGGGTGGCAAGGGGATAAAACGGAGGGGTTTCGCCCGCCCGAGGCAAAGCCGAAGGGGCGTCGCGTCAGTGGCGATCCTGCACGAAAGCGCGGCCGTAAGGCTGCGCGAAGGAAGGACGGGGAGACCGTTTTTTCCCCTTGTGAGGGAGAGGGGGCGGCGCTCCTCTTTCCCTCATCAAAGAGACAGACAGGACGCCTCCGGCGTCACTGCTTCATCGTGACTTAGACCGGACAAATCATGCTGATGCTGATCACTGTGAAGAGCTTTAGGAGAGTGGAGAGGCCGCCCCGATCAGGCGGGACGGCCTCCGCAGGCATGACAGATAAGGGCTAGAGATCTGCCATGACCTGACCTGATCAGCCGGCAATATGGGTCGATCGCGCGAGGCTGTAAATGTTCCGAACCGGTTTTTACCCAAGACGCATGTGATGGAAGGCGAAGCCGCAGCGCAACCGATCGTCACCCGAATGGGCGGAGACAGTGCCTGCTGGCTCCGTGCCGAAGGCATAGAGCGGGGTCGCAAAGCGATGCGCCAAAGCAGCGATCCGGGGTAGACTTTCGAGGCACCATCTTTAATTGTCCCGGAGGAATAACGATTATTTTCCAGTATGGTTGTTGGCAATGGCAGGTTTCGGACTCGAGCAGTGGGTAAACTATCTCGGACTTGAACGCGTTGACGATCCAAACAAAGATCATCCGGTTTATCGCAAACGGCTCGACGGAAAGATCATCGATCTCAGGCAACTGGATCTGCTTGTCGCGCAAAGGCTGCGTGACCTGCGGACCGATCGACAACTTGCGCAAGCCAAAGTCGCTATGCTGCTAGGGGTGAAGGAGGCTACCTACGCCCGCTACGAAAACGCCTCCTCCTTGATGACAGTCGGACGCCTGCTCCACGTTTTCGAAGTCCTGGATATCACTCCGGAAGAGTTCTTCGATCCTTTCGTCAAAGAACGGTCCCCTCAATCCGAAGGCAACTCACAGGAAGCAGAGAGAAACAAGCTGATGGAAGAAACGGTCGGCCACCTGCAGAAGCTCGACGTAACGACCTTGAAGATGGTGCATGACCTTGTGCTTGCTATGGAGCCCCGGACGATCGAGAAGCAGAGAGGGAATGGCGCGGCGAAAGCAGCGCCATAACTTGCACTCAATGGGTTGGCTCTGGTTTCCGCCGCGCGCCGGCCGCCATTGGCGAATAGCCGGCGCTCATGCGGCGTCCTTCCCCCCATCTGGCGAAGCCACCGCTCGGATCGATCGGCGCCAGTCCGAGATCCGAGGAAGACAATGAAGAACATCGGAGCTTTCAGCATAGCGCCGCCCCTCCTTAAAGGGCGGGAAAGCGGGAATTCTCGACACGGTTTTGACGGATAAAGGGAAGCCGCAGGAGGCTTAGCATAGCGCCGCGAAGCGGAAGCCGGGACCGACTTCCCCCGCCAAAACCGTTCCGTTAGATTCGACAGTGACAGGAAAGGTGATCCCATGACCAATGCTTTTGACCAGGCACTGCAAAAGGCAACCGGCGGCTACCCAGTCGATACCCTGATCGTCACCAGAAACGAGGATGGCGAACCCGAAGTGTCGATGTTCGTGCTCGATGCCGACAATCAGCTGCTGCAGGTCGCATATGACCCGGAGGGCGGTATCATATTCAAAACCGCTCAACAGGACGACTCGCTTTTCTCACGCCATCTCCTTGAGCGGATCGCGAAGATGCAGGTTTCGGCGGACCGAAGATGGAAAGAGCTTCAGCGTCATTGGGTGGACGACAAGGCGACCTGGGAGGGCTTTGAACATCTTCTCGATACACCAAGTATTTAGTGAAGCGAGCGCGTCGGCTCCGGCAGCAGCATTACCATCTGCTTCACGACCGTTCGCAATTTTCTCCAGTTTTGTAGATCGCCTTCGTTCACTCGCTCCTGGATCGCTGTCAGAATCCATCCGACGCAGGCTATATCGTCTGCAGCGCGGTATTCGTCCGACCGATGGAAGCAAGCGACGATGCGAGGCCGTGCGCCTTCCTCGGTCTTCGGAATCTGCGAAACCAGATCCTGCGCTTCTCGATAGGCCTTTGCCACACGTTTGAGGTCGTCTGGCCCGGCTTGAGTGATCATGCCGACGGTCCACATCAGCGTACTTGACAGGTGTTCCACTTCGTCAGTCATGGCGATCCTCATTCCTCTCCATTGTGACAACGCCTCAAAAAGTTAACACCACGCCGACACTCGCGTCAGGTGCAAATCTGCAGATTAGGATCGCGTAATCTTCTATCTTGATTTTTGGCGTCCTTTGTGTTCCCTGTTTGTTCCTTTCGCTATCAGTCGTGAAAGGATCGAATTGAATGCTCGCCGGCCTGAAAATCGAGGCAGAAATCTATGTGCCTCTCATGCTCCACGGGTTATGCGCCGGCTTTCCATCACCCGCAGATGACTACATCGAAGAGTCCATCGACCTTACCAAGCTCCTGATCCGAAACCCGCCGGCAACCTTCCTGTGGAAGGTCGACGGCAATTCGATGCGAGACGCCGGGATCTTCCATGGGGATCTGATCGTGGTCGACCGAAGCGTGCGGCCGGTCGATGGCGATATTGTCGTGGCGACCGTGCACGGCGAGCGATCATTGAAGCGGCTGCGCATGACGGGCGGTCGGCCGCGGCTGATGTTTGAGAATTCGGACATGCCGCTGTTCGACCTTCCAGAGATTGCAGAAGTCGAGATCTGGGGTGTCGCACTTTGCAACATACATTGGCTGCGACCGAGGAAGCAGGGATGACCTCATTTGCACTGATTGACGGCAATTCATTCTATTGCTCCTGCGAGCGCGTCTTTGACCCTGCCATAGCAAAGCGGCCGGTGATTGTTTTGTCCAACAACGACGGGTGCGCCGTTGCCAGAACGGCGGAGGCCAAGGCGCTCGGCATTGGCATGGGCGAACCCTACTTCAAGATCCGCGATCTCTGTCGTGACAATGATGTGGCGGTCTATTCCAGCAACTACACCCTTTATGGCGACATGAGCGCCAGGCTGAATGCGATCTATCGGCAATGGTCTCCGGATGTTGAGGTCTATTCGATAGATGAAAGCTTTTTGGATATGACCGACATCAGGCCAGCGGATCGCGTCGCCTTCGGCCGCGATCTTCGGTCCACGGTTCAGCAATGGACCGGTATCCCGACCTGTGTCGGCATTGGCCCGAGCAAGACACTGGCAAAGTTCGCAAACCACGTTGCAAAGAAGAACCCGGAGCTCGGCGGCGTCTGCGACCTGACAGATGCAGCCGTACGGCGAGGCTGGCTCGATCGCGTCGAGGTTGGGGAGGTTTGGGGCGTTGGATCGGCATCAGAGCGAAAGCTATTCGACCTGGGCATCGAAACAGCCGGCGACTTGGCTCGCGTCGATGCGCGGCTTGCCCGCAATCTTCTGAGCGTGGTGGGGGAGAGGACGGTTCTGGAACTGCAGGGCATTTCATGCCTGCCGCTTGAAGACGTGCCGCCACAACGGAAGGGCTGCGCCTTAACCCGATCCTTTGGAGCGCCAGTCACGGATCTTGCCGGAATGCTCGAGGCAGTCGCGGCCTATGCGATGAGGGCAGGGGAGAAGCTGCGCCGGCATGGCCTCGAGGCGACACATATGGCGGTCTTCATGCACACGTCGCGCTTCAACAGACAAGACAAACCGCACTCGGCACAGACTACAGTCCACTTCGCCGACGCTTCCAACGACACTTTCGACCTCATCCGGGCCGCTCAGAGCGGGGCGCGCAAGATATTTAGGGACGGCCATCGCTACGCGAAGGCCGGCATCATCATGAATGATCTGGTGCGGGCGGCGTCACAGCCACGGCCCCTGTTCGGCGCACGGGACCGTGACCAATCGGAACGGCTGATGACGGCGCTGGATTTGGTCAATGGGAAATTTGGACGCGGATCGCTGATCCCGGCCTCGGCCGGAATTAAGCGTGACTGGCAAGCAAAGTTTGACCGCCGATCGCCGCGATACACGACCAACATCAAAGAGTTGCCAGTCGCACTGGCAAGATGAGGTCTAGGCTGTAAGTGAGAAGCCGCCCTAGTGGGGCGGCTCGTTGCTGATCAACGCTTCGAAAGCGGCTTCTTCTCCGGCAAGCTTCGCTTCGGCCGTCGCCAGCTCGGCTGCGATCTGCTGGCGCTCTGCCGGGTCGATGGATGCTGCAAGTTCGGCACGCAGCTCGTTGATGTGGTCGTAAGTGGTCATCATCAGCTCCTTTGATTGAAAACAAAGGCGGCGGACCGATAAGGGAGGGCTTGGGTCAACGACCGCCGAAGGCGGCCTTCGGGGCGTGGGGGAGCCGATTTCGTTGCGCAGCCGCGAAATTGGGGGCACCGTGCATCGTTGACGCAAGCGCTGCCTTATCGGTGGAATTGGCTGATGTTGAGAGAGAATATACCTCTCCGTATCGCACTTTTTTATGTTCCTTCGGAACAGGCACTGCAGGCGGGCGTTGTGGCCTGGGAGGGGCTAGGGAATGACTGACAATACAGCGATATTCAGAAAGCTTGCCTGCAGCGACATGGTTCGAAACGCGCTGCAGAATCATGCGTACCGTCACCCAGTTGCCTATGATGATCTCTTTGGAACCCTACTAGAGCGCCTATCTGACGCGGAAAGCACGTCGGAGGTGAGGAGTTATTCGCCTGCTCGAAACGCGGGACTTGCGGATGGCGGTGCGACAACCCATATCGAGATTGTCTGACGCGGGCGCAAGCCTCCCCAGCTTCTGCGTCAGTCGTTCCCCCTCTGGAGGTCTAACCTTCACACCCTAAGGGCCGCGACTTTCGCTGGCCCTTTTTTCTTGCGCCAATTCCAGTCGGTCAACCGCACCTCGTCTCGACAACCAGCCCAATGCGGTACCTCTCCTGATCGTCAGGCGGTCCTCACGGAAGTCCCACGCCACCATATCGCTGGCCCCGCTTCAACGCACCGTTTTGTCGCTGGTCAGCCGCATGGCCTCTTCGTCTGTGCGCTCAATCTTCCCGCCAGGCCATCGAGTGACAGCAACGTTCCAAGGAACGTCTGCGCGTGAAGTCGACACGCGATCCGCGAAGTACCCGGCTACAGCGAACGCCAAGCCGGCGACGATCGACGAAGAAGGAATAGTACGGACTTGTGATCTTGGCTCTCCTTAAACTGAAGCATTTACAGAGAGTTCCGGATTGGCTTTTCCGGGTCTCTCCCAGCCCATCCAATCTTGTCGCACTAGTCGAGTGCGGTGACACCATGACACCGCCGGGAATGAACACTCCTGTTGCTCGCGCGGCAGGTCTTAGGTTAGGCTGGTCGCTGATCTTGGATCGTGGTTGAAACCCTTGTCCCGATACAGTGCCTGCCAGCATGACGAGACTTAAATGCCAAGGGACGCGACCGCTCGTCTGGAGGCGCAAGGGGTGGAACTCAGCGGCATGGAAGAGATCCAATGATCATCGAGCTTGGCCATTATGCTCTCGTGCTGGCGCTCGCCACCTGTCTCGTCGTCTCCATTCTGCCGGTGATCGGCGCGCGGCGCGGGGATGCGGCGATGATGGCGGTGGCGACGACCGGCACCTACGCAATGTTCCTCCTCGTCGCCTCCTCCTTCGCGGCCCTCACCTACGGCTACGTACTCTCCGACTTCTCGGTGCAGAACGTCTTCGAGAATTCGCACTCCCTCAAACCGATGATCTACAAGGTCTCCGGCGTCTGGGGGAACCATGAGGGTTCGATGTTGCTTTGGGTGCTGATCCTGACGCTGTTCAGCGCCATGGTCGCCTTCTTCGGCACCAATCTGCCGGACCGCCTGAAGGCGAACGTGCTGGCCGTCCAGGCCTGGATCACGACGGCCTTCACCCTCTTCATCCTTTTGACTTCAAACCCCTTCATCCGCCTGTCACCCATCCCGGCCGAGGGTCGGGATCTGAACCCGGTTCTGCAGGATATCGGCCTCGCGATCCATCCGCCTCTGCTCTATCTCGGCTATGTTGGCTTCTCCGTCTGCTTCTCCTTTGCGATTGCCGCCCTGATGGACGGCCGCATCGATGCCGCCTGGGCCCGCTGGGTTAGGCCCTGGACGCTGGCCGCCTGGGTGTTCCTGACGGCCGGCATCGCCATGGGCTCCTACTGGGCCTATTACGAACTCGGCTGGGGAGGCTGGTGGTTCTGGGATCCGGTCGAGAACGCCTCCTTCATGCCCTGGCTGGCGGGCACCGCCCTTCTGCATTCGGCGCTCGTCATGGAAAAGCGCGATGCCCTGAAGATCTGGACGGTGCTGCTCGGCATCATCGCCTTTTCGCTGTCCCTGCTCGGCACCTTCCTCGTACGGTCAGGCGTGCTGACCTCGGTGCACGCCTTTGCGAACGACCCGACGCGCGGCGTCTTCATTCTCGGCATTCTCATCATCTTCATCGGCGGGGCCTTCACCCTCTTTGCGCTGCGCGCGCCGATGCTCAAGGCCGGCGGCCTGTTCCAGCCGATCTCGCGTGAAGGTGCGCTGGTTCTCAACAACCTAATTCTCACCGTCTCCACCGCGTCTGTTCTAATCGGCACGCTTTATCCGCTGCTTTTGGAGACGCTGACGGGCGAGAAGATCTCGGTCGGTCCGCCCTTCTTCAACATCACCTTTGGGTTGCTCATAATACCCCTCCTGCTCGCGATGCCCTTCGGGCCATTCCTCGCCTGGAAGCGCGGCGATCTACTTGGTGCGCTGCAGCGGCTTTACGTGGCGGCGGCGGTCTCGCTCATGCTTGGCCTCGGTTTCTGGTACGCCCAAAATGGCGGTCCCGTCATGGCGGTGGCAGGCCTTGCGCTCGCCTTTTTCGTCATGGGCGGCGCGGTATCCGATCTCTGGTATCGGGCAGGCTTTGGCAAGCATCCGCTGTCCACCGCCTGGAGTCGACTGAAAGGCCTGCCGCGGTCGGCATTCGGCACGTCACTTGCGCATTTCGGCATGGGTGTGACCGTGCTCGGCGTCGTGGCCGTCACCACCTTCGAGACGGAAACGGTGGTCGAGATGAAGCCGGGCATGACGGTGGAGGCCGGCGGTTATGTCATCACCTTCGACGGTATTCGCGCCGCGACGGGACCTAACTATAGCGAAGACCAGGGGCATTTCACCATCCGCGAAGATGGTGTCGAGGTGGCCGATGTCTGGTCGTCGAAGCGGCTCTACACGGCCCGCCAGATGCCGACGACGGAAGCCGGCATCGTCACCTTCGGCTTCAGCCAGCTCTACATCTCGCTGGGTGACCCAATGGCCGCCGGGGGCATTGTCGTACGTGTCTGGTGGAAGCCCTGGATCCTCTGTATCTGGTCCGGTGCCATCGTGATGATGGCTGGTGGCATCGTCTCGCTCTCTGATCGCCGTTTGCGAGTCGGAGCGCCTAAGCGAACCAAGGCCTCGATAAGGCCGTCGTTAGGGGTCAGCTGAGTGCACGAACAGACAGCCCCCTCCGCTTCCTGCGCGAATTAGACGAAGGCGCCATCCCGGCCCGGCACAAGGCGGCTTACATTCTTCAGGCAGCCTTGTTCGACCCAAACTTTGGTGCCAGACGAATGTAAGCCAACTGGCTCAGCAGTTCGATCAGTGTCTGCGTGACAATTATTGCCGGAAGGATCGGTACAGCACCCGGGACAGCGAAAGCCAGCGGCAGGACGACCAGAGAGTTGCGCGTGGCGGCACTGAATGCGACGGCACGGCCCGCTGGCGCATCAAGCCGGAACAACTTACTCATACCCCACCCCGCCAAGGGCGCAGCAACCGCGTATGCCACGTATATTGGCACAACACGGAAAGTGGCATCGAGTGCGGGGCCGAGTTGCGGTACGACGGCAGCAACCACGACGAAGAGTACGAACGCTGTCGCAGGAACCGGAAGCAGCCCCAAAACCGCCGACGCACGCTGCCCTGCCACACTTCGGCCGGCCGAGAACTGGATGAGGACGGCGAAGACAAGCGGGACTGCGATCAGCCAGACGAACGCGTGGAAAAATGGTCCGGCTTTGATAAGAGACCCAGCCTCGGGACCGAGGAAAACGCTCAAATAGACGGGCAACAGTAGCATTTGGACGATCAAGAGCGTGGGTGTTGCTGCCAGCAGGAGACGGGCGTCGGCGCGGCCAAGATGCGAGAACGTAACGACATAGTCGATGCATGGGGCGAGAAGGACCAGCAATACGCCAAGCCGTATCATCGGATCAGGTGGAAGAAACGGGACGAGAACTCCCACTAGCATAGGCATGACGACAAAATTCGCCAGCAGCAGGACGCCAAGGAAGCGGAATTGCGCGAGGGCCATCCGAAGTTCGGCAAGCGGAACCTGAAGGAAGGTCACAAACAACATGAACGCTAGCGACGGATTTATGCCGATCTCAAGTGCGGTTGTTCCAGAGATCGAGAGAGCCGCCAGAGCGCCAAGGATAACTGCGCCAAAATAGATCTGGACCTGATGATTTTCGAGGGTGTCACGGAGGGTCAACGGAGCGCTTTCAGTTTTCATTTCAGGCCGACGAAGCTAGCCAGGTCCGAGAACAATGGCCGCCGTTGCTATCCGGTGGTTTAGTCTTCGAACGCCTTTGGTGCCAGCTCGTTGCAGACAAGAAAAGCGCTGCGGGGCTGGAGAACTGGACAGGGAGGCGGACAGAAAAGTCCGATTTCCAGCATCACCTGAAAGCTTCCACTATATGCCGCAAGTCGCTGAATTTGAGCATGTCGACCTGCGCCGTAGATCAGCGTGACAGTTTGAAAGGTCTGGGGATAGGTCGGTCCGGGTGCGTGTCAGGCTTTGCGGTATACATGCGCTGTTCTCTGCCTTTCCATGTTGACCAGGCATGAAACTGCTGATGACTTCAATTGGATTGTTCTCCAATTTTCGGGATTCGGACAGCTATCCGATTTATCCGCCACCATGCGAAGACCGACAGGAGGAGCATTGCGGCAAGTAAGACAATACTTGCAAAGCCCCAGCCGGTTTCCACCGCCTCCTCTATCTGTGCGCCGAAAACGAAGCCCGCCGAAACCAGGCAGGCGGTCCAAACTATTGCGGATGCTGCATTCAGAACTGTAAACTTTGCCCATGACATTGATCCGAGACCAACCGGAAGCGCGCCGATGGTCCGCATACCCTTGGGATATCTGTAAAGAAAGATGTAGGCCCAGCCGTACTTTGCAACTAGGATTTTCGCGGCCGCATAGGCCTTTTCGGCAAAAGGCCACCTCGTTAACCACGCATCCCCGTATCGTCTCGCGATAAAGAACCGTGCTTCGTCCCCGAGATAGCCGCCGGCAAAGGTCACCGCTAAAACAAGGGACAAGTCCAAAGCTTGTGTTTGAGCCGCATAGCCCGCGAACAACGGGAGACTACCGCTTTTCAGCATGCAGTATGCGAAAAGCAGGATGTACATCCATGTCCCGTATTCTCGTACTAGATCAGACAAACCGTCCATATCGCTTCACCAAATCAAATCGCAGGCACAAACAGAAACTCTTTTGTGTACGATCTACACGATCTATCGGATGTTTTCCGTCGCATGGCCTGCCTGGTGAGTGCACGACCATCGGACATCTGGTTCAGTTTGGCATAGCCCGGGCACGAGCTGAGGCTTCCGGTGTTTTCCGACAGCCTCTACATGACAGCGCCAGGGGAATGCGGATAATCGGAGTCAGCTCCTACAGGGCACAGGCCTCGCATGCCTGGCCTCACGACTTCAGGCCGCTGAACTGTCGGTGGGGACTTCACGGTTTTCTCCGCCTATGCCTCAGAGAAGCGAGGCAGGCTGGTAACGACGATGGGGGTTTTGCCTGGCACTCGACCATACAAGTCGACCACGTCCTGATTGATCATCCGGACACACCCTGAGGATACCGACTTGCCGATCGTCCACCATTCTGGCGATCCATGGATGCGGTAAAGCGTGTCTTCGCCATTCTGGAAAATGTAAAGCGCACGCGCGCCCAATGGATTCTTGAGGCCAGGTGGCATACCGCCATTGGCAATGCTGTAGGGCGCAAGTTCCGGCTGTCGAACGACCATCTCGTCAGGTGGCGTCCAGCGCGGCCACTGACGTTTGTACTGAATGACCCCCTTGCCCGACCATTCGAACCCCTGCCGGCCGAGACCGACCCCGTATCGCATCGCCTGTCCGCCCTCGTAAGTCAGGTAGAGAAAATAGTTGGCCGTATCCACGACCAATGTGCCTGGCCGCTCTCCAGTCGGATCACTCACCATCTGCCGGTAATAGCGCTTGGCGATCTTCTGGTAGGGTATAGCAGGCAGCGGGAACTGTTCGTTCAGTATCGGTCCATAGGTGGTTTCCAGAACTGGATGGGATATGGGTACGATTTCAGACTGTGTCGTCTCTGCGGTCGTTGCCGAGCAGCCAGTCAATACAGCCGCCGCTGCCCCAGCCCCCCCGATAACGAAGCCTCGTCGTGTCAATTTGCCAGACTGCAATGTATTTCCTCTCGACGGTTGAAGTTCTGGCTTACGAGCCGGTCATCAGATTGCGGATTTTCTTCATGCGAACCTCGCGGGATTCATGCATGTCGAGCGTTCCTTTGAAGCTACCATTGGCGTCCATCATGTATACGCCAGCCGTATGGTCCATTGTGTAGCTTCCATCTTCGGTCGGAACCTTGCGTGCGTAGGCGGAGAAAGCTTTGACAGCCGTCGCTGTTTGCTCCGGCGTTCCCCGAAGGGCAAGGATTCGACGGTCGAAGGATGTCATGTACTCGTTGAGCAACTGCTGAGTATCTCTCTCTGGGTCAACGCTGATGAAAACAACGTTGAAACCGCTCGCAGCGGGCCCGAGTTCATTCATCAGGTCACTCAGCTCGAACAGCGTTGTGGGGCAGATGTCAGGGCAGTGGGTAAAGCCAAAGAACGCCAAATACGGCTTTCCCTTGAGGACAGCGTTATCGATCACTTGGCCCCGGTGCGAAACCAACTCAAATGGGCGACCGATCGAAGGGGTAGAGGACGTGTCTGGCTCACCACGTTTGCCGCCACTCGATTGGAGCAAGTAACCTATAATCAGTAGCAATGTGACGATCGCAACCACACACCACGCCACAAGTCGAAACGCTCTGAGAGCTTTCATCTAATTCCCTGCCGACATTCACCCTGAAGAACCTCTTAGAGTAGTCCTAATCCCTCTAGTAGCTTGAGGTTCAAGGCAAGTGGCGAAGAAAATCGCAATTCTCCTCAGTCATGTCGCTGTCATCCACATCGGACAGAAAGCGCCCTTGACCCTCAAGCTACTAGAGGTTTCATACTGGCAAGCATCAATGAACGACGGGAATGGCAGAGCAGTGGTGAAATCTAACGACGGGGCATGGCTTGCGATCTTTAGCGCGTGGATGATTGCCATGAGTTCGACGCTCGGCGCATTGTTCATCGGTGAGGTCATGGGACAAATGCCATGCGATCTCTGTTGGCACCAACGAGCCTTCATGTTTCCACTGGCAGTCCTGCTCGCCGTCGCCGCCTTCCGCTCTGATGCCCGTGCCTGGATCTATGCAGTTCCGCTGGCAGCGGTGGGATGGTTGATCGCGGCATTTCACAACCTGCTCTACTTCAATATCATCCCCACGGCCATCAAGCCTTGCGGCCAAGGGCCATCCTGCTCGGGCGCGGGTATGCTCCTCTTCGGAACCCTCCCCATTCCGCTCCTGTCGCTTGGCGCGTTTACCGTCATCATCGCCCTACTTCTAATCGTGCGCCGGAGAACACCAGCATGAACAGACGCACTTTCGTCATCGCTTCGGCTTCAGCTGCGATCGCAGTTTTCGCAGGAGGTGCCGCCCTCTATAGTGGGCTCACTCCAGAAGCTGAGCCAGCGCCCTCCCCAATGCCGGGGAACAATACCCTTGTCAGAATGCACTCGCCGGTCATGGGGCCGGTTTCGGCGCCTGTGACAATTGTCGAATTTTTTGATCCGTCATGTGAGGCGTGCCGGGCATTTTATCCGCTCGTAAAGCAGATGATGGCGCAGACCGGAACCGACGTGCGGCTCGTCCTGCGATACACCGTATTCCACGAGGGTTCCGACGATGCCGTGCGCATATTGGAGGCCGCGCGCAAACAGAACCTGTTTGAACCGGTCCTAGAAGCGATACTGGAACAGCAGCCGGTCTGGGCCGACCATGGCAAGCCAGATCTGGAAAAGGCATGGCAGATTGCGGCAATGGCCGGACTTGATGTCGAGCAGGGCAAGAAAGATGCGGTGTCCCCCGCGATCGACAATATTCTTGCCCAGGATATGGCGGACGTTCAGGCCAACAATGTGAAACAGACCCCGACATTTTTCGTCAACGAAAAGCCTCTGACAGAGTTCAGTCCGCAAGGTCTTTTCACACTGGTGAAGGCTGAGATCGATGCCAGCAAGGCAGGATCCTGACCTCGGAGACAGGACCGGAATTCATGAGTGGACATCACCACGATCATGGAGCGGATGCAGGAGACAAGCGTATAGGGGAGCAATTCTCGTAAACGTGCTCCTTACCTTTGCGCAGATTGCCGGCGGCATCTTGTCCGGCAGTCTTTCCCTGATCGCGGATGCGCTCCACAACTTCAGTGACGCTGCATCACTTGTGATTGCGTATGGCGCACGCCGAATCTCGCGCCGCCCTTCCGACAAAGGGATGACGTTCGGCTATGTTCGTGCCGAAATCGTCGCATCGCTGATCAACTATACGACTTTGATCGTCGTTGGGCTCTATCTCGTGTATGAAGCGGTCATGCGGTTCATCACACCGGAGCCTATAGAAGGGTGGACGGTCGTGATCGTCGCAGGCATCGCGCTCGTCATCGATTTGATCACAGCGATGCTCACCTACACCCTTTCAAAAACCAGCATGAATATCCGCGCCGCTTTCTTGCGCAATGTGTCGGACGCCCTTGGATCGGTGGGTGTTATCATTGCCGGCACGCTTGTGCTGATATTCGGCTGGACATGGATTGACCCGGCGATCACCCTCATGATCGCAGGCTACATACTCTGGCAGGCCTTCACTGAGATCGGAGGATCGATCAGGATTCTGATGATGGCGGCGCCTGAGGACGTGGATGTGAACAAACTTGTTTCAGACATGCGTTCCGTCGAAGGCGTCCAGGAGGTGCACCATGTGCATGTGTGGCGGATCGATGAAGATCACAAGGCATTGCAAGCGCATCTCGTTGTGACGGAGTCATCTCTGCGCAGTGTTGCTGAAGTGAAAGGCGCAGTGCGAAAAATCCTGCGGGACAGGCACGGTATCGACCACAGCACTCTGGAGATCGAAACGCCAGAGGACGGTTGCGAAGACGGCGTACAGGTCATCGGTCATAATGTTATAGAGACCTGAGACTAGAGGCTTTGCAGGCACCGTTGACGGATATGCTCGACGATGAAAGCCGCATCGTCAGCGGCACCTGCGATCAGACCAGAGGCACGGTTCCGCTGCCAAGGTCGGCCAACATAGTAGAGACCGGCAACAGGCGAAACCCCGTTGGAGTGTATTGGGACAGCCCGAGCATCAACTGCACCCTCGACTTCAATCCAAGGGAGCTCATCGGCATAGCCTGTCGCCCAAACTATGGATCTGATGTTCTCGCTCGATCCGTCGGCGAAACTTGCCCCGCGGTCATGGATCGCAGCCAGTCTCGGCTTCAGGATTACCCCCAACCGCCTAAGTGAAGCATCGTCATTGCCACGAACAGGGAATGGATCCTCACGCCTCATCCTTCGCCCGATGATCCCCTGCGCCGATACACGTAGAAGGCCGAGCTGCCCCAGCCATACCCACAAACTGCGTCCGAGGATCTTCTCCGGTAAAAGCCTGCGCTTTCGCCCGCGTGCAAGCAGCACCTGTTGAAACCCAGCCATCGCAATTGCCACGTCCCTTCCACTCGCGCCATCTCCGACAACAAGAACAGGGCCTTTCGCCACCGAGCCCGGATTGCGGAACTCAGCTACGTGCATCTGCTGAATGTCGGCCGGGAGCAGTTTCGACAATCCAGGAATTCGCGGTGTCGAAAATGCCCCCGTGGCAACGATGACGGTATGACATGTGATTCGATCGCCGTCTTGCGTTGACGCCACGAAGAGACTGCCCACCTTCTCAAGTCGGACGACCTTCTTCGAACTGATGACCGGAAGTTTATGGAAGGAAGCATACCGCCGCAGATAGTCATCCTTTCCAGCAAAGCCATTTGCATCACCAACCAGGGGCATATCCGAGAGCGCGCTGATGCTGCGAGGGGTAAAGAGTGTGAGGTTGTCATATCTGTTGCGCCAGCTGTCTCCGATTTTTGTGCCAGCATCGACAATGAAGAATGTCAGGCCCTGCTGCTTCAAGGCATACGCCGCGGCGAGCCCGGCTTGCCCCGCCCCGATAATCAAGATGTTGGTCCGCACTGCATGCCCCTCAAGCAACATCGTCTTTACCCATCAACGGCTGGGGACGTTACGATTACATTGGGTTCAGGCCTTGCCTCTCGACCAATATGCGAGAAGCTCAAGAGAAAGACCGCCACAACGAAAATCGTGAGCACTGCCAACACAATCCAGTTATTGCGCCGTATCTTCTTAATCCGATCATCGGGCTGGGCCATAATTCAGTCTCCTGTCGCACTTGCGGCAGTCACCCCGTCGCCAGACCTGGCTTTCTTCTTTTGGAATGGGTCAGCCAACGCCGCATCTGGTCTGCTGACCGGATATTTTGTGCCCGAAATGCGAGCCGCAAGTCGGTCCGGACCCTCTTTCTTAAGGAGTGCGCGGAAACTTGGATGCATTCCGCCATCCACATAGGATGACACCGTCGAGCCGCCGGCCTGTTGAAGAGCAGCCTCAAGCTTTTGGGTTTCTTCGGCCATGCGGGCCATCAGTGCGGGATCAGAAGAAGCGGCGCTTGCGGGGCAAGCCTCCAGTGGGTAACGGGGCTCTCCGCCCACGAACTCTTTGTTGAACATGTAGCGGCGGCCACACACCGAGACTTTTGGTTGCTCCCGGGTCAATTCGAAAACGTCGTATCCCTCCTTCAGCGTCCGCCAGAACGACAGGTGTTCGTTGTCTCTGTGCAGCGTCATATTTTCCGTCGTCATCCGGAAAGGATAGGCCTGGACCTGGAAACGCTCCTGTCCCGATGAAAGTGCCTTGGCGACGATCGCATATATTTCACCGACGCCCTGGTCTGTCAGCGCAAAGCAACCGGAAGAGGAGCAAGCACCGTGGACCATCAGCGCCTCGCCGGTATAGCCGAGTGCCGACTCAAGCCTGTTTGGATACCCCAGGTTGAAAGATACATAGTACTGCGATTTAGGATTCAGCATCCCTTTCGAAACGTGGTAGAACCCCTCGGGTGCCTGGCGATCACCTTCCTTGACCTTGGGGCCTAGCTTCCCGGACCACCTGCACATAGGATATGTCTTGAGCAACGCGTAGCGCCCACTTCGGTCGATCTTCCAGACCTCGAGCTCGCTTTCCTGCTTGAAGATCCTGATGAGGACAGGGCTCTCCGCTGCCATCCCCTTCTTTGACATCTCTGCCAGCATCTTGCTCGACAGTTCGGGTGCCCTGCTGGACAGGTCGTCCAGCCCCATGTCTGAAACACATCCGGATAAGGAGACAGCTATAAACGCTCCAATGCAGGCATTCCGCGCGATCAAAAGTGCTCGCTCATTCAAATTCTGAAACCAATTCATTTCGTCACTCTTCGCGCTTTCAATGAAACCCTGCCGAAATCACCCGGAAGATGCCGAGCCCACCACGGCAGCCGGCAGTCCAAGAAGGGGGGACGACCGCACGACGCCGCATCGAACAAATCCTTAGCCGCCGGTATAAATATAGGACCTCAAGTAACTAGAGCTACAAGGGGTCGCCCTCGGAAAAGCTGAACGCTTCTCCCACCCAATCATCTACCCATCTTTGGGCACCGGACCAGGCACGACATCGAGCAGAGATTTATCAACCAGGGGAGTTACCTTCATCGGGCTTGCCCCGGAGGTGCGCATCCGGTCCATGTCTGCTGCAGTGAGGTAATCGAGCTTGGTGATCAGAGTTTTATAGTAGGCTTGCCGACCAGTCCGCTTGTTCATCCGCTCCACCAGATCTAACCTCAGGGTGTCAGCTGCGAATTCGGGATCGGTAAGAACCGGTCTGGACACCAGTGTCGCGATCAATTCGTCCGTCAGTTCTACCTCCGGACTGGGACTAGCGCGGAGTGCCTCGTCATTTGCGGTCATTGCCACTTCCGCGACGACGTAACCGTCAACCTTGTTCTCCCGAATGATCGGTACGGTCACCATCGCCGACTTAACCACCTCATGTTCGGTCAGCCTAGGAGACTGCGCCTCAACCTGTTTGGGCGCCGGTGCCCACTGGAAACCAGCGTAGACAGCAACCAAACACACTACGACACACCACACCCCGGAGAATGCAATCTTCCACATTTACTGATCTCCATGAGGACCAACCGGTGCTACGCCGGGATCCTTCGACGGATCGCTGTCTTGTCATCGCATTCAGGCGTGATTGGACAGTGCTCGATCCTTTATTCGATGAGAGCCGCTTTCAAGCCGCGTGTTGGACCCAATCCAACATCTACGGAAACTCGTTGACGATCCGTGCGCTTTAATCGGGAAGGTCAGGCTCGGGGAGGAGGATCAAGGAGATAGATGCCGGCGAAGATGCGGAACCGATTTGCTGAGACTCTATAGGCAGAGCTCATTCGCTCCGAAATTGGAGCGCTTTTCTGTATGCAAGCCAGAAGCTCGTGGGAATGTTCGACCAGATGGTGGCATTTCGCATGGGTACCGCCAGACCCAGTCCCTTGATGGACGTTCATGCATATCGTCGGCCCGGAGCTGCTGTCTCTTGCGACTGAGCCACGCGGACCCATGATGACAACTGCCAAAAGCAGTGCCACACACAAAATCCGAATCGATTTTCTAAGCCGCAACATCATCACACATTACATTCAACCTGTTTGACATTGCGTGAAGCTGGTGCGCTGACCTTGCCGCAGAACGGTTCATGCAGACAATAAGAATTGATTTCCCCGTGTAAGACCGTCGCCTCTAAACTTGGGATATGATCGCGTCAATTACACAAATCTCAAAGAACCTTGGAATGATCGTTGCGTTTTCGCTGGCGGGATTTGTGTCCGTTAAGATTGCTTTTGCCGTCGTTTGCTGGGGCATAGGACATGACTCCTTCGAGGCCATCGCGGGAATGGTCGCATCCATTGGTCTTGGGGGCTGGATCGGCATAGAGGCCTATCTGTCGTTCACAAGCTGGCGATCCAATAGGAAGGTGTCTGAATTCGACACAAGCCGATAAAATTGCACTGAATATCTTTGCGTGATGGTCGTGTTCGATCCTCATAAATCGTCCAAGCACACAGGGACGACTTATGACCGCTAGATTTCTGCTCGCAATTTTCGCCATAACGATCATTTCGACCGGCGCCGCCTGGAAACCGGAAGCGGCAACGTGGGATTCCATGCCTGTCGCCGGGGCAACGTCACAACCGATCGGCCACTTCGAATTCTGCAAACGATATCAAAAAGAATGCCAGCCTAACGCTGCAGATCGCGCACGCCTAAAGCTCACAGAGGAGATCTGGAATAGCCTCGTTGAGGTCAACCAGGTCGTCAATACAATCCCGGCCATCGAGGATATCGAGATCTATGGCGTCGAGGAATTTTGGAACTATCCTACCACCGCAGCCGACTGCGAGGACTTTGCTCTTCTGAAGCGCAAGCTTTTGATGAGACGCGGGATCGCGGTCTCCAATCTGCTGATCACAGTTGTACTCCAGCCGGACGGATCCGGGCATGCTGTTTTGACGGTGCGATCACAGATGGGCGATTTCATCCTCGACAACCTGCGTGGTGAAATCAGAAATTGGTCAGAAACTGAATATACCTACCTCAAGCGTCAGGATTCACGCAATCCGGGGAAATGGGTGAAGATCAGGGACGGTCGAGACACAACGGCGGTCAGCGGCATTCACTAACCCGACTAACCAGGTAGACCGGCCGACCCTGCGGCAGTCAGCCGGGGATGCCTGACGAGGCGAAACCTCGCAGTAACTGGTGACCCAGCTCGGATGATGAGCTCCGGCCGCCACTACACGTTTCCTTGATGCAATAGCTGACGCCCAAGTTTACGCTTGAAGCTCTAGTTCCTGGAGGTCGTATGGCAAGAACCCTGTGAGCATGAAATCCCGCTCGCGGCCAATCTTGCAAATCTTCGCGCATGTCAGAGCGTGCTCAGCCTGGAACTGAAAATGTTATTCTCGAATAAAGGCCTGTTCAGGCTTACCCTTATCGTCCTCGGGGTTGTCGCAATCTGCGGTATCGATCTGTCCGTCAAATCCGTCATGGCCGAGCTTCTGGAAGCCCCAACGGGGGCCATTGAGTTGACCCCCTTTTTCAACCTGACGCTCACCTACAACACGGGTGTCAGCTTCGGACTATTTTCCGACACCATCGTGTCAGCACCCCGGATGTTCGCCACAGTTCAAGGGGGCATCGTTGTCGGACTGGTGATCTGGGCAGTATTCGCCAACAGTGTGCTGGAAGGAATGGCCATCACGGCAATGGCTGGGGGTGCGAGCGGAAATGTCGTCGATCGTTTGATGAACTTGAGAGTTACCGACTATCTAGATTTTCACGCGTTCGGCTGGTCATGGCCTGCCTTCAATATTGCGGATGTGTTCATCGTCTGCGGTGCCATTGTCCTTGTGGCGGCCTCGGTAGTTCAGACTAAAGACGAACATTCGTCGACGAATTCCTGACGACGTGCGGCGCGAGGACAAAGCAAAGCACCAACTTCCAGTTTTTGGTGGCTTTCATTCGCGATTTGGTTCTCCATGGTGATGATTGGTTTCCGCAGAATCTGGAGCAATAATCTCAAGCGGGACAGCACGCGAGGTTCCGTCATCAAATTTCAGCGTCATTGTTGCTGCTTTGGGAGGACCCGAGTTACGCACCAGTGAAATGAAAACCGAGTCCGGTCCCATGTCCAGTTCCGCCTTTCGGGGTATCACGACATAGGTGTCCGACAGCGGCACTTGTTCGAAGCCCTTGGATTTCGCCATTGGGCTCACGAGTGTGGCAGTCGTGTAGCCTGCGACCTTGACAGAGACAATCGCCATGTCATCGGGCGTACCATTGTAGACGGTGACATATGCTTTATCCGTTGCCCCGTCCGGCGTCAGAGCCAATTCGGCGTGTTCGATGGTCAAGGCATCGTAGTTGATTTGATGAAGACCATTTGTCACTTCAGCCAATACGCCACTTTGACCGGCGATAAAAAATGCGCCGGCTGCCACACGCCAACGTTTCGCTTGATTTGCCATATGTAAATCCTCACATGTGCCGAACCATTGCTTAAATACCTCTCGGTTGCCCGAGGGTTCAGGTTCGCGTGATGGGCTAATTTGTCGCGGCCTGCACCTGCCGCGTCTGGAGAGGGAGGAAGCATGCTCACGATCGGAGATCTGTCCAGGACCACCGGCGTCAAGGTACCAACAATTAGATATTACGAACAGATGGGACTGCTCTCACCGCCGGAACGTTCTGAGGGCAATCAGCGACGATACTCGAAGAGCGAGCAGGAACGCCTCTCATTCATTCGGCACGCCCGCGATCTTGGACTGACGATCGAAGCTATTCGCGAGCTTATAGAGCTCAGCCAGCATCCCGAAAAGCCGTGTGCGGAGGCCGACAAGATAGCTGCCGAACAGCTCGTCACAATCCGACAGAAGATCGAGAGGTTGAAGAAGCTGGAAGCCGAACTCGAACGGATCTCAACACACTGCCATTCGAATCAAGTACGCGATTGCTATGTGATCAGGGCTTTGGCGAACCACGATATGTGCGCCACCGAGCACGACTGACGCTCACTTTCGAACGCCTAACACTGAGTACGCGGTCATTCCAGTTGATGCCGATCTGTTTTGTCGGTGCGATGCGTGGCGCGCACAAAGTCGCACACATCGTTTAGGCTTATAGAATGGATCAGTGGCACAGGCACTAAATCTCGTAAGGGTTACATCAAGGTGCCCGCTACTTCTCGGAGTGGTTCGAAGTACTCCGGAAAAGATGGGTCTATCGTGGCTACTGCATCACGAAACGAAGTCGACCAAAAGCTTCAGGTTCAGCAAAGCGATCACGATGGCGATGATCCAGGCGAAAGCTGAGAGCCATAGGGGTGTTTTCATCTCTCCCATTTTAGCAGCGTCGGCGGTAAACATGACCAGTGGGAAAACCGCAAAGGAAAGTTGGAGACTAAGCACAACCTGGGTCAATATCAGAAGTTGGGCAGTGCCGCTGTCCCCGAAGGCTATCGTGACCCCTGCGGCGGGTATGATGGCGATCCCCCGGGTGATCAGACGGCGAAGCCAAGGTGCAAGCTGGATCTTCAGGAATCCCTCCATCACGATCTGACCCGCAAGCGTCGCCGTCACCGTTGAATTGATGCCGCAGCACAACAGGGCGATTCCGAACAATGTCGGTGCAACGGCCAAACCTAGCAAGGGGGCCAGCAGACTATGAGCCTCACCCAGCTCTGCGACTGAAGTCAGCCCCTTTTCGTGGAACGTTGCGGCAGCTAGGATGAGGATAGAGGCGTTGACAAGCAAAGCGAACATCAAGGCGACCGTAGAGTCGATCGTCGCAAATTTAAGAGCCTCGCGCTTTTCAGGCAGCGTATCACCAAAGTCCCGCGTCTGCACGATGCCAGAGTGGAGGTAGAGATTGTGCGGCATGACGGTCGCACCGAGTATCCCGAGCGCCAAATAGAGCATGTCTGGATTGGTGACGATCTCTGTCGTTGGAGCGAAGCCGAGGATCACTTGACCCCAGTCCGGATCAGCAAGAGCGATCTGAACCGCGAAGCAGACGGCGATAACGCCGAGCAAAGTTATGACAAGCGCTTCGACCCAACGGAAGCCAAGCTTTTGCAGGTAGAGGATCAAGAATACGTCCAGAGCAGTGATGACCACTCCCAGCTCGAGCGGAATTCCGAAAATGAGGTTTAGGCCGATTGCAGTGCCGATCACCTCGGCGATGTCAGTCGCAATAATCGCAATTTCGGCGAGCAGCCACAGCACCATGGCGACCGGTTTGGGGTAAGCATCACGACAGGCCTGCGCAAGATCGCGCCCCGAAGCGATGGCAAGGCGCGCGCATAGCGACTGAAGGACGATCGCCATGATGTTTGAAACCAGGGCCACCGTGAGTAGCGCATAGCCGAAGCGCGATCCCCCGGCCAGAGATGTCGCCCAATTGCCTGGATCCATGTACCCGACTGCGACAAGATAGCCGGGGCCGAAGAACGCCATCGCCCCTCGGAAAGTGCCAGCTCCTGACGCGACCTTTATCGACCGGTGCACATCCGAAAGGGATGCCTCGCCAACCGTTCGCTGCCATCCCCTCACCGGTCCGTCCATCGTCTCACCGTGCTTTCAAAGCCCGCCCCTATTTGCAATTGCAAATCATTCTCATAAAGGGGCTATACACGCAAGCGGGATCGTTCAGATCCTCACCAATTGGGATCTATTAGGGCTTTGTTGACCATAATCGGATTTACTAATGGCGATCCGTGGGTGGCAGCAATGTTCGCCAGACCCGTACTCAGAGAGCCGTCAAGTGTGGAGTAACCAGTGAGCGAGTTGCCAGCTTGCGTCAGACCCTGTCCAGCCGCAGCCTTCCTATCTGGGTTCATGCGGTGCGTGGGGACGGCTACAATCGCAGTGATGCTCGCAGTGGTACTGCTGGTGGGTTCGTCGTCACTTGCGACAGCCGCGGCCGACAGATCGCTGAAGCTGTTTTTCACTCACACTGGGGAACGTGCGACAATTACATTCAAGCGGGGCGGGAAGTTCGATGCCCGTGGCCTTGGTCAGATCAACCGTTTCCTGCGTGACTGGCGCAAGAACGAGCCAGCGAATATCGATCCCCGTCTACTCGATCTTGTGTGGGAAGTTTACCAGCGCAGCGGATCAAACGACTATATCCATATAGTCTCTGCCTATCGCTCCCCGGGGACAAACAAGATGCTCCGAGGACGATCGAGGGATAGTGGGGTCGCAAAAAACAGTCAACACACCCTCGGCAAGGCGATGGATTTTTATATTCCGGGCGTCAAACTGGCCAAGCTGCGATCACTTGCAATGCAGATGCAAGTTGGTGGAGTGGGCTACTATCCGGCATCGGGATCTCCGTTTGTCCATCTTGATGTCGGCAATGTCCGTGCATGGCCCCGCATGACGCGCAAAGAGCTGGCTCGGATCTTTCCCGATGGAAAAACAATGCACCTTCCCTCTGATGGCCGCCCTCTCCCCGGCTACGATTTGGCAGTCGCCGATTATCGTCGGCGCGTCGGCGCAAAATCGATCGAGATCGCTTCCAGTGCTGGAGATGACGACAGTAATTTCACTTCCGCTTCGTCAAACAGCAGCCTGGTCACCGCAATGCTACCGACTGGACGGAGCCGAGCGGAGGACGCGCTCGATCTTCAAACAAGCCGGCAGACCATGGTCGGCGAGGCTAGGTCCGAGTTCACCGATTTAAGCGCTTTGGCCATTCCTGTACCAGTTGCACGCCCTACTTCCGAAATGGAGACACCTGAGGTCGAGGTTGCCTCACTTGGCCCGATCACTGATCGCACACAGATTGAGAGTTTCCGCCCTTCCGCCATCCTTGATCTGCCGGAGCCGGCAGCTTTGATCGCGCTATTTCCGATTCCTGCAGCAGACAGAGATGCTGAGGAGGAGGCTGATGGTCAGGAAACGCTCATGACATGGGCGCTATCGGCTCCAGGCGCCACAACGGGATTGAAAGCGCCCCTCATGTCTGCACGACTGTTTGCAATCAGGACTACCCAGATCGCCCCCTAAATCAAGGGTCGGAGCCGTTGTGCCAGGCTGCAACAAACGTCTCGCACGTCGATGCTCGAATCTTCGGCTGTGCTTCAGCTTTTAGCAGGGGCCGGCATTTCCAAATCGTTTGAACAGCCTGTCGCGTCATCAATGCCGGCGGCGATTGCTGCCAGATCTTCCGGTTTGGCATTGAAGCGTAGACCGTGAAACTCGCCGTCTGACCCAGCTCCACCTTCTATAGAAAACCCGGAGAATTCGCCTTTTTGCTTTTCTGCGTCACTAACTGGACTGGGAATGAGGATCACCTGGGCGCCGATTGCCCGACCGCGCATTCCGGAGACCGTGGTTGGCCCTTTGCTGTCCAGAACGGAAATCTGGATGAGATGACCCGCCTCGACCTTGCGAAGAGATTCGGCAACACGCAGGGCGGTCCGAAGACGGACCTGTTCATCCACTGGCTCTGTGACGATGAACTGCCGGATCCAGATGCCGTCGCGATCCCTCGCCTTGGCTGTGGCGACGGTCTGACACTCGGCACCGCTCTTCTCAGCCGATAAACCCAAAAGCTCTTCTGGACCATAATAGACTGCAGCCGCACCACCGGCAACGCCGACGCAAAGTGCTCCGAATAAAACCGCCAAGCTGATCCTTAAGATGCGCCGTCTTCGTTCCTGCATGGAGAAAACCTTCGGTGGGAGCCTATGCCCAGATCTAACCACCGAAGTCTTGAAACCGAATGAAGCAAAAAGGTTAATCGAGGTTCCCCGCAGAGCACCCGCCTGCAGCCAACACGCGTTCACTGAGGATCACGGGGTGTGCCCGGCGTGGTCATCCGAGTTTGCTGTTGCACCTTTTTGGACGACAAACTCCACTTCCACGGCCCCTGCCTTCTGGAACTGCAGCGTTGCCTTGAACTTCTCACCCTCCGCCGGACGCTGCGTCGGTTTTTCAAACATGATGTGTGCGGCGCCCGGCTCCAGCTTCACAGTGGAGCCGGCGCTTATTGTGATGCCTTCCTTGACGGGTCGCATACGCGCCACTCCGTCGACGACAGATGATACGTGGATTTCAAACCGCTCAGCGACCGGACTGCTTCCTCCAAGAAGGCGATCATCCGTCGTGCCCGTGTTGACGATCGTCAGATAACCGCCAAGAACCGGAGCAACCACAGGAGCCTTTAAGGACCACGGATGCTTTATCTCCAGGCTCCCTACCGTAAAATCATGAGACGATGCAGGACCGAAAGACGCAGTCACGCACGTCAAGGCAACGAGCCCAAAAGCCAGTGTTTTTTGAAATTGCACGTAATTTCTCCGCATAGTTAGTGGGATACATCAGATCCGAAACCGTCATCTCTTGAGAGGTCTGAACAGGTTGGCATGACGACAAGTTGAAAGAGACCTGGAACGCCGGTGGCGCCGCGTTCAGCGAATGGGACGTAACAACCGCAACGCATTCATGGTTACAAGGACTGTCGCACCTGTATCGGCAAGAATTGCAGGCCACAGGCCCGTGATGCCCAGGATAGTCGTCACCAAAAATACCACCTTCAAACTCAAAGCGATGGTAATGTTCTGGAAAATGTTGCGCATAGTACGTTTCGAGAGATCGATCATAAGGGCGACATCAGCCACCCTGCCGTGGAGAACCGCGGCGTCTGCCGTCTCCAGCGCCACGTCCGTTCCACCACCCATAGCAATCCCGACATCAGCTGCCGCTAGCGCTGGCGCGTCGTTGATCCCATCGCCGATCTTGCCGACAACATAGCCCTCTTTCTTCAATTCGCCCACGATCCGCTGCTTGTCTTCAGGCATCAGCTCCGCACGGACCTCGATGCCGAGTTGCGCACCGATGGCGGTGGCAGTCCGCTTGTTGTCGCCTGTCAGCATGATCGTCTTTATGCCTGCATCCGTCAGGGCCTTGAGACCCGCAACAGCATCGGCTCTAGGCTCGTCGCGCATGGCAATGGCACCAGCGAGAACATCGCCAATGACCAGTACAGACACGGTCTTTCCTTCATCGTTGAGAGACGTGATCTTCTCCAAGTGAGCAACTGGAACCGGAACTCGCTCTGCTGCAGCCCTGGGCGAGCCAAAAAAGACCTCAACGCCGTCCACGATGGCGGAAACACCCTTGCCGCCGAGAGCCTTCGCATCGGTCCCCGTGGGCGGTACGATGCCTTCCTCCTTGGCTTTGCTTAAGATCGCAAGGGCGAGAGGATGGCTGGATCCCACTTCAAGCGCTGCGGCAAACCGAAGGACGTCCTCACTTTCCCGGCCGAACGCGACCACATCAGTCACCTGCGGTTTGCCTTCGGTGAGCGTGCCAGTCTTGTCGAAAGCAATCGCCGTAAGCTCGCCAAGACCTTCTAGAACGGCGCCGCCTTTGAGGAGCAGGCCGCGGCGCGCGCCCGACGACAGTGATGCAGCGATCGCAGCCGGGGTCGAAATGACAAGTGCGCATGGGCAGCCGATCAGCAGCACGGCAAGCCCCTTGTAAACCCACTCACTCCATATTCCACCCGCAAACAGCGGAGGAATGACTGCCACCAAAGCGGCAACGACAACCACGCCAGGAGTGTAGTATTTGGAGAAACGGTCAATAAAGCGCTCAGTCGGAGCCTTGGATTCCTGCGCTTCCTCGACGAGACGAACGACACGGGCGATCGTATTGTCTGCGGCTGCGGCCGTGACCCTGACACGCAGAACCGCATCACCATTTACGGTGCCCGCAAAAACAATGTCGTCGACGGCCTTGAGAACAGGCACACTTTCCCCGGTCACGGGCGCCTCGTCGATCGAACTTTCGCCTGCAACGATGACACCATCGGCGGAGATCCGATCACCAGGGCGGACCAGTATGATTGAACCAACCGCAAGAGTTTCGGCTGGCACCTCGCGGGTCTCGCCGCCTTCCTCCAATAACGCCGTCTTGGGAACGAGCGCCGTAAGGGACTTGATGCTGTCGCGCGCCTTTCCGGCGGCAACGCCTTCAAGCAGTTCGCCAACCAGAAAAAGGAAGACGACCGCAGCGGCCTCTTCGGTTGCGTTAATGACCAGTGCGCCAGCAGCGGCGATCGTCATCAGCATCTCGATGGAGAATGGCGTGCCAGCCAGCGCGGCCATGATAGCCCTTCGGGCGATCGGCACGAGGCCGACAAGCATTGCAATCGTGTAGGCATATGTTTCGATCGCTGGGAACATGTACCCAATGCCATAAGCGACAGCTAGCGATCCACCCGCGAAGATCGTCAGACGCCCCTTCTTGCTCGCCCACCAAGGACCTTCGGAAGAACCGTGATCGTGACCGTGGAGTCCCTCAACTTTGTCCAGCGCCGCGCTTTTCGATCCATGGTCGTGTCCAGCGTGGGCGTTGTCAGAACCCTCTTGGGTCGTGGACGATGTGCGCCTGTCCGTTCCTGGCATGGGAACGATCGTGTAACCGAGACTGGAGACCCGTTTTTCTATCGCTTTGATATCCGCTGACTGCCGATGTTTGACCGTCATGGTTCCGGCCGTGACCGACACGGAGACGTCATCGACAGCGTCCATCCGTCTGATGGCCGTGTCAATCTTGGAAGCACATGACGCGCAATCCATTCCGCCGATACGGAAACGTGCCTGCAGGATAGGGGGTGCCACATCATCTGAAGGCGCGACGCGATCGGGCTCATGATCATGCCCAGTGCAATGGGCGCCATGATCCGAACGATCATCATGACTGGACTGTCCGTGCGGCTCTGCATGTAGGTGATCGCGCATGCAATCCGGTCCGTGTTTATGGACGGGTTTCCCAACGGTTTTGGAAATTGTTGAGATCAGGAAGGCCTGATAGCCTAGGCCCGACAGCTTGTTGCGAATCGTGTCCAGAACGCTGATCTCATCGTGCTCGACTGTCATTGTGCCGGCGGTGACAGATACAGACACCTCTTGAATGCCCGGAATACGTTTTACGGCGGTGTCGATCTTGTTTGCACACGAGGCGCAATCCATTCCGGTTACCCGGAAACGAGTGTGTAACGAGTTGCTCACGGGAAATCCTCACAATGTGAAAAATCAACCGTACGACCTCTAGCTACTAGAGATACAAGAAAAATCTCTCAATCGAGAGACGGATCAATTCAGCCGGCAAGCTCAAACTGCCTTGTAGCCTGAAGAGATTCGAACCTTCTGCCCATCAACCAGACCTGCGGGTAGGGTCACACCGATCGTGGCCACTAACCACCGCGATGACTTCGATGGCAGACGCACCCAAAAGCGCTGCTACCTGAAACGTCATCCCATCCTACGGTTAGATCTTAGGCCTCACCGCTTGGTAGAGGGTACGAATGCCGTCCCTTCCAACGGACATGACGTCGTACGAAGCGCTGGGGCTGTCTCCCATGCCCAACGAACCGACAGGCATGCCCGGAACAGACAGACCTGCCAAGTCCGGTTTTTCGGCCAACAACCTCGTCACCGCCTGTAGTGGCACATGTCCCTCCAGGTAGTAGCCTGCGACTACGGCGGTGTGGCAGCCACGGAGGTCGGTCGGGACATTGAAACGGTCCTTCACGACCTCGATGTCGACTACCTCTTCGGCCTTCACCACAAACCCAGCATTTGTCATTGCCGCAGCCCACGCGTAACAACAGCCGCAGTTGGGGTCCTTATACACGATCATGCCTTCACCTGCCGCCAGCGCCGTTCCAGTGACGGGCAACGCTGCGACAGCGACCAGGGTGCAAAGGAATTTTCTTCGATTCATCGTCGTTCTCCTTCTCAAAAAGCTTCTGCCGTTACGGAAGCCGGAAACTGGCTCACCTCGCGTGCTCGCTTCAACCCGTAGCCCTTGACCAAGCCGTAGACGGCGGGAATCACGATCAACGTCAGCAACGTCGATGATACCATGCCGCCGATCATCGGCACGGCGATCCGCTGCATGATTTCCGACCCCGCTCCCGTGCTCCAGAGGATAGGCACGAGACCCGCCATGATCGCCACGACGGTCATCATCTTCGGTCTAACACGCTCGACCGCCCCGATCATGATCGCCCTGTCGAGGTCTTCCTTTTCGAATGCCCTGCCCTCGGCCTTGGATTTGGCCTTCTCGTCCCTGAGCGCGTGGTCGAGATAGATCAGCATGATCACACCGGTTTCGGCCGCCACGCCTGCAAGCGCGATGAACCCGACCGCGACGGCGACGGAAGCGTTGAAGCCCAGCCACCACATCATCCAGATGCCGCCGACCAAAGCGAACGGCAGAGACAGCATGACGATCAGTGTTTCGGTCAATGCCTTAAAGTTCAGGTAGAGCAACAGGAAGATCAGCGCCAGCGTCAGCGGGACGACGATCATTAGCCGGTCCTTTGCCCGTTCCAGATATTCGAATTGCCCGCTCCATGCGACGGAATAGCCCGTGGGCATCTCGACGCTCGCCGCGACGGCTTCTTGGGCTTCGGCAACGTAGCCCCCAAGGTCGCGGTTGGCGATGTCTACGAAGATATAGACGGCGAGCTGGCCGTTCTCCGTCCTTATGGTCGTGGCACCGCGCGTGAGCTTGACTTCGGCGACCTCGCCCAACGGAACCGTGCCGCCACCGGGCAATGATACCTGGACGTCCCTCGCGATGGACTGGGGATCGCTTCGGAAAGCCCTTGGGTAACGGATGGCGACGCCGTACCGCTCTCTGCCCTCCACCGTCGAGGTCACGACCTCGGACCCCAGGGCCATTCCGATGACATCCTGGACATCGTCGATCGAAAGCCCATAGCGCCCGAGCGCCATGCGATCAGGGATGATATCGAGATAGTATCCACCGATGACGCGCTCGGCGTAGGCACTCGACGTTCCCGGCACCGCCTTGAGAACGGTCTCTATATCGCGAGCGACCTTCTCCATCTCGTTCAGGTTGGTCCCGTAGACCTTGACGCCGACGGGCGTGCGTATTCCGGTCGAAAGCATGTCGATGCGGGCGCGGATGGGCATCGTCCAGGCGTTGGAGACACCGGGAAACTGAAGTGCCGCGTCCATCTCCTGTTTCAGACTGTCAGACGTGACGCCCGGCCGCCATTCGGACTTGGGTTTCAGGGTGATGATGGTCTCAAACATTTCCGTCGGAGCCGGATCGGTTGCCGTCAACGCCCTACCCGCCTTGCCGAACACCGACTCGACCTCGGGGAAAGATTTGATGATGCGATCCTGCGTTTGCATGAGCTCCGCCGCTTTTGTCACCGAGAGGCCGGGTAGCGTTGTCGGCATGTACATCAGCGTGCCCTCGTCGAGATCAGGCATGAACTCACTCCCGATATGCTGCACGGGCCAGACGGTCACCCCGAGGATCACGATGGCTACCAGGATTGTCAGGCTCTTGGCCTTAAGGACGCCCGCGATGACCGGACGGTATATCCAGATCAGCAGTCTGTTCAGCGGATTCTTGTGTTCTGGGACAATGCGGCCGCGGACGAACAGGATCATCAGTGCCGGAACAAGTGTGATGGACAGCAGCGCTGCCGCCGCCATCGCGAAGGTCTTGGTGAAGGCGAGCGGTCCGAACAGGCGGCCCTCTTGCGATTCAAGCGTAAAAATCGGCAGGAACGACACCGTGATGATCAGCAGGCTGAAGAAAAGCGCCGGGCCGACCTCGCTTGCCGCCTCGATCAGCACTTCGGCTCGAGGCTTGTCAGGAGGCGCGCGTTCCAGATGCTTGTGGGCGTTCTCGATCATGACGATGGCCGCGTCGATCATCGCACCGATAGCGATAGCTATCCCGCCGAGGCTCATGATGTTCGCTCCCAGACCTAGCGCCCGCATGGCCATGAAGGCGATGAGAATGCCGATCGGCAGCATGATGATGGCCACGAGCGCGCTTCGGATATGCAAAAGGAAGGCGATAGTCACCAGTGCAACCACGATCGATTCCTCGATCAACGTGACTTTCAAGGTCTCGATTGCCGCTTCGATGAGTTTCGAACGATCATAGACGGGCAGGATTTCGGTACCAGCCGGAAGACTGCTCTGCACCGCCGCCAAGCTTTCCTTCGCATTTTCGATGACGGTCAGCGCATTCGCGCCGTCGCGCTGGAGGACGATTCCGCTCGCGACTTCGCCGTCTCCGTTCAGCTCTGTGATCCCGCGCCGCTCGTCCGGGACCAATTCCACTCTCGCAACGTCGGACAGACGCAGCGGAACGCCCGCACTGGTGTTCAGGACAATGCTCTCGATGTCCCTGATGCCCTGCAGGTAGCCCTTGCCACGCACCATGAACTCAAATTCGGAAAGTTCGATCGTGCGCCCGCCGACATCGCGGTTGCTGGAGCGCACGGCATCGGCGATATCCGAAAGCGAGACATTCTGGGCCCTTAGCCGGGCTGGATCAACGACGATGGAATATTGCTTGACGAAGCCGCCGACGCTGGCCACCTCCGCCACTCCCTCGGACTTGGAGACGGCGAAGCGTACTACCCAGTCCTGAAGTGAACGCAGCTCCGCGAGCGACAGCTCCTTGGCGACCAAGGCATACTGGTAGACCCAGCCCACGCCCGTGGCATCCGGGCCGAGACTTGGCGACACGCCGTCAGGCAGCCGGTTTGCGGCCGCGTTCAAGTATTCGAGCACGCGGCTGCGCGCCCAGTAGGGATCGGTTCCGTCCTCGAAGATCACATAGACGAAAGACACGCCGAAGAACGAGAACCCCCGCACGACCTTCGATTTGGGCACTGTCAGCATCGAGGTCGTCAACGGATACGTAACCTGGTCCTCGACGACCTGCGGAGCCTGGCCCGGATAGTCAGTGAAGACGATGACCTGTACGTCGGAGAGATCGGGAATGGCGTCCAGCGGAAGCGTGCGCAGCGCATAGACACCACCCGCGATGGACAGCGCCGCGCCGACGAAAATGAGGACAATGTTGCGGGCCGACCAGGCGATGACGTTGGCAATCATGGCTTCGCCTCGTCGTCAACGGTCAGGGCGCTGAGCGCGGCGTTCAGGTTGCTTTCCGCATCGAGAAGGAAGTTGGCGGACACAACCACGCGGTCACCCGAGACGACACCCTTGGTTATCTGCGTCACGTCTTCACCTCGAACACCGAGAGCGACATCGACAGGCTCGAACCTGCCCTCGCCCTTGTCGAGGAAGACGATCTGGCGATCGCCCGTGTCGATGACTGAACTGTTGGGGACCGCAACGACCGGGTTTCCCGCTCCCGCTTCAATCTCCACCTCCGCATACATGTTGGCCATCAGCTGCCCCTCGGGATTAGGAAGCTCAATCCGGATCTTTGTCGTGCGGGTCTGCATCTGCACCTCGGGATAGATGAGGTCGACCGTTCCCCGGAAGATCGTGCCGGATACGTTTCGGACGCTGACGGAAACGTTGGCACCCATACGAACGGAGCCCAGTTCGTATTCGGGGACGTCGGCGATCACCCAGACCTTCGATACGTCAGCGATGCGGAAGAGAATGTCTCCAGCCTCGGCCATCATGCCGCTGACCGCCATGCGCTCCAACACGACGCCGTCCCTTGGCGAGGTGTAGGCAATGCTTTGTGGGACCTTTCGCTCAGTCGCAATGCTGGCGATCGTCGCCGAGGGCACCCCAAGGTTCTTCAGGCGGAGCGCAGAGCCAGATTCCGGCCCGGGCTTGCCGCCATTGCGCATCTCCGTCGCATATTCGGCCCCGGCGGTGGCGATCTCCTTCGAATAGAAGTGAAAGAGATTCTCGCCCTTTGTGATCCTGTCTCCTGTCGTGACGTCCGCGACGTCTTCGACAAAGGCGTCGGCCCGCATGGAAACGATGCTGACCATGCGCTCGTCGAGTGCGACGGTTCCGGGTACTCGGATTTTCCGGCTGACGTTCATCCTTTCAGCGAGCGCGGTCTTCACCCCCGTCCGCTGGAGTTTGCCCAGCGTCACTTTGACGGTGGAACTGTCGCTGACTTCGCCGTCATAGACAGGGAGATAGTCCATCCCCATCGAATCCTTCTTCGGCACCTTGGACGTGTCGGGAAGGCCCATGGGGTTGCGGTAGTACAGGACCTTCCGTTCCGGTGTGACTGATGACGTGTCGGCCGCAGGCAGGACCGCCCCGCTCGCGCCGAGGCTGATGTCCTCGCTTGCCCGGACAGGTGTGAATGGCCGCCCGTCATCCGTGTTCGTCGGTTTGGCAGAGTATTCGGCCATACCGTCCGGGTGACGGTAGTAGATCACCGCTCCCGTTCCTTCGTGTCGCGGTTCAGCCTCGGTGGCCATCCCGGTGCCTTCAACGTATCGCCGCAGGTACGCACCGACATCGTTCTTTCCCGCCCAATAGCCTCCCCCGCCGACGATCGCGGCGAGGGAGAGCGTGACAATGATGCGCGAGGTGCTCACGGGACAGCCTTGAAGACGACTTCGCCTTTGACCGTCTCAGGCTCGCCCTGAACCTTGGCGGCGACCTGGAACCGCCATCCGCCTTCCATGGAAAGGTTTGTCGTGAAGGCGTAGACGCCCGGCTCGGTGGAGGGTGAGGGTTCCACGGTGGTGGTCATCATCTCCATGCCGTCGGGAGCCATGTCCATCCGCGTTGTGAAGATGACGGCGTCGGGGACTGCCTTGCCCGTCCGCTTGTCGATCAGCCGTACCGACACGGTCGAGCCTCGTCCCTGTTTGATGTCCGTGTTCACGGCTTGGAATTCGTAGTCCTGCGCTCCGGCGAAGGAAGCGGTGGCGGTGCTGAACAGCATCGCGCCAGCGAGGAGCGCGGTCCTCGCGTTGAAGGTGGTATTTTCCATGATTCAATGTCTCATCCGGACGGGTCCGTGACCGCGTCCTCAGTCAAAATGGATCGCCGTCGGTACCGCACGGACGCAAGACCTGCGACCGCGCCGATCGACGACGTGTTCACTGACGTGGGATCAGACTCGCGGAGGACGTACTGGCGGATCGACCAGTGAGGAGGCAAGCTCCGCATGAAGGGCAATGAGGAACCGATGGGCGACCCAACCGAGATTCAACGACCAGGAATGCGGGTTAGCCACCTGGCCGACGATCACCGTCGTACACACCAAGGCCAGAGGACATGACTTGCCGCTGCAGTCGGGCTTGGCCGGCATTTCGTCAGGGCAACACGGCATGTCGCCTGACATCTCCATGCCGGACATGCCGTGCATCGCGGGTCCGGAGGCCGCCATTACGCTGTCCGCCGCCCCGATGCTCAAGGGACCGACCACAATCCCCAGCAGGGCGGTCACGAACAGCAGTCGATGGATGACCTTCATGAACCTCACCCGCATAGTCTGGCACGAAGACATCGGGGTTGGAAGAGGTCTCACGGAAAAGTGCGTTATCGACAGCGACGCACTTCGCGCCTGCTCCGGTTACGTGTCGATCTGCAGCCATGTAAGTTCACGAGACAGTCGGGATTCGGCAGGTTGCAACTTTCTCGCCTGGTTTGGATTTCACAGCTGTTATGGAGGATTGTCGTGCGTGACCAACATTTGCAGATTATCGAGGCGCTCGGAGTAGCGAAGGAATTCGACGCGTCCGCGGAAGCCGAGCGCAGAACGGCCTTCCTCGCGGATTACATGCAAGCCTCGTCGTGCGGAGCGCTCGTCCTTGGCATCAGCGGGGGAGTGGATTCGCTCACCGCGGGACTGCTTGCCCAGACTGCGGTGAACCGCCTCCGGGGCAGAGGGCATAAGGCGGAGTTCATCGCGGTCAGACTGCCTTATGGCACGCAGGCCGACGAGGCCGACGCTCAGAGAGGGCTCGCGTCCATCGGCCCCGACCGCGTAGTCACCATCGACATAAAGCCCGCAGCCGACGCGATGATGGCCGAGGTCTGCGGGGACGCAGGCGACCTGTTCGAAACCGTTCGGCTGGACTTCCACCTTGGCAACATCAAGGCGCGCCAGCGGATGATCGCCCAGTACGCGCTCGCCGGCGCGGTTCGTGGCCTGGTGATCGGGACTGACCATGCGGCGGAGGCATTGATGGGCTTCTTCACGAAATTCGGCGACGGCGCTGCGGACGTCCTGCCGCTTTCCGGACTGACCAAGCGGCGCGTGCGGGCGCTCGCCGAATATCTCGGAGCGCCGAGGGACCTGGTGTTCAAGGTGCCGACCGCCGATCTGGAGTCCGACGCTCCGCTGCGGCCCGATGAAGACGTCTACGGGGTCACGTATGATGACATCGACGACTTCCTGGAAGGAAAGCCGATCGGAGAACCCGCGTTTCAGCGCATCCTCGCGACGCACGTCGCGACGGCCCACAAGCGCGCCCTGCCACTCTCGCCGCAATGACAGGAATGGCCCTTAGGCCCCGTTACCGTGCTGACGTACCGTCGCCCACCTCGGCGGTTCCGCTTTGCGTGGTCTGCAGGACCAACAGAAGGGCCACGCCTGAAGAAATCCAGACATCGGCCGGATTGAACACGAACGGCTCCCATTCACCAAAGCGGAGGCTCAGGAAGTCAGTCACGGCGCCCCTCATGCTGCGGTCGATCAGGTTTCCGAGCGCGCCAGCCAGGATCATCGACAGGGCTGCCCGTTGCCAGCCGCGCGAACGATACGCCCATATAGCGATGACAAGTGTTATAATGCCCGTAACCCCGATCAGGACTGCTTTGCCGATTTCGCCGTCGACAGCGAACATGCTGAACGACACGCCTTTGTTGAAGGTCAGTCGCAACGGTACCAAAGGCAGAAAGTCCGTGGGGGGGCCGTAAGGTTCAAGGCTCGCCCGCGCCCACGCCTTCGCTCCCAGGTCAAGTGCCGCGCCGACCAGGACCACGGCAATTGAAGCAACCGCCCTCATCTGTCCCTCGCCGCAGAGAGGTCCTGTCTTGCGTCCCGGATGATCGACCACGCCGATTGAAGGAAGAGGCCTGCAACTGCGAACGCGACCACGAGGTCAGGCCATTGTGTTCCCGTCCACCAGACCAAGCCCGCGGCGGCCACGACCGCGAGATTGCCGATCGCGTCGTTTCGCGAAAACAACCACACCGCCCGCATGTTCGCGTCGCCCTTGCGGTGCGGGATGAGCACCACGGCCGCCAGAACGTTGACGACGAAGGCGACAAGCGCGAAGCCGCCCATGAGCACGGATTCCGGCTGATGCTCGATAAACACCCTGTAGATGGTGGACGCGACGACGCCAAGTCCGAGCAGGCCGAGGAAAACACCCTGTAGAAGAGCCGCCTTGGCGCGAGCGGCGAGGCCCCATCCGACCGCGACCAGCCCCAGGAATGAGATCATGCCGTCCCCCAGGAAGTCGAGGGCGTCCGCCTGTAGCGCCTGGGAGCCGGCGAGGAAGCTTCCGACGATCTCAACGACTCCGTAGCCAACGTTCAGCAGCACGACGATCCAGAGCGCCCTCTTATATGCCGGGGTGACATGCGACAGGTCCGGAATCCTGTCGTCGTCATCGCCGTCTGCCGTGTCGCTGGATGGGCCGATGCGGTCAAGCTGATAACCCAGACCCGTGATGGCGCTTTCCAGCAGAGGCAGGCGGTTCGCCGGCTCGTCAACTTGCAGTGTCATAATCTGCGATGCGATCGATACCTTCACGTCGGCCACGCCTTCGACCTTGCGCGCGGCCCCCTCGATCTTGGCGGCGCAGGAGGAACAATCCATCCCCGTCACCTGATAGCGGATCGTGTCGGTTGCAGCTGCTGCCATTTCGTCGGTCCTCGATATTCGAATTCGACCATGGTACTACCTGTAGTGACTACAGGAGCAAGACGAAAAATGCAGATCGGCGACTTATCCGAGAAATCGGGCGTGAACATAGAGACTATTCGCTATTACGAGCGCATCGGGGTCCTCCCAATCCCAGCCAGGATGTCCAACGGCCGTCGCACCTATGGCGAAGCAGACGCGCAACGACTGTGCTTTATCCGGAATGCCCGGGAACTTGGTTTCGATCTGGCATCGGTGCGCGTTCTTCTGGCTCTCCAGGAACAACCGGAAGCATCGTGTGAGGATGCAAGCCGCATCGCCCAAAGCCAACTCGACGCCGTGGAAGATCGTATCGCCCGTCTTACGAACCTGAAAACGGAACTGCGGCGGATGATAGCCGAATGCCGTCTCGGTCAGGTGGCCGATTGCCGGATCATCGACGCCATGGCGGGAGGAAGACCCTGAGGCTGACATCAAAACTGTGTTGGCAGACTTCAACCGACAGTTCCGGCGGACGAGGCCCGGCAAGTGGATGTTGCCCAGCGTCTCGGTGTCGCGCAGCCGACTGTCGCAAAGCGTCGGCCAGTGTTTTAAGCGGCCCGTCATTGTTGTTGGAACTGGACATTGAGGAGCACGGCCTTCGAGGAGAAACTCACGCAATCTCGGTACCAGACGCAGTCGCACAAAGACAGGCCGTCGGCGTGGTTGGGCTGCTTGCGTGGCTCAACTGAGGATCAGGCTCGCCATTTGCAGCTCAACCGGCTGATCGGCACATCAAATCTTCAACGCCTCGACAATAACCTTGAAGGCTGGCGAGTTCTGCCGTCTGCCGGGATAGAACAGATAAGCATGGACGGCTGTTGGCATCGAACGCCTTGAAGGGATTCGAACCTTCGACCTCGTATCTCTAACCGGTTGAATCTATTGCTTTATAGAGGTTCAAGGTGAAATTCTGCCTTTGATTTGGTGTTTCTCTTCGGAAATAGCCAGGCAGGCGGGCCCAATACAGCGCCGCGATGAGCGTAAGAAGTATCGTCGATTGTCAGGTCATCCATTTCGCATCTCCATCACGGTTGTGCGAGTATCAGACCAACACGTAATGGGGTTGGAAATCAGGGAATGGTCACATCTGAAAATACGGAAATTTCGTATCTAGGTACCGAGAATGATGGAAAGACATTCGACGCCAGGTCATACGTCTGGGAGCGAGAAGGCCGCAGGCGCCGAGCAAAGCAGATGAGGTAGATAGGCCGTGTAAAGCTGCCTCGGCCTTGTTGAAGAATGTTACGTGCTTAAACCGGCTGACCCATCCCCTTGAGATGGCTCACTAACGATCCCTCAAGAAGCGGCGGATGTGCCGCATGCCCGCGAGGCCGCCGGGGATCATGTTCAGTCCATATGGGTGCTTGGAGGCAAGGCTGTATTTGTCCACCATGCGTTCTTCGGCCAAGAGCGCAGCCTCCCGCGACATGCCGGTCCCGCAGACAGACGAGATAAGCCCAACCAGCTTGGGGCGATCGTCCCTCAGTCCAGCCAATTCGGCCGCACGTGCATCGATTAGCTCGTTGAGCTTCCGCGCCAGCAGGCGCTTCGACCTTTGGGCGACGGCGGCCCGTGTGTGCTCATTGAAACGGATGCTCCAGCCTCGCTTGGTAATGCCATAATAAACATAGGTCGGGCCATCGCTGGAACACAATGCATGAACATAAAGCGTATAGCTGTCTGCCAACGGCGGATTGCCTAGCATCAGCGCCCGCAGTGGGACCTCGACACGCATAGGCACGTCCAGCGTAGGCGACTGCATCGAGAAGAAGACAACGGGTGCGGTCTCCTGTTCATCGTTCTTGCAGAGAACTGTCGCGAAATAGCCTCTCTGTCCGCGAGAGTTTGTTGTCTGCGCAATGTCGACAATGATCCGTCCATTCGGCTCCACAGGTCCTGGGCCACTCGCAACGCCACCGGCGCGAATCCAGTCCAACATCCTATCCGGCAAACCATTCTGCGTGTTCAGGCCGATCAGTGCGCTATCCAATACCTGCTCGCACTGCTGAAGATCGAAGGTCAGCCCCTGAGCCAACTTCTTAAGGGCGTCTCGATCGACATATCTTAAAGATGGTCCGTGTTCATTGGTTGCGGTCAAAGTTGACTAGTCGCCCTTCTTTAAGAGATTCAGGTTGAGCGTACCGCACCCGCAACGCAACGCTTCTTTTTTGCCTCGGTCTGGAGTTACGAAATACAACTCGCCGCAGGTGGTACAGCCAAATGAACTGGTGAATGCGCGAAACGCCGCGACGACGGGCATGAAATCCTCCTTCTGGAGGTCGGCCCACTCGTTGAAATGAACGGCTGTATTGATCTGCCAGTTGTCGTAGCCGGTATTGGTCTTCGCCTCGATATAAGCTGTCTCGATCGCGCCAATCCGCTCGACGACCTCCTTCTGATTCCAAGAGTTGGCGGCGACCTTTGCCTTTTTCAGCAGGTCACCCAACGAGCTGGTAGCATTGGGGAGAAGATCGCCCAGCGCGAATTGGGCGTCACCTCGAAACTCGACGTTCGCACGCAGACGGTCGCAAGTCTCCTTGGCGAAATGCTCGAGGTAATGGCGAAGCAGCGCTGCCGCAGCCCGCACGTCGTTTTTGGCGAGATGCTCCTCCAACTCTGTCCATACGTCGCGATCATCCCACTCGGTCGGTCCGAGATCTACGGTCCAGGTCCGGAAATGAGCGAAGTTGCGGCCTTTAATCAGACCCTCCGACTTCATATGCCGCAACCAGATTTCGTCGTGGGTCGTGAATATGAACTGCGTGTTCGGGAACATCGCCTTGATGAGCGCGCAGACCTGACGGCGGTGACCAGAGTCGACTGACATCAAGACGTCGTCGAGGACGGCGAACGTGAAGTTCTGGTCGAGCAGGTGGTTCATGAGCGCTAGATAGAGGCAAAGTCCCATCCCGTCTTGATGACCCTCGCTATGATAGGCGCCCGGCGGAAAATGGCCGCGACCATAGAAGTCCACGTCGAAGCCTAGCTTGCCGATAGAGGGTATCAACTTCGCCGAAAACGCCTTCTCATCGTCCTCGTTGATTTTGCGATAGTAGGTCGCAAACGTCGTCTCGACGTCCTTGTAGATCTTTTCCAGAGCATTCGTTGTTACGGTGCCGTATGTGTTGAAGACTTTCGAGGCCCGATCTGCGTGTACCTTGCCGACCGCGTATTTCTGCTTTGCGGTCCGGTAGATATCCAGTCGCTCGTGCGCAAGGACAAGGAAGTCGCGCGCTGCGTCTTGCTTGGTAGGCTCGGGAATTGCTGCAATCGCGGTAGCTAGCGAGGTTAGCGACGGCTCCAGATCCGGCACGCTGTGGGCCGTGGTCAGTATTGCACAGGTGTCATCAAGCGGCAGCAGCTTCTGAAGCTGCTGGTATCGTGCGCGAAGAACAAACCTGAACTCAGCGAGCGCGGTGGCGTCGATCTTCGGTGAGAACATGCCGGCGTGATCGATCATGGTGTTCAAGGCCGTGCCTGCGGCGTGTACCGTATCGAGAATTGGCTTCAGTTCCGATTCTATCGCGGCACGTCGTTTGCTTACATCCTCAAGATGCGCGAGCTTTCCAGCCAGATGGCCCGTGAAGGCGTCGGGTTCGAACGGGGTATCGCAGACGGGGCAAGCGGAGCCATCATAGAGGTCCAGCGCCGACTTAAGAAGGGATTCACGAGACAGACCATCGATGCTGTCCGCGTCCTTCCCAAGTTCGGCCGCGTTTGTCTCAGCCGTCGCGCAGGCTTGCTTGAAGAAATCGGTTTGGAGCGACTGGAGCGCTTCCCGTAGAGTCGTGAGGTCGGCAGTCGCCTGGATCTTGGGAACGCGCCCTGGTGCAATGGCCGTGACCGTCCCCAAGCCGTCCTTGAGCGATGTAGTGGCGTCCAAATCGGTGAGTGGCGCAAGACCGAGGATCTCGCGACGAGGATTGACTGCATCCAGGACGGATTTCTTGGTGAGCTGTGCCGTGTCGAGGACAGCGAGCAGATTGGTTATAGCATCCTTCTCCGCTCGTTCGAAGCCGGGCAGGTCTCTGGAGCAAGAGTTTGCAATCTTCTGCAGGACGCCGCGCAGCTTCTCGATATCGTCTAGGCGCAACAGCGATTGGACTTCTTTTGACCGATGCCCAGGCTCCGAAAGCACATATCGGATCAACTCGCGGCGTGAGAGGACGAATTCCGGATGGAGGTTCACGCTCTCGAAGGCCGCTATGACGTCCTTGTCGGAGGGGTTGATCTGAGGCGTGTTCGCCGTTTTCACGGACCGCCTGATTTGCGCCTTCTTGCTGCCCAACGATGGGATGGTGACGTCGATTGTAACCGACGCTGCCTCCGGCTTGTTGCGGCTATCGACGTGGGGGCCGTGAGCCTTGACGGACAGACCGCCGGTCCCGGTGCCGGCTAGGCGCGAGATATTGCCCGTCAGAGCGAATTCGATCGCATCCACGATACCACTCTTGCCTGTCCCGTTTGGGCCGCAGGCCGCAAAATTCTGCCCCTTGAGGTCGAGGGTTAACTCCCGAATGCCACGAAATTCTTGGATATGTATTTTCTCGATCCGGATCATGATGCGTCCGGAAACAATGCGGTGCGGACCGAGGGCTCTGCGAAGACACCGTCTTCGAGGACTACCTTGCGAAGCCTATTGGCGACGTCCTCAAAGCCTTCCTCTGCCTGTAGGGCGTCAAAGAACTCGCCAAGGATAGTGGCGGCGACCGACTTCACTTGTACCGTCGGCTCGACAACGCTGTCTTCGTTTGATGTGGTGTCCAACATTATTCCCCCCGTCTAATCAGAGTAGCAGGAAAGGCTCCTTGTGTAAGAAGCATTTTCACGTATTGGTTGACACCACACAGGCGCGCCCGCGGCCCCTTGTCACCACACCTTCGCCAATAAGGCCAACTTCCTATGGATCATCGTGTCAGAAATCTGGGACGCGATAAGCCATGTGTTTGTCCCGAATACGAATCCGACCTAAAGGTTAGCAGCGTCAGTAGTGGAATGGGCAGCATGAAGGAGCTTTACCAGGCTTGCCGCTTTTCCCTTTTTTGCTCTTGAGCGGTCCGAACCGAGCCATCCGTTCTTCCGACCGGCTTTGCATTCCTAGTGAGTGCTGCGGTGCGCTCTGACTCAGTCGGCGGGAGGCGATGTCTTTTTCGGTGGAAGCAGGCTCATATTGTCCCTGGACATTTCTATCTCGCGGAGGATGGGAACAACTCTGTTTCCAAGTTTGTGTGCGAGGACTTCGGGCAAGGCCAGAGGACCGACGAAGGATTCTCCTGGCAGTGAGATAAGGTAGATCTGGCCCTCCCTATAGTCTGCGGCATCGATCACAGGGTAGCTGGATAGCTCCTCTGCGATCACGATCGAGAGCTTGGTGCCGCCAGGACTATGAACGTGCGCGGCAAGCCGATCGCCGTGATTCCAAATGCAGATCGTCCAAGCGCCAGGCCATGTCAGGAATTCCCGTAACTCTTGAGCAACCGTGGCCCGCCCGTCCCCGAGCATACCCGTTCCGCGAATCCGGAGCTCCCGCCTTTCGCGACTATTCCTGGCCCAAAGACCTTTGCGCAGCTCAGTACCATAGCGGCTCTCGCCATGACGTTTGCCGAAGATCCTATGTCCAATGCCAAGCGCAAGCTTGCATAGGAATCGGCCATCGAAATCAGCCTGAACAGGTATCCGGGTGTGAACGCCATTATTTGAGAGAGCGTGCGCCAGGACACGTTTGTCTCGCGCCTGCTGTGGATCCGCTGGATCTCCCTGAGAAAAAAGAACCGGCAAAATCGGCGCGAACTTTGGATCGTCAATCGCGACCTCGGTAAGTACACATCTTTTGGCCCTCGCGAATTGTTGCTTGAAGCTGAGGGCCGCGGTCAGAGACCAATATTCGTTGGAGGACGTAAAGGCCAGATAAGCCCGTCCAGGATCCTTTTTCTTTCGGCGGATCGTGTCTCCCCCGGCGAAGGTATCCCAGCGTTCTTCGTCAGCCAGGTGAAAATGGTAGATGCGTTCGCCAGCAGGACCCTGCCATCGTTCGCAGATCTCTCCTTCCTCTGTTGGTAAACTGGGCTCGACACCAAGATAGTGCAAAGGCACCGCGGTCGGCTTGGATGGATTCAAGAATTGGTAGCTTTGGTTTGCGATCTCCATTTGCACGAACCAGCTTTTGATGAACGCGCCGTCGACGAAGAGACCGCATACGTTATTGCACTTTTCGCAAACCTCTCGTGTCTTGAAAAAGTCACCACAGAGCGCTCCGCCCAGCGCATCGGGCCAAATGTGCTCCAAGGAGAACTCCTCAATCGGTTTTTCTTGGAAGCAATAAATGCAACGCCGCTTAGGGAATATTTCGGACAAAATGCACTCCTCGCTCCGTAGCTGGAAGGACAATGCCAGCGCATCTATTAGATCGATGGACGCCGGCAGATCCTCGTTAGGAAATCAAATTGACGCCCTCGACGGGATAGAGGCTCTGAAACCAACAATACGCCCGGCACCAGTCGGCCGCGACCGGCGACAGCCAGCTTATCATCTGCAGGATATTTCCGTGGTGCTTCGGCAGATCCCAATAGAGGACCGTCTCATGATGGGCGAGGCGGTTGCGCAAGGTCCGGATCGGACCAAGCGGCCTGGTGAAGTCCTTGCGGCGAAGACCCTTGACATCCTCGCGCCTGGCGATGTCCTTCAGGGTCTGCTGCCACAGGTTCTCGTATTCCTTACCAAGCATGGCTGTCCAAAAGCCGAAGGTGAGCGCTGCAACGATCCGGGCAGGGGTGTCGTCCTTGCCCTTCTCGGCAATATCCTGGCGGGCTCTGGCCAGCATGTCGGGCTGGATGGCGTTGAGCTGGTGCTTAGGCATGTCGAACCAGGTATCTCCATGCGCCTCGGCCATGACCTGGTGGATACGATTGCGCAATGCCACCTCCGGCATGTGGAGTAGGAGCTGGAGGCTCTCGCTTAACAGGGCATTGAGGGTATAGAGGCAGACAGCCTTGTTGCGGTCGACAATTCAACGGCCCTGTCGATGAAACCCTCTGTGTTTGTCCCAGGGGGCGAACAATGTAGTCTACGATGCGCGGCTGCTCACCAACCACACTGAACTCTCGTACGTCGCGCCTCGGTCTTTCTACAGGCAGCGTTAATGACGGCATACTGCGCTCCCGGAAGTTCCGAGGTTAGAAGGGCATCCTGCATATTGACCACCCCATCGCATTCCGATCGGGACACAGGTGGAGTGCACCCCGTTTCACCGGACATGTCGGCTAGTTTGATTTAGCCCTGATGAACTGCCGAGGGGAAGCCATCTTGAGCGCGGAATGGGGATGGATTTCGTTGTAGTCCTCGATCCATCCGTCGATGAGCCGGAGCGCTGTTTCGGCGTCCGGTAGTGCTGCGATGCGGATATAGTCCCGCTTCAGGGTTTTGACGAAGGCTTCCGACATGCCATTTGACTGCGGACTGGCCACCGGCGTGAAGCAGGGTGTCAGATTGAGCGCCTGGGCAAACAGCCTCGTGTCCCTCGCGGTGTAAGCAGAGCCATTGTCCGAGAGATGCTCGATTGCGTGCGGGGCTCGAGTTGCGCGGAACCGCTTCTCGACCGCCTCCAGCATCATGTCGCGCACGTCAGAGCCGGAAATGCCCGCGTTGGCGACCGCCGTCCAGGCGATGATCTCCCGGTCGAAAGCATCGATGATGAAGGCGAGACGAATGACCTCGCCGTTCCAGCAGGTGAACTCCAGACCGTCCGAGCACCAGCGCAGGCTCGAGCGCATGACCATCACCTTGCCGTCGTGGAGGCGGCCCTTGCGAACGGCCGTGTGTTTCTCCAGCAGCATGGCATGGTTGCCCATGATGCGATGAACCCGCTTGGCGTTGACGATAGGCTTATCGGCGGCTCGCCTTTCGCGATTGAGGAGCGCGGCGATCCGCCGATAGCCATAGGTTGGCCTTTGATCCACCAGCCTGCGGATGATGGGCAAAAGCTCTGCATCCTCGGCCTTGTGATAGGAGCCGCGCGGCTTCGATCTGCCTTTCAGGCGCTCGATCAGATTGGAACGGGAAACGCCGAGCGTGTCGGCGACAGCCTTCATCGGGAACCGTCCTTCGGCAACAAGATCGGCCGCGATATCCGTTTTTTTGAGTCTGCTTTGGACAAGGCTTCCCGGAGGATTTCGACCTCCATCGTCTTGCGGCCGAGCATGCGCTCCAGCTCGCGGACACGATCCTCCAGCTTCTTCACTTCCGAATTGCCGACAACCGGCTCGTCAGAATCCACGGCTGCAGCACCTCCCTCACTCAAGAGCCTGCGCCAGCGGTAAAGCAGATTGGGCGCAACGCCATGGCGGCGAGCGGCCGAAGACACCGTCTCGCCTGGTTCGAAACTCTGCTCGATGATCGTCAGCTTCTGCTCGGTTGTCCACCGTCTACGGCGGACATCACCCGTCAGCAATTCAACGTGTCGATACTCGTTAGACATAAGCCTGTCCTCAAGCCTGTGCTTGAGCCTTTCTGCTTATGCCGACTGTCCGGTCGAAATGGGGGGCAGTTCAACAGGATTTGAGCAAAAATGCGTAGTTCCTACTACCGTGAAAAGCACCGAGTGGGTAATAGGTAGATCATTGGTTGCTAGATGACATCGACCGAAACTTGCTTGGTCTTCCGCCAAGCTTCCAAGGTGGGACAAAAGTGAAGGTTACAAACTGGGCTAAAGTTTTTCGTAAAGAAGTCGGAAGCCGGAAGAACCCACGATCTGCATTGCAGGAGATCAGGGCTCAACTGGGTGACCAATCCCCAACACCGTTGTTCGGTGAGTTGGGCCATGTGCCACTGTTCAAATCGTCGGTGGCTAAGAACGGTTTCCCAACACGCTTTGCAGAACTTTGGTCGAGCCCTCGCCTGAGGTCAATGGGCATTGCATCAGACATTCTGTGGAACATCGAGGTATGCCTGAAATTTTCCAAAGAATTAAATGCGTTTATCTCCGATGAAGCCCGATTCAATGATCTATATATTTTTGGCGATTTCCCAAATGGGCTAGAGTTGATCGACAAAATACAAGGGCGTCTCGGGCTTTCGCTTTGGCTACTTTCGAGGCGCCTCACTTTGCTTTCCCATATCGACACTGGAAGGTATGATGATTACGTCAGCGATCTGATTGGCAGTGGCCGAGACGGCAGTATCGTCTCCTGGCTTGTATATATGATGTCCTACAGGGCGGATAAATCGGTGACATCTGCTCAGTATTTGTCACAAATCGACCGATCCCTAGACAGCAATGCCATAAGAGACGATCTCAGATCTTTTCTGAAGTACCACACACTTAGTATTCCGCCCCAGACGCTACATGAGTGCGAACACATTGCCGCTGCATCTGAATCAGCGCCGATCATTGATCGCTATATGGCCCTCGTCGACATACTCCAGTCCCTGACAGTGCAAAGCCGGCAGAATCCGGGCCTACGCCCCTTCATATTGTTGGCGGTAAATCGGCTTCGCAGTTTGATAAGTGACTACAGACTAGAACTCATAAACGAAACTCTAGACCCCAACGAAATATCAAATTTGCTCTCGCGTGTTGATACTGACGCTGCTGATCTATACACCAGAGGTGAATACGATCTAGCCGCAGCTGAGCTAAGTCGGCAGATCTCAGACGATCCCTCAAGCTGCGGCCTGTATACGTTGCTGGCACATGCTACAATCAGGTCTGAGTGCAGTCCGGAACTCCCGGTTCGAACAGCTGACATCGTGCGGCACATTTCAGCAATCATCACCTTTTCCGAAGATGAACAAACTGCGTTCGCCTCCCTCTCAAGGGAAGGCTTGTCAGGAGCCCACCGCCCATTAGCCACTGTGGTTCGGACCCTCTTCTCTGATTCAGACAGCACTTCGATCGAACCTGACCACGTGTTCGCAGCACTCAACTCTCGAACAATTACTCCGAGGCAATTAAGACTGTTGCCCGTGCCAGACGAATCCGCCGTGCTAGACGCCGCGAGAGACCGATTCAGTGACTCGCTAGCCATAGAATTGCAGCATGCGATTTCCCTTTTTGGCAAAGAAGAATTGAATGAAAATTTGCTAGTGCGACTGCCACCTGAGAGAGCAGCCCTCTATGCAGCCAGGGCATTGTCTAGACTGGGTCGACAATCCGAGGCGATCAATATACTTTCGAGTCTCGAAGCAAATGAGCTCGATGTCGTCGCGAACGATGCGCTTCGAGAGCTCTTCATTGCATTCGCCTCGAACAATCGGTTGAAAGACGCTTTACGTGTTGCGGCAAGAGCACATCGACGTAATGAGCGCCTGCACCCTCTTTTCAAGATAGAACCTCTATTGCAGCAGCTTAGTGAGGCGGGCTCGCGGCCTCCATACGAAGAGATAGCTTTGTCTATCTGCCATTACATACACAACCGGTTCGGAGGAGGTACAGACGTTGGCGCGCAAGCTGACGCCGCAGAGGAATATGTGCTGAGCCGCGGCATGGAGCGCCCCTCAGAAATCAATCTGAGCGCTGACGATGAAGATGCGAGCCTCCTTCCCATCTTCCTAGATCAAGTTTGCTCGCCACCGGTGCTAGATCGCTTTATCTCCGTCGATAACGCGGCACAGGCTGAGTTAGAGCGACTGGAAATCTGCCGAATCCTTTCGGAAATAGACCCTCGCGATCGTCAGCGATACCTCGATGAAATCAGGGAAATAACTCGTCGGAGAGTCGTTCGAGAGCGATTTCAGCAGGTTGAACGGACCAAGATTTATGTCGACACAGAGGGCATCAAGCGACAAGCAGAGAAGACGCTGCGTGATGCCTATATTCGATTGACAGCGACACTCTCCGAGGGCACCCCCAGCAGCGAGCGAGTGGAGCTTATGCGCAAGGTACAGCGCATCCTTTCGGAAGTGAACGCCGACGGGATCAGAGTGATGTTTCCCGATCTACCAGCAAACGAAAGTGACCTTCAATTTCACCGTCTTGTGAATGATGTGATGCGGCTACTTATATCGAGCCAAGAGTATGGGCTTGAGGCATATTTAAGTACTCGTGTACGGCACGGGACGATGGGAAACCAGCTCCGGAGCGCTTTTGAAATGCAGACCCTTGTCACTCAGCGTGACAAGGGTCGCTACGTCCCGGATGAATTTTGGGCCAACCGGCTTGCTATTGATGACCATCAACTTGCGAGTTGGCTTGCCAACAGACTGGCTAAATTCTCCGAGCAGATTGATGCAGCCATTGAGGACTTGGTTCGCAAACGGGTCCAGGTCCGATCTGAACAACTCCCGGAGGGACTATTCGTATTCCAGACTTTTGAACCAGACAGCTTGAAGATTCAGAGCGAGATCTCGGCCGAAACAAGCTTTGACCTGTTTATGGATAAAGTCATCGACCAGTTCTGGGATGTTTTAGAACAGACCCTAGTGCAGGTTCGGCGGTTCATTGAAGGAGATTTTCAAACCACCGTGCATTCGCTTACCGATGAACTAGAGCGGGATCTTACGAAACAGCTAGCTGAACAACATGTACTGCCTATCAGAGACGCGATCGCTGCCGCACGGACGCAGCTATCGGTAAACGTCGCGAGTGTGGCGAACTGGTTCACTCTTGCTCGAGGTACTGAGCGACCAGACTACGAATTCGGTGTCGCAGTTGAAGTTGCCACCGAGAGTATTCGGGCTTGCCACCCGAACCTCGACATCGAGCTCACTCGAACTGATGAGGTCACATTCGAGTGCCGTGGTCGCACGCTGGAAAGTCTGGTTTACATGGTGTTCACTGCGCTCGATAATGCCATCAAGCACTGTGGTTTCAGTGGTCGGCGACCAGCCATTTCCCTGTCGACTAAGGTAGATTCTGGTTGGCTAGAATTACGACTTACAAATTCATGCATGGAGGTTGTCGATTACGAACAGCGGAATTTGCGCCTGAGAGAGCTGCGGGACATTTTGGAAACCGAAATCAGTGCTCGTGGCCTGGCCACTACTGAAGGAGGATCCGGATACGCTAAGATTGTTCGAATTTTGAAGCATGACTTACTATCCAAGTATACATTGTCATTTGGGTACGAGACCGCTGCATCGTATTGCGTTGTTATTGGTATGGAAGCGAAGGCAATTATCAAATGAAGATCCTTCTCATTGAGGACGATGACTTCAAAGGCGAACGAATAGGCTCCTTCCTCGTAGCAGAACTGCCTGACCATCACATCGAGCGTGCCCGATCATACAAGTCTGGGCTGCGTTCACTCAGTTCATCAGAGTTTGCATTGGTCATTCTTGATATGACGCTACCCACATATGACATCCAACCTGGAGCGGACGGCGGGCGACCTATGAAGTTGGGCGGCCGCGAGTTGCTGCGCCAAATGAAGAGGCGTTTATTGGGCTATCCGGTGGTCGTGGTGACTGGCTTCGACACCTTTGGCTCAGGCAGCGAAGCGACGACGCTTTCCACTTTGGATGAAGATCTGGCAACAGAATTCGGGGGCATTTATCGCGGTTCTGTATATTTTAATGCCACCAGCGACGAGTGGAGAGATCATCTGCGCCTCGCAATAAAAAGCATAGATACATTGGAATTATGACATGAATATACTGATAGTAGAAGATGACGTTCATAAACTGCGAAATATTGTAGCAACCTTGACTTCAGTTGACGGAATTTCTCTCTCAGATATAGAGACTTGTACTGATGCTAACGCCGCTAAGGCAATTTTGCGACGGTCTGCCGTCGACCTACTCATTGTGGATCTGCATATCCCAGATCGAGCAGACCTCGCTCCCACGGCTGGTGGGGGTTTAGACTTCGTTCGCTCCTTGATATCTCGCCCGTCGTTCTTTGTGCCAACTTACGTCGTTACGATCTCTGGAAACGCAGAAGCCGTTGCGACTGCTGGTGACGATACAGGTGAGTTGTGGGGCATTATCAACTACGACAGCGCCAGTGAGACTTGGCGGAATCAGCTTAGGGGACGAGTGAGGTACATCCTATCCGCGCTCAACTCGATTGTCAGCCGCCCCAGAAAAGCCAGGGCTTGCGACATAGCTCTTGTAACAGCGTTGGACGACGAGTTAAGCGGCGTATTGCAGCTCCCATTAGACTGGTCATCGTATCAGTCGGAACAGGATGGGACGACGTATCACGAAGCGACGCTTCAGGTAGGCGCGGCATCTAAACGCCTCGTCGCTGCAACATCTAGTAGGATGGGCATGGCAGCGACCGCAGCTCTTTCATCCAAGATCATCGACCTGTATCGACCGAAGCACATGATAATGACCGGTATTACAGGGGGGTTAAGAGGGCGAGTGCAGTTAGGCGATATTCTCATAGCCGACCCTAGCTGGGACTGGGGGTCTGGAAAGTACGAAGTGATCGAGGGTAAACCACGGTTTTCCGCGAACCCTGATCAACTAAGGATCAGTCCAGATATCAGGCCGCTTCTCATCCAAGCGTCGAAAGACGAAGAGCTTCTAGCATCCATTAGATCATCATTTACTGGGACGAAGCCTCGTGAGTCGCTTAGCTGCTATGTGGAAGCAGTAGCAAGTGGTGCCTCCGTCTTGGGCGATGAGGCTGTCGTGCAAGAAATCAAGAGCCAGAACCGGAAGCTTCATGGTGTAGAAATGGAAGCCTACGGCTTGATGATGGCCGCGGAAACTTGCTCCAGACCTCGGCCAATCGCATTCGCGGCCAAAGCTGTATCAGATTTCGCAGATACGACGAAGGATGATGATTTTAGAGCTTACGCAGTTCATGTGAGCGCGCAGTTTGCGTTCAAGTTTATCAAAAAATACCTTATGAGGCCTTCGGAACTGCCAGCCTAACCACTACAAGATTCCCCAGGCCCGAAACCTCCCCCTGCCCGTCATCTCGCGAAGACCAAGTTCCCGAACAATACGCCGCGCGCCTTGCGGCGTCACCTCGAGCGTCTTCGACACCATGCCGGCCGAGATCAGCGGCCGCGCCATGACCAGGTCGACCAACTCAGGCAGCCTGGACGACGTCCGCCGCCCCTCCAGTTTGCGCATCATCATCTGCCGCGCCAGCACCAGCCGGTCATGCTCCTTCAGCCCCGTCTCGGCGGCAACCGTCAGCGCCCTTGCTATGGCCAGCAACCGCGTCTCGCGATCACGATGCCGGCGCCGATCGACGGGAATAGCCTTGAGCCCGACATTGATCGCTGCGAGATGGCCACCGGTAGTGACGCCGCCCTCGCGCAGGATCGAGGCAGCCAGCAGCCGACCGAGCCAAGGCGCATGCTGGAGCACGGCGATTTCATTCCAGGCGTCGAGCGCCAAGATGAACTGCAGGACCGGCGGCAGATCCTGGGTCCGCGCCAGCACAGCCTGCCAATCCGCCAGCCGCTCGTCCTCATCCCAGTCGAGATCGTAGACGAAGGGATCCTTATCCGGAGCGTTCTTCACACGTCCCGGCTTCTTGGCCTCTTCGATCGCGGCCTCGGACCGGGCCAGCACCGCATCGATCGCGGCAAACGCATCACCCAGATCATCAATGTCGGGATGCTCGGCCTCCCCTACCCCAGCCGGAGTATCGCTCACCTCAACATTCCCATCCGGCACCCCCTCTCCGTCTCCACCCAATGATGCTGCAGGCCACGCCTGCCCGCGGAGGGAGGCGAGGCCGGGGCTCGAGAGTGCCCAGGTGGCTGGATGAGCGGCGATGCGGCGTCGGGTTTTCAGGATGTCGCGGGCGATGGTGAGTTCATGGGTGGGAGCACGGATGTCCCGGAGCGTGTCATGCAGGACGAGGTCTTCGAGATGGACAAGTTCGCCATCGACCCAGAGCGAGGCGTGCGCGTCGAGGAAATGCGAGCGCTCGAGAAAGCCCTCGCCGACGGGAGAGCGGGCGATGCGCTCGTCGAGCCGGGCAAGCGCGACCGCGGCTGTGGCTTTTACTTCCAGATTTCAATCCGGGGAATGTCATA
>NZ_JAGGCS010000014.1 GCF_022884085.1 Paenirhizobium cremeum
GCCGCAAAAATATGGCTGCCATACTTTGTCAACAGGACCTAAGGTCGTGGATACTTCCCAAGTAAGCAGGCAGAGCAAGGATCTGACGCCCCGCCTCCTCGCGCACCAACCTGCCAAGCCGGTACTCGATCCCGATCTCGTTCATCCCGACCGGCAGGTCCGGACTGCAACGCTTGCAATGTCTCTCGCCAATATAGATCGAGCGGCCCCGGACTCCATTTTCGAGGAAGTAGTGTTCGTCACGCCCCTCGCGGCGCGCGGCCAACAACAGGAAGTCTCTCCAATGGGCGCCCCCTCCCCGTCGACGAAACGTTGGGGTATGTCGACATAGACACCGCCATAGTTCAGCGGAACCAGCGCCCGAACCAGAAATGTCTCCGATACGCGCGCGAAACCGTCGCGGGACACGGTAACGGTGCTCTCGGCGGAGCGCACGGAGAACTCCTCGTCGAAATCATTGCAGGCGGTCAGAAGCGGCAGCAAGGCGATGAGGAGAAGCCATGCGAAAAGACGTCTCCACTTACCCGGCAGAGTAACGAACGGGGAAGGCTCGGGAAAAGGGGCGTGTTTCAAAGAAGATACCGAATCTATGCTTGAAAGTATGACGGCCGAGAAGACAATGTCTTCCCGGCCGTTGCAACTTGAAATAAGTGTAGATTCGGCCACGCGGGCGAAATTCGCCTGCCGCCCCTGCCTGTGTCAGGCAGCCTTGCCGAAATTTGCGCCGCCGGCGTCGGTGAGCAGGAAGGCCTCGCCGCAGGCCTTGGCGAGCGTGCGGACGCGCAGGATGTAGCTCTGGCGTTCGGTGACCGAGATCACGCCGCGAGCATCCAGCAGGTTGAAGACGTGCGATGCCTTGATGCACTGGTCATAGGCCGGAAAAACGCATTTGTGCAGCATCTGGTTGGCATTGTCACCCGGCGCACCGGCGGCCAGTAGCGCCTGGCATTCCTTCTCCGCATCGATGAAGTGGCGGTGCAGCATTTCGGTGTTGGCATATTCGAAGTTATGACGGGAATATTCCTGCTCGGCCTGCAGGAAGACCTCGCCATAGGAAATCTTCTCGTCGCCTTCGCGGCCGTTGAAGTTCAGGTCGTAGACGTTGTCGACGCCCTGTACGTACATGGCCAAGCGTTCCAGACCATAGGTCAGTTCGCCAGCGACCGGCGAGCATTCGATGCCGCAGACCTGCTGGAAATAGGTGAACTGGCTGACTTCCATGCCATCGCACCAGCATTCCCAGCCGAGGCCCCAGGCGCCGAGCGTCGGGCTTTCCCAGTCGTCCTCGACGAAGCGGATATCGTGCAGCAGCGGATCGAGGCCGATGGCCGCGAGCGAGCCGAGGTAGAGTTCCTGCAGGTTCGACGGGTTCGGCTTCAGGATGACCTGATACTGGTAATAGTGCTGCAGGCGGTTGGGGTTTTCACCGTAGCGGCCGTCGGAAGGACGGCGCGAGGGCTGGACATAAGCCGCCTTCCACGGCTTGGGACCGAGCGCGCGCAGCGTCGTCGCCGGATGGAAGGTACCGGCGCCGACTTCCATGTCGTAGGGCTGGAGAACCGCGCAACCCTTGTCGGCCCAGTAGTTGTGCAAGGTCAGGATCAGGGCCTGAAACGAGCGCTTGGGGTCCATATGCGGGGCGATGGTGGTCTCGGTCATGGGAATTTCGTCCGGAGCTTGTCTTGCAAAGGTGGCCCGTCTGGTGCCACGACGGGGCGAAGGGGTCAAGGATTTTGACCGCAGGACGTCTTATATCAATGCCCGATCAGTGCCGTCGCCTTCGCCCTGATCTCGGCTAGCTCGGCTAGCTGGACCTGCCCTTTGTATTCAGCCTTTCGGGCACGCCAATCGAGGCTCTTGATCTGGTCGGATAGTGCAACGCCTAGTCTCGCGCCTGAAAGCACCACTTCAAAGGGGTAACCCTTGACCCGCGTCGTCATCGGACAACACAGCATCAAACCAGTCTTACCGTTATAAGCCTTAGGGCTAATGACCACGGCCGGCCGATGTCCGGCTTGTTCATGACCAGCCTGCGGGTCGAAATGCAGCCAGACAACGTCCCCTGCTTCAGGCACGTAGGAAGGCCCCATCAGAGCATTTCCTTGCCGACAGGAGCGCCGAAATCCTCCTCGGAATGCAGGTTGTGTTCGGAAATACCGCACAGAAGTTCGTTCAGATCGTAGGAAGTCACCCTCAAGGGCTCAATCACGATCCTTCCGTTTTCCTCACGGACATCAACTTCGGCGTTGAGCTTCAAGTTCGCCGCATCCAGAACCGCAGCCGGAATACGCACCGAAGCACTATTTCCCCACTTCCTGACCGTGACGCGCATTTTCGGAAACCCTCATCGGCTGACGGCACTTACCCTACCACTGAAGAGGCAATGTATCAACATTGTCGATACACATACCGTCAACTTAGAGACAGGGCAAGCCAGCCTTCTATTCGTCCTCGTGTCGGACACGGTATTCGCCGGTCTTTTCATCCTTGACCAGCGTGCCATGGGCAGCATTGCGGCGTTCCTTGTGCACACGCTTCGACTTTGCCGAAAGCTTTTCGGCATCGCTCACGAAACGACGGTAGAACCAGTAGATCCCGCCGGCAAGAACGATGAAAAAGATGATCCGCGACATGTTCCTCCCGCGATGTCAGAGCCCGTAACGGCTCCACAATGCTCTCTCTTCCAGCGTTTCGGCAAGACCGGAGACGGCGACTGCGGCGATCTCGCCCATGCCGTCGGTCGCGACGGAAACACCCGGCACACGCCGGCCGAAGAAATCGCGGGCGCCGGAGACGAGTTCGAGCTTGGCATCCTTGCCATAGCGCTTCTTGATCTCGCTGCGCATGTCGCCCAGGCTGTCGACGAGGCCGAGTTCGAGCCCGCGCCTTCCGGTCCAGAAGAGGCCGGAGAAGAGCGAGGGATCATCGGACAACACGCTGCCGCGGCGGTCCTTCACCATGTCGATGAAGACCTGGTGGATCTCGATCTGCAGCGCCTTCAGGTATTCGATATCGCTTTCCTTTTCCGGCTTGAAGGGATCGAGGATCACCTTGTTCTCGCCGGCGGTGTAAACACGCCTTTCGACACCGATCTTCTTCAGGAGTTCCGGGAAACCGAAGCCGCCGGAAACGACGCCGATGGAACCGACAATGGAGGTCGAATCCGCGATGATCTCATCGCCTGCCAGCGCGATCATGTAGCCACCGGACGCCGCGACATCCTCGACGAAAACGAGGACGCGCTTGTGCTTTTCCTCGGCCAGCGCGCGGATGCGATCAAAGATCAATCGCGACTGCACCGGCGAACCGCCGGGCGAATTGAGCGACAAGGCGACAGCGGGGCTGTCCTTCCTCGAGAAGGCCTTCTCCAGCATGGGAGCGACGCTCGCAAGATTGAGATGCGGCTTGAACTTGCCGCCCCCGCTCATGATCGCGCCGTGCAGGCGCACCACGGGAATTACCACGCTATCGTTCCGAAACCTCTTCGGCAAAAGGCGCTTCAACCATCCGGCCATCAAAAATCGCTCACTGTCCTGTTACGTGCTTCGACACATGTAGGAAGATTGGCGGCAGGCGCAATGCCTATCCGTCCGGTCGCTTATCGTCGAAAGCACCAGCCGTCAAATCCGCAGGGGAAAGAGGTGGAGAAGGCGGTCAAAGTTGGGGACACTTCTTCGAAACGGCACGAAATCCGGGCCGACTTCCTCAGCCCCGCGGATAGGCGGCGCGGCCGTTGTTCAGATCGTCGACGAAGGCGGAAAACCTGTGGCTTTCGGGGTCGTCATGCATGAGAAGCGGCGAGCGGAAGTTCAGCCGCGCGCGCGAACCCTTGATGGCGGTGACCAGGATGCGCACCGCATTTTCTCCGGCCCGCGGATAGACGGGGGTGATCTCCAGTCCGCCGAAGCGCCGGCCGCAGGCGGCAATGATCTCGGCGACCGATTGCGGGCGGGCGATCAGCGACAACTGCCCTCCCGGCACCATGATCGCGCCCGCCGTCCTGATCCAGCTTTCGAACAGGCCTTCCGTCATCGCATGCGCTTCCGCCTTCAGGGTATCCGGCGTCTTGCGGTCTCCGGCATCGTTGAAGGGCGGGTTCATGATGACATGGTCGAAACTGTCATCGGAAAGACCCGCCGCGACGCGCGCCCGTCCGGTCAGCGTAACATCGGCCTCGACGACCCGAACCCGCCGGCGGAGCGCGGCATTTTCGGGCAGGTCCAGGCTCTTTCTGGCATAGGCAACCATATCCGGCGAACGCTCGACCAGCGTCACCTCGGCATCGTCGAGCCGTGCGGCGACCGCCAGGCCTGCGGCGCCTGCACCGGCGCCGAGATCGGCGAGGCGGAACGGTTTTTGCGCGTCGACCAGGGAGGCCAGCAGCATGGCGTCCATGCCGGCACGGTGGCCCCTGCCCTTCGGTTGCACCAGATGAAAGCGCCCCCGATGGAAGGCATCGACGGTATCGGCGGCCACGCTCGGCAAGATTATCGGTCCTCGTCCCGCAATTCGTTGGCAAGGCCTGCATCCACCAGCAGCGTCCGCGCTTCCTCCGCCCGTTCGTCGGCGACGAGCAGACGGCGCGGCAGCATGCCGAGCGACCCCTCCAGAATGCTCATGGCCTGATCGGCGATCATGCAGGAAATGCCCGCGTCCTTGAGCAGACTTTCGGCAAAGGAGAGGAGAACGGCGTCGTTGCTGCGGATAAGCTCGTGCATTTTGCTGGAAACCCCTTTCAAATCGGCGTCACCGACCAATTCGGGACTTGCCGTTCATGCCGCCGCTTTTTATTGTCGCCGCGAGAATTGAACAGGAGTCCGGTACGTTGGGCGTAGTCATACCGCTTGAGGAAAACAAAAACAAACAGGCTTCCATCAAGCCTCTGGTGGACCTGACGAAACCAGGCATGGAACGGGTCAACCAGTTGATCCTGTCGAAGGCCGGTTCCGACGTGCAGATGATTCCGGAAGTCGCGAACCATCTGATTTCGTCCGGCGGCAAGCGGCTGCGCCCCATGCTGACGCTCGCATCCGCCGCCCTGTTCGACTATCAGGGCGACGGCGACGTGAAGCTCGCGACCAGCGTCGAGTTCATGCATACCGCCACCCTGCTGCACGACGACGTGGTGGACGAAAGCGATCTTCGCCGGGGCAAGTCCACGGCCCGGATGATCTGGGGCAACCAGGCAAGCGTTCTCGTCGGCGACTTCCTGCTCGGCCAGGCCTTTCGCATGATGGTGGAAGTGGGCTCGCTCGACGCGCTCGACGTCCTGTCCTCGGCGGCCTCGGTGATCGCCGAGGGCGAGGTGCTTCAGCTTTCCGTCGCCAAGAACATGGAAACCACCGAGGATGACTACCTCTCGGTCATCCGCGCCAAGACCGCAGCGCTTTTCGCCGCCGCGGCGGAAGTCGGCCCGATCATCGCCGGGGCCGACAGGGCCGGCCGCAATGCGCTCAAGTCCTATGGCATGAATCTCGGCCTTGCCTTCCAGTTAGTCGACGACGCCCTGGATTACGGCGGAAAGGCAGCCGATCTCGGCAAGAATGTCGGCGACGATTTCCGCGAGGGCAAGATCACCCTGCCGGTCATTTTGTCCTACCGCCGCGGCACGCAGGCCGAACGGGAATTCTGGCGCGAATCCATCGAAGGCGGGCAAAATGACGACGCGCGGCTTGAAAAGGCGCTCGGCCTGATTACCAAATACGGCGCGCTTAACGATACGATCGCCCGCGCCCTGCATTACGGCACGATTGCACGCGATGCGCTGGCACCCCTGCCCGATACGGCCTACAAGTCCGCACTGCTGGATGTCATCGACTTCTGCATCGCCCGTGTGAACTGACCTCGCGCGGATCGAAGCCGTGACATCGCCTTGCGGGGCTGCTTCAAAAAAGCCATGCTGTTGGGCGAAACATGGCGGATCATGGGGCAGATGCCATCCTGCTCGCCTCCTTATCGATTCTTGAAAGGCTCATTCATGCGGCAAAGCTTTGCCCTCCGTCTTCTTACCGGCACGGCGCTTTCGCTCCTGGTCTCGATCATGCAGGCGGGCATGGCCGCCACCACGGCCTTCGCCGAGGACAAGGCTCAGACCGAGACGTTCGATATCGGCAGCGTGGATACCTTTGCCGGCGCATTTCTCGCCGCAAGAACGGCCGATGCGGACCGCGATTATGCCAACGCCATCGCCTTCTACAAGAAGGCCCTCACCTTCTCGCCCGCCGAACTGGACATCCAGGAACGGCTGATGATCGCGCTGTTCATGAACGGCGATTACGATGAAGGCGTGGCGCTTGCCGAAGAACTGAAGCATGACGCGGCTGTGGATCGGGTGACGTCGGTTGCGCGGGCTCTGCGGGATCTCCGCGACGGCAAATATGCCGATGCACAGAAGATCCTGACCTATACCGGACCGAACGATCTCGACCGGCTGATGAACCAGTTGCTGACCGCGTGGGCCAAGGTCGGCGAAGGCAAGGGCAAGGAAGCGCTTGCAATGGTGGAAGGCCTGAAGGGCCCGAACTGGTACGGCATCTTCCAGAATTACAATGCGGGCGCGATCGCCAGCGTGATCGGCGATGTCGATGCGGCGCGGCGCCACTTCAACGAAACCGTGACAGACCGGGCCGGCGGCGCGACGGCGCCCGACACCTTCATGCGCGCGGTCATGTCGCTTGCCGCCCTCGAAGCCCAGGCCGGCAACAAGCAGAAGGCGCTCGACGCCATTTCCGCCGGCGACGAGATGATTACGAATTACGCGCCGTTCAAGGCGTTGCGCGACCGCATCTCGAAGGGCGAAAAGCCCGAGATGCTTGTCAAGACGGCGAGCGAAGGTGCGGCAGGCGTGCTCTTCTCCATCGGCGGCGCGCTCAATAGGGACGGCGCGGAAGACACCGTCATGCTCTATCTGCAGCTTGCGCATGCTCTGGACAAGAACAGCGCCGACACGCTGATCCTGCTCGGCGGTATCTCCGAAAGCGCCAAGCAGCCGGAACGGGCAATCCGTTTCTACAGCCAGGTGCCGGCCTCCTCGCCGATGCGTCGCATCTCCGAACTGCAACTGGGGCTGACGCTCGCAGAGACCGGCAAGGTCGAGGAAGCGCGAAAGCACCTGAAGTCGCTGATTGCCTCCGATCCGTCCGATATCCGCAGCTATCTTGCCTATGGCAGCGTATTGTCCGACGCCAAGGACTATGCGGCGATGGCGGAAAACTACGACGAGGCGGTCAAGATCATCGGCAACGCACCGCAGAAGGGTCACTGGTCGATCTTCTTCCAGCGCGGCATCGCCTATGAACGGCTGAAGAAGTGGGACCAGGCGGAGCCGAACTTCCGCAAGGCGCTCGAACTCAATCCGGACCAGCCGCAGGTCCTCAACTATCTCGGCTATTCCTGGGTCGACATGAACCGCAACCTGGACGAAGGCCTCGACATGATCCGCAAGGCGGTCGAGCTTCGCCCGGATGACGGCTACATCGTCGATTCGCTCGGCTGGGCCTATTTCCGCCTCAACCGCTTCGACGAAGCGGTGACCGAACTGGAGCGCGCCGTCGAGCTGAAGGCCGGCGACGCCACGATCAACGATCATCTCGGCGACGCCTACTGGCGGGTCGGCCGTCAGCTCGAGGCCACCTATCAGTGGAAGCGGGCGCTGGCCTCCAAGCCCGAGGAAGCCGAAATCCCGAAGATCCAGGCGAAGATCGACAAGGGCCTGCCGCCGATCGAAGCCGATGCGGCCAAGGCGGCCACGCCACCGGTCGAAAAGCCGCCGGAGCCCACTCCCGAGAAGAAATCCTGACACCGTGATCACAGGCAGTCAGACGGATGAGGCGGAGGTTGTCGAGACGGCATCCGCCAAGATCAATCTCGCGCTGCACGTGACCGGGCAGCGCGCGGACGGCTATCATCTGCTCGACAGCATCGTCACATTCGCCGTGGATGCCTTCGACCGGCTGAGCTTCCTTCCGGCGGATCGGGACAGTTTTACGCTGGGCGGCCGATTCGGCCCGTTGCTTTCGCCGGAGGCGACCGGCCAGGACGGCAATCTCGTCCTTAAGGCGCGGGACCTGCTGCGCGCCGCGCTCGCAGGGAAAGGCGTCTCCATGCCGCCGGTTGCGATCCGGCTCGAGAAGAACCTGCCGGTCGCGTCAGGCATCGGCGGCGGCTCGGCGGACGCTGCGGCGACGTTGCGCGGTCTCCTTCGTTTCTGGGGCGCCTCCCTTCCTGAAGACGCGCTTTTTGCCCTCGCACTCCGGCTCGGCGCCGACGTGCCGATGTGTCTTTCCAGCCGTCCCCTTCGCGCCCGCGGCATCGGCGAGGACATTGTCGCGCTGCCCGCCGTGCCCGCCCTTTCCATGGTGCTCGCCAATCCGATGAAGGGCGTCTCGACGCCGGAAATCTTCCGGCGCCTTCAGGAGAAGAACAATTCGCCCATCGGCGCGACGCCGACCGGCTCCGATGCCACCGAATGGATCGCCTTGCTCGCTTCGGCCCGCAACGATCTGGAGCCTCCTGCCCGCGCAATCCTGCCCGAGATCGCCGAGATATCGCAGATGCTTTCGGAAAGCGGGGCTCTTCTCATCCGGATGTCCGGCTCGGGTGCGACATGTTTCGGGCTCTATGGCGATCATGCCGCAGCCGAAGCCGCCGCAACCCGGCTTTCGCGGAAGCGCCCCGACTGGTATTTTCAGGCGACGCGCACGGCTTGACGCCGGGGTATTCATCTTCATTCGGGATGCCAAGTTCCCGGTCGTGCCGTCAAGTTTCGGGAGAACCATTGTGAGCCGTATAGACGAGACGCGCCCCTTCATTCCGGTCGGCATTGCGGTCTTGACCGTTTCCGACAGCCGTACGCCGGCCGACGACAAGTCAGGCGACACGCTGGCGGCGCGTATTCTCGAGGCCGGCCACCTTCTGATCGACCGGGCGATCGTGACCGACGACCGGGAGCGCATCTACAGCCAGGTCCATGCCTGGACGCTCTCCTCCGAGATCGACGTCGTCATCACCACCGGCGGCACGGGCTTTACCGGCCGGGACGTGACGCCGGAGGCGCTGGAGCCGCTGTTCGAAAAGAAGATGGACGGCTTTTCCGCCGTTTTCCACCGCATTTCCTACGAGAAGATCGGCACCTCCACCATCCAGTCCCGGGCGACGGGCGGCGTTGCCAACGCCACCTTCATCTTCGTGCTGCCGGGATCGCCGGGCGCCTGCAAGGACGCCTGGGACGGTATCCTCAAGGCCCAGCTCGACTACCGGCACATGCCATGTAACTTCGTGGAAATCATGCCCCGGCTCGACGAGCATCTGAAGCGCGGAAGCTAGAGGCGCTTTACGACGAGTCAGGCGCGCGTCTGGCGCGCCACCCAGGACGGAATGATCTCGCTTGCCAGTTGCCGCGGCTTGTGGCCGAGGGCAAGCTGATCCAGTTCCATGCCGGACTTGGCCACGGCGATGGCATGGCGCTTCGGCATCAGCAGACCGTTTTCCAGGGGCGGCAGCCGCCGGCCGATGCGCTGATAGAATGGACGCCGGTGATAACGCGAGGGGGAAAAGCGCGCCGGAACCTTGTAGAGACCGATATATTCCGCGATCTCGTCGATCCAGCCATGCGCAGGCCGCGCGCCCGGCTCGACCAGAAGCAGCCATTCGCCGCGGGCGGCGCGCAGGACATCCTTGATGTCCCACTGGACATAGAAGCGGCAACCGGCGGCATCGGCGATCCGCGACGTGCCGTCACGCGAACCGTGGTCCAGCACCACCACGTCGCTCACTAGGCCCTCGACCGCACCCGCCACCAGCACGCCGAGCGTTTGCGCCAGCTCGGGTTCCTGATCGCGGCATTCCATAATCACTGTCAGCATCGGCTAGATTTACCGCATCGCACAAGCAATTGCCACAGACCATTTTTCAATTTTGTTCTTGCAATGTTCTCATTTTGGCGCTAGGAATTTAATCATCAACGGCGCGCTGCGAGCAGTCGCGAGGAGCAAACATGAACGAGCTGTCTCTTGTGGGGCAGGCTGCTTTCCAGCCTGCCAATACGGCGGATATTGCCGATGCGATGATTTCGGCCTCGGGGCTCAGGATCGAGATCGACCGCCGCCGCGGGCGGGGCGCCGGGATGAATCCTTCCGGCCGCTTCGAGAACCAGGAGCGCGTCGCCTTCGACGATGGCTGGGCGACGCTCGAGGAGATGCCGCCGTTCCGGACCGAGGTGCAGGTGGAAAAGCCGCGCACGGTGATTACCCGCAACGAGTCGCCGGACATTCCCTTCGACCGTTCGATCAATCCCTATCGGGGCTGCGAGCACGGCTGTATCTATTGCTTCGCGCGGCCGACCCACAGCTACATGGGGCTGTCGGCCGGACTCGATTTCGAGGCCAAGCTGTTTGCCAAGCCCGATGCTCCAAGGCTTCTTGAGCGGGAACTCGCCAAACCCGGCTACAAGCCGCGGACCCTTGCGATCGGCACCAATACCGATCCCTACCAGCCGATCGAGCGGGAATGGCGCATCATGCGGCAGATCCTAGAAGTGCTGGACAAGGCGAACCATCCCGTGGCGATCGTCACCAAGTCGGCGCTGATCCTCAGGGATCTCGATATCCTGTCCTCGATGGCCGAGCGCGGGCTTGCCAAGGTGGCGATTTCCGTGACGACGCTCGACCGCAAGCTGGCGCGCAGCATGGAACCCCGCGCCTCGACGCCGAGCCGCCGGCTGGAAGCGATCCGCGGGCTTTCGGAAGCCGGCATACCGACGGGCGTGCTGGTTGCCCCTGTCATCCCGGCACTTAACGATCACGAGATCGAGCGAGTGCTGGATTCGGCCAAGGCCGCGGGCGCCACCGAGGCCGGCTATGTGCTGCTGCGGCTGCCCTATGAGGTGAGCCCGCTCTTCCGTGATTGGCTGCTGCAGAATTATCCGGACCGCTATCGCCACGTGATGTCGCTGGTGCGCTCGATGCGCGGCGGCAAGGATTACGACGCAGAGTTCGGCAAGCGGATGAAGGGTGCCGGTCCCTATGCCTGGCAGATCAGCCGCCGCTTCGAAATGGCCACCAAACGGCTCGGCATGATCCGCCGCAGCATGCATCTGCGCGACGACCTTTTCACCCCGCCGGATGGAAGCGGCGTTCAGCTGTCGCTGCTCTGAAAGGGCCGAGGGCTTCGATTTCTCCGGCCGGTTTCCGGCCGGATGCATGACTTCCGGTGCTATCCGCCGCCTCGCACCGGATGACAGGTCTCCCGGCAACCGCCACGATGGTCCGTATCCCCTGACGGACATCGATGCCGGGGACTTGCAGGAGATCGGGTGGGCGTGCGATTTCTGCCGCATGAAACGCACGCCGCCCGATTCTCCGACCCTTTTCGAAGCGCTTTCCCTCGGTCCAGATTTTTCGATCGAGGCGATGGCGATTAAACAGGGACTGTCGCCCGTGGCCGGTACGGACGAGGCAGGCAGGGGCCCCCTCGCAGGTCCGGTGGTGGCCGCAGCCGTCATTCTCGACCCCGGCAACATTCCTTCGGGCCTCAACGATTCCAAGAAACTGACAGTCGCCCAGCGCGAGGCACTGTTCGAGATCATCCTCGACTGCGCCACCGTGTCGATCGCCTCTTCGTCGCCTCGCCATATCGACGAACGGGACATCCGCAAGGCAAGCCTTGATGCGATGCGCCGGGCAGTTGCGGGCCTCGCCCTGCCGCCGCAGCACGTTCTAGCCGACGGACGGGACGTACCCGGTGGCCTCACCTGCAGCGGCAAGGCGGTGGTCAAGGGCGATGCCCGCTCCGTCTCGATCGCCGCCGCCTCCATTCTCGCCAAGGTGACCCGGGACCGGATGATGGCACGGGCCGGCCTCGTTTATCCTCATTACGGCTTCGCCGGACATGCGGGCTATGGAACGGCCCGGCATCGGGCGGCAATCGCCATTCACGGCCCTTGCCCCCTGCACAGAATGAGCTTCAGGCCGTTCAGAACGGACGGAACCGAGGAGACGGAGACGGGCTGACAGCCACGTCACGGTGACCGAAAGGCAAACTGGCGAACGCCGTTTTTTCCGGAAGTCCATCGGACGATATCGGGACGCTGGCTCAAACGAAAACCGGGGCCACCTTGCGGCAGCCCCGGTTTCAAACATCTAACCCTGAAAGTGAACTTAGTTCAGGCGCGCCTTCACTTCGCCCAGAGCCCCCTTGAACAGGTTGTCCTGAACGCTCGCATCGGCCTTCTTGGCAAGCACGGTCTCGGCGGCTGCGACGGCGAGATCCACGGCGGCTGCACGAACGGCATTGACGGCGTCCGTCTCGGCCTGCTTGATCTTCTGTTCGGAAAGCGCGTTGCGGCGGGCAACGAACTCCTCGGTCTTCACCTTGGCTTCTGCGGTCAGGGCAGCGGCTTCGCGCTCGGCAGCGGCGACGATGGCCGCAGCCTCGGCTTCGGCTTCCTTGCGCTTGCGCTGGTATTCGGCCAGCACATGCTGAGCCTCTTCACGCAGCCGCTTCGCTTCGGCAAGCTCGTTGCGGATCTTGTCGGCGCGCTCGTCGAGAGACTTTGCGACCATGCCCGGAACCTTCAGATAGACGATCAGGGCGAAGAAGAGGAGAAGGCCGACGAAGGCAAAGAAAGTAGCATCGAAATGCATGGTCATGCCCCCTGCTTGGCTGCAGCGCTGACGGCAGCCTTGATGTCGGCCGCGGTTGCCTTGGCACCGATGAGCTGCTCGACGATGGCTCCCACGGTATCCACGGCAATCGTATCGACCTCGGCAAATGCCTTGGCCTTGATGTCCGCGATGCGGGTTTCGGCTGCGGCAAGCTTGCCAGCGAGTTCAGCCTCGACGGCGGCGCGATCCGCATCGGCCTTTGCCTTGGCGGCGTCGCGGGCGGAGCTGGCGATCTGGCCGGCCTTCGCCTTGGCGGCGCTGAGTTCGCGCTCATAGGTTTCGATCGCCGCATCGGCCTCGGACTTCAGCCGCGAGGCTTCGTCGAGATCCTGCGCGATGCGATCGTGACGATTTTCCAGAATGCCACCAACGCGCGGCACGATGACCTTCTGCATGAGCACGTAGAAAAGGCCGAACGTAATCACCAGCCACAGAAGCTGCGACGGATAGGTCGTCTGGTCGAATGGCGGGAATACGCCGCCACCATGACCCGCTTCGCCGGGAACGCCGGTCTCCGTGTGGGTCTGGCCCTCTGCCGGTACTTCCTCGGCATAGGCGGGGGTCACAAACATGCTCACCTCCAGGTGTACTCTCAAATGCTCAAGGATCACGGACGCCGGACGGCGCGCCGTGATCCCAAACTCCGGCCGTTATCAGACGGCGAAAAGGAGGAGGAGAGCGATGAGCAGCGAGAAGATGCCCAGAGCTTCCGTAACGGCGAAGCCGAATACCAGACGGCCGAACTGGCTGTCAGCGGCAGACGGATTGCGCAGAGCGCCGGACAGGTAGTTGCCGAAGATGTTGCCGAGGCCCAGAGCCGTGCCGGCCATGCCAAAGCAAGCCAAACCTGCGCCGATGAACTTTGCTGCTTCCGCTTCCATGAATGAACTCCTTCGAGATGGTTGTTGCGGCAAATGACTGACGCCGGATGACGCCAATGTCGGTTATCCTTAGTGCCCGCCGGGGTGAATTGCGTCGTTGAGGTACATGCAAGTCAGTACCGCGAAGACGTAAGCCTGCAGGAAGGCGACGAGGAACTCGAGACCGGTCAGGGCGACGGTCATGATGAGCGGCAGGATCGCGCCACCGATGCCGACCGCGCCCAGCGCGCCCAGCGAGGCGACGAAGCCCGCGAAAACTTTCAGCGTGATGTGTCCGGCCAGCATGTTGGCGAAGAGACGAACGGAGAGCGAGATCGGACGCGACAGGAACGAGATGATTTCGATCATGACGACCAGCGGCAGAAGCAAACCGGGAACCCCGCTCGGCACGAAGATCTGCAGGAAATGCAGGCCGTGCTTGTAGAAACCGTAAACGAGGACCGTACTGATGACGAACAGAGCCAGCGCGAAGGTGACGATGATCTGCGAGGTCACTGTAAAGAAGTAGGGCATCATGCCGAGCAGGTTCGCGGTCAGCACGAACATGAACAGCGAGAAGACCATGGGGAAGAACTTCATGCCGTGGCTGCCGGCGCCTTCGCGCAGCATCGAGGCGATGAACTCATAGGACATTTCAGCGACCGACTGCGCACGGCCCGGGATCAGGCCACGGTTCGAGGTCGAGAAATAAAGGAAACCCGAAGCGCAGGCGACGGTCGCGACCATGAAGAGCGACGCATTGGTGAACGAAAAATCAATTCCGCCGAGTTCGATCGGCACAATCTTCTGGATCAGGAACTGATGAGTCGGATCGTTTGACACCTTATGGTCTCTTTCGCTTTAGCCCGCATGGGCGGGGATCTGCCTGACTTGCGCTCCAGCCGGCCTCAGCCGTCGTTACGCCCATTCTTCGTCTGCCCACCGCGATCCGCCGGATGGGGCGTCGAAACGACACCCGCCGAACGAAGCACGTTCAACACACCGGCACAGAAACCGAGCAGCAGCAAGATAATCATGCCCCACGGCGCCGTGCCGATAAAACGGTCGAAGAGATAGCCCAGAATGGCACCGACGACGATGGCGGAAATGAATTCGCTCGAAAGCTTCATGGCCTGAGCATAACCCTTGCGGCTTTGCTCGGCACTCTGCTCCGCGGCTTCGTCACCCCTCGCCTCGGCTCCCCGCTTCGCCAGTTCGGCGGCAAGGCGCCTGCGACGCTCTTCCAGACCTTCCCGATCGTCATCCGTCATGGCTTCCTCCGTCCGTTCTCCGAGTCAGGCAGCCGCTTGGCCCGCCAGGAACACAAGAAACGGCAGGAAAATGCCCTTCCGGCCCGTTCTGAAGTCGGGCGCACCATAATTTTGAGAGCCCCCATAGTCAAGGCATTGAGGGCCCAAGTTTCACCACAAATTAACCGGGGAAAATCATAGACTTAAGTCGCAAGTACCGATTTGGGCTGCATGACGGCGGTCAAACCGGGTCACTTGGCCGCGGAATCGGCGGGCGGGCGGGCCGAAATGACACCCGGCTCCGCGAGGATCAGCTCCAGCCGCCGCCATAGGTGCGGTAGAAGACGTGCAGGCCGATGCGGCCGACCTTCTTCATGGTGCGGGCCCAGGCCGGCCTTACATAAAGAGCGTGATAATGGGTCGCCGAACCGACTTCCTTCAGCCAGATCTTGCCGGCCGTGACCGCCAGCGCCACCTCGCGGGCCACCTTCCAGTGGTACTGGGAGTTCACCCGGTCCTTGATGTTGTCGCAGGCGAAGGAAAACTGGCATCGATTGCGCCAGTCCTCGTTCTGATAGACCACGCCGCAGATGGTGTCCGGATAGGCCGGATTGCGCACGCGGTTCAGAATCACCTGGGCGACGGCCGCCTGTCCCTTCACCGATTCTCCGCGCGCCTCGAAATAGATGCCGGAGGCGAGGCATTGCTGTTCGCGGGCGGAAAACACGGAAGGCGGCAGAACGCTTGCGGCCCAGGCGTGGTCATCCGGTCCGATCTGGGGCACGAAACGCCCCTCCTGCCGGTCCTTCAGGATCGCGTCGAAGGGCGAGACCCGGGCATAATCGGGATCGGAAGGCGCATAGGCGGTCGCCAGCACGTCGGCGTGGCGATTGGTCACGAGGCCAGCCAGCATGCTCGGCACGCCAGGATCGTATTTCGGCTCTTTCTTCTTGAAATAGAAGCTGGCGAGCTCGACCGGCTTGCCCTTCGGCTTGACGAAGGCCGTCTCTTCCGACGGTCGCTTGCGGGGATCTAGCAGCGAACTGGTGCGTTTCAGGACGGAGCCGGCAGTGAAAGCCCTCGGCGGCAACATCGGTTCGATTGCGACGACGCGGCCCTTTTTCAGCGCGCGCGTCACCCGATCCTCGTCGGGTCGCGGGTCGGCGGCCTTCTTGCCGCCGTCGAAGGCGATCTTCCGGCCATCGGGCAACAGCATGCCGCTCTCTTCGGACAGGGCCGACGAACCCGTTTCGGCGAAGGCCAATTGGGCCTGATGCAGCGAGCCGGCAGGCGACGCAGTCAGCACCATGCGCCAATTGGCAGAGCCCCTGTCCTGGCCGGAGATCAGGCCGGCAAGATCGCCCTGCGCTGCGATGGACGGGAAGGCAAGCCAGGAAACCAGACCGAAGACGACAGGCGAGGCCCATTTATCGAAACGGGAACGGGACAGCTTCAACAGACGGCTTTTCGAACGCAAAACCGGTACTCCACACGTGACCACGGCTACATTAGAAAAACATCTCGCATTAACCTTGATGCATGGTTAACGGACGCCGGCGCGGTCGCCCGTTCCGGCACGAAAAAGGCCGCCGGAAACGACCGGCGGCCTGACATTTTCGTGATTGGCAAGGATGCCTCAGATGATGACGTGAGAACCGAGCTCGACCACGCGATTGGCCGGCAGCCGGAAATAGTCCGACGGGTCGGCCGCCGCATTGGCAAGCGAAATGTAGAGGCGGTCCTGCCAGTAGGGCATGCCGGACTTGGCGTCGGGCACCAGCTTGCGTCGCCCGAGATAGAAGGAGGTCGACATGATGTCGAACTTCAGACCGCCGCGGCGCAGGCTGGCGAGCGCCTTGGAGACGTTCTGGGTTTCCATGAAGCCGAAGCGGATCTCGACACGGCTGAAGCGCTCCGACAGGTTTTCCACCACGAAGCGTTCGGCCGGTGTGGCGCGCGGCCGGTTCACCGTCCTGATGGTCAGGATGATGTTGCGCTCGTGCAGAACATGGTTGTGCTTGAGGTTATGCAGCAGCGCGGCCGGTGCGGTTTCCGGATCGCTGGTCAGGAAGATCGCTGTGCCGGGAACGGCAACGGGTGCATGTTCGCTCTTCTTCTCGATGGAGACGATAAAGGGCTGGAGCGGCACATCTGCGTGGCGCGTCTTGGCGAACAGGATCGAGGTACCCCTGCGCCAGGTCCACATGACGACCGTGAAGCCGCCGGCAAACAGCACGGGCACATAACCGCCATCGTGGATCTTCAGCATATTGGCGCCGAGGAAGACGAGCTCCAGCGCCAGCAGCGGCAGCAGCGAGACAGTCGCCAGCGCCGGCGACCATTTCCAGCGGGTGCGGACGAACTCGAACGCCATGACGGTGGTCACCACCATCGCGCCGGTGACCGAGATGCCATACGCGGTGGCGAGCGCCTCGGAGCTTCCGAACAGCAGGACCAGGGCCAGGACACCGAAGAGCAGCAGCGCATTGACCGACGGCAGATAGATCTGGCCGGTATGGGTCTCCGAGGTGAACATGATCTGCATGCGCGGCAGGAAGCCGAGATGGATCGCCTGGCGCACGAGGGAGAAGGCGCCGGTGATGACCGCCTGGCTGGCGATAATCGTCGCGGCCGTCGCCAGAATGACGACCGGAAGCAGCGCCCATTCCGGGAACATCAGGTAGAAGGGGTCCGAAATGGTCTCCGGGTGCTTCATGACCAGTGCACCCTGGCCGAGATAATTCAGCACCAGCGCCGGAAAGATCAGCACGAACCAAGCCCACTGGATCGGGCGGCGGCCGAAATGCCCGAGATCCGCGTAAAGTGCTTCCGCCCCCGTCACCGTCAGAAAGACGGCACCCAGTACCACGACGCCGAGGAATTTCTCGCGGAGCATGAAATCGATCGCGTACCACGGATTGAAGGAGGTGAGGATGGAGAAATCGTCGGCAATGTGCAGAACACCGCCTGCTGCCATGACGAGGAACCAGAGCGCCGTGATCGGGCCGAAGAAATTGGCGACGGCTCCCGTGCCATGGGATTGCACCGCGAACAAGCCGATGAGGATTCCGACCGAAATCGGCACGATGTAGTTCGCAAGGTCGGGAGCCACGAGCTTCAGGCCCTCGACCGCCGACAGCACCGACAGGGCGGGCGTAATCATCGAATCGCCGAGGAAGAGCGCGGCGCCGACCAGTCCGAGAACCATCAGGACGGCGCCATGCCCGCCGGCATTCTTGGACAGAAGGGCAAGCAGCGACAACGTGCCGCCCTCGCCTTCGTTGTCGGCGCGCAGCAGGAAGAGCACGTATTTGATCGTGACGATGATCGTCAGCGACCAGATGATGAGCGAAATCAGGCCGATGATCTCGACGCGCGTGATGCCGTCATGGCCGATCGGCTTCAAAGCCTCGCGGAAGGCGTAAAGGGGACTTGTCCCGATATCGCCATAGACGACGCCGACCGAGCCGAGCGCCAGTGTGAACAGACTTCGCCAGCTTTTGCTCTGGTGCGGATTTTCGCAGTTTTCCTGGGTCATAGGGCAATCAGGCTCGTCAGAGCCAGCCTTTCCAGCGGAAGAACAAGAAGGGGATGATGGCGGACAACAGCATCGCCAGCAAAGCGAGGGCGTAGCCGTAGGTCCATGTCAGTTCGGGCATGAACTGGAAGTTCATCCCGTAGATGGAGGCGACGAGCGTCGGCGGCAGGAAAACCACGGACGCAATCGAGAAGATCTTGATGATGGCGTTCTGCTCGACGTTGATGAGGCCAAGGGAAGCATCGAGCAGGAAGGTGATGTTGTTCGAGACGAAAGCCGCGTGCTCGGACAGCGACTGGATGTCGTGGGCGACGATACCGCACAATTCCTCCGCCTCCTTGTCCTCGCGGACCTTGGGCAGGGACCGGAGGAAGGCGACCAGCCTGGAAAGAGAGACCAGACTGTCGCGCGCCTTGCTGACCAGGCGGTGATGGCTGGCGATATCCAGCAGCTTGTCTTCCAGAAAACGCGGCGGGCGGCGCTTGGCGACCTTGCGATCGACGAATACGGTCGTTGAAAGCTCGTCAAGCCGGGCAACGCCGATTTCAAGCACTTCGGCCGTGCGGTCGACGATCGTTTCCAGCAATCGCGCCATGAGTTCCGCACCCGTCCGGTATTTTCCCGGCATGCGCAGCAGGGCGGAACTGAAAAGCGCGAAAGCCCTCGGCTCAGCATAGCGAATGGTGACCAGCCGGTTGCCGGCCAGAATGAAGGCGACATCGGTCAGTTCGGCAAGGACGGCTTCCGCCTTCCACACCAGCGAGGCGGTCATGTAAATGCCGCCGTCCTCGACGTAAAGCCGGCTCGACGGTTCGATGTCCTTCAGGTCTTCGCGGGTCGGCAGAGGAACGCCGAGCAGACGCTCGGCCAATGCTTCCTCGGCAAGATCCGGATGGATCAGATCGAGCCACAAGACATCCGCGTCGAGCGCATGGCGCGCATCGTCGGCCTGGATGACCTCGGCCCTTCCATCCACGTGATAGGCTCTGATCAAATTGCAGACACTCTCATAGCGCCCCAAAGTCCCCGTTTTGGCCGGCGAGACAAACACCGCTTCCGGAAAAAATGCAAGCGGAATTAACGAACCCACTCTATGTGCGACCTCCGGCCCTGTCATCAGCCGAAAAAGGTCAAGAAGCCGTGTCGCAAATTGACCTGCATCAAAGCGCTGCCATCATCTTCACATACCATTGCGACCGTGGCGGCTGGGTATTTCCAATGGAGGACATGATGAACGAGAGATCGTCGAATTTTCTTCCAAGCCTCTGGTCCGACAGCCCCTTCGCGGATTTGCGCAAGGAGATGGACCAGGCCCTTGAGAGCTTCTTCGGCAAGCGAAGCCTGCTGAGCGGCGCCGAAGGCGAGAAATTCATCGCCCCGTCGATCGATATCGCCGAAAACGACAACGCAATCACGCTGACGGCGGAACTGCCGGGGATCAGCGAGCAGGACGTCGATCTTTCCATCCAGAACGGAGTTCTCACCCTGAAGGGCGAGAAGAAGATGGAAAAAAAGGACGACAAGGACAACTACCATGTCGTCGAGCGGCGCTATGGCAGCTTTCAGCGTTCGATGCGCCTGCCGGCGACAGTCGATGAGGCTGCCGTCTCGGCCAAATTCGAGAACGGCGTGCTGACCGTAACGCTTCCCAAGAAGCCGGGAACGGCTCCCGTGGAGCGCAAGATCGCGATCGAAAAATAAGAAGAGGTCGCGCTAACCCGCCGCCCCTGTCCGCCTGGGGCGGCGGACGAATTACGGAAACCGGCTGCCGGCGGGGCAGCCGGTTTCGTGTTCCCGATTATTCGAAGACGATGGACGGAGCCGCGCGGCCGGAGGCCGACTGCAGGCCCTGCCAGACCTTTTCGGCGATCTCCCGGTAAACCCTGGCCTGGGGGCCTTCGGGGTCGGAGACCACTACCGGCGTGCCGGCATCCGAGGTCTCCCGTATGGCGATCGTCAGGGGAACCTCGCCCAGGAAGGGAACGCCGATCTTTTCAGCCTCGGCCTTCGCGCCGCCATGGCCGAAAATGTCGTAGCGCGCGCCGGTGTCGGGCGCGATGAAATAGCTCATGTTCTCGACGATGCCGAGGACCGGCACCTCGACCTTCCTGAACATGTTGAGGCCCTTGCGGGCATCGATGAGCGCCAGATCCTGCGGCGTCGAGACAACGACCGCGCCGGAAAGCGGCACCTGCTGGGCCATGGTCAGTTGGGCATCGCCCGTGCCGGGCGGCATGTCGACCACCAGCACGTCCAGATCGCCCCAGGCGACTTCACGCAGCATTTGCATCAGCGCCGACTGGACCATAGGGCCGCGCCAGATCATCGCGGTTCCCTCATCGACCAGGAAGCCCATCGACATCGCCTTGATGCCGTAGTTTTCCATCGGCACGATGATGCGGTTCTCGATCTGCTGCGGGCGTCCGGCGATGCCGAGAAGCCGCGGCATGGACGGGCCATAAACGTCGGCGTCGAGAATGCCGACCTTCAGACCGTTGGCCTTCATCGCCAGGGCCAGATTGACGGCCGTCGTCGACTTGCCGACGCCGCCCTTGCCGGAAGCGACCGCAATGATCGCCGATATGCCGGGGATGTTCTGTTTGGCCGGCCGCTGCGGCGCGCCGGCCGCCGGGCCATGGGCATGGGGATGGCCATGGACATGGGGCCGGGCGGGCGCCGCCGACGGGGCGCCCGGCTTCTTTTCCGCCGTAAGGCTGACGAGAGCCCCCTTCACGCTCGGCATGGACTTGACGGCACGCTCGGCCGCCTGGCGCAAGGGCTCCAGTTCGCGGGCGCGCTCAGCCGGAACGGTGATGGAAAAATAGACCTTGCCATCGGAAATGAAGACATCCGACACCATGCCGAGTTCGACGATGTTGCGTTCGAGATCCGGGCCGCGAACGGTCTTCAGGGTTTCCAGAACCTGGTCTCTGGTGAGTGCGCTCATGCCATCCTCTTTCGAATTCTCATAAAGCGTAGATAGTCGACCACACGACCTTCGCCAACCGGCAAACGGCGCGGCATACGCAAAAGAGGATGCGGCAGATGCGCCCGGGTATCGCTCGAAACGGAAAAGCCGCCGTCGAAGGATGCCTGACCATGACATCTACGACAGCGGCTTGTCCTTGCAGCACCTTTTTTGGGTGCCTTGCAGCGTCCCCTCTGGACTTGCCTATTGCAATGCAGAAACCGTGCCAGTTTTTATGCTCGGTAAATTTCACATAAATTTCATGTAGATAACACAAGAACGACAGGCATGGCCGAAAATGCGACCCCGTTGGAATATGCCTGCCGAATGTGCGCCGGCGTGATGCATGGCACAAAAATGCAGCAGTCATTCCACGGTCTGTTGCGCCAGATAGGCTTCGATCCGGTCCGGATCGAAGATCCTGCCATCGAAGAAGCCATCCGGTCCGAGCATCAGCCGGCCTTTCGAGACGCCGACATATTGCGGGGCGGCCAGCGCTCCCTCCACCTTCAGATTGGCGCCGGGCAACGGCGCGAAGACGGGTTTCAGCGCATTCCTGTAGATATCCGGGCGATAGCTGTCACGGGCAACGGCGGCGTTGAGGTCCGTGTGGCGACAGTCACCCCATCGGACCATCTGGCTGTAGAACCACAGCGCGTGGCTCTGCCAGGGGAAGGTCGCGGCACGGCCTTCGAAAAGCAGCAGGTCGCCAACCTCCACCACCTCGCCCGGCGCAATCGCCAACAGACCGGTGAGGCCGGGAAGCAGCAATTCGCCGTCCAGCGCCAGATACTGCCGCGCAGCGAGAATTCCGGCGAGTTCCTCTATGTTAGCCGCACTCGAACACCATTGAGCGGCGCGGTAGAGGGCGCGCACCAGCGCCTCCAGCGCCAGCCGATTGTCCTCGCTCCACCGCTGCGACATGCCGAGCACCTTGCCGGGACTGGAGGCCCAAAGCGCCGACTTTACGGTAACAATCCGCCCCTGATCGCGTTCGACGATGCGGCTGTTCCACGGCTCGGCGAGGCAGCATCCGTCGAGACTGCCCTGCTCGAGGGCCTCGCCGATCAATCCGGCGGGCAAGGCGACGATCTCCACGTCCCGGGCAGGATCGATGCCGCAGGCGGCCAGCCAGTATTTCAGTTCGTAGTGACAGCAGGACAGACGATGGGCGACCGCAAGCCGCAGGCGCCGCTCGTCCCGGTGCCTGCCTTCATCGATCACCGCCCTCAAGGCTTCGCCTGCCCGGCGCGGATCGAGATCCGGCGGCATGCCGGCTTCCGTCAGCCGGCGGTGGAGCGGCACGGACACCGCAATCGCATTGCCGCCGAGCCCGAGCGCCATCGGCGCGACCAGAGGCACCTCCATCGGCACCAGCGCAAGATTGCAGGCAATCGGCATCGGCGCCGGCATATGGGCACCGTGAAAGCGGCCGGCGCCGACCCCTTCGCGGATCTTTTCCCAGGATGTTTCCCGCACCAGCGAAAGCCTCACCCCTTCGTCACCGGCAAAGCCTTTTTCCAGCGCGGCGATCAGGACTGCGCTGTCCAGCAAAGGAAGAAAGCCGAGGACGATTTCGGGCCGGTCAGACATGGTCGCTGCCCTCCGGCTCACCGACTGCGCCACCAGGACGCGTTCTCTGCGGGCGGACCCTCGATATCACGGGGGCGGGATTTGCATCTCGATCAACGTCCATGCCCGCATTTCTTGCCGAAAAGCAAATAGGATGCAACGGCAAGCGGGCGGAACGAGCGTTACTTGATGAGGCCGAGCCTAAGGGCCTTGGCCACGGCCTGGGTGCGGTTGACCGTATCGAGCTTCTTGGTCGCCCGATTGAGATAATGATTGATCGTATGCTCGGAGAGCCCGAGGATCTCGGCGATCTCGACACTGGTCTTGCCGGCGGCGGTCCAGTTCAGGCAGTCGATCTCACGCTCGGTGAGCATGTCGGTCGCGCGGTTGTCGAGATCGCGGATCTCGGCCAGGCGATTGTAGATATGAACGGAGAGAAACGTCAGTTCGATCATCTCCGCCGTGGAAAATACCGGCCGGTCGCCACAGAAGGAAACGGCACCGCGCATGCCGGCTGCGTCATGCACGGGGAAATAGGCTCCCCGCTCCATCCGGAAGCGGCTGAAAAGCGTGCGGGAGATTTCCATGGTGCGGGGATCGCGCTGCTTGGCTACATGCTCGATGTCGTAGGTGAAGGGCGTGGTGGAAGTGCGCAGCCGCACGAGCACCGGGCTGGTGGCCAAAAGGGGCGCCTGGTCGTATTCGGTGAGCAGGTCTGCCGGCCAGTTGGTAATGATGGAATTGCTGGAAAGATCGAGAGACGTCGGCGACGGCATGTTGAGAACCATGAACGCCCGGGCGCCATAGGATTCCGTCAGCCTCTTCATGAAACGAAAAACGTCGAACTGGGTCTTGAAGCTGCCGATTTCGGCAACGTAGGCGGCGGTACGTTCGGCAGCGTCGGTTTCAATCTCGGTCATGGCAAATGTTTCTTCGCATGACTCCAGGGACCAGAAAACAACAAGTCTCTCTCCTTAGACGACCAGCCTCTCTCGAACGGAGAGGAACGACGAGCGCAAAACAGCCGGAGGAACCAGCAAGCCGGAAATGAAATAAGTCACCCCTGAAGCCCCGTCATGTTACCTCTGACTGCGGCTCTTATGAAATGCATCTTACACGTTGTATATTTCCCATTCGAAATAAAGCAAATTCCGAAGGAGGACGTGCGTATCAATGTGCAGACGAATCCGCATTGCCTATTGTCAGGGACATTAGACGCAGAAACCCGGACTAGTCCAGAAGCCAACTTTATTTTACCGTAAACCCCTGTCCATGAAGGCGAAGGTTTCCAAATTGCCGTCAGGCCATCTGGAATCAGGGAGAAAATCGCGTGCCGTCACATCATTCGTTCGCAGGAAATGTTCTGGTCGATCACCGGCTGGAGCTTGGAGAAGGACCTGTCTACGACAAGCAGACCCACACGATCTGGTGGTTCGACATTCTCGGCAAGGCGCTCTGGTCCCTGGAGCTTGACACCAATACCGCGACCCGCCACGAGCTCCCCTTCATGGGCAGCGTTCTTGCGATCGTCGATGACGAGCGCCAACTCATCGCCAGCGATTCGGGGCTCTTCCTGCGCGACAGGGCAAGCGGCGCGCTCACCCCATTCGTCGAACTCGAGCCCGACCGTCCGGGCAACCGCTCCAACGACGGGCGCGTGCATCCCTCGGGTGCGCTCTGGATCGGAACCATGGGCAAGGATGCGGCAGACGGGGCCGGCGCCATCTATCATGTCGCCGGACGCAAGGTGACGCGGATCTTCGACAAGATCAGCATTCCGAATTCGATCTGCTTTTCGCCGGACGGGAAGATCGGCTATTTCGTCGATTCGAAGGTCAACAAACTGATGCGCGTCGATCTCGATCCCGATACCGGCCTGCCGGTCGGAGAAGCGCGCGTTTTGATCGATGGAACGGATCGGGAAGGCGTGTTCGACGGTTCGGTCGTCGATGCCGAGGGGACGATCTGGAACGCCCGCTGGGATGGCGGCGCAATCGACCGCTACGACGCCGAGGGCCGTCATATCGCCCGTTACGAAATGCCGGCCAAGCGGGTCACCTGCCCCGCCTTTTTCGGCCCGGATGCGGACCGGCTGATGGTGACGTCCTGTTGGGAAGGTCTCGACGAGGCCGGACGCACCTCGGACGCCTTGTGTGGCGCAACCTTCGAACTCGGCATTCCCGTGAAGGGACAGCACGCGCCGCGCTTCCGTCTCTGAGACGCCCTTTCAAAGGAGGGCCCTAACCCGGCAAGTTGACGATTGTTCCCTGCTTTCTGGAAAATTTACTTGATTTTCCAAGGGGAACGATTGCGGGCCTCGGACATTTTCCTCTCGAACCGACGCGATCGTTCCGCCTCCGGCACGGTCGCGCCAGTCGCCAAGACCATCTGAGAGGAAAGGTAGGTCCATCATGAAGAAGACCCTCAACACCCTTGCTGCAGCACTGCTGCTCGGCACCACCGCGGTAGCACCGCTTGCTTATGCCCAGGATGCAACCACCCCGGCACCGGCAACCCCGACAGCCCCGGCACCGGATGCGACGGGAAGCGCTCCTTCGACAAACACCATGGCCCCGACGGATTCGACCGCTGCAGCCACGGGTTCCTATCTGACGCAGCAGAGCACGACGCAGATCAGCGCCAACGACTTCATCGGACAGTCCGTCTACACCTCGGGCAATGAATCGATCGGTGACATCAACGACCTGATTCTCGAGGACAAGGGCGGCATCGTGGCCGCAGTGGTCGGCGTCGGCGGCTTCCTGGGTATCGGTGAAAAGGATGTCGCCATTCCTTTCAACAAGCTGACGGTGACCCACGATACCGCAAAGAACGAGGTTCGCCTGACGACGACCGAAACGGCGGAAAGCCTGAAGGCCGCGCCGGAATTCAAGAGCCTCGACCGCACCACCACCTCGTCGACGGTCGATCAGTGACCCGGAACGGGGGAAGTGCGAAACATCCGATGGGCGGCGCCAGGTGCGCCGCCTTTTTCGTTGCGCGCTCCGCTGGTGTTCACCGCATCATCTCGGTCTCGATGATCTGCATGAGGCGAGAACGATCCTCCCGTCGCGAGGCATATCCTGCCACGGACAATCCCCGCGCCGGCCGGTAATAGGCGGCCGAGCCCCAGAAACCGATGTGCCAGAAGAACCGGCTTTCGCCCTGGCCGCTGACGAAAATGCCCAACCGGTAATCCGCTTCGCCTTCGTGGGGCGCAGGCTTCAGCATTTCCGCAAGCGTCGCCTCCTGCCGGAAGACGCGCCCTTCGAAGATCGCCGCCATGGCGCGTGCGAGATCCGCAGCCGACATGACGAGCCCGCCGCCGCCGTAAAGATCCATTGTCGGATCGAAATGGAAGACGTCCCTCTTGCGGAAGAACTGCCGCCCTTGGAGCGATATTCCGGGCGGTGCCGGTTCGATGGCTTCCCACCATGTCGCTGACAGGCCGAGACGATCGAAGCCGATGCGCTCACGCACCGCCGACGCCAGCGACCGGCCAAGCCGTGTCTCAATGATATCGCCGAGAAGGATATAGCCCGTATCGGAGTAGCGGAACCGCGTTCCCGGAGGGCTTTCCGGTCCGCCGCGGGTCATGCAGAGGCGGACCTGTTCCTCCCGGGTCCAGCGCCGCCCGGGCGCCTCCAGCACCAGATCGAGGAAACTGTCGTCGGCGTGATCGTAGAGGCCGGCGGAATGGTTGAGCAGATGCCGGACGGTGATCCGGTCGAGATCGTAACCGCCCCGGCGGAGGATATCGGCAATCGCCGGGCTCGCCAGCGTCCCTAGGGGATCATCAAGACCGAGTTCACCCTCCTCCCACATCCTCAGGATGGTGGCCGCGACGAAGGTCTTGGTGTTGCTGGCGCTGCGCATCGGAGATGCCGCATCGAGGGAGAGCCGGGCAGCGGCCGGGGAGGCGATCCCCCACACCATACCGCCCTCATGAACCGCAAGCGCCATCGCTGCCGGCTCCCGCGAAAGGCACGCCTCAAGACGGGCGACGGAATCGGGTTTGTCGCCGGAACGTGTCCCTGCCGACTGTTCAAATATGCGAGATCCGCCTTCCATATCCGTCCTCTCCAGGCTCCCGGCGCGATTTCCAGCGCTCGGAGGGACCACACTAACGCAGCATCTCCCGGATCGTCGCCTGAAAACTGCAGTTCCGATCGACATCGCCGACAGGCTTCGGCCCCCAGGACCCAGGCCGCCCTCGCGAACCCGAAACACGAAATGGTTGCATTTCACATGACTTACATATTGGACGTGATAGATTTGCCGAAACAACTGGGGGATAGCGATGCGAAGCTTTGCGAAGGCAGGCGGTTTTTCCGTTCATGCGATATCGGGCAACCATGCCGTGCTGCTGGCGATGAACGCCACGGACGCGGCGCGGCGCAACCTTGCCGGCTTTGCCATCGGCGTTGCCCGACAGAACCGGATCGATTGGTTGCGCGGCTTCAAATTCTTCAAGGCGCTGGTGCCGAACCCACAGCCCGGCGAACGGCGCTCCACCCTCGATCACCCCGTTCAGTCCTTCCTGTGGGGACACTATTCGGCGGAACCGGGACGGCAATATGATTACGTCGTCCGACCGCTCTATTTTCCGGCGGACATGAATCCTGCGGCCCTCGTCGCCGGCACCGATCTTCCCGTTTCCATCCGCACGGAATCCGACACGGATGAAACGCATTCGGTATTCTTCAACCGGGGCGCCATCGTCAGCCAGGCCTTTGCCGACCAGTTCGGCAACAAGGGCCCGACCAACCCCGACGATCCGGAAGACCGGGAGGTGCGCTGGCTGTCGCGCGGGCTGCTGGAGGCAGCGCTCGGCTTCATCGCCCAGGCCAATGGCGCGGGCTATGAATTGCGCTGCTGCTTCTACGAACTCACCTACAAGCCGATATTGGAGGCCCTGAAGATCGCCGCCGGCGCCGGCGCGACGGTTCAGGTCATCTATGAGGCGGGGCATATCAAGAGCGACGGCAGCTTCGAGGAAACCAGCACCAGCAAGGCGAACGTCAAGGAAGTCGTCAAATACGACAACGTGCCACGCCTGACATTTCATAAGCGGACCCGGCATATCTCCATTCCGCACAACAAATTCATGGTGCTCCTGAAGGACGGCAAGCCGCAGCAAGTCTGGACAGGCTCAACCAATATCACGCCGTCCGGCTTTCTCGGCCAGACGAATGTCGGCCATCTGGTGCGGGATGACACTGTGGCATCGGCCTACAATGCCTATTGGCAGCAGGTCGCCACCGACCCCGACCGGAAAGAACTGAAAGCATGGACGAAAAAACACAATGCCGAGCCTTCCGGCCAGTTGCCGGCGAACGGCATCTCCGTTCTGTTTTCGCCGCGGTCGTCCGCGCGCATGCTCGACTGGTACGGCGCGCGCATGGACGAGGCGCAGCGCACCGTCATGCTGACGGCGGCTTTCGGCGTAACGCGGAAGCTCGCCGAACATTTCGACAATGACCGGGACTATCTGCGTTTCCTGCTGATGGAAAAGGAAAATGCCAACGACGAAACCCAGGCGATGCTCAAGCGCGACAGGGACACGCGCATCGCGCTCGGCAAGGCGCTCGGTCGCGATACGATCGGCCGCAAGCTGGATGGCTGGCAACTGGACAAGTGGTTCGCGGACGAGGAACACTACCGCAAGCAGGGCCACATCTTCTATGTCCACACCAAGATCATGGCGATCGATCCCCTGTCGGACGACCCGCAGGTCTATTCCGGCTCGGCCAATTTTTCACCCGCATCCCTGTCGTCCAACGACGAGAACATGCTACTGATCCGCGGCGACCGGCGCGTAGGCGATATCTACGCAACGGAATTCTTCCGGCTGTTCAACCACTTCTACTTCCGCACGGTGGCCAATGCCGTGGCCTCCCGCAATCCGGGCGAGGATCAGGCGGAGGAAGCCGTCTATCTCGACCCCGATGGCGCGTGGACGGACAGTCATTTCAAGGCCGGCACCTATCATCAGCGCCGGCGCGAACTGTTCGGCGTCAGCCCGACCTGATCCATCGCGGATCAGTACCACGCATCCGGCCGCGCACGCATCGTCCGCTCGACATAATCGCGCAGCGCCTCGTCCACGGCGGGGTCCAGAGGTGGCGCCTGATATTCGGCGAGCGTCTTCTTCCACTGCCGGTTGGCGCGGGTCGCCATGTCGGTCGATCCGGCCTCCGCCCATTTTTCAAAGGGCTCGTTGTCCGAGACGGCCGAATCCCAGAACGCCGTCTGATAGTTGCGCATGGTATGGGCCGAGCCGAGAAAATGGCTGCCGGGTCCCACCTCCAGAAAGGCATCCATGGCGAGCGTGTTGTCATCGACCACGACGCCGGCGAGATAAGCATGCAGCGCGCCGCAGAAATCCGTGTCCATGACAAACTTCTCATAGGACATGGACAGCAGGCCATCGACGAAGCCGGCCGAATGCAGGATGAAGTTGGCACCGCAATGGACCGCCGACAGCATCGACATCACGCCCTCCTGCATGGCTTGGGCATCCGGCAGCTTGGAATTGGAGAAATTCCCCGCACAGCGCAGCGGCAGTTTCAGCCGGCGGGCAAGCTGGCCGATCACCATGGAGCCAATCGCCGGTTCCGGCGTGCCGAAGGTGGGAGAGCCCGAACGCAGCGACATGGAAGACAGGAAGTTGCCGAAAATCACCGGCGCGCCCTTGCGCTCCAACTGGGTCAGCGCGCAGCCCGCCAGCGTTTCGGCATAGGACTGGGCGATGGCGCCGGCATTGGTGACCGGCCCCATGGCGCCGCCGAGGATGAAGGGCACGATGACAGCGGCCTGGTTGGCACGAGCATAGGCCCTCAGCGCCTTCGTCATGGTGCCGTCCCAGACAAGCGGCGAGTTGACGTTGACATTGCCGAGGATGACGCAGTTCTCCTCGACGAAACCGGCACCGAACAGGATGCGCGCCATCTCGATCGATTCTTCCGCCCGCTCCTCGGCCGTCACCGAGCCCATGAAGGCCCGATCGGAATATTTGATATGGCTGTAGACCATCTCGAGGTGCCGCTTGTTGACCGGCAGGTCGACGGGCTCGCAGATGGTGCCGCCGGAATGATGCAGCCAGGGGCTGGACTGGGCGAGCTTGATGAGGTTGCGGAAATCCTCGATGGTTCCGTAACGACGGCCATTGTCGAGATCCATGACGAAGGGCGAGCCATAGGCCGGTGAGAAGACGACGCTGTTGCCGCCGATCTCGACGTTGTTTGCCGGATTGCGCGCATGCTGGGTGAAGGTTGCGGGCGCCGTCGAGACAATCTCCCGCAGCATGCCCGGCTCGAACCGGACGCGAACGCCGTCGATCTTCGCCCCCGCCCGCTTCCAGTGATCGAGCGCGGCCCCGTCGTCGCGGAACTCGATGCCGACCTCGGCAAGAATGCGATCCGCGGTCTGTTCGATGCGAAGAAGGTTTTCCTCCGAGAGAAGGTCGTAGGTCGGAATGTTGCGGCGGATGAAAGGCACTTTCAAAGAAAGGCCAGCGCCGCTCTCCCGTCGCCCCGGCCTGTTGCCGCGGGTGCGGCGCTCCTTGCGATCCAGTTCCAGCGTCTCGCCCGTCATGACTGCTTTCCTCCTGTTTGAATGAAGGCTAGCCGGGATCAAAGGCATTGTGACGCTGGAAAAATTCTCGACTTGCAATAAGCTCAGCTTATGAGTCAATTTCGCCGCCTGCTCCCCTCCGCAAACAGCCTCGTAGTGTTCGAGGCTGCCGGCCGGCATGAGAATTTCACCCGCGCCGCGGAAGAACTCGGCATGTCCCAGGCCGCCGTCTCCTATGCGGTGCGTGCGCTCGAGGAACAGCTGGGCGTCGCCCTTTTCCAGCGCATGCATCGCTCTGCCCGGCTGACCGAAGCCGGCGAGCGCTTTCATGCCGATGTCGCCGCCGGCCTTTCCCGGATCGAGCGCGCCGCCGAGGACATTCGCGCGAAGAGCCGCGAGGTCAATGTGACGCTCGCTGCCTCCACGGCCTTCGCTTCCATGTGGATGCTGCCGCGGCTGGCGCGGCTGAGGGAGGACCTGCCCGACATCGACCTGCGCATCCAGACCAGCGTGCGCGACCTGGACCTGGAGGAGGAAACCATTCCGCTTGGCGTACGCGGCGGCGATCCGAAGGAATGGCCACGCTATCATGCAGCGCTGCTCGCGCCGGAGGTGGTAAGCGCGGTTGCAAGCCCCGCCTTCATCGAGCAGAACGGTCCGGCAGAGAGCCCCGAAGACCTGACCCGCCACCGGCTGATCTGGCTGGAGGAGCCGGTGCGGCAGGCATGCAACTGGCCGGAATGGTTTGCAAGCGCGGGCATCGACTATGTCCCCAAAGGACGGCGGCTGGCGATTAACGATTACGTGCTGGTGATCCAGGCGGTGCTGGCCGGGGAAGGCATCGCGCTCGGCTGGAACCACCTGATCGAGGCGCAGGTGCGCTCGGGCCAACTCGTGCAGGTCGGCCGGCACGCGCTGGTGACGGGGCAGGCCTTCTACGTGGTGTGGCCACGCGCGCGGGAGCTCAATGCCTCGGCGGCCAGAGTGCGGGACTGGCTGCTGGCGGAGGGGGAAGTCGCCCGGCAAGGCGGGTGATCGGAGCGGCTGGGCATCGACCGCGGCGCATGCCGAGCCGCCGGTCCCGTATATTCCGTGCGCATATCGCCTGCAAACCCGAGGCGTCGTCCGGGGATCGTCGCCTCCGCTTGACTGGGCTGTCCTCACGGAAACGTTTCAGGAATTGGGCCGATCGACGAGGGCGAATTCGTGATGATGCTCGCCGAGATAACGCAGCGTCGCCGCCGCATCGGCCGGCTTGCCGAAATAATAGCCCTGCCCCATGCCGCAACCGAGCGCACGCAGCTTGTCCGCTTCCGCCACCGTCTCGATGCCTTCCGCAACCACTTCGAGATCGAGGCCTTCGCACATGGTGACGATCGCCTTGATGATGTGCTCCGAGGTGCGGTCCGTGATTATGGCGGAGACGAAGGCACGGTCGATCTTGACCTTGTCGAAGGTGAAGTCGCGCAGGCGTCCGAGGCTCGACTGACCCGTGCCGAAGTCGTCGAGAGAGATCTTGATGCCGAAGTCACGCAATTCGCCGAAGATGCGGCGCGCAGTGTCCGCGCAGCCCATGACGGCCGTTTCCGTGATTTCCAGTTCCAGCCGGCGCGGATCGAAACCGACGCTGTTGAGGATGGACAGCGTGTTCAGCGTGGTCCTCGGGTCCATCAATTGCGCCGAGGAGAGATTGAACGAGAGGAAGAGTTCGCGCGGCCAGGCCAGCGTTGCCTCTGCCGCCTTGCGCAACAGGGTTTCGGACAGCGTGTCGATGAAGCCGCGTTCTTCCGCAAGCGGTACGAAGACGGCCGGAGATACAAAGCCCAGATCGGCATCGTTCCAACGGGCCAGCGCCTCGAAACCAACGACACGGTTGTCTGTGAGACGGACGATCGGCTGGAAATGCACGTCGACGGTATCGGCGATGATGGCATTGCGCAGCGCCTGCTCAAGCTGCGTGGCACGCTTCATCTCCTGGGCGATTTCCCGTGAGTAGACGGTGATCTGGCCGCGACCCCGGCGCTTCGAGCGATAAAGCGCCGTCTCGGCACTCTTCATCAGTTCCTCGAAATCGGCGCCGGCAAAGGGATAGACGGCAAAGCCGAGGGAGGCGGAGAGACGGACATTGCGGTCGCCGAGATCGTAGGGCGCAGAGAGCACGTCCTTAATCATCTGGCCGGTGCGCTCGGCACTGACGCGCTCGAAGATCAGCGGCAGGATGATGGCGAACTCATCGCCGTCATGACGGGTGACGGTCGCGCCGTCAGGCACGCAGGCCTTCAGCCGGTGGGCTACCTGGCAAAGGATTTCATCGCCGGCGACGGAGCCGAAGAGATCGTTGATGGGTTTGAAACCGTCCAGATTGACGATGCCGACCGTAAACGGCGCCGGATCGGCAGAACGCTCGGAGGCCAGAAGCCGAACCTTGTCGCGCAGGCGATAGCGATTGCCAAGCCCGGTCAACTGGTCCGTATAGGCCATGGCCTGAAGCTCGTTCTGGCCTAGCTGGGGCATGGCTGTTTCGGCTGACGCCATCGGCTGTTCCTGAGGAGGTTCCTTTCACATACCGAGGATGAGCGCCAAACATTAAGAAAATTCTAGCAATTCCGGGAGGTTGCCTACAGGTTATGGTCCATTATTTAGGGGGTTGACAGGGTTTTCTCACCCCGCCGCGACGACCCGGAGATCGGGAACATGCTGCGCCAGCACGGCATCGACGGCGTCCGGGCTCAGGGGCTTGAGGATCACGTCGTTCATGCCGGCGGCAAAGCATTCTTCCCGGTCACGGTCGAAGGCCTGCACCAGCACGCCGATGACCGGCGTCATGTCGTCAGGCCCTGCCGCCAGCTCACGAATGCGTCGGCAGGCGTCAAAACCATTGATGACCGGCAGGGTGATGTCCATCAGAACGATGGCGGGCTTCAGTTCCTGCCAGAGACGCACGACTTCCGCTCCGTCGCGAGCGATGCGATAGGCATGGCCGAGCCCTTCGAGGATCTGCGAGAAGACGATCTGGTTGATTTCGTTGTCCTCCGCCACGAGGACAAGCGACCGGGCCGGCGCCGGCAAGACAGGCGGTCTGTCTTCCGTGGTGGTGATTTCCCAGTCGTCCGTGGCAGCGGCCCGCGCCTCATCCTTGGCCGCGAGCTTGTTCAGGACGAGGAAAGCCAGTTCCGTGTCGAGCTGGAAGCCGTCCAGCGTTACGGTAGCGATGCCTTCTGCGACCGCAAGCTCAAGACACTTCATGTCCATCTGCGTGTCGACGATCATCAGATCGATCTTTACGCCAACGGAGCGTGCGACCGTGAGGAATGCATCCTCCTCCACCGGATTGCGGACGCAGCAGACGTCGATGCCTAGGCGCTCCAGCGTCTTCAGGCTCTTCGCCTCGAAATCCCGGTCCATTGTGACGACGAGCGCCTTGTGGCCGGCAAGCTTCGCAACCTCCGCCTCGACGCGAAGACACTCGTTTTCAGGCAGCAGCGGATGAGAGGCCCCGGCGCTGACGATCGCCTTGTCCACGGCGGAGCCATCTGCCGGCTCGACCGACAACTGCACGGAAGCCGCCTCGAAACTGGTGACGATGAAATAGCGACCGGGCTTTCCGACACGCTGGCTTCGCACGACGATGCGTTCGCCTGCGGGGTCGGAGGGAAGCTCCGTCAGGATGGTGGCCGGCGCCCCCGTCTCCAGAACATGGCGGGTGGCACGGCGGAGCTTTTCAGCGAGATCGCCGCCGCAGATCCCGTCAAGCGCGCCGCCCAGAACACTCTCGGCGCGGGCACCGATCCGGCTGCAGAACGACTTGTTGACGGCCACGACGTTCAGGTTGCGATCCTGTACGAAGACCGGATGCGGCAGGTTGTCGAGGATTTCCTCGGTCAGTTGGACACGCTCGACATCGGCGCGCCACTGTTCCTCGCGCTTTTTCTGCTCGGTGATGTCGCTGATGATGCAGATGCCGTAACCGGAGGGCAGCCGGCGCTTGGAAAAACGTACCCAGCGATTGTTGGCGTCGCGGCGCTGGCTATCGAAACGCTCCCGCCAGTGAACGGCGATCTGTTCGGCGATCCATTCCTCGCGGCTCGCTGCACCGCCTTCGTCGGCGGACATGCGGTCGCGCCCGCCGCCATCATAGACAGCGCCGAGGAAATCCCTCAACCGGGTTCCGGGACGGGCGACCTGGAGGGACACGGGCAGATAGTTGCCGACGAGGCGGTTCACATAAACAAGCTGGTCGTTGCGATCGTAGACGACCAGCGCGGCACCTATCGCTTCGGACACGGCATCGAGCATGGAGGACTGCAACGTCGCAGCCTGCATAGCTTCGCCACCCATCCCTGCGTTTTTGCCCGGCGTTTCATCGCCTGGGCCCGGTGCAAACTCTTTCACACTATCGCCTCAAAGAACCGAACCCCTCCCGGCGCTCGATCGTTATCGTCCAGACAACACCTCAAGCCCTGACGGATGCACCGAGGGGCGCTGTAACACCTTTGTCCTGCTCCACAAATTTCTCGTTCAATCGTTTCCGAATTCAAGCAATCCTGCAGCTGTCGCATATGGGAAGACATGCCAGGGAAGCGCCTGAGACGGCAAAAGGAGGATATGGTCCGGAGATGGTCCGGCCACCATCTCCTCCTCCGCCGGCGCACCGACGATGCCAATACGAAACATTTCAAGCCATAATCATGCTATCGGCAGTCCCTTAAGGCGGGATTAATGGCATGGCGCGCAATGCACCACTTTCGAGCGGTAGAATGCAGTTGGCTCTTTCCTCGCCGGCGCGAATCCCGGAAAATGGACCGATGGTCATCAAGCAGCTTTCCGAAACCCTCATCAATCAGATCGCCGCCGGCGAGGTCATCGAAAGACCGGCCAGCGCGGCGAAGGAACTGATCGAAAACGCCATCGACGCCGGTGCCACCCGCATCGAAATCGCCACGGCCGGCGGCGGTAAAAGCCTGCTGCGCGTGATCGACAACGGCTGCGGCATGAGTGCCGAGGATCTCGAGCTTTCGATCCGCCGGCACTGCACCTCGAAGCTTCAGGATTCGCTGTTCGATATCCACTCGCTCGGTTTCCGGGGCGAGGCGCTGCCATCCATCGGCTCGGTCGCAAAACTGACCATTACCAGTCGCCTGCAAGGCGGTTCGGAAGGCGCGGAAGTCGCCGTGGTCGGCGGCAAGGTCTCGCCCGTCAGGCCGGCGCCGGCCAATCCGGGCACAACGGTCGAGGTGCGGGATCTCTTCTTCGCCACGCCCGCCCGCCTCAAATTCCTGAAGACGGAAAAGGCCGAGGCAGGCGCGATCACCGAGATTGTCAAGCGAATGGCGATCGCCTTTCCGCAAATCCGCTTCGTACTGTCGGGCACGGACCGCACAACGCTCGAATTTCCCGCCACCGGCGACGATCGCCTCGCCCGCATCGCTCAGGTGCTCGGCAGCGACTTTCGCGACAATGCCATCGAGCTCGATGCCGAGCGCGAGGATGTCCGGCTTGGCGGCTTCGCCGGCATCCCGACCTTCAACCGCGGCAACTCGGCCCATCAATATGCCTTCGTCAACGGTCGGCCGGTGCATGACAAGCAGATCCTTTCGGCCATTCGCGGCGCTTATGCGGAAACCATTCCGCAGGGCCGTTATCCAGTGGCGGTCCTGTCCCTGGAACTCGACCCGGCACTCGTCGATGTCAACGTGCATCCGGCGAAATCCGATGTCCGCTTCCGCGATCCGGGGCTGGTGCGGGGGCTGATCGTCGGAGCGATCCGCGATGCCATGAGACGAGAAGGCGACCGCGCCTCGACGACGGGCGGCGGCGGCATGCTGCGCGCCTTCCGGCCGGGCTTCAGTCCCGCCGCTTCCTCCGCCTCTTCTTCCCATGGCGGATGGAGTTTCGCGAATTCTCCCAGCCGCCCGTTCGGTCCGGCTGCCGCTTCGCCTTCCGGATTCAGCGAGACGCAGCAGCCGGCGTTCGCCGCCATGACCCTGCCGACCGCCCGGGCAGAGACACCCGCAACGGCTGCGACGGCTCCCGATATCCGCGCGGAAACGCCGGCGGCGACCTATCCGCTCGGGGCGGCACGGGCACAGGTGCATGCCAACTATATCGTCGCACAGACGGAGGACGGGCTGGTGATCGTCGATCAGCATGCGGCCCATGAGCGGCTGGTGTTCGAGCAGATGCGCAAGGCGCTGACCGGAAGGCGGCTTCCCTCGCAGGGCCTTCTCATTCCCGAGATCGTCGACCTGCCGGAAGAAGACTGCAACCGGCTGATGGCTCACGCCGCCGCCCTCGAACAGCTCGGGCTTGCCATCGAGCGCTTCGGTCCCGGCGCGGTCGCCGTGCGCGAAACGCCTGCCATGCTCGGCGAGATGGACGTCGCCGGCATGGTGCGCGATCTCGCCGACGAGATTGCCGAATGGGACACAGCGCAGGGACTTGCCGCGAAACTGGAGCATGTCGCGGCCACCATGGCCTGCCACGGCTCCGTGCGGTCCGGCAGACAGTTGCGGGTGGAGGAAATGAACGCGCTGCTCCGGCAGATGGAGGCTACCCCCGGTTCCGGCCAGTGCAATCACGGACGACCCACCTATGTCGAACTCAAGCTTTCCGATATAGAGCGGCTTTTCGGCCGTAGCTGAGCCGATTGCCGATCCGCAGCAAGCGTCCTTTTAATTGTTCTGGAAATTGCCGGGAGGGCGCGTTATTGCAGTTTCGTGAAAGGCGCAGGAGACCACCCATGAACCGTTTCGAAGGCAACGGCAACCGCGAGGCGAAGATCCGCTATCTCGATGCCGACTTCCAGATCCTGTCGCCGGGCTCCTATGTGGTCTGCGCGATCACCGGCAAGCCCATTCTGATCGACGAACTGAAATACTGGAGCGTCGCCCGGCAGGAGCCGTATGTCGACGCCGCCGCTTCGCTGGAAGCGGAAAAGCGCGCCGGCGCGCTGCCGAACCAGAAGCGCTGAGCGCGCTTCTTCTTCAAGCCTTGCTCTTTTCCTTCAGCCTGCGCGCCCGACAGGCCTCTATCACACGGTCGAGCACATAGGCCGGGGCCTGCGGATCGTCGAAGGACATCTCCACCTCGACCACATGGCATCGGGAAGCGAGTTCGGCGGAACGCCCATGGCCGCCCGCGAGCCTGACGATATCCTTGGCGGTCGTCGCCAGCAGCAGCCCCTGTTTGTCCGCATCGACCAGCAGGGCATCGACCTCGTCATCCGTCAGGTGATGATGATCGGGAAAAGGCCGCAACTCGGCGACGACGGCTCCCAGACCCTCCAGCGTGCGCTGGAACTTCGAAGGGTCGGCTATGCCGGCGAAAGCCAGCACGCGCTTGCCGGCGAGACCCGCATCGTCCTTCGGCTTCAGGGCGGCGACCATGACCGCCTTGCCCGCGCGCGCCGCCTGGCGCACAAGCCGGTCCGCGGCATTGCCGTTGCCGACCTTCAAAATCGCGTCGAGATGGCGCATCTGGATGGCGATGGGAGCACGCACCGGTCCGCCCGGCACGAGGTGGCCATTGCCGATGCCCCGCATCGTATCGATGACCACCAGGGCGAAGTCGACCGTCAGGCGGGCGCTCTGGAAACCGTCATCCATAATGATAATGTCGGCGCCTTCCTTGACCAGGCGCTCGGCGCCCGCGACGCGGCGGCGGGAAATGACGGTCAGCGCTTCCTGAGCCAGCAACAGCGGTTCGTCGCCGACATCGGCCGCTCGATGGTGGTGCACATCGACGACCGTCGTGACATCGAGCGAGCCGCCATAGCCGCGGCTTAGAAAACCGGGCTTCAATCCCTTCGCCTTGGCCGCGCGCGCCAGCGTCAACGCCGTCGGCGTCTTGCCAGCGCCGCCGACCGTGAAATTGCCGACGCAGACGACCGGCACCGGGGGCGCGTGGCGGCGCTTCCTGCCCATGCGCCAGCCTGCCACCCGCCCATAAAGGAAAGAGAAGGGCAAAAGGCTCCAGGCCCGCCAGTCGGCTTTCGTCCACCAGAACGGCGGGGCGTCCGATACCATCGCCAGCTTTCCCCTTTGTCTCCCCGACCGTCCCCACGGCCATCTGCGCGGCCAAGAAAACGCGGCAGAAGGGGTTTCGTCAAGTCGCGGCATGAAACGGAGACTCGCCCGGCCTTCAGCCGAGCACGGCTTCGAGTTCGGTGATATCGTTCAGAAGAACGTCGCAGGCCTCCTGAAGGGACTGGCGCGAACCCGTACCGGTGAGAACGGCAACCTTCAGCCCTGCTCCGGCGTTGCGGCCCATGTGAAGGTCGTGGTTGTTGTCGCCGACCACCGCGACCTGACAGGGCTCGAGCCCGGTCGCCGCGCAAAATCCAAGCACCATGCCCGGTTCCGGCTTGGAGCCGTGGCCGCTGTCATAACCGGCCACGAAATCGACATAGGGACCGATGCCGAACCGGTCGATGGTGACCCGGATCGACTTCTCGTTGTCGCTGGAGGCGATGCCGAGCTTCAGGCCGCGGTCATGCAGCTTGGCGAACAGGGGGGCGAGTTCGGCAACGGGAACCGATTGCTCGGCGGCGCCGGCAAAAAGCGCATCGATCTGCGGCACCAGCGCCTCGGCGGCATAAGGCGATCCGGCAGCAGCAAGACCCTCGGCGATTTCCCGCGTGTTGCCGGCGGCAAGCAGGCTGTCTGGAACGAGATGTCCGGTCGCCGGGTCCATACCGCAGGCCCAGAGCAGGCGATCGGCGAGTTCGGCATCTCCGCCGGCGGCCAGAAGCGCCACCGTGCGGTTGACCGGAGCCCAGCTCGCGTCGAAATCCAAGAGGGTGCCGTCCTTGTCGAACAGGATTCCCGCGATGCCGTTTGCTTCCGTCATGTGTCCCCTCAATCGGCCGACCGTCAGCCCTGGCTTACGATGCGCGGTTCAAGCCGCGCCTGCACGGTCAGGGGGTTGATATAGGGCTCAAGCCCCTTCATCGTCGCGGTCAGCGCGCCGCGCATCTCCTGCATACTCTCCATGCCGGCATCGATCATCTTGTGACGGGCAAGATCGTTCGTCATCAGGAAATGGACCGCCTTGGCCAGCATCTCCGCATCGCGGACGATGCGGGCATTGCCGTTGCGCACGAGGCGCTGGTAGCTCTCGCGGAAATTGCCAACCTGCGGACCGGACAGCACGGCACAGCCGAGCATCGCGGGTTCCAGCGGGTTCTGCCCGCCTTCCGCCGTCAAGGAGCGGCCGACGAAAGCGATCTCGGCAAGCCGGAGGTAAAGCCCCATCTCTCCGATGGTATCGCCGAGCAGGATGTCGGTATCAGGCGTGATCGGGTCGTTGCGGGTGCGGCGCGCGACCTTCATGCCGCGCTCCACCATCATCGCCTCGATTTCATCGGAACGTTCCGGATGGCGCGGCACCACGACCGACAGCAGGCCCGTATGGGCCCTCAGCGCGCGATGCACCATGGTGGCGATCTTTTCCTCGCCCTCGAATGTCGAAATCGCAGCCCAGCTCTTGCGATTGCCGATCTGCTGCTTGTAGCGGTCCAGCACGACCGGGTCACAGGGCGGCGCATCGCTATCCACCTTGATGTTGCCCGATACGATGACCGGCCAGGCGCCGAGATCGCGGTAGCGCTCGGCATCCACATCGGACTGGGCGATGACCAGCGAAAGCTTGCCGAGCAGGGCTTCCGCGATCGACTGATGCCGCTGCCAGCGCTCGAAGGAACGGTCTGAAATGCGGGCATTGACGAGGATCTGCGGGATATGCCGCTTGTGCAGTTCCATCAGCGTGGTCGGCCAGATTTCCGACTCGACCGAGAGCGCCACGTCAGGACGCCAGTAATCGAGGAAACGGCGCACCGCCGGCTTCACATCGAGGGGAACATACTGATGCAGGACCTCATCCTTAAGCCGGAAGCGGGCGATCTCGGCGGAGGTCACGGTACCCGTTGTCAGCAAGACGTTGATGTCGCGCCGGCGCAGTTCCCGCATCAGCGGCACCACCGCAAGCGTTTCACCGACGCTTGCGGCATGCAGCCAGACCAGCGGCCCCTGCGGGCGATCGGCAGCGGGATAACCGAAACGTTCGAGGCGACGGGCGCGGTCCTCCTTGCCCTTGGCGGCGCGCAGGGCTAGCAGCGGCCCTGTCAGCGGATAGGCCGCGATGCCCGCCCAGCCGTAGGAGGCGATGGCAAGGGATGCCAATCCGTCACTCATCGCCATGGGCCGAAACCGTTCATGTTCGTCATCGATGCCATGTAGCCCTTTCAGGAGCCGGCGGTGCAAAAACTACGGAATGCGAGATAACTGAGTTAAAAACGTGACATTGGTGATTACCAAAAGCCGAGACAAGCCAGCAATCGCCTGTGGAAATCCCGCGTCAGCCCTTGGCAGCGGCCGTGTCACCGGGGGTGAGCAACCGGTGCATGTGGACGATGAAGTAACGCATGTGCGCGTTGTCGACCGTCTGCTGAGCCTTGGACTTCCAGGCAACGAGAGCGGATGCATAATCCGGGAAAATGCCAACGATATCAAGCTCGTTCAAATCGCGAAACTGAACCTCTTCGAGGTTCGCCAATTCACCGCCAAAGACGAGGTGGAGAAGCTGTTTCTTATCGTTGGATTCCGTCATTTCCGGTCTCTTTCCATTCAAATTCGCCTCCCTCTTTCCTGTGATCGATTTTGCCGGAAAGGTCAACTGCGAGGCGCTGGTGACAAGTGGTTCAACAGAGTAGAAAGCTCGAAAAGAGTGGCGGCACAAAGCTCTCCGTGGCTGACCTCCGGACGGTTGTAAAGAAGCGCCTCGCCCCTGAGGTCGGTGAGCCTGCCGCCGGCGTTGCGGAGAATGAGGTCCGCAGCGGCGAGATCCCAGTCGTGGGAATTGCGCTTGACCAGCGTCGCGTCGATCCGGCCGTCGGCGACCAACGCCAGACGATAGGCAAGCGAGGGAATGTGTTCTACGCGCTCGATGCGGGCCTGCATCCCGGCATCGAAGCCAGCAACGATATCCTGGGGCGTCGCTACCCGCAGCTTCCCGCCGGGACGGGCCGGCGCCACCTCGATCGGCCGACCGTTCTTCGTGGAAACCGAGCCCTCCACCGATGCAAAGGTTTCCTCCAGTGCGGGCGCGACGAGCACACCGGCGACGGGGCGTCCGTCATGCACCACCGCGACGCTGACGCACCATGTCTTGCGTCCGGCGATGAAGGCGCGCGTGCCGTCGATCGGATCGACGACAAACAGAGTCCGACAGGAGAGGCGCGCCGGGTCGTCGTCGGTTTCCTCCGACAACCAGCCGTAACCGGGGCGCGCGGCGCGCAGCCGCTCCTCCAGGCATTTGTTGGCGGCATAGTCGGCGGCGCTCACCGGCGACTGGCCTTCATTCTTCCACCAGACCTCGGGCGACTGGCCGAAATAACCGAGCGCGATCTCGCCCGCTTCCCGCGCCGCCGCCGAAATCAGATCCAGATCGTCCTGCCAGTCGAAACCCTTGCGGGCCCCTTTGTCGGCGGTCATCTCTTTTTCTTTCGCCACTTGGCCTCTGCCTCTCAGCGCCCCGCGAGCGTCATGCCTTCGATGGCGATGGTCGGCGCCGCCACACCGAACTTACGGTCGATGTCGTTTGCGGCGGTTACGCGCATGAACATGTCCTTGAGGTTAGAGGCGATGGTAACCTCGGAAACCGGGAAGGCGAGCTCGCCATTCTCGATCCAGAAACCGGTTGCGCCACGGCTGTACTCACCGGTAATCATGTCGACGCCCTGCCCGATCAGCTCGGTCACGTAGAAACCCGTGCCGATATCGCGGATCAGATCCTCTGGCGAGATATCGCCCGGCTCGAGCGCGAGATTGGTGGAAGACGGCGAAACGGATGTGCCACCCCTCACCCCGCGACCGTTGGTATGAAGACCTAGCTCGCGGGCTGCCGACGAGGAGAGGAACCAGTGCTTCAGCACGCCGTCCTCGATCATGGTGAGCGCCTTGCCGCTCACGCCCTCGCCGTCGAAGGGACGGGACGACGAGCCGCGCACCTTCAGCGGATCGTCGGTGACGTTGAGCCCGGCCTTCAGCACCTGCTCGCCCATCCTGTCGCGCAGGAAGGAGGTCTTGCGGGCAACGGCCGCGCCATTGATGGCACCCGCGATATGTCCGACGAAGCCGCGCGCCACGCGCGGATCGAAGACCACGGTCACATCCTTGCCCGTCGGGACCTGGCGCGGATTGAGCCGCTTGACGGTGCGCTCGCCGGCCCGGCGGCCGATGTCCTCGGCGCTGTCGAGATCGGCGAAGAAAAGACGGCTGTCATAATCGTGGTCACGCTCCATCCGCGTGCCTTCGCCGGCGATCACGCCGACCGAGCGGGAAAAGCGCGACGCGGCGTAGCTGCCGGAAAAACCGTGCGACGTGACGAGCACAAGGCCGCCCATGCCGGCCGAAGCGCTGGCGCCGACCGAATTGCTGACGCCGTCGACCGCGAGGGCTGCCGTTTCGGCTGCAAGCGCCGCATCCGTCAGGGCCTCGCTCGAAACCTCGGTCGGATCGAAGAGGTCGAGGTCGGGATAGCTTTCGGCAATGTCCGCCCTGTCGGCGAGGCCGGCAAAGGGATCTTCCGGCGACACCCTCGCCATGGCGACGGCGCGCTCTGCCAACTGCTTCAGATCGAAGCCCGGATTGGCGGAAACGCTTGCCACCTGCCGGCCGATGAAGACGCGCAGGGAAAAGTCATCGCTTTCGGAGGAATCCGTCTGCTCGACCTTGCCGAGACGCACGCTCACTGACTTCGAACGGGAGCGCACCACCACGGCATCGGCACTGTCCGCACCCGCCTTCAAGGCGAGGTCGACAAGTTGCTCTGCACGTGAGAGAAGGCTGGCGGAATCAATTTGGCTGGACATGATTTGGCCTTTCATTCCCGCTCCATTTATTGTGCATTACCGTATGCATCAAGGGTCGGAACAGCGATTCCCGATCACGGCACGACAGACGAGAGGAGATCGCCGCATTGTCGACCGCACCGCAGGCGCTTTTCTCGGAAACCTTGCTGCTTCTGGGCGGCGCGGTGGTTGCCGCACCGCTGTTCCGCAAGCTCGGCCTCGGCACTGTGCTCGGCTATCTGGCGGCCGGCGTCGTCATCGGACCGACACTGCATCTCATCACGGATTCCGAACAGGTTCTCGGCGTCGCCGAACTCGGCGTCGTGTTCCTGCTGTTCGTCATCGGCCTTGAACTGAAACCCTCCCGGCTCTGGCACATGCGCCACGACATCTTCGGGCTCGGCACCGCGCAGGTTCTGCTGACCGGCCTCGTGCTGGCCGCCGCCGCCGTCTATACCGGCCTTGCCGAATGGCGCGGCGCGCTGGTTGCTGGCTTCGGGCTCGCATTGTCCTCAACCGCCTTCGCGCTTCAGATCCTGAACGACCAGGGCGACATGAACAGCCGCTACGGCCAGAGGGCCTTTTCCGTCCTCCTGTTCCAGGATCTGGCGATCGTGCCACTGCTCGCCATGGTCTCCATTCTCGGCAGCAACCAGAGCGAAAGCGGCCAAGCGGCGCTGGCCGATCTCGCCTTCGCCCTCGTCGCGGTCATCGCGATGATTATGGCCGGCCGCTACCTGCTGACGCCGCTTTTCCAGATCATCGCCCGCACCGGCGCTCGGGAGGTGATGATCGCCGCCGCACTTTTCGTCGTCATGGGATCGGCCCTCCTGATGCAGGCGAGCGGCCTCTCCATGGCCATGGGCGCATTCCTGTCCGGGGTAATGCTCGCGGAATCCTCCTATCGCCACGAGCTGGAAGCGGATATCGAGCCGTTTCGCGGTATTCTGCTCGCGCTGTTCTTCATGGCGGTCGGATTGTCGATGGAGCTCGGCGTCATCGTCGAGAACCTTGCCCTGATCGCCATCGCCGTCCCGATGCTTATGGTTCTGAAGGCCGCCGTCCTTTACCTCCTGTGCCGCGCCGCCGGTTCGGACCGCGACGACGCGGTGCGCATCGCGCTGCTTTTGCCGCAGGGCGGTGAATTCGGCTTCGTGCTGTTCACCACGGCCGCCGCGTCCGGCCTGCTCGACGGGGCGAAATCCTCCCTGCTCATTTCCATCGTCACCCTGTCCATGGCGCTGACCCCGCTTGCAACTCTTCTCGCCCGTCGGCTGGTGGGCGGCGAAACGCGGGAAGAGCTGGAGGAGGATTTCGAGGGCGCCGGCGCCGACGTGCTGATGATCGGCTTTTCGCGCTTCGGCCAGATCTCCGCGCAGATCCTGCTGGCAAGCGGCCGGGACGTGACGATCATCGACGATTCGGCCGACCGTATCCGGCAGGCGGCGTCCTTCGGGTTCCGCATCTATTTCGGAGACGGAACGCGGCTCGACGTGCTGCGGGCAGCCGGCATCGAGAAGGCCAAGATTATCGCCGTCTGCACCCAGAAGAAGGAAGTGACCGACAAGATCGTCGATCTCATCCGCTCGGAATATCCCGAGGCTCGCCTCTTCGTGCGCTCCTATGACCGTATCCATAGCCTGTCGCTGCGCGCCCGCGACGTGGAATACGAGCTTCGGGAAACGCTGGAATCCGGCCTTCTCTTCGGCCGCCGCGCCATCGAGGCTTTGGGCGCCAGCGAGGACGAAGCCTACCAGATCGGCGAGGACATCCGCCGCCGCGACGAGGAGCGGCTGAAACTGCAGGCCGCGGAAGGCATCCAGGCCGGGCGGCACATGCTGCTCAACCGCCCGGTTCGCCCGGAACCGCTGGTCAAGCCGAAGCGGGTCACCGCCGATGACTTTGCCACCGAAAGCGGCCTTCCCTCGGCGCAGAGCCCTGCCCCCAGCACCGACTGAGCATCAGCGGCGCAAGAAATTCTCGATCCGCGCGTTCAACTCGCGCTTCAGCACGTCCTTCACGCCTTCCGTCGACTCGATAACCTGGCGGGCCTTGAGGAAATCGAGAACCCGGAAGGCATTGACGTTGGGGCGCAGGAAGATATCCGGCGAACCGAGCTTCAGCTTGAGGGCGATGTTGGACTGCATCATCAGTTGCGAGGCGCCGAACAGGCTGTCGATCCGGTTCGGCGACTGGCTCGCCTCGCCCTCCGGTCCGCCGACCACATCGACCCCGATGACGATGTCGGCCATCCCGTTCAGATGGTCATAGGGCACCGGATTGAAAATACCTCCGTCGATCATCACCCGACCGCCAAGGTGAACCGGCATGAAGAGGGCCGGAAGGGCAGAAGACGCCGCGATCGCATCGAAGAGGCTTCCCTCTTCGCAGACGACCTCATGCTGGCCGTAATAATCGGTCGCGACGATCTTCAGGGGAATGCCGAGATCGGCAAAATCAGCGGGAATGGCATCCGGCAGAAAAGCTTCCAGAATGCGGTGCAAGTTGAACTGGCCGAGCCGGAAACCGCCAAGCGCATCGCGCATGGTCGCCGGGCCGAGGCTCCATAGACGGTTGGCGACGATCGAGCGCTTGCCGATGGTTTCCAGCACGTATTCGCGGATCTCCGCCCCCGTCATGCCGGAAGCCATGCCCGCCCCGATGATGGCGCCCATGGAGGAACCGGCGATGGCGGCAGGCCTCACACCGAGTTCGTCCAGCGCCTCGATCACCGGAATATGGGCGAAACCTCGCGCTCCGCCCGCCCCGAGCGCCAGCCCGACCGTCGGCATTGCGCCGGACCTCCCGTCAATCGTGGGGATGGTCAGGGCGCCTGTGTCGTTCATGGGGAGCAGCTTTCGTCGAACCGAAGATCAGGACGGCCTATACGAGAAGAAGTACATTTTCGTGTCGCCGAAGGTGCGTTCCTCCAGAAAGACGAACGCCGGACCGACAGAAACAGTAACGTCGGCACGCTCTTCCAGAATGGCCAGAGCATCCGGCGCCAGCCAGCCGCCCCTGTGGGCCGCCTCGAAGGCCTTTTCGCCAAGCCCCTGGCCATAGGGCGGATCGGCGAAGAGAAGATCAAACTGCTCGATGTTCGACGCCGGCCCGAGCTGGGTGGCATCCCGGCGCAGGATCTTGGCGCGGCCATGCAGACCGAGCGCATCGATATTCTCCCACAACAGGCTGCGGCCCTCGACGCTGTTTTCGACAAAGAGCGCCGCGCGACAGCCGCGCGACAGCGCCTCAATGCCGACCGCACCGGTGCCGGCGAAAAGGTCGAGCACGCGGGTGCCGTCAAGGGAACCCGGATGGGCATGGGAGAGAATGTTGAACAGGCTCTCGCGCGTCCGGTCGATGGTCGGCCGGATGGCATTGGTCTTCGGAGCGGCCAGGGAACGGCCGCGGAACTCACCGCCGACGACCCGCACCGCCCGTTACCTCTTGCCCCTGGCGGGACCGCGCCCGCCGGAAGGCTTGCCCCCGGAGGGTCTGCCGCCAAAACTCTTGCCGCCGGGACTTTTCCCGCCGGGTCCCTTGCCGCCAGGGCGATCGCCGCGCGGCTTGCCTGAGAAGCCTCCGGGGGCGGCAGCCCTGTCGGCGCTTCTCGCTCCCGCCTTGGCGCCAAAGGGCTTTGCGCCCTTCGGCTTGCCGCCGAACGGGCGGTCGACGGCGGGTCGGCTGTCGGCGCTGCGCGGCTTGTCGCCGAAAGGCCTTTCGCCTCTCGGGCGATCGTCACGGGGGCGATCTTCGCGCGACCTGTCAAAACGGGGACGGTCGCCATAGGCACGGGCGTCGGCACGGGCCGGACGCTCGGAACGTTCACCTCTCGCCGGACGGTCGCCGCCGCGCTTGGCTCCAAAGCCCTCGCCACGGTCCTTCGACGAACGATCCGGCCCCTCGGCGCGAATCCATTCACCCTCTTCATCACGGGCGCGGCTGATCTGCACGCGCGGGCCGGCCTCGCGGCGGGCGAAATCCGAACCGCCCTTCCGGTCCGGGTCGAAGCGGGTCAGCGCCTTGGTCGGCTTGCCATCCTTGTCGCGTCCGTAGCGCTTACTGGCGGGCGCGCCTTCGCGGCGGGCATGCGGCTGCCTTTCGGCGTCTGCGCCTTCCACGGCCTTCTTCTCGGCAACCGGACGGGCACCGGGCGCCATCCAGACATTGGTCGTGCGCGACTTGGCCGCCGGAGGCCGCTTGGGCCGTTCGGCTCCACGGCCCTCGTCACGTTCCGGGCGGTCACCGAAACCGCGCTTGCCGCCATCGCGCCTGCCCTGGGGCTTGCCGCGCGCTTCGTCGCGGCGGGTATCGAGGCGATCGAGCGCCCGCTCGCGACGGTCCTCACGACGTCCCTCACCGCGCGGGCTTTCCTCGCGGGCCCAATCGGACTTCTGCGCCTTCTGCCGGGCGGGCGCCTCGTCTTCGTCCGAAGAACCGTGTTCATAAACCGGCGCGTCGAAATTCGCCTTGGCGTCCTCGATCAGTCGCGGCCCGAGCTGGTCGCGCAGCATGCGGCCGCGAACCTCGACGACCTTGCCTTCCGGCAGGTCACCAAGCTGGAAGGGACCGTAGGAGATGCGGATCAGGCGGTTCACGTCGAGGCCGAGCGCGCCGAGCACGTTCTTGATCTCGCGGTTCTTGCCTTCGCGCAGGCCCATGGTGATCCACTGATTGTGGCCCTGGGTGCGGTCGAGCGTCGCGTCGATCGAACCATAGAGCACGCCGTCGACGGCAATGCCTTCCTTGAGCTTGTCGAGCGCCGCCTGATCGATCTCGCCATGGGCACGTACGCGGTAGCGGCGCAGCCAGCCGGTGGTCGGCAGTTCGAGCACCCGCGCCAGACCGCCATCATTGGTCAGAAGCAGCAGGCCCTCGGTATTGATGTCGAGACGACCGATGGACATCACGCGCGGCAGGTCTTCCGGCAGGTTGTCGAACACCGTCGGACGCCCTTCGGGGTCGGAATTGGTGGTCACCAGTCCGGCCGGCTTGTGATAGAGCCAAAGCCGCGTGCGTTCGATACCGCGGATTGCCTCGCCATCGACCTCGATCCTGTCGGAAAGCGTGGCGTTGACGACCGGGGTGTCGAGCACCTTGCCGTTCAGGCTCACCCGGCCTTCCATAATCATGCGCTCGACATCGCGGCGCGAGGCCACGCCTGCGCGGGCGAGCAGTTTGGAGATGCGTTCCGGCTTCATCGCCTCGTCGGCGGAAGGCTGGGCCGCGCCCTTTGCTGCCTTCTGTTCCGGCTTCCTGTCGGCACCTGCCGATTTGCGAGTGAGCGGTTTACCGCTGCGATCGGAGGGCTTGCCCGCCGGTCGCTTGGACTTGTCTTTGATTGTCATTTGCTGTTTGCCTGTCGTTTGGGCTGTCGTATCAGGTCACGCGGCCTTGGTTAAGAGGAAAGTTGCGCGATGACGAAGACAAACGGCTTCATGGAGGCAGCCCTTCTGGAAGCGCGGGCCGCCGCAGGCCGCGGCGAGGTGCCGATCGGCGCCGTCCTCGTTCATGACGGCGTGATCGTCGCGCGCGCGGGCAACGAGACGCGCGCTCTTCGCGATGTCACGGCCCATGCCGAAATCCTCGCCATCCGGCGCGCGGCGGAAGTAATCGGCGACGAACGGCTGTCCGGCGCCGATCTCTATGTCACGCTGGAACCCTGTACGATGTGCGCCGCGGCGATCTCCTTTGCGCGCATCCGCCGTCTCTATTACGGCGCCGAGGACCCGAAAGGGGGCGGCGTCGACAACGGCGTGCGGTTTTACCGGCAACCGACCTGCCATCATGTTCCAGAAGTCTATTCCGGCATCGGGGAGGCGGAATCGGCGGAGATCCTGCGCGGGTTCTTCCGGGAAAGGCGAGAGGGCGATTGACACCGCGCCTTCGGTTCACAGCTGCGACTCCGCCGGGTCGAGAGACTTCGCGCCGACAGCCTATCTCCGGCGTTTCCGGCGAAAAACCCGGTCGCCTTCAGTGTTCTATCCCTTTGTTTTCATGCCACTGCGGACGTAGAACCGGTTCCCACTCCTGCTGGAAACGCTCCAGTTCCTGACCGTCGAAGACTACGCGGTTCCGCCCGCCGGACTTGGCGCGATAAAGATGCTCGTCGGCCTGCCTGAAAATATCGGCGGGCTCGAAACGGTCGCGCAGGCTTGCAACGCCGATGCTGACGCTGAGGGGAACCGGCTCACCATCGGCCAGAAAATCGGCGGTCGCCACCGCGTGGCGGATACCGTCGGCGATGGCGACTGCCCGCGTGCGCGTCGTGGCCGGCAGAAACATCAGAAATTCCTCGCCACCGATCCGCCCCCACATGTCCTTTTCATCGAGGCTTGCGGCAATCGCATCCGCAATGCGGCGCAAGGCCTCGTCGCCCACGAGATGGCCGAAGCTATCGTTGATCCGCTTGAAGTGATCCGCGTCCGCGATCAAAAGGGCCGCCGGGCCCTCATGGGACGGCGCGATTTCGGCAAGCTCGGCGAAAAGGGCACCCCGGTTGAGGCCACCGGTCAGGGGGTCGCGACGGGCTCTCGCACGAAGGTCCTCGTGGATATGCCTGAGTTCGGCATGCATGTCTTCCAGTTCGACATGCATGCGGGCGATCTCGTCCCGCTGATTGCCGATGACCTCGCTCTGATGAAATTGCCAGGCGCTTGCCGGCCCGGCAATCACCAGAGGGCAGAAAACGCTCATCCAGAAACCCGGGCCATCGGGCTGGCCACCCAGAAGGGGCACGAGCAGAAGGCAGATGGAGACCGAGACCACAACGGAGGCACCGGTCGCAATTGCCGCCTTGATCGTCGTTTTCCTGCTCACCCGAAACATGCCTCACCTTATGCGAGGCGCAGGTTAACGTTACGTGATGCTGTTATCGCAAAAAACACTACACGCCACGACTGGCGCACGGGAAGTATGCTGCAGCGGCAGGATCAGCCGGCCGCGAACGCCTTGAGCTTGTCGCCGGCGAGGCGGTAGCGGATCCATTCCGTCTGGGGCTCCGCGCCGATCGCGTCATAGGCGCGGATAGCAGGCTCGTTCCAGTCGAGAACGCTCCATTCGAAACGGCCGCATCCCTTTTCGACGGCGATCCTCGCCAGATGACGCAGCAGCATCCTGCCGGCACCGAAACGGCGATAGTCCGGCGTGATGTAGAGGTCTTCGAGATAGAGGCCATTCCTGGCCTGCCAGGTGGAATAATTGAAGAACCAGATGGCAGAACCGATCGGCTGGCCGTCCGCCTCGATGATCGCCGCCCCCGTGACCGAATCCGGCCCGAACAGCGATTCCCTCAGACTTTCCTCGGTCGCCTCCACCTCATGGCCGGCTTTTTCATAGACGGCAAGCTCGGTGATGAAACGCAGGATGATGCCCGCGTCATCGGGACCGGCATCGCGAATGGTGAAGTTCATCGGGCAAATCTCCCAACGGCAAGACGTGGAAAGGGCAGGTCGTTTCCGGCCTGCCCCAGGGAATGAAACTGTCTATCCTGACCCAGGATTATTGGAACGGCATCCACCAGGATGAGCTCTGGCTCGCGGCCTTCGCTTCCTTCTTGCGGCGCTTTTCCTTCTTGGATTCCGGTTCGCCGAGATCGTTCAGGGCAGCCTCGTCGGCCTGGCGGTATTCCGTCGGCGGATCGGACAGGTAGCGGCGCTGATCGAGATAGGCGCCCTTCTGCTGCTTGCGGGCTTCGCGGAACGCTTCCCACTTCTGGGTCTCGGTCATCGTGCCGGCGGTGCCATAGCCGGCGAGCAGCGGCGAACGATAGCGCGGATTGTTGGCGTTGGCGTCGGCTTCGGCGACCAGACGGGCGCGCGCCTCTTCCGGCGTTTCCAGCCATTCCGGGTTCGCCTTGCTGGCGAGCGACTGCTGCGGAGCGACCAGCGTGTTCTTGGCGCTCTGCGGCGGCATCACCAGCGCCGGACGGGGATTGTACTTCGTGCCCGCATTCTTGGTGGGGTTGGAACCGATCGAAACCGCCGAACCGACGTCATCGACAAGCTGTTCCATCGCCGTCTTGTCGGTGCCGTAGGTCGGGCTGCCGACGCAACCGGTCAATGCGGAACATGCGAGCAGGAGGCCGGCCATTCCGACACCAACTCTGAACAGATCTGCCGATTTCATGAATGCCTTCGAGCCTCGCCGCTGATGATGCTTGTGCCGATATCCTATCACCCCGCGTGATGGAAAATTTCGGCCATTTTCAGGCACATTTACCGGATGACGGGCGAAAGCGCAAATCATCCGGTAACATTTCGTTAATGGCGCGCAGCCAGTTCGCGCAGCGCGGCCGCGTCGCGGGCGGAAACATCCGGATAGTCCGGATCGGAACCGACATCGGGCGTGATCTTCCACGAGCGGGCGCATTTACGTCCCTCGGCAAGCTTCGGCTCGACCGAAACCTTGCCGACTTCGGTCAGGCGGAAGGCATCAGCCGGACCTTCGTCCGCCACAACCGAGATGGCCGAGGTGATGCAGATCTCGGCGAAATCCTGGCCTTCCAGCGCCTTGAACAGCTCGACATCGCCGACATGGACGACGGGGGCCGCCTCCAGCGATGAGCCGATGCGCTTTTCGCGACGCTCGATTTCGAGAGCGCCGGTGACGACCGTGCGGACCTTGCGGATCTTTTCCCACTTCTCATCCAGAGCCGGGTTGAGCCACTCGGCCGGAACGGCCGGGAACTGCTCCAGATGCACCGAGACGGCCGACGGATTGCGCGACAGCCATGCCTCTTCCATGGTGAAGGGCAGCATGGGCGCGAGCCAGGTGACAAGGCAATCGAACAGCTTGCGGATCACGGCGAGCGCCGAGCGGCGCTTCAGGCTCGACGGCGCATCGCAGTAGAGCGCATCCTTGCGGACATCGAAATAGAAGGCCGAAAGCTCGACGTTGGAGAAGTCGATCAGCGCGCGGGTGATCCTCTTGAAATCGAAGGCGTCGTAGCCTTCGCGCACGACCTTGTCGAGTTCCGCCAGCCGGTGCAGCATCAACCGTTCCAGTTCCGGCATGTCGGCAAGGGCGATCTCCTCGCCGCTGTCGTGGGCCAGCGTGCCGAGCATCCAGCGAACCGTGTTGCGCAGCTTGCGGTAAGCGTCGATGTTGGTCTGGATGATGGTCTTGCCGAGGCGCTGGTCTTCCCAGTAGTCGGTGGTCATGACCCAGAGGCGCAGGATATCCGCGCCCGATTCCTTCATCACATCCTGCGGAACCACGGTGTTGCCGAGAGACTTCGACATCTTGCGGCCCTGCTCGTCCATGGTGAAGCCATGGGTGACGACGGCGTTATAGGGCGCGCGGCCACGGGTGGCGCAGCTTTCGAGCAGCGACGAATGGAACCAGCCGCGATGCTGGTCTGAGCCTTCGAGATAGACATCGGCCGGCCATTTCAGGTCGGGGCGGTCTTCCAGAACGAAGGAATGGGTGGAACCCGAGTCGAACCACACGTCGAGAATGTCGCGGACCTGCGTCCAACCTTCGTTGGCACGGGTGCCGAGGAAGCGCTCGCGGGCGCCTTCGGCGAACCACGCATCGGCGCCTTCGGCCTCGAAGGCTTCGAGAATGCGGGCGTTGACGGCATCGTCCTGCAGCACCTCGCCGTTTTCATCGACGAAGACGGCGATTGGCACACCCCAGGCGCGCTGACGGGACAGAACCCAGTCCGGGCGCGTCTCGATCATGGCGCGCAGGCGGTTCTGGCCGGCAGCCGGCACGAAGCGGGTCTCGTCGATCGCTTTCAACGCGCGGGTGCGCAGCGTCGTCGCATCGCCGAGGTCCTTGTCCATGTAGACGAACCACTGCGGCGTGTTGCGGAAGATGACCGGCTTCTTGGAACGCCAGGAATGCGGATAGGAGTGCTTCAGGCGGCCACGGGCGAAGAGCTTGTCGGCGGCGATCAGCGCCTTGATGACGCGCTCGTTGGCATCGCCCTTCTTGCCGTTGTCATCCATGACGCGGGCGCCCTCGAAGCCGGGGGCATCGGCGGTGTAGAAGCCGGCGTCGTCGACCGGGAACGGGATTTTTGACGAGATACCGCGGGCTTCGAGATCGCGGGCGTGATGCATCCAGGCGTCAAAGTCCTCGCGACCATGGCTCGGCGCGGTGTGCACGAAGCCAGTGCCCGCGTCGTCGGTGACGTGATCGCCATCGAGCAGGGGAACCGGGAAATCGTAGCCGAGATCGGCGAGGGGGTGGGCGCAGGTGATGGCGGCGAGTTCTTCGGGTGCCACGTCCCGCACGAACTTGAAGGTGAGCTTGGCCTTAGCTGCTGCCTCATCGGCAAGACGGGTCGCGAAGATCAGCTTTTCGCCCGGCTGCGGACCGAAATCGTTCTGCGCGCTCTCGACCTCGTAGAGCCCGTAGGGGTAGCGCGACGAAAACGAGATGGCCCGGTTGCCCGGGATCGTCCAAGGCGTGGTCGTCCAGATGACGACGAAGTTACCCTTGAGATCTGCGGCACCCTCTACAACCGGAAACTTCACCCAGATCGTGTCGCTTTCGACGTCGGCATATTCGACTTCGGCTTCCGCCAGTGCAGTGCGCTCGACCACAGACCACATGACGGGCTTGGAGCCGCGATAGAGCTGGCCGCTCTTGGCGATCTTCAGGAGTTCGCCGGCGATGCGGGCTTCGGCGTGGAAATTCATGGTGGTGTAGGGGTTTTCGAAGTCGCCCTCGATGCCGAGGCGCTTGAACTCGTCCGCCTGCACCTTGATCCACTGGCTGGCGAAGTCGCGGCACTCCTTGCGGAATTCGTTGACCGGAACCTCGTCCTTGTTCTTGCCCTTCTCGCGATATTTTTCCTCGATCTTCCATTCGATCGGCAGACCGTGGCAGTCCCAGCCCGGAACGTAGTTGGCGTCGAAGCCGCGCATCTGGAAGGAGCGGGTGATGACGTCCTTCAGGATCTTGTTCAGCGCGTGGCCGATATGGATGTTGCCGTTGGCATAGGGAGGTCCGTCATGCAGGACGAATTTTTCGCGGCCGGCGGCGGAGGCGCGAAGCTTCTTGTAGAGACCCATCTCCTGCCAGCGCTTGACCATTTCCGGCTCCTTCTGCGGCAAGCCGGCGCGCATTGGGAAATCGGTCTGGGGCAGATAGAGGGTGGAGGAATAGTCAACTTTTTCAGCGGTATCGGTCATGATCTTGCCATCGAAGGCGCCCGGAACGGGTCGCGAATAATCTCTTGGAATTCAAGGTGGCGGAAGCGCTCGCGAGGGAAGCGCCAAAAACCCGGACCCTTCGGCTCCCTCAAAGAGCGCGAAAGGCCGGGCCAATAATTCGAAGGGACTTGGTCAGCCGAACCCTGGTCATGGTGGCGGTTCTTTAAGCGGTTTTGCCGTGAAAAGGAAGAGGCGCGCTGTAAGTTTGTGACTGAGGAAAGCCGTGCTCTGCGCCGTGGCCGGCAAAGCTCGTACCCATGCAGGCCGGCAACGCCGGTTCAAAACGCGATCTTTGCATCGAGCGGGCTGATCGGCGCCACGCCGGCGAGAAGCGCCCTCGCCTCCTCCTCGTCCTTGCGGATCTGCTCGACCAGGGGCTCCAGACCGGAAAACTTCAACTCGTCGCGCAGATGGCCGAAGAAGGAGACGCGACAGTGCTCGCCGTAGAGGCTGCCGGAGAAGTCGAACACGAAGGTTTCGAGCAGGGCCGCGCCGTTGTCCGTTACGGTAGGCCGATAGCCGAAGCTCGCGACGCCGTCATGCAGGGAACCGTCCGGACGGCGCAGCCGCACCGCGTAGATACCGGGCTTCAGGCCGGCCTCAGGCGCCAGCGCCATGTTGGCGGTCGGGAAGCCGAGCGTGCGGCCGAGCTGCTGGCCCTTGATGACCTCCGCCTCGACCGTGAAGCGGTATCCCAGCAATCCGGCCGCCTCGGCGACATTCCCCTCCCGCAGCAGGCTGCGGATGCGGCTTGAGGAAACGACCTCCGCGCCTTCGTCGCGGAAGGCATCGACCAGCGTCACGCCGAAACCGTGGCGCTTGCCGGCTTCCATCATGAAGGCCGGACCGCCTTCCCTGCCCTTGCCGAAATGAAAATCGAACCCCGTCACAACCTCCGTTGCGCCGAGCCATTCGACCAGGATGGAGCGGACGAATTCCTCCGCCGAGCGGTTGGAGAAAGCGCGGTCGAAGGGATATTCGATGACCGAATGAAAGCCCATCGCTTCCAGCAGGCTTGCCCTGAGCGGGGCCGGCGTCAGGCGGAAGACCGGCTGGTCCGGCCGGAAGACCGAGCGAGGATGGGGTTCGAAGGTCAGAACCAGCGCCGGAACGCCACGATCCCTCGACAGTTCCAGCGCCCGGTTGAGCACCGTCTGATGGCCGCGATGAACGCCGTCGAAATTGCCGATGGCGATGACACCGCCTTTCAGGCTTTCGGGGAGCGGATTCTTCTTTTCGTTGCGATGAAAGACGGTCATGACGGCGTCCCGGCTCAGGCGAGCCTCTGCATCCAGTATTTCGGATCGGCGTTCTCGCGCTTCAGATAGGCATTCAGGATCGCCTCGTCAGGCTTGCCGTTGACCGTATATTCGGCGGCGTGGATGCCGCCCGAGATATAAAGGAGGTCGAGACCGGCATCGAGAGCGCCGCGAACATCGGTCGGCATGCCGTCGCCGATGGCCAGCACGCGATCCTTCACGGTCTCGCTCCCCCTCTTCTTTCCGGCAGCGGCCATCGCGGCATCGTAGATCGGGCGATACGGCTTTCCGGCAACACGGGTTTCGCCGCCCAGCTGCTCGTAATAGGCAGCAACCGCACCAGCGCAGGGGATCATGCGCGAACCGCGCTCGACGATCAGGTCGGGATTGGCGCAGATCAGCGGCACGCCGCGCTTCTGAAAGGCGACCAGCATGTCGTGGTAGTCCTCCGGCGTTTCGCTCTCGTCATCGAAAAAACCGGTGCAGACGATCGCACCCGCCTCATCTGCGGAAACGACCTCGACACCGAGGCCATCCAGCAGCGGAAGGTCGCGATCGGGTCCGAGGAAGAAAATCTTCTTCGGGCCGGCTGCGATCAGCGTGCGGGTCACATCGCCCGAGCTGACGATACCGTCATAGGCGGTATCGGCGACACCGATCATCCTCAACTGACTGACGACATCAGGAGACGGGCGCGGCGAATTGGTAATCAGCACCACGGTTGCGCCTGCCTTCCGCGCCGCAGTCAGCGCTTCGGAGGCGGACGGAAAGGCATCGACGCCGTTATGCAGCACGCCCCAGACATCGCAGAGGATGACGTCATAACGCTCGCTGACGTCGCTCAAGGTGGAGATGCGCTCGGCCATCGTGAATTCCCGGTTTCAAATCATGTCAGCGGTGACATTGCAAAGGATCGCGAGCAAGGCAAGGGGCTTTGCGGTTTGGCGATGAAATAGCCGACGGCAAGTTATCCGGGGCCGGCCACGCCCTGCACCATCCTCGCCACGGGGCCCGAAACCGTGGCGGGGCGCCTGTCACACATTCTGTCACGGAGCGCTGTTAACGTTGAGGGGTGGAATATTTTCGGCAGGCCGCGCTTGACTCATCTCGAGGCCGCCCTTATCTCATCGCCGCTAGCACTCTCCAATCGGGAGTGCTAACAGTTTCCGTACGGATCCACCGCGATCCGTCAATGTCATTTGATCGAGGGATTAGACAATGGCAAGCACATCTTTCCGCCCCCTGCACGATCGCGTTGTCGTCAAGCGCGTCGAATCTGAAGAAAAGACCAAGGGCGGCATCATCATTCCCGACACCGCCAAGGAAAAGCCGGCTGAAGGCGAAGTCGTCGCTGTCGGTCCGGGCGCCCGTGACGACCACGGCAAGGTTGTCGCTCTCGACGTCAAGGTCGGCGACCGCGTCCTGTTCGGCAAGTGGTCCGGCACCGAAGTCAAGCTCGACGGCGTCGACCTCCTCATCATGAAGGAAGCCGACATCATGGGCATCATCGGCTGATCGGCTGATTGCTCATTCCTAATCCGCAATTCACCAATGGGTTCAAACCCGGGAGTTTGAAAAATGGCAGCTAAAGAAGTAAAATTCGGCCGTACCGCGCGCGAAAAGATGCTGCGCGGCGTCGACATCCTCGCTGACGCAGTGAAGGTCACCCTCGGCCCGAAGGGCCGCAACGTCGTGATCGACAAGTCGTTCGGCGCTCCGCGCATCACCAAGGACGGTGTTTCCGTCGCCAAGGAAATCGAACTGGAAGACAAGTTCGAGAACATGGGCGCCCAGATGGTCCGCGAAGTCGCTTCGAAGACGAACGACATCGCCGGTGACGGCACCACCACCGCAACCGTTCTTGCCCAGTCCATCGTTCGCGAAGGCGCCAAGGCCGTTGCCGCCGGCATGAACCCGATGGACCTGAAGCGCGGTATCGACCTCGCCGTTACGGAAGTCGTCAAGGACCTGCTCGCCAAGGCCAAGAAGATCAACACCTCGGAAGAAGTCGCACAGGTCGGCACGATCTCGGCAAACGGCGAAAAGCAGATCGGTCTCGATATTGCCGAAGCCATGCAGAAGGTCGGCAACGAAGGCGTCATCACCGTCGAGGAAGCCAAGACCGCCGAAACCGAACTCGAAGTCGTCGAAGGCATGCAGTTCGACCGCGGCTATCTCTCGCCCTACTTCGTAACCAACCCGGAAAAGATGGTGGCCGACCTCGAAGACGCCTTCATCCTCCTGCACGAGAAGAAGCTTTCGAACCTCCAGGCCATGCTGCCGGTTCTCGAAGCCGTCGTTCAGACCGGCAAGCCGCTCCTCATCATCGCTGAAGACGTCGAAGGCGAAGCCCTTGCAACGCTCGTCGTCAACAAGCTGCGTGGCGGCCTCAAGATCGCTGCCGTCAAGGCTCCGGGCTTCGGCGACCGCCGCAAGGCCATGCTGGAAGACATCGCCATCCTGACCGGTGGCACCGTCATCTCCGAAGACCTCGGCATCAAGCTCGAAACCGTCACCCTCGACATGCTTGGCCGCGCCAAGAAGGTTTCGATCTCGAAGGAAAACACCACGATCGTCGACGGCGCCGGCCAGAAGTCCGACATCGAAGGCCGCGTTGCCCAGATCAAGGCCCAGATCGAGGAAACCACTTCCGACTACGACCGCGAAAAGCTGCAGGAACGTCTTGCCAAGCTCGCTGGCGGCGTTGCCGTCATCCGCGTCGGCGGTGCGACTGAAATCGAAGTGAAGGAAAAGAAGGACCGTATCGACGACGCGCTGAACGCAACCCGCGCAGCCGTTCAGGAAGGTATCGTCCCGGGCGGCGGCGTGGCTCTGCTGCGCTCGTCGGTCAAGATCACGGTTAAGGGCGTCAATGACGACCAGGAAGCCGGCATCAACATCGTTCGTCGCGCGCTCCAGGCACCGTGCCGCCAGATCGCCGAGAACGCCGGTGACGAAGCCTCCATCGTGGTCGGCAAGATCCTCGAAAAGGATGCCGACAACTTCGGTTACAACGCCCAGACCGGCGAATATGGCGACATGATCGCCATGGGTATCGTCGACCCGGTCAAGGTCGTCCGCACCGCTCTCCAGGACGCAGCTTCGGTTGCCGGCCTGCTGATTACCACTGAAGCCATGATTGCCGAACTGCCGAAGAAGGACGCTCCGGCAATGCCGGGCGGCATGGGCGGCATGGGCGGCATGGACATGATGTGATAGGCGTCAGCCTATCGCAGGAATGGCCATAAAGCTTCGCCCACGCACTTGAAGTGGTTCAGCGCGACAAGCGCGCTGAACGGGCGGCATGGACCTGATGTGATAGGCGCCAGCCTATCGCAGGAATGGCCATAAAGCTTCGCCCCCGCACTTGAAGTGGTTCAGCGCGACAAGCGCGCTGAACGGGCGGCATGGACATGATGTGATAGGCGCCAGCCTATCGCAGGAATGGCCATAAAGCTTCGCCCATGCACTTGAAGTGGTTCAGCGCGACAAGCGCGCTGAACGGGCGGCATGGACATAATGTAAGACCTCCGGGTCCTGCATCTCAATCATCCGGTTCAGTATTCGGAAGGGCGGTCTTCGGGCCGCCCTTTTCGTTTGCGCCAGGCTGCCGGTCACGACAGGTGCAAGGAGCTCGACACCCGCCGTCTTTCCGTTTGCCTCGCGACAACCAGGCCCCTCATGCAACCACACGTCACCTACCGTTCTTCGTTTATTTATTTATACGAATACTCTAATTAAATCTTAGATTTTCTTTTTTCGGCCGGCTGTCGCGGAAAATGACTGTTTCAAGACGGCACAGAAAAGCGACAATAATGCATAAAAAATCGGGTCATCTGGCCAAAACCACGGCGAAGTATGACATCAGGCCGTTTCCAGACCCGAAAAAACATGATATCGAGTCCAATATTCCCTAATTCGATAGGGGTATGCAGCAGGTTTATTTTCGTCTTTATTCAACTACAAGATTTCGCGCGCCGTTCAAAAAAATCCATTGCGAAGAAAACGAAAAATTAATAACCCTTCGCGAGTCAATTGGTGCGTCCACGAGCTCGGCGGGACTGCGTACTACCAGCGGTAACAATTTCGGCTGAGCATTGTCCTTGTATGGGAACGCAGGATGTAACCTATGCGCGAAGCATGTACTTGTATTTCCGTAAAATATAAGTAACAGATAATACTTGATATAGTCTCGAGCGGGGATCCGCCTTCTGAGGGCTGGCTCTGCGCGGGATAAATACAGAAAAGCATGAGCAATACGCCGGCTTTCCGGCATCACAGACAATATTGAGACTAACCCGAGAGCATTTACGCTTCCATCGGCTTTCGACTTGGGGACCGCCTTGTTTAAGATCGCCAGAGCCAATTCTGCCCAGCCCTATTCCCACGCCTTTGCCGAGGCCGAGGAGAATGATACTTTAGTCTTGTCCCAATTCACCGTGTCGGAAGCATGGGAAGGCGATCTGTCGAACGGCGTCATCAAGCTTGGCGCGCGCGCAACCTTGCTGCACGGCCTCGATGGGCCCGAATGCGGTTTACTCAGCATGATGCGCTGCTACGAGGCGCATGACCGCGCCCATATCCTCGAACTGTTCGAGCAGGCGGCTACCTCGTCCTCGCGCTTCTGTTACTCGACGACGATCGTGCATGCGGACGGCCATCGGCAACCGGTATTCTGCATTGGCGAGTCGGCGGGGTTGGAAGAACCGAGCGCGGGCAACATGCTCGGGCTGTTCGTGTTTCCGCGATTCAAGCTGGCGCCGGGGGCGCATCTGCGCAGCTACGGCTGATCCTTCTTAACGGGCACCAAGCCGAAGAAGCGGCCGTCCCGGCCGCTTCCGTTTTTCCGGAAACCGCGTCTCAGGGGCGCGGCGGAATGTTAAGGCCCTTCTGGCTGGCGGGGCGGCTTTCGGCCCGCGTCATCCAATCCATGACCTTGGGATAGTTTTCCAGACCGATCACATCGGCGGCTTCGTAGCCGACCTTCAGGCCGCGCACCCACGGGAAGGTGGCGATGTCGGCTATGGTGTACTCGTCGCCCGCCAGCCACGGACGGGTGGCGAGTTCGCCTTCCAGAACGCCCAGCAGACGGCGGGTCTCGTCACGGTAGCGTTCCGTCGGATAGGGATTGTTGGCGACCTTATCGGCGGCATATTTGTAGAAATGGCCGAACTGGCCGAACATCGGGCCGACGCCGCCCATCTGGAACATCAGCCATTGCAGCGCCGCATAGCGGCCCGCGCCTTCCTTCGGCAGCAGCCTGCCGGTCTTTTCCGCCAGATAGATCAGGATCGCGCCCGATTCGAAGACGCCGATGGGCCTGCCGTCCGGCCCGTTCGGATCGAGGATTGCCGGAATGCGTCCGTTGGGGTTCAGGGAAACGAATTCCGGGGACTTCTGCTCGTTGGTGGAAAACGAAACGAGATGCGCCTCGTAAGGCAGACCGAGTTCCTCCAGCGCGATCGAAACCTTCACGCCATTCGGTGTCGGCAGGGAGTAAAGCTGGATAACGGAGGGGTCCTTGGCAGGCCATTTCTTGGTGATGGGAAAGCTGGAGAGATCAGCCATCGTTTTCTCCTTTGGGGGCGACGAGCGAGGCATCGTTCTCAATTATCGAACGATTAGTCAAGCATCGTCCAACTATGCGGGACAATCGAAAAAGGGCATTAAAAGCGGGAAAGTTTTAACGCCTTGCCGGTCTGCGGAGCCCGGCCTCACGATACATAGGAGCTTCCGATGTCCAATAGCAACAATGCGATCATCCTGATCGCCCGCATCCTTCTTTCCTTCATGTTCATCTATGCCGGCTTCGGCAAGCTGACCGACCCGAGCGGCACCGCCGGCATGATTACCGGCGCTGGCCTGCCGGCCGCCACCGCGCTTGCCTATCTCGCAGGGCTGTTCGAACTGGTCACCGGCCTCGCCGTCCTCGTCGGCTTCCAGACCCGGATCGTCGGCTGGGCGCTCGCCCTCTTCTGCGTGTTCACCGGTCTTGTCTTCCACAGCGGTACCGTCGCCATCGAAGGCTGGCCGGAAGGCGCACTCGGCTGGATCAATGCGCTGAACGGCATCATGCTGATGAAGAATTTCACGCTTGCCGGCGCCTACATCCTGCTCGCCACCTACGGCCCGGGCGCATACTCGCTCGACGCACGCCGCGGCGTTCTCGCTACGGCCTGACAGTTCCCTGCTCCCAAGCAACAGAGAGCCCGGCGGACCGTTCCGCCGGGCTTTTTGTTTTCCGACCAAACAATGAAATCAGATCCCGCGGGCAAGCCAGACGGTGGCGCCTCCGCATTCGGGATCTTCCACCGTATGGGCGAGCACTTCGAAGCCGTTTTCCGCAAGGAGACAACGGTATTCCTCCGGAGAATGGCTCGCGTGATAAAGCGGTTCGCCTTCCAGGTCTCCCATCGCCACCCCCTCCGACGGTCCCGATGTGAACATCAGCACGGTCCCTTCAACAGCATGGGCAGCGAAGCGCGGAAACATGGCGCGCTGCGCATCGGGCGTCAGGTGAAAGAAGCTGTGCCAGGCCAGAATGCCATCGAAGGTTCGGCCAAGCGAGAGTTCACGCATATCGGCCCTCTGCCAATCGCCCGATGGCAGCCGCTCGCGGCAGAGATCAATCAGCGTCGGCGAGGCGTCGATGCCGGTCACCTTCATTCCCCGCGCCAGCAGCGCGGCTGCGATGGGATCACCGGAACCGCAGCCGAGGTCCAGCACGCCGGAGCCTTGCGCCAGTTTCCCGGCGAAACGGTCGATCCAGGCGTGTTCGAACAGACGTTTCGAACGCAGGCGGTCAAAGGCATGCGCGTGACGCTCGTAGAGGCCGACGATCCGGTCCGCCTCGCTCATCGGCGTCTCACAGGGCGGCCTGGACGGCCGCGACGATCTCGGCCACCCGGGCATTGCCCTCGTGTTCCGGCTTGCGCGCACGCACGAGGCAGGCCTCCGAACGCAGGATCACGCCGTCTGAAAGGATCTTCAGGTGGTTGGCGCGCAGCGTCGATCCGGTCGAGGTGATGTCGACGATGATATCCGCCTGCCCGGCAGCCGGGGCGCCTTCCGTGGCGCCAAGGCTTTCGACGATGCGGTAGAGCTGGATGCCGTGGCTTCCGGAGAAGAACTGCTGGGTGAGGCGCCAGTATTTCGTGGCGATCGCCAGACGCCGGCCATGACGGCTGCGGAAATCGGCGGCGACATCGCCGAGGTCGGCCATGGTGTCGACATCGAGCCAGATTTCCGGCACGGCGACGACGACATCGGCGTGGCCGAAGCCGAGACGGGCGGAGATTTCGACGCGCTTGTCGGCCTCCGCCAGCCCTTCCCGGATCAGATCCTCGCCGGTAACGCCAAAATCGACGGTTCCCGCGCCGATCTCACGGGCAATCTCTGAGGCAGAGAGGAAGGCGATCTCGATGTCGTCTACACCTTCGATCCGCCCGCGATAGGAGCGATCGTTGCCGACGGCGACGATCTTCAGCCCGGCGCGTTCGAGGACGGCAGAGGCATCCTCCTTCATCCGGCCCTTGGAGGGCAATCCGATGGTAATCGTCATGAACGTTTTCCTTCCGCCTCGATCCGGTCGAGCCAGAGCGAAAAGCCGACCGCCGGAATGCGGCTTTCGGCACCGAGCAGGGTCAGGAGACGGTCGAAGCGGCCACCGCCGGCAAGCACAGCCGGATGGCCCTTCACCGCGACTTCGAAGACGAGGCCGGTGTAATAGTCGAGAGGGCGACCGAAGGCCGCGCGATAGGTGATGCGGGCAAGATCGAGCCCGGCATTGGCAAGGGCCGCAACCCGCTCGTCGAAGCGGGAGACGGCGGCGCCGAGCTTCAGGCCGGCCGCATCGGCAAAGCCCGCGAGTGCCGAAGTCGCATCCGGCAGCGGCAGTTCCAGGGACAGAAACTCCCGCAGCAGAATGAGAGCCGCGCCGTCAAGCCGCGTTTGCGCCAGTTCCTGCTTTTCCTTAAGGCGTCTTGCGATTTCCACCGGCGAGCGGCTGGCATTTGTGGAATAGCCGGTCGCCTGCATGGTCTCATCGATATGGGCGACCAGTGCCGCATCGTCACCGGAAGCGAGCAGGTCCGCCACCATCGGGTTCAGGCCTTCGACGGGGTTGGGACTGCCGAGCCGCTTTAACAACTGCTCGATCTGATCAGCATTGCCGAAAGCCTGAATGAGGCGCTTCTGCCAGCCCGCCGGGAGGCCGAGCGCCTTGACCACGGCTTCGAATACAGCCTGGTCTCCCAGCGTCACGGCAAGCGTCCGGCCGGGCAGCAGGCGCGCGAGAATGGCGTAGGCATCGCCGATGGCGCGGGCGTCGGCCGCCGCGACACCGGTATCGCCGAGATCCTCGATGCCGGCCTGATAAAATTCGTTGGCTCCGTCGCGGCGCTGGCGGAAGACCTCGCCGAGATAGGCATAACGCTTCGGCGTGCCGGTCGCGGTCTCGATGTGGCGCAGGCAGACCGGAATGGTGAATTCGGGGCGCAGGCACAGGCTCTCGCCGCGCTCGTTCTCCGTCATGAAGATGCGGCGGCGCAGATCCTCGCCCGCCATGTCAAGGAAAGGCTCGGCCGGCTGGATCACGGGCGTATCGACCCGGACGGTGGAGCGCGCCGAAAATTCCTCAAGAATGGCGCCGGCGAAATCCGGCATGTTGATCAGGGGCATGGATAAGCTCTTTCCGCGGAGACGGCATACCCCCTCTGGCCTGCCGGCCATCTCCCCCACAAGGGGGGAGAGGATTCGCCGCGCGCGCTTATACCAATGGCAATGCGAGCGCCCGATAAAGCTTGCCCCGTTTTTTGATGCAGAGAACTGCAGACTGACAAAACGGTACGCATCGGGGACGGCAAACACCGACCTGCCCCCTCCCCCTTGTGGGGAGGGTTGGGGAGGGGAAAGTCCACAAACTCAGACATCGGCCTGCTTTGCCCGACGACGGTCTTCCGCCTGGGCTGCGAGGATTTCGAGTACCTTCGCGACCAGTTCGCCTTCCGGTACCACGACCTGGGCGACGCGGGCCTCGCGCCATTCGGCGTTGTCGGCGATCTCGCCCGAGAGGCGCTTGCCCTCGATCAGGTCCTTGATCTGCACGACGCCCTCGGCGCGCTCGTCGCCGCCCTGAATGATGGCGACGGGCGAACCGCGACGGTCGGCGTATTTCAGCTGGTTGCCGAACTTCTTCCAGTTGCCCTGATACATCTCGGCGCGGATGCCGGCTTGGCGTAGCTGCTGCGTGAAGCGCTGGTAGCGGCCCATGCTCTCGACGTCGCCGTCCATGACGGTCACCAGAACCGGCGCGATCACGTCGGCCTGACCGAGCTTGCCGAGGTTCTTCAAAGCCGTCATCAGGCGCGAGACGCCGATCGAAAAGCCGGTGGCCGGCACCGGCTGGCCCATGAAGCGCGACACGAGACCGTCGTAACGCCCGCCGCCGCCGACCGAGCCGAAGACGACCTTTTCGCCCTTTTCGTTGGTCACGTCGAAGGTGAGCTCGGCTTCGTAAACGGGGCCAGTGTAGTATTCGAGGCCGCGGACGACGGAGGGGTCGATCTTGATGCGATCCGGACCATAGCCCGCGCCCAGAACGAGGCTGCGGATGGTGTTGAGTTCGTCGACGCCCTCGGTGCCCTTTTCGGTGCCCGCGACGAGTTCGGCCAGATGCACGGCGCTCTCGGCGTAATCGGTGATGCCGACGAAGAACAGCACCTTGCGGATCTGCTCGGCATTGAGCCCCGCGCCCTTGGTGAAGTCGCCGGACTCGTCCTTGCGGCCTTCGCCGAGCAGGAGCTTCACACCTTCGGTGCCGAACTTGTCCAGCTTGTCGATGGCGCGCAGAACCGACAGGCGGCGGGCAGCGTTTTCGTCACCGCCAACACCGATCGCTTCCATCACACCGTCGAGAACCTTGCGGTTGTTGACACGGATCACGTAGTCGCCGCGCTTGATGCCGAGGGCTTCCAGCGTGTCAGCCATCATCATGCACATTTCGGCATCGGCCTGAACGCCCGGCGCACCGACCGAGTCCGCGTCGAACTGCATGAACTGGCGGAAGCGGCCCGGGCCGGGCTTTTCGTTGCGGAACACGTAGCCGGCGCGGTAGGTCCGGTAGGGAAGCTGGATCTCGTTGAAATTTTCCGCGACATGGCGGGCCAAAGGCGCGGTCAGATCGTAGCGCAGCGACATCCACTGTTCGTCGTCGTCCTGCAGCGAGAAGACGCCTTCGTTCGGGCGGTCGGCATCCGGCAGGAATTTGCCGAGCGCATCCGTGTATTCGAAAAGCGGAGTTTCCACCGGATCGAAACCATAGCGTTCATAGACTTCGCGGATCTTCGCGGTCATCTCGTTGACGGCGCGGATATCGGCGGCCTCGCGATCCACAAAACCGCGCGGCAGGCGGGCTTTGAGTTTCTGCGGTTTCTTGGACTTGTCGCTCATGGTGGGAACCGGGATTTCTTGTGTTTTCAGGTTGCCGGTGTCTTAGAGGATCAAGGTTTGGGCGGCAAGTATATTGATCGCCTGCCTACGGTCTTCCTGCTTGTCGCGCTTGCGTTTTTTGCCCTTCTGCGGCTAGTTCGGCAGCGAATGAAGCATGCCGAAGGATGCAAGGAGAGCCGATGATCGAAATCGTGGAATTGCCGGAACTCGTCTGCATCGGCTACGAGATCGAGGCAGACTGGCAGGACCTGGCCGTTCTCATGCCCGAGCTATGGCAAAGGCTATTCGCTGCCGATACCGGCGCGACGTCGTTTCTCGAGGTATCGAGCGAACCGGCGGCGGGCCGTTTCCGGGAATTGGTGGGATTTCTTGCGGCAGGATCGACCGAGATACCCGACGGCATGACGAAGCTCGTTCTGCCCGCAGGGCGCTATCTGCGCCTCAACCATGAAGGACCGCTATCGGACATCGCCTCGGGTGTCCGGCGCCTCTACAACCATGCGGCAGCGGCCAGGCTGAAGACGGGCGATCTGAAGATCGACTTCGGCTACACGCCCGGCCTCACCGATACCCGCCACGAACTCCATGTCGCGCTGGAACCGCAGCCGCTTCTGCTCGGCTGAGGCGAGGCCATGGAGACCACCCGGCGATGATCCTCGAAGCCCTGAACTATGCCGCCACTTGGCTGCTGACCACGCCGGCCCATCGCAAGGCGATCCGCTATTCGGTCAATCTGTGGTCGCGGGCGGGACGCTGTGCCGCGGCCTGGCGGGAGCATGAGGAAAACAGCAAGGCGGCCATCGTCGAGGCCATCGGTTCGCTCAACCAACGGCGCACCGCCGTCGTGCTCGGCTCCGGCCTGCTGCGCGACGTGCCGATCCTCGAACTTTCGCGCGCATTCGATGCCGTGGTGCTGGTCGATCTCGTGCATCTCGCCAGCGTCCGCGGCTGGCTGACGCTCAAGGGCCTGAAGAATGTGCGGCTGATCGAGCGCGATCTTTCCGGCTACGACACGCTCAAGGCGGGACAGGAACCCGAACCGCTCGCCTTTCTCAGGCAGGTGCCGTTCCTCGATTTCGTCGTCTCGGCCAATCTCCTGTCGCAGATCGGCACCGGCGCGACGAAGCGGCTGGAACTGGAGCGGCCGGGATCGATGCCGGAGGACACGCTGCCCCGGCTGATCCGGGCCCATCTCGATGGTCTCGCCGGTCTGACCTGCAAGAGCCTTCTCGTCACCGACATTTCCTATGCGGTGATCGACCGGGCCGGCAAACGGCACGAGACCTTCGACCTGCTGCATGGCGTCGACGTGCCCGCGCACCGCGCGGAATGGGAATGGCCGGTGGTGCCCGAGGGCGAGGAAAGCGGGGATTACCGCATCGTGCACAAGGTCATCGCCTGAGGATGGATGTCGTTTCGACAGACGCTGGACAGATCCAGGCAAAGGCCTTGCTTTCGACGAAATCGCCCCTAACTTCGTTTCCATGACGTTGCTGCTTCGCGCCTTTCTGCTGCTTGCCGCGCTGGCTTATGGCGCCATGCCCTTCACCGGCATGGCGATGCCCGTTGCTGCGCCGATGCAGGAGGCTGCGGCAACGGCCACACAGGCAGACGAGCCCGCCCATGTCCTGCATGGAGACATGAAGCACGGCGCAGGCAAGGCCACCCATGCCGAGGCGGCAAGCGCTGACGCCGATTGTCCGCATCCGGGCAAGACCGACCGTTCTTCCCACTGTTCCGCCTGCCTGACGCTGCCCGCCAACCTCTTCATCGCCGACGCCGGTTCGCCGGCGCGTTCCGCCGAAGCTCCTTCCCTTGTCAAGGCTTTCCGTTCGGAGCCATCGATGCCGCTCACGCCCCCTCCCCGCGGCTGAATCCGTTTCTTTCTCGAACCGAAAGCGGCCAAAGGCCGAAACAGAATTCCGTCCGAACGACAAGGAAAACCCCTATGCTTTTCAAGGCATTCCTCACGGCATCCGCCGTTCTTCTCGCAAGCGCCTCTTACGCCCAGGACACCATGTCCCATGACCACATGAACATGAGCGGCGGCATGATGACGAACCAGCCGGAGGGCGACCAGTCGCCTTCCAGCAAGGCCTTTGCGGAGGCGAATGCAAAGATGCATACCGACATGGCGATCGAATACACCGGCGACACCGATGTCGATTTCGTTCGCGGCATGATCCCGCATCACCAGGGTGCAATCGACATGGCGAAGATCGAGCTGCAATACGGCAAGGCCCCGGAAATCCGCAAACTCGCCGAGGAGATCATCAAGGCTCAGGAAGCCGAGATCGCCATGATGAAGGAATGGCTGGCGAAGCACGGCAAGTGACGCTCGTGCAGTGACAAAGGGGGCCCGGGCTAGCGCGCCTGCTCGAGGCTCATCCTTTCCAGCATGGACGCCGCCCGGCTGGGGCGGCGTTCCTTGTGCCGCAGGATGGAAAACTGCCTGACCGGCAGCGAGAAATTCGCGGCCACGAGTTCGCCGCGCGCCAGCCGACCGGCCGCCGCAACGCCGGAGACGACGCCCGCGCAGGGCCCCGCCGCGACGGCTGACAGCACGGCTTCGTTGGACGGCAGGACCAGAACGCTGCGCAGCCGCTCCGGATCGACGCCGAGGCCGCGCAGGGTGTTCTCGAAGACCGAGCGCGTGCCCGATCCCGGTTCGCGCCGGACCCAGCCTGTTTCTTCGACCAGTTGAAGCGCGGCAAGCGGCCGCCCATCCGCGAAGGAATGACCCGGCGCCGTCACGACCAGCAGCGCATCGTCCGCAACCCGGGTCACGGACAGCGCGGGATCATCGACCGATCCCTCGACGAAGCCGATATCAGCCGTGCCGGCATTTACCGCCTGGGCCACCGAACGGGTGTTGCCGATGGTGAATTCCAGCTCGATGCCCGGATATTCCGCATGAAACCGCATAAGCAAGGGTGGCAGCCAATAGCTCGCCACCGTCTGGCTGGCCTGAACCGCGAGCCGGCCGCGCGACAGGCCTCCGAGTTCCGAAAGCATGAGTTCGGCGGAGCGGGCGCGGGCGAGCGTGGCACGGGCCTCGTCGAGAAACAGGCGGCCTTCCATGGTCAGTTCGATGCGCCGCCCGACCCTGTTGAACAGGGCCACACGGTAATAGGCCTCCAGATTGCGGATGGCGGCGCTGACAGCGGACGGCGTGAGACCGATGGCTTCGGCAGCGCGTGTCAGGTGTTCGCGTTCGGCAACGGCGACGAAGATGGAAAGCTGTTCGAAGGTCATTGCATTACGTTCGTTTTTATCGAATGAACCGTGCCATATTATGTGATGGAAGTCGACGTTTCCGCGGCCGATACTTCACCTGTCAACCACAGGTGTCCGCAATGAAACGGTTTCCAGATCCGTCCGCCATCCTTCCGGGTCTCTCCCTCTGTCTTGCCGTTGCCGCATCCGGCCTTGCGCTGGAGCGCATGGAAATCGCGCTCATCGGCGCGCGTCCGCTTGAAAGCCTCGTTTTCGCCATCCTCCTGGGTGTCGCGCTGCGATCCGGCATCAGGCTTCCCGCCTCCTTCGATACCGGCATTACGTTTTCCGCCCATTTCGTTCTCGAATGCGCAATCGTGTTGCTCGGCGCCTCCATCAGCATCGGGGCGATAGGCGCAGCCGGGCTAATGCTGGTCGTCGCCATTGCATCGGTCGTGCTTTTGTCGATCGCCGTCAGCTTCACCATCGGACGGTTCTTCGGCCTTTCGCCAAAACTCGCCTTTCTCATCGCCTTCGGCAATTCGATCTGCGGCAATTCCGCAATCGCGGCTTCCGCTCCGGTGGTCGGCGCCGAGCCGGAAGATGTCGCCGCGTCCATTGCCTTTACCGCGGTGCTCGGCGTCGTCGCCGTGTTGCTCATGCCGCTCCTTTCCATCGCGCTCAAGCTCAGCGCCGTGCAGTATGGCGTTTTCGCCGGCCTGACCGTCTATGCCGTACCGCAGGTGCTGGCGGCCACCGCCCCGATCGGCGCCGTCAGCCTGCAGACGGGAACGCTGGTCAAGCTCATCCGGGTGCTGATGCTCGGGCCGCTTCTCTTCGTCGTCGGGCTGGTGCGTGGCGCATCCGGGCAGCGCATATCGCTCCGCCACATGCTGCCATGGTTCATCGTCGGCTTCGCCGTCATGGTGATGCTGAGGTCTGCGGGAGCCCTTCCGGACCGGCTTCTTCCCCGTCTTTCCGATCTTTCGACCCTCAGCACGACGGTCGCCATGGCGGGGCTCGGACTTTCGGTCGATGTGCGGAGCCTCCGGAAATCCGGCGGCCGGGTGGTGCTGGCGGCCTTCGCCTCGCTGCTGGCGCTTTGCGGGATCAGCCTGACGATGATCGCGGCGCTCGGCATCATGTGATTGCGCCTCGCCGCGGCGTGGCCCGAACCGAAGACGGCACAGGAGCATTGTCTACGCGCAATTCCAGACGCAAAACCGGTTCCCACTTTTGCTGGAATTGCTCTATTCTGGCCGCGAATTGCAGGAAGAGACATCCGAATGAACACGCGCTCCCTCGCCGTCATCGGCTTCGATGCCGACGACACGCTCTGGCAGAACGAACAATATTACCGGCTGACGGAAGAGCATTTCCGGGACTTGCTCGCCGATTTCGCAGAAGGCGAGCAGGTCTCCGAGCGACTGCTGGAGGCAGAAAGGCGCAACCTTGCCCAATACGGTTTCGGCATCAAGGGTTTCACGCTGTCGATGATCGAGACGGCGCTGGAAATCACCGAGGGACGGGCGCCCGGAAAGGTCATCAGCGAGATCCTTTCCATCGGACGTAACCTGCTCAGCCATCCGGTGGAGACCATGCCGCATGCCCGCGACGTGCTGGAAGCGCTGGCGGGCGAATACTATCTCGTGCTGATTACGAAGGGCGATCTTTTCGATCAGGAGCGCAAGCTCGCCCAGTCCGGCCTCGGCGATTATTTCGACGCGGTCGAGATCGTCTCCGACAAGACGGCGACCACCTACCGCCGCATTTTCGGCAAGACCACGGATGGGCCGGAACGGGCGATGATGATCGGCAATTCGCTGAAGTCGGACGTGGTGCCGGCCATTGCCGCCGGCGCATGGGGCGTTTTCGTCCCCCACGAACTGACATGGGTGCTCGAACAGGTGGACAAACCGGAGCAGGCGCCGCGCTTCCGGGAAATCGCCCATCTCGGCGAACTGCCGAAACTCATCACGGACATCGGTTGATAAAGCGGAGACAGGAATGCACAGCTTCGACGAGATCTGGGCGATTGCGGCCGGGCGCAAGGGAGGAGATGCGGCGGTGAAGGCCACCCTGCAATATCCGAAGACGCGCGACGAGATCGCTGCAACGCCCGACGACCGCTTCCTGTCGCTGATGACCAAATGCATCTTCCAGTCGGGCTTCAACTGGAAGGTCGTGGAGGCCATGTGGCCCGGTTTCGAGGCCGCCTTCGACGGCTTCGACATCGCGCGCTGCGCCATGCTGCATGACGAGGATTTCGAGAGGCTGGTCTCAGACAGCCGGATCGTGCGGCATGGGCCGAAGATCCGCTCGGTGCAGGAAAACGCCGTTTTCCTTTCCGATCTGGCGAAGGAGCACGGAAGCGCCGGCCGCTTCTTCGCCGATTGGCCGACAGACAACTATATCGGCCTTGCCGACGTCCTGAAGAAGCGCGGATCGCGGCTCGGCGGCAATACCGGCCAGTACTTCCTGCGGTTTGCCGGCGTCGACAGCTTCATCCTCTCCCAGAGCGTGACAAACCGCCTGATCGCGGAAGGTATCGTCGACAAGGCGCCTTCCTCGGCGAAGGAAAAGGCCGCCGTGCAGGCCGCCTTCAACACATGGCGTGCCGAATCCGGACGGTCGCTTACCGAGATCAGCCGCGTTCTCGGGATCAGTATCGACTGACTGGACGTGGCTTTTCGCCCTGCTTTCGAGCAGCCTTAAACAGCTTCAAGCGGGCCTGACGAACTCCGCGCGCAGGCGTTCGATCTCGGGCCGGCAGCAGCAGCCTTCGATGTGATCATTCACCATGCCCATGGCCTGCATGAAGGCATAGACGGTGGTCGGGCCGACGAAGGTCCAGCCGCGTTTTTTCAGATCCTTCGACAGGCGCACCGAGGTCGGCGAGGTCGGATTGGCGCGAAGCGTCTCGTAGTCCATGCTGACGGGGCGCTCCTCGGCGCCGGGTTCGAAGCTCCAGAAATAGCGGGCGAGGCTGCCGAACTCCGCCTTGAGGTCGACGGCGTGGCGGGCATTGTTGATGGTGGAAACGATCTTGCCGCGATGGCGGATGATGCCGGCATCGGCAAGCAGCCGGGCGATGTCACGGTCATCGAAGAGCGCCACCTTGTGGAAATCGAAACCGGCAAAGCCGGCGCGGAAATTCTCCCGCTTTCTGAGGATGGTAAGCCAGGAGAGACCGGACTGGAAGCCCTCCAGGCAGATCTTCTCGAACAGGCGAAAATCGTCGGTGACCGGCCTGCCCCATTCCTCGTCGTGATAGCGCCGGTAGTCGTCAAGGCCGCCATGCCAGAAACAGCGCGTCAGCCCGTCTTCGCCCGTAATCAGTCCCGTCTTTTCCATCTTTTCCGTTTTCCGATCGAATCGGACAAACGTTTACCATTTGTTCACTATTTTTCCAAACCGGCTGCTAACCCTGACGAAAGGTTTACGGCACAGGCGGCCTTTTAATGAACGCGCATTTACCAATTGTGGCGAAGCCGCTGGCACGATCGCTTCAACGAGGCCGTCAGGCCCTGTTTTCGGAAAATGTAGCGAGTCGTCCGATGTTGAAGAAGTCCATATTCCTGGCCGCCTGTGCCGGCCTGATTGCCGCAACGCCCTCCCTGGCCGATGACCGGTACCAGACGCGCCCGCCGGTGATCGTCAGCCCCGACCTTTCGGCCCCGTGGGTCATGCAGCTCGGCGGCGCCGCCCGCCCGGTCGTCTACGCGCCGCGCCCCGTACAGCAGCGCCAGCAGGTCAGAACCTACCAGCAGCAGCGTCCTGTCGTTCAGCGCCGCATGCCGATGCCTCCCGCTGCCCAGCCTCAGATGGTGCAGCCGGCTGCCATGCGTCCGAACCAGCCGATGAAGACACAGATCGATCCGGTGTTCCTGCCGCAGATGGTCGCCTACGACACGCCGCACAAGCCGGGCACCATCGTCATCGATACCAACAACCGTTTCCTCTATCTCGTCACTGGCAACGGCCAGGCCAAGCGCTATGGCGTCGGCGTCGGCAAGCCCGGCTTCGAATGGGCAGGCACCCACAAGATCACCGCCAAGAAGGAATGGCCGGACTGGACGCCGCCCAAGGAAATGATCGCGCGCGAAGCCGCCAAAGGCCACTACCTGCCCGCCCGCATGGATGGCGGACCGGAGAACCCGCTCGGCGCCCGCGCCATGTATCTCGGCTCCACGCTCTACCGCATCCACGGCACCAACGCGCCCTGGACGATCGGCAACGGCGTGTCCTCCGGCTGCATCCGCATGCGCAACGAAGACGTCGTCGATCTCTACGAACGGGTCGGCGTGGGCACGAAGGTTATTGTGATGTAAGTCACAGCGCACGATGAATCACCCGGCCAACGGCCTTGGTTTCCCTTAATTTCTTATGAGAGAATGCTGAAAGGCTTGCATTGGAACGGGAGTCGGATAGGCTCCCGTCTCCGTGATTTGGGGGATCTCATCATGCAGAAATACTTGAATGTGCTTGCGGCGGCGGCGATCATGGCGACGAGTGCGCTGGCTCCGATCGAGGCGCAGGCCTTCAACGGCAATCGTCCGACAACGACCAGCGACGTGACGCTGGCGGCAGCTCAGCCGAAACAGGTGGCCGAAAAATTCAAGCGGCGCGTCGTCCGTCTCGTCACCGACGAAAAGCCCGGTACGATCATCATCGATACCAACAACAAGTTCCTCTACTACGTCGAAGGCAACAACCGCGCGACCCGCTATGGCGTGGGCGTGGGCCGCGAAGGCTTCGGCTGGTCGGGCGTGGTCAAGATCGGCCGCAAGGAAGAATGGCCGAGCTGGCGTCCGCCGGCAGAGATGCGCGCGCGCGAGGCCAAGAAGGGCCATATTCTGCCGGTCGTCCAGGAAGGCGGCATCGACAATCCGCTCGGCGCCCGCGCGATGTATCTCTTCAAGGGCGGTCGCGACACGATCTTCCGCATCCACGGCACCAACCAGCCCTGGACCATCGGCCTCAACATGTCGTCCGGCTGCATTCGCATGATGAACAAGGATGTCGAGCACCTTTACAACCGCGCCGACATCGGCACGAAGGTCATCGTCGTCGGCCCCGGCAACAGGCAGGGCGATGTGAGCTTCGAAGACCGCGGCATCGACATTCTGCGCACGATTCTCGGCGGCTGAAGCCGGCGATGCCGAATCGAGGCAGGCGCCGGGTCTTCCTCAAGCGCCTTCCTCCGATACGCACGGCCAATTCCGGCCGTGCCGCCCGAGGGACGCCTTCCATGTCTTGACAAAAGGTAATTTACCAAGCGTCGGCCGCGGCTTTCACGGGACAGTGATGCAAAATGGAAACAGACTTGCCGCTGAAATTCCCCTATAAAACTTGTCAGTCATAACTAGATTCTTCAGGTCGCCAATCATGAACATCAAACTTCGTTTCCTGCTCAGCGCATCGGCCGCCGCCGTCGTTCTTTCCGCGTCGCTGGCCCATGCCGAAATGGCGATCTCCGTTTATGGCGGCGCCCAGTCCGCGCCCCACAGCGACGTCGAAGTCTCCGACCAGCCTGACTTCACCGCAGGCTGGGAAGGCAAGTCCTTCTCCATGCCTCCCTATTATGGCGTTCGCGGCACCTGGTGGCTGGAAGAACTCGGCCAGCCGAACCTCGGCGTTTCCATCGACTACAGCCATGCCAAGGTCTACAGCGACACCGGCACGCGCGACGAAGCCGGCTGGAGCCATTTCGAGTTCACCGACGGCCTGAACCTTCTGACGCTGAACGCGCTCTATCGCTTCCCGATCGAAGGCACCAAGTTCGTGCCCTATGTCGGTGCCGGCGCCGGTATCAACATTCCGCATGTCGAAGTCACGCGCGCTACCGGCGAGACCTTCAACTATCAGATCGGCGGCCCGACGATCCAGGCCCAGGCCGGCGTGGCCTACCAGTTCACCGACCGCTGGTCCGCCTTCGTCGAATACAAGGGCAACTATTCGTGGGTCGACGTCGATATCGACAGCGGCGCTTCGCTGAAGACCGACATCATGACCAACGCGATCAACGCCGGCATCAGCTTCCACTTCTAAGCTGACCAGGCCTCGCCTTGCGGGGCCTTAAGCTTTCAGCGCGTTTCGCAGACGATCGAGGCCCCGTGCGACAGGACAGTTTCGCGCGGGGCTTTCTTGTTCCGCGCGGTTTCGATCCGCAGGTCGTAATTGCCCTGGAAACGTCCCGGCTCGGCGGAGGAGGTCGTGAGTATCGTCAGTTCGACGTCACCGACGAGTTTCCGGTCTTGTATGCCGGACAATATTTTCAGGCGCAGTTCCCGATTGTTCGTCCACTGCTGGCTCAGCATGGAGGCGTCGAACCGAAGGTGACGGAAGGCGGCCGGCACCTTTTCGTCGCGGATGCCCGCCACGCCACGAAAATTCAACAGTTTGCGGTCGTCAGCCGTGCTCACGTCGCTTTCGATCGACAGCTTCACGACCTTGTCGTCGGCTGCGCAATAAAGACGCCCGGCCGCATGGACCGGAGAGGACATCGCAAGCAGCAAAATGGCAAGAGCAGCGGATAGGGTGTGCATTCAATCTCTCCTCCCGGTCGCCAGGCGAACCTCGATGAAGAGAATCTGCAACAGCACCACCTTAAAAAGCATGAACGGAAGCAGCCTGACCAAGGCCCGACCCATGTCTTTTCTTTCGCAGGCGCGACCGAGACTGAGATTATCGCGGGTCAGGCAAGCCTTGCAGGTTTCGCTCCGCCATAGGCCCAGTCCAGAAGTTCGACCGTATGGACGATCGGTATCGAGGTTCCCGAGGCGATCTGCGTGAGGCAGCCGATATTGCCAGCCGCGATCACGTCGGGCTTCGTTGCCTCGATGTTCTTGACCTTGCGGGCCTTGAGCTTTGCCGAGATTTCCGGCTGCATGATGTTGTAGGTGCCCGCGGAGCCGCAGCAGAGATGCCCTTCCGCCGGATCGCGCACCGTGAAGCCGGCGTTTTTCAGAAGCGTCTTCGGCGCCATGGTGACCTTCTGCCCGTGCTGAAGGGAACAGGCAGAATGATAGGCGACCGTCAGGTTCTTCCGTTCCTGCACCGGAAGATCAAGGGACGTGAGATATTCGGTGACATCCTTCGCCAAAACCGAGACACGGGCGGCCTTTTCCGCATAGGCCGGGTCCAGCCGCAGCATATGGCCGTAATCCTTGATGGTGGTGCCGCAGCCCGAAGCGGTGATGACGATGGCGTCCAGCCCGCCGCGGTCGATCTCGCGGACCCAGGCGTCGACATTGCGTCTCGCACTGGCAAGGGCCTGCTCTTCCCGTCCCATATGATGGACGAGCGCACCGCAACAGCCCTCTCCCTCCGGCACGACGACCTCGATGCCGAGGCGGGTGAGAAGCCGGACGGTGGCGGCGTTGATGCCGGGATCAAGCACGCCCTGGGCGCAGCCGGTCAGGATCGCGACACGGCCCCGGCCTTCTCCGGCGGCGCGGTGAACGGCGGGGCGAACGATATCCGATACCGGAGGAACAGAGACCGGGGCGAGATCCAGCATGGCGCCGAGAGGCCTGAGCGCAGGAAGCCTTTTCAGAAAACCGGCAAGAGGTCTCCCCAGCCGCGCAAGCCGAAGAGCCGCGCGAAAGCGAGCCGGATAAGGCAGGGTCATCGCCAGCACGGCCCGCGTCAACCGGTTGATGAGCGGACGCCGATAGGTCTTTTCGATGTGAATGCGGGCATGATCGACCAGATGCATGTAGTCGACGCCGGAGGGACAGGTCGTCATGCAGGCCAGGCAGGAAAGACAGCGGTCGATATGGGTCACCAGATCCTTGTCGGCCGGCCGGCCGTTTTCCAGCATGTCCTTGATGAGGTAGATGCGGCCGCGAGGGCTGTCCAGCTCGTTGCCGAGCGTCACATAGGTGGGACAGGTGGCCGTGCAGAAGCCGCAATGCACGCATTTGCGTAGAATGCTTTCCGCTTCGGCGATATGCGGATCGGCGAGTTGTTCCGCGGTGAAGTTGGTTTGCACGTCCTGCCTCCCGGCGGGCGGCGACTTGCTCGCCTTGCCCCGCATTTCCTTTTTTCTCGAGCGTCAGATCAACCAGCTCTGCGGCTTGTCGATGGGCTGGCCGGCAGAGGCCTTCTGAAGGCCGATGACGCAGCGGACGACGACCCAGACGACCGTGGCAATGCCAAGCAGGACGCCGACGACGGCGACCGTCAGCAGCACCGAAATCACACCGTAGAGCAGGCCGATCCAGAAGGTGCGGATGGCCCAGGTGTAGTGGGTATCGACCCAGCCGCCCGCCTTGCCGCGATTGAGATAGGCGAAGATCACGCCGATGATGGTGCTGATGCCGATGACGAAGCCGAGAAGATAAAGCGCGTAGACAAGCTGGACATTGAGCTTTCCGGGTTCCAGCCAGTTTTCCGGCCGGGACGCGCCGGGCGGCGAGGAAATCGGGTCCGTCATTTCGTCTCTCCTTTTGCCATGCGGCCGGGATTGAAGATGCCGCGCGGGTCGAATTTCTCCCGCACCCGCTGCGAAAGCAAGGCGACCGCCGGCGATTGCGGCTCGAAGGCGGAAATGCCAGCGCGGACGAATGGACGGGCTCGCATCAGCGTCGCATGCCCCCCACCGGCGGCCTTGACGTGGCGGCGCAACAGATCCGCCTCGGGATCAGCCTCCATGCGCATCCATACAAGACCACCCTGCCAGTCGTAATAGGCATCGATGCCGGCTTCCAGCCGGAGTGCTGCGACCAGCTTCCAGCCCTCGGAAGGCGCGACTGAAACGCGCCAGAGGGGACGCTCGGTCCCATCCGCATAGGGATGCACGTCGCGGATTTCGCGCCATAGCCGGGCCGTCTGTTCGGGATCGAGCCGCGATACCCGACCATGACCTGACATGATCGCCGCAAGCTTCTCCGCCCTCACGGAAACCGAGGCCTCGATACCCTCCAGCCTGAGCACCGTGGCCGGGCCGTCCTTCAGCGCACCGCCGATGAAATGGCTTCTGACTGTCTCCGGCAGATGGGCGGCACCGCTGACCTCGACCGGCAGGGCCATGGCCTCGGCCATCGCTTTTACCGCCTGTTCGTCATCCAGCCCCGAAATTACGATAGTCACCGCCGTCTTCGGCTGCGGCAACACCTTGAAGGTGACCTCCGTCAGCAGGCCGAGCGTGCCAAAGGAACCAGCCATCAGCTTGACCAGATCGAGGCCGGTGACGTTTTTCATCACGCGGCCGCCGGCCTTCACGACTTCCCCATGGCCATTGACGAAACGGACGCCGAGCAAATGATCGCGCGCAGCACCGGCGGTGAAGCGGCGGGGACCGGAGGCATTGCTGGCAAAGACACCGCCGATGGTCGGCTGCCCGAGGGTTCCCATCATGCCCCGATGATCCGTCGGCTCGAAGGCGAGCGACTGGCCATGCACGGATATCGCCGATTCGATATAGGCAAGCGGCGTTCCGGCGCGCGCCGTCAGCACCATTTCCGCCGGATTGTATGTGACGATCCCGGCAAGCCCGGTCGAGCGCAGTTCGGCCGCTCCCGAAACGGCATTGCCAAAACCTGCCCGCGTTCCACCGCCGGATATGGCAAGCGGCACGGCCTTTTCGGCATGAGCGCGGATCATCGCCGCAGCCTCGATCTCCGTTTGAGGGATCAGCATGCAATCGCTCCCGCAGAGGTCATCGGCATGCCCCGGCTGCCCCTCATCCGGGCAAAGGGCTTCAGTTCCCTCGCCCTGCTTGCGGGAAGAGGGTCAAGGTAAGGGGCAAATCCCCCTTGTCGTCTGATCGAAGAATGCGCCTCGGCCAAATTCACCCCCGGCCCTCCAGCGGAAAGACCTTGGAGGGGTTGAGTATCCAAGCCGGGTCGAAAGCGGCGCGCACAGCCATCTGCTGGGCAAGATCGGCTTCAGCGTATTGATGGCGCATGAGGTCGCGCTTCTCGATGCCCACCCCATGCTCGCCGGTAAGACAGCCGCCGGCATCGACGCAAAGTTTCAGGATCTCCATGCCCGCCGCCTCGGCGCGGGCCGCGTCTTCGGGATCGTTGATATTGTAGAGGATCAGCGGATGCATGTTGCCGTCGCCGGCATGGAAGACATTGGCGACGCGAAGACCATAACGATCGGTGATCTCGGAGGTCTTCCTGAGTACATCGGCAAGCTGGCTGAGCGGCACCGTACCATCCATGCAGATGTAATCGGCGATGCGGCCGGTCGCGCCGAAGGCGGATTTGCGGCCCTTCCAGATCAGGGCCGCCTCGGTCGCCGACTGGCTTTCACGCACGGTCTTCACCCCATGCTTGCGGGCGATATCGCAGATATCGGCCAGCATGGCGTCCATCTCCGCTTCGGAGCCCTCCACCTCGACGATCAGCAGCGCCTCGACATCGAGCGGATAGCCGGCATGGGCAAAGGCCTCGCAGATCTCGATCGCCGGCTTGTCCATGAATTCGATGGCGACCGGAACGATGCCGGCGCCGATGACATCGGCGACGCAGGAACCGGCTGCTTCCGCGCTGTCGAAGCCAAACAGAACGGGCCGCGCGCCTTCCGGCTTGGCGAGCAGCCGCACCGTCGCCTCGGTGACAATGCCAAGCTGGCCTTCCGAACCGCAGACAAGGCCGAGCAGATCGTAACCTGCCGCATCCAGCGCCTTGCCGCCGAGTTCGACCACCGTGCCGTCGACCAGCACCATCTTCACGCCGAGCAGGTTGTTGGTGGTGACGCCGTATTTCAGACAGTGGGCGCCGCCGGAATTCATGCCGATATTGCCGCCGATCGTGCAGGCAAGCTGCGAGCTCGGATCGGGCGCATAGAAGAAGCCGTCAGCGCCGACGGCATCGGAAATGGAAAGGTTGGTGACGCCTGCCTGAACGGTGGCGCATCGATTGGCATAGTCGACATCCAGAATGCGCGTCATCGCCGAAAGGCCCAGCACGACCGCATCCTCCTGCGGAATGGCCCCTCCCGAAAGCGAGGTTCCGGCGCCGCGCGGCACGACCGGAATGCCGTAGCGATGACAGTATTTCATCACGGCTGCGACCTGCGCCGTCGTCTCGGGCAACACCACCGCGAGAGGCCGGCGGCGATAGGCGAGGAAGCCATCGGTTTCGAAGGGAACGAGTTCGACCGGCTCATGCACCAGCCGCTCGGCGGGTACGAGTTCGGCGAGATCGGCAACGATCTCCTTGCGCCGCGCGAGAATGGCGGCATTCGGCTGCAGAAATGCAATCGCCTCGGTCATGTCTCCCCCCAAGCGCGGACGTTTCAGAGATACATCCGCCCAGCCGCCTCTTCAACTGGTATTGTTTCTTTACCACTTCAACCAAAGTCGCGCAAATGCTATGCACTTATGACAAAAATGGAAACAATACGGAAGACTCATGACGAATCTCGGCGATCTCGAAGTCTTTGCCCGGGTTATCGCGACCGGCAGCATGTCGATGGCGGCGCGCGATCTGGGTCTGTCGCCTGCCGTCGTGTCGAAGCGCATCAAGCGGCTCGAAGACCGGCTCGGGACCCGGCTCCTGCAGCGCACGACCCGGCAGATCTCGCTGACGGAGGCGGGACAGGGCTTTCACCAGCGCATCCTCGCCGTCCTCGCTGGCATCGAGGAGGCGGAGACCTATGCCTCCGGCCGCTCCTCGGAGGTCTCGGGCACGCTGAAGATCTCGGCGCCCACCTCCTTCGGCCGCATGCATATAGCGCCGCATCTGAAGGCCTTCATGGATGACCATCCGGATCTCGCCATCCATCTGGTACTGTCCGACGAATTCACCGACATCGTCGGCGGCGGCTTCGACCTGGCGATCCGCATCGCGGAACTGACCGACTCGACACTGGTGGCCAGACGGCTCGCCCCGGTTCGGCGGCTGCTGTGCGCCTCGCCTGATTACATCGCCGCACACGGCATGCCGCGGACCATCGACGACCTGAAACGGCATCGCTGCCTGCCTGCCCACAACCATGACCTCTGGCGGCTCGAGGGGCTGCAGGGCACGCTCAACATCCGGCCGGAAGGCATGCTGATTACCAATTCCAGCGAGGTCATCCGCGAGGCGGTGATCGCCGGCCTCGGCATCGCCTTGCGCTCCACCTGGGACATCGGCGAGGAGCTGAAAAACGGCCGGCTCGTGCAAGTCCTGCCGGCCTATGAGGGCTCGCACAATGTTGCGCTCTCGGCCGTCTACCCCAGCCGGCAGTTCCTGCCGGCCAAGGTGCGTCTGTTCATCGACTATCTCGCAGAACTCTATGGTCCCGTGCCCTATTGGGAGAGGTAGAGCCTTTCAGTTCACAGCGGCGGGCCCGACGATGACGATATGCAGTGCGCGGGGACCGTGCGCGCCGAGTAGCAGGGTCTGTTCGATGTCTGCCGAACGCGATGGTCCTGTGACGAAGTTCACCGTGCGGGACATGTCGCCGCCGCGAACGGCACGGAACCGCGCCCAGACGCTTTCCATGTCTCCGGAGACCTCGTCGGCCCGCAGCACGACGATGTGATGCTCCGGCAGGAAGGTCAGCGTAACAGGATTGTCGGGTCCTGAAAGCAGGGCCAGCGTGCCGGTTTCGGCAATCGCGCCGAAAGCATGGGTGACGGCGGCAAGATCATGCCCGTCGGACGCGCCATGACGGATTTCGAGCGTCGCCTCGCTCGACCAGGGCGCCACAGCCAGACGGGGATCTGCGCCGAGGCGGATTGCGGCCGGCAGGTTGCGGCGCTTCAGATAGTCGCTGACGGCGGCCGGGAGCGCGTCGAGCGTCTCGATCCTTTCGGTGGTCGCGCTGTATTTCTCCGCCATGGATACGAAAAGAGCGAGCCGTTCTTCCGGCGGCAGCTGGCCGCGCGCCGGGATGATGCCGACCGGGTGATCCGCCAGACGCGCGGCAACGCTTGCCTCGCGAACGGCATCGTTCGACGGCACCTTCAGGGAGGAGCGGATCTTGTGAAGGATGGCTTCCTTGCCGTTCATGGTCATGCTCTCCGTTTGCCCGCCTGCCGGGCTGCCCATTGCCGCATGAATGTGCCGCCTTCCGGCGCCGGCATGTCGCGGTATTTCGTCCAGCCACCGGCGAGCGGCAGCGCCGCGATGCGGTGTTTGCTGCCGCCGAGCGCGGAGAGGATGCTTGCGCCGAGCGACGCCGCCATCCGGTAGAGCTTCGGCCTTCTCGCGAAGAAGGCCCAGACCGATAGACCATAGCGGCTTGCGGCCGGCGCAAGATGGCGTTCGAACTCGCGCTCGCGCCAGTGACGCATCATCTTCGGCAGCGGAATGCGCATGGGGCAGACGCTTTCGCAGCGCCCGCAGAAGGTCGAGGCGTTCGGAAGGTGGCCCGATTTGTCGACCCCGAAAAGGGATGGCGTCAGCACCGCCCCCATCGGACCGGGATAGACCGAGCCATAGGCATGTCCGCCAACGGCGTGATAGACCGGGCAGTGGTTCATGCAGGCGCCGCAGCGGATGCAGCGCAGCATCTCCTCGAAATCGGTGCCGAGCATCGAGGTGCGGCCATTGTCGAGCAGCACGACGTGGTATTCGTCGGGACCATCGGGATCTTCCGTCCGCTTCGGGCCGGTGGAAAAGGTCGTGTAGACCGACATGTCCTGGCCGGTGGCGGAACGGGCGAGCAGGCGAAGGATCTGCGAACAGTCCTCCAGCGTCGGCACGATCTTTTCGATCGAGGCGACGACCACATGCACCTTGCCGAGCGTCTGGGTGAGATCGCCATTGCCCTCATTGGTGACGATGACCGAGGAGCCCGTTTCGGCGATCAGGAAATTCGCGCCGGTGATGCCGACATCGGCCTGAAAGTAGCGCCTGCGCAGCACTTCGCGGGCTTCCGCGAGCAGCGTTTCCGGCGCGGTCAGGTCGCGCTTTGCGTCGAGATGGGTGTGGACCCGGCGGAAATCCTCTTCCACCTGCTCCTTGTTCAGGTGAACCGCCGGCGCGATGATGTGGCTCGGGTGTTCGCCGCGAAGCTGGATGATGTATTCCCCGAGATCAGTCTCGACCGGCTCAACGCCCTGCGCTTCGAGATATTCGTTGAGGTTGATTTCCTCGGTAATCATAGACTTGCCCTTGGTGACGGTCTTCGCCTTCACCCTGCGGCAGATGTCCATGACGATGCGGCGCGCGTCCTCGGCGCTCTCGGCCCAATGGACGTGCCCGCCCGCCGCGATCACCTTTCGCTCATAGGCTTCGAGATAAAGATCGAGATGGGCAAGCGTGTGGTTCTTGATCTCGCGGGCACGGTCGCGCAGCCGGTCGAACTCGGGAAGTGCTGCCGCTGCCGCGGCGCGCTTGGCGATGAAGCCCTGCTCGACATTCTTCAGCGCCTTCTGGAGTTGCGGGTCGTGAAGCGCGCGGGCGGCGTTTTCCTTGAACTGCGGCGCAGTGAACTGCATGGGCTCCCTCCCCCTACTTGCCTGTGCCGGCGATCGGCGCCGTATCCGTCATGCCCGCCAGCACCTCCGCAACATGGCGAACCTCCACCTTCGAGCCTTCGCGCTTCAACTTGCCGGCCATGTTCATCAAACAGCCCATGTCGCCGGCAAGCAGCATGTCGGCGCCGGTCGCCTCGATGGTCGCCGTCTTCTTGCCGACGATGGTGCCGGAGATATCGGAATATTTGACGCAGAAAGTGCCGCCGAAGCCGCAGCAGACATCGCTGCCGGCCATTTCCTTCAGTTCGAGCCCCTCGACGGACGCAAGCAGCTTGCGCGGCTGCTTCTGCACGCCGAGTTCGCGCAGGCCCGAACAGCTGTCGTGATAGGTGACGCTGCCGGAAAGACGGGCCTCAACAGCGGTCATGCCGCGGATGTCGGTCAGAAATGAAACGAGTTCGAACACCTTGTCCGAGAAGCGCCGACAGCGCTCTTCCCATTTCACATCGCCCTTGAAGATCTCGGGATAGTGATGCTTCAGCATGGCACCGCAGGAACCCGAGGGGACGACCACATAGTCATAGCCTTCGAACAGTTCGATCACCTGGATCGCCAGATCCCGGGCGTCCTTCCGGTCGCCGGAATTATAGGCAGGCTGGCCGCAACAGGTCTGCGCCATGGGCACATGCACCTCGCAGCCCGCATCCTCGATCAGCTTGGCGGCGGAAAATCCGACGCTCGGGCGGAAGAGATCGACCAAACAGGTGGCGAAGAGGCCGACGCGCGGCCTCACCGACGGGGTTTCGGGGATCATGATGAAGCCTCCGGCTTGTCGTTTGTCTTGAGTTGCGCGTTGCTTCGGGACGCGCGGCCCTGGGCGGGATTGCCGTCACGCCGGATCAGGCGAAGTTTCGCGACCCGTCCCCATTCATCGGCGCGGCTGGCTTCGTCGACCGCCTGCATGACGAAGTCTATGTGCGACTGAGCTGCCGTCTTGGCCTCGTCCGGCCGGCCGGCAAGGATGGCGTCATGGACCGCGAGATGCTGTTCGAGCAGGCGTTCGCGGGCATTGGATAGCGCAAAGACCGCCTTGCGATTGAAGAAGATGCCTTCGGAAAGCAGGCGGTAGCATGCGCGCATGGTGTGCAGGAGGATGATGTTGTGCGCGGCTTCGCCGACGGCATTGTGGAACTCGACGTCGGCGGCAAGCTCGTCTTCCGCGTTACCGCTTTCATGCGCCCGCTTCATGTCGTCGACGATACGCGACAGAAGCGCCCGGTCGGTATCGGTGGCGCGCCGTGCGGCAAGCTCCGCCGTCAGCCCTTCGAGTTCGCGGCGATATTCGAGATAATCGCGCGTTGCCCGCGCATGCCGGGAGATCAGTTCTGTGATCGGCTTCGAGAATACCTGGCCGATGATATCGGCAATATAGGTGCCGCCACCGTGATGGCTGACGACAAGGCCGCGCGCCTCCAGTTCCTTCAGCGCCTCGCGCAGGATCGGCCGGGACACGTCGAAAGCCTGCGCCATGTCGCGCTCTCCGGGCAGCCGGTCGCCATCGCGCAAGACCCCGTCGAGGATCAGGCTTTCGATTTGCTGAACCACTTCCCCAGCCGTCCGGCTATGGCTGATCTGGGCAAAAAGCCCCTCGTCCCTCTCGCTCACGACATCCTCCTCGGATGGGCTATCTAGCAAGCGGAAGACGAATTGGTCAAATTATTTGTCCACTTTTGACGCGCGCCAACATGCATTCCCGCGCAATCATGCTGCAGTGCGGCAAACCGACTGCTGACATCACCGCCTGACATTTGCTAAGGAGGTCGAGCAAAGGACACGGGGAGACGTTGGATGTCCAAGGGGATTTTTGCATTTCCGGCAGCGCCGGAGCGGGCATTGGCGCTTGGGGAAATCCATGCGCGGCCCTATGCGCTGGTCAAGTCCTCGCGCGTCATCTTCCAGCTTGCCTTCATGATGGATGGGGGTTCAGGTGTGCATCACAGTGTCCTGACGGAGGTTTCGCGGGCCCGCGGTATCGCCCCGCCCGACAAGAACGCCCGCCATCACGCCATGCCCTGGGGACAGGGAACGCTGCGCTGGGAGCGCCACACAGAATTCTCCACATGGTTCTGGGACGGGCCGCTGCCGGAGAAATTCGGCGGGGAAGTTCCCTTTCATCCGTTCGGCGACGGTTTTACGGCACCGGGGCTTCTGATGTCCGGCATCCGACTGGAAATCCGGCCGGAAAGCCCGGAAACGGATGAGGCGATGACCACCTTCGACCCGGCCAGCCTCTGTTACAGCCACCTGAAGAACGGGCAGGCTTCCGTGCTGACAGACTTCCGCCAGGACGGCGACGGGCTGACCCGCATCCTCCTGATCGACCGGAGCCTGACGGAAGCGGGGCGTGGCGCGCTCGTCCAGCGCCTGCTCGACATCGAGACATACAGGACGCTTGCCATGCTTGGCCTGCCGCTGGCGCAGACGCTTTCGCCCGATATCCGGCGCATTGAGGACGGTCTCACCGCCGTCACCCAGCAGATGAAGGTGCGGGCGCGCGCCGAAGCGGACAGCATCCTTGCCGATATCACCCGGCTTGCCGCCGAACTCGAAGCCAATGCGGCGCTCAGCCTCTATCGGTTCGGCGCCAGCCGCGCCTATGACGGCATCGTGGGCGAGCGCATCAAGACGCTCGATGAAACGCCGGTGCCCGGTTACGAGACGCTCGGTTCCTTCCTGGAGCGGCGGCTTGCGCCCGCCATGCGCACCTGCCAGTCGGTCGAGGAACGGCAGGCGAACCTCTCGCGGAAACTGTCGCGGGCGACGGGTCTTGTCAGAAGCTGGATCGACGTGGAGCTGGAGCGACAGAACTCCGACCTTTTGAACACCATGAACCGGCGCGCCGAAATGCAGCTTCGCCTGCAGCAGACCGTCGAAGGCCTGTCGGTGGCGGCAATCTCCTATTACATCGTCGGTCTCGTCGGCTATGCGGCGAAGGCGATCGATCACGATCTTCTTCCGGTCGATCCCGCCGTCGTCACCGGCATTTCCGTGCCTTTCGCCGTGCTCGGCGTCTGGTGGGTGGTGCGGCGCATCCGCAAGAGCCATTTGGAGGGGCATTAGGTCCTTCTTCCGCCAGGCTCCCGGCCACAGGAAGAATGAACGGAGAGCCTCGGCGGAGATTTTTTCTCACCCGATGGAACATTCCCCCGTTTTGCGCGTTCGTTTCCCGTTCTTGCGAAACGTAATTGCTCAGTAGGGGTTTCATATGGTGCTGGATGTTCACGAGACGCCGCGCATTGCGCTGGTCTCAACCCATGGCTATGTCGCCGCCCACCCGCCGCTTGGCGCCGCCGATACCGGCGGACAGGTCGTCTATGTGCTGGAACTGGCGAAGAAGCTGGCGCAGCTCGGCCACAAGGTGGATATTTATACCCGCCGTTTCGAGGACCAGCCGGAAATCGACGTCGTCGACGACGACGTCCGGGTGATCCGCATCCCCTGCGGCGGACGCGATTTCATCCCCAAGGAATATCTCCACCGCCATCTCAACGAATGGAACGAGAAGGCGCTACGCTATATCCGCCGGGAGGGGCTTTCCTACCTCTTCATCAACAGCCATTACTGGGATGCAGGGGTGGCCGGCCAGCGGCTCTCCGAAGCGCTCAATATTCCGCATATCCACACACCGCATTCGCTCGGCCTCTGGAAAAAGCGGCAGATGGAGACCGACTATCCGGAACGCGCAGACAAATTCGAGCTGGAGTTCAATTTCAAGGAACGCATCCAGCACGAGCTGATCGTCTACCGAAGCTGTCAGTTGGTGATCGCAACGACGCCGATCCAGCTCGACATGCTGATCGAGGATTACGGGCTCGGCCGCAACCGTGTGCACATGATCCCGCCGGGTTACGATGACAACCGTTTCTACCCCGTGTCCGAATCCTCGCGCCAGATGATCCGCAACCGGCTCGGCTTTTCCGGCAAGACCGTTCTCGCGCTCGGGCGTCTTGCAACCAACAAGGGTTACGACCTGCTGATCGACGGCTTTTCGGTGCTGGCGGAGCGCGTGCCCGAGGCACGGCTGCGGCTGGCGCTCGGCGGCGAGAACATGGACCCGCAGGAAACCGCCATCCTTCAGAAACTCAAGGATCAGGTTGCGGCGCTCGGCCTTTCGGATCGCGTCGAATTCTCCAGCTTCATTCCGGACGAGGATCTGCCCGACTACTATCGCGCAGCCGATCTCTTCGTGCTGTCGAGCCGTTACGAACCTTTTGGCATGACCGCCGTCGAGGCCATGGCGAGCGGCACGCCGACCGTCGTCACCATCCATGGTGGGCTGTTCAGGGCGGTAAGCTATGGCCGCCACGCGCTGTTCGCCGACCCCTTCGACCGCGAGGATCTCGGCATCACCATGATGAAGCCGTTCAAGCATCCGCGGCTTTACGGTCGGCTTTCGCGCATGGGCGCCCACAAGGCGCGCAGTCTTTTCACCTGGACCGGCATTGCCCAGCAACTCGTGGCGCTGGTGGAAGGGCGCCCGGTGGCGCAGGCTCTCGACGAGGCCGACTGGGCCGAGCCCTGGAACGACGGCGACTGACATGCGTGTCCGCCTGTTCTCCGCCGACCTGGATGGCACGCTCGCCGGCGACCGCGAGGCGTCACGACGCTTCACCCGCTTTTGGGCGGGACTTGGCGCCGACCGGCGGCCGTTATTGGTCTACAATAGCGGGCGGCTGATCGATGACCTTCTCGCTTTCGTCGAGGAGGAGGAACTGCCCAGGGCGGATATCGCGATCGGAGGTGTCGGCACCATGCTTGCCGCAAATGGGCTGCCGGATATCGGCCACGCCTATGCCGAGGCGCTGGCCGCCTACGGCTATGACGCCCTAAAGATCGAGAGGCTGGTTGCCGACCATCCCGGCATACGCCGCCAGCCGGACCGCTACCAGCACCGGTTCAAATCGAGCTGGTACCTCCATGACGCCGGCAAACAGGAGCTCGACGATATCAGGCGGCGGCTGAGCAAGGCGGGACTGGCGGTGCAGATCGTCTATTCGAGCAGCCGCGATCTCGACATCCTGCCGGCCAATGCCGACAAGGGCGCAGCGCTCGGCTGGCTCTGCCGAAGGCTTGGTGTGGCCCCGGACGAGGTGGTTGTCGCCGGGGACACCGACAACGACCGCAGCATGTTCCTGATGGAAGGCGTGCGCGGTATCATTCCGGCAAACGGCCTGGCCGAGCTGAAGTCCCTCGCCAGCGACCGAAATGCCGCAATTTTCAACGCCCGAAAACCGACCGCCGACGGCGTGATCGAGGGGCTCATGCACTGGCGCGTCGGCGAGGTCGATGCGAAAACCGACCATCGCGGCGCCTCGGCCCAAACTTAGCCGGGACTTGCCCCTAGTAGCGCTTGACGCGCATGTTCCCTTCCCCACCTATTAGGGTGAGTTTTGTCGCAATGATTCTCCTTTCTGTCAAAAAGGTGACATTTTCAGCGACAACAGAATGCAAGAGAACGGCAGAGAATCGAGGTGTCCGGTCCATTGACCATTGTCAGTCGTATAGCCAAAGAGGTGCAGCTCATGCTGCGGCGTCCGCCGAGACAGCAATATGCAGCAATCTGCTACCGCCTGCGCAAGAAACAGGCGGAACCCGAGGTGTTGCTTCTGACAAGCCGCGATACCGGACGGTGGGTCATCCCGAAGGGCTGGCCCATGGCGGGCAAGAAAAGCTATGCGGTCGCAGAGCGCGAAGCCTATGAGGAAGCCGGCGTAAAGGGCAAGGTTTCCGAGGAACCCATCGGCCATTACGACTACCACAAGGGTATGGACGGCGGGCTGAAGATCCTTTGCCGGGTCCAGGTGCACACGCTCGAGGTCAAGAACGTCCTCAAGGATTTCCCGGAAAAGGGCATGCGGCGCAGCGAGTGGGTGAACTGCGAAGAGGCGGCCGCGCGGGTTCGGGAACCGGAACTGAAGGTGCTGTTCCACAAATTCGCCCAGCAATTTTCCGGCGCCGCCGCGCCCACGGTCTCCCAGGCCGGCGAATAGTCAGACTGTCACAAAACTGTCATATTGAATTGGCCGGCCTTTGCTAATAGCAACGGTGAAAAGACGCCTTGCGCGCACGACAAAAGGCTCTTTCACGGGGAACGAAGAAGCAGGCTGCAGGACGAGGCTTTCGCCCATATTCACACGGACGGCCTGCCGCCAGAAAGGAACGACATCGACCGATGGCCAAGGCACCGCCAACGCTCGTCAAGCCGACGCTCGACAAGGATCTCGACAAGGTCACCTATGTCGAGCAGGCGACGCAACAGGTGTCGCGACGGATCGTTCCCCTCGGCATCGGCCTGCTCTTCCTTGTGGTCGCCACCCTCCTTTCCGGCGCCTATGTCACCGGCCAGCCGGGCTCTGCCCTGGTGATCGCGGCCTCCGCCATCGGCGCCTACATGGCGATGAACATCGGTGCGAACGACGTCACCAACAATGTCGGCGCGGCCGTGGGTTCGCGGGCCATTCCGCTTGCCGGCGCGCTGGCGCTTGCCGCGGTCTGCGAGATTGCCGGCGCCATGATCGCGGGCGGCAACGTCATCTCGACCATCTCGGAAGGCATCCTCGCTCCCGACAGCATCGAGGTGCCGCAAGCCTTCTCCTTCGCCATGATGTCCGCGCTCCTTGCCGCGGCTCTCTGGATCAACATCGCCACCTGGGCGAATGCGCCGGTCTCCACCACCCACTCGATCGTCGGAGCCGTCATGGGCGCCGGTGTCGCGGCCGGCGGATTTTCCGCCGTCGACTGGGGTTCGCTGGTCGGCATCACGGCGAGCTGGATGCTGTCGCCGCTGCTCGGGGGTGCAATCGCCGCGCTGATCCTTTACTTCATCGAGGAATTCATCACCTATCGCGAGGACAAGATCGCTGCCGCCCGACGCTGGGTGCCGGTGCTGATCGGGATCATGACGGGCGCCTTCGCCACCTATCTCACGATCAAGGGCATCGGTCAGGTATTCGACGTGGAAAGCACCGAGGCATTGCTGCTCGGCCTTACCTGCGGCCTTGTCGCCTGGATCGGCAGCATTCCGCTGATCCGTTTCCAATCGGACGGACTGGAAAACCGCAACCAGTCGCTGCGCAAGCTCTTCCGCCTGCCGCTCGTCTTCTCCGCGGCGCTGCTCTCCTTCGCCCATGGGGCCAACGACGTGGCCAATGCGATCGGTCCGGTGGTCGCCATTGTGCATGCAACGCGGGCGCAGGAAATCGCCGCCGCCATCGCGGCGCCGTCCTGGGTGACGGCCATCGGCGCCTTCGGCATCTCGATGGGCCTCCTTCTCTATGGCCCGCGCCTCATCCGCCTCGTTGGCGAGCAGATCACAAAGCTCAATCCGATGCGGGCTTACTGCGTATCGTTGTCGGCGGCGATCACGGTCATCCTCGCCTCCTGGTTCGGCCTTCCGGTAAGCTCGACGCACATCGCGGTCGGCGCCGTCTTCGGCGTGGGTTTCTTCCGCGAATGGTACACCAGGCATTCACAACGGCGCGTCGAATACATGCGGATGAAGGCGAGCCACTGGGAGATCGAGGATACGCGCGAACGCGACCCGGACGAGACACGCCGCCGCCTGCTCGTGCGCCGATCGCACCTGCTCAGCATCATCGCGGCATGGAGCATCACGCTTCCGGTCTCGGCGCTACTTGCGGCATTCATCTACTGGGTTATGTTCCAGCTCTTTCTGTAAGCAACGGAACGAGATATGCGCGCGAATTACCGGATGCAGCGACTGTTCGTCGAAAGCGATATCAGGCCCGATCGCGGCTTCGAGGCGACATCCGACCAGTTCAACTACCTCGCCAACGTCCTGCGGCTGACCGAGGATGCCGAGATCCTTGTATTCAACGGTCGCGATGGAGAATGGAAGACGAAGCTTACCTTTCCATCGCGAAAGAAGATCGTTCTTCTTCCCGTCGAGCAGACTCGTCCGCAACCCGAGGAATGCGATCTGCATTTCCTCTTTGCGCCGCTCAAGGTCGGTCGCATGGACTATCTGGTGCAGAAGGCGGTGGAGATGGGGGCAGGCCGGCTGCAGCCGGTGATGACCCAGCACGTACAGGGCAAGATCACCAGTCTCGAACGGCTTCAGGCCAATGCCGTCGAGGCCGCCGAGCAATGCGGTATCCTCGCCATTCCGAGAGTTGCCGAGCCGCAGCGGCTGAAGGACCTGCTTGAACGCTGGCCGGCGGAACGCCGGATCATCTATTGCGACGAAGACAGTTCCACTCAGAACCCCCTGCCGGGACTTGCCGGCATCGAGGAAAGGCAGCTCGCGGTGCTGGTCGGCCCGGAAGGCGGTTTCTCGGAGGAGGAACGCGCGTTGCTTCGCGGCCTGCCCTTCGTGACCGCCATTCCGCTCGGGCCCCGTATCCTCAGAGCCGACACGGCGGCCGTCGCAGCGCTTGCCGTGGTGCAGGCCGCGATCGGCGACTGGCGATAACATGACGAAACGCAAGTACGAGACGCAGACGGTATCGCGGATCTATTTTTTTGAGCAGCCGTTGAGAGATTTTTTCTTGCGCCGTCCTGAAATCCAGTCCAATCACCTTGCCCAATGGACCGGTGCGCGTGCCGGCAAGACCCGATAAGGTTTACTCGATGGCTCGTGATACCACCGACCATACCCCCCTCACCTCGGTTGAGGAAATGGCCGAATACCTTGCCTCCGGCAACAAGCCGAAGGAAGCGTTCCGGATCGGGACGGAACACGAGAAATTCGTCTTCTTCCGGGCGGATAACGCGCCCGTCCCCTATTTCGGCGAGGCCAGCATTTCCGCATTGCTGAAGGGCATGCAGCAAAAGCTCGGCTGGGAACCGATCATGGACGGCGAGAACATCATCGGCCTCGGCGAGCCCACAGGCATGGGTGCGATCTCCATCGAGCCCGGCGGCCAGTTCGAACTGTCCGGCGCGCCGCTCGAGACGATCCATGAAACCTGCGTCGAATCGAACCGGCATCTTGCGACCCTGCGCGAAATCGCCGAGCCGATGGGCATCCGTTTTCTCGGCATCGGCGGCAGTCCGAAGTGGACCCTTGCAGAAACGCCGCGCATGCCGAAGTCGCGCTACGAGATCATGACGCGCTACATGCCCAAGGTCGGCAGCCACGGCCTCGACATGATGTATCGCACCTGCACCATCCAGGTGAACCTCGACTTCTCCTCGGAAGCCGACATGCGCCGCAAGATGCGCGTCGGCATGAGGCTGCAGCCGCTGGCGACTGCGCTGTTTGCCTCCTCCCCCTTCACCGAGGGCAAGCCGAACGGACTGCTTTCCTGGCGCGGTGAAATCTGGCGCGACACCGACAACGCCCGCGCCGGCATCCTGCCCTTCTCACTCTCCGACGATTTCGGTTTCGGCGACTATGTGGAATGGGCGCTCGACGTGCCCATGTATTTTGTGGTTCGCGACGGACGCTACCATGATTGCACCCACATCACCTTCCGCCAGTTCATGGCCGGCGCGCTGAAGGGCGAACTGACCGAATGGGAACCGACACTCGGGGACTGGACGAACCACCTGTCGACGCTGTTCCCCGATGTGCGGCTGAAGCGCTTCCTCGAAATGCGTGGCGCCGATGGCGGCCCCTGGCGCCGCATCTGTGCGCTGCCGGCCTTCTGGGTCGGCCTGCTTTATGACGAAGGCGCGCTCGAGGCCGCCGATGAATTGACGCGCGAATGGGATTTCGCGGCGGTGAACGCGCTGCGCGACGCCGTTCCGGTTCAGGGGCTGAAGGTGGAGATTGCCGGCCGTAGCCTTTTCGACGTGGCGCGCGACGTGGTCGGCCTTTCGAGCCAGGGCCTGAAAGCCCGGGCGCGGCTGAACGGCGAAGGCCAGGACGAAAGCATCTTCCTCAACTCGCTCGAGGAGGTTCTGGCCAAGAAGACGACACTCGCGGAGGATCTGCTTTCGCTCTATCACGGACGCTGGAACGGCGAGATCGATCGCGTATTCGAGGAATTCCAGTACTGATCCTTTCGCCGCCCCTCCCCGGCGGCGACATGACGCATGCAAATGGCGGCCTTCACGGCGAAAATAGCTGTGGCCCCGTTGCGGCTTCGGCAAAAACCGGTTTTCGACTGTCATTTTCCCGCTATAGTGGCTGCAATGCGTTGAAAGCACGGGGGAACGACGCCGATGTTGCCACTTTTCGAGATGATGCTGCAGGCGCAGAACGGCATGGCGATGGAAGCCATGGCCAAGCAGTTCAATCTGGCGCAGGAGCAGGCGGCGAAAGCGGTTGCGGCCCTGATGCCGGCGTTTTCCTCGGGCTTCAAGCGGAACGTCACCAACCCTTATGACTTTTCCGCGCTGTTCGGCGCCATGGCCTCCGGCAATTATGCCAAGTATTTCGAGGACATGAGCAAAGCGTTTACGCCGCAGGGCATCGACGACGGCAATCAGGTGCTGGAAAAGCTCTTCGGCTCCAAAGAGGTTTCGCGGGCTATCGCCGCGCAGGCCGCGCAGTTCACGGGCATCGGCCAGGATATCCTGAAGCAGATGATGCCGGCGATGGCCGACACAATCATGGGCGGCCTGTTCAAGCAGACCACCGGACAGTTGACGGACACCAACATCTTTGCGGGAACCCCGATGGGGGCGATGATCCAGCAATGGCTGGAAAGCACGGGATTCCAGCCCAAGGCGCAGCCCAAGCCGCAACCGAACCTCTTCGACAATCCCTTCACCCGCGCCTTCCAGGAGATGATGGGCGCGGCCGCGCCGAAGCCCCAGCCAGCACCGACCGCCGCCAACCCCTTCTTCGACAATCCCTTCGCCAAGGCTTTTCAGGACATGATAGCCGGCATGCAGGGCGGTGGCGAGGCGCCGGCAGCCAAGCCGCAGGCCGGAACGGCCAAGCCGCAGGAGGAGCCGCAGCCGACATCGCAGGCGACCGCCAACCTCAACGAGATGATAAACGTCATGTTCGACAGCGGGCTTGAGGTGCAGAAAAGCTATCAGAAGAGCATGGAACAGATCTTCGACAGCTATCTCGCTGCTTCCAAGACGCCGACGCCCGAGGCTTCCCCGGACGCTCCCAAGGGCTAAGACCGTTTCTAGCCTGTCGAATGGCTGGAAAGACCGAAAACCGCATTGGAGCCACGCGACGGCAAGCGGCCAAGCGTCATAGTGACCACGTTCATGACGGGCAGAAGGCCGCTCTTTTCCAGATACTGACGGAAGAGGCCGTACTCCACACGGGTATCCACACGCACAAAACTGCCCGGAAGACCTGTCAGAAAGGCTTCGACCAGCGCGACAGCATCGACTTCCTTTTCCGCGATGATCGGGCCGATCAGATGGCCGCGGCCGAATTGACGCCGCATGGCAAAGCCACGAATCCGGCCCCTCCGTTCGATGACCATTGTCTCAGACACACGCCAGAGTTCAAGCAGCAGGGCGCTGCGGTCCACCCCATGGGCATCGGCGTCACAATCAAAAATCTGCGGCAAATCCGTCGCCTCGGCGGGACGGGTTCGGGTTTTCGAGGCCGATATCGGACCAACGATACCCTGATGCTGAAACACCGGGCCGGTGACAAGTGCGCCGAGCGACCGATAGAACGGAACGGAATCGTTGCATGCATTGAGGAAGGCGGGGCGATCTTCGGTACGCTCGACGATATTGGCCATCAGGCAAGTCGCCAGACCCTCAAGCTTCAGGCGCGGGTGGGCAATGACCATGCCGACAGCCGATACATCGCCGCCCAGGGTGAAGTACATGGCAGAGCCGTGAACGCGGCCACTTTCGTCGACAGCCACGATACCGTTGCCGGCAGCCAGGTTCACGCCCCAGTCGGACTTCCTGTGCGGCCATCCGATGCTGGCCGAAAGGGCATGCAGCCCATCGAGATGCTCGGCCTTCATCTCCATCTGCAGGAGATCGTAGCTTTCCAGATTTACCAACGGCACGGTCATGACGGCTGCTACTCACGGATCATGGTTTCTTTATCCGCGCGATGCTAAATTGTAGAGCCGAGAGCGCAAGTCCAAAACATCATTCGCGGGCTTTGGGACCGGCCGATCTTCCCGTTCCGGTCCGGCACGGTGTTTCCGTCAGGGGGCCGCAGCGACCCCATCCTCGCGGCCGCTGCCTCACGATATCCGGCATGAGACTCCATATCGGCGCCGAGAGGCGAGACCAGGTCCCGCATCCCGCCATAAAGGGCTCAAAACTCTTCCCAGCTGTCATCCTTGCCCTTGGGCGAGGAAAGCGCCTTGCCCACGCCGGAGGAGAGCTTGTCCAGAAGCGCTCGCGCGGGCGAGGCCACCGAACGGGCCGGCGTGTTTGCCGAGGCGAGGCGCAGCTTGGCCGCTGGCTTCTGAGCGACCGGCGCGGGCGCTGCCGTCTCCGTGCGGGCGAAGCGGGTTTCCCGCACGTCCGCGAAACGCTGCTCCGACGGCATGACGCCCTTTTCGACGGTGAACTGACCGACCAGGCCCATCAGCATTTCCGTATCGCGCGAAAGTGCCGTCATCTCGGCATTGGTCTGCTCGGCGGCGCGGGCGTTCTGCTGGGTGACGTCCTCCATGCGGCCGACGGCGGAGTTGATTTCCTTGAGCGTCGTCGACTGTTCGCGGGCCGCGCTCGCGATCGAGTGGATATGATCGCCGATCTCGACCACCTGCCCGGCAATGTCGGACAACACGTTGCCGGCATCGCGAACGAGCCCGACGCCACTCGACACCTCCTCGCCCGACTTGGTGATGAGCGCCTTGATGTCCTTGGCAGCGTTGGCGGAACGCTGGGCGAGTTCGCGCACTTCCTGGGCGACGACGGCAAAGCCCTTGCCGGCCTCGCCGGCGCGGGCGGCTTCGACACCGGCGTTGAGCGCCAGAAGGTTGGTCTGGAAGGCGATCTCGTCGATCACATTGATGATCTTGGAAATCTCGCTCGATGCATTCTCGATGCGCTCCATGGCGTTCACCGCGCCGCTGACGATCTGGCTCGACCGATCGGAATTGGCGCGCGCCTGGCTTGCAAGCTCTGAGGCGTTTTCGGCTCGGTCGGAGGACTGGCGGANATTGATGATCTTGGAAATCTCGCTCGATGCATTCTCGATGCGCTCCATGGCGTTCACCGCGCCGCTGACGATCTGGCTCGACCGATCGGAATTGGCGCGCGCCTGGCTTGCAAGCTCTGAGGCGTTTTCGGCTCGGTCGGAGGACTGGCGGATGGCCTCCATGATCTGGCGGATGGAGGCCGAGGTCTGCTCGAGCGCGGCGGCCTGCTGCTCGGTTCGCTTGGAAAGGTCCGCCGTGGAGGAACCGACCTTGCCGCTCTTGCGGTTGATCTCGTTGACGTTGGAATGGACGGCGGAAACCGTGTGAGACAGGCGTTGCAGCGAGGCGTTGAAGTCGACGCGCAGGCGGTCGAGATTGCTCGAAAGCGGCCTGTCGATCACCGCCGTCAGGTCACCGCTCGCAAGTCTCTGAAGGGCCGCGCCGAGCACGTCGATCGCTTCCGTCAGTTCGGCCTGCTGGGCTGCCTTTTCGGCGTCGCGGGCGCGGCGTTCCTCCTCGCCCGCCGTGCGGCGGCGCTCGGCATCGTTTTCCAGCTCGCGCTTCTCGATTTCGGCGCGGCGGAAGACAGCTACCGAGCGCACCATGTCGCCGATCTCATCCTGGCGGTCCTCGCCCTGAAGTTCGATATCGGTGTTGCCGCCAGCGAGATCCTCCATGGACTTCACCAGGGAAGAGATCGGGCGGGTGAGCGTGCGCGAATAGAGGATCGCGACGACCGAGCCGATCAGGATCAGCAGCGCGCCGAAGGCGACCGAAACCAGCGTCGTCATGCGCAGGTTGGCGGCAATCTCATCCTCGCCGATCAGCGCGATCACGGCCCAATGCGTGCCCGCGAATTCCAGCGGAGAGGCCGCGGCATAGCTGGTCATCTCACGATAACCCTCGATCTTGCCGGTCATTTCCTGCCCTTCGACGGCAGCCTTGACCAGCGGGGAATCGACGACGATTGCCAGAGCGTCATTGCCCGCCGTGTGGACGCTGTCATTGATGACCTCGCCTCGGGTGCTGACGAGGATCGTCTCGCCCGTTTCGCCGAGGCCCTTCTTGTTAGCATACATTGTATTGAAGCGGGCATTCGGGAGCTGGTAGGCAAGTACGCCGATCGCGCGGCCGTTCTGCATGATCGGGGTGGCCATGAATGCGGCTGCGCTGCCCTTTGAAGGGGCGTAAGCTTCAAAGCCCGACATGGCGACCTCGTCGCCCTTCGCCTTGATCGCCTTCTGGAAGACGGCGGCAAGACCGCTATCCTTGTAGGGGCCGGTCAGCAGGTTGGTGCCGAAATCCCTTTGCTTCATCACGGTATAGACGATGGAGCCGGCAGGATTGATGACGTAGAGATCATGATAGCCGAGATCCTGGAGATGCTTCAGGAAAGCCGGGTGATACTGCTTGTGAGCGCGGTCGTAGGCATCCTTTTTCGCGGTATCGAGTTTGTACTTCTCGCCTTCCGGATTGGGGTTGCCGTCGATGTAGCGCGTCTGCAATTCCTTCGTCGGATCGTCTCCCAGGAAGTTCAGACCGCCGCTGAAGGCGAAGAGCGACTGCTGCGTGGTAAAGCTGGTCGATGTGGCCGAGAGATCGAGCCGGACGCTTTCCAGATATCCCCGCGCCTCGTTGCGCCGACCGTCGGCGGTCGCTTCCAGTTTCTGGTAAACCTGATCCGTGAGCGAACGGTGTTCGAGATAAAGATTGATGACCATGGAGGCCGACAGGCTTACCAGGGTGAAAAGAGCGGCAGCAACGGGCAGCTTGCGGGAAATGCGCATCTGAAAGGCTCCGTAAACAAGGCGGCATAGACCGAAATCAATCCGACTATCGGTGCCATATCAACGTTAGCAAGCCGTTACCGCCGCCTAAAACTTCGGCAAGTGCCGGCACAATCCACACAAAAAAAGCCCGGCGCGGAGCCTCCGTCGCCGGGCAAGTAAGCAGGGTTTATTGGCTATCACCCTGCGGGGATGTTGGGACCGGCCGCATCTGCGTCCGGTCAGGCATGGCTTCAATCGACAGGCAGACCTTGCAGGGCGCGGCGTGCGCGATTGCGCGCGGTCCGCGCCAGCTGCTGCGAAGGATCGTCCGCAATGCCGGAAATGCTGAGGATTTCGTTGAGCTCGGATCGGGAAAGCCCGATATCCCTCAACTGGAAATCGTCGAGATCGGCAAGGCAGTTCGCAGCGCGGCGATTGCGGATGGCACGCCAGACTGTCTCGATCGTCACGACCACACCCGTCAGACGCCGGGCAAGCGTCGGCCGCGGGGTGGCAATATCGAGTTCGATCATCCGGTCGGTCGTGCGCATGACAGTCTTCCTTTCGTTCGGCACGAGAAAAGGCGTCCCCGGCCGCACCGGCGGCAGAGGTCAACCCGAACCATTGGAGCGGCTTCAGAACCGTCTCCGACAAGCAGTGATTTGCAGGATGAGCATGTCGAAAGGCTATTGATCAGTCCAACGAATGTTTTTAATAGTTATCATCAAACGATCTGATGGATTTTTCCCATGTCAGCACCTCTCGATATCGACCAGCTTCAAACCTTCATAGCCATCGTGGACACCGGCAGCTTCACCAAGGCGGCGGGCCGGGTCTTCAAGACGCAATCGGCGGTCTCGATGCAGATGCGACGGCTGGAGGAGCGGATCGGCAAACAGCTCTTCATCAAGGACGGGCGCGGCAACCGGCTGACAGCGGAGGGCGACAAGCTTTTGAACTATGCCCGTCGGATCATCCGGCTGAACAGCGAGGCGATCGCAGCCTTCGATGACAATCGGCTGGAGGGAACGCTTCGTATCGGCACGCCCGACGACTATGCCGACCGCTACATGCCCGAGATCATCGGCCGTTTCGCCAAGACTCATCCCAATGTCGAACTCTACATCGTCTGCGAACCCTCGGCGGACCTCTCGGAAAAGATGGCGAAGGGCGAACTCGATATTGCGCTGGTCACCCACAACCCGTTGCTGCGCCAATCCGACGTGGTGCGGACGGAGCCGCTCTGCTGGGTCGCCTCGGCGAACCATCCGCTGAAGGACGATGCACCGGTGCCGCTTGCCGTGGGACGGCGCGACTGTCAGTGGCGCCAACTCGCCTGTTCCGCGCTCGATGCCGACGGACGCGAATACCAGATCCTGTTCACCAGCTGGTCATCGACCGTGGTTGCTTCCGCAGTGCTGGCCGGGATGGCCGTTTCCATCCTGCCGGAATCCGCGCTCAGGACCGGGATGAAGGTGCTCACGCAGGCGGACGGCTTTCCGCCGTTGCCGCCGGTCCAGATCGGCATCATGAAACGGCCCGGCGTTTCGAACTCGCTGATGAATGCGATTACCGACCACATCACCGCCTGCCTCGACAACATCACGCCGAATGCGGTGGAAGACGATCTGGACGGCGAGGTGAAAACCTATCAGCGCTATTATCCGCGGCTGCGCGCCGGCCACATGATCCCCGGCTGGTAAGGCCGGACCGGCAAAACAGGCGGCGCCCTTGCGCGACAGGCCCTAAGCCGCAAACTCGAAAAGGGTGCGGGCGCCCATGGATTTCCATTCGGCCATGTATTCCTGGGCGCTTGCCTCATCGCGCACCATCGCGAAGCGTACCAGCGCGCCGCTAAGGTAAAGCTGCATGTGAAGGCGCCTGCGGAAAACCGCGTGATGCTCCGGGGCGACAAGATGCTTGAGGGCTCCGAAGATGATTTCGGTCAGCCGCTCGAGATGGGCAATGTTGAGCTCCTGGAAATCGCGGTCGGTCATGCCGGCCATCCAGACGGGCAGATAGGTCCTGTCCGCACGGTAGATCCTATAGAATTCGTCGAGGAGCTGCGACAGCATTTCAATGGCCTGATCGACCGACCTCACGTCGGGAAATGCCTCGGAGGTCCGCTTCTGCACGATCGTCGTGTGACGGTCGTGGAAAGCCCTGATGATCGCAGCCTTCTCCGGAAAGAACTGGTAGAGGGAGCCGATCGGCACACCCGCGCGCGCGGCGATGTCGGTCATCTTGAGGTTGGCGACACCGTGTTCGGCGATGAGATCCACCGCCGCTTCCATGATCGCATCCAGACGCTGAATGCTGCGCTCCTGCTGCGGCTTCTTGCGTAGCTGAAGCCGGCTGCTGATCTTCCTTGAAGTCATTTACCTCGTCCCGGCCCGCCTCCGGCCAGTGCGGTCCAGCCTGCACTGTTCCCGGACCATCTGAGCATCGCCCTGAATTGAATTCAGCCTTACGGCGAAGAATGCTCTAGGGCGGTTGTATCGGCTTTCCCCTAAAAGAAAAGAAGGCATTTTAACCATGCCCGAAAAACAAGCCGGGACCGTCGCAAATTCACTGCAACGGTCCCGAATATCGCGGACCACAGGCCCTTCAGCGGGCCGGCATCCCAGGAGAAGCCGGCCACCTTTCGAACAGCCGTGGCTATCCGACGAGATCGAAACGATCCGCGTTCATCACTTTGGTCCATGCCGCCACGAAGTCGCGCACGAACTTCTCCTTATTGTCGTCCTGGGCGTAGACTTCCGCATAGGCGCGCAGGATGGAGTTCGAACCGAGCACGAGGTCCACGCGGGAGGCCGTGTACTTGGTCGCGCCGGTGTTGCGGTCGCGGATGTCATAAGAGTTGCTGCCGGTCGGGACCCAAGAATAGGCCATGTCCGTCAGCGTCGTGAAGAAGTCGGTGGTGAGCGCGCCGACGCGGTCGGTGAATACGCCTTGCTTCGAGTCACGATAATTGGCGCCGATCACCCGCAGACCGCCGATCAGAACCGTGAGTTCCGGAGCAGTGAGCCCCATCAACTGGGCGCGATCGAGCAACATTTCTTCTGGGCTGACAACATAGTCCTGCTTCTGCCAGTTACGGAAACCGTCGGCGAGCGGCTCAAGCACGGCGAAGCTGTCCACATCGGTTTGCTCGGCCGTGGCATCGCCACGCCCCGGCGAGAAGGGGACCTCGATATCGAACCCGGCGGCCTTTGCCGAGAGTTCGACACCGACATTGCCGGCAAGCACGATCACGTCGGCGATGCTCGCGCCGGTCTCTGCTGCAATGTCTTCAAGAACCGCCAGCACCTTCGCCAGACGCTCGGGCTCGTTGCCTTCCCAACCCTTCTGCGGGGCGAGGCGAATGCGAGCACCGTTTGCGCCACCGCGTTTATCGGAACCACGGAAGGTACGGGCACTGTCCCAAGCGGTGGCAACCATCTCACCGACGGTGAGGCCGCTGTTGATGATCTTCGCCTTGACCGCGACAACGTCGTAATCCGTGCGTCCGGCCGGGATCGGATCCTGCCAAATCAGGTCTTCGGCCGGGACATCCGGGCCGAAATAGCGTGACTTCGGACCGACGTCGCGATGGGTCAGCTTGAACCAAGCGCGGGCGAAGGCATCCGAGAAAGCGGCGAAGTCGTCCTTGAACCTCAGCGAAATCTCGCGATAGATCGGGTCGACCTTCAACGCCATGTCCGCGTCGGTCATCATCGGCATCACGCGGATCGAGGGATCCTCGACATCGACCGGCTTGTCCTCCTCGGCAATGGTGATCGGCGCCCACTGAGAGGCCCCGGCTGGGCTGTGCGTCAGCGTCCATTCATGCTTGAACAGCATCTCGAAGTAGCCGTTGTCCCACCTGGTCGGCTCCGCGGTCCAGGCGCCCTCGATGCCGGAGACGACGGTATCGCGGCCGATGCCGCGGCCCTTGGTGTTCATCCAGCCGAGACCCTGGAATTCCGGTCCTGCAGTTTCCGGATCGGGGCTCAGATTGGCGGCACTACCATTGCCATGGGACTTGCCGATCGTGTGACCGCCGGCGGTGAGCGCCACGGTTTCCTCGTCGTTCATGCCCATGCGGGCGAAGGTTTCGCGCATCTGCGCGGCGGTCGCCAGCGGATCGGACTTGCCGTTGACGCCTTCCGGATTGACGTAGATGAGGCCCATCTGCACGGCGGCCAGCGGGTTGGCCAATGTTTCCGGCTTGGTCACATCGCCATAGCGGCCGTCGCTCGGTGCCAACCATTCCTTTTCGTCACCCCAATAAGTGTCTTTTTCCGGGTGCCAGATGTCTTCGCGGCCGAAAGCGAAGCCGAAGGTCTTCAGACCGGCAACGTCATAGGCCATCGTGCCGGCGAGCGCGATCAGGTCTGCCCAGGAGATCTTGTTGCCGTATTTCTTCTTGATCGGCCACAGCAGGCGGCGGCCCTTGTCGGTATTGACGTTGTCCGGCCAGGAATTCAGCGGCGCGAAGCGCTGGTTGCCAGTGTTGGCGCCGCCACGACCGTCGGTGATGCGGTAGGAGCCGGCGGCGTGCCAAGTGACGCGGGCCATCATGCCGACATAGGAGCCCCAGTCGGCCGGCCACCACTCCTGGCTGTCCAGCATCAGCGCGCGAAGGTCGGCCTTTAGCGCCTCGACGTCAAGCTTCTTCAGCTCCTCGCGATAGTTGAAGCTCGGGCCGAGGGGATTGGTCTTGGTATCATGCTGATGCAGGATGTCGAGGTTTAGCGCGTTCGGCCACCAATCCATGACGGATTTGCCCATGGCGGTATTGCCGCCATGCATCACCGGACATTTGCCGGCGGGTTTGACATGCTCGTTCATTCTGGCCTCCTGTTTTCTGTGAACGTCTTGTGGGGTCACATTCGGCGAAAACATTGATAATCTCCAATTGTCTTTTCTGGAATTTTCAATAGGATATTCCTATCATGCTGACGATACGACAGATGCGCTATTTCGATGCCCTAGCCACAACCCTGCATTTCGGCCGGGCGGCCGAAATGGTGCATGTCAGCCAGCCGGCGCTATCGGCACAAATCATGGAAATGGAAAAGCATCTCGGCGTAAGGCTGATCGAGCGCACGCGCGCCAATACGCTGCTGACGGAGAAGGGGCTGGAGATTCTCGCCCACGTGCGTTCCATCCTTTCAAGCGTCGACAGGCTGGAAGAGGCCGCACGATACGGTTCCGGCACGCTCGACGGATTGCTGCGGCTCGGCATCATCCCGACGGTCGCGCCCTATCTCGTGCCGCAGTTGGTGCCATTCCTCAGGCGAGAGCATCCGCGCATCGAACTGGAACTGAAGGAAGCCGTCACCGACCGGCTCGTTGCAGACCTCGCCGAGGGCCGGCTCGACGCCATCATCGCGGCGCTGCCGATCGAGGTCGACAATGTCGTCGGCAAGTCGCTCTTCACCGACCGGTTCTACATGGCCATGGCCGATAACGAGAGCGACGTGCTTCTCTCGCCCCTTACGGAAACGCAGGTCAATCCGGAGCGGCTTCTGCTGCTGGAGGAAGGCCACTGCCTGCGCGATCAGGCGCTTGCCGTGTGCAAGGCCGCAAACAAGCGTAGCCTGGTCAACTTCGGCGCTACATCGATGACCACCCTGCTGCAGATGGTGTCGCATGACATGGGTCTGACACTGATCCCGGAGATGGCCGTCGATACGGAAACGGCGCGCACCGCGATCCGCATCGTTCCCTTCGCCGACCCGGCCCCGTCGCGCGAGATCGGCCTCGTCTGGAGACGCTCGAGCCCGCGCCGGCAAGATATGGAGGCACTCGCCGCGGCCATCGTTGCGAGCCGCGGCAAGCTCCGCGCGAGTGGGCGTGGTCACGAGGAGCCCGACGGCCTCCCGTCAGGCTCAGTTCATGAACCAGCCATGGCTGACGACGAGTGACTGCCCCGTCAGCGCATTGGTCTCGAAACCGGCAAACATCAGCGCGACCTCGGCGACGTCCTCGACCGTGGTGAATTCGCCATCCACGGTTTCGCCGAGCATCACCTTCCGGATCACGTCGTCCTCGGAAATGCCGAGTTCCTTCGCCTGTTCCGGGATCTGCTTGTCGACCAGCGGCGTCCGCACGAAACCGGGGCAGATGACGTTGGCTCGTATGCCGGACGAACCGCCTTCCTTGGCCACCACCCGCGCCAGCCCGAGCAATCCGTGCTTGGCGGTGACATAGGCCGATTTCAGCGGCGAGGCCTCGTGCGAATGCACTGACCCCATGTAGACGATGGCGCCACCTCCCTGGCTCTTCATGTGCGGGATGCAGGCTTTCGTGGTCAGGAAAGCTCCGTCGAGATGGATCGACAGCATCTTCTTCCAGTCGGCGAAGGGGAAATCCTCAATTCTGTGAACGATCTGGATGCCGGCATTCGACACCAGGACATCGACCCGTCCCCACTTCGCAACTGTCTTCGCCACGCCGGCATTGACCGCCGCCTCGTCCGTGACGTCCATGGCGATGCCGAATGCTTCGCCCGGGCCGATCGATGTTAGGGCCTCGGCCGCCGCCTGAGCCTGGTCTTCCTTCAGATCGGCGATGACGACCTTCGCGCCCTCTTCCACATAGCGTTTGGCGATGGCATGGCCGATGCCGCTGGCCGAGCCAGTGATGATGCAGACTTTACCCTTGAGCTTCATGGTCGTTCTCCTTATTGCCAGGTCTCGAGGCCGTGCGTCCTTGCGGGGCGCCGATACCGGACGGCGAGGCGTGGTATCAGCTCTTTCCGTGCCGCTCGTGGGCAAGGTCGAAAATCTGAATTCCGTCGCGCGGGCGGCCGCGGTTTTTCCACTTATCGTGATTGAGTGTGTGCATGACGTCGTCATAGCCTGCCGCCCAGTGCTCGGTGATCGAAGCCCGGGAAAACTCGGCATCCATGGCGTGCGTGGCAGAGGCCGCCCGCCGGTGGATGAGGTGCACGATCGTCACGTCGTATTCGACGCCGATAGACTTCAGAAGTCTGGCATCCTCGTCATCGGCAAATTCCGGCGGCAGTTTTTCAAGAAGCCGCTTGGCGGCGCGGCGAACGACCTGCTTGCGGGCGAAGTCGTCGGTATTCAGGCGCGTCCGGCTGGAATAGCGGATCTCCTTGATACGGCTCTCCGCCTCGAAGTGATCCTTGGGCATGGTCCCGCGGGCGCTGAAGAGGTCGATTTGGAAGATCTCCATGTTGCGCTCGGAGCCATTGATGGAGAGGACATATTGCAGCGGCGTGTTGGAGACGAGACCGCCATCCCAATAGTAACGGCCATCGATCTCCACCGGTGCGAATCCCGGCGGCAAAGCGCCCGAAGCGGCAACATGTCGAGCATCCAGCCTGTAGCGACGATTGTCGAAATAGGCGAAATTGCCTGACACGACCTCGACCGCGCCGAGACTAATACGGGTCCGACCACTGTTCAGAAGGTCGAAGTCGACCAGTTCCTCCAGTGTCTTGAGCAGGGGCTCCGTGTCGTAGAAACTGATGGCCGCGTCGCGATTGTAAAGGATCTGGTATGGCGTATAGAGGCGCGGCGAAAAGAAACCGGGTATGCCGGTGAGCGCCCCGGCCATCACCGAAATCTCGTTGGAGATACGGCGAAGATCGGCACCGTCATGGCCGAGCCCGAAGGTCAGGTTCGACGAAACCTTGTCCCAGAACGTCCGGAGATTTTCAACACGGCGTTCCTTTGGAGCTCCGGCGATCAGCGCGGCGTTCACGGCACCGATCGAAATACCGGCAACCCAGTCGGGGTCGATGTCATGTTCGTGTAGCGCCTCGTAGGCGCCCGCCTGGTAGGCGCCCAGCGCACCGCCACCTTGAAAAACAAAGACCTGTTCGCACTTGGAATTCGTCATGGTGCCCTGCAACTGTATTATTGCACTGCACCATAAAATAGGAAGTTCTGAACGGCTCGCCAGAGCAAGGAGCGGCCCAAGCCGCCCCTTGCATTCACGTTTCGGTGTACGCGCAGTGACTCAGTTGAGATCGAGAACGATGCGGCCGTCGATCTTGCCCTCTTCCATGCGGTGGAAGATGTCGTTGATGTTTTCGATCTTGTCCCAGGAGAAGTGCGACTTCACCTTGCCTTCGCCGGCGAAGACCAGGGATTCCTCGAGGTCCTGACGGGTGCCGACGATCGAGCCGCGGACCGTGATGCGCTTCAGCACCGTGTCGAAAACCGGCAGAGAGATAAAGCCCGGCGGCAGACCGACGAGCGCCATGGTTCCCTTGGAGCGCAGGAAGCCATAGGCCTGTTCCATCGCCTTGGGGGAGACGGCGGTGACGAGCGCACCGTGCACGCCGCCGGTCACCTTCTGCACCTGCGCGATGGCGTCGGCATCACGGCCGTTGACCGTGACGTCAGCGCCGAGATCTTTGGCGAGCTTCAGCTTGTCATCGAAGATATCGGCGGCAACGACGTGCATGCCCATCGCCTTGGCGTATTGGACGGCCATATGGCCGAGACCGCCAATGCCGGAGATGACCACCCATTCGCCGGGGCGAACTTCGGTTTCCTTCAGGCCCTTGTAGACGGTGACACCGGCGCAAAGGACGGGAGCGGCCGGGCCAAATTCCAGATTATCCGGCAGGCGGCCGACGAAATCCGGGTCGGCGAGGCCGTACTGGGCAAACGTGCCGTTGACGGAATAGCCGGTATTCTGCTGGCTACCGCAAAGGGTTTCCCAGCCGGTACGGCAGGGCGTGCAGCAGCCGCAGGCGGTATGAAGCCACGGAACGCCGATGCGGTCGCCTTCCTTGATGCGGGTCACGCCGGCACCCAGCTTGGCGACGTAGCCGACGCCTTCATGGCCCGGAACGAACGGCGGGTTCGGCTTGACCGGCCAGTCGCCGTTGGCGGCATGCAGATCGGTGTGGCAAACGCCGGTCGCTTCGTATTTCACGAGGATCTGCCCCGGACCGGGCTCCGGAATGGCCATCTCCTCAATGACCAGAGGCTTGCCGAACTCCCGCACCACGGCGGCCTTCATCACAGATGCCATGTCTATCTCCCTGGTAGATGACTTTGGATTGAACTCACCCTACCCCGCCGACCGTGACGATCACGCGAAGTCGAGGGCAAGCTAGCCCAATGCTGCCAGGCAATTCTTGATTCGTATCAAGCCGAAGGCCAAATTCGCAAAGCCGGCGTCGCACATTTGCGACAGCCGAGAGCGGCAAAACATGCTGCACCGCAACCCTCAGGCGAGGTATTTCTTGAGGAACGCCACAGTGCGCGACCAGGCGAGATCGGCTGCCGCCTTGTCGTAACGGGCTGCCGACGTATCGTTGTTGAAGGCGTGGTTGACCCCGTCATAGACATGCAGCTCAAAGGTCTTGCCATCCTTCTCGAGCGCCGCCTTGTAGGCGTCGATGCCGGCATTGATACGCTCGTCCAGCCCGGCATAATGCAAAAGCAGGGGGGCTTTTATCTTCGGCACGTCTTCTGCCGGCGGCTGCGCGCCGTAATAAGCGACGCCTGCTCCGAGTTCCGGCGAGGCGACCGCCAATCGGTTAACGAGACCGCCACCCCAGCAGAAGCCGATTGCCCCCACCTTACCGTTGGCCTTCTCATATCCGGCAAGGAAAGCGCGCGTCGCTTCGCCATTTGCGACGGTGGCCGCCATGTCGAGTTTGGAGAACATCTCGCGCGCCTGGTCCTCGTTTTCCGGCGTACCGCCCTGCGGCGAAAGGAAATCGGGGGCGAGCGCCACGAAACCTTCGAGCGCCATGCGGCGCGTAACGTCACGGATATGCGGATTGAGGCCACGGTTTTCGTGAATGACGATGACGGCAGGCAGCTTGCCTGCCGCGTCCTTCGGCAGCGCCAGATAGCCCTTCATCTCGCCGGAACCGCCGGGATAGGTGATCTCCTGAGTGTCGAGACGAGCGTCGTTTTCCTCGACGACGGCGGCGCTCGCCTTGCTGGCGGCTAGCATCGGCGCAATCGCCGCTGCCGCAGCACCCGAGCCGGCAAGCATCGTCAGCTTTTCCATGAAACGGCGACGGTCGAGCGTCAGATGGGTGTATTCGTCATAGGCGGCGATCATCGCCTGGGTAATTTTCGGAGTGCTCATGGGATCTTCTCCTCCCTCGTCTCATTGCCCATAAGGCCTATCGGCCCCGACCGATGATAGGAGCCTCTGGCAGCGGACCAAGACACATGCGCGTGAGCGCCGTTCACTTTTCAGGAGGTCGCCATCCAGACGGCGAGCCAGACCCACATTGCGCCGAGAGCAAGAAAACCGGCCATGAACAACGGGAAACGCAACGCCATACGATTGCTGGTGACATGTACGGCTGCATGGGCGTAGCGCGTGGCGACGAAGATCCAGGCGAGCACGACGGACGCCAGATTGTCCGCCTCGGCGATAAAAAGAAGAACGCAGCAGAGATAGAAGAGAACCGGCAGCTCGAACTGGTTGGCGATGCAATTCCTTACGGACAGGCTTTCCGGCGGATCGTTGCGGCCCCAGCGCATCGTCTCCTCATCGATGCGGCCTTCGCGCAAAAGCCGCCGGCGGCGCAGGCGCAACAATCCATAGAGAGCGTAAACAAGAAAGACCTGGGCGAGAATGGGCCAGAAAATCTGGAAGCCTGTCATCGAAGACATCTCCGTCCGCGGCAAAATACAAAAAACATTCAATAGAAAAGGGCAGCCGGAAAAGGCCGGCCGCCCATCTGGCAGAAGCGATCAGGCGGCGCCCGGATAGTTGGGACTTTCGCGGGTGATGGTCACACCATGCGGATGGCTTTCGCGCAGGCCCGCACCGGAAATGCGCACGAAGGTCGCCTTCTGCTGGAAGTCCTTGATGTCGTGACCGCCGACATAGCCCATCGCAGCCTTGAGACCGCCTGCGAGCTGGTGCAGCACGGCCGATACCGGACCCTTGTAGGGAACCTGACCCTCGATGCCCTCGGGAACGAGTTTCAGCGTATCGCGCACCTCGGCCTGGAAATAGCGGTCGGCGGAGCCGCGCGCCATGGCGCCGACAGAACCCATGCCACGGTATGCCTTGAAGGAACGCCCCTGGTAGAGATAGACCTCGCCCGGGCTTTCATCCGTGCCAGCAAGCAGCGAGCCGACCATGACGGCCGATGCGCCGGCGGCAATCGCCTTCGCCAGGTCGCCCGAGAACTTGATACCGCCATCGGCGATCACCGGAATACCGTACTTGTCGGCTTCCTCGACCGAGGCCATGACGGCGGCGAGCTGCGGCACGCCGACGCCGGCGACGACGCGCGTGGTGCAGATCGAGCCCGGGCCGATGCCGACCTTGATGCAATCGGCGCCGGCATCGATGAGGGCGCGGGTGCCCTCGCCGGTCGCCACGTTGCCGGCGATGATGCGGACCGAATTCGACATCTTCTTGACGACCGACACGGCGTCCAGAACCTTCTGCGAATGGCCATGCGCGGTATCGACGACGATGACGTCGACACCGGCCTCGATTAGCCGCTCGGCACGTTCGCGGCCATCGTCGCCGGTCGAGATCGCGGCGGCGACGCGCAGGCGGCCGTGGATATCCTTGGCGGCATTCGGGTTGAGCTGCGACTTCTCGATATCCTTGACGGTGATGAGGCCGATGCAGCGGCCGTCATTGTCGACCACCAGCAGCTTTTCGATGCGGTGGGCATGCAGAAGGCGCTTTGCTTCCTGCTGGTGGACATTCTCCCTCACCGTGACGAGGTTTTCCTTCGTCATCAGTTCATGGATTTTCTGTGAATGATCCGAGGCGAAGCGGACGTCACGGTTGGTCAGGATGCCGACGAGGCGGCCGGGACGGCCACCGTTCTCCACCACCGGGATACCGGAGATGCCGTGGGCCTTCATCAAGGCCAGCGCCTCGGCGAGCGTCGCGTCGGGGCCGATCGTCACGGGATTGACGACCATGCCGCTTTCAAACTTCTTGACCTGCCGGACTTCCTCGGCCTGCTCGACCGGTGTCAGGTTCCGGTGGATGACGCCGAGACCGCCGGCCTGGGCCATGGCGATGGCGAGACGGCTTTCGGTGACCGTATCCATGGCGGAGGAAAGGATCGGCAGCGAAAGGTCGATGTCCTTCGCGATCCGGGTTGCGATGTTGGTCTGCCCCGGCATGACCTCGGAGTGTCCGGGCTGCAGGAGAACATCGTCGAAGGTGAGCGCTTCCGCTCCGGTTGCAGAGGTTACGATGCGTGCCATTGCCAATTCCTTCGGTTGAATAGGCAGAATCCTCCGGGAAAGGGGTTTCTCCCCCGGACGCTCCTGCATGAAATGCTTGGAAGTTGGCGAGGGCTGGTAACACGTTCATGACAGGAAGGGAATAGCAAAACCTCGGCCGGGGGCGCATTGCAGGCCTGCAAAACCGCAAAGGCGGTAGCGAAGGAGTAATTTTGTGCATTGCAAAAGATTTTACCGATTTTCCAAACCGACCTTGAAAGGTCCGCTCGTACTATCCGGGCAGGCTCAAGAACGGGCCTGGGGAAAGGGGTAAGCACGATGAACAACCTGCAGCAACGCGCACGCGCATTCGAAGACCAATATGCACACCAGCAAGAAATGCTGTTCAAGGCGGAGGCCCGCCGTAACGTCATGATCGGCAAGTGGGCTGCTGCGGCCATGGGCCGTCCGGATGGCGAAGCCTATGCCCGCGAACTGGCTCTGACCCAGGTCAACGAGCCGCACCGCCTGCTGGAACGCCTGCGCCGCGACTTCGAGGCAGCAGGCGTCGAGGTGAAGGATACCGAGATCCAGAGCCGGATGCTCGAAATGCTCCATCAGGCCGCGGAAGAGCTTCACGACAAGGGCTGAAGCTCCTCAAGATCTGTCCAGACGCCGGCCGGATCGGCCGACCGGCGCGCCGGTCGCCGCTGCTCAGATGTCGAACTGATAGGATTTCGGCACGAACCGGTAACCCATATCGAGCTTTTCGACATAACCGACCGCCGGGAAAGGCATGTGGTAGCCCAGGAACGGCAGACGATCCGCCGCCGCCATATCGAAGACACGCTTGCGGGTTGCGGCGGCCGCGGCCTTGTCCATGTCGAATTTCACCTCCCAGTCGGGACGCTGGAGCGACAGCACGAAATGGTTCGCGGTGTCAGCCGCCAGAATGAGCTGGCGACCCTCCGATTCGAGCCGGTAGATCATGTGACCCGGCGTGTGGCCGAAGGCGGACTCGGCAGTGACGCCCGAAACAACCGAGGCCCCGCTTTCCACGAACGTCATCTTCTCCGCCAGCGGCTTCACATTGGCGAGTACGCCCTTGTGCCCGTTCTCCGCCGGGGTTCCCGCCCGACCCGGATCGACCCAGAAATCGTATTCCGCGCGCCCTGCAACATAACGCGCGTTCGGGAAGGCCGGCTTGCCGCTTTCCATCAGACCGCCGATATGGTCGCCGTGCATATGGGTGAGCACGACGATGGAAACGTCCTCGCGCTTGTAACCTGCGGCCGTCAACCCCTCGATCAGGCGGCCGCCGCCCTGGGCGCGGGCGCCCTCCCCGAGGCCCGTGTCGAACAGGATGATATCCGAGCCAGTATTGACCAGCACGGGCGAGAAGCTGTTGACGAACTGGTCGGTCGGCAGGAAGTTGTCGGCGAGCAGTTCGCCGACCGCCTCGACCGGCTGGTCTGTGCCGAAGGTTTCGCCGGGATTGGCCGAAGGCCGCGACCCGTCCTTGACGACAACAAGTTCGAAACCGCCCATCTTGAAACGATGGGTTTCCGGCGGCATGGCGTGGTTGATATCCATGGACGTATCGGCCTGCTGCGCGAGCGCCGCGCGGGTCATGACCATGGGGGCAGCCAGCGCGGCAAAACCCGCACTCCCAAGCAGCATGCGCCTATTCATTGCCGTCATAGCTTTCTCCTCTTCCAACCGATTGGCGACCGCCCAACGGCGGCCATGGCGGGCAAGATAGGCCATGTCGTTGCCGTGAGAAGCACCTTCACGCAGACGTGATCCGTCGAGCCGCGATGCCATTGGCAGATGCCGCCACTGCGGTTAAAAGGGCATCGCCTGGCCATCTCCCAGCCGTGCAGGATTCCCGCCTGATGAACCGCATCACCCCTCTCATTCTCGCCGTTGCGCTGTTCATGGAGCAGATGGATTCGACGGTGATCTCCACGGCTCTGCCGGCGATTGCGACCGACCTCGGCGTCGGCCCGATCACGCTGAAGCTGGCGCTCACCTCCTATATGGTGGCGCTGGCGATCTTCATTCCCGTCAGCGGATGGATGGCGGACCGCTACGGCGCGAAGAAGATCTTCCGTGCGGCCATTCTCGTCTTCATTGCCGGCTCCATCCTCTGCGCAATGTCGCAGTCGCTTCTCACCTTCGTCGGCGCCCGCTTCCTGCAGGGTATGGGCGGCGCGATGATGACGCCGGTCGGGCGTCTCGTGCTGCTTCGCACGACCAAGCGCAGCGAACTTGTTTCCGCCATGGCGCTCCTGACCATTCCCGCCCTTGTCGGCCCGCTGACCGGGCCGCCGATCGGTGGTTTCATCACCACCTATTTCAGCTGGCAGTGGATCTTTCTCATCAACGTGCCGATCGGCGTTCTGGGCGTGTGGCTCTCCACGATCTACCTTCCCGAAGTGCCGCCTACATCGACCCCTGCGATCGACATCAAGGGGTTTTTCTACATGGCGTTCGCCACCTCCGGCGTGGTGTTCGGTCTGTCAGTTATCAGCCTGCCGGCGCTGCCGCTGCAGGTCGGCTTCGGCGCAGTTGCGATCGGGCTCATCAGCGGCACCCTTTATGTGCGCCATGCAAGGCAACACAGCACTCCGCTCCTCGATCTCGAACTCTTCCGCAACAGGGCCTTCCGCGCCTCGATCACCGGCGGCTCCGTCTTCCGCATCGCGACCGGAGCCATCCCCTTCCTGATGCCGCTTATGCTGCAGCTCGGCTTCGGCATGACGCCTTTCCAGTCCGGCCTCATCACCTTCATCGGGGCGATCGGAGCGATCACCACCAAGTTCATGGCGCGCCGCGTCTTCGCTGCAGCGGGCTTTCGCACCGTGCTGATCGTTGCTGCGCTGGGCGGCGCGGCGATGACGGCGGCCAATGCCTTCTTCACCCCGGCCACGCCTCACATCGTCATCATGGGCTTCCTGCTCGTCGCCGGTTTCTGCCGCTCGTTCTTCTTCACCGGCGTCAATTCGCTGGGTTATGCCGATATCGAGGACGAGCAGGCCAGTCAGGCGACATCGATGAGCTCGGTCATGCAGCAGGTCAGCCTTGCGCTGGGCGTCGCCGTCGCCGCGGCGATCCTTGAGGCCAATATCGCGCTTCACGGCCGGGAACTATCGCTCGCGGATTTCCATCTGGCCTTCACCATCGTCGCCGCACTTTCGCTGCTGGCGGTCATCCCCTTCATCGGCCTGGCACGCGACGCAGGCGCCGCCGTTTCCGGCCATCGCCGGCCGGCAGGCGTGGGCGAGGATATACCCGTCAAATAGGGTCGATGACAGCCTATTGCGGCCGTTCGCAGACGGCGGACAGCTTGTTGCCGTCGGGATCGCGCACATAGGCTGCATAGAAATTTGCGTGAAAGGGCCGAAGGCCCGGCGGGCCATCGTCCGTGCCGCCATTCGCGAGGGCCGCGGCGTGAAAGGCATCGACCGCCGCACGGCTCTCCGCTTCCAGCGCGACCATCGAGCCGTTGCCGCGCGTGGCCGGCTCTCCGTCGAAAGGCTTTGTCACCCAGAGACGGCAGCGCACGTCGTCATCCGCCCCGTAACCGGCCTCCACCTCCTCCGTCCGCTGCCGCTTCAGGCCGAGCGGTGCGAGTGCGGCATCGTAGAAGGAAATGGCGCGGGCGAGATCGTTGGTTCCGATCGTCACATAGAGCAGCATGCGATGGCTCATTCGTCAGCTTCAGCCGTCTCGTCTCCCGCATCCTGCGGCTCGGCAGCACGGCGACCCTTGAAGCCCTTGGCCAGCAGGAACATTTCCACCGATTCGGCACGCGACGAGCCCGGCTTCACATGAACGACCTGACGGAAATTCTGCTTCAGCATGGTGAGCAGTTCCTTCTCCGTGCCGCCCTGGAAGGTCTTTGCCAGGAAATGGCCGCCTTCCGCGAGAACCTCGACGGCAAAATGCGCTGCAACCTCGCAAAGATGCATGGTGCGCAGGTGATCCGTCTTCTGATGCCCGGTGGTCGGCGCCGCCATGTCGGAAATGACCAGATCCGGCGTGCCGCCGACGGCCTCGATCAGCTTTGCCGGCGCCTCAGGGTCGAGGAAGTCGAGCTGAAGAACCCTGACGCCGGGCAGCGGCGCCATTTCCAGGAAATCGATCGCGGCGACACGAATGTCCTCGTCGGTCGACCCCGTGACGTTGGCCGCGATCTGCGACCAGCTTCCCGGCGCCGCGCCAAGGTCGATGATCCGCTTCGCGCCCTTCAGGATCTGGTATTTCTCGTCGATCTCCAGGAGCTTGAAGGCCGCGCGCGCGCGGTAACCCTCGAGCTTCGCCCGCTGTACATAGGGGTCGTTGATGTGGCGTTCGAGCCAGCGGCGGGAGGAAGCCTTGAGCTTGCCCTTCTTGACCTTCTGGCCAAGCTTACGGCCGGTGCGGTTGCCGCTCACGGGTGGTTTCGTCATTGCATCAGCGCTCCCTGTGGGGCCGGCGCGGGCGACCACGCCGCCACACCCCGTCATCGGCCATCATGTCGGTCAGCAATCCTTCCCTCAACCCCCGGTCGGCGACGCGCATACGGCTTGCCGGCCAACGGCGGCGGATCGCCTCGAGGATGGCGCAGCCGGCCAGCACCAGATCGGCGCGATCCGGGCCGATGCATGGATTGGCGGCGCGGCCGGCATAATCCCACGACAGGAGCTTTGCCTGCATGGCCGAAACCTCGGCGTCGGAAAGCCACAGGCCATCCACCTTGCGGCGGTCGTAACGGGGAAGATCGAGATGGACGCCGGCGAGCGTCGTCACCGTTCCGGAAGTGCCGATCAGGTGGAAACCGTCCTCTCCCGCCTCCGATCCGAATGGCTGCGGGCAGTCGAACCGGTCCAGCATAGCCTGCACCTCACGGGTCATCGCCTCGAAGACGGTGGGCGTCACATCCCTTCCGCCGTGGCGTTCGGACAGGGTGACCACGCCGACCGGCAGCGAGGTCCAGTGGGTGATATGATTGGCAAGCCGGCTCGAACGATTCTCTCCGATGCGGATGACCGCGATTTCCGAGGAACCGCCGCCGATGTCGAAGAGCACGACGGAACGGGCTTCGCGGCCGACGAGCGAAGAGCAGCCGGATACCGCCAGACGCGCCTCCGTCTCACGGTTGATGATTTCGAGGTTGAGCCCGGTCTCGACCGTCACGCGGGCAAGGAATTCCTCGCCGTTTTCGGCCGCGCGGCAGGCCTCGGTCGCAATCAGCCGCATGCGTTTGATCTCACGCCCGGCGAGCTTGCCGGCACAGATGCGCAATGCCTCGACGGCGCGATCCATGGCCTCCGCGGAAAGCCGGCCATTGGCCGCCAGTCCCTCGCCGAGACGGACGATTCGCGAGAACGCATCGACCACGCGGAACTGGCCCGGCCGCGTCGGCTGGGCGATCAGCAGGCGGCAGTTGTTGGTGCCAAGATCGAGCGCCGCGTAAAGCTCGTCCGACCATTGCTCATGACCGCCTTGACCTCGTCCCCGCTCTGCAGCCTGCGGCGGATGGCGGCGGCCCGCATGATGATGATGCTCGTGGGCATGATGCGGGCGAGGATGATGATGATGCGGCTGGGGAGAGACGGCATCCGGCGCCGGCTGGCGGGCGGACTCGGCCTGCGGCGGCGTTCCCGCCGGGGCAAGCGGCCTCACCTGCGGGCCGCGCCGGTTACGGTTGCGACGGCGTTTCTTGCCCGCGCGGCCGTCGACGGCGGGCGTAGCCTCGGTCGCGGTTTTTTCGGGAGACGCCTGCTCCGGCGATGCCACAACAGCAGTCTCGGAACCCTTGGCATGGCCCGAGCGGTTGCGTCGCCGCCTTTTGCGCTTGCGGACAGGGCCATCGGCCACGTCGATATCGGAACGTCGCGTTGCTGCAGCCGCCTGATTTGCGGCATGCTCCAAAGCCTGAACGGTCGCGCCCGCCTGCGGCGCTGCGCTCCTCTTGGCCTTGCCGCGCCGGCGGGATGCCCCGCCTTTGCGTTTACCCGTCGACGCCCCCTCGCTTGGCGGCCTCTGGCCGCGATCGGGGTCTGTCACTGATCTTGTCCATTGCACCGCGCAAAGGCTTCGTCGTCATCCGAAGTCATGCTGCTGGCGCATTCTCGATTTCCGTTGGCAAAATGATATCAGCGAGCGGCCCATTCGCCAAACTGTTTTTGCCGCCGCCTGCCAGACCCTGCCCACGCCATCGCCACCGGCATCATTTTTTACGAAGTTTTTTTCAAAACGGGTATTTGCAAGCGTCGATCTTTTTGGTTATAAGCCCGCTCACCGACGGACCGCCCAAGGCGCTTCGCTCCGTTGGGGAATAGTTCAATGGTAGAACAGCGGACTCTGACTCCGTCGATCTTGGTTCGAATCCAGGTTCCCCAGCCAACGGCCTCTTAACCCACTGAAATCGTTCAAATGCCTCGCGCCAACGTTGGCGGAGCCAGGCTTTTTGCTACAATCCGCTGATACAAACCCGCTTCACGGCGGCTGGTGGACCTCTTGGCAATATCGAACGTTGTCCGCCGTGGCGGAATATATCATTTTCGGCGGGCCGTGCCGGTTGAGCTTCGGGAACGCATCGGTAGGCGTGAATTGGTGTGCAGCCTCGGAAGCTGCGACGCGAAGACTGCCCGCTTGCTTTCAGATCGGCTATACGCAAAGTCGGAAAATCTCTTTGAACTGGCTCGCCAAAACCCGATGCTCTCAGACGACCAACTCGCCCGCCTTGTCCAGGACTTCTATGCCCTTGTGCTTCGACAGGAAAAATCCATTCGAGCGAACGGTCGAGTTGTCTCCGAGGAGCAACGCGTCGCCCGCGCAGGATATTGGCGTCACATGGCTGAGGAGATTCGTAAGGCCCTGGGGGCGAACCGGCTGCACGATGGAAGTTGGACTGCGATCGAAGCCGCCAGACTTCAAGGCTTGAAGTGGCCAGACCTAGCGATCGAGGAAAGGCATCAATGCGCGGAGGCAGTTCACCGCGCCGGCATCGACCTCTCGAATGCCTTAGCTGCCCGATATGAAGGCGACTTCAATTTCGAGCCGAAGGACAAACTGCTGACTCGCGCTCTTCGTGACGATGTAGTCGTCCCGACCACACCGTCGCGACCAAAGACAGAGCCAGCTGTTCCAGGCACACTCCCCCTTTCTGACATCTATCTAGATTTCATCAAAAGACAGGTCGATCGTAAGGACTGGCGGCAGCAGATGGCTGCTCAGGCGAAGGCAACTTATCGTCTGTTCATAGCAATATGCGGCGACCGTCCCATCCCAGATTATCGCCGCACCGATGCTGCTACGTTCCGCAAAACAATCGAAAGAATGCCTTACGACTACGGAAAGGCCGCGATCTACAAAGGCTTAAACCCGTTTGAAATTATTGAGAAATTTGAGGCGACACCCCCAAATGAAAAGTCGGAGCGGTTGACTCAAAAGACCGTCAAACGGCATTTTGCCGCATTGTCTAAATTATGGTCTGAGGCCCTGGCAGATGGGGATGTCTCTGAGAACCTTTTCACCGGCTTCAAATTCTCGACTGCGAAAAGAGCCATCGACGAACGCGCTATGTGGAACGCCGACGAGCTTGAAACCCTATTCTCGTCGCCCGTGTGGACAGGCTGCCTAAACAGCCGCCAGCGACAAGAGAAAGGTGACAAGATAATTCGGGATGAAAAATTTTGGGTTCCGCTCATTACGCTGCTCAGTGGAATGAGGCTAGAAGAGATCTGCCAGCTTCAGACCGACGATATTCGTGAGGAAGACGGCATTGCCTATTTCGACTTAAATGACCGCCCGCCTCGCCAACTCAAGAACAAAAACGCGGTGCGAAAAGTACCAATCCACTCCGAATTGATACGTCTCGGGTTTCTCCGCTATGCCGAGGGCTTCGGGGAGCGCTCTCATTCGCTATTTCCGCAACTCAAGCCGGGCGGAGCGGACAATAAGTTTGGTCATGCATTCTCAAAGTGGTTCACCCGCTATCGGCAGCAGATCGGCGTCTACAAAAAGAACCTGGATTTTCATTCGCTTCGCCACACGGCAACAACGTGTATGCATCGAGCAGACGTGAACACAATGGTTATCGATCACCTGACCGGCCATAGCACACCGGGCGAAACCGCCCGCTATACGAAGGGGTCGGCTTTGAGCCAGTTGGCGGCAGCCGTTGAGACTATACGGCCACCGCTGGATTTCCGTAAATTGTATGACCAGAAGCTTCTGGAAACCTAGATTTCAGCGTTCGCGAAGAATAAGCCGTTCTGGCGCTTGCGCCACGCCTCGATCTCCCAACCGCTATAAACTTCTGAGAAGCGGTTTTGCGCCACCATGGAATTGAAATTTTCATAGAGATCCCCGTTCCAGACGGGAGTCGCCCGTGCCGCAGGCTGTAAAGCCCGGCATATTCCGAAGAGTCGAGGCGCATAAACCGGCTCTGTGTTCCAATGAGGCTTGAGTTTGAAAACCTCTTCCAGGAGATGGAATACGCCCCATTCGTCCGCAATCCCGCAATCACGTTTTGTGCTTTTGACGATGTAGCGGAACCATTCGATTTGCCGGCGAGACAGATTGACATCCAACGACTTGCGGTAGTGCGCCACGTTAATAGCCGCCGGGTCCATGTCCCAATGGATCTGACGAGACCACCATTTCCTAGTATGCTCCTCAAACGCCTTTACCTGCTCAGATGGAACGATGCAGAGCTGGTGAGCATGTATACCGTTGTACCTCCCGTGCTCGATGACATACATCCAACGATGTTGCTGCGGTATCGCGGTGCGCGCCCGCTTTCGCCAGCGTTTGCGTGGTGTCTCGTTCGATACCGCCAGCCATCGCGCCATTTCCTTGTTCCAGACCGGCAGCAGCTCTGTAAACCAGCGATGATCGGAAAGTCCCATCACCCGACCTGACAGGGTTATGTGAGTGTTGAAGTATTCTCCATACCGCCATGTCAGGAAGGACATGGCCTCATAAAGCTGGATTGTCTCGTTTGTCAGCGCTGTCTCACGCCAGCGCGCGCCCTGTGGTTCATAGATCAGATCGGGGTCGAACTTGGAGGCGAAATCTTGATGGTAGGGGGCATTCGCGGCAAACATGTGTGGCTCCTTATGTGGGGGAGCCGAAATTGGCTCCTATAGAAGACGGGCCATCACGTCTGTACCACTTCGGGATTCGGTCGCGAGCGTTTCAAGTGACCACAACGCTATACCAGATGCCGTTCGATGGCCTGCTAACATGCTGGTCGGCCACCGATATTCACTTATACCCCTCTCCGGGAATACACATACAACTCCCGCAGTGCGATAACGCACTCCTCTTCCTTTCCTCACTCTTCCCTTCCAGACCTGCACTCTGCACTCTGCACTCTGCACTCTCGCGGAACGCGCTCCGCGTCCGGTCTGTCAACTTCTCTCGCTCATCCGCGAAGCACTCCGGGACCGCACTCCTGCGGTCGCCAACGGGAACACTTGGATGACATCGAACGCAGCTTCACCAATCGCCGTAGCTCGCACCCAGCAGCACCCAACTCTCGATCCTGCCGGACTAGGCTCGATCCCTGGCTTGCCCTTCGTTCCGGACACCATCCTGCGCCGGCACCGGGCCTTCATACCAACTGACAACCGTTTCCGAGCCGCCGCCCGGCTCCTGCAGGCCCTATGGCGCGAAGACCGCAATCTGCCCATCGGCGGCATTCATCCTGGCCGAGAAGGCAAGTCCCGCCGGCTTGGATCCTCTATCGCTATGTCAGCTGGCATGACCGGGGCGAACTTCATTCATCCCGCAATCGCCCGACTTGCTAAGCGCGAAATGATCTATCGCGAGGCAGGCGCGGCGTATGATGACATTCGCCTTTGGACCAATCTGCTTTCGTCCCAGCCATTAGTTTTCAATCTCTTCGCCCCCCTGAAACTCCATCTTCCCACAGCAACGGCAGTCTTCGAGGCGCTCGCGCCAGGCTTCATGCCTGAAGTCACCGAGATCCTCTTTGAACACTCGCCAGGCCGTGGCGACCTTCGTTTCAGCGGTGATGGAACGGCGTTCGATCTTCTCGTTCGTGGCTTTGGCCCGGCTAGGCAGCGGCGCTTCATCGCCATCGAAGTGAAATACAGCGAGAGTGGGCAAGAGCCCCTGCCGCGCTTCTCCGGACGTTATGACGAAATCGCTCCGAGCTCCGGCCTATTCATCGATGCGGCGGCCCCCGCCCTTCGGGCAAATCCAGCCCAGCAGCTTTTCCGCCAAATGTGCCTTGCCCATACGATGATCGAAACCGGGCTCTATGATGAAGGCCTGCACCTCTTCATCGCTCCCGGCTTGAATGCGCCCGCACAGAACGTCGCTACGAGCTTTGTTCGGCACCTCGCATCACCGCAGGACGGAAAGCTGCCGTTCATGGCCTTGACACTGGAGCGGTTAATCGAAGTTCTCGCCGATGTCGGTACGCCTGGCCATGCACGGGCGCTTCATCGCCGATACTGCGACTGGTGGCTGATTGACGGGGAACTGCAACTGGAGGAGCCCTCGGGGTGCGATTCCGAAGGCTTCATGAAGTCGGCATTCGTATATGCTGGAAAATCAGGGGCGGAGGATGCCGAGGCGGCATGAGCGCTGTTGCAAAACAGTACCACTCCTCTCTCATAAACCTTTGTAAATGCTTCTCTATTGACTGCGATTTCCCTCAATAGCAGGCTTTGGCTCCCAAACTTCATCTGTTTCCATTGCTTCCGCCCCTCCCTGGCTAAAACAGCCGGGGCGGGGACGTCACTGCAATCACCGTTCGGCTATTTCCCTCTATCAACGTATCCTTAGTGTGGCTCTTTCGAAGACTCCTTGCGTAGAAGGCTCCGAGACTTTGCGCGTTCCGTCAGCAAGCGCGGCTGGAGATCCAAACCGCGCACAAGCAATCGCAGGCTGCCGCCCATTTCCTCCTCAAGCCGAACAGCCTCGGCATTCAACATGTCAACAAGACCAGCCAAGTCTAGTGCCGCGCCGGTATCGGGGTGTTGCCATCTTCGAGGAGAATTTACGGTTACGAGCAAACAGCCGGCTCGGCTGTTCTCCGCCGCCATGTACTTGGCAACGAGCTGGTCTTTTATCGTCGCCCTCAGGTCAGCTGCAGAGCGATCTTTTTCGCCGATCTTCAGTTCGATGATAGCCTCATGCGCAGAGCCAGTTGAGCGCAGGCGGATATCGGTCTCTTTTTCGTCCGCTGTCACCGCTTCCTGGTCAACCGTATAGGCACCTTTGGCACCAGCGCGCAGTTCGCGAGCGATCTGCTGGCGCATAATCTTCTCGTCTCCGATGAGCGCCCAAGCCGCTCGGGGAGAGTCGTCGCGCAACAGTGTGTCGTCGATGTCATCCAGCCGATCGACCATCAGTATAAACATTTCGTCGCGTGTCAGTGGCGGTAATTCACCGTAACGGTCCAATGCCCTGATGTCGGCCTCAGTAAACGCAGCAGCATCCGCATCCTCTGCCGCACGCTCGCGGGCCATAGCTAGTGCTCGATCCTTGAAGTCGGCAAAGAGTGGATCTTGAGCCAATTGGAGTTTTATCGCCCAGCCTTCATGGCCGGTCGATGACAGAAGCGCGTTTACAATATTGCTGCGTCCGCGTTCCGCGTGATCACGTTCATTGGGAGTAAAACTGCCTTCACGCTTCATATCGTCAGACGGACGGACATACTGGTAGGCCAGGCGTGCTAGCCGCAACAACAGCTCAGGGGTGAAACCGGATGCAGACAGATAGGCCTCACCATCATCATGTGCGTTGCCGAACAGCGAACTGAACCAATCTGTCGCTGGGCCGAATCTTGCAGGCGGATGGGCCTTAATGGTGTTGGCGAGTGCATCGATTCCGTCTGCCGGGTTGAGACGCATCAGAACCGGCAACCAGATACCGTTCACAGCGTCTTTCGCGCCATCGGCCACTTCGGCCTTCGCCAGTTCATAGATGTTTGCGACAGTAGCAGCGTCGCCGTGCTGGGCAAGGATTTTGACCACCTGCCTTAGCCGGCTCGCACGCGCCGCCTGGTCATCGTTGTGCCCGAGGCGCCACTTGCCTTCATCTAACCAAGCACGCAGACGCGGCACGAACAGTTGTGCGACAGAGGGGGGCGCATGCCGGATGTTTTGCAACATACCGGAATGGGCAGTCGCCGAGTCGGAGAGTTCAACTGTCAACTCCGTTCCGAGTACAGCATCCACAGCGGTCGGATGTACATCTGCCAAACCTTCAAGCCACGCTGGAAAGCCATTTAGCTCTATGGGCGCGTATCGTAGCGCCAACTCGGCTTCATCGTGACTGAGTTTCTTGGCCCAATTCGGATCTTCGGCTTCTGCAGCGATGCCCGCCAAACCAAGCTGCCATCGAATCAGATAGGTGCCTTTCTCCTTTTGAGGCCGTTCGCTCCGCAACGTAGGACGATCCTTGCGCCAAAAGGCCATCATGGCTAGGCGGAGCCGGTCAGCAACATCTCTATTAAAATATCGCTCAATGAAACGTCGGCTCCATCCTGAGGCCCGGCTTTCATCGCCACTCCATTCCATCGCACGCCACAGACTCCAGGCGGTGTTGTCGGAACGATCATCGGCAAACACTGCATCAGGGTTATTGACGATTTCGCTCCAGAACATCATCCAACTGGCATGCGCTTTCATTTCACTGCGTTGTTCACGTTTCTGCCGCTTCGCATCCTCGCGTTCCAACCTGAGCATTTCAGGGCTACGCGGTTGCGGCTTGGCAAGCTGCTCAAGTGACTCAAGCAGGGCCGGCACATCGGAAACGTGCGGTCTTAGCGCCGCTAGATGGTCCACCCATTCAATATTTTCACCACGGGTGCGGATCGCCGCCTCAAGCAGCATCGCTCGATCATCGGTGGAACGGCTGCGATCCGCAAGCGATGCAAGTATCCAATCGGTATCCGCAGCATCTAGCCGCATAACTCCACCGTAAAACGCCACGCGAGCGTAACGGCGACCCGGATCACTCTGCGGAGAATAGGTTTGCAGCAACTTGTCATCTGCCTCAAACATGAGACGACGTGTATCGGATGGTAAGGCGACAATTGCAGCTGCCAACTGCTTCGCAGGCTCGGTATGATCGTATTCGCGTTCCGCCATTCGCAAGGCGACGGCGACGGAATTCAGCACTTCGGGTGTCGCGACACCACCCTGAAGCTGGCGGAGGCAGGTGGAGGCCAGTGCAGGCAAAAGGAACTGCCGTTTGCTCACGAGATGAGGCCACTTCTTTTGGTTCCAGACGACGCCTTCGACTGCTAGTTCGGTAAGTCCATCACGCAGAGCATCGAGCTGATCTGGTGGTAATTCAGCATGCTCGATGAGACGCGGGAACTGCCAGGAAATGTCCCCAACCGAGCGCCTTTTTTCCGTAACCCGTGCAAGCACCTTGCGGAGGTCTTGAACAGAAAGGTGGCCAGGGAACAAGCGTACCAGCACAGCGCGTGCGAGGCGGTTTGGCCAGAGCAACGGGTGTTCGACGACGCTGTTGCTGACGGAGGCAAGACGGGGATCTACGAGTTGTATCAGCGCCTCCAGTGCGTCGATCCGCTCGTCATCGGGTGCGGCGCCGTTTGTCGCGACATCGTAGGCAATATCCGCGCACTCACTCATCTGCCCCAGACCGATCAGGTTCAGCAGGACTTCGCGAATTTCAGGGTTTTCGATCCCGCGATCCCATAGCTGTTTGACCTCCGGCCCAAGTGCGACATCAGCAAAGCGATGGAGTTGGATGCTTGGCACGCGTAGTCCGCGCCAGCCGCCCTCGCCATGGCGTTCCACATAAGCGCGCAGTGCCAGCTGGCGCTTCGCATGAGAAAGTGACTCAGGATCACCGAAATTCAGCAGAACATCCGGCTCTCGCCTTAGTACCTCATCGAAAATCTCGTCGTCTCGTAGCGCCATCCAAGCGGATACCGGGCGTAGTGATGGCTTCAGCACCTTTTCACCCTGCGCAGTGGTCGTAAAAAGGATCCGCTTGATCGATCGGGAAGAGACCCCACGCTCCCTTAGCGCGAGAAGATGCTCGGAAGCGAGATACTCTATCACCGAGCGATGGTGGAAGCGTACACGTCCATAAGATGCAAAGCCGAAAAGCCCTCGTTCCAGAAGGGTCGTGCGTTCGTCGGTCGTCCAATCATGTAAAATCAATGAAGGATCTAGCGGCGCTTCTGCCGGATCGCCTTCGCGATCCGCTTCGGCGCTATGGCGCAACGTCAGCTTTCTACTGAGGGCTGCCGCCAGAGCCAGTCGACGAGCACCTTCCAATGCCTTGTCGGAAGACAAAGCGGCTCGTTCCTTGCTGTCATGCCTTGGCTTCAATTTCACGGAAATGTTGCTAGCCACCTGATCAAGATGCGAGCGAATACGACGATGTACTCGCCAATCGGCACACAGCTCAATCAGGTCTTGCGGACGGCGGACAAACTCCTCGGCGTTTCGCTGCCGAATATCTGCGAGCAACGCATCGGGGTCGTCTACCCCTTCTGCGATTGCCATCTGTTTGATCTGAGCAGTGGATAGAGGCAGCAGTGCAACATTACGCCAATCCCGTGCAAGCTTTTCCCCCGTAGACTTCTGCGATTGCCGCGCCATAGCGACATCCGCGAAATCCTTTCCGGTTGGAGAATCTTCTGGTTCATCGGGTACCGGCAAGATCTGTCGGAAAAGCTGTTCGTCGATGGGAATGGGGCGGGATGTGATCACCACACGGATCCGCCCCAATTGTCCTGCAACTGCCTTGGCCAGACGCTTCAGCGCATGCTCAAAAGAGCCTAGGCTAAGCTTCAATTCGTCGATTGAATCGAGAAAGAACGTAGCAATATCAGATTGAGATGCATGCCAGGCGTCGAAACGCACTTCCTCCTCATGGGAAAGAAGGTCTCGGAGGTTTGTGCGTGCAAGGTCAGCCAATTCAACATAAAAGGCGGGATCACCCGAAGCCCACAGCTCCCGCTGCTTCGCTCGGCATTCGAAAGTTTTGCCAGCACCAGCTTCGGATATGACGAGAATGCGTTTCGATCGTAAGAGATCTTCCCAGCTCGCGCCGTCGTGCCAGCCCAAATCCATGAGAAAGGCCGTCTGGTCCGCCTCGGATTTCTTGTCTGCGGGGATATCCTGAAAGACTCGTTGAATTTGAGATGCACTAGGGTCGGTTGCCATTGAATTTTCTCCCAGGGGGCAGAACATAACGACAACCTAGGCGTTAATCTATCTCATTTGCAGCTTCGTAGACAAAATCCGCAGCTTGCTGCCGACAATTGCAGCATCTCCGGCATTTACCACGCAAGGCCCTTTCAATGTATCTATCAAAATGGGAATGCGTGCGCGCGTGCCCCTTATCGACGGCCGATTTCAATATCCGGCAACAGCGTCGAGGTGGGAAGGCTATGAAGGGGCGGAAACCCTTCGTCAGATGATGCTGGCGGCAACGCCTTTTGCAGGGGCTGAAAAGGCCGGGCTTCATCTCGTTGGTGACCCGGCCATTATCGACGCAGAGATCGCGCTGACCCAGACGGCGACGGAAGAGACGACTGTGCATCAGCAAGATCGACTTGACGCTGCCGTCATCCGCAATACCCCGACCGGCCGGAAATCATCTTCTGCGAGGCGAAGCACTTCACTAATGGGAACTTCGCGCCAGTGGTGGCAACCTACCTGCCGTCATCGGCCAGATCGAGGACTACGAGAAGGCGTTGACGAGGTATGCACCCTCACTGGCGGAAGGCAATGTCGAGGTTGCGAAGGCACTCGTACGCATCAATGCCATGAAAGGCCTTGCTCGCAACGATGATGCCCCCGTGCTCAATGAGGCCATTCGCCAGATCGCAGAGAACAGCACTCGCCCTGTAATTGACGCCAAACCTCACCTTCTCATTTTTGGGTTCGACAAGGCGCAGCGTGATGATCCCGCATGGAAGAAGCACCTCGAAAAGCTAGAAAATCAGCTTGGCGGGCGGGTCCGAGCCATCGGTATTCCAACACGCCAGTCTGTGGCGGTTCGGCAACAATAAAAATTTATTCCGAAAAAGGCGCAATTTCTGAGGGCCTGAAATGAATACTAGGGGCGACCTGCTCCTAGCGAAGACGGCCGCGTCTGAATGCAGAAGGATGAGGCCCAATGAAAGCGAACAAGAATCCATCGAGATCGAAACGCACGTCGAACTGCGATTTTCCGGTTTTGCAATCGAATGATCGTCGCCACCAACTCGAGTGTGACGGCTGGCGGGAAAAGATAACCCTCAACCAGCAGGCGACCGGCGTGGCGCTGTTCTTTGGTGGAGAGCTCTCGTCCAGGAAGGTTCCCATCTATCTGGCGAACGCAACTGGCGCTCGATTGTGCAGTGTTTTTGGATCCGATGCAGGTTTCATCGATTTCAACGAAACTCACGAAGACACACTAGCTCATGTTCGTGCATTAGGAACTATCGACAGCGGCACAGGCAGCTTCTTGGACACCTACCTGCTCGACCTCGGCGGCGATTTTCTCATCTCGTATAGCTTCATTGCCACCTCTGAAGAGGGTGTCCGTTATCACGGATCCGCTTCAATTCAGCGCCCGCCCGACGATGGCTGGATCGCCCTTGAGAATTGGGCTCCGATCCAGGTCTGACCTTCCAAATCATCTCTCTGATAACAACCTACGGACGCCATTAGCGTCGCATGGAGCTTCCCATTGGACGTCGAATATTTCAAATCCTGGAAATTTGCATTCGCAATTGCCGCAGGCATCACAGTTCTCGTTACTGGCTTCAAGGTCGTGAACCGACCCGATCTGGCGACGCAAATTGCTCAACGACCGGCGACAGCGGCATTTCCAGGAGGAAAACCATCAGCTGATCTACAAAGCAAACCTTTGATAGAAGGCATGACGCAGCTGAGCCTAACCGCCACGCTCGCCGAACTTGAGCGGTACCTGACGCTGAACAACAATGAGATCGCTTGGGAACCCGAAAATGACAGGGCGTTCGTACTACGGACGACACGTGTCGATCCAATGACTCAAGTCATCAACAGTGTCGCGTTTCAAATGAAGGTCTACGAGCGCTCGGAGATTGTGAACCACGACCCCGCCTTGTCCTCCGGCGCAATAGCAGTGACCGCCATGGCGATCAATGCTGAGATGGTTGACCCTAGGATTGCGCAAAACGCGCTATTCCAAATCCAAAGTGAGATTGAATTGTTGCGCAGGCGTGGAGCATTTTGACGCAGACCACTGATACGATTTCTTGCTACAAAACATAGCCCGATTTAGACCGTGAGCCGTTGAATTGATTAGGTTATTGGTTGGGGAGGCAGCCAGGTGCAGGGTCCAGGTTCCCCAGCCAATTCTCCCTAAAAGCCCTTAATTCCTTGATTTTCCAGTCGTGCCGGATATCGTTTTGGCATCATTGGCGACCTGATGCCCAGAACTGATGCCCAAAGGTGATGCCCACGGCGCTTGAGCGCGGTGGACAGGCCCTGGGCAAAAGACAGGGCATTCGTCATGGCCGTGCGCCACGAGGTCGAGAATCTGATCCGCCGCGGAAATATCTTCTATTGGCGGGCGCGCGTCCCAAGCGCCTTCGGGCAATGCCGACCGGGCAGCCGGCTTTCATTGAGCCTTCACTGTTCTGATCATAAGAAAGCGCAGGCGATCGGCCGCAAGCTGAACATGCTGATTGCCGAAGTGAAGTTGAAGCAGAAGGAACCCATGTCCAAGGCGCAGCTCCAAAAGCTTTGCGAACACGAACGAGACATGATGCTCCTGCATCTGGAAGATGTCTCGATGGCAGCGCGGCGCTATGGCCGTCCCGCCGACATTTCAGAGCTGGAAATGGATCTGGAAAATGGATGGGCCTACCGACTGCTCGGTATGTTCGGCATAACCCATCACCTGACGCTGAAGGCCAATTGCCCCGGCTTCATCTATCTCCGGAAACAAGGGGTGCCCGCGTCCCATATTTTTGCGATCAACTCGAACTATGTCGAACTTCTACAAGAGGCGAACTCGCGCGGCTTCAAGGAAGGCATTCGAAGATTGATGCACCTCTTCGAAATCAGTCCACACCCGCTCAACGAGGAAAAGGCCATGAAGGCCTATTTCAATGGGCGGGCAGAGGCTCTCTTCGACGTCGCAGAACGGCATCCGCTCGCGGATCGCGACCTCAGCGAACTCACGGGCGGTTCGGCTTCGAGGACGCAGCCTGCAATCGTTGAAGTTGCCGCTCTAAAAACGGCGCAGCCATTGTCGGAGATCACAAATCCCGCCGATGACGTTGTCGCGCCCCCTACGCTCGAAGCAATGTCGATCAGGGAGCTTGATCTCACTCCCTTGCCGCGGTCGACCCTCAAAGAGCCGGTTGAGGAACAGACCCGACCCGTCATTCGTCTCGCGGATTTCGAAGCCGAGTGCGAAAAGCTCGTGAAGAACATGAAGGACGCTTGGGATGAGACTACCGCACGTGACGCTCGTGCGCTGGTTCGCATCTTCAAGGGCGTGCTCGAAGAACACGGTGTTGAACACACCGGCCAGATTACCCAGTACCATCTCGGCAAGCTTCGCCAGCACTTCAATGAAATTCCCGTTAGCTGGGGAAAGAGCGCCAGAATGAGGGCGATGTCGGCACCCGAGCTTCGCGCTGAGGGCGAGAGGCTGCGCGAGCAGGCCGAGACGGAGGGCAAAGAGGCGGCCGTGGGCTTGAGGGCAGCCACCATCCGCAAACACTTCGGAAATTTGAACCATTTCCTGAAACATGTCCGCGGCCACGGGTTTGACGTCGAGGATTGGACCTTCGACGGCTTGAGGCCGAAAAAGCCGAAGCTTGGCAGTATTCGCAAACAACAGCACAAGCCGAAGCCCGACGAAATCAAACCGATTTTTTCAAGCCCGATCTATACTGGTTCGCTGAACCACGATCGAGGCCGTAAAAAGCCGGGACCGCATGTCTTTCATGACGCGGCTTATTTCTTGCCGATCATGTTCTCCTACCTCGGAGCCCGGCGGCGCGAATTCGCTGGTCTTGCACTGGACGACATCGCTGAAGATGATGGCGGCCTCGTGCTGATCCTGCGGACAAACAAATTCCGGCGGCTGAAGACCGAGCAATCAGAGCGGCTGTTGCCACTGCCGGAAGAGCTGGTTCGCTTGGGCTTCGTGGACTACTGTGCAACGCTCCAGGACCTGGGATATGAGGCCGTATTCCCTGACCTCTTTTCCGACAAGACGCTGAATGATCCTGGCGACCGCTTCTACGACGTTTTCCTCCCGCTCATGAAACAGGCCTTGGGAGAGAAAATGTGGGATCGAGCTTTCCACGCCCTACGCCACGGCATGGCTGATACCCTACTTCAGGCGGGCGTCCCGCCCTTGGTCATCGACGACATCTCGGGACGGCTCAGTCAGGGCAGCGAGACAAGCCTTCGCTACACCAACCCCGCTGGTTTGCCGTTAATGCGCGATGCTCTCAGCAAGTATCCGATCATCACCGCCGGGATCGAACCCAAGCCGATCAAACTGCTCCCATGGGTCGAAAAGCGGCTGCCACCACCGTGGGCGCGCGAGGCGAAGAGCGAGGCGAGACGCCGGAAATAATTTCCGACGTCTCCGTCTGCATTAGGCGGCTTCCCAGACCTGATTGAGGATGCGCGCGGCAAGTGCGGCCTTGTCCTGGGGCAAGAAGCGCCCGTAATGCTTGGCCACCATGTCGGCGGTGTCCTGGATCGCGTAGCTCGCCTGCTCGTAAGAGCCGGTCTGCTTCAAAATGTGGGTCGCCAGCACGTCGCGGACGTTGTGCGGACCATGAGGCAAAAGCCCCTTGATTGCGCCTCGTCCGGTATAGGGGTTGTGAATCCCGTAGCGCTGGATCGTGAGACGCCACGCCTCGTAGAAACTGGTCGTGTCGTAAGCCGCGTCGGTACTCGTCGTCTTGACCGTCTTGACGAAGAATGTGCCGGGATCCGCGGCCGACCGTAGCAGCACCGAGCGGTGCCGGTCGACGTAGGCGTCGATGTACTTGTAGAGATCCAGGAGGTCCGGAAGCACGAGCCGGAAGGGCTTGTCGCCAAAGAAGGACGAATGCGCGTTCTTGAAGGCGACGGCAGGAATGAAAACCTCCCAGCCGCCTTCCCGATCACTCCAACGGATTTCGCCGCGCTTCATCTTTTCCAGCGCGCGTTCCGAACGCGGCATCGATCCCTTCGGATTGAGCATAAGTTGCCTGAGGTTCTTCTGGCGAAGCCCCAGGTGCAAGCCAAGCCTCAGCATCAGAAATGATCGCACCGCTTCGGCAGCCGGCCGAGGGTAACGATGTTCATCCGGCATCAGGCGGATGATCTCCTCCGTGATTTTGCGATACTCGCCAACAGGGCTTGCCGCCTCAAGGACCGGCATGATCGGCTCGAATGGATCGCGATGGACACGAGCGATCCGCTGGATTTCCTTGACGCGGTGGGCTGCATGCTTGTGGAAGTCATCGCAGGCACCGTGCCAGTCCGCGTTGGCGTAATCGATCTCATTCTGTGAGACGAGGCCGGCGACCGGTTGAACCCGCGCCAAAAGCTCCGGATGCTGTCGAAGCCACCCCGTGCCCTCCTTGGTGATCGCCAAGGCGATCCGCAACATGTCGACCTCCCAAGCAGTGAAGAAGCCGCGGCGTGTCTCCCGCCACTGCAGGTACCAATCCCAAACGCCAGGAAAAATGAGAAGGCCGAACGTCAACTGCCGAAGCGGTACCCCATAGCCCTTCACCTCTCCATCCTTCGCCGCAGCAAGGGCGCCGAACATTAGCCCGAGATGCTCGATCTTCTGAGAGGCGGTCTCCTCGCCCCAGACCCCGTTTCGCTGAAAACCGACCGACGTCAAAGCCGACGTCTTGAAGCGAACCAGGTCGGCCATTTCCATGGCAAGTGCCGGTGGCGCTTCTATCACGCCTGACAGCAGGTCAGGATCCTCGACCCAGGTCTCCTCGTAGTTCGCGGGCACGATGATTTTTCCGTCGCGTGGCGCTCGACCGCCATAGGAGACGCCGGGGAAACGGATGGCATAGCGTTGCTTGGCGGCGGCTGCCTGATATTTCCTGTAGTCGGTCGTGCCGCTGATGATCACACGCCGCACCCAATCGACGATCTCCTCCCTCTTTTGGAAGGACAGCGTGTTAAAATCCTCAGGCAAATGCCAGGCGATGCGACGCCGCTCGGCAGGTTCAATGCCGGACAATTCAAAGCCTGACGCCGATCGTGAGGGGTGCGGAAGCTTGGCTTTGAAGTAACCGGCCGGGAGCCGGTATCGCCGCTCGATCCGCGATAAGATCTCAAAGCTCTCGGTACTGCGCGGCACTCTCCGACCTTCGATCCAGCTTAAAAGCGTATTCTTATCCGTGACGTCATCTGGACCGATGATGCCGCGATAGAGCGTCCAGTAGGTTTCGCCATGGCGCCGTAGATGAAGCTGCAAAGCCTCCGAGAAGTCCGCCGGTTCCTCCCAAACATCGAACAGGGCTTCTGGAAATTCCAGATGTACGCGGGTGCTTGCTGCGGTAGCCGGCCGCGAGGACGGTGGCTGCTTCGGCATCCGCAGGGCAACTGCAGTGGCCACCTTGGCCCTCGGTGTCTTCCGTTTTCGACCGACTTCCGGGTTTGCTGCACTGGCTGAAAGGCGCGTGTCTCGAATCCACCGAGCGATAGCATCGAAAGCCGGATCAATCTGCCGTGCATTGTTCGCGAGGAGCTTGGCGTCCACGCTGCAGGCTGCTGCGACGACGTCCCAGTCCGTCTTGCCGCTGGCTCGCGGCGCTGGTCGCCCCGTCTGAATGAGCGTGTGCATATACCACTTCAACCGAGAAAGTTCGTCGTCCTCCAAAAGCGGCGTCAGCCGTAGTTGGCAGAAGGCATCGATCTTGCGTTGAAAGGCTTTGGTAGAAAATTCGTTCATTTCCATTCACATAGCTGTTGTTGTCGTTCCCGCAGATGCGGGGCACGCGAGCTATGGGACTGGCATTAACCTCCGGTAACTACGGGTTACCGGAAGAGGAAGGCTTTATAAAAGCGATTCATCTGCAAACGGCGTTTCATGTAGTAACGGGGGGACGAAGTCCCTGAATGATAACGCCGTTTGCAACAAGTTGGTAAACAAGCAGAGGCGATGGCCAGGAATCATCAGCCCTGCAGGTGAACCTTGCGGCGGAAAGGCTGGTCATCGTGGGCATAGCGATCAACGAGATCGTCGAAGACTTCGTAAGAAGCCCGCTCGTCAAAGCCCTGGTTGACCAAAAGCGTGACCAAGTAATCCGCTAGCTTGTCGAGCTGATCGCGGCGACCTTCATTGATATAGCCGCTGACCGTCCAGACCAGCAGTGTCCTCGCGACGTCGTCCCGGTCCGGGCGCCGCTCGGCCCGATGCCGGTCCCGGAGCCGCTGCTGCCGTTCCCGCTGCCTGGCGTTCCGCTCTTCCAAGGTCTGTCGTGCCATGTTTTCTCCCCTTGTTGTCATCGATGGCACTATGATGGTCAGAGGACCGGCGGCACGGCGCAAGGCGTTTGTCGCTGAAACGGAATCATTTTGTTTTGAATCGGAATTCCGGAGTTTCGAATCGGATGAGCGCAATTTGTTTTGAGTTGCGGGCACGTTGAATGCCGTTGTCGGCAACTTATCGATCGCGGCGGCGAGCATGCGGGTGGCGGCGCTGGTCACTGCTGCACCGTCCGGGTTGATTGCCTGAATCGGATTTTTCGAACTCGGAATCGGTCGCTCCGAGATTGGAAACAAAAATCTCGGGAATGGAATCGTTCGCCTGCAGCTTTGAATCGTTGCTCGGTGGTCCTGAATCCAATCAGCGCAATTTGTCTCAGGTTGCGGGTAACGCGACGTACATCGAGTCGATGTGCGGGCAACCTGAAGCCACGGAGGCCAAGGGCCATTTCGACGGTCCGCCGCCATGCTCGGCACGGCGACAGACCGTGCGAATGCTACGCCGAGGCGTTGAGGATTGCATCGACCGCCTGACCATCAAGCGCCTGAGCGTCGAACAGCTCGCGGACCAGCCGGTCGAAGGCCTGCCGGTTCTCCAGGATCACTTCCGTTGCCCTTGCCTGGGCGAACTCGAGCCGCCGATGCACCCGCTCTGCCAGATCGACATCGCGGCTGAGGATTACGGTCGGATCCTTGTGTTCAAGGTAGAGCAGCGGATGGCGGCCCCCGAAGCCGAGCGCCTGCTCCACATCGAGCGCAACACGGGTTGCGCGCGCCAGATCGCTCTGTTCGGCGCCGCCGGAGCCTCCTGAGACGGTCTTCAGCACAATGGCTTCTGCCGCGCGCCCGGCCATGAGCATCGCCAACAGCCGCCCGTACCAGTCTTCGGTATCCGGATGGTTGGTGGCGAAGGTCACAGCGTTGTGGCCACCCTCTTTAGTGTCGATCGTAAGAGCCATGATCGATCCGAGCCGCAATGCGTGATGGACGACAGCATGACCGGATTCGTGGATCGCAAGACGCCGCCCGACGTCATACGGGACCGGTGGGCGGTTATCGCGGATGCCGGCTTCGATGTCGGCATAAGTAAGGCGGCGCTTTTCGCGCCGTGCTTTCAACCGAGCTTCGCGCACGATGCGTTCGATGTCCGCGCCAGTCAGGCCCATCGCTCGTGTTGCGAGACGTCGCAACGCCTGGAGCACCGAGGTGTCCTGCTCGACCGTCTCTGGCCTATCGATGTCGCGCTCGGCGCCATCCTCCAGAATGATCTCGATTTCGTCCGAGAAGCTGTCGATCTTCATATTGCCTGTCATCGCTGACCTCCAAGGAGATCGTCCGACGCGGTGACGACGTCGAGGTCGTTCCCCAGATGATGAGCGAGAATGCCAGCGAGTGTCGGAATGTCGGGCCGCGGGATTTCGATATGGGTCTCGAGCCGTCCCGAGCGGCGAATGGCTTCATCGATTTCGGCCGGCCGGTTGGTGGCGCCGACGACAATGACGCCATCGGTTTTCACGGCGCCATCGAGCAATTCGAGGAGCTTGTTGACGCACGCGTTCCAGTAGTCGGAATAAGACCGAGACGCCGAAGCCCGTTTGCCGATGCCGTCGATCTCGTCAATGAACAGGATGCAGGGCGCTTGGCGCCGGGCCTCGGCAAGAGTATCTGCCATCCTGCCCAGCACATCATGCAAGTATTCGCCTTGCAGCCAGGTCGAGACGGAAGTGGCGACGAGCGGTACCTGCAGCGAATTGCAAAGCGCCCGTGCGAAGGTGGTCTTACCGGTCCCTGGAGGTCCGGACAAAAGAAGCTTGGTGCTCATCTGTGACCACGCCAGCTCGCCGCCGAGATAATCCGCAAGATCGGTTTTCAGGCCGAGCGCCCAGTCTTTTGCCGCACCATAACCTGTCAGCGTCTCCACTCGCAGCGCGGTCAGCGCAGACGTATCCTTGATGGGCTCCGGCTGGATCACTTCAGAGCCGGTGGGCTTGGCTTTTGATTTGCGTTTGTCTCTGTCATTTGACGCCGAGGTCGACGACGTCGATGTGCGACCGTCGGACCCGCAGCCATCCCCCGAGTTCTCTCCTCTGCGCTCGCTTGGGCTTTGCGTGATGAGACGCCGCGAGGAGGCCGCCTTGTCTCCGTCGTTCCCATCTTTCTTATCGTCGCGGTTCAGCGCCGCCAGTCCGGTGAGCGCATCGAGGCTCGACAGGATCGGACGGCCGGGCCTGATTGCGATAGCTAGATCGTCGAGCGTCAGCGCCTCTGCGTCGATCCTCGCGATGCTGCTGTCATGACGCATGACCGCCTCGCTGCCGTAGATCGCTTCGAGCAGGTCGGCGATCAGCAGGCGATCGATCCCGGCGCCCGTCAGTCTGATATCGCATGTCAGATCGACCTGGTCAGGCACGCCATTGTGTGTCTCCGACACGGCAAGCACCGGTGTCCCATCCGCAAGCGCCCGCAGCAATTGTCCGCGCAGTGCGGCCCGGCTCGGGCGGTTGGTCTCGCCAGCCGGGACCTGCAGGAACACGCGTCTGGTCTCGCTGTCTACCCAACGCCAGAGATCGTCGTTGAAGGCAAAGTCCACCGCCGCGCCATTGTACGGCCCATACGGCACGATGCCGGTGTTTTCGATAAGCTGCGGCAATGCCCGCTCAAAGCCGTCGGCGAGGATCTGGATAGAGAAGACGGGTGCCGGCTGCCGCAAAAGCGCGACCAGATCGCGCAGTGTGACGCCGGACTGTTCCATTGCCGCGGCAAGCAGCAGCAGAGTGGCCATGGGTTTGACGCTGGGTTTGTAGCCAGCCTCTGCAACGACGCGGACTGCGTAAGAACGTGCGACCGGGTCGGTGCCCGCTTCGTTCGCTGCACGCCGCGCGACATGCGCCGGCCACGCCGGCACGGCCGGAACGAGAACGGGTCGGCCGTGACCGTCCTGCGGTGCATCGATCAGAAAGCCCGCAAGATGATCGCGGATCCACTGCCGGTCCTGCTTCAGGTCGCCAGTGAGATGGGAGGGATCGAAGGCGGGGCTGAAGCGGCCGACGACATGACCGTCGACGGTCGCGGTCCTCATTGTCAGCAGGCCGTTGCGGACCGCCAGACGCCGACGGCCCGGCGCTCGACATGATGCAGGCGGCGGATGAGAAAGGAGGACAGGCGATCCATCAGCGATCCTCCTTCATGGCTGGGAGAACGGAAACAATTTCCGGCGGCACGCCCTGACGAGCGGCCGTCCGATGATTGGCGCCGGCCCTCCTGTTGAGACAGTCGAGAACCAGGCGGCAGGCTGGCTCGCCTGAACGTGCCAGGTGGCGCAGCCGGTCGAGCAGCACGGAGGGAATGGTGCGCCTGTCCCGCTGCCGCTGCCGGGCAAACGCAAGCGTGAGGCCGATGATCAGAGCCGGGTCGTCCTGCGGACGCGGAGCCACGGGAGGCTGACTGGTTTCGGGAGCCTCCGAGCTGCCCCGCTTGAGGCGGGCAGATGTCGATGATGATGATGTTTCGGGAATGATGTCTGCGGACATGCAGGATCTCCTCGCCGGTCCAGCGTTGATGGACGGCGTCTTCAGAGGATGACGGGAACGGGAAGAGGCTGCCGCGGCGTCACGCGCCGCGGCCATAGCCTCATTCGAGCGAAGGCTCGGTAGTGTCAGGCGTCGAGCAGACGCCGGGCAAAGCCGATGCGGATGTGCTCGGGCGGCCAGGAGACAGGGTCATCTGCCAGTGACTCTGGATCATCGCGGCCATCGTCATCATCGAAGGTCGGGGCTTCGCAGGAGCCACAACGGCATCCCAGTTCGTGCTCCTCGATACCGTTCGTGACGTCGTCGCAGACCATGACGCGCGGGATTGCCCGCAGCACACCGAACCGACGCGCGGATGTCGACGTCAGAGGCATAATTGGTTCGGAAGCCGGGACCGACGTCACGGCTGGCGTCGCCGGGAAACCGAGTGCGCGGCGCGCCTCTGCTTCGAGAAGCTGCTGCACGCGGCGCCCGAAACGCAGGCGCAGTTCCGCCATGCAAGCCGCCGCCCCATCGATCTCGAGAAGGTCGTCGACTTCCGACAGCGCCCAGACGCCCGCCGCATGATCGCTCGGACGGCTGGCGCCATCGACGATCGCAACACCGACCGTCTCGACCATCATCCGCTTCTGCGTCTTGTAGAGCCAGTCCGGCAGCACCATGGCTGACGCCAACATCTTGAGCTTCAGCTCTTCGAGCCGACTGGTGTCGCCATAGGACGCGAGCGACCGCTTGAGGTCGAGAACGAAGGCGGCGCGCCTGGCGCGGTTCACGACGATCAGATCCGGCGTGTAGCTGCCCTTGGCCGGCGCTTCGCAGTCAAGACGGACGCCCTCGAGCTGGCGCCAGTGATTGCCGGCCACCGCTTCGATCGCGGCTTTAACCAGTGGCAGCTTGATCGACTGCATCAGGACGACGAGATTCGGATTCACCTTGGCGAGCCGCTCGACGGCCTGCTCCAGGAGCTTGCCTTCGCGGAACGAGACCGCCCTGACCAGCGAGGCGACATTGACATAGTGCCCGAGGATTTCGTCCTCGACCGGCTCGCCGTCGGCAATCGCGGCGATGGCCTTCTCGATCAGCACGTCGAAGTCGATCTCGACGTCGGGGTAACGCACCATATGCAGGTGGCGCCGCAGCACGGGCGGTTCAGCCTGAACAGCGGCACGCTCACCGAAGTGGCGCCGGGACGCCGAGCCAGCGGCAAAAGACATGGTGGGGGATGCCGCATGCGCGCCGCGCAGAACTTCCCCGGCGGGGGATGAAGCGTGTAAGTTGGTCAAAGCCCGATTCCTTCTAGTACAAGGCTTGAGGGTCAGGCCCTTGGTAGCGTTGGCGCGCTGCCTTGGGCCGTTTCGCTCCTCTCTGGTGGAGCCACCTAGTCCTGACAGGACCCGGACCGGATCTCAAGGATCCCCACGGCAAAAAGAGAACGGATCCGGAACACGGTTAACAGCGGGCTCATGTCCGAATTCGGTTTGCACTCGATGGTAAACGAGCAGTAAAGCGCGATAAGCACGGCGCCAAACGGACAATCGGAATCAAGAAAGGGGCTCAAAAGCCCCTTTCTTATGTTCAGTCCGCCGACGCCCCGGCGAGTTTGCGCACCAGCGCCTTCGGCTTCCGCAGTCCAGACTGCCCCTCGGTCAAACCGAAAGGGAGGACATTGGATTCACCGCTCTCCGAGGCTCCCCCACTCCGGGCGAACATCGCTGGCGGCACGTAGTCCTCCAGAGCTTCATCTGCGTCTTCGGACGGATCGATGCTCGGCGCCTCTACCCGCACGATGCCACCCAGCGCCTCCAACCCACTGCGCATCACCGTGTCCGGTGAGCTCGAGGCATCCGCGGTCGCAAGCGGCCATTCGGGTTGCTTCGTGCGGGACGTTGCCCAGTCGAGGAGCGGCAGCACCGACTGGCTGAGCCACACCTCTAGCTCCTTGGCCTCAGGCCAGGCTTCCCGATCGCCCACGTCGTCGAGCGTCTCGAAGACCTGGTGCCAGCGGCTTCCGGGGACAAGTTCAGTCGCGGTGAGCTTGCGGACGTCGATGTCACCCGGCGCATCCAGAAGCAGGACGTTTCCCAGACTGCGCTTGGCCAGTCGGGCCAAGGGCTCAAGCACCGGAACGACAGCCTTCTTCTGCAGACGCTTGCCCTGCGGTTTGCTTTCGAGAATGTCTTCCACTGCCTTGGCAAGAGCTGCCGCACTCTCAACGAAAGCGGCAACACCACTCTTCGTCTTGAGGTCGATCAGCGCCCGCAGTCCGGATAGACCGCCGACGTCGGCAAGCTCCTTTGCGGAGACTTCCTCGGAGGCTGCTTCGGAACCGTCCGTCAGCAAAGCTTTCACCTCGCTGACTCGAATACCGTCGTTCTCCTCCGCGTGGGCAAAGGCGGCTTCGATCTTTTCCGCTGGCGCGGACGCCAGATGGAAAAGCACTGTGGGGCTGATGGCAAGCTCGACTGCACGCTCACGGTAGGCGGTAAGGTTTCGAGCAACGGCCCGGTAATTCCGTGCCGTCTTCGAGGAGATGTCGCATCGCTGCGAAACCCATTTTTCGAACGTCCCCGGTTCGACGAGTTCGGACGCCTGCTCCAGCAGGTCACCTAGTGCGAACGCCTGGTCCGTGGAGCGGCGCCCCAAAGCCTGAATGTCAGCGGCTGTCGCTTCCAACGCTTTCATGCTCCGGGCGTCGATGTCGGCCGCGCCGTAGTCAAAGCGGGCGGGTGCCCGTTTTGCTGTCTTGTTCGTCATGTCAAAGATCCTTGCACGTTGCAAACTCATCAACTGCATTCACGCAATTGATGGATACATTATCCCTCTGATCGAAAAGCAAGACAAGGCGTATCGAAAGTTGCGTATCGAGAATTTACTTCATTAAGTCTCGGCTATACAATGATTACTACTTAATTAATCCTCGCATTCATCAAATTTGAGAAATTTTATTTTCCATTCCATCAAGTAACAATACACAACCCTAGGACGCAACATCTGGCGCGTGTGCGTGTTTTCGAACACCGGCCGACCTGGTAACACCAGAACGATTCATAGAGGTGCAACGATGTCAAAAGCGGTCCTGACGACGAAAGTCGACCCGACCTACGACGACCTTCCGGAGCAACGGTACCATTTCCGGCGCACCTATCTGCGTCAGGTCGAGGCTGCACGCGGTGACTGGATCGTCTACTATGAGCCCCGGCGGCCAAGCGGCGATCTTATGAAGACGGGAGGCAAGCAGCCATTTCGCCGCAGCCAGGATCACAGATATCATCGAGGATCCGTCTAGAGCCGGTGCTCTCATTAGACTCGAGCACTGAGTCTTTGGTAGCGCCTGCTTGTTTCGAGTCGCGCCGATGACCGCCTTCGCTGTTCCCACCGTTTCATCGAGAGAAATTTAAGGCTGAAGAGGCGGAAATTATTTCCGGATAAATTGCACTCTCTGACATCCAAGGTTGAAAGGAATGGGCCTAAGGGCAATAGTCCTTTCCGATTCTGGGGGAAGCATGACCAAGCCATTTTACGCCGAGCCGATTCTCAACTCGCCCTATGAAGTTCCGACGCGCCACCATGCACTGTCGGCCAGCGGTGAACCGCTTGACCATCCTCCGATCGAGGGAAGGCGGCGGTCGGAATACATAGCGCCTGTCCCTAAGAGCCGCCGCTCCAAGGCGTCTGCACAGAAGCAGACGAGCCTGGATCTCGATCAGCAGGATGCGAATGCCGCCCGCTACAATCTTTCCAAGCTGATCAACGAGATCCGGGGGCATGTCGAGAGCTGGCGAAGGCTTCCCAATCCGGCCGACTGGGGCGTCACCCCGACAACCCAGCGATTGCTTCAGCACTGGCGCCACCATTCTTTTTCAGGACCTCGGCCGTTCTTCTGCCAGGTTGAAGCCGTCGAGACCGCGATCTGGCTTGCAGAGGTCGCACGCAACCGAAAGCAATACGCGCATATCTTCCGCCATTTGGAAGAGGCCAACCAGGACGCCAACCCGGATCTCTTCCGCATTGCCCTGAAACTGGCCACCGGTGCAGGCAAGACCACTGTCATGGCCATGCTGATCGCCTGGCAGTCGATCAATGCGGCGCGCCAGCCGAACTCCAGCCTGTTTTCCCGCGGCTTCCTGATCGTCGCCCCCGGCATCACCATCAAGGATCGTCTGCGCGTCCTCAAACCCTCCGACACTAGCAGCTACTACCGCACGCGCGAGCTGGTGCCGCAGGACATGATGCCGGACTTGAACAAGGCGAAGATCGAGATCGTCAACTACCATGTCTTCCAGCGCCGCAAGGCGCATGAGCTGAATGCCGTCGGCCTGCGTCTGATGAAAGGCTGGAAGAACGAGGAGATCGAGGAACTGGAAACCGAGGGGGCGATGCTGCAGCGCGCCTGCGGCGACCTCCTCCAGCTCAAGAATATCGTCGTCATCAACGACGAGGCCCATCACTGCTACCGCGAAAGGCCCAATACCAACGAAGAGGATGAGCTGAAGGGGCAGGAAAAGGAAGAAGCCAGGGAGAACAACGAGGCGGCGCGTCTCTGGATTTCCGGCATCGAGGCTCTGAAGCGCAAGGTCGGCGTGCGGGCGGTTTACGATCTTTCCGCGACGCCCTTCTTCCTGCGCGGCTCGGGTTATGAGGAGGGCACGCTCTTTCCCTGGGTTGTCTCCGATTTCTCGCTGGTCGATGCCATCGAATGCGGCATCGTCAAGCTGCCGCGCGTGCCGGTCTCCGATAATTCGGTCAACTCGGCGATGCCAGTCTACCGCAATCTGTGGGACCATATCGGTAAGGACATGCCGAAGAAGGGTGCTGGCAAATCCGGTGATCTCGATCCGTTCAAGATGCCGTCGCCGCTGCAAACGGCGCTTTATTCGCTCTATTCCCATTACGAGAAGGAATATGAGGCCTGGGAAAAGGCCGGTATCGGTGTGCCACCCGTCTTCATCGTCGTGTGCAACAACACGGCCAGCTCCAAGCTTGTCTATGAGTGGATTTCCGGTTGGGAGCGGGAGGTTGAGGGCGAGCGCCAGAACAAGCACAAGGGCCACCTGAAGCTGTTCAGCAATTTCGATCAATACGGCAATCCCCTGGCGCGGATGAACACCCTGCTGATCGACAGCCAGCAACTGGAATCCGGCGAGGCGCTCGACGCAAATTTCCGCGAGATTGCAGCTCTCGAACTGGAGCGCTTCCGTCGCGAAAAGGCAGAGCGCGAAGGAGCCGCCGAGGCTGACAAGCTCTCGGACACGGAAATCCTGCGCGAGGTGATGAACACCGTCGGCCAGAAGGGACGGCTCGGCGAGCAGATCCGCTGCGTGGTGTCCGTCTCGATGCTGACTGAAGGCTGGGATGCAAACACCGTCACCCATATTCTCGGCGTGCGTGCCTTTGGCACGCAGCTTCTCTGTGAGCAGGTCATCGGCCGCGGCCTGCGCCGGCAGTCCTACGAGCTGAATGACAAGGGCCTGTTCAACACCGAATATGCCGATATCCTCGGCATTCCCTTCGATTTCGCCACCGAACCGCAGGAGGTGGTTCGCACGCCGCCGAAGCCCGTCACTCGGGTTCACGCAATGAAGGAGCGGGCGAACCTTTCCATCCGCTTCCCGCGCGTCGCTGGTTACCGTACCGAACTGCCGTCGGATCGCTTTTCGGCAAGCTTCAACGAGGATTCCGTCCTGACGCTGACGCCGGAGCTCGTGGGTCCGTGCAAGGTCCGGCTGGAGGGTCTGGTCGGAGAAGGCCATGACATTTCGCCCGACGCGCTGAACGACATGCGGCCAAACACGGTCGCCATCCACCTGACGAAGAAACTGATTGAGCTCTATTTCCGGGAAACCGACCAGGACGTTCCCTATTACCTCTATAACCAGCTCCAGCCAATCACCCGGCGCTGGGTGAATGAATGCTTGAAGCTGACCGGCGGCACCAAGGCCGGCATGCTGACCTATGCGGAGCTGGCCGAGAAGGCCTGCGAACTGATCTACCAGGCGATCGTGCGCAGTGCGGGCGAGGAAGGAACCGGCGTCGTGAAGGCCATGCTCGATCCCTATAACCCGCACGGCTATACGGATTTCGTTTCCTTCATCACCACCAAGCAGAACCTCTGGCGCACCAGCCGGTCCCAGGTGAACTACGTGGTCTGCGACAGCGATTGGGAGGCGGAGTTTGCGCGCGTGGTGGAAGCCCATCCCTCCACCATCTCCTACGTCAAGAATCAAGCGCTTGGTTTCGAAGTGCCCTACCGCGTAGGCAGCGTGCCGCGTCGCTATTTGCCGGATTTCATCATCCAAGTGGATGACGGCCGTGGTCCGGAGGACCCGCTGAACCTGATCATCGAGGTGAAGGGGTTCCGGGGGCTGGACGCGCAAATCAAGGCGCAGACCATGGAAAGCATGTGGGTGCCGGGGGTTAACAACCTGAAGAGCTACGGCCGCTGGGCCTTTAAAGAATTCCGCGACGCCTTCGCTATGGAAGAAGAATACAAGAAATTGATTGCATCGTTTCTGACGGTGGCAGAGGAAGTCGCATAATGGCCGGCTCAACATTTCGAACGAACCCAGTTTCGCTTCACGACCTCCTCAGAAGCTGCAACGACGGCAAACTGCAGTTACCCGACTTCCAGAGAAGCTGGGTCTGGGACGAAGATCGCATCAAGAGCTTGATCGCTTCTATTTCCCGCGCTTTCCCTGTCGGTGCGCTCATGACGTTGGAAACTGGCGGCAGCGTCAACTTCAAACCAAGGACGATCGAGGGTGCGCCGGAAGCCGCGAGCAAGATTTTGCCCGCAGAGCTGCTGCTGGATGGCCAGCAACGCATGACCTCACTTTACCAGGTCACCCTTCGCGGTCAGGTGGTGAAGACCATCACACCGAAGAAGCAGCCGGTCGAGCGGTGGTTTTTTATCGACATCAGGAAATCGCTGGATGCCTCTTCGGATCGAGAGGATGCAATCCTCTCGGTGCCAGCGGACAAGATCATCCGGTCAGACTTCAACCGTAATATCGATAGCGACTATTCCACCACCGAGAGAGAATTCGAGAATCTGGTATTCCCACTTTCCCGTGTCTTCGATGGCATGGCCTGGCAGATGGAGTTTGTCACCTGGGCGAATGCCAACGGGCGCATGCAGGAACTCTGGCCTGTTGTCCAGCAGTTCTACAATGATGTCCTTGCAAACTTCACGGGCTATCAGGTGCCCGTCATAGCGCTCGACAAGACCACCACGAAAGAAGCGGTCTGCACAGTCTTCGAGAAGGTCAACACGGGAGGCAAGCCGCTTGATGCCTTCGAGCTCGTCACCGCCATTTATGCCGCTGATGGCTACGAGTTGCGGAAAGACTGGTACGGCGACGGACGTGACAACAAAGGCCGCCACGGCCGGTTCGTGAATGCCCAGAAATTGGCCGACGCCGAAAAAGGCATATTGGCCAACGTCGCCAACACCGATTTCCTGCATGTCGTCTCGCTGTTCTACACCCGTGACCTCAGGCGGGCAGCCGAAGCCTTGTGTAAGGAGGGCAAGGACCTTCCTCAGGTCACTGGAAAGCGAGAGGCGCTCCTCAATCTGCCTCTGACTGCCTACGAGCAGTACCAGGATTTGGCAGAGCAGGGATTCCTGAAGGCCGCAAAGTTTCTCTTCACCCAACGGGTCTACCGACTGTTTGATCTGCCCTACCAGACGCAGATCATCCCCCTCGCTGCCATCCTTGCTGATATAGGCGATGCATGGGAACTTGAGGCAAACCGCGATAAGCTGCAAAAGTGGTATTGGTGCGGCGTCCTAGGCGAGCTCTATGGCTCGGCGGTCGAGACCCGCATATCGCGCGATTTTCTGGAAGTGCCGGCCTGGCTTGCCGGTGGCAAAGCGCCTGCGACGGTGTCCGAAGCATCATTCCGGCCTGAGCGCTTGAAAACGATGCGCATGCGTCTTTCTGCTGCCTACAAGGGCGTGAATGCGCTGTTGATGAAGGAAAAGGCGAAGGACTTTCGCTCCGGCCAGGAATTCGACCACACAGTCTTCTTCGGCGAAAGTGTCGATATCCACCACATCTTCCCGAAGAAATGGTGCGAGGACAGAGGCATCAAATCGGACATCTATGACTCCATCATCAACAAGACCCCCCTGTCCTATCGAACGAACCGCATCATCGGTGGTGTGGCACCCTCGATCTACCTTTCCAAATTGGAGACAGGCAGTGCCGATGCCTCGGCCATCGATCCTGCCAAGCTCGACGGGTTTCTGACGTCACACCTGATCGAACCGACCCTTCTTCGTGCTGACGATTTTGCCGCCTTCATGGATGCGCGCCAGAAAGCCCTCTTGAACCTGATTGAGCATGCGATGGGGAAACAGTCGCCTGCAGCCATTGCCAGCACCGGCGACTATTCCGAAGAGTTGGATGAGGACGAGGAGGAGGCTGAATTCACGGTGGCTGCACAATGACGATTATGCCGGGCATAGTGAAACAAGCGGAGGGAAAACATGGCGAACTATAAGGATGGCGTCATTAGGGACGGCAGCACTCTCGGAGCAGGTAAGGCGCTCGGAAATCTCAAAAACGGAGTTATCCGCGATGGATCGACTGCTGGTTCAGGCCGAGCCCTGGGAAATGTTAAAAGCGGCATAATTCGCGACGGGTCGACTCCGGGATCGGGTAATGCCATCGGTAACGTCAAAGATGGGGTCGTAAGAACCGGAAGCACACTTGGAGCCGGGACAGTCAGAGGCAAAGTCTCCGACTACACCATCAAAGGCATCGAACGGGAATATGATGCCGAGATTGTCGCCGTGTATCACTTTCTGATCAAGAAATTCCTCTGAAAGACTTCAAGTAAATGGCCAAGACCCCGCGCGAAAAAGACGTGTCTACCCTCACCCACGACAAGGCCGTCCGGCTCAACAATCCCACCGCCGAGATGGCGTCGCTCTATGAGCAGCAGGAGGAAATGCTGGGCGAGGCGGAGCGCGAGATGCGGGTGCCGCGGAATCGGCCGCTGGCGGACGGCGAGGTGCGCGACAGGGATATGGACCGCGATCCGCAGATCATCTGGAACGGCGCTAAGATCAAGATCACGCCTGAGCAGATGCGCAAGCTTGCCGAGACCGGCGAGATCGAGATTGGCGATGCGCAGCTTGTCTGGCGCGGCAAGGATCGGCAGGACTGGTCTGACCTCGTGGTCAATGCGCCGCCGCTCTACATTCAGGAAAAGGTGCATCCCAAGGCGATCATCGACGATCTGAAGCGCCGAACCACCAGCACCCGCCAGCAAAACACCGATGCGCCTGATCTGTTTGCCGATTTCAACGGCATTGCCGATCCGGAGGCGCGCGCCGAATTCTACCAGCACACCAAGCATTGGCAGAACCGCATGATCCTCGGCGACAGCCTGCAGGTGATGGCGAGCCTGGCCGAGCGGGAGGAGATGCGCGGCAAGGTGCAGTGCATCTTTTTCGACCCACCCTATGGGATCAAGTTCAACTCGAATTGGCAGGTCTCAACAATGAGCACTGCCGTAAAAGACGGCAAGAAGGAAGATGTCAGCCGTGAAGCGGAACAGGTGAAAGCCTTTCGCGACACCTGGAAGGACGGTATCCACTCCTACCTGACTTACTTGCGCGACCGGCTTATGGTGGCCCGGGAACTGTTATCCGTCACCGGCTCCGTCTTTGTACAGATCGGGGATGAGAATGTGCATCGCGTGCGGGCGGTTTTGGATGAAGTCTTCGGGCCAGAAAACTTTGTTCGGGAGATCGCGTTTTCCAAGACCTCAACTGGGTCTGGTGACTTTACACCCTCAGTTCTGGATTTTCTGCTTTGGTACTCGAAGGATGCAACTCAGGTAAAAGCACGGCCTTTACTCGAAAAGAAGATAATTGGCGGCACAGGGGGCACCGCGTTCACCTCGGCAGTGTCCTTGTATAATGAGAAGCGCCCACTTACGGCTGCCGAAAAGGCCAACCCTGAATTGGTTCCTGAGGGGTGGCGAGTAGCAGGCACTGGTGATCTTACCTCCTCTCGCCCGCCGGGCAGTTTTGATATCCATTTTCAGGGAAAAAAATACCATCCCGGAAGGCGTTTCTGGAGCACCGGTGAGGTGGGAATGCCGAGGGTCATCAAAGCAGGCAGAGTCTGGGCGACCTCGGGCGGACTTAGTTATATGCGCTTCTTAGAAGACTTTGATGTTTACCCCATAACTAATGTGTGGACGGACACTGTCGGTCAGAACCAATTTGGAGGGGAAAAGGCGTACGTAGTGCAAACTGGATTAAAGGTTGTCCAGCGTTGCATACTCATGACTACTGACCCCGGTGATCTTGTACTCGATCCAACTTGCGGCTCTGGCACTACGGCATATGTCGCTGAGCAATGGGGACGGCGATGGATCACCATCGACACTTCACGTGTAGCCCTCGCTCTCGCCCGCACACGCCTTATGAGTGCACGATATCCCTATTATATCCTGTCCGACAGCCCTGAGGGCCGCGCTAAAGAGCAGTTCCTTACAGGTCGTGTCGCGCCATCCACTACGACATCCGCTGATGTGCGTCAGGGGTTTGTCTATGATCGTGCCCCGCACATTAAACTCAAGAGCATTTCAAACAATGCCGAGATCGACGTGATCTGGGACAAATGGCAGGCGGTTGTGGAACCGCTTAGGGCGAGGCTCAACGATGCCCTTTCCACCACATTCGAGGAATGGGAAATCCCCCGCGATCTTGACGTCTGGCTCGACAGCAAAGACGGACAGGCCAAGGCGCATCTGGTGACCGAAGCAGCGCGCAAACTGCACGCCGACTGGTGGGAGGGCCGTATTGCCCGCCAAAAGGAGATCGACGCCTCGATTGCCCGCGCCGCCGATGTCGAACTACTCTATGATCGCCCCTATGAAGACAAGACGAAGGTGCGCGTCGCCGGTCCCTTCACCGTCGAAAGCCTGTCGCCGCATCGCGTCGTCGCCGCCCGCGAGGATACGCTGGGCGCAGAGCTAGCGGCCGCCGGCGCGATCACCACACGCGCCTCCACGCCAGCCAACATGCCGGAGGCGGATTTCGGCGAGATGGTGCTTTCGCATCTGCGCACCGCCGGCGTTCACCAGCAGGAGAAGCGCGACACCATCCATTTCAGCGCCATCACCCCCTGGCCGGGCAATTATATCGCCGCCGAAGGCCGTTATGCCGATGGCGGCGCGGTGGAAAAACGGGCCGCGATCCTGATCGGCCCGGAATTCGGCACGCTGACCCGCAGTCAGATCACGGCTGCTGCTCGCGAGGCATCGGATGCGCGCTTCGACGTGCTGATCGCCTGCGCCTTCAACTTCGACGCCCAGGCAACCGACCTCAACCGGTTGGGCCCGCTCGCCATTCTCAAGGCCCGGATGAACCCCGACCTGCACATGGCCGAGGACCTGAAGAACACCGGCAAGGGCAACCTCTTTGTCGTCTTCGGCGAACCGGACGTGGAAATCCTCGATGCGCCCGGCGGCGAGATCAAGGTCAAGGTCCACGGTGTCGACGTCTTTGACCCCTCCAGCGGCGAAATCCGCTCCGACGACGTGAAAGGCATCGCCGCCTGGTTCATCGATACCGATTACGACGAGGAAAGCTTCTTCGTCCGCCACGCCTATTTCCTCGGCGCGAACGACCCCTACAAATCGCTCAAGACGGCGCTGAAGGCCGAGATCGACCCGGATGCCTGGGAGACGCTGTATTCCGACACCTCCCGGCCCTTCCCGCGGCCGAGCACGGGGCGGATCGCGGTGAAGGTGATCAACCACTTCGGGGACGAGGTGTTGAAGGTGTTTGGGGTTTGAGATGGAGGAGAAGGATTACGAGGACCTGATCGAAATCGTCAAAGGCTACATGCGGGAATATGATCTTTCCGACTTGGCGGACGACAGCAATTTCCTAGACCCTTACCTGCTTACCGAGGGGGTTTCCAAGCTTCCCCCGCCCCAGAAGCATTTGATCTTGCTGCTGGAAGCATTCCAACTTCATCTCAAGTGGACTGATGTGGACACGGTGAAGCGCAGCCTAGAGCGTCTTTCCGAAGCCGTTGAGGAAGCTCCGGAAAACGCATTTATGGAGCTCCCGGATCGCGGGGACAGCCGCCGCGTTTACCTCACCGAACTCCCAGCACTTGGTCCTCTTCGTAAAGAGCTTGATGATTTGATTATTGCGCTGAGAGGTGAGGATTTCGAGCCGTCGCCGACAAGGGGGCTGAAATGAATAGGGTGAATGCAGAAGCGGCAATCAATTCCGTTTTCGGAAGATATGGTATTGGAAGGTCAGCTATACCAGCGGGAGCCAGCTCTCATGCGCGTGGCAAGGTCTATGAGCTCTATGTCTTGACGCTGGTGATCCAGTATCTTCGGCGTCTGGGATACACAATCAGTTTTTCTCACCCTCGCGGAGCTGTGCAATTCAAGTCAAGTCCGGGGCTTTTGAAGGCGAGCGATCCTCATTTTTCCGTTTCTCTACCCGGTAACCGTCCGTCTTTCGATATCTATGTAGACGTAGAATTCCAGACACTGGGCAGTTCTCTCGGCGCTCACACTGTAAGTCCTGATCTCAGTGCCCACCACGAGATTGATATTGGCGTCTTCAGGCACGGACTAGACAATATACGGCCTGCGTATTCTGATGTCGCTCTTGCTGTGGAGTGCAAGGCGGTCGTGTCGCTCCCCAAGGCTGTTATCAGGGGAATGCTTGGCCTCAGGAGGGAGCTCAGCTTGCTACATTTTCCTTGCCCGTCAATTCTAGCTCACACTGCGGGCAGTTCTGTAACCTACGTCCCAGCCAATCCCGCATCTGAAGTTTGGTTGGTAACAACCGACGGGAACGTCTCGATGTACAGCAATAGCCCCGGCGCATTCGGAATCACATGTTGCTATGAAGACCCCTGACGTAAGCAGTTTCCTACTCAACGAGAACATCGAAATGCTGAGGATTGCCAACACAACCCAGAATGGTTTCTTAACATCTCACTGCTTGATTGGTCTGAGCCGGAGTGACAGCCTCGTTGAACGGTCTGCGATAAAGCTCATGCTGACTTTATGTGCGGAAAACCGAGTCACGTTTCCGGTGTCTCAGTAACTGAAGATGAGAGTGTATTTTATGAACGAAGCACAAGCAGCACAACTTCTCTCGGAAGCTTACAACGAAGCAATTGCGAGGCGCGAACAGGTGACCGCCATTCACCTATTCGGCATTAAATATGCGGAAGAACTCGCTGCGCTGTCCGTCCCAGCAATTTTGGAAAGAGCCGGCATGCGGCCTTCGTACGCCACCGAAATTCGCAAGGGCATGAAACTAGCACAGTATGTGACCGTGCGGGACTGATATGACCACCATCCTCGCCGACAGCTTCACCGCCTCCCTCGCCAAGCTGACCAATGACGAGCAGAAGCAAGCGAAGCTGACGGCGTTCGATCTGCAGACCGATCCGGATCGTCCCGGCCTGCAGATGCATCGGATCGAGGCATCCAAGGACCCCAACTTCTGGTCAGTGCGGGTCAACCGCGATCTCCGGATCATCATTCACAAGACAGGCGACAGCGTGATGCTTGCCTATGTGGATCATCACGATGATGCCTATGCCTGGGCGGAGCGGCGACGCATCGAGGCGCACCCGCGCACGGGGGCTCTGCAGATCGTCGAGGTGCGCGAGCTGGTTGAGCAGATTACGGCGCCCGCCGAACCGCCACGCCAACCGGACCTCCCCTTTCAGATACCGGTTGCTCCCGTCACGTCGAACCTTCCACTGTTTGCAAAACTCTCCGCAGACGAGATCCTGTCGCTTGGGGTGCCGGCGGATTGGGTGGAAGATGTGCGGAGCGCCAGCGAGGAGCGTTTCTTTGCCCTGGCCAACCATCTGCCGCAGGAGGCCGCCGAAGCCCTGCTGGATTATGCAGCAACGGGCATTCTGAAGCCGGCGCCCGTGGCCGCTGCGGCACCTGTGGACCACCCGGATGCAAAACGCCGGTTCCGCATTCTCGAGGGGCACGAGGAACTGGCAGCCGCGCTCGATCAGCCTTTCGAGAAATGGGCCGTCTTCCTGCATCCATCGCAGCGTTCTCTGGTCGAGAAGGACTATTCCGGCCCCGTCCGTGTCATCGGGTCTGCCGGGACCGGCAAGACGGTTGTGGCCCTGCACCGCGTCGCCCGGATTCTTCGCGAAGATCCCGCAGCGCGTGTATTGCTGACAACCTTTTCCGAACCGCTTGCGCAGGCGCTGACGCGGAAACTGGCCATTCTGTTCGGCACGCACTCTCCTCTTCTCGACCGGGTGACCGTTTCTTCTTTCGACAGGGCCGCCTCCGACCTGCACGCCTTGATGACCGGGCGCCAGACCTATCTGATCAGCCGGGAGACATTGCGCGGCCTTCTTCGCGATGCAGCCAGTGCCGTCGGATTGACGCGCTACACACCGCAATTCCTGTTATCCGAATGGCAGCATGTCATCGATGCCTGGCAGATCGACAGCGCCGAAGCCTATGCGGCCGTGCCGCGCATGGGCCGCAAGAACCGTCTCGGGGCGAAACAGCGCGAGGAATTGTGGACGATCTTCAGCGAGGTGCGCCGGCAGATCCGCGCCAAGGCGCTGATGACCACCGCGGACCTGTTTACCGCCGTCACCGAACACTTCACGCGCCGCGATCAAAAGCCCTATAGCCATGTTGTCGTGGATGAAGCCCAGGATCTTGGCGTGGCGGAACTCCGCTTCCTGCGATCCATCGTTCCGGATCGAGGGGATGCATTGTTTTTCGCGGGCGACATTGGCCAGCGGATCTTCCAGCAGCCCTTTTCATGGAAGGGACTGGGCATCGATATCCGGGGCCGCTCTTTCACGCTGAAGGTGAATTACCGCACATCACAGCAGATACGACGCCTGGCTGACCTTCTGCTGCCGGCCAATGTCCGTGACGTCGATGGCGAGGAGGATGAGCGCAAGGGGACAATCTCCGTCTTCGAAGGCGTCGAGCCGGTCATCGTGGTCGCACCTGACGAAGACGGAGAGACGGGCGCCGCAACCGCCTTTCTCCAGAGCCTGCTCGATGCCGGCATGCCGCTGCGCGAAATCGGCATCTTCTGCCGCTCGAACGCACAGATGGCACGCGCGGCACGCGTGGCGGAGGCTCTCGCATTGCCGACCGCCTCCTCGCTTCAAGGCGAGCGGTTGAACGATGCCATTCTGATCGGGACGATGCATCTTGCGAAGGGGCTGGAATTTCGCGCTGTCATCATCCTTGCCTGCGATGAGGGGGTGTTGCCTCTTTCCAGCAGAATTGCCGAGGTTGCCGATGAGTTCGAACTGGACGAGGTGGTCGCGACCGAACGTCAACTGCTGTATGTGGCAGCGACCCGCGCACGGGATCACCTGTTTATTTCGGGCGTGGCGCCGGGATCCGAGTTTCTGGACGAGTTGATCGGCAGGTGAATACCGGCGGAAATAATTACCGATTGAGTGTCTCATAAAACGAGTATTACGAGGCCGACGATGGCATGCGTTGTCGGTCAGTGTCTGTGGGCAAAACTGAGGTCCGCGTGACACATTAGTAGCAAGTGGCTGTCTTGGGGCTGGTAGCGCGCTGGCGGCTTCCAAGAAGTCGAAATGGGGAGCTGCCATTGTGCCGGGCGGCCACAGCGCTTTTGCAAGACTATCTCCTGCACGGAAAAGTCGCGTCATCTCAAGATGTTAGCGATTTTGGCCGCAGTTCCTTGGACCATCCTCCTTGTTCGAAGGCGGCTAGGAAAATTGGCTGGGGACCCGCGATCAATGACCGCAACGGGGCCGGAGAACGAACCCGCTGCGCGGGAGAGCGTCTGCGGCTGAGGTA
>NZ_JAGGCS010000015.1 GCF_022884085.1 Paenirhizobium cremeum
AAGTCGTCCTGCAGGTCGATACGGGTCGACAGAGCACCGAGGGCAGCGCCAGCGATCGTCATCGATGCCAGAGCGGTTTCAACCTGGTCGAGGTAGCCGCTGATGTCACCGGCGGTCGAAGCGCTGGTGAGTGCGATGCCCATGACCGAGCCCAGGATACCGCCGGAGCCGACGCCGCTGGAGATCGTCGAGAACAGGGCGTAGGAAGCAACGGTGTATTCGGCGGTCGTGACCTTGACCGTGCCATCGCTGTTGCGGACGAAACCGTCGACAACGGTGGTGTTGGAAGCGGCGGTATCGGCAACCATCCAGTTTTCGCCGGAGAAGGAAGCAGCCTGAGCGATCGAGGAAAGCTGGTCCTGCAGCTTGTCGATTTCGAGCTGGATCTGGTCCTTGTCGGTCGAGGTTTCCGTTGCGGTTACCAGCTTGGCCTTGATTTCGTTGACGACGTCGATGGCGCTTTCCATCGCGGCGTAAGCGGTGTCAACCTTGGCGGCGCCAACACCGAGGGCGTCCGAAGCAGCGTTCAGAGCCTTGTTGTCGGAGTTCATCGTCGTCGAGATCGACCAATAGGCAACGTTGTCGGAAGCTTCGCCAACACGATAACCCGAGGAAACGCGATCCTGCGTCTCAGCAAGGGAGCTGTTGATCGTGCGCAACGTCTGAAGTGCAGACATAGCGGAAGTATTGGTCAGGATACTGGTCATCTAGGATCGCCCCTTTGGCAATAAATATGGAAGGGACATTCGGGTTTTACCCGGAAACAACAGTCAGCCTCATGCTTGCCGAGTGTTTTATAGTTAACGTCGGCCCGCTGTTTCGATGACCTGATTAGACACGATTAAGGTTAACGACTTCCAAATGGCAAAAGAAAAATGCGAGATATTTGCCGGAGGCGTTTACAACTCCCACGAAGAGATCCTCAAAGCCTGAAAAACCGGGATTTCAAGAGCGGCCACAGCCCTGTTCGGGGAAGCCGGAATGCCGCCTTTCGCTGCGACAAAAAAATAAATTATTCCGATCACCCGAACCGGAGCGCCTGCCAGAGCGCATCGCGCTCTTCCAGTTTCGCGCCCTGCGTTTCCGGTCGATGATTTATCGCATGTCGTGATTACAAAACCGGCGCCCCTTTGCGCGACATGCAACCAGCCTCGCCTCCCCGGCACCCAAAAAGAAAACCGCGCCCGAAGGCGCGGTTCCCGAATTCCCTTTCCTGCTATCCAGTCTTACTGGAAGAGGGCCAGAATGTTCTGCGAAGAGGAGTTCGCGATCGAGAGCGACTGGATGGCGAGCTGCTGCTGGGTCTGCAGGGCAGACAGTTTTGCAGATTCTTCTTCCATGTCGGCGTCGACGAGGCGGGAAACACCCGCGTCGATGGCGTCAGAGAGCTTCGAAGCGAAGTCGTCCTGCAGGTCGATACGGGTCGACAGAGCACCGAGAGCAGCAGCGCCCTTGGTCATTTCGGCCAGAGCCGATTCGACCTGATCGAGGTAGGCGTTGACGTCACCGGTGGTCGAAGCGCTGGAGAGCGAGATGGCCATGACCGAGCCCAGCAGACCGCCGGAGCCGACGCCGCTCGCGATCGTCGAGAAGATCGCGTAGGAAGCAACGGTGTATTCAGCCGTCGTGATCTTGACCGTGCCGTCGCTGTTGCGGACGAAACCGTCGACAACGGTGGTGTTGGAAGCGGCGCTGTCGGCAACAACCCAGTTTTCGCCGTTGAAGGAAGCGGCCTGACCGATAGCGGAGAGCTGTTCCTGCAGCTTGCCGATTTCGAGCTGGATCTGGTCCTTGTCGGCCGAGCTTTCGCTTGCGGTTACGAGCTTGGCCTTGATTTCGTTGACGACGTCGATGGCGCTGTCCATGGCAGCGTAAGCGGTGTCGACCTTGGCGGCGCCAACACCCAGGGCGTCCGAAGCAGCGTTCAGAGCCTTGTTGTCGGAACGCATGGTGGTCGCGATCGACCAGTAAGCAGCGCCGTCAGAAGCGGAACCAACCTTATAACCGGTCGAGACGCGGTCCTGCGTCTTGGACAGGCTGTTGTTGATGTCACGCAGCGTGGAGAGAGCGGCGGTAGCGTTCTTGTTAAAGTTGATGCTAGACATGAAGTGTCCCCTTAAGACTCAAAACAAACAACGAGGACATGCCGGGTTGAGAAATTTCCGGCCGTGACGGACCGACATCATGCCACTCGGTTCCATTTTTCTCTCAAGGACACCAAACCCGTCACACGAGCGAAATTCGCAGCCAACCCTTGCCAACTTCTTAATTTCAGCGATTCGCCGGGGCCGAGAGTTTCCCGTTGGTTAACAGACCGCAAAAGCAGGTTCAGGGCGGGTTAATAACCTGCATCGCCGGGCGAAATCGCAGCGCATCGACACCGGTTTCAAGCAAGCTTCGGCAAATAGGTTGCCTCGAAAGGCGTCCCGTAGCGGCCAGGCGTTCATCGCCAGCGCAAGCGGAACCGGCGACGGACATTACGACGGAGCGAACGTTGAACGAAATAACCTATGCGGCAGCGTCCAAGCAGTATCGGACCGGGCACTACACGGCATCCCTGTCAACGCTCAATCGCCTCCTCGACGTTCAGAGAGACGCAAGAACTTATACGCTGCTTGCCAAGACACTGCTGCAGCTCGGCCTCAAGCAGGAAGCCGCGAACTCGTACAAGCTTGCCGCGGAACAGGGTGGCCAGCACGCCGAGGAGAACATCAGCGAAGCGATCAAGCTGTATTTCGCCTGCGGCGAAAAGGACCGCGCGCTTGCGCTTGCCAACAGCATCCTGAGCCGGGTGCGACGCCAGCCAGACCTCGCTTATATCGTCAGCTCCCTTCTCCTTGAGCGGCAACAGGCCAGGCTGGCGCGTGTCTTCAAGGACCTGCTAATCAAAAGCGACGTTCTGGAGCACATGCAGCTCGGCGCGCGCATTTCCCTCAATACCTGGGATGTGTTCGATCCGTCCGATATCGAGACGGCCCGCGTCCTGCTCAGCCGGCTGCCGCGCAACCAGTCGATCCGCCTGATGTATCTCACCTTCTGCCGCGAACACAGCAAGTTCGATTCGGTGGAACGGCACCAGCCGCTGATCGACGCGGCGATTGCCGAAGGCGACACCTCCTTCATCCAGAACGACGGTACGTTCTTCAACCTGCACTGGACCGGCGACGAGCACCTGAACCAGCTGGCGCGAAGCAACACGCCCTTCTTCAGCCCGGAAATCACCAAGTTGCGCCGGCAGGTGCCGCATAGCTGGTCAAGCAAGATCCGCATCGGCTACGTTTCGTCCGACCTTTTCGACAAGCACGCCACAATGAAGCTCATCCGGCGCGTGCTGGAACTGCATGATCGCGACCGGTTCGAGGTCACGCTGTTCTGCCATACCGACCCCGAGATGCTGAAGCTGAACGAGGCCGACCGCAGCCTCTGGGGCGATGTCGTCACGATCCGCGACATGGACGATGCGGAAGCGATTGCGGAAATCCGCAAACGCGGCATAGATATTCTTGTCGATCTCAAGGGGCATACGGTCGGCAACCGCACCGCTCTCTTCAACAGGGCGGCGGCGCCCATCCAGGTCGCCTGGCTCGGCTTTCCCGGATCGACGGTCAATGTCGACCTGGATTACGCCATCGGCGACAAGTTCGTCCTACCCGACAGTTCCAAACCGCACTACTACGAAAAGTTCTGCCGACTGCCGGAAACCTACCAGCCCAACGACCCGGTCAATCGTCCGCTTGCCAAGCAGACGAGCAAGAAGGACGTCGGCTTGCCGGAAGATGCCTTCGTCTTCGCGTCGTTCAACGCGAACCGCAAGATCACGCCGCCGATGATCGAAATGTGGGCAACGATCCTGAAGAAGGTTCCGAACAGCGTCATCTGGATACTCAGGAACAACAAGGAAAGCCAGACGAACATCACCAGCAAGCTGCTCTCCTGCGGGATCGCCGCAAAGCGCATTTTCTTTATGCAGAAGCTGGATTTCGAGCTGCACCTTAACCGTATCACTGCCGCGGATGTCGGCCTCGACACCTTCCCCGTCAACGGCCACACGACGACTTCCGAACAGCTGTGGGCAGGTTTGCCGGTGCTCACCATCAAGGGCACCAACTTCGCCTCGCGGGTGAGCGAAAGCCTTCTGCATGCGATCGGCCTGCCAGAGCTCATCGCGGAAGACAACGACGATTACATGCGCAAGGCCATCGAACTCGCCGAGCAGCCGGAACGGCTCAAGGCGTATCGTCAACGGCTCGAAGACAACCGGCTGAGCAGCCCGCTTTTCGATGCCGAACGTTTCTGCCGGCACCTGGAGACGGCCTATCAGATGATGGTCGACAGGGCGAAGCAGGGCCTGGAACCGGATCATCTGGACGTGCCGTGCCTGCCTCCCCGCGACGGTGCCTTCATGGTCAAGTAAGACCGAGATATTCAAGAATAGCGTCCGTGGCATGAAGCCACATCCGTTGTGCTGACAAGGCATGCCGAACCGCGCCTTCATTCAGGCCCGGGCATCACCCTGGAATGACAACGGAGCCGACTTGTCGATTTGCAACGACAATTCGATGATGCGCGCCGCATGGAGGCCCGCATCCAAAGCCGGCACGCTAAATGGGAGCAGCTTGTCGAGAAACGAGAGCAGCCCGGTGTCCGCTCAGGACACTCCGCCCGCCAATCGTTCCTGACATCTGACGTACCTGCGTCGACCTACTGACCCAACCAGCATCTGCTGGGTATACATCCGAGCGTCCAAGGCATGGCAAAACAAAGCGATCGATCTTCCTCATCCGTCCCGGCCGAATACGGCAGCCGCACAGCTTGGGCGGCGTTGCCGATCGTCTCAGCCCTGCACAAGCCTCGAAAGACAACCTGATTTTTCAATAACCTATAAGGCCGCGGTGGAATTCCTTATCCAGATTTCGCCGCCAGTCGAACCACAAGACGGGTAAATTAGATAAAATGAAGATATGCCCTTTCTCGATCGAGCGCGAAGAAATCCTCGCCCGTGCGATTGGCCCGCTGGCAGCCGAGTTGAGACTCATCGACGCGGCGGACTTCATCTCCATGCTGCGTTTTGAACATCATGGCAGCATCGCCGATCTCGTTGAGTCGGCGGCCGAGCTCTATTTCCATCCCGGCACGATCCGCTTTGGCGCCGGCGGCGACTATGCGCTCGACTGGGACAGCCTGCCCTCCGTCACCCTCGATCTGGAAATCATGCCCCGCGGCGTGACGATCTATGCCCGGCTCATGCTGGGAAGGGACAAGGCCGCGATCTCCATCGACTACATCAACTTCCAGAGCGCCTCCAGCGATCCCGATGTCAACACGGCATTCCTGGCAAGCAGCCTGGGCGAAGCCCGGTTGATGGCGGCACGTTCAGCCGGCGCCGGAGCCGCCTGAAAAGCCTTCCCGAGACCCGAACACGATGGCCCTGCCGGCACACCCGGCAGGGCCATATTTTCATGAAGGCAGAGCGGGAGAGCAAAGCCGATGGGCAAGCGCCACCACGCTGCTTCGGAAAACGCCATGGGCCCACTGCTTCATCGCCCTCCGGCATATCCCAAGAGGGATAAAACCGGCAGGACGGAGCATAGCGAACCACGCGGTTGCCGCGACGTACTGCAAGGTCGAGTGGACGATCTAACCGTCACGCACACGCTGGAGCCTGCCGCGTGAAAAGCATGCAGCGGTTTGCGACGACGACATGCGACGGCACAAGGGCATAAGGCGTTCGGAGCGAACCCAAAAGATCGCGACAGTCCTTAGTACCCGAGCGCGGCGACCGATGGGTCGAGCGCGGGGACCTGCAGAAGCGTCCCTTGCGTTTTCAGGAGAACGATCGGACGAGAGAACCGACCAGCAGGTTCCAGCCGTCGATCAGTACGAAGAACAGGATCTTGAACGGCAAGGAGATGGACGTCGGAGGCAGCATCATCATGCCCATGGCCATGGTGATGGTGGCGACCACCATATCGATGACGAGAAAGGGCAGGACGATCAGAAAGCCGATCTCGAAGCCGCGCCGGATCTCTGACAGCATGAAGGCCGGAATCAGCACGCGATAATCGGCCCTGCCGTCGGTGACGGTCTGCTGTCCCCGTTCGTTTGCGATGTCCACGAAGAGGGCGAGATCCTTCGGACGCGTGTTCGTCATCATGAAGGAGCGGAACGGTTCGGCGATCCTCTGTACGGCGTCCGCTTCCGTGATCTGGTTCTGCAGCATGGGCTGGATGCCGTCCTGCCAGGACCGCTCGAACGTCGGCGCCATGACATAAAATGTCATGAACAGCGCCATACTCGTCAGGATCATGTTGGAGGGCGTCGTCGCAAGGCCCATGCCCGACCGCAGGATCGAGAAGGCGATGATGAAGCGCGGAAAGCTCGTCACCATGATGAGGATGCCGGGCGCGATCGAGAGGACCGTGAGCAGCCCGAAGGTCCGGATGATCCAGGCCGCAGCCGACCCATCCACCGGAACGTTGAGAAGATCCGGAAGCTGCTGCGGCAACTGCTGGGCGTTCGCCAGTTCCGGGAACAGGCCTGCCGCAGCGAGAAGGATTAATAGACGTATCATTCGATCACGAACGTTCTGAACAGAACCTTTGATATCCGGCCCTGGGAACGCTGGTCAACGATTTCCGATACGTCATCCCGAAGATATTGAAAGCCGCGCGGCCCCTGTACCTGCTGAAGAGATACGGTTCGCAGATAGGCCAGGACGTCCTGATGGATTTCCTCCGCCAGGGCAGCGTCCGGAGCTCCGTTGAACAGAAGCGCAAGCTCGATCCTGATCCAGTTTTCCGAGGGATAAGCGAGATTGGTAACGATCGGGTCAAGCCGTACGAGTTGCGGCTGGCTGTCGGCGATATTGGGGATCTCCCCCTTCTCCCCGCCGGCCTCGTGGCCGCCTGCCGCCTCCTGCCCTCCGCCGACATTGGCTTCAGCCTGCCCCGCCGAGGGCGCCTGTTCAGGGATAAGCGTCGTGCCGACGAGCCATCCGCCGCCGAGGCCGACCACGGACAGGGCGGCGACACCGGCAATAGTCACGATCAGGGTGGATTTCTTCTTGCCGGCTGGTTCCGCATCGGTGGTCAAGAGAACCATGTCACCATATGTCCTTCAGGAGAGGTTGGTTACTGTCAGATCGGGGCGAAAAGGTCTACGACCTGCTGGCCGACCGGCGGCTGCTGCACCTCGGTTATGCGGCCACGGCCGCCATAGGAGATACGGGCCTCGGCGATCTTGTCATAGGAAATCGTGTTGTCGGAATCGACATCCTGCGGCCTGACGATACCGGCGACATTGAGAATGCGGATTTCGTGGTTGACGCGAACTTCCTGGGAACCGCTGATAATCAGGTTGCCGTTTTCGAGGACGCCGGTCACGACGGCCGCAACGAGAAGCGTGAGCTTTTCGGACCGGCTGATCGAACCCTTGCCGTCCGATTTGCTGGTCGTGTCGAAGCCCATGGTCGAATCCGTCTCCGGCTTCCAGCCGAAGATCGTGGCGCTCGCCTGCCAGTTCGTCGTCCGTTCGTTGGTGCGCTCCCGGTCGGTTTCGTTGTCGAAGCTCGCCTTGTCGTTGATCTGGATGTTCACGGTCATGATGTCGCCGACGTTCAGCGCGCGCGCATCCTTGAACAGCGCGGCCTGGCTGTCGCTCCACAGCGAATAGCCGCTCGCATTCTTGTGCGGCTGCTTCGGATACATCGCCATCTGCGGCGTCTGGCCATAACGCAAGCCGCTGCCGATCGGGCTCATGGAAGGTGCGTTGCCGATTTCCTTGAGCGTCTGGTTCTCGGTCAGGCTCTTGCAGCCGGACAGAAGCGCGACGGTCAACATGAGGGCGGGAAACGCTTTATTCATGACGGATCTTTCGAGGTGTTTGGATCCGCGGCACTGGACATGATGGAAGCCACGATGGCGGCCTTCGTCGATTCCATTTCGCTGAGGATCTGACCCGACTGGCGGGCGGGGAGTTTCATGATGATCGCGGCGGCCAGCACGGCATCCATTTCCTGAAGCTGCGGGGCCGCAGCATCCGGCTTCATAGTCTTGTAGATGTCCACGAGACCTGCCTCGGCCTGCTTCAGGAAGTCGTTACGGCGTTTCAGCCAGTCCTCATACTCAGCCTTGCGCGCTTCCATGACGGAAATGCGCTGGTCGATATCGGCCTGCAATTTTTCGAGTTCCTCCTTCTGCAGGAGGTAGCGACGGTCGCGCGCGGGATCTGCAATATTGGTGCAGTATTGCCGGATCTCGTCTTCCGTGGTCGGTGGGGCATCCGTGCGGACCGCCTCCTGGGCGCTTGCGGCCGGCAGCATGCCGATCAGGCAGAGGGCGGCGAAAACCGAACGGGACAGACCCGCACCCCGACCAGTCCTGAGAGAGGAAACGCGCGTTTTCGTCATTGCAGCACGAGCTCCGCTTGCAGGGCGCCACTCGACTTGATGCCCTGAAGAATGGCGATGACGCCGTCGGGCTTCACGCCGATATTGTTCAGCCCGGCGACCAGGGTGCGAAGATCCGGTCCGTCGAGAATGGCAACCGGTCCACCGGTCTTTTCCGCAGTAATGTCGGTCTGGTCCTGAATAGCGGTCTGCCCGCGCGAGAAGGGCTCGGGCTGGATCACCTGCGGCGTCTCCGTAACCTGCACCGTCAGGGTTCCATAGCTGACCGCAACCTTGGAGATGCGCACATCGGCGCCGATGACGATGGTGCCCGTCCGCTCGTTGATGACGACCTTCGCCGGCGTGTCCGTCTCGACGACCAGATTTTCAATATCCGCCATCAGGCGCGTCAGATCCGCGGCCGGCGGCTTCTGGACGACGACGGCCTGCGCATCGCGCGCTTCGGCTATCCGCCGGCCATGGCTGCGGGAGGCGTAATTATTGATGACGTCGGCGATGCGGATGGCCGTCGAGAAGTCCGGATTGCGCAGTTGCAGCACCAGATTGATCGAATCCTTGAACTGCGACGGCAGTTCCCGCTCGATGATGGCACCGCCCGGCACACGGCCGGCTGTGGTGACGCCTTCGGTGATCTGGGCCGCCTGGCCCTGGGCGGTAAAGCCCGAGACGACGACCGACCCTTGCGCCACGGCATAGATCTGGCCATCGGCGCCGGTGAGCGAAGTCATGACCAGTGTGCCGCCCCGAAGGGAGGTGGCGTCGCCAAGCGAGCTTACGGTGACATCCATCCGGCTGCCCGGGCTTGCGAAGGGAGGCAGGTTTGCGGTCACCATGACGGCAGCGGTGTTCTTGGCACTTGACTGGCCGCCCTGCGTGGAAATCCCGAGGTTCTGCAGCATCGCGCGCATGGACTGCTCGGTAAACGGCGACGAACGCAGGCTATCGCCGGTGCCTTGCAGACCGACCACGAGACCGTAGCCGATCAACTGGTTGTCCCGACCGGCCTGGAGCGACGCTATATCCTTGACGCGGGCATTCGGCGCCGCTGCGGCGCCAAAAGCGCTCGCAACCACCAAAACCAATGCTGCCATCGCCACGGAAAGGGAGTGAATGGTCATTTCTGCATAACCTCGACTGTTCCATCGGCGAGCACCGTGCCGCTCACGATCACCCCGGTGTCGAGGTTCCTCATGCGAACGACGTCGCCGACCATGCCGTCCTGCAGGGGCGTGCCGGCGGCGGAGATCACCATGCCGCCGATCTTGACCGTCATGCGCAGGGTCGAGCCACGCTGCACGGCATAGGGATCGCGGAGGCTGCTCACGGGAATGGTGCGGCCCGGAACGAGAGTGCGCTTGCTGACCTTGCCGATGACCTCCGAAACGTCGGTGGCGTAGCCGCCGGCAATGTTCGGATTGGTCACTTCGACTTCGGAAAGCTGCCCGCCGCTGATAATCTCTCCGGGAAAGATCGTCGCGGTGGGAACAACAGCATATCGGGGCTGGGCAAGCGCCGCTTGCGGCACCATGCCGGCGAGCAGCAGGGCGGAGACCGCTCCACCGCGCACCAAGTTCACTGCATAGTTCCGGGAAAACTTCATGCTTGCCCTGCCTCGTTAAGACTACTTCAGATTCTGGCTGACGATGGTCGCCATTTCGTCCGCAGTGGTGATGACCTTGGAGTTCATTTCGTAAGCGCGCTGCGCCGAAATCAGATCGGTGATTTCCTTGACGGCGTCGACGTTCGAGCTTTCGAGGTAACCCTGCTTGACGTAACCGAAGCCGACGTCCTGCGCGACGCCGACGACCGCATCGCCGGATGCCTCGGTCTGCTGGAACAGGTTGTCGCCAAGCGGCTTCAGACCGGCTTCGTTGACGAAATTGGAAAGCTGGAGCTGACCGAGTTCCGTCATGTTTTCTTCCGAGCCGACCCGAACCGAAACGATGCCGTCTTCACTGATGGTGATTTCGGTCGCATCTTCGGGGATCGTGATGTTTGGCATGACGCCGTAACCGTCAATGGTTACAAGACGGCCGTTCGCATCCTTGTTGAAGGCGCCGGCGCGGGTGTAAAGCGTCGAACCGTCGCCACCTTCCACCATGAAGAAACCCTTGCCTACGATGGCGACATCGAGATCGTTGCCCGTCGAGGAGATTTCACCCTGGGTATGGAGCTTGCGGACAGCAGACGTCTGAACGCCGAGACCGATATTGGCGCCTTCCGGAACCACGGACTGGTTGGCCCGGTTGGCGACACCCTGGGCGCGCTCCGTCTGATAAAGCAGGTCGGTAAACTCCGCACGACCGCGCTTGAAGCTGGTGGTGTTGATGTTTGCGATGTTGTTGGCGATGACTTCGAGATTGGTCTGCTGGGCATCCATACCCGTGGCAGCGATGGCAAGTGCTCTCATGGTCGCGATCCCTCAGTCCGTTAAATCTGCATCTTGGTGATTTCGAGATAGGCAGAGACCACCTTGTCGCGCAGGGCAACCGCGGTCTTGAGCGTGCGGTCGGCTTCCATGACGGCGTCGACGACTTCGCGCGTGCTTGCCGTACCCTTGATGCCTGCGAAAGACGCGGCTTCGCCGCCCTTCACCGCGTCGATCGCATCGGTGACAGCACCACCGAGCACGCTTGCGAAGGTCGGACCGAGAGCCGCACTCGCAGCGGCGGAGACGACGGTTCCCGCCTGGGAGAGAATGCTGTTCTCGGTCGTCTGCACGCCGAGCGCGCCAGCACTCTTTGTCAGCGAATTGATGCTGGAAACGGAATCAATCATCATTAGCCTTTCAATAGGTCGATCGTTGCCGAGATGAGATCTCGCGTCTGACGAATGGTCTGCAGATTAGCCTCGTAGCTGCGGTTCGCTTCGCGCAGGTCGGCCATCTCAATCAGCATGTTGACGTTCGGAAGCTTCACCATGCCGCGTTCGTCGGCGGCAGGATGATCCGGATCGTATTCCTCGACGAAATCGGAATGATCGACGCCGAGCTTCTTCACGTGCACGAGCGTGGTTCCGCTCGCACGGTCCAGCTCCGAATCAAAAGTGATGATCTTGCGCCGGTAAGCATCCGCTCCCGGCGTATCTCCCGTGGTGCGGGAGTTGGCGATATTTTCCGATACGATGCGCAGACGGGTGGACTGGGCCTCAAGGCCGCTGCCTGCGATCTTCAAAGAGGCTGACAAGGGATCCATTTTACTTACCTACCGCAGTCAACATCATGTTGTTCATGGCACGCACGAGCTGGGTGTTGAGCTCGAACTGACGCCTGACCTCGCCCATCTTGGCGACTTCTCCCGACAGGGCGACGGTGTTGCCGGACTCCTGCGTTCCGATCTCGTTGTTCACTTCCGGTTCGTCGACCTCGACCCTGCCGCCGCCGATGATGCTCGCCTCCATGTGGCCCGGCTGAGTGCGGGCCATCGGCATGGCGCCGCCTGCCGACTTCAACTCGGCATCGAACGGCGTGACATCCTTCGCGCGGAACTTCGGCGTGTTGGCGTTGGCGATGTTCGTGGCGACCACTTCCTGTCTGACAGACAGCCATTCGGCCTGCCGGGACGCCAAGTCGAACAACTGAATCGGCTCCATGGCTATTCTCCGTATTTCTCTCATGCCATGAGTAGAGCGACAATCTTGCGCGGGACTTACGGAAAAACCCGGTTGGGGATCATTCGCGGCACATGCCGCCGAAAGCGTCCGAAAAGATCTCCGCGCTCGGCGAAACGAGAAATCAATCAGAAAAAATACTTTATTTTCAAATATTTAATTGATTTTCAGCCCGATTTCGGTTTTGTGGCGCCGACCTTTCGCGCACGCCTTCGTCGGATGGCCGGCGGGTTTCTCCGGCAACCGAGGAATGCCGACAATAGAATATAAAGAGCGTTCGCATTCTTCTCGACGTTACGCCGAAATGAAACCGCCGCAACCGCCGTCGATCGCTCGGCAACATACAGGTTCGCACAAGCAACGGCTTCTAGTTTCCGGCAATACATTACGGAGACTATCCCCCAAACGGGCGGACGCAGGATACAAGGTCATCAGGAGAGAAATATGCAGTCGGGCATCTACGTTGGCATTTCCTCACAGATCGCTCTCGAACGCCGACTGACAACGATCGCAGACAACATCGCGAACATGAACACGGCCGGCTTCCGCGCCACCGAGGTAAAGTTCGACGAGGTATTGTCCAAAACCGGCAACGATATCAATGCCAAGATCGCCTTCGTTTCGCAGGGCAACGACTACCTGTCGACACGCGCCGGCGAGGTGCAGCAATCCGGCAATCCTCTGGATTTCGCGGTGAAGGGCGACGCCTGGTTCGCAATCGACACGCCTGCCGGGCAGGTGCTGACGCGCGACGGGCGGTTTTCCATGACCGAGACCGGCGACCTGGTTTCGACCCAGGGCTATCCGGTTCTCGACGCCGGCGGCGCACCGATCCAGCTCAATGCCAATGGCAGCCCGCCGACGGTCGGCCTTGACGGCCGCATCACCCAGGACGGCAGGATCGTCGGTTCCATCGGCGTCTTCAGCGCCGATCTCACCAAGGGTTTCCTGCGCTTCGAGAACAGCGGCGTGATCGCGACCGACACGCCCCAGCCCGTGACCGATTCGAGCGAGGTCGGCGTCATGCAGGGCTTCGTGGAAAGCTCAAACGTCAACGCGCTTTCGGAAATGACCCAGCTCATCCAGGTCAATCGCGCATTCGAGGGCATCTCGTCGCTTCTTTCGAGCAGCGAAAACACCTTCACCTCCGCCATCAAGACCCTCGGCGGCAGCCAGTAACCGCCAAGGGTCATGATAATGGAACAGCCCGGCGCAAAGACCGTGAGCATGCCCCGGCTGGATGGCCTGGCGGACATCGCGAGGCACTACAGCCGGCCCGAGAACAGCATCTTCCGGGGAGGCCGTGTCCGCACGATCGCGGCCGGCCACTATACCGTCAGCGGTCTTTCGCAACATGTCCGGCTCGGGGAGTTCGTGGCGCATCAGAGCGCGACGGGCGTCCATATGGGCGAGGTCGTGCGCGTCGAGCCCGACCTGATCTATGTCTGCCCCATCGAGCCGGGCGAACCGATCGGTGTCGGCGACATGGTGCTGCGCCAGGGCGAATTCCGCCTGGCTCCGGATGCAAGCTGGTGCGGCAGGACCATCAGTTCGCTCTGCCGACCGATCGACGGCAAAGGCCCGCTTGCGCAGGGTTCGGTCGAACGGTCCATTACCAGCCTTCCTCCGCCGTCGATGACGCGCAGCCGCGTCGACAAACCCTTCCGCACCGGGGTCAAGGCAATCGACATCTTCACGCCGCTGTGCTTCGGGCAGCGTCTCGGCATCTTTGCGGGCTCGGGCGTCGGCAAATCGACGCTCCTGTCGATGCTCGCCAAGGCGGACGCCTTCGACAAGGTGGTGATTACGCTCGTCGGCGAACGCGGGCGCGAGGTGCGGGAATTCATCGAGGATACGCTCGGCGACAACATGGCCAAATCGGTCGTGGTCGTGACAACCAGCGACGAAAGCCCGATGCTGCGCAAGATGGCTCCGCTGGTCGGCATGACGATTGCTGAGCATTTCCGCGACCAGGGCGATAACGTGCTCTTCATCGCCGACAGCGTCACCCGATTCGCCCACGCGATCCGCGAGGTGGCGATCGCGGCCGGCGAGCCGCCGGTGGCCCGCGGTTATCCCGCTTCGGTCTTCACCGAAATGCCGCGGCTGCTCGAGCGCGCGGGACCCGGTCTCGAAGGTTCCGGCACGATCACAGCGATCATTTCAATCCTCGTCGACGGCGACAATCACAACGATCCGATCGCCGATTCGACACGCGGCATTCTCGACGGTCACATCGTGCTCGATCGCGCACTCGCGGACGAAGGGCGATATCCGCCGATCAATCCGCTGTCGTCGATCTCCCGTCTTTCGCGCAAGGCCTGGACATCCGACCAGGAAAAGCTGGTGTCCCGACTGAAGTCGCTGATCCATTCCTACGAGGAAACAAAGGATCTGCGATTGATCGGCGGCTACAGGCCCGGCACCGATCCTGACCTGGACATGGCGGTCAAACAGGTTCCGGTCGTCTACGAGGTCATCAAGCAATCGCCCGGCGACCGCGCGGTGATCGATGCCTATACCGAACTGGCCAACGCATTGAGGGCATCGCTCTCCGGCGGCAATCCGGCCGTCGCCAACGCGAAGCGAGGCGCCTGATGAAGAAAATCGGCAAGAACAAACACCCGGTGTCCCATGAACCCGGGGCCGAGGAGAACCGAACCACGGCATTCGACCGCTGGCTTACCGGCGGCATCATGGCGATTGCGGCCGCGGCAGCCGCCTTTCCCTGGTATGTTTTCTTCAATCAGGACAAGTTCGGGGTCAGCGTTGCCGGCTGGGAATCCCTTCGTGACCTGCCGCAAGGGCGAGGACGGGGTGGCGTCGCAATCGGCGATCCGAGCGAAGAACGCCTGAACGCGGAAAACAGATCCGACCTGCCGGCCGGCGTGAATGTCGATCCCCTGACCACGGCGACCGTATCGAGGCTCGGCCCCGAAGGTGCCGGAGACGGGGACAGCCGCGAAACACAGCCCTTTCCCGGCGGCAGCGATCTCCGGCTCCTGCACGTGGCCAATGGCCGCGCTCTCATCGAAGACAAGACAGGCATATTCATCGTGCAGATCGGCTCGATCCTACCGGACAATTCCCGGCTTGCGGCCTTTCGCCAACGTGAGGGGAAATGGGAGATCGTCACCTCCACCGGCGCGGTCTACAGCGAATGACGAACCGACGGGTCTTCGGCGGCAATCAAGGGCAGGCGGGTCCCATCCCGCCTGCCTTCTTCGTTTCAACGGGTCAAAATCGATCCGCCCTTCAAGGCATGATCGACGGAACCTTCCGAAGCTGCCCTTGGAAACGAACGAGGTTCAGCCTCACGCAAGGCAAGCCGCTTATCGGTTCTACTGAAAAGCAACGTTCAGATGCGGGCACGAAATGAATATTATCATAGGACTTGTGATTACCTTCGGCTGCGTCCTCGGCGGATTCATGGCCATGGGCGGGCATGTCGATGTTCTCGTGCAGCCTTTCGAACTCATGATTATCGGCGGCGCCGGTCTTGGTGGTTTCATCATGGCCAACCCGATGAAGGTCGTCAAAGACTCGGGCAAGGCGATCGGCGAGGCATTCAAATACGCCGTTCCGAAGGAACGCGACTATCTCGACGTTCTCGGCGTTCTCTATTCGCTCATGCGTGACCTTCGAACGAAGTCCCGCAACGAAATCGAAGCCCATATCGACAACCCCGATGAATCGACGATCTTCCAGGCCGCGCCGTCGGTGCTGAAGAACAAGGAACTGACGGCCTTCATCTGCGACTACGTCCGTCTCATTATCATCGGCAATGCCCGGTCTCACGAGATCGAGGCGCTGATGGACGAAGAAATCGACACCGTTCTGCACGACAAGATGAAGCCCTACCATTCGATCGTCGCCATGGGCGACAGCTTCCCGGCGATCGGTATCGTCGCGGCGGTTCTCGGCGTCATCAAGGCCATGGGCAAGATCAACGAATCGCCGGAAGTGCTGGGCGGCCTGATCGGCGCCGCACTGGTCGGCACCATGCTCGGCATCATCCTCTCCTACTCGATCTGCAACCCGATCTCGGCCCAGATCAAGATCGTGCGGACCAAGCAGCACCGCCTCTACATCATCGTCAAGCAGACGCTGCTTGCCTACATGAACGGCTCCGTTCCGCAGGTGGCCCTCGAATACGGCCGCAAGACGATTTCCTCCTACGAACGGCCGTCCATCGACGCGGTCGAGCAGGAAATGATGAACCCCGGCGGTGAGAACAAGGCGGCATGACGATGGCTGAGGCAAAGACCAGGACCGTTCCGGCAATGGACCATGCGCTGCTCTCGAGGCTCACCGGTGCGCTGGGGGACAAGAAGACGGTGGAGAAGCTCTGCACCGATTTCGGACATCTCTACACCGAATTCCTGCCGGACATCTTTCACAGCGAAACGGGCCTTGAGATCGAAGTCTATTTCAAGGGCCACGAATCGGGGCTGATGAACGACCTCATCGCCGATCTCGGCGATAATGTTGTGCTGGCCGACGCCTCGCTGCGCAACTGGTGCCCCGGTTTCGTCCTGGGCTGCGGCAATTCCTTCATCATCACGTTGATGGAAAACCTCCTCGGGGCGCTCCCCGAAACCATCGAAGAGCCGATTCACCGGCCTTTGTCGCGCATCGAACTCGACCTTTCCTCGATGGTCTTCGATAAGTTCGCCAACGTGCTGCGCTCCGGCGTCAACGCACCCGGAGGTTTCGAGCCGCTCATCGAAAAGCCGCACAATGCCGAAGACCGCACCAAGCCCGAGGACGATCTCGTCGACCAATTCGCGGTGACTATCAAAATGGGCATCGATCTCGGTCCGGTCTCTTCCGAGTTCTACCTTGTCGTTCCGCAGAAGGCCCTGCTGAAAACCGTGGTGACGGTGCCGAAGTCCAAGGGGCAGCTCGCTCGCAACCGCAAGGAATGGGCCGATCAGCTCGCCGAACAGGTCCGTCGCTCACAGGTGACGCTGGAGGCGCGTATCCGCCTCCAGACACTTACGCTCGGCACCATTTCCAAGCTCGCCGTCGGCGACGTCATCGCCTTCCAGGACAAGGGCGATGTCATGGTCGAGGTCAATGCCAACGGCAAGGAAATGTATCGCTGCGAATTCGGTCGCGCCGGTGAAAAATACACGGTCCGGGTCAAGGACAACATCAGCAGCGAAGACGAAATTCTCAGGCATTTGATGGGTTAAGACATTTAGAACTGACCTTTTTCAAAAGGCAGGTTGAGGCAAGTTTCAACGGGAATAATGAATCCATGGCTACCAAGAAGACACCTTTGACCGAAGACGACGCGCTCGCGATGCCGACGCCGGACGCCGATTTCGACCAGGCGGTCGACGATCTGCGCGGTGTGCTGAAGAGCGATGCGGAAGGCACCCTGCCTGATATCGGCAGCGATTTCGGGTCGGATCTCGGTTCAGACTTTTCCATGGGCGAGACGAAGTCCGATCCGCTTTCCGGCTTCGACGCCGATTTCGGCGGCGGAGTTTCCGATTTCGGTGGTTCGAGCTTCGGCGGCAGCGATCTCGGCAGCCCGTCCTTCGAGTCCTCCTCCCCCGCCATGCAGGAGCCCGGCAGCGCACTGACGGCTAATCTCGATCTCATCATGGACATTCCGATCGATGTCCAGATCGTGCTCGGCTCGAGCCGCATGCAGGTTTCCGGCTTGATGAACCTTGAGGAAGGCGCCATCATCGCGCTGGACAAGAAGATCGGGGAACCGGTCGAGATCATGGTCAACGGCCGCCGTATCGCCCGCGGCGAGATCACCGTCCTTGAAAACGACGATACGCGTTTCGGCGTCAAACTGATCGAAGTGATGAGCACCAAGATGTCCTGACCCGCTCCCGGGGCCAGAGAGGAAAGACCATGATGGACTTTGACGATTTCGGCGGCCCTTTGGCGGGTAAGCCGCTCTCCCAGGCGGATAAGGCCGCCGCGGTGCTGCTCGCCATGGGAAAGGGCGTCGCTGGAAAGCTGCTGAAGTATTTCACCCAGGCCGAGTTGCAGACGATCATCGCCTCGGCCCAGACGCTTCGCACCATCCCACCGGATGAGCTGACCGAACTCGTCAACGAATTTGAGGACCTGTTCACCGAAGGCGCGGGCCTCATGGACAACGCCAAGGCCATCGAGAGCATTCTCGAGGAAGGCCTGACGCCGGAGGAAGTCGACGGGCTGCTTGGCCGCCGCACCGCTTTCCAGGCCTACGAGGCCTCGATCTGGGACCGGCTGCAGGACGCCGATCCGGACTTCATCGCCAAGTTCCTGATGCGCGAACATCCGCAGACGGTCGCCTATATCCTTTCCATGCTGCCGTCGTCCTTCGGCGCCAAGGTTCTCCTGAAGCTGCCGGAAAGCCGGCGGGCCGATATCATGAACCGCACGGTGAACCTCAAGAACGTCAGCCCGAAGGCAGCCCAGATCATCGAGAACCGGGTTCACGACCTGATCTCCGAAATCGATGCGGAGCGCAATTCGGCGGGTTCGGCGAAGGTTGCCGAACTGATGAACGAACTGGAGAAGCCGGAAGTCGATACCCTGCTCAATTCGCTGGAATCGATCAGCAAGGAAGCAGTCAACAAGGTCCGGCCGAAGATCTTCCTGTTCGAAGACCTGCTGGCGATGCCGCAGCGCAGCCGCGTCATGCTGCTCAACGATATCTCCGGCGACATTCTCACGATGGCGCTTCGCGGCGCCTCCGCCGAGATCCGCGAATGCGTGCTCTCCTCGATCAGCCCGCGTTCTCGTCGCATGATCGAATCGGACCTGCAGTCGGGCACCGTCGGCATCAATCCGCGCGAGGTTGCGATCGCACGCCGCGCGGTCGCGCAGGAAGCGATCCGTCTCGCCAATTCGGGCCAGATCCAGCTCAAGGAAGAAGGCGACCAGACTCAGGCCGCCTGATGCCCGCAGGGCTGTTGAAAACACCGGACCGGTCGCGCCCGCCGATTGAATGTCAATCGGCGGGCGTCTACTTTTCAGCCGGTCCTGCCACGCCTCGTGGTTCGGCCGACGCAACACAGCCTGGCGAACAAGGAACCGGACGTGGCCGACGACCAGGACAAAGACAGTAAAACAGAAGACCCGACAGAGAAAAAACTCAGGGATGCGATCGAGAAGGGCAACACGCCCTCGTCACGCGAGGTTCCGATCTTCGCCTCTTCTCTCGCCTTCTATATCTATCTGGTGTTCTTCGTTCCGTCTGGCGTCGCGCGGCTCGGCGAAAGCCTGCGCGATCTCTTCGAGCAGCCTGACCAGTGGAAGATCACCACCGCCACCGACGTCGTATCGCTTTTCACCCATCTGGGCTGGGAGACGAGCGCCCTTCTTCTGCCTGCCACCGTCCTGTTCATCCTGCTTGGCATAGGTTCGAACGTGGCCCAGCACATGCCGCAACTGGTCCTGGAGCGCATCAGGCCTCAGGCGAGCCGGATCTCCATCACCAAGGGCTGGGAGAGGATGTTCAGCGTCACCGGGCTCATCGAATTCGGCAAGTCGCTGTTCAAGATCATCATCGTATCCGTCGTGATGGTTTTCGTGCTGCGGTCCGATTATTTCGGTGCGCTCGATGCGATGTTCTCCGATCCGCAGGTCATCTTCGTGAAGATCATGACCATCCTGAAGCGGATCATGCTGGTCATCCTCTTTGCCACCGCCGTCCTCGCGGTCGTGGACTTCTTCTGGACCCGCCACCACTGGTACACCCAGCTGCGCATGAGCAAGCAGGATATCAAAGACGAGCACAAGCAATCCCAGGGCGACCCGATCGTCAAGGCGCGCCAGCGCTCGATCGCACGCGATCGCGCACGCCGCCGCATGATAAACAACGTGCCGCGTGCCACCCTCGTGATTACCAACCCGACGCACTATGCGGTCGCGCTGCGCTACGTGCGCGAAGAGAGCGACGCCCCCGTGGTCGTGGCCAAGGGGCAGGACCTGGTGGCGCTGAAGATCCGCGAGATCGCCCAGCAGAACAACATTCCGATCTTCGAGGACCCGCCGCTTGCCCGCGCGATGTTCGCCCAGGTTTCGGTGGACAACGTCATTCCGCCGGCCTTCTACAAGGCAGTGGCAGAACTCGTTCACCGGGTCTATGCCGCGCGGGCAAGACGACGCGCGCGCTGACACCCGCCCGGCCAGCGGGCCGGCCAGACCCGACCGTCTTCTTTCAAGCGTCAGGTGATGTATCCCAGCCGGATCGCCTTCGCTATCGCCTGGATGCGATTGACCGAGTCGAGCTTGATCGTCGCCGAGCCGAGATAGGCGTTCACCGTATGAACCGACAGGCCAAGCCTTTCCGCAATCTCTTCGCTGATACGCCCATCGCCGGCGAGCTGCAGGCAGGCGATCTCCCTGTCGCTCAAGGCTTCTGCCGGCATGGCGCGGCGTTCCTCGATCGATAGGATGTCCATCATGATCCGGCAGCACCGGCCATGGGCCTCGATGATGAGCTCTCCCGGGATATCGATACCGCCCGTCGTGGCGAAGACCACGAAACCGTTGCCGACGGCGCCCAGCCTGACGGGAAAAGCGAGCCCCGAATAAGGCAGCGTGCGGGGTTTCAACTGACGGACGAAAGCGGTGAAATCCGAGGCTTCCGCAAAGCTTCCCGGATCTTCCGCGCTCCAAGTCAGCGGCAGCAGCGAGGTTTCAAGATGCGCCAGCATGGCCTCGCCATAAGCCGCCACCAGCCTGTCGCTACCGGCCGGCAGGGCTGCTCCCCAGTTTTCATATTCCGGTTCCAGCCTGCGCTTCGACGGAATACTGCCGCCGGCGAGCTTCAGGACGGTAAAACCCTTGGCATGCAGGGAGCGTTGAAGGGAAACGAGCTTCGGAAATATATCGGAGCGGGATATCGCATGACGGGAACCGGTGGGGAGCGGATCGCCCCGCACACCTTCGATTGTTCCAGGCGGATAGCCCATTCCCTCTTTTCCCTTCATACGAGATTGTTTCTCACCGCGTAGGCGATGGCCTCCGAACGTGTCTTGGTGGCGGTCTTACGCATGACACTTGTGATGTAGTTGTTGATCGTGTTGCGCGAGATACCGAGAATAGTGGCGATCTCGTCTGATGTCTTGCCTTCTGCAATCCAGAAAAGACATTCGATTTCGCGTTCCGTCAAATCGAACTCGCGGTCCACTTTCTGGCTGGCACCATTGGTGAGACTGACGCAATAGCCGGCCAGAAGCCCGACCTCGCGCAGCCGTTCGGGCGACAACACGATGTCCTCGTCGAAGAGCAGCATAAGGGAAAAGCGTGTCCGGCCGACACTGAAGGTCAGGGAACAGTACTGCCGGCTGGTGCCGTCGGGCACGTCCGCATCATCCGGAAGAAGGCCGAATTTCGGCTGGAGGACGGAGAGACATTTTTCAAGCTCCGTGGTTCTGGAATAGGTCGCGGCAATTTCGCTTTCCAGCCTGCGCACCAGATCGAAAGGCCAGTTCGAGGAAACCACGAAATCCAGTCCATGCTCCTGGACCAGGTCGTAACGGGCGAGAAGAAAATGGCTGGCGCCGACATAGCGGGTCAGGAGGTGAAGACCCGCACTCATGTGCCCCGTCTGGGAAACCGTGGCCAGATCGCGCAGCAAGGCCTCCCGCGAAACGGATACCCGCGGAGCCGCGGTTGCGGGGGACGTGCGCCCCTTGCCTCCGCCATCCTCTTTGGATTGCTCCAAGTTCATTTTCCTGGCCCCTTGCAAGGACGATTCGATGATGTGGATTGGGAACGCCTGACGGGTTGTCAGGCTCCAGCCTCGACAGCGGTGTCTTCCGCCCCTCTCCTGCTAACGAATCACAGGCATTTTAAAAGATAAAGAGCCAAAGATCACATCCTGGCAAGGAGACGTCCCCAACTTACGGCATCGTTGCCGGAGAACGTCACGGGCTTGTGAAGGAAGCCGTGGAAGCCGCGACTCCATGGGGGACAAACGAATGAAAAAACGCGCCGGCGAAAACCGGCGCGTCCTGCATGCGATTTCTGTTTTCGATCAGGCAGCCTCGCCGACAGCCCATTTGCGGAGGATCTTTGCGGCGCGTTCCTCGCTGATCTCCACCATGCGGGACAGACGCCGTTCCGGGCCTTCCTTGACACGCCGGTTGAAGCCGCCGTTCGGATCTTCCTCCATCGTGAGGAGATCGTCTGTCGAATCGAAGCCGAAGTCGGCACCGAAGCCATCCATGAGCGCGCCGGCCCCTGCCCCGCCGATTGCGGGCGAGAAGTCCGGCAGCTCCAGTCCGGCGGCCTGTTCCGCGCCGCCGGCAACACCGGCTGCACCACCGTTTGCCGTGCGGACCATCGGACGGATGCCCATCCAGACGATGAGGAAGGCGACCGCGACGAAGGCGAGCGAGTTGATGATGCCACCGAGATTGCGGCTCAGCATCTCCATGACGCCGGGACCGGAGGCCGACTCTTCGAGCAGCTGGTTCTCGAGGAAATCCATGGCCGTCAGCGTCACGACGTCACCCCGGTCGGCATTGAGGCCGGCTGCGGACGACACGATCTTCTGCATCTCGGCGAGATAGGCGTCGATCTTCGCCTGATCGACCGGCTCGCCGACCATCTTGGCGATACGACCCTTGTTGACCACCACGGCAACAGAGAGCTTCTCGACCGTGTAGCTGTTCTTGACGGTCGCGATGGTCTTGCTGTTGATCTCGTAGTTGGTCTGCTCTTCCTTTTTGTTCGCCTCGTCAGACGATTCGGGACCGCCGGCGCCGCCCTCGGGAGCGCTCTGCGGCACGTTCTGCTCGACTGTCGCTGCGCTATCCTGCTGGCGCGACTGCGACTTCTGCGCTTCCTTGGTGATGCGGACCGAACGCTCGACGCGCGATTCGGGATCGTAGACGGTTTCCTGGATCTGCTGGGTATCGGTGTTGAGCTGGGCAGTCACGCTGGAGCGGAAGTTGTCCATTCCAAGGAAAGGCGCGAGTGCCTTGTCGATGTTGGATTCGATTTCCTGCTGAACGGACTGCACCACTCCAAGCGAGCGGTTCGCCGCACCGCCGGTATCGTCGCCGGAGGCGAGAAGCTGTCCGGTGGAATCCAGAATCGTGACGTCCTCGACATCGAGGCCGGGGACAGCGGAGGCAACCATATGCCGGATCGAGGAGGCCGCCTTGCGCCCGGTTTCGTTGCTCGCTCGAATCATGACGGAGGCGGTCGGCTTCTGCTCTCCACGGCGGAAATTGCCGACATCCGGAAGGACGATATGGACCCGGGCGGCGGCGATGCCGGTGATCTGCTGGATGGTCCGGCCAATTTCACCTTCGAGCGCGCGCACGCGGGTCACTTCCTGCATGAAGGAGGTGAGACCCAGCGAACCGACATTGTCGAACAGTTCGTAGCCGGCATTGGCGCTGTTGGGAAGGCCGCGCTCGGCAAGCAAAAGGCGAGCCTTGCCGGTCATTCCGGCGGGCACCTTGACGCTCTTGCCGTCGGTGCCAGTCTCGAAATCGATGCCTGATTCGGCAAGCGCTATGCTGATCTGGTTGAGATCGGTGGGTTCGAGCCCGACATACAGGGTCTCATATGCCGGCTTGTTGACGAAAATTGCGGCTGAAATGATGAGTGCGAAAGATATGATGGCGACGCCGGCCATGGCCAGAAGCTTGGTCTGTCCAAGCGACGCCAGATTCTTGAACGTCTGAAGTAATTGATTTAACAGATTCATTCTGTCTCGCACCATCAACAAGAAGGGTTTGCGGGCTTTTGCCTTGGTGCGACAATAAAAACCGAAACTTGTGCGAACGTTTCGTGTTTCGGGAAAATACCGGCCGATTTTCAGCGATGCTGCCGGAGCAAAGACGGTTCAGGACGAACCGCCCTCAGAAGAAATCGAAATCGCCTGCAGCCTTGCTGAGCGGCTGGGAGTGGCCATGGCGCAGACCTGCGCCGAGCGCCTTCTGCATATCGGCAAGCTTAACGAGGCTGAGCGCGGTGCTCATGTCCACCATCCATGAGGTCGGGATCGTCCCGGTGATGGTGTCGATGAATTCAGCGAGGCCGCGGGTCTTCTGTACCGCCAGGTCGATACCCTGCAGCACCTTCAGGCTATCGGGCGATTCGAGAACCTTCACACCGCCCAGTTCCAGCAGTTGCGGCTCGATACGTTCGATCAGATAGGCGACGTCGTGAAGCTCCGAGACCACCCGCATGAGGATCTCGGGCAAAGCTTCTTCCGTTGCAGCATCCGTCTTGTTTTCGTGTAGCATCCGGTTTCCAGTACTTAAAAGAATTCGATTGAGCTTTCCACCGGCTTCGAAACAGGAACAGGGCGCTGCTCGAGGGCCACCGTCTTCTGCGTTTCTGCGCCCGTGAGCGGATACTGTCTTGCCCGGCCGCTGACCGGCCAGTATTCCAGTTTGCGGCCGTGCTCTCCGCCCGTCGACGAGCCGACCACCTTGATGCCTTCGTCCCTCAGGAACTGCATTGCGAATGCAGCATTCTGCTCGCCCACGTTCGAAAACGTGGCTATGGTCTTGGCGCCGCCGAAGATCTTGGCTTCGAGACGATCGCGCCTCGCGCCCTGCTTCAGCAAACCGTTGATCAGGAGCTCCATGAGATGAACGCCATAACGCGTCGCATCCCCGCCCCCGGCACCAGGAGTGGCAGAACCCGGCAGCAGGAAATGATTCATTCCTCCCACGCCGGCCACGGGATCACGCATGCAGGCAGCAACGCACGACCCGAGAATGGTCGACAGGACGACATTCGGGTCGTTGATGACCTTGAACTCACCCTGGATAATGTGCACGCGCTTGCCTGCATTCTCCTCGATCATTTCAATGCTCCGAATACCGCTTCGATGGCGGCCTTCATCTTCTCGATGGTGAAGGGCTTCGCGAGCACGTTGTTGGCGCCGAGCTGGGCGGCCTTCTGCACGAGTGCACGGTCGCCCTGGGCGGTCAGGATGATGAACGCCGCCTTCTTGGTCGTCGGGTTGGTGCGTACGGCCTGGAGGAAGTTGAGGCCGTCCATCTTCGGCATGTTGAAGTCGGAGATGACAAGATGATGGGGCTGCTGCTCCATGATCTTCATGCCCTGCTCGCCATCACCGGCTGCGGTGATCTGCTTGAAACCAAGCTGGGTCAGGGCATCGCTGAGCAACAGGCGACTGGTCACCTGGTCGTCGACGATCAGTACTTTTATCTTTTCGGCTAGAGACATTATTCGATACCTTCTTTTCGGGCGGCAGTGAGTTTGAGGATTTCCTCCCCAATGGAACCAAGGGGCAATTGCTGTTCGACGGCGCCCAGTTCATGGGCGACGCGGGGCATCCCGTAGACCACGCAGGTCTTCTCGTTCTGACCGATCGTGCGCGCACCGGCGTGGCGCATTTTCAGCAGACCGGAAGCGCCGTCGCGCCCCATCCCGGTCAGGATAACCCCAACCGCATTTCGGCCCGCCAGCTCGGCAACCGAATCAAACAGCACGTCTACCGACGGGCGATGACCATTGACCGGCGGGCGCTCGAGCAGCCGGCAGCAAGGGGCCGAAGCGTTGACCACCTGAAGATGGCGGTCGCCCCCCGGCGCCAGATAGATCTTTCCGATTTCGAGCCTTGCCCCATCCGTCGCCTCCTCCACGACAGGCGCGCAGAGACGATTCAGTCGCTCGGCGAAACTTTTCGTAAACGTCGGCGGCATGTGCTGGGTGATGACCGTCGGCGGGCAATTGCGCGGGAATTTCTGCAATACCGTAATCAGCGCCTCAACCCCGCCGGTCGACGAACCGATCGCAACGATCTTGCGGCCGACGCGGAAATCCGTGGCGGGGGCTGCAGCGGTCGACGCCGGCGCCGTCGTTGCCCGGGCATAGCGCAGTCCGGAACGGGCGGCTGCCTTCACCTTGTCGGCCAGATCGCCGAAGGGACGGGTCTCTCCCGGTCCGGGCTTTCCGACGCAATCGAAGGCACCGATCTCAAGCGCGGCCAGGGTCGCCTCCGCGCCGCGATGCGTCATCGTCGAGACCATGATGACCGGCATGGGTCGCAGCTTCATGATCTTGTCGAGGAATTCGAGGCCGTTCATGTTCGGCATCTCGATGTCGAGAGTAACGACATCGGGATTGAGCTGCTTGATGGCGGCGCGCGCCTCCAGGGCATCGCCAGCCTGACCGACGACGCTCACTTCCGGATCGGAATTCAGCACGGCGGTAATCAGACCACGCATGGTCGGGCTGTCATCGACGACGAGGACTCTTGCCGGATTGCCCATTATTTGCGCCCTCCTGCCTTGCCCGTGTAGCGATAGGTGGTGATACCGATGTTGTCGAAGCTGTTCTTCGCCTCGCCCGACACGCGCTCGGAATGACCGATATAGAGATGGCCGCCTTCCGGCAGCAGACCGGCGAAGCGCGACCAGATGCGCATCTGGGTCGGCTCGTCGAAATAGATCACCACGTTGCGGCAGAAGATGACGTCGAACTGGCCCTTGAACGGCCACTGCGACATGAGATTCAGCTCGTTGAAGGTAATCAGGCGCTTGACCCGGTCATCGATCTGGAACTTGCGACGACCGTTGATGTCGACCTCGCGGAACCACTGCTTGCGCATGGCCGGGCTGACCGTTTCCAATGCGGTTTCGTCGTAACAGCCGGCCTTGGCGAGCGCCAGGATCTTGGGGTCGATGTCGGTCGCCAGGATCTTGAAATCGTAATCCGCCGCATTGGGCAGCAGCGACAGCACGGTCAGCGCGATCGAATAAGGCTCCTGCCCGTCCGAACAGGCCGCCGACCAGATACGAACCCGGCCACCAGCTCTGGCGCGGTTGACAAGATCCGGCAGCACATCGGTGCGCAGATGGTCGAAGTGGTGGTTCTCGCGGAAGAACCGGGTGAAGTTCGTCGTCAGATGCGACAGCATCTCGCGGCGCTCGGCGGCGCCTTCCGGCGATGCCACGAGATTGCAGTAGGCTCGGAAGCCGGAAAGGCCGAGATTGCGGATATGCTTCGACAGCCGCGAATAGACGAGCGACGCCTTGGAATCGTTGAGCGAAATCCCCGCATCCGAATAGATCATAGCGGCAATCTCGTTCAGATCACGCCGGGTCAGCGGATACTCGCCGCTTGCGAGTACCTCGTCATCCGAGAGACGGGCGGAAGAACCGACGGCAACCGTCATGCGGCCTCACTTTCAGTGTCAACGATGAGGGCACCGAGTTCGACCAGACAGATCATGCGCCTGTCGATCGCCAGGATGCCACGGGCATACTGCTTTTCGAGGTCGGAAGAGACTTCCGGCGTCGGCTGGATCTGCTCGTCGGTGACGGTCAGAATGTCGGAAACGGCATCGACCAGCAGGCCGACGATCTTCGAGTGCACCTGGGCAACGATGATGACATGGCGAGCCGTCGGCTCGGCCGGCTTCATGCCAAGCCTGCTGGACAGATCCATGATGGGCAAGACCGCGCCACGCAGGTTAATCACGCCCATAATATAGGACGGGGTATGGGGTAGCGGCGTCGCGGGCGTCCAGCCGCGAATCTCACGCACCGACATGATGTTCACGCAGAATTCCTGATCGCCGATGCGGAAGGCGATGAGCTCCCGGCTTCCCTGGATCAAGTTCTTTGCCGCATACGACATGACGCTACCCCGATACTCCCTTCAACCGTCCTTAGACCGCCAACGACATTTCCTGCTTCAGCGACTGGCCGCGCGAGGCCGCCACCACCGCATCGACGTCGAGAATGAGCGCGACACGGCCGTCACCGAGGATGGTCGCCGCCGCGATGCCCGGCACGTGGGTGTAGTTTGCCTCGAGGCTCTTGATAACCACCTGGCGCTGCCCCTGGATCGCATCGACCATGAGGGCCCGCTGGCCGCCGCCTTCGGATTCGACCAGCAGAGCCACGCCATCGATCGGATTGGCCTGGATTGCGCGGAAATTCAGGATGCGGCCGACATCGACGAGCGGGCAGAACGAATTGCGGATCGAAATGAGCCGCTGATTGGCGCCGAAGGAATGGATGTTTTGAGCTTCCGGCTGCAACGTCTCGACGATTGCGGTGAGAGGCACCACCAACGTCTGGCCGGCGACGGTCACCACCATGCCGTCGAGGACGGCGAGAGTGAGCGGCAGGCTCATCGTGAAGGTCGAACCGTGGCCGGGCTTCGAGCTGATCGAGATGCGGCCACCGAGCGCCTGGATCGAACGCTTGACCACGTCCATGCCCACGCCGCGGCCGGAGATGTCGGAGATCTTGTCCGCCGTGGAGAAGCCCGGCATGAAGATCAGGTTGTCGATTTCCTCGTCGGTCAGGTTCGCATCGGCGGCGATCAGGTCGTTGTCGATGGCCTTTTGGCGAACGCGTTCGCGGTTGATGCCTGCACCGTCGTCAACCAGCTCGATGACGATGCGGCCCGAACGATGCTTGGCCGTCAGCTTGACCGTACCTTCGGGGTTCTTGCCGGCGGCGACACGCTTTTCGGGCGTTTCGATACCATGGTCGACGGCGTTGCGGATCATGTGGGTCAGCGGCTCGGCGAGCTTGTCGATGACCGTCTTGTCCACTTCGGTGTTTTCACCCTCGGTAACGAGGCGGATCGACTTGCCGACCATGTCGGCGACTTCGCGAACGATACGCGACATGCGCTGGAAGACGGGCTTCACCGGCTGCGCGCGGATCGCCATGACCGAGTCCTGGATCTCGCGGGTGAGCTGCTGCAGCTCTTCGAGGCCCATGTTGATCGAGGAGGCGCCGTTGTTGTCGTTCTCAATAACGCTCTGAGACAGCATCGCCTGGTTGATGACGAGCTCGCCGACGAGGTTGATAAGGCGATCGACGCGGTCGAGGTCGACGCGGATCGTCTGTCCTGCGGCATTGTTCTGGGCGTTCTGTGCGGCGGCTGCGGCTGCGGCCGCAGCGGCGGCAGGCGTTTCCTTCTTTTCGGCCTTGGCCCCGCCGGCGGCAAGCTTCATCACGTTGCTTGCCGTTTCGGCCGCCTCGACGGCAGCCGAGACCACGGCACCGGCGTCGGCCTGTTGTTCTTCCGCGCTCTCGCGCGCCTCGGCGGCATCGTCGAGGATGGAGAGATCGAACGGGACCGGAACCATCGGCGGTTCTTCTCCGGTGGCAGCGCCCGTGTCGGCCTCATGCAGCTTGACCTCGAGATCGCAATCCCATTCGGCGAATTCGAAGACCTGCCGGATGCCCTCCTCGCCCTTGTCCGTCTTGATCTGGATTTTCCAGGAAAAGTACGCGGCTTCCGGATCCATATCGTCGAGGGACGGCAAGTCGTCCATCGCGCAATGGATGCTCATCTCCCCGATGCGGGAGAGATCGCGCAGCAGCAGTGCAGCTTCGTTGCCCTTGGAATAGAGTTCGCGACGCGGCTTGAAGGTGACATCGAAGGTGGAAGCCACGATCGCGGGCTCTTCCTCTTCGCCGAAGCCGTCGAAGGTAAAGGGGATCGGCTGGAAGCCGCTGTCGTCCGTGGGAGCGGCAGCGGGGGCGGCCGGCGCAGCAGCAGCCTTGGGGGCGGCTTTCGCCGCGGGCTTGGGGGCTGCAGCCGCCGGAGCGGAGGCGACCGGTACTTCGCCGTTCGCCAGGGCTTCCAGTTCCTTGACGAGGCCGCTCGAACGGGCGGCATCGACGCTGCCGCCGTCGCGGGAGGCGCTGACCAGGTCGGCCAGGACGTCGGCCGACTTGAGCATGACCTTCATGACTTCCGGGCCGGGCTCCAGCTTGTTGGAACGAACGCAATCAAGAGTCGTTTCAAAGACGTGCGCGAAGGACACGAGGTCGTCCAGACCGAATGCGCCCGCACCGCCCTTGATCGAGTGAACGGCACGGAACACGGCGTTTACCGTCTCCGGGTCGCGATCCCCGTCATTCATTTTCAGAAGACCGGATTCCAGTTCCGCGAGTTGCTCCTCGCATTCCTGGAAAAAGATCTCTTTGATTTCGTTCATATCCATAGGAGAAAATCCCGGCTTAGGCGGTTACACGCTCGATGGCATCGATCAGTTTGGTCGGATCGAAAGGCTTGACGATCCAGCCGGTCGCGCCCGCCTGACGAGCGCGGTTCTTCTTTTCCGCGTCGCTTTCCGTGGTGAGAACCAGAATCGGAACGGCACGGTATTTCTCGTTGCGGCGAACGCCTTCGATAAAGCCGAAGCCATCGAGACGCGGCATGTTGATATCGGTGACGATCACGTCGGGATTGGCTTCCTCGAGAACCTCGAGGCCTTCCACGCCGTCTTCGGCCTGGATGGTTTCAAAGCCTGCATTGTTGAGGGTCACCAGCAGCATGTTTCGGATGGTTCTGGAGTCATCCACGGTGAGTACTTTTTTCTTCATTACCGGCTCTCCTTAGCGAGCAGATGATCAATGTTCACGCCAATCAGTTGAAGTGTCTTGGTGAAGGCGTCGGAGACCTTCACGAACGAGAAGGGCTGCTTGTCGGCCTCCCATGCCTTTGCACCGGCCATGAGGATCTGCACGCACTGCGCACCGACACGCTCGACGCCCGAAGCATCGATCGCCAGCGCACCGCCACGCAGGGACATCAGGTTATCCCGAAGGCCGGAGGCTTCGTTCAGATCCAGCACCGCGGACAGTTTCAGACTCTTCTGTTCGCCTTTCTTGCTTGCCATCAGTTCTTTCCTTGTCTTACGAGCCGCCGGACATCATGGGATTGCCTGCCGCGCGACGATGCGTTCTTCCGTCGCTCCGCAGGTCGCATAGCCCGCCCGATATTTCCTGTGTACCCGAAGGTGGTAAACAATCCCCTCAACCTCCGAGCCCTGCGATCCCGATCGGGAAATCAAAACCGTCGTCGAACGTCAGTTCCTCCGGAACGGCGGCAAGCGGCCGCTGCGTTTCCGCAGTACTGGCGGATGTCGCCGACCCGGCGATCTGGATCTCGGGGCGAGCGGCCTTCGGCGCCCTGCCCTTTCGCTCGATATGGAATTCGCGGATCGTGCGGCCGAGTTCGAGGATGACGGTGTGCAGCCGATCCGTGCCCTCACAGGAGCGGCGCGCGCGCTCGGCATTTTCAGCAGCTTCCGTGCCAAGGGCGGAAACCGCGCCGGCGACTGTCTCCAGACCCGTCGCCTGGCTCGCGGTTTCGCGGGCGATATCCGATACGACGCCGCTGATGCCGCCAACCTGGCTGACGATGGCGCCGATCGCCTCCTGGGTACGCGCAACCATGTCGACACCCGCTTCGACCTGGGCCTTGGTGGTGGCGACAAGGGTCTTGATCTCGCGCGCGGCATCCGCCGAGCGTTGGGCGAGAGCACGAACTTCCTGTGCGACGACGGCAAAGCCACGTCCGCTGTCACCGGCGCGCGCAGCCTCGATCCCTGCATTGAGCGCGAGAAGATTGGTCTGGAATGCGATGTCGTCGATGGCACCGATGATATGGCCGATCTGTTCCGCCGAAGCCTCGATGTCGGACATGGCCGAAATCGCCTGACCGGCAACATTGCCGCTCGCCTCAACCGAGTTGCGGGTAAGCGCGACGCTCTCTTCCGCGGCCTTCGTCTTATCGGCATTTTCGCGAACACCAGCCGTCAGCGCATCCAGAACACGGGCGGTATCCGCCAGTCTTTCCGACTGATTGCCGGCCCGGCCGGAAAAATCCCCGGCTGACGAGGCGAATTCGGACGCCGACATCTCGGCCAGACGCGCCTTTTCCTCGGAGACCAGAAAGGCCTGTTGCAACTGGTCGAGCGCGGCGTTCATCCGGCCGGCGAGGCCCGCCTGGACTTCCGGAACACCCTCGGGAATACGAACGGTCAGGTCCCGCTCGGCAAGGGCGTCGATGACGGGTGCAAAGACTTCCTCGAAGGCTGCACGATCCTTCTCGCGCTGGGCGGCAAGTTCCCGATGATGCCTGATGCGCAGTTCGTTGAAGCGCAGCGAAACGGCAATCTCGACATCGACCATCACCAGCCGGACGATGGCGCCGACCAGATCTGCAATGTCACGGGCCTTCTTGCGGCCGGCGGGTAAAAGGCTGCGTCCGGCGAGATCCTGCATAACCGCGCCGAGCAGATGCTCCAGCACGACGCCGTGGCCGGCGACATGCCAGCGCGGATCAAGACCCATGCGGCTTTCGGTATCGGAGAGCACCTTGACCCGTTCGGCATAAAGGGCATCGAAGCGGGCGTCGGTGAGTACCTCCCAGTGGGAGGCAAGCAGGTCGTGCAGCCGCTCGAACTGCCGCTCGCTGGCGAAGTTGCGAGCCGCATCAGGAAAGGTCTGAAGACGCTGGAAAAGATCGCGAAGCCCCATCTTGAGGCTGGGTTCGAGCACATGGCGGTGCTGGCGGAGAAGATCGCAGAGACTGTCGTCGAGGCCGGCAAAACGCAGCCGGTCGCGCAGGCTGCCTGCCTGTGTACCTGCCGGCCGATCTGACGGCGAAACCTGCCCCACTGCCATCCCCGTTGCGGGCCGCCCGCAAGGGCCGGCCAGTTCATTTCCGGGTCTGTCATCGAATGTGCTGATACGCGTTTCAGCGGCATCGGAAGATGCGGCAGACGGTATCGCTTTCAGCGAAGGCTTACCCCGGACGTGTCTCAATGCTTTTCATACCGGACCGAAACCGGTACGACGGGATGGCGTCATGCCCGACGGAAACGCCCCTGGTGGGAGTCCCTCTCCGACGTGTCCTTCAATCTTTATGGTTAATTCCTTGCCCGAAGGTTAATAAATCCCTTAACGCAGCGTCATTTCTAATCTTTTTTGCACTGCAAAAGACGTTGGAAGCGCCCGGCACGTGCCGCACGTCATTTCAGAGGGATGCGCGACTGGCGGCAAGCTCGATCAGCGCCTCCAACTCACCCCGCATCTGCGGAGCGGAAGCGACCACCTTCGCACCTGCCATCAGACCGTTCGATCCGGGGAAATCCGCCGTCCAGCCGCCTGCCTCGCGGATCAGACAAAGCGCGGCAAGGCAGTCCCATGCATTGATATGCGGTTCGTAGTAACCGGCAAGGCGACCGCAGGCGACATGAGTCAACATCAATGCGCCCGATCCGCTGCGGATAAACATGCCACCGGCCTCCAGCAACACTTCGACAAAACAGCTGACGGAGCGGGCGGGGATGCGGACATTCGCGCCAAGACCAAGCAATGCGTTGGCGATCGTCGCCCTCGCATCGACCTTGATCGGCTTGCCGTTGAGGAAGGCGCCCGCTCCCTTTCGGGCGGTAAAGAACTCATCGACCGTCGGCTGGCAGACGAAACCGGCAACGGTCTCGTCACCTTTCATCAGCGCCACGGAAACGCACCACTCCCGGTAACCATGCAGGAAACAACTCGTACCGTCTATGGGGTCGACCACCCAGCGGTAGCCGCTCCTGCCGTCGGTCAGGCCGGTTTCCTCGCCGAGAAATCCGTCATCGGGAAAAGCGGCGGCTATACGACTGCGGATCAGGTCCTCGACCTCGCGGTCGGCAATGCTGACGACGTCCTGGCCGCTCTTCTTCTCCTCGACCTGCAGCGCTTCCAGATTGCGGAAATGGGCGAGCGCCAGTTCTCCCGCCTCCAACGTCAAGGCATGGGCAAAGTCGTAGCGTGCATCGTCTTCGGTCGTGTGCATCGGGATCAGCCTTCTCGTTGCGGCTTCATGGCGTAACGCCTGGAACCATCTTTCCTTCCCGGGCTGAATAGGACGCCTTCTTGACGACTGGATGATAACCAACGGGGAAAACGACAGCCCGCCGGGTCAAGCCGCGCCTAACTGCGGAAAGACGAACGCGAATGTCCCGCAGTGAAGAGCGGCAGGCGAACCGTGAAGCGCGCCCCTCCGCCTTCGGCTTCGCCGACGCCGATCTGCCCGCCCTGGGCTTCCACAAGCGTACGCACGACGGCAAGGCCAAGTCCTGCTCCGCCCGTCTTGCGGGCTCGCGATGGTTCCAGCCGGACGAAAGGTTCAAACAAAACTTCCCGTTCGGCAGCGGGAATGCCCGGACCGTTATCGTCCACGATCAGAGAAACGAAGGCGCCATCGACATCGAGGGAGACACGGGCGAGGCCTCCATATTTCACGGCATTGTCGACGAGATTGGACACGATGCGGCGCAGGGCGAGCCTGTCTCCGAGGACGAGTGCATCACGAGCTGCAGGGGAAATTCGCAAGCTGCCGCGGGGCGCGGTTCCGGCGCCATCCTGCACTTCCGCCTCGATGATCGGCGCGATTTCCAGCAGTTCTTCATCGAGACCGCCGGCTCCGGCGCGGCCGGCCAGAAGCGCATTGTCGAGCAGCGCGATCATGTCGGCGATATCGGCTATGGCCCGTTCGCGCTCGGCATCGTCGGGTATCTGCTCCGCCCTCAGCCGCAGGCGGGTAGCGAAACTGCGCACGTCGTGCTGCACACCGCCGATCAGCGCGAAGCGTGCCCGGATCATCGCATGCAGGCGCGTCTGCAACCGCTCGAAGGCGTGAATGAGCGAACGGGTCTCGGGTGCAACAAAGCGGACATCCGGAATCGGCACCGGTTCGGATGCCGGATCGATGCGATCCACGGCAGCAGCCAGTCGACGCAGGGGACGCAGTTCGTGATTGAGCAGGACGAAGGCTCCCAACGCAACGAGGGTCCCGACTAGACCGGCTCCCAGGCCTGCCGGCAGGCCGAAGACAGCAACAAGGAAAGGCGTCCGCGTCTGGATGACAAGGACTTCCGACCCCTTCAGGGCGATGGCAAACTCCACCGGATTGCCCGGCCCGCCGAAAAACCGCGGTAAAGGCGAGCGTTCGCCGCTTCGAGACAGGCGCGTTATGGCTAGAAGATCCTCGCCGAGTGCCTGCCTGTAGGGCGCAAACCGAGGTTCGGACAAAACGTCGTCTTCAAGCCCCGCCTGCGAACCCGCGAGATCCGGCTCGACATGAACGGTCAGTATGGCGGAATTCAATGCCTGCAGAACGAGAGGCAACTCTTCGGGTCCGGCCCCCCGAACCATGCGGGCAATGGCGGAGATCTGGCCGGCAGAAGGAAGACTTGCTGCCGATTTCAAGCCATTGGACAGGTAGAAGGACGACAGAAGCGCCAGCCACATCAGCAGCAGGGCTATTCCGGCAATCGCGACGAGGCGGACGGAAAGACCGATGCGCAACATCACGGCACCTGCCGGACCTGCGCCGTCAGCAGGTAGCCGTTGTTGCGAACGGTGGTGATGAGGCCCGATGCCGGGCTTACGGCCTCCAGCTTCTTGCGCAGGCGCGATACAAGTATGTCCACCGTCCTGTCGAAGGGATCGGCAGTGCGGCCATGGGTCCAGTCTAGGATCTGGTCACGCGACAGCACGCGGCGCGGTCGCGACACGAAACATGCGAGCAAATCGAACTCGCTGCTGGTAAGCGCCACCACTTCCCCGTCGTCGTTTGCAAGAATGCGGGCATCGAGGTCGACGAGAAAGCGGTCGAAGGCGAAGCGGCGGGATGGCGCGACACGCGGCTGCTGGCTTGCGCGGCGCAGAAGGGCACGCACCCGGGCCACCAATTCACGCGGGCCGAAGGGCTTGGCGAGATAGTCGTCAGCACCGATCTCGAGCCCCACCACCCGGTCGGTCTCGTCACCCTTGGCGGTCAGCATCAGGATCGGCGTGTTTTCCTGCGCCCGGATGCGACGGCAGATGCTGAGCCCGTCCTCCCCCGGAAGCATCAGATCGAGCACGATGAGATCGACCGGCGTCCGGCGCATCACGAGATCGAGTTCCTTCGCATCTTCCGCCTGCTCGGTCTCATAGCCTTCGCGGCGCAGAATGTCTCCCACCAGGCGGCGGATGTCGGTGTCGTCGTCGACGATAAGGATGGTCTGCATGTCGTCATGTCCCTGGAAAACGCTCCAAACATGAGGCGAAGACCGTTTGCAATCAAGCGCTTCGAGGCGGCCGATACAAATTGCAACAAAGCGGCGACAAAGCGAAACAACTCGCAACACGCAGACAATACAGCGGATACACGACGGCTTCAGGATCGGCATCGTCATCACAGAATGATGAAAGTAAACCACATCTCGACACGAGGACAGCCCATGATGAAGCAAGTCACGACCGCCCTGTTGGCAGCAATAGTGACGATCGCTGCGGTTTCGGAGGCCAACGCCTGGACCCGCAATCGCACGACCACGACCTGGCGCGGAACCTCCTCGCTCAGCGCCAGCGGCAGTTGCGCCAACAATTCCTGCTCTCGTTCCGTGACGCGCACCGGCCCCTACGGCAATACGGCCACGCGCAGCGGCTCTGTTGCCTGTGACCCGGCCAGCCATTCCTGCACCGGTTCACGCACCACGACAGGCCCGTATGGCGGCACCATCAATCGCAGCGGCCAGGTGACGTGGTGACTCCTCACTGACGCCCGCGATGCCCGGCGGCGGGTCTATTCTCCAGCCCCCTGCGCCTGCCGCCGGGTTCCATTTCACCGACCGAGGTCGTTTAGATGATTTCCGCCCTGACCGACATGGCCCCGCGCGGCATGATCGCCGTGCTCGCCTGCAGCTTCATGCTCATGGAATACCTGCTCGGCCGTCTGTCGCATCATGACAGCCACGATGCCGCCGACACCGCCGCTTCGTTCGGCGTGGCGATCGGCCATGGGCTAATCCGCGGGATGGAAGCGGGTTTCGTCGCCGTTCCCTTTGCGCTGCTATACCAGTACCGTCTCTTCGACATCGACGCCCGCAAGCCGCTTGGCTTTGCCGCGCTCTTCATCGGAACCGAGTTTCTCTACTACTGGCAGCATCGCGCCGCGCATCATATCCGCTGGCTCTGGGCGACCCATGCCGTCCACCATTCCGCACGGCGCATGAACCTCACCTCCTCCATTCGCATCGGCTGGACGGGATCGATCTCGGGCAATTTCCTGTTCTTCCTGCCGCTCGCGCTCGTCGGCTTTCATCCGTTGGCGATCGCCGGCATGCTGGCTGCCAACCTGTTCTACCAGTTCTTCATTCATACCGAACTGGTACCGACACTTGGACCGCTGGAATGGATGCTGAACACGCCCGCCCATCATCGTGTGCATCACGCCTCGAACGAATCCTGCCTCGACAAAAATTTCGGCGGAATGCTCATCGTCTTCGATCGGCTGTTCGGAACCTTCGCCGCCGCACGGCCGGATGAAATCCTGCGCTACGGGCTGCGCGGTCGCGAGACCTCCCACAATCCGCTGGTCATCGCCTTCACAGAATGGCTTTCGCTGATCGAGGACGCGCTGGCAGCCCCGACCATCGCCGGCAAGCTGAAGGTCCTGTTCGGCCCAGTGCGCGCCGCGCCTCCGTCGCCGGTCCCACCGAAATCGTCCGCTTCCGTTCCTACGCAGTCACCAGGAGAATGACATGAAACTCAAGGCTTTTTTCTTATCCCTTGCCTTCATCCCGCTGGCGGCCGCGGCCCATGCGGCAACGGCGTCGGTTGCCACCGCCAACGTCAACCTGCGCGCAGGTCCCGGCACGGCCTATCCGGTCGTTCGCGTTGTACCCGCAGGCAGCCCCGTCGCGACATTCGGCTGCCTTGCCGGTTACACATGGTGTGACATTGGCTATGCCGGCGCACGCGGCTGGGTCTCGGCCAGCTACATCACCGTGACCTATGGCGGAACCAAAGTGGTCGTGACGCCGGTCATAGCGCCTCGCGTCGCCATCCCCGTCATCACCTATTCGGAGGTCTACTGGCACACGCATTATCACGCCTATCCCTGGTATCGCCGCGGACCCGCCTACTATCGCCCTCCCGTCGTGCGGCCACGCGGCCCATGCTGGGACGGCTGCTCGGTAAACCGATCCGTCACCGGACCGCGCGGCAACACCCGCTCCGGCAGCATCATCTTCAATCCATAACCACCATTTGCAGCAACGAAAGGAAAAGACATGACCCTTCCCTTCCACCGCATTCTGCAAGTCGCCTCCGCGGGCGCTTTTCTCAGCGGCGTCCTCCTGGCTTTCGGAGCGTCGGCCCAGACACAGGTGACGCCTGAAATGCGCGCCAAGGCGTACAAGGTCGCCCGCGTCTGCAAGCCGGACATCCAGCAATACTGCAAGGGTATCGAATATGGCGGCGGCAGGATCGCCATGTGCCTGAAGGAGCATGAAACCTCTCTCAGCGACTCATGCCGAACGGCCCTCACCGAAGTCAGCATGCAGTAATGGCCAGCATTCCCGACATAAAGCTGCGGCGAAGCGAGGTTGAGCCCGTGCCCGGAAAGCCCGAGCACGCGACAAGGGGAGAGGCGCCGCCGGCCGGCTCCCCGGCACCGACCTCGCTCACCCCACGCCGCCCTCCGTCCCGGCCCTCCCGGCCGGGGCGGAGGCTGCTGCTCGCCGGACTGGCGATGATACTGCTTGGCGGTGTCTTTCTCTCCTATCGCTATGGCGTGACACATTCCACGGAGATCGTGACAGCGGCATCCGGACCGCTCGAACTGACGCTGAAAGGTCCCGGCACGTTTTCCGCCCTCGACAGCGTCAATGTGAGCAGCCGCATCCAGGGTCTGCTGGTCGCCGTCCATGTCGAACGCAACGACATGGTGCACAAAGGCGAGTTGATCGCCGAGATCGCGTCCGATGATCTGGAAAGCCAGCTTGCCTCGGCGGAGGCCTCGGTCGATGCCGCGCGCCGCGCAATCGAAGTTTCCCGGTCGCAACTCAGCCAGTCGGAAACAGCACTGCAGAATGCCCGCAAATCGTTCGACCGCCAGGAAGCGCTGATCCGGGCGGGGACAACGACGCAGGCGAGCTATGACGGCGCCCTTGCCACCTTCCGGCAGGCGCAGGCCGATGTCACACGCGCCAATGCCGTGATCGCCCAAGCGGAAGCGGACCTGCGGGCAGCCGAGGCCAATGTCCGCCTGAACCAGGCCAAGCTTGCGGAAACGCGGATCATCGCCCCGTTCGACGGCATCGTCACCGTTCGCCAGCAGAATGCCGGCGACATGACTACGCCGGGGGCGCCGATCGTCACACTCGTCGATCCCGGGACTATCGTGGTCACCGCTCGTTTCGACGAGAATGCCATCCAGTTGGTGAAGCCGGGCCAGAAGGCACGGATCGGCTTTTCCACCGGAACGGAACCGGCGCTGCCGGCGACGGTCTATCGCCTGTCTCGCGAAGTCGACGAGGAAACGCGTGAATTCACCGTGGACATCAAGCCGGAGAGCCTGCCGGATGCCTGGGCGATCGGTCGGCGGGGGACGGCGGTGGTGACAACCGGCGTGCTTTCCGACGTCATCTCGCTGCCCCCCTCCACCATTGTCTGGGACGCGGGCTTTCCCGGCGTCTGGCGTATCGAGAGCGGCAGGGCGAAATTCGCCCGCGTGACGCTCGGCGGCGCCTCGGAAGACCGCATCGAAATTCTCTCCGGGCTCACGGCCGGAGACGAGGTCGTAAGCAGCCCGCACGCGGTCTATCGCGGCATGCGCATCAGTCCGAAGGGTCATTCATGAACCTCGCCCTCAAAGATATCCGTTTCAACCTGCTGCGCTTCCTGATGACAATCTTCGGCGTCGGCTTCCTGGTCACCGCCTCGATCGGCATGATCGGCCTTTACCGGGGCATCGTTGCCGACGCCCTGCTGGTGATCGACGGGATCGGCGCAGACCTCTGGATCGTACAGGGCGGGCGGGACGGCCCGTTCGCAGAAGCGTCGAGCGTCTCATCGACCATGGACCGCCGCGTGGCCGGCGTCGCGGGCATTGGTTCCGTCCGCCGCTTTGTCCAATACAGCCAGCAATTCTCCGCAAACGGCAAAGCCCTTCGGGCAGCCATCACCGGCCTGGACTTCCCCGATGACAAGGGCGACTGGCTGCGTTACTCGGCGGGACGGCCATTGTCGTCGGCTCACTATGAAATCGTGGCGGACGAAAGTACCGGGCTCTTGCTGGGCCAGACGGTCCGGCTTGGCAGGGACGATTACCACGTCGTCGGCTTGACCCACGGCATGGTGGATGCGAGCGGCGACGGCCTGCTTTTCGTCACCGTCGCCGACGCCATGGATATCGCGGCGGAAAGAACAAGCGAGGAAATCCTGCTTTCCCGTGCAGCGAATGCCGGAGCAGTCACAACGGCCGACGACCCGTTGCGCAAGGACGGCAAGATCGCAGCCGTGATGGCGAGCTTGCAGCCGAACGCCGACATCGAGGCCGTGCGCAAGGCCATCCTCGGCTGGGGCGACGTCAATGTGCTGAGCCGGGCGGAGCAGCGGGACCTGCTGCTCAACCAGCGGCTCTGGCGGCTTCGGGTGCAGATCCTCGCCTTCACCGCGGTCCTGCTGGTCGTCATGGCGCTGGTGATCTCGATGATTATCTACACGCTGACGATCGAGAAACTGCATCAGATCGCCATGCTGAAGCTGATCGGCGCCCGCAACCGGGTAATCGTATCGATGATCGCCGACCAGGCCTTCGCCATCGGTATCGGCGGCTTCGCCTTCGGACTTGGCATGGCGCATGTGATCTTTCCCGCCTTTCCCCGGACCGTGGTCATGGCCCCGGCCGATCTGGCGCTGCTCTTTGCGGCCGTGGCGGTGATCTGCGGTTCGGCGGGCCTTTTCGGCATTTCCCGGGCTATGAAAGTCCGTGCGCAGGAGGTGCTCTCGTGACACCGCCGGTCCTGAGCGTCAGGAATGCGACCCGCATCTACCAGAGCGGCGACACGGAGGTTAGGGCACTGGACGGCGTGTCACTCGATATCGCGCCAGGCGAGGTGGTCGGCATTCTCGGCCCGAGCGGCTCCGGCAAGAGCACCCTGCTGCTCATTGCCGGCCTTCTGGAGCCGCCGAGCCAGGGCGAGGTTCGGATCAATGGCGCACTCGTTTCGCATCCGGATGCACAACTCGACCAGTTGCGCAATTTTCGCCGCGGCAACATCGGCTTTGTCTTCCAGAAAGCCAATCTCATTCCCTTTCTGTCGGCTGTGGAGAACGTTGCGCTGGCGCTCGAAATAGACGACGTTCCGGCACGGGCAGCCCATCTTCATTCGACCCGACTGCTTGCCGCGCTCGATCTCGGTCACCGCGTCGATAACCTCCCGTCCCGGCTTTCGGGCGGCGAGCAACAGCGTGTGGCGATTGCCCGGGCAATCGCCAACGAACCGGCACTGCTTCTCGCCGACGAACCGACCGCTGCCCTCGACAGCGTACGCGGGCGACAGGTGATCTCGCTTTTCCGCCGCATCGCAGACGAACGGGGCGCCGGCGTGGCGGTCGTGACCCATGATCCCCGTTCGCTCGACCTGTTCGACCGGACAGTGGAACTTGCCGACGGCCGGATCGTCGGCGAGGAGTGCCGACCGGCGCGATAGAACTTCCGACCCGATCTCCCTTTCCGACGGACTGGAGTCCTGCTCCGGAAAGGAGCACTCTTGTCACCGGCCCGATTCCGACTTGAAACTTTTGGCGCCTCCGCCCGTTGCCCTTCGGCCTTCATTGCGGGCGGCAACGGGAATGGAGATGGAACGATGGCAGAACTGGTACATCAGGCGATCGAAGGCAGATTGAACGCCCACCGGGAAATTCTGGTGTCGCTATTGGCGGCGGCGATGATGGCGCCCGAGGCGCTGACGGAAATGGTCCGCTCACTGGAGCAGGAGGTGCTGACGCGCGATGGCGCCGAGGACCCCGGCCTCACGCCATCGGCCGGCTATGCGTCAGGCGCGGAAAAGAGCGAGGAAATACGCGAGATCCTTATCACAGCCCGGGAACGGGCCGCAGCGCTGGCGCGGATGAGGGCCCAGAGCGGCCCGTCATGATCCCGAATGGTCGGACAGGCCGCGCTTGCTTTGAAAGGCAGCAAACGGCGCCGTCAGCGTCCACCGCAATCCCTTCTCATCGAAATCAATCGTCACCTTGCCGCCGAAGGCCGATGCCGCATGACGCTCGATGACCGTCGTGCCGAAACCGCGACGCGATGGGCGGACGACTGGCGGACCGCCGCTTTCACTCCATCGGAACCGCAAGCCGACCTCTTCGTTTTCATCCGCAAATCGTTCCCATTGAACGACGATATGTCCTTCGGGGACGGAGAGTGCACCATATTTCACCGAGTTGGTGGCAAGCTCGTGAAAGACCAGACCGAGATTCTGGACCGCGTTGGCGTTGGCCAGGAAGTCCTCGCCGCGCAATTCTATCCGTGCGCTGTCGCCCGTTACCGTGGCCAGTTGCAGCTTGATGACCGTTGCGATGGGGATACCGCCCCATTCCTGCTTCGCCAACGCCTCGATCGACTGGGCGAGGCCGGCCAGCCGGCTGCTTACCGCCTTCTGGAATTCCTCGACGTTATCGGTGTTGCGGGCGAGTTGGCGCATCATCGCCTGAACAAGCGAGAGGATGTTCTTCGTCCGGTGAACCAGTTCCTGCAGGATGAAGTGAACACGCTCCTCGGCCTGCGCCCGATCGAAAGAAGCATTGGAGAGGGCGATCGAAACCTGGTTCGCCTCCTTCACCTTGGTGATCTCCGGCGAGACGATCTCGCCATGACCGATGCGTTCCGCCATGCGGGCGATCTGGCGGATGGAGCGGCGAAGCTGCTGGCCGGCAATCAGCACGATGCCGAGACTGATCCCCAGGAGTACGACGCTGCCCATGATGAGCTGGCGCCATGTACTGACGATGGAAGTCTGCGCCGCCGAAACCGGGCCCCAGACGGCCACCCGCCACGACCATTCACCGACACGCGCATAGCCCAGCATCGTCCTTGCTTCGCCTTCCCTGAGGACGGCGCTCGAATTGCTCCCGGTCATCAGCCTCAACATCGGTTCCGGGAACGGCTGTGCCGAAGGAATGTTGTCCGGCCCGCTGGAGACGATCACCTTGCCGTCCGCATCCAGCAAGGCGGCGGACCAGCCGTTCGGCAGGCCGTCCGTCGCTGTCATGCTGGCGAGATCGCCGGCATTCTGCGTCAGAACGATCACATCGGCGATTGCCGAGAGCTCGGCCGGCAGCGGCATGGTGACGTTGAAGACCCACTGTTTGGCCGTGGCGCCAAAGAAAATGCCGGAAACCAGCGGATGACCGGCTGCGATAGCCGAGCGGACCGCCTCGACATTCGAAGTCTTGGCCAGCGGAGTACCGTAGGGCACCCGGGTATTGAGCTTTTGAGCACCATCGGCATTGACGAGCAAGACGTAGAGCGATCCCACGCCCAGGCTGTCGGAAGTGCGGGCATGAAATGCGGCCAGGTCTCCCGCCCTCAGTTCAGACGCTCTTGAGAGCAGCCGAAGGGTGGTCGCCATGTCCTCGAGCTTGCGCTCGAAATTGCCGGCGATGGTCTGCGCATCGAGGGCGACTTCGCGCTTCAGCGCGTTGTATTCGTTGCGCTCCAGTTCGGTCAGCAGGAAAACCACAAATGCCAGCAGCGGCACCGTGGACAACACGGCCATGGCAACCAGATAAACACTCAGCGAAGCTGTGGGAAAAAGCCTGGAAAGCCTGTTCATCGTTTCGGCAAAGCCATGCTGAAACCGCGGAACAGACCACGCCGCTTAACGCATATCATAACGCCTCCCGCCACTGACGCCAACCATGCAGTGATAACGCACGTTCCCCGTGCTGCCAACCGCCACAAATATGGGGCAGGAACAAAGCCTCCATCTCGGGCGTTGGACCTTTGGAAAAATACAAAAGCCCTGACCAAACATCGGAAAAGACCGCGAAATTCATCTGGAGACTTGCCGGAAGCGACAGGGCGAAAGGGAGGCAGACATGGTATTCAAACCCCCGAAATTCCACGAGCAAGAGCCGGAAATCGAAAGCGAGAACCCGAATCACGAGCGATTGGAAAGCGCTGTCGCGAATGCGCTCGCCACGGCCTACGGCATTGACGCAAGCGATGTCAGCGTTACCGCAAAGGGCGGCCAGGTCTCCCTCAGCGGCAACGTTCTCTGGCCGGCCGAAGTGGACCGCGCGGTCGAAATAGCAATGGCTGTCCCAGGCGTAGAAAAGGTTCACGTCGATTTGAATGTTGCAGAGAGCATCACGCGATGAGACTCGGGCTTCAATGGGCAATACCGACTTCTTCCAGCCTCGGATCGGCCTCGTTTTCATCGGCGACCCGGTGCATCCGCCCCTTTAGATCCTGTCGGCGCAGGACGAAATCGCGGCTTGCCGAAGCCGCATCGGCCGCCTGTTGAAGCGCTGCCTCGACGGCCATGTGATAGCAGGGATAAGCGGGGGGATTGCACACCTTTGCTCACGAAGACCCATCCCGCCTGATGGGGAACGATATCGCAGAATATTTCGGACATTTGGTTTCCTCCCGGTCGCCCAAACGCGGGAGAGAGCCAAAGGTTCCCCTTTTGATGGTTTTTTCGATCGCCGGGGCCATCCCAAAGGAGATTGCGCGCCTAGCGCAAACCCGCCACCGGATCGGCAAAATGCGTGACCAGCGCCCGGCGCATGCCGTTCAATCGGCTCCCCATCTGGGCCGGCGTCATGTAGGCGAACCCCGCGTCCTCGCGCGGCAGCAGAGAAGGTGTGGCAAGATGAGCGGGAAAAAGCTGGCCGGAACGCGTGGTAAATCCGGTCGCGAACCCCGCAGCCAGGACATAGGCGGCTTCCCGTTCGCCACAGGCGCCTTCCGTTCCGTAAGGATAGGCGAAATGGCGGACCTCCCCCCCCAGAAGACTTTCCAGATAGACCTTGTTGTCGGCTATGTCCTTATAGGCCGCAGCATCGTCCAGGCCGGCAAGAAATGTGTGTGAGGTGGTATGCCCGCCGATAGTGACGAGCGGATGGGTGGCGAAGTCCTTCAACTCGCGTTCATCCATGGCAACTTCGGCGACCAGTTCGGGAAGCGACAGCCCGTGACGATCGAAGGTCGGCTTTAGTGCCTCCGCCCGGACGCGATCGGTGCCGATCCACAGCGTGATCTGGCGCAGAGCCGCATTCCTGGACGGGGCATCGGCGAGGCGAAAGCGGCGCGCCATCGGCTCTATCTCCACCTCGTCATGGCGCCGCAAAAGCGCGCGCAGCCCGAGCCACCAGGCATAGACCTCGCGCGTCACCATGCCGGTGGGCACGAACATGGTCATCGGCGCGCCGAATTCTTCCAGGATGGGCAGCGCCCTGATGCGATTGTCGCGATAACCATCGTCAAAGGTCAGGACAGCGAATTCCTTTGCCTGCGGATCGGCAAGGCGCGCCAAAGCTTCGTCCGGTGTGACGATATCCCGGCCTTCCGATTTCAACGCCGCAAGAACTCTCCGGAGTTGTTCCGGGCTGCACCCCATGCGCAAATTGCCTTCGACATCGTCGTGGATTTCATGAAACATCAGCACGAGGCCGCGCCCGCGGTAACGCGCGGCCAGGCGGTCTCCGACTGCCGAGGCGCCGAGCGCTTCCTCGAGGCCGGACTTCAACTTCACCTTCAAAGCCGTGGAAACCTTGGCCGGAACACGAGCGGGGTCTTCCAGAAGCTCGCCGGCGAAGCGGCGCAGGTTTCGGACAAAATAGGACATTCGCTCGGCCTTCGAACAGAGCTGCAAGAATTCGACAGGTCGGGACACTAGCCGAAGCAATGTTGAAATTTCGTGAGGAAAGCCTGAACTTTTCCTTTGCTGCACTGCGAGCGGCGGCATTCGTGGAGAAGCTTTGTTGCGACCTTGCAAGAAGTCGAACATATCATTCATAAAATCGAAATATACACGGCTGCATTAGTGGGACAGAGCAGAAAGGAATCAGGCGGAACGCTCTCCATGACCGACCATCCGACGGTTTCCGTCGTCATTCCCACCTACAATACGCGGGATTGCGTCCGCACGGCGATCGATAGCGCGCTCCGGCAACAGGGCGTGCCGGTGGAGGTCGTAGTGGTCGACGACGCTTCATCCGACGGTACGGCCGACTTCGTGTGCGAAGCCTACGGTCAGGATGAGCGCGTGCGGGTGATCCGTTGCGAGAAGAACGGCGGCCCATCAGCAGCGCGTAATATCGGGTTCAAGGCGGCGCGCGGCGCATGGATCGGATTGCTCGATTCCGACGACTGGTGGAAACCCAACCGTCTGGAACGTCTGCTTGCCCATGCGGGCGAGGCCGATTTCATTGCCGACAACATCATGGGCTACGACGTCGCCGCCGGCATCGAGACCGGTCCGATCTATGAAAAGATCGAGGATCGCCGTCTGCAGCTCATCGACTTCGTTCTGCCGAGCGCACCCGACACCCATGATTTCGGATATCTGCAACCGCTGATCCGCAGGCAGTTCCTCGTCGACCACGGCCTATGCTACCGCGAAAACGTTCGCGTCGGCGAGGACCTGATCCTCAACCTGGAATTCATGGCCCATGGCGGCCGGGCGATGTTCATCGACGAAGCGCTCTATGTCTATGCCACACCCGTCGGCCTCGTCAGCCGAGCGGCCTCCCCCTATTCGCGCAGCACCGCCGATACCGAACCCCTGATCCACGCGCTTGCGGAACTCTGGCAACGGATCAGGAAAGAGCTTTCGCCGGAAGAAAACAGCGGCTTTGCCAAACGCATCGCCGTGCTGCAACGCGAGGCGGCCATCGCTGCTTTTCACAGGGCCAGGGTCAAGCGGGAATTTGCCAAGATGGCCAAGCTCTTCGCCAACGAGCCGCTCGTCCGCAAGCGGATCTTCGAGCGGATCGGCCAGAACCTGCTGCCGCAGGCCCTGCGCTCGAAAGGCTGACGCGACGATCAGACCGAACGGCGCCTGATCCGGACATAGAGGGCGTATGCCACCGCCGCCATGACACCCAGCCCGAAGCCGAGAACACCGCCGCCGAACACGCCGGCGATGAGCAGTGCCTTGCGGCTCGGGCCATCCGGCGCCTGCGGCGGGACGGCCTGGGCGACGATGCGCACATTGCTTTCGTAAAGGCTCTTTTGGGCGGAAGTCTCCTCGCTGCGCTTCAGCACCGCCTCGTAGATGTCACGCGCCGCCTTCGCCTTTCGTTCCAGTTCGCTGAGTTCGATGAGGGCACTCGAATTGGTGGCCTGGGAAGCTTTCTGGACGTTCATCTCCTTGACGAGGTCCGCCTCCTCCTTCTGGGCGGATTGATAGGCGTTGCGCGCTGCGACGACCATGCGTTCGAGTTCGGAACGGATCTGCCGCTTGACATCTTCGAGCGATGCCTTGGCCGCCTGCAATTGCGGATGCCGCGGCCCCAGTCGTTCCGTCAGGCTGCTGACATTGGCGGAGAGGCTCGCATACTGGTTCCTGAGGTCTGCGAGCGTCCTCGAACTGCCGGTTTCGCTTCCGGTATCGCCGATCAGGACGTTGTTGATATCGAGCTTCGATACCGTATCGAGCTGGGCCTTCGCGGTGATGCTCTTGTGCTGCGCCGAAACCAGCAGATCGTCGAGAGACTGGAGACGCTTGTCCGCAATCAGATCGCCACCGACAGCATAGAGATCGTTCTTCGATGTATAGTCGCGAACCTCGGCCTCCGCAGCTATGACGGCTTGCCGGAGATCCGTCAGACGGCTGACAAGCCCGGCATTGACGCTGCCATAGCTGTTTTCGGCGTTCAGCCGGGTGTCGTTGAGATAGGCTGCGACCAGGGCATTGGCGATTTCCGCTGATTTGCCGGGCGCATTGGTCTTCACCTTGATCTGGAAGATGTAGGTGCCTTCCTGACGGGAGACCTCAACATGCTTCTGCAGGTTGGCGACGACCGTATTCATGTCTGCCGCCGCATCTCCGGAGGGCCTGCCCACGAATTCCGGATCCGTCGCAAGTTTCAGATTTTTCGCGACATTTTCCAGCACGGTTGAGGAGGTGATGATGCGCGTCTGGCTGTCGATGGTGGCATTCAGCACCTCCGGCGACGTCGACTTCTCGCCGTCCACGAGTTCGATGGCCAGTTTCTGCGGATCGAAATAAAGGGTGACCGCAGCACTGTAGTTCTTCGAAACCAGGGTTGTCATGGCGGCGCCGACAAGGCCGCAGACCACCGCACCGGCGAGAATGGCATTGCGCCGCTTCCAGGCTGCGGCAAGGACAAATTGGAGGTCGACGACGAGCGGACCGGTTTCGGCTGCGGTCTCAGGCTCCACGAACCCGGCGGCCATTCGCGGTCCATGTGCATTTGCAAGCGCCTTCGGCGCTTTGCGCGCAGCGGCGTCATCCTGCGCCTGGAAACCGGCGCGCTCCTTCGCAATCCGACCGCTGCCTTCCGCGCTCCGGCGCGTATCGGGCCTGGTTTCAGCGGACTGCGCCTTTTCTCCGGGCGTAGCCAGATAACGGCGCAGGCTGACATTCACCCCGCCATCCGAATGCGCGGAACGATCGATCATGTGCCGATATTCGGTTCTGGGGCCGGCCATACTCTCAGGTCACACTCTTCATCGAACTGGTTGCGTTCAGTCGCGCGGGAACACGTCCTGCAGGCTGCCCCCACGAGACGTCCGTTTCTCGATAAATCATGAAACTTTATGGTTAATTTAATCTTATCCCGAGGGCTGAATGATCGCACACCAGCCGGGTTTCGAAGCTACCGGCGAAAGGGCGGGAACAAGCGCGGAAAGCTGTTTGCGATCACCCTTTGCAGTCGGCTTGATATTGTTGCCTTCCTCCTCCGGCCACCAATCGCCGCCCGCCCAATAGGTCCAACCGAGCCAGACATCGGAATCATCCGCCATCTCGGCGGTCATCCGCTTCAAGCCGGCAAGGCAGGCCGGTTCCTGCGACCCGCCGAACTCTCCGAGGAATGCGCGCTTTCCGTTTGCGCGCAACCAATCGGAAAGTCTTGCAATGGCATTGACGGCGATGTCGGCGTTCACGCAGGCCTCATGGGTGCCCGAAAGATCCTCGTCCATGTACTGGTGAACTTCAAAACCGTAATTGTCGATCGGATCTCGAACGCCGCGCATGACGGTTCCGTTCGCGCCCTTGCCAAAATCGGTTTCCCAGCTGCTGACGCCGCTCCAATATGTGCCCGGCACGAGAATGAGATTGCGGGCCTTGACCGCCCTGATGCCGGCAATCGCCTGATTGGCGGCTTCCAGCCAGTCCTTCGGATCGATGTCGTAAGGTTCGTTCATCAGACCGAAGACAATGCCGTCCTTGTTGGCGAACTCGGCAGCGAGCCGTATCCACAATTGCGCGAACTGCCGCGCCGGCACCTCTGCCGAGCCGATCTTGCCGCCGGAATAATAGCCGAAATTATGCGGGTCCAGGATGACGGTGAACCCGTTCGCCCGAAGGCCGGCGACACTTTCTTTCAACCGCTCGAGCTCGACCGGATCGAGAGGTGCACCGAGAGAGCGCTGCAGACGCTCCCACTTGAATGGCAGGCGCACGGCGTCAAAGCCCTTGTCGGCGAAATAGTTCACCGTCGTCTGAGAGGGATAGGTGAAGTTGATGCCTTCCTTGCCGTCCGCTTCGCCATATTCCGCGCCCGAGAGGTTCACGCCGCGAAAGCACAGATCGGCATTGCCGGCCTCGGCGGCCCCACCTGTAATCGCCAGCAGCAGACCGGCAACGACGAAACGCCGGCCTGCTCCGCGCTTCATCATCGGCTTCATCCCGGCCTCGACCTCACGCATTCTGGGCAGGCACGGCCCGGCTATCCCGGGGCAGGTTTACCGAAGACAGCATCTTGCCGACGGGAACCTCGAAGACGTAGTAGCTCGCAAGGCCGGCAAGGGTCGAAATCGCCATCATCAGCACCACAAAGAGCGTGTCGCTATGGAGAACGGCGATTGCGTGCGGATAAATCATGCGCGCGCCGGCCAGCGTGAAGATGTGTGTCAGGTAGATCGAATAGGAGGCGTCGCCCAGGATCCGCAGCCATCGCCAGGCCCTCATGTCCGGGATACGGATCGCCGTCGCGAAGAAGATAATGACGACCGCCGGAATGCCGATGGTGAACACGCGCGGGACATCGAGTTCGAGATAATCGTTGAACATTAGCGCCGCAAAGCCGACCGCAACCATGGCCGCGACGACCGGCGCCTGGATGGAGACGCCTCTCCGGTATATCTGCCCCAAGAAGACGCCGGCGACGAATTCGAAGATGACCGAATCCCCGTAGAACCGGGTGGCGGTGTTTACCGGAGCAAGATTGCAGAGCAGGAAGATGCTGCCGATCAGCGCCACGAGGACGGCGATCCGGTGGCGCACCGGCACCATGAGGCAGAGGCCGAACAGCAGGTAGAAATACATCTCGTAGTTCAAAGTCCAGCCGGGAACGATCAGCGGCGCGATCATGTAATGATCCGGATCGGACGGATTGATCCAGGGCAGGAAGGCCAGCGACGCCAGGATATGCGGCAGGTCGAACTGGGTGGATTTCAGCATCTGCGGGATGATGAGGGAGACCGCGGCGGCGAGGATGGTGACCGCCCAATAGAGCGGCACGATGCGGCGGATGCGCTTCCACCAGAAGTCGGCAACGGTGAGCGGCTTGTCGCAGGTGGTGATCCACATGACGAAACCGCTGAGGACAAAGAACAGGTCAACCCCGCTCTTGCCGAACAGATAAGGGCTCAGCCAGGCATCCGGGTTGAGTTTCTGCAGCTGCAGGATTGCGTGAAAGTAAACGACAAGAAGAGCCGCAATCGCTCTTATATATTGCAGTTGTACACACATGGGAGCTGTCTGTTCGTTGCCTGGAAACGCAATACGCCAGGGGAGCTATAGCCCAATGCTACAGCTATTGTCCTTGATGATCCGGCAACGAAGTTAATTTCCCATCACCCTCCCAGAATTTCATATGGCCGACGAGAAGCCATATGAGGGCACCGACCTTGATCGAGAAGATCGCGGTGCCGCCGATCATCATGTTGAGGAAGATGAAGATTCCGAGCGCGAAGGCGCAGCGTTTCTGGTCGGCTGTCTGTCCGCCGGGATAGAAGGCAACGAAGAGCCAGAAGGCGAGAAGGCCGAAGACCGTTCCGGCATTGATGACATAGATGTAGCCGCTGTCCGCGAAATTGCCGATCTCGCGGACGTTCAGCGCCAGCAGTTCGACGAAATCGAGATTGAAGAAGCCTTTCATCGTAAGAACGATGCGGCCGTCAAGGGTGTCGCCGCTGGCATCCGGCCGCATCAGGAAAACCAGCGCGCCCGCGCAGATGACGATCGGCATGATGAGCGGGCGAACCATATTGCCGACCCTGGGGAAGACGAAATAGCCGCCCAGGCAGATGAAGGAAAAGGCCAACATGCTACGGGAATCGTTGGTCAGCAGGATGAGGATGACGGTCGACAGCATGAGGTAACGGTCGAACCTCTTGATCCGGCTGAAACGGCTGACCAGATAGACATCCAGCACACCGGAGAAATTGGCCAGCGACACCTGTTCGAGAAAGAGCGAGGCCGTGCGGTGGTCGCTGAGGCCGAAGGAAAAACGCCCCGGAATGTTGATGGCGTTCTGGAAGATCTTCGAGCCGCCGAAGGAAATCTGCTCGAGACCGCGGGTGTTGGTGAAATAGAGCGCCGGATAGAGAAGATCCTCGTAGACCCTGGTGAAGAAGATCTCCACCAGCAGCACAGAAAGCACGCAGATACAGCAGATCCGGAAGACGAATTCGATGGTTCGGCCATCCGTCATCGCGCCGAGCTGGCAGAAGACTGCAATAATCAGCACATTGCGGAAGAAATCGACGAACAGCATACCGTTCGCCGCCGAGGTATAGGCCATCACGATCGCAAAGAAGCCGACCAGCACGACGATGGGCAGGGATTCCTGCGAAAGCCCGCGATAGAGCAGATACATCAGCGAGACGAACAGAAGCCCGATCTCGACCAGCGCCACATGGGCAAAGCCAAGCGGCATGACATGCGCGTTGATAAGGGCAAGAAGGCCATTATACATGACCGCAAGCGGCACCACGACACGCACCAGCCGCCCGTCTGCCCGGGCAATACCGGCCGGGAGCGATGCCTGCGAATTATGAAGCGCGCCGAGATCCATGCACGAGAATTAGCCGACTCGCGCGGAATTAGGAAGGAAGGGCTGGGTTGGTGGCCGTCGCGGAATAATCTCAGATGGCGGCGCCACCCGTCGGAGCTCAAGGGATGTGTTTTAGAATCCCATGAAGCCCTCGCAGCCTGCAAGTTTTGGCGCCGTCTTCAGTCTCTCCACATCGACAACGGGAACCCCGTAAACTGCGTCGCCCGCAAAGATTTCCTCGACCACAGCGGCCACCTGCAAGACGCCGGCGTCATCATGCCGACGACCGACGATTTGCAGGCCGAAGGGCATGCCGAGCGCATCCCGGCCGACGGGTATGGTGATCGAGGGATGGCCGGCCAGTGTCGAGGCATAGGCCATGGCAAGCCAGTGATAGTAGTTTTTCGTCGGTTGGCCATCGATCTCGGTCGGATAAAGCTCGTGCCAGTCGCGCGGGCTGATGGTCACGGCCGGGCAAAGCACATAGTCATGGTCTTCGAAAAACCGCTGCCAGTCGCGATAGAACCGGCCCTGTTTCACCAGCGCATCGGCGATATCGAGCGGCCCATAACTCAGCCCCTCCTCGACATTGGCGCGGACATTCGGGCCGATCTTTTCCGGGCGTGTCTGCAGCAGCGTGTGGTGCAGGCCGAGAAACATGACGCCGCGAAGAACGGAAAATATGCGATCAGCGTCGGTGCAATCGGGATGGGCCTCCTCGACCCTGCCGAGATGGTCGGAAAGCCGCGCCATCAGCCGGCCAAAAGCCTCGCGGATCACCCTGGATGTCGGCGCGAAACCGAAATCCTCGGTCACGGCGATCCGCAGTGCCGCCAGATCCGGGCGTCGACCTTGGCCAAAGCGATCGGCCTGCCACGGCGTCTGCCCGTCGATGACCACCGTATAGGGGTCGAGCCGATCGGGTCGAGCCATGACCGACAGCATCAGCGCCACATCGGCAACGCTGCGCCCCATCGGCCCGCTGGTCGACAGATGCATCAGCGCCATGGCGCGGGTATCGCCGGGAACGACACCTGGCGACGGGCGGAAACCGACGACACCGCAGAAGGCTGCCGGGTTGCGCAGGCTGCCGCCCGTATCCGAACCCGTGGCCAAAGGTGCCATGCGCGCCGCCAGAAGGGCTGCCGAACCACCCGACGAGCCGGCCGCACTTTTTGTCGTGTCGTGAGGATTGGCCGTGACGCCATAGACGGCATTGCGGGTATTGCCGCCGGCGCTCCAGTCCGGATTGTTGGTCTTGCCGAGGGGAATGCCGCCGGCCCGGCGCATGGCGGCAACGATGGCGTCGTCCTTCACGGCAATATTGTCGCGAAAGATTTCCGAGCCGAACGTGGTCGGCAGTCCCTGGACATCGATCATGTCCTTGACCCCGAACGGCAGGCCATGCAGCGGACCGAGCGTCGCATGGCCCATCACGCGTTGCTCGGCGTGACGTGCCTCGGCAAAGACGCGGTCGAAGTCCTGTGCCACCACGGCATTGATCGCAGGATTGAGCTGTGTGACGCGCTCGATACAGGCCTCGGCCAGTTCGACCGGCGACAGGCGGCGCTGCCCGATCAGCCGGCGTGCGTCCATCGCATCGAGATCGGCGGGATGGGTCTTGCTCATGACGATACCTTTTTACATCGAGAGAGCGCCGAGGCCCTTGATGAGCATGTTGAGGGCCATCAGCGAGATGAACACGGCAAAAATCCGCTTGAGTACGGCGGCCGGCAGGTAGTGCGCCAGCCGGACCCCAAGCGAAACCGTCGTCATCGAGATGGCGACGATAACGACCAGGGCCGGCAGGTTGACGAAGCCGATGGTGTAGGGCGGGAGACCGGGAAGACCCCAGCCGGCGATCAGAAATCCGACAAAGGACGGCACGGAGATCAGCAGCCCGAAACCCGACGACGTAGCAACCGCCTTCTGCACCGGCATGCCATAGAGCGTCATGGCCGGAACGCCGAAGGAGCCGCCGCCGATGCCCATCATCGCCGAGAAGAAGCCGATAACCAGACCGTAAACGCTGGCCAGAGCCCGACCCGGTAAAGTGTCCGACAGTTTCCAGTGCGGCCGGCTAATCAGCATGTAGAACCCGAGCCCCATGCCGATCACCCCGAAGATGACCGAGAGACTGGCCGAGCGCAGTGAAGCGGCACCGACCACACCGGCCAGCGCGCCCAGAGAAATGGCTGGTCCCCAGTGCTTCAGAACGGACCAGTCGACCGCGCCGCGTCGATGATGCATCAGAACCGAACGTGCCGAATTGAAGATAATGGTGCCGCCGGAGGTGGCGACGCAGACCTGCATCAGGCGGTCGCTCTCATAGCCGAGGAACTCGAAGACGTAGTAAAGCGCCGGCACCAGCACGACACCACCGCCGATCCCGAGCAGGCCGGCGATCAGACCGGACACGGCGCCCGTTGCGGCCAGGAACACAAAAAGCAGGACGAAATCCATCGATCAGGCAATCTGCTTCAAGCTTTTGGCATTCTCGGCGATATCGAGGAACAGCGCCGTCATGATCTGCATGCCTTCACGGGCAATCGGCACCAGCGCATGCTCGTTGGGGCCGTGCTGGCCGCATTCGGCGTGGGAGTGCGGAATCCAGATCGTCGGCAGCCCGAGAATGTCGGTAAAGGCATCGTTGGGGAGAGAACCGGCCAGATTGGGCAATACATGCGGCCGCTTTCCCGCCGTCCGCGTCAGCGAGTTTTCGACAAAACGCACCCACGGATGATCCGGCGAAAAGCGGGTGGCCCGGAAGGCTTCGCCGCGAGCGGGGCTTATCTCGACCATGGGAAAACCATGGGAATCGAGATGACGACGCAGGGCGGGGATGATGTCGTTGATGTCGGTGCCGACGACGAAGCGCAACTGGCAGGTAGCCCGCGCCGAACCTGCGATTGCGTTCTGCGGCGCATCGATATTGCCGGACGACATGGCGAGAACAGCAAAGGAATTCCAGCCGAAGACGCGCTCGCTCGGCGTCAGATCGCTCTCGCCCCATTCGGCGTCGTGACGGCGCGGCGGCAGATCGCGGAGCGTGGCGCGGATATCGGGCGTCAGGCTGGTCGGACGCCATTCAGGGATAAGGATCTGGCCACGCGCATCGGTGATCGTCGAGATTGCCTGGGCCAGGATGATGGCGGGATCGGCCAGCAATCCGCCGAAATTGCCGGAATGGTGATCGCCGTCCCGCAGATTGACCATCAGGTCGATCGACATGCCGCCACGCGACCCCATGAACATGGTCGGCGTGTCGATCGCCAGACGGGGACCGTCCGAGGCGATCAGCACATCGGCCGCCAGGCGCGTCCGGTTGGCGATAAAGAACTCGCGCAACCCGAAGGAGCCGGTCTCCTCGGCCATCTCGAGAATGATCCTGGCATTGAAACCGAGCCTACCCTTTTCACGGATCAGCAGTTCCAGAGCCTTGATATTGATCAGATGCTGGATCTTGTTGTCGGCGGTGCCACGGCCATAGAGCTTGTCGCCTTCCCTTACCAAGGTGAAGGGCTCAAGACCCTCCCGCCAGCGATGGGCTTCTCCATTGCAGACATCGCCATGACCGTAGACCAGAACCGTCGGCAGGCTTTCGTCCTCGATACGGCTGGCGATCAGCAGGGGCGCGCCGCCCTCGCGCGGATTGTCGAAAATCTCGACGGCAAAGCCCATCGCCGACAGCAGTGGCTGCATGTCCTCCTGCAGATAGGCGTAGAGATCCTCCCGCCGCCCTTCCGACTGACTGACGGAGCGGCGCGCCACGAGGGTAGCCAGATCCCCGACCAACCCTCCGCCGTCGACATAGTGGGTGGCGGCTTCGATCAGCTGTGCTCTGTCCATGGAATAATTACCTCGCTGCGTCGGCAGGCCCAAGCGCTGCCATATCTGGCGCTTCCCAGCCGCGGCCTGGCATGGCGGCGAGCAGTTGGCGCGTATAGGAATGTTGCGGATTGCCGAAAACGTCATCGACCGTGCCGTACTCCACAACCTCGCCCTTCGACATGACGAGGATATGGTCGGAAATCTCGGCCGCCACCCGCAGATCGTGGGTGATGAAAATCACCGTCAGGCCAACGGCCTTGCGGATGTCGTCGAGCAGCTTCAGCACGTCCTTCTGCACAGACACGTCGAGCGCCGACACGGCTTCATCGGCGATCAGGATTTTCGGCTCGACCATCAGGGCGCGGGCAATCGAGATGCGCTGGCGCTGACCGCCGGAAAACTGCGCGGGATATCGATCGAGCGCATCCTCCTCCAGTCGGACGATCTTCAGAAGCGCCCTCGCCTTTTCCATGGCTTGGCTGCGCGGCACGCCGAAATTGACCGGCCCTTCGACCAGCAGGTCGCCAATCCTACGGCGCGGATTGAGCGATCCATAAGGATCCTGAAAGACGATCTGAATATGTTTCCGGAAGTCGCGGCGTCCGGTGGCCGTGGTCGTTTCCAGCCGCGAATTGCCGATCCAGACGGACCCTTCGTCAGGCTCCACCAGTCCCATCAGACACCGCACCAGCGTCGTCTTGCCGGAGCCGGATTCCCCGACGATGCCCAGCGTCTGGCCTTCCAGCACGGTAAAATCCGTCGGCTTGACCGCATGCACCTTGCGAGCGGGCTTGAATATCGTCCGGGCGGATGAATAGGTCTTTTCAATACCGGCGACCCTAAGTGCGATCGGCCGGGACATATCGGGATTGCCCTTGACACCATGGCGCTTCGGCACCGCATCGATCAGCATGCGCGTATAAGGATGGCTTGGACTGTTGAGCACCTGCTCGGCGGTGCCCTGCTCGACGACCACGCCCTTCTGCATGACCAGGACGCGATCGGCGAGTTCCGCCACCACGTCGAAATCATGGGTGACGAACAGGATGCCGGCCTTGCGGCTTTCCCTCAACTCCTTGAACATGTCGAGAATCTGCGCCTGCGTCGTCACATCGAGCGCTGTCGTGGGTTCGTCCGCAATCAGCAGCCGCGGCCCCATGGCGAGCGCGATGGCGATGACGATGCGCTGGCGCTGGCCACCCGACAATTGATGGGGATAGGCATGATATAGACGTTCGGGGTCGGGAAGACGCACCTCCTTAAGAAGTGACAATGTCCGGGCCCGGTGCTCGGCTTTGGACATTTGCGCATGCGCCTCGAAGACTTCCTCGATCTGGTTGCCGACAGTGTAGCACGGGTTGAGCGCGCTCATCGGCTCCTGGAAGATCATGCCCATACGGCTACCGCGCAGCGCGGCATGCTCGGCCTCGGAGAGCTTCAGCACATCGCGGCCTTCAAAGAGGATTTCGCCCGCCGACGGCTTCAGAACTTTCGGCAGGAGCCCCATGGCAGCGAAGGATGTGATCGACTTTCCGGAACCGGATTCCCCGACGATGCAGAGGATTTCCTTCTCGTGGATGTCGAGAGACAGATTGCTGACCGCATGTTGGCGATCTCCGCCCTTCGGCAGGTCTATGGTCAGATTGCGGATCGACAGAACGGGGTTGGCGGCGTGTGTCATCAGTTTCTGCCCTCCGGCGCGGTCACGTCGCGAATGCCATCGCCGAGCATGTTGATGGAAAAGACCAGGATGAACAGCGCGATGCCCGGAATGGTGATCAGCCAGCTTTCAAACAACAGCATTTCCTTGCCTTCGGAGATCATCAGCCCCCAGGACGGTGTTGGCGGCTGCACGCCGAGCCCGAGAAAGGACAGTGCCGCCTCCAGGATGATGGCATGAGCCATTTCGAGCGTGACGATGACGATCAGGTGGTTCATCACATTCGGCAGAACATCCTTGAAGAGGATACGCGGCAGGCTGGCGCCCAGGACTTCGGCGGCGGCGATATAGTCCATCTGCCGCACCTGCATGGTGGCGCTGCGCAGCACCACCGCGAAACGGTCCCAGAGCAGCAGTCCGAGCACGGACACGACAACGGTCAACGATCCTCCGAACAGCGCCACCACGGCCAGCGCCACCAGCGTCGCTGGCAAGGCTAGCCGTACCGAAACGATGAACATCACCACCGCGTCGACCTTTCCGCCGAAATAGCCGCCGAGAACACCGAGCACCGTGCCGATCACGGCAGAGATGAGGGCCGCGGTAAAGCCGATCAGCAGAGAGACGCGAGCCCCATAGATCAGCCGCGACAGGTAGTCCCGGCCCAGCGCATCGGTGCCGAGCAGATGTTTCCAATCGCCGCCCATAAAGACCGGCGGGGCAAGCCGCGACAGCAGGTCCTGCTTGTTCGGATCGTAGGGGGCAATCAGCGGCGCGAACAACGCGACAACGCCAACAAACAGCAGGAGCAGGAAGCCAACCATGAACCCGCGATGTTTCAGGGCCTTGCGAACCAGCAGACGGGATGGCGGTTGCGACACCGCGGGAAGCCCGGGGCTGACGGTTAGGGACGTGTTGCTCATGTCAGGCAGTCCTCAAGCGGGGATCGAGCCATGCGTTCAAGACATCGGCCAGGAAAGTGAAGGCGATGTAGAACATCGCGAAGATCAGGATGAGCGCCTGCATTGTCGGCAGATCGTTGCGGGAGATCGATTCCCATGCAAGGTAACCGGCACCATGCAGCGCGAAGATGGTTTCCACCACGACCGAACCGCCGAACATGAAGCCGAGCTGCACCGCCGCTAGGCTGACGACCGGAATGATGGCATTGCGCAGGGCATGCTTGAAAAGAACCCGCCGCGGCTTGATACCCTTGGCTCTCGCCGTGCGGATGTAATCGGCGGAGAGTACTTCCAGCATGCCCGCCCGCGTCAGCCGCATGATTGCTGGCGTCGCATAGTAGCCCAGCACGATCATCGGCAGGATATAGCCGGTCCATTGCCGCGTTCCCGAGGCAGGGACCCATCCGAGATTGACCGAGAACACAACGATCAGGATAAGGCCGAACCAGAAGCTCGGGATCGCCTGCCCGACGACGGCGATGGCAAGCGCCAGCCGGTCGATCATCGTGTTGGGAAAGGCGGCGGCCAGAACACCCATGGGAACAGCGAGCAGCAGTGCGAAACTCATGCCGAGAAACCCGATGGTCATGGTGACCGGCAGCCGTTCGGCGATCATGCCCGAGACCGGGGTCCTGAAATAGTAACTCATGCCGAAATCGCCGGAGAGCGCGCGCATCAGCCAGTCGGCATACTGTACAAGCAACGGTCGGTCGAAACCGTATTGGCTCCGGATTGCCGCGATGACCTCTCCCGAAGCCCCCTCGCCGGCAATGGCGATCGCCGGATCGCCAGCCATGAACAATAGAATGAAACTGATGAAGGACACCGTCAGCGCAACCAGCGCCGCCATGCCGATCTTGGTCAGGACAAATTTCAACATCTGAAACCCTCAAGCAGGCGATCTCGCGGCGTTGCGATCTCGGCATGCCTCTAGAACAAGCAGCTCAAATCCAGGCCGGGCCGCGGGCAAGCGGCGTCCCGGCCCAAGGATGCAGATGTCACTTCCAGCCGATTTCGTAGAACCGAACCAGTTCGTCCAGGGTTGGCGTGAAGGAAATGTCGCTGCTCATGACGTAATTGGTGGAATAGTTCCACAGCGGCACCCAATAGGCCTTGTCGGCGATGACCGAGAGAGCTTGGGTATAGAACGTCTTTCGCTCGGCTGGGTCGATGGAGGAATCCGCTTTTTCCAGCAGATCGGACAGGCTCTTGTCGCGAGCGTCATCCTCACCGCCCATGGTGAAGAATTCGCTGGTGATGGCAGAGACGTCGGCAATCGAGTTGGATCCCCAGGTCAAGAAGGAGATCGGCACACCTTCCTTGATGCGCTTTTCCCGCAGTGCCGCGTATTGCATGTAGTTGAGGTTCGCCTTGACGCCGATTTCGGCCAACATGCCGATCATCGCCTCGGCCAGGGGCCGGTCGCGATAGGCATAGAATTCTATATCGAAACCGTCGGGATAGCCGGCTTCGGCCAACAGCGCCTTGGCCTTTGCCGGATCGTAGGCATAGGTCGCAACGCCCTTGTCGCAGCCGAACTGACTGGGCGAGCAGGCGCTGTTTATCACTTCCGTCGTGCCCTTCATCAGCGCCTCGACGATACCGTCGCGGTTGATCGCATGATAGATCGCCTGCCGAACCTTGACGTTCGTCATCGGGTTCTTGTCGCCCGAGCGACCGGCCGCATCGAGCGACAGATAGCCGACGCGCATGGTCGGGGCATTGATCACCTGGAAGCCATCCCGGCCGGCCATCTTGTCGGCCTGGTCGGAGGGCACCTGCCAGACCAGATCGATCGTGCCGTTAAAAAGCTCGGCCATCTGCGTGTTGATGTCCGGGATGGTGCGGATGTCGATGGTGCCGACCTTGGCTTTCGGCTTGGCAGCGGCGAAATACTCCTCGTTGCGCTTCAGCACGAAATGCTTTCCGGGTTCGACGGTCTCGAATTTGTAGGGACCCGTGCCGATCGGCTTGGTGGCAACGCCAGCCGGGCCGACGGCCTTGTAATATTCATCGGGATGAATGATGACCGGACCGGCCAGATATTCTAGCGCGGCCGGGAATGGCCCATCGGTGATAATGCGTACCTTGAACCGGTCGATTTTTTCAGCCTTCTTGATCCATCCCGTGGCCACCTTGTTCTTTGCGCCGTTCTTGGGATCGATGGCAAAATTCAGCGTATAGACGACGTCGTCGGCATCAAAGGCTTCACCGTTGTGGAATTTGACCCCTTCGCGCAGCGTGAACTCAAGCGTGGTGGAATCCACCCAGGTCCAACTGGTCGCCAGGTTGCCAACATACTCCCCGGTCGCCGGGTCGCGATAGAGAAGGCCATCCCAGGCGGCGTTTCCAAGCAGGATGCCCTCGCGCGCCGTGTTGAAATAGGGATCGACATGCTCGAGTTCCTTCGCAAAGGCGATGGAAACCGTGTCGTCCGCCTTTCCGGCCCAGGCAGCACTCGCAAACAGGAATGCGGGCAGAAGAACGGCGGCAGCCGTGGTCTTTGTCAGTTTCATTCTCGTTCCCTTTATTTTTTGCCCATTTTATAGGCTTTTGCATTTACTGTCTTTATCGTACTCGAATTTTATGTTTTGTATACAATATTTTCTTATTGCGTTCATTTTTGGATAATTGCATACGCCAACTTGCCAAATTCCCCAGATCGCACGACAATGCTCGTGGAGGACCGCCATGAACCTGCCCGCATCAAAAACACCGACCGCCGACGTGCTCTATGAACGTATCGAGACGATGATTGCCGAAGGAAAGTTCAAGGATGGCGAGCGCCTCGACGAGATGCGCCTTGCGCGGGATTTCGGCGTATCGCGCACACCTTTGCGCGAGGCGTTGCGTCTTCTGTCGGCGACGGGACTGGTCGAGCTTATTCCCAATCGCGGCGCCTTTGTGCGCCAACCCGACTTCACCCGTCTTGTGGAGATGTTCGAAGTGATGGCTGAGGTCGAAGCCTGGTGCGCGCGGCTGGCAGCCGGTCGCATCACCAAGGCACAACTGCTGCTTCTGCGCAAAGCCGCGTCTGCCTGCGAAGCCGCTCTTCAAGCGCAGGACTACAAGCGCTACTACGTTGAAAACGCTACCTTTCACACCATGATCTACGAAGCGTCCGGCAACGGGTTCCTGGCCGAAGAAGCCAGCAACCTGCACAGGCGCCTCAAGCCCTTCCGGCAGGCGCAGCTTTCCTTCGGCGACCGCCTGTCCCAATCGATGATGGAACATCGCGAAATCCTGTTGGCCCTTGAAGCGGGCGATGCGGCTCGCGCCGATGCCGTTATGCGCGATCATATCCGCGTGCAGGGCAGCATCTACGAAGAATACCGCCAATCGATAAGCGGAGAGCGCGAGGCCGCCGGCCGGCAAGCCTCGTGAGACCTGCCGCCGACTGCGGGCAGCCCCGTCGCCGAACCTCATGGGAATAGCAGAAGCTCGGAAACCGCAGCCCCTCGCGTCAACCCGGACACGGTCCTGACGATACCCGCTTTGTCGATGCCATAGTGCCGATAGAGATCCTGCACCGTGCCGGTCTGGCCGAAATGCTCGACCCCGAGCGGGATCGTCCGGTGACCGTGAACGGCACCAAGCCAGGCAAGTCCCGCGGGATGTCCGTCGGTGACGGTGACAAGGGTGCAATGGGGCGGAAGGCCGGCAAGCAAGGTCTCGACATGCCCGGATGCCTGGCTGACGCCGCGGCGCCGCGCCCGCTGGGCTGCTGTCCAGCCGGCATTCAGGCGATCTGCGGAGGTCACCGCCAGCACGCCGATATCCCGTCGACTCTCGCCGAGCAGGCCCGCCGCCGCAATCACTTCCGGCGCAATGCAGCCTTGGTAGACCAATACGACATCGGCATTCGGACCGGGCGGCTTCAGCCAGTAGCCACCATCAATCACCCCTTGGCGGAATCGCGGATCGCTGCGCGGCGCGGGCTGCTCGAGCGGGCGCGTTGTAAGCCGCAGATAAACGGAACCACCGGTCTCGTCGCGCAACCAGGTACGCTCGTCCGGCTGACCATCGCCATCGCGCTGCATATAGTCGAATGACCAGTCCATGATGATGGCGAGTTCATCAAGGAATGCCGGCTCGAAGCTCGCCAGCCCATCCTGGCTGATGCCGATCAACGGTGTGGCGATGGACTGGTGCGCGCCGCCCTCCGGCGCCAGCGTGATGCCTGACGGCGTCCCGACGATCATGAAACGGGCATCCTGGTAACAGGCATAATTCAGTGCATCGAGACCGCGGCTGATGAAGGGATCATAAACCGTGCCGATCGGCAGCAGTCGCTCGCCGTACAACGAATGGGAGAGACCGGCAGCGGCCAGCAGCAGGAAAAGGTTCATTTCGGCAATACCGAGCTCGACATGCTGGCCTTCCGGCGAAAAATGCCATTTCTGCGCGGACGGCACCCTTTCGTCGCGAAACGTATCGGCCCGCGCATCGCGCGCGAACAGGCCTCGCCGGTTGACCCAGGGGCCGAGATTGGTCGAAACCGTGACATCGGGGGCGATGGTCACGATGCGGTCGGCAAGCGCCGTGTCGGTCTTGGCCAATGCATCGAGGATCTTGCCGAAACCGGCCTGCGTCGACAGAACGCGGTCCTCCAGCAAGACTGGCCCCTCTGTGGCAATGCGTTCCGCCTTGAAGCGTCGCGGCCCTGGCTCGAAGAACGGCACGCGAGCAAGGAACGCCCTTGCATCTCGGCTGTCGGCCATGGTCGAGAACGGGTCCCATTCCGTTCCGGGCGCGACCTGCATTGCCGCCTGGAACTCGGCCATTTGGCTTGCGGTCATCAGACCGGCATGGTTGTCCTTGTGGCCGGCAAGCGGCGTGCCCCAACCCTTGATCGTGTAGGCGAGGAAAACCGTCGGCCGATCATGATCGATGCTGTCGAACACGTCGGTCAGCGCCTCCAGGCAATGGCCGCCGAGATTGCTCATGAGTTCAGCCAATTCGGCATCGGATCGACGCTCGATCAGCGCCGCCACATCGCCCTGGTCGCCGATCTCGTCCAGCAGCCGACGCCGCCAGGCGGCTCCGCCCTGGAAGGTCAATGCTGCATAGAGCTGGTTGGGGCAGGCGTCGATCCAGTCCTTCAGACGCGTTCCACCCGGTTCCGCGAATGCAGCCTTTTGCAGCGCACCGTATTTGACGATGACCACGTCCCAGCCAAAGGCCTTGAAAATGGCCTCGATACGCTGCCACAAACCTTCGCGGACCACGCCGTCAAGGCTCTGACGATTGTAGTCGATGACCCACCAGGTATTGCGTAAGTCATGTTTCCAGCCTTCCTGCAAGCACTCGTAGACATTGCCTTCATCCAGTTCCGCATCGCCGACCAGAGCAATCATCCGCCCGAGCGGCCGCTTCTGTGCCCAGGGTCTGGCTGCAATGTAGTCCTGCACCAGCGAGGCAAAGGCAGTGACGGCGACGCCCAAGCCGACTGAACCGGTGGAGAAGTCGACATCGTCGATATCCTTGGTGCGACTCGGATAGGACTGCGCACCGCCAAAGCCACGGAAATTCTCGAGCTTCTCACGCGTCTGGTTGCCCATCAGATATTGGATGGCATGAAACACCGGCGAGGCATGCGGCTTGACCGCAACGCGATCTTCCGGGCGTAACACATGGCAATAGAGCGCCGTCAGGATCGAGACCATCGAGGCCGAAGACGCCTGATGCCCGCCGACCTTGACCTCGCCCTTATCGCGCAGGTGATTGACATTGTGGATCATCCAGCAGGCAAGCCACAGCAACTGCTTCTCGATGGATTTCAGAATTTCGATATCGGTGCTTGTCACGACCGTCTCCCAGTCACGCGTTCACGCCTGATGAGTATCCTCCGGCGGCTTTTCGCCCCGCTCTTCTCGGATCTCGTTCCCATCTCTAAGACATCCGGCGGGACGACCGTCCCGCCGGATGGTTCGGCAAGGCGTCAGCCGTTGCGGAAGGTGTAGGCATAGCCATTGATCGCCGGGGCACCGCCGAGATGGGCATAAAGCACCTTGGAACCTTCCGGGAAGTAACCCTTCTTGACCAGGTCGATCATGCCCTGCATCGACTTACCCTCATAGACTGGGTCGGTGATCATGCCTTCGAGACGGGCGCAGAGCCGAATGGCTTCCTTGGTCTCGTCGGACGGCACGCCGTAGACCGGATAGGCGTAATCCTCGATCAGGATGATGTCGTCCGACGTCAGCTCCCGGCCAAGCTCGACCAGTTCGGCGGTGCGCCGGGCGATCTCCAATACCTGAGCCTTGGTCTGGGCCGGCGTGAAGGAAGCATCAATCCCAATGACATTGCGCTCGCGGCCATCCTTGGCAAAGCCGACCGTCATGCCGGCATGGGTGGAGCCCGTCACGGTGCAGACGACAATATAGTCGAACTTGAAGCCGAGTTCGGCCTCCTGAGCACGCACTTCCTCGGCGAAGCCGACATAGCCGAGACCGCCGTATTTGTGCACCGAAGCCCCGGCCGGGATAGCGTAGGGCTTGCCGCCCTTGGCCTTGACGTCCTCGATGGCCTCCTCCCAGCTCTGGCGGATACCGATATCGAAGCCCTCGTCGACCATCTGCACATCCGCACCCATGATCCGGCTCAGCAGAATATTACCGACCCGGTCGTAAACGGCATCTTCGTGCGGCACCCAGCTTTCCTGGACCAGCCGGCACTTGAAGCCAATCTTAGCAGCGACTGCAGCGATCATGCGGGTATGGTTGGACTGCACGCCGCCGATCGACACCAGTGTGTCGGCATTGGAGGCGATCGCATCCGGAATAATGTATTCGAGCTTGCGAAGCTTGTTGCCCCCGAAGGCCAGACCCGAATTGCAGTCCTCGCGCTTGGCATAAAGCTCGACCTTGCCGCCCAGATGCTCCGAGAGCCTTTCCAATTTCTCGATGTGGGTTTGTCCGAATGTGAGCGGATAACGCTCGAATTTCTCCAGCATGGGGTTCCCTTTTGCTTGTTACGACACAGAGGAAACGCTACCATCGCTCGAATGAAAGGTGCTCTCTAAGTTGAGCGCAATATTTCATGATAGCCATTCAAAAATCCAATCAAGGTGGTAAATCTTTCATACTGGTCATATTTTTCGGAAGATTCATTCATGACATCGGAACTGGACCGCATCGACCTGAAAATGCTCCGGCTGTTGCAGAACAACGGCCGGCTCAGCAACGCCGAATTGGCCCAGTTGGTTGATGTCAGCGCCGCGACATGCCATCGCCGCACCCAGCGGCTTTTCGAAGAGGGTTACATCAAGTCGGTCAGGGCCATGGTCGAGCCACAGAAGGTCGACCGCGGTGCGTTGGTGATGGTCGGCGTGGTACTGGATCGTTCGACACCGGAAAGCTTCGGCACCTTTGAAAAGGCGGTCGCCAAGCTGAATTTCGTGCTAGACTGCAATCTGGTCGCCGGCGATTTCGATTACTTCCTGAAGATCCGCGTCCGCGACATGGCCGACTTCAACCGCATCCATGGCACACAGCTGATCGCCCTGCCAGGCGTCCGCCAGACCCGTACCTTCTTCGTGATGAAGGAAGTGGTCGACAATGCCCCCCTGAACTTTTGACAGGTACGTCCAGCATCGCGGTTTTCGCTCACCAACCGAACCGATCGTCACATAGCGGCGTCCGCAATAGAGCAAGGTTGCCTGCTATCGCGCCCCCTGACCAGCCGCCCTGGAACTTCCGTGGTTTGAGGTTAGTTCGTTCTCCGGAGAAGGAGACAGAGAATGAAGCGCCGAAAATTCTTCCGCGATATCGTCACCGGAACGCCGCCTTTGCCATAACGCGTGACCTGCTCCCCTGGAATGTCCTCGGTTTGAGGTTAGTCTGTTCTCCGGAGAAGGAGACAGAGAATGAAGCGTTCCCGTTTCAGCGACGAGCAGATCATCGGTATTCAGAAGGAGCATCAGGCCGGGCTTTCGGCTGTTGAGCTGTGCCGCAAATACGGTGTCAGCGACGCGACCTTCTACAAGTGGCGTTCGAAGTATGGCGGCATGGAAGTGGCCGAGGCCAAACGGCTGAAGGCTCTTGAAGAAGAGAACGGCAAGCTGAAGCGCCTCCTGGCCGACGCGATGCTCGATGTATCGACGTTGAAGGAGATGCTCGGAAAAAACTTCTGAAGCCCGGCTCAAGGAGGGCCGCCGTGACCTGGGCAATGAAGGAAAAGGGCTACTCGCAGCGCCGGGCTTGCGGCCTGGTCGATATCGATCCGCGCGTGTTCCGCTATCGGTCGACGCGGGGAGATGATGTCGCGATCCGCACAAGGCTCAAGGAACTGGCCAGCCAGAGACGTCGCTTCGGATATCGTCGCTTGCATATCCTGTTGAAGCGGGAGGGCGTCGAGATCAACTGGAAGAAGCTCTATCGGCTCTACAGGGAGGAGCGGCTGACCGTGCGCAAGCGCGGTGGCCGCAAACGCGCCTTGGGAACCCGAGCACCGATGCCGATCCCACAAGGGCCGAACCAGCGATGGAGCCTGGACTTCGTCTCTGATGCCCTGGTCGACGGCAGGCGGTTCCGCATCCTGTGTGTTCTCGATGACTTCAGCCGGGAGTGCCTTGCCACGGTGGTCGACAACTCGCTGTCTGGTGAGCGCGTCGGCCGTGAGTTGGACAGGATCGCGCTCAGCATCGGGTATCCCTGCATGGTCGTCTCGGACAATGGCACCGAGCTGACATCGAACGCCATCCTCAAATGGCAGCAGGACCACGTCATCGAGTGGCACTACATCGCGCCGGGCAAGCCGATGCAGAACGGCTTCGTGGAAAGCTTCAATGGACGTCTGCGTGATGAATGCCTTAACGAGCACCTCTTCACCAGCTACCGCCATGCGAGGGAGATTATCGAAGACTGGAGAAACGACTATAACCTGAACCGCCCGCACACGAGCCTCAACGGCGTGACCCCTTATGAATTTGCAACCCGGTCCAGACAGGACCAGAACATGAACAGAGCTAACTTATAAACGCGGACAATCAGGGGAGCAGGTCACGCGCGATACATCGGACTGTTCCGGTTCTTTATCGACGAGTACCCGGTGATGCTTGCCGTTTATCTCGTCGAGGCGATATCCCAGCAATGAGAGGAGGTTTTCATTTGCGTCGATGATCTCACCGGTCGACTTAAATTCGATAGCGCCGTGCACCCGGGACACCGCTGCCAGCTTTGCTTCAAATGCTGCATTTCCGCGATGAGCTTCGGTGGTATCGGTTTCGAACTGGCCTGCGGTCGATGACCGCGCTGATAGGCGGGACCTATGACTGCGCCGTCCGATAGAAAGTTGCACCAAAAATCCTTGCCAACCGGGGTGTTCCAAATATGCGTCGGAGCCAATTCCGCACGCCGGAACATACATTTAGACACAAACTGCGAGCCAAACCTGACTTTGCGACAGGCGCCGGGAGAGCGCTATGCCCGCTTCTGAAACCACGAATGGCGGCCCCGGACCCCGGAGCCGCCTTATCTTCGCAGGCACGCTACGTGTTCACTCTGACCGGTTCCTCGGCCAGAGCAGGCATTGCATTGGGCAGCTTGCCCTTTTTGTAGGAGACAGACACCTCTACGAACTCGTCGGCAGCCTTCATGTTCGACTTGGTGACGAGACTGACGGCGATGAACAAGAACGCCGAGACCGGCAGCGCCAGCACGCCAGCGTTGAGGCCGAACAGCTTGTTGCCGGTCAGGTACATCCACACCACGAAGGCAACGCCGCCGAGGATAGAGACCAGCGCACCGGCTGCCGTACCACGGCGCCAGAAGAAAGCACCGATGATGGCCGGAACCGTGACCAGCAGACCAACGGAGGCTGCCACCGACAGGATGGCGATCATCGAGAATTCCATCGCGGCAAAGACCAGCGAGACGATGGAGATGACTGGGATGATAAGCTTGCCGATGAAGAGTTGGCGCTCGTCACTCGCCCCACCCGTCACGTTACTCCACACATCGCGGGCAAAGACCGACGACAGGGTAAGGAGGATCGAGTCGATGGTGGAAACGGCAGCAGCCAGAATGCCAACCATGACCATCACGCCCAGAACAGGCGGCACGAAGTTCGAGGCCAGCAGGGTGGAGGTGGCAAGGTCACCCTTTTCGAGCTGCGGGAAGGCGACGAAGGCGGAGAAGCCCCAGAGCACCGACACGACCGTGTAGACGAAGCCGAAGCACAGGAAGATCACCAGCATGCGGCGCAGCGCCTTCAGCGAGGCCGGCATGTAGAGGCGCTGGCTCACCTGCGGGTTGGAGATGGCGAAGAAGAACCACGGAATTGTCAGCCCGAGGAAGGTGGTGAAGCTGAAGATGCCAGGTCCGGGCACCTGCAGTAGCTCCGGCTTGGTCGCCTTGATCGCACTGAAGAGGCCGGAGAAGCCGCCCAACTCTATCAGCACCAGACCGCAGACCAGCACCGAGGCAATGATCATCATCAGCGCCTGCAGGCTGTCCGTCCACACCACCGAGCGTATACCGGCCACATAGGAGAAGATGATGGCCAGCACGGTGGAAATGACCACACCCCACAGGAAGGGAATGCCGCCGCCGGTCATGCCCGACAACAGGTATCCCACACCCGAAAGCTGAACGGCCGAATAGGGGATGAGGAAGACGAGGCTGACGAGACCGGCAGCAACGGCCACCCACCGGCTGCCATAGCGCGTGCCCAGCATTTCATACGGCGTCACGAAGCCATATTTCTTGCCCACGGCCCAGAAGCGCGGGCCGAAGATGGCGACCAGCGACACCCCGGCGAAATAGACGATCTCGAAGCCGAGCGCGCCGACGCCGCCCTTGAAGGTGAGACCGGCGAGGCCGATCATCATGAAGGCCGAATAGGTCGTGGCCGAATAGCTCAGGGCCGACAGCACCCCGCCCATGGAGCGCCCGCCGATGAAATACTCGGACATGCTGGCCGACTCGCCCGAGCGCGAGATATAGGCCACGGCGAAGGAGGCGAGGACGTAGATCACCAGTCCACAGACGACAAGGGAAACACTCATGCCTCGTCCTCCTCGAAGCTGGCGGTCGCCAGAATGTTGAGGACGATAACGGCCACACCTGCCGCACACCAGAAGAGGAAGGAGCCATACCATTCCGCCACGTTGGTGAGCAGCGTATAGGGTATGGCGTAGCAGGCGAGGACGACCACGCCTATCAGATATAGAGCAGCTTTCGACATGTTGTGACTTCCCTCTAGAGATTGATCGGTTGTTTCTGTCCGCCTTTTATCCAGCGGTTTGAACGGGAGTTGCGCGGAGCCCAGAGTTCTCCGGCCGTCCGCCGGAGAGCATCAGTGACAGGCTCAGCGCCCGGAAGGTTGAAGACCGGTGAGCCAGCGCTCGATATCTGCCGCATCCGTCACATCGGCATATTTTTGGTCCATGTCATAGAGATTGGCATCATGCGGGGCGCGAGCACGGTCAGCGCAGCAATCCGCCGGAACCAGCACGTTGAAACCGCTCTGCACCGCATCCACCACGGAGGCGCGCACGCAGCCCGATGTAGTGGCGCCGGTGACGACTAGCGTATCCACACCCGCCCCAGTCAACAGGCCGGCAAGTCCCGTACCATGGAAGGCGGAGGCGCCCTTCTTGGTGATCACCGGGTCCTGCGGCTGAATGCCTGTTGCCGCATCAATCTCCACCAGCCGGCTGCCTTCCAGAAGCGCAGCCATGCCCGTTGCCTTGCGCAACCATGGCAGCAGGGCAATCTCGCCAGGATGATAGGCAATCGTGGTGTAGATCACCGGATAGCCCTTTGCGCGGGCCAGATCCGTCAGCCGACGGGTCGCGGCAATGGCCGTCGTCATGTCGGCCGCCGTCGGATAGATCGTGTCGGTGAAGCCATAGGAGAAGTCGACCACGACAATGGCCGGTCGTTGACCGCGGGGGACGGGCTGGCCGAAGCCTGCGGCCTGGTAGGTTTCTTGCTGCGACATGGTTTTCTCCCGCGTTTAAGGCTCTGCCGGTCAGGCCCTTGCCATCTGGATGTCCTTCACGACGATGTCGCCATCGATCACCACCGCCTCGTCGTCAAGGAAGAGCGAGCAGCCACGCATGGGGATGTCGAGATGGCAGGCGGTGTCGTTTGGCCCACCGAGTTCGTTGTTCGGGCCGGTGGAGAACATGACATTGCCGTAGAAGCTGCGCGGTTCCATGCCCATGCCGCCGGGGAAGGCACCGGGTACCAGATTGTGCCACTTCGCGTTCGGATTCATGCCCCAGCCGACATGGCTCATGCCCATGCCGCGCGGATCGTTGAAGGCCGCCATGTAGGACTTCACCAGCTCCGCATCGAGGCCGCCGCGGATGTCGGTCACCCAGCCCTTCTCGATAGTGTAGATGATCGGTTCGCGGACATAGATGTTCTGCGGCAGGAGGATGTCACCGGTCGCGACGACGATCTGGCCGTCAACGCCGTCGTCATCACCGCCGGTGAAGACGAAGCCGGAGGGCCAATGGTCCCATCGGCCCGGCTCGTCCGTGCAGGCATATTCGGTCACGGTCGGATAGGTGTTGAGCTTGTAGGTGACATCGGTGCCATGCGGCGAAGTGATGCGCATGACCTTGGCCTTGGCGAGCATCTCGCCGGCAATCTCGACCTTCTCCCGGATCTCCTTCGTCGGCAACATGCGCGCGAGCAGTTCCGGCGGCTCGACGGCGGTCAGGATGCGGGTTCCGGCCGCCTGGATCGCCATCTGCTCCGGCGAGAAGAGAAGGAAGATGCAGTCGATCAGCATGTCGCAGGCCTTCAGGGCCTCGACCGCGTCCGGCATGGCAGCGAGACCGGTAACGCCGACGTTCCAGCCGCCGACCGGAAGCGGCGCAGGCAGACGCATGTGATACATGCTGGCGCCGAGACGCTGGCCCGCCGCCATGAAGGCGTCGGCATAGTCTAGGCGATCATTGCCCTGGGTGAGTACAATCAGTTTCTCGCCTTCGCGAACACCAGACATCTTCAACTGGTGCAGGCAGATTTCGGTAAAGCTCGCGTGGTCCATGGCTCGGTGCCTTTCAGTTCGTCGGGCGGATGGGATGGAAATCGAGGGTAGCGGAGAGGAACCCCTCAAGGTCGTCCCAGGGGATCATGTGGCCAGCTTTTTCGACAATCCGCACCTCGATGTCTGGCATCAGTCGGCGGATTTCATCGATGTCGGATGCGCCAATCACCGTCGCGCCACCCGCAACGACGAGGCGCGCCGGCGTCGTAACCTGGGCGATATCGGCATGGATGTCGTCGACGTGGAAACCGTCAAAGGCGGTGCGGATCGCATCCAGCTGGCAGGTATGCAACCACTCTGCGCGCAAGTCGTTCTGCTCATCGGTCCAGGTCGGACAGAAGCGGCGCATGTCTGCACCTGAACAGCCTTTCTGTGCCATCAGGATGGAATCTTCGTACCAGGCCCACGCGGCGGGATAAGGCCGCCGCCCGGGTCCCGACACCGGAGGATCGACGAGTATCAGCCCGGAGAAGCTTTCGGGCGCCATGCGTGCGGCACGGATAGCGGTGCGTGCACCCATGGAGTGGCCGAGGACGACCGGTGTTCCAAGACCCGCAGCCGTGACCAAAGCGACGACATCCGCCGCCATGGCGTCAAGCGAGTAATCGAGGTCGCCGGCCTGGCTCAGGCCACGGCCACGTACATCCAGCACATGCACGTCATAGGACCGCGCCAGCCGTTCGGCGACGAAACCCCAGGTGATTGCCGGCGACGTGATGCCCGGCACCAGCAGCATGGCCGGACCATCGCCGGCAAAATGCAACAGGTGATGGCGGATGCCGTTAGCTTGGATATTGTATCCGCGGACCATGGGGGTCTCCTCAATAGGCGCCAGAGAGCAGCGTGCCGCCGCCAGGAACGCGGGTGTCGAGCTTCAGCGCCTTCAGCATCTGCCAGGTGGTTGCGATCGCTGCGGTCACGACGGGCTTTCCTGTGACCGCTTCGGCCATCGGCACGGCCGGCAGCGAAGGCATTTGAACGCAGGCCGAGAGCACGACCGCATCAACGTCATCGGTCTTCATACCGCGAACGATATCCGGCAGCTTCATCGGGTCATGAGCAGCCACGGCAAGATTGTCGGGGATTTCCAGTGCGCGCCAGTCCGCAACCTCGATTCCTTCGTTGCGGATATAGGCGACGACCAGTTCGGTCAGCGGCTTCATGTAAGGGGCAACCAGTGCTACGCGCCTGGCGCCGATCGCCTTCAGTCCCTCGACGAGTGCGCCGGCAGAGGTGACGACAGGCGCCGGATTGCCATTGGTGACGGTCACGCCCTGCAGGCGCGACTGGCTCTGACAATGGTAGCCGAGGCCCATCGCCATGATCGCGACCAGACAGGCATATCCCATGACGTCGACACGAGCATCGGAAAGCTCCAGCGCGCAGCGGTCGCTGTCGGCGTCCATGGCGGCCAGTTCCTCTTTGGTGACATGCTTCATGCGCATGCGGGCCGAGTGGAAGGTAAAGCGCTCGGGCGAGACTTGCTCGCGAAACCGGAGCAGCGCGGGGATCTCGGTTTCCATCGTGATGTTCGAACTGGGCACGATGAGACCAATGCGGTGGCTTCCCATGGGGGCTCCTTCAATCTGATCTGGAGACATTAATTATTCAAATGAATAATTTCAAGCACAATTTTTCCGCAGAGCTAAATTCTGTGCAAACACTAGAGGGGAGCGCGCAGGCCGGCGGCCAGGAAGCGAACGAGCTGGTCCAGCATTTCATCCTTGCCTAATGAGGTGAGATGCCCTTCAGTCAGGTCGCCAATGCGTCCAAGATCGTTCAACATGAAGAGATATGCGCCGACCAGAAAGGCCATGCGCACACTGATGATGTCCTTCGGCAGGTGGGGCAGCACTTCTGAAAGCGCGGCAATGTAGCGCTTGACGGAAGCGTCGTAGACTTCGCGGCGTAAACGCAGGGCGTGCTCCTCCGGCTCAGCATGCAGTCGCGCCTGCATGGCGACAAAGGCCGCTCCGTTGGCACTTGAGTATTTCATGTCCCACTGCGGCTTGAGATAGGCGTAGACAATCTCTTCCACGCTCGGATTCTTGTTTCTCTCCAGCAGTCGGTCGAGATTGACATGTCGGTGACCGGCCAGAACGCCGCCGCGCCGTCGGAAGCACTCATCGAAGAGTTCAGCCTTCGAGCCGAAATAATAACGGATGAGCCCCTGGTTGACGCCGGCGCGGGCGGCGATGTCCCGCAAATTGGCACCCTCGAACCCGGCCTCGGCAAATGAAAGTTCCGCATGGTCGAGGATTCGGTCGCGCAGATCTGCCGCATCGCTGGAACCATCTGCTTTCGATGGCCTTCCGACACCTCGCGTTCCTGCTCTGCTCTTTGTTTCCTTTTCGACCACGCTCTACCTCAACATCAACCGGTGGCGGATCGGGGTAATCCGTCACTTTTTTACTCAGATGGATAATAATCTATGTCAGTCGCTTGAGGAGTTTCAGGAACTGTTCCTGCTCGCCCGGCGTCAAAGGAGCAAGTGTCGTCTGGCTGATTTTGTGCATTTCCGGCAGCACCGAATCGAGCAGCCTGCGACCGGCATCCGTAATGAACAGGGTGTAGCGCCTCCGATCTTCTCTATCCTTCTCGACATGGATTAGTTCCCGCAACAGGAGACGTTCAACGACGCCCTTTGTGGTTGCCGCATCCATGCCCACCAGGCGCCCGAGCGCATTTTGCGAAATGGGCTCGGATGCTTCGCGAAGCCTATAGAGCGTGGAAAATTGCGGCGGGGTCAGCCCGCCTGTCATCTTCTCGGTGAATAGAGCCATGTGTCGCTGGTACGCAAGTCGCAGCAGGAAGCCAACCTGGTCATCGAGAATGTAGTGGTCGGTCCGCTCGGTCATAGCTCATTCCTGGCATGTTCTCAGGACTGAACTGCAACACGCATTCGGCATGCGTCAAGAAAAGAATGGTTCGCCCGAGCCAATTGATCCCCCATCTGTAGGGAAAGATGCGCGCTTAAAAATCCCGCAGAATCAAAACCTGCCTCGCTTTCGCGCAAAAAAATCAAACTCCAGGCTCAAATTCATTTGCCTACAAACAAATTTTCTGCTGAATTCCTGACAAGGGTCAAGAAAAAACCCAGAGGGAATCATGACGAACACGCTTGAGCTGACCGTGAATGGGTCAGTATGCCTTGTGTCCGATCCAGGTGAGCGGACTTTGCTCGACGTCATGCGCGACGTGCTCGGCCTTAAGGGCGCCAAATACGGATGCGGCATGGCGCAATGCGGCGCCTGCACCGTGCTCGTCGACGGCAATCCCGCCAGGGCTTGCGTCCTCCGGGCAAAACGGGTGACCGGGCGAGCGATCACGACGATCGAGGGTCTCGCCGATCCGGACACGGGCCGCCTGTCCCCGGTGCAACAAGCCTTCCTCGAGTGCGAGGGTGCGCAATGCGGCTATTGCCTGAACGGCATGGTGATGAGCGCGACGGCTCTCCTTGACCGCAATCCCACGCCATCGCGCGAGGAAATCCGCATCGCACTCAGCCACAACCTCTGTCGCTGCGGAACGCATCTGGAAATCATAGCTTCGGTCGAGCGGGCCGTCGAACTCTTGCGGGAGGGGCGGCATGACTGACATGCAGCAACCCGGAAGCCTGATCGTCGAGGAGACGCGCCCTGCGGGGCCTGCGATCTTCCTCAGGCTCGACCAGGAGGGCATCGCAACCGGCTACAACGGTCACGTCGATCTCGGCACGGGAATCGAGACCGCACTCGCCCAGATCGTTGCGGAAGAGCTCGACCTGCCTCTCTCGGCCGTGTGCATGGTACTCGGCGACACCGCGCTTACGCCGGACCAGGGGCCGACCATCGCCTCGGAGACGATCCAGGTCGCGGCGGTTCCTCTGCGACTGGCTGCGGCCCAGGCGCGTCGGTTTCTCGTCTCGGAGGCCGCGCGGCGCTTCAATGGGCCGATGACCGAGATGGTGACGGTCGAGGGTGTCGTTCGCTGGGCCGAGAGGGCCTGCACCTATGCGGAACTGATCGCCGGCGAGACCATCAGGCTCGAACTCGATCCCGCGACCCCGGTCAAGGAGCCTGCGGAGTACCGGGTGGTCGGCCAGAGGACCGGCCGCCGAGACCTCACCGACAAGCTCCGAGGTACGCATACCTACATACAGGACGTCGATGTCGCCGGCATGCTGCATGGCCATGTGGTACGCCCACCCTATTCGGGGCGAGACAGCGGCGCCTTCATCGGTCACAGCCTTCTTGGCTACGACGAAACCGCCGTGCAGAACATGCCGGGTTTCGTCCAGATCGTTCGTGAGGGCGACTTCCTTGGTGTCGTCGCCATGCGGGCCGATCAGGCCAGGGCGATCGCCGAGGCCCTGCCGACACAATGGCAGATGCCACCCGAGATCCCGGACCTCTCCGATCTGCGCCGAAGCCTGAAGGATCACCCCTCGACCCCGCGCAGCCTCGACCGGTCGGGCGACTTTGCCCGGGCGATCGACGACTGCGACGTCGCCCGGCAGCGCACTTATGTCTGGCCCTATCACGAGCACGGCTCGATCGGCCCATCCTGCGCCGTCGCCGACTGGAACGGTGGCGCACCGATCGTCTGGTCGGGCACGCAGAACCCGCACATGCTGCGCGGCGATCTCGCCGTGCTCACGGGGCTGCTGGCCGAGGCGATCGAGATCCGCCGCTACCAGGCGGCCGGCTGCTACGGACGCAACTGCGCCGACGACGTGTGCGGCGATGCGCTGATCCTTTCCCGGGCGGTCGGCCAACCGGTCCGGGTTCAGTTGACCCGTGCCCAGGAACACCTGTGGGAACCCAAGGGTGCCGCCCAACTTATGGAAGTGCAGGGAGGCATCAAGGACGGCGACCTGCATGCCTATGCGATCGACACCTGGTATCCCTCGAACCGGGGGCCGAACCTCGCGCTTCTGCTGACCGGCCGGGTCAGCCCGGAACCCCGAGCCTCCGATATGGGCGACCGGACGATCATTCCTCCCTATCGGGTGCCGCACAAACGGATCACGGTGCACGACATGGCGCCGATTGTCCGGGCCGCCTGGATGCGCGGCGTTTCGGCGCTTCCCAATACCTTCGCACACGAAAGCTTCATCGACGAGATGGCATATGAGGCAGGCGAGGACCCGGTCGCCTTTCGTCTGCGCCATCTCGACAATCCGCGTGAGGCGGACCTCGTCCGCCGCACGGCGGCGCATGCCGGCTGGGAGGAGCGAAACGGCCCGAGGCTTCGACGCGAGGGGCGTATGGCCTTCGGCCAGGGTTTCGCCTTCGCTACCTATGTGCACGGCACTTTTCCGGGAACGGCAGCGGCATCGGCGGCCTGGGTGGTGGACGTCGCCGTCGATACCGAGACCGGCGAGGTGACCCTGTCGCGGGTGGTGATCGGCCAAGACCAGGGTCTGGTGATCAATCCCGACGGCGTGCGCCAGCAGATCCACGGCAACGCGATCCAGACGGCGAGCCGCGTGCTCACCGAAGAGGTTACCTTCAGCGAGATCGCGCCCCTCCCGCAGAGCTGGGCGACCTATCCAATCCAGTCTTTCCCGGCCGTGCCCGAGATCGAAACCATGCTCATCGAACGCCCGGGCGATCCACCGCTCGGGGTAGGAGAGAGCGCCGCCGTGCCGAGTGCCGCGGCGATCGCCAACGCCATCTTTGACGCGACAGGTGTGCGGATGCGCGAGGTTCCCTTCACGCCGGAACGGGTTCGGGCCGGCCTGATCGCGAGCGGCGCCCGGATGCTGGTCGCCGGACCCGACGCGCGCGATCGCAAGCCGAAGGCGACTGCGTTCAAGCGGCTCCTTGGCTATGGCAGCCTGCTCGGAGGCCTGCTGACGCTCGGAGCCGTATCCCTTCCGCTGCATCGCGCGATCGCGCCGGCGGCGGCGCCCTCGGCCGACACCTTCTCGCAGGTCACGCTCGACAGGGGGCGACAGGTGTTCGCACTCGGCAACTGCGCGACCTGCCATACGGCGGTGGGTGGCATGGCGAATGCAGGCGGACGGGCGATCGAGACCCCCTTCGGCACGATCTGGAGCACCAATCTCACGCCGGATCCGGAGACAGGGCTCGGTCGATGGAGTTTTGAGGCCTTCGAGCGGGCCATGCGGCAGGGCATCAGCCGTGACGGGCACAATCTCTATCCGGCATTCCCTTATACCTCGTTCGCGAAGATCAGCGGCGAGGACATGCTGGCGCTCTATGCCTATCTTCAGACGCTGACGCCCGTGCGACAGGAGGCACCGAAGGCGCAGATGATCGCGCCCACGAATCTTAGACCGGCGCTGGCCGCCTGGAACCTCCTCTACCACGATGCCCGGCCCTTTGAAGCAAATCCGGTGCAAGACGATGTCTGGAACCGGGGCAAGTATCTCGTCGAAGCCGCCGGGCATTGCTCGGCCTGCCACGCGCCGCGCAATGCCGCCGGGGCGGAGATGAAACAGCTGACCGGCGCCATGATCAAGGGCTGGTATGCGCCGGCACTCGAGGGTGCCGAGGCCGGCGGGCGCGGATGGACGGAGGCCTCGCTCTTCGCCTATCTGCGGCACGGCCATTCGGACACCGCGACGGCCTCGGGTCCTATGGCGGAAATCGCCGCCGGTCTCACGGCGCTGCCAGACGACGACATCCGCGCCATGGCTCGCTATCTCGCGTCCGGCATCGATAGCCCTACAACGGCACGAAGTGTGGCGGCCACGGTACGCCCCGTGCCTCAATCCGACAGAGCGAGCCGGATCTACGAGGCGGCCTGCGGCGTCTGCCACGAGCCTGCGATCGACGGTACGGTGACGGCGGCGCGGACATCGCTTTCGCAATCGGCGGTGCTGCGCGCGCCGGTTCCTGATGCACTCTACACGGTGCTTGACGAGGGGCTGACGGCGCCGGACGGGCTCGATCTCAGGGACATGCCGTCGTTCAAGACAGAATTCAGCGCCGGCGACCGGCAAGCGCTGGCTCGCTATCTGCGCCAACGCTTCGCCCCCGACCTTCCGCCCTGGTGACAGCGACCGCATCTGGCGCGCGCCCGGTAGGCGCAGCCATGTCCATAATTATTTGTAGACAAACAGTTCTCAGAAAGGAGACAGGATGAGTACTTCCATCGAGACAGTCGAAATCGCGGTGATCGGTGCCGGCCTTGGCGGAGCTGCGGCGGCGGCATTGCTGTCGCAGGCCGGGTTCGACGTGCATTCCTTCGAGCAAGCCCCGGCCTTCTCCCGTATCGGTGCTGGCATCCATCTCGGCCCTAACGTTATGAAGATCTTCCGGAAGATCGGGCTGGAAAAGCGACTGGAGGAAATCGGTGCGCATCCCGACTTCTGGTTCTCGCGCGATGGCAACACCGGCGAATACTTCTCGCGCATCCAGCTCGGCGATTATGCCCGCCGGGAATACGGGGCATCCTATGTCACCATCCATCGGGGTGACATGCACGCCGAACAGATTGCTGCTCTTGACAAGGACCGCGTTCACTTCGCGCACCGCCTGGTTGGCATTGAGGAGCGCGACCGGGATGTTCTGCTAACCTTCGACAACGGACGCCGAATTGCGGCAACCTTGGTTGTCGGAGCCGATGGCATCAACTCGATGATCCGCGAAATGCTGCTGGGACCTGAAAAACCACGCTTCTCAGGTTGGGTCGGGCACCGCGCTATCCTCAACATGGACAAGTTGCGCGCGTCGGGTCTGGAATTCGAAACCTGTGTCAAATGGTGGTGGGAAGCCTCTCGGCACATCATGGCCTATGCCACGAAAGGCAACGGTCAGGAATACTATTATGTGACCGGAGTACCGGTGGATGGTTGGGAGCACGATGCGAGCTTCGTCGACAGCTCCCGCGAGGAGATGGAAGCCATTTTCGGAGGATCGCATCCCGTAGTCCAGGCGCTGATCGACGCCACGGAAACGGTGACGAAGTGGCCATTCTGGAACCGGGATCCGCTGAACCTGTGGAGCCGAGGCAGGCTGGTCATGCTCGGCGATGCCTGCCACCCGATGCGCCCGCACATGGCACAGGGCGCCTGCATGGCGATCGAGGATGCTGCGATCCTTACACGCTGCCTGGAAGAGAGCGGTGTTGCCGGCTATACCGACGCGTTCTCGGTCTACGAAGCGACCCGGCGCGAACGCGCGACCAAGGTGCAGACGATCTCGAACGCCAATACCTGGCTGAAGCAGCCGGAGGACCCGGCCTGGGTCTATGCTTACGACGCTTTGACGGCACCGCTAGGCTGACCGGCAAGCTTGCCAGCGCGCAGGCCCGCTCGGCACCAGCTGACCGGCGCTCGGGCCTCGGCCCGGCGTCAGACCCCAGCCATGTGCTCGACCTTGCCTTCGACGACCTGCTGTATGCGTGGTGCGTCCGGTGCCTCGATCTGGCGGATCAGGCCCTCGACAAGGCTGCGCCCGATCGCGACCATGTCGACGACATGGGCGATCAGGGGAACGGAGAGATAGCGGCACATATGGGTGCTATCGCGCACCACGATGTGGAAGTCGCGGCCGACGACCAGCCCCTTGCGGCGGGTCGCCCCAAGGGCGCCAAGCAGTCCCAGCTCGTTGGCGCAGACGAGGCCGGTCGGCGGATCGGGCATGTCCAGCAACCGGGAAATCCAGCCTTCGCTGGCTTCCATGGTGAAATCCTCTTGGCCGATCATCTGCGGATCGATCGCCTTGCCCGCCGCATCCATTGCCTTCGTGTAGCCCGCGAGACGGGCCGCACTGTATTGGTCATCGCGGGTGAGCAGCTGCAGCGCAATGCGGCGGCATCCCTTGTCGAGCAGCATGCGTGTCGCATCGAAGGCTATTCCCTCATTGTCGACGTCGACGAAGGCATAGTCGAGCGCGCTGCCGGTGCGACCGAAGGCGATAAAGGGGATGCCGCGCTCGAGAAGGTAGGGGATGCGCGGATCGTTGGAAACCATACGCGTGATGACGATCCCGTCCGCCCCGCCTAGCTGGATCAGGCGGGCAAGGTTTTCCTGCGGATCCTCTTCCGGCGTAGTCGAATAGACCGACAGGCTGTAACCGCTTTCCCGCGCGGCGAGCGTCATGCCCTCGATCAGGGGCAGCTTGGCAATGTCAGAGAGGTAGTCGCGGGTTTCCATCGGCAGGATGGCGGTCAGCGTTCGCGTGAGACCCGTGCGCAAGGCCCGACCATGCAGGTTTGGCACGTAACCGGCGGCATTCGCAGCCGCCTTCACTCGCTCGATGGTGTCCGGATGGACCTCGGGACCATCTTTGAGCGCTCTCGAAACCGTGGTCACTGACAGGCCCAGTTCAGTCGCGATCTGCCTCAAATTGGGTCTGGAATTCAATGCCATGCTCGCGGTTTGCCCTGTTTGTTTCGACAATGGGACACAGTGCCCTTTCCTCCAGCGGATTGGAAGTGGGCAGTTTCGCTCTGCAAGATTCTGCTTGACGAAATGCAAATATCTCGCAATCGTAACGTTACGATTTAGAAAAATAGGGCGTTAAGGCCAAAAATCGTCATTCGAGGGTGAACAAAGGAGACTGACCCATGATTCGTATTCTAGGCCTTTCCGTGGCCGCAATCGCGATCGCTGCCGCCAGCCCGCTGGCCGCACAGACACTGACCATCACGACGGCCGGCGGCGACTACGGCGCTGCCATGAAAGAGGCCATGTGGGGACCCGCTGCGACCGAACTCGGCATCGAGGTGCGCGAGGAAACCCAGAGCGACGGCTTCGCCGCCCTCAAGATGCAAGTGACCTCCGGTGCGGTGACTACCGATGTCATCCATCTGGGATCGCCCGAAGGTGCTCAGGCTGCCGCCCAGGGCCTGCTTGAGCCGCTCGACTATTCGATTATCGATCCGAAGTCGCTGCCGGCCGGCGCGGAATCGGCCTACTGCTACCCCTTCAGTTCCTATGGCACCGTCATGGCTTGGAACACCAAGACGATCGGTGACAACCCCCCGGCAAACTGGGCCGAGTTCTGGGACGTGAAGGCCTTCCCTGGCACACGTGCGCTACGCGCCAATGCCCAGGATCTGATCGAAATCGCGCTGCTGTCGGAAGGTGTCGCCCCGAGCGAGGTCTATACCGTACTCGACAGCCCCGAGGGCCTGAAGCGCGCCATCGACCGGTTGGCAGTCCTCAAGCCGAATGTCTCGGTCTGGTGGACCTCGGGTGCGCAGTCGGCGCAGATCCTGAAGGACGGCGAAGCGGACCTCGTCGTTACCTGGAACGGCCGGGCGGAAAGCGTCAAGGCAGATGGCGGCGCCGCAAACTACAGCTTCAAGGGCTCGGTGATCGGCACGGACTGCCTTGCAGTGCCGAAGGGCTCCGCGAACAAGGACGCCGCGATGAAGCTTATCGCTGCCATGACCAAGCCGGAGCGTGGTGCCAAGCTCACCGACTACATTGCCTATGGCCCGGTGAACCCCAAAGCATATGAAGGCGGCTTGATCCCGGCAGAACGGTTGCAGCTCTTGGCGACTGCGCCCGGGAATGTCGAAACCTCGGTCTTTTCCAAAGCCGACTGGTGGGTGAAGAACGGCGATGCGGCCCAGGCCGCCTTCGACGAGATGATGAACCGATGACGCATCCGGGAGCCGCTTTCACCATGGCCATCACCTCGCTTCCCATCACCACCGATCGCGTCCGGAAATCCTTCGGCACCTATGTGGCGCTGAATGACGTCTCCCTGGAGATCGCGGCGGGCGAATTCCTGACTCTGCTCGGGCCCTCGGGCTCCGGCAAGACGACGCTATTGATGGCGCTTGCGGGTTTTGTCCGTCCCGATAGCGGCTCCCTCGTCATCGGCGGCCGGGATGTCACCCGGCTGTCGCCCGACAAGCGGGACATCGGCATCGTGTTCCAGAACTACGCACTGTTTCCGCATATGAGTGTGATCGCAAACGTCGAGTACCCGCTGATCCTGCGCAAGGTAGCGAAGGCGGAGGCCCGTACGCGGGCGCTCGCCGCCCTGGCACGGGTGAAGCTCGAGGGTTACGGCGACCGAAACATTGCCGCCCTCTCCGGCGGGCAGCGGCAGCGCGTGGCACTCGCCCGCGCGATCGTCTTTGAGCCGCGTGTCATGCTGATGGACGAGCCGCTTTCGGCGCTCGACAAGAACCTGCGCGAACACATGCAGTTCGAGATCCGGCGTCTGCATGACGATCTCGGCATCACCACCATTTACGTCACCCACGACCAGCGCGAGGCGCTGACCATGTCGGACAGGATCGCCGTCATGGATGCCGGCGAGATCCAGCAGATCGCCACCCCCTCGGAGATCTACCATCGTCCGAATACGCGCTTCGTTGCGGAGTTCATGGGCGAGGCGAACATCCTGCCGGCCGATCTGCTGAGACGTGACGGCGGCGAGACGATCCTGGGGATGGCGATGATCCGCGCCGAGAGCTTTCACCTCGACCCCGCCGAAATCGCCGGGAGCAAGGTAGCCGTGACCGGCACCCTCGCTGGCAAGGCTTTCCGCGGCGAGAACTGGCTCCTCAACCTGAAGACGGCGAGCGGCGGCGACGTAATGCTGAGCGTGCCAGCGACCCGCTCGGCCGGTTGCGCCGAGTTCCAGCCCGGCCAGGAACTCACCGCATTTGCTGCGATGGCGCATGTGCACAGCCTGCCGGAAGGCACCGCCCCATGAGTGCCGAGGCCTATCTAAAGGATGCCCGGCGTGAACGGCGCTTCTACCTGTCGCTGGCGCTGCCGGCACTCGTTCTGGTGGGGCTAGCAGCCCTACTTCCGGTCGCCTGGATCCTACGGCAGTCCTTCCTCGACCTCGGTGGAAACTTCACCACGGCCAATTACGGAAAGATCCTGTCCAGCGGGCTCACCTGGTCGGCACTCGGCACGACGCTCGCGCTGTCGGGGACGACGCTTGTTCTGTGCATGATCCTCGGCATACCGCTGGCGCTCACGCTCGCAAGCACCAGCACCCGGATCGCCAATCGGGTGCTGATCCTGATTATGCTGCCGCTCTGGACCTCGATACTGGTTCGGACCTATGGTTGGCTGGTCCTCTTGCGCAAGGACGGTCTGGTGAATTCGGCGCTGCAGAGCCTTGGCCTCACTGAGGCCCCGCTGCCCCTCGTCTACAATTTCAACGGCACCCTGATCGGCATGGTACACTACATGCTGCCGCTCTTCGTGCTGCCGGTCTATGCTGCCATGCGCGACATCGACTGCAATATCATCCGGGCTGCGGCCAGCATGGGTGCAAGCCTCTGGCACTGCGTACGCACGGTCATCCTGCCGCTCTCGGCCGGTGGCATCCTGTCGGGCTCGACGATCGTCTTCATTTACACGCTCGGCTTTTTCATCACGCCGGCGGTGCTGGGCGGCGGCAAGGTCAATCCGATCTCGATCCGCATCGACCGCACGCTTTCGACCTTCCAGGACTGGGGTTCGGCGAGCGCGCTCGGCGTGCTGCTCCTCGTCCTGGTGCTCCTGACCGGCGCCATGCTGTTTGCCGTGCGCTGGTTCCTCAACCGGGGGACGCGCCATGCTTGATGCCTATCAGGACAATCGGCTCAGCAAGATTTTGCTCTGGGGCTTCTCCGCCCTGGTCCTGCTCTTCCTGATGCTGCCCACGCTCATTGTGGTGCCTCTGTCGTTCTCCGCATCGGATCTGCTTGAATTTCCGCCCCGGGAATGGTCGCTGCGCTGGTACGAAACCTTCTTCACCTCTACCGGCTGGATGGCGGCACTGCGTACCAGCCTGATCCTCGGCGTGCTGACGGCGGCAATCGCCGTACCGGTGAGCTTTCTCGCCTGCTTCGCGCTCAATCGGCTCGGCGGGCGGACAGCCGCCGGCGTCTATGCACTGCTGCTCTCGCCATCTGTGACACCCGGCATTCTGCTCGCAATTGGGCTGTTCTTCGTGCTAGCGAAGCTGGGTCTCGTCGGCACGCTGACCGGGGTGCTGGCCGGGCATGTGGTCCTCGCCATTCCGGTCGCGGTCATCGTGCTCTATCCCGCGCTCAACCGTTTCGACTGGGCCCAGGCGCAGGCCGCGCGCAGTCTCGGCGCGAGCTGGTTCCGGACCATGGGCGGCATCATCCTGCCGCAACTCGGACTGAGCCTCACGACCGCCGCGCTCATGGCCTTCCTCACCTCGCTCGACGAGGCGGTCATCTCGATTTTCGTCGCTAACGGCCCGAGCAGCACGCTGCCGAAGCTGATGTTCATTTCGCTGCGCGACCAGATCGACCCGACGATTGCCGCCATTTCCACCCTTTGGACCGTGTTGATTTCCGGTGTGGTCCTTTTCTTCAATTTGCGCGACCGCGGCCAGACCGCGTGAAAGACATGACATGACGCAGGATGTTTCTCTCTCCCCCATTCCGAAGACCGGACTGGCGATCATCACCGGCTCGGCCAATTGGGGCCTGGCCTTTCCCGAGGATGTCGGCATGCCCGGCGTCAGGGTGCTCGCCCGCGACCTCGCCTTCGAAACGCCTTATGGAGTCTCGGAGAACTGGAAGCTTCTGGAATTCGACGCCAGCATCACCGCCGAAGGCAGGACCCGCCAGGCCCTGTGCATGTATTCGCACGGCAATCCACGCGACCACATCGACCATTCCTGCCACCGCCGGTCCTTCTGGGTTCTGATGGAATCGGGCGTCACCCACGTCGTCGCCTGCTCGACCGTCGGGGCGGTCAACAAGGCGATCCAGCCAGGCGACATGGTGGTCAATGCCGACATCATCGAACTCACCCAGACCCCCTATTCCCTGCTGCCGGGCCGCCAGCGCTTCGATTGCTCCGGCAAGCAGATTGTCTGCCCGCATTGTGCCGACATCCTGGCGGAGACGGCGCGTGCGATCTGGCCGCCCGCCTGCCGCGTGCACGGGATCGAACAGGGGCTCGTCGCCGCCCATGCCTACGGGCCGCGACTGACGAGCCCAGCCGAAGCATTGGCCTTCCGCTCGATGGGGGCCGACATCATCAACCATTCGATCGCGCCGGAAGCGACGCTGTCGCGCGAAATCGGCGCCTGCTTCGTGCCCTGCGCCTTCGTGACCGCAGGCTTCAACGACTACATGGACCGCAGCCGGGGAAGCCTGCTGCAGGAGGATGTCCTGCCGAACCTGTCGATGCTGGCCTCCAGGGTTGCGCTAGAGACAGCTGCGCGAATTCCGAGCGACAGCGCATGTAGCTGCTCAAGCCTGAAGTCACCTCAGCCTGCTGAACGCTATGAACGATACTGACCGCGGGCCGATTGTCATCGTCCCTGAAAGACCGCTATGCTCATTTTGAACGCGGACATGAACGACGATCCGGCTCTTTAAGGGCTTCGAACCCGCGGCACGTCCTTTCTTTCCGGATTTTCTGGAGCATTTCCGGCGATAACGGAATCGCCTCAAATGCTCTATCTCTTTGGTTTCGCGCAATTCCGGAGCGCCTTCTGGAACCTGCTGCTCGGTTGACTGAGTCCCGTTCGCATCCGACACCTCCAGTTTGCACCAGAGATTCAGATTCATCGCGCTTTGGTAAGCGCCAAAGAGTCGGCATCAGAAAGACGCCGTATTATCTATTCGCAAAATAATACGGCGTTCGGCCAAACTCAATTGCACAAAGAGCGGGCCTCTACATCCTCCTGAAACCGTGGTCGCTATTGTCTTCGTTGCATCCTATGGCGGAACCATCTCATGCTGACGTTATGCAGCAGCGATCTTAACCGGAGGTGTCTTTCGAGCATTCGGGGGCAGAGAAAGAATATATCCGGTATTGTTTTCTGGGATTAGGCACGCGACTGGCGATAGGCTCTCCAGCCCCCGAAATGCGTGATGTCCTCAGCGCGTTGGAGCGCGTAAGGCTCGCAGAGGAAGCCGGATACCTGGCTGCCATCGTCGAGTGTCACTTTGCCGATGCCGAGTGGCGCCGGGATATTTTGAACGAAGCGCCCAAAAGTTGCGGGCGTGACCTTCCAGACTTCGACCTCCAGGCCGGGACCTGCGAAACCGGGTTCGCGGATCAGGCCCGGTTTCGGCGGCGTGGTGTTGGGCAGCACGAAAAGGCGGTAATCACCGGCCGTGCGGCAGACCTTCAGGAGTTTTCCACCCGAACTAGCCAGTTCGTGGTTGAGCGGCATGCCCGTCAGATGCGCGCCGACGACCATGATGGTGACGAGGCCGTCATCGGGTTCGGCAACCTTCGAGGCTTCCGGCAAGCTCACGGTCTTGTCCTTGCCCATGCCGGAGGCGCAAGCGCGGTGCATGGCGTCGGCAAAGGGTGCCAGCGCATCGTCCGAGAAGGACGGGCCGAAGAAGGTCACTCCACCAGGCAGGCCGTCCGAACCGAAACCGCCGGGCACGGCGATTGCCGCGTAGCCGAAGAGATTGGCGAAGTTGGTGTAGCGACCGAAATGGCTGTTCTTGACGATCGGGTCTGCGAGCATCGCCTCGACCGTATAGGTGGTCGGCGAGGTCGGCAGCATCAGCACATCGAGCTTTTCCCATTCGACAAGCGCCTTCTGGCGCAGATGCCCGAGCTTGTACTGGCCCTCGAAAGCCGCAACCGCATCGTAAGCCTTGGCGCCTTCGATGATGGTGCGCACCGTCGGATCGAAATCACCGGCATTGGTGCCGATGAAATCCTTCACCGCCGCCAGACGTTCGGCCACCCAGGGGCCGTTGTAGAGCAGTTCGGCGGCCTGGCGGAACGGCGCATAGTCGAAGGGAACGATCGTTGCGCCGAGGGATTTCGCCCGCTCGACCGCCTGATCGTAGAGGGCTTCCACCGCCTTGTTGCCGAAGAATTCGCGCTCGGCCCCTTCGAGGACACCGATGCGAAGACCAGTGCCCGGCAGGGCGGCCGGGACGGCCTTGCGGGAATAGGGATCGCCCGCGTCATAGCCGTCCATGACCTTGCGAATCGCGACACCATCGCCGACGGTCGCGGCAAAGACCGTGACGACATCGACGCTGCGGCAGGCCGGCACGACACCAACATTCGGTACGAGGCCGGGTGTCGGCTTGATGCCGACGAGGTTGTTGAAGGCGGCGGGCACGCGGCCCGAACCGGCGGTATCCGTGCCCAGCGCAAAGCTTGCGAGACCCGCCGCAACTGTAACCGCCGAGCCGGACGAGGAGCCACCGGAGACATAGGCCTTGTCGAAGACAGAGCGCGGGGCTCCATAGGGGGAGCGCGTACCGTTGAGGCCCGTGGCGAACTGGTCGAGATTGGTCTTGCCGATGACGAGGGCGCCAGCGGCCTTCAGTCTTGCAACGACCGTGGCGTCCTTCTCCGGCTGGTAGGCGAAGGCCGGGCAGGCTGCGGTGGTCGGCAGGCCGGCGACGTCGATATTGTCTTTCACCGCGAAGGGCACGCCCCAGAGCGGCAGACTGTTCGGCTCCGGCGCGCGCTCCATCAGGGCCTTTGCGGCTGCCCTCAAGTCATCGTCTGGCGTCTCTGTGATGAAGACCGCCGGATCGTCGGAGGCCTTGCGACGGGCGATCACCTCCTCGACGAGATCGAGCGGGGTGAGCCCACTGACATAGGCGGCCTTGAGCGAAGCGAGATCGAGAATAATCGGCAGCATTACAGATCCTCCAATACGACCAGGACATCGCCGGCCTTGACGTTGCGACCCGGCCCGGCACGCAGATCCCGGACTTTGCCGGCGGCATGGGCGGTGACGGTGATTTCCATTTTCATTGACTCTATGATGGCGAGCGTGTCGCCAGCCTGCACGGACTGACCTTCCTCGACCAGCAGTTTCCAGACATTACCGGGCACGGCACTTTCCACTCCGAAGCAGCCTTCGGGGATATCGCCGCCGAGGCTTGCCCCTGCGCCGTCATCGACCTGGAAGCTGTCGAGCCCCTCGTCCTTCCAGCGCTGTCGCTCTGCCTCGAAGGCCGCCTGCTGTCCCTGCTTGAAGGCGCCAATGCTTTCCACATTGCGGGCCATCTCCGCCTCGTAATCGGCGTAGGAGAAGGTGCCCTCCTCGATACGGATCGGGTAGCCGCCATGCGGGAAGGCGCCGCGCGCTTCCGTCAGTTCCTGATGGCTCACGGGGAAGAAGCGGATCCGGTCGAAGAAGTCGAGCAGCCAGGGCTTGTCCTTGGCAAACACATCCGTTTGCCGCCAGGTGTTCCACACCTGGATCGTACGGCCGAACAACTGGTAACCGCCCGGCCCTTCCATGCCGTAGACGCACATATAGGCGCCGCCAATGCCGACCGCATTCTCCGGCGTCCAGGTACGGGCGGGATTGTATTTCGTCGTCACCAGCCGGTGGCGCGGATCGATGGGGGTTGCCACCGGCGCGCCGAGATAGACGTCGCCGAGGCCCATCACGAGATAGGAGGCGTTGAAGATCGTGTCCTTCACCGCCTGCTCGTCGGGGAGCCCGTTGATGCGACGGATGAACTCGATGTTCGACGGGCACCAGGGCGCGTTGGGGCGCACGAGTTCCTGATACTTGCGCATGGCGAGTTCCGCATCCGGATCGTTCCAGGACAGGGGCAGCCAGACGGTCCGGCTCGGCACCTTGACGGCGGAGACCGGAGGCAGGCTTTTCTCGATCTCGGTAAGGGCAGCGAGGAGTTTCGAGCGCGACAGCGCGGTGCTGTCATAATGGATCTGCAGCGAGCGGATGCCGGGTGTCAGATCGATGAGGCCCTGAAGTCGTGCCTCCTTCACGGCCTGCATCAGCAGATGGATGCGCATGCGGATGCCGATGTCGAGCTGCATCGGACCGTATTCGACCAGCAGATTGTCATCCCCCTGGCGGCGGTAGACAACGGGGAGGCTGCCTGCCTCTGTCGCTCCGATCACCGCCGACCCGGCTGCTTCGGATACGCGCTTCACCGTCGGCCCCGCCAGCGGATCGCTTGCTCGGGCCACGGCATAAAACCGGATCTTATCCCCCGGCTTGAACTGACCCATCTTCCACTGCTCGTCGCGGGCGATGACCGCCGGGCAGACGAAGCCGCCGAGGCTTGGGCCGTCGGGGCCGAGGATGATCGGCATGTCGCCGGTAAAATCGATTGCACCGACAGCGTAGGCATTGTCATGCAGGTTGGAGGGGTGAAGCCCTGCCTCGCCTCCATCGGCGCGCGCCCATTTCGGCGCAGGCCCGATCAGCCGCACGCCGGTACGGGCCGAGTTGAAATGCACCTCATATTCTGTCGAGAAAAGTGTCTCGATATCCTCCTCAAGGAAGAAGTCGGGCGCGCCATGCGGACCGTAAAGCACGCCGACAGACCATTCGCGGGTCAGTTCCGCCGGCTGCGTTGCCGGCAGCACATCGGCCTGGCTCCGGCGCGCCAGCCGCAGCACATGGCCAGCACGCAAGGTGCCGGTGGCATTGCCGCCGAACTGGCCGAGGCCGAAGGTGGCGCGGGAACCCATGACCAAGGGCGCGTCAAAACCGCCTGATACCGCCAGATAGGCGCGCTGGCCGGCACCGCTGATGCTACCGATGGCCAGGGTCTGGCCGGCCTTGACCTGGACCGCCTGATTATGGGGCAGTTCGACACCGTCGAGCTTCATCGGCATCACCGCTCCGGCGAGCGCGATCACGGTATCGGAGAAGAATTTCAGTATCGGCCCCGAGGCGGTTAGCTCCAGGGCCGCCGTATAATCATGATTGCCGACGAGACGGTTGGCATGGCGGAAGGAACGTTCGTCCATCGGGCCCGACGGCGGTACGCCGACATGCCAGAGACCCAGACGGCCCGGCAGTTCCTGCAGGCTCGATTGTGCGCCGGGGGCGATCACCTCGACGACATCCGGCACGAATTCGAAATCCTTCAAGGCCGTGGTCGCAACATCGCCGCTGCGGAACAGGCCCGAGGCGGCGATGGTCTTCAGGTATTCGAGATTGGTCTCGATGCCCGCAAGCGCGGTTTTTTCCAGCGCGGACGATAACGCCGCAATGGCTGCGGTACGATCCGCGCCCGAAACGATGACCTTGGCGAGCATGGGATCGTAAAAGGGCGTAACTTCGGTTCCGGTCTCCACCCAGCCGTCAACGCGGACGCCATCGGGAAAGACCACTTCCGTCAGCAGACCGGCACTCGGGCGGAAACCGGCATGGGGCATTTCGGCATAGACACGCGCCTCGATCGCAGTCCCCCTCGGTACGAGGTTTTCCTTGCCGGTCAGCACATCTTCGCCAGCCGCCTGACGGATCATCCATTCGACCAGATCTACACTGAAGACAGCTTCCGTCACCGGATGCTCGACCTGCAGACGCGTGTTCACCTCGAGGAAATAGAATTCTTCGCGGGCGGGATCATAGATGAATTCGACGGTGCCGGCGGAGGCGTAAGCCACCTGCCGCCCGAGCGACACGGCGGCCGCATGCAGGCGCTGGCGCACCGCATCGGACAGCCCTGGGGCCGGCGTTTCTTCGATGACTTTCTGGTTCCGGCGCTGCAGGGAGCAGTCGCGTTCGCCGAGCGCGATCACCCTGCCCTTGCCGTCGCCGAAGATCTGCACCTCGACATGACGGGCCTGGGAAACGAAGCGTTCGAGATAGACGCGGGCGTCGCCAAAACTGGATTTTGCCGTGCGTTGAACGGTGTCGAAGGCTGCGGCAAGAGCCTCCACACTGTCGCAGAGTTGCATGCCGATACCGCCGCCGCCCGCCGTCGATTTCAGCATCACGGGATAGCCGATCTCTGCGGCCGCAGAGAGCGCCTCTTCCCGGTTGGCAAGCAGGCCGGAGCCCGGCAGCAGCGGCACGCCGCTCGCTTTCGCCAGCTCACGCGCGGTGTGCTTCAGGCCGAAGGCGGAGATATTCGCGGGCGTCGGGCCGATGAAGGTGATGCCTTCCTCCTTCAGCCGTTCGGCAAAGCCGATGTTCTCCGAAAGAAAACCATAGCCGGGATGCACGGCTTCGGCACCGGTCTGCCGGCAGGCGGCGATCACGGCATCGATGTTCAGGTAGCTTTCGCTGGCAGGCGCCGGTCCGAGGCGCACCGCCTCGTCCGCCATGAGCACGGCTTTCGAAAAGCGGTCGGCATCGGAGTAGACCGCAACGCTCGCGATCCCCATCTTGCGCAGCGTCTTGATGACGCGCACGGCGATCTCGCCGCGATTGGCAATCAGAACCTTTTTGAACATCAGGCCGCCTCGTCGTCCCAGACGAGCACCCGGATCGGGGTGGGATCAAAGCCGTTGCAAGGGTTGTTGATCTGCGGGCAATTGGAGATGACGAGCAGCACGTCCATCTCCGCTTTCAGCTCGACATAGTCCCCGGGAGCGGAAATGCCGTCGACGATGGTCATTTCGCCGGAGGGTTCGATCGGCACGTTCATAAAGAAGTTGATGTTCGGCACGACGTCGCGCTTGCTCATGCCATGTTTGGAAACCTCGATGACAAAGTTATCGCGGCAGGCATGCAGGTATTTCGTGTAGTGGCCGAAGCGCACGGTATTGCTCTCGCAGGAGCAGGCGCCTGCGGAGGTGTCGTGCCGGCCACAGCTGTCGGCGGTCACCGTCAGCATCACCCGGCCTTCGTTGGAGATCACCTTTGTGCCGGTGGAGATATAGGCCGCGCCCTGCTCGCGCATGGTGTCCTGGCTGGAATAGCGCTCGGAGAAATCATGGGCATTGTAGAACAGCGTATCGACGGCCTGCTGGCCGTAGGTGTCCTCGATACGCACCACCTGGCCTTGTCTGATGAAGGTCGAGAAAGGCGCTTCGGCGGCGATGTAGTGGTCCTGCGCGGTATTGGAGAGGGTACGGGCGGGAGATGTCTGCTTAAAATTGGTCATGGTCGCCTCTCCTCTCACAGGGCCGCGGAGGTGTTGTTTTCAAAGCCACGGATGGCTTCGGCAGTCGCGGTTCGGCACAGGTCGTCGGCAGCCGGCTCGATGGCGGCGATCCGCGTAATACTGACTGGACTGGGCGCATAGACCGGGTTTGGGTCGAGTGGGTGCGGGCAATTGGAGAAGCCGACGATCATGTCCATCTCGGCACGCAGATCGACATAGTCGCCATTGGAAACGAGATTGGGTTTCCACTCGAATTTTCCATCGGCATCGACACGGACGGGTGCGAACAGGGCCAGCGCTGCCGGAACGTCGCGCTTGTCTAAGCCCGCCTTGGTGGCGATCAGCACGAAGTTGTCGCGGGTGTTGCGCAAAGCCGGACCATTCTGCCCGGCATATTTCTTCGCGTTGGAAGAGGCGGTCGATCCGCCCATCAGCACGTCATGCGCGCCGCAACTGTCTTCCACGATGGAAAACATCACCTTGCCCATGTCGGAGAAGATCACCCGGCCTTTCCCGAGACCTGTCGTCCACTGCACCTTCACCGTATCGGGCAGGTTCATGCGCTCGCTGGGGTCAGCGGCATTCCAAGCAACGACGGAAACGGTCGAGAAGCCTTCGTCGAGCGCCACGCGCAACACCTCGTTAGCCTTCACGCGCGTCCACCAATACCAGCCGCCGGGCAGCTTTTCCTGATGAACGATCTGGCCGGCTTCAATGGACGGCGCAGGTTTCCCGCTCTTGCCCGGCAGTGTCTTGGGCGCAAATTCCAGCCCCTTTTTCTGATGTTCCTCGTAGCGCGCGCGGTTTGCGGCAATCTCTTCTGGTGAACGTCTGATATGCATGTTGATCTCCAGTGGTTCCGTTGGTCGGGTCGTCCCGGCTATTGACCCTTTGAGGAGACCGGGCCGTCCCGGTCGGGGCGAAAGATGGAAGGCACGCCCGCCCGTCTCGGCGGCCAGATGGCAATATCTTTGGTGATAGTCGCGCCATAACGCAGCTTCTCTTCCGGGCGGTCGCGTGACCGCTCGAAGGCAACGACACGGGTGGCAAGCGTGAAGGCTTCACGCATGTCATGCGTCACCATCACCACGGTCATCGGCGCTTCGTGCCAGAGTTTTTTCATCAGCGTATGGATCTCGGCGCGGATGCCGGGGTCGAGCGCGCCGAATGGCTCGTCCAGCAGTAGCACCTTGGGCCGCACGATCAGCGCCTGTGCCAGAGCCAAACGCTGCTGCATGCCGCCCGAAAGCTGGGCAGGATATTTGTTCTCGGCCCCCATCAGGCCAACTGCCGCGATCATCGCGCGGGCCTCTTCCTCTACCGCGCGACGTGCCGAACCGAACAGGCGACCAGCCACGCGCGAGGCTTTCAACTCCCTGCCAAACATGACATTGCCGAGCACGGTCAGATGCGGAAACACCGAGTAGCGCTGAAAGACGACGCCGCGATCCGGCCCCGGCTCCTTCGGCAGAGGCTCGCCATCCAGCAGTATCTTGCCCTTGGTCTGGGTTTCCTGCCCCAGCAGCATGCGCAGGAAGGTGGATTTGCCGCAGCCGGACGGACCGACGAGCGCGACGAAGGCGCGAGAGGCAATCTCGATGGAGACGTTCTCCAGCACGATCTGGTCGCCATACTCCTTCCAAACATTCTGGATCGAAAGGGCGCTCATTTGCCCTTCTCCAGTTCCGACCAGGGGAAGACGGCGATGCGCAGGCGATCGAGCAGGATGTCGGTCACGACGGCGAGCAGCGTGATCCAGATTACGTAAGGGAAGATCACGTCCATCGAGAGGTATCGCCGCACCAGAAAGATGCGGTAGCCGAGGCCGCTATCCGAGGAGATGGCTTCCGCCGCGATCAGGAACAGCCAGGCAGGGCCGAGTTGCAGGCGAAGCGTTGTGATCAGCCGCGGCAGGATCTGCGGCAGCACCACCCTCAAAGCAATCTGCCAGGAGGAGGCTGACAACGTTTCAGCCTTCACGATTATTTCGCGCGGCAGCGATATCGCTGTCAGTGCCAGATCACGGATCATGATCGGCGTCACGCCGATGGCAATCAGCGCAATCTTGGAGGTCTCGCCCAGCCCCATCACGATGAAGAGAATGGGGAGCAGCGCCAACGGAGGAACCATGGAAATGGCACCAACGAAGGGGGACAGGGCTGCCCGGGCGTAGGGGAGGATGCCGATCACGAGCCCCAGCAGGAGTGCGATCACGGTGGCGATGCCAAGCCCGGCAAAGAGTCGCCCGAGACTGGCCCAGGTATCCGACCAGAGCAGATAGTCGCCGGTTCTGACATCGCGGGTGAAAGCCATGCGGTCAATCGCTTCCCCGAGGGCAGCGAAGCCGGGCAGCAGCTTGTCGTTCGGGTTTTCGGCAAGTCGTTCCGCCGAGCCGATCATGTAGGCTGCAAGCACCAGCACGAAGGGCAAGAGCACGAGCGTCAGGCGCGCGCCATTTCCGGGATGAGCATTGATCCAGCGCATCGACCACTCCAGGATTTCAGGAAGGCGGGCGTCGTCCGGAAGACACCGTCAACCGGACGGCAGTGGCCTCAAAGCGCACCCTTGGCGGCGGCATCCATGTAGGTGGTGGTGAAACGGAACTTCACGTTTTCCTTGTCGCCGAGTACCGAGCCATCCGCCAGTTCGATGCCGATGACATCGGCAGACGGCGCACCGCTTCCGAGCAGGCCCTTTTCAAAGAGGAAGTTGCGGACGAGATCCATGGTCTTCGACAGGTCCGGAGAGGCTGTGAAGGTGACCGCATCGGCCGGCTTGTCGAAGAGCTTGGTTGCTGCCATCTGCGCCTCGAAGCCGGCGAGATCCGTTCCGGAGGCCGTGCCCATCGCTGTCCGCGCGGCCTTGCCCTCGTCCGTCTGCGCCGTCATGACGGCCATGGTCTCATACCAGATGCCGGCCAGCGCCTTGCCGAAGTCGGGATTGTCCTTCAGCACATCGGTGTTGGCAACCATCAGGTCGATGATTTCGCCCGGGATCTGCGAGCTGTCGAAGACCTTCTTGGCGGAGGCGTCTTCGAGGATGGAGGAGACCAGCGGGTTCCAGGTGACGACGGCGGTCACGTCAGGGGTCTGATAGGCGGCAACCATGTCGGCATCCGACGTGTTGACCACCTTCACGTCACGCTCGGAGGAGCCGATGCTCTCGAGCGCGCGGGCGAGCAGATAATGCGAGACCGAGAACTCGACAAGATTGACGTTCTGGCCCTTCACATCCTCGAGCTTATCCTTGCCCTTGAGGATCAGAGCGTCGTTGCCGTTCGAGAAGTCGCCAACGATGACGGCTGTCGTGTCGACGCCGCCGGCGGCCGGGATCGAAAGCCCGTCCATATTGGTGAGCGTCACCGCGTCGAAGGCACCGGCGGTATACTGGTTCATCGATTCCACATAGTCGTTAAACTGGGTGACCTCGATATTGATGCCATATTTGTCGGCCCACTTCTTCACGATGCCATGGTCGGCGGCGTAGCCCCAGGGCATCCAGCCCACATAGATGGACCACGCCACTTTGAATTCCTTCTTGGGCGCGGCATAGGCGCCAAGCGGCGCAGCGAGAGCAAGGGCTGCCACCGAAAGCGTGGCGAGAAATTTCGAAATGGTCCGCATTGGATATTCCCCTTCTTGAGCGATCTTCAGAAAGGGATCGGCATGAACCATCGCGCCGCCAATCCCTTGGCTTACGAGGTCTCCCGGGCTTTTGTCCCGCCGTGCACCCGGCGGGATGTCTCCCCGCCGGTCGCCGCTCTCGGACCAGTCGCACGTGATCGTGCCGGAACCCTAGCCGCTAACTCTGGAATATAGAAAGCAAACCTCATGCCAATCTTCAAATCGCCTCTTTTCCATCACCGTCAGCACGTTCAACAAAGAAGTGGGGGAGAGTTGCACACAATCGAGACATTATTGCCTATTTTTCATTCTGCTGTGCGCGCAAGCAAACTCCTCTTCGACCGTATTACCTAGTCGAACACCCGCTCTTCGCGATAGTTCAACGGCGGCGTCAACACGCCCAGCTTGGCGTACTGTGATCCAACGCTACGGCATCTATAATCCCTATACCGGCCGAGGTGCCATCAAGGGCCTGCTGCCGCAGGGGCTGCATAATCTTCGGGATATTCTGGCAACGCATATCCTCAAGCGGACCGGCTCGTATGAGCAGCCAGCTATGCCATTCCGTACACACCGGACGTGATTCAGCAGCACTACGGCCGGTTCCTGCCGCAGGACAAGGCGGCACTTGCGGCGAAAATCCTCAACTAAGTTTGGGAAGCCCATAGCCACCCGGATAATAGCTGATCCGCATCGCCCCATCAGATGCAAATCGGGCGTATAGGTTTAGGTGCTACGAAGGCTGTAACTGTGGCTCGGTTCTACCTCTTGGGAAACCCGTGCCAAGGCTGCAAATGATCGCACCGCGGCGCTCGCTGCAAAGCGACGCGTCCATGAGCACGCCTAGAGCAACGGCGTTGCCTTCCAACCGGGGCTCTCTCGCACAATGATCTATGAGCCTATCCCGATAACTTACATCGCAAAGTCTTTAGTACGTGAGGTCAAGCCGTTAGATTTCAACAGAATTGCCGCCGGCGTCTTTAAGGCCCGCATATTCCTCATAGGAATCCTCGACAGTCAGGATGTGCCGGCGCATTGATTCCGCTGCAAGCTCGCGATTGCCCTGCAGGATGGCGACGAGGATTGCGTCGTGTTCCTTGTAGGATTTCGCCAGACGCCCTGCAGTCAGGAACTGCGCACGACGGAAAGGCGAGAGCCGTCGACGCGTCGCAAGCGTGATTTCGACCAGATAGGCATTGTGGCTGCCAGCATAGATCGCCGCATGGAACTTCTCGTTGAGCACATGATAATGGCTCGGGTCGTTCTCCTTTAGGATCTGTGCCAAACCTTCATGGATGGTTTCCAGCGTGCGGCGTTCAGAAAGACTCATATGCGCAGCCGCTAGGCTTGCGCAAAGGGCTTCCAGCTCAGCCATCACCTGGAACATCTGCCGCAGATGCTCGGGAGAAGGCCTCGTGACGATGGCGCTGCGATGCGGCCGCGTTTCAACCAGTCCCATTGCGGCGAGATCCCGTATCGCCTCACGCAAGGGTGTCCGCGACACGCCATAACTTGCGGCGATCTCGGTCTCATCCAGCGCCATTCCGGGCGACAGCTTGCCGTCAACAATGTCGTCGGCAAGCCGCGCGCGAACTTCCTCGGCGCGTGTCAGCTTACGCCGCGATCCGGTTTCCTTGGCCGGGGAAATGTCCCCGCCCACCTTCAGGCTTTTCTTCATTATTGCATCCAAAGGAGCTATCTTCCTGCAAGTATCCTTACGTCGGACTTATCATCTTGCGCAACACGTCTCGACTTTCGCGTGTAACAACCGAACCATCGGCGGAGGCAACTGCGCGGCCCGTCATATATGTCCAGCGCAGGAGCAGGCAACACGCGACGCTGGTAATGCTGGCCAATATGCCAAACCAGACACCGATAACGCCGAAATCCAGCCAAAGGGACAGAAGAAAGGCCGTCGGCAAGCCGATCAGCCAGTAGCCGCAAAGGCCCACGATCATCGGCACTCGCGTATCCTTCAGGCCACGGAGCGCACCATTTGCTGCCGATTGAATTCCATCGAATACGAGGAAACCGGCCAGGATCAGGATCAGCTGCTGCGCCAAGGGCTCTATGGCTGCGGAATCTACTGTATCGGCACCGAGAAGCAGATCGATGATCTGCCGGGAGGCCAGGAAGAAAAGAGCGCCGAAAAACGCCATCACACCGGCCGCCGTCATCAGGGAGATATTTCCGGCCAATCGCGCAGCAGCCGGCCTGCCGGCACCGAGATGATAGGCGACCCGCACGGTCGTTGCCTGACCGATGGCGATGATCGGGTTAAAGGCGATGTTGTTCAGCGTGTAGACGATCTGATTAGCGATGATCGCAACAGTCCCGAACCCACTGGTAATCAGCGTCAGCACCAGAGTCATGCCGAGCTCTGCGGCGTAAATGAGCGCGATCGGCCAGCCGATCTTCCAGACGTCTCGCAGCGCTTGCGTGGCCTTTCTCGAGGCATTGCAGATGGTCGAAGCAGGCAGATGTCCGGTGAGAAGGGAATAGGCGGTCAATCCGGCGGCGATCAGCCACCAAGCAATGGTGTAGGTGATGCCGGCCCCCGTCAATCCGTATCCGGCGAAACCGAAGCCGCCGAATGTCAGTGTGGAGAGCGCCGGCACATAGAACACCGCACCGATCGCAACCGATGCCATCGTCAGCCAGGATTTCCCCGAAACTGAGAAATAGAGACGGATCGGCACGATCCAGAGTATAGCCGGCACGGCCCAGGCCGCCATGGTGACGAACTGGTCGACATCGTGCAGGATATCCGCCTCGACGCCGAACGGCTGAAGAATGGCCGGTAGATTGAGAAGAATGGCAACCGACAGAAGCGACAGGATAAGGCTCGCCAGAATGGCCCCGCCGAAAGCATAGGCCGCATCGTCGCCGCCCTGCCCTTCCGTCTCGCTTTTTCCCCTGGCGGCGGCCATCAGCGGATGCGCGCCCGCAATCACGCCCTGTGACACGACGACAAGCACCTGAATGAAGACGGCGCAAAGGCCACTCGCCGCAAGCGCGGAGCCGCTAAGGCGCCCAAGCATGACGCTCGCCGCAAGGCTCATCACAAGCTGGCTGGCCTGAGCAACCGCAAGCGGAGCTGCGATACCCACGAGGGACCGCAGCTCGTTTCGTGCTTCGTGGGTCATGCCTTGGTGATCAGGCAGCAGCAGCGGCCTGCGCGGCGAAGGCATCGATGACCTCCTGCGCATTGCGGCGGGCTCCGGCCTGCAGATATTCCATCGCCACCAGTGCCGCGTCATGTGCAGCCTGACTGGAGCCCGAAACGCAATCCTCGATGACGCGGCAGTAGTAATCCCCCTGATGTGCATCGACGAAGCTGTAATGGATGCAGACATCGGTGAAACCGCCGACGAAGAACAGCGTCTCGGCCTTCACGGCCTTGAGCAGGATTTCCATCTCGGTGCCATAGAAGACCGAATAGCGACGCTTGGTGATACGCAGGTCATCCGGCGTCATTTCCATCTCCTCGACCGGGAAAGGCGTACCCGGCGAGCTTTCGAGGCAATGGATGCTTTCCGAGCCATCCAGCTCACGGCCGAAATCGATCAGGCTGTCGCGATGCGCTTCCTGCACGAAGATGATCGGGATACCGGCCTTGCGGGCAGCATCAACAACCGATTTCGCACGCCAGTTGCGCTCGATGTGATCGCCCATAAATTCAAGACGGGATGCGGTCGGCCGCGGCATGAAGCCCGACTTTTGAATATCAACGACGATCAGGGCAGCGCGCCCGACGATCATGGGCTTCGGGACGATCGGATTTCCAGACATCAGCTTCACTCGCTTGCTTATAACAGAGACCGGCACCCCTTTTTTGACCTGAAAATTCGAGCAGCAGGGGCGCTTACCGTCGCGATTATACACGCCGGATTTAAGTATGCAATATTGCATACAATAAGCCTATTATTTATGCATATGCCCATTTTCCCTCAAAATTCAGGAGAATTTAAGCACCTTCAGAAACCGGCATAATCAAATTAAATATATGATTATATTGTATTTTTATTACTGGCACGCCCATTGCATAGTCCTTGAACATCCATCCAAGGGGAAAGTTAGGAGAACACAGTATGGCATCCAGAAAGCCCGCATCGCCTTCCGGCCAGAATATGAACTCAGCGGTTTCGCGCCGAACGGTCCTGAAGGCGGCCGGCGGCCTTGCCGCGGCAGCGACATTCGTCTCCGCGCCTTTCGTGCGCCCCTCCTATGCCGCAACCACGCTCCGCGTTTCAAACTTCGGCGGCTTCTTCGAGCAGGCCTTTGCAAAGGACGTCTACCCGGCTTTCACCAAGCAGACCGGCATTGCCGTCCAGTCGATCCCGCAGTCGGGCAGCGCCCAATTTCTCGTCCAGCTCGGCCAGGCCATCCAGGCGGGCTCCGCTCCGATGGATGTCTGCTGCGCCGGTCAGGCAGACGTCATCCGCGGCCGCCAGCGTGGCCTCTGGGCAACGGTCGACAAGTCCAAGTTGAAGAATGTCGGCAATCTCATCGACGGCTTCCTCTATGAAGACGGCGGCAAGGTCGATGGCGTCGGCGCCATGGCCTGGTACATCACCCTGATCGCCAACCCGTCCGAATTCGAAAAGCTGCCGGATAGCTGGACCGAGCTCTGGAAGCCACGCGCTTCGGCTTGGGGCCTGCAGGGTGGCGGCACCAGCGTGCTGCTCGACATCGTAGCTTCCGTCTATTTCGGCGGCCCGTCCGTGCTCGACACCGAAGCCGGCATCGACAAGGTCATCGCCAAGATCGGCGAGCTGAAGCCGAACACGAAGCTGTGGTGGACCGACGAAGGTTCGATGCAGAGCGCCTATCAGAACGACGAGGTCGTCGGCGGCATGTATTTCCACGACGTCTCCATGATAATGAAGAAGGAAGGCACCGACGTCGCCTCGATCTTCCCGAAGGAAGGTGCAGTCCTCGGTTACAACGCCTGGTGCGTGCCGAAGGTCGGCGAAGTCAGCGATGCCGCCATCGCCTTCCTTGACTGGAGCGCCACGCCGGAGTGCCACGAGCTTATCGCCCGCAATGTCGGCGCCGCTCCGCTGATCGATAAATCGAAGCTCAACCTGACCGAAGACGAGTTCAACGCCGTCTCTGGCACCGGCAAGCCGATCGTTGTCGCTTCCGCCGCCAAGGTGAAACACGCCGACTACATCTCCGCGCAGATGCTCAAGATGCTCGGTCAGTAAGTCTGGACGGAACGATGCAAGGCCTGGAAATTTCAAACCTTACGAAGTCCTTCGGCACGAACACGGTCGTCTCAGACGTCTCGCTTGCGATCGAACAGGGCAAATTCGTCTGCTTCCTTGGTCCGTCAGGCTGTGGCAAGACGACCCTGATGCGCATCATTGCCGGTCTGGAGCAACCGACTAGCGGCACAGTGCGCCTCGACGGTCGCGACATAACCGGCGTCCCGACCAATGAGCGTAACTTCGGAATGGTGTTCCAGGCCCTTGCCTTGTTCCCGCATCTCGATGTAGCCGGCAATATCGGCTACAGCCTTCGCTATCGCACGATGGCAAAGCATCACAAGCAGGAACGGATCGGCGAGTTGTTGAAGCTCGTCGATCTGCCCGGCATGCAGTCGCGCCGGGTCGACCAGCTTTCCGGCGGCCAGAGGCAGCGTGTCGCGATCGCCCGCGCATTGGCGCAGGAGCCGCTTCTCTTCCTGATGGACGAACCGCTTTCGGCGCTCGACGCCAAACTGCGCGACCACATGCAGGTCGAACTTCGGCAGCTACAGCAGAAGCTGAAGATCACCACCATCTTTGTCACCCACGACCAGCGTGAGGCGATGACCATTGCCGACCAGATCGTCATCATGGCGCATGGCAAGGTGCAACAGGTCGGCAGCCCGGTCGAGATCTACCGCAGGCCGATGAACCGCTTCGTCGCCGATTTCATCGGTCAGAGCAATCTTGCCGAAGGCACTTTGGTCGATCGCGAGCATGTACGGATCGGGGAAACCATCGTCAACACCAGCCCCGCTCCTTCCCGCTTCAATCCCGGCGACAAGGTCACGATCTGCGCTCGCCCGGAAAGCACGCTTCTGTCGCGCCCTGAAGCCGGCAGCATTGTCCCGATCGCAACCGTGACCTTCGTGCGCGACCTCGGCTCCAGCGTCGAGGTGTTTCTCGACAGGAACGGTAGGCAGGTCGTCGCCTCGCTTGCCCCTTCCGTCTGGGCCGAGCTCGAAGGCTCAGAGAAATTTGCCATCTCCTTCGCACCGGGTTCGGTGACTGTTCTGGAGGACTGATCATGTCACTCGTCTCCGGGCAGGGAAGCTTGGACCGTCAGCGCCTCTCGGTCATGACCGGCCTCGCTTGGCCCTTCTTCATCATCGTCGCCTTTTTCGGCGTGCCTTTCCTGCTTCTCCTGCGCGTCAGCGTTGCCCGCCTCGATCCGGCCTATTATCAAGGCAGCGGCTGGTCGCTGGACGCGATGGCAAGCCTGTTTCAGCCGATGGTGCTTAACGGGCTGACCTTTTCACTCTGGCTGGCGCTGACAGTCGCGACGCTCAGCATGATCATTGCCTTTCCGGCCACCTGGTTCATCACCCGCATGAGCCGCAAGGCGCAGATCGTCTGGCTGATCGGCCTGCTGACGACGCTAGCGCTTTCCGAAGTCCTGATCACCTTCTCCTGGCAGATTATCCTGTCGAAACGGGTCGGCATCTCCAACGTCGCCGTTTTCCTCGGCCTGCTCGACCGGCCCGTTTCACTGACCCCGAGTTTCTTCGGCGTCGTCAGTTGCCTGATCTATGTCGTCATCCCCTTCAACGTGATGACGCTTTATCCCGGCCTGTCCCGTATGGATTCCTCTTACATGGAAGCTGCGTCCACCATGGGTGCCACCCCCATGCGGGCCTTCTTCAACGTGCTCCTGCCACTGATGCGCAAACCGATCGCCACCGCCTATCTGACAACAATGGTGATGTCGATTGGCGCCTATGTCGCGCCGCTCGTGCTCGGCGGGCCGGCTAACTGGACAATCGGCGTCATCATCAGTGAAGTCGCCAACTCCGCCCAGAACCTGCCTCAGGCTTCGGCCATCGCCGTCCTTCTCATGCTGGTCACAGGGGTGATGATCCTCATCATCAACAAGGTCGGTGGAAAGGGGTATACGTCATGAGCAGCTTCATCCAGATAACGCTGCGCCAGATCTTTCTGGTCTGCCTTGCTTTTTTCCTAGCGGCACCGCTGATCATCGTCGCCAGCGTCAGCTTCAACAGCACGGCGCAGATGACGTTTCCGCCGCAGAATATCAGCCTGCGCTGGTATTACACCTTCATGCAGGACCCCGCCTGGACGTCCGCCTTCACGCGCTCGGTCGGCATTGCGATTGCCTCCTCGCTACTGACGATCAGCGTCGCCTTCCCGATCGCCTATATCCAATGGAAGACCAATTCGCGTTACTCAAAGATCCTGGCGGGCATGGCCAGCGTTCCCTTCATCCTGCCGCCCGTCGTCATCGCAGTCCTGTTCCTTTTGTTCTGGGGCACGATCAAGCATGTCGGCCAGATCGAGAACATTGTCATCAGCCATGCCGTGACCTTCATCGCCGTGCCGCTGGTGATGATCTCGCTCGGGTTTTCCGGCATCGATAAATCATTGGTCGAGGCGGCTCGCACAATGGGTGCCCGCGACAACGACATCCTGCGTACGGTCGCCGTACCCATGGTCCTCCCCTTCGTCGTTTCGAGCTTCATCTTCGTCGCGATCTTCAGCCTCAACGAATATGTCATCGCCTTCATGGTCGCCGGCTTCACCGCCGAAACCATGCCGGTGAAAATCTTCTCCAGCATGCGAACCGGCTTCTCGCCCACCATGTGCGTCGGCGCCGTGTTCTTCATGCTGATCGGCCTTTTCGGCTTCATCACCGTTGCCCGACTGGGCAATCTTCCGAAACTTCTCGGTGCACGTTTTTAAGTTCAAGGAGCAAACTATGCCAAAGAAGCAGAACCCCATGATCGTTGGCCAGCCAGTCCTGATCGTCGTCGATATACAGAAGGTCGCTTTCGAGGATGACGGAACGATCCCGCTGATGCCGGGCATAGTCGAACGCATGCGCAAGGCCCGCGCTGTCATAGACGCGGCGCGAGAGGGCGGAGTGCCGATCATTTTCCTGCAGGAGAGCCACCGCAAGACCGGCGTCGATTATGGCAGGGAAATGGATGGCGACGAAGACATGCACCTGCGCGAAGACTGGCCGGGCACGGCGATCGCCGCCGAAGAAGTCGGCCTGCGCGAGGACGACTACACGATCGTCAAGCGCCGTTATTCCGGCTTCATCGGCACCGACCTCTCCATTCTTCTGCGCGGCCTGAAGGCCGAGACGCTGATCCTTGTAGGCGGCCTTACCAATATCTGCGTGCACTATACCTTCGCGGATGGCCATCAGTCGGATTACCATTGCCGGGTCGTCGAGGACTGCGTGGCCGGCTCCTCCATCGAGGCGCATGAGGCAGCACTGAACAACATGGAATATCTTCAGCACGGCGCCCGCCGGACGGCCGCCGAAATCTGCGAAGCGTTTCTTGCCTTCAAAAAGGATAAGGCCGCCTGATATGCCGGACTATGAGACCCAGGATCGCCTGATTGCGGAAACACGCCGCATCTGGTCCGGCCTTGCCGCAGAGATCGAAGGCCTTTTTGCCGAAATGTGGAAAGTGCCGGAACTGCCGGCACTGGAATACAAGTCGCAGGCGATCCTTTGCGACTTCATCGAGCGGCATGGCTTTGCGATCGAGCGCGGTGTCGGCGGTGTGCCGACTGCCTTTCTCGCCCGCATCACCAATGGAGACGGACCAAAGGTCGGCATCCTGGTCGAATATGACGCCCTGCCAAGCCTATACAATGACGCGGTTCCCTATCGCAACGGCAATCGCCGCAAACCGGGTCACGGTTGCGGCCACAATCACATCGGCCCGGCTAATACCGGCGCCGGCATAGCGGCCGCAAAGGCGATGATCGAGCTTGGCCTTGCCGGCGAGATCGTCATCGTCGGCTGTCCGGCTGAGGAGATCGGATGGGGCAAGCTGGCCCTGCAGGCAGCCGGCGTCTTCTACGGTATCGACCTCGTGCTGACCTCGCATGGCGATTACCAGAACGGCTCCCTCGCGCGGCCCTGCCATGCCATGGCAAGCGGTGAATTCAAGTTCATCGGCGAAAGCGCCCACGGCGGCAAAGTTGCCAATCGCAATGCGCTTCTCGCCGCCGAAGCGGCTTATGCGGAATTTGATCGACTGCGCCAGGACGTGCCCGGCCTACAGTTGAAACATGTCTATCGTTCGGCCGGCATTACCCCCGGCGTGACGCCTGAGGAAGTTCGCCTCTGGTCTTCCGTCCGCCACCACGACTTCGACATGGTTCAAGCGGGCTACAGTTTGATGCATGACACCTATAGCCGCATCGCCGCCGAACAGGGCGTCGAACTGGTTGCCGAGCAGATCGCCAATTGCCGCGGCTATCTCGGGAATGACACCGTCGGCCGCGTTCTCGACAAGTGTCTCCGGGAACTTGGCCCGCCGCGCTGGACGAAAGCCGATATCGCCTGGATGGAAGAACTATCCGCCGCATGCGACCCTGGAAAACCGTTCAAGCTGCATCGTGAGCTCGACTACTTCGACACCGGCATCGATTATTACGGCCAGGACGATGGCGATATCAGCTGGCAGATTCCGCTTGGCCGGGTCAATTGGGCCTATCCGGACAACGTGCCGATCCACCACTGGGCATGGACGGCGCTTTCAGGCCACCCGTCCAGCAGCCCCGGCCCGCTGATGGCATCCGAGGCGCTTGCCATGGGGACGATCGCCCTTTTGGCTTCGCCGGAAACGGTTTCCGCCGCCAAGGCGGAACTCAGCCAACGCACCGGCGGCAAGCCTATTCCAGCACCGGCACCCACCATCTCCGACGTGCTGGCAAACGACCCGCAATCCTTCTGGGACGCGACCTGGGCGCGCTGAGCACAGAGTGCCGCTCGGAATGACTTACTATTTGCCAGAAGGTCTGGCTCGCTCGGCACCCGCTGCGCAATCTGGAAACGCAGAAGTTGAAAGTCGACTGGGACGCATACGTCAAAATGATAAATGCAGGAGTTGTCACGTTATCGAGCTGTGATCAAACCATGCCCGCGGCTCTCTGGGATCACGCAGCCGCGCCGGTCACGGCTTCCAATGCGCTATTTCGCGGATGCGGTGAACGTGAGTGGCAAGGGCGGATCGTTTTTGGTGTGGGGCGACGAAGAGATTTCGGAGCATCGAAAAGATCGAGATGAACCGCTGCAAGCTGGCGGCTGATCGGAAACCCTCATCGTCCGTTCCCGCTTTCGCAGCGGCAAGATGAGAATTTTCCGCTCGATTGTTGAGACCCTGGGGGACCCGTGTTCGACAGCCGGCATAACGTCACACTTGGCCGCGCCGTACGAACGGAGCTTGTCGTTGATGATCCGTTTGGGCGGCATGCCTGCTTTCTTCAGTAGCCTGATCCGCAATCGCTTCGCGGCTTTCGTATCGCGCCGGCTTTGAACGATCTCGTCGAGAACATAGCCGTCCTGGTCAACGGCACGCCAAAGCCTGTGTTTGCGGCCAGCGACGGAAACCACCACCTCGTCCAGATGCCAGACGTCCCGGAGCGACGGTCGTCGGCGACGGATTTGTTTCGCGTAGGCCGGTCCGAATTTCCGACCCCATCGGTGGATCGTTTCATACGAGACAATGATGCCGCGCTCCAGCAGCAACTCCTCCACCAAGCGCAGGCTCAGCGGGAACCGAAAGTACAACCAGACCGCATGGGCAATGATCTTTCGCGGGAAACGGTGACGCTTGTCGCTGATGGCGGAATTCTTCATCCCACCATCTCTACGCCCCGCAAACTGACAGCAGGTTTATGTGAAAACACCGCCGCACCACAATATCTTGATCTTGCTGAATAAAAATGGTGCTGCTTGCAGACAGGAGCGAACGGTTCTCAAGGCCAATACCCTGTTCTCCGAACGAATGCAGCGAAAAATCGATATAGCCGAGAAAGCTCGGCTTCTGCAGATCCGAATTCCGCTACCTATTCAGCAAATTAGCAGTTCTTTCCCTTAACAAGAGAACAGGGAAAACGCGTTGGTAACAGGGAAACAGATAGACAACCGACATTTTCATGGGCGAGCAAAAGTGAGCTGTATTGGCTGATCCTTTGTTGCAGAGACCGCTACGCCACTTGTCAAAGCTGGATAGGGCTGCGACGGTGGTGGCCAGTTAGAGATGTGCCACTGGCTGTGATGGTTAGCCCCCGATCCGACCGGGTGGGCCGGATTGAAAGGGAGGAGCGAGGGCGGGTGGGACGCACCCCTCGGCTTTAGCTTTGAGACTATGTCCACCGCCATTCATTCGGCCGCTTCCATCCGGGCCAGGGCCCGCTGCCGTTTCGCAATCACCTGCGGATCGTTCATGAAGTCTGTCCGCCGGCCAGGCTTACGGCCACGCTTCTGATAACCATTGCTCTTGCTGCCATCCGGTATCCCAAACATATGATCCGTCTGGCCGGTTCGGCGAGGGCCGCTCTTGCTGCGCTGCTGCTCGCGCCCGGCGTCAGCCAGGCCACGCATAAGCGCAAACCCGATCCCCTGGGACTAGCCTGCCACAAGGCGCACTTGCCGGTCAGATTGAAGAGTTGGCCACGCATGACTGGTCTCTCGTTTATCCGTTTCTGCCATCGCAACAGATCTCACGCGCCGCCAACGACAACAGGCACATCCCGTAAAGTCCATAATACCCAGTGGCAACGGGCGAGCAGATAAAGACGCTGGAGCCAAATCAAACTGATCTGACTTCTGCTTCTATGAGCCCCGTATCAGTTAATGGAGATACCGCAAACGTCGAGTTGCTCTTGCTGAGTGCACCGGGCGCAACGCATCGGTAGCGGCTCTTGTTGCAGCAGAACTCGAAGCGCCGCCTGCAGATCCCGGAGCTTGCGACCAGCACGCGATAACCGTTTACGAACTCATCGAGAACCTCGAGTTCCCTTCCCCATGCCCAGCCGCCATAACGGGTACCGCGATCCGAACGCAGCACGATTTCGAAGTAGTGCCCTCCACCGGCCTCTCTCATCCTGAACACGAGATCGAGATTGTCTTCATCGCCTGCATCAAATTTTCCCGCAGACAACCTGAGATGGGCGATTTTCGCCTCGGCCAGTGCTCCGATTGGATAAAATGGCTGGCCCCTGAACCACATGAATTCGCTGATCGCATAACCTACGTCATCGGCACGCTGGTAAGGTTCTGCCTGAAATGAAAACGTCAAATATGAATTATGAAACGGCAAATGGTCCATTCTTGCTCCTCGGACGAACAGCGGCTGACCGATCCCGCTTTCCGTGTTTCTCCCCCCCTGCGTACACAACCTATACGATGCAATCATCAAAGCAACGCAAAATCGTATTACGATGCCACTTTCAATTTTTCATATGCCGTTGTTAGATGTCGACTCAAAGGGGTGATGACGTGGTTGAAGACGCGGAACCTTTAGTGATCCGGCTCTTTGGCATGCCGCGCTGCGAAGCGGGGCATCAGGCGTTTTTTCCCGTTAAAGGCCTGGTCCTTATTGCCGCGCTCCTCCTGTCTCCCTCCCGCTTCCTGACACGCCAGGCGGCAGCATTCCTTTTGTGGGAAGATGCCGAGGAAAAGCGCGCGGCCGCAAATCTTCGTCAGCTTCTGCTCAGGCTGCAACAGCATGCCATTGACGGCGAACCATTCGTCGTTTCGACGATGGCAGGGCTGACCGTTGGTCCAGCGACACGGCGCTCCGATCTCGAGGCGTTCCTGTCGTCGCTTACAGCTGAGGATATCGACAGCAGGCTGAAGGGCATTCTCTCGGTGACCGGTGAGCTCCTGCAAGGGGTCGAGGCCGAAACCGAACAGTTCGATTTCTGGCTGCTATCCCAACGGAACCGTTTGAAGAACCAGTTCTTCGACGCTGTAAGCCGGCTGCTGGATGATATCACCCGCTTCGGCGGTGGAAAAACCGCGGACATCGCGACGATCGCCAATCATGCCTTGCAGCTCGAGCCGGACAGGGAGGAGACCTACCGGCTATTCATGCACGCTTATGCGCGGGCGGGAGACCCGGCTGCCGGCGACCGGATTTTCGACAGACTGACCCGGCACACGCAACTGGACGGACGGTCACCGGAGGCCGAAACGCTTGCGCTTCATCGCCGACTGAAGGGACGCGTGGAAGCGATTGCAGTGTCTCCGTCAGCATCCTCGGCGGGTGCAACTTGCCGGCGTCCCCGGGTCGCATTCCTGCGCCCGACGAGAATTGATGGAAGTAGCTTCCCGTCCTTCGTCCAGGCTTTCGTCGAGGATATCGCTAACAGCCTGGTTCGCTACCGGACATTTGCCGTCATCTCTCCCCATAGCAGTTTCATGACGAGCGACGACGCATCGAACGGGCTATACCGAACGCTACGGGCAGACTATTGCGTCAAGGCGACCGTGTTCGACAACATGCGCGTGTCATTTGCCATGATAGAGGAGGCGACAGGCGAGATCGTCTGGTCGCTCGAGGTCGTCCTGGCGGAGCGCCAGCTCCACTCCGCCTTCAGGATGCTGTCGAAACAGATAGCCGCCGCATTGGCCGAACAGATCGAGCGGCTCCAGCTTGCGCCGGCCCGGCAACATGATGGCGGCGCCTATCAACACCTCCTGTCCGGCCAGCAGCTGCTACGGGGAAAATGCGATCTGCCGCTCCTGCGCAGGGCGCGTTCGGAGTTCCGCAAGGCAATCGAGATAGATCCTCAGATGTCGGTTGCGCGGGCGCGTACGGCGCAATCCCTTCAACTTGAATGGCTCATGCTCGGCGGTGACGACCCACATCTCCTGCACCGGGCGAAGGCCGAAGCGGAAGCCGCGATCGAGATCGATCCGGCACTCGGCATCGGCCACTGGATGCGCGCAGTCGTCGCGCTTTACCAGCGGGATTTCGAGACATCGGCGCAAGGTTTCTTCGAGGCGGAAGCACTGGCGCCCAACTCGGCCGATCTCCTGATCCAGCATGCGGATGCGCTTGCGCATTTCGGGGAAAAGGACCTCGCATGGCAACGCTTCCAGCAGGCGATCGATCTCAACCCGCTGGCTCCGGATATTTACTGGTGGGCGGGCGCCAGCATCGCACTGAAGCGGGATGACTATGGGACGGCGGTGGAACTCTGCACGAAGATGGAGAACGACGAACCAGCTTTGAGGGTGCTGACTGCAAGTCATGCTCTCAATGGAAATCTGGAGGCGGCGCGAGGATATGCACGCCGCCTGCAGGAGATCTATCCTGGTCTGTCGGCCAAGGAGATCAGTGGCGTATCGCCGGACAAGGATCCGGCGGCTAACGAGAAACTTTATACCGCATTTCGATTAGCAGGTATCAAATAGGGGGTTTTTACCATGACGAATTCGCAGTTCTACGTCATCGGCAAGAAGGGCTTTGGTGTGCTCGTTTTGAGGACATCGCCGCTTCGCGCCGCAACGGTGTCTCACGAGGTGATTACCGCCTATGAGGCCAGTCATCCAGGCGTCGACGGTTACGCCCGGATTGCCGCGAAGGCCAAGGCCATGATGGCAAGCCAGGACGGCAAGCCCGACACAGCGCTCGATGAAGTCCAGATCCAGGGCATCGAGGCGCTGATTTCCGGCGGGGCCACGGTTTCGGAAGCGGATTTCGCACTCGTCGGCGAAGTGGTCGATGCGGGATGGGATTTCAACCGCGTCATCCAGCTTCCGATCGAGTCTGCACTTCGCGCTGTCGGCCCGAGCGGAACGGCGGCCGGCGACCTGTTTGAGGCAATTCTCTCAGACACGCCCAACACAACTCCGTAAGTGACGATCGAAGCGAGCGGCGCGGGCGTGGAGATCGGTGGCCCCGACTGCGCAGAGGCGCTCGAGCCAGCGGAACCGGCTCCCGAGACGCTCAGGCGCTTCGGGATCACGCGTGTCGGCGACATAACCGGACTGGACACGATCGGTATTCCGGTCTGGTTTGCCACTCGCCCCAATTCTCGAGGCCTTTCCGTTTCCCAGGGCAAAGGCATCACCATCAGGCAGGCACGCCTGTCGGCCATCATGGAAGCGATCGAGGGCGCCGTCGCCGAAGATACGCAACGTCATGTCTGCGAATATGGCTCTGTCAGAACCATGTCGGCGCGGCACACGTCCACAGTTCCGCTGGAACGGCTTTCCCGCGTCGATGTCGATTGCCTCGATCAGGACCGGGAACGGGCCTGGGTGCGAGGTTTTTCCGTTCGAACCGGAGAGGACGTGCTTGCACCCTACGAGCTCATAGGCCTCGACTTCCGCGCAGGCTTCCCATGGGACCGGCGGGCGTTTCGCATGAGTTCGCTCGGGCTTGCGGCCGGCTTCGATTGCGATCGCGCCATATTGCATGCGCTTCTCGAACTCATAGAACACGACGCCTGTTTTCTGATCGATGCGATGGACACCCGCTCCGTCAGGACACGCAGAGTAAGCATTCCGCCTGCTATTGACCCGTCCCTGGATGGTTTGATTGATCGCCTCGACAAGGCGGAACTGAGGGCAGAGTTCCATGATCTGACAACCGGAAACGGCGTGCCGGTCATCATGGCCAGCATCGAAAGGCATTTTGTGGCGCAGGATGGTCCGGGAATGCGGACGGCTGCCGGTGTGGCCTGCCGTCTCAACCCCCTCGAGGCAGCAACGGTCGCTCTTCTTGAAGCGGTGCAGTCGCGGCTCACCGATATCAGCGGCGCTCGCGATGACCTTTCGCCCGCCCGTTATTGCGGCAATCTCGCCGCATCCATTCGGGAAGAAGAAAAGACGCTGCCGGCAATGATGCCCGAAGGGGGCGAGCTTATCTCGGCAGGCGCTTCCGCAGCACACTGGCAGCGCCTCGCAGCCCATCTCCTGGCAAGCGGGGTGGAGGACATATACGTATTCCCGCTTGAAAGCGGGGAACCGGGCATCAAGGTCGCGCGCGTTCTCGCAAGCGGCCTCTCGTCCCCAGCTGGATCGATAAGCCGCTTTTCCGTAAGTGCCCTGAACACGTTCATGGAGCCCTAGATCGATGGAAACAATTGTCTTCGCCGGTCCCTCGACCTATGGCCTGGATCTCGCACCCCGCTACAACTTCTCCATCCGGCCGCCGGCCGTCGCCGGCGATATCCTGGCAGCAACGCGTAAGGGTGTGCGACGGATCGGCCTCATCGACGGGCTTTATGGTGATTGCGCTGCAGTCTGGCACAAGGAGATCCTGTACGCTCTCTCCCACGGGGTTGCCGTATTCGGCGCGGCCAGCATGGGAGCGCTACGGGCAGCCGAATGCGAGGCTTTCGGCATGACCGGCATCGGCGAGATTTTCCGATCCTACCGGTCGGGAGACAGGGCGTCGGATGCAGACGTCGCCGTCAGCCACGCCCCTCGGGAGCTGGGATATCAGCCCGTGACGATTGCTCTCGTCGATGCCGAGGCAACGATCCAGGGACTTTCTGCCAGCATGGAGCCCGCCGATACCGCATCCCTGATGGCGGCAGCAAGTGCGTTGCATTTCTCCAAGCGGACCTGGAGGTCGATTGCCGGAAAGGCGGGGTTCGGGATCGAGATGGCGCGAACTCTCGCCGAGAATGCCAGGTCGGTCAAACGTGCGGACGCCCTTGAATTGCTCGATACACTGAGAAATGATCCGCCGCCCGAACTGCAGCCGGTTAGCTGGTCGTTCCAGAATACGATCTTCTTTCAAAACCTCGCCGACCGTCTGAGTTGAGAAAAGAAGGCTCGATGCACTCTCCCTGCCGAAAGCCAGCACTGGTGTCCGACTGCGGCGGTATCATCCAGCAGATCGCCTTCGCCATCCCTGATGTTCTTCTCGAAAGCGTGCACGACCGTAACGACGGTCTCCTGGTGCCGATCGGCAATCTGATCGCCACACTTCCCCAAGAGGTGACGGCATTCGTTGTCGTAAGCTCAAACGTGCTGCCTGCCGCCAAGACATGGCTCGCCCGGTTGAAGCCCGGATGTTCACTGACGCTGATCCCGGTTGGCGGTAACACCGGCGGCGTTCCCAGCCCCTGGATCCAGGATTTCTTCCACGTGCGCACGCACGACACCGGAGCCGTCGAGATATTGTCGAGGCCGGACAATGTGGTCGCCAGTCACCTGGCGCATGCTATCGGCGCCGCCACCGTCCCTGTCGCAATCGATCTTGCCGGCGGCGACCAGCTTGTGGGTCCGGACTTCCGGCTGGTCGGATGGTCGAGCATGAGGACGAACGGCCTTCAAACCGGGGATGCCGCGGGACTTCAAGGGCCGGCCATCCTCACCGAGGTGGATCATCGTCCCATCAGGATCTTCGGCTATCAGGTGGCGGACCTCTCGCCGATGGCATCGACAGACGCCACGGGATCTCTCCCGTTCGCCGGTCGCCTTCATCAGGTGGGCTTTCATGTCGATCAGTTCGTCTCGGTGACCGGCCTGGAACGCGATGGCCGACCGCTGCTGCTGGTCGGCGAACCCGACGCACCGGCAAGCCCGCCGAACGGTATCTTCGAAAACCTGCGGCGGCAGCTGGATGCCTCGGTGACCCATCTGATCCGTCAGGGCTTCGCAGTGCTTCGCAACCCGATCCCTGTCGCCATAGCATTAGATAGCGGAAAACGCCTGCCGCGGCTCTACAACAATGTCCTCGTGGAGAACGGACTGCGCCCGGGGCGCCGGAAGCCGCTGATGTGGCTACCGCAGTTCGGCGATCTGGAACCGCTTGAAGATTATGACCGGGCAAATGCAGGGATATGGGAAGAGCTGGGCTTCGATGTCATTCCCGTTTCCGGATGGAGCCGTCTTGCAAGCCGCAATGGCGCCCTCCGTTGCGCGTCCAAGGTTATCAGCAGGCAACGAAATTCACCGGTTATGGACATGCCCATCGCACGGAAAAGCATAACACTTTAGTGAAGTCTCCTGCATCGATAGATTGTACTTTCATAAAATTCTCAACGAGGATATCGTCGCCAGGCGTTGCCAGAATGAGGAATAGACATGTCGACCAAAAACCCCAATCCCATCGACGTTCACGTCGGCATGCAGATCAAGCTGCGCCGCAAGATTTTAAGCATCAGTCAGTCGGCCCTCGGCGATCAGTTGGGGATCACGTTCCAGCAGGTCCAGAAGTATGAAAAGGGCACCAATCGCGTCGGAGCCTCGCGCCTTCAGGCAATCGCAAAGATCCTCGGTGTCGATGCCGCGTTCTTTTTCCAGAGCGCACCGGGGGCGGCCACTCCACCCCAGACCCAACAGAGAACCGAAGCCAGCGAGTTGCAGACCTTCCTGACATCGCAGGATGGGTTTGCGCTCAACCAGGCGTTTTTCAAGATCAAGGACCAGAATATCCGTCGGCAGGTCGTCGCCCTGGTCAAGGCTTTCGCGGAGGCGGAAGAAGGTTTCGGCAAGGCGGCCGCTACCGCCGGCGACGCAAAGCATCCCTAAACGTTCAGTCCCTTCTGTATCACGTCACACCCGTGTGACGTTCGCGTGACGCCCTGTGTGCTCTAGTTCCGGTACGCGGCATGGTGCTGCGTCCGGGCGCACATTGCGAGAGGCCGATATGCGGGTGTTTGAGGTAACTGAGGCGGGCGACGAGGAAGATCTGCTCGCCCTGGGGCGGATGGTGTCTTACGCCTGCCAGCGGGCCAAGACGATGAATCTCGAGTTCTCGACCTATTGTCTCGAGATGGCGATGATGTCGCTGATGCAGGATCTTGCGAGATCCGAGCCGAAACGACCGAAGCCGGAAGAGCGGGCCGCTAAGGTGAGCATCGGGTCAGGGTTCCACTGACCCAACCCGCTGCCGGAGGTTCTCACCCACAAGCCGGGGCATGCATGTTCACCACGTTGCCATGGGCCGAAATCACCAGGCATAGCTCATGAGCCCGCTCTGAACCTGTCGAGGGCCGTCAGGTACTTGACTGGCGGATCGGCGTCCCAACGGTAGATTTCCGATCTCAGGAAATGCAGTTCTTCATCGAGCCTTTCTTCCGGCAACTCCACCCACCAGGATTTCGGGCGAGCATCGGAACCGTCCGACCAGCGATAACCGCGCGCCTTGAGGTGATCCTTCATGTCGAACGGGCTGTTTTCCGCATAGATGCGCACCCGCGATGACTGGCTGGCTTGATGGAGTTCCGCAAATGGTGTCCCGACAGCATCCGGCCCTGCCTGTCCGAGAACCTGCAGCAGCGCGAAGCAATCGTCGACCGCACGATGTCCTTCATGGAAATATCCCGACTGTCCCACAAGATAACCGAGCTTGCTTCCCTCAAATCCTCGCGCCGACCAGTCGATTTCCGAAACGGAGCAGGCCCAGGCCTTGTTGGTAAAGACCGGCGACAAGGCCTCGCAGAACGGGCGATCGAAGCCGGCATTATGGGCAATGATGAGATCGCCCGGTTCGATAAGAGATTTCAGTCGCAGGAGGTCGATTGCCTGACCGGTGAGCATGTCATCTGTAATCCCGGTCAGACGGATGATCTCCGGGGGGGAGCGGATTGCCCGGCTGCTGGAGACCACCATAAACGGCCGTCACGTCGCCAATGCCGCCATTGTCATTGAAGGTGAAGGGGGCCTGTCGCAAATTTTCTTGGTTAACGGCCTGTTGACCATCAGCGGAGAAATTCCCGCTCCCAATGTAGCGGAGCGTAGCCATGATTCTGAATGCCATTGCCGAAAAGCTGAAGCGCCAATCGAAGGATGACTTCAAGGGGCGGCATTTCGAGGCAATGGCTCATTGTTCAGGCCGTTGCCTGGTACTTGCGCTATCCAGTCCTTGCCTACGCGCCGATGATAGAGAAATGGCTGCGCCAGTTCCGCAGACCCCATTGCGGTTCGGTCCGCATTGACGAAACCTACGTCAAGATCCGCGGCAAGTGGCGTTACCTGTACCGCGCCATCGATAAGCACGGAAATCTGGTCGACTTCCTGCTAACGGCAAAGCGCGACCTCGATGCTGCCAAGCGGTTTTTCCGCAAGATGCTGAAGGACGAGCCCCTGCTGTCGCCGGGCAAGATCGGTACCGACGGTGCCAATACGTTCCCCTCAACGATCAAAACGGCCGTCGATGACGGGCCCCTGCATCCAGACCCGGCACATTATGTCACCAAGCATCTACAGCAAAGGATCGAGAGCGATCACTTCCGAGTGAAGAAGAACATGTCGAAGATCGGTGGCTTTCAATCCTTCAAAACCGCGCGACGAACGATTGCCGGCTTCGAGGCGATGTTGTGGCTGCGGAAGGGGTTCGGCTTCACCAACGATTGGACCGTCAACGATCAGAATGATCTGCTCGCGCGCCTCTTCGGACTTCAAAAAGTTAACAAAGCGTAAAGAGGCGGCCGCTTAATGGATCGTCTTGTCCTATCGGACAGTTTGCGACAGGCCTGGCAAGACTGCCAAGCCCGACAAGCGAACCGAATTGCTACGCGGAAGGAAGGGTTGAGCACAGGGATTGAACAGCCTCGCTACCAACCTTGTTATTTCAAGATACGACGCATGCGGCAGATCAACCTTGTTGGGGGGCGATTTCAGCCAACCTGACGAGTAATGTCAACAATCGCGCTGTTTTACCCAGTGACGGCGCTCGGACCGTTAGGCACAAGCGTCCAGAATCCATCTCCTCAAGCCATGGTGCAATCAGCTCAGCAAGACATCGCTTGCGGCCCTCAAGGTTCATGACGACCTCAGGCAACATCTTGACCTTAACCTGACAGTCCCGGGCATCGGGCCGCACTGATCCTGATCATTCGCATGCCGGAGCTCGGCACCACGTCACGGGAACAGGTCGCGAGCCTGGTGGGTCTGGCGCCATTCGACGACGATTCGGCCAGTCGGCGTGGTCGACGGTTTGCGACAAGCGCCTATTCTGGACCAAAGAGAGACAGCGGCAAGGGCCGGCGACCGCTTGCCGGCTCCGACGCTCCGTTGACGCGTCCGGAAATGAGTCAGTTGAAGGACGCGTTAATGGCCCGGATGACGCTCGGGCGCTTCAGCATCCGGTCGAAGAAGGCGTTCAGCTTGACGGGCAGATCCATGTTGAAAGCCTTGGCCCAGGACGTGACGTAGAACAGGGCGGCATCGGCCACACTTGGCCGGGAGCCCGAAAGCCATTGAGCCTCGCCCAAGGACTTCGAGACATGACGCAGGCCTTCGCTCATCACCTTGAGCCCGTGGGCGCGCAACTCCTCCTGGGCGGCCGACAATGACACGAACTTGCCCGGCATGAAGGCCAGGACAAAGCCGCGCATGTGAACGGTGCCCACGATAAATTCCAGTGCCTCGATGACCCGCGCTGCGGCGTCGGGCTCCCGGGGAAGCAGTTCCGCCTCGGGAAACGACCAGGCCAGCCAGAGCGCGATGGCCTGGAACTCGGTCAGCACCGTGCCGTCATCACGCAACAGTGCGGGCACCTTGCCCTTGGGATTGACGGCCAGGAAGGCCTGCTCGCGCTGTTGGCCGGTAGATAGGTCGACGAGGGCGAGCTGGTAAGGAACGCCGATTTCCTCGAGAAGAATGCGGATCCCAACGGAACAGGATCGCGGTGCATGAAAGAGCTGCATGATCTGTCTGACCTTTGCTGGTTGATATGCCGTGGCCGCCCTCAGGCCTGCGCCAGGCTGAAGGCGAAGTCCGTTTCCCAGGCGGAGAGTTCGCTGATCTTCCACTCGCGCGGCGTCATGGGATAGTGGCCGTGCCAGGGTCGCGGCTCGCACATGTTCAGCTCCGGGATGAACACATCCATGTCTGTGTAGAGCTCGATCAGAACCTGATCGGGGTCATAGTGATAGCCGGCTATGTTATGACCGGCCGTATGGCGCGAGGGACCCCATTTCACGGCGAGCCCGCGATCGGCGAGCACGTCGCAGGCCATGGCATGGCTGGCATTTTCCTTGAGCTCGAACGCGATGTGGTGGACCCGGTTGTCCGGCAGGGCGACGATGTTGACGACATGGTGTTCGCGGTTGCAGGTGACGAAATTGGAAATGCCGGCAATGGTGTCGGTGAACCAGAAGCCCAGGATGTCCGTGAAGAAGGATTTCAACTTCAGGCCGTCGGCCGAAATCACCGCCACATGTCCAAGTCGCAGTGGCGAAACGCCGGTTCGCTTGAAGCCGGGGGCCGGGGCCTCGATGTCGGTGTAAAGCTGGAGCGTGATGCCCCGCACCGGCTCGACCTCCACGAGTTCGCGGATGCCCGGCTGGCTGTCTGACTTCACCTGCGGGCTGAGGCCCAGCGCGCCGAGTTCGGCCACCAGCGCCTTCAGGTCGGTGCCCGGATGGAGCTGGAAGCCGAGATGGCCGATGGCCTTCTGTTTGGCTTGCCGCAGGACGATATTGTGGTGGTCGTAGCCGATCGAAAGATAGCTTTCCCCGTCATGGCCGACGGCCGTCTCGGTCATGCCAATGGTTTCGGCATAGTGATCCCGCGCGCGCGATCCGGCGTCTCGAGGGCGACATATCCCAGCTGGAATACTTTGGGTGCGAAAGGTCTGTTCATCGTTTTCTCCTTGCATGGATGGATGAGGTGGGGCTCTGCCAGCGACGGTTCGTCGGCCTCAGGCGTCGACGATGTCGACCAACTGCGTTCCGAAATCGACGGTGCCGTCATCGGTGCGCATTTCGGCGCGCACAATGTCGCCGGGTGAGAGGTAATGGGCATTCGCGGTCGCCTCGGTGACGATCGCCTCCCGGCGCTCGGAATCCTTGAACAGCCGGGTCGTCAGAATCTGACCGAGAGGCGGGGTCGCCTGCAGGATGACGCCGCCCGGCGTTCCGGTCAGGACGAGATCGCCGGCAGACAGATCCATCAGGGAAACGATGTCGTTGAGGCAGGCTTCCGGAGGGAAGATGAGGTCACGCGTGTGGGCGCTCTGGCGCAGTTCGTCATTGAGCCAGAGGCGGATCTCGATCCTGTCGAACAGATCCGCGACCTCTTCCGGCTCGGGGATCACCAGCCAGGGCCCGCAGGGGCAGAAGGTGCGCGCGCTCTTGCCCCGGAACCACTGCAAAAAGGCCTCGCCAAACATGATGTCGCGGGCCGAGACGTCGTTGCACAGGACGAGGCCGCCGACGAAGTCGCCGAGGTTGTCGCGTGTGACGTGATCGCCGGCAGTCAGCGGGCGCTTGAGGACAAGGCCAAGCTCAACCTCGTAGTCGAGCATCTGGCACCCGGCCGGCCGCACGACCGGATCGAACGGGCCGGAGAGCGATGAGCCGGCCTTCATGAACAGCAGGTTCTTGTGGCGTGCGCCATGACCCGACTGATCCGCGTGGTCCAGATAGTTGAGGCCCTGGCAGACGATCTGTGCCGGCGCGGTCACGGGGCTGAGGATCGCAACCGAGCTTAAGGGCAAGCGTTGCGCGCTGGTTTGCTTTCGAAGCTCGTCCGTCGGAACACGCAGCAGATCGGCAGTGGACGAATACGTGCCTTCGAGCGGTGCAATCGCGTCGCTCTCCAGGATGCCCCATGCGGTCGCACCATCGACGGAATAACGCGTCACTCTGACTACCATGTCATTTCCTTTCCATGTCGAAGAAGAGAGGCCCTGCGAGCGCTCTTGCCTTGTTTCGGGATGCCGATTGGCGCTAGGCGCGGTCCTTGCCCCTGCGGTCCCCGTATCGAGCGCGGTAGTTTTCGATGGTGTCCATCGCGCCGCAGAACTCGACATTGTGCCAGTCGGGATCGTAGAGGTAGCAGGCGACGTTGCCGCCGGTTTCGCCATCGCCCAGGGGTGGCTCACCATTGTGGCGGACAGGGCCGTAGTTCAGCTGGAAGCCGTCTGCCTGCTGCTGTCGGGCAAAGGCCAGGACATCCTCGAGCCGGTTTCCCTTCACCTCGAGCGCGAAGTGGAAGAAGCTCATGCCCGACGGTATGGTGATCCTGCCGGACGGGTCGTATTCCTCGACGAGGACCAGGCATTCCTCGTGATCGAGCGCGCTCATGTAGCAGCACCGGACCTGCCAGTCCGGCTTGAACGGATGCGGCTCGGGCGGGCAGGTGCGGCTGTGGATCATGCCGGCCACCCTCTCGTACCAGGCGCGGCTCCGCTCGATGTTGCGGACATAGATCGACAACTGCCCGATGTGGGACACGAGCGAGGGTTTGAAGACGCCGTAATCCTCCGTCTTGTTGGAGAAGCGGCGCTTGGTCAGGGTCGGCCACAAGAGCACCAGTTCACGGAACCATTTGCGTTTCAGCAGGCCGGCGAAACGCAGCTTGTAGAACGGCAGCACGTTCGGCGGAACGAAATCGGTCTGGGTCATCTGCTCGGCTCCTCAATGATCTCGATCCAGTGGTTGTCCGGGTCGCGCACGCAGAAGGCCCGCGTCACGGGACGCGCCGAGGCAAGCATTCGGCCCTCGCGGATCGGCAGGCCCATCTCGCCCGCGCGGCGCCGGACGTCGTCGAAGGCCGCCGGGTCATGCACCGCAAGCGCGAAATGCAGCATGGAGTTGTTGTCCATCTTCAGCTTGTGGTGCTTCACCATGCAGAGATCGTGATGGTGAAAGCCGAAGGAGAAGAAGTGCATTTCCTGTTGCGACAAGCGCATCGCCGCGCTGCTGTCGGGATGATTGAGTGCGGAGAACTGCAGATCGAGGAGCCTGACATAGAAAGTCTTCGATCGCTCCAGATCGCTCACGTAGAAGACGTGGTGCTGGAGGTTGGTGACCGGAATTCGGGCCGTGGCGTTCATGGCTGGCTCTCCTTGCGCCCGGCCGTGCGGGATTTCGCCGACGCAGGCGAGCGGGCGCCGGCGGGAATGGTCGTCATCATGATTGTTCCTTTCTCTTTGCGGGTTGTCACAGGAACTGCACCTTGAAGGTGTGGCCGCCGAGTTTCTCGCGTAGGGCGGCCGCGTCGCCTTCGACGGCAATCCTTGCAAGCAGCCCCAGTCTTTCGTCCTGAACGACCGACAGGGAGATGAGCGTGGCCCCGGTGGAGGCGGCCTCCTGGCGCACGACATCCTCGATCTCGAGCATCGACAGCGCCGGCTTGAAGATCTTGCCGACGGCGGTCACGGGCAGGGCGTCGAGGATGCGCACCGCCTTCGGATGCGCCGCGCGTTCCGGGATCCGGTCGATGGCGTGGGCGAGCAGTTCCGCCTCGGAGGCGCTGGTTTCCTCCTTCAACTGAACGTATAGGACCGGAAGCTCGCCGGCGCGTTCATCGGGGCGTCCGACGGCCGCGGCAAGCCGCACCGCGGGATGGTCCTGCACCGCGTTCTCGATCAGCTTGGGATCGATGTTGTGGCCGCCGCGGATAATCAGCTCCTTCTTGCGGCCGGTAAGCCAGAAGTACCCTTGCGCATCTTGGCGCGCGAGGTCGCCGGTGTTGAGCCAGCGCTTGCCGTCGATGTCGAGCCACAGCCCCTTGTTGTGTTCCGGATTGATGTACCCGGCGAAGACGTTCGGCCCACGGATGGCCAGCACCCCGACTTCCTCGGGGCCGGCAAAGCCGACGAAGCCGCCGGCCTCATCGACCCGGACCACCGCCATCCGCTGATAGGGCAGCCTGAGGCCGATCGAGCCGATACGCCGTTCGCCCTCGGGTGGATTGATGCTCGAGACGCAGGCGCCTTCCGTCAGGCCATAGGCCTCAAGGATATGAATGCCGGTGGCTTTCTCGAAATTGCGGAACAGTTCGACGGGCATGGGCGCTGCGCCGCAGAAACCGTAGCGCACGCTCGAAATGTCCCGGCCGGCCAGGGGCACCTGCAACAGGGCCGCGTAAACGGTCGGCACGCCCGAGAAGGCAACGATGCCGTAGTGCTCGACAATCTGCCAGAAGCGCGGCACGAGCCCCTCTGCGCGATAGCCCTGGCCCGTGCCGATGACGACATGGGCGCCCTTTCCCCAGGGGATCAGACCGGTGACCAGCTGCCCGTTGACGTGAAACAGCGGCAGGCCGCAGAAGATCGCCTTACCCGGTTCAAATGCATCGCCAATGAAGGCGCAGCTCGACCAGGCATCGAACACTTCGGAGAAATGCGTGCGCGCTGCGATCTTGGGAAGTCCCGTCGTGCCGCCGGTGCACAGATAGGAGGAAATGTCGTTGCCCTGCGGCAGCTCGAAGGTCAGCCGATCGGCCGGTTCTTCTGCCATTTCTTGTCGCAGCTCCAGGATCGGCAGGGATAGCCCCTCGACGGCGGCGGGCGGCTGGCCGGCTGGCATACCGAGATAAGGCGCGAGGCTGACGGTCAGGATGCCGTGGAGGCTCGGCACGTCGGCTGCTGCCCGGATTGCCTTCTGCCAGATGTCTGCTCCCGGCGTCGGCGCAAGCGTGACGAGCCATTTTGCCCTGCCGGTGACCAGAAGCCCCGAAATCTGCTCCGCTTCGAGGAGCGGGTTGATCGCAAAGGCGATGCCGGCGGCTTCTCCGCCCCAGATCACGAAATGGGTTTCGGGCAGATTGGGCAGCATGAAGGCGACGACGTCGTGACGGCCGATTCCCAGCCGTCGAAGGGCATTGGCCGCCCGTGTGATGTCGGCGAGCAGTTCCCGGTGCGTCCAGACGAAGGGACGCTGAAAGTCCTCGGCCCGCAGAAAGAACGAGAGCGCCGGTTGATTCGGCGCGATCACCGCACCCCGCGCCAGGGCCTCATAGGTGCTGTCCGGCAGGTCGCGCTGCGCAAGCGGCATTTGCTCGAAGGCCTCGACATCGCGCAAAGCGACGATCGGGTGCCCGAAGTCGTCAGGGGGTGTTGCAGGCATGGTCAGGTCTCCCGGTAGATCCGCGCGGCGTTCGATCGGCAGCGAGGAGGTCTTGAACTGTTGGTGCGCCGGAGCGGCCTTGGGTCGGCGTGAAAGGTTGCGGCGCCCGCTGCGCCGGCGGGGGCGCTGTCGTCATCGGTTCAGCACCAGTCTCGCGTGGCGAAGGGGCTCGACGCTGAAGGCCACCAGGTCTTCCGCCGTGATCAGCATTCGCCGCAATGGCCAGTGCTTCAGCGCTTTTGGCTCCCAGATCGCAGCCGTTGCTGCGCACAGGCATTCGGCGGTGTGAAGACTGTTCGTCAAAGGGAACTCGCCGGTCTGTACCCCCTCAGACACATGGGTGGCGATGACCTCTCTCACGCGGGTGACGTGGGCCTCGAAGGCGGGCCAGCGACCTTCATCCGCGACCGCGAGCAGCGCGAAGAGGTTCCCCTTCTCATGCATGAGCGCCACGGCCCGGCGATGGAGATCCAGCAGCAATGCCTGGATCATCTGCGCGCGCCCGTTTGCCTCGATTGCCTCGATCTCGGGATGGCCGGAGGGAAAGGTGCTGTCGAGGATCCAGGCGACCAGCCTGTCGTTGAGCGCCATCTTCGATGGAAAGAACCGATAGACGCTGGCCGTGGAAATGCCGAGATGGCTGGCGATGTCGCAGACGTTGAGTTTCCCGATTCCATAGAGTGTGCACAGGGTTTCGGCGGCACTGAGAACGCGTGTGGCCTGCATGCCCAGGCTCTTCTCGCCCGGTGTTGGCCGGCCGGTTTGCGAGCGGCAGGGATCGCCATCACGCATCGGCGCCTCCGTGCTGATCGGCAGCGGCGGAAGGCGCGAGCCTCGGTTCTCCGAGAGAGATGCTATCGGAGAGAACGCAACCGCACCGGGCGCCGCCGGGAGGGTGAGAGAACCGGCCGTTCCGGATCTCGATGATCCGGCCGAGGCTTCTGTCCTGGAGGCTGATCCAGGCGACGAGATCCCGTTGCCGTAAGCGCTCGGCGAATGCCGGAAAGCGGCGTGCCGTGTGGTTCATCATTTTCGGCAAGGCAAGCAGGATGGCGCGAAAAAGCGGACGGCGCATGCGCGAACGATCTTTCAGCATGGACGGCCCACCCGCCGGCTACGCCGATCTTCCCAAAGTCCAGGCGTGAAGGGCCCGGACGCGACGTCGTCCCGTGCTGACATTCCTCTCGGGCCTCCTCAAACCCTCAACTCCGTATTGACGGTAATTTCAATTTGACTGTAAAGTCAATTCTAAATTGGGAGAGGAGCGCAAGGGCAACGGATCTGCGGGTGGAGGGTGTGAGGGGTCTGACAAGGGCGACCTGTCTGATGCTTTCGACCAAAGCTGGCGATGCGGTGTCTGTGGCGGGTACATCGGAGGAGAACCTGAAATGATCCCTGTATCACCTGTAAAACGTGCCGACATCGACGTGCCGGTCCTGATCGTTGGGGGCGGCGGCGCCGGCCTGACTTGTTCCATGCTGCTGTCGCAGCTGGGCATCGAGACGCTTCTCGTCAGCGCCCTGCCGACGACATCGATCCTGCCGAAAGCGCATGTGCTCAATCAGCGCACCATGGAGATCCTCGACGATGTCGGGATCGCAGAGGCGATCTATGCCAAGAGCACGCCGGCGGAGAACATGAGCGCGATGGGCTGGTATGCCGGGTTTGCCGGCGCCGATCCGGAGATGGGACGGTTGATCGCAAAGCTCGAGACCTGGGGCGGTGGCTACACCAATGTCAATTGGATCCAGGCGAGCCCCTGCCGCAGCGCAAACCTGCCGCAGATACGGCTGGAACCGATCATGAAGGCGCGCGCGGACGCGCTCAATCCGGGTGGCGTTCGCTTCCACCACGAGCTGACGCGTCTGGAGCAGGATGACGAAGGTGTCCTTGCCTGGGTTCTGAATAGCGACACCGGCTCGGAATACACAGTGCGCGCGCGCTACCTGCTGGGTTGCGACGGCGGCCGTACCATTCCCCGGCTGGTCGGCATCGCCCATGAGGGCCTTGGTGTCATTGCCCAGACCGCGACGGCGCATATCTCGGCCGACCTGTCGAAGCTGGCGAAGGATCCGGACGTTCTCATCCGCTGGATCTGGTGCCCGGCGATCGGAGAAATGGCCGTGCTCGTGCCGATGGGGCCGGACCATTGGGGGCCGGACAGCGAGGAATGGGTCTTCCATGTCACCTATCGCGGCGAGGGGCCGAAGGATCTAACCGACGATCAGATCGAGCAGACCATGCGTCTTGCCCTCGGCATTCCCGACCTGCCGATGAAGGTGCACAAGGTGACCCGCTGGGCCCTGGAAGGTGTGCTGGCGTCGAAGTTCCGAGCCGGACGTGTCTTTCTGGTGGGTGATGCGGCGCACCGCCATCCGCCGACCGGAGGTCTCGGCCTGACCAGCGGCATCCAGGATGCGCACAATCTGTGCTGGAAGCTGGCGGCCGTCCTCAAGGGGGAGGCAGAAAAGGCGTTGCTCGACACCTATGAGGCAGAACGGCGTCCGGTCGATGCGCGCAACATCCAGCGCTCGATGGAGAACTCCATGGCGCATATGGAGGCGGGCGCTGCCTTTGGCCTCAATCCGGCAGCGTCGGCCGAGGAGAACTGGGCGCAATTCCGGCGTATCCTCAGCGGCCGACCGGACGATGCCGGGTTCCGCAGCGGTGCGCTTCGGGCCATTCGCCGCCTGAGCATGGAAGCCAATGAGCTGAACGTCGAGTACGGTTATCGTTACCAGTCGGCCGCGATCGTTCCCGACGGTTCCTCCCTGCCGGAGGCGATCGATGATATCCGCCTCTATGAACCCAGCACCTTCCCCGGCAGCCCCCTGCCGCATGCATGGCTGGACGACGAAGCCGGCAACCGTCTGCCGATCAAGGATCTGGTCAAGCCCGGCCGCTTCCTGCTGATCGCTGGCGAAAGGGGAGAGCCGTGGTGTTCGGCCGCCCTTGCGCTTGCGGCCGAACACGGCCTGCCGATCGACGCGGTTCGTATCGGCCATATCGACGGCGATCTGTTCGATCCGCGGCTTGCCTGGGCGCAGTTCCGGGGGATCTCGGACAAGGGAGCGGTGCTGGTGCGACCCGACCGGGTGGTCAGCTGGCGCCACAGCGGAGCCGCTGCAGACCCGCAGGGCGTGCTCGGCGAGGCCTTGAGACGCGTGCTTGCCCACCGCGTGGTTCCCACGGATGCGTCGGCCGCCGAACAGACTCCGGCCGAATAGCCGGCACGGAATGCAAGGAGACGGGGGGATGCTGGCCTCGAAGGTCATCCCCGGCGCTGTTGCGAAGGCCGGCCCGCGACCGCGGGTCGGCTGCGCCCCGCGTCTCCTTGCAGCCCTTTCACCCGTCGTGCATTGCCAGGGACATCCGGCCAAGCCAACCCGTGCGCTATTGACCGCTGCACTGGCGAGACTAGGATTGGCGGCGGTCCCGGCTTCGGCCACGGACCATGAGAATTGATCCGCCGTCCCCGTCGTCCGCTGTCCCTGATGAACTGTAGACCACACGGGGAAGACGTGCGGGCTCAGGAGCGGTGATGGCACGAATCAATCTGGAGCGTAGGGCGGCGATCGGCGAGGCGAAGCGCGCACGAACGCGGGCGGCGATCCTTGAAGCGGCGCGGACCTGTTTTTCCGACCCGGACACGCCCTCTCCGACCGTAGAGGCGGTCACCCAGGCCGCAGGCGTTGCCAAGGGCACGTTTTACTTCCACTTTCGCGATCTTCAGGCCCTGGAGGCCGAGCTCGGAGAGGCATTGCTGGCCGAATTGAGCGAACGGCTCGAACCCGCGCGCTTGGTGGTCGACAACCCGTTGACCCGCATCGCGACGGCCGTGACCATCCTTTTGCGCGATCTGGCAGCGGCGCCCACCGATGCCCGTCTTGCCGCCCGTGCGGCAGTGACGCTTCCGGATGTCGCAGCGGCGGTCCAGGCGAGACTGAAGGCCGACCTGACGCAGGCCCAGTCGGCGGGAAATCTGGCGGTCGGGTCCGTGGATCTCGCGGCCCGCATCGTCGTTGCGTTCATCGAGCAGGCTTCCTGGCTCTTCAGTGCCGGACGGATAGATGCAACGGCCGTCCCGGATATCGTGCGAGCGATCCTGCGCGCCCTGGGATGTCCCGTGGAAGAGGCGGCGTTGCGCGCCGACGAGGCAGCGCGCAACGCCGAGGCCTTTGCCAACCGGACGTCGGATGCAGCTTCCAAAGGCCCGAGTGCTTGATGCTAACCAGCACGATGTCTGCTCAGGATTCCGGACTTGGCGCCCGGGGGCAGTTGCGGTAGCGACATTTTTTTCCGTGAAGGTGCACAGGATCCGAAAGGTCGGGCCTTGAACCAATTTGACCTGAGACCCAATCTCCCTCCAGTTTTCGGGAGAGTCTTGGGTTTTTAATCTGGCCTCATGCGGCCTGTTTTTCCATAGCCATTTTCATTGCGAACTCGCTAGGAGTGATATTGCCCAGCGATGAGTGGGGTCTGTTGTTGTTGTAATCCTCCTTCCATGCAGTGATTTCGGCGCGGGCCTGAGCGAGCGAGGAGAACAGCGTCTCGTTCAGGCACTCGTCGCGGAAGCTGCCGTTGAAGCTTTCGACGAAGCCGTTCTGCATCGGCTTGCCGGGGGCGATGTAGTGCCATTCGACCTTGGTCTCCTGGCACCATTTGAGGATGGCCATGCTGGTCATCTCCGTCCCGTTGTCCGAGACAATCGTCCTCGGCTTTCCGCGTCTGGCGATGAGACTATCCAGTTCGCGGGCAAGCCTTGCGCCTGATAGGGATGTATCGGCGACCCGGCATAGGCATTCGCGGGTGAAGTCGTCGACGACGGCCAGGACCCGAAAGCGGCGACCGTCGGTGAAGGCATCGCTGACGAAGTCCAGGCTCCAGCGCTCGCCCGGACGCGACGGCAGAGCCAGAGGACGTCTCGTGCCCAAGGCCCGCTTTCGACCGCCACGCTTGCGCACCGTCAGCTTCTCCTCCCGGTAGAGACGCCGAAGCTTCTTCAGGTTCATGACGATCCCCTGCCGGTCGAGCATGACGTGGATACAGCGATAACCGAAGCGCCGCCGCTCGGACGCCACCTTCTTCATCGCCTCACGGATGGATGCCTCGTCAGGCCGCACGCTGCGATATCGCATGCTCGACCGATCCACCGACAGAACCTCGCACGCCCGACGCTGGCTCACTCCATGCTGCGCACAGACGTGAGCCACCGCATCCCGCTTCACATCGGGCGTCACCATTTTTTTGAAGCTACGTCCTTCAGGATCGCATTATCCAACATGGCCTCGGCGAGCAGCTTCTTCAGCTTGGCGTTCTCGTCCTCAAGCGCCTTCAGCTTGCGGGCATCGGACACATCCATGCCGCCATACTTCGCCTTGTATTTGTAGAAGGTTGCATCCGAGATCCCGTGCTTGCGGCAGACATCAACTGTCTTCGCGCCCGCCTCTTGCTCCTCCAATATCCCGATGATCTGTTCTTCCGTGAACCGTGAACGCTTCATGCCGTCCGTCTCCTGGTTGCGACGGACTCTACCAAATTCTGGAGGAAGTTCAGGGGCTCAGGTCAAAATGAAAGGTCGACATGCGGATTAGATTCACACCCCAGACTGCGCACTCGAGCAAGCAAGACAGCGAACTGCAGCCAGCGACCTGAAGACTTTTGCCTGCTGAACTAGTTGTTCTGAGACAGGCCTATAAAGCCACCAGCAAAGCCTGAAANAAATGAAAGGTCGACATGCGGATTAGATTCACACCCCAGACTGCGCACTCGAGCAAGCAAGACAGCGAACTGCAGCCAGCGACCTGAAGACTTTTGCCTGCTGAACTAGTTGTTCTGAGACAGGCCTATAAAGCCACCAGCAAAGCCTGAAAAATCTCGGAAATTTCCGCAAAACATTACGACTACGGACCGCTAAGTCGCTGAAATCGCGACGTAATCTATAGTTTCCACTAGTGAGACAAATACCGCTTGAAGTAGTGGTGCCCGGAGGCGGATTTGAACCACCGACACGCGGATTTTCAATCCGCTGCTCTACCAACTGAGCTATCCGGGCATCAGGCTCTTGCGAAGCCATCCGGCGGGGTTTCCGACCGGCGGGGGAGAAGTTTCCCCCGGAAGCGAGGCGGTTTATAGCATCTTGTTCGGCCATGTCCAGCGCCAAAAGGCACTTTTTTGACAGCTTTGCAAAATTACCGAAAAACCCTGCCAAATGAATGGCTTCCGCCGCCCCTTGGAGCTTGGCGGAAGGAAAAATCAGCCGCGGCCGTCGTCTTCGGCCTTGGATTCGTCCTCGACGACGGGGATGGCGTAGGAGCCCTTCAGCCAGCGTGAAAGGTCCATCGTGCGGCAGCGATCGGAGCAGAAAGGATAGTGCTCACGCTGCGAGGGCTTGCCGCATTCGGGACAAGGCCTTGCCTTGCGCAGCGGCTCGACCTTTGCCGAGCGCGAAGACGAAACGTCACTCATGTCAGCCCTCCGTCCAACCCGCCTGAACGTCAAAACCCTCGCCGGACAGCATCTGCAGGGTTTCGAACAGCGGCAGCCCGACGACGTTGGTATAGGAGCCGACAAGCTTCTGCGGGAAGCAACCGGCGATGCCCTGGATCGCATAAGCACCCGCCTTGCCGCGCCACTGGCCTGAAGCGAGATAGCTTTCGATCTCATGGCCCGACAGCCGCTTGAAGCGGACCTTGGTCTCGGCCACCTTCTGGCGCACGGTGCCTTCCGGCGTGATCAGGCAGACGCCGGTGAACACCCAGTGGCTGCGGCCCGACAGAAGGTGCAGCGCAGAGGACGCCTCCTCGAGATATTCCGCCTTCGGCAGAATGCGACGGCCGACCGCGACGACCGTGTCGGCAGCGACGATGTAGCTGTCGTTCCACTGGAGATCCGAACGGATCTGGTCGTAGCAGGCGCGCGCCTTTTCCAGCGAAAGCCGTCGCGCCAACGAGCGCGGATGCTCGGACTTCTTCGGCGTCTCGTCGAGGTCCATGGGCATCAGCCGCGCGGGTTCGATCCCGGCCTGCTTCAGCAGGTCGAGGCGGCGCGGCGACCCCGAGGCCAGTATCAGCTTCTGTCTCAGCTCCATGCGACCTCTCGCGGCGTTCGTCGGGGGAGCGCTTTACTTGAAGCGGTAGGTGATACGACCCTTCGTCAGGTCGTAGGGCGTCATCTCCACCAGAACCTTGTCGCCGGCGAGAACCCGAATCCGGTTCTTGCGCATGCGGCCGGCCGTGTGGGCGATGATCTCATGCTCGTTTTCCAGCTTCACCCGGAACGTCGCATTGGGCAGCAATTCGGTGACGACGCCGGGAAATTCGAGGACTTCTTCTTTTGCCATAGAGCGGTTATCTTTCCTGGATGTTGGCCGGGGCCTCGGCGGGCCTCCGAAAATGTGGGCGGAAACTACACAATCACCAAGGTTTTGTGAACCTTGTAGCGTGCGCTTTTCCAATTTGTTTCAGACCGGCCCGGTGTGGCCTCCGACGGAAGGCAGAAGACGTTCGGCAATCAGCCGGCGCAGGCGGTCGCGCACCTCGCGATAGGCACCGAGAATCTGGTCGCGCGTGCCGATCGCAACGGTCGGGTCCGGCATCGGCCAGTAGACGACCTCGACGGCCGAGGAACGGGTCAGCTCCAGTGCCGCATGATGGGCCTCCGGCGCAAGCGTCACCACAAGATCGAAGAAATCGTCTTCCAGTTCGTCCAAAGTCTGGGGCTGCCGTCTGCCGAGCGAAAGCCCGATCTCCTCCAGGACCGCGTCAACGAAGGGATCGCGTTCGCCGGCACGGACGCCGGCCGATGCCACATAGGTGCCACGCGGCAGCATCTGCCGGGCAATCGCCTCGGCCATCGGCGAGCGGATGGCATTCATGCCGCAGATGAACAGAACGGCACCCGGCATCCTGACCTTCTGATCGGGAGCCCTCTCGCCGGCCATTGGCCCTACCCGCGCCAATAGAGAACGCAGACGAGCGTGAAAAGCCGCCGGGCGGTGTCGAAATCCAGCGTGATCTTGCCGGAAAGCCGATCCATCAGCGTCTGCGAACCCTCGTTGTGAATACCCCTGCGCCCCATGTCGATTGCCTCGATCTGGCTCGGCGTCGAGGAACGGATAGCTTCATAATAGCTTTCGCAGATCATGAAGTAGTCCTTGATGATCCGCCGGAAAGGTGTCAGCGACAGGATATGGGTGGCGACATCCTCGCCGCCTTCGGTCCGGATCGAGAAGACCAGCTTGCTGTCGACCAGAGAGAGATAGAGCTTGTAGGGACCGCCGGAGTGACCGACCGGTTCGAAGGAGTTTTCCTCGATCAGGTCGAAGATGGCGACGGCCCGCTCATGTTCGACATCCGGCGTCGAGCGGCCGATCGTCTCGTCCAGCACAACATCGCAAAGCCGGAAGTCGCCCTTGGCCATCGCTCAGCCTTCGAGATTGAGCCGGATGGCAACCGAGCGCGCGTGCGCATCGAGGCCCTCGCTCTTCGCAAGCGCGATGGCCGCCGGCGCCAGCATGCGCAACTGGTCCGGACCAAGCCTCAGGATCGAGGTGCGCTTGACGAAATCGAGCACGGAGAGCCCGGAGGAAAAGCGGGCGGAACGGGCCGTGGGCAGCACGTGGTTCGAGCCGCCGACATAGTCGCCGATCACTTCCGGCGTATGGCGGCCGACGAAGATGGCGCCGGCATTGCGCACGTCGGCCATCAGCGCATCCGGATCGTCTACCGCGAGTTCCAGATGTTCGGCTGCGATGCGATTTGCAAGCGGGATCGCGGCAGCGAGCGACGGCACGAGAATGATCGCGCCGAAATCGCGCCAGCTTGCGGCAGCGGTCTCCGAACGGCCGAGAGACTTGAGCTGTCGCTCGACGGCTGCCTCGACCGCCTTGCCGAGCCCGGCATCATTGGTAATGAGAATGGACTGGGCGCCCGGATCGTGTTCGGCCTGGGCGAGGAGATCGGCTGCCAGCCAGTCCGGATCGTTGTTGGCATCGGCGATCACCAGCACTTCGGACGGGCCGGCGATCATATCGATGCCGACCGTGCCGAAGACCTGCCGCTTGGCGGCGGCAACATAGGCGTTGCCCGGGCCGACAATCTTTGCGACCGGGGCGATGGACTGGGTTCCATAAGCGAGCGCGGCCACCGCCTGGGCACCGCCGATACGGTAGATTTCCCGGACGCCGGCGATGCGCGCGGCAGCGAGCACCGTGGGATTGATCGCCCCGCCCGAGGCCGGAACCACCATGACGATGCGTGGGACACCTGCAACCCTTGCCGGCACCGCATTCATCAGCACCGAACTCGGATAGCTCGCCGTGCCGCCAGGGACATAGAGACCAACCGCCTCGATCGCCGTCCAGCGCGAGCCGAGGCCGACGCCGATCGAATCCTCGTAAAGATCGTCCTTCGGCATCTGGCGGGCGTGATGCTTTTCGATGCGCGCGGCGGCAAGCTCGAGCGCCACCATCACCTCGTCATCGACTTCGGCCATTGCCGCATCGATTTCCGCATCGCTCACCCGCATGGGCACCGCAGCGAAATCGATACCGTCGAAACGCCTGGAATAATCGGCAAGTGCCGCGTCGCCGCGCGCCCTCACATCCTCGATGATCGCGCGCACCACGTCATTGACGTCATCCGATACTTCGCGCTTGGTCGTCAGAAAGGCAGAAAACCTCTCCTCGAATTCCCCGGATGCCTGATCCAGCCAGATCGCCACTTTTCTTCAGTCCCTCTCCTCGACAGGCGCGTCCTTGGCGCCTGCCGTTCAATCGCCCGGATGGCCGGGCTTAAGGCTGGTTTCCCATGCCCCGCCGGTATCCGCAAGCTGTGCTTCGATACATTCCACATCGAGGGCGATCATGCCGCCACCGGAAAGCACGAGTTCCAGCACGCCTTCCGGCCCCTCACCCTCGGCCCGGTAGCGGATCGCCAGAAGCGACAGCACATCATCACCGTTTGTGCGGTCAAAGCCGATCGAACGAACGGCGGAAACCCGCTTGAAGCTCAAAAGAGCCCGACGGCGTTCGTAGGCCTTGCGGCGGCCGGAAGCGTCCTCCCAGACAAAGCGGTTAGCGGCCAGCGAAAAGAGGCCCGGGCGCGGCTGGAACGACATATCGGAAATGCGGAAGACCGCATCCTGCATGTGAGCGGAGATGACCGAGAGGTCATCGGTATCGAGAGCGAGCAGCTTCAGACTTGTCATTTCACCGTTACCCGAATGGCCGCCCGAAGGCGAAGCGTCGTATCATCTTTTCGACATAGGTTGCCGCAATGCAAGACGCAACGGCAGCGAGGAACGGAGATCGGTCGTTCTCAGTCGCTGATGCGCTCGACCACGGCTCCGCAGCGGGTCAGCTTCTCTTCGAGCCGTTCGAACCCACGGTCGAGATGATAGACACGCGAAACCATGGTTTCGCCTTCCGCCGCAAGGCCGGCGATCACCAGCGACACGGAGGCGCGCAAGTCGGTCGCCATGACCGGCGCGCCCCGCAGGCGGCGGGTGCCCTCGATGCGGGCGGTCTGGCCAGAAAGCGTGATCTTGGCGCCGAGACGGGCCAGCTCCTGCACGTGCATGAAGCGGTTTTCGAAGATCGTCTCGGTGACGTGGGAAACGCCGTTCGCGCGGGTCATCAGGCCCATGAACTGTGCCTGGAGGTCGGTCGGGAAACCGGGGAAGGGTTCGGTGACGATATCGACCGGACGGATCTCTGAACCGTAGCCCACGACCCGGATTCCGCCAGGAGTTTCGGTGACCTCCGCGCCTGCGCGCCGGATCGCTTCGAGTGCGGTATCGAGCAGGGAAGCGTCGGTTCCCTGCAGGGTGACATCCCCACCGGTCATGGCAACGGCCATGGCATAGGTGCCGGTTTCGATACGGTCGGGCAGGACCCGATGCCGGGCGCCCGAAAGGCTCGGCACACCTTCGATGGTAATCGTCGACGTGCCGGCGCCGGAAATCTTCGCTCCCATGGCATTCAGGCAGTTGGCGAGGTCGACGACTTCCGGTTCGCGCGCCGCATTGCCGATCACCGTCGTTCCGCGGGCGAGCGAGGCCGCCATCATCATCACATGGGTCGCGCCGACGGAAACCTTGGGGAAATTATAGGTCGCGCCGATCAGGCCGCCCTTCGGAGCGGTCGCGTTGATATAGCCACCGTCGATTTCCATCTCGGCGCCGAGCGCCTGCAGGCCCTCGATGAAGAGATCGACGGGACGCGTGCCGATCGCGCAGCCGCCCGGCAGGGAAACCCGCGCCTTGCCCTCGCGCGCCAGAAGCGGACCGATGACCCAGAAGCTCGCTCGCATCTTGGAGACCAGTTCATAGGGAGCGGTCGTATCCGCGACGGTGCGGCAGGTGAAATGAATGGTGCGGGCATAGGAGCCATCCTGATGCTCGCGGCGGCCGTTGACGGAGACGTCAACACCGTGATTGCCGAGAATGCGCAGAAGCAGCTCGACATCGGCGAGATGCGGGACATTCTCAAGCGTCAGGGTGTCGCTGGTCAGCAGCGAAGCGATCATCAGGGGCAGCGCCGCGTTCTTGGCGCCGGAGATCGGGATCACACCCTTGAGCTCGTTGCCGCCGACAATCCGAATACGATCCATGTAAGCCTTCGAAACGGGACCTGAGCCCGCCTTTCATTTATTGCTGCTGATCCCGCCCCGCGGACGCGAGGGTGTTTAGACGAAAAACAGGCCATGTTCAATTCGGCCCGTCCAGCAGTGATTAATCATCGGGTTGGGACGAATTTGCGGCAGGCAGACCATTCGTTTCATCGGCCTGGCCGGCACGGCGGGCGCGGGACTGCTGTTTTCGCCGCATGAGATTCTCGCGCAGCTTCTCCGCCGCACGCGCCTTGCGCTGCTCAGCCGCCGCACGCGCGGCAGCCTTGCGCTTATCCACAGCCTCGCCGGAGGGAATGGCCTCGCCGCTCCGCTCCGCCGCCGGCCCTGCAATCCCGGGGTTTTGCCGATCTTCTGTCATGCAGCGCGTGATAACCGAAAAACGCGCGCTCCGAAAGACGGGAACGCCGCCTGCGGATTTCTTCCCAGGAAGTTCGTTTTGCGGCTTGCGCTCCCCTCCAAGCTGTGGCAATAGGCGGCTCGCTCGCAACGGCGACACGCGCCGCGAACAAGATGCTGCTATAGCTCAGGGGTAGAGCACTCCCTTGGTAAGGGAGAGGCCGAGAGTTCAAATCTCTCTAGCAGCACCATTTTCTCTTATTCCGATAGTCCTGGCGATAGCGCCGCTGGTGTGGCCCCTAACGTTTGTCCCTACGGCAGGCATCTGTGGCCAAAAGTGCCGTTATCGCTGACCCTGAACGAAATTATGCCCAACCTTCATTTCGACAATCCTCCTTACCTTCCAAACCCAAACGTTTGGGAACCCCAGTCTGGTTGCTCCAATTTCGCTATCTGCTTGATGTTTCGACCGACAAACTGGACCGCTGGAAACCCTTCCGACAGAAGATCATAAAGCGCGTCAGGGTCACCCTTCAGCGCTTTCCGCTGCATTGATACCGGAGCGCCAGCAAAGAAGCCCGCCTCCAGATCGCGATCCGGAGTACCCAGATAGATCATGCATCGGACGAGCCGGTCATAGGCATAACGATAGGTCTGGAAGCCCGCCGCCATCACTTGGCTCTCTTGCCGGTCTCCGTTTTGAGCCAGACTTGAGAACCCTTTGCCTACGTCGTCAGTATGAAGGATGTCGAACCTGACGTAGTCGGTGTTGCGTTTGAGGGTGCGGCCAAGTGGCCGCTCAAAAGCCTCGGCATCGAAGTTCGGGTCGCTGTAAACCAGGATGGCTCTGAAAGAGCTTTTTTCATCACCTCCGTCGCCGTGATCTATCTGCGTGACATACGCACCTTCGAGATAAAGATCATCGGTACCATCTAAGACGAAAGCTTCTTGTCGCCCAAAATGGATGTAGATGGTTTCATCGCCGGGAAGGACGAGATCGGCGAGATTGAATTGAGATATGTCGTTCAAGGGTAGCTTCGAAACCAGAGACGAGACATCAAAAATGGAACTCTCATCAGCATTGAGGACGTCGTCAGCCAAGTTTTGAAAACTAATTACCCTCTCGCCCAGTTGGCTCATCTCGTATTCAGTGACACCGGCTCGCTCTCCAGCCGCCATCCAGCTTCTCACTACGGATTGCTCTCTTCCCGACGTCCCTTGTGATTGCTGTAGCCGTGTTTCGATACGAGCATCAAGTTGGTCAGATCGTTCGCATTCAGCTGCGGCAAGGAAGCCTACGCGTGCGGGGTGGGGTAAATAATCCAAGTTCGGGTCCTCCTGCCGAGAAGGCAGATTGTTTGCGCGGGCGATGCAAGCAACAAAGGAAACCATTTGGCACCTAGCAACGGGATGCCATTCGTATGTGGGTACAAGACGCTTGCAACCGGCAGAAGAGTGCAGTAGATATAGAGCATGGCAATGCCACGGGGTTAGGCTTTACGCCGACCGCCATAAGGGACCTTCGGGTCCCTTATGTGTTTGTAGGCTGTACCCATTCTTGGTACGAGCCGTCATAGCAGGAATATTTGACGGCAATAGTCGGATCGTCGCTCTTGAAGTCAATAATCTGTTTTGAGGCTAGAAGCCTTTCATAAGCTCGATCTGGTCGTTTCGTTGGCTGATTACACAATGGGTGTATTACCAAATCGGCCAGTTGCAGCATCGGATTGTTTTTCCCATCAGGCCAGATGGTCCCTAGCGTTTCAGCAAGTTCACTCTGAGAGAGAGGTGCGTGTACTGCAGATGTTTGGGCATCAAACTCCGTCCCAGCCGCAAGCAGTCCTTTGAAATAACTCTCAAATAGTCGGTCCTCAGCTTTTCCCGTGCGCTCATATACCACCGACATCCGGCGACCGATTGTTCTGGCATATTTCGCGGCCCGCTCGACCGAAATGTCGAATGCCGTACGGGACATCTGCCACCTGGAGGCTACAGGATGTTTTTCGAGATAACGGTCACGATAACCAAGCCTGCAAATAACGCAGCCATGAGCTGTGATTCGAGGGTCCGAAATGAGACCATCCAGCTCCAAGAAAAATCGCTCTCGGGCATCATCATCGGTTTTCAGAAACCCAAACTTCCCCTTGCGACCCCTAATCTTGTTCCCGTGCAACTCCGGGACATCCCATCGTTTGCAGAAGGCCAATACTGCTTCCGACAGCTCTCCAACACTCTCGGAAGGCACGATGATACCGCCCAGACCGAAACTGAATTCATTTAGCGGAAGAGGCTGCTCTACACCGGGCTTACACATCGTCCGCGTGCCAAAGTCGTCCATAAAAAAGATCAGGTGCTCCACTTGTCGCCCCAAGCCCATCTCATCCAAACAGTAGTCAGGCTATTTACACGTCAGCTATTTCCGCAACCTTACGAAGAGTAGCTCGCAGTTTCGTAGGATTGGCTAAGGGACGCAATCTGGCGAATGATGGACATAGGCGACTCGGCTGATCGACTAGAGAATGGATGTGGGGTGGCGGACTCGAACCGCCTCTACGGTCTCCCGGCTTGACGATCAGGATTCAAGCACTTTCTTGCCGATGACGTGTCTCCTCCACCACCTGGCCCCACAGAACCGAAAGAGTATTCACGACAGTGTTGAGCAATGACTTCATAAACGCCTCCATCTGAACATTGAGGTCGCAATGAACCGCCCCGGCTTGGCCGGAGACCGTTTAGTTTAAG
>NZ_JAGGCS010000016.1 GCF_022884085.1 Paenirhizobium cremeum
CAGCATTTAGGGCCGCAGATCTGGAGCTGATCAGACGATGCGGCAGCGCTCCGCTCGGCATTCATGCAGCAGTCTTTGGTTCATGTCATGCTGTCAATCACAGCCATGACGGCCGCAGCGCCAGCCCCGACGTCGCAGGGCTTGCCCGACATCCGTGCAATTGCGCTGCCAAGGGCTGTTACGGCGATCAAGGCGTAGATGGGCCTCGCCGTTGGCCCCATGTGTCCGATACGCACCAGCCTGTTGAAAGTTGCGCCACGTCCTGCGGAGATCACAACGCCATAGACTTCCCGCATGGTCTGGCGAAGGGCGGTTTCGTCGATCCCTTCCGGCAGACGGATGGCCGTTGTGGTCGGCGAGGCGAAGTCTTCGGATGCGGCCCAAAGCTCGAGGCCCATCGCCTTTATCCCTGCGCGGCAGGCTCTTGCTGTCAGGGCATGACGAGCCCACACCGTCCCGGGACCTTCTGCGAGATAAAGGTCAAGGGCTGCTTCGAGAGCATTGATCTCGGCAACGGATGGAGTGAAAGGGAAAGGCTTTTCCCTTTTCCAGGCGTCTTCCCAATCGAGTATGCTGAGGATCGAACCGCGTGGCGCGTTTGGATTGCGCTTCATCTTGGCCCAGCCTTTATCGCTGACAGCTAGCAGCGATAGCCCAGGCGGGCAGCCGAGGCATTTATTCGGCCCGGCGACGAATATGTCGGCCTTGACGTCTTCGGGCATGATCTCCATGCCCCCAAAGGAAGAAACGGCGTCGATCACGAAGATCGCTTTGCTACTGGCGACGATCTCGCCGATCTCTTTGACCGGATTGATGGTGCCGGAAGGTGTATCGTGATGGCAGACCGTGACCACAGCGATCTCGGGACGAGCAGCCAGCATTGCTGCGACCGATGCCGGGTCGATGACCTCGTTGAAGGGAACGCGGATCTCGAGATATTCCCTGGCATGAGGCTCCAGCCAGGAGCGGTAACCGTCGCCATAGACGCCGGAGGCGAGGTTGAGGACGACATCCTCCTCGGACAAGGCTGAAGCCCCCACTGCTTCCAGGGCAAGGACCGGCTCTCCCTGCAGAATGACCGGAACATTGGCCGAAGCGAATGCAGCCTGAGCCTTGAGGTTGACGCGTTCGTAAGTTTGCAGAAAAGTGGGATCCTGATCGTAGAGCACGGGTTTTCCGAGCGCCTGGAGGACTTCGGGATAGCAGTTCACAGGGCCGGTGGTGAGAGTGAAGACGGGATCCGGAATTCTTGTGGTCATTGCACGCGGCCTCGTACGGTTTCGACGCGGGGAACATCCGGCACATTACCAAAGATAGTTTGTCTTCAGGGAGGCGGGTTTCAAGAAAGGACCAGTCGCCGCGATAAACTGCGAACACGCGGAGACAGGTTCGCTGGTGTGTTTCAAAACCCCGGAAATCTCAGGAAAACCGGAAATCCCGCTTTGCTACGATGGCAAGTTATGTCAGCTTGTATAGACATAATGAGGGGCGATTATGGTGGAAAACGTCTGGCATGCGAGATGAGCGGCATTTTTCGCCGACCGGGGACAATGGCGGCGCCGGGATTGCCAGTCTCGCGATGTATTCCGGCCCGGCTCAGATCGCGGCGGCGAATGAGGCGCTTTGGCATTTCCTGCGTGACGGACTGCGGCAGGAAGGGATAAGTCCGGTCCCCGGCGGATTGGATGACCAACTGGCTTATGACCGGGCATGGCTTCATCCTGCTCTCGTATTCGCCCAGACCTGCGGATATCCCTATCTCCACCGCTTGCGCAACCATGTACGTCTCGTAGCTACTCCGTGTTACGCCTATCCTGGCTGCGACGGCCCTAACTCCTGCAGTTTCATTGTGATCCGCGTCGACAGCACCGCATGTTCTTTGGACGAATTTTACGGTGCGACCGCGGCGATCAATGGTCGTGACAGCAATTCCGGAATGAACCTGTTTCGGCGGGCTGTTGCGCCCTTTGCCCGGAATGGTCGTTTCTTCTCGGCAGTGGTTGAAACGGGCAGCCATATCGCGAGCGTCGACGCTGTTACCGCCGGGGTCGCCGATGTGGCCGCCATCGATTGTGTCACCTATGGCAACTTTCTTCGTTTCGATCCGGATCGTCTGGCAAATGTCCGTATTCTCGCCGCTACGCCGTCAGGTCCTGGTCTGCCGTTCATAGCGCGGAAAACCATGCCCGACGGTGACGTTGAGGTTCTTCGACATGTCCTGCGAGCGGCGCTTGCAGATCCTATGATGGGGGAGGTTCGGGACACTCTTTCGCTTTGCGATGTCGTGGAACTTTCCGACGACGATTACGACCAGCTCCTTGTGCTCGAAAGGGAGGCCCTCGCGATGGGATATCCGACGCTTGCCTGAGGAGTGTCTTTGCTAGATTGTCTATATTTAACATGGAATATATGTAAAAAACTCTCCATGCGGCACGTTTTCTGGAGCCCGTTCATGTCGGCCAATAGAAGATCACCCATTCAATCCCTCCCGCAGGTTCGTCGTATCGAGTGGCAAACGGTCGTGCTGGCGATCGTCATCTATGGCGGGTTCCTCGCCGTGACATGGTGGTGGGAAGCCTTGCCGATCCTTGTGGTTGCCGTCATCGGTGCTTGGCTGATCGCCTGGCACGGATCGTTGCAGCATGAGGTGATCCACGGGCATCCGACGCGCAATCAATGGATAAACGATGCGATCGGCTGGCCGCCTATTTCGCTTTGGCTTCCCTATGCGATCTACAAGGAAAGTCATCTCATCCATCATCGCGACGAGCACTTGACGGATCCTATCGAAGATCCGGAGTCCTACTATTTCACATGGGTCGCATGGAACGCGATGGGTTCGATTGGCCAGACGCTTTCGCGCTGGAACACGACGCTTCTCGGTCGTCTGACCATCGGTCCCGCCGTCATGCTGTTCGTCTTCTTAGGGCGGGAAGCGCTGACGATCCTGCGCGGCGACCGACGGCGCGCAATGATATGGGTTCGCCACGGTCTTGGGGTGGGGGTGTTGCTTTTTTGGGTGCTCTACATCTGTAGCATGCCCTTCTGGCTCTATTTTCTGGGTTTTGTCTATGCCGGTGCGGCCTTGAGCCGGCTGCGTTCCTATGCCGAGCATCGTTATGCCGACAGCTATGAGGAGCGTACCGCGATCGTGGAGAACAGCCCGCTGTTTGGATTGTTGTTCCTCCATAACAACCTGCATGTTCTGCATCATGAACGCCCCGGCGTTCCCTGGTATCAGATTCCGGCTCTCTATCGCCGTGAGCGGGATGCGCTGGTCGCGCTCAATGGCGGGCTGCTTTATGATGGTTATCTCGACGTCGCTCGCCGTTATCTATTGAAACCACATCATGATCCGCGGCATCCGCAACATTCCTGAAACTGCGCAACGCCTGCTTCATCCCGAGGGCCGCCGACCGGGATGCCTGTCATGCCCAAGCAGGCGAAAGGAAGATAGCCATGAGTAACCCGGTCATTCTCGATGGTTCCCTGACATGGCCGGAGATCGCGGCCGTCGCCGGTGGCGCAAAATTGCAGCTGTCCGATGACGCCTGGTGCCGGATCGAGCGCGCACGCGAAATCACCGAAGCACTGGTTGCAAACGGCATTCGTGGCTACGGCATCAACACCGGTGTTGGCGCCCTCTGCGATGTCGTCATTGATGAGAGCCAGCAGAAGGCTCTGTCGCGTAATATCCTGCTCAGCCATGCATGCGGCGTTGGGGAACCGCTCGGTCGCGCCGAAACTCGCGCCGTCATGGCGGCGCAGATCGCCAATTTCGCCCATGGTTACTCCGGAGTTCGCCGAGAGACGGTTGAAGGTCTGCTGACCTTGTTGAATGCGGACCTCCTGCCGGTCATTCCGTCGAGAGGTTCGGTCGGCTACCTCACCCATGCCGCTGCAATCGGCACAGTGTTAATTGGCGAGGGGAAGGTTCGGCATGCCGGGACGACCATGTCCGGCAAGGACGCTCTCCATCGGATGGAATTGCAGCCCCTTGTACCGCTTGCCAAGGAGGGACTTAGCCTGGTCAACGGTACACCGTGTGCGACTGGGCTCGCATCTCTGGCGCTCGCCCGTATGGCGGGGCTGCTGGAATGGGCGGATGCGGCTGCGGCGCTGACGTATGAGAGCCTTGGCGCGCAGGCCGATCCATTCGCCGCAATGCCTCTCGCCCTTCGCAAATCATCCGGTCTGCAGACGGTTGGCACAAATCTGCGGCGCTGGCTGGAAGGTAGCGAACGGTTGAAGCAATCGGCCGGCAGCCGCACCCAGGATCCCTTGAGCCTGCGCGCGGTGCCGCAGATACACGGTGCCGTGCGTGATGCCTTCACGCAGGTTGCTGAAGTCGTGGACCGCGAGCTCTCCAGTGTCACGGACAATCCGGTGGTCGCCGGAACGGCGTCGGCTCCGGAGGTCCATTCTCAGGCCCATGCCGTGGGAGCCGCGCTCGGCCTCGCCATGGACTCGCTGGCTGTTGCGGCGGCCGAGCTTGCGGCCATTTCCGAGCGACGGATAGATCGGTTGGTAAATCCCCTCGTCAGTGGCCTTCCGGCCTTTCTCGCTGCCGAAAACGGCGTTTGCTCCGGTTTCATGATCGTCCAGTACACAGCGGCCGCGCTTGTGGCGGAGAACCGACGGCTTGCTGCGCCTGCGAGCCTCGATGGTGGCATCACCTCTGCTCTTCAGGAGGACATCCTCACCCATGCAACGCCGGCGGCCGACAAGGCCCTCTCCATCATCGACAATCTCGCCACCGTGCTTGCGATAGAGCTTCTTGCCGCGGCGCAGGCCTTCGACATGCAGCCGCAAACGCTCCCGGCTGCCGCGGCGACGAGCGTTCTTCAGGACCGGATACGCTCCCGTGCTCCTTATTACAGGGACGATCGCCCCTTGAATGCTCTTGTGCTCGACGTGAAAGAACTGGTCAGCGCCGGCCTGCCCAGGCTCGATCTCGGTTGAGCATGGGGTCCGGCGATCCGGCTGCATGGCGGATCTGCCAGTCAGCATACATGTCATTCCCTATTCCTGCCGGGCCGGCGGGGATGACGCGACCCTATCTGGAGATCTTCGCGAACGGGCGATGGCGCGCTTGAACGCCCGATAAACAAGGCGATTGATCGCAGCATCAAGCCGCTCTTTGGCAGGCTCGTGCACCCGACCAGGAGGGAAGAGCCGCACTTGCTCAATTTCCATAGGGGTGATTGACGCGCATTCCAAAAAATGGAATAAATAGTTTGCGAGATGGCAAATACGGTTTCTTTATTCCGTTTTTCTCATCGAACATTTGAGGATATGCGACCGGTCGGGGAGGCCGGTTTCCGGCATGAACGAGTGGCGCCGGACACACTGGGAGGAGAAGATCATGATGAAGAAGCTCGTACTGGGCGCGGCCGTTTCCGTGCTCCTGAGCACTGCCGCGCATGCGGAAACCGTCGGTGTTTCCATGGCGTTGTTCGACGATAACTTCCTGACCGTCCTGCGCAACGGCATGCAGGATTATGCCAAGGGCATGGACGGCGTTTCGCTGCAGGTCGAGGACGCACAGAACGACGTTGCAAAGCAGCAGAGCCAGATCCAGAATTTCATTGCTGCAGGCGTCGATGCCATTATCGTCAATCCGGTCGATACCGATGCCACGGTTGCAATGTCGAAACTCGCAGCAGACGCCGGCATTCCGCTGGTCTACGTCAATCGCGAGCCGGTCAACGTCAACGAACTGCCGGATAAGCAGTCCTTCGTCGCATCGGAAGAGATCGTTGCCGGCACCCTTGAAGCCAAGGAAGTCTGCCGTCTTCTCGGAGGCAAGGGCAAGGCCGTTGTGATGATGGGCGAACTCTCCAACCAGGGCGCTCGCATGCGCACCCAGGCCGTTCGCGAAGTCGTTGCGACCGATGAGTGCAAGGGCATCGAGATCGTCGAGGAGCAGACCGCCAACTGGCAGCGCACCCAGGGGGCCGACCTCGTGACCAACTGGCTGTCGAGCGGTCTCGAATTCAATGCTGTCATCGCCAACAACGACGAAATGGCGATCGGCGCGATCCAGGCGCTGAAGGCTGCTGGCAAGGACATGAAGGATTATGTCGTGGCCGGTGTCGATGCGACCCAGGACGCACTGGCTGCCATGGAAGCCGGCGATCTTGACGTCACCGTGTTCCAGAACGCTGCGGGTCAGGGCAAGGGGGCTTTCGATGCGGCCCTGAAGCTCGCCAAGGGTGAAGCCGTCGACAAGAAGGTCTACATTCCCTTCGAGCTCGTGACGCCGGCAAACCTCAAGGATTACCAGGCCAAGAACTGATCTTTCCTTCAGGAAAGACCGAAAGGAATGCGGGCTTTGGCCCGCATTCCACCCCGCATGATGAGCGAGGAGACATCGATATGGTCAGCCCGACGACGATGGCTGCTGTCCGCAAGAGCGGCGCAATCCCGAATGCCGAATTTCTCCTGCTAGCAGAAGGTATCCGCAAGGAATTTCCAGGTGTTGTGGCGCTCGATGACGTCAGCTTCCAGCTAAAACGTGGCAGCGTGCACGCCCTGATGGGGGAGAACGGCGCCGGCAAATCCACGCTGATGAAGATCCTTGCCGGCATCTATCAGCCCGATCAGGGCAGCGTGCGGATGAAGGGTGTCGAAATCCGGCTTCAATCGCCTCTAGACGCGCTCGAAAACGGCATCGCCATGATCCATCAGGAACTCAACCTGATGTCCTATATGACGGTTGCGGAAAACATCTGGATACGCCGCGAGCCGCTGAACCGTCTCGGTCTCGTCGATCACAAGGAGATGAACCGGAAGACGGCTGCTCTCTTCAATCGTCTGAATATCGCGATTCACCCTGAAACAAAGGTCGGTGATCTCTCAGTCGCGAACCGGCAGATGGTCGAAATCGCCAAGGCGGTTTCCTATGAGTCCGACGTCCTCATCATGGATGAGCCAACCTCGGCGCTGACGGAGCGCGAGGTGGAGCATCTGTTCCGGATCATTCGCGATCTGCGCGACCAGGGTATCGGCATCGTCTACATCACCCACAAGATGAACGAATTATTCGAGATCGCCGACGAGTTCTCGGTTTTCCGCGACGGCAAGTACATCGGTACCCATGCGTCGAGCGATGTCACCCGCGATGACATCATCCGCATGATGGTTGGCCGCGAGATCACCCAGATGTTTCCCAAGGAGGATGTTCCGCTGGGGGATGTCGTTCTTTCCGTGAAGAACCTGACGCTCGATGGTGTCTTCCACGATGTCTCCTTCGATGTACGGGCCGGTGAGATTCTCGGCGTGGCTGGTCTCGTCGGCTCAGGGCGTTCGAACGTGGCGGAAACCCTGTTCGGTGTCACGCCGGCGTCATCGGGTTCCATCGAGATCGATGGCAAGCCGGTTGCGATCGACAGCCCGACCGAGGCGATCCGCAATCGCATGGCTTTCCTCACGGAGGACCGAAAGGATACCGGTTGTCTGCTGATCCTCTCGGTACTGGAAAACATGCAGCTTGCCGTGCTGCAGGATCGTTATGTCGACAAGGGCTTTGTCGAACAGAAGAGCCTCAACACGGCATGTGAGGACATGTGCCGCAAGCTACGTGTCAAGACGCCGAGCCTCAACGAACGCATCGAGAATCTTTCCGGCGGTAACCAGCAGAAAGTGCTGATCGGTCGCTGGATGCTGACCAATCCGAGGATACTCATTCTCGACGAACCAACCCGCGGCATCGATGTCGGCGCCAAGGCGGAAATTCATCGGCTGGTCACCGAAATGACCCGGAACGGCGTCGCCGTCATCATGATCTCGTCCGAAATGCCGGAAGTTCTCGGCATGAGCGATCGCGTCATGGTCATGCATGAAGGCCGCGTCACCGGCTTCCTCGACCGTTCGGAAGCCACACAGATCAAGGTCATGGACCTGGCGTCGCGCTGACGCCGTCCCGATGACCTAAGGGAGGAGATGATGAACCATCCAACTGCCACCAAGGCCGACGTCGATCTGAAGACAGGCCGGCCCAATAGCCATCGCATTCCGCCGGAAGCCAATATCCTGCTGGTGCTCATCGGCATTGCCCTGATATTCGAACTGCTCGGCTGGCTGTTCGTCGGCCAGAGCTTTTTGATGAACCCGCAGCGCCTGACGATCATGATCCTGCAGGTCGCGGTGATCGGCATCATCTCCGTCGGTGTGACACAGGTCATCATCACTGGCGGCATCGATCTGTCTTCGGGTTCCGTCGTTGGCATGACGGCGATGATCTCGGCAAGTTTCGCCCAGTCTTCGACCTGGTCGCGCGCACTCTATCCGGGCCTCACGGACATGCCGTTCTTCGTTCCGATCGCCATCGGCATTCTGATCGGTCTGCTCGCGGGCTATATCAACGGCCAGTTGATCGCCAGAACCAAGATCCCGCCTTTCATTGCCACATTGGGCATGATGGTGACGGCGCGCGGTATCTCCAAGTGGTACACCAAGGGTCAGCCCGTTTCCGGCCTGACCGAGCAGTTCACCTTCATCGGTACCGGCATCTGGCCCGTGGTGGTGTTCCTCCTCGTCGCTGTGATCTTCCACATCGCACTGCGTTACACCCGCTACGGCAAGTTCACCTATGCGATTGGCGCCAATGTGCAGGCGGCTCGGGTTTCCGGTATCAATGTCGAAAAGCACTTGGTCAAGGTCTATGCCATCGCCGGCATGCTGGCCGGCCTTGCAGGCATCGTCACCGCAGCCCGCGCACAGACCGCACAGGCCGGCATGGGCGTGATGTACGAACTCGATGCGATCGCCGCAGCCGTCATCGGCGGTACATCGCTTTCGGGAGGTGCGGGCCGCATTACCGGCACAGTCATTGGCACGATCATTCTTGGCGTCATGACTTCGGGCTTCACCTTCCTGCGCGTCGATGCCTACTACCAGGAAATCATCAAGGGCATGATTATCGTGGCCGCCGTGGTTGCAGACGTCTACCGCCAGAAGAAGCGCGCGAAACGCTGATCTCCTCCTCAACCTCCGGGCCGGCTATGCCGGCCCTTTTTCCATTCGGAGTAGGAATTTCCATGGCCGATATCTCTTTCGCGCTGAACCATATGTCAGCGCCGCAACTGCTGCTGCCGGCCTTCTTCGACCTCGCGCGAAAGCTCGGAACAAGGGCAGTCGAGATCCGTAACGATCTTGAAGGCAACGCCATCCTCGACGGAACGCCGGCAGCCGATATCCGGAAGCTGGCGGAAGATCGGGGGCTCACGATCCTCTCGATCAACGCGCTGCAGCGGTTCAACGAATGGACACCGGAACGCGAGGAGGAAGCGAAGGCGCTCGCGGACTACGCTCGCGATTGCGGTGCGCGCGCCCTTGTTCTCGTACCTGTCAATGATGGCAGCGGTCGCGCCGATGGCGAACGGCAGGCGAATTTGCGCAAGGCGCTGAAAGGTCTGCAGCCCATTCTGGCCGATACCGGGATCGGTGGTCTTGTTGAGCCGCTGGGCTTTCCGATCTGTTCGCTCCGCTCCAAAAGGGAAGCCGTCGAAGCGATCAACGAACTCGGCTTCGGCGCAAGCTTTCGGCTTGTGCATGATACCTTCCATCACTATCTGGCCGGCGAACCCGAATTCTACCCGGCACAGACCGGCCTCGTGCATATTTCCGGCGTCACCGACAAGGCCGTTGGCGTCGATGACATGCTCGACGCCCATCGCGTGCTGGTCGATAGCGAAGATCGGCTCGGCAATATCGGCCAGATTCGGACACTGCGCGAGCAAGGCTATTCCGGATTCTTCTCGTTTGAGCCTTTTGCCTCTTCGGTGCACGAATTGTCGGACCCGGCTGAGGCTGTGGCGCGGTCGATCGAGTTCATCAGAGCTGGAATTTAGATGATATTAGGTATCGTGCGGCGGCCACTGCTGGGCGCCGTGCAATACGCGCAGAATTGAGATGGTCGTCCTGTTCTCGGTGTAGACAACGATATAGTTGGCGTGAACAATCATTTCCCGCGTTCCGGAGACCCTCCCCGTCCGATGGAGTTGGGGATACTCCGCCAGTCTCGACACCTTGGAAAGGATTTCGTCTTTGAGTCGTTGAGCGGCGCCGGGATTGTGATCCGCAATAAAGCCGATGATGGCAAGAAGGTCCTCGCGGGCCGTCTGGCGCCATTCAATCCTGAGCACGGCGTTTCCTGTCGATCAATGCCTGAACTTCATCCATAACGACATCGTGCGAGGCCGGTGGTCGGTCATCAGCCAAGGCTTCGCGTACCTTTTCACGAAACCAGGCATCATGTGCCGCGGGATCGACAGTGAGGCCGGCTGGAAGCCCGCCTTCCCGCGTTATGCGGGTCAGAAGAATTCTCACGGCGTCGGAGACTGTGAGGCCCACGATAGCCAGGGTCTCGGAGGCTTCGCTCTTCAGTTTCTCGTCGACACGTATATGAAGCATCGAGGTCTTGGACATAGTTCGCTCCTGAGTATTCAAGAACGAATTATGTATCTCAAATGAGTGACGAGCAAGGGGTGATCCCGCGTTTTGTCTCCTCGACCGTCACGCTTCGCCGGTACTGATCCAGCGTTTTTCGGTAAAGGCCCGAGCCATGGCGTGCACGGAACGCTCGATCTTCAGCCCTTCCTCGAAATCGATGACATACGCTTCTTCACCGCCGATTGCGGCGATCAGTTCGCGGCATTCGATGATCTTCAGATCGTTGAAGCCGAGGCCGTGGCCGGGGGCGGGAATGAACCGGTCGTAGGGCTTGTGGTGCGGGGCGGCGAGGATCGTGCGGAAACCCAGCTCCTCCGGCCGGCCGGAGGCCTGATAGAGCTGGAACTCGTTCATTCGCTCCTGATCGTAGAGGATGGAGCCTTTCGAGCCGAAGATCTGCACGGCAATGCGGCCCTTGCGCCCCCAGGCGGAGCGGTTTGCCATAAGCACGGCGGAAATTCCGCCTTCCAGCTTCATCAATACACTTGCGATGTCGTGGTTCTCGACCTCGCGGTCGCCACCATCCTTCAGCGGCCGGGTCGGATAGGGTTTCACCATGTCAGTGACCACGCTTTCCACATGGCCGAAAAGCTTGAAGAGCAGGGAGAGCGGATGAACGGCGAAGTCGTCGAGCGCACCATAGCCGGAGGTGATCTCACTCTTCCAGTAGAATGGCGTTTCGGGATCGGCCATGAAGTCCTCGTCCATCTCGACACGGACGTGGTTGACGCTTCCGATCGCGCCTTCGTCGATCAGACGGCGGATGTGGCGGATCATCGGATTCTGGATGTAGTTGTAACCCATCACGGCGGCTCGGCCGGATTTCTTCGCCACATCGCGCATGCGTATTGCGTCCTGCAGGGCCGGCGCCATGGGCTTCTCGCACCAGACATGCTTGCCGGCCTCAAGAGCCGCGATTGCCATTTCGGGGTGGAAAGCATTGGGTGTTGTCACCGAGATGACGTCGATTTCCGGATCGGAAAGCAGGTCTTGCCAGTTGCCGGTTGACTGGGCGAACCCGAGTTCCGCTGCTTTCCTCGACGCCAGATCCGCATTCACTTCCGCGACCGTCACGAGGCGGGGCCGGGCCACGTCGCCGAAGACGCTGGCGACGCTGTTCCATGCCAGCGCATGGCATTTGCCCATATAACCCGTGCCGATCAGGCCGATACCGAGACCGCTCATGTTCTCCTCCCGGGAGCTTCGTTGAAAGGATGGTGTTGGGTCAGCGCGTCAGGAATTGTCGCGCCGGAAGATCCAGTCGTGATCCGGATGGTTCTTGAAGCGCCACTTGCGCAGGGGGCCAGCCATGACGTTGAGGTAATACATCTCGTAGCCGTAGGGCGCGCCACAGGGGTGATGACCCTTTGGCACAAGCACGACATCGCCATCGGAGACGGCCATCGTCTCGTCCAGCGATCCGTCCTCGGTGAAGACCCGCTGGAAGCCGAAACCCTGCGCCGGGTTCAGCCGGTGGTAATAGGTCTCCTCGAGATAGGTCATGTCAGGATAATTGTCCTGGTCATGCCGGTGCGGCGGGTAGGACGACCAGTTGCCCTGGGGAGTGAAGACCTCGGTCACCAGCAATGCCTCGGCGACGTCGCGGTCCTCCATGGCGATGGCATGGACGTAACGCGTATTGGCGCCCTTGCCGCGTTCGCTGAGCGAAATGCCTGCAGGGCCGATCACCTGCGCCTCGCGACCCGCTGTTGCGGGAGCAGTGCAGACGGCGAGCGTGCAGTCCGTCGTGGCGACCGCCGACCACTCATTCTCTGCAGGAACGTAGACACAGTGCGGCGGAGTGCGTTCGAAGACGCTCATACGGTCTCCGAGCTCCCCGAAAGCCTTGCCGCTGCCGGTGATTTCCGCCTTGCCTTCGACGAGCACGAGAATGACTTCCGTATCGCCGGTCTGTTCGGCGGCTCTTTCGCCGGCCTTCAGTAGATAAAGGCCGAAGCCGACATAGCCCCAGCCGGCGCTGGTCGGGGTGATGTCATGAACCTTGCCGGACGTTCCCGACGGCTTGCGCAAGAGCGAACTCATCTATCATCTCCCTGCCGATCCATGATTTCCGGAATCGAGCGTGTCGTAGGGTTCATAAGGGGCGCGGTCGCTCTGTCAGGCTGCCGCTGCCTTGTCCAGCCCAGCCTCCCGAGCCATGGCTTTCAGCGATTTCAGGCCGAGGCTCTGGTACTGGAAGGGATTGCGGACATCCGGATCCTGTTCGGCCTCGATGACCAGCCAGCCCTGATAGCCGTGTGCTGCCGCAACGCCGAGGACTGACGGGAAATCGACGCCGCCCTCGGTATCGCCCGGTACGGTGAAGACGCCACGACGCACGCCTTCAAGGAAGGATAGGTTCTCCTCACGCACCTGTCTGGCGATGACCGGGCGGACGTTCTTTGCGTGGATATGGCCGACCCTGTTCATATACTTGCGGGCGACCCGTTCCGGATCGCCGCCGCCGAACAGGCAATGGCCGGTATCGAGCAGCAGCTTGGCATGCGGTCCGGTATTTTTCATCAGTTGGTCGATCTCGTCCTCGCTCTCGACGATGGTCCCCATGTGATGATGATAGACGAGGGTAATTCCCTGCGCGGCCGCATATTCGGCGAGAGCTTCGACGCCTGCGCCGAACGTCGCCCAATCCCCTTCGGCAAGCTTCGGTCGTGCATTGACTGCGACGGCGTCGTTACCGTGAATAGCGTTTGAGGTTTCGCAGACGATGATGACCTTGGAGCCCATGGCTTTCAGAAGATCGAGCGCCGGCTGCATGGCCATCTTTTCGTCCTCGATCGAATGGGTGAGCAGGTTCAGCGAATGCCAGCCGGATACGTAGCGCAAGCCGCGGGGTTCAAGAACGGCCTTGAGTCCGGCCGGATTTTCCGGGAACTTGTGGCCCTTCTCGATACCATCGAAACCGATCTTCGCTGTTTCGTCGAGGCACTGGTCGAGGCTGATATGAGCGCCGAGCGTGCGGTCGTCGTCATTGGACCAGGCAATCGGGTTTGTGCCGTAGAGGATCATGGTCAGTATCTTTCCTTGAGTGCGGCCTCGTAACGGGCGCGGGCTTGGTTGACTTCGGCGCGGGGCGAAACTTCGGGAACCGCGACGTCCCAGAAATGACCGCCGGCCTCTGGCGTGGGATAAGGGTCAGTGTCGATCACGATCACCGTCGTCACGGTCGATTCACGGGCGGCCGCGAGAGCCGATTCCAGTTCCGCGATGCTGGCGACCTTGCTGGCGACCGCGCCCATCGATGCCGCATGGGCGGCAAAATCGATTGCGATCGGATTGACGTTGGTATGGGCGTAGAGATTGTTGAACTCGGCTCCCCCGGTGCCCATCTGTAGCCGGTTGATGCATCCGTAACCGCGATTGTCGGTGATCACGAGGGTGATCTTCACACCCATTGCGACCGCGGTCGCAAGCTCTGAATTCATCATCATGTAGGAGCCGTCGCCGACCATGACGATGACGTCGCGGTCGGGTTCCGCCATTTTGATGCCGAGCCCGCCCGCGACCTCGTAGCCCATGCAGGAAAAGCCGTATTCCATGTGATAGGAGAGCGGCAGTTTCGCCTTCCAGAGTTGGTGCAGTTCGCCCGGCATGGTGCCGGCAGCGCACATGACGACGGTGTTGTCACGTGAGGACCGCTGAACGGCGCCGATCACCTGCATGTCGGTCGGCAGGCTGTTGCTGTCCTTGGGCGCGTTCGTCACCGCATCCGCCTTGGCGAACCAGCCGATCTTGATCGCCGGATCGGGTGCCTGGAACGTCTTGTCACCGAGGGCGGCTGAGAGCTGTTCAAGTCCAATTCTCGCATCTGCAGTCAGCGGGATCGCGTCGTGCTTGGCGCTGTCATAGGCCTGAACGTTGAGCGCGAGGATCTTGCGCGCCGGGTTCTTGAACAAAGCCCAGGAACCGGTGGTGAAATCCTGGAAGCGCGTACCGACACCGAATACGAGATCGGCTTTTTCGGAAACGATATTCGCGCATTCCGTTCCCGTGACGCCGACCGCGCCGAAGTTCAGCGGGTGATCCCATGCCATGACGGATTTGCCGGCCTGCGTTTCGACGACGGGAATCCTGTGCTTTTCTGCAAAAGCTCTGAGCGTTTCGGCGGCGCCGGAGAAATGTACACCCCCGCCGGCGACGATGACCGGGTTCTTTGCGGCCTTCAATACCGCAACCGCAGCTTCGAATTCACCCCTGTCAGGTTCGGGACGACGCATGCGCCAGACCCGCCTTTCGAAGAAGCTTTCCGGATAGTCATAGGCTTCTGCCTGAACGTCCTGGCAGAAGGCGAGGGTCACAGGCCCGCAATCGGCGGGGTCCGTCATCGTACGCATGGCGCGGGGCAGGGCCGTCAGAAGATGCTCGGGCCGTATGATCCGGTCGAAATAGCGGCTGACAGGACGGAAGCAGTCGTTGACCGAAACCGTGCCGTCACTGAAATCCTCGATCTGCTGCAAAACCGGGTCGGGGCCGCGATTGGCAAAGACATCGCCGGGAATGAAGAGCACCGGCAGGCGGTTTACATGGGCAAGGGCGGCCGCCGTCACCATGTTGAGCGCGCCGGGGCCGATCGACGAGGTGACCGCCATCGCGCGGCGGCGGCGAAGTTGTTTCGTATAGGCGATTGCGGCATGAGCCATGGATTGCTCGTTCTGTCCGCGCAGTGTCGGCAGTTCATCGCGAATTCCGTAGAGAGCTTCGCCGATCCCGGCGACGTTGCCGTGGCCGAAGATGGCCCAGACGCCGGCGATGTAGGGTTCGCCGTGCTCGTTCATCTGGTTCGCCAGATAGCGCACCATTGCCTGGGCGGCTGTCAGTCTGATCGTTTTCACGCCGCTTCTCCTCCCGGTCGGTTCGATTCCGATGTTACGGATGAACCGCCTTATCTTCCCTGTACTGCTGCAATCGCGGATAAAATGCCGCTCCGGTCGGCCGCCGTCAGCGAACCGGAGGCACGTGCCTTGTCCCAGATGCGGCAAAGATTGCGAAAGCGCTGGGTCATTTCCTCCACCGCTTCGCTGTCATTGATAGTCCCCGCGAGCCATTTGCGCGCGGCTTCCCCGAAGATGGTGCGGCCTACGGCAAAACCTTTCACCAGATCGAAACGGGCCGCCAGGCGGAAGCTTTCGGCAAGCTCCGCCTCCGGAGCGTCGAGACCGAGCACGACGATACCGCGCGTATAGGGATCGTGGCGGGCCACGGCGTCGCAGGCATTTTTCCACGATGCATGGGATCGCATCGGTTCAAGCTTCCACCAGTCCGGGTAGACGCCGATCTCGTAGAAACGATCGATGATGCGGGCGACCGTCAGGTCGTCCGTCGGTGCGACCTTGGAGGGAATGACCTCCAACAGCATTTCAAGACGGTTGCGGCGTGCGGCGTGGAAGAGGCGAATGACAGTCGCCTCCTGCTCCCTGCGCATCTCCGGCGGGTCATCCGGATGGTAGAAACAGAGAACCTTGACCACGTTTTCCAAGGGCCACTCGCAAAGCCCCCCATAGTCGGGACCTATTTCCGGTTCCAGTGTCAATGGTCGCGAACCGGGCCATTCGACCGGGCGGCCGATCCAGAGACCGGAACCGCTGGCCGCATGGAGCGCGTCTCGGCCTAATCGCCCGTCGCAAAGGATGCCGTAGCCGGTCTCCTTGCCGGCGACGTCGAGCGCGGCTTTGAGGCAAAGCTTCTTGAAAGCACCGATCTTTCCGAGATCGGCTCCGGCCTCGGTTGCCATCGCCTCAAGCTGAATGCGGTGGTCAAAAGCGAAGACACGCATGGTCGACCGGTCGATTTTGCGGTTGGTCGACCAGTGCACCTGCTCCAGGGCCTCGTCCTTGCGCAAGGCCTTGTCGCGAATGCCGGTGCGGAAGAAATACTGCAATTCCTCCCAGCTCGGATAGGCCGGCGTGCAGCCATGGCGCGATACGGCAAAGGCGCCGCAGGCATTGGCGAATTTAAGCGACGTTGGCCAGTCCTCGCCAGTCAGCCAGCCCTTGAGCAGACCGGACATGAAGCCATCACCGGCTCCCAGCACGTTGAAGACCTCGATCGGGAAACCCTCGCCTGTCTGTCCATGGTCCAGACTGTCTGGAATTTTGCCGTCGAAGACGACCGCACCGAGCGGTCCGCGCTTGCATACGAGGGCTGCCTGCGAGATGCGGCGGACCGCCTTCAGCGCCTCGACCGTATCCGTGGAACCGCCGGCGATATGGAATTCTTCTTCCGTTCCGACAATGAGATCGAACAGGTGCAGCGTTGATTGCAGCTTGGCCGTCACCTTGTCGGAGCCGATATAGCGGCTTTCCCCAGCGCCATGACCGGCGAGACCCCACAAGTTCGGACGGTAGTCGATATCGAGCGCGGTTCTGGCGCCGCTTTCGCGGGCGAGTTTCAGCGCTTTCAGCATTGCGGCTTCCGTCCGTGGATGGGAAAGATGCGTTCCCGTCGCGCAGATGCATGCGGCTTCGGCGATGAAGGCCGGATCGATGTCTTCTTCCGACAGGGCCATGTCGGCGCAGTTTTCGCGATAGAAGATCAGCGGGAACTGATGTTCGTCGCGTATGCCAAGCAGCACAAGCGCGGTCAGCCTCTCCGGGTCGGTTTTTACGCCCCGGACATCGACTCCCTCGCGTGTCAATTCTTCGCGGATGAAGCGGCCCATATGTTCGTCGCCGACGCGGGTAATCAGCGCCGACTTCAGTCCCAGACGGGCGGTGCCGGCTGCGATGTTTGTCGGGGAACCGCCGATATATTTGTTGAAGGAGGCCATGTCTTCGAGCCTGCCTCCGACCTGGACGCCGTAGAGGTCGACAGACGATCGGCCGATCGTGATGAGATCGAGTGTTTTCACGAGCCTCCTCCATGGCTTTAGCCCTTCCACACTATGCGGCGGGTTTTTTAATCGTGTCGCGCTTGCCGGCCCGCCGAAGCCCTCCTCAGGCCTTGCGGCGCAGTCGGCAATCTCGGACGGTCGCACTCCCAAGCGCCGTTTCATTCTCAATTTGGATTTTAAATTCCATTTTTTGTATTTTCAACAAAAATATTCAGTCTCGCTGGGTTCCGACCGCGACGGCCAGGGTGATCGCCACGCAGAGCGTTGCCGACAGAGAACGAAAGGCGCCGAAATCCACTTCCGTGACAGAGATCAGCCTGGCTCCCGACTTACGGAGTGAACTGACGGCGGTATCGGTGAGAGCGACAACCGGGATGTCACGACTCCTCGCCGCAGTCACGAGGTCGATTGTTTCCGCAGAATAGGGAGAAAAGGTGATGGCGAGGACGGCGTCTCCCGGTCTGATGGCGCTCTGGTTGTCGAGTTTGCCGACAGCGCTGTGGAGCATGGCCGGTACCTTCATCTTCTCGAAGGCATAGGCGAGATAGCTTGCGACCGGGAAGGAACGGCGAAGGCCGATAATATGGATGATGTCGGCCTTGGCAAGAATGGAGACGGCTTCGTCAAGTTCGTGCGGATCGACAGTTTTCAGCAGGCTTTCCAATGAGGCACGACCTGCTTCGACGAACTCGGCCAAGAGGCCGCCGCCGCTTTCTTTCCCCTTTTCGCGCAGATGGTCGAGACGGGTCGCATAGTCCGGCCATCCCCCAACATAGGAATCGCGAAACAGTCGCTGCATCTCGGAGAAGCCGGAAAAACCCATGATCTGACAGAAGCGCATGAAGGCCGAGGGCTGAACGCCGGCCCCCTCCGCCATTTCCGCAACGGTGGAAACCGCTATGCGATCCTGGTTGGCGGCAACGTAGTCGGCGCATTGCCGAAGCCTTTTCGGCAGGCTGCCAGAAACTTCCAGCAGGCGCTCCTCGAAGGCTTTCACCGTGGTGGGCACTGCGCTTTCATTCATGCGTTTTCCTTTCCCGCTTGACAGCCATCTGTCGGCACTCTAGCAAAATAGAATATATATTCCAAACGTGTTTTGTGCCGATATGGTTGCTCTTCCCGATAGGAGAAGAAGGGCGGGCCCGGTGCACAGCAGCAACACCCAAAGGAGGAGATATCATGGTGACGAAGCTTGCGCTTCTGGGAGCAGGACGTATCGGCAAGGTTCATGCACAGGCAATCGCCAGCGACAGCCGGGCCAAACTGGTAGCGGTGGTAGACGCCGTCGCCGAAGCAGCGCAGGCCATTGCCGATCAGGCCGGCTGCAAGGTCAGCACGATCGATGCGGTTCTCGCCGATCCCGAGGTCGATGCCGTTGTCATCTGCACGCCGACCAACACCCATGCCGATCTTATCGAGCGTTTCGCCAAGGCCGGCAAGGCTATTTTCTGCGAGAAGCCGATCGATCTGGACGTAGCCCGTGCGAAAGCCTGCCTTGAGGTCGTTCGCCAGACCGGCGCACGCGTCATGCTCGGATTCAATCGTCGCTTCGACCCGCACTTCCGTGCGGTGCGCAAGGCGATTGATGACGGCGCGATCGGCAAGGTCGAAATGGTGACGATCACAAGCCGCGATCCCGGCCCGCCGCCGGCGTCCTACATCAAGGTTTCGGGCGGCATTTTCCGCGACATGACCATTCATGATTTCGACATGGCCCGTTTCCTCCTCGGCGAGGAAATCGTCAGCGTCACCGCATTCGGCTCTGTGCTGGTCGATCCGGAAATCGGCAAGCTTGGCGACTACGACAGCGCGAGCATCATCCTGACAACGGCAAGCGGTCGTCAGGCGATGATTTCCAATTCGCGCCGGGCGTCTTATGGCTACGATCAGCGTATCGAGGTTCATGGGTCGCTTGGTGCGGTTTCCGCTGAAAACCAGCGGCCGGTGTCGATCGAGATCGCGACCGGAAACGGCTATACCCGCCCGCCATTGCACGACTTCTTCATGACGCGTTATACGGCTGCCTATGCGGCGGAAATCTCCGCCTTCATCGATTCAATCGTGGAGGGAACCCCGCCATCGCCTTCGGCGGAAGATGGGCTGATTGCCCTTCAGCTTGCCGACGCGGCGCTTAGATCTGCCTCGGAGCGCGTGACGGTCTCACTCGCCTGAAGGCCAAAACCCGCAGCGGGGCGATTGTGAACGAAGGGCAGGGCCGTTGATCGAACATACGCCACTTATCCTGGCGATCGCTGTCGCCTCGGCCTTTCTGGTTGGCCTATCCAAGGGCGGGTTGCCTTCGGTTGGCACGCTGGCGGTGCCGCTCCTTGCCCTCGTGATTTCGCCGGTGACGGCAGCGGCGTTGCTGCTGCCGATCTTCGTCGCCAGCGACATGGTTGGCCTTTATCTCTACCGCCGCGACTATTCTGCAAGGAATCTTGTTATCCTCACCCCCGCCGCGATCGCGGGCGTTACCATCGGCTGGTATTTCAGTGCTTCGCTTTCCAGCGTCTTCATCGGCATGCTGGTCGGTGCCGTCGGTGTGCTTTTTTGCCTGAACGCATGGTTCGGCGAGCGTTATCGCGCGGCGCACGTGCGCTCCGCGGATGTTCCGGGCGGAGTGTTCTGGGGCGTACTGACGGGGCTTACGAGCTTCGTTTCCCATTCCGGCGCGCCGCCGTTCCAGATGTATGTGCTGCCGCAACGTCTGCAAAAGATGACCTTTGCCGGCACCTCGACGATCCTCTTTGCCATCATCAATGCGGTAAAGCTCGTTCCCTACTGGCAACTCAATCAGTTCGCGCATTTCGACGTGCCGCTCGTTCTCGGCCTCGCCGCACCCGCGATCATCGGCACCATCGCCGGTCGACAGCTCACCCGGATGATTCCGGATGGGCTGTTCTTCAGATTGGTCCAGATAACCCTGCTGCTTCTCTCTCTGAAGCTCATATGGGATTACGTCGCATCGCTGATCTGACCACCCAGCGTCAGAGAGTACGGAATTGTCATCGGCCGTTGCGGGCGGATGTGACCACCTCGACGAAGCCCTCAAGGAAGATCTTGAGCTGTTCCTCGATCTTGGCGTCTGCGAGATTGCCATCCCCATCGAAGACACCCGAGGCGCGCGACACCAGCAGACGGCCTTCCGACCAGAATTCCACCCCTAGCGTGCGCAGGATCGGCAGCCAGGCATTCTGAGAAAGGATCGTGCCGAAGCCGCCCGGCGAAGCTCCCATCAGCGCGACGGGTTTGCCGCCGAAGACCCGCTTGATGTCATTCGAAGGGCGCGTAAGCCAGTCGAGAGCGTTCTTGAAGACACCGGGAATGGAATTGTTGTATTCCGGCGTCACGAGGATCAGGCCGTCGGCTGTCGCAATTGCGTCCTTCAGGGTCTGCACCGCTTCCGGAATGCCCTGTTCGGCTTCGAGATCGCCGTCATAAAGCGGAATTCCATGAATTGTCCCGATGGACAGCTCCGATCCCGCCGGTGCAAGTTTCGCGGCGGCGTGCAGCAAGGCGCTGTTGTAGGAGCCGCGTCTCAGGCTTCCCGAGATACCGATCAGCTTCGCCATATCCTCATTCCCCTTGGTTCGGGCTTCATGGTTCCGGATTGCCAACGCGACATTCCGGAGAAGGACAAGAAGGGCAGCACGGCCCGACGTCAAGCTGTTATCTGCTGGCGGTAGGATAGGCGGGAAGATGTCCGATGCTGGAGGGTGAAAACAATCAGGCGGCTGAAGCCGCCTGATATCCATATTCTTTTCCGTGTGTTGATGGGCTCAGCCTGCGGCCCGCGCCAGCTTGAGCCGTGCTTCGCGGCGCTCTGCCTGCACATCCGGATCGGGGTCGAGACCTGCGGCCAGCAACGCCTGAGTATAGGGCATTTTCGGAGCTTCGAAGATCTGACGCACCGTGCCGAGTTCCACCACCTTACCCTTTTGCATGACCATCACGTGATCGGCGAAATCGCGGACCACCGGCAGGTCGTGAGCAATGAAGATGAAGGCGATGCCCATCTCCTTTCGCAGCTTGTCGAGAAGGTCGATCACCTGCGCCTGAACCGAGACGTCGAGGGCGGAAACGGCCTCGTCACAGACGATCAGTTGCGGCTCGAGCGCCAACGCCCGGGCAATGGCGATACGCTGGCGCTGCCCGCCGGAAAACTGATGCGGGTAACGCACCGCATGCTCAGGCCTCAGGCCAACCTGCACCAGCAGTTCGGTGACGCGACCGCGCCACTGTTTTCTCGGCAGGATCTCGGGATGAATGACCCAGGCTTCAGAAATCAAATCGTATACCGTCATGCGCGGATTGAGTGACTGGGTCGGGTCCTGGAAGACCATCTGCAGCTCGCGGCGAAGCTTGAAAAGTTCGGCCGGCGAAAGGGTGAAGAGATCCCGGCCTTTCCAGAAGGCCTGTCCACCGCTCGGCTCGTCTAGGCGAAGCAGGATGCGGGCGAGCGTCGACTTGCCGGAGCCGCTTTCACCGACTACAGCCAGCGTCTCGCCCGGCATGAGATCAAAGGAAACGCCATCCAGCGCGTGGAAGGCGCTGTAGTATTTCTGCAGATCCCTGACCCTCAGTACAGGCTCGCGGGCTTCCAGCGGCGGATGCATCTCGCCGCGTCCGGGGGCAGCCCCGATCAGCTTGCGCGTATAGGGATGCTGCGGGTTCTTGTAGACCTCGCGAGTGCTGCCGGTTTCCACGATTTCGCCGGCATTCATCACCACGACCCGGTCGGCGATCTCGGCGACAACCCCCAGGTCGTGGGTGATGATGAGCACACCCATGCCGGTTTCCTGCTGTAACTCGTCGAGCAGGCGCAATACTTCGGCCTGCACGGTCACGTCGAGCGCCGTCGTCGGTTCGTCGGCGATGATGACATCGGGTTTCATGGCAAGCGCCATGGCGATCATCAGGCGCTGGCGCTGGCCGCCGGAAAACTGGTGCGGGTATTTTTTCAGGGCGTTTTCAGGCTCGGGAATACCCACGCGGGTCACGAGCCTCAGCGCTTCGGCATGGGCGGACGCCCGGTCGACGCCGTGGGTGGTGAGCGCCTCGACGATCTGCCAGCCGACCGGATAGACCGGGTTCAGATGGCTGAGCGGATCCTGGAAGATCATGGCGATCTTCCGGCCGTTGATGTCCCGGCGCTGGGAGGCGGAGTGCTTGAGGAGATCCTTGCCGTCGAACCGGATCTCGCCGCTGGTGATGCGACCCGGCGGCATATCGATCAGGTCGAGGATCGCCGAGGCGGAGACCGACTTGCCCGATCCCGATTCACCGAGGATGGCAAGCGTTTCGCCGCGGTCGAGATACCAGGAGATGTCCTTGACCGCCTTTACCACGCCGGCTGCGGTGTGGAACTCGACCGAGAGATTCCTGACTTCGAGAAGATGCTCAGCCATTCTTGTGACCTCTCATTTCCAGGCGCCAACGCTGGACGGGATCGAGCGCGATACGCAGCCAATTCGAAAGAAGGTTCAGGGAAAGTGTCGTGAGAATGATGGCAAGACCCGGCCAGAAGGAGAGCCACCATGCATTCGTCAGATACTGCCTGCCTTGCGCGATCATCAGCCCCCAGGTGATTTCAGGCGGCTGGATGCCGATGCCGAGGAAGGAGAGCGAACTTTCCGCCAGCATGACATAGGCGAAGTCTAGGGTCGCGATGGTGGTCAGCGTCGGCAGGACGACCGGCAGGATGTGGCGGAAGATGATCCGTTTTTGCGACGCGCCCATCACCCGTGCGGCAGAGACGAACATACGTTCGCGTATTTCCAGCACTTCGGCCCGCGTCGTGCGCAGATAGACGGGGATGCGTGTGATCGAAAGGATGAGGATCAGATTGGTGACGGACGGACCGAACACATAGAGCACGATGACGGCGATCAACAGCGAAGGGAAGGACATGATGACGTCGGCGACCCGCATGATGACCTGGCTCACCTTGTCGCCGGCATAACCCGCGATCAGGCCGAGCATCGAGCCGGCAATGGCGGAAACCACCACGGCGCCGGCTGCGACCATCATGGTGTTCTGTGTGGCGACGATGATGCGGGCCAGAAGCGGTCGGCCGAGTGCGTCGGCGCCGAGGAACCAGAGCCAGCCGAAATCGAGCTGGAACGGCGGCGCGTTGCGTCCGCGCAGGTTCTGCTTCTGCGCTGCAGCGTCGAGCCAGGCGGGGCCGATCAGGGCCATCACCAGAACGACAAGAAGAAAAATCGCGGCGGCTAGCGCGAACTTGTCCGCCCACAGCATGCGGGCGAAGCGGGTGATCGGTCCGGGCGTTTCGGGCATGGCCTCGTTGTGTGTCATGATGCCCTCAGTAGCGGATGCGGGGGTCGAGTACGGCATAGGCGATATCGATCAGAAGGTTCATGAGAAAGATTGCGAGTGCGGTCACGAGGATGGCGGCCAGCACCACGTTGAAGTCGCGCTGCAGGATCGAATCGATCATCAGCTTACCTACGCCGGGGAAGCCGAAAATCGTCTCGATCACGACCGCGCCGTTGAGCAGAGAGGCGGCCTGATCGCCGATGACGGTAATCACCGGCAGCATGGCGTTGCGAAGGGCATGCACGAAGATAATCGGGCGGGCGCGTACGCCTTTTGCGCGGGCCGTCTTCACATAGGCGGAAGAGAGCGCGGAGATCATCGAACCCCGCACCACCTGAACGATCAGGCCAAAGGGGCGGATGAAGAGAACGGCGATTGGCAGGATCCAGTGCAGGACAGTGCCCGTGCCGGATGTGGGCACCCAGCCAAGACCGATCGAGAAGACGACGATCGCGACAATGGCGATCCAGAAGTCGGGTGCGGAAGCACCGATCAGCGAGACGAGCGAGGCGATGCGATCGAAGAAACCGCCGGCGCGGAATGCGGCAAGCGAGCCAACGACGATGGCCGCGGCAGTCACCAGGACCATGGTGATGATGGCAAGCTGCAGCGTCCAGGTGAAGGCTTCGAGCACGACATCGATTGCCGGTCGGGCCTTGCGGATCGAGTCCCCGAAGTCGAGGTGGAAGAGGTCCCAGACATAGCGGCCGAACTGCACGAGCACGGGATCGTTCAGGCCGTGGAGTTCACGGAACTGCACCCGCATCGCCTCTGTTGCATCTTCCGGGAGGAAAAGAGCCGCCGGGTCACCGGTCAGGCGCGACAGGAAGAAGACCAGCACGACGAGGCCGACCAGCGATATCAGCGAGGCAAGCGCGCGTTTGCGGATAAAGGTTAGCATGGCAGTTCGCTTTCATTGCGAGGAGGTAAGGGCGGGGTGTTGTCCCCGCCCGCCCGGTTTCACTTGAAGCCGATTTCAGAGAGTTGGAGCTGCGAATTTGTTGCCATGGTCGGCTTGAAGTCGACCCGTTCGGAAACGCGGCTGTAGCCCACCATGTGGAACAGCAGGACGTCTGCGGCCAGATCGTCGTGCAGATAGGCGACGAGTTCCGACCAGAGCTTTGCGCGGTCATCGCCCGTTGCGGCTGATGCGCGCTTGATCAGGTCGTCGACCTTGGGGTCGCTAATGCCCGACTGGCGGCCATCGCTCGCATATTTGAAGAACATCGAGAAGACCGGATCACCCTTCGAGTTGTCGTGCATGGCCGTCACCAGCATCGGGCCGCGATCCGTCGGATAGGGCTTAGAATAGAGCTTCTCGAATTCCGCGACTTCGTAGAACTTCAGATCGACGTTGAAGCCGACTTCCTGCAGTTGCTGCTGGATCGCTTCCATGATCTCGGTAACGTTCGGGAAGTTGGCGGTGCGGGCAACGAGCGTCAACTTGGTGTCGACCGGAACGCCATCTGCCTTGGCTTCCTCGAGGAGCTTCTTGGCGCCGTCCGGGTCGTATGCCGGGACTTTCACGTCCTTGTTCCAGCCGAGCGTCGGCGGCGGAAAGACGGAGGTCGCGAGCAGAGTACCCTTCGGTACCAGCGTGCCGACGAAAGCCTCGCGGTCGATCGCCATGTTCAGGGCCTTGCGGACGCGCAGATCGTTGATCGGTGCCATGGAGTGGTCGAGGCGGATATAGACCGTCTCGGAATCGAGATAGGAGAAGTCGGTCGCCGGATTGGTCGCGTCGAGCTGCGAGATCGACGGAGCGATGTCGGCTTCGCCCGTCTGCACCATGGCGGCACGAACGGCCGGATCGGAACGGAAGAGATAGGTGGCCTTCGTGACCGCCGGCTTCGCACCCCAGTAGTCGTCGCGGCGTTCGAGAACGATCTGTTGGCCGGGCGTCCAGTCGGTAAGCTTGTAGGGGCCGGTGCCGACCGGCTCGCGGATGAAGGAGACCGGCGTGCCTTCCGGCACGATCGTCACAAGCGAAATCAGGAGCGGCAGGATTGGCTGGACCGGATCGGCGGAGAAGTCGATCGTCTGGTCGTCGACCACTTTCGCCGTGACCGTCATGCCGCCGAAATAGCGCGGCGTTTCGCAGGTGATCGACTTGTCCATGGCGCGGTCGAAGGAGAACTTCACGTCCTTGGCATCGAAATCCGAGCCGTCGGAGAATTTCACGGCCTTGCGGAGCGTGAAGCGCCAGCTGCCGTCAGGCTGCTGTGCCCAGCTTTCGGCGAGACGTGGCTGCAGGCCCTTGCCGCCGCGCACGTCGAGTTCCGTCAACGTCTCGCTGATGTTTTCGAGAATGATGCGGCCGATATTGGAGCGTGTCGCCATGCAGGGCTCGAGCAGATCGGCTTCTTCGTTAAGCACGATCTTCACGTCGGTATCGGCGGCGAAGACCGGTGCGACGCTGGCGGCGAGCAGCAGCCCACCGGCGAGCAATGTCTTTCTAATCATTTCTTTCCTCCCAGAATACGGCCACGAACCATTCATGGCTGCTTAGTTGTCCGCCGGAGCGGACGTGCGGCAAGTAGCACCGCGAAACAGATCATTGTGCCGCCGATCCAAGTGGCGATGCCGGCCACTTCCCCGAACAGGGCATAGGCGAAAGCCGCGACCATCGGCAGCCGGGCAAAATCGACGGGCGCCACGACCGAGGCATCCGCCAGGCTGAAGGCGTGCGTCATGGCGGACATGCAGATGGCGCCAAGCACCCCCTGAAGGGTGAGTAGGCCGAACTGGTGCCAGGTGGGCGTCGTCCAGAACATTGCTGCGAGCACGGCGGCCATCGGAACGGTCAAAAGCAGGTTCAAGCAGACGAGTGTGTCGGTGCGATCGCCCGAGGACATTGATTTCAGCATGAGCTGGATCAGCGCCTGCAGCAGTGCGCCGGCAAAGGCGAAACCGATCGCAAGGGACAGGCCGGAACCGACGGGGCTGACCACCAGCATGGCGCCGGCGAAACCGAACAGCAATGCCGCAATCCGCGTGGAGCCGAGTTTTTCACCGAACGCCAGCGCGGCGCCTACCAGGACGAAGATCGGCGAGGTAAAGGCGACGGCAGTGACGTCTGTCAGTGGACCTTTGGCAAAGGCTGCAAAAAAGGCCGCCAAAGCCAAAAGCTTGAGACCAGCCCGCACCGTGTGCTGATGCAGCGGATAGACCGAAACCAGAACGTGAGGATTTCTCACAACGATCGGCAGGATGGTGAGCGCGCCGAAAGCCGCACGAAAGAAGGCAATGACAAAAGGGTGAACCTCGCCATTGAGGCTGCGCACCAGCACGGCATCCACAGCCGACAGGCATGCGCCTGTTGCGGCCAGCGTCACGGCAAGGCCAGTGGACCGTTTTCTGGCAGCGGGGTCGCTCATGCTCTCCTCCGTCAAGGACATCCTCCATGTCACCCCTAAACCATGATGGGCGATATCATTTTTGTCAATATTTCTCGCAAACCTGGCTGAAAGAATTTTTTAGCATTTTTTTATCTATATGATTTTACATATTTAATTGTTTATTATCGTGCTGTTTCTGGTTGTTTTCGAATACCAATCAACTTGACAACAGATGATTTGAGGTCGATTTTCACCACAGTATCGATCCGGGAGGAGACTATGCAGCCGGAAACCATTGCCGCGGCCATGACGGGTGTGCTGTCGTCGACAGCTCCCGGTCGGGAGGAGGCGTTTCTGCCATCGCCAAAAATCCAGAACCACGCCGCCTTTCTTTCAAGGCTGCCGGATGGCGCACTGATCTGCGCATGGTTCGGTGGTACTCTGGAAGGTAAGTCGGACATTTCCATTCATGCCTCGATCTTGCCGCCGGGTGCTTCGGTCTGGGGCCCCGCGCGAGCGCTCAGCGGCGATCCCGCACATTCGGAGCAGAACCCGGTGATCTTCACCGCGCCGGATGGCCAGCTCTGGCTGTTTCACACGGCCCAGCCATCCGGCAATCAGGACGAATGCCGGATCCGCATGGCGCCGCTCTCCAGGGATGCGGCCGATCCCACGATGATATCGAGCGGGGACGGGCGGTTTCTCGATCTGCCGCGCGGCTGCTTCATTCGCGCACCCCTTGTCGTTCGGGACGACGGGGCATGGGTTCTGCCGATCTTTCGCTGCATTCAGCGGCCGGGCCAGAAGTGGAACGGCAGCCACGACGTCGCCGCGATAGGCGTTTCAACGGATGCAGGCGCGACATGGCGGCTGGAAGAAGTGCCGGGTTCTATCGGATCGGTGCATATGAGCCCCGTCTTCCTCGGCGACAATCGTCTCGCAGCCTTCTATCGCCGTCGCCAGGCCGATTTCGTCCATCGTTCGGAAAGCGTCGATGGCGGCCGCTCATGGTCGGCGCCGCAGGCGACGGATGTTCCCAACAACAATTCCTCGATTGCGGCTATCCGCCTTGTCGATGGTCGGGTAGCCATGATCGCCAATCCGGTGAATGCCGCCATGTCCAGCGACCGACGCGCATCCCTCTATGACGAACTCGGTGAGGATGATGCCCGTCCGGACGCCGATCCCTCCGGTGGTTGCGTGCCTGTCTGGGGCGTTCCGCGGGCGCCCGTCGCCGTCTGCTTCTCCAGGGACGGCGGGTTGACCTTCCCGAAGCGGATCGTCATCGAGGATGGTCCCGGCACCTGCACGTCGAACGATTCCACCGACGGTCGCAACAAGGAAATGTCTTATCCGTGGATACTTCAGGACGCGGATGGAACCCTGCATATCGCCTACACCTATCATCGTCGGGCGATCAAATATGTCCGGCTTGCCCCCGAGGCGCTGGCGAAACTCGAAGCGGAGAATTGAGGATGAGCGACATCATCGGCATTACCATGGGCGATCCGGCGGGCGTCGGCCCGGAGATCAGCCTCAAGGCGCTGGCGGAGATGAGCGAGGCCGACCGTAGCTGCACGCTGATCTATGGCAACCTTGCGACGCTTGAGGCGGCGAAGGCTGCCATCGGTATCGACGTGGACCTTACGGACCGCGTGGTCGATCTTCCGATCGAAGGCGCTCCGCTTCCCTTTGGCAAACTGTCGGCGGTCGCAGGCGACGCGGCATTCAGTTTCATCGAAAAGGCCGTCCGCGATGCCGAAGCTGGCAAGATCGGCTGCATCGTCACCGCGCCGATCAACAAGGAAGCCCTGAACGCCGCCGGGCACCATTATGACGGTCATACCGGCATGCTGCGTCATCTCACCGGTTCCAAGGCCGCCTACATGCTGCTCGCGTCTGATCGGCTGAAGGTCATCCATGTCTCGACCCATGTCGCGCTCCAGGAGGCGATCCGTCGGTCCACGACGGAACGGGTGCTTGCGACAATTCGTGCCGGCGACGCTCATCTGAAACGCATCGGCATCGAAAAGCCACGCATTGCGGTGGCCGGCCTTAACCCTCATTGCGGAGAAAACGGACTGTTCGGCAGCGAAGACGACGAGCAGATCGCACCGGCAGTCGCTGCCGCCCGCGCCGAGGGCATCGATGCCTATGGCCCGATCTCGGCCGATACCGTGTTCTACAGGGCCTATAGCGGCGCGTTCGATCTCGTGGTCGCCCAATATCACGACCAGGGTCACATCCCGATCAAGCTGGTGGCCTTCGACACGGCGGTCAACGTTTCCGTCGAGTTGCCGATTGACCGCACGTCCGTTGACCACGGAACGGCTTTCGACATCGCCGGCAAGGGTATCGCCAATCACGGCAACATGAATGCGGCTATCGCCTATGCGCGCAAGCTGGTCGCGGGAGGACGCAAATGAGTTTTTCTATCGAGGGTGTCTATTGTGCTGCGGCGACCCCGCTGAAGCCTGACGGAACACCCGATCTCGAATTGTTCGGTGCGCATGCTCGCGCGTTGCTCGACGAAGGTTGCCATGGCGTTGCCATGCTCGGTTCGACCGGTGAAGCAAACAGCTTCGGCGTGCGGGAGCGCATGGATCTGGTCGAGGCTGCCCTGAAGGCAGGCGTGCCTGCCGATGGCCTCTTGCCTGGGACGTCCTCCTGCGCGGTGACGGATGCCGTGGAAATGACGCGCCATGCGGTTCAGGCCGGGGTGCGCGGCGTCGTCCTGCTGCCACCGTTCTATTATACGGCGTTTTCCGACGAGAGCCTGTTCCGCTTCTATGCCAGTATCATCGAACGGGTGGCGGACGACCGGCTGAAGGTCATCCTCTACCACATCCCAATGCTGACGGGCGTTCCGATCTCCCACACGCTGATCGCCATGTTGCGCGAAGCCTTCCCCGATACCGTCGTCGGTATCAAGGACAGCGACGGCAAGATCGAGAACATGCATGCGATCTCGGAGAAATTCCCCGGTTTCGGCGTTTTGGCGGGGGCGGACCCTTTGCTTCTGCCGGTTCTTGAGCGCGGCGGCGCCGGCTGCATCACGGCGTCCTCCAATCTGGTCGCGAAGGAATTGCGTATCGTCTACGACCACTGGAACGATCCGACCAAGGCTGACGAGGTGAAGGCAGCGCAGAACGTCATCGTCGCCTGGCGCACACTTACCAATGCCTACGTCCAGCTTCCCACGGTGAAGACCATGCTTGCCCGCCGGCGCAACGATCTGGGCTGGCTGAATGTCCATCCGCCCTTCTCGCCGCTCTCCGAAGACGAGCAGCAGAAGGTCTGGGCCGAAATGGCTCGCCTCGAAGCGCTCTGAGGGAGGAGGCGGCCATGACGGCAAACCGGATCATTACACTGCACCAGCCGCGCCGGCTGGAAATCGGCGCGGGATCTGCTGCCCGCGTTGGCACCTGGGCGAGCGATGCCGGCCGCATCTTCGTGCTTGCGACGCCGTATACGGCGGGTTTTGTCAATCGTCTCGGCCTCAATGGCACGATCACCATTTTCGATGCCATTCCCGGCGAACCTGATACTGCGACCTTCGATGCGGCAATGGAGGCGGCTCGCCGCGCCAATCCCGATCTGGTCATCGGTCTTGGCGGCGGCTCCGTCATGGACGTGGCCAAGCTGGTGGCAGCGCTTTGGGATGGAAGCCAGACGCTTGCCGATGTCGCCGGACCGGACAAGGTCGACGGGCGGCGCACCCGCCTCGTGCAGATCGCCACGACCGCCGGAACCGGTTCGGAAGCAGGCATTCGCGCATTGATTACCGACCCGGGCAAGGGCAACAAGATTGCGGTCGAAAGCCCGCACCTGATCGCCGATCTCGCTGTCCTCGATCCGGAACTGACCTACAGTGTGCCGGCGGCGGTCACGGCCGCGACCGGTGTAGACGCCATGGCGCATTGCGTCGAGGCTTTCACCAACCGCAAGGCTCATCCGGTGATCGACTACTACGCAAGGATCGGTATCGATCTCGTTGGTCGTTATCTGGCCCGCGCCGTCAAGGATGGCTCGGATACGGAAGCGCGGGAAGGCATGATGATCGCGTCCTTCTACGGTGGCATCTGCCTCGGGCCGGTCAATACAGCGGCAGGCCATGCGCTCGCCTATCCTCTTGGCACGCTGCTGCATCTGCCGCACGGACTTGCCAACGCCATCATCTTTCCGCATGTGCTTGCCTATAACGAGCAGGTGGCGCCGGCAAAGACGGCCGAAGTCGTATTGGCGCTCGGCATTGCCGATCGGGCGCGGGAGGAAGGTCTTCTGACCGCTGCGCGTGGCTTCTGCGCGGATCTCGGCCTTGAGATGCAGCTTTCCCGGCATGGTGCCGGTGAAGAGGATCTGCGGCGATTTGCCGAAGATGCCCATGCCATCCGTCGCCTGATGGACAACAATCCGCGGGACATGAGCGTCGAAGACGTGCTCGCAATCTATCGTGCCGCTTTCTGAAACGATGTAGCGGACTTCTCCTCCACCCCAGCCTCCGGCGTTCCGAACGGGACGCCGGTTTTTTCATTTCGAAGAAGGGTGGTCTTAGGCCACGCTTTCCTGATCGGGGCGACGACGTTCGAACAGGCGTTCGCGGGAGCCGAGAAGGTGATGGCGCATCAGGTCGCGCGCCTTGTCGGTGTCGCGATTGCGGATCGCTTCGAAAATGGCGGCATGCTCGCCGAAGACCCGAGTGAGGCCGGAGGCCTCGCGTTTCACAGAAACGCCGTGGAAGCGCATGCCCGCCGCGATGTGGTCCTTGAGCGCTTCCATTGCGGTGGAAAAATACGGGTTCTCGGATGCCTTGGCGATCGCGAGGTGAAACTGGAAGTCCGCGTCTTCGCGGTGCGACAGGCGATTGGTGGCGTCCCGCATCAGTTCCAGTGCGTTGGCAATGGCACCAAGCGTTTCCGGTCCGTGACGCTCGGCGGCGCAGGCGGCTGCCTCAGGTTCCATAGTCAGGCGGAATTCGTAGCAATTGAGTAGATCCGACACGTTCTGCAACTGGCCGAAGCCAAGAGGCTCCTTCAGCCCGATGGAGCGTACGAAGCTTCCGGCTCCCTGGCGTGAATAGATCAGGCCCTGATCGCGCAGCCGCCGGAGCGCTTCGCGCACTACGGGGCGTGAAACCTCAAATTCAGCAGCAAGATCGTGTTCCGTCGGCAGACGTTCATCGGGGCGATAGGCGCCAGATTTGATCGCCTTCTGCATGCGTTCGAAGACAACATCCGCAAGGCTCTTACGTCCTGTTTCTCCAGCCATCGCTGTCCCTCAAGCTGCTCTTTTCGCGGTCAGTTCCGCCAGGACCGCCAGCGTGTTCCTGTCTCCGAATCCGCCCGATTTGGCAATGATCGTCAAGTGTCCTGCGCGTGCAAGCGGCAACCCGGGAAGACATTCCCCCAAGAGCGTGGCCGACCGGATGCCCATATGCGCAAGAATGGCCTCGGCCGTCGCACCGCCGGTCATGAACAGCAGATCACAGCCGGAGGTCAGATCGGGATGGATGCCGCGGGCAAGATTCACAGACACGTCCGCGCCGGAAAGCTCGGTTTCTCCCGGCAGCGCCTGCACCAGCGTCAATCCGGCGCTCCCGCCGGTTTCCGAGAGGATGCCGTTTGGCGCATCGTAGCACAAAACTTCCCTCTTTCGTTTCAAGGCGTCAACCTGAGCCAGCGTGATCGGGTCGCGGGAACCGACGACGAAAACAACACGATTTCCGGAAGGCTTTGGCGCTGCTGCCTCCCTGCGACCGGTCATCATCTCGGCTATTGCCTCCGCGAGCCCTCGGGCGCCAACGGGCAGGGCGTCGGGAGCCGTTTGAAGCGCCTGCCGTAGATCGTCCAGGCTGTCCGTATCAGGAATGACGGCGCGGTCCGCAAGCGCGCCAAGGCGAGGCCGGATTGCGATCGGCTCCGCTACGCCGAAGCCGGTTACCATGCCCAGCCGGACGTTGCGGCGGAATTCGGGGATAGCTGGTGCGACAAGCATGAGCGCCGGATTGAGGGCGGCGAGTTCCTCAGCAACATGGCCTTTCAGCCGGGAGTCGATCTTCTTGAAAAGGCGCGTACCCTTTGGCAACTGTTTCAGCACCGCGCCGACCGCTGCGACAGCCTTTTCAGACGCGACCTCGCGCGAACGGGTACTGACTGCTATGATTTCTGCGCCGGTTGCGAGCGCTTCGTCCACGGCTTCCGGTTCGAAGGCCACTGCCGTCTGCATGCCACGACCGGCGAATGGGGCGGCACTGTCGAGAGCCCCCGTCAGGTCGTCGGCAATAATGCAGAGCTTCGGCGCTCCCACCGGCTTGGATGAAGGCATGTCGTAAACTTATTCTCCCATTTAATATGTTATTCTGAATTATATATTTTGAGTTGGCAAACAAATTTTCTGGAGATTTTACACGTTCCGTATGTCGTCAGCGGTCGCTGATCGAAATTGTGCCGTTATGCGCGGCCACTATCGATCTCCATATGGCGAGACAAAGCCCCATGCCGTCGGGCTTGGAGTTGGCAAAGGCCTTAAATACGGCTTCTTCCAGCGGCCTCGCGCCCTGGAAGATCGGCCGCCTTAAGGCTGATATCGTTGCAGGCATCGCCCATTCGATCTGCCTGGGGGAGCTTGCCCGGCTGTTCAGATCTTCCGGTATAAGTAATAGCGCCCCGGTTCGAGATGATCCGGTATAGGCAGCATTTCGAGTTGGGGATGATCGAGCGCAAGTCCACTGACGGCATAGCCACCGCTGCGCAGCATTCCCGCCGCCAGTTCCGGCAGCCAGGACATCACGATGGCATCCTTCTCCGGATAGCCGGTACCGATATCGGCATGCACCAGCGCGGCCTCGCTGCCGATATAGGCCCGTGCGGTTTCGCGGATCTCGCCGATAACGAGGTCTTCTTCTGGCGGAATGGATGTCTTGTGCGCGGCGACATGCCGGTCGAACACGATGAAGCGACGATCAGGAAAGGTCTCGATCAGGTGACTATAGGTGCGCCCGTTACCAAGCCCCACCTCCATGATGGGACCTTCCGGCAGAAGGTTCCGGTCGCGCAACAGATTGAGCAGATCGCGCTGGGCGGTCATGCGATTGATGAAGATGTCGAGACGGCTCATGCTCAGGCCTTTACGATGACGCCGCCTTCGACCTTTCGGCGGGCGAGCGCGTTGCGTGTATCGACAATCAGCGGGCACCAGTCAGCCAAAGCCTGATAGTCGAGAGAATCATGGTCGGTGGAGATCAGTACAACGTCGAAGCCCTCGATCGTTTCCCGGTTCCATGCAACGCTGCGGCGGCCCATCAGATGAGCGTATTCCCGCGTTTTCGGCACTTCCGGAATAAAGGGATCATGGTAGGCCACGTCCGCGCCGCGTTCGACCAGCAGTTCCATCAGCCGAAGCGAAGGGCTTTCACGAATATCCGGAACGTTTTTCTTATAGGCGAGACCGATGACGAGAACGCGCGAGCGGCTGAGCGCCTTGCCGGCCTTACGGTCGAGCGCTTCGGCGACCTTTTCCACGACATGATGGGGCATGGCCGTATTGACCTCACCGGCAAGTTCGATGAAGCGGGTCGGCGTGTCGTATTCTCGTGACTTCCAGGTGAGGTAGAACGGGTCGATCGGAATGCAATGGCCACCGAGCCCGGGTCCCGGGTAAAAGGGCATGTAGCCGAAGGGTTTCGTCTTTGCCGCGTCGATGACTTCCCAGACGTCGATGCCCATGGCGTCGTAAACCAGCTTCAACTCATTGACGAGAGCGATGTTGACGGCGCGGAAGATGTTTTCGGTGAGCTTCACCGCCTCGGCCGTTGCCGTTGTCGAGACCGGTACGATCGTCTTGACCACGGCACCGTAAAAAGCCGTCATCAGTTCGCGTGCATCTTCGCCGTCGCCTGCTACCACTTTCGGAATGGTCGATGTGTCGAAGTCGCGATTACCCGGATCTTCCCGCTCGGGCGAAAACCCGAGAAAGAAATCAGCTCCGGCCTTGAGGCCGGTTGCCTCGAGAATGGGTTTCACGACCTCCTCGGTGGTGCCGGGATAGGTGGTCGATTCCAGCGAGATCAACTGGCCGGGCCTGAGCGCGGCGGCGATCTGCCGGCAGGTATTCTCAATGAAGGAGAGATCGGGGTCGCGATGGCGGGTAAGCGGCGTTGGTACGCAGATCGCGATCACGTCGCATTCGGCAAGGCGGGAAAACTCACAGGTCGCGGAAAACCGGCCTTCGGCACATTCCTTCTGCAGGATATGATCCGGCACGGCCTCGATGTAGCTCTTGCCGGCTTCGATCGCTATCATTTTGCCCGGATCGATGTCGAAGCCCGTGACCGAAAAGCCTGCTCGCGCCATGCTCATCGCAAGCGGCAGGCCGACATAGCCGAGACCGATGACGGCGGCTCTGGCGCGTCTCGACTGGATGGCCTGGAGGAGTTCGGCCGCAACGGGAGAGGTGGACATCGGTGGGAGATCTCCGTGGAAGGAAAGTCAGCCAGTCACTTGCGTTCCCGCTGTCCCCCTGTCAAGGGCGCGCCCTCTTCACCGGTGTTCGCAATCATGTGATGCGACGGTCTGACGCCGGAAAGCAATGCTGCTTCTCGCCATTGCCTCTTGCATCGGGCGTTCGGTCAGGCTCTATGACAGGCATGAGGATTGCCTTTTATGCCCCCCTGAAATCGCCCGACCACCCCGTTCCCTCGGGCGATAGGCTGATGGCGCGCCAACTCCTGCGTGCGCTGGAGGAGGGCGGAAACGAGGTTACTTTGGCCTCCGGTCTGCGTAGCTTCCATGCCACGCCGGAAACGGTACTCCCGGGGCTGGAGGAAACGGCGCAGGCGGAGAGAAAGCGGCTTTCCAGGCTGTGGGAGCAGGATGGCCCGCCGGATCTTTGGTTTTGTTATCATCCCTATTACAAGGCACCGGATCTCATCGGTCCCGATCTCTGCCGGCGCTTCCGCCTGCCGTATGTCACCGCCGAGGCCTCTTATTCCCATCGCCGAAACCTTGGTTGCTGGACACGCCATCAGGAGCTGTTGAAGGAAATGGTCAATCTGGCCGGGGTCAACCTTTGTTTCACGGAACGCGATCGGTTGGGCCTTGCGCAAGCGGTACCGGGTGCAAGGCTGGCGCGCATCGCTCCCTTCATCGATGCTTCGCCCTTTCTTGAGCGGCCTTCCGTTCCGCGACAAAGCCGGCTGGTGACCGTCGCTATGATGCGTCCCGGCGACAAGACGGGCAGTTATGTGGCACTCGCCGAAGCGCTGGCCCTGATCGCGGACCTCGACTGGAGCCTCGCAATCGTTGGGGACGGTCCCGAACGGACATCCGTGGAAGCTCTCTTCTCTGGTTTTGCGCCCGGACGGGTCGAATGGTTCGGTCAGCTCTCACGCGAAGAGGTGGCCGAGGTCCTGTCGGGCGGTTCTATCTTTGTCTGGCCGGGTCACGGCGAGGCCTATGGGCTTGCCTATCTCGAAGCCCAGGCAGCGGGTCTTCCGGTGGTCGCAGAACGGGTTGCCGGCGTGCCGGAGGTCGTGGAGCACGGTCGCACCGGCCTGCTCGTACCAGCCGGTGAACCGCAAGCTTTTGCCGATGCGGTCGCTTCGCTGCTTGCCGATGAACCTCGACGCCGGCTTTTGGCTGAAGCCGCGCGCCGTTTCGTGTCTGAGGAGCGTTCTGTGACGGTCATGGCCGGCCGTCTGTCGGAAGCACTCGTTCCGGCGCTGGAGTATCCGCTATGACGAAATCCCGCTTGCTCGAAGCGTTGGATAAGGCAGCGACCGCAGGAAACCGGGTGCAGTTCTGGCTGCGCGACGACGATGCCGTCGAGCCGACACCCGCGCTCGATAACCTGCTTGCCCTGACGAAGGCATATTCCGTGCCGGTGATGCTTGCCGTCATCCCGGAGGACACCGGAACCTCATTGTCCGAACGGCTTGCAGATGAGCCGCATGCCAGGGTGGCGGTTCATGGCTGGTCGCATCGCAACTACGCTCCGGCGGGCGAGAAGAAGCAGGAACTCGGACGCCATCGTCCCGCAGAGACGGTGCTCGGAGAGTTGCAGGCTGGATTCGCCAAGCTGTCCGCGCTGCATGGGTCGCGCTTCAGGCCGATGCTCGTGCCGCCGTGGAACCGCATCAACGATGACCTCTTGCCCTCCCTCGGGTCCCTCGGGTTCGCGTCGCTGTCGGTCTTCGGCTTGGAGCGTTCGGCTTCTCCGATTCATCTGGTCAACACGCATGTCGATCTCATGGACTGGCGCGGGACGCGGGGCTGTCGGCCGGCAGAAGTTCTGTTCGGTGAGCTCGCCGACTGGATCATTCGGGACGACCGGCCACCGGTCATCGGGGTGCTCACCCATCATCTCGCGCATGACGAGGCAGTGTGGTCGTTTCTCGACCAGCTTTTCGAGGCAACGAGCCGGCATCCGGGCTGTGCCTGGATCGATCCCGCTGCTGCCAGTTAACGTCTACCAGGATTTCCAGGCAATCAGCAGGCCGCCATCCCGGTCGGATGCACTTCGACGGGCCATCTCCACCGTTTCGAGGGGAGCCTGTCGTGGCAGGCTGGCGGCTACGAAACCGGCTTCCGCAACGCAGACGCTGGTGCCGCGGCAGGCCAGCGAAAAAATCAGTGGACCTGTCGACCACCAGGCCGGCGCCTTGGGAAGTCGTTCCATGACGGACGGTATTGTATCGACGATCCGTGAAAAAACCGGGTGTCCTGCCGGCGCTGCGATGAAGGAATTGGCCAGAAGCAGGCTGCCTGTGCTCGTCTTGCGCGGGATATCCTCGGCCAGCACGGAGATGCCCAAAAGCGGCAGGTAGTCGCCAAAACTCAGATCGTCACGGGCGGGATACCAGTCGCAGTCGAGATAGATGCCGCCGATTTTCTCCAGGATCATGTAGCGTGCGACATCGACGGCGCCGGGATAGTCGCCCTGTTTCAGCATGGCGTGAAAGCTCGGATGTTCATCGAAGCCCGCCGCGGCAAGATCGGCTTCCCGCCACAGGCGATATTCCATGCCGTGAGTCTCGCAGTGCCGCCGCCAGGCCTCCGTTGCGGGCGGTACGGGCAGGGTGCCGAGCCATATCTGATGCAGGACGAGTGGTGTCTTCTCGCCGCCAAGCCGCGTCATCTTACGGCGCTGGTCGCCGTCGAAGGCGAAGAGGTCTGCGAGCAGGTCCGTCGGCGGCGCCAGCATCGCTTGCAGGCCGGCAATGCGCACAGGGTCTTTCGCGATCTTGGCAAGCTTAAGATAAGCGGAATGCAGCTTGCGCGGCAGGCCGATCATGGTGGCCGGGCCGAGTTCCGCTGCCTCCAGCAGCGTTGGGTTGCTTGAAAGCGCATCGAGCGCAAGGCGGGCGCGTTCCAATTCGCCGCTGCGGGCCAGTTCCAGGCTCTCGATGATGGTCTCGCGGGCAAGGCTTCTGGCGTCGCTTTTGCTGTTCACTGATTGTCTCCGGACGATCTTTCCCGTCCCTGATGTATCGGCAAAGCGGATCGGGCCGCAAGCCTTTGAAACCCGTCACAATACCGGTATCTTCCCGATAGACAGGGACCGGGCCCGTGGGCTACGGTAACTTCAATAATATCAATCTGCGTCAGCTTGTGATGGGTAGCGTATCCGGGGGCTCTATAAATCGCATGGTCGTCGGCGCTGATCTGCTTTCAGTGGAAAAGCTCAGTGTGTCCTTCCCGCTGCTTCGTGGCAGCGTGGAGGCCGTTCGTTCCTTGTCGATGACCATTCGGCCGGGCCGGGTGACGGCGCTTGTCGGCGAGTCCGGTTCCGGGAAATCGGCACTCGGTCGGGCAATCATGGGCATCGAGACGCCCAGCGCGCGCGTATCCGGCCGCGCGGTTTTTCACGATCCGGCAGGCGATGGACCGGTCGACCTCATAGCGCTGCCGCGTGATGGTCGTCAGATCCGCAACATTCGCGGCAATCGCATCGGCATGATCTTCCAGGAGCCGATGACCTCGTTTTCGGCCGTGCACACGATCGGTAACCAGATCGAGGAGGTGCTGCGTATCCATACCGTTCTATCGCCGAGAGAGCGACGTGAACGATCGGAGGAAATGCTCGGTCTCGTAGGATTCGACAAGCCGGATCACGTTTTCAACATGTATCCCTTCGAGTTGTCGGGCGGAATGCGTCAGCGCGCGATGATCGCCATGGCGCTGGTGGGACGACCGTCGCTCCTCATCGCGGACGAACCGACGACGGCGCTCGATGTCACGATCCAGGCGCAGATCCTTAAGCTGCTCAAGGACATGCAGGCCCGGCTCGGTATGGCGGTTCTGTTGATTACCCACGATCTCGGCGTTGTCGCTAGCATGGCGGACGAGGTGGTGGTGATGTATCGCGGCGAGGTTATGGAGGCGGGAAGCGTCGGGGATATTTTCCTCAATGCGCAGCATCCCTATACCAAGGGTTTGATGGCTGCGGTGCCGACCTTTGAGATGGCGCGTCACGAACGTCTCAAGCCCCTGCGTGAAATCCGTGTCGATACAGCGGGACTGCTCGGCAGTTGCGCAAGACCGGTGGTTGAAGAAGACGATGTTCTCCTTTCCGTCCGCAATGTCAGCAAGATCTTCCGGCCGAAGCACTCGTCGGGTTTCTTTGCCAAGTCCTCGCCGCCGATCCGCGCAGTAAACGATGTCTCCTTTGACATAAGGCGCGGGGAAACGCTTGGCCTTGTCGGCGAAAGCGGTTGCGGCAAGACCACGCTCAGCAAGATCCTGATGCGTGGTGTAAGGGCTGATGCTGGTACGGTCGTCTACAACGGCGCAGACGAACCGATCGATGTACTTTCCGCTGAAGGGGAGGAACTGCGGCATCTGCGGTCCTCCATCCAGATGGTCTTTCAGGATCCGGTATCCTCGCTTTCCCCCCGCATGACAGTGCGTGGCATCATCAGCGAACCCCTGGAAATCCACGATAAGGGCGATTCCGCTGAACGGATCGAACTCGTCAGGCGTCTCCTTCACGCGGTCGGTCTGCCCTCATCGGCCGGAGGGCGGTATCCCCATAGTTTCTCGGGCGGACAGCGGCAGCGTATCGGCATTGCGCGTGCGCTGGCGCTGGGCCCAGGCCTCGTCATCTGCGATGAGCCCGTCTCCGCTCTCGATGTCTCGGTGCAGGCGCAGGTCCTCAATCTCATGAAGGATTTGAAGGCCGAACTCTGTCTCACCTACCTCTTCATTTCCCACAATCTTGCTGTCGTGAACTACATGGCCGACCGTGTGGCGGTCATGTATGCGGGCCGGATTGTGGAAATCGCGCCATGCGACATCATCATGAACCAGGCGGTTCATCCCTATACGCGCAAGCTCATTGCCGCGGTTCCCGCGCCGGATCTCGATTGCCGCATCGATTTCAACCTTGCAGGAGAATCCTCCACAATAGCCCGACGCGCGTGGAAGCGTCATTTCCTTGACGAGGGCGATCCCGACAATCTGGCGCATGTCGATCTTGGTAACGGCCATTGGGTACTGGCCCGGCGAGGCGTCGATGCGAAGGATCTGCGGGTATGATCACGCGGCGTACGCTTCTAGCATTGATGGGCTCTACCATGTTGCCGCGGATTTCAGCGGTGGCAGCAGAAGTCGTCGATCCGGACCCGTTGAAGACCAGGGTCGCCGAAGGTGTCTTGCCGCCCTTGGCCGAGCGACTGCCGAAAGTACCGCGTGTGGTGCCCCTCGACGGTACGGACGGCGGTGTTGCGGGACGTCATGGCGGCACGGTCAAGATGCTGATCGCCAGTCAACGCGATATCCGTTACATGCCGATCAATGGCTACAGCCGCCTCATCGGGTTTGACCGTCACTTCAATTTCCATCCTGACCTGCTTGAGCGCTATGAGGTTGAAGGAGAGCGGATCTTCACCTTTCACCTGCGCCCCGGTCATCGCTGGTCGGACGGCAGTCCCTTTACGACGGAGGATTTCCGCTACGTCTGGGAAGATATGTTCCATGACAAGGAACTTCACAAGGGTGGGATTCCGACCGTTCTGAGGGTGAAGGGAAAGGAGCCCGTCTTCGAGGTCATCGACGAGGTTACGGTCCGCTACAGTTGGGAAGATCCGAACCCGGACTTCCTCGCGGAACTGGCTTCGCCGGTTGCGACCCGCCTGATGCTGCCGGCGGCGTATCTCAAGCAGTTTCATCACAAGTATCAGACACCGGAACGGCTTGCCGCGCTGATCGAACAGCAGCGGGTGGATGATTGGGTGTCCCTGCATCAGAAGATGTCGCGCACTGCCCGCCCCGAAAATCCGGATCTGCCGACGCTCGATCCCTGGCGGGCCACGACTGTTCCGCCTGCCGGCCAGTTCGTCTTCGAGCGGAACGCCTATTTCCATCGAGTCGACGGCAACGGATTGCAATTGCCTTATATCGACCGGGTGGTGCTGAATGTCGGGTCCGGCGATCTCGTCGCGGCAAAGGCGGCATCCGGCGAAAGCGATCTGCAATTCACCAATATCGATTTCGCCGACTATACCTTTCTGAAGAGCGCGGAAAAACGCGGCGCCATCAAGGTCAGCCTGTGGAAGCGTATCCAGGGCTCGCGGGTTGCGCTAATTCCCAATCTCAATTGCACGGATTTGATCTGGCGGCAGACGATGCGGGATGTCCGCGTTCGTCGGGCTTTGTCCCTTGCAATCAACCGTGACGAGATCAACAAGGCGGTATTCTTCGGTCTTGGCAGTCCCAGCGCCAACGCGGTGCTACCGGACAGTCCGCTTTTCCGGCCTGAGTACCGGGATGCGTGGGCTGAGTTCGATCCCGACCGAGCCAATGCCCTGCTCGACGAGGCAGGTCTTCTGCGGGACGGCAAATATGGACTTCGGTACTTGTCCGACGGGCGACCCTGCAAGCTCATCATCGAGACAACAGCGGAAACAACGTTCGACACCGATGTGCTGGAACTTGTGACCGATCATTGGCGCCGTATCGGTTTCCGCATCTTCACGCACGTATCGCACCGCGAGCTTTTTCGGCAACGCATCACCAGCGGTGAAACGGTTCTGGCGCTTTCCCCGGGCCTCGACAATGGCGTACCGACCGCCGACATGTCGCCGCGCGAACTGGCTCCGACCAACAATGACCAGATCCAGTGGCCGCTTTGGGGGTTGCATCAGCTGTCGGGGGGAGGCGAGGGGCGTCCGCCGGAAATTCCGGAGGCGCAGGAACTGCTCGACCTTTTCCACCAGTGGCGGGAGGCCGATACGCTTGAGGAGCGCGAGGTGATCTGGCACCGGATGCTGTCGATCTTCACCCAGCAGGTTTTTACCATAGGGATAGTCAATGCCGTGCCGCAGCCGATCGTGCGGGCAAACCGGCTGCGCAACCTGCCGAGCGAAGGCCTCTATGGCTTCGATCCAACCTCTTATCTCGGGGTCTATATGCCGGATACTTTCTGGCTAGAGGGAGGCGCATGAGATGATCCGCTATATTCTCTGGCGTGTCGCCATGATGATTCCGACGCTAATCATGATCTCCATGCTGGTCTTCACGATCATCGAACTGCCGCCCGGCGATTTCTTCGAAAGCTATGTCGAGGAACTTAAGGCCATGGGCGAGAAGGCCGATATGCAGGAGATCGAGGATCTCAAGGCGCGTTACGGCTTCGACCAGCCCGCACCCTTGCGCTATCTGGATTGGGTTGCCGGCTTCGTCCAAGGCGATTTCGGCTATTCCTTCGAATACCGCATGCCTGTCGCCGATGTCGTGGGGGACAGGGTCTGGCTTACTGTTCTCGTCTCAACGGTTACCATCATTGTGACCTGGCTCATCGCCTTTCCGATCGGCATCTATTCCGCTACCCACAAGTATAGCTGGGGCGACTATGGGTTGACGCTGCTCGGCCTTATCGGCATTGCGGTGCCGAATTTCATTCTCGCGCTTATCATGATGTATTTTGCCAATATCTGGTTCGGCATTTCGATTGGCCACCTTATGGACCAGGATTTTCTCGGCCAACCCATGAGTTGGGCCAAGGCGAAATCCATTCTCGAGCATATCTGGATTCCCGTCATCATCATCGGAACGGCCGGAACCGCCGGGATGGTCCGTCGGGTCAGGGCAAACCTGCTCGATGAACTGCACAAGCAATATGTGATGACGGCGCGGGCCAAGGGCCTTCATCCTTTCCGCCTGCTCATCAAGTATCCGCTGCGTATGTCGCTGAATTTCTTCATTTCGGACATCGGCTCCATCCTGCCGACCATCATTTCCGGAGCTGAAATCACTGCCGTTGTCCTGTCCCTGGAAACGACGGGCCCGATGTTGATTAGGGCGCTTCAGAATCAGGACATGTATCTGGCAGGCTCCTTCCTGATGTTTCTCGCTATCCTGACTGTCATTGGCGTGCTGGTGTCCGACATCGCGCTGGCCATCCTCGATCCGCGCATCCGGTTGCAGGGAGGGCACACGAAATGAGTGAGGATGTGGCAAGCCTGCCGCCGCCGGTGCACTATGTCTCAAAGGCTCCGTTCGATCCCTATGCCGTGGAAGCCGACGCCGATCCGACGGTTGGCCATGCCTCTCAATTGAAGCTCACATGGTGGCGGTTTCGCCGCCACCGCCTTGCGCTTGTTTCCGGCATCCTGTTGCTGATCGCTTATTGCACGATCGCTATCGTGGAATTCCTGGCGCCCTATAATGTCCATACGCGGAACGTGGACCGAATCTATGCGCCGCCACAGCAGGTGCATTTCTTTCATGAGGGTTCTTTTGTTGGCCCGTTCGTTTATGGCCGGACCATGGAACTGGATATGGAAACGCTGCGCCGGGTCTATAGCGAGAACAAAAACGAGGTTCAGCGACTGCGCTTTTTCTGCCGGGGCGACAGTTATCGCTTCTGGGGCTTCATCGACGGCAATGTGCATCTGGCTTGCCCGGCTGAGGGTGGTGACATGTTCCTGCTCGGCACGGACCGTCTCGGCCGGGATGTGCTGTCGCGCATTCTCTACGGTGCGCGTGTCTCGCTCACGATCGGTCTTCTTGGCGTGATGACAAGTTTCGTGCTCGGCATCGTCATCGGTGGTCTCGCGGGATACTGGGGCGGCTGGTTTGATCTTGCGGTCCAGCGGATCACGGAAGTCCTGCATTCGATCCCCAGCATACCGCTGTGGCTGGCCATGGCAGCCATCATGCCGGCAGATTGGTCGCCGCTTTTCGTCTATCTCGGGATTACGTTCATTCTCGGGCTTCTGGACTGGACCGGGCTTGCTCGCGCGGTGCGTTCCAAGCTTCTGGCGCTTCGCGAAGAGGATTATGTGCTTGCCGCGCAGATGATGGGCGCGGGTAGCGCCCGGATCATCGGACGGCATCTCATCCCTGGCTTCATGTCTCACCTGATCGCAAGCGCCACGCTGACCATCCCCGGCATGATCCTCGGAGAGACGACGCTGAGCTTCCTGGGACTCGGGTTGCGCCCGCCAATCACGAGTTGGGGTGTGTTGCTGACGGAAGCACGCACCGTCAACGTCATCGCCCTCTATCCGTGGCTTCTCTTCCCGGTGGTTCCGGTTATTGTGATCATTCTTGCCTTCAATTTTCTCGGCGATGGTCTTAGAGATGCCGCAGACCCCTACAACTGACCCCCTCAAGATCAACATGCGACTTGCCGCGGATCAATGCTTCTGACCCATAGGAGAACAACTGCATGACTGGACAGTCGCGCAAGGCACGAATTCTCATGTACAGTCATGATACATTCGGCCTTGGGCACCTGCGGCGCTGCCGTACGATTGCCCATTCGCTTGTCGAAGACTATCGCGGCCTGCAGGTGCTGATTATTTCCGGCGCCACGATCGCCGGTGCCTTCGATTATCGCGCCCGCGTGGATTTCGTGAAGATTCCGAGCGTCATCAAGCTGCGCAACGGCGAATATACGTCGATGGACCAGCACATTGACGTCAAGGCGACCATCAGGATGCGGCAATCGATCATCCTGCATACCGCCGAGACGTTTCAGCCGGACATCTTCATTATCGACAAGGAGCCTCTTGGGCTGCGTGGCGAGGTAGAGGAAACGCTGCGCTTTCTGAAGGAACGCGGTACCACGCTGATCCTCGGCCTCCGTGAGGTCATGGATGCCCCGCATCTGCTGGACGCGGAATGGAAGCGTAATGACGTGATGCACAAGATCGGCTCGCTCTATGACAACATCTGGGTCTATGGTCCACCGGATTTCTACGATCCACTGACCGGCCTCGATGTGCCGTCGAGCGTTCGGGAGAAAATGAGCTTTGTTGGTTTTCTGCAACGCAAGGCGTCGGTTGAACGTGAGGAACCTGCCGAGGACTATCTGCTCGTAACGACCGGCGGTGGTGGTGACGGGGCCGATTTGGTGCGGGACGTGATCGCGGCCTACCAGGCCGATTCGACGCTCACCCACAAGGCGGTGATTGTGCTCGGTCCCTATATGCCGGCTGAACAGCGACAGCACTTCGTGGAGCAGGCGGGCAATAACCCTCACCTGGAAATGATCGAATTCGACAACCGGATGGAAGACCGGATTGCGGGTGCGAAGGCGGTTGTCGCCATGGGTGGTTACAACACCTACTGCGAAATCCTGTCCTTCGATAAACCGGCTCTGGTGGTTCCGCGTACCCAGCCGCGGCTGGAACAGTTGATCCGTGCCCGCAGGGCCTCCGAACTCGGCCTCGTCAGCATGCTCTCCGGCCAGGAGGCCTCCGATAGCCTGCGTTTCGCGCAGGCGATCAAGGACGTGCTGAAACGAGATCCTCCCTCTGCCAGCGCCGCCGGCCTCCACCTTGAGGGATTGCAAACCATCTCGCAGATCGTTGGCGGGTATCTGAGCGAAGACGCCAGGTCGCCGCGTTTTGCCGCCCAGGGATAATTAATGGACAGGACCGGAAAGATTGTCGTCCTCCTGAAGGGCTATCCGCGCCTCTCGGAGACTTTCATCGCACAGGAACTGCTGGGTCTGGAACGTGCCGGCTTCGAGCTAGAAATCGTCGCCATGCGTCGCCCGACGGACAAGAAGCGTCACCCGGTGCATGACGAGATCCGCGCCCGCGTCAGCTATCTGCCGGAATACCTGCATGAGGAGCCGCTTCGCGTCCTGAGAGCGTTACGGAAGACGTGCCTTCTGCCGGGGTTCGGCAAAGCGCTTTCGTCCTTCTGGAAGGATTTGAAACGGGATTTTTCGCGCAACCGGTTTCGCCGCTTCGGTCAGGCGGCGGTGCTCGTTGCGGAATGGCCGCAGGGAGGCAAATGGCTGCATGCGCATTTCATCCATACGCCCGCGTCGGTCGCGCGCTACGCCAGCGAGATCAGCGGTATCCCGTGGTCGATTTCCGCTCACGCCAAGGACATCTGGACTTCCGAGGACTGGGATCTGGCAGAAAAGCTCCAGAGCGCCGACTGGGGCGTGACCTGCACGCGGGTGGGCTATGAAAAGCTGTCATCGCTTTCAGGTGGACGCGATGTCATGCATCTCAGCTATCACGGTCTCGACCTCGAGCGGTTCCCGCACTTCGACGGTCAGCGGCCTCGCCGTGACGGATCCGATCCAACTGATCCTCTCCGTGTGTTGAGCGTTGGCCGCGCCGTCAAGAAGAAGGGTTATGACGTGCTGCTGAAGGCGTTCGCCAGGCTTCCGGCGAACCTTCACTGGCAGTTTATTCACATTGGCGGTGGCGATGAACTGGACAGTCTGAAGACGCTCGCCGGCGAACTTGGCATTTCCGACCGGATTGTCTGGAAGGGCTCGATGGACCAGCGCGATGTGCTCGCTCATTATCGCGATAGCGATCTCTTCGCGCTCGCCTGCCGGATTACAGCGGATGGTGACCGCGACGGTCTGCCGAACGTCCTCGTCGAGGCGGCAAGCCAGCGGCTCGTGGCCGTCTCCACGACCGTTTCAGGCATCTCGGAACTGTTTGTCGACGGCGAAAACGCATTGCTGGTCGAGCCCGAAGACGCGGAGGCTCTCGCGATCGCACTGCAGCGCGTGATGACCGATCCCGATCTGCGGGAGAGGCTCGGAGCCGCTGCTGAGGCGAGGGTGCGGAAGGACTTCGACCACCATAACAGTATTCACGATCTTGACCGGCTCTTTACAGAAGCGTGGGAGAGGAGAGGGATTTGAGTACGCCGCAAGCGTCCCCCTCGAAGAGAAGGGTTCTTTTCTATGTCCAGCACCTGCTCGGTATCGGGCATCTGGCGCGTGCCAGCCGGATCGCTGAGGCTCTGGTCGAGGCCGGATTCTCGGTGACGCTGGTGACAGGCGGGGCGACTGTGAACGGTTTTCCGGGAAAGGGCGTCGAACACGTCCAGCTTCCGGCCGTCGTTGCGGCCAAGAGCGGATTCTCAAGCCTTGCCGATATTGAGGGTAATCCTGTCGATACGGACTTCGAGCAGAGACGGACGGCTATTCTTCTTGAGACTTTTGCGAGAGTCGAACCGCATGTCGTCATCATAGAGGCTTTCCCCTTCGGCCGACGTCAGATGCGCTTCGAGCTTCTGCCCTTGCTCGAGGCCATCGAGAATGCCAACAACCGTCCGCTGCTCTTCAGCTCGATCAGGGACATCCTGCAGGAGAACCGCAAGCCTGGGCGAGACCGCGAGACTGCCGATCTCGTCGCCCGTTATTTCGACGGTATCCTCGTGCATGGTGATCCGCATTTCGTGCGGCTCGAAGAGACGTTCCCGCTCGCAGGTGAGCTTGCGGACAAGATTCATTACACCGGCCTTGTTGCGCCGGTTGAAGCTCCGCCATCCGCTGATCGTTTTGGCGTGGTGATTTCCGCCGGCGGTGGTGCCGTGGGTGGAGCGCTGATCGAGGCTGCACTCGACGCCCGCGATATTCTCGATGATCGCGAGGAATGGTGTGTGATTACCGGTCCCAACTTGGCGCAGGCGGATTACGATCGTTTCGCGGCCCGCGTTTCGAGCGGTGTTTCCCTCTTTCGCTTTCGTCCGGACTTCCCGAGCCTCTTGCCGCAGGCCGGCCTGTCGATTTCCCAAGCGGGCTACAACACGGTCTGCGATCTCTTGCGGGCGCGTTGCCGCGCCCTGTTCGTACCCTTTGCTGCCGGTGGTGAGACAGAGCAATCGGTGAGGGCCGAAAAGCTGGTCGCGCTGGGCCTGGCGAAGGTCGTCACCGAGCAAGGTCTGACTGGGACGGCGATGGCCGAGGCAATCACCGCCGCACGCGAGCTCAGTTTCCCGCCGGAGCTTCCGATTTCACTTGACGGCGCCGCCGGAACGGCCCGGGTGATTGCGGGAATGCTTGGCGCTCAGCCCTATCGGGGCTGAGACCTCGCGACTTACTGCAGGACAGAACAGGCCTTCGAGTCTTCCAGCACATCGATGCAATCGGGAGAGCGCCGGAAATCGTCATAATAGACGGTCCATATATCCTCAGCTCCGGCCCGGTAGGGGCCGAATTTGAAATACTGATTCTTTCCGAGGCCGGTATCGCCGTGGCCCACGTGTCCCTTCACAGTGGCGACCCAGACGCGGTTGGCGAAGATTTCGATTCGGCCGTCTCCATTAGGGTCCGGACGGGAGAAAATCGCAAAGTCGATCCAGTCCGTTGATGCTTTGGGTAGCGGATTGTGCTGCACGACGGAAATCTTGTCCGTGCAGGATGGGAATGTAGCAGCATCCTCGGCGCTCCAGTCGGGGCCTGAAGCGGCAAGGGCGCGCATCTGGTTGACTTCAGGGCGAAACCAGACGGGTGTGCTGCCTTCCGGGCAACGACCGGCAACGCCATCGATCGGCTGAGGGCCACCTTCGACATAATTGGTTTCCACCGAGAAGAACATCTTGCCACGGTCGAGCCGGAGCGCGAGGAAGGGGCTGAAATCCCCCTCGGCCTCAGGCCCGATTTCCCGTTTCCACTGGGCCATCAGGTAGCGATGGTCGTCCTGTGGAACGGGATCGGCAAGTTTCATGGCGAAACCGAACCAGACCGGTTCGTCATAGGGGACGCGCAGCGGGGTCTTTTCCCAGATCTCGGCGCGTTCACTGCACAGATCGTCGGTGGCCGGACATTGGCTCCGCACGCTGAGTTTCAGCGCGCCTGCGCCGTTACGTTTAACCTCGCTCTGAAACACATAGCTGCCAGCTTTCTGCTCCTCGTTCATGCGGTAGTAAAGTCCGCCTTCGGGGGAAAAGTCCTGGCCGTCGAAACCGTCGAACAATTTCTGGCTGGTCGGCCTATTGCCGAGCGCCGGTGCTGCAATAAAACAGCCGGCAAGAAGAGCAATGCCCAAAAGACGATAGGGTTTCAACGATATCCTCCCGTTGCATATGCGAATGGCTGGTGACGGCTTTCTGCAGTCTAGATTTACCTTCACAGAATGTCGCAGGCTAGTAGGCAGAAGACGGAGCGGGTCAATTCCTCGCGAGGAGATCCCTGCCGTTTTCCGGTTCCTCGGAAAGAGAGGCGCGCGTCGAGATCAAGCGTAGCGTCTGGCGTCCTCTGTCGAGAGCAGATAGACACGCATGTCCGTCCGGCGCCCCTTCAGCGAGACGGAGCGGTTGGAAAGCCCGTCATAGGGCAGGTGAGCAAGCAGCATGATGGGTTCGGACGCGGCAATCGCGACGTTGAACTGCTTTGCGACCGCCTCGAGCCGGCTTGCCACGTTGACGGTGTCGCCGATCGCGGTGAGGCCCGACACCTTGCCGTAACCGATCACGCCGACGATCGCAGGGCCGAAGTGAATGCCGATTGCGATCCTGAGGTCGACACCGAATTCCTGCATCATTTCCTGGTTGAGCTTCTCTGTCTCCGCGACGATCGTTGCTGCAGCTTTCAGCGCCTGTCGGCACGCCTCGCTCGGTTCGGTGGCATCGATACCGAAGAGCGCCATCACGCCGTCGCCGATGAACTTGTCCACCTGTCCCTTGGCTTCTTCTACCGCTCGACCGACGACCGCGAAATAACGGTTCAGAAGGAAGACGATGTCATAGGGCAGCCTGCTTTCCGAGATGGTGGTGAAATTGCGGATATCGCAGAAAAGCACGACGATTTCCTTTTCCCGGCCGGCTTGTCTAAGCGGCCTGGCGGAATAGACATCGCCGCCGGCCGGCGGCTCCAGCAATAGTGCGACGGTCAGGTCGTAATCAGGCCGGGTCTGGCAGCTCAGCCGCGTATCGGGGGCCGCTCGGATTCGCGATAACGTCGCCTGTTCCATGGCGGTTGCGGGTGGCAGCGGACCGGCACTGTCGACGATGCGTACACGACAGGTCGAACAGCGTCCTTTGCCGCCGCAGATCGAATAGTGATCGATCCGGCCGATCCGGCTGGCTTCAAGGATCGAGGTTCCCCGCGGCACGCGGACCTGTGCACCATGTGCGTAGGTAATGCTGATTTCGGGGACGTTGCGACGCAATGAACGGACGGAGCGCAGCATCACGACAAGTCCCAGCCCCAGACCGAAGACGACATAGATGCGTTGTTCGATCTCAGCGAGGTCGAGTTGGGGTCTCGCGGCCTGCAGTCGCAACATCTCGGTGCCCGGGCCGGATGATTGAACAGATCCCCTGGTCGTGGCCGAAGCCTCCATCTGTCGGCCGCTGGTCAGTATGCCAATGAGCGCAAGCGTCGGCAGCAGGATCGCGAATGCGAAGAGCCACTGCGACACACGCGGAAACCACTCCCTGAAGCGAAGGGCGGCATAGAGGCCGATGCAGCCGTGCACCCAGACCACGATGACGGCCACAGCCATTTTCAGTCCGAACAGACCGCTGCCGTTCCATATGGCTCTTATGACGCTCTCATAGGTGCTGTCGAAGCCCCCATAGAGGGCGGGTACCCGCGCGGAGACGACATGTTGGGCGATGAGTACGGGGATGGAAAGGCCAAAGATGACCTGGATCATCATGCGGGCGGGCAGGCGCATGTGCCGACGCAGGTAAAGTGTTCGAAGCGCGAGCAGGAAATGGACCAGAAACGAGCCGTACAGGAGGAGGGTTCCGAGCGGATTGCGCCAGAGGATCTTGAAGATCTTCAGGACCTCGTCAGCAAAGGCAATCGATACCAGTGTCAGCGCGTGATTGAGAAGATGCGTTGAAATGAACGCAAAGAGGATCACTCCGGATGCGATACCCAGTTGATGTGCGGCCTTGTCTGGCAAGAAAGGGCGTGCAGGCTGCAGCATCAAGAGCGACCCTGTGGGAATGAACGCGGCGCAGTGCCTCTGGGGCATGAAAGCGGCCAAAAAGAGGCCCCACCATTCTGCAGCGTCGGCGTTAAAATTCCACCTTTGTTTGGATGTCGTCGCATGGACCAACCGGAAAACGAATGGTCGCGCGGGGCGTCCCGTCAGTGGTCCGGTTCATAGAGGGAATTATGGATCAAGGAAATCGACAATCGCCAAAGTATGCGACTCGATCGTCACCTGAGACACATTTACGGCGCGAGTGTAGCTCGGAACCGCTGGCTTCAGGCGTATTCCTCGTGGCTCTTCTGGGCCGCAAGCTCTGATGTCGTTGTCTGGAGACGGGTGGCGAGCACACGCATCACGCCAAGCATCATCGACGGGCAATCGGCCATCAGCTTGCGGAAAGCCTCCTTGCTGATGCGCAAGGTGTCCATTGGCGTGCTTGCCCGGACGGTAGCAGTGCGGTAGCCGTCGCAGAGTATAGCGATTTCGCCGACGATGGAGTTCTTTCCGGCCTCTGCAACCTTGATCTCGCCGGCCGGAGTATCCACGACTATATCCGCGGTACCCCCGAGGATAACAAAGGCGGAATCGCCTACATCGCCCTCATGGAACAATTCCTGACCCGGCGCGAATTTCATACGGTCGGATGTAAAAGCCAGCAACTTCAGCTTGGCCGGATCCGCAGACGCGAAGAACGGCAGGGCACGCAGGCATTGAACCTCATCCATAAGGACCATCGCATACCTCCAAACTGAGCCGGAGAGGGTCTCTCCTGAAACTACCTCGTTACCAGCTCTTTCACCATACCGTTTTCTTCCACCAGAGTCTCGTAGGTTCCATCAGCGACCAGCCCGCCTTTGTCGAATACCATGATCCGTTCGAAGAGCTTGCACAGCCGCGGATTGGATAGAACCCATATAATAGTGCACTTTTCGGACTTGCTGCGCAAGAAGGAGATGACATTCTTCACCAACTGGGTCTGCAGGCGCGGATTAAGGCCGGGCAGCGGCTGGTTGAGGATGCAATATTCCGTACCGCGGATCAGCGCGCGCGCAACGTTGAGCTTCTGGCGCTGCAGCAGCGTCAGCCGCTTGCCGCCCGGACCAAGATCGTAATCGAGGCCGATTGCCAGCATTTCCGTATACACTCCCTCCTTCTCGGCCAGTTGCCTGATCAATGGGGCGATGCGGTTTTGGGCATCCGCATGGCCGCGGCTGATCTTGCCGAATAGAATGTTCTCGATCAACGAGGACGATGGCTGGAACTTGTCGGATTCGTAACGCGCAATGAGACCTCCGAGTTCCGCCGGAAGATTGGCATGGAACTTCTGGCGCGCGGCCACGATCTTGTGCATGATTTCATCGGTCAGCAGGCCGAAGCGATAGCGGCTTTCAACGTAGGCGAAGGCGGTCAGGAAGATGACACGACGCTGCTCGTCGTTCGTTTCGTCGATGCCCCGCCCCTCGATCTCTTTCAGGATGCGGGCGTAATCGGGGATTTCATGACCTTCCATGAAGGGAAGTTCGGGCAATAGCGGGTTGTTCTGCTGCATGTCGCCGAACAGTTCAACGATTGTGCTCGCGACCGAACGCCCCATTTCAAACAGTAGATCGGCCAATCCGTCCTGCCGGATAACCGACCGGAAGTAGTTGCTGGCAATGATCCGCTGGGCCGCGGTTTCTCCGCCGACAAGAGACCCGAACAGCAGGTTTTCGGCTACGGTCGCCTCGGTATTGTAAGCCTCGAAATCGAAGGGTACGACGAGTTCCGGCAGGTTGAGGCTGGCCAGTTCGTCGCGCAATGTCTGTCGGGCAGCGATGGCGAAGCGGGCTATATCCTCGTTCGTTTGCGGATCGACCGGGCTGCGCAAGGCGAGGTCGAGAACGTCTTCGGTGAGCAACACGGTGTCGAGAACGCCGAGCATCCAGGCGTCGAGCGTTTCCCTAGTTATGGCATTGTCTGGCGCCGCCCCGGTGCTGATCCACTCGCCTTCAATATCGAAATCGACGTTTCCGGCCAGCCGGGCTTCCTTGATTTCCCATTTTCGTCGGATAGCCGCGTTGCCTTCCCTCTCCATAGGCTGCAGCGGGGCGTGTTTCAGGCCGTAAAGCAGGTTGTCTTTCAGGCTCCCATGGAAAAAATAGGTTTCCGCCGAGACATAGCTGATGCGGCGACCAGTGATGGATTCCGGCAGGTCGCGAATGTCGATATCGCCTGCGGCGACCCTGCCGGCGCTCGGCCAGACCGCGCGACCTATGGCATCGGCGATGAGGCTGCCGGCGCTGCCGTTTGCATCGAGGAACGCAATGGTCTGGCCAGGCTCGACATGCAGGGAGACGTGGTCGACCATACGGCCGCCGCTGTCGTCGTCTATCGCGAGATTGACGGCGGCGAGGGGGCCGGGCAGCGGTGCGGGTACGCCGGTGTAGATAGACTGGATTTCCGGCTGAAGTATGCTGTCGGACTGGAACTGCTCGACCACCTGCTCGAACTTTACCTGCACATCCTGCCGCGCCTGATCCCAGTCGATCAGATCCTTGAGCGGGCTCGGCAACTCCTTGTAAGCGTTGATGACGGCGACCAGCTGGCCAACGTCGAGATTGCCGCGCAGGGTCAAATAGCCGCCGATACTGTAGAAGAGGAACGGCGTGACCTGGGCCAGGAAGTTGTTGATGAACTTCACCATGAACTTCCATTGGTAGAGATCGTAGCGGATCGCGAAGATCTCCCCCAGCCGACGGGCCATGTCGGCGCGCTCGTAGTTTGAAGTATCATAGGCATGGATCGTCGGCATGCCCTCGACCATTTCGCTTACCCGACCTGCAAGCCGACGTGCGGTGATCTGCCGTTCCCGACCGAGACGGATCAGTCGTCGACGCATTCTGGGAATGATCCCTATCTGCAGAAGCGCCATGAAGGCTGCTATCAGACCGAGCCAGAAGTTCTGCGCCAGGATGAACGACAGCGCTGCGATCACCTGACCGCCAAGCAATGCCGGCTGAACGAAGGAATCGCCGGCAAAGCCGCCCAGCGGCTCCACCTCGTCTTTAATCATGCTGGCGATTTCCGCGCCCTTGGTTCGTTTGAAGTAGGCCGGCGGGAAACGGAGAAGGTGGTCGATGAGCTGGAAACGGATGCGACGCAGCAACCGCTCGCCCAGGCGGCCTTTGTAGGTATTGATGACATATTTGAAGGCGTTGTTGATAACAACCAGCGCCAGGAACTCGACACTGAGCGCCATCAGCATGGACAGGCGATCGAGCGGATATCCCGCGTAGATCTGCACATAGCCGACGAGCGGCATGTCGAAGCCGAGTTCGAAAAAAGGCTGCAAGGCTTCCGGCGTCGAAAAACCCTCACCCTGGATGGGGCCGTTGATGATCTGCTTGGGCAGATCCAGCGATATGAAATACGGGATCATCGACAAAGCGACGATCATGAGAATGATGACTTGCTGACGCCAGGTGTGCTTCCAGATGTAGCGGGAAAGACTTTTTTCCATGGGGCGGGACTGGCCTGATCGAGCACAAATCGGATTTTTAGCCCCGTACTTATGTATTGTCAAAAGCCGCTGCAAGCGGCTCGCCGGCATATGTCGGGGGATCAGGAGACTGCGCTAGTGACGAGTTTTTGCGGCGCCTCTTCCCGTTTCCACGTCTTGTACCATTCGACGAATTCGAGAACGCCGCGTTCGACGGGCATCTGCGGTACGAAGCCCGTCAGCGCCTGAAGGAGATCGGGAAGTGCGTAGGTGCGCGGCACGTCGCCCTTCTGCATCGGCAACATGCGACGAATGGCCGGTTGTCCGATAGCGGCCTCGACCGTTTCCACGAAGCGGATCAGTTCCACCGGCTGGCCGCCGCCGATGTTGACGATGCGGAAAGGGGCATGCCGGGAAAGTGTATCTTCCACTCCGGGCGCCGCGACACGGTTTTCCTCATCCGGAACGACAGCGATCAACCGTATGATAGCTTCCACCAGATCGTCGATATAGGTGAAGTCGCGGCTCATCTTCCCTTCGCCGTAAATATCCACGGGACGGCCGTTGAGTATGGCGTCGGTGAATTTGAAAAGGGCCATGTCGGGGCGTCCCCATGGACCGTACACGGTGAAGAAACGGAAAGCGGTGGTCGGTATCTTGTAAAGATGGGCATAGGAATGGCCCATGGCCTCCATCGCCTTCTTGGTCGCGGCATAAAGCGTGAGCGGCTCGTCGGCATGGTCGGTTTCGGCGAATGGCACCTTCTCGTTCGCGCCATAGATCGAGGAACTGGAGGCGAGCAGGAGATGCTTCGGCCCGATGCGTTTCGCCAGTTCCAGCACGGTCCAGGAGCCGGTGAGATTGGAGGTTACATAGGCCTGCGGATTTTCGAGGCTGTAGCGCACGCCGGCCTGGGCCGCGAGATGAACGATCGCGTCGGGTTGTTCTATGGCGGCTGCGCGGTCGAGCGCTGCCGTATCCTCGAGCATGCCGATGATCGGATCGAAATTCGGATAGCTTTCGAGGATTCCATGACGCCGACGTTTCAGGGAGACGTCGTAATAAGGTGTCATGCCGTCGAAGCCGGTCACGCTGTGGCCGGCCTCCAGAAGCCTTCGGGCCAGATGAAAGCCGATGAAGCCTGCCGTCCCGGTAATCAGATAACGCATGGTCTGCCTTCGTTCCGCGTCGTTACTTCGATGTTCGAAGTCTCCTGGGCGCGGCTCGTTGCCGTCGCCATGTCGCGGTCCTAGAGCTTCCAGCGAAGGACGACAACCGGATTCTCTCGTAAATTCCGGTCAATTCCGTGAGAATAGACATGAATTGGCGTGATCGGAGAGTGATGGGCACCGGTGCAGTTCGGATCTGCGGTCAGGATGTCGGGCCTCCCGGATAGCTTCCCTAACCCGAGGTCTTCGGCGATGGCATTGTCTGGGAGGATTTCATGTTCAGGAAATCGGTGCGGCTAAGGTCTTCACCATTGCACGCTCGATGAGCGTAGCGACCGGGGCATCGGGGCCAAGTGTGCCGAAGGCGAGCCCGTGTTCCTTTGCGAGACGGGAGCGGCAGAAACATGCTGCGATGGCCTGGTCCGCCGATTTCAGAAGAAGGGAAGCCTGCAGCAGGAGTGCGACGCGTTCCACGACCGCGCGGCTGCGATATTCGAGTGTTTCCGCATCGGCGAAAGAGCCGGCGAGCGCATCGAACTCGGCATCGTAGCTACGGTCGAGACCTTTTGCGCCGGCAAGTTCGCCGAAGAGGGCGTCGCGCGACGCGGGTTCCTTGCGCAAGGCTCTCAGCACGTCGAGGCACTGGACATTGCCGCTGCCTTCCCAGATCGAGTTGAGCGGAGCCTGCCGGTAAAGACGTGGCATCATTGTCTCTTCCACGTAACCGATGCCACCGAGGCATTCCTGCGCTTCATTGATGTGTGGAGGAGCGCGCTTGCAGATCCAGTATTTGCCGATCGCCGTGGCGATGCGGGCAAAGACGGCCTCGCTTTCGTCGCGTTCTGCGGCGTCTATGGCGCGGGCGACGCGCATCGTCAGGGTGACTGCCGCCTCGCTTTCAAGAGCCAGATCGGCGAGCACGTTGCGCATCAACGGTTGGTCCACCAGGTATTTTCCGAACGCCCTGCGTTGCCGAGTGTGATGAAGGGCTTGCACCGTCGCTTGCCGCATCTGGCTCGCGGAGCCGGTCATGCAGTCGAGGCGGGTGAGCGCCACCATATCGAGAATGGTCACGACACCCCGGCCTTCTTCACCGACGAGTTCTCCAAACGCTCCGCGAAACTCCACCTCCGACGAGGCGTTCGACCAGTCACCGAGCTTGTCCTTCAGTCGCTGGATCTCGACTGCATTGCGACTGCCGTCCGGGCGAAAGCGCGGCACAAGAAAGCAGCTCAAACCACCCTCTGCCTGCGCAAGCACCAGATGGGCATCGCACATCGGAGCGGAGAAGAACCATTTGTGCCCGACCAGTTCATAGGTGCCGTCAGGTTGGCGGATTGCCCGCGTTGTGTTTGAGCGGATGTCGGAACCGCCCTGTTTTTCTGTCATACCCATGCCGATGGTGCAGCCGGCCTTCCGGTCCATCGGAAGGCTGCGCGGGTCGTACTCGGTGGAGATGAGCTTGGGAATCCATTTCTCCGCGACTGTTGATGTGTGTCTGAGGGCGGGAATAGCCGCGTAGGTCATCGACATGGGGCAGCCCACGCCCGCATCCGCTTGCGAGCCTATATACATCACAGCGGCGCGCGCCACATGTGCGCCGGCCCGGTTGGCATTGCGCCAGGCAAAGCCATTCATGCCGTATTTCATCGCCTCCGTCATCAGCCGATGATAGGCGGGGTGGAATTCCACCTCGTCAATGCGGCGGCCATACCGGTCGAACGGCCGCAATCGCGGGCGGTTTTCATTCGCTTCATAACCCGCCTGGATAAGCTCGCCGCCGGCCAGTGCGCCGTATTCGCTTAAGTGGTCACTTGCCCAGGAGGCGCCGTCGCGCTCGACCGCCTCACGCAGCGCAGTGTCCGTCTCCCAGACATTATAATCCATGAGCGCTTCCGGCTGATTTTGCACTTCGTGCGTCAGGAATTGGCTGGTAAGTGACATGTTTTCCTCCTCGTGCCCTTCAGCACGCATGAAAGAAAATTACGACCAATGACAGATAGTGTCAAACATAGTAATTTTGAGGTCCCGAACGCGCGGCGTCTGATCCTCAATCTTCTTGGTGTCGCCGCTGGCGGTGTGTTGAGCGTGGCCGACGCCTTGAGAGCCGGTGCACTCTTCGATATTTCCGAAAACAGCGTGCGGGTGACGCTAGCCCGTCTTGCCCGGTCGGGGCTTGTCGAGCTTGTCGAGCGAGGCGTTTATCGCCTGGGGTCCGAGAGGCGAAAGATCCGTGACGATGTCGCCGGTTGGCGGACGGTCGAGGAGCGTCTCGTCAGATGGAATGGCGACTGGATCGCGGCATCGACCGGAGGGCTTTCCCGCAGCGACCGCAAGGTGCTCAGGGCACGGGAGCGGGCACTCTCCATGCTGGGCATGCGCGAACTCGGCAACGGCCTTTTTATTCGTCCCGATAATCTGGCGGGCGGAGCTGGCATGGTGCGTCAGCGCCTGATCGCGCTGGGACTTGGAGAGGAGGCTGCCGTATTCCGGGCTGCGGACTTCGATCCCGAGCGACAGGAACAGGCTCTTGGTCTTTGGGAACGCGACACATCAGTCGCGGCCTACAGGGAAGGCGTGCGGCGTCTGGAGGTGTGGCTTGAGGGCGTGGCGAGATTGCGGCCAGAGATCGCCGCGCGGGATAGCTTCCTTCTGGGTGATGATGCCATTCGCCAGATCGTCTTCGATCCCATGCTGCCCGCGCCGTTGGCGGACGAAGCCGCCCGCCACGACTTTATCGAGGCGGTAAAGCGGTTCGACGATCAGGGTCGGCGGATATGGATGGAATTCTTCGGCACATCCGCTTCATGAGCGGTCCGGCCAGTTCCTGAGAGGCGTAATCGCTTCATCCGGTTTTCGATCGGGGGCAGGTGACCGCAGCCGCGGAAGACGTGAAGCTGCGGAGCTGGCGCGGCCTTGTTGAAGGTCCAGCGAACGCTCGTAAGGTGTGACCATGTCCTGATTGCGGACATCGAGCAGAGTTGGAACGGTGATCGTTGGCTCGCCGCGCGGCGGGGTTCGAACTCTGACGTGCGGCGCCTTGCTGCCGGTAGAGGCTGATCTGCTGCGTCCACTCGTGCTTGTCTTCTCGTTTATATAATTTGATTATTTTATCGTCCGGCGAGCCCAATCGAAAGCCTATGCGCTCGTGGCTACCTTCTTGTCTACCGGTTCCGCGACATTCTGCGGTGCGACCGGAAACAAAAGAAGGAGACATGTGCATGTACGGTCGTTTGGGAAGTTTCTTTCTGGCGCAATATCTCGCGGATATCGACGCGCAGAGCAGTAACAAGCGTTGGCCCGATCATGGGTCGGTCGATCAGAATGCAGGCATTCTGTTGAAGTGGTTCATGGTGGCGGGCATCGCATGCTCCACCCTGATCGTTCTCGCCCTGATTTTCTGAGGAGGCTTCTCATGGGTAGAGCGAATTTGGAAGCCGCCGCATCGGCGTCCGGCGTGCGATTTACCGTGGGGCGCGACGCTCAAGGCCGCTGGGTCGTTGCCGACCGTGACGGTCTAGTGGGAGGTGTTTTCATCGATCGCGCCTCTGCTGTGCACTTCGCCATGTTCGAGAGTGATCATAGGCCGGGCGCGGTCTGGTGTGTTCCCGATCATGTCACGCTGAAGCTCGGCAGGCTTTTCGACAAGCGCCCCGCAAGGCAGGCCAGAGCCGCCGCGAGGGCTTGAGGCGTGTCCCGCCTTTCCGGCTGCCGGCGCAGAAACGGCTACGCGTACATATGGGGTGGAGGAGACAGGCGAAGGGATCACCTCTACGCCTCGAATGTCATTCTCGGCGTGCTGGTCGTCATGCTGCTTGCCTTGCTGGCGACTTACGGACTGGCACTCGCAACCACCTTTCAAGCTTAGCCGAAATTCCTATAGGAATCCTATATCTTTGCCGGGCTCCCGATCTCGAATCTATATGCACCCGCGCCGCATATTCATGCTCGAGAGATCGAAACGATTTTCTCCTGGCCAGAAAGCGTAAAGGTGCCGTCCTTCGGGCGGCGCCCTTTGGCTTGTCTGACTCCAGTCATTGAAAAGGAGTCAAGATCAATGATGGATGTAACTCTACTCGCAATGGCGATCATATTCTTTGCACTATGCTTCGCGTATGCGCGTGCCTGCGATGGACTTTAAGGAATTACGCCGATGGTTCTCGATTACGTCTTGAGCGGTGCGGTGACTGTGCTTCTTGCCGTCTATCTCACCTACGCTCTCATCCGCCCCGAGCGCTTCTGACAACGAAGCAGCCGGGCTATTGAAAGTTTTCACCCATGACCCTCAACGGATGGCTTCAGATCCTGCTATACTGCGGGATCACTCTTGCGCTGGTCAAACCGCTCGGCGGTTACATGACTCGCGTCTTTTCTGGCGAGCGCACTCTCCTTTCACCGGTTCTCGTTCCGATCGAACGGGGACTTTACGCCCTTGCCGGCACCAGTGAGCGTGAAGAACAGCATTGGACCACCTATGCCTTTGCCATGCTGATGTTCAATCTGCTCGGCGTCCTGTTTCTCTACGCGCTGATGCGTCTGCAGGCGGGATTGCCGTACAACCCGGCCGGCATGGGCGCGGTGCCGGAGGAACTTGCCTTCAACACCGCTGTCAGCTTCGTGACCAACACCAACTGGCAGAACTACGGTGGCGAAAGCACCATGTCGTATCTGGTGCAGATGGCCGGGCTCGCCGTGCAGAATTTCCTTTCGGCGGCCACTGGCATGGCAATCGCCATTGCCCTCATCCGCGCCTTTTCGCGGGCATCGGGCAAGGTGATCGGCAACTTCTGGGTCGATATGATCCGTAGCACCCTCTACGTTTTGCTGCCGATCTGCATCGTGCTGACGTTGATCTATGTCTGGCTCGGAGTACCCCAGACATTCGGTCCCTATGTTAACGCCACGACGCTTGAAGGTGCGCAGCAGACCATCGCGGTTGGCCCCGTCGCTTCACAGCTTGCCATCAAGATGCTCGGTACCAATGGCGGCGGCTTCTTCAATGCCAACTCGGCCCACCCCTTCGAAAACCCCGATGCGATCTCCAACCTTATTCAGATGGTGTCTATCTTCGCCATCGGCGCGGCCCTGACCAACGTATTCGGCCGCATGGTCGGCAATCAGCGCCAGGGCTGGGCGATCCTGGCCGCGATGGGCATGCTGTTCATCGGCGGTGTCGCGGTCACCTACTGGGCCGAAGCCGCAGGCAATCCGCTGATGCAGTCCCTCGGCCTTGCGGGCGGCAACATGGAGGGCAAGGAAGTGCGCTTCGGCATCGTCCTGTCCTCGCTGTTTGCCGTCATCACCACGGCGGCATCCTGCGGCGCGGTCAATGCTATGCATGGCAGCTTCACCGCACTGGGTGGCCTGATCCCGCTTATCAACATGCAACTCGGCGAAATCATCGTTGGCGGCGTCGGCGCGGGCTTCTATGGCATCGTGCTGTTCATCGTCGTCGCCGTCTTCGTGGCTGGCCTCATGGTTGGCCGCACGCCGGAATATCTCGGCAAGAAGATCGAGGCGAAGGAAATGAAGATGGCCGTTCTCGCCATTCTTTGCTTGCCGCTGGCGATGCTTGTCTTCACCGCGATCGCGTCGGTGCTACCTTCGGCGGTCGCCTCGATCGGCACAGCCGGGCCGCACGGCTTCTCCGAGATTCTCTATGCCTACACCTCGGCCGCTGCCAACAACGGCTCGGCTTTCGGCGGTCTCACCGGCAATACCCCCTGGTACAACCTGACGCTGGGCATCGGCATGCTGGCCGGTCGTTTCCTGGTTATCATTCCCGCTCTCGCAATCGCGGGATCGCTGGTCGCCAAGAAGACGGTTCCGGCCTCGGCGGGCACTTTCCCGACCGATGGTCCGCTCTTCGTCGGCCTGCTCGTCGGCACAATCCTGATCGTCGGCGGTTTGACCTTCCTGCCGGCGCTAGCACTCGGACCGGTGGTCGAGCACTTGGCCATGATTGCCGGACAGGTCTTCTGAGGTGCAAGCCGTGACCCTGCGCAAAAGGTCTTTGAACGCTTCCCTTCATGCTCCGGTTCGCCGGGGCGTGGAAGGCCCGAAATGGCGGGCTTCCACTGTCATCCTACTGATGACGGTCGGGATCCTGATCCTCGCGGCCACAATCCAAATCGTGCACGACTGACCGGTTGGCCGGTCCACCATTCTCGTTTCAACGCTGGAGTCTCTTATGAGCCAGGCAAAATCCGCGAGCATCGTCGATTCTCGCATTCTCATTCCGGCTATCGGGGCCGCTTTCAGGAAGCTCAACCCGAAGACGCTTGCCCGCAACCCGGTCATGTTCGTCGTGGCCGTGGTCTCGATGCTGACCACCGTTCTCTTCCTCCGCGATCTTGCGACCGGTGGCGGCAATCTCGGCTTTTCCTTCCAGATCAACCTCTGGCTCTGGTTCACCGTGCTCTTTGCCAATTTCGCCGAGGCGGTCGCCGAGGGTCGAGGCAAGGCGCAGGCGGATTCGCTGCGCAAGGCACGCACGGAAACCCAGGCCAAGCTGCTGACGGGCAGCGACCGCGCCAGCTATCGCATGGTGCCGGGCACCAGCCTCAAGGTGGGCGATATCGTTCTCGTCGAGGCTGGCGATATCATTCCGTCCGACGGCGAGGTGATCGAGGGTGTCGCTTCGGTCAATGAAGCTGCGATCACCGGCGAATCCGCCCCGGTTATCCGTGAATCCGGCGGTGACCGTTCGGCTGTCACCGGCGGTACGCAGGTTCTTTCCGACTGGATTCGCGTCCGCATCACGGCTGCTGCCGGTTCAACCTTCCTCGACCGCATGATCTCGCTCGTCGAAGGCGCCGAGCGCCAGAAGACGCCGAACGAGATTGCGCTCAACATCCTGCTCGCCGGTATGACGCTTATCTTCGTTCTCGCCACCGCCACCATCCCGAGCTTTGCAGCCTATGCTGGTGGCTCGATACCGATCATCGTGCTCGTCGCCCTTTTCGTGACGCTGATCCCCACCACCATCGGCGCGCTTCTTTCGGCAATCGGGATTGCCGGCATGGATCGCCTGGTGCGTTTTAATGTGCTTGCCATGTCGGGCCGTGCGGTTGAGGCTGCCGGTGACGTCGATACGCTGCTGCTCGACAAGACCGGTACGATAACGCTCGGTAACCGTCAGGCCACAGCTTTTCATCCGGTTCGCGGCGTATCCGAGCGGGATTTGGCCGATGCAGCCCAACTCGCCTCGCTCGCGGACGAAACACCCGAGGGACGTTCTATAGTCGTTCTCGCCAAGGAGAAGTACGGTATCCGCGCCCGCGACATGGCCAGCCTGAAGGCGACCTTCGTCCCGTTTACCGCCCAGACGCGCATGAGCGGCGTCGATCTCGACGGTTCCAGCATCCGCAAGGGCGCCGTCGATGCGGTTCTTTCCTACCTCGGTTCCGCTGCGTTGGGGGCCGCCGCGGTGAGTGAGTTGCAGGCGATAGCAGACGAGATCGCAAAAACCGGCGGTACGCCGCTTGCCGTTGTCCGCGACGGGAAGCTGCTCGGCGTTGTGCAGCTCAAGGACATCGTCAAGGGCGGCATTCGCGAACGTTTCGCCGAGCTGCGCCGCATGGGCATCCGCACGGTCATGATTACCGGTGACAACCCGATGACCGCCGCTGCGATTGCCGCAGAAGCCGGCGTGGACGATTTCCTCGCCCAGGCGACACCGGAAAACAAGCTGCAGCTCATCCGTGAGGAGCAGGGCAAGGGCAAGCTGGTTGCCATGTGCGGCGACGGCACGAATGATGCTCCGGCGCTGGCACAGGCGGATGTCGGCGTGGCCATGAACACCGGCACGGTCGCCGCGCGCGAGGCCGGCAACATGGTGGACCTCGACAGCGACCCGACGAAGCTCATCGAGATCGTCGAAATCGGCAAGCAGCTTCTCATGACCCGCGGCGCGTTGACGACGTTTTCGATCGCCAACGATATCGCCAAGTATTTCGCCATCATCCCCGCGATGTTCCTGGCCTTTTATCCGCAGCTCGGCGTGCTCAACGTCATGGGCCTTGCAACGCCTGAGAGCGCCATTCTCTCGGCGATCATCTTCAACGCTCTTATCATTATCGCGCTGATCCCGCTCGCGCTGAAAGGCGTGCGCTACCGTCCGGTCGGCGCCGGTGCGCTGCTTTCCCGCAATCTGCTCATCTACGGTGGTGGCGGCATCATCGTCCCCTTCATCGGCATCAAGGTGATCGACGTCGTCATCACGGCGATCGGTCTCGCCTAAGGAGTAAGAACAATGCTCAAGCAACTTCGCCCGGCAATCGTCATGCTCGTTGCCACCACCGCCGTAACCGGACTTGCCTATCCCCTCGCGATGACCGGGGTCGCCCAGGCGATCTTCCCGCATCAGGCGAATGGCAGTCTGGTCGAGAAGGATGGTCAGGTCATTGGCTCGGCGCTGATCGGCCAGGCCTTCACCAGCGAGAAATATTTCCACGGGCGTCCATCCGCAGCCGGCGACGGTTACAACGCGGCCGGCTCCTCGGGGTCAAATCTCGGTCCGACCAACAGCAAGCTGATTGACCGCGTCAAGGCCGACTATGAGGCCGCCCGCGCGACCAATCCGAATGCCGAGGTGCTGCCGATCGACCTCGTGACGGCATCCGGCAGCGGGCTTGATCCCCATATTTCTCCTGAGGCCGCCTACTTCCAGGTCCCGCGTGTTGCCAAGGCGCGCGGTATCGATGAGGCAACCGTCCGCACGCTGGTGGACGGCCACACGGAAGATCGTGAACTCGGCCTGCTTGGCGAACCGACCGTCAATGTGCTGGCGCTCAATCTGGCGCTTGACCAGGCTCATCCATAAATTGAAATAGGCTGTCTGGGCGAGTGGCCATCGATAGTGGCCACTCGTGCCCGATCAAGAGATTTCAACCCATGCCGGACGACACACGCGAAATGCTGAACAGGCCATCGCCGGATGCATTGCTGGAGCACGCCGAGCGGGAGACGCGCGGGAAGTTGAAAATCTTCCTCGGTGCTGCTCCCGGCGTTGGCAAAACCTATGAGATGCTGATGTCCGGCCGCGCCCAGAAGGTCGATGGCGTCGATGTGGTGGTCGGCGTCGTTGAGACCCACGGTCGCAAGGAAACTCAGGCACTTCTCGACGGGTTTGAAATCATCCCGCGCAAGCGGATCGATTATCGCGGACAGTATCTCGAGGAAATGGACATCGACGCCATTCTCGCCCGGCGTCCGACACTCGTGCTCGTCGATGAACTGGCGCATACGAATGCCGCCGGCAGCCGCCATCCCAAACGTTACATGGATGTGCAGGAGATCCTTTCGCAAGGCATCGACGTCTATTCGACGCTGAACATCCAGCATGTCGAGAGCCTGAATGACGTCGTTGCCCAGATCACCCGTATCCGCGTGCGCGAGACGGTGCCGGATTCGATCATCGACCGGGCCGATGACGTGGAAATCATCGACCTCACGCCCGACGACCTCATCAAGCGGCTGAAGGACGGCAAGGTTTATCTACCGACGACCGCTCGCCGGGCGATGGAGAACTATTTCTCTCCGGGTAATCTGACCGCCCTTCGCGAGCTTGCCCTGCGGCGCACGGCACAACGGGTGGACGAACAGCTTCTCAATCACATGCAGGCGCATGCGATTTCCGGTCCCTGGGCCGCGGGAGAACGAATACTCGTCTGCCTCGATCACAGTCGCAACGGCGCGAGCCTGGTCCGATATGCCCGCCGGCAGGCGGATCGCCTGCGTGCGCCCTGGGCAGCTCTGCATCTCGAAACGCCGCAATCGATCAATCTGTCGGAAGAGGACAAGGATCGTCTGGCGGCCAATATGCGGCTTGCCGAACAGCTCGGCGCCGAGACCGTGACCTTGCCGGGACTTCGGGTCTCACGGGAGGTCATCGCTTATGCCCATGCCAACAATTTCACCCACATCGTCGTCGGTCGTCCGACGAAGCCACGCTGGAGACAGCTGTGGCAGGGCTCGGTTACATACGATCTGATCCGCTATGCAGGCGACATCAGCGTCCATGTTATTTCCAATGACGCGAAGGAAAACGAACTGCGGCGCGGCGTGAAGCAGGCGTCGCAGCCGAAGCCGTTCCGTATCAAGCCCTATGTTAAAAGCACGATCTTCATCGCGCTTGCGATTGGTGCCGGGGTTCTGCTCGATCAGACGCTTGCCGTGCAGAACCTTGCGCTGGTCTTCCTGATGGCCGTGCTGGCTGCTGCGATACGCGGCGGCCTCGGAGCAGGGCTCTATGCCTCGGTGATCGGTGCGCTGTCTTTCAATTTCTTCTTCCTGGAACCCAGATACACCTTCACCGTGCGGGATGCGGAAAGTCTCGTTGCACTGTTTTTTTATCTTGGGGTAGCGCTGGTCGCCTCGAACCTGGCTGCCGCCGTCCAGCGGCAGGCGGTCGCTGCGCGTCAAAGGGCGAGAACAACCGAAGACCTCTATCTCTTTTCGAAGAAGCTCGCGGGCACGGGCACACTCGATGACGTTTTGTGGGCGACCGCCTTCCAAATCGCTTCCATGCTGAAGGTAAGGGTCGTCATTCTCCTGCCGGAGAAGGGGACCATCGTCGTCAAAGCAGGATATCCGCCCGACGATACGCTCGTTGACGCAGACATAGCCGCTGCAAAATGGGCCTGGGAGCATAATCGTCCCGCCGGTCGGGCAGCCGACACTCTTCCGGGCGCCAAGAGGCTTTACCTGCCGCTACGAACCGGACGTGAGGCAATCGGCGTCGTCGGGCTCGACAACGACAAGCAGGGGCCGCTTTTGACGCCGGAACAGCAACGGCTCTTCGATGCACTGGCTGACCAGGCGGCGCTTGCGATTGAGCGTATCCAGCTTGTTTCCGATGTCGACAAGGCACGGCTTGCCGCTGAAACGGACCGCCTGCGCACTGCTCTTCTCACCTCCATCTCGCATGATCTCAAGACGCCGCTTGCCGCCATCATGGGCTCGGCCGGCACGCTCAAGGACTTCGGGACCAGCCTGACCGAGGAGGCGCGTGCCGATATGCTTGCGACTGTCATTGACGAATCCGAACGGCTAAGCCGTTTCATTTCCAATCTGTTGGACATGACGCGCATCGGGTCGGGCGCCATGGAGCCGAACTATGCCTTTCATTTCGTCGGCGATATCGTCGGGACGGCGCTGAACAGGGCCGCGAAGATCAGCTCCAGGCATAAGATTGTCGTCAGCATTCCAGCCGATCTCCCCATGCTGAAGGTCGATGCGGTTCTGTTCGAGCAGGTCCTTTTCAACCTGATCGACAATGCCGCGAAATATGCGCCGGATGAAACGGTGATCGAGATCCGGGGCTTGCAGGACGGTGGCGCGGTCCTACTTTCGGTAAAGGACGAGGGACCGGGAATTCCGGCCGAGGACATCGAACGGGTCTTCGACAATTTCTACCGCGTCAGGAAAGGTGACCATGTGCGCGCCGGCACCGGGCTCGGACTTGCGATTTGTCGAGGTTTCGTGGAAGCCGTGGGCGGGACTATCCGCGCCGACAACCGCCCAGACCGTTCCGGTGCCATCTTCACCATCCGCATGCCGGTGCCCGCCGAACTGCCCGTTCTGGGAGAAAGCGAATGACCAATTCCGCTGTCAGGATTCTCATCGTCGACGATGAACCACCGATCAGAAAGTTGCTGCGGGTCGGCCTGTCCACACAGGATTACGCGATCAGCGAGGCGATGAACGCCAAGGTGGCCATCGAGGCGGTGAAGACGGAAAAGCCGAACCTCATCGTCCTAGACCTTGGCCTGCCGGACATCCCCGGTCTCGATCTTCTGGCCAGATGGCGGGGCGAGGGACTGGATCTGCCTATCGTTATCCTGTCGAGCCGCACCGACGAGGCCGGCATCGTCAAGGCGCTGGAACTAGGCGCCGACGATTATGTCACCAAACCGTTCGGGATGAACGAACTTGTCGCACGGATTCGCGTCGCTCTTCGCCATCGGCTGCAGAGCCACGGAGAAAAACCGATCTTCCAGACGGGAGAGCTTTCGGTCGACCTGGTCAAGCGCATCGTCAAGGTGGCGGGCAAGGAAGTGAAGCTCTCGCCGAAGGAATACGACATCCTGCGCATTCTGGTGCAGCATGCCGGCAAGGTGCTGACCCACCGCTTCCTTCTGGAACAGGTATGGGATAGCCTGACCGATGTCCAATATCTGCGTGTCTACGTTCGCCAGCTTCGGCAGAAAATTGAAAAGACACCTGACCAGCCCCGTTACATTCTCACCGAAACCGGGGTCGGTTATCGGTTGCAGGAAGGCCAGTAGGACCTTTCTTTCTCGAACATGGATAGAATCATGAAGCTCCGAGATTATCTTCCGGCGGATAATGTCGTGGTTGGCCTGCAGGCAACCACAAAGGCCGGTCTGATCAGACAGCTTGCCGAACTGTCAGCCGAGAGGCTGAAAATCGGTGTCGAAGAAATCGTCCGGCCGCTGATCGCTCGGGAAAGCCTGGGCTCCACCGGGATCGGCGGCGGCATCGCGGTACCTCATGCTGGCGTGACGGGCATAGAGAAACATTTCTGCCTGTTTGTCCGTCTTGCAAAAGCGGTCGATTTCGAGGCGGTAGACGAATTGCCCGTCGATCTTGTGTTCGTGCTTCTCAATCCAGAGAACGGGCCTAGCCACCTCAATATCCTTTCCTACATTGCCCGTAGAATGCGGGAGGACAAGGTTGCCCAGGCCGTTCGCATGGCGATATCGCCGGCGGACATATATCGCGAATTATGTCCGCCGGATTTCCCGTCGACGTCGCTTTGACCGTCAGGCGTAGCGGCTGATCGCGAGGTCGGTGGCGTCGATTTCGGCCTTTCGACCGCTGACCAGATCGCTGATCACACGGGCGGAGCCACAACTCATCGTCCAGCCAAGGGTTCCGTGACCGGTGTTGAGGAAAAGACCCTGGATCTTTGTCGGGCCGATGACCGGGGTGCCGTCCGGTGTCATCGGACGAAGGCCCGACCAGAAGAGCGCTTGCGATACGTCCCCGCCAGGGAAGAGATCGGTGACGGAATGTTCGAGCGTGCGGCGGCGGGCAAGCCCGAGATCGTTGGTATAGCCGGAAATTTCCGCCATGCCGCCGACGCGGATGCGGTCGCCGAGGCGGGTGATGGCGATCTTGTAGGTTTCGTCCATGACGGTCGATTCCGGAGCGCGGCTGGCATCCGTGATTGGGATTGTGAGGGAGTAACCCTTGACCGGATAGACCGGCAGGCTGATGCCGACCTGCTTGAGCAGTAGCGGCGAATAGCTGCCAAGCGCCACGACGACAGCGTCGCCAAGAACCGGCGCTCCGTCCGTCACAATGCCGCGCACACGGCCGCCTTCAACGTCTAGACCCTTGATGTTCGTGCCGTACTGGAAGCGAACGCCGAGTGCTGCGACCTTTTCGGCCAGCGCATTGGTGAACTTGAAGCAGTCACCGGTTTCGTCCTTCGGTGTCAGCAGGCCGCCGACGATTTTTTCGCGGACGTGCCGGAGAGCCGGCTCGACCCGGATACATCCTTCCGGATCCAGGACTTCGTAGGGAATGCCATCGGCGGCGAGCGCCTTCACGTCCTTGGCTGAGGCATCGAGTTGTCCCGGGGTACGAAAAAGCTGCAGCGTTCCCTGCATGCGCTCATCATAGGCGAGGCCGGTTTCCTCGCGTACGGCGGCAAGCGATGTTCTGCTGTAATCGGCGAGACGAAGCATGCGGCTCTTGTTGATGGCATAGCGTTCCGCGGTGCAATTCGCCAGCATCCTGAACATCCAGGACAGCATGGCCGTGTCTAGCCTTGGGCGCAGAATGAGCGGCGCATGTTCCATGAATAGCCATTTCATGGCCTTCAGCGGAATTCCGGGCGCTGCCCAGGGCGAGCAATAGCCGAACGATACTTCGCCGGCATTGGCGAAGCTTGTTTCCAAGGCGGGGCCGGGCTGGCGGTCGATGACGACGACCTCATGTCCGGCCTTGGCGAGTTGATAGGCGGATGTCACGCCGACTACGCCGGCGCCGAGAACGATGACTTTCATGATTGCCTCGATGACAGGAGAGAATTGTTAGCGGTATTGGCGGCGGTAACGGTGGCCGAGACTGGTCAGTATCTCATAGGAGATGGTTCCAGCATCCGCCGCAAGCATTTCCAGAGTCTGGTTCGGGCCGATGACTTCGACCAGACTGCCGAGGGAGAGCGTGCCTGCCGGCAGGGCGGAGACATCGATCGTGATACTGTCCATGGATACGCGGCCGACGATAGGCAGTCGCACGCCGTTGTAATAGACGGCGCCGCTGTCGCTGAGACTGCGGGGCAGCCCGTCGGCATAGCCGGCGGCAATCGTCGCAAGCCGCGTCTCGGTCTTCGTGACAAAAGTTGCGCCATAGCCGACACGGGCGCCGGCAGGAACGGTTCGCGTCTGGATCACCGCCACATCAAGGCTGACGACCGGTTCCATCGGATTGCTTCCGCCGTTGTTCGGCGCGCCGCCATAAAGGGCGATGCCGGGGCGGGTGAGCACGCCGTGATATTCGTTGCTGAGGAAGACGCCGCCGGAATTGGCAAAACAGACGCCGAATGCAGGAAACTCTTCTGCTATCCGACGCATTTCCGAGAGCTGGTCGCCGTTTTGCTGGCTGTCCTCGTCATCGGCCGAGGCCAGATGGCTCATGATGAACAGGATGTCGAGGTCCTGGTTGCTTCGCAGTTCCTCGACCAAGAAGGATCGTTCTTCCGGCGGGAAGCCGAGCCGAGACATTCCGGTGTCGAATTGCAGCACTGCGGGCAGGCGCCGATGGATCGCGCGTGCGGTCGCAGACCAGCGGTGCAATTGTTCCATCGAGTTCAGCACCGGGATGATGCCCGCTTCGGCGGCCGGTGTTTCGTTTCCGGGCTGCAAACCGTTCAGAACGAAGATACGAGCTTCGTCGGACAGGTGCGGTCTGATCTCGATCGCCTCGCAGAAGTGGGCGACAAAGAAATGGTGGCAGCCGGCGGAGAGAAGCACCGGGGCAATTTTCGTGGCGCCCAGTCCATAGGAGTCGGCCTTGACCACAGCCGCGGCCTTTGCCGGCGAAACGGCTGCGGAAAGCTTCTCATAATTGCGCCGGATGGCGCCGAGATCGATGGTGAGATAGCCGGACGCGCCTTCATTGCTTGTCCATTCCCGAATGCGATTGTTCCGGATGCCGTTATCCACGTCTTACCCCTCTTTTTATCGGGCAAGGATATTGAAACGATCGGAGAATTTCCCATTGATTTACGCTTCATTGTTCTATGAAATAACTCATTGTGAAATAATCTGCGAAATGTTGGAATAAACTGCATGAGCGCTCTGGACGCTATCGACCGCAATATCCTGCGCCTGCTGAGGCTGGATGCCCGTATGAGCAATGCCGCTCTCGCGACCGAGGTCGGGCTGTCTCCATCGGCCTGCCTGAGGCGGATCAAGCTTCTGGAGAAATCAGGCGTCATCCGGGGATATACAGCGATTGTCGACAGCGGCCACATGGAGAATTCCATCGCGGTAATCGTCAACATCACGCTGGAGCGCCAGACGGAGGACTATCTCAACCGATTCGAGGCGGCGGTGAGGAAACATCCGGAAATCCAGGAATGCTTTCTGATGACGGGGGGATCGGATTACCTGCTGAAAGTGGAAGTGGCCAACGCCGGCGAATTCGAACGGATCCACAAGGAGATCCTCTCCACCATGCCGGGTGTTCTGCGAATCCATTCCAGCTTTTCGATCCGGGACGTCCTGGCGACACGCGCCAGGGTTTCACGCAGCAAACAATCGCCGGCACGATAGCGAGGAGCGCCTTACGACGAGGAGGCCTTTGGCGCTGCCTTCGGGTGATCGGCTCCTTGAGCCGATGTGACGATTTTCGGAGACACGGACGCAGGCTCGTTGGCTACTTCGCGGATCCATTCGCGAAGGATGGCGACGAGCAGGGCCATCAGCACGGGACCGACGAAAAGCCCGAGGAATCCCATGGTCTTCACACCGCCGATAAGGCCGAAAAACGTTGGCAGGAAGGGAAGCTTGATTGGCCCGCCGACGAGATGCGGGCGCAGCGTCTTGTCGACGATGAAGAGTTCCGTCGTGCCCCAGACAAAAAGGGCGATGCCGGGACCGACCGAGCCGCTAGCGACGAGATAGATCGACACCAGAGTAAAACTAAGTGGTGCGCCGCCGGGAATGAGTGCCATGACACCCGTGATGAGGCCGAGCGTGACGGCGGACGGCACACCCGCCAGCCAATAGGCGATCCCAAGCACGACGCCTTCTCCGATCGCGATAATCGTCATACCTGTTACCGTCGAACTGATGGTCATCGGAACAACCCGCGACACCCGTTCCCAGCGATTAGGCAATATGCGTTCGCCCAGTCGGTCGAGTTGTCCGGCGAGATATCTGCCGTCGCGATAGACGAAGAAGAGCGTGATCAGCATGAACAGAAGCGTCAGGAACCACTGGAAGGCCGATGTCCCAAAAACCAGCAGCCCTCTGTAGATGCTGCCGATGTTCGCACCGCTGGTGATCTGCACCAGTTCGCCGAGACCGCCCGGATGAGCGAGATGCAACTCCCATTGTTCCAGCAGGGATGTTCCGACGATCGGGATGCCGCCGAGCCACTGTGGCGCAGGTGCCCCGGTTGCATTGGCCTGGACTGCCCATGCCGCCCAGATCTTGATTTCCTGAACGGCATAGAAGGCCGCGACCGAAATGGGCACGACGATGAAGGATATCACCAGAACGATCGCGATCGTGGCCCCGAGCGTGCGATTGCCGCCAATGCTTTTCAGCAAGCGACGGTAAAGGGGCCAGCTTGCGAAGCCGATTACGAGGGCCGCCAATACGGGGACGACGAAGCCATGGAAAAAGTAGACGCCGGCCAGCAGCACGAAAACGATAAGCCAGCGCGCCGCCGATCGCGGCCCCACGAGAAAAGCAAGGTCTTCGCGGGAGTTATCGGACGGGCTGGGCGTTTTCACGGCCTTTTCACCTTTATGCATGGTCACGTATGCGTGTCGCTTTCAGTTGATCTTATCCGGACTCACGGCGCAACAGACTTTCTTCAGTTTCTCAGATGCGGTGAATCTTCGCCCGCCTGCGCTTGAGGCTTGCTTGAGTAGCAACTGGCGGAACGGATTTGAAGTTCGCAAGCAATCCTCGCACGGGAGAGGCTGACCGCTGGAACGAGCGCCTTGTCTCTTGTCAGAGGCGCTTTTCCGGCATTTTGGGTAATTCTATCTGCTGACCATGAAGACTATCTTATGGTCGGGTCGATTTCGCGAGCCGTTATCAGAAAGTGTATGTGCATTGCATATACACTTTTTGCGAGTTTATATTTACATATAATAGTACTATTGCTAGCGTCGCGACATGCCGAACCTGCGGAGGGCGGGTACGGTAATTTTGGGGAGGAAATCATGTCTGTTCTATCCAGACTCGCGCTTGGCGCGGGTGTGTCTATCCTTTTGTCCACGACAGCGCTCGCAGCCGATCTGACGGTTGGTTTTTCGCAAATCGGTTCGGAGTCCGGCTGGCGTGCGGCCGAAACGTCCGTCACCAAGGCCGAGGCCGAAAAACGCGGCATCGATCTCAAATTCGCCGATGCCCAGCAGAAGCAGGAAAATCAGATCAAGGCGATCCGCGGTTTCATCGCTCAGGGCGTCGACGCGATCCTCGTGGCACCTGTTGTTGCGACCGGTTGGGAAGCGGTGCTTGGGGAAGCCAAGGACGCAAAGATCCCTGTGATCCTGCTCGACCGCGGGGTCGATGCGCCGCAGGACCTCTACCTGACGTCGATCGCCTCCGACCAGGTCGAGGAGGGTCGTGTTGCCGGACGCTGGCTGACGGAAACCGTGAAGGACAAGGACTGCAAGGTCGTCGAGTTGCAGGGCACCGTCGGATCCACGCCGGCAATCAACCGCAAGAAGGGCTTCGAGGAGGCCATTGCCGATCACAAGAATATCTCGATCGTTCGTAGCCAGACCGGTGACTTCACCCGCTCGAAGGGCAAGGAAGTGATGGAAGGCTTCATCAAGGCCGAGAATGGCGGCAAGGGCATCTGCGCAGTCTACGCCCATAACGACGACATGGCCGTTGGCGCAATCCAGGCCATCAAGGATGCCGGTCTCAAGCCCGGTTCCGATATTCTCGTCGTTTCGATCGATGCGGTCCCGGATATCTTCGCGGCCATGGCCGCCGGCGAAGCCAATGCCACTGTCGAACTGACGCCGAACATGGCCGGTCCCGCCTTCGATGCCCTGGAAGCCTATCTGAAGGACGGCAAGGAACCGGAGAAATTCATCATCACCGAGTCGAAGCTCTATACCCCTGCCGACAATCCCAAGGGTGAATACGAAGCTCGTAAGGGCCTCGGTTACTGATCTCCCTGCCCACACAGGGGCGCCGGGATTTCTCGGCGCCCCTTGCATTGCAGATGAGGTCGGCGAAATATCGTCGCGGAGTGAGTGGGGGAAGACTATGGAGACAGATGGCCCGGACACGAATTTCGTGCTGGAGGCGCGTGGTGTCGGCAAGATTTTCGGCCAGAACCGGGCATTGAACGACGTAAACTTCGGTTTGCGATCGGGTGAGGTGCATGCCCTTCTGGGGGAAAACGGTGCCGGCAAGTCCACGTTGATCAAGATCCTGACCGGAGCCTATCAGCCGGATGCCGGCGAAGTCGTGCTCGATGGCAGGGCGGTACAGTTCCGTGATCCGCTCGATGCCCAGTCCCACGGCATCGGAACCGTCTACCAGGAAGTCAATCTTCTGCCGAACCGCTCCGTCGCGGAAAACCTCTATCTCGGTCATCAGCCGACGCGCTTCGGCTTCGTGCGCAAGTCCCTGATTGCGCGCAATGCCCGTGCGCTCCTTGCGCGTTATGGTCTCGATATCGATGTCGAAGCTGAGCTCGGCAGCTATTCGGTCGCCGTGCAGCAGATCGTCGCCATCTGCCGGGCCGTGGAGCTTTCCGGCAAGGTGCTGGTGCTCGATGAACCTACGGCAAGCCTCGACCGGCATGAGGTCGACAGGCTGTTCGAAGTGATCGCCGCACTGAAGGCCGAGGGTCTTGCGATCGTTTTCATCACCCATTTTCTGGATCAGGTCTTTGCGATTTCCGACCGAGTGACGATCCTGCGCAACGGCCGGCTCATTGGCACCCGCCCGCTTGCCGGTCTGACCCGCACGGATGTCGTCCGCATGATGCTGGGCAAGGATGTCAGTTTCGTTCCTGCCGTGACCGGCATCGAGGAGCGAGAGGCCGGACCTGCCATGGTCGAATTCGACAATTGCGGCAAGACCGGCAAGGTGAAGCCCTTCTCGGTGCGTATCCACAAAGGGGAGGTGGTCGGCGTGGCGGGACTGCTCGGATCCGGGCGCACCGAAATGGCGCGTGTCATGTTCGGTGTCGATCCGTCCGACAGCGGGGAAATCCGCATTGGCAAGAAGCGTATCGATCTGAAGAACCCGGTGCAGGCCATCGCGCATGGCTTCGGCTTCTGCCCGGAGGACCGCAAGGCGGAGGGCATTCTCGGGGATCTCTCGGTGCGGGAAAACATTGTCATCGCGCTGCAGGGCAAGCTGGGTTGGTTTCGTGCGCTCAACCGCGACGAACAGATGGAGATTGCCGGCAGGTTCGCCGAGGAACTCGATATTCGCGCCGCCTCTCACGATATGCCAGTCAAGCTTCTGTCCGGTGGAAACCAGCAGAAGGTGATCCTCGCCCGCTGGCTGGCGACGGATCCGGACTTCCTCATCCTTGATGAGCCGACGCGTGGCATCGATGTCGGTGCCCATGCAGAAATCGTCCGGACCATCAATCGCCTGCGTGAGGACGGTCTGGCTCTGATGGTGATCTCTTCCGAACTCGATGAAATCGTCGCCTATTCGTCCCGTGTCGTCGTCATGCGCGACCGCGAGATGGTGGCGGAGCTGCATGGCGACCAGATAACGCCGTCAGTCATCGTCCAGGCGATCGCCGCCCAGCCCGAAGGAGAGACAGCATGATCGCAGGCCGGCTGACGCGGGCTATCAATCCGCAAACCATCGCCTTGCTTGGTGTGTTGTTCATCAACTGGCTGCTGTTTCCGGGATTCTTCGATGTAACCTGGCAGGACGGACGCCTGTTCGGCAGCCTGATCGACGTGCTGAACCGTGGTGTGCCCGTGGCAATCCTCGCCATCGGCATGACCGCGGTCATCGCGACCAAGGGCGTGGATCTTTCCGTCGGCGCGGTGATGGCCATCTCTGGCGCCGTTGCTGCGACCATGGTGACCGCGGGTTATCCAGGCTATATTGCAGTGCCGGCCGCACTCGCCGCCGGCCTTGCCTGCGGACTGTGGAATGGCATTCTCGTTACCTTCCTCGAGATTCAGCCGATCGTCGCGACGCTGGTGCTGATGGTTGCGGGGCGAGGCATCGCGCAGCTCATCACAGAGGGGTCCATCGTCACCTTCTCTGACCCGGTCCTGATCTTCATCGGCACGGGTTCCTTCTTCGGCCTTCCTATGCCCGTGCCGATTGCCGCCTGCCTACTGGTCATCAGCGTCTTGGCGGTGCGTTCCACCGCGATCGGTCTTTTCATTGAGGCCGTCGGGGTTAACCGGACCGCAGCCAGCCTGGCCGGTATTCACAGCCGGCTGCTGCTGCTGGCGATCTACACATTCTCCGGTTTTTGCGCGGCTATCTCCGGCATCATCGTTGCCGGGGATATCCGGGGGGCAGATGCCAACAATGCCGGTCTCTGGCTTGAACTGGATGCGATCCTTGCCGTGGTGATCGGCGGTACGTCGCTTCTCGGCGGCCGCTTCTCGATCGCCATGTCGGTGATCGGCGCGATCATCATCCAGGCGATGAATACAGGCATTCTCGTGTCGGGCTTCCCGCCCGAGTTCAATCTCGTGGTCAAGGCCGGCGTCATCATCCTTATCCTGCTGATGCAGTCTCCGCTCGCAGGGCGGCTCGTTGAAGCCCGGCGCAACCGTCGCCTTCTTTCCGGAAAATCCTCATGAACCGCAGTCTTCGCCCCTTGGCGGCCACCGCCCTCATCTTTGCGCTCGCCTATGCCGCAAGCGTCCTGCAATATCCGGGAATGTTCTCGACGCGCGTCCTCGGCAACTTCCTGACCGACAATGCGTTTCTCGGCATCGCGGCAGTTGGCATGACCTTCGTGATCCTGTCCGGTGGCATCGATCTTTCGGTCGGCGCGGTGATCGGCTTCACCGGGGTCATGATCGCGGTTCTGGTGTCTTGGTATGGCTATCACCCGCTCGTCGCCTTTGCCGTTGCGCTCGGGCTTTCCGCAGGGTTCGGGGCGGCGATGGGTACTGCCATCCACTATCTTCAGGTGCCGTCCTTTATCGTCACGCTCGCCGGGATGTTTCTAGCTCGAGGCGTGGCCTCGGTCATCACGCAGGATTCCATTCCGGTCACCCATGCGTTCTATGCGAGTGTTTCCTCCACTTACTTCCTTCTTCCGGGGGGCGGGCGGATCAGCTTGATCGGCGGACTGATGATTACAGTCTTTATCGTCGGGGCACTACTTGCGCACCGCACGCGCTTCGGCTCCTACGTCTATGCGCTCGGGGGCAACACCACGTCGGCGCAACTGATGGGCGTTCCGGTGGCGCGCACGACAATCCTCGTCTATACGCTCTCTGCGACTTTATCGGGTCTCGCAGGCATTGTTTTTTCGCTATATACCTCCGCCGGTTATCCGTTGGCGGCGGTAGGTGTCGAGCTTGATGCGATCGGGGCCGTGGTCATCGGGGGCACTCTGCTGACCGGCGGGTACGGCTTCGTCTTCGGAACCTTCATCGGCGTCATGCTGCAGGGGCTCGTGCAGACCTACATCATCTTCGACGGTACGCTTTCGAGTTGGTGGACGAAGATCGTCATCGGCGGACTGCTATTCGTCTTCATCGTATTGCAGCGGCTGGTCTTCTCGGCTTCCTCTGTACGAACAAGAGGCTTTTGGAAATTGAAACATGAGTGAACCCGGTAGCCTGATCCGCTCGCGTTCCGGGCGGTCGGCTGCACCCAATTTTCATTCGTTCATCATCAATGAGATCGGGGCCGGCATTGTTTCCGGCCGCTTTCCCGTGGGCTCCATCCTGCCCAGGGATGCCGAGCTTATGGATACCTATGGCGTCTCCCGAACAGTGTTGCGCGAGGCGCTGAAGACGCTCGAGGCCAAAGGGCTGGTCGAGGCACGGCCGAAGGTCGGAACGCGGGTCTCGCCGAAAAGCCGATGGCAGCTCTTTGACCAGCAGGTGCTGCTCTGGCATTTCGAGGCCGGGCTCGATCCGCAATTTGTCGGTTATCTCTTTGATGTCCGCCGCTTGCTGGAACTCGAAACGGTGCGCCTTGCCGCAAAGCTGCGCACTGCCGATCACATCCGCATGCTCTATTACTGGCTTCAGCAGATGAGCGTGTCCCGCGGCATGGCCGATTCCTTCGCCCTTGCCACCCTGGAACTTCATCGCATCCTCGCGGATACCTCGCAGAACCCCATGCTGAGGGCGGCGCTGGGTGTCACCGAATTCACGCTTGCGGCCGCGATGCCCCTGGGCGACAGCCGCGATAACAGCGTTTTTTACGAAACCGCGATCAACAAGCGGCGCAATCTCGTGCAGGCCGTGGAGGCAGGAAATGTCGCCGAGGCGGAGGCGAGCATCTTGCAGGCGATCGAGGCGGATCTTGCCGGATCCCACGCTCGCAGCGCCGCCGGCATATTGCAGAACGATCATTGATTTCAGTGGTTTCCGCTCGGCTCGCGTGCCGCGTGCGGCGTGAAAAGCTTTACAAGCGAATGCCGATATTAACCATTTGTTAACCATGGCGAGGGTACTTAAGGTCAACGATTTGTTTACGTAGATGACCAAAGTGCTAACAGACGCCCGCTCGATCCGAATCAAAGGTCGCTCCTTCCTGGCGGTCGTATTGTCGCCGGACCTGCCACTCGACCAGTGGCTGGAAAGGCTGGACGACCTTGCCGCACGCTCGGCAGGGTTCTTCCTGTCCCGACCCGTCGTTCTCGACGTCAGCGAGTTGTCTCTCGACAAGGCGCAGATCAAGGATCTTCTTGCCGAACTCGCCGCGCGCAATGTCGCCATCATGGGTATCGAAGGTGCGCGTCCCTCCGCCATCGGCCCGGGGATGCCGCCGGCGCTGAAGGGTGGTCGCCCGGCCTCTGATTTCGAGATCTCACCCTCCGAGCCGTCAGCCGAACAGGAAGAGAAGAAACAGGCGAGCGCTTCTGAAGCCGCGCCCGCGCCGGTGCCGGAGGTGCGCCCGGTGTTGCAGTCGCTGGTCATCCGCGAGCCGGTGCGCTCGGGACAATCGGTGATCTTCCCGGAGGGCGATGTGACAATCATCGGATCGGTCGCCTCGGGCGCCGAGGTCATAGCCGGCGGATCGGTTCATATCTACGGCGCGTTGCGCGGCCGCGCCATGGCGGGGTCGCTCGGAAACGCCGAAGCACGAATTTTCTGTCGCAAGCTCGAAGCGGAGCTGGTCGCCATCGACGGCATCTACAAGATGGCCGAGGACCTGCCCGCCGCGCTTCGCGGACAACCTGTACAGCTGTGGCTCGAAGACGATTCGATCATGGCAGCAAAAGTTATCTGAGCCGATGCCGGCCGAAAACAGGAGAGCAAGATGGGGAAGGTAATCGTCGTCACTTCAGGCAAGGGCGGGGTCGGCAAGACGACCACGACTGCCGCGCTCGGCGCGGCCCTGGCGCAGCGGAACGAAAAGGTCGCAGTCGTGGACTTTGATGTCGGCCTGCGCAACCTCGACCTCGTCATGGGCGCCGAACGCCGCGTGGTTTACGATTTGGTCAACGTGATCCAGGGCGATGCCAAGCTGCAGCAGGCTCTGATCCGCGACAAGCGGCTCGAGACGCTGTTCCTACTGCCGGCCTCCCAGACGCGCGACAAGGACAACCTGACGCCCGAGGGTGTCGAGTGGGTCATCAACGAACTGCGGCGCTATTTCGACTGGATCATCTGCGACAGCCCGGCCGGGATCGAGCGCGGCGCAACGCTTGCCATGCGGCATGCCGACGTGGCCGTCGTTGTGACCAATCCCGAAGTCTCCTCGGTTCGCGACAGCGATCGCATCATCGGTCTTCTGGACGCCAAGACCCTCAAGGCCGAACGCGGGGAGCGCATGGAAAAGCACTTGCTGCTGACCCGCTACGACCCCGCCCGCGCCGAGCGTGGCGACATGCTGAAGGTGGATGATGTCCTGGAAATTCTCTCCATCCCGCTGCTCGGCATCATCCCGGAAAGCATGGATGTGCTGCGCGCCTCCAATATCGGTGCGCCGGTCACGCTCGCCGATGTCCGTAGTGCGCCGGCCATGGCCTATTTCGACGCCGCACGGCGTCTTGCCGGCGAAACCCTGCCGATCACTGTTCCAGGAGAAAAGCGTGGGATCTTCGGTAAGATCTTCGCCCGGAGGGCAGCATGAGTATTTTCCGGCTTTTCAACCGGCAGAGGTCTGCTCCGATGGCGCGGGAGCGCCTGCAGGTCCTGCTAGCCCATGAACGCGCTTCGGCAGGTTCGGATCTCGTTGCAACGCTGCGCGAGGAAATCCTCGCGGTCATTGCGAGGCATGTGGAACTCGACAGCGACCGCGTGCAGGTGAAGATGGACCGCGATGAGCACTATTCGATCCTGGAGATCGACGTCGAAATCCCGCTCGAAGCGACCATGCAGGCAGCTTGAGCGTCCAATCAAGCCGTTTCTTCCATTCAGGCCGCTGAGCGCCCGGCGGCCTGAACGGGGCCTGTCGCCAATTTTCTTGGTCAACGCGCGGTTGACCTCGACGGTGGAAACTCCGCTTCCAAAGTAGTGGAGCGTGCCGATGGTTCTGAATGCCATGCCGAGAGGCTGAAGCACTGGTCAAAGGATGATTTCAAAAGGCGTCATTTCGAAGCCTGGCTGATCGTGCAGGCGGTGACCTGATATCTGCGCTATCCGCTCACTTGCCGAGACTTGGAAGAAATGGTGCTGGAGCGTGGCTTCGAGGTCGACCACAGCATCATCAATCGTCGGGTCCTCGCCTATGCATTTGTCATCGAGAAGCGACAGCGCCAGTTTCGCCCACCGCATTGTGGTTCAGTCGGGATCGACGAGACCTACGTCAAAAGCCGGGGCACGTGGCGCTACCTGTATTGCGCGATAGACAAGCACGGAAACACGATCGATCTCGCTTTGACCGCAAAGCGCGACCTTGATGCGGTCAAGCGCTTCTTTCGTAAGATGCTCAAGGTGAGCCGCTGCTCTCGCCGGAAAAGATCGGCCCTGATGGGGCCAATACCTTTCCTTCAACGATCAAGACGGTCGTCGACGATGGCCTCCTGCGCCTTGGCCCGGTCCCACTATTTTACCAAGCATCTTCAGCAAGGTGTCGAGGGCGGCCATTTCCGGGTGAAGAAAAACATGCCCAAGATCGACGGCTTCCAATCCTGCGAGATGGCATGTCGAACGATCGCGGGTTTCGAAGCGATGCCGTGGCTGAAGAAGGGCTTCGGCTTCACCGGCGATTGAACCGTCAATAATCAGAACGATCTGCTCGCGCGCCTCTTCGAACTTCAGAAGTTAATAGAGTCTGAAGATGCAGCCGCTCAAGGAAAGTCTCAACCTGCTGGAGTGTTTGCGACAGGCCCGAGGTGTGCCTTCGCAGTTTTTCGATTTCCTTGCGAAAGGCTTGCTCTCGACATTCGGACACGATCCTGGAGTTGGGAAACGGACCATTCTTTCGCCATATGCGTTGACCAAAAGTAATTCTGTCCCGTCGACCGCATGATTTCCCCCTAAGCGGTCGCAACAGTTTTGAAGGAGTAAAGGGATGAAGAAGATTCTTGCCGTGGCGCTCGCCGCCCTGCCGGTTCTGGCGGGCGCCGGAGCGGCCTTTTCGGCCGATGCCATCTCCCGCCAGGAACCGGTTCCGGATTTCAAGCAACAGGATAGCCGCGGTGGTGTCCGGATCGGCTATCTCGATTGCTCGATCGGTGGCGGCGTCGGCTATGTGCTCGGTTCCGCCAAGGAAGCCGATTGCGTTTTTACGTCCGCAATCGGCAGCGAGCCGCTCGACCGCTATACCGGTGTCGTCCGTAAGATGGGCGTAGACGTCGGCTTTACGACCCGCAGCCGGCTGGTCTGGGCCGTCTTCGCTCCCACTGCCGGCTATCATCATGGTTCGCTCGGCGGCCTTTATCAGGGCGCCAGTGCAGAAGCCACGGTAGGTGCAGGCGTTGGCGCCAATGTGCTGGTCGGCGGCACCTCCGGCTCCATCCATTTGCAGACAATCAGTGTGACCGGACAGCTTGGTCTGAACTTGGCTGCGACCGGCACCTCGGTGACCCTGACGCCGGAAAGCTGATCCCTCTATCCATGCCCCGCCATTCTCGACCCGATATGGCGGGGCTTCTTTTCAGCTTATCGTCCTCAAGGCCTCGTCGTCCGGCAGCCCCCCGCAAACCGACAATCCGTTTGTCCAGCTTGCCGATGAGGCGCCGGGCCGAAACTGGCCGCCGGACCAGCCTCTTCCCTCGCAAAAATCCACTTCGACCCTCGCAGCTTCACGGTTTTGTGTTCGCTGCCGAGCATCCGCTCCGGCTTTGCCGCGATCGGTAAAGATTGCATTTAACTTTTGCCGGTAAAACTCTGTTAGCAATTCCAGTCAGTGGTCCCGGCCGGGCGGCATGATACCGCCCGCCGCATGTATAGAGTATCGGTGCCATGCGTCTTTCTACCCTGTCCTCGATCTTGTTCGGGTGCCTTGTCGTTGCCGGGTGCAGATCGACGTCAGGTCCCGAGGAGGCATTGAACATCGCGCCTTCCCAGGACATTACGCGCGCTGTCAGCGCGGCTCCGGCTCCTGTCCCGGCCGTGCAGCCGGTAGGGCAGGTCAGCGCGCCGGTCGTGCCGCAGCAGCAGGTCGCCACCGCCCAGCCGCAAATTCCGTCTTCTCCAGTCCTGGCATGGGCCGGTACAGTGCCGGAACCGAGAGCCCTTCAGCCGGCGACGCTTTCCGCGGGTATGCCAGTTCCGGTCGAAAAACCGGTGGCGATGCTGGTTCCATCCGCTCCTCAGCTCGAGCAGGCCCCGCAGGGCCGATCTCGGATCTACGGTCACCGCTTCCGGGATGCCAAGCCGATCAACTTCGGCAAGGCCTCACCGAAGAAACACGCAGTGCATGGTGTCGACGTTTCCCGCTGGCAGGGTGATATCGATTGGGAAAAGCTGCGCACGCAGGGCGCCAATTTCGCCTACATCAAGGCCACGGACGGCGGAGATCATCTCGATCCGATGTTCCGGAAGAACTGGAAGCGCGCGAAGGACGCCGGACTGAAGCGCGGTGCCTACCACTTCTTCTATTGGTGCCGCACCGCGGGTGAGCAGGCTGAATGGTTCATCCGCAACGTGCCGCGCGATCCTGACGCCCTGCCGCCGGTGATTGACGTGGAGTACAATGCAGAATCGAGCTGCAAGCGACGTCTCTCATCGACCAAGGTGCGTGAGAAGATGCAGGTCTTTATGGACATGCTGGAACGTCACTATGGCAAGCGGCCGGTCATCTATACAGCGCCCGACTTTTACGACGACCATCTCGAGGGACATTTCCTGGAATATCCCTTCTGGCTGCGTTCGGTAGCCGCGCATCCTTCCAAGGTCTATCCCGGTCGCAAGTGGCTGTTCTGGCAGTATTCCGGTTCGGGCCTGTCACAGGGCGTCAGCGGCAAGATCGACCTCAACGCCTTCTATGGCAGCGAGGAGCAATGGCATAACTGGACGGCGCGTGGCGGGGCCTGACCCGGATCGCCTCCCGCTAGTACCGGTGGCAAGCCCCCGCGACACCGTTGCCATGCTATCGGGGGGCGTCATGATAGGAGCGATGTGAAAAGGCTGCCTTCGTCGGCTTTTCAACCTCCTCATTCCGCTGATAGCTATCGTGTCATAGCCTTCAGGTTATTCGGATCAGCTCGCGCGGCAGGTTGTTCATGCATTCGGTGCCGGTTTCCGTCACCAGAAACTGATCCTCAATCATCAGCGCGCCGAAACCCTGTGCATAGAACGGCGTTTCAAGCGCGACGACCATGTTCTGTTCGATCAACTCGTCATTGCCGTTCGAAAAGAAAGGCCATTCCTCAATGCCGGCATTGCCGCCGACCGAATGGCCGAAATGTCCGCGATAATATTCCGTGAGGCCGTTCTTCCTGAACCGGGCGAGCATCGCGGCGTGAACGTCCCCGAAACGGCGGCCGGGTCGGATCTGTTCGAGACCGGCGAGAAAGGCCTCATGCAGGATGGCATGAAGATCCGTGGCGAGGGCATCCGGTTGTCCGAGCACAAACGTCCGCGCGCCGTCGGAGGAATAACCCTCGACCAGTGTTCCGACATCCGCCTTTATGAGGAAGCCTGGTTTTACCGTGGCGCCGGCGTTCGTGAGGTCGGGACCCGCTGAGATGTAGTCCCAATGTCCTGAGAGCCCGAAGCCTCGGGCAGTGCCTTCGTCCAGTGCGCCCTGAAGCCATGCGGCCGACAGTGCGCGCAGGGAAGCATCGGGCTTTACGGCGGATGCCAGCGACCGCAGGCCGGCTTCGGCCGCGCGCGCGGCACGGCGCAGACGCTCGATTTCTATGGGGTTCTTGAGCACCCTCAACCGCAGCAGTATGTCCGAAGCGTCCTTCCAAGTGGCATGGGGGAGAGCTTTCTTCAGCCTGTCGAAGTCTGTTGTTGGAAGGAAGGAGAAATCGCCTCCCAGCACTGCCTTGTCCAGTCCGCGTTCGGTGAGAATGTCGGCGAGCAGACGGAAGCATGCTTCCTGATCGAAGGTTTCCGGTCGCGAACCGGTGTTGTCCATATGGCGATAGGCTGTGTCGATATCGGCAATGGTTTCCTGTCCCGTCAGGGCGACGCCGTCGATCCAGATGCGGTGCGTCCGGATATCCACGGATTGGCGCAGGATCGCTAGACCGGCGGCGGCATGATCGCTGATAACGGCGGCGAGGGTGGCGGCCGGATCAGACGGAACGACTGCGATCGCGGAGCCTGCCCGTCCCCACATCGTAGCCACGCCGGCATAAGTGCCGATCGCATAGCGGAAGGCCTCCGGCTGGAAAAGGACGAGGGCGTCGATGCCGACAGCTCTCATCAAACGTTCAGCACGAACTCGGTCCAGGTCGCTCATGTCCTCAGCCTTTCAGTTTTGGGTACGATCCGTTGTCGATGGCGTACTTGAACTTCGCGAGCGTCGCGATAGTTCTTCATCCAAGCGGAAAATAATTCTCTTCACGCGACGGAATTGCCTGTGGGCATTTTCCTCTGTCGCAACAAATCAGGCGAAGGATCCAATACCCCACAAGTCTGGTAGGGTATAACACCAATCGAGATCAACGACCAAAAACACTGACAATACGAGGAGCACATCCATGAGCGGTTTTGCCAATAAAAACAGTTCGGCTTTCCTGTTCGAATGGCGCGCAACGACCGCTGCGGCCGCACTCGTCGCCCTTTCGTTTGCAACGCCGCTTGCGGCCGCGGATTTCGATGCCGATGCGACGGTCAACATCGGTTCTCTCTACGAGCCGCAGAACCTCGACAACACGGCAGGCGCGGGGCAGGGCATCAACGAAGCCTTCAACGGCAACGTCTACGAAGCGCTTTTCCGCCTGAGCGATGCCGGCGCGGTCGAGCCGGTTCTGGCTAAGGACTTCAAGGTCAGCGATGACGGTCTGACCTATACCTTCACCCTGCAACCCGGCGTCACCTTCCATTCCGGCGAACCGCTCACGGCAAAGGACGTCAAGTTCTCGATCGAGCGCGTCACGGCGGCTGAATCCAAGAGCTCGCGCAAGAACAGCCTCAAGACCATCAGTGCCATCGAAACACCAGATGACCAGACGGTTGTCGTAAAGCTCTCTTCCCGCTCGATTTCGCTGCCCTACAATCTGAGTTATGTCTGGGTGGTCAATGATACCGCCCAGGACCTGCAGTCTTCGGAAGATGGCACGGGTCCCTACAAGCTCGAGGAATGGCGTCGCGGTTCCTCCATCGCGCTACAGCGCTTCGACAGCTACTGGGGTACGAAGCCGAGCAATGGCGAAGTCGTCTACCAGTATTTCACCGAAGCGACCGCGCTTAACAACGCGTTGCTGACCGGTTCGGTTGATATCGTGACCTCCGTCCAGAGCCCGGATTCTCTTGCCCAGTTCAAGGATAATCCGGATTTCACAGTAGCCGAGGGCCAGTCCACCACCAAGCTGCTGCTCGCCTATAACGACCGGGTGAAGCCCTTCGACAACGTCAAGGTTCGCAAGGCTCTGGCCCGCGCCGTCGATAAAAAGAAGCTCCTGAACGCCATCTGGGGCGACTATGGCATCGTCATAGGCTCCTTTGTGCCGCCGACTGATCCCTGGTATGCCGACCTCACCAATGTCGATGCCTATGACGTGGAGAGCGCCAAGGCGCTACTGGCGGAGGCCGGTTATCCCGATGGCTTTTCCTTCACGCTCGACACGCCGAACTACGATCCGCATCCGATCGTCGCGCAGTTCCTGCAGACCGAACTTGCCAAGGTCGGCGTCAAGGTGAACATCAACGTCATCACCGCCAACGAGTGGTACACCAAGGTTTACAAGGCCCATGACTTCCAGGCGACCTTGCAGGAGCATGTGAACCACCGCGACATCGTCTTCTACGGCAATCCGGACTTCTACTGGGGCTACAACAACCCGAAGGTCGTCGATCTGATCAAGGAAGCCGAGGCCAGCGCCACCACCGACGAACAGACCGCGAAGCTCAAGGAAGCAAACACAGTGATCGCCGAGGATGCCGCCAGCAACTGGCTCTATCTCTATCCGCAGATCGTCGTCTCGAAGAAGGCGGTGACCGGCTATCCGGTGAACGGCCTCAACTCGCAGTTCTTTGCCTACGGCATCCAGAAGGCTGCCGAATAACGAACTGTTCAAGCCGCGGGTATCGCCTGCTGCGTGCTCGACAGCCGGCGCCGCCCGAACTATTTTCGGGCGGCATTTCGCGTCCATGAAAGGTGGCGGCCATTCTTGCCTATCTCGTACGCCGGTCGGTGATCCTCGTCCTGTCGGTCCTGATCGCCGCAGCCGTCCTGTTCCTGCTGCTGCGGCTGCTTCCCGGCGATCCTGCGAATGCGCTGGTTTCCGTTGGGGCGGACCCCGAGCAGATCGAGGCTGCTCGCAGGCAGGTCGGCTCCGACCTGCCTGTTTCGGAACAGTTCGTCCGTTTCGTATCGAGCCTTGCGCGCTTTGATTTCGGCAACTCCTTTATCAGCGGTGCACCCGTCTTGGCGGAGATCGGCAAGCGGCTCACGCTCACCGTCCCGCTTACCCTGCTTGCCTTCGTTCTGGCGATTGTCATCGCCCTGCCACTCGGTATCATCGCGGCGGTCAAGCAGGACCGCTGGTATGGCGTTCTGCTCTCGGTTGTCTCGCAGCTCGGCATCGCCGTGCCGGTGTTCTGGATAGGCATTCTTCTTGTCGCAGTTTTCGCGGTCAATCTGAGGCTCTTTCCCTCCGGCGGCTTTCCGTCTCGCGGCTGGACGAATGCGCCGGCGGCGTTTCATGCGCTTGTGCTGCCGGTGATTACCATCGCCCTGGTGATGGCTTCGTCGCTGATCCGCTACGTGCGCTCCGCCACGCAGGATGTGCTGGGCAGCGACTATCTCAGGACGGCGCGGGCGCTCGGTTCCGGATTTTCGGAAGCACTGATCCGTCACGGTATCCGCAATGGCGCGGTGCCGGTGATTTCGATCCTCGGCATAGAACTCGCCTCGACCCTTCTCGGCGCGGTCGTGGTCGAGCGCGTCTTTTCGCTGCCGGGGCTTGGGTCGATGCTTCTGCTGGGCATCGAGCAGCGCGATTATCCGAATGTGCAGGGCGTGTTGTTCATCTCCACGCTTCTCGTGCTCCTTGTCGGCTTCGCCGCCGATATCGGGCAGCGTCTGATCGACCCGCGGCTGCGTGGCAGAGCGACGGGGGCAAAGGCATGACGTTCGACAATCCGGAATTGCCGGTCTCTCTTCCTCACGAACGTTTCAGGGTTTCCGCGAACTTCCTGCTCGGGAGCCTTGTGGTCGGGCTTCACGTCCTTCTCGGGCTCGTCAGCCTGTTCTGGACCCCCTACGATCCGACAGGCATGGTCGGCGGGCGCCTCGAAGCGCCATCGCTCCTCCATTGGGCGGGAACGGACCGGCTCGGCCGTGACCTGATGACCCAGATCATGATCGGTTCGCGCATCGCGCTGGTGGTCGGCGCGGGAGCGGTTACCATCGGCGCGCTGATCGGCGTGACGATCGGGGTGATTTCCGCCTTTGCGACGAGAACCCTTGATGATGTCTTCGGCGCCACCTTCGATATCCTGATCGCATTCCCGACCCTGCTGGTCGCCATGCTGATCGTGGCTTCAAGCGACGGCGCGAGCCTCTGGACGGCGATCCTTGCCATCGGGATCGCCAGTTCCGCGATCATCGCCCGGCTGACCCGCATCCTTGCCAAGCGCGTGCTGGCCATGGACTACATCACCGCTTCGCGCGTTTCGGGGACCTCGTGGCCGGCCGTCGTCTTCATTCATGTGCTGCCGAACATCTGGCCGACGCTGATCGTCAATCTGGCGCTGCAGTTCGGTCTTGCCGTCATCGCGGAAGCCTCGCTTTCCTATCTCGGGCTTGGCGCGCCGCCGCCGAATTCGTCCTGGGGACGTCTTCTGCAGGAAGCACAGGGGACAGTTTATACCGCGCCCTTCGGCGCGGTCGCTCCAGGCATTGCGCTGGTCTCGCTGGTAATCGGCCTTAACCTGCTCGCGGACGGCCTGCGCGATTTCGGAGATCCAACCCGCAGGAGGCGCCGATGAGCGATATCCTCAAGGTCGAAAACCTGACGATCAGGGCAGGCGGGCGTGTGCTCGTCTCCGACGTATCGTTCTCCGTTTCGGCCGGCGAACGCGTTGGCCTGATCGGAGAATCCGGTTCGGGAAAGTCGCTAACCGCGCTCGCCGCCATCGGTCTTCTCGCGGATGGCATGTCTGCTGAAGGTTCGGTTCGTCTCGGTGACAGAGAGGTCATCGGCGCGTCTGACCGCGAACTCGTTCCGCTTCGGGGGGATGTCGCCGCAACCGTGTTTCAGGAGCCGTTGACCGCGCTCGATCCGCTGATGAAGATCGGGCGGCAGGTGGCGGAAGTGGTGCGCCGCCGCCGTCGCCGGGATGACTTGAGCCTCGACAGGTCGGCCGTCGATGGTGAAGTGATCGGCCTGCTGGAGCGCGTGCTTCTGCCGGATCCGGCGCGCATCGCAAATTCCTGGCCGCATGAGATTTCCGGCGGCCAGCGCCAGCGCGCGGCCATCGCCATGGCGCTTGCCTGCCGGCCCAGGCTCCTGATCGCGGATGAGCCGACCACCGCGCTCGACGTGACCACCCAGGCGGAAATCCTGAAACTGCTCGAAAGCCTCGTCCGGGAAAGCGGAATGGCGCTACTGTTCATCAGCCATGACCTACCGGTGGTGGCGATGGCCGCAGAGCGTGTCGTGGTGCTGCAGCAGGGTAGGCTCGTCGAGCAGGGACCGGTTGGAGAAGTGTTCCGCCGTCCGCAGCACGCTTACACGCAAGGTCTTCTCGCTGCCGCGCGCTCCTTCGATCAGGCCCTCAGGAGAGCGCTATGACCCTGCTCGAGATGAAGAACGTCACCTTCGGCTACGGGCGCGGACAGCGCGTGCTTGACGGTGTGAGCCTTAAGGTCGAGGCCGGCCGCAATCTCGGCATTGTCGGTGAATCCGGTTCCGGCAAGACGACCATGCTGCGCCTGCTGTTGGGGCTGGCGAGCCCTGTCGCAGGCGAGATCGCACTGAAGGGCGGGGCGGTCGATCTTGCAAACCGCGCGTACATGCGGGATTTCCGGCGTTCGATGCAGGCGGTTTTTCAGGACCCTTACTCCTCGCTCGATCCGCGTCAGTCGGTTTTCGATATCATCGCCGAGCCGATCCGGTCGCTGAAGACGGGTTTCGATCCGAAACAGGCGGTTGCCGAGGCGCTGGCTTCCGTCGGGCTGCCTGCCGATGCGGCATCCCGCTATCCGCACGAATTTTCCGGCGGACAGCGCCAGCGCATCGCGATCGCCCGCGCTATCGTTTCCCGGCCGGAAATCATCCTTGCGGACGAGGTGGTCAGCGCGCTCGATCTTTCCACTCGCGTGCGGATCGTCGAGCTCCTGAAAGAGTTGTCGAACACCGTGACGCTGGTGCTGGTATCTCACGACATCAGCCTCGTCGCGCTGCTCTGCGAGGAACTGGTCATTCTCGAGCGGGGTCGGATCGTGGAAAGCGGCCCGACCCGGGAGATCCTCGCAAACCCGAAGAACGCCTATACAAAGAAGCTGCTGGCCAGCACACCGCGCTTTCCGGAATACGGTTGAGATTTCATCCGTTCCGGTGTGATCGAAAACGGTGAGAGAAGCCCGGCCGGCCTCACTCGATGCCGTAAACGCCGAGCAGGCTCTTCATGCGTTTTGCCGCAAGCTCCGGCTTGTCGAGTACGTTCGCCCGGTCGGCCAGCCGGAAGATATCGGCATAATGCAGGATCCCGCGCGCCGACTGCATGCCGGCCGGCAGGCTGAAATGCGATTGATGCCCGTTCAGCCACGCAAGGAAAACGACACCTGCCTTGTAATATTGGGTCGGGCTTTCGAAGATCTTGCGGGAGAGGGGTACGGTCGGTTCGATCACCGCGCGGAAGGTTAAGGTATCGCCGGCCGCCAGAGCCGCAAGCGCCTTTGAGGCGGAGGGGGCGACGGCGTCGAAGATGCCGAGCAGCGCATGGCTGTAGCGCGTGCCGTCTCCCTCGATCAGTTCGGCATAGTTGAAATCGTCGCCGGTGAAGCAGAGCACGCCTTCCGGCAGGCGGCGGCGCAGTTCGATCTCCTTGGCGTTATCCAGCAGGGAGATCTTGATACCCTCGACCTTGTCCCTGTTCGCCTCGATGATATCGATCACGCAATCGAGCGCCGCCTCGAAGCTCTGCGAGCCCCAGTAGCCGGCTAGCTGCGGGTCGAACATCTCTCCCAGCCAGTGGAGAACGACCTTGTCTTTGGTCTGGGACAGGATGCGTCCGTAGACATAAGCATAATCTTCCGGCGACTTGGCAACGCGTGCCAATGCACGACTCGCCATCATGATGGCGCGGCCGCCGTGTTTTTCGATGAAGCCGATCTGTTCCTCATAGGCGGCGATGACATCGTCGAGCGAGCGGGTGTCAGCGGGCGCGAGTTGGTCGGTGCCCGCGCCGCAGGCGAGATCGGCGCCTTTCACCGACCGTGCTTCTGCGAGCGAGCGGCTGATGAGTTCCTGCGCTCCGACCCAGTCGAGGCCCATGCCGCGCTGGGAAGTGTCCATCGCTTCGGCGATCTTGAAGCCGAGGCTCCATAGATGGTGGCGGAATGCCATGGTCGTTTCCCAGTCGACTTGGGGCCGGTTCCAGGGATCTGCATCACGAAACGGATCGGAGACGACATGAGCCGCCGCATAGGCAATGCGATTGAAAACCGGCGGCGAGGCGGGGCGGGCAATCGGCGTCCCAACCAGCTGATACTCGCGAACGGTTTCGCCTTCATCGGGCAGTTTCAGGCTCTCGGTCATCTTCATCCTCCTCTGAAGTTTTTGCTGAATAATTTGGAACGTTCCAAAATTCAAGAAATTTCTTTCGATCAATCAATGATGGTTAAGTGGCGTTGTGGCGGATGATTTGTGGAAAAATTAGAAATATTTCTTCGTTTTTAGCGATCTAGCTACCTGGCGCAGAGATTCCATGGATTGGCGCTTGACATATTTGGAACGTTCCAATTATCTAGCGCCAAGAACGGACGAAAGTCCCGGGAGGAGAACGGATGAGCAAGGGACGGGTCACCGTCGTCGATATCGCGAAGGCGGCCGGTGTGTCGAAGTCGACGGTATCGCTCGTCCTGCAGGGTTCTCCTCTCGTAGGGGAGGCGACCCGGGCCAAGGTCAACTCCGCAATGCGGGATCTCGGTTATGTCTACAATCGCGGTGCGGCCAACCTGCGCCAGTCGAATGCCAAGTCGAAGATCGTCGGCGTTGTCGTCAACGATCTGACCAACAGCTTCTTTGCCGAGCTTGCGGTCGGCGTCGACATGGTCGTGCAATCGGCCGGCTTCGTGCAGTTTCTCGCCAATACCGGAGAGAGCATCGACCGGCAGAGCGAGGTGATCGCCTCGATGCGCGAGCATGGGGTATCGGGCCTGATCGTCTCGCCTGCGCGTGGAACGGCAGCGAAGGATCTGAAGCCGCTCGTTGCCGCCGGCATTCCGGTTGTGCTTGTGGTGCGCAATGTGCCGGGCGCCAAGGTGTCGTCTCTCGTGTCCGACAACCGGGCGGGAACGGAGGCTGCGGTCGAGCATCTGGTTTCACTTGGCCATCGTCGCATCGCCTTTATCGGCGGCTTTGCCGATACCGTGGTCTTTGCCGAGCGCCTGGAAGGCTATCGCGCGGCCATGGCTGCTGCGGGACTGGAATTCAGCGCGGATCTGGTCGTGCCGTCCGCGCCGTCGCGGGCCGGTGGCGTGGAGGCGATCGGCCGGGCGATGCTGCTGGCGGAAAAGCCAACGGGTGCAGTCTGTTTCAATGATGCAGCTGCTTTTGGCGTCTGCGATGGTCTTCGGGCGCGGGGGTTGGAGCCCGGCCGCGACTTCGCCGTCGTCGGTTTCGACGATGTGATCGAGGCGCAGACGGCAGTGCCGGCGCTGACGACGATTGCGGTCGATCCGCAGGGCATGGGCCGGCGCGCTGCCCAGCTTCTGCTGAAGCAGATCAATGCAGACAAGGCGGATGCGGAAGCAATCACGGGCGCTGTGCGCCTCGTGGTCAGGGAGAGCTGCGGCGCCGGACAGGGAATATTCGGGAGGAAGATGGCATGACTGTCCGATGGGGATTGATCGGCGCAAGCACGATTGCCCGTGAGTGGGTGATCGATGCGATCCGCGCGGCCGGAGGCGACGTCGTCTCGGTCATGAGCACGAATGCCGAGCGTGGGCAGGCTTACGCCGCGGAAAACGGTATTCCCAAGGCCGTTACCAGTGTCGAGGAACTTCTGGGCGATGCCTCGGTCGATGCCGTCTACATTTCCACCACCAACGAGCTTCATGCGCCACAGGCGATCGCTGCCGCCAAGACCGGCAAGCATGTCCTCTGTGAAAAGCCGCTCGCTCTTTCGCTGGAGGATGCGCATGCGATGGCAAAGGCCGCAACCGATGCCGGCGTGATCCTGGGGACCAATCATCATTTGCGCAATGCCGCCAGCCACACGGCCATGCATCAGGCAATCGCGGATGGCCGGATCGGCAAGCCGCTTTCCGCTCGTGTTTTCCATGCGGTCTATCTGCCGCCGCATCTGCAGGGCTGGCGATTGGACAAGCCGCAGGCCGGCGGCGGTGTGATCCTCGATATCACCGTGCACGATGCCGATACGCTTCGTTTCGTGCTCGGCGAAAATCCGGTCGAGGTGATCGCCTTTTCGCAGACTGGCGGCATGGGCAAGGCGGGTCTGGAAGACGCCGTGATGGGCGTCATGCGCTTCGAGTCCGGACTGATCGCCCAATTCCATGACGGCTTTACCACGAAGTTCGCGGAAACCGGTTTCGAGGTGCATGGCACCGAGGGCTCACTGATCGCTCGCAATGTGATGACCCAGAAGCCGGTGGGTACCGTCGTTCTGCGCGACGCGTCCGGAGAGCACGAGCTGCCTCTCGATCAGCACAACCTCTATGAGACGGCGCTCAAGGCTTTCCATGCCGCCGTCGTTGGCGAAGGCAAGCCGTCGGCAACGGCCGAGGATGGCATCTGGTCGCTGGCTACGGGGCTTGCGGTCGTCGAGGCAGCGAAGGCCAGCCAGGCAGTCAAGGTCGAAACGGGATTTTGAGTTCACGTCCATGAGCAAGCATATTACTCCGGCGGAAGCCGCTGCCCTGATCCCCGATGGCGCCATCGTCACCGTTTCCTCGTCGAGCGGTCTCGGTTGCCCTGATCTCATGCTGAAAGCCATCGGCGAGCGCTTCGAGGCGACCGGCCATCCACGCGAGATTACCACACTGCATCCGATTGCGGCCGGCGACATGAGCGGCATCAAGGGTGTCGACCATATCGCCCGCAAGGGCCTGCTCGCGCGTATCATCGGCGGGTCCTACCCTTCCGGACCTTCGACGGCAGAGCCACCGCTGATCTGGCAGATGATTACCAACAACGAAATTCCGGCCTACAACATTCCCTCGGGCATCCTGTTCGACATGCATCGCGAAGCCGCTGCGAAACGGCCGGGCGTCCTGACCAAGGTGGGCCTCGAAACCTTCGTCGATCCCGCGCGTCAGGGCTGCGCCATGAACGAGGCCGCAAGCCGCGAACCGGTGGTAAAAAAGCTGCCGTTCGAAGGCGAGGAATGGCTTTATTTCCCGGCCATCGTGCCGAAGGTCGCAATCATCAGGGCAACGACCGCCGACGAGCGCGGCAATCTCACCTATGAACACGAGGGCGCCTATCTCGGTGGTCTCGATCAGGCGCTCGCCGCCCGCAACAACGGCGGCATCGTCATCGCCCAGGTCAAGCGGATCACCAAGGAAGGCTCTCTGAAGCCCCATGATGTCCGGGTGCCGGGCATGCTGGTCGATTATGTCGTGGTCGATCCCGACCAGAAGCAGACGACCCAGACGCTTTACGATCCTGCGATCTCGGGCGAAATCTTCCGCCCGCTGGACAGCTTCCGTGTGCCGGAATTCAATATCCAGAAGGTGATTGCCCGCCGGGTCGCACAGGAGCTTGAGGCCGGCAGCGTGGTCAATCTCGGCTTCGGCATTTCGGCAAACGTGCCGCGCGTCCTGCTGGAAGAAGGTCTGCACGGCTCCGTGACCTGGGCCATCGAACAGGGTGCCGTCGGTGGTGTGCCGCTTCTTGACTTCGCCTTCGGCTGCGCCTCGAATGCCGATGCCTTCATGCCGTCTCCTTATCAGTTCACCTATTTTCAGGGGGCAGGCTTCGATGCCTCGCTGTTGTCCTTCCTGGAAATCGGACGCGACGGTTCGGTCAATGTGTCGAAGCTCGCTTTCCGACCGCATGTGACGGCAGGTGCCGGCGGGTTCGTCGATATCACGGCACGGGCACGGAAGATCGTCTTCTCCGGCATGTTCAATGCGGGAGCCAAACTTGGCATGGAGAACGGCCAGCTGGTCATCGAGAAGGAAGGCAAGCTTCGCAAGCTCGTAAACGAGGTCGAGCATGTGACCTTCTCCGGCAAGCGAGCCATCGAGCAGGGGCAGGACATCACCTATGTCACCGAGCGTTGCGTGATGGAGCTGACGCCCGCCGGTATCGTCGTGACGGAGATTGCTCCGGGCGTCGATCTTCAGGCCCACATTCTCGACCAGTCGGAATTCCCGCTGATCGTCGCGGATGATCTGAAAGTGATGGACGCCGCTCTCTTCGCGGAAGCGCCGATCGGCCTCTCACTGCCAACAAAGCCGCAGCGGGTTTTGGAGGGTGTCTTCCATGGCTGAGGTTCGCATCGACGTTGAAGGTGCGGTGGCGATCCTCACCGTTTCCCGCCCCGAGAAGCTAAATGCGCTCGATATCGACATGCTGAAGGCGCTTGCTGCGGCCTGCGACACGGTGGAAGCCGATGGGCGCATCCGGGTGGCCATCTTGACCGGTGATGGCAAGGCCTTTTCCGCCGGCGGAGACATCAAGGCATGGAGCGGCATGACGGCCAACGAGTTTGGCCATGCATGGGTTCGCTTCGGCCATCGCGTTTTCGAGCGTCTGGCAACATTACGGGTGCCTCTGATCGCCGCGATCAACGGACATGCGCTGGGTGGCGGGCTCGAACTCGCCGGCGTTGCGGATATCAGGATTGCCGAGCGGCAAGTGAAGATCGGTTTGCCTGAAACGAGCCTCGCCATGGTGCCGGGATGGTCGGGAACGCAGCGGTTGGTGCATCGGTTTGGCGCTCAGGTCGTCAGGCGAATGGTGCTGGGCGGCGAGATGTTCAGCGCGGAAGAAGCGCAGTCGCTCGGTATCATAGATGCCGTGGTGGACACCGGAACGGTCCTCGATGCCGCGAGGAGCTATGCCGAACGCGTTGCGCAGCGCGGGCCGGCGGCGCTTGAGGTGGCGAAGCTGATGATCGCTGTCGCCAATGGAGAAGACGACGGTTCTGCCGTGGAGGCGCTTGGCTCGATCCTCGTTGCCAAGACTGCAGATCTGAAAGAGGGCGTCGCCGCATTTGGCGAAAAGCGCCCCGCTGTATTCAAGGGAGAGTGGTGATGACAATTCTGGTGAGCCCGAAGGCGCTTCTCGACCTCAAGGTCCGTGATTTCAGGATGCTGGTCGATGGCGCGTGGGTGTCTTCCGCCGATGGCGGCACAATCGAACGCACCGCACCGAGCCATGGCGTGGTCGTCAGCCGTTTTCAGGCCGGCACCAAGGCCGATGCGGAGAAGGCGATTGCCGCCGCCCGTCGTGCCTTCGACAAGGGACCCTGGCCGCGCATGACGGCATCCGAGCGTTCCGCCATCCTGCTGAAAGCCGCTGATCTGATTGCTGCTCGGCTGGAGGAAATCGCCTATCTCGATGCCATCGAGGCCGGCAAACCGATTACGCAGGTGCGTGGTGAAATCGCCGGTGCCGTCGATATCTGGCGCTATGCCGCAGCGCTTGCGCGCGATCTGCATGGCGAAAGCTACAACACGCTTGGCGACGGGACGCTTGGCGTCGTACTGCGGGAAGCCATCGGTGTCGTCTCGATCATCACGCCGTGGAATTTCCCCTTCCTGATCGTCGGTCAGAAGCTCCCCTTCGCACTGGCTGCCGGCTGCACGACGGTGGTCAAACCGTCGGAACTGACCTCGGGTTCGACGCTGGTGCTGGGCGAAATTCTGGCTGAAGCAGGCGTCCCGGCTGGCGTGGTCAACATTGTCACGGGAACCGGCCCCGAGGTCGGCGCGGTCATGACGACCCATGCCGAGGTCGACATGGTGTCGTTTACCGGTTCTACCGGTGTCGGCAAGCTGACCATGGCCAATGCCGCCCAGACCCTGAAGAAAGTATCGCTGGAACTCGGCGGCAAGAACCCGCAAATCGTCTTCCCGGATGCCGATCTCGACGCCTTTATCGACGCCGCGGTGTTCGGCGCCTATTTCAACGCCGGCGAATGCTGCAATGCCGGTTCCCGCCTCATTCTGCATAAGAGCATAGCGAGCGATGCGATTGAGCGTATCGCCGAACTGGCGAAAAAAGTGCGTGTCGGCGATCCGCTCGACCCGACGACCCAGGTCGGCGCGATCATCACGCCGCAGCACATGGAAAAGATTGCCGGCTATGTTTCGGGGGCGAAAAGCGGTGGCGCGAAGGTCGCTCATGGCGGAGAAGCGCTTGAGCTCGGCGTCGGCCAATTCATGGCGCCGACCATTCTCTCCGAGGTAACACCGGCCATGGCCGTCGCCCGCGAGGAGGTTTTCGGGCCGGTTCTTTCCGTCCTGACATTCGAAACCGTCGAAGAGGCGATCGAGATTGCCAATGCGGTCGACTATGGCCTGTCAGCCGGCGTCTGGAGCCAGAATTTCGATACCTGCCTGACGATCGGGCGGAAGGTTCGAGCCGGCACGATCTGGATGAACACCTTCATGGACGGAGCGTCCGAGCTTCCCTTCGGCGGCTACAAGCAGTCCGGACTCGGTCGCGAACTCGGCCGTCATGCGGTGGAGGATTATACCGAAAGCAAGACGCTCAACATGCATATCGGTGCCCGTACCGGCTGGTGGATGCCGCGCTGAGGTCGTCATGATGAAGCCCTGGACCCAACATCGGAGAATGCGACGGGATACCGGCAGTTCAGTCTGCGATGGTTTCGAAGCTTGGCTGCGGCGGCTGCAGGATCTGCAGCGTGTCGGCCGCCTCGCCTCTGATGCGTCGCAGCAGCAGCTTGCCGAGCTCCTCGCCGGCAGCGGTCAGGTCTTCGTAGATGGTTTCGATGCCGGGTTGGATGTCGCTGAGCAGGCGCGAGGTCTGCTTCGCCACCATGTCGAACTCCCGGCCAAGGGTCAAACCGGCCTCGCCAAGCCCGGCAAGGGCCGCAAGAGCAGAGACTTCGCCGGGACAGATCAGTCCGTCTGGCGGATCGCTGAGTGCCGCTCGTTCGCGGAAGTGGTTGCGGATTGCGCCGGCCGGAGAATCGAGGTCGAGATCCTCGGGGATCTCGAAGGATGCGCCGGCCTCGCGAATAGCGGTCATGAAGCCGTGGCGCATATGCTGGCTGAAGGTCAGGTTGCGCGGCGGCAGGATGATGGTAAGGCGCGACCTTCCCTTGGCCAGAAGCCGGCGTGCGGCCTCATAGGCAAAGGCGAAGCTGTCGAAATCAACATAGGGATGGGGTGTCGAGAATTCGCTGCGCCCATGGGTGACGAAGGGGAAGTCCTTTTCGATCAGCAACCGGACGCGAGGGTCGAGCGGCTCGGTGCGGGTGAAAATCAGCCCGTCCGCCAGATTGTTGCGAATGATGTAGTCGACGGCTTCCGCATTCGAGGACTTCACGAAGCTCGGCATGACGATCAGGTGATAGGGCGTGCCGGCAAGCGCTTGCGTCAGGCCAAGCATCAGCGAGGTGCCGAACCCGAGGATTTCCTCATGCGGGTCGAGCAGGACGCCCACGACATTCGTCCGACCGGTTTTCAACCTCTGGGCGGCGCGGTCGGGCATATAGCCGACATCCGCAGCGGCCTGATGGATGCGGCGGCGCGTATCGATGTTGATCAGAGGATCATCGGCAAGCGCGCGGGAGACGGTAGTTACGGCAAGTCCGGTCAGCTCTGCAATGGTTCGCAGCGTCGGCTTTGCGGATTTGCGTCTTCGTCCTTCCTGGCTCGTCGGGGTATCGGTTTTCGGCACGATCTTGGCGCTGGTATCTCTATGTTCGAAGGTCGGAGCCTACTCCGGGCGGCCGTTGTGTTCAATCGGAAAGTGAAACGTTATAATTTCCGACCAAAAAGATACCGAGAGCAGTTCGCCTGGCCTTATTTTCCTTATTTTGATGCGCTGCACAAATAATTCTCGGGAGTGATGGAGTTGCTGAAACGGCTATTGACTCACAGGAATTTATAACGTTTCAAATTGGTGGGCGAGAAGGACGTCCATAAATATGCCCGCAGGCGAGGAGCGAGGCGGGCATCGGCGGAACATCCGCATTTGAACTTGCAAACGGGAGGATTACGATGCGCAAGTTTCTGACGACGACTGCAGTGGCATTGACGATGATGGCCGGGATTGCCCAGGCCGCCGAAAGCGTCGAAGTGCTGCATTGGTGGACTTCGGGCGGCGAGGCTGCTGCCCTCGACGTTCTCAAGAAGGATCTGGAAGCCAAGGGTATCAGCTGGACCGACATGCCGGTCGCCGGCGGCGGCGGCACTGAGGCGATGACCGTATTACGCGCCCGTGTTACGGCCGGCAATGCGCCGACTGCCGTGCAGATGCTCGGCTTCGACATTCTCGACTGGGCCAAGGAAGGCGCGCTCGGCAATCTCGACGAAACCGCTTCCAAGGAGGGCTGGGACAAGGTGATCCCGGCTGCGCTGCAGAAGTTCTCCAAGTATGACGGTCACTGGATCGCTGCGCCGGTGAACGTTCACTCGACCAATTGGCTGTGGATCAACAAAGCCGCTCTCGACAAGGCTGGCGGCACGGAACCGGCGAACTGGGACGAACTGATCGCGCTCCTCGACAAGTTCAAGGAACAGGGCATCACCCCCGTCGCGCACGGTGGCCAGCCCTGGCAGGATGCGACCATCTTCGATGGCGTCGTGCTTTCGCTCGGCGACGATTTCTACAAGAAGGCCTTCATCGACCTTGACCCGGAAACGCTAGGTTCCGACAAGATGAAGGAAGCCTTCGACCGCATGACGAAGCTGCGCTCCTATGTCGATGACAACTTCTCGGGCCGGGACTGGAACCTTGCTTCCGCCATGGTGATCGAAGGCAAGGCCGGCGTGCAGTTCATGGGCGACTGGGCCAAGGGTGAATTCATCAAGGCCGGCAAGAAGCCGGGCGAAGATTTCGTCTGCATGCGCTTCCCGGGTACCCAGGGCGCAGTAACCTTCAACTCCGACCAGTTCGCCATGTTCAAGGTTGCCGCCGACAAGGTTCCGGCACAGCTCGCCATGGCCTCGGCAATCGAAAGCCCGACCTTCCAGTCGGCCTTCAACGTGGTCAAGGGTTCGGCCCCGGCCCGTACGGATGTTCCGGATACGGCCTTTGACGCCTGCGGCAAGAAGGCGATCGCCGACCTCGCCGACGCTGACAAGAACGGCCGCCTCTATGGTTCGATGGCCCACGGCCATGCCAACCCGGCGGCTGTGAAGAATGCGATCTACGACGTTGTGACGCGCCAGTTCAACGGCGAGCTTTCTTCCGAGGATGCCGTAAAGGAACTCGTCTCCGCTGTCGAAGGCGCGAAATAAGCCGGAGAAATCTCCCGGTCTCTCTCCCCGGTTTCCGGGGAGAGAATTTGCCAAGGGCTCCGGTCCCTGCCCCGCTCTTCGCGTAAGAGGTGCGCGCGCCCCCAAAAAGGGGCCGGGCTCGAGAAAACAAAACTCACTATCGAACGGTGTCGCGATCATGGATAGCCGCAGCCGACTTCAGGAGCTATTGCCCAAGCTTGTGCTGGCGCCCAGCTTCGTCGTCATTCTTCTCTTCGTCTACGGCTTCATCGCCTATACCGGCTATCTGTCGCTGACAGACAGCAAGATGCTGCCGTCCTACAATTTCATCGGCTTGGAGAACTATTACAAGCTCTGGGCCCTGCCCCACTGGTGGCGCTCGATCTCGAACCTGGCGATCTTCGCCTCGCTCTATATCCTGATTTGCTCGGTGCTGGGGTTGTTTCTCGCGATCCTGCTCGATCAGAAGATCCGTGGCGAAGGCTTTCTCCGGCCGATCTATCTCTATCCGATGGCGCTTTCCTTCATCGTGACCGGCACGGCCTGGAAATGGTTCCTCGATCCGGGCATCGGGCTTGAAAACACCATGCACCTCTGGGGCTGGGAAAGCTTCACCTTCACCTGGATCAAGGACAACAAGCTTGCCATTTACTGCGTTGTCATCGCTGCAGTGTGGCAGTCCTCGGGCTTCGTCATGGCGATGTTTCTTGCGGGGCTCCGAGGCGTAGACAACGAGATGATAAAAGCCGCACAGGTCGATGGCGCCTCAAGCATCACGATCTACCGCCGCATCATCATTCCACTGATGCGTCCTGTCTTCCTGTCAGCCTTCGTCGTGCTCGCCCATCTTGCGATCAAGGCCTACGACCTGATTATCGCCCTCACCGGCGGTGGCCCCGGCCAGGCGACGCAGTTGCCGGCGACCTTCATGTATTCCTACACCTTCACCCGCAACCAGATGGGGATCGGCGCATCGTCGGCTATCATCATGCTGATCATGATTTTCTCCATCATCATCCCCTACCTCTATTCGGAAGTTCGCGGAGGAAAACGTTGATGAGCGGTACCGCAAACCCCCAGAATGCCATTTCGCACGGACATCTGACACGCGCCCTGATCTATGCCGCGCTGATCCTCTTTGCGGTCTACTACATGCTACCGCTCTACGTCATGGTGGTGAATTCGCTGAAGCCACTGGACGAGATCCGTCAGGGCGGAATGCTGAATCTGCCGCAGACATGGACCTTCGAACCCTGGATTTCTGCCTGGTCGACGGCGCAGATCGGGGTCCAGCCGACGGGCCTCAGGCCGTTCTTCATCAATTCGATCCTGATGGTGGTGCCGGCAGTCGTCATTTCCACTTTTGTCGGCGCACTCAACGGTTATGTGCTGACCAAGTGGCAGTTTCGCGGCTCCAACATCTTCTTCGGCATGCTGCTTTTGTCCTGCTTCATCCCGTTCCAGATCGTGCTGATCCCCATGGCCCGCGTGCTTGGTGTAATCGGCCTTGCCGGATCGATCTGGGGCCTGATCCTCGTGCATGTGGTCTATGGGCTGGGCTTTACCACGCTCTATTTCCGCAACTACTACGAGGCGTTCCCGACCGAACTGGTTCGGGCCGCGCAGATCGACGGCGCAAGCTTCTTCCAGATCTTCTGGCGCATCCTGCTGCCCTCGTCCGGTCCGATCATCGTCGTTTCCGTCATCTGGCAGTTCACCAACATCTGGAACGACTTCCTGTTCGGGGCTTCGTTCTCGGGTGCGGCGACGACACCGATGACGGTCGCGCTCAACAACCTCGTGTCCTCCTCGACGGGCGTGAAGGAATACAACGTCCACTTTGCCGGCGCGATCCTCGCCGCCCTGCCAACCCTCATCGTCTACATCGTTTCCGGCCGCTACTTCGTCCGCGGCCTGATGTCCGGCGCCGTGAAAGGATAAGACCCATGTCGTTTCTCAAGATCAGCCATCTGCGCAAGTCCTACGGCGCGCTGGAAATCCTGAAGGACATCAATATCGAGATCGAGGAAGGCGGCTTTCTCGTGCTTGTCGGCCCTTCAGGCTGCGGCAAGTCCACGCTTCTCAACACCATTGCCGGGCTTGAGCCGATCACATCCGGCGACATTGAGATCAACGGACGCTCCGTTGCCGACCTTCATCCTTCCAAGCGCGACATCGCCATGGTGTTCCAGTCTTACGCGCTCTACCCGAACATGACGGTCGCAGGGAACATCGCCTTCGGCATGGAAATCCGTGGCGTGCCGAAGGAAGAGCGCGAAAAAGCCATCCATCAGGTGGCTGACATGCTGCAGATCGGCCATCTGCTTGACCGCAAGCCGAGCCAGCTTTCCGGGGGCCAGCGCCAGCGCGTCGCGATGGGCCGCGCGCTGGTTCGCAATCCGCAGGTCTTCCTGTTCGACGAGCCGCTGTCGAACCTCGATGCCAAGCTGCGCGTCGACATGCGCACGGAAATCAAGCGTCTGCATCACCGGATGAAGACCACGATCGTCTACGTTACCCACGACCAGATCGAGGCGATGACGCTCGCCACCAAGATCGCGGTGCTGAAGGAGGGTGTTTTGCAGCAGTTCGGCTCCCCGGCCGAGATCTACAACAATCCGGCCAACATGTTCGTTGCGGATTTCATGGGCTCTCCGGCGATGAACCTGCTGGAGGCGACCGTTGAGAAGAACGACGCCGGACTGTCGGTTCTTCTCTCGCGAGGCGGCGGAGAGCCGCTCCGGCTTCCCGTTTCGGCTGATAAGCAGGCGCTGGCTGCCCATGCCGGGCGGCAAGTGATGTTCGGCATCCGGCCAGAGGCGCTAACCGATCCGGACGGGGCCGACCGCAACGCCAGGCTGCTTGCCGAGGGCGATTGCCTAATCGAAGTGGTGGAGCCCGCCGGCGCCGACACTTTCGCCGTCACCCATCTCGGCGGCAAGGAGATCGTCGCACGGCTGAGGGCGGACGCTCACATCCATGCCGGTCAGACGGCTCGCCTCGCCTTCAATCTCGACAAGGCCGTCTACTTCGACCCGCAGACGCAGGCGCGGATTGCCTGATACGGATGCGGGAGACAGCAAGATGACCAGTAACCCGGATATCGTCATCATCGGCTCTGGCATCGGCGGATCGACCGCGGCCGCCGGACTGGCGTCGACCGGCGCCTCTATCCTGATCCTGGAAGCGGGCGACCACATCGCCGATCGGCCGGAAAACCGGGACCAGCGAGCCATCTTCCAGCGCGGATACTTCCGGCCGAAGGAGATGTGGTACGAACATGGAGGCCAGGCCTTCAATCCCGGCAATTACTATTATGTCGGAGGCAACTCGAAATTCTACGGGGCGGTGCTGGTGCGTTACCGCCGCGAGGATTTCGAGGAGATGGCCCACCGCGAGGGTGTCTCGCCGGCATGGCCATTCCCTTATGAAGAACTGGAACCCTGGTATTCCCGGGCCGAGCAGCTTTTCATGGTGCGGGGAAGTCTGGGTGAGGATCCGACGGAGCCGAAGCACTCCCTCCCCTACCCCTTTGCGCCGGTTCCGGACGAACCGGCAATCGCCAGGGTTCGCAAACAGCTGAAATCCATCGGCATGCATCCGTATTCGCTGCCGCTTGGCATCGATATCGAACGTTGGCTGGCAAAAGCGAAGACGCCGTGGGACGCCCATCCGAATGCGAATGACGGGAAGATGGATGCCGAGACGGCGGCGCTTGCCTATGCCCTGAAGCATGAACACATCACGCTGCAGACGGGCTCGCGTGTTACCCGTCTCGAAGTTGGGCCAGACGGTAAGCGAATTGAAACCGTTCATTACGTAAAGGACGGTGAGCAGCGCAAAGTGTCGCCGAAGCTGGTGATCCTGTCGGCGGGAGCGGTTCAGTCGGCGGTGCTGCTGCTGCGTTCGGCAGATGAGCGCCACCCCGGTGGACTTGCCAACAGGTCGGATCAGGTCGGCCGCAATTTCATGAACCACAATTCGAGCGCGGTGCTGGCGATCTCGCCCACCTACCGAAATGATAGCGTTTACCAAAAGACCTTCGGTTTCAACGATTTCTATCTCTCGGATGGCGAGGGCGGGCCGCCACTCGGCAATGTTCAGCTACTGGGCCGGGTTTCTGGTGCGATTCTGAAGGCGAACATGCCGAGGGTGCCGGAATGGCTGCTGGGTCGGATTTCCGCTCATGCTATCGATTTCTACGCGATGAGCGAGGATATCCCGCATCCCGAAAGCCGGATCATGGTCGATGGCGACCGGATCGTTCTCAAATGGCACCGCACCAACTGGGGTGCTCATCTCGATCTCGTGCGCAAGCTGAAAGGCGTGTTGAATAAGGCGGGCTTCCCGATCGTGTTGTCGCGCCCGTTCGACAAGCGCACGCCATCCCATCAGTGCGGCACGGTGAAGATGGGGCATGACCCGGCTACATCGCCGCTCAATGTCTATTGCCGCGCCCATGACCATCCAAACCTGTTCGTGGTCGATGCCGGCTTCCTGCCAACCTCGGCGGCGGTCAATCCGGCGCTGACGGTTGCGGCCCAAGCGCTGCGCGTTGCCGATCACATCGCATCGGAGGACCTGAGGTCATGACCGGTTCCCGCCCGCTTGCAATTGTCACCGGCGGCCGGCGCGGCATTGGCCTCGGCATCGCCAGGGCGCTTGCCGCCGATGGGTTCGACCTCGCCATAACCGGTCTCGGGCCATATGGCGCAGAGGAAACCGTACTGGCGGATCTCGATGCACGCGGCGTCAAAGCCGCCTATTTCGAAGCAGATCTTGCCGATGTCACGGATCATGACGCGACCATCGGAAAGATCATGACCTGCTTCGGTCGGATCGATTGTCTCGTCAACAACGCCGGGATGGGGTCGGTGGTCCGGGGCGATTTCCTTGGCCTGACGCCGGAGAATTTCGACCGGATCATCGCCACCAACCTGCGTGGCACGGTGTTTTTCACGCAGGCCGTACTGCGGGCGATGCTGGCCTCGCGCCCACCGGCGGGCAAGAGGAGCATCGTCAACATCACCTCCGTTTCGGCAGAACTGAGCTCACCTGAAAGGCTCGATTACTGCATGAGCAAGGCGGGGCTTTCCTCTTTCAGCAAGGGGTTGGCACTCTATCTGGCCGAGAAGGACATCGCCGTTTTCGAGATCCGTCCGGGCATTATCAGGACCGACATGACGGCCGGCGTTGCGGGGAAATATGACGCCCTGATTGCTGGGGGACTGGTTCCGATGCGGCGCTGGGGCGAGCCGGATGACATTGGCGGGGTGGTTTCCGCGCTTGCCTCCGGCCGGTTTGCCTTCGCGACTGGCTCAGTGATCGACCTCGATGGCGGGCTGTCGATTGGAAGATTGTGATTTCCCCTCCCCTTGAGGGAAGGGGACGAACGGCTTGAGGAAGACGTCATGACCTATAATTACATCATCACCGGCGCCGGACCCGCGGGATGCGTGCTCGCCAACCGTCTGAGTGAGGACCCCGATGTCCGTGTGCTGCTGCTCGAGGCCGGCGGTGGCGACTGGAACCCGCTGTTTCACATGCCAGCCGGTTTTGCCAAGATGACCAAGGGTGTTGCGAGCTGGGGCTGGCAGACTGTGCCGCAGAAGCACATGAAAGGTCGCGTGCTGCGCTATACCCAGGCCAAGGTGATCGGTGGCGGCTCCTCGATCAATGCCCAGCTCTATACCCGGGGTAACGCAAGGGACTACGATCTCTGGGCACGGGAGGAAGGCTGCGAAGGCTGGGACTATCGCTCGGTCCTGCCCTATTTCAAGCGTGCCGAGGACAACCAGCGCTTCGCCGACGATTATCATTCCTATGGCGGGCCGCTCGGAGTTTCCATGCCGGTCTCGCCCTTGCCGATCTGCGATGCCTATATCCGCGCCGGCCAGGAACTCGGCATTCCCTATAATCACGATTTCAATGGCAGGCAGCAGGCCGGCGTTGGCTTCTACCAACTCACCCAGCGCAACCGCCGCCGCTCGTCGGCGTCTCTGGCTTATCTCTCGCCAATCAGGGATCGGAAAAACCTGACGGTAAAGATGAATGCCCGCGTCGCGAGGATCGTGATCGAGGGCAGGCGCGCCGTCGGCGTCGAGATCGCCAGCAACAATGGCCGCGAGATTATCCTGGCGGAGCGCGAAGTGCTGGTGTCATCGGGCGCGATCGGCTCGCCGAAGCTTCTCCTGCAATCCGGCATCGGGCCTGCCGATCATCTTCGCTCGGTTGGCGTCGAGGTGAAACATGATTTGCCCGGCGTCGGCGGCAACATGCAGGACCATCTCGACCTGTTCGTGATTTCCGAATGCACCGGCGATCACACCTATGACGGGGTGGCGAAACTCCATCGCACGCTGTGGGCCGGCATCCAGTATGTCCTGTTCCAGACGGGACCGGTTGCCTCCTCACTCTTCGAAACCGGTGGCTTCTGGTATGCCGATCCGGATGCCCGCTCGCCGGATATTCAGTTCCATCTCGGCTTGGGCTCCGGTATCGAAGCAGGCGTGGAAAAGCTGAGGAATGCCGGTGTGACCTTGAATTCGGCCTATCTGCATCCGCGCTCGCGCGGGACCGTGCGCCTTTCCTCCTCCGATCCGGCAGCGGCTCCGCTGATCGATCCGAACTACTGGGAAGATCCGCACGACAGAAAGATGTCGATCGAGGGACTGAAGCTTGCACGCGAGATCATGCAACAAGCGGCGTTGAAGCCTTTCGTGCTGGCCGAGCGCTTGCCGGGACCGAAAGCGATAACCGACGAAGAACTATTCGACTATGGCTGCGCCAACGCCAAGACGGATCATCATCCGGTCGGGACCTGCAGGATGGGCACCGGACCGGACGCCGTCGTCGGACTGGATCTCAAAGTTCATGGCCTCGATGGATTGCGAGTCTGCGACAGTTCGGTAATGCCGCGGGTTCCTTCGTGCAATACCAATGCACCGACGATCATGGTGGGCGAAAAGGGTGCGGATATCATTCGGGAGCGCCCTCCCCTCCCCCCGGCGATCTTTGCCAATGAACGCAATGAAACGCGGCCCCGTGCGCGGGCGGAGGTCTTCTGAGATGATCCGCCATTGCGTTTTCATCCGCTTTCGGCCGGAGGTTTCGGCTGAGACGAAGCTTGAGATCTATTCGGAAATCCGTGGTCTGGTGCCTCGACTCGACGGTTTGCTGGCGGTTCATGTCGGAGACAATGTCAGCCCCGAACATGGCATGGACAAAGGATACTCGGAGGGCTTTATAGTCGACTTCCGGGACGCTGCGGCCCGGGATCTTTACCTTGAAGATCCCGAACATCGCCAGACCGGCGCAAAGATCGTGGCGGCGGCCATTGGCGGCATCGACGGTATTTTTGTCTATGACATCGAAATCGCCGGAGAATGATTTGACGTTCGAGCCGCGTACCTTCCTTTCAGACCTTTTCCGTGTAGCGGTTGCCGCCGCCGACCCTTATGAGGCGATCGTCCGGCACCTGCCGGCAAGGCCGAGAGGTCGCACCATCGTTGTTGGCGCTGGCAAGGCAGCCAGCCAGATGGCTGCAGCCTTCGAGCGCGCCTGGGGAGAGCGGGTCGAGGGGCTGGTCGTTGCCCGTCATGGACCTGTCGAGACCTGCCGATATACGCAGGTGCTGACCGCGGCCCATCCCGTACCCGACGAGGCCGGGATCGCCGGGGCCGAGGCTCTGCTGCGGCATGTCGAGGGGCTCACCCCCGATGATCTCGTCGTCGCGTTGATCTCGGGAGGCGGATCGGCACTTCTCCCCGCGCCGCCGCAAGATTTCGCTCTGGCGGATGAAAAGGCGTTGAACGAAGCGCTGCTCGCCTCGGGTGCGCCGATCTCGGCCATGAATGTCGTGAGAAAACATTTCTCGCGTATCAAAGGCGGACGTCTGGCCGCGCGGGCCTATCCGGCGAAGGTGGTCAGTCTGGTCGTTTCCGACGTTCCCGGGGATAATCCGGCGCTTGTTGCATCCGGTCCGACTGTTCCGGATGCAAGCAGTGCCGAAGAGGCGCTCCGCATCATCCGCGATTACCGCATCGGGCTGCCTGCTTCGGTCGTCGAATTTATCGGCAACGAGCGTGCCCCCATACCGGGCGATGAAGCATTTGCGCACAATGAAGTGCACGTCATCGCTTCGGCGCGGGTCTCGCTCGAGGCTGCTGCCGCTCAGGCCCGCAAGCTCGGATTTCAACCGTTGATCCTTTCGGACAGTATCGAAGGCGAGGCAAAGGATATCGGCCGCATGCATGCTGCGCTGGCGCTGGAGTTTTCGGCCAATGCACAAGGCCTGTCCAAACCGATGGTTCTTCTTTCCGGCGGCGAGACGACGGTGACGATTGTGGGCGGAAAATATGGCAAGGGCGGCCGAAATTCGGAACTGTTGCTGTCGGCCGCCATCGATCTTCAAGGTGCGGAGGGAATTACTGCGCTTGCGGCCGATACAGACGGGATCGATGGTTCGGAAGACAATGCGGGTGCGTTCTGCGACGGTGGGACGGTTGCGAGGATCAGGGCCGCTGGTGGCGATGCGCGAACCTATCTTGCCGGCCACGACGCTTGGTCGGCCTTCGATCTTGCCGGAGACCTGTTCGTTCCCGGCCCGACGGGAACCAATGTGAATGACTTCCGGGCGTTCCTGATCGTTTGAGGGGAAGGCTCGCTTAAAGGAAAAGGGCGGGATCTTCGGATCCCGCCCTTTCTTTTTTCACGTTATTCCGCGGCGATCTGATGTGCGTCCCCATCGGCGGCCTGGCTGTTCGCTGCCTGCCGCTCATGGTGGATGAGCGGCCTGTTTCCGGTCAGCAGACGCACCAGCACGTAGAACACCGGCGTCATGAAGATGCCGAAGAAGGTCACACCGATCATGCCGGAAAACACCGCAACACCCATGGCGGCGCGCATTTCCGCACCGGCGCCGGTGGAAACGACCAGCGGCACGACACCCATGATGAAAGCCATGGAGGTCATCAGAATCGGGCGCAGGCGCAGGCGGCTTGCCTCGATTGCTGCCTGCATCGGCGTTCGTCCTTCGAATTCCAGCTCACGCGCGAATTCGACAATCAGGATGGCGTTCTTTGCCGATAGTCCCACAAGCACCACTAGACCGATCTGGGTGAAGATGTTGTTGTCGCCACCTGTGAGCCAGACCCCGGTCAATGCGGCCAGTACACCCATCGGTACGATCATGATGATCGCAATCGGCAGGGTGAGGCTTTCATACTGCGCCGCAAGTACCAGATAGACGAGCAGCAGAGCGAGTGGGAAGACGACAATACTCGAATTGCCGGCAAGGATCTGCTGGTAGGTCAGGTCGGTCCACTCGAAGTCGATGCCGGGGGGCAGTGTCTCGTTGAGGATCTTCTCGATCGCTGCCTGTGCCTGACCGGACGAAAATCCCGGTGCGGGTCCGCCGTTGATATCCGCGGCGAGGAAGCCGTTATAACGCGTGGTGCGTTCCGGTCCCGTCGTTGCATCCACCTTCAAGAGAGCCGAGAGCGGGATCATCTGGCCGGATTGCGAGCGAACTTTCAACTGGCCGATATCCTCTGCCTTGGCGCGGAACTGGGCGTCGGCCTGGACCCGGACGCTGTATGTGCGGCCGAACGCGTTGAAGTCGTTCACATAGAGCGAACCGAGATAGATCTGCAGCGTTTCGAAGACGTCAGTCACCGAGACGCCGAGCTGTTCGGCCTTGGCGCGGTCGAGATCGGCGTATAGCTGTGGCACGTTGATCTGGAAGCTCGAGAAGATGCCGGCAAGTTCAGGCGTTTGGTAGGCCTTGGCGATCACCGCCTTGGTGGCTTCGTCAAGGACCTTGTTGCCAAGGCCGGCGCGATCTTCGATCTGCAGCTTAAAGCCACCCGTCGTGCCGAGACCGTTGACTGGCGGCGGCGGGAACATCGCGATGAACGCATCCTGAATGCCCGCATATTTCTGGTTCAGCGCCATGGCAATGGCGCCGCCCGAAAGTTCGGGCGACTTGCGGTTCTCGAAGTCGTCGAGAACGGCGAAGACGATGCCGGCATTGGAGCCGATGGTGAAACCGTTGATCGACAAGCCCGGGAAGGCGATCGCGTTGCTGACGCCAGGATGTGCCAGGGCTATGTCGCTCATCTGCTTGATGACGCTTTCCGTGCGGTCGAGGGTCGCCCCGTCCGGAAGCTGGGCAAAGCCGATCAGGTATTGTTTATCCTGTGCCGGCACGAAGCCGCCGGGCACCGTGTTGAACATGCTGTAGGTGGCCCCGACCAGCGCGAGATAAATCACCATCACCAGGCTTTTGCGCGACAGGAGACCGCCGACCGTGCGGCCATAGCCATTGGAGGCAGCCCCGAAGGCGCGGTTGAAGCCACGGAAGAACCAGCCGAAGATGGCGTCCATGAAGCGTGTCAGCCAGTCTTTCGGTGCATGGTGATCCTTCAGCAGGAGTGCCGAAAGCGCCGGCGAGAGCGTCAGCGAGTTGATAGCCGAGATCACCGTCGAGATCGCGATCGTCAGGGCGAACTGGCGATAGAATTGTCCCGACAGGCCCGAGATGAAGGCGAGCGGCACGAAAACAGCGACCAGTACGAGGGCGATAGCAATGATCGGTCCGGAAACTTCTCGCATGGCGCGATAGGTCGCGTCGCGCGGACTTAAGCCGTTCTCGATATTGCGCTCTACGTTTTCCACCACGACGATCGCGTCATCGACCACGATCCCGATCGCCAATACAAGCCCGAACAATGTCAGCGCATTGATTGAGAACCCGAACGCATACATCACCGCAAACGTGCCGATGATGGACACGGGAACCGCGATCAGCGGAATGATCGATGCGCGCCAGGTTTGCAGGAACAGGATGACGACGAGCACGACGAGTGCGATGGCTTCGAGCAGCGTATCAACCACCTTTTCGATGGAGGAACGCACGAACTTGGTCGTGTCGTAGACGATTTCGTATTTCACGCCGGTGGGCATGGCGAGCTGAAGCTCGTCCATGGTTGCCCGGACGCTGTCGGAAATCTCAATCGCATTCGAGCCGGGAGCCTGAAGAACGGCAACTGCAACGGCAGGCTTGCCATCAAGCAAAGATCGAAGCGTGTAGTCCGCTGCGCCGAGTTCGATGCGGGCTACATCACGAAGGCGGGTGATTTCGCCATTCTCGCCGGTCTTGACGATGATGCTTCCGAATTCCTCGGGTGTCTGCAGGCGGCCCTGAGCGTTGACGTTGAGCTGTAGATTGACGCCTGGCAGGCTGGGCGACGCACCGATGATACCAGCCGCGGCCTGAACGTTCTGCGAGCGGATCGCATTTGTGATGTCGCTTGCGGCAAGCGAGTGCTCGGCCGCCTTCTGCGGATCGATCCAGACGCGCATGGAATAGTCGCCGGCGCCGAAGACCTGAACCTGACCCACACCCTCGATGCGGGCCAGCCGATCCTTGATGTTGAGCGTTGCGTAGTTACGCAGGTAAGTGATGTCGTAGTTGTCGACCGTCGAGACCAGATTCACCACCATGATGAAGTCGGGCGAGCTCTTGACCGTGGTGATCCCGAGCGCGCGTACTTCGGCCGGAAGGCGCGGCTCGGCCTGCGAAACGCGGTTCTGCACAAGCTGCTGCGCCTTGTCGGGGTCGGTCCCGAGCTTGAAGGTGACGGTCAATGTCAAAACACCGTCAGAGGTCGCCTGGCTCGACATATAGAGCATGTCTTCCACGCCGTTGATCTGCTCTTCAAGCGGTGTCGCCACCGTCTCGGCTATGACCGTCGGGTTGGCCCCCGGATAGCTGGCACGCACGACCACTGAAGGCGGCACTACTTCGGGATACTCGGAAATTGGCAGGGCGCGCATGCCGATAAGGCCCGCGACCACGATGAGTATCGACAGCACGGCCGCGAAGACGGGCCTGTCGACGAAAAATCTGGATATGTTCATGTCAAAGCCCTCTCCGGGTTGAACATAGTCTAAACGACCCCGCTGCCTGTGATCCTGAGATCGCAAGCCTGAAAACGGGTTGGAATGGTTGGCCGACGGAAGACGCCGGCCTTTGTTATTACTGCTGGGCCACTTCCGCCTGCGGATCGACCACTGCGCCGGGTCGGATCCGCTGCAGGCCATTCACCACGATCCGGTCGCCGGCATTCAGGCCTTCCTCCACGATACGCTGGCCGTCGACGCTGGTGCCCAGGCGGACCTGACGGGTTGCGACCGTGTTGGAGGCGTCCACCACGAAAACGAACTTCTTGTCCTGGTCGGTGCCGATGGCGCGCTCGCTCACGAGAAGGTGTTCTTCTGCCTTGGGTTGCCCCATGCGGACCCGAACGAACTGACCCGGGATCAGACGTCCATCGGGATTGTCGAAGACAGCCCGTACGCGGATCGTACCGCTCGATTCGTTGACCTCGTTGTCGATCAACTGGAGCTTGCCGCGGATGGGAGTGCCGTTGTCAGCGAGGGTTCCGATCTCGACGGGGACCTGTTCGATTGCAGGCGAACCGTTCGCAACGGGAAGCTCGGCAAGCGTGCGGCTGACCAGCTCCTCGCTGGCATCGAAGCTTGCGTAGATCGGATCGGCTGAAACCAATGTGGTCAGCGGAGTGGAAGACGAACCGGCTGCCACGAGATTACCGACCGTAACTTCGATCTTGCCGACACGGCCCGAGATCGGCGCCTTGATCTGGGTGTAGTCCAGGTCCAATTGCGCCGACTTCAAAGCTGCCTTGGCGGATTGAAGATTGGCCAAGGCTTCGTTGCGGGCGCTTTGCCGCTGTGTGAGATCGCTCTGGGAGATGGTGTTCTTCGCGGCAAGGTTCTTGCCACGTTCGAATTCCGTCGAAGCCAGCTCGACCCGGGCTTGCGCCGAGGCGACCTGACCTTCGGCCTGGGCAACGGCCGCCTGATAGGGTTCCGGATCGATGGTGACGAGCAGGTCGCCCGCCTTTACCAGTCCCCCCTCACGGAAGTGAACCGACTGGACCATTCCGGCGACACGTGGACGAACCTGCACCCGGTCTACGGCTTCCAGCCGGCCGGAAAATTCCTGCCAGGTGCTGACGTTGCGTGGCTCGACGGTTGCAACGGTTACCGGAATCGCCGGTGCCGGTGCGGCAGCCGCCGTGTCGGATGCTGCATTGGCTCCCCGCGGCTGGTCGAGATAGATGGCCGCTCCTGCGATGGACGCGGCGGTTCCGATGCTGGCACCCCACAGGGCCCAGCGCTTGCCTTTCGCTGTCATGATAGTCTCCTTGCAGTCTAACTACGGCTGCTGTCAGTATTCAAATGTCTTATGAACTTAATTGTTTGACGAAGCCGGTGAACTCGGTCCCGAGCGCTGTCAGCCATTCACCGTCGCCGTCCTTGTAGATCCCTGTCCAGCCAGAGCCGGCGGGAAACACATGTTTGCGCACCGAGACGCCAGCCGCGCGGAGCCTTTCGGCATAGCCAAGCGCCTCGTCGCGAAGCGGATCGTCATCGGCCGTGACCACCAGTGCCGGGGCAACGCCGGCGAGGCGCGAGCACAGGCAAGGTGCCGCATAGGGGTGCTGGAAGCCGCAACGGGAACTCAGGTAATGGCTCCAGCCATCGGACCAGCGCTCCCGCATACCGATCTCATCGGCTTTTTGAAAGGAAGCCGTTGCCATCAGCGGATCGATCATCGGCGATAGCAGGATCTGGCCATCGAGCTCGCCCGGCATCTGGTCTCGTGCCTTGAGGGCAACGCCGGCCGCGACATTGCCTCCAGCCTCATCGCCAGCCACCAGAAGCAGCGATTTAGCGGCACCGAACTGTCTACGGTGCCGGCTCAGGCACTGCAACGCGGCAAAGGCATATTCCAGGGCCTGCGGAAACAGGTTCTGAGAGGCGCTTCCGTAGTCTGCCTCCAGAACTGCTGCTCCTGTATCAGCGATCGCCCTTGCTGCGGGTTGTTCATCTCTGTCGCGAGCTTGCGAGAGAAAGGCGCCTCCCCGCAGATAAAGCACCAGCGGCGGGGTTTGGCTCTTGCTCTTGCCCTCATACAGGCGCATGGGAACAGGCGGCTTAGCCGACCTGTCAAACGCTATATTTCCCCATTGCGCCGTCATTGAAAAATCCTCATCCGTTCTCATGTGGAGGAGCGGAGCTTGCTGCCAGATATGGAACTGATATTATTGTTCGCAAGAAAATGCACAAGGTAGCAAAATCTGGCAACACTGTTCCAAATTTCGGGACAATGCTGCCGTGCAGCAAGGATTAGCGCATGGATCAGATTTCCGCAATGCGGGTTTTCGTGCGGGTCGTGGAAACCGGGAATTTCACCCGTGCCGCGAAGAGCCTGGAAATGCCGAAGACATCGGTCACCAATCTCGTGCAGGGCCTGGAGGCGCATCTCAGTACAACTCTCCTCAACCGTACGACTCGCCGTGTTACGGTTACCACCGATGGTGCCCTCTATTACGAGCGAGCGACGCAGATCCTCTCCGAGCTTGACGAACTCGATGGCAGTTTTTCAAAATCGCAATCTCTGCCGGCTGGGCGCTTGCGCGTTGAGATGGCAAGCGTTTTCGCCGATTCCGTCGTCATTCCGGCCCTTTGCGATTTCTACATGCGCTATCCGCAGATACAGCTCGACATCGGTGTCGGTGACCGGTTGGTGGATTATATCGCAGAGAATGTCGATTGTGCGCTGAGGGCCGGCGTTCTGTCTGACCAGTCGCTGATTGCGCGCAAGGTCGGCGAACTGCATATGCAGACTTACGCGGCTCCCTTCTATATCGAGAACTTTGGCATGCCACAGCATCCGACGGATCTCGAAGTCGATCATTTCTGTGTCGGATATTTGAAGGCACAGGCGGGTCGCGTCTTGCCCATGGAGTTTCGCCGCGGGGACGAGTTGCTCGAAGTGTCACCCCGTTACATCCTGTCGGTCAATGACAGCCGCTCCTATGTGAGAGCTGCCGTTTCCGGCCTCGGGATTGTGCAGACGCCCTTTTTCGTTGTCGAGGAAGCGGTGAAGAAGGGTGAGTTGGTGCCGGTGCTGCCCGAATGGACCCGAGACCCCTTCCCGCTCTACGTGGTCTATCCGCAGACCAGACATTTGAGCAACAGGGTACGGGTGTTCGTGGACTGGCTTGCCAAGCAGTTGCAGGGGATTGCGCGTGGCCCGGCCGCCCGCCCCGGCCGGGCACGGGCGGCCGAACTCGCTACAGGCAAGTCCTGACCAGCCATCTGGCACCCCTCTCCGCTTTTCCGCGACCGGCGGATGTCGCAGAATCATGGCACCGGTGAAAAGCCGGATAGGGATTTTCGATGGTTTGGAGATGCCGCCAGAACGGGTGGGATGTGCTTGGTCGAGACAAGTGAGTCGCTCGATCTTGTCCGTCGCGGGCCGCTTTTCCCATGGAATGGACTCTCATTCGCGGTGGTGTTTAAGCACTTTCCACGGCGGAGTGCCGAAGAACGGAAGCGTCGTCCTGTCGTGAGTAAAGGCCGTAAATACCTGATTTTTATGAAAAATATCTTTATTCTGCTGTGACGGTGCGATATCGCCTTCTGGGTTCATTAGGATTTTGTTAACGCTATTTTTCTTGTTTGCCTTCGAGAATCGCGGATAATAACGATTAACTGCGGGCATAGGCCTGAATATCGTTATTTGAGAGCGACCACCCCAATGAACGCGAAACCGTCAACGACCGCGAGCCAGCCCGTGCATTTCGAAGACGAGATCCTCGAGCAGGGAGATCTGATTTCGAAGAAGCTACATCTTTTGAGCATGCAGCGTTTTCCTCCGAATGCCAAGAAGACGCTTCGGCAATTCACTATGGCGGAGGTGGCGAACTATCTCCGGGTGTCCCAGAGCACCCTGAAGAAGCTGCATCTTGAGGGAAAAGGGCCCTCGCCGGATACATCTTCCTCGGGTCGGCGTTTTTATACCGCCGAGCAGATGCTGGAACTTCGCCGTTATCTGGACGAGCATGGACGTTCGGATACCCGGAACTATGTTCCCCATCGCCGGGCGCACGAAAAACTGCAGGTCATCGCTGTGGTGAACTTCAAGGGTGGATCCGGCAAGACGACGACGGCCGCACATCTAGCGCAATATCTCGCTTTGACGGGACATCGTGTGCTGGCGGTCGACCTCGACCCGCAGGCCTCCCTTTCGTCGCTGCATGGCTTCCAGCCGGAGCTCGACCAGTCGCCTTCTCTCTATGAAGCGATCCGCTACGATGAAGAGCGGCGATCCCTTCTGGACATTATTCAGCCGACGAATTTCCCGGGGTTGGACATCGTGCCGGCCAATCTTGAGCTGCAAGAATTCGAATATGACACGCCCCTTGCCATGGCGAACAAATCGACCAACGAGGGAAAGACCTTCTTTACGCGGATTTCACGCGCGCTCGCCGATGTCGATGACCGGTATGACGTTGTCGTCATCGACTGCCCTCCCCAGCTCGGTTATCTGACGATTACGGCGCTGACCGCTGCGACGAGTGTTCTGATTACCATTCATCCGCAAATGCTCGATGTCATGTCCATGGGTCAATTTCTCCTGATGCTCGGCGGTATATTGAAGCCGATCCGAGAGGCGGGTGCCGAGGTCAATCTTTCCTGGTATCGCTATCTCATCACTCGTTACGAACCCACGGATGTGCCGCAGGCGCAGATGGTGGGCTTCATGCAAACCCTCTTCCATCAATATGTGCTGAAAAACCCGATGCTGAAGTCAACGGCGATCTCTGATGCCGGGATCACCAAGCAAACGCTCTATGAAGTCGACAAAAACCAAATGACCCGTTCGACCTATGATCGGGCGCTGGAGTCGCTGGATTCGGTCAATGCGGAGATCGCACAGCTTATTCATGCGGCCTGGGGCAGAGCGGTTGTCAGCTGACAAAAACGGAGATTTCGCTTTTGTTTTCAGTTATCTATCTTGGATTGGATTAACAGATGGCACGGAAGAATTTATTGGCGGGCCTTGCCGATACGGAAGAGCAGGATGCCTCGCCGACGGCTGGTGGTTATCCCATGCGCGGAGCCTCCAAAAACATGATCCGCTCCTTGGACGAGCTCGCCAAGCAAGCTGAGAAGTTTCTGGAAGGGGACGCCGTTGTCGAGCTCGATCCGGAAACCGTCGAGGGGTCATTCGTCTCCGATCGCCTTGATGACGATAACGAACAGTTCACTGAACTGAAAATCGCAATCGAGGAACGTGGCCAAGATACCCCTATTCTGGTGCGGCCCCACCCCACTGCGAGTGGCCGCTATCAGGTCGTTTTCGGCCATCGACGTCTTCGTGTGGCGAAGGAACTCGGCCGCAAGATCAAGGCCGTCGTCAAGCCGCTGGATGACCGCACCCATGTGATTGCTCAGGGGCAGGAGAATTCTGCCCGTGCCAATCTTTCCTTCATCGAACGGGCGTCGTTTGCGAGACGTCTTATCGAACTCGGATATGATCGCTCGGTCATTTGTTCCGCCCTTGCTGCGAATGCGGCATCGGTTTCGAAAATGGCATCGGTTACCGAGCGGATACCTGAGGTTTTGATTGTCCGGATCGGCGCAGCGCCGTCGATCGGTCGCGAACGATGGGTCGAGCTATCGCTGCTGATCGGAAAGAGCGGCAGCAAGGAAAAGATCGACGCTCTGGTCGAAAGCGAAGAATTCGCAGCGCTCGGATCCGACGACCGCTTCAATGCACTTGTCGGAGCGCTTAACAGGCCTGGAAAGCAGATAAAGAAGGTCGTCCCTGCCCTCAAGCAATCCTGGCAGGCGAAGGATCAGCGACTTTCGGCCGAGATCATCAATACCGGGAGAAAATGTACCCTGTCACTCAAAGCAAAAGCTGCGGGCGATTTCGGTCGGTTTCTTTCGGACAATCTGGATCGGCTTTATGCCGAATTCCAGGCGCAGGGTTTGAACGAAGGAGATTGACAGCAAAAGAAAAAGGCCCCCGAACGTTGCCGTAGCGGAAGCCCTTCTCTTGTGTAGCAGCCTGAGAATCCCATTTCCGCGAATCATAGTCAAGAGTCTTGGCGCCGTTTAGGTGAACAAATTTCTTTTGCCTGCAAGAAGGTGAAGAAAAATGCCAGGTCAAAATATAACGACACCGTTTGGTGGTCGAGGTGTTACGCTTGCGC
>NZ_JAGGCS010000017.1 GCF_022884085.1 Paenirhizobium cremeum
AGAACGCAGCAGCACCCCGCGTCCACTTCCCGTAGCCTGTCATGCGACGCCGGCCCGGGGCGGGCAGACATCGCGACCGGCTCCATGAAAGAAGGGTTAACGCGGCAGCCCGAATCTTAACGGTAAGTTTAAAGTGGCTTTCAGCCGTGCCTGCTAAGACTGCGCCATCGTTTCTCGTATTGCGTGGCGTCATGCGGTCATTCGTCCCTATCCGATCCCTGCCGGGCTTGCTGGCGGTTCCGTTTGCCGGTGCAGCCTTGCCCGAGTCTGTGCTGCCCTGCGCCGCAGGATGCGGGAGGCCGGCATGAATCCGTCTCCGACCTTCGCTCTTCTGGCGCCCCGCCTGCCGATCTTCGGCTGCTCCGTTTACGACCTCAACTGGGACGGTGCCCTTTCCTTCGTCAATGAACTCGCGAGCCTGCCGGTAGGTCAGGCCCATGTCACCTTCCTCAACGCCAACAATGCCAATATCATGCTGGCGGACAAGGAATTCCGCGAGGTTCTTGGCCGCTCGATCGTGCTGCCGGATGGTGTCGGCCTCGATATCGCCTCTCGTCTGCTGAACGGCGAGAAGTTCGTGGCGAACCTGAACGGCACCGATTTCGTTCCGGCGCTTTTGACCTATATGGTGACCCCGCGGCGCATCGGCCTGATCGGCGGCTCGCCGGAGGTTCTCGCGGCGGCGACGGCGGGTTTCCAGCGGCACGCGCCCTGGCACAGGTTCATCTCGGTTTCCGACGGGTTCTTCGACAAGGGCGATTGCACCGAGGTGCTTGCCGCTCTTGACGCCGCCGAACTCGACATCCTGCTCGTCGGCATGGGGACGCCGCTTCAGGAAAAGTGGGTGGACAGCAACATCCGGCCGGAGCATGCCCGTGTCGTCATGAGTGTCGGCGCGCTCTTTGATTTCGCGTCCGGTCGCGTGCCGCGCGCGCCGTCCTGGCTGCGCAGTATCCGCGCCGAATGGGCCTATCGCCTCTGGCTGGAGCCGGAACGCCTGTGGCGCCGCTATATTCTCGGCATTCCCGTCTTCCTCTACCATGTGCTCCGCCATAAACTGTCCGAACGCAAGGATCTGCCGGGCGGCTCCGGCCGCCGCCATCCCGCCGGCGGCACCAAGGCATAGCAGCCTTGCCGCCGCTGCCTCTTGCAAATTGCCCAATTTTGACAGCATAGGGCGGAGACAGGCAAATCCGGCCCGCTTTCTTTGCCTTAGGGTCGGGCTCTGGATTGGCCAGGAAGCAAGCGAGAGGGTGCTATCGTGACGACGGTGATTGATGGCAAGCAGGCAGCCGCATCGGTTGTCGCAGCGGTGAAGGCTGCTGCCGAAAGACTCGAGACCGAGGCGGGCCGCAGGCCGGGCCTGGCCGTTGTGATCGTTGGAGACGATCCGGCGAGCCACGCCTATGTGAACTCCAAGAGCAAGATGGCCAAGCAGTGCGGCTTCAAGTCCGTGCAGCACACGCTTCCCGAGGCCACCAGCCAGGAAGAACTGATGGCGCTGGTCGCGGAACTCAACGCCGATCCCGACATCGACGGCATCCTCGTGCAGCTGCCGCTGCCGAAGCATCTGAACTCCGAGGCGGTCATCCAGTCGATCCTACCGGAAAAAGACGTCGACGGCCTGCACGTCGTCAATGCCGGCAAGCTTGCAACGGGCGATCTGGATACGGGGCTTGTCTCTTGCACGCCCGCCGGTGCTATGATCCTTGTGCGGCAGATCCATGGGGCCGATCTTTCCGGCCTAAATGCGCTGGTGATCGGCCGCTCCAACCTCTTCGGCAAGCCGATGGCGCAGCTGTTGCTCAACGCCAATGCCACCGTCACGATCGCCCATTCCCGCAGCCGCGATCTCGCCGGCATTGCGCGCAGCGCCGATATCCTCGTCGCTGCCGTCGGCCGGGCGGAAATGGTCAAGGCGGACTGGGTGAAGCCCGGCGCAACCGTGATCGATGTCGGCATCAATCGCGTGCCGGCACCGGAAAAGGGCGAGGGCAGGAACAAGCTGGTCGGCGATGTCGATTTCGCCCAATGCGCACCGGTTGCAGCCGCGATTTCCCCGGTTCCGGGCGGCGTCGGTCCGATGACCATCGCCATGCTGATGGCCAATACGGTGATCGCAGCCTCCCGCGCCGCCGGCCGGCCTGCGCCGAAGTTCTGACATGGTCCAATGCCGGCGGGCCTGCATTTCGCGCAGGCTCCCGCATCCGGCGCGCTATTGCGGCGCCGGGCCGGTCGAGGCGCGGATCACCAGGTCGGCGGTCCAGAGTTCGTGCTCGGGCGGCTGCTGTTCGATGCGGTTGATCGCTGCGATCAGACGCTGGGCGATGCGGATGCCCGCTGCCCGGAGCGAGGACCGGGTCGTCGTTAGCGGCACGGTGAAGTTTTCCGGTTTCAGGAGCGGCAGCACGTCGTCATGGGCGATCAGCGAGATATCCTCGCCGAGTTTCAGGCCCGCCTTGTTGATCGCCCTGACCGCGCCGAGCGCAAGCACCGTGCTGGCGCAAAGCACCGCGGTAGGCCGTTCCGGCAGTTGCAGCAGTTCCGCCATGCCGCGATAGCCGAATTCGTCGGTCATGACCGAATGGCGGATGTGGGAAGGCGCAAGCGTCAGCCCCTTTTCCTGCAGCGCCGCGATCGTGCCGAGCTTGCGGCGCAGGGCAAAATCCAGATCTTCCGGACCGTTGAGAAGGGCGAAGCGGCGATGTCCAAGTTGCAGCAGGAGGCGGGCGGCATCCCGGAAAGCGCCTTCGTTGTCGACGTCGAGATAGGGATAGTCGGTATCGAGGCCAAAGGAGCGGCCATGCACGATGAACGGTATCGCCAGCGATTTCGCCATGGCGATGCGCGGGTCCCTCTCTCGCATATAGGCAAGATAATAGCCGTCGACACTGCCGCTCGCCACCAGCCAGCGGATGGCCTGCTCTTCGTCGCGCGGATGGGACGGCATGATGACGAAGTGGAAATCGTGGCGCAGCGCTTCTTCTGCGAGGCCGCTCTGGAATTCGCCGAAATGGACGTCGGAATAGTGCCCGGGAGCCGTCGGCATCACCAGCCCGATCGAGCCGGCCTTGCCGGTCGCGAGGCGCTGCGCCGCCCGGTTCGGCCGGTAGCCGGTTTCCTGCGCTGCCTTGAGCACGCGCTGCCGCGTTTCCTCGTTGACTTCCGGATAACCGTTGATCGCGCGGCTGATCGTCGTTTGCGACAGGCCGAGAAGCTCGGACAGTTGTTTCAGATTCACGGTATGCAGTCCCTCCCTGCCGCGCCTGCCCTCATCCGGTGCTTTCCGCCGCCGGCCGCCCAAAGCGCTTTTATTTTCTAGCAGTCCCGTCCGGGTGCCGAAACAGGAAAATGTCGAATTCTGTCGCAATTGAACATTTTGCATGCGGCAAGTTGCGTCGATTTGCGGCAACTATCGAAATGTGCTTGACTTCACTTTGCCGTCAGTGGGATGACTTTACTGCCAAAGCGCTTTGAAAAGAGCCATGGAAGAAGAACGACGTTTGTTCGTCGGTTGTGTGGAGGGAGGTAATTCACATGAAGAAGACATTTTTGATGACCGTCGCCGCTGCCGCGCTCCTTGCAGGTGCTGCGGGCGCTGCGGATTTGAAGTTCAAGCCGGGCGAGGATGCGAAATTCAACTGGGCGAGCCTCGAGGAATTCAAGAAGTCGCATGCCATGTCCGGCCAGTCGGTGACGATCTTCGGCCCTTGGCGTGGTGAGGACCAGGCTCTCTTCGAAAGCGTTCTGGCCTATTTCGAGGATGCCACCGGCATCGACGTGAAATACTCCTCCTCCGAAAATTACGAGCAGCAGATCGTCATCGACACCCAGGCGGGCAGCCCGCCGGATGTTGCCATCCTGCCGCAGCCGGGCCTTATCGCCGATCTCGCCGCCAAGGGCCATCTCGTGCCGCTCGGCGATGAGAACAAGGACTGGCTGCTGCAGAATTACGCCGCCGGCCAGTCCTGGGTGGACCTCTCCACCTATAAGGGCAAGGACGGCAAGGCCGCCATCTATGCCTTCCCCTACAAGATCGACGTGAAGTCGCTGGTCTGGTACGTGCCGGAAAACTTCGAGGATGCCGGTTACGAGGTTCCCAAGACCATGGAGGAACTGAAGGCGCTGACCGAGAAGATCGTCGCCGATGGCGGCACTCCCTGGTGCATCGGTCTCGGTTCCGGCGGCGCCACGGGCTGGCCGGCGACCGACTGGGTTGAGGATCTTATGCTGCGCACCCAGCCCGCCGATGTCTACGACAAGTGGGTATCGAACGAGATCAAGTTCAACGATCCGGCCGTCGTCGGCGCGATCGAGGAATTCGGCTGGTTCGCGAGAAACGACAAGTTCGTCGATGGCGGCGCGGCCGGTGTCGCCTCCACCGATTTCCGCGACAGCCCGAAAGGTCTCTTCGCTTCGCCGCCGAAGTGCTACCTGCATCACCAGGCCTCCTTCATTCCGTCCTTCTTCCCGGAAGGCACCGTGGTCGGGCAGGATGCGGATTTCTTCTACATGCCGCCCTATGACAGCAAGAAGGATCTCGGCAATCCGGTTCTCGGTGCCGGCACGCTCGCCATGATTACCAAGGACACACCGGCCGCCCGCGCCTTCATCGATTTCCTGAAGACGCCGATCGCCCATGAGGTCTGGATGGCCCAGTCGAGCTTCCTGACGCCTTACAAGGCGGCCAACAAGGAGGCTTATGCCAACGGTCCGATGAAGAAACAGGGCGATATTCTGCTGAGTGCCACCACCTTCCGCTTCGACGGCTCCGACCTGATGCCCGGCAAGATCGGTGCCGGCGCCTTCTGGACCGGCATGGTCGACTACACCGGCGGCAAATCCGCGGCCGATGTCGCTGCCGATATCCAGAAGGCCTGGGACGGCCTGAAGTAACCGTCACAAGAGCCGTGCCGATGTCGCCGGTTACGGCGGCATCGGCAGCTTTGCCGCTGCTGGGAGGGGATGCCTTGCAACAGTTATTCTATGCGCTGCTGACCATCGTGATCGGGATTGCCGGTGCGATCGGCTATTTCTATGGCTCGAACCTGCTGCTCGACCTGATCCTGCCGCCGCGGCTTGCCGACACGGCGCGGGCGTCGCGCAATATCCGCCGCGCCAGCCTGATCCGCCCCTGGCTGTTCCTCGGGCCGGCCATTGTGTCGCTGTCTATCTACCTGGTCTATCCGGTATTTTCATCGGTGGCCTATTCGCTGTTCGACCGCTCCGGCACCAGCTTTGTCGGCCTTGCCAACTATCGCTGGATGCTCAACGATGCCGAATTCCGCCAGTCGATCTTCAACAACATCCTGTGGTTGATCGTCGTCCCGGCGGCCTCCACCCTGTTCGGCCTCATCATCGCGGCGCTCACCGACCGTATCTGGTGGGGCAATATCGCCAAATCGCTGATCTTCATGCCGATGGCGATCTCCTTCGTCGGCGCGTCCGTCATCTGGAAGTTCGTCTATGACTACCGTGATGCCGGTTCCGAGCAGATCGGCATCCTGAACGCCATCGTCGTGGCTTTGGGCGGCGAGCCGCAGATCTGGATCACGCTGCCCTTCTGGAACAACTTCTTCCTGATGGTCATCCTGATCTGGATTCAGACCGGTTTTGCCATGGTTCTCCTGTCGGCGGCGCTGCGCGGCATTCCGGAAGAAACCATCGAAGCGGCCGTGATCGACGGCGCCAATCCCTGGCAGATCTTCCTCAAGATCAAGGTGCCGCAGATCTGGGGCACCATTGCCGTGGTGTGGACCACGATCACCATCCTCGTGCTGAAGGTCTTCGATATCGTGCTCGCCATGACCAATGGCCAATGGCAGACGCAGGTTCTCGCCAACCTGATGTTCGACTGGATGTTCCGCGGCGGCGGCGATTTCGGCCGCGGCGCTTCGATCGCCGTCGTCATCATGGTCATGGTGGTGCCGATCATGATCTGGAACATCCGCAACGCCCGCCGGGAAATGGAAGGACGCTGAGATGCATAAAGGCAGTGTTCGCTCGCCGCTGACGTGGGCCGTTCATCTTTCCGTTCTTTTCCTTGTCGTGCTCTGGACTCTGCCGACGGCCGGCCTGTTTATCTCCGCCATCCGCGACAAGGACCAGATCGTCGCCTCAGGCTGGTGGACGGCGCTTTCGACCTCCACCCAGAACGCTATTTATCGCGCTCCGGGGCCGGAAAAGCAGGTCAAGGAAAACGGCGCTTTCGTCATATCCGGCAATGTCTTCGAAGGTGGTCAGGGAACGGTCAGCGCCTTCGGCAGCTCGAGCCAGGAGCCGGCGGCCTTCACGGCCGGTTCCACCGCCGATCTGAAGGACGGCGTCAAGCTGACGGTCGAGGAGAACGGCGATTTCCGCCTGGTCTCGCCGAAGGCTTTCGAGGGAAGCCGCGGCCAGCGCATCTTCTACACGGCCGCCATTCCGCCGCGCTTCACGCTTGAGAACTATCGCAACGTCCTGACGGCGGAAGGCATCGGGCAATCCTTCATCAACTCGCTGACGGTCGCCATACCCGCCACCATCATCCCGATCCTGGTCGCGGCCTTTGCGGCCTACGCCCTTGCCTGGATGCGGTTTCCCGGCAGGTCGCTCATCCTCGCCGTCATCGTCGGCCTGCTGGTCGTGCCGCTGCAGATGTCGCTCATCCCGCTGTTGAAGATGTATAACGGGATCGGCTCGGCGTTCGGGGTGCCGTCCAAGACCTATCTCGGCATATGGCTCGCCCATATGGGTTTCGGTCTGCCGCTCGCCATCTATCTGCTGCGCAACTACATCGCCGGCCTGCCGCGGGAAATCATGGAATCGGCCCGTGTCGACGGCGCATCCGATTTCACCATCTTCACGAAAATCGTGTTGCCGCTTTCCTATCCGGCGCTCGCTTCCTTCGCCATTTTCCAGTTCCTCTGGACCTGGAACGATCTGCTGGTCGCCATGGTCTTCCTCGGAACCGGCAATGACGAACTGGTCCTGACCGGCCGGCTCGTCAATCTTCTCGGCTCGCGCGGCGGCAAGTGGGAAATCCTCACGGCCTCGGCCTTCATCACCATCATCGTGCCGCTGATCGTCTTTTTCGCGCTCCAGCGCTACCTCGTGCGCGGCCTGCTGGCGGGCTCGGTGAAGGGTGGCTGACGCGGCTGCTTTGAAATTCGAACACGTTGTTTTTGCATAAGGAAAGAGCATGACCGCTGAAATGCAATCGCCCCTTTCTCCCGACAAGGACTGGTGGCGCGGTGCCGTGATCTACCAGATCTATCCCCGTTCCTTTCAGGATTCCAACGGTGACGGCATCGGCGACCTCAAGGGCATTACCGCCCGCCTGTCGCATGTTGCGGATCTCGGCGCCGACGCGATCTGGATCTCGCCCTTCTTCACTTCGCCGATGAAGGATTTCGGTTACGACGTCTCCAACTATGTCGATGTCGATCCGATGTTCGGCACGCTCGCCGATTTCGACGGCCTGATCGCGGAGGCCCATCGCCTGGGTATCCGCGTCATGATCGACCTCGTGATTTCCCACACGTCCGATCAGCATCCCTGGTTCGTCGAGAGCCGGTCGAGCAAGAGCAATCCGCGTTCGGACTGGTATGTTTGGTCCGATGCCAAGCCGGACGGCACGCCGCCCAACAACTGGCTGTCGATCTTCGGCGGTTCCGCGTGGCAGTGGGACCCGACCCGCATGCAGTATTACATGCACAACTTCCTGACCTCCCAGCCGGACCTCAATATGCATAATCCCGAGGTTCAGGATGCCGTGCTGGATGCGGTGCGCTTCTGGTTGAAGCGTGGCGTGGATGGCTTCCGTCTCGATACCATCAACTTCTATTTCCATGACAAGCTGTTGCGCGACAACCCGGCGCTCGCGCCGGAACGCCGCAATGCGTCCACCGCGCCGGCGGTCAATCCCTATAATTTCCAGGAGCATCTCTACGACAAGAACCGCCCGGAAAACCTGGAGTTCCTGAAGCGCTTCCGCGCCGTGCTCGAGGAGTTTCCGGCAATTGCCGCCGTCGGTGAGGTCGGCGACAGCCAGCGCGGTCTGGAAATCGTCGGTGAATACACCTCCGGCAACGACAAGATGCAGATGTGCTACGCCTTCGAATTCCTGGCGCCCGATCCGCTGACGCCGGCGCGCGTCGCCGAGGTGCAGCAGGCCTTCGCCAAGGCGGCACCGGAAGGCTGGGCGTGCTGGGCCTTCTCCAACCACGATGTCGTGCGCCATGTCTCTCGCTGGGGGGCGGATGTCGTCGATCGCGACGCCTTCGCCAAGCAACTCGCCGCAATCCTTTTGACCCAGCGCGGCTCGGCCTGCATCTACGAGGGCGAGGAGCTGGGCCTCACCGAAGCCGATATCGCTTTCGAGGATCTTCAGGACCCCTACGGCATTCAGTTCTGGCCGGAATTCAAGGGGCGTGACGGCTGCCGCACGCCGATGGTCTGGGACAACCATGCCGTCAAGGCGGGCTTTTCGACCTCCGAAAAGACCTGGCTCCCCATCCCGGTCGAACATGTAATCAAGGCCGTCGACACGCAGCAGGGCAGGGAGGATTCGGTGCTCGAGCAATACCGGCGGTTTCTTGCCTTCCGCCGGCAGCATCCAGCTTTCGCCAAGGGCGATATCGTCTTTTATCCGGAGGAGGGCAATGTCCTCATCTACAGCCGCACGCTTGGCAACGAGACGCTGCTTTGCGTCTTCAACATGAGCGCCGCCCCTGCCTCGGCCGGACTTCCGGTCGGCGCATGGCAGCCTCTGGAGGGGCATGGCTTTACGAGCATGGTCAAGGACAACAGGATAGAACTTCCGGCCTGGGGCGCATATTTCGCCCGCCGGGCCTGATTGGGGAGGAAGACAATGACGGGCCTCGTTCTGAAGGACATCCGCAAGACCTACGGGCAGGTGAAGGTTCTGCACGGCATCGATCTGGAGATCGCGGAAGGCGAATTCGTCGTCTTCGTCGGTCCTTCCGGCTGTGGCAAATCCACGCTGCTGCGCATGATTGCCGGGCTGGAGGATATCACCAGCGGTGAGATGATTATCGACGGACAGGTCGTCAACGACGTACCGCCCTCCAGGCGCGGCATCGCCATGGTCTTCCAGTCCTATGCGCTCTACCCGCATATGACGGTTTACGACAATATGGCCTTCGGCATGCGGATCGCCGGTGAAAGCCGCGAGGAGATCGAGCGCCGCGTGAAGAACGCGGCGGAAATCCTGCAACTGACGCCCTATCTGGACCGGTTGCCGAAGGCGCTTTCCGGTGGCCAGCGGCAGCGCGTGGCAATCGGCCGCGCGATCTGCCGCAATCCGAAGGTCTTCCTCTTCGACGAGCCCTTGTCGAACCTCGATGCGGCGCTGCGTGTTGCGACCCGCATCGAAATCGCCAAGCTGAACGAGTCAATGCCGGATACCACGATGATCTACGTCACCCACGATCAGGTCGAGGCGATGACGCTTGCCGACCGTATCGTCGTGCTTTCGGCTGGCCGCATCGAGCAGGTCGGCCCGCCGCTCGAGCTTTACGACCGTCCGGCCAATCTGTTCGTCGCCCGTTTCATCGGCTCCCCGGCGATGAACATCATGCCCGCGACGATCGCAAGCGGCGGCAGCCGGACGACGATAACCCTGCTCGATGGCACCTCGGTTTCCGTCGACATCGCCACGCCTGAGGCCGATGCCGGCAAGAAGGCAAGTTTCGGCGTTCGGCCGGAGGATCTGTCGATCGTCACCGGTGACGACTATCTCTTCGAAGGCACTGTCTCCATCGTCGAGCAGCTGGGCGAGGTCACGCTGATCTATGCCGACGGCCCGGTCGAGGACGAGCCGATTACCGTCAAGCTGCCGGGCACGGTGGCGATCTCCAAGGGTGACCGCCTACGTTTCGCGGCCGACCGCATGAAATTGCATTTGTTTAACGCGGACGGTCACACTTATCGAAAATGAGGCTGATGAAGGTAAGGTTCCGTTTGCCCTGCCGGCGACGGAACCCCTTCCAGGGCTAACTCCGGCCCTTTCTTAATACCTTCTGTTAAATTCCGGCTGCTAGATTTCGCTCAACAAGAACCGAAAATGCAGGCGGGACGGAAATGCGAGCCAATTACCTCAAGCGAGAAGAATCCTTCATGTATGACCGCGAAGCGCGGTTTCCGATGGAGGACACGATGAATGCCGCGCGCATCGAATACACGGAGAAGGGCGTGATGCACATGGCGGCCCGCCGTTGTGACATCATCCGTATCTCGGTGTCGGGCGCGGTCATCAGCCTTCTGACCCAGTACAACCTTCCGCAGCAGTTCTATCTCGACATTCCCGATGCGCGCATCAGCAAGATCGGCTGCCTGCTGATGAAGGTCTTCGCCAACAATACCGCCGAGATCCGCTTCCTGCGCCTCCTGAGCCAGAAGGAACTCGACCGTATCTTCATCTTCTCCACCCATCCGGCGCATAAGGACAAGGTCCTCGACGTTCGCTCCTGGTAAGTCATCGCCGACATTCGTTCCATGCGGCCGGTAGGGCGAAAGCCTTGCCGGCCTTTCGCTTTGCTTGATCGCCCTTCGTCTTTTCTGACTCGACTTTCCGGGCAAATATCGAAATTCTCCCGCACGGAAAGATGCAGGGAGATTACCATGTCGGACAAAGTCGCAATCATCACCGCCGGCGGAAGCGGCATGGGAGCCGCCGCCGCCAGAAGGCTCGCCGCCGACGGTTTCAAGGTCGCGATCCTGTCCTCCTCGGGCAAGGGCGAGGCCCTGGCTCAGGAACTCGGCGGTCTCGGTGTGACCGGTTCCAACCAGTCCAATGACGACCTGAAGCGCCTGGTCGATGCGACGCTTTCCCGCTGGAGCCGGATCGATGTGCTGGTCAACAGCGCCGGCCACGGTCCGCGCGCGCAGATTCTCGAGATTAGCGACGAGGACTGGCACAAGGGCATCGACACCTACTTGCTCAATGTCGTCCGCCCGACCCGACTGGTGACGCCGGTCATGCAGAAGCAGAAATCGGGCGTCATCATCAATATCTCGACGGCCTGGGCTTTCGAGCCGAGTGCGATGTTCCCGACCTCCGCCGTTGCCCGCGCCGGCCTTGCCGCCTTCACCAAGATCTTCGCCGACACCTATGCGGCCGACAATGTCCGCATGAACAACGTCCTGCCGGGCTGGATCGACAGCCTGCCGGGCACCGAAGAACGCCGCGAGAGCGTTCCGATGAAACGCTACGGCAAGGCCGACGAGATCGCCGCGACCGTCGCCTTCCTCGCCTCCGAGGGGGGCGGCTATATCACCGGCCAGAACATCCGCGTCGACGGCGGCCTGACGCGCTCCGTCTGATAGGGCTCCGCTGTTCCCGACGATCGGAGCTGGAGGTGGCGGACGACCGCCATCTTCCTGCCCCATGCGGCATGCAACAACAAATCGCGTGCCGTAAACCTCTTGGTTACCAAGTTTCTTCATTGTTTAGCATGTCCGGCAGGGATCGGGACGGCCGCAGGAAAAGGCGACGGTCTCCCGTCCGGGATGTGTAGCGCTGCGCGTGCCATGACGACCGCCGGCGACGAGAGGCTTCTGGTAGCGAGTAAGAGTATGGCGTCCTCGAGCAAGTCAGTTTCGCGTGGCATTGCGTCCCGCATGAACGCTCCCCGTGCATCGAACCGTAAGTCGCCGGGGCCGAAGGCCTGGGCAACACCGATGACCATCGGCGTCGGTGTCGCGCTCGGACTCTGGGCCACAGTGGCAATCGCTACAGTTCAGATGTTTTCGTCCGGCACGTCCTCGACATCGGCCATTCGCGCTGAGAGCGCCCGGCTCTTGCCCGTTCCTGCGCCACGGGCCGACCGCAAGTCCGCCAGGCAGGCAGACGCCGAGGCGAACCGCATCAATTTTGCAGCGATGGAAGAAGCGCGCGCGAGGCTTGCCGCGGCAATCGAGGATAGCGACGAAGCCGGCATCCTCATGCTGCCGGCCTCGATGGCGCTTGCGCCGGTCGACAAGTCCGATCGCCTGGAACTCGTGGGCTTCAATTATCGGGACAATCCGCAGGCGCTGGATGGCCTGCGGCAGGAGCTTGCGACTGCGGTCGCCGCGCGCACGGCGCTCAAGCTTGCCGCCGCCTCCGAGGCCGAAAAGCGCAATGCCGCGCAGATGACCGACCCGGTGGTCACCGCCTCTGTCGCGCCGAATGCCGCGTCGGCGAGCGAAGCCGCCCTCGCTTATGCAGCCCCCATGCCGGCCAGGGACGTCGTTCCGCTGGGCGCCGACCCCCGCGAGGAACCTTTCGTTGAACTCCTGTCGGAACCGGCCGAAGCCGATCACGAGGAACTGCCCGATGGTGGCCCGATGCCGACAGCAAAGCCCGGCAGGCCGGCCGTGGCCCCGGCAAAGCCCGCGGTTCTCAGGGAAAAGCCGGCGACCGTCGAACTTGCCTACGCCAAGCCCAGCAACCCGCTCGTCATGGACGACGAGGAGGATCGTCCCTCGCTCTTTTCGCGTAAACCGAAGCTGCCGGGACGCGGCGTTGCCGTTTACGATATCTCGGCCGGTATCGTGCACATGCCGAACGGCGAGAAGCTCGAGGCCCATTCCGGCCGCGCCCATATGCGTGACGATCCCCGCTTCGTGCATATCAAGAACCGCGGCCCGACTCCGCCGAATGTCTACAGCCTGCGCATGCGCGAAGCCCGCTTTCACGGGATCGAGGCGATCCGTATGACCCCTGTCGGCGATGCGAAGATGTACGGTCGCGACGGCTTCCTGACCCACACCTACCTGCTGCGCACCCGCGGCGACTCGTCCGGCTGCGTGGTGTTCGAGGATTACAACCGCTTCCTCAAGGCCTTCAAGCGCGGCGAGGTCAAGACGCTGATCGTCGTGCCGCGCATGGCCGAATTGCCGAAATATGTGGCGATGATGTGAGAATGGCGCAGGGTTTGCCTGCGCCGTCCGAAGTCGGAAACTTCTCCTGAGGGAAAGGGCTATTCGCCGTCAGCCTGCGTCAAGCAGGGAGTTCAGCGCTTCGATTTGCTCGGCGCTGAAAGTGCGACCGAAAGCGGTTTCGAGGTTGTCGACCGCGGTCTGAAGAGCCGCGTCCTGGGCTGCCGGATCGGTGAGTTCAAGGGCGGCGGCACGGGCCTGCTCATAGGCTGCGATCTTGCCGACAGCCGAGTTCGGCGCTGCGTTCAGCCGGGCGGTCGGCGATGCATGCGCGGCGTTGAGCGGTCCGAGATCGACCTCGGTGCCGGTCTTCGGAGCCTTCGTCTTGTCGGCGCTTTTCGTGTTCTTGTCCGCGGCCTTTTCGGAGCGGTTGCTGTTGTCTTTGCCGCCCCCGTTGTTGCCCCCGTTGCCACCGCCGTTTCCGCCTCCATTGCCGCCGCCATTGCCGTTGCCGGCGAAGGCCGGGGAGATCGTGCCGAGACTGCCGCCGACCGGTATCGACGCGACAATGGCAAGGGCCGCCGCACAAGCCGCAATTTTCGCGATATGGTTCATTCTGCTTTCCTTCTGGAACTGGTTCTGTTCGTTGCATCCCAGCCGCCGACGGCTTCCCCTTTAGGATATCCCGGCCCCGACCGACGAGCGGGCTGATCGCGCAGTGCCATTTCATGATTTCGAATATGAATGCAAGATTAATAAGTAATTTCTTTTATTGACTGTGCATCGATTGAAGCGCCCCGGGAACGCCGCCTCCCCTGACCGGGGGAGGCGAATGGGTATTCCACCCCCGTTCGGTGGTCATGCCCGCGACTTCGGCCCCTCTGCTCCGGAGGCAGGATTTTCCGTCCATCGGGCTGCGATTTTCATCGCTGGACGCCGGACCACGGTGCCTCGCCTCGCCGGACATGCACACCGGGTCCATCCGCGAGCGAACGGGGCGATTGCAGGCATGGAAGATCGGGGCGGGGATTTTGTGGGAAAGCGTGGAGGATGGTGAAGGGCTGGATGGTGTCTTGCCGTCTGGAAAAGGTAGAGCGCGAAGTGCGGCCTCGTCATCCCTCTGCCGGGACCTTAATAACTTCCCCAACACGTTGTTGAGGAAGTTAAAGGGGGGAACTCCGCGACGGGCAGCGAAGCGGTCGCCGGGGTCAGAACTCCTGCCAGTCGTCGGTCTTCAGGGCGGTGTTGCCCCGGGTCATGACGGCCGGGCGGGAGACAGAGCGAGGTTGTTCGGCCGATGCCCGATCGGATCGCGACGACCAGCTCGCCGGGCCGGCGCCGGTTTGCGCAAACGTCGCCCCGAGTTCGAAGCGGGAGACGAGTTGGCGAAGGCTATCCGTTTCCCGGCTGAGCGCCGCGCTGGCGGCGGTGCTTTCCTCGACCATCGCAGCATTCTGCTGGGTCATCTGGTCCATCTGGTTGACGGCCGTGTTGACTTCGGAAAGGCCGGTCGCTTGTTCTCGGGAGGCGTTGGCGATCGCTTCCATGTGCTGGTTGACCGTGAGGATATTGCCCTGAATGGTGCGGAGCGCCTCGCCCGTTTCGCTGACGAGCGTCACGCCGCTCTTCACCTCCTCGGAGGATTTGCTGATCAGGTCCTTGATTTCCTTGGCAGCCTGCGCCGAACGCTGGGCGAGTTCCCGCACCTCCTGCGCGACGACGGCGAAGCCCTTGCCGGCCTCGCCCGCTCTAGCCGCCTCGACGCCTGCATTGAGCGCCAGAAGGTTGGTCTGGAAGGCGATCTCGTCGATCACGCCGATAATGCTGGAAATCTGGTTGGACGACTGCTCGATGCGCGCCATGGCACTCATTGCATCGGCGACGACCGTGCCGGAATGGACGGCGCTGGAATTGGCGGNAATGCTGGAAATCTGGTTGGACGACTGCTCGATGCGCGCCATGGCACTCATTGCATCGGCGACGACCGTGCCGGAATGGACGGCGCTGGAATTGGCGGTCGCTGCTGCGTGGCGCGCCTCTTCCGCCCGCGCGGATGCGTTCTTGACGTTGACCGTGATCTCGTCCAGTGCTGCGGCGGTCTCCTCGAGCGAGGCGGCCTGCTGTTCGGTACGTTTCGACAGATCCTGTGCGCTGCGGCTGATCTCGCGGCTGCCGGCATCGATCTGCCCGGTCGCCCGGGAAACTGAACCGAGCGCATCGGCAAGCTGCGTGACTGCATCGTTGAAATTGTTGCGCAGGCTTTCGAAATCAGCGCCGAAAGGCTGCTCGATCCGGAAGGCGAGATTGCCGGAGGCAAGCTTGTTGAGGCCGTCGCCGATCGTATTGACGGCATGGACGCGCTCGGTGACATCCGTCGCGAACTTCACGACCTTGGCGACATTGCCTTTCTCGTCGAAGATCGGATTGTAGGACGCATTGATCACCACCTTCCTGCCGTTCTTGCCGATGCGCAGGAATTCGTCCACCTGGAATTTGCCGCTTCTGAGCGCTTTCCAGAATTCCTGATATTGCGGGCTCGCGGCGTAGTCGGGCTCGACAAACATGCTGTGATGCCTGCCCCTGATCTCGTCGATCGTATAGCCGAGGGCATTGAGGAAGTTGTCGTTGGCCGTGAGCACCGCGCCGTCGGGGGAGAATTCGATGACCGCCTGGACGCGGCTGATGGCTTCGATCTGGTTCTGGAAATCCAGATTCTGCAGCCGTTCCCTGGCATTGGCCCATTCGACGACGAACCCCTCGTTTTTCGAACCGCGCTTCAGAGGCGTCACGATCAGGTCGAAGGCATGAATGCCGACCCGAATGGTCGCCTTGTGCGTTTTCTGAAGACCAGCCAGCATGTTGCGCTGGTGCGACGGGTTCTTGTGGAAGACGTCGATATTGCTGCCGATCAGTTTTGAGAATTCGAAGGCGGGCAATTCCTTCTTGAGATCGCTTTCCGCATCCTTGAGAAGGTTACGGACGGCGCCGTTCATATAGATGATGTTGAGCGCGTCGTCGGCGATCATGATATTCGCCGAGATCGCTTCCAGCGCTTCGATGCGGGCACGGGTGCCGCTATTGGTCATTCCGAACATATCCTGCAAGTCCCCCAAGGATGCAATGTTACCGACGACAGGCCGCCGCGTTCACCAAGCAATGCGTCCGGTCAGCAATGCACAGCTGGATGAAACGGCACCGCCAGCCGTTCCTTCCCCCAACATCACGTAAGCGATACCTTAAATAAACAAGGTGTCTAATGTCTTAATGACCGAAATCAACAAATGCGCGCCAGCGGGGAAGGAACGTGCCGATCAGACGGCGCCGGCCGCGGCGGCAGAGGCGAAGCTTCGGGGCGGATGGCCCATGACGCGCTTGAAGGCACGGCTGAAGGCTGCCTGCGAACCGTAGCCGAGGCGCAGCGCCGCCGTCTCGATAGGCATGCGGTCCCTAGCGATCCACTGGGAGGCGAGCCGCATGCGCAACTCCGTCAGGTAGCGCACCGGCGTCATGCCAGTCACTTCCAGAAAACGTTCCGCGAAGACGGAACGCGAGGCGCCCATCCGTTCCGCCAGTTCGGCGACGGTCCAGTCATGGCCCGGCGCATTGTGAAGAGCAACCAGCACGCGCCCGAGCCGTGGGTCGCGCAAAGCCGCGATCCAACCCGTGGCATCGCCGCAGCCGCATTCGACCCAGGCGCGCACGATGAAGGCCGCAACCACATCGGCAAGCCGCGCGAGAATGCCGGCAAAGCCGGCGCGTGCGGTCCTTGTCTCGCGTTCCATCGCCTCCAGCATAGGCAGGATTTCCGGATAGCGGTCCGACAGCGTGCCGACCAGCATGACTTCCGGCATCATCCCCACGAGCGGATGAAGGCCGCCAAGGTCGAATTCCATGCAACCGCTGAAGACGAGAATGCGCCCGTCGCTGCCGCAGGCTTCGTTATCGCAAGCCTTGATCGTGCTCACGCTGGCGCAGATCGGCTTTGACTCCAGCGCGCGAACGTCCTGGCATGCGATGTCGCATGACGAGACGAGTGCGTGTGGCCCGCCGCGCGGCAGGAGCACGGCGGAGCCGGTCTCCATCGTGTGAAGCTGGCCGCCCGGCGTGCGCAGGTAAACCGGACCGCGGGCGATGAAATGAAACTGGGCGCGGCCCTCCACCTCGCCGAACGCGAGGCCGAAGGGCGGGGTGGCTTCGATCCGCCGGTATTCGAGGCCAACCAACCGCATGCCCATGAGCAATTCGCTCACGAGATCCGGATCAGGGTAGGCGCCGGCCGATGCTGCCGGATTTTCGGACTTTCGATCAAGCATTACGGAGTTTGTGACATGGATCGTCCGGAGAGTCCAGCATAAATTCTGCGCTGCATCATTCACCTGGAGCATCGCCGGCCGAAACATCCGTCGTCCGGAAGCGCTCCATCCCTTTGTTCATGCCGTTTCCGGCAGGCAAAACCGTCAAGCATTACTGCCGGAAACGCCCAATCCAAGGACAAACCGATGAACCCTACATTCGAACAATCCGGCGCTGGAGGCGGTGCGGAAAAGCCGGCCTGGGCGGCGGTCGTTTCCATGGCGCTCGGCGTCTTTTCGCTGGTGACGGCGGAATTCCTGCCGGCAAGCCTTCTGACACCGATTGCGGCCGAACTGAACGTTACCGAGGGAGCGGCGGGGCAGGCGGTAACGGCGACGGCCGTGGTCGGCATGGTCGCCAGCCTGCTCATCGCGCCGGTCGCCCGCGGCGTCGACCGGCGGCACCTGATGATGTTCTTCTCCCTCCTTCTGATCCTCTCCAACCTTCTGGTCGCTTTTGCCCCCGGGCTGACGCTGCTTTTGATCGGCCGGGTGCTGCTCGGGGCAGCGATCGGCGGCTTCTGGGCAATGGCAACGGCGGTGACCATGCGGCTGGTGCCGCCCGTGCTGGTGCCGCGGGCGCTGTCGATGATTTTCAGCGGCGTCTCCGCCGCGACCGTCGTCGCCGCACCGCTCGGCAGTTATCTCGGTGCGCTGGCCGGCTGGCGTGCGGTGTTCGTGCTCGCTGCGGGGCTGGGTCTCGTCGCCCTGGTCATGCAGTTCCTGTCGCTGCCGAAGCTCAGGCCGACGGGTGCCGCAAGCCTGCGTGTCTTCATTGACGTGCTGGCCCGTCCGGGCATCGCGCTCGGCATCGTTACGGCGACGCTGGTCTTTGCCGGACACTTCGCGTTCTTCACTTATCTGCGGCCATTCCTGGAATCGGATGGGGGCGGCATCGAGGTGGTGTCCTCCGTGCTGCTCGGCTTCGGGCTCGCCAATTTCCTCGGCACGCTCGCGGCCGGCCCGCTGATCGGCTACAGCCTGCGGCTCACCTTGACGCTGATGCCGCTCCTGATGGCGGGCATGGGCTTTGTGCTGGTTGCAGGCGACACGCCGTTTGCCGTCAACGCGATCATTGTTGCCCTCTGGGGTCTGGTCTTCGGCGGCGTGCCGGTCGCCTGGTCCACCTGGCTTGCGCGCAATGTTCCGGATGAGGCGGAAAGCGCCGGTGGCTTGCTGGTCGCGGCGATCCAGTTCTCCATTGCCATGGGGGCCGCGCTCGGTGGCATCATCTTCGATGCAAACGGTGTGGCCGGTGTCTTCATGGCCAGCAGTCTGGTGCTGGTGGTCGCGGCAATCGGCATTCTTCTCGGCGTAAAGCAGCGGCCCGTGCCAGCCGCTGCCTGAAATTATCCACCGCCCGCGAAAGCTCACCGGAACGTGATTTCCGGTGGGCGAACGTGTGTTGAGCGACGCGGCGGATGGGATATCGGAAGGCTTGCCCATCCCGGAGTTTCTCCCCTCCATCCATCAGCATCAAGGAGCCTTCCCTCGTGAAGCAAAGACTAGACCAGGCCAGCCCCTATCTTCTCAGCCTGCTGCGCATCGTTTCCGCGCTCGTGCTGTTCAGCTACGGAACCCAAAAAATCCTGCATTTTCCCGTGGCCGAACGCGTGCCGCCGGTCTTGTCGCTGCCATGGATCGCCGGCCTTTTCGAACTGACGCTCGGCTTCCTGCTGCTGATCGGCTTCATGAGCCGGGCGGCGGCCTTCATTCTCTCCGGCCTGATGGCCTTCGCCTATTTCATCGCGCATTTTCCGCAGAGCGTCTTCCCCTCCCAGAACGGCGGCGTGGCGGCTATCCTGTTCTGCTTCATCTTTCTCTATCTGGTGGCGGCCGGTCCGGGGCCGGTCAGCATCGATGCCCGTCGAAATGGCGGCAGGGCCTGAACCGGCGGTCTCCGAAACGATGAAAGGCGCGGGCCCTGTCCGCGCCTTTTTCCTGGGGGATCTTGGCGGGTTGCCTCAGGCGGTATCCGGCGGGATCTTGCGCAGGCGGGTTTCGAGCTTGGCAAACAGGCCGCGCAATTCAGGCTCCTCGACATAGCTGCCGGCCTCGGCAAGACGCACCCACACGGCCTGCCGCTGGCCCTGTTCCTTGAAGGCCTCGGCGACGGAAACCGTCTCCAGCGTGAAGACCTCGACGATGCAGGGAAGGTTTTCGCCATTGTCCAGCCGCTTGACATAGCTATAGCGGCCGAGCGGCTTCTTGCCGACCTTGCCCCTGACGCCTGCCTCCTCGAAAGCCTCCTGGGCCGCCACTTCGCGGGGCGTCTTTCCCTTCATCGGACCGCCCTTCGGGATCACCCACCGTCCCGATCCCCGCGCAGTAATCAGCAAGACCTCGAACGCTCCCGTTTCGGGCGAGCGACGGAAGCAGATCGCCGCATACTGCTCGAGCCACTTCGCCGTAAAGAGCGGACCGCCTGTCTCGGCAAGCTTCATCAGGAAGGTCTTTTTCTTGGGCAACGGATCTCGAACGGTAAGCTGGAACGGGCGGCGATAGCGGCTTTATGACAGTCCACGATTATCTTGAATTTCCAGCTTTTGCAGCCTTCTTCTTTCATTTATGACAGTTTTATGACAGTCCCTCCACGGGATATGACCGATTGGATACGAATGCATGATAAGCCTGTTCAAAAGACTTCTTCCCCAAGAGGACGGATTCTTCATTCTCTTCGAGCGCCATACGCGCACGGTGGTAGGGGCGGCCAATGCGCTGAAGGATCTGCTCGCCGGCGAAGGTGACATCGAGGCCCACGGCCAGAAGATCATCGATCTCGAAGACGAGGCCGACGGCATTACCCGTGAGGTTCTGCAGGCCGTCCGCCGTAGTTTCATCACTCCCTTCGACCGGGGCGACATCAAGGATCTGATCCAGTCGATGGATGACGCGATCGATATGATGCAGAAGACGGTCAAAACCATCCGCCTCTATGAACAGACGAGCTTTGAGCCGGGCATGCGCGAGATTGGACTCATGATCGCCGAATGCGCCCGACTGATCTCCGAGGCCATTCCTCTGCTCAACAGGATCGGCGCCAATGCCCATCGCCTCAACGAAATCGCTGAGGAGGTCATGCGCGTCGAGGGGCGTTCCGACGAGTTTTACGAGAAGGGTCTGAAGGAGCTGTTCAAGCGCTACGGCTCCAGCGATCCCATGGCCTACCTGATCGGAAGCGAGATCTATGGCGAGCTGGAGAAGGTGGTCGATCGCTTCGAGGACGTCGCCAATGAGATCAGCGGCATCGTGATCGAGAACGTCTGATGGACGCCACGCTTGCTTTGCCTCTGCTGATCGCCCTCGTCGGCGTGGCGCTCTTCTTCGATTTCCTGAACGGCCTGCACGATGCCGCCAATTCGATCGCCACGATCGTCTCGACGCGCGTGCTGAGCCCCCAGTTCGCCGTCGGCTGGGCCGCCTTCTTCAATTTCATCGCCTTCATGTTCTTCGGCCTGAATGTGGCGGAAACGCTCGGAACCGGGATCATCGATCCTGCGATCGTCAGCCCGCAGGTGATCTTTGCCGCTCTCGTCGGCGCGATCGTCTGGAACATCGTCACCTGGGTCTTCGGCATCCCGTCCAGTTCCTCGCACGCGCTGGTCGGTGGTCTCGTCGGTGCCGGGCTGGCCAAGAGCGGCAGCGCTGCGATCGTCTTTTACGGCCTCGGCAAGACCGTGGCCGCGATCTTCATGTCGCCGATGATCGGTTTCTTTCTGGCGCTGGTTCTGGTGCTGATCGTCTCGTGGATTTTCGTGCGCCAGACGCCCTTTGCCGTCGACCGGACCTTCCGCGTCATGCAATTCGTCTCAGCCTCGCTTTATTCGCTGGGCCATGGCGGCAATGACGCCCAGAAGACCATGGGCATCATCGCCGTGCTCCTGTTTTCGCAGGGCTACCTCGGCGACACCTTCTATGTGCCCTTCTGGGTGGTGATTTCCTGCCAGACGGCCATGGCGCTCGGCACACTCTTCGGCGGCTGGCGCATCGTCCACACCATGGGGTCGAAGATCACTCGTCTCAATCCGATGCAGGGCTTCTGCGCGGAGACCGGCGGCGCGCTGACACTGTTTGGTGCGACATGGCTCGGCATTCCGGTTTCGACAACCCACACCATCACCGGTGCCATCGTCGGCGTGGGCGCCGCGCGCCGCGTTTCCGCAGTACGCTGGGGCATCGCCGGCAATATCGTGATCGCCTGGATCGTGACGCTTCCGGCTGCGGCGGTGATTGCGTGGCTGACCTATCTCGTCTGCGTGGCCTTCGGCTGACCCGATTTCGGTGCTGTCGCCTAGTGCGCCGCGATGGCGCGCCACGCGGCGGCCAAGCGGCGCCAGACGCGCAAAGCCCGGAAACGATGTCTCGTATCCGGGCTCTAGCCAGGAATTTCAAAGGCAATGAGACGCGCTCAGTAGAGAACGCTGGCCCCCATGTCGGCAGCGCCGGCAACGCGGCGGAGCGGTGCGAAAAGTTCGCGTCCGAGGCCGAATTCGTTGCCCGAGAGATCCGGAGTAGCGGACGCGCGCGCGGCAAACTCGGCAGCATCGACCAGCACTTCCAGCGTACCGGCGATGGCATCGAGCCGGATCATGTCGCCATCCTTGATCTTCGCGATGGCGCCGCCATCGACGGCCTCGGGGGTGACATGGATCGCGGCCGGCACCTTGCCGGACGCGCCTGACATGCGGCCGTCGGTGACCAGCGCCACTTTATGGCCGCGGTCCTGCAGCACGCCGAGCGGCGGGGTGAGGCGATGCAGTTCCGGCATGCCGTTCGACTTCGGTCCCTGGAAGCGGACGACGGCAATGAAATCGCGGTCGAGCTTGCCAGCCTTGAAGGCATCCTGCAGCTCTTGCTGGTCGTGGAAGACGATGGCAGGTGCTTCGACGACATGGCGTTCCGGCTTGACCGCCGAGATCTTGATGACCGCCTTGCCAAGATTGCCGGTCAGCATCTTCAGGCCGCCATTCGGCTGGAACGGGGCCTCGATGCGGGAGAGCACCTTCGGATCGGCGCTCTCCTCAGGCGCCGGCTGGCGAACCACGGTGCCGTCCTCGCCGAGCTGCGGATCGATGGTGTAGGCGGCAAGTCCCTGACCGAAGACGGTGCGCACGTCGTCATGCAGGTAGCCGGCCTTGAGGAGTTGCTTGATGAGGAAGCCCATGCCGCCGGCAGCGTGGAAATGGTTCACGTCGGCAAGACCGTTCGGATAGACGCGGGCGAGCAGGGGGATGATGTCCGAAAGGTCGGAAATGTCCTGCCAGGTGAGCTGGATACCGGCCGCACGCGCCATGGCGACGAGGTGGAGCGTGTGGTTGGTCGAGCCGCCGGTGGCATGCAGGCCGACCACGCCGTTGACGATCGAGCGTTCGTCGATCATCTCGCCGGCCGGCGTGAACTCGTTGCCGAGCGCGGTGATCGCCAGTGCGCGCTTCGCAGCCTCGCGGGTCAGCGCGTCGCGCAGAGGCGTATTGGGATTGATGAAGGAGGCGCCGGGCATGTGAAAGCCCATGATCTCCATCAGCATCTGGTTGGAGTTCGCGGTGCCGTAGAAGGTGCAGGTGCCGGGACCGTGATAGGATTTCGATTCCGCTTCCAAAAGTTCGGCGCGGCCGACCTTGCCTTCTGCATAAAGCTGGCGGATGCGCGACTTCTCGTCGTTCGGAAGCCCCGATGTCATCGGTCCCGCGGGAATGAAGACGGAGGGGAGGTGGCCGAAGGTCAGCGCCGCGATCACAAGGCCGGGCACGATCTTGTCGCAGACGCCGAGGAAGACGGCGGCGTCGAACATGTTGTGCGAAAGCCCGATGCCGGCCGCCATGGCGATCACGTCGCGGGAGAAAAGCGAAAGCTCCATGCCCGGCTGGCCCTGGGTGACGCCGTCGCACATGGCGGGCACGCCGCCCGCCACCTGCGCCACGCCGCCAGCCTCGTGGGCCGCCTTGCGGATCAGGGCGGGATAGGTCTCGAACGGCTGGTGGGCCGAAAGCATGTCGTTATAGGCGGTGATGATGCCGAGATTGGGAACCTGGTCGCCGGAAAGCGCGGCCTTGTCCCCGGGGGAACAGACGGCGAAGCCATGGGCGAGATTGCCGCAGGATAGAACCGAGCGATGCACCCCTTTGGAAATCTGGGCGCGCACGCGGTCGAGATAGGCCTCGCGGGTCGGCTTCGAACGCTCGACGATGCGGCGGGTAATGGCTTCGATACGGCTGTCGGCACTCATCGGACAATCCTCCTGTCGTGACGCGCGGCGCGCGCTCGGGCGCTTTCAGCCACGCAAGGCCCGGCTTTCCGGGTCAGATTGGTCAGTATCCGCTTACGGACGGCTTTTGGCTGTCCTGATGTCTCAGGGAGCCCAGTAGATATCGGGTTTCGTCGCTGACCGGCCAAGTACGGCACGGATCGGCATCTCGTTTTCGTCGCTGCCGGCAAGGGCCTTGTCCAGAACGGCCTTCTTTTCCGCCCCCTCGATATGAAGCGCGAGGAAACGGGCATCGTAAAGAGCGGAGAAGGAGAAGGTGAGGCGGGGTTCGCCGGCGCCTTCGGCTTCCATGGTCATGACCCGGCGCGGCAGAGAAAGATCGAGTGCCTCGGCCAGATGGTCGCCGCCGGGAAAGAAGGATGCGGTGTGGCCGTCATTGCCCATGCCGAGGATCACGGCATCGAAGGGCGCGCCGAGCGATCTCGCCTCGCCGGTTGCAATGGTGGCCGCCTCTTCGATGGAGGCGGCGTCGTGATAAAGCGGCAATACGCGCGCTGCCGCCGCCGGCCCCTTGAGCAGATGGGTGGAAAGCAGCAGATGGTTGGAGCGCGAATTGTCGGCCGGCACGAAACGTTCGTCGACGAGGGTAATCGTCACCTTGTCCCATTCGACCGGCTTGCCGGACAGCACCTCGAAGAAAGCCTTCGGCGTGGAACCGCCGGATACGGCGATGGTTGCCGAGCCCTTGAGTTCGATTGCCGCTTCGAGCGCCTTGGTCACCCGGTTCGCCAGCCCTTCGGCGAGCGCCGGACGGGTCTCGAAGGCGTGCATGTGATGTGCCATCAGCCCGTTCCTAGTCATTTTCGTGCCACGTCCGACCGTCGCGTTCGATGAGAGCGATCGCCTGGCTCGGCCCCCAGGTCCCGGCGGTATAGCCCTGGGTGCGCTGTCCGAGTTCTTCCCAGCCCTTGAGGATCGGATCGACCCATTTCCATGCCGCCTCGACCTCGTCGCGGCGCATGAACAGCGTCTGGTTGGAGCGGATGACATCCATCAGCAGGCGCTCATAGGCATCGGCATTACGCACGTCGAAGGCCTGCGCGAAGCTCATGTCGAGCGAGACATGGCGAAGACGCATGCCGCCCGGACCGGGGTCCTTAATCATCAGCCATTGCTTGACGCCCTCATCCGGCTGCAGGCGGATGACCAGCTTGTTGGCCTCGATACGGCCCGCTGCCTCGTCGAAAATCGAGTGCGGGATGGGCTTGAACGCGATGACGATTTCGGAAACGCGGCTCGCCAGGCGCTTGCCGGTGCGCAGGTAGAAGGGAACGCCTGCCCAGCGCCAGTTGTTGATCTCCGCCTTGATGGCGACGAAGGTCTCTGTGTCGGAGGCCGCTTCCAGCTCTTCCGTATAGCCCTTGACCGGGCCGCCGGCGGAAGCGCCGGCCTTGTACTGTCCGCGCACGGTGAATTTCTCGACATTCGCCGAGGTGATCGGCTTCAGCGAACGCAGGACCTTGAGTTTTTCGTCGCGAACGGCTTCCGCGTCCATCGAGTGGGGCGCTTCCATCGCCACAAGGCAGAGAAGCTGCAGGATATGGTTCTGTACCATGTCACGCAGCGCGCCGGCCTTGTCGTAATAGGTGACGCGACCCTCGAGGCCGACGGATTCTGCGACCGTGATCTGCACGTGGTCGATATGGGCGGAGTTCCACAACGGCTCGTAGAGCGCGTTGGCAAAACGCAGCGCCATCAGGTTCTGCACCGTTTCCTTGCCGAGATAGTGGTCGATGCGGAAGATCTGCTCTTCCTTGAAAACCTTGCCGATGGTGTCGTTCAGCGCTTCTGCCGAGGCGAGATCGCGGCCGATCGGCTTTTCGACGACGATGCGGGTGGATTTGGTGATGAGCTTGAAATCCCGGATCTTGTCGGCGATGTCGCCGAAGATCGCGGGAGAAACTGCCAGATAAAAGGCACGAACCAGGTCTTTGCCGCTGTCGAGCAGCGCCTTCAGCTTGTCCCAGCCGTCGTTCGACTTGGCGTCGACGGAAACATAGAAGATGCGGGCGCTGAATTTTGCCACCTCGGCATCGTCGAATTCATCGGGCCGAAGATGCTCCTTCAGGGCGTCCACCGCGAACTTGCGGTATTCCTCGTCGGTCATCGGCGTGCGCGACGCGCCGATGATGCGGGTCGGCTCGGTCAACTGGCCGGCGAGCTGCCGGTGATAGAGCGCCGGCAGGAGCTTGCGCTCGGCAAGGTCGCCGGTGCCGCCGAAGACGACATAGTCAAAGGGTTCCACGGGAATGATCTGACTGCTCATGCGGGCTTCTCTTTCTCGGCACTGTCGGTTTCGTTTCTAATCTAATCGATTTAAAAAAGCCAGTGGCCCCGAGCCTGAAAAGCACGCAAGTGCGAAAAAATCAGAATCTATCCCGCAGTGCATACCATGTGAGCGCAAGGAACAGCAGCGGACTGCGGAACTTCGCGCCACCGGGGAAGGGCGGGATCTTCAGGTCCTTCAAAAGATCGAGTTCGCCGGTCTTTCCTGTGATCGAATCTGCATAAAGCTTGCCACAGTAATTTGACAGCATGACGCCGTGGCCGGAATAGCCGCCGATCGACATTACGCCTGGCATCACCTCTCGCGCAAACGGCTTGCGGGGCAGGGTGATGCCAACGGAGCCGCCCCAGGCATGGGTGATCTCGATGTCGTAAAGTCCCGGATAGATCTCGGCGATCTGCCGCCTGATGTGGGATGAGATGTCGCCCGGGGTGTCCGACGTATAGGCCTCCCGCCCGCCGAACAGCAGGCGCCCGTCGCGCGTCTTGCGCCAGTAGCGCACCACGAAACGGGAATCGGCGATCGCTTCCGCGCCCGGAATGACGTCCGGGAACTTGTCGAGCGGCACGGTCGCGCCGATGAAGGAGCGGATCGGCATGACGTGTGCGGCGGTCACCGGCTCGAGGTTCTCGATATAGGCATTGGTGGCGATCAGCACCCGCTCGGCGGTGATCGTGCCGGACGGGGTTTCGATCCGCGTCTTGCCGGCAGATTGCCGGATCGACGTCGCCCTGGTCATCTCGAAGATCTCGGCGCCGGCTTGTTTCGCCGCCCGGGCGAGCCCGACCAGCAGTTTCAGCGGATGGATATGGCCGGTGCCCGTATCCCGGGTGCCGCAGAAAAAGCGCTTGGAGCCGACGCGCTCCGCCGTCTCCTTGCCGTCCATGAAGCTTATGTGCGGATAGCCGTAACGGGTAACGGTCGTCTCCACGGATTGGCGATACTCACGCTCGTAGCCCGCCTTGTGGGAGACGTAGAGCTGGCCCGGCAGGAACTCCATGTCGATGTCGTGTTCGGCGGCAAAGTCGAGCACGTATTTCTTGGCGTTTTCGGCAAGGTCGAACAGCGCCTTGGAGCGTTCGAAGCCGAGTTCCTCCTCGAGTTCGTCGGGCGACGAGCGCTGGCCGGTGCCGAACTGGCCGCCATTGCGGCCGGACGCGCCGTCACCGATGCGGCAGCCTTCGATCACGACGACGGAGACGCCGGACGTCGCAAGGTTATAGGCGGCCTGCAGGCCGGTGAAGCCGCCGCCGATAATGGCGACGGAGGTCTGTCTGGAACCGTCGAGCGCCGGATAGTCCGGCCGCTCGGCCACGGTTTCCTGATACCAGGAGATGCCCGGCGCGATGGGGCTTTGCCACGACATGGGAAAACTCCTACGGGATCAGACGTTCAGCAGCAGGAATTCGCGTTCCCACGGACTGATGACCTGCATGAAGGTCTCGAACTCTCCCCTTTTCACGCCGGCATAAAGGCCGATGAACTCCTCGCTCAGCACTTCGGCGAGAGCGGGTTCGGACTCGAGCAGCGACACGGCTTCGAGCAGCCCACGCGGCAGCTCGACCGAGCCCTCGTTCGCCGTCCCCTCGGAGGCGGCCGTCGGCTCGACCTGCTTGACGATGCCGAGATAACCGCAGGCAAGCGAAGCCGCGAGCGCGAGATACGGATTGGCATCCGAACTCGGCAGGCGGTTCTCCACGCGTCGGGCGGCGGCATCCGAAACCGGCACGCGGAAGGCCGTAGTGCGATTGTCATAACCCCAGGCATTGTTTACCGGCGCCGACATGTCCGGCGTCAGGCGGCGGTAGGAATTCACGTAAGGCGCCATCATTACCAGCGTCTTCGGCACGAAGGCCTGCATGCCGCCGATAAAATGGAAAAACTCCTTCGAGGCCGAGCCGTCCGGATTGGAGAAGATATTCTTGCCCGTCTCGACGTCCACCAGCGACTGGTGGATGTGCATGGCCGATCCCGGCTGGCCCTGCATCGGCTTGGCCATGAAGGTGGCGTATATGCCGTGCTTCAGCGCCGCCTCGCGGATCGTGCGCTTGAACAGGAACACCTGGTCGGCAAGCTCGATCGGATTGCCGTGGCGCAGGTTGATTTCGAGCTGAGCCGGGCCTTCCTCGTGGATCAGGGTGTCGATCTCGAGGCCCTGCTTTTCCGAGAAGTGGTAGATGTCGTCGATCAGTTCGTCGAATTCGTTGATGCCGGCGATCGAATAGCCCTGGCCGCCGAGGATGGAACGGCCGGAGCGACCTTTCGGCGGATGCAGCGGATAGTCCGGGTCGTCGTTCATGGCTACGAGATAAAATTCGATTTCCGGCGCCACGACCGGCCGCCATCCCTTGTCCTCATAGAGCTTGAGCACGTTCTTCAAAACGTTGCGTGGTGTGTAGGACGTCTGCTCGCCATCGGAGCCGACGACATCGCAGATCACCTGCGCGGTGGGGTCCGTCTCCCACGGCACCACGGAAAGCGTCGAAAGGTCGGGCATGAGCTTCAGGTCGCTGTCGCGCGGCTCGTAGCGGAAGTTGCCGGTCTCCTCCGGATACTCGCCCGAAATCGTATGGCGGTAGAGCGCGGAAGGCAGTGCCAGCGAGGTGTTGGAGGTGAATTTCGAGGTCGGCATCATCTTGCCGCGTGGAACGCCGGCGAGATCGGGCGTGATGCACTCGATGTCCTCAATGCCGCGGGCACGCAGCCAAGCGGTCGCTTCCTTCCATGTCTTCACCCCACGCTTGGACCCGGGATCCGGAGGTATGCTCACCTTTTTGGACGCTGCGCCTTGGGGTCTGAGCATATTTTTCTTCGGAGGCATGTCTCACCGGTTGGGGTTGTTGATGGCGTCATCATACGCGGACTTCTCGAATTGGCGAGGGGGGAAGATCATTGACTTTGGAGATGCGATCGAAAAGACAGATCTTCTTTGACGCAGGGGCCGGAAATTGGCGCGTATATTTGATGTTGCTGTGATAGGCGCCGGTGCGGCCGGCATGATGTGCGCTCTGACGGCTGGACAGCGCGGCCGTTCGGTCGTGGTGCTCGATCATGCGAAGGCGCCGGGGGAAAAGATCCGCATTTCCGGCGGCGGTCGCTGCAATTTCACCAATATCCATACCGGGCCGAAGAATTTTCTCTCCGCCAACCCGCATTTCGCCAAATCGGCGCTCGCCCGTTTCACGCCCTCCGATTTTGTTGCGATGGTCGAGAAGCACGGGATCGCCTGGCATGAGAAGACGCTCGGACAGCTTTTCTGCGACGACAGCGCCAAGGATATTATCCGCATGCTGCTCGATGAGATGCGTGCCGGCGGCGTCGAACTGCGGCTCGGGACGGAAATCGTCGGGATCGAAAAAGGCGTGGACACTTTCCGTGTCGCTACGAATGAGGGCCCCGTCGAGGCGCGGGCGCTGGTGATCGCAACCGGCGGCAAGTCCATTCCGAAAATGGGCGCGACCGGCTTTGCCTATCGCGTCGCCGGGGATTTCGGCCTGGCGGTCACCGAGACACGGCCCGGCCTCGTTCCGCTGACGCTGGAACCCAATCTGCTGGCGGAGTTGTCGGTGCTTTCCGGTGTTGCGGTGGACGCGGAGGCCCGCCACGGCAAGACGGCGTTTCGAGAGGCGCTGCTTTTCACCCACCGGGGGCTTTCAGGCCCCGCCATCCTGCAGATATCGAGCTATTGGCGGGAAGGCGACGAAATCACCCTGTCGCTGGAGCCGGATCTCGATTTTTCCGCCCTGCTGAAGGCTGCAAAGAAGGAAAACGGCCGGCAGGCCGTGCAGACAGTGCTGGCGCAGCATCTGCCGAAGAGGCTTGCGCAATATGTCGCCGAGCTTCACCGCATCGAACGGCCGCTTGCGGACCTTTCCGACAAGGTTCTGGATACCATCGGTTCCTTCCTCTGGAGATGGCCGATCAAGCCCGCCGGCTCGGAAGGATACCGGACGGCGGAAGTCACCCTCGGCGGCATCGATACGGCCGGCCTCGATTCCCGCACGATGATGGCGAAATCCGTGCCCGGACTCTACTTCATCGGCGAATGTGTCGATGTCACCGGCTGGCTGGGCGGTTATAATTTCCAGTGGGCCTGGGCCTCCGGCCGCGCTGCCGGCGAAAGCATGTGACAGAATTGTCGCAATTGCAGCATTTTGCATGCGCAGCAACAAAATTTCCGCATTCATGGTGTTTTGCGCAAGCTTAATGCCATAATTTAGTTCTTGTTAACGTGGCTAGATCATTCTCGACCTATGCCGGCATTCCGCAGTGCAAGATGCCACTCGGAATGGGACATGAGGTCGGACCGGATTGCCGCGCAGAAACGGCATTGATTTCCCTGAACGGCAGTCTCCAGGATAGAGCCGATGAACAACAGACAAGATCGCAAGTCCCGTGCCATCGCCATTGCCAGAACGCGCGACGCCGAACTGGCGCGTCTTCGCAACATGGCCATCATCTGCTTCGGCGCGGCTGCGGCCATCGCTGCACTCGCTATCGGCCTCGCCGGCTGAAGCGTCAACATTGACGGCACGATGTCCGCTCGCGGCCCGCGAGCGACTGCCGGCCGGACGCCGCGATCCTGCGGATGTCTCCTTTCGACGAACGGCTCTCCACCGTTGAGCGCTTCGCAACCGCCGTTCGCGCCATCAATTGCCTGAACCCTGCTCCCACCCGTCGACGCCACCGCGACAGCCGGCCACCGAACGGCCCGGTATGGGTTTCGTAAAAGGCCTGTTCGGCTTCGGCCGTTCTTGCCGGCGGCTGCGTCGGGCCGGTCAATGCAATAAGTGTCGCCAGAGCGCTAAGCATGACGGATCTCCTTTAAGGTCCACAATCCGTCTTTCGATTTATACGTCCAATTCCGATGGATAAACGCCAGAAGCCGTGCGATATCTTTCACTCATGAAAAACATCGCCTGGGACGCCTATCAGCTTTTTATAGAAGTCGCCCGCCGGGGAGGGCTGACGGGGGCGTCTTCCGCGAGCGGCCTAAGCCCGGCGACGATCGGTCGGCGTATGATCGAACTGGAGCGGCGGCTCGGTCGCGAACTCTTCCTGCGCAGTCAGACGGGCTATCGCCTGACCGATGACGGCCGCGAGCTTCTTTCCCATCTCGGAGAAATGGAGGCGGCGATCCGCCGGGTCGAGACCTGGCGGCAGGGAGCGGCAGCGCGCGCGCTGGTGCGCATTGCAGCCGGCACTTGGGTTGCCCGTCTCATCAGCGAGAATTTTCCGGCGATCTGCACCCGGCGCGACGATTTCCGCATCGATCTCTTCATCGCCGAACAGCGTGCAAGTCTCGCCCACCGGGAGGCCGATATCGGTATCAGGGCCTTCGAACCGGAGGAGCAGAACCTTGCGAAAGTGTTCCTGGGCGAGGTCGCCTACGCCGCCTACAGGGCGCGCAACTATGGCGACGGCGAAAACCGCTGGCTGGCGGTCGATCCGGAAAATGCCATTTCATCCTATCTTCGCTGGCCGCATGAAAACCGGCCGGAAAGCATCGTCGTCACCGTCAACCGACCGAGTTCGCTGCGCGATCTGGCTATCGCCGGCGCCGGCATTGCCGTGCTGCCCTGCATCGCCGGCGACCTGGAACCGAGGCTCGAACGGGCCGGCGGCGAAATCGGAGCCTTGCGCCATCGCCAGTGGATCGTGATGAACAATGACGACCGGCATCGCCCGGAAATCCGCACCGTTGTCGATCGCATGACGCGGCTGATGCGGGCACATGCCGATCTCTTCGCCGGCAGGCGCCCGAGCCGCGAAGGATAATCAGGCCAGGAGTAGCCGGGAACAATCGGTCCACGGAGGTTTCGCCGCCGCGACCCGGCGGGACCGCCCACCCGGTCGTGCAGGGTGTCGATGATACAGAGCGCTCCTTCGGTATCGGCGGCGGAGACCTTGATGCCGAACCGGTCGTTGAGAAAATGCGTCGTCATGCCGAAGAATCGGCGGACCTGCCCTCTAAGCGCGTTCGAAGGAGAGTGTGATGCTCGTTTCCACGCCAGCCGTTACGATGCCGATGCTGCCTTCGGCGCTGATGGCGAGGCCGACTTCCACGCTCTTCAACTGCATCGAGCCAACAGATGATTTTTCGATCTTGCCGATGACTTCCTGTAATTGCGCGATGGTTTCGGCGAGTTTCTTGTCAAGCTGCCCCGTGTCCTTCGGCACGTAACCTACAAGGCGCGAAACTGCTTCCCTTAGTCCATGCTGCTCACCGCCCTTGTCTGCTTCGCGTGTTCTCTCGGGAACGGCCGCCGCGGCCGCAGGCACGATGATGGTCAGGTTGGTCATGTCGTTCTCCCGTTTTAGAGATAAGGATCGACTTCGAGATATTTGACGGCCTGATAGAGATCCTGGCAGAGGCCGTTCCTGCCGCCATTGCCGTCGTCTATGCCGCCCATGTAGATACCCACCCCCGCACCGGTATGATTGTGGGTGGCGAGCGCGCCGCTGTCGCCGCCCTGGGCCTGCGCATCGAGCACGAGCCGCTGGCCCATCATCGAACCCCAGTAGCCGGGCAGCGGATGGTGCGAGAGAACCGACCGATTTCCTGGGTTTGTAAGGCGTCCGTCAAGCGTGACGGCATCGCCGGGAGCGACAACGTGCGTCGGGTTTGGAAACGGACCGAGCAGGGAAAGCGAACTCAGGCCGGCCGGCCAGTCCGTGGAATCGATTTCGATCACCGCCGCGTCTACCGCGCAGTGGCCATCGTCGGCGAGATATCCTTGGTTCGGTGTGTTGTGGTCCGTGGAAGGATCAAGGTCGATCGGGGTGCCAAGCGACAAGTGCTCGACGACGTGGCGGGCGGTCAGAATGCCCCGGTCGAAGGGAGGGTTCTTCATCGCCGGTTTGACCCAGCATGCGCTGCTTCCGACCGTACTCGGATTGCCCGGATGGGGTGGGATGCCGTGCGGTTCTAACCTCGTATAGGTGACGATTACCGGAAATTGCCGCCTTACGAAGCGAATGGACGTTTCAAGCGGTTTCTGGCTGGCCTTTCCCGCCGGTGCCGTCGCCAAAATCGATACCCCGAACGCGAATTTGCCGCTCTTGGAGACAGGCCATTCGATCTCCTCGGCCAATCCGTCTTTGAGGGAAATGAAGCCATAGCTGATGCTGAAGGTTCTGGCAGGCATCGCTGCGGGCGTGATCGCCGGCGGGCTTGTCTGCTCTATACCCGGAATCATACCTTCCGTCAGCAACTGAAGATTGGCGGCCGTGGCGAACAATCTGTTGCGCGGCCAGGCGAGATCCGCTTGTCGGGTGATTTCGGCAATCTGAGTGTTGCCGTCGTCGGCGGACGGGAGCAGTTCGGCGATCTCGTTAATGTCCTGCTGCGTCAGTTCCATTTCGAGCCCCCTCTGAAATGACAGGAAAACTAACACGCTATAAGGGCATTTGACAGATTGGCGACTTTACATTGCGCGCCATTTCGTATTGCGATCGCGTGGATCGGGTCCGACCATCGGCCAAAGGCAAAGTCCCGCGCAACGATCGGCCTGCTCCCCCCGAAGCGTGGCGATCATTGCGCGGGAACCGATCCGGGCAGGGCTCCGGATGGATTGCGTCAGGCAGCGCTTCTGCTCTGGGTGACGATGACCGGGATCAGAAGATCGCCCCAGTTGCCGTCGCCGCCGTGGTGGCGGGCGGAGCGGACGAGTTCGACCGAGACACCCGCATCGACGGCCTTCATGACCGACTGGTTGAGGCGATGCAGGTCGTTGGCGACCATGCGGATCATTGCCTGCTGGTCGGCGGTCATTGCGGATGCCTGTTCTTCGGCGCGTTCCTTAACTCGGGTCTGCGGGGTCATGGTATTTCTCCTCTCTATTCGGGGTTCTTGAAGTTTTGATCTGCTGTCTGTGCGCGTTGGCTGTTGCCTCCCATCCCCCTGCCGGGACCTTCTCCCTGCTCGCGGGGAGAAGGTGGTGGTTGCCGGATGAGTGGCGAGCCCCTTACTCGGCGGCCGGCTTGAACTGCTCGGTCTCGGTCGATTCCTTCATCGCCGTCGTCGAGGACTGGCCGGAGGTGATGGCGAGCGATACCGCATCGAAGTAGCCGGTGCCGACTTCGCGCTGGTGCTTGGTCGCGGTGTAGCCGTTGACCTCCGCGGCGAATTCCGCCTCCTGCAGCTCCGAATAGGCTGCCATCTGGCGTTCCTTGTAGCCACGGGCAAGCTCGAACATGCCGAAGTTCAGCTGGTGGAAGCCGGCGAGCGTGATGAACTGGAACTTGTAGCCCATCGCACCCAGCTCCTTCTGGAACTTGGCGATCGTCGCGTCGTCGAGGTTCTTCTTCCAGTTGAACGACGGCGAGCAGTTGTAGGCGAGCTTCTTGCCCGGATGCGCCTTCTGCACGGCTTCCGCGAACTTGCGGGCCTGTTCGAGGTCCGGCTTGCCGGTTTCCATCCAGATCAGGTCGCAGTAGGGAGCGTATGCGATGGCACGGGCAATGCAGGGCTCGATGCCGTTCTTGACCTGATAGAAGCCTTCCGCCGTGCGGCCTGCGTCATAGTCGACGAAGGGCTGGTCGCGCTCGTCGATGTCGGAGGTGAGCAGCTTTGCGGCTTCGGCATCGGTGCGGGCGACGATCAGCGTCGGAACGCCCATGATGTCGGCGGCGAGACGCGCAGCGGTCAGGTTACGGATGTGAGCAGCGGTCGGGATCAGGACCTTGCCGCCGAGATGGCCGCACTTCTTTTCCGATGCGAGCTGGTCTTCGAAGTGAACGCCGGCAGCACCTGCCTCGATGAAGGCCTTCATGATCTCGAAGGCGTTGAGCGGACCACCGAAGCCGGCTTCCGCATCGGCAACGATCGGAGCGAACCAGGTGTCGACCGAAAGGCCCTTGCCTTCCTGGGTCTCGATCTGGTCTGCGCGCTGAAGCGTTCGGTTGATGCGACGTGCAAGCTCAGGCGCAGCGTTCGCCGGGTAGAGCGACTGGTCCGGATACATGGCGGACGCGGTGTTGGCATCTGCAGCGACCTGCCAGCCGGAGAGGTAGATCGCCTTCAAGCCGGCGCGGACCATCTGCATCGCCTGATTGCCCGAGAGAGCACCAAGCGCATTGATGAAGGGCTCTTCGTTAATCAGCTTCCAGAGGCGGTTCGCACCCATTTCGGCAAGCGAGTACTTGATCTCTACGGAGCCGCGCAGGCGCTGGACGTCTGCCGCGCTATACGGACGGTCGATGCCGTCAAAGCGACCTTTCGGTGCAGTCGGAACGAGATTGTAAAAATCAGTCATAAGGCACTCCCTCTTGCTTTGCTGTACGGGCTGTTCGAATTTCCGATATCGATCAGCTCGCCTTCGATGTGACTGGATTTACAGCGCGCTGCACAAAATTTCCAGAATAAACGGAAAAACAATGGGATAAATGAGGTTAGGCTGTCTTGTGTTTGACAATTCGACGATGTAAATTTGTAAAAAATGTAAAGTTGGCGAAGTCCGATAATCTGTCGAGCTTTGTAAAAGGGGTGTAAAATGGCGGAAAACAAGATCTTTGCCGGCCCGCGCGTGCGCCGCATCCGCAACGGCCTCGGCCTGACCCAGACCGCAATGGCGGAAGCGCTCGACATCTCGCCGTCCTATCTCAACCTGATCGAACGCAACCAGCGCCCGCTCACAGTCCAGCTGCTGCTGAAGCTTGCGGCCGTCTACAAGGTCGATCTCGACGAGTTGCAGGGCGAGGCGGGCGGCACGGCCGGTCAGTTGCGCGAGGTCTTTGCCGATCCGCTGCTCTCGGGCGAGGTGCCGGGCGACCAGGAACTGATCGAAGTGGCGGAAGCCGCTCCCAATGCCGCCGCCGGTATCGTCAAGCTCTACCGCGCCTATCGCGAGCAGGCGGCAAGGCTGACGGACCTGGCCGAGCTTCTGGCAAGGGAAGGGCATGAGACCTCGATTTCCGGCACCCGCCTGCCGGTGGACGAGGTGCGGGAAAAACTGGAGAGGCGGGCGAATTTCCATGCCCGCATCGAGGATGCGGCGGAGGCGTTCCATGCCTCGCTCTCTCTTTCACCCGGCGACGATCTCGGCGTCGCGCTGAAGGCCTGGCTCCGCAGCCGGCACGGCATCGTGGTGCGCACCCTGCCGATCCATGCCATGCCGAACCTGCGGCGGCGCTATGACCGCCATTCCATGCGGCTTTTCCTGTCAGAGCGTCTGTCGCCCTTCGACCAGTTGCGGGAGGTGGCGATGGAGACAAGCCTGCTGGCGCTGGGCGAGGAGATCGCTGCAGAACTGGAGGCGCTTGCCTTCTCGACCGGGGAGGCGAAACGGCTCGGCCGCTTCGAACTCGCGCGTTACGCCGCCCATGCCGTGACCATGCCTTACGGTGCCTTTCTTGCGGCGGCGCAGAGGGCGCGCTACGACATCGATATCCTGCGCTCGCGCTTCAGCGTCTCATACGAGCAGGCGGCGAACCGGCTGACCATGCTGCAGCGTCCAGGTGCTGCCGGCGTTCCCTTCTTCATGCTGGAGGTGGATACGGCCGGCCACCGCTTCCGCAAGGCCGGCGCTCAGGGTTATCCGCAGGCGAAGTTCGGCGGCGGCTGTCCCAAGCTCAATATACACGCCGCCTTCGCCCAGCCGGGGCAGGTTCTCGTCGATGCCGTCGAAATGCCCGACGGCACCGGTTTCCTGACGATTTCTCGGACGCTCGAAGGTCCGCAGGCCGGTTTTTCCGAGCGCGTCAGGCGCACCGCGCTGCTGATCGGCTGCGACATCGCCCACCGGGAAGAGGTGGTCTACGGTCAGGCGATCGCGACGGCGCCGCCGGTCGCTGTGGGAACGGCCTGCAGGTTGTGCGAGAGGCAGGGATGTCTTGCCCGCGCCGAGCCTCCGGTCACCCGTCCGCTCGGCCTGGACGAGATGGTGACGGGCCTTTCGGCCTTCGATTTCCAGTGATCGCCGGAGATATTGCGCCGCGCATAATTTAACTTGTCGCCCGACCAATTCCTTCTTAGTCTGTCAAAAAAAACAAAGGGAATGGTGAAGGGCGTTCTGCCCGCCCGATTCAGGAACAGGAGAAAAAATGAAAGCCGATTTCATCCGCTGGGCCTCCGTGGCCGTGGCAGCTATTGTTTTTGCCGGTGGGGCAAATGCCGAGGATCGCGTCGTCCACGTCTACAACTGGTCCGACTACATCGATGAATCGATCCTCGAGGACTTCACCAAGGAAACCGGCATCAAGGTCGTCTACGACGTCTTCGATTCCAATGAAATTCTCGAAACCAAGCTGCTCGCCGGCGGCTCTGGTTATGATGTCGTGGTTCCGACCGGTCCCTTCCTCGCCCGCCAGATCCAGGCCGGCGTGTTCCAGAAACTCGACAAGTCGAAGCTGCCGAACCTTTCCAACATGTGGCCTGCCGTCATGGAGCGGCTGGCGAAGTACGATCCCGGCAACGAATATGCCGTCAACTACATGTGGGGCACCACCGGCATCGGCTATAATATCGACAAGGTGAAAGCCGCCCTCGGCGACGTCAAGATCGACAGTCTGGACGTTCTGTTCAAGCCGGAGAACGCCGAGAAGCTCAAGTCCTGCGGCATCAACATCCTCGACGCTTCCGACGAGACCTTCGCGATCGCGATGAACTATCTCGGCAAGAACCCGGACAGCAAGGAGACGGCCGATCTGGAAGCCGGCGGCGACGTCTACATGAAGATCCGGCCGTCCGTGAAGACCTTCAATTCCTCCTCCTACATCGACGATCTCGCCAATGGCGACATCTGCATCACCATCGGATGGTCGGGCGACGTGCTGCAGGCCAAGGCGCGTGCCGAGGAAGCCAACAACGGCGTCAAGATCGACTACGTGATCCCGAAGGAAGGCACCTATATGTGGTTCGACAACCTGGCAATCCCGGCGGACGCCAAGAATGTCGAGGAAGCCCACGAGTTCATCAACTACCTGATGAAGCCGGAAGTCATCGCCAAGGCTTCAAACTACGTTCAGTACGCCAACGGCAACCTCGCCTCGCAGCAGTTCCTGGACGAGTCCGTGTTCAAGAACCCGTCGGTTTATCCGGACGAGGAGACGACCAAGAAACTATTCACGATCTCGCCCTACGGGCCCAAGGAGCAGCGCGTGCTGAACCGGGTCTGGACGCAGATCAAGACCGGCAGCTAATCCGGAAAAACCTTGCCGGGCGGGATTTCCCGCCCGGCTTTGTTTCAGCCCTACTTTCACGTCTTCAACATTGGGTCACGCGATGGCGAAATCTCTTGGACCGGTCAAACGCAAATTTTCTCCTTGGAACGACCCGCAGGCAAAGCCGTTCATCCGGTTCGAGAATGTCACCAAGCGCTTCGGCGATTTCACCGCCGTCAGCAACCTGACGCTCGACATCTACGAGCGGGAGTTCTTTTCCCTGCTCGGCCCCTCGGGCTGTGGCAAGACCACGCTGATGCGCATGCTCGCGGGCTTCGAGGAGCCGACCGAAGGCCACATCCTCCTTCAGGGCAGGGACATTTCCGGCACGCCGCCCTACAAGCGTCCGACCAACATGATGTTTCAGTCCTACGCGCTCTTCCCGCACATGACGGTGGAAAAGAACATCGCCTTCGGTCTCGAGCAGGACAACATGGCCAGGGGCGAGATCGAGGCGCGCGTTCAGGAGATGCTGAAGCTCGTCAAGCTCGAACAGTTCGCCAAGCGCAAGCCGAGCCAGCTTTCCGGCGGCCAGCGTCAGCGCGTGGCGCTCGCCCGTTCGCTCGCCAAGCGGCCGAAGGTGCTGCTGCTCGATGAGCCGCTTGGCGCCCTCGACAAGAAGCTGCGCGAGGAAACCCAGTTCGAACTGATGGACATCCAGCAGACGCTCGGGCTGACCTTCCTGATCGTCACCCATGACCAGGAAGAGGCGATGACCGTCTCCGACCGCATCGCGGTAATGGATAAGGGCGTCATCATGCAGGTGGCGACGCCGGCGGAAATCTACGAGGCGCCGAACAGCCGCTACGTGGCCGATTTCATCGGCGACATCAATATCGTCGAGGGCAAGCTCGTCTCGGTGGAAAAGCGCGGCGAACTCGATTTTGCCCGCGTCGCCTGTGAAGGCGGCATCAACGTCAATGTCGAACAGCATTCCTGCCAGGCGGAGCCTGGCGCATCCGTCGCCTTCGCGATCCGGCCGGAAAAGGTCCGTATCTCGATGGACGCGCCTGCCGATAATTCGGCCAACGCCCTGCAGGGCGAGGTCTGGGATATCGGCTATCTCGGGGACTTCTCGGTTTTCATCGTCAAGCTCGCCGACGGATCGACCTTCCGCGCCGCTCAGGCCAATGTTTCGCGCCTCGTGGACCGCCCGATCACGGTGGACGACAAGGTCTGGCTGACCTGGCCCGCCGAGGCCGGTCTCGTGCTGACCCGTTGAGGAGGCGCCGATGAGCGACGCGACCGCAGCTCAGACAACGAGTTCATCGCCCGCCCGCTGGCTGGTGGTCCTCGTGCCCTATGCCTGGATGGCACTGTTCTTCCTGGCGCCCTTCCTCATCATCATGAAGATCTCGCTGTCGGACACGGCGATCGCCATGCCGCCCTATACGCCGCTCTTCCAAGGGTTTTCGGCGATCGGCGATTTCTTCTCCCAGCTCGATTTCGAAAACTATCTCTTCCTGACCGAAGACCCGCTCTATTACAGCGCCTATCTGTCGTCGCTCAGGATCGCCTTCATCTCCACCGTGCTGCTGCTGCTGATCGGCTATCCCATGGCGCTCGCCATGGCGCGCGCCCCGCTGGCAATCCGTCCGACACTGCTCATGCTGGTCATCCTGCCGTTCTGGACATCGTTCCTGATCCGCGTTTACGCCTGGATCGGCATTCTGAAACCGGAAGGCCTGCTGACGCTCCTGCTCCAGACGGTCGGCATCTTCGGGCCGGACCAGCAGGTCCAGATCTTCCGCACCGAAACCGCTATCTTCATCGGGATCGTTTATTCCTACCTGCCCTTCATGGTGCTGCCGCTCTATTCGGCTCTGGAGAAGCTCGACGGAACATTGCTGGAGGCGGCAAGCGACCTCGGTTGCCCACCATGGAAGGCCTTCTGGCGCATCACCCTACCGCTTTCCATTCCGGGCGTGATCGCAGGCGCAATGATCTGCTTCATTCCGATTACCGGCGAATTCGTCATCCCCGATCTTCTCGGCGGTCCGAACACGCTGATGATCGGTAAGACGTTGTGGACGGAGTTCTTCGGCAATCGCGACTGGCCGCTCGCCTCCGCCGTGGCGGTGGTGCTGCTGATCTTGCTGGTGATACCGATCATGATCTTCCAGAACCAGCAAGAGAAGGCGTGAGGTGGAACGATGAAGCCTGGTAAGCTCGATTCGACCGTCCTGACGCTGGGATTTGCGTTTCTCTATCTGCCGATCCTGATCCTGGTGGTCTATTCCTTCAACGATTCGAAGCTGGTGACCGTCTGGGGCGGGTTTTCGCTCAAGTGGTACTCCTCGCTCTGGTCGAACCAGGGGCTGCTGGATGCCGCCTGGGTGACTTTGCGCGTCGGCATCATGAGCGCGACGTTCGGCACGGTGCTCGGCACGCTCGCGGCATTGACGCTCGTGCGCTTCGGCCGGTTTCCGGGACGCATGCTGTTTTCCGGCATGGTCTATGCCCCGCTCGTCATGCCGGAGGTCATCACCGGCCTGTCGCTGCTGCTGCTCTTCGTTGCGATGAATATCGACCGCAGCCTGATGACGGTGACGATCGCCCACACGACCTTCACCATGTGCTATGTCGCAATCGTCGTGCAGTCTCGCCTGCTGACCTTCGACATGAGCCTTGAGGAAGCGGCGCTGGATCTTGGCTGCCCGCCGGTCAAGACCTTTTTCAAGATCACCCTGCCGCTTATCATGCCGGCCGTCGTTTCGGGCTGGATGCTGGCCTTCACCCTGTCGCTTGATGACCTGGTGATTGCGAGCTTCACCACAGGCCCGGGCGCGACGACTCTCCCGATCAAGATCTACAGTCAGGTGCGCCTCGGCGTGACGCCGGAAATCAACGCGGTCTGCTCGATCCTGATCGGTCTGGTGACGACGGGCGTCATCTTCGCCTCGATCATGACCAAACGGCAGGAACTGCAGCGTCAGCGCGACGAGCATGTGGCGGCCCGGACGGCCTGAAATCACGGTGCGGGCGTTACGGTCCCCGGAAGGGGCGGAAGCGCCTCCGCCGGCATCTGGACGGGCGAGATGACGGGGTCCGGCCAGGAACCGCCGACGAAGAAGCGCATGCGCGGAAGCTCGCTGCGGCGGGCGGGATCGGAGGCGAAAAGGTCGCCGGAAACGGCGAGCGCCTTATCCTCATAGGGAACGATGCCGGAAAGGATGAGCGTTTCGTTCGGTCCGATCAGGCGGGCCTTGTCGATCTCCGCCGAGCCGCCGCCGAAGCTTGCCACGAACTCCAGCCGGTTATAGGGCAGGCCGGCCTCGCCGCCGGCTGCGCTAAGCTGGTAGTAGGCCTTGGTCGCGGCGAGTTCCCGGAATTTCTGGCTGTCGATCGCCTGCAGCACGCCGTTTTCCGTGGTGAAGGAAAGCTTGCCGGAAATCTCGGAAAGATCGGTCGCCCACAGGGGGTCTTCGGTTTTCAGCGCAAGATCGACCGAACCGCGCCCGCGCGGCAGCGGTCCCTTGATCTGCATCCGGTCGATGACCGCGCCGAAATCGGCGTTGCGGACCGCAAGTGTCAGACTGCCGCCGCCGGAAAAATCGCCCTCGGCCCCGGCATAGCTTGCCGTGATATCGCCGCCTTCGAAAGCGGCGTCGGCAATGTCGAACCTGGCTGTCTTTCCCGTCAGCAAAATGCTGGCTGCGACGTCGCCGAGATCGAAGGGCGGCAGCGCGGCCTGGCTTGCTGAAAGCGTGAGGTCGAAGTCGAGCCATTGCGTTAGCCGCGGCTGGCGGGCTTCGTCGCGCGGCTGCTCGTTCGGCAGGTCCAGCGAAAACGAACTGAGGAGGTCGGCGATGTTCAACCGGTCGAAAGCGAGCGTGCCGCTGAGTAGCGGCTTTCCGTTCTTCGGACGGGAAAGCCCCAGAATGCCGCTGCCGCGGATGTCGTCGAGAACGAATTCCAGCCCGTCGAACCGCAATTCGTTTTCGACCCTTGAGAGCCGCGCGCGGAGCGAGGCCGCCTTGAGCTTGTCGAGGCCGGCGATCTTGACCCCGGCCCAGTCGAGAAGGGCGGGGACATCCTTGAGATTGAGATTCAGGTCGCCGGAACCGAGATCTGCGCGTCCCATGCCCGCGACGCCCTCGAAGGCTGACGAGAATGCCGCGCCATCGAGAGAAAACGCCATCGCCGCCGTCTTGCCGCCGAAGAGGAGCAGGGGCTGGGGCGATGAGAAATCCAGTTTGAACTGCCGTCCGGCAAATGTCAGCGACGCCTCCGCCTCGAGCGTTCCGGAAAGACGCGGCCACGAGATATCCGCCGCGATGCCCTCCAGGGCGTAGTCACGCCCGGAAGCCGCATCCGTAAGGCGGACGCTGCCGTTTTCGACGGTGATCGACCCCACTGGCGCATCGAGATCGCCGCTCAGCGCCTGCCCGCCGCCCGCCTGCGACGCGACCTGCCGGACCGCAGCGGATAAAAGCCCCTCGCTCGCCCAGTCGAGCCGGCCATCTTTGTCGCGATCGACGAAGACTTCGGGCTTGAGGAAATGGAAGGACTTGAAGCGGGGGCGGCCCTGGATCGCGGAATAGAGCCCGAAGGATGCCGATAGTTTTTCGACCCTGCCAAGCACCTTCCGGCCGCTCTCCGTCTGCTTGCTGATCGTAACCGCATTCAGGGTGACGCGCGGCTCTGGCCAGAAGACGATTTCCGGCGTCCCCTCGATTGAAACCCGGTGACCGGTCCACTGCGCGACCGCCCGCTCCATGGCGGAGCGCACCAGACCGCTGGAAATGAGGTAGGGTGCGGCTGCTCGTGAGATCACGAAGACGAGGAGAGCGGCGCTGAGCAGGGCGAGCGCGATCCGCAACGCACGCCGGACCGGCGACCGGCGCGGGGCGGCCTTTTTCGGTTCGATGGTCTGCGGCGCTTCGGGCATGGGACTGTCGGGGCTCGGTCCGGTTGTCTCGCGTATCGCCGATGCGGGATATAGGAATTGCCGCGCCGTTGCAAATGCGAGCCGTGTTCCAGCACTTTATATTGCGTTGCAAACTGTTATACAGACGGGGTCTTTCGAGGAGGAACGCATGCAAGAAGACAAGCCGCTCTGGGTGCCATCCGACGCCTTCATCAAGCAGACCCCGATGCACCGCTTCACACAATGGTGTGGCGAACGCATCGGTCGCGAATTTACCGACCACGATGATTTCCATGCCTGGTCGATCGAGGATCGCGCCGGCTTCTGGTCGGCCGTATGGGATTATTGCGGTGTGAAGGGCAACAAGGGGGATGTCGTTCTGGAAAACGGCGACGTCATGCTGGAGGCCCGCTTCTTTCCGCAGGCGCAGCTGAATTTCGCCGAGAACCTGCTTGCAGGGGCCGGCGAGGGAGATGCCATCGTCTTCCGCGGCGAGGACAAGGCCGAGGACCGATGGTCCTGGGACCGTCTGCTCAGCGCGGTTTCTCGTCTGCAGCAGGCCTTTCAGGCGCGTGGCATCGGCGAGGGCGACCGCATCGCGGCGATGATGCCGAACATGCCGGAAACGGTTGCGTTGATGTTGGCGGCTGCCTCGCTCGGCGCGATCTGGTCATCCTGTTCACCGGATTTCGGCGAGCAGGGCGTTCTCGACCGCTTCGGACAGATCGAGCCCAAGCTCTTCATCGCGGTCGATGGCTACTGGTACAACGGCAAGAAGCAGGATGTCGCCGAAAAGGTGAAGGCGGTATCGGCAAAACTCGGATCGCCTCTGGTGGTTGTCACTTATGCCGGTGATGCCGAGGCGCTTGCGGCGGCGGTTCCCGGCGCCGTCACGCTCGCCGATCTGGTCGCGCCCTATGAGGCGAAGGCCATTGAGTTCGCACCCTTGCCCTTCTCGCATCCGCTCTACATCCTGTTTTCTTCCGGAACGACAGGTGTGCCGAAATGCATCGTCCATTCGGCGGGCGGCACGCTGCTGCAGCATCTCAAGGAACAGCGCTTCCACTGCGGATTGCAGGAGGGCGAGAAGCTTTTCTATTTCACCACCTGCGGCTGGATGATGTGGAACTGGCTGGTCTCGGGCCTCGCATCCGGCGCCACGCTCTGCCTTTACGACGGCTCGCCTTTCCATCCGGACGGCAATATCCTGTTCGACTATGCGGAGGCGGAAAGGTTCGCGATCTTCGGAACGTCGGCGAAGTTCATCGATGCGGTCCGCAAGGGCGGGCTGACACCGAAGATGACGCATGATCTTTCCAGCCTGCGCCTCATAACCTCGACCGGATCGCCCCTGTCGCCGGAAGGTTTTTCCTTCGTCTACGAGGGCATCAAGGAAGACGTGCACCTTGCCTCGATTTCCGGCGGCACGGATATCGTCTCCTGCTTCGTGCTCGGCAATCCGGTGAAACCCGTCTGGCGCGGCGAAATCCAGGGTCCGGGCCTCGGCCTGGCCGTTGACGTCTGGGATGACGAAGGTCGGCCGGTGCGCGGTGAAAAGGGCGAACTGGTCTGCACAAAGGCCTTTCCGTCGATGCCGGTCATGTTCTGGAACGACCCGGAGGGCGCAAAATATCGCGCCGCCTATTTCGAGCGGTTCGACAACGTCTGGTGCCACGGCGATTTCGCGGAATGGACCGCTCACGGCGGTCTGGTCATTCATGGCCGCTCTGACGCGACGCTCAATCCGGGCGGCGTACGCATCGGCACGGCGGAGATCTACAATCAGGTCGAGCAGATGGATGAAGTGCTCGAAGCGCTCTGCATCGGGCAGGAATGGGACGACGACGTGCGCGTGGTGCTGTTCGTCCGGCTTGCGGCGGGCCGCCGTCTCGACGAGGATCTGGTGAAGGCGATCAAGACGCGCATCCGCACCGGGGCATCGCCTCGCCATGTGCCGGCCAAGGTGATCGAGGTTGCCGACATCCCGCGCACCAAATCGGGCAAGATCGTCGAACTCGCAGTGCGCGAAGTGGTGCATGGCCGACCCGTCAAGAACAAGGAAGCACTGGCCAATCCGGAGGCGCTGGAGCTGTTTGCCGATCTCGCCGATCTGCGATCCTAGGTTGAGGTTTCCCGCAGGTCCGGTGCCGGCTCCCCATTTCCGGGGGGACGGTCCGCACCCGGCGGTAACGACTTGTTAACGGGCCTTTGTCATAGCTAGGGCAACTTGGGTGCACACGATGAGCGTGTGTTTGCGAACCTTTCGGTTCCGATAAAACATGATGTTGTGATCGACTCGACTCCAGTTGAACAGCATAACTTCAGGGCGGTCTCGACCGCCCTTTTTTCTTGTCCGGATGGCCTGGGATTGTCCGTCAGCGGCTCTTGTCGAGCGAGCGCGACACCATGATGACCGGAATGAGCCCGGCGAGAATGATGATGATCGCGGCGACCGAGGCGTCCTGCACCTTGGAGCGGGATGCGTCCTCATAGACGAGGGTTGCGAGCGTGTTGAAGTTGAAGGGACGCAGCAGGATGGTTGCGGACAGCTCCTTCAGGGTTTCGATGAAGACGAGCAGCGCTGCCGTCAGGACCGCCGGACGCATATTGGGCAGCAGCACCTCGCGAAAGGTCTGAAAGCCGTTCCGCCCGAGCGTGCGGGAAGCCATGTCTAGATGTGGCGAAAGCTTGTGGAAGCCGGCATCGATGGTGCCTTCCGCCATCGTCAGGAAGCGGACGGTCGCGGCGTAGACGATGGCGAAGCCGGTGCCGGAAAGCAGAAGCCCGGTCGAGACCCCGAGATATGTGCGCATCGCACCGTCGAGAAGATTGTCGAGCGCTGCCAATGGCATGAGGACGCCGATGCCGAGCACGGTACCGGGAACGCCGTAACCGAGAGAGGCTACGCGGCTTGCCACTGAAATCGCCGGCGAGCGATGCGAACGGGCCGCATAGGCGAGCACGAAGGCGAGGACGACGGTCGCGACCGCAGCCGAGGACGAGATCATCGCCGAATGGCCGAGCGCTTTCAGCAGGCGCGGTTCCGCGAAGTTTTCCAGGCGCCGCAGGGCAAAGCCCGCGAGTACGGCGAAAGGAATGGCAAAGCCCACCAGCACGGGCAGAAGGCAGAAGAGCGTCGCTCCCCATTTGCGGAAACCCCGCAGATGAAGCCGGACAGCGTCCGTGACGATGGCCGTCGTCTTGTGGCTGGAAAAGCGCTGCTGCCGGCGCGCCCATCGCTCGAGCGCCAGGAGGCCGACCACGAAAACCAGCATGATGCAGGCGATCTGTGCTGCCCCCGACAGGCTGCCGCGGTTGAGCCAGGTATCGTAGATCGAGAAGGTCAACGTATTGACGCCCAGATATTCGACCGCACCGATGTCGTTCAGCGTTTCCATCATCACCAGCGTCAGGCCGACCATGATCGCGGGGCGGGCCATCGGGATCTGCACCTTGGCGAAGACCCGGAAGGGGCCGGCGCCCAGCGTGCGGGCGACATCGGCCGCCGCCCGTCCCTGCATCATGAACATCGAGCGACACGAGAGATACACGTAAGGATAGAGAACGGCGGACATTACCAGAACGGCACCACCGAGCGAGCGGATGTCGGGAAAACTGTAGTCGCGGACGGAATGGAAACCGAACAGCGCCCGGTAGGTGCTCTGCACCGGACCGGTGAAATCGAGGAATTCGCCGAAGGCATAGGCCGCGAGATAGGAAGGCATGGCGAGCGGCAGCACAAGGGCGGAGGAGAGGACGCGGCGCAATGGGAATTCGCAGGTTGCCACCAGCCATGCGCTGACGATGCCCACAATCGCGGCCGCGGCGCCAGTCGCTGCGAGCAGCCAGAGGGTGCGCAGGCCTGCCCGTGGCACGACGTTCGTCAACATGTGCTCCCAGTTGCCGCCATCGCCGGTAAACCCGATCACGAAAATGGCCGCGACCGGCATGGCCACCAGGGCCGATACGATGATGGCGGCCAACGCTATGGCGCCGGGCCTTCGCTGCACGAGAGAGTGTTTCGCAAGAGGCGCTGCGGGCGCATCCGTGGGCAAGTTGTGCGTCTCCGGTCAGGTTCGATTTCTCGGACGGGCATGGATTCCAAGGTCCGTTTGCCCCATGATCTAGCGGAAACCGGCGCGGAAGGGAACGGGTCGACAAGGCGGATTGCCGGGTTATGGTGCAAGGCCGTTGTCGCAAAAATGCATCCGCATGGTTGACAGTCTGCCAGCCTTCATAAAATATATATGCATCATGCATATTATTGTTTTTGAATTGCAGCGGGAATATTCGAATGGATGAAATGGCGTGGATAGCCGAGACCGCGGCCACGAGGGACGCGCTGAATTTCGATTCCGAGGGGCGCATAGCATTCGATGATGGGCCGTTTTCCGGCTTCATCGAGCGCCTGCCTGTGCGCCCCGGTATCGCGCTCTACCGTGTCGAGGGCATGTCTTCCCACGCCTGGCAGCTGAGAGCCCAGGGCGATGCTCCGGCCGGCAACCTCGTTTTCGGCGCCATGCTCGATGGCGCAGGCGCGATCGAGGCCAAGGGCAATCCGCGGCAGAGCTGGAAGGGGGCGGGACGTTCCTTCGTGCTCAGCCTTGCCGAGCGGGAGATCGTCTATCATCTGGAGGCCGGCAAGCAGTGGCGCGCCGTCACGCTGATGCTGGAGCCGGACGCGCTCGAGAATCTGGCGGCCCGCAACGGTCTGCCGCCGCTGATCCGCGACGCCCTGCAGGATGGCCAGTTGCCCATCCTGCACATGTTCGAGATCAACCGCGCCGTGATGCGCGCCGCCCACGACCTGCTGCAGCCGCCCTATCGCGGCAACATGGCGACGCTCTGGCGCGAGAGCAAGGCGCTCGAACTGCTGACGCATCAGTTCGACCGGTTGGGCGAAAGCGCCGTTGTCCAGCCCTCCATCACGCCGCGCGATCTTGCCCGCGTGCGCGAGGCGCATCACCTGCTGATGTCGGACCTGCGCACGCCGCCGAGCCTTGATGAGCTTGCCGCGTTGGTGCGGCTTGCGCCCCGCAGGCTCAATCAGGGTTTCCGCCATGTCTACGGCATGACGGTTTTCGAGGCGCTTCTGGACGCCCGCATGAAGACGGCGCACAGGATGATCTCTGAGAAGCGGGATATTCCCTTGAAACATCTCGCCTGGATGGTCGGATATAACCAGCTGTCGAACTTCATCAGCGCCTATCGCCGCCGCTTTGGAGTGCCGCCCGGCCAGCACCGCCGCGAAAGTGAAGCGGACTGAGATCTGGAGTGCAACTGAAGCAACGGGACCATGCCGCGCCAGCATTGCTGGCGCGGCATGGTCCTTTTTTGCGTTTTTACCGTCTGGACAAAAAAGTTATGCGGCTCTGCAAATGCTTATGCATGGCTGTTCCCCGCGTTGATAGCTCGGACGACCTGCGGCCAATAGGTCCGAAACCTTGAAGTAACTATCGCAGGTGTTCGGAGACGGAAGCATGGGGCAAACGCGGACAAGCTATAAGATACGGCGGCTGGCACGCAGCAGGAAGATCTGGATGGCCGGGTTGTTGGGATCGACGGCGCTCGTCATGCCGACGCCGGCTCATTCCGAAGGATTCTTCCAAAATATCCGCGAACTGCCCTCTGCTATCACCTGGCACAGCGCGGTGGCTGTCAGCGGCAATGGCAGATATGTCGTTGGCGAAGGCTATACTGCGGATTCCGGTTACCGGTCGTTTCTCTACGATGCGACGACAGGAACTCTGCAGGACATCGGCCAGATCATCGAAAATCACCAGACGCTCGGCTACGACGTATCGGACAATGGCGCCGTCGTCGGCTCATTTCTGGATGCCGATGCCGATGATTTTGCTTTCCGTTGGACGTCGGGCGGAGGGTTCGAGAAGCTCGGCACTTTCGCGGGCATCGATGCCGGCGGGATTTCGTCTGCGAGCGGCGTATCGAGAGACGGCAAGCGCATCGTCGGCTGGGCGAGCTCGACGGAAATCCACTCCGACGTCAGGGCCTTTGTATGGGTCGAGGGTGCGACGACCGGGCTGGATGCCAACCCGCAGATGTTCAAGCTGGGCGGCCGGGCGCCCGATGCCCTGACGCTGGGCGACGATATCAGCGGCAACGGCATGTTCGCCGTTGGATGGGGCGAGGGCGCGGGAGGGGCGACCTTTCACGCCATCCGATGGAATCTCGCAAACCTCATTGCGGACGGCACGGCCAGTGCCGAAGACCTGGGCGTTCTCGGAGGCAGTTATTCGCGGGCAACCGGTGTCAGCGACAACGGGGTGGTCGTCGGATGGTCCACGCTCTCCACCCCCTATGGTGTCCATGCCTTTCGTTGGACAGAGAATGGCACGGGCGGGCCAGGGAGCAATCCGCAGATGGAGGATCTCGGCACGCTGGGCGGTACCTCCAGTGAGGCGCTGGCTGTCAACAAGGACGGCAGCATCATCGTCGGCACGTCGGATGACGATGAAACCTATCTGGAGCACGCCTTCCGCTGGACCCGCGAGACGGGCATGATCTACGTCAGCGACTGGCTGTTGCAGGCCGGCGTGGATGTCGGCGGCCATATTCTGTCGGAAGCAACCGGTGTTTCTGACAATGGCTCGGTCATCGTCGGCATGATGAGGGACGATGACAACCCCTCAGGCGAGAGCCCCTTCATCGCCCGTGTGCCTGTGCCGGAATCCGATCCGGGCCCCGGAGGCGAACCGGGCCCGACGCCGCCGCCCGGCGTGATGAACGTCAACGAATACAACAGGACGCTCTACGATGCGGGCTATGCCGGCTGGGCCGGCCGGATGGTGGCCAATGTGCCGTTGAACGGCGCCCATCACCGTCCGCTTATGAACTACCCGACGCAGCAAGGCGGTGTCTGCGGCTGGACCAACGGCGACATCGCCCATTACGACGACGGGCGGGACACCGGAGTTTCGCTGGCGGAAGCCGGCCTTTGCGGCGATCTGCTCGACGGCACCATGCGGATCGGTCTTGGCGGTGGCGTGCTGCGCTCACAGCAGGATCTCTTGAACAACGGCGACGCTGAACTTAACGGGCAGTATGCCATCGGTGAAATGAACTGGCGCCCGGATGGCATGCCGGTGCTATTCTCCCTGACGGGCCTTTACGGCGGCTGGGACGCTGATATCAAGCGCGGCTATTCCAACGGCGCCGCCATGGCCTATTCGGACGGCGACACCGACATGCGCAGCGGTGTGCTGCGTCTGCGTGCCGATTGGCAGGATGCCTTCAGCCTGGCTTCAACCGGCTTCTCGCCATATCTCGCCTACACCTGGGGCCGCACGACGGTAGATGGCTACACCGAAACCGGCGGGCCCTTCCCCAGCGCCTTCGACAAGCAGGTCGTTACTACCAATGAAATACGCCTCGGCCTGGCCTCCCGCACGGAACTGACCTCTGCGGTTACCCTTCGCGGTTCGATGGAACTCGTGCATGCGACAGGAGATGCCCCGCGGGCGCAGGGTCAGGTCGTCGGTCTCTACGGCTTCGATTTCGGCGGCGGCTCATTCGCCGAGACCTGGGTTCGCGCCGGCGCCGATATCGACCTGAAGGTAACCGAAAACGCCGTGATTTCGCTGTCGGGCCATGCGGCGACGGAAGGTTTGGATGCGCAGATTTCGGGGGCTGCCCGCTTCCAGGTCCTGTTCTGATTCCCCACCCCGGGTGGGCCGGGAGTGCTTCCGTTGGCGCTTCCGGTCCGAGGCCCGCGGTTCAGTTTCTGCAGAATCCTGTCTCATCAAGGAGGAAAGACATGCCTGCATTCATTCTTGCCATGCTGCTGCGATGCCTCGAATTTCGTAGCACGCGCCGGTCGCGCATCCGGAGGCGATCTTGAGAAGGAGCGCCGTCGTTCTTCTGCTTGCCTGCGTCGCGGGCTGCAGTCAGACGCAATCTGCCGGCGGCGATCCGGCAGCGATCGAGCCAGCGACCCTCAATCGGCCCGCCGCCAAACAGGCCAAGCCCAAGCCGTCGGAGATGCCGTCCGCTTCAAGACAGATGGCGCAAACCGCCAATCCCCCAACGGGGCGTGAGGCCGATTGCGAGGCTGCCCTGAAGCGAGAGATGAATTCGGCGATGGCGGGCAACATGCTTGGTATGGCCGGTGGATTCGTTGGTTTTGGTGGGCGCGGAGGTGCCATCGCTTCCCAGGTCGCATCCACGGCGGGCGGCATGATCGCCCAGCAGCAACAGGCGAAAGCGCGGCAAGCGCTTGAGCGGGATTGCTACGGATCTTCCGTGGCGGCCGATCCGGAAATGTGGTGACCCGGCAAGCCGGAACATATTGCAGCAGGTTCAAGTCGTCTGCGGCGGCAGTGGGTATCAGATAGCGGCGTAACCCACGTTCATTGCCGCGCAATGACGGCGAAGGTGGAGTGGCGGGCACGGGCTTCCTCCCGGCCCCGGCGGAGCCCGCCGCTCCACATCCATTTCAGCGGAAGACCGGAAGTTGCGTCATGGCGCTTCCCCGAAACCCAGGTCGCTGGACATCGGGAAGCGGTGTTCTCAGCCGGCGAGGACGCGCGGCGACGGGAAGCTGATCTCGACCAGCGTACCCTCGTTCGGTGCCGAGGATATCGAGAAGTTCGCGCGGTTGGCGTCGACCATGGCCTTGGTGAGCGGCAGGCCGAGACCGGTGCCGTCGCCGCGATTGCGCGCGCCGGCGGAAACCTGGCGGAAAGGCTTCATGGCCTGTTCCAGCTCCGACCGGGTCATGCCTATGCCGGTATCGCGGATCCGCAGCACCACGCTGCCGTTCGCCTCATAGGCCGTCGATACGATGATCTGGCCGCCGGACGGGGTGAAGCGGATGGCATTCGCCAGGATGTTGAGAACGATCTGCTTGATCGAGCGCAGGTCGGCGACCACGTTCGGCACCGATTGCGAAAGCGCCGTGCGGATGATGACCCGCTGGCTGTTGGCCTGGGGCTGGACGATCGCCACCGCCGCCGAAACCGTCTCGTTGAGACCGACGGCGGTGAAGTCGAGATCCATCTCGCCAGCCTCGATCTTGGAGATGTCGAGAAGGTCGTTGACGATGTCGAGCACATGCCGGCCGGAACGGACGATGTCGTTGGCATATTCGTTGTAGCGCGGATGGCCGACCGGGCCGAAATGCTCGTTGGCCATCATGTCGGCGAAACCGATGATCGCGTTAAGGGGCGTGCGGATCTCATGGCTGACGCGCGCCAGGAAGTCGGTCTTGTGGGCGCTCGCTGTCTCGGCGGCGCGCTTGGCGCTGCGCAGGTCTTCTTCCGTCCGCTTCCACTGGGTGATGTCGCGGATCACAGCGCAATAGCCGTTGGAACTCGTGAGACGACCGATGGTCATGAAGAGCGGCAGGAAGCCGCCGGACGCCTCGCGGCCGATCACTTCGCGGCCGTCATTCAGCACGCTTGCAACCCCATGGCCTGAGAGACCGCCGAGATAGTCGAGGATGGACTTCTGGCTCTCATGGGCAAAGAGCATGACGAAGGGCTTTCCGCGGGTCTCCTCCTCGTCATAATTGAAGAGGGCGCTTGCCGCCCGGTTCATCGAGCGGATATCGCCATCCGCGCCGAGGATCACCACGCCGTCGGTCGCGGTTTCGAGGATAGAGCGGAGTTCGTCGACTTCGACCTGCAGGTGGGCGAGATGTTCGGCCACCGCCTGCTGGCCTTGCGGCTGCTCGGCGGCCATCGGTTCAACCGGTTCCCGGCCTCCACTTTCCGCCGCCGACGGCACCAGCGCCAGCATCAGCGCGCTGGCATCGTCGAATTTCACCGATTGCAGCCGTGCCGTCACCGGAACCAGCCGGTCGTCGGCGCGGACCACGACCACCTGTCCGGCCTCGTCGCCTGCCTGTTCGAGATCCTGTCGCTGGATCAGCGCATCGAGACCGCCGGTCGCATTCAACTCGTCGAGTGAAGCATAGCCGGTGAGGTTCAGGAATTCCGGATTGGCGTGAATGAGCCGGTCGCCGACATGGACAAGCAGCGCGACCGGCATCAGGTCGATGATGTCACCCGTCAGGCTGTTGTCGCGCTTCAACCGTACGACGGACGCTTCCTTCGCCGGCTGCGGCACTTCGATGGAGGGTTCGTCCCTGGATTCGGGCAACGATGTCAGGGGCTCGGAGACAGACGAAACGGCTTCGGCGGACTTTGCGGCCGGCGTTTCCGTGCTCGCCGCTTCGGTCTCTGCCGTGGCGGCGGCAGGGGCGCCATCCCGGCGGAGCCTGAGGCCGAGCGGATCGAGCTTGCGGGCGATTTCCTCGAAGGCAGCCTGTTCTCCGGCCGTGAGCCCGTCGCGCTCCCGGCTGCGGCGCTCCTCAAGCTGCACCACCTTGTCCGAATGGCGTCGGTTGGGCGTTTCCGAAATCTGCAGCGCCGGCGGTTCGTGCGCGGGCGTTTCAAGAGCCGGAGCCGGCTGCTCGGGTTCCGGAGGCAACGTCTCGCCGGCGGGCTCTTCCGGTACCGCAAACAGGTCTGCGGTCTCGTATGCCGGCTCTTCGGTGACATCGGTCAGGGTGTCCTCGATCACGGAGACCTCAGGCTCTTCCGCAAGCTTGGCCGTTTCGTTCGCGGCTGGAACGATGTCGTCCGGCACGGTGTCGTCGCTCTGTCCGGCGGTTTCTCCGGTCGCAGGCACAACAGGGCTCTCCATCCCGTCTTCGGCTTCCGGCAGATCCCTCTCGGCGCTCTCGACGAAGGTCAGCCCTGTGCGGTTGGGGTCCTCGACGGCGTCAGCGAAGCGCACGATGCCGAAACCGCGGAAACCGTCGAAATCGCGGCTGCGCGTATAGGTCGGAAGCGCGGCCAGATCGACCGGCACCATGAGGGTCGTGCCCTGGATCGGCCAGTGGATCGTTTTGCCGGACCAGGTGTCGCGCTTCTTCAGGAGTTCGGCGATCTTGCCGTCCGGGTCGAGATTGAAGAGGGCTGCGAGATCGGTAAAGGCGACGCCGTTGATATCGGCTGCCCGCGGACCGACCGCCTGGGCGAATTCGTCCGATACGTCGCAGAAGCGTCCCTCGGCGTCGATCTTCCAGACGAAACGCACCGCCCGCCGGGAAGGCGAGAAGACGAAGCCGCGATCCGCAGGTGTTTCCACAGGCTCACCGGCTAGGGTCTCTGCGGCCGTGATAGTCTCAACGCGCTGAGCGGAAGCGGCAGGTGTCGACGCCGATTGCGGCTCATCCACGTCAGGCTTCGCGACGTCCTCCGGTTGGGCAATCTCCTCGGCAGACGCATGGACTTCCAGCACGTCATCCGCGGGCTGGCTGTCGTCGTCTGTCGGTTGCATAGCCTCCGCCTCGAAATCCTCGGAGGAGTCGATGGTTTCTTCCGCCAGTTCCTCGGCGCTTTCCTCGATTTCCTCGATGTCTCCGAGGGCCTCGACAACGTCGGCGAACGCGCCGGCGGAGGGCGGGATCTCGGTGGACTGCGGGATCTCGCCGGCAGCGGGCTTGGCCTCGGTCACCACCTCCGGCACGGCCTCGCTGAGAGGCTGGGGTGCTTCCTGCGTTACGGCAACGATCTCCGCTTCGGCCTCATCGTCATCGAAATCGTCGGTCGGGTCCATGGTGCCGAGGATGGTCTCGACCACGAAAAGCAGATGAAGCGCCGGATCGTCGGAGAGCTTGCCGATCGCCGCCGGCAGATAGCCGCGTCCGGTCGGGGTCGGCCGCTTGACGAGGTGGTGGGGGTCGGCGCCAACAAGGTTGACCAGCATGCGGGCCGTATGCGGCGTGACACCGAGTTCGGCGAAATGCGCGGATGCCGCGACCACCGCTCCCTCGCCGTCGAGCACGGCCATGTGGGTATCCGGATCGTCGAAGCCGGCGAGCATGTCGGTAGCGCGTTGGGTTGCCGTTGAAGTCTTTCCGGCAAGCGGGACGGCCAGCAGTACGACCGGCTCGCCCCTGCGCAGTTCCAGCATTTCGACAGAGGCCGAAACAGGGACGCGCTGGAAGCCGGAGGCGACACGCATCAGCAGCGGGCGGCTGTCGCCGACTTTCGAAAGCTGCCGGGCGACGGCTTCAAGCTGCCGGAAGGTCACGTCATTGCGGGCGGGACCATCCTCGATGAAGTCATAGATCGAGGCATTGCCGAAGAAGCGCGCGCCGGCGCCGTTCGCCCACAGCACCTTGTCGAGCGCTGGCGCAAACACCACCAGGGCTTCCCCCCGGGCGAAGCGGGCTCGGATGCTCTCGTGGACTGCGACGTCGATGAACGGATACTGGGCGGGCATCGTGAGACCTGTCTTAGCAATTGCCGGCATGCACTGCAAATTAACAGATTTTTAATACCTAGGCAGGGCCTTTCGGTCCAGCGAACGCCATCGCTTTCGGCCAATACGGTTAACGGCACGCGGCGAAATTGTATATTGCATCGCACAAACATATTGCAGTGCACAATATGACGTGTTATATAAGGATTATGGAATGAATTCGAGCCCGTAAACGGGCCTCAAAACAGAGGATCACTCAAATGGCTGCTACTACTCCCAAGGACGTCTTTTCCTTCTCCGCCTTCGACCCTTCCAAGTTCTCGGAAAGCTTCCGCGACTTCGCTGAAAAGGGCGCCACCCAGTCGAAGGAAGCCTTCGCCAAGATGAAGGCTGCCGCCGAGGAAGCGTCGAAGACCGTCGAGACCACTGTGCAGTCGGCCCAGGCCGGCACCGTCGAACTCGGCCTCAAGGCCATCGACGCGCTCCGCACCAATGCCGACATGTCGCTTTCCCACATGGAAGCGCTGCTGGGCGTGAAGTCGGTCGCCGAACTCGTCGAACTGCAGACCTCCTTCATCCGCAAGCAGGCCGAAGTCACGGTCGAGCAGGCCAAGGCTATGCAGGAAGCCGCAAAGAAGGTTGCCGAAACCGTCGCCAAGCCGGGCAAGGAAGCCGTCGAGAAGGTCGTATCCACCTTCAAGGCCGCCTGAGGCTCCGGAATTTTCCCATCGGAAACCCAAGGGGTCGGGTCATGCCCGACCCCTTTTGCTTTTGCTGCAGAAAGGGCTTGAAAAAAAAGCCGAGTACCCGTATGTGACCCCTCACGACGCTTCGCGCGTCAGATGTGCGGTTGTAGCTCAGTTGGTTAGAGCGCAGGTTTGTGGCACCTGAGGTCGTAGGTTCGATTCCCACCAACCGTACCATTTCTTTCCCCCATCGTCATATCCCTGCGACCCGATGCCGGCGCTTGTCCGGTTTGCTTTCTGTCGGCGCCCGCCCGCTGCATGCTGCCCCGTTTTTTCCATGAAATATCTCACAAACGCCTCTTGCACCTCTAGTGACTAGAGGTCCTACAACGTGCCTCACAGGAATGAGGTACGATGATGAGCAATGCAAAGCAGACCCGCTTCAAGATAGAAGGCATGGATTGCGCTTCCTGCGCTTCCAAGATCGATACGGCCGTGCGCCGAATGCCGGGTGTCTCCGATGTCTCCGTCTCCGTGACGCGAGCGATGATGACGGTCAGCCACGACGCGACCAGCGACATCGAGGCCATCGGCCGGAAGGTGAAGGGGCTAGGTTATCCCGCAACGCCAATCCCTGCGACCGAGGAAAAATTCGTCGTGCACGATCACGGCCCTTCCTGCTCGCATGACCATGGCCACACCCACACCCACACCCATGACGATGACCATGACCATGACCATGCCAGTTGCGGCCACGATCATGGCCATCATCATGACCACGATCATGAGGGACACGACCATGAAAAAACCGGCGGCGATCATGAGCGCAGGGGCAACGCTTCCCCGGCCACGAGCGGCATTGAGGGCCTGCACGGACACGACCACGGCCCTTCGGATGGTCCGTGGTGGCGCAGTGGCAAGGGCCGACTGACGATCTTCGCCGGGCTTGCGTTGGTTGCCGCCTATGCAGCCGGCCTGATTTTCCCTGAAGTCGAGGCCTATGCCTTCATCCTGGCGATGCTGGTGGGTCTGCTGCCGATTGCTCGCCGCGCCGTAATGGCGGCGCTTGCCGGAACGCCTTTCTCTATCGAGATGCTGATGACCGTCGCTGCCGTCGGCGCGTTGATTATCAATGCGACCGAGGAGGCGGCGGCTGTCGTTTTCCTCTTCCTCGTCGGCGAACTGCTGGAAGGCGTTGCCGCCGGCAGGGCGCGCGCCAGCATCAATGCGCTGACCGAACTCGTGCCGAAGACCGCGTTGCTGGAGGAAAACGGCAAGACCCGTGAAGTCCCCGCCGAATCGCTCGGCGTCGGCTCGGTCATCCTCGTTCGCCCCGGCGACCGCATTTCCGCCGACGGCCTTATCCTCTCGGGCGAAAGCCCGATCGACGAAGCTCCGGTGACCGGCGAGAGCGTGCCCGTGCGCAAGGGTGTCGATGACAGCGTCTTTGCCGGCACCGTCAATGGCGATGCGGCGCTGAGGGTCCGCGTGACCGCGGCGGCCGCCGACAACACCATCGCCCGCGTGGTCAGGCTGGTCGAGGAAGCCCAGGAATCGAAGGCTCCGACCGAACGCTTCATCGACCGCTTCTCGCGTTACTATACTCCGGGTGTCGTGGTGGTCGCGGCGCTGGTCGCCATTCTGCCGCCGCTTTTTGCCGGTGCCGATTGGAATGAATGGATCTACAAGGGCCTCGCCATCCTGTTGATCGGCTGCCCCTGTGCGCTGGTGATTTCCACGCCTGCCGCGATTGCCGCATCGCTTTCCGCCGGCGCCCGCCGCGGCCTGTTGATGAAGGGTGGCGCGGTTCTGGAAGGTCTCGGCCGGCTGACGGCCGTGGCCCTGGACAAGACCGGCACGCTCACCGAGGGCAAGCCGAAGGTGACCGACGTCGTGGCTATCGGCAGGTCCGCCGCTGAAGTGATCCGACTGGCCGCCGCTCTCGAAGTGGGTTCGAGCCATCCTCTCGCGCTTGCCGTGCTGGAAAGGGCGATAGCCGATGATGTCGACATTCCTCCGGCCTCCGATGCCAAGGCCTATGGCGGCAAGGGGGTTTCCGCCACGGTCGATGGCGTGGAAATCTTCTTCGGTTCGCCGAAGGCGGCAGCCGAAATGGTGACCATTCCGGATGAGCAGTTGCAGGCGATCTCGACCCTTAACGACGAAGGCAAGACCGTTTCGGCACTTGTCAACGGCGGCGAGCTCATCGGCCTCGTCGCCATGCGCGACGAACCGCGGGCGGATGCGGTCGAGGGGCTGAAGGCGCTGGCCGACGCCGGCGTCAAGACGATCATGCTGACCGGCGACAATCGGCGCACCGCGAATGCCATCGGCGCCGAGCTCGGCATCGACGTCCGCGCCGAACTGATGCCCGAGGACAAACAGCGCATCGTCGGCGAGCTGCAGAAGGAAGGCTTCGTGGTCGGCAAGGTCGGAGACGGCATCAACGATGCCCCGGCGCTTGCGGCGGCCAATGTCGGTATCGCCATGGGCGGTGGCACCGATGTCGCGCTTGAGACCGCGGATGCGGCGATCCTGCACGGCCGTGTCGGCGATGTCGCGAAGATGGTGGCGCTGTCGAAGCGGACGATGAAGAATATCGTCCAGAACATCGCCATTTCGCTCGGTCTGAAGGCGGTCTTCCTAGTGACGACGATCCTCGGTATAACGGGTTTGTGGCCGGCGATCCTGGCCGATACGGGAGCAACCGTGCTGGTGACGATGAACGCCCTGCGTCTGCTGCGTCCGATCCGCTGACGACGGAAACGCATCGGGGCCGATCTGACGGATATGTGATCGGCTCCGGCCATGCTTGCAGAAACAGGCACTTGCGCATGCTGCGGCGGCAGGTTTTAGATCCTGTCCACGCATGTCGGGCGGGACGGCGTCGCTGGTTAACGGGCAATTAATCCAACTGTACGACCCTTGCCCGGAGTGACATCCGTATCGCGGTCGTCCGGTCTTCGATCGGTCCGATGCTGCAAACGGCTTTCATTGGATAGTGATGATGTTATCGACTGCTTCATTCCATTTCCCCGTCGCGGCCCTCAAAAGGGTGGCGGTGAAGTCGGCCGTGGCCGCCACGGTCGCAGTCCTGCTGTCCGGCTGCATGGCGGATGGTCTCGACGATCTGTCGAAATCCGCGCCTCAGCTTTCGAGCAAGACGATTGCCGAAATGAAGAAGAAGAAGATGTCGCCGACAAGCCCCGTTCTGGTGCGCATCTTCAAGCAGGAAAGCGAGTTGGAAGTCTGGAAGGTCGATACCAGCGGCCAGTATGCCTTGTTCAAGACCTATCCGATGTGCCGTTGGTCGGGGAAACTCGGGCCGAAGATGACGAGCGGCGACCGTCAGGCGCCGGAGGGTTTCTACCATGTCTCCGCCGGCATGCTGAACCCGAATTCCCAGTATTACGCGTCCTTCAACCTCGGCTATCCCAACAGGCTTGAATCGGCGCTCGGCTATACCGGGGATGCCCTGATGGTGCATGGGGCCTGTTCCTCTGCCGGCTGCTATGCGATGACCGACCAGGGTGTCGGCGAGATCTATGCCATCGTGCAGAAGGCGCTGGCCGGCGGGCAGGAGCGTTTCCAGGTGCAGGCCTATCCCTTCCGCATGACGGCGGAGAACATGGCGCTGCACAGGGATGATCCCAGCATGCCGTTCTGGCGCACGCTGAAGGAAGGCTATGACAGCTTCGAATTTACCCGGCGGCAGCCCAAGGTTTCCGCCTGTGGCCGGCGCTATGTCTTCAATACGGAATTCGAAGGCGGCGAACCGAGCGATCCGCTGGCCGCCTGTCCGCCGGCAATCTCGACTGCCGATCCGGGGCTGATGGCCAGGCTTGAAGCGGAGAACAAAAAGGTCGAGATCGCCATGACTTCGGCGAAATCATCAGCCGTCTTCGCCTATGTGGACGGCGGCATGCATCCGAGCTTCCGCGCACTTCTCAAGAAGAACGGCGCGAACAAGATGGCGGCCAGCATTTCGAGCATCAAGTATCCGGTGAGCCGTCCGGATGCGGCGCTTGCCGATCCCTATGCCGGTCCCTCGATGTGGAAGCCTGCGGCAAAACCGGAAGAAGCGAGCGCTACGCCCGACCGCTGACCGCCTTGGCCTGGTTCAGGTCGGGCCGTCGCCCGGCGAGCCCCTTTCGATGTTATTGACCTGTTCAAGCATCCAGTTGCAGAAGTCGAGGCTTGCCGGCTTCTTCATCCGTCCCTCCGGCAATACGAGGAAATAGGCGTTGTCTGTCTTCATCGGGCGGTCGATGACGATCCTGAGGCGTCCGTCGGCGAGTTCCTGCTCGATCAGGTAGCGGGGCACGAGCGCATAGCCGAGGCCGGCGACCGCGGCCTCGATAATCATGGCGAACTGGTCGAAGCGATTGCCGCGATAGGGGCTTTCCAGTTCGATGTCATTGGCGAGCGACCATTCCGCCCAGAGTTTCGGCCGGGTGGCGAGATGAAGCAGCGGCCGGTGGCGCAGGTGCCTGAGATCGTCGTCCCCGATACCTTCGAGCATGGCGGGGCTGGCCACCGGAACGATCCACTCGCTGCACAGGAAGTGGCAGGTGGCCCGCGCCCAGACCGGCTGGCCGTAGTGGATGGCGATATCGAAGTCCTCTTCCTCGAAGTCGAAGGGGGAGGACCGAGATTCGATGTTCAGGCTCTTGCCGGGATAGCGCCTTGCGAAATCCGAGAGCCGCGGAATGAGCCAGCGGCTGCCGAAGGTCGGGAGTGTGGCGATGGAAAGCTGATGCTCCGATTGCGCCGACGCCATGGCTCTCAGCATCATTTCCTCGGTCTGCTGCAGGATCTTGCGCACCTGCGGCAGCAGGCGCTGGCCGTCGCTGGAAAGTACCACCCGCTGGCGCACCCGGTCGAACAGCAGGAGCCCGAGCTGTGTTTCGAGATCCTTGACCTGCCGGCTCACCGCGCTTTGGGTCAGGTTCAACTCATTGGCGGCCTGGGTTACGCTGCCATGGCGGGCAACGCATTCGAAGGCCTGCAGCGTGGTGGCGTCGGGGATGGTGCGGCGGCTCAGAGTCATTCGGTTTTCGCATCAAGTCATTGACATTCGTCAGCATCATTTGGAATTCCGTGAGGGTATAAGCCATTTTACGAATGATCCAGCCGTATTTCGTGGAGCAGCCCAAATGACCCAGCCCGCTTTCGTTTCGAGCGATGACATCCGCTCGATGTTTTCCGCCGCCATGTCCGCCATGTACCGCAACGAGGTCCCGGCCTATGGCACGCTGATGGAACTGGTGGCCAAGGTCAATGACGAGACGCTCGCCGCCGATCCGAAGCTGAAGGCGCGTCTGGAAGAAACCGATAGCCTCGACCGCATTTCCGAGGAGCGGCACGGTGCGATCCGTCTCGGCACGCCGGCGGAGCTTGCCATGATGCGCCGGGTCTTCGCCGTCATGGGCATGTATCCGGTCGGCTATTACGACCTGTCGACGGCCGGCGTTCCTGTCCATTCGACCGCGTTTCGCCCGGTCGGCGATGCGAGCCTCAAGAAGAACCCCTTCCGCGTCTTCACCTCGCTCCTGCGGCTCGACCTGATCGCCGACGAAAAGCTTCGCGTCGAGGCTGAGGCAACGCTTGCCACGCGGCAGATCTTCACGCGCGGCGTCATCGAGCTGACGGAAAAGGCGGAGACACAGGGCGGCCTCGACCGTGCTGACGCAGAGCGGTTCGTCTCGGAAGCGCTCGAAACCTTCCGCTGGCACGACAAGGCGCGCGTCAGTGCCGAAATGTATGACCGCCTTCACGCCGCCCATCGCCTCATTGCCGACGTCGTTTCCTTCAAGGGGCCGCACATCAACCACCTGACGCCGCGCACGCTCGATATCGATCTCGTGCAGGCCCGCATGCCGGAATACGGCATCGCGCCGAAGGCTGTCGTCGAGGGGCCGCCAACCCGAAAATGCGCGATCTTGCTGCGCCAGACCTCGTTCAAGGCTCTCAACGAGCCGGTTCTGTTCGAAGGCGAGGCCGGCGAGTGGAAGGAAGGCTCGCACACCGCCCGCTTCGGCGAGATCGAGCAGCGCGGCATTGCGCTCACCCCGAAGGGCCGTGCGCTCTACGACGACCTGTTGAACGCCTCCCGCAAGATCGTGCGCCCGGCTGCCGACGGTTCGAATGCCGCCGAATACGAAAAGGCGCTTGCCGAAGCCTTCGTGCCGTTCCCCGACGCCTGGGAAGCGATCCGCGCCGAAGGGCTCGGTTACTTTGCCTATTCGCTGACGGAAAAGGGCCGCAAGGCCAAGGCGGACGCCTCCGCCACCCTCGACAGCCTGATTGCGGATGGCCTCGTGCAGTTCGACCCGATTGTCTACGAAGACTTCCTGCCGGTCAGCGCTGCGGGTATCTTCCAGTCCAACCTCGGTGACGACGCGACCCAGGATTTCGTGGCGAGCCCGAACCAGCAGCGTTTCGAAACCGATCTCGGCGCCAAGGTGCTGAACGAGTTCGACCATTACGCAGGCATCGAGCAGGCGTCGATCGACGATTGCCGCCGCGCTCTCTCGGCCCTGCAGGCAGCGGAGTAAAAGCAAGACGATGATCGACCGGGAGCATGTTTCGGCGCTTGAGAAGATCCTTGGCGAGAAAGGTGTCGTCAGCGATCCCGCCGCCATGCTGGCCTACCAGACCGGCGCGCGGTACGACGAGGGCGTCGCCGCCCTGGTGCTTCGACCGGCAAGCACGGAAGAGGTCTCTGCGGTCGTTGCCTATTGCGTGAAAAACGGCATCGCGCTGATCCCGCAATCCGGCAATACCGGCCTCGTCTCGGGGTCGACGCCGGATAGTTCGGGCACGCAGGCTGTTCTGAGCCTCGACCGGATGGTGCAGCGCTTCGATCTCGATCTCGACAATCGCTCGCTGACCCTCGATGCCGGCTTCCGGCTTTCGGACGTCAACCAGCGGCTGGAGCAGCATGGCCTGTTCTTCCCGATTGATCTCGGCGCGGATCCCCGCATCGGCGGAATGTTGTCGACCAATACGGGCGGCTCCCGCTTCCTGAAATACGGCGATGTCAGGCGCAACACGCTCGGCGTGAAGGTCGTGCTGGCCGACGGGGCAGGCACTATTCTCGACCTCAACTGCGACCTGCGCAAGAACAATACCGGCGTGGACTGGAAACAGGTCTTTATCGGCACATCAGGCGCTTTCGGCATCATCACCGAATGCGTGCTGAACCTCGAAGCGCTGCCAAGGCAGGTCGCGACCGCCTATCTCGTGCCGGCAAGCGGCGCGCAGGTCATGCCGTTGCTGCGGGCGATGGAGCAGCGGCTCGGCGCCTATCTCTCAGCCTTCGAAGGCATGTCGAAAAACGCGGTCGCCGCCGCCCTCGATCATGTGCCGTCGCTGCGCAACCCCTTCCAGGGCGGCGTCATCCCGGACTATGTGATCCTGTGCGAGATATCCCGCACCTGGGAGCCGCGCGAGGGCGAGCAGTCGCTGGACGCCGTTCTCGAAACGGTTCTCGCCGAAATCTGGGAAAGCGACGATGAGCCGCTCGCCGACGCCTTTGTCGGCCCGGCGCATGAGATGTGGGCGCTTCGCCATGCGCTGTCGGAGGGCGTCAAGCATTCCGGCAAGCTGATCGCTTTCGACCTCTCCTTCCGCCGCGGCGACATCATGGCCTTCTGCGACCGCATGAAGGCCATGATGCCCTCCGCCTTCCCGGAGGTGACAATCTGCGATTTCGGCCATATCGGCGACGGCGGCGTGCACTTCAATCTCGTCGTGCCGAAGGACGGTTCCGCCGCGACCGACAAGAAATTCGAGACGCGGCTGCGTGACTGGGTCTTCACCATCGCAGTCGGCGATTTCGCCGGTAGCTTCAGCGCCGAACACGCAATCGGCCGCAAGAACCAGAGCTACTACGATCTCTACACGGACGCAAAGATCAAGGACATGGCGGCAGGGCTGAAAGCCCTGACATCGCCGGGCAGCCTCGGCACGGTCCGTTTCGGTTAGCTCACAGGATCAATGAATGCCCGCAAGGGCGGCTATCAGGTAACGAGGACTGTGCAATGAGCATCAACACCAGGGTCGAGGAGGCGGCATTCCAGCCGGCTTCGCGTATTTCGTCCATCGGCGTTTCGGAAATCCTGAAGATCGGCGCCAAGGCTCAAAGCCTGAAGCGCGAAGGTAGGCCGGTCATCATCCTCGGAGCCGGCGAGCCGGATTTCGATACGCCCGACCATATCAAGGAAGCCGCCTGGAAGGCCATGCAGGCCGGCCAGACCAAGTACACCGCTCTCGACGGCACGCCGGAACTGAAGGCGGCGATCCGCGACAAGTTCAGCCGTGAGAACGGCATCGACTACGCGCTGGACGAGATCACGGTCGCGACCGGCGCCAAGCAGATCCTCTTCAACGCGCTGATGGCGACGCTCAACCCGGGTGACGAGGTTGTCATCCCGACACCTTACTGGACATCCTATTCCGATATCGTGCAGATCGCCGAGGGCAAGCCGGTGTTGATCGCCTGCGATGCCGAGGCCGGTTTTCGTCTCAAGGCCGAACAGTTGGAAGCGGCGATCACGCCGAAGACCCGCTGGCTGATCCTGAATTCGCCGTCGAACCCGTCGGGCGCGGCCTATCGCGAGGAGGATTACCGGCCGCTGCTCGATGTCCTGTTGCGCCATCCGCATGTCTGGCTGCTGGTCGACGACATGTACGAACACATCGTCTACGACGATTTCCGCTTCGTCACCCCGGCTGCCATCGAACCGCGCCTGAAGAACCGCATCCTCACCGTCAACGGCGTGTCCAAGGCCTATGCCATGACCGGCTGGCGCATCGGTTATGCCGGCGGCCCGCGCGATCTCATCAAGGCGATGGCCGTGGTGCAGAGCCAGGCGACATCCTGCCCGTCCTCGGTCAGCCAGGCGGCAAGCGTTGCGGCGCTGAACGGCCCACAGGATTTCCTTGCCGAGCGCAAGGCGAGCTTCCAGCGTCGCCGCAACCTCGTGGTCGCCGGCCTGAACGCCGTCGAAGGGCTGGATTGCCGGGTGCCGGAAGGCGCCTTCTACACCTTCTCCGGCTGCGACGGCATTCTCGGCAAGACCACGCCGGGCGGCAAGCTGATCGCAACCGACGCCGATTTCTGCGCCTATCTGCTGGAAGACGCCAATGTCGCGGTGGTGCCGGGTTCTGCCTTCGGTCTCTCGCCCTTCTTCCGTATTTCCTATGCGAGCGCGGAAAGCGAACTTGTCGAGGCGCTGAAGCGTATTGCGGAGGCGTGCGCAAGATTGCGCTAACGCCGAACAAGGGCCTGCCGTTGCGGCAGGCCTTAGGGCGCCGACGAAGTGAAGCTACCGGTTCCGGTGGGCGTAAGTCATCCTTCCGTCATGCCTGTGCTTGTCACAGGCATCCAGCGACCCGACGTCGGTCGGGTCAAAAGACCTTTCAGCCCAACGACTTGGGCTGGCTGGATTCCTGTGACGAGCACAGGAGTGACGAGATGGAAAATTCCGTGCTTCTGTCATCGACAATGCAGGCAAGGATATTGCCGGCAGCCTGAAAGTCCGTTTGCGTGGGATTCCATCGCCTACTTGAACAGAAAATAAACCCCACAGACGGCGATGACGCCGCCGAGGGCGCGCACCAGATTGCCCCTCCAGATGCCTTTCAGGCCATAGCCGACGCCGATGCCGAGGATGTGGATGACGCCGGTCGATACCACGAAACCGACGGTAAACGCTGCGGGATCGGCAGCCCGGAGCGTCGCCTGACCGTGCGGGTAGCCGTGAAAGATGGCGAACAGGGCGACGATCACCAGCGCTGCCCATTCGGGCGCGCGCCAGCCGGCGGCGATGACGCCACCGAGCACCATCAGCGAGACGGCGATGGCGATCCTGATCGCTTCGTCCGGCAAAAGGCCGAACATGCCGGCAATACCGCCCACGCACATGATGAGCGGAAAGGTGGCGGGCAGCGTCCATACCGAGCGGCCGCCCATCTGTGCGCCCCACAGACCGACCGCCAGCATGGCAAGGAAGTGATCGAAACCGGCAAGCGGATGACCGAAGCCGCTGCCGAAGCCGCCCATGGGGCCGCCGAGATCATGGGCGGTGGCGGGGGAGGAAAAGGCGACCGCGGCAAGCAGCACCAGAACGACAGCCGACGCAGCCCGGATTCGCGTGAGGACGGGAACGAGTGCCGACTCTGCCGGCGGCACGACAGGCAACCGGATGGCAGGCACGCGGCGGGATGACAGGAAAGAACGGATCATCAGATTGCTCCGGAGGCGTCATGCGGATCGTTATGGACGGATCGATCCGCCATGCTTGCGACACAGACCCATCTACAATCTTCGGCGATTCGGATATAGTCCGGCCGGTCAGGCGCTGCCAGTAAGGACGGAACCTTGCCTTCGCGACAAGACGGCGCGATTGTGAGCCCGTGTCCGTTTTGCCACCTTTGCGGGCGACCTTCTTGCCTCATACCGGTTTTCGATTTTGGAGATTTTGACCATGCTGTTTCCGAAGATGCCGCGAGCCCTCGCCGTTCCGGCCCTTCTCGGGTTTGCCGCTTCGCTCGTGCTTCCGGCCGTCGCCGAAGCGCATATCCTGCAGGGGGAGACGGGTGGTTTCCTTCATGGTTTCGAGCATCCGCTTTCCGGTGCCGATCACCTGCTTGCCATGTTCTGCGTCGGTCTCTGGGGTGCGCAGATGGGCGGCCGGTCCGTCTGGAGCCTGCCGATCGCTTTTCCGCTCATCATGGTCATTGGCGGCATGCTGGGCATCGCCGGTGTGCCGCTGCCGGCGGTGGAAAGCGGCATCGCCCTTTCGATCATCGTTTTGGGTGCCGCGATTGCCTTCGTCTGGCGTCCGCCGGAATGGCTGGCCGTGTTGGTGATCGGCGTCTTCGCCATTTTCCACGGCTATGCCCACGGCGCCGAACTGCCGACGGCCACAGATCCGGCCGATTATGCCATCGGCTTCGTGGTCGCGACCGGCCTTATCCACCTGTTCGGCATTTCCGTCGGTCTTGCCTTCCAGCGGTTCAGGGGCGGGGAGCTTTCCCGTGCCCTCGGTGGACTGATCGGCCTCGGCGGCGTCTATTTCCTCGTCGCCTGAAACAGTGCGCATCGCGTCGTCATCCGGTGTTTCTTCCCTCCCGCTCTGGCCGGCCCTTGTGTTGGCCGTCGGGGGAGGGAGTGTCATCTTGTTATCCTTCCTTCTGAAGTCACCGGGTGATTATGCCGACTGGCCGCTTGCCTCCGTCTTTACCGCCGAGCGCCTGCTGCCGCTTCTGGGTCTCGGCATCCTGATCGGACAGCTGCCGCGCAAGGTGTTGGCTTCGGCAATCGTGCTCCTCCTTGCCGGCGTGGCTCTCGGTTTCGTCTTCCGAGAGAAATTCTATGAACTGATGGCGCCGGTGCCGGGGGCCGCGGCCAACATGTTTCTTGCCGGCCCCATAGCCTGCCTGCTGATCGGACTGCCTCTGGTTCTTTCGCGTAGCATCCGGCCATGGCTGGCCCTGCCTCTTTTGGTTCCGGCCGGCGCTGTGCTGGCGATTGCCGGACTGCTTGGCGACGTAACCCTGCATGCCCGAAGCTATCTGCCTTTGGCATTGGCGACGGAGATCTGGATCGTTACCGGCATGGCGCTTCTCGCCGCCGCCTTGCATCAAGCCTGGGCGATGATCGGGGCGCGGATCTTCGCAAGCTGGCTGATCGCTATCGGCTTTCTCTATGGCGGCGCGCATCTGGCCAACAGGCAGGGCGGTCTGGAGCCTCCCCCGTTCCCCGATTTCGCCGTGACGGGGGATTTCGCCGGTTTCGAACCGGTACTCGAACAGCTCGACCGCGGGGGAGGGGGAAGATGACCCCATCGTCCCGCGCACTTTCACTTGCCGCCGGTTGCTTGATGCTGCTGGGATCAGCGCTTTCCGCGTCTGCACATCCCGACATCGCCGTCACCACGCGGGTCCTGTTCGATATCCGGGAAGGCCGGCTGATTGCAGTTGCCGAGAGCCTTGCCTTTGACGAGAAGTACAGCGCTCGGCTGTTCGCCCGTTTCGACCATGACGGCGACGGCATATTCGATGGCGGCGAGGCCGATGAGATGCGGCAGGCTTTGACGGAGGATCTTGGCGCGACCCATTTTCTGACGGAGCTGGCTTTCGGGGGCGAGCTGCTGGAGATGGGGGAGCCTGACGCCTTCCATGCGTCGGTTGCGACCGGCAGCGTGTCCGTCACCTTCGGCTTCCGGCTGGAAGCGCCTGTGGCAATTGGGGAGGGGCAAATCCTGACGCTGATGCAGCGGGACCGGGATTATACTGTCGCCTTCCGGCTGGCCGAGGACAGGCCGGTGCTGATCCGGGGCGGCGAGGGGCACTGCGCCTATTCTGTCGTCGAAAGACCGGACCTGGCCTATTTCGGCGGGCTGGTCGTGCCGCAGGCGATCACCCTGACCTGCCGGTAATCTCAGACGAAGATCTGCCGGTTCTCGTCGATGAGTTCCTGCAGGAAGGAGACGACGGTGCGCACGCGCACCAGTTCGCGGGCGCTTTCGTGATAGGTGGTCCAGTAGGCGCGGCGGATGACGATTTCGGGCAACACGCGCACGAGTTCGTCGTGCTGCCGCGCGATGTAATCATGCAGGATACCGATGCCGAAGCCGGCGCGCACGGCCTCCGTCTGACCGATCGCCGACGAAATCTCGAAGCTGGAATCCCAGCCGCGCATCACTTCGCCGGAATAGGCAAGCGAGGCCGAGTAGACGAGATCGTCCACATGACCGATCAGCCGGTGTTCCCGCAGGACCTCGACGGCTTCGGGCATGCCGGCTTCCGCAAGGTAGCTCCGCGAGGCGTACAGCCCGAGCGTATAGTCTGTGAGTTTCGAGGAGATGAGCCGCCCCTGTTCCGGCCGCTCGATGGTGATGGCGATATCGGCCTCGCGCTGGGAAAGCGAGAAGGCGCGCGGCACCGGCACGAGCTGGATCTTGAGCGCCGGATAACGCCGGGTCAGCGCGCCGAGATGGGAGGCGAGGAAGGCGACGCCGAAACCATCCGGAGCGCCGATGCGCACCGTGCCGGCGACCGCGCTGTCGACGCGGCCGATATCCGATTGCGCCGCCAGCATCTCCGTTTCCATGCGCTCCGCGGCGCGGCTGAAGACCTCGCCCTCAGGCGTCAGTTCGCAGCCATTGGTGCGGCGGATGAGCAGGCGGGTCTGCAGGGACTCCTCGAGCGCAGTGATCCGGCGCGACAGGGTCGCATGGTTGACCCCGAGCCGTCGTGACGCCGCAAGGATCTGTCCGGAGCGGGCCACGGCAAGGAACATGCGCACATCGTCCCAGTTCATTTCCTGTCCCTTATGTCGAAAAATGCACAACGGTTCTGTAATCCAGATCATTGCCTTGCGCAAATCGAAGTGGGAAGCTGCGCCATCACAAAAAGACCCCTGAGGAGGTTCATCCATGCGTGAGATCGGTCATTTCATCGGCGGCAAGCACGTCGCCGGCACCAGCGGACGCACATCGCCCGTCTACAACCCGGCAACCGGAGAGATCCAGGCGCAGGTCGCGCTTGCGACCGACGCCGAGCTTGACGCCGCCGTGCAGAACGCCAAGGCTGCGCAGCCCGCCTGGGCCGCAACCAACCCGCAGCGCCGCGCCCGCGTGTTCATGAAGTTCGTCGAACTCCTGAACAAGAACATGAACGAACTGGCCGAAATGCTCTCGAAGGAGCATGGCAAGACGGTCGAGGATTCCAAGGGCGACATCATCCGCGGGCTTGAGGTCTGCGAATTCGTCATCGGCATCCCGCACCTCTCCAAGAGCGAATTCACCGAAGGCGCCGGCCCGAACATCGACATGTACTCGATCCGCCAGGCGGTCGGTATCGGCGCGGGCATCACCCCGTTCAACTTCCCGGCAATGATCCCGATGTGGATGTTCGCTCCCGCAATCGCCTGCGGCAATGCCTTCATCCTCAAGCCCTCCGAGCGTGATCCCTCCGTTCCAATCCGCCTTGCCGAACTGATGATCGAAGCAGGTCTTCCCGCCGGCATCCTGAACGTCGTCAACGGCGACAAGGGCGCGGTCGATGCGATCCTGACCCACCCGGAAATCAGCGCAGTCTCCTTCGTCGGCTCGACCCCGATTGCCCGCTACGTCTATGGCACCGCTGCCATGAACGGCAAGCGTGCCCAGTGCTTCGGCGGCGCCAAGAACCACATGATTATCATGCCGGATGCCGACCTGGATCAAGCTGCCAACGCCCTGATGGGCGCCGGTTACGGCTCCGCCGGCGAACGCTGCATGGCGATCTCGGTTGCCGTTCCGGTCGGCGAGGAAACCGCCAACCGCCTGATCGAAAAGCTGACGCCGATGGTCGAAGCGCTGCGCATCGGTCCCTATACCGATGACAAGGCCGACATGGGTCCGGTCGTCACTAAGGAAGCTCAGGCCCGTATCAAGTCACTGATCGACAGCGGTGTCGCCCAGGGCGCCAAACTCGTCGTCGACGGCCGCGATTTCAAGCTGCAGGGCTATGAGGACGGCTATTTCGTCGGCGGCTGCCTGTTCGACAACGTTACCCCGGACATGGACATCTACAAGACGGAAATCTTCGGGCCGGTTCTCTCGGTCGTTCGCGCCAGGAACTACGAGGATGCGCTTTCCCTGCCGATGAAGCACGAATACGGCAACGGCGTTGCGATCTACACCCGCGACGGCGATGCCGCCCGCGACTTCGCATCCCGCATCAACATCGGCATGGTCGGCGTCAACGTTCCGATCCCGGTTCCGCTCGCCTACCACTCCTTCGGTGGTTGGAAGTCCTCTTCCTTCGGCGATCTCAACCAGCACGGCACGGACTCGATCAAGTTCTGGACCCGTACCAAGACCGTCACCAGCCGCTGGCCTTCGGGCATCAAAGACGGTGCAGAATTCGTCATGCCGACGATGAAGTGATCCGCCTGATCTCTCTACCAGTGAGAGGTCTGCAAATACTTTGAAGAACTTCGAAAACGGGTCTCGAAAGAGGCCCGTTTTTTCGTTGCGCACAACTTGCGACTATTCTGCAGCCGTGGCAGGTCTATCTGTAGATGCGGTTGGGGACCGAATCTGCAGAATTGGCACGGGCAAGTGGGGCGAAAATGACAGCAGCACAGTTCATTCCGGCATCCGCCGTGACGCGCGGGGAGTTTCGCGGGCGAGCCGGTGAGTATTTCGGCATATGGCTCGTCAACATCCTGCTGACAATCGTCACCATCGGGATCTATTCGGCTTGGGCGAAGGTGCGGCGCAACCGCTACTTCTACGGCAATACCTTCGTCGACGGTCATTCCTTCGATTATCACGCGCGGGGCATGCAGATCTTCATCGGCCGCGTGATCGTCGTCGGCTACCTGATCGTCTACAACATTGTCCTGACATTCATGCCGCTGGCCGGCGCGGTGCTGGCGGTCGGCATGCTGCTCCTGCTGCCATGGATCGTGGCGCGCAGCCTGCGCTTCAACGCCCGCGTCACCAGCTATCGCAACATCCGCTTCGATTTCGTCGGCACCACCTGGGGCGCCTTCGTCGCGCTTATCCTCGGTGGTCTCGTTGCGGTGGTGTCGCTCGGCATTCTGGCGCCCTTCGCCAGCCGCTGGCTCTACCGCTACATCTTCAACAACCTGCGCTACGGCGACCGCGCCTTTGCGAGCGATCCCGGAATCGGCAAGCTCTATGGCGTCTGGTGGATCTCGGCGCTGATCGGGGCTCTGGGGCTGATGATGTCGGTCCTTGTGGGATACGGGCTGTTTTCGGCGCTGGAAGCCTCGGGTATCGATCCTGAGACCACCGAGGGCAGTTTTCAGATCATCGGCGCGCTCTACATGACCCTCATACCCCTGCTGGCGATCTACGCGATTGCCGCGATCATCTATCGTGTCGGCGTGCGCAACGTCGTGATGCGGGCCACCGTTTTCGATGGCCGCCACAGGCTTTATGCCGACCTTTCTCCGTTCCGCTATCTCTGGATCGTGGCGTCGAACCTCATCGTCTCGGTATTCTCCTTCGGCCTGATGCGACCCTGGGCGGCCATCCGCGAGCGGCGCTATACTGTCGAACATTCCGGCATTGCCTTCGATGGCGATATCGGTGAAGTGATCGCCTCCATCGAGGCGACGGGTTCCGCGGTAACGGCCGAGTATATTGACATGGAAGGTTTCGACTTTGGCTTCTGAGGCGACAGGCGGCGACGCCCGGGTTATCGCCCGGGGACACTGGCATCCGCCGCGCTCCAGCAAGGCGCTGGCTGCAACGCTTCTTGTGAGCGGCACCACCCTTCTGGTGCGTCTCGACGGGGAGGCGGGCGATCCCGCCGCATTCAACGATGCCCGCCGGGTGACGATCTCCGATCGGGTCGGCAATATCCCCCGCCGCATCGGTTTCGTCGACGGATCGACATTCGAGACCGCTGATAACGACGCAATCGATGGCTGGCTGCGAAAAACCCGCTCCCGCCATCATGGCTTTGTGCATGAACTGGAGAGATTTCATCCCCGGTTGATCGCCGTTGTCCTCGGAATCTTCCTGTTGGGCGGCCTCGTCTATCGTTTCGCCCTGCCGGCGCTGGTTGAGGTCGCCGTTGCCGTCACGCCGCCCGTGGTTCCGAAAATGATGTCATCTGGAACGCTGGCTTCCCTCGACCAGACGGTCTTTTCGAAGAGCGGGCTGCCGGAAGAACGGCAAAGGGAGCTGACTGAGAAGTTCGAGGCGCTCGCCGCCTATTCGGCCCGTGGCAAGGACGGTTACCACCTCAATTTCCGCAAGGGTGGCGTCATCGGTCCGAACGCCTTCGCTCTACCGGATGGTACGCTGGTTATCACCGACGAGCTTATCGACCTTGCGGCCGGCGACAGCGAGATGATCCTCGGCGTTCTGGCCCATGAGATCGGCCATGTGGAAAAGACCCATTCGCTGCGCCAGCTCTATCGGGCGGCCGGCATGGCCGGGCTGGTCATGCTGATCGCCGGCGATATCGGCTCCGCCGGTGAGGACATCCTGACCAACGGCGCAGCACTGATCTCGTTGTCCTACTCGCGCTCTGCCGAAAGCGAGGCGGATCACGTTTCGGTCGAACTGATGGCCAAGGCGGGCCACGACCCGGCGGCAATCGGCCGCTTCTTCGAACTGATCGAAAAGAAACTCGGCGACAGCGGCGAAACCTCCATCCTCTCGACCCACCCCGGCACGCCAGAGCGCCGCCGCCAGATCGACGAATGGGCGAAGGAAATCCGCAAATGAAAAAGGGCGGCCTCAAGCCGCCCCTGTCATTGTGAGGGACTGGACCGTCTTTACTGGGTCGGACCGTCGTTGAAGCCGACCTTGTCGACGAGCTCGGAAGCGAGCTTGCGATTGGCGGCAATGTCGACGAGCGGCAGCGTGTCGGGCTTGATCGGGCCGAAGGAGGCAACGACGTCCGAGACCTTGGCGCCCGGCAGAACCGGATATTCGAACACCTGATCCGCATAGATTTCCTGGGCCTTGCCGGAGGACAGGAATTCCATCAGCTTGACGGCGTTGTCCTTGTTGGGGGCGTTCTTGGCCAGCGCCATGCCGGAGATGTTGACATGGGTGCCCCGGTCGGCAGCGTTGGGGAACAGCACCTTGATGGCGGCGGCCCATTCCTTCTCCTCCGGGTCCTTGTCGTTGGTCAGCATCAGGCCGACATAATAGGTATTGCCGAGCGCAATGTCGCATTCGCCGGACATGATCGACTTGGCCTGGCTGCGGTCATTGCCGTCAGGCTTGCGGACGAGGTTGTTCTTCACGCCGGTCAGCCACTTTTCCGTAAATTCGGCGCCATGATGGGCGATCATCGAGGCGAACAGGCCGATATTGTAGGAATGCTGGCCGTCACGCACACAGATCCGGCCTTTCCACTTGGGGTCGGCGAGTTCCTCATAGGTGATCGCCGTTTCCGGCACCCGCTCCTTGGAGGCATAGACGACACGGCCGCGGGTGGTCAGTCCGAACCACTCGCCGGCAGGATCGCGATACTGGGCCGGAATGTCCTTGTTGATGGTTTCGTTCTGGAGCGGCTGGGTGACGCCGCCGTCCTTGGCCTCGATCAGACGGCCGATGTCGACGGTCAGGATGACGTCGGCAGGAGAATTGGCGCCCTCGGCGGCGATGCGCTCGACCAGGCCCTTGTCGAGAAAGAGCACGTTGGTCGCGATGCCGGTTTCCTTGGTGAATTCGTCGAGCAGAGGCTGGATCAGCTCCGGCTGGCGGTAGGAGTAGACGTTCACCTCGCCATCGGCAAGCGCGGCGCCTGTCATCATACCGAAAGACACAGTGGCGAGAAGCGCGGCGCGCATTGTTTTTGCCGAGAGCATGGAAACCTCCTCTGGTGCATTCCATATTAGATATTAGTTGAGCGTTCTAATCATGAATTGCGGAAGCCTGTCAATGCGGCTAGTTTCGGTCACCGGTACGTGAACGCTGAACTTGAGTATTTTGGAATTGTTCAAAACTACAAAAGACGCTATATAAGGCGTCAAACGAGTCAGGGAGTCAGGCATGCGTTTGACAAAGCAGACAAATTATGCGGTGCGCATGCTCATGTATTGCGCGGCCAACAAGGAACATCTGAGCCGGATTCCGGAAATCGCCAAGGCTTACGGCGTGTCCGAGCTGTTCCTGTTCAAGATTCTTCAGCCCCTCAATAAGGCGGGTCTAGTGGAAACCGTGCGTGGCCGTAACGGCGGCGTTCGTCTTGGCCGTCCGGCGGACAAGATCAGCCTGTTCGATGTGGTGAAGGTCACGGAAGACAGTTTCGCCATGGCGGAATGCTTCGAGGATGACGGTGATGTCGATTGCCCGTTGATCGACAGCTGCGGTTTGAACTCCGCGCTGCGCAAGGCGCTCGGTGCCTTCTTCGAAGTGCTCAGCCAATACAGCATCGACGATCTCGTCAAGGCTCGCCCGCAGATCAATTTCCTGCTTGGAATCAACGATTTCGAGCCGAAAGCCACGATCTCGGCCCCCGCAGCCTGAGAAGGCCCGTCAGTTTTGGCCCCTTGGAACCCCGCTGTGGCAGAGCGCCGGCGGGGTTTTCATTTGGCGCTTTCGCGATCTTCAGCGTTCCTCTGTCACAGAAAGATAGCCGCTCCGGGCTGATGCCCCTTGAGTGTCCGCTGCCTTCAAAGTACCTTTACGTAAACGGAAGATAGACGGTCTTCCGCAGGCGTTCGGCCGAACGCAGGTGGCTTTGGGAGGGGCGCCTTCAATGTATGATTATGTCATCGCCGGCGGCGGGTCGGCGGGCTCCGTTCTGGCGTCACGGCTGAGTGAGGACCCGGATGTGAAGGTCTGTCTGATCGAGGCGGGAGGACTAGGGCGCGATCTCTTGCTGCGCGTTCCCTCAGGGGCGGCCGCCATCGTCCCCGGACGCATAAAAGGCCCGAACTGGTGCTTCGTCACCGAACCGCAACCGGGACTGAACGGCAGGTGCGGCTTTCAGCCGCGGGGCAGGGGGCTCGGCGGATCGAGCCTCATCAACGCCATGCTCTATGTCCGCGGCCATGCCTCGGATTACGACGATTGGGCTGCGGCTGGATGCGACGGGTGGTCCTTCTCTGACGTGCTGCCTTATTTCATCCAATCGGAAAACAACATCCGCGGCGGGAATGCGCTGCACGGCGCCAGCGGCCCCCTGCAGGTGAGCGATCCCGATTGGGCACGTCCGATCAACCGGGCTTTCGTCGAGGCCGGCGAGTTACGCGGTTTCCGCAAGAACGATGACTTCAACGGAGCCGATCAGGAGGGGGTGGGCCTCTATCAGGCGACCCAGTTCTGGCAGGGACCGAAAAAGGGCGAGCGCTGTTCCGCCTCTGCCGCCTATCTGCACGATCATCTGGAGCGGGCAAACCTCACCGTCATCACCGGCGCCCGTGCGACGCGCATTCTGATCGAGAACGGCAGAGCGACGGGCATCGTCTATCGGCAGGAACGTCGGGAAGAGACGGTCCGCGCCGCGCGTGAGGTGATCGTTTCAGGCGGGGCGCTGCAGTCGCCGCAACTTTTGATGCTGTCGGGCATCGGTCCGGCCGATGAATTGCGGCGCCTCGGCATCGCCGTGGTGGCGGATCGTCCGGAGGTCGGCGCCAACCTGCAGGACCATCTGGACTACACGCTCGTCTACCGCTCCGACGACCCCGATATGATCGGCATCGGCCTGACCGGCATGCGCGACATGATGCGGGCATCAGGCGAGTGGCGGCGGCAGGGAACGGGTCTGCTGCGCTCGACCTTTGCGGAATCGGGCGCCTTCCTGAAGACCGACCCGGCGCTCGATCGCCCCGATATCCAACTGCATTTCGTCGTTGCCATGGTCGATGACCACGCACGACGGCTCCATTTCGGATATGGCTATTCCTGCCATGTCTGCCTGCTGCGGCCCCATTCGCGCGGCCATGTCGGCCTGAAGAGCGCCGATCCTCTCGCAGCACCTCTGATCGATCCGGCCTATCTCTCGGATGGGCGGGACATGGCCGGCATGATCGCCGGAGCGAGAGTGATGCTCGATGTCATGGAGGCGGCTCCCCTGGATCGTTACCGCCGCAGCGAGCTTTACCCCGTCGGCAACTCGGACGGTGAGCTTGCATCGGCGATCCGCGCCCGCGCCGATACCATCTATCATCCCGTCGGCACCTGCCGGATGGGTGCCGATGAGGCATCCGTCGTCGATCCGCAATTGCGGGTCCGGGGCATCGAAGGTCTGCGGGTGGTGGACGCTTCCGTCATGCCGACCCTGATCGGCGGCAATACCAATGCGCCAGTCATCATGATGGCGGAGAAGATCGCGGCCTCCATTCGGGCGGCCTGAGGTTTCGCGGTTTTGGCCGGAGGCTTGGATTTCCCCTCCGGCGCGTCTAGTTTTCCCGCCGGTATTCATGTCGCAGGGAGGGGCCGGCTTGGCTGAGACGAAACTGAAAGCGCCGCTGGCGGTCATCGTCATGGGGGTAAGCGGCTGCGGCAAGTCGTCGGTAGGCGCCTTGCTGGCCGAACGGCTTGGCCTTGCCTTCATTGAGGGCGACGGTCTGCATCCCGCCGAAAACGTCGAGAAGATGGCGCAGGGAATTCCGCTGACGGACGAGGATCGCTGGCCCTGGCTGGAGACGATCGGGAGGCTGATGGCCGAGGCGCTCGATCGCGGCGAGGGGATCGTCGTCTCGTGTTCGGCGCTCAAAAAGATTTACCGCGACCGACTGCGGCAGGCGACATCCGGCAGGCTTTCTTTCGTTTATCTGGAGGGAGCGCCGGAACTGCTGCTGTCCCGCATGGGCGCGCGCACTGGCCATTTCATGCCTGTTTCGCTGCTGGAGAGCCAACTGCGGACGCTCGAAGTCCCGACGGGTGAAGCGGGCGTGGTGACGGTCGATATAGATCGGAGCGTGGAGAACATTGTCGAAAATGCCATCCGAGGGCTGGCGCGGGAGACGTGAAAGCCTCCCTCCGCCTGCCGTTTCCCCTCCGTGTTTGCCGGCAGACAGCGGGCATGAACGGGAAGGGGCGCGCCCTCAAAGGCAGGAGACGCCTTGGCCTCATGTGAAGGATCAGGCGCGACCGTCCATCGTCAGCAGCGGTTCGTAGAGTTCCGGCCGGCGGTCGCGGAAGAGGCCCCAGGCGGTGCGCTGCTTCGCAATGCCATCGAGATCGAAGGTGGCGGTGAGCACCGTTTCGCTTCTCCGGTCGGCCTCGGCGATCTTGGCGCCGGTCTGGTCGGCGATGAAGGACGAGCCGTAGAAGGTAAGCTCGGTGCCCTTGCGGCCCGGCTCTGTCCCGATCCGGTTGGAGGCGATGACCGGCACGACGTTTGCGGCGGCGTGGCCCTGCATCACGCGCTGCCAGTGGTCGGCGCTGTCGATCGTGGGGTCCTGCGGTTCCGAGCCGATCGCGGTCGGATAGAACAAGAGTTCGGCGCCCTGAAGGGCCATGGCCCGGGCTGCCTCGGGAAACCACTGGTCCCAGCAGATGCCGACGCCGATCTTCGCATGGCGCGTCTGCCAGACACGGAAACCGGTATCGCCGGGCGAGAAATAGTATTTCTCCGTATAGCCCGGACCATCGGGAATATGGCTCTTGCGATAAAGGCCGAGCACCGCCCCGTCCGCATCGACGATGGCGACGCTGTTGAAATAGGTCTGTCCGGCCTTTTCGAAGAAGCTGACGGGCAGAACAACGTTCAGTTCAGCGGCAAGCTTCGCAAAATGCACAATCAGCGGATTGCCCTCGAAGGGTTTCGCCATGTCGAAGAATTCGGCGATCTGGTCCTGACAGAAATAAGGAGCCTCGAACAACTCCTGGATCAGGACGATCTGCGCGCCATCGGCCGCAGCCTTGCGGATCAGCTTTTCGGCCCGCTCGATATTGCCCTTGAGATCCCAGTTGCAGGCCATCTGGGTTGCCGCGACGGTAACGCTTGTCATGCCGGTCTCCTTTAGACGCCGAGCTTGTCGCGCAGGCCGTACCACCATGCGCCGAGAACGGTGAGCGGCACACGGAAGGTCTTGCCGCCGGGGAAGGGGAAGGCCGGCAGCGAGGCCCAGACGTCGAAACGCTCCGCGTGGCCGGCGACGGCCTCGCCGAGGATCTTGCCCAGCAGATGTGTGGTCGTCACGCCGTGGCCGCTGTCGCCATGCGAGAAGTAGACGTTGTCGGCGAGCCTGCCCATGTGAGGAATACGTGTGAGCGTCAGCGCGAAATTGCCGCTCCAGGCGAATTCAATCTTAGCATTGGCGAGCTGCGGGAAGGTCTTCAGCATGTTCGGGCGGATGACGCCGGTAAGGTTTGCCGGGTCCTGACCGCCATAGCCGATGCCGCCACCATAAAGCAGCCGGTTGTCGGCGGTGCGGCGATAGTAATCGAGCACATAGTTGGCGTCCTCGACGCAGTAATTGGCCGGCAGCAGTTCCTCGATCAGCTTCGGGGCGAGCGGCTCGGTTGCCATGACCTGTGAGGAGACGGGCATCATCTTGTCGGTGATCTTCGGCAGCATGGTGCCGAGATAGGCATTGCCGCAGACGAGGACGTACTTCGCCTTGACGGAACCCTCGGCAGTGCGGACGACCGGATTGGCGCCCATGTCGACGCCGGTGACGCGGGATTTCTCGAAGACCTGTCCACCCAGGCTCTCGAAGGCTGCAGCCTCGCCGAGCACGAGGTTGAGCGGGTGGATATGGCCACCGAAGCGGTCGATCATGCCGCCGACGTAACGGTCGGATTTCACGTATTTGCCGACGTCGGCCTTTGAGACCATCTCAAGGCCGGTATGGCCGTGCTTTTCCCAATTGGTCTTCACATGCGCCATCTCGCGCACCTGCTTGTCGGTGAAGGCCGCGAAGAAACCGCCATCGACGAGATCGCACTGGATGCCGTATTTCGCCACGCGTTCGCGAATGACGTTGCCGCCCTCGAGCGACATGGCACCGAGTTTCGCCGCCTTCTCCGGGCCGTAACGGCGGGCGATCACCTCGAGATCGCGGCTGTAGCCGTTGACGATCTGGCCGCCATTTCGACCGGACGCGCCGAAGCCGATGCGCTCGCCCTCGACGACGATCACCTTGAAGCCGTTTTCCGCAAGCTGGAGAGCCGCCGAGATACCGGTAAAGCCGGCGCCGATCACGCAGACATCGGCGGTGTGCTCGCCCTTCAGGCTTTCGCGCACGCGCTTGTCATTGGCGCTATGGGCATACCAGGAAGGGGCGTGGCCGGGATTGGTGGCGGAAGTCTGGTTCATGCTGGTCATGGGTCACACCGTGCGGATGTAGGCGTCATATTCGACATCGGTGACGCGCAGGGAGAATTCGGAGATTTCCTGCTGTTTGCAGGCTGTATAAAGGCTGCGATACTTCTGGCCGAGCGCCGCATAGGCAAAGCTGGACTTGGCGAAGCGCTGCACGGCGAGATCCCAGTTGGTCGGCAGGGGCTCGTGATTGATCGCGTGGTCGTCGCCGCTGATCGCGCCGCCCGGTGCGGTCTTTTCCTTCATCCCGGCAAGCGCCGCCGAAAGGATCATCGCCAGCACCAGATAGGGATTGGTGTCGGCGCCGGCGACGCGCTGCTCGATGCGCGTCGCGGGCTTGGAAGCCGTGATGACGCGCACAGCGGCGGACCGGTTGTCGAAGCCCCAGGAGGCGTAGGTCGGCGCATGCTCGGAGGGGCGCAGCCGGCGATAGGAGTTCTGGTGGGGTGCAAACACCGCCATGCTCTCGCCCATGTTCTCCAGAAGGCCGCCGACCGAATGCATCAGCGCGTCGGAAGGGCCGTCCTCGCCGACATAGATGTTGTGGCCATGCTCGTCGAGGACCGAGAAATGGACATGCATGCCACTGCCGGCCTGCATGCCGTAGGGCTTGGCCATAAAGGTGGCGTCGAGATCGTTGACGCGGGCCACGCCCTTGACGATGCGTTTCAGGAGCACCGCATAATCGGCGGCGGCGAGCGCATCCGGCACATGGTTGAGATTGATCTCATACTGGCCGGGACCGTTTTCCCGCAGCGTCGTATCGGCCGGCACCCCTTGCGCGCGGGCGGCGGCCGAGATGCCGTAGAAGACTTCCTCGAAATCCTGCAATTCGGAGATCGACAGAACCTGCGTCTGGCCGGTGTGCCAGCGACCGTCGCGGGTATTCGGCGGCCGGACCGGATCGAGCGCCGAGCGGACGGGGTCGATCAGGTAGAATTCGAGTTCGGTCGCCACCACGGGGGTGAGCTTCAGTTTGGCGTAACGCTCCAGCACATTGGCGAGAACCTGCCGGGGGTCGGCGAAGAAGCCGGTGCCATCGGGGTTCTTCATCTGCAGGAGAACCTGCGCCGTCGGGCGCGACAGCCAGGTGACGCGCGACAGCGTGCCGGGCACAGGAAAGCAGATGCCGTCCGGATCGCCCGTGCCCTCGGCAAGGCCGGCGGAGTTGACGTCGCGGCCCCAGACGTCGAGCGCATAGACCGAGCGCGGGATCGCCATGCCCTTGGTCAGCACGTCGAGTGCCCGCTCGCGCGGGATCCACTTTCCGCGAGGAACGCCGTTGACGTCGATCACGAAGGCTTCCAGCACTTCGATATCGGGATTTTCTGCAAAAAAGGCTCGTGCGTAGCTGTCAATGTCCATGGGCCACCGGAAAATGAGAAACACTTCTGAGATCTGTCGGCATGCAAAACGCACGCGCGGTTGAAGATGCAGCGCTAACTGTGAGCGGTCTTCGCGTTATAGATCAAGAAACGTGCCATTCTCGTGCCGGTATTTCAGTGCCCCTCGACCGGTGGCGTGGGTGTCGCCTGTTTATTATCCGGTCCGCTGCTGCGATGCAGTTTTTGGTCAATTGACCGAAAATACCCTAGCATCGAAAAAGAGAGATTGCCAGCCCGTCCCGGCGATTTCGGCGGCACTTTTGTGCGCCGCCGAAGAATTGTGCATGTTCTGTCAGGGATTGAAGCGTTCGGGCCGCCATGCGCTGATATCGATGAACGGTTTCTCGCCGGTGATCGCTTCGGCGATCAGACGGCCGGTTACCGGGCCGAGCGTCAGGCCGTGATGGGCGTGGCCGAAGGCGAACCAGAGGCCGTCATGGCGAGGCGCCTTGCCGATGATCGGCATCATGTCGGGCGTGCAGGGGCGCGCGCCCATCCAGGGTTCCGGATCGAGCCGTTCGGCGAGCGGGAAGATCGAGCGGGCGATCTTTTCCGCGCGGTCGATCTGCACCGGCGATTTCGGTGCATCGCGGAAGGCGAATTCGGCGCCGGTGGTCAGGCGGATGCCCTTGTTCATCGGGGCGAGGAAATAGCCGCGCTCGTTGTCCATCGTCCAGTTGTTGAGCTTCGCCTTGCCGGCCGGGGCGTAATGCATGTGATAGCCGCGCTTGACGCCGACAAGGAAGTTGTAGCCGAGCTTCTGCGTCACGTCTTCGGACCATGGGCCGAGCGCCAGTACGACCTCGCCACCTTCAACCAGACCGCCATCGGTCTTCACCTGCCAGCCCTTGGCTCCGGACTTGCGTGTGAGCGTCGTGGCGTCGCCCTTGACGAAGCGGCCGCCGAGGCTTTCGAAATATTTGAGATAGGCCATGGTCAGGCCGTGCGGGTCGAGCACCGACCATGGATCGGCCCACTTCAGCGCACCGGCGAAATCGCCTCTGAGGAAGGGTTCCTCCTTGGCCAGGTCGGCGTTAGAGAGTTCCACGAACTTGACGCCGTATTCTCGGCCCAGCCGTTCGGCTTCTGCGTATTCCGCATCCCGCTTGGCGCCGGTGCGGAAGATTTCCATCCAGCCGTCCTTGCGGATCAGGTGTTGCGCCCCGGCGGCTTCGATAAGATCGTTATGCTCGGTGATCGAGTTTTCGATGAGCGGCGCATAGGCACGGGCAATGGCGTCGTGCCGCACCTTGTTCGAATGCCACCAGTAGCGCGAGAGAAACGGCACCAGCTTCGGCATGGCGCGCATGTGATAATGCGCATCGATGCGATTGTTGAGGCCGTACCGCATGAGAAGGGTAAGGTCCTGCGGAAAGCCGTAGGGAACGACGCCTTCGCGCTGGATCAGACCGGCATTGCCGAAGGAGGTTTCCTCGCCGGCGCCACGCCGATCCACCAGAACCACCGACCTTCCGCGACGCGCCAGATGGATAGCGGTGGAAACGCCGACAATGCCGGCGCCGAGCACGATGGTATCTGCAGACATGTTACCTGAATTCCATTTCGATGACGATGAAACGGGAAGATGCTACCCGCTTTGGTGCGGCGCAAACGAAAAATTGCCACATTTCGTGAAATCGACCTTACCGTTGCAAATGGGGAACGTGGGGAACCGAGAGAAAAAGCGACTGCGATGCCGCGGCGCCGGCAGAAGCGGATTGACGGCAAAAACGCTGCCGTCGAGGCTTTGGGTTTCATGACGGGGCCGCGGGGGCTCGACTGGCAGGTGGGCGAATATCACGCATGGCTTTCCCGCGAAAGCATGGTAGCCAAGAGCCCCCGCACCTCTTAGCCGGAGAGTCGCAGCGCCAGTCCGATGAGGATGTGTCCCGGGTTCCAGGCGAGGTGACCGGCGGGTGTGCATGGCCGTTTCGACGAGTGAACAGTAGTTGCATTGAAACCTAGGACGGGAGTTCCGCCGATGCGGATCGTGATGTTGGCAATCGCATGGCTGATGGTGGCGATCGGTATTGTGGGCGTTTTCCTGCCCGTCCTGCCGACCACGCCCTTCATGATCCTCGCCGCAGGGCTTTTCGCCCGGTCATCGCCGCGTTTCGAGCGCTGGCTGCTCGAACATCCGAAATACGGCAAGCCGCTGACCGACTGGCGGCGCGAGGGCGCGATCTCGCGCAACGCCAAGATCGCCTCCGTTTCGCTGATGACGGCAAGCTACGCCATCGTCTGGTTCGCCGGCCCGCCGCAACTCTGGCTGAAACTGCTGGTCGGCGTCATTCTCGTCGCCTGCGCCGTCTTCGTCCTGTCCCGCCCGTCGCCCTCGCTCTGAGTGGCGATTCCTCTTCCGCTATTCGCTCAGCGCCCGGCGAAGCCGCCGGAGAATGACGCCGCGCGCCTTGTCGTCGGCCGCCTGCTTGAGTTCGTCCTGAAGATCGAGCACCAGCGATTGCAGATCGTTGTGCCAGTCCTTGTGGCCGGGTCGGGCGGGATCGATGCGCGGAGCCCTGATTTCGGAAATGTCGGCCGGTCCTCCTGCTGTCAGTTCGAAAGCGCTGTCGAGGCGCGGAATGAAGATCCGCTCCGGCGCAAGGAAGGCTGAAAGCCGTTCTCCCAGCCCGGCAAGCGCCATCTCTTCGCCATGCACGAGGAAAACGCCTGACGTGATCGGCAGCCGCTCCTTCACCCAGGCAGCAAGTTCCGGCCCGTCGGCGTGGCCGCTATAGATATCGAGGCGGCGGATGCGGGCGCGAACGGTGATTTCATCGCCCTGGATGCGCACCGTCTGCGCGCCCTCTTCGAGAATGCGGCCGAGAGTGCCGGCTGCCTGATAGCCGACCAGCAGGACGGTCGCCTCCTCGCGCCAGAGCCAGTTCTTCAGCCGGTGCCTGATGCGTCCGGCATCACACATGCCGCTGGCGGCGATCACGATATGGAAGCCGTGCATGTGATCGATGGCCTTGGATTGCTCGACCGTCTCGGTGAAGCGCACATTGCGCGCCTCCATGGCCTCGGCCAGCATCCGTCCGTTTTCCAGTTCGCGGGAATGGCGGCGGAAGATTTCGCTCGCCCGGGTGGCGAGCGGCGAATCGATAACGATCGGGCAGGTGGCGATTGCGCCCGTTTTCATCAGGTAGACGAGGTCGGCCAGCAGTTCCTGCGTACGTTCGACCGCAAAGGACGGGATCAGAAGCGCCCCGTTGATATTGGTCGCCGCCTTCACCTCGGCCTTTAGCGCCGCCCGCCGCGTCTGATCGGAGACATTGTCGCGGTCGGTGTCGCCATAGGTGCTTTCGCAGATGACATAGTCGAAACCCTCAGGCGCTTCAGGATCGAATTGCAGAAGCTTGTGGCTCGGACCGATATCGCCGGAAAAGAGCACCCGCAGTCGCTTGAAAGGTGTGTCGATCTCCATTTCGATGGATGCCGAGCCGAGCAGATGGCCGGCATTCCAGAAGCGGAAGCGTATCCCCTCGGCGGCCTGTTGCCAGCGTTCGAGTTCGACGGTGCGCATCAGCGTGACGGCGCGGGCGGCATCTTCCGCCGTATAGATCGGCTCGACGGTATCGCGGCCGCGACGCTGGTTGCGGCGATTGAGTTGTTCGACCTCGCTCTCCTGGATATGGGCGGAATCCGGCAGCATCACAGAGCAGAGATCGATCGTGCCGCGGGTGGCGAAGATCGGCCCGTCATATCCGACCTTCGTAAGCTTGGGCAGCAATCCCGAATGGTCGATATGCGCGTGGGTCAGGATCACCGCGTCGAGGGAGGAGGGCTCGAACGGAAAGGCGCGATAATTCAGCTCTTTCTCGCTCTTCGAACCCTGGAACATGCCGCAATCGACGAGCACGCGCGCACCGTCGTTTTCGACGAGAAAGCAGGAGCCGGTCACCGTGCCGGCGGCGCCATGGAAGCGGAGGACAGGGGAGGAAGGCTTCATATCGCGGCTCCGTGGATGGCCGGCTTTCAGCGCATCGCTGTCGCATTCCGGCCGGCCGCCGGTTGCTGCGATGGTAACCCGTGGGGCACCACATCAGTCATCCCGATATCGTCCGGCAGCGTCAAGCCTGCAGAGGCCGACCGCGATCTACGGTCGCATCGTCCGTTCAGTTCAGACGTGCGGGCATGTCTTCTCCGAAGCGCGCCAGGTCCGGATAGAAGGCCGGGTCCGGACGCGGCTCCATGGCGAAGGAAAGGCGCAGCAGCGCCGCACGGGCCTTCCCTGCAAAGACCTGCTGAGCATCGTCGCCGGGCCGGGTGCGGGCCGCCTCCGCCAGGACCGAGGCGGCTTCCGGCAGGCGTTTGTCCGCAAGAAGGGCGATCCCCCACTTGTAGCGGCCTTCCACATGCTGCGGTGCGCGCTCGCAAAGCGTGCGCAGCGTCTCTGCCGCCAGTCCGTAGCGCCGTGTGGCAAGATGCAATTCCCCGAGCCTGAGGAGGACCGGCACGGGATCGCGAAGCCGGGGGATCAGCGCCCGATAGGAGGTCTCCGCCGCGCTGAACTCGCCGCGTTCGAACAAAAGGTTGGCGAGGCCGAATTCGGCGCCCCGATGGTCTGGCATGGCGTCGAGGATCTGGCGGAAGGCCGTTTCCGCCTCCGCTTTCCTGCCGGAACGGTAAAAGTCGAGCCCACGCTCGTAAACGAAACGGACGCTGCGCGGATTGATGAGGCCGCCGGTATTCAGCCCGTTGCGCGTTCGAAACAGCGTGCAGGAAATACGCCTCTCCGTCACACCGAACATGTATTTGTAGGGCTCGTTGCCGCGCAGGAAGTCATAGGTGCGGAAACCCTCGGCGATTGCCTTGCGGATACAATAGCCATGGAGCAAGAGGCCGGGAGAGGGAGTGGTCCAGCTTTCGTCGCGGCCGGTGATGTAGAACAGCACCGCCTTCTTCTGACGGTCGACGATGTTGGCGAGCGCACCGAGTGGCCGCTCGCCGTACCACAGAACCGGCACGTCGAGATTGCCGTCGGAAAAACAGTCCGTCAGCATCTCGCGCGACGACCGGATCAGTTTCTCGGTCTTGTCCTCTCCCTTGAACGGCGTCCACCGTGTCCGCCAGAAATCGAAGAGGATATCGAGGTCGCGTTCGACGGTTTCAGGCGTCGCCATGGTGATGCGATATTCGCCGCTGTTTTCGACCTTTCGCAGGAAGCGCCGGAGCTTCTGCCGGGTCTGGCTGCTCATGTGCTGCTCCAGGTAGCTGTCCCAGCTATCGGGCAGGTGGATGACGGGGCAGATGGTGTTGTCGATCCGCTGTTCGTTGCGCGGTACGTTGTTGCGGAACATCACGTCCGGTCCCTGCAGCGCAACGATCATCGCCTCGCGGCGTCCGGGCGGGCCGCTGAAATAATCGAGCTTGATCTGCATCCATCTTTCGTGCCTGAGGCCGGCGGCAAAGCCGGCGACCGCCTGCTTCTCATATTCCGGCCGGGTGATGAAACCGGTGTAGTCGGCAGCGAAATTGCCGGCCATGATGATCTCGTCGAAGAAGACGCCGTCCGCATTCGCCCTCGTCTGAAGGCGCAGCGGAAAGAAGGCGACATAGGGGGAACCCGGCGCGGCCTCCCGCAGCGCCAGGATGAACCAGCGCCGGCGTCGGGAGAGATAACGGTTCAGCCATGTCCAAGAGAGAAAATGCTGGGCATCCGGATCGGCCATGAACACCGCTTCCCAGTTTTCGCGGATGGCTGCGAAAGCCTCCGGTGTGTCGATGACGTCTATCCGCACCGTATTCCCCTCCTGAATTCCGGAAATCAGATCGAGCCTGCCAGATGCGGGCTTGCATGGATGAAAGCCCACAGAGCCTTGCTGATGTCGGTAATTTCGGCGATCGAGTTTTCGAGTTGCCGGATTTCCCTGTCGTCCATCTGCTCGACCTTGCCGTAGCGGATCTCGCTGTCGGTCTCGACCAGCCGCATGAGTTGGGTGCTGGAGATGTCGCCGCTTTCGTCGAACGAATAGATGCTGTGGTTGTACTTGTTGCGGACCTTGGCTTCCTTCTTGAGCCGCGCCATGGCGAGGAGCACGGCCTCCCGGTCGGCCTTCGAAGTGGAGCGGCGCTTGGCGAGCCGTTCCACCAGATCGATGCGCGCCCGGGTGGTGTTGAGCGTCAGGAAGACGATGATCGCCGCCTCCTTGTCGACCCCCAGAAGATGCGCGATGACATAGATCAGCAGGCTTTCGGTATTGGTCCAGACATAGTTCAGCCGGCCGACCCGCAACAAAACATCCGGCATGTTTCCCATGGTTTGGACCTCCAGGTCATTCGTAAGCGGCGGCTTTCCTCATTGTTCCTTGAATGCGCGTGACATGCTGTCGCTGATCGGTTTCGAGAGGTATTCAAAGAATGTCCGCTCCGATGTCTGGATCAGCACGTCGGCCGGCATACCCGGCACGGGATGGAAGCCATGGACCAACGACAGCTGTTCGTCCGGCACCTCCACCCGCACGATGTAGACGTCCTTCTGGGTGCCGAGCGTGCCCTCCTCGATCGAGTCCGCCGAGACGTAGAATACCTTGCCCGTCAGCACCGGCGTGGTGCGGCGGTTGAGCGCCGAAAGCCTGATCGCTGCGGTCTGGCCCTCGCGCAGCTGATCGATCGAGGTACGCAATACCTGCGCCTCGATGATCAAGGGAACCCCGGCTGGCAGGATTTCCATGATCGGTTTGCCGGTGGTGATGACGCCGCCGGCGGTATGGTAATAGGAGCGCACGACGGTGCCGCTGACCGGCGAGCGGATGACCGTTCGCTCCAGCACCTCGGCTGCCTCGGTCATCTGTTCACGCACACTGTCGAGATCGGATTCCGCCGTTTCCAGGGCGTCGAGCGCCGCCTGCTTGTTGGAATTGACGGCGATGACGGCTTCCTGCTGGTATTTGGCGATCTGCGCCTGGTTCTCGTTCAGCTCGCCCTCAAGCCTTGCGAGATCGCCGAGCGCGTCGGCGATTGCCCGCTCCATGGCGAGGAGATCCATCTTGCGCAGATAGCCGACCTTGACGAGTTTGGCTTTGGAATCGCGCTCCTCCGTCAAGAGCGAAATTTGTCTTTGGAAGGATTCCTTCTGGCCCTGATAGCCCTTGTAGCGGAATTCCAGCGACTTGATGTTCTTTTCGATGAGGTTGAGCTGTTCCTCCAGCTTGACCTGCTTGCTGTGAAATATGACGTTCTGGCTCTGGATGATCGCGTTGACGTCCGGATCGCTTGCTTCCTTCATGACGATGTCGGGGATTTGAAGCTGCTTGGCGCCCTGGGCTTCGGCTTTGAGCCGCGCCACCACGGCCTCCAGCCGCAGCCGCCGCAGGGTAAGCGCCCTTTCGTTGGCCAGCGCCGCGGTCGGATCGAGAGTGACCAGAATGTCGCCCTCCTTGACCATGTCGCCTTCGCTGACACGCATTTCCCTGATGATCCCGCCCTCGAGATGCTGCACGATCTTGTTGCTGCCGGTCGCCACGAAGCTGCCCTGCGCGATGATCGCGGAAGCAAGTGGCGCTGTCGCCGCCCAGAAGCCGAAGCCGCCGAACGTGCTGAAGAGAACCGCAAGCCCGATCATGCTGTGCCGCCGGATTGAGCGCGGAACCTCGCTATACCATTCTACGGGTCCCTGGTCGGTTTTCGCTGAAACGCTGCGTGTCATGATCGTCACCTGTTGTCGATGCGCGGCGCATCGCGCTCGCCGCCGGCACTCTTGCTCAGGGCCTTGAGCACTTCGACGCGCTCGCCGAACATCGCGACCGAACCGTCCTTGAGCACGAGGATCTTGTCGACCACCTGCAGCAGAGCAGGGCGCTGGGTGATCGTGACCGTGGTGATGCCCTGCTTCTTCGCATGAATGAGCGCGCGGGCGAGCGCTGCCTCGCCCTGGGTATCGAGATTGGAGTTGGGCTCGTCGAGCACCACGAATTTCGGATCGCCGAAAAAGGCGCGGGCAAGGGCGATACGCTGTTTCTGCCCACCCGAAAGCGGCGCCCCGTCTGCGGCGACAACGGTTTCGTAGCCCTGCGGGAAACCGGCGATCAGTTCGTGGACGTCCGCCAGCATGGCCGCCTCGAAGATCTGGCGGTCGTCGACGTCGTCGCGCATGCGGCTGATATTCGCCTTGATGGTGCCGGGGAAAAGCTGCACGTCCTGCGGAAGGTAGCCGATGCTTTCGCCGAACTGCCGCTGGTCCCAGTTCCTGAGGTCCATCAGGTCGAGGCGCACATTGCCCGAAGTCGGCAGGATGGAGCCGACCAGCATCTTGCCGAGCGTCGTCTTGCCGGAGCCGGAATTGCCGATGATCGCAAGCGATTCCCCCTTGCGGAGAGAGAAGGAAATGCCGTTGAGGATGACCTTCTTCTGCGGCGGCGGCACGAAGAGGATCCGCTCGACATCGAGCCTTCCCTCGGGATTGGGCAGTCGAAGCCGGGGAAAGTTCAGCGGAGAATTCACCAGCAACTGCTTGATGCGGCCGTAAGCAGAGGCCGACTTGTTGAACTGGTTCCATCCCTCGATCGCGCCTTCGATCGGAGCAAGAGCCCGGCCGGAGATGATCGAGGCCGCGATCACCATCCCGCCGGTCAAGTGCCCCGAAAGCGACAGATGAGCCCCCCAGCCAAGCAGGGCGATCTGCGTCATCATGCGGCAGGCCTTGGAGACGCCGGCGAACATGATGTTCCTGTCCTGTGCCGCGACATGCGACTTCAGCGAGCCGGCGGTCTCCTGCCCCCACATTCGGACTGCCTCGGGGATCATGGCGAGCGCATTGATGATCTGCGAATTGCGTGACATGGATTCGAGGTGGAAGTTCGCCCGGCTGGCAAAACCGTTGGCCTCCGCGAAATATCGCGCCGTAAAACGCTGGTTCAGGAAGGCGATGAAGAACAGCACCGCGCAGCAGCCGAGAATGATGAGGCCGAGATGCGGATGCACCAGATAAACCACCAGCACGAAGAGCGGCATCAGGGGCGCGTCGAGGAAGGCGATCAGCGTCCCCGAGGTCAGGAAACTGCGCAGTTGCTGCAGGTCCTGCAGGATCTGGTAGTCCTTGCCGGACCCGTGCAGCGAGGCCCTGGCGGCTGCGCTGAGGATGGGGGCGCCAAGCTGCACCTCCAGTTCGACGGCCGTGCGCATGAGGATGAAGCGGCGGATGGCGTCGAGGAAAGCCTGCAACAGGACCGCGCCAACGACCGCGACGGTCAGCATGATGAGCGTGTCCATCGAGCGGCTGGTGAGCACGCGGTCGGAAATCTGGAACAGGTAGAGCGGGATGGCGAGAAGCAGCACGTTGATGGCAACGGTGAACACCATCACGATCAGCATGTTGCGCCGGACGGCTGCGATGCCCTTGGCGAGACTTGCGGCGAAATTCACCGGACCGCTGCGTTTGTGGAAGCCGGCGTGACCGCCGCTGCCGCCGCCGCCATTGCCGCCGCCGTCCGGTTCCTTGCCGTTGCCGCCTCCGCCGCCGGAGGGACGCCGTTCGTTTTCCCGGACAGGCCCGCGGTTATTTTCGATCGTCTTGCCGAATGGCTTGTCCGGCAAGGGCTTGCCGTCGATTTCACGGACCGGCTGCTCGCGTCGGGCCACCGTTTCGGCTGTGGTGGGCACGACCTTTGCGGTCGTTGACGAGACGGCCGCCCCGCTTTTGTTCTCATTATTTTGAGCAGGGGCGGCCGCCCGTCCGGCGGACCTGTCTGGTGCCGCAGCCGCGGTGTCCGGCGGCACCGTTCGAGCAGTTGCCTGCGGCCCCCTGGAGGCGGGACCGTCCGGTTTCGCGACTGCGGCCTCTGTGGCGGCAGTCTGCCGCATGGAGGGCTGGAAGGCGGCGTCATCGAGACGCTTCAGGTTCTCGATAACATCGTTGATCGTCGGAATGGCCGCCGCCGGCTGCTGGGGCGGCGTCCGTGCCGGAGGAACTGCGGCCCGCATGTCACCGGTTCCGATCCGATCGACGGCAGCGGGAGGCGGGCCGGCAGGCCGCGCCGGGCTGTCCGGCTGCGGCCGGACGAAGGCCTTCGGCATTTCGCTCGCCGTTCTTTCGACAACCGGTTGGGGCGGTTCCAGCCTCTCCGCAAGTTGCGTGGTCGAGACCGTCAGTTTCTTCAGGTTATCGATCACGTCATCGATCGCCGAGATGCATGCATCCGTCAGGCCCGCATCCTCCTTGCCGGCCGGTAAGGCCGGTTGCGCGTCCTTGCCAAGCTCGATCGCCTCGCTTTTCGACAGTTCCTCTTTCGATACGTGGTTCATTGCGTTCCCCAGGGATTGGCGTTCAGGCGATCACGGTCTGCATCACGTCCGCCGGACTTGCGCCCGGCCCGCAAAGATCGCCGCCTGAATTGAAGATTGCGTCATCCGTGTCGGGGGTCACGGGATCGTCATCGAGAAAGGCGAGGATTTCGTTGGCGAGCTGGTTGTTCAACGGCTGCGGCTGCGTCGTGTCGTTTTCCACCAGCCCTCCCTGAATGAGAATGGCATCGGAATAGGTCTGCCCCGCCACATAGGTCGTTCCGCCGAAGCTGTCGTAATCGATGACCTGAGCGATATTCGCCACCGTGTTGCTGCCGGTATCGATGATGACCGATGCGTTCTCGTTGTTGGCGAGCAACTCGGAAGCCACCTGCGTGACGCTGTCGGCGTCACCGAGAATGCTGACCTGCTTGATGTAGGTCACGTCGTAGAGATTGCCGGTGATGTAGAGCACGTTCAGCCATTCGTATCCGGCGAAATTGGTGTCGCCGGCCAGAGTCTCCGGCATGTCCGGATCGCCAGTTTCGATCGCCTGCTGCGATTGCTGCATGTGGTCCGGCATCGTCTCGAAACGGTCATTGGCCCCGACATTCTGGATCGAAGCCTGGTTCCAGAGAAGGTTGTTTCCGGTCTGCGTCTCGACGCCATCGGGAAGCGTGCCGTCGCCCCCGATCCTGTCGTTGTCGTAGAGGATTGCGAGCTGGCTGATGATGTTCATGTCCAGCACATTGCCGCCGACGATGACGAGATCGTATTGCTGGCTTATCCCGAGATAGGCGGTAAGGTTGAAGACCGCATTGCCGCCCACCAGCACCGAGGTCTCGCAGCCGGTCGTCGTGACCACCATCTGGTCGTTGTCGGTGACGAAATTGTATTGCTCGATCCACTGCACGAAACAGACATCGCCTTCGATGACGCTCACGCGCCAGTCCGAAGGATAGACGGGGTCTTCGCCCTGGCCGTCGTCCGCCTGATTTTCGCTCGTTTCTCCGAAGGTCGTACGGTCGAAGACGCCGATATTCATCGCGACCGTCGGTGCCTGCTCGCCCGCGCCGTCCTCGCCTTTCCCGCATCCCGTCGGGATATAGTCGTTGTTGTCGTTGTCGGAATAGACATAGGCCTGCGTGATGACATCGACCTGATGGTAATTGCCCATGACGCTCATCACAGGCGTAATCACACCCGTCGTGGTCACGCTCGCGACGTTGGCGACGACATTGGCGCCGGCGGCGACGGTCAGAACGTTTTCCGGACCGGCCTGTTCGAGCGGCGTCTCGCTCGGCTCCGGCTCCTCCGGCTGGTCCGCGATGCCGCGGTCGGGCATGTGATCGTCCAGTGCCGGAGCCTCGTCCGTCAGGACGCCGTTGACGTAGGTGCCTTGAATATCGTTGCCCGCGATCACGAAATCGACTTCCGCATCCTCGGTCAACGAGGTGGTGTCGTTGGCGAGCAGGCCCTCGTTGAATTCGTGGACTTCCTGCGCTATCTGCTGCAGGTTTTCATAGGTGTCGGTACGGTCGAAATCCGCAAATGGCGTGAAGACGTCCGCTGCGTTTGCGAATTCGGCCAGCCGTTCGGTGACGTAGCCGGTGTCCAGGCGTGCGTGCTCCTGGCCGGTCATGTTCAGATAGTCATCGTCGAAAAGCAGGTTGACCTGGGAAATGTGGGATATCGCGGACCCGGGGCCCGGATAGACTGCGAGACGTTCTTCCGGCATCTCCATCGGGATGGTCGGGTCGGCCTGGTCTATGCGCGGCAGCCTGTAGCCTCCCGACAGGCCGTCATCCAGGTCGCGCAGAAGCTGTTGCGGATCGGGATCGAACGGCGCCCGGCCCCCGACATCGAACAGGCGATAATCGCCATCCCTGTAGGTGACGTCGGGATCGAACCCTCTCAGCACGAGTTGCGATGCGAAGTCCGGATCGAGGGCCTCGAGTTCCGGCGGAGGCGGCGGGTCCTCGCCATGAACTTTACCTTCGGTGTAGCCGATGCGCAGCCGCGCCTCGTCTATCACGCTGTCGAAATGCCCGATGAAATGGGCGATGATGTCGGAAATCCTGTCCGCCTGCATGGCCGCCTCCCTTTACTCACGCCCTCCAGCATGCGTCCGTGCGTTTCGGCGCATCTCTTGCATCCGCTGGTGAGCCTCAAGCCGTTGAGACTGCACCGGCCACGACCGGTGCAGTCCTTTCCTGTCTTGGGGGAGAGCAGTTAAGCGCCGGACGAATCCTCGCCGATGTCGGTGACGTTCGAATTGCCGCCGATGACGCTGCTGTCGATGGTGTTGGACAGCATGTTGGCGCCCTGGACGAATTCGAAGTGGAAGCCCGAATTAGCGAGGATCGCGGAGGCATCAGCCGTGCTGGCGCCGCTGACGTCGTCGCTGGCCCTGAGGTCCCAGCCCTTGGCGTCGAGTTCCATGCCCTCGCTGCTGTCGGCAGTGCCGCCGGTTGCCGAGAGGAAGTTCTGGGCTCCGCCATTCTGCATGCTGACTTCCCAGGCGGTATCCTGGTCGGCGAGGTGGCTCGCCTGGACCGCACTGAAGCCGCTGTCGTTGCCGACGCCATTCAGGGAGTTGTTCAGGATGTTGTCGACGTTGAGCGAGAACGAGAAGTCGTCGCCGATATCGAAGGTAAGGTCGCCACCGGCGATGCCGAGATTGCCGAAGTCGTGGACGTTGTCGAGCTGGCCGAAATCGTCATCGGACGAATTGAAGCTGTCGCTCGTGGTGATGTTGAAGCTGTCGGTCGTCGTCTTGATGTCGGTCTCGGTTTCCGTGACCGTCTTGATGTCGGTGTCGATATCCGTTTCGGTGTTGGAGTAGGACTTGCTGTCATAGCTCCAGTCGTAGTCGGAGGAATTGTAGCTGTCCGTCACGGTTTTGGTGTCGTTGTCCGTGATGGTCTTGATGTCGGTTTCGGTTTCGGTGTTCGAATAGGACTTGCTGTCGTAGCTCCAGTCATATTCGTTGTCGCGATTGTTGCCGTTGTCGGCCGCGACATCCACGTCGATCTTGGAATCGACGTCTACATCGACGCTGTTGTCGGTATTGTCACGGTTGTCGCCGTTGGCGACGCCGCCGACATAGCCGGTCGACCCCTCATCGACCTCGGTTGAGTTGATCGCGCTGTTGGCAAAGCCGTCAGCCAGAGCGCCGACATTGGTCTCCTCGGAGCCCTTCGGATCATAGTCGTGGGACATTTCCATTCCTCCAAAAAAAATGGAGCAGCTCTCGAAAATCCCTCTCATCTCAAATGGGATCTGTTTCGCGCTTGCTCCGTATTGTTGTGTGCAGTGGGTATACGAACTACGTTTTATCCACCGTGGCTAAGTCGTTTTCGGGATGTATCTATCCTGAAGACGTATTCTCCCCGTCCCGAAATGCGAATACATTTCGAAATCGTTCCTGTTTTGAGTTTTGTTTATTGATCGGAAGAGAGAAATTGCAGGAATTCTTACAAAGTACCCGTGAATGCCGTCGATTTTTCCTCCCGACGATCAAAATCAACAGGAAAACGGGCGGCGTTCATAGCCACGAAATGGGATTAGTCACAAATGCCGGATGCTCCCGAAGACCCCGTTGATGGCCGGCGTTGGCGTCAGGCGTTTTCGGAGGGCTTTGGAAATCCGTTAAAATTTCACTAAAAAGCAGGGGGTAATACTGAAGGGCGTCATGGACGCAAAACCTGTGGAGAAGGCCCGAATGTGCCCAAAAAAGTCGCGTTTTGCCCGCGTTTGTGGTTTTTTTGACGCGGAATAACCCAAAATGGTCATTTCCAATCCCTGTTTTTCGCACTAACATAATTAACTAATAGTTAAAAGACGAAGGGGTGTTGGGGGCCAACAGCGGCTCTCCCGAGGTTCTACATGTAGCGCGTAAGTTAACGCCAAGGGGAGGCATGTATGTTTATGACAGAGTCACATATAAGTGATACCGCACGTCATATGCCGGGGGTAATGCAAGAAAATACAATACTGATGATAGCGAAGCAGGACTTGCTCGCGGAATGCCTCGCAGAGGTTCTTTCCAGAAAATTCCCAAATCATAACATTATTGTTCGGCAAGGTATCCAGGATATAAAGGATTATGAAGGCGACGGGGCAAATTTGATCTTGCTCTATCGTTTGTCCACCGTGGATATACAGGAAGTTCTTCAGCGCCTGCAGCCGAGCAAGGGTGACACATCGGTGGGCATCGTCGTCGAGGCCGTAGGCCAGCTCGACCCATATTTTCGCACTCTGGCGGAAGCCCGAACAATTGATGGGATTTTGCCGCTCAACTTGCGGCTGGATGTCTTTCTCGCCGCTGTCGACCTTCTTGCAAAGGGTGGCGAGCATTTTCCATCCGCACTTCTGCAACGCCTGAGCAGTGACGCTCCCCTGGTGGAGGCCTCCTTTGAAAGCGGTCTCGTCAAGGCAGCGAGATCCAACACGCTTACCTTGCCGAACGGCGACATGGCGGCGCTCACGACGCGCGAGGTGCAGATCCTCGATCTGATCTGCGAGGGGACGCAAAACAAGATCATCGCCGATCGTCTCAACCTTTCGGAAAATACCGTGAAGGTTCATATCCGCAATATTTATAAGAAGATGCACGTGCGCAACCGTACGGAGGCGGCGTCCCGGTTCTTCAACAATGATCGGGGTGGCGGTTCAAGCAGGCGTCAGAACTGATCGCTGCCGGTCGTCTCAGCGCAGGAAGCAGCGTGACTTCTGGCCGAAGCCACTCGGGGAGCAGATGTAGGGCGCGGAACCGAGATAGGCGGTTCTGGTTGCTCGGGCCGGTTGCGTGTTGATGACGTCATCGGCAACGGTCTTCCGTCCGCTGCGGGTATCGCCGTAGCCATAGGCCATCGCGTCCGAAGCCGTCCTGCGGACCATGGCCTGTTGTTTCCTGGGCGTGGATTGGCTTGTCGCCATTTCTTCATCTGCGACGGAGCACGACGCGAGCGATGCTGCGCCGAGCGCAACTGCGGCCAACGCGCTTAATCTGAGCATCGCGCCCAGCCCTTTGCTGGCTGCCCTTGTGTGGTATCGCACGAGATCTCTCCGCCGCCGGTTGCTCTCCGACACAATCTGACTGATTCGAGCGCATTTTGACAGAGGTGTATTAGCGATTTCTGTTGATGCGGCAGGTGCTACGCGGAGGGAAGGGGGCCTGCCATCAAATGATTAAGGAATTGTAACCACAAAGTATTACTCATAATCAAATCGGAATTTACCAAAAAAAATCATTGACCTAAATAGAAATCGAGAGCGTACTTATGTTTACGCAAGCTTAATTTAAAAGTCTTCTCCAAAAGAAAGATGTTCTGTTTTGATACAGATGTAATAAGACTTGCGGTGTATGGTTTTCGTAGTGTCGCGTTCGGGGTCTTTATTCATGGCTCCGAGGCAGGGGGTATGTGTAATGCGTAAACTCTTCTCTGATGGTTCTCCGGCGCTTGACATGGCGTCCGGACCTTTTCCCCGAACAGTTCTCGTCAATGGCGGTGCCGGGTTCCTCGGATCGCACCTGTGCGAGCGGCTGCTCCAGGCGGGCCACAGCGTTGTCTGTTGCGACGATTTTTCGACCGGGCGGCGGGAAAACATCCGTCATCTCCTGTCGAATCCGCGTTTCCGCGTGATGGAGCACGATGTCCGCGAGCCCTACGATGTCGCGGCTTCCCTGATCTTCAACTTCGCCTCGCCGGCCTCTCCGCCGGACTATCAGCGCGATCCCGTTGGCACTTTGCTGACGGGCGTGCTCGGTGCGCTGAATGCACTGGATCTCGCGCGCCGCAATCGGGCGACGGTGGTGCAGTCCTCGACATCCGAGGTCTATGGCGATCCGCTCCAGCACCCGCAGCAGGAAAGCTATTGCGGCAACGTCAACCCGATCGGGCCGCGGGGATGTTATGACGAGGGCAAGCGTTGCGCTGAAACGCTGTTCTTCGACTATCACCGCAAGTACGGCGTCGATATCAAGGTCGGCCGCATCTTCAATACCTATGGCCCGCGCATGCGCCTGGATGACGGCCGCGTTGTCTCGAACTTCATCGTTCAGGCGTTGCAGAACCAGGACATGACGATTTACGGCGACGGTCGCCAGACCCGCTCGCTCTGCTACGTCGACGACCTGATCGAGGCTTTCATGCGCTTCTCCGGCGCCGGAAGCGATTGCATCGGGCCTATCAATCTCGGCAATCCGGTCGAGATCCCGGTTCTTCAACTCGCCGAACTGATCCGCGACCTGACCAATTCCCGCTCGCGCATCGTGCATCTTGCCGCTGCTGTCGACGATCCGAAGCAGCGCCGCCCCGATATTTCACGGGCTGCGGAAGAACTCGGCTGGCGGCCGCGTGTGTCGTTAAGGGACGGACTGGAAAAGACCATCCGTTACTTCGATGCCGTGATCGGCCAAGCTGCAACGGAAGGACGCGAACCCGCGGAGGCATTGTGAGATGTCTCGCACTGTTCTCGTTACCGGAGGCGCCGGCTTCATCGGCAGCCATATCTGCAAGGCGCTTTCCCATTCGGGCTTCATCCCGGTGGCCTATGACAACCTTTCCACCGGACATGCGGATGCGGTCCGGTGGGGACCGCTGATCGAGGCCGATATCGCGGATGGCGGTGCGCTGCGGGCGGCCTTCGACCGCTTCGCGCCGGATTGCGTGATCCACTGCGCTGCCAATGCCTATGTCGGGGAATCCGTCGCCAATCCGCAAAAATACTACCGCAACAATGTGGTAGCGGGCCTCAGCCTGCTCGATGCCTGCCTTTCGGCAGGCATCGGCAGGATCGTCTTTTCCAGCAGCTGTGCGACCTACGGCATTCCCGAGCAACTGCCGATCCGCGAAGACAGCATGCAGGTGCCGGTTAATCCCTATGGGCGCACCAAGTTGATCTTCGAGATGGCTCTTGAGGATTACGCCGAAGCCTATGGGCTGAACTTCGTCGCGTTGCGCTATTTCAACGCCGCGGGAGCCGATCCGGACGGAGAACTCGCCGAACGCCATGAGCCGGAGACGCATCTTATCCCGCGGGCCCTGCTTGCGGCCGCCGGACGGCTCGACCGGCTGGAGATATTCGGCCAGGACTACCCGACCGACGACGGCACCTGCATTCGTGACTATATCCACGTCAGCGATTTGGCCGATGCCCATGTGGCGGCGCTCCGGCATCTCGCGAACGGCGGCAGGACGCTTCGGCTGAACCTCGGTTCGGGCCAGGGCACCTCGATCGATGAAGTCCTGCAGGCGATCGGCCGCGTCACCGGCCGGCGCGTTCCCGTCACGTTCAAGCCACGGCGGCCCGGCGATCCGCCGGCATTGTTCGCGGATACCGCGAGCGCCCGTATCGCGCTCGGCTTCGTGCCGCGCCTTTCGGATATCGATACGATCATCCGAACCGCCAGCCCCACCTTCGGCCTGGAGGTGGTTCGATGAGCGCGATCCCGAACATCGGCATGGCCGCCGACAGGCAGGATATCGGGGACGGGGCGATGGAGCCGATTTTCTGCGGGAAAGCACGGCTTGCCTACCTTTTCGGCATGCTCTGCTGGTTCGGAGCGCTCGCCAATTTCTGGATCTGGTGGCTCGATCCGGCCCATGTCATCGGCTGGCTGTCATTTGCCCTCATCACGCTTGTCATGGCCTGGATATCGCTCGTCCCGGCCTATTTCATCCTGATCTTCTTCAATGCCAGGCGCATGCGGCGCTCCGTACCTCTGCCGAACGGTCGTGTTGCCATGGTCGTCACCAAGGCTCCTTCCGAGCCCTTCGAGGTCGTTTGCAGGACGCTGTCCGCCATGCTGTCGCAACGCGGTCTCGATTTCGACGTCTGGCTGGCTGACGAGGACCCTGACGAAGAGACCAGGCGCTGGTGCGCCGAGCGCGGGATCTTTATCTCCACCCGCAAGGGCATTGCCGAATACCACCGTGCCGAATGGCCACGCCGGACGCGCTGCAAGGAAGGCAATCTCGCCTATTTCTACGATCGTTACGGCTATGACCGCTATGATTTCGTCGCACAATTCGATGCCGATCATGTGCCCGATCCGGATTATCTGCAGGAGGTGATCCGTCCCTTCTCGGACCCGTCGGTCGGTTACGTGTCCGCGCCGAGCATCTGCGATGCCAATGCCAAATCGAGCTGGGCGGCACGCGGACGGCTCTATGCCGAGGCGAGCCTGCATGGCGCCTTGCAGGCCGGCTACAACAATGGCTGGGCGCCGCTCTGCATCGGGTCGCATTATGCGGTTCGCACCAGGGCATTGCGCGAGATCGGCGGTCTCGGCCCCGAGCTTGCCGAGGACCATTCGACCACGCTGATGATGAATGCCGGCGGCTGGCGCGGCGTGCATGCGCTCGACGCGATCGCCCATGGAGACGGACCGGAAACCTTCGCCGATCTCTGCGTGCAGGAGTTCCAGTGGTCGCGCAGCCTCACGACGATCCTGCTCCAGTATTCCGCGCCGCTGGTCAGCCAACTGCCGCCGCGGCTGAAGTTCCAGTTCATCTTCTCGCAGCTCTGGTATCCGCTCTTCTCCGGCTTCATGGCGCTGATGTTTGCCATGCCGCTGGTGGCTCTCGTGACGGGCAAGGTCTTCGTCAATGTCAGCTATCCGGATTTTCTTCTCCATTTTGCACCCGTGTCCCTGGTGCTGATCGGCCTTGCCATCTTCTGGAGGCGAAGCGGCACCTATCGCCCCCATGATGCCAAGCTGTTCGGCTGGGAAGGTATCGTTTTCATCCTGTTGCGCTGGCCGTGGTCGCTTGCCGGAACATTGCTCGCCATTCGCGACTGCATCACCCGCAGCTTCGTTGATTTCCGCATCACGCCCAAGGGCAAGCAGGACGTGCGGCTTCTGCCGGTTCGCATCCTTGCGCCTTACGCCGTGCTGGCCGGCTTTTCGGCGGCCGCCATGGCGTTTGCGCCGGCAGATGGCGCCGCGCGGGGTTTCTACATCTTCGTCTGCATCAATGCCGCGGTCTATGCGATGGCCGCCGCCCTGATCGTCATGCGTCATGCGGCCGAAAACGGCTTGCGTGCGGTCTCCCGCTCCGGCGGCGTGGGTTTTGCGATGGTCGGTTGCGTACTGGCGGTCGGTGTCAGCGGCGCCGAACTCCGTCGAAACGGCCTCGGCTCGCTGGAGGCGCTGGCTCACGGCCAGAATGTTCTGACCGTCACCAAGACCCAGTTCACGGTCGCCGGCGCCGGTTTCGGCGGCAAGACGAAGACGGTGAAATTCCATCTGCGCTGGAACGGCCTTGGGGCCGCTCCGCCGGAAACCATCGGTGAAATTGAACCCAAGGCGTAGCGCTGGGCCGGACTGTCCACGCGCATCTGTAGAAAGGGAGGGTACAATGAAGAAAAAACTGAGGAACGGTGGCATCGCATGCCTGGCGCTCACCCTGTTCTTGCCGGTCGCCGCTTTCGCCGCCAGCGGCGTATCGCAGAAGAAGGTGGAACCGCTGAGCGCGGCCGAACTGACGGCGATCTACAGCGGCAAGACCTGGGTCTGGGGCACGGGCGGCGGCCGGTTCAATACCAAGGGACACCGCTTCGTCGCCTATACCAACGAGAAGGGCAAGCCTTCCCTGGGTGAGGGCAGGTGGGCCGTCGACAACAATGGCAAGCTCTGCATCTTCGCCAAATGGACCGCAAGCGACGGCGCCGGCCGGGCGGCCACCTGTTTCGGCCACGCCAAGGTTGGCGACAAGGTCTACCAGCGCCGCCATCCGTTCGGTCACTGGTATGTATTCCGGCACGCGCCGCAACAAACCGGAGACGAGTTCCGCAGGCTGATTGCCGCCGACACGATCAGCCGCCGCGCGCTCGATCTCAAGAAGAACCTGGCGGCAAACTGAAAAGGAAGGAGGACTGCGATGAAAAAGATCAAGAGAAGAACGCTTCTGACAACGGCGGTTACGTCGCTGGTCGTCGTCGGTTCCTATCCCCTGACACGGGCGCAGGGCCTGGGAGGTCTCGTCAATACGACCGCCCAGACGATCCGCGACAAGCGGCCGATTGTCCACGAAGGGGGCATCAGGTTCGGAGCCTACGATCCGCACGGGGATTTTTCGAGCCAGAAGAACGTATCGACCGAAGGCCTCTTCCTGCCGTGGGAAGACGTCGATCTCGACTCGCTGAAGCTTGCCGATACCTATGCGCTGGAGCGAAACCGCAACCTGCTCATCACCATCGAGCCCTGGTCATGGGACGTGGGCTGGCGGCTCACCTCGGATCAGTTGCGGCAAAAGGTGATGCGCGGCGACTACGACGTCAACATGCGGACCATCTCTGCGCTGATCGGCCAGATGAAGAGCCCGGTCATCGTGCGCTGGGCTCAGGAAATGGAAGATACTTCGGGGCGCTTTTCATGGGCCGGGTGGGCGCCGCAGGATTACATCACCGCTTACCGGCGGATGATGGACATCCTGCGGCAGGAGGCCCCGAAGGCGGAACGCATGTGGTCGCCGAAGGGATTGCCGAACCTCACGGCCTACTATCCCGGCGACGGCTATGTCGACCAGGTGGGCCTCTCGGTCTTCGGTCTCGAGGGATATGACGAACGCGCCTATGGCGCGCCGCGAAACTTCCCCGAGAGCCTGAAGCAGGGCTACGATCTGGTCGAGGGCTACGGCAAGCCGGTCTGGGTCGCGGAATTCGGCTACGAGGGCAGCGACGGCTATATCACCCCCTGGATGCAGGAGGCGACGCTGAAACGGGACGAGTTCCCCAGCCTCGTCGAGGTCGTCTACTTCAACGACCGCGACGTTCACGCATGGCCCTTCAACCTCGGCCGCCCCGACTGGCGGGTGGTCCGGGGCGAGGCGACCAACTGACCGGAAAGATCTTCTGCTTGCTGTCGGGGGAGACGGGGCAGTGCGCAAGGCCGGAGCAACCCGAGCGGTTGTTCCGGCCTTTCCGCGCTCGGCGCATCAACGTCCCTGGGCAAGCCGTTCACCAGCGACCGTATCGCCAAAAGCCGGTCGCATAACCTTTGCGGCCACATCAAGCCTGCCGACCGGTGGCTCCAAACTCTGGAAAACACCTGGAGCATCAGGCAGTCAGTGGCGCTGTGGTCTGACGCGCAGCGTCGCGCTTAAACTCCCCACTTGAAATTCAGTTTGCTCATGATGCTCCTCTTGCCTCAAGATCAGGAAGAAGGCGTTTACAAATCTCGGAGGATATTCACAGGCAACTGCAACGGTATTGGCTTCTTCGACAAAAAAGAGGAAGGCGGGGGCGCTGGCAAGGCCTCTTGTCAGATTGCCTCTTCACATCTTTTCGGACAAATATTCCCTCAAGTTTCCAACGGTGCCCCATCCGGGTTTACCTCGAAGAGGGCATAGGTTTTCCGTCACAGTTCAGGTGTCTTCGCATGTTTTGTGAGCAGTTGGACAACTTGGTTGCCAATGTCGACCGGAAGCCACACGTCAGTAGTGAGGCGCATGTCTTTTCCATCAGCTGAACGCAACACAGAGTAGGTTGGCTTCTCCTCGTCGAGCCTGCTGTCCGGCAGCAGGTCGGTAGGCTTCACGCCGAGCGCCGAGGCTAGCTTCGTCAAGAATAGCCCAGTCGGCAGCGCCACTCCGCGCACGTAAGCCGAAATGCGGTTGCGCTCCAAACCGGAGGCGCGGGCCAATTCGCTCTGGTTCATGCCCTTATTGAGCATCAGCTTGTAGACGCGGCGGGCGAACTCGTCTTTGATATTCTCGGCCATTGGGTCCTCCTTAGAGACCGTTTCCATGCCAAGAAGAGTGTATCGTTTGTGTGCTGATGTCAACGGACAAATTGTCCGTACGCATTGCAGTGGCTCCATCGTGCTGATCGAATGCATGAGGACATAGCTGTCTGGAAGCAGCAATCTGTACGACTTTATTGCGACTGGTCGCGCATGAGGTACATTCTAAGGTACGCTCAAGTGATTGAAATCATTGGAGTTTGGAGAGATTGGCTGGGGAACCTGGATTCTCACATGATTTCAATGGCTTAGAGAAAAAACCTTGAAATTCCCTCTGTTTTCCTGCCGCGAGCGACCGTGGATACCACCTTTGTGCCCTGGCTTTGGGCATCAGTCAACTGGACGGTCGAACGGCAATAATTTCCGCTTCCGGGCTCATTTTTGCGGCGGGGCGGCCAAAAGGCTCACGGCAGTTTTGCGCCGCCAAATCGGCTGTTAAGGATCTGCCTGCCTTTGTGCCGGTGAACGAACCCGCTGCGCGGGAGAGCGTCTGCGGCTGAGGTA
>NZ_JAGGCS010000018.1 GCF_022884085.1 Paenirhizobium cremeum
CAGGCGGTGACCTGGTATCTGCGCTATCCGCTCAGCTATCGAGATCTCGAGGAGATGTTTCGCGAGCGCGGCTTCGAGGTCGACCACAGCACGATCAACCGCTGGGTCCTTGCCTATGCACCACTCATCGAGAAGAGGCTGCGCCAGTTTCGGCGCCCGCATTGTGGTTCGGTCCGGATCGACGAGACCTATGTCAAAATTCGCGGCAAGTGGCGATACCTATACCGGGCCATCGACAAGCACGGAAACCCGATCGACTTCCTGCTCACCGCAAAGCGCGATCTCGATGCCGCCAAGCGTTTTTTCCGCAAGATGCTGAAGAACGAGCCCTTGTTGTCACCGGCAAAGATCGGCACGGACGGCGCCAACACCTTTCCGTCGGTAATCAGGACGTCAGTCGATGACGGGCACCTGCATCCGGATCCGGTTCACTATGTTACCAAGCATCTCCAGCAAGGTATTGAGAGTGACCATTTCAGAGTGAAGAAGAACATGCCGAAGATCGGCGGATTCCAAACTTTCAGCACGGCGCGGCGAACGATCGCCGGATTCGAAGCAATGCTCTGGCTGAGAAAGGGCTTCGGCTTCACCGGCGATTGGACTGTCAATGATCAGAACGACCTGCTCGCGCGCCTCTTCGGACTTCAAAAGGTTAACAAAGCGTGAAGCGCACCCGATTCAAGGGCAAACTGCGGGCCGAACCTGACTTTGCGACAAGCCCGAAAATCACCTTCAGGAGACCTCAGCGCCGCCGCACAGCACGGCGGTTTCCGCCGATGTTTCCGCGACCGAGGGGCCGGCCGGGCTCCCCTCCCCTGTTCCAGACGCAACCGCCGGCCCGCCGGCGCATCTGCAGGAGCTCACCGATCGCGCCCGCACCTATGTCGAGGCGGCCTCCTCCGCCAATACCCGCCGCGCCTATGCTTCCGACTGGAAGCATTTTGCCGCCTGGTGCCGCCGCCAGAATCTTTCTCCCCTCCCCCCGGATCCGCAGGTCGTCGGCCTCTACATCACCGCCTGCGCCTCTGGGAGTGCGGTTGGCACGGCGGCGCGCGGCATGAAGCCGAATACGGTGTCGACGATCGAGCGGCGCCTCGCCGCCATCGGCTGGAGTTGTTCGCAGCGTGGCATGCCGCTCGATCGCAAGGACCGGGCCATCGCCACCGTGATGGCCGGCATCCGCAACAAGCACGCCGCCCCGCCCCGGCAGAAGGAAGCGCTCCTGCCGGAAGATCTGATCGCCATGCTGGAAACTCTCGACCGAGGAACCCTGCGCGGCATCAGGGGCCGGGCGATGCTGCTCGTCGGTTTCGCCGGCGGCCTGCGGCGTTCGGAAATCACCGGTCTGGACCTCGGCCGCGACCAGACCGAAGACGGCCGCGGCTGGGTCGAGATATTTGACAGGGGTCTGCTGGTGACGCTGCGCGGCAAAACCGGCTGGCGCGAGGTCGAGATCGGTCGCGGCTCGGCCGACGCCACCTGCCCCGTCGCCACGCTCGAAACCTGGATCAAGTTCGCCAAGCTCGCCAAAGGCCCCCTCTTCCGCCGTGTGAGGGGCCAAGGCAAGGACGTCGGGCCTGATCGGCTCAGCGATCAGGAGGTTGCCCGCCTGGTCAAGAAGACGGCGGTCGCCGCTGGCATACGCGGCGACCTTCCCGAGATCGAACGGGGCCTGAAGTTTTCTGGCCACTCGCTGCGCGCCGGTCTTGCGTCCTCGGCCGAGGTCGATGAGCGCTATGTCCAGAAGCAACTCGGCCATGCTAGCGCCGAAATGACCCGCCGCTACCAGCGCCGGCACGATCGCTTCCGCGTCAACTTGACGAAAGCGGCTGGGCTGTAGGGTCCCCTGCCCTGCCGGCGATTGCCGCTCAGACCTTTGAACCGTGTCGGGATCGCTCTGCGATGCTGGAAAGATCGACTTTCTTGCCCGCGACATCCGCGACGATCTTCAACGTGCCGCCGAGGGATTCGACATAATCGCGAAGCGTCGACAGCTTCATGTCGGCGCGCTTCTCCAGTCTCGAGACGTTGGTCTGCTTGAACCCGGTCGCTGCGGAAACGTCTTCCTGCGTCCGGCCGGCGAGCGCCCGCAGTTCCCGCAGATTGTGCGCCGTGACAAGTTCCTCCGCGCGCTTTGCAATGGCGCGCTGTTCGTCGTCGGGAAGCGTCTGTATCAGCTTGTCGAGATCATCCATGTTTCTTCTCCAACTCGCTCAAGTGCTCGTCGTACCGTTTGTCCGCCAGATCGATCAGCCGCTTGTAGAAGAGCTTCTGGCTCACACCGCTCTTCGCACCACCGCAGAGAACCACGGCCTTCCGCTCCGGATCGAAGGCAAAGGCGAAGCGCCATTGCACCTTCAAGGCCTTGACGCGCAGTTCCTTCATGTTCGCGTGTTTGGAGCCTTCGAGCGTATCGACCTCAGGTCGTCCCAGTCGAAAGCCCTTCTCGCGAAGCAGCACCAGATGCGCGAGCAACTCGACCCGAACATCGGCTGGAAGGTCTGTGATCTCGCCTTTGAAGCGGTCATGAAACTCGACCTTCCATTGCGTCATTTCATATCCTGAATGATATAGATACTTAGGGATATATAGTCCACATCTGTCCTCGCGGCAATAGTGGCCATTTTCCTCGGAGTTGCGAACCAGCGATCGTTAGCCAAGACTTCCCGCAAACCGTTCAGCCAACCGATCTCGTTTGAACGCCTCCGCGACCAGATCGACGAAGGCCCGTGTCTTGGCTGGTAGCAGCGTGCGCGAGGCGTAGTAGAGCGAAATCGCCCCAGCGTCGGAGTACCAATGCGGCAGCAGACGTACGAGGCTGCCGTTTTCCAGTTCGCGTAGGACATCGGGCATGGCGAGCATCGCCACGCCGAGGCCGAGTTTGGCCGTCTCGCGCATCGCCGCCGGGTCGTTGACGACGATCGTTTCGCGCAATTGCACCATCATCTCGGCGCCCGCAGCATCCCGCATCGTCCAATGCCGGATACGTCCGGTCCTGAGCGAGCGCATGACGATGCCGTCGAACTGTGACAGCCCGGTGGGATCAGTTGGCGGCGTGCGTTCCGCCAAATAGGCGGGCGACGCCACAGCGATGATATGGGCGGGCGCCAATGTGCGGGCGACGATGCCCGGCGCCAGGTCGAAACCGCCGCCGATCGCCACATCATAGCCTTCGGCGACCAGATCGACCGGCCGGTTCTCGAAATGCCATTCTGGCCGGACGAGCGGGTATCGGCGGAGCAGTTCCGGCAACAGCGGCAGAATATGGGTGACGCCGAAGGTGGGGCTGAGGCTCACCTTCAAAACGCCCGCCGGCTCGGACGCTCCCGAGGACACATCGGCGATTGCCGCTTGCAAGGCGTCGAGATTGCCGCCGATCGACTGCAGGAAGCGTTCGCCCGCCTCGGTCAACACCAGCTTGCGGGTAGAGCGCTGGAACAGCCGCACGCCAAGATTCCGTTCCAGCATCGCCACGTTGCGGCTGACGGCAGCCGGGGTGAGCGCCATGCGCCGCGCAGCTTCAGAGAAACTCGCGGTTTCGGCGCTTTTGACGAAGCTTTCGAGATTGGCCAGCGTCTCCATATTGCCTTCAACGATCACTTGAAATCAGATCAAGACATTACCTGCTAATCGAAAGGAAATAAACGGGCCATCTTCGCTCCATCGAAACGCAAACGGAGTGAAGAACATGACCAGCAATATCCATCCCCTGAGCGGCAAGGTCGCTCTCGTCACCGGCGGCTCGCGCTCGATCGGCGCGGCCATCGCCAAAAAACTCGCCGCCGATGGAGCGGCGGTCGCCATCACCTACAGCGCCTCGCCCGACAAGGCCGCCCAGGTTGTCGCCGACATCGAGGCAGCCGGTGGCAAGGCCCTCGCCATTGCGGCGGACGCCGGCAACCCCGAAGCGGTGCGCGCGGCCGTAGCGAAGACCGTCTCGGCCTTCGGCGGCATCGACATCCTCGTCAACAATGCCGGTGTCGCAGTGAACGCTCCCATCGAGGACGTGAAGTTCGAGGACTTCGAACGGATGCTGGCGGTGAATGTGACGGGCGTCTTCGTCGCCACCCAGGAAGCGGTCCGCCACATGAAGGCGGGCGGACGCATCATCCATATCGGCTCGTCTATGACGCGCTACGCGGCGTTCCCGACCGCCTCGGTCTATACGCTGACCAAGGGCGCGATCACCGGCTTCAACCGCAGCCTCGTGCGCGATCTCGGTCCCAAGGGCATCACCGTCAACACGGTCCATCCTGGCCCGACCGATACCGACATGAATCCGGCGGACGGTCCGGTGGCCGCCATCGTCGGCCCCGGCATGGCGGTAGGCCGCTATGGCCAGCCCGCCGAGATAGCAAGCGTCGTCGCCTTCCTCGCCAGCCCCGATGCGGCCTTCGTCACCGGCGCAGACATTGTGGCCGATGGCGGCCTGACCGCCTGACCTCCCGACAACCGAACCCGAATACGTGAAAGGATTTCGCCATGAGCAGCATCGGCATCATCGGCGCCGGCAATATCGGCCGCGCCTTCGCCACGGCTCTCGCCAATAACAATATCCGTGCCACGCTGTCCAACAGCCGCGGACCGGACAGCCTCAAGGACGTGGTCGCCGAAACTGGGCCGACCATCGAGGCCGGCACCCGCGAGGACGCGGCGTCGAAGGACATTGTCCTCGTCGCGGTCAACTGGTCGAAGTTACCGAGCGCGCTCGCTGGCCTGCCGGACTTCGGCGGCCGCATCGTCATCGACGCCAACAATCCGATCGAAGCGCCGCTGTTCAAGCCCGCCGAACTCAATGGCCGGCTTTCCAGCGAAGTCTTCGCGGGCCTTGTTCGCGGCGCGCGGGTGGTTAAAGCCTTCAATCACCTGCAATCGCACCTGCTGTCGGGCGATCCGCGCGCCGAAGGTGGCCGCCGCGTGCTGTTCTATTCCGGCGATGATGCCGGATCGAAGGCCGAGGTCGGTGCGCTGATCGATAGGCTCGGCTTCTTCGGCATCGACCTCGGGCCGATCTCGGTCGGAGGACGCCTCGTCCAGTTTCCAGGCGGACCGCTCCCGGCGCTCAACCTCGTGAAGTTCGACTGATCGGGCGTCCCGTTCGCATAAAACTCACCTAATCGGCGGCCGGGACTCCGAGACCTTGGCCGCCACCATGAAAGCTCTTGCAGCCATGCCAAGGCAGCTGATTTGGGCGTCTGACTTTGCGGAACATCTATCCATGAGGGTCTATCGACGTTCACAAACGATCGTTTGTCCTCATCCGCAGCGATCGGAAATCGCCTAATTACAATCACCAAGGTCTTCGATAAATTGTCGGAGCCAGCTGCTTACTCCGCCCTTTCAGCTTTGCTTTCGAAGCCATCCCCCTTCCGAAAGATTGGACCCTCAACGCAGGTAACTCACTGTGATCACGATGAAAACGAGCAAAAAAAACGGCTGACAAGACACGGATCCTGCTGGCAAACAGCTCGGACGCTAATCAGTGTGGCCCACCACTAGGCCGTTCTTTGTGTTCCCTCGACGTTGACCCTCAAAAGCGCCATCAGCATCGGACCCAGCGAAAACTCGCCTCGCTCGGCGCGTCTGGTCAGATCGCGCAGGTAGCCGCCCGCGGACGTTATGAAACTTGAGCGTTCGAGAACGCAGGCCAAAGCCACCGCCGCATTTTCCGGCCCCATTACGTTGCACGCATCCTCATAGGCTGAAGGGCTGACACCCAGCATGGAACGCACCACGACGGCCGCCTTCATGAGATCGCGCCAGTTTTCTATACCTCCGCCAGGGCCATAGTCGGCAATCTGCGGGCAGGCACGAAGGACCATTCCAAGTGGGAAGGCCTTTATCGGTTCAGGCTTCGCCTTCTCTCCTCCGTTCGGCTCCCTCCGGACGTGGGGTTCATCCGCCGCTTTTCTGCCCTGCTCTTTTCCAGAGCTAGGTTCAAGTTCATAGATAGATTCGGTATTTGAATTCTGTATGTGACCGTCATTCTGACTGCCATTGCCATTCATATTTTTGATTTTCAGCTGCTTTTCCAGAATGTTGAGCACCTCTTCTCGAAGGAGCTGCATGTCGCCGAGCGTGGCTTCAACTTGTGCCAGGTTCGGATTGCGCGGAAGACGCTCGATAACCGCGGTATACTCCGTTTCGACCTGGGCCCAGTTGCCTTCTGCACCCTCATCCATAGCCGCGGTGACGAGTTTGCGTACGTCTCGCCGGCAGATTGTCAGAGCTTCCTTCGCCTTTCGGAAGCGCATTCGTTCCGCCGCAACAGCCTGAGCAAGAAGAGCGAGTTCCGTGGCGCGAGCAAGAAGTGGCGTCAGATCGAAACCGAAGGCCTGTTCGACTTCGCCTTCGCGATTTCGATGGGCATATCGCTTACCGTTGGGACTGTCACGGCGAACTATCAGGCCGGCATCCACCAGTGCTGCGAGCTGGCGTCGCAGCGTGCTATCAGTGATCCCATGAGCGCGCACTGATAGCTGCGCATTGGAAGGAAAAACAACAAGCCCATTCGCTGAACCAAGTTCGGCATGAGGATAGAACGTCAGGAGAGCATCGAGAACGGCCAAGGCGCGATCCTGAAGCCCAAGGCGTTCTCGCGCCTCGCAGACATCCCGAAACACTTTCCACTTCTCTATTCGTGCGCCTTGATCCGGTTCCTCGATCGCCATCTGCCTCTTGACCAGGGCGAGCGACATCGCCCGCCGCCCAAAAGGCGTCGTCACATGTCCCGTCTGCATTTTTTCTCTCACCTTTCTTCAGGCAAAAGAAATCCGCTCACCAAAATGGCGCCAAGACTCTTGACTGTGATTCCGGGAAATGCGATTCTCGATCCTGCTAGAGATGACGAGAGAGGCTTCCACGGTTCAACCGCTTGGGGGCCTTTTTCTTTTGCGTTTCAGTCTCCGTTGGTTTGGTTTTTGGCCCCCTTGTACTCATCGTACAAACGGTCCATGCGAGAAGTTAGCCAGTCTGTGAAGGGCTTGGCTTCGACGTTCGAAAGCTCAATGGCAACTTTCTTCGCCTTCGACTTCACCACGACATTCAGTGCGCGGTCGCGTGAATTCCAATCCATTGGCACGACATCTGTTTTGGGCTTTTTTGCAGAAGACTTGGCCTTATATCGCCTCAGGTAGTCGTGGAGCACATCGAAGCGCTCGGCTTCGGGAAGTTTCTGAAAGTCGGCTGAATCGCTATACTCGACGGCAACCTTCGAGAGGGCAGGAGCGAGAACCAGTTGTCGAAGGCTGAGCCATTTGTCGCGTCCGATCTTCTTCGACGCGCCAAGCGCTTGAATTACTGGCGCAGGAATCGCCTCGACAACCGCAAGCATTTTCGAAAGCATTGCTTCATCGATGGAGAGAGACGAACGGACCGTCTCCTTCGTCATTCCCGATGCGACAAGGTTTTGAGCGAAATAGGCGCGCTCTATGAACGACAGATTCGAACGGGCTGCGTTCTCCTGTCCCTGCGCAATCGCCGAGGTGATATCGTCGAGCTTCTTTACGATAGCCTTCACCGGCACCCCAAGCTCGCGAGCGACCTTCAGGCGGCGATGACCGAACACCACCATATATCGTTTGGCATCTGTTGAACTCGGCCGCACGAGGATGGGGGTTGTCTGGCCCGACTGCTTGATAGCTTGGAGCAAATCGTGAAACTCCTCGTCGTCGTCTGAAAGACGATCGGCCACAAAGGAAGCGTCGATTGATTGTGGATCGAGATCGACGATCACCTCGCCTTCCATCAGCTTCTTAGTGTTCTCCGCCATGTCCTCAATGGAACGAACGACAGTCTTGGCGGCGCCTGTCATGCCATAACCAGGCTTCGTCGGCGTATGGCTGGCCGAGATCGCCGCCATATCCAGCTTGGCGAATGGATTTTCACGGGACATAGGCGCACTCCAAATCTTGCGTCAACGCCGTTAAGGGTCTGGCAGAGCTATGTAAAACGGGAAAAAAAACGGCTGACAAGTAGCTCATTTTCTCCCCCAGACACCATGGATGAGCTCCACGATTTCGGCGTTAGTGGAGTTCAAGCTCTTCATCGCCCTGTCGTAGGTTGCGCGGACGAACTCTCCCCGCTCAACCTCATACAGGGTCTGCTTCTTTATAGACGCATCAGAAATTGCCGTAGATTTAAGCACGCGGTTCCTCAGCATCTGCTGTGCGAACATAGACTGCATGAACCCGACCATCTGTTCCTGCGGGATGTCGGTGGGCTCAAACCGGGTGATGAGATATCGGAACCACTGCACCCGCATTTCAGCGCCAGCCTCCGCGACCGGACCCATGATCCCTCCGAGCATCATGAGAAACTGGCTCATCGACATGATGTCCAGCATCTGAGGATGGATGGTGATGAGGATTCCCGTCGAGGCCATGAGCGCGGTAATCGTCAAGTAGCCCAGCTGTGGGGGGCAATCGATGACAACTACGTCGTACTTGTCATCGACCTGCTTCAGGGCGCTGGCGATCCGCATATAGAACAACCGCCCGTCTTCTCCCTTCTTCGACGAGATCGCGAGCGGCACGTCGTATTCGTATTCCTGAAGCACCAGGTTCGCCGGCACCACGTCCAAGCCCGGAATGTTGGTGGGCTGGATCACATCACTGATCGACTTGCGTTCGTCGTCAAAACGAAGAGCTTCGTACAGGGACGCTGTGTCATCAAGCTCCGGCTGGATCCCGAAAAGGGAGGTGAGGGATGCCTGGGGGTCAAGATCGACAGCCAATACTCGGTGCCCGGTGAGGGCGAGGTATTGCGCCAGATGCGCAGCGGTCGTGGTCTTGCCACTTCCTCCCTTGAAGTTGACGACCGATACGACCTGCATCGATTCGCCTTCCCGCCGCCTGGGGACGTAATACCGTTTGTCCGACTTTTTGTTGGCCTCGAGATAGTCGCGAAGTTCCAGCATCTGATTGGCGGTATAATATCGACGCCCACCGATGGACTCGATTTCCGGTCCTTTTCCGTCTGCGTGGAGCTGCCTGAGATGTGTCTGGGTCACGCCCATGAAGTCCGCAACCTCCGCCAGCTGAAACTTGCGCAGCCCTTTGCGGGCGTCAGGCGGATACTGTTGGCTGCGCAACATATGTAAGGCGCTTGAGATCTTAGACCCCTGCTGGGCAATCTCAATGTCAAAACGGTTGGGCAGCATATTGCTCATTTTGCGAACTATTTCCCAGAGGTCTTCACTTTCGAAAAAATGGCCAACACGCCATCATTTGCGAAACTATCTTCCGATTCCCCACCCGCCGCAAGACATTTAAGGTTAACAACAAGTTAATGCTTTTCCGAAAGATCCTCCCCCAATTCAGATTCATCCTTACACTTCCGCTAGTTAGTGCGACCTGGTCAGTCACAGACCATCTTCCGGAAATGCAGGTCTGCATGGCTCGTCCACACGTCCGAAGACCTCGTCGGCGCCACTAAACCGCGATTCGGCAGAATCACCGATATGCAGATCTGCACATAGCCACCGCCGAAACGTGGTGATTTCTATCTGGCGCAAATCGATTCTCACGGAGTGGATGATGCGCTTGATCGCCGTAACACCAGACTTCCACGAGCAGCATTCCGGCCTGCTCAAGGAAATGCATTGCCTTCGTGCAAAAGTCTTCGGGTCCCGTTTGGGCTGGGAGGTGACGACCACCGACGACGGTGAACGGGACGAGTACGACGACCTCCATCCCACTTATATCCTTGCCACCAAATCCGGCACGGTCTGCGGCTGCGCCCGTCTCCTTCCCGCGACCGGCCCAACCATGCTGCAGGACACGTTTCCCCAGCTGCTGGGGGAGGGACGTTTGGCGGCGCATGCCGGGATGATCGAGAGCTCGCGGTTTTGCGTCGACACGTCGCTTGAGGCGGGGAGGGAAGGGGGACACCTGCACCTCGTGACGCTTTCGATGTTTGCGGGCATCATCGAATGGTCGATGGCAAACGGCTACAGCGAGATCGTTACTGCGACCGACCTTCGTTTCGAACGCATCCTGAAACGCGCCGGATGGCCGATGACGCGATTGGGCGAGCCCACGGCGATCGGCAACACGATGGCGATCGCGGGAAGCCTGCCGGCCGACGCCGCGAGCTTGGAGCGCGTGCGACCGGCCGGCTATCGCTCCGCTTTCTCCGGGAACGGCGTCACCCCGGCCAGGAATGCGGCATGACCCAGCTTCGCTCTCATTCCCGGCTTGTCCGCAAACTCCAGGACGCGCTCGGCGACCAGCTTTGCGTCGCCCTCGACGACGCGACCGTCGTCGAGATCATGCTGAACCCGGACGGGCGCCTGTTCATCGAACGGCTCGGCCACGGTGTCGCGCCGGCCGGCGAGATGACGCCCGCGGCCGCCGAGGTGGTCATCGGCAGCGTGGCGCATGCGCTGCAGTCGGAGGCCGATCACGAGCAGCCGATCATTTCCGGCGAGTTGCCGATCGGCGGCCACCGGTTCGAGGGGCTGCTTCCGCCCGTGGTTTCCGCGCCGACGTTCACGATCCGCCGCCGCGCGTCGCGGCTGATCCCGCTCGACGACTATGTGAAGAGCGAGATCATGACCGAGGCGCAGGCCTCGGTGCTCAGAAACGCAATCGCCTCACGAATGAACATCGTGATTTCCGGCGGAACCGGATCCGGCAAGACGACGCTGGCCAACGCCATCATCGCCGAGATCGTCAGGACCGCGCCCGAGGATCGCATGGTGATCCTCGAGGACACCGCCGAAATCCAGTGCAAAGCCGAGAACGCCGTCCTGCTGCACACCAGCGACAGCGTTGACATGGCGCGGCTCCTCAAAAGCACGATGCGGCTCAGACCAGATAGGATCATCGTCGGCGAAGTGCGCGACGGCGCCGCGCTGACCTTGCTCAAGGCCTGGAACACCGGTCATCCCGGCGGTGTCACCACCGTCCACTCCAATACGGCGATGTCAGCGTTGCGGCGTGTGGAGCAGCTGACGGCCGAGGTGAGCCAGCAGCCGATGCGCGAGGTGATCGGCGAGGCGGTCGATCTCGTCGTCTCGATCGAGCGGAGCGGGCGGAGCCGCCGCGTCCGCGACGTGATCCGTGTCGAGGGGTTCAAAGGCACGACCTATCAGACCGAACACTACGCCCAGATCGATGAGGACAGCCATGCCGCTTAAGCGTCATTTCGCATTGACCGCAAGCTTCTCCCTTTTCCTGTTGTCGCTGATGCTGGCATCACCCGCGCTTGCCTCATCGGGCGGCGGCGGACTGCCGTGGGAAGGTCCGCTTCAGCAGATTCAGCAATCGATCACCGGCCCGGTCGCCGGCTTCATTGCGCTCGCCGCCGTCGCGATCGCCGGCGGCATGCTGATCTTCGGCGGCGAGCTCAACGACTTTGCGCGGCGCCTTTGCTATATCGCGCTCGTCGGCGGCGTTTTGCTCGGGGCCACCCAGATCGTCGCCCTTTTCGGAGCGACGGGGGCTTCGATCGGAAACCTCGAGCCGGTGACGTCGGAAAGGCCTACCACGCGGACCGCCATCCTCGGCGGGAGAGGGGAGGGGGCTCATGGCTGAGACCGGCTCCAACCTCGTCCGCTCGCGCATCCACCGCGCCCTGTCGCGCCCCAATCTCCTGATGGGTGCGGATCGTGAACTCGTGCTTCTCTCTGGTCTTGCCTCCGTGATCCTGATCTTCGTCGTGCTCACCTGGTATGCGGCAATCTTCGGGATGGCGCTCTGGGCCGTGGCGATTGCCGGACTTCGCATGATGGCGAAATCCGATCCGCTGATGCGCCGGGTCTATCTCCGGCACATCTCCTACAGATCTTGCTACCGCGCCACGTCGACGCCGTGGCGGCGCTATTGAGGCCGCGACCATGGTAGCTCTCAAACGTTTCCGTCCGTCCGGACCCTCGTTTTCCGATCTCGTTCCCTATGCCGGTCTCGTCGACAATGGCGTCATGCTCTTGAAGGACGGCAGCCTGATGGCGGGCTGGTATTTCGCGGGGCCGGACAGCGAAAGCTCGACCGACACTGAACGAAACGAGGTCAGCCGGCAGATCAATGCGATCCTCGCCCGCCTCGGCTCCGGCTGGATGATCCAGGTGGAGGCCGTGCGCGTGCCGACGACCGATTACCCGGCCGAGGAGGATTGCCATTTTCCCGACGCGGTCACCCGCGCCATCGACGCGGAGCGGCGGGCGCATTTCGAGCGGGAGAAAGGGCATTTCGAAAGCCGCCATGCGCTGATCCTGACCTGGCGGCCGCCGGAACCGCGTCGATCCGGACTGACGCGCTACGTCTATTCCGACCCGGCAAGCCGATCGACCACCTATGCCAACGGAGCGCTCGACGCCTTCCGCACCTCGATCCGCGAAGTCGAACAGTATCTCGCCAACGTCGTTTCCATCCGCCGTATGCTCACGCAGGAGACCGAAGAGCGCGGCGGTCTCCGGATCGCGCGCTACGACGACCTCTTCCAGTTCATCCGCTTCTGCGTGACCGGCGAAAATCATCCGATCCGCTTGCCCGACATTCCGATGTATCTCGACTGGCTGGTGACGGCCGAGTTGCAGCACGGCCTGACGCCGACTGTCGAGAACCGCTTTCTCGGCGTCGTGGCGATCGACGGACTGCCGGCGGAAAGCTGGCCTGGCATACTGAACTCCCTCGATCTGATGCCGCTCACCTATCGCTGGTCGTCCCGCTTCGTCTTTCTCGACGAACAGGAAGCGCGGGCCCGGCTCGAGCGCACCCGCAAGAAATGGCAGCAGAAGGTTCGGCCCTTCTTCGATCAGCTTTTCCAGACGCAAAGCCGTTCGCTCGACCAGGACGCCATGCTGATGGTGGCCGAGACAGAGGACGCGATCGCGGAAGCAGCCTCCCAACTCACCGCCTATGGCTACTACACGCCTGTCATCGTCCTTTTCGACGACGAACAGCCGCGCCTACAGGAAAAGTGTGAAGCTATCCGCCGCCTGATCCAGGCGGAAGGGTTCGGGGCCCGGATCGAGACGCTCAATGCGACGGACGCCTTTCTCGGCAGTCTTCCGGGCGTCTCCTATGCCAATATCCGCGAGCCGCTGATCAACACCCGCAATCTCGCCGATCTCGTGCCATTGAACTCGGTCTGGTCGGGAAGCCCGGTTGCCCCATGCCCGTTCTTCCCATCGGCTTCGCCACCGCTGATGCAGGTCGCATCTGGCTCGACCCCTTTCCGGCTGAACCTGCATGTCGACGATGTCGGCCATACGCTGGTGTTCGGCCCGACGGGTTCGGGCAAGTCGACGCTGCTGGCGCTGATTGCGGCGCAGTTCCGCCGCTATGCCGGCGCCCAGGTCTTCGCCTTCGACAAGGGCCGCTCGATGCTGCCGCTCACCTGGTCCGTCGGTGGCGATCACTATGAGATCGGCGGCGATGCAAGCGTAGAAGGTGAGGGGGCGTCGCCTCAGCTCACCTTTTGCCCGCTGGCGGAACTTACGACCGATGGCGATCGCGCCTGGGCGGCCGAATGGCTGGAGACGCTTGTCGCCCTGCAGGGGGTCACGGTGACGCCGGATCATCGCAACGCCATCTCGCGGCAGATCGGCTTGATGGCGAGCTCGCGCGGCCGGTCGCTGTCGGACTTTGTGTCGGGCGTGCAGATGCGCGAGATCAAGGATGCCCTGCATCACTACACCGTCGACGGACCGATGGGCCAGTTGCTCGACGCGGAAGAGGACGGGTTGACGCTCGGCGCCTTCCAGTGCTTCGAGGTGGAAGTGCTCATGAACATGGGCGAGCGCAATCTCGTGCCGGTGCTCACCTATCTGTTCCGCCGCGTCGAGAAGCGACTGACGGGGAAGCCAAGCCTCATCATCCTCGACGAGGCCTGGCTGATGCTCGGCCATCCATTGTTCCGCGACAAGATCCGGGAATGGCTGAAGGTGTTGCGCAAGGCCAATTGCGCGGTGGTGCTCGCCACCCAATCGATCTCCGATGCGGAGCGCTCCGGCATCATCGATGTGCTCAAGGAAAGCTGCCCGACCAAGATCTGCCTGCCTAACGGCGCGGCGCGGGAGCCCGGCACGCGGGAATTCTACGAGCGGATCGGCTTCAATGAACGGCAGATCGAAATCGTCGCGACCGCGCTTCCGAAGCGCGAATATTACGTCTCGTCACCCGACGGACGCCGGCTCTTCGACATGGCGCTCGGTCCGGTGGCGCTCTCCCTCGTCGGCGCATCCGGAAAGGAAGACCTGAAGCGCATCCGTGCGCTTCGCCTCGAACACGGGGCCGACTGGCCTCTTCACTGGCTGCAGCAAAGGGGGATTGCCCATGCGCAAACATATCTTCACAGCGCCTGACCGGCGCATCACCGTTGCCGCCCTGGCGATGGCTGTCGTCGCGTCGGTCTCGATGCCTGTCCCGGTCCGGGCGGGTGGTGTGACCGGCGAGGCGACGGAGTTCACCCAGCTCGCCAACAATGCCGAGCTGATCTCGCTGGTCGGCAAATCGGCCGAGCAGGTGAACAACCAGATCACCCAGATCAATCAGCTGGCCGAGCAGATCCAGAACCAGCTGAGGATCTACGAAAACATGCTGCAGAACACGGCGCAGCTGCCGACCCATGTCTGGGGTGAGGTCGAAAGCGATCTCAACAGTCTCAAGAGCATCGTCGGGCAGGGGCAGGGGATCGCATTCTCGATGGGCAATATCGATGACACGCTCAGGCAACGGTTCCAGAGCTATGCCGAGTTGAAGAGCGGCCTGCCCGACCAGGCGAGTTTTTCCACCACCTATCAGTCCTGGTCCGACACCAACCGGGACACGATCGCCGGCACGCTGAGGGCAGCCAATCTGACCGCCGAGCAGTTTTCCACCGAAGAGAGCACGATGTCCTCACTGCGGTCCATGTCCGAAAGCGCCGACGGCCAGATGAAGGCGCTCCAGGTCGGCCATGAGATCGCCACCCAGCAGGTGGCGCAGATGCAGAAGCTGCGCGGACTCGTCTCGCAACAGATGACCATGATGGGGACCTGGTATCAGTCGGAACAGGCGCAAAAGGACTTGGCCCAGGCGCGGCGCGAACAGTTCTTTAACGCGCCCGAGACCGATATCCGCGGCGGCCAGACGATGGAGCCGCGCTGGTGAGCCCGCGTCTGATCATTGCCCTTGCGCTCGCGGCCATCGTCGCGCTTGGCGCCGGAGTGAGCTGGATCTTGATCCAGCCTCGGGCCGTCGCCCAGTCTGGCGTCGGAGCCGGCGCATCCGCCACGCATCCTGTCTCCGACGCCGATCGTCGGAAATATCGGGAAAAGTTCTTCAGCATCGATCCGGAGCGCGACGTGCGCGGCGGGCAGGAGATGAAACCCCGATGGTGATCGTCCGACCCTCCCGCAGACTCGAACTCGTCTTTATCGCGATCGCCATCGTCCTGCTGGCGACCGCGCCGGCCTTTGCGCAGCAGGGCGCGGTCCTCACCACCCTCGAGAACCAGGTTTCGGCCGCGGCCAAGGGATGGGAAACGACGATCATGAACGCCGCGCGGTCGCTGTTCTGGATTCTCGCCGGCATCGAGGTCGGGATTGCCGCCGTCTGGCTTGCGATCAACGCCGCCTCGCTCGATGCCTGGTTTGCCGAACTCGTCCGTCGCATCCTGTTCATCGGGCTTTTCGCCTTCATCCTCGATCAGGGGCCGGCCTTCGGCAAGGCGATCGTCGACAGCCTCTACCAGATCGGCGCCGGCGGTGGATCGGCATCGCCGGCGAATATCTTCGACGCCGGCATTCGCGTCGCCTCGAAAATGTCGGAACAGGCGAAGTTCGGCGTCTTCGAGGACAATGCGCTGGCGATCGCCGCCGTCTTCGCCATGATCGTGGTCGTCGTCTCCTTCTCGCTTGTCGCCGCGATCTTCGTCGCCGTCATGGTGGAAATGTATATCGGCCTGCTCGCCGGCATGATCATGCTCGGGCTCGGCGGTTCGTCCTATACGAAGGATTTCGCGATCCGGTATCTCGTCTATGCCTTCAGCGTCGGCATGAAGCTGATGGCACTGGTGATGATCGCCAAGATCGGTTCCGACATCCTGCTGGGCCTTGCCGAAGCTCCGACCGCGACCTCCGACCAGTTCATCACGACGCTCGCGATCGCCGGCATTTCCGTCGTGGTGTTCGTCATCGCCATGTATGTGCCGCCGATCATCCAGGGCGTGGTACAGGGCGCGTCGGTCTCCGGTGGCATGGAGGCGATCCGCCATGGCGGACAGGCTGCCTCGTTTGCAGCGGGTGCGGCCTTCCTCACCACCGGGGCCGCAAACAGGGGTTACCAGGCAGCGGGCGCGGCAAGAGCCGGCGGAGCCTCGCTTGCGGGTGCGGCGCTGAAAGGTATGGAAGCCGGTATCGGCGGGGCAGCCGGCGCCATCGGATCGGCGGCGAAGGAAAAGGCGATCGCCTCGCCCGGCGCCTATGCGGGCTCATTGCTCGGTCTTGCCAACGCCAAGCTCGACCAGTCGCGCAAATCCGGCAAGCCGGCGACATCGCCTCCGCCGCCCCTCCCCGAAAACACCTAACCGAAAGCTGATGCCCGCATGTCTCACCGCATTCCGCCCGACAACCCCTATCTCGCTGCCCGCAACGAATGGAACGAGCGCTACGGCTCCTATGTGAAGGCGGCGTCATCATGGCGCATCGTCGGTATCACTGGCATGGTCATGGCGGTCATCGGCTTTTCCTATGCGCTTTATCAGAGCACCGAGGTCAAGCTCGTTCCCTATATCGTCGAGGTCGACAAGCTCGGCTCGGCGGTGACGACCGGATTCCCGCAACAGATCGAATATGCCGACCCGCGCGTGGTGCGCGCCACCCTTGCCGGCTTCGTGTCGAACTTCCGCTCCGTGACGCCCGACGCCGTGGTCCAGAAGCGGTATATCGACCGGACCTATGCGCTGCTACGAACCTCCGATCCGGCGACCGAAAAGATCAATGCCTGGTTCCGGTCGAACTCGCCCTTCGAAAAGGCGAAATCCGCGACGGTCGCCATCGAGGTCAACAATGTCGTGGCGCTCTCGAACCAGTCCTACCAGATCGACTGGACCGAGTTCGAACGCGACCGCAAGGGCAAGGAAACGGCCCAACGCCGCTTTCGCGGCATCGCCACGGTGACACTCACCCCGCCCCAGGACGAGGCCGTCATCCGCCTCAACCCGATCGGTCTTTATCTCCGCGACTTCGACTGGACTGCACAGCTTTGAAAGGCCGGCCAATGATGATTATGAGAACGACCATCCGCCGCGCCGGACCGATGCTTGCGCTGGCAAGCGGCCTGATCCTCGCTGATGCCGTATCCACCGCGGCGCTTGCCGCTGACGTCTCCGCCAACGAGGCGAAGGGGATCGACATTTCCGGCAAGTGGCGGGGCCACCGCGGGCTGGTGACGAGGGGTGAAGACGGCAAGGTCATTTTCCTCTATGGCGAGGTCCAGCCCTCGGTCGTCTGCTCCCCCTTGCAGGTCTGCGACATCGAGCTGCAGCCGGGTGAAGTGGTACGCGATGTGCTCGTCGGCGATACGGTGCGCTGGAAGGTCGAGCCGGCGACATCGGGGGCTGCCGGCGGCCAGGCGATCCATTTGATCGTCAAGCCGTCTGAGCCTGGCCTTGTCACCTCCATGGTGGTGACGACCTCACGGCGCACCTACCATATCCAGCTGAAATCTCACCCCACCCAATATATGGCCCGCGTCGGCTTCGAGTACCCGGAAGACGTGTCAGCCAAACTCGCAGACATCAATTCGCGGCTTGAGGCGAGCACGATCCCCGGCGCCGGCGTTCCCGCCGAACGCCTGAGTTTTGCCTATTCCGTCTCGGGCAGCGCCGGCTGGCGGCCGACGCGCGTCTATAGCGACGGCGAGAAGACCTACATCCAGTTCCCGCGCCGGATTTCGGGTGAGGACGCGCCGGTTCTGTTCGTCGTCTCCGGCGGACAGAACCGCATCGTCAATTACCGGATGAAGAACGACATGATGATCGTCGACTACAATGTCGATCGCGCCGTGCTCGTCTCGGGCGTCGGCTGGAAACAGCAGAAGGTCACGATCAGAAGGGGAGGGCGGTGATGCGCACCCTCGTCCCCCGCCCCTTGCGCAGCCTTGCCGCGGCTTGCACCCTCGTCCTCCTCCTTTCCGGATGCCAGTCGTCGGGGATCGGCGGGTTACTGGAAAGCGACGCGCCGCCGGAGATCTCCGGTCCGGCGGCGAGTGCGATTGCCGGCGACATGGTGAGCCGGCTGGCCGAACAGATCGGCCAGGGCAAGGCGACCATCGCCCTCAAACCCGATGGCTCGCCGTTTGGACATGCGCTGGAAGCGGCGCTCAAAGGCTGGGGCTATGCGGTCGTCACCGACCAGAAGCCGGATCAAGGCGCGACCGTCATTCCGCTTGCCTACGTGGTCGTGCCCTTCGAGGGGCAGGTTCTGGCCCGGCTGTCGACCGACACGGTCGAACTCGGGCGCGCCTATGCGGTAACCGCCAACGGGGCGACGCCTGCAAGCGCGCTGTCGCTCCTGAAGCGCGGCTGAGGGGGAGAAGACCATGGTACAGTCCCTGAAACTCGGCGGCGCCGCCAACGAGCAGGCGCAAGCCGGCATGCGCCGGATCAATCGTCTGCCGATCGTCATCGTGATCGTGCTGGTGACCACCTTCCTCGGCATCATCGTCTACGGGCTTTCGACGCGCGGGCTGTTTTTCGGGAAGGATGCTGGCCTGGAGACCACTGCCGGAACGCCCGCTTCGACCTTCGCCGATCAGATCAAGCGCGGCGTCACAGACGGCATCATTGGCGATCCCGAACAGCAGGTGACATATCAGCCGACTCCAGTCGAAAAGAAAGACGATCAATCTGCCAATCCCTTTGTCGCGCAACCGGCAAAGGAAGAGACACGAAACACGCAGGAACTCGAACCGGAGGCGGTCTGGCGCGCGCGTCTGCAGCGTGAGAACCAGGAGCAGTATCTGCGCGAGCGCCAACGGCAGCGTATGGCGCGGCTGCAGGCGAGCGATGCCGCCTATGATGCGCCGATCGCCATTGATCGCGGCAAGCTGCAGGCGAATACGAAATCAAGCGAGCAAGCATCGGCCGACAAGAGCACGGTGGCGGCGAACACCAGCGCCGCCTTGCCCGACCTTTATGCCGCAGCACTCAAGAGTGGCCTGACCGGCCAGGATGGCGATCAGAACGGGCAGCGCTCGAAGGAGGATTTCTTCAACAGCGACCTCAAGGAGCTCGGCTACCTGCCCAATCGCGTGGTGCCGCAGCAATCGCTTTATGAACTCAAGCGCGGTTCGGTGATCCCGGCGACGCTGATCACGGGCATCAATTCGGACCTTCCCGGCCGCATAACCGCACAGGTCAGTCAGAACGTCTATGACAGCGCCACCGGTCACCGGCTGCTGATCCCGCAAGGCGCCAAACTGTTCGGCCGATATGACAGCAAGGTTTCGTTCGGGCAAAGCCGCGTACTGGTGGTCTGGACGGACCTGATCTTCCCCAATGGCTCGACGCTGCAGATCGGCGGCATGGCGGGCACCGATGCTGAGGGGTATGGCGGCTTCCATGACAAGGTGAACAACCATTACTTCCGCACCTTCGGCTCGGCGGTGCTGATCGCGCTGATCGGAACAGGGGTCGACGCCTCGTTGCCGGAAAGCTCGACGCTGGCGACCCAGGAGACGGCATCGGATGCTGCAAGGCGGAATTTCGCGGAAAGCTTCGGCCGCGTCGCCGAGCAGACGATCAGCCGGAACCTCAATGTCCAGCCGACACTCGAAATCCGGCCCGGCTACAAGTTCAACGTCCTGGTGGATCAGGACATGGTGTTTCCTGGATCATACAGGAATTGACCTTTCGGCTATCATCAACCGCATAACCCGCGACCCTTGAGAGGCCAAGCGACGAAAACCATGATACGAGGACGGCCAGGGGTGGAGTTCTTCGAACTTAGCCGTGCAGTTTCAACCTATCTGGCTAAGTTCAGTCATCATTCTGATGAAATTCCGGATAAGCGTGTTTCTCTGACATCAGTTATTTCCAATGCTTCACCTCGTTCTCATCACAACGAGCCTTCAGGTCTTTTTAACAAAGTGCGGCACTCATAGCTTTGCGGAGCACCAATTTTGATCGGCGCGGGCTCACGATAACAGAATAAATCTCAAGACCGGCTATTAAAGTGAACTGATGTGGTTGCCTAATCGCAATTTGGGTGTCAATTGACCTTGCGTAAGCAGCGCTGCCGGGTGCATGGTTGTCTTCGCGCTCGACATCAGGCGCCGCATGATGAAGCTTCGCGGGATGAGCCTTCAATGTGGACGACGCATTCAGCTGCGACAGCAATGCAACCCCTTCAACGGTCTGGCTCGGCTCACGTCCCTGGCAGGGACGCTTCTAGCTCTCAGTTATTGAGCGCTATCAGATACTATGCCGTCACGCCCGCAGTTGGATTGAAGAAGTCTCCGGTTTTCAGCATGGTGTGCATGATAACAGACAGCTTTCGCGCGACAGCCACTGCAGTTCGTTTGAAGCCAATCCTCTCTCTCAGCTGAAGCCCTCATGTTCGCAATGAACTCGGTACGAAGCTGCGCCACGGCCCGCGCCGATAGATGACCTCCGCCTTGTAGAGACCGTTGATCGTTTCGGCGAACGCGTTGTCATAAGAGTCTTCGACGCTTGCCGCGGATGGTTCGATGCCCGCCTCGGCAGCCGCTGCGAATACTTGATCGACACGTATTCGGCAGATTCAACCGGTCGCCACAACACCGTCGATCATATCTGATTCGAACAAACCATCGAGCGCCTCTGCGGGTGTGCGCCAACCAAGCGTTTTGCGTGGTCTGCTATTGAGCGCATCGACTACGGCGCTGAGTTCATCGGCGCCATGCTGGCTGAGATCCGTCCCTATTGGCAAGTACTGACGCAGCAGGCCATTGGTGTTGTCGTTGCTCCTCCGCTGCCATGGGCTTTGAGGCTCGCAGAAATAGAGATCGAGCCCAGTGTCGTGATTTTCAATGATTTCAGACTGCAACGCCGTGCTCACCGCCGGCGGCTCAAGGGAACATCATGGCCAATCTTGCTGATCTCGCGCACAGTTGTGGGACGTGGCGCAGTCTATGTCGCAAAGATGGATTTGAGCGGTTCCGTAGGGAAGGTCACGGCTTGGCCACGAGATAGTTACCCGAGCAAGAATATGCTTCCATCGCTTCCTGCAGCGTGATTTTTTGACATACTCGCTTTGCAAGGTCCAAAGCAGAGTTTCGAGCGAGGCGACATGGTGTCTTGTGCCACTCAACGTCACGACGTTTCGCTAAATCAGCTTTACCGGCGGTGCGGGCTATTGCGCAGGTGAGGCTCTACAGCCGTAAGGCAGGCCAGCCGCCTTCAATTAGCGAGTGACGAAGCTGCAAGATCATTGTCGTGAGCTATCGCGCATGCTCTGCCGCAAGATAGTGGCGGTCGAAATGCTCCGGTGAAACACGCGCGGATCAGAGCTTTCTACCAATAAATTCCATATCGATGGAATTTGGGCGGCAAGAACGAGGGCAGCCGCGGTTTATAAGACATGTCGGAGATTGCCGGATAGTGAGGTGTTGCTAGGGCGGTGAGTTCGCGGAGCCTAGATACGCGGCATTCTGTGCTTGGATGTGTTCGCAAGAGGGACGGCTCGGGAATGCGCCGGCCGGGAAGAAAAATTTCTTCCCAGAACCTTCCGACACGGCGTTCGAGTTTGCTCAGCGCTCTCATGAGACCCTCCGGGTCGCCGGTCAGCTCCGCCGCCGCGCGATCTGCGTCATACTCGCGGGTGCGCGACAGGCCGAGCTGCACGAGCGCCATCAAGGTGGGCGCGAAGATGAGAAGCGCCACGATATGCCACGGAACATAGACCGCGCCCGCGAAAATAAGAGGTAGGTTGAGGAGCAGCAGGAACTGTCCGAGCCAACTCGCCAGAGAAACCAACCGTGACATCACATCTGCCAATCCCATGATCCACAGGTCGCGGTTTGCGATGTGGCCAACTTCGTGAGCCAGGACACCGACGAGTTCGCGGCCATCGAGGAGTTTAAGCAGTCCATCGGTGACGCAGATTGTACTGTCTTCTGGACTGCCCATCGCGAAGGCGTTCGGCAATGGGCTCGATACGCGATAGAGCTTCGGCGCGCGCGGCAAATCGGCACGTCGCGCAAGTTCCGCTATTCCTGCGACAAGGCCGGGCGCATCACGTCCCGTTATGCGCTCTGCCTGATATGCGGACAGCAAGAAGTCTTGCGGCAGATTGGGCGCAAAAATCAGACCCGCAACCATTCCGAAAGCAAGCAGCAGCCCGACCTCCGCGCCCACGACCGCTGTCATGGATGCCCAGGCGATCATCGCCATAAGGCCAAGCAAGAGCGCGGATTGGACGAGATTGATAAATCGATGCCTCGTCGAGACAGTGGGCATTTCCGGCTCCTATCGTGTTCCGCCGAGTGTGATCTTGAGGCTCTTGCGCTGATCGCCGCGCCGGATGTGCAATTCAGCCTGATCCCCGGGGCGATGCGCTTCGAGCGCCATGATCAGGTCAGCCGCGTCATCAACTCTAGTCGCTCCAAGGCCGATTATCCGGTCGCCGACTACAATGAGCCCATCGCCGCCAATGCGGGCGGGCACCAGTCCCGCACGGGCAGCGGGGCCGTCAGGATCGACTCCGAGGACCGGGACGCCGGAGGTGCCATCCTGCGCGAGCATCGCGTCGACCCTGGGATCGAATAAGATGCCGAGTCGTGGTGGTGCATAGCTGCCGCGAGCGATGAGCTGTGGCACCACCCGGTTGACCGTATCGACGGGAACCGCAAAGCCGATTCCCGCACTGCCGCCGGATGGACTGAAAATCGCCGTGTTGACGCCGATCAGACGCCCCGCGCTGTCGATCAGAGGGCCACCGGAATTTCCGGGGTTGATTGCTGCGTCCGTCTGGATCAGGCCACGTATCGGGAGACTGCCTTCTCCCGGCAATTCGCGGCCCAGAGCCGAGACAATTCCGGTCGTCATCGTCCAGTCCAGGCCAAACGGATTGCCGATGGCGAACACGCTCTGACCGACACGCAACTCGTTGCTGGTGCCGATGGGGATTGGCGGTGGCCGGTCAGAACCTACGCCGATATGCAGGACTGCCAGATCGTGCTCGGGGGCGCGCCCCACCAGGCGCGCGGAGAAGGCACGGCCATCAGCCAGCCTGACGACTGCCCGGCTCGCACCGGCGATAACATGATTGTTCGTCACCACATGACCGAGTTCGTCCCAGACGAATCCTGAACCGTTCCCGCGCGGAACGTCATAGGCATTCCGGGTCCAGGGATCGACTACACGTTCGGCCGTCGTGATGAAGACGACACTGTCTCGAGCGGCGTTGAATACCGTGATGGTGCTTTGTTCAAACGCCGCCAAGTCGCCGCGCGGAGCCACGGCGCGCGGTTCGGCAAACCGACCGAGCACAACGCCCTGAATGATAGGAAAGCTTTGCCACACAATAATGATAAGGAGCGCGGCAGAGGTTGCTGAAACAAGTCGAATGAAAAAGGTTCGGTTCATTGACCGCCATCCGCATTTTTAGTGCCGGGCTCTTCGCGCCGGTCCTGATCGCGCACCAGCCAATGGACAGTCCCGAGCGCAAGCGCCGCACCCGCGAGTGCAGCAATCTTGGCCGGCTCCGTCTCACCGAGATCGAGAATGATGAACTTGCGCGCAATGGCGAGGAGCGCGATCAGCACGATCGTGCGGACCTGAAGGATGCCGAAGCTGCGCTCAGTTGCAACAAGAAGGGAGCGCTTGAACTCGAGCGCGATCACTACGGTGAAGATCATGCCGAAGACCGCCTGGAAGGCAGCGTAATCGAGAGTGTCAAATGCCCCCAGAACTAAGCGGTTCACGACTTCGCGCATCAGTACCCAAACCGACGCCACGACGATTACCGCAATGATTACGCTGAGGACGAAGATGACAACGTGCTCGAACTTCTCGTAAAGCGTCATCGCCGACCATTGTTCACGGGTTAGCCCGGATCGTTGCAAGTCTTTCATGATTGCCCCTCGAAGGCCGCCCCGGAGAGACAAGCTCCCCGGGGCTTCGCCAGACGGTGCTATATCGCACAGAGCGGAGGGGACGCCGCAAACCGGCGACACCCAATGCGGCTAATCAGCCGTTCTTGACCTCGATGCGCTTGACCTTCGCCTGCGCCTCGGGAGTCTGGGGCAGCTTGATCGTCAGAACCCCGTTCCTGAAGGATGCTTGCGCCTTTTCGCCATCCACACCGGGAGGGAGCGGAATTGTCCGGTAGATTGCGCCGTAGCTGCGCTCGGAGAGATAGTATCCCTTCTTCTCCTCTTGGCGCTCGATCTTCTTCTCCCCCTTCACAGTCAACATGTCATCGTTGACCGTCACCTCGATGTCTTTCATCTCCATGCCCGGCAGCTCGATCGACACTTCGATCGCCTTGTCGGTCTCGACCACGTCGGATTTCGCTTCGCCGCTGCCAAAGGGCCATTCGAAATGACCGACCCGGTTCCAGAAGTTCTCGAACACATGGTTCATTTCGCGCTGGAGTGTCGCGATCGGGTTATCTTCGCTGCTCTTAGAATCTGGCGCGCCGTCCTTGCGCGCCCAGGGAATGAGGTCTTTGATCTGCATGATATGGTCTCCTTCGGTTTTCAGACGCCCTTGACGGCGATCCTTTTCGGCTGCGCTTCAGGGGCTCGGGGGAGCGTCAGGGTCAGGACACCTCCACGCATCTCGGCTTCGATCCTGTCGGGGTCGAAGTCCTCGGAAAGCGTGAAGGCACGCTCGAAATCGCCCTCGCCATATTCGGCATAGGCAAGTTCGAGGTTTTCCGGCCGCACCGGGTCAACCTTGCCGCGGATCGTCAACGCACGATTTTCGAGCGTGATTTCGACCGCATCGGCGGCGACCCCAGGCATTTCAAGCATCATGGAGACACCCTGATCGGTCTCGACGATATCGGTCAGCGGACGGTAGATGCGGCCGCCGGCGGCGGTTTCAGGCACGTCGGTCGGCGTCTTTTCGGCGGCTTGCGTGATGTCGGTGCTCATCGTTCCAGCTCCTCTCAGGCTGCCTTGATCTCGATTTTCTTCGGCCTTTCTTCCTCGGGCCGGGAGATGACGATCCGCAATACGCCGTTCGTCATCCTCGCCTCGACCTTGTCATCCGAAGCCGCGAATGGCAGGCGGATCGCGCGTGAAAACCTGCCGTAACCGCGTTCGTTGCGGTACCAGCGCGCACCGTCGGGAACCTCGGGCGCCTTGCGTTCGCCCGAAAGCGTCAGGACGTTGTCCTTGACCGAAATTTCAATGTCGCCCGGTTCGATGCCGGGAAGTTCAGCGGCGATGGCAACGGCCTCAGGGCCTTGCCAGACATTCACCGCCGGGAACGCCGCGCAGGACGGCGGCCAGAAACCGCGGTCGAGATCGCGCATCATGGAGCGCATCAGCGCAAAGGGATCGCTGCGGCGCAGATATGTCGGGTAGAGCATTGCCGGCCTCCTGTTGCTGATCGATGCCCCCGAACCGTCGGCATGGAGGGGCCGGGCAACGGTGCCGGCCGGATGTGGGTTCGGAGACCGCCCATCAAGATAGGCGGCTCCATTTATTATGCAAGCATGTATGATGCGTGCATTGCACTTTGGATGGAGTGCGGTCTATCCTGTGTCTCATGCAACCGGAGGAAGGATACCCATGATCTCTTCGGACATCGCGCTGATCGGGACGACGATCCACCGGGTCGCGCAGCTCATCCAGCAGCGGATCGACCAAGACATCCGCGACAGCGGCCTGACCCGCCTGTCCTGGATGGCGGCGGCGCATGTCGAGGATGCGCCCGGGCTGACCATCGGCGATCTGGCCGACCGACTTGAGGTCGGCCCGGCCACTGCGGGCCAGCTCGTCGATCGCATGGTCCGGGGCGGCTGGGTCGAGCGGTCGCCCTCGCTCGACGACAGGCGGTCGCAGATCGTCACCGCAACGTCGAAGGCCCGGGCGATGCTGGAGGAACTCGCGCCGCGGCAATCGGCGCTCGAACATGAAATCTTGCAGGATCTGTCGGCAGACGAAAGGCGCATCCTGCTGGCGCTGCTCGAGCGGATCAGGGCGCGGCTCGGGCGCCAGTGAAAGGGACAAGCGGCATGGAAAGGAAGACCGAATACAACATCTGGTACTGGGTGGTGGCTTTCATAGCCGTGCTTTTCATCCAGAACCTGATCGCCGGCTGGCAATCCGTCGCGCCGATCAGCTACAGCCAGTTCGAGAAGTATCTCGCTGACGGGAAAATTTCCTCTGTCGCGGTCGGGTCAGACACTATCACAGGCACCTTCGCCGAACCGGTCGACGGCAAGAAGCAGTTCGTGACGACCGTAGTGAATCCCGCAATCCTGGAACGGATAGACCGGTCAGGTATCGAGATCACTGGCGTTCCGCAAAACACTTTTCTCGGCACGCTGATTTCCTGGGTGGCGCCAGCGCTTATCTTCTTCGGAATCTGGATGCTGCTGTTCCGCAAGTTCGCCGACAAGCAGGGCTTCGGCGGGTTCATGCAGGTCGGCCGCAGCAAGGCCAAGGTTTACATGGAAAAAGAAACCGGCGTCAGCTTCGCCGACGTGGCCGGTGTGGACGAGGCCAAGGCCGAGCTCGAGGAGGTCGTGGAGTTCCTCAAGAACCCGGCCGAATACGGAAAGCTGGGCGCACATATCCCCAAAGGCATATTGCTCGTTGGGCCGCCGGGCACCGGCAAGACGCTGCTGGCGCGCGCGGTGGCGGGTGAGGCCGGCGTGACCTTCTTTTCGATCTCGGGATCAGAGTTCGTCGAGATGTTCGTGGGCGTCGGTGCCGCGCGGGTGCGCGACCTCTTCGAGCAGGCTCGGAAATCCGCGCCGGCGATTATCTTCATCGACGAACTCGACGCTCTCGGGCGGGCGCGCTCCTCCGGCCAGATCGCTGGCGGCCACGATGAGCGTGAGCAGACGCTGAACCAGCTTCTGACCGAGCTCGACGGCTTCGACCCTTCGGTGGGCATCGTTCTGCTTGCGGCCACGAACCGTCCGGAGATTCTCGATCCGGCGCTGCTCAGGGCCGGACGCTTCGACCGTCAGGTGCTGGTGGACCGGCCCGACAAGAAGGGACGTGTGCAGATTCTTGGCGTTCACATGAAAAAGGTGAAGCTCGCCCCGGACGTCGATGCCGAGAAGGTCGCAGCGCTCACGCCCGGCTTCTCGGGCGCCGATCTTGCCAATCTCGTCAACGAGGCAGCATTGCTCGCCACGCGCCGCAAGGCTGATGCGGTGACGATGGACGACTTCAACAATGCCGTGGAGCGCATCATCGCCGGGTTGGAGAAGAAGAACCGCGTTCTGAACCCGCGCGAGCGCGAGATCGTGGCGCACCACGAGATGGGGCACGCGCTTATGGCGATGGCGCTGCCGGGGGTGGACCCGGTGCACAAGGTCTCGATCATCCCGCGCGGAATTGGCGCGCTCGGCTACACCATCCAGCGCCCGACCGAGGACCGCTTCCTGATGACGCGGGAGGAGCTGGAGAACAAGATCGCAGTCCTGCTTGGCGGGCGCGCGGCCGAGAAGATCATCTACAATCATGTCTCGACCGGGGCGGCCGACGATCTGGTCAAGGCCACCGATATCGCCCGCGCCATGGTCGCGCGGTACGGGATGGACGAAGACCTCGGGCATGTCAGCTACGACACCGATCGGCCCGGCTTTCTCGGCACCGGCGACCAGTCGTCGTGGCTGAACCGCCGCTACAGCGACGCCACTGCCGAGCGGATGGACCAGAAGGTTCGCGACATCGTGGATGGCGTGTTCAAGCGCACCCTCACCCTTCTTGAAACCAATCGGGATCTTCTTGAGCAATCGGCGCAGGATCTCCTGCAACGAGAGACACTGGACGAGCTCGATCTGGTGGCAATTGGGTCCAAGGTGAAAAGAACGGAAGCCGTCGCTGCGTAACACTGTCACTGGCGCAGATGATCGGCGGACAACCCTGACTGGATAAAGAAACGGAGAAGACGAATGGCAAACGGAGCTTGCGATATTTGCGGTCGCCCGGCGACGGCGCGCGTGCGCGCCTCGGTGAACGGCAGAATTCAGAACATGGAGCTTTGTGACCAGCATTACCACGAGATGGTGCGCCGGTCGGGCCGCAGCGCCTCGCCGCTGGAATCCCTGTTCGGACAGCATTCGCTTTTTGACGAGTTCTTCGGCGGCAGCGGTTTCGGCAGCCTCTTTGGTGACAGCCCGCTGCGGGGTGGCACGCTCGGCTCCATGGGTAACGGCGATGACGATATCGTCGACGCCACTTTCGGCGAGGGTGCCCCGCGGCGTTCGGCGCGGCGCGGCGGCGGACGCACGATCGCCGACCGGCTGAGCGAGCAGGGTAACAAGCTGTTGCAGGACGCCGCACAGAAGGCCGGGGAATTCGGACGCAGTGAGGTCGATACCGAACACCTGCTTCTGGCACTGACCTCGTCCGACGTCGTCAAGACGATCCTGGAACAGTTTAAGGTCGATGTGGACGATCTGCGTCGCCAGATCGAGAAGGAAGCGAAGCGTGGAGAGGCCAAAGCATCGGGCGAAATCGGCGTCAGTCCGCGTCTGAAAGACGCGCTGAACCGCGCCTTCATCACCTCGAACGAACTCGGCCATTCCTATGTCGGCCCCGAGCATCTGCTGGTCGGCCTCGCCGAGGAGGGTGAGGGCCTGGCCGCGTCTATCCTGCGCAAGTACGGCCTCACGCCGCAGGCGCTGCGCCAGCAGGTGACGAAGGTCGTGGGCAAGGGGGCCGAGGAAGGCCGTGTGGAGGCGCCGTCCAGCACGCCCGATCTCGACCAGTTCAGCCGCGACCTGACCAAGCTCGCCCGCGAGGGCAAGCTCGACCCCGTCATCGGCCGCGCCCGCGAGATCGAGACGACGATCGAAGTGCTCGCCCGCCGGAAAAAGAACAATCCGGTGCTGATCGGCGAGCCCGGCGTGGGCAAGACCGCCATCGTCGAGGGGCTCGCACAACGGATCGTCGCGGGCGAGGTGCCCGAGGCCCTGCGCGACAAGCGGCTCGTGGAGCTCAACATCAACTCGATGGTCGCCGGCTCAAAGTATCGCGGCGAGTTCGAGGAGCGGGTGCAGAAGATCCTCAAGGAGATCACCGAGGAAAAGGACAGCCTGATCCTGTTCATCGACGAGATCCACACCATCGTCGGCGCCGGCCAGGGCGGCGGCGAGGGTGGGCTGGACATCGCCAACACCTTCAAGCCGGCGCTGGCGCGGGGCGAGCTGAACCTGATCGGCGCGACGACGCTCAACGAATACCAGAAATACATCGAGAAAGACGCAGCACTCGAACGCCGCTTCCAGCCGGTTTATGTCGAGGAACCCACGGTCGCTCAGGTCATCATGATCCTGCGCGGCCTGCGCGACACGCTGGAGGCGCACCACAAGGTGACAATCACCGACGAGGCCATAGTCGCGGCGGCCGAGTTGTCGGACCGCTACATCACTGGCCGCTTCATGCCCGACAAGGCGATCGACCTGATCGACCAGGCCGCCGCACGGGTGAAGATCAGCGCCACAGCGCGCCCCGTGGACGTCCAGGAGCTGGAGGCCGAAGTTGCGCAGATCAAGCGAGAGCAAGATTACGCCGCCGCCCGCAAGCAGTTCGATCGCGCTGCCGAACTCAAGAAGGAGCTCGAGCAAAAGCAGAAGGAACTGGACGAGCTTCTGGAGATCTGGAAGCGCGACCAGGCTTCGGCGACCGCCGAGGTGCGCGCCGATCATGTCGCGCAGATCGTCTCCAAGATCACCGGTGTTCCGGTCACAGAGCTGACCACCGAGGAGAAGGACAAGCTCCTCAAGCTAGAGGAGAAGCTGCACGAGCGCGTCATAGGCCAGGAAGAGGCAATCCGCGCCGTGGCCGATGCGGTGCGCCTTGCGCGCGCAGGTCTGCGTGAGGGACGCGGCCCGACCGCGACGTTCCTCTTCCTCGGGCCGACCGGGGTTGGCAAGACGGAGCTGGCCAAGACGCTCGCCGAGGTGATCTTCGGCGATCAGGACGCGACGATCCGTATCGACATGTCGGAGTATGGCGAGCGCCACTCGGTTGCCCGGCTGGTTGGTGCGCCTCCGGGCTACGTTGGATACGACGAAGGCGGGCAACTGACGGAGAAGGTGCGCCGTCGGCCGTACTCGGTCGTACTGCTCGACGAGATCGAGAAGGCGCATCCGGATGTGTACAACATCCTGCTTCAGGTGTTCGACGATGGCCGCCTGACCGACGGCAAGGGCCGCGTTGTTGACTTCACCAACACCATTATCATCGCCACCTCGAACCTCGGTTCGGACATCATCCAGCGCAACCTCAAGAAACGCGGCACCAAGGAGTTCGACGAGGCCAAGCAGAAATCCGAACTGATGGAGGTGTTGCGCGGTCATTTCCGGCCAGAGTTCATCAACCGGATCGACGAGATGATCGTCTTCCACTCACTGAATCAGTCGGAGATCCGCCAGATCGTCGAGTTGCAGCTGAACCGGGTGAAGACGACCGCCCTGACCCAGGGCGTCGAACTCGAATTCGACGTGAGCGTCGTGGATCACTTCGGCGCGGTCGGCTTCCGTCCAGAATTCGGCGCCCGCGAGCTGCGCCGGCTGATCCGGTCGGAGCTGGAGACCGAGTTGGCCCGCGGAATGCTCTCCGGGCGGATCGAGGATGGTGACAAGGTCCGCGTCGCCTGGTCGGCGGACGAACAGAGGGTCGTGTTCAAAAAGATCGCAAAGGACACCGGTGACGACAGCCCGGACGATCAGGCCGAGGCCGGGATCAACGAGTCCAGCGAAGTTGCCGAAAACAAGTCAGACGCTCTGGCACCCGATATTCCGGTCGACGCTACGGATGCGGCGCAGTCCAAGGACGACAAGCCCACCGGGTGACGTCGTGAAGGACCGGCCGGCGCGATGACGGTCGCGCCGGCCCATTTCGTCGAAAGCGACAGCAGGTCACACGCCATGAAACTCATCAGAGCATTTCGCAATCTTGACCGGCACGGCGAGCAGCGCGCGCCGGAGGTCATCGAGGAAGAGGTGCGGCAACTCGAACCGCATCTTGCACGCTTCAGCGAAGATCTCGTCCGGCTTGAGGTCTTCGCCTCGCAGACGAAGGGCAAGGTGCGCATCCATGTCAGCCTGCGCCTGCAACTGCCCTCGGGCCTGATCGCGGTGCAGGAAGAGGGGTTCGAGATCGAGCCTGTCCTGCGCAAGGCCTTTGCCGACCTGCGCCACCGGCTCGATCGGCATGTGGCGCGCCTCAAGCACGAGTCTGAATACAAGCGTCCCACCCGCCGACCCCGGATCGGTGCCCAGCTGCCGTCCGTGCGGGATGCGGTGGAGGCGGAGCGGCGCCAGCTTTTCTTCGACCTGATCGAGGATCATCTCGATACGGTCTATGACACCGTCAGGCGCGAGTTGACCTATCTCGAATGCAGCGGATCTGTGCCGGCTGGTTACCTCAGCGTTCGGGATCTCGTCGATGCGACGATCCTCAAGGGGCTGGAGAGGTTCGAGCAGCGGCCCACCGAGTTTTCCATAGGCGACTGGCTGCTGAAACTGACTTTCGAGACCATCGAGGCCGAGGCGGCCGCCGCGCGCCGCGCGTTGCCCGAAGATGCCGCATCGATCGACGCCGCACCCGAGGCGTCGGCCGGGGAGCCTACCGAGTCGGATGAGGAAATCTTCGAGTTTTATCAGCCCGACGACGTGCTGCGGCTCGAGGAGCTCATCGCCGACGACGGTGGGGACGACCCTGAAACGGCTGTCGCGAAACGCCAGGACGCGCTGATCTTTCACCGGGCGATCGCCGGTCTTCCGGCGCTATGGCGCAGAGTCCTGTTTCTTGTCGATCTGAACGACACTCCGCTTGAAAAGGCATCTTCGGTTCTCGGCATTGCTGAAGACGACGTGACCCGGATCGTCCAGTCGGCGCGCAATTATCTTCGCGACAAACTGCGTGACTCAGGTCAGTCTTCCGATACCGCACATGCGCTTTTTGAGAGCGCTCATCAGAGAGGGTCGCGAATACTCCTGCCCCTGCGGGATCGCGCCCGGCTGGAACACACTTTTCTGGGGGATAACCGAGGGTAAGCACCATGATGCGCGGCCATAATCGTCCACCCTTTGCGCCGAAGATACCCGGGACCAACATGAGATCATGGGACGTTCCGACCGCGATCATCTACCGGCCGGCTCGTTCCGCGATGACATCGGCGCCGCAGCCCAACTACTGGATACTGGAATTCGAGCCGTCGCGCCCGCCCCAAATCGAGCCGCTGATGGGATATACCTCTAGCGACGATCCCTATCGTCCGATCCGGCTGAAATTCCCCGACCGCGAAAGCGCCGTGGAATTCGCGGAGCGGCAGGACTGGCGCTACCTCGTGCGTGAGGATACGGCTCACCGGCGTGCGCCTGACCACTGGCGCGGCGAGGAACGGCATCGGCTCTACAAGGGGGCCGATGCGCCGGAAGCCTTCCGCATACCGTCCCGCGTGGATCACGGTCGCTCGGATCACCGCCTCCGGCGCGCGGTCGAGCAGAAAGGCACGGTGGACCTGTCGTCGCAAGAACAGGCCGAATTCGATCCGGTGCTTGAAGCCGATCTCGAATCCTTCCCGGCCTCCGATCCCCCGGCCTGGACGGGCGTGACGATAGGCGGAAAGCGGTCCGGCAACAGCAATGCTTGATATCGCGGTTCTGTCAGCATGCCTTGCTGTCGCAGCCTTCCTCTTTCACCCCAAGGTTCGAACGCTACGTGGTTGGCGGGCAACGGTAACCCCGCTCGCGTCTATCATAGGCAGCGGGTTCTTGGTTGTGGACCGATCCTGGACGCTTCCTTTGGTTATGCGGCCCCGGTTGCGATGATGGCACTGTGCGGATTGGCTTTTCTGTTTGGTGGTGCCATCCGCGCGAATATTGCGCGAATTTCATTGACCGCCGATAATCGCAGTCGACCGGAGCTTTTCATTGAAAGAGTATCAAGTTGGATATTGATATTCGCCTACGTGATTTCGGTAGCGTATTATCTGAATCTCTTTGGCGCCTTTGCCGTAAGCCTGACCGATGACGGCGGAAGCAGATTCGAGGCACGGCTCGTTACGACCGCGGTCTTCTTTTTTATTGCAGTCACAGGGCTTATACGCGGCTTTGATGCATTGGAAGGTCTTGAAAAGGCATCAGTCTCTCTGAAACTTGCCATCATAGCCGGGATGATGGTCGGTCTTGTTCATTTTCTTGCTGATAAAGTGATCGCGGACGAGGTTGTAATTAATTCTCCCCAGACTGGCGGGTGGACTGCTGTCGCTCTAGTCTTTGGCCTTCTTGTCACGGTGCAAGGTTTTGAGACGTCAAGATATCTTGGCCTTGAATATACGGCTGAAACGCGAATAAAGAGCATGAATATGCCCAATTTATCGCCTCTATAATTTACGTCGCGTATATTGGTTTTCTGGCCTTCTCGTTTCCGGCGAATACAATCACGCTTTCAGAAACTGCAATAATTGACATCTTTCGGGTCATTCCTCCGATATTACCCGCACTGTTGATTGGCGCTGCGCTACTGTCGCAATTCAGCGCTGCCGTCGCCGATGTCGTCGGAGCCGGTGGGTTGCTTGTCGAAGTGACCGATGGGCGAGTGCGGCCTCAGATCGGTTACTTTCTATTGGGGATCGTCGGGCTGGCATTGACGTGGAGTTCGAGCGTTTTCGAGATTATCGGCATCGCATCGCGCGCATTTGCTCTCTACTATGCTACTCAATCAGCCATTGCCGCTATCGGACACCTGCAGGCCGGCCGCCGCCTTCAAGCTGGAGGTTTTACCTTGCTCGCAGGATTGGGGCTACTGATTGCCGCAACTGGAACCGCTGTGGAGACGTGAATGCCCGAAAGCAGATCCATCGAACACGCACCTCTCATACGCTCATCAGCAAGTAGGAGCTGAATTGTTTCCCTATCTTGACAGTGTCGCGCGCCGCTACCCGCCCGTCATCGTATGGGTGCTCATCTCTGCGAACGTCCTCACGTTTCTCTATCAGACGAGCCTGCCGCCGCGCGTAGTGGACCGGTTCGTGTTCGAGTTCGCGCTGGTGCCCTCGCGCTTCTTCGGACAGCCAAGCCTCATCGCCCCGTCCGACGACTGGACCCCATTTCTGACCAATATCTTCCTGCACGGGGGCTGGCTTCACCTCATCTTGAACATGTGGACGCTCTGGATTTTCGGCCCTGCGGTCGAGGACCGGCTTGGGCCGGGCCGGTTCACGCTGTTCTATCTGTTCTGCGGTATCGCGGCCAGCCTGGCGCATGCCTTGGCCAACCCCGATTCCGTCATTCCCGCGCTCGGCGCATCCGGTGCGATCGCGGGCGTGATCGGCGCTTATGCGCGCATGTTTCCGGCGGCGAAGCTGGTGGTGATGGTGCCGGTTCTCTTCCTGCCGCTGTTCTTCGAGGTCCCGGCCTTTGGCTTCGCGATGATCTGGCTCGGCCTGCAGGTGATCCCCGGCATTCTGTCGCTGGGCGATCAGGCCACGGGCGGCATCGCCTGGTGGGCGCATATCGGCGGGTTCGTCGCCGGCTGGCTCGTCACGCCATTCCTGCGTAGGCGCGCGGACGTCTATCGCAATTACTACCGCGACGAAGGCATCTACGGCTTTTTGCCCGACGGCCGACGGCAAGGAGGACAAGGTCCATGGACATAACGCAGCTTTTCTGGCTCTTCTTCATCTTCTCTGCGCTGCAACCGGTGCTTCAGCGCAGATATCTGGAGGCGATGCGCACCCGCAAGATCGCCCAGATCGAGAAGAAACGCGCCAGCCGCGTCATCTCGCTGATCCACCGGCAGGAGACCATGAACCTGCTGGGTTTTCCCCTGATGCGCTACATCGACGTCAACGATTCCGAGGAAGTCCTGCGTGCGATCCAGATGACCGACGACGAGGTGCCGCTCGATATCGTGCTGCACACGCCGGGTGGGCTGGTGCTGGCGGCAACCCAGATCGCTCGGGCCATTCAGGGCCACAAGGGCAAGGTCACCGTGTTCGTGCCGCATTACGCGATGTCGGGCGGCACCTTGATCGCGCTTGCCGCCGACGAGATCGTGATGTGCGAGCATTCCGTGCTGGGCCCCGTTGATCCGCAGCTCGGCCAGATGCCCGCCGCCTCGCTGATCAAGGTCGTCGAGGAAAAACCCATCGCCGAGATCGACGACCAGACGCTGATCATGGCCGATGTCGGCCGCAAGGCCATCGCGCAGATCGAGGCCTTCGCGAAGCGGCTTCTCTCGGACAAGATGGATGAGGCCCAGGCGGCGGATGTGGCGGCGAAACTGGCGACCGGCACCTGGACCCACGATTATCCGATCTCCGCCGATGAGGCACGCGAGCTGGGCCTGCCCGTCGGAACGGACATGCCCAAGGAAGTCCTGCAACTGATGACGCTTTACCCGCAGCCTGTGCGGCGGCAGGGCGGCGGCGTCGAATATCTGCCCGTGCCGCGAGAACGCGAGGCGCGCCGCGGCCTGTCTGGCCACTGACGTCGAGAGAACCATCCACCGCCCGGAAGACCGGGCCCGTTCAGAAAAGGAAACCAAATGACGACCGTTATCTGCCCGAACTGCAATTCCACCAACCGGGTGCCGCAAGAGCGCCTGGGCGACAATCCCAATTGCGGACGCTGCGGCGCCCCCCTCTTTCAGGGCCATCCGGTTACGCTAACGGCGGCGAATTTCGACCGCCACGCGAATGCCGACTTGCCGTTGCTCGTGGATTTCTGGGCCGAGTGGTGCGGGCCATGCAAGATGATGGCGCCCCAATTCGAAGCGGCGGCGCGCTCGCTCGAACCCCGTGTCCGCCTGGGCAAGCTCGATACGGAAGCCGAACAGGAGATCGCCGGCCGCTACGGGATCCGCGGCATTCCCACCATGATCCTCTTCAAAGGCGGCAAGGAAATCGCGCGCCAGAGCGGCGCGATGTCTGCCGCCCAGATCGCGCAATGGGCGCGCTCTCACGTCTAGAAATTGCGGGTAATGGCCTTTCCTGCGCCATGCCATCAGGAGAAGAACATGCATGGCGTGACCGGATTTATCGAAAGTGCGGCCTTGTTGGTCTGTGCCGCGTTCGTGCTCGTGACGATATGCTCACGGATCGGCGTGCCCAGCATCGTCGGTTACATTCTTGCCGGTATAGTCATTGGACCGGCCGGTCTCGGCCTGATTGCGGAGAGCGGCGCCCTGACCAGCATTGGCGAGATTGGCGTGATACTCCTGCTGTTCGCGCTTGGCCTGGAATTCTCGTTCGAGAAGCTCGTAACGCTCAAGAAGCATGTCCTCGGTCTTGGAGCCGTGCAGGTTGCAGTCACGACGATAACGGTGTCGTTGGTAGCGAGCCTGATCTTCGATCTCGCGCCCCTCCCCGCAATCCTCATCGGCGGGGCCGTTGCCATGTCGTCCACGGCCATGTGCCTCAAGGTGCTCGCAAGCGTGAACGCTCTAGGATCGGCGCAAGGGCGCCTCGCCATTGCAGTGCTTCTGTTTCAGGACCTGGCAGCTGTCGCGTTTCTGCTTCTGCATGATGCCATGAGTGGTACCGCCGGAGGGAATGGCGTGATAACGGTCGTCGCCGGTGCAACGGCATTGGTTGCAGCTCTGTTCACTGCCCGTGGCCCGTTGCAGATACTTGCCCGTTGGGTAGCGTCGCGTGGCGATCCGGAACTTGCCCAACTCCTCGCGCTCACCATTGCACTAGGCTCTGCGATTGTCGCGGCCACCGCCGGCCTTTCTCCGGCACTCGCTGCATTTGCGGCCGGCATGATTATCGGCGAGGGCGACGCGCGCCATGCTGTCGAGAACGAGATTAGGCCCTTCCGCGATTTGTTTGTCGGGATTTTCTTTATCGGTATCGGAACGCAATTGCCACTTTGGATCATTCCTTCTGCATGGCTTGTCGTGCTGATCTGGCTTGTCATTCTTCTTGTGGGCAAGACGCTGATTGTTATGGTCGTCGCCCGACTATTCGGCGAGTCGCTTCAGACCTCATGGCGCACTGGGATCATCCTGGCCCACGGAGGAGAATTCAGCCTGATGCTGCTGTCGGTTTCTTCGGCATCGGGCATTGTCGCCAACGAGTTCGCCGGCCCCCTCCTTCTTGCGATTGGAATGAGCATGCTGGCTGGAGGCCTTATAGTTAGATGGACGGGAAACAAAGTTTAGCCGGATAATCTCGCACCTGAATATGAGTAAAGTGAAGAAATGCGATTCGGGCCCCGAGCCTAACGCCCAATTCGAATGCCGGGCCTTTGAAGAAAATCCCAGTGCAGGCCTGCAGCGCTCGGCACCGAAATTAGCGTTGGAAACTCGTGCAATGAACACTCGTGTCGCGTAGCTTGAAATGATTTTGGCGACCGAGCGGCATGGCGAAGAATCACGTGCGAAGTTGTCGCGAAGTGAAGTAGATCGCCAAGAGGAATTTCATTCCGTCCGCCAATGGAGACTTGCTCCGAGCGTGGGCTCTCGGAGTTTTTCAACAGTATCGGCGCTAAAAATCGTCGGTATCCTCCCCAACGACGACACCATCGTTACATTGATCGATACCGTCTTGCTGGAGTAGAAGCACAAATCGGCCATTCAGCAGTCTCGCTACATGACACTTGATAAAGGCTCACCCGCTTCACTCTACATGTTGAGTTTCACCGTATCCTGTTCGTGAAGCGCCGGCAATATCGGCGTCAGGCGCCAGCAAGTCATTCCTCCTTGCGAACGCGACAAAAAGGCCGCGCGCGGTCTCAGCGTCCACTTCGCCCCGCAGTGCGGCACGGCATGCATTCAGGGCGACAGAATGGCCCTTATCTCTGGATTGGGCAGGCCATTCCAGCAGATATCTGTGAGCGTCGATTACCGAGCCAATTTCCGTGGGGTAGCCGAGCCCCACAAAGATTCGTACCGGTTTTTCGAAGCAGTCTGTTTTCATTTCGGTCTCCCTTTTAATTCAAGCTTGCGGTACGCAAGCGCACCATCTGACCTCCAACCATTTCAATAGATTTCGCGTCATCTTCAGCATGCCGAAATCCGTTTTCGGGTAAGCCCTTCTAATATATTGAACCTTGTCAACGTGACTATGAGCAGTTGAGCGTTCAGGATCGTCGGAAATGTCAGAGCAATGTAAAACATCAGTCAGTCCGTTGATTTGGGACATTCTCATCTGCTGTGACGCATCAAGGCATAGGGAGAACGGGTCCGGCGGTCCGGACCCGTTCAGTAGACTCACGCCGTCGACCACGGACGATGATGGCCGAACCAGATACTGCCGGCGGCCACGATCACGACGACAATCCCGGCGATCAGATGTGCGCCCGTGGCGGCAGTCACGGCTGAGAAGCCGAGTGCCCAGGGGGCAACCAGCGCCCAAATGCCAAGTACGAGGTTGAGCCACTCTTCCACCTCATGGAAAGCGTAGAGTGCAGAGCCGGCGACAAGGGCGACGGCCGCGCCGACCACCCATGCGCTCCAGGCGGCATAGGTCTCTGCGGTGAAGCCGAGCAGCCACGGCGAAATCAGAAGGCCAAGACCGGCAACGATATTGACGATATCGAAAGCCGTCCGGTAATTCGAACTCAGGGACTTTAGCATCGTTCATTTCTCCTCATCGGTTGGTTGCATCATCAATGGACCGCCTCGGTCGGCGAGGCGGCGGGTGCGGCGGCCGCCTTCGAACGGCCATCGCCGCAAAGCTCGGATATCGTGGATAGGGCCGGCAGAAGACGCGCTTCGGCCCGTTGGGGGAGCAGGAACGGCGCCAGTTCGTCCTCCGTGAACGCTCCTGCTGCAATTTCCTGCAATGCAAGATTGCTCACATTCGGATCTCGCAAAGCAAGTCTCGGTTCGGCCCCACGGTTGAGCGCACGCGTGCGCGCTGCCGCAGCCAGCACCAGCACGAACCGGTTCGGAAGAGCCTTCTCGCAATCAAAGATGACATGCCGGTCCATGGCTCACCTCATGCGGCATGCCGATCGTTCATTGTATGAACTGGCCCGTTTTCAACGCCTCGCTCAAGCGCGAGCATCGCCTGCTCGACCTCGTAAAGGCGCGATGGCCGGTCGTTTTCCGGCATGCCTTCATTGGTCGCCTGATCTGCCAGATATTCCGTCCAGGCCCAGTTCATCAGGATCGAACGCTTCGCCTCGAGCGACAACGCCGGATCGCGAACGACGTCCATCGGGGCGAACCAGCTGGCCGGACCGGACGCATCGTCGCGGTCTGCCGCGCCATCCATGGCCTGCCCGTACTTTTCCTGAAGTCGAGCAAGACCCAGCCGCTCCAAGGTTGCATCAGCAAAGGCATGAGCGGGCCTAGCCGATTGGCGACCATTCCTCCTCTTGGCCGATGCAACAGCCTTGTCTGCCGGCCGTTGCACGACGTAGGTCAGCCCTTGTCGCTTGGCATAGCGGATGGCGGATTGCAGTGTGGGGAATTCGAGTTCCACCTGCGCAAGTGGGTCACTGCCGCCGGTATAGCCCATCAAGGGTTCGATAAACGGCGCGGAGCGACGCTCGAAAACGAGCCGCCAGCCCTTTGTTCGCGCATTCCCTGAGGTGGTCACAGAACGCGACGGCTTGAAGATGCGCGCAACCGCGTCGTCCGGAAATGGCGAGCGTCCGAAGGAAAAGTTGCGCCGGTTGTCATTTAAGGCGCGGACAGCGGCAGTTGGGGTCTCTATTTTTGGTTTTGTGTCTCTTGCAGTCTCCATTCTGCATCCCTCCCGGTTGGCGAAGGATACTGGCGGCCGCCATTGGGCCGGCCGCCAGGGTTGGTTGAACCGATCAGCTCTTGATGGCGATGCGCTTGACCTGCGACTGCGCCTTCTCGGTCTTGGGCAGGGTCACGGTCAGCACACCATTCTTGAAATGCGCGTCGACCTTGTCTTCCGCGATCTCAACGCCGAGCGGGATGCGGCGCTCGAAGCGGCCATAGTATCGCTCGGAGAACTGACGATCCTTGTCCTCGTTCTCGGAACGCTTCTCGCCCTTCAGCGTCAGCACACCGTCGTTGAGCAGGACTTCTATATCCTTTTCTTCAAGGCCGGGCACTTCGGCCGTCACCTTGATCTCCTTGTCGGTGTCGGAGATCTCGACGCTCGGCCAGCCGACACTGAAGGCAGAACCACTGCCGAAGGTGGGCAGGCTGGAGCCGAACCCCCGGAAAACATCGTCGAACAGTCGGTTCACTTCGCGATGAAGCGACAGGAAGGGATCACGGTCGTTATCGCGCAGGACAGTCGGAACCTGGTTGCCATTGTTACGGCCCCAGGGAATCAGATCACGAACACTCATGGTTTTTCTCCTTCTCATCTGTTGATTGGACAAAATCTGCCAGTGACGCCGGGCCATGGCCCGGCGCCCTGCTTGCAGACAGCTTCGTTTGGAAAATCAGGCGGCCTGCTTGTCCGCTTCGATCTGCTTCGTATCGACCATCGGCAGAGCCGTGTCGGTCGAAATCGCAATCTGGCGAGGCTTCATATCTTCGGGGATTTCCCGCTTGAGATCGACGGTCAGCAGGCCATTGACGAGCCCGGCCCCGACGACCTTGACATGATCGGCAAGCTCGAACCGGCGCTGGAACGAACGACCGGCGATCCCGCGATGCAGATACTGCAGATCGTCGTCATTCGCCTTTTGCCCGGCGACGAAGAGCATGTTCTGCGCCTGGGTAATCGTCAGCTCGTCCTGGGTGAAACCCGCCACTGCCATGGCAATGCGGTAGTCGTCCTCACCGGTCTTGATAATGTCGTAGGGCGGCCAGTTGTCGATCGATTCGACACGGCTTGCAGCTTCAAGTGCGTTCAACATTCGGTCGAAGCCGATGCTTGACCGAAAAAGGGGAGAAAAATCGAGGTTTGTCCTCATAACCATATCCTCCTTACAAGCAACATGGATACAAGGAGACGCCAAGAGCACAGGGCGCCTCCTGGACGTGTCGATCCCCGATTGGGCGATCGAACAATAATCATTTAATTCAGTACGTTGCGGCTTCAAGAGGTTTTCAATAGCACCATGGAAAATTTTCTTGGCCCGTGGCGAGCTGATACCGTGTCCGACTATTCAATAGGCTCTCGAGAGAAGTCCACCCATGTCAATCGCGCATCAAGATGTCGAGAAAGCTCCGACACCAGTGAAAGATGTCGTTGGCTCGCAATTTTTCCATCATCGCCTGCCAGCGTTCCACGCGAGCGTCGTGTGGCATCGAGAGCGCAACTTCGATCGCCGAGGCCATGGAATCGAGATCATATGGATTGACCAACAGCGCGCTGTCGAGTTCACGAGCGGCGCCGGCAAAGCGCGAAAGGATCAAAACGCCCGGGTCTTCCGGTCTCTGCGCCGCAACATATTCCTTTGCGACCAGATTCATGCCGTCACGCAAGGGCGTCACCAACCCGACCTTCGCAATGCGATATAGCCCGGCCAGGGATCGGCGACCGAGAGACTGGTTTATATAGCGCACCGGTGACCAATCGACCGTGCCGAGTTCTCCGTTCACTCGGCCAGCCAATTCGGCGACCGCTTTTTGCATGGCCGCATATTCGGGCACGTTCGAACGTGATGTTGGCGTGACCTGCAACAGAGTTGTGCGCCCCATGCGCATGGTATTCATCTGCAGAAAACGATGAAATGCGTCGATACGCTGAGTAATTCCTTTGGAATAATCGAGCCGATCGACGCCGATCACGAGATCGCTGCCACCAAGGCTTGCCTTTGTGCGCGCAACCAGAGGGGCGTTCGTCGCGTCGCCTGCCACGCGCTCGAATTCCGCTGTATCAATGCTGATGGGAAAGGCACCGCAGCGGAACACTCTGCCATATGCGCGGCAAAGATCGTTGCCCAATAGCTCTCCAGCCCCCTCTCGACGCAGGCATTCGGCGAAATTGTCGAGATCGTATCGGGTATGAAAGCCTACCAGATCATAAGACGAGAGCCCCCGTAGAATCACGTCGTAGACGGGCATGGCAAACAGGATGTCCGCCGGAGGCCAGGGAATATGAAGAAAAAAGCCGATCCTGTTGGCGCAACCGCGTATGCGCAATTCTTCCGCCAGCGGAATTAGGTGATAGTCGTGAACCCAGATGATATCATCAGGTTCGATCAACGGCATTAGCAGGTCCGCGAAGAGCCGGTTAACCCGATAGTATCCGGACATCTCACTACGGGCGTATTCACTGAGGTCCAACCGACAATGAAAGGTCGGCCACAAAACCCGATTGGCAAAGCCATTGTAGTATTCGGCTATATCTTTCTTTGTCAGATCCGTGAGCGCATACTCAATGTTTCCGATCCGCTGGCTCGAAAGCGGGGGTCTATTAGTCTCCGCGCTCTGTTTGCCCGACCATCCCATCCAGAGACCATTATGTTTCTGCAGCGCTGAATGGAGCGCTATCGCAAGTCCACCCGGCGGAGGATTGCTGTTCTTGTCCGGTAGCGGGACCCGGTTTGAGACAACGATGAGCCGGCTCATCTCGAAGTTCCCTGACTGCCGAGCCTTGAGCAGGCAATAGAGCCCAGACGAGAACGCAAGTCGGCGGGAGATTGCAATGCGGTATCGGCCGACGTAATACCTGGTTCGCTGCCAACCCGGATTGCCGCGCCGCCCCCTTGTTTAGCTGCGACGAACATATCTTCGTCCGTAAGGTCATCACCAATTGCTATAGGCAGTCGGCCCGAAAACTCCGCGGTCTCCATGAAACTTTTGAGCGCATCGCCTTTATTTGCCTTTGCTGGCCGCAGTTCGATCAGCATCTTGCCACGTTGGACGTACCAGTCATCACCGGCCACGCGCCGAGCCTCTTCCATCAACGCTTCTACTGCGTGTTGCGCTGCGGGTGCCAGGCGATAGTGGAGCGCCACAGCGGCGCCCTTATCCTCGAAGATCACCTTTTCCGGCTCTGGCCGCCGCAACCTGAGCAGAGCTTTTGCCTTATTGAAGGGCTCTGATGACGCGGTCCCGTATCGGGTTCCATCCGCGAACCGCATTTCCGCGCCGTGAAGGCCGGCAACGGCAAAGCGTTGGGGGGCAAAAAACGCGTCAACCGTCGCGATACTACGTCCGGTCACCAGCGCAAGTGATCCACCCAGATATCGGGATAGCGCAGCCAGATCGCGGCCGAGATCGTCCGGCACAGCAACTGCCCCCGGCGTCGGTGCGATATCCAGAAGCGTACCGTCGATATCCAGAAACAGCGCGAAGCGCTCCGGCGAGGTCATGAGCCCCTCAAGTGGATCGGGCTGCTTTTTGCAAACAGCACCCGAAGGACCTGTCATGTGTGTCACGCACATCTTTCTCGTCCTCTTCTGTGGCGCGAAAGATGTAAGCGGCGTTTTGGCGCGTTCAATATCGCTCTGGCACTCCTCCTACCAGAGTGCCAAAAAATTAAACCGCCTCTCTTGAAGCGAGCCCACCGATTCCCAAATCTTTATCGGCTTCGCAAATTGCGAAGTGTTCATAACGTTGTTGTCATTGATCGGAAGGAGCGTTTGCGAACGTATCCGCCTGAGCCTTGTTGGCATGTTTTGAATGGCGGTGCGACAGGGCGGGCGCAACGGCCCGACTGGTAGCATGCAAAATTTCCCGAAGAAAATGGCTTGGGTGGCCTCAAAGGTGCCCGGATCGAAGATCGCAAAGAACGGTCTTTGATGTTCATGTCCGAACTTCGCTTCTTAAAGGAGGTTTTGATGAAAATCGCACAAATCGCACCCCTTGCCGAACGAGTTCCGCCAAAGCTCTATGGCGGAACGGAGCGCATCGTCTCCTATCTGACAGAAGAACTCGTTCGTCAGGGGCATGATGTCACGCTGTTTGCCAGCGGTGATTCCATTACATCCGCCAAGCTCGTGCGGTGTTCGAATTTGGCCCTAAGGCTTAACCCCGCCGTTCAAGACCCTATCCCCTATCACGTCATGATGCTGGAAGAAGTGCGCAAGCGCGCGGACGAGTTCGACGTCCTGCATTTTCATATCGATCTTCTGCATTTCCCGCTGATCAGCCCATTCGCTGGCAAGACAGTCACCACGCTGCACGGACGGCTGGACTTGCCTGATCTCAAACCTTTCTACGCTTCTTTTCCGAACGTGCCGCTGGTCTCGATTTCCAACGATCAGCGCCGGCCCATGCCCCCGGTCAACTGGGCAGGTACCGTGTATCATGGGCTGACCTCGGACGTCTTGCCGTTCACCCAAAAGCCTAAGGGCGACTACCTCGCTTTCCTGGGACGCATTTCACCAGAGAAACGCCCGGACCGGGCGATCGAGATCGCCGCGCGCACCGGCATGAAGCTGAAGATTGCCGCCAAAGTCGACAAGGCCGATGAGGCCTACTGGCAAAAGGAAATCGCGCCCATGATCGAAAAGCACAAGAATGTCGAATATATCGGCGAGATCAATGAGACGCAGAAAGCTGACTTCCTCGGAAATGCGCAAGCACTTCTGTTCCCGATAGACTGGCCCGAGCCTTTCGGTCTCGTCATGATCGAGGCCATGGCCTGCGGTACGCCGGTCATTGCGTTTGAATGCGGCTCGGTACCCGAAGTCATCGACGACAATGTATCCGGCTTTATCGTCAACGATATTGATGAAGCCGTGGATGCCGTCGGCAAACTCGATCAGCTCGACCGCAAAACTGTCCGCAACACGTTCGACAAGCGTTTCACTGCAAGGAGGATGGCCAATGACTATGTCGACATCTACCGTTCACTCGTCAACAAATACAACAACGTCGGACAAATGCCGCTTCATGCTGCCAATGGAAATGCTGCCACCTTTGCCATCGCCGACACAGCCTGACGCTCATCTGATAAAGGATTTTCAGCCGTGGATTCCGCGTTAACATTGACCGACGGAAAGGAGCCGGCCTACGCCGGCTCCGACACCAAGCCGACAAGCGGCGTTCCCGAGGCCGCGATCCGCTATGAACGCGGTTCGCGAACACTGAAACACGGCGACACATTCGCCGTGTTTGACAATAATGGTGATGCAGTTTCGTGGCCAGGCAACCCTGAGGGTGTGTTCCATCGGGATACGCGGCACCTGTCCTATCTCAGCCTGACCATCAACGGGCTCCATCCGTTGCTGCTTTCTTCGACATTGCGTGACGACAACGCTACGCTGAACTGCGATCTCACCAATCCTGACATTGTCATCGAGCCAGATGGCGACACGCTTCGCCACGACTTGCTACACATACGGCGGACACGGTTTCTTCTAAACGGAGTCTGCTACGAACGGCTTCTGCTGCGCAATTTCGATGACCGGGAACGCACGATCCGTCTCGATATTGCATTTGCGGCCGATTTCGCCGACCTGTTCGAAATACGGGGCACGCCCCGCGCGAAGCGCGGGCAATCGGCCCAGCCTGCGGTGGGGGCTGATCGCGTCCGCCTTTCCTATCTCGGTCTCGATGGGCGAACACGTGCAACGGTTCTGCGTTTCGGCCCCGAACCCTCGTCAATTGCGGGAGATCATGCCCGTTATCAGATTACCCTTGGGCCACGTGAAGCCCGCTCGCTCTTCATCGAGATTATCTGTGACGAGCGCAGTGAAGAGAAAACTCCACCCCGAAAGACATTTTTCTCCGCACTGCGTCGGGCGCGTCGAGCTCTGCGACGCTCGTCGGCTCGTGCAGCATCGGTGGTGACCTCCAACGAAATTTTCAATGAAGCCGCCCGCCGCAGCGTCGCGGACCTCTATATGCTCATGACCGACACGCCCGAAGGCCCGTACCCCTATGCCGGCATCCCCTGGTTCAGCACAGTCTTTGGTCGCGATGCGCTGATAACCGCCCTGGAGACACTTTGGCTCGACCCGGCAATCGCCCTTGGCGTCCTTAAGCATCTCGCCGCCAACCAGGCAGTGGACTTCAACCCTGAAGCCGACGCCGAACCAGGCAAGATCCTCCACGAGATGCGCTTCGGAGAGATGGCGGAACTCGGTGAAGTTCCCTTCCGTCGGTATTACGGCAGCATCGATTCGACCCCGCTTTTTGTCATGCTGGCGGGCGCCTATCTTCAAAGGACAGGTGACCTCGAAACGTTACGTGGCCTATGGCCTCATATACGCGCTGCGCTGAACTGGATTACCCGGTTTGGAGACCGGGATGGTGACGGCTTCGTTGAATATGGTGCCCGCACCGGGAAGGGCCTGGCCAATCAGGGTTGGAAGGACAGCCACGACTCCGTGTTCCACAAGGACGGCAGGCTTGCGACGGGACCAATCGCTCTGACGGAGGTGCAGGCCTATGTATATGGTGCCTGGCGGGCGGCCGCGATCATTGCCCGGCAGCTGGGTAAGGACGATGACGCCTTGAGTTTCGACCGAATGGCCGAGACATTGCGCATCTCCTTCGACAAAGCGTTCTTTGACGAAGAACTGCAAACCTATATCCTGGCCCTCGACGGCGAGAAAAATCCTTGCCGTGTCCGCTCGTCGAATGCCGGTCATGCGCTGTTCACGGGGATTGCTTTCCCGGAACGCGCCGAGAAGGTCGTCCGAACACTGATGGCGCAGTCATCTTTCTGTGGCTGGGGTGTGCGCACTATTGCCGCCTCCGAGGCACGCTACAATCCGATGAGCTATCACAACGGATCGGTCTGGCCGCATGACAATGCGCTGATCGCCGCCGGTTTGGTGCGGTACGGCTATCGGGCCGAGGCAGCACGCATCTTCGAAGCATTGTTTGCCGCATCGACCTACATCGATCTCAGACGGCTTCCCGAGCTTTACTGCGGCTTCGTTCGCCAACGCGGAAAAGGGCCTACGTTCTATCCCGTCTCCTGCATCCCGCAAGCTTGGGCCGCGGCGGCGCCGCTCTTCCTGCTGGCGACAGTGATCGGTCTCGGTTTCGATCCACGCGCCTGCCAATTGACGCTGAACCAGCCTGTACTGCCATCTTTCACTGATGAAGTTGTGCTTCGAAACCTGCGGCTCGGTTCGGCATCGGTGGATATCGCTTTGCGCGGCACCCAATCGAAGGTGGTCGTTGACGTTCTCGAACGAAAGGGAGAGATCAAGGTGTTGACGACCAACTGAGAGCTTTGGCAGAACCGCCTCGGCCTTGGGCTCGAAACGCTCACAGATTTGTGCTTGGAGGCTCGGACCGTAAACCAAGATCAACTTTTCATGCCTTCGCGGCGGAGTTCGGCTTTAGGTCGAAAAAAAGGTTCTCGCCCAAGAAGCCACGCTCTGCGCCATCCTTTCCACACGAACAGGAGGAAGTGTTGATGCCGATGACACGTGAAGAAGTTGAAGCCGTTCTGGGTCCGGTCGATGACGTGCTTGTCGCCGATCTTATTTCGACCGGTGCATCAGCCGAAGAGCTCAGGGAGGCGTGGGCATGGTTCAACAGCGATGAAGCGCTGATTGGAGCCGGTCGCCCTCTCCCCGGCTCACGAATCGGCGAATTGATCGACATGCTTGACGAAAGGGAAGATGACGGCGCCTGAGTGGCGACCGTTGGGTCTACCAGGCCAAGTCGCCGCGGCACGGGTCGCCGCGGCGATCTTCTTGTTCATTGGATCGAAATGACCCCGTCTACAGCTACCCAGTCCGACGGTTCAATCAGATGGTTGTGGGCAACTCGCACCGAATGGAGCGGCCCTTGTAGCGTTTCTGACCAGAAATCCAAGAAAGCGCGGAGTTCCGGAAAGTGCGGCGCCAGATCATAATCTTGCCAGACATAGAGTTGCAAAAGGCCGGGATGGTCTGGCATTCGATAATGGATCTCCGCCGTCGTCAAACCATAACCTTCCATCTGCATCAGGAATTCCCGGCTGACTTTCGAAATCACTTTCTTCCATCCTCTTTAGACATGCCTGTCTACGCCATGCTTTTTGTCGTCTCTCGCGTCCTGCAGTCGAGCCCCGCACGGTCGCGCCTGTGCGTCCAGCCGCTGCAGCGCCTCCATAATGACGTCAAATGGGATTGGCTCAGGTGAGCCGGGTCGCTGTCGGAGCGCCGGGTTTGACTCGATAGCACAGGCATCGGAAACCCACGCCGCCAGAATCGCTCGTTTCTCATCCCGATGCAGTATCCGGCTTTTTAACACCTCGTTGGGATGAGAAAAATACTGCGCCGGTGACAACAACCGATCAAGATCCGGGTCTGTTGCGGACTGCAGCGATGACGGAATGCCCGTCAATTGCTTTCGCCTTTCCATCGATATTCTCCATCCAACACAACATTCTCACAAATATCAGTGACGGATTTGCGGAGCACATACCCCGCCGGAAAAGTGATTTTGGTATTTTTTTGAGGTGATTCAAGACAGAACGACACTCGTTGGAACAGAAATATCCTCAGAATTTCAGGGCCGTAGCACCTCGTGCCTCAGAGTGCTGATTTTTTGACTCACCCTCTTGAAAAGATAAATTGGCGAACCCAGCTCATTTTCCGCGCTTCGCCGAAAGGGAGGCGCAAGCCCCGCTCCGGACCAACCGGTTCGGAGCGGAGGAACCTCTCTTTAATCTGTTTGTCCTGAAGGAGAACGAGATGACGTTCCGTCCACTACATGACCGCATTCTGGTCCGCCGTCTTGAGGCTGAAGAAAAGACCAGGGGCGGCATCATCATTCCTGACACCGCCAAGGAAAAGCCGCAGGAGGGCGAGGTCATCGCCGTCGGCCCCGGCGCCCGCAACGAAGCTGGCCAGATCCAGGCACTCGACGTCAGGCCCGGTGACCGCATCCTGTTCGGCAAATGGTCCGGCACCGAGATCAAGATCAACGGCGAAGACCTGCTGATCATGAAGGAAAGCGATGTCATGGGCATCATTGAAGCCCAGGCCGAGCAAAGACAGGCCGCCTGAGCCATCCACCCTACGTTCATCAGTCAGATAGCTGCCTATTGAGGAGTTAAAGAAATGGCTGCGAAAGAAGTCAAGTTTCACACCGATGCCCGTGAACGCATGCTGCGTGGGGTCGATGTGTTGGCCAATGCGGTGAAGGTCACGCTTGGTCCGAAGGGCCGCAATGTGGTGATCGACAAGTCCTTCGGTGCTCCGCGCATCACCAAGGACGGCGTTTCGGTCGCCAAGGAAATCGAGCTGGAAGATAAGTTCGAGAACATGGGCGCCCAGATGCTGCGTGAAGTGGCGTCAAAGACCAATGATCTGGCCGGCGACGGTACGACCACCGCGACGGTTCTTGCCCAGGCAATCGTCAAGGAAGGCGCCAAGGCTGTCGCTTCCGGCATGAACCCAATGGACTTGAAGCGCGGCATTGATCTCGCTGTCGACGCAGTCGTCCAGGAACTCAAGACTAACGCCCGCAAGATCACCAATAATTCCGAGATCGCTCAAGTCGGTACCATCTCGGCCAATGGCGATCAGGAGATCGGCCGCTATCTTGCCGAAGCGATGGAAAAAGTCGGAAACGAAGGTGTGATCACGGTTGAAGAGGCCAAGACCGCCGAGACCGAACTTGAGGTCGTCGAAGGCATGCAGTTCGACCGCGGGTACCTCAGCCCCTATTTCGTGACAAACCAAGACAAGATGCGGGTCGAACTTGAGGATCCCTATATCCTGATCCACGAGAAGAAGCTGTCGAACCTGCAGTCAATGCTTCCCGTTCTCGAAGCCGTTGTGCAGTCGGGCAAGCCGCTGCTCATCATCGCTGAAGACGTCGAAGGCGAAGCGCTCGCGACGCTCGTTGTCAACAAGCTGCGAGGTGGCCTGAAGATCGCTGCCGTCAAGGCTCCGGGCTTCGGTGATCGTCGCAAGGCCATGCTGGAAGATATCGCCATCCTGACGGGTGGTACTGTCATCTCCGAAGATCTCGGCATCAAGCTGGAGAATGTCACACTCAACATGCTTGGTCGCGCCAAGAAGGTGGCCATTGAGAAGGAAAATACCACGATCATCGATGGCGTCGGCTCCAAGGCGGAAATCGACGGCCGCGTTGCCCAGATCCGTGCGCAGATCGAAGAAACCACGTCGGACTACGACCGCGAGAAGCTGCAGGAGCGTCTTGCGAAGCTCGCTGGCGGCGTTGCCGTCATCCGCGTTGGTGGCTCGACCGAAGTCGAGGTCAAGGAAAAGAAGGATCGCGTGGACGATGCCTTGCATGCAACCCGCGCGGCCGTGGAAGAAGGTATCCTGCCCGGCGGCGGCGTGGCCCTGTTGCGTGCCGTGAAGGCCCTCGACAATCTCTCCACTGCCAACCAGGACCAGCGCGTCGGCGTCGACATTATCCGCCGTGCGATTGAGGCTCCTGTCCGTCAGATCGCCGAAAACGCCGGCGCTGAAGGGTCTGTCGTTGTCGGAAAACTGCGGGAGAAAAGCGAGTTCTCCTACGGCTGGAATGCCCAGACAGGCGAGTATGGCGATCTCTACGCGCAGGGCGTCATCGATCCGGCCAAGGTCGTGCGGACCGCTCTCCAGGACGCAGCCTCTGTCGCCGGCCTGCTCGTCACGACCGAAGCGATGATCGCCGAAAAGCCGAAGAAGGAAACCGCATCGGCTATGCCCGCCGGCGCCGGTATGGATTTCTAAAGCGATCATGGGTGGTCCGCCGCACCTGCAGGAGGCGGGCCACCTCACAACCTTCGGCCGGAATAAAAGGAACTAGGTTCTGAGAACCGAAAGAGTTAGCAATTCTCCGGCTGTGAAGGTCGCCGTGCAATAGCATTCCGACCATCCTGACACCCGGCCAGCCATGTAAAAGCCCGTAAGAGATACGTGCTAACGAGGACCCTAACCCGATCAGCCTCTTGCAAATTTGCGTGCACATCGATTCAAGGTATCTCCGCGAAGGCAGGAGGCTGACTGGGTTTCGACCATAGAAACGCGACACCGACGCTGGTGTTCAACCTTATTGCGAGCGTGGAAGATATTCGACCACACCGCAGGTGAAGCGCTTCCGCGCCTCTTATTCCGCTAGCCACATCGCGGCGATTCGTATCCGAGTATTTCTGGATTGGCGGTATCGCTCATTACATTGTCGGTCCGCAAGCATGCGGGGCAGCACCTTCAGGGTCAGTCCTCGATGATCTCCGAGCAGGCACTTGAAAAAAAGCTACCCACCAAACGTGGCGGGCTGGTTCACCATACCGAACGCGGTTCAACACCTGTCGATCAAATACTGGAACTGCCGACAGAAGCAGGATTCGAGCCGTCCGGCGGAAGTGTCAACGAAAGCTATGTTTGCCCTCTTCGCGACAAACAACGGTCCGTACAAGGCCGACATTATACGCCGACAAGGACCGCGAGGCAATTCCGCCGCTACGGATTTCGCTGCCTAGGAATAGATGCACTGGCCTCACAGCCGCCGCCTTCCGAAGCCCGTCGAACCATTCCGCCCGCTATGAACTTTATAAACATTTACCATGAAACGGTACACTGGATCATAGCGAAGCGGAAAACACAGTCCTATCGATTTCAGAAAATTGCAGCTTGCCATTATTAGGTGCATTTTCGAGGAAATTTAAGAGGAATCATATGATCTGTTCCACCTGACGATCGCAAGGAATTCCGAATGCAACGTTTGCTAGAAAAGATAACCGATCTCGCGGCAATTCCGGGCAACGAGGCCGGCCTCAAGGCGGGCCTCGCGAATATCACTGCGGATGCCGGCTACGCGGCCTATGCCTACGTCTATATCCGCACCGGATTTACGATGGTCATCTCCAACTACAATGGCGGATGGCAAAGCACTTACTTCCAGAAGAAGCATGCGGCTGTCGATCCTGTCATCCGCCGCGCCAAAATGCTGAAGGGGGCATTTTCCTGGAGCGGAGAACAGGAAAGGCACCGGCTTTCGAAGGCGGAGCGATCATTCTATTCGGACGCTGCGGAATTTGGGATCCGCTCCGGCATCACCATCCCGATCAAGGCGGCACAGAATTCGGTGGCGATGTTTACGCTCGCCTCAGACAAGCCGGCGATCGATCTGACGCGCGAGCTGGACCCGGTCGAGGCCGCTGCAGCGGTAGGGCAGTTGCATGCCCGCATCGTGTTTACAGATCCCACGCCGACCGTCGACGACGGTCTTTCGCTCGACCCGAAGGCCGCCACATACCTGAGCTGGTTTGCAGTTGGAAAGTCGATGGGAGAGATCGCGACGATCGAGGGCGTCAAATACAACACTGTTCGCGTCAAGCTTCAAGAGGCGCGCAAGCCCTTCGACATCCACTCGAACACGCACATGTCGTCGGTTGCCATCCGCAGGAAACTGATCTGACAATCAGTTGACCATGACTTTCGGGATATAGCCGAGGACGGTGATCAGCGTGTTCACTGTATACATCTGCGCGTGCATTTCCATGCAGGCCCTGATGTAGGTGAGATGCTGCGGGCCGCCGGACGCCTTCCCCGATTTATAGTCCTCGGGCAGGTCCTGGAAGAGCTTGTCGGCTCCGTCGACCAGAACGCGGTGGGTTCGGATGGCATCCACCGCGAGGCTTTCCACGTCGGCTTTGGACAGATTTTGCGTCAGTCCGAAGATGGCACGAATTTCGAGTTTCTCGTCAGGCTTTAAGGCGTCCATCCTTATTCCACTCGCTTGCCCTGTCCGCGGTGCGCCCCCGCAAACGTTAATCTTCTGAACCCAAGCCGGGGGTTGCAAACCGTCCTAGACAGTCCTGAGACCTTTAGCACCGAGGCGCCTGGACATACGTCACAGGCCCCCGGCCAATCGGTCAGAGGATCCTGGCGTCGTCACGGCCGACGCCAACCGCTAGGAAGGGTTTGCACACCCTGGGACAGCGCGTACTGCCCTGTCCGCCCTTATAGAAGGCCGAAGCCGTTCTCGCTAGTGCAACAGCCGCAGAATCCCACTGCAGATCTGCACATGCACGACCTCACCGCATTGCGCCAATGGCCGAGAGATCAATTCTGATCCCCGCCTTATTCGGATCGGAGGAGACCGCATCTGCCGGAAGTTCACCCTTATCCCCCTGTTGACGATCGAGGGTTTGAGTGCCGACGCCCTCGCTTTCGGTTGGCTCCGGCTCGGCGGGTTTTGCTTCGCCGGGGTCCGGCGCCCGAAACACCGCCTCCCCTTCGAAATACCCCGTCTGCCAGGCGAGGATCGCATCCTCGAACACCTGGCGCGCAGCCTCCTCGCCGGTCGGGCTGCCATACCATTTGAGGACGATGCGATGGACCCTGGCGAAGAGGGCCGAGCCCATGCGGATGTTCTCGCAAACATCGACCAGATCGGGTTTCAGCTCGCCGGCCTCGAGAATGCCGAGGCCGGCCGGATATTGGGTGATTCCGACGCGGATCGTCTCGCGGCCGATATGCTTGCGGATCAGGTCCATCGCCTCGTCCTCTGTTGCCGGTTTCGGCACGAGCACGACGCGGTTGCCGGAGCGCACGGTGACGGCCAGCGGATCTTCCGATCCCGCCCGTGCGATGAACTCACCGACGATCGCGGGCTTCAGACCAGGATCGGCGCATTGCTGGATGAGGGCGGCATCGACCATCCCGGTTTCCTTTTCTCAAGTGTTGAAGGCCATGACGACGGGAATGTGGAAGAGTCTTGCCCAGGCCGTCACGCTCGCCTTCTGGATTGAGACGATCGCGGTCCCTTCGGTCCACCAGCCATTGCCGGTGGCGACAATGACCGCGGGGGAGTGCAGCATCGATTGCAGCACCGGCCAGAGGAGGAGCTGCTCGTAGCAGATCAGCGGCGCGATCCTCTCCTCCCCGACCCCGGCCACCGGATTGCCGAAAAAATCCGCGCGGGCGCCGCCGCCCTGCCCCGTCCATTTGAGCCATGGCTGCCACATCGATCCGGGGACCGGCATGCGTTCGCGATAGAGGACCCGCGCCTCGTTCGCCGAGAGGGCGACCATGACATTGTCGTAGCCCTGGCGCTCGATGACGACGGCGCCGGCGATGACGGTGATAGCGCGGCCCCGCAAAGCCTCGCGCCACAGGCGCTCGGCGGTCGGTGTCCAGAAGCCAAGCGCGCTCTCGGGAAGAACGATGACGCGGTCGCCATCGCGAGCGCTGCGCAGAACTGCGTCCATCAGGACTCGGTGGCGCGCAAATGATGTGTCGCGCCCCAGAGTTTCGCCGAGTTCCAGGTCGACGCCTTGCCATCCCTCCGGTAGATTTGGCCCTGTCCACGTTGGGGCGGACCAAGCCCAGAAGCCTCCCAGCACCAATGCTGCGGCGAGCCGGCCTCGCGATGTCATCATTGCGAGGCCGGCGACGGTGGCGGCGAGACCCCACCAGCCCCAGCCCGGAAAGAGCACGCCGGCCGCCGTCAACGGATGCGCCCAGCCGGCGATGCCGAAGGGCGGCAGTCCCATCAGAACCAGGGCCAGAAGATAGCGCGCAGCCCTTCCCGCATCCGCCGCTCGTCTCCCGGACGCATCTTCGCCACGACGCTTCGTCCACAACACCGTGTGCACGACAACGAAGGAGCCCGAAGCGACCAGCCAGAGCAGCAGGCCGGGCCAGAGATCGGCGCCGTAGAAATTGGCGACGCCCTGCGGCAGGCCGCGTGAGGCGGCAAGGAAATAGCCCGCCGAGACGAGCGCCGCGACCACACGCGACGGCGCCATTGCCCAGAGCGCCGGAAACAGTGTTGCGACCGGAAGGAGAAGGACATGACCGCTCCAACCGATCCCGCCACAAGCGACGGACGCGGCGACGAGCAGGGCGGATCGCCAACGATCCAATGGGCGTTCACCGGGATGATCAGAGATCGAAGGTGAGAACGGGCCGCGCCAGGCCGAGAAGACCTGCCGCCGGAACCGGACCAAAATATCGGGAGTCATAAGAGCTCGCAAAGAATGAGTGGAGGAAGAGATATCCTGATGGCACCACGCCGCCGGGAGCGGGCATGAGCGGCCTGCCCTCGCCGTCGCTCTTGCGAACGGCCGAGGCTTCGATCGGGCGCCCATCGACGATGACGTGATGCGTGACCTCAACATGCTGGCCGGGACGGGCTGCGACCGTCTTGATTAGTGGCGCGAAGCCGCCGGCGCAAAGTCCGCGCCGGAGATAGCCGCGTCGCAATGCTTCCACGAATGTGGTGGTCGCCGGCGGGCAGACGAACACGAGATCGCCGGTCTTGACCGGACGGCGGAGTAGCTCGATGCGCCAGAGTCCGAGCGGTTCGCTCGGGGTCAGATTGATGCGATAGCCGCCGACCATGGCGCCCACCCCCATGACGGCACACACCATGATGGACATACCCAAAAGCAGGATCGGACCGCGCCGCCTCATTGTTTCAGGACCGGTGACTGGCGTTGCGTCAGACGCAAATCCTCCGCCTGTTTCAGTGACTGGACGGTGCGTTCGTGGGCGGCGAGTTGCTGGGCCGTGCGCATGACCGGCCAGGCTTCCTTCAACCGTACCTTTTCCTCAGGCCGCATGCCTTCGGAGAGTATGTCGAACAGTTTTCCCGATGGATCGCGAGCGCTGTTGGTGAGGAGCGTTCGTTCGCCGAACCGCTCGGCGACGGCCTTGTTGAACCCGTCGATCTCCTGTTTGGTTTCGCGATCACTCAATGCGAAGCCGAGGGCCGCCGGCAGATCGTTGCGGTCGATCGCGTCGCGCACCCGTTCGAGCACGAGGCGCGCCGCCGGCGACAGCGCCGGGATGTCGATCGACACCCGCTGTCTCAGAGCCTGTTCGTCCGCCTGCAGCCGCTGTTGGACGCTCTCGCGCATTCGCAGATACTGTTCGAGATCGCGTTTCAGCGCGGGGAGATTGAGCTCGGCGATCCGGCGCGCCTCGCGCGCCGCCTTGCCGGCGAGAATCCCTGTTCTGCCCTTGAGCGGACCGATCGATGCCGGATCGGTTTCCAGCTTTTGCAGCATTTGGCGAGCGCACTCCCTGTCGACCAGGACCGCATCGAACTCCATTGCCCGAAAGGCGGTCTCGGGATCGGCGAAGACGTAAGCGAAGCGGGCAGAGACTTCCTCCCATTGCTTCCTCAGGGCCGGATCGGCGTCGATCCTCTCGCCGACCCGATCGCCAACGGACTTCTCGAACCGGGTTATGCCGGCGACCATGGGCTTTTCCTCCTGTCTCTGTCGGGCGATCGGGGATTGGCGAAGACCAAGACGCTCGGCGAAGACGGCAAGGCGCTCCGCGAGATCGGCCAGTTTCGTCTTTTGCCGCAGCGTCCAGTCGAACCGGTCGAGTAGAAGCGTGCGCGCCACCTCGACGATGTGCAGGCCGCGGACCTCGGCAAAGCGAAGCGCCTCGCGATAGAGCTGCCCGCGTTCGTAGTCGAGCGTCGTCTCCTTGGCGTTCTTTCGCGACAGGACCTTCGTGAGACCACCGTTGAAGGCGAAGGACCGGTGCCCGTAATAGAGCTGCAGATCCTCGCGATGGCGGGTCATAGCCACATAAGTGAGATGCCGATCCAGCGAGAGCGACGCGAGCACCTTGACCTTGTCGACGGTCGCGCCCTGAGACTTGTGGATCGTCGTCGCATAGCCATGATCGAGATTGTTGTAGAAGCGTTGTTCGACCGTGACCTGGCGGCGCTGTTCGCCCTCACCCACGACAGCAACGATACGGTTCGGCCCGGCCTCGACGACATGGCCGATCATGCCGTTCTTGACGCCGAGCGAACCATCGTTCTTCAGGAAGACGATCTGGTCGCCGGCGTCGAAGCGACGAGTGCCGTCGGCGGTCTTGAACGCGTGTCCTTCGCCGAGGATGCCGCGCTCCACCAGTTTTGCCCGCGCCAAGTCGTTGAGCATACGCACGTCGCGGCGCAGATGCGCGAGCATCAGCATCGACTTTTTCGGATCGTAGTCGCGGTTCCAGTCGGCGATCAGGTGTTCGACGGCTTCCGCCTTCAGTGTCGATCCGAGTAACCTGCCCTGAGCTTGATAAGCTGACAGTGCTCGATCGACATTGCCCCGAGCAAGATCGAGCGAGGCGGCCCGCATCCAGTCCTCGCGCTGGCGATAGATCGTTTCGAGTTCGGCATAGCCGATGCGGTCGACGATGGCGCGGAAGGCCGCCCCCGCCTCGATCGGCTGGAGCTGTTCGGGATCGCCGACCAGAACGAGCTTCGCCCCTGCCCTGACCACCGCATCGACGAAGCCCGCCATCCGTTTCGAAGCGACCATGCCGGCCTCGTCCATGACAAATACGGTCCTGGCGTCGAGCGTGTCACGGCCCTGTTGCCAGCGCAGCTCCCAGGAAGCGAGTGTGCGGGAGTCGATGCCCGCCTCCTTCTCCAATCCCTCGGCAGCCTTGCCGGCGAGCGCGCCACCGACGACGCGATATCCGGCGAGCTCCCAGGCCTCGCGCGCCGCCTTCATCATCGTCGTCTTGCCCGCACCGGCGCGGCCGACGACCGCGGCGATCCGGGGAGGACCGGCAATACGCTCGATGGCGGATTTCTGTTCGTCCGAGAGCCGCTCATGCCGCCGGAACGTCGTATCGAGTATCGCTTTGGAAACGGCATGCGTCTCCGTGTTCGACAGCCAGATCGCCTGGCGCGCCATCGTCGCTTCCAGCCGGATCATCGACCGCGTCGTGTAGCGCGCCGGCATCTTGGCGCCGGTGGCGAATTCGACCGTGTCGCGCTGCAAACGCAGCACGGTCGGATCCTGGATGATGCGCGCCATCAGCTGCTGGAAGATTGTGGGATCGTCGACATAGCGATTGAGCACTTTGGCGACGTCGCGTTCATCGAAGACGCTCTTTTCGCGCGTGATCACGTCGAGGACGATGGCGGGAGTTCGAAGGATACGGCGGGTGTTTTCCGCGCGGCGCTGCTCGTTGAGTTCAATCCGCTCCAGCTCCGGCCGGACACCCTGGCTCTCGGCCTTGCGCTCGATCGCCTTCGCGCCGACGCCGATATGGATGGTCGGTTCAAGTTCGATCCCCTGCCTCTCGTAGGAGCGGCCATCGACGCGCAGATCGATGCCGCCGAGCGCCAGATGATGGTTCAGCCGCTCGAACCATCCGTCGCGCAGGGCGTTGAAATCCTCCGTCGAACCGGCCCAGAGCTCATAGAGGATCTTGCCGGATTTGGTGCGGACCGGCTGGCCGTCCTCGCCAATGACGGCAATCTTCTTTGACCCGAACCCGTCGTCGGCGAGCGGCCGCAACGTGGTCATAAGATGGATATGCGGGTTCCCTGTATTGTCGTGATAAACCCAGTCGGCAACCATGCCCTTGGCCAGGATGTGTTTCTCGACAAAATCCCGGAACAGGGCGATGTTCTGCTCCGCCGACAGTTCTAGCGGGAGTGCAACCGTCAGGTCGCGGGCAAGCTGCGCATCCGCACGTTTCTCGAAAGCTTCGACTTTGTTCCAGAAGGCTTCGGAGGCGCCGGCGACAGAACGATCAGCGATCAGGGAGCGAGCCCATTTGGGGGCGCCGGCGGGTAATTCAAACTCCTCGTGCAGCAGGCCTTGTTTGCGGGTGTAGTCGATGGTGCGGGCTTCTCGCTCGTATTCCATCTTCGCACAGTGCCGGTAGGCCGCAGACAGCACGACACTGCGGCCGGAGCCGCGACTGACGATGCTGGCTGAGAAATGGGCAATGGCCACGGCGAAGGAAACTCCAGGGTTCGAACGGGTTCGTCCGGAGCGGCTGGGGCCACACGGCCCCGCCAGGGCATGAAAGCAACACGTCGCATCGCGACGTATAATTGCGCCTTTGGAAACCGCTCCTTCGGAACGGCCGGGATCATGTCCCAAAGTATCGGCTTTGCCGATGTGCAGATCTGCACATTTCCAAAGATGCGCATCCGGGAGAGAGTGGGCGTCGCTGAAGCAACGCCACGACCACCAGGAGATGCGACCGGAATGAAGAAGCCGTCATCGAAAATCAGGGAAGAAATCGCCAGATTGCAGGACCAGCTGAAAGCCGCCGAGACGCGCGAGGCCGAGCGGATCGGCAGGGTGGCGCTGAAGGCCGGGCTCGGCGACATCGAGATCGAGGAGGCCGCATTGCAGGCGGCCTTCGAGGAGATCGCGAAACGCTTTCGCGCAGGCAAAGGCGAAGCGACCGGGAAGAAAAGCGCTGACGAGAGCAGGACCGGCGGTGAAGCCTCCGCGGCGCTCGCGTCTGGCGCGGCTGCGGGCAGGCCTGGCGAGGCTTGAGCGGATGGCCAGAGCGCTGACGACGGACGCGCGCAAGAAGGACACGCGCGAGAAAATCGAGCTTGGCGGCCTGATCGTCAAGGCAGGGCTGCGCTTTGAGAAACGCGCGCTGCTGCTCGGCCTGCTGATCGACGCCGGACGCCGGATCAGGGGCGATGAGGCGGAGCGGTCGCGCCTGACCGCGATCGGCGCGGAGGCCTTCGGTCATGACGGCGAATAGATTTCTGCTGTTCGCCCTGCCGGCCACAATCATGCTCGCCGCGATGTTTGCAACGTCGGGCATCGAGCACAAGCTTGCGAGCCTCGGAACGAACGCTGAGGCAAGGCTGATGATCGGCCGCGCCGGGATCGCCCTGCCCTATGTCGCGGCGGCCGCCATCGGCGTCATCGCTCTATTCGCCGCGAACGGATCGGTCAACATCAAGGCGGCGGGCTTCAGCGTGCTTGCCGGCAACGGCGCGGTGATCGCCGTCGCGGCGATCCGCGAGACAATTCGGCTTGCGGGCATCGCGGGCAGCGTGCCGGCGGGTCAATCCGTCTTCGCCTATGCCGACCCGGCGACGATGCTGGGGGCGGCGGCGGCTCTCTTCACCGGCATCTTCGCCCTGCGTGTGGCAATCAGAGGCAATGCCGCTTTCGCGCCAGCCGGGCCGCGCCGCATCGTCGGCAAACGCGCCGTGCATGGCGAGGCCGACTGGATGAAGTTGCCGGAAGCGGCAAAGCTTTTCCCCGAGGCCGGCGGCATCGTCATCGGCGAGCGCTACCGCGTCGACAGGGACAGCGTCGCCGGCATGCCGTTTCGCGCCGACGAGCCGCTGAGCTGGGGGACCGGCGGCAAGGCGCGGCTTCTTTGCTTCGACGGCACCTTCGGCTCCTCGCACGGCATCGTCTTTGCCGGCTCCGGCGGTTTCAAGACGACATCGGTGACGATCCCGACCGCGCTCAAATGGGGCGGCGGGCTTGTGGTCCTGGACCCGTCGAGCGAGGTCGCGCCGATGGTCGCCGAGCACCGTCGCAAGGCCGGCCGAAAGGTGATCGTTCTCGATCCCTCGGCATCCGGTGTCGGCTTCAACGCGATGGACTGGATCGGCCGCCACGGCAACACCCGGGAAGAGGATATCGTCGCCGTCGCCACCTGGATCATGACCGACAATGCGCGCACCGCGTCCGCCCGCGACGACTTCTTCCGGGCCTCGGCCATGCAGCTTCTGACGGCGCTGATCGCCGATGTCTGCCTGTCCGGCCATACCGACGCGCAGGACCAGACACTCAGGCGCGTGCGCGCCAATCTCTCCGAGCCGGAGCCGAAACTGCGCGAGCGCCTGACGCGCATCTATGAACAGTCGCAATCCGACTTCGTGAAGGAGAACGTCTCCGTCTTCGTCAACATGACGCCGGAGACGTTTTCCGGGGTCTATGCCAATGCGGTGAAGGAGACCCATTGGCTCTCCTATCCAAACTATGCCGGGCTCGTGTCGGGCGACACATTCTCGACCGACGATCTCGCCGACGGCGAAACCGACATCTTCATCGCGCTGGATCTCAAGGTGCTCGAAGCCCATCCGGGCCTGGCGCGCGTCGTCATCGGCGCGCTGCTCAACGCCATCTACAATCGCAACGGAAACGTCGAAGGGAGGACGCTTTTCCTGCTCGACGAGGTGGCCCGCCTCGGCTACCTGCGCATCCTCGAAACCGCCCGCGACGCCGGCCGCAAATACGGCATCACCCTGACGATGATTTTCCAGTCGATCGGCCAGATGCGAGAGGCCTATGGCGGCCGCGACGCAACCTCGAAATGGTTCGAAAGCGCGAGCTGGATTTCGTTTTCGGCAATCAACGATCCCGATACCGCCGACTACATCTCGAAGCGCTGCGGCGACACCACCGTCGAGGTCGACCAGACCAATCGATCGTCCGGCATGAAGGGATCGTCGCGGTCACGCTCGAAGCAGCTCAGCCGCCGGCCGTTGATCCTGCCGCACGAGGTCCTGCGCATGCGCGCCGACGAACAGATCGTGTTCACGTCGGGCAATCCGCCGCTCAGGTGCGGACGCGCCATCTGGTTCAGGCGCGAGGACATGAAGGCCTGCGTTGGGGAGAACAGGTTTCATAGGGGGACCGAAGTCCCGTGAAACAGAGAGTTGGGACCGATTGAGTTGGATTGCCTTATGTCCCGACCTGACGCGGATGCTGGCCAATGCGAGAGGATCGTGACCCGCACGGGACGAAACCGCTTGCCGGGTTCGGTGCGCTTGCGCATAGAGCCGTGCGGCAAAGCCGCCTCGCCCAACACCTCTCTATCTCTATCTCTAAAGACGGAAGACACATCAGAAAGATGAATCGATGAGCCCACATTGATTCAAATAAGTCGTTGGACGCCGTTTCGTTGGGACGCGACAATCCGGCCATGGAGAAAGAGGCAACAGACCCGGTTCATCTTCACCGTATCGATGAAACACAGAACATGCGGCGCTTCTATGCGCTGGCGATCCAGCCGACGCTCTTTGGCGGCGCATCGGTCATTCGCAACTGGGGTCGGATCGGAGCGAACGGCCAGACGATGATGGAGACATTCGACAGCGAGAGAGACGCCAGGCAGGTGTTCTCACGCCTGGAGCGGACCAAAAGAAGACGTGGCTATCGCGACGTTGCTTTCACCGATTGAGGGCACCGTAACGCGCAAGCCCGATGTTTCCTGTTGTTTGCGCGGGGATTGCGGGAAGGCCTCGAGCTTCACCCCTATCCTTGCCCGGTCTTCTTCATCATACCGGATGGATAAACCAGAACGAGGGAACCATCCAATCATGACAACGACCAACGAAATCGCCGACAAGATCGCATCCGAGCAGAACCTGACCAAGGCGCAGGCCAAGGCGATCGTCGAAAGCGTGTTCAAGCAGATTGCCGATGCGGCACAGGCAGGCTCCGAGACGTCCATACCTACCTTCGGAAAATTCAAGGTGAAGGAAACGCCGGAGCGCGACGGCCGCAATCCGGCGACAGGTGCCACGATCAAGATTGCCGCGTCGAAGAAGCTGACGTTTGCGCCGGGCAAGGCGGTCAAGGACTCGCTGAACGGCTAAGGCAGAAGAGCCGCATGGGGGAACGCAGAATAGAGCCTCCTAGAAAGGAGGCTCCGCGCCCAGTCGGCCGTCCTGTTCGGCCTCGATGACCGCAAGTTCGGCCAACACGATCTCCAGCTCCGCCGCAATCTGGCGGCGCTCGCTTTCGTCGCAGGCGCTCCTCAGTTCGGCTTTAAGCTCTTCGCGTTGCATTTCGAGGGACATCGTCATCGTTCGTCTCCTTGACGTTTCGTGAAAGACGACGTCCGCGGTCGGTGAGACGGGACAGGGTCAAGCATCGCCAAGGGCGACCGGCGGAGCCGGCGTGTGGGGGAGCCGAAATGCGCCAGCATTTTGGGGGGAACCGCTCGTGCTTCGACGCTTTCCCGGCTCTCCGGCACGATTGGTCATTCTGAGCAGACTTCTCCTCTCCGTATGGCACCAAAAAAAACCTGGATGCGGGCTCGATGCCCGCGGCCGGCTTCATCATGCGACACAAAGTCATGACCTCCACCAGAGGTGGAGGTTTGAAACGCTGCGCTTGAACCGCTAGAAGCGGTTTTGCTATAAGTTAGTAGCTGCGATTAAAGAGGTCGGCAAAGTCGGAAGCTTTGTCGACCTTTTCCTGATTACGGATGTAACGTCTGACGACCTGCTCGTCATAGCCAGCCGTGGACACGAAGTACCCTCGCGCCCAAAAGTGATAGCCCTTGTAGCGGCGCTTGCGGGCGTATTTGTTGGCAACGTAAATTGCCGTCTTACCCTTCAAAAAACCGACGATATGCGACACCGAGTATTTCGGCGGCATTGATATCAGCATGTGCACGTGGTCGGGCATCAGGTGCCCTTCCCGGATCTCGCAACCCTTTTGTCGAGCAAGAGTATGCAGAAGATCACCCAGTTCACGCCGAACGTCCCCGTAAAGGCGTTTCGTTCGGTACTTACTTGAAAACACCACATGGTACTTGCAGTCCCACGTCGCGTGCGATTGCGATCGTTCGTCCATAAAACCTCCGTTCTATGTCTCGGCCAATCTAACGGTCCAAGCACGGAGGTCTCTCAACTACGATGTAGAACGCGTCCAGTCCTCCACCGGAGGTGGAGGTTTACTTACTTCATAGAAAAGAGCCCCGCCGTGTCTGGCGGAGCTCTTCGGGATTTGGTCTCAGGCCTCGCGCTTGGGGCGGTTCCAGATGAGGGCGTATTCGCCGTCCGTCTCGCTTGGCCAAAGGGCTGCGGTGATCGGGGCATTGAAGCTCGGATCGTCCAGCTTGACCGAGATATATTCCTCGCCGTCGTTGGAGACCGCCTTCCAGCCGGCGCCGACTTCGACGCCGTTGCCGGCGGTGATGCGGAAGTCCGGAGCGTCGCGCGAGACGCGCTCGATCGGGTTCAGGCGGGCCTTCATACTCACGGTGAGCGTGCGCACCGTGCCGACGATCGAGTTGTTGCCGTTGGTGGTGAATTCGCCGATGACTGCCATGGTCGTGTTCCTTTCCGGTTGTTCGGGCCGCGCCGATCGCGGCCTCGATGACGGTGTAAAGACCGGGGGCGATCGACGCCGCACCGCCTGGCGGCCGCAACGCATGTGGAGGACGGCCGGGAGCGGCTTTCTTGGTTGCGCGAGGAATGCGAACCTGTTCGCAGGGGAAGAAAGCCACGGACGGCTGTTGCGGACGAGGCGATCGAGACGAAGGCGTCCTTCGGTCACACCAGATCCATCGAGGTCCGCGTCGGTGTGGCCTGCTCTCGGCCGGATGGAACATGATACCGGCAACCTCAGCTGACGATCATCCGCCAACAGGCTGCGCAACGTTCGGCGCCATGCTCATGTCCAACGTCATGGCTCTGGCCCGCTCCCGCCCTCGAAGCCACAGCCAATGTCTTCGGTCGCATCATCATCGCACTACGATCGAAAACCGGGCATGGTCGACGATGGCTACCTCGGTCAGGGAGGTTCTCGGTCTACCCTGCGAAACAACCGGTTGCTCTCCCCTGCTTCACCGCATATCGGCTGTAGGAGAAGGATAGCAGCCTTACTGGGATGTATTCCAACTAGCACCGTTTGCGAAGCGGGTACCTTCAGCCTTCAGGGAGCACGTCGGGCCACTGCTGCGCTCCATGCAGCACGCGCAGGATACGGATCGCCGTGGCAGTGACCACGTAGGCGCATATATAAGGTGTGCCAGAGATGACCAGTTCGCGTGTTCCGGCAACTCGGCCCGGACGGCCACTGTCAGGGAAATCGACAAGGCGGCGTGCGGCGCTGGCGATCCGTTCATCGATCGCGATCGCGGCGACGGGATTATTCGCCTCAATATGCGTGAATATGCCGTCGCGATCGGAGATCGCGAAGGCCGACCACATCAGCTTCACGACTTCGCGTCGCCGGCGCTGCGGGCGGCGGCTCGCCGCCTGGCAAAATGCGCTTCGGCCTCATCGTCGGCGATGTCCGGGCGAGTATCGCCCAGGGCTTCCAGCACCTTCGCCCTGAACCAGGCATCATGCGCCTCACCACCGGAAACAAGCTCCAGCGGCAATACGCCTTCATTGGCGGTGCGCGTGAGGAGGATGCGCACTGCGTCCGAAACTGTCAGGCCCATCCCTTCCAATACGGCGGTGGCGCGATCCCTGACGTCGGCATCAATGCGAGTTTGAACGAGAGCGTTTGCGGCCATAGGCATCTCCTGTCTTCAATCACAATGTAATGCACTTGAATGACAATTACCAGTGACAGCCTGTCCTTCCCCAGAGCTCTTGATCGGGGGTAGTGGCGCAAACAAGATCGGCTGGTGGGAAGAGGCCCGTGGCCTCTCCCGTGACAAACGACGTGACCTTACGCCGCTTCCCGTTCGGTTTCTTGCCTCGGCTGAAGCTCGTGCAGATAGTTGACCGCACGCTGGGCATGCGCGGCCGCGGCGAAAATGAACCGCTTCTCGTTCTTCAGAATTTCGAGCCAGCTGGCAAGGTAGCTTGCGTGGTCGGGCCTGGGCCCGAGTTCCGGAACAATGCCGAGGTCGGCGGCCAAAAAGCAACCGCCAAGGTCGGCGATCAGCTCTTCATGGGCCCGGGACGCGCGATCCTTGTGGTAGCGGGAGAGGTCGCGATCAAGCCTGTTTTCCGAGCCCGTCCAATGGGTTAGCTCATGACCGAGCGTCGCGTAGTAACTCGGCGCGTCGCGAAAACTCTCGAATGGCGGCATTTGTACGATATCGAGCGCCGGATTGAAATAGGCCTGGCTGCCGCCGTGCCGGATGACAGCGCCGGTATTGGCAAAAAAGGCGTCCGCATGGGCAATCCGCTCGACTGGATCGGGCGCCGGCGCCGAAGCGCGGTAATAGTGTTCGGCAAGTCCATCGATCTGGTCCGCGCAGAACACCGTATAGGCTTTCAGGAAGGGAATTCCGCGCTCCACTTCCTCACCATGGGCGTCCGTCTCGGTTTTGGTGAACCGGCTGGCATAGACGACGGTTGCACCGGTCTCGCCCTTGCGCACGTGCCCGCCCAGTTCGACGCTCTGCTTGAAGGTCATCCAGGTCGGCGAAACGAAACCTCGCGACACGGCTTCCGACCAGAGAAGCAGCGTGTTGATGCCTTGATACGGAAGACCATTGTGGCGTAGCGGCCGCGTAATGCGCCCTGTCGTATTGGCCGCGTTCCAGGGCTTGACCCAGGGACGCACACCCTTCTCAAGATCGGCAACGATCCTGTCGGTGATGCGTGCGTAGATGTCCGTGCGGGTGTTTTCCGATTTCCTGCTCATGGTTCTCATACCTCCGAGTTGGGGAGGCCGCGCCGATCGCGGCCCCGTCGCGAAGGGCCAAAGGCAGGAGCGACCGGGCGGCAGGCGCACCGGAACGGCCGGAACGAAGGTGGAGGACGGCGATAGCCGTTGCGCCTTGCCGCCGGCTCCTGCAGGACCGGCGAACGGGACGAGGCCGCGATGCGGCGTCTCGTCCATCTCTTTCCCTTTTTGCGTCTCTTTTCCCGGCGGCCGGCGATAACGGTCACGCGAAGAGGCCGGCTTCGGAGGAAGGCAGCCTCTTCGCGGATTGGTATGGGCGGAGCCGAAGCTCCGCCGGTATGGCCTCAGTCGAAGGCCGACATCTGCGCTTCGGCCGCCTTTCGATCGAGCTTCTCGCCTGGATTGTCGACCGGGCGGTCGAAGGGCTTCCAGGTCTCCCCGACGACCTGCTCGTAGGCGGCGACAGCACCTTCGGCGGCCATGCGGAGCGCATGGGCCTGAACGCCCATGTCGGCGGCGAATTCTCGCTTGCGCTGCGCATTGCTGTCATAGCCGACCGGACCGAGATCGTCCTCGCGATCGTCGCCCGCACCCTTGGCGGTGGCGTCGCGCGCCTCGGTGACGGCACGGGAATAGAACTGTCCGGCGCCATGGGCGGATCCGACATAGGCGCCAACGATACGCTGAAGATGGATCTGCATTGCCCGTTCGCCCAAGCCCTCGGAGAGGCCGGAGGCGGTCTCGACGATCAGGCGTTCATGCATGTCGCGGATGCCGTCGCTGTCGAGGATCGCGGTGCCGAAACTTTCGGCGATGCGGAGCGCCTGGCCTTCGTCGGGGCATGTGAGACGGACCATTTCGAGTGTGGCGCCCTTGCGGAGCTGCACCACGCGCGCTGAAGGTCGGTTGGCCGGGCGGTTCGATTGACGGGAGGTGCTTGCGGGCTTTGCCATGACGGTTTCCTTTTCTGGCTTTCCGAAGCGGTTCCGGCCCCCTGGCCGGTCTGTCCTTCGGTGCGGTCGAAGAGAACCGGCGCCAGCCGGGCGGTTCAGGGTCCGGGCAGGCCAGATCGAGAAAAGACGGTATGCGGGCAAGCGGGAGCAATGGTCCTGCGCCGTCCCCGCGTGCCTGCTTTGCGACGAGCGGCACGACCGGCCGCCCCGCGGCGCGCAAGCGGCCTTGAACCGGACGGGCGACGGTTCAGACCGCAGCAAAACCGAAGGACAGACCGGCCGGGGGATCGGGTCCAGATGCCATGGCGGACAAGGAAGTCGGCCATGAGAGTGCTACACCTCGTCATCCGTAGCGCCGGCCGCGCTTAGTGGTGGCGCCGCGGTCGCAGCGTTCGCCGAACCGGCGCCGGACAGCCGGTAGGACTGCAGCCAGCTCGGGCCATGGGAATTGCGTAAGCCCCGAAGGATCCCGCCATCGTCATGGGGGGCGCCGCCAATCCAGACATTGTTTAGAACGCTCTTCCAGCGCCGGCCGTGTCTCACTGCATAGGCCTGCAGCGCCGCCTGCTGCTCGGGGGTGAGTGGCGGAAGCCGATCGCGCTTCGGCAGGCGCCGCCGCGTTTCCGGCACGCCGTCGGCACGGACGGCTTTCGCGGCAATCAATCGCTTGAGCTCGGCCACACCGGCGTCGAGGCAGGCCTTGCCGTCCAGATGATGGAACTGCCGCCAGAAGGCGGCGCGCTCCTGAGGTGCCGGACCGATACCGGCCTCGCGTTCGAGATTTCCGATCGTCGCCATGGCGCTAGATCTCCCCCCGTGTTTGAGCTCGAAGCTTTGCGGCGCTGGGGCTTTCGCGACAGGCGACTATCGCGGCCTCCTGCCGTGCGAGCTTGCGGGAGAGCGCATCGATCTCCGGCTGACGCTCGGCGGTGATGGCGGCGAGATTGGAACGATAGCGGGCGAGGAAGGCGTCCGGTTCCGGTGGCCTGCCACGGCGATATCTCGGCCGGCGGGCCCCAAGCGACGGAATCAAAGCCGTCATTTTGCGGATGATCTGGCGCTCGATCATGGCGAGCTGGTGCCGGGTCTGCCGGCAGGCCTCTTCCATGCGGCGCAACCGAGCCTGACGATCGATGGAGGGCATCATGGCCTCGTCCTCCCCGTCCATGTGACGAAGCTCGACGGGCCGTCATAGGCGGCATGCCGCGCCGCGTCAATGACGAAGCCGAACCGCCCGACCTGGTATTCGGTGGACGCAACCAGGAAGCGCCGTTCTTCGACATGAGCATCACGTCTTCCGCCGCGGGTGGCGATCACCTCGGTCATGCCGGGATGATGATAAGAGTGAAGTGCTGATATCACGATCCAGTCGCCGGCATGTTCCCGTTCGAAGGCGCGCCGGTCCTTCACATGAGATTCACCAGGCGCGAGGATTGTTCCGGACATCGCCTCCCAGGCGTCGGGCCGCCAATCCTTGATCGTTGCTTCCGCCGAACGCCGCTCGAAACCGGTGAAGAGGTCGGGGAAGGTAATGGCAACGGCGGCCCAGGCAGAATCTTCCTCATAGAAGCCGTCCCGCGAACGAAGCAGCGGGTGGACTTTTGCGTTTCGCTCGGGCGAAAGCGAGAAGCCGCCATGGCCTGCCGTCGTGTGGGCGACGACACCTTCCGCATAGAGCGTGGCGCCTTGCGATGGTCCCCACGGCGTATTGCAGGCAATGCGGACAGTCCGGCGTGCGAGCGCCCGAAGCTCGCGACTATGCTCGGCCTGCTCGATCATGCGCGCGCGGAATGCGGCCTCATCCTCGACCGGGCCATGGTACGAATAGAAATCGTCGCGTCTGAGCGCGGCAAGCGGCCGCGAGACGCGCCAGGCGCTCGCCAGCAGATGCCCGCCATCGCGGGATGGCAGCATGGCAAAAACGAGATCGCCGACCCGCGCAACGGCCATGCCTTCAGCGCGGCCGAATTCCACGCCAGCAATATCGTCGCTATCGACCTCCCGGGTTTGCGATTGGATGGGCATCGTGTTCATGGCGCGATCCTCCCGTCATCCGCCTTTGCGGCTGCTTCCTCGGGCGTCACCGCCTCGAGCACGGCGCTCGGGTAGCGACGAGACTGCAACCAGGCCTCGGCAGCCTCCCGGTCCTCAGCGAGGTGGAGCAGTTCGCGCGTCTCGCCGGCGCGGTTGAAGATGCGCACTGCGCCGAGCCGCGGGCGCTCAAGGACCTTGAAGGTGAGATCGGAGTCGAGCCCGAAGGTCCGGTGGAGGGTGACGAGGATCATGGACTTGCCGCCGATGTCCTCCTGATGGAGCGTAAAATACCCCGGCGACGTGTAGCTGCCGAGCTTGCGCGGCCCTTCCTTGCGGATGAGCCTGCCCTGGCTGTTTCTGGTTTGCCAGGCGGCGAGCTTCTTGTGGAAACGTTCCGGCGGGCGGGGTGTGCCGTCCGACCAGGACACGAGGGAGCCGATCGGGGCGAGATCGAAGATGAGGGACGCGGACATGAGAAAGCTCCAGTTCCGGTTCTGCGGTTGATGGAAACGAAAGCGCCGCCGGGGCGGCCGGCGGCGATCGTCATTCGGGAGGGAAAAGGCGGTCGGCTATTCCGCCGCGACGCGATAGGCGTCCTGCTCTTCATCGGCATCGGACGCTTCGGGGGCATCCTCGAAGGGGCCGGGACCATCGCCTGTGCGCTCAAACGGATCAAGGACCTCGTTTCCGTCGAGGCCGGCCTCTCTCTCATCGAACGTCTCGCCCTGCCTGATCAGATCGGCGACACCTTCAGGATCCGGCGCGAAGAGCGCCGACGCATGGACGAAGTGCCCGTCTTTGAAGTGCTCGACCAGGGCCGCGCGGGTCTCCCGCACCCGCGGGCGCGGCAGCACGTTCGCCTCGCCCGCCGCCTTCTCAAGAGCCTGCCGCGACAGGCACAGCAGGAAATCCTCCGAGCCCATGTTCGGCAGGTAACCGTCGGCGCCGATGACGTCGCCGGCGATGCGGGAAACGATGCCGCTGTTCGACATCCCGCGCCGGCACGAGAGCACGTCGATCAGCACCGAGCGCGCCGCCACCCGCACCGTCTCCATGTCGAAGGCGAGCCTGCCGTCCTCGGAAAAGAGGGTCGCAGCGTGACGCGTGAACCGCTTGCCGAACACGGTATCGCCGGCGCCGCTGTCGACCCGGACATTCTGACCGGCAAAGGCAAGCACCAGCAGCGCGATGAGCATATCGTCCTCGATCGGCGCCCGGCTGAGCGCCTCATGCAGCGCATCGGTGCGAAAGTCGCCGATCATGTCCAGGCCCTTCTGCGTGACGTCGGGACGCGGCTTCGGCGCATCCACGATCGAGCCGTCATGAACGTTGTCCTGCCCGGCGACGGCCGACGTGCCGCCCTTGGCCTTGTTCTTGTCCTCGGGCATGCGGAAGGCGACCGACTGCACCTTGCCGTCGCGGTCGAGATACATGGCAACGTGGTCGGACTTGGAAGGTTTGCCGTAGACACGCTCGGCCTTCTTCGGCAGTTCCGGCTGGCCCCAGGAGTTCGCCTCGACGATCGCGCCCTTCTTCGGAAGGTTCGCCGTCATCCATTCCTGCTGGGCGCCGAGGAAGGCCTCGACATTGGTGGTGTAGCGATTGTCCTCGTCGGCGGGCCCGAACAGGTCTTCCGCCCACTCGATGCCATAGGCCGCACGCAGATCGTCGCCGAAACTGGCGTCGCGTGCATACATGCGGGTCTTCGACAGGGCATTGGCAATCTGCCACCAGGCCGCCGTGTCGCCCTTCTTCGGCTTATTGGCCTTCCAGACTTCCTTCTGCTCGTCGATCGCGGCTGCCGCGATGGTGCGCAACTGCTGTTCGTTGGGCATGTCGCCCTTGGCCATCTGGTCGAGCATCGCGGGAAGCACGTTGGCGAGAAGCCGGAGCTTGCGGATCTGGCGAACCGGCAATGCCAGCGCCATGGCGATCGCCTCCTCGGTCCAGCCGAGGGCCACAAGCCGTTCCGTGCCGCGCCATTGGTCGATCGCGTTAAGCGGCTCCCGCGCGATGTTTTCGATCATAGAGCGCATTGCGCCATTGTCGTTGGCCGCATCGGTCACCAGCACCTCGATCTCCTCGAGGCCGGCGGCGATCGCCTGTTTGACGCGGCGGTGGCCGGCCTGGATGATGTAGCCGTTGCCGCCATCGGTTTCGGGCGAAATGACCGGCGGCTGGATTATGCCGACAGCTTTCACCGTCGCCAGCAGCAGCGCATCCGCCTGCGGCGATGATTTCGAGCGGCGGGCGTCGTCGGGATTGTCCTTCAGCGCACGCGGGTCGAGTTTGAGGATCTGCATGGGATTTGCTCCTTTAAGGATTCCGGAGCGGCGGTTGCCACCCCTTCCGTCTTCAGTTTTTCCGAAGACACTTCCCGGACCGCAGAGCGGACAGACCGGCGCAACTGCGCCCGAGCGGCCCTGCCCGTCAGGGCGAGCGGAGCAAAGCTTTGCGAGAACGACGGACAGGGGTGAGGAGGGGGCGGTTGAGCGAGAGCGTCGACGGGAGGGCCGATCTGCGAGTACTCCCTCTTCCCACCTTTTCTTTTTCCTCTAGAACCTTTCCTTCCGACCTTTCAACGGCGACAGCGACGGGTTGCGGAAGGAGACTTGAGTGACGATACCGACATGGGCTTTGGCCCAAGCGAACATGAGCGTATGCATCAACGGAACCTTCATCCCGTTCAAGAACGCGCCCGACGCGATGCACCGCTTTGTTCGCCCCGCCTTGTTTTCGACAGCCGACGAGGTCTACGAGCTAAGGTTCTTCGGCTCAGCCTTTCTCGGCAGATATCGGGGTGCGAGCGTAGCGATCTCGACGGCTCATCAAACGGACGTCTCGGTCGGCGCGCCTCCGGCAGAGAAATTTGTCGTTGTCGTGAAGAGCGCAGGCCAGAACCTCGCAATTCCGCCAACCAACCTGCATATCCCTGTCGTCGAAAATCCGGATCATCAGTCACTCCGGGATCTGATATTTTTCGCGTTCGGGCACGAACCTGCGCGAACTGTCCATCTCGATCTGACCGAGGTGCTCTGGTCGGACGCGGAACACGTTGCGGTCGATTACTCGTTCCTGATCGGTTATCCCACCAGTTCAAACATCATTGAGCTCGACCCTGACGACCCAACGAGGCTTTCCAATTTCACCATGCGATGGATCAGGCAGGATCTGGAAGCGGCAGGGCCGCAGCTGCTGGATACTGAACACAGGAACATCTTCGTCAAACACAAACGATCAACACGAGACAGTGTCGACCCCGACGGGTTGAGCGGATCGCCAGTGTTTTCGATCGTCAGGCGCGGTTTGAGGGAAAGGTTCCTGCGTTTCGACGGCATCGTCACGAACGCAAATGGGGACCGCTTCGCCGTCTACCCAAGCGTCTTTATTCGCGACATGCTGGATCATATCGTTGAGCAGGGGCAGGCGTGAACCACTCATCGCCGGTGGAAGAGGTTGCCCTGATAAAAAAAGAGGGCCAGCGGAAGCCGCGGCCCTTTAAAGTGTGAAGGTCAATAAACCTCCAGAGGGGAACAGCTGGTGCGGCGGAACTGGGAGGAGTGACCGCCATGTGCATCAGCTATAGGCAACATGCCCTTTTTCTGACCAATCGCATACCACTTTTTGCGCAATGCAGCTATGCAGATGCTGCGGTGCATTCAAAATCGGCGTGATACGGCCGTTCAGGCCGCCTGCAGTCCATCACGCGCGTCGGCGGCAAGCGCCTCCTCCACCTCCCGCAACGCCCTGCGCTTCTCCGCCAGCTCGTCGGCAAAGGCAAAGGCGCCGCCCTGCCGCGACCGGTAGGAGGTCAGCCGTCGCTGATACTCTTCCAGGCGCTGGCGATAACGATCCCGCTCCTCCTCGAAACCGCTGAGCGCGTGCTCGAGGCGGGAGACCGCGCCGAGCGGTGTGACGGTGACCGGCAATTCGATCTCGTAATCCGCACCCGTCCGCTGGAGCAGCGTCTGGTAGTGGTAATTGTCACCGCGGCCAAAACGCTCGCCGTCATAGACGAGATCGAAGCCGCCGATCGAGGCGATATGAAGCTCGCCTTCCTGGCTGAGCTGGACGAGGGTGAGGATTTCCTTCATCAACGCCCGACCGGCGTCTTTCCGCTCCATGAACGGCTTGCCCATCACGGTCATCGCGAAGGCGTCGCCTGACGTCAGAACTCGGCGTTCGATATCCTGGGCGATTTCACGGATGCGGCGGGTCGCCGTTTCGATCTCGCGCTCCGCGTCGCGGATCTGCCGGCGGACTGCGAAGAGATCGTCATCATGGGCGGCGCGCAACCGTTCCAGACGGGCGATGTCGGCTTCAAGTCCCGCTTTGTGCATCAGGCGCTCATCACCACTGGCAATCGCTTTCGCCATGGCGAACTGGTTCGCCTGGCCTTCATTCAGGTCTTCGAGCCTGCGGATCGAGGTATCGCCGGAAAGGGCGGCGGCGATGAAGCGGGCCTTGCGCTCGTTCTGCTGCCACATCGTCGCGTCGAGCGAACCTTGCGTGGCATAGGCGTAGATATCGACGCCGTCATGCTGGTTGCCCTGGCGGACGATCCGGCCCTCGCGCTGCTCGATCTGCGACGGCAGCCAGGGCACATCGAGGTGATGCAGCGCCTTCAGACGAAGCTGCGCATTGACACCCGTGCCCATGGTTTCGGAACTGCCGATGAGGAAGCGGACTCTTCCGGCGCGCACATCGCCGAACAGGCGCTGCTTCGCTTCCGTCTTCTTGTAGTCCTGCATGAAGGCGATTTCCGATGCCGGCACGCCCATGCGGATCAGCTCGTCGCGGATCCAGCGATAGGCCGAGAAGCCGCGCGCCTTTTCGACATTGATCGTGCCGAGATCGGAAAAGATCATTTGCGCGGCGCCGGGCAGTTCGTATGCCTTGCCGTCCGGGCGGACATAGCTGTTCTGCGCAGTTTCCTGCCAGATCCGGTGGGCATTGCGGATGAGAAGATTGAGCTTGTTCTCCGGCTCGTCATCCATGTCAGGCATGACCAGACGCAGGTCGATCGCCGCATGGCGTCCGTCGGTGATGACGGAAAGCAGGATGTCGTCACCGGGCTCGGGTGGACGGTCGCGCTCCTCGATGGCCTTGATGCGGGTTTCCAGGATCTGTTGATAGGCCTTGAAGGCGGGTGTCGGTGCGGCGGTGAGAATCTGCCGCTTGCCGGTGGCGATCTCCGGCACCTTCACATAGGCCTTCAGGTCCTCCGGCATCACCACATCGGCGAAGGCGCGGAACATGGCGATCAGTTCGGGCACATTCACGAAGGACGCGAAGCGGCTCACCGGCTTGTATTTGCCGGACGGTTGCAATTCCAGCTCCGTCTTCTCGTCGCCGAAATTGCTCGCCCAGGCATCGAACTCGTGCAAGCCCCGTTCGCGTAAAGCCTCATGACCGAGCAGCCGCTGGATCGAGAACATTTCGCCCAGCGTGTTGGTGATCGGGGTGCCCGACGCCAGCACCAGGGCGCGGCCCGGATTCTTCGTCTCGATGAAACGGCTCTTCACATAGAGATCCCAGGCCTTCTGCGAGCCGTTCGGGTCGATCCCCTTCAGTGTCGACATATTGGTGGCGAAGGAGAGCTTGCGGAATTCCTGCGCCTCGTCGACGACAATCTGGTCGACGCCCATCTCCGAAATCGTCAGGAGATCGTCCTTGCGGGTGGACAAGGCTTCGAGGCGCTCCTGCAGACCCTCCTTCAGCCGTTCCAGCCGTTTGCGCGACACCCGATCCTCGGCATCGACCTTCACCAGCAGATCCTCATAGAGCTGCAGCTCGTCCTGGATCATCTGTTGCTCGAACGCCGAGGGCACGCCGATGAACCTGAACGCCGAATGGGTGATGATGATCGCATCCCAGACGGCGGTCGCGGCCCGCGACAGGAAACGCTGACGCTTGTCTTTGGTAAAATTGGTCTCGTCGGCGACGAGAATATTGGCCGACGGGTAGAGCGCCAGGAATTCTCTTCCCGCCTGCGCCAGGCAATGACCGGGCACGACCAGCATCGCCTTGGCGATCAGCCCGAGGCGGCGCTGCTCCATGATGCTTGCCGCCATGGTCATGGTCTTGCCGGCGCCAACGGCATGCGCAAGATAAGTCGAGCCGGAAGAGATGATCCGCCAGATGCCGCGTTTCTGGTGGCCATAAAGAGTAAAGGCGCCTGAGGCGCCCGGAAGCTGGAGATGCGAGCCGTCGAATTTCCTCGGCGCGATGTTGTTGAAGCGGTCGTTGTAGACCCGCGCCAGCCGGTCGGTGCGATCCGGATCGGTCCAGACCCAGGTCTGGAAGGCTTGCCTGATCTTCTGCAGCTTGTCGCGCGCTGCTTCCGTGTCGATGACGTTCAGCACCCGGCGCTCACCGCCGGCCTCCTTGATCGTGTCGAAGATCTGCGGCACGCGGGAGTTCAGCGCATCGGCGAGCAGTTCGCCGGCGTCGCGGCGGCTGGTGCCCCATTCTGACGTGCCGGCGGCCGTATAGCCAAGCTGCCTTGCCTCAACCGTCCATGACCCCAGTTCCGGCATATGATGGATGCGGATTTCCGCACCCATCATCTCACGCACGAAGGCAACGACGTCGGAGGCAGGGATCCATGGTGCACCGAGGCGCGCTGTGATGTCCGATGGACCGAGATCAGCGGGCTGCACCGCCTGAAGCGCGACGACATTGCGCCGGAACTCCGCGTCGAGTTCGGCGGCCGCCTCCGCCCCGGCAAGCTTCGTGCGGACCGGACCGGAGAGATAGGCATCCGAGGTCTGCCAGGAACCGTCGGCCGGATCGCGGAAGATGGCGTCGCCCAGTTCGGCGATGACAGCTTGCACGTCTCGGTGCAGCAGCTCAGCGATGTGCTCGATATCGACGCGGCCGCGTTCGTTCAGAACCACGGCCAGCGCGTCCGCGGCGCTGGTGATGTCAGGCGAGACCGGCGGCGAGATCACCCGTTCGGAGAAGATCGGACCCGGCCGCGCCGTGTCGGTCTCGAGGTCGTAATCCTCGATCGAGGCGACCAGCCAGCAATCGGGGTCGTCGCGGAAGGGTGCAAGGTTCGGCTGGCGGTGAACCTCACGCACTTCTCCGGTTTCGTCATTCTCGGTGATGGAAACCGTGGTGTGGTTGATCGGACCGAAATCGCGGACGAAGGACGACCAGGCGATGCGCAAACGCACCTGCATATCCCGCCACGGGCGATCCTGCTCTTGGGCCTTCAGCACCTCGCGCACGGCATCGCGGACCGGGATCAGCTTGTGGATGATGCGGACATGCTTTTCCGGAATGCCTTCGGTGGAGCGGCCCTTGCGGACCTTGATCTGAACCGGCGCGCCATCGACCATCTGCATGAGGCCATGGCGGTTGTCGATGAAGAAGCTGCCTTCGCGAACCTGTTCGGATCGGGGACGGAGATCGACGATCTCACCAAGCTCGGTTTCGAGGTCGATGTCGATCTCGGTCGGCTCGCCGTCGTAGCGGCCTTCGGGAAGTAGGAGGATGGCCCGCTGCAGCACCGCCTCAAGGTCTTCGCAGGCACGCGGTCGGCATGTATAGGTCTCGCCGCACGGGCCAGATGTCAGTGCGTGGTCGCCGAGCACGAAATCGGGATGGCGCGCGAACCAGCGATTGACGCGGATCGCGCCCTCGTCTTGCGTTGCGGCCCGCACCTCCTCCAGATCGAGCCAGGCGAGATCACTTGTCCGTTCGCCCGCCTTGCGTTTGCGGAAGAACAGGATGTCGACCACCACGTCCGTGCCGGCGTCGCGCCGGAAACTGCCTTCGGGCAGGCGGATCGCCGCGATCAGGTCGGCGGATTTGGCGATATGCTCGCGGGCGGTCGCGTCGGCCTTGTCCATCGTACCGGAACTGGTGACGAAGGCGGCGAAAGCGCCGGGTTTCAGCAGGTCGATGGACTTCGCGATGAAGTAGTCGTGCAGGCGCAGACCGAGCGAGCGATATTGCCGGTCGGAACGCACGGTGCGATCGGAAAACGGTGGATTGCCGATGGCGAGATCGTAGATCGGCGCAAGCTCGGTGCGCGCGAAATCGCCCTCGATGATCCGGGCCTTCGGTTGAAGCAGCCGCGCGATACGCGCGGTGACAGGATCGAGCTCGATCCCGGTCACATAGCTCCTGTCGCGATATTCCTCCGGCTTCAGCGCCGGAAACAGCCCCGTGCCAATGCCCGGCTCCAGCACACGACCGCCGCGCCAGCCCAAGCGCTGCAAACCTGCCCAGATCGCCCGGATGATGAATTCCGGCGTGAAATGGGCATACTGCGTGCAACGCGACAGGCTGGAATAGTCGCTCTCGGACACTGCATTCTCGAGCGACGAGCCGAGATCGTCCCAGCCCTCCCGGAATTCGACTTCGCCCGGCCGGCGGAACATGCCATTGGCCAATTCGCCAGCGCCGAATCCGGTGAAGCGGATCAGTCTCTTCTGCTGCTCGCGGGTCACCGGAATGTCGAGCTTCTCGATCTCGCTGGCGATCAGGATGGCCGCGACGTTCATCCTCGCCCGCTCCTTCCAGGATGCGGCGAGACCACGATCCTCGCCGTCTTCGAGATAGAAGTTGGTGCGATCGCCTTGTTTGCGGACGGCAGGCTTTCGCGGGGCTGCGCGCGGCATCGCCGGTGCGGGCGCCGGCGGCGTCGGATCGGGATCGTCGTCATTCGCCGGCTCCGGTGCGAAACCACCGAAGGCGGTGACACCGAGGCCGAACCCGGACGACAGCGCGCTTGAGCCGAACATGTCGAGGGTGAAGGGATCGTCATGCGCCATTTGAAAGATTCTCCTGTTTGAGGGCGCGCGCCGGTTTGCCCGCCGGCAATGCAGGCGGTTCGGTCGCGCGAGATTGGGTGGGTGAGGCGAAAGCGCCGCGGTCAGCGGCGGATCAGGCTGAGGGATAGGGACGTGTCGTCCATGGTGATCTGAAGATGCGTCGCGTCCGGCGCGGCCGCCGTCAGCCGTTCGAGTTCGACGGCATCGATGAACTCGACGCCGTCATCGCCGCCAAAGTGTCGGCGCTTGTAGTGCCAAGTGTCGGGATTGGTTTTCGGGTCGCATTCCTCGGCGTAGACGACGAACGGGCGCTGGCCCTCGGCGAGTTTGCCGTTCGAGAGAAGGTAGACGCCCTCATCACCGACCAGCCACAGGCCGGGTCTGGCGTCTGTTTCCGGCGATATTCCCTGATAGGGAACGCGATATCCGCCATTGGCGTCAGCGTCGGCGCGGCCGCGATCGAGCACGGCGCGCATTTCGGCGATGGAGAAGGTGAACATTATCCGCCCTCCTCATGCCGCGAGGGCGTCGGGCAGGTAACGCAGATGCACCGGCAGCTTTGCCGCGATCTCCGTGTCAGTCAGGTGGTCGAGCAGCTTGCATGTCGTGGCGCCTGGCTTGGCGAAGAACATGACCGTGCGCTTGCCGCGATCGGCCTCCGGCCAGCGCTCGCCGGCATAGCCGCGATAATCGTCGGCCGTGCTCGACCAGATATGCTCGAGGCGCTCCTCGCGCGTCATTGCCCGGACGGGACGGGATTCGCGCTCCACGATCGCGGCACGCATACGCTCGCAGGATCCTTTGTCGGCCACGTCGCAATATCCATGGAAATGCCGGATACGGCCGTCGATCGACAGGGTGAAGAAAATCGAGGTGATCGAGCCGGTGAGGAATTCGCGCATGGCGAACATGTCGCCCCGCATCCAGAGCGGCGGCAGGATCTCGAACATATAGTCATGTTCACGCTCACGGATTTCGAACCACTCGCCGCGGTAAAGCCCGCCGTCGTCGTCCGCCCACCGGTTCGGGCGTCCCGCATGGCGGTCGAACATGCGGAACATCTGGTGCCGGTCGGCGATGCCCTGAAAGACTTTGCGGATGGGAGAGAGGGTCATGAGTGGGCTCCTTTTGGCCTTCGTCGGGGCGAAAGCGCGGCGGAACCTCATGGTCGCCATCTCCTCTTCAGCCCTTCCTGACCCCTCCCCCAAGGCCGCCTCTCCGTCCGGACGGGTCAAGGGCCGGCTTCAGCCGGGCGAAGCTTCACCCTTGACGCGGCCGGCGGGCATGCGGCAGGCCTCTTCCGCTTCTCTCCCTTTTCCGTTCCTTCTTTTCCTTCTCCCGCGCCCTGAGCGCGTCGTTCCAGTCCTCGACCGGCGGCATGAGACGCAGCCAGTCGCAACCGGCCGCATCGGCGATGTCGCGCAGCCGGCCAGCGAAGGTCTCGCCCTGGCCATTGGCGTCCGTTGCGGCGACGAGCTGGACGCCGAGACGCGCGGCGAGCTTGCAGAGCGCGGCATCTGTCGCCGGCGACCATCCCCCGCCGGTGCTGAGATACTGACTGCCTTCTCTCGCACCTTCAAAGGCGGCCAGGCTCATGGCGTCGATCGCCGCCTCCGTCACGCATAGTCGCAAGGCGTCCATCGGACCGAACCGGAAGAGGACCTTCGTTCCGCCGGTTGCAAAGCCACGCCAGTCGGGGCCACGTTCCTCCCAACCGGTGACGACGCCCTCATCATCGAGATGGGCGGCCCACATGCTGCCATGCGGGCCTTCCCGCAGCACGTTGAGCCGCACGGCGTCGCGAATGATCGCCTCGGGCAGGCAGCGCTCCTCCCGCAGATAGCGCCAGGTCATCGAGCCTCGCCATGGTTTGCGGCGTTGCTCCCATCGGTCCTGAATGGGTCTGGACGGAATGGACGCGCCCACGGATGGGGTCCAGACCGGCTCCCTGGACACGAAGCCGACCAATGAAGCGATGCGGTCGAGCGCTTCGATGAAGGCTATACCGTCGAGGTGCCCGGCCAGGCTGAAGACGTCGCCTTTCGCGTCGGAGAGGGGATCGAACCATCCCCGCCCCTCATGGATGACGATGACGATTTCCGCTCCCCGCCGGTATTTGACGGCCCTGCGTGTGCTTTCCTGCCTGTCCACCGCAAAGCCCGCCTGCTCCAGCAGGGCGCCGCACGGAACCCGGTCCCGCAGGTCCTCCAGCTCTTCTTTTCTCATGTGTTTGCCGGCGCGTTCGCGTCCGCCTTTCTTGTCCTCTTTTTCTCTTCCCGCAATTTGCGGAACCGCCTGCCCCGGTCCGCGAAGAGCAAAGGGGGCAAGGGCGTGGCTGGCAATCTGCAGATCTGCACCTTCGCGCCGACGGCCCGTGCCAGGCGCGGCGAAGCCTCCCTTGCCGCCTGCCGCTCGCAAGCGGCACCCATGAAGGGAAATGCCGGCTCAATGAGCCGGCCGGCGATCGTAGGGGTCGAATTCGTGAATAATGTCGAGATCGTCCTCGGCGTCGATTTCGTCGCTGACGACGACGCCGAATTCGTCGCCGGACCTGAACAGCGTGACCGGGACCATGAGGGTGCGGGCAAGTGCGAAGGCATGAGACTGAGCGAGAGCAAGATCCTGTGCCATGTGAGAAACCTCCGTCCGGAGCGGGCCGATCCCGCTCGATGGCTCCTCGAAGGACCGGGGACGGTCGCGATCACCGCGAAGGCGAAGCCGAGCGGCCGCACGCGTGCGTAGCGGACCCTCAACGGGTTGATCGTCGGAGATCCGGACCTGGTCCAGGACGCCATCATCTGAGAGCGGGATTGGTTTGCTTCGGATGGGCGGGGGGTTCCGGCACAGATCGTTCACTCGCGGCACAGCGATCGCCGCGGCCAGAGTGTTGTGCGTTATCCGCCGTTCAGCCGTTCAGCTGCGACCGGCGGCTTCCTGATCGGCGATGGCCTTGACGACCTCGAAGTCCATCTCGGCACGCGGCTCGATGCGGGCGACTTCGCTGGCGACCTTGGCCCAATGCCAGGATTCGGCGGCATTCCCTTGCGCCCGGCTGCGTGCAGCTCTTCGCTGCGCTTCATAATAGGCATTGACCGGGTCGGCTGCGGCCAGTCGCTTGGCGTCTTCCTGCCAGCGGCGGCGAAGCTCTCGGCGGTGTTCGATCCATTGCCCCAGTAATCCGATCATCGCCGACCCCGCCGCGACGCCAGAAGCTCCGATTGGGGTATCCAGATCGCAGACGTGTCGTCGCCGAACGGCACGGCGGTTCCCTCGAAAACGCATATGCCGGCCCACGCGCAAATGACCGCGTCGAGCATGTCCTCAAACGCCTTCAACTGCCATGATGGAGCTTCAAACGGAGGTAGCCGCAATATCTCGGAAGCGCCTTTTATTTCCAGGTCGAGGCTGGCGACGATCGCGCTCCAGGTTTCGAAGAGTTTGCTGCGCCGGCTGACGGGGGTTTCCATTGGCCAATAGTTGCGCGTCTTCGCCTGCTTGTAAGGCAGCCGCTTTTCGGCGCGCATCAGTTCGACCAGGGCCGGATGCGGGTAGACTTCCAACAGGCCCGGCGCGCTAACCTCCCGCGTCAGCAGTCCGTACCCGCAGCACTCGAAGCCGCTCTTCAAACCATCGCTGATCTTGCCGGGCCTGATCGCGCTCGGTGTGTGGGTGCTGCAGTGCCGGGCGCCGTAAGCTGCCGAGACCAGATTGTCCGACACGCGCCGCGCTGCGATCGGCTCACGAGACAGAGGCATATCCACGGCCACGAGATCGACAGGCGCTCCAGCGATTTTTGCAGCTGCGGCGAGAAGAGCCGCGGGTTCTGCGACCGAACCGGAAGGGCGGGACGTGGAGATCGGCCCCTCATCGGCGTGGGCCAGGAGTTGACGATAAGACGACCCCGCGAAGATCAGGCGCCAATCGCCACCCATGGAGGAAACCAGCGCGACACCGCTCGGCTGTGTCGCCGTCCAGGCTGCATCAATCCCCAGAATGGTCGTCATCGCGCCTCCCGACCATTCAAGCAGCCCCGAAGCGATCGAACGCGGTCAGATATTTGACCGGTGGATCGGCATCCCAGCGATAAATCTCTGTCCGCAGAAAATGCAGTTCCTCGTCGAGCTTCTCTTCGGGCAGTTCAACCCACCAGGATTTCGGGCGGCCGTCGGAACCGTCGGACCAGCGATAGCCGCGCGTCTTGAGCTGGTCCTTCATGTCGAATGGGCTGTTTTCCGCGTAGATGCGGACCCGCGACCGCTGACTGGCCTGATAGAGTTCCGCGAATGGCGCCGCGGTCGAACCGGACCGTGTCTGTCCGAGCACCTCCAATAGTGCGAAACAATCGTCGACAGCCCGGTGCCCTTCGTGGAAATAGCCCGACTGGCCGATCAGGTAGCCGAGCTTGCTTCCCTCGAAGCCGCGTCCCGACCAGTCGATCTCGGACACAGAGCAGGCCCAGGCCTTGTGAACAAAGATCGGCGAGAAGGCTTCACAAAAGGGACGGTCGAAACCGGCGTTGTGGGCAATAATCAGGTCGGCCGGCTCAATGAGGGATTTCAGGCGCGCAATGTCGATCACCTGACCGGCGACCATGTCATCGGTGATGCCGGTCAGCCGAGTAATTTCGGCTGGGATGGGAACGGTCGGCTGCTGAAGTCCGCCATAGACGCCGGTGACATCACCAATCTCGCCTGCGTCATTGAAACTGAAGGCTATCACACCGATTTCGATGATTTCGTCGGAGCGATAGTTGAGGCCGGTGGTTTCGGTGTCGAGGATCACGCCCTGGCGTGAAAATTCGGACCGAGCGCGCTCGACAACTGGTCGGGGCGAAAGCTTTCGCAGGACACGATAGTTGCCGGTCGCTTCCAGATGGCAGGCCATGGCCTCGTCATCAGAACCGATGTTATCCTGCCGACTTCCAGCAACAGCCTGCGGCTTGGCCACCTTCGTGGTGGCCGACAAAACAGGAGCTGCAAAGAAGTCGAGTTGTGAGGTCATTCTATTCCGATCCGATTGCGGCATGGCCGGCCACAATACGCATCGGCATAGACGCAAGCAACGACGCCACCGATCAGGTGCACATCGCACAGAGCCAGCGGCGGCGGGGGAACTGCGGACAAGCACTATTCGAGGCAAAGAACTGCTTTGGACAGCGCCGTCGAAATCGTAGGATGCCGGACAATGATTTGACGATTTTGAGCATAGCCATGGACAATCAGGCGCAACAGCCGATCCGCGAACATCATTTTTATGTCTCAACCGCAAAATTTCTATTCCACCACCCTCAGGACGGCATCGTGGCTGTTCGCGACCCGATACGACTGGAGGACGCCAAACGGTATGGGCTTGACCCCATCGTACTTTACGGACTTACCGTTGCCGGCCTGCCGATCCGCTGGCTGACGTTCTCCACGATGGAGAAGCGCAAATCATTGCGCGACGTGTTGCTGACGGCATGGAGAAACGCCGAGGGTCTGCGCGGCCTGCCGGATGTTCTGCGTGTGAACCGCTACGTGGAACGGGCCGACCCATCATTGGCGACGGATATTGCCAAGATCGGCATCCGGCTTGAGGTTGCCGACCCGAAGGACAAAGCGGCTCCGGCATCGTTGCGCTCGGCGCACGACGCCTCCCTGTGGATGCGGAAAAGGCATGATCCGGTCGATCGGTCTGCGGCCGCATCCGTCGAAGCGCTTTGTCGTGATGCGCATGACGATCACGATTGGCGAGCAGGCAGCGGTCCCCGCGGGCTCGGCAACCGAAAACTCGAGGACAACATCGAACGGTGGCTGGAATTGCCGATGCGACCACCGGCAGACATTCTCCCCGATAAAGTGGCGTGGGAAGCCGGTCCATGGCTGTCGTCCTGGGAAACCTCGCTTCCACCCGATCGGCCACGCTATTTCAAACACGACGGATTTACCGGGAGGATGTGGCTGTATTCGGGATCGGACCCATCCGAAGACGTCGATGACGATGACGACATCCCGGCCTACGACGAGTATGACAACGTGCCCGAAATCGCCAAAAACCTGGTCGCCTGCTGGCCCAATCCGCCGAAGGAGATCGCTGCGGCCGCTGGAATCACCCTGCGCCAACTCCAGTGGTTCATCTCGGAGCGTTCCACCCTCGACCGGTCGGCGCGCTTCGACCTAGAACGCCTATTGGGCATCGAATACGACGAACGGATGGGCGGCTACACGCCTGCGGGTCCCTACGTCCTGATCGCCAGAAAGGCACAGGCCGTCGAAGCGGTCTATCAGGAGATTTCCGGGGGCGGTGATGCCTGCCCTTGCGAACTCGTTCCCGCTCAGGGACAGGCCGACCCGAGCTGGAGATACGTCTTGATCAATGCGTTTGGGACACCACCAACCCTTGTCATGGCGCCCCGTGGCGAGGCGGTCACGGAACGCCTTCCCGAACTGATCATGAACTACGAGGGCATCCGGCCGGTTTCGCCGGCCTTTTATCGCGACGTGGTCACGACCTGCGCCCGCGCTTGCCTGACACCTGAGGCCAATCCACGGGAGATGCGGGATTTTGCAAAGCGCTACGAACGGGAATGGGTCGATTGCGCATGGCTGCCGGACTGAATTTGCTGGTAGTGCGTGAGCCCTGATGTCTGATCGTGTTCGAACATACCGGCCTGGATTTTTTGCACGGTTCCTTCCTCAAGGAAAATGGAAGATGACGCTGACCGCGTCCTCGCCCGCATCCATACGTCTTGAAGTCGGCGACGCGGTCAAACTTCCCTGTCTGGATGTCGTCGCCATTTCCGTCAGCAAGGCATTGCTGTGGCACACCGTCGAAGTCCGGTCGCGCGACCGGATCCATAACCTTTCCTGCCTTGGAGAAGAAGCCGCGACACGGTTGGCGGCCGATCTTTACAGCTTCATCAACAACCACCTCTTCGAGTTGATCGGCTCAGACACCGGCCGATTGAGCGAGGTGGATACGAAACTGCAGGCCATCACCGAAGGAAAGCGACAGTATCTGGCCCAAGCCGACCTTGGCCGGGCCATTGCGAGCGTAGCCGGTGAAGCCACCGCCGCGCTTTCGCACCCTTTATTCGATCCGGAATTGATGCCGCCTGCCCTGAAAGCGGCGCTCCCCCAGTCGCTCGCCTTCATCACCGATCCGGATGTGCGGCATAGATATAATGACGCGTTCGTTTCGGCAGAGCTGTCGAGATACCGATCGTTCTTCGACAATCTGGACGGCCGGTCATTGTCCGACCAGCAACGCGAGGCATGCATTCGCCTGGAGGACAACAATCTGCTGGTCGCCTCAGCCGGATCGGGCAAATCCGCGACCATGGTCGGCAAGGTCGCCTATGTTCTCGACAAGCAGCTCTATCGGCCGGAAGAGGTGCTCGTGCTCGCCTTCAACAAGAGCGCCGCCGACGAGCTGAAAGAACGGATTTGCAGGCAGCTGGCGATCGGTCCGGAAGACCTCGGATGCAAGGTGACCACGTTTCATGCGCTCGGTCGCGGCATTATCGAAGAGGTCGACGGTCGGCCGCCACAGCTTGCCGATTGGGTTGAGCACCCCGCCGGCGAAGCGAAGATCATCGAACGGATCATCGAGGAACTGCTGCGATCGGATGCGGAATTCGCCGAGCTCTGGGTCAACATCCTTGTCCTTCATCCGAAAGCGGACATTCCGGCCCAAGAGTTCGGCTCGAGGGAGGACTATGATCGCTACCTGTCGGTGCGCCGCCGGAACGGCAATGCGACCATCGGCACGTTGGCCGGCATCTACGTTAAGTCGCTCCAGGAGCAGACGATCGTCAATTGGCTGTGGCTCAATTCCGTCGATTTCGAGTACGAACGCCAGATCGCGATCGAAGAGCAAAACGGCGAGATCCGTTACGTCCATCCGGACTTCTATTACCCCGCCAGCAAGACGATCCACGAGCACTTGGCCATCAACGGCAATGGTTCGTCGCCCTTCAGAGACTACGTCACCCATGCCGAAAACAAGCTGGCCGGCTACAGCAAGGCTGGGATGGATGTCTTCCAGACGACGTCGGCGCAGGCGAGCAATGGGTCGTTGATTGCAGCACTCGAAGCCGAGCTTCGGAAGCGAAACATTTCGCTCGAACGAAAAAGCTACACCGCAATCGTCAAAGCCCTCGAGCCCGTTGTCATCAAGCACTATCACAAGCTGATTGCCGTCTGCACCAAACACATCCGCGCCAGCCACCTGACCCTAGACATGCTGCTGGAGCGCGCCAAATCGCTCCACGACCGGACCCGCGCAAAGGAATTTGCACAGGTCGTCTGGAAGATCGCGGAGACCTATTCCCGGAAGCTGGAAGAAGCCGGCCGCATCGACTTCGACTCGATGATCGCCAATGCCACGCAGTTCGTGGAGACCGGGCAGTATAAGAGCCCCTATTCCCTGATCCTCGTCGACGAGTTCCAGGATGTTTCCGAGCCGCGCGCGAAACTGATCAAGGCGCTGAAGCACCAGAAGCCGTTCACAAAGGTCTTTGCCGTCGGTGACGACTGGCAGTCGATCTATCGCTTCGCCGGATCGGACATTACGATCTTCACGCAGTTCGAAGCAAATTTCGGGGCAAGCTGGCAAGGTCGTCTGGAGCAGACCTATCGCTGCAACCAGTTCATCGCCGACACGGCTGCCAGCTTCGTGCAGCGCAATGCCGCTCAACTGAAGAAATCGGTGCGCTCGACGCGCCCGGCAATTGCGCGATCGATCCGGGTCGTTCCGATAGACGGTGATCGCGGCAAACCTGATTTCGCTGACGCCTGCCAGCGATTGCTGAAGCGACTCGATACCTTCCTTGGGGGGATAGCGGGGCAATGGCGGAGCGACGAGCACCAGAAGCTCAAGGTCATGGTGTTGTGGCGCTATAACCAACTTGATCCTTTGAAGGGGGCACCGCCAAAATTCGAGCACATCGAGGTTTCGGGACTGTCATTTCATCGCGCCAAGGGGCTCGAGGCCGACTATACGATCCTGCTCGATGTCAGCGAAGGCGACTACGGAGTGCCAAGCCGGATCGAGGATGACGAGCTGCTCAATCTGGTCATGCCGCAACCGGAGACGTTTGAATTTGCCGAAGAGCGTCGCCTCTTCTACGTTGCGTTGACGCGCGCAAGTCGTGGTGTGTTCCTACTCACCAATAGCCGTGAGCCGTCCAGATATATCCGCGAACTGTCCGAAATCGCCGGCGACAATCTGCGGTTCGAAACCATCGATGGCGATCCTCTACATCAATGTCCCAAATGCCGTGTCGGACAGCTTGTCGAGAGGAAAGCCCGTAACAATAGTCGGTTTATGGGGTGCAATCAGTATCCTGCATGCGATCATACCCAGCGGAACCCGGCTAAGTAGTGAAATGGCGGCGGGCGATACCGATTATGATCATTCCGCCAACAGGCACATCGTCAGCAGAGAGGTGGTTTCGGCTCTGTTGCCATGGGGAACAGAAATGTGACCTCACATGTCAAACGCGACGAATTGCAGCAATGGTTCGGAAATGCATTTCATGCCTTATGGGCTTCTATTCTTGTTCAGCTTTGGAAAAACAGCCTATGAAGACACTCCTTTTCGCAATCGGTTTGGCATGCGCGCTCCCAGCAGTTGTTGAAGCAAGCGATAGCATCCACGTGACCGTAGTTCAGAATGACAAGGAGATCTTGGTCGGTTTTCTTCATGTCGATGCCACGGGAAGGAAGGGTAACATAGAGAGCTTCAGAGACCACCCTTACATGATTTGTCGTCAAGAGAGCCCTGAACGCGTCTCCGCCGATGCCGCTACAGCGACAGATGGCGCGTCGGTTCAGATCACGCGCCGAGACAATGGCCTTGTTGACGTTGAGGTAACTGTTAGGACAGTAGATCAGCACGAGCTAAAACTCGCGCAAAATCAGTGTGCTGCGACAACCGTTGAAGTGAAATCAGTCAGCGACAAAATTCTTCTGCAGCCTTCCGATGGGCCCGTACATTTTCACCTGGCAGGTGCGACTGTCGCGATCAAAGGGCTGTAACTTGGACTTCAAGTGCTGGGGATGTGAATCGAACTGCCTGGCACTTACCCCCCGCCGAAAAGTCAGTGCTTGAAGCAATTCTCGCGATGCCACTGGAGAAAATGAGGGTGTGGCCGCTCGAACGTTCGTGACGGCACAATCGCCCTTCCAGTCTTGTTAATCAGACCTTGGATGCTTGCCGGATCGTTGGCCTGCCGCGAGATCAGGATCTCGAGCTCATCCGAGAGGCCGATCAGCCCGCGGTCGAACATCCAGTGTGCGGTGCCTGAAAGGGCGATGCCATTGCCGAGAGTATCGGGGCCGTTTGCCTCCACAGGCCGGATATGCGCGGCATCGACTTCCGCACGCCCGCCCCCGTTGATGAGCTTCAGGCCCGTGATCGCGCACCGTTTATCATAGGCCTGCAAAACGAGCCGGCGAAACAGCCGATTGCGAACGATCCGCGACGAAAGCTGCGTGATCCGCTCGCGCTCTTGCTCAAATTTGAACGGCGCCTGAGCTCCGTCTTCAAATCCGTCGGCAGGAGGCGTTACCCCCGGTTCATCCAACCGAGGCAGTTCAGGCTGACGCTCATCGAGGCCAATCGACACGATGCGATTGAAATCCGCCGGGGATATCGGACGCACTGCGGCCTGTGCTCTACCGGAAATCCGGCCCTCGTCATTCAGGACCCCTCTCTCTATGACACCGTCCGGCCCACTGAACGGAACAGGATTGATGAAATCGAGGTAGCTGCCGAGTTCGATGAACGCCAGATACATGCCGGGCGCCTTTGGATCCGGAATGACTTCAGCGACCTTTGCGACGGCAAAGTAGCCGCGAGTCGCTGCAACCTTGCGCGGCTCGTAGTATATGATCCAATCTCCGACGCAGGCTTGCACGCGGCCGAGATACTGGCTCGGGAACTGATACTGTTCCGCCGGGCTGTCGTCGTAAATCGAATCTGAACGATGAATAAAAACCCCGAATCCCATTTCGGATGCTTACCACGACCAAGGCGTTTCAGCATATCGCGGCTTCATCAGCAATTTTGGGTTCGTTTGCCAGCTGGCCTTAGCAGGCCACGCCCCGGCATTGGTGCCGGCGAACAAGCTTACGGCATGATATAACCCGCTCTTCTTTTTGGCCCCTATCTTGTTGTTTTCACTCATATCAGATGGAGTAGGAAGGCCAGATTCTGACAAAACCAGGATAAAAACTAACGACTGTCTTCGCTCTCTGCAAAGCGATCGCCGTAAGCCATTCCATCAAAACGCGGATAAAAATCCGCGTCGAAGGCCACTCGGCATCGCTTTGTTTTTGTTTGCAATTCTCCACGGCTTCCGCTGGAAATAGGTTCTGAACCAACCGAATCTGATATAAGGGGGATAAAAGAGGAATCACCATGCCGATTCACGACCCCTGCGCACTTCTCAACCGATTGCTGGAAGAACCCAACGAAAGCGCATGGTTGGAATTCAAGGTCAACAACAAGGATCCACGCGAAATCGGGGAATACGTGTCGGCGCTTGCAAATTCGGCAATGCTAGCGGGGCGAGATCGCGCCTTCCTTGTATTCGGAATCGAAGACCGTACGAGGAACAGGGTTGGCACAGAGCTTCGCCTGCAGCAACTCAAACAAGGCAATGAGGATTTCACCAACTGGCTGGCACGAATGGTCGAGCCGCGAGTGCTCATTGAGGTTCTCGACTTTGTCTGCGATGGCTTGACCTATTCGGTCGTTGCTATCGAGCCGTCCTATGAACGGCCTGTAAAATTCGCCGGCACGGAATTTATCCGGATCGGCGAAAACAAGAAAAAGCTCGCCGAGTTTCCTGAGCACGAACGCGCGCTCTGGATAGCAACCGGCCGCCGGCGCTTCGAAACCGCCGTCGCGTCATCGAATGTCACGGCCGACGATGTCTTCGCCACGCTCGACCCCGACCCGATTTATGATCTGACGGGCGAGCCAAAGCCGAAGAATTCTCAAGAGATCATTCGAAAGATGATCGATGCGGGCTTTCTGCTCGATAATCTCGAGGGAAGGTTCGACATCACCAACCTGGGGGCAATCATGTTGGCGCGCGATGTCACTGTCTTTCCTTCCATCGCGGGAAAGACAGTTCGCATCGTCAAATACACCGGTCGCGACAAATTTCGCTCAGACTTTGAGCAGGAGGGCAAGAAGGGATACGCCGTCGGCTTTACAGGAATGATGCGGTTTCTGATGGAGCGGCTTCCAAAAGAAGAGCGATACATCGACGGCGTCCGACGTATGGTGCCGCATTTCCCGGAAACGGCCGTTCGTGAAGTGATCGCCAACGCTCTCATACACCAGGATTTCATGGCAACCGGCGTCGGTCCCGTAGTCGAAATCTATGAAAACCGCATCGAAGTCACCAATCCGGGCAATTCCTTGATCAGCACCGATCGCATTCTCGATGAGCGCCGTTCGCGAAACGAGAAACTCGCTGCGACGATGCGTTCCTTCGGACTCTGCGAGGAGCGCGGCGGCGGCCTTGACAAGACTCTGATCGAAATCGAAGCGCAGCACCTGCCCGCTCCCGATTTCATCTCGTCTGAGAATTCGATGCGGGTCGTGCTGTTTGCGCCGAAGCCCTTCGGCCAGATGTCGAAGGCCGAGAAGTTGCGGGCATGTTTCTTCCACTGCGTCATACGCTGGCTTACCCATGACTACATGAGCAACGCGACTCTCCGTGAACGCTTCTCACTGGCGCCGGAAGAGTATCAGGCCGTTTCCGCCGTCATCGCCGAATCTATTAAGCTCGGCCGCATCGCACCTGCCGATCCTGATCAAGGCAAGCGCAACGCGCGATATGTGCCCTACTGGGCAGCTTGAGCAAGCCTGCGAGCATTGCCGCCCTCAAAAGCAACGCGCATAGGTTGAAAGCTTTACTGATCGGGCTTAGCTTCTGCTGCCGACACTATAGGGAACTTAAGCGCGGCCATGTTGTGGGGAAGTAGGGAACAATGGGGTTGTTCGAGGATTGGCGTGGCATCGTCACGTTGCCACCTCTGCCGGAGTTACGTCAAAAAGCTGGGCGCTTCACTGTTCGCCAAATAGTATTTCGGGGCGCGACCGTGCGCGCCCGCATCTATCCTTCGCAAGTTGCGAAGCACGATATCATTCGTACCGACCTCAAGCCGCCTTATGACGAGTTGCTTCTCCGGCACAAAGGCGCGAAACGGCGGCCGAGCAGCTTGCCGGTCGTTACATCCGTCGAGGAGTTCGACCGAGCGAACCCGCCTACATCCTTGACGCTGCGCTGGGATCGGGCGGAAGTCCTCTTGGATCGTGCCAATACACCAGAAAAGCTGCTCGACACCTGGGCTCATCAGTTCAGCTTCCGGCTGGAGGGAGATAACGACGAGCCGGGGCTCCGTCTCCCTCAGATCGGTGCCCTTCATGCCATTGCCGCGCACTTCGCAGTCGGAGAGACATTCGAGCCCGCGACGGTCGTCCTACCGACGGGAACGGGCAAGACAGAGACCATGTTGGCGGCGCAGGTCTACCTTCGCCCGGAGCATACACTGGTGCTGGTCTCTGGCGTTCCTCTCCGCGACCAAATAGAGGACAAGTTCCTCTCACTCGGTTATCTGCCTACGGCATTGGCAATCCCGCCGGAACTGGCCGGCCCGCGCGTCGCCGTCATCGCCGGCGGTATTCGCAGCGCAGACGAAGCTGAGGCGCTCCTCAAGCAAGCGAACGTCTTCATCACACTTCCAAATTCGCTCGATGCTTCCCATCCAGAAGCCGTTGCCGCCCTCGCGCAGGGCTGCTCGCACCTTTTCGTCGACGAAGCCCACCACATCACGGCCAACACTTGGCGATCGGTACGCGATCGTTTCGACGCCAAACGCGTCATCCAGTTCACGGCAACGCCGTTTCGACGGGACGAGAAGCGCGTCGATGGCAAGATCATTTTCAACTACAAGCTCGGCGACGCGCAGCGTGCTGGCTATTATAAGAAGATCCAGTTGCGGACCGTTGAAGAGTACGGCGACCAAGAGGCTCGCGACTTTGCCGTTGCCAATGCCGCCGTCGCAGCCCTTCGCCGTGATCTAGATTTGAACCGCGACCACATTTTGCTCGCTCGCACTGAGACTCAAGCGCGAGCTGATGCTCTCGCGGCAATATATGAGCAGATCGCGGCAGACCTTCATCCGGTGAAAGTTTACTCAGATCGCCCCGACAGTCAGAACCGTGCGGCACTGAAGGCGCTCAGGAACCGGCGCGACACAGGTTCGCGAATTATCGTCTGCGTGGATATGCTCGGCGAAGGTTTTGACTTCCCCCAGCTCAAAGTTGCCGCGCTGCACGATACCCACAAATCACTCGCGATTACCTTGCAATTTATTGGACGCTTTACGCGCAAAGGCCCAACGGACGTTGGCGATGCTACTGTCATCACCAACATTGCCGACCCTCAAGCTGAGCGGAAGCTCGCCGGCCTGTATGCTGAGGGTGCTGATTGGGACAAACTCATTCGTCGTCTGAGTGAAGAGCGTATCGCCGACGAGCTACAGCTTCAGGAGGTTATTGAGCGGTTGAAACAGACTGGCGATCTCGCCGCGCAGCTATCTCTGTGGAACCTACGACCCGCTATCTCCACCCAGTTCTACAAGACCCAATGCCATGTCTGGACGCCGCTGGAATATGCCAAAACGCTCCCTCGCGACGCCGAAAGCTGGTATGCGCTCGACGAACAAGACAAGCTGCTCATCGCTGTCGTCGCTCATGTTGAGGATGTAAAGTGGGGTGACTACCAGAATATAGCAAACAACCTCTATGACCTCATTATTGCCCGATGGGACGCTGGCCAGAAGGTCCTGTCGCTCTATGCGAGCGACTACGCTCGTATGCGCACCGAGCAAATGGCAAAAGCGGTCGCTGGAGAGGACGCCGAACTCTTCGGCGGCGATGCCATCTTCAATATCCTCAATGGCGTCGAGCTTCCTTTGGTCAAGAACCTAGGCTCGCGTCGCGTCGGAGCTATCAGTTTCACGACCTACTTCGGCACGAACGTCACCGAGGGACTGAGCCACATCGATAAATCGGAGGCCGAACTAAACAACATCGCCTGTGTCGGCTACGAAGACGGTGAACGCGTGCTGTGGGGAGGTGCCAAGCGAAAAGGCAAGGTCTGGCAGCAGCGCAAATCAGGCTCCGTTGCCGACTGGGTCGAGTGGACCAAATCCACATGGGGCAAGGTTACGTCAGACGACGATGACGTCACCAATATCATCAAGGGCTTTCTTCGCCCCCAGAAGCTGCTCGCACCTCACCCATCTCACGCGATCTCTGCTGAGTGGGGTGAGCAAGCACAGCTTAGCCTCGCGGAGCGGCAGTTCGTACTGTTCGGGAGCGTTGAGAAGCAGCTCTTCGAGGTCGATGTCGAAATAGACTCCGTTGAGGAGGACGGCACGGTGTGCATCGGCTTCGAAGCCGAGGACGTCAGGTCCGTATATCGGCTCGAAATCTCACCAGGGCTCCCGGGAGGTTACGCCTATCAGCATAAGTCCGGGCCGAAGGCCTCATTCCAGAAGGTTACCAAGGCCGCAGAACCGCTGGAGCAATACCTCCAGCGCGATCCCGTCATCATCCGCTACGCGGATGGCACTCATTCCTACAATTGCTATCACATTCCCACAAATTTGCAGGCGGGTCTCTATCCCAAAGATCAGCTGGAGGCGTGGGATTTCTCGAATATTCCTCTCAACAGCGAGTCCATGGGAAAAGCTGGCAACACCCAAACCATCCAATACCGCGCCTTCGAGCACATTCATGACGAATATGGTCTGATTTTGAACGACGATGGTCCTGGCGAGGCTGGTGATCTAGTTTGCTTCAAGGATGTCGACGAAACCACCACAAAGCTAACGCTTGTCCACTGTAAGGGTGCAATTGGCGCCCGGGTTTCAGGCATCATAGACAACTTTTACGTCGTCTGCGGGCAGGCGCAGAAGTGCATCTCGACCAAGCACAAAGGTATTGCGAAGCTGGTCGGCGTCTTACAGCGGCGCGAGCGGCTTTGGGCTGCATCCGGCAGCACAAGGTTCTTGAAGGGCGGCCATCGCGAAATGGCGTACTTCCGTGAGAAAGCCCGCAAGTCGAAAGTCGAGTTCGAGGTAATTCTCGTACAGCCTGGCGCTAGTGTGGAGACAGTCAGCGACGACATCTTACGCCTTATTGCGACCACTGATCTGTTCCTCAAGAAGACCACGGAAGCGACGTTCCGCGTTGTCGTAAACGCAGGCAACGCTAGGTGCTAGCTTCGGACCACGCCGAACTTCGAAAGCAGCTCAGTTTACGTGTCACCAAGGATCGAACCGCCAGCATATTGTCCGAGGATTGGTATCACAAGCTCGAGAAAGCCCTTCGTTTCGTTAGCGAGGGCCGTGACCACTCCGTTTGACACACAGCCGGAAAGGAAGCGAACCTCAAGTCCGCTATTCTCCGTCGTGCGTAGGCGAGTAGGTCCCGAAGCCCGCGTTGCGGGAAACCGCGATCGCGGACAATGTCGACGGCGGCAACAGCCCGAACTTATTCTTGACCGGAGCCTCCACGCGCTCCGTAAGACAACAACTCATCGGTCATGAAGGGTTCGACGTCGTCCGTAACAATAATCACTCCATCAAGGCGGGAGTAACCGTTAGGCCGAGACTCATTAATTTTCCGCGCAGAATGTCAGCCACGGCCGGTCCGTTGATAAGAACTCCAAGTTCAGCGCCCTTTACTCTCGCGCCATCGACGACGGTCGATAACCAGTTGAAACTTGTTATTGCAACCGCGTCCTTGTCCCAGGCAAGAAACTTGCCATGTAGGTCGGGGATTTGCTCAATCGTCATTCCCCTCTTGAGGATTTCTCCCACATCCGGAACTCGTCCGCTTTCGACGAGACCCTTGCTTGGGCGCTGGTAAAATAGGAACGGCTTCCTACCCAGTTCCGCTGCACGTTGCAGTGGCACTAAAACCGATGTTTCTGCCGCCAGGCCAAACAGATCACAGCCGAGAACGACGGTTTCCCTCGACCGGTCGCGCGCCATGGTGACGCAGGCGTAGTGATCGCCATCGGCTATCAGGTTCAAGGCGTGAGTTCCAACCTCCTGGTGCCGGCGGGAAATAAGTTTGATCGAGTTCCAGCAGCGATTTAATCTTCGTACGACTGCGGGCCACGATCCCGACGCAGGTAGCTGAGCGGAAATCAAATGGCTCAAAATCTCTGATGCGAATCTAGGGCTCACTGTTCTGAACGACACGTCGATGGCGGTAAACCACGACGACAGGAAATTGCAGCTTCCTACGATGGTCGTCCACTTCCCTGTCGTCCGATCATCATAGACGATCACCTTTGCGTGGGAGCCGGAAGAGTTCGGCGATAGTTGCACCCGCAATCGAACGTTCGGCGAAAGCGTATCCAGAACCTGGTTTGTTTCCTGAATGGGTCGCGGCTTTTCCGGCGACTCTGGATCGGAATGCAGCCCCCACAGCAAATCAATCCGCACCTTCCGTCTGGCGGCGCGTTCGATATCGGGAAGAAGCCGCCTGACCACTTCAGGATGAAGGAAGCAGGAGTGGATCACGATGTGGGTTTTGCTCGCTTCCAGAGCTGCCTGAAGTGCGGACAGGTGCTCTGGCCCTCCGACGATGATACTGTCCGCAGAAACGTTCTCGCGAGCCATATCAGGCATTTCTGTCCAGGACGTTAGATCGTCGTCTTCGATATCGAGGTCGGAGACCATCGACGCGGCCGTCTCGATTTCGGCTCGAAGCTTCAGTGGTGCATAACTTGGAAGCCCACGACGCACCTCGTCGAAAGTCAGGACGATACGTGCATACGTTCGCGACGGCGCTCTGTTTGCAGGCAGGAAGCCATCAAAGCCTTCGCTGGAATTCAGGTAGATGAGATCTCGGACGCCGGGATCGTCGTAGTTCAAGGTGAAGTGTATAGGGTCGATAACCGCGGCGTCTTCGGGCAATTCCGGTTCATAGACCAGTTCGAGATCATCGGTACGAAGCCATGTCCCTGTCACGCGGTCCATGCATAGCGAGGCGTAACGGGTCTCTCTCCTTAGTTCAGGGAGCAGCTCGTCATCTTCCGCCCGTTTCGCGCCGACGGGCGTCGCCGTGAACAACGTATGCTCCCCGCTGGATCGGACTTCAATCCAACCAGAGCGCAACAGATTGATCAGTGATTCAATTACCAACCGCGGCGGCAGATTGGCTAGCGCGGCCATGTCCGACAGTGATCGACGATTTGTCTTCAACTCCACCAGCAGCATGTGGTCAAGGAGGCTCCACCTCCTGCCCAAGCTTACCTGGTAGCCGATCGCCGCACGGAAGACAGGCAGGTACAAGATTTTCATCGCGAAGCCTCCACCCATCCAAGGCGTCCCGACTCACGCGCCTGCTCCATTCGGTGCATGAGGCGGCCGATGTATGCGTATTCCTCGTCGGGCGAAGTGTGTTCGGTACAACGCGATTTGAAGAAATCCCAACTGCCGACTATGATCAGCTTCTGCTTGGCGCGGCTCAGCAACACGTTCATCCGGTTCGCCTCCTTCAGGAAACCGACGCTCTTCCAAGGTACTAGCGGATTGTTTCGAACGAGGCTCACGATGACCACGTCTGCCTCGCTGCCTTGGAATTCGTCAACGGTCGCGCCCATCCGCTTGCCATGACTGAGGTCGAACGGGGAGGAGAACATATGCTCCAGAAGCCCTGTCCTTTTTTCCACAAGAACCGCTTCTCTGATCGCAGAGAGCTGGTGGTTGTACGGGGATAGTACTTGGATTTCACAGGGAGTGTCGCCTCGCGCACGAAGTTGCGAAAGAACGTCAACGACTGCGCGAGTCTCAGACGGAGATTCAAATATCCCGTCCTTTTCACCTTCTGCGTCTTCGACCTTCTGCTTCCAGGGAACGTCGCACCAGACGATGCGCTGGGCCGGCAGCCAGGAGTCTTTGAGGATCGTAAATGGAGGATCGCCGATGAATTTCTCATACGTTTCCTGAGGCGACGACAGGATCGTTTCGGTGGGAGTGTCGGCGGGATAGAAGACTTTGCCAACGAGGTCGGCAATATCAGGGTGCATGCGATGCTGGTCGGTGAGTGTTGCAGCGGGACCGCGCGTGCCACTTTCATCCAAACTGTTCTGGAAGATGCGGCCGAAGAGGTCGACCATTCGCCTCCACTGGTCGCACCGCTCCTCGAAGGACCCAGCTCCCTCCTCATCATCGACGATGGATTTATCGACAAGTCGCGGTGCAAACTCTTCGCCAGTTTCGATCGCCCGCTTTACCCTCAGTGCATCACCAAGAAGATCTTTGAATATCTTGGAATTGAAGGGAGGGAGTTGAAAGTGATCGCCGATGAGCAGGAGGCGATGGCTCTCGGACAACGCCACCGCCATATCGAAGCCATGCGCCTTTCCAGCTTCCTCGATAATGGACCAGTCGAATCTACGGCCCCTCTCAGAAAGATCGGCCAGGTCCGGCGAATTCAACGTTGTGAACGTGACGTTCGCAGCGTCCTGGATCAGCATCTGCATGGTACGCAGTTCGACGTCGGCAGCCTCGTCGTGTAGAGCGGCGTCCGGCATCAGAGCCGCAAGTCTTGATTTAAGCCGCTCAGGAACCCGGCCAGCAAGTTCGCTGGCTTGCAGCCGACGAACCATCGACTGGGTCACCGGCCCGACATCGTGTTCGGTCGGCTCCTTGGGACCTAGTCTTAAGAGGATTGGCCTATTGTCCTCCTCGATCGTTTGAAACAGCTCGCTGAGCTTCTTCCGGACGTCGTCGACGGTATGATGCGAGTGCGCCGTCACCAGGATTTGAGCCGACGTATCACTGTTGAAGAGACGATCCGCGAACGCCTTGATCAGCGTCGTCTTCCCGGTTCCCGGAGGTCCCTGGAGCGCGAAAGACGGCTGCGTCTCCCAGAGCCGCCTCAAGGCCTCGTTCTTTGATCCGTCCAGTTCGATCTGGGTCCGTTTTTTTGGCTCCTGATCCCCACTAGGACGACTTGTTCCTAGCGGATCCCCTAGCAATCTAAGAAGACTTTCGTGTGATCGAAGATCCTCGATCGCCTCGTACCTTCGCTTGATTTGTGCGATCGTTCCACCATGATTGCGAGCGAGGTACATCAAGGAGGGTCGTACCGGAAAATTCCCTGAGGCCCTGAAAAAGTATTGCGGACCGTCCGCTTCTGGGCTCGATGCCAGAAATCGCCAGTCCGCCTGGCTGCTTTCGCTATCGACCATCTTTCGCTCCAGGAGCGAGTAGGTATCCCGGTTAGGGTCGTCGTCATCGTCTGTCCCGACAAATTCCGCACCGAGCTTGAACCAGTCTCTCAACTGCTCCGACGGTCTCGCCAATCCCAGATGCTGTGCCAGCAGGTTTCTATTCGCCTCTTCTCGCGGCGTCACGACGATGGTGGTGTCTTGTTGAGTATGGTGGACGCTGATGATTTGAACCGGGCAGATCCTGGCCGCGGTAAGAACGGTATCTAGCTGCTGTGTCACCCTAAAGAAGTCATGAACCAGCTTGAGGTGCGGCTGGATCTCACGCTTGCTTCCCGAGAAGGAAAAAACCTTATTCCAGGGCGCACTTCGGTCTCGGATAGTCTGGTAGGTCTTCCGCACGTCAGGGTATGAGATGATCTCAAGGCGCCGCTGTCCCAGACTGAAATACTGGTCGTCAACTAGAGACCGCGGAATTGCCTCAACGGACTCGCAATACCCAATATCCCAGGTCTCGAGGGTGTTGAGGCGCCAAGGCTTGATCTTGTACTCGAGCTTCTCGCCTCGAATTACAAAGTGAGGATACGGCAAGTTCCTGGACGTAACTCGTGGATCGCCCCGTAGATCCTGTTCCATCCACTCGCGCTGCTTGAATGGCTCGTCTGCCTTAGCCTTGCGTTGCGAGCTGATTTCAATCGACTTAGACAAGTTTGTTCCCGGACCCAATCTGACCGAGAGCACTAGGTTACGCCCGAATCCAGCATTGACGACCGAAAGATCCCGGATCAGGTTTCTGATTTCCGACAGCACCTCGTTTGACGTCGCCAAGCGCTGCTCGTGGTTTTCCTCAAGCAGTCGCAAGATGATGCTTTTCTCTCCGTCGCGAAGGGCCTGAAGGCCCGTCACCGCCGTCCGGATCGCGTCGCGCTTCTTGATGGTTCTTGCGGAAACACCGAACAACTCGGCAGCCACGAGGCCGAAGTCGAACCAATCGGTGGCCGTGGAATATTCGCCATCCGCCTTCTCGAGCTCTGGCGCCACGACCTGGGACATTCGAGCGACCTTCGCGGCCGAGCCGTCCGTCCCAGCGACTCGGAGCGACCATTCAAATCCACTCAACCTGAACTCTCCAGCGCCGTCGGGGTCAACGAAAATCGACGCCGGCGATAACGCCCGATGCAAAGTTCCTTCCCTATGAAGGAGCGATAGGGCCTCCGCTATCCTTAGAAGGCCCTCCCACAGCGGTCGCCTTCTGCCTAACTCATATAGGTTTGAGAGCCATGGGGACCGGGCTCGATCTCGGAGCACCTCCGACAACAGAACGCGACGCCCGCCGTCCAGCACAGCATAGTATTGCCGGTCATCGTAGTTCAGGTCCTGCAGCCTGACGAACAGCTCTGCTGCGCCTGGGTAGCCTTGAAGCCGGGAGAGGGCTCGAACCTCTCGGTTCCAGAGAGCTTTCATCTCGACGTGGTCACCACCACGTTTTTTCCAGATCTTAACATAATAAAGATCGCCGGAGTCCTGAGCCATCCAAAGGTCAGGAATGCCACGGAGGGGATCACCGGTAATGATCTTCTTGTTTAGGCGATACCGTCCTCCGACCGTGTTCTCGACCATACTTCCATTTCTCCGCGAATCCTTTATCAACTTAGTCAAAATCGCAACCTACGCGCAAGCGACCAAACGGCAGGCTCGGCATGGTCATTCAAGACGACAATATGGACGATCTGGTAGACAACTGGCCGTCCTTCCAGAAGCGCGTCACGGTTTTCCTCGGAGCCGGGGCTTCAATTGGCGCACTGAATCAGGCAGGGCGAGCCCTGCCTAACGCGTACCAGCTCCGCAACGATCTTTGGGAAAAATACAAATGGCGGGCTGATGACGGGAATTTCGATCCGTCGACGCTGCGGCTCATGAGCTTGGAACACGCAGCCGCCATCATCGAGGCGAAGACAGGCAGAACAGTCTTAGGCGAATACCTACAAGATGCGTTCCATTGCTCCAAGCCGCTGTGGCAGCATCTCGCGCTCCCCTATCTCAATCCGGCGTCGCTTTTCACAACCAACTATGACCAACTGATCGAACTGGGTTATGCGGGATCCGGAAAAGTCCTTGACGTAATCTGTTCCAACCGCAGTCCGATGGCCGGGCAGACTGCACTGTTTAAACCTCACGGCAGCTTGAGCCACATCAACCAACCCGTAGGTCAGGGTGGGCTCGTCATCACCCAATTCGACTATCTTGAGATGATCGCAGACTACCGAAAGATGCTTCAAAACGCGATGACGGGATTTTCCTCAACTTGCGTTCTGATTATCGGTTACTCGTTCGGTGACATGGACATCGGCTCGGAACTGTATGCTCTGCGTAAGAAAAATGACGGCATACCCTGGTATGCAATCTTCCCTCGCGCGGACAAGGAGGTCCGCAGGATGTATTCTAGGCGCTTTGGTATCGAGCAGATCAACAGAACATTCGAGAGCTTTCTGGCAGATCTCGATGCTCGTATCGACTTCTTGCCATCAAAACTGAAACACGCCCAAAAAAATGTTCTCGAAGCGAGTGACCTCATCCAGTAAAGGAAGGTTAGCGGGCTACCCTCTCCAGGATATGTCGGCTGTCGTGCAGCACCACCATGGTCGTTTCGTGCCGCAGGACAGCGCCGCACTTGCCACTAGCATCCTCAATCATGCCTGCGAAGCTGCTTAGGTGCAAAGAGTTGGGTGGAGACTCTGTCTCTGGGTGACTACTGCTCTGAAACCTTGACCTTACTACACTACTCATCGATATCCGCCTCGGTCATCGGGGCCTCCGCCTGTACGGCGTGCCGACTGAGCAATCCAGCATCCTCCAGCGCCTCGATGTCCGGCAAGTCGCGCAATGTTTCCATGCCGAAGGCGGACAGGAAGTGCTTCGTCGTGACATAGGTATAGGGCGCCCCCGGCGTGGGGCTGCGCGGCCCAGAGGAAATAAACCCGGCAGCACGCAGCGCCCCGATCGTATCGCGGCTGACCTCCTTCCCGAAAATCTTGCTCAGTTCCCCCCGCGTCACCGGCTGGAAATATCCCACCGCCATCAGCACCATCGCCTCGAATTCCGACAGCACCGCCGCCCCTCCTCGCGTCGGCGCTGTCGAGGCCCGGATCGTCTCCGCGAACCGCACCCGGGTGCGGTGCTGCCAGCCGCCGGCGACCGACACCAGCTCGTAGGGCCGGGAACTGAGTTCCTCGCGCAAATCGTCGATGATCAGATCGATGCTGCAGTCCTTTCCGACCACCCGCGCCAGCGTCTCGCGGGTCACAGGCTCGGCTGAAGCAAAGATCACCGCCTCGACTCGCAGCATCCATTCGCGCCAGCGCAGCTCCGGCGGCAGATCCTCCAGTTCCCGGTCATACAGGACATCATCCTGGGGAATCTTTTTAGTGCTGCGGCGTGGCTGCGGCGTCGCGCTCGTCCCGGCCATCGTCACAGCCCGTAGATCCGGAACGACGATCGGCCGGAGAGCTCGCGCACGGCGCCGAAACTCTTCAGTCGTTCGAACAGCCGGGTCGCGGCCCAGCGGGACAGGTTGCTGCCGGGCGCCGAGGCCGGCACGGCGTCCTCGTCAAGCAGGGCTTGGATAACGGCGCCGGCACCTTTCGTCCGGACCTTTGGCGCCACGGTCCTCAGCGTCTCGGCGCGGCGGGCGATATCACCGGCGGTGCGCAGGGCCGCGCCCGCTGCCTCGGTGAGGGCAAGGCAGACGGCCCGGGCAAAGGCCGGCTCCCCCGGGCGCACGCGGCCCGTCTTGAAGGCCGACCCATAGCGCTCGGCCATCAGCAACGGCACAGCAAAATTCCATTTCAGCATCGCGGCGATCAGCATGTCGGCCAGCGCCCAGGCGAGCGGCTCGGCGTCGGGGCGGTCGCTGCATATCGCCGAAACGAGGTCCGCCGCGGCGAACGGTGCCGGCCGGCCCGACTGCAATGCGCCGTCGGCATGGTCGACGGCCGCCGCCAGCCGGTCGTCCCAGGCCAGCCCCAGTAGATCGGCGAGTTCGGCGACGGCCTTCGAGGAAAAGCCGGGTTTTCGGGTCGCGACCCTTTTGTAGGCGGAAAACACCTTGCCGGCGGGTCCGGGATCGTCGCCGGACGCGGTGAGCAGAACGGCGTCGCGCAATGCGTGTTCGTCCTCGCTGCGGCCCATCAGCCGCACGGCCGCCGCGGCGCATTTCAGAGCCTGGCGCGCGCGCCAGCAGCCGGCCCAAGCGGGTTCGGCGCGAACCAGATCGTCCAGTGATTTCAGGGCGATACCGGCGGCAAAGGCGGCGTCCGCCTCCGTCAGCTCACACCCGCGCGGCAGGGCCCAGCCCGGCAAGGCAGCGGAGAGCACCGGCGAGGCGGCGAGAGGGTTGACGGGCGAATCCATGACCGCCACCCTATAACGAGTGCGCGGTTTATGCGATAGATATCGCCACAAACCGCACGACCTGTCTTTGCTTTATAATGACCGATAATCTTGCATTACCGCTCGTTTTGTACATTATAGAGAAATGACTCGAAACGACGACCAAAACAGCGAAAATCAGGGCCTGTCGCAAATTTTGGTAGTTAACGCGCTGTTGACCATCGGCGAGGAAATTGCCGCTCCCATTATCGTGGAGCGCACAAATGATTCTGAATGCCATTGCCGAGAAGCTGAAGCGCCAGTCAAAGGATGATTTCAAAGGGCGGCATTTCGAGGCATGGCTGATCGTGCAGGCGGTGACCTGGTATCTGCGCTATCCGCTCAG
>NZ_JAGGCS010000019.1 GCF_022884085.1 Paenirhizobium cremeum
CTTCTGCTGATTTGGGAATCCACTTTGTCAACAGGTCCTAGAGCTCCTGAGGGAGATGGTCGAGTAAAAATAGTTTTTTCTAGGCGAGGTGGAATGTCCTATGACGATTTTCGTGGATATATGGAGCGCTTGCGATTAAACAGCCACGAAGATATTAGAATTCATTGGCCGGTTGTCGATATCGAGGGTATTGATGCCCAAGATCACAAGAAACGAGCGGGTCTTCAACTGGCGGATATTGTCGCCTCTTCAATCGCCAATGGCGTTGAGCATGATCGATACGGCAATTGTGAATTTAGATACGCAGAGATTTTACGGCCGATAATTTACAATCGAAATCACAACTTCTTTAGTTATGGATTAAAATTTTTCCCGCCGCATCACGAACTAGCCCTCACCCAAGAGCAACAACGTACGATTGATCTTTTCAAATAAAGACAGGCAGCCCCCCGGCCCATAATTGCGATTGCTCGCCTGCAGACTTGCGAATGCTCTGGGTTTATCCGGCGCTTGGCTGCCCAAAAATTATATACACCTGAAGACTTCGGTCTGCAATAGGCGCACAAAAAAATCACAATTGATTCAATCGGTTACATAAATATTCTAAATTATTGATTTGATTCCCTAATTTGACGCCTATTGCAAGAGTCCGTATACTGCGGACCCTTGCAATAGCAAAAACCATGTCTAGTGTCGGTTCTGGCGGTTGGCGATCAGATCATCGACGACGGTGGGATCGGCAAGGGTCGAGGTATCGCCGAGCGCGCCGAAATCGTCTTCCGCGATCTTGCGCAGGATGCGGCGCATGATCTTGCCGGAACGGGTCTTCGGCAGGCCGGGTGCGAACTGGATCTTGTCCGGCGTCGCGATCGGTCCGATCTCGGAACGGACATGCTTGATAAGCGCCTGACGCAGCGCCTCGTCGCCATCGTGATCCGCCATCAACGTGACATAGCAATAGATGCCTTGTCCCTTGATCGGATGCGGATAGCCGACGACGGCAGCCTCCGACACCAGATGGTGCGAAACGAGTGCCGATTCGACTTCCGCCGTGCCGAGACGGTGGCCGGACACGTTCAGCACGTCATCGACGCGACCGGTGATCCAGTAATAGCCGTCCTCGTCGCGCCGGCAGCCATCCCCGGTGAAATACTTGCCCTTGTAGGTGGAGAAATAGGTCTGGACGAAACGGTTGTGATCCCCGTAGACGCTGCGCGCCTGGCCGGGCCAGCTGTCGGTGATGCAGAGGTTGCCGTCCGTTGCACCTTCGATAACGTTGCCTTCATTGTCGACCAATTGTGGTTTGATGCCGAAGAAGGGCAGGGTGGCCGAGCCGGGTTTGAGATCGGTGGCGCCGGGCAGCGGCGAAATGAGGATGCCACCGGTTTCCGTCTGCCACCAGGTATCGACGATGGGAGACTTCTGCTCGCCGACAACGTTGTAATACCATTCCCATGCTTCTGGGTTGATGGGCTCGCCCACCGACCCGAGAAGGCGGAGCGAAGACCGGGACGAGCGCTTCACGAACTCGTCGCCAGCGCCCATCAGCGAACGGATCGCGGTCGGTGCTGTATAGAAGACATTGACCTTGTGCTTGTCGATCACCTCCCAGAAACGTCCCTGATCGGGGAAGTTCGGGACGCCCTCGAACATAACGGTCGTGGCGCAGTTCGCCAGCGGCCCGTAGACGATATAGGAATGACCCGTCACCCAGCCGACATCGGCCGTGCACCAGTAGATCTCGCCATCCTTGTAGTCGAACACATATTCGTGCGTCATCGATGCGTATACGAGATAACCGCCCGTCGTGTGCAGCACGCCCTTCGGCTTGCCGGTCGACCCGGAGGTGTAGAGGATGAAGAGCGGATCTTCCGCCTTCATCTTGACCGGCGGGCAGTCCGGCTTGGCCTTGGCGACTTCCTGATGATACCAGATGTCACGGCCCGGAGCCCATTCGATCTTGCCGCCGGTGCGGCGCACGACCAGAACCTTGTTGACGATGACATACTGCTTTGCGGCGATGTCGATGGCGATGTCGGTGTTTTCCTTGAGCGGCACCGGCTTGCCGCCGCGCACGCCTTCATCGCAGGTGATGACGAAGGTGGATTCGCAGTCGACGATGCGGCCGGCCAGCGCTTCGGGGCTGAAGCCGCCGAAGACGACGGAATGGATCGCGCCGATACGCGCGCAGGCGAGCATGGCATAGGCCGCCTCGGGGATCATCGGCATATAGATGGTGACACGGTCGCCCTTCTTGACGCCCTGCGCCTTCAGAACATTGGCAAGGCGGCAGACCGCATCATAGAGTTGATTGTAGGTGATCTTCTTGTCGATATAAGGGTTGTCGCCTTCCCAGATGATCGCCGTGCGTTCGCCATGGGTCTTCAGGTGACGGTCGATGCAGTTGTAGGAGACGTTAGTCAGTCCGTCCTCAAACCACTTGATGGAAACCTTGCCCTTGAAGCTGGTGTTCTTGACCTTGGTATAGGGCTTGAACCAGTCGATGCGCTTGCCGTGCTTGTCCCAGAACTTCTCGGGATCCTCGATGCTTTCCTCGTACCATTTCAGGTACTTGTCCTTATCGATCAACGCACGGGTCTTCGCCGATTTGAGCACCGGGTAAATCTTGGCTGACATGAACTCCTCCTCATGTTGACGCGCCAATGTCCTGACGGCCGCGGACCACTCCTCCCCGGCCTATGTGATTCATTCATAGCAGTTCACAAGCGGCCAGCAATTAGACAAAGGTCATTCGGACCTTCAAGAATTGCAATTCCGATACATTCCGGGTATAAGGCCGATGATTTCCCGGAAATTGTGGTTAAGACCCACGGCCCGCGACACCCGGCGCGGACGCGAAGAAGGATTATCTCCATGGCTCAGACCTTGCTCATGCCAAAGGCCACTGCCGTATGGCTGGTCGACAATACCGCGCTGTCATTCGACCAGATCGCGCAGTTCTGCAAGCTTCATCCGCTCGAGGTCAAGGCCATTGCCGACGGTGAAGCGGCGCAGGGCATCAAGGGCCTGGACCCGATCGCCACCGGCCAGCTTTCCCGCGACGAAATCGCCCGCGCGGAAGCGGATGTGAACTACAAGCTGAAGCTCTCGGAACCGAAGGTGCGTGTTCCCGACTCCAAGCGACGCGGTCCCCGCTACACCCCGGTTTCCAAGCGCCAGGATCGCCCGAATGCCATTCTCTGGCTGGTGCGCAACCATCCGGAACTGAAGGACGCGCAGATCTCGCGCCTCGTCGGCACCACGAAGAGCACGATCGAGCAGATCCGCGACCGCACCCACTGGAACTCTGCCAACCTGACGCCGATGGACCCGGTGACGCTTGGCCTCTGCAGCCAGATCGATCTCGATCTCGAAGTGGAGAAGGCGTCGAAGGGCCGTCCGCTGCCGACCGCCGCCGAGCTCGGTGCAACCTTGCAGGCCGCCAATGAGACGGAAAACCTCGGCTTTAGCTACGAGCGCGAGGAAGAAAAGGAAATCGACGCCAACGCCGTCTTCGCCAAGCTGAAGTCGCTGAAGTCCGATCACAACGATGACGAGGAAGACGACCGCTTCTGAGGCGGCCGGAATCCGGCTAAAGGAAGAGCCCCGGCGTCACGCGCCGGGGCTTTTTCGTAGCCGCTCTTCATGGTGTCCCCGGACCTGGGGGTCTCGGTGTCACCGGACGCACATGGCTTCAGCCATGGCCATGCGACTTCAGGACAGTCGCGATTTCGTCGAGGATCGCGGGGTCGTCTATAGTCGCCGGCATCTTCCATGGCAGGCCGTCGGCAATCTTCTGCATGGTTCCGCGCAGGATCTTGCCGGACCGGGTTTTGGGCAGGCGCTCGACCTTCATCACCGTCTTGAACGCAGCAACAGGTCCGATTTCGTCACGCACGAGCTGCACGATCTCGCGCTGGATCACCGAAAAATCGCGGTTCACATTATGCTTCAGCACAAGGAAGCCGCAGGGAATCTGCCCTTTCAGTTCGTCTGCAATGCCGATAACGGCGCATTCGGCCACATCGGGATGCATGGCGCAGACCTCTTCCATAGCCCCCGTGGAAAGGCGGTGCCCGGCGCAATTGATGATATCGTCCGTGCGGGCCATGACGAAGACATAGCCGTCATCATCGAGGATGCCGGCATCGGCCGTCTTGTAATATCCCGGGAATTCCTCGAGGCAGGATGAGCGGAACCGCTCGTCGGCATTCCAGAAGGTCACCAGGCAGCCGGGGGGCAGCGGCAGCTTCACCACGATGTTGCCAAGCGTGCCGCGCGACACCGGATGACCGGCATCATCGAGCACCTCGATCCCGTAACCGGGCATCGGCACGGCAGGAGAACCGTACTTGACCGGCAACAGGCCGAGGCCGGCGGGGTTCGCTGCGATCGCCCAGCCGGTTTCCGTCTGCCACCAGTGGTCGATCACCGGCACCTTGAGCATCTTCTCTGCCCATTTGATGGTTTCCGGATCGGCCCGCTCGCCGGCGAGGAACAGCGCCCGCAGCCCGGACGTGTCGTATTTGCGGATGAATTCGCCATCGGGATCGTCGCGCCGTATGGCGCGGAAGGCTGTCGGGGCGGTGAAAAGCGCCTTGACGTCATGCTCGGCCACCACCCGCCAGAAGGTTCCGGCATCTGGCGTGCCGACCGGCTTTCCCTCGAAGATCACGGTGGCATTGCCTGCCAGCAGCGGCCCGTAGACGATGTAGGAATGACCGACGACCCAGCCGATGTCCGAAGCAGCCCAGAAGACTTCGCCGGGCTTGACGCCGTAGATGTTCTCCATCGTCCAGGAAAGCGCCACCATGTGGCCGCCATTGTCCCGCACGACCCCCTTCGGCTGGCCGGTGGTGCCGGAAGTGTAGAGGATATAGAGCGGATCGGTGGCGGCGACAGGCTCGCAGGCGACAGGCGTACCATTGATACGCTCGACCTCGACCGCCTTCGCGAAATCGACATCGCCATGTTCATAGCGCAGCGGCGCATGCAGTTCGTCCCGCTGCAGCACGAAACAGTATTCGGGCTTCACCTTGGCCATGTCGAGCGCATGATCGAGCAGCGGCTTATAGGCGACGACGCGGCCCGGTTCGATGCCGCAGCTTGCGCTGATGACGACTTTGGCGCCGCAATCGTCGATACGGGTGGCAAGTTCGCTCGCGGCAAAACCGCCGAAGACAACGGAATGGATAGCGCCGATACGGGCGCAGGCCAGCATCGAGAAAACGGCCTCCGGGATCATCGGCATATAGATGATGACGCGATCGCCTTTTACGACGCCGTGGTTCTTGAGCACGGCGGCAATCGCCGTTACTTCGGCCAGCACGTCGTCGAAGCTGTAGCGCTTCTTCGCACCGGTCACCGGACTGTCATAGATGACCGCGATATCTTCCCCCCGGCCTGCAGCGACATGGCGGTCGAGACAATTGTGGCAGGTATTGGTTTCTGCGCCCGCAAACCAGCGGCCATAAAGCCCGGCCTCGGCGTCGAACACCTTGTCCGCCGGCTTGAACCAGTCGAGCCTGGCTGCCTGGGCTTTCCAGAATGCCTCCGGTTCACCCATCCACGACTGATAGGTCTCCAGATAATTGCTCTGCATGAATTCCTCCCAATGCAACGCCCGTCACGATTAGCGCGCGATACTAGGCAGCGGCCTGGAGGGAGGAAAGTCAGACGAAAGCCCTAGGTCATAAGGCGAAGGCTGCCTGACGGTCAGCGCGATCCGAAAATGGCCGACCCGACGCGCACGCTGGTCGCACCGAAAGCGACCGCGGTTTCGAAATCGCCGGACATACCCATGGAAAGTTTCGTAAGACCGTTTTCCGCCGCAAGCCTTGCCAGCAGCGCGAAATGCGGCCCGGGATTTTCATCGACCGGCGGAATGCACATCAGGCCCTCAACCGACAACTGAAGCCCGGACCGGCAGAGATCCACGAACGCAGCGACATCATCCGGCGCAATGCCCGCCTTTTGCGGTTCAAGCCCGGTATTGACCTGGATATAGACCGGCAGTTGCCGGCCCTGGCGCTTCATTTCCTCGGCAAGCGCACGGGCGATCTTTTCCCGGTCGACGGTTTCGATGACGTCGAAAAGCGCAACGGCGTCGGCCGCCTTGTTCGACTGCAAAGGACCGATCAAATGCAGTTCGATGCCATCGGTCTCGGCCTTGAGTTGCGGCCATTTGCCCTGCGCTTCCTGCACCCGGTTCTCCCCGAAGACCCGCTGCCCCGCAGCGATCACAGGGCGGATCGCATCGGCATCGAAAGTCTTCGATACGGCCACCAATACCGCAGAATCCGGCTCACGATCAGCCTGCTTCGTTGCCTTCGCAAGCCGTGTCCTGACCTCGTTCAAACCCTCGACTGCCGTCATGTTCCTGTCCGTTCGATTCATATGTTTCGTCCGCCATATTCGCCCGCCGCCATGGCAGGATGCAAGCCTCCCCCATTCACCAGCCACAGCCGTCTGCGTGGGCGTCTCCAAAGCCGCTTTGGGGCGCTCAAAAACTTGACGCTTGGCCGGTTTCGTGGTGAAGGTCACGCCTTCCTTTCTTGCTACTCCGGAAATGCGATAAATGGCCACCGAACGTTACAATCCGCGCGACGCCGAGCCTCGCTGGCAGGCGAAATGGTCCGAAGCGGGCGTCTTCGTCACCGATAACAACGACAAGCGCGAAAAGTACTACGTGCTCGAGATGTTCCCCTATCCCTCGGGGCGCATCCATATGGGCCATGTCCGCAACTATGCGATGGGCGACGTCGTTGCCCGCTACAAGCGCGCCCGGGGCTACAGCGTGCTGCATCCCATGGGCTGGGACGCTTTCGGCATGCCCGCTGAAAACGCCGCCATGCAGAACAAGGTTCATCCGAAGGAATGGACCTACCAGAACATCGCCACCATGCGCGGCCAGCTGAAGTCGATGGGCCTGTCGCTGGACTGGTCCCGCGAATTCGCCACCTGCGACGTCGAATATTACCACCGCCAGCAATACCTCTTCCTCGACATGATGGAAAAGGGCCTCGTCTACCGCAAGCAGTCCAAGGTGAACTGGGACCCGGTCGACCAGACCGTGCTTGCCAATGAACAGGTGATCGACGGTCGCGGCTGGCGTTCCGGCGCACTGGTCGAACAGCGCGACCTGGTGCAGTGGTTCTTCAAGATCACCGATTTCAGCCAGGATCTCCTGGACGCACTCGATACGCTCGACCAGTGGCCGGAAAAGGTCCGGCTGATGCAGAAGAACTGGATTGGCCGTTCTGAAGGCCTGTCGCTGCGTTGGGAGATTGCCTCCGGCGCACCGGCCGGTCATTCGGAGGTGACCGTTTACACGACCCGTCCCGACACGCTGTTCGGTGCCTCCTTCCTGGCAATCGCCGCGGACCATCCGCTGGCGAAGGCAATCTCGGAAAACAACGCCGACGTCGCGGCCTTCTGTGAGGAATGCCGCCGCGCCGGCACGTCGCTGGCAGCGCTGGAAACGGCGGAGAAGAAGGGCATGGACACGGGCGTCAGGGTCCGTCACCCCTTTGATGCCTCCTGGGAACTCCCTGTCTATATCGCGAACTTCGTTCTGATGGATTACGGCACGGGCGCGATCTTCGGTTGCCCCTCCGGCGACCAGCGCGACCTCGATTTCGCCCGCAAATACGATCTTCCGGTCGTTCCGGTGGTCATGCCCGCCGATGGCGATCCGGCGACTTTCACCGTTGGCGACACCGCCTATGACGGCGATGGCGTGATGATTAACTCGCGTTTCCTCGACGGCATGTCGACCGCGGAAGCCTTCGAAACGGTGGCAAGCCGCCTTTCGGCAACCTTGCTCGGCAATGCCCCGCAGGGAGAGCGGAAGGTCAATTTCCGCCTGCGCGACTGGGGCATTTCCCGCCAGCGTTATTGGGGCTGCCCGATCCCAGTCATCCACTGCGAAGCCTGCGGCGTGGTTCCCGTTCCGAAGAAGGACCTGCCGGTCAAGCTGCCCGACGACGTGACCTTCGACGTTCCCGGCAATCCGTTGGATCGTCATGCCACCTGGCGTCATGTCGCCTGCCCCGAATGCGGCAGGGATGCCCGGCGTGAAACCGATACGATGGACACCTTTGTCGACTCGAGCTGGTATTTCGCCCGCTTCACCGCACCGCGCGAAGACCTGCCGACATTGCCCGCCATTGCCGACCATTGGCTGCCGGTCGATCAGTATATCGGCGGTATCGAGCACGCGATCCTGCATCTGCTCTATTCCCGCTTCTTCACCCGCGCCATGCGCGAAACCGGTCATGTCAGCATCAAGGAGCCTTTCAAGGGCCTCTTCACCCAGGGCATGGTGGTGCATGAAACCTATCGCCTGGGAACCAGCGCGAACGGCCAATGGGTAGCGCCGGCCGATATCGCCATCGAGGAAATCGGCGGCAATCGCCGGGCGACGCTGATTACGACAGGCGAGGAAGTCACGATCGGTTCGATCGAAAAGATGTCCAAGTCGAAGAAGAATGTCGTCGACCCCGATGACATCATCGCTTCCTATGGCGCAGACACCGCCCGCTTCTTCGTTCTCTCCGACTCTCCGCCGGATCGCGACGTCATCTGGTCGGAGGCCGGGGTCGAAGGCGCCCATCGCTTCGTCCAGAGAGTTTGGCGACTGATTTCCGAGGCCGCCGACATACTTTCGGCAGCCCAGCCGACGCCGGCCAAGGAAGGCGAGGCTCTCCCGGTTTCGCAGATCACCCACAGGACGCTGCAGGCCGTTCAGGCCGATCTCGACAAGCTGTCGTTCAATAAGGCGATCGCTCGCATCTATGAACTCGTGAACGCGCTGGCAGGACCTTTGACGACGGTTGCCTCGGGCAAGGCGGATGCCGCCTATGTCGCGGCGGTCCGTGACGCGGCCGGCATTCTCATTCAGCTGATCGCCCCGATGACGCCGCATCTCGCCGAGGAGTGCTGGCAGGCGATTGGAGGCAAGGGGCTCGTCGCCAATGCGGCCTGGCCGACCTTCGATCCGGAACTCGTTGTAGAGAACGAGGTCGTATTGCCCGTCCAGATCAACGGCAAGAAGCGCGCTGAATTGACAATTGCCCGCGACGCGGATCAGAATGCCGTGCAAGCTGCGGTTCTCGCGCTGGATGTCGTCAAGGCAGCCCTCAATGGACAGCCGCCGAAGAAGGTCATTGTCGTCCCGTTAAGGATTGTGAACATTGTCGTTTGATTCCGTACGCCTGCCGAGACGCCGGGCGGGTATCCTGCTCGGCCTCGGTCTCGCCACCCTTCTCGCCGGTTGCCAGGTTCGCCCTCTTTATGACGAAACCTCGGGCACAAGCGAAAACCTCGCTGCGATCGCCTATTCCGACGCCACATCGCGGGTCGGCCAGGAGGTTCGCAACCGCTTGATATTCCTCACCGGCGGCGGTGCGGGCGAAGCCAAGACACCACAATATCGGGTGCAACTGAACATTACCTCCTCGGTGGTGGGCGTTCTCTTGCAGGAAAGCGCCGACAATCCGAATGTCGGCCGTGTCATCGTGACCGGCTCCTACACCCTGCAGCGGATTTCCGATGGCGCGACGCTGCGCGCCGCGCGCCGCCAGTCGGTTGCGCTTGTCGATTTTCCCGAGCAGGAATTTGCCAAGCTTCGTGCCATCCGCGACGGAGAGGATCGCGCCGCTCACCAGCTTGCCGAGCTGATAAAGGCCGATCTGGCAGCAGCGCTCGGACGCTGAGTCCAAAAGGGATGGCAGAGGTCAAATCCCACGAGTTCGACGGCTTCCTGCAGAAGTCGGCGCGACACTACCGTCTCTTTCTCGTCTATGGACCGGATCGCGGTCTCGTTGCGGAGCGCGCAACGCAACTCGCCGCAACGACTGGCGTCGATTTGTCCGACAGTTTCGCGCTGATCCGTCTCGACGTCTCGGATTTGCAGGCCGATCCCGGCCGCCTCATGGACGAGGTCAACGCTTTCGGCCTCTTCGGGGGCCAGAAACTGATATGGATTCGCGGAGCGCAGAACGAAAAGGCGCTCGTGGACGGGCTTCAGATCCTGTCCGAGGCCCCTCCGGAAACCAGTTATGTCATTATCGAGGGCGGCGATCTCAAGAAGGGGTCCGCCTTGCGTAAGGTGGCGGAGGGATCACGCGCCATCGCAACCATCCCCTGCTATCAGGACGATGCCCGGGCGCTCAACGCCCTTATCGACGCGGAACTTTCCGCGGCGGGGTTGCGCATCACGCCCGCTGCACGCGAACTCCTAGTGGAATCGTTGGGCGGCGATCGCATCGCATCCAGAAACGAAATCCGTAAGCTTCTGCTTTATTGCCTCCACGACAACGTCATAGACGAACAGCAGGTGACCGAGATCATCGGCGATGCAAGCGCAATTTCAACCGATGAGGTGGTCGATGCCGTGCTGAACGGCGACGCGGACGGCTTCCTGCATGCGATACAGAAGGTCGTAACCTCGAAGACGCCCGTCTTTCTGGTCCTGCAATCCTGTCTGAAACAATTCCAGCAACTTGAGCTGATGCGTTGCGAGGTGGAAGAGAAGCGCCAGCAGCCGGCTCAGGTGATGCAGACGCTTGGCAGAGGCATTCACTTCAAGCGCAAGCCTGTGGTCGAAAAGGCACTGCGGAACTGGACATCCGCGGATCTCGCGCGCGAGGCCGCACGCATCCAGTCTACCATACTACAGAGCCGTCAGAAGCCTCTCTTGGAGGACAACCTGGCCCTGCAAACACTTCTGTCGACGACCCTTCAGTCGGCCCGGCGCAACCGCCGCGCCTGACGGACACGCTTACGTTCCTTAAAGAGCCGAAAGGGATATAGGATGGGTGCTATCAGCGCCCCTCGAGCAGTCGGCAGATTTCCTCAAGCTGATCGAGGCTCTTGTAGCTGATACGAATCTGCCCGCCGCTTCCCTTGTGGCTGATGGCGACCGAAAGCCCAAGCCGATCGGAAAGACTGCGCTCCAGAGCCACCGTATCGGAATCCTTCTCAGGCCGCAGATCGGCCTGCGGCGGAGCATTCTGCGCCTTGATATGCGTCTGAGCCAACTTTTCCGCATCACGCACCGACATGCCCTTGGCGGTAATGGTGCGGGCAAGCGCGACGGGGTCTGGCGTGGAAACGAGAGCACGGGCGTGACCGGCCGAGAGACTGCCATCGGCAAGCATGTCGCGAACGGGTTCCGGCAGCTTCAACAGGCGGAGACTATTGGCGACATGGCTGCGGCTCTTGCCGATGATCTCGCCAAGATCGTTCTGCGTATAGCCATGTTCGGCGATGAGTTGCTCGTAACCAAGCGCTTCTTCAAGCGGATTGAGATCGGCGCGCTGGACGTTTTCCACGATGGCCAGTTCCAGAGCGGTACGATCGTCCACGTCACGCACAATCACCGGGATCTCGACGAGACCGGCCAGTTGCGCTGCTCGCCAGCGTCTTTCGCCGGCTATGATTTCATAGCGGTCCGTTCCACGCGTTCGAACGACGACCGGTTGAACAATACCATGCTGTCGTATCGAACCTGCGAGGTCCTGGAGCTCGGCTTCATCGAAGTAGCGACGCGGATTCTTCGGATTGCGCGTGACGAATTCAATCGGGACCGTTCGATCCGGATTGACGCTTGTCCGCGGCTCGCCGACCGGAATGGGCTGATCCATCTCGCCGATCAGCGCAGCCAGACCCCGGCCGAGACGCCGCTTCGATACATCGTCACTCATATTTTATACCTCATAACAAATGCGCCGATTATGCTGCCTTACGCTGCCGCTCCCGCTGGATCACCTCCGATGCGAGTTGCAGATAAGCCTGACTTCCGGCGCATTTGAGATCATAAAGGATCGCAGGCTTCCCATAGGAGGGAGCCTCGGACACGCGTACATTGCGCGGGATCAGCGTTGCATAGACTTTCTCGCCCAAATGCTCCCGTACGTCACTGACCACCTGCTGCGCCAGATTGTTGCGCGCATCGAACATAGTAAGCACGATTCCCTGGATATCCAGGGTTGGATTCACACTATGCCGGACCTGATTGATCGTTTCCAGCAACTGGCTGAGGCCTTCCAGTGCGAAGAACTCACACTGCAGCGGCACCAGCACCGAATGCGCGGCCGCCATGGCATTCATCGTCAGCAGATTGAAAGAAGGGGGGCAATCCAGCAGGATGTAGCTGTATTGCCGCGCTGAATCGCTCATCAGTGCCTTCTTGAGGCGGAAGACGCGGTCGGCCTGCTGGGAAATCTCCATTTCGAAACCGAGGAGATCCATCGTCGACGGCACGATAGCGAGATTGGGAACCGCCGTATCCACGGCAGCCTCTCCGACGGAGTGGGTCCCGATCAGAACATCATAGGAGGAAAGCTTGCGGTCGCGCCGATCGATGCCAAGACCCGTGCTGGCATTCCCTTGAGGATCCAGGTCAACGATGAGGACACGCTCACCGATGGCGGCCAATGCGGTCGCGAGATTGATGGCAGTGGTCGTCTTGCCCACGCCACCCTTCTGATTTGCGATCGTAATGATACGGTTGATTTCGACAGTCATGCCGCACCCGAGACTATTATTGAGCTGCGCGCCTCAATCGAGCGATCTCCAGAACGACGGAGTCCGTTTCCACGGCGCTCTGATGTATTACCAGATCAAAAGCCCAGCGACCACGCGCTTTCTCGATTTCGGACTGATAATCCCGCCCTTTATGCAGCGCGCAAAGAAGTTCGGGATTGCGCGTGGCCCACGGCTCTGCATAGGCTAAGAGACGGTCGAGCTCCGCAAGCGCCCTTGCCGATATGGCGTCCGGTAAAGCAATTTTGTTGGGCGCGTCCTCGATGCGGATCGGATGAACCGTACCGCGCGCACCCGTCTCGGATAGGGCCAGACGAAGAAAACTCGCCTTTTTGTGATTGCTTTCAACCAGATCGACCCATCCTTCGCCGAGCTCAGAGAGCAGGATGGCGGTGACGACACCCGGAAAGCCGCCACCGCTTCCGAGATCGACCCAATGTTTCGGACCCGGAGCAATCTTAAAGATCTGCGCACTGTCCACGACATGCCGCCGCCAGAGATCATCCCGCGTTGAGGAGGCAACGAGATTAATGGAGGCGGACCACTTTTTGAAAAGTGACGCAAAGTGCTCCAGTTTGTCGAAGGTTTCACGTGAAACGTCGAGATTCAGTACTTCTTTCAGGATATCTTTCGTCATGGTTATCCGGTTTTTTGCAACCGCTCATTTCTCTTGATGCAGCCCACCAGAAGAGCGATTGCAGCAGGCGTCATGCCGTCCACGCGCGCGGCCTGAGCTATACTCCAAGGCCGCGCAGTCGAAAGCTTCTGCTTCAATTCGTTCGACAGGCCCGAAAGAGCGTGGAAGTCGAAATCCCGGGGAATAACGCGTTCCTCCTCATTCCGCAGCCCGGCAATATCCTGAGCCTGGCGATCGATATAAACCGAATAAAGCGCATCGATCGAAACGGCTTCCGCCATTTTCGCGGAAACGGGGCTAAGCTCCGGCCAGATGCGGCATACATCGTCCCAATTGATATCGGGATAAGACAAAAGCTCACGTGCGGAGCGGCGTCTCCCATCCTGATTGACCGTCACACCCTGCTGCTGGGCTTCCTTTGGTGTGGCGAAGAGATCCTCCAGTCGCGCCAGCAGGCCTTCGCGTTCGCTTCGGTAGGCAACGAAGCGCTCGCGGCGCTCCCTGGAAACACAGCCCAGATCGATGCCTCGCTGGGTCAAGCGCATATCCGCATTATCGGCGCGTAGTGTGAGCCGATATTCTGCTCGGGATGTGAACATGCGGTAGGGTTCTTGAATGCCACGCGACGTCAAGTCATCAATCATCACGCCGATATAGGATTCCGTGCGGCTGAAGACCACGCCTTCTCCGCCACCCGCAAAAAGCGCGGCATTCAATCCCGCAACGCAACCCTGCGCCGCAGCCTCCTCATATCCCGTCGTTCCGTTTATCTGCCCCGCCAGGAAAAGACCGGGCACCTTGCGAACCTGCAGCGTCGGTTCCAGTTCTCGCGGATCGACGTGATCGTATTCGATCGCATATCCACATTGCAGGATACGAACATATTCAAGTCCCGGAATGGAACGGATGAAGGCGTCCTGTACGTCTTCCGGTAAGGAAGTCGAAATCCCATTCGGATAGACGGTGTCATCATCCAGTCCCTCCGGCTCCAGGAAGATCTGATGCCCGTCGCGATCACCGAAACGCATGATCTTGTCCTCAATCGAGGGACAATATCGCGGGCCTACACCTTCGATCTGCCCGGAATACATGGCGGAGCGGTGGATATTCTCCCGGATCAGCCTGTGCGTAGCATCCGTCGTCCGGGTAATGCCACAGGCGATCTGCGGATTCGCAATGCGGTCCGTCATAAACGAAAATGGGATCGGGTCCGAATCGGCTTCCTGCCGTTCCAGAGATGCCCAATCGATCGTCTTGCCATCCAGACGCGCCGGCGTCCCCGTTTTCAGACGGCCGAGCTTAAGGCCAAATGACGAAAGGTCTTCGCTCAGGCCTGTCGAGGGTGGCTCTCCGATTCGCCCGGCCGGTATCTTGCGATCCCCGATATGAATAAGTCCACGTAAGAAAGTGCCCGACGTCAGAACGACGGCGTTCGCTCGCAGTTCTTTGCCGTCAGAGAGAAGAACGCCATTTATTACGGTATCGTTCCGAATGAGGGATACAACATTGCCTTCGACCAGATCGAGATGGTCGATCTCTTCCAACGCAGCCTGAACGGCCTGACGGTAGAGCTTGCGATCAGCCTGGGTCCGAGGTCCCCATACCGCAGGACCCTTCTTGCGATTCAGCATTCGAAACTGAATGCCAGCCTTATCGGCGCAGCGACCCATAAGACCGTCGAGAGCATCAATCTCCCGAACCAAATGACCCTTTCCGAGCCCGCCGATCGCCGGATTGCACGACATAGCTCCGATGGTCTCGCGTTTCTGCGTGACAAGGGCGGTACGCGCGCCCATTCGTGCAGCGGCCGACGCGGCCTCCGCTCCAGCGTGGCCACCACCAATGACGATTACATCATAGCTCGAATTGCCCATAGCATTGTTCCATGCCCGCTCAAAGCAGGGGGAGGGTAGATAAACATCCGTGTTTCACGTGAATCACTTGCCGACGCAGAATTCCGAGAAGATCTTCCCCAAAAGCATCTCGACATCCACCTTGCCGGTGATACGCCCGAGAACATCGGCGGCTCGGCGAAGAAACTCCGCCCGGATTTCCAATCCGTCATTTTCAGCATTGATCGCCCGGCGAATGTAATCCGCAGCGTCACGCAGGTGTTGTGCATGCCTCAAACGGCTTGGAATGGCAAGAGAAACCGTGCTGGTCCTTTCTTTCAAGTGATCGAGGATAGCCAACCGCAGCCGATCCAGACCAAAACCGCTCATTGACGATATGCCGATCGCACCGGGACGGTGCGGTTCCGATTCGGTTGCGACGTCCAGCTTCGTCACGACCTCAATTACGGGAACACCCTGCGGAAGCGCTATCTCGTAAACGCTGGAGCTCGATGTCTCGCGAAGCAGAAGAACAAGATCAGCTTCCTCCATCTTGCGGTAAGCTCGTCGGATACCTTCTCTCTCCACCGGTTCGACGGTTTCGCGAACACCGGCTGTATCATAGAGATGAACGGCATAACCCCCGAGATCCAGTTCGCAGTGCAGAATGTCCCGCGTCGTGCCGGCATATTCCGTGACAATCGCAATCTCGCGATTGGCTAAAGCATTAAGCAGGCTCGATTTACCCGCGTTCGGCGCTCCCGCGATAACCACGCTGAAGCCATCCCGAATAATCTCGCCGGCCTTCAGATCGGCAAGCGCACGCTCGATGTCCGTCGCCAGGATCGACATATCTTTCCATATGCGGTCCGAAACGCTGCCCGGAATATCCCCCTCATCGGAGAAATCGAGCTCCGCCTCAATCAATGCACGCGCCGTCAACAGCTGCTCGCGCCAGTGCTGATAGATCGCCGAGAGATGCCCGCCGCTCTGTTCCAGCGCCAGCCGCCGCTGCATCTCGGTCTCGGCTGCCAACAGATCGGCAAGCCCCTCCGCCTCGACGAGATCGAGCTTGCCGTTTTCAAACGCCCGGCGCGAAAATTCACCGGCCTCGGCAAGACGGCAGTCCTCGAATGCGACAACGGCGTTCAGAACACCCTCGACGACGGCCTTGCCGCCATGAAGGTGAAACTCAACGCAATCTTCACCCGTGAAGGAATGAGGTCCCGGAAAAAAGAGAACCAGGGCCTGATCGAGTAAGGAACCGTTTCGATCTCGAATCGGTCGCAGCGCGGCCTGGCGAGGCCTCGGCAACAGTCCGGCAAGAGCCTCGCATATGATCGCCGCCTTCGGACCGCTGAGACGGACGATTGCCACACCTGAAGGCAATGCACCGGACGAAAGAGCAGCGATAGTCTCGCGCATCGAAGACACCATCACTCGCGATCTCCGTTCCCGAAAGACGACACGGAACGGAACCGAATCGTTTTCAGACGATGAATAGACCATCATTCCAGGTGCCTTACGCGCCTGGAATCACCCTGTCAGGTGTTCATCGATTCAAAGAAGTCGCTATTGTTCTTCGTCTGCTTCAGTTTATCGATCAGGAACTCGATGGCATCGGTCGTACCCATCGGAGCCAAAATACGGCGAAGAACAAAGATCTTCTGCAGATCCTGACGCGGAACCAGAAGGTCTTCCTTGCGCGTGCCCGACTTCAGAATGTCCATAGCCGGGAAGATACGCTTGTCTGCGACCTTGCGGTCAAGAACGATTTCGGAGTTGCCGGTACCCTTGAACTCTTCGAAGATCACTTCGTCCATGCGGCTGCCGGTATCGATCAGCGCCGTTGCGATGATCGTTAGCGAACCCCCTTCCTCGATGTTACGAGCTGCACCGAAGAAGCGCTTCGGACGCTGCAGCGCATTGGCATCCACGCCACCGGTAAGAACCTTGCCCGAAGACGGAACGACCGTGTTGTAGGCGCGGCCGAGGCGTGTGATCGAGTCGAGAAGAATGACGACATCGCGGCCGTGTTCCACGAGACGCTTCGCCTTTTCGATGACCATTTCGGCAACCTGGACGTGGCGAACCGCCGGCTCGTCGAAGGTCGAGGAAACGACTTCGCCGCGAACGGACCGCTGCATGTCCGTGACTTCTTCCGGACGCTCGTCGATCAGAAGGACGATCAGATAACATTCCGGATGGTTCGCGGTGATCGAATGCGCGATGTTTTGCAGAAGAACAGTCTTACCGGTACGCGGCGGTGCGACGATCAGACCGCGCTGGCCCTTGCCGAGAGGCGCCACCAGATCAATCACCCGAGCTGAAAGGTCCTTGGACGTCGGAACATCCAGCTCCATCTTGAAGCGCTCGTTCGGATAGAGCGGCGTCAGGTTGTCGAAGTGAACCTTGTGACGGATCTTTTCCGGATCCTCGAAATTGATCGTGTTGACCTTCAGGAGAGCAAAATAGCGTTCGCCTTCCTTGGGGCCGCGGATCGGGCCTTCGACGGTGTCACCCGTCTTTAGAGAGAAGCGCCGGATCTGCGAGGGAGAGATGTAAATATCATCGGGGCCAGGAAGGTAATTGGCATTCGCCGAACGCAGGAAGCCAAAGCCATCCTGCAATACCTCGACCACACCCTCGCCGATGATCTCGATATCCTGGCTGGCGAGCATTTTCAAAATCGCGAACATCAGCTCCTGCTTGCGCATGGTGCTGGCGTTCTCCACCTCAAGCGATTCCGCGAAGGTCAGGAGATCGGTCGGCGATTTGCTTTTAAGTTCTTGTAGCTTCATTTCAGCCATGAAGAGGGACCACGTCTTGATTTTTTTGTTGGGGAAGGCGAGCCGGTGGAATTCGGTACGATCGCGAGAAGGCCGCAAATGACAGAATGTTACGCAAGCCAGGAAGATGAGATTGCCGGAAAATAGCGATTCAGCCATTTGCCCGCAAGAGAAAAGCGGAAACGACCCAAAATAATGCGACAATGCCGCAGGGAAGGTCAAAAAGGCTTAACAATCACGAGAATGACGATGACGATCATCAACAAGGTGGGAACCTCGTTCATCAGCCGCCAGAAGCGCGCGTTGCCTATGTAGTCACCCCGGCCGAAGGACGCAACCGCGCGTGAGAAAAACACGTGAACGCCGGTCAATCCGAGGACAGCCGCAAGTTTTGCATGCAGCCAGCCGCCGTGAAACCCGTAAACGGACCAGGCGAGATAAAGTCCGAGAGACCATGAAACCATCATGGCGGGGTTCATGATTACTTTCAGCAGCCTTTGCTCCATGATGGCAAATGTCTGGGCCTGCTGCGATCCAGGCTCGCTGTCACCGTGATAGATGAAAAGCCGCGGCATGTAGAGAAGACCGGCCATCCAGGAAATCACGGCAACCACATGCAGCGCCTTGATCCAGAGATAGGCCTGATCGGCACCGAAAACCATGATGGAAAGCGCGATCGCGCCGAAAAACACCAGGGCTGTCGCGGCCCTGAGGACCGCTTTCCTACCTTCTCTTGTCCCCGTCTGCCGCTCGTCCTTGCTCATCGCCTGCCACGCACCCGATTAACCAGCGCCGTCACATTCTCCGGATCGGCCTGAGGTGTGATACCGTGGCCAAGATTGAAGATGAAGGGACCGTTGCCAAGCGCCTGCAGAATGGCATCAATGCCGTCCTCAAGCGCAGAACCGCCGGCAACAACGCGCATCGGATCGAGATTGCCTTGCACGGCACCTTCCTTCTGCAGTTCCGCCGCAAAGGAGAGCGGCACGGTCCAGTCGAGACCGATCGCATCGGCCGCCGTCTTGCGGCGATAATCCTTGAGGAGCAAGCCAGCCCCCTTGGCGAAGGCGATAATCTTCGCAGCCGGCCGCTGTGTCCGCACGGACCGGATCATCCGGGCGACGGGACGAATACAGAAACGTTCGAATTCCTCCTCGCCGAGAACCCCGGCCCAGGAATCGAAGATCTGCACCGCATCAGCCCCTGCATCGATCTGCGCCACCAGATAGGAAGCGGAGATATCGGCCAGCATGTCGAGCAGCTTCTCGAAAGCCTTGGGATGACGATAGGCAAAGAGGCGGGCAGGGGCCTGGTCGGGCGTGCCATGCCCGGCGATCATGTAGGTGGCAACCGTCCATGGAGCTCCGCAAAAGCCGAGCAGGGTTGTCTCCGCAGGTAACTCCTTTCGAAGACGAGCGACGGTTTCCATAACCGGCGCCAAATAACCGATGAAATCGCCCGCCTCCAATGCCTCGATGCCATCGACATCGATCGGATCCATCTGCGGACCATGCCCTTCCGTAAACCGTACATTCCGCTTTAAGGCATCGGGTATCACCAGAATATCGGAAAAGAGAATGGCGGCATCGAAACCATAACGTCGGATCGGTTGCAGCGTCACCTCGACCGCAAGTTCAGGCGTATAACAGAGATCGAGAAAGCTGCCGGCCTTAGCCCGGGTCTCCCGATATTCAGGAAGGTACCGGCCTGCCTGCCGCATCAGCCAGATCGGAGGCGGGGAGACGGTCCTGCCATTCAGAACCTCAAGGATCTTTCGGTTGCCGGCGCTCAAGAGTCAGCCTTTCAAAAAAGAAATGAGAATTGAATCTTCTTCTATTTCTAAGAGTCTCTGACTATCAAGGATTAATCCCCATACACAGGTTTACCCTGCTTTCACGAGCCTTCGGGATTTGGCGGGATAGAATCCAAATGAATGGGGATTTGACCGGAACAGTTTCCATAAACCCTTTATATTCAATGATATGCGGAGAAGAGAATGCACGGCTCTTCTGTGGACGAGCTGTGGATAGTTGAGGATAGCTGCGTCGTCTTACCACAATTCACAGAACCGGTTTTCATCCGTCCGTTATCCCCTCTCATGTGGATAAATCGGCATTTTTCCCCTTGCCTCTTTGCCCCGCTGGTCGCTACCTCTCTTACTCCCGAATTATCAACAGGCGGTCGAGAACAACGTGGAGAACCGAAAAAGCTTCTTCCATCTCCACCTGATTTCTGACTCAACCGGCGAGACTCTCATCTCGGCCGGCAGAGCGGCCTCGGCCCAGTTCAATTCCCATAACGCGATCGAACACGTCTATCCGCTGATCCGAAGCAAGCGCCAGCTTCTCCCGGTATTGGAGGCGATAGACCAGGAACCGGGGATCGTGCTCTACACGATCGTCGATCGCGAGCTTGCCAGCCTGTTGGAGGCGAGTTGCCGGGACATGGGCGTCCCGAGTGTCAATGTTCTCGAGCCGGTGATCGATAAGTTCCAGTCCTATCTCGGCGCTTCCTCACGGGGACGAGTCGGGGCTCAGCATGCCCTCAATGCGGAATATTTCGCGCGCATCGAAGCGCTCAACTATACGATGGATCATGATGACGGTCAGGCCCCGGATGGGTATGACGAAGCCGATGTCGTCATCATCGGGATCAGCCGTACCTCGAAGACGCCAACCAGCATCTATCTCGCCAACCGCGGTATCAAGACCGCGAATATTCCCATCGTCTGCGGAGTGCCTCTGCCGGACAGTCTCTATCGGGCGAAAAAGCCCTTGATCGTCGGCCTTATCGCCACGTCCGATCGCATATCGCAGGTGCGCGGCAATCGCGAACTCGGCGTCACCTCCGGGTTTAATCCCACCGACTATACCGATCGCGCCTCTATCGCCGAGGAACTGAAATATGCACGCGGTCTCTGTACCCGCAACAATTGGCCAATCATCGATGTGACGCGCCGGTCGATCGAGGAGACAGCGGCCGCTATCGTTGCCCTGCGTCCGAAGGTGCGCTAAGGCGAATCTCATGGACCCCGTTGGAGAAGGTGCCTCATGGCAGGGAAGCTGATGCTCGCTTCGGCAAGTCAGTCGCGTCGAACGCTAATGGAAAATGCCGGCCTTCAATTTGAAACCGAAGCGGCGCGGATCGATGAACGCGCGGCCGAGGCCGGCATCGCCGGAGAACCGCTGCCTCCGGATCGGCTCGCATTGGAACTCGCACGGCTGAAGGCGCGCGACGTAGCCTCAAGGAATCCGGGCGCCCTCGTCATCGGCTGTGACCAGACCATGTCGCTTGACGATATCGTCTTTCATAAGCCTGCCGATATCGATGAGGCCAGACGGAATCTGAAGACCCTGCGTGGCAAGACCCATCGCTTGAACAGCGCCGTCGTTCTGGTGAGGGACAACCGGGTTCTCTGGGAGAACGTCTCGATAGCCGAACTCAGCATGCGCGCGTTTTCCGATGAATTTCTGGAACGCTACCTGGAACGGACAGGTGACGCGGTCCTCAAAAGCGTCGGTTGTTATCAATTGGAGGCTGAAGGAATCCGGCTATTTAAAGGGATAAGCGGCGACTATTTCACCATACTGGGTTTGCCGCTACTGCCGCTTCTGGAGGAGTTGCGGACCCTGGGGGAGATCGATGGCTGATTCACGTGAAACAATTTTTAACCATGCCTTCGTTGTCGGCTACCCGATCAAGCATTCGCGCTCTCCCCTCATTCACGGGCACTGGCTGAAGCGCTTCGGGATTGAAGGAAGCTATGAGCGGGTGGCGGTCAGTCCGGAGAATTTTGAAGCGTTCATTGCCGAACTGAAGAGTGGCGCATCCGGTTTTCGCGGGGGCAATGTAACTATACCTCACAAGGAAGCTGCATGCCGGCTCGCCGATGTTCTAGATGGCTTGGCCGAGGAACTCGGCGCTGCAAACACGCTCTGGATGGAAGAGGGCAGGCTGAACGCCACCAATACCGATGGCATCGGTTTCACCGCCAGTCTGGATGCTAGTCATCCTGGTTGGGATGGCGTCGACCGCGCAGTGATCCTCGGTGCGGGCGGTGCGAGCCGTGCCATCGTACAGGCGGTTCGGGATCGTGGTATCGGGGAGATCAACGTCGTCAACCGATCCCTGGAACGGGCGATGGAACTGGCCGACCGGTTTGGTCCGGCCGTCCATGCACATCCGATGTCGGCGCTTTCGGAAGTATGCGAAGGGGCAGGTCTTTTCATCAATACCACCTCGCTCGGCATGGACGGCGAACCGGTTGCCGAAATGCCGTTCGATCGTCTTCTTTCCTCTGCCCTTGTGACCGATATCGTCTATGTTCCGTTGATGACACCGATCCTGCTGCAGGCCAAGGGCAGGGGTCTGGCGACAGTGGACGGTCTCGGCATGCTCTTGCATCAGGCAGTGCCCGGTTTCGAGAGATGGTTCGGCCGGCGACCGGTGGTGGATGAGGAACTTCGCAATCTGGTCATCGCGGACATGGAGGTTCATGCATGATCGTCGTCGGGCTTACCGGATCGATCGGCATGGGGAAGTCAACGACGGCTAAGATGTTCGCTGATGCAGGTATCGCGGTGAACGATGCCGACCGGGTCGTCCACGAACTCTACCGCGGCAAGGCAGTTGAACCGGTAGAAGCCGCATTTCCCGGCGCGGTCCGCAATGGCGAGGTGGATCGTTCGGAACTGTCGAAAAACCTTGCGAGGAATCCGGCTAATTTCAAGCTTCTGGAGTCCATCATTCATCCGCTTGTGCGCGAGCGGGAACTGGAATTCCTCGAGGCGCAGCGCGAAGCTGCAGCTGATATGGTCGTTCTGGATATTCCGCTGCTCTACGAGACAGGTGCCGAAAAACGGGTTGATGTCGTCGTTGTCGTAAGTTGCGATGCCGAGATACAGCGCAAGCGGGTTCTGGAGCGGCCGGGCATGACACCGGAGAAATTTGCGATGATCCTCGAGCGGCAGACGCCGGATGCGGAAAAACGCCGGCGGGCCGATTTCGTTGTTGACACCGGTCACGGACTGGAAGCGGCGAGAAAACAGGTTCTGGACATTATTGATAGCCTGCGTCGGCGGGCGAAAGCGGAGGCATGAATGCGCGAGATCGTCTTCGATACAGAAACTACCGGCCTCGAATTCAAGAATGACCGGGTCATTGAAGTCGGCGGGATCGAACTCCTGAACCACTTCCCGACAGGAAGAAGTTTTCACGTCTATATCAATCCTGGCGACCGGAAGGTGCATCCGGACGCCCTGGCGGTTCACGGTATCACTGATGAGTCGCTGAAAGACAAACCGTCCTTTGCTGAAATCGTCGATGATCTCGTCGAGTTTTTCGATGGCGCAAAGTGGGTGGCCCACAACGCAACCTTCGACATGAACTTCATCAATGCCGAATTCGAGCGGCTCGGTCTCCCGCCGGTGCCGGGCGAAATGGTGGTGGATACGCTGGCGATAGCGCGCCGCAAGCATCCCATGGGTCCGAACTCGCTCGATGCGCTCTGCCGTCGATACGGAATCGACAACTCCCACCGAACGAAGCACGGGGCGCTCCTCGACTCCGAGCTGCTTGCGGAAGTTTACATCGAAATGCTGGGCGGCCGTCAGGCTGCCTTCGGCCTCGTGCAGTCCGAAACACGGGGTGGTTCAAGCGGCGGTGTCGAAACCGAAGTCATCGATGTCTCCTATGAGCGGTCGAGACCGCTTCCGGCGCGCATCAGCGATGCTGAGGCGGAAAGGCATGCAGGATTGCTCGGCCGACTGGGCGGCAAGGCAATCTGGTCGAAATACCCTTGAACGAAAAAGGCCCGGTTTTACCGGGCCTTTGTATTGTCTGACGGGTGGTTCCGAAGATCAGTTCGGAACGGCCTGAACCTTGGCGCGAGCCTGTTCTTCGGCGACACGCTGGGTGAACATCTGGGCGAAGTCGATCGGATCGATCATCAGCGGCGGGAAACCGCCGTTGCGGGTTGCGTCCGCAATGATCTGGCGGGCGAACGGGAACAGCAGGCGCGGGCACTCGATGAAGAGAACTGGCAGCATATGCTCCTGCGGGAAACCGGTGATGCGGAAAACACCGCCGTAAACGAGCTCGGCGGCGAAGAGGATCTTGTCGCCTTCCTTGGCTTCAGCATTGAGCGACAGAACGACGTCGAAGTCGGACTCGGTCAGCGGGTTGGCATTGACGTTGACATTGATGTTGATGGCGGGAGCCTTGTCCCGGGCCTGCAGCGACCGCGGTGCGCCGGGGTTCTCGAAGGACAGGTCCTTGATGTACTGAGCAAGTATGTTGAGGGAAGGACTTGCGGTTCCCTGATTTTCGTTGGCCATGGGGCGTTCCTCGCGGATTGAATTGCTATGGCCGTCTATCATTTCGACCGGGTGCTTACAACCCTCAGGCCGGAAGGCGCCTTCGGCCTTTTCCGGTCATCCTCGGGGATCCTTTCCGATCGACCATGGAGACTTGCCGTTGGCATCGCGCCGGAAGTCTTCTTCATCGAGATCGATGACGGGTCCGTCTTGGCGAGAATTTCCGGCGCCGGCACTCTGATAACTAAAGCCGCTGCTGCGGGAGACGACAATGCGCGGACCGATGATCGACCAGATGAGATCCCGCACGAAAGGGACGAAGAGCAGGAGGCCGACGACATCGGTCAGGAAACCGGGGATGATAAGGAGGAAGGCGGCCACCACGATCATTGCGCCGTGGAGGATTTCCTTTCCGGGATTATCGCCCGAACGGCTTTCTTTCTGGAGGCGCTGAAGAACGCCGGCGCCCTGGATGCGCAGGAGGGCAAGTCCGGCGAACACTGCCAGAAGTGTCAAACCGAGCGTCGCAAGGACACCGATCGCCTTGCCCACCAGGACGAATGTGGCGATCTCGGCAAAAGGCATCAGCAGGAGAATGGCCAGCGGCACACGCATGAGGGGATCCCCGATCCTTCTTCAATGGTTCCGGCCTCGCCGGTCGGAGCGGTTTCGAACCGACGACAAAGCACTTCGCTATTTGAATCATCGGCATATGCGGACTATATGGGTCTCACAAGCAGGAATTTAAACAGGGCCGACGGATTGCCATGGGATCGAACGACTTTGTGACTATCTTTTTTCTGGTGGCGGCAGTCCTGATTTTCCTGCAGCTACGCAGTGTGCTCGGTCGCCGTACCGGGAATGAGAAGCCGCCTTTTGATCCTTATTCGCCTCGCGACCTTGCCAAGGGGCCTGGCAGCGATGACGGAAAGGTTGTCACTCTGCCCCGCCGCGATGAACAGGGAAGCGACGAGCGTTTTGCCGTCGTCGATGCCTTCGCCGCCCCTGGCACGGAACTGAACGAATCACTGCGTGAACTGGTCAAACAGGACCAGAATTTCAACCCGAAGGAGTTTCTCAACGGCGCCCGCATGGCTTACGAGATGATCGTGATGGCCTATGCCGATGGGGATCGCAAAACCCTGAAGAGTCTTCTCTCCCGGGAGGTGCTGGAAGGCTTCGAGGCTGCGATCTCGGAACGGGAAGCCCGCGGGGAAGTGGTGAAGTCCACCTTTGTCGGCATTGAAAAGGCCGATATACTTCAAGCCGCGATCAAGGACGGTGAAGAGCAGGTGACCGTTCGCATCGTCTGCCAGTTGATTACCGCGACGTATGACAAGACCGGCAAGCTGATCGATGGTGATGCGGAAGCCGTTTCCGAGGTCAACGATCTCTGGACCTTTGCGCGCGACGTCCGCTCGCGCGACCCTAACTGGAAGCTGATCGCGACCGAATCCGAGCTATGACTGGCGCCGCGGCATCGTTCAGGCTGAAACCGGTAACCTTCGACGATCTCGAGGGTTGGGATCGGGACGACCCGTCGCCGCTTTTTAACGCGCTTGCCGCCTGTCGGCGTCACATTCGAGAGGTAAAGCCTTACCGTACGGGTGCAACAGGGCTTTCGTCCGCCGATCTCCTGCCGCTGCTGGATCTTGCCGCGAGCGTCGCGCCGCAAAACGCTGCCCAGGCGAGGGCATTTTTCGAGACGGAATGTCGGCCCTTTCTGATCGAGCCGGAAAACGGCGGCCGGGGGTTCGTGACCGCCTTTTACGAGCCGGAAGTCGAAGTGCGGGAGGAGCCGGACGAGGAGTTCCGCTTTCCCTTCTACAGGCGCCCCGATGACCTTGTCGATCTCGACGACGACAACCGGCCCGCGGATATGGATGCAAGCTATGCCTTCGGTTGTTTGAAGGATGGCGCTGTTTCTCCTTACCCGGATCGCCGGGCCATTGACGAAGGCCATCTCGCAGGCAGGGGTTTGGAGATAGCCTGGGCGCGATCAAAGGTGGATGTCTTCTATGTTCACGTTCAGGGCGCGGCCCGACTCCGGTATGCCGACGGTCGCATAGGCCGCATCACTTATGCCGCTAAGGCCGGCCATCCATTCTCCGGTATCGGCAAGCTGTTAGTCGATACCGGCGAAATCCCCCTTGCCGGGATATCCATGCAGTCGATCCGCGCCTGGTTCGCGGCCCATCCTGAAAGGGTGAACGAAGTCCTCTGGCATAACCGGTCCTACATCTTCTTCCGTGAGGCCGAGGTGCCGGACCCGAACCTTGGTCCGATCGCTGCGGCAAAGGTGCCTCTGGTTGCAGGCCGCTCGCTGGCGGTCGACCGGTTGATTCACAGCTTCGGCTTTCCCTTCTTCATCCGATCGGAGAGCCTGACATGCATCGACGATGGACAGCCCTTTGCCCGGCTGATGCTGGCGCTCGATACGGGATCGGCGATTGTCGGTCCCGCGCGCGGCGATATTTTTACCGGCTCCGGCGACGAGGCGGGCGAACGTGCCGGCGCCGTGCGAAATGCGGCCGACTTCTATATACTCGTCCCGAAAGAGGCGGCTTCGAGGTTCGGCTGGTGAAGGGCAAGGGAAAACTCAGCGCGGAAGATCGTATCCTGTGGGGCAAGGTCGCCCGGTCGACGAGGCCGATGCCGGGTCGCCTCGAGGAACTCGCAGAATTCGAGGAAATCTTCGTCGAGCCCGCATCTGAGGACAAGGCGGCGCCTTCGGCTTCGGTGGCTCCCGTTGGCGACGTGGCTGGCACGCAGGCCGGGCAGAAGAAAACCCTGGGGGGAATACGTCATCCGCTGGAGAAACCGGTCAAGCGCAAGCTGTCGCGCGGTCATCTCGCGCTTGAGGCCCGCATCGATCTTCATGGCCTGATCCAGAGCGAGGCGCACGGCATCCTTCTCGACTTTCTCCTGCGCGCCCATGACAGGGGCTTGCGGCATGTGCTGGTGATCACCGGCAAGGGGCGTTCCATGGGAAGCGACGGCGCGCTGAAACGCTCGGTCCCGCTCTGGTTTTCCAAGCCCGAGTTCCGCTTTCTCATTTCGTCCTACGAGACGGCCGCTCGTCAGCATGGCGGGGAGGGCGCGCTCTATGTCCGACTGTCGCGAGGCAGGGGGGATCGCGGATGACGCCGTTCGGCGAAGCGCTGCGACGGTTGCGGGAAAAGAAGGGCGTTTCCCAAAAGGAAATGGCGGCCGCGATCGGCGTATCTCCGGCCTATCTTTCCGCTCTGGAACACGGCCGAAAGGGGAAACCGAATTTCGATTTCCTCCAGCGTGTCGCCGGCTATTTCAATATCATCTGGGATGAGGCGGAGGAACTTTTTGCCATCGCCGGCGTGTCCGATCCGAGGGTGGTTGTCGATACCGCGGGCCTGCCCGCCGAATATACCGCTTTCGCCAATGAACTGGCCCGCAGGATTCGCACGCTCCCCCCGGATGTGCTAAAGCAACTCACTGATCTGCTCGAAGCCGCAAAAAAGCCGGCTTGAAACGCTCTAAGGCCGCCATATCCACGGGTTTCGCGCGGCCCGCCTTTGGAACTTGCGTCAAACCTCCTATAGTCGATGCGCTCGATGGCGCTGATTCGATATCGACGCTTTGAACATCATGACTGGAAAGATTGCTGAATGACCGACATGCCGATCAAGGAAAATGATGGTCCGGCCGAATACGGCGCGGATTCGATCAAGGTGCTGAAGGGGCTTGATGCAGTCCGCAAGCGCCCCGGCATGTATATCGGTGACACCGACGACGGCTCGGGTCTGCATCACATGGTCTACGAAGTCGTCGATAACGCGATCGACGAAGCGTTGGCCGGTCATGCCGATATAGTGACGGTGACCCTGAATGCCGACGGCTCCGTAACCGTGACGGACAACGGTCGTGGCATCCCGACGGATATCCACCCGACCGAAGGTGTCTCCGCTGCCGAAGTCATCATGACGCAGCTCCATGCCGGCGGTAAGTTCGACCAGAATTCCTACAAGGTTTCGGGCGGTCTTCACGGCGTGGGGGTCTCGGTCGTCAACGCGCTCTCGGTCAAGCTGAGCCTCAAGATCCGCCGCAGCGGCAAGATCCACGAGATGAGCTTCACCCACGGCGTGGCGGACGCGCCGCTGAAGGTCACGGGTGATTATGAGGGCCGCTCTGGCACCGAAGTTACGTTCCTGCCAAGCGCCGAAACCTTCACCAGGACCGAATTCGACTATGCGACGCTGGAACACCGCCTGCGCGAACTCGCCTTCCTCAACTCGGGTGTCCGCATCCTGCTGACCGACAAGCGCAAGTCAGACATCCGCGAAGAAGAGATGGTCTATGACGGCGGCCTTGAGGCCTTCGTGCGTTTCCTCGACCGCGCCAAGAAGCCGCTGGTCGAAAAGCCGGTCGCGATCCGTGGCGAGAAGGACGGCATCACCGTCGAGGTCGCCATGTGGTGGAACGACAGCTACCACGAAAACGTGCTCTGCTTCACCAACAACATTCCGCAACGCGATGGCGGCACCCACATGGCCGGCTTCCGCGCCGCCCTGACCCGACAGATTACCTCCTATGCCGATACCTCCGGCATCATCAAGAAGGAAAAGGTGACGCTGACCGGGGATGACTGCCGCGAAGGCCTGACGGCCGTGCTGTCCGTCAAGGTTCCGGATCCGAAGTTCTCGTCTCAGACCAAGGACAAGCTGGTTTCGTCTGAAGTCCGTCCCGTCGTTGAAAGCCTGGTCAACGAGGCTCTTTCCACCTGGCTAGAGGAACATCCCTCGGATGCCAAGATCCTTGTCGGCAAGGTGGTCGAGGCCGCGGTCGCCCGCGAAGCGGCGCGAAAGGCCCGGGAACTGACACGGCGCAAGGGCGCGCTCGATATCGCATCGCTGCCGGGCAAGCTCGCCGACTGCTCGGAGCGCGATCCCGCCAAATCGGAACTCTTCCTGGTCGAGGGCGACTCGGCGGGCGGTTCGGCAAAGCAGGGCCGCTCGCGCGAGACGCAGGCCATCCTGCCGCTGCGCGGCAAGATCCTGAACGTGGAACGGGCGCGTTTCGACAAGATGCTGTCGAGCCAGGAAATCGGTACGCTCATCACCGCGCTCGGCACCTCCATCGGCAAGGACGAGTTCAACGCGGACAAGCTGCGGTATCACAAGATCATCATCATGACAGATGCTGACGTCGACGGCGCCCACATCCGCACACTGCTGCTGACCTTCTTCTTCCGCCAAATGCCGGAACTGATCGAGCGCGGTCATCTCTACATTGCCCAGCCGCCGCTCTATAAGGTTGCTCGCGGGAAGTCCGTCCAGTATCTGAAGGACGAGAAGGCGCTTGAAGACTACCTCATTACCATGGGCATCGAAGAAGCCACGCTGACGCTGGGCAATGGTGAGGTCAGGGCCGGGCAGGATCTGCGCGATGTCATCCAGGATGCGCTGAGATTGCGCTCCCTTGTCGATGGATTGCATTCGCGTTACAACCGCAACGTCATTGAACAGGCGGCAATTGCCGGAGCACTCAATCCGGAACTCACCGATAATCATGCCCGCGCCGAGGAAACTGCCGCCGAAGTGGCTAGGCGCCTCGATCTCATCGCCGAGGAAACCGAACGCGGCTGGACCGGTCATGTCACCGAGGAGGGCGGTTTGCGCTTCGAGCGCATGGTCCGCGGCGTCAAGGAAGTGGCGTCCATTGACGTCGCCTTGATCGGTTCCGCCGATGCGCGCCATATCGACCAGCTTACGCCGCGTCTCCACGATATTTATGCCGCTCCGCCGAAGCTCGCTCGCAAGGACGATCGCACGGAAATTTCCGGCCCGCGGGCACTGCTGGATTCCATCTTCGCCGCCGGTCGCAAGGGTCTCACCATGCAGCGTTATAAAGGACTTGGCGAAATGAACGCCGAGCAACTCTGGGAAACGACGCTCGATCCGAATGTCCGTTCGCTGCTGCAGGTGAGGGTGAGCGACGCAACCGATGCTGACGGTTTGTTCTCGCGCCTGATGGGCGACGAGGTCGAGCCTCGACGCGAGTTCATTCAGGACAACGCGCTGAGCGTTGCCAATCTCGATATCTGATATCGGAAAAGTTTCACGTGAATCCGGCTAAGGAGTGATTCACGTGAAACATTTGGTTAATGAAACTGGTGTTCAGTTCTTGAAGCTGCCGCTGAAGGCAACTGCAGAAAGCGGCTTGCGCTGGTTCGGTACTTCCCGTTCCTGAAGCGTCGGCGGCAGCAGCGACCTCTCGCCACGACGGCCGATTGCAACGGCGGCCTCGGCGCGATATCCCGCCGGGGCACGAAGAACTTCAACGGCCCGGTCGAAATCAACGCCGCCCATAGCGTGCGCAGCGTAGCCGGAATGCATTGCCTGCAGCGCCATCATGGCCCATGCCGCGCCGGTGTCGAAGCTGTGGCTACGGAAGGGGCGGGGCTCGGAACCGTCATCGCGCCGGCTCAAGGTGTCAGAGAACAGAAAGACCAGGGCCGAAGCCGACTTGGCCCAGACCTGATTCGACTCGACCAGAAGCCCCAGGAAACTCTCCCACTCGGGCGTCGTGTTCAGTGCATAGACGAAACGCCAAGGCTGGTAGTTGCTTCCCGACGGTGCCCAATGCGCCGCTTCGAGGATGGTCAAGAGATCCGCTTCGGGCATCGCCTCGCCGGTGAAGGAGCGGGGCGACCAGCGATCAAGAAACATGGGGTGGATGGCATATTCGGAGTGGCGGTCGTTGCTGGTTGTCATCGGTAAACCTGTAGGGGGGAGGAGGATTGCGCCGTGTGGCGCGGTCAGAAGATATTGCGACGGCCGGAGCTTGCAAGTCCGGCCGGGCGGATTTCGAGGCACTCTTTCCCATCGGCATAGGCCAGGAGGGGATCGATAACCATCCTTCCCCGCGAAACATTAATTCCCCCCTGGCATTATGATGCGGCCGGGATGGCAATATCCCGCCACCAAAGGACGAATTCACAAGGGAGTTTCCATTAGGGCAAACTCTGGTAGTTTTTAACGAATGAAGCGCAGAATCGCGGAATGACGGCAGCGGAAAGGCGATCGCCCCATGTTCTACCAGCTCTATGAATTGAATCACGCGGCGATGGCCCCGTTCAGGGCAAGTGCCGATGTCATGCGCCTCGCCTATCGCAGCCCGCTCAATCCCCTTTCCCACACTGTGCTCGGCCGCACGCTGGCGGCGGGGTTCGAGGTCTTCGAACGTGTCACGCGGCGCTACGGAAAACCGGAATTCGGCCTGCCGACCACGACGGTCGACGGTCACATGGTGGCCGTCACCGAGGAGATCGTCTGGAAAAAGCCGTTCTGCAATCTCATCCATTTCAAGCGCGATCTGCCGCCGTCCGTGGAACAGGGACCACGCATCCTGATCGTCGCGCCGATGTCAGGCCATTATGCCACGCTGCTGCGTGGAACGGTCGAGGCCCTGATCCAGAGCGCCGACGTTTACATTACCGACTGGATCGATGCCCGCACCGTGCCGCTTACGGACGGCAATTTCGATCTCGACGACTACATCGACTATGTGATCGAGATCCTTCACCATCTGGGCAAGGGCACCAATGTAGTGGCGGTCTGCCAGCCCTCGGTTCCGGTTCTTGCGGCCGTGTCCGTCATGGAAGCCAATGACGATCCGCTGTCGCCGGCGTCCATGACGCTGATGGGCGGCCCGATCGATACCCGCATCAATCCGACTGCGGTCAACGAACTGGCGCAGAACAAGCCACTCGACTGGTTCCGCGACAATGTCATCATGAACGTGCCCTGGCCCCAGCCCGGCTTCATGCGCGCCGTCTATCCCGGTTTCCTTCAGCTTTCGGGATTTATGTCGATGAATCTCGACCGGCACATGATCGCCCACAAGGATTTCTACATGCACCTCGTCAAGAATGACGGGGACTCGGCCGAGAAGCATCGCGATTTCTACGACGAGTATCTGGCTGTCATGGACCTGACCGCGGAGTTCTATCTCCAGACTGTCGATACGGTCTTCATCCGGCATGCCCTGCCAAAGGGTGACATGACCCATCGAGGCAATCCCGTCAATCCGACCGCTATCCGCAACGTGGCGCTTCTGACCGTGGAAGGGGAGAACGACGACATCTCTGGCGTCGGGCAGACGAAGGCTGCCCAGACGCTTTGCGTCAACATTCCGGAAAACATGCGCATGCATTACATGCAGCCGGATGTCGGCCACTACGGCGTGTTCAACGGTTCGCGCTTCCGCCGGGAAATTGCGCCCCGGATCATCGCCTTCGCGAAGCAGCATACGCCGGTGGCCAAGGCAGGCCCGGTCAAGCGGGTCATCAAGGGCGGCAAGTCGGCCTGACGGAACGGTCGATTTTCTTTGGGCAATTCAGGCTCTTGCCTGAATTGCCGGGACTTTGCCTTGAAGGCGGGGAGAGCGTTTACCACATCGATTTCATCGGGCGGCATCTCGCCCCCGTGCAAAAGCGAAGGGTAGATGATGATGAACCAGTCAGCATTGCTTCGTCCGGACTGGACGCCGGCAACTGTCGCCTTGATGGTGCTCGGCTTCGTGGTCTTCTGGCCGCTGGGTCTGGCCATGCTTGCCTATATCCTGTTCGGCGATCGCTTCCGCGATTTCAAGCGGGAGGCTAACCGCTCCGCCGATGGTATCTTTTCGAAATGCCGCAGTGGTCGCTACGGCCGCAGCCACTTCTCGACCGGCAACGTCGCCTTCGACGATTGGCGCAAGGCCGAGCTTGACCGGATCGAGGAAGAACGCCGAAAGCTCGACGAGATGCGGGCGGAATTCGACAGCTACCTGCGCGAGCTTCGCCGTGCCAAGGACCAGGAAGAGTTCGATCGTTTCATGCGCGAGCGGGCCAATGCCCGCAAGGATGACGGTGCGGCCTCCGGCTATTCCGGCGTCTGAGCAGACGCCGCCATGGATGCAGATGATAGCCGGCACCTCCGGGTGCCGGTCTTTTTTGTGGAGCGAATAAAGTTCGAATCGGCTAGAAAGAAGCCATGTTTCCCGTCCTGAAAAAACCGGCAGGCAAGACGAAGCCGATAGCGACCTCGACCCGTCAGCTCGCGCTCGACGGACGGGAAATGCCGCTCACCATTCGCCGCAATGCCCGTGCGACCCGTATCACCTTGCGGATCGAACCCGGTGGTCGCGCTCTGAAGATGACGATACCGCCGGGCCTCAAGGAACGTGAGATCGCGGATTTTCTCGATCGTCACCAGGGATGGCTGAAGGCGAAACTCGCGCGCTATGCGGATTCCCCGCCCATTGCCGATGGCGGCGAAATATCGCTGCGCGGCGTTCCCCACAGGATCATTCATACCGGCCACCTGCGCGGGTTGACCGAGGCGTTCGATTCCGAGATCGGCCCGGTGCTCAGCGTCAGCGGGATGGAGGAACATCTCGGCCGGCGCATTGCGACCTTCCTGAAGAAGGAAGCGCGGCGGGATCTGGAGATACTGGTGGCCGCCCATGCGAAGCGAGTAGGACGACCGGTAAAGTCCCTGACGATGAAGGACACCCGCAGCCGCTGGGGATCCTGTTCATGGGATGGCAATCTGAGTTTCTCCTGGCGTATCGTTATGGCACCGCCACCGGTGATCGATTATCTCGCCGCCCATGAGGTCGCGCATCTGCGCGAGATGAACCATGGCCCGACCTTCTGGGCACTCTGCCGCGAGCTTTGTCCGCACATGGACGAGGCCAAGGCCTGGCTGAAACGGCATGGTGCCCGGCTTCATGCCATCGATTTCGATTGAGGTCGGAAAGACCGGCACCGGCTTTGTCGCAATTTGGCTCGACTCTTTTGCATTTTCGTGTCACTTCCGCTGCCATGAAACCGGATATCAAGATCTGTGGGCTGACGACGGCGGAAGCCGTGGATCGCGCTGTTGAGCGCGGTGCGGGCTATATCGGCTTCATTTTCTTCCCCAAGAGCCCCCGCAACATCGAGCCCGACATCGCCGGCAAGCTGGCGGACCGGGTGAGGGGTAGAGCGAAGATCGTTGCCGTTACCGTCGATGCCGACAATGACGACCTTGACGAGATCATGGCGCTCTTGAAGCCCGATATCTTGCAGTTTCATGGAAAGGAAAGTCCGGAACGCCTGTTGACGGTCAAGGCCGTGACCGGCCTGCCGATCATGAAAGCGCTTTCTATCCGTGAACCCGATGACCTGAAACGGATCGCGCCCTATATCGGTATTGCGGATCGGTTTCTTTTTGATGCCAAGCCGCCGGCGGGATCGGATCTGCCGGGCGGCAACGGTGTGACCTTTGACTGGCGTCTTCTGCGCACGCTTGACGCGGGCGTGGATTACATGCTTTCCGGAGGCCTCAACAAGGACAACATCGCCGACGCCTTAAGGGAAACCGGCGCGCGTGGCATTGATGTGTCGTCCGGCGTCGAGAGCGCTCCGGGCGTCAAGGATCTGAACAAGATGGACGAGTTTTTTGCCGCGGTCGAAGACGCTTCGATCCGCGAGCCTGCATCAGGGAGCGCAGCGTGAACGAGTCACCCAAGCCCAATTCCTTCCGGGAAGGTCCGGACGAGGACGGTCGTTTCGGCATTTTCGGCGGACGCTTTGTCGCCGAGACCTTGATGCCGCTGATCCTGGACCTGCAGGCGGAATGGGAAAAGGCAAAGACTGATCCGGAATTTCAGGCGGAGTTGAAGTCCCTCGGCGCGCATTACATTGGCCGGCCAAGCCCGCTTTATTTCGCCGAGCGCCTGACCGAGCACCTGGGTGGAGCCAAGATCTACTTCAAGCGGGAAGAGCTCAATCACACGGGTTCCCACAAGATCAACAATTGCATCGGCCAGATCCTGCTTGCCAAGCGAATGGGCAAGACGCGCATCATCGCAGAGACCGGTGCCGGCCAGCACGGCGTCGCCTCGGCGACGGTGGCCGCCCGCTTCGGCTTTCCCTGCGTCGTCTACATGGGCGCAACCGACGTCAAGCGCCAGGCTCCGAACGTCTTCCGCATGAAGCTGCTCGGCGCCGAGGTGAAGCCGGTAACCGCCGGCCACGGCACGCTGAAGGACGCCATGAACGAGGCATTGCGTGACTGGGTCACCAATGTCGAGGACACCTATTACCTGATCGGCACGGCTGCCGGTCCGCATCCCTATCCGGAAATGGTGCGCGACTTCCAGGCGGTGATAGGCCGGGAAGCCCGCGAACAGATGCTCGAAGCCGAGGGCAGGCTGCCCGATCTCGTCATCGCGGCCGTCGGCGGCGGTTCCAATGCCATCGGCATCTTCCACCCGTTCCTCGACGACCAGGACGTCAAGATCGTCGGTGTAGAAGCGGGTGGCAAGGGCCTTTCCGGCGATGAGCACTGTGCCTCCATCACCGCCGGCTCGCCGGGTGTCCTGCATGGCAACCGCACCTACCTGCTTCAGGATGGAGACGGCCAGATCAAGGAAGGCCATTCGATCTCGGCAGGCCTCGATTATCCGGGCATCGGTCCCGAACACGCCTGGCTCAACGACATCGGCCGCGTGGAATACGTGCCGATCATGGACGATGAGGCGCTCGAAGCCTTCCAGCTCCTGACGAAGCTCGAAGGCATCATCCCGGCACTCGAGCCATCCCATGCGGTGGCCGAAGTCATCAAGCGCGCCCCGAAGATGGGCAAGGACGAGATCATCCTGCTGAACCTGTCGGGTCGCGGCGACAAGGATATCTTCACCGTCGGCAACATCCTCGGCATGGAGCTTTGAAATGACCGCACGCATGGACAAACGTTTCGCCGATCTGAAGGCGGAAGGACGCCCGGCGCTGATTACCTATTTCATGGGCGGCGACCCCGACTACGAGACGTCGCTGGCGATCATGAAGGGCCTGCCGGAGGCCGGAGCCGACGTGATCGAACTCGGCATGCCCTTTTCCGATCCGATGGCCGATGGTCCCGCAATTCAGATGGCCGGCCAGCGCGCGCTGAAATCCGGACAGACGTTGGAGAAGACGCTTCAGCTCGCCCGCGAATTTCGCAAAGGCGACCAGGCGACCCCCATCGTTATGATGGGATACTACAATCCCATATACGTCTTCGGCGTCGAGCGCTTTCTCGATGAAGCGCTGGAAGCCGGTATCGACGGACTGATCGTGGTCGATCTTCCGCCGGAAATGGACGACGAACTCTGCCTTCCCGCCCGCAAGCGGGACATCAACTTCATCCGCCTTGCCACGCCGACAACGGATGAGAAGCGCCTGCCGACGGTTCTGCAGAATACCTCCGGTTTCGTCTATTATGTATCGATGACCGGTATCACCGGCTCGGCGCTTCCTGATCCCTCGAAGGTCTCCGGCGCCGTCCAGCGCATCAAAGCCCATACCGACCTGCCCGTCTGCGTCGGCTTCGGCGTCAAGACTGCGGAACATGCGCGCCTCATCGGTGCAAACGCCGACGGCGTTGTCGTCGGTACCGCTATCGTCAATCAGGTCGCCAACAATCTGACCCCGGCCGGCGAGGCAACCGCCGATACCGTCCAGGCAGTAGCAACCCTGGTCAGCGGTCTTGCCGGCGGCGTGCGTTCCGCCCGCCTTGCTGCTGCCGAATAATCTTCCGATATTGGCTCTTTCAGTCAGGAGTTAGTCAATTGAACTGGATCACCAACTATGTGCGGCCGCGGATCAATTCCATGCTGGGCCGCAGGGAAGTTCCGGAAAACCTCTGGATCAAGTGCCCCGAAACCGGCGAGATGGTCTTTCACAAGGACCTTGAGGAAAACAAGTGGGTCATTCCCGCTTCAGGCTATCACATGAAGATGCCGGCCAAGGCGCGCCTCATCGATCTCTTCGACGGTGGCAAATACGAGGCTCTTCCGCAGCCGAAGGTCGTGCAGGACCCGCTGAAATTCCGCGACTCGAAGAAATATACCGATCGCCTGAAGGACAGCCGCACCAAGACCGAGCAGGAGGATACCATCCTTGCCGGCGTCGGCACGGTGGAAGGCCTCAAGCTGGTCGCCGTCGTGCATGAGTTCAACTTCATGGGCGGCTCGCTCGGCATCGCTGCCGGCGAGGCGATCGTGAAGGCATTCGAACGCGCGCTGGCGGAAAAGTGCCCGCTGGTGATGTTCCCGGCCTCAGGCGGCGCCCGCATGCAGGAAGGTATCCTGTCGCTCATGCAGATGCCGCGCACAACCGTCATGGTCGACATGCTGAAGGAAGCCGGACTGCCTTACATCGTCGTCCTGACCAACCCCACGACGGGCGGGGTCACTGCGTCCTACGCCATGCTGGGCGATCTTCATATCGCCGAACCCGGCGCGGAAATCTGCTTCGCCGGCAAGCGCGTGATCGAGCAGACCATCCGCGAAAAACTGCCGGAAGGTTTCCAGACCTCGGAATACCTGCTCGACCACGGCATGGTCGACATGGTCGTCAAGCGCCATAACATCCCGGCGCTCCTGGCGCGGGTCCTGAAGATCATGATGAAGCGCCCGGCCAACACGGACGCCGCCCCGGCAAAGACGCCGGCTCTTTCGGACAAGCCGGCGGCCTGAACGACAGCACTCTACCGAGCCGAAGCTGCGGAATCGAAATATCATGACTGAGCCCGCCTTCAGTGAGGCAGAACAGGTAATCGAGGAGCTCATGGGGTTGCATCCCAAGGGCTTCGATCTTTCATTGGACCGTATTCGCCGGTTGCTCGAAGGTCTCGGCAATCCGCATCTGCGACTGCCGCCCGTCATTCACGTTGCCGGAACCAACGGCAAGGGATCGGTTACAGCCTTTTGCCGCGCGCTGCTCGAGGCACAGGGCCTGAGCGTGCATGTCCATACCTCACCGCATCTGGTGCGCTGGCACGAGCGTTATCGCATCGGCGTCAGGGGCGGGCAGGGCCAATTGGTCGAGGATGCCGATTTTGCCGGTGCTCTGCGCCGCGTGGCCGAAGCCAATGGCGGCCAGCAGATTACCGTCTTCGAAATCCTGACAGCGGTCACTTTCCTGCTGTTTTCGGAGAAGCCGGCTGACGTCGCGATCATCGAAGTGGGCCTTGGCGGCCGTTTCGACGCGACCAATGTCATCGAAAAGCCGGCCGTCTCGGTCATTATGCCCATCTCGCTCGATCATCAGCCCTATCTGGGCGATCGTGTCGAACTGATCGCCGCCGAAAAGGCCGGCATCATGAAACGCGGGCTTCCTGTGGTCATCGGCCACCAGGAATACGAATCTGCCCGCGATGTCCTGGTGACGACGGCCGAACGGCTGGGCTGCCCGCATGTCGTCTATGCCCAGGATTTCTCCGCACATGAGGAATTCGGGCGTCTCGTCTATCAGGACGAATTCGGCCTGCTGGATCTTTCCCTGCCGCGGTTGCCGGGGCGTCACCAGTTCGCCAATGCCGCCGCCGCGATCCGTGCGGTGAAGGCTGCGGGCTTTCCGGTGACCGAGGCGATCGCGGAAAAAGCGATGACAAGCGTCGAGTGGCCGGGCCGCCTGCAGCGTATGACGGAAGGCCTGCTCATGGCCCATGCTCCGGAGGGTGCGGAGATCTGGGTGGACGGCGGGCACAACCCCGGGGCCGGCGAGGTCATTGCGGAAGCCATGGCGGGCTTCGAGGAGCGTCAGTCCAGGCCGCTCTACCTCGTCACGGGCATGATAAATACCAAGGATCCGGTCGGCTACTTCAAGGCCTTCGCCGATATCGCCCAGCACGTCTTCACTGTGCCGATTCGCGGCACGGATGCAGCCATCGACCCGGTCGTGCTCGCGCACGCGGCCTTCGATGCCGGGCTCGTCGCTTCCCCTGTCTCGTCGGTTGCCGAAGCGCTTGACGAAATTCGCGAGCGGATCGATCCCAACCAGCCGGCGCCGCGAATTCTGATCGGCGGATCGCTGTATCTGGTCGGCAACGTCTTGGCGGACAACGGCACACCGCCCAAATGAAGAGTTTGAACCAATGAAAAAGCCCGGCATTGCCGGGCTTTTCTCTTTGCTTTTGGAAGCGGATCAGGCTGCGTTCGAAATCCAGCTTGCCAGCGCCGTCTTGGGAGCGGCGCCGACCTTGATGTCAGCCACTTCGCCACCCTTGAACATGGCGAGCGTCGGAATGGAGCGGACACCGAACTTGGCGGCCAGTTCCGGGTTTTCATCGATGTTGAGCTTCGCGACCTTCACCTTGCCAGCCATTTCGGTGGCGATTTCTTCGAGGCTCGGAGCGATCATCTTGCAGGGACCGCACCATTCGGCCCAGAAATCAACGACGACCGGTTCGGCCGATTCGAGAACTTCGGCCTGGAAATTGGAATTATCGACTTTTACGGTAGCCATCTGGCTGCTCCTTTACGGGTGCTTTGCTTGCAACATATCTGATGCCGACGCCGGACATTTTCAATATCTTGTATCTCACGATGTCTTGAGCTCGGCAAGCGATTGCGACAGCAGTGTGTCGGGAAGTGCGACGACAGAGCCGTTTTCCGTGTAGACGAGCAGGCATTCGAAATCCTTGCCGGGATAAAGCGGGCGCAGGATTTCCCGGTAAATCGCGAGCTGGGCGCGGTGCGACAGCGGAACCTGCGATATTGTGGCCGGCGGTGTCCGGTTGGTCTTGTAGTCCATGAGAACGACCCGGTTCCCGATGACCGCCATGCGGTCGATACGGCCGGAGACCGCGCGCTCCTCGCCGTTCAGAATAAAGGTGCCCATGACCGCGACTTCCGCTTCGCCGCGAGACGAATAGACCGGTCGCAGATCGGGATGGTCGAGAACCGAAAGGATCGTTTCGAGCAGGCGTTCGCGTTCCTTTTGCGGCCAGAAGCGGGCGGCCCTTTCTACATAGCGTCTGGCTGCCGCCAGCCGCTCCGTCTCGGCGATCGCCGGAAGCGCCTGCAGCATGCGGTGAACCAGGCGACCCTTCTGAAGCGCGATGCCGACGGATGCCTTTTCGCCAAACAACGGCGATGTCACCAGCGCATCGTCCGTTTCGTCGACGACGATCGATCCTGCCCCGGAGGGACTTAGAGGACGCGGCAGGCTCGTCTGAGGCGGGAGCGGACGGAGCAACGCTTCCGGTAGATCTTCTGCCGCCGCCTCCGCTTTCTCCTCGGTCTCCTGCGGGAACGATGCTTCGCTGCCGGGCAGGCGCCAGGAGAGGCCTTGCCATTCACCGTCCGGACCGCTGAATGTCACCTCGCGGCAATGGGTTTCGTCGCTGCGCAGCGCATTCTCGATCATCCGGTGCCAGATATCGCCCTGGTCCTGCACGCCGCGATAGCCACAAACGATCAGCCGGTCGGCCGCGCGCGTCATCGCCACATAGAGGAGACGCCGGTATTCCTCTTCCGCCAATTGCTTGCGGCGCTCGGTATCCGTTGCGACAAGCGAATTGCCGAGAGCCTTGACCGGCACCCAGACGGGCAGAGCCGGCAGGATCTCGTCGGTCTCGATCAGCCGGAACCTGGCCAAGTGACTGTGATTGAAAGCTTTCGATCCGCCGTCGACAAGGAACACCACCGGAGCTTCGAGGCCCTTGGAGGCATGCACCGTCATGATGCGGACTTCGTTGCGATCCTTGTCCTGCTCGCGTTTGACCTCGGGGGCTTCCATTTCGAGAGTCGAGACAAAGGCCTGAAGTCCCGGCAGGCCGGCGGTTTCGAAGGACAGCGCGAAAGTCAAGAACTCGTCGAGAATGTCGCTGACCTCGCTGCCAAGGCGGCCGAGATAGGCACGGCGTCCACCGTGGGGACCGAGCACGCGGGCATAGAAATCATGCACCGGCAGGCTGCGCGACAGCCGGAGGAATTCGCCGAGGCGTTTCACAGTCGCTTCCCATCGCGAACCCGGTTCCGCGCATTCCGCCAGCATATGCTCCCAGAGGCCCCGTCCTTCCGGACGATACGCGGCAAGTTGGAACAGCTCGTCCTCGCTGTGGTTGAACAGGGGGCACTTGAGCAGCGCCGCCAGCGAAAGATCGTCAGCCGGCAGCAGCAGGAAACGTCCGAGCGCCAGGAGATCCTGAACGGCGATATGGGAGGTGAGCTTCAGCCGGTCGGCACCGGCGACGGGGATGTTGTCGAGCCGCTTCAGCGCGCGGGTCAGCGCATTGACGAAGCTGTCACGCTTGCGCACCAGGACGAGGATATCGCCGGCGCGGATCGGCCGTTCCCTGCCTTTTTCAATGATGGTCTGTCGGCCGATCATCTGGCCGATGGCAAAGGCGATTCGGCGGGCCAGTATGGCGGATGGCGCGCTCTCCGGCGTTGCGTCGAAAGGCGCGGTCCAGTCCTCGCTTTTTTCATTGGCCTCGGCGACGATCATCGACCAGAGATCGACGGCGCCGGGATGGCCGCTGCGGCTCGACATATGCACGACAGGATTGCCGGCGGCGCTGAGCCCCCTGATATTGTCCTCGACCGAGAAGACCTGATCGACCGCGGAGAGCACTGTTGAGGTGGAGCGGAAGGATAGCGGCAGCCTGACGGAACTGAACAATTGTCCGCCCCGGTCGACTTCCCGTGCGACCTGTTTCGCTTCCTGGGAGAAACGCTCCGGTCTGGCGCCCTGGAAGGAGTAGATCGACTGTTTCTCGTCACCCACCGCAAAGAAGGTCCGCAAGACGTCCCGAGCGCCGCTGCCGGTAAAGAAGTCCCCGCACAGCGAACGGATGACCGACCATTGCAGCGGACTGGTGTCCTGCGCCTCGTCCACGAGGATATGGTCGATACCCTGGTCGAGCTTGTAATGCACCCAGGGGCCTGCGTCGCTTCGGATGAGGAGTTCGGCCGTCCGTGCGATCAGATCCTCGAAGTCGAGTTGACTGCGCTTCTTCTTGAGATCCTCGTAGTCGGCATCGAACCGCAATGCCAGCGTCAAAGCCGCTTTCGTCGCCATATACATGCGGAAGATGCGCAGCCGGTCGCGGCAGGCGAGCACGTGCTCGCGCGCGGCGATCACCGCATCCTTCAGCTCCGGTGCCACCTTGCTCATAGCGGTCGCGATCAGCGAACTGTCGGCTTTCTTTGTTTCGGATGCGGTCAGGAAAGTCGAATCGAGGATGCTGGCGCGTTCAAGCGGATCGTCGGTCTGGCGGGCTACTGAAAGCGCATCGGCAACGGCCTTGACCTTTTCGCCGCCCTTTTCTTCGGCAAGACGGATGTAGAGCGCCAACATCCCGCCGTGCAGCCCGGCCAGCGGCCAGTATTCGCCTGCAAGCGAGATTTCGGAGGCATCGTCGGAGAGGCCGAAACCACGCCTTAGTGTTGCGTCAACGCCGCCGAAACGCTCCGAGGCGCGTGAGAACTGGCGGATGGCATGGCGGTTGGCGACGACTTCGCCGAGTAATGTTTCCAGTCCGCTTTCGTCCGAAATGGAAAGGACATCGGCAAAGGCTGCGGCAAGATCGGCATCCTCCTCCGAAGATGTCGCGGTGAGAAGCAGGCGCTTCGCCTCGGCGAGAACCGCGACGGATGCCCGGTCGTCTAGAACGTTGAAATGACCGGCGACATTGGCTTCCAGCGGAAACTGGTGCAGCAGAGCTTCGCAAAAGGCGTGGATCGTCTGGATCTTCAGTCCGCCCGGCGTCTCCAGCGCCTTGGCGAACAGCCGGCGTGCATCCGCAAGCTTCTGGCGGTCCGGCCGTCGCCGTTCGATCTCATAGATGCGCTCGGAGAGCGCCTCATCCGAAAGCGTCGCCCAGTCGGAGAGCCGCGCGAAGACGCGGTTCGACATTTCCGATGCCGCCGCCTTGGTATAGGTCAGGCAGAGGATGGAAGAGGGACGTGCGCCACCGAGCAGCAGTCGGATGACGCGCTGGGTCAGCACATGGGTCTTGCCGGAACCGGCATTGGCCGACACCCAGGCGGAGCGTCGCGGATCGGAGGCAAGCGACTGCTGCAGCGTCGTCCAGTCGAGCCATGTATCGGGATCGGCACTCGTTGGCAGTGCAGGCGTATCACTCGTCATTGCCAGCCTCCTCACGGTCGGCGGTCGACCATTCGGCGACGCGGGCCAGATGATCGTATTCGCCGCCGAAATCGTTCTGCTGCGCCGGGATGAGCCGCGAAACGAAGCCGCGCTCACCCGCCTGCAGGGCTGCAACGAAACGGCCGAGTTCGGCGACCGACTGTGCGGCAAGATCGAGCGCGGATTTCCTGTTGTCGCCGCGGCCGGTGAGTTCGTTATTCACCTGATCGGTCTGGAAACGATCGCCCGGCCGCAGCCGGACATAGATGAGGTTTTCCGGGAAAAGCCGGCCGGCATCGCGGAATGCCCCCTCCGTCAGGGCCGCGGCCTCCAACGCGAGCTGGGGATCGAGCAGACTGCGCGCCTGCGCCACGCTCGGGCCAAGCCCCGTCTTGTAGTCGATGATATCGGCATGACCGCCGCCCTTGATGTCGATCCGGTCGGCCACACCGGTCAGGCGAATGCCGACGGGTGCCAGATCGACACCGCCGCGAGCCTCGGTCAGCGTCTGGCGGATCTCCGGCCGGCGCCTTCCCTCCCAGCGGAGGAAAGCATCGCCGACGGCTCGAAACCGCTGCCGCCAGACGATGTCGATATGGGTGGGAAGCCCTTGCTCGTCGAACAGCCGGTCAGTGATTGCGCGCATCGCGGCGGCACCGGCGGGGGTCAGGGGATCATGGCCTTCGCTGACGAAGCGCTCGATGATCTTGTGATAAAGCGTGCCGCGCTCGGCAGCACCCGGATCCTGATTGAACGGATCGACGGGATCGAGCCGGAGAATGCGGCGGGCATAAATGGAATAGGGGTCGCGACGGAAGCGCCCGACCTCGCTGAACGAATAGCTGCGTGGCTGAAGCTCTGCCGGCGGTTTCGGCGCCGGCCGTTGGGCCAGCGATTGGCTTTCGCCCTTATCGAGCAGTTCGACATAGTGGCGATAGATATCGCCGCGTGCCTTTAGCCGGCTTTCGAAATCGCCGCCGCCAAGCGCGAGCAGCCGTTGCAACCAGCGGGAGGCAACCGTCGGAGCCGAACCCTGGCGAAGGGCGCGGGAGAAGATCAGTTGGCGTGTGCCGCAGGCCATCTCGAAATCGTGGGCGAGCTGGCCGATGCGCTTTTCCGGCGGTTCCAGCCCGATCTCCGTCTTCATCATTCGGGAGAGGAAGGGGTTGTTGGTGGTCTGTCCGGGCCACGAACCTTCGTTCAGGCCACCGATGACGACGGTATCGACATTCTGCAGTCGGGCTTCCAGCGTGCCGAAGATGAAGACGCGCGGGTGACGCATTGCCTTCGGTTTGACTGCGACGCCGGTCATCAGCGCTGCCATGATATCAATCCACTGGGGGCCGTCGGCCTCGATCTGGCCGTCAGCGCTCATGATTTCCGCAAGCAGGTCCGCGAGCCTTTCGCCGGCCTCGTCTGACCAGAGAAGCGAGAGATCGCCCTTGTCGTCGGCGCAGACCGCTTCCAGCGTCCGTCCGGTTCGCTCGGCCCATTGGCCGACGGGCAGCCTGTCGGACAGGCGCCGTTCACCAGCTTTTGCCACGAGGGCCGAGACGAGCGGCTCGGCGGCCGCGGAAATGCGCGATGCGAGCTGGCCTGCGGCCTCGATTGTTTCACGGGAAACCCCGAGCCGCCATTGGGGCGGATGACGGTCGGTCGTCTGTTCTTCGCGACGTCGTTCGAAGAGAGCCGACAGCGTCGCGAGATCGACGGGCTGCACGCCGCCACGCAGCGCGATCACCTCCAGCGCATCGGCTGCCGAGCGGTAGGTATCAGCATCGAAGCCGAATCGAACGAGCGGATGTTTGAGCAGCGAGACGATCGCCACGGGATCGCCCGGCCGCAGCGCCGCTTCGAGCAGGAGTTGGACCAGCATGCCCTGCGGTGTCGCGGTGAAGGGCGTGCCGGCCGAATCGTCGGCGATGATGCCGAAGCGTGCCAACTCAGCCGTCACGCGGCGCGCCAGCGTCCGATCCGGTGTAATCAACGCCACCCGGCTTTCGCCGCCCTCGCGCTGCTTTTCGAGACCGAGTCTGAGCGCAATGGCGATGGCTGTCGCTTCCTCGCGTTCGTTCGCCGCCTCGATCAGGCCGACATCGGCAAAGGCGGCTTCCATCCGCGCGGTGCCGAAATCGTCGCGCCAGATCTTCCATCCGTCCGTCGCCCCCGCGGGCGCCATGGCGCGTGACAGGATCTCGGCACGATCCGCGAGATCCGAGGACGCCTCTGCAAGCGTTTCGACATCCCGCCGTTCGACGCGCATGCGCCGCAAGAGATGAAAGAGACCGTATTGCGGATGGCCGCGCGAGGCGGGATCGGAAATACGCTCGGCTTCGAGCCCGATCCGCGTCCAGTCCTCGTCCGGCATGCTCATATCGAGCCCGGGCAGCACCACCGTTCCTTCCGGTCGTGCCGCGATGGCAGCGATAAGGTCGGCAGCGGCGGGGATGGAGCCGGTGGAACCCGCAACGATGACGGGATCGCTGGAGGTTGAACGGGCGAGCCTCTCGGCCTCGCCACGCAGGACGGCATCACGGTGGCGCGCCGGCGAGGAGCGGGTCAACTCCTCCAGGCGCGCAGGCCAGAAGTTGGTGGCAATAGCGAGGAATTCGGCGGTAAGTTGCCACCACGTCGCGAAATTCGACGTGTCGAGTGTCTTGAGTGATGCCCAGTCGCAACCTTCCGTTTCCGCGGCATCGATGAGCTCCGTCAGCGCCCGGGCGAGCCATATGGCGTCTGCCGGGCTTGCCGGCGCGACCAGGGGCGTGTCGGAATGAATGCTGCGGACCACGTTCGGCAACTGGTTACGCCAGGCAAGGATAAGGCGCGCCAGTTCGAGCAGCATGACCGTACTGCTGACCGGTGGGGCAAGGTCGAGCAGGAAAGGCGTTTCTTCCTCAAAGAAACCGCTGTCGTCATCGGTTTCGCCAAGCGGCCTTATCATCGGCAGAATGGCCGAGCGACCGCCAAGCAGATCCACGAATTCCGAGCGCAGCACACGGGCGGCCCGCCGGGTCGGAACGAGAATGGTCACCTTCGCCAGCGAAAGCGGGTCCTGCGGATCGTATCGATATCCGGATGCAAGCCGGCCGTCGAGCAGCGTGGCTGCAAGCACCTTCAGAAAGGGCAACCCCGCCGGTATCGTCAGGACACGCGGTTGATGGGTCGGCATCCCTTATGCCTCGCCCGAGAAGCGCCGAATGACCGCCTCGGCTTCTTCGAGCGCCTCGGGTGTACCGACGGTCATCCAGTGCCCCGCCATTTCGAGACCGGCCAGACGCCCAGTTGCGATGGCCCGGTCGAAGTAGATGTTGAGGTTGAAGGCGTCATCAGGCGCATCGTCGAGAAGCGAGGGCTTCATCGCGATCGCGCCCGCATAGACCACCGGGCGGGGAAGCCCTTCCTCATAGCGGACAAGGCGGCCGTCATTGCCGAGCGAGAAATCCTTCTTGCCGTTGTGTCCCGTTGTGTTCTCCAGGGGGACGCAGAGAAGCGCCATGTCCATGCTTTCAGGGTCGAAGAAGCGCGCGAGGCGGCGGAGGTTGGAAGCGTCGCCCGCCTGGTCAGCGAGCCAGAAAAGATCGGCATTCATCACATAGACAGGGGAGCGATCGAGAAGCTTCAGCCCCTTGGCAAGCCCGCCGCCCGAATTCATCAGCCGGTCGCGCTCGTCGGAAATCACGATCTCGAGCTTCTTGTAACGCGACAGGTGCTCGACCATCCGGTCGGCGAGATAATGCACGTTGACCACCGCTCGTTCCACGCCGGCATCGGCAAGCGTATCGAGGACATAATCGATCATCGGCCTGCCGCCGACGGGCACCAGCGGCTTCGGGATCGTGTTCGTGATCGGCCGCAGCCGGGCTCCGAGCCCCGCTGCAAGCACCATCGCCTGGGTGATTTTCATGGCAAGTCGCTACGCTGATTCGGCCGAACCGATTCCAACCCGGGCACACCAGTCGCGCAAGGGGGCAAGTGCATCATGTTCGAAAGCGACGGACAGATGCCACAGGGTTCTCGGCATATGCTTCATGTAGCCTGGCTTGCCGTCGCGCTGAAGCAGGCGGATCCAGAGGCCGTTCAGCTTGCAGGCTCGCTGCGCCGACATGATTGCCCAGCTCTTGAGGAAATTCGCTTCATCGAAGGCGGGGTTCTTTCTGCGCAGGGAAAGATAGTCTTCCATCAGTTGGTCGACCAGCGGCCGTTTGACGGTGACGCGCGCATCCTGTACGATAGAAACGAGATCGTAGGCCGTTGGACCGATCATGGCGTCCTGAAAGTCGAGAAGGCCAATCCGGTCGCTTCCCTCTCTGTCACCGCGCCAGATGATGTTTGGCGAATGGAAGTCCCTGAGAACAAGCGATCTTTCGGCGTCCGACAGCGCATCGATCAGCCCGTCCCAAATGGCTAGATATTCCGCCCGTTCTTCCGTGGTGGCGGGCTTGCCCCCGCGCTTCCAGGGAAGGTGCCAGTCGATAAGAAGCTCCGCTTCCATCTTCATGGCAGTGCGGTCGTAGTCGGGAATACGGTGTATCAGCCCGCCATTGAACGTGATCTCGCGCGGGAAGGACGTCTCATGCAGGGCGGCGAGGCATTCGACGCTCGCCCGGTAACGGTCCGCAATCGGAACGCCGTTGTCGTCGAGAACGGTTTCGGGACCGAAATCCTCGATCAGCAGGATGCCGTTTTCGCAATCGCTCTCATAGATCTCGGGCGCGGCGAAACCCTTGTCCCGCAAGGCACCGGCGATAGCGACGAAGGGGTAAACGTCTTCCGCCAGATGCACGATCTGCGAATAGGGCTTGCCGTCACGGATCGGCGGGCCGTCCGGTTGGCGTGGCGAATCCATCAGGATCTTTCGCAGCCCTTCGGAAGGGTAGATGTATTCATAGGCGCGGGTGGAGGCATCGCCGGTCAGATGGCGCCGCCGGGCGCCAGCCAGGCCATGAGTGTCGAGAAAGCCCCTGATCTGGAGGACACGTGAGATTCTTGAGAGTTTGCCAGTTTCGGCCTCGATGACGACCTGTCGTCCACCACTGGCTTCAAAAGCAAAGCGGATGTCGATCCGGCGGGCGGGCAGGGCGGCGCCCGCCTTCTCCGGCCATTCCACCAGGCAGACGCCATCCTTCAGCGCGTCCTCGAAGCCGAGTTCGTCCAGTTCGCCCGGATCGCCGAGCCGGTAGAGATCGAAATGCGCGACCGGAAGACGCAGATCGTAATTCTGCACCAGCGTGAATGTCGGGCTCGGAACTTCGAGTTCGCTGTCATCCGCCATGGCCCTGAGCAGGGCGCGGCAAAGCGTCGACTTGCCGGCGCCAAGGTCGCCCCACAACGCGACACAATCGCCAGGCTTGAGGGCAAGCGCGAGATCCTCGCCAAGTTGCTGGGTGGCTGCTTCGGAACGGAGGAAGAGGGAAATGCTGGTCTGGCTATGGGTCATTCTGCGGCAACGGATTGGGGCATGACGGCTGTCGGGATGCGGCACGATACAGTCGTACCGCCCCCCGGGGCGCTGTCAATGGAGACCTTGCCGTTGTGGAGGTTGACGAAGCTCTCCACGATGGAGAGACCGAGGCCCGCGCCGCTGCGTCTGCCGCCCTTGCCGTTCGTCGAGAAGCGGTCGAAGACGGTCGCGAGCATGTCCGGTGTCATGCCGCAACCATTGTCATGAACGGTGAAGACGAAATCGCCATCTTCCCGCCAGCACTTCATTTCCACGGCCGATCCCTCCGGTGCGAAATTGACGGCGTTGGTCAGGATCTTGATGAGGATCTGTTTCAGCCGCTGCTGGTCCGCCACGATATGGCCGAGCTGGGCCGATGCCGCGATCTCCAGTGTGACATTGCCTTCCTGCAGGCGGTCGGTCATCTGCATCGACACGTCGTCGAGCAGATCGTTGAGATCGATGTCGGAATAGTCGAGACGCATGATGCCTGCATCCACCGTCGCCAGGTCGAGAATGTCGTTGACGATGGTGAGCAGAACGGAGGAAGACGTCGATATGTGGTCGATATACTCGGCCTGCCGTTCGTTGAGAGGCCCGATGGCCGGCGTTTTCAGCAGGTCCGTGAAGCCGATGATGTTGGTCAGCGGCGACCGCAGTTCATAGGAAACGTGCTGCACAAAGTCGTTTTTCAACTCGTCCGCCTTGCGCAGCGCCTCGTTCTTTTCCTTCAGAGCCCGTTCGGCTCGGACGCTGTCGGTCATGTTGACGAAGGTCAGCATGGTCTGGGCGTTCGGAAGCGGCGTCACCGCGTAATCGAGCACAAGGCCGGAATAGAGTTCCAGTGTGCCCTGGCTGGAGGGGCGTTCGTCCTCGAAGCTGGTGATGATCTTGCTGAAGGCTTTCCAGCCGTCGGGCTTGTCATAGGACGGTGCACAGGCCGTCTCGATGGCGCGGATGTGGGTGCCATGACGCGCTTCGGCTTCGGTGATGCCCCAGAGCGCGCGGAATGCCGGATTGGAAAGCTGGATGCGCCCGTCGGGGCCGAACACCGCAACGCCTTCGGAAAGATGATCGATGGTCTCGCCCTGCACGCGCAGCAGCGTATTGTAGCGCGTTTCGAGATCGACCTGTTCGGTGAGGTTTTCGAAGACCCAGGTGGCGCCGCCCTGCGGATGCGCAGAAGCGATCACGCGAAGCGTCTGGCCATTCGGCAGGTGCCAGAGTTCCGTCTGCGTGTCGAGCGAACGGTAGACGGCAAGCGTGTTTTCCTTCCACGCCTTCCAACTCAGCTGTTCCGGCAGCTTGTGGGCCGAACGCAGCCTGTCGAGCAGTTCCGCATGGTCGGGTCGGGCCTCGAGGAATGCGTGATCGAGCTCCCAGAGCTGCACAAAGGCCTGGTTGAAGAATTGCAGCCGCCGTTCGCCGTCGAAAATGGCAACGGGTGTCGCCAGATGATCCAGCGTTTCGGCATGGCTCTTCAGCGTACGCTGCAGTTCCTCGCGAAGCGCCTCCTTCTGGGAGACATCGATCGCCATGCCGCAGGAACCCGCGGGACCGCGCACGTCGACCACGTCGTAGAAGGTCCGGTTGCCTCGGACGGCGGTCGAAACGGTATCGTGGAAAGGGGATTCCGGCGTAACGCTCGCCTTGATCTTCTCGCGGGTCAGGCTGCTCAGGACCTCACGGTTTTCACGGATGGCCTGATCGGGAGAGGCTGCCTCGACCGCTTCGCTATAGGCATGATTGACCCAAAGCAGCCGACCATCGGCATCCCTTTGCCAGACGGGCTGCTCGATGGCGTCAAGCAGCGCCTCGAAGGTGGCGATGGATGTCTTCAGGCGGTTGCGTTCGATCTTGAGTTCGGCAAGCTCGGCCCGCAGGTTGTTGAGCGCCACGAAATGGGCGAAGGCGCGCCCGCCGGAAAGCCGGCCCTGCACCTCCAGTACTTCTCCGCGCTGGGTCTCCACGATGAGGTCGAAGCTGTGCGCGTCGAAACGAAGCTTCTCGATCGCCTTTTCAAGTTCGCCGGCCGATGCTGGCTTGAGCCAGCGGCCGAATGCGAGAAAATCGCCATCGGTCTGCGGCGCGCCGGTTTCGACCGGTAGCTGGCCGAGGAATTCCGGTCGGTTCTGTCCGTCCCAGATGACGATCCGGCGATTCTTGTCGGCGATCAGCGCCTGATACCGGGAAATCTGCTGATTGGCATCCGATAAGGCGGAACGCATCTCGGCGCCTTCGTTTTCGAGACGCGCGCGTTGGCGGATCAGCCAGACGGCCGAAACAAGCGCAGCGGAAAGGATGCCGATGACGAGGGAATAGCCGAAGGTCTCCACGGAGGTGAAGAGACGCTCCACGGGTGCCGCTACCGCCTGCGCCCGCGCAAAGCCCGGGACCACCAGTCCTGTCAGCGCCGTCGCTCCCATGCAGACCGACCAGATCTGCAGGAGCTGGTATCGCCTGCGCCCGTGCGATGCCTTGCGGATGCCTGCTCCTGCATGAGCCTGCTCCACCGCCTGTCCGAAGCCGTTCCGGCCAAGGCGCGTCATCGTTTCCCGCATATACGGGTCGCTATCATTTACCGACATATTCGGTCTGTCTCCGTCCTATGTGCCGCATTGTCGACAAGACATCCCATCTCGCGTCGCGCCGTCCGGCCGCGTCACGAATCAAGTTCTAAAACAATACTGCCTAAGGGAATCGTCGGGAAGGCCGGAGGGCAAAAAAGAGGCCGCGCCTTTTGTCAAGGACGCGGCCACTATATCTTGTGGAAAGATTGTCGGCTAATTAATAGCGATAGTGTTCGGCCTTGAACGGACCGGTCTTTTCGACGCCGATATAGCTTGCCTGTTCTTCCGATAGCTCGGTCAGTTTCACGCCGAGTTTTTCGAGATGCAGGCGGGCAACCTTCTCGTCGAGATGCTTCGGCAGGATATAGACGTCGTTTTTGTATTCACCCGGCTTGGTGAACAGTTCGATCTGGGCAAGCACCTGGTTGGTGAACGAAGCCGACATCACGAAGGACGGATGGCCCGTGGCATTGCCGAGATTGAGCAGGCGGCCTTCCGACAGGAGGATCATGCGGTTGCCCTTCGGGAACTCGATCATGTCGACCTGCGGCTTCACATTGGTCCACTTCAGATTGCGCAGTGCGGCAACCTGGATCTCGTTGTCGAAATGGCCGATGTTGCCGACGATTGCCATGTCCTTCATCTCGCGCATGTGCTCGATACGGATGACATCGCGGTTGCCGGTCGTGGTGATGAAGATGTCAGCCGAGGAGACGACGTCTTCCAGCGTCACGACTTCGAAGCCGTCCATGGCAGCCTGCAGCGCGCAGATCGGATCGATCTCGGTGACCTTCACGCGGGCGCCGGCGCCGCGCAGCGACGCGGCCGAACCCTTGCCGACATCGCCATAGCCGCAGACCACAGCGACCTTGCCGGCCATCATGACATCGGTGCCGCGACGGATGCCATCGACCAGCGATTCCTTGCAGCCATACTTGTTGTCGAACTTCGACTTGGTGACGGAATCGTTGACGTTGATCGCCGGGAAGGGAAGGAGGCCCTTCTTGCCCAGTTCATAGAGACGATGGACACCGGTGGTGGTTTCCTCCGTCACGCCGCGGATCGCTTCACGCTGCTTGGTGAACCAGCCCGGAGAAGCCTCAAGGCGCTTCTTGATCTGGGCGAACAGGATTTCTTCCTCTTCCGAGCCCGGATTGGACAGCACGTTCTCGCCGGCCTCGGCGCGAGCGCCGAGCAGGATATACATGGTGGCATCGCCGCCATCGTCGAGGATCATATTGCTGAAACCGCCGTCGCTCCACTGGAAGATCTGGTCGGTGTAGCGCCAGTAGTCTTCAAGCGACTCACCCTTGATGGCGAAGACCGGAATGCCCGCGGCGGCGATTGCCGCTGCGGCGTGATCCTGAGTCGAGAAGATATTGCAGGAAGCCCAGCGGACGTCGGCGCCGAGCGCGACCAGGGTTTCGATCAGGACCGCAGTCTGGATCGTCATGTGCAGCGAACCGCTGATGCGGGCGCCTTTGAGAGGCTTGGTTTGGCCGAACTCGGAACGGCACGCCATCAGGCCGGGCATTTCGGTCTCGGCGATATTGATTTCCTTGCGCCCGAAATCGGCGAGGCCGATGTCGGCGACGACGTAGTCCTTATGTGTGCTCATGAATCTCTCCGGCTGAAGCGAGGTCTGTTCAGTCTTTCGACGGACGCACAGGTCCGCATATGCCCGATCTTCCGGATCGGGCCTCCAGCAGAGCATCTAGCAGGGATTGGCGCCTGAGGCAACTGGACATAAAGAAGTCTTTATGTCTTTATATGCCAACGGCAGTCCTAGGCTTCCTCGCCGAACTTATCGCCGACAAGCTGCGAAAGAGCATCGAGCACGATCTCGGCCTGGGCGCCCGTGGCGGTGACGAGAATGCTGCAGCCAGGGCTTGCCGCGAGCATCATCAGCCCCATGATCGAGGTTCCGCCGACGGTCGTCCCGTCCTTGGTGACGTGAACGGTCGCGTCGTAGCCGCTGACCGTCTGCACGAACTTGGCGGAGGCACGGGCATGCAGGCCGCGCTTGTTGGTAATCAGCATTTCACGGGAGAGGGACATGGCGCGTTGCTCTCCGGCCGGTTACTTGCCGCTCAGGACGCGGCTGGCGACATTGATGTACTTGCGGCCCGCTTCCGAGGCATCGACCAGCGCTTTTTCCATGTCGTTGTCGCCTCGGACGCCTGCAAGCTTGATGAGCATGGGCAGGTTGACCCCCGCAATCACCTCGATGCGTCCGCTGTTCATTACGGAAATGGCGAGGTTGGAGGGTGTGCCGCCGAACATGTCGGTCAGGATGATGACGCCGTGCCCGTCATCGGCGCGCATGACTGCGTCGAGAATATCCTGCCGACGCTGGTCCATGTCGTCCTCGGGACCGATCGAAACCGTTTCGATGAATTTCTGGGGGCCAACCACATGTTCCACTGCGTGATGAAACTCTTCAGCCAGCTTGCCATGAGTGACAAGCACTAGTCCGATCATACTTTTACTGCCCCCTTGCCTGCGCAAACAGCCGGCCAGATACCCTAACGTTCAAGCCGCGTCCATCGGTGGGACGCCATCTTGGCGATGAAAAACGGAAGTTCAAGCGCAAACTGCGATGCCTCATGTTGGGCGGGTGGCGACCTCAGTCGCGATCAGGGCCTTTATAAAGGCAAATGGCATGCGAGCGCCAGTGGGCACGCGCAGGGCCGGAAGCGTTATTTCCGGCGCAAGTGTTGCGATTTCGAACTCCGGCGGCAGTCTTGCGCCGTTTTCGGCGGGCAGGATGGCATAATGCAGCACCGCGTGCGGCAGGCTTTCGACCCGTGCGATGCCGGCATGCCGAAGCTCGATGAGGCCCCTGATCGGCTCCGGCCGGCGGGCAAGCACGTGAGGACCATGGCGGGAGACAAAGACCTGGTCATCGGAAATCAGCGCTGCGAAATCGCCTGCGAGGCGGGCTTCCGCCATGCAGTCGAAGGCGAGGGCCGATTTGCCTGCACCGGATGGTCCAAGAAAGATAAGGCCGGTCGTCCCCACGACGATGGCTGTGCCGTGAACATTGCTCTCGGCGGGCCCTGCGGTATTCATGGGGTGTTTTCCGCGGGCAGGGACAGGATGAAGCGGGCGCCCAGCATGCCGTCGCTCTCCGGATCGGCGATGTTTTCGGCTCGAAGCGTGCCGCCATGCGCTTCGGCGATCTGCCGGCTGATCGACAGACCGAGGCCCGAATTTTGTCCAAAGCCCTCGCGTTCCGGTCGGTCGGTATAAAAGCGCTCGAAGATGCGATCGATGTTTTCCGCCTGGATGCCGGGACCGTTGTCTTCCACCTGGATCAGGCAGCGTCCCCGTGTGCGCGACAGCCGCACCGTGATTTTTCCGCCGACGTCCGGAACGAAGGATCGGGCGTTCTCGATCAGGTTGGTGATGATCTGGCCGAGCCGCAGGTCGTGGCCGTTGACCATGAAACGCTGCCGGGCGCCGGGCTTCTGGTCGATGACGTAATCGATCTCGACCGGTTTCTTGGTACTGCGGATTTGACGCGAAACGTCGACGAGACTTGCGAGCAGCACCTCGAGGTCGACGGGCTTTGCATCGCTGCGCGCGAGTTCGGCGTCGAGCCGCGACGCATCCGAAATATCGCTGATCAGCCGGTCGAGACGGCGCACATCGTGCTGGATGACGTCCATCAGCCGCTGTCGGGAATTGTCGTTCTTGGCAAGCGGTAGTGTTTCGACGGCGCTTCTAAGCGAGGTGAGCGGGTTTTTCAGTTCATGGCTGACGTCTGCGGCGAAGCTCTCGATCGCATCGATCCGGTCGTAGAGCGCAGTGGTCATCTCGCGCAGGGCGACGGAAAGGTTGCCGATTTCGTCCTGGCGGGCGGAGAAATCCGGGATTTCCTCCCGTTCCTTGGCTCCGCGGCGCACGCGAATGGCCGCTGCCGAAAGCCGCCGGAGCGGATTGGCGATGGTGGAGGACAAAAGTAGCGACAATACGATATTGACGAGCGTCGCGACGCCGAAAACCCGAAGAATTGCGAGGCGTTCGGCATGCACGATCTTGTCGATGTCCCCGGCCTGGGTGGAGAGCAGCAGGACACCGAGCACGGCTCGCGACCGCTGCACCGGAACGGCGACGGAAACGATCAGTTCGCCGCCCTCGGTGACGCGCACGACGGCGCCGCGCACGCCGGTCAGTGCATTCATCACCTCCGGATAGATGGAGCCATCGCCGCCCGGCGCTTCCTTGTAGACCGGCAGATTGCTCGGCTGTAGCATCGAGTTGAAGACGCGAGCGGCCCAGTCGGTCAGGCCGGAGCTTTCCCCGTCCACGGGCGGCAGGTCGAACCGCAGCACCTGTCCGCGGGAATAAAGGTGCCTCGAATCGAGCAGCAGATTGGCGTCTGCATCGAAGAGCCGCGCCCGCGTCCGGGTCGGTGAGATCAGGCGTCGCAGCACCGGCGCGACACGCTCCGGATTGATTGGAAAATCGAGATCTTCGTCGCTCGGCACCGGCGTGATGCTTTGCCCCGCCTGCAGTTCCAGGAGCTTCTGCGGATCGATGGTGATCGAGTTGGTGTCGACGGAGGCCGAGGCGGAAATCGCTCCGGCGATGATTTCGCCCTGTGTAAGCAGGCTTTCGACACGGGCATCGATCAGTCCCTCGCGGAACTGATTGAGGTACATGATACCGCCCACCAGCACGATGATCGCCGCGAGATTGAAGAAGACGATCCGCCGCGTCAGGCTGGAAAACAGTGCGTGACCGAAGATGCGCCGGATGATCGTGAACGGATGGACCAGGAAGCGACGTGGTTCGGTCAGGCTTTCCAGTTCATCGAGATTTCCGTCGGCAACTTGCTTGGCCAAGTCTCACCCTTTCGCGCCGGGAGGTCCATTCCCCGCATCGTCTTTCATGCGGGGACAAGGGACCGGCGCATATCACGCTGCTTCGCGGAAGCGGTATCCTACGCCGTAGAGCGTTTCAATCATGTCGAAGTCGACATCGACCATCTTGAACTTCTTGCGAAGCCGCTTGATGTGGCTGTCGATGGTGCGATCGTCGACATAGACCTGTTCGTCATAGGCGGCATCCATCAGAGCATCGCGGCTCTTGACCACGCCGGGGCGCTGCGCGAGCGACTGCAGGATCAGGAATTCGGTGACGGTGAGGGTGACGGGATCGCCCTTCCAGGTGCAGGTATGGCGTTCCTGGTCCATCACGAGCTGGCCGCGTTCCAGCGTCCGGGCCTGCACTTCCGCGCCGGCCTTGGCCGGGCCGCCGGCGGCAAGGCTTTCGCGGCTTGCGGCGCGGCGAAGGATCGCCTTGACGCGTTCGACCAATAGGCGCTGCGAGAAAGGCTTGGTGATGAAATCGTCGGCGCCCATCTTCAAGCCGAACAATTCGTCGATTTCCTCGTCCTTGGAGGTCAGGAAGATCACCGGCAGATCGGACTTCTGGCGGAGACGCCGTAGAAGTTCCATGCCGTCCATGCGGGGCATCTTGATGTCGAAGATGGCGAGATGCGGAGGCCGCGCCAGAAGTCCGTCGAGCGCCGAGGCACCATCGGTATAGGTCTCGACTTTATATCCTTCCGCCTCGAGCGCGATGGACACCGAAGTGAGGATGTTGCGGTCGTCGTCTACGAGGGCGATCGTCTGCATGTTGTTTGTCTCCGTCATCATGAAGCGCGGCTCCTGGTATCAATCCCAGCCCAGGCGGTGGCGGTAATCAGGATGCGCTTAATGGGGATAAAGGTGGAACAAATTGTGGCAAAGATAAAGGGCGTCCGTGTCGCAGATACCCGCCCCTTGCGTCAGAGAACGCCGGATTGTCGTTTCCAACCCCCAAAACAAACCGATTTAAAAATGAAGATTTCCATTTAAATCGATTAATTATTTGAAATTATTGATATATTTCCAACTTCCATCTTGCGTTTTCGCATTTCGAACACTAGGTTCCCCGCCATTCGAACCCAGTAGCCCCATAGTAAAGGAAGCGTGCTCATGGAGGAAATCGGTGTAAACAATCCCCTCATCGGGGTGGCGGCGATCGGATTGGGTGATGCTTCGCGCGTCTATTACAATCTGCTTGAGCGCACCCTTTATGAGGAGGCGATTCGCCGCAATGAAGCCGAACTCACCGCAGACGGTGCGCTTTGCGCCGTGACCGGCCAACACACCGGCCGTTCGGCAAAGGACAAGTTCATCGTCCGCGACGACAACACCGATGGCGTGATCTGGTGGGACAACAACAAGCCGATGTCTCCCGAACATTTCGGTATCCTGCACAAGGACATGCTGGCCCATGCAGCCGGCAAGGAGCTGTTCGTGCAGGATCTGATCGGCGGCGCCGATGTTGAAAATGCACTGCCGACACGCGTCGTCACCGAGCTTGCCTGGCACTCGCTGTTCATCCGCAACCTGCTGATCCGCCCCGAGCGGTCCGCTCTGGCAAGCTTCCAGCCGAAGCTGACGATCATCAATCTGCCGAGCTTCCGGGCCGATCCGGCTCGTCATGGCTGCCGCACTGAAACCGTCATCGCCTGCGACTTCACCAACGGAGTCGTGCTGATCGGCGGCACCTCCTATGCCGGCGAAATGAAGAAGTCGGTCTTCACCGCCCTCAATTATCTGCTGCCGCCGAAGGGCGTCATGCCGATGCACTGCTCGGCAAACGTCGGCCCCGCCGGCGATGCCGCTGTCTTCTTCGGCCTGTCCGGCACCGGCAAGACCACGCTGTCGGCCGATCCGAGCCGCACGCTGATCGGTGACGATGAGCACGGCTGGGGCGAAGACGGCATCTTCAACTTCGAAGGCGGCTGCTACGCCAAGACCATTCGCCTGTCGGCCGAAGCCGAGCCGGAAATCTACGCGACCACCAAGCGCTTCGGCACGGTTCTCGAAAACGTCGTCCTCGATGAAAACGGCATTCCGGACTTCAACGATGCCTCGCGCACGGAAAACACCCGTTGCGCCTATCCGCTGCATTTCATTCCGAACGCATCGGAAACCGGCATCGCAGGTCATCCGAAGACGATCATCATGCTGACGGCTGACGCATTCGGCGTTCTTCCGCCGATCGCCCGTCTGACGCCGGAACAGGCCATGTACCACTTCCTCTCCGGCTACACCGCCAAGGTCGCCGGCACGGAAAAGGGCGTGACCGAGCCGGAAGCGACCTTCTCCACCTGCTTCGGTGCTCCGTTCATGCCGCGTCATCCGGCTGAATACGGCAACTTGCTCCGTGACCTCATCGCCAAGCACAATGTCGATTGCTGGCTGGTCAATACCGGCTGGACCGGCGGCGCCTATGGTATCGGTCATCGCATGCCGATCAAGGCCACTCGCGCCCTGCTCACCAGCGCGCTGAACGGCGAGTTGAAGAAGATCGAGACGCGTGTCGATCCCAACTTCGGTTTCGCAGTGCCGGTTGCAGTCGAAGGCGTCGACACCAAGATCCTCGACCCGCGCTCGACCTGGGCCGATGCCGACGAATATGACGCACAGGCGAAGAAACTGGTGGCGATGTTCATCACCAACTTCGCAAAGTTCGAAGACCATGTGGACCACAAGGTTCGTGCGGCCGCTCCGAGCGCCAATATCGCTGCCGAATAATCAGGAGCGAACGACATTCGAAACCCGGCGGTTCTACCGCCGGGTTTTTGTTTTTGGCGGCATCGATTATGACAAGGGTCGAACGGAGACCGACCATGGCCAGCGACGCGCTCTATATCAACAACCGCATAACCATCGCCGGATGGGAATTGACGGAGCAGTTCGTGCTCGCCGGTGGACCGGGTGGGCAGAACGTCAATAAGGTCTCGACCGCGGTGCAGTTGTTCTTCAACATCTCCGGATCGCCGTCGCTCACCGACCGGGTCAAGGAGAATGCGTTGAAGCTTGCCGGGCGTCGTGCCTCCAAGGAAGGGGTGCTGATGATCGAGGCAAACCGTTTCCGCAGCCAGGAACGAAACCGGGAAGATGCGCGCGAGCGGTTGAAGGAACTGATCCTCGAAGCGGCTGCGCCCCCGCCACCGGCCCGCAAGAAGACCAGACCGACGAAGGGATCGGTTGAGCGGCGCCTGAAGGAAAAATCCGGCCGGTCCGAGGTCAAGAAGATGCGGGGACGCCCTGACGGTGAATGACAGGCCTGACATGTTTTAGATAATTGCTTGTGTTTTGATGCCCCGTGGTTTCATCTTGCAATTGCACAGGGATATGAGGAGGAGGAACCCATGGGTCTTTTCAGCTTTATCAAGAATGCGGGCAAGAAGCTCGGTCTCGGCGGCGACGACGAAACGCCGGATGCCGAAGCGGTGAAGAAGGAGCTTGCCTCGCACGATCTCGGAACCGAAAAGGTCGAGGTTGAGGTAGTGGACGACAAGGTGGTCCTGAAGGGCGTGGTCAAGGATCAGTCGGTGTTCGAAAAGGCCGTGGTCGCCGTCGGCAACACGCTCGGAATCTCCAAGGTCGAAGCCGGCGATCTGAAGATCGCGGAAACACCTGCGGCCGCGCCCGCTCCGGCAAAGGAGCCGGTCTTCTACACGGTGAAGAAGGGTGACAATCTCTGGAAGATTGCCGAGGCACATTACGGCAAGGGCAAGGGTGCCAAGAACACCGTGATCTTCGAAGCCAACAAGCCGATGTTAACGCACCCGGACAAGATTTATCCCGGCCAAGTTCTGCGCATTCCGGAACTCGTCGATTGATGTCGAGGGCGGCGGCGGAAGACCGCTGGTAGACGAAATGGCGGAAAGAAAGAAGCGCAGCCTGCCGGAAGGGCTGCGCCACCACCCTGACTTCATCGAGCGGGCCGAGCAGGAAAGGCTGGTCGAAACCATTCGCAACATCGTTGCGGAAGCACCGCTTTTCGTCCCGGCCATGCCCGGCACCGGCAAGCCGATGTCGGTCAGGATGACCAATTGCGGGCCGCTCGGTTGGGTGACGGACAAGGAGCGCGGTTACCGGTATCAGCCGGTTCATCCTGTGACCGGCCGACCATGGCCACCGATACCGGAGATGCTCCTCGATATCTGGAGGCGGGTGTCGGGCTATGGGGGGGAACCCGAGGCCTGCCTGGTCAATTATTACGACGATACGGCCCGCATGGGCCTGCATCAGGATCGCGATGAGAGGGAATTTGCGGCACCGGTCGTCTCGATTTCTCTCGGCAACAGCTGCCTGTTTCGGGTGGGCGGTATCAATCGCACCGATCCCACCATGTCGCTGAAACTCTCAAGCGGCGATGTCTTCGTGATCGGAGGCGAGGGACGCCTTTGTTTCCACGGGGTTGACCGTATCTACCCGTCGACGTCGAAGCTGCTGAAAAACGGTGGCCGTATCAACCTGACTCTCAGGCGAGTCAATCCATGACGTTCGGCGCCGGTCGATAGCCGGTGATACATCGCCTACAATTTACGAAGCGCGACCTTTTCGACGAGGTGATTGTCACCCTTTCGCAGGATGAGATCGGCGCGTGGGCGGGTCGGCAGAATGTTTTCCCTGAGGTTCTTCAGGTTGATATTCTGCCACAGGCCTTCGGCGACTTTCAGCGCCTCTTCCTCGCTGATGGCGGCATAGCGGTTGAAATAGGAGTTCGGGTCGCGGAATGCCGTTTGCCGGAGTTTCATGAAGCGGTCGACATACCAGCGATGGATCAGGTTCTCGTCGGCGTCGATGTAGATCGAAAAGTCGAAGAAATCGGAAACGATCGGCACGATCTTGCCGTCTGCGGGAAGATCGCGGGATTGCAGAACGTTGATGCCTTCGAAGATCAGAATGTCCGGCCGGTCGATGATCTTGAATTCATTCGGCAGCACGTCATAGGTCAGGTGCGAATAACTGGGCGCCTTGACATTTGGCAGGCCGGCCTTGATCGCGGAAAGGAAGCGCAGCAGCGCCCCGATATCGTAGCTCTCCGGGAAGCCCTTGCGGTTCAGCATGTTGTGACGGACCAGGTGGGCATTCGGATAGAGGAAACCGTCCGTCGTGACGAGGTCCACCTTCGGGCTGGAGGGCCACCGGGCCAGAAGCTCCTTCAGAACACGGGCAGTGGTTGATTTGCCGACGGCGACAGAACCGGCAATGCCGATCACGAAAGGCGTTTTCGCGACATCGGACATGCTGAGAAAGCGGTTGCGCTGTTCGAAAAGCAGCTGCGAGGATTCCACATGCGCGGACAGGAGACGCGAGAGCGACAGATAGATGCGTCGAACCTCGTCGAGATCGATCGGGTCGTCGATCGAGCGCAGCCGCTGGACCTCGTCAGCCGTCAGCGTCAGCGGGGTATCGGCACGAAACCGGGCCCATTCCTCCGAATCGAAGAAGAGATAGGGCGAATAACCATTCGCCTCAAAATGATCGAGCGTTTCTGGCGTTTCGGATTCCCGGGGCGCTGTTGTCATGGATCCTGCCGGCTGGCCTTCTCGCTGAGGCCTGTCTGGGCGGTACGCCGTTGAAGCTCCTGCATGACTGCTTCTAGCGGGATATCGGCAATTTTCAATACGACCATAAGATGATAAAGCAGGTCCGCGCTTTCGTAGACGAGGTTTTCCCGGTCGTCCTTGATGGCGGCAATCACCGTTTCGACGGCCTCTTCACCGAGCTTCTTGGCCGCCTTCTGCTGTCCGCCGGCAACCAGTTTCGCCGTCCAGGATTCATCGGGGCGAGCCGTCGCACGCCTCGCGACGATGCTCTCGAGATCGGTCAGGGTAAACTCGGTCATGGTCTTGCGCATCCTGTCAGTCGAGCCGCATGGGAATGCCATGCTGCGCCATGTATTGCTTGGCCTCGGCGATCGAATAGGTGCCGAAGTGGAAGATGGAGGCGGCGAGCACCGCCGTGGCATGCCCCTCCCGGATGCCCGCCACGAGGTCGTCGAGCGTGCCGACGCCGCCTGATGCGATGACCGGGACGCGTACGGCATCCGCAATGGTTCGCGTCAGTTCGAGATCGTAGCCCGATTTTGTGCCGTCTCGGTCCATCGAGGTGACGAGCAGTTCACCGGCGCCGCGTTCGACCACCTGTTTCGCGAATTCGACGGCGTCGATGCCGGTCGGATTTCGGCCGCCATGGGTGTAGATTTCCCAGGCGCTCATATTGTCGCCGCCGGCGGCCTGTGTACGCCGCCGCTTGGCGTCGATCGAGATGACGATGCACTGGTCGCCGAACTTGTCGGCGGCTTCGGCAACGAAATCCGGGTTTTTCACCGCGGCGGAATTGATCGCCACCTTGTCGGCGCCGCAGAGCAGCAGCTTGCGGATATCGGCGATGCTGCGCACGCCTCCGCCGACGGTGAGCGGCATGAAGCAATGCTCGGCCGTGCGTGTGACGACATCGAAGATCGTGTCGCGTTCGTCAGAAGACGCGGTAATGTCGAGGAAACAGAGTTCGTCGGCGCCGGCGGCGTCATAGGCCTTGGCCGCTTCGACGGGATCGCCGGCATCGATCAGGTCGACGAAGTTCACGCCCTTGACGACGCGACCGTCCTTGACGTCCAGGCAGGGAATAACGCGGGCTTTCAGCGTCATCGGTGGTTCCTCGTTCAGGATCTTGCAGCGCGGATCAGCGCCAGCGCTTCCGCCGGATCGATCCGGCCATCATAAAGTGCGCGGCCGGAAATCACACCTTCGAGTTTTCGGGCATCCGGTTCCAGCATGCGGCGGATATCGTCGAGCGATGCAAGCCCGCCAGAGGCGATCACCGGGATCGAGACGGCATCGGCAAGGGCCAGCGTCGAGGTCCAGTTGATGCCGGCGAGAATGCCGTCGCGGTCGATATCCGTGTAGATGATCGCCGCAACGCCAGCGCCTTCAAACTTTTTCGCAAGCTCGATCACGCCGAGTTCGGACGCTTCCGCCCAACCTTCGACGGCGACCTTGCCACCCTTGGCGTCGATACCGACGGCGATTTTGCCGGGAAAGAGCTTGCAGGCCTCAATGACAAGTGCGGGATCGCGCACCGCCACCGTGCCGAGGATAACGCGGGAAAGTCCGCGCGAAAGCCAGTTCTCGATATGCTCAAGCGTGCGGATGCCGCCTCCGAGCTGGACCGGGTTCTTCGTCGCCTTGAGGATCGCGTCGACGGCGCCGCCATTGATGCTTTCGCCGGCGAAGGCGCCGTTCAGGTCGACCACATGCAGCCATTCGAAGCCCTGGTCCTCGAAGGCTTTCGCCTGTGCGGCGGGGTCGGCGTTGTAGACGGTAGCCTGCTCCATGTCGCCGAGCTTGAGGCGCACGCACTGGCCGTCTTTCAGATCGATTGCGGGAAAGAGGATCATGCGGATTGTCCGATAGAAGATGGAATGAAAATCACGGAGCCCAGGCGAGGAAGTTCGCAATAAGCTTCAGGCCGAGCTTCTGGCTCTTTTCCGGATGGAACTGGGCGCCCGCCATGTTGTCGCGGCCGACGAAAGCCGTCATCGGGCCGCCGTAATCCGTGGTGGCGATGACGTCGTCGGGGTTTTCCGTAGCGAGATGATAGGAATGCACGAAATAGGCGTGCAGGCCATCGGGGCCCGTCTCGATGCCGTCGAACAACGGATGCGGACGCTTGAGCGTCAGCGTGTTCCATCCGATCTGCGGGATCTTCAGTGTCGGATCGTTCGGCGTCATCTCGACGACATCGCCCTTGATCCAGCCAAAGCCCTGCGTGACGGTCTTTTCCAGTCCGCGCGACGACATCAGCTGCATGCCGACACAGATGCCGAGGAAAGGCCGCGCTTTCTTCTCGACCGCGTCGACAAGCGCCTCGTGCATGCCGGGGACGGCGTCGAGACCGTTGCGACAATCGGCATAAGCGCCAACACCTGGAAGTACGATGCGGTCGGCAGAGGCCACCCGCTCCGCCTTGTCCGTCAGGTCGATTTCAGCGTCGATGCCGCTTTCCCGGGCTGCGCGCTCGAACGCCTTCGTCGCGGAGCGCAGATTTCCCGAACCATAATCGATGATCGCAACGCGCATCGTCGAATGTCCTTTCTATTGGAGCCTCAAGGCTTGCGATCACCGTGATTGTCGCTTCCGCGCATCCGGTTGACCGGTCACCCGCTCCAGTCGTTTGCTGTCAGACCAGCGTGCCCTTGGTGGAGGGAACGCGGCTCGCCTGCCGGGGATCGATTTCGACTGCGGTTCGCATCGCCCGCGCCACGGCCTTGAAGCAGGTCTCCGCTATATGGTGATTGTTGGCGCCATAATGGTTGAGCACATGCAGTGTGATGCCGGCATTCTGCGCCAGCGCCTGGAAAAATTCGCGAACGAGTTCGGTGTCGAAGGTGCCGATCTTCGGCGCGCTGAACGATACGTTCCAGACGAGGAAGGGCCGGCCCGAAACGTCGATGGCGGCCTTGGTCATCGTCTCGTCCATGGCAAGGTCGATCGATGCATAGCGGGTGATACCACGCCGCTCGCCCAGCGCTTTTGAAATCGCCTGTCCGATCGCGATGCCGGTATCTTCGACTGTATGGTGGTCGTCGATATGCAGGTCGCCCTTCACCTCGATGTCCATGTCGATGAGCGAATGTCGGGAAAGCTGGTCGAGCATATGATCGAAGAAGCCGACGCCCGTGGAAATCCTTGCCTTTCCGGTGCCGTCCAGATTAACGGAAACGGAAACGGAGGTTTCGTTGGTCTTGCGGGAAATGCTTCCCGAGCGAGGGGTCGCTGCTTCGCCCATAAAGGTCTGCTCCATGCTGAGGACCGGGAACCCGGTCCGTGATGAGCGCTCCTTATCAGGCGCGGCGGGAAATATCCAGCAAAAGCAGGCATTGGTGGCATCGGCCGGAAGCGAGATTGTATTCGACGGCACTTCACCTACATAGGGCTCAACGGGGCCGTATCGAGCCCCCAGCGAAACGTCCTCAATGGGACCAGACAGGTGCCGAATGACAACGATTATTACAGTAAGAAAGGGCGGCAAGGTCATCATAGCCGGTGATGGGCAGGTGAGCCTTGGTCAGACCGTGATGAAAGGCAATGCCCGCAAGGTGCGGCGCATCGGGAAAGGCGAGGTGATTGCCGGCTTCGCCGGTGCGACAGCCGACGCTTTCACCCTGCTCGATCGGCTTGAAAAGAAGCTTGAACAATATCCGGGCCAACTGATGCGCGCGGCCGTCGAACTCGCCAAGGACTGGCGCACCGACAAATATCTCCGCAACCTTGAGGCCATGATGCTGGTCGCCGACAAGTCCATCACGCTTGCGATCACCGGCAATGGCGACGTTCTGGAGCCCGAGCATGGGACGATCGCGATCGGCTCCGGCGGCAATTATGCCTTCGCCGCAGCCCGCGCCATGATGGATTCCGACAAGTCGGCGGAGGAAATTGCCCGCCGCGCCATGGCGATTGCCGCTGACATCTGCGTCTACACCAACGACAATGTCGTGGTGGAAACGCTCGACAGCGACGATTGATCCGTCATCAACTCATTCCGACCTTTTGGAACATCGATATGACAACCTTTTCTCCCCGTGAGATTGTCTCGGAACTGGACCGCTTCATCATCGGCCAGCACGAGGCCAAACGCGCAGTCGCCATCGCGCTGCGCAATCGCTGGCGCCGCCAGCAGCTCGACGAGACGCTGCGCGACGAAGTGATGCCGAAGAACATCCTGATGATCGGCCCGACCGGCGTCGGCAAGACGGAGATTTCCCGCCGCCTCGCCAAGCTTGCCGGCGCTCCCTTCATCAAGGTGGAAGCCACCAAGTTCACCGAGGTTGGCTATGTCGGCCGCGACGTCGAACAGATCATCCGCGATCTGGTCGAGATCGGTATCGGCCTCGTGCGCGAAAAGAAGCGTGCCGAAGTCCAGGCCAAGGCCCATGCCGGCGCTGAGGAACGGGTGCTCGATGCACTCGTCGGCTCCACCGCCTCCCCGGCGACCCGCGACAGTTTCCGCAAGAAGCTGCGCAACGGCGAGCTCGACGACAAGGAAATCGACATCGAGGTGGCCGACAGCGGCGGCGGCATGCCGGGCTTCGAAATCCCGGGCATGCCCGGCGCCAATGTCGGCATTCTCAACATCTCCGAAATGTTCGGCAAGGCCATGGGCGGCCGCACCAAGAAGGTGCGCACCACCGTCAAGGCATCCTACGCCGACCTTATCCGGGACGAGTCCGACAAACTGATCGACAACGAGGTTATCCAGCGCGAGGCCGTTCGCTCCGTCGAGAACGACGGGATCGTCTTCCTCGACGAAATCGACAAGATTGCGGCGCGTGACGGCGGCATTGGAGCAGGCGTTTCCCGTGAGGGCGTCCAGCGTGACCTGCTGCCGCTGGTCGAGGGCACGACGGTTTCCACCAAATACGGCCCGGTGAAGACGGATCATATTCTCTTCATCGCGTCCGGCGCCTTCCATGTAGCCAAGCCTTCGGACCTTCTGCCCGAACTGCAGGGTCGTCTGCCGATCCGTGTCGAATTGAAGCCTCTCAGCAAGGAGGATTTCCGCCGTATCCTGACCGAGACAGAGGCGAGCCTGATCCGCCAGTACAAGGCGTTGATGGCGACCGAAGATCTCGATCTCGAATTCACCGAGGATGCGATCGACGCGCTGGCGGATGTCGCCGTCAAGCTCAACACTTCCGTTGAGAACATCGGCGCTCGCCGCCTGCAGACGGTCATGGAACGGGTGCTCGACGACGTTTCGTTCAATGCGCCCGATCGCGCCGGTTCCTCGATCATGATCGATTCCGATTATGTTCGCGAACATGTCGGCGGTATCGCGCAGGATCTGGATCTGTCGCGCTACATTCTGTGACGCGGAAGCATCTATTTTCGTGCTTTTGCCCTAAAATCGCACGAAAGTGACATATCTCCAGGTCGACAACGGCGGCTTTGCTTATGTAAGTGAAGTCGCCGTTCGAGGTTTGCCTCACGGCAGCGGATCGGAAAGTGAAGTCTCGAGGGCAAACGGATCGTGGCACGTATTCTTTCGGCAATTCTTCTGGCACTGCTTGTCGTGATGCCTGCGGGCCTGCAGGCCGCGCCGCTCACCGTGCCCCCGGGGAACCGCAACGCCGAACAGCCGCCCGTTCCTGGTGCTTCCGTTCGTCGTACCAAGGCGGGCAAGACCACTTTCGACGTCAAATATGAAAAGGTGCGCGATCTCCTGGCATCGGACAAACGGCTGATGTCAAAGATCCGCAGCACGGCGTCTGCCTATGGCATCGATCCCATCCACATGATCGGCGCGATCGTCGGCGAGCACACTTATAATGTCGACGCCTACGACAATCTGCAGAGCTACTATGTGAAGGCGGCCTCCTACGCCGGCAACAGCTTCCGCTTTTCCTACAAGGGCGAAAACATCGAGGATTTCGTCGACCGTCCGGAGTTTGCCGAATGCGCGGCGAAGAATGACTCGTATGCGCTCTGGACCTGTCGGGAAGACGTCTGGAACAGCGTGTTCAGGGGACATTCGGTTGGCGGCAAATCCTATCCGGACAATCGCTTCAGCGCGGTTTTCTTCCAGCCTTTTTACGCGGGCCAGACCTTCGGCCTTGGCCAGATCAATCCGCTGACCGCGCTGATGATGTCGGATCTCGTGGCTGAGAAGTCGGGTTATGACAGGCTGGACGAGACCGATGCGGCCGGCGTCTACAAGGCGATCATGGATCCCGATATTTCGCTTGCCTTCATGGCGGCGGTCATCCGCAAGTCGATCGATGATTACAGGTCGATTGCCGGCATGGATATCTCGAAAAATCCAGGCATCACCGCGACGCTTTTCAATATCGGCAGCTCCAGGCAGCGCGCCCAGGCGCTGGCGCGTAGGAATGCCGGCGGCGGGTCTCCGGTCTGGCCGGAGGAAAACTATTATGGCTGGTTGGTCAATGATCGGCTTGAAGAGCTGGAAAAGCTCCTCTGAAACGGGCCGGAACGGCCTCATCCGAGGGTAGAAGATGACGGAGACGGCCGAGGACAGTATGAACGACGGCTATGAACCTCCGGCTCCTTTGCCGCGCAAGGTTCCGCCCTCACGTCTCGAAATCATCCGGACCGTGCTGCGCAACCCGCTGGAACTCTGGGGTGAGCCATCCTATACGCTGCCCTGGATCGAAACCCGCTTCTTCGGTCGCACCACCATCATCGTCAACGATCCGGATCTTATCCGCCACGTACTGGTCGACAATGCCGGCAACTATCCCATGGACGTGGTGCGCCAACTCGTGCTGCGTCCCATCCTGCGCGACGGCCTGCTGACCGCCGAGGGCAATATCTGGAAGCGCTCGCGCAAGGCGATGGCGCCCGTCTTCACGCCTCGTCATGCCAAGGGCTTTGCGCGGCAGATGCTGGAGAAAAGCGAGGAATTTGCCGCTCGCTATGTCAGCGCGGATGCCCGTGGCAGCATTCATGACATCTCCACCGACATGACGGAACTGACCTATCAGATCCTTTCCGAGACGCTATTTTCCGGTGAGTTGGCATCGGAGAGCGGCGATGTCGCCGCCGACGTGGATGCACTGCTGCATCGGATGGGACGCATCGATCCGCTCGACATGCTGGCAGCCCCCACTTGGCTTCCAAGGCTGACGCGCATTGGCGGACAGCGCGTACTCGACAAGTTCCGCAGGCTGGTCCGCGATACGATGGAGCGCCGTCGGGCTGCCATCGCCCGCGATCCGGCGGCGGTGCCTCGGGATTTTCTGACCCTGCTGCTTGAAATCGAAGGCCCTGATGGGCTGACCACCGAGGAAATCGAGGACAACATCCTCACCTTTATCGGGGCCGGCCACGAAACCACTGCCCGCGCACTGGGTTGGACGCTCTATTGCATTGCCCACCTGCCGGAATTCCGAGAGAAGATGGAGGCGGAGATCGACGAGGTCATCGAAAGCGGCGCCGATCCCGTAACATGGGCCGATCGCATGCCCCATGTCCGGGCCGCCTTCGAGGAGGCGTTGCGACTTTATCCGCCGGCGCCGTCGATCAACCGGCGGGCTCTTGAAGACGACAGGTTCGTCGCGGCGGACGGCAGGGTTCTGGACATCCGCGAGGGCGCCACGATCCTCATCATGCCATGGACGCTGCATCGCCATGAGTTATACTGGGATCGCCCTCGCGTCTATGATCCTGCACGTTTCCTGCCAGAAAACCGCGAGCGTATCGGCCGGTTCCAGTATCTGCCCTTCGGTGTCGGCCCGCGCGTCTGCATCGGTGCGACTTTTGCATTGCAGGAGGCCGTCATCGCACTTGCCGTCCTGATGCATCGCTTTCGTTTTACGCCGAAGGTCGGCACACGGCCGTGGCCGGTACAGAAACTCACCGTCCAGCCGGCGGGCGGATTGCCCATGCTCGTTGCTCCACGCGACCGGCCATAAATTGCCGTTTGTCAGCTAGCGCGCCGATATCCACCCGTGCATAAAGCGTAAAACCGCGTTTTGCGGCTTTCGGCAATGTGGGACATGGCGCGTGACACTTCATTACATGTTGGGCATCGATACCGGCGGCACCTATACCGATGCCGCGCTTTTCAGCGAGACCGACGGCCTGATCGCCAAGGCCAAGGCACTGACGACAAGGCATGATCTGTCGGTGGGCATTTCCGGGGCGCTGGAAAATGTGCTCTCCGCTTCCGGCCTGCCGGCCAATGCCATAGGTCTCGTGTCGCTTTCGACCACCCTTGCCACCAATGCGCTCGTCGAAGGGCAGGGCGGACGCGCCGCCTTGGTGATGATCGGTTTTGGCCCGGAGGATCTGCGGCGAGACGGACTTGCCGACGCGCTGGGCAGCGATCCGGTGATTTTCCTGCCGGGGGGACACGATGTCCACGGCAACGAGACGCCGCTCGACATGACGCCGCTTGAAGAGATCCTGCCGGAACTGGCGGCGAATGTGTCCTCCTTCGCCGTTGCCGGCTATTTCGCGGTCCGCAATCCCTCCCACGAGATACGGGTGAGGGATTTCATCCGGGAGAAATCCCATCTTCCGGTCACCTGCAGCCATGAGCTTTCCTCGAAGCTCGGCGGTCCCAAGCGCGCATTGACGACGCTGCTCAACGCCCGGCTGGTATCGATGATCGACCGCCTTGTCGGCGCCTGCGAGGATCATCTTGAACATCGCGGTATCCGCGCACCGCTGATGGTGGTGCGTGGCGACGGCGCGTTGATTTCGGCGGCAGAGGCGCGGCTCCGTCCGATCGAGACGATTCTCTCCGGACCGGCGGCAAGCCTTGTCGGCGCGAAATACCTGACAGGGCTCGATGATGCCGTGGTTTCCGACATCGGCGGCACGACAACGGATGTCGCGGTGATGGAGAGTGGCCGCCCGCGCCTCGATGCCGATGGCGCGGTGGTCGGCGGTTATCGCACCATGGTTGAAGCGGTTGCCATGCGCACCTATGGCCTTGGCGGTGACTCTGAAGTCCGTTTCGACGATCATGGGCTTGCGGCGCGGATCGATCTCGGCCCCCGCCGTTTCGTGCCGCTCAGCCTTGCCGCGACGCTGTACGGGGACGCCGTCATCGGCGTACTGGAACGGCAATTGCGCTCGGCTCATGTCGGTCGCCACGACGGACGATTCGCGGTCCGCACCGGCGTGCCGAACCATCTCTCCGCCGGACTGCAGCCACAGGAAGCGACCCTTTTTGCCCGTATCACCGATATTCCCGTGGCGCTCGACCAGCTCCTCACAGTGACGCAGCAGAAGGCGACGCTCGACCGTCTTGTTGCGCGGGGCCTCGTGCATATCTGCGGGCTCACCCCTTCCGACGCCATGCATGTGCTGGGCAGGCAGGGTCAGTGGAACCGGCAGGCGGCGGATCTCGGCATGAAGGTCGCCATGCGGCAGAAGGATGGCACGGGAAAGCCTATCGCCGGCTCGTCGGAGGAACTTGCCCTGCGCATCGTTGATAGGCTGACGCGGCAGTCCGCTGAAGCCATTTTGTCAGCCTGCCTGGCCGAAGACGGTCTTGGCGACATCGATCCGGCCCGTTCTGTGCTGATCGACCGAGCCCTGAACCGCCAGACCGGTATTGCGCGTTTTACCCTGTCCCTCGACCGTCCGCTGATCGGCCTCGGCGCGTCCGCTCCCGTCTATTACCCGGCGATTGCCGAGATGTTGTCGGCGGCCTGTGCCGTGCCGGAAGCCGCCGATGTCGCCAATGCGGTCGGTGCCGTCGTCGGACAGGTCCGCTCCACCGTGACGGTTTTCATCACCTCACCGGAAGAGGGGGTCTTCATCGTGGCTGGCGGGGGAGACAACCGGCGGTTTGCGGAAGAAGAAGCGGCGATGGCAGAGGCGGAGGAGCGAGCGTCACGCACCGCCCTTGAGCATGCGCGGGCCAGCGGCGCTGCGGATGTCGTCGTGGTGCTCGCACATGAAATCGATGCCCCCGAGATCGAAGGGCGGCGCAAGCTCATGGAGGCCCGGATCATCGCGACGGCGAGCGGACGCCCTCGCGTCTCCGAGTGATGCGGACTTTTTCCTTTTTGGAATAAATATTTGTTATTCGTGCTCGATTGACACTCAATAAGATCAGGGCATGCTCGTAGCACGAATTTGATATCGGATTGCGAGGAGAACTGGCGATGAGCCGCATTGAGAGCCACGGACTGTCCATCGACACGGGCCTGTATGATTTCCTGATCGAAAAGGCGCTGCCCGGGACAGGCGTGGACCCCGAGCGCTATCTCGCCGGCCTCTCGGCGATCGTTCACGATCTCGCGCCGAAGAACCGCGCGCTTCTTGCCAAGCGCGATGAACTGCAGGCGGCGATCGATGCCTGGTACAAGGCAAATGGCGCACCCGTCGACATGGGCGCCTATGAGGCTTTCCTGCGCGAGATCGGCTATCTCCTTCCCGAGGGGGAAGACTTCACCGTGACGACAGCGAATGTCGATGCGGAAATCGCCGAGATTGCCGGACCGCAGCTCGTCGTACCGGTCATGAACGCTCGTTATGCGCTGAATGCCGCGAACGCCCGCTGGGGCTCGCTTTACGATGCGCTCTACGGCACCGATGCCATCCCGGAAACCGACGGCGCCGAGAAGGGCAAGGGTTACAACCCCGTCCGCGGCGCGAAGGTCATCGGATGGGGCCGCCAGCTGCTCGATGATTCGGCGCCGCTCGCCGCCGGAAAATGGGCCGACGTCGCGGGGCTTTCCGTCGATGGAGGTGCGCTCTTCGTCACGCTTTCCGTTGGTGGCGTCACCGGACTTGCCGACCCGGCGCAATTCGTCGGATATCGCGGTGCGCCCGCCGCGCCGGAGGCGATCCTCCTGCGCCGAAACCGGCTGCATCTCGAGATCCTCATCGATGCGGAAGGCATGATCGGAAAGACCGACCCTGCCCATATCGACGATATTCATCTCGAATCGGCCATAACCACCATCATGGACTGCGAGGATTCGGTTGCCGCCGTCGATGCCGAGGACAAGGTGGTCGTCTACGGCAACTGGCTTGGCCTGATGAAGGGCGACTTGATGGAAGCAGTCACCAAGGGCGGCAAGACCTTCGTCCGTGCCCTCAACCCCGACAAGACGTTCACCGCTCCGGATGGCTCGGAACTCGTCCTGCATGGTCGCTCGCTGATGCTGGTTCGCAATGTCGGTCACCTCATGACCAATCCGGCGATCCTCGACCGCGACGGCAACGAAGTGCCGGAAGGCATCATGGATGCGGCGATAACCTCCCTGATTGCCTTGCACGACATCGGAGAGAACGGTCGCCGGGCGAATTCGCGCAAGGGTTCGCTCTATATCGTCAAGCCGAAGATGCATGGACCGGAGGAAGTCGCCTTCGCCTGCGAAATTTTCTCGCGCGTCGAGGAACTGGTCGGCATGGCGCCGAACACCATCAAGATGGGTATCATGGATGAGGAGCGCCGCACGACGGTCAATCTCATGGAGTGCATCCGCGCAGCCCGGGAGCGTGTCGTCTTCATCAACACGGGCTTCCTTGACCGGACCGGCGACGAGATCCATACCTCGATGGAAGCCGGCCCGATGATCCGCAAGGGCGACATGAAGCAGGCGGCCTGGATCTCGGCCTACGAGAACTGGAACGTCGACATCGGCCTGGAATGCGGGCTCTCCGGCCATGCGCAGATCGGCAAGGGCATGTGGGCCATGCCGGACCTGATGGCTGCGATGCTGGAGCAGAAGATCGCCCATCCCAGGGCCGGTGCCAATACCGCTTGGGTTCCGTCACCGACGGCGGCGACCCTTCACGCAACCCATTATCATCGCGTCAACGTCGCCGACGTTCAGGCCACGCTGAAATCCCGTCCGCGCGCCAAGCTTGGCGACATCCTTTCGGTGCCGGTCGCACCCCGTCCCAACTGGGCGGCGGAGGAAATCCAGCGCGAGATCGACAACAATGCACAGGGCATCCTGGGCTATGTCGTCCGCTGGATCGACCATGGCATCGGCTGCTCCAAGGTTCCGGATATCAACAATGTCGGCCTGATGGAGGACCGCGCCACCCTGCGCATTTCCGCACAGCATATGGCGAACTGGCTGCATCATGGGATCATTACGGAAGCGCAGGTCATCGAGACGATGAAGCGCATGGCGGCCGTCGTCGATGGCCAGAATGCCGGTGATCCCGCTTATCGGCCCATGGCCGGTCGTTTCGACGATTCCGTCGCGTTCCAGGCGGCGCTGGAACTGGTTCTGAAGGGCCGAGCACAGCCAAATGGCTATACCGAGCCGGTCCTGCATCGCCGCCGTCAGGAACTGAAGGCGAAGCTTGCCGGACAATAATCGTGTGAGATCCGAAAAAAGCCGCCGGAATGACCGGCGGCTTTTTTGATTGTCTGGTGATAAGCTCGATGACGCTTACTGCTGAACCACGACGCGGGCGTTCTTGCCGGGGCGGACGCGATTGTAGAGGTCGATAACGTCCTGATTCATCAGACGGATGCAGCCCGAGGAAGCAGCAGTGCCGATCGACGCCCATTCCGGCGTGCCATGCAGGCGGAACAGGGTGTCGCGCCCCTTGTCGTCGAAGAGATACATGGCGCGCGCGCCAAGCGGGTTGCTGAGGCCCGGACCCATTCCGTCCTCGACATATTTGGCGACTTCCGGCTTGCGTTCTGCCATTTCCTTCGGCGGATGCCAGGTCGGCCATTCCTGCTTCCAGGCGATATAGGCTTCGCCCTGCCATGCGAAACCCTGCTTGCCGACGCCGATGCCGTAGCGAACAGCCTTTCCGTTCGGCAGTACGTAGTAAAGGAAACGCTCGCGGGTGTTCACGACGATGGTGCCGGGCTTTTCCTTGGTGGAATAATCGACGATCTGGCGGTGGAACTTCTTGTCGACCCTGCTGATCGGGATCGCGGGAAGAGCGAAGCCGGCATCGGTGACGGTGCCATAGGAATCGCTGAAGATCTTGGTCGTGGTTGCTTCGGCGGCTTCCTTCGGCTCGGAGGATGTGGAGGTGGTCGTGCAGCCGGCTAGGCCGAGTGTCGCGACAAGGCCGAACACGGTCAATGCATTGCGGAGGCGCATGGGGATGTCTCGTAGGGTTCAAGCTGGGAGATGGTGGGCTCAACCATCTTTGATTATGGTTTATTTTTGATTAAGTTCGCCTTGGCAAGTAGCGCGGACGAACCACGGGACTTCGGCAATGCAAAATGACTCCGCATTGCTTTTTTGCAACATGCCGCAAAGGTGCGCCGGGCATTATTCATGACGATTGTTTCTGTTGCCGTTAACAACCCGTTAATCGACGGACGCCAGTCCGAGCGCGCTCTTCTTGTGCGCCGGGGGGTGCAGGTGCTGCTGAACGAGATGCGTCTGGCGCTTTTGCCGGAGTTGTCGCTGGCGAACGGCCGACGGGCCGATCTGGTCGGCCTGACGGAAAAGGGCGAGATCTGGATCATCGAGATCAAATCCTCCATCGAGGATTTTCGCGTCGATCGGAAATGGCCGGAATATCGAGGATATTGTGATCGCCTGTTCTTCGCGACCCATGGCGAGGTGCCTCTGGACATCTTTCCGGAGGATTGCGGGCTTCTGGTGTCGGATGGTTACGGGGCGCACCTGTTGCGCGAGGCGCCGGAGCACAGATTACCTCCCGCGACCCGCAAGGCCGTCACCCTGAACTTTTCGCGCGCCGCCGCCCAGCGTCTGATGATGGCTGAATGGGCCGCCAGAACGTCACCGACGGAATAATCCTATTTCGGCGCGCGCTTGGCGAGAATCCGTTGAAGGGTGCGCCGGTGCATGTTGAGACGGCGGGCCGTTTCCGAAACATTCCGGTCACAGCTTTCGTAGACGCGCTGGATATGCTCCCAGCGCACACGGTCGGCCGACATCGGGTTTTCCGGCACTTCGGCCTTCTCGCCCGGACGCTGGGTCAGCGCCAGGAAGATGTCGTCGGCATCCGCCGGCTTGGAGAGATAGTCGAGAGCGCCGAGCTTGACCGCCGTCACCGCGGTCGCGATGTTGCCGTAGCCGGTCAGCACGACGATCCGCGTATCGCTGCGCCGCTCCCGAATGGCCTCGATCACGTCGAGACCGTTGCCGTCGCCAAGTCTCAGGTCGACCACCGCATATTTCGGCGGCGCCGCCTTCGATTTGGCGATGCCCTCCGCGACCGAAGCAGCCATGTCGACGGCAAACCCGCGGGCTTCCATGGCGCGAGCCAGGCGCCGGAGAAAGGGCGCATCGTCATCAACGATGAGCAAGCTCGGATCGGGACCGAGGCTCTCGTCCAAATTGGTTGCGCTGTCGCTCTTCGAGCCGGGTGAAGCGAATTCTGTCATGACCTGCCATTCCTGCGGGGCACTCTGTTCATATTCTTGTCCGGTTATGGCCACTTATGACCGGCGGGTAAAGCCCTTTCAACGCCCTGCGTCCATCAGGCCGCGCGGCCAGGTGATCCTGACGCGCGCGCCTGGCCGGTCGGGACCGCCATTTTCAAACTTGAGCGTCGCGCCGGATCGTTCAAGCAGGGTCTTGGCAATGAACAGGCCGAGCCCGAGGCCCCCCGCCTTGTCGTCCCGCTGTCGGCTGGTCACATAGGGTTCGCCGATCCGCTGTAGCACGTCGGCGGAATAGCCTTCGCCATCATCCTCGATCGTGACGGCCACCCTGGAGGCGTCGTGCTCCACCGTGACGGTGACCTTCTCGCGGGCGAAATCGATCGCGTTTTCCACCAGATTGCCGAGACCATAGAGAATGCCTGCGTTGCGAACGCCGATCGGCTCTTTCGATCGATCCGATTTCTCAACCAGTTCCAGCTTGACGTCGAATTCCCGATGCGGAGCCAGCACCTCCTCGATCATGGAGGAAAGCGGCAGGCGGCGCATATGTTCCTCGTTTTCGGAAGGCAGGGTCGTCAGCCGCCGGAGGATGTCGCGACAGCGCTCGCTCTGGCTGCGCAGAAGCTGTACGTCCTCTCCGAAGCGCTCATCCTTCCCGAGTTCACGCTCCATTTCCTTGGCGACAACGCTGATCGTCGCAAGCGGCGTACCGAGTTCATGGGCGGCCGCAGCGGCAAGGCCATCGAGTTGCGAGAGATGCTTTTCGCGCTGCAGGATGAGTTCGGTCGCCGACAGCGCATCGGCGAGCAGGGTTGCTTCCTGCGAAACGCGATAGGCATAAAAGGCGGCAAACGCCATCATCGAGGTGATCGAACACCAAACGCCGAGCTGCATCACGAGGTGGGTCGGCAGGGTTTCGCCATTGTACCAGGGCAGGGGATAAGGCGTAAAGGCGAGCGCCGTGATGAAGAAGACCGCGAGCGCCAACAGGGCGACGGAAAGTCCACGGGGCTGCGAGGCGAACGAAATGATGACCGGAACGCAGATCAGCGGCGCGAAGGGATTGGCAAGGCCGCCGGTGATGAAGAGCAGCGCGGCGAGCTGTAGCAGATCGAGACCGAGCACGGCGAATGCGGCGAGCGGCTCCAGCCGATAGGTCGGCGGAAACGCGACGGACAAGAGGAAGTTTGCAGCGGCAAGTGCTCCGATCAGAGCCGCGCAAATGGTCAGGGGCAGCGGATAGTCCAGCAGGAAAGCAACGACGAAGACCGTGATGCTCTGCCCCGCCACGGCCAGCCAGCGCAGACGCACCAGCGTCTGCAATCTCAATCTGCGGCTGGACGGTCCAAAATGCCTCGCCACATCCTGAGTCGTCTTTATCATGTAGGAACTCCTTTGCCCTGTCGGCTCTCACGTACCACGCGGTTTGGCGCGTGTCGTGGGGGCAGCATCCGCCGGGTTCTCCGGCCAGGGATGCTTGGGATAGCGCCCGCGCATGTCGCTGCGGACATCTTTCCATGAACCGGCCCAGAAGCCCGGCAGATCCCGGGTGGTCTGGATTGGCCGATGCGCCGGCGATGTGAGCTCGAGCAGCAGAGGCAGCCTGCCGCCCCCGACCGACGGATGGGTTTTCAGACCGAACAGTTCCTGCACGCGGATCGCAAGCGTCGGTTCGTCTCCATCATAGCGGATGGGATGGCTCTGGCCGGTCGGGGCGGTGAAATGGGTCGGCGCGAACCTGTCGAGGTCGCGTTGCAGCGCGGGCGGGACCAGCGACAGAAGTCCGTCGAACAGCGAACCGGGCGTTATATCGGCAAGGCTTCGGACATTCGTCTGGAAAGGGATGAACCAATCCTCGAGCCGGGCCAGAAGAGCGTCGTCGCCCATATCCGGCCAGGGCTCTCCCATGCTGCGGTATAGAAAGCCGATGCGCTGCCGCAATTGCTCTCCCGCCTTCGAAAAGGGCAGCGCCGACAGGCCCAGTTGCCGGACGCCATCGGCAAGGGCACGTGCCGCTTCCGCGCCGCCGGGTTTGGGAAGCGGGGTCTCGTCGAGCACGATGGCGCCGAGACGCGTCGTTCGCCGGGCGCGCACCTGTTGGCTTGCTGGATCGAAGAGGCATTCTTCTGCGGTGCGTATGGCCCCGGGCATCCGTTCCTCGACATCGTCACGGCGGATTTCCGCTGCGGCGAGCACCCGGCCCCGCGCCGCCTGGCCTGTCAGGTCGGCGATCACCAGCATCTGAGAACCGGCAAGCCGCTCGGTTTCCTCTATCTCGGCGCCGCGGCCATTGGCCATGACGAAACGCCCCCGTGCCCCGCGGGAAAGTGCAATCCGGTCGGGATAGGCATAGATCAGCAGGCGCCCGGCGCTCGTATACATGCCCTGGGGTCGCGCGCTGCGCAAACCGCCCGCGATTCTCTCGGCGAGTCTACGGGCTCCCGAAGCGCGCTCGCTTTTTTCCTGCTCGAAACGGCGAAGACGCTCGTCTATGTCAAGGCTGGTGCCGCCGAGACCCTGTTCCGTCAGAAGCACGGCAAGCCGTGCAGCCTCCGCAGCCTGCCCGTCCTCCGCCGCTGCCAGCACCATGGCGGAGAGACGCGCGGGCAAGGCAAGATCGCGCATCGAACGCCCCTTGCCGGTAAGCGCTCCCGTCTGGTCGAGTGCGCCCAGTGTTTGCAAAAGGGTCCTTGCCTCGTTCCACGCGGCGACCGGCGGTGGATCGATGAAGCGCAAGCCATGAGGCTCCAGGACGCCCCAATGCGCCATGTCGAGAACGAGATTGGAAAGATCGCTCGCCAGGATTTCCGGCGGCGTGAAGGCCGGCAGGGCCGCTGTTTGTCCCTGATGCCATAGCCGGATCGTGATGCCAGGTTCCGTTCGTCCTGCGCGTCCTGCGCGCTGGTCGGCGGAGGCCCGCGAAACCCGGACCGTTTCGAGCCGCGTTATGCCGGTGGAAGGCTCGAAGACCGGCAGGCGCTGCAGCCCGCTGTCGATGACGATCCTGACGCCGTCAATGGTGATCGAGGTTTCCGCAATCGAGGTCGCCAGCACCACCTTGCGCGTGCCGGCCGGTGCCGGCCGGATCGCTTCGTCTTGCTCCTTTTGCGAGAGGTTTCCGTAGAGAGGCACGATATGGGTCGATGCGTTCACCCGGTCTTGCAGCCGTTCGGCGACACGGCGGATTTCCGCCTGCCCGGGAACGAAGGCGAGGATCGAGCCGGTCTCCCGGTCAAGTGCACCCCTAATGGCGGAGGTGACGGCATCTTCGATGGGTGTGCCGCCCGGCCTGTCCTGATGGCGGATCTCGATCGGGAAGCTTCGTCCCTCGCTGACGATAACGGGAGGATTGTCGAGAAGCGTGGCAACGCGCTCGATGTCGAGGGTCGCCGACATCACGAGAATCCTGAGATCGGGTCTGAGTGCTGCCTGGGCATCGAGCGCCAGGGCCAGGCCGAAGTCGGCGTCGAGCGAGCGCTCGTGGAACTCGTCGAACAGAACCGCCGCGACGCCTTGGAGTTCGGGATCGTCGAGGATCATGCGGGCGAAAACCCCCTCGGTCACCACTTCGATCCGTGTGCGCGCTGACACGCGATTGTCGAGCCGCATGCGATAGCCGACGGTGTCCCCTACGCCCTCACCGATGAGGTTCGCCATCCGGCCCGCCGCGGCTCGGGCCGCAAGCCGCCGCGGTTCGAGCAGGACGATGCGGCCGTCCCCGCGCCAGGGCTGGTCGATAAGGTGAAGCGGCACGAGCGTAGTCTTGCCCGCTCCGGGCGGAGCGGAAAGGATCGCACGGTTTTCCCGACCGAGCGCCTCTGCCAGGTCGGCAAGCTTCTCCGAAACAGGAAGGTGTGGCAGGTCGAACGGCATCAGCTTTCCGGCTTGAAGCGTGCGGTGACTGTCTCGTAAGCGAGAATGGCTCCGGCAAGATCTTCCAGCGCCGCTCCCACCGATTTGAACAGGGTGATCTCATGATTGGTGGAACGCCCCTTATGGCGGCCGGCCGCAAGATCGAACAGATCGGCCCTGATGTCGGTTTCGCGAATGATACCGGCTTTGAGTGGTTGCAGGATGTCGCCGGCTTCGCTCATCGCACCCTCCCGCGTGTCGACGAAGATCGATGCGCGATGCACCGCCTCGTCGTCGCTTTCCCGCATGTTCGGCTTGAAGGCGCCGATGAGATCGAGATGAGCCCCCGGCTTGAGCCACGCGCCGTGAACCAGCGGTTCGCTGGAAAGGGTCGCGCAGGAAATGATGTCGGCGTCCCGTGCCGCCGCTTCCAGATCGGCGCAGGCGGCCGCATTGAAGCCCATTTCTCGTGCCTCGGCGGCGGTCGTTTCCGCATTGGCCGGATTGCGGCCCCATATGCCGATGCTCTTTATCGGACGCATCTTCGAATGAGCCTGGATGAGATTGAGGGAAAGACGTCCCGTGCCGACGACAAGCAGCTTGCTTGCATCCTCGCGCGCCAGATATCCGGCCGCGAGAGCCGATGTCGCCGCCGTGCGCCGGGCGGTGAGTTCGCCTCCATCGACCACGGCAAGCATTTTGCCGGTTTTGCCCGAGGAGAGCAGATAGCTGCCGTAGATGGCGGGCAGGCCGCGTAGATGGTTGTCGGGAAAGACCGAAAGCAGCTTGATGCCTATATAGTCTCCCGGCACCCAGGCGGGCATCAGCAAAAGCGTCGCGGTGGCTTCGCCTGGAACCTCGACGTCATGATGATGCCGCACCGGCGTCACGCAAGGACTGCGAAACATTCGCTCGATCGCGGTGGTGAGTTCGTCCCACTTCAACGCCTCTGCGGTATCGGCTTCGTGCAGCACCAGCATGATATTCTCCTCTTGAATGGCGCGCCGACACTAGCAAGTGAGGCCGGCCATTCAAGCGCGAAATCCTGCAGAGAGATAAGCGGAAGCCCCTTGCGGGCACGTCTGCAGGCAAAGGGCATTGCTTTGCTCCTCTTTTGTATGGTTCTGAGTGTGTTTGTGGGGATGAT
>NZ_JAGGCS010000002.1 GCF_022884085.1 Paenirhizobium cremeum
CAAGGGTGAATCCATCCGCGGCGTCGTCGTCTATTGAAGGCGCGTGGGATGGAACTCGTGTCGCAAAGCCAGAGCTTCGGGGGAACACAGTCGGTCTACCGGCACCGGTCCGAAGCCTGCGCTGCGGAAATGACTTTCGGCCTCTACCTGCCGCCTGTGGCGCGGGCTCGTCCGGTGCCGTTGCTCTGGTATCTGTCGGGGCTGACCTGCACCCATGAGAACGCCATGATAAAGGCGGGACTGCAGAAATATGCGTCGGAACATGATCTGGCGGTCGTCTTTCCGGACACCTCTCCGCGGGGCGAGGGTGTTGCGGACGATCAGGCATACGATCTCGGACAGGGCGCCGGTTTCTACGTGAATGCGACGCAGAAGCCCTGGGCGCGGCATTTCCGCATGTATGACTACGTCGTTTCCGAACTGCCGGCGCTGCTGCAGAAGGAGTTGCCGCTCAACGGCGTCTTCGGCATCACCGGCCACTCGATGGGCGGCCACGGCGCCTTGACCATCGCGTTTCGCAATCCGGAGACCTTCCGGTCGCTCTCGGCCTTTGCGCCGATCGTCAACCCGACGCGTTCGGACTGGGGAAGGAAGCAGTTTTCCGCCTATCTCGGCGACGACGAAGCTCATTGGGCGAAACACGACGCCTGCCTTCTCCTGGCCGATCTCGGCTGGAATGGAGACATCCTGATCGATCAGGGTTCATCCGACCAGTTTCTCGAGCAGTTGCGACCCGAGGCGATGGCACGGCTGATGGCGGAGCGGCGCCAGCCCGGCATGCTGCGCATGCAGGCCGGATACGATCACAGTTATTATTTCGTGGCGAGTTTCGCCGAGGACCATGTGCGTTGGCATGCGGAGCGGCTGAAGGCCGCCTGAAGGAGAGGACAGGCATGATTTCACGACAGGCTTTGATTTTTGCATTGGCCGGCACGCTCGCGACAAGCCTTGCCGCACCGGTCACGGCGATGGAGGGCCTCAATGGCGACCCCGCCGCGGGAGAGAAGGTTTTCCGCAAGTGTCAGGCCTGCCATGCGATCGGTCCCGGCGCCGTCAGCAAGACGGGACCGCTGCTGACGGGCGTGGTCGGGCGTCCCGCTGGCAGCATCGCCGATTACTCCTATTCCGCGGGCATGGCCAAGGTGGCAGGGGAAGGGCTGGTGTGGGCGCCCGAGAAGATTTCGGAGTTCCTGACCAATCCGAAGGCATTCGTGCCCGGAACGAAGATGGCTTTCGCGGGGATTCGCAAGGATCAGGAGCGGGCCGATCTCATCGCCTATCTATCGACGTTCAACCAATAGAAAGGAGCCAGGATAACCACTTTAGCATGGACCGGAGCGCCGGCGGAACCGGCCGTGGAAGGTCATGAGGCGCTTCGCAAGGCCGATGCCGGGATGGAGGAGACCGAAAGGTTGTCCCGGGGCGAAGGGGGTGGAGGACCCTGATCGGCGGTACCCAACGGGAGGATAGCATGAAGAGATTGCTCACATTGCTCGCCGCATTCGCGCTAGGCAGCTCGCAGGTCGCCTTCGCCAATTCGGATTTGCAGAAACAGATCGACGACCCCAACCAGTGGGTCATTCAGACGGGCGATTACGCCAACCAGCGTTATTCGAAGCTCGATCAGATCAACAAGGAAAACGTCGGAAAGCTGCAGGTCGCCTGGACCTTCTCGACGGGCGTCCTGCGTGGCCATGAAGGCTCTCCGCTGGTCGTCGGCAACATGATGTACGTGCATGCGCCGTTCCCCAACACGGTCTTCGCGCTCGACCTCGACAAGGAAGGCCAGATCGTCTGGAAATACGAACCCAAGCAGGACCCGGACGTCATTCCGGTGATGTGCTGCGATACCGTCAATCGCGGCGTCGCCTATGCCGAGGGCAAGATCTTCCTGCACCAGGCCGACACCACCGTCGTCGCGCTCGATGCCAAGACCGGCAAGGTGATCTGGAGCGTCAAGAACGGTGATCCTAAGAAGGGCGAAACCAATACCGCGACAGTATTGCCGGTGAAGGACAAGGTCATCGTCGGCATTTCCGGCGGCGAGTTCGGCGTACGCGGTTCGGTGACCGCCTATTCCATGGCAGACGGCAAGCTTTTGTGGCGCGGCTATTCGATGGGTCCCGACAGCGACACGCTGATCGATCCGGAAAAGACCACCCATCTCGGCAAGCCGGTCGGCAAGGATTCCGGCCTGACCACCTGGGAAGGCGATCAGTGGAAGATCGGCGGCGGCACGACCTGGGGCTGGTATTCCTACGATCCGGAGGAGAACCTGATCTATTACGGCTCGGGTAACCCCTCGACCTGGAACCCGACCCAGCGTCCGGGCGACAACCGCTGGTCCATGACCATCTTCGCCCGCGATGTCGATACCGGCATGACGAAATGGGTCTACCAGATGACGCCCCATGACGAATGGGACTATGACGGCGTCAACGAGATGATCCTGACGGAGCAGGATTTCGGCGGCAAGAGCCGCAAGCTGCTCACCCATTTCGACCGTAACGGCTTCGGCTATACGCTGGACCGGCTAACGGGCGAGCTTCTGGTTGCGGAGAAATACGATCCCGCCGTCAACTGGGCGACCGAGGTCGTGATGGACCCGAAGTCCGAACAATACGGCCGTCCGCAGGTCGTTGCGCAGTACTCGACCGAGAAGAACGGCGAAGACGTCAACTCGACCGGCATCTGCCCCGCCGCTCTCGGCACCAAGGACCAGCAGCCGGCCGCCTATTCGCCGAAGACCGAACTGTTCTACGTGCCGACCAACCATGTCTGCATGGATTACGAACCCTTCCGTGTCAGCTACACCGCCGGCCAGCCCTATGTCGGGGCGACGCTCTCGATGTATCCGGCACCGGGCAGCCATGGCGGCATGGGCAATTTCATTGCCTGGGACAACAAGGAAGGCAAGATCAAGTGGTCGCTGCCCGAGAAGTTTTCCGTCTGGTCCGGCGCGCTCGCCACGGCAGGCAATGTGGTCTTCTACGGCACGCTGGAAGGCTATCTGAAGGCCGTCGACGCCGATAGTGGTAAGGAACTCTATCGCTTCAAGACGCCATCGGGGGTCATCGGCAACGTCATGACCTACAGCCATGGCGGCAAGCAGTACGTGGCCGTGCTTTCGGGCGTCGGCGGCTGGGCCGGTATCGGCCTCGCAGCCGGCCTGACCAACCCGAACGAAGGTCTCGGTGCTGTCGGTGGTTATGCGGCGCTCAGCGATTATACCGCGCTCGGCGGCACGCTGACCGTGTTCTCGCTGCCGAACTGACGGCGGCCAAACGCCAGAGAACTGGCGCGGGAGAAAAGCCCGCGCCAGTTTGCTCTCAAGGCCCAGAAGGACACAATATGAACAGCTTTGCAAAAATCTTGCCGATCGCCCTCGCCGCATCGATGCTTGCCGGACCCGTTCTGTCGCAGGATGCCGAAAAGAAGGTCGACAACATTACCGCTGTCACCAGCGAGGACGGCCGCTATTATACGGCAGACGGCGTGCCGACCTACAAGATCGCACCGGACGGGACGATCGACTGGCTGACCTATTCCGGCTTCCGGCGCTATCATTCGGAATGTCACGTCTGTCACGGGCCGGAAGGCGAGGGCTCTTCCTATGCGCCGGCGCTGAAGAACTCCGCTGTCAACATGGATTATTACGCCTTCGTCGACGTGGTGACGAACGGTCGCAAGAAGGTGGACGCGTCCCATAATTCGGTGATGCCGGCCTTCGGCGATAACGTCAACGTCATGTGCTATCTCGACGACATCTACGTCTACCTGAAGGCACGCGGTACGGATGCGCTGCCGCGCGGTCGCCCGGCCAAGAGAGAGGACAAATCCGATGCGATCCGTCAAGCGGAAGCCGATTGCCTTGGTCGCTAGGCTGTGGGCAGGGCTGCTCGCCTTCGGGCTCGCGGTCTCGGGTCATACGCCGGTCTTCGCCCAGACGTCCGATCTGGTGTCGAAGACGGCGTTTCGCGTCTGTGCGGACCCCGCCAACCTGCCCATGTCGGATCAAGCCGGCGCCGGTTTCGAAAACCGGATTGCCGAACTCTTCGCGGCGGAGTTGAAGCTGCCGCTGGAATATACGTGGTTTCCCATGGCGACGGGCTTCATCCGGCGGACGCTTCAGGCCAACAAATGCGACGTGGTCATAGGCTATGCCCAGGGCGACGAGATGGTGCTCAACACCAATCATTACTACACCTCCGGCTACGTACTGATCGTACCTGCGGATGGCCCGCTTTCGGGCGTGACGACGATCGGCGATGCGGCACTCAGGGACAAGCGCATCGGCGTGGTGGCCGGCAGTCCACCGGCGACGCAGATGACGCATTACGGGCTGATTGCGAAAGCCAAGGGTTACGATCTGATGGTCGACCGACGCTATGAAAACCCGGCGGGCGAAATGCTCTCGGACCTGAAGGCGGGAACGATCGACGCCGCCATACTCTGGGGGCCGATCGGCGGTCCGCTGGTCAAGCAGGGCTATCCGGAATTCAAGCTGATCCCGCTTCTTTCGGAAACCACGCCGCCGAAGCTCTTCTACCGCATTACCATGGGCGTGCGGCAGGGAGAGAAGGTCTGGGAGCGCAAGCTCAATTCGCTGATCCGGCGCAACCAGGACAAGATCAATGCCATCCTGACCGATGCCGGCGTGCCGCTGTTGAACGACATGGGCACGGGACCGCTGGAGGCAAAGAAATGACTGCGCGCAGCAAGGCGGTTTTGCCTTTCCTCTTCGTCCTTGCCGTTGCGGGCCTCGCCGTGGCCGAAGAGGTGCCCGCGTCGAAGACGGTGGCCGAGGAACCTGGAGATTACCGGCAGGACGAGTATCGCGCTCCGGTGCCGGCGACGCTTGCCGGCGCAACCGTCGTTTCGACGGAAGAGGCCCATCGGCTTTGGGCAAGCGGCGAAGCCGAATTCATCGACGTTTTGCCCCGCCCGCCGAAGCCGAAAGACCTGCCGGAGGGCACCATCTGGAAGGAAAAGCCGCGGATCTCGGTCAAGGGTGCGCTCTGGCTTCCGAACACAGGCTACGGCAAGCTCGCCGATGTGACGCTCGACTATTTTCGCAAGGGGCTCGAAAAGGCATCGGGTGGCGACAAGGAACATCCCCTGCTGTTCTTCTGCCTGCCGGATTGCTGGATGTCGTGGAACGCTGCCCGGCGTGCGCTGGAACTCGGTTACGGCAAGGTCTACTGGTATCCTGACGGCAGCGATGGCTGGGCGGCTGCCGGTTATCCGAGCGAACAATTGACGCCGGAGCCGGGCGGTTCCTGATTCAATTTCCGGCGGGGTTTCCAGCCCCTTCTCCGGCCGGGCCGCCCGCGAGAAACTGGCCGAAGGCCCGGGGACCGTCGCCGGTGGCGATCTCTCCTGTTACCTCAAGCTTTTCAGTGTCGATCAGTGACATGGTGTTGGATGCCCAATTGGCAACGACGACGAACCTTCTGTCAGCCGTTGTGTCGATGCCCTCAGGATATTCGCCGACGGATATGACTTTCACGGGGGCATAGGTCGTTGCATCGAAGACGCTGACGCTATCGTCATACTGGTTGGTGACGAAGCCGTGCCTGCCGGCAAAGGCAACGCCGTAGGGCCGTTCCCGCGTCCTGACCTTGCCAAGAACCTTGCCGTCTTCCGGATCGACCACGGTTACCGTGTTGCTGCCGACATCGGCGGTAAAAAGCCTCCCATCCGGCGAGAATGTTATGCCAAAGGGGCGCTCTCCAACCGTGATGCGGCGATGAAGTTCGAGCGTATCCGCAGCGAAGATGGAGACCTGATCGGAATCCCGGTCTGCCGTGGCAAGCCATCTTCCATCGGCTGAAAGGGCAAGGCCAGCCGGTGCGCTTCCGGTCCTGAGCGTCGTCCTGAATTCGAGGTTGTCCGAGGCGAGAACCCAGACGCGGGCATTGTACCAGTCGGAGACGAAGACACGCTGGCGTCTGTCATCAACGGCTATTCCCATCGGACCGCCGTCGAGCCGGCGTTCGGCTGTCGGTGCCTGAGGCATCAGGCCGTAACGCCGAACGGTCTTGCTGTCGGGGCTCACGGTAAAGACGGCCTTCAGGCTCCGCGACACCGCCACGCCGGCGGGCTGGCCGGGCACAGTGAGACGTTCGACCTCGATTCCACGGCTGAGATCGATGACGCTCAGATCGCTGGAGGATTGGTTCGTCACGTAGGCATAATCGGCCTGAACCGGCTGCGGCGCCACCAATGCCGCAGCCATAACCAGTGTCAGCGGGATGCTATTTGCCGAACTTCTTTTCCAGCGCATCGAGCCCTGCCTTGTAGACGGCGGTGACGGCGGCAATCGCAGCCGCGTCGTTCAAATTTTCCGGCGGATCGTTGTTTGGATAGCCGCGGTAGAATGCGCCGCGCCATTCGATGTGCGAGCCGCCGCTGGTGGTCGGCGTCACCGTCAGGTGCGAGGAATAGTTGGTGACGGGAAGAACCGCGACATCCACCTCGTTGATCCGGTAGGAATAGGACATCTTGGCCGCGTCGTATTTGTAGAGCACTTCCAAGATGGTCGGACCGCCCTCCTTTTCCAGGGTCAGGACGCGGGTGGCGTCGATGGCGTTGCCGCCTTCGCCCTTCGTCGAAAAGACGGCGGGATGCCAGCTCATGTCCTGGAAATTGCCAATGACCGCCCAGACGGCATCGGGCGCGGCCGCGACATCGACGGCAAGGGTGAGTTTCTGACGTGTCGGTCCGTGCGCGAGGGCAATTCCCGGGATGAGCAACATAAACGTCAGTATCAGGTTACGGATGTAGGGCATGCTTCCTCCTCACGATTTAAAGAAATGGTTTTTCAGGATGTAATCGAGCCCGCGCAGCCAGCTCACATCGGTGTTGGACCTGATGTCGACGGCGAGCGCCCGCAGCGCCTCGCCGGTTTTCACCTCCCGCAGAACGAGGTTCATGGAGAGGATCAGGTTGGAGACTTTCTGCACTTCTCCGACCAGTACGTAATCGGCGCCGAGGCGTTCCGCCATGCGCAGTTCGCAGCCATAGCAATCGGCGGGGTTGACGGTGTTGGCGAGTTCTTCCGCGATCGGGCTGTTGTCGAGGATGACGAAACCCTTTTCTGCAAAGCGCTTGCGCGTTGTCTCCTCGAGAAGTCGGGTGCGGGCGGTCTGGTCCGGGCGTTCGCCGTTATACGCACCTTCGGTCGACGTATCGATGAAGGTTATCCCGAGAAAGGCGATTTTCGCATTGGGTTTCAGCGGCTTGTCCAGGTTCGACAGGGCAAGCGGGGGCATCAGGATCAGGAAAAGCGATAACAGGATGCGCAGCATGCGGGTGAGGGTAGCATAGCGAAATTGCGACACCACGATCCATAAGTATCGGTTTCGCTGCACAACCCTGACTGTTATCCTCACCTTCAGGACGGTCAGGAAGATTGGGAGGTCATTCCGACAATGTCTAAGCCGCAGCTTACGCTTGCCACCCTTTGCCTTGCGCTTTTTGCGGCACCCGCTTCGTGGGCGCTTGAGGTGAAGGTAGCCTTGCTTCGCGTCGACAAACCCATGCCGCCGCCGATTTCGCGGCTCGATGTGCCTCCTGCGGATCTGGGGCTTGCCGGCGCCAAGCTCGGCAATGAGGACAATCGCACCACCGGTGCCTTCACCGGCACGGATTACAAGCTGACCACGAAGACGGTGGCGCCGGCGGAGGCTCTTGCGGCGCTGGATGCCCTCAAGGCCGAGGGTATCGGCCTCGTTGCGGTGATTTCAGACGGGGATACGCTGAAGCAGCTCGCGGACCGGGCCGGTCCCGACACATTGATCCTCAATGCCGGTGCCCGCGACGATGCCCTGCGCGATGGCGAGTGCCGGGCAAACGTGCTGCATGTCTCGCCCAGCCGTTCGATGCTGACCGACAGCGTCGTGCAGTTCCTGATGTGGAAGAAATGGGCGCGGATCATGCTGATCTACGGCTCCCACCCCGAAGACAAGCTGCTCGCCGAGAGCTATCGCAAATCGGCCGCGAAGTTCGGCGCCAAGATTGTCGAGGAGCGCGAATTCGTCGACACCGGCGGCGCGCGGCGCACCGATACCGGCCATGTGCAGGTCCAGCGGCAGATCCCGGTTTTCACCCAGGACGCCAAGGAGCACGACGTTACCATCGCCGCCGACGAGACGGACGTTTTCGCGGCCTATCTGCCTTATCATTCCTGGGACCCGAGGCCGGTTGCGGGCTCGGCAGGGTTGATGCCGTTGTCGTGGCATCCGGCGCATGAATCCTGGGGCGCCACCCAGTTCCAGCGGCGTTTCGAAAAGCTTGCCGGCCGTAGCATGCGTGAGGAGGACTACCAGGCCTGGCTTGCCATGCGGGTTGTCGGGGAAGCCGTCACGCGCTCCGGCAAGGCGGATGCGAAGTCGATCCGCGACTATGCGCTTTCCAAGGATTTCGATCTTGCCGCCTTCAAGGGACAGAAACTGACCTTCCGCACATGGAACGGCCAGATGCGGCAGCCGATCCTGCTCGGCGACGGACGCATCACCGTCTCCGTCTCGCCGCAGGACGGTTACCTGCACCAGTTCTCCCCGCTCGACACGCTGGGGATCGACGCGCCCGAAACCGCCTGCCACGCCTTTGGAGGATAAGCATGCTGAAACCCGCCTTCGTGATCCTGCCCCTTGCGCTCATGATGAGCGGACCGGCGCTCGCCAACAAGGTGTTTGTCACCAATGAGCGCGGCAACAGCGTCACCGTGCTCGACAGCAAGACCTGGGAAAAGATCGGCGAATTTCCCGCTGGCAACCGGCCGCGCGGGATCACCATCAGCCCTGATGGCAAGGAACTCTATGTTTGTGCGTCGGATGACGATACCGTCAGGGTCTTCGATCCGGAAACCTACAAGGAACTGCATACGCTGCCGTCCGGACCCGATCCGGAGCTCTTTGCGCTGCATCCTTCCGGCAACCCGCTCTACATCGCCAACGAAGACGACAATCTGGTGACCGTGGTGGACACCAGGACGCATCAGGTGCTCGCTGAAATTCCCGTCGGCGTCGAGCCGGAAGGGGTGGCCGTCAGTCCCGATGCCAAGACGCTCATCAACACGTCCGAGACCACCAACATGGCGCATTTCATCGACACGTCGACCTATGAGATCGTGCACAACGTGCTGGTCGACCAGCGGCCGCGCTATGCCGAATTCACCGCCGATGGCAAGAAGCTCTATGTCAGCGCCGAGATCGGCGGCACCGTTTCGGTCATCAATCTCGGCGGCGAGGGTGAGCCGAAGGTCGACAAGAAGATCACCTTCGAGGTTGCTGGCGTCCTGCATGAATGGCTGCAGCCCGTCGGCGTCAAGGCGACCCGTGACGGCTCGCGTGTGTTCGTCGCGCTCGGGCCGGCGAACCGGGTTGCCGTTGTCGATGCGGCGACGGATGAGGTGCTCGATTATCTGCTGGTGGGGCAGCGGGTCTGGCAGATGGCCTTAACCCCGAAGGAGGATTTTCTCGTCGTCACCAACGGCAATTCCAACGATGTCAGCATCATCGACGTGAAGGCGGAGAAGGTCATTCGTTCGGTGCCGGTCGGTGAACAGCCATGGGGCGTGGTGGTGGCGCCGGATTGATTTTGGACATGCAATTTCATTGGGAGGATTTCGAACATGCATAAGGTCCTAATCGCGGCATTTGCCGCCTTGCTGGCGGTTCCGGCGACGGGAATGCTGGCGAACACAACGGCTCTTGCCGCGCCGCTTTGCGACAAGCTCGGGTTCGCCGGGCTGCTCGCCAAATGCAATCGCGGCGAGCCGATCGAGCTTACGCTTGCATCCGGAAAGCCGCTCGGGGCGGGCGAGGTGAAGCTGCAATCCGGCGCCTATTACGAGCTGAAGGTCACCGCCGACGGTTCGGCCGAACTGGCGATCACGGGGCCGGAATTCTTCCGGGCGATCTGGATGAACGAGATCGTCATCAACGGCATCGAGGTGCGGCCGATGGCGATCGACAGCCTTGAATTCGACAAGGCCGGTCTCGCCACTCTTTCGTTCATCGCCATCAAGCCCGGCAGTTACGAGGTTCGCATCCCGAATACCGCGAGTGACAGCCAGAAGATCAAGATTGCCATTCAATAATTCTGTTCAGGAGGAGCAGGGACATGACAAAACATTTGATGACGATTGCCTTTCTCTCAGCCGTTTTCGCCATGCCGCTCAGCGCTTCCGCCGAGGAAGTGCCGGCCGACAAGCAGACGGCGATCCTCGCTATGCTGAAGACCATGCAATGCGAGGTCGATCCGGCCAATATCGAGGCGGATGACGGTGGGTTCGAACTGGATGACGTCTTCTGCGCCGATGGGCAGTACGACATGAAGCTGAACGCCGATCTGAGCGTCGCCGATAAGCGCAAGGAATAGCGCTTGTCGGCGTTTCCTGCCGGGCCGGAGAATCGTGTAAGAACGCAACGGCGAGTGGACCGGCGGGAAAAGGCAGGTCCTGGGAGGTCTGGAATGATGAAGATATCTACGGGAATTCTGTCTGGCGTACTGGCAGGCTGTCTGCTGGCGATGGGCATTACACTGGCGATTGCCGAGGAACCGCCGAAGCTGCGTGCCGCCATGCTGGCGTCCGGCACGGTCAACTGGGAAATCGCCACGATCAAGGCCAATGGCTTCGACCGGAAGAACGGTTTCGAGATGGCCGTGCAGGATTACGCGGATAACGGCGCGACGCGCGTCGCCTTCGAAGGCGGCGAGGCCGATACCATGGTGGCCGACTGGATCTGGGTGGCCTATCAGCGGGCGGCGGGCAAGGACTATGTATTCATTCCCTATTCGCGTGCGGTTGGAGGGCTGGTCGTCAAGGATGACAGCCCTGTGAAGGCCTTGCCGGATCTTGCCGGCAAGAAGATCGGCATCGCCGGCGGGCCGCTCGACAAGAGCTGGCTGATCCTCAGGGCTTACGCAAAAAAGAAACACGGCATGGATCTGGCCGGCGAAACCGAGCAGGTGTTCGGCGCGCCGCCGCTGATTTTCAAGGCGGCTCTGTCGGGTGAAACGGCGGGTGCCGTCAATTTCTGGCATTTCCTCGCCAAGATGAAGGCGAAGGGCATGCACGATCTGGTGACCGTTGCCGACGCCGCAACCGAACTCGGGCTCGATCCGGATACGCCGCTTCTCGGCTATGTGCTGAAGGGCGACTATGTCGCCCTTCATCCCGAGGTCGCGCAGGGGCTCTACAAGGCTTCGCTTGCCGCTAAGGAATTGCTGCGCACAGACGATGCCGCCTGGGAGGGATTGCGCGGTCAGATGAATGCCGCCGATGACAAGGAGTTCTCGGCGCTTCGCGATGGCTACCGCGCCGGCATTCCGAGCGGCAAGCCCATTGACGAGGCAGCGGCCGACAGGTTCCTGAAGATCATGGCCGAACTCGGCGGTGAGGAACTGGTCGGCAAGGCCACCTCCCTGCCGGAAGGAGTATTCCTCCACCTTGAATGAGGCCCTACGAAATCCGGTGGTGGTCCGTTCCGTTTCGCTCGGTCTGATCCTGCTTGTCTGGATCGTTGCCGCAGGGCTGACCGCCGACGCGACCGTGCTGCCGCAGCCGTGGACGTTGCTTGAACCGTTCGTCCGTGTCGTCGGCTCCGGCGCGTTGCCTTATCATCTGGGTATGACGCTGTTTCGGGTTGTCTGCGCCTTCGTGCCGGCCATGCTGATCGGGGCGGCCATCGGCTTTCTGATGGGGCGTTTTCCGAGTGTCGACCGCTGGCTCGATCCCTGGCTCGTCGTGTTTCTTAACCTGCCGGCGCTGGTGCTGATCGTACTTTGCTACCTGTGGATCGGCCTCAACGAAACGGCAGCGATCCTGGCAGTGGTGCTCAACAAGATCCCCAATGTCGCGACGCTGGTGCGTGAGGGCGCACGGGCGCTCGATCCCGATCTCGATGCCATGGCGAAGGTCTATCGCATGAGCGGTTTTTCAAGGCTGCGCCATGTGGTGTTGCCACAGCTTGCGCCCTTTCTCGCGGGCGCCGCCCGGTCCGGCATTGCAGTCATCTGGAAGATCGTGCTGGTCGTCGAGTTTCTGGGGCGTTCCAGCGGCATCGGCTTCCAGATTCATTTCTATTTCCAGCTTTTCGACGTTGCCATGGTGCTGGTCTATGCCTTGACCTTCATTGCCGTGATGCTCGTGGTCGAGGCCCTGCTGCTGCAACCGGTGGAACGTCGGGCGCGGCGCTGGAGGACGGCATGATAAGGGTCGATATCCGCCGCAAGGCCTTCGGAGACAATGTCATTTTGAAGGATGTCCGCTTCGAAATGACAGTTGGAGAAACCGTCGCCATTCTGGGATCGTCGGGTATCGGCAAGTCGACCCTACTCCGGCTGATCGCCGGTATCGATCCGGTCTTCGAAGGATCGGTAGAGCGCCCGGCCAATATCGCCATGGTGTTTCAGGAGCCGGTGCTGCTGCCCTGGCGCAGCGTCTTGCGGAACCTGACCATCGTGCATCCGGCGCTTGGTGACGAGGCAGCCCTTTCAGCGCTTCACCGCATCGGCATTGCCGACAAGGCCGGACTTTTTCCTGGGCAGTTGTCGCTCGGCCAGCAGCGCCGGCTGGCGCTGGCGCGGGCCTTTGCCGGAAGGCCGGAACTGCTGGTGATGGACGAACCTTATGTCTCGCTCGATCCCGAGACCGCGGAGGAGATGCTGGAACTCACGGAGGCGCTGGTTGCCGAGACACGGCCGGCCGTCATTCTGGTGACCCATTCGGAAAGGGAGGCGGAACGGCTCGCCGGTCGCCGGCTCCGGCTTGCCGGTCACCCCGCCACGATCCTCAACCGCGAGGATGATGCCGTCTCCAAACGGGGGACGGCGCGGTGAAGGGGCTGGATATCCGCCACGTCAGCTACCGTTACGGTGAACGCAAAGCGCTTGACGATGTCAGCTTTGCCGTGACGCCCGGATGTTTCTGCGCGTTGCTCGGACCGAACGGCGCCGGCAAGTCCACGCTCTTCGCCCTGCTGACGCGGCTGATCGTGGCGGACGAGGGGACGATCGGTGTCGCCGGTTTCGATATCGCGCGCTCGCCGCGATCCGCGCTTGCCCGTATCGGCGTCGTTTTCCAGCAGCCGACGCTCGACCTCGACATGACGGTCAGGCGGAACATGCGCTATTTCGCCGGCCTGCATGGCCTCTCGGGACGCGAGGCTGCGGATGCCATCGAGCGGTCGCTGGCACAGCTCGGCATGGCCGAGCGCGCTGACGAACAGGTGAGGGCGCTCAATGGCGGCCATCGCCGACGCATGGAGATCGCCCGCGCGCTGGTGCATCGACCCGACATTCTGCTGCTCGACGAGCCGACGGTCGGGCTCGACGCCGCGTCCAGGCAGGCGATCACCGATCATGTGCATGGGCTGGCGGAGGGCGGTCTTGCCGTGCTCTGGGCGACGCATCTGGTGGACGAGATTGCCATGTCGGATCAGGTCGTGGTGCTGCATCGAGGCAAGGTGCTGAGCGACGGTTCGGCCTCCGACCTTGCAGGCGGGCAAGGGCTGGCGAAGGCTTTCCTTGCCATGACTGCCGAGGGTAGCGAGGCAATCGCATGAAACCCTGGCTGACTGCGCTTATCGCCATCATCACCCGCGAAAACCTGCGCTTTATCCGTCAGCGCGGGCGGTTCCTTGCGGCGCTGGTGCGGCCGCTCGTCTGGCTTCTGGTCTTTGCCGCCGGTTTTCGCGCCGCTCTCGGCGTTTCGATCATTCCGCCCTACCAGACCTATATCACCTATGAGGTCTATATCGTGCCGGGGCTTTGCGGCATGATCCAGCTGTTCAATGGCATGCAGTCGTCGCTGTCGCTGGTCTACGATCAGGAAATGGGGTCGATGCGGCTTCTTTTGACGTCGCCGCTGCCCCGCTGGTGGCTGCTGTTTTCCAAGCTGCTTGCCGGCGTCATCGTTTCCATCCTGCAGGTCATGGTCTTCCTCGGTATCGCTGCGCTGACCGGCATCGAACTGCCGCCCCTCGGCTACATCGCAGTGCTGCCCGCCCTGCTTCTGAGCGGTCTGATGCTCGGAGCCTTCGGTCTCCTGATCTCCTCGACCATCCGGCAGCTCGAGAATTTCGCCGGCGTCATGAACTTCGTGATCTTTCCGATGTTCTTCCTGTCCTCGGCGCTTTACCCGCTGTGGAAGATGGCCGAGAGTTCGCCGCTGCTGCGCGATATCTGCGCCTATAACCCCTTTACCCATGCCGTCGAGCTCATCCGCTTCGCCCTTTACGGCGAACTCAATCTGGAAGCGCTTTTCTGGGTCGTCGGCTGTTTCGCGGTCTTCATGCTGGCGGCGCTCTGGGGCTACGATCCCGCCCGCGCCATGCTGCGTTCCCGAGGTCGCTGAGGCCCGGCGAGCCACCACAGCGCGAAAAACCGACACTTTCCGCTATATTGTCGCAAGACCTTTTTGCCCCGATCCTGTCCTTGAAATGATGGCGCTGGAGGCGTCAAAACCCGAGGAGGAGGACCCCATGATTAAGCTGCATCCGTCCATCGACAACGGCTGGCCGCCAGCAAAGGCCGGTTTTTCCGGTGGTACCTTGAAGTGCAAATGCGCGACCAATCCGGTGACCGTTTCGATCGGCGCGCAGACGGCGCACAACCACGCCTGCGGCTGCACCAAATGCTGGAAGCCGAAGGGCGCGATCTTCGCCCAGATCGCTGTCGTGTCGCGCGACAAGGTCAAGGTCACCTCGGGCGAGGAAAAGCTCTACGTCGTCGATTCCGGTGCCACGATCCAGCGCCACGCCTGCAAGGAATGCGGCACCCACATGTATGGCCGCATCGAGAATACCAAGCATCCCTTCTACGGGCTCGACTTCGTCCATACGGAACTCAGCGATGAGACCGGCTGGTCGCCGCCGGAATTTGCGGCTTTTGTTTCCTCGGTCATCGAGAGCGGGGTCAGTCCGGACCTGATGCCGGAAATTCGGGCGCGTCTCAACGAATTGGGCCTGCCGCCCTATGATGCACTTTCACCGGCGCTGATGGATGCGATCGCCACACATATTGCCAAGCAGTCGGGTGCACTGGCCGCATAAAGAGGGAGACAGGAAGGCCTTCCGGCCTTCGACCCCGCAGTGGTCATATTCAGAGAAGATGGGGGCGGACGTTACGGCGAAAGCCGTCCGCATCTTCCAGCATCCGTTACGGCGAGGCCAAGCCAGCCTCCTCCCGCAACCGCCCGTTTTTCCGCATCCCCTGCGGAAGACGGGCGGGGCTTGGAGGAGCTTCGGCGCGACACCTTGAGGTTTCAGGGCGTCTGCCTCCCTACCGAAGACGGTATTACCGGCCAATCAGCGTATTGAGGTTGTCGGAGCGTCCTTCGCCTGCGCAAATGGATGCCTTGCTTTCCAGTCCCGCTGATGTCGTTTGGCCCTCAGGGATGAACGGCGACCGAAGACCAGTCGTCCGCCGGGCTGCCGGCTTTCCACTTGATCGAGCAGCCGATGGAGGGGTGCTGCACGGAGGGTCCCTGTCCGGTTCGGGCAATCTGTATCATGGCTTCGAGGAGGTCGCGACGCAGGTCGCCGGCCTCCCTTTCCTTGCGTGACGCATCGAGACGGCCGCGATATTGCAGTTCCAGTCCGCTGTTGAAACCGAAGAAGTCGGGTGTGCAGACGGCGCCGTAAGCGCGGGCGACGGACTGATCTTCGTCATGGAGATAGGGGAAGGGAAGGAGGTGCTCCTCGGCGAAGCGCTTCATGTTCTCGAAGGAATCCTCGGGATAGGCGCTGGAATCATTGGAGTTGATCGCCACGAAACCGATCCCGTGCTTTTCGAGTTCCAGCGCATCTTCGACGATTCTCTCGATCACGGCCTTCACATAGGGGCAATGATTGCAGATGAAGGCGACGACAAGCCCGTTCGGCCCGGCGAGATCGTGAATCGAAAAGGCCCGGCCCTCCGTTCCAATGAGGCGGTCATCCGCCGCTTTCCAGCCGAAATCGCAAACCGGTGCCGTCGCTGCCATTGTCATCTCCCTTTGCCTGTTTCGGGGCTGGTTTCAGGCGGCTTCGCGAACCCCTTCCGATGCCTTGCGCAATGCGGAAATGTTGCCCGCATAGGCCTGTTCGCCGCCCTTGAAGATCGCGGACCCCGCAACGAGTATATCGGCTCCTGCGGACACGACCAGCGGCGCCGTCTGTGGCGTAACGCCGCCGTCGATTTCGATCATGATCGGCCGCTTGCCGATCATCGACTTCACCCGCCGGACCTTTTCCACCACCGAGGGTATGAAGGCCTGCCCGCCGAATCCGGGGTTCACGGTCATCATCAGCACGAGGTCGACGCGATCAAGTGAATATTCGATGACGCTCTCCGGCGTCGATGGATTGAGCGAAACACCGGCCTTGCAGCCGAGATCGCGGATCGCCTGAAGCGAGCGGTCGAGATGGGTGCAGGCCTCGGCATGGACGGTGATGTAGTCGCAGCCGGCTTCCGCGAAGGCTGCGAGATAGGGATCGGCGGGCTCGATCATCAGGTGGCAGTCGAAAATCCTGTCCGTACGGTTGCGGATCGCCTTGATAACAGGCGGACCGAAGGTGATGTTGGGTACGAAATGACCGTCCATCACGTCGAGATGGATCCAGTCGGCGCCGGCGCGGCAGACGGCCTCTACTTCGTCGCCCAGACGGGAGAAATCGGCTGATAGCACCGACGGCGCGATGATGATGTCCTGAGTCACGGCGATACCTCCCGGGGTTGGCCTGGCATGGTGAAGACGCGGCTCGCCGCAATGTCGCGGTCGATGATGGTCGAAAGCTGCTCGGCATCGACCGGTCCCTTCGTCTCCTCGAACAGGCGGTTCGCCTGTCGCAACCGCGCCCGGTCGAGCGCGTTACGGATGGAGCGGGCATTGGCGAAATGCGGCTGGCCTCGCCGGCGGGAGATATAATCGGCCATCACCGTCACGGCACCCCGGTCGAGACGATAGCCCTGTCGCTCCAGCATGCTTTCGGCGATGGAGAGCAGTTCGCCATCGTCATAATCCGGGAAGTCGATGTGATGGGCGATGCGGGAACGAAAGCCGGGATTGCTCTCGAAGAAGCGATCCATGCGGTCGGAATAGCCGGCCAGGATCACCACAAGGTCGTCGCGGTTGTTTTCCATCACCTGCAGCAGGATTTCGATTGCTTCCTGGCCGTAGTCGCGCTCGTTGTCGGGGCGATAGAGGTAGTAGGCCTCATCGATGAAGAGCACGCCGCCCATGGCTTTCTTCAAGATCTCCTTGGTCTTGGGCGCGGTGTGGCCGATATACTGGCCCACCAGATCGTCGCGGGTTACCGAAACCAGATGGCCCTTGCGGATATAGCCCAGCCGGTGGAGTAGGTCGGCCATCCGCAGCGCGACCGTGGTCTTGCCAGTGCCGGGATTGCCGGTGAAGCTCATGTGCAGGGAGGGAGGTTCGTGCGAAAGCCCCATGGCGCGGCGTGCCCGCTCCACCAGCAACAGCGCTGCGGTTTCGCGGATGCGCTGCTTCACCGGCTTCAGGCCGACAAGCTGCCGGTCCAGTTCGTCGAGAATGTCGCTCACGCCCGACGTGCGATATTCCTCCCTGAGATCGACGGTTTCGGGCGGTCCTTCGTCATCCGGGATCTTCTCTGGCATGGCCATCGTCCTTCCTCCCTCTCATGCTTTCGGTTCGATCAGCGCGCCGTTGCCCACGAGTAGTGCTGCGATCGGCTGCGCACATCGGTCCGGATCATCGTGATTTCCGGCTCGTGTTCCGGGCGGTTGACGATGAAGGACATGGTCACGGTTTCGAGGCCGCGGGTGGAGTCGAAGGCGTTGAGCCGGATGTAGTGCTGCGGATAGGCCTTGCGGCAATCGGCGAGTTCCATCGTCACGCCCTTGGCGTCGCGAAGGTCGAACATGGGGTGACCCCACATTTCCCAATAGGTGTTCCGCGGGTGAGGATCGTCGGTATATTCGATACCGATGGCCCAGCCCCTGCGCAGGCAGTATTCCACCTGCGCGGTGATCTGTTCGTCCGTAAGGTCGGGCAGGAACGAGAAGCAGCCCTGGGTGATACGCATTTCCGTTCTCCTTCTTTTTTAATGTCAGGCCACGCTTACGCTCGGAACGAAGTCCGAGGTGTCGGTGGGGGTATAGTTGAAGCTGATGTTGCCCCACGTCTCGAGCGCGGCCTCCAGCGGCTTGCACCACCTGGCGGCGGCGCGCAGGATTTCCGGCCCTTCATTGGCGATGTCGCGTCCCTCGTTGCGGGCGAGCACCATGGCTTCGAGCGCAACGCGGTTCGCGGTGGCACCCGCCTGGATGCCCATCGGATGGCCGATGGTCCCGCCGCCGAATTGGAGCACCACATCGTCGCCGAAGAGGTCGAGCAACTGATGCATCTGGCCGGCATGGATGCCGCCGGAGGCGACCGGCATCACCTTCTTCAGGTCCGCCCAGTCCTGTTCGAAGAAGAGACCGCGCGGCAGGTCCACCTCGTTCATCATCTCGCGGCAGACATTGTAGTAACCCTGCACGGTCGGCGGATCGCCTTCCAGCTTGCCGACGGCGGTGCCGGCATGGAGATGGTCGACGCCCGCAAGCCGCAGCCACTTGGCGATGACGCGGAAGGAAATCCCGTGGTTCTTCTGGCGGGTATAGGTGCCGTGTCCGGCCCGGTGCATGTGCAGGATCATGTCGTTCTGGCGGCACCATTCGGACATGGACTGAATCGCTGTCCAGCCGATGATGAGGTCGACCATGACGATGACGGACCCGAGTTCCTTGGCGAATTCGGCGCGGCGGTACATTTCCTCCATCGTGCCCGCAGTGACGTTGAGGTAGTGTCCCTTGACCTCGCCGGTCACGGCGGAGGCGTGGTTTACGGCCTCCATGCAGTAGAGGAAGCGGTCGCGCCAGTGCATGAAGGGCTGCGAGTTGATGTTCTCGTCGTCCTTCATGAAGTCGAGGCCGCCCTTCAGGCCTTCATAGACGACGCGGCCGTAGTTCTTGCCGGAAAGGCCAAGCTTCGGCTTGGTCGTCGCGCCGAGCAGCGGCTTGCCGAACTTGTCCAGCCGCTCGCGTTCCACGACGATGCCGGTCGGCGGTCCCTTGAAGGTCTTCACATAGGCGACGGGCAGACGCATGTCTTCAAGACGTGCGGCCTTCAACGGCTTGAACGAGAAGACGTTGCCGATGATCGAGGCCGTCAGGTTGGCGATCGAGCCTTCCTCGAAGAGGATCAGATCGTAGGCGACGTAGCAGAAGTATTGCCCCGGCGTTCCGGGAACGGGATCGACCCTGTAGGCCTTGGCGCGATACTGGTCGCAGGCCGTCAGCCTGTCGGTCCAGACGACGGTCCAGGTGGCGGTCGAGCTTTCGCCGGCAACGGCGGCTGCCGCTTCGATCGGATCGACACCATCCTGCGGCGTGATGCGGAAAAGCGCGATGAGATCGGTGTCCTTCGGCACGTAGTCGCCGTTCCAGTAGCCCATCTGCGCGTATTTCAGCACGCCCGCCCGGTAGCGTTCCTTGCCCTTGATTTCGGTCTTTGCATCGGCGTTCATGGCTCTGTCCTTTCCTGTTTTCGGTGGGGGATCAGGCGGCTTCAGATCGCGCCGTCTGGGGTTTCAGGCTCCCGCTCGCATAGCGTTTCGCCATGTCGCTCATCGGGATGACCTTGATGCGGGAGGCATTGCCCGCCGTGCCGAATGCCTCGAAGCGCGCCTTGCAGACGGCGGCCATGGCATCCATCGCGGGTTTGAGGAATTTGCGCGGGTCGAATTCGTCCCGGTGCGTGTCGGCGACGCGGCGGAATTCTGCGGCGGCCGCAAGGCGAAGATCGGTGTCGATATTGACCTTGCGGACGCCGAAGCGGATGCCGCGGACGATTTCCTCCACCGGCACGCCATAGGTCTCCCGCATCGCGCCGCCATGGGCGTTGAAAACGTCCTGCCACTCCTCGGGCACGGAGGAAGAGCCGTGCATGACGATGTGGGTGTCGGGCAGGCGGCGATGGATCTTCTCGATGACATCCATGGCGAGAACCTCGCCCGTCGGCTTGCGGGTGAACTTGTAGGCGCCGTGCGAGGTGCCAATTGCGACTGCCAGTGCATCGACGCCGGTCTCGGCGACGAAGCGGGCGGCTTCGTCCGGATCGGTCAGCAATTGCGAGCGGTCGAGCGCGCCTTCGAAGCCGTGGCCGTCTTCCGCTTCGCCATGACCGGTTTCCAGCGAACCGAGGCAACCGAGTTCACCCTCGACCGAGACACCCACCATGTGGGCGAGGCGGGCGACCTCTGCGGTGATCCCGGCATTATAGGCGTAATCCGCCGGCGTCTTGGCGTCCTCCTTCAGCGAGCCGTCCATCATTACCGAGGTGAAACCGTGCTGGATCGCCGAGAGGCAGGTGGAGACGGTATTGCCGTGGTCCTGGTGAATGCAGATCGGGATGTCGGGATACATCAGCTCCAGCGCTTCCATCATCTTGGCGAGCATGATGTCGTTAGCGTAGGAACGGGCGCCGCGCGAGGCCTGCAGGATAACCGGCGCGTCGCAGGCCTTGGCCGCCTCCAGAATGGCGAGCCCCTGTTCCATGTTGTTGATGTTGAAGGCGGGCACGCCGTAACCGCGCTCTGCGGCATGATCCAGCAATTGACGAAGCGTGATGCGGGCCATGTCAGGCCTCCTTTCCGGGTTGAACGTCGAATGAGGTTCCGTTGCGGGTCATCGCCGGCGCTCCTTCCGGCCTCGGCCGATGAGGTGCAGCGCTTCCGTCGCGACGTGCTCCGGGGTGATGCCGAAATGCCTGTAGAGCTCGCCGGCCGGAGCGGACGCTCCAAACCCCTGCATGCCGATGAAGGTGCCATGGGGGCCGATCCAACGATCCCAGCCGAGCCGTCCGGCGGCCTCGATGGCGATGCGCGGTGCGCCGCCCAGTATCCTTCTCTGGTAGGCGTCGGTCTGGGTCTCGAATTTTTCCCATGAGGGCATGGAAACGACCGCGGCCTCGACGCCGTTTTCGGCACGCAGCTTCTCGGCAGCCTGGACGGCGATCTCGACTTCCGAACCGGTGGCGAGCAGTGTGATGTCGCGCGGTCCCTGCGCTTCCCGCAGGACATAGGCTCCCCGTGCCGAGAGGTTTTCCTGGGTGTCCGTCGTGCGGAGCATGGGCAGGGCCTGCCGCGACAGTGCAAGCGCGCTCGGGGTCGATTTTTCGGCGAGCGCCAGTTCCCAGCATTCGGCCGTCTCGATGATATCGGCGGGCCGGAAGACGTTGATGTTGGGCGTCGCCCTCAGCATGGCGAGATGCTCGACCGGCTGGTGGGTCGGTCCGTCCTCGCCGAGCCCGATGGAATCATGGGTCAGCACATAGACGACCGGCAGGCCCATGAGCGCGGAAAGGCGGATCGCGCCGCGGGCATAATCGGCAAACACAAGAAAGGTGCCGCCATAGGGAACGAAGCCGCCATGCAGGGCGATGCCGTTCATCGCCGCCGCCATGGCATGTTCGCGGATGCCGTAATGCAGGTAGCGGCCACGGAAGTTTGCGGCGGTGATGGCTTGTGTCTGTGATGTCATGGTGAGGTTGGAGCCGGTCAGGTCCGCGGAGCCGCCGATGGTCAGGTCGGTTGCGCCGTTGATGACTTCCAGCGCCATCTGGGAGGCCTGACGGGTCGCGACCTTGGTAGCCTTTTCCCGGTGCTCGTTGCGGAACCTCGCGAGCCGGCGTGCGGTTTCGGGGCCGATGTCCCTGTTGACGGTGCGCTCGTAGCGCGCCTTTGAGCGCGTAGCATCCCGCCGGATCTCCCAGGTCTCTCGCGCCGCACGTCCACGGACCGCCACGCCTTCCCATGCGGACTTGATCTCGTGCGGCACGAAGAAGGGCGGGTGGGGCCAGTCGAGCTTTTCGCGGGTGGCGGTGATCTCCCTGTCGCCGAGAGCGGCCCCATGGGTCTTGTGGGAGCCTTCCATGCTGGCCGCACCCTTGCCGATCAGCGTGCGGCAGGCGATCAGCGATGGCTTGCGGCTCTTGCGGGCACGGTCGATGGCCCTGGCCACGGCTTCCGGATCGTGGCCATCGACGGCCTGAGCATTCCAGCCGGCAGCGCGAAAGCGCGCCAGCTGGTCCATCGACGTGGATAGGGATGTCGCCCCGTCGATGGAAATACGGTTGTCGTCCCAGAGCACGATCAGCTTGCGCAGCTTCAGGTGCCCGGCGAGGTCGATCGCCTCGTGGCTGATGCCTTCCTGAAGGCAGCCGTCGCCGGCAACGACATAGGTGAAGTGATTGCAGAGCGACGAGCCGAAGCGGGCCGCCATCATCTGTTCGGCAATCGCCATGCCGACGGCAGTCGAAATGCCCTGTCCGAGCGGTCCAGTGGTCGTCTCAATGCCCAGTGCGTGGCCGTATTCGGGGTGGCCCGCGGTTCTCGCGCCGAACTGGCGGAAGGAGGAAAGCTCGGACATCGGCATGTCGGCAAAGCCGATCAGGTGATGGATCGCATAGAGCAGCATCGACCCGTGCCCCGCCGAGAGCACGAAGCGGTCACGGTCCGGCCAGTCCGGCATGGACGGATCGATCCGGATGAAGCGGTTGAACAGCACCGTCACCGCATCCGCCATGCCCATCGGCATGCCGGGGTGGCCGGAATTGGCTTTCTGTACGGCATCCATCGCCAGGAAACGGATGGCATTAGCCATGTCCTTCTCGGAAACGGTGGCGGGGCTGGCTGCTTTCTGGGAGATGTTCATGGTCGTCCTCCTCAAGACATGCGATGCTTGCGTTCGAGCAGTTTGTGGATGAGCGGCGTGAAGATGAGCTGCATGGCCAGATCGAGCTTGTCGCCGGGCACGACGATCGAATTGGCGCGTGACATGAAGCTGTTCTGCAGCATCGACAGCAGGTACGGAAAATCGATCCCGCGCGGATTGGCGAAGCGGATCACCAGCATGGATTCGGCCGGTGTCGGGATCCATCGCGCGATGAACGGATTGGACGTATCGACGATCGGCACGCGCTGGAAATTGATGTCCGTCAGCGAGAATTGCGGGCAGATGTAATGCACATAGTCGGGCATCCGCCGGAGGATGGTGTCGGTCACGGCTTCGGTGGAATAGCCGCGGGTTGCCTTGTCGCGATGGATCTTCTGTATCCATTCGAGATTGATGACCGGCACCACGCCGATCTTCAGATCGCAGTGCTGGGCGAGATTGACATTCTCCGTGACCGCGCAGCCGTGTAGGCCTTCGTAGAACAGGAGGTCGCTGTCGCGGAATTCCTCCCATTCGGTGAAGGTGCCGGGTGCCGTGCCGTATCTCGCGGCCTCGCCATCGTCATGGATGTAATGGCGGGTGCGGCCCACACCGCGGCGGCCATATTCCGAAAACACGCTTTCGAGGATTTCAAGTTCGTTGGCTTCCGCCGCGAAGTGGGTGAAGTCTACGCCTTTGGCCTTTTCCTCGGCGATCTTCTTCTTCATCGCCTCGCGGTCATAGCGATGGAAGGCATCGCCCTCGATGAAGGAAGCGGAGATGTTTTCGCGCTTGAAGATCTTCTCGAAGGTGTCCTTGACGGTGGTGGTGCCGGCGCCGGACGAGCCCGTAATGGAAATGATCGGGTATTTTGCGGACATTCTTTTCTCCTCAGGCCCTAAACAGGCCGCGCTTGCCGAACAGCGGCGCGCGTTCACCGATCATTGCGGGGTCGACATGGTAACGGGCGACACGCGCCACCTCGCGGCGCGAGCCGAAGACCAGCGGTGTGCGCTGGTGCAGGCTCTCCGGTTCGAGGTCGAGAATGCGGGTGACGCTGTCGGTCGCGGCGCCCGAAGCGTTCTCGATGAGGAAGGCGATGGGGTTGGCTTCGTAGACGAGCCGCAGGCGGCCGTGGGAATAGCCTTTCCGGCCGTCGGAGGGGTAAAGGAAGATGCCGCCGCGAACGAGAATGCGGTAGGCTTCCGTCACCAGCGAGGCGATCCAGCGCATGTTGAAATCCCGCTCGCGGGGACCTTCCGCGCCGGCAAGGCAGTCGTCGACGTAAAGCCTGATCGCCTCTTCCCAGTGGCGGTAGTTCGAGGTGTTGATGGCAAATTCATGCGCGCGGTCCGGAATGGCAACGGACTTGTAGGCCTGCACGAAACAGCCGAGCCGGCTCGAGAAAATGAAGATCTCCGTGCCCTTGCCGAGCGAGAGGACCAGCGCGGTCTGCGGCCCGTAGATGAAAAAACCGGCGGCAAGCTGCCGGTGCCCCGGCTGCAGGAAGGTGGCGGTCACATCGGCTTCGACACCCTTCAGGGCCGGCAGGATCGAAAAGATCGTGCCGATCGAGACGTTGGTGTCGATGTTCGACGAGCCGTCGAGCGGATCGATGGCGACGGCGAGACGGGCGGCGGGATCGAGAAGGATCGGGTTTTCCAGTTCCTCCGAGGCATAATAGGCGACTGGCGCTCCCTGCAGGCAGGAGAGGAACAGGTCGTCGCAGATGACGTCCAGTTCCTTCTGAATATCGCCGTCCGCATTGGAGCTTTCGCGCAGCCCGTGGAAGGTGTCGTTGAGCGCCCCTTGCCCCACGAGCTTGCGGATTTCGAGTGCGGCCATCGCCAGCCGCTGAATGATTAAGGCCAGGTCGCGGCCCGCTTCGCCGCGCTCTCCCATGCATGAAACAAGATAGGCCTCCAGTGTTGCGCCCGACATGATGTCTCCTCCCCATCGACGGTCGAGGCAAGGATGAAGCAATCGGTAAGTTTGTAAAATTTATTATGTTGACTAGCGAAGTTAGAAATATTTACTTTCTAATATGCGTAATGTCACCATCCGCCAACTCCGCACGATCGAAGCCGTCTGCCGTCTGGGCAAGATCAATCTTGCCGCAGCCGAACTCGGCCTCACCGGTCCTGCGCTGACCTTGCAGATCCAGCAGCTCGAGCGGGATGCGGGCGTTGCACTGTTCGACCGGGGACGTGAGGGCATGGTGCCGACAGGGTTCGGCCTTGCGTTTCTGGAAGCTGCCCGCTCGGTGGAGGACAGTCTTTCGGCGCTCGAAGAATCCATCAGCGCCATGAAGGGGTTACGTAAGGGCCGGCTGCGGCTCGGGGTGGTGTCGACAGGCAAGTATTTCGCCCCGCAACTGATTGCTGCCTTTCGCAAGCAGGCACCGTCGATCGAGATCAATCTCTTCATCGGCAACCGGGCCGAGATCATCCAGAAGCTCCGAGACCATGAGTTCGACATCGCCCTGATGGGGCGTCCGCCCCGCGATTTCGAGGTCCGCTCGCAGGTCTTCGGCGATCATCCGCTGGTCTTCATCGCGCCCGCCGATCACCCCCTGGCCGGCGTGCTCGACATCTCCCGCGAGCGCATCGCGGAGGAGCAGTTCCTCGTGCGCGAAAGAGGGTCGGGGACGCGGATTTCGCTCGAGATTTTCCTGAGCGCCGTTCCCCGGCGTCTGGAGGATCTGGGGACGGAAATGGGGTCCAACGAAACCATCAAGCAGGCTGTGATTGCCGGGCTCGGCATTGCCTTCATCTCGGCGCATACCATAGAGCAGGAGGTCAAGCTCGGCCGCCTCGTCATCCTCGACGTGGTGGATACGCCGATCCGCCGGCAGTGGTTCAGCGTGTCGCGCCGCGACCGGTCCTTCAATCCCGCCATGCAGGCATTCGAGCGCTTTCTGCTGACGGAAGGAGCCCGTCATCTGCCGGTGGTGGCAAAGCCCTACCCGGCAAATGCCTTCGGCTGATTGCAGCATGCCGGCAAGGGGACAGGGGCCCCGCGCTTCAGCCGGCTCCGAAAATGTCTTCGCTGTGGGGTGGGGTGGTCGAGGAGGTTGCCGCTACGGCTTCCAGCAATGAATCCATGATGGCCTTGCGAAGAGCATAAGTATTGGCCGTCGTTTGTTTGCGATCCAGTCTTTGGGCTGCGGCGACCAGATTGACGCCTTGCTGCAACACGATCTGCTGTGCCCGATTTAACGCCCAGGCCTCAAGATTTGATTGCTGATTCATTTCAGCTCCTGCGGCTAAGTCATAGATTTCGTCATCTGACCGATACGAATCGATCTTTAATAAATAATATTATCTTGTTCTGATTTTCGAAATATCCATGAAGCTTGCGCGAGGCTTTTCATCGCCTCGCCCAATTTTAGTCAGCTATATCGTTCTTCCGGTGTGTTCTTGCGGCATGTCGAGCGGGATTACACGCGCCCTGCATGGGCGGGTGCCGGCAAGTCTGAGCGATCTGTGTTCCGGCGGCATGCCTGGAAGACCGGCCCGATGCCGATGAGAACCGGGTTCTCGTAGCCGATTTCGCTTATTCCCCGTTCGAGATCGTTCAGGCAACCTGCCCAGCTTTTCTGGCTGGAGCGGGTCACGGAACTTGCGACGACGACGGGCAGATCGTGCGCCATGCCCGCGTCGAGCAGGCGGCTGCGGATCTTGCCGGCCGTTCGCCCGCCCATGTAGAAGACCGTGGTCGTCTTCGGGTCGGCGAGGTTGCGCCAATCGAGGTCGGCGGGCAGATCCCCGCTGCGGGCATGGCCGGTGACGAAGCGGACTGCCTGGGCATGATCTCGGTGGGTCAAGGAGACCCCGAGGCTTGCCGCCATCGCGCTTGCGGCGGTGATGCCGGGCACGACATCGCAGGAGATACCGTGCCGTTCGAGGAAGGCGATCTCTTCACCGGCCCGGCCGAAGATCATCGGGTCGCCGGATTTCAGCCGTACCACCCGTTTGCCTGCCTTGGCGAGCGCCAGCATGGTATCGTTGATGTCCTCCTGCCGGCAGCTTTCGCGTCCGCCGCGTTTTCCCACCAGCATGCGCTTGGCTTCCCGTCGGGCAAGCTCCAGGACTTCGGCCGAAACCAGATCGTCGAACAGGATCGCATCGGCCGATTGAAGGGCGCGCACGGCTTTCAGGGTCAGGAGTTCGGCATCGCCCGGACCGGCTCCGACCAGGGTGACATGGCCGTGGGTCGGGTCGACGACCAGCCGTTCGGCGTCGGCGAGCAGGGATTGGCCATCGCTCTCCTCCGGTGGGCGGTTGCCGGCGAAAGCGCGGTCCACGAAGCGTTCCCAGAAATTCCGGCGTGACTGCGGCGTTGTCAGAAGCGTGTTCGCCCTTTCTCGCAACGCCTGCGCCAGTTCCGCCCATGACTTCAGCGCGGGCGGCAGCAGCGTCTCGATACGCCGGCGGATCGCCTGGGCGAGAATCGGGGCGGCGCCGTCGGTGGAAATCGCCACAACGACCGGCGAACGGTTGACGATGGAGCCGAACTGGAACTGGCAGAAATCGGGCTTGTCGATGACGTTGACGGGAACACCGGCCGCACGGGCGGCATCGTGAAAGGCCTGCGCCTCCTCTTGCGTTTCGCAGTCGGCGAGCGCGAGAGCCTTGCCCGCGAAGATGCCGGGATGCCAGGCATGGTGGTGGTGGATGATGGAGCGGACTGCTGTCTCATCGATCAGCGCCTTCATAGCCTCGCCCAACTCCTCATTCGGGCAATAGACATGCACTTCCGCTCCGCAGGCGGCCAGCAGCTCGGCCTTCCAGGCCGCACCGTCGGAGCCGCCGGCGACGATTGTCTGTTTTCCTGCAAGCGACCAGAAAACGGGAAGCTTGGCGAGCGGGGCGACACGCGCCGTCGTGGTCGGTTTCGGCTCACTCAGCCGCAGCGGCATGGCAGGCATCGATGATCCCCCTGATTTCTGCGCGGCAGGAGCCGCAATTGGTGCCCGCGGAAAGTGCCTCGCCGACGGCTTCCACTGTCCGGCAACCGCCCTTTACCGCGGTAACGATCTGGTTCACGCCCACCGAGAAGCAGGAGCAGACGGTTGCGCCCGGATCGGGCCTGTCCGCCGCCGGCCGGCCGGCGATCACGGCAAAGCGCGTACGGGCATCCGAATGGCATTGCTGCAATTGCCCGACCGCCCACTGGCGGGAGACGGCAACCGGGGTTGTCGCGACGAAGAGAGCCAGCAGCAACCGCTCTTCGAGGAAATAGGCCAGCCTTGTAATGCCGGTGGCGCGGTCGCCGTATCCGATCAGTTCGGCTTTCGCGGGAAGCCTGAACCGGGCGCGGCACCAGCCGTCCCAATCTTCGGCAGGCTGTTGCCATGCGAGTTCCGTGCGCCAGCCGCCGGGCGCGCGGGCAAGGGCAAAGTAGGGCAGATCAAGCCCTTCCGGTCTGTTCGCGCTGATTGCGAACCCGTAGGCCGCTGCAGCAAAGCGCCTTGCCTGCACTGCGACATGTTTGGAGGCCGGCTGGCCGGAGACCGGGTCCGTCACCGGTGGCACCAGCGCATCGATACGGCCTTCCGCGGAGGTCTCCCCGGTCCAGTGCATCGGCACGAAAATCGAGCCCCGGGATTGCCGTCCGCTCAGCAGGGTGCGGACGATCACGCGGCTGCCCGTTTCGCTCGCCAACTCGACGAGATCCGCATCCCCTATGCCGAGGCCGCGCGCGTCGGCGGGATGCATCTCCGCATAGGGTTCGGCGATATGGGCGGAGAGGCGGGCGCTCTTGCCGGTCCGCGTCATGGTGTGCCAGTGGTCGCGTACTCGGCCCGTGTTCAGCACCAGCGGAAAGTCGCTGCTCGTCCGCTGCGGCACATCGGGTGCAACGGGCACGAAGCGGGCCTTGCCGTCGGGATGAAAGAAGCGCCCCTCTGCGAAGAACCGCGTCGTCCGGGGGCCGGTGCCGGCGGGCTGGGGCCACTGGAATGGCGCGAGAGCGTCGAAGCCGGTCTCGTCGATTGCCGCATACGCGCCGATGTCGAAGTCGCGGGCGCCGTCGTTTTCGAAGGCGGAAAGGGCGGCATGCTCGGCGAAGATCTCCGCCGCCGAACGGAAGGAAAAGGCCGCCTTAAAGCTCATGCGTCGGGCGACCTCGGCAATCTGCCACCAGTCCGGCCGGGCCTCGCCGGGGGCCGGCAGGAAGGGCCGCTGCCGGGAGATGCGCCGTTCGGAATTCGTCACGGTGCCGGATTTTTCGCCCCAGCCGGTGGCAGGCAGAAGAACGTGGGCAAGCCTTGCTGTGTCGGTCTCCTTCAGGATGTCGGAGACGACGACGAAGGGGCAGGCTTCGATGGCAGCCTTCACGCGGTCGGCATCGGGCATGGAAACGACGGGGTTCGTCGACATGATCCACAGCGCCTTGATGCGTCCGTCGGCGACGGCCTCGAACATATCGACTGCCTTCAGTCCCGGTCTGCTTGCTATTGTCGGTGCATTCCAGAAGCGCTGAACACAGTCGCGATGTTCAGGATTTTCGATCGTCATGTGGGCGGCAAGCATATTGGCGAGACCGCCGACCTCGCGGCCTCCCATGGCGTTCGGTTGGCCGGTCAGCGAGAAAGGCCCCATGCCGGGACGACCGATCCGGCCGGTCGCCAGATGGCAGTTTATGATGGCGTTGACCTTGTCCGTGCCGACCGAGGACTGATTGACACCCTGGCTATAGCAGGTAACGACCTTCTCCGTCCGTTCGAAAAGGCCGAAGAACTGGCGCAGTTCGCTGGCGCCAAGGCCCGTGTTGTCGATCAGTCCGGCAAAGCTCAGGGCGCTTGCAGCGGCGAAGGCGTCCGCGAAACCTGTCGTATGGGCGGCAAGGTAATTCTCGTCGATCGCCGTGCTCTTCGCCAGATGGGCGAGCAGGCCGTTGAAGAGTGCCACGTCGCCGTCGGGGCGAATGGAAAGATGCAGATCGGCGATGTCGGAGGTTGCCGTGCGGCGCGGGTCTATGACGACGACCTTCATGCCGGGTCGGGCTGCCTTGGCGGCGGCAAGCCGCTGGTAGAGCACCGGGTGGCACCAGCCCATGTTGGAGCCGACCAGCACGACGAGATCGGCGAGTTCCAGATCCTCATAGGTTCCAGGCACCGTGTCGGCCCCGAAGGCCCTGCGGTGGCCGGCCACCGACGAGGCCATGCAGAGCCTGGAATTGGTGTCGATATTGGCCGAGCCGATGAAGCCCTTCATCAGCTTGTTGGCGACGTAATAGTCTTCGGTGAGCAACTGGCCGGAGACATAGAAGGCGACCGAATCCGGGCCGTTCTTGGCGATAGTCTCCGCGAAGGTGCGGGCCACCGTGTCGAGAGCCGTGTCCCAGCTGGCGCGCTCGCCCATGATTTCCGGGTGAAGCGCGCGTCCCTCGAGATCGAGCGTTTCGGCAAGCGCCGAACCCTTGGAGCAGAGGCGTCCGAAATTGGCCGGGTGATCCGGATCGCCCTTCACCGAGACGGAGCCCGCATCGTCCACGGTTGCGATCACCCCGCAGCCGACGCCGCAATAGGGACAGGTGGTCCTGGTTTCAGTGGACATATCTGCAACCCCGACGTGGTAAAACCATACCCGCAACCGCAATCGCCAAAGCCTGCATCCCGCTACTCCGCCGCCTGCAGCAGGCTTTCGAGCATGATGGACAGGCACCCGTTTTCGTTGCGCAGCGGAATGGTCCTGACCTCTCCTTCGTCGGCGCCGAGCGCCTTGCCGCTTTCCAGCGAGATCACCCAGTTGTGCAGCGGGCAGGTCACGGCCTTGCCGTGGACGATGCCTTGGGAGAGCGGACCTCCCTTGTGGGGGCAATGATCCTCGATGGCGAAAACCTCGTTTTCGGCCGTGCGAAAGACGGCGATCTTGCCTTCCGGCGTCTTCACGCAGCGGGCGCCGCGGAGCGGAATGTCGTCGATATGGCCGATTGCGATCCAGTTCATGGGTTTCGTTTCCTTGTTGTTGCCTAAGACCCCTCCCCACCCTCCCCACCCTCCCCACAAGGGGGAGGGCTTAACCCAGCCGAACCCTTGGCGGAGAGAACCGAGCGGTTTCCGCCAGGTCTTCTCCCCCCTTGTGGGGGAGATGGCCGGCAGGCCAGAGAGGGTCTTCTATTCCGCTGCGGCCGAGTAACCGACCGTCGCCATGGGCTTGAACTCATGCTTGTCCTTGCCGGAAACGCGCTCCGACCACGGGTCGACCTGGGCGAATTTCTGGGAGAAGACGAAGCGGTCGAAATAGGCCCGGCGCTTGTCGTGATCCTCCATGATCTGGCGGCGGATCTCTTCGGTGCCGATGCGTTTTGCCCATTTGTAGATGCGCTCGAGGTAGCGGGCCTGTTCGCGATACATCTGGGTCAGCGCCACGATCACCTCCAGCGCCTCGTCCTCGGTCTTCACGAGGCCGAGCACCTCCGTGCCCTTGATGTCGAGGCCCGCGGCACCGGCGAAGTGGATCTCGAAGCCGCTATCGACGCAGATGACGCCGATGTCCTTGCAGGTCGCTTCCGCGCAGTTGCGCGGGCAGCCGGAGACGGCGAGCTTCAACTTGGCCGGCGTCCACGAACCCCACATGAATTTCTCGATGCGGATGCCGAGGCCGGTCGAATCCTGCGTGCCGAAGCGACACCATTGCTCGCCGACGCAGGTCTTCACGGTGCGCAGGCCCTTGGCATAGGCCTGGCCGGAGATGAAACCGGCCTTGCCGAGATCGGCCCAGACCGCCGGCAGGTCTTCCTTGTGAACGCCGAGCAGGTCTATGCGCTGACCGCCTGTGACCTTCACCATGGGAATGTCGAACTTGTCGACGACATCGGCGATCGCCCGCAGTTCCGAGGAACTGGTGACGCCGCCCCACATGCGCGGCACGACGGAATAGGTGCCGTCCTTCTGGATGTTGGCGTGTACGCGCTCGTTGATGAAGCGCGACTGGTAGTCGTCGGCATATTCGTCCGGCCAGTCGCAGACGAGGTAGTAGTTGAGCGCCGGGCGGCACTTGGCGCAGCCGCAGGAGGTCTTCCATTCCAGTTCCTGCATCACGGCCGGAATGGTCTTCAGACCTTTCGCCTTGATGAGGCGGCGCACGTCGTCATGGCCAAGTTCGGTGCAGGTGCACATGGGCGTGACTGCGGCCGGATTATAGGCGTCGCCCAGCGTCAGTGACATCAGCTGCTCGACAAGGCCGGTGCAGTTGCCGCAGGAGGCGGATGCCTTGGTATGCGCCCTGACACCGTCCAGCGTCGTCAGTCCCTTGCCGGTGATGGTGGAAACGATCTTGCCCTTGCAGACGCCGTTGCAGCCGCAGATTTCCGCATCATCCGGCAAGGCTGCAACGGCCGCCATAGGGTCCAGCGCGACACCCCCCTGGTAGGCCTGACCGAAGATCAGCGTCTCGCGCATCTCGGAAATGTCGGTGCCCTTCTTCATCAGGTCGAAGAACCAGGAACCGTCCGCCGTCTCGCCGTAGAGCACGGCGCCGATGATGCGGTTTTCCTTGAGGACGAGGCGTTTGTAGACGCCGGCGGCGGCATCGCGCAGCACGATTTCCTGCCGGTCGGGAGCCTCGGCGAAATCGCCTGCGGAAAACAGGTTGATGCCGGTGACCTTGAGCTTCGTGTTGGTGACGGAGCCGTGATATTCGGCGCTGCCGCCCGTCAGCCGGTCGGCCAGTACCTTCGCGCTCTCATAGAGCGGCGCGACGAGACCGTAGCAGATGCCGCGGTGTTCGGCGCATTCGCCGAGCGCGAAGATCGAAGCATCCGAGGTCATCATGCCGTCGTCGACGACGATGCCCCTGTTGACGGCGAGGCCCGCCTCCTTGGCAAGCTGAGAGGCCGGGCGGATGCCGACGGCCATGACGACCATGTCGCCTTCGATGACGCGGCCGTCTTCCAGTTCGATGCCTTCGACCTTCTCCGTCCCGAGGATTGCCTTGGTATTGGCCTTGGTGATGATGTCGATGCCGCGTTCGTTGAGCGCCTTTTCCAGAAGGTAGGCGGCGGCGGGATCGAGCTGTCGTTCCATGATGGTCGGCATCAGGTGGATGACGGTGACATCCATGCCCTGCCGTTTCAGGCCGTAGGCTGCCTCAAGTCCCAGCAGGCCGGCGCCGATGACGATGGCGCGGCCTTTGCCGCTGGCGATCTTCAGCATGTTTTCGACGTCGTCGAGATCGCGGTAGGGCAGCATGCCCGGCAGTTGATGTCCGGGAACCGGGATGATGAAGGGCAGCGAACCGGTGGCGATCACCAGCTTGTCGTAAGCCGCCGTGATGCCGTTCGCCGAGGTGACGGTCTTTGCATGGCGGTCGATCCCGGTGACTTTCGCGCCCTTGTGCAGCGTCACGTTATGGGCGGCATACCAGGCGTCGTTGTGGATGACGATGTCCTCGTAAGCCTTCTCGCCTGACAGCACGGGCGAGAGCATGATGCGGTCGTAATTGACGCGCGGCTCGGCGTTGAAGATCGTGACGTCGTAAAGGCCGGGGGCCTTTTCGAAGAGTTCTTCCAGCATGCGGCCGGGGGCCATGCCGTTGCCGATGATGACGAGTTTTTCGGTCATACCGTTGGCTCCATGTCTTTCGTGCTGCGGGTGCTTGCCGCGATCATCACACCGGACAGCGTCCCATAGGCGGACGTCCAGGCAGCCTTGGTCTCCGGGGTGAAGTCCGGGCCCAGACCCTGTTCCAGTGTCCAGAGAAGGGCGTCGCCCACCACCTCGTAATGGGCAGGCTTCACGCCATAATCGTTGTGCTTGACGGCCAGCGCCTCGGCGGCAGGCACGATGCTCTGAAGATCCTTGAGACCGTTGACGACGACGCCGAGCGTCGTCATCAGCTTCCGCCCCTGTTCCTTCATTTCCCCCTTGAAGAGAGGCTTCACCTCGGGCGCGATTTCGAAGAGCCTGCCGTAAAAGAGCTCCGCTGCAGCTTCCCTGATGGGTATGACCCTCGCGAAGGAAGACTGGACGAGGTCAATATCCTTGGGTGTCATGACGCTCTCCTCCTCATTCAGCGGCTTCGACGAAGCGGTGGCGTTCGTAGAGGAACTTCAGCACGGCTTCGCGGGATTTGAGGTAGGTGCGGTCTGAAGCGAGCGCGATGCGGTCGCGCGGGCGCGGGATCGGGACTTCCAGAACTTCGCCGATGCGTGCAGCGGGACCGTTGGTCATCATGACGATGCGGTCGGAGAGCAGGACGGCCTCGTCCACGTCATGGGTAATCATAATCATGGTGTTGCCGAGCCGGGCATGGATCTCCATCACGGCATCCTGAAGGTGCGCGCGGGTGAGTGCGTCGAGCGCGCCGAAGGGCTCGTCGAGCAGCAGGATCTTCGGCTCCATGGCGAGCGCCCGGGCAATGCCGACGCGCTGCTTCATGCCGCCGGAGATTTCGGAGGGGCGCTTGTCCCTGGCATGGGCCATCTGCACGAGGTCGAGATTGCGCATGACCCATTCGTGCTTTTCGGCCTTGCTCTTGCGGCCGGCGAAAACCTTGGAGACCGCGAGGTTGACGTTTTCGTAGACGGAAAGCCAGGGCAGCAGCGAGTGGTTCTGGAAAACCACGGCGCGTTCCGGGCCGGGCTCGTTCACCTCGGCGTTTTCGAGTAGCACGGCGCCGCTCGAAACGCGGGTCAGGCCGGCGATCAGGTTGAGCAGCGTGGACTTGCCGCAGCCGGAATGGCCGATGATCGAAACGAACTCGCCCTTGTCGATGGTGAGCGTGACGTCTTTCAGCACTTCGGTCTTCGTGCCGCCGCGTTCGAAGCTTTTGTCGATATGGTCGATCTTGAGATAGGCGTTCATGGTGTCGTCTCCTCAGTTGGCGGCCGTGCCGCGGGTGACGACGCTGCCGAGCAGGGCGACCAGCTTGTCGAGAACGAAGCCGGTCACGCCGATATAGGCGAGCGCCACGATGATGTCGGAGAGCCGGGACGAGTTCCACGCGTCCCAGATGAAGAAGCCGATGCCGACGCCGCCGGTCAGCATTTCTGCGGCGACGATGGCGAGCCAGGAGAGACCGACGCCGATCCGCAGACCGGTGAAGATGTAGGGAGCCGCCGCCGGGATCATGATGCGGATGAAGAATTCGAGCGGATTGAGGCGCAGCACGCGGGCGATGTTGCGATAGTCGTCCGGAATGTTGCGAACGCCGACGGCGGTGTTGATGATGACCGGCCAGATCGAGGTGATGAAGATGACGAAGATCGCCGAGGGGTTCGAGTCCTGGAAGGCAGCCAGCGACAGCGGCAGCCAGGCAAGCGGCGGCACGGTGCGCAGGATCTGGAAGATCGGGTCGAGACCGCGCATCGCCCAGACCGACTGGCCGACGATGGCGCCGAGTACGACGCCGGCAACTGCCGCAAGGCCGAAGCCGATCGCCACGCGCTGAAGCGACACCAGAACCCGCCAGGCAAGGCCGATATCCTGCGATCCGTAATCGAAGAAGGGATAGGCGATCAGGTCGAAGCTGTCGGCCCAGACCTGGGAGGGCGGCGGCAGCGTCGCGCCGGGATGGGAACAGGCGATCTGCCAGACGCCGAGCAGGACCAGCAGGACGACGAGCGGCGGCAGGATGTTGCGCAGAGTGGCAATGCCGACGCGCTTCAGGTCGAGTTTCGCGGCAGGACGCTTTGCCATCTGCACGACGGTGCCGGTCTTGATCGCGGCAATGGCCGGCGCCTCGGTATCGGCTTTGCGGGCGGTTGCGGTCATGTTTGGGTCCTCTGTCGAGTGGTGTTCGTTGTGGTCAAATCCGGCCCCTCATCCGTTGCCGGACCCTTCCCCCGTGACCGGGGAGAAGGTGGCAACAGCCGGGTGAGGGGCCGCACGACTTACGCGCCTGCCTTGATTGCCAGGCTTTCGAGATAGGCCTTCGGGTTTTCCGGGTCGAAGACCTTCCCGTCGAAGAAGGTTTCCGGACCGCGCGAGGTCGAGGCGGGAATATCGGCCTCGGCAATGCCGAGATCCTTGGCGGCGGAACGCCAGATGTCTTCGCGGTTCACCTTGTCGATCAGCGCCTTGGTGTCCGTGTCGGGCGCGAACTTGCCCCAGCGGATATTCTCGGTGAGGAACCAGAGATCGTGGCTCTTGAACGGGTAGGAGGCATGGTCCTTCCAGAACTTCATCTCGAGACCGGTGTTTTCCGCGACGCGGCCGTTGCCGTAGTTGATGTTGCCCTTGAGACGGCCGAGCACATCCTTCGGCGGCACGTTGAACCATTGGCGCTTGCCGAGGATCGTCGCCATCTCCTCCTTGTTGTCCATGCTGTCGGCCCAGATCTGGGCCTCCATCACCGCCATCATCAGGGCCTTTGCGGCGTTGGGGTTTTTCTCGATCCATTCGGAGCGCATGGAAAACGCCTTTTCCGGATGTCCCTTCCAGAGCTCGCCGGTGGTGCAGGCGGTAAAGCCGATACCCTGGTTGACGAGCTGTTCGTTCCATGGCTCGCCGACGCAGAATGCGTCCATGTTGCCGACCTTCATGTTGGCGACCATCTGCGGCGGCGGTACGACGATGGTGGAGACGTCCTTGTCCGGATCGATGCCGCCGGCGGCGAGCCAGTAGCGGATCCAGAGGTCATGGGTGCCGCCGGGGAAGGTCATGGCGACCTTGATTTCCTTGCCCTCGGCCTTCTTCGCGGCGAAGACCTCCTTGAGCTTCGAGGAGTCCAGGCCGACGCCGGTTTGCGCATATTCGCTGGCGACCGAGATGCCCTGACTGTCGAGGTTCAGGCGGGCGAGGATCGACATGGGCACGGGAACGTTGTTCTGGGTGACCTTGCCAGCTTCCATGAGATAGGGCATCGGGGTGAGGATATGGGCGCCGTCGATGCCGTTCGCGGCGCCTCCGAGCACGAGGTTGTCGCGGGTTGCGCCCCAGGAGGCCTGCTTCGCCACCTCGACATCCGGCAGGCCGTACTTCTCGAAGAGGCCTTTTTCCTTGGCGATAATCAGGGGGGCGGCGTCGGTGAGCGCAATGAAGCCGAGCTTGGCGCCCGTGACTTCAGGGGCGGCGGTCGCGGCGAAGGCGCCGGAAGGGAAGGCGGTGCGCACGGCGCCGATCAGCGCGGCGGCAGCGGTGGTCTTCAGAATGGTACGGCGATTGATGCCTTGGCCTGCGGTCTTCGTCATTGCTGTCCCCTTATGGTTGGCGGAAATCCGGAAACAAAAAAAACGCCGCATGGAGTTTGCGTCTTCAGGACCGGGAGAAGCCTGGACAGCAAAAACCTTGCGACGTCGATGTCTGATGGTTGTGCGCTTGTTGAGCGCTCATCTGCCTTCCGGTCGCCGTTGACCGGTGCGAAAATATCGAAGCAAGTGTCGTGCCAGTTTCCGGTCTTGCTTTTTAAGGTTATGAATTTCGGGCGAAATTTCGTATTTCGACGGGCTGCGACTGTGTCTGTCCGAAAAACAGGCTTGCCTAAGGATTGTGCGACTGCGTCATTCCAGCGCGAATTTTCGCCGGTGCATTGTGCAGTGCGTTCCGATCAGGCGTCGTGCTGGCTGGCATTCGGGCTCTCGCTGGAGCGGACGGCAAAGCCCTCCACGTAGTCCTTTATCCTTGCCGGATCGAAGACGTGGCCGTCCATGAAGCGGTCTTCCGTCCTCGAGCCTTCGATGCGGATATCCGCGTCCGTCGGCAGTCCGGTATCGCCGAGCGCCGTGCGATAGAGGTCGGGTCGAAATGCGGATGCCGCGGCTTCTGTCCCGGCTTTGCTGAATTCCGCCTGACCCCAGCGGATCATCTGGCTGTAGATCCAGAGCGCCTGGCTGGGCCGGGGATAGTTGGCGTGATCCTTGTGGAACAGGAAGTAATCCGGGATGACGCGGACATTGCCCTTGGCGTCGAGGCTGAATTCTCCCGATAGAACGCGCCGGATGATGTTGACAGGCGCTGCGATGAAGCGCGGGCCGGCCAAAAGTTCGGCGAGCGCGTCGTGGTTTTCAGGGGCGTCGCACCAGCGGGCGGCGGCATCGAGGGCGACGATCAGGCGGGACACCGTTTCCGGATGGCTCTCGGCCCATTCCGGCCGCATGCCGATCACCTTCTCGGGTGCGGAAGGCCAGATATCCTGCTTGGCGGCGACGATACGGCCGACGCCGCGTTCGGAGGCAACCATGTTCCACGGTGCGCCGACGCAGAAGCCGTCGATCGCGCCGGCGGCCAGCGCGTCGGATGTGAGCGGCGGCGGGACGACGACGAGCTTGACGTCCTTGTCCGGATCGATGCCGCCGGCGGCAAGCCAGTAGCGGAATTCGTAATTGTGGGACGAAAACGGATAGGTCATGCCGAGCGTCGGCAGTGGTTCTCCCTGCCTTTTCATATCCGAGAGCACCCGGGCGAATGCGCGGGCATTGTCGAGGGCGCCCGCCGTTTCCGTCAGGCCTGCTGTTGCCTGCATGCGCTCGTAGAGACGTAGCGACAGGGTAATGGCGTTGCCGCCCCGTCCCAACGAAAAGGGCGTTATCGTCGGCGATGGATTGGAGCCCAGTCCCAGCATGGAGGCGACCGGCATGGGCGAGAGCATATGGGCGATGTCGAACTGTCGGAAGGCGAGGCGATCGCGAACGTTGGCCCAGGAGACATCGCGCGCCAGGTCGAGGTGCAGGCCCTCCCGTCGAGCAAAGCCGTATTCGGAGGCGACAATCAGGATCGAGGCGTCCATCAGCGGGATGAAGCCGGCCCGGAGCGTCTTCGGATCGCTCGCGCCGCCGATGGCCGGGGCGGGATGACCCGCCTTGATGTCTGCCGTTTTCGTCATCTCATTCACTCCGGTTCCTCCGGACGGCGGCCTTGATTGCGGCCGGCATCACATCAGCAGGCCCGCCGCTGTCACCACGCTCTGGGCGATTTCGGCGAGCTTCTTCTTCTCGTTCATGGCCGTCTGACGCAGCAGCGCGAAAGCTTCCTCCTCGGAAAGGCCCCGCATCTTCATCAGGATGCCCTTGGCCCGTTCGATCACCTTGCGTTCTTCCAGCGCGGTCTTGGCATCGGCCAGTTCCCGCTGCAGGCGGCTGAAGGCGTTGAAGCGGCTGACGGCCATGTCGAGGATGGGCTTTACCCGCTCCTTTTTCAGTCCGTCGACGATATAGGCCGAGACGCCGGCGTCGACGGCCGCTTCGATCGACGCTGTGTCGGAACGGTCGACGAACATGGCGATCGGGCGACTTACCGTGCGTGTCAGCTGGAAAAGATGCTCCATCATGTCGCGATTGGGGCTCTCGATATCGATGATGATGACATCGGGCTGCAGCGTCTCGATGATCCTTGCGATCCCGTTGACCTCGTGCACAACGGTGACGTGCTCATGCCCCGCCTCGCGCAGGCCCTCTTCGATGATGGAGGCGCGGATGGCGTTTTCGTCGATCACGAGAATGGTGAGATCGGTATGCATCATGGGATCATAGATGACGCAGCGCGAAAAACTTGGCAAGCGAAATGCTTAAAATATGCGCTGTCTGTCCATTTGCATAAAAAGTCACCTTAGCGAGGTGACTTTTCCGCCTATTTGCGGGCGGCGTCGCCTGCTCCGCGGCCGAGCGCCGTTGCAATCAGGATGGCGAGATCGCCAGTGAAGGACTGCCGCTCTATGTATTGTCTGTCCGCTTCCGCCAGCCGCGCCGGTTCCGACATGTCGATGCCGGCAAGCTGGGCACTGCCGGTAATTCCCGGGCGGGCGGAAAAAACCCCCTGTTTGCGGCGTTCGCTAATCATCTCCGCCTGGCTCGGCAGGCAGGGACGGGGGCCGACGAGGCTCATCTCGCCAAGAACGACATTGAGGAGTTGCGGCAGTTCGTCGAGCTTGTAGGCGCGCAGCCAGCCGCCGACCGGGGTGATCCAGGCGGTGGACGCATGATGGGAGGCGACATCGGGCGTGCCGGTGGCCATGGTGCGGAACTTGTAGCATCGGAACGGCACCTCATTGCGTCCCACGCGCGTCTGGATGAAGAGCGCGGGTCCCGGCGAGGTGGCGCGGACGACGATGGCGATGACGGCCATGACCGGGCTCGTCAGGATCAGTCCGACCAGCGCGGCGGAAAAGTCGAACAGGCGTTTCATCATCTGTTGTCGGAGGCCTCGACGCTCGTCTTGCTCAGGAAGGATATGGCGAACACGGCTGCCGCCATCACCATGAAAAAAGACTCCCCGAGTGCCAGCCGATTATTCGAATTGCTGAAGAGTGTCACCAGAAAAAAGACGCTGAGCACGTAAGCGCCCATCAGCGTACTGTGGCTGATGACCTTTCGCCGGTAGGCCTCGCTCAGCCGGCGCCATGACATCCAGATGCCGACGGCAAGAAGCGTCAAACCGAAGAAGCCGTGGCGAACCATGATTTCCAGATAGCCGTTATGCAGCAGCACATAGCGGGTTTCGCCGTAAGTCGTCTGGCGCCAGAGCCGCAGCCAGTCGTTGCCGTGGCCGAAAAGCGGGGCCATGCTAATCAGTTCCAGCGCATTCGACCAGAGTTCCAAACGCTCACGCATCGAGTCCGGGGTTTCGGGCGCCTCGATTGCCGACCGCATGGCGCCCTCGATGCTCGGTGACTCCAGCGCGTTTTCCGACAGGTTTACCGCAGCGTCGAACGTCGGCCCTGCAAATTCCTCGATGTTGTCCTGCACGGTGTAAAGACCGACCGCCAGGATCGCGAAAGCGCCGAGGAGGAGAGGAACGATATGACGTCTGTGCTGGTGCAGGAAGGAGGTTGCTGCCATCGCTGCGACGGTGAAAATCAGCGCCAGCCAGACACCCTTGGACTTGGCGCCGTAGATGTTGAAGAGACCGAGAGCGACAATCAGGGAGCCGGCGGCGAGAATTGCATGCCGCTTCCAGCCAACGAGCCTTCCGCTTTCGGCCGCCTCCAGCATCCAGTAGAAGGCGCCGATCACGATCAGCCCGCAGCCGATGGCACTGTGGATGGGATTGTTGTGGAACAACGGATAGGTCCGCTCTCCCGCCAGAATTCCGTGATAGTCGGTCGATACCAGCAGAGCGGCCAGGGCGATCGCCATGAAGAGGCTTATTGCCCGAAAAACATAGTGCCGGCTCGAATAGAGCGCGATGCCCAGACCCGGAAAGAAGATCGGAAAGACGTAGAGCCATTCCGAGGTGCCTTTCTCATCGAGAACGAACACGCCATAAGCGAAGCGGAGGAAGGCGTATACGCCCCAGCCGATGCAGAGATATGCGAGATAATCGCCCCGCAGGAAGCGATAGTTCTCCCTGAAGAAAATAAAGCCGATGGCGATCAGCGTCAGCGCCGTATAGCGATAAGTGTCGCTTTCGGCGATCGGCGCGGAAATCATCCCGACCCACAGGATCATGAGTAGGTAAGGAGACCATTTCCAGTCTCGGAGCTTTTCGATGGGCGTGCTGCTGGTCATAGGGCGTATCTGATCCGGCGCGTGTATTCGAGGGCGCGCATGAGATGGGTGATGGCCCGGCGCGGTCCCCTGAATTTCCGTTTCCTGTAATCGGCGCGTGTGCCGATTTCCGTCATCTTGCTCGTGGTGGGGCTGAGGCGGGCGATGTTGTCCTTTACCGTGAAGACGTTCACGCCGTTCTGCCAGCCGCGCTCCAGCGCGATATCCAGCGGGTAGCTCATGACCCGGATATTGCGAAGCAGCTTTTCGGCGCCCGTCCGGGTGACGAGATAACATGCGGCGGAGCCCTGCGGCCCGTGAAGACATCGGCCGATCCGGTCTCCCAGGCGGGATGTCGCTCTTAGACGAAACCAGCGGGAGCGATGATTGAGAAGCTTGACCAGTTCCGCTTCCGGAACTGCCGCGAGTATCGCCTCGGCGCGCTCTATGAGTTCGGGCGGAACCTCGACATCGTCCTCGATAATGATGGCCGCGTCGTCATCGCTTTCCAGAAAGGTCGAAAGGGCCTTGAGGTGGCTGCGATAGCAGCCATATTCTCCGTCCAGCATCAGCCGGCCGTTCTGCCTAAGGAAGGCGCGCTCGTCGATATCGGTGCGTTGCTGGGCGGGTATCGCTGCCCCGTCGACACCGACAACACGCACAAATTGCATGCCGAACTGCGCCGTCTGGGCGATCAGACTTCGCCACCGCTCGATGGAGCGATCGAGATTTATGACATAGGCGCCAATTTTCATTTGTGTGCCAATTCTTTAGATCGCGCGCCAGCCTGCTCCCGGGAACGGTCTTTTAGCCGAGCGAATTCATTCAGGCAACGAAAATGGAGGCGATATGTCCAGCCCCACTTTCGGGTAGGCGAACGAAACATGTTGTCATCTCAACCTTTGCTGTTGCAGGGGGCTCTCCCGTGGGCGTTAATAACTTGCATTGGAATGTTCACGGTGTCAGGGATGAAACGTGACTATTGCCTTTTTTAGAGAGTCTGGTGGAAAGTCCTGATGGCCTGGGAGCGTTACATACCGGCGGTTCTCGCTTTCCCTCGTTGGGTGAAGCGTTTGTTGGCGCTTGCGGTCGATGCGGCGCTTTGCGTCCTGACGCTTTGGTTCGCATTCTGCCTGCGGCTCGATTACTGGGGGCCGTTGAGCGGGATACAACTGGTCACGATCCCGACGTCGCTTGTGGTCGCTCTGCCGATCTTCATTCGCTTCGGGCTCTACCGCGCGATTTTCCGCTTCATCGGATGGGATGCCTATATCGCGATCATCAAGGCCATTTCGCTCTATGGCCTGATCTTCATGACGATCTTTACCGTGGTCAGCGTGCCCGGCGTGCCGCGGACGGTCGGCATTCTTCAGCCGCTCCTGCTGTTGATCGCGGTCGGCATGTCCCGCATGGTCACGCGCTATCTGCTCGGCGGCGCCTACCGGAACATATTGCGGGACAAAAACCAGTCGAATGTCCTGATCTACGGCGCAGGCTCGATGGGCCGGCAACTCGGGACCGCGCTGGAGAACGGCACCGAACTGCATGTCGTCGGTTATCTGGATGACGATCGGTCGCTCTACGGTTCCTATATCGGCGGCATCAGGGTCTATGATCCGAAAAACCTGAAGAAGCTCGTGGCGACGCTGAACGTGAGGACGGTGCTGCTTGCGATGCCGGGTATCGATTCGAAGCAGCGCAACGCGGTCATCGAGAGCTTGCGTGGCGCGCGGGTTGCCGTGCGCCTGCTGCCCGATGTGAGCGAACTGGCGCAGGGCCGCGTTCGCCTCTCGGATTTCCAGGAACTCGCCATCGAGGATCTGCTCGGCCGTCAGTCAGTTGCGCCGGACAAGGCGCTGCTCGCCCGCAATATCCTCGGCAAGGTGGTCATGGTCACGGGGGCCGGCGGCTCCATCGGCAGCGAACTCTGTCGCCAGATCATGAAGATCGGGCCGGAATGCCTGCTGCTGGTCGATCAGAACGAATACGGTCTCTACGCCATCCATGCCGAACTGACGCGGGACGGACGTGACGATGAGCTCAAGGTGGTGCCGCTGCTCGGATCGGTGCGCGATGCGCGGCGAATGCGGGAGATCATGACGACGTTCCGTCCGCACGCAATCTATCATGCGGCGGCCTACAAGCATGTGCCGCTGGTCGAACATAATCCGATAGAGGGGATCAGCAACAATATCTTCGGAACGCTGGTGGTCGCCAGGGCCGCAATCGAAATCGGCGTTCCGTCCTTCGTCCTGATCTCCACCGACAAGGCCGTGCGGCCGACCAACATCATGGGCGCCAGCAAGCGGGTCGCCGAACTGGTGCTGCAGGCCCTTGCCGCACGGGGCGGCTCCACGGTGTTCTCCATGGTGCGCTTCGGCAATGTGCTGGGTTCGTCCGGTTCCGTCGTCCCGCTGTTCCGGCAGCAGATCGCGCAGGGCGGGCCGATTACGCTCACCCATCCGGAAATGACGCGCTTCTTCATGACCATTCCGGAGGCCTCGCAACTGGTCATCCAGGCCGGCGCCATGGCGGAAGGCGGCGATGTCTTCCTTCTGGACATGGGCGAACCGGTGAAGATCATCGATCTGGCGCGGCGTATGGTGGAACTTTCCGGCCTTACGGTGCGGGACGAGGACAATCCCGACGGGGATATCGCTTTCGAGATGACCGGGCTGAGGCCTGCGGAAAAACTCTATGAGGAATTGCTCATCAGCGACAATCCGGAGCCCACGGCTCATCCGCTGATTATGAAAGCCCATGAGGATTTCCTGCCGTGGCCGGCGCTGGAAAAGGCGCTCAACGCGCTTCAGCAGGCCATGGACCGCGGCGATCTCGTGGCGACGCGGGAGCTCATGGGCAAGCTTGTGTCCGGCTATCGCCCAAGCGCCGACATCGTCGATTTCGTGGCGCTGCGCCAGATGGAGCGAACGGATCGGTTTGGTTCCCTGTCCGAGGACGAGGGGTCCGACTTCGGTGGAATGACGCGATGATTCTGGTTACCGGCGGGAGCGGTTTCGTCGGCCGGGCGCTGACACGGGAGTTTGCCCGTCGCGGTCTCCCTTTCGGGACGGCCGGTCGCAGGGCGGGTTCATGCGATTTCGTCGTGGGTGACATTGACGGCGCCACCGACTGGGCCGGGGCGCTTGCCGGCATCGATCAGGTCGTCCATCTCGCCGCGCGTGTTCATGTCATGCATGACAATACGAGCGACCCGCTTGCGGCTTTCCGAACCAGCAACAGGGACGGCACGCTCAATCTTGCGCGACAGGCCGCGGCTTTCGGCGTGAAGCGTTTCGTGTTCGTCAGCACGCTGAAGGTCAATGGCGAGGAAACCGCGCCGGGGCGCGCGTTTCGCGCCGACGATACGCCGCATCCACTCGATCCCTACGGCATTTCCAAGCGTGAGGCCGAGGAGGGATTGTTCGACATTGCGGCAAGGACCGGCATGGAGGTGGTGTGTATCCGACCGCCGCTCGTTTATGGCCCCGGCGTGAAGGCCAATTTCGCCGCACTTCACAAGCTGGCGTCGAGCGGTTTTCCGCTCCCCTTCCTGGCGATCCGCAACAGGCGGTCGATGGTCTATGTCGGAAATCTCGTCGATTTCATCCTGCGCTGCCTGGAGCATCCGGCGGCGGCGAACCGCGTTTTCCTCGTCAGCGACGGCGATGACGTTTCCCTGCCGGTGTTGATCTCACGGATCAGGGCGTCGCTCGGCAGGCCCGCGCGCCTTTTTCCGGTGCCGCCGTTCATGTTCACGCTTGCCGCGCGATTGCTCGGAAAGCAGGCTGTCGCGCAACGACTTCTCGGTTCGCTCGAGGCCGACATAACCGACAGCCGCGCCGCACTGGAATGGGCGCCGCCCTTCACCATGGAAGACGGCCTGAAGGCGATGGCGGCGGAACAGCCATTGACGAGCGGACAAAAATAAAGCCGGACAGCCATTCCTGGCTCCCCGGCTCAGCGGATGGTGGAAGCGTATCGCTTCCCTTCAGAACCCAAACCTCAGTCCAGGCGAACCTTGCTGAAATCCTCGGGCTTGATGCCGAGTGCACGCAGGTCGTGGCGGTTGGGGCTGCGGTGAGCTTCGACAGCGGCGGCGGCTGCACTTGCTGCGCCGAACACTGCAATCGCGCGACCAAGGAAACCCATGCGGATAGCGCCGTTAAGGACAGACATCTTCTTTGCCTTCATCTTCGTTTGTTTACGGGATGAAGATGGGCTTTGTTAGCGTATTCTACAATGGCGATTCAGACACTGCTGCTATGCAATAAAGAAGGGCCGGCTCCCGTGGAACCGGCCCTTCCTGATCCTGGTCAAATACAGGCGCTCAGTCTTCGCTTGCGGCCAGATGCGAAAGCATTTCGCCCTTGCCTCGTGCCCGCAGAATGAGTGGCAGGATGAGGGCAATGGCGGCGATGGCCAGCAGTACGGCTGCGATCGGCGAGGTGACGAGGACGGTCACGTCGCCCTGGCTGATCGCCAGTGCGCGGCGAAGCTGTTGCTCGGCCAGCGGGCCGAGGATCAAGCCGACGACCACGGGGGCGATCGGGTAGCCGAAGACGCGCATGGCATAGCCCATCAGGCCGAAGGCGAGCAGCATGCCGAGTTCAAACACCGAGGGGTTGGCGCCGATGGTGCCGAGCGTCGCAAACAGCAGGATGCCGGCATAGAGCCAGGGCTTGGGGATCGTCAGCAGGCGGACCCAGAGCCCGATCAGCGGCAGGTTGAGCACCAGCAGCATCAGGTTGGCGATCAGCAGGCTGGCGATGAGGCCCCAGACGAGTTGCGGATTGGTCGCAAACAGCAGCGGGCCGGGCTGCAGTCCATACTGCTGGAAACCGGCGAGCATGATGGCGGCGGTCGCCGTCGTCGGCAGGCCGAGCGTGAGCAACGGCACGAGCGTTCCGGCGGCCGAGGCGTTGTTGGCCGCTTCCGGACCGGCGACGCCTTCGATGGCGCCGTTGCCGAATTCTTCCGGATGTTTGGTCAGCCGCTTTTCCGTCGCGTAGGAGAGGAAGGTGCCGATCTCTGCACCGCCGGCCGGCATGGCGCCGATGGGGAAGCCGATCAACGTGCCGCGCAGCCAGGGCTTCCAGGAGCGCGCCCAGTCGGCCGCGGTCATCCAGATCGATCCCTTGACGGCTTCGACCTTGTCGGGGCCGCGATCGCCCTGTGCCGCGAGGAAGAGGCTTTCGCCGACTGCGAACATGGCGACGGCAAGCGTCGTCACCTCGATCCCGTCGAGCAGGTCCGGCACGCCGAAGCTCATACGGGTCTGGCCGGTCAACTGGTCGATGCCGATGGTTGCGAGCGTCAGTCCGATGAAGAGCGAAGTGAGGCCGCGCAGGGTGGAATCGCCGAAGGCGGACGATACCGTTACGAAAGCCAGCACCATCAGGGCGAAATATTCGCGCGGGCCGAAGACCAGGGCGAGCTTGACGATGTAGGGCGCGACGAGCGCGAGCGCGACAGTGGCGATCAGGCCGGCGACGAAGGAGCCTATGGCGGCGGTCGCAAGGGCAGGGCCGCCGCGGCCGGCGCGCGCCATCTTGTTGCCTTCGAGCGCCGTGACGATCGAGGAGCTCTCGCCCGGCGTGTTGAGCAGGATCGAGGTGGTCGAGCCGCCATACATGCCGCCGTAATAGATGCCGGCGAACATGATGAGCGAACCCGCCGGATCGAGCTTGAAGGTGACGGGCAGAAGCAGGGCGACGGTCAGGGCCGGTCCGATGCCTGGCAGCACGCCGACGGCGGTGCCGAGTGTCACGCCGATCAGGGCGTAGAGGAGATTCGCCGGCTGGGCGGCAATCGTGAGTCCCTGCAGGAGGAATTCAAAGGTATTCATGCGGGGCTACTCCTCAGAGGAAAAGATGCTCGAGCGGCCCTGCCGGCAGGGAAAGCTGCAGCAGTCCGGCAAAAACCAGCCAGATCGCAAGACAGATGGCGATGCCAAGGGGCAGCGAGATCCAGAGCTTTCTCTTGCCGAAGGCGAAGGCCGTGGCGGCGAAGAGGACGCCGGTGGCGATCGAAAAGCCCGCGGTTTTCAGAAGCAGCATCTGTCCAGCCAGTCCGCCGACGATCCAGAGGACGGGAGAGACTTCCTGATGCTCGCGTTCGGGGAAATCGCGGCGGATGGCGGCAACTGCCGTCCACACCGCAAGTCCGAGCAGTCCGAAGGCGATCCATCTCGGCACGGTCGCGGGGCCGACGGGCGAATAGCCTGTAACCTCGCCAAGGCGCGCGACGTCCCAGAAGATCAGGCCGGCGAGAGCGGCAAGGAAGACGGCGATGAAAAGCGCCGCCCCGTCGGGGCGGCGTGTCTCATGCTTGGAGTTCGATCCGGTGCTCATTTCACCAGTCCGATGTCCTTGAGGACGCCTTCGGTCGCGGCGACATCCTTGTCGAGCTGGGCCTTGAAGGCGTCGCCGGACAGGTAGGAGTCCTGCCAGCCCTTGGTCTTCAGGATTTCCTGCCAGCTTGCGGACTTCACCAGCTTCTCGATGTCGGCGGAAACCGCGGCTTCCTGCTCGGCTGTGAGGCCGGGAGCGGCGGCAACCATGCGCCAGTTCTCGACGACCACGTCGAGGCCGCTTTCCTTGAGCGTCGGAGCGTCCACGCCGGGAAGACGTTCGGCGCTGGTGACGGCGAGCAGACGAAGCGTGCCGGACTTGACCTGCGATTCGAACTCACCATAGCCGGAAATGCCGGCCGTGACCTGACTACCGAGGATTGCGGCAAGCGCTTCACCGCCGCCGGAGAAGGCGATGTAGTTGATCTTGGTCGGATCGACGCCGGCTGCCTTGGCGATCAGGCCGACGGCGATGTGGTCGGTGCCGCCGGCCGAGCCGCCGCCCCAGGATACGGAGCCGGGGTCCTTCTTCAGGGCTTCGACCAGGTCCGCCATGGTCTGGATCGGGGAAGAGGCCGGAACGACGATCGCCTCGTACTCGCCGGTAAGGCGAGCGATCGGGGTGACGTCCTTCAAGGTAACCGGCGCCTTGTTGGTCAGGATCGCGCCGACCATCACATAGCCGCCGACGATCAGCGAACCGGGGTTGCCCTTGCTCTGGTTGGCGAACTGGGCAAGGCCGATGGTGCCGCCGGCGCCGGGAACGTTCTGCACCTGCACGTTGGAGGAGATGCCCTCCTGCTGCATGGCCGTCTGCATCGAACGGGCCGTCTGGTCCCAGCCGCCACCGGGATTGGCGGGCGCGATGATGGTGTAGTCGGCGGCGAAAGCCGGAAGCGCCATGGCGCCGGCGAGAATGGATGCGAGGAAGAAGTGTTTCATGATGTTGTCCTCCGTCAGGTGCTGCTTTTGCAGCTCGTTTCTTTTGCCGTGCAGAGGGGGAGAACGGTTGCCACTGCCTTATGCCATGGCTGCGAATGCAATTTGCGCCGAAGCTCCTCCCGAGCCTTGGATCCGCCTCCACGGATGCCAATGACACCAACGCACCACACAAAGCTGACATCTAGCTGACGCCGGTCAAAATTCGTGTGGGTTGGCGTTTGCCGCAGCCTAGCGCATTTACTGTAGCCGTAAAACCTCGTTCCACCGATCGATCAGCCGGGCACGCTTCACCTGATCGAGGTAGACCATGAGGCCGGGGCTGACGGGCACCGGCCGAAGCTGGGCGCCGAGCAGGTCGCGCATGGTGTTTGCGGTATTTTCGCCGTTGACCTCGGGGCTGACGGCGGCGATCTGCAACTCCCGAGCCATGAGGGTCTGGCCCTCTTTCGACATGAAGAATTCGAGGTAGGCGCGGCCGAGATCGGGCGATGCGGCCGCTTGCGGCACAAGGCCGATCCGCGACATGACGACGGTGTAATCCTTCGGCAATACGATCCCGACGTCCGGATGGCGCGAGGCCCAATCCGCGGCATAGGAACCGATGATGTTGTAGCCGAGCACGAACCGCCCGTCGGCTATGCGTTCGAGGATGGCGGAACTGGTGGAATAGAGCTTCACGCCGGCCGCTCCCATGGTCCGGATGACCGACCAGATGTCGCCGAACTGTTCCTGGTCGCGGGCCATGAAGAGGAAGCCCACGCTCGAACGCTCGATGTCATAGGTGCCGATCCGGCCGTGGACTTCGTTGCCCTTGCGTTTCAGGTATTCCACGAACTCCGCGCGGGTCGCCGGCGGTTTCTCGTGGATGAAGCTCGGCTTGTGATAGACGAAGACGGCGGGTTCGAAGGTGAGCGCATAGGCGGTGTTGCGCCAGTTCGCCCAGCCCGGCCAGAGGTCGCTCATCGGCAGGTCGCTGCGCTGGGCGTAGCCGTCGTTGCTGAGTTTCACCTGCAGGTCCATGGCGGAGGAAAAGGCGAAGTCGGCGGTCTTCCCCCCGGAATCGGTTTCCTTGACGATGCGGTCGTAGATTTCGCCGGTCAGCATGTCCTCGTAGCGCACGGCAATGTCGGGATGCGCCTTCTGGAAGGCGGCGATCATCGGTTGGGCAACGGGTTCGTCGAGCGAGGAATAGACGACGAGCTGCCGCGCCGCCGGGTTTCCCGACAAGGCCGGAAAGACAACCGGCTCCGCCCAGGCCATGGTGGCGGTGGTCACGGTCAGCAGCAGGGCAATGAAACTCCTCATGAATTCATATTGCAGAAGCGGAGGGGCGTTCACAAGTGCCGCCGGGCTCTGTAGTTTGAAGGTTCAACGCGCATGGAGGAGGTCTGTCTTGCGCATCCTGCTGGTGGAAGACAATACGGCGCTGGCCGACGGCCTGTCCGCGATCTTGCGCGGCAGCGGCTATGCCGTGGACGTCGTGCACGACGGTGCGTCCGCCGAAGCGGTGACTGCCACGGAAAGTTTTGACCTTGTCATCCTCGATCTCAACCTCCCCGACATGGGCGGGCTCGACGTGCTGAAGGGCATGCGCGCCCGCCAGAGCAAGGCGGCGGTGCTGATCCTCACCGCCCGTGGGGCGACGGAAGAGCGGGTGCGCGGGCTCGACCTCGGCGCGGACGATTATATGAGCAAGCCGTTCGATGTCAGCGAGCTTGAGGCGCGTGTCCGCGTTCTTCTCAGGCGTCAGGCCGGCCTGCGCTCGTCGGCGGTTCATTACGGCAAGGTTTCGCTCGATCTCAATTCGCGCAGCTTTTCCGCGGACGGCGCGCCGATAGACCTGCCGGCCCGCGAGCTCGGTCTGCTTGAGGTCTTGTTCCTCCGCGCCGGCAAGGTGGTCTCGAAGGAGGCGATCATGCAGTCGCTCGCGGCCTTCGACGACGATCTCAGCGCCAATGCGATCGAGCAGTATGTCAGCCGGCTGCGCCGGCGGCTCGCGCCCTACGGGCTGACGGTGAAGACGGCGCGCGGCATCGGCTATTATCTCGACCGGCCATCGGAACCGGCATGACTGTCTCGGTCTATTCGCTTCGGCGACAGTTGCTCGGATGGCTGCTTCTTGCGACGCTCATCATGGGTTTCCTGGCGCTCATCGATACCTATCGCGATGCCGTGCGAACGGCGGATACCGTTTCCGACCGTGTGCTCGCGGGATCCGCCATGGCGATTGCCGAGCGGGTGATCGTGTCGGAGGACGGCCAGTTGCAGGTCGACATTCCCTATGTCGCGCTGGAAATGCTGACGTCGGCTGCGCAGGACCGGGTGTTCTATCGGGTCGACGGGCCGCCGGGGCAGTTCATCACCGGCTACCAGAACCTTCCGACCTTCGCCGATCTCGGGGGACAGGCGGCCTTCTACACGGATGCGGTGTTCCGAGGAGAGCGGATACGCATCGCCGTGCTGCAGCGTTCCGCCTCGACCGGCATCAATTCGGTGCCGTTTTCCGTGACGGTCGCCGAAACCACCATCGCCCGCCGGCAGCTTGCCCGTTCGATCCTCCTCAATTCGGCGGCGCGTCTTGCCCTGATGATCGCCGGGGCGGCGGTCATCGTCTGGATCGCCGTCACCTTTTCGCTGCGACCCCTTTATCGGCTGAGCGATGCGATATCGGAGCGTAACCCGGACGATCTCCACCCGATCGAACAATCGGTCCCGAGCGAGGTTCAGGGGCTGGTCGACACCGTCAATTCTTTCATGACGCGGCTCGCCTCGGCTCTTGCGGCGCTGCGCAACTTCACCGGCAACGCCAGCCACCAATTGCGGACCCCGCTTGCCATCGTGCGCACCCAGCTCGAGCTTGCCCAGAGGGCGACCACGCTCGAAGAGGCCCGCGCGGCGGCAAAGGAGGGCGACAAGGCGGTGGTGCATGCCGAACGGGTGCTGGCGCAACTTCTTCTGATGGCCAAGATCGATTCCGTGGAACCGGAGGCGCGGCAGATGCCGGAGCCGATCGACCTCGTGGCGCTTGCCCAGCAGATCACTGCCGACAAGGTTCCGTCCGCCGCGAAAGCCTCCATCGATCTCGGTTTCGAGGGAGAGGGGCAGGCCTGGGTGGCGGCTGAGCCCCTCCTGATCGGAGAGCTGCTTGGAAACCTGATCGGAAATGCCATCGCCTATGCGGGGCGTGATGCGGAGGTCACCGTCCGGGTGAGCCAGTCTGGAGGAAGCGTGCGCCTGGAGGTGGAAGACAACGGCCCCGGCATTCTCGCGGCCCGCATGGAAAGCCTGAAGCAGCGCTTCGTTCGAGGCGAGCGCGGGGAAGGCCTCGGCCTCGGCCTCGCGATCGTCGAGGAAATCGCAAGGCTTTTCAGCGGCACGTTTCAGCTTTCGCCGGGCGGCGGCGGCCGCGGGTTGCTCGCCGCGGTGACGTTTCCGGCGGCCATCGGCCCGGCGCGCTGATGCGGGCCTGCGGTGCCGGTCCTTAGCGGAGGAAGGCGCGGAAGCGGCCGAGCGCGAAGGTGAACAGCACCGTCCCGATGGCCGCGAGCCAGAGGAATTGCGGCCAGACCACGTCAAAGCCGGCGCCGCGGAACAGGATCGCCTGCGCCAGCGAAATAAAATGGGTGTTGGGGGCGAAGGACATGATGAACTGGATGATCTCGGGCATGCTTTCGCGCGGGGTCAGCCCGCCTGAGAGAACCTGCAGCGGCAAGAGGATCAGCATCAGCAGCAGTCCGAACTGGGGCATCGAGCCGGCGACGGTCGCAAGGAAGATGCCAAGGGAGGTCGCTGCAAAGAGCTGGAGCGCGGTGCCGGCCACGAACAGCGGCACGGAGCCCTGGAGCGGCACCTCCAGCAGATAATGTGCCACGAAGATCAGCGAGAAGGTGGAGGCGACCAGCACCACCAGGCTCATGGCCAGCACCTTGCTCACCATGATTTCGAGTGCGGTGACGGGCATGACCAGCAGATGCTCGATCGTGCCGTGTTCGCGCTCGCGGATGAGGGCCGCACCCGTCAGGATGATGGAGAGCATCGTGACGTTCATGATGATGTTGTTGATCGCGCCGAACCAGGTGCTGTCGAGCTGCGGGTTGAAACGTGATCTCAGCGTCAGGTTTACCGGCACCGCGGTTTCGCCGCGGTAGCGATTGACGAATTCGCTGACCTCGCTGTTGACGATCTGCTGGATATAGCCCGCACCGGTAAAGGCTTGCGTCATGCGCGTGGCGTCGATGTTGAGCTGTATGGCGGGGGCACGTCCCGCGAGCACGTCCTGCTGGAAGTTGACCGGAATATCGAGGGCGAAGGTCGCCTGTCCCGCGTCCATCCGCTTGTCCATCTCCGCCGCGGTTATGAGTTCGGGCTTCGTGAAATAGGGGGGATAGAAGGCATCGACGAGACGGGTCGACAGTTGCGAGCGGTCCTCGTCGACGATCGCAATCGCCGCCATGTTGAGGACCTGCGGCAGCGCGCGCGCCTCGGTATAGATCGACAGCGTGAAGGAATAGAGGATGAAGGCGAAGAGCATGCGGTCCTGCATGAGGCCGCGCAGTTCCTTCAGGATCAGATTGCCGACATGGCGCATGCGCATGGATGACTACCTCGCCTGCTTCTTGAGAAAGATCGCCGTCAGTCCGATCAGCACCGGTATGGAGGCGAGGAGATACAGGATCTCCTTCTGCACATCGGCAAGGCCCAGCGCCTTGGAAAAGGCGCCGCGCGCGACCGTCACGAAATGCGTCGTCGGATAGTAGGTGCCGATCACCTGTCCGGCACCCTTTAGCGAGGAGACCGGGTCGATGATGCCGGCGTACTGGACCGCCGGGATCAGCGTCAGCAGTGCGGTGCCGAACAGGGCGGCAATCTGGCTGGACACGAAGGTCGACACCAGCATGCCCAGCGCCGTCGTGCAGGTGACGTAGAGGAGTGCTGCAAGCGTGAAGGCGAAAAAACTGCCGGTGAAGGGAACGCGGAAGATGAAGACGGCGAAGGCGGTCAGCAGCACGAAATTCAACATGGCAAGGACCACGTAGGGCAGTTGCTTGCCGAGCAGGAATTCCAGCCGGGTGGTCGGCGTCACGTAGAAATTGATGATCGAACCGAGTTCCTTCTCGCGCACCACGCTGAGCGCGGAAAGGATCGCGGGGATGAGCAGCAGGAGCAGCGGGATCACGGCAGGAGCCATGGCGACGAGGCTCTTGACGTCGGGATTGTAGCGATAGCGCGTTTCCAGCGTGTAATTGCCCCTGGTGGCTTCCTCGCCATAGGCTTCGCGGATTTTCTCCGTGATCCAGTGGGCGTGCACGCCCTGGACATAGCCGCTGATGGTTTCGGCGCGCGTCGGCATGGCGCCGTCGATCCAGGCGCCGATTTCCGGTGTCGCGCCGCGCAGGGCATCGCGGCCGAAATTCGGCGGGATTTCTATCGCCAGGCTGATCTCGCCGCCGCGCATGCGCCGGTCGAGATCGGCATAGTCGGTGATCGGCGGCTTCTCGACGAAATAGCGCGAGCCGGAAAGCTGTTGCGCATAGTCGTCGCTGATCGTCGTGCGGTCGTGGTCGAGAACGGCGAAGGTCAGGTCGTCGACGTCGAGATTGATGCCGTATCCGATGACGAACATCAGGATGACGCTGCCGAAAATCGCCAGCGTGCCGCGGATCGGATCGCGCTGCAGCTCCAGCATTTCCCGGCGGGAATAGCTGAACATCCGCATGAGGTCGAAGAAGCGCCGGGTTGTGCGGACCGGGGCGGAGGCGGATGCCGCCGGTGCCCCGGCCGATGTCGTGGAGGTCTCAGCCGCTGAGGGCTCTGCGCCACCGGCCTTTGCGATCGCATCCTCGAGATAGGCAATGAAGGCCTCCTCTAGCGAGGCCGCTCCTCGTTTTGCGACGATTTCCGCGGGGCGGTCGCTGATGAGAACCGTTCCCGCATGCATCAGCGAGATGCGGTCGCAGCGTTCGGCCTCGTTCATGAAATGGGTCGAGACGAAGATCGTCACACCGTCCTTGCGGGAAAGATCGGCGAGGATCTGCCAGAAATTGTCGCGCGCCACGGGATCGACGCCGGAGGTCGGCTCGTCGAGGATCAGGATTTCCGGCGCATGCACCATGGCGACGGCAAGCGACAGGCGCTGGCGGATGCCGAGCGGCAATGCTTCCGGCAGCGTGTCCATGATGTCGGTGAGGCCGAAGCGCTCGGCCATTTCCCGGATGCGGGGCTCGATCGTTTCCGAGGGAAGATCGAAGAGCTTGGCATGCAGTTCTAGGTTCTGGCGAACCGTCAGCTCCGTATAGAGCGAGAAGGCCTGGCTCATGTAGCCGATGCGCCGGCGGGCGGCGAGGTCGGAGCTTTCGAGTTCCTTGCCGAAGAGTTTGGCTGTGCCTTCCGATGCCTGCAGAAGCCCGGTCAGCATCTTCATCGTGGTCGTCTTGCCGCAGCCGTTCGATCCGAGGAAGCCGAAGATCTCGCCTCGCTCGATCCGGAAGCTGACATCGTTGACGGCGGTGAAATCCCCGAAGCGCATCGAAAGATGCTCCGCCTCGATGGCGATTGCGCCGTCCATCGCGGGGTCCCTCGGGGGGATGACGAGGGTGCCGTGGCCGCTGCGTTTGTCTTCGGGCAGGAGTGCTATGAAGGCGTCGTCGACGGTCGGCGTGCCGGTGCGTTCCAGCAGCTCCTGCGGCGTTCCGGTTGCGAGCACGCGGCCCTCGTCCATCGCGACGAGCCAGTCGAAACGGGCGGCTTCCTCCATGTAGGCGGTGGCGACGATGACGGCCATGCCCGGCCTGCCGGCGCGGATGCGGTCGATCAGTTCCCAGAACTGCCGGCGCGACAGCGGGTCGACGCCGGTCGTCGGCTCGTCGAGGATCAAAAGATCCGGGTCGTGGATCAGCGAGCAGCAGAGGCTGAGCTTCTGCTTCATGCCGCCCGAAAGCTTGCCGGCAGGGCGGTCGGCAAAGGGGGCGAGCCCGGTGCTATCGAGGAGTTCGGCGATGCGGCGTTCGCGCTCTCTGCGGCTGTGCCCGAAGAGTTGGCCGAAGAAGTCGATATTCTCGAAGACCGAGAGTGTCGGATAGAGATTTTTACCCAGACCCTGAGGCATGTAGGCGATGCGCGGGCAGGTTCTCGCCCGGTGTCCTGCATCGGCCATGCTGCCGCCCAGCACCTCGACCTCGCCGGCCTGAATGGCGCGGGCGCCGGCGATCAGCGACAGCAGGCTCGATTTGCCGACGCCGTCCGGGCCGACAAGGCCAACCAGCCCGTCGCCGGGAATGTCGAGCGTGATGGTATCGAGCGCCGTCGTCTTGCCATAGGTTAGCGAAACGCTGCGCAGGCTGGCGACGGGTTGCGCCTCTGTGTCTGCCGATGGGAGAGCGGAGCTCATTGGACGAGCTTGCCCTCCAGATCGGCCGGCCACGGGGTCTCGGGATCGACGCGGACATAGGCCACGCCGGGCACGCCGGTCTTCACGAGCTGGAGGTATTTCTGCAAGAGTTCCGGCTTGATCTTGGCCTTGACGCGGAACATCAGCTTCTCCCGCTCGACGGCCGTCTCCACCGATTTCGGCGTGAACTGGGCGACACTGGCGACATAGGTGACCGTGGCCGGCACCAGATAGTCCGGCAGGGCATCGAGCTTCAGGCGGGCCTCTGAGCCGATCGACAGCTTGCCGGCGGATTCCGTCGGCAGGAAGAAGCTCATATAGACGTCGCCGAGATCGACGAGGTTGACGACGCGACCGCCCCCGGCGACGATTTCACCCGGCTGGGCAACGCGAAACTGCACGCGACCGTCACGCGGCGCCGTCAGCAGGCTGTCTTCGATTTGCGTCCTGATGGTATCGATGGCCGCGTTCGCGGCATCGGACGCCGCCTTGGCATCGACCACCTGGGCATCGGCCGAGCTGATGGCTGCGTCGGCCGCTGCCGATTCGGCTTCTGCCGCCGCAACGGCTGCGCGGGCGCCCTCCACGGCAAAGCGGGCGTCTTCCAGCTGCTGGGTGGAGATGGTGCTCGATTTCGCCAACTGCTCGGCGCGGGCTTCCTGGTTCATCGCGCTTTCGAGCTGCACCCTGCGCTGGGCGATGGCCGCTTCGGCGGCGCGTTTTTCCGCATTGCGCTGGACGACCTGCGCATTGGCCGTATCGATGCCGATGGTGGCGCGCCGGGCCTGCGCTTCGGCCTGCTTGAGCTGGGTATCGAGTTCGCGGGTGTCGATCTGGGCGATCCTGTCGCCGGCTTTGACGAAATCCCCTTCGTCCACGAAGATTTCGCTGATACGGCCGGCAAACTTGGCGGAAACGTCCACCTCCACGGCCTCGATGCGGCCATTGCCGCTGGCGATTCCGGCGGGAAGCTCCGAGGCTGAGATCGACTGCCATGCGTAGTAGCCGCCGCCGGCGGCAAGAGCCACGATGATCGCCAGAATGATGCCGTTCAGTTTGGGAAGTTTCACCGGTAGCCCCCGTATCGAAGTGCGATCTCCCTTTCCGGAAGGGGATACGCATCGCGTCTAATCGTTTGATTAAAACAATATGGTCCAGGCAGGCGCAATAGCTTCGGGATGACACCAGCCGAAAAAATCGGCGAGGGCGGATCCTGTTTCGATTTTAGGTTGCGGGGCTGTTTTCGGCAAGAAAAAGCGCGACGCCCGCCGCCGAGAGCGCTTCGGCGATATCCGGCGGCGGCGGCCTGTCCGTTGCCAATTCGGCGATTTCGGCAAAATCGCAGACCTTGACGAGGCCCTGGCGGCCGAATTTGGAATGGTCGGTCACGACGAGGGTGCGTTTCCCGCGGGACAGTACGGTGCGTGCGAATTCGGCCTCGTTCAGATCGTAATCCATGATGCCGGTTGCCGCGTCGACGGCGCCTGCCGAGATCACCGCATGGGTGACGTTGAAACGGCTGACGAATTCGATGGCCGACACGCCGAAAGCCGCGGCATTGTCGCTGCGCAGTTCGCCTCCGGCCATATAGACCTTGTTGTCGTTGACGGTTGCAAGCGTGCGGGCGATGTCCGAGGAATTGGTGACGACGGTCAGCCGCCGGTGGCCCAGCAGTTCGCGTGCGAGAAAACTCGTTGTCGTGCCAGTGTCGAGCATGATGGAATCGCCGTCGCGGATCGTGGCGGCGACGGCCCGGGCAATGGCTTTCTTGGCAGGGGCGTTTTCCCGCATCCGCTTCTCAAACGGCGCTTCGCCGACCGAGGTCGGCAGTGCAATCGCGCCGTGCATCCGCACGACGACGCCGTTTTCGGCGAGCGGCTTTATGTCGCGGCGCACGGTTTCAAGCGAAACGCGCAATCGGCGGGCAAGATCGGAAATCGAAAGCGTTCCGTCCTGCTGTAGAAATCGCAAGATCTCCCTGTGGCGCTTCGGTTCGTTCATGGCTCCCCGTTTCATCGCTGTCGCAAGCAGATAGCGATGCTTTGGCGGCGGGAAAATGTAAAGTCACAAAAACGGGCAGAAAAACACATAAAACCACATCGGCCGATTGACAGGCCGGCTTTTCTCGCGTGAGATTGCAGGCGATCCTGTCGCGTCCCACGACAAAAACAATGCGGGAACGGCGCGAGGGATTGGCCTGAAACATTTCAAGCGTTCGACCGGGAGAAGCTGCATGTCTTTCCACCAGCCAGCCTTCATGACGTCCGATGGCCCCTGCCAGCAGGCGGGCAGGGTGGCGCGATGAGCGTTTCCATGCCGTCGGAAGCCATCGTCCCGAAGGCCGGGGACGAGCGGATAAGGGCCTTGCCCTGCTGGAACGGTGCGATCGAGATTTCCCTGCTCAAGGGCGGCATCAGCAATGAGAGCTATGTGGTGCGCGATGCCGGCGGTCTGCATGTCGTGCGTTTCGGCAGCGACTATCCGTTTCACCATGTCTTTCGCGACCGCGAGCTTATGACGGCCGAGGCCGCGCAGGCCGCGGGCTTCGGCCCGGACATTCATTACGCCGAACCGGGCGTGATGGTGACGGGGTTCATCGAGGGCAAGACGTTCACCGCGCAGGACGTGATCGCCGAACGCGGACGGATCGCCCGGCTGCTCAGGGATTTTCATGACACCATGCCTCGCTTTGTCAGGGGCGTGGCCTTCCTGTTTTGGCCCTTCCATGTCATTCGCGATTACGCCTACACGCTGGAGAAGGGCAAAAGCCGCATGACGGCGGAACTGCCCGGCTATCTGGCGATTGCCGATGAACTTGAGAAAGCGCAATCGCCGCTGCCGATCGTCTTCGGCCACAACGATCTTCTGCCGGCCAACATCATGGATGACGGCAAGCGTCTGTGGCTGATCGATTATGAATATGCCGGCTTCTCGACGGCGATGTTCGATCTTGCCGGGGTGACCTCGAATGCGGGGTTTTCGGCCGATCAGTCCGATGATTTCCTCGCCACCTATCTCGGGACGACGCCCGATCCCGGCATCCGCCGTTCGCTTGCAGCCATGCAATGCGCTTCGCTGCTGCGCGAGGCGATGTGGAGCATGGTGTCGGAACTGCATCTGTCGGCGCCGGGCGCCGACTACGTCGCCTACACCGCTGAAAATCTCGACCGGCTCGCTGTCGCCCTCGACCATTATCGTAGCCTTTACGGAAAGACGTCTCCATGACCATGCTTCCTTCCCATGCCCAGATCGTCGTCATTGGCGGCGGCATCATCGGCTGTTCGACCGCCTATCATCTCGCCCGAGACCACAAGGCGGATGTGGTGCTTTTGGAGCAGGGCACGCTGACCTCCGGTTCCACCTGGCATGCGGCAGGTCTCGTCGGCCAGTTGCGTTCGTCGGCCTCGATTACCCGCGTGCTGAAATATTCGGTCGAGCTCTACAAGGGTCTGGAGGCCGAGACCGGGCTTGCGACCGGCTGGAAGATGACCGGCTGCCTGCGGCTTGCCACCAATCAGGACCGCTGGACGGAATTCCGCCGTCTTGCCACCACCGCCGGCAGCTTCGGCATGGAGATGCATCTGGTCTCGCCGGAAGAGGTCAAGCGGATGTGGCCGCTGATGAATGTCGACGATCTCGTCGGTGCAAGCTGGTTGCCGACGGACGGACAGGCGAGCCCCTCCGACATTACCCAGTCGCTGGCGAAGGGTGCGCGCATGCATGGCGCGAAGATCGTCGAGAACGTCCGGGTAACGGGCTTCGACATGAAGGACGGCCGCATCGTCGCGGTGAAGACGACGCTCGGCGACATCGCCTGCGAGAAGGTCGTGAACTGTGCCGGACAGTGGGCGCGTCAGGTTGGCGCGATGGCCGGCATCAACGTGCCGCTGCAGCCGGTCAAGCACCAGTATATCATCACCGAGAAGATCGACGGGCTTGCCACCGACGCCCCGACGATCCGCGATCCGGACCGCCGCACCTATTTCAAGGAGGAGGTCGGCGGCCTGGTGATGGGCGGCTACGAGCCAAATCCTCAGGCCTGGACGACCGGAGACGTGCCGGACGAATGGGCCTTCCGCCTGTTCGACGACGATTTCGATCATTTCGAGCAGCACATGGTGCAGGCCATTGAGCGCATTCCGGCGCTGGAAAAGGCCGGCGTCAAGCAGATGATTAACGGCCCCGAGAGCTTTACTCCCGATGGAAACTTCATTCTCGGCGTCGCGCCGGAATGCTCCAACATGTTTGTCGGCGCGGGCTTCAATGCCTTCGGCATCGCTTCCGGCGGCGGTGCGGGCTGGGTGCTGGCACAGTGGGTCGTGGATGGCGAAGCGCCGCTCGATCTCTGGGTGGTCGATATCCGGCGCTTCTCCGGCATGCATCGCGACCGCCAATGGGTGCTCGACCGCACGCTCGAGGCCTATGGCAAGCACTACACCGTCGCCTTCCCGCATGAGGAATATGAAAGCGGCCGGCCGCGGCTGACCTCGCCCCTCTACGAGCGGCTGAAGGCCCATGGCGCCGTGTTCGGCTCCAAGCTCGGCTGGGAACGGCCGAACTGGTTTGCCCTCGCGGGTACGGAAGGGCGGGATGTCTACTCGATGGGCCGGCAGAACTGGTTCGATGCGGTCGGCGCCGAACACGCCCATGTGCGCGAAGCCGTCGGCATCTTCGACCAGTCCTCCTTCGCCAAATACGAGGTGACCGGCCCCGATGCGCTGAAGGTACTGGACCACATCTGCGCCAACGACGTGACCAAGCCGGTCGGTCGCCTGACCTATACCCAGCTTCTCAACACCCGTGGCGGTATCGAGGCGGACATGACGGTCGCCCGTTTCGGCGAAGACAGGTTCTACATCGTCACCGGCACAGGCTTCCGCACCCATGATTTCGGCTGGATCGCCGACCATGTTCCGGCAGGCGCGCGGGTGGAGATGGTGGATGTCACCGAGGACTGGGGCACGCTGTCGCTGATGGGGCCGAGGGCACGGGACGTTCTGGCCGCCGTGACGAAGGCGGATGTCTCGAACGCCGCATTCCCCTTCGGCCATGCGCGGGAAATCGCCATCGCCGGAAGTACGGTGCGGGCCCTGCGCATCACCTATGTCGGCGAACTTGGCTGGGAGCTGCATGTCCCCATCGGTGCCATCGGCGAGGTGTTCGATGCCCTGATGGCGGCGGGACAGCCGTTCGGAGTCAAGCCGGTCGGCTATCGGGCGCTGGAATCGCTTAGGCTGGAAAAGGGCTATCGCGCCTGGGGCTCCGACATCACACCGAACGATACGCCGCTTGAAGCCGGGCTCGGTTTTGCCGTGAAACTCAAGCGTAACGCCGATTTCCTCGGCCGCTCCGCGCTTGAGGCCGTAGCCGGCCAACCGCTGAAGAAGCGGCTGATGGGGTTCACCGCCGGACCGGATGTCGTCCTGCTCGGTCGCGAGACGATCCTGCGCAACGGCGAGCCGGTCGGCTATCTCACCAGCGGCGGCTATGGCTACACGCTCGGCAAGGCAATCGGCTACGGCTATGTCCGCAATGCCGAGGGGGTCAGCGACGACTACCTGACGAGCGGTTCCTACGAACTCGTCGTCGCGATGGAAAAGGTCCCCGCCGAAATCCATCTCGGGCCGATGTTCGATCCTGGCATGGAGCGGATCAAGGCCTGAGCCGGTTCAGGCCAACGGCGGTTTCGGCCAGTTGGTGATGCCGCCGGTCCAGGTTTCGAACAGTTTCGACAGCTTCAGCACGCGCATGTCGTCGAAGCGGGGACCGACGATCTGCAGGCCGATGGGCATGCCCGTTTTCGAAAAGCCGCAGTTGATCGAGGCCGCCGGCTGTTCCGACATGTTCCATGGAACGGTGAAGGCGATATGCTCGAAGGGCTTTTCCGGATCGTTGGTGGGAGAGGCCCAGTCCGCCGGATAGGAGACGATCGGATTGGTCGGCGAGAGCACCGCATCGACGGTGGTGAAGAGCCGTCCGCAGGTCTTGCGCATCTCGATGGTCTGGCCGAAGCCGTGCACCGCCTCGACGCCGGAGACATCCGCCCCCTTTTCGGCCCACTGGTAGATATAGGGCAGGATCTTGGCTCGGCGCTCGGCGCTGAGGTTGCGGATATCGCCCCAGAACTTGGCCCGCCAGAAATTGTCGAGACCGTCGAGCATCTGGCGCGTCAGGACCGGTTCGACCTCGAAGACGGTCGCGCCCGCGTCCTCGAAGCGTTTGGCGGCGGCGAGCACCGCGTCACGAATTTCGGTCTCGACTGCAAGGCCGCAGCCGGCATCCAGCATCACGCCGATCTTCATGCCGCGCACGTCGATCTCGTGGTCCATCCAGTCGAAATCATTGGGCGGCAGGCTGGTGCCGTCGCGCCAGTCGGGGCGCGAAAGCGTCGCCATCGAGAAGGCCGCATCGTCGACGCATCGCGTCATCGGGCCGGCGCAGCGGCCGACATAATAGGGATCGACGGGAATGCGGCCGTGGCTGGGCTTGAAGCCGAAGAGGCCGGTCCAGCCGGCGGGCAGGCGCACCGATCCGCCGATATCCGTGCCGATATGCAAGGGGCCGTAGCCGGCTGCGCCGGCCGCCGCCGCACCCGCGCTCGATCCGCCGGGGTTCTGCGTCAGGTCCCAGGGGTTGCGCGAGAGCGGGTGAAAGCTCGACAGGCCGGAGGAGAGCATGCCGTAGTCGGGGCAGGTGGTCTTGGCGAAGATCACCGCGCCGTCTTCCTTCATACGCGCGGCAATCGGCGCGTCTTCCTCGGCGGGGAGAAGCTCGACCGCGGCGGTGCCGAGCGGAACGGGCTGCCCCTTGGTGGCGATCAGTTCCTTCAGCGAGACCGGAATGCCGTCGAGAGGGCCGAATGGCTCATCCCGCAGCCAGCGTTCGGTGGAGGCTTTGGCCTGTTCGCGCGCGCCCTGCGGGTCATAGGCGTAAAGCGCCGCCACATGCGGTTCGAAGGCCTCGATGCGGGCTTCGACCGCCAGCCAGTATTCATAGGGCGAAAGGGTTTTCGCGCGGTAACCGGCGACAAGGTCCTTGATGGTCAAATTGAGCAAATCAGTCATTTCGGCTTATGCCTTCTGCTTCAAAAATTCGTTCTGTGGCGTTAGTTTCCGTTTTCGGCCATGTCTTCCGCGCCCATGTCTTCCGCACGGTGGCAGGCGGCCTGCCGTCCCGGCGCGATCATGCGCAGTTCCGGCCGCTCGGCGGCGCAGCGTGCTATGGCCAGCGGACAGCGGTTGCGAAAGGCGCAGCCGCCGGCATCGGCACGAGAGGGCGGCGGGGGCGAACGCTCGGAGGCTGCCGGCCGGCCGAAACGCTCGATGCTCGGCTCGGCATCGGCCAGCACCCTCGTATAGGGGTGAAACGGCCGTTCGAAGACATGATGCGCCGGCCCTGTCTCCACCAGCCGGCCGCGATACATGACGCCGACCCGGTCGGCGATGCAGTCGACCACGGCGAGATTGTGGGTGATGAAGAGGAAGCTCACGCCGCGTTTTTCGCGCAGGTCCATCAGGAGGTTCAGCACCTGCGCCTGTACCGAGAGATCGAGCGCCGAGACCGCCTCGTCGGCGATGACCAGCTTCGGTTCGGTGACGAGGGCGCGGGCGATTGCGATGCGCTGACGCTGGCCGCCGGAGAATTCGTGCGGATAACGTCCGGCATGGGCCGCCTGCAGGCCGACGCTTTCCAGCATATCGGCGACCTTCTCGCGGATTTCCGCGCGGCTGGGCCGTCTCGCCAGGACATGCAGCGGTTCGGCGACGATGCGCTCGACCTTCTGGCGCGGATCGAGCGAGCCGAACGGGTCCTGAAACACCATCTGGAAATTCTCGCGCTTGCGCATGAGATCTTTCGGGCGAAGCGAGAACAGGTCGTCGCCATCGAAGAGCACATGGCCCGATGTCGGTCTGTCGAGCGCCGCCACCAGCCGGGCAAGCGTCGATTTCCCGCAACCGCTCTCGCCGACAATGCCGACGATCTCGCCGCCATCGACGGTGAGAGACACCTCGTCCAGCGCCCGTATGCTGTGCGACGTGCCGACCAGCGAATGGCTGACATAGTCGCGGGACAGAACGCGGATATCGAGGAGGGGAGACTTGCTCATCGGTTTCCTTCCTCCATCGTCCGGATGCAGCGGACGCCGCGGTTGGTATCGAAGTGGGTCCAGCCGGGTTCGGCAGTATGACAGGCGTCGATGCGCTCCGGACAGCGGTCGGAGAAAACACAGCCGGCGGGCAGCCTGTTGAATCCGGGCACTGTGCCGCGAATGGTCTGGAGGCGGCCGCCATCCGCCACCCGCTTCGGAATGGCCCGGATCAGCCCCCGGGTATAGGGATTGCGCGGCTCGGTCAGCACCTCGCGGGTGCCGCCTTCCTCCATCCGGCGGCCGGCATACATGACGATGGTGCGCCGGCACATGCGGGCGATGACGCCGAGGTCGTGGCTGACGAGGATCAGCGCCATGCCGTGTTCGCGGGCGAGGTCGTCGAGAATGTCGAGCACTTCCGCCTGCACGGTGACATCGAGCGCCGTGGTCGGCTCGTCGGCGATCATCAGCGCGGGTTTGAGCGAAAGCGCGATGGCGATGCCGACCCTCTGCCGCTGCCCGCCGGACATTTCGTGCGGATAGGTCTTTGCCCGCCGCGCCGCATCGGGAATGCGCACCTGGTCGAGCAGGTCGACGGCTTGGCTCCGGGCATCGCGCCATGACATGCCCTGGTGCCAGACAAGGCCCTCGGCGATCTGGTCGCCGATGGTCATGGCCGGATTGAGCGCGGTCATCGGCTCCTGAAAGATCATGCCGATCCGGTTGCCCCTGATGTGGCAGAGGCGATCTTCCGATGCCGCCAGCAGGTTTTCGCCTTCGAAGGCGATGGTCCCGGTCGCTTCCGCCACACCCGGCAGAAGGCCCATGATGGCGAGCGACAGGAGCGACTTGCCCGAGCCGCTTTCGCCGACCACGCCAAGGCTTTCGCCGGCCTCCACGTTGAAGGCGACGTCTGTGACAATGGGGGTGAGGCTGCCATCGCCCATGCGGATGGAAATGGCGAGATCCCGGACGGAAAGCAGTGGAGCCGTTGTCATGAACGCCCCTTTTCGCGAGGGTCGAGAAGATCCCGCAATCCGTCGCCCAGCATGTTGAAGCCGAAGACGGAGAGCGCGATCGCCAGACCCGGCATGATGGCCAGCCAGGGGGCGGTGGCGAGATAGGTCTGGGCGTCCGCCAGCATGCGGCCCCAGGTCGGGGCCGGCGGCGGCATGCCGAGGCCGAGGAAGCTCAGGCCCGCTTCGGTCAGGATCGCAAGGCCGAGCTGGATCGTGACCTGCACGATGATCTGGTTGGCGATATTGGGCAGAACATGCTCCACGGTGATGAGAAAGCCGCCCTTGCCGGCCCCGCGGGCGGCGAGCACATAGTCGCGCGACCAGATCTGCAGGGCGGCACCCGCAGTCACGCGGGCGAAGACCGGAACCATGAAGACGGCAATCGCGATGATGGCGGTAAACCGCCCGGTGCCGATCAGAGCGCCGAGCATCATGGCGGAGAGGATCGGCGGCACGGCGAAGATCACGTCGCTGACGCGCATCACGAAGGCTTCCGTCAAACCGCGCCGGGCGGCGGCGAAAACGCCGAGGAGGGTGCCGAGCGAAGCGCCGATGGCGACGGCTGCGGCCGAGGTCGACAGCGAGTTCCATGCGCCAACCATCAGCATGGAGGCGATGTCGCGGCCAAACTGGTCGGTGCCGAGGAGGCCGTGAATGAGCGGGGCTTTCAGCTTGTGGACGATCTGCATCTTCGCCGGCGGCAGGGGCGTCCAGACCAGCGAGACGAGGGCGATGGCCACGAGAGACACGATGATCGTCGCGCCGATCGCAAGGTTCGGACGGCGAAAGGCGAGCCAGGGGCGGGTACGCCCGGTTGCAGGCGTGGCGGCGTTCATCGGCTGCGCCCCCTCAGTCTAGGGTCGAGCAGCAGGTAGGAAAGATCGACGAGGAAATTCATTGTGATGACCAGTGCCGCGAAGAACAGGACCACATCCTGCAGGACGATGATGTCCCGCTGGGAGAGCGCCTGAAGCGCCAGCCGTCCGAGCCCCGGCAGGTTGAAGACATTTTCGATCAGCACGGCGCCGGCGATCAGGAAGGTGAATTGCAGGCCGAGAATGGTCGCGACCGGCACCAGCGCGTTGCGCACGGCATGGCGCCAGAGTGCGGCGCGGCGGGAGAGGCCCTTGGCGCGCGCCGTGCGGACGAAATCCTCGTTCAGCACTTCCAGAACCGAAGAGCGGGTGACGCGGGTCAGCACGCCCGCCTGTTGCAGCGCCAGCGCCACGGCCGGCAGGAGAAGCGCTTCGAGACCGGCGATGATGCCCGCCTGCCAGCCGGGAAAACCGCCGGCCGGGAGCCAGCCGAGGCTCATCGAGAAGGCGAGGATCAGCAGCAGCGCCACCCAGAAACCCGGAACGGCGATGAAAAGCTGGGAAACGAAGCCGCCGGCGTAATCGACCGCCGAATTGCGTCGGCTGGCGGAAACCACGCCGAGCGGAATGGCGATCGCCATCGAAATCAGGATCGCCATCAGCGCCAGCGGCAGCGTCACGGCGAGCCTTTCTGCGATCAGGCCGGCAACCGGAACGCCATAGGTGTAGGATTTTCCCAGATCGCCTGTCGCCACGCCGGCCAGCCATTGCAGGTAGCGGATGACGAGCGGCTGGTCGAGGCCGAGTTCATGGCGCAGCGCTGCCAATGTGTCGGGACTTGCCGACATGCCCAGCATGATCGAGGCGGGATCGCCCGGCAGGATATCCATGACGATGAAGATCAGGGCCGAAACGGCAAGAAGCGTCAGGACGAGGCCGGCGATGCGGCGGGCGAGAAGCGTCAGCATGGGGGTAAGCTCCCGTTATGCTGACGTTGCCTTTCCGTGTTTTGTTTTTGCTGTCCAGTCAATCCACCCCTCTCAAGGGGGGAGATCGGTGACGGTTGCCCTGTGTATGCTTCGGTCGACATCGAGGATCGGTTCTTCTTCGTCATCTGTCGGGGGGATAGCCTTTCAGCGCGGCTCGACACCGATCGGCATGGCTGGTGATATCCACCTGCGATCTCCCCCCTTGAGGGGGAGATGCCCGGCAGGGCAGAGGGGGGTGCAATGCTCATGGCTCGTCTCTCAGCGAGGCGTGCGGGCGACACTCACTCTTCCCAATAAACCTCGGTCAGCACGTTGGACGGGATCGGCTCGTTTTCCCAGAGGCCCTTGAGTTTCCTGTCCCAGATGCCGAGCTTCGGCATGACGAAAAGGAAGAGCGCCGGAACGTCCTCGGCGAGGATCTTCTGGGCTTCGCCGTAGAGCTTGTCCTGTTCGGCGGTGTCGGAAGTTGCCTCGATCTTCTTCAGGAGGTCGTTGAAGGCCGGGTTCTTATAGTTGAAGTAGTAGGGATCGCGGGCATAGATATCGATGTCCATCGGCTCGGCATGGGCGACGATGGTCATCTCGTAGTCGCGACCCTTCAGGACGTCCTGCACCCATTTGGCCGGAAACTCGGTCGGCTCGATGTTCATCGTCACGCCGATTTCGGCGAACATCGCCTGCATCACCTGGGCGCTGCTCGGGGCGTAGGCCATCTGCGGCGTCTTGATGGTGAAGCTGAAGCCGTTCGGATAGCCGGCCTCGGCCAGCAGAGCCTTGGCCTTTTCCGGATCGTAAGGGTAGACCCCGGTGAGATCGATATACCCGCGGTCGTTCGGCGTGTAGTGGCTGCCGATCGGCGTGCCGTAGCCGGACCGCGCGCCCTCGACGATGACGGAGCGGTCAAGCGCCATCATCAGCGCCTGACGGACGCGCTTGTCGTCGAACGGCTTGCGGGCGTTGTTCATGCCGGCCACGACCTTGAGCTCGGTATTGCCGATCACGGTCGCAAGCCTGGGATCGTCCTTGAAGGTTTCCACGAGTTCCGGAGCGCTGAATTCCGCGAAAGCGTCGACATCGCCGGATTTCAGCGCGGCGGCCTGTGCCTGCGGGTCGGAGATGAAGCGGAAGGTGACCTTTTCCAGTTTCACCTGCCGGTCCTTGTTCCAGTAGTCCGGATTGGCCTCGAGTTCGACCTTGTCGCCCTTTGCCCAGCTGACGAACTTGAACGGGCCGGTGCCGATCGGCGTGGTCTTGTCGTCGGCCGCGCTCTTCGTGCCGACGATGGAGGACGACGGCCAGCCGAGCCAATAGAGCAGGCTTCCGGCCGGCTCCTTCAGCTTCAGCACCAGCGTTGCCGCATCGGGTGTCTCGATGGTGTCGATGGCGGCGAAGAAGCGCTTCTGCGGATTGACGCTGTCGGCGCCGCGGGCGCGGTCGAGCGAAGTCTTGGCGACGGAGGAATCGAAGGCTTCCCCGTCATGGAACTTCACGCCTTCGGCAAGATGAAAGGTGTAGGTCAGCCCGTCTGCGGAAATGTCCCAGCTCGTGGCAAGCTGCGGCTGGATATTGCCGTCGCGGTCTATAGTGACGAGGCCTTCGAAAATGTTCTGCCACGTCACCTGGCCGATGGCGACGGGTGCTGCAACCGTCGGGTCGAGGCCGGTCGGCTCGACCGCCATGCCGAGCGTCAGATCCTTCTGCGCGGCGAAAGCGGAGCCGGAAAACACGATGGCCGCCGTGGCGGCAAGGCCGAGGGCGAAGCTTCGGAAGGTTTTCCGTCCGGCGAGACCTGCGGCAAGCAAAGCATTGGTCATGAAATTCCCCTGTTCCTGGCGCTCGTTCTGTTTCGGCAGTTTAGCCGATGGCGCGGTGCAAAAAATACTGGCATCTCGTTGGCGCGCACACAATGCGGTTTTTTGTGTTCTCCGTGTATCGAAAATCGCTACACTCTTTTGCCCGTCGCGCGGGGCATGGCCTCACGCATGAAGCGGTCTATGGCATCGAGCAGTTTTGTCGCAGCAAAGGACAACTGGCGGTCCGAGGCGACGCAAAGCTCGATCGGGGTGCGGATGCCCCTGTTTCCGGCAATCGGGATCGCCACCAGTTGCCCCGCACGGCATTCGCGCAGCACGGTCAATGCCGGCAGCAGGGTTACGGCGGCGCCCCGCAGCACCAGTTCCTTCTGCATTTCCAGCGAACTGGTCACGAAGACCGGATCGAGCGTGACACCGGCCGATTTGAACAGCGCATCGAAGGCGAGCCGCGCGCCGAAAGAGCGGTCCGGCACCGCGAGCGGATAGGCGGCCAGTTGCGGAACCGTCAGCTCGGCATGGCTTGCCGCCGGATGGTCGGCGGCGGCGATGACGTCGTAGACGATCTCGGCGCGCAGGCGCACCTTGGTTCCCGGTTCGGGTTCGGAAAACAGCGTGACGGCGATGTCGGCCTCGGCATTGGCCACGGCCTCGATCGCCGCGCGGGCGGAGGCGATGGTCACGGAAAAGCGGATCTTGGGGAATTTCAGGCTGAAATCGGCAAGCGCCGGTGCGAGCAGATTGGCGACCGTGGCGCCGCTTGCGAAGATGTTGACGTGGCCGCGCTTCAGCCCTTCGAGATCGTCGATCAGTTGCCGGACGTGGTCGAGTTCCCTGAGCGTCTTGCCGGCGCGGGCGGCCAGCAGTTCGCCGGCGGATGTCAGCCGCACCCCGCGGCTCGAGCGCTCGACGAGCGGCGTTCCGAAATAATGTTCGAGCTGGTCGATCTGGCGGGCGAGCGCCGTCGGCTGGATGTTGAGCTTGTCCGCCGCGGCCCGGATCGAGCGGGCGCGCACCAGTTCGTCGAAATAGATCAGAGCCCTAATCTGCATGTCAGGATTTGCCGTCCCCGTTTTCACCGGCGGGTTCGTTCCCGCCGCCGATGAAATTCGTAGGGACTTGCTCGTCCTGAGACAAGTCCGGCCCAGAAGGCGCCCAGGAGAGGGGGCCACGTCGGCCGGGATGTTCGAGCCTCAGGCGAGCGTTTTCCTATTCCGGATCGTTTGCGCTGTCCGGCGTAGAGCCTTTATCCAGCAGACCTGCCTTGCGGGCGGCCTCGACAAAGGCCTTGCGTGCGATGTCGGAAGCCCTGTCCGTTTCCAGGGCCATGCCGCACCAGCGCTTGGCGCGTTGATAGGCGGCGCCGTGCCGGACCGGCCATTCCTCCTCCAGGAAGTAGAGGGCGTCATAGGCTTCCTTGAAGCTTCTCGTCAGTCCGCATTGCAGTTTCAGTTCGACGGGTTCGTTCCAGGTGGGTGTGGTGTGGATCATTACATCCTCCATTGCGACCGCCCTAACTCCCTGATGTCATCGAGGTTCCATCGGAACGACAAAATTTTCCGGAGTGCCCAAGGCGTCAGATTGAGCCTGCGGGATCGACCGTCGCTGTCGCTGCGTCCCGGCGGCGAAGCCAGTCGGCGGTTCTTTCGCAGGCCGATGCGGCGGCGGCGGTGATCGGCATGCCGTTCAGCAGCTCATGGAGCAGCGCGCCGCTGAAACTGTCGCCTGCTCCGATGGTGTCGGCGGTCACCACCCTTTCATGCACGACGACGCGGGTTTCGTTCCGGCCGTCATAGACGGAGATTTCATTCGGCCCGTCGGTCAGCATCAGGTCCTTCAGGCGATTGCCCGCTATCGTGCGCGCCGCCTGCCAGATTTCATCGAGGCCTTGGCCCGGAAAATCGGCCCTGGAGCCGACGATCACATCGGCGGGGCGGGGCGTCGGGTTCCTCAATGGAAACTGCGAGACGACAAGCGCCGCCTTGTCGAGCGAAGCGACGATTGCGTCCGAAAGCTGCATGCCGTTGACGTAGAAGGCCCCCGCCTGAAGCGGGCGCTCAAGCTTGAAGTGGCGGGCGATGCGTTTGGTGCTGCCGAGAATGGTGCGTTCGCCGGTCGGGTCGAGGAAGATTTCGGCAAATTCCGTCTCACCCTCGCCGAGGGTCACATGGTCTGTGCCAAACCCTTCCCGCCTGAGTTCTTCCAGGGCGCCCCGGCCGTGCTCGTCATCGGCAAGCGTCGTGACAAGCTCGACGTTCCGGCCGAGCGCGCGCAGCATGCCGCCGGTATAATAGCCACCCCCGCCGAGGCGCACGGTGCGGTCGATCCAGGCGATGCGGCCGCCGGGGCGCAGCGGTTCCTTCAGCCGCCAGACGCGGTCATGGTTGACGTGGCCGATGACGACGACCGGGTCGTTGCCGGCTGGTGTTTCGCGCTGCATGTGGACGTGTTTCCCTGCCCTATACGATCATTGTTGCGATTGCTTTTCGCTCCCCCGGTCAGGATGGCGGGAAGCCGCCGTCTGTTCAAGAGCGGCGATTGCCGGCGTCAGCCTGCCTTGACGTCAAGCCATTGCCGGATGCCGGATGCCGCCGCCTTGCCGGTGGCGAGGCAGGCGGTCAGCAGATAACCTCCCGTCGGGGCCTCCCAGTCGAGCATTTCGCCTGAAACGAAGCTTCCGGGCAGCGCCTTCAGCATGAAACGATCATCGATGCTGTCGAAGGAAATACCGCCGGCCGAGGAGATGGCTTCGGCGATTGGGCGCGGTGAGGCGACGGGCAAGGGCAGCGCCTTGACGAGGCCGGCAAGCGCTTCCGCATCGAGACAATTGGCGTCGGGAACGAGTTCCCGCAGCAGGGCGGTCTTGACGCCATCGAGGCCGGTCGCCTTGCGCAGCCGGTTGGAAAAGCTCGCCTTGGCGTCCTGTCTCGCCAGATCGCGCACCAGTCTTTCCCGCGTCCGGCCCGACGCAAGGTCGAGAACGAGGCTGGCCCTGCCGGCGGTGGCAAGCGCGTCGCGCAGTGCTGCGGCATGGGCATAGACGAGGCTGCCCTCGATGCCGTGACGGCTGATGACGAATTCGCCGGGAATGGTGCCGGCCGCACTCGTCGCGGTCACGGATTTCAGCGGTTCGCCGGCGAAGCGGTCGAGGAAGGTTTGCGAGAATGCGCAGTCGAAGCCGCAATTGGCCGGCCGGAAATCATGGATGTCGACATTCTTTTCGCGAAGCCAGGTGGTCCAGCCGGCATCGGAACCGAGCTTCGGCCAGCTCGCGCCGCCGAGCGCCAGAAGCACCGCATCGGCCTCGATCCGCTTTTCGCCCTCCGGTGTCTCTATGCGATAAGTATCCCCGTCGAAGCCGGTCCAGCGATGCCTCGTCAGGATCGTGACGCCCTGCGTCTCCAGCCGTTTCAGCCAGGCGCGCAGCAGCGGCGAGGCCTTCATGGCCTTGGGGAAGACGCGGCCCGATGTGCCGATAAAGGTTTCCGTGCCGAGTGCTGCCGCCCAGCTGCGGATATCCTCCGGGGTAAAGGCATCCAGCGCCGGCCGCAGCCTTTCGCCCGCCGTGCCGAAGCGGGTGACGAAACGCTCATAGGGTTCGGCATGGGTGATGTTGAGGCCGGATTTACCCGCGAGCAGGAACTTCCGGCCAACGGTCGGCATCGCCTCGTAGACGGTGACGGCATGGCCGGCGCGGGAAAGCTCTTCCGCCGCCATCAGCCCCGCCGGCCCGCCGCCGATGATCGCGATCCGTTTCGCCACCATTTCTTGCTCTCAATCCAGCCGGAAGCCCAAGAGGCGATCCGTCAGGGCGTCGATCGTTGCCGAATCCGCATTGGCGAAGGCAAAGCGCAGATAGCCTTCCTGCGCCTCGCCGAAATAGGCGCCGGGAATGCAGACGACACCGGCTTCGCGGGCGAGCTTCTCGGCCACCAGCGCGGAAGGCCTGCCTTCGAAGGGATGGCGGATGAAGGCGAAATAGGCGCCGAGCGAATCCATCTTCCAGTCCGGCAGCTTCGCCATGACACCCTTCAGCGTGTCCGCCCGCTTCAGGATTTCCTTGCGGTTGTCGTTGCGCCAGTCGCGCAGCGCCGGAATGGCGCGGGCGACTGCGGCCTGCGGCGCGCGGGGCGCACAGATCTGCAGGTTGTCCATCACCTTGGCAATTTCCGCGACGGCTTTCGGGCCGGCGGTGACGGCACCAAGACGATGACCCGGAATGCAGAAGGACTTGGAGAAGGAATAAAGCAGGATCAGGTTGTCTTCCCAGCCGGGAATGGACAGGAGATCGTGCGGCTTGTCACCTTGCGGCAGGAAGTCCCGATAGGTCTCGTCGAGGATCAGCCAGACGCCGGCCTGACGGCAGGCTTCGAAAATCTCCCGCAGCAGATCGGCGGGATAGATCGCGCCGGTCGGATTGTTCGGCGAGACGAGCGCAATGGCCTTGATGCCCTTCGCCAGTGCCGCGCGGACCGCGTCGACATCCGGTACGAAACCCTTTGCCGGATCGAGCGGCACCAATACGCGCTCGATGTCCATCATGGCGAGCGTGGTTTCCTGGTTGAAGTAGAAAGGCTCGGTCAGCGCCACCTTGTCGCCCGGACCGGCGATCGCCATCGCCACAGCCATAAAGGCCTGATTGCAGCCGGAGGTGATGTGGATGTTCTGCGCGTCGACCGGCGCGCCGTAGATTTCCGCGACATCTGCCGCATAGACCTTGCGCAGGTCGGTTTCGCCCTCGATCGGGCCGTAGCCGGCGAATGCGCGGGAAGCGGCGGCCTCTCCGAGCCAGACAAGCAGGTCCGGATGCGGCGCGTAGCCGGGGACGGCCTGCGACAGGTCGATCAGCGGGCCGCGGCCGCCGTCATAGGCGCGGGCCCAGGCGAAGACGGACGGCACCGGCGGGGGCGACAGGCGGGAGACGAGCGAGTTGAACGAGGCGGAGGGCATGGTGATTTCGGCAGTCCTGATGTCTTCTGGTGGTTGGTTCAAGCCTTGGAGGCGGTCTTCCTCGCAGAGGAGGCCGTCGCCTTTCGGGCGCGTGATATGGTCGTGGTCTTGTCCGGCGTCTTCGCGCCGGCGGCTCCGCTGGCGCTTCGAATGCTGCGGCCTCTGTGTGCCGGGCGCAGCGAGGGCAGCGGCTGGGTGCCGCGTTCGTTTTCAAGGGTCGCGAAAAGCCAGTCGATGAAGACGCGCGCGATCGGCGCTGCGCGCACTTCGTTTCGCGTCGCGACGTAAAAGGCGTTGGTGGCGGGCACTGAGAGATCGAAGGGAATAATCAGTTCGCCCGAGGCGATCAGGCTCGAGGCCGTAATGCTGTCGCCGAGCGCAATGCCCTGGCCGTGGCGGGCGGCCTCCGTGGAAAGCCGCGCATCGCTCAAGAAATGTTCCCGGTGACGTGGCATGTCGAGCTGGTCGGCGGCGGCGAGCCAGGTATTCCATTCCTGTCCGTCGTCGCCATGCAGCAGCACATGGTCGCGCAGGTCGCGCACCGATCTGAGCGGCCGGGAATTGAGGAGCGAGGGCGAGGCGACGGGAAAGAGGTTCAGCGTGCTCCACAGCCTTGTCCAGCAGTCGCGCCAGCCGCCGGGGCCGTAGAGAATGGCGATGTCGATGTCGGTCGAATAGATGAGGTTCGGATCGTTGCTCGAGGTCAGCGTGAGGCTGATATCGGGATATTGCTCGCTGAAATTGCCCATGCGCGGCACGAGCCAGAGGGAGAGCAGGGCGGGCACGCAGGAAATCCTGAGATTGCCGCTGGTGGTTGGCCGGTTCATCAGCGCGGTGGCGGCGGCGATGCCGTCGAAGGCTGAGGAGACGGCGGGCAGCAGCAAGGCGCCCTGCGGGGTCAGTTTCAGCCGTTTGCCGCCGCGTTCGAAGAGCTGCGCCTTCAGCGTTTCCTCAAGCGACTTGATCTGGTGGCTGACCGCGCCGTGCGTGACGTTCAACTCGCGGGCCGCCGCCGAAATCGATCCGCGCCGCGCCGCTGCCTCGAAGGCGCGCAACGGATTGAGGGGTGGCAGGCGATGGGACATGGTTCTTATGCTTGTTAGTTTTTCTCACGTCGATTGCTATAACATCGTGAATTGCTTTTCTACCCCTTTGCGGCTTAATGCTCACAATAGAGGCAGGCGCAAAAACTGCCGATTAAACAGTCGCCCGCGGCGGGAACTCCTGTTGCGCAGGGCGTCGGCGAGCAGGGGTGAAAGACGAAATGACCTTCGACGAAAAGCGACTTCAGGAACTGCGCGCGAAATACGGTAGCGACAAGGCCGGCGAGATCTTCGACGAGAAGTTCGCCAAGGTCGGGGAGAAGATCTTCTCCAACGGAACCCGCGCCGCGCCCTATGCCGGTGTCCCGACTTTCCTGTCCGCGCCGCATCGCCCGATCGATCCGGCAGCGCCGGATTTCGGGGACCTGCAGGTTGCGATCGTCGGCGTGCCGATGGATCTCGGCGTGTCCAACCGTCCGGGCTCGCGTTTCGGGCCGCGGGCGCTGCGCGCCATCGACCGCATCGGGCCTTACAACCATGTTCTGGAATGCGCGCCGATCTTCGACCTCAAGGTCGCCGATATCGGCGACGTGCCGTTCTCCAGCCGCTACCGGCTGGAACTCAGCCATGAGGATATCGAGAAGCATCACTCGAAGATCGTCGAGGCCGGCTTGCTGCCGCTTTCCGTCGGTGGCGACCATTCGATCAGCCACCCGATCCTGAAGGCCGTCGCCAAGAAGCATGGTCCGGTCGGTATGATCCATATCGATGCCCATTGCGATACCGGCGGTGCCTTCGACCAGACCAAGTTCCACCACGGCGGTCCGTTCCGCAATGCGGTGCTCGACGGCGTGCTCGATCCGACGCGCACCATCCAGATCGGCATTCGCGGCCCGGCCGAATATCTGTGGGAGTTCTCCTACGATTCCGGCATGACCGTCATCCATGCCGAGGAAGTGACCGGGCTCGGCATTCCGGCGATCATCGAAAAAGCGAGGAAGATCGTCGGCGACGGCCCGACCTATCTTTCCTTCGACGTCGACAGCCTCGACCCGAGCATCGCGCCCGGCACCGGCACGCCCGAGGTCGGCGGCCTTTCCTCGCGTGAGGTGCTCGAACTCCTCCGCGGCCTGAAGGGCATCAATCTGGTCGGCGGCGATGTCGTCGAAGTGGCGCCGCAGTACGACGCGACCCACAATACCGCCCATGCAGGCGCTCAGGTTCTCTTCGAAATCCTGAGCCTCATGGTCTATAGTCCGGCGATCAAGGGCCGTTGAGCAACTGGCATTTTGCCCGGGACGGCGCTATCAGGCGCCCCGGGTTCGACTTCAAGACAACCAACGAAAACCAAGCAACGAAGACAAGGGAACAGGACCATGAAAAACATCCTCAACGCTTCCGTCAGCCGCCGCGGCGTGCTGGCCGGCTCGCTTGCCGGCGCCGGCATGCTCGCCATGCCCTCGATCCTGCGCGCCCAGGACAAGTCGCTGAAGGTCGGCGTCTATGGCGGCTACTTCAAGGATTCCTTCGACAAGAACATCTTCCCGGAATTCACCAAGGCGACCGGCATCGCGGTCGAGTCCGTCGCCGAGCCGACCGGTGAAGCATGGCTGGTGCAGCTCGAGCAGGCGGCAAAGGCCGGCCAGGCGCCCGCCGACCTCTCGATGATGTCGCAGGTTTCGATGCTCAAGGGCCAGTCCACCGATCTGTGGGCGCCACTCGACATGGGCAAGATCAAGAACGCTTCCGGCCTGATCGACCGCTTCGTCAACAAGTATCCGGATGGCCGCGTTGCCGGTGTCGGCGCCGTTGCATGGTATATCACGCTCGTCACCAACACGGATGTCTACAAGGAAGCCCCGACCTCCTGGTCCGCGCTCTGGGACCCGGCAAACGAGGACAAGCTCGGTCTTCTGGCGCTGGTCTCCAACTCCTTCCTCCTGGAAGTGACGGCCAAGACCTATTTCGGCGGCACCAATGCGCTCGACACCGAGGAAGGCATTCTCAAGGCCTTCGAAAAGCTCGCCGAGGTCAAGCCGAACGTCCGTCTCTGGTATCGTGACGAAGCCCAGTTCGAACAGGCGCTGAAGTCGGGCGAAATCCCGATGGGCCAGTATTACCACGACGTCACCGGCCTTGCCGCCGCAGACGGCAATCCGGTCCGCTCCACCTTCCCGAAGGAAGGCGGCATTCAGGATTCCGGTTGCTGGGCCCTGTCGCGCGCATCGACCAAGACCGAGGAAGCCCACATCTTCATCGACTACATGTGCCAGCCCTCGATCCAGGCGACGCTGTCGCGCAAGGTCGGCACGGCTCCGACCGTCAAGCGCGAACTGCTCGACCTGACGGCGGAAGAATTCGCTGCCGTGTCTTCCGATATCGAGCCGATCACCCCGCGCTACGACCTCTATCAAACCAAATCCGACTGGCTGAACCAGAAGTGGACCGAACTGATCGTCGGTTGATCGACGCCTGAACGAAAAACCAATCCAGCACTTGAGGTGGGGTGAGGGTCATGCGACCTTCACCCCACTGCCATCGGAACTTTTGCGGAGACATGATGTCCGGACTGTCGCTCAACGATGTCACGAAACAATTCGGCCCCTTCACGGCGGTCGACAACGTGCAATTGAACGTGCCGCACGGTACTTTCGTGTGCATGCTCGGCCCGTCCGGCTGCGGCAAGACCACGCTGCTTCGAATGATCGCCGGGCTCGACCTTCCGACCGGCGGATCGATCGTGCTCGACGGTGAGGACATCACGCGGGTCCCGACGCACAAGCGCAATCTCGGCATGGTCTTCCAGTCGCTGGCGCTGTTTCCGCACCTCACCGTCGGCGAGAACATCGCCTATCCCTTGCGCATCCGCGGCATCGGTCGCGAGCAGCAGGTGAAGCGCGTCGAGGAACTGCTCGCCATGATCCACCTGCCGGGTTATGCCGACCGTCCCGTGACCAAGCTTTCCGGCGGCCAGCGGCAGCGCGTGGCGATTGCCCGGGCGCTGGCCATCTCGCCCAAGCTCTTCCTGCTCGACGAGCCTCTTTCGGCGCTGGACGCCAAACTGCGGGAGGCCATGCAGGTGGAGTTGCGCAAGCTGCAGCAGCAGCTCGGCATCACCACCATCGTCGTGACCCACGACCAGCGCGAAGCCATGACCATGGCCGATACCGTCGTGGTGATGAACGGCGGCAAGATCCGTCAGGCGGCAAGCCCGATCGAGATCTACCGCAAGCCGGCCGACCGTTTCGTCGCGGATTTCATCGGCTCCACCAATCTTCTGCCGCTCACCGTCGAAAGCGGCCGCACGCTCGTGCTCGGCCAGCCGGTCGAAGGCATTGCGGCGAGCGGCCAAAGCGCCTGCAGCCTTTCGGTCCGCCCCGAGGATATCCATCTTTCGGCGCCGGGCGAGGGGCGTCTTACCGGCCGTGTCACCTTCATCCGCGATCTCGGCGGCACTATCGAGACCTTCGTCGATATTCGCGGTTCGGAAGTGATCGCGGTTTCCACACCGCGCGAGCGGCCGGTGGTCAGCATCGGTCAGGAGGTCGGCGTGGTGATCGATCCGCAGACGGCCGTGGTGCTGCCGGCATGAGGCGCGACCCCCCGCAGAAAGCGCTCGACTATGCGCCGCTCGCCTTCCCGGCGGGCATGCTGATCCTGTTCTTCGTCGTGCCCTTCGGCACGATGATCGCCGTTAGCTTCTTCAAGCGGCAGCAGGGCGGCTTCTACGAACCGGCCTTCGTGTTCGACAATTACGCCCGCTTCATCAGTCCGTTCTTCGCCGGCGTCCTCGGCTTTTCGCTGATGCTGGCGATCTCGGTCGCGGTGGTCTGCGTCGTGCTCGGCGTGCCCTTCACCTATCTCCTGACGCGCGTGTCGCGACGCACACAGGTGGTCTGGCTCGTCGCGTTGCTGTCGATCCTGTCGCTGTCCGAAGTCATCATCGGCTTTGCCTGGTCGACGCTTTTCTCGCGCACCGCCGGCATCACCAACCTTTTGGTCATGATCGGCCTCATGGAAAAGCCCATGGCGCTGATGCCGAATTTCGGCGCGGTGCTGACCGGCATGACCTATCAGGCGCTGCCCTATACGGTGCTGGTTCTCTATCCCGCGCTGGTGCGGCTCGATCCGACGCTGACGGAAGCCGCGCGGACGCTCGGCGCTTCGCCGATCCGCGCCTTCTTCACCGTCGTGGTGCCGGCGCTGCGCAACACCATCGTCGCAACGCTCATCATGGTCTTCATCTTCGCGCTCGGTTCCTATCTCCTGCCGCAGATCCTCGGACGGCCGCAGCACTGGACACTGTCGGTGCTGATTACCGATCAGGCGATCTACCAGTCCAACATGCCGTTCGCGGCGGCCATGGCGGTGTTCCTCGTGCTTGTCACGCTCGGCATGGTGGCGCTCACCCTCTTCATCGGACGCAAGGGAGAGACGGCATGAACACGGTGCTGACGCGGATCTATTTCGTCCTGATCGCGATCTTTCTGGCGGCTCCCATCGTCGTCGTCGCCGGCGTTTCGGTCAACGAGAAGCAGAGCCTGACCTTTCCGCCCCAGGGGTTTTCGCTCTCCTGGTACGGAGCGATCTTCGAAGATGCCGGCTGGCGTTCGGCTTTCTTCGCTTCCCTCGGGCTGGCGCTTGCCTCTGCCGCGCTTGCGGTCGCCATCGCGCTTCCGCTTGCCTGGTTCCTGTGGCGCAGGCTTGCGCCCTGGGCGAACATCTTCCAGGTCCTCGGCATCGCGCCGTTTACGCTTCCGCCCGTCATCACGGCGCTCGGTCTCCTGACCTTCTGGGCAACGACGGGTTTTTACGGCCAGCCATGGACGGCGGTCATCGGCCACGCGATCTTCTTCGTGACGCTGCCGCTCGTGACACTTTCGCTCGGCTTCTCGGCCATCGACCGCTCTCTGGTCGAGGCGGCGTCGACCATGGGCGCGGATGACAAGACGGTTTTCCGCACCGTGGTCCTGCCGCTGATCAGGCCCTATCTGGTATCCGGCTATGCCTTCGCCTTCGTGCTGTCGCTCAACGAATACATCGTCGCCTACATGACGGTCGGTTTCACCATGGAGACCCTGCCGATCAAGATCTTCAACGCGCTCCGCTATGGCTACACGCCGACCATGGCCTCCGTGACGATCCTTTTCGTCGTGGTCGCTGCCATCGTCTTCGGCCTCGTCGCAAGATTCGGCGACCTGCCGAAATTGCTGGGGGCGATGGCGGCCGACGACCGCTGACAGACCGCCTCGGAATTGCCGGCGGGGGGCTCAGCCGCCGGCACGATCTTTATTTTGCGGAAACCAAGAATTTTATCCTCATTTTATCAATTCATTCAGATTTGCGGCCTAACTCTTTTACCGTTCCAGGACGGGACTCCGCGCATGACGTGGCGGATGGTGAGAGATGGGGAATGGGGCACATGACGTGCACAGGACAGGCCGCGATCGTCGCGGATGTGATCGGATCTATGGGTCCGGGGCCGGAAACCGGCCGGAAATCCCTGCAGGGCAGGGATAAAAGCGTTTCAGCGACGCGCTTCAGGCGCGGAGATTTCCAGTTCAATGCCAGGGTATCCGCGGGTTTGCCGGCGCTGCTTCATGCGTGCGACGGTGGCGTATCGCGATCCGGCGGAGCGTCTTTCGCCACTTGGTGAGGCCCCGATAGACACGATCGGTTCCCTGTTCCCAGGGAACCGGTACGGCATCTATCGGAACCGTTTCGCACCGCATGGCGGACGGGCCCCTAGCCACGATAGATGCCGTGGGAGGAACATGACGTCCCCACCCCCAAGTTATGTTCCTCCCATCCCTTTTTCGACGGTATGGCGTGTTACCGGATAGATGCGAGCCTCCTCTCGCCCGCCGACTCGACATCATGGCCTTTAGTCCGGTGGGCAACCAGGAAAGCGAGAAGAGGCACAGGCCAGCGCGATCGGCTTGGCTATCCAACTTCGAAATGATCCTCGGCGATGGTCGATTACTGCGTGACGATCTGAGCATCGAATGAGCTGATTTCTCAGGTTTGATCCAAAAGCGCATTGTCCAGAAAGCGAGCCAGCACCTGGAACGATCGGCAAGATCCGTCCAGGATATCGCAACCCAATTCGGTTTCTCCGACCAGACCTATGTCAGCCACTTCTTCAAGCGCGAGACCGGCATTTTGGGATCTCGCAGTCGAGACGGCGCCGAAACTGGGTCTGGTGTCCGGCCTGCGTCGACGCCAGATACGACGCTGCCGTTGCAAGTATTCCGACATGGTTTGCCCTGGGTGCTCACGTCGGGAAAAGTTGCCCGGGCGTGACCGCCCGGGCAACTCATCAGGCTGCCGGATTTGGGGTGATTCCGAACAGCCTCCGCAGTTTCTGCAGGAAATCGTCGATGAAGGTGAAGATCACCGGGATCACGAGCAGGCTGAGGAAGGTGGAAGTGATCAGGCCGCCGATCACGACGATGGCCATCGGTTGCCTGAAACTGGAGTCGCCGCCGCTGAGGCTCAGGGCCGCAGGCAGCATGCCGCAACCCATGGCGATGGTCGTCATGATGATCGGACGCGCCCGCTTGTGGCAGGCGTCGACCAGCGCGTCGAAACGCGACATGCCATTGCGTCGTGACATGATCGCGTATTCCACCAGCAGGATGGAATTCTTGGTCACCACGCCCATCAGCATCAGAAGGCCGATGACTGCGGGCATCGAGAAGCTGGTGTCAGTTATAATCAGCGGCAACAGCGCGCCGCCCAGCGACAGCGGCAGCGCCATCAGGATGGTCAGTGGCTGCAGGAAATCGTGGAACAGGATCACCAGGACCGCATAGATGCAGAAGACGCCGATTGCCATGGCTGTCCCGAAACTCTGGAACAGCTCTGAGCTTCGCTGCAATTCGCCCTGTTCGACCAGGTGAACGCCCTCCGGCAGGTTCTTGAGCGCCGGCAGGTTCTTGGCTTCGCTATAAACGTCGTTGAGGATACGCCCGTTCAGCTCCACCGTCAGCGTTACGTTGCGCGAGCGGTCGATGCGGTCGATCTCCGAAGGGCTGCCGCCGATACGGATATCGGCGACGGCGCCCAGATTGACGTTACCGTTGGCGCCCGCGACCTGAAGGTTGGCGATACTGTCGAGCGATGTACGGCTGTCGGAGTTGAAGCGCACGCGTATGGACAGCTGCCGCTGCGGCAGATCGAGCTTCGCCATGGACGAGGAATAGTCCCCATAGGTGGCAACGCGAACTGCCTGGGCGATGGCATCGGATGTGACGCCGAGTGCGGCGGCCCGCGTCAGATCAGGAACGATCTGGATTTCGGGCGCCTGCAACGATGCGCTGGAGGTGACGGCACCGATCCCCTTGAGGGTGCGCAACTGTTCTTCCAGGGAGGAACTGGCCTTGTCGAGGGCGTCATTGTCATCGCTGGCAAGCGTGATCTCCAGTTCTGTGCCGTTGCCGCCGCTTCCGACTTCGACCCGCGTACCGGCCACTCCGCTCAAGGCCTTGCGGATATCGTTTTCGATCTCGGTTTGCTTGACATCGCGGTCGTTGATGTTCGTCAGGTCTACAACGATGGTAGCGGTTGTCACATCGGTCGTCGTGGTCGAGTCGACACCGCCCGACGAGGCCGTGCCGACCGCCGAGAACACATGCGTGACGTTGGGCACGCCGGCAATGATCTTGGCCGACTGCTGCGTGATCGCATTGGTCTGATCGAGCGTGCTGCCCGGCGGCAGGGTCAGCGTGACCTGCGTCTGTGAATCGTCCGATGCCGGCATGAAACCCGATTTCAGGAATGGTATCGCCGACAGGGAAAGCCCAACGAAAATGGCGACCCCGAGCATGGTCAGAAGGCGATGGCCCAGGCAGAATTTCACCACGCGCATATAGGTGCGCATGATCCTTCCGTCTTCCTTCTCTTCAACGCCGGCCTTCATGACATAGGCGGCCATCATCGGCGTCAGCAGGCGGGCGACCAGTAGGGACGCCAGAACCGCGACCGCCGCGGTCACGCCGAATTGCCGGAAAATGAGGCCCGGAATACCGCTCATGAAAGCCGTAGGCAGGAATACGGCAACAAGGGTGAATGTCGTGGCGATAACCGCCAGTCCGATTTCATCCGCGGCCTCGAGCGCGGCATCCATAGGGGACTTTCCCATTCGCAGATGTCGGGCGATGTTCTCAACTTCCACGATCGCGTCATCGACGAGAATGCCGACCACGAGCGACAGGGCCAAAAGCGTGATAGTGTTGAGGCTGAAATCGGCGTAATGGATGACGATGAAAGTCGGAATGACCGACAGGGGCAGCGCAATCGCCGACAGGATCGTGGCCCGCCAGTCCCGCAAGAATAACCAGACGACGACGACGGCGAGTAGCGCGCCTTCGTAGAGCATCTCCATCGAGCCGTCATAGTTCTCGATGATCGGCTCGACCGTGGTGTAGGCCTCGGTGATCTCGACGTCGGGATGCTGGGCTGCGAACGACGTCATCGCCGTGCGGATGTCGGATGCAACGCCTGTGTCGGAGAAGCCGCTGTTGCGCTTGACCTGCACGCCAATGACCTGTTCGCCGTCCAGATGACCGAAAGAGGAGCGTTCGGAAAAACTGTCCGTCACGGTGCCGACGTCGCCGATGCGGACAAGCTGACCGTCCGACAGAGGGATGGCGATATCCTTCAGGGCCTCGACGGAATCGACGGCGCCGAGGGTACGGATGTTCTGCCTGCGGTCGCCGACTTCACCGCGTCCGCCCGAGGTGTCTCCCTGAACGGATTTGAGGGTGGAGGAGACGGTTTCGGCCGTGACGCCCATCGATGCCATGACCGAGGGGTTGAGGTCCACATGCACTTCGCGGTCGATGCCGCCGATACGGCTGACATCACCGACGCCGGAAACGGCCAGCAGAGCCTTTTTCATGTCGTTGTCGACAAACCAGGAGAGTTCCGTCTCATTGAGACGCTGCGAGCGGACCGCGAAGGTTAGCAGCGGCGAGCTCTGCACGGTGACTTTCGTGATGCTGGGACTGTCCATCTCAGAAGGAAGGTCTGTCGTGCTATCGACGGCGTTGCGGACTTCGTTCAGCGCCTCTTCGCTGTCTTTTTCCAGCTGGAAGGACACGCTGATGGAGACCGAGCCATCGGTGATCGTCGTGGTGATGTGATCCAGCAGGCTGAGGGAGGCGAGGTTGTCCTCGATCTTACGCGCCACTTCAGTTTCAAGCTGCTCGGGTGCCGCTCCTTCAAGCGATGCACTGATCTTGATGGTAGGCAAATCCATATCGGGAAAGTTCTGGACCGCCAGCTTGCCGAAAGAGAGGAGGCCCATCACCGTCAAAAGGATGAACAGAAGCAGGGCTGGGACGGGATTGCGGATCGACCAGGCGGATATGTTCACTTGCTGTCTCCTTCAACCCTGACGAGGGCATTGTCAGAGAGGAAGGCGCCGCCGGATTTCACGATGCTTTCGGCTCCCTCTAGACCGGATACGATCTCGACTTCTGCATTGTTGCGGCGGCCTGTTTCGACCCGAACGCGTGTTACCCGGCTCTTGTCGTTGACGGTGAAGACGTAGTTGATGCCGTCACGATAGACGATCGCCGCCTCCGGCACGGTCAGCGCAGCAGTCGTCTGGAGGTTGATCTGCCCGCTGGCGTATAGACCTTCGGGCGGATGATCGGTGGTCGGCAGGGCGACATAGACGATTGCCCGGCCGGTGCTGGTGCTGACGGTCGGGCCGACAAGCCTGACGCTGCCCTTTACATCGCTGCCGTCCGGCCCCTTGATTACCGCTTCGAGTCCGTCCTTGATGCGCGGAAGATATTGGGCGGAGACCTCCGCCTGCCACTCGACGCGCTGCTGCCGCAACAGCCGGAAAAGCTCCGTGCCTGAGGAAACGACGCTGCCGAGCTGGGCCGAGCGTGAGGTGATGAGCCCGTCGTCGACAGCCGTTATGGTCGTCTGTTCAACCTTGATCTCCTGGCTTTCCAGATCGGCCCGGGCCGATTTCAGGCTTGCGGTCGCGGTCTGCTCCGAGATGAGGTAGTCGTTTACGGACTCGTCGGAAAGCGCGCCGCTGCCCTTGATCTTGCGGGCCCGGTCGGCATTGGCCTTGGCCTTGGCGAGATCGGCCTCCGCGGTCTCGACGGACGCCTTCTGCTTGTCGAGTTCGGCAAGCTGGGAATCCTTGGCAAGCTGCACCAGCGGCTGACCCTTCTTGACCACCGACCCGACATCGACCAGTACGTCCGTGATCCGGAGGCCGGCGAGTTCGGAAGCGATTATTGCTTCATGCCAGGGCTTCAGCCAGCCGGTTGCCGGAACGCTTTCCGGCCATTCACGCTTGGCAGGCTTGACGACATTGACGGTCAGGGAGGGGCTTTCGCTTTCCTGCGTCTCGGCAGCCGTGGCGAAGGTGGTCGCCGCGGTACCGGACAGGAGGGCGATCGTGAGCAGGATGGATAGGGAGCGTGCGGGCCGCATGGACGGTATCCTCATTATTCTGGTTTTGCGGACTGCGGGGGCGCGGCGTCGGCATTCCAGCCGCCGCCCAAAGCCTTGTAGAGGGCAATCCAGTAGCGAACCGCGTCGCGTCGCGTTTCGATAAGCGTTATTTCTGCCGACTGCGCGGACCTTCTCGCCTCTTCGCGGTCCAGCAGGCTGGCGCCACCGGCTTTCCAGTTGCTGTCTATCGATTTGAAATAGGACCGGTAGTTCGCAGCGGCGCTGGCGGCGTCACTGATCTTGCGCCGTGTGCTGTCGAGGCGCACGAGGGCGGTCTCGATGTCGTTGATCGCGCTCAGTACGCCCGACTTGTAGCTGGCCACGGCGCTGTCGTAATCGGCGATCTTGCTCTCGACCGCCGCGCGCCGCGATCCCCCGTCAAACAGCGGGATCGACAGGGCTGGTCCGAAGGACCATGGCAGCGACTTCCCGGTCAGGCTCGACTGGCTGATGGTGATCGATCCGCTCATGCTGAGGCTCGGATAGAGATCCGCTTTCGCGGCGCCCACATCGGCGATGGCGGCGGCCAGTTCCAGTTCCAATGCGTCAATGTCCGGACGCTGACGCAATGCGTCGGCGGGGACGGATTTGACCGAGAAGGTCTCGGGCTTTGGAATTCTGTTCTTGCTGCGCGACAGCAGGCCGCGAACCCGCTCCTCATCGCCGCCGGTCATCTGGGCCAGGGACTTGATAAGGATTTCGCATTCGGCCTTTTGTCCGGTCAGCGTCGACGACGAGGACGCAGCACTCGCTTTCGCGAGGGCCAGATCTGCATTGGAGGTGAAGCCGGAGTTGGTCGAAGTCTGCGTTGCACGAATGGTTTCGTGCTGCGATGTGAGCTCGACCGCATAGGCCTCTTCAAGAAGCCGGCACGCCTTGTACTGGACGTAGTAGTCGGCCACCTCCGCAGCGAGAGAGACGCGGGCGTCATGCCAGTTGGCGATCTGCTCCTGTATGCGGATGCGGTCTGCCTTGCTTGTGAGCCGGTCCTTGCCGAACAGGTCGATTTCCCACGATGCGTCAAGCGCGCCGCTGGAGGTCGTGGAGGCCGCGACGCGATTTTGGGAATCGCCCTCGGTGCCCGAGCGCAGAACGGATGCAGAACCATCAAGCTGCGGAATCAGGCTGGCCTGCGAGGAGGCGAGCGTCGCTCTGGCCTTTCGGATGTCGGCCGCTGATGAGGCGAGGGTGGGGCTTTCTGCCTCCGCATAGCCGATCAGCGCGGTCAAGGACGGATCGTTGAAGCCCGACCACCAGGACAGGAGATCGTCGGTTCGTCCATCATGCGGCAGTGTTGCGTGCCAAGAGTCGGGGATCTTGGCGTCAGGCGCCTGCAATTGTTCAAATGTCGTGCATCCGGAAATGATTAAACATGACAAAATTGCCGAGCAGCCGAGAAAATTACGCCCCGAGACATTCATTGTAGTCCTTTGATTATCCGCTTGCACATCAAGGACCGTTTAGACGAGTGAACGTAAAGTGCGGTCAATCTTGTGTTAAGATATGTAAAATCCAGTGCTTGGCGGAATGCTGGCGTATATGCCAGTCCTTGATTGGACATAGGGTGACGGGATGGCAAAGGTTCTTCTGGTAGACGACGACGAGGAACTTACGCGGCTGCTAAAGGAGTACCTCGTGGAGGAAGGCTTCGACGTCGAAACGGCGACGGAAGCTCCTGCTGCAATCGCTGCGGCGGCTGCGAAGTCCGTGGATATCCTTGTTCTCGATGTCATGATGCCGCGGATGAATGGCATCGAACTGCTGCAGCGCATTCGGCGCAACGGTGCCATTCCGATTGTCATGCTGACGGCCAAGGGCGACGATTCGGATCGTATCGCCGGCCTCAATCTCGGGGCGGACGACTACGTGTCGAAGCCCTGCTCGCCGGGAGAACTCGCGGCGCGGTTGAGAGCGATCCTGCGCCGTTCAGGGCAGCCATCGGCCGCCACGGAAGTGGTGCGCGCCGGCGCGCTCACCATGCATCCCGCCAGTCGGATCGCCGAGTGGCAGGGAAAGCAAATCGACCTCACCGGAACTGAATTCATCCTGTTGGAGATACTGGCCCGCAAAGTCGGCGAGCTGGTGTCCAAGCAGGAAATTTCCAAGCGTGCCTTCGGCAGGGCACTAACCCCCTTCGACCGGCGCATTGATGTCCATATCAGCAGTGTCCGGCAGAAGCTGGGAACGAGGGACGACGGCCAGTCCTGGATACAGTCGGTTCGTGGGCAAGGCTATCAGTTGTTGCAGGATCGCTGATGCGTCGCCTCTTTTGGAAGTTCTTCCTGACGATCTGGGTGACGATGACGACATGCGTTGCGGTCGTGGTCGTCACCCTGGCGGTGTTTCAGATCGTTCCCTTGTCCAGCGAGCTGCAACAGGCCCGTCAATCCGTCGTTGTCGAGGTCGCCTCGCAAATCCTGAAGGCGGACGGCAAGGAAGCCGCCGACCGGTTTGCCCGGCAAGCTGAGAAGGCTGCCGAGCCGGTAACGATCGACATAACGCAGGTCGAGCCGGGCGCTGACTGCGCAAACCGTCAAATAGGCGGCGGGCTATACGTCCAAAGGGGCGAGGACTGCTTCTTCGTCGATGCGAGAGCGGAGCCCTCGAGCCTGTTTTCGCTCGTCTGGCCGAGGATCATGCCGTGGCTGACGGCACTGGTGGCGGCCGCAATCGCGGCTTATTGGCTGGCCCGCTATCTTGTCCGGCCGGTCGATGAAATTCGACGTGGACTGAGCGCGCTTGCCAGCGGCCGTTTCGACGTGCGGATCGGTCGCGAAATCGCCGGGCGAAAGGATGAGGTGGCGGCGCTCGCCCACGACTTCAACACCAGCGCTGCCCGCCTTGAAGAATTTCAAAACCTGCAGCAGCGTCTCTTCCACGATGTGTCGCATGAGCTTCGATCGCCCCTGTCCCGCCTGCAGGCCGCCATGGGCGTCCTGCAGCAGAATCCGGGGAAGCTGCACTCGATGATGGAGAGAATGTTGCGCGAGATCGAGCGAATTGACGGGCTCGTCGGCGAGATCCTGACCTTCGCACGGCTTGCCGATCGTAACGCCACCGTTCTGACGGTCCAGACACTCGACGTGGTCGATCTCCTCACCGACATCGTGGACGACGCGACCTTCGAGGGGCATGCGCGGAGAATTACGGTGAATTACGAGGGCGCGCAGACCTTTGTCGCGCCGGTCAACGGGGAGCTGATCTATCGCGGCCTCGAAAACGTGATCCGCAACGCCGTCAAATACGCATCCGAAGGATCTGTCGTGACCGTGCGTTCGAGCGTTGCCGACGATGTGCTGACCATCACCGTCGCCGATACGGGGCCGGGCGTTCCGACCGACAAGCTTGAAGGCATCTTCCAGCCGTTTTCCCGTGGCGACAATGCCGACAGCCAGGAAGGCTACGGATTGGGCTTGGCAATTGCCAAGCAGGCCGTGGAGCGGCACGGCGGCCGCATCGGCGCGACGAACTCGGCTTCCGGAGGGTTGGTGGTCCAGATCTCGATTCCAAAATCGCACGAGTTCGCAAAATAGGAGCCCGGAAGTCATTGGATGGTCCCTGACCGGATGACCGATGATGCAACCATCCGTCATTATAGGATCGAGGCGAGCAATGCGGGTTCCTTAATGCAGATGGCGTAACGTGCACGAATGATGGAGCCTTGCTGGCATGGATTTGCTTGCTGTCGCCGCTGCTGAGATGGTCGTGCCGCCAGCTGAGCTGCCCGGATGCCCTTCCGCGCGGCCGCGAGTCCCGATGGACCATGCACCAGCGCCGAACACTTTGTCACGCGCCTTTCACCCGGCCACCTTGGCTTCATTTCGGAAGCCCATTGCCAAACCGGGTTAGAACATCTATGAAACCGTTTTATCAGCGTCTGTACGCGGGCGGTCTTCTCTTGCAAAAGCGAAAAATCACAATCAGGGATGTTGCCGCGGCCGCCGGCGTGTCCGTGACATCCGTATCTCGCCATCTGAACGGACAGATCTCGCTTCCTCCTCTCACTGCGCTGAGGATTGAGAAAGCCGCCGCTGAGTTAAAATACCGCCCGAACGCTTTGGCGCGGCGCCTGACCAACGGCCGCAGCGAAGCCCTTGGCCTCATCGTGTCGGATATTGCCTATCCACTGTTTGCATCCATCGCCAGCGCTTGCGAAGAGGAAGCGACGCGGCATGGCTATAGCCTCGTCATGTTCAACAGCCGCAACATCCTCGAAAACGAGGTTGCCTTCCTCTCGAGGCTCGACGACCGGCAGGTCGATGGCATTCTTCTCCTGACGAACCACCGCGACGATGGTCGTTTGATGAAGAAGATCAATCAGAGTCACGGCGTGATCTTGCTTGACGAAGACGTGCCCGGCGCAATAGCGCCGCGCCTTTTTGCCGACAGCGAAAGGGGCGCTTTGCTGGCGACGCGGTACCTGATCGAAATGGGACATCGGAAAATTGCCGTGATTGGCGGCCCGCGCGGGCTGTTGAGCACCGAGGAGCGCCTTAGCGGTTTCGAGAAGGCGATGCGCGAAGCCGGGCTTCAATCCCGAGACGATTACATGATGTTTAACGAATATAGCGACAGGGAAGGATTTCAGTCTTTCGAGAGGCTGATGGCTCTGGAAAGTCCGCCAACGGCAATCTTCACCTTTGCCGACACGCAGGCGCTGGGAGTTCTGCGCGCGGCACGAAGTGCTAACATCAGCATTCCCAAAGATGTTTCGTTGATCAGCTTCGACGACATCGCGAATGCGGACCTGCTGGAACCCGCATTGACCACGGTTCGACAGCCCGCCGGCGAATTCGGGCGCCGCGGCGTGAATATTCTGCTGGATTTCATCGCCGACAAAACGCCGGCAAGCTATAAGGAAAGGTTGGCGGTCGAACTTGTCGTCCGCAACTCGGTCGGCCCTCCAAAAAACTAATAGGCAATCTCGGACGGTGCATCCTCCGGACGATCAGGCAGGCAAGACTTCGTTGTGAATGCCAGGCAACGAGCTGAAACAATTGTTTGACTGGCTAGTAAAACGGTTTATAAGGATTCATAAAGCGGTTTAGTAAGCAACAGGTCGACCTTTACAGATTTTAATCCGAAACAACTTTTGAGGGGATTCGATGACGGGACACACTCCTGCGATGAGCGAGCACGAATATAAGGAAGCCAAATTCTTCCAGACATTCGGCTCCATTCCGACGCCCGGCTTTGCCGATCCGGATGAGCAGACCCGTGTCTGGGGCCGTCCCTGGGGCTGCTCGAGCGATGTCGGTAGACTGCGCGCGGTACTCATGCATCGTCCAGGCGAAGAGGTGAATATCGTCGAGAACAAGCCCATGCCGGAGATCGGTGGCTATGGCGATCCGGAAAAGGGTTGGTACTGGATGGGCGACACGCTGCCCGATCTATCGGCGATGCAGGATGCCCATGACAGGTTCACCGCACTGCTTCGCGCCGAAGGCGTGGACGTCGTGCTGATCGACAAGGCCGCCCCCGGCGCCATGAAGCAGATTTATTGCCGCGACAGCGTCATATCGGTCAAAGGCGGTGCAATCGTCACGCGTCTTGCCCGCAAGGTCCGGCGTGGCGAGGAACTGCCAGTCACGCAGACGATCGCCAAGGCCGGCTGCCCCATTCTCGGCACGTTGCACGGCGAGGCCGTGTTCGAAGGAGGCGGGTTTGCCCTGATCGACGACAAGACCGCAGTCTGCGCGTTGTCGGTGGCCTGCAATGCGGAAGGCGTGCGGCAGGTGGAGTCGATCTTGAACGGACTCGGCATCGAACTGATCAAATTGCCCATGCCCGGCTACCGTATCCACATCGATGGCAGCTTCAACATGATCGATCACGATACCGCGATCATCAATATCAATGAACTGCCCTTTTTCTTTATCGAATATTTGAACAAACGCGGTATGCGGCTGATCGAGCTTCCCCCCGAGGACAATGCCTTTTCTCTGAACTGCCTGGCAGTCGCACCAGGCCGCGTCATCATGCATGCCAGTCGGACACCAAGGCTTGCCGATCGGCTTGATGCTGCCGGCATAGAGGTTCTTTCGATCGACTACGAATGCGTCGAGATGGGCGGTGGCGGTATCCATTGCTCGACCGGACCCCTGGCCAGGGATCCGCTCTGAGATGGCATTTCTCGACATCCGGAAGCTCAGCAAGAACTACGGTTCGACCGTCGCTCTCGACGGTGTCGATCTTTCGGTCAATGCGGGTGAATTCGTCACGCTTCTCGGGCCCTCAGGCTCGGGAAAGACCACGCTTCTCATGTCGATTGCCGGTTTCACTCAACCGGACGACGGCGGTATCGTGATCGATGGTGTCGATGTGACCGACGTTGACCCGGAGGATCGTGACTTCGGCGTTGTCTTCCAGGGCTACGCTCTGTTTCCGCATATGACCGTCGCCGACAATATCGCCTTTCCGCTGAAGGTTCGGAAATGGGCCAAGGCAGACATTTCGGCAAAGGTCGAGGAAATGCTTTCCCTCGTGGGACTGGATAAGCTTGCCGGGCGCAAGCCGCGGGAACTCTCCGGGGGTCAGCAGCAGCGAGCGGCACTGGCCCGCGCTCTATCGTTCGGCCCGCGAATCCTGCTCCTCGACGAGCCGCTTTCGGCACTGGATCGCAGCCTCCGCGAAATCATGCAACGTGAGTTGAAGCGTCTGCATAAGGAAACCGGCGTCACATTCATTTTCGTCACCCACGATCAGGAAGAAGCTTATGCCATGTCTGATCGTATCGCGGTTTTTCACAATGGACGTATCGTGCAAGTGGGGGCGCCGCGCGACATCTATCGGAAACCGGCATCGCTGTTTGTGGCCGGCTTCCTAGGTGGCAATAATATCGTCACCGCGCGCTATCTGCCGGCAGAACACAAATTGAAGCTTTTTGGCGATTATTTGCCAGCTCCACCGCAGTTCGATCCCGCCCAGCACGGCAATGGCGAGGTGACACTGTGGGTTCGGCCAGAAAATCTGAGCTTTTCCGAAGCCGGCGGCGGCTACAGCTTCCCCGTCACCGTGCTCGATATTTCCTTCACCGGCTCGTCCGAGCGGGTGGTGGTCGGCACCGTCGACGGGCAGGACCTGATGATCCAGGCGTCCTCGGAATCCGCCGCGGGACTGCAAATCGGCCAGCAGATTCGGTGCAGCTTCAACCCCGGCGCGATCGGGTTTCTGGCGAGCGACTAAACAACTTTCGGCAATCACCTGCCAGGACGCAACACGAGACATGGACGCTGACGCAAGCACAGCATCCGGTAAAAACCAGGGAGGAAAAATGTCCTTTACATTGAAGACAATCACGGTCCCGGATTTCGGAATTCCGGTGGAACGCCCCGGCATTCCCGCCGCCACCTATGAGGCGCGCTGCAAGCGGGCGCTCTCGGCCTCGGGTGCCGACTGGCTTGTCGTCTATGGCGACCGCGAGCACTTCGCCAACATGTCGTTCCTGACCGGATTCGACCCACGCTTCGAGGAAGCCCTGCTGCTGCTTGGCCCTGACGACGTCAAGTTCATCGTGACGGGCAATGAGAACCAGAGCTATACGCCGATCTCTCCCCTCAAGAACGTGCAGACCCTGCTGTGCCAGTCCCTGAGCCTGATGGCGCAGGATCGCACTCAGAAACCGAATCTGGTCGCTGCGCTGCGTGAGGCGGGCATCGGCGCAGGTGTCCGGATCGGTCTTGCCGGCTGGAAATATCTCGAAACCGCTGAATGGGATCAGGATCGTCCGTCATTCTTCGTTCCCGCCTATATTGTCGATTCGCTCTCGCTCGTCACAGGCCCTTCGGGCGAGGTCAGCGATGCCACACGGGTGCTGATGCATCCGACGGAGGGATTGCGGGCAGTGGTCGATGTCGACCAGATCGCCGAGGCAGAATGGGCCGCCACCCGTTCGGCCGCTGCCGTATGGCGGATCATCCGGGGTTTTGAGCTTGGCGATAACGAACTCATGGCCGCAAGCCGCATGGGCTATGCGGGCGAACCGATGAACTGCCATCCGATGCTTGCCACAAACGGTCCATCCGCACCCGTCATCGGGCTGCGCAGTCCGACGGCGCGGGTTCCGGCGCGTGGCGACGGCATCACGACCGCAGTCAGCTACTGGGGAGGCCTTACCGCGCGTGCCGGCCTGATCTCCGACCATGACGAGGCCTTCCTGAAGGTCTCGATGGATTATTTCGCAGGCTTGCTCGCCTGGTATGAAACCGCCGATATTGGTGTCGAAGGCGGGGCAATCCACGAGGCGGTGGTCTCGACGCTCGCGCGAGGCAGTCTGAAATCCGCTCTCAATCCCGGACATCTGACCGGCCATGACGAGTGGATGCATTCGCCGATCAGGCCGGGCAGCGGCGAGCGGATAGTCTCCGGCATGCCGTTTCAGATCGACGTCATTCCGGTGCCGATGCCGAATGGCTGGACCCTGAATTGCGAAGATCCGGTCACATTTGCCGACGAGGCTCTGCGCGCCGAAATCCGCACGAAATATCCCGACATATCGGCAAGATTCGACGCCCGCCGGAGCTTCGTCCGGGATACATTGGGGGTCGAGGTCAAGGACAATATCCTGCTTCTGTCGGCGATCCCGCTCTGCCTGCCGCCCTTCTGGCTGAACTCCGGCATGCTGATCGCAAAGGCCTGATCGGTCCTCAGATGCACTGTGCGGCGTTTGCGACAGTGCATCTGAGGCCTCCGCTTTGCTATTTCGGCAGAGCTTGCTCGACAACGGAGCAGAAAAACAGGGCGCCATCCAGCAATATGTCATCGTTGAAGTCATACTGCGCATTGTGGAGCGGCTTGCTGTCGCCGTTTCCTATGAAAACATAGGCGCCCGGTATCTTTTCGAGAAAGAACGCACAGTCCTCGCTGGCCATGAGCGCACAGGGACGCTCTTCCAGCCGCTCGCTTCCGAACGTTTCGCGAATGGCGGTGCGGGCGATTTCCGCGGCGCGATCGTCATTGATCGTGGCCGGATAGCCGACTTTCCAGTCGAAGGACGCGGTTGTGCCGAAACTCTCCGCCTGTGCAACGACAATCTCTTCGATCCGGCGGCGGAGCAGCGCATGGACCTCGGGACGAACCGCACGCAGGCTGATTTCAAGCTCCACCCTGTCTGGAATGATTGTTGCGGCGGAGCCGGCGTGGATCTGGCCGATCGTAACCACCGCCGCTTCGTGCGGGGAGACATTGCGCGACAAGATCGATTGCAGCGCGACAATGACGGTTGCGGCGGCAACGATTGGGTCTGCGGTCTCTTCTGGCAATGCGCCATGGCCGCCACGTCCGGCGATTGTCACGGCGACGACATCGATCGATGCCATCATCGCGCCACGTCGAAGGGAAAATCTACCCGCCTCGAGCGCGGGCAGATTGTGAAGCGCAAACAGATAATCGATGGCGTAGCGCCGCAGGAAACCCTGTTCGATCATGATTTGGGCGCCGCCGAAATTCTCCTCGGCGGGCTGGAATATGAAAACCACCCGGCCGTCGAAATCCTCGCTCTTCGACAGTGCGTAGGCCGCACCCAGCAACATGGCACTGTGGCCATCGTGACCGCAGGCATGCATGATCCCCGGAGTGGTGCTTTTATAGGGAAGGCCGGTTTCCTCGAGAATGGGCAATGCATCCATATCGGCACGCAGGGCGACGGTTGTCGGTCCGTTTCCGCGCTGAAGGGTCGCAACAATGGCCGTTGTGGCGTAGTCGCGATCAAGCACAAAGCCCCAGCTTTCGAGAATGTCACCGATATAGCGTGTCGTCTGGAATTCAGAGAGGCCAATCTCGGCAATCTCGTGCAAATGATGCCGGATTGAAACGAGCTCGGGAAGAATTTCTGAAATCCGCTGTCGGTTCATGATGTGTCGCTTTGCCTGGATGAGATCGTTTTAAATGCGGGACATTGCCCAACGCACCGTGCCAGAGCGTTCATCCAAACACTCTGGCACATGTTCGTTGTTCCCGGCGGGCGATTCTGAGACCCCCTGTTTCTAGATGGAGTCGCGGGCCAGGGGTGCCGTAGTGCAGTGGATGCCGCCGCCGCCCGATTCGATTGCGTCATATTCCACCGGTATGACGGTAATCCCGGCGGCATCGACCCGTTCGGCAAGGCGCGGTGAAACGGTGCTGTGCATGATTACCCGGCCGGGCGACACGGCAAGGCAATTGAGCGAATAGGCATTGTCCTCGGGCGGCAGATCAATCAGCCGCATGCCGCGCTTTTTCAGGTAGTCGATGAAGAAATAAGGCAGTTCATTTGTGTTGACGATAGCCGTTTCCACGTCGACCATCATGAAACTGCCATCGATATGGATCCGGTAGCCGGGCATCGGCAGCTTAATCAGCGTCACCCCCACCGACCGTAGATAGGATTCGACCTGGGCGACGCCTTCCTCGTTGCAGGCGATGGAGAGGGCGCAGACCGCCGTCTTGTCGTCGATCAGTGCAAAGCCACCACCTTCGAACACACCCGCCCCGTGTACAGTCCCGAGAATGGGGCATCCGGCCTTTGCCAGCGCCCGCATGACGGGGAGTTCCTCGCCGCGACGCACCTTGCGCGCCATGCGGGTGATGATGGCTCCACCCTTGACCGCGATGACGTTGTCACGTGTGTAGACCTGGTTTAGACGGCCCGGCGCAGCTTCGCCGACATAATGGATCTTGACGCCCTCCGCCATCAGGGCCGCCGTCAGGCGATCATGGGCGAGTTGCATGGCTTCCAGATCCGGCATGTCCTTGCCGATCCAGTACCAGCCCTCCTCAGGGTCGCCATAGCCACCGACTTCCGGCATCGGTACGTTCTTGATCACATCGAGTTCACGCCCCGGCCGATGCATCAACACCGCGCGCAAGCGGCCAACGTCGCTGTTGCATCCCCATGGCTGCCCCCAGACCTGCGTCTGTTCATCCGGTTCGTGAAAGGCGGGTTCGGGAACCGAGGCGAATATACGAAAGAACTCGTTCTCGCGGAACTCGTGTTCGCTCATGGCAGGCGTATGACTCATTATGTAACTCCAGGAAGTGATATGAAAAATCAGGTTTTCGGTGGCAGCTGCCGGTTGGCGAGCCACGTGTGGGCGATGATGCCGAGGCTGACGACGATCAGCATCAGGCTTGCGACGGCGGCGAGGGCGGGGTCGACATTATCGGCGATGCTTGTCCAGATACGCCGGGGCAAAGTGATGACGGTGCGACTGGTGATAAAGAGCGTGACCGTTATCTCGTCCCAGGAGGTGATGAAGGCAAAGATCGCCGCAGAGAGAACCCCCGGCCAGATATGGGGAGCCACGATTCTGAAGAAGACGGTTCCCGGCCGAGCGCCGAGACTCCGGGCGGCCTGCACCATGCGCGGATCGAGGTTGGACAGGGTCGAGCCCATCGCAAGGATCACAAAGGGCAAGCACAGGATGATATGGACGACGACGACGCCGATAACCGTATCGAGCATGTGGAGCCTGGCCCAGAGCTTGAAAATCCCTACCGCATAAATGATCGGTGGAATGATGATCGGCGACAGGATCAGCATTCGCGTGGTGGAGGGCCACCATCCGTTCAGAGACCATGCGCCGACAGCGTAAGCAGTCCCGAGCACAGTGGCAAAGAAACTTGCAACAAGGCCGATTGCAAGACTTGTCAACATGCTGGGAAGCCAGCCCGCGTCCCAGGCAAATACGGAAAGGAAATGCCTGAGCGACAGACCATGCTCCGGAAGGGAGAGATAATCCCTATCCGTCAACGCGACCGGAATGACGACGAGAACCGGCAGGATCAGGAATGCCAGCATAAGACCGACGAGAATGCGGTTGAGGGCAGAGGCAGACCTACGGCGCGCTGTCATCGCAGATCCCTCCCCTCGAATGCCGCGCGCAGCGCCGGACGCCTCATCAGCAGGAAGACGGAGCCGGAGCAGATCACCAGAAGAACGACTGCAAGCGCCGTTGCTACCCCCCATCTGAGCGTCGACATCTGGGTGGCAATGAATTCAGCCAACATGACGGTTCGCCCGGCACCGAGAATCTGGGGCGTTATCAGAAATCCCAGCGAATAGATGAAGACAAATACACATGAAACCACGATCGCCGGCATGCTGAGCGGTATCCATATACGAAGAAAGATCGTCGCCGGTCGCGCTCCAAGGGAACGGGCAGCCTGGATGATACGGTGGTCGATCCCTGAAAGGTTTGCGAAAAGAAGAAGCGTCGCAAACGGCATCATGTAATGAACCATCCCGATTATGGCGCCCAGACGATTGTAGACGAGATCGAGCGGCTGGTGGATGAGCCCTATATCCATCAGCAGGGAATTGATCACGCCTTCACGCCGAAGCACTGTGACCCAGGCAAAGGCCCTGACCAGGACGGAAATCCAGAAGGGCACGAGCACAAAAAAAAGCGCGATGTTTCGCGCTTTCAGCGTCATGTGCAGCAGGCCGAAGGCGACGATATAGCCGGCGATGACGGTCAGCACCATCGTTAGCAACGAAACGTTCAGCGTCGTCGTCGCCACTTTCCAGACGGCATTGCTCGATGCAAGTCCCTGATAATTTTGCAAACCCGGCTTCGGGTCGGTAAAACTCAATGCAAGGACCTGCAGGATAGGCGCAATATAGACAAGCAGCGTAACGGCGCTGGCAGGCACCGTTAACGCAAAAGCCAGACGATTAAATTTTGCGACCATAGCGATTGACAGCGCCCATCAGGATCAGGAAATGAAATCCAGGTACTTATTCTGAATTTCAGCTTCGTTCTCCGCGTAATAGGCGGGATCGACCCTGAATTGTGTCACTGCGTTTTCGGGAGTCGAAGGGCTGACCTTCTTGTCTTCGTCGGTCATCATGGCGATGGCTTTCGGGTTGGTCGGTCCACCACCCATGCTGCGCAACAGCAACAGCTGCCCTTCAGGATCGAGGCTGGAATTGATGAACTCGAACACTTTGTCGCCAGCCGGATTTCCCTTCGGGACTGACCAGGCACTGAGGAAGAGGAGGTTCTGGTCCCAGCTCCAGGTCAGGCGTCCCTTGGTTTCCTTGCTGAGCAAATTCGCACGCGAGTGCCAGATATTGCCCATGACCACCTCGCCGTCGCGGAACAGTTGCTGGCTTTGTGCGCCGCTATCCCAGAAAATCAGGTGCGGAAGGAGCGGCTTCAGCTTTTTGAAGGCGCGGTCCAGGTCGAGCGGGTAAATGTCTTTCGGGGCCACACCGTCTGCAAGCAACACCGCCTCAAGCTGACCCTGCACATATTTGCACATCGTCCGCTTGCCAGGGAATTTTTCAAGGTCGAAGAAGTCCGCCCATCCGGACGGCGCAACGCCCTTGGTCATTTCGGAATTGTAGGCAAGAACATTGGCAAAGACATAGTTGGCAATTCCGAATTCCGCCGCCATTCCCGGGCCGACTTTATTCTTGTCGACAACGGAATAGTCGATCGGCCGCACATATCCACCCTTTCCAAGTGTTGCCGCATCGGTCATGCCGCCGTCCGTGACATCCCAGATAACGGCGTTGGCTTCGACCTGCGCGCGGATTGCAGCGGTATCGGGACCTGCGCCGTCTACGACGACTTTAATGCCCGTCTTCGCTGTGAACGGCTTTCCAAACGCTTCCTGGTGCGCGTCAACGGCGGCGCCGCCCCAGTTGCAGATGACGATTTCGTTTGCATCTGCGGCAGCGTTGCCCGGTTTTACCGCAACGGTCAGACCCAAAGCACCCATGGCAACCAGGAACGATCGACGATCGATCTGCCCATTCTTGAAGCCGTTCAAAGCAATCGAAAGAGCGTCTTGTCTAAATTTTGACTGCGACATTGCTGAACCCCTTTTTTGGCCGACCTTGAGATCGCGCTTTTTTGAATATCGAGGAGCACGAAAATCGGAGATCAATTCGAGCTCGTAGTGAACCGGTTGAGTAAACCGGTTGCGTAATGTGTAACACGCCTTTGCTGCTTTGCAACCCGTTCTTAACGTTATGCCGGCTGTCGGACACAGGTCCCACAAGGGTCTCAACAATCGAGCGGAAAATTCTCATCTGCCGCTGCGGAAGCGGGAACGGAAGATGAGGGTTTCCGATCAGCCGCCAGCTTGCAGCGGTTCATCTCGATGTTCTCGATGCTCCGAAATCTCTTCGTCGCCCCACACCACAAACGATCCGTCCTTGCCACTCACGTTCACCGCATCCGCGCAACAGCGCATTGGAAAGCCGTGACCGGCGCAATTGCCTGATTGCCGCAAGAACTTGGCGCCGGGAAAAGGGAATGCAGACACTATCGCAATGTCTGGATGGCGCCCGCCCGGCAAGGAGCTTCAGTCGATGCTAGAGCTTGGCGGGTCGGTGCGCAGTCATGTCTCCGGCCTTTAAGCGCGGTTTGATATGACCGCTGGCCCTGAAATTCTGCGCTCGAACCGATCCCTGTCGACTGACCGTGCTTCGCCGCGCAATAGGATGCCACGGGCTCTTCGGTTCGTACTGTTTATTCCGCCACTTGAAATCGCTCATTGACAATCTCGTTGAGAATATTCGGCGCTCTTTCACGCAGCAGCGACAAAACTTCTGCAACAGAGCCAGTCGGACCACCTTGGGGGATTTGCCCGACGCGCGGACCTCTGGGCGTCGGAGATCGGTTGGACTCCGGGCCTATCCGATGCATAGAGTGGAGTTCAACGGCGCAAGCTTCCTCGCAAAATCGCTTAGGGAGGCACTTCAGATCAAAGAATTGCCACCGCCCGGCACCAACCCGCTGATCCGCCCTTGATCTTGACCGGCAGGCAGGACACGGTGAACCCGTGGGGCGGCAGTTCGTCGAGCCGCGTCAGCTTCTCCATGTGCATGAAAATGCCTTCACGACCAGCCTTGTGGCCTTCCCAGATAAGACCTGCATCGCCGGTTTCGGCGAAGCGTTTTGCCGTGACAGGGAAGGGGGCATCCCACGACCAGGCGTCCGTGCCGGCGATGCGGATACCCTGCGCCATCAGCCAAAGCGTCGCTTCGCGACCGATGCCGCAGCCGCGGCCAAGGAAGTCCGGGCGGCCATAGGCGGCGCCTGCGGCGGTGTTGACCAACACGATGTCGAAGGGTTGCAGCGCGCGGCCCGTGGCCTTCACGGCAGCCTCGATGTCTGCGGCTGTCGCCACATGGCCATCGGGAAGCCCGCGCAGATCGAGCTTCACGCCCGGTCGGATGCACCAGTCCAACGGCACCTCGTCGATGGTCCAGGCACGCTCGCCGTTGTTCATGGTGGAGGCGAAGTGCCAGGGTGCATCCAGGTGCGTGCCGGCATGGGCTGTCAGGTGCAGTTGTTCGACAGCCCAGCCCTCGCCGCCCGGAACCTCGGCGATATCGAGGCCCGGGAAGAAGCGGAGCACTTCTTCCGCGCCCTCCGCATGGTTGGTGTAGCTGATCCTCGGACCGAGCCCTGGCGGGTCGGCGGGAATGTCGTTCTCGATGGCCACCGAGAGGTCGATGATCTTCATGGGTCAGTCTCCTGAAAGTGCGGCTTTCGCCAGCGTGTCGAGATTGGCGTCGGCGCGGAAGCCGAGGGCGAGCGCCGGTGTGGCGTCGAGCGGCGGCATGGCGCCGAAGATGCGTCGCAGGTTGTCGTCATCGCCCCAGCGGATATGGGCCTGTTTGCCGGTGACGCGGCAGACCGCGTCACAGACCTCGTTCAGATCGGCATGCAGGACCGGAGGCTGGACGACGGTCTGGACGGAGTCGGCGAGCCTTGCGGCGTGCAACAGGGTGGAGACAGCCGCTTTCCTCGACATCCACCAGCAGGTGCTGGCCGCGGGAATGGGACAGTCATAGGTCTCGCCAGCGGCGATGCTGTGGAAGATCTGGCTCATGAACACCGATCCGTGTCCGCTTTCGCCGACCGGTCGGGCGATGATGCCGGGAAAGCGCAGGCTTATGGCCGACAGCGCCCCGCGTCGTGTCATGTCGGTGAGCAGGATCTCCATCATCAGCTTGTGAGCGCCGTAGGTGATAAGCGGCGCCGGCCGCGTTTCCGCCGTCACGGGGTATTCATCCAGGTCGCCGTATACGGCGATTGAGGAGGCAAACACGAAGCGGGCGCCGGGGTGATTTGCCGCTACCGCGCGCGCGAGAGCCAGGGGCGCCAGCAGATTGACGTGGTGGCCACGATCCTGTTCCCGCTCGGCCAGGCCGCCCGGAACGCTTGCCAGATGAAAGACAAGATCGAAACCCGGCTCCAGCAGATCCGTGAGAAAATCCTGGTCGCCGAGATCGCCGGCGATCGCTTCCGAACCGGACGGAGCCGGCCCGGAAAAGGCCCGGTCCGTCAGGACAATCCTTTGCGCATCGGGATAGACCTCGGGGAAAGCGGCGGCCAGACCCCGTCCCAGAAAGCCGTCGGCGCCGGTGACCAGAATACGCATCAGGTCCGCACCACGCTCTGGTCGATCACCCCGAAGGGGGCGGAGCCATCCGGCAGACGCGCCTCCATCCGCACGCGATCGCCCCAGGTGAGGAAGGGCGTGCGCGCGGCGCCTTCGTCGAGAAGTTCGATCACGCGGATTTCCGATATGCAGGACGAGCCGGCGTTTCGATCCGCATTGGAGACAGTGCCCGAGCCGACGATCGTCCCTGCGGATAGCCTGCGGGTGCGGGCGCAATGGGCGATCAGTTGGCCGAAGGAGAAATGCATCTCGTCGCCACGGGCGCGTCCGACTTCACGGCCGTTGATTTCGACATGCAAGGGGAGGTTGACGCGTCCCTTCGCCCATTGCGGGCCAAGCTCATCCGGCGTGATCGCGACGGGCGCAAAGGCGGTGGAGGGCTTTGCCTGCAGGAAGCCGAACCCGGCGCGCATTTCGCGCGGACCCAGCGCGCGCAGCGACCAGTCGTTGATCTGCATCAGCAGGCGTATATAGGCTTCCGCCTGCTCGGCCGTCGTCCCCATCGGCACATCCGAGAGCACGACGCCGAACTCGCCTTCCATGTCGATCAACAGCGCGTCGTCGGGGAATTCGACATCGGCAAGCGGACCACGAAAATCGTCACTGGCGCCCTGATAGATCAGCGGGATCGTCTCGAAATCCGGATTGGGCGGATTGTCGAAGGCCTTGTCCATCAGCCGTCCATGGTTGAGAAACGCCGAGGCATCCAGCCATTGCGGCGCGCGCGGCAGGGGAGCCAGGCAGCGTTGCGGCTCGAAACGGGTCGCGAATGGTTCCTCGCCCGCGTTCAGCCGGTCGTAGAGGCTGGCGAGGCGCGGAGAAATGGCATCCCAGTCTTCGATGGCGAAGAGCAGGGAGGGTGCAATGCCGGTCGCCGGTATTGCCCGCGTCAAATCGCGCGAGACGACCCACAATTGGCCGTCGCGGCTTCCGTCATGATAGGTTGCGAACTTCATGGGGACCTCATTTGCTACCGTTCGAGGCCTGCCAGGCCTTCGGGGAATTGCGCGTCATCTCCCCGCGAGGCTCGCGGCAAGCGTGGGATCGTAGGTGCCCGAGACGAGCACGAAGAGCATCCGGCACATCCTGCCGGAGCGGTTGGCCCAGGCATGGTTGGTGCCGCGCTGGACGACCACGGAACCGGGCTTCAGAAGCGCCTCGCCATCATCCAGCACCAGGGTCATTTCGCCCTCGATGACGATGCCGTAGTCGATCGATTCCGTCCGGTGCATCAGCGGATGCGGAGAGCTCTCCTTGACCGTCGAGGCGGCCTTGTCGCCGATCTGCTCGAACGCCTCGCCCATCCGCCCGGCCCCCGACATCAGGAAATCCTCGGTGTCCGGTGGAATGTCGACGAAGCGAATGCGGGTGCCGCCGGGAGGCGGGGGCAGCACGAGGGCCCCAAGCGTCGGGTCGCCGTCGTTGGCGACGCGCGCGGGGCTCTCCGCCGTCGACCAGACCTCATGGAATACGGTGCCCGGAATGGCGGTGATCTCCACGACGGTCGGCAGCGGTCCGACCTCGGTCAGAATGGAGCGCCCGTCCTGGCTGTGTCCGGTCACGACGCGGGTGATGGGGGGAAAGTTTGTCATGCGCCTTTCGCCTTGGTGAAGAAGCCGATGGAGATGATGCCCACCACGATGGCGGCGACGCCGAGTGCCGAATAACCGAGGTTCTGGCCGAGCGCTCCGCCGACGATCGGCCCGAGTGCAGCGCCGACCATCAGCATCGCCGGCGTGGCGGCAACCGCGCGCCCCGTCGGATCGAGCTTGGCCAGTCGCCCGAAGGCGAAAGTGTGGGTGAAGATCTGGATGGAGACGAACACCGCAGCGGCGGGCGCCCAGAGGGTGAAGGTCGTCGCCGATGTGACGATGACGGCGAGAACGGCCTGAACCGCAGGTCCGATCTGGGTGACCAGCGTCGCCGAGACGCGCGTCTGCAGGAATGCTGCCAACGGAGACGGCAGGATGAAGTTGACGAAACCCAGCGCGATCAGGACGGCGAGAACGCTATCGGGTGAGAAGCCGCGCGTCTTGCCGATCACCTCGACGAAGGAAAACACCATCGCCTGGTTGAAGGTCATGATGCTGATGCCGAAGATGGTGAGCCAGACGGCGCGGCTGAAGGGCCGCCTTTGGTGTTCGACGCCGTTCACGGGGTTGCGGAACAGCAGCGCGGAACTGATGGTGGCGACCGCCATGATCCCGGCGAAGACCTGAAAAAGAACCGGGCCGCCATAGGCGATCAGCAACTGTGGAATGACGGCAAGCAGAATGATGGCCAGCAGGCCAAGCGCAATGCCGGCCAGCGCGTATAGGCGATGCGGATTGGCGGCGTGTCCCATTGTCCCGTGCACCATGGAGAGCGCGACGCCGACGGACAGGCCCGCGACGAGGTGGAGCAGGGCGAGCGGCATGAAGCCGGCCTGTGTGGACGCGAGCAGGAAAGCCGCTGCGGCCACGCCGAAGCCCAAGGTCGCGGCCAGTCTCTGGTTCATCCTGTCGAAGCGTGGCGCGACCAAGGCGCTTGCGACGACCGCGCCGACGAGGAACAGGGTTGCCAGCCCACCCGCCTGCTGCGGGTTGAAACCGTAATGCTCGACCAGCGCGCCGACCCAGACGGGCAGCGCGATGAGATCCAGCATCCCCGAGAAGTGGCCGATGATGAGGGCGGTTACCCCGGCCACTCCGAATTTTTGTCCTGACATTCGTGCTCCTCCAGCAAATTGAACGGCGGCCATCGGTGCGCGATCTCCCAAATCGCTGCACCGCCGCGACTTTTTTCAGATGGCTTCCGCCAGCGTTTTCATGGAAGCCTGCATGATCGCGGCATGTGCGTCGCGGCTGCCGCCATGGATTTCGATGTCGGCCAGTTGGCCGGAATTCTCGACCACCATCCGGCAGCGCTCCCAGCGTCTTGCTTCGAATGCGGCAAGGGCGGAACCGAGATCGGCGCCTTGGCCAAGCTCTTCGGCCAGCACCATCGCGTCCTCGATGCCGATGCAGGCGCCAGCTGCCAGATGCGGTGTCGTGGCATGCACGGCATCGCCGATCAGCACCACGCGGCCCCTGAACCAGGGCCGTGGCAACAGCATCTGCTCGAGCGGGCGGTAGATGACCTGGTGCTCGGAGGACAGCTCCAAGGCGATCCCGCGGATGATCGGGGAGGGGAAGCGCTCCAGCAGGCCCCGCAAGGTTTCAACCAGCACCTCCGGCGGAACGAAGTCGTTGGTGGGGCGGTCTTCGGTCAGGAACAGGTAGGCCTGGTCCTTGTTGACGCCGTTCAAGCCGACCTTGAGCTTCGGGCCCATCCACATGGCGACGGTATCGATGCCCTTGGGCCTTGGCAGCACCGCGCGCCAGACCGACTGGCCGATGAAGCGCGGTTTGGGAGCCTCGGGAAAGATCTTGGCACGGACGGCGGAATAGAGGCCGTCCGCGCCGACGACGAGATCGTAGGTCTCCGAACTGCCGCCGCCGAAGGTAACATGCACTCCATCGTCGCCTTGGACGATGTCGGTGAAGGTGAGCCCCAAGCGAACCTTGGTGGTGGAAGAGCGTACGGCTTCGGAAAGGATCTTGGCGAGCGCCGGACGCATGATGCCGCCGTCGCCGGGGATGTCGGCGCCGGCCACGCGCGGGGTCGGCAGCGTAACAAGCACGGAGTCGTCCGGCCCGCGCAGTTGCACGCCATCGCTGGCGAAGCCTTCCTCGAGAAACCGCTCGATCAGGCCGAGATCCCGCAATACCCGAAGCGTCGAGCCGTGCAGACTGATGCCGGCGCCATAGGAGCGCCACCCGGCGTCGATCTCGACGAGATCCACCTCGAAGCCCTTGCGGGACAGTTGCAGCGCCGCGGTCATGCCGGCGAAGCCGCCGCCGATGACAAGCACTTTGGAATTTGAATTCATGTGGTTTCCTCCTCTGGGGGTGCGGCGACGAAAATCTCCCCCTCGTCGCTCACGGCAATGTCTACGGCTGTCAGTTTTTGTCCCAGGCAAGGTCCAAGAACGCATTGGCCGGTATCGATTTCGAAAAGCGCGCCATGCGAGTGGCACGTCAGATGGGTCTTCTCGCCATTCAGGTAGGCGTCTGTCTTCCATGCCATCGGCGTGCCGGTGGAGTAGTGCGGGCAGGCATCGAGCCAGGCGTAGAGAACGCCCTGGCGCCGGATCAGGACGATCTTCCGGCGCGCTCCGTCAAAGGGGCCGAAGCCTTTCGCCTCGGCCTCGCCGATCTCGTTGGACCGGCACAGATAGTGGAGTTTTCGCGCGGCGCCCTGCATGGGTCAGCCCTTCGCGCCGGGCGGCGGACCTCCGGTGGGAGCCCACTTCTCGCGCATTTCGAACAACACGATCTGCGAGGCCTCGGCGCCCATCGGCGCTTCGCGGGCAACCCAGCTATCGTCATGCTTGTCCATGTCGGCGTCATATTCGAAGTGACAGCCGAGCGGGCTGTTGAAGTACCAGAACCAGTTCGAACCGAACTTGTGCCGGCCGGGGCCCCAGAAACTCTGATAGCCTTTCTTCACGAAGCGCGTGCCGGCAACCATCAGCTCGGTCGGGCCGCCCATGTGGAAGGCGAGGTGCTCGCACCCCTTCATGTATTCAGGCGTGCGGATGAAGAAGAGCGTGTGGTGGTCGTCGTTCGCCTTCGGCCGCAGGAAGGGACCCGCCCCCGTCAGCGTGTCGGTGATCACGAAGCCGAGGCGGTCGCAGTAGAAGCGGGTGGCGATTTCAATGTCGGGAACGAACAGCACGACATGGCTGAGCGTGCGCGGCAACGCCGGCATTTCTTCCCAGACGCCGATTTCGTTCGGCTTGCGTTGCGCCGGCGCGCCCGGTGCATTGATCTTTTCCGCGGGCATGACGAGTTCGCGGCGGATCGTGACCTGGAATCTCAGTTCGAAGCCATGGTCATCCTTCAGTTCGATCGAGCCGTCGGACAGGCGCGCCACCCGACGGTCCCTGGAAAGCTCCGCTTCGATCGCGTCGAGATCCTCGGCGGAGCGCACGCCATAGACCTGCTGGCGCAGCATGTTCGACGTCGGCAACGGCGGAGGCAGCGACGGATCGGACTTGTGGCGGATGATGATGCCGGTGCCGTCCAGCGCCTCGAACAGGCCGCCGGCAGCGGTAACGTCCGTCGGCTTCAGGCCGAAGGCATCCAGGTACTCACAACAGGCGGCGACATCGTCAACGCCGAAGACGAGATAATCAGGTCCTATGATGTTCATGGGACATTCCTTTCTATTCCGATGTCTTGATTAGCCTGCGTGGAGAACATGTTCGCGGGCGATCGCCAGGCAGTAACGTGTGTCGGAGGGAACGAATGCCCCGGCGGCATCGCGGCAGGCCTGCGCGAAGGCAAGCCCGGCGGCCTCGTCCGGCAGCCAGAATTCGTCGACGGCCTCGATCGGTCCCGGAAACAGCGGCAGGTTGCGACACTGGCCGAACATGCCGTAGCCCGGGCCCTTGGCGGCTTCGGGCACTGTCTTGGCGTCCGGTGCATTGTTGAACCAGAACAGGAAGACTTTCACGGCGCCGTCCCGCACGCCCGGCGGCAGGATCAATTCTTCGGTGACCGGAAGGCCGAGGACGGAGGATTCATCCACCATCTTGGGTTCGTCCGGCTGCAGTTGCTCGAGATAAAAGGGCGTCTCGCGCGAGGATTTCGCCGCCGCCATGTCCGGAAACCAGACTTCGGTGACAAAATCCAGACCGAGCGAGAGGGCCTTGGGCTGCCCGTCACCGCCGAAATAAATGCCGTCGAAGACATGGTTCTGGACGTAGCGGCGCGGCGCCTGGGACGGCTCGCGGGCGATGTAGTCCAGCACCAGCCTGCCGTGATGGTCCTTCATGTGCGCACGGTTTTCGCCAAGCGTCTGCCCGAGACGCCGCCGACCGCAGATCATTGTCTTGATCGTCATGCTGCTTGCTCCGCGACCGTGCTTCCGCCAAGGGTTTCCGCGACCCAGTCGGCGATATAGGCGCCGGCATTGGCGGAATTGTCGAAGCTCGAATGCTGCACGCCGCCGGTGCGCTCGTCGAAGATCTTCAGTTCGCGCCTCGGGCTGTTGACCAGCTGATCGTAGGTGGCATGCGCCCACTGAAGGGGGATCTGGCTGTCCTTCTCGCCATGGGTCACGAGGAAAGGCACGCGGATCCGGTCGAGGATGCCGTTCAGATGAATGTTTTCGGCGATCTGCATGAACTCGTCCATGTCCTTGGCGCCCCAGACCCACATGACGTGGCTCCAGTAGTGGGGGACGGGGAAATTGCCCTCGCGGGCAAGGCGCTTCTTCTGCACGTCCCGCCAGTCGTGATTGGCACCCCAGACGACGCCGCAGGCAAACCGCGGCTCGAAGGCGACCGCGCGCGGACAGTAGTAGCCGCCGAGCGACACGCCTTCCATGCCGATGCGCCTGGGATCGACGTCCGGCCGGCCCTCCAGCCAATCGACGACGCGGCTGGCCCAATGCTCGCTGTCGAAGCGGGCGGTGAGCCCCTGAAGGCGAAGCGCTTCGCCCGTGCCCGGCTGGTCGACGATCAGCGAGGCCACGCCGCGCTTGGCGAGCCAGCCCGGCAGGCCGACGAGAAGTTTCATCTCCTTGGTGCTGTCGAGGCCGTTGACCTGGACCAGCAGCGGTGCGGGGCCCTCGACGCCTTCGGCGGGCACATAGAGCGCCGAAAGATGCGTTCCTTCGTAGGGAATCTCCACCCGGCGACAGGGCGAGCCGGACAGCGCCAGACCTTTCTCGAAGGTGGAAAGAAAGTGCTGGTAAAGAGCCACGCGACCTTCCGAACCATGTGCCAGCAGGCGCTCGGCGGTCAGTATGTAGTTGGCGGCACGGATCAGCTTGTCGCCGGCCGAAATCAGCCGACCCTTGGCTTCGTCCTCTTCCGCAAGGGAAACGAGCTTGTCCGCCATATGAATCCAGGTTTCGCGGAATGCCTGCGTTCCGGCGGCATCCGGCGCCCTGGCCGCGTCCTGCAGCGGGGCGCACATTTCCTCGATCTCTCCCATCCGGGCGCCCATCTCGATCGACAGATTGACCGAGAGGTTCCAGACGTAGTTGGTCGGAAAATACTTGAACATTGGGTCTCCTCGAGGCCGCCGCTGGCGGCGCAAATTTCATCGGGAGGAGATTCGACTGACGGCATGGCTCGGCCGGCCACATGACAATCATTTCCTCCCGAGGGGAGACTTAACGAAAATCAATCTGTTTACAAAATTGCTTTGATAAATGATTTATATTTACGCCATGAATATCTGGGAGGGGGACTCATGCGTTTCAAGAACCTCGATCTGAACCTGCTGGCGGCGCTCGATACGCTGATCCGTGTCCGCAACGTCAGCCGTGCGGCCGAGGAAATGTTCATCACACAGTCAGCGATGAGCAATGCGCTCGGGCGGTTGCGGGATTATTTCGACGATCCGCTTCTCATTCAGGTCGGGCGATCCATGGAACTGTCACCATTGGCCGCATCGCTCGAACAGCCAGTGCGCGACATCATCGTCCGGATCGAGGCAGCCGTCGTTTCAACCCCGTCGTTCTCTCCTGGGGACTCGAGCCGGAGCTTCAGCTTCATCGTGTCGGACTATACTGTCCTCACAATCATGCCGGCGTTTCTCCAGCGTCTGGAGAAACTGGCGCCCGCCATCCAGATCGAATTCAAGCCACAGCAGAACTATCCGCACCTTCTGCTGGAACGTGGAGAGGCCGACCTGCTGATCGCGCCCACCGTCTTCTGTTCAACCAATCATCCGATGGAAACGCTGCTTGAGGATAGGCTTTGCTGTGTCGTCGATGCGGACGGGCCGTTCTCCTCCGGTGTGATGTCGGAGGCCGACTTTCTGTCCGCCGGTCACGTCGTGATGCAACCGCCCAATGGCGGGGAAAGCTTCGCCCAACGGGCCTTCGATCGCGTTGGTATCAAGCTCAGGATCGAGGTGACCACCTATTTCTTCACGTCGCTACCGCTACTTGTTCGCGGAAGCCGAAGGGTCGGTCTGGTGCAGCGGAGCCTGGCAGAGGTCCTGTCGAAGCTCGGCGGCGTCAAGATCGTGGAGCCGCCGTTTCCGCTGCCCGCGCTGCAGCAGTCGCTTCAGTGGCACAGTTACCGGACACGTGATCCGGCCCTTTCGTGGATCCGCGAGCAGATTCATGAGGCGGTGCACTCGATCGCTGAGGATGGCACGGTCAAAGGCATATATCCCGCGACGTGATGAATATATCCGAGCCGGGTATTTATTCTGCGAATAGCTCGTATTGCCAATGACCATTTTACATTCGTCAAGTGCCGACTTAGTTCGGATTTCAGGTCGTATCGAATTTCCCTAGATTAGGGAATCTCGATGCGCCGGTGGCGAGGTGGCCGCCGAGGGGGAGGACAGCAGGCAATCTGGATGACCAGGCTCGCTTACCGCGAGAATGACGTCTTGCGCGCGTTTGCAACCCGGAGCCCTTCTCGCGGGTATCGTCGTCGTTGTTCATGTGAGGAGGATGAATAATGAAATTCAGGAAATTCGGGCTTGCCGCGGCACTATCGGCAACAGCGCTCTGTCAAGTGCAGGCCGCCGAGAACGGCAACACGCAGTATTCGCCAGGTTCGGCGCAATTCTTCGCTGCGAGCATTCCACCCTATCCCGGTCTCTATTTTCTTTCCCAGACCAACTATTTCACCGCCGACCGGACCAACGACTCGAACGGCGACAGGGTGCCGATCGACTTCGAGGTCAAGGCGCTGGCGGAAACCTTCCGCTTCCTCTACGTCAGTGACATCGAAATCGGGGGCGCCCAGCTCTGGGGACAACTCGTCGTTCCGGTCGTCCATCTCGACATGTCGTTGCCATTCGGTGACGACACCACGCTCGGCCTCGCCGACATCACCACCTCCGTGGGACTCGCCTGGCACCCGGATCGCAACAATACGTTCGTCGTGGGTGTCGACGTGGCATTGCCAACCGGCCAGTACGACGCCTCCGACATCGCCAATATCGGCGTCAACCACTGGTCCGTTCAGCCGACCCTCGGCTATCACTATTTGGATCCGCAGGGTCTGGAGGTCGGCGCGACGGCCCGCCTGATATTCAACACGGAGAATACTGACACGGACTACACGTCCGGTACGGAATTCGTCCTGGACTATGCGGTCGGTTGGAACTTCGATAAATGGCGTGTTGGCGCGGTCGGCTATTATCTCCAGCAGATCTCGGACGACTCCGGACCCGGGGTTGCCGCAGACGGACATCGCGGCAAGGGCTTCGCCATCGGTCCGTCGATCAGCTACAGTTTCAATCCAGGGATGCAGGTCAGCGCGTCGTGGCAACACGAAGTTTTCGCAGAGAACCGAGCTCAAGGTAACGCTGTCTGGGTCAACTTTGCCACCAAGTTTTAGGATCGATCGCCGGGAGAGGGCGACTACCCTCTCCCCACGGTTCATCCTTTGCCGGTACGGCAACACGATCGATTTCTATCTGTCGCCGACGCGCAATGCCAAAGCAGCCAAGTGATTTCTCGGCAAGGCTCTGAATGGCTTGAAGGATTGGAAAAAGCCAACAGTCATCAAAACCGACAAGGCGCCGACCTACGGCATCGCGATCTCGGGATTGAAGGCTGATGACAAAGGCCCGAAAGAGCTTGTGCACCGGCGGGTCAAATATCTGAACAACGTCGTTGTGGCTGACCATGGCGAGTTGGAACAGCTCATCAAGCCGGTCAGAAGCTGAAAACGGCACACGCGACGATCAAGGGACTCGAGGGCATGCCCGCCTTACGCAAGGGACAGGCTGCAATTTTCAATCTAACTGGCGACATTCGTGGAGAGGCTCTCACAGAATCTCGAAGCCAAAACCGCCTGAATGAAGTGTAGGAAGGTCTCATTACAGCCAGGCGGAATATCTTCAACAGAGTCAATCCCGCTGGCTATACAAAAACCCTGCCGTCAAAGAGCTTGCGAGCCGTGCGGACGTTTCCTGCTCCCCTGATCGACCCGTCTTCCGCAACATCGAGGAAGACCTCCATATCGCCGGTCGGGTGTTCGATGCGATAGCGTCCGTCGGCGGGAGGCTTGCAAAGCGCGGCCGCCGGGCTTCCGGCGAGCCGTGTCGCCGTTGCCACGGTGATGGCGGCAAACACACCGACCGAGGCATGGACGCGATGCGGAATGAGACTTCGGGTTGCTATCGCGCCGCCCTGGTCCGGCGCGGAGACAAGCGTCATCTTCGGCACCGACGCCTTTTCGACATCGCCGAGGTTCATCATTGGACCGGCCTTCAGGCGGATGGCCTCGATGCGCGCCTTGAGCTCGTTCATGGCCTCGATCTCTTCGCGGTCTTCCTTGCCGGACAGGCCGAAATCGGCGGCGCGCATGATGACGCACGGCATGCCGTTGTCGATCAGCGTGCAGTCGATGCCGTCGATAACGTCGACGGCGTTGCCGGTCGGCAGGAGCGAGCCGCACATCGAGCCGGCGATGTTGAGGAAGAGCAGGGGCACCGCGGCATGGACCCCGGGCACGCCGGCAATCCCTGTGGCGCCGGCATAACTGACGCGGCCGCCCGGCGTCTGGATGCGCGCAAGCGCGATCTCGCCACTGTTGACCATGTGAATGCGCACCTGCGTTTGGTTGCCGGTCGCCGCGACAAGTCCGCGTTCGATCGCGGCCGGTCCGACGCCTGCCAGGATATTACCGCAGCCCTGCGCATCGCTGACGAGCGCCTGGTCGACGAAGACCTGCAGGAACAGGTAATCGACATCGGCATCGTCCCGGGTTGAGGGAGAGAGGATCGCGACCTTGGAGGTCAGTGGATCGCCGCCGCCGATACCATCGATCTGCCGCGGGTCGGGCGATCCCATGATCCTCAGAAGAAGCGCATTGCGGGCCTCGGGCTCGGAGGGCAGGTCGCTCGCCAGAAAATATGCACCCTTCGATGTCCCGCCACGCATCCAGAGGCAGGGAATACCGTCCTCATACATATTTCAGACCCTTTTCGGCCAGTCGCGGCCGCATGTCGTAAATGTCGAGACCGAGTTCACCTGCGGCAAGCCGCCTGCGCTTGGCTTCCTCTGCGGAAAGACGCTTTTCGGCGGCCGCGAGCACCGTTTCGGCCTCCTCGCGCCTGACGACGCACACACCGTCATCGTCGGCGACGATGATGTCACCGGCATCGACCTGCGCGCCGGCGCAGACGATCGGCACGTTGACCGAACCGAGTGTTTCCTTGACGGTGCCCTGCGCCGAGATCGCCTTCGACCAGACGGGGAAACCCATCGCCGTCAGGTCGCGGATGTCGCGCACGCCGGCGTCGATGATGAGGCCGCGGCAGCCGCGCGCCATGGCGGATGTGGCGAGCAGGTCGCCGAAGTAGCCGTTGTCGCAGGGCGATGTCGGCGCCAGCACGAGGATGTCACCGGGCTTTAGCTGTTCGATCGCCACGTGCAACATCCAGTTGTCGCCGGGGGGGGCGGAAATGGTGACGGCGGAACCGGCGATCTGCGCGCCGGCATAGATCGGCCGCATGCGGCTCGACAGCATGCCCTTGCGGCCCTGGGCCTCATGGACGGTGGCAACGCCTGCTGCAGCCAGCCGATCGATGATCGCCTGATCGGCGCGCACAATATTCTGGATGACGACGGCCATGTCAGTGTCCCTTCGTTTCAACCGGCGGGGTGCCGTGGGTGTGGAAAGTCTCAATGGTCTTCAGGCCCCAGGCCTGGCCCTTCTTGCGGTCCTTTTCGGTCCAGACGACCGGGTGCCAGTCCGGTGCGAGAATGAGGCGCGCGCCGGAATTGGCGAGCTCTACCCGGTTTCCCGCCGGCTCCCAGACATAGAGGAAGAAGGTGCCCTGGACCGCGTGCTTGTGCGGGCCCGTCTCGATGTGGACGCCGTTTTGCAGAAAGATGTCGGCGGCGCGCAATATGTCCTCGCGCTGGTCGGTCGCATAGGTGACGTGGTGCAGCCGCCCCTGACCGCCGCCATGCTCTTCGGTGCAGGCGAGATCATAGGTCTTGTTGTTGACCGTGAACCAGCAACCGCCGAGCCGGCCATTGTCGAGCTGGATCATTTCCGTCACTCGGCTACCGAGGCAGGTCTCCATGAAGGCGCGGAATTCCGTGACGTTCTCGGACAGGAGATTGAGGTGGTCGAGCCTGCGCGGCGCAGCCCCCGTGAAGGCGGAGGCGGTGTTCTTCAGCGCGGCCTTCTCTGCTTCTTCCTGTGCCTCGTACCAGACGGTATCCCAGTAGATCTCGAAGACATGGCCGAACGGATCCTCGAAACGGAAGGCCTTGCCATGGCCACGGTCGCCGTCGACCCAGCCGATCACCTTGTACCGGCTTTCCTCGATCGCCTTGACCCGGCGCATGAGAGCCGCTTGCGACGAAGCGCGATAGGCGATGTGGCCGACGCCGGTGGTGTGGTGGCGTGTCAGCTTCAGCGAGTGGAATTCGTAGTCGTCCCAGGCGCGCAGATAGGCGGAATTCTCGTCCATCCCGGACAGCTTCAGGCCGTAGATGCGCGTGAAGAAATCGAGACTTTCCTCGAACCGGTCGGTGTACATCTCGACATGCGCGAGATGGGCAAGGTCAAAGCAGGGTTCCGTCATGCTATCCTCCGGGAGTCCCGATTAGAGTTCGTCGACCGTGCGCGGGAAGATGGACTGGAATCCCTCGGCATATTTGCAGTCGCGCCCGCCCGACTGGCCGCCTGAATTGCGCTTGAAGTGATTGGCGCGATTGATGGCTACGCGGGTGTAGTATTCCCACAGATGCTCCTGGCCTTCCATGCATTCGATCGCAGCCCGCTTCTTCTCCCAGACCGGGGTGATGTCGAGGAAGGTGTCGGGCTTCCAACCCATCTGCTCGGTCTGGTGCGGCTCGAACAGGTAGAGCTGCGGCGCGCCCAGCACCTTTTCTCCGGGGTTGTGGCCCCAGGCCTGGGCTATCATCCGGCATTCCAGCGCCACCTGTGTCGCGTACATATGATCGGTGTTGTAAGGGTCGTATTGCGAATGCGACAGCATGAAGGACGGCTGCACCTTGCGGATCACGTCGACCAGACTGTTCTTGTCGTCGCGGGAAAGCTCCAGCGGATAGTCGCCGAGATCGAGGCAGACGAGGTCGTGGACGCCGAGCGCTTCCGCGGCCTTCTCGGCTTCGGTGCGGCGGGCCTTCTTGACGACATCCAGGGTCATGCCCTGCTGCTTCCAGAGCTTCGCGGATTCACCGCGTTCGCCGAAGGACAGGCAGGCGACCGTCACCTCATAACCCATGGATGCATGAAGAGCGATGGCACCGCCGCAGCGCCAAACGAAATCCGCGGCGTGTGCAGAAATAACGAGGGCGGTTTTTTTGGCAGACATGTTTGCTCTCCTTGGGTTTCGTTGCAGGAGACATTCCATACCGCCCCGTGTGCCGACAATTCGAAAGCCTGTGCCGTAGCATAAGTTCATGCTATGAACGCTGGTGAAGCCGGATGCCGTTTGCCAGTCTTCGGACATATTTGGAGATCGACATGAAAAGTAATTCCGGCAAAGTTGAGCGGCTCGCCTTCATCGGTTTCGGCGAGGCCGCGGCGGCATTCGTCAGTGGTTGGGGGGCAGGGCGACCCCTGAGGCTGACCGCCTTCGATATCGATGGCGGCGCGGCGATGCAGGCGCGATACGCGGAACATGACGTTGCAGGCTGCGAGACGGCCCAGCAAGCGCTTGCCGGCGTGGATGCGGTCTTCAGCGTGGTGACGGCCGATCAGGCGTTGATAGCCGCCAGCGCTGCTGCCGACGGTATTGCACCTGGGGCGTTCTGGTTCGACTGCAACTCCTGCGCGCCAGGGACGAAACGCCGGGCGGCGGAGGTCATCGAGAAGGCCGGCGGGCGCTACGTCGATGTGGCGGTCATGGCGCCGGTCTACCCCAAGCGCCATCGCGTGCCGATGCTGGTGTCCGGACCGCATGCCGAAGACGCCGCCGCCGCGCTGCAATCGCTCGACATGTGCCCGCAGATCGCCGGAAGCGAGGTGGGGCAGGCTTCGTCGATCAAGATGATCCGCTCGGTGATGGTCAAGGGCATCGAGGCGCTGACTGCGGAATGTTTCCTTGCCGCGCAGCGGGCCGGCGTGGAGGAGAGCGTCATTGCCTCCCTCGAGGCATCCGACCCGGCGTTCGAATGGCGCCGCCGCGGCGCCTACAATCTGGAGCGCATGATGGTGCACGGCATGCGCCGGGCGGCGGAAATGCGGGAAGTCGCGCTGACGATACAGGAACTTGGCTTTTCCGGAGCCATGAGTTCAGCGACTGCACAATGGCAGGAGCGCATCGGCGCGCTGCATGCCGATCCCGGAGCCGCCGATCTCAAGGACCGTCTCAAGACATTATTGGATCGAATGTGATTTCACGCAACCTCCGCCATCTTCGCCTGTATCTGTCGGTCGTGAAGACCGGGTCGCTGACGCAGTCGGCGGAGGTCTGCCATGTGTCGCAGCCTGCGGTGACGCAAGCGCTCGGCAAGTTGGAGAATGAGGCCGGCGGTCCGCTTTTCGACCGGACCCGGCAGGGGTTTTTCGCCACGCTGCGCGGCGAGGTTCTTGCCAACCGGGTGAAGCGCGCCTTCGCTCTCCTCGATCCGGCGCTCTCCGATATCTCGCCGCGTCTGCGGCTGACCGCAACCACAGCGCAATTGCAGGCTCTGGTCGCCGTGCACGAAACCGAGAATTTCACGCTCGCCGCCCGCCGGCTGGGGCTCGCGCAGCCCACCGTACATCGGGCGATCTCGCAACTCGAACAGGAGGCGGGCCGCAACCTGTTCGAGCGCACCTCGTTCGGCATGATTGCCGGGCGCGCCACGCGCACGCTGGTGCAGGCGGTGATGCTGGCCTTTCGGGAACTGGATCAACTCGAGGCGGACCTTGCGGAACTCGATGGCAGCGAGGCCGGCCGCATCGTCATCGGCGCACTGCCGCTGTCGCGATCCGTGCTGTTGCCTCGGACCCTGGTGCGCTTCCGTCAGCAGCGTCCCCACCATCCCGTCCTGATTATGGACGGGCTCTATGACGAGTTGCTGGGCGGGCTCAGGCGGGGCGAAATAGACATGATCGTCGGGGCGCTGAGGGTGCCGGCGCCGATCGGAGACATCGTTCAGGAGCCTCTGTTTTCAGACAAGCTCACGGTGCTGGCCGGCAATCACCATCCGCTGGCCGGCCGGGAGGATGTAAGCCTTGCGGAGCTCAGGGAATACGCCTGGGTGGTTCCCCGTCAGGGGACGCCCGCACGCGACCAGTTCAACGCATTCTTTGCCGGGCTCGGTCAGCCGGACAGCATCACGGAGGCCGGTTCGATCCTGTTCATGCGAGAAGTCCTCGACAACAGCGATCATCTCGGCTGCATTTCCAGTGCGCAGGCGCGCGCGGAAATATCCAAGGGGCTGGTCACGGAAGTCAAGGTCAAGGTCGGTTGGCAGTCGCGGCAGATTGGCCTGACCTATCGCGCCACCTGGGCGCCAACCAAGGCGCAGGAACTGTTCCTGGCGTTGCTGCGCGAAAGTGTCGAAGACGAAACGCTATAGCCTGAACTAATCCAGGGTCGCCGCCTTTGAATTGGCTAATGCGCCGATATTCCCAATAGTCTCATCTTGAAAAGTCGAATGAGGTTCGAACGCAATTTGAATGGGAGGTTGCATGGTGCCGGCAAATATTAAGCTGCTGACGGAGGGATGGACCGTCTGCATTGAGGTGACCCCGGCCGGCTTGGCCGATCGTCGCCACCGCGAAACCCATTGCGCAGGAGCTTTGGGAAGCGATGCGTGACGCAATTGATATCTGGTCTGCGCGATTTGAGAAGGCGACCTTCTATCTGGCCCTGGTCGGCGCAGTCTGCCTGCTGGCAATCGTCGCCATCGTCACGCTGGGGGTTGTCATGCGCTATGTCCTCGGCATTCCGATCCTGGGCGTCAACGAATTCGTGGAATTGACCGCCGTCGCGCTCATCATGGCGTCCCTGCCGTTCTGCACCGCGAGGCGGGAGCATGTCGCCGTCGATGTCTTCGAGCGCATTCTCGGTCGCTGGGGCCGGTTTATCGGCGATGTCGTCGCCTACTGCCTGTCCGGATTCGTGATGTCCATCCTGGCGCAGCGCGCCGTCCTGAAGGCGCTCGATGCCTGGCAATGGGGCGACGCAACCAACATGCTGCGCATGCCGATCTGGCCGTTCTACGCGATCCTTGCGGCCGGGGCAGCGCTTTGCGTGCTGACCTTTGCTGTGCAGCTTGTCGTGCTCCTGTTGAAGGGGGAGAAGTGATGACGCCCTTCGTTGCCGGCTTTGTGGGCATTGCCTGCCTGTTTGCCCTCCTTACCGTGCGTGTCCCCGTGGCATTTTCCATGCTCCTCGTCGGCTTCGGCGGCTATTGGGTTCTGGAAGGACCGCGGAGTGCCGGAGGCGTCCTGCTGACGGAAAGTTACTCGGCCATATCCAACTACAATCTCATCGTCGTGCCGATGTTCGTGCTGTTGGGCAACATCTCGTCGGCCGCGGGCTTCAGCCGCGGCCTTTATGACGCCGCCTTCGCTTGGGTTGGCCGGTTCCGCGGGGGGCTCGCCTCCGCCTCGGTGCTGGGTTGCGCGGTCTTTGCCGCCGTTTCGGGCTCCTCGGTCGCTACCGCCGTGACACTCGGCAAGGTGGCACTGCCGGAAATGCGCCGTCTTGGCTACGCTCCTGGTCTGTCCACCGGCGCGATCGCCGCCGGCGGCACGCTCGGCTTTCTTATACCGCCGTCGACCGGATTCGTTCTTTACGCGATCCTCACCGAGGAATCGATCGGTCGCCTGTTCATGGCCGGCGTGGTGCCCGGACTGCTGTTGACGGCGCTGTTCATGGTGGTGGTCTGGCTGATCTCGTACTTCGATCCCAATGCAGGCCCACGTGGCGAACCCGTCGCGCTTGCCGACCGTTTCCGGATCCTGGGTCGGGCCGCTCCGCTCCTTCTTGTGATCGTCCTGTCCATCGGCGGCATCTATATCGGCGTCTTCACCCCCGTCGAAGCCTCCGGCGTCGGCGCGGCGCTGGTCATCCTGCTGGCCGTCGTCAAGCGGCGCCTGTCGTTCGGCGATTTCCGCGACGCCGTGATGAGCACGCTCAGCACGTCGGCCATGCTGTATGCCATCGTGATCGGCGCGAACGTGCTCAATCCGTTCTTTGCGGTCACCCGCATCCCGGCAACGCTTGGCGATGGTCTCGGCGCACTGGGTCTCGGAGCCTACGGCACGCTCTTCGTCATCATCCTCGCCTATATCGTGCTGGGCATGTTCATGGACGGGCTGTCCATGCTGGTCATCACGATCCCGATCGTCTTTCCGGTCATTACGGCGCTCGGCTTCGATCCGATCTGGTTCGGCGTCGTGGCGGTGATCGTCATCGAAATGGGCATGATCACGCCGCCCGTCGGACTGAACGTTTTCGTCGTCCGTGCGGTGGCCGGGGATGTGCCTTTGACCACCATTTTTCGCGGCGTCGCGCCGTTCCTTCTCGCCATGATCGTCGGCCTGCTGCTGATTATCGCGATACCTGGGATTGCGCTGTTTCTGCCCAATACGATGTTCGGGTGAACCGCATGACAGACGGTTCGCTCAATACTTCGCATGCCGGCCGGGCGGACACGCCAGGCCAATGGCCAGTACCGGTCGCGCCGGTCTGGCTGCGTTCAATCATCCAAAAGTGGGAGGAACACAGGATGAAACTGAAGACACTCACGGCTGCTCTTGCAGCAACGTTCACGCTGGCTGCATCCTTTGCATCCGCCGAAGACCTCAAGCTTGCCGACTTCCAGCCGCCGACCCATTTCGTGGTCGATTCCACCTACAAGCCCTTTGCGGCCACCATCGCCGACAAGACCGGCGGTGCGGTGACGGTCACGCTCTACATGGGCGGCGAGATCGGTCCGGGGCCGGTCGAGCAGTATAACCGGGCGCTCGAAGGTGTCGCCGACATCGCCTTCGGTCTGCCGGGCTACACGGCTGCGAATTTCCCGAAGACGCTTCTGGCCGAACTGCCGGGCGTGATCACCGCCGAGAATGGCACGGAGCGCATACTTGCCAATCTCGACAAGCTGTCGGACGAGTACAAGCGCGTGGTCCTGCTCGGACTCTGGAACAACGCGCCGAACCTGCTGTTCACGGGTGCGAAACCGATCCGCAGCCTGGATGACCTGAAGGGGCTGAAAATCCGCGTGCCGTCGCGCAATGCAGGCCTCGTCGTCGAGGCCTGGGGTGCGACGCCGGTCTCGATGCCGGCGTCGGAAATCTATAATGCGATACAGACCGGCGTCATCGACGGCGCGATGACCGATGCGACGACGCTCAAGGCGTTCAAGCTTGCCGAAGTCACGAAGTACATCACGCAGGGCATGGACACCACGATGTCGGACTTCTTCCTTGTTATGAACCGCGACAGCTTCGGCGATCTGAACGAAGACCAGCAGAAGATTGTGCTGGATGCGGGCCGTACCGCCGCCATCAACGGCAACAAGGCATGGCTCTCGGTTGCTGCGAAAGCGCTCTCGGACTTCGCGGGCACCGATGGCAAGGAAGTGATCACGCTCGCGCCGGAGGAAGCCGCCAAGTTCAACGCTGCAAGCAGCGCGGCCGTCGACAAGATCATCGCCGACGCCGATGCCCAGGGGCTCGAGGCAAGCGCCTTCGTCAAGGCCCTGAAGGGCAATTGAGACAGGCGTCGCGCCGCGGGGTCGCGGAGACCCCGCGGGCGCATCGTCGACAAAAAGATGGCCCGCCCGGATAGCCGGGCGGGCCATTGTCGTCTCGGCCCGACGTCAGTTCTCGTTCGCTGGTTCGCCGGACCGCGCGGCCTTGGCCGCGAGCGCGATGAACTGGCGGTACTCGTCCTCGCTCAGCCCGCCGAGAATCTCCTTCTGCAGATCGGCGACGACCGGCATCAGCGCAGCAAGCGCCCGGCGACCCTTGTCGGTCAGCGTCAGTTCGCGGGCGCGCTTGTCCTGATCGCTGACGACCCGCGTCAGAAGGCCCTTCTGTTCCATGCGGTCGACGACCGCGCCCACGGTCGCGCGGTCCTTGGCGATGGAATGGGCGAGGCTGGCCTGGTCGACACCCGGCTGTTGATTGATGGCATCGAGGGCAGCGAACTGGACGGGCGTCAGATCCGATCCCGCCTCGCGAATCCGCCGGGCAAAGATCTGGGTCGATATCTGGTGCAACCGCCGGATCAGATGTCCGGGCATCATGGCACTGACGGCGCCGTCGCTTCCTTCGATCATGAACGTTCCTCGTCGATTTCCGTCTTCATAGCAAAAAATGATAAGCTGACATACTTTTTTATTTGATCTGCCGAGGGTGTTCCGAAATGATAAGTCGACATACTAAATCACATCATAGGGAGGACTATGGATGCAGTATCACCTCAATGGATTTCGCCCCGGCGATCCGGAACTCAGTGCGGCTGCGGCGGGCCGGGATGTTCCGCAAGCCGACCTGCCCGAGACGGTCGATGTTCTCATCATCGGTGCCGGTCCCGCCGGGCTGACGCTTGCGGCCCAGCTTTCCGCCTTTCCGGAAATATCCACCCGCATTGTCGAACGCCGGCCGGGTCCGATGGAAAAGGGACAGGCAGACGGAATTTCCTGCCGTTCCATGGAAATGTTCAATGCTTTCGGGTTTGCCGAGAAGATCCTCAAGCAGGGTTATTGGGTGAACGAGACCACGTTCTGGAAGCCGGACGCGACCAGGCCCGAACATATCGCCCGCAACGGGCGCATCCAGGACGTCGAGGATGGCCTGTCGGAGATGCCGCACATGATCCTCAACCAGGCGCGTGTGCACGACATGTATCTCGATGTCATGCGCAAGTCTCCCTCGCGGCTCGAGCCGGACTATGCCTGGCAACTCGTCGATCTGACGGTCGACCCCGACGCCGCCGATTATCCCGTCACCGTGTCGCTCGAGCGGGCGGAGGGCGTGGACGGGGAGCAGGCGCACACTGTCAGGGCCCGCTACGTGGTGGGCTGCGATGGGGCGAGAAGCGCCGTGCGTCGGTCGATCGGGCGCGAACTGGTCGGCGATTCCGCAAACCAGGCCTGGGGCGTGATGGACGTTCTCGTGGTCACCGACTTTCCGGATATCCGCTGCAAGACGCTGATCCAGTCGGCGAAAGAGGGCAACATCATCATCATCCCGCGGGAGGGCGGCTATCTCGTCCGTCTCTATATCGAGCTCGACAAGCTCAATGCGGGTGAACGGGTCGCCAACCGCAACATCACGGTCGATCATCTGATCGCCGCGGCGCAGCGTATCTTCAAGCCGTTCTCCTTCGACGTCAGAGAGGTCGTCTGGTGGTCGGTCTACGAGATCGGCCAGCGGCTGACGGACAAGTTCGACGACGTCCCGCAAGCGGCCGTCGGCACGCGCCTTCCGCATGTCTTCATCACTGGCGATGCCTGCCATACCCACAGTCCGAAGGCGGGCCAGGGAATGAATGTCTCGATGGGCGACGCCTTCAATCTCGGCTGGAAGCTCATCTCCGTCCTAAAGGGTCGCTGCCCGCCCGAGATCCTGCACAGCTATTCCGCCGAGCGCCAGGCCGTGGCCAAGGACCTGATCGAGTTCGATCGCGAATGGTCGCGGATCATGAGCGAACGACCGGAGCCGGGCCAGGACGGCGACGAACCGAAATTCCAGCGCTACTTCATCCAGCACGGCCGCTACACGGCGGGCATGTCCGTCGTCTACTCGCCTTCGGTGTTGACGGGAGAAAAGTCCTGGCAGTCGCTGGCGGCCGGCTTCGAAATCGGCGCCCGGTTCCATTCCGCTCCGGTCGTCCGGCTTGCGGATGCCAAGCAGATCGAGCTCGGCCATGTGGTGAAGGCGGATGCGCGCTGGCGGCTTTTCGCCTTCAGCCCGTCAGGCGATCCTGCCGCAGAGGGCTCTGCCGTTCGTGGGTTTTGTGCTTTCCTCGACAGTTCTCCCAATTCGCCGATACGCAAATACACACGATTTGGCGAGGACATCGACTCGGCAATCGATCTGCGGGTGGTCTTCCAGCAGCATAGTCGCGACCTGGCGCTGGAAACGCTGCCGAATTTCCTCCTGCCGCGAAAAGGCAAGCTCGGGCTGGTCGACTACGAAAAGATCTTCTGTGCCTGCTCGAAAGAAGGGCGCGACATCTTCGATCTGCGGGCGATCGATCGCGAACAGGGATGCCTCGTGCTTGTCCGCCCCGACCAGCATGTCGCGCACGTCCTGCCGTTTAACGCGCATAACGAGCTTGCACGGTTCTTCGAAGGCTTCCTCCTGCCGCTTTCGCCTTCCGAACATTAGCAGTCTTTAATCCCAGGTTGAGGCCTGGGAGATCTGCCTAAACACGCGGTCGTCGGCAAGTGGCATTCGGCAAAGCGGATCGGCACGATGCATTATCGCGACATCGCCAAGGCAAGGAAACTTGCCTTGGACGGCGTGCCCGACGGCTGAATCGTCAGCATTTCCGATGAGGCGCCGAGTTCAGTCTATTGGCTCGCAGCGTTGGTCGGCGAAAAGCTGGAGTTCGCCACCGAGCCGTTGGACAACCCTTGGCATCTCCATGGAGACACCTCGCTGGCGCGCCGCCTCGGCTTTCGCCACGACTTGGGGCGTGGCTGCCGATTTCACCGTCGTCGCCCCATCCGGTCCAAGCGCGCAATCGCGTTAGCTATACCAAGCGCATCTTGCGCGATGCTCATTCGAGCCTACCTTCCGAACGTGCGATTCTCCAGGCCAACGTCCGATACCCTACCAACAGGCGTTTGCGATCAAGTCCCCCGCTGCGGTCGCAATCAGTCTCCGAACACCCCTGGAAGGCGTTGTGCGTGACATCCCCACCCCCCAAGTTATGTTCCTCCCATCCTTTTTTCGACGGTATGGCCGGTCTGGGAGCTCTCGGCCGGCCGTATCCGGTCGGCAGGTGGAGGTTCAGCCGCGCAGCATCTCGATGATTGCCGAAAAGTCCCGGTTACCGTGGCCCTGTTTCGCAAAGAGATCGAAGAGCTGCGCCGCTTCGGCGCCGAGCGGGGTTGCGGCGCCGCAGCCAAGTGCTGCTTCCTGCGCAAGCTTCAGGTCCTTCAGCATCAGTGCCGCGGCAAAGCCCGGCCTGTAATCGTTGTTGGCGGGCGAGGTCGGCACCGGCCCCGGCACCGGGCAATAGGTGTTGATCGACCAGCACTGGCCCGACGATGTCGAGGCAACGTCGAACAATGCCTGGTGGGAGAGGCCGAGCTTCTCGCCGAGCGCGAAGGCTTCGCAGACCCCGATCATCGAAATGCCGAGGATCATGTTGTTGCAGATCTTGGCGGCCTGTCCGGCGCCGTTGCCGCCGCAATGGACGATTTTCCGACCCATGGCCTCAAGCAGGGGAGAGGCCTCAGCGAAGGCGCCGTCGCTGCCGCCGGCCATGAAGGTCAGCGTTCCGGCCGCCGCTCCGCCGGTGCCGCCGGAGACGGGCGCGTCGAGCGATAGGCAGTTGGCCGCCGCCGCGAGTTCATGGGCGCGGCGGGCGCTGTCGACGTCGATGGTCGAACAATCGATCAGCAGGGTGCCGGGCTTCACCGCCTTGACGAGGTCGGACCAGACCGAGAGGACGTGAACGCCCTTCGGCAGCATGGTGACGACGGCGTCCGCATCGGCGGTCGCCTCCTCGAGCGATGTTGCGGGGGCAACGCCATGGCCTGCCGCCGCCTGAAGAATTTCCGACGACAGGTCGAAGCCCCTCACCTTGTGGCCTGCCTTGACGAGGTTTGCGGCCATCGGGCCACCCATGTTGCCGAGACCGATGAATGCGATGTTCGTCATTTCGTGTTTCCTTCCTTCGCGGGATCAGCGGTTGTCCGCCAGGATCATTTCGGCCGCCTTTTCGGCGATCATGATTGTCGGGGAATTGGTGTTGCCGGAGGTGATGGTCGGCATGATCGAGGCGTCCGCGATCCTGAGGCGCTTCAGCGCCCGCATCCTGAGGCGCGGGTCGACCACGCTTTGCTCGTCGGCGCCCATGCGGCAGGTGCCGACCGGATGGAAGATGGTCGTGCCGATGTCGCCCGCGGCACGCGCCAGTTCCTCATCGGTTTCGAAACGCGGGCCGGGCTTGAATTCCTCCGGACGATAGCGGGCGAACGAGGGTTGTTCGGCAATCCGGCGCGTCAGCCTGATGGCCTTGACCGCGACGTCCCGGTCCGCCGGGGTCGAAAGATAATGCGGCGCGATCACCGGCTTGGCGGCGAAGTCGGGAGCGCTGAGATGCACCGAGCCGCGGCTTTCAGGGCGAAGGTTGCAGACGCTTGCGGTGATCGCCGGGAAGGGGTGGACGGGCTCGCCGAACTTTTCCAGCGTCACCGGCTGGACGTGATATTGCAGGTCCGGGGTTTCCTTGTCCGGGCCGGAGCGGGTGAAGATGCCAAGCTGGCTCGGCGCCATGGCCATGGGACCGGATCGCTTCAGCAGGTATTCGAGACCGATCGCGGCCTTGCCATAGAGGCTCGACGCCTTTTCGTTGAGTGTCGGAACACCGGTGACCTTGAAGGCCATGCGGAGTTGCAGATGGTCCTGCAGGTTTTCGCCGACGTCGCGAACCTCTTTCACCACGTCGATCCCTGCCTGTTGCAACACATCGCCCCGGCCGATGCCGGAGAGTTCGAGGATATGCGGCGAGCCGATGGCGCCGGCCGAAAGCACGGTCTCGCGGCGGGCCGTAAAGCGCTTCGCCACGCCGTCATGATACGCCTCGACGCCGGTCACCGCACCGTCCTCGATCAGCAGGCGCATGACATGGGCCTTGGTGAGAACCGTCAGGTTGCCGCGCTTGACGGCCGGACGCAGGAAGGCCTTGGCGGTGTTCCAGCGGATGCCGGATCGCTGGTTGACGTCGAAATAGCCTGAGCCCTCGTTGGTGCCCCGGTTGAAATCGGCAGTCTCGGGAATGCCGGCTTCCTTCGCCGCCTGCTGGAAGGCTTCGAGCACCGCCCAGCGGACACGGGCCTTTTCGACGCGCCATTCGCCGCCGGCGCCATGCATCTCGTCGGCACCCTTGTAGAAGTCCTCGGATTTGCGGAAGAGGGGCAACACGTCGTCCCAGCCCCAGCCGTCGCAACCCATCTGTCGCCACTGGTCGTAGTCGTGGGCCTGGCCGCGCATGTAGATCATGCCGTTGATGGACGAGCAGCCGCCGAGCACCTTGCCGCGCGGATAGCTGAGCGCGCGGCCGTTCAGGCCCTCTTCCTTCGCCGTGGTGAAGCACCAGTCGGTTCGCGGATTGTTGATGCAATAGAGATATCCGACGGGAATATGGATCCAGTGGTAATTGTCGGAACCGCCGGCTTCCAGCAGCAGGACGCGGCTGTTCCGGTCGGCGGACAGGCGGTTCGCCAGGACGCATCCCGCCGAACCGGCTCCGATGACGATGTAGTCATAAGTCTCCATGTTTTACTCCGCAGGGTACCGTCGCGCGAACGGCTGTCGGCGCGGCTGCAATCCGATATGTTGTGTCAATGTGCCGGAGCCGGCGGGATGCCGGCCCAGGCCTATCGCCGGTATTCGAAGCCGAGTTTGCGGCCGATCCAGGACGCATAGAACTCGCCGACGATGCCGCGCCGGAAGAGCAGCACGCAGACCATGAAGACGATGCCGGTGATGATGGTCACCGGGAAGCCGGTGGTTGCGAGGTAGTTGCCGAGCGTCACCACGAGGCCGGCGCCGACCACCGGCCCGATCAGCGTGCCGATCCCGCCGAGCAATGTCATCAGGATCACCTCGCCCGACATCTGCCAGGTGACGTCGGTCAGCGTGGCGAACTGGAAGACCAGCGCCTTTACCGCGCCGGCAAGGCCGGCCAGCGCCGCGGACATCACGAAGGCGCCGAGCTTGTAGCGGGCGACGGAATAGCCGAGCGAGACGGCGCGCGCCTCGTTTTCGCGGATCGACTTCAGGATCATGCCGAAGGGCGAGTTGATGAAGCGCCAGATGACGAAGAGGCCGATGACGAAGATCGCCAGCACCAGATAGTACATGTTGAGCGGTTGCGAGAGATCGATGAAGCCGAAGAGATGGCCGCGCGGCACCGACTGGATGCCATCCTCGCCATGGGTGAACTCGGCCTGCAGGCAGAAGAAGAAGAACATCTGCGAGAGGGCGAGCGTAATCATGGCGAAGTAGATGCCCTGCCGGCGGATGGCGAAGAAGCCCATGATGAGGCCGAGAACGGCAGCACCCAGCACGCCCGCGAGAATGCCGAGTTCCGGCGAGAAGCCCCATTCCTTCACTGCATGGGCGGTGAAATAGGCCGCGCCGCCGAAGAAGGTGGCATGGCCGAAGGAGAGGAGGCCGGTATAGCCGAGCAGCAGGTTGAACGCGCAGGCAAACAGCGCGAAGCACAGGATCTTCATCAGGAAGACCGGGTAGAGGAAGAAGGGGGCCGCAATCAGCAGGATGAGTCCGATGCCGAGCAGGATCGTGCGCGCGGCGGAAGCGTTGCCGGTCGTCGGAGACGCCGAATGCGACGAGGTGGTTGTCGTTGTTGTCGAATGAGCCATGTCACGCATCCCGACCGAAGAGGCCCGCGGGCCGGATGAGAAGAACGATCGCCATGATGACGAAGATCACGATGTTGGAGGCTTCCGGATAGAATACCTTGGTCAGGCCTTCCGCGATACCCAGCATGTAGCCGGTGAGGATGGCGCCCATGATCGAGCCCATGCCGCCGACCACGACCACCGCGAAGACGACGATGATGATGTTCGATCCCATCAGCGGCGACACCTGGTAGACGGGCGCGGCGAGCACGCCGGCAAAGGCGGCGAGCGCGACGCCGAGACCGTAGGTGAAGGTCAAGAGCACCGGCACGTTGACGCCGAAGGCCTGCACCAGCGTCGAGTTTTCCGTTGCGGCGCGAAGGTAGGCGCCGAGCTTGGTCTTCTCGATCAGAAGCCATGTGCCGATGCAGACGACGAGCGAGACGACGACCACCCAGCCGCGATAGATCGGCATGAACATGAAGCCGAGATTGGTGCCGCCGGAAAGGGCCGATGGCGTCGCATAGGGCTGGCCGGACGAGCCGTAGAGGTAACGGAAGGTGCCCTCGATGGTCAGCGCCAGGCCGAAGGTGAAGAGCAGGCCGTAGAGCGGATCGAGATCGTAGAGACGCCGCAGGAACAGGCGTTCGACAATCGCGCCGAGGATGCCGACGATCAGCGGCGCAAGAATGAGCGCCGGCCAGTAGCCGATGCCGAGGAAGGTGAGCAGCAGGTAGGCCACGAAGGCGCCGAGCATGTATTGCGCGCCGTGGGCGAAGTTAATCATCCGGAGCAGGCCGAAGATGATCGCCAGCCCGAGCGACAGGAGCGCATAGAAGGAGCCGTTGATGAGGCCGATCAGCAATTGCCCGAGAAGCGCCTGGAGGGGAACGCCGAATATCATCGTCATGGCATCAGACCCCCAGAACCTTGTGAAGCATGTCCATGCGTTCGGGCAGCTCGCTCACCTTGAACTCGGCCACCATCTGGCCGTGCTCCATCAGGTAGAAGCGGTCGGCGACGCGGCTTGCGAAGCGGAAATTCTGTTCGACCAGAAGCACGGTCATGCCTCTCTGCTTGAGTGTCTTCAGCACCTCGCCGATGCGCTGCACGATGACGGGGGCAAGGCCTTCCGTCGGTTCGTCGAGCAGCAGCAGGCGGGTGCCGGTGCGCAGGATGCGGGCGATGGCGAGCATCTGCTGTTCGCCGCCGGAAAGGCGCGTGCCCGGGCTGTTCCTGCGTTCGTGGAGATTGGGGAAGAGCTCGAAGATCTCGTCCAGCGTCATGCCGCCCTTGGCGACTTCCGGCGGAAGCATCAGGTTTTCGAGCACGTTGAGCGTCGAGAAGATGCCGCGTTCCTCCGGCACGAAGCCGATGCCGTGATGGGCGGTGCGGTGCAGCGGCACCTGCATCATGTCCTTGCCGGCGAAACGGATTTCGCCCTTGCGGGCCCGGACGATGCCGGTGACGGTGCGCAGCGTCGTGGTCTTGCCGACGCCGTTGCGGCCGAGAATGGTGACGGTCTCGCCTTCGCCGACATTCATGTCGACGCCATGCAGGATATGGCTTTCGCCGTACCAGGAATTGAGGTTTCGGACTTCCAGAAGTGCCGTCATGTCAGGCCTCCTCCGTGCCCATGTAGGCCACGCGGACGCGCGGATCGTTGCTCACCGTCTCGTAATTGCCTTCGGCGAGGATCTCGCCCCGCTGCAGCACCGTCACGTGATGGCAGATGTTGGCGACGACCGAGAGGTTGTGCTCGACCATCAGGACGGCGCGGGTTCTCGCGACTTCACGGATGAGATCGGCGATGACGCCAACGTCTTCCTGCCCCATGCCGGCCATCGGCTCGTCCAGCAGCAGGACCTTCGGATCGAGCGCGAGCGTGGTCGCAATCTCGAGGACGCGCTTGCGGCCGTAGGAGAGGTCCGCCGCGACGACGTCGCGCTCCTTGGAAAGGCCGACGGTGGACAGCAGTTGCTCGGCGCGTTCGTTCAACGTGTCGAGGGCCGAGAGAGGCCGCCAGAACTGATGGGCAAGCCCGTTCGGCCGCTGCAACGCCACGCGGACATTGTCGAGCACGGTGAGGTGCGGGAAGACCGCCGAAATCTGGAAGGAACGGACGAGCCCCATGCGCGCAACCTTGTCCGGCGGCGTCTGGGTGATGTCGGTGCCGAGCAGGTTGATCGTTCCGGCCGAGGGCTGCAGGAACTTGGTCAGCAGGTTGAAGACGGTCGTCTTGCCGGCCCCGTTCGGGCCGATCAGAGCGTGGACCCGCGCGTGATGGACGTCGAGATCGACGTTGCGCACGGCGGTGAAGCCGCCGAAATCGCGGCGGAGACCGCGGGCGGACAAGACCACCCGCGACTCCCCGTTGAGATGTGCCGAAGCGTTCGTCATTGCGACCGGCCGGGCTTACTTGACCAGCTCGCAACCGCTCTTGGCGGGATCGATATAGGCTTCCTTGCCCGGAATGGTGGCGAGCACGTTGAAGTAATCCCACGGCTCCTTGCTGTCGCCGGGCTTCTTCACTTCGAGCAGGTACATGTCGTGGAACATGCGGCCGTTCGGGCCGACGCTGCCGCCCTTGGCGAAGACGTCGTCCACCGGCATTTCGTGCAGCAGCTTGGCGACGGCTTCCGTCTCGTCGGTGCCGGCCTTGTCGATCGCCTTCAGATACTGCATCACGGCGGAATAGGTGCCGGTATGAACCATGTTCGGCATCTTGCCGGTGCGCTCGAAGAAGCGCTTGCCGAACTTCTGGCTCTCCTCGTCGCGGTTCCAGTAGAAGCCTTCCGTCAGCGTCAGGCCCTGTGCCGCCTCGAGGCCAAGGCCGTGGACTTCCGCAAGGGTGAAGAGAAGGGCCGCAAGGCGCTGGCCGCCCTGGGTGATGCCGAATTCGGCGGCCTGCTTGATGGCGTTCTGGGTGTCGGCGCCGGCATTGGCAAGGCCGATGACCTTGGCGCCGGAGGACTGGGCCTGCAGCAGGAAGGAGGAGAAGTCGGTGGTGGCAAGCGGGTGGCGAACCGATCCCACCACGTTACCGCCTGACGACTTCACGAAATCGCTGGTCTGCTGTTCGAGCGAATAGCCGAAGGCGTAGTCGGCGGTCAGGAAGAACCAGCTGTCGCCGCCCTGCTTCACCAGCGCGCCGCCGGTGCCGACCGCAAGCGCGTGGGTGTCATAGGCCCAGTGGAAGCCGTAGGGGCTGCACTGCTTGCCGGTGAGTTCGGTGGTCGCAGCGCCGGTGACGATGTCGATCTTCTTCTTTTCCTTGGCGATGGCCTGGACGGCGAGCGCAACGGAAGAGGTGGTCAGTTCCATGATCGCGTCGACCTGGTCGGTGTCGAACCACTGGCGGGCGATGTTGGAGGCGATGTCGGCCTTGTTCTGGTGGTCGGCGTCGACGATCTCGACCGGCACGCCGAGGACCTTGCCGCCGTAATCCTCGACCGCCATCTTCGCGGCCTCGACCGAGGACTTGCCGCCGAAGTCGGCATAAACGCCGGACTGGTCGTTCAGGATGCCGATTTTCACCTTGCCGTCCGATGCATCGGCAAGGGCTGCCGTGCTGCTTGCCAAAAGAATAGCCATGGACGCAATGAGCTTGTTTCGCATTTGATCTCCTCCCAGAGTGCAGGTCGCGAACCTGTTCAAAATTGACCAGCCCTTCTCCTCAAAACGGCGGATCATGGCGGGCATGATCCGGGAAAGCGCTTGTTGACGCAAGCGCCCGGTTTAACTAATTGCAAACAGGGTCTGTTCGTTTTTGAACAGAAGGGGAGGGCGATGAGCAGCGGACATTTCACCTGGGACGACCTGCAGTTCTTCCTCGCGGTTGCCCGTACAGGCCAGCTTTCCACGGCCGCCCGGCAGCTCAGGACCAGCCATGCGACGGTGTCGCGGCGGATCGACCGGCTGGAATTCGCGCTGAAGGTGAAGCTCTTCGAGCGCAATCCACGCGGCTACGTGCTGACCGGCATGGGGCAGCGTTTCGTCGAGACGGCGGAGAAGATCGAGCAGGAGACGGAGCGGCTGCAGGCCGAGCTTGCCGGTGGCGCAACCGCCCAGCGCGGCGTCGTCAGGCTTTCCGCGCCGGAGGGTTTTTCCAACTTCTTCTTCAGCCACACGCTGACCGACTTTTCCGTCCGTCATCCGAACATCTCGCTGGAGCTGGTGACCATCCAGCAGATCATGGCGCTGTCGCGCAAGGAGGCCGATCTCGCGGTCGTTCTCGATCCCCCGAAGGCCGGTCCGTATTTTTCCGAGAAGCTCACCGACTACCATCTGCAGATCTATGGGACGCGCGGCTATCTGGAGGCGCGGGGCGTGCCGAAGACCCGCGACGACCTGCTGGAGCATTCCTTCATCGGCTATGTGCAGGACATGATCTTCGCGCCGGGACTCGACTATCTCGGCGACATCCATCCGAAGATCCGGCCGAATTTCCAGAGCTCCAGCATCTTCTCGCAGCTGACCGCCACGCGCAGCGGGCTCGGGCTTTGCGTGCTGCCGCTCTTCATCGCCCAGCGCTATCCGGAGCTGCAGGTGGTGCTGGAGGACGAGGTGGACCTGCTGCGCCACTACTGGATCGCCTGCCATCACGATCTGAGGCAGGTGGCGCGCATCCGTACCGTGATCGAATTCCTGCGGGAATCGGTTCAGGCCAATGTCCGCGGGTTCATCGGGAATTCGGGGGCGAAGGTTGGGCTGGTGTCGCGGGGGTGAGCCACAAGTGCCAGACTTATGTAACGGCATCCTGGGTACAACCGCCGAAGCTCCGTGTCCCTCGCTTCCCGGCGCTTCCGGGAAACACCTGAGGTGATCCCCGGAACTCTCGTCGTCAGTCGTTGCGCAGGCGGCCCTCGACGAGGTCGAGGACGGAGCGGGCGGCGTCCATGACGTTGGTGCCGGGGCCGAAGACGGCGGAGACGCCGTGGTCCATGAGGTAGTCGTAGTCCTGCCGGGGAATGACGCCGCCGACGACGACGACGACGTTTTCGGCGCCCTTGGCCTTCAGGGCTTCGACCAGTTGCGGCGCCAGCGTCTTGTGGCCGGCTGCGAGCGAAGACATGCCGACAACCTGGACCTTTTCCCTGACCGCAAGATCGGCGGCCTCGTCCGGTGTCTGGAAGAGCGGGCCGGCGACGACGTCGAAGCCGATGTCGCCGAAGGCGGATGCGATCACCTTGGCGCCGCGATCATGCCCGTCCTGGCCGAGCTTGGCGACGAGAATGCGGGGGGCAGCGCCCTTGGCCTTCCTGTAGCCGTCGAGGCGGTCGGAGAGGATCGAGAGTTCCGGATCGCCCTGATAGGCCTTGCCGTAGATGTTGCGCACGACCTTCGGGACTGCGGCATGGTCGCCGAAGACGGCGCGCATGGCATCCGAGATTTCGCCGACGGTGGCGCGCTCCCGGGCGGCATCGACGGCTGCCTCGAGAATGTTGCCCTCGCCGGTGCGGGCGACTTCGGTCAGGCGGGCCAGCGCCTTTTCGACCTTTTTCGTGTCGCGCCGGCGCTTGGTTTCCTCGATGCGCCTGATCTGGGAGGCGCGGACGGCGGAATTGTCGATCTCCAGAATGTCGATGGGCTCCTCGTTCTCCAGGCGGAACCTGTTGACGCCGACGATGACTTCCTCGCCCTTGTCGATCGCCGCCTGACGGCGGGTCGCGGCTTCCTCGATCAGGCGCTTGGGCAGGCCGGCATCGACGGCTTTGGTCATGCCGCCCATGGCTTCCACTTCCTCGATCAGCGCCCAGGCCTTCTCTGCCAGTTCGTTGGTCAGGCTTTCGACATAGTAGGAACCGGCGAGCGGATCGACGACCTTCGTGACGCCTGTCTCGTTCTGCAGGATGAGCTGGGTGTTGCGGGCGATGCGGGCCGAGAACTCGGTCGGCAGCGCGATGGCTTCATCGAGCGCGTTGGTGTGCAGCGACTGGGTGCCGCCGAGTGCCGCCGACAGCGCCTCATAGGCCGTCCGGATGACGTTGTTGTAGGGGTCCTGTTCCTGCAGCGAGACGCCGGAGGTCTGACAATGGGTGCGCAGCATCAGGGAGGAGGCCTTCTTCGGCTCGAATTCCTCCATGATGCGGGTCCAGAGCAGGCGGGCGGCGCGCAGCTTGGCGGCCTCCATGAAGAAGTTCATGCCGATAGCGAAGAAGAAGGACAGCCGACCGGCGAAATCATCGACGTTCAGGCCCTTCTTCAGCGCGGCGCGAACGTATTCGCGACCGTCCGCCAGCGTGAAGGCCAGTTCCTGCACCAGCGTCGCGCCGGCTTCCTGCATGTGGTAGCCGGAAATCGAGATGGAGTTGAATTTCGGCATCTGCTTTGCCGTGTACTCGATGATATCGGCAATGATGCGCATCGAGGGTTCCGGCGGGTAGATGTAGGTGTTGCGGACCATGAACTCCTTCAGGATGTCGTTCTGGATGGTGCCGGAAAGCTTGTCGCGGGAAACGCCCTGTTCCTCGCCGGTGACGATGAAATTGGCGAGGATCGGGATGACCGCGCCGTTCATGGTCATGGAAACGGAGATGTTTTCGAGCGGAATGCCGTCGAACAGGATCTTCATGTCCTCGACGCTGTCGATCGCCACGCCTGCCTTGCCGACATCGCCTTCGACGCGGGGATGGTTCGAGTCGTAGCCGCGATGGGTGGCGAGGTCGAAGGCGACGGAGACACCCTGCTGGCCTGCGGCAAGCGCCTTGCGGTAGAAGGCATTGGACTCTTCCGCAGTCGAGAAGCCGGCATACTGGCGGATCGTCCAGGGACGACCGGCATACATGGTGGCGCGCGGGCCGCGGACAAAAGGCGCAAAGCCCGGCAGGGATTTCAGGTGATCGATGCCCTCAAGGTCTTCAGCCGTGTAGAGCGGCTTGACGTCGATGCCCTCGGGCGTATGCCAGGTCAGCGTTTCGGCCGGACGCTTCAGCTCCTTCTCGGCCAGCGCTTCCCAGTCCTTGATGGTCTTCTCGCTCGACATCCATTTTCCTCCTGCGCCTTTAACCACGCGCGCGGGGCCGTGGCTTGAATACTTTGTCTTGTCGCATGTCGTTGCCGCAAAACCGCTCAACACTTTTGCGCGACATGCTCTAGATCGGACGGGGCGCCGGAGCTGCCTCGTTTAGTGTATAAAAGGTGGCACCTTCCGGCACCCCGTTCAGCGGTTTTTGCCCGCGGTCCGGGTTCCTCGCACGAACAGAAATCGGCTCGTCCCGATTTCGCGTCCGGCAGTCAAGGCCACGGTTTGCAGCCTTCTTGCCGGGTTTCAAAGGGCGCCGGGGTTTCACCGGCTGCCGTCCGCCTCTCTGCCGTAACGGCACGTCGCTTTTTCAGCGAGAGGACCCAATTCCACGAACCCCCGACACGGCTCTTGCGTCTCTTCCCCGCACCGGGCGCCGGTTGCCTCTCGCCGCGACGCCTCGCAGTGTATCCGATGAAGCAACGACGCCATGGTGACATGACGCCATCGGCCGGGGACGAATGGCGGGGAGGGAGGTTGAAAACAAATGGAAAATCCACTTTGTCTTCCCCTTGTTTCCCCCTCTGCCCTGCCGGGCATCTCCCCCACAAGGGGGGAGACAACAAGCGGTCGTCTGGCCATTTCCAAATCCGGGGCGGCGATTTCCGCCGAGGCACTCAATCAGTCCGGACTTCCTGTTTGCAGAGGCGCGAGGCGTTTCCCCATCCTGTCTCCCCCCTTGTGGGGGAGATGCCCGGCAGGGCAGAGGGGGATATCCACCATCGCCCTCTGCCTTATTCGAACTCCATAATCAACTCGTCGACGGCGAGGCTCTGGCCGGCGTTGACGGCGACCTTCTTCACCACGCTGCGCTTTTCCGCCTTGAGGATGTTCTCCATCTTCATGGCTTCGACGGTGGCGAGCGCCTGACCCGCTTCCACCTGATCGCCCTCCTTGACGGCAACCGAGGTGATGACGCCCGGCATCGGGCAGAGCAGCATCTTCGAGGTATCCGGCGGCAGCTTTTCCGGCATCAGCCTGGCGAGTGCGGCGATGCGGGGCGAGCGGACGCGGGCGGTGACATCCATGCCACGCCAGCGCAGGCGGATCGCGGCGCCCTTCAGGTCCACCTTCACGCCGACGGCTTCGCCATCGACATGGAAGACCGTGTGGCTCTGGCCCGGAAGCCAGCCGCCGGTGACGGAGCACTTGCCGTCATCGGCAAAGGCGATGGCGGTGCCGTCCGTGCCGGTTTCAACCGTCAGCGGGAAGGAATGGCCGGCAAGCGTAACCACCCAGTCCTTGCCGACCTTGCGCGGATGATTGCCGATGGTGCCGGAAATGGCGACGGCGCGCTCCTGAAGCGTCTGGTTGATGACCGCGGCGATGGCGGCGAGCTTGCGGGCGGCCTTCTCGTCCGGGGCGACGCCGGTGAAACCGTCCTTGAATTCCTCGGCGATATAGGCCGTGGTCAGCTTGCCGGAGCGGAAGCGCTCCTGCTGCATGACGGCGGAGAGGAAGGGCAGGTTGTGGCCGATGCCCTCGACCTCGAAATTGTCGAGTGCCTTCGACATGGCGTCGATCGCGGTCAGGCGGTCGGGTGCCCAGGTGCAGAGCTTGGCGATCATCGGGTCGTAATACATCGAGATCTCGCCGCCTTCGTAGACGCCGGTATCGTTGCGGACAACGGTGCCGTCATCCTCCCTGCCTTCGACCGGCGGGCGGTAACGCGTCAGGCGGCCGATGGAGGGCAGGAAGTTGCGGTAGGGGTCTTCGGCATAAAGGCGGCTTTCGATCGCCCAGCCGTTGAGCTTGACGTCCGTCTGGCCGAAGGAAAGCTTTTCGCCGGAGGCGACGCGGATCATCTGCTCCACGAGGTCGAGGCCGGTGATGAGTTCGGTGACCGGGTGTTCCACCTGCAGGCGGGTGTTCATTTCGAGGAAGTAGAACTTGTTCTGCTTGCCGTCGACGATGAACTCGACCGTGCCGGCGGAGTGGTATCCCACGGCCTTGGCGAGCGCCACGGCCTGTTCGCCCATGGCCTTGCGGGTCGCTTCGTCGAGGAAGGGCGAGGGGGCCTCCTCGATGACCTTCTGGTTGCGGCGCTGGATCGAGCATTCGCGCTCGCCGAGGTAGAGCACGTTGCCGTGCTTGTCGCCGAGCACCTGGATTTCGATGTGGCGCGGCTCAGTGACGAACTTCTCGATGAAGATGCGGTCGTCGCCGAAGGATTTCTTGGCTTCGTTCCTCGATGACTGGAAGCCTTCGCGGGCTTCCTCGGCGTTCCAGGCAATGCGCATGCCCTTGCCGCCGCCGCCGGCAGAGGCCTTAATCATCACGGGATAACCGATCTGGTCGGAGATCTTCACAGCCTCGTCTGCATCCTCGATCAGGCCCATATGGCCCGGAACCGTGGAGACGCCGGCTTCGGCCGCAAGCTTCTTGGAGGTGATCTTGTCGCCCATGGCCTGGATCGCGCCGACCGGCGGGCCGACGAAGGTAATGCCTTCATTGGCGAGCGCATCGGCGAAGACGGCGTTTTCCGACAGGAAGCCGTAGCCCGGATGAACGGCGTCTGCGCCGGTCTTGCGGATCGCCTCGAGGATCTTCTCGATGACGATATAGGACTGGTTGGACGGAGCCGGACCGATATGGACGGCCTCGTCAGCCATCTTCACATGCAGCGCGTCCCGGTCGGCGTCGGAATAGACGGCGACGGTGGCGATGCCCATCTTCTTCGCGGTCTTGATGACCCGGCAGGCGATTTCGCCACGGTTGGCGATGAGGATTTTCTTGATTGTCACCGTCACACCTCGAATACGTCTTCAAAAGATTCCGGGAAGTTCTGCCGGGCGAGTTTTTCGTTAATCACCAGCATGGCTTCGTAGGAAAGCGGATCGAAATCCTTGTCCGCCGCGATGACTTCGCGGCCGAAAAGAAGGTTCAGCCGGGCGGCATCAAGGTTGCCGCGCTCGAAGGGCTCGTCGCCGAAATGGTGCCAGAGGGCATGCAGGAAGGCCGCGTCGATGCGGTGTTCCTTGGTGCCCGGGCGGGCCTTGCGCGGCAGGGCTTTCAGCGGCGTCACGCCTTTCGGATTGGCGCGGCGGATGGTGAACTGCACGCCGGTGCCGGGCATCCCGGACGGGAAGCCCTTGTGCTTGGTCATGTCGGGAAGGTCAGCCATCGGTCTACCCCCTTACAACGGGATCGTGTCGTGCTTCTTCCAGTGCGTGCCGAGCTGCTTGTTGCGCAGCGAGGCGAAGGCACGGGCGATGCGGCGGCGCGAGGAATGCGGCATGATGACTTCGTCGATGAAGCCGCGTTCGGCGGCGACGAAGGGGTTGGCGAAGCGCTCCTCGTATTCCTTCGTGCGGGCCGCGATCTTTTCGGGATCGTTGAGCTCGGAGCGATAGAGGATTTCGGTCGCGCCCTTGGCGCCCATGACGGCGATCTCGGCGGTCGGCCATGCATAGTTGATATCCGCGCCGATATGCTTGGAGGCCATGACGTCGTAGGCGCCGCCATAGGCCTTGCGGGTGATGAGCGTCACCATCGGAACCGTGGCCTGGCTATAGGCGAAGAGCAGCTTCGCGCCATGCTTGATGACGCCGCCATATTCCTGGCTGGTTCCGGGAAGGAAGCCGGGAACGTCGACCAGCGTCAGGAGCGGAATGTTGAAGGCGTCGCAGAAGCGGACGAAACGGGCGGCCTTGCGCGAACTATCGATATCGAGGCAGCCGGCGAGCACCATCGGCTGGTTGGCGACGACGCCGACCGTCTGGCCTTCCATGCGGATGAAGCCGGTGATGATGTTCCTGGCGAAGGCTTCCTGGATCTCGAAGAAATCGCCCTCGTCGGCCAGGGCGTAGATCAGCTCCTTCATGTCGTAGGGCTTGTTGGAACTGTCCGGGATCAGCGTGTCGAGACGGTTCTCGACGCGGGCCGGATCGTCGTGGAAGGGGCGGACCGGCGGCTTTTCGCGGTTGTTGAGCGGCAGGAAGTCGAAGAGCAGGCGGACCTGTTCCAAGGCCTCGATGTCGTTCTCGTAGGCGCCGTCGGCGACCGAAGACTTTTTGGTGTGGGTCGAGGCGCCGCCGAGTTCTTCGGCCGTGACGATCTCGTTCGTCACCGTCTTCACGACGTCGGGGCCGGTGACGAACATGTAGGAGCTGTCACGTACCATGAAGATGAAATCGGTCATGGCGGGCGAATAGACCGCGCCGCCGGCGCAGGGGCCCATGATGACGGAGATCTGCGGCACGACGCCGGAGGCATCGACATTGCGCTTGAACACGTCGGCATAACCGGCGAGCGAGGCGACGCCTTCCTGGATGCGGGCACCGCCGGAATCGTTGAGGCCGATCACCGGTGCGCCGTTCTTCATCGCCATGTCCATGATCTTGCAGATCTTCTGGGCATGGGTCTCGGAAAGCGAACCGCCAAGCACGGTGAAATCCTGCGAGAAGACGTAGACCTGACGGCCGTTGATCGTGCCCCAGCCGGTGACGACGCCGTCGCCGGCGACCTTCTGGTTTTCCATGCCGAAGTCGGTGCAGCGATGGGTGACATACATGTCGTATTCTTCGAAGGAGCCCTCATCGAGCAGAACCTCGATGCGCTCGCGCGCCGTCAGCTTGCCCTTGGCGTGCTGGGCGTCGATGCGGCGCTGGCCACCGCCGAGATGAGCCTCGGCGCGACGCGCCTCGAGCTGGTCCAATACCATTCGCATGCTTCCTCCCGACATTTTCATGAAGCTTTTCAGGATGATTTGTGCCCTTAAACGGCAGGCGAGGCAAAGAAAATGATTGAAGAGGTGCAATTGTGGATTTATAAATTTGCAAACTGAAAAATGCGAAATTGCAAATGGCGATCGGCAAGCTCTTCATCGGCCGCAAGGTGCGCGAAATCAGGCAGGCGAGCGGCGGCACGCAGGCCCAGTTCGCCGACATGATCGGCATCTCCACCAGCTATCTTAACCAGATCGAGAACAACCAGCGGCCCGTTTCGGCGTCCGTGCTTCTGGCGCTTGCGGAAAAGTTCGGGATCGACATCACCGAGCTTTCCTCCGGCCAGAACGACCGGTTGCTGTCGGCGCTTTCCGAGGCGCTGTCGGACCCGCTGTTCGAGACCTATACGCCGAGCCTGCAGGAACTGAAGCTCGTCACCCAGAACGCGCCGGGCCTTGCCCATGCCCTAATCACCTGCCACCAGGCCTATCGGCGCAACGGCGAGCAGCTTGCGAGCTATGCCGACCGTGCGGGCGGTGCGACCGCCAACGAGACGACCTCCTATGACGAGGTGCGGGACTTCTTCCATTTCGTCGACAATTACATCCACGATATCGATGCGATGGCGGAGGGGCTGGCGGCGGACCTGAAGCTCGGCGAGGGCGAAAACTACGCGGCCATGACCGGCTTTCTCGAAAGCCGCCATGGCGTGCGGGTGGTGCGCGGCGAGGCCGGCGACGAGGCGATCCGCCGTTACGATCCGAAATCGCGCATCCTGACGCTCTCCCGCTATGCCTCGGCGCCGACGCGCGACTTCCAGATCGCCACCCAGATCGCCCAGCTTCACGCCGAGGCGAAGATCGACCAGGTCGTGAAGTCGGCGGGCTTCCGCACGGAGGAGGCGGCGGAAATCTGTCGCATCGGCCTGCACAATTATTTCGCCGGCGCGCTGATCCTGCCCTATCGCAGCTTCCTGCAGGCGGCGCGGGAACTGCGCCACGATCTCGAATTGCTGGCCGCCCGTTTCGGCGCGTCGCTGGAGCAGGTCTGCCACAGGCTGTCGACATTGCAGCGTCCGGGTCAGAAGGGTGTGCCGGTCTTCTTCGCCCGTATCGACCGGGCGGGCAACATCACCAAGCGGCACAGCGCCGCCCGTCTGCAGTTCGCCCGCTTCGGCGCGGCCTGTCCGTTGTGGAACGCGCATCAGGCCTTCGAGGCGCCGGGCCGCATCATCCGCCAGCTTGCCGAAACGCCCGATGGCGTGCGCTACCTCTGTCTGGCGACGCAGGTGAACAAGGGCACGCTCGGCTTCCGCGCGGCGCAGCCCCGCTATGCGCTGGCGCTCGGCTGCGAGATTTCCTATGCGGACCAGTTCGTCTATGCCGACGATCTCGATCTTTCCAACCGCGCGGCCTTCGATCCGATCGGCATTTCCTGCCGGATCTGCGAGCGGGTGAAATGCACGAGCCGCGCCGTGCCGCCGCTCAAGCACAGGCTGGTGGTCGACCACACCGTCAGGAATGCCAACCCTTACGAGATCGAGTGAGGGACGGGCTGGCGAAAGACCGGCCCGTCAGCTTCGCAACTCGTCCGTCATGAGATCGATGAAACGCCTGACGCGGGGCTCCAGCAGGCGCTTGTCCGGATAAAGCGCGACGATGTTGACGTCCGCTGTTTGACGGTCGGGCAGGACCTGCCGCAGGCGTCCGGCGGCGAGATCGGGCGCGGCGAGAAAATCGGGGAGGAGGGCAATTCCGAGCCCCGCGACGGCGGCATCCCTTAGTGCCTCGCCGCTGTCCAGCCGCAGGCGGCTTCGTCCCTGCGCCCTGATCCAGCCGCCGTCTTCTGCGGGAAAGCGCCAGGCCTGCCGCTGGTTGCGGCTGGTGAAGATCAGGCAGTCATGGGTGGCAAGATCGTCGACGGTTTCGGGTTCGCCGCGTTCGGCGAGATAGGCGGGAGCCGCACAGAGCACGGCCTTGAAGCGGGCGACGACACGGGACACCAGCCGGGATTCGGAGGTTGTGACGCCGATCCGGATCGCGAGGTCGAAGCCTTCGTCGACGATGTCCTCGATGCGATCGGTGAAACTCACCTCCACCTGCATCTCGGGCCAGGCTTCCAGATATTTGCCGATAAGCGGCAGCATGACCAGCCTTCCGAAGGCGTCGGGAACCGTCAGCCGCAGCACGCCGCGGGGCGTGCCGGTCGTTCCGGCCACGCTTGCTTCGGCTTCGTCGATCGTGGCGAAGATCTGCAGGCCGTGCCGGTAGAAGGTCCGTCCTTCGTCGGTGAGGCTGAGCGTGCGCGTCGTGCGGTTCAGGAGGCGTGTGCCGAGGCGTTCCTCAAGCCGGAGAACGGCCTTTCCGGCCGCCGAGCGCGACAGGCCCATGGCCTTGCCGCCGGCAACGAAGCTCCCGGCATCGACAACGGCCATGAAGACCTGGATATCGCTCAGATTGGCACGCTGCATGAACACTCCGGCGGTTCGCTTCTGTGTCGACGTCCATTCGTCAATCGACCGGCTATAGCAATCCCGTCCGGCGCGGATCGGCGTGCGGACCGGTCGACGACGACAGGAAGGAACAGAGACATGACACAAACGCTTGGCCGTTTGAACCCGCCGACGCTGCCCGATGCGGGCGCGCTCGGCTATTCGCAGATCACCACCGTGGAGCCGGGCCGGCTTGCCTTCATTTCCGGGCAGGTGGCGTGGCAGCCGGGCGGCGGACGTGCGCCTGACGATCTTGCCGGACAGGCGCTACTCGTGGTCGCCAATGCGAAGTCGGCGCTCGATGCAGTCGGGGCGACACCGCACGACATTGTCATGGTGCGGCTCTATCTGACGGACCTCACCCCGGATCGGATAGGAGAGGCGATGCCCGCCGTGCTCGCCTTTCTCGACGGCGCAAAGCCGAGCCTGACCGGCATCGGCGTCGCCGCGCTCGCCGGGCCGGATCTCCAGATGGAAATGGAGATGGTGGTGCGCCTGCCGTCCTGATCTCAGCCGAACAGCGGCTGCGGATGGGGCCTGAAGAAGGGCTCGACGATCTCGGCGCCGATGGCGTCGAGGCTCGCGGGCGACCATTTCGGGTTGCGGTCCTTGTCGATAATGGCGGCGCGGATGCCCTCGTAGAAATCCGGCGTGTGCAGGATCTGGGCTGTCGCGGCGAATTCCCGTTCGAGACAGGTCCTGAGGTCGGGCGATTTTCTGGCCGCCCTCAGGAGCGCCAGCGTGACCTTCAGGCTGGTCGGCGATTTCGCCATCATGGCGGAGCGGACCTTGGCCGCAAACGGATTCGCCTCCGCCGCGAGGGCAGCCTCGATCTCCTCGACCGCATCGAAGCCGAAGCAGCGATCGATGAGCGCCCGATTGTCGGCGAAGTCGCCTCCGGGCAGCGTGGTCGCTGCGGCGTCGACCAGCAGGGAGACGTCCTTGTGCGTCGTGCCGGGCAGCAGGATTGTCAGCTTTTCCGCAAGATCAGCCAGGGCGTCCGCCGGGACGAACCAGTCGGCGAGACCGGCCTCGATGGCATCCGCAGCGCCGACGGCCTCGCCCGTCAGGCCCATGAGGGTGCCGAGTTCTCCGGGCGCCTTCGCCAGCAGCCAGGTGGCTCCGATATCGGGAAAGAAGCCGATGCCGGTTTCCGGCATGGCGAGTTTGGTCGTATCGGTCACGACGCGGTGGCTGCCATGGCTCGATACCCCGACGCCGCCGCCCATGGTGATGCCTTCCATGAAGACCACATAGGGTTTCGGATAGGCAGCGATGCGGGCATTCATGCGGTATTCCGCCCGCAGGAAATCGGCCGCGCGTCCGTCGCCTGCCTTGCCGCTTTCGTAGAAAGTGCGGATGTCGCCGCCGGCGCACAGGCCGCGTTCTCCGTCGCCCGTCATCAGCACGGCGGCAATTGCGGGGTCCTTTTCGAAGCGGTCGAGTGCTTCCTCGATCGCCTTCACCATGTCGAGCGAGAGGCTGTTCAGCACCCGCGGACGGTTGAGCAGGATCAGGCCGAGGCTGCCCTGCCTGCCCGTCAGCACATCCCCGCCCGTCATTTCCGCCGAAAGATAGCGCATGTCCCGTCTCCCCCCTTAGCGCCCCAGGATCGAGCGGGCGACGATCACCCGCATGATCTCGTTGGTCCCTTCCAGGATCTGGTGCACACGCAGATCCCTGACGATCTTTTCAACGCCGTATTCAGCGAGATAGCCATAGCCGCCATGCAGCTGCAAGGCCTGGTTGGCGACGGCAAAGCAGCGATCGGTCACCAGCCGCTTGGCCATGGCGCAGAGAACGGTCGCGTCGGACGCCTTGTCGTCGAGAGCGGTTGCCGCGCGCCAGAGGAAGGTGCGGGCCGCTTCCAGGTCTATCGCCATATCGGCAAGCGTGAACTGCAGGGACTGGAAATCGGCAAGCGGCTGGCCGAAAGCCTTGCGTTCCTGAACATAGGCCGTCGCTTTTTTGAACGCCGCGCGCGCTCCACCGAGCGAGGCGGCGGCAATGTTGAGGCGGCCGCCATCGAGGCCGGACATGGCGATGCGGAAGCCTTCGCCCTCGGCGCCGAGCCGCTGGCTTTCCGGCACGCGCACGCCGTCGAGCATGACGGCGCGGGTGGGCTGGGCGTTCCAGCCCATCTTCTTCTCGTTGGCGCCGAAGGTGAGGCCCTTTGCATTGCCCGGCACGAGAAAGGCGGAAATGCCCTTCGGACCCTCCTCGCCGGTGCGGGCCATGACGATGTAGAGCGCACTTGCGCCGGCGCCGGAGATGAACTGCTTCTGGCCGGTCAGCACGTAGTCGTCGCCGTCGCGCACGGCGCGGGTTTTGAGCGCCGCCGCATCCGAACCGCAGCCGGGTTCCGTCAGGCAGTAGCTTGCCAGCGCGTCCATGGTCGCAAGGGCGGGCAGATGTTCCTCGCGCTGCTCGGGCGTGCCGTAGCGGTCGATCATCGTCGCGCACATGTTGTGGATCGAGATATAGGCGGCGACCGTCGGGCAGCCGGTGGCGAGCGCCTCGATGATGAGGGCGGTGTCGAGCCGCCCGAGACCGGAGCCACCGACATCGTCGGCCACGCAGATCGCGCCGAGTCCGAGGCTTCCCGCCTTCTTCAGCGTGTCGATGGGGAAGTGCTTCTTCTGGTCCCATTCCAGCGAGAAAGGCGCCAGTTCGTCGTCGGCGAATTCCGTCGCCATGTCGACGAAGGCCTGTTGCTGATCGCTCAGGGTGAAATCCATGCCTACTCCTCCGCATTCCGCCGTTTCTCCCGAACGGCATTCGCTCAAAGGCTTAGCATGGGTTTGCCGAGGCAATCACCCCGGTCGAAAGTCGGAGGCGGGTGGCGCGGCGCAAGCTCGCAGGCTACACATCAACTAGAGAATTTTCGCTTTTCCTTGAACCGCGAAAATTCTCTATCTCTTTGGTTTTTCGCAATTCCGGAGGCAAAACCGGTTCTCACTTCAGCTGGAATATTCTAACGTTTAGCCAAGGCCACCCGGCCGTTTTTCATCGTCTCATGAAGTTTGGCTTTGATCCGTTCGAAGAGCTCAGGCGGAACCATTCCATAATCATAACGGTTCGGATCAGACGGCAACGCCCTAAGATGGATACCGGGCCACTCGAATCTATTGACCTCGCTCACTCGAATCCAGTTGGCATTATCGTCCAAGCCGAGCTGATTACTCAGTTCTGCCGGAACCTCGATCGAGAGGTCTTCTTCGCCAAGTTCGGGCGGAGAGTGCGTGATCGGCACGACGATCGTATCGTTGGTGCGGGAATGGTATACGACAATAGCACAAGGCCTGTCCTTGCTTCCCAAGGAAAATCCTTCGCTTTTTTCCTTGTCCCATAAGTAGTTGTACCGAATGACGAGGCCTGGGACCGGAGTCGGGTAACTCACTCGGAGACTTTGCCGTATTCAGAGTTCACGATCAACGCCATGGTTTCGTCATCCATTTCGCTGACACGGATTACCTCGCGCTCACGCCTTTTCATGTCATGATAATGGCTGAGTTCGGCGGCAGACAGGAAACCTCCAATCGTGCGGTCATGAGCCGTAATCTCAATCACACCCGCCGACTGTACCCGTTCCCTGTATGTCGTGAATTTACGGGCGAACTCGGTCGCCGGCACTCTCAGAACCTGAGCCATGGCTGCCAATCTCCTTTTTGTGTAAAATGCGAGTTTTACACATTTTGTCAAGAGTTCGAGAAGTCAATGAAACCGGACGGCGCGGAAAGACGCCGGGCAGCTTCCCGACATCCTCAGATCACCGCGCAGACGGTTTTCGTCTCCAGATAGTTTTCGAGGCCGGGGGCGCCGTTTTCATAGCCCCAGCCGGATTGCTTGTGGCCGCCCTTCGGCAGTTCGGGGGAGAAATAGGAATGGCAGTTGATCCAGATGGTGCCGGCCTTCACCCGGGCGGCGAGCCGGTGGGCAGATGACAGGTCTTGTGTCCAAACGCTGCCGGCGAGGCCGTAGGGGCTGTCATTGGCATAGGCAATCGCCTCTTCCGGATCGTCGAAGGGGGTGACGGCGACGACGGGGCCGAAGATCTCTTCCCGCATCATGCGCATATCAGGGCGGACCGAGGTGACGACGGTCGGTTCGAAGAAGGTACCGAATTCGCCGGTCTGGTTGCCGCCGGAGGTAATCTCCGCGCCTTCCGACCGGCCTTCGGCGATGAAGCCCGCCACGCGGTCGGCCTGCTTGCGGTTGACCAGCGGGCCGAGATCGGTGCCGGCGTCGAGGCCGTGGCCAAGGGTGAGGGCTGCTGCTGCCTTCGACAGGCCTTCGACCACCTCGTCATAGACCGCATGGTGAGCATAGACGCGGGAGCCGGCGACGCAGACCTGTCCGGAATTGGAGAAGATGCCGCGGGCGATGCCGGGGATGGCGAGCGCCATGTCGGCATCCGGCATGACGATGGCGGGTGACTTGCCGCCGAGTTCGAGCGTCAGCTTCTTGAGGTTTCCCTCTGCGGCCGAAACGATCAGCTTGCCGACCTCGGTCGAGCCGGTAAAGGCGACCTTGTCGACATCGGGATGGGCGGTGAGGGCTGCGCCGACCACTTCGCCGAAACCGGTGACGAGGTTGACGACGCCCTTCGGAAGGCCTGCCTCCAGCATCAGTTCGACGAGGCGGATGGCGGTGAGCGAGGTTTCTTCGGCCGGTTTGAGGACCACGGTGCAGCCGGCGGCCAGCGCTGGCGCGAGCTTCATCGCCGCCATCAGCATGGGCGAATTCCACGGCGTGATTGCGGCGACGACGCCGACCGGTTCGCGCGTGGTGTAGGCGAAGATCTCTCTGCCTTCCGGCTGATAGGCGATCGATGTGGGAATGGTGGTGCCGAGGATCTTGGTGCAGAAGCCGGCGAAATAGCGGAACTGTTCGGCGGATGCCGGGATCTCCCCGAAGCGGCCGGTCCTGAAGCTCTTGCCCTGATCGAGCGTTTCCAGCTCGGCCAGTTCCTCGACATGAGCGTCGATCAGCTCGGCGATCTTCCACAGAAGCTTGCCGCGCGCCGAAGGCGTCATGCCCTTCCATTCCTTCGAGGTCAGCGCGGCGCGGGCGCTGGCGACGGCCTCATCGACATCCGATGCTGTGGCTTCGGCGAGTTCGGCGAGCAGCCTGCCGGATGCCGGGTCGAAGGTTTCGAAGCGCTTGCCGGAGCCGGCATCCCGCCAGACGCCGTCGATGAGGATCTGCTTTTGCCGGCGGGCGAGGAAGACCCTCGCGCCTTCGCTGCGGGGTTCGGGCGTCTTGATGGTGATGGTCATGTCAGTCTCCGATGGCGAGCGACTGCTCGCGGATGCGGCGGGCGGCATTGAGCGCGCCGCGAATGATCGAATGATAGCCGGTGCAACGACAGATATTGCCTTCCAGTCCGGCCCGGATTTCCTCTTCGCCTGCATCGGGATTTTCCGTGAGCAGGGCGGTCAGCGCAATGGAGAAGCCCGGCGCGCAATAGCCGCACTGGAAGGCGCTTTCCTCCTCCAGGCCGGCGCGGATGGCGGGGCCGAGCGGATGGGCGTCGAGGCCTTCGACGGTGACGATATCGGCGTTTTCGATCTGCCAGGCCATGATGAGGCAGCCGTTCACGGCCTTGCCGCCGACGAGCACGGTGCAGGCGCCGCAGCGGCCGACGGAACAGGCAATCTTGGTGCCGGTGAGTGCCTGCCGGTCGCGCAGGATATCGGCGAGGCGGGTGTCCGGCGGGCAGCCGACGGTGACCGGCTGGCCGTTGAGAGTGAAGGTGACGGTCATGGTCATGGTCATGCGGGCAACTCCATGACCTCGAGGATCGCGGCGGGCGGAACGGGGGTCGTGACCGGCCAGTGGCCGATGGCGGCGGCGACCGCATTGGCGATGGCCGGGGTGACCGCGCCGATGCCGAGTTCGCCCGAGCCGCGGGGGCCGAGATCGTCGCCGGGATCGAGGTCTTCCAGTGCGAAGGCCCGCATGGTCTTCGGCGCATCCTGTATGCCGGGCAGCATGTAGGTATCGAGATTGGCGGTGAGATAGGAACAGTCCCGCATCGGCGCATCCTCGGTGAGGGTGAAGCCGAGGCCCTGCACCGCGCCGCCTTCGAGCTGGCCGAGATAGGCGGCCAGGTCCATCACGGGACCCGCGGCGGAATGCTGGTGGAGGTCGAGCACGCGGATCTCGCCGGTGACGCGGCTCACCGCCACGCGGGCAAGCGCTGCGCCGAAGGCGAAGATGTAACGGGCATTGGCGGTGGGGTAATCGGTCTTCGGGAACTCGTAGGTAACGGTGACGCTCGGCAGGTCAGCTTCGGGAATGTTGTCCGCAAGGTCGCGATAGGAGATCAGGATTTCGCCGCTGTTCGAGCCGCGTTCGGCAAGGCCACCGGGGGCGAAGACGAGGGTTTCGGGATCGCGGCCCAAGATTTTACCGGCGGCGGCGCGGACCCTTGCAGAAAATTCGGGGGCGGCCTTCTTCGCCGAGGCCCAGACGACATAGGTGCCGCGCGAGGCCGTGGTCGAGCCGGATTCGGGCGCGAGCCTTGTGTCACCGATCAGCGGCTTCACATCCATGCGGGCGCAGCCGAGCTCGACCGAGACGGTGGCCTGAATGAGCGGAAGAAGCCCTTGTCCCATCTCGTCGAGACCGTAGGCGCCTTCGATGAAGCCGTCTTTCGTCAGCGCGAGGCGGCCGCCGGCCGGGTCGGGGACGACGGAGCCGAGACCGTTGCCCTGATAGTTCATCGCCATGCCGGTGCCGGTGATCCACTCGCCGTCATCGGAGATGCCCTGCGGTTTTTGCCAGATGTCGGAGGCGCGGGCGGCGGCGAGCATTTCGACGACGCGCTCGGATTTCGACACTTCCTGACCGAGATAGCCCGGGGTTCCGGGCACGCGAAGGTTACGGGCGCGGATCTCGAAAGGCGAGAGGCCGCAGAGCTTCGCCAGCCGATCCATCTGGCATTCCACGGCATAGGTCATCTGGTTGGCGCCGAAACCGCGGAAGGCGCCGCAGATGCCGTTATTGGTATAGACGAGGCGGCCATGGGTGGAAATATGCAGTGCTTCATAGGGGCCGGTCGCGTGTTCCAGCGCGGTTTCCAAGACGCCGGGGCCGAGCGAGGCATAGGCGCCTGCATCCGCCAGCACTTCGACTTCCTGCGCGAGCAGCATGCCCTCGGCGTCGCAGGCGGTCTTCATGCGGATCGTCATCGGATTGCGCTTCTGGCCGGCAAGAACGGACTCGGCGCGGGAAAGCTGCAGGCGGACGGGCTTTCCGGTCTTCAACGCAAGGAGCGCCAGCGCCGGCTGGACGGAAAGCTCGTCCTTGCCGCCGAAGGCGCCGCCGGTCGGAGAGGTGACGATGCGGATCTTCTCTTCGGGAAGATCGAGGATGCGGGAGAGTTGCAGCCGGTCGCGGCCGCCATGCTGGCCGCCGGCAAAGACGTTCAACGTGCCGTCGCCTTCCATGAAGGCATAGCCCCCTTCGGTTTCCATGAAGCCGTGCATCTGGCGCGGGGTGACGTAGGTGTCTTCGACGATGTGGGCGGCTTTGGCGAAGCCCTGTCCGATGTCGCCGCGATGGAAGAACAGCTCGCGCTGGAGATTGCCCTGTTCGTGAACCAGCGGCGTTTCGGCGGCGAGTGCCGTTTCCATGTCGTCGACCGGCGGCAGCGGTTCGTATTCGACGCGGATCAGGGCGAGCGCCTTTTCGGCGGTTTCGGCGTCGATTGCCGCGACGGCTGCGACCGTGTCGCCACGATGGCGCACCTTGTCGTGGCACATGGCGGGCTGGTCCTGCACGACGATGCCGAAGGCGTTGAGGCCCTTCACGTCCCGATGGGTAACGACGGCAGCGACACCGGGCAGGGCTTCCGCCGCGCTGGTGTCGATGGACAGGATCTTCGCATGGGGAATGCCGGCGCGAAGGATGCGGCCGACGAGCATGCCGTCTTGCCGCCGGTCTGTGAGATAGGCCATCTCGCCGCGGATCTTCGGCCGGGCATCCGGGCGGACATGCCAGCGGGACGGCACAAGACTGCGGGAGAGTTCCGTTTCGTCGGCAAGACCTTCAGCGGGTTCCGGGGGGCGGGCGGCGGGAAACAGACTGCGTCCGGGCAGTCGGCCGCCAAGGCCGTGAACGATGGCGTTGGCGGCGACGCGGCGGCGATAGGCGCCGCTGCGGAAGTCGTCATCGGGCGCGATGATCGTGTCGAGAAGGCAGGCGTGCAGGGCGGTCCAGTCGATATCGGCGAGCGGTTGACCGGTCAGGAGAGTCTCGGCGTTTTTCAGACGGGCTGGCGGAACGACACCGCCGCCGACTGCAAGGCGTGCCTGCGAGACAATGCCGTTTGCAACGGTCAGCCGGGCGGCGGCGTTGATGACGCTCGGCGTGAAAGCGGCGCGCAGCCCGGTCTTGCGGAAGACGCGGTGCTCGCCGGCATCCTGCGGGGCGATATACACGGCGGTGAGGAAGGCAAGCGGGTCGGCGGGGCGGGCCAGCCAGTCTTCAAGGGAGAGAATTGTCGGACCCGACGGTGTCGCGATTTCCAGTCCGGCATCGAGTGCGAGAAGGGCGGGCAGCAAGCATCCGGTGCGGCCGGCGATGTTGCCGCCGATGGTGGCGAGATTGCGCACCGAGGGGCCGGCGACGACCTTGAGGGCCGCATGCAGCAGGGGGAGGCCGGCTGCGATGGCGGGAACAGCGATCAGGCTGTTCAGGTTGGTTAGCGCGCCGATGCGGAGGCCTTGCGGGGTAGGCTCGATCCCGTTCATGCCGGGAAGGCGGGCGAGGTTTATCATCGCGTCCGGTTTCGGCAGGCCCTTGGCCCATTCGAGCTGGAGTGCCGTGCCGCCGGCGACGAAACGGAAGGCGCCAGGATGGGAGACGGCGAGGGCGAGGGCTTGTTCGAGGGTAGTAGGCGTCAGGATGCGCATGCTGAGCTCTCCTGATGGAGATTGTGGTTGGGTCTTTCCGCTCTGCCGACGTTCGTGGCTGTAATCGATTCACTGGATCGATTACTCCGCTGCGCGGATCGCCACTCACCCCCCTTGATGGCAGAGCTATCGCATAGAAAGCATGGGACGGCGCCGTGGAGCCCCTCCCCCTTGTGGGGAGGGGTTGGGGAGGGGGCTTGGCCACACATAAAAACCCCTTCCGCCTGCCGGCCACCCTCCCCACAAGGGGGAGGGTTAAGAATGCCGCAACGCCACACTTTCCATAGGATCTCTCCCTCCTTGAGGGGGGTGAGAGGCGGCATGCGCCATCCCAGCTCTGTGTCCATCACGCCGCTCCGGCGGTGGTGCCGAAGCGGACGCCCTTTTCCTTCAGCCAGCGGCGATAGGCGATGGAGGATGAATCGGCGCGGGTCGGGATTTCGGCGCGCGGTTCGAGCGGAAGCAGCAGGGGGCGCTGGTTTTCGACGATGATGCGGTCCTGCAGGAAAATGACCTGTTCGAAGTTCAGGAGCGCCTTGTGGGTGGAAATGCTGTCGACCAGATACATGACCGGCTGCGCCCGGCAGAGGCCTTCCTCCATGGGCTGGATGAAGAGGGCGATGGCGTCCAGCCGGTTCGGCGAGGTCGGGCAGACGCGGTAGAGCATGACGACGAAGGGGGAGGGCACCCGGTAGGTCAGATGCACGAAGTCGCCCTTGTCTTCTGTCGCGGCGATACGCGGCTGGAAGAAGGTGCAGTTGGTGGCCCAGACCTCGTCAACATCGCGGCGGATTTCGCTCTGGTAGGTCGGCACCTCGGTATGGGGTTCTGAACCGAGGATATCGGTATGAACGAAGGGAAAGTGCGCCATGTCGAGGAAATTTTCCACCACGCGCAGGCCGGACGCACGCATGGTGACCCAGCCGCAGGGGACGAAGCGACGGTCTTCCTCTTCCGCTTCCTCGATGTGGACGATGTCCTTCACCGGTGTGCCGAGCGAGGTGAAGAGACAGCCGTAGCGGACCTGCACGGGAAGGACCGGGCCGCGCGCGCCGTCATCGAGGATCTCGCGCACCAGCGGGGCGCCGCTTTCCGAGAGCCGGTATTCGATATCCTGGCCGAGCAGGCGCGTCGTGAGAGGTTGCGCCGTTACTTCGCTTGCGGTCGCAATGGCATACCAGTCGTTGAGCGCGACCCGATCGGTGGTCTTCATGCCGCTGTTTCCTCTTTCTTGGTCCATTGCATGGTGCCGCCCTGGTTTTCCGCAAGCCATTCGGCGCGGCGGGCAAAGTGCCCCGGCGCCATGCGGTGGATGTCGCGGATGATGGTGTGGATGTCGGCGGTTTCGAGTTCGCCGTCTTCCACGATGATCTCGCCATCGACCACGGTCATGGTGACATCGCCGCCGCGCACGGCATGGACGAGATTATGCTGCAGGTTGAAGTAGGGGCCTTCGCCGAAGAGCGGCGTCATGCGCGGCGTGTCGGTGCGGACGGCGATGATGTCGGCCCGCTTGCCTGCCTCCAGGGAGCCGATCTCGTGATCGAGGCCGATGGCCTTCGCGCCGAGGATGGTGGCCATGCGCAGGCACTGCCAGCTGTCCATGGCGGCCGCGTCGCGATGACGGAGCTTGCCGAGCAGCGAGGCGGTCTTCATTTCCTCGAACATGTCGAAATTGTTGTTTTCCTTCTCGCCATCGGTGCCGAGCCCGACAGGTACGCCAAGCGCCAGCATGTCGGCGATGGGCGCGATGCCCGAGGCGAGCTTCATGTTGGACACCGGATTGTGGGCGATGGACACGCGATGTTGCGCGATCAGTTCGACCTCGGACGGATCGAGCCAGACGGCATGGGCGAGCATGGTGCGCGGTGTCTCGAAGAAGCCGAGATCCTTCAGGGCGAACATCGGGCGTTTGCCATATCGCTCGATGAATTCCGCGACCTCGATTTCCGCTTCCGAGCAATGGGTGTGGAAACCCGTGTTGTGGCGGTTCGCCATTTCGATGGCCCGTTCCTGGCCGTCCTCGTCGGCGTAGAAGAGATGCTCCAGACCGACCCAGACATTGATGCGGCCATTGGCCTTGCGATGCCACTTCTCGATCATGGCCTCGTTCATGTCGAGCGTGTCGAAATAGTCATAGTCGAGATGTTCGCCGACATAGGGGACAGCGACGAGGCGCGTGCCGATGGCTTCGGCGGCGTGGGCGCTGCCATCCATGTAGCGCCACATGTCGACGACCGTCGTGGTGCCGGCCAATGCGGATTCGGCGTAGCAGAGGAAGGAGGCCGCCTCCGCCTCATGCGGTTCCAGAACCCGGTGCATCGGATTGATGTGCATGGTCAGCCAGTCCCAGACCGGCAGATGCTCGGCGGTGCCCCGGAGGAAGCCGGAATGGGCATGGGCGTTGACGAGGCCGGGCATCAGGACGGCGTTGTCCAGCCGCTTCAGCGCATAGGCGGGATAGGCGGCGCAGATCTCGTCCAGCCGGCCGACGGCGAGGATGCGGCCATCCTCGATCGCTACCGCCCCCTTGGGTATGACGCTGTTCTTGTCATCCATGGTCAGAAGATAGTCACCTGCCAGGATCATTCCGCTCGAAGTCATGTCATCTCCGTTTCTTCCGCACCATCGCGGAATGAAAGCAAGTTTCAGGCCGCTTCCATGAGGAAGGCGGCGGCTCTTTCACCGATCATGGTGACGGGGGCATGGGTGTTGCAGGTCGGGATCACCGGGATCACCGAGGCATCCGAGAGCGTCAGGCCTTCCAGTCCGTGGACCTTCAGGCGGGCATCGACGACGGCCATGTCGTCCTTGCCCATCTTCGCCGTTCCCGATGTGTGAAAGAAGGTTGAGCAGCCATTGCGGACGAACTCGACGGCTTCTTTGCGGGAAAGCTTGCGGTCCGGGGCGGCAAAGCCGGCGAAGAGATCGGCAAAGGCCGAGGTCTGGGCGAGGTCCATGATGGTGTAGACCGCCGAGACGAGCGCTTCGAGGTCTGAAGCCTCGGCGAGATAATTGGGCTGGATGTCCAGCGGGCCGAAGGGATCGGCGGAGAGCATCTTCAGGTAGCCGACGCTTTTCGAATGCATCAGGCCGGCACCGAGCGAGAAGACGTCTCCCGACATGTCGTAGAGTTCGCGCAGGCGCGGCTCGGCGCTGTTGCCCTGGACGGGAAAGGAATGGACGTCGGGCTGGACGAGATCTGGCCGCGATTTCCAGTTCAGCATGGTGCCGCCGCCATTGTCGAGCTTTTCGCCCATGGGCACCTTGGAGCGGAAGACGCAGGCCTGTACCAGCGGGTGATCCTGCAGGTTTCGGCCGACGCCGGGCAGGGCATGGACGAGCGGGATGCCGAGGCGTTTCAGCTCGGCGGGATCGCCGATGCCGGAGAGCATCAGCAGGCGCGGCGTGCCGATCGCGCCTGCTGCCAGCACGACCTGCGTCGTGGCGCGGGTTTCGACGGGCTTGCCGTCGATGAGATGGCGCACGCCGGTGCAGCGACCGGCTTCGACGATGAGGCCGATGGCGTGGGAGCCGGTGAGTACTGTCAGCCGCTCGTTGTCCAGAACGGGCAGGAGATAGCCGTTCGCCGAACTCCAGCGCCTGCCGTCAAAAATGTTGAAGTTGGAGGGGCAGGCGCCCTCGTTGGTCTCGCCATTCGGATCGGCGATCACGGGAATGCCGATTTCGCTCGAGCCGTCGAGCATGGCCCGGGCGACGGGATGCAGTTTCCGGCTGGTGGTGATCCTGAGCGGACCGCCGGCGCCGCGAAGGGCGGTCTCGCCGCCTTCCCAGTCCTCGGCCTTCCGGAAGAAGGGCAGGCAGTCGGCGAAGGACCAGCCGTCGCAGCCGGCCTGTTGCCAGGCGTCGTAATCGAGCGGATTGCCGCGATACCACATCAGCGCATTGATGGCGGAGGAGCCGCCGAGCGCCTTGCCGCGCGGGATGCCGATGGTCCGGCCGTTGACGCGCGGCGTCGGAGAGTAGCTGTAGCCCCAGTCCCAGCGGCTCCGGCCGAGCGGCACCCATTCGCGCGGATCGTCGATCTCTGCAACACCGATGCCGGGTTCGCCGGCTTCGATCAGAAGCACGGTGGCGTCCGTGCCGTCGATCAGGCGCCGCACCACCGGCGAACCGCCCGAACCGGAACCTATGACGACGTAGTCATAGGATCTAGCGAGGGGGCGGGTGGGGATGATGGGTGGCCTCATGGGACCGACCGGAAGATGCGTTTGTGAAAACCCCCTCTGGCCTGCCGGCCATCTCCCCCACAAGGGGGGAGAAGACTCGTGGCAACGTTCCTGTCGATCCCGCCTGTCGTGCCACGAATTAAGCCCCTCCCCCTTGTGGGGAGGGGTTGGGGAGGGGTTTTCGCCTGCTCGAACATGCGATGTCCTTTAGTTGTGCTCGCTCGGTCCCATGATGACGATGCCTTCGGTGGCTTCGACATGGCGGACGAAGATGTACTTGTCCTCGCGTCCGTCCGAATGCTTGCGCTTGATATCGGGCTGGACGGTGCCGGCGACCTTGGCGACGACGATGTAGGGAACGTCGGCTTTCAGGCCGGCCTCGCAATGGGCCTCGAATTCCTCGAGCGTGCGGGCGGTATAGGCATTGTCGACGCCGGCGCCGCGGGCGATCGCGGCGATATCGACGCGGCCTGACGCGGTGTGGGTCGGCGGGCCGCCGATCGACTGGTAGCACTCGTTGTCCCAGACGACGACGAAGAGGTTCTTCGGCTGCTCGTTGCCGAGGGTGGCGAGGATGCCGAGATTGAACATCATGCCGCCATCCGTATCGAGCGAGACGATGCGGCGATGGGGAAGGCCGGCTGCAAGGCCAAAGGCCTGCGGCGTGACGCAGCCGAGCTGCTGCTGGAACAGGCTCGCCTCGCGCATGTGGGGTGCCGCATTATACCATTCATCGACGGAGGCGCCGAGCGAGAGGATGACCAGTTCGTCCTTCAGGCGTTCAGCGAGACGCTGCATGCAGTCGAAACGTTTCATCGGACGATGCTCCCCCCGAGCGCGATGGCCGAGTGGTAATAGGCGTTGTAGGACCAGTTGTAGGCGTCGGCGATCGACTGCTCGATCTGATCCTCCTCGCGTACGATCCGGTAGGGGATGCGCAGCGCGTTCAGCACCGGCTCCATGGTGATGCCGTGAGGAATGGCCCACCAGTTGTTCTCGCCGAGTTCGCCGCGATAGCTCATCAGCATGACGACCGGAATGCCGGCACCGAGGCCCATGCGGGCGAGCGGTTCCACGGAGGCCCTGAGGCCGGAATTTTCCATGATGAGCGCCGCGCGCTTGCCGGACAGGAAGACGCCGCCGCAGATCGCGGCTCCCTCGCCTTCGTTGGTCACGCGGATGGTGCGGATATCGGGATCGGCGTCGAGCGCCGGATAGAGTTCCTTGAACAGGGAATCGGGGAGATAGCAGACGATGCTGACGCCTGCTTTCTTGAGGCCGCGGATCACGGCGTCAACGGATGATTGTTTCATGGCTTGCCCTCATTGTGCGGCGAGGTTCGCAAAACCGAGATGTTCCGAATAGACGACAATTTTTGACGATCTCGTTGCGTCATATGCAACATCTACGGTGTGGGGGCCGGGGCCAGAGAATGGGTCATGCGGTCGATTGCCTGTTCCAGGAGCTTGCCAAGCGCGGATGCCGCATCCGACATTTCCTTTTCCGAGCGGGAGAGCAGCATCAGCTTGCGCGGCGGCAGGCGGCTATCGACCAGCGGCACGAATTTCAGGGTTCCCTCTGCGAGTTCCTGCTCGACGCCGACGCGGGTCTGCAGCACCGTTCCGAGATTGCGCTTGGCGAGGTCGACCATCAGGCCGATGGAATTGGTGCGCGAGCGGCGGGAAAGATCGACCAGCGAGCGGTTGAAGGCCTCTTCCACGGAGGAGCCCAGTGTCAGGCTGGAGTCCGACAGGATGACGCGTTCGTTGGCGAGGTCGAACAGTTTGAGTTCGTTGCGCTTCGCCATCGCGCCGCCGGGGAGTGCGAGGACGCCGAGAGGAAGCGATGCCGTTGCAATGCGGCGCACGGTGCGGGGCACGCGGATGTCGAAGACGACGGCGAGGTCGCACTCGCCATCGGATACGGCATTGGCGGCCTGCTGCGATCCCATGACCTTGATGTCGACGGTGATCGCCGGATGGCGGTTCCAGAAGGCTTCGAGCGCCGCCGGCATCAGGCCGCGGGCCACGCTTTCGACGATGGCGACGGACACCGTGCCGCGATGCAGGCCGTGGAGATCGTTGATTTCGTTGCAGGCGCGGTTGAGTTCGGAGAGCGAGATGCGGGCGTGGTAGAGAAGAAGTTCGCCCGCGCTCGTCAGCTTGAGGCGCTGGCGAACGCGCTCGAAGAGCGGCGTTCCCAACTCATCCTCCAGCTGCCGGAGAATGCGGCTGACGGAGGAGGGGGCGACATTCAGCGCCAAGGCCGCCTGGCGGATCGATCCAAGCCGCGCCACGAGTTGGAAATAGTGGATGCGGGTGGCGACCAGCCCGAGGCGGTAGGGGTCCATGGTCCTCAGGCCTCCGGGCTCTCGAAGAGCGGCACGATTTCCATCTGCGGCACGGTGACGAGGCCCATGTCGGTGATGCGGATTTCCGGGATGACCGAGAGCGGGATCAGGTTGAAGCCCATATAGGGGATGGTGCAGCCGGCCTTTTCCCATTCGACCTTGAGCGCCTGCACTTCCTTCGCCACCTCATGCACGCGCTTGTCGGAGAGGAGGCCGGCGATCGGCAGCGGCACGATGGCCGTGACCTTGCCGTCCTGCACGACGCAGGCGCCGCCCTGATGGTCCTCGATGGCGCGCAGCGCCACCTGCATGTCCGCTTCGTTGGTGCCGGCGATGATGATGTTGTGGCTGTCATGACCGACGGAAGAGGCAACCGCGCCGCTCTTCAAGGCGAAGTTGGAGAGCAGGCCGTAGGCGACGTTTCCGGCCGACTTGCCGTGACGCTCGATGACGGTGACGAAGCAGAGGCCATGGCGTTCGAAATGGGTCTGCCAGTCGTTGGCCGGTTCCAGCGCGACCTTCACATGGCCGAGAATGATGCCCGGCAGTTCGGTCCTGATCGTGTTGGCGACGACCTTTTCGGTCGGCAGTTCCGGCGTCAGCTTCAGCGCCTTCGGCAGCTTGACCGTGTGGTAGGCCGCGTCCGGATAGCGCCATGGCTTCGACAGCGTCTCGTCGAGCAGCGGCGTGATCTTTTTCTGGTCGACGACGAGTTCGCCGCCATACCAGGTGCTGACAGGCTTCAGGTCGTCGTCGAGCATGACGAGGTCGGCGCGGCGGCTGCCGCCCATGCCGCCGATCTCGCCTTCCATGCCGAAGCGGGTGGCGCCATGCAGCGAACCCATGGCCCAGGCCTGTTCCGGCGTCATGCCGGCGCGGCGGGCTTCGCGCACCACCCAGTCGAGGCCGAAGTTCAGGAGGTCGTCGGCGTCGCGGTCGTCGGTGCAGACAGCGATCCGCTTGTGAGAAGCGCCGAGTTCGGTCACCGTCTTGATAGCCTCCGGCAGCGAATGCCAGGGCGTGGTCGGCGGGCCGCCGCGCAGGAAGAGCCAGATGCCCGCTTCCAGCATGTCGTCGGCGATGTCGCGGTCAATGGCCTCATGGGTATCGGTCACGCCCGATGCGGCATAGGCGGAGACGAATTCGCGTCCGTAGACATGGCCGGAGACGGGCCGTCCGCGCGAAAGGGCGGCCGCCAGAATGGCGTGGGAGCGCTCGTCGCCCATGGTGACCGGCACGAAGTCCATCTTCTCGCCAAGCGCCACGGCTTCCGGCCACTTGTCGAAGAGGGCCGCGATCTTCTCCGGCGTCAGGTCGCCGCCGGCGGTTTCGAGGTCCGGGGAGGTGGCCGGAACGGTCGAGGGCACCGTGAGGAAGATGGAAAGCGGCGCGTGGCGGGCGTCTTCCAGCATGGCCTCGACGCCGGCGACATCCATGACGTTGCCGATTTCGTGGCTGTCGCAGAAGATGGTGGTGGTGCCGTTCAGGAGTGCCGCTTCCGCATAGGCGCAGGCTGTCACCATGCTCGATTCGATATGGATATGCGGGTCGGCGAGGCCGGGAGCGACGATGCCGCCCCTGGCGTCATAGAGTTTCGCGGAGCCGTTGCGGTAAGTGCCGGCCGGCTTGACGGCGGCGATGCGGCCGCCGGAAATCCAGACCTCGCGGTCGGGCAGGATGCGCTCGGAATAGGTGGAGAGCACCCGGGCGCCGGTGATGACGAGATCGGGCGAAACGCGGCCTGAGGCGACGTCGGCAAGCTTGCGGGTCATCGTCGCAAGCGGGGCGACGGAAAAGCGGGTGATGGGCGGCATACGTGTCTCCTCGCGGCGGTTTCTTGTCGATAGCGTTTTTCGGCCTGAATTCATCAGGTTGGGGCTCTAAATCCTTCCTTTTGAAGCATAATCTTGCCGATCCTCGCTTCACTCCGGTCGGATTATGCTCTGGCGCCTATTGCGGGCGCTTGTCATGCGGGAGCACCCCTCCCTCTGCCCTGCCGGGCATCTCCCCTCAATGATAATCCGGAATGCCCGGCATGGTCTTGAAGCCGGGCAGGGTGCGGAAGCGGCGGACCCAGCGGCGAAGTGCGGGAAATTCGTCGTGATCGATGCCGAAGTCGCGGGAAAGCGCGAAGATCGGGAAGAGCGTCAGGTCGGCGAGCGTCGGCGTGCTGCCGGCGAACCACTCGATGCCATCGAAGTGACGGAGCGTCATGTGGTCGTCCATGATGCGGAAGGCGCGGCGGGCGGCGGCTTTCAGGGCTTCGAAATCGCCCGGTAGACCGAACAGCGCGACCTTGCGGGCGGCGATCGCATCCGGCAAGACCGAGGCCGAGAAAATCAGCCATTGCATGGTGGCGGCAAAGGCTGCGGTATCCGCCGGGAGCCAGGCTCCCGTCGTGTCATAGGCCCTGGCGAGATGGGCAAGGATTGCCTCCGTGCCGTAAAGCGTGAGATCGCCGTCCGTCAGGATCGGCAGGGACCCAAGCGGATTGAGCGCCAACATGGCCGGGCTCTTTTCCTCATGGCCGGGAACCATGTCGACGGCATAGGTCGTATAGTCCTTGCCGAGCATGGAAAGCAGCAGGCGAACGCGGTAGCAGCTGTCATCGAGTTCGTAATTGTAGAGCGTGATGGCGGACATCAGGCGACCTCCGCCATGAGGGCGCCGGGAGCCGATGCCTCCAGCGTGCCGCGCAGGGCTTCGGCCCAGCGGGCGACGGGTGCGCGAAGTGCCGCAGCCTTGCCGCCGGTGTCGTCGATCAGGATGTGAAGCGCCGTCTTCGCCGCGCCGACGGTCTGTGCGGCGACGAGAAGCCGGGTAGTTCCGGCGGTCAGCGCCCAGCAATTGGCAGTGAGCTTTTCAAGCGAAGCCGGGGCGGGGGCGGACCCGGCTTCGGGGAGCTCGGCCTTCCCCAGAACCGCGAGAGCGTGTTCGAGGGAGCAGTCGGTATAGAGGCTGCGGACCGGCACGACGGCACCGAGATCCGGAACGCCGGCGACATCGGTATCGTCGGCTAGCGCCGTCCAGATGAGGCCGCTTCGTTCCTCCACGGCATAGGTCGGGATCTTGATGGTCTTCGGCACTTCGAGATCGGGATGGGCAGGGATGTACTGGCACTGGCCGGCGGTGTCATAGGCCCAGCCGTGATAGAGACAGGCGATGTGATCGCCGCGCACGAAGCCGAAGCTCATGCGCATGCCGCGATGGGGACAGCGGTCTTCCCAGACATGGGCGGCGCCCTTGCTGTCGCGCCATACGACGATTTCCGCGCCGTTTATCACCGCGCCGGCGGAGGTGCCCGGCTCGATCGATGCGGAGAGCGCCACCGGCATCCATACCGGCTCCTTGGCTGTTTCCCCGGCCGTTTCCTTGCTCATCTTCAAATCCCCTTCAAAAATCAGTCCTGTCGAGCCGATGCCAACCTGCTTTCGGAGCGGCTGACATCCAGCACGATGCAATCGTAAGGCCCGAGGCTGCAGGCCATCTCGAACATGTCGACCAGCGCCTCCTGTCCGGCGACATGGACCGAGACGGCGCTTTCGCTGCAATTATCCACGCGCATGTCGAGATCGAGTCGGCCGGCGCGATGGCGCGCGAAGCCGATGAAGCTGTCGCAGTCGAGCCTGCCCCTGAACACGAAATCCACGGCGCAAGTCATGCCCTTCTCCTGACCGCACTCAGCATCGTGGGACATGCCGCCGTGCCGGCGTCGGTTTGGTGTCTGTTGCGCAAGCTGCCCTGTCCTCTGGTTATCTTTTGCGCTTATGCACAAAATATGTGCATGCCTTGTATTTCATCAATCTAGCCTTGGGCGCGATCAGGTTTCAAGCGGTTTTTTCGCCGCAGATGTTGCCTTTGACGCATCACGGCCTCCCCGTTTTTACGACTATTCGGAACATCGGCAATTTGGAAAGGTCGGGAGCAGAAGGCGGTTTCTTCGCTCGGGCAGAAGGTTTTCCGGGCTTTTCCCGGGAGTTGGCCGATGTCTGCTCCGGAGTTGGCGCGGCGGTTCCGGTTGACGATCGTCAAGGTGTCCGAGGGTGGGCTTTTTCCGGCATTGCGCATTGCAGGCCGTTTGGCGAATGCGGGTTCAGACTGGCACGGTTGTTGCGTTTCTGAACGGATGGCGTCCCGGTGAGCGAATGGAAACCCGCTTTTCGTCATAGGCGCGTTATAACCAGAACTAAGGGGTTCACATGATCGACTTGCGTAATCTTTCCCGTCGCGGCTTTCTCAATATGGCCGCCGCCGGCAGTGCCTCGCTGATGCTTCCCGCCGGCCTCGTGCGCCCGGCCATGGCTGCCGCTCCGCTGGCGGCCGTCAAGGAGGAAGACGCCGTCATCGGCTTCGGCCATGTCGGCCCGATCACGGATGAAGGCTGGACCTGGAGCCACCACCAGGGTCTGCTTGCGGTGAAGGAGAAATTCCCGAAGCTGAAGAAGATCCTCGAGGTCGAGAACATTCCCTATTCCGCCGATGCGACCCGCACCTACCGCCAGTTCGTGGCGGAAGGCGCCAACATGATCTTCGACACCTCGTCGAACGGCGACTTCCTGCATGAAGTCGTGCGCCGTGCGCCGGACGTCGCCTTCATGGAGTGCAACGGCCATGTGACCATGGACAATCTCGGCTGGTACTATCTGGCGCACTGGTATCCGACCTATGTGCTCGGCGTTGCTGCCGGCCACCTGTCGAAGACCGGCAAGCTCGGCTATGTCGCCTCCTTCCCGGTCGCCTCGGTCTACGCCTCGACCAACGCCTTCCTGATGGGTGCGCGCACCGTCAATCCGAACGCCACGCTGCAGACCATCGTCATCAATTCCTGGTTCGACCCGCAGGCCGCCACCCAGGCCGGCACGGCGCTGATCGACAATGGCTGTGACTTCCTGTTCGGCATCATGGACGAGGCCGGCTATCTGCAGGTCGCCGAGAAGCGCGGCGTCTGGGCCGCCATGTGGAACACCGACATCCGTCGCTACGGCCCGAATTCCTACGTCTCGTCGATCATCATCGACTTCAAGGATTTCTATGTCGAGCAGGTGCGCAAGCGTCTGGCCGGCGAATGGGCGCCGTCGGAAAACCTGTTCGAAATGGGCAAGGGCGTCGACCGCGACGTCTGGGGCGAAAAGGTCCCGGCCGAGGTCGGCAAGGCCGCCGACGAGGTTCGCGCCAAGATCATGGGCGGATGGTCGCCGTTCGAGGGCGAGCTCAAGGATGCCAAGGGCAATGTCAAGGTCGCCAAGGGCCAGCGCATGACCGAACTCGAGCTCTACAACTGGGACTGGTCCGTCGAGGGCGTCACCGGGCTCTGATCGGGAAGTATTCCTTTCAAAACGGACCGGGCGCTCGTCGTCCGGTCCGTCGCCTCACGACTGCACAAACATCCTGTCCTCCGGTAGTGGCGAATGACTGAACAACGCAGCAAATACGTGGTGCCGCCCGGCACGGCCCCGCTGGTGCAACTGAAGGGGATCGCCAAGTATTTCCCCGGCGTGATCGCCAACCAGGATGTCGACATTGAAGTCATGCCCGGCGAGATCCATGCGCTTCTGGGCGAAAACGGCGCCGGCAAATCGACGCTGATGAACATCCTCACGGGGATCTACCAGCCGGATGCCGGTGAAATCATCATCGACGGCTATGCACAGCAGTTCTCCTCGCCCGTGCAGGCGATTGCCGCCGGCATCGGCATGGTGCATCAGCACTTCAAGCTGGTGAATGCCTTCACCGTCGCGGAAAACATCCATCTCGGCTGGAGCGAGACGCCGCGCCGTGCGTCCGCTGCCGTTCTCGAAGCGCGCACCGCAGCGCTTGCCGAGAAATACAATCTTCAGGTTCGGCCGTCGTCGCGGATTACCGAGCTTTCCACCGGCGAGCAGCAGCGCGTGGAAATCCTGCGCGTTCTGGCGCGGCAGGCGCGGGTGCTGATCCTCGACGAGCCGACCGCCGTGCTGACGCCGGCCGAGGCGCGGGAACTGTTCAAGGCGCTCCGCGAGTTCGTGGCCTCCGGCAATGCGGTGATCTTCATTTCCCACAAGCTGGACGAGGTACTGGAAATCTCCGACCGCATCTCCATCCTGCGCGGCGGCCGCAAGATCGGCACGGAGTTTTCGGCCGACTGCACGCCGGCAAAGCTCGCACGGCTGATGGTCGGCCGCGATATCGTCCTGGCCGACATGCGGGGACGGCCGGAAGGGGCCTCCCCGATTTCCGAGAAGCCGGTGATGAGCCTGCAGAATGTCTTTGCGCTCAACGATGCCGGGGGCGAGGCGCTTGCGGGCATCAACCTCGATATCCGCGCCGGCGAGATCGTCGGCATCGCCGGGGTGGCGGGCAACGGCCAGCGCGAGCTGTCGCAGGTTTTAACCGGGACGCGCGGCGTTTCGGCCGGCACGATCCTGCTCGACGGCCAGCCGATCGGCAAGGCCAACGCCGCCGAATTCGTCGACCGCGGCATCGGCCATATTCCGGAAGACCGGCTGCACAGCGGCCTGGCGCCGGGGCTTTCGATCACCGTCAACGCGGTCATGCGCGAATACCGCAAGCCGCCGGTGACATCGGGCGGCCTCTACAAGCCGAGGGCGGCCCATGCGCTCGCCCGCGAAATCGCGTCCGTCGCCGAGGTCGCCATTCCAGATTTCGGCATGCCGATCCGCAACCTTTCCGGCGGCAACCAGCAGCGTCTCGTCGCGCGCCGGGAAATGCGGGTCGCCTCCAAGATCCTCGTCGCGGCCTATCCGAGCCGGGGGCTCGATGTCGGTGCGATCAACACCATGCTGCGCTACATCGTGGAGCTCAGGAATGCCGGCGCCGGGATCGTGCTGATCTCGGAAGAGCTGGAGGAATTGCTGAACCTCTCCGACCGTATCGCCGTCCTCTACGAAGGGAAGATCATGGGCATCGTCGAGAACGACAATGTCGACATTGAGGAAATCGGCCTCTTGATGGGCGGGCGCGTGCGCCAGTCCGGGGAGGCCGCCCATGGCTAACCTGCGTCTCCAGCGGCTTCCCTCGGCGCAGCCCAGCACGGCGCTCGGCGCCCGCATCGCCGCGATCGCGCTGGCGCTGGTCGTGTCCGGCGTGATCCTCGCCGCCACCGGACGAAATCCGCTCGAACTCGGCGCGCAGGTCGTGTCCTCGTCGTTGGGCTCCTCCTTCGGCATGGAGGATCTCGGCCTGCTCGTCATACCGCTGATCCTGACCGGCCTTTCGGTGACGGTGGCTCAGCAGATCGGCGCCTGGAACATCGGCGCGGAAGGGCAGTTCTATGCCGGCGCCTTCGCCGCGACCGCGGTCGGCCTGTTCGTGCCGCTGCCGGATGGCCTCAGCCTCGTCGCCATGTTCCTCGCCGGCGCCTTCGGCGGGTTGGTCTGGATCCTGGTGCCGACGCTGGCGCGCGCCTATGCCAATGTCAACGAGCTGATTACGACCCTTCTTCTGAACTTCGTCGCCATCCTGCTGGTCTACTATGTCTCGACCGATCTTTGGCGCGAACGCGGCGGCATCGCCAATTCGGCGACACCGCGCATTCCCGCCGAAATGCCGGAATTCTGGGGTCTGGTGCACTGGGGGCTCCCAATCGCGGTGGTCATGTGTGTCGCCATGGCGGCGCTCTTGACCTTCTCCCGCTGGGGCTACGAAGTGCGGCTGATCGGCTCCAACCCGTCCGCCGGCAAATATGCCGGAATTGCCGCGCGCAGGCACCTGATCACCGTCATGCTGCTGTCGGGCGCGATCGCGGGCGTCGCCGGCATGCTGGAAATCGCCGGCACGGTGCATCGCCTGCAGGGCGGCATTTCCAACAGCTATGGCTATCTCGGCATCATGGTGGCGGTGCTGGCGCGCGGATCGAGCGTCGGCGTGATCTTCGCGGGCGCGCTGATGGCCTTCATCCTCAATTCCGGCATCATCCTGCAGACGCAGGGGCTGACCACGTCCACCGTTCTCGCCATTACCGGCCTCATCCTGTTCCTGACGGCGATCGGCGACGAACTTTCCCACTACCGCATCGTGCGCGACAAGGAGTGAAAAGGATCGACCCATGGATCTGCTGACCGGACTTTTCACCACGGCCTTCCTTGCCGGCGGCGTGCTGGCTCTTGCGGCGCTGGGCGAAGTGCTGGCCGAACGGGTCGGCGTCGTCAATCTCGGTGCCGAGGGGCTGATGGCCATGGGTGCCGTCACGGCCGTCGCCACCGTCACCGCCTTTCCCTCGCCCTTGCTGGGCTTCCTCGCGGCACTGGTGGTCGGCGCCCTGTTCGGCTGTGTCTTCGCCGTCGCCACCGTCACCATCCGGGCCAATCAGGTGCTGTGCGGGCTGGCGCTGACGCTGATCGGAACCGGCCTCGCCCAGACGATCGGCAAGAGCTATTCCGGCATGCCGGTGCCGGCCACCTTCGAGGGCGTGGCCGTTCCGCTGCTGTCGTCGATCCCCGTATTCGGACAGGCCTTCTTCAGCCAGAACATCCTCGTCTACCTGATCTACATCGTCCTGCCGTTCGGCTTCAGCTACCTGATGTTCAAGACCCGGCACGGGCTCAATCTGCGGGCGGTCGGCGAAAACCCGGCCGCCGCCGACGCGGCGGGCATTCCCGTCAACCTCATCCGCTTCGGCTATGTCGCGGCCGGTTCGGCGCTCGCCGCCGGCGCCGGCGCCTATCTGGTGCTGGCCTTCGTGCCGGCCTGGTCGGACGGCGTGGTCGCGGGGCGTGGCTGGATCGCGGTGGCGCTGGTCATCTTCGCCGGCTACCGGCCGGTCCCGGCTGTGCTGTCCGGCCTGCTGTTCGGCTTCATCACCGCGCTCGGCTTCGTCGGCCAAGCGCGCGGCTGGCCGATCGCGCCGCCCTTCCTGTCGATGCTGCCCTATCTCGGCACCATCGCCTTCATCATCGTGCCGGTTATCGCCTGGCAGCGCATGCGCCGGCTGATGGCCGCGCCTGCCGCGCTTGGCGAGCCTTATTACCGCAGCGTCCGCTGAGGGCGCGGAGGGTATTGACGAACGGTTCATCCTGGAAACGGAGCGAAAGCCATGGACACGGTTACGGCAAAACATATCGACAGGGCCTCGCTGCCGGTCATCGATATCGGCGGCCTTTCCTCGGCGGACGAGACGGAACGCAGGGCGGTCGCCGCAGAACTCAGGGCCGCCTGTATCGACAAGGGCTTCTTCTACTGCGCCGGTCACGGCATTCCGCAGGGGCTGATCGACGCTGTCTTCGAGGAAACCAAGCGGTTTTTCGCCCAGTCACCGGAAGCCAAGATGGAGCTGGAGAAATCCAGGCGGTCCAAGTGCAATCGCGGCTATGAGGTGCTCGGCGGCCAGACGCTGGAGGCCGGTGCGCCGCCCGACCGCAAGGAAGGCTATTACATCGGCCTCGAACTTGCGGAGGATCACCCCTATGTGACGGGCGGCCTGTTCAATTGCGGACCGAATGTCTGGCCGGTCGGCCTGCCGGGCTTTCGTCCGACGATGCTTGCCTATCAGGCGGCGATGCAGGAACTCGGAAACCGGCTGATGCAGGGTATCGCGCTGTCGCTCGATCTCGATGAGGACTATTTCAAGGGCTACAACATCGAGCCGGTGTCGACGCTGCGTCTCCTGCATTATCCGCCGCAGGCACCTGATGCCCCGAAGAACGAACGCGGCGCGGGCGCCCATACCGACTGGGGCGCGATCACGCTTCTGATGCAGGACGATGTCGGCGGCCTGCAGGTCTTCGACAAGAACGAGGAAGTCTGGATTCATGCCGAGCCGGTGCCGGGCACCTTCGTCGTCAATCTCGGCGATGCCATGGCCCGCTGGACCAACGATCTCTACAAATCGACCCTTCACCGGGTCATCAACACCTCGGGCCGGGAACGCTATTCCATCCCCTTCTTCTACGACGGCGCGCCAAACTACAAGGTGGTCTGCATTCCGACCTGCCTGAAGCCCGGCGAAGAGCCGAAATACAAGCCGACAACGGTCGAGGGCCATCTCCGGGAAATGTACGCAAGGACCTATGCATGACGGGCTGCCCGATGATCGTCGCCATGATCGCCGAAAGCCGGAGGCTCGCGTGAGCACCAAGCTTGTCAGGAACATCACCTATCTCGCGACCTTCGACGACGCGGCCCGCGAGATCGAGGACGGAGCGCTCTTCATCCGCGACAACGTGATCGAGAAGGTCGGGACGACGGCGGAACTTGCCGGCGAGACGGCGGACGAGGTGATCGACCTTTCCGGCCATATCGTCATGCCGGGCATGGTGAACATCCATCACCACATGTACCAGAACCTGACGCGGGTGATGGTGCAGGACGACGAGCTGCTGGTCTGGCTGAAGACGCTTTATCCGATCTGGTCGAACCTCGATGACGATGCGATCGGCACTTCGGCGCGGGTTGCCATGGCGGAACTGATCGCCTCCGGCTGCACCACGTCTTCCGACCATCTCTACATCCTGCCGAACAACTGCACGCTGGACGCGACCATCAATGCGGCGAAGGACATGGGCCTTCGCTTCCATGCGGCGCGGGGCGCGATGTCGCGCGGGCAGAGCCAGGGCGGCCTGCCGCCGGACAATTGCGTCGAGAAGGAAGAGGACATCCTCAAGGATGCCGAACGGCTGATCTCGACCTATCACGACAATTCGCGGCACTCGATGAGCCGCATCATCCTTGCGCCGTGCTCGCCGTTTTCGGTGACGCCGGCGCTGATGAAGGATGCGGCCGCGCTTGCCCGCTCCCACAAGGGCGTGCATTTGCACTCTCATCTGGCCGAGGACCTGTTCGAGGAGATCTATTGCCACGACGTCTACAAGATGCGCTCGGTCGGCTTTGCGGAATCGGTCGGCTGGCTGGGACCCGATGTCTGGTTCGCCCATTCTATCTTCATGACATCGGAGGAAATAGGCCTCTTTGCCTCTACAGGAACCGGCGTTGCCCATTGTCCCTCGGCCAACATGCGCTGCGGACAAGGGATCGCGAAGATCCGTGAAATGCTGGACAAGGGCGTGAATGTCGGTCTCGGCGTCGATGGTTCTGCATCCAACGACACCTCCAACATGTTCATGGAAGCGCGGCTTGCCATGATGCTTCAGCGGGTGGCGCCGAACAAATATCTCTCCGAAGCGCCCGGCGGGCGTGGCGGGTTTGGCGGCACTCCGTCCGCGCTTTCCGCCCGCGAGGCGCTGACCATGGCAACGCGCGGCGGGGCGACGATCCTCGGACGCGACGATGTCGGTTATCTCGCGCCCGGCATGAGTGCCGATTTCATCGCGATCAAATTGCGACAGCTCGGGCTTTCCGGTACGCAGCGGGACCCGCTGGCCGCACTCGTCATGTGCGGACCGTTCAAGGTCGATCACTCGTTCGTCAACGGTCGTGCCATCATCGAAAACGGCGAATTCGTCTCCGCTGACATCGACAGCCTGCTGGAAAAGCATGAAGCTGTGATGGAGCGGATCTATCAGCAATAGGAAGGAAGGGTACAATGAAGGCGACGGACAGGGCTTCTATCGACCAGTGGTATCCCATCGACACGGAAAAGGAGATCCCGTTCGGGACATCGGCAAACCGCCTGCTCGGAACGGATCTGACGGTGACCCGCGCGGCAGACGGCGAAATCACCGTGAAGGCTGAGGGGCGTGAGGAGGCGCTGCCGATCAAGCGCCGGTTCGGCTTCATCTGGACGACGCTCGGCGAGCCGGAGAAGGACATCTTCCCGGTGCCGGAAGCCGACGAGCCCGATCGCCGCTACGTGCCCTGCGGTGCAGTCTCGGTGAAGGCGTCGGGGCTCAGGATCGTCGAGAACTTCCTCGACATGGCGCATTTCCCCTTCGTGCACACCGATATCCTCGGGGCGGAGCCGAATACGGAGGTCATGCACTACAATGTCGAGATCCGTCGCGATGTCGATGAGGTCTGGGCGACCAATTGCCAGTTCTTCCAGCCGCAGGCGGCGCTCTCGGCCAAGGACGGGATCATGACCCAGTATATCTACCGGGTGATGACGCCGTTCACGACGCTGCTCTACAAGACCTGCCCGAACTCGGCCAATCGCTGGGACGTCATCTGCCTGTTCGTGCAGCCGCTCGATCCCGACCGCTGCCGCGCGCATCCGGTGATGTATCTCATCGACGACGTGTCGACCACGACCGAACTCATCCACTTCCAGCAGCTCATCTTCCTGCAGGACCGCATCATTCTCGAAAACCAGCGCCCGGTGCTCCTGCCGATGGAACCGCGCTCGGAAATCCCGACGCGAGCGGATGCAAGCTCCATCGCCTATCGCCGCTGGCTGAAGGAAAAGGGCGTCACCTACGGCACGTCCGCGATGGCGGCGTAAGGGCCGCATGACCGAACGATAGCCACGTGTGGTGACCTTATTCTCCCCTTGCTCTGCCGACCTCCGCAAGGCAATGACATGGGATGTTCCTCGCCCGGCGGCCGCCACCTCTCCCCGTGAACGGGGAGAAGGGCGCAAGTGGCGAGCGCCCACCCAGATAAAGCAGGCACCATGTCCATCTCCACCCTTCGCAACAAAACCCTGCTCGCCTCCGGCTTCCATGCCCCGGTTCCGGGCGAGATCGATGTGCTGACGGACGTCCTGATCGCGGTCGACGGGGAGGGGGCGATCCGTTTCGTGCTGAAGCCGGCGGAGGAGGGCTACGAGGCAACGAAACAGGGGGCCATCGCGTCTGGCACGCTCGAGCGGCTGCCGGAAGGGGCGTATCTCCTGCCGGGCTTTGTCGATTGTCATGTGCATGCGCCGCAATATCCGCAGCTCGGCGGCGCGCTCGACGTGCCGCTCGAGGTCTGGCTGCAGACATATACGTTTCCGCTGGAGGCGCGTTATGCCGATCTCGCCTTTGCCAAGCGGGCCTATTCGCTGCTGGTCGAGGACCTGATCGCCAACGGCACGACGACAGCGCTCTATTTCGCCACCGTGCATCAGGATGCGACACGGGCGCTCGTCGATATCTGCCTCGAAAAGGGCCAGCGCGCCCTGATCGGCAAGGTCGCCATGGACAATGCCGAGAGCTGCCCGGATTATTACCGGGATGTGTCCGTCGATGCGGCGCTCGAAGGTACGCGGGCGCTGATCGACTATGTCCGGATGCATCCGGAAAACGGCGAGGGACGGGTGAAGCCGGTGGTCACGCCGCGTTTCATTCCCTCCTGCACCGATGCGGCGCTGGAAGGGCTTGGCGCGATCGCACGGGAATGCGGCTGCCATGTGCAGACCCATTGCTCGGAGAGCGACTGGGAACACGGCTACGTTCTTTCCCGGCATGGCGTGACGGACACGGAAAGCCTCGACCGTTTCGGCCTGCTCGGACGGCACACGATGCTTGCCCATTCCAATCTCCTGACGGCAAGCGACATGGAGAAGATCAGGGTGCGTGAGGCGGCTGTCGCCCATTGCCCGCTTTCGAACGCCTATTTCGCCGGCGCGGTCTTTCCGCTCCGGGCGGCGCTGGAAAAGGGGCTGCATGTCGGCCTTGGAACCGATATTTCCGGCGGGCCGAGCGCTTCCATGCTGGAGAACTGCCGCGCTGCAGTGACGGTATCGCGGATGCTGGAGACGGGTGTCGATCCGGCGGTGGGCGCGGCGGACAGGGCGGGCGGCCAGCCGGCGCGGATCGATTTCCGTCACGCCTTCCATGTCGCGACGGCGGGTGGAGCAAAGGCGCTCGATCTTCCGGTCGGTCAGTTTTCACCGGGATACCGCTTCGACGCGATCGTCATCGATACCCGGGCGAAGGCCGGTTCGATCCGCCTCTGGGACGAGTTCGACAGCGGCGAGGGCATTCTCCAGAAAATCGTCTTCACGGCCTCGAAGGCGAACATCACGACCGTATGGGTGGACGGAGATGTCGCGGGCCGGGAATGATTGCATACGAAAGCGGCCCTTCCCGGTTTGGGAAAGGCCGCCACCGTCACGCCGCGATCACGATCAGTGCCTGTTCATCCAGACGTCGATTTCGCGTTCGGCTTCTTCCTGCGATTTGCCATAGGCCTCCTGGATCTTGCCGGCGAGCTGCTTGCGGTTGCCGGCGATCACGTCGAGGTCGTCGCCCGTGAGCTTGCCCCACTGGGCCTGGGCCTTGCCCTTGAACTGCTCCCAATTGCCTTCGATCTGATTCCAGTTCATCTTCAATCTCCTTGAGGTTTGTTCACATTCAGAGGTCGCGATCTCCAGTGGTGAACGTCTTAGGCCGGTTGAGGTTCCGCTCCAGAAGACACGGTCACGAAGCGCAGCCCCTGAAACATGGACTGATCCGCCTGCGTCTCATTTGTCTCTTGCCATCTCGGAAAAAGCGGATCTTTCTGGAACCGATCCGCGCCGGTGCGTGTTCTATGGAGCGGAACGAGAAAATCAAAGGAGATGTCAGATGGCTTCAATATCGGGCACGGAAAAGGCAAACGGGCTTGCCGCAGAAGGTCGTAGCAAAGGCAATAGCGACGCCACGGTCGAAGACATTCAGGCCGAACTGGAAAAGCTCAGAAACGATCTCGCGGCGCTTACCCAGACGCTGGCCTCTTTCGGAAACGGCAAGCTGAAGGAAGCGGGAGACCGCGCAAGCCAGCTCGGCGCCGATGTCGCGGAAGCGTCAGCCCAGTATGTCGATACCGCCCGCACCAGCCTTGCCGCCGCCGAACAGGATCTGGAAGCGCATATCCGCAGCCGTCCCCTGCAGTCGGTTGCGATTGCCGCCGGTATCGGTTTCGTCGCCGCCCTTCTGACGCGGCGGTGAGCATGAACGGAGTGATCGCACAGATACTGGCCCTCGCGCTTGGCCAGGTCGACATGCGCTCGACGATCGTCGAGACGAAACGCTCCGCCATCGGCGGAGTGCTGGTCGGGCTGTTCCTGCTCACGGCCTATGGGGCGCTGGTTACGGCGCTGGCGCTCTGGGTTTCCGCGGAGGCGGGAGCTGTTGCCGCCGCTTTGGTGGTTGCCGCCGCCGCTTTTGCCGCCGCCGTGGTGACGCTTGCGGTCGTGGCCGTCCTCAACCGGCAAACGGAGCAGGCGCGGATCGCCCGCCAGCTTGCCATGCGCAGCCAGGCCGATCCGCTTGCCAGCGGACTGATGCGGGAACTGCCGGAAATGGTGCGGCAAAACCCGATTGCGACGACGGCGCTGGTGGCAGGTTTCGTCTACGTGCTGGCGAAGAGCCGCGGCTTCGGAAGGCCGCCGGCGGAGTGACCGCCTATCCCTTGCTATTGCGCTCGGCCTGATCCAGCCGCTCGAGAAGATCGAGAAATTGCGGGGGCGTGCCTTCCTCGATGATGCTGTCGTAATAGCTGCGAAGCCGGGAGGCAATCATGGCGTTGGCATTCTGCCTTTTGGTCTCTGCGGTCTTTGGCCCGTCCTTGCGGTCCGATTGCTTGCCTGCCATGGTCATGAAGTCCGATTGAGCTTGTCGCGAAGATGAGATTATTGCCTTAAGCGGGTCAAATAAAAAAAGTTCCTCGGGCGCGGAACTATTTTTATCAGGCCGCGTTCCCTGCCGAAGCATAACCATACCTTATCTCTATTGGAGAAATTGAATGTCGCTGACTGCCCGCGTTGCTGCCCATCTGCCCTATCTCCGACGTTATGCCCGTGCGGTCACGGGATCGCAGACATCAGGCGATGCCTATGTGGCAGCGGTCCTGGAGGCGCTGATCGAGGATATATCGATCTTTCCGAAGTCTGGCGACGACCGCGTCGCACTTTATAGACTGTTCGTCACCATCTTCGATTCAACGGATGTGGAAATTCCCGAGGTCACCTCGCCGTTCGCCTGGGAAAAGCGCGCCGCCGCCAATCTTGCCGCCGTGCCGACGCGGGCGCGTCACGCCTTCCTGCTGATAACGGTCGAGGGCTTCACCCCTGTCGAGGCCGCGGAAATCCTGGGGGTCGGCGAAGACGAGTTCACCGCTCTCTTCAACGAAGCCTCCCACGAGATTTCCAGGCAGGTCGCGACCGATGTCATGATTATCGAGGACGAGCCGCTGATCGCGCTCGACATCGAGCAGATGGTGGAAGACCTCGGCCACCGCGTCACCGGCATTGCGCGCACGCATGGCGAGGCCGTCGAACTCTACAACCGCACCAATCCGAAGATGGTGCTCGCCGATATCCAGCTTGCCGACGGCAGTTCCGGCATCGATGCGGTCAACGATATTCTCAAGGTCGATACGGTGCCGGTGATCTTCATCACGGCATTTCCGGAGCGGCTGCTGACGGGCGAGCGCCCGGAACCGGCCTTCCTGGTCACGAAGCCGTTCAATCCCGACATGGTCAAGGCTTTGATTAGCCAGGCGCTGTTCTTCAACGAACGGGTGGCGGAACAAGCCTGATTGCAGCCGTGTTTTAAGCTCGCGGCCACGGGGGGAATCCGCCCCTGCGGCGGGTGAGGGAGACCCTCACGGAAGCGGATTGCCCAGAGCGGCGGAGTGAGAAGTTGGTACATCGATTGACATGGTTTGAACCTCAGCGCGGCGACGAGCTATTGCGCGAGTTTTTCATAACCGCCCTGATCGATATGAGCGCCAGCCTCACGCTGCAGGATTGTCAGGGGAAATATATCTGCATCACGACGCTGCCGCCCCGCTGGTTTCTGCCCGCCGGGGCGGTTCCGACGGACGAGACGATCTTCGGCCCCGATATCGGGGCAAGACTGGCGGAGCTCAAGGCAGGGCTGAGCAAAGCCGGGGAGCGTGCCGAACTCGAGATCGAGCCGGGAGACGATACCTTTTTCGAATTCCGGTGTCGGCTGATCGAGATGTCCAACGGAAAACTTCACCTCGTGACGATCGTCATGGACCGCACCGAGGACCGGCGCCGTGAACGCCTGCTGCGGGCCCTGCTGCGGGAGGTCAGCCACCGGTCGAAGAACCTGCTGGCGATCATTCAGAGCATCGCTTCGCAGACCGCACGCTATTCCGGAACGCTGGAGATGTTTCTCGCGAAGTTTCGCGGAAGGCTGCACGCTCTTTCCCAGTCGCAGGATCTCATCACCGATTCCAGCTGGCGCGGGGCCTATTTCCGCGACCTCGTCCAGCAGCAGGTCGATCGCTACGTGCAGGACAATGTCGACCTCGTTCGCGCGACCGGCGAAAACATCCTGCTGTCGCCGAATGCCTCGCTGCATATCGGTCTGGCGCTGCACGAACTGATCGTCAATGCCGTCAGCCACGGAGACTTCATCGCCCGGCGAAAGCCGATCGAAGTGAACTGCATGCGGGTCGAGGGCGAAAAGGGGCCCGAAATCGTGATCCTGTGGAGGGAGCCTCTCGGCAAGGCCGACAGCGAGGCCGAAGATGCCTTGAGGACGTCGCGGTTCGGCAGCACGGTGCTGGAGCGGGTCGTGCCGACATCCGTCAACGGCAGTGCGGTGCACACGATGGAGGCTGGCGAGGTGGTCTATGAACTGCGATTCCCGCTCGAGATCGAGGACTGAAGGGGAACCAAGCTCGTTCCGCCGCATTGACCGAGGGTTTCCCGTTGTCGAAAGATGCGGGTCCGATCTTTTTCCTCCTGACGTCACGGGATACCGATGCGGCTTTTTTCCTGCAGCAACTGCGCCAATGTCGTGCATTTCGACAACAATGCCTGTGTGACCTGCGGCATGGGGCTCGCCTATCGGCCGAGCCGTTTCGACATGGTCGCGGTTCAGCCTGGGGATGGCGGTTCCGTCGACCCGGCCGCCCCCTCCACGCCGCTTCAGCTTTGCGCCAATGCGCAGATGGGCGGATGCAACTGGCTGGTCGAGGATGGCGACCCTTCCGGTTTCTGCATCGCCTGCCGGCATAACCTGACGATCCCCGACCTCGATATCCCTGAAAATGTGGAGAACTGGCAGAAGATCGAACTCGCCAAGCGCTATCTGTTTTATTCCCTGACGCGCTTCGATCTTCCCCTCGTCACCCGGGCGGGCGATCCTCAGGGCGGTCTCGGATTCGAGTTTCTTTCCGACAGAGGCAATGGGGCCGCCGGCTCTCCGGTTATGACCGGGCATACAGACGGCCTGATCGTGCTCAATGTCGCCGAGGCGTCCGATGCCGAACGCGAAGCGCGGCGGGTTTCCTTGGGCGAACCTTTCCGCACGCTGATCGGCCATTTCCGCCATGAAGTGGGGCATTACTACTGGGGAAAACTGGTGCGTGACCGCGGAGCGACAGACGACTTCCGTGCCGTTTTCGGCGATGAGCGCGCGGATTACGGCGAGGCGCTACGGCGACACTATGCCGAAGGACCGCCGCAGGGCTGGGAACAGAATTTCATCAGCGCCTATGCGGCAAGCCATCCGTGGGAGGATTTTGCCGAGACCTGGGCGCATTACTTCCACATCGTCGATGCGCTCGACACTGCCGATGCCTTCGGTTTGCGGATCAGTCCCGAACCGGACGCCGACGGACTATCGCTCACCACCACCTTCGACAGCTACCGCGCGGTCAACGCGAAGGTACTGGTCGATGCGTGGGTGCCCCTGACGATCGCGATCAACAGCATCAACCGCAGTATGGGACAACGGGATCTCTATCCCTTTGTGCTCTCCATTCCGGTGGTTGCGAAGCTACAATATATTCATGACCTTATTCATAAGGGCTAATTACAATCGATGGATTGACACCCGGCGGCGAGCGAAAATCACTTTGGTGTTATACTAATACTTTGAGGAACATCTGGCGTCGTTTTGCGTTAATCTTCCACTTGAGGAGAACGCCAATGGACACGCTTGCAGCTCTGATGGTTCTCATTGCATGCCCCCCGGATACGGCTCGCTGTCTGGAGGAGCCGATCGCTGTCGTGTCCTACCATTCGACCCAGGAATGTCGATTGGCCCTGCCGGGCGAAACCGCGAAAGCGGAAAAGCTCGCCCGGATCATCTACGGCAATTGCATTCCCGTCGATCCGGCCCTTCTCGCCGGCCGGCCGCAGATAAACCGGACCATCGACCCGGCGAGACTGGCCGGCTTGTCAAAGCGCGGACTGCCTGCCGTCGAGGCCCAGGCGCTGGCGAATACGGCAAAAGCGGAAGGGCCGTTTGCCCTTGTGGCGCAGACGCGCTGATGCCCGGCGGTTCATAACCTTCCCCCTTTCGAGAGGAAAGATCGTTTCCCATCGATGACGAGAGAGAATGCCGATGCGGGCCGCGCGCTCCGCCTATCCTGAAACGCAAAACACCCGGACGACGTCCGGGTGTTTTGTTTGCGGGATCGTTCAGACCCTGCGGAACAGGCGGGTGGCCAGGGAGACAAGGAACAGAACAATGAAGACGAGAAACAGAATCTTGGCGATGCCTGCCGATGCGCCGGCAATGCCACCGAAGCCAAGCACGCCGGCAATCAGGGCCACGATCAGGAAAACAAGAGCATAGTAAAGCATGAGATCCTCCTTGGATGATGGCAGGAGAACGTCGGCCTTCTACAATTGTTCCATTTCGGGGCTTGGCGGAAAAATCGGGAACCCGTGGAACCTTAGGGATAGTTCATCGTTTACCGGCACGAACGCAAACAGCCAACTGGACGAGAATGACCAAGTCACCCAATCAAACATCGGCCGCTGGTAACGGGCAAAGCCCGGCGGGCGTGCATGCCGGAATTTCAGCCCAGCTTCGCGCCTATTATCGCTCCGTGGAGGAGGAAGGGATTCCCGATCGTTTTCTCAGCCTGCTGGAGAAACTGGACATGGCGGAGAAGCAGGTCGATAACAGTTACGGCATCAGGGACACCGCATAATGACCGCAGAAAACCTGACGAACGATCGCTCTTTCAAGCGTGAGCTGCTTGCGGCCTTGCCTAACCTGCGTGCCTTTGCCGTTTCCCTGACCGGTCGCCATCACATGGCTGACGATCTGGTCCAGGAAACGATCATGAAAGCCTGGGCCAAGCAGGATCACTTCGAACCCGGCACCAACATGAAGGCCTGGCTCTTCACCATTCTGCGCAACGAGTTCTACTCGCAGATGCGCAAGCGCGGCCGCGAGGTTTCCGACAGCGACGGCATCTTCACGGCACAGCTTGCGACGCATCCGCAGCAATACGGCGCGCTCGACTTCCAGGATTTCAAGCGCGCGCTGGACCAGCTTCCGAGCGACCAGCGGGAAGCGATCATTCTCGTCGGCGCCTCCGGCTTCGCTTATGAGGAAGCGGCTGAAATCTGCGGCTGTGCCGTCGGCACGATCAAAAGCCGTATCAACCGCGCCCGCACCAAGCTGCAGGAAATTCTCGCCGTCAGCGGCCAGGGCGATTACGGCCCCGACGCCGACAGTTCCGCCGTCACCAAGCGTGCCTTTGCCGGGTAGCTCCGGTCATATTGACGAAAGGTCGTCGCGCAGCGTCTTCCGATCGAAGACGCTGCGCATCCATATGCGCAAGGATGCTGCAACGTCCCGGTTTCCAGGAACTTCAGACGGAACGCCGGTTTCGGCTTTGCCGGAACGGCTAGCCTTGTGCGTCCGGGGCGGAATCGTAGCGATGAGCAGCCGCCGCCTTGACGGTTTCCACGAGATGGAACGGATCGAAAGGCTTGTCGATGATCGGGAAGCCGTGCGAGGACCGAACATTCGGCGAAAAATCCTCATAGGCGGACAGAAAGACGGTGGCGGCGCCGGACGCCTCGATCTGCTCTGCACGGGCAAGGTTTTCCGCCTTCGAAGGAGCCGCATCCACGAGAACCACGTCATAGCGACCGTTGGCGAGAGCGTCGCCGAATTCCGCATGCGCGGTGATCGTTACGCTGCATCCGAGTTTTTCCGTGAGGATATCTTCTATCTCCACCGCGATCAGACCTTGGCTCTCGACAACGAGAACACGAAGCGACGGGTTGTTCATGGCTTTTCCTTCTGGTTCGCCGCGACCTTGGCGTGAACTGACCGGCCCGTCATTTAAAAAAGACATGTCCTGGGCAACGAGGGTTCCGAATGGAACATTTTCTTGAAGGAACCCTTTTGCGGTAAAAAAGAGGACATTGCATGGCAAACGACTTTCGTCAGAGTTCCGTTCGGCTGAGCTGCTATTCCTGCCCGCTTCGTTCCATGTCGCATTTTAGGCGGTTTTCCGAGGACGAACTCGATTTCGTCGCCCGGTTCAAAAGAGGCGAACTGAGCACGGATGCGGGCGCGACCGTGGTGGTGGAGGGCAGCAACAGCGCGCATCTCTACACCGTTCTCGAGGGGTGGGGGTTTCGCTACAAGATCCTGGAGGATGGCCGCAGGCAGATCCTCAACTATGTGGTGCCGGGCGACCTTGTGGGGCTGCAGGGCGCGCTGATGGCGGAAATGCAGCACTCGGTCGAGGCTCTTACGCCGATGACGCTCTGCATGTTCGAACGAAGCCGGCTGTTCACGCTTTTCGAGAAGCATGCGAGCCTCGCCTATGACCTCACCTGGCTTGCCGCGCGCGAGGAATCGATCCTGGATGAGCATCTGCTCAGCATCGGGCGGCGCACCGCGCTCGAAAGGGCAGCCTATCTCCTGGCCTTTCTCCACGAGCGCGGCCGGCTTACCGGATTGCTCGACGAAACCAGGCGATATGTTCCGGTAACCCAGACCCATGTCGCCGATACGCTCGGCCTGTCGATCGTTCATACCAACAAGACGCTGCGGCGTCTGGGTGACCGCGGCATGATCCGATGGCTGGATCGCGGCTGCGACGTGCTCGACGTCGAAGCCCTGTGCGAAGTCGCCAACTGGCGGCCGGACGATGCACTCGTCCGGCCCTTCATCTGACGGTATCCCCAGATTAGTGGAGGAGGAAATCGGCAGCCTGCTTCGCCCGCGGGCTTTGCCCCGGCGGGCGCCGCTTCATTTCGCCGCGTCAGGCAACAATGATGACGCCGGTGAAAAGAGCGATGATAAGAATGACCAGAACGATGAATATGAGGATCTTGGCGATGCCGGCGGACACACCGGCGACGCCGCGAAAGCCGAGCAGGCTGGCAACGGCGGCAATCAGAAGAAAAATCAGGATCCATCGCAACATGATCGTCTCCCTGCATCGGCGGAACCGCCGGTTAACCGTGGAGCAGGCGATTTGTTCCATGGCGGACGGCCGGTTCGATCGGTGTCATTCGACGGGTCGAGGCCGGGTGGCGGCAAATATTCGGTGATGCCCAATCGTCGAGGGACAAAACCGAACGGATTGGGGCTCATTGGGGCTGGACATGAGGCTTCGGTTCTGCTCGTGTCCGCCGACTGGGAGTTTCGACTTTTGGCTAGGGATTGAGGAGATGGGTTTGAAGATCGGTTCGCCAAAGGAGATTTTTGCAGGCGAGGCGCGCGTGGCGATGACACCGGACAGCGCGGTCCAACTGCAGAAGCTCGGCTATGAATGCCTGATAGAAGCCGGTGCGGGGAAGTCCGCGGGCTTTTCCGACGAGGCTTATCGCGCCGCCGGCGTAACGGTGGTCGACGGAGCCGAGGCGCTTTACGCAGGCGCCGACGTGATCGCCAAGGTGCGTCCGCCGGAAACGGCCGAGGCCGAGCGGCTGACAGCCGGCAAGACGCTGATCTCGTTCTTCTACCCCGCCCAGAACAAGGACCTTCTCGAGCTCTGCAAGGAGAAGGGTGCAAACGTCGTCGCCATGGACATGGTGCCGCGCATCAGCCGCGCCCAGAAGATGGACGCGCTTTCCTCCATGGCGAATATCGCGGGCTATCGCGCCGTCATCGAAGCGGGCAACAATTTCGGCCGCTTCTTCACCGGTCAGGTGACGGCGGCGGGCAAGGTTCCTCCGGCCAAGGTGCTGGTCATAGGCGCGGGTGTCGCAGGTCTCGCCGCGATCGGGACGGCGACCTCGCTTGGCGCGATCACCTACGCCTTCGACGTGCGTCCGGAAGTGGCCGAGCAGATCGAATCGATGGGCGCCGAGTTCGTCTTCCTCGACTTTGCCGATCAGCAGCAGGACGGTGCCGCGACCGGCGGCTATGCCGCGCCGTCATCGCCGGAATTCCGCGAGAAGCAGCTCGAGAAGTTCCGCGAACTCGCTCCCGACATGGATATCGTCATCACCACGGCTCTCATTCCGGGCCGCGATGCGCCGAAGCTGTGGCTGGCCGACATGGTGGCTGCGATGAAGCCGGGTTCGGTCGTGATCGACCTTGCGGCCGAGCGCGGCGGTAACTGCGACCTCACGGTCGCAGACCAGAGGATCGTTTCCGATAACGGCGTGATTGTCATCGGCTACACGGATTTCCCGAGCCGCATGGCCGCCCAGTCCTCGACCCTTTATTCGACCAATATCCGCCACATGATGACGGATCTGACGCCCGCCAAGGACGGCGTTCTCGTCCACAACATGGAAGACGACGTCATCCGCGGCGCGACCGTGACCTATCAGGGCGAGATCACCTTCCCGCCGCCGCCGCCGAAGGTGCAGGCGATTGCCGCGCAGAAGCCGAAGGAAAAGCCGAAGGAACTGACGCCGGAGGAAAAGCGCGCTCAGGAAGTCGCCGCCTTCAAGGCCCAGACCCGCAACCAGGCCGGTCTGCTCGCCATCGGCACGGCGCTGCTGCTGATCGTCGGCGCCTATGCCCCGGCCAGCTTCATGAGCCATTTCATCGTTTTCGTGCTCGCCTGCTTCATCGGCTTCCAGGTCATCTGGAATGTCAGCCACTCGCTGCACACGCCGCTGATGGCGGTAACGAACGCCATTTCCGGCATCGTCATCCTCGGCGCGCTCCTGCAGATCGGCTCGGGCAACTGGCTGGTGGTGATCCTTGCCGCATTGTCGGTGTTGATCGCCACGATCAACATCGTCGGTGGCTTCCTCGTCACCCGGCGCATGCTCGCCATGTTCCAGAAGTCCTGATCGGGGAGGGGATATAATCATGACGATCGGTATCGTTTCCGCCGCCTACATCGCCGCGGCCGTTCTTTTCATCCTTTCCCTCGGCGGTCTTTCCGGCCAGGAAAGCGCCAAGCGCGCCGTCTGGTACGGCATTATCGGCATGGGGCTTGCCGTTGTCGCCACGGTCTTCGGTCCGGGTGTCGGCAACTGGTTCATTATCCTGCTGATGATCGCCGGCGGTTCAGTGCTCGGCCACTACGTGGCAAGCCGCGTGCAGATGACCGAGATGCCGCAGCTCGTTGCTGCACTTCACTCTTTCGTCGGTCTTGCCGCCGTCTTCATCGGCTATAACGCGCATATCGAAGCATGGCGCGTGGCGACCATGGACGAGGCGGGTCGCGCGGCGCTTACGGGCTTCGCGGCGATCCTCGCCCACAAGGAGCCTGTCGAACTCGCCATCATGAAGGTCGAGGTTTTCCTCGGCGTCTTCATCGGTGCCGTCACCTTCACCGGCTCGGTCATCGCCTTCGGCAAGCTTGCCGGCAAGGTGGACGGCAAGGCCAAGAAGCTGCCGGGCGGGCATATGCTCAATGCCGGTGCTGCGATCCTGTCGCTCATAATGCTGGTGATGTATTTCAACGGCGCGGGCGTCTGGACGCTGATCCTGATGACGCTGCTCGCCTTCTTCATCGGCTACCACCTCATCATGGGCATCGGCGGCGCCGACATGCCGGTGGTGGTGTCGATGCTGAACAGCTATTCCGGCTGGGCTGCGGCGGCCATCGGCTTCACGCTCGGCAACGATCTTCTGATCGTCACCGGCGCGCTGGTCGGCTCCTCGGGTGCGATCCTCTCCTACATCATGTGCAAGGCGATGAACCGCTCCTTCGTCTCGGTCATTCTCGGCGGCTTCGGCGCGACGACGGGGCCTGCGATGGAGATCACCGGCGAGCAGGTGGCGATTGACGCCGAAGGCGTTGCCGCCGCGCTCAACGAGGCGGATTCGGTCATCATCGTACCGGGCTACGGCATGGCCGTCGCGCAGGCGCAGCAGGCGGTTTCGGAACTGACCCGCAAGCTGCGCGCCGCCGGCAAGGAGGTGCGTTTCGCCATCCATCCGGTCGCCGGCCGCCTGCCGGGCCACATGAACGTGCTGCTCGCCGAGGCCAAGGTGCCCTACGACATCGTTCTGGAAATGGACGAGATCAACGACGACTTCCCGAACACGGACGTTGTCATCGTGATCGGCTCGAACGACATCGTCAATCCGGCCGCGCAGGAAGACCCGAACTCGCCGATCGCAGGCATGCCGGTTCTCGAAGTGTGGAAGGCCAAGCAGGTCTTCGTGTCCAAGCGCGGTCAGGGCACCGGCTATTCCGGTATCGAGAACCCGCTGTTCTACAAGGAGAACACGCGGATGTTCTATGGCGACGCCAAGAAATCGGTTTCCGAACTCCTGCCGATGATAAAGTAGGACCGGGCGTTACGCGACATGGAAAGCCGGGTGGAGACGCCCGGCTTTTTTGTCTCCGGCGATGACCGTTTCAGGATCGTACGGCGGCGATCAGGAAGTCGAGGAGTGCGCGCAGCCTCGGCAGACGGCGCATGTCACGGTGGTAGCCCAGCCATGTGTCCCGTCCCGGCGGGTGTGCGTGGAGTTCGACGCGGCGAATGCCCGATGTCTTGTTGCCGAGCGGCACCGGGAGAACCGCCATGCCCGCTCCGCCAGCGCATAGGCGGGCCTGGACATCCCGGTTGTTGCTGCGCATGGCAACGAATGCGCCGGGAAAGCTCTCGCGGAGCCAGGCCACGTCCGGCATGCTGCCGAACGCCTCGTCCATCGTCACCACGCTCAAGCCCTCGCCGTCGCCAATCACCGGGTCGGGGAAGCCCTCCGGTACGTAAAGCCCGTACTCGACATGCGTGAACTTGCGGGAGATGACGTCGACCTCGGTGAAGGGCCGGATGCGAAACACCAGATCGGCCTCGCGGCGGGAGAGGTTGAGCAGCCGCGAATCCGTCAGCAGTTCGATCACGACCTTCGGATGCCGCCGGGAGAACTCGGCAAGCAGGGGCGACAGGACATGCACCCCGAACCAGTCCGAACTGGAGATCCTGATGAGCCCATCGAGTTCGTTTCGGCTTCCCGCGAGGCCGCGCTCGACGGCAATCGCCTCCTCCTCCATGCGTTCGGCATGGGGCAGCAGCAACCTGCCCTCGTCGGTCAGGACAAAACCGTCGGTCGTTCTCTGGAACAGCACGGTGCCGAGCGCTGCCTCCAGGGCTTTCAGCCGCCGACCCATGGTCGGCTGGGTGAGGCCGAGCCGTCGGGCACCCGCGCCCAATGTGCCTTCGCGGGCGACCGCGAGGAAAATGCGAAAATCGCTCCATTCCGGCGTCATACGGACCCTCATTCAAAAATGAATGGATATCATGCAATATCTATAATTTCCATTCAATTCACGTGAGCGCAATCTCTGCCCATCGCAACTCAAGGAGTGATGGAGATGACCAATATGAAAGCGCTTGTTCTCGAAACCTACGGCGCGCCGTTCCGCCTCGCGCATATTGCCCGGCCGGTTGCCGGCGAGGGACAAGTCCTTGTCCGCATCAAGGCAAGCGGCGTGAATCCGCTCGACACGAAGATCCGAGCCGGCAACGGCGCGCATGCTCGCCAGTCGCTACCCGCCATTCTCGGCATCGACCTTGCGGGGACGGTGGAGGAGGTCGGTCCCGGCGTGACCGGTTTCCGGCGTGGCGACGAGGTCTACGGGATGACGGGTGGTGTGGGCGGCAACCAGGGATCACTCGCCGAATATGCGGCTGTCGACGCGAGGCTGCTTGCCGTCAAGCCGGCAACATTGAGCATGCGGGAGGCTGCGGCGCTTCCCCTGGTCTTCATCACTGCCTGGGAAGGTCTCGTCGACCGCGTGGGCGTGAAGCCCGGCCAGACCGTGCTCGTTCTGGGGGCGGGCGGTGGCGTCGGTCACATCGCCGTGCAGATCGCCAAGGCGTTCGGCGCCGAGGTCTACGGTGTCGATAGCGCCGGCAAGGCCGATTACCTTCGCAGCCTTGGAGCGGTGCCGATCGACTATGCTTCCGAGGATGTCGAGGCCTATGTGCAGAAATACACCGGCGGGAAGGGCTTCGATGTCGTCTATGATACGGTCGGCGGCGCTTCGCTCGACACGGCCTTCAGGGCTGTCAAGCGTTTCGGCCATGTGGCGAGCAGTCTGGGCTGGGGCACCCATGCCCTTGCGCCCCTTTCCTTCAAGGCCGCGACCTATTCTGGCGTCTTCACGCTCCTGCCGCTCCTGACCGGCGAAGGCCGCGAACATCACGGCGAGATCATGCGGGAAGCCACAAGACTTGCCGAGGCCGGAAAGATCGTGCCGAGGCTGGACCGGCGACAGTTCGATTTTTCGACCGCGACCGAGGCGCACGAACTGATCGAAACGCGGGCGGCAGACGGAAAGCTGGTCGTCACCATCGACTGAGGACGACATCCGTGACGCAATGGCGCGCGTCCGCAGTGTTGCGGACGCGCGCCATTGCCGTCTTGCTTATCCCTTGAACGTATAGTCCGCAATCGATTGCGGCTTCATCTCGATGGAGAAGCCCGGCAGCGACGGGGGCATGTAGGCCGCGTTCTCGATCCGGCAGGGATCGATGAAGTGTTCGTGCAGATGGTCGACGAACTCGATGACGCGGCCTTCCCTGGTGCCGGAGACGGCGATGTAGTCGATCATCGAGAGGTGCTGGACATATTCGCAAAGTCCGACGCCGCCGGCATGGGGCCAGACGGGCAGATTGTACTTTGCAGCCATCAGCAGCACGGCAAGCACTTCGTTCAGGCCACCCATGCGGCACGAGTCGATCTGCACGATGTCGATCGCGCCGCCGGCGATCATCTGCTTGAAGACGATGCGGTTCTGGCACATCTCGCCGGTCGCGACCTTGACCGGCGCCACGGCCTTACGGATCGCCTTGTGGCCGGCGACATCGTCGGGGCTGGTCGGCTCCTCGATGAAGAACGGCTTGTAGACCGAAAGTTCCTTCACCCAGTCGATGGCCTCGCCGACTTCCCAGACCTGGTTGGCGTCGATCATCATGTAGCGGTCGTCGCCGATGACTTCGCGGGCGATCTTCAGGCGGCGCTTGTCGTCTTCCAGATCGCGGCCGACCTTCATCTTGATGTGGGTGAAGCCCTGATCGACGGCCTCCTGGCAGAGACGGCGCAGCTTCTCGTCGGAATAGCCGAGCCAGCCGGCAGACGTGGTGTAGCAGGGATAACCTTCCTTTTCGAGGAGGGCGATGCGCTCGGCCTTGCCTTCCTCGGCCTTCTTCAGGATCGCCAGCGCCTCGTCCGGCGTGATGGCGTCCGTCAGGTAGCGGAAGTCGACGATGGAGAGGATTTCCTCGGGCGTCATGTCCGCGACAAGGCGCCAGACCGGCTTGCCGGCCTGCTTGGCGAGAATGTCCCAGACGGCGTTGACCACGGCGCCGGTGGCAAGATGCATGGCGCCCTTGTCCGGACCGATCCAGCGCAGCTGGCTGTCGCTCGTCACATGCCGCCAGAAGCGGCCGGGATTGGCCTTGACCCAATCGAGATCCAGCCCCACCACCAGATGCTTCATGGCGTCGATCGCGGCGCAGCAGATCTCGTTGCCGCGGCCGATCGTGAAGGTCAGGCCATGGCCTTCAAGGCCGGGCTGGTCGGTACCCAGCACGACATAGGCAGCCGAGTAATCCGGGTCCGGATTCATCGCGTCCGAGCCGTCGAGGCTCCGGGAGGTGGGAAAGCGCAGGTCAATCGAGCGCAGGCTGGTGATCTTGGTCATAGGTCAAGGCCCTGGGGCTTGAGGGAGGGATCAGGGTGAGGGGGGTCAGGAGTCGGCCTTGAAGGTCTGCTTCTGGGTGCCGAGGCCTTCGATGCCGAGTTCGACGACGTCGCCGGCCTTCAGGAAGCGCTGCGGCTTCATGCCGAGGCCGACGCCGGGCGGCGTGCCGGTGGAGATGACATCCCCGGGATGGAGCGACATGAACTGGCTCAGATAGGAGACGAGATAGGCGACGCCATAGACCATGGTCCTCGTGGAGCCGTTCTGCATCTTCTCGCCGTTGACCGTCAGCCACATCGAGAGGTTCTGCGGATCGGCGATCTCGTCTTTCGTCACCAGCCAGGGGCCGATGGGGCCGAAGGTGTCGCAGGACTTGCCCTTGGTCCACTGTCCCGCCCGTTCCGTCTGGAAGGCGCGTTCGGAAACGTCGTGGGAGACGCAGTAGCCGGCGACATAGTCCATGGCTTCGGCTTCCGAGACGTATTTCGCGGTCTTGCCGATGACGACGCCGAGTTCGACCTCCCAGTCGGTCTTTTCCGAACCGCGCGGGATCAGCACGTCATCGTTCGGGCCGACAATCGCCGAGGTCGCCTTCATGAAAATGACCGGTTCCGGCGGAACCTCAGCGCCGGTTTCCGCGGCGTGGTCGGAATAGTTGAGGCCGATGCAGATGAACTTGCCGGTACCGGCAACGCAGGCGCCGATGCGGCCCGGCGCGAGTTCCGGCAGCGAGGCGGGGTCGATGGCCGCGATCTTTGCAAGGCCTTCCGGGCCGATGGCCGCGCCACCGATATCGGCGACATGGGCGGAGAGGTCACGGATCTTGCCGTCCTTGTCGAGAAGGGCGGGCTTTTCCTGGCCAAGGGGGCCGACGCGCATGAGTTTCATCGGGGAATTCCTTTCAAATGAGATTAGATCGTCCAGCCGCCGTCGATGGCGTAGGCCTGACCAGTGGTATAGGTCGCGGTGGCGAGATGCACCGCCAGATCGGCGATTTCCTCAGGCGTGCCGAGGCGGCCCATCGGCTGGCGGGCGATGAAGGCGGCGCGGGCGGCTTCATAATCGCCCTGGGCCTTCATGCGGTCCTGCAGCGAGGGGCTTTCCACCGTGCCGGGGCAGATGGCGTTGCAGCGGATGCCCTGTGCCACATAATCGGCGGCGACCGACTTGGTGAGGCCGATGACGGCGGCCTTGGTGACGGAATAGGCGCAGCGGTTCGGCACGCCCTTGATGGAGGAGGCGACCGACGCCATGTTGATGATCGCCCCGCCGCCACGCTCCAGCATGGAAGGAAGCACGGAGCGGATGGTGCGCACCATGGCGCGGACGTTGAGGTCGAAGGCGAAGTCCAGATCCTTGTCGGCCATTTCGAGGACCGAGCCGGAATGCACGAAGCCGGCGCAGTTGAACAGCACGTCGAAGGGGCCGGTCTCGGCGACGACGGCGGTAACCGCTTCGTCCTTCAGCACGTCGAGCAGGCGGGTTTCGATGTTTACCTCACTGGCAAGGCTCTTCAGCGCATCGGCATTGATGTCGGTGGCGACGACGGTCGCACCTGCGCGGGCGAAGGCGAGCGCGCTCGCCCGGCCGATGCCCTGGCCGGCAGCAGTGACCAGCACGCGCTTGTTTTCGAGGGGGAGGGGCATGGGGTTTCTTCCTTTCCTTAAGTCGGCGGATCAGGCGGCCCTGGGTCGGCGCTCGACGATGTGGATATGGTCGGCGGCGAGCACGACCTCGCCCTTCTGGTTGATGACTTCGGTGCGTTCGACGACGCGGCCGACTTCGGCACGCTTCGGATCGTCTTCCTTCAAATGAATGGTGACCCGGGTGTGGATGGTGTCGCCGATGAAGACGGGACGAATGAACCGCAGGCGGTCGTAGCCATAGGAGAAGGCAGCCGGGTTGATGACGCTGGCGGTCAGGCCGATGCCGATGGAAAAGACCATCGTGCCATGGGCGATGCGCTGGCCGAACGGCGTGGTCCTGGCGAATTCGGCATCCATGTGATGCGGGAAGAAATCGCCGGTATGGCCGGCATGGACGATGAAATCCGTCTCGGTGATGGTGCGGCCCGTCGTCAGGCGCTGTGCGCCGACTTCGTAGTCCTCAAAATATCTCAGCTGTTCCATCGCGATCGTCCTTACTGCGGTAGTGTCTCGAGCGCGGTCGCAGGTGCCGCGTTCGACTGGTAGAGCGCCTCGACGAGCGCCATGGTCTTCCAGGCGTCCTCGACCGACGAGACGAGTTCGGCATCCTCGCCGGAGGCGTAGCGCTGCAGGTTGGCCATGCGGCCGACGAAGGCATCGGGGAACCAAGTGCCTTCCAGCGGCACGGTTACCCAGTCGCTGCCGCCCTTCGGGTAAATCTCCAGGATATCAGGCTCGCCGCGCGGATAATCGAGATTGACGCCGAGCTGGACATAAGCTGCACCTTCTGTGCCGCACACACGGAATTCGCAGGCCTGATGCCTGCGGCCGAACTTATGGTCGTGGTTGATCGAGACGGCGCAGCGTACCCGGTCGCCATAGTCGAGGATCGCGGTGGTGCGGGTCTGCGCCATCTTGTGGTTCGGGTGGCCGATCGACTTTGCATGCACACCCTCCGGATCGCCGAGTATCTGCCGGATCAGGTCGAGATAATGGATCGAGTGCATGGCGATCTCGATGCGCGGCAGTCCCTCGAGGAAGGCCCAGAGCTGCCATGGCGTATCGAGCGCCAGATAGACGTCGAAATCGACGACCTCGCCGAGCAATCCCTTGGCGATGGCATCCTTCAGCGCCAGCATCATCGGCGCGAAGCGGAGCTGGAAGTTCACGGCCGCCTTAAGGTTTTTGGCCCGGCAGATCTTCAGGATTTCGGTCGCGGCCGCAAGATCCGAACCCATCGGCTTCTGGATCAGCACCGGTGCGCCATCCGGCAGGGCGGACAGCACTTTTGCATGGGCTGCCGGCGGGGTGGCGAGATCGAAGATGGCGTTCTCCACTGCCGCCGCTTCCTCGACGGAGGCATAGGCCGTGACACCCCATTTGTCGGCAAGCGCCTTCGCCTTTTCGTAATCCGGATCGTAGAGCCCGGCGACGGGGAACCCGCCCTTGGCATAGGCGGGAAAATGCGCGTCGCTGACGATGGAGCCGGCGCCGAAGGTGACGATCGGGCGCGGCTTTGCCGGCCGCGGCCAGGACTGGGAAAGGGATTTCGGGTCGAAGGTCATAAGCTTTTTCCCCAAGCCGGCGCTGCGTTACGCATGAAAGAATACCTCCTCCATCGACGCCCACCACTCACCATCCTTGCGGCTATCAAGGGGCTGCTGGCAGGGCATGCAGACGGCCCACCATTCCTGGGTCTTCGGGTCGGCGGCCATCTTCGCCATGTCGGCTTGGTAATCGGTGCCGTGATATTCGAAGAAGGAGAAGAGCAGGTTCTCCGGCTCCTTCAGGAAAATCGAGTAGTTCCGGATGTTGCAGGCGGAAATCATCGCCAGCACCTCGGGCCAGACGGCCGCGTGCAGGCGCTTGTATTCCTCGAGCTTTTCCGGCCTCACGCCGATCACCATGCCGATGCGCTGCATAGTCGTTTCCTCCTTACCGGATCTCGCGGTCGAATTCTGTGATCCGGCGGCCGTCGATGGCGTCCCAGTCCCACGCAATGCCGAGGCCGGGCGTCTCGGGCGCGAGCGCCATGCCGTCTTCGATCCTCAGGCGCGAGGTGGTGATGTCGTCGAGCTGGGGGATGTATTCGACATACTTGCCGTTCGGCACGGCGCAGGTCAGGCTGACATGCAGTTCCATCAGGAAGTGCGGGCAGACCGGCATGTCGAAGGCTTCGGCCGCATGCGCCACCTTGAGCCAGGGGGTGATGCCGCCGATACGGCCGGCATCCACCTGCACGATGGAGCATGCCCCTTTCTGCATGTACTCGCGGAAGTGACGGATCGAATAGAGCGACTCGCCGACAGCGACCGGCGTTGCGGTCGAACGATTAAGCCTGACGTGACCGTCGATATCGTCGGCCGGGAGCGGTTCCTCCAGCCAGGCGAGATCGAGTTCCCTCAACCGTTCGGCGCGGCGGATCACCTCGTCGACGGCGAAGCCCTGATTGGCATCGGTCATGATCTCATAGGCATCGCCGACGGCCTTGCGAACGGCCGAGAGGCGGGCGAAATCCTCGGAACCGCTGGGCTTGCCGATCTTCACCTTTGAGCCACTGAAGCCCCTCGATCTCGCGTCCAGCGCATCCTCGACCAGCGCCTCGGTCGGAATATGCAGCCAGCCGCCTTCCGTGGTGTAGAGCGGGCAGCGATCCCTGGCGCCGCCTGCGAGCTTCCACAGCGGCAGCCCCTGCTTGCGGGCGCGAAGATCCCAGAGAGCCGTGTCGATGGCCGCAAGCGCAATCGAGGTGATCGCGCCGATGGTGGTCGCATGGGTGGCGAATTCCAGTTCATGCCAGATCGCCTCGATCCGGTCGGCGTCGCGGCCGATCAGGCGGGGGCTAAGATGATCGGCGAGAAGCCGCATGACGGAGGAGCCGCCGGTGCCGATGGTGTAGCTGTAGCCGGTGCCCATGGCGCCATCACTGTCGGTGATGGTGACGAGCGGGGTTTCCTGGCTGACGAAACTCTGGATCGCATCCGTGCGCTCGACCTTCGGGCGAAGGTCGACCATTTTCAGCTCTATACGTTCGATCCGTGCCATGTCAGCCTCTCAGGGTCCTGCCGGTTTCCCGGTCGAACATGTGGGCCTGAGAAAGGTCGAGCGAGAAGGAGAGGCTTTCGCCGCTCTTCAGCGCGCGCGGGTTCAGCATGCGGCTCACCCATTCGCTGCCGCCCAGTTCGGCGAAAACCAGCGTCTCGTTGCCGAGCGGTTCGGTGATCGTCACCTTGAGGTCGGTCCTGTAGACGTCGGTTTCCTCCCCGGAATGGATGCCGTGACCCGTGGGATAGATGTCGTCGGGGCGAAGGCCGAAGGTGACCTTCCGGCCGGCGCTGACACGCGAGGCGAACTGCTGCGGCAGAGGCAGGCTGTCGCCATTGGCGAAGACGACGCGGCCGTCGGCGATTTCGGCGTCCTTGAGGTTCATCGGCGGCGAACCGATGAAGCCGGCAACGAACTTCGAATTCGGGCGCTGGAACACTTCCTCCGGCGTGCCGACCTGTTCGATATAACCGTCACGCATGATGACGATGCGGTCGGCAAGCGTCATCGCCTCGACCTGGTCATGGGTGACGTAGATCACCGTCGATTGCACCTTGGCGTGCAGCTTCTTGATCTCGGTGCGCATCTGGGTTCTGAGCTTGGCGTCGAGGTTCGACAGCGGTTCGTCGAACAGGAAGACGTCCGGATCGCGCACGATGGCGCGGCCCATGGCGACCCGCTGGCGCTGGCCACCGGACAGTTGCGATGGACGACGGTCGAGAAGGGCGGTCAGGTCCAGGGTGCGGGCCGCTTCCTCGACACGGGGGGCGATGTCCTCCGGCTTCATGCCGGCGATTTTCAGCGAGAAGCCCATGTTTTCGCGCACGGTCATGTGCGGGTAGAGGGCATAGGACTGGAACACCATGGCGAGATTGCGGGCGCGAGGCGGCAGGTCGTTGACCACGCGGCCGCCGATCTTGAGGTTGCCGCCGGAGATCGGCTCCAGGCCGGCGATCATGCGCAGCGTCGTCGACTTGCCGCAGCCGGAGGGGCCGACAAGCGCGATGAATTCGCGGTCCGCCACTTCGAGGTCGATGCCATGCACCACTTCGAGCGCGCCATAGCGCTTGACCAGCTTTTCAAGGGAAACGGTTGCCATGGTCTATCCTTTGACTGCGCCGGAGGTAAGGCCGGATACGAGGTGTTTCTGCACGATGAAGGTCAGCACGAGCGCCGGGATAATCATCACGACGGCGAGCGCGCACATGCCGCGCCAGTCGATGGTGAATTCCGCGGTGTAGTCGAGCAGGCCGACGGGCAGGGTCTTGGAGGTGACGGAACGGGTGAGCTGCGAGGCAAGCGCGAACTCGTTCCAAGAGGTGAGGAAGGCGAAGATGCCGGCGGACGCGATGCCGGGCCCGGCAAGGGGGAATTCCACCTGCCAGAAGGCCTGCCAGCGGGTGCAGCCGTCGATCTGTGCGGCTTCGGCGAGATCCTTCGGCACCTGACGGAAGAAGCCGTCGATCAGCCAGATGGTGAAGGGCACGTTCAGCGCGACATAGGCGAGGATCAGGCCGAAATGGCTGTCGATGATGCCGAGTTTCGAATAGACGAAGAAGAGCGGCAGGGAGAGCGCGATGCCGGGCACGGTGCGGGTCAGCATCAGGCCGAGGAAGATGCCGGACTTGCCCTTGAAGCGGTAGCGCGCGAAGGCATAGCCGCCGGCCATGCCGATGGCGAGCGAGACGACCGTCGAGGTGATCGAGACAATCAGAGAGTTGCGGAAGTATTCGATGACCGGAATGCCGCCCTGGCCGATGCCGGAGAACATGGCGATATAGGCATCGAGGGAAAGATCCTGGGGTATCCAAACCGGAGGCTTCGCCATGATTTCCACCGTCGGGCGGAAAGAGGCGAGCACGATCCAGAGGCCGGGAAGGCAGATGACGGTCATCGCCAGGAAGAGGGTGACCTTATGGGCAAGCGAAAGCAGCGTGGCCTTGAAGCGGTGTTGTGCGTTCTCGTTCATCTCACCACTCCGCAGCGATCTGGGTGCGGGCTGCCGCCAGCTTCCGGTAGAAATAGACGGTGAAGAGGATCGACAGCAGGATGGCGAAATAGGCCATGGCATTGGCGAGCCCCATGCGGGCGTCGGAATAGGCGGTGCGGGCGACGAGCGTCCAGAGAAGTTCCGTGCGCTTGGCCGGGCCGCCATCGGTCATGATCTTGACGATATCGTAGGCACGGGCGACGTCCAGCGAGCGGATCGTCATGGCGATATAGGCAAAGGGCATGATGAAGGGCCAGGTGACGTAGCGGAAGGTCTGGAAGGGCGTGCAGCCATCGACCCGGGCGGCCTCGATCGGTTCCTTCGGCATGGCGAGCAGGCCGGCGAGGATCAGGATGGCGAAGACCGAGGTGGACGACCAGATTTCGGCGGTCAGGATCGCCCAGAAGGCGAGCTGTCCGTCGATCAGCCACGGGATCGCCTGATCGGTGAGGCCGAGCGACTGCAGCGCATTGTTAATCAGGCCGATATTGTCGTTGAACATGAACTTGAACTGGAAGCCGACGAGGATCGGCGAGAACATCATCGGAAACATCATGACGGTTCTGAGGATGCGCTGACCCTGCGTCGCCTTCTCGACCAGCATGGCGAGGCCGAGGCCGAGCAGCATTTCGAGGTTAAGCGCGACGGTGAGCAGGAGGACGGTGCGGCCGAAGGCGCTCCAGAACTCCAGATCGGTCAGGATGCGCTGATAATTGCGGAAGCCGACCAGCGTGTAGAGCGATGCCGGCTGGGTGAGCCGGAAAGCGGTAAAGCTCGAATACAGCGACAGCAGAAGAGGGATGACGACGACGGCTGCCAGGACGATGAATGCGGGCAGCAGAAGCAGGACGGGTGCCGGTGGTCTCCAGCCTTTCATGAAATGCCTCTCCTGTATGCTTTAATAGACGTGGTCCGGATGACGGCGCGGCGGAGCTTTGCATCGTGCGAGATCCCCGCTGTGTTCCGACTGCCTGTTGATTGGGCCTTGCCCCTCATCCGCCTGCCAGCACCTTCTCCCCCCGCAGGCGGGGAGAAGGAACAGGCTGCGACCTGTCCGTTTCCTCTCCCCGCTTGCGGGGAGAGGGGCAGGGCGAGGGGCAATTCCATCCCGCGTGCGAGCCTTACAGCGCGCCGGCGTCCTCAAGGATTTCGGTCGCCTTCTTCGCGGCTGCGTCGAGGGCGTCCTTGGAGGACTTGTCGCCGAGGATGGCGGCCTGCAGTTCCGGATAGACGGCGTTGGAGATCTCGATCCACGACGGCGTCTGCGGAACGGCGAAGGCATGCTTGGCCGCTTCCTGGAAGGCGCTCAGAACCTCCTTCTTGTAAGGATCGCTCTCGGCCTGCTTGATGTCCCAATCCCAGACGGCGGTGCGCGTCGGCAGCGGGCCTGCGGCGGCCTCGAGCTTCTGGCTGTCCTCGTTGGTGAGGAACCAGACGAGCGAAGCGGCGGCTTCCTTGTTGGCGCAACTCTCGGTGACCGAGAAACCATGGTGGCCGGACCAGCCGGTGCGCTTGCCGGAAGAGCCCGCCGGCTGCACCTTCACGCCGACATTGCCGGCGACCTTGGACGACTTCGGGTCGTTGAAGAAGGATGCCCAGCCAGGCCAGTCGAGATTGACCGCGATGGTGCCGGAAGCGAAACCCTGGCCGAGATCATCCCAGAGATAGTTGGTGGTGCCGGCCGGAACGGCCTTGGCCTTGTAGAGATTGACGAACCAGTCGAGCGCGCGAACGCCGGCCTCGGAATTGAAAGCCGGCTTGCCGTCCTTGTCGAGGTATTCGCCGCCTTCGGCCACCAGCATTTCGAAGAAGCGGCCGTTGATCGCCTCTTCCTTGCCGGCGAACTGCGTGCCGTAGAAATCCGGCGGGCTTGCGAAGAAGATCGCCTGATCGGTGACCTGCTGCCAGGTATCCGGCGGCGCGAGCTCGTAGCCGTATTTTTCCTTGAAGGCCTTCTTCTTCGCTTCGTCCTGATAGAGGCTCTTCTGGTAGTAAAGCGCCGAGACGTCGAACTGGGCGCGCGGCAGCATGACCAGCTTGCCATCGAGCGTCGAGGCCTTGATATTCGCCGGAACGAAGGCGTCGATCTCTTCCTTGGGCAGGAGCGCGGAGAGATCGGTGTAGATATCGGGATACTGGGGAGCGAAGGAGGAGTGGTTGGAACCGACGCACCAGGAAATGTTTCCGGTGGCGATGTCCGACTTGATCTCCTTGTCGAGCTCGAAATGGTTCTTCTTGGAAATGACGTTGACCTTGGCGCCCGTCGCCTTCTCCCATTCGGCAATGCGGGCATAAAGGGCTTCGTACTGCTGACCGCCGATCAGCTTGGCATCGATGGAGACGCCTTCGAACTTGCCAGGCAGGTCGGCCGCGAAGACCGCGCCCGCCCACGCACATAGTATTGCGCCGGCTGCGACGCCGGTCCAAAATTTCGACATTTTCTCCTCCCATTCGGCTTGCGCCTCAGCCCTCACCCATGAGAGCTTCATTCATATACAAACCATTTATTTATGATGCGTCAAGCTGAAAGTGTTGCGGAGGCCTGTTTCTGCGTATATGAATGAATCTATTCATAGGGGAGGGCGTGGTGACCGAAGACGACAATGACCGCTATCGCGCGCCGGCGCTGGACAAGGGGCTGGATATTCTCGAGCTTCTGGCGGCCGTCGATGGCGGGCTGACACAGGCCGAAATCTCCAAACGCCTCGACCGCAGCCCCAACGAGTTCTACCGCATGCTCGACCGGCTGGTGAAGCGCGGTTACGTGACCCGCATCGACGGGGACCGCTTTGCATTGACGCTGAAGCTTTTCGGGCTGGCCCAGCTTCATGCGCCGGTGCGTCGGCTCGTTTCCTTCGCCGTGCCGCTGATGCGCGAGTTGGCGGAGGCGTCCCGCCAGGCGAACCAACTCGTCGTCTTCGACCGGGGCTATCCGGTGGTCATCGCTCAGCAGGAAGCGCCTGGTTACTGGGGCATTTCCATTCGCGTCGGCTCGCGGATCAGCCTGTTCGACACCGGTTCCGGCCATGTGCTGCTCGCCTTCCACACGAAGGAGGAGCGCGAGATGATGATCGCCGAAAACCTCGGCAGCAGCGGCGACCACAACAAGGTCACGCCGGAATTCCTCTCGCGGCTCGACCAGATCCGTGCGCGGGGCTACGAGATGATGCCGAGCGCGCAGACGGCGGGCGTCATCAACCTTTCCGCCCCCGTTCTGGGGGCGGACGGCAAGGTGATCGCATCGCTGACGGTGCCCTATATCACGCTGATAAACACACCCGGCGCGCCGGATATCACCAACACCATTCACCTTCTGCTGGAGACGACCCGCAAGCTTTCGGAGATGACCGGTTCCGGCTTCAAGGCTGAGGGTTAGTGGCTTAAAAATTCGTATTTGAATAGCTGATTTTTCTGTGGCAGGTTCTTCCGTGATTTCGTGGAGGAGGCCCGGATGATCGTCGACACCCATCTGCACCTGATCTACCGGGCGCAGCTTTCCTATCCGTGGCTGGCCGGCGTGCCGCCGCTCGATGCCGATTTCACCTATGACACCTATCTGCAGGAGGCCCGCCGTCTCGGAATTTCGGCGAGCCTGCACATGGAAGTGGACGTGGCGGAGGAGGACATCGAGGCCGAAACGGCGATGATCGAGCGCCTTGCCACCACCGAGGGAAGCCAGCTTGCCGGGGCGATTGCCGCCTGTCGGCCCGAATCGGCGGATTTCCCCGCCTATCTCGAGCGGGTGCGCGGCAATCGCTTCGTGCGAGGGTTTCGCCGCGTGCTGCATGTGATGCCGGACGATCTTTCCGAAGGCGCGCTGTTTCGCGAGAATATCCGGCGTCTCTCAGGTACCGGGCTGGTTTTCGACATCTGCGTTCTGCCGCATCAACTGGACAAGGCCGCGGCGCTTGCCGATCTCGCTCCGGATGTCTCTTTCGTGCTCGATCATTGCGGCGTGCCCGACATCAAGGGCGGCGGCTTTGCCGTGTGGAAGGGGCCGGTTGCGGAGCTTGCGCGCAGAGCGAATGTGACGGTCAAACTGTCCGGCCTGCCGGCCTATGGAGCGGAGAGCTGGACGCTGGAAGACCTGAAACCTTACTTCGCCCATGTGGCGGAAAGCTTCGGCTTCGACCGCATGGTCTGGGGCAGCGACTGGCCCGTCTGCACGCTGGGTGGCGGTCTCTCGACCTGGGTGGGCGCGACCCATGCCCTGCTTTCCGGCGTCAGCCCCGATGAGAAGGCACGGGTTCTCTCGGGAAATGCCCGCACGCTCTGGAAGATCTGACCTTATCCGGCCGAAATCCGCCCCAAATTCGGGTCAGGCGGCGCGAGGGGCAAACAGGATGACGGCGGCGCCGGCAAGCGCCAGCAGCGAGCCGGTAACGTCCCAGCGATCCGGTATCTGCCCCTCGATCAGCCACAGCCACACCAGCGAGGCGAGGATATAGACGCCGCCATAGGCGGCATAGGCGCGGCCCGCGGCTTCGCTCGGCACCAGCGTCAGCAGCGAGGCGAAGGCGATGAGAAGGACCGTACCCGGCGCCAGCCAGACGATGGATTTCGACAGTTTCAACCAGGCCCAGAAGGTAAAACAGCCGGCGATTTCGCAGAAGGCGGCAGCGGCGTAAATGGCGCCGGTGGACAAGATCGGATGCATTGATGTCACCATGAAACGAACCCGTTCATGGTGACATCGATGGAGTTGCCGATCCAGAGTGCGGCTCCGGGCTATCCCCGGAAACTCTTCACGAAGCCGTCATTCAGTTGCCCGATCGCCGTGTCGATGGACATCGCGCCGGTGACCGCGTTGTTGACGATATGGGACGCTTCTTCCTGGAACGGCATGTAGCCGTCATGCCGGGGCCGGAGCCACGCGCCCTCCAGCGTGCGGCGGGTGGCGCGGTAGAAGTCGAGCGTGGCGGCATTTGCACCATCGTCTTCCCACCCGGCGGCATGGCCGGGCTGGCCTCCCGAGCGCCAGTAGCCGTCCGCCTGCACCGGACCTCCCGCGATCCAGTAGGCGAAATCGATTGCGGCCTGCCGGTTCTTGGAAAAGGCCGAAACCGCGATGCCGGTGCCGCCCAGCGCGGAGCCTCTGGGGTCGCTGCCTGAGACGGTTGGCATGTCGGCAAAGGCGATGCGGGCGGGGCGGAAGCCGGCCAGCGAATAGCTGACATAGCCGTAGATGAGCGGTGAGGCGGCAACGGGTGAGTTTGTGTCGCCCATGGTGTCAAGGACTGCGATGGGGTCCATTGTCAGGCAGGCCGGATCGATCAGGCTCGCCAGTTCACGGATCATTTCCAGCGCTTTGCTGCCGGTCTCGCGGTCTGCAAAGGGCGTGTCCCTGTCGACGGAGCAGGGGCGTCCGAGCTGGCCGCAAAGGGTGAAGAAGCTCATCAGCGAATGGGGCGGGCGTAGCGGCAGGAGCACGGCGCCGCGACGGGCCAGATGCAGCACGTCTTCCCATTTGGCCGGCGGAGCCTCCAGCCGGTCGGGCCGCCATGCGAGCACCTGCGTTGCGGCGTCGATGGGGAAGGCCCATTGATGGCCCTGCCAGTGGTAGCTCGGGAAGGAGGCGCCAACCGAGCCTGCCGCCAACGCCTCGAATTCGGCCTGCCGCTCCGGCCGGTCCAGCGGGGCGAGGCAGTTCTCCGCGGTGATCTGCCCGACATGGGGGTGATCGATGACGATCAGGTCGTAGCTGCGGGCAAGTTCCTCCACCGGAAAGCTCTCGAAATCCTGCAGAGACCGCTTGTTCCACTCGACCGTCACGCCGGTTTTTTCCAGCCAGTCGGCGGAGCAGGCCACCATCGGGTCGTAGCCGCGGGGATGGCTCCAGGTCATGCCCTTCAGGGTGATGGCCATCAGGCGAACTCCGCCCTGATCTTCGCCGTGTGTTCCCCGACCAGCGGCGCCCCGCGGCCGCCATGGGGACGCTTGCCGTCGATGCGAACCGGGCAGCGGGTGGTGCCGATCGCGACATCGTCCTCGCGTGTGACCGTCTGCAGCATGTCGAGCAGGCGGAAACCCTCGCTCTCCAGAAGCTCCGGCCATTCCATGACCTTCGAGCACCAGATGTCGGCGGGTTCGAGAATGGCGAGCCAGTGTTCCACGGTCTCGGTCGCGATGCGGTCGGCGATGATCCTCTTGATCTCGTCGCGGCGGGTGAACCACGATTTCGGATCGTCGCGGAAGGGGGCCAAGGCGTCGATGCCGAGAAGATCCTGCAGGCGGCCGATCGGGGTCATGGCGATGGCGAGATAGCCGTCCTTGGCCGGATAGACGCCGTAGGGCGCGGAGAGATAGGCGTTGGCATTGCGGAAGGAGGCGCGCTTCGGAAGGCGGCGTCCGTCGTTCAGGTGGGTGGTCAGAAGCTCGAACTGGAGATCGACAAGGCTTTCCAGAAGGCTGGTCTGCACATGCGCGCCCTTGCCCGAAACGCCGCGGCGCACGAGGGCGGCGAGGATGGCCTGGCAGGTATTGGCGCCGGCCAGCATGTCGGCGATGGAGAGGCCAAGCGGCACCGGTCCCTGGCCCTCGTCGCCGTTCAGCCACATCACGCCGGAGCGGGCTTGCGCAAGCAGGTCCTGGCCCGGACGCATGACCCAAGGTCCCTCTTCGCCATAGCCGCTGATCGAGGCATAGACGATCCTCGGATTGATGGCCTTCACCGCCTGGTAGTCGAGCCCGAGGCGTTCGATCACACCGGGGCGGAAGTTTTGGATCATGACATCCGCGCTGCCGAGCAGCTTGCGCAGGAAGGCAAGATCCTCAGGGTTCTTCAGGTCGATCCCGAGGCTCTCCTTGCCGCGGTTGATGGCATGGAAGAGCGTGGAATCGCCGCCGACCTCGGTATCCGAGAGATAGAGGCGACGGGAAAGATCACCGCCATCCGGCCGCTCGATCTTGATGACGCGCGCGCCGAGGTCGAGCAGGCGGAGCGAACAGTAAGGCCCCGACAGGAACTGGCTCATATCGATCACGGTCAGCCCCCCGAGCAGCGGGCCTGCTTCATCCTGCATGTCAATCTCCTCCCAGACGCCGGACGCATGAATGACGACCCAATATCGTCGCAATTCTTATTTGAATTTATCTTTCACATATGGGTATTCCTTGCAAGCCCGATTTTGCGCCCTCCGTCATCGGGGCGCTCGGGGGCGCCGCCCCGGCCGGTCGGCCGGGCCGGGGATCACGCTTGCAGCGCGGTGCCATGAGGGGTCAGGCCGCCGCTTCGGCGATCAGCTTTTTCAGATAGGCCTGGGTGGTGAAGATCAGCGCTTCCACGCTCTCGGCGGCAACGGCGGTGTCACCGAGCGCGAAGTTCTGCAGGATCAGCCCGTCGATCCCGATTAGCATGAAGCGGGTGACGGCATTGGCGATGCGGGTCCGTTCGGGCTCCGGTATGTCGCTGTTACGGAAGATGAACTGGCTGTAGAAATCGATGTAGGTGTTGTACTGCTTGGCGGCGAGCCATTCGGAACCCTGGGTCCGCAGGGCATAGATCGTCAGTTCGATCTGGGAAATTTCCCGGTTGGGGTTCTCGCCGATATAGCGCCAGATCAGCCGGATGAGCTGGGCAATACGGTCGTCCATGTCGGTGCTGTTCACCGAGCTGGTGTAGCGCGTGCCCATGTCTGTGACGAGATCTTCAAGGACCGCCAGCATCAGGCTTTCCTTGCTGTCGAAATAGTAGTGTAGCGTGGCGAGCTGCACGCCGGCGCGCGCCGCGATCTTGCGGGTGGTCAGCGATTCCATGCCTTCGCTTTCCACCGCCTCGATCGCGCCCCTGATGATGCGTGCGCGGGTTTCTATCCCCTTCTTCGTCGCACCGGGACTTCTTGCCGCGGGAGTTCCGGCCGCGGGAGTTCCGGCCGATTGTCTGCTGTCGTCTTTCATGTCCTCGTCAGGGTGCCTCGTAGGTGATGCGGCCGTCGCAGATGGTCGCCACCGGCTTGAGGGCTGCGATTTCTGTGGCCGGGCATGCTTCGATATCGCCGGAAAGAACGACGATATCGGCGAGGAAGCCTTCTTTCAACTTGCCCTTTCGGTCTTCCATGAATTCTACCCAGGCACTTGTGCGGGTATAGGCGGCAAGGGTTTCCATCAGGGAAAGGCGATGGTCGGGCATATCCTCAGCCCAGGGCTTGCGGGTCATCGCGTCGCCGATGCAGCTCAGGGGCGCAAGCGGCGAGACGGGCCAGTCGGTGGCGAAGACGATCTTCGCGCCGGCGTCTACCAGCGCCTTCCAGGCGAAGGCGTAGGGCCAGCGTTCGCGGCCGATATAGGTGAGGTAGGGTTCAAGCGGCAGGCCGGCCGAGCCCGGCGGATGGGTCGGCTGCATCGAGGCGACGGTGCCGAGCCTGGCAAAGCGCGGGATATCGTCGGGATGGACGACCTCGATATGCTCGATGCGGTTGCGGCTGTCGCGTTTGCCGTTCGCTTCGATGGCGGCCTCGTAGCCGTCGAGCACCATGCGGACCGCGCCGTCGCCGATCGCATGCACCGCGACCGGCAGGCCAAGCCTGTCGGCTTCGACCGCAATGGAATTGAAATGCCCGGCGGAAAACAGCGGCTCGCCCTTCCAGCCGGGCTTGTGGCTGTAGTCGTCGACGAAGACGGCGGTTTCGCCTTCCGTGACGCCATCCATGAACATCTTGACGAAGTTGCACCGCAGCTTGTCGGTGTCGAAACGTTTGCGCCAGACAGCCGCCTTTTCCTCCAGATGGGAGAGCGGCATGAAGTTCTTCATGTGGAACGGCATGCGGACGCGGACCGGTAGCCCCTCGGTGTCCTCGATCTCCTGCAGCATTTCGAGCTGGTAGAGGCTGCCGTCCATGTTCTGGAACGAGGTGATGCCGAGAGAGGCGCAATAGGCAAGGCCGCGCTTGATGACCGCGATGTCGCCGGCGCGTTCCTCCGGCGTCACGTGCTCCGGATCGCCGCCGGTTCCGACGCCCAATCCCTCACGGCCGCCCGTCGCGCTCATGCTGGAAACCGGACGAATGGCGTTGGTTTCGCGCAGTTCTCCCGTCGCCAGTCCGTTTTCGCCCATGACGATCTCGTTGCCGACGCCGACATCGCGGCCGTGCAGGATACCCGCCTTTTCCAGTGCAATCGTGTTCGCCCAGGCCGTGTGATGATCCGGCGAGAACATCAGGAAGGGGCGGTCGGGAACGATGCGGTCGAGATGGTGGCGGGTGACGCGCTCTTCCTCCGAAATCACGGTGTAGTCGGCATATTGCGCGACCAGCAGCGGAAGATCGGGACTGGCGGCGGCATAGGTCTGGATGGCGTTCTTCAGCGCCTCGAAACCCTGCACCTTGAAGAGGGAAAGTTCGCCCAGCCCGACCGAGCCGCCGAAGATATGCATGTGGGCTTCGTTGAAGCCGGGCAGGACGGTCGCGCCGCCGGCGTCGATGATCCGCGCGCCCGCCTTCGCGAGCGGCAGGATTTCGGCATTACCGCCGATGGCCAAGATCCTGTTTCCCGCAATGGCGATGGCTTCGGCCCGCGGGCTTTCGTCGTCCATGGTGAGGATGCGGGCATTGTGAATGATGAGGTCGGCTGTCTCGGTCATGGGTGGCTCGTCCGTTGAAATGGTCGGTCGGGGCGGGCTTCTGCCGCCCGGCTGGTGGGCGGCAGAAGCTGGTCAGGCCGCTTGATAGACGATGCGTCCGTCGCAGATCGTGGTCACCGCGCGAACGGTTGCCATTATCTCGTCGGCCGGGACGCGTTCGATATCGTGGGAGAGGATGACAACGTCGGCGAGGAAGCCGGGTTTCAGCTTGCCCTTTCGGTCTTCGGCAAATTCCACCCATGCGCCGATGGAGGTGTAGGCTTCGAGCGATTCCTCCAGCGTGAAGCGCTGATCGGGCAGCCCGTCCTTCCACGGCTTGCGGGTAAGCGCATCCTGGATGCACTGGAAGGGCGAGACCGGGGAGACCGGCCAGTCGGATGCGAAAACGACCGTCGCGCCAGCGTCCTTCATCGTCCGCCATGCATAGGCATAGGGCCAGCGATCCTCGCCGATCCTTGCCGTGGTCGGTTCGGGCGGGAAGCATGTGCCGCCCGGATAATGCACGGGCTGCATCGAGGCGACGACGCCGAGTTCCCTGAAGCGCGGGATATCGTCGGGATGGATCACCTCGATATGCTCGATGCGGTGGCGATGGTCCTGCTTGCCGTTTGCCTTGAGCGCAGCCTCAAAGCCGTCAAGCGTCTGGCGGATTGCGGCGCTGCCGATCGCATGCACGGCGATCTGCAGGCCCAGCCCGTCAGCCTTGATGGCGATGGCATCGAAAACTTCAGGCGTGAACAGTGGCTCGTAGGTATAACCCGGGCGATCACCATAACCATCGAGCATGTAGGCCGTCTGGCTGTCGATCACGCCATCCATGAACACCTTGACGAAATCGCCACGCAGCATGTCGGTGGCGAATTCCTTCTTCCATTCGGCGGCCTTGTCCAGCTCCGAAAGGTCCATGAAATTCTTCATGTGGAAGGGAATGCGGATGCGGACGGGCAATTCGCCGGACTGTTCCAGATCGCGCATGATGCGGAGCTGGTAGTGGTTGCCGTCGAAATTCTGGATCGAGGTGACGCCCCAGGAGGCGCAGTATTCGAGACCGTTCTTCAGGATGGCGCGGTCGAGCGCGTATTGCTCGGGCGTGACGTTTTCCGGGTCCATGCCGGTCACCATGCCGAGTTCTTCGCGGCCGCCTGTCGAGGCCAGCGCCGCGACGGGACCGAAGGCGTTGCCTTCGCGCAGTTCGCCGCTGGCCAGTCCGTCTTCACCCATCACCACTTCGTTGCCGACGCCGACATCCTTGCCGTTAAGCAGGCCCGCCTTTTCCAGCGCGGCAGTGTTGGCCCAGGCGGTGTGATGGTCGGGCGCGAACATCATGAAGGGACGGTCGGGGATGATGGCGTCGAGATGCTGGCGGGTGACCGGCTGGTTGAGGCCGATGATCGAATAGTCGGCGGAAAAGCCCATCAGAAGGGGCTCGTCCGGATTGGCGGCGGCATATTCCAGCATGGCAGCCTTCAGCGCCTCGAAGCCTTCGACGCCGTGGAGGTTGAGCTGGCGAAGAGAGACGGAGCCGGGGAAGATGTGCATATGGGCTTCGTTGAAGCCCGGCATCACCGTCGCGCCGCCGGCATCAACGATTTTCGTCGAAGCGGTGGCAAGGGCCTCGATCTCCGACGTGGTGCCAACGGCGAGAACCCTGTTGCCGGAAAGCGCGACGGCTTCCGCCTTCGGGCTGTCGCTGTCCATGGTGAGGACCCTGGCGTTCGTGATGATGATGTCTGCGGTTTTAGTCATGTCTTTTATCCAGATTGAGGCTTCAGGCCGCCGCACGGCACATGGCGCGGAAGAAGGCGAAGTTGTCGTGCTTCAGTTCGTCGTCCAGCGGGTTGGGTTGCGACGAGAGCTTGACGATGACGGTTTCGGTCGAGGGATCGACATAGAGCCATTGGCCGTGGATGCCGATTGCACAAAATGCGCCGTCGGCCTCGCCGGACTGGTACCACTTGCTGCGGTAGCGGCCGTTGGGCAGGAAGGTCGGGCCGGCCTGTTTCCAGGCTTCCGGATCGCCGGCAGTCTTCATGTCCTCGACCCATGCGGCGGGCACGACCTGCCGGCCACCCGCCGTGCCGCCATCGAGCAGCATCTGGCCGATACGGGCAAGATCGCGGGCCGTCACGCAGACGCCGCCGGCCGAACGCGCCGAACCTGCTGCATCGACGCTGACCAACGCATGGTTCTTCGCGCCGAGCGGCTTCCACAACAGGTCGGAGAAAAGGTCGGCATAGCGGCGGCCGCTGGCGCGCTCGATCAGGATGCCGAGCAGGTCGGAATTGGGCGAGGCATAGTAGAAGCGTCCGCCATGGGCGCGGTCGGCCTTCTTCAGCGTCAGCAGGAATTCCAGAAGGGTTTCGGTCGGTGTGCCGGCTTCTGCAGGATTCCACAGTGTCGCGCGGCGATAGCGGGCAAAGGCGCCCATCCTGTCGAGATAGGCTTCCTCGAAATCGAGGCTGACGCGCATGTCCAGCACGTCACGGAAGCTGCAGTCGCCGTAAACAGAACCTTTCGCCTCGGGGAGATAGTCGGTGACCGGGCGGTCAGGGTCGATTGCGCCTTGCCCTTCGAGGATGCCGGAGACGAGGGCGGTCAGCGATTTCGAGATGGAAAAGACGATATGGCGGGCATTGACGTGGCAATGCGGTGCGTAATGTTCGGCGATAATCCGCCCGCCCTTCATCATCACGAAGGCATCGGTATGGGCATAATCGAGAAAGGCGCGGGGCGTCTTTGCGTCGGCAATGCCGGTGTCCAGCGGTGCGTCCAGCAGGGGCGCGCTTTCAAGCGTCGTTTCCGGCTGCTCTGCCGTCGCGCGGATCTCTGCTGTCGGCACGATCTCGCGCAGGTTCTGGAAGCTCCAGCGGCTGAAAGGAGCGGTGCGCCAGTTGGCGAGCGTCACGTCGCGGCGCTCGAAGCCATGGGCACTGTTGAATTCCGTGGTCATGAAAAACACTTCCCTGAAACGGGAGAGCCGTGAAGGCTCCCCCGTCTTGATGCAGGCATCGATATGGACAGACTTACTTCTGAACTTCGGTCCAGATCTTGGTGTAGAGTTCCTGAACTTCCGGAGCGCAGGCGAGGTTGAACTTGCCGGCTGCCTTGGCCGAATCCGGAATGTTGACTTCAGGCGCGGTCTTCATGTCTTCCGGCATATAGGCTTCAGAACCCTTGATGCCGTTTGCATAGCGCGCGAAGGAGGAGATCATGGCGGCGTTCTGCGGGTCCATGATGAAGTTGAGGAAGAGCTTGGCGTTTTCAACGTTCTTGGCGTCCTTCAGGATGGTGGCGTTGTCCATCCAGATCGGGTAGCCTTCCTTGGGATAGCCGTAGACGATGTTCGGATTGGCGAGGCGGCCGCGGAAGGTGGCGCCATTCCAGTCGACCGAAGCGGCGAGGTCGCCCTTGGTGTATTTTTCGACCGTGCCGTAGTCCATGGAGATCCACTTCGGCTTGGCGGCGACCAGCAGGTCGCGGGCCTTCTTCAGAACGGTCAGGTCGCCGGTGCAGGGCTCGCCGCCGGCATAGGTGACGACCATGTGCATGACATCGGACATTTCCGGAACGACGTTGACCTTGCCGACCAGTTCCGGCGGCGGGTCGAGGAAGATCGCGGACGTGTTCGGGTCGCCGGAATAGACCGACTTGTCGACGGCGATGCCGGTCGTGCCCCACTGCCACGGAACCGAGTAGTGGCGGCCCGGATCGAACGGCACGTCAACCCACTGCGGATCGACGTTCTTGAAGTTCTCCATCTGGTCGGGACGGGATTCCAGCAGCAGCCCTTCGTTGATGAAGATCGGCAGGGCGCTGGCCGAGGGAACCACGATGTCGAAGCCATGGCCGCCCTGGCGGATCTTGGCGAGCGCGGTGTCGTTGCTGTCGTAGTCGGTGAGCGTGACCTTGACCTTGTAGGTCTCCTCGAACTTCTTGATGAGTTCGGGGTTGGTGTAGTTGCCCCAGTTGTAGATGTTGAGTTCGCCTTCCGCGTGGGCGATCGCCGCGGAGGCCATCAGGGCCACCAGGCTGGCGGCAAGCTTCAGGGTATGCTTCATGGTTCCCACTCCTGTGTTCACTCGGTTTTTTCGTTGGGTCTGCTGAGGAAGAAGAAGATCGTGACAACCGCCAGCGACAGCAGCAGAAACACTGTCGAGATGGCATTCATCTCCGGCGTGATGGACCGGCGCAACTGGCCCAGCATGTAGGTCGGGAGGGTGTCCTGACCGCCGGATTTCACGAATTCCGTAATGACCACGTCATCGAGGGAGATGACGAAGGCAAGCATGAGGCCGGCCAGGATGCCCGGCCAGAGCAGGGGCAGCGTGATGTAGCGGAAGGCCTTGAACGGCGTCGCATAGAGATCGGCGGCGGCGCGCTCCAGCGAAAGATCCATGTTTTCGAGGCGCGCCCTGATCGGAAGGTAGGCGAACGGCACGCAGAAAGCCGTATGCGCAATGATGAGATAGCCGAGGCCGGAATAGCCGGTCCAGACCTTGATGCGCGAGAAGAGGATGAGCAGCGCCACCGCGGTGACGATTTCCGGCACCATCAGCGGCATGTTGATGAAGGAATATTTGAAGGTGAGGCCGCGATAGGCCTCCGTCCGGGTCGTGGCGATGGCCGCAAGCGTGGCGACGGCGGTCGCGATCACGGCGGCGAAGGTGGCGATCTCGACCGAGCGGATCGAGGCCTCTATCACTTGGGTATTGTTCCAGGCCGCCGCGAACCACTGGAGCGAGAACCCTTCCCATCGGGCGATGGACGAACCTGAGTTGAAGGCATAGACGACCAGCGTGGCGATCGGCAGATAGAGGATGAAGAAGCAGAGCATCGCGATGGTGGCGAAGCCCGGCTGTACCCGGATATCGAAGCGATTACGCATGGCCGCCTCCCGTCTTTCCGGCGTTCTTCACGTAGTAGAGCATGGCGGCGAGCACGATGATGACCAGCGTGATCGACAGCGAGGCGCCGAGCGGCCAGTTGCGGCCCTGGCCGAACTGCAGCTCGATCAGGTTGCCGATCATCAGGTTCTTGCCGCCGCCGAGGATGCGCGGGATGACGTAGGACGACAGCGCCGGGATGAAGACGAGGATCGAACCGGCGATGATGCCGGGCTTCACCAGCGGAATGATGATGCGTCGCAACACCTGGAAGCGCGTTGCATAGAGATCGTAACCGGCCTCGACGAGACGGAAATCCAGCTTTTCCATGCTGGCATAAAGCGGCAGTACCATCAGCGGCAGGTGCACATAGGCCATGCCGAGCAGGATGGCGAAGTCGGTGTAGAGCATCTGGATCGGCGCGGAGATTACCCCGAGCTTCATCAGGACCGTGTTCACCAGGCCTTCGTTGCGGATCATTTCCTGAATGGCGAAACCGCGGATCAGCATGTTGGTCCAGAAGGGAATGGTAATCAGGAACAGCCAGACCTGACGATAACTCGCCGGCCGGCTGGCAATGAAGTAGGCGGTCGGGAAGCCGAGGATCAGCGACAGGACCGTGGTCGCCAACGCCAGCTTGATCGAGCGCCAGAGAATGCTGACATGGGCATCGGCGAGGGACAGGGTGTTATCGAAGATGTCCCTTTGCAGGAACACGTTGAACCAGGCCTCGGTCGAGAATTCCCATTTCACATCGCCGTAATTGCCGGGGGCAAGGAAGGAATAGACGAGGACGATGAAGAGCGGGCCGACGCCGGCCAGACCGATAATCAGAAGCGCCGGGGCGCTGAGAAGCCAGCGGTTGCGGATATCCCGCCGTCTGGCATTTTCGGCTGCTTGCTGTGCTCCGCTCATCCTCAGTCCTTCAGGATCTGCGCGACATCGTCGCTGAGCTTGATGCCGACGGTCTGGCCTTCGCTATAGCCGCACGGGCCGCTGCGGCTGTTCTGCTGGCGCACGGTGAACAGCGAGCCTCCGTCGAGGCGGACGTTGATGGCCGTATCCGTGCCGAGATAGACGATACTTTCGACCACGCCGGAGAGCGTCGCATCGGCGGTCGGTTCCATCAGCGCCGCATGTTCCGGGCGTATCACGATCGTCACCTTGCCGCTCGGGCTCGTCTGTTCGGGGAAGGTCGCGGGGATCTCCTTGCCGGAACGCAGACGTACCCTGGCGCTCGTGCCTTCGATGGAAACCACCTCGACCTCGAGGAAATTCGTCTCGCCGATGAAGTTGGCGACGAAACGCTCGGCCGGATGATCGTAGATCTCCCAGGGGCTACCCACCTGACGGACGGAGCCGGCCGACATGACCGCGATGCGGTCGGACATGGTCAGCGCTTCCTCCTGGTCATGGGTGACGAAGATGAAGGTGATGCCGGTTTCGGCCTGCACGCGCTTCAACTCGATCTGCATTTCCTTGCGCAGCTTGTAGTCGAGCGCCGAAAGCGGTTCGTCGAGCAGCAGCACCTTCGGTTTGGGAGCAAGCGCGCGGGCGAGCGCCACGCGCTGCTGCTGGCCGCCGGAAATCTGGCTGACCTGACGGTCGCGCATCGGCGTCATGTGCACGAGTTCCAGCATTTCGGCGACCCGCGTCCTGATCTCGTCGGCAGGGCGTCCGAGCATCTTCAGGCCGAAGGCGATGTTTTCCGCAACCGTCATGTGCGGAAAGAGCGCGTAGGACTGGAAGACGGTGTTGACCGGGCGCTTGAAGGGGGGCAGCGGCGCGATGTCCTCGCCATGCAGCAGGATCTCGCCGGAGGTCGGAAAATCGAAGCCGGCGATCAGCCTCAGAAGCGTGGTCTTGCCGCAACCGGAGGGGCCGAGCAACGTGAAGAATTCATTTTCCTGAATGGTGAGAAAGACTCCGCCAAGGGCGGTGACCTGTGCGTTTCCGGCGCCGTAGAGCCGGCTTACCCCGCGGATTTCGATCGCGGCCTTCTTCGATGTCGAACTCAAGAAATATCCCCGGTTTTTAGGTGGAATTTTCCGGCACTGTTTCACTTCAGCCGGCATGCGGCAAGGCTGCCGCCCTGCGCTTACCGACCCCAGACATCGACGCAATAAGCGTGCCACGCCCTGAAATGCATCCGGAATCCTCCCCTTGGGCACGTCCCTTGACCTTCACGGCCCGGACTCTCGCCATTTTCCTCCTTTTCGCCGCGGAGCGCTCCCATCGTTCCGGTCTCGGCGATCCTGCCGTGAACGGGCAGGATTTCGGCATGTTGCCTCAAAATTGGTCGATTGACCATTTTTATTTCAGGCCTTGTGGAGATTTTTCCGCCGTCGCCTTCACTCCACCGGTCGCTGCCATCGGCAATCCTTGACGGATGCTGCGCAAGCGCTTCTGATGGCCGCATCCTCAAGCCTGGAATGATGACGTGACCGATCCCGCCGACCTCGATGCCCTGTCGCTTTCCCGAGCCATCCACCAGAAGCGCATCACCTGCGAAGAGGCGATGGAACGGGTTCTCGAGCGCATTCAGCGGCTCAATCCGCAGATCAATGCCATCGTCAGCCTCAGGCAGCCCGCAGACCTCTTGGCCGATGCGCGCGAGCGGGACCGGGAGCTTGCCGCAGGGCGCTCGCACGGATGGCTGCATGGCATGCCGTTCGCGATCAAGGATCTGAGCGAAGCGAAGGGCATAACCTGCACCTACGGTTCTCCGATCTACAGGAATTTCGTGCCGGATTTCGACGATATCCAGGTGGAGCGGATCAGACGCGCCGGGGCAATCGTGATCGGCAAGACCAATACGCCGGAATGGGGCTTCGGATCGCACTCTTACAATCCGATCTTCGGCGTGACGCGCAATCCCTATGACACCGCGAGGAGCGCCGGCGGTTCGAGCGGCGGGGCAGGGGCGGCGCTTGCCGCAAGGCTCGTGCCGGTGGCCGACGGCAGCGACATGATGGGGTCGCTGCGCAATCCTGCGGCGTTCAACAACGTCGTCGGCTTCAGGCCGAGTTTCGGGCGCATTCCCGGCCTGCCGGGCAAGGATGCCTACATGAACCAGCTTTCGGTTCTCGGGCCGATGGCGCGCAGCGTCGCTGACGCTGCCGCGCTCCTCAACGTTCAGTCCGGCCATGACGGTCGTGATCCGCTGTCGTTTCCCGAGGAGCCTGTGCGGCTTCGCGCGGATTTCGATCCGAAGGGGCTCCGGGTCGGCTGGCTCGGCGATTTCGGCGGATACCTGCCGTTCGAGCCCGGCGTGCTGGAACTTTGCCGGGCAACACTTCCGGTTTTCGAGCGGATGGGATGCCGGGTCAGCGAGGTTCTCCCGGATTTCGACATGGAACGCCTGTGGTGGGCGTGGACGACGCTGCGCGGCTGGCTGACGGCCGGGTCGCTTCGCAGCCACTACGAGAACCCGGCCGAACGCGCGCTTCTCAAACCCGAAATCCTGTTCGAGATCCGCACCGGCCTCAAGGTGACCGCCGACGATATCTATGAGGCATCGTCCGTCAGGACGGCCTGGTACCAGACGATGCTGCGGCTTTTCGAACGTCACGACTACCTGGTCCTGCCGGCCGCGCAGGTGTTTCCCTTCGATGCCGATATTCCATGGCCGCGCGAAATCGATGGGCGGAAGATGGATACCTATCATCGCTGGATGGAGGTGGTGATCGGACCCAGCATGGCCGGTTTGCCAGTTGCGGCCATGCCGGCCGGTTTCGGGCCGGGCGGATTGCCTGCAGGCATTCAGATCGTCGGGCGGCCGCGCGCCGATGCCGCGGTTCTGGATTTGGCCCAGGCCTATGCGCGGGCAACCGACTGGCTTTGCAGGAAACCTTCTCTTGAATGAGGTTTCGTGCGTCTCCAGCCCTCGTTTCGCGTCTGGCTGTCGATGAACGGCGGTGTTGTTCGCAATCTTTTTTTGTACTTGAACACGCCGGGATTTTGGTCCAACCATTAATATATCAGATAGCTGAAGCGGCGCCGACGGCTTGCTACGGTGAAATGGTTCGACGACGATCGCTTCGTCAAGGTTTTGTAATTACAGGTGCTTTTCGATGGAACTGGTGTTCGACGGACATAATGACGTCCTGCTGAGGCTCTGGCGGAGCCGAGCAAATGGGACCGATCCGGTCGCCGAGTTCCGCAACGGCACCAGCGAGGGACATATCGATGGCCCCCGCGCCAAGGCGGGCGGATTGGCCGGCGGCCTCTGTGCCATCTACATCCCCTCGACGGGTGGCGATTTCGTTCTGAAGGAGCCGGACGAGAAAGGGCATTATGCGACCCCTCTCGAAGCGCCGCTGCAGCGCCAGCCCTCGCTCGACATCGCGCTCGACATGGCGTCGATCGCATTGCGTCTCGACCGGGCGGGTGCGTGGCGTCTCTGCCGTTCGACCGCGGAAATCCGCAGGGCCATGGAAGAGGGTATCTTCGCCGCCGTCATGCACATGGAAGGCTGCGAGGCCATCGATGACGATCTCGACGCGCTGGAAACCTTCCATGCCGCCGGCCTGCGTTCGCTCGGGCCGGTCTGGAGCCGCAACAACATCTTCGGTCACGGCGTGCCGTTTGCTTTTCCCATGTCTCCCGACACAGGGCCGGGGCTCACCGATCTCGGCTTCGAGCTGGTCAAGGCCTGCAACCGGATGGGCATCCTGGTCGATCTCGCCCACATCACCGAAAAGGGGTTCTGGGACGTGGCGAAGGTCAGCGACCAGCCGCTGATCGCCAGCCATTCGAATGCCCATGTACTGACGCCGGTGGCGCGCAACCTGACCGACAAGCAGCTCGACGCGATCAAGGAAAGCCGCGGTCTCGTCGGCCTGAATTATGCCGTGACCATGCTGCGCGACGATGCGCGCGACGATGCCAAGACGCCGCTTTCCGACATGATCCGTCACATCGACCATCTCGTGAACCGCATGGGCATCGATTGCGTGGCGCTCGGTTCCGACTTCGACGGGGCGACCGTTCCTGCCGATATCGCCGATGCGGCCGGCAACCAGAAACTGGTTGCGGCCCTGAAAGCCGCCGGATACGCTGACGAGGAGTTGAAAAAAATCTGCCGGGAAAACTGGCTGAGGGTTCTGGCATCCGCCTGGCACGAATAAGCCAGCGGTTGCCCGAAGGGCACCAACCTAACAAACAGGGGATACTACGATGATGAATTCGCTGAGCAGGCGTATGCGCCTGATGACGACCAGCGCGGCGATGGCCTTGCTGCTGGCGGCAGCACCGCAGGCTTTTGCAGTCACGCCCGCCGACACGCTGGTCGAGGGCTTTGCCTTTGACGATATCATCACGCTCGATCCGGGCGAGGCCTTCGAGCTTTCGACCGCCGAAGTCACGGCCAACACCTATTCGAAGCTCGTCAATCTCGACATGAACGACACGTCGAAGGTCGTCGGCGAGCTGGCCGATAGCTGGACGATTTCCGATGACGGCCTGACCTATACATTCAAGCTGAAACCGGGCCTGAAATTCGCCTCCGGCAACCCGATCACCGCCGAAGACGTCGCCTTCTCCTTCGAACGCGCCGTCAAGCTCGACAAGTCCCCGGCATTCCTGCTGACCCAGTTCGGCCTCACCGGCGACAACATCACCGAAAAGGCGAAGGCCGCCGACGAAACCACCTTCGTGTTGACAGTCGACAAGGCCTATGCACCGAGCTTCGTGCTCAACGTGCTGACCTCCACCGTTGCCTCTGTCGTCGACAAGAAGCTGGTGATGGAAAACGCCAAGCCGGTGACGCCGACCGACGAATACAAGTACGATACCGACTTCGGCAACGAATATCTGAAGACCGGCTATGCCGGGTCCGGTCCGTTCAAGATCCGCGAATGGCGTGCCAACGAAGTCGTGGTGCTGGAGCGGAACGACAATTTCTTCGGCGAAAAGCCGAAGCTCGCCCGCGTCATCTATCGCCACATGAAGGAAAGTTCCGGCCAGCGCCTCGCCCTTGAAAACGGCGACATCGACGTTGCGCGCAACCTCGAGCCCGGCGACCTCGACGCCGTGACCAAGAAGGAAGGTATCGCAACGACGTCCGCGCCGAAGGGCACGCTCTATTACTTCAGCCTCAACCAGAAGAACGAGAAGCTGGCGAAACCCGAGGTCATCGAGGCCTTCAAGTATCTCGTCGACTACGATGCGATCGGCGAAACCCTCATCAAGGGCATTGGCAGCATTCACCAGACCTTCCTGCCCGCCGGCCAGCTCGGTGCGCTCGAAGACAAGCCTTACAAGCTCGACGTTGCCAAGGCCAAGGAACTGCTGGCGAAGGCCGGCCTTGCCGACGGCTTCACCGTCACCATGGACGTGCGCAACACGCAGCCGGTGACCGGCATCGCCGAAAACGTCCAGCAGACGCTTGCCCAGGCCGGCATCAAGCTGGAAATTATTCCGGGCGACGGTAAGCAGACGCTGACCAAGTACCGTGCCCGCCAGCACGATATCTATATCGGCCAGTGGGGCTCGGACTATTTCGATCCGAACTCCAACGCCGAGACCTTCACCTTCAACCCGGACAATTCCGACGAAGGCAAGAACAAGACGCTGGCATGGCGCAATGCCTGGGACCCGAAGGATCTGACCGTCAAGACGCAGGCCGCCCTCCTTGAGAAGGATTCGGCCAAGCGTGCGGCGATCTACGAAGACCTGCAGAAGGAAGTCCTCGCCAAAGGTCCCTTCGTCATGCTGTTCCAGCAGATCGAGGTTGCCGGCTATTCCGACAAGCTCAAGGGCTTCAAGCTCGGCCCGAGCTTCGACACCAACTTCGTCTATACCGTCTCCAAGGACTAAGCTCCCTTGGCCCTGATAGAAACAAAGATCGAGGCGCGGCGCTCCGGCGCCCGCGCCTCGGCGCTCGTCTTCTCGTTGCTGCGGTTCCTGCTGACCGTGGTGACGACCTATCTCGGCCTGCTCGCCGTGACCTTCTTCATCGGCCGCGTCGTGCCGATCGATCCGGCGCTGGCGATTGTCGGCGACCGTGCTCCGGCTCATGTCGTCGAGCGGGTGCGGGAAGAGCTCGGGCTCAACCTTCCCCTCTACAAGCAGTTCGTCATTTACATTCGTCAGGCGCTGACGGGTGACTTCGGGACGTCGGTGCTGACCACCAATCCGGTGATGACCGATATCCGCCGCGTCTTTCCGGCAACCATCGAGCTTGCCACGGTCGGCACCCTGATCGGCGCCTTTTTCGGCGTGCCGCTCGGTGTTCTCGCCGCCGTCAAGCGTGGCAGCTTCGCCGACCAGATCGTGCGGATCATCGGGCTGATCGGCTATTCCGTGCCGATCTTCTGGCTCGGTCTTCTGGCTCTGGTGCTCTTCTACGCCAAGCTCAAATGGGTGGCCTATCCGGGCCGCGTGGACATCGTCTACGAGTATTCGTTTACGCCCGTGACCGGCTTCTTCCTGCTGGATTCCGCCATGCAGAGGCAGTGGGACGTCTTTCGGGACGTGTTCCGCCACATCATCCTCCCCGGCGCGTTGCTCGGCTATTTTTCGCTCGCCTATATCAGCCGCATGACGCGCAGCTTCATGCTGAACGAGCTGTCGCAGGAATATATCGTCGCCGCCCGCGCCAAGGGGCTTTCCGAGACCCGGATCATCTGGTTCCACGCGCTCAGAAACGCGGCGGTGCCGCTGATTACCGTGATCGCGCTTTCCTATGCCGGGCTTCTCGAAGGCTCGGTGCTGACGGAAACGATCTTCTCCTGGCCGGGGCTTGGCCTTTACATCACCAATTCGCTGCAGAATGCCGACATGAATGCCGTGCTTGGCGGGACGATCATCATCGGTTCCGTCTTCATCGCCATCAACATCCTGTCGGACGTTCTCTATCGCATTCTCGATCCGAGGACCCGCAGCCGATGACCGCAAACGACATGACTGCAAAACCGACCCTCAGGCAATGGCTGTTGTCCGACCGGCCGCAATCACGCCGTCAGGCCCGGCTCGGCCGGCTCTATGTGATCTGGCGGCAGTTTTCGGCTAACCGGCTGGCCGTGCTCGGTCTCGGCATCATCATCGCGCTGCTGCTCGTCGCCGTTTTCGCCGATGTGCTGGCGCCGCATTCGCCGATCCAGGGGGACCTCCGCGGCGCGCGGCTGCTGCCGCCGGGTTCGGGAGGCTATCTGCTCGGAACCGACGACCAGGGACGCGATATCCTTTCGCGCCTCATCCACGGCTCGCGGCTGACGCTCTTCGTCGTCGTGCTTGTCGCCATCATCGCCGCGCCGATCGGCCTTATCGTCGGGACGGTTTCCGGCTATGCCGGCGGCTGGGTGGATGGCGTGCTGATGCGGACCACCGACATCTTCCTCGCCTTTCCGAAGCTCGTTCTGGCGCTGGCGCTTGTCGCTGCGCTCGGTCCCGGCATCGAGAACGCGGTGCTTGCCATCGCGATCACCTCATGGCCGCCTTACGCCCGCATCGCGCGGGCCGAGACGATGACCTTCCGCAATTCGGATTACATCTCCGCGGTCCGGCTGATGGGCGCGTCGCCGATGCGCATCGTGTTCTTCCACATCATGCCGCTCTGCATCTCGTCGCTGATCGTGCGCGTGACGCTCGACATGGCCGGCATCATCCTGACGGCGGCCGGTCTCGGCTTCCTCGGTCTCGGCGCGCAGCCGCCGCTGCCGGAATGGGGCGCGATGATCGCTTCCGGCCGTCGCTTCATCCTCGACCAGTGGTGGGTCGCGGGCATGCCGGGTTTTGCCATTCTCGTCGTCAGCCTCGGTTTCAACCTGCTCGGCGACGGCCTGCGCGATGCGCTCGATCCGAAGGAGGCGGGACAGTGACGCCACTGCTTACCGTCGAGAATCTCCGGGTCAGCTTTCCAACCCGGACCGGCATGGTCGAGGCCGTGCGCGGGGTGAACTTCACGCTCGGCCGCGAACGGCTGGGCATTGTCGGCGAATCCGGTTCCGGCAAGTCGCAGACCGGCCGGGCGATCATGGGCCTGACGCCGAAGCACGCGAACATCACCGCCGACCGCCTCGCCTTCGGGGAGGCCGATCTTCTCAAAATGCAGGCGTCCGAGCGGCGCAGGCTGCGCGGCAAGAAGATCGCGATGATCCTGCAGGACCCGAAATACTCACTGAACCCGGTCATGCCGATCGGCCGGCAGATCATGGAGACGCTGAAGACCCATGAGAAGGTCTCCCGCTCCGAGGCCAAAGCGCGCGCTCTCGCCATGCTTGAAGCGGTGCAGATCCGCGATCCGGAGCGCGTGTTCAACCTTTATCCGCACGAGGTGTCCGGCGGCATGGGCCAGCGCATCATGATCGCCATGATGCTGGTCTGCGGTCCGGAACTGCTGATTGCCGACGAACCGACCTCCGCGCTCGACGTGACGGTGCAGCTCGAAGTGCTGGCCATTCTCGACAAGCTGGTGGTCGAACGCGGCATGGGGCTGGTCTTCATTTCGCACGATCTGCGTCTCGTTTCCTCCTTCTGCGATCGCGTGCTGGTCATGTATGCCGGCAAGGTGGTGGAGGAACTGGCGGCGTCGCGGCTTTCCGAGGCGCAGCATCCCTATACGAGGGGGCTTCTCAACTGTCTTCCGAAGATCGAGGGCGACCGGCATCCACTTCCGGTTCTGGAGCGTCAGGCGGAGTGGAGGCTATGACGGTATCGGCACTTTCCATTCGCAACATGGTCGTGACCTTCGACGAATTCCGGGCGCTCGATACGGTCAGCCTCGAAATTCCGGTGGGCGAGTCCTTCGGCATCGTCGGGGAATCCGGTTCGGGCAAGTCGACTTTGCTCAGGGCCGTCGCGGGGCTGAACCGCTTCGAAAGCGGCAGCCTCGAAGTCAATGGCCGGGCCTATTCCGGCTGGCGGCGGGATCACGAGTTCTATCGCACGGTGCAGATGGTGTTCCAGGACCCGTACGGTTCCCTGCACCCGCGCCAGACCGTCGACCGCTTGCTGCTGGAGCCGCTCGCGATCCACGGTTTCACCGATACGGAAGCCCGCATCGAGCGTGCGCTCGACGAGGTGGGGCTGGGGTCCGGTTTCCGCTTCCGCTTCTCGCACCAGCTTTCCGGCGGCCAGCGACAGCGGATCGCGATTGCGCGCGCGCTGATCCTCGAGCCGAAGATCCTGCTGCTCGACGAACCGACGTCTGCGCTCGACGCCTCGATCCAGGCGGAAATCCTGAACCTCCTGGAACAGGCCCGCAAGGATCGTGGCCTGACCTTCGTCATGGTCAGCCATGATCTCGCGGTAATCAGCCATATGTGCGAGCGTCTCGCCGTGATGAAGTCCGGCAAGGTGGTGGAGACGCTGAGCGTCGAGCAGCTGCGCCGCCACGATGTCGCGACCGATTACACCCGCAAGCTGATGGTGGCGAGCGAAGGCTTTGTCCGTCACGAAGCCTAGTTTAGCGGGACGCCTCAGGCGACCCGCACGCCCTGACGCCAGACCGCCTTCAGGAATGGATGGCCGTCATGCAGGCCGACATGCAGCAGGTCCGCACGCCTGCCGGCGGCGATTTCGCCGCGGTCGCCAAGGCCGGCTGCTTCCGCCGGCGTTTTCGTCACCATGCGCAGTGCTGCCGGCAGGTCGTAGTCGAGCGCGGGATCGGCGGCGATCATGAAGGCGGCGTCGAGCAGCGAACGCGGCACGTAATCCGATGCGAGGATATCGACCAGCTTCTCGTTGAGCAGGTCGCGTACCGCGATGTTGCCGGATTGGGAACCGCCGCGCAGGATGTTGGGGGCTCCGGCGACGATCAGCATGGCACGGGCGCGCGCTTCGCGGGCCGCTTCCATGGTGCAGGGGAATTCGGAGATTGCGACACCTTCGTCGGCAGCGAGATCGACGTGCTCGATATCGGTGTCGTCGTGGCTCAAGAGCGGCAGGCCGCGCGAGCGGGCGAGTTCCACCACCTTCGGGCGGACCGTCTCACCGATATGGCTCTTCTCGGCGAGGAGCACCTTGATCTTCTCGCGCACCAGATCGTGGCTTTCGCCGGTCGATTTCGCGGCGCGGGAGACGTAGGCGTCGACGTCCCGGCTCTGGCGGATGCCCGGCAGATGCTCCATCACCGAGATGACGCGCACGATGGGGCGATCGATATTGGCGGCCGTAAGGGCCGGGGTTTCCGGGTCAGTGATCTCGCAGCGGAGATGGATGAGGTGTTCCGAGCGTAGCATGCCGCCGGCCTGCGCCCGTTCCAGAGCGTCGATCATCGGGGCGAGGATCTGGGCGCGTTCCGGATTGTCGGTCGTGGCGCCGACGCAAAGACTGTCGAAGACGGTGGTGACGCCGCCGCCGATGATCTGGGCGTCATGGGCAAGGGCTGCGCGCATGAAATCCCAGCGAACATGGGCGCGCGGATAGACGTGCTTTTCGAAATGGTCGGTATGGATGTCGACAAGGCCCGGCACAAGATAGTCGCCGCCGAGGTCGATGGCATCCGTGGCGGTCCGTCCGGCATCGACCGAGACGATGCGGCCGTTTTCCGCGACCACGGTTCCATGGAGGATTTCATCGGCAAGCACGATGCGGGCGTTGGTGAGAACGAGGGTGGAGGTTTCGCCGGCAGCGCCGTTGTCGGAAGTCATGTCCATCAGCACGGGCTCATCTCTCCTGTTTCTCATCACGGGGTATGCGAGGAGGAGCGACTCACCAACCCGACCGCGCGCCCGTCCTTAGCCGTGCTGCGTGACGCTTCTATGTCAAAGAACCGAAAGGGCTTCGTCGGCGATGACCTGTTCCTCGTCGGTGGCGATGACCATGACAGCGACGGGGGAATAGGGCGAGGAGATCGTTTCCGCATTCGCTGCATTGGCGGCGTCGTCGATTTCAACGCCGAGGAAGGTGAGCCGGTCGCAGACGGACTGGCGGATGAGGGGCTGGTTTTCGCCGATGCCGGCCGTGAAGACCAGCGTGTCGAGCCCGCCGATGGTGGCGGTCAGCCTCGCGATTTCGCCTGCTATGCGGAAGGTGAAGACGTCGATGGCTTCCCGCGCGGCATCCGCATCGGTTTCCAGCAGCACCCGGCTGTCGGCGCTGATGCCGGAAAGGCCGAGGAGGCCGGACTTGTGGTAGACGATGTCCTCGACCTCTTCGCGGGAAAGGCCGAGTTCTCCCATCCAGTGGAAGATGACGCCGGCATCGAGCGCGCCGGAGCGGGTCGCCATGGGGATGCCGTCGATGGTGGAAAAGCCCATGGAAGTGTCACGGCTCAGCCCACCCTCGATGGCGCAGATGCTTGCGCCGCTGCCGAGATGAGCGACCACGATGCGTCCCGCGGCGTGTTCCGGATGGGCTTTGGCCAAGGCGCTCGCGATGAACTTGTAGGACAGGCCGTGGAAGCCGTAGCGCTTGATGCCCCTGTCATGGAATCCGCGGGGAATGGCGAAGCGCCGGACGGTTGGCGACTGGCTGCGGTGGAAAGCGGTGTCGAAGGAGGCCGTTTGCGGCAAGTGGGGCTTGAGATGCCGGATCGCCTCGATCAGCCGCAGGTTCTGCGGCTGATGCAGGGGGGCGAGCGATGTCAAAGAGGCGATCTTCGCGATCACCTCGTCATCGATGAGGACAGGTCCGGGGAAGATATCGCCGCCATGGACGACGCGATGGCCGACGGCGGTCACGGCATTCAGGTCGAAGTGATTGGCAAGCCAGCCGAAGGTCTCGTCGAGCACTTCGTGCAGCACGTCGCCGCCTTCGGCCTCCAGCGGGACGTCGAAGGTTTCCGGGCCCTCGACGAGATGGAAGGTCAGCGGCTTGTGGCGGAAATCGATCATGCCCTTGCCGATGCGGCGGGCGCGGCCATCCTCGCGCCGGAAGAGGCCGATCTTCACCGTCGATGAACCGGCATTGAAGGTCAGCAGCAGTCTTTCCGTCATAGGGGCGTCAGTTCCGGATGGGCGCGCTTGGCGGCGACCAGCTTTGCAAGGGCGGCGGAGGTGATGCGGGCTTTCAGGCTGTCGGCGCGGCTCGTCAGGATGATGGGTACCCGCGCGCCGAGCACGATGCCTGCCGCATCGGCTCCGGCGAAATAGATCAGCTGCTTGGCGAGCATATTGCCGGCTTCGAGGTCGGGCACCAGCAGGATGTCGGCCTGCCCGGCGACCGGCGAAACGATCCCCTTGGTGCGGGCGGCGTCGAGATTGATGGCATTGTCGAAGGCAAGCGGTCCGTCGACCTTTGCGCCGGTGATCTGCCCGCGCGACGACATGACGGTGAGTGCGGCCGCATCGAGGGTGGCCTGCATCTTGTCGTTGACCGTTTCGACGGCGGCGAGAACGGCGACCTTGGGCTCGACGAGGCCGAGCATATGCATGAGGTCGACGGCGTTCTGGCAGATGTCGCGCTTCTGCTCGAGCGAGGGGGCGATGTTGATCGCGGCGTCTGTCACGGCCAGCAGCTTGGAATAGGCGGGCACGTCCATCATGTAGACATGGCTGATGCGCCGGTCGGTCCTGAGCCCGGAACCGGCCGCGACGACGGCGCCCAGCAGTTCGTCGGAATGGAGGCTGCCCTTCATCAGGGTCGATACCTTGCAGGTGGCGGCCAGTTCCGCGCCCTTGGCAGCGGCAGCGTGGCTGTGCTCCACGGATATGATCTCGAAGGCGTCGAGAGAAAGGCCAGCCTTTTCCGCCGCAGCGCGGATCTTTGCTTCGGGGCCGATAAGAATGGGGTCCAGCAGACCTTCTTCACGCATCTCGACGGCGGCCTGAATGGATTCCGGCGAGCAGGGGTGAACGAAGGCCGTTTTCGCAAGAGGAAGGGCGCGGGCCTCTTCAACGATCGGATCGAAACGGTTGTGCCGCTGCACGGCGATGGCGGTGGGCGCGCTTTGCGGCCAGGCGATGCGTTCCGACGGGGCGATGACGGTGGCTGTGCCGAGCAGGACTTCCTCGCCATGCTGGTTGGTGCAGCGGGTGTCGAGCAGGACGATGTTCTTATCGGGCCGCTTTTCCTTGACCGTTACCTTTGCGGTGACGGTGTCTCCCGGGGAAACCGGCTTGCGGAATTGCAGGTCCTGCCCGAGATAGATGGTGCCGGGGCCGGGTAGTCTGGTGCCGAGAACGGCGGAGACGAGGGCCGCCGTCCACATGCCGTGGGCGACGATGTGGCCGAAGAAATCCTTGGCAGCGAATTCAGGATCGACATGCGCCGGGTTATAGTCACCGGAGACGCTGGCGAAGAGGTCGATGTCGTCGCGTCCGATGGTGCGTTCAAGGCTGGCGCTGTCGCCGATCTCGATTTCCTCGAAGATCCGGTTCGTCAGGAGGGTCTGGTGCATCTCGGTCTCACTTCTGGTGGACATAGGTTCCGGGAGCCGCCTCCTTGGCGCTATAGCCGTTTTCGCTCGATCCCATCGGCGGCGGGGCCACCTTTTCCGGCGAGGAATGTCCGGCAAGCCATTGCGACCATTTCGTCCACCAGGAGCCTTCCTGCACGGGGGTATCGGCCGCCCATTCCTCGGCGCTGACGCATGGATCGGAGGCAAGCTTGGTGGTGATGCGATAGTGCCGGTGCGGATGGCCCGGCTCGCTGACGATGCCGGCATTGTGGCCGCCGCTGGTCAGCACGAAGGTGACGTCGGTGTCGGTCAGGTAGTGGATCTTGTAGACGGATTTCCACGGTGCGACATGGTCCCGTTCGGTGCCGACGGCAAAGACGGGAACGCGGATGTTCTGCAAAGCCGCCGGATGATCGTCGACCATGAAGCGGCCGGCCGCGAGTTCGTTGTCGAGATAGAGGCGCTGCAGATATTCCGCATGCATGCGGAATGGCATGCGGGTCGTGTCCGCGTTCCACGCCATAAGATCGATCATCGGGGTGCGCTCACCCATCATGTAGTCGCGCACCACGCGCGACCAGATCAGGTCGTTGGAGCGCAGAAGCTGGAAGGCGCCGGCCATCTGGTCGGCGGAGAGGAAGCCCCGGTTCCACATCACGCTTTCGAGAAAATGCAACTGGCTGTGGTCGATGAAGAGCGCCAGTTCCCCCGGTTCGGAAAAATCGGTCTGCGCGGCAAACAGCGTGACGGAGGCGAGCCGCTCGTCCCTTGCGCGCGCCATGGCGGCAGCGGCAATCGAAAGCAGGGTTCCGCCGAGGCAATAGCCGGTCGCATGCACCTTTCGCTCCGGCACAATGGCGTTGATCGCATCGAGCGCGGCCATCACGCCGAGGCGGCGATAATCGTCCAGGCCGAGTTCTCGGTCGGCAGCGGTCGGGTTGTGCCAGGAAATGCAGAAGACGGTGTGGCCCTGCTCGACAAGGTAACGGACCAACGAGTTCTGCGGCGACAGATCGAGAATGTAATATTTCATGATCCAGGCCGGCACGATCAGGACGGGCTCGGCATGGACCGCATCCGTCACAGGCGAATACTGGATGAGTTCGATCAGGCGGTTGCGATAGACGACGCGACCGGGTGTCGTCGCGACCGTTTCGCCGGGCACGAAATCCTCGGTGCCGGCAACCGGCTGTTTCGTCAGTTCGCGATTGGCGTCCTCGATGAAGTTCCTGAAGCCGTCGAAGAAGTTCATGCCGCCGGTCTCAAACGCGCGTTTCATGACAACGGGGTTGGTCAGCGCAAAGTTCGAGGGCGAGAAGATGTCGAGGATCTGGCGAGTGGCAAAGGAGATCACGTCCTCATGATGGGGCGTCACGCCGGGAACGTCGGTGGTGACATTGTGCCACCATTGCTGGTTCAACAGGAAGCACTGGGCCATGGCGTTATAGGGGAAATGCCGCCACTCTTCCGCTGTGAAGCGATCGTCGCCCGGCAGCGGTTCGATGCAGGGCGGTGTTTTCGGATCGACCGCGGTTGCCGCGAGATGGGTCAGCAGGCGGTTGCTCTTGCGGAGCGCCTTCTGCACGAGTTCGAGGCGCTTGCCCGGAGCCATGCCGAGATGGATCGCCCAGTCATAGATCGCAAGCGAAATCGCCGCCGGCGAAAGGCCGCCGGTCAGGGGCGCGATCATCGCCTCGTTCATGCGGGTCAGGGCCTCGAAGGCTTCCGCCTCGGAGCCTTCATCGGGTCCGAAGGCCGCGATGGCCGTTTCGAAATTGGAAAGGGATGGGTCTCCGGCCCGGATCATGCTGGCAGTCGACATGCTTTTCCTCTCTTCCGACAGGAGGCAACTCACTCCATGTCATGAAGCGATAGAACGTCTTCATGACGAATTCGCGAAGCCGAAACACCCGCATTCCGCGACGCGGCCGACCATGCGCCGCTGCCGGCACTATAGTCACCCACGCAAATGACGGTCAACCAGACGTAGTATGTGTCTCATCTGCTAGCGCCTTCAGTCCACCCAGCATGAAGGTGGTGATACTGCGGGTCAATTGCGGCAGTTCGTCCCGCGAAAGGCCGAGATTGGGAAAGAGCGTCGGAATGACGGTCTTTTCGCCGATCAGCAGCATCAGGAAGGGACCGATGCAGGCGATGGTGGCCGAGGCCACGGCGGGATGTTCGGGGGGCAGGTCGAGCGTTTCGGCAACGAGGTTGGTCACAACCCGTTTCTTGGGCAGGATGGCTCTTTGCCTCAGGACCTCGAAGGCGGGGGAGGGAGAGAAGATCTCCCTCATCAGCAGCCGGATGGACGCCGTCTCTCCCGGAGAGGCGAGCAGAATGGTGGAGACCATCTCGATCAGGCGCGCCAGCCGCTGCTGCGGAGGAATGTCGAGGCTCGCCACCGCGGTCAGCCTGTCGAGGCTGACCAGCCTATCATGGGCGTCGACAAGCAGTTCCTCGTAGAGCTTGCCGATGCTGCCGAAATAGTAATTCACCGCCGCCGTGTTCGTACCGGCCGCGGCCGTGATCTCCTTGCTCGTGGTGCGGCCGACGCCCTTTTCCGAGAATATCCTCGCGGCCTCGTCGAGCAGCAGCCGGCGGGTCGCGATCCCGTCGTCGCGTCTGCGCCGCTTTTCCGTTTCGTGCATGCTTTCCTTCATGCCTGGTAGGCTAGCGGATTGCGACAAAAAAGTAAAATTCAAATTTGAATTTGACTTATGGTGCGAGACGGCGTTAGCTGGAGGGGTGCACCGGGAGACTGACGATGCGAAAAGCGCTTGTTGTAGTGGTTTTGCTTGCTTTGGCCGGAGCTGCTGCCTGGTATTATCGTGAAAGCCAGAGCGCTGCGGCGGGCTTTGCGCTCTATGGCAATGTGGAGTTCGATCAGGCCGACCTTGCCTTCCACGCTAGCCGTCGTGTCGCAGAAATCCTGGTGGACGAAGGATCTGCCGTTCATGCCGGGCAGGTGCTCGCCCGGCAGGACACCGGCAATCTCGAGCCGCAGATCGCGCAGGCCGAAGCGACGATTGCCTATAACGAGGCGGTGGTCGCCGAACTGCGCAACGGCAGCCGTCCCGAGGAGATTGCCCAGGCACGGGCGAACCTGGTCGCCTCGGAGACCGATGCCGCCAATCTCAAGCAGCAATATGATCGCGTTCGCCAGCTCGTCAGCACCAGCACGGCGAGCCAGCAGTCGCTCGACGAGGCGAAGGCGGCTTCCGAAATCGCGGCCGCCAAGGTGATCGTGAGCCGTCGGACCCTCGATCTCGTTCTTGCCGGCCCGCGCGCGGAAAAGATCGCCCAGGCGGAGGCGCAGCTCGACGGTGCCAGGGCGCAGCTTGCGGTTCTGAAGGAGCAACTGGCCGACATGGAACTCAAGGCGCCGGCGGATGGCGTCATCCGCTCGAAGCTGATGGAGCCGGGCGAGATCGCGACGCCCAGTCGTGCGGTGCTGTCGCTTGCGATGACCGGCGACAAGCGGGTCCGGGCCTATGTCTCGGAGAGTGAACTCGGCCTGATCCGCGAGGGCATGGCGGCGCAAGTCTCCGTCGACAGTGCGCCCGACAAGACCTTTGTCGGGCGGGTCGGCTTCATCTCGCCGGTCGCCGAATTCACGCCGAAGACGGTGCAGACCGAGGAACTGCGCTCCAGCCTCGTCTATGAAGTGCGGGTGCATGTCGAAGATCCCCACGACCAGCTCCGGCTCGGCATGCCGGCGACCGTGATTTTCCCGGGTGGTGACGGCAAACCGGTCGAGGGGGCGGGATCATGACGAACGACGGCCGGGCGAGCCTCGTTCTCGTCGAGGATCTTCGCAAAGCCTTCCGCCACAAGGCCGGCAAGGTGACCCAGGCGCTTGCCGGGATCTCGTTTGCGGTCGAAGAGGGAACGCTGACGGCGCTGGTCGGGCCTGACGGTGCGGGCAAGACGACGCTGATCCGTCTGGTGGCCGGCCTGATGCCGGCCGATAGCGGGCGGCTCGATGTCTTCGGCCGGCCGGTCGCCGATGACCCGCAGGCAGTGCAGAACCGCATCGGCTACATGCCGCAGAAATTCGGTCTCTATGAAGATCTGACCGTTCAGGAAAACCTCGATCTCTATGCCGATCTCCATGGCGTCGACCGGGCCGCCCGCAAGGATATCTATGCGCGGCTGATGGAAATGACCGCGCTCGGCCGTTTTACCCAGAGACCGGCGGGAAAGCTCTCCGGCGGCATGAAGCAGAAGCTCGGCCTTGCCTGCACGCTGGTGCGCGCCCCGGACCTGCTGCTTCTCGACGAGCCGACCGTCGGCGTCGATCCCCTGTCGCGCCGCGAGCTTTGGGAAATCGTGCTCAAGCTTGTGCGTGAAGACAGGCTGTCGGTGATCGTCGCCACCTCCTATCTCGACGAGGCCCAGTTCTGCGACCGCGCCGTCGTCATGCATGAGGGCGCGATGCTGGCGCAGGGAACGCCCGACGAGATCACCGCTAGGGCGACGGGGCGGGTTCATCTTGTCGCGCCGCCCGCGGGCATGAATGCCCGTAGCCTGCAGGTGACGCTTGCGCGCGAGGCAGATGTCATCGATGCCGTGCCGGAGGCCGGACAGGTGCGGCTCGTCATGGACAAGCCGGAGAGGCCGGTGCCGCGTCTTTCAGGCGAACCTCTGGAGGCCACGGCCGTTGCGCCGCGTTTCGAAGACGGGTTCATGGCGATCTTCTCGGAAGTTGCCGGGGAGCGGAAAGAGGCGAAGGTGTCCTTCACCCCGCGTACGGGCAAGGATGGCGACGTCACGGTTGCCGCCGAACACCTGACGCGGCGGTTCGGCGATTTCACCGCCGTCGACAATGTCAGCTTCTCGGTGCGGCGCGGCGAAATCTTCGGCCTGCTCGGGCCGAACGGCGCGGGGAAAAGCACCACGTTCCGCATGCTCTGCGGCCTTCTTCCCGCGAGCGACGGCAAGCTGAATGTGGCAGGCGCCGATCTCTTCACCGCGCGGGCGGAGGCCCGTCGACGTCTTGGCTATGTGGCGCAGAAGTTTTCCCTCTACGGCAGCCTCAACGCCGATGAAAACCTCGATTTCTTTGCACGCGCCTATGGCCTTTCCGGCAGGCTGCGGCGGGAAAGGGTGGCGTGGGCAAAGGCCGAATTCGAGCTTTCCGATCACGCGGGCATGCCGAGCGGGCAGTTGCCGGGCGGTTATAAGCAGCGGCTGGCGATGGCGGCCGCGCTGCTGCACGAGCCCGATATCCTCTTTCTCGACGAGGCGACCAGCGGCGCGGACCCCAGGGCACGGCGGGAATTCTGGGCGCGGATCTCGGCGCTGTCGGAGCAGGGCGTGACCGTCATCGTCACCACCCACTTCATGGAGGAGGCCGAATATTGCGACCGCATCGTCATCATGGATGGCGGGCGGGATCTGGCGCAGGGGACGCCGGCCGAAATCCGGGCGCATGCGCCGGCGGTTGATGGACGCGAGCCGACCATGGAGGACGCCTTCATTGCCATCATCGAGGTGGCGCGCAACGGCCGCGACGGCGACAAACGGGAGCAGGCGGCATGAGCGGCACGACGTCCGGCACTGGAGGAACTCTTGCGAGCCTTGCGCGGATCGCGGCCCTGATCCGCAAGGAAAGCTATCAGGTGCTGCGCGATCCGAGCAGCATCATCGTCGGCATCGTGATGCCGATGGTGTTGCTCATTCTCTTCGGCTACGGCCTGAGCTTCGACGTCAAGCGGGTGCCGCTTGCGGTGGTGATGGAAGAATCGAGCGACGAGGCGCGCGAGCTCGCTGCCGGTTTCAGCCTGTCGGAATATTTCTCGACCATCGACGTGAAGACCATGGTGGATGCCGAGCGGTTGCTGAAGACGGCGAAGATCGACGGCATCGCGCGTATCCCGGCCGATTTTGCCCGCGATCTGGCGCTCGGCAAGGCCGAGGTTCAGGTGGTGGTCAACGGAACAGACGCCAACACGGCCCGCATCGTGCTTTCCTATGCGCAAGGGGCGGTCGGAAGCTGGGCGGCGCGGCATCAGGCGGATGGCCGTCTTACCGCCGGCGTGCCGCAGGTCGTCGTCGAAAGCCGCCTGTGGTTCAACGCCGCCAACAACAGCCAGCACTTCCTCGTGCCCGGCCTGATCGTGCTGGTGATGACACTGATCGGCGCGCTTCTGACCTCCCTCGTGGTGGCGCGGGAGTGGGAGCGCGGCACGTTCGAGGCGCTGTTCGTCACGCCGGTCCGGCCCGTCGAGATCCTGCTCGGCAAGACGGTTCCCTATTTCGTGCTCGGCATGCTCGGGCTCGGGCTTTCGATTGCCGGAAGTCAGGTGCTGTTCGACGTGCCGATGCGCGGCTCGCTGCCGCTGCTCATTTTCGTCTCCTCGCTCTATCTCATGGTGGCGCTCGGCATGGGGCTGGTGATCTCCTCGGTGACGCGCAACCAGTTCGTCTCCAGCCAGATCACGTTGATCGTCTCCTTCCTGCCGGCTTTGATCCTGTCGGGCTTCATTTTCGATATTCGCAGCATGCCGGACACGGTGCGGTTGATTTCCTACATTTTTCCGGCGCGTTATTTCGTCTCCGTGCTCCAGACGCTTTTCCTGGCCGGCAATGTCTGGAGCGTCGTGCTGCCGAATGCGGCGGTGCTCGCCGGCATGGCCTTGGCTCTGATGACGATTGCGGTCCGTTCGACGCAGAAGAGCCTGAGGTGAACGGCATGGATACGCTCTTTCGCATCCTCGCCCTGATCCGCAAGGAACTGCTCGCCATGCTCAAGGACCCGCGGGCGCGGTTTCTTCTGGTGGTGCCGCCGTTGTTGCAGAGCCTGATCTTCGGCTATGCCGCGACCTATGACCTGAACGATGTGCCCTATGCGGTGCTCGATCTCGATCGCAGCGGCGCATCGCGCGAACTGATCGCCCATTTCGACGGTTCCGGCGTTTTCCGCAGGGTGGCGACGCTTGGCAACGACACCGATATCGCGCCGCAGATCGATGCGCGGCGGGCGCTGGTGGTTGTGGTGGTCGAGGATGGTTTCGAGCGGAAGCTCAACGCCGGCGAAACGGCGTCGGTCCAGGCGATTGCCGACGGGCGCAATTCGAATACGGCCGGCACGGCGCAAGGCTATGTCTCGCAGATCGCGCAGAGGTTCGCGGAAGACTGGCGCGAGGAGCGTGGCATTTCCGCGCCGGGGCAGGTGAAGCTTTCGACCCGCGCGTGGTTCAACCCGAATCTGGAGACGCGCTGGAACATGATTACCTCGATGGTCGCGATGATTACCATGACGATGACCATGGTGCTGACATCGCTCTCTGTGGCGCGCGAGCGCGAGGAGGGCACGTTCGAGCAGCTGCTGGTGACGCCTTTCCGGCCGGGCGAGGTGATGATCGGCAAAGCGATCCCGTCGATGATGGTCGGCCTTCTGCAATCGACCATCATCCTTCTCGTGGCGCAGTTCTGGTTCCGCATTCCCTTCGAGGGCAGTTATTTCCTGCTTTATATGGGGCTCGTGCTGTTCCTGACGGCCGTGGTTGGCATCGGCCTCTTCCTGTCGGCTCTCGCGCTCACCATGCAGCAGGCGATGATCTCGTCCTTCGTCACCATCATGCCCTTCTCGCTGCTCTCGGGCATGACGACGCCGATCGAAAACATGCCGGATGTCCTGCAATATCTGACGCTCATCAACCCGCTGCGTTATGCGATCAGCATTGTGCACCAGGTCTATCTGCAGGGGGCCGGGCTGGCGGAGGTGAAATATGAACTGCTGGCGCTCGCCGCCATCGCCTCAGTCACGCTGCCGGTCTCGGCTTGGCTCTTCCGTCACAGGCTTTGACGGCAGGCATTTGCCGTGTATCCGCTGCACGGGGACACTGCAAGATGGTGGCAGAGGGCGGGAAACCACGAACCGAGGGCTTCCTTAATCTACGAACCGGGCTGAAATCGCTTTCGATTTTCGGACTTCAACCGAAGCGGTCGCGCCAAGAGGCTTGAGCATTCTCCACCGGAAGTGCGGTCGCTTCGTAGACGCCGCGGGCGATTGCGCGGGCCATGACGATGGTCGCCAGATGGCACAGTTCCATGAAATCGGCGAGATCGGTAAGCGGCTTCGCCCTCGTCGCTGCGGAAAACATGGTATCGCCATCGGCCGGCAGATGGGCGGGAAGAACCGCCCGTGCAAGGCCGTCGTGGGCCAGGATCGACAGGCGATGAACCTGCGCCTTGCTGAGCACCGCATCGGTGACGACGGCGCCGATGGTGGTGGCGGTGAGATTGACGCCCTTTGCCCTCAGCGCAATGTCGGATGCGGTGAAATTCTGCGGCATGCCCTTGCCGCCAAACTCGCCCTCCTGTTCGAACGGCGCCGACCAGAAATGCGGGCCGGTGCCGATGGTGGCCGAGCCCATGGCGTTGACGGCGACGATGGCGGCGATCCGGTGGCCGCGCGATGTTTCCGCGCTGGCCGAGCCGAGGCCGCCTTTCAACGTTGCCGTCGTCGCGCCCGTGCCGGCCCCCACCGTTCCAAGCTCGAATGGGCCTTTCGCGGCGGCCTTGAAGGCGTCGTAGCCCATGTCGCGATAGGGCGATTGCAGGCCCCAGTCCTTGTTGCCGCCGTTCAAAAGGTCCATCAGGATCGCCTGTGGCACGATCGGCACCCGGACATTGCCGACCTGAAAGCCGCGTCCGATGGAGCGCAGGCCCGCCTGCACGCCGCCTGCGGCATCGAGCCCGAAGGCGGAACCGCCGGAAAGCACCAGCGCATCGACGGCCTCCACCACCATCGACGGATCGAGCAGGGCGGTTTCGCGTCCGCCCGGCGCACCGCCGAGCACCGTTCCGGATGCGACCGCCGGTTCGTCGAAGACGATGGCCGTAACGCCGGAGCCGAGCGCAAGATCGGTGGCATGACCGACGGACACGCCATCGATATCGGTGAGCAGATTGGTGAGGGCGGGCATGGAGGATTCTTCCTGTGATCGGATGCGGGGAGGCTAGGCGGAAGAGGGCGGAGAGGCAAGGGGTGGGGCTTTCAGCCGCTGGCGGCATCGCCCCTCATCAGGCTGCCGCCACCCGGCCGGCCTTTCGCTCTGGCTCAAGGCGTTTTTCGCTGCAATCGATTCACAGGATCGATTGCTCCGCTTCGCGGACCGCGCCTCACCCCGGCATGCGGGGAGAGAGGGGCAGGGTGAGGGGCGAACATCCTCTTGTTTTGTGGAGGTGTCGCTCATTTTTCCCAGCGGAAGAAGGAGAGCGGCACCCCAAGCCGTCACATCGTCTTGCCGCCGAAGTTGGCGGCGATGCGCATTTGCAGGTAGTCGTGCGCGGTCATCGGTTCGTACTTCTTTTCCGGGCCCTGGATCACGGCGTCGCAATTGGCCTGGCAGAAGAAGGCGAGCGAATAGCGCGGCCCGTGCGGCTCGTCCGGACGAGGCATGCGCACCCGGTGGAGCGTCGACTTCAGCTTGTCGTCGCTCCAGCGCATCAGCATATCGCCGATGTTGCAGGTGACGACGCCCGGAAGCGGCGGGATCGAGGTCCAGCTCTGGCTCTCGTATTCATGGCCCGGGCAGACCTGCAGGCCGCCCTGGCCGGGACGCTGGTGCAGCAGCGTCAGGCAATCGTAATCGGTGTGGGCGCCGGCGCGCCATGCCTTGTAGTCCTCCGGCTTCGGATCGACGAGCGGCAGGTAATGCAGGAGCCGCAGCGTGCTCTGATATTCCTTCGACGCGGGGTCATGCAGCGTGGTGAAGAAATCCTCCGGGAAGCCGAGCTTCAGGGCGAAGCAGGAGAGAACCTTCATGCCGAGTTCCCAGTTGACTCGTTCGAAGGCCAGCATCTTTTCCTTGAAATCCGGCAGTTCCTCCTCGCTCGGCCACAGCACGGCCATGCGGGGAAGAGTGATCTGGTAGCTTTCCTTCTGGTCGGCCGTGCCGGTCGAGGGGCGCACTTGCGCCTTGTATTCCCAGCCGGAATTGGTGCCTTTCAGCAGCGGATATTTGCCCTTCACCTCGGCCGGCAGGTCGAAGAAGCGGGCTTCGTATTCGAAGGCCTCGTCGATCTGTTCCTGCGGAATGCCGTGGTTGACGAGCTGGAAGAAGCCGACCGTGGTTGCGGCTTCCCAGAGCTGATCGGCGATCTCGGCCTTGCGGTTTTCGAAATCGCTCATGTCGATCTGGCGGATTTCGCGCTCCGCCTCGAGACCTTCGCCGCCGACGGTCGTTTCCTTGTTCAGTTCTGCAAGGCCATAGGAATTAGCACTCATTTCAGTCTCCATAGAGGTTTCGGCACCGGACCGTCCGGCGCCTTCCAAAAGGAGCAATGACCCGGCGCCCACAGAAACCCGTGGGGCGCTTGACTGCTTCTACTCCTGCCTCCGCCTCCGGCCGCACGGCCGGGGACGGAATTTCACGGCCGGCACTGCCGGCTCACTGCCCCTTGGGAATGCTCCAGGGGAAGAAGAGGCGCTGCACCAGCGAGACGAGCTGGAAGAGCAGCAGCGACATCAGCACCAGCACGGAGAGCCCCGCCCAGGCCTGAGGAAGCTTGAAGAATGATGTCGAGAACTGGATGAAGTAGCCGATGCCCTTCTCGGCTGCGACGAACTCGGCCACCACCGCGCCGATGACGGCAAGCGTCACCGAAATCTTCAGCGCGGAGAAGATGTAGGGGATCGCATAGGGCAGGCGGATCTGGGTGATCTCCCTGTGCGCCGGCGCCTTGAGGCTCTTCGAAAGTTCGATCAGTTCCGGCGGCGTCGCCATCAGGCCGGTGGCGGTCGAGACGACCAGCGGAAAGAAGGTGATGAGGCAAGTGATGACGATGCGCGGGGCATCGCCCGAGCCCAGAACCACGATGATGATCGGCGCGACGGCGACGATCGGGGTGGACTGGACGACCACGAGGATCGGATAGAGCGCGTCCGACAGCATCTTCGAGCGGGTGAGCATGACGGCGATGGGGAGCGCGATGGCGATCGACAGAAAATAGCCGATCAGCGCGACGCGCAGGGTCGCCCAGACATGTTCGATCCAGCGCTTGACCTCGATGTCGCCGAAGCCCTCCATGACGATGCGCGAGGGGGCGGGCAGGATGAAGGACGGTATGGCGAAGACGCGGGTCGAGGCTTCCCAGAGGATCAGGATCAGCAGGAAGGTTGCGGCCGGCAATATGCCGGGGGTGTCCAGGAAGCGGCGGAAGGCGGTCCGGTTGTTCATGGTCAGGCCTCTCGCTTCAAGAGGAGATTGCGGAGATAGCCCGAGTAATCCTGCATTGCCTTCGATCCCGTGGTCTCGACACCGCGGGGACGCGGGATATCGATGGCGAGATCTTCCGCGACCGTGCCGGGCCGGCCGCTCATCACCAGAACCCGGTCTGCAAGAAGCACGGCCTCGCTGATCGAGTGGGTGATGAAAAGAACGGTCTTGGGCTGGGATTCCCAGATGCGCAGGAGTTCGAACCCCATTTCCTCGCGGGTCAGCGCGTCGAGCGCGGAGAAGGGTTCGTCCATCAGCAGGATATCGGGGTTGAGATGCAGGGCGCGCGCAATGCCGACACGCTGCTGCATGCCGCCGGAAAGTTCCGAGGGGAGGCGCTTTTCGAAGCCGGCAAGGCCGACCTTGGCCAGCAGTTCGCGGGCGCGAAGGCGGTCTTCCGCCGAAACGCGCCCGGTCTTGTGACGTATCGGGAAGACGACATTGTCCTCGATGGATGCCCAGGGCAGGAGCGTCGGCTTCTGGAAGACGATGCCGACATCGTCACGCGGTTCGGTGACGGGATGACCGAACACATCGACCGAACCGGAGGTCGGCGGAAGCAGGCCGGCGATCGAGCGCAGCAGTGTGGACTTGCCGCAGCCCGAGGGACCGAGAACCGCCACGAACTGGTGGCGGCTCACGTCGAAGCTCACCGCCCGCAATGCCTCGAGCGGACCCGAGGAGGTCTGGTAGACCTGCCCCATGGCCTTGAACGACAATGCGGGGGGGGAAATGGAACCGGCCATGCGCGAGGCTTACTCGGCGAGGAAGCTGCGGTTGACGCTCTTTTCCGGGTCAAGCGCTGCCGGATCGAGCTTCTGGGAGGCGGCGACGCGCTTCCAAGTCTCGGCGAGGCGCGCGGTTTCGAAGGTGCCGAGGCCATCCTTGTCGGTGACCTCGTTGAATTCGAGGACCATGGTGTCCATGATCGCGCCCTTGACCACGTCGACAGGCAGTTCCGGCACGAGCTTGTTGACCGAAACGGCGGCGTCATCCGGATTGGCCTTCACGTATTCCAACGACTTCTTGAAGGCCTTGACGAAGCGTTTTGCAACGTCCGGGCGCTCGGTGATGAACTTGTCGGAGGCAAGCAACGAGGCGGAATAGAGGTCGAGGCCGGCGGCGTACCACGGCATGATTTCCAGTTCCTTGCCGGCTTGCGCTGCCTGGCCGTTGAAGATCGAAACATTGGTCATCCAGGCGATGATGACGTCGGTCGCGCCGGTCATCAGCATCGGGCCGAGGGCACCGGGATCGGCCTTGGTCAGCGTGATGTCGGATTCGGAGAGGCCCTTGTCGGCGAGGACGAGCGGCAGGAAGACGTTGGAGGAGGTAAACGGCGAGGTGGCGACCTTCTTGCCCTTGACGTCCTCGATCTTGGAAATGCCGGAACCCTTCAGGGCGAAGAAGGCGTGCGGGCCCTTGTTGAAGATCGACATGATGCCGGTGACGGCAACCTTCTCGGTGACCTGGGCGGCCATCAGCGCGCCGATATCGGCCGAACCGACGTCGGAGGTGCCAGCCGCAAGGCGGGTGATCGCTTCTGTGGAGCCGCGGCCGGGCTCGACCTTTACTTCGATGCCTTCCTCGGCGCAGAAGCCCTTGTCCATACAGACGTAGATCGGCGCCTTGTCGCCGCCCGGCAGCCAGTCGAGCTGGAAGACCACGCTGTCGGCGGCGGAAGCCGAGCCGGCGAGCAGCGTTGCGAAAAGCGAGACGTAAAGGCGTTTGGCAAAGCGGGCTTTGGTCATTCCTGATTGTTCTCCTGTGCTCACGGGGCCTTCGATCCTGCGGTCTGAGACGGCAGGTGGCTCTATTGCTTTGTTGGAATGGGGCGAGGCGGTGCGAAGCGGCATTTTTCCGGCGAAAAGCAAAAGGTCTCTCACTCGAGCAATGTCCCAGGCAAAGGGCCCTGACCGCTTCTACTCGCCATCTTCTCCGTGCATCTTCCGTGCCAGATCGGATTTGCTGCCGTTTTGCGGGGGTTTGCCGCGTGGCTCGAAAACGGCGATTGCTCCTTGAGCAAAAAGACTGGCGAGATGATGTATATTGCTCAAACTATATGCAAATGGCGCATTGCTTATTATTTTGGCTTTTTGTCTTGCGGTCGTGGTTCCGCGCCTTTAGCCTTCCGGAAACGGACGGCAAAGAAAGGCAAGATACGTGACCGCGGCTAACGGTATCAGGGAAAACGACGAAACCTACCTGCGTCTTTCGATCGATGTCGCGAAGCGTTCGCGAGAGCGGGGCGATCATCCCTTCGGCGCGATCCTTGTCGGTCCGGATGGCGCGGTATTGCTGGAAGCGATGAATACCTGCGGCACGGAGGGCGACCGTACCGGACACGCCGAGCGTAACCTGATGACCGCGGCCTCGAAGAAATACGATGTCGAATTCCTCCGAGGCTGCACCATGTATACGAGCGCCGAACCCTGCGCCATGTGCGCCGGATCGGTCTATTGGACCGGTGTCGGCCGCGTGGTGCATGGCATGAGCGAGAAGGCCTTGAAGGATCTGATCGGTCCCGATCCGGAAAACCTCACCATGGACCTGCCGTGCCGAACGGTATTTGCTTCCGGCCAGCGCTGCGTCGAGGTGGTCGGACCGCTGCTGGAGGAGGAATCCGCAGTCGTGCATGAGGGGTTCTGGACAGGACTTTGAACGCCTGGCGCGGCCGTTGCCAGGGCCGACGGCAAATTCCACGCCTGTAGTATCGCGATAATACCCGCCGGTTTCCGATCTTTGCTAGCGTCCGCCCGACACATCGAAACGGGAGGATGACATGTCGAAAAAGATCCTGATGATCGTCGGCGATTTCGCCGAGGACTACGAGACCATGGTGCCGTTCCAGACGCTGCTTGCCGTCGGGCATACGGTGCATGCGGCCTGCCCCGGCAAGAAGGCCGGACAGTCGATCGCAACCGCGATCCACGATTTCGAGGGCGACCAGACCTATAGCGAAAAGCGCGGCCACAACTTCGCGCTCAACGCCACCTTCGCCGATGTCAAGGCTTCCGACTACGATGCGCTGGTGATCCCCGGCGGCCGCGCGCCGGAATATCTGCGCCTCAACCCTGACGTCATCGCCGCCGTGAAGCATTTTTTCGATGCTGACAAGCCCGTCGCCGCCGTCTGCCATGGCGCGCAGATCCTTGCGGCTGCCGGTGTCCTGTCCGGCCGCATCTGCTCGGCCTATCCGGCCTGCCGCCCCGAAGTTGAGCTTGCCGGCGGCAAATATGCCGAGATTGCCATCGACGCTGCCGTGACCGACGGCAAGCTGGTGACGGCACCCGCCTGGCCGGCGCATCCGGCGTGGCTTTCGCAGTTCATGTCGGTTCTTTCCGCCTGATATCGTTCGGCCAGACGAATGGCGGCTTAGGCTCGCCGCCGTCTGGCCCTTAGATGCTGCGCATCGCGCTTTTCGAAAATCGATTTCGATCGTCGGGCCGATGCGATAGGTTCGGGTTGTCGGAGGTAACGCACATCGGGAGGACGGCATGTGCAAGCTCTTCATCCAGGCTGATCCCGGTCTCTGGGAAAGCCACACCAAGTCGATGCGCATCGACGGCATGGTCACCAGTGTGCGGCTCGAGAATTTCTTCTGGATGACACTGGAGGAGATCGGCCGGCGCGACCGCATGACGGTGATCCAGCTCATCGCCAAGCTTTACCACGAATCGATCGATGCCGGGCATGACCTCGGCAATTTTACCTCGTTCCTGCGCGTATGCTGCGGACGTTACCTTTCGCTGCAGCTTTCCGGCGACATTCCCGACAATACGGACCTGCCAATCTCCTCGCTCGACGCGGACCGCATTCTCAATGCCGAGCAGGCCAAGTATCACTGACACGCGGTGGTTCGCGGCGCGGTGTGGATGGACGACGCGCCGTTCTTCGCTTCGATCGCTTCAAAAGAAAGGGCGCCGAAGCGCCCTTTTTTCCGTTTAACAGGCTTTCACCGTTTCAGCATTCTCGGATCGAGCGCGTCGCGGATGGCGTCGCCGATATAGTTGACGCTCAGGACCGTCAGCGAGATCGCAAGCCCCGGCCACAGCACGCGGGACGGGTTGATCTGCAGGAAGTTGGCGCCGTCATAGAGAAGGCGGCCCCAGGTCGGGAAGTCCGAGGGGAAGCCGAGCCCGAGGAAGGAGAGCGCCGATTCCGTGATGATGGCCGAGGCGATGCCAAGCGTCGCCGAAACCATGATCGAGCTCATGACATTGGGCAGGATGTGTTTGAGGATCACCCGGTATTCATGCATGCCGCTCGACTTGGCGGCGAGGATGAATTCCTGGCTTTTGACCGCAAGCACGTCGCCACGCACGATGCGGGCGGTATGCATCCAACTCGTAATCCCGATGACGAAGACGATCAGGATGAAGATGCCGGTTTCAGGCCCGAAGGCTGCCCTCAACGTATCGCGGAAGAGCATGATGACGACGAGCAGCAGCGGCAGCAGCGGCAGCGCAAGAAAGAGGTCGGTGAGCCGCATCAGCGGCCCGTCGATCCGCTTGAGATAGCCCGCGAGAACCCCGACCAGCGTGCCGAGGAAGAGCGACAGAAGCATGGCGGTCATGCCGACGGCGAGCGAGATCTGCCCGCCGGCGAGAACCTGGGCCAGCATGTCGTGGCCGAGATTGTCCGTGCCGAAGGGGTGGGCGAAGGACGGCCCCTGGTTCTTGGCGCGGATGTCGATCTTGTTCGGATCGATCGTATGGATGAAGGGGCCGAGATAGACTGCGGCGACGATGAAGGCGAAGACCGCGAGGCCGGCGACGCCGCCGGGATGCGCGCGGAACTGCCGCCAGAGATCGGCAAGCGGCGAACTCTTCCTCTCGGCTGCGGGAGCAATTGCGACGGTCGTGTCAGTCATAGCGTATCCTCGGGTCAAGGATGCCGTAGAGAACGTCGGCAATCAGGTTGAAGAGGACGATCAGGAAGGCGAAGATGAAGGTCAGCGTCTGGACCAGCGGAATATCCGCTCCTTGGATTGCGGTAATCAGAAGCTGTCCGAGGCCGTTCACCCGGAAGATCTGTTCGGTGATGATGGCGCCGGAGAAGATCGTCGGCACGCCGAGCGCGATGACTGTTACCACCGGGATGAGGCTGTTGCGCAGCACATGCACCAAAAGCACGACCTTTTCCTTCACCCCCTTGGCGCGGGCGGTTCGAACGTAGTCCTGATGCAGGTTGTCGAGCATCGAGGCGCGCACGAAGCGGCTGATCTGCGAGGTGTTGTAGAGCGTCAGCACGAGCACCGGCAGGAACATCTGCCTGGCCTGGGCGACGAAGCTCGACCAGTCGTTGACCACGAGGTTGGTGTCGTAGATCGACGGGAACCATTGCAGGTAGGAGCTGAAAATGACGATCAGCAGCACGCCGGTGAAGAAGGTCGGAACCGAATAGCCGACCATCGAGACAAAGGTGCCGATCTGGTCGAACAGCGAATACTGCTTGTAGGCCGAGACGACGCCGATCGGGATCGCCAGCATCACGCCGAAGAGATAGGAAAGCCCGACGACCCAGAGGGTCTGCGGCAGGCGCTGGACGATCAGGTCGACGACCGGGCTGCGGGTCGCCCATGAAAGCACGCGCAGGCGATTGCCGTCGCCGACGGTCATGCCGGTGATCTGTTCGAAGATGTTGAGCGGTTCATTGACGAAGAACTGCTGAAGCCAGCGCAGGTAGCGGATGACGAAGGGCTGGTCGGCACCCATGGCGGCACGGATCTGTTCGCGAACCTCGGGAGGAATGGTCAGCGGCAGGTCGCTCAGGGGATCGCTCGGAGCAAGGTCGAGCAAGGCGAAGATGATGAAGCTGATGACCAGCAGTGTCGGGATTGCAAAGAGCAATCGCCGCAGCGTGAAGGTGAACATCGGAGGCTCTCCAGACTGTCACGAAGTGAAATGCGACGATCAGGCCCGCGCGGACGGCGCGGGCCTGATGCTGTGGCACTTACTTCTTGCGCGACCAGTCGGCGACGTTCCAGAGTTCGCTATCCCAGGCATTCATCTTGACGCCTGCGAGCGTCGCATTGACGGCCGAAGGCTGGCCGCGATGGATGAGCGGGATCTGGGCGACGTCGTTGCTCAGCATGTCGTTGAGCTTCTTGGCGATGGCGGCCCGGTCCTCGAGCTTGCCGGTCTTGCCCAGTTCCTTGACGAGGGCGTCATATTCCGGATTGCAGTAGCGGACGATGTTTTCACCCTGCCAGCCGGTCGCCGGGCTCGGGATCTTGTCGCACATCCAGCCGGCCATGTACTTCTCGGGGTCGGTGCCGTCGAAGTTGTTGGTGTACATCTGCACGTCGGCATAGAACTTTTGGAAGGTGTCCGGAGATGCCGGGTCGCCGCCGAAGAAGACGTTTGCCGAGATGTTGCGCAGTTCGACCGAGACGCCGATCTGGGCCCACATGTCCTTGACGAGCGCCTGGGTCGCCTGGCGGACCGAATTGGTGGAGGTCTGGTAGAGGAAGGAGAGCTTGACGCCGTTCTTCTCGCGAATGCCGTCGGAGCCCATCTTCCAGCCGGCATCGTCGAGCAGCTTGTTGGCCGTGTCGAGATCCTGCTTCAGGCACCAGTCGACAGCGGTCGAGACATAGATATCCGGGGCCGGGAGAATGTTGCAGGTCGGCTTGCCGTTGTCGCCGTAGCCGGCTTCGTCGATGATGTCACGGTCGATGGCGAGCGACAGCGCCTTGCGCACGGCCGGATCGGAAAGAGCCGGATGCGGGCCTGCTTCCTTGGTGGAACGCTTGTCGCCGAGTGACGGGTCGACGGCATAGGGGTTTACGTCGATGCGCTCGACCTGGGTGCCGAAAGCAACTTCAATCTTGCCCTTGCCGGCCTGCATCATGGCGGCGAGAACTTCGGGTTCGACCTGCATGTTCCAGGCATAGTCGAATTCGCCGGTCTCCAGCACGGAGCGGGCCGCGGAGGCGGCGTCACCACCGCCCTTCAGGGTCACGGAGGCGAAGGCCGGCTTGGCCGGATCGCGATAGTTCGGATTGGCGGTGAAGGTGACGACGTCGTTCGGCTTGAATTCCTTCACGACGAAGGGGCCGGTGCCGATCGGGCCGAAATTCGCCGAGGTGCATTCCGGGGCCTTGACGCCAAGGCAATCCTTGAACTGCGCCGCCTGGATGATCGGCGACTGGGCGCCGACGAAGGCGCTGTACGGATAGGGCTTCGGCTCGGCGAAGGAGACCTTGATGGTGGAGGCGTCGACGGCCTCGACATTCGAGACGCCTTCATAGTAGGCGGCCTGGGCGCAGCCGCCATCCGGCGCGGTGCAGTATTTCCAGGTGAAGATGGCGTCGTCGGCGGTCACCGGGGTGCCATCGGACCATTTGAGATCGGGCTTCAGCTTCCAGGTGATGCTTTTCAGGTCGGCCGCGACGCCGCCGTTTTCGACGGTCGGGATTTCTGCGGCCAGCATCGGAACGAGCGCGCCGGTTTCGTCATAACGTGCCAGCGGTTCGATGACCATCGAGGCGGCGTAGACTTCCTTGGTGCCGCCGGAGAGGTAAGGATTCATCGTCGATACGGCTTGCCAGAAGATGATCTTCAGGTCGCCGTCCGTGCCTCGCTCGGCCATTGCCGGCGCCGTCGAAAAGGCAACTGCCGCTACCGAAGCCGCCAATGCAATACGAAGTCTGTTCATATGCTTGTTCCCCTATTTTTTTGTTGGAGCTGTATGAAATGTTGATCCGACGGAGAGTTCCCTGCTCTCCGGGACGCCAAGGTCAGCTGCTTTTTATGTTCCTGACCTTGTTCGGTAATTTTGATTCTTTGGCCTCCACTCGATTACTGTTAGCACACCTGACGGTTGTTGCGACCGGTGGGCCTGATCAAAATTTGGGCCATCTAAGCATAGGCCTATTTTGCGTTCAAGGCGGAAAATTGCGACTTGCAAAAGCGCTTTGAGCCAGCGCAGTATGCCTGCAAAAAAATGGGAACCGAAGACAAAACGAGGAAAAACAATGCCCGTGCTCAATCGCGCCAGCGAATTGCAGCAGGAGGTGGCCGGTTGGCGGCGCCACTTGCATGAAAATCCGGAACTGCTGTTCGATGTCTACGACACCTCGGCTTTCGTGGCCGAGAAACTGAAGGAATTCGGCTGCGACACCGTCCAGACGGGTATCGGCCGCACCGGCGTCGTAGGCATCATCAAGGGCAGCCGCGGCGAAGGGCGGGTCATCGGTTTCCGCGCCGACATGGACGCCCTTCCGATCTACGAGACGAGCGGCCGGGAATGGTCGTCCAGGACGCCCGGCAAGATGCATGCCTGCGGCCATGACGGGCATACCGCGATGCTGCTCGGCGCAGCCAAATATCTTGCCGAAACCCGCAATTTCAAAGGCTCCGTCGCCGTGATCTTCCAGCCTGCGGAAGAAGGCGGCGGGGGCGGCCTGGAGATGGTCAACGACGGCATGATGGAGACCTTCGGCATCAGCCAGGTGTTCGGCATGCACAATGCGCCGGGATTGCCGGTCGGCCATTTCGCCACCCGCGACGGGTCGGTGATGGCGGCGGCCGACGAATTCGAGATCATCGTCCACGGGCGCGGAGGCCATGCCGCCCAGCCCCACACGACGATCGATCCCGTGCTCGTCTCTTCCCATGTGGTGATTGCGCTGCAGGCGATCGCCTCGCGCGAGGTGGACCCGCTGAAATCCGTCGTGGTGACGGTTGCGACCGTGCATGGCGGGGAAGCCTCCAACGTGATCGCCAACACCGTCAAGTTGACGGGGACCGTGCGCACCCTGCTGCCGGAAACCCGGGACTACGCGGAAAAGCGTCTCGGCGAGATCGCGCGCGGCATTGCCGCGGGCTTTGGGGCGAGCGTCGACGTGCATTATCGCCGTGGCTATCCGGTGACGTTCAATCATGCCGAGGAGACCGAATTCGCGCTCGGCGTGATGCGCAAGGTGGCCGGCGAAAAGGCCGTCGAAGGCAACATGCCGCCGCTGATGGGGGCGGAGGATTTCTCCTACATGCTCGAGGCACGGCCGGGCGCCTTCGTCTTCATCGGCAATGGCGACAGCGCCAACCTTCACCATTCGGCCTATGATTTCAACGATGAAGCGATCCCCTACGGCATCAGCTACTGGGTTACGCTCGCCGAAAATGCGCTCGCCGCCTGACCTCAGGCGTCGCTCGATTTCGATATCAATCGTCGTGGAACGGAGTGCGCAATGGTGAATGCCACGAATAACGGAAATCCTCAGGCAGGAAATGCCGTCCCCGTCCTTTCCGTGCGGGATCTTACGACATCCTTCAGGGTCGGAGACGAGTGGCGCTCCGTCGTACGCAACATGAGCTTCGATATCGCGCCGAAGGAAACGGTGGCGATCGTCGGCGAATCAGGATCGGGAAAAAGCGTGACGTCGCTTTCGGTCATGCGTTTGCTGCCGAAGAATTCGAGCCGCATCGAGGGCAGTATCCGGCTCAACGGCCGGGAACTGCTGACGCTCGACAGCGAATCCATGCGCAGGGTTCGCGGCAACGATATCTCGATGATCTTCCAGGAGCCGATGACCAGCCTCAATCCGATCTTCCCGATCGGCAAGCAGATTGCCGAGGCGATCACCTGCCATCGCGACGTCTCGGCGGCGGAGGCGAAGGCCGAAGTGCTGCATCTGCTCGAAAAGGTGCGGATACCGAACGCCAAAGGTCGTTTCGACGACTATCCGCACCAGTTTTCCGGTGGCATGCGCCAGCGCGTGATGATCGCCATGGCTCTGGCCTCGAAACCGAAGCTCCTGATTGCCGACGAGCCCACCACCGCGCTCGACGTGACGATCCAGGGGCAGATCCTCGACCTCATCAAGCTGCTGCAGGAAGAGGAGGGCATGTCGGTTCTCTTCATCACCCACGACATGGGCGTCGTGGCGGAGGTTTCCGACCGCACGATCGTGATGTTCCGCGGCGAGGCGGTGGAAACCGGCACGACGGACGACATCTTCAACCGCGGCAAGCATCCCTATACGCGGGCGCTGCTTTCGGCCGTGCCGAAGCTCGGATCGATGGGCGGGCGCGAGCGCCCGATGCGTTTTCCGGTGATCGATATCTCGACCGGGCAGACCACCACGCCGGAAACGGAAGCTGGAGGTGTCGACGAGCGCAAGCGGCCGCTGCTGGAGGTGAAGAACCTGACGACGCGGTTCGATATCCGCTCGGGGCTTCTCGGCCGCAGGAGCGGCGCCGTTCATGCCGTGGAAAACGTCTCCTTCGATCTCAGGGAAGGGGAGACATTGTCTCTCGTCGGGGAATCCGGCTGCGGCAAGTCGACGACTGGGCGTTCGATCACGCGGCTGGTCGAGCCCACGGCAGGGCAGATCTCGCTCGACGGCTACGATGTCGTGCGGCTCGACCGCAGTTCGCTGCGCAAGATGCGGCGAAGCATCCAGATGGTGTTCCAGGACCCCTTCGCCAGCCTCGATCCGCGCATGAGCGTCGGCTCGGCGGTGATGGAGCCTTTCATCGAGCATGGCCTCGGCAGCAAGGCGCAGGCGCGGGAAAAGGCGGCGAGCCTTCTGGAGCGCGTGGGGCTGAAAGCCGACATGATGCGGCGTTATCCGCACGAATTCTCCGGCGGCCAGCGTCAGCGCATCGCGATTGCGCGATCGCTGATGCTCGATCCGAAAGTGATCGTCGCCGACGAAGCCGTGTCGGCCCTCGACGTGTCGATCAAGGCGCAGGTGTGCAATCTCCTGCTCGACCTGCAGCAGAGCTTCAACCTCGCCTATCTCTTCATTTCCCACGACATGGCCGTGGTGGAGCGCGTGTCGCATCGCGTCGCCGTCATGTATCTCGGGGAGATCGTCGAGATCGGGCCGCGGCAGGCCGTCTTCGAGAACCCGCAGCATCCCTATACCCGCAAGCTGATGGCGGCGGTGCCGGTGCCGGACCCCGCCCGGCGCAATGTGAAGAGGAACCTTGCGACGGATGAGATCAAGAGCCCTGTCCGGCCCGTCGGTTTCGTTCCGCCGCAGCGGCAGTATCGTGAGGTGTCGGCCGGTCATCTCGTGCAGGTCTGATCGCGGCCTGGCTGGCATCCTCCATCAAACTACCGTCATTGTCTGCGGTTAAGGCGATACTACATAGGGCACCGGTGTCGTTCGGCAGGGAGTTGGAATGGACGAGATGGATGGGGATGAGGCCGACCTCGCGGCAGATGGCGGCCGGCGCAAACGCGGCGCTCGCCTGTCCGAAATCCTCGCCAGCCTCGCAGACGATACCAGCCGGGAGCGCATCTCGGTCGCCGATATCTTCCAGGCGATGGGCGACCGTGCTTTCGGCGCGCTGATCCTGATCTTTGCGCTGCCGAATGTCATTCCCTCGCCGCCGGGCACCTCGGCGCTGACGGGTGCGCCGCTGGTCTTTCTGTCGGCGCAGCTCATGCTCGGCCAGTCGCCCTGGCTGCCGAAAGTGATTGCCAACAGGTCCGTCGCGCAGTCCGATTTTTCCGCCATCGCCAGCCGGGTTTCGCCCTGGCTTGCCCGCGGCGAGCGGATGCTGAGGCCGCGGCTCGGCTTCCTCGTCTATCCGCCGGCCGAATATCTGACGGGCTTGCTGTGCCTGATCCTGTCGATCATCCTCATCCTGCCCATACCGCTTGGAAACATCTTTCCGGCGATTGCGATCTGTCTGTTTTCCTTCGGCATCCTCGAACGGGACGGTATCTGCGTGCTGCTCGGCATGGCGATGTTCGTCTTCTCGCTGACGGTGGTGGCCGGGGTGCTGTTCGCTCTCGTCAAGGGGCTGATCCTGCTGCTGACGACGACGCTGTTTTGAAACGGAAAAGCTGTCGGCAACGGTTCCGACGCTTTGCAAAGCGTCACAGGCCGGCCTATCTTCCGTCCGTCGCAATGACGCTTCAGGGACCTTTCATGTTGATCTCGCTTTTCCAGATGCAACCCGTCTCCGGCGACATCGCCGAAAATCTCGTCAAGATCGCAAGGGCGGCCGAAGCGGCTTCCGACATGGGAGCCGAGCTTCTGGTGACGCCCGAGCTTTCGACCAGCGGCTATGCGCTGGGGGCGCTGTTCGCCGAAATCGCGGAACCACGGGACGGCGCGCTGATCGATGCGCTTGCCGATATCGCCGAAACGTTCGGACTTGCGATCTGCGCCGGCTTTCCGGAGCGCGAGGACGACGCGGTCTACAATTCCGCGGTCTTGGTCAGGCCCGACGGCACGCGCGAATTCTATCGCAAGGGACATCTCTACGGGGATGCGGAACGGGCCGCGTTCACCCCCGGAAACGATGTCCCGCATGTCTTCGACCTTTGCGGCATGAAGACCTCCATGCTGATCTGCTATGACGTGGAATTTCCCGAATATGTGCGCAGCGTGGCGCTCGCAGGCGCCGAACTGGTGCTGGTGCCGACCGCGCTTCCGGCCGGCGTCATCAGCCGCCGCGTGGCGGATACCGTCGTACCGGCCCGCGCTTTCGAGAACGGCGTCTTCCTCGTCTATTCCGATCTCTGCGGTTCGGAGAATTCGGCGGAATATTGCGGCCGCTCGGTGATCGTCGGCCCCGACGGCGACGAGCTTGCGCGCGCCGGCGCACGCGAGGCTCTGCTGGTCGCCGAGGTCGAGCCATCGGCCTATGACGAATGCCGCGAGCAGAATCCGTATCTGGCGGAGCGGCGGTCCGAACTCTACCGACTGTAAAAGCGAGGCACCGCAGGGTCCGCCGGATGCGCGGAATGTCCATCCGATTTTCGGGGCGGGGTGCCGAGGCAGACTTGTGGCCTGCCTTTCTGCTTCCTACATCGGCAGTGGCTTCACGGAGATGTCCATGATTATCGAAGCGGCCAGACTGGCCCTTAACAATCTCTTCGCTCCCGAAACACGCAAGGTCTTCTGGAAGGTGATGGGGCTTACCGTCCTCGTCCTCGTCGGCCTGTGGGTGGCGGTGCGCGAGAGTTTCATCGCCTATGTCATGCCATGGATAGAAAGCTTCCTTCCCGGCATGCCGGGTTGGGCCGGATGGCTCGGCTTCGTGTTCGGCATTTTTGCGAGCATCGGGCTTGCGCTGGCGCTTGCCCTGCTTCTCTCTTCCGTGACTGCGATCATTGCCGGCCTCTTCCTCGACGATGTCGCCGAAGTGATCGAGAAGCAGCACTATCCCGCCGACCCGCCCGGTATCGCCATGCCCTTGAGCGACGCCATCCTGTCGTCGCTGAAATTCTTCGGCGTGGTGGTGCTCGGCAATATCGTGGCGCTGATCCTGCTCTTCGTTCCGGGCGTGAACCTCGTCGCCTTCTTCCTGGTGAACGGCTATCTGCTCGGCCGGGAGTTCTTCGAGTTCGCCGCCATGCGCTTCCGCTCGCCGCAGGAGGCGCGGCTCTTCCGGGCGAAGAATGCCTCGACCGTCTTCGTCGGCGGACTGGTGATCGCAGGCTTTCTCGCCATCCCCATCGTCAACCTGCTGACGCCGCTCTTTGCCGCCTCGATGATGGTGCATTTGCACAAGATGCTGAGCCGCCGGGAAGCAGGCTTCCGTCTGTAACGGAAGCTTCCGGCGGGTTCATTCCACCGCTCCGATCACCTGTGGCGGCAGTTCCACCAGCGGTGCCGGCACGTCGCATGTCTTCTCCGCCGATTTGCAGAGATCGGCGATGACGCAGCGCTCGCATTCCGGACGCCGCGCCTTGCAACAGTAACGCCCGTGCAGGATCAGCCAGTGGTGGGCGTGATAGAGATAGTGCTTCGGGATGACCTTGGTGAGCTTATCTTCCACCTCGTCCGGGGTCTTGCCGGGCGCCAGGCGGATGCGGTTGGCGATGCGGAAGATATGGGTGTCGACGGCGATCGTCGGAATGCCGAAGGCCATGGACATCACGACATTGGCGGTCTTGCGACCGACACCGGGCAGGGTGACCAGTTCCTCGCGGGTTTTCGGCACCTCGCCGCCATAGACGTCGACCAGCCGCTGCGAGAGGGCGATGACGTTCTTGGCCTTGTTGCGGTAGAGGCCAATGGTCTTGATGTAGTCGCGGACCTTCTCCTCGCCGAGATCGAGCATCTTCTGCGGTGTATCGGCCACCTTGAAGAGGGCGCGCGTCGCCTTGTTGACGCCGGCATCCGTCGCCTGCGCGGAAAGGGCAACCGCGACGACGAGCGTGAAGGGATTGACGTGTTCAAGCTCCCCCTTCGGCTCCGGCCTTTGAACGGAAAAGCGACGGAAAATCTCCTCCAGTTCGGCGCGGCTATAGGCGCTGCGGGCCGTGGGCGCCTTGCGTCCCGCGACTGCCGGATTTGACTTTTTCAAAGTTTGGGTGCTGGATTTCTTGATCGGACTCGTCATGGACAATCTATAGTCAGGTGGAATGACCGAAGGCAATGTGAACAGCACCGCCGAGCAGCCGATATTTGCTGCCGAACTCATCCCCTATCGCTCGCTCGGCCGGAAGGGGTTTCGCATCCTGCTGGTTCTGACCGGGGCAGTCTGCTGCATTCATGCGGTCTTTTTCACCGTGACCGGCGCCTGGCCGATCGCCTTCTTCTTCGGGCTGGATTTTCTGCTGCTCTACGGCGCCTTCTGGCTCAACTACCGCGCGGCCCGCGCGCGCGAGGAAGTCACGGTTTCGCGCACCAGCCTGTCGATCCGCAAGTACACGCCGTCAGGCCGCGTGACCGAACATCGGTTCAATCCGTTCTGGGCGCGTTTCTTCGTGCGCCGGCATGACGAGATCGGCATCGTTTCCATGCATGTGGTGGGCGAGGGGCGACGTACCGACATCGGTTCCTTCCTCAATCCGGACGACCGGGAGAGTTTCGCGCGGGCCTTCAAGGGGGCGCTCGCGACGGTGAAGCGGCGCATCTGATGCGCAAGACCTTATGGCCGCGCAAGAAACGGGTGGTATCCGACGTCCGCCCGTGGTGAAATTCTCCTCAAGATGAGGATTATGCCATGACACTTGCCCAGCAGATCGACCTTTCGAAAATCAGCGACATCACCCCGGCGGGCTCGGATTACGAGACGGTGCGCAAGGTGATCGAAATGCTGTCGCTCGATTATCAGGACCAGCCGTCGCTGGAGACCATCGCGGCAAGGCTCGGCCAGTCGCCGACGCAATTGCAGAAGACCTTTACCCGCTGGGCGGGGCTTTCCCCGAAGGCTTTCCTGCAGGCCGTGACCCTCGATCACGCCAAGCGGCTGCTCGGCCAGGAAGGCATGCCGCTTCTCGAAACGTCCATCGAGCTCGGGCTTTCCGGTCCAGGCCGCCTGCACGATCTCTTCGTCACGCATGAGGCGATGAGCCCCGGCGAATGGAAAGCGAAGGGCGGCGGGCTGACGATCCGCTACGGTTTTCATTCGTCACCCTTCGGTCAGGCTCTGGTGATGGTGACGGACAGGGGGCTTGCGGGCCTTGCCTTTGCCGATCCGGGCGAGGAGACCGCCTGTTTCGAGGATATGGCGAAGCGTTGGCCGAATGCGCATTTCATTGCCGACAACTCGGCAACGGAACCCTATGCCGGCCGTGTTTTCGATCCCGCGCGCTGGTGCGACGACCAGCCGCTGAGGGTGGTTTTGATCGGTACCGACTTTCAGGTCCGGGTGTGGGAAAGCCTGCTGCTGATTCCGCTCGGCAAGGCGGTCACCTATTCCGACATTGCCGCGAGAATCGGCCAGCCGACGGCGAGCCGTGCTGTAGGTGCGGCTGTCGGCCGCAATCCTGTTTCCTTCGTGGTTCCCTGCCACCGGGCGCTCGGCAAGAGCGGCGCGCTCACCGGATATCACTGGGGCCTGACGCGCAAGCGCGCCATGCTGGGCTGGGAAGCCGGCCAGCTCGGAAATTGAGCGGAAAACCCCGGACCCATAAATCGATTGAAACGTTATCCCAAGCGTTCTTGACTTTGCCGTCTTCGGCTGGTGATAGTCGGGCACGTTCCGGCCGGGCCGGTCCAACTCAAGGATGACGATCATGACTTCCAAACTCGAACAGCTTCGCTCCATGACGACGGTTGTCGCGGATACCGGCGACATCGAGGCCGTTGCCCGGCTGAAGCCGGTGGATTGCACCACCAACCCGACTATCGTTCTGAAAGCACTGGGAACGGATGCCTTTGCCGACGCCTTCAAGGAGGCGATCGCCTGGGGCAAGGCCAAGGGCGGTTCGAGCGAAGCCGTCACCGCTGCGGTTGCCGACCGTCTGGCGATTTCCGTCGGTGCCGCGCTTGCCGGACTGGTTCCGGGCCGTGTTTCGACCGAAGTCGACGCCGATCTTTCCTTCGACACCAAGGGGTCGATTGCCAAGGCGCATGAAATCATCGCCGGCTACAAGGAACGCGGCATCGAGCGTGACCGCATCCTCATCAAGCTCGCTTCCACCTGGGAAGGCATCCGCGCCGCGGAAGTGCTGCAGAAGGAAGGTATCGACTGCAACCTGACGCTTCTCTTCTCCAAGGCCCAGGCGATTGCCTGCGCCGAGGCGAATGTGTTCCTGATCTCGCCCTTCGTCGGTCGCATTCTCGACTGGTACAAGAAGTCGACGGGCGAAAACTACACTTCGGAAACCGATCCGGGCGTGCTCTCGGTCCGGGCGATCTACAATTACTACAAGGTCAACGGCATCAAGACGATCGTGATGGGCGCCTCCTTCCGCAATGCCGGAGAGATCGAGGCGCTGGCCGGTTGCGACCGCCTGACGATCAGCCCGGCGCTGCTCGACGAACTCGACAAGGATACGGGCCCGCTCGCCCAGGTTCTGTCGGCCGACAAGGTCACGGCGGACCCGCTCGTTACGCTCGACGAGAAGGCCTTCCGCTGGGCGCTCAACGAAGACGCCATGGCGACCGAAAAGCTTGCCGAAGGCATCCGCGCATTCGCCAAGGATCTCGGCACGCTGCGCAGCCAGGTTGCCAAGGCCCTTGCCGCCTGATGGTCGCCGTTTCACCTCCCTGCCTGTCCGGCGGGGGGGTGTTGCTTACCAGTTCATCACGACATTGTCGGGGATGAAGTAGGTTTCCACACCCTCGATCGTCACCACTGCATTTGCGCCTTCCTTGCGGGAGCGAACCTCCGCGCCATCCTCGCTGGTAAAGCGTCCGGCGCGATAGATCAGCGAGCGGACGACACCATCCGGCGTTTCGATGGCGATTTCGGCGCTGGTGCCATGACGCTGCAGTCCGAAGGGGCAACGGAAGAGCCGCGGATCGCGGCCGAAGCGGCAGTTGAAGGCGCCGGTTCGTTCGTAGCCGTTAGCACCCGGCCATGACGGATCGGCGGGATAGGGCCGATAGGCGCCGTCGGGTTCCACATATTCATCTTCATCGCTCACATAGCGGCCGTTGACCCAGCCGCTCAGGCGTGGCCGGTCGTAGGTGGCGATCCGGCACCAGTAGCCGCCTTCGCGTTCCCGGCAACCGAGATTGCGGATCGGCGTTCCTTCCTCCAGCACGCCGATGATGCGGAACGCGGGTCCTGGGCCGGAGCGCACGTTCAGCGTATCGCCGGGGCGCAGGCCCATGACGTGCCAGTAGGAGGCATCGTCCGATGGGTTGGAATAGAGGTTCGGCGCCGGGACAACCCGAGGTTCTTCTGCGCTGAGCGTTCGCGGGAGCAGCACGGCGGCAACTGCCAGAAGGACGGTCGAGAGAAAGAGGGGCATGGCGCGGCGCATCGAGGAACTCCGTTGATTGCGACGGACGATAATACAGCGGCGGTCTTGCTGCCGGATTATCCACGGGGAAGGTAAACGCCACCCTTTGCGCGGGCTCTGGGGCGACGATTTTCCTCGAGGATTGCTGCGGCGCAGCAAAAATGCTTGCGATCAAAATAGATTTGATGCAAATCAATCTGCATGGATACAAAATTGCGCAGGGAATTCGGATTTCGTCTCGTCGGACTGTCGCGCCGCTGGCGTCAGCACGTGGACGAGGGTGTGGCCGCCGTCGGGCTGAGCGATGCGACATGGTCGCCGCTCTTCCATCTGCACAGGATCGGCGACGGTCTGACGCAGAAGGAGCTTGCTGCGCACATCGGCCTCGACGGATCGAGCCTCGTGCGTCTTCTCGACATTCTCGAGCGGCAGGGGCTGGTGGAGCGCCGCACGGAAGCGGAGGACCGCAGGGCCAGGCGTCTTTACCTCACGCCTTCGGGCACGCAGCGCGTCTCGGCCATTCTGGAGCGCCTGCTGCCCCTGGAAGACGAAATGCTGCGGGATCTTTCCGATGCCGAGATTGCCGTGCTGCTCGGCGCCTTCGAGAAGATCGAGGCCCGCATCCGGGCCGCGCATGAGACCGGGAGCACCGAACGATGACGCCGGCACAGCGCATGGGGAGACTCGGTTTCGATCTGCCGCGGTTGAATTTCGCGTTCAGGACCGCGGTTGCGGCGTGCCTGGCATTGTTCATTGCATGGCTGCTCGGGCTTGAGCATCCGCAGTGGGCGGCGATGACGGTCTGGGCGGCGGCGCAGCCCACGCGCGGCCAGCTCTTGGAGAAGGGCCTCTTTCGTGCCGTGGGGACGGTGATTGGCGTTGCAGCCGGGGTCGGTCTCGTCGCGGTTTCCGGCGGAGACCCCCGGCCGCTTGTCATCGGCCTCTCTGTCTGGATCGGGCTCTGCGTCGCGGCCGGCAATCTGTTGCGCGGTTATGTCTCCTATGGCGCAATGTTGTCGGGTTACTCGGCATCCATGGTGGCGCTGCTCGATACCGGTCATCCGGATCATGTGCTGTCCCTCGGCGCCGATCGGGCGGCGACCATCATGGTGGGCGTTCTGACCGCGCTGGCGGTCGGTTGGCTTTTGACGCCGGCCGCCGCCGAAAACGAGATGACCGGCCGGATGCGCCGTGTCACGGCGCGGCTGTTGCGCGACCTTGCTATAGCGCTCAGGGGTGGGAACATCACGACGCTCGGCGATGAGCAGCGGGCGCTGCTCGCCGAAATGGCGGCCATCGACGAGGTTCTCGATCCCCATGGCGCGGGGTCGTTCCGCTCGCGTCAGGCGGTTCGCGCCATGCGCACGGTGCTTTCGGTGCAGATATCGCTGCTGCTGGCCGGGCGTCGGGCCGGTCATGGCCGAGACGGAGGCATCGCCGATCTGCTCGACGAGGCCGCGGCCGGTTTCGAGGCGGGCAATGGTTCCGACGGTCCGCTGGCCCGCATCGACGCGGCGGCCGCACTTGCTGGCCGCGGCACCGATCTCGGGGACGCGCTGCAAACGCTGAGCGAGGCCATTCGCGCCCATCGCGTGGCCCTCGGCCAGCATGTGGAAAAGGCTGTACATGCGGGCCATGCCAGCCATCCGGTGGTATTGCACCGCGACTGGATCGGGGCGCGTCAGGCATCGATACGGGCAACGTTCTGCATGCTACTGGTCGGGCTCCTGTGGGTCGTGACGGGCTGGGAGGCCGCGCCCTTCCTGCTGCTCGGCCTGTCGATCATGACGACGATCTTCTCGACCTTCGACAATCCCGCTCACATGATGCGATTCGTGCTGCTCGGACAGGTCTTCGGCGCGTTTGGGGCGCTTGCCTGCCGGTTCCTCGTCTGGCCGTTTGCCGGTAGCGAACTTCAGGTGGTGCTGCTGACGATGCCGTTCATCCTGGGGGCTTCGCTGTTCTTCTCCCATCGGCGCACGCTTCCCGCCGCATTCGACTATGCCATGGTGTCGCTGCTGCTCCTGCACCCGACCTATCCGTTGACGGGGGACTTTTCCTCGATGCTGTCGGGCGCGGTTGCGGTCGTGCTGGCTCCGGTCGTGGCGCTCGTCGCCTACAGGCTGATCTTCCCGCTCAATGCCGGCAAACGTCTCGAAACGCTGATCGTCACGATGGTGCACGAGTTGCAGGACATGGCGCGGGCGGAGGATGCCTCGCAGCACCGCCTGACCTGGCGGGGGCGTCTCTATCACCGTCTCTTCCGGATGATCCGGTTCGCCGAGCGCAGCGGCGACACGCATCGCGATGTCACCGATGGCGGGCTTGCTGTCCTGTCGATCGGCTATTCGATCCTCTCCCTGCAGGATCTCGTCCGTTCAGGCGCCTTGTCCGATGGCGCGGAACGGGCTGCCAAGGCAGCACTAGAGCGATTGAGGAGGGTGAGCTCGGAGCCAGAAAAAGCCGCGGCCGCGCTGGCGCGTGCCGGTGGAAGGCTTTCCACGGCGCACCCGCGCGAAAGCGCTTCCGTTGCGGGAGCCGCCGAGGCGCTTCGGGCGAACGTCGCTTTCATGAAGCGGGCCGGGTAGGCCGAAAGAGAGAGGGGCGTTGCAAAAGCCACACTGCCGCCGACCGCAAGTTTCAGGCTCCAGTGAAGCGCAAAGCATCTCCCCCGTCATGCCGGACTTGACCCGGCATCCAGCGATCCGACGTCCGTCGGGTCAAAAAACTCTTCCAGCCCAGGGATTTGGGCTGGATGGATGCCTGTGACGAGCACATCCATGACGGCATGGAAAAGCCCGTACACCGTCGGGCGCAAACGCGCGGATTTGCCGGCCGTCTGACGGCGCGTTCGATACCGCGCCGTTGACTGCTGTTCAATGCGCGATCATGACGTGGCGGACTGCGGTGTAGTCCTCCAGCGCGTAGACCGACATGTCCTTGCCGTAGCCGGACTGCTTCAGGCCGCCATGGGGCATTTCATTGCACAGCATGAAGTGGGTGTTGATCCAGGTGCAGCCGTAGCGCAGACGGGCGGCGGTCTTCATGGCGCGGGAAATGTCCTTGGTCCAGACGGAGGAAGCAAGGCCGTAGTCGCTGTCGTTCGCCCAGGCGATGGCGTCCTCTGTTTCGGAGAAGCGGGTGACGGACACGACCGGGCCGAAGACCTCGCGGCGGACGATCTCGTCGTCCTGCAGGGCGCCGGCGATGACGGTAGGGGTGTAGAAAAAGCCCTTGTCGCCCGAGACCTTGCCGCCGGTGACGACTTCCATGTGCTTGTGCTCGGCGGCGCGGGTGACGAAGCTCTCTACGCGGTCGCGCTGGCGCTTCGAGATGAGCGGGCCGATCTCGTTTTCGGTGTCGTCGGCCTGGTTGAACTTCAGCGTCGAGACCGCGGAGGCGAGGTCGGCGACGAAATTGTCATAGACCTTGTCGGCGGCATAGATGCGGCAGGCGGCGGTGCAGTCCTGACCGGCATTGTAATAACCGAAGGTGCGGATGGCGGAGACGACGGCGTCGATGTCGGCATCGTCATAGACGATGACCGGCGCCTTGCCGCCGAGTTCGAGATGGGTTCGCTTGACGGTCTTCGACGCAGCCGCCAGCACCTTCTTGCCGGTGGCGATGTCGCCGGTGATCGACACCATGCCGATCTTCGGGTGGTTGATGAGCGCGTTTCCGACGCTCTCGCCACGGCCGAGCACGACGTTGACCACGCCTTCCGGCAGGATGTCGGCGAGAAGCTTCGCCATCTTGAGGGCTGTGAGCGGCGTCTGTTCGGAGGGCTTGAAGACCACGGTATTGCCCCCGGCGATTGCCGGTGCGAGCTTCCAGGCCATCATCATCAGAGGGTAGTTCCACGGCGCGATGGAGCCGACGATGCCAACCGGATCGCGGCGGATCATCGAGGTGAAGCCCGGCAGGTATTCGCCGGCGACCGGGGCATGCAACGAGCGGATGGCGCCGGCGAAGAAACGCCAGCAATCGACGATGGCGGGGATTTCATCGTTCTTCACGGCATTGATCGGCTTGCCGCAATTGAGGCTCTCCAGCGCGGCGAAACCGTCGGCATCCTTCTCGATGGCGTCGGCGATTGCCAAGAGGTAGGCAGAACGCTGGCCGGGCGTTGTGGCGGCCCAGTCTTCGAAGGCTTTTTCAGCAGCGTCGACAGCGGCGTCGATCTGGCCGAGAGAGGCTTCGGGCAGGTCGAGGATCACTTCCCCGGTCTTGGGGTTGAGGATCTTTTCCTCGGTTTCCGTGCCGGCTTCGAATGTCGCGCCGATCAGCATTTGCGTGTCCATTTTGGTTCTCCCTCAGTCTTGAATGGTTGTCATTTCCCGCTGCCGGCAACGCTGTCGGTATCGCGGGTGAGATAATAGGCGCCGAGGATCGGCAGGAAGGTGACGATCACCACGAGCATGGCGACGACGTTGGTCACCGGGCGCTGGCGCGGACGGATCAGTTCTTCCAGCATCCAGATCGGCAGGGTGGATTGCTGCCCGCCGGTGAAGGTCGTGACGATGACCTCGTCGAAGGACAGGGCGAATGCCAGCATGCCGCCCGCAAGAAGTGCCGTCGCGATGTTCGGCAGGACCACGTAACGGAAAGTCTGGAAACCGTCGGCGCCAAGGTCCATCGAGGCCTCGATCAGCGAGCCGGAGGTGCGGCGGAAGCGGGCGACGGCATTGTTGTAGACCACGACCACACAGAAGGTGCCGTGGCCGAGAACGATCGTCCACATCGAATAGGGTATCTCGGCGATCGAGAAGGCCGAGCGCAGAGCGATGCCGGTGATGATGCCGGGAAGCGCGATCGGCAGGATGACGAGCAGCGAGATCGCTTCCCGGCCGAAGAAGGCGGTCCGGGCGACGGCTGCGGCGGCCAGCGTGCCGAGCACCAGCGCAATGGCGGTGGCGATCGCGGCGACCTTGAGCGAGAGGGTCAGCGCTTCCCAGACATCGGGGCGGTTCCAGGCGACGGCGAACCATTGGGTCGTAAAGCCCGGCGGGGGCCACTGGAAGCTCTTTTCCTCCGTCGTGAAGGCGTAGACGAAGATCAGGAGGATCGGCAGGTGCAGGAAGGCAAGGCCGCCTGCGGCTGCAAGCTTCAGCGGCCATCCGGCGTCATTGTTTCTGTCAGAGCGCATCGAAGGCTCCCATGCGTTTGGCAATCCAGAGATAGATGCCCATGATGACGATCGGCACGACCGAGAAGGCGGCGGCGAGCGGCACGTTGCCGGCCGTGCCCTGCTGGGTATAGACCGCCTGGCCGATGAAGAGGCGCGAGGAACCCACGATCTGCGGGATGATGTAGTCGCCGAGCGTCAGCGAGAAGGTGAAGATCGAGCCGGCGATGATGCCCGGCAGGGCGAGCGGCAAGAGCACATGGCGGAATGTCTGGTCCGGTTTCGCGCCGAGATCGGCGGAGGCCTCGATCAGATTGCCGGGCACGCGTTCCAGCGCTGCCTGGGTCGGCAGGATCATATAGGGCAGCCAGACATAGACGAAGACGATGAAGGTGCCGATATAGCTGATCGAAAGCGAATTGCCGCCGATGACGGGCAAGGCAAGCACGCCGTCGAGAAGCCAGGAGAGGTGAAGCTTGGCGAAGGCCCAGGTGAGGATGCCTTCCTTGGCGAGGATCAGCTTCCAGGCATAGACCTTGACGAGATAGCTCGACCATAAGGGCAGCATGACGCCGATATAGAAGAAGGCCTTCCATTTTCCCTTCGCGTAGCGCGCCGCGTAATAGGCAATCGGAAAGGCGAGGATTGCCGAGGCGAGCGTGACGGCGATCGCCATCAGCAGGGTGCGCAGGATGATGTCGAAATTCGACGGAATGAGAAGCTGCCCGTAGGTCGCGAGCGTGAACTCGTAGTTAATCATCCCGGAGAATTCGTCGATCGCGAAGAAGCTCTGCAGGAGGAGCGCGATCAGAGAGCCGACATAGATGATGCCGAGCCAGAGTAGCGGCGGCACCAGCATCAGTGTGAGCAGCAGCGCGGGATGCCGCCAGAAGAGATCGGACAGGCGACGCAGCGGCCCGTTTCGGACTGGCAGGATGGAGGTGGCGACGAGATCGCTCATGCCGCGTCGTCCATGTAATGCAGGTCGGCGGGTTTCCAGGCGATTTCGGTATTATCGCCGATCGCCGGAACGGGCTCGCCCGCGGGCACCATGACATTCAGGGAGATGTGGTCGAGCGTGACCGCGATGCGGGTTGCAGCACCGAGGAAGCTGTGGGACTTGACCACCGCGGGCAATCCGCTGCCGGAGACGACGCGGACTGCCTCCGGGCGCAGGCTCGCCCATCTTTCCTCGCCGCCCAGCCTTCTCGTCTCCGCGGGAGAAAGAATGTTGGAAGAGCCGACGAAATCCGCGACGAAGCGCGTCTTGGGGCGATTGTAAATCTCTTCCGGCGTGCCGGCCTGGACGATCCTACCCTCGTTGAAGACGGCGACGCGGTCGGCCATGGAGAGCGCTTCACCCTGGTCGTGGGTGACGAAGATGAAGGTGATGCCGAGGGATCGCTGCAGGGTCTTCAGCTCTTCCTGCATGCGTTCGCGAAGCTTGAGGTCGAGCGCACCGAGCGGCTCGTCGAGCAGCAGCACCTTGGGCTTGTTGACCAGTGCGCGGGCGAGCGCCACGCGCTGGCGCTGGCCGCCGGAGAGCTGGCCGGGCTTGCGGGCGCCGTAGCCGGGGAGCTTGACGAGGTCGAGCGCCTGTTCGGCCATCTGCAGCCGTTCGGATTTCTCCACCCCTTTCACCATCAGCCCGTAGGCGACGTTGTCGAGGATATTGAGATGCGGGAAGAGGGCGTAATCTTGGAAGACCGTGTTGACGTTGCGGCGATAGGGCGGGACGCCTTCCGCCGTTTCGCCGAAGATCTCGATATGGCCGGAGGTGGGCTGCTCGAAGCCGGCAATCAGGCGCAGGCAGGTCGTCTTGCCAGAACCGGACGGGCCGAGCATGGCAAAGAACTCGCCGGGCGCGATCACGAGATCGACGCCGTCGACGGCTTTGACGGTGCCGAAATGGCGCGACACCTGCGAGAATTCAACGGCTGCGGTCATGGGTACTCCGAATGATTTTGATTGGCCTCGGCCTGTCGACCCCTTCTCCCCATCGGGGAGAAGTGCCGAGCGCATGCGAGGCGATGAGGAGGCGGCAGGCTCGGCCCCCTCATCCGCCCTTCGGGCACCTTCTCCCCGCTGGGGAGAAGGGGATTTCTAGCGGCCGCCGATCACGCCGATATAGTCGGACACCCAGCGGTGATAGGGCACGCACTCGCCCTGGCTTTCGCACTTCGAGGTCGGCGTCTTCCAGAACTTGATCTTGTCGAAGTCGTTATAGCCGTTGGTAGCGCAGCCTTCGTCGGTCAGCAGTTCATTGCCCTTGCAGGCGGCGCCGACGGAGGGGTTTGCACCGAACCAGGCGGAGACGTCGCCCTGCACCTTGGGCGAGAGCGAATGCTCCATCCACATGTAGGCGCAGTTCGGGTGTTCGCTGTCGACATGCAGCATGGTGGTGTCGGCCCAGCCGGTGACGCCCTCTTCCGGGAAGGTGGAGGCGATCTTGGCGCCTTCCGACTTCATCAGGTTGACCTGGAAAGGCCACGAACCGGAGGCGACGACGCCTTCGTTCTTGAAGTCGTCGATCTGGATCATGGCGTCGTGCCAGTAGCGGCCGACGAGCTGGCGCTGGCCGCGCAGCAAATCGAGAGCCGCCTTGTACTGGTCCTCGTTCAGCTCGTAGGGGTCCTTGATGCCGAGTTCGGGCTTGTGCTTCATCAGGTAGAGAGCGGCGTCGGCGACGTAGATCGGGCCGTCATAAGCCTGCACGCGGCCCTTGTTGGACTTGCCGTCGGGAAGGGTCATTTCCTCGAAGACAACCTTCCAGCTCGTCGGCGCCTGATCCTTGAAGGCTTCGGTATTGTACATCAGCACGTTCGGACCCCAGACATAGGGAACGCCGTAATGCACGCCGTTGACCGTGTGCCAGGCGGCGTTCTGCAGATGCTCGTCGACGGTCTTCCAGGAGGGGATGAGGTCGGTGTTGATCGGCTGGACGCGTTTTCCCGCGACGAGGCGGAGAGAGGCGTCGCCCGACGCCGTCACGAGGTCGAAGCCGCCTTCGTTCATCAGCGCGACCATTTCATCCGAGGTCGCGGCCGTCTTGACGGTTACCTTGCAGCCGGTGTCGGCCTCGAACTTGGTGACCCAGTCGTAATTCTTGTCGGTTTCGCCGCGCTCGATGTAACCGGCCCAGGCAACGATGGAGAGCGCACCTTCGCCCTTGCCGAGTTCCTTCAGGGGCTCCTGGGCGACGGAAGCAGTGGCAAAGCTGAAGACGGCCGTGATGGCCGTGCAGGACTGCAAAAATTTCTTCATGGCAATTTCTCCCGGTTCGGGGCCGCCTTATCGCGGCGTTTGTTCCCGAATAGAAAGGTGACGCGAAATCGCCGCATTCGCAAATTCATTTGTCAGAAAGCCGTTATCGGTTTTTCCGAATGGTCGGGGACAGGCATCCCTCCCCAACCCCTCTCCACAAGAGGGAGGGGCTTTTCCGCGCATGCGGCGGCAGATTTGCGGCAGAACGGTCCCAAGGGTGCTCTCCCCCCCTTGCGGGGAGATGGCCGGCAGGCCAGAGGGGGATTCCACCAAGATATGAGATTAACGTCCCCGGCCGCTTCTGAGCGCCTCGGCGATGCCGACGAAGTCGCGGGCGGCCTGGGGCAGGCTCGAGCCCTTGCGCCAGACCATGCCGACCTGGACGACGGGGAGCGCGCCGGAGACGTCGCGGCTTTCGATGCGGTCGCCTTCCAGCGACCAGGGGCGGTAGACGAGGTCCGGAAGCAGGGCGACGCCCGCGCCGGTTGCGACGAGGCTGCGGACCGCTTCCACCGAGCGGGTCCGGAAGGCGACATGCGGGCGGGCGCCGAGCGCCGAGAGCAGCTTTCCGGTATTCTCCTCGATTTCGTCGACCGTCAGCATGATGAGCGGTTCGCGAGCGATATCGGCAACCGAGATGATGTCGGCCGAGACGAGCGGATGGCCCATGGGCAGCCAGAGGCGGTAGGGCGAGGTCTCCAGGATTTCCGCCTGCAGCGCCATGCGGTCGCGCAGGTTGGAAATGACCATCACCGCGACATCCAGTTCGCCACCGATCAGCAGGTGCTCGAGATAGGAGCCGTTGTCCTCGATTGCCGAGACCTCGACGCCGGGGCAGGCGCGGCGATAGCGCGCCAAAAGGTCGGACAGCACGTAGCCGGCAACCAGCGAGGTGACGCCGATATTGAGCGTGCCGCCGGTATTCTCCTGGGTTTCCGAAAAGGCGTTGCGGGCATCCGAGACCGTGGCGAGAATTTTCGTCGCATGGCGCAGGAACTGGTGGCCGTTATGGGTGATCGACAGGCCACGCGGATGACGCTCGAACAGTTCCACGCCAAGATCGCCCTCCAGTTCCTTGATCGCTTCGGTGATCGAGGATTGGGAAATGGAGAGGTTCTGGGCGGCGCGCGTTACCGAGCCCTGTTCGGCAACGGCGATGAAATACTGCAATTGGCGAAGGGTGAAGGCCATGACCGTTTAGACCACGCTGCGCGAAGCGCCGCAAGCGCGCCGGCAAACCGTCATTCCCGCAAGGCAGCCTTGCAAAGATGCAGCTTTGCAAATGTCAGGATGTCGATAATATGATAGCCTCTCCTATTGCGCTCCCTGCGCCTTTCCCGACTGCTGTAACGATGAAATCCACGCCGCTCGGCTATCTTTTTGCCTTTACGGCCTTCACCGTTTTCGCCGTACAGGACGGGATCTCGAAGCATCTCGGCGAAAGTTATTCGCCCGTCGTGGTGGCGGTGGTGCGGTATTGGGCCTTCGCCGCCTTTGCACTGTTTCTCGCCTTCCGTGCCAAAGGGGGGCTCAGGGCGGCGGTCAGGACGAAGCGGCCTGTCCTGCAGATCATGCGTGGTCTGCTCCTCGGCGGACAGATCCTCATATCGGTTGCCGCCTTTCATTATGCGGGGCTTGCCCAGTCCCAGGCGCTCTTCGCATCGGCGCCGATCTTTGTCGCGCTGCTTTCGGTGCCGCTGCTCGGGGAGAAGGTGGGATGGCGACGCTGGACCGCCATCGGCGTCGGTCTCTGCGGCGTGCTGCTGATCCTGTCGCCCGGGCCGGACGGTTTCAACGAATATGTCATCCTGCCGCTGATGTGCGCGCTTTTCGGCGCGGTCTACGGCATCCTCACCCGGCTCGTCAGCCGGGTGGACCAGCCGGTGACCAGCTTCTTTTACATGTGCATGGTGGGCTATGTCGGCGCCAATGCCATGGCGCCGGCCTTCTTCACGCCAATCGCGGCGAAGGACTGGGGCTGGATGCTGGCGCTGTGTTGCACGGGCATCGTCGGCCATTTTTCGCTCATCAAGGCCTATGACAATCTAAGCGCCGTCGTGCTGCAGCCGATCGCCTATTGGCAGCTGGTGCTCGGCTCTGCCATTGCCGTCGTTGTGTTCGGTGAAACACTCCGGTTCAACATGGTTCTCGGTTCGCTGATCGTCGTCGGCGCCGGGATCTTTACCGTCTGGCGGGAACAGGTCGTCGCCCGGAGAAGGGCCGCGGAGGCATCGGCCGGAGAGTGATCTCAACTCCGCCGGCAGGGTCATGCTTGGAACGGCCATTTTTGGTCTTACGTCCAATTCTACTGAAGCCATTGTTGACCTCTTCCTAACGTTACTCAAAAACGGAGCGTAAGATTCTGTTTATATATTCGAAGTTGTTGATTTAATGCGCCCTCTTTCCAGCGCGGATTAACGCTTCGGGGGAGGCCGCACGTGAAATCCGCCCGTCATCTCCGGCTTTGCCGGCTGTCTTCAACGAGCGTGCTGGCTCTGTCGCTTGCCTGTGGTTTTTCGGCGGTCGCGCATGCGGATTCGGTCTATTGGTCGGGTGCGGCGGGCAATAACGACTGGTTCGACAACAGCAACTGGGTCTGGGGTGGACATACACCGGCCGCGGGCGATACCGCGCAGATCGACGGCACGGGCGTTCTCATCGACGGTGCGGGCGGTTATGCAGGAAACCTCCTCGTCGGTATCAGTTCCACGGCTGACCTGACCGTTCAGGACGATCTGACGACAACGTCCGTGTCGCTCGGCTGGAATGCCGGTTCCCAGGGAACGATTACGGTCACGGGCAGCGGCAACGTCTGGAACAATTCCTCTTCGATCACTGTCGGCAATGACGGAACGGGCTTCATCAATATTCTGGACGGGGCGGAGGTCGCTTCCGGTTCGTTCTATATCGGCGGAGGCCCCACCGGCACGGGAACCGTCACCCTTCAGGACAATTCCAAGCTCTTCGCCACCGGGGATCTTTATGTCGGCTATGGCGGCGATCCCGTGGATGGCGCGGACGGGCATCTCTATATCTATTCCGGCTCGGATGCGACGAGCGTGAACGGCGTTATCGCGGATGGCCTGAATACCACGGGTGCCGTGCTCGTGGATGGCGTGGGGTCAACCTGGAACAATGTCTCCCTCCTGATGGTGGGCGGCGGTGGAGTGGGTACGCTCGACATCGTCAATGGCGGTTATGTTCACAGCGGCAGCGCCACCATCGCCAATCTGGCGACAGCCTCCGGCAGCACCGTCACCGTGGACGGCGTGGGCAGCGAGTGGTCGATCGACACGTCGCTCGTCGTTGGCGGCAGCACCGAGGGACATCTCGATATCACGAATGGCGGCGTCGTTGGAGCGTCGACCGCCGCGCTTGGTTATGCGAGCGGCGGAAACGGTCATGTCTCGGTGGCCGGCGCGAACAGTTCGTGGACGGTCACGAACGATCTTTACGTCGGGCTGGACGGGACGGGCGATGTCTCCATCGAAGCTTCCGGACTTGTGGAAGCCGGAGCCGTTTATCTCGGTTACGCGAGCGCTGCCGTTGGCGCCATTACCGTCGACGATGCCGTCCTGAACGTCACCGATCGCATCGGCGTCGGCTATGACGGCACCGGCACGTTGACAGTTCGGGATGGCGGCACGGTACATTCGGATGGCGCCATCCTCGGCTGGAACGCGACGGGCCAGGGCACCGCCTCGGTGAGCGGAACCGGCAGCCGCTGGGAAAACACGGATACGCTCTATGTCGGCAATCTCGGCGACGGTTTCCTGACGATTGCCGCCGGTGGCGTCGTCACCAGCACGGACGGTTATGTCGGCACTGAAAACGGCTCCGACAGCGAGGCGACGGTGACGGGCGCGGGTTCGTCCTGGGAGATGAGCGGCGCGTTCCTCGTCGGCCACAATACCGGTTCGCAAGGCACGGTGACCGTTTCCGCCGGCGGCTCCATCAGTGCGCTTCAGGGCATTCTGGGCGATCTTGCCGGTTCGGTCGGTACGATGACTGTCACGGGAGCAGGCTCGACATGGTCCGCACTCGTCGATTCCTCCGTGCTCTATTCGGGCGATCTCAATGTCGGCCGCTTCGGGACGGGTTATCTGACCGTCAGCGATGGCGGTTCCGTTATCGGCAATCGCCTGCATATCGGTAATGAAGCCGGCTCCTCCGGCACCGTTGTCGTATCGGGTGCCGGCTCGAATCTTACGATCGCAGGGCGGCTTTCGGTCGGTATCGAGGGGGATGGCGTGTTGACGGTGGCGAACGGCGCGACTGTCAGTGCGGACCGGATCGTGATCGCGGACGACGCGGCATCGAGCGGCACAATCAATATCGGCGCGGCAAGGGGGCAGTCCGCCTCCGCTGCCGGCACGATCGATAGCGCGACCGTGGTCTTCGGCGACGGTGACGGCGAAATCGTCTTCAATCACACGGGCAGCAGCTATGCCTTCGCCTCCGATGTGGAGGGGGCGGGAACCCTGTCCTTCCTCTCCGGCCTGACCCTGCTGACCGGCGACTATTCCGCTTTCACCGGAGACCTGAGCATCGAGGGCGGTCTGGTCTCGGTGAATAGCTCGACGCTGACGGCCGTCGCCAACGTTCTCTCGGGTGCCACGCTCGGCGGTTCCGGCACGCTCGGCAACGTGGCTGTCGCAAGCGGCGGTACGGTTGCGCCCGGCAATTCGATCGGCACGCTGACGGTTGCCAATATCAGCTTCGCCTCGGGCTCCATCTATTCCGTCGAGATAGACAATACCGGCCGCAGCGACCTTCTGCATGCGACGGGCACGGCCACGATCAGTTCCGGCGCCAGTGTCTACTTCGGTCCGGAAAATGGAACGGACGACGGCAGTACCTATTCTGTCGGCACGGTCTATACGATCCTGACGGCAGATGGCGGGGTGTCCGGCACCTTCGGCTCGATCTCGGACGGCTTCGTCTTCCTCGATGGCACGCTGGTCTACGATGCCAACAACATCTACCTGACGCTGTCGCGCAACAATACGAGCTTTGCGAGTCTTGGGCAGACCCGCAACCAGATCGCCGTCGGTACAGCGCTCGACAGCATGGCGAGCGGCGATCCGGTGCAGAGCGTCGTGGCGGGCCTCGGTGAAAGCGCCGTCCGCCCGGCCTATGATGCGCTGTCGGGCGAAATCCATGCTTCCGCCAAGGGCATGCTGGTCGATGACAGCCGCTTTGTCCGCGATGGCTTGAACGCCCGACTTCTTGCCGGCGAGACAACGGGAGAGCGCGGTTTCTGGATGTCCTCCTTCGGCTCCTGGGCGAAGGCGGATGGTGACGGCAACGCGGCCTCTCTCGAACACAATATCGGGGGCTTCCTCGGCGGGGCTGACACCGTGTTGCTCGATGACTGGCGTCTCGGTTTCGCCGGCGGCTACAGCCGGACCAGCTTCGATGTGGATGGTCGCAATTCGTCTGGAACGTCGGACAATTATTCCCTCGGCGTCTATGGCGGCCGCTCGCTCGGCGCGTTCGATCTGAGGTTCGGCGGGGCCTATACCTGGCACCGGATCTCGACAGACCGCTCCGTCGACATCGGCAGCTTCAGCGAGGATCTCGATGCCGATTACAATGCTTCGACCGCGCAGTTCTTCGGCGAGGCAAGCTACGGCATAGACACGGGCATCGGCCATTTCTCGCCGTTCGCGGGCCTTGCGCATGTGCTGCTGCACACGGATGACATGTCCGAGACGGGCGGTGATGCGGCGATTTCCGCCGCCGGCGACGACTACGCCGTGACCTATTCGACGCTTGGTCTCAGGGCTTCAACCCCGATTGAACTCGGCGGCACCGCCATCGGCCTGCAGGGCATGGTCGGCTGGCGCCATGCGTTCGGCGATGCGACGACGACCTCGGAACACGCCTTTGCGACGGGCGATGCCTTTACTGTTGCCGGTACGCCGATTGCGCGCGATGTCGCGGTCTTCGAGGCCGGCCTTTCCGTTTCTCTGTCCAAGACGGCGACCTTCGGGGTTTCCTATGCCGGTCAGGCCGGCGGCGGCGATTGGGAACAGCAGCTCAAGGGCCGCTTCGACGTTCGGTTCTGACGAGGCCGATTTCAGCCTGTCGGCGGTCCGGGTTCCTGCGGCTCCGGGACGCCTGCTCCCAACAAGGCTTCCATCGCCGCGATGACGCGGCGATGCTGGTGCGCATGGCGTGTCCGAACACCGGTCGCGGCATAGACCGTCTGCGGGATTGGCGCGACGTCCTCGACGATAAAAGCGATGCCGGCGCGATGTAACCCGTCAGCCGTGGTTTTCGTCACGAAAGCGCCGCCGCCGAGGCTTTTCAGCATGCCCGTTATTGTGACGTTCTGGCCGGAAGACAAAGCCGTGGCCGCAAGTTGCGGCAGGGCCAGCCGGTGCGCCCTGTCAAAGGCCGGGGAATAATTCGCACCGATGTAGTTGTCCCGGGTGAGGTCGCCCACCTTCGATGACAGGGTGCTGACCAGCACATAGGTCATTTCGCCGATCCGCTCATAATGCAGGTCGGGCAGGAAGTGGGGCGTGTAGAGGATCGCAAGATCGAGATCGCCGCTGGCAAGATCCCGGTTCATCTGGTTCGAATAGTCTGCCTCGATATAGATCGAGGTTCCCGGCAGCTCGGCGCGGATCGCCCTCAGCCATGGACCGGCGAGTTCTTCGGCGACATCCTGCTGGACGCCGATGCGCATGGCGTGTTCGTAGGCGCCGGCGCTTTCGACCGTCCGGGCCGCCTCGTGCCATTGACGTTGAAGAGCGCGCGCGTGATCGAGGAAACGCAGGCCAGCCGGCGTCGGCGCGGTGCCGCCCTTGTTGCGGGTAAAGAGCGAACGGCCAAGGGCTGCCTCCAGCGCCTTGATGCGATGGGATACCGTCGACTGCCTGAGGTTCATGCGCTCGGCGGTGCGGTTGAAGCTGCGTGTCTCCATCAGGTCGAGATAGGTTTCGATCAGCTCGATCTGCACGTGGCCGCTCCGCTTGGACTCAGGTTTCTTGCGCCATTTGCCGAAGGTCCGAGAGGCCCCGGGGTGGATGCGCGCGGAAGTCGACGCCATAGACGCGGCTGGCGAAATGGTCGCGGACACGGGTGATCTGGGAGGCCTCGCCTGTAATCCTCGACCTCAACAGTGGATCGCGGGTGTCGGCAATTGCCATCGACTTGTTGATAACCCAGCCATATGGCTCGATACCGGCACGGCGCAAATCGTCCTGCAATGCGCCGGCCTCGGAGACCGGAGTGGTTTCCGGTAGCGTGACGAGGATAACCTTGGTGTAGCCGGGGTCCTGCAGGCGCATCAACGGGGTGACCATCCGTCCGGGGGTATCGGGATCGAGATGGCGGGTCATCTGGCGATGATACGCGCCGGTGGCATCCAGCAGCAGAAGCGTATGGCCCGTCGGCGCAGTATCGATGACGACGAAATTGCCCCGCGCTTCCCCGACGATGCGGGAAAATGCATGAAACACCGCCACCTCCTCCGTACAGGGCGAGGCGAGGTCTTCGCGCAGGAGCGCCCTGCCTTCGTCATCCAGATCGCGACCGCGCGTCGACATGATCTTGGCAATGTACCGCTCCGTCTCGACCTCGGGGTCTATCCGGTCGACCGTCAGGCCGGGCATGGTTTCGGCGCCGACGACGAAGGAAAGATGGGCGGCGGGATCGGTGGTCGTCAGATGGACGGAATGACCTTTTGCCGCGATGCCGGCGGCAAGGGCCGCGGCAATCGTGGTCTTGCCGACGCCACCCTTGCCCATCACCATGACCAGCCCCTTGCCGCTTGCGGCGATCTCGTCCACCAGTGTCGACAGTCGTGGCAGGTCCGGTGCGGCAAGCGGTGGCAGGTTTTCCATGCGCGGATCGGCGGGTGGGGATAGCAAGGCGCGCAGGGCTGGCAGGCCGACCATGTCGAAGGGCAAAAGCGGGATTTCGTCGCGCGGCAGGCCGGCGAGCGAAGCCGGTATTTCGGAAAGCGCCGATGTCTGTTCGGCTGCGAAGGCGATGGCGATCCTGTCTTCCGGCTCCGTCGGCGTGAACCGGCCATTGACGGCGAGCATCTGATTGGAGAGGCCGAGTTCGGCGAGTTCTCCTGCGGTACGCGCCGCTTCCCGAATGGCGCCGCGGTCCGGGCGCGTGACGAGCACGATGGTGGTGCGCGCGGGGTCCGCGAGACAATCGAGCGCCGCGCGAAAACGTGTCTCCTGCATCTTGAGGCCCGAATGCGGCCCGAGGCAGGATGCGCCACGCTCATTGGCTTCGAGAAAGCCTGTCCAGGCCTTGGGAAGACTGAGGAGCCGCAGGGTGTGACCGGTTGGAGCCGTATCGAAGACGATGTGATCGAAGTCGCTCGCGTCTCCGGTCAGAAGTCCCACGAATTCGTCGAAGGCGGCAATCTCGGTGGTGCAGGCACCGGACAGCTGTTCCCGAACGGTGGCTTTGTCGCTTGCGCTTGCAGAGGGAGCCATCTGTTCGAGAACGCGGCTGCGGTAATCCTCCGCCGCCGTTTCCGGATCGATGTTCATGGCCGACAGTCCCGGAATGCCGGGCACCGACCGTGGTTCGTCGGTAAGCGTCGTGCCGAGCATTTCATCGAGGTTAGAGGCCGGGTCGGTACTCACCAGCAGAACCTTGAGACCGCGATCAGCCAGTGCGATAGCCACGGCGCAGCTCAGGGACGTTTTGCCGACGCCGCCCTTGCCCGTGAAGAAAAGGTGGCGATTGGGTCTGTTCAACAGCGTCAGTCGTTCCATCTGCTCTTCCCCGATTTCTGCAGTGCATCCAGCCTACGGCATCGACCGCTGTCGCGACTTGATCTGTGGCAAGCAATCTAATCGAATTCTTCGATCAATAAAGCGAAATACGCTCGCTTGATGAATGTCATTTCCTTCTGCAAGCTCACGCCAAAACAAGAGGGGAATACGGATGTCTCAACTGCCCGGCTCGGCACGTGTCGTCATCATCGGGGGCGGGGTCGTGGGGGCTTCCTCGCTCTATCATCTGGCGAAGGCCGGATGGACGGATTGCGTGCTTCTGGAAAAGAACGAGCTGACGGCGGGCTCGACCTGGCATGCTGCCGGCAATGTGCCGACCTTTTCCTCCTCATGGTCGATCATGAACATGCAGCGCTATTCGACCGAGCTTTACGCGAAGCTCGGCGGGCTGGTCGATTATCCGATGAACTATCACGTCACGGGATCGCTCAGGATCGGTCACACGAAGGAGCGCCTGCAGGAGTTCAGGCGCGTCGTCGGCATGGGCCGCTATCAGGGCATGGACCTCGACATCATGTCGCCGGACGAGATGCGGTCGAAATATCCGTTCCTCGAAACCCATGACCTGACGGGAGCGCTTTACGATCCCTATGACGGCGATATCGATCCGGCCCAGTTGACCCAGGCGCTGGCGAAGGGCGCGCGCGACATGGGGGCGAAGATCATCCGCTTCTGTCCCGTCACGGCGGCGCGTCGGGAAAACGGCGAGTGGGTGTTGACGACGCCACTTGGCGAGATCCGCTGCGAATATGTCGTCAACGCCGCCGGCTACTATGCGCGCGAGGTCGGCAAGCTGTTCGGCCGTGACGTGCCGATGATGGTGATGAGCCATCAGTACATGCTGTTCGACACCATTCCCGAACTGGAGGCATGGTCGAAGGAGGCGGGCCACAAGCTGCCGCTGCTGCGCGATGTCGACAGTTCCTATTATCTCCGGCAGGAAAAATACGGCATGAACCTCGGGCCTTACGAAAAGGCCTGCCGGGCGCATTGGGTGACGAAGGACGACCCGATGCCGGAGGACTTTTCCTTCCAGCTCTTCCCAGACGATCTGGAGCGGCTGGAATGGTATCTCAACGATGCCGTCGAGCGCGTACCGATCCTCGGCACGGCGGGGCTTTCCAGGATTATTAACGGTCCCATTCCCTACGCGCCGGATGGCAATCCGCTGATCGGGCCGATGCCGGGCGTGCCGAATGCCTTCGAGGCTTGCGTCTTTACCTTCGGCATCTGCCAGGCGGGCGGGGCCGGCAAGGTGCTGGCCGAATGGGTCAGCGCGGGCGAGACCGAATGGGACATGTGGTCCTGCGATCCGCGCCGCTACACCTCCTTCGCGTCCGATCCGGATTATTGCGTCGCCAAGGGCATGGAAATCTATGGCCATGAATATGCGATGCATTTCCCGAGACACTACTGGCCGGCGGGGCGCAATCGCAAGCTCTCCCCGATTCATGACCGGATCGCGGCGCTCGGTGCGCAGTTCAAGCCCTATAACGGCTGGGAGCGGGCGATGTGGTATGCGAAACCCGGCGACGATATCTCCGAAGAGGCAACGCAGACCTGGGATCGCAAGGGGCCGTGGAGCCCGCGGATCGAGGAGGAGTGTTTGGCGGTGCGTGACGCGGCTGGCATTCTCGATCTGCCGGGCTTTTCCCGCTACCGGGTGAAGGGCAAGGGCGCGCACGAATGGCTTTCCTCCATCATCACCGGCCGCGTGCCCAAGCCGGGGCGGATCGGGCTTGCCTATTTCGCCGACGACAAGGGCCGGATCGTCACGGAGATGTCGGTGATGGCGATCGAGGAGGATTTCTTCTTCCTCATCACGGCTGCGACCGCCCAGTGGCATGATTACGAATGGCTCCTGAAGCTGAAGCCGGCCGATGCCGCTTTCGTCATCGAGGATGTGACCGAGGCCTTTTCCTGCCAGATCCTGACCGGGCCCCATTCCCGCGCGATCCTCGCCGATGTCACGGACGCCGATCTTTCCCGTCCATGGCTCACGCATCAGTCGGCGCAGATCGGTGGGCGCTGGTGCCAGCTTGTGCGCGTTTCCTTCGCCGGTGAACTCGGATGGGAGATCCACACCAAGATTGAGGATACGCCCGATGTCTTCGACGCGGTCTGGATGGCGGGAAAGAGCCACGGGCTGAAACCCTTCGGCATGGAGGCGCTGGACTGCCTTCGGGTGGAGAAGGGTTATCGCGCCTGGAAGGGCGATCTTTCGACCGACTACACCGTGCTGCAGGGCGGGCTAGACCGTTTCATCGACTGGTCGAAGCCGGATTTCAAGGGCCGGGCGGCGCTTCTGGCCGAGAAGCAGCGGGGCGTATCGAAGCGTTTCGTGACACTTGTCGTCGAGGCTGATGATTGCGACGCGCCCTATATGTCGACGCTCTGGCATGGCGGAAAGGTGGTCGGCGAGACGACCTCGGGCAATTGGGGTTACCGGGTCGGCAAGTCCATCGCGCTCGGCATGTTGCGTGCCGATCTCTGTGAGCCCGGCACCGAGGTCGAGGTGGAGATTTTCGGAGACAGGTTCAACGCGGTCGTGCAGCCCGATCAGGCGGTCTGGGATGCATCGAACGAGAGGCTGAAGGCATGAGCAACACCACTTCCCTGAAGCCTGTCCCGTCCAGGGCGCGGGCCGTCATCATCGGCGGCGGCGTATCCGGCTGTTCGGTTGCCTATCACCTTGCCAAGCTCGGCTGGACCGATGTGGTGCTTCTGGAGCGCAAGCAGCTGACATCCGGCACCACCTGGCATGCCGCCGGCCTGATCGGCCAGCTTCGCGGCAGCCAGAACATGACGCGGCTCGCGAAATATTCGCGCGATCTCTACGTGCGGCTCGAGGCGGAGACGGGCATCGGCACGGGCATGAAGCAGAACGGTTCGATCACCGTCGCGCTGACGGACGAACGGCGCGAGGAGATCTACCGGCAGGCATCGCTGGCGCGGGCGTTCAATGTCGATGTGCAGGAAATCGATCCGGCGCGGGTGAAGGAGCTTTATCCTTATCTCAACGTCTCGGATGTGAAGGCGGCGGTGCATCTGCCGCTCGACGGCCAGTGCGATCCGGCCAATATCGCCATGGCGCTGGCAAAGGGCGCCCGGCAGCACGGTGCGACGGTCATCGAAGGCGTCAAGGTCCTCGATGTCCTGACGAAGGACGGCCGCGTGACGGGTGTCGTCTGCGAGCAGGCGGGTGAGCGCCATGTGATCGAGACCGAAAACGTGGTCAATGCCGCGGGCATGTGGGGCCGCAATCTCGCGGCCCAATCCGGTGTGACTGTGCCGCTGCATGCGGCCGAGCATTTCTATATCGTCACCGAGCCGGTGCCGGGGCTCAAACAGCTTCCGGTGCTGCGCGTGCCGGACGAGCAGGCCTATTACAAGGAGGACGCCGGCAAGATGCTGCTCGGCGCCTTCGAACTGAAGGCCAAGCCCTGGGGCATGGATGGAATCTCCGAGGATTTCTGTTTCGACCAGCTTCCCGACGATTTCGATCACTTCCAGCCCATCCTCGAAATGGCGGTGAGGCGCATGCCGATGCTGGAGACGGCCGGCATCCATACCTTCTTCTGCGGACCGGAAAGCTTCACGCCCGACGACCGCTATTATCTCGGCGAAGCGCCGGAGCTGAAGGGATACTGGGTGGCAGCCGGCTACAACTCCATCGGCATCGTCTCCTCCGGCGGGGCCGGCATGGCGTTGGCCCAGTGGATGAACGACGGCGAGCCGCCCTTCGATCTCTGGGAGGTCGATATCCGCCGCGCGCAACCGTTCCAGAAGAACCGGGTCTATCTGCAGGAGCGTGTCACCGAGACGCTCGGCCTGCTTTATGCCGACCATTTTCCCTACCGGCAGATGGCAACGGCCCGCGGCGTGCGCCGCTCGCCGATCCATGAGCATCTGAAGAAGCGCGGCGCCGTCTTCGGCGAGGTGGCGGGCTGGGAAAGGGCGAACTGGTTTGCCGGGCTCGGCCAGGAAAAGGAATATCGCTACAGCTGGAAGCGGCAGAACTGGTTCGACAACCAGCGCGCCGAACACATGGCGGTGCGCGAAGGCGTCGGCCTGTTCGACATGACGTCTTTCGGCAAGATCCGGGTGGAGGGCCGCGATGCGCTTGCTTTCCTGCAGCGGCTCTGCGCCAATCAGATGGACGTCGAGGCGGGCCGGATTGTTTATACGCAGATGCTCAATGGCCGTGGCGGGATCGAAAGCGACCTGACGGTGACACGTCTTTCGGAGACAGCCTTTTTCCTCGTCGTTCCGGGCGCGACGCTCCAGCGCGACCTTGCCTGGCTGCGCAAGAACCTTCTGCCAGACGAGTTCGTGGTGGTGACCGATGTTAGCGCCGCGGAAAGCGTTTTCTGCATCATGGGGCCGAAATCGCGCGAACTGCTCAACAAGGTTAGTCCGAGCGATTTCTCCAATGCGGCCCATCCGTTCGGTTCGGCCCGCGAGATCGAGATCGGTTACGGCCTCGCCCGCGCCCATCGCGTCACCTATGTCGGCGAACTGGGCTGGGAGCTTTACGTCTCGTCGGACCAGGCGGCGCATGTCTTCGAGACGCTGGAACAGGCCGGCGAGGAAATCGGGCTGAAACTGTGCGGTCTGCACGCGCTCGATAGCTGCCGTATCGAAAAGGCGTTCCGCCATTTCGGACATGACATCACCGACGAGGACCATGTGCTGGAGGCGGGGCTGGGCTTTGCGGTGAAGACCGGCAAGGGCGATTTCATCGGCCGGGATGCCGTCTTGAGAAAGCAGGAGGAGGGTTTGAAGCGTCGGCTCGTGCAGTTGCGCCTCACCGATCCGGAACCGCTGGTCTTTCACAACGAAGCGCTGGTGCGCGATGGCAGGATCGTCGGAACCATTACGTCGGGCAATTACGGCCATTTTCTCCAAGGCGCGATCGGCCTCGGCTATGTGCCCTGCGAGGGCGAGAGCGCAGCCGACGTTCTGGCGTCGAAATACGAGATCGAGATCGCCGGGGAACGGTTCGCGGCGGAGGCTTCGTTTGCGCCGCTATACGACCCCAAGGCGGAACGGGTGAAGATGTGAGCGTGGGGTGCAAACTCCAATAGAAATTCCGGGTTCCACCAAGGAGGCAAATGCAATGCTGGCGGGCGATCTGAAGAACGACACAGTGGTGGCAGACCCCATCGACAGGCTCGTTTCCGCATACCGACCGGGCTACGCGCTGGAGCGTCCGTTCTATCTCGATCCCGCGATCTTCGAGCGGGATATGGAACGGGTGTTCTTCCGTCATTGGCACTGTCTGGCGCATGAGAGCATCATTCCCGATCCCGGCGATTTCGAGGTTTTCAAGCTTGGCTCTGAAGCGGTGATCCTGACGCGCGGGGCGGATGGCGGCGTGCATGCGCTGCTCAATCTCTGCCGCCATCGCGGGGCGGAGGTCTGCACGAAGGAGAAGGGCAATGCCAAGGCCTTCGTCTGTCCCTATCACGCCTGGACCTACGGCAATGACGGTGCGCTCAAGGCCGCGCGGCTGATGCCGAAGGACTTCGACCGGCAGGCGCATGGGCTGAAGAAGGCGCATGTGCGGGTGGTCGAGGGGCTGGTGTTCATTTCCTTTGCGAAGGAACCACTCGATTTCAGCGAGGTCGAGGCATTGCTGCACGCGACCTGCGGCCAGTATGGCTGGGCCAATGCAAAGGTGGCGCACCGGCAGAGCTATGCGATCGACGCGAACTGGAAGCTCGCTGTCGAAAACTATGTCGAGTGCTACCATTGCGGCCCGGCCCATCCGGAATATTCGGAGACGCATGCGCTGGAACAGCCACTGCATCTGATCGAGGAGCTGAACGCCGCCATGGAGGCGCGGACCTGCGCGCTCGGCATCGAGATCGGGTCGGGCAATCACTGGCAGTCTTCAGCTGGCGGCAAGGAAACGATCCATGCCTTCCGCTATGCCCTCTATGACGGCGTGAAAACCGGCAGCAAGGACGGTCAGCCGCTCAGCACCCTGATGGGACGTTTCACCGATTTCGACGGCGGCGTCACCTCGATCCATCTCGGCGGCACGAGCTTCCTCGTCTGCTATGCCGACCACGGCATGATCTACCGCTTCATCCCGAAGACGGTCGATACCTGCGAAATGGAGTTGATCTGGCTGGTCGATGGCAAGGCGGAGGCGGGCGTCGACTACGACTTCGAAAAGCTTACCTGGCTCTGGCGCGTGACGACCGACGAGGACAAGGCGATCATCGAACACACCGCGCGCGGCGTGCGCTCGCATTTCTACGAGCCCGGGCCGATTGCGCCGATGGAGCAGAACGAACTGCGCTACATCAACTGGTATCTCGAGGAGATCAGCCGTCCGTGACGGCGGCTCGGGCGGACGAGAAGGGGTGTTGTTGAAGTCGACGCATCTTTTCCCGTCATGCCGGATTTAGTCCGGCATCCAGCAGCGCGATGTCCATCGCGCGTAAGAGCCTTTTGCGATCAAGGACTTGATCGCGCTGGATCCCGGCTCAGGGCCGGGATGACGGCGATGAGGATTGTGGCGTCGATCACAGGAACCATCGGTAAAGGGATATCAGCCGTCCGTGACGGCGGCTGATCGCTGGCTGTTGCGCGATTTCCAGACGGTGTGCAGGAAGGCGGCGACGAACATGGCTGACATCAGGAGGACGATGGTCGGGGCAGGGGCGCTGTCGATCAGGAAGCTGAGATAGATGCCGGCGACCGATGCGGTGACGGCGACGGCCACGGCCGTTACCAGCATCGCCTGAAACCGTCGGGTAATCAGGAAGGCGATGGCGCCCGGAGCCACCAGCATGGCGACGGAAAGGATGATGCCGACGGCTTTCAGAGCGCCGACCACCGTCAGCGACAAGACCGCCAGCAGGCCGTAGTGCAGCAGCCGGACCGGCAGGCCGATGGCGCGGGCGTGCTGCGGATCGAAGGCCTGCACCAGAAGATCCTTGCGCAGGATTACCAGAAAGACTGTTGCGGCAAGCGCGATCAGGCCGGTTTCCAGAAGGTCGGAGGGCAGGATGCCGAGCATGTCGCCGAACAGGATATGGTCGAGATGCACGTCGCTCTCGATCTTTACGTAGAGCACGAGGCCGAGTCCGAACATGCCGGAGAAGACGATGCCGAGGACGGTATCTTCCTTGATGCGGCTGTTTTCCTTGAGGTAGCCGGTCAGCAGCGCGCAGGTAAGGCCGGCGATGAAGGCGCCGATGGCAAGCGGAATGCCGGCGATGTAGGCGATCACGATGCCCGGCAGGACGGCATGGGAGACAGCATCCCCCATCAGCGACCACCCCTTCAGCACCAGCAGGCAGGAGAGCAGCGCCATCGGCACGGCGATCATCAGGGTGATGACGAAGGCCGACTGCATGAAGGGAAGCTGGAAGGGCAGGATGAGAAGTTCGAGCGTGTCGTTCACCGCGCTGCCTCCGCTGATGCTGTGGGGCTGGCGAGCGCTGCGCGGGCGCGGCGGCGGGCGGCGAGGAGACCGTGCTTCGGCGCGAAGACGAAGGCGGTCAGGAAGATCGCAGTCTGCAGCACGACGATGACGCCGCCGGTCGCTCCGTCGAGGAAATAGCTGATGTATGCGCCGATAAAGCTCGTAGCCGCACCAATTACGAAGGCCATGAGGATGAGGCGCTGGAAGCGGTCGGTGAGCAGGTAGGCGGTTGCACCCGGCGTCACCACCATGGCGATAACAAGGAAAGCGCCGACGGTCTGGAGGGCGGCGACGGTGGAGCCGGCGAGCAGCGTGAAGAAGATCACCTTCAGCAGATCCGGCCTGAGGCCGATCGAGCGGGCGTGGTTCTCATCGAAGAAGGCGACCATGAAATCCTTCCACTTGGCCGTCAGCACGATCAGGCTGACGCCGCCGATGATGACGAGCTGCAGCGTATCGGCCGGCGTGATCGCGAGGATGTTGCCAAGCACGATGGTCTGGATGTTCACCGAAACGGGGGAGAGCGAGACCATGAAGAGGCCGAGCCCGAAGAAGGAGGTGAAGATCAGGCCGATAATGGCGTCTTCCTTGAGGCGGGTCCGCTGGTTGAGGAAGAGCATGGAGGCTGCCGCAAGGCCACCGGAGATGAAGGCGCCGAAGGCGAAGGGCAGGCCCAGCATATAGGCGCCTGCGACGCCCGGCACGATGGCATGGGAGAGCGCATCGCCGATCAGCGACCAGCCTTTCAGCATCAGGTAGGAGGAGAGAAAGCCGCAGACGCCGCCGACAAGCGCGCTGACGAAAATGGCGTTTCGCATGTAGTCGTAGCCGAAGGGCTCGAGAAGGACGTCAATCATCGATCCTCTCCGCTTCCGGTCGTTCCGTCCGGTTCTCCGTTTCCGGGGAGCCATAGATGACGAAGGGACGCTCGTCGTCGGTGATGACCTTGACCTGCCGGCTGTCGGCATCGTCGTGCAATTCGGCGCCGCCGAGCACGAAATGGCGAAGCGCGCCGCCGAAGGCGATCTTGAGGTTCTCTTCGTTGAAAGTTTCCTCCGTCCGGCCGGATGCGATGACGGTTCCCTTGACGAAAATCGTCCGGTCGCAGAATTCCGGAACGCTGCCGAGATTGTGGGTGGAAACCAGCATGACCCGGCCCTCGGCCCTCAGATCCCGCATCAGCGCGATGATCTGTTCCTCGGTGGTGACGTCGACGCCGGTGAAGGGTTCGTCGAGCAGGATCACCTGCCCTTCCTGGGCGAGCGCGCGGGCGAGGAAGACACGCTTGCGCTGGCCGCCGGAGAGTTCGCCGATCTGGCGTTTGCGGAAATCGCTCATGCCGACGCGGGCAAGCGCCTCGTCCACCATCTGATGATCGCGGCGGCCGGGAATGCGCACGAAATTCATGTGGCCGTAGCGGCCCATCATCACCACGTCCTCGACCAGCACGGGAAAGTTCCAGTCGACTTCCTCGGCCTGTGGAACATAGGCGACGAGGTTTTGGCGCAGGGCTTCGCGAACCGGCATTCCGAGTACGGAAATCTTGCCGGCCGCCAACGGCACGAAGCCCATGATCGCCTTGAAGATGGTGGACTTGCCGGCGCCATTGACACCGACGAGCGCCGTGATCGTGCCCTTCGGAACGGCAAAGCTTGCATGGCGAAGGGCTGTGTGGCCGTTCCGGTAGGTGACGGTGATGTCTTCGGCGCGGATGCCCTCGCGAGTGGCGGCCTTGCCGGAACTTCCCATAATCATTGAGTGAGACCCTTTGCGACGGTGGCGACGGTCACGCGAAGAAGATCGATATAGGTGGGGACGGGGCCATCGGCTTCGCTGAGCGAGTCGACATAGAGCACGCCGCCGTAAGTCGCGCCGGTTTCGGCGGCGACCTGGCGGGCGGGCTTGTCGGACACCGTGCTTTCGCTGAAGACGACGTGGATATTGTGTTCCTTGACCGCATCGACGACGGCGCGCACCTGCTGCGGGGAGCCCTGGCTGTCGGCATTGATCGGCCAGAGGTAGAGTTCCTTCAGGCCGAGATCGCGGGCGAGATAGGAGAAGGCACCTTCGCTGGTGACCAGCCATCGCCTGTCGGCCGGCAGCGTGTCGATCTCGGCCTTCAGCGGACCGATCTCCGCCTTGATCTTCTCGGAATAGGCGGCGGCGTTGGCGGCATAGGTGGCGGCATTGTCCGGGTCGGCGGCACTCAGAGCCTTGCGGATGTTCTCGACATAGATCACCGCGTTTTCCGGCGACATCCAGGCGTGGGGGTTCGGCTTGCCGTCATAGGCGCCGCCGGAAATGCTCATCGGCTGGATGCCATCGCTGACGACGGCGGAGGGAACGTCTCCAAGGTTGGCGAGGAATTTCTCGAACCAGCGTTCGAGGTTGAGCCCGTTCCACAGGACGAGGTTCGCGTCGCGGGCCTTCAGGATATCGCGGGGCGTCGGCTGGTAGTTGTGGATCTCGGCGCCCGGCTTGGTGATGCTTTCGACATCCGCCGCATCGCCCGCAACATTCTTCGCCATGTCGGCAATGACGGTGAAGGTCGTGATGACCTTGAGCCGGTCGGCCGCGGCCGCCCCTTGAGGCAGAAGGAGCAGGGCGAGCGCCGCCAGCGCGGGGAGGAAGCGTATCGACATTCAGGACTCCGAAAAGTTTTTGCGAATAACTCGCAATTAAAGGTAACGCGGAATTCCGGCTTGTCAACGCTATTGCGAATTATTTGCAATTAAGAGCGGAAGGCGCGTCAGGAGTTGGGACGATAGGTGTCAATTGACGAGGATTGTTTCGCCGAGATTAAACCTTCTTCAACAACGTTGTGACAAGTATCGCCTCAGTATTGCGTAAAAGAGCGGGGCAACGCGATGTTGGGGTATTCGGCGTGAAGGGTATCGGCAAGATCCATATTTCACGCAAGCTGGTCCTCGCATTCGGCGGTGTGCTGGTGCTGTGCGGCACGACCGGAGCCGCGGCCGTCTATATCGGCGCGGACAAGATCCTCGGCCCCTCCTACGCTCAATTGAACGGCCTTGCCTGCACCGAGGTGAAGACCGTCACGGTCAAGAAGAAGGATCGCTTCTGGATCAGGAAATACATCACCACCGCCGAGACCGAGGACGGCCTTGCGCGCGTCAAGACGGCGCTGCGCGTGGCGAGCGTCATTCACGACGAGATGAAGCCGGACCTGATCCAGGTGGTGGTGCTCGACGCCAAGGGACCGAAGACGGTGCCTGACATGCGCGGCCGTGCCGTGGGCGCCGATGTTCTCTTCATTTCCGATCCCTCACGCGTGCCGGAATATGCGAGCGGCCAGATGTTCACCGCGCGTTACGTCGACAAGGCCGCCAATGAAATCGGCCAGTTCTACGGCGAAAAGATCAACCTGACGGAAGACGACATCGGGCAGTTGGTTTCCCGGCTCGACGACCGCGCGGACTGTGTGAAGCCGGAGGTTGCGACGCCGGATGGGCATGGCGCCGCTTCCGATGGACATGGCGAGGCCAAGCCTGCCGATGGCCATGGGGGCGCCAAAAAGAAGGACAAATCGTCGGGTCACGGCGAGACCTCCGGTCATGGGGAAGCGGCTCCCGCCGAAGATCATGGCGCCGAGGTTTCGGCCGAAGGGCATGGCGAGGCCGCGCCGGAAGGAGCGGAGGGCAAGAGCAAGGGCTGGTTTGCCTCGATCACCGGCATGATCCTCGGTGGCGACGAGCAAGAAGCGGCCACACCCGGTTCGGCAGATCATGCCGCAGCCCCTGTCGCCGAAGGCGATGCGGGCCATGGTGAACCCGTCACCGAACAGGCCGCAGCCGAAGAGGATTCCGGCCACGGCGCGACGAAGCCGGTGGCCGCGGAGATGCCGCACGACACGGCGGCCGGAAAACAGGCCAGCGCCCATGGAGCGGAGCCATCCGCTCCGGAGCACGAGGTTGCTTCCGCCCCGGCCGCTGCCGAAGCGCCGAAAGGCTGGCTCGGCTCCGTCAGCGGAATGATCTTCGGAGAGAAGGAAGCAAAGCCGCTGCCGTTCGGAGGCGCCGGCCGGAAGATCGTGCCTGCCGAGCAGACGAGTGCTCCCGCACACCCGGAACAACCTGCGGCCGAGAATGGCGCACACGGCGATCAAGCCCATGCGCCGGCCGTGAAGCCGGACGAGGCAAAGGCGCCGGAAGCCGCCGCGACGGATCACGGGGCCGGCGAGATGAGCACCGAAGCCGATGCGGCGGGCGCCGCCTGGCTTGCGAAGCTGCGTGCCGTCCCGGTCGAGGCTGCCCCGGACCATGCGCCCGCTGCCGATACGGCAGAGGCACATGGGGAGCAGCCAGCCGAGGTGATTCCGGCGGAAGACAGCCCCATTCTGCCGCCCAAGGCGAGCGACGCCAAGCCGCAGACGGAAGCCGGTCACTGAGCGCTCGGGGACGCTGCCGGCGCGGTATCCCCGTAATGCCAAAGACCATGTTCGGCGCTATTCGCCGAAACCGGCCGGATCGCATAAGTCTTTGCGTTCCTTCATAACTTTTTCCTGGACTTCCGACATTGGCGGCGAAATGCCCGCCGGATATCACTTCCTCTTCGTTTGAACGAAGGGGGAATTGCCGTGCGTTTTGCCATTGCCTTTGCGGGGTTGCTGGTTTCCGCCACGCTCGCATCCGCGAACGATCCATTCGAGGGCAATCCGAGAGGTCGATTGACGGTCAGACTGGAGCTTTCCGGGTCTCACAGGGTCGATATGCCGAACGGTGTCGAATGGGCGGCAATCGACGCAAAGAGAAGGATGGCGGTGGAGTTCGAGATGGTCGACGTCGGCAATGACGGATTGCCGATCGTTTCGGCGAAGCCTGCCAGTTCAGAGCTTTCCCCGCAGATGGAGGGGTTGAAAGCCAGGATCGATGCATGCGGTGGCGATCAGGCCTGCCTTGCGCGAACGATGATGGAGTTCGCAGCCGCGGGCAACGGCGGCAATGTCTTCCAGCAGATGACGGGACAACAGCCGGGACGGTTCCGGAATCTGGCCGGCGACCGTGCCGGCACCTGCGCGAAGGGAAGCCTGACGGTGGCCGATACGCTGAGCGGTGTCTATATTCCGCCGCCGGAAGCCGCGCGTCCCTATCGGTTCTCCCGCAATGGAAGCCGGACCCTTCCGGTCGCCGACGAACGTATCATGGATACGCTTTGCGGGGTCGAGATGACCATCGACAAGGCGGCGAATACGATGAGCCTTCGTCTTCCGGTCTCCCTGCCGGTCGGGATCACGCTCGGGGTCGAGGCGTTTACCGACGAAAAGGCGGTATCGCTGGTCGAGGGAGAACAGTTCCTCACCCTCTACGACCAGCCTTCGGGCAGTCCCGGCGCCTGGAGCGGATCTGCCGAGATCAGGAGTGTCGGCTCCGCTTCCCACAATTCGGGTCAGGTGAGCGCGGTCCTGCATGGCCGTCTCGAATGGCATCTTACCATCGATTAGACGGCCTGTTTAACCGCTGTTGCCGGGGCACAGGCCAGCAAGACCCAAGCTGGGCCGCGGACAAAAAAGGCGGCCTTAAGCCGCCTCTCTTTATTCCGGTCCGGGACTGCCTCAGTCCGCCTTGTTGCGGCGGGCGGGGAAGAGGATGACGTCGCGGATCGACGGCGCGTTGGTCAGAACCATAATCAGGCGATCGATGCCGATGCCGAGACCGCCGGCCGGCGGCATGCCCTGGTCCATGGCGTCGAGGAATTCCTCGTCGAGCGCCTTTTCCTTTTCGCCGCGGGCGTGGGCCTGGGCAAGCTGCTCGACCATGCGGCTACGCTGTTCTTCGGGATCGTTGAGTTCGGAGAAGGCGTTGCCGAGTTCCCAGCCGTTGACATAGGTCTCGAAACGCTCGACCAGGCGCGGCTCGCCCGGCACTTCCTTGGCGAAGGGCGAGATGTCCTTCGGAAAATGAATGACATGGGCCGGCTGGATGAGGTCGCCCTCGACGGTTTCCTCGAAGACGAAGGCGAGGCATTCGCCCCAGGTCGCATCCTTCTCGACTTCGAAACCCGCATGGCGGGCGGCGGCGCGCGCTTCCTCGTCGGTCTTGATGGCGAGGAAGTCGATGCCGGTCTTTTCCTTGACCGCGCCGGGCATCGAGATGCGGCGGAACGGGCCCTTGAAGGACAGGACCTTGTCGCCATAGGGCACCTCGGTCGTGCCGTGCAGGCTCACGGCCAGTTCGGAGAACAGCCGCTCGACGAGGTCCATCACGTCCTCGTAGTCGGCATAGGCCCAGTAGCACTCCATCATGGTGAATTCGGGATTGTGCCGGGTGGAGACGCCTTCGTTGCGGAAGTTGCGGTTGATCTCGAACACCTTGTCGGAGAGGCCCGAGACCAGCGTGCGCTTGAGGAAAAGTTCCGGCGCGATGCGCAGGAACATGTCCATCTTCAGCGTGTTGTGGTGGGTCTTGAAGGGTTCCGCCGTCGCGCCGCCATAGACGGTCTGCAGCATCGGGGTCTCGACCTCCATGAAGCCATCGGCCTCCATGAAACGGCGAACGCCGGAGATGATTTTCGAGCGCTGCAGGAAGCGCAGTTTCGATTCCTCGTTGGTCAGAAGATCGAGATGGCGCTTGCGGTAGCGGATCTCGACGTCGGAGACGCCGTGCCACTTCTCGGGCATGGGCAGGAGCGTCTTCGTCAGCATGGTGATTTCATGGGCGTTGATGGTCAGTTCGCCACGCTTGGTGCGGCGGACCTGGCCCTTGACGCCGATGATGTCGCCGAGATCGATCATCGGCAGCAGCGCGCGGGCGGCCTCCGGAGTCGTATCCTTGTGGGAGAAGATCTGGATCTTGCCCGTCGCGTCGTGCAGGTCCATGAACATGCCGGAGTTGCGTGAGGAATAGACGCGGCCGGCAACCGTGACGACGTCTTCCGATTCCGTGTCGGGTTCCAGGCCCTCGTATTTCTCGGCCAGTTCCGCATTGGTGATCGTACGGTGGAAATGCGCCGGATAAACATCGCCGATCTGCTGGCGCAGCAATGCGAGCTTCTGGCGGCGCACCTCGGTTGCGTCGGAAGAGAGGGCGGTTTCGTTCTTCGTTTCAGACATTCATTCGTTCCTGTGACGGCCGGTTGCCGATCGAGACTTTCTTACTGGGCGCCGACCATCGAGGTCAGCACCTGCGATGCGACCTTGAGGCGCTGGCGCACGACCGAGCGGCCGAGAAGCGCCATCGAGTCGAACAGCGGCAGCGAGCGGGAACTGCCGGACATCGCCACGAAGAGCGGCGGGGTGACGACGCGCAGCTTCTTGCCGAGGCGATCGGAAATGTCGCGCAGTTCCTGCTCGATCGTCTCGACGTTCCATTCGAGGATCTTTTCGAGGTCGAAGGCCACCGTGTTGACGATTTCCAGCGTTTCGGCCGGCGAGGTCTTGAGACCGGCGAAGGAGGCGGGCGTCAGGCCGACGTCGTTCGACAGCAGGAAGCCCGCGAGCTGTGGCAGTTCGCCGAGCTTGGAGATGCGGCTCTGGGCGAGTTTCAGGCCTTCCGTCAGGCGGTCGTTTTCCGAGGCCCAGTTGAAGACGCGCGCGAGGAACTCCTCGGGCGTCAGCTTCTCGCGCATCCAGCGGCCGTTCAGCCAGTCGAGCTTCTGCACGTCGAAGATCGCGCCGGCCTTGGACAGGTTGTCCGGATCGAACTTTTCGGCAAGCTCGTCCATGTCAAGCATCTCCTCGCCCTCGGCGATCTGGATGAAGAACAGGCCGAGGAAGTTCATCAGCGCTTCCGGCAGGTAGCCGAGCGCGGAATAATAGGAGATCGAGGTCGGGTTCTTGCGCTTCGACAGTTTGGACTTGTCGGCATTGCGCATCAGCGACAGGTGCATGAACTTCGGCGGCTCGAGACCGAGATACTTGTAGATCAGGATGTGCTTCGGCACGGAGGCCAGCCATTCCTCGCCGCGGGCGACGTGGGTGATCTTCATCAGGTGGTCGTCGACGACGTTTGCCATGTGATAGGTCGGCATGCCGTCGGCCTTGAGCAGGACCTGCATGTCGACGGCTTCCCACGGGATCGAGACATCGCCATAGACGCCGTCATGGAAGTCGCAGGAGCCTTCGGTCGGGATCTTCATGCGCACGACGGAGGGTTCGCCGGCTTCCATCCGCTCGATGACCTCCTCGGCCTTGAGGTTCAGGCAGTGACCGTCATACTTCGGCGGCAGGCCCTTGGCGCGCTGGGCTTCGCGCATCATTTCCAGGCGTTCCGGCGTGCAGAAGCAGCGGAAGGCATGGCCGTCGCGGACCATCTGCTCGACGAAGGGGCGGTAGATATCCTTGCGCTCGGACTGGCGGTAGGGGCCGTAGGGGCCGCCGACATCGGGGCCTTCGCTCCATTTCAGTCCCGTCCATTTGAGCGCGTCCAGCACCTTCTGCTCGAATTCCGGCGTCGATCGGGTGGCGTCGGTGTCCTCGATGCGCAGGATGAACTCGCCGCCCATCTTCTTTGCGAAGAGATAGTTGAAGAGAGCGATGTAGACGGTGCCGACATGCGGCTCGCCGGTCGGGGAAGGTGCGATGCGGACGCGAACGCCGGAAGTGCTCATGGTAACTTGCTCGTGCTGACGTGCGGATGATCCGGGCGCGAAGCGCAGGATCAGCGAATAAGGGAAAATTCTCTGGCGGAATCCGTTAAAAGGCGTCGCCAAGCGCACCAATTGCCGTATTTTCCGCAGGCAGGCTTAGGCCATATTCAGCCGCAGGCGTCAAGGGAAACTGCGTGCGCGGCGGATCATGGCAGCCCTGCCGGCAGGGCAAGGCAATATCGTCTCACACTTTTTTCGGCTCTTTCGGAACCAACGGCGTTTTATCTCGTTTCATATTGCGAATGCGGGTCGTGCCAACCGGACGCGACGGTGATGGGGAACATGGAGATTTTTCCGGTTTCTCTCCGTGGCCAACGAATTGGCAGACGAGCCCCTTAATCGTCCGGCCCGTGTTCTCCCCGATCCCCCGCCTGCGAGGCCTGCATCGACGGTGCGGGCCTCTTTTTGAGCTGTTTTCCCGAGAGTATCGCCGGCGAAAACGGCAGCGCTTTCAATGCTTCATCTCCTTGTCTCCCCACAATCCCCCGACGCAAAACCGGTACCCAACTTCGCTGAAGCTGCCCTAGGTCACTGGCCAGACGAGAAGCAGCACGGGGATACTGACCACGACGATCAAAATGGAGAGCGGCAGGCCGAGACGGGCATAGTCGCTGAACCGGTAACCGCCGGGACCCATGACGAGGGTGTTGCATTGATGGCCGATGGGGGTCAGGAAATCGCAGCCGGCGCCGATGGCGACCGCCATCAGAAAGGCGTCCGGCTTGTAGCCCAGGCCGATCGCGAAGCTTGCAGCGATCGGTGCCATCACCAGAACGGTGGCTGCATTGTTGAGAAAGGGCGTGACGGCCATCGCCGTCACCAGAATGAGGGTCAGCGCGCCATAGGCCGGCATGCCTTCCGCCGTGCGACGGAGCCAGTCGGCGATCAGGTCGCTCGCTCCGGTCGTCTTCAGCGTCTGCGAAACCGGGATCAGGGCGCCGAGCATGACGAGGATCGGCCCATCGATGGCGCGGTAGATCTCGCTGAGAGGAATGACCTTCAGGATCACCATGGCGACCGCAGCAGCGAAGAAGGCGAGCGCGACCGGCGCGAGACCGAGCGCGGTCGCCACCATGGCCACGGCAAGGATGGCAAGCGGCAGAAATGCGTTGCGCGGAGTGCCGAGCAGGATCTCGCGCTCGGCAAGCGGCAGGCAGCCGAGTTCGAGCAAAAGTCCCGGGAGAGCCTGTCTCTGGCCCTGGAGAAGGACGACATCGCCGGAGCGCAGCGTGAGCTGACCCAGCCGCTCGCGGATGCGCTTGCCTTGCCGGCTGACCGCCAGCAGGTTGACCCCATAGGTGTTGAACAGCGAGAGCTCGCGGGCTGAAAGGCCGACGAGCGCGGAGTCGCGGCTGATGACTGCCTCGATCGAGGTGATTTCGCCGCCCTTTTCACCGCTGTCGATCGGTCCGCCCGAGAGGGAAAGGCTCGCCCGCGACACGATGCCGTCGAGCGCCTCGGACGGGCCTTCCAGCAGCAGCGCGTCGTTTTCCTTGAGCGTCACGTCGGGAAAGGGCGAGATGCGGGTGTGTCCGCGCAGGATGGCGGTGACGATCACTTCTCCCGCGCCGAGGGAAAGCAGTTCGTTCAGGGTCTTGCCGACGAAGGGCGATTGCCTGCCGAGCGTGGCCTCTGTCGAGAAAGTCGAGTTTTCGAGCGCTTCCTGCAGCGAGGGTGTCTGGTTTTCCCGCTTGGGCACAAGCCAGTAGAAGAAAATGAGAAAGACGATACCGGCAAGCGCCAGAGCGGCGCCGACCGGGGTGAAGTCGAACATGGTGAAGGGAGCGCCCGAGATTTCGGCGCGCAGCCGCGAGACGACGATGTTCGGCGAGGTGCCGATCTGGGTCATGAGGCCGCCGAGCAGGGCGCCGAACGCCATGGGCATCAGGAAGATCGAGGCCTGTATGCCGGAACGGCGGGCAAACTGGAAGGCGACCGGCATCATGATCGCCAGGGCGCCGATATTCTTGATGAAGGCGGAAAGCACCGTCACGGTGACAAGCAGGAGCAGCATCTGTCCGCGGACCGAGATCAGCGTCGGGAAAAAGCGCTTGATGGCGGCGTCGACGACGCCGGAACGGGCGACCCCGGCGCTGACCACAAGCGCGCTGCCGACGATGACGACGATATCGTCGGAAAAACCGGAAAATGCATCCGCTGCCGGCACCAGCCCCAGGGCAACGGCGAGCAGCAGGGTCGCGCAGGCGACGATGTCATATCTGAAGCGATCCCAGAGAAAGGTCGCCATCATGATGGCGATGACGGCAAAAGCGAGGATCTGTTCTGTTGTCATCGGGCTCCGGAGAAGTTGCAGCGAGCGGCAGGCGGGGCGTCGAAAAGGAAATGTCGCATCCTGCCCGTTTGTTCCCAAGCCCGATTCCGGACGGGCCGGAAAACAAAATGGCCCGCGACGGGGCGGGCCATTGAAGGAAGAACGGATGCGGGATCAGTGCTTCTGTCTGGCCGCTTTTTCCGCCTGCCGCTTGCGCCGCGCCAGCATGTTCAGCGCTTCGACCAGCGCGGAGAAGGCCATGGCCGCATAGACATAGCCCTTCGGCACATGGAAGCCCATGCCATCGGCGATCAGGGTCATGCCGATCATCAGCAGGAAGCCGAGCGCCAGCATGACGATGGTCGGGTTCTTCTCGATGAAGTTGGCAAGCGGGGTTGCGGCGACCAGCATGACGGTGACAGCGATGATGACGGCCGCGACCATGATCGGCAGGTGCTCGGTCATGCCCACCGCGGTGATGATGCTGTCGACCGAGAAAACGAGATCGAGCAAAAGGATCTGGCCGATGGCGGCTGCGAGCGTGCCGCCCTTGGAGGAGGCGATGAAGTCTTCGCCTTCTTCCTGCGGATCGACATTGTGATGGATTTCCTTGGTGGCCTTCCAGACCAGGAAAAGGCCGCCCGCGATCAGGATCAGGTCCTTCCAGGAGAAACCGTGGCCGAACGCCTCGAACAGCGGCGTCGTCAGCTTGACGATCCAGGCGATCGTGCCGAGCAGGGCAAGACGCATGACGAGCGCCAGGCCGATGCCGATGCGGCGGGCGCGTTCGCGCTGTTCCGGCGGCAGCTTGTTGGTCAGGATGGAGATGAAGACCAGGTTATCGATGCCAAGGACGACTTCCATGACAACGAGGGTGATCAGGGCGATCCAGGCGGCGGGATCCTGTAGCAGAGCAGTGATTTCCTGCATGAGCTCTTTCCGGTTAGCAGTTTCGGGCCGAGGTCAACAAATGGAGCATTGCTCCACCGAGGACAAGGCCGCCAAGGGCTTGCGCGGAAAAAAGTTGCCCCGTTGCGGCTTCAGGTCGTTCGATCCGGGCCGTAGGCTGCCATGAAGACATAGATGGCGCTGTCCACGACGCGGTCGATCTCCGTCTGATCGGGGACGGTTTTGATCTCGTTGAACAGCTTGAGCTTGAAGTAGGTTCCGGTCGCCAGATCGATGAACTGCCGGGCGGCGAGCTCCTCGTCCACGGATTTGAGCGCCCCTTCAGCCATCTTGCGGCGCAGGAATGCCTCCAGAACCGTGCGGGCATTTGCCGGCGCAGCCGACAGGAAGCGGCGGCAGAGGCCGGGCATGCGGTCCACCACGCCGAGAACCGTGCGCATGGCAGGTATCATGTCTCCAACCAGAATCTGCCGGGCAAAGGCGATGCCGAAGCGACGCAGACCGTCTTCGACGTCGTGGCTGTCGGCGAGAATATCGCGGAGCGTTTCGGTGAGGCGGCCTTTTTCACGTTCGATGAGCGCCGCAAAGAGGTCTTCCTTGCTGTCGAAATAGACGTAGATCGTGCCTTTGGAAACGCCGGCTTCGCGGGTGACGTCGTTCATGCTTGCGGCGTCGAAGCCCAACTTCATGAACACACGCTTGGCGCCATCCAGGATCTGGCCACGTTTCACCGGGTCCTCACCGGCCGCAAAGCGGCTGGGAGAGGGGGAGGGACAGGAGGCGTCCATCACGGTTTTGTCTGTGACCTTTTTGGGTTGGCGGGCCATGGGTCTCCAAAAATTAACGAAACTCAACCCGAGACACTGCGTCGGGCTCCATTGCCACTTGATATGTGACAAAAAAGCCTTTATGTCAATCGAACCGAACGGTTCAGTTCGATTTCGTTATACGAGCGGGCAATATTCATGACAGTGTCTCAAAGGACGGGCGCGGTTCGCGCCGTTGAAAGCGTTGAAGAGCAGGTGCCGGTAGCCGAGGCGCCGCGGGAGGTGACCGCGGCCGGAGCGCCGGCTGCCGCTGTCCCGGCGAAGGAAAAGAAGCGTCGCAGCCCGGTTCTGCCGGTGATCCTGCTGGCTCTGCTCGGCGGCGCCGGCTGGTACGGTTACCACTGGTGGACCGATGGCCGTTTCATGGTCTCGACCGAGGACGCCTATATCGAGGGCGACATCGCGATCATCGCGCCGAAGGTCTCGGGCTATATCGCGTCCGTTCCCGTCAAGGACAACCAGATCGTCAAGGCCGGCGATCCTCTCGTCGTTCTCGATGACGGCGACTATCGCATTGCCGTCAATCAGGCCGCGGCAACGCTGAAGAGCCAGCATTTGACGCTCGACCGTATCGACGCGCAGATCAAGGGCGGCGAAGCAACCCTCGAACAGGCAAAGGCGCAGAAACAGTCGGCGGTGGCGAGCCTCGACCTCGCCCAGCTCTCGTTCAAGCGCGTCAGCGGCCTGCAGGCGCAGAAGGTGGTTTCGACCGCCGATCTCGACAGCGCCAAGACCTCGCTGGAGCAGGCGCAGGCCAATGTCACGGCTGCGGATGCCAGCATCGCATCCGCCGATGCCCAGATCGCCGTATTGAAGGCGCAGCGCGCCGAGGCGGAAGCCAGTATCCGCTCAGCGGAACTGTCGCTGGAAAAAGCCCAGCGCGATCTCGATTTCACGGTCCTCAAGGCGCCCTATGACGGTGTCGTCGGCAATCTCGCGGTTCAGGTCGGCGATCTCGTTTCGACCGGCAAGCGTCTGGCGGCTCTGGTGCCCGTCCAAGATCTTTATATTGAGGCGAACTTCAAGGAGACCCAGATCGCGCATCTGGTGCCGGGCTCCAAGGTGAGCATCCATGTCGACGCCTATGGCGACAAGCCGCTTGAGGGCACTGTCCGGTCGATCGCTCCGGCTTCCGGCTCGGTCTTCTCGATGCTTCCGGCCGAAAATGCTACGGGCAACTTCACCAAGGTTGTCCAGCGCGTTCCGGTTCGCATCGCGCTGCCGGAAGATGCCCTGAAGGAAGGGCATTTGCGGGCGGGCCTCAGCGTCGTCGTCGACGTCGATACGCGCACGGCGCCGGCCGGTTCGGCGCTTGCCGCGAACTGACGGCAGAAAGGCAAGTCCGATCATGGCAACGGCAGGCACGGTAACGGCGGGTGGCGGGATTGCCGCGCCCGCAGCGGAGCGCATGGACCCGAAACGCATCGTCGCGTTCTTCGCGATGGTGTTCGGCATGTTCATGTCGATCCTCGATATCCAGATCGTTTCCGCCTCGCTTGCCGAGATCCAGGCCGGTCTCGGGGCCGGTTCGGACGAGGTCGCCTGGGTGCAGACCTCCTACTTGATCGCCGAAGTCATCATGATCCCGCTTTCGGGCGTGCTCGCCCGCATCGTCTCGACGCGGGTGCTGTTCGCTTTCTCGGCTGCGGGATTCACCATGGCGAGCGCGCTGGCCGCGACCGCCACCAATATCGAGCAGATGATTATCTATCGCGCCATCCAGGGCTTCATCGGCGGCGGCATGATCCCGTCGGTGTTTGCCGCGGCCTTTACGATCTTTCCGCCGTCGAAGCGCGCCATCGTGTCGCCGATCATCGGTCTTGTCGCGACGCTGGCGCCGACCATCGGACCGACCATCGGCGGCTATATCAGCCACGCCATGTCCTGGCACTGGCTGTTCCTGATTAACGTCGTGCCCGGCATCATCGTGACCGCCGTCACCTGGAGCCTGATCGACTTCGACGAACCCGACTACAGCCTGCTGAAGAAATTCGACTGGTGGGGGCTCGCGACCATGGCGGTCTTCCTCGGATCGATGGAATACGTTCTCGAAGAGGGCAACAACAAGGACTGGTTCGGCGACGAGCATATCGTCATGGGAACCGTCGCCATGGTGATCGGGGGCCTGATATTCTTCTACCGCGTCTTCAAGGTGGATTTCCCGGTCGTCGACCTCAGGGCGTTCAGCAATCGCAACTTCGCCTTCGGCTCGCTTTTCTCCTTCATCATGGGTGTCGGTCTCTACGGGCTGACCTATCTCTATCCGCTCTATCTCGGGCGTATCCGCGGTTACGATTCGATGATGATCGGCGAGACGATGTTCGTCTCCGGGGCGGCGATGTTCTTCACCGCACCCGTCGCCGGCGCGCTCTCGGCAAAGCTCGATCCACGGGTGATGATGATGGTCGGCTTCGGAGGTTTTGCACTCGGCACCTACCTGATGACCGGGGTAACGGCCGACTGGGATTTCTACGAACTGCTGGTGCCGCAGATCCTGCGCGGCTGCTCGCTCATGCTGTGCATGGTGCCGATCAACAATATCGCGCTCGGAACGCTGCCGCCTGATCGCATCAAGAACGCTTCCGGCCTGTTCAACCTGACCCGTAACCTTGGCGGTGCGGTCGGTCTGGCGATCATCAACACCATGCTGACACAACGTTCCGACGAGCATTACGCCCGGCTCTCCGAACACGTCACCTGGAGCAATCCGGAAGCGCTCGACTGGCTGTCCAGCGTCGGCGCCAACTACGACAGCTACGGTCTCGACGGCTCGCTGACGGCAATCAAGAAGCTTTCCGGCGTCGTGACCCAGCAGTCGTGGCTTTTGTCCTTCATGGACGTGTTCATGGGGCTGACGCTTTTGTTTTCCTGCCTGATTTTCCTGACGCTTCTCATCAAGAAGCCGAGTGCGGCAGCCCCCGCCGGAAGCGGCCACTAACGGGTTTTCTTTCCGATTTCATCCTATCCACCGCCGCCGGGACCGTCGCCTTCGGGCGGCGGTCCTCGTGTTTCCGGAGGAAATCTGAGGTACGTACATCAAATTTTGATTTACGTACCTCAAATCGTCGGCTAGAAGTCATGGCCGGAGGAGCCGATGAAGCCGACAGTCCATGACATCGCGACCGCAGCAGGCGTCAGCCTTGCCACCGTCGACCGGGTGCTGAACCGTCGGCCGGGGGTCAGCGCGCGTACCCGCGAGAAGGTCGATGCGGCGATTGCCTCGCTCGGTTTCGTGCGCGACATGGCCGCCGCCAATCTGGCGAAGGGGCGGACTTATCCCCTCGTCTTTATCCTGCCGTCCAACGACAATTCCTTCATGCGCCTGATGGAGGCCGAGGTGCGCAGCGCCATGCAGCGCTCGGCGCTCGAACGGACCGATATCCGCATTCTCGCAGTGCCCGCCTTCGATACCGCTCCCCTTGTTGCGGCGCTCGACAGGGCAGCCGGGGAGAAGCCGGCGGGCGTCGCGCTGGTCGCCGTCGATGCGCCCGAAGTCATCGCCGCCGTCAACCGGCTGGCGGATGCGGGCATCCCCGTGGTGACGCTCGTCTCCGATCTGCCGGCGTCGCGGCGCGTTCACTATGCCGGTATCGACAACATTGCCGCGGGCCGGACGGCGGCGGGTCTGCTCGGCCGTTTTGCCGGAGAAAGGGCAGGGCCGATAGCGGTTCTTGCCGGTTCGATGCTGGTGCGCGACCACCGGGAACGTCTGGACGGTTTCCGGCAGGTGATGGCGGAGAGCTATCCGCATCTCAGGCTTCTCGATGTCGTCGAGGGACGTGACGATCCGGCGACCGTCGAGCAGTTGCTCCTCGATCTCTTCTGCGAGCATGGCGATGTGCGCGGCATCTACAGTCTCGGTGCCGGCAATCGCGGCCTCATCAAGGCGCTGCGGCAGACGGTATTCGAGCGCCGGCCCGCCGTTATCGCCCATGAACTGACGGAGACGACGCGGCTGGGGCTCATCGAAGGGCTGGTCGATGCCGTTCTCAATCAGGATGCCGGGCATGAAGTGCGCAGCGCCATCCGGGTGCTGAAGGCAGAGGCCGACGGTTCCCATGTGCTGGCGGCGCAGGAGCGCATCCGCATCGACATTTTCTTGAAGGACAACCTGCCGTAACGGCGGGAATAAGGGAGGATCGCAATGTATCTGGGACTGGATCTCGGCACCTCGGGCGTTAAGGCGCTGCTGATCGACAGGGATCAGAAGATCGTCGGCTCCGCCAACGGCGCGCTCGACGTTTCGCGGCCGCATTCAGGCTGGTCGGAGCAGGAGCCTACCCACTGGATCAGGGCGACGGAGGAGGCGATTGCCGGCCTGAAAGCAAAGCATCCGAAGGAACTGGCGGCGGTGAAGGGCATCGGCCTTTCCGGCCAGATGCATGGCGCGACGCTGATCGACGCTTCGGACAAGGTGCTGCGTCCCTGTATCCTGTGGAACGACACCCGTTCCTTCGAGGAGGCCGCCGCGCTCGATGCCGATCCGCGCTTTCGCAAGATTACCGGCAATATCGTCTTTCCGGGGTTTACAGCGCCGAAGCTCGTCTGGGTGGCGAAGCACGAACCGGAGATCTTCGCGAAGGTGGCGAAGGTGCTGCTACCCAAGGATTATCTCAGGCTCTGGCTGACCGGTGAATACATTTCAGAGATGTCGGATTCTGCCGGAACCTCCTGGCTCGATACGGGCGCGCGCAAATGGTCGTCCGAACTGCTGGAGGCTACGGGCCTTAGCGAAGGGCAGATGCCGTCGTTGGTGGAAGGCACGGAGGCCGGCGGAACCTTGCGCGCCGGGCTTGCATCCGCCTGGGGCATGGGGTCGGGCGTGGTGGTGGCCGGCGGGGCGGGGGATAACGCCGCTTCCGCCTGCGGCATGGGCACGGTTTCCGAGGGGCAGGCCTTCGTCTCGCTCGGCACGTCGGGCGTGCTTTTCGCCGCGAACGGTTCCTACCTGCCGAAGCCGGAAAGCGCGGTGCACGCCTTCTGCCACGCGCTGCCCGCTACCTGGCATCAGATGGGCGTCATTCTCTCGGCGACCGATGCGCTGAACTGGCATGCAGGGGTGACGGGCAAGGGCGCCGGTGAACTCACCGCCGAACTCGGCGACACGCTGAAGGCGCCGTCGGGAGTGACCTTCCTTCCCTATCTCTCCGGCGAACGCACGCCGCATAACGACGCGAAGATCCGCGGCGCCTTCATCGGTCTCGGCCATGAGAGCGGCCGGGCGGTGCTGACGCAGGCCGTGCTCGAAGGCGTCTCCTTTGCGATCCGCGACAATCTGGAAGCGCTGAAATCGGCGGGAACGCGGATCGGGCGGGTAACGGCAATCGGCGGCGGTTCCCGCTCCCGCTACTGGCTGGCCTCGATTGCGACTGCACTTGGCGTTCCGGTCGACATTCCGGCGGACGGCGATTTCGGTGCGGCCTTCGGTGCCGCCCGTCTGGGCTTGATTGCTGCGACCGGTGCGGACCCGCTTTCCGTCTGCACCGCGCCTGAGACAGCCGAGACCATCGAGCCGGTTTCGGCGCTGGGCGGGGCCTACGAGGAGGCCTATGGGCGCTACCGGGCGCTTTATCCGGCGATCAGGCCGTTGGCTCAATAACCGTCTTATCGGGAGGGAAGAAACCCCTCCCCAACCCCTCCCCACAAGGGGGAGGGGCTCTGTCGCCTTCTAGGCCGCCGTTGCAAATGACGATGACGGTTCCGCCCGTTTTCTCCCCCCTTGTGGGGGAGATGCCGGCAGGCGGAGGGGGACTTGGCTTTTACATTCAACAGGAGGAAATACTCATGAGCACAGGCTTTTTCGGCGATATCCAGAAAGTGAAATACGAGGGGCCGGACAGCACCAATCCGCTGGCCTATCGCTACTACAATCCCGACGAGGTGGTGCTCGGCAAGCGGCTGGAAGACCATCTGCGCTTCGCCATCGCCTATTGGCACACCTTCACATGGCCGGGTGGCGATCCGTTCGGCGGGCAGACCTTCCAGCGCCCGTGGTTCTCCGACACCATGGAGGCGGCGAAGGTGAAGGCGGATGTCGCCTTCGAATTTTTCCAGTTGCTCGGCGTTCCGTTCTACTGCTTCCACGATGCCGACGTGCGTCCGGAAGGCCGGAACTTCGCCGAGAACACCAAGAACCTCAACGAGATCGTCGACTACTTCGCCAGGAAGCAGTCCGAGACCGGCGTGAAGCTGCTCTGGGGCACGGCAAACCTCTTCTCCAACCGCCGTTTCATGGCCGGTGCGGCGACCAATCCCGATCCGGACGTCTTCGCCTTCTCCGCCGCAACCGTGAAGACATGCCTTGACGCCACCATGCGGCTCGGCGGCGAAAACTACGTTCTCTGGGGCGGCCGCGAGGGCTATGAGACGCTGCTCAACACCGACCTCAAGCGCGAACTGGACCAGCTTGGCCGCTTCCTCAACCTCGTCGTCGAGTACAAGCACAAGATCGGTTTCAAGGGCACGATCCTGATCGAGCCGAAGCCGCAGGAACCGACCAAGCACCAGTACGACTACGATGTCGCGACCGTCTATGCCTTCCTGCAGAAGAACGGGCTGGAGAAGGAAGTGAAGGTCAATATCGAGCAGGGCCACGCCATCCTTGCCGGTCATTCCTTCGAGCATGAGCTTGCCATGGCGAACGCCTTCGGCATCTTCGGTTCGATCGACATGAACCGCAACGACTACCAGTCCGGCTGGGATACCGACCAGTTCCCGAACAATGTGCCGGAAATGGCGCTCGCCTATTACCATGTTCTCGCAGGCGGCGGTTTCACCACCGGCGGTACCAATTTCGACGCCAAGCTCCGCCGCCAGTCGCTCGATCCGGCCGATCTGCTCTATGGTCATATCGGCGGCATGGATTGCTGCGCCCGCGGCCTGAAGGCGGCGGCGAAGATGATCGAGGATCGTGCGCTGTCGAAGCCGCTCGAGGAGCGTTATGCCGGCTGGGAAAGCCCCGAGGCCCAGAAGATGCTGCGCGGCGAATATTCGCTCGACGAGATCGCCGCCTATGTCGAAAAGGCCGATATCAATCCCGAGCCGCGCTCCGGCCGCCAGGAATATCTGGAAAACGTGGTCAACCGCTACGTCTGATCGATGTTTCTGACTTAGTGCCAGGCCGGGGTGCGAAGGTATCCCGGCCTTTTGCGTTGACAGGGCCTGCCGTATCAGCCGGGTCGATTGGTCTTGATATAGTCCACGAAGGCGCGCAGCGGTGTCGGCATCAGGCGGCGTTCCGGATAGTAGAGGAAGGGGCCGGAGAAGCTGAGCCACCACGGCTCAAGCACCGGCAGCAATTCGCCGCTGTCGAAATACGGTTTCAGCCAGTCTTCGAACAGGGAAAAAATGCCCGCGCCCGATATGGCGGCGCGGATGCCGAGTTCGCTTGCGTCTCCTGCCTGCACGATCAGTTGCCCATTGGGCTCGACCACAAGCGTCTCGTCATCCTTCTCAAACTCCCACGGCATGATGGGGCGCCCGGCGAAGCGGCTGCGGATGCAGTTGTGCGCGAGCAGGTCGTGGGGATGCTGCGGATGGCCGTGTGCCTCCAGATATGCAGGAGAGGCGCCGAGGGCGTAGCGCTGCAGGCGGGGCCCTATCGGGACGGCGATCATATCCCGCGCCAGGCGTTCGTCATAACGAATGCCGGCATCGTAGCCGGCTGCTATCACATCGATCAGGCTTTCCTCGGTGTCGATTTCCAGCCGGATGTCGGGATAGGCGGCCAGGAAGCCGGGAACGATCGCCGGCAGCACCATTCTGGCGGCGCTGGCCGGCACGTTCAGTCTCAGCGTGCCGGCCGCCCGGCCATCGAAACTCCTGACATGTTCCAATGCCGCTCCGATCTCACCGAAGGCAGGGGCGATGCGCTCCATCAGCCCGCGTCCGGCATCGGTGGGCACGACGGCGCGTGTGGTGCGGTTGAGCAGGCGTACCCCGAGCCGGGCTTCCAAACGGCGCACTGCGTCGCTCAATGCCGAGGCGCTGGTGCTGCCCAGACGGGCGGCCTCGCGAAATCCGCCGGCGCGGGCGACCGCGAGAAAAGCGCTGACATCGCTCATTTCGGGTTCGTCGACCATCGTGCCTCCTGATGATTGTCCTGTTTTTCGGACGACCTGTCCGGATTGCCTCCCATTATCCTGAAAGTGCGGGTGCCGTACATATTCGCCACCACACAAAAGGAGAAATCGACATGGCCACTCTGACAAAAGCCGGCAGCTTCGAACTGGGCAATCTCACCGTCAAACGTCTCGGTTACGGGGCCATGCAATTGGCTGGCCCCGGCGTCTTCGGTCCTCCGAAGGATCGGGCAGAGGCCATTGCCGTCCTGCGCGAGGCGGTCGAAAGCGGAGTCGACCACATCGACACCAGCGATTTCTACGGCCCGCATGTCACCAACCAGATCATTCGCGAGGCTCTGCACCCTTATGCTGACCACCTTGTCATCGTCACCAAGGTCGGCGCGGTGCGCGGTGACGATGGCTCGTGGAACCCGGCCTTTTCGAGGGAGGCTCTTATCAGGGCCGTGCACGACAATTTGAAGAACCTGGGACTCGACGCGCTCGACGTCGTAAACCTGCGGGCGATGTTCGACGTGCATGGACCGGTCGAGGGCGATCTCGAAGAACCCTTGACCGTGCTTGCCGAGTTGCAGCAGCAGGGACTGGTCAAGCATATCGGCCTTTCCAACGTCACGGCCAGGCAGGTGGCGGACGGCCGCAAGATCACCGAGATCGTCTGCGTGCAGAACCAGTACAATCTTGCACATCGCGGCGACGACGCCCTCATCGAGCAACTGGCGGCCGAAGGGACGGCCTATGTGCCGTTCTTCCCGCTTGGTGGCTTCTCGCCGTTGCAGTCCTCGACCTTGTCCGACGTGGCGGGAAGGCTGGACCTCACGCCGATGCAGGTGGCGCTCGCCTGGCTGCTGAAGCGGTCGCCGAACATCCTGTTGATCCCCGGCACCTCGTCCCGCATCCATCTGCGGCAGAATCTCGCCGTCGCCGATGTCGATCTGCCCGCGGATGCGATGGCGGAACTGGACGGGATCGGTTCGGCGGGTTGAGATCCGCCGGGGAGGGAGGCGCCGGTCCTTTCTCTCGCAGGTCGAGGTTGACGGAAACGAGGGGCATTCTCCCGACCGCCGCCGTCACCCGATCGCGATGATTTCGAGCTCCTGGCCGTTCATGCTCACGACATCGCCGACGGCCTTGCCGATCAAAAGCCTGGCCACCGGGGAGACATAGGAGATGGAGCCGGCCTTGGGGTCGGCTTCGTCCTCTCCGACGATACGATAGGTCTGCACCCGGCCATCGTCGCGTTCGAAGGTCACCGTGCCGCCAAAGGCGACGATATCCGTGGAAACAGGCGGCGGCACGAGCTGGGCCGTGCGGACCCGTTCGGTGAGATAGCGCAGATCGCGCAAGGGACCGGCGGTCTGCCTGCGCTTCTCGTTCACGTCCTCGATGCCGCTTGCCGCTTCATAGGCCTCCCGGGCCTGCCGGAGCTGCAACTCCAGAGCCTTCAGACCCGCTTCCGTCACGAGGTTTGGATGAGGCGAGATCGGCCGATCCGGCAAAAGGGTTTCTGCGGCCGTTTCGGCACTCTCTTCCTTGACGAAGGCTACACTCAATCTCGAACTCCGTTCCGCCGCGCGTTGTCTTTTCGCGCACAGGCTTCCAGTCCCAATGACTGTGGGCGCATAGTATATGGCAAACGCGGCCGGGCTGACAAATCGGCCGCAAGCGGCTGGTTGCCGGCGCGATCAGGTTTTCGATAGCAGCAGGCGGACACCGGCAAAGCCGAAGACCATGGCGAGCGTGCCTTCGATCCATCTGCGGGATTTCCTGTAGGCGCGTCCCATGAGCGCGGTCGAGAACATCAGGGCGTAACCGATAAAGACCGAAAATCCGATGACGGCACAGCCGCCGACGATGGCGGCGAGGGTGTAGGCCGGGGCATCGGGACGCAGGCCGAGGGACATGATCGCGATCCATCCGAGAATTGACTTCGGATTGGTCAGGTGCAGCAGGAGCCCCTTGCGATAAAGCGTCGTCCATTGCGCCGTGGTATCGCTCATCATGCGGGGCTCGTCGGACGAAAGGGCGGATTTCGCCGATTTGTACGTGAGGTAGAGGAGGTAGATGCCGCCTGCGATCTTGATCGCGAAGAGGGCTTCGGCGTAGCGCGCCAGGATGGTGGAAATGCCGGTGGCAGCCAGCGTGGCCCAGAACATGCTGCCCGTCAGCACGCCGAGCGCCAAAGCCACGGCGGATGTCCGTCCCTGGTTCATCGCGACGCCCATGATGGCCATGTTGCTCGGGCCGGGACTGGCGACTGCAATCAGATAGGTGACGTAGACGAGCATAAGATGGTGAAGATGCTCCATATTCAAGGGGCTCACTCCGATTGCGGTTTTCGCGGAAATGCGCATGTTTTCGGAACTATAGCGACGGACATTGATCCGCAAACAAGGCCGATCTGCGTTTGTCGGATAAAAAGGCAGGGGAAGCTGAGGCAGGGGTTTCCGTCGATCACCTCACCTCTTGCCCGGTGCGGTCACCGATCCGCGGACGATGAGGTCCGGCATGATAAGGATTTCGCGTTTTTCGGTGAGCGGTGTGGCGAGCGTTTCGAGCAGCAGCTCCATGGCCTGCTTGCCGATTGCCGTGCGGGGCTGGCGGATGGTGGTAAGCGGCGGGTTGAGAAAGGTCGCCTGAGGCACGTCGTCGAAACCGATCACCGAGAAGTCGCGCGGCAGGTCGTAGCCACGGGCGGCGAGCCCGTTGATGACGCCGACGGCGGTTGCGTCGTTCACGCACATGAAGGCCGTGGGCAGGGTGTCGCGCATGAAAAGCTGCTCCACGGCGAGCCTGCCGCTCTCGATCGAGCCTTCGCCGTCGAGCACCATACGCTGTTCCTGTGGAATGCGGGCGGCATCGAGGGCGAGGTCGTAGCCTTTGCGCCGGCGCACATGGCCGAGCTTGGTCTTGCTGTCGCCGACGAAGGCGATGGAACGATGGCCTGAGGCCAGCAGATATTCGGCAGCCTTGCGGGCACCTGCAGTGTCGTCGACGCCGACATAGGGAATGGAACTGCCGAAGACTGGCTCGAAGACGGCCACGGAGGGAGGCAGCCGGGCGGTCAGCACCTGATGGCCGAAGGGTTCGTGGCCGGTAAAGAGCAGCAGGCCGGCAGCCTGACCGGAATTCAGGAATTTCAAATATTCGAGCCCGCGTTCGGGGTCGTTCTGGGTGTGGCCGATCAGCACGCCGAAGCCATGGGCGCGTGCCTCGTTCTCAAGGCCGATCAGAATGCTGGAAAAGTTCGGGTCGCCGATATCGGGCGCCAGAACGAGAATCATGTTGGAGCGACCCATGCGCAGGCTGCGGGCCATGGCATTGGTCGTGTAGCCGGTGATCGCAATCGCCTGGTTGACGCGCTGACGGGTGGATTTCGCCACCTTTTCCGGCGTGTGGATCGCCCGGCTGACCGTCGCGATGGAGACTTCCGCCAGACGGGCGACATCCTCGATCGTTGCGGGCTGGGAATTCGACACGGCCATGGTCCCGTTTGCGTGGGTTTTGAATGGCTTGCGGCCTTCGGGGGCTTCTTGCAACCGCGAAAGCGGAGGGCGATGAAATAATCCCCAATTGAGGGAGGATGTAAACCTTTACATGGCCGATGTAAAGGTTTACACAATTCAGCACAAGCGGTTGAGGAGCCGCCGGGAGGATTGCATGACACTGGTAGGGGAGGAGCCGCGCACGCCTGTGCTTGCGGCCGAGCGCATCTCGAAGTCTTTCGGCGAGGTTCAGGTGCTTTTCAGCGTCGATTTCGACGTGCTGCCGGGCGAGGTTCATGCGCTGGTCGGCGAAAACGGCGCGGGCAAGTCGACGCTCGTCAAGATCCTCTCCGGTTTCGAAAGCCCGACCTCTGGGCGCATCCTGCTCGATGGCCAGCCGGTGTCGCTACCGGCGAACGGCGCGGCCGAGGCGCTCGGCATCGTGCTGATCCACCAGGAATTCAATCTCGCCGATCATCTGACCGTCACCGAGAGCCTGTTTCTCGGGCGCGAGGTTACCCGTTTCGGCGTGCTCGACCGCAGTCACATGCGCCGCGAGACGCGCCGGGTGCTGGATCTGCTCGGCTCCCATATCGACGAAAACGCGCTCATCAGTTCGCTTGCGGTTGCCGACAAGCAGATGGTGGAAATCGCCAAGGCGATCAGCCGCGAGGCGCGCGTGGTGTTCATGGACGAGCCGACGGCGGTGCTGTCGCGCGAGGAAACCGATATTCTCTTCGATCAGGTGCGCAAACTGCGCGCCAAGGGCACCAGCTTCGTTTTCGTGTCGCACAAGCTGGACGAGGTGATGGAACTCACCGACCGGGTGACGGTGCTGCGCGACGGGCAGTGGATCAAGACCGCGCCGACGGCGCTGCTCGACGGGGAGGCGATCGCGCAGCTCATGGTGGGGCGCGAACTGTCGAGCCTCTATCCCTCGAAGGAGGAGCCCGATGTGGACGAGGACGTCGTTCTGTCGGTGAGCGGTCTCAATACCGGCTATGTAAAGAATGCCGGTTTCGAACTGCGCAAGGGCGAGGTTCTCGGCTTCTCCGGTCTGATCGGCTCGGGCCGCTCGGAGCTGATGGAGGCGATTGCGGGGCTGCGTCCACGGCTTTCCGGCGAGGTCGTGCTGAAGGGCGAGCCGCTGCCGCCGCATGACTTCCGCGAGGCGAACCGCCGTGGCCTCGCCTACATGACCAAGGACCGCAAGGGAAAGGGCCTGCTGCTCGGGGAAGGCATGACGGCGAACCTGACGCTGCAGTCGATCGATCGGCATGTGACGCATGGCTATCTCGATCCTGCCAGCGAGGCGAAGGCGATGGCGCGGGCGAAACGTCGCTTCGATATCCGCGTCCGCGACGACCGGGTGAAAGTCGGGCGGATGTCGGGCGGCAACCAGCAGAAGCTCTTGCTCGCCAAGATCATGGAAACGGAGCCTGACGTCATCATCATCGATGAGCCGACCCGCGGCATCGATGTCGGCACCAAGCAGCAGATCTATCATTTCATCGCAGCTCTTGCCCGGGAGGGGCGCTCGATCATCGTCGTCTCCTCCGAGATGCCGGAGGTGATCGGGCTCTGCACGAGGGTTGCCGTGATGCGGGAGGGGCGGCTGGTCGGCATGCTGGAGGGCGAAGAAATCTCCGAGCAGATGATTATGCGCTACGCCGCGGGGCTGAGGAAGCAGCAGGCCGCCGGCTGAGCCCCGGCTTCGGCAAGGCGGCGGGAAGGAAACAGGGCAGGACCGTATCGGTCGGCCGGGAGGTTGAATTGGACATGAGCATGAATACCGAAACCGATCCTCGCAGGTCCCGAAGCCGGGGCTGGCGCGATGTCGACCTCAGGGCAATCGCGCCGTTTGCGGCGCTGGCCCTGCTTCTGGTGATCGGCGCGCTGGTCAATCCGAACTTCATCGGCCTCACCAACCTTGCCAATGTCGCCACCCGCAGCGCCTTCATCGCCATCATCGCGGTCGGCGCCACCTTCGTCATCTCGTCCGGCGACCTGGATCTTTCGGTCGGTTCCATGGTCGCCTTCGTGGCGAGCCTGATGATCCTGTTCATGAATTCCGGCGCCATCGCCGATCCCGCGCTGATGCTGGCCGCAGCCGTTGCGCTCGCCGTCGTGATCGGCGGCCTCTGCGGTCTTGCCAACGGCCTCATCACCACCGTCGGGCGGATCGAACCCTTCATCGCCACGCTCGGCACCATGGGCATCTATCGAGGGCTGACCACCTGGCTGTCGCAGGGCGGAGCGATTACGCTCAGTTCGCCGCAGCAGCAGGCGCTCTACCGTCCCGTCTATTTCGGTTCGATCCTCGGCATTCCCGTGCCGATCCTGGTGATCCTCCTGGTGACGGCGATCGCTGCCTTCATCCTCTATCGCACGCGCTACGGCCGGCATGTGGTGGCCGTCGGTTCCAACCGCGATGTCGCCCGCTATTCCGGGATTGCCGTCGACCGGGTGCGCACCATCGCCTTCGTCATCCAGGGGCTCTGCGTCGCGATTGCAGTGCTGCTCTACGTGCCGCGCCTCGGCTCGACCTCTGCGACGACGGGCATCCTCTGGGAACTGCAGGCGATCACGGCCGTGGTCGTCGGCGGTACGGCGCTCAAGGGCGGGGCAGGGCGTGTCTGGGGCACGATCTGCGGCGCTTTCATTCTCGAACTGGTCGGCAACATCATGCTGCTGTCCAATTTCATCAGCGAATATCTGATCGGCGCCATCCAGGGCTCGATCATCATCATCGCGATGCTCGTCCAGCGCTCGCTGACGCGCAAATCGTGAGGCTGCCGGGCTTTAGGGGTCGCCCGGCGCATGTCTCAAGACCCTGAAACTTCGGGAGGAACCAACATGTACAAGAAACTGATGGGTGTGGCGCTGGCCATGACGGCGATGATGAGCCTCGCCCAGGCACAGGAAACCAAGACGATCGGCGTTTCCATTCCGGCCGCCGACCATGGCTGGACCGCCGGCGTCGTCTATCATGCCAACCGCGTCGCCGAACTCCTGATGAAGGAGCATCCGGGTCTCAAGGTCGTGGTCAAGACCTCGCCGGACCCGGCGACCCAGGCCAATGCGCTGCAGGACCTCGAGGTTCAGGGCATCGATGCGCTGGTCATCCTGCCGACCGATCCGGACCCGCTGGTCAACGCCATCAAGGAAGTGAAGGGCAAGGGCACCTTCGTTTCGATCGTCGACCGTGCGCCCTCCGTCAACGACAATTCCGTGCGTGACCTCTATGTCGCCGGCAACAACCCGGCGCTCGGCGAAGTCGCCGGGCAGTACATCAAGGAAAATACGCCCGATGCCGAAGTCGTTGTCATCCGCGGCCTGCCGATCCCGATCGACCAGCAGCGCCAGGACGGCTTCGACAAGGCCATCGCCGGTTCGAACGTCAAGGTTCTCGACCGCCAGTTCGGCAACTGGAACCGCGACGACGCCTTCAAGGTCATGCAGGACTATCTGACGAAGTATCCGAAGATCGACGTGGTCTGGTGCCAGGACGACGACATGGCCGTCGGCGTGTTGCAGGCCATCGAACAGGCCAAGCGTACCGACATCAAATACGTCATCGGCGGCGCCGGTTCGAAGGACATGATTAAGAAGGTCATGGACGGCGACAAGATGATCCCGGTCGACGTTCTCTATCCGCCGTCGATGGTGGGCACCGCCATGGAACTGACGGCGGCTGCGATCTACGACCAGGTTCCGGTCCACGGCACCTATACGCTCGATGCGACGCTGGTCACTCCGGAAAACGCGAAGAACTATTACTTCCCCGATTCCCCGTTCTGAGCTTTCAGCCTCACAGAACATGCTCTGCCCGAAAGATTGTCGGGCAGAGTTCAGGTCCGCCGTTGACAGGCGTGTCAGGTCGGTTACTCGTTACGGTAACGTTGCAGTAAGTGTTTCAGGGAGGATAATGATGAAAACGATTAAGGGTCCGGGTATTTTTCTTGGTCAGTTTGCCGGTGATGCAGCGCCGTTCAATTCCTGGGATGCGATCACCAAATGGGCGGCCGAAAAGGGCTATCTCGGGGTGCAGATACCGGCCTGGGCGAGCCAGCTGATCGATCTGAAGAAGGCGGCGGAATCGAAGGACTATTGCGACGAACTGGCCGGGATCGCCCGACAGAACGGCGTTGAGATCACCGAGCTTACCACCCATCTTCAGGGGCAGCTCGTCGCCGTGCACCCGGCCTATGACGAGGCGTTCGACGGGTTTGCCGTTCCGGAGGTGCGCGGCAATCCGAAGGCGCGTCAGGCCTGGGCCGTGGAGCAGGTGAAATTTGCAATCAAGGCATCGCGCAATCTCGGGATCAACGCGCATGCGACATTTTCGGGTGCGCTGGCCTGGCCCTATTTCTATCCGTGGCCGCAACGGCCGGCCGGTCTGGTGGAAACGGCTTTCGACGAACTGGCGAAGCGCTGGGCGCCGATCCTCGACTATGCCGACGAGCAGGGCGTCGATATCGCCTATGAAATCCATCCGGGCGAAGACCTGCATGACGGCGTGACCTTCGAGATGTTCCTCGATCGGGTGAAGAACCACCCCCGCGCCAACATGCTCTACGACCCGTCGCATTACGTGCTGCAATGCCTCGACTATCTCGACCATATCGACATCTACAAGGACCGGATCAGGATGTTCCATGTCAAGGACGCGGAATTCAACCCGACCGGCCGGCAGGGCGTCTATGGCGGTTATCAGGGCTGGGTGAACCGGGCCGGACGCTTCCGCTCGCCGGGCGACGGTCAGGTCGATTTCGGCGCGGTCTTCTCGAAGATGGCGGCGAATGATTTCGACGGCTGGGCCGTGGTGGAATGGGAATGCGCGCTGAAGCATCCGGAAGACGGCGCCCGCGAAGGGGCCGAGTTCGTCAAGGCGCACATCATCCGGGTAACGGAGCGGGCGTTCGACGACTTTGCCGCCGGCGGCACGGACGACGCCGCCAACCGTCGGATGCTGGGCTTGTGATACCGTCAGGCCGTCCGAAGGGCTGCGATATCGCAGCCTTCGAGGGCAGCGAGGTTGCGCTCGATCCTGTCTACCGGCCAATCCCACCAGGCGATGTCGAGAAGGCTGGCAATTGTCCCTTCATCGAAGCGCATCCGGATCAACGAGGCAGGGTTGCCGCCGACGATAGCAAAGGGCGGGACGTCCCGCGTGACGACGGATGCTGCAGCGACGATGGCGCCGTTGCCGATGGTCACGCCGGGCATGATCGTGGCGTTGTGGCCGATCCAGACGTCATGGCCGACCACCGTGTCTTTGACCGGCAGGCCGTCGTAGCCGTTGATCGTCTCCTGCCGGAAGATGCGGAACGGATAGGTGGTGAAGCCCGCCATGGGATGATTGGCCGAGGATGTGATGAAGAACGCGCCGCGGGCGATCTGAACGTACCTGCCGATAACCAGCTTCTCCTTGCTGGCCGGATAAAGATAAGGGGCAAGCAGGCCGGCGGTTTCTTCCGCCGCTGCGGAGTGACTGAAATAGCTGAAGTCGCCGACGTCGATCCGCGGGTGATCGATGACGTTCTTGAGGTACATGGTCTGCCGGTAAGGCGTTCCGTCGGCAAGCGTGATGGGATAGGCGAGATCGGGATTGAGAAGGGGCATGGTGCGAAGACCTGTTCGAGCATTGTCACAAGCCGAGGGCCCCGGTCGAGGCGGGCGGCGGCGATGCTTTCGTCTCTCGCGAGACGGGTCTTCAAAAGGTCACTGTCAGGGCGTCCTTCTTTTGCGCAACAATAATCTAGCGTCGGGAAAACCGCAAATCCAGCCCGTCGCCCGCAAGAATGGAAACAAAATCAAGGGAGAAACTTCATGACGATCGAAGCAGGCAAAGCGGAGCAGGCAGGTGGAAAGCGTATCCGGCTCGGCATGGTGGGCGGCGGACAGGGCGCATTCATCGGCGGTGTGCATCGTATGGCGGCGCGTCTCGACGATCACTTCGAACTCGTTGCGGGCGCGCTTTCCTCGACGGCAGAAAAGTCGATCGCTTCGGGGCGCGATCTCGGGCTCGATCCCGAGCGCTGCTACGGTTCGTTCGAGGAGATGGCGGAGAAGGAAGCGAAACGCCCCGATGGCATCGAGGCCGTTTCCATCGTCACGCCGAACCACATGCACTATCCGGCGGCGAAGGCCTTTCTGGAACGCGGCATCCACGTCATTTGCGACAAGCCGCTGACATCGAACCTCGATGACGCAAAGAAACTGAAGGCGGCGGCCGAGGCATCGAAGGCGCTGTTCATCCTGACCCACAACTACACCGGCTATCCGATGGTGCGGCAGGCGCGCGAGATGGTCGCTTCCGGCGCGCTGGGCGACCTTCGCGTCGTACAGGTCGAATATGCGCAGGACTGGCTGACGGAAGCGGTGGAGCAGACCGGCGCCAAGCAGGCCGTCTGGCGCACCGATCCCAAACAGTCGGGCGTCGGCGGCGCGACCGGCGACATCGGCACGCATGCCTTCAACCTCGCGTCCTTCGTCACCGGTCTCACGTTGAAGAGCCTTGCCGCCGATCTCGACAGTTTCGTCGAGGGGCGCCGGGTCGACGACAACGGCCATGTCCTCCTGCGTTTCGAGGGTGGTGCCAAGGGCATGCTGTGGTGCAGCCAGGTCGCTCCGGGCAACGAAAATGCGCTGAAGCTTCGCGTCTACGGCACGAAGGGCGGCCTCGAATGGCAGCAGGAAAATCCGAACTATCTGTGGTTCACGCCGTTCGGCGAACAGAAGCGTCTGGTTACCCGTAACGGTGCGGGAGCCGGTGCGGCGGCGACCCGCGTCAGCCGCATTCCGGGCGGTCATCCCGAGGGCTATCTCGAAGCCTTCGCCACGATCTATTCCGAGGCAGCCCTTGCGATTGCCGCCTTCAAGGCAGGCAAGCCGGTCGATCCGGCCGTGGTTTATCCGACCATCGACGATGGCGTGAAGGGCGTCGCCTTTGTCGAGGCCTGCGTGGCTTCATCGAAGAAGGACGGGGCCTGGGTCTCCCTCTGACGGGTGATGCAGCGGTGAAACGCATTCGCCGCTGCACTTTTTCGGATTTTTATCGGTCGTAACTCCTGAAACGTTGCAGAAAACGGGCCTTGCGGCTTGTACCATGAGGCTACTTTGGTCTAAACCGCCCGCGGCCAAATTCAACGTGCCGGCGGAAAATCCGTCCATACCGTCCGGCGCATCAGGAAAAACGAGTGACCAGATGATCGATCCGAAGAGCCTTGCCGACCGCTTTCCCGGCGATTTCGTATTCGGTGTCGCCACCGCTTCCTTCCAGATCGAAGGCGCCTCGAAGGAGGATGGCCGCAAGCCGTCCATCTGGGACGCCTTCTGCAACATGCCGGGCCGCGTCTACGGCCGTCACAACGGCGATGTCGCCTGCGACCACTATCACCTGTGGGAACAGGATCTCGACATGATGAAGGAGATGGGGGTTTCCGCCTATCGCTTCTCGATCGCATGGCCGCGGATCATCCCCGATGGCACGGGCCGCATCAACGAGGCCGGGCTCGATTTCTACGACAGGCTGCTCGATGGGCTGAAGGTGCGCGGCATCAAGGCCTTCGCCACGCTTTATCACTGGGATCTGCCGCTTGCGCTGATGGGCGACGGTGGCTGGACCGCGCGCAGCACGGCCTATGCCTTCCAGCGCTATGCCAAGATCGTCATGGCCCGTCTCGGCGACCGGCTGGATGCGGTTGCGACCTTCAACGAACCCTGGTGTTCGGTCTGGCTTTCGCATCTCTACGGCATTCATGCTCCCGGCGAAAAGAACATGGATGCGGCCCTTCATGCATTGCACTACACCAATCTCGCCCACGGCCTCGGCATCGACGCCATCCGGCAGGTGGCGCCGCAGGTGCCGGCCGGCATCGTGCTCAACGCCCATGAGGTGATCGCGGCTTCCGACAGCGCAGCGGACAAGGCTGCGGCCGAGCGGGCCTTCCAGTTCCACAACGGCGTGTTCTTCGATCCCATCGTCAAGGGGGAATATCCGGGCCAGTTCATGTCGGCGCTCGGCGACCGCATGCCGACGATCGAGGACGGCGACATGGCGATCATCAACCAGAAGCTCGACTGGTGGGGTCTCAACTACTACACGCCGATGCGGGTCGCCGACGATCCTACGCCCGGCGCGGAATTCCCGGCGACCACGGGCGCGCCGCCGGTTTCCAAGGTGAAGACGGATATCGGCTGGGAAGTCTATGCGCCGGCGCTGAAGTCGCTGGTCGAGGGTCTTTACAAGCGCTACGATCTGCCTGTCTGCTACATCACCGAGAATGGCGCCTGCTACAACATGGAAGTCGAAAACGGCGAGGTCGATGACCAGCCGCGTCTCGACTACTATATCGAGCACATCGGTATTGTCGCCGATCTCCTGAAGGACGGCTTCCCGATGTCGGGATATTTCGCCTGGAGCCTGATGGATAATTTCGAGTGGGCGGAAGGCTATCGCATGCGCTTCGGCCTCGTGCATGTCGACTACGATACGCAGGCGCGCACCATCAAGAAGAGCGGCAAGTGGTACAGCGAACTCGCGGCCCAGTTTCCGAGGGGCAATCATCAGGCAGGCTGAGAACCGGCTGCCTTTCCCGTGAGTTGTTCCAGCCGGATTGCCTTTGCAGTCCGGCTGGTTTCCATTTGGGGCTATGGCTTGTGTAGCTCTGCCGAATTCTCATCCGACGCGGCGTAGCGGCTATCGAATTCCGCGCGCGCCTCGTGGATCTTTTCGTGATTGCAGAAAACCCATCCACCCATGGCTTCTATCGGCTTCGACAAGGAGCGACCGAGGTCGGTGAGTTCGTAGACGACACTTGGCGGAACGGTCGGATGAACAGTGCGGCTGACGAGGCCGTCACGCTCGAGCGCACGCAGGGTGAGCGTCAGCATACGCTGGGAGATGCCGACAACGGAACGTTTCAGATCGCTGAAACGCGACGGGCCGGAGCCGAGCTTCATGATGATGAGCACACTCCATTTGTCGCCGATGCGCGACAGTATCTCGCTGACCGTCTGGCACTTGGCGGGATCGAAGTGGCTGTGCATCCGTTTCCTCTAATCAAACTGGTATCAAAAATGTGCCTTCTTGTGCGTCTTTTCAAGTTACCTATTTGAGCCTGGTTACTAATCAATACCGTATGTCCTTCGCGTCCGGACCGTTCCCGGGTCCTGAGCCGGAACGACGGTAAAACCAGAAGGCTATTCCCCATGCTCCTTGAAAAACTCAACTGGCGTTATGCCACCAAGAAGATGGACCCCTCCAAGGTCGTTCCGCAGGAGAAGGTCGAACGCATCCTTGAGGCGATTCGCCTTGCTCCGACCTCCAGCGGCCTGCAGCCTTATGAAGTCATCGTCGTAACCAATCCGGACGTGCGGGCGAAGATCCAGGAGATTGCCTGGAACCAGACGCAGGTCACGGAAGGTTCGCATCTCCTCGTCTTTGCGGCGTGGGACAACTATACACCGGACCGGATCAACGGCATGTTCGATCTCGTCAACGAGGTGCGCGGCTTCAAGAACGAGGGCTGGGAAGCCTATCGTCAGCGCCTGCTGTCGCTCTATCCGCCACGCGACGAGAAGGTGAACTTCGAGCATGCCGCCCGTCAAGCCTATATCGGTTTCGGCATCGGTCTGACGGCAGCCGCCTTCGAGGGCGTCGATGCAACTCCGATGGAAGGTTTCGATCCCGACAAGCTCGACGAAATCCTTGGTCTTCGCGAGCGGGGCCTGCGTTCGGTGACGATCATGCCGATCGGCTATCGGCAGGAGGACGGCGACTGGCTGGTGAACCTCAAGAAGGTGCGCCGTCCAAAGGACGAATTCGTCATCGAAGTGAAATAATGCCTCAGGCTGCCGGACTTTTCGTCCGGCAGTCTTTTCCATATCTGGTTTCAGGCCGCGTTCCGCGTGGCCAGCAGGCGCTTCTTTTCGGTCATGCGCCGTCCATCCCTGAAGTTCAGGGTGAGAAGACAGAGTTGCAGCATGCCGCCCGCCAGTTCGATGATCTGAACGACGTAGAACTGGCCGTCGAAGGAACCGGCATTCGCCCGAAAATACAGGAACACCGCAGCCGGCAGCATGACCAGCACGCCGTTCGCGCCGATGATCCGCATGCGCGCCTTCTTCCTTTCGACCAGTCCGCCCGAACGGTTTGCCGCGAGAGCAAAGCCGCTGCCGCCGGTGATCGCCATCAGCGGCACGAGAAGGAAGACGCCATAGAAGATCGCAGTCTTCACGATGGCGATCGCCCGGTAATCCAGGCACAGTTCTGCGATGATGGTGGAGGCCAGGAAGGTTGCGATGAGGACAAGCGCCAGCGTGCCGGCGGTGGCGTGGATGACGGTTTTCATCGGCTGGTTCCTTTGACATGAGGGTCGTTTTCAAGGCGATTGTCGAACTCGGCAAGCAGCGTGCGGGTCTGTTCCAATCGCCGAAGATCGAGGCCTTCGGCAAGCGTGTTGGCCCATGTGGTGTAGATGGTGTCGACGGAGCGGTAGGCGTCGGCCCCCTTTTCCGTCAGGGCATAGAGCGGCGAGCGCTTGTGGCGGGGATTGGCGCGACTGGACAGGAAGCCGTCCGCCTCCAGCTTGGCGACCTGTTTCAGCGCACCTTGCCGGGTCATCCCCATTGCCTCGGCAATCTGCGGCACAGTGCGGGGTGTCGCAGCCAGTGCAATCGCGCCAAGCACCTGCCAGCGGGCGCTGGTGAGATCGAGTGGTGCGACCAGCCGGTCGCCGCCCTCGAGAAGCCGCCCGTTGATGCGGAATACGGCCAGCATGATGTCCGTCAGTGCCTGTGCTTCGGCGGTGCGTTGTTGCATGACGATCTCCAAATTTGACAACTAGTTTCCAATAATGAAAACTAGTTGTCAATACTGTCGGATGAGATTCTCTCCCGTTGGACAAATTTTCCGGAAATGCGGGGTGCTTTGGGCAAAATATCTCTCGGCAGGCTGGACCCGCGGAGTCATAAACAGATCCACGGTCCCCGGCGCATGGCAGATATGCCGAGCATGTGCGCCGGCGGGTTTGAAAAGGTGAAGTCAAAGATGCTAGATCGGCGCCCTAACGTCCGAATGTGTATGCCGCGATAGAACTATCCGGCCTGCGACCATCTTTGCCGTCGATTGACGGCTTTCACCGAAGAGACTTTCATGAAGAACCGACCTATTTCGCGCGAAGCCCCAAGAGGAGGCGGCCGATGAGCGTGCCTGCCGAGAACCTGACGTCGGCCGCGCGTCCGATGGTGGCATTCGAAGGTGTGACCAAGCATTTCGGCGGCGCCAAGGGGCAGCCGGCCTTCACTGCGCTTGGCGGCGTCGATTATGTCGTACCGAAGGGCGCGATCACGGGGATCATTGGCCGTTCCGGTGCCGGCAAGTCGACGCTGATCCGGCTCGTCAACGGGCTCGAACTGCCGACCTCCGGCAAGGTGATCGTCGATGGCGTCGATGTCGGAGCGCTGGATGAGGGGGGCCTTCGGACCCTTCGCCGTTCGGTGGGCATGATCTTCCAGCATTTCAACCTGCTGTCGTCCCGCACCGTGTACGACAATATCGCCTTGCCGCTCGAGATTGCCGGCATCGACCGAAAGACAATCGAAGCGCGGGTGAGGCCGCTGATCGATCTCGTCGGCCTTTCGGACAAGGCGGGCCGCTATCCGGCCGAGCTTTCCGGCGGACAGAAGCAGCGCGTCGGCATTGCGCGCGCGCTTGCGACCGAGCCGAAGCTTCTGCTCTCCGACGAGGCGACCTCGGCGCTCGATCCCGAGACCACGCAGTCGATCCTCGAACTGCTGAAGACCATCAACCGCGACCTCGGTCTGACGGTGCTGCTCATCACCCACGAGATGGAGGTGGTGAAGACGATAGCCTCCGAGGTGGCGGTAATTGACAAGGGGCTGATCGTTGAGAGCGGCCGCACCTTCGACATTTTCACGAGGCCGCGCCATGAGACGACGCAGGCGCTGCTTTCCGCTTCGATCGGGGCGAAGCTTCCCGAATGGATACGCTCGGACCTGAAGAGCGAACCCGCTCTCGGCGCGCGCGCGCTCGTCCGGCTGATCTTCTTCGGCGAGACGGCATTCCAGCCGTTGACCGCGCGGCTCGTCGCGGAGATCGGTCCTGACGTCAACATTCTTGCCGGCGCAATCGACGAGATCGCCGGCGAACCCTTCGGCTCGCTGGTGGTGTCCTATCCGGCCGATCCGGCAACGCTGGAACGGGCCAACGATTTCTATAAGCAGACCGGTCTTGCCACGGAGGTGCTTGGCTATGGCGCCTGATATGCTCGTCAACCTGCTCCTGAAGGCCCTCTGGCAGACCCTGCAGATGGTGGGCGCCGCCGGACTGGTCGGCACCTTGATCGGCCTGCCGATGGGCGTCTTCCTCGCGACCAGCGGGAAGGGCGAACTGTTCGCCGCGCCGGCGGTCAACCGTATTATCGGGCTGATCGTCAACGCGCTCCGCTCGACGCCGTTCATCATTCTCGTGGTGGCCATCATTCCGCTGACCCGGTTCATCACCGGCACCTCGATCGGCACGATCGCGGCTATCGTGCCGCTGACGATCTCGACCGTTCCCTTCGTCGCCCGCCTGATCGAAGCGGCGATCCGGGACGTGGACAAGGGGCTGATCGAGGCCGCGCGCGCCATGGGCGCCACGCCGTTCCAGATCGTCACCAAGGTGCTGCTGGCCGAGGCGCTGCCCGGCATCACGCTGGCGCTGACGCTGACGCTCGTCAGCCTGATCGGCTACTCGGCCATGGTCGGCGCGGTCGGCGGCGGCGGGCTCGGCGACCTGGGCATCCGTTATGGCTACCAGCGCTTCATGCCGGAAGTGATGCTCGCTGTCGTCGTGGTGCTGATCGTGCTGGTGCAGGCGGTGCAAAGCGCCGGCGATACGCTGGCGCGGCGCTTCGACAAACGCAGCCGAAAGAACTGAAACCTCCCTTCAGTAAACCCAAGGAGAAAACACAATGAGGAAACTGATCGTCGCCGCTGCCATCGCAGCCCACTTTTTCGCCAGCGCTGCCCTGGCTGAAGACATCAAGGTCGGCGTGACCGCCGGCGAACATGCCCAGATCATGGAAAAGGTGAAGGACATCGCCGCCAAGAAGGGCCTCAACATCGAGATCGTCGAGTTCTCCGACTATGTCGTTCCGAACCAGGCGCTGGCCGATGGCGACCTCAACGCCAACTCCTTCCAGCACCAGCCCTATCTCGACAACCAGATCGCTGACCGCGGTTTCGACATCGTCAGCGTCGGCACCACCATCACCACCCCGATGGGCGTCTATTCGAAGAAGGTGAAGAGCCTCGACGAATTGAAGGACGGCGCAACCGTCGCCATCCCGAACGACCCGACCAATGGCGGCCGCGCGCTTCTCGTTCTGGCCTCCAAGGGCCTCATCAAGGTCGATGCGGCCAAGGGCCTGAAGGTTGGTCCGGCCGATGTGACCGAAAACCCGAAAAACATCCAGTTCGCCGAACTCGACGCTGCCCAGCTGCCGCGCTCGCTCGATGACGTCGATGCAGCCGTCATCAACACCAACTACGCGCTCGAAGCCGGCCTGCATCCGAAGACCGACGCCATCGCCATCGAAGGCGACAAGTCGCCCTACGCCAATGTCATTGCCGTTCGCACGGCCGACAAGGACGCTCCGTGGGTAAAGACGCTGGTCGAGTCCTACCACGACGACAACATCCGGACCTTCATCAACGAGGAGTTCAAGGGCGCGCTGATCCCGTCCTTCTGATCCTTGCGAGTGATCGACAATCCGAAGAGCCCTCTCCGTAAGGAGGGGGCTTTTTCGTTTCAGCGGATCACGATTGCATTTTGCGCTGCAACAGCAGACACTGCCCCTATTGGTTGCAATGGAGGTGACGATGGCCCGGCTTCAGCTTCCCGTATTCAATGCGCCTTTCTCCGGCGATGTCTCGCAGGCGATCAATCCCTGGACATGGATCTTCAGTCCGGGCGCCGGCAGTCAGGTGGGGTTGTTCAACCTCAGCATCGATCTCGGCCCCTCGACCAATCCCGAGGTCGAAAAGGATATCCTGAGCGGGGTCGCAAGCTATGGCAAGCAGCTCGGCAGGGTGGAGGATGCGCTGCGTCTGGTGATCGAGACGCTGGAGCCGATGGTCGGCGACCGCAGGCTCGGCGACGACAAGGCGATCATCGCCTTCAAGGCGCTGATGTATGAAATCGACAACGTCAAGGAACATCACAGCGGGGACGGGAAAGGCAAATGAGCCCGCCCCCGAGGCGCAGGCGGTCTCAACTGCCGATGTGCCGCTCGCCGCGCTTCTTCGCCAGCGCGATCTGCCGCTGGCGCTGGCGGTAACGCTCGCGGTCTGCTTCGGTGCGGTCGTTGTAGCAGTGCGGGCAGGAAACGCCCTCCTCGAACAGCGGTGACTTCACCTCTTCCGCCGTCAGTGGATAGCGGCAGGCGTGGCAGAGCGTGTGCTCGCCTTCCGCAAGGCCGTGGGTGATCGAGACGCGCTCGTCGAAGACGAAGCATGCGCCGTCCCAGAGGCTTTCCTCCGGCGGCACTTCCTCGAGATATTTCAGGATGCCGCCCTTCAGATGGTAAACCTGATCGAAGCCGATCTCCTTGGCGAAAGCGGTCGACTTTTCGCAGCGGATGCCGCCGGTGCAGTACATGGCGATCTTCGGCTTGTTGTGCAGGCCGGGATTGTTGCGCATCCAGTCGGGAAATTCGCGGAAAGTCTTGATGTTCGGGTCGATTGCGCCCTTGAAGATGCCGATCGCCGTCTCGTAATCGTTGCGGGTGTCGATCACGATGGTCTCGGGATCGGAGATCAGGGCGTTCCAGTCCTTCGGCTCGACATAGGTGCCGACGATCTTGTTGGGATCGATGCCCTCGACGCCCATGGTGACGATCTCTTTCTTCAGCCGCACCTTCATGCGCAGGAAGGGCATCTTCGATGCGCGGCTTTCCTTGTGCACGAGTTCGGCGAATTCCGGCTGGGCGCGCAGGAAGGCGAGCAGTTTCGCGATGCCCTCATCCGTACCGGCGACGGTGCCGTTGATGCCCTCGGCGGCCAGAAGCAGCGTGCCCTTGATGCCGTTCTCGCGGCAAAGCGCGTAAAGCGGCTCGCGGAAACTTTCATAACGCGGGAAGCGGGCGAAATGATAGAGCGCGGCGACGCAGAAAGCGCCGCCCTCTTCATGGCGAGGGGTCTTGAGATCGTCGGTCATGGCCGGGAAATACTGCCTCAGCCGCTGCGAAGCAACGGTTTTCGCGCGTTCCGTCGCAGTTTGAATTTTGTCAAATTCCAAACAGCGGGAGCTGCAGCGCTTCCTCTGGTGTCGAACGAAAGGGAGCCGCGCCTGCATTCATCGCTGCGGCGATGATTGCCGCATCCTCCTCGGCGATGCGCAAAATGCCGAAGCGGAAGGCATAGCCCCAGTTCCGTTTTCCCCTGGTCAGTTCCAGCCGGTCGAGCAGGGGCCGGATCGGGGCGGGCTGCGAGACGTGCCATTCGACATCGCGGCGGGCGGGGTGAAAACCTTCCGTCATCTCCACCCGATAGGGCGGCCTTTCAAGGAGGGTGCCGATGGCGGTGAAAGCCTTGAGCGGCACTGCCCGACCGAAGATCGCGGAGGAGGAGTAGGCGATGATCGTCTCGCCGGGCCGGATGCGCCTGAGCGGCGCATCCTTTCCATGGCAGGCCTGCACGAAGCCGCCGGCAACCCCGCCCGCGACATGATCGGCGGATGCCACGATGATCCAGGCCATAGCGATCAAACCGGAGGGTTGTAGAAGCGGATGCGGTGTCCGTCCGGATCGGCAAGCAGGAAGGTGCGGCCGAATTCCATGTCCACGGGTGCTTGCAGGATCGTCTGCCCGGCGGGTCCGATTTTCGCCCAGGCGTCATCGACCGCGGCGGGGCTTTCCAGCGGAACGGCGATCTCGACCATGCCCGCGGCGCCGGTTGCGGCCGGTTCGACGGTGTGGCGCGACCAAAGGCCGAGTTTGATACCGCCGGGAAAAACGAAGATGGCGAAGGTCGCGGATTTTTCGACGGGCTTCACGCCGAAAAGGCCGGCATAGAAGGCCGCGCTCTTTTCCGGACTGTCGACGTAGAGGATGGTGAGGTTCGGTGTCATCGGGTTCTCCTTTTCGAGAGCCCGAGACTAGTCCGGCATGCTGTCAGAAAATGTCAGCAGGATGCGGTGTCAGACGAGACGTTCGGCAATGCCGGTCTTCTGCCGCCATTCCTTCAGCAGTTGCGTGCGGCGGCGAGGATAGCGCCCCTCTCCCTGTTCGACGATCTCCATCCGGTCGGTGCGGAAGTGGCGGAAGTCGTTGCGCAGCGTGCACCAGGCGAGAAGCACGCGGGCGCCATCGAAGAAGGCAAGCGCGAAGGGCCATACGACGCGTTCGGTGGTGCTGCCCTTTTCGTCGCGATAGGCGATCTTCAGGGGCTGCTCGGTGTGCATCGCCTTGCGCAACAGGGCGAGATCCACCCGATCTTCGGAGAGGCCGGGCTTTCCGCCTGCAAGCAGCGGGCTTGCCGCCATCCTTGTCCTCAGGTCGGCGGGAAGGACGGCATCGATCTTGGAGAGTGCGTCGCGGGCGGCAAGCGCGAGCTGCGGATCGGTCTTGCTGGCGACCAGCCGCATGCCGAGCACCAGCGCTTCTATCTCATCGGCGGAAAACATCAGGGGCGGCAGCATGTAGCCGGGACGCAGCACATAGCCGAAGCCGGGCTCGCCCTCGATTTCGGCGCCCTCGGCCTGAAGTGCGGCGATGTCGCGGTAAAGTGTCCGAAGCGAGATGCCGAGTTCGTCTGCCAGCGTCCGCCCGGCAACCGGGCGGCGGTGGCTGCGCAGGATCTGCAGGAGCGAGAGGAGGCGCGTGGACCGGGTCATGGATGAAGCCTAGCAGGGCACCGGCATTCTTGCGATGCTGCTTCTCGCAATACTGGCTTGACTGCGTTTCAGAATTATGTACTTATCGGTACAGTAAATTCCAAATGGTACAGTTTAAGGACATCAGGATGCGTCACTTTCTTCTGCGTCACCAGCCAGCGATCGGAATGGCGCGCGCCGCCATCGGCGGGTTGGGCGGGGCCATCGCCATCGCCCTGCTCGGCCTTCTAACGCTGCGGACAGGGCATCCGCTGATGATGGCGCCATTCGGTGCGAGCTGCGTGCTGCTCTTCTCCCAGCCCGCGAGCCCGCTTTCGCAGCCGATGAACGTTGTGTTCGGGCATCTGGTCTCGACCGCAATCGGCCTTGCGCTGCGTGTTCTGCTTCCGGATGCATGGTGGGCGGCCGCGATTGCCGTCGGTCTTGCCATTGCGCTGATGTCGGCGCTGCGGGTCACCCATCCGCCGGCGGGCGCCGATCCGCTCGTCGTCTTCAGCGGCCATCCGGACATGGATTTCCTAGTGTTCCCGGTTGCCCTGGGCTCGATATCGCTGGTTGCCGTCGCCTATGCCTTCCACCGCTTTTCGGGACATGTCTATCCCTTGCGCAAGAGCGCCTGAGGCGGCGGTCATGGTGAAGCTTCAGATGGAAAGAAAGGATGCGGTGGCGATGCTTGCCGAGGTTTTCCGCGAGCATGGCTACGCAGGAACGACCCTCGGCATCATCAACACGCGCACGGGCATCGGCAAGGGTAGCCTCTATCACTTCTTTCCGGGTGGCAAGGAGGAGATGGCCGAGGCGGTTCTCGACGACATCGCCAACTGGTTCGAGAAGCATATCTTCACGCCGCTCTCCGAGGCCGAGGAGCCTCGGTCCGCCATCGGGGCGATGTTCGATGCCGTCGAGGCGTACTTTCGTGCGGGACGGAGGATCTGTCTGGTTGGCCTGATCGCTCTCGATTCCAGCCGGGACATTTTTGCGGGCGCGGTTACCGGCTATTTCGCGCGCTGGCGTGCGACGCTGGCAACTGCGATCGGGCGTTCAGGAGTATCCGATGAGGAAGCCCTGCGGTTGGCCGATGAAATCCTTGTCGGTATCCAGGGCGCAATCGTCCTGTCGAGAGCGCTCGACAATCCGTCGGTGTTTTTGGAGACGATCACCACGTTACGCCAGCGATACCGTGCGGGAATGCCGAGGGCGCTGCGTTAGCCGGTCGCGGCCTCGATCCAAAGGGCCTCGATTGCGCTCGCTTCCCGTTCCGGTCGGTCGGCGAAAGCCCTTTCGGCAAGGTCCAGCGCATCGTGGCGCAATTCCTGCTGCTGGCGGATGATGGCGCCGATCAGGTGCGAGACCTCTTCGCCATCGCCGAGCGTCGCAGGTTCCCGGTCGAGGAGGTCGATCAGAAGAGCGAGGTCGTGTTCGTGGCCAAGGAGTTCCACCAGACTTTTGGCCTCGGCGCGTTTCGCCCGCATGGCCGAGGGCCAGATTTCCCGCAGCAGCGAGAGGTTCATCCAGTAAGCCTGGCCGGCCTTGCGCAAATTATGGAAAAGTTCGGCATGCGCGCCGCCGCGGCAATTCTCCAGCGCCTTTTGTCCGCGTCTCAGGCTTTTCCGCCAGCCCTTCGCGAGAAGGCGGGCCGTCTTTCTCGGACCTTGCGGAAACTCCTGTTCTTCGATGGCAGCGATTGCCGCCCGGCAATTTTCCACGGCTGCGGCCGCCTTTTCCGGCAGGTCCGTCTCGCCCGAGGCCAGCTTATCCCGCCGTTCGGTGAGTTTTTCGCGCGCATGGGCAAGGGCGCGGCGTTCGTCATCGTTCAGCGCATGGCTTTCAAGATAACTCACCGTCTCGATCAGGGCGGTGGCGTCGCGCACAAGCGACAGGGTCCGCGCTGTTTCCCTGAGGCGGTTGTTCTCCGCCGCGCGAAACTCCGGTCTGTCGAGTATAACCAGTCGATAAAGCGATCTGACCCGTTTGAATTTCTTGCGCGCTTCATGGATCGCTTCATGCAATCCGTTCGGCTGCTCCTCGAATGCCGAAATGGCCAAATGAAGTTGCTCGACGGCGACGGACCTGACCTCCGCGCCGAAATCACGTCCCGGCCTAATTCGATACGGCATGCACCAACTCTGGCTTCAGGCGCTCGGTCGCCAGCGCCTGATTGGAGTAACGACGGTCGCCCGTGACCTCGCGACCGATCCAATCGGGCAGGGGCGGGCAATCGGTTACGGATTTGAGCTCGACCTCCGCGATCACCAATCCGCGATAGGCGCCTTCGAACACGTCGACTTCCCAGGTGAAGCCGCTGACATCCACCGTGTAGCGCACCTTCTCGATAACATTGCCGACCGCGAATTCGATCATCTCGGCCGCGTCCTCGAAGGGGATGCTGTATTCGAATTCGTCGCGCACGAGGGAACCCGAACCGAACTTGACCGTCAGCTTGGCCGTTTCGTCATGGCTGGTGCGGACACGGATGGAGCGATCGTGGTTGACGGAAAGATAAGCCTGCCGCATCGGCGTCGCGGACGTGGCCTGAGATCGCCAACTGTCGTTTGCCACGAGGAATTTTCGCTCGATTTCCTTTGCCATGGACTGGCCTCCGGGCTTTCAACCGGCATTAACCTAACGTAACTTTGGTAAAAGGCCAATCGGAATGCGGGGGCGCGCGCAATTGTCTCGACAATGACATGCTGGCGGGATAATCCTCAGCCGATTTCAATCGTTTTAAGAGGTGGCTTGCCATGGGCGCGAAAACCGAAAAGCTTCTTTCCACTTTGAAACTGCAGCCGGTCGTGCCGGTGCTTATCATTGAGGATGCCAAGAGCGCGGTGCCGCTTGCCCGGGCGCTGGTCGCGGGCGGACTGAAGGCTATCGAGATCACCATGCGTACCGATGCGGCGCTGGAAGCCGTGCGCCGGGTGGCCGACGAGGTGGAAGGCGCGGTTGTCGGCGCCGGCACCATCCTGAACGCCACGCATTTCCATGCGGCCGTCGATGCCGGCTCGCAGTTCATCGTCAGCCCCGGTACGACGCAGGAGTTGCTGGACGTCGCGCGCGGTTCCGATGTTCCCTTGCTGCCGGGTGCCGCGACAGCGAGCGAAGTGATGGCCCTTCGCGAAGAAGGCTATCAGGTGCTGAAGTTCTTCCCCGCCGAACAGGCCGGCGGCGCGGCCTATCTCAAGGCCCTGTCCTCGCCGCTCGCGGGCACGCTGTTCTGCCCGACCGGTGGCATCTCGCTCAAGAACGCGAAGGATTATCTAAGCCTTCCTAACGTCGTCTGCGTCGGTGGTTCCTGGGTTGCGCCGAAGGAACTGGTTGCGGCGGGTGACTGGGCGGGCATCACGAAGCTTGCCGCGGAAGCGGCAGCTCTCGCCGGCTGATCGGCGAAGCTCCCTGGAAGAAAGGTTGGCAGCGTCTTTGTAATTTCATAATCGGCTTCTTATGTTGCTTTCGACAATGAAAGCCAGGGAGAGAACCGATGTTCGATGCGAAGAAGCTGCTTGACCAATTCCTCGGATCGCAGGTGCCGGGCACCGACGGCAGCGTGAAGCAGAAGGCTGGAGACATCATCCAGCTCGCCAAGGACAATCCGCTTGCGACCGGCGCGATTGCCGCCGTTCTGCTCGGCACCAAGACCGGCCGCTCGCTGGGCGGCAATGCGTTGAAGCTCGGCGGGCTCGCCGCCATCGCGGGTCTCGGTTATCAGGCCTACAAGAATTACCAGGCCGGCAAGGCTCCGCAGGAGGCGGCTTCCGCCGGACCGGAACTTCTGCCGCCGCCGGCCGATTCTCCCTTCAGCCCCGAGGCGCCGGCGGCCAGTGACGATTTCGCCCTGGCTCTCGTCCGGGCGATGATCGCCGCGTCCAAGGCCGATGGCCATATCGACACCGAAGAGCGCCGTCACATCATGGACAAGATCCACCTCTCCGGCCTCGGCGCGGAGGCGGAGACCTTCATCGAGGCCGAGCTTTCGGCGCCGACGGATATCGATTCCCTCGTGGCGGCTGCGAAGACCGAGGAACAGAAGGTCGAGCTCTATACGGCCTCGCGGCTGGCCATCGAACCGGACAGCCGCGCCGAGCGGGGCTATCTCGATCTGCTCGCGGGTCGTCTCGGCCTTGCCGATGCGCTGGTCGACCACATCGAGGCGACGGTTTCGGCCGCCAAGGTCTGATTGCAGGCAGTCATGGCGCATTTGGGCCGGTTGCCTTTGACGGGTGGCTGGCCTACTGCTTTGCCGATACCTAAAGCGTGTCGGGATCGTTCGGATTCGCTCTGTGCGCTTTAAGTCCTTATTTCGTCGCATGTCGCGCAAAACCGCAGCACGCTTTTGTGCGACATGCTTTAGCGAGGCAAGCATGCGCGATCTTTCCACATTCAAGGGTTGCCCGGCGCCGACGCCGGTCACGCTCAAAGGCCGCTTCGTCACCGTCGAAGGCTATGACCGGGAAAAACACCTCGAGGCCCTGTGGGACGGTCTGGGCGGCATGGGTATCAATTCCCTGCTCACCTATTTCACCCAGCCGGATTTCGCCGGCATCGGGGACTTCGATACATGGCTTGCGGCTGCGCAGTCCAAGGGCGGCTGGGTTACGCATGTCTTCCACGACAACAAGACCGGTAAGGTGGTCGGCATGGCGAGCTACATGCGCGCCGATCCGGCGAACGGCGTCGTCGAGGTCGGCGGCGTCGCACACGGTCCGTCGATGAGCCGCAGCCCGCTTGCGACGGAGGCGCATTACCTGATGGCGCGCCATGTTTTCGACGATCTCGGCTATCGACGCTATGAATGGAAGTGCCACAACGAGAACGAACCCAGCAAGACGACGGCGAAGCGCTACGGCTTCACCTTCGAAGGCGTGTTCCGCCAGCACATGCTGTCCAAGGGAAAGAACCGCGATACGGCATGGTTCTCGATCATCGACGGCGAATGGCCGGTGGTGAAGGCGGGCTTCGAAGCGTGGCTTGCGCCAGAAAACTTCGATTCCGAAGGACGGCAGGTCCGCAGGCTTGAAGATATTCGCGCCGGCCTGGCGATGGGCGGTGCGGCATGAGCGGCGGGAAGCAGGAGCGTTCGCCGGCGCTGGCCGCAGCAATCATCGTCATCGGTTTTGCGCTGGTGCTTCTGGCGCTGCCGACGGTGGTGCTGTGGATCGGGGATTATTCACCCGTTCTGGCGGCCGCCGTCGGAACGATTGGCATCATGTCCTTCTTCATCGTTCTCTGGCTTCGCGCCCGCCACCAGCGCAGACGGGGCGGCGACCTCGACCGGCATCACGATTGAAGCGCTGCCGCGAGCAGTATGGCTCCAAGCAGGATGACGAAAAGCGCGCCGGCGATCTCGATTGCGGTTCCGACGCGCCGGGCGGCGACGGAACCCGGACCGGAGACGCGCACCGCCAGCGATTTTGCCGAGACGGCGACGATGGCGAGTGCTGAAACGGTGATCGCCGTGCCGAGCGCCATGGCGAAAACCGACAGGGCGCCGCCGAGATAAAGCCCGTTGAGGAGAGCGAAGGTCATCACCAGCAATGCGCCGGAGCAGGGCCGCAGGCCGACTGCGACGATTGCCGACCACGCCTCGCGCAGACGGAAATCCTGCTGCGACAGCATTTTGGGGTCGGGCAGGTGTGTCATGCCGCAATCGGCGCAGATCGCCCCCGGAGGAAGGGTCTTGTGGTCGTGATCCAAAGCGTCGACGCGGAAGGTCAGGCCGGTCGTCGCTGCGGCATTCACCGGTACGGCGGTATCGAAAAGGCCGGCGCTTAACGGCGCCTGCCGGGCCACCCGGATGCTCTTCAATTTCCGCAGCAGCAGCCAGACGCCGAAGGCGATGACCATGCCGAAGCTTGCGATTTCCATGGCGTTCGTCGCCGCCGTCATGGTGATGCCGGTGCCCCGCAGTACGAAATAGGCGGCGGCCACGATCGCGATCGCTACCACGCCCTGCAGGAAGGCGGAGACGAAGGAGATCGCGACGCCGCGCTTCAGTTCGGTTTCGTTGGCGATCATGTAGGAGGAGATCACGGCCTTCCCGTGGCCCGGACCTGCTGCATGAAAGACACCGTAGGCGAAGGAAAGCGCAAGCAGGGGCGAAAGAGACGACGGATCTTCCCGCATGGCTTTCAGCGTGTCGGTGAGCGAGCGATAGAAAGCCTGCTGGTTCTGGTTGATCCAGGCAAGCCAGCCGCCGAACGGGCCAGTCGCCTGAAAGGACGGCTCGGCGGTGCCGATGCCGAGAGGAGAGCCCGCATGGGCAGCCGTCGCCGCGGCGGCAATCACCGCCACCACTGCGAGCGATCGCAGGATGAAGCGGCGCATCAGCATGTCACCTCAAGCCGCGTCGCAAAGAGCTTGCCCATGTCCGTGCCGGCGGGATCGTTGAAAAATGCTTCCGTCAGGGTGGACTGGTTCTGGGCGATCACCTCGTCGGGGTCCGGACGAACGACCTTGTGCTTGCATTGGCGGAAGCCGTCGCCCTCGATCACGATATCGTCGTCCTTCGAGAAATCGATGGCGGTGTAAAGCGTCGGATCGTGAACGCCGAAGGAGAGCTTGCCCTTGATGGGCACCTTCTTCTCGGGCTTCACGACGAAGAAAACGAGAAGCTGCTGGTCCTTGAAGTCGACGTTGAAAGTCTCGGGCTTGGCCACCGAAATCGGTGCGCCGTCGCTGGTGATGAAGGTGAAGTAGCCGTAATCGGCGAGCGAGGTGCGGATCGTTTCGGCGATCTCGTGCAATTCGCTGTGATCCAGCTTCAGGTCGCTGTTTGTGTCGAAGTCCATCAGGACGCTCGAGGAAAAGACGTCGTCGAAGCGCCAGACATTTCTGAGTTCGGCAACGGAGCCGTCCGCGCCGGCCACCACTTCGAGGCGGGCTTCGGCGAAGATGTGCGGATGGGCGAAAGCCGGAAAAGGCGAGAGCGACAAAGCCATCGCCAGGATCGCCAGTCTCTTTCCCATGCCTTCTTCCTTTTTCTTCGGCTTGCGCGTGATTCTCTCATGCCCGGGGATTGGGACGGAAATGGGACCCCTCGGCGGTTTGCACCGTTTCACGCATATTTGCGGAACCAGCCGTGAAGGTAATCGACAAAGACGCGCACCTTGGCGGGAAGGTAGCGCCGGTGCGGATAGACCGCATAGATGCCGCGGTCCCGGGGCAGGTATTCGTCGAACAGGGATATCAGTTCGCCCGACGCAATATAGGGCTTTGCGATGAAATCCGGGACCATCGCGATACCGAGGCCGGCGCGGGCTGCGCGCAACGTCGCCTGCGGGCTGTTGACTTCGATCGGACCGCTGACGGCAACCGAGACCGGCGTGCCATCGGGCTCGACGAATTTCACGCTGTTATGCGAGCGGGAGTTGGTGTCGATGATAACGGGCACCCGGGCCAGTTCCTGGGGATGGGGGAGAGGGCCGTACTTCGCGATGAAGGCAGGGGTCGCACAGGCATAGACGCGGAAATCCGAGAGTTTTTTGGCAATCAGGCCGGAATCGTCGAGGCGGGTGATGCGGATCGCGAGATCGAAGCCTTCTTCGATCATATCGACGAATCGGTCGTCGGCGACGATTTCCAGCGAAAGATCCGGGTGCTCCCTGGCGAAATCGATCAGGGACTGGCCGACATCCGCGTCGATGAAGGTTCTGGGCACCGTAACCTTCAGTTTGCCCCTGAGGTCGGTGTTGTTCTCGCGAACGAGGTCGGCGAGGTTGTCGATCTCCTTCAGGATATCGGCGGCCGTGCGATAATAAGTATGGCCGGCCTCCGTCAGCGAAAACTGCCGCGTCGTGCGGTTGAGGAGCAAGGCTCCGAGTTCGTCTTCGAGTTCCCGCACATATTTCGAGAGCAGCGCCTTGGAGCGTCCGGTCTTGCGCGCTGCCGCGGAAAAACCTTCGGCTTCGACCACGTCGATGAAGGCGCGAATGCGTGTGAGCGTGTCCATGAAGCGGTCTTCCCCCTGATCTGTTGCGGATAGTGAACAAAATCGAGGATTGTTCAATCAATTTTCTGCCGGGAGGGTGCAAAAAGCTCTTGATTATGACGGCGAATATTCATATCTCACGGGCTGCCCAAAGTCGCACGTGCCTGTGGGTGTCCGCCGACCCTCGAACTGGGATTTATCCCTAAGGTGAGGTCATCGGTAAGGTACCTGGAACTAACCCCTCCAGTCGCTATTCCGGCCAACCGGGAAATGCGAGGACATCTTGAAGCAACGACGGTGCGGGCCTTTCTGGTTCTCTCCCGGCTTTCCATCAGCCGGGGTCACTGAAGAGGCACACCATCATTGCCGGAAGTGCGGTCGGGTTTCCCCTCCAATCCATGGCAGACAAAGCGGATTTATGCTCTCGACTGAGAGGGCGTTTATCCATCGTTTCGCGCGTCGAGCGTTCGTACGGCACCAGTGTCTCCACCGGCTGGATTCGTGCGTTGTCTCGCCGTCCTTTGTCCTTCCGCGCCCGGCAACGGGTTCGGGATCTTTGGAACTTGAGAGGGATAGACCCATGGCCACCGCTCGTATTCTCGATTTCATCAACACCCGACGTCCGGAAGGTCCCTGCCTCGTGGTCGATCTCGACGTCGTGCGCGATAACTACAGCGCTTTCCGTCACGCCCTGCCGGACAGTTCCATCTACTATGCCGTAAAGGCCAATCCGGCTCCGGAAATCCTGTCGCTGCTCGCCTCCATGGGTTCGAACTTCGACTGCGCTTCGGTTGCCGAGATCCAGATGGCGCTCGACGCCGGCGCTTCGGCCGACCGCATCTCCTTCGGCAACACGATCAAGAAGGAGCGCGACATCGCCCGCGCGCACGCTCTCGGCGTCGATCTCTTCGCAGTCGACAGCCATGAGGAAGTCGAAAAGATCTCGCGCGCCGCTCCCGGCGCCCGCGTATTCTGCCGCGTGTTGACCGATGGCGAAGGCGCCGAATGGCCGCTTTCGCGCAAGTTTGGCTGCGTGCCGCAGATGGCGGTCGACGTGCTGGTCTATGCCCACCAGCTCGGCCTCGAGTCCTATGGCGTGTCTTTCCATGTCGGCTCGCAGATGACCAAGGTCGATGCCTGGGATGCCGCTCTCGGCGATGCCAAGCGCGTCTTCACCTCGCTCGCCAAGCAGGGCATCCACCTGCAGATGGTCAACATGGGCGGCGGCTTCCCGACCAAGTACCTGCGCGATATCCCGTCGGCTGAGGCCTATGGCCGTGCGATCAACGGCGCGCTGAAGAAGCACTTCGGCAACCATATTCCGCGCACGATCATCGAGCCGGGCCGCGGCATGGTGGGCAATGCCGGCGTCATCAAGGCCGAGGTCGTCCTCGTCTCGAAGAAGTCGGACAACGACACGCATCGCTGGGTCTTCCTGGACATCGGCAAGTTCGGCGGTCTCGCCGAAACCATGGACGAGGCGATCCGCTACCCGATCCGCACCGCCCGCGATGGCGACGAAATGGAGCCCTGCGTGCTCGCCGGTCCGACCTGCGATTCCGCTGACGTGCTTTACGAGAAGAACATGTATCCGCTGCCGGTGTCACTCACGATCGGCGACGAAGTTCTGATCGAAGGCACGGGCGCCTATACGACCACCTACTCGGCGGTCGCCTTCAACGGCTTCGAGCCGCTCAAGGCCTACGTCATCTGATGTCGACCGTGCCGGCATGACCGGCACGGCAACAAACAACATCATCGGAAACTCTCTTGGTTCGGGAGGCCACAATGGCCGCTGTTCTTGATAGCGTGCGCGCATTCTTTGCGCCTGCACCTGCCTTTGTTATCGATGCCGAAACGCCGGCGGACGTCGTTGCGCGCGAAGCGCTGCTCGACCGCGCCATGGGCGCCGACCGTCGCAAGAAGTCGTCGGAGAAGATCCGCCGCGGCCGTCTGCCGGCAGAAGGGCTCGCCTTCGTCGCCCGCGACCGGGACGGCCACGTCATCGGCACCGTCCGGCTGTGGAACGTCGAAGCGGGTGTCAGCCGTGACGGCAATGCCGTGGAAGCGCTCCTCCTCGGGCCGCTGGCCGTCGATGCCGCCCATGAGGGCAAGGGGATCGGTGCGGCGCTGATGCGTGCGGCCATCCTCGAGGCGAAGAACCGCGATCACGGCGCTATCCTGCTGGTTGGCGATGCGCCCTATTACGAGCGGTTCGGGTTCTTCTCCGGCAAGACGCAGCATCTGGTGATGCCTGGCCCGTTCGCCCGCCAGCGCTTCCTTGCGCTGGAGCTCAAGCCGGACTGGCTCGAAGGTGCCGCCGGCATGGTGGTTGCCTCGGGCCGCAAGCTGTCGCGCCCGGCCTATCGCCGCGCAGCCTGACTTTCATAAGATAGGCCCGCGCTCCCGGCAGAGTTCGATGTACCGGCAGCAGGCTGGCTTCGGCATCTGAGCCGCCAGGGTGGGCGCGGGCCTTTCATCCCGTCGCGGCGGCGGGAGCAGTGCCCCCTCCCTATCCACGGGGAGGGGGCCTTTTTGTTGTCATGGCCTTCTCGGACCTGTCGGAGCGATTCCCTGGCCGTCGACGGGACATGTCGCCCGTGTCCCTTTTGCACCTTCGCCTAAAAAATGCCCCGTATGCGGAACAAAGTGGCGTCTCGTGCTTGTTATAGCACCGTGACATGTACGTCATGACCAACCGCATTTTCCTGCCCAGGGCGGGAGTGCGAGATAGGGAGTGTACCTCTATGATGAAGAAACTTGTGCTTGGTTCGATTGCCGCAGCGGCAATCTCCACAACGGCCCTTGCAGCAGACGCCGTGTCCGAGGCACCTGCGCCGCCGCCGCAAGCCGTTGAGACCACGCCGGTCTTCTCCTGGGCAGGTGGCTATGTCGGTGCCCATGGCGGTTATGGCTGGGGCAATGGCGACTTCTACGACGGCGTCGGCTCGGCCTCCGACGACTTCGACGGCGGCCGGTTCGGCGGTTTTGCCGGCTGGAACTTCGATGTCGGCAGCAATGTCATCGTCGGTGTCGAAGGCGACCTGAACTATGACTGGAACGAAAACAGTTATGGCGACGTGGACGTCAACACCGGCCTGAACGGCTCCGTCCGCGCCCGTGTCGGTTATGCCATGGATCGCGCATTGCTCTATGCCGCCGGCGGCTGGACGGCGACGAACTTCTCCGTCGACGGTCCGGATTTCGGCGAGGACAAGATGCTGAACGGCTGGACCCTCGGCGCCGGCTTCGACTACGCCGTGACCGATCAGCTCTTCACCCGTGTCGAATACCGCTACAACGACTATGCCGAAAAGGACATTCTCGGAGTGGACACCGACTTCAACCAGCATGTGGTCAATGTCGGCCTCGGCCTGAAGTTCTGACGGGACATTCGATCCCGAAGACAACGCCCGGCTCCCCATCAGGGAGGCCGGGCGTTGTCGTTTCAGCTCAGGGGAAAGGGAGCGAAGGCGGCCCCTCGCTCAGAACCGTTTCTCGTTTTCTTCCGCCAGCTTTTCCAGATCCTGCGAGTCGGGCCTGTAGCTTTTCGTCTCGCTGTTCCAGCGATAGAGCACGGAGACAGTGCGGGTTTCAGACGGCGTCACCTGCGTATCGCAGCTTTCCTCGACCTTTTCGTCGTATATCTTGACCTCGACCTGAATGGCCGCGCGCCCGCCGGCCTTTTCGGGTTCCACCGAGATTGCCGGTTCCTGAAGACGGTTCAGGCCGCAATAGCGCTCCGACAGGGTGAGGATGTCGTCGATGTTCTGCAGCCGGTCGGTATCAGCAAGCACGATGCTCGTTGTCCGGTAGGTCTGGTTCGAATTCCAGTGGCTGCTTTCGCTGACCAGCGCCTGTGCCCCGTCGCCGAGGTCGAGCACAACAGGGGAGACCAGCCCTGTCTCGCGGTCGAGCCCCACATCGACGGCATCGAGCAGCCGCGGTTCGCGCTCTGCCGAATAAAGGGCGAGGATCGCCGGTGCCAGCGGCTCCTCTGACAACGGACCGAAATCGAACAGCACGGCAAGGCGCCGGTTCGCGCCGCTGCCGAATGTCACGGTTTCCACGCCGTCAATCGCAAGCCCTTCGGGCCAGTCCGTTTCCAGATCGAGCCTTTTCGAAAGCTTGGCGTCGAGAGCATGTCCGGTCCAGCCCATTCCATCGGGCTGAAGATCGGGAACGAAGCTGCGCGCGAGATCGAAGAAGGTCGCCGAGGATGCGCCGGGTACGGCATCGCCAAGGCCGGCGAGTTCGGGTTCGGCGGCTTTCGTGGCTGTGGGTGACAAAGCCAGCAGCACCATGAGGGCAGCGGAATGGAGTGAAGCGCGCATCGGGATCGATCGTCCGGTTCAGGATCTCGCGAGATTCTATCCGAGAATCAGTCCGCCGAAAATGAGTCTTGTTGGCGGCGGGCGCGGTATCGGAAAGGCAAAAAAATACGCAGCATGCTACATTTTTATCATTCGTCAATTCTGGCTGTGGCAAAATTGTGACAGCGGCGGGTCTCCTGTCTTCGTGGGTGGGGTAAACGCCAGATGCATTGATCTAGCTCAACTCACGCAAGCCTCGCGGGTCCATAGTCGTCCCCGGCAAAAGCCCTTTATTCATAAGGAGAGACCTATGACCATGATGTGGACAAGGCGGATCAGCGCCCTTGCTGCAACCACTGCATTCCTGCTTATCGGCCAGGCGGCCGGTGCAGCGGACGTATCGCCGGTGGCGGAGCCCACTCCGGAAGCGCCGATGGCCGATGCGCTGAGCCCGTGGCAGATCCGCGTTCGCGGTCTGGGGGTCATCACCAATGACGAAGGCAAGGTCGACGGCGTCTCCGGTTCGGATCTGTCCTACAGCGACTCGGTCATCCCGGAACTCGACATCACCTATTACTTCACCGACAATATCGCTGCCGAACTCATCCTCGGCACGACCCGCGCCAACGTCTACGGCGAGGGCTCGATCGACGGCCTCGGCAAGATCGGCAGCACCTGGATCCTGCCGCCGACGCTCACCCTGCAGTATCACTTCACCGATTTCGGCGCCTTCAAGCCTTATGTCGGTGCCGGTATCAACTACACCATGTTCTACAGCCAGGACGCCTCCTCGGCGGACGATCTCGACATCAAGAACAGCTTCGGCGCAGCCCTGCAGGTCGGCTTCGACTACATGGTCAACGAGCACTGGGGCGTGAACTTCGACGTCAAGAAGATCTTCCTGAGGCCCGATTTCGATGTCACCGTCGGCGGGACGGAACTCAGCGGCAGCGCCAAGCTCGATCCGTGGCTGATCGGCGCCGGTGTAACCTACCGCTTCTGATCTCCTGATCAGGAACTGCTGAATGCAGAAAGGCCGGAGGCTTTGCCCCCGGCCTTTTTTGCGGCCGTCATGTTGAACGCTCCCAGTCCGACGCGGGGTTGCATCTTGACATGTGACTAATGAGTCACATATTTTCTATCCATGGACGATGATGTTTTCTTTGCTCTCAGCCATCCGCTGCGGCGCGAACTGCTGGATCTCCTGAAGGAGAGGGGCGGACGGACGCTCGGAGACCTCGAAAGCCACCTCCCGGTCAGCCGGTTCGGGGTGATGAAGCATTTGAAGGTGCTCGAGGCGGCGCATCTCGTGGTGTCGCGGAAGGCCGGGCGAGAAAAGCTTCACTTCCTCAATGCCGTCCCTATTCAGGAGGTCAGCGACCGCTGGATTGCCCGCTATGCGGTGCCGTTTGTCCGGACGATGGCCGACATCAAGTCGATTGCCGAGACGATGGAAAAGGAAAAAGAGATGACGAGCGAACATCAGCCTAAGCATGTCTACGAACTCTATATCCGTGCATCCGCGGAGACCGTTTGGGAAATCATAACCAGCGATGAAAAGACGCCGCTCTGGCAGCACTTCAACATGACGTCGCGCACGGATTGGCGTGCCGAGGGCGATTACGCCTGGATGATGGGCGAGCGGGTAGCGATTTGCGGAAAGATCGTCGAGATGGAGCCGCCCCGCCGGCTGGTTCTCACCTTCAGCGCGCAATGGGCGCCGGATGTTGCTGCCGACAAGCCGTCGCGGGTGGTTTTTGAGATCGAGCCGCTGCTAGGCAAGGCATGCAAGCTGACGCTGGTGCATGACGATTTCGGCGGCGAAACCGCGACCAGCAAGGCCGTGGTTGGCGGTTGGCCGGAGTCCCTGTCGCGGCTCAAGACGCTCGCCGAGACCGGGGTGCCCTTCGTGCTTGAGCGCGCCGTTTGATATCGGTTCGGCGGCGGTCGGTCGTTCCGGCCGTCGCCGGGATCGTCAGGCGGTGATGTCGATGACGCCGCAATCGCCGGCGTCCGATGCAAAGGCCAGAAGCTTGCCGTTGGCGCTCCAGCCCATCGATGTAATCGCTCCCTTGCCGGGGCGGCGAAGCAGTGCCTCCTTGCCGTCGGCGATGCGCACGGCGAGGATCATGCCATCGACGAAGCCTATGGCGAGCACTTCTTCGGCGGGGTGGAAGGCGACCTGGCTCACCATGATGTTGGCGCGGGTGCCGAGTTCCAGCGGCGCCTTGCCCATCGGGCCGTCCTTGCCGGAGAAAGGCCAGACGATGGCCGCAGGCGCTCCGGAGGAGGCAAGCCACTTGCCCTTCACCGACCACGACAGGGATTTGACCTTGGCGGGGTAGCCGGTCATGCGCATGTGGCGGGTGTCGTTCGCCTTGCCGTCGAGTTTCCAGCCATGCAGCGCGTTTTCCTGCATCATGGTGACGACGAAGCGGCCGTCGGGCGAGAATGTCACACCAGTGTGGGCGCCCTTCCATTCGAGATCGACCGGCGCCCCGCTGGTGCCGACCCAGTGAAGCGTCACGCCGTTATAGCGGGCAACCGCAATGCGCATGCCCTTGGGGGCGAAGTCGATGCCCTCCACGGTGCGCTCTTCGGTGAACTCCTTCATCGTGCCATCGGCGAGGCGGACATGGGCAATCTTGCCGTAGGAATAGCCGACCGCGCCCTGCGGGCCGGCAGCGACCACGGAGATCCATTTGCGCGGGACATGGGCAAGCTCGGCGACCGAGCCGTCATGGGCGATGCGCAGCACCTTGCCGTCTTCCCCGCCGGTGACGAGGGTCTGGTTGGACACGTCCTTGACGCAGGCGAGCAGGCCCTGATGGGCTTCCGTCACCTTTTCCCCGCCGTCGAGACGATGGATCGTGCCGGCGGCGGTCGCAAAGACGGGAATGTCTCCGAGGAATGCGCAGGTGACGACGTGACCTTCGAGGTCGAGAGGGGCAACCGTCGGCATCAGGCAGTCTTTCCTTCAGGCATGGCTTTCGTCGTAAAATGTGGCGCAGGCTTCGGCGTCATGCCGAAGCCTCGCAGGCGTGGAAGCTCCTCTCGAGCTTTTCGCGGTCGAGATCGCGGCCGATGAACACGAGGCGGGTCTCGCGCTTTTCTCCGTCCTTCCACGGACGCTGGTGATCGCCTTCGATAATCATGTGCACGCCCTGCACGACGTAACGTTCCTCGTCGCCCTTGAAGGCGATGATGCCCTTGAGGCGCAGGATGTTCGGGCCATCGGTCTGGGTGACCTTCTGAATCCAGGGGAAGAAGCGGTCGGGGTTCATTTCGCCGCCGCGCAGCGAGATCGAGGTGACCGTCACGTCGTGGATCGGCGAGGGGCCATGATCGTGGTGATGGTGACCATGATGACCGTGGTCATGATCGTGATGATGGTGGTCATGGTCATGGTCGTGGTGATGATGGTGGTCGTGACCGCATTCGGGACCGCAGACATGATCCGGATCGTCATGGTCAAGGAAATGCGGGTCGTTTTCGAGGGCGCGCTCGAGGTTGAAGGCGCCCTGGTTCAGCACGCGGGCAAGATCGACGCCAGAACGGGTGGTTGCGTAGATGCGGGCCGACGGGTTGATGGCGCGGACGATGTCCTCGATGCGGTGCAGTTCGTCATGGCTGACGAGGTCGGTCTTGTTGATGACGACGACGTCGGCAAAGGCGATCTGGTCTTCCGCCTCGCGGCTGTCCTTCAGGCGCAGCGGCAGATGCTTGGCGTCCACCAGGGCAACCACGGCGTCGAGTTCGGTCTTGGAGCGAACGTCGTCATCCATGAAGAAGGTCTGGGCGACCGGCACCGGATCGGCAAGGCCGGTGGTTTCGACGATAATGCCGTCGAAACGGCCTGGACGGCGCATCAGGCCCTCGACCACGCGGATCAGGTCGCCGCGCACGGTGCAGCAGACGCAGCCGTTGTTCATTTCGTAGATTTCCTCGTCGGATTCCACGATGAGGTCGTTGTCGATGCCGATTTCGCCGAATTCGTTGACGATGACCGCATATTTCTTGCCGTGGTTCTCGGAGAGAATGCGGTTGAGCAGCGTCGTCTTGCCGGCGCCAAGGTAGCCGGTCAGCACGGTGACGGGAATGGGTTTTGCGGCAGCTTCGGTCATGGGGTCCTCGATGAGGTGGAAAGCGCGGGGCGCGCCGTAATGGTGTTACCCCATATAGGCGCTGGCTCGGACGAGTTCAAAGGCTTTGTTGAGAGGACCGGTTTGCACCTGCGCAGACAAAAGTATCGATGTCGAAGCGGTGGACGTCTCTCAAAAGTTCGGTGAGGCCCCTCACGGCATGGGCGATCAGCTTTTCCCCGGCTTCGGCGGTGGCTGCAGCCGCGTTGCCGGCAACGCCTTCCCCGTTGAGATCGGACATCTTCCAGCCGAAGGCATGCGGGCCGTAGGCGCGCAGATGGCTGAACATCTCGGCAAACCGGGTCTGGCGGGAGGGGAAGTCGCGGGCCTTTGACATGTCGACCCGTTCGGGATGGAGCGCGAGCATCACCGACGTCTCGATCAGCCCGCCATGGATGTCGATTGCCTTGGCCTCAGGCGAAATGACGCCTTCGGGCACGCCGAAGCGGGTCCAGCTGGTCGCGACCGCCAGCATGTCGAAACGCAGCCGCGCTTCCGTAACGACGACGGTCATCAGCGGGGAATTTCCGCCATGGGCATTCAGGAGGACAAGCTTGAGTATGCCCTTGCGGGAGAGGTCTTCGGCTATCGCCAGCCAGCGGTTGACGGCCTCGTCGAATGCAAGGCTTTTCGTACCCTCGACGTCCATATGTTCGGGCGAATAGCCGACGGGTTCGACGGGCAGAAAGGTGACGGGCAGGTCTTCGGGGAGTTGCGCAAGCAGCCTTTCGACAAGGCCTTGTGCGATCAGGGCATCGGTCTCGAAGGGCAGGTGAGGGCCGTGCTGCTCGTGGGCGCCAAGGGGCAGGACGGCGATCCAGTCGCGGCGTTCCTCCACAGGTGTCGTGAAGTCGTTGTCATCGAAGTGCGGCCTGGGCTTCGCCATCTGGTTTCTGTCTTTTATTTTCGCTATGGATTTCAACGCCAGAGTTTCAGCCGGCGCAAAGAAGGAAAGCCGTCATCAAGCGGCGCGGGAGGCAGAATGTCCAAAAAAGACAAGGGCGACAAGGACAAAGGCGAGAAGAAAAACAAGAGCGGCAAGAAGAAGGACGCCGGCGCTGCCGGTGTACCGCTCACCGTTCTCGTCACACAACTTGCCCGCACCATGCGCACCAGGCTTTCCCACAATCTTGCCGATAGCGGCCTCTATGCCGGGCAGGACGGCGTCATGCAGCTTCTCGGAGAAGAAGACGGGATCACGCCGGGGGCGCTTGCGCAACGGCTCGGCGTCAAGGCGCCGACCATGACGCGCACCATCGGCCGCATGGAGGCGCAGGGTTTCGTGATGCGCCGCGCCGACGACAAGGATGCGCGCCTGACCAAGGTTTATCTCACGGAAGAGGGGCGCAACAGTATCGAAAGGATCGCGAGCGCGGCCGACGACTGCGAACGTGTGGCTACCAGAGGATTGTCCGGCAAGGAGGTAAAGGTGCTGGCCCGTCTATTGGTGACCGTCGAGGAAAACCTGAGGGGCGATTCGGAGAAGCGCTGATCTTCGGCGAAAGAATGAATTGAAATATGCGCTTAAAATATTTAATTAAAAAATTTAAGCGCAGGGTGTGACGGCCGGCGCGGGAAGTTGTCTGTCACGGGGGAGGAAAAGTGGCTCAGAAGGTCAAACTTTCAACGATTGCCGAATCGCTCGGATTGTCCACCGCAACCATATCGCTCGCCTTGCGCGACAGTCCGCTGGTTGCGGCCGATACGCGGGAAAAGATCAAGGAACAGGCACGCGCCCTCGGCTATATCTACAATCGTCGTGCAGCCAGCCTCCGGACGTCCCGGTCGGGCATCATCGGTGTCGTTGTGCATGACATCATGAACCCGTTCTACGGAGAAATCCTGAAGGCGATCGAAAGCGAGCTCGACCGGAGCCGTCACACCTTCATTCTTTCGAACCACTACGATTCCGTCGACAAGCAGCGGATGTTCATCGAGACGCTGCTGCAACTCGGAGGCGATGGTGTCATCATGTCGCCGGCGATCGGCACGCCGCCTGAGGATGTGCGCCTCGCAGAGGATAACGGCATGCCGGCGATCTTCGTCGCACGCTCGATGGACGGTGTCGACGTGCCGATCTATCGCGGCGATGACAGCTATGGCATTTCGCTTGCCACCAACCACCTGATCGGTCTCGGTCACCGCACCATCGCGATGATCGGCGGCACCGACCAGACCTCGACGGGCCGCGACCGCTATCAGGGCTATGTCAGCGCGCTGCGCAAGGCGGGGATCGAGGTGGACCCGAACCTGCGCATTCCCGGACCGCGAACGAAACAGGGCGGCTTCGAGGCGGCGGTGCATTTCCTGTCCCTGCCGCAGAAGCCGACGGCGGCCGTCTGCTGGAACGATCTCGTCGCCATCGGCCTGATGAACGGTATTGCCCGCGCCGGGCTGGTGCCCGGCCGGGATATTTCGGTCACCGGTTATGACGATCTCGAGGAGGCTTCCATCGCCACACCGGCGCTGACCACCGTCTGGAACGGTCAGGCGGAGGTCGGACGGCTTGCAGCCCGGGCGCTTCTGGATAAGCTGGCAGGCAGCCACGAGCCGGACGGCATTCATCTTATCAAGCCGGAAATGCGGATTCGTCAGTCGACCGGCCCCATCAACCGCTGAGACAGACAGGATTATCCAAGCATGACCAAAGACCGCGTCGCAATCCTCGTACCCGGTTACATCAACCCGCGCGTCATCGCGCGGTTGAGCGAGGCCTTCGATATCGTTGCCGTGCCCCATGGGCCGACGCTCGACATTTCCGAGGATGAAGCGGCGCTGGTGCGCGGGGTCGCGGTTTCCGGCGCCCTCCCGGCATCGTGGATCGCACGCCTGCCCAACCTGGAGATCATCTCCAATTTTGGCGTCGGCTATGACGGTGTGGATGTCGGCGCCGCTGCCCAACGCGGCATCGTTGTCACGAACTCGCCGGATGTTCTCAATGACGAGGTGGCCGATACGACCGTCGCCCTGCTCATCAACACCGTGCGACGGCTGCCGCAGGCGGAGGCATGGCTTCGCCAGGGCCGCTGGGTTTCGGAAGGACATTTCCCGCTGACGCCGCTTTCGCTGAAGGGGCGGCATGTCGGGCTGCAGGGGCTCGGGCGGATCGGCATCGAGATCGCGCGACGGCTCGAACCGTTCAAGGTGAAGATCAGCTATCACACCCGGCGGCCGCGGGCGGACGTGTCCTATGGTTATCACGCAAGCCTTCTGAGCCTCGCGGAAGCGGTCGATACGCTGATTTCCATCGTGCCGAAGACGCCGGAAACCACGGGCTCGATCGATGCCGAAGTGTTGAAGGCGCTCGGGCCGAATGGCGTCCTCATCAATGTGGGGCGTGGCACGACGGTCGACCAGTCGGCGCTCGTTACGGCCTTGAAGCAAGGCACGATCGCAGCGGCCGGTCTCGATGTCTTTGCCAACGAGCCCGACGTTCCGCAGGAGCTTATCGATCTGCCCAATGTCTCGCTGCTTCCGCATGTGGCCTCGGCGTCGCTGCCGACGCGCAACGCCATGGCCGATCTCGTCGTCGACAATCTGGTTTCCTGGTTCTCGACCGGCAAGGCGCTGACGCCGGTGCCGGAAACGCCGCAGGAATCAGCGTGACCTGCTGCAATCTCCAGCTTTCCGCAAGCTTGCGCATCCAAGCTCATCGACGGGCGGGCGATTGCTGGCGGGGGATGTGCGGGTGAAGACTTACGTTTTCGTATTGGCTGCCGGACTTTCCGTGGCGGGCGCCGCCGCGGCCGGCATCTATGGATGGCGGAACGAGACTGCGGGCCTGCGAAATCCGGCCTTCGACCCGGTCGTCTCGGGCTCCATCCGGGCCAGCGCAACCGGCTCGATCATTGCGCCGCCGGCTGAATTCTCGATTTCGAACGCCGCGAGGCAGCGGGCATGCGTTGCAGAGCGCGGCGGCACACTGCAAAGCCGCAGCCGGAGTTTTTCCGCTCCCAGAGAATGCGACGACGTGTGGCCGAGGCTATCGTCGGTGCGGAACTGGACACAGGGCGAGGACGGCCGCGTCACGCTCAGCGATGGCGCCGGTCTCGTGGTGCTGACGCTCGTGCGGAAAAAGGGACTGGCCTATGAGGCGCTGGAACCCGCCGGAGCCGGTGTCGCCTTGCAGATGCTGCCCTGATTTTCCTCAGCCGCGGGTCTTCGCATAGGCGCGGACAGCGTCGCCGAAGGCTTCGAAAAGGGCGCGCGACGGCTTGTCGGTCTCGGCCCAGTATTCCGGATGCCACTGCACGCCAATGGCAAAACCCTTGGCGCCGATCACGGACACGGCTTCGATCGTGCCGTCATCGGCGATGGCCTCGACCTGAAGGCCGGGGGCCGTCTTCGAGATCGCCTGACGATGCAGCGAATTGACGGGAATACGGCCCGTTCCGAGATAGCGGGCGATGCAGGAGCCTTCCGCGACGACCACGTCCTGCCGGATGCTGTACATCACGTCGCGGTCCGGATGCTGGGGCTTGCGGTGGTCCCAAACGCCTTCCTGTTCCTGGATCTCGCTTGCGAGCGTGCCGCCGAGCGCGACGTTCAGTTCCTGGATGCCCCGACAGATCGCCAGCAGCGGAATGCCCCGCTCGATCGCCCGGCGGATCATCGGCAGCGTTGTCGCATCGCGTGCCGGGTCGAAGGGGCCGTCGCTTTCCTTGAACTCCCCGCCATAGAGTGAGGGATGCACATTGGTGGCGGAGCCGGAAACGAGGAGGCCGTCGACCCGATCCAGAAGAGCGTCCGTGTCATTGCCCGCCTCGAAGGCGGGAATGATGAAGGACATGACGTCGGCGACATTGAGGGCTGCCCGGACATACTGGTTCTGGGCCGCATGCCAGGAGGTTCCGTCGAATTCGCGAATGTCGGCGGGAACGGCAATGATCGGCTTGGGCATGATGGTCTCCGAAAGGCGGGCAGGATTCTTGAACGCAGGATGGCCGGGAAGTCAATGACCGATTGCGGCAAAATTCCGGCGAAGCAGTCAGTCCGGCCTCGCATGACGTTTTTCCGGACAAAATAGGTATTGTCGCCGGGCCGCGGCCCTCAGCGCAAATATGCGTCGAAAGAATATTGCGGCGCAGCTTGAAACGCTTTGGAAAAAATGGTCATCTCGCCGTCATTGCAGCCGGGAGGGGGCGCAAGGAACTTGCCGGTAGCGCAAACCATGATTGGGAGGTCATTACATGGATCGTCGTTCATTTATCAAGAAAGCGGGCGTGGCGGGTGCGGGTGCTGCCGCATCGACCGTACTCGCCGCACCTGCCATTGCGCAGGAAAACCCGAAGATCACCTGGCGGCTGACGTCGTCGTTTCCGAAGTCGCTCGACACCATCTATGGCGGTGCGGTCGACATCGCCGAACGCGTTGCGGCGGCCACCGATGGAAACTTCACCATCCAGGTCTTCGCGGCCGGTGAAATCGTGCCCGGCCTGCAGGCGGTTGATGCGGTTGCGGCCGGCACCGTCGAGGCAGCCCACACGACGTCCTACTATTTCTGGGGCAAGGAGCCGACCTTCGCCATCGGCACGGCCATTCCCTTCGGCCTCAATGCCCGCATGCAGAACGCCTGGTACAACCAGGGAAACGGCAACACGCTGATGAACGAGTTCTTCGCGACGCAGGGTCTCTATGGTCTGCCGGCCGGCAATACCGGCGTGCAGATGGGCGGCTGGTTCCGCAAGGAGATCAACACCGTCGACGACCTCAAGGGTCTGAAGATGCGTATCGCCGGTCTGGCCGGCAAGGTTCTGGAAAAAGTTGGCGTCGTGCCGCAGCAGCTTGCCGGCGGCGATATCTATCCGGCGCTGGAAAAGGGCACGATTGACGCGGCCGAATTCGTCGGCCCCTATGACGACGCCAAGCTCGGCTTCCACAAGGTGGCCAAGTACTACTACTATCCGGGTTTCTGGGAAGGCGGTCCGGTCGTCCACGGCTTCTTCAACCTCGAGAAGTATAACGGCCTGCCGAAGCATTATCAGGCGATCCTCACCGATGCCTGTGCCTATGCCAACACCAACATGATGGCAAAATACGATGCGAAGAACCCGCAGGCGCTGAAGCAGCTCGTCGCGGAAGGCACGGTGCTGCGTCCGTTCAGCCAGGAGATCCTGGAGGCCTGCTACCAGGCCGCTCTTGGGATCTATGCAGAACTCTCGGCGCAGAGCCCGACCTTCAAGAAGGTTTATGACGATCAGCTCGCCTTCAAGAAGGACGCCTATCTGTGGGCGCAGCTCGGCGAATATACCTTCGACACCTTCATGATGATCCAGCAGCGCGCCGGCAAGCTCTGAACCTTCCGCGCGACGAATGAACGAGAAAGGCCCCGGACGCTGCGTCCGGGGCCTTTTTCCTTTTGGGGGTTCGAGAGAAAAAAACAGCGCCCTTTGGCGCTGTTTAGTGGCGCAAGCACCTTACTTGATGACCGGCGGCTGGCTGAGGTCCATGGATGGGGTGCCGGTTGCCGGCGCCTGTCCGGGCAGGCCGCCATCGGAACCGAGCGGCGGGAGGCCGAAACCGCCGGGGGCTCCATTGCCGCCGTCCGAGCCGAGCGGGGGCAGGGACATCCCGCCGCCGGCACCGAAGCCCGGAATCTCGATCTTGACGTCTGCCGGATCAACCGTGGTGTGGCCGCTCTTGTAGCGCATGACGAGGCTTGGGAAGGCGATCACCACGATAATCATGATGAACTGGATGATGATGTAAGGCAGCACGCCCTTGTAGATGTCGAGCGTCTTCATGCCCTTCATCATCCGGCCGGTTGCCTGATCCTTCCAGTCGCCCGCAGGAGCCACGGACCTGAGGTAGAAGAGCGAGAAGCCGAACGGCGGTGTCAGGAAGGAGGTCTGCAGGTTGATGCCCAGGATGACGCCAAACCAGACAAGGTCGATGCCGAGCTTTTCCGCCACGGGAGCGAGCAGCGGCACCATGATGAAGGCGATTTCGAAGAAGTCGATGAAGCATCCGAGGATGAAGACGATGATCGTGACCACGATCAGGAAGCCGTATTCACCGCCCGGCAGAGCCGTCAGAAGGTCTTCGATCCAGACATTGCCGTTGATGCCGTAGAAGGTGAGGCCGAAGACGCGCGCACCGATCAGGATCATCATGACAAAGGCGGAGAGCTTGGTCGTCGCTTCCAGTGCATGTTTCAGCGTGGCCAACGAAAGGCGGCCCTTGAGTGCGGCGAGAATCAGTGCCCCCGTCGCACCCATGGCTCCGCCTTCCGTAGGCGTGGCGATGCCGAGGAAGATGGTGCCCAGCACAAGGAAGATAAGAGCCAGCGGCGGGATCAGCACGATGATGACCTGTTGGGTCAAGCGCGAGATGATGTTCAGGCCGAATTTGCTGTTGGCGATTGCAACCAGATAGACCGCGAGAACGCCGAAAGCCAAGGCGGCGACGAGCCGCCACTCCGGGCTTGCAATGCCCGTGAAGAGCACCTCATGGCCGAGGAAATAGAGGCCGACGGTGACCGCGATCATGACGAACAGCGAGGTGACGCCGCCGCCGAGCGTGCGCGCTTCCAGAGGCAGGGCCGGCGCCCAGTCCGGCTTCAGCATCGATGTGACGAAGATATAAGCGCAATATGCCATGACGATCAGGATCGCAGGATAAAGCGCGCCAACATACATGTCGCCGACCGAACGGCCGAGCTGGTCCGCCATGACGATGAGAACGAGGGAGGGCGGCACGATCTGTGCCAGGGTGCCCGATGCGGCAATGGTGCCGGCGACGAGCGGGCGATTGTACTGGTAGCGCAGCATGATCGGCAGGGAGATGAGCCCCATTGCCATGACCGAAGCCGCCACCACGCCGGTCGTCGCGCCGAGAAGCGCCCCCACGAGAATGACGGCATAGGCGAGGCCACCGCGGATGGGGCCGAAGAGCTGGCCGATCGTATCGAGCAGGTCTTCCGCCATCCGCGACCGTTCCAGGATCAAGCCCATCAAGGTGAAGAAGGGGATCGAAAGGAGCGTATCGTTGTACATGATACCGTAGATGCGATCCGGATGGGATTGCAGAAGCGGCCAGAAGAGCTTGATTTCCGGGGAGATGGAAGAGAGTTCCACCCCGATCGCGAAGTAGATCAGGCCGCCGGCAGCGAGAGTGAACGCCACGGGATAGCCGAGCAGAAGCATCAGCATCACGGTGGAGAACATGATCGGGGCGAGGTTGTGGGCGATGAAATCGATCATGTCAGTGCCCCGTCGCTTCGGTTGTGTTTTCCGCCTCGGGCGTCTCGGTCACATAACCGAAGACGACGGCAGCGCGCTTTACGATCTCGGACAGCGTCTGGGCGCTGAGCAACAGGAAGCCGACGAGCACGGCCGCCTTCGCCGGCCAGACGATCAGTCCGCCCGCGCTCGAGGAGATTTCGCCGATCCTGTAGGAGGCCCAGAACCAGGGCCAGGCGAGCCAGGTCATGAGGAAGGTGAAGGGCAGAAGGAAAATGATGTGCAGGATCAGGTCGATCCGGTCTCGTGTCTTCTTGCTCCAGGAACTCGACACGATATCGATGCGGACATGGTCGTTCTTCAGGAGCGCATAGGCGGCGGCCAGCATGAACACGGTGCCGTAGAGATACCACTGAAGTTCGAGCCAGGCATTGGACGAGATATCGAACACCTTGCGGACGACCGCGTTGCCGGCGCTAATCAGGACTGCGGCGAGCAGCAGCCAGGATACCCAGCGCCCGATGGCCCCGTTGATCGTGTCGATCAGCCGGGCAATGGCCAATAACATTTTCATTGTTGTTCTCTCCCCTTGAGCTCCTTCTGGTCCTTAGATCAAGGCAACTTGGCGCGCAACCGGGGAACCCCAACGTTTCCAGGGCTTTTCGTCTTATGTCTATACCGAAAACAGCCAGTCTCTCCCGCCGGGAGCGTTCTCGGCATTACCCTGAGGCGGGCTTTTTCATTCGTGAGAAGACGGTTCAAGCCTAGGCAGTCACCCGGTGTATGCAGGTTCGATCTTCAGGGATTGTCCATGAAGAAATTGCGATTTGTTAATTTATAGGGCAGGGTTGCACCGGGGGAGAGGGTGGCAATCTTGTCGGGCATCGGCCGGGCGGTGACCAATAATTGGAATAGGTTGCCTTTTCTCAATGCCGGAAAGCGAATTTTAAATCGTCTTGCCTAACGTCGCCGGCGTCAAGGAGGCCACGGATGAAGGTCGCAAGCAGGAAAGCCGTGCCCACGGACGTTTATCTGTCGTTCGTCAGCTCGCTTTTCGAGAATCGGTACACGCTGTTCACGGGGATGGTCGTCCATATCCTGACGTTTCTGGCTATCTATGCGAAAAGCGGCGATGCGTTCTACCTTTTCCTCTGCGTCGGTTTCGTGGCGGTGTTTGCCAATCGCATCTACTGGTTCACCCGCTTCCAGAAGACGGACAAGACAGAACTGACGCGCAGCGACATTCGCCGCTGGGAGCTGCGTTACGTGCTGGGCGCTGCCTCGACCGCCGGCATTCTCGGCATAGGCAGCGGTTACGCGCTGCTCGTGCTGCAGGACAGTTTCGCCGAACTGGCGAGCATCGCCGTCACCATGGCCTCGATGGTATCCGTGGTCGGCCGCAATTACGGCTCGCGACTTGCCGTCGACCTCCAGACGCTCGCCTGCTGCCTGCCCATGGTGGTCGGCAGCCTGCTCGCCCAGGATTTATACAAGGCCGTCCTGTCGCTGATGCTCATTCCCTTCGGCATGACGACGCGGGCCATGGCCAACGGCGTCAGGGAGTTCCTTTACGAGAACGTCATCGCCTCGCGGGAAATGGCAAGGATCGCGGAGAGCTTCGACACCGCGCTCACCAACATGACGCACGGTCTCATCATGCTCGATCCGAACAACCGCATCGAGGTCATCAATCGCAAGGCCTGCGAGCTTCTGCACCTCGGCGAGCGCAAACGGCTGACGAATTGCGACCTTGACGTGGTGCTGCGCTATGGGGTTCGCCACAGCTTTGTCGACGGCTCCATGCCGAGCCTCATCCAGAAACAACTGGCCCAGTTGATCGACGGCAGCACGTCGCGCGCGGTGATGCAGTTTTCCGAAGACCTCATTCTCGAATTTTCCGCCAGCCGCCGGCCGCAAGGCGGCGTTGTCCTTATCTTCGAGGACGTGACGGCGCGCATTCGGGCGGACCGCAAGATCCTGCACATGGTGCGCTACGACTCGCTGACCGGCCTGCCACAGCGGGGCTATTTCAGCGAACTGGTGAAGGAAAAGGCGACGCAGCAGGCCGATGCGGGGCGGATCGGCTTCATGGTGCTCGATGTCGACGAGTTCAAGCATGTCAACGACACGAAGGGGCATATGACGGGGGACCGCCTCCTGGTGACGATCGCCAACCGGCTGCTGGAGCTTGCCGCGGGCGAGGCGATTGTCGGTCACTTCGTCGGAGACCAGTTCGTGCTGTTTTTCCCCGGTCGAGGCGGCGATACCGATATCGAGGCGCGGATGCGCTCCATCCATGCAAGCGTGGCAGGCAATTACGAGGTCGAGGCATCGCATATCGCCGTGACCTTCTCGGCCGGTTGCGTGATCCAGGACAGCGCGGAACTGCGGATGGAGGAATGGCAGATCAAGGCCGACCTTGCCCTGTACGAGGCGAAGTCACGCAGCAGGGGGCGACTTGTCGTCTTCGCGGATGAGATGGATGCCCGTTACATGGAGCGGCAGCGGCTGAAGACGGATTTGCGCGCGGCCGTGGAGCGCGGCGAGATCAGCGTCGCCTATCAGCCGATGTTCAAGCCGGACGGTTCTGCGCTCGAATGCTGTGAGGCGCTCGCCCGCTGGACCCATCCGGAAAAGGGAGCCATCGCGCCGGATATCTTCATCCAGATCGCCGAAGAGATGGGCATTGTCTCGGACATCACCCGCCAGGTGATCGAGAAAGCCTGCCGCGACTGCGTGAAATGGCCCGAGCACATCACGGTCTCGGTCAATCTGTCCGTGCAGGACCTGCGCAACGAACTCATCATCGGCACGGTGAAGTCCGTGCTTGCGGAAACGGGTCTGGCATCCCACCGGCTGCATCTCGAAGTGACGGAGAGCAGCCTCATCGAGGAACTGTCGACGGTACGGCTTATCCTCGAGCAATTGCGCAGCTACGGGATCACCATCGCAATCGACGATTTCGGCACGGGGTTCTCGAGCCTCAGCTATCTCGACACCCTGCCGGTCGATGTCGTGAAGATCGACCGATCCTTCGTGCGCAATATCTGCGAGGATGTCAGGCGCCTGAAGCTCTTGCGCGGCATCGTCACCCTTTCGCGCGGCCTCAACCTGCAGATCGTCGTCGAGGGCGTCGAAACCCGCGAGCAACTGGCCCTGCTAATCAAGCATAATTGTGCCGATCTTATACAGGGCTATGTCTATTCGATGCCGGTGGCCGCCGAGAGCATCGCCGAGATCAGCCAGCTTGCCAGCCGCAAGCAGTTCGAAGCCCGGACTTACGTCGCCTGACGTTTCTCATCTTGCGGCGTTCCATTTCATGACAATCAAGCGCCTGCCGATGCCATGCCATCGTGCAAACATCTTCGCGCCGCCAGTCGCGTTTACCATTTGTTAACCTTAACAAAGAATTAACACCGAAACCTACTAATCCTAGCAGGTGTAGGAGGCGTCGCGTGCATGATAGCTATGCTTAACAATTCGTTAATAATCGACGAGACACCAAGAGCATGGCACCATCAGAAGGGGATGGATTCGCGCAAAAGCTGATGCGAATCCTGGATAATATCGAATACCGCCGGATCGAGACCGGCGAGGACATGGAAGACATCGAACGGCTGCGCTACAAGGCCTACAAGGCTGCGGAGGTTCTGCCCGTTGCGGCCGCAAACCTGATCGATGACGTCGATTTCGACGACCACGCCTATGTCTTCGGGGTCTACTATTTCGAGGAACTGGTCAGCACGATCCGCCTTCACCATGTGACGCCGGAGCACCGGATATCGCAGTCGGCGGGCGTTTTCCCCGACGCCATGGAGAGCTTTCTCAATGCGGGCCTGACGCTGATCGACCCGGCTCGGTTCGCGGCCGATCCGGCGATTGCGGCCGAACTGCCCGTTCTTCCCTATATCACGCTTAGACCGAGCATTGTCGCGGCCGCCTATTTCCGCGCAGACCGCGTCCTGCAACATGTGCGTCCGGCCCATGCCGCCTTCTACAAGCGCGTGTTTTACGCCGACACGGTCGTCGAGCGCCGGATGGCCGATATCTACGGCTTCGAACTGACACTGCTTGCCACCAACACCCATGCGACCGGCGACAAACTGCTGAAGCGCTACCCCTTCTTCGATTCGGGCGTCTATGAACGCCGGCTGATGTTCGAAAGAGGCGGGGAGCCGCTCGTCGCTCCGCTGACGATCCTGCCGTCCGCGAGGCTGGTGGCGACAGGCCGGATCACCGGTGCCGTTGCCGGCCGGGATTATTGACGATCGGCCTCTCGCCCGCATGCTTCCGGGATGAGGGCGGATTGCGCTTGCCTGCGGCTTTGTGTATTTCGAAAGGGGAGGCGATGTCTGCGGATTCCCCGGCGGGGGCGAGCGGGCGTCGCGGGTTTCGAGAGCGCCGCGATGGCGGCTGCGCAAGGGGAGATGAAGCATGAGCGAACATCACGCGGGTCCGGTCGAAACGGGAGCGGCGATGAACTATGCCGAGCATGAAAAGACCTACGATCTCTTCATCGCAGGAACGAAATACGGCACTGCGATGCTGGTGGCCCTGTTGGTCGCCATGGCTGCCGGTTTTCTCGGCGGTGCCGGCTTCTTCGGCGGTCTCCTCATCTTCATCATTCTGAGTGCAGCCGGCATCTATCTGCTGCGCTGAACCTGACGGCTGCGGGAAAGGCTTCCATGCTGTCGGAAACGTCCGATCCGTTTCTCTTCCGGCTCGCTGTCTTTGCACTGGCGGTTGTCGCCGGCCTCATGTTTGGGGCCGGTACTAGGCGGGGATTCCGCCGTACGCTGATCCTTGCCGCCGGGCTTCTGGCTGCAGCGCTGGCCGCTGCCTCCATCTATGCGACCGGCCGGCTGCCCAGTGGCACGGGCCGCACGATTGCCTTCATTGCCCTGGCTCTCTCGGCGGTCGGATTGTCGTCCGGCCTCGTGCTGGCCTGGCGCACGGGGCCGGGCTCTTCACGCGAGGGAAATGGCTGAGACAATGGGCAACGGTTTGACGGCAGTGGCCGAACTCGCAGCGATTGCTTTCCTCATTTTCGCAGTGGCGCGGGTCGGCAGGCCGGGGGCCGTTTTCCACAGAACCGATTTCGTGCTGATCGCCCTGGGGCTGGCTTGCTGCATCCTGGTCGGCCTCGCCGCCGCGGAGCCGAATTTCGGCGGTTGGCTGATCGGGCTTCTCGCCCTTTCGGTCGGGGGCTCCCTCGGTGGGTGGCTGGCGATGGCCGCGCCGTCTCGAAAGATCGCGCAACTGCTGGCCGGGCTGCTTGCGCTGCATGGCCTCGTCGCCCTCCTGCTTTCCTTTGCCGTGCTCGATACCAGCGTATTGTTCTGGGATACGCGCATGGTGACCACCGAGTTCGAGCGGTCGCTCGGAACCGCGCTGGCGACGCTTTCCGGCGCCGCGGCGTTCGGAGGCGGCGTGGCGCTCGTCTTCCGCAGGATGGGTTTCCAGCTGTCGCGGCGGCTTCATTCGCTCGAGCCTTTCCGGCCCGTGCTGACCGGTCTGGCGGGGGTCGCCTTCCTACTGTTCTCGATCTGGCTCGTCCCCGGCTTCTTCCTGTTGACGGCCGTTCTTTCAACCGCTGTCGGGGCCGTCGTCGTGCTGTCTGCCGATGAACGCAAGATGCCTCTGGCCGCCGTTGCGCTCACCGCCTTCGCCGGACTGGCGACCGCAGCCATGGGCTTTGCCTTTGCCAGCCTGGCGCTGATCGTTGCAGGCGGTCTGGCGGGGGCGATCATGGTGTCCTGCTACAGGACGATGTGCCGCGAACAGTCGTTCGGGCCTTTCTGCCTGATCGTCTGACGAGACGGCCGCCGCTCCGTGGGCCAAAGGTTCATCTGCGAGATTGTTCGATCCGCTGCGGCCCATGCCGCAGTCTCCGATCGCTGTGATTCCCTGAAGCGAGGTTTGTTTTGTCCGGCTCGTTTTGTCGAGCCGGGCGTATGAGGGCTCAGACGCCGCCGCGCGTGCGGGCCAGGCCCTGCTTGGCGGGAAGGTATTTCGGGTCGAGTTGCAGCGCATGCGAGTAGGACTTGGCAGCGCGCGCCTTGTCGCCGCGGCGCTCGTAGACCAGTGCCTGGTTGGCCCAGGACTCGGCAAGGCGATTGTTCAGTTCGATCGCGTGGTTGAAGTCGGCGAAAGCGTTTTCATCGTCATTCAGCGCGATATAGGACACGCCACGGCCGTTGTAAGGCTCGGGCGAGTTCGGGGAGAGGGAGATCGCCTTCGAGAAATCGTCGATCGCCTTGTCGTGCTGACCGCGCACCTGATAGATCAGGCCGCGATTGTGATAGGCGCGGCCATCGGTGGTGTCGAGTTCGATGGCCCGGTTGAAGTCGCCGAAGGCTTCGTCGATGCGTCCGGCCTGACGGTAGATATTGCCGCGACCGATATAGGCGACGTCGTAGTTCGGGTTGATCCTCAGCGCCGCATTGTAGTCGGCTGCCGCCTCGACCGGCTTGCCCATATTGCGGTAGACCAGCGCGCGGTTCGCATAGGCCTGATAGAAGTTGGGGTTGAGCTGCAGCGCGGTGTTGAAGTCGGAAAGCGCCTTGCTGAACTGGCCGGCGCGCCCATAGGCCGATCCTCGGACATTGTAGCCTTCCGGATCGTTCGGGTTGGCGCTGATGACCTGCGACAGCGAGGCGATATTTTCCTCGGACCCCTGGTCCCGGTCGATGCGGATCATGTCCGACGTTTCAGTCGTCTGGCACCCTGCGAGGCCAAGAGCCGCAACCATCGCAACGGCAAGTCCACCGCGCCGGAAGCCGCGGGCGGAAAGGGTTTCGAGAGACTGAGCTAGAAGTTGTGCGGTCATGACTGCCATTATCCGGACGCACCGGCCGCATCCGATGTGAACCGCGGCAGCACGTTGAGCTGAATACCAAAAGAGCGGCTGCGAACCGATCGCCTCCGCCCTTAGATCATCGGAAAACGTCCAAAAAACGACCGATCAACGGCCGGGACGTGCCGCAATGAGGCCTTCACGCTGAGCGCGCTTGCGAGCCAGCTTGCGAACGCGGCGAACGGCTTCTGCCTTTTCGCGTGCGCGCTTCTGCGAGGGCTTTTCATAATAATCGCGCATCTTCATTTCACGGAAAATGCCTTCGCGCTGCATCTTCTTCTTGAGAGCGCGGAGCGCCTGATCAACGTTGTTGTCGCGGACAAGTACCTGCACGTCTATCCCGTTCCTTTGGTTTTAGGTTGGCAAACCGCCGATATCCGAGTCGACGGAAATAGTATAGCTTCGCTCGGCCCGAAGGCCGCCGATTAGTGACGCCAGATACCAGATCGCTTGAAGGAAGTCCAGACGGAGACTGCATGGCGCCGGGAGAAAAAATCCGTGTTTCCTGCGGATATGTTGTACGTGTCGAAAGCCGGTCGTCAATGCGTCGCAAAACGACCGTCATGACGCATATTGATTTGCGACTTGTTTGATCCTACCCAATTGCCTGAACCTACAGGAGTTTGAGGCGAATGCGCAAATATTCGGTCTTTGCCGTGGCACGCGAGGCGCTCAGGGCCCATAAGGGCTGGGAGGCGCAGTGGACCTCTCCCGAGCCGCGCCAGTCCTATGACGTCATCATCATCGGCGGTGGCGGCCACGGTCTCGGTGCAGCCTATTATCTGGCCAAGGAGCACGGCATTACCAATGTCGCGGTGATCGAAAAGGGCTGGATCGGCGGCGGCAATACCGGCCGAAACACCACGATCATCCGGTCCAACTACCTCTATGAAGAGAGCATGGACATTTTCGAGCACTCGCTGAAGCTCTGGGAAGGGCTGAGCCAGGAGCTCAACTACAACGTCATGTACTCGCCGCGCGGCGTGATGATGCTGTCGCACAATGTCCATGACATGCAGTCCTTCAAGCGCCATATCAACGCCAACAACCTCTACGGCATCGACAACGAGTGGCTGACGCCGGAGCAGGCGAAGGATTTCTGCCCGCCGCTCGATATCTCCAAGACCGCCCGCTATCCGATCAACGGTGCGGCCCTGCAGCGCCGGGGCGGCACGGCCCGTCACGATGCTGTCGCCTGGGGCTATGCCCGCGCCGCTGCCGACCGTGGCGTGCACATCATCCAGAACACCGAAGTCACCGGCATCCGCCGCGGCCCGAACGGCGAGGTGACCGGCGTCGAAACGAATCGTGGCTTCATCGGCGCGAAGAAGGTCGGCGTTTCGGCCTCGGGGCACAATTCGGTGGTCATGGGCATGGCCGGCGTGCGCCTGCCGCTGCATTCCACCCCGCTGCAGGCGCTCGTTTCCGAACCGATGAAGCCGATCTTCCCCTGTGTCGTCATGTCGAACACGGTGCATGCCTACATTTCGCAGTCGGACAAGGGCGAGTTCGTCATCGGCGCCGGCACCGACCAGTACAATTCCTATTCGCAGACCGGCGGCCTGCAGATCATCACCCACACGCTGGATGCGATCTGCGAACTGTTCCCGATGTTCCGCCGCGTCAAGATGATGCGCCAGTGGGGCGGCATCACCGACAACACCTCGGACCGCTCGCCGATCCAGGGTGTGACGCCGGTGCCGAACCTTTTCGTCAACGCCGGTTGGGGAACGGGTGGCTTCAAGGCGACGCCGGGTTCGGCGAACCTGTTTGCATATCTCATCGCCAAGGGCGAACCGCATCGGCTGGCTGCCGGCCTGACGCTCGACCGCTTCCGCACCGGTCGCCTGATCGACGAGGCGGCGGCTGCCGCCGTGGCGCACTGATCCTTAAAGGACGTTCATCATGCTGCTGATCAAATGCCCCTATTGCGAGGAAGAGCGCTCCGAGCTCGAATTCCGCGCCGCCGGCGAAGCGCATATCGCCCGCCCGCAGAACATTGCCGATATCACGGATGAAGAATTCGCGGACTATTTCTTCCTGAGGGACAATCCCAAGGGACTGATCTACGAACGCTGGCGTCACATGCACGGCTGCGGCCGCTTCTTCAACGCCGTGCGTGATTCCGTCAGTGACAAGATCTATTTGACCTACAAGGCCGGCGAGCCGAAGGCGGATGTCTCCGCCTTGCTGCCGAACGCTGTTGAGAAGGGAGCGTCGAAATGAGCGGCGCCAATCGTATCGCCGGCAAGGGCCGCCTGACACCCGCCCGTACCGCACGTTTCACCATCGACGGCCGCAGCCTGACGGCCTATGAGGGCGATACCGTCGCCTCCGCCATGCTGGCCAATGGCATGCATCTCGCGGGACGCTCGTTCAAGTATCACCGTCCGCGCGGCATCCTGACTGCAGGGCCGGAAGAACCGAATGCGCTCCTCGACATCTCCCGCGATGCCGCCCGCCGGCAGCCGAACGTCCGCGCCACCGTGCAGGAAGTGTTCGACGGCATGAAGGTCGAAACGCAGAATCGCTGGCCGTCGCTGTCGCTCGACATCGGCGAGATCAACGATTTCTTCTCGCCCTTCTTCGCCGCCGGCTTCTACTACAAGACCTTCATGTGGCCGAAGAGCTTCTGGCATTCGGTCTATGAGCCCTTCATCCGTCGCGCCGCCGGCCTCGGCGTGGCGCCGAAGGAAGAAGATCCCGATCACTATTCCTCTCGCTATGCCCATTGCGACGTGCTCGTCGTCGGTGGGGGAGCGGCAGGCCTCGCAGCGGCAATTGCCGCCGCTGAAGCCGGCGCACAGGTCATCCTTTGCGACGAGCAGCCGGAAGTTGGCGGCGCTTTCCATTACGACACCGGCGCAACCGTCGACGGCCAGAACGGCTATGACTGGGCGCAGGCGACAGCGGCGCGGCTGAAGGCCATGCCGAATGTCAAGCTGCTGACCCGCACGACGGCCTTCGGCTACTACAACCACAATTTCGTCGGTCTTGCCGAGCGCGTGACCGATCATATCGCCAAGCCCTCGAAGACGGCGCCGCGCGAGCGGCTCTGGCAGGTGCGGGCGAAGAAGGTGGTTCTCGCCACCGGCTCCATCGAACGCCACATGGTCTTCGCGAACAACGACCGCCCCGGCATCATGCTGGCATCGGCCGCCCGCACCTACCTCAACCACTACGGCGTCACCGTCGGCGCCAAGGTCGGCGTCTATGCCGCGCACGACTCGGCCTATGAAGCCGCAATCGATCTGCGCAAGGCCGGCGTCACCATCGCCGCAATCGTCGATTGCCGGGAAAAGCCCGGCGAAAAGGTGCTGACGGAAGCCCGTTCGCTCGGTATCGAGGTGCTGACCGGTCACTATGTTGCCGACACCTCAGGTCGACTGCGGGTCCGCTCCATGTCGGTCAAGCGCAATGGCGGCGGTTCCGCCCGCAAGATCGAGGTCGATGCGCTGATCGTTTCAGCCGGCTGGACGCCTTCGGTCCACCTGTTCTCGCAGTCGCGCGGCAAGCTGAAGTTCGATGCGATCAACGATCGGTTCCTGCCGGACGTCTATGCGCAGGACAGCATATGCATCGGTACCTGCAACGGCACCGATGACCTGCAGGCCATCCTCGACGAGGGCTCGGCCGCCGGTGCCGCCATGGCCAAGGCTGCCGGCGCCACCGGTTCGGCCTCGCAGGCGCCGACCGGCGCCAATGCCTTCGACTGGACCGGCGGCATGATCGGCGCTGCCGAAGGCGCGGGACGCGACAGCAACGTCAAGGCGTTCATCGACTTCCAGCACGACGTCTGCGCCAAGGACATCCGTCTCGCCGTTCGCGAGGGCATGCACTCGATCGAGCACATCAAGCGCTTCACCACCAATGGCATGGCGTCGGATCAGGGCAAGCTTTCCAACATGCACGGCCTTGCCATCGCTGCGGAAATGCTCGGCAAGGAAATCCCGAAGGTGGGTCTCACCACCTTCCGCGCGCCCTATACGCCGGTCACCTTCGGTACGCTCATCAACCATTCGCGCGGCGACCTGTTCGATCCGACCCGCAAGACGCCGATGCACGATCTCGAGGTATCGCTCGGCGCCGAGTTCGAGGATGTCGGCAACTGGAAGCGCGCCTGGTACTATCCGCGTGCGGGTGAGGACATGCATGCGGCAGTCAACCGCGAGTGCTGGACGGTTCGCGAGACCGCCGGCGTGTTCAACGCATCGACGCTCGGCAAGATCGAGGTCGTGGGTCCGGATGCCGCCGAATTCCTGAACCTGATGTACACCAATGCCTGGGATACGCTGAAGCCCGGCAAATGCCGCTACGGCATCATGACCCGTGACGACGGCTTCATCTACGACGACGGCGTCGTCGGTCGCCTTGCTGAAGATCGCTTCCATGTAACGACCACGACCGGCGGTGCGCCGCGCGTGCTGAACCACATGGAAGATTATCTGCAGACCGAGTTCCCGCATCTCAAGGTGTGGCTGACGTCTGCGACCGAGCAGTGGGCGGTCATCGCCGTCCAGGGTCCGAAAGCACGCGATATCATCGCGCCCTTTGTCGAAGGCATCGACATCTCGAACGAGGCCTTCCCGCATATGAGCATTGCCGAGGGCAAGTTCTGCGGCGTGCCGACCCGTCTCTTCCGCGTGTCGTTCACCGGCGAGATCGGTTTCGAAGTCAACGTTCCCGCCGATTACGGCGCGGCCGTGTTCGAGACGATCTGGAAGCGTGCGGAAAGCCTTGGCGCCTGCCTTTACGGCACCGAGACCATGCACGTCCTGCGCGCCGAGAAGGGCTACCTGATCGTCGGCCAGGATACCGATGGTACGGTCACGCCTGACGATGCCGGCTATGGTTGGGCTGTGTCCAAGAAGAAGAAGGATTTCGTCGGTATTCGCGGTCTGAAGCGCCCCGACCTCGTCCGGACGGGCCGCAAGCAACTCGTCGGCCTTCTGACCAAGGACCCGAAGGAGGTGCTGGAGGAAGGCGGCCAGATCGTCGCCAATCCGAACCAGCCGAAGCCGATGACCATGCTCGGTCATGTCACCTCGTCCTACTGGTCGGAAAATCTCGGCCGTTCGATCGCGCTGGCCGTCGTCATCGACGGTCGGGCGAAGATGGGCGAAACGCTTTACGTGCCGATGAAGGACAAGACCATCGCGGTCGAAGTGACCGACACGGTATTCTTTGACAAGGAAGGGGGACGCATCAATGGCTGATGCTACCGTCGCTGAACGCAAGACCGTTCTTACCGGCTTCCATGGCGGTTCGCCTCTGGTCAAGCTGAGGCCTGCCGAACCTGCCGCCCGCGTTTCGCTCCGGGCCGGCCCGGACGAAGTGGCGGCTCTCTCCAAGAGCCTCGGCGTCAAGCTGCCGGTCAAGCCGAAGACATCCGCCTCCGCCAAGGGGCGGCTCGCCTTCTGGCTCGGTCCGGACGAATGGCTGCTGATCGACGAGAAGAGTAACGACCTGATGGCCGATTGCGCGGCTTCGGGCGTGGTTCACTCGGCGACCGATGTCTCTCATCGCAACACGGCGATCGTTGTCTCCGGCAAGGGCGCGGTGAACGCGCTCAATGCCGGCTGCCCGCGGGATCTGTCGCTTTCGGTCTTCCCGGTCGGGGCGGTCAGCCGCACGGTGTTCGGCAAGATCGAGATCGTGCTTTACCGGATCGACGAGGAGACCTTCCGCGTCGAGTGCTGGCGGTCCTTTGCGGAATATGCCTTCGGCCTGCTGGCCGAAGCTGCCGACGACGCAGCTTGACCAACTAACAAACTGACAAACTTTCTGGCTGGCCGGGGATCTACAGGAGACCCGGCCAGCCTTTCCATTTGATCCAGCGGCCATGAAAATCGGCGCGACCGATTTCGTGTTTTTCGTCGTCCGGCCAGACCTGCAATGTCATGGCCGCTCCGTCCGGTTTGCCATCGGCTTCCATCTGCAAGCGCGCGACAGGCGAATCGATGGTGGCGCGGGAACCGGCGTTCGCGATCAGCTCTTCTCCTCGGCATTTCAGCTCTTCCGGCAGATATTGCCAGGCAATCGTGTGATAGACGACATGAACCGCGCCGGGGCGGGAGGTCGTGAGCCGCCTTTCCAGCCATTCGATCGCATCGGACCTTTCTACGGCGAGACGATTTTCGACGGCGATTTCGAGCGCATGGCGGGTGCGTTCCAGACGGTCGCTCTGGTCGGCCCATATGTAGGACATCAGGCGGAGCCGGTCTTCGGGCGAGGCCGGGTCGAGCGGGTTGAGATCGCAGCCGGATCGTTCCGCGATATGGATTTCAGCGGCTGGCGGCGGCGGTCCCTGCCACTCCGGCGCCAGGGCAACGGGGGATTCCGGTCCCCAGACGAAATCGCCGAGGCGATAGGAATAGCGGTCCCATTGCAGGTTGAGACCGGCGCTTGCGCCGACTTCGGAGAGGACGAGCGGTTTTCCGAAGAGTTGTGCAATCGTGAGAAAACCCGGCAGAAGGGCAGCCGAACGTCGGACCTCATTGGTCTGCGGGGCGGAGAGCAGGCGTTCGAGGATGAATGCCTCGTCGCGCCTGAAGGCTGTCTTGCAGACTTGCCAGAGGGTCTCGTCGTCAACGGCGTTGGGAGGATAGGCGGCGGCGAGGGAGACGTCTGAACCTAAGAGCACCAGCGCGTGGAGGGACCCCGCGAGACGCAGCGCGAGGGCATCGCCGGTGCCGGTCGGGTCCCCTTGCCAACTCAGGATATGTTCTCCAACCGCCGTGTCTTCATCCAGACGCTCGGCGGCGAGATTGCAGAGCCGCGCGGTGAAGGACGAACCGAGATCGCTGCATGCCTTTGCCTGACGCAGGAAGGACTGACGAACGATGTCCGGCTCTGCCATTCTTACACTCCTTCGGGGCGATCCTTCGGGTCGAACTGGACGATGGTGATCCAGGTGGCGGTCAGCGCCGGTTTCTTCTCGTCCTCGATCTCGATGCTGACGTCATAGGTGGTCATCATCATGCCGGCGCCGCGAAAACGGGCCTCGGACAAGACGAAGTGACCGCGGATGCGCTTGCCGCAGCGAACCGGCGACATGAAGCGGATCTTGTCGAAGCCGTAGTTGATGCCCATCGTCTGTTCGCGGATCTTCGGCAGGCAGTCGTAGTTCATCGCGGAAAGCAGCGAAAGCGTCAGGAAACCGTGGGCGATGGTACCGCCGAAGGAGGTTTCGGCTGCCGCGCGCACGGGATCGACATGGATGAACTGGTGGTCGTCGGTGGCGCCGGCAAAGGCGTCGATCATCGTCTGGTCGACCGTGATCCAGTTCGAAAGTCCGATTTCCTTTCCGACCAGGCCGGGGACGTCCGACAGAGAAATCTCAACAGGCACAAGAACCTCATCGAATTGACAAATCGAGAATACTTCCAGGAGTTTGGCGGCTGTCGTAGCACAGCCGGGGGCGAGGTGGACACAATAATCAGGACTCGATGAAAAACTCCACCGACCGCGGCTTCAAATGAATCAGCGGCGCGCTACGGCCTGATGACAGCTTGCGCCATTTGCGCCCGGCGGCGGGCTGCAGCACGAAATCCTGCCCGGCATGGGACCGGTTGAACAGCACGGCGAGACGAACCTCCGCGAGAAGCTTGCGGTCCCAGGTGGAGAGGATCATGCCGAAGGTGGCGCTGTCCGCCTCTTCCCATTCCGCAACGGTCATCGGGAGACCTCTTGCGGAAAACCAGGCGACATCGCCCCCGCCGTTGAAGAATTCGATCTGCGAGAATACCGAGAAGCGCTTGCGCATGGCGGACAGCGCCACCGTCGCCTCCAGCAGTTCCTCGTCCAGCGCTTCCCAGTTCAGCCAGGTCATCTCGTTGTCCTGGCAATAGGCGTTGTTGTTGCCGTGCTGGGTGCGACCGAACTCGTCGCCGGCCGTCAGCATGATCGCGCCGCGGCTGGCAAAGAGGGTGGACAGAAGAGCGATAACGTCCTGCCGGCGCTGGCGGCGAACCGTCCGGTTATGGGTTTCGCCCTCCACGCCGTTGTTCCAGGAATAGTTCTCGTCGTGGCCGTCGCGGTTGTTCTCGCCGTTCTTGCCATTGCGCTTGTGGCTGTGGGAGACGAGATCGAACAGGGTGAAGCCGTCATGGGCGGCGATGAAGTTGACGCTGCGCGTGGTGGCGGCTCCGTCCCGGGCAAAGACGTCGGAAGAGCCGGCGAGCGCGGTGGCGAGCGCGCCGGTCGTATGCGCATCGCCACGCCAGTAGCGCCGGATATTGTCCCGCGCACGATCGTTCCATTCCAAGAAGGGTGCGGGGAAATTGCCGAGCTGATACCCGCCGGGACCGATGTCCCAGGGTTCGGCGATCATCACCCGATCTTCCAGAATGTCATCCCGCAGGATCGCCTGCAGCGTTCTCGCGTTTGAATGAAAGCCGCTCAGGGAGCGGCCGAGGATGGGCGCGAGATCGAAGCGGAAACCGTCGACGCCCGCGTGAAGCACGAAATGCCGCAAGGTACTGACGATCAGTTGACGAACATGCAGATGATCGCAGGCCAGCGTGTTGCCGGTGCCGGTGTCGTTCACCAGTATGCCGGGATTGTCGGGAAGGTGACGGTAGAAGGAGAGGTTGTCGAGCCCGCGCAGCGAAAGCGTGGTGCCGAGCCGGTCGCTCTCGCCCGTGTGGTTGAAGACCAGGTCGAGAATGACGCCGATCCCCGCGGCATGCAGGGCGGCGACGGTGTCGCGCAGTTCGGCGACGCCGCCGGGCACGATGCGGGGATCGAGTGCCATGAAGGCGACCGGATTGTAGCCCCAGCCATTGGTCAGTCCGAGCGGCGGCAGATGCCGTTCATCGATCCAGGCGACGATCGGCATCAGTTCGATGGCGTCGACGCCGAGCCGCTTCAGGTGATCGATCACCGCGGGATGGGCGAGTGCCGCGACTGTGCCGCGCAGGTTCTTCGGCACGTCGGGATGGCGGATGGTGAAGGGCCTGACCGCGATCTCGTAGATGAAGCCGCCCTTGGGCATGAGCGTCATCATCGGCCGGGCGAGCCGGTCACGCGTCACGACCGATTTCGGAACGAGGGGAGCGGTATCGACCCCGAAGGTCGAAAGCCTGACATCGTGGACGAAGGGCCGGTCCAGTTCCTTGGCGTAGGGATCGACGAGCAGTTTGGACGGATCGAACCACCAGCCATGGTCCGGGGCGTAGTGCCCGTGGGCGCGATAACCGTAATGGGCGCCTTCGGTGACGCCTTCCACATGCAATCGAAATACGTCGCCTTCACCGCGCGTCATCGGAAGACGGCAGATTTCTCCGCCGCCATTGACGTCATAAAGGCAGAGATCGATCTGCTCGGCGTGGCGGGACCAGACGGCGAAATCCGCGCCTGTGTCGGTGAGGACCACTCCGCCATGCCGGCTTTCGATCGGGTTCATGGAGCCGCCGCGATCAGGTGATTACGGTCGGCGCATCGCGGCCGGTGCGGCTGCTGATTTCAGCAATGCTTTCGGCCGCCGCGATCAGGTCGGCGAGGGCCGACTGGGTCTCGAGATCGTGGCGGTTTGCGTCCGGCTCATAGCGTTCGATGTAGACGCGCAGCGTCGCGCCCGAGGTGCCGGTGCCGGAAAGGCGGAAGACGATGCGGGAGCCGCCTTCGAAGAAGATACGGATGCCCTGGTTCTTGCTGACCGACTGGTCGATCGGATCGTGATAGGCGAAATCGTCGGCGGCGCTGACCACGAGGTCGCCGAACTTCGCGCCGGGCAGGGTCGCGAGCTTGCCGCGCAGGGTATCCATGAGGCCGTTGGCGGCGTCCGTGTCGACGGCTTCGTAATCGTGGCGCGAATAGTAGTTGCGGCCATAGGTCGCCCAGTGCTGGGAAACGATGTCTTGCATGCTTTCGCCGCGAACGGCGAGAATGTTCAGCCAGAGCAGCACCGCCCAGAGCCCGTCCTTCTCGCGCACATGGTTCGATCCGGTGCCGGCGCTTTCCTCGCCGCAGATCGTGACCTTGCCGGCGTCGAGCAGATTGCCGAAGAATTTCCAGCCGGTGGGGGTCTCGTAGATGCCGATGCCGAGCTTTTCGGCCACCTTGTCGGCGGCGGCGCTGGTCGGCATCGAACGGGCGATGCCGGCGATCCCGCCGTTGTAGCCGGGCGCCAGGTGGGCATTGGCCGCCAGAATGGCGAGGCTGTCCGACGGCGTAACGAAAATGCCCTTGCCGATGATGAGGTTGCGGTCGCCGTCGCCGTCGGAGGCGGCGCCGAAATCGGGCGCGTCCTTGCCGCTCATCATCTCGTCATAGAGTTCCTTGGCATGGACAAGGTTCGGGTCCGGATGATGGCCGCCGAAATCCGGCAGCGGCGTGAAGTTGCGGACCGTGCCTTCGGGCGCGCGCAGGCGCCCCTCGATGATTTCCTTGGCATAGGGACCGGTCACCGCGCTCATGGCGTCGAACACCATGCGGAAGCCGAGGCCGAACAGGTTGCGGATGGCGGAGAAGTCGAAAAGCTCCTCCATCAGTTCGGCATAGTCGGAGACGGGATCGATGACCTGGACCTGCATGCCGCCGACTTCAAAGGCGCCGATATTGTCGAGGTCGAGATCGTCGGCTGCGACGATGCGATAGCTGGTGATGACCTTCGAGCGGGCAAAGATCGCGTCGGTGATCTTTTCCGGTGCCGGGCCGCCATTGCCGATGTTGTATTTGATGCCGAAGTCTTCGGTCGGGCCGCCGGGATTGTGGCTGGCCGACAGAACGATGCCGCCGAAGGCCTTGTATTTGCGGATGACATGGGAGGCGGCGGGCGTCGAGAGAATGCCGCCCTTGCCGACCATGACCTTGCCGAAGCCGTTGGCTGCGGCCATTTTGATGACCTTCTGGATCACCTCGCGGTTATAGTAGCGGCCGTCGCCGCCGACGACCAGCGTCTTGCCCTGAAAGCCTTCCAGCGAATCGAAAATCGACTGGATGAAGTTCTCTGCATAATTTTCCTGCTGGAAGACCGGGACCTTCTTGCGCAGGCCCGAGGTGCCGGGCTTCTGGTCCGAGAAGGGCTTGGTGGCAACAGTCGATATCATGGACTTAATGGCCTTTCGAAACGAGGCGTTGATAAAGTTCGGCGTAGCGTTCGGCGCTGCGCCCCCAGGAGACGTCGCTCTTCATACCCTGTTTCTGAAGCTGCGCCCATGCCCTGGGATCGCGATAGAGCCTCATCGTGCGCTGGATGGCGCGACGCAGGGCATTCGCGGTCACAGGCGCGAACTGGATGCCGGTGGCAACGCCGCCGGCAAGAGCTGCTTCATTAGCATCGACGATCGTGTCGGCAAGGCCGCCGGTGCGGGCGACCACGGGCACGCAGCCGTAGCGCAGGGCATAAAGCTGGGTCAGGCCACAGGGTTCGAAGCGGGAGGGTATCAGGATGGCGTCGGCGCCGGCCTGCATGAGATGCGACAGCGGTTCGTCGAAACCGATGACCACCCCGATACGATTGCGGTAGCGCGAAGCGGCGGCAAGCAACTGCGCCTCCAGTGCGCTTTCGCCGGAGCCTAGAATGGCGAGCTTCGCCCCGGCCGATACGATGTCCTCGATCACCTCGCCGAGCAGGTCCATGCCCTTCTGCCAGGTCAGGCGGGAGACGATGGAAAAGATCGGGCCGTCATCCTCATCGAGGCCGAAGCGGGCGACGAGGGCCGCGCGGTTCGCCTGACGTTTCTTCAGCGCGCCCGAGGCATATTGCGTGGCGATCAGCGGATCGGTTGAGGGGTTCCAGACCTGGGCGTCGATACCGTTGACGATGCCGTAGAGATCGTTGGCACGGCTGGCGATGATACCCTCCAGCCCCATGCCGAATTCCGGCGTCAGGATCTCCTCCGCGTAGGAGGGGCTGACGGTGCTGAGCGCATGGGCGGTTGAGAGACCCGCCTTCAGGTAGCTCATGGTGCCGTAATATTCGAGCGCCTCCCAATAGGCATGGGGCGGAAGACCGAGATAGGGGAAATAGCTGGCGGGGAACTGTCCCTGAAAGGCGATGTTGTGAATGGTGATGAGGCTCGGCAGTTCCGGCGTCTCGGCATAGCGCATGTAGACGGGGGTCAGCGCCGTCTGCCAGTCGTGCACATGGATCAGATCGGGCTGCCAGCCGGGAAGGCCGCCTGCCGCGATCTCCGCGCCGGCTTTTGAAAGCACGGCAAACCGCTTCCAGTTGTCGGGATAATCGCGGGAGGCCGGGTCGACATAGGGGCCGCCCGAGCGTTCGAAAAGCGTGGGCGAATCGAGAACCAGAACGTCGAGGCCTTCATGTTTGGCCTCAAGCAGGGTGGCATGCTCTCCGAGCTGATCGGTGAACTCGACCCGCTTCACCGCCTTCCTGATCGCCTTCATCACCGCCGGATAGCCGGGGATCAGCGTCCGGGTATCGATATCATGCGCTTTCAGCGCAAGCGGAAGGGCGCCGGCGACATCTGCCAGGCCGCCGGTCTTAATCAACGGATAAAGCTCGGAGGCGACGGAGAGAACTTTCATCAGGTTCACATGTCCAGTTTGTCGATCATCGTCTGGGTTATCAGGCAGACGCCGTTTTCGGAGCGGCGGAAGCGACGGGCATCGAGTTCCGGATCCTCGCCGACCACCAGTCCCTCAGGGATGACGACCCCGTGGTCGATGACGACATTGGTCAGGCGGGCATGGCGCCCGATCTGCACTTTCGGAAGGACCACGGCGCCTTCCAGGCGAGAATAGGAATTGGCGCGTACCCCGGTGAACAGCAGGCTCTTGAACAGGGTGGAGCCGGAGATGATGCAATCGCCCGAGACCAGCGACGAAATCGCCGAGCCGCGACGGCCCTCGTCGTCATGCACGAATTTTGCTGGCGGGGTGATTTCGGCATAGCTCCAGATCGGCCAGGATTTGTCGTAGAGGTCGAGATCGGGAACGATGTCGGTCAGGTCGATATTGGCCTGCCAGTAGGCGTCGATCGTGCCGACGTCGCGCCAGTAGGGCGCGCGCTCGAAGTCGGAGCGCACGCAGGAGCGGGCGAAACGGTGGGCGACGGCTTTGCCGTTCGAGACGATATAGGGGATGATGTCCTTGCCGAAATCCCGGCTGGAGGTGGGGTCCGCTGCATCGCGGCGCAGGACATCCATCAGGAAGCGGGTGTGGAAGACGTAAATGCCCATCGAGGCGAGGGCGAAGCCCTCATTGCCCGGAATGCCCGGCGGATCGGCCGGCTTCTCGACGAAGGCGATGATGTTGTCCTTTTCGTCGACATGCATGACGCCGAAACCGGATGCATCCGCCCGCGGCACTTCCAGGCAGCCGATCGTGACATCGGCGCCGGAATCGACGTGCTGCTGGAGCATCTGCTCGTAGTCCATCTTGTATATGTGGTCGCCGGCCAGGATCACCATGTATTCCGGGCCGTAGGACTCGATGATGTCGATGTTCTGATAGACGGCGTCGGCCGTGCCCTCGTACCACTGGGTTTCGGAGACGCGCTGCGAGGCGGGCAGGACGTCGAAGCTTTCGTTGCGTTCCGGACGGAAGAAGTTCCAGCCATGTTGCAGATGGCGGATGAGGGAATGGGCCTTGTACTGGGTGGCGACGCCGATGCGGCGGATGCCCGAATTGAGCGCATTCGACAGCGCGAAATCGATGATCCGGGCCTTGCCGCCGAAATAGACCGCCGGCTTGGCGCGCCGGTCCGTCAGTTCCTTCAGCCGGCTGCCGCGGCCTCCCGCGAGAACATAGGCCATGGCGTCACGCGCCAGGGGCTGTATCCGCTTTTCCGTCATTTTGATCCTCCCGCATCAGTTTTCTTGTTCGAGCATGATGACGGCGAGTGGCGGCAGGGTCAGCGTCGCGGTGGCGCGTCCGTCAGAACCCGGCCGGGCCTCCGTGCGCCCGCCATTGCCCTTGCCGCTGCCGCCATAGATCTCGGCATCGGTATTGAGGATTTCGCGCCAGCGGCCCGGAGCGGGCAGCGGCACGGTGTAGCGCTCGTGATAGACGGGCGTGAAGTTGCAGATGACCGCAACCGGTTTCTGGCCCGGTGCCTTGCGCAGCCAGGCGAAGACCGAATTGTCGTGATCGTCGGTAATCAGCCATTCGAACCCGTCACCCTCGCAATCGCGGGCGTGAAGCGCCGGTTTCGAACGGTAGGTGAAGTTGAGATCGCGGACGAGACGCCGCATGCCTTCGTGCAGCGCATACTGGAGCAGGTTCCAGTCGAGGGGGCGGCTCTCGCTCCATTCGCTCCACTGGGCAAATTCCTGGCCCATGAAGAGCAGCTTCTTGCCGGGATAACCCCACATGAACGCATAGTAGCTTCGCAGATTGGCGAATTTCTGCCAGTCATCCCCCGGCATCTTGGCAATCATCGAGCCCTTTCCGTGAACGACCTCGTCATGGGAGATCGGCAGCACGAAATTCTCGGAAAAGGCATAGAGGAGGCCGAAGGTGATTTCCTGGTGGTGGAACTTGCGGTGCACCGGATCGCGCGAGAAGTAACTCAGCGTATCGTGCATGAAGCCCATGTTCCACTTGAAGCCAAAGCCCAGGCCGCCTTCGTGGACCGGCTGCGAGACCTTCGGCCAGGAGGTGGATTCCTCGGCAATTGTCATGACGCCGGGATGCGCGCCGTAGACCAGCCGGTTCATCTTCTGGAGAAAGCGGACGGCGTCGAGGTTTTCGCGACCGCCATATTCGTTCGGCACCCACTCGCCTTCCTTGCGGGAATAATCGAGGTAGAGCATGGAGGCCACCGCATCGACGCGAAGGCCGTCGAGATGGAATTTCTCCGCCCAGTAGAGGGCGTTGTTGATGAGGTAGGACAGGACCTCGATACGGCCGAAATTGTAGATCGCCGTGTTCCAGTCCGGATGGAAGCCCTGGCGGGGATCGGCATGCTCGTAGAGCGCCGTGCCGTCGAACCAGCGCAGGCCATGGGCGTCGGTCGGAAAATGGGCGGGCACCCAGTCGAGAATGACGCCGATGCCGACCTTGTGGCAGCCGTTGACGAAGCGGGCGAAGCCCTCCGGCTCGCCGAAACGGGCCGTCGGCGCATAGAGCCCCGTGGTCTGGTAGCCCCAGGAGGGATCGTAGGGGTGTTCGGTGATCGGCAGGAACTCGATGTGGGTGAAACCCATGTCCGAGCAATAGGGAATGAGGCGATCGGCCAGTTCATCCCAGGTCAGCAGCGAGCCGTCGCCGCGTCTTTGCCACGACCCGGCATGCACCTCGTATATGGACACGGGCTGGCGACGCTGGTCGACGCTCGCCCAATGCTCGCGATGGGCGTCGTCCTGCCAATCCTGCTCCAGTTCCGCAGCGGTGATCGACGCGTTTTTCGGGCGCAGTTCGGCCCGCCGTGCATAGGGATCGGCCTTGAGGGGCAGAAGCACGCCGTCCTTGCCGATGATCTCGAACTTGTAGGCTGTCCCCTGCCGCACGTCCGGGGCGAAGATTTCCCAGATGCCGGTGTCCCGGCGAAGTCGCATGACATGCCGGCGGCCATCCCATTCGTTGAAATCGCCGACGACAGACACGCGCTGTGCGTTCGGTGCCCATACGGCGAAGTGAAAGCCGTCCACGCCCTGGTGCTTGAGAGGATGGGCGCCCATCCTGTCAAAGAGCCTCAGATGCGATCCTTCGCGGACGAAATAGTCGTCCATCGGGCCGAGCACCGGACCGAAACTGTAGGGGTCCGTGACAGTCCATTCGGCATCGCCGCGGCAGGCCCGGTAGCGGATGGGATGGAAGCCGCCGATCGCCACGGGTCCGGCGAAGAAGCCGGCCGGGTCGATTTGGGGGAGTTCGCCGAGATCGGCGCCGTTGAGCGCCACCGCGGTCACCGTTTCCGCGCCGGGAATGAAACAGCGGGCGCAGAAGCCCGTTTCGGTTTGGTGGATGCCGAGCAACGAGAAGGGATCGCCATGGGTGCCGGCAATGATGGCTGCGATCTCCGAGGCCGGAGGAACCTCCGGCCGGGGAGTGTCACCGATCGTCTTCGGTGATTTGGCCATCAGGCTCTCCAGATGTCGGAGTTGTACTGCCGGATCGTGCGGTCGGACGAGAACCAGCCCATGCGGGCGGTGTTGCGGATGGTCTTGCCGTACCAGCTTTGCGGGTCTGTCCAGATGCCATCGACCTCGCGCTGGGCCTTGGCGTAGGCATCGAAATCCTCGGCGACCATGAACCAGTCGTGCTGGTAGATGCCGTTTATCAGGCCGGCGAAGCGGCCGCGGTCATCCGGGGAGAAGACGCCTGAGGCAATGGAGGAGAGCGCCTGCGACAGTTCCCGCGAAGCTTCGATGGTCGTGCGCGGATTGTGGCCGTCGGCCCGCGCCTTGCCGACCTCTTCCGCCGTCATGCCGAAGATCACGATATTTTCCTCTCCGACATGGTCGCGCATTTCCACATTCGCTCCGTCCAGCGTGCCGATGGTCAGTGCACCGTTTAACGCGAACTTCATGTTGCCGGTTCCCGATGCTTCCATGCCGGCCGTCGAAATCTGCTCGGAAAGATCGGCCGCCGGCACCATGACTTCGGCGAGCGAGACGTTGTAGTTCGGAATGAAGACGACCTTGAGCAGGCCGCGAACGGAGGGGTCGTTGTTCACCACGCGGGCAACGTCGTTGGCGAGCTTGATGATGAGCTTGGCGTTGTGGTAGCTCGGCGCCGCCTTGCCGGCGAAGAGCTTGACGCGCGGCACCCAGTCCCGCTCCGGATGGGAACGGATCTGGTCGAAGAGAGCGACCGTCTCGACGATGTTGAGAAGCTGGCGTTTGTATTCGTGAATGCGCTTGATCTGGATGTCGAACATGGCCGAGGGATCGAGCCTGATCCCCATGCGGCTCGCGACCAGATTGGACAGGCGCTCCTTGTTGGCGCGCTTGACGGCGGCGAACTTTTCCTGGAACGACGCATCGTCGGCGAAGGCGTCGAGCGCCGTCAGCTTGCCGGCATCGTCGAGGAAATCGTCGCCGATCGCCTCGCGCACCAGCGAGGTCAGTTGCGGGTTGCACTGCATCAGCCAGCGGCGCGGGGTGATGCCGTTGGTCTTGTTGTTGATCCGTTCCGGATAGAGTTTGTGGAGGTCGGCGAAAACCGTCTCCTTCATCAGTTCCGTATGCAGGGCGGAAACGCCGTTGATGCTGTGCGAGCCGATGAAGGCGAGGTTGCCCATGCGCACGCGCCGGTCGCCGCTTTCGTCGATGAGCGAGATATGGCGGATCTCGGTGTCGGTGAAGGCGCGGTTCTTGCGGGCGTCGAGCAGGATCTTGGCGTTGATGGCGTAGACGAGCTGCATGTGGCGCGGCAGGAGCCGTTCGAACAGCGGCACGGGCCAGCTTTCCAGCGCCTCGGGCAGAAGCGTGTGGTTGGTATAGGAGAAGGTCTTCCAGGTGATATCCCAGGCGGTGTCGAAGTCGACGCCGTGGATATCGCAGAGAAGCCGCATCAGTTCGGCGACGGAAACGGCCGGATGGGTATCGTTGAGCTGGATCGAAACCTTTTCCGGCAGCGCCGAAAGGGGATTTCCCTGCTGGAGATGGCGGCGCAGGATGTCCTGCAGCGAGGCGGAGCAGAAGAAATATTCCTGCCGCAGGCGAAGCTCCTGACCGGCGGCCGTCGCGTCCGCCGGATAGAGCACACGGGTCAGGGTTTCCGCCTTGTTGCTCTCGCGCAGAGCGCCGATGTGATCGCCGGCGTTGAAGGCATCGAGAAGAATAGGATCGATCGGTTGGGCCGACCAGAGGCGCAGGGTGTTCACCCGCTCGCCCCGCCAGCCGACCACCGGCGTGTCATAGGCCGTGGCGATCACGCGCTCGCTGGGCTTCCAGACGTAACGCAGGTCTTCGTTCTGGCCGTTGATGGTCTCGACGCCGCCGCCGAAACCGATTTCGTAGGAGCTTTCGCGCCGCTCGAACTCCCAGGGGTTCCCGTGGGCGAGCCAGGTTTCCGGCAGTTCCACCTGCCAGCCCTCGGCCATCTGCTGGCGGAAGAGGCCGTGGACGTAACGGATGCCGTAGCCATAGGCCGGGATATCGACGGTCGCCAGGGATTCCATGAAACAGGCGGCGAGACGTCCGAGACCGCCGTTGCCGAGCGCCGCATCGGGCTCAAGGCCGGCGATGACGTCGAGTTCGACGCCGAGCGAGGCGAGCGCCTGGCGGATCTCCTCCATCAGCCCGAGATTGGACATGGCGTCCCGCATCAGCCGGCCGATGAGGAATTCGAGCGAGAGATAATAGACGCGCTTGGCGTTGTCGGCGTAGGTGGCGCGGGTCGATTCCATCCACTTGTCGATGATGCGGTCGCGCACCACGAGGATCGTCGCCGTCAGCCAGTCATGGGGCGTTGCCACCTTGGCGTCCTTGCCGATGCCGTAGGTCAGTCGCTCGATGATTTCAGCGGCGAGCACCTCAGGGTCGGAGACGCGCGGCTTGGGCAGGGGCAGGTCGGCTTTGCTGAGTGTCTTAATCATGGTTCCGCCAACAGTTGGATCGTTTTAACGGGCTACCCGCCGATTCCGGTGGTGTCGGCGCATGGTCCGTTTTTCGTAGTTTACGCACCGTTATGAAACACTTGCAACACAGGAAATCGGCAAATGCCAGATTGGGGGCGCGCGCACGACGTTGTTTATAAAGCGCTGAATTTTCAGGATTTATGTCACCGGCCGGATTTTGAATAAAAAAAGCCGTGGCGATCGCTGCCACGGCTTTTATCCCACCTTCCGGCCGGATCTTGCCCATCCTCAATTCGTGAGGCGGGTGGTCATGTCGGCCGCCTTCTTGCCGATTTCCTGGAAGGCGCTGACCAGCGTGTCCATGTCTTCCGGCTCGAAGTAATAGTCGGCGGCGCTGGCGCAATAGCTCAGCAGGGATTTCCCCTTGTCGGGCGCCATGAAGGCGACGGTGAAGATCTTGATGCCGTCGGTCTTTGCCAGGTCGCAATAGCCCCTGACCTGGCTGTCGATGGATGCGTTCCAACTGGAGCCCGTTCCGGTCATTTCGCCGTCGGTCATCAGCAGGATGTAACGCTCGAACTTCTTGTTGTCCTTGGCTGCTTGCGCGTTCGCTTCGGTGGCGTTTGCCGCCTTCAGCGCATCATAAGCGACTTTCATGGCGCCGCTTGCGTTGGTGCCTCCGGTTGGCACGGAAGGCAGCGCGCTGACATAGGCTGCGGCCGATGTCGTGCCCCAGGCGATGGCGGAGGGGGACTGGGTCGTGTCGTTGTAGGACACGGCGCCGACACGAACGCCTTCCGCGTCGGGATCGGCCTCGTTGAGCGTGGTGAAGAGGACGCCGGCGGCGGTCTTCAAAGCATCGATCTTGCGCACGTAGCAGGGCTTCGTGGGCTTGATGTAATTCTTCTGCCCCTGCTTCACGTCCTTGTAGGCCCAGTTCGATGCGGTGTAGTTCACGCAGGAGGTCTGCGTCGTGTCGACCGTATCGGTCACGAAAGACATGGAACCCGAACGGTCGAGAGCCAGATACATCGACAGCGCACTTTGCGTTTCGGATGTGCTCTCGGCCTTGCTGGTCACAGATACCCGCATGCTCTCGCGGCCGAGCAGGCGGGTGAAGGCATTCATCGGGACGTCGTAATATCCCGAGACCGTGACGTCGTAGACATTGCTGGAGCCGCTGCTGCCGGTCGTGCGCTGGACGATCGCCGTGGTGTCTTCCCCAAGCTCGTCGGACGTGCCGCTCTGGGTTTCGTCCTCGGTGGCATTGTCCGAGCCGGCGGTATTGGCAAACTGTGCCGCCATGAACCTGCGGGCGCGCTCGATCGCCTGTTCGTCGGTCAGGCTGTTATCGCTCGCCAGGGCCGATGCGGCGGAAAGGGCGGCGGAGTCGGCCGCATCCTGAAGGGCTGCCTTGACCTGTATCACTTTGGTCATGTCCATCGCGAGACCCGCGACGGCGAGCGTGACGGGCAGCAATATCGCCGTCATCATGCCGAAGTTTCCGCTGCGTTCCATCATGAACCGGCGGAAACAGGCGTGCTTTCTTATGGTACCGGGCATCATATCCATCCATGCAAGGGAGCACCTTGACCGTCGGGATATCTGAAAAAACTGATGTTCGGTTTAAAAGGGACGCTAGAATTTTAGCATTCGGCCCATTGGCTGCGTGCGCGCGGCTATTTCACGGGCACGACATCGACGGACTGGGCGGTCTGGTGGGTGCCATAGCTTTTCAGGACGCCGATGACGGGGGCGACATCCGAATAATCGCGGCCATAGGCGACCACGACATGATCGCTGCTGACGGCGATGTTGTTGGTCGGATCGAGTTCGATCCAGCCCGTAGTCTCGCCGCACCAGATCCGGACCCATGCATGCATGGCGTCCGCCCCTTCGAGGCGTTCCTTGCCCGGCGGCGGTATCGTTCGCAGGAAGCCGCTGACATAGCCGGCGGGAATGCCGAGGCTTCTCAGCGCGATAATCATGACGTGGGCGAAATCCTGGCAGACGCCGCGCTTCAGGGCAAAGGCTTCGGCGGGCGTCGTGTCGACGGTGGTCGCGCTCGAATCATATTTGAAGTCGGCATGGATCCGCGCGCAGATCTTTTCCGCGATCTGGTGAACCGTCAGGCCCGACTTCAGATCCTTGTGGGCATAGGCGGCGATTTCCGGCACCTCGCCCAGGCGGGGACTGGCGCCGAGAAAGTGATGCGGGGAGCCCGGCTCGGCGGACCAGTAGTCCGCAAGTTCTTCCGGCAATTTCTCGAGAAGAGGGGAAAAGTCGGCCGTCAGCGGCTGCGGCTGCACCATGACGCGCGCCTGCATGCGGATGTCCAGCTTCTCGTGGGGCGCCCTCAGCATGATGTAGGTTGCCGGGTGGTGGAAAAAATCGGTGAAATTCGAGGTCTCGTCCGGATGCGGCTCGATTTTGACCGAGCCCGCGACCAGCCTCTGGCGTTCGGGCAGGGACAGGGGCAGGAGGCGCAGGATGTGATGGGACCCGGAAGCGGGAACGTCGTAGATGTAACCGATATGGAGCGTCAGGTCATAGAGCATCGGTCTATCCGAGATAGGTGTTCGCAAGGATGTCGGACAGCTTTTCGAGTTCGCGCTCAAGGGTCGAATAGACTTCTGGCGTCATCGTCTCAGGCGTCATCACCGCGAGGCCGGAATGAAGCCGCATCGCTTCCCGGTAAAGCGGCGACATCTGGCCGTTGACGAAGGCGTTCGGCAATTGCTCCAGTTCGATGCGGATTTCGTTGAGCTGGAAGAGAATGGATCGCGGGTTGAGAGGATCGAGCGCCAGAAGGTCGGTGACTGTCAGCTTCGCCGTGTTGACGTTGTAGCGGCGGCGATGGGTCATCACGTTGTCGCCGATCTCCAGCAGCATGTCGAGCGCGCCGTCGGGAGCCTCGTCGGCGGTCATGTGGCCTAGAAGCCGGGTCATGTGCAGGCCGCGTTCGAGGAAACGGCCGACAGTCAGGAAGCGCCAGCCGGTGAAGCGGTACATGTTTTCGTGCACCAGACCGGCAAAGCCCGCGAGCTTGCGCAGGAGGATGGTCATCGCATGGGCCGCGTCGTCGCCGTGCCGGACGGTATCGTGGAAGCGCCGCGCGGTCTTCGCGAGATCGTTCAGCGCCAGCCAGCCATCGGGTGAAAAGCGGTCGCGGATGTTGCTTGCCGAATAGACGGCGCTGTCGATGTTGCGCATCATGCTTTCCGGCACGCCGTGTTTCATGTCGACGTCGAGATGCGAGAGGTAGCGCGTCACATAGGCCAGAAGCGGCTGTTTCGGGTCGGCGGATTCGGCAAAACGTCCATGCCAGGCGCGAAGAATGCGCAGTGCGCCTTCGGCCCGTTCGATATAGCGGCCGAGCCAGTAGAGATTGTCGGCTGCGCGGCTCGGCAGGCTGCCCGGCATGTTGCGGGTGAAGCTTTCCTCCGCCGGCAGAAGCGAGGTGCGGTCGACCGGCTTTCCGGACACGATCCAGACATCCGCCGCGCTGCCGCCCGATTGCATGGCGATGGCCGCGACGTCGTTGCTGCTGCCGATGCGGGCGAAGCCGCCGGGCATGATCTGCCAGCCATCGCGGGTGCGGGCGGCATAGACGCGCAGGCTCATCGGCCGCGGCGTGAGCTGGCCATCGACGAATGCCGGGGTGGTCGAGAGGGTGACGACTTCCTGTCCGACGAGCTTGCCGCCCTCGACCTCGAGCCGCTCCAGCATGGCCTTGCGCTGGGGCTTGGACAGCGAGGCGCCGAGTTGCGAGCGGCCGCTGTCATCGAAGAAGGGAAGCCGTGAATAGGCCGGGCCGATGACCATGCGGTCGAGGTTGCGGGCGACCTGTTCGCGTTCGGACTTCTGGCCGCACCACCATGTGGCGATCGAGGGGAGCGCCAGATCCTCGCCGAGCAGGTGGCGACAGATGGTCGGCATGAAGGCGAGCAGCGCGCGCGTTTCCAGAACGCCGGAGCCGAGCGCATTGACGAAGGTCACGGCGCCGTTGCGCAGCGCCTGCACCATGCCCGGCGTGCCGATATGGGAATTCTGGTCAAGTTCGAGAGGATCGGCATAGGCCGCATCCAGGCGGCGCCACAGAACACTGATCGGCTTCAGCCCGGCGACGGTGCGCACCATGACGCGGCCGTTGACGACGGCCAGGTCCTCGCCCTCCAGCAACATGATGCCGAGATAGCGGGCGATATAGGCGTGTTCGAAATAGGTCTCGTTGGCCGGGCCGGGCGACAGGACGGCGATGCGGTCGTCGGAATGCTGCTTGCGCGACTGAAGCGCGTCACGGAAGGCCCCGAAGAAGGAGGCGAGCCGGTGAACATGGGTTTCCGCATAGATGTCGGAGAAGGCGCGGGTGGTCGCGACGCGGTTTTCCAGCGCAAAGCCGGCACCTGACGGCGCCTGGGTGCGGTCGGCCAGCACCCACCAGTTTCCATCAGGTCCGCGACCGATCTCGAAGGAACAGAAATGGAGATAGTGTCCGCCGGCCGGCTTGATGCCGACCAGGGGACGCAGGAATTCCGGATTGGCGGCGATGAGCTGCGGCGGGAGGAAGCCTTCCTGCACCAGCCGGTTGTCGTTGTAGATGTCGGAGACCACGGCTTCCAGCAGGTTGGCGCGCTGCACCAGACCTTCGGCCAGCACCTGCCATTCCTTCTCGTCGATCAGGACCGGGATGTGGGAAAAGGGCCAGGCCCGCTCGCTCGAGCCGTTTGCGCCATAGGCCCGATAAAAGACGCCCGCATCCCGCAGGTAGCGGTCGGCACGGGCGAAGCGTTCGTGCAGTTCATGTTCGGACAACCGGTCTATGGCATTGACGAACGGCTGCCAGACTGGACGAATGGCGCCGTTATTATCCAGCATCTCGTCGGCCGCGCCCGGCAATGCCCGATAACTCACGCTTCGCGCCTCGCTGATTTCGTCTTCCAGCTTTTCCGCCACCGTCGGGTTTGTCATATCCTCTTTCACATGCCCTGGGGTCTTCTCAGATCCAATGTATGCGGAAATTCGGGTGCCACGCTTTCCGGCCACAAGGGATAACTGCCCGCTGTATGGCCCCAAGGCTCGAAACGCGCAAGCCGTCTGGCTTCCGCTTCATTGCCGTTCACAGGGAAGGTGTCGTAGCTTCTGCCGCCGGGATGGGCCACATGATACACGCACCCGCCGATCGAACGGCCGGACCATGTATCATAAATATCAAATGTTAGCGGTGTGTTGACCGGCAGGACGGGGTGCAGACCCGAGGCCGGCTGCCATGCCTTGTAACGCACGCCGGCGACAGCAACGCCATTGGTCCGGGTCGGGGTCAGGGGCACGCGGCGACCGTTACAGGCAACCGCAAAACGGGCCGGATTTGGCGTGTCGAGCTTCACCTGCAGCCGTTCCACCGACGAATCGACGTAACGCACGGTGCCGCCGATCGCGCCCTGCTCGCCCATGACATGCCAGGGCTCCAGCGCTTGGCGCAGTTCCAGCCGCGAATCGCCATATTCCACCTCGCCATAGAAGGGGAAGCGGAATTCGAGCTGGGCCTCGAACCATTCCGGCTTGAAGTCGAAGCCGTTGTCGCGCAGGTCGGCGAGCACTTCAAGGAAATCCTGCCAGACGTAATAGGGCAGCATGAAACGGTCGTGCAGCGCCGTTCCCCAGCGGACGAAATTGCCGGTGATCGGGTTCTTCCAGAAGCGGGCGATGAGCGCGCGGATGAGCAGTTGCTGCGCAAGCGACATGCGCGCGTTCGGCGGCATTTCGAAGCCGCGGAATTCGACGAGGCCGAGGCGGCCGGTCGGTCCATCGGGCGAAAACAGCTTGTCGATACAGATTTCCGAGCGATGCGTGTTGCCGGTGACATCGATCAGCAGGTTGCGGAACAGCCGGTCGACCAGCCACGGCAGAGGCGGCAACTGGCCATTGCCCGGCAACGGGATCTGGGCAAGAGCGATTTCCAGCTCATAGAGGCTGTCGTGGCGCGCCTCGTCGATGCGCGGAGCCTGGCTGGTCGGGCCGATGAACAGGCCCGAAAACAGGTAGGACAGCGAGGGGTGGCGCTGCCAGTGCAGGACAAGGCTTTTCAGGAGATCCGGCCGGCGCAGGAAGGGGCTGTCATTGGTCGTTGCGCCGCCGACGACGACGTGGTTGCCGCCGCCGGTGCCGGTGTGCCGTCCGTCGATCATGAACTTGTCGGCGCCGAGGCGTGCCTGCCGCGCTTCCTCGTAGATCGCGGTGGTGGTGTCGATGCAGTCCTGCCAGTTATAGGCGGGGTGGATGTTGACCTCGATGACGCCCGGATCGGGGGCGACGCGGATGACGTTCAGGCGTTCGTCGTGCGGCGGCGTGTAGCCTTCGATGTGGATCGGCAGGTTCAGGGAAGCGGCGGCGCGTTCGGCGGAGGCGAGAAGGTCGAGATATTCCTCAAGCGCTGCCGTCGGCGGCATGAAGACGCAAAGCCGGCCGTCGCGGACCTCCACCGAGATTGCGGTGCGGACACGTCCGCCAATCTCCTCGTAGGACTGCGGCATGCGGGTCTGCTGGGCGATGTCCGGCTGGAAGGAGTGTTCCGGCATGCCGCGACCCTTTTCCGTCGAGAAATCGGGCAGCGGCGGTTTCTCCACCGTCGGATCGACCGGATTGATATAGGGATACCAGGACGGCGAGATGTAGGGCAGGGAATTCAACGGCAGGCGGAACCCGACCGGGCTGTCGCCGGGAATGAGATAGAGGCGGCCGCGCCGGGTGCGCCATTTCTCGCTGACCCAGGTGCGGCCGGAAACGCGCGCCTGCCAAGCCTGCACCGGCAGGACGTAGCCCGCAGGCGTCGTCAGTCCGTTGGAGAAGACCTTGGCAATGCGGTTGCGCTCTTCGGGGTCCTTGAGTTTCGAGTTGGACGGGTCGACGTTTTCCGGAAGGTTCGCTTCCTTGACGATCCACTCCGCCGGATCTTCATAGGCCGCCACGACGTTTTCAGGCTGGATGTCCAGTTCGACGGCGATTGCCTGCAGAAGGCGCGAGGCGTCCTCGTGGGTGACCTTGTGGTCGCGGCTTTCGACGGCGATCAGGTCGGGGTTCTTCCACACCGGCAGGCCGTCGCGACGCCAGTAGAGCGAGAAGGTCCAGCGCGGCAGGCTTTCGCCGGGATACCATTTGCCCTGGCCATAGTGAAGGAAACCGCCCGGCGCGAATCGCTGTCGCAGACGGCGGATGAGGTCGTCCGCCTTCTGTCGCTTGGTGGGGCCCACGGCTGCCGTGTTCCATTCGTCGGACTGGAAATCGTCGATCGAGACGAAGGTCGGCTCACCGCCCATGGTGAGCCGCACGTCGCCGGCGAGCAAGGCACGGTCGACCTTCTGGCCAAGCGCATTCAGCGCATCCCAGCTTTCGTCGGAGAAAGGCTTGGTGATGCGCGGGTGTTCGGAAACGCGCTTCACCTGCATGTCGAAGGCAAATTCCGTCTTGGCCTCGCCGAAATAGCCGCCGGAGATGGGGGCGGCGTTCTTGTAGTGCGGCGTTGCCGCAAGCGGTATGTGGCTTTCGCCGGTCAGGAGACCGGAGGTGGGGTCGAGGCCGATCCAGCCTGCACCGGGAATATAGACTTCCGCCCAGGCATGGAGATCGGTGAAGTCCACCTCCGTGCCCGAAGGACCGTCCAGCGCCTTCAGATCCGGCGTGAGCTGGATCAGGTAACCGGAGACGAAGCGTGCGGCGAGACCGAGGCGGCGCAGGATCTGGACAAGCAGCCAGCTCGTATCGCGGCAGGAGCCCCTGGCGAGCGTCAGCGTCTCGTCCGGCGTCTGGACGCCGGGCTCCATGCGGATGACATAGCCGATTTCCTGCTGCAGGCGGGCGTTCAGGCCGACCACCATGTCGACCGTGCCCTGGCCGGGCGTCTTGTCTATGGTTTTCATGAAGGCATCGAGCGCCGGGCAATCCGGCTCGGGCGTCATGTAGATCGCGAGATCCTCGCGGATATCGGCCGGATATCGGAAGGGCCACTTTACCGCTTCTTCCTCGGTGAAGAAGTCGAAGGGGTTGTAGACCGTCATGTCGGCAACGAGGTCGACCTCGATCTTGAACTCCGTCACCGGATCGGGAAAGACGAAGCGGGCGAGATAGTTGCCGTAGGGATCCTGCTGCAGGTTCACGAAATGATTGGCCGGCGTCACCTTCAGCGAATGGCTGAGTACCTTGGTGCGCGAGTGGGCGGCGGGTTTCAGGCGTATGATCTGCGGCCCTAGCCTCACCGGTTTGTCGTAAAGATAATGGGTGAGGTGATAGATGCTGGCCTTGATCGACATTCGTGCTGCTTGCCCTGTTCCCTTATCGATCCCGTTTTCCGGGTTAAAATCAATCTTGTGCAATGCAGCGCCATAAAGCAAGCAGGCCCCGGACGCTTATGTGTCCGGGGCCTGCGTTTTTTGCAGATGTCATATTTTAGCTACGGCTTTCAACTCCGGCCGAATTCATCGACAAGACGAATGATATCGTCCTCGCCGAGATAGGAGCCCGTCTGGATCTCGATCATTTCGAGCTGGATCTTGCCGGGATTGGCAAGCCGGTGCACGGAGCCCTGCGGAATGTAGATCGACTGGTTTTCGTGCAGGATCGTCACCTTGTCGTCGATCGTGACTTCCGCGGCGCCGCGAACGCATACCCAGTGTTCGGCGCGATGATGATGCTTCTGTAGCGAGAGCTTCTTGCCAGGATGGACGAAAAGCCGCTTCACTTGGAAACGTTCGCCGTTGAGTACCGAGGTATAGCCGCCCCAGGGTCGGAACGAGGTCGGATGGTTTTCCGTCAGGTTGGCGGTTTCCTTGCGCGACGCAAGGAGCTTCACGAGATCGCCGACCTTCTGGCTTTCGTCGAGACGTCCGACATAGACGGCGTCCTCGCTGGCGATGACGGCGACGCCGTCCATGCCCTGCACGGCGATGTGGCTGTCGCGGGACATGACGAGCGAGTTGCGGGTGTCGACCACGGTGGCATTGCCGTGAACGACGTTGCCATCCTTATCCGGAGCGCCGATCTTCCAGACGGCATCCCAGCTGCCGAGGTCCGACCAGGTGATCGCGGCAGGCACGACGACGGTGTTCGGCGTCTTTTCCATCACCGCATAGTCGATGGAAATGCTCGGGCTCTGGACAAAGGCCTCCTTGTCGAGGCGGGTGAAGTCCAGATCCTTTGCCGCAGCCCGAACCGAGGCCTTCGCGGCGGCCAGGACGTCGGGAGCGAATTTTTCCAGCTCGGCAACGATCTGTTTTGCGGTGAAGACGAACATGCCGGAATTCCAGTAGAAGTTGCCGGCCTCCAGCATCTTCTCCGCGATTTCGGCTTTGGGTTTCTCGACGAAACGCTTGACGGCAAAAGCGCCGTCGCCGAGTTCCTTACCCAGCTCGATGTAGCCGTAACCGGTCGCGGGTTCGGTCGGCGTGATGCCGAAAGTCACGATCTTGCCGACCTTCGCCGCCTTGGCGGCGGCCCTGACACAATTCACATAGGTATCGTCGACGACGATGTCGTGGTCGGAGGGGAGAATCTGGAGAATGGCGTCCTCGCCATAGAGATCCGCGACGGCGACAGCGGCGGCGGCAACGGCGGCGGCGGTGTTGCGCGCTTCCGGCTCCAGCAGGATGCCGGAGAGCTTCGCATCCAGTTCGCGCGCCTGTTCCGCGACGAGGAAACGGAATTCCTCATTGGTGATGACGATTGCGGATTCGTAGAGATCGGTATCCCCGACGCGAAGCAGCGTGCCCTGAAACAGGGTCTTGTCGCCGATGAAACGGATGAACTGCTTGGCCGCGGCCGCGCGGGACAGCGGCCACAGGCGCGTTCCCTTTCCACCGGCCATGATGACGGGTACGATCTTCGAGGTCATGTCTGCTCTGCCTTTCGGTTGGGCGCTTTTGGCGGTGCGAAAGGCAGTGGTCAGAAGGGATATTTCCGCGTATGCGCTCGTCCTCCCGCTGCCTGCGACGCTTCGCCTTGCATCGATATGGCTTGTTGCATTTTTTGCCCGGTTCTCCAAGTCCACAGACCGTCCGGCCCAATGGACCAGGGAGCGAAGACGGCCATGTCCGGGCCTGTGCTTGAGGGTGAGGGCGTCACATCCGGCAAGGCTGTCCTGTCGGATACGGTGATCTCATAGGAAAAGCTGACGGAAACGACGCGCATGGGACGACATTTTCCAGTTGAATAGGTTCACAATCCCGCTCAAACGTTCTTCCGGACCGTTTGTTCCGAAGAAAAATAAAAAAAGTTCAGCGGTCGTTTTTATCGCCCTTGTCGGTGGTTCCGCCCATCAAGGCCGGTTCTCCGGCTGTGCCGCTTCCAGTGAAAGAAGCGGTCGTGCGGTCTCTTGAAGAACCAGTGCTTGGCGATTTCCGTTGTGACCAGATAAGCGCAAGTGATCGTCGCGAGGCCGGCCAGAACCCCGAGGGGCAGGTGCACGAAGCCGAACCAGTCCGCCCCGGGAATATAGGGCAGAAGGATCGCAAGCGCCGACACCGCCAGCGTCGACAACAGCAGCCAGCGACCGGGGAGGCTCCTGAAGAAAGGTGCCTTCGTGCGGATGATGAGGACCGTCGAGAGCTGGGTGACCAGCGATTCCACGAACCACCCCGTCTGGAAAATCGCGGCCTGTTCCCCGGTCAGCGCCAGCAGGAGGCCGAAGGTCAGGAAGTCGAACAACGTGCTGATGAGGCCGAAGACGATCATGAAGCGCTGGACATAGGCGATGTTCCAGCGTTGCGGATGCATGACTGCCTCGGGATCGACATTGTCGCTGGCAATCGCCATCGAGGGAATGTCGGCGAGGAAGTTGTTGAGCAGGATCTGCTTGGCGAGCAGCGGCTGGAACGGCAGCAGGAAGGATGCGAAGGACATGCTAATCATGTTGCCGAAATTGGAACTGATGGCGCTCGATACGTATTTCATCGTGTTGGCGAAGGTCTTGCGGCCGGTGTCTATGCCTTCCAGCAGCACGTCGAGGCTTTTGTCGACCAGCACCATGTCTGCGGCCTGCTGGGCGACGTCTGCGGCCCCTTCGACGGAAATGCCGATGTCCGCCTCATGCAGGGCGGGCGCATCGTTGATACCGTCTCCGAGATAGCCGACAACATGGCCCCTGCCGCGAAGGGCGGCGACGATGCGCTGTTTCTGGTTCGGGTCGATCTCGACGAAGAGATCCGTATGCACGGCCCGCGCGGCCAGGGCCTCATCGGTCAGCTTCGGCAACTCTTCGCCGGTCAGGATATGGCTGGACGGCAGCCCGATCGCGCGGGCGAGGTGGGCGGCGACAAAACGGTTGTCGCCCGTGATGACCTTGACCTTCACGCCGCGGCGGGTCATGGCGGCCAGTGTTTCGGCGATGCCGCTCTTTGGCGGATCGCTGAAGAGCAGGAAGCCGGCGAAGGCGAGATCCGTCTCGTCGCCATGACCGTAGCGCTCGCGGGCCGGAGAGAACCGGCGAATGGCGAGGCCGAGCACGCGAAAGCCCTCGTCGCTCCACTGAGCGTAGCGGCAGGCAAGCGTCGCACGGGTATCTTCGTCGAGCGCCTGCAACGCGCCTGCGTGAATGAAATGGGTCGAAACCTCCAGAATGTTGGCAAGCGCCCCTTTCGCGATCAGCAGGTCGCCATCGTCGTCGCGAACGATCACCGAGAGCCGCTTGCGAACGAAATCATAGGGAATCTCACCGACCTTGGAGGAGGGGTCCGTGTGAATAGCCGCGGCTGCTGCGGCCTTGCCGATGGCATCGTCGAGCGGGTTGGCCATGCCGTTCTGGAGGCGGGCGTTGAGACTGGCGAGCCGGAGCAGTCCTTCGGGTGCGCCGTCCAGCGGTCCCTCGACCCTGTCCAGGTTGACGACGCCTTCGGTGAGCGTTCCGGTCTTGTCGGTGCACAGCAGGTTCATGCTGCCGAGGTTTTCGATGGACGCGAGCCGGCGTACGATGACGCCGCCGGCGGCCATGCGGCGGGCACCGCTCGACAGCGTGAGGCTGACGATTGCAGGCAGCAATTCGGGCGTGATGCCGACGGCAATCGCCAGCGAAAAGAGGAGAGAATCGACCAGAGGGCGTTGAAGCAGGACGTTTCCGGCGAAGATCACCACCACCATGATGAGTGCCACGCGCGTCATCAGATAGCCGAACTGGCGGATGCCGCGGGCGAAATCGGTTTCCGGCGTTTCCTCCTGCAGGTGGGCGGTGATCCTGCCGATTTCGGTTTCGATCCCGGTCTCGACGACGACGGCCTCTCCCATGCCGCTGCGCACGGATGCCCCGGTGAAAAGCATGCCGGTGCGGTTGGCCAGCGCCGTTTCGGCGGCAAGCTCTCCCGGCCGCTTCTCGACCGGGAAGGTCTCCCCCGTGAGCGCGGACTGGCTGACGAAGAGGTCCGTCGCGGACATCAGGATGGCATCGGCCGGGATGAGGTCGCCGGCGGAGACCGCGATGACGTCGCCCGGCACCACATCGGCCGCGGCGATCGATACGAATTGTCCGTCGCGGCGAACGCGGGCCTTGAAGCCGATCCGCTCCTTCAGTTTCTCGACGGCGACGGAGGCGGAATATTCCTGGTAGAAGCTCAAGATGCAACTGGCGAGAACGATCAGCGATATGATGATGGCTTCGCGCCATTCACCGACCACGATCGATATCGCCGCGGCGGCCACGAGGATCAGCACCAGCGGGCTTTCGAACTGGGAGAGGAATATGCGCAGGCCGCTCCAGCGGCTTTCGTCCTTCACGGTGTTCGGGCCGAAATGCCGCAGCCGTTCGGCGGCTTCAGTACTTGTCAGACCCTCCCTTCGGGAATGAAGCTGAGCGAGCAGTTCGTCGAGCGTCAGGCTCCAGTAGGCAGTCCGATGTGAGGCGTCGTTTACAGAGTTGCCGGGGGTGAGGGACATGTGCGGCTTCTTCAGGAATGGCTGAGGCAATTCCGATCTTGAGATTGCCCTGCGTTCCCCAACATAGTCCATCCCTGCGACATCGTCATTGTCGGCGGCGAAGGAGATCGTAAAAATGAAAGCCATGGTGCTATACGCCAGCGGGCGGCCGTTGCAGTTCGAGGAGAGGCCCGATCCGCTTCCGGGCGCGGGCGAGATCCTTGTGCGGGTCGAGGCCTGCGCCGTCTGCCGGACCGATCTGCATGTCATCGACGGCGACCTGACGGAGCCGAAGCTTCCGCTCGTTCCGGGACACGAAATCGTCGGCGTCGTCGAGCGCTGCGGCGATGGCGTCACGAACCTTCGACCGGGCAGGCGGGTCGGCATACCGTGGCTTGGCCACACCTGCGGTTGTTGCAGCTACTGCGAGAGCGGCCGGGAAAACCTTTGCGATACGCCCGGCTTTACCGGCTATACGCGGGATGGCGGTTTTGCCAGCCATGTCGTCGCCGATGCCTCCTACGCATTTCCGCTCGACGGTTTTTCCGATCCCGTTGCGGCCGCGCCGCTGATGTGCGCCGGGCTGATCGGCTGGCGGTCATTGAAGATGGCCGGCGATGCCCGCCGCATCGGCATTTACGGTTTCGGGGCGGCGGCCCATATCATCGCGCAGGTCTGTGTGCACCAGGGGCGGGAAGTCCTTGCCTTCACCCGGGAAGGCGATCAGGCGGCGCAGGCCATGGCCCGTTCGCTCGGGGCGGCATGGGCCGGAAGCTCGGACGAGACGCCGCCGCAGCCTCTGGATGCCGCCATCATCTTCGCGCCGGTCGGTACGCTGGTGCCGGCGGCGCTCCGCGCCGTCGCCAAGGGCGGGCGTGTCGTGTGCGGCGGCATCCATATGAGCGATATCCCGCAATTTCCCTATTCGATCCTCTGGGGAGAGCGGCAGGTGCTTTCGGTCGCCAATCTGACCCGCGCGGATGCGGTGGAGTTCCTCGATCTAGCTCCGCGCGCCGGGGTGAAGACCACCACAACGGTCTATCCGCTCGAGAAGGCGAACGAGGCGCTGGACGATCTGCGCGCCGGCCGCTTCCAGGGCGCGGCGGTGCTGGTACCCTGACGTCGCGGGCGCCGTTCAGGTGATCCGCAGGGGCGCACGGCTCCGCTCGTTCACGGCCTCGCAAGCCTTTTGCAGCAGGCTGACGAACTGTTCTCTTTCGGCATCCGTGAGCCCGCTCAGCAATACCGTCTGGCTTTCCCTGACGACGGGGCGGATCTGCTTGAGTGTATCGGCCCCCTTGTCGGTCAGATAAAGCGTGCGGGCGCGCCGGTCGTTCGGATTGATTTCGCGCCGGACGAGTTCCTTCTGGACAAGCCTGTCGACCACGCCGCCGATGGTCACCCGGTCATAGGCGATGTGGCTGGCGAGCGTTGCCTGGTCCAGGCCGGGAGACGCCTCGATGGCGTTCAGCGCGGCATATTGCACCGGTGTCAGGTCGAAACCCTTCTTCGCTGTCTCTTCCATGAAAATGGAAACGGACGTCTGGTTGAGCCTGCGGATCAGATGTCCCGGCATTTCATAGATTTCCAGCATCGCGATGCGCTCCCCCGCAATCAGATGCTCTGTCTAGCGCTTATCGGAGAAGGGAAAAAGCGCCCATTCCGGGTGATGCCGCGGATACGTCTACCGGCGATAGGCTTGTCCATCCGGGCGCTTTATCGAGGTCGGCCTTGCAGCGGGCGGATTGCCGACATAAGCAGGCAGGGAGATTTCCGGTGTGGTTTTCGGACCGGATCGGCAAGGGGCCGCCATGGGCAAGAGAGAGTATCGAGCATGCTGAAACCGCTTTTCGACGTTCCTGCCACACCTCTCGTTCCGGTCAGGGGAGAGACCGGCGGCTATCCGGTTCACCGTATCTTCTGCGTCGGCCGCAACTATGCTGCCCACGCCGCCGAGATGGGCGCCGAGGTCGACCGCGAGGAGCCTTTCTACTTCACCAAGCCGGCAAGTGCGATTACGCCGACCGGCTCGGTCATTCCCTATCCGCCTGGCACGGCCAATTTCCACTATGAGATGGAACTGGTGGTGGCGATCGGCGCACCGGCCTTCCGGGTGCCGGTGGAAGAGTCGCACAAGGCGGTTTTCGGCTATACCTGCGGGCTGGACATGACCCGTCGCGACCTGCAGCAGGCGGCGCGGGTCAAACAGCGTCCCTGGGATCTCGCCAAGGCTTTCGAACGATCGGCGATCATCTCGGAGATCACGCGGGCAGGGGATTTCCCGGCGATCGGTCCGCAACGCATCTGGCTGAAGGTTGGAGACGAACTGAAGCAGGATTCGCATCTTTCCGACATGGTCTGGTCCGTTCCGGAGATCGTCAGCCACCTGTCGCGCTTTTATCATCTGGCGCCGGGCGACCTGATCTATACCGGAACGCCGGCTGGCGTCGGTCCGGTGGTGGCCGGCGACGTTATCGCCGGCGGGATCGACGGACTGCGGGAAATTGCGCTGACGATCGGCCCCGCCGAGTAGCCACATCCTAAAACACATCGCTCCGACGCGCATTCATGTATCGGCTGGCAACGTGGTACATCTTTCAAAACAGATGGAGTTCGATTCGCGGCATGGCGGAACCAGGCAAATTCGAACGCAAATTACCCGAGGATCGGCGGCGCACTTTGATTGACGCCACGCTCGCCTGTCTGGCGAGGGAGGGGCATGCCGGGCTTTCGATCCGCAAGATCAGCAAGGAGGCCGGCATATCGATCGGCCTCATCAACCATCATTACGGCGGCAAGGACGATCTCGTCGGCCATGCCTATGAGACCCTTGCCCTGTCGCTGCTCGACAATATCCGCAGCCGGATCGCCGAGGCGGGCGACGATCCGCGCGCGCGGCTCGGGGCCTATTTCCGTGCGTCGCTTTCGGCTCCGATACTGGAGCGGAGCACGCTTCGGACATGGGTGGTGTTCTGGGGCATGGTCGAACACTCCAAGGCGATGACGGATGTGCATGACCGCACCTATGCGGAATATCGCCGCCTCCTGGAAATCCTGCTAAAGGATCTCTTCGCGGCGCGCGGCTGGCCGGAGCCCGACGTTCGCCTGGCGGCCATCGGCCTGCTGGCGATGCTCGACGGTCTGTGGCTGGAATGGTGCCTCAATCCCGAAACCTTCACGCCGGAAGAGGCGATCGGGCTTTGCGAACGCTGGACCGATGTATTTCTCGATGCCTCGGCGCCACGCGCCTCGGCCTGAGCGTTGCCGCTGCGATGCGTGGCTCTGAGGCTACTGCTTCGACAGCTGCACGATGAACATGGAAAAGAGCTCGGACTGGCTTGAGGCTCCGAGCTTCTGATAAATGTTCTTGCGGTGAATCTTGACGGTTCCCTCGGCGATGCTCAGGGTTTCCGCGATCGACCGGCTGGAGTGTCCGCGCAGGATGAGCGAGGTGATCTCGATCTCGCGCGGGGTGAGTATGCCGTCGGCCATGACGTCCAGCGTCTGGTTGATCGGGTCCTCCGCCTTGCGTTTGGTCGTTTCCGCGGCCGCACCGCCCTTGCACCAGTGGGCCTCGATGACGGCGCGCACGACCGGTTCGATCGCCCGCATGGCGTTGAAGTCGCGCCGCCCGAAGAAGGGTGCGTCTCCCGGACGGGTGAAGCTGATGACGACGGCGCCTGCGCCCGGAGGGCGGCAGACGATGCCGATCTCGTCGCGGATGCGGGTGCGGCCATAGTGCTGTCGATAATATTCCGTGCTGTAGAACTGGTCCGGCGCCATCTTGCGCAGGTGGCGGACGCCGGTGATCTTCGGATCGATTGCGGCAAGATAGAAGGGATCGAGCAGGTAGGGGCCCTGCGCATAGGCGGTGATGACCGTTTTCGCCCGCTCCTTGTCGATGTTGTGATACAGGCAAACGGGATTTTGCGTGCCCTGGTAGGCAAAGGCCATGGCGATATCGAAGGGTATTTCCTCGGCTATCGCGGACGACAGCTTGCGCGGCAGGTCCGGCGTCCCGATGGCGCGGATAAAGCCTCCTACCTTTTCATTCCACCTTGCGAACTCGCTCTTCACTGTTCCTCCAAGCCTGTGGCCGCGCCGTCCGCCCCCACATTCTGCACCTTCTATCCCTAACGGGATATTTTCTTGTCTCTTGGCCGGGCGGTAGCGTTCGACAAAACAATAATGGCAGGAACCCGATGCACAAGGCCCGAAACAATTCGGTTGAGTTCGAGGCGGCCCTTTCAGAAATGGGCGCCAGGTCCGTTCATATCGGCATGATCGATCCGGAAGGCGAATTCCGCGACAAGCTCGTCCCGGCCGAGAAGGCGGTGAAGCTCGCCAAATCCGGCTATCCCTTCTGCGAAGTGCTCTACTTCTGGGATATCGCCGAGAAGACCTATGCGGAAAGCGCCTTCATAGATCGTCCGGCCGAGATCTTCACCGACACGCTGCGTCTTTATCCCTTCTCGCCGGCATCCGCGCTTTGCATCGCAGATTTTTCCGGAGAGTTCGGCGAGCGTTCGCCGCGCAACCTCTGCCTTCGTCTTCTGGACGAGGCGGATAGCATGGGCTTTTCGGTGGCTTCCGCCTTCGAATACGAGTTCTTCCTGTTTGCCGAGACGCCGGAGACGCTGAAGGCGAAGAAGTATCGCGACCTTACCAGCTTCGCGCAGGGCAACCGCACCTATTCGCTGCAGACGGCCGCCCTTCACGGCGACCTGATGGAGGGACTGGCGCAGGCGATGAACGCCATGGAGATCCGGCTCGATGCCATCCACACCGAGCTTGGCCCCGGCTGTTTCGAAGTGCCGCTGACCTATGCCAGGGGCATCAAGTCGCCCGATGATGCCGCGCTCTTTAAGAATTTCGCCAAGGCTTATTTCTCCCGCAACGGGCTGACGGCCGGCTTCATGTCGAAGCTTTCCCCCGATCTGCCGGGCCAGTCGGGCCATCTGCATGTCTCGATGCGCGACAAGCATGGCAATCCAACATTCTCCGACCCGGATTCTCCGGATGGTCTCAGCCGCACGGGCCGGCATTTCGTCGGCGGTCTCCTGAAGCTGATGCCGGAAACGCTTGCCATGTGCTCGCACACGGTCAATGCCTACAAGCGGCTGGTGCCGGGCGCCTGGGCGCCGACGGCGGCGAACTGGGGCGTGCAGAACCGGACGTCTGCGGTGCGCATTATCAATGACAGCCCGGAGGCGACCCGCGTGGAATTCCGCGTGCCCTCCGCCGACGCCAATCCGTATCTCGCCCTGTCGATGTGCCTGGGCGCGGGGCTTTACGGCATCCGAAACGAGATCGAGCCGCCGCCGGCGAGCGACGAGAACTTCTATCTCGCAATACCCGAGCCGCATGCCGTCTTGCCGGGCGATCTCGGTCAGGCCGCAGACCGCCTCGACCGTAGCGTGATCGCGCGGGAGACCTTCGGCGATGCCTTCGTTGACAGTTTCGTGACCGGCCGCCGGTTCGAATACCGGGAATACCAGAAGCAGGTCAGCGAATGGGAGATCCGGCGATATCTCGGCGTCGTCTGAGGTCCCCTCGTGCGCCACAGCATCGTCAAATTCAAAAAAGAGGGAAAAGGACAATGACAAAAGGAACAGCAGACATCGGCAATTCTTTGATGGCGGGCTCGGTCTCCCGCCGGTCCGTGCTCAAGGGCATGGGTGGCCTCGGGCTCGCCGCGGCGGGTGGCGGGCTTTTCGGCATGCCGCGCGGCGCGCAGGCGGCCGAAAGCATCAACTACATGTGCTGGGAAGGCTATAACGCGCCGTCCATCCTCGAACCCTTCCAGAAGGAAAAGGGCGTTTCCATCTCGGTTGACCTCATCACCGACTCCGCCGGCGGTTTTGCCAAGCTCGCAGCCGGCGCATCGAAGGACTTCGACCTCGTATCCTCCGACAGCCCGTGGATCGCGCGCATGGGACCGGCCGGCATTTGCCGCTATATCGACGATGCCGACTTTGCCGACCAATATGCGGAATTCTACCCGCAGTTCCGCGCGCCGTTCGAGCCGCTGCGGTTCGACGGCAAGACCACGGGTCTTCCGACGCGCTGGGGCTGGGTCGGCCCGACCGTCAACACCAAGTTCGACAAGCTCGAGACCTGGTCGTCCTACGCGCCGGTGTTCGACAGCGCCTACAAGGACAAGATCTGCCTGCTGGACTGGGGCGATTGGCCGATCATGCCGCTTGCACTTTATGCAGGTATCAACCCTTACGAGGAACTGGACCAGGCCGCACTCGACGAGGTTCGCAAGGTGCTGCGTGCAGCCTTCAAGAACACCCGCGCTATCGTCGCCGACCTCGCGGTCGCCCAGAAGGGCCTGATCGACGGCTCGTTCCGCGCGCTGATCGGCGGCGGCACCTATTGCACCTCATCGCTGCGCCTGCAGGGGCACGACTACATCCAGTCGATTGTTCCCGAGCCGAAGAACGGCCTGAAGCAGGGCATCATCTGGATGGAGGCGACCGGCCTCATCGAGAACGGCAAGGACAGCAAGGTCGCGGCCGACTTCCTGAAATACATCGTTTCGCCTGAAGTCGCCAAGCAACTCGCGATCACGGAAGCGACCTGCAACCTCGTGCCGAACCAGAAGGCCGAGGCCCTCTTCTCCGACGCCGAGAAGAAGGCCCTGCAGATGGACTATATGTGGACGGCTTGGGATAACAGCCAGTTCCACACCGTTGCGCCGAATGTCGATGACATGCTGGCCATCTGGCAGGAAGAGCTCGCCGCGCGCTGAGCCCGTCCGAAGATCGCAACCTGCGGCTGCTGCTGCGGGTTGCTTTCGTTTGTCGAAATCCGGCGCAGTCCAAGAAAAGTCCGTGACGGCTTACCGTTCGGGATTGCGCAGAAACAGAGAGATGGAGAATCTCGGGCGTGACCCGCGTCAACCTTGGATACTCCAGAGACAGGGAAGCTGAAGTTTGGCCAATCCGATCATTCATGCCGCGAACATCGTCAAGGATTACGGGACGGCGCGCGCGCTGCACGGCGTCTCGCTTTCGATTGCCGAGGGTGAGTTCGTCGCGCTCGTTGGACCCTCCGGCTGCGGCAAGACCACGCTCCTGAAAATCCTCGCCGGTTTCGAGGACCCGACCGAAGGCGCGCTCTCCATCGAGGGACGCGACATGGCCGGCGTGCCCGCGGCCAAGCGGCCGACCCGCATGGTGTTCCAGAAGCTGGCGCTCTTTCCGCACAAGACCGTGGCGGAGAACATCGGCTTTCCGCTGAAGCTTGCCAGGACGGACAAGGCCGAGATCGGGACGCGGGTGCGGGCGATGCTCGACCTCATGCATCTCAAGCCTGAGTATTTGAACCGCTATCCGGCCCAGCTTTCCGGCGGCGAACAGCAGCGCGTGGCGCTCGCGCGTGCGCTGGTATCGCGTCCGGGCGTGCTTCTGCTCGACGAGCCGATGAGTGCGCTCGATGCCAAGCTCAAGAAGTCGCTGCAGGCGGAACTGAAGAAGCTGCACCGGGAACTCGGAACGAGCTTCGTTCTGGTGACGCACGATCTGGAAGAGGCGATGATGCTTGCCGACCGCATCTGCGTCATGCGCGGCGGTCGCGTGGTACAGATCGGCACGCCCTCCGACATCTATTACCGTCCCGTCGATACCTTCGTTGCCGGCTTCATCGGCGAAACGAATTTCCTGCCGGTGTCCGTGACCCGCGGCAGCGACGGTTCGGCAACGATTGCAAGCCCGATTGCCGGCAATGCTCCGGCGGCATTGGCCGAGGGCAATGTCTCGCCCGCCTTCTCCGGCGACGCCGGTTTGCTGCTGGTCCGTCCGGAGACGCTGCGGCTGGTGCGGGACGATGCCGCGGCGGGCGACTGGCGCATTGCCGGCATCGTCGAGGAATATTTCATCAAGGGGTCGTCCACCCAGTATCGTGTCCGCATCGCGGGCCTCGATGCGCCGCTGGTGGTCGATCTTGCCGGTTCTCTGCAACTGCCGGCCGAGGTCGGTGAGGCCGTGCAGGTGGGCTTCCAGCCGGCACATGCGTTTCTTCTGGCGGGGCAGGCATGAAGACACAGACCAAGACCTGGAACGATCCGGTTCTGATTGCTGCCGTCGCGCCGCTGGCGGTCGTGATGGTTGTCTTCTTCGTCATTCCGCTTGCCATGACCGCGATCCTGTCCTTCCAGACGACGCAGTTTTATCGCCTCAACTGGACCTGGGATCTCAAGGTCTGGACGGAGGTTTTTTCCAAGCCGCATTACTGGACGATCATGATGCGCACGGTGGGCATGGCGCTGATCTGCGTCGTGCTGTGCCTGCTTATCGCCTATCCCGCGGCCTATGCGCTGGCGACGCGCCTTAAGGCCTATAACGCACAGATCCAGATCCTGATTATCTTCGCCTTCCTGACGGATGCCGTGCTGAAGACGTTCGGCTGGATACTGGTGTTGGACAAGAACGGAGTGCTGAACTGGCTTCTGGCCCATCTCGGTTTCGGGCCGGAGGCGACAAACCTGCTCTTCAGCGAGACGGCGACGATGATCGGCATGGTCTATAATCTGGCGGTCTATCCCGTCTTCACCATCTACCTGTCGCTGGTCAGGATCGATCGCGACCTGATGCTCGCGTCCTACGACGCCGGCGCCTCGCGTATCCGCACCTTTTTCGAGGTGACGCTGCCGCTTTCGCGTCCGGGGCTTTCTTCCGGGGCAGTGCTGGTGTTCGTCCTGAGCCTCGGCGTCTTCCTCGAGCCGAAGGTACTCGGCGGCGGCACCTCGCCGCTGGCTTCGGAGCTGATCCGCCAGAGCTTCGAGACCCGTGTCAACTGGCCGCTCGGTGCGGCGCTGACGCTGGTGCTGATCACCATCGGCGCCCTGTCGCTGATGCTGGTGCTTGCGATCCTGAAGTTGCGGCAGGCGCGCAGCGTAGAGGTGCTCCTATGATGCCGGAGCATTTCAAGAACCGGGCCATCAGTGCGCTGCTTGTCGGCTCGATGCTGGCGTTGCTTGTCTTCCTCTACATCCCCATCGTGACGCTGGTGGCGTTTTCCTTCACCGGCAGCCGTGTGCTGACGCTGCCGATCGAGAGCCTGTCGCTCGAATGGTATGGCGAGTTGTGGCGGAAACCGGACTTCCTGCCGGCGGTCATCAATTCGGCCGTGGTCGCGGCGACCACCACCGTTTTCGCGACGCTGCTCGGAACGGCCGGGGCCATCGCCTGGATCCGTTATCGCTTCCGTATGCAGCGGGCCTTTCAGGCGCTGACTTTCGCGCCGCTGCTTTTCCCCCAACTGCTGCTCGGCGTAGTCATGCTGCTGTGGTTCTCCGTGCTCGGCAGCTGGCTCGGTTTTTCCACAGGTCTTGCAACCGTGGTTATCGGTCACATTGTGTATATCACGCCGTTCGCGCTGGTCGTCGTTGCCGTCCAGGTATACGGTTTCGACGATACATTGGAAGATGCGGCGCGTGATGCGGGAGCGACGAGATACGAAGTGTTTCGCGAAGTGACATTTCCTCTGCTTTGGCCCGGTATTCTTTCCGCCGCGACTTTCGCCTTCCTGCTGTCATGGGGGAATTTCTATGTATCGTACTCGTTGGCGGGCACGGCGAGAACGCTTCCCGTCTTCGTCTACAGCGGCATTGCCGTCGGTTCGTCTCCGATCTACCCGGCGCTTGCCACTTTGAACTTTCTGCCAGCTCTCGGCCTGGTTGTTTTTGCCGAGGTGATGCGTCGGCGCGCGCTCAAGCGACAGCAGTTTGTCGGAGCGAGCGAATAGTACTGCGTAACCGAAGGAGACGTGCATCATGCCGGAGGTGCCTTTTTCGCATCCTGCCGACTGGAGTTTCCCGACAGCCGTGCGTTTCGGCCCGGGCCGCATAGCCGAACTGGGATCGGTACTAACCGGCCTGGGGCTATCGAGGCCGCTGGTGGTGACCGATGCGGGGCTGAAGCTTCTGCCTCCTGTCGATGCGACGCTCGCGGCATTAATCGGTGTGGGGCTGGGGCCCGGGTTCTTTACCGAGGTGAAGCCCAATCCAACCGGCAGCAATGTGGAAAACGGCGTCGCCAAGCTCAGGGCGGGCGGCTACGATTCCGTGGTGGCGGTCGGTGGCGGTAGCGCACTGGATGCCGCCAAGGCCATTGCCCTGATGGCGACGCAGGACCGGCCGATCTGGGATTTCGAGGATATCGGCGACAACTGGAAGCGGGTGAATACCTCGCATCTCATTCCCGTCATAGCCATTCCGACAACGGCCGGAACCGGCTCGGAACTCGGGCGCTCCTCGGTCATCACCGACGAGCGCGAACATCGCAAGGTCATCATCTTTCATCCGCGCATGATGCCGGTGGCGGTCATCATGGACCCGGAACTGACGCTCGGTTTGCCTGCCCATATCACAGCTGCCACCGGCATGGACGCGCTCAGCCATGCGCTGGAGGCGCTTTCGTCTCCCGCCTTTCATCCGATGGCGGAGGGGGTTGCGCTCAATGCGTTGCGGATCATCCGGCAGTGGCTGCCGGTGGCGGTCGCAGACGGTTCGAACATCGAGGCGCGCTCGCAGATGCTGGTCGCTTCCGGCATGGGATGCGTCGCGCTACAGAAGGGTCTTGGAGCGGTGCATGCGCTGGCCCACCCGCTGGGCGCGCTTTATGACGCCCACCACGGTCTGCTGAATGCGGTCCTCATGCCTTATGTGGTGCAATTCAACGCGCCGGCGATTGCAGACAAGCTCGCTTTGCTCGCCCGCGTCCTGGAATTGCCGGACGAGGGGGCCGGAGCGGTTGTCGAGTGGCTGCATGCGCTGCGCCGTCTGGTCGGCATCGGCGCGACCCTTCGCGACATCGGTCTCGGCAAGATCGACGTGGAGCGCGTTGCGGCGATGGCGGCGGTCGATCCCTGCGCCAGCGGAAATCCGGTTCCGCTCGATGCGGCCAAGCTTTCCGTGATCCTGCAGGCCGCCATGACCGGCCGCTTCTGAAAGACGCCGTCGATGGACCGTTTGCAGTCCGTTCGGTGACGGAAGGAGGTAATCACATGACCGCCGTGACAGATGCGGCCATTGCCGTCACGGGCCGGGCCTGCGGTTCCTGCACGCTTTGCTGCTACCTGCCCGATATCGATGAACTCGACAAACCCGCCAATACGTTCTGCCGCGCTTGCATCGCCGGCAAGGGCTGTTCCGCCTATGAGGCCCGGCCCACCACCTGCCGCGATTTTCTCTGCGCATGGATGTCGGATGCGGGGATCGACGAGGCCTGGGAGCCCGCCAGATGCCACATGATGGTCTACCGGCAGGGCATGCAACTCACCGTACTGGTCGATCCGCAGTATCCGCAGGCCTGGTGTCGCGAGCCCTATCTCGGCCAATTGCAGGCATGGGCGAGGCAGGCGCGGGCCGAAGGCGGCTACGTCATCGTTTATGCCGGCGACGCGCTTTCCGTGATCGCGGGCGATTGAGGCTGCGGGCGCGCGGCGGGCTTCGGCTCCTGCTTCGTTGTTGACGGACCTGATCCGTTCGGCGACCCTCTGTTGTGCCGCAGGGCGTCCTGCCCTCCGCTTTCAGGGAGAGTTGCATGATGATGGGGTCTTACAGTCTCTGGCACTGGCTGGTTGCCTTTGCCTTCTGGTTCCTGCTGTTTGGCTGGCCGATCGCGAAGATCCTGCGGAGGGCCGGCTTTTCGGGGTGGTGGGTTTTGCTGAGTTTCGTGCCGTTGGCCAATCTCATCGGCCTATGGGTGTTCGCTGTTACGCCCTGGCCCAACGTGCCGGACCAGAACAGGCCGTCGGCCTGAACCCGGCCCCGCTCCTTCGGGTCAAATGAGGGGCGGCGCTATCTACATGAAAGGCTGCGGAAAAATCGGTCCGAAACAAGACAAGGGCTCGCCGATTTTTCGGCAAGCCCTTGTTTTGAATAGGGATGGTGGGCGTGACAAGGATCGAACTTGTGACCCCTACGATGTCAACGTAGTGCTCTCCCGCTGAGCTACACGCCCATCCGATGGCGGCTTAAGACCACAAAACCCTCCGTCCCGTCAATAGGGTTTTTGGGGTTTTGTGAAGAGTTTTTTACAGCCGCTCAGAAACCCCTTACGCAGCAAGGAGTTTGTTGACCTCGTCGACGAGGTCGCGGAGGTGGAAAGGTTTGGAGAGGACCTTCGCGTCCTTCGGAGCCTTCGAATCGGCGTTGAGCGCGACGGCTGCGAAGCCGGTGATGAACATCACCTTGAGGTCCGGATCGAGTTCGGTGGCGCGGCGCGCCAGTTCGATCCCATCCATCTCCGGCATGACGATGTCGGTCAGGAGAAGCGAGAAGGGTTCTTCGCGCAGCCTGTCGTAGGCGCTGGCGCCGTTGTCGAAGGAAGAGACCTTGTAGCCCGCCTTTTCCAGCGCCTTCACGAGGAACCGGCGCATATCGTTGTCGTCTTCGGCGAGAAGGATTTTCTGACTCATTGAGGAACCGCTGCTTACTGAATTTCGGTTATGGCTTTCGGCCGATTAGGGTAGGTCTTTTCCAGTAAACATCCGGTGAAGAACCTATTAACGGCTTATATCGCCATTTCTGGCAGTATGGACTTCCGCATAGCCAACTGGCAACATGGTTCCACAACAAGTTTGTGACTTGGTAAAGAAGGGGCAGCGTGAACGGAATGACAGACGATTGCGAGCTGTTCGAAGTCCGCGAACCGGAAACGCAATCGATCCCCTTCGTTTACAACTCGCCCCATAGCGGCCGGCGCTATCCGGTCGATTTCCTCGATCAGTCCCAGCTCGACAGTCTCGCGATCCGGCGGTCGGAAGATCATTTCGTCGATGAACTCTTCGGCGCGGCGCCCGATTTCGGGGCGCCCCTGCTGCTGGCGCATTTCCCGCGCGCCTATGTCGACGTCAACCGCGAGCCCTACGAACTCGACCCGCGGATGTTTTCCGATCCCCTGCCGCCCTTCGCCAACAGCAATTCGGTGCGTGTCGCCGGCGGTCTCGGCACCATTCCCCGGATCGTTGCGGAAAACATGGAAATCTACGGGCGCCGCATGCCCGTTTCCGTGGCTCTCGACCGGATCGAGAATGTCTACAAACCCTATCATGCCTGCCTGCGCCGGCTGATCGCCCGAACACATACCCGCTTCGGCTTCGGGGTGCTGATCGACTGCCATTCCATGCCCGGCAATATCCGTGTCGGCGGCAACGGCGTCCGTCCCGATTTCATCATCGGCGACCGTTACGGCACCAGTGCCTCGGTCGAGCTTTCCCATGCCGCCTTGCAGATGCTCGAGGATCTCGGCTTCAACGCCGTGCGCAACAAGCCCTATGCCGGCGGTTTCATCACCGAGCATTACGGACGGCCGGTCCGCGGGCTGCACGCGCTGCAGATCGAGGTGAACCGGGCGCTCTATATCGACGAGGCGACGCTGCAGAAGCGGGCGGATTTTCATGCCCTGGCAGGTTCCATCGCGGTTTTCATGGGCCAGATGGCGGCTTTTGTCGCCGATTATGCCGGCACCACGGCGCTCGCAGCTGAATAGCAGCTTTCCTCCCGATCTCACCGGGCAAAAAAAACCGCGCCCAACGGCGCGGCTAAGTCTAGGGAGGAAACACCCAAGGAGGGTATTTACAGTCAGAAGACTGTAATTTGACTGTATTGTTGCGACGCACAAATGTCAAGAATTTTTTGTCTTATTTTTGGGCAAGGTCATTTTTTGTGCAATTGCCTCGTGGGTGTGCCCGGAGTCTGTGGCGAAGCTTCCTCAACGGTAAAATCGCCGGCGGCGGCTGTTCCATTTGATGGGCCGATGTTTTAAGACGGGCGCGCCGATTTCCTCCTGCCAGCCGGATCCCTCCATGCGTCCCGATCGCGATTTCTTCTTTCGTCTCGCCGAAGCAGCCAAGGCGGAAACCCTTCCGCGCTTTCGCTCGCCGCTTAACGTCGTCAACAAGGAGGCCACCGGCTTCGATCCGGTGACGGAAGGCGACCAGAGGGCGGAAGCCGCCATCCGGGCGCTGATCGAGGCGAAATTCCCCGAGCACGGCATCCTTGGAGAAGAACACGAGAATGTCGGCACCGACCGCGAGCATGTCTGGGTGATCGATCCCATCGACGGCACGCGCGCCTTCATTTCCGGCGTTCCTGTCTGGGGAACGCTGATCGGTTTCCAAGAAAGCGGGCGTGCCCGCATGGGGCTGATGGACCAGCCGTTCACCGGCGAGCGCTATTTCGCCGATGGCGTGCGTTCCTGGTATTTCGGGCCGGACGGCGAGCGGCAGATACAGACGCGCGATTGCGGTTCGCTGGAGAATGCGATCCTCTTCACCACATCGCCGCATCTTTTCAAGGGCTGGGAAGTCGAGCGTTTCCAGGCGGTGCAGGACAAGGTGAAGCTCTTCCGTTATGGCATCGATTGCTATGCCTATGCGCTGCTGGCGGCGGGGCATGTGGACCTGGTGATCGAAACCGTGCTGAAGCCTTACGACGTCGGCGCGCTTATCCCGATCATCGAGCAGGCGGGCGGAGTGATTACCACATGGGACGGCGGACGTCCGGAAAACGGCGGCTCGATCATCGCGGCAGGCTCGGCCGCCGTGCATGCGCAGGCGATGGCGATCCTCAACGGACGGTGAGGATCATTCCTCTAGGGTCTCTACTTCCAGCATTTCGGAGTCCTTCCCGGTAGCCTCTTCCTCAGGGTTTTCGTCTCCGCCGGGGATGAAGGCGTGGAAGGCGGCAAGCGCCTGGGCGCGATAGCGATCCCGCTCGTGCAGGATTTCATGCCGAGCGCCAGGGACGGGGACGAGTTGACCCGCCCGGAAATACTGCGACAGCTTTTCCGGAAAGGCGAAGGGGACGATCGGGTCGTTGCCGGGCGCGACGATCACCGTGGGCACGGTGATCGAGGCGAGGTGTTTCGGGTCGGAAACCTTTGCGATGGTCTTCTGCGCCTCATAGAGCCAGCGCGCTGTCGGTGGGCCGAGCGCGAATTCGGGGTGGGCGGCAAAGATCGCGTTGTTGCGCTCGAAACGGCGCTGGTCCGAGGTCAGCGGATTGCCGTCGAAGGGTTTGATCGGCTCGTCCGCCGTCAGGCACATGCGACCGAAGCCCGTGAAGCTCATCAGGGCTGACAGACGGTAGATATTCTTCGGCGAAAGCTTCTGGCCGCCCAAGCCGACAAACGGCGACATCAGCACCATGCGCTCTATGCGGTTGGCAAGGCGCGGAGCGGCCGCAAGCGCGACCAGTCCGCCGGTCGAATGCGCCAGCAGGAAGAAGGGCAGGCGCGTATCCGGAAGCACGATCTGTTGCAGAAATATGTCGAGGTCGCGGAGATAGTCCGAGAAACGGTGAACGTGGCCCTTACGGGTGTTCTTCAGAAGCCGTTGCGATCCACCCTGGCCGCGGAAATCATAGGTGGCGACCCAAAGGCCGGCGGCGTTCAGGTCGCGGATGGTTTCGAAATATTTCTCGATGGTCTCGTTGCGGCCGTGAAGAAGCACGACCGTTCCCCGGGCCGGCTGCTCGCAGCGGAAGATCGCATAACGCAGCATCACACCGCGATGACCCTTGAAGAAGCCGGCGACCGGGTCTCCGGGAATGGGGTTTCCTGGAGTGGCGTATAGGGGGGTGGCGTGTAGGATCGTGTCCATGCTCGCATCTGCCGAATCGTCAGCGGGCGCACGCGCCCCAATACGGATTCGGATAGGATGAAGGCGGTGCAAGGTCAAAGAAAAAAGCCGGAACCGCTTTCTGGTAAGGCGCTGGCGGTTCCGGCGAAATGAGACCGGAGAGGAAGGGACGATATTCTCCGGCCATCGGGTTCGAGACATCCGATGCTGAAGTTTTAGCGCCGTGGCCCTGAATGACGACTGAAGCGGCCGTTCATCCGGCCTTCACCTTTGTCTTCAATCGCTTGGACGCAGGAAAGCTCTTGAATTGCCCGAAAGCCTTTCCCATCTCATGCATGCGGTCGCCGGAAAGGGACCGCATTCCGGTCCGGCACGGCCAGCAAGGGGTGCCGGATGAGAAAACCGCAATCCGTCGCTTCCCAAGGAGGACACCATGCGTCACGTTGATTTTTCTCCGCTCTACCGTTCCACCGTCGGCTTCGACCGCCTCTTCACGATGCTCGACAGTCTCGGCCAGCCGGAACAGGCCCAGAGCTATCCGCCCTACAACATCGAACGTACCGGCGAGAACACCTACCGCATCACCATGGCCGTTGCCGGCTTCGACGAACGGGAATTGTCGATCGAAGCCCATGCGCATGTGCTCACCGTGAAGGGTGAAAAGGCCGAGGAAGACAAGGTCGAGCAGACCGAGTTCCTTTATCGCGGCATTGCAAAGCGCGCTTTCGAGCGCCGCTTCCAGCTTGCCGATCATGTGGAAGTGACCGCCGCTTCGCTGAAGAACGGCCTTCTGCACATCGATCTCCTGCGCAACATTCCCGAGGCCATGAAGCCGCGCCGCATTGCGATCACCGCAGATGCCGCTGCCCAGCCGAAGGCCATCGAGGCCCATATCAACTAAGGTTCTTCCGGACCGGAATGCTCGAAGCCCCGCTTTCAGGCGGGGCTTTTCGTTTGCGCGGCCATCGGAGCCACTCCGTCCCTGCGGGCCGCATAGCGCTGGGCGATGACGGCGCAGGCCATCAACTGGATCTGGTGAAAGAGCATCAGCGGCAGGACGATGGCGCCGACGCCCTGGCCGGCAAAGATGGCGTTCGCCATGGGAACGCCGCTGGCAAGGCTCTTCTTCGAACCGCAAAAGGTGATGGCGATTTCGTCTTCCCGTGAGAAGCCGAGCAGGCGGCTGCCATACATGGTGGCCGCCAGCGCAATCGCCAGCAGCAGCATGTCGAGCACGATGACGACGGTAATATCGGCGGCGGAGAAGGTGTGCCAGAGACCTTCGGAAACGGCTTCGCTGAAGGCGAGATAAACCACCATCAGGATGGAGCCTCGGTCGACAGGGGCAAGGATCTGCTTGCGGGCGCGGATCCACCTGCCGATCCAGGGTTCCAGCAGCTGGCCGGCGACAAAGGGCACGAGCAGTTGCAGCAGGATCTTCTCCAGCGAATCCAGAGAGAAGCCGCTGCCGCCGGCGGTGGACATCGTCAAGCCGACGAGCAGAGGCGTGAAGAACATGCCGAGAAGGCTTGAAGCGGATGCGGCGCAGACGGCCGCCGAGACGTTGCCTCCGGCCATGGAGGTGAAGGCGATCGACGATTGAACCGTGGAAGGCAGCAGGCAGAGGAAGAGAATGCCGGCGTAAAGCGAAGGGTTGAGCAGGCTGTCGGGAACGAGTCCGGCGGCAAGGCCCAGCAGCGGAAACAGTACGAAGGTGGAGCAGAGGATCGCCAGATGCAGCCGCCAGTGCAACAGGCCTGCAAGCACGACGTCGCGTGAAAGGCGGGCACCGTGAAGGAAGAAGAGAAGGCCGATCGCAATGTTGGTGGCAGTGCCGAAATAGTCGGCGGCCTTGCCGCTGATCGGCAGGACGGATGCAAGAAGCACCGTGCAGACCAGCATGACGGTAAAGCGGTCGGGCAGAAAGCGCTTCATTTGCTGTTCCTCTCTCATCTCTGTCCAAGCGGGCTTTACCTGTGCGTTATCATGAAGCAGGATGCAAACACTAACAATTATCCTGAAATGTGATGATATGCTCAATCTTCACCACCTCGCCAGTTTCGTGATGCTGCAGCAGACCGGCAGTTTCACCCTGGCTGCGGATCGGCTCGGCATCGGTCAGTCGACCATCAGCCAGCATATCCAGCGGCTGGAAAAGTCGCTCGGCCGGCAACTCGTCGCCCGCGATACTCACCGCGTCAGCCTGACAACGGAAGGCGAGGCACTGCTCGGCTATGCCCGCAGCATGCTGGAAATCGACGGCAAGGTGACGGCGCTCTTCGGGGAAAGCAGGCTTCGCGGCCGGCTTCGTTTCGGCATTTCCGAAGATGTGGTCGCCAACCGTTTGAGCGGCATCCTGGAGGATTTCGTCCGGCTCCATCCGCTGGTCGATCTGGAACTGACGGTGGCGCTGAGTGCGGTTCTCTACCAGATGCAGGAGGCGGGGGAGCTCGATCTGGTTCTTGCCAAGCGCCGACTGGACGAGACGCATGGCAAACTGCTCTATCGGGAACCGCTGGTCTGGCTGGCGCGCGATCCGGAGTTCGTGCTGTCACGCGCCGATTTCCTGCCGCTGATCGCTTTCCCGCCTCCGAGCATTACACGGAAGGTGGCGCAGGAGACACTGAACCGGGCCGGGATCGCCTGGAGAGTGGTCTGCACTTGCGGCAGCCTCAGCGGTCTTACCGCCGCCGCCCGTGCCGGCATGGGCGTGTTGGTCCAGCCGCGCAGCATGGCGCCCTCCGGTCTCCGGGAGATCGTGGAGGGCGACCTGCCGCCGCTCGAGGACGTCGAGTTTGTACTGGTGCCGCGACGCGGCGCGGATCAGGCCCTTGTCGATGCCTTGTCCGGGCAGATCCGCTCCCGTATCATGCCACCGTCGCGCGAGGCCTATTAGGCGCCGGTGCAGATGTCGAGGAAGCGGTCGACATCCTCGTCGGTGGTGGCGAAGCTGGTGACGAGGCGAACCAGCACTTCATTTTCCGAGACGAGATGGGGCATATCGCGCGGAACCAGCCAGTCATAAAACTCGGCGCCCTTGGCCTTCGCCTCCTCTGCGAGCGCCTTGTCGAAGACCGCAAACACCTCGTTGCTCTGGGTTTCCCAGGCAAGGCGGGCGCGATTTCCGGTCTTCAGCGTGGAGCGCAGCCGATCGGCCATGGCGTTGGCGTGGCCGGCGAGCTCCAGCCAGAGGCCGTTTTCCAGATAGGCTTCGAACTGAGCGGAGACGAAACGGGTCTTGGAAAAAAGCTGGGCGGAGCGCTTGCGGATATAGGGCATCTCCTCGGCCATGGCAGGATCGAAGAAGATGATCGCCTCGGCGCACCAGCAGCCGTTCTTGGTGCCGCCGAAGGAAAGGATGTCGACGCCGCGTTTCCACGTCATTTCCGCCGGGGTGGCGTCAAGAGCGACGAGCGCGTTGGCGAAACGCGCGCCGTCCATGTGGACCGGCAGGTTCTTCGATTTTGCAATCGCGCAGACCTCGGCGATTTCCTCCAGCGAATAGATGGTGCCGGACTCCGTCGCCTGGGTGAGCGTGACCGCCATCGGGCGCCCCTGGTGGACGGAGGGAACATCGAAGCGCGAAACATGGCCGTGCAACGCCTCGGCATCTATCTTGCCGTTTTCGCCTTCGACTGGATAGAGCCGGCAGGCGCCCGTCAGAAATTCCGGAGCGCCGCCCTCGTCGGCATTCACATGGGCGTCGAAGTGGCAGAAAGTGACGCCGCCGGCGCGCGCGACGCTGGCGAGCGCCAGCGAATTGGCCGCGGTGCCCGTGCCGACGAAGAAGACCGCGACCTCCCGCTCGAAAAGCTCGTTGAAACGGGCCTCGATCCGCTTGTCGAGGTCGCTCGATCCATAGGCTGCGGCATAGCCGGAGGCTTCGCGGGTGAGGCTTTCGGCAATCTTGGGATGGGCGCCGGCCCAGTTGTCGGAGGCAAAAAACATGTCACATTTTTCCAATGACGGGTTGGGGGAGAGACGGGCGATGAGGAGAGTAGGCATTTCGCCGGTCCGATCAATCCATGCCGCGTCGAAAGATGTCGCATTCATGAAGAGCGCAAGAAAATCAGCAAGATGCGGGTGTGTTGCGAAATTTAATTACGCCTGGCTTTCCGCCCTGGCAATTTAGCGTCGCTCAGAGCGTTAATTTTTCCTCTCGTGCCCTTGCGCTTGTATGTGCTTTCTGTCATAGAAAAACAGAAAATAGGTCAGAAGAATTGACCTAATTCGGAATTTTCGAGCCGGTTCGGTTCGCTTGTCATGCTGGTGAGAGCTGATCTTGCCAGAATGCGGCGGCTGCGCCGGCCGTCGGCGCCAGCGGTTCTGGCGGATTTTGCCCGGATATCCGGGCCAATTGGAGGGAAGGCAATGACTGAGATGACGCCATCCGAAGAGATCGTGAAGCCCCTTGGCGATGACGCCGAGAACCGGGCCGGCCGCATGGCCGCTTACGGTCTTCCCGCCAAGCAGGGCCTTTACGACCCGGCGAACGAGCACGATGCCTGCGGCGTCGGCTTCATCGCCCATATGAAGGGCGAGAAGTCGCACCAGATCGTCAAGGACGGTCTGTTCATTCTGGAAAACCTCACCCACCGCGGCGCCGTCGGTGCTGATCCGCTGATGGGCGATGGCGCCGGCATTCTCGTGCAGATTCCCGACCGCTTCTTCCGCGAGGAAATGGCGAAGCAGGGTATTACCCTGCCGAAGGCGGGCGAATACGCCGTCGGTCATTTCTTCTTCCCGCAGGACGAAGAGCAGATCGCGCATTTCAAGAAGGTGATCGCCGAGGTCTGTCATGACGAGGGCCAGAACCTGATCGGCTATCGCGACGTACCGGTCGACAATTCGTCCCTGTCGAAGGCGCCGCATATCGCCGCCACCGAGCCGCGCCACATCCAGGTGTTCATCGGTGCCGGTCAGGACGCTGCGACCCAGGAGCAGTTCGAGCGTCGCCTCTTCCTGCTGCGCAAGGTCATCTCCAATCGCATCTATGACGAGTTCGGCGGGCAGGAAACGGGTTTCTATCCGGTGTCGCTGTCGTCCTCGACCATCGTCTACAAGGGCATGTTCCTGGCGTTCCAGGTCGGCGCCTATTACAAGGATCTTTCCGATCCGCGCTTCGAGTCCGCCGTCGCGCTTGTGCACCAGCGCTTTTCGACCAACACCTTCCCGTCGTGGAAGCTCGCGCACCCCTATCGCATGGTCGCCCATAACGGCGAGATCAACACGCTGCGCGGCAACGTCAACTGGATGGCGGCCCGCCAGGCTTCGGTCTCCTCGCCGCTCTTCGGCGCCGACATTTCCAAGCTCTGGCCGATCTCCTACGAGGGGCAGTCGGATACCGCCTGTTTCGACAACGCGCTCGAATTCCTCATCCGCGGCGGCTATTCCATGGCCCATGCGGTGATGATGCTGATCCCGGAGGCCTGGGCCGGCAACCAGCTGATGAGCCAGGAGCGCAAGGCGTTCTACGAATATCATGCGGCCCTGATGGAGCCGTGGGACGGACCGGCTGCGGTCTGTTTCACCGATGGCACCCAGATCGGCGCCACGCTTGACCGCAACGGCCTGCGTCCGGCCCGTTACCTGGTGACGGACGACGACCGCGTGATCCTCGCTTCCGAAGCCGGTACCCTGCCGGTGCCGGAGGAGCGCATCCTCAAGAAGTGGCGGCTGCAGCCGGGCAAGATGCTGCTCATCGACATGAACAAGGGACGGATCATTTCCGACGAGGAAGTGAAGTCGGATCTTGCCAACAGCCATCCCTATCGTGAATGGCTCGACCGCACCCAGCTCATCCTTGAAGAGCTGAAGCCGGTGGAGCCGCGTGCGCTGCGCCGCGACGTGTCGCTGCTCGACCGCCAGCAGGCTTTCGGCTACACGCTTGAGGACACCAAGCTCCTGATGTCGCCGATGGCAACGACCGGCCAGGAAGCGATCGGCTCGATGGGCACCGACACGCCGATCTCGGCGATGTCGTCGAAGTCGAAGCTGCTCTACACCTATTTCAAGCAGAACTTCGCACAGGTTACCAACCCGCCGATCGATCCGATCCGCGAAGAGCTGGTCATGAGCCTCGTCTCCTTCATCGGACCGCGGCCGAACCTGCTCGACCATGAGGGTGCCGCACACGCCAAGCGCCTGGAAGTCCGCCAGCCGATCCTGACCAACGGCGATCTCGAGAAGATCCGTTCGATCGGTCACACCGAGGACCGCTTCGACACGAAGACGCTCGACTTCACCTACGATGCGGAGCGCGGCGCCGAAAGCATGCCGGAAATGCTTGACCGCCTGTGCGAGCGGGCGGAAGCGGCGGTCAAGGGCGGCTATAACATCATCGTGCTGTCCGACCGCCAGATCGGCCCGGACCGCATCGCGATCCCGGCGCTGCTGGCGACTGCCGCCGTGCATCACCACCTGATCCGCAAGGGGCTGCGTACCTCGGTCGGCCTCGTCGTGGAATCGGGCGAGCCGCGCGAAGTGCACCACTTCTGCTGTCTCGCAGGCTACGGCGCGGAAGCGATCAACCCCTATCTCGCCTTCGACACGCTGCTCGACATGCACAAGCATGGCGAGTTCCCGAAGGAAGTCTCGGAAGACGAAGTCGTCTACCGCTACATCAAGGCTGTCGGAAAGGGCATCCTCAAGGTCATGTCCAAGATGGGCATCTCGACCTACCAGTCCTATTGCGGCGCGCAGATCTTCGATGCCGTCGGCCTGTCTTCGGACCTCGTCGAAAAGTACTTCTTCGGGACGGCGACGACCATCGAGGGCATCGGCCTTGCCGAGATCGCCGAGGAAACCGTTGCCCGCCATCGCGCGGCCTTCGGTCGCGATCCGGTTCTCGCCAACACGCTCGCTATCGGCGGCGAATATGCCTATCGCATGCGTGGCGAAAACCACGCCTGGAGCCCGGATTCGATTGCCGCCCTGCAGCACGCCGTTCGCGGCAACAGTCAGGACCGCTACCGCGAATTCGCCAAGCTGGTGAACGAGAGCTCGCTCAGGATGAACACCATCCGAGGCCTGTTCAACATCAAGTCCGCGGAAGCGCTCGGCCGCAAGCCGATCCCGGTGGAAGACGTCGAACCGGCAGCCGAAATCGTCAAGCGCTTCTCGACCGGGGCAATGTCCTTCGGCTCGATCAGCCGTGAGGCGCACGCGACGCTCGCCGTCGCCATGAACCGGATCGGCGGCAAGTCGAACACCGGCGAGGGAGGCGAGGAAGCCGACCGGTACACGCCGCTCTACGACGGCTCGAAGAACCCGGAACGTTCCGCCATCAAGCAGGTGGCTTCGGGCCGCTTCGGCGTGACCACCGAATACCTGGTCAATGCCGATGTGCTGCAGATCAAGGTCGCGCAGGGCGCAAAGCCCGGCGAGGGCGGTCAGCTGCCCGGCCACAAGGTCGATGCGACGATCGCCAAGACTCGTCACTCCACGCCGGGCGTCGGCCTGATCTCGCCGCCGCCGCATCATGACATCTACTCGATCGAGGATCTGGCGCAGCTGATCTTCGACCTGAAGAACGTCAATCCGGTGGCCGATATCTCGGTCAAGCTGGTGTCGGAAGTGGGTGTCGGCACGGTTGCCGCCGGTGTCGCCAAGGCGCGCGCCGATCATATCACCGTTGCCGGCTTCGACGGCGGCACGGGAGCTTCCCCGCTGACCTCCCTGAAGCATGCCGGTTCTCCGTGGGAAATCGGCCTTGCCGAAACCCAGCAGACGCTGGTGCTGAACGGCCTTCGCTCGCGCGTTGCGCTGCAGGTCGATGGCGGTCTGAAGACCGGCCGCGACGTTATCATCGGTGCGCTGCTCGGGGCCGACGAATTCGGCTTCGCCACCGCGCCGCTGATCGCCGCCGGCTGCATCATGATGCGCAAGTGCCACCTGAACACCTGCCCGGTCGGCGTTGCGACCCAGGACCCGGTCCTGCGCAAGCGCTTCAAGGGCACGCCGGAACACGTCATCAACTACTTCTTCTTCGTGGCCGAAGAAGTGCGCGAGATCCTCGCTTCGCTGGGCGTTGCCCGGCTCGACGAGATCATCGGCGCTTCCGAGCTGCTGGAGAAGGACGAGATGCTGGCGCACTGGAAGGCGAAGGGGCTCGACTTCAGCAAGATCTTCCACAAGGTCGAGGCTCCGAAGGAAGCGACCTACTGGACGACCCGCCAGAAGCACCCGATCGACGACGTGCTCGACCGCAAGCTGATCGAGAAGGCGATGCCGGCTCTCGAAAGCAAGCAGCCCGTCGTGTTCGACGTCGACATCAAGAACGTCGACCGTTCGGCAGGCGCCATGCTTTCGGGCGAGCTTGCCAAGCGTCACGGCCACAAGGGCCTCAAGGACGACACCATCCATGTCACGCTGAACGGCACGGCCGGTCAGTCCTTCGGCGCCTTCCTTGCCCGCGGCATCACCTTCGATCTCGTTGGCGACGGCAACGACTATGTCGGCAAGGGTCTGTCGGGCGGCCGCATCATCGTGCGTCCGCCGGAAAACACGCGGATCGTCGCCGAGAACTCGATCATCGTCGGCAACACGGTGCTTTATGGCGCCATCGCCGGAGAGTGCTACTTCCGTGGCGTCGCCGGCGAACGTTTCGCCGTACGCAATTCCGGGGCGGTTGCCGTCGTCGAGGGTGTGGGCGACCATGGCTGCGAATACATGACCGGCGGCGTCGTCGTCGTGCTTGGCGGAACGGGTCGCAACTTCGCGGCCGGCATGTCGGGCGGTGTCGCCTATGTGCTGGACGAGAGCGGCGATTTCGCTTCCCGCTGCAACATGGCGATGGTCGAACTCGAACCGGTTCCGGAAGAGGACGACATGCTGGAGAAGCTGCACCACCACGGCGGCGACCTGATGCACAAGGGGCTGGTCGACGTGTCGGGCGACATGACCCGCCACGACGAGGAGCGGCTTTACCAGCTCATCTCCAACCACCTGCACTACACGGGCTCGGCCCGCGCCAAGGAAGTGCTCGACCGCTGGGCCGAGTTCCGTCCGAAGTTCCGCAAGGTCATGCCGGTCGAATACCGGCGCGCGCTTGAGGAAATGGAGCGCATGCGCATGGGAGTGGCTGCCGAATGAGCGGGATGACCATTGCCACGACCAGCACGCTCGAGGGCAGGACGATCGTCGAATACAAGGGCATCGTCGCAGGCGAGGCGATCCTCGGGACGAATATCTTCCGGGATCTGTTCGCGGGTATCCGCGATCTCGTAGGAGGCCGTTCTGCTTCCTACGAGCAGGTCCTGCGCGAGGCCCGGGAAACGGCACTTCGCGAACTCGAAGAGCAGGCGAGAAGCCTCGGCGCCGATGCAGTGGTCGGCGTCGACATCGACTATGAGAACATTTCGACCGGGTCCAGCGGCTCCATGCTGATGGTGTCTGCATCCGGAACCGCAGTAGTGACACGGTAAGGGGAAGCACGATGGGCAAGGTTACAGGTTTCATGGAAATCGACCGGCAGGTGGCGAAGTATCAGCCCGCCTCCGACCGCATCCGCCATTTCCGCGAATTCACCATTCCGATGTCGGATGCCGAGGTCACCAAGCAGGCCGCGCGCTGTATGGACTGCGGCATTCCTTATTGCCACGGCCCGACGGGCTGCCCGGTCCATAACCAGATCCCCGACTGGAACGATCTCGTCTACAACAACAAGTGGGAGGAGGCGATCCGCAACCTCCATTCCACCAACAACTTTCCGGAATTTACCGGCCGCGTCTGTCCGGCGCCGTGCGAGGAAGCCTGCACGCTGAACCTCGAGGACACGCCTGTCGCGATCAAGACCGTCGAGCAGGCAATTGCCGACAAGGCCTATGAGCTGGGTTTCATCGTGCCGCAGCCGGCGACGGTTCACACCGGCAAGAAGGTCGCCGTCATTGGTTCGGGGCCGTCCGGTCTCGCCGCTGCCCAGCAGCTCGGCCGCGCGGGTCACGAGGTCCATGTCTACGAGCGCGAGTCCAAGCCCGGCGGGTTGCTGCGTTACGGCATTCCGGACTTCAAGATGGAGAAGAATTTCATCGACCGCCGCGTCGAACAGATGAAGGGCGAGAACGTCACCTTCCATTGCGGCGTCAATGTCGGGGTCGACGTGAAGGTTGAGACGCTGCTGGCGGACTACGATGCCGTGCTCTATTGCGGCGGTTCGGAAACGCCCCGCGAGGCCGGCATTCCGGGCGTCGACCTGCACGGCGTTTATGACGCCATGCCCTATCTGGTTCAGCAGAACCGCCGCGTCGGCCGCGAGAATATCGATTCGACCGGCTGGCCGTCCGATCCGATCCTTGCCGGCGGCAAGCATGTCGTCGTCGTCGGCGGTGGCGATACGGCGTCCGACTGCGTCGGCACCGCATTCCGTCAGGGCGCGGTGAAGGTCACCCAGCTCGACATCCGCCCGCGTCCGCCGGAAAAGGAAGACAAGCTCGCCGTCTGGCCGTTCTGGGCGACGAAAATGCGGACCTCTTCCTCGCAGGCCGAAGGCGCGATCCGCGAATTCCAAGTTGCCACGCTCGAATTCGTTGGCGAAGACGGTGTGCTGACGGGTGTGAAGTGCTGCCAGGTGGATGATCGCCGCAAGCCGATCGCCGGCACGGAGTTCATCATCAAGGCCGACCTCGGATTCATCGCCATCGGTTTCTCCGGCCCGTTCAAGGACAGCGTGCTGAAGGAACTCGATGGCAAGCTCAAGCTCAATGTCGACAGCCGTGGTTCGACCAACGTCGTTGCAAACACCAACGACTACAAGACCTCGGTCGACAAGCTCTGGACGGCGGGCGACGTGCGTCGCGGCCAGTCGCTGGTGGTCTGGGCCATCCGCGAGGGACGCCAGGCCGCCCGCGCCATCGACGAGGCGCTGATGGGATCGAGCGTCCTGCCGCGTTGATTGTCCGCGGATAACGAGATGAAGGGGCCGCGGTGACGCGGCCCTTTTTGCGTTTACGGACTGGTGGAGCCGGTGGTGATGATACGCACGTCGTCCGCGCGGCCGGCCGGCGGCGGGGGCAGCACGCCGTTCCTGACTAGCTGTTCGCGGGGAGAGGGAATGCTGGCAACAGGCAGCGGCGCTCCGCCGAGCAATTCGGTCGCGCCATCGAGTTCGGGGTCGAACAGGTCGATCGGCGGTGTCCTTACGACATTCTGTATCTCCGCCGGCGGCAGGTCGACGAGGACAGGCAGGTTGCTTGCATCCAGCCGCACGAGATCCGGGCTGGTCAGGTCGCCCAGATAGCGGCGGGCCGGTTTTTCGACATAGAAGGCGAGTTTGCGCTTTCCGGGAGGCGTCAGGCCGATCCCGTCCGTGCCGCGCAGGCGCACCTGCTGGCCGTTGATATCCGAGCCGGTGACGATGAAGCGGCCGTCCTGATCGACGAAGCCATCCCAGACATCGACGAACTCGGCGCCGATCTTTTCGGCTGCGGCGCGATAGACGCCGTTGAGCTTCAGGGCATCGGCCGTCATGTTCTGCGGACGAAAGGCGGGGAGGCCGACCCAGATCAAGGGCAACTGGCGCTGCCTGACGGTATTTCCAAGGGCGACGATGCGCCTCTCGTATTCCTTGAACCAGCCGTCGGTGCGGAAATCGAGTTTTCCTTCCGCCGTCTCCATCTGCTGGCGGTCGTTGGCGCCGATCTCGATGACCACGAGAGCGGGCTTTACCTCATCGAGGATGGCAGGAAGCTGCGCCTGCCAGTCGTAATAGTCGCCACGCACGAGGCCGGAAGAGCCGTTGCTGCGTTCTTCGACAATGACGCCGGGAGACGTTGCGAAGGCCTCCTGCAGGCCCTCCGCCAGGCCATCGGCCACGAAGTCGCCGACCACCAGGATCTTGCGCGCATCCTCCAGCTTGGCCACGGGCGGCGGCGGGGCCGGAGCCGTCGTCGTTATCGTCGTGACGCTGGGGGAGGTCGGTTTCTTGCGTGCACGCGGGATCTTGACCTGCTTGCGCGGCACCGGCGGCGGTTCCACATAGCGGGGTTCGCGCGTGCCGAACAGAAGATCGAGCAGCGTGCGGCGCTCGCCATATTGCTGCGCCTCCGCCGTGTCGAAAGCCATGGCAAGAGAGGCCGCAAGCGACAGGGCGAGGACGACGGTCCTTCGCCGGGAATTCGATTGCTGGTTTGCCCCGCGCATCCGCTTCGTCGCCTCTTGCCTGCCTCACCGCCGTCGCGAGATCAATCGATATGTGGATCGCGTCGCGATGCTTGTCAATTCCGCAGGGCGTCGAGCAATACGCGCGACGGCTGTCCGTCTACCGACATGCCGAGCCGCGACTGGATCGCTTCGATCGCGGCCTTGGAGCCGGAACCGAAATTGCCGTCGATCTTGCCGTCGTAATAGCCGAGTTCCTGCATCCGCGCCTGCAGTTCGAACTTCTCCTTGATGTCCAGGCTGTTGTGCGGGCGCGGCCAGGCCTGCTGCACGCCGCCGTAGCCGGCAATTTCGTCGGCCAGCATACCGACCGCCAGGGCATAGGAATCGGCCGCATTGTAGCGCTTGATGACGAAGAAATTCTTGGTCATCAGGAAGCCCGGACCGTTCGGTCCGCCGGGCATCTTCAACTCGGCGCGCTCTGTGCCGTTCTTGAAGCCCTTGCCGCTCGGACGGGTGAAGCCGAGGGCTGCCCATTGCGCCAGCGTCTTGGTCTTGCCGGCATGGGCGGCGCCGCCCGCCGGAACGACGATTTCGTAGCCCCAGGTCTTTCCGGTCTGCCAGTCGTTCTTCTGCAGCAGGTTGGCCGAGGTGGCGAGCGCATCCGGGACGGAGTGCCAGATATCCTTCTTGCCATTGCCGTCGGCGTCGACCGCATAAAGAAGGTAGCTCGACGGAATGAACTGGGTATGCCCCATGGCACCGGCCCATGACCCCATCAGCCCCTTAGAGGTGACGTTGCCGCTCTGCAGCATCTTGAGCGCGGCAATCAGCTGTTTCTGCGCGTATTTCGAACGCTTCGGATCGGCGTAGGCGAGGGTTGCCAGCGCCCGGGGCACGTGGTGCAGCCTTTCCGGCGTCTCAAGAGCCGCGCCGTAATTCGATTCCATCGACCAGATCGCCAGAAGGATGTTCTTGTCGACGCCGAAATGGCGCTCTATGGCAGCGAGCGTCGGACCGTATTTGGCGGCCATCTCGCGGCCGACCTTCACGGTGTAGGGATTGACGCGCGAATCGAGGTAGTCCCAGATCTGCGACTTGAATTCCGGCTGATAGCGGGCCTTTTCGAGAACGAAGTCATCGGGCTCGCTGACGCCGGCGAAGGCCTGGTTATAGGTCTTCTGACTGATGCCGTTCTGCGCGGCCGTCGCGTAAAAGCCGTTGATCCACTTCTTGAAGCCGGCATCCGCGCGGGCTTCGACCGGCAGAAGGCCGGCTACGATCGAAAAAGCAAGGGCGCCAAAAAGCTTGCGACTGGTTCGGTTCATGGACATCTCCCCGTCAAATTTACGGTTCGCTTTCAGGCCGCGTCGGCGGCTGTTCACCCTAGGTTAATGCTATAGCGTCAACAAATTCTTTACCATCGACCGCCTGTCGAGGGTAGCCTTTGCGAAACCGTAGTAAAGATATACTAGTTGGCATTGGCGTATAGAAGGCGCCTTACAAGTCATCCTCCAGGAGGAATGTGTGGTTCAACGAAATAAACTCCGAAAAGCCGTTTTCCCCGTTGCCGGTCTGGGCACGCGTTTCCTTCCCGCGACCAAGGCCGTTCCGAAAGAAATGCTGACCGTCGTGGACAAGCCGGTCATTCAATACGTTGTCGATGAGGCCATAGAGGCAGGCATCGAGCATTTTGTCTTCGTCACCGGTCGCGGAAAGGCCGTCATCGAAGACTATTTCGATATTCAGTTCGAACTGGAACAGACCCTCAAGAGCCGTAACAAGAATGCCGAGCTGACGCTGCTTTCCGGCCTGCTTCCCAAGGCGGGCACTGCGAGCTTTACCCGTCAGCAGGAGCCGCTCGGCCTCGGCCATGCCGTATGGTGCGCCCGCGATATCGTCGGCGACGAACCTTTTGCCCTTCTCCTCCCCGATATGATCATGCGCGGCGAAAAGGGCTGCCTGAAAGGCATGGTCGAACTTTACGAAAAGGCCGGCGGCAATATCATTGCCGTCGAGGAATGCGCTCCCGAACAGGCCCATAAATACGGGATCGTCGGTGTCGGCGAGATGCTGGACGGCGGCTTCCGCATCACAGAAATGGTCGAAAAACCGGCCAAGGGAACCGCTCCCTCCAACTTCTTCATCAATGGCCGCTATATCCTGCAGCCCGAGATCTTCAAGATTCTCGAAACCCAGGAGCGCGGCGCCGGCAACGAAATCCAGCTGACCGACGGCATGCTGAAACTTGCCAAGGAACAGGCCTTCGCCGGCTATCACTTCAAGGGCGATACCTTCGACTGCGGCGCCAAGGATGGCTTCATCCTCGCCAACGTCGCCTTCGCGCTCGATCGTGCGGACATCCGCCCGACCGTCGAGGAGCCGCTCAAGGCCCTTATCGCGGCCCTCAAATAAGAGAGGCTCAGCGCTTGGTGGTCAAACCGACCATCGCGCGCATCACATTGCTATCGGCGGCGGACTTGTATTCGGTTCTTTCGTAGCTGAGGTCCGCCGCCAGATCGAGATAGCGGTTCACGCTCCAGGTCAGTCCGGCACCGGTGGTATAGGTCACCGTGTCGGGCGGAGCGGTGTCATCCTGATATTCGGTCCAGCGTGACGATCCCGACAGGCGGGCAACGAGATTGCTGCGCAACCGATGCTCGACTTCGGCGTTGAGGGCATAGATGACCGATCCGCTCAGTCCCGCTGTGGTCGAGGGATCGATCGTGGTCGTCAGCCCGAGATTGACGTCGGTGCCCTGCCGTGGCGACCAGTAGACGTTGCCATCGATGGTCATGGCGCCGATTTCCTTCAGCCGTTCGTCGTCGAAACGTTGCTGACGGTAGCCGAGGCCGATTTCGCCGCGCAGCTTTTCGCCGAAATCGGCGGCAATGCCGGCCTTGGCCGCGTAGAACTCGCCGGAGCGGCGATAACCCTCCGAATCCGTCTTTTCGTCATAGGCGACGCGACCGACCGAGACCTCCGTAAAGGGCGTCAGCGCCGGCGACACCTCGTAGCCGATGCGACCGCGCAAGGTGCCCGAGAGGCGGTTGCGGTCGCTGAGTGAGACCATGGTGCCGTCGGAAAGTTCCGCATCGGAATATTGCCAGCGTTCCAGGTCTGCACCGACCGTGCCGCGCAGCCTGCCGAAATCGTGTTCCACCGAAACGCCGCCGGTGTACATATGGACCCCTGACTGCACGGCGGCTCCCGAAATGGCGTTCGGATCGTTGGTGTCTTCACGGCTGAAGGAATAGCCGCCCGTGATGTGAGCGACTGTATCGTGGGAGATATCGAGCCTGAGGTCGGCATTGACGTTTGCGTTCGGATCGGTCGCTCCGTGGCCGGAGATATTCCTCTGCCAATAGCCTTCGCCGCCGATGGTCAGTTCGTGGCGTGACCAGTCGGAGGTGAGACTGCCTTTCAGGCCTGTTTCCATATAGTTGCGGGTCTCGCGGCCTTCGCTGTCGTCGGTGGTTTCGCTGCCGAATCGCTGGATGATGGATGGGCGCAGCACCATGGTGCCGAGCCGGATGCCGTCCGTTTCTTCCGCTTCGCGCCGGATGCGCTGGGCGGTGGCGTCGTCAAGCGTCGTCTCGCGCAGGTTCATGCGGCCGAAATCGTCTTCCGGAGCGGCAAGGTCGGCGTCGGTGAAGTCGGGAGAGGTCGTGCTGCCGGTGGCAAGCGGGTCGGTTGCAGTTGCACCGGTGGTGGCTGTGGCCTGAGGTGTTGTCGTCGCCGCTCCCGGTTGCTGCAGGGGCGTTGAAGACGACGAACCGGCCGGTGTCGCTGTCTGGGGCGGGAGGACTGTCTGGGCGAGCGATGGCGATGCAGGGCCGAACAGGCTTGCCGCCAGGACGCCGGCGAGGCGGCGGGTCCTGCGGCAACGGGCGTGCGCCGTTCCGGTCTTCTTATTTTGAACCATCGGGTTGTTGCTCGAAGCTTGAATGCTTACCCAAACGTAAAGTCATGTGGTTAATGTTTGGTTGCCGAGCTGTCCGAAGGGCAGGGGACAGAACGACAAGAGGCCGCAGTTTCGCCGTGTGGACAGGATGGAGCAAAAGCAGTATAGGACCGCCATGATTAAGCGCGCTGTCAATCTCGTCGAAGCCGGAGCCGTCGAATCGGCTCTCAGGGTCGTCACGACCGAACGCAATGCTCTGGAGGCGCTGCAAGCCGCCCTGACCAATGGCCTTGCCGGTCCCTTCTGCAATGCAGTGAACATCATCGGCGGCATTTCCGGCCGTGTGATCGTCACAGGCGTCGGCAAGAGTGGCCATATCGGCACGAAGATCGCCGCGACCTTCGCTTCGACCGGTACACCCGCTTTCTTCGTGCATCCTGTCGAAGCCAATCACGGCGACCTCGGCATGATCGGCCGCGACGATGCGATCCTTGCGATGTCATGGGGCGGCGAGAGCCAGGAACTGCAGGGCATCCTCAATTATTCGCGTCGCTTCTCCATCCCGCTGATCGCGATGACGGCGGGCGAAACCTCGACGCTTGCCCGCGAGGCGGATATCGTTCTGCTGCTGCCGAAGGTTCAGGAAGCCTGTCCGCATGGGCTTGCACCGACTTCATCCACCGTCATGCAGCTTGCCATGGGCGATGCGATCGCGATCTCTCTCCTCGAAGCCCGCGGCTTTACGCCGAGCGATTTCCGCATCTTCCACCCCGGCGGCAAGCTGGGCGCGAGCCTTACCCATGTGCGCGATATCATGCACACGGGAGACCGGCTGCCGCTGGTCAAGCAGGGCACGCCGATGCCGGAGGCGATTGTCACTCTGTCGCACAAGCACTTCGGCTGCGTCGCGGTTCTGGATGATGACGGCAAGCTCTGCGGCATCGTTACGGAAGGTGATATGGCGCGCAACCTGTCGCGCAACCTCGCCGAACTCTGTGTCGATGACGTCATGACCCGCACGCCTAAGACCATCAAGCCGACGACGCTTGCGACCGCGGCTCTCGCCACGCTCAACGAGCACAGTATCGGCGCGCTGATCGTCGTCGATGAAGACAACCGGCCGATCGGCCTCGTTCACTTCCACGATCTCTTGCGGATCGGGGTTGCCTGACTTCCGCATTCCTGCGCCTCCATTCGGGCGCGCAGAAGAGCAAGAACGCCGATCCGTCAGGCTTTTTCCACCGTCAAGTCGCGGCCGTTACCCGCGATGACCTTCACTTTGGTGCCGGCCGGCAGGTCCGGTCCCTGCACCGGCCAGTAGGTATCGTCCAGCCTGATCCGTCCCCGTCCCTCGGTGATGGGCTCGGCCAGCGTCGCTGTGCGTCCGACGAGGCTTGCCGTGCGCTGGTTGAGGAGCGGCTCGTCGGTTACGACATGGCCGGTGCCGAGAAGACGGCGGCCGAGCAGGGTCGAGACCACGGCGAGCACGGCAAACAGCACCAGTTGGACCTGCCAGGTCCAGAGCGAGACCTCCCACAGAACCAGCGACAGGGCTCCGGTCAGCAACGCTGCGATGCCGATCCAGACGAGGAAGACGCCGGGCACGAGGAGTTCCGCTGCCAGCAGAACGAGGCCGAGCAGCCACCATGTCCAGGGGCCGAGTTCGACGATCATGCGGCTCAGCATCACTCAGCCCTCCGGGGTCTGGCCGAAGGGGGGCACGGGCGGCGTCGAGCGGGTGGCTGGAGCGGCAGGACGTGGACGAGGGGCCGGAGCGGGCCCAGCGGCGTCGCCGAAGACTTCGCGGGCGATCGCGCCGATGCCGCCGAGCGAACCGATCAGGCTGGAAGCCTCCATCGGCATCAGGACGACCTTGGCGTTGGATGCTGTGCCGATCGCGGCCATGGCTTCGGTGTATTTCTGGGCGACGAAATAGTTGATGGCATTGACATCGCCCGCCGCGATTGCGTCCGAGACAAAGCGTGTCGCTTTGGCTTCGGCTTCCGCTAGGCGCTCGCGGGCCTCGGCCTCGCGGTAGGCTGCCTCTCGCTGGCCTTCCGCCTGCAGGATCGCCGATTGCTTGGCGCCCTCGGCGCGCAGGATCTGTGCGTTTCGGAAGCCTTCGGCTTCCAGCACCTGAGCGCGCTTCTCGCGCTCGGCCTTCATCTGGCGAGCCATGGCGTCTACCAGATCCTTCGGAGGCTGGATGTCCTTGATCTCGACGCGGGTGACTTTGATGCCCCAGGGGCCGACGGCTTCGTCGACCACCTTGAGGAGGCGGTCGTTGATCGCCTCGCGGTTCGACAGCAACTCGTCGAGATCCATGGAGCCCATGACCGAACGGATGTTGGTCATGGTGAGGTTCAGGATGGCGTTTTCCAGATTGGCGACCTGATAGGCAGCCTGGGCGGCATTCAGCACCTGGTAAAAGGCAACGGCATCCGCCGAGACGCTGGCATTGTCCTTGGTGATGACTTCCTGCGTCGGAACGTCGAGCACCTGCTCCATCACGTTCATCTTGGCGCCGATGCGTTCGATGAAGGGAATGATGAGGTTAAGGCCGGGCTCGAGTGTGCGGGTATAGCGGCCGAAGCGCTCGATGGTGTAGCGGAATCCCTGTGGTACCGTCTTGATCCCCGCGAAGAGAACGAGAATGACCAGTACGACAAGCGCGATAACGACGATATCGGGACCTGCGAACCCCATGATGTGCCCTCCTGTTTCCGAACGCGTTCTTTATAATGCGTTTCGGTGTCTTTCTAACATCGGATGACGGCGTTTCCATTGCAAGGTCAAGGCCGTGGAGGGTGCGATCATTTCGGCAGGTGCCAATCGGCTCAGACCCAGCCCTGCAGTTCCCGGCGGACGACCTTTTCCAATACGCTCATGCCCTCGGCGCTGTCGTTCAGGCAGGGAATGTGCACGAATTTCTCGCCGCCGTTGTGATGGAAGATCTCGCCCGCTTCGCCGGCGATTTCCTCGAGCGTCTCCAGGCAGTCCGATACGAAGCCGGGATTCATGATGGCGATGCGCTTCACACCCTCCTTGCCGAGCTTTTCCATCGTCTTGTCGGTGTAGGGCTGCAGCCATTCCTCCGGCCCGAAACGGGACTGGAAGGTAATCATGAAACGGTCTTCGGCAAGGCCCAGCCTCTCGCGCAGCAGGCGACCGGTTTTCATGCAGTGGCAGTAATAGGGGTCGCCATTGCGAAAATAGGATTGCGGAATGCCATGGAACGAGGTGATTAGCAGTTCCGGCTCCCAGTCGAGCGTCGCCAGCTTCTTTTCGACCGATATCGCGAGCGCATCGATATAGGCGGGATCGTCGTGATAGGGGGGAACCGTGCGCAGCGCCGGCTGCCAGCGCATCTTCATCAGATGTTCGAAGGCCTTGTCGTTGACGGTTGCCGTGGTCGATGCCGCATATTGCGGATAGAGCGGGAAGAGAAGGATCTTCTCGCAGCCGGCGGCATGCAGCGCATCGATCTTCGAGGCGATGGAGGGCTGGCCGTAGCGCATTGCCCATTCGACGACGACGCCGGGCAGGTCCTTCAGCGCCGCCGACATCAGTTCCGCCTGGCTGCGCGTATAGGTCCTGAGGTAGCTTTCGTCCTTGTCCCTGTTCCAGATCGCCTCGTAGGCCTTGCCAACCTTTTGCGGGCGGGTGTTGAGCACGATGCCGAACAGGATCGGATACCATTTCCAGGGCGACCATTCGATGACCCGCTTGTCGGTCAGGAACTCCCTCAGATAACGGCGCATCGAGGTGTAGTCGGTGCCATCGGGTGTTCCAAGATTGACGAGAAGCACGCCTACCTTGCCGAAACGGACGGGCGGATGATTGGAAGGCAGGTGGGAGGTGTCTGCGGTCATGTCGTTGTTCCTGCTGGTTGCACCGGACGCAATACGAATGCAGAGGGCGCCAGGATCAGTTCTTAAAAGCAAAAACCGGCCCGGGGAAGCCCGGACCGGTTCCGTTCATGCGGCAAACTGCCCTGCTTACTTGGCTGGCAGTTGCAGTTCCTTGCCGACGCCGATGACGTCGGGGTTCTTCAACGCATTGGCTTCGGCGATCTTCGTCCAAAGCATGCCGTCGCCATAGGTCGCAACGGCGATCTTCCACAGGCTGTCGCCGGCAACGACCTTGTAGACAGTGGCGGCTGCCGCTGCGGCGGCTGCGGCCGGCGCTGCGGTCTCAGCAGGCGCGGTAGCGGCTGGCGTCTCGACCGGTGCCGCCGCGGACGCAACCTCGGTGATGCGGCCGTCGACATAGGGCTTGTAGGGGCTGTTCTTGGCGATGTAGTCGGCAACCACCGTTTCGAGGCCGGGACCGAAGTCATAGGCGTTCTGGCCGGCTGTCGCGAAGATCTTGTAGCCGTCGCCGCCGGCGCGCATGTAGTTGTTGGTGGCGACGCCGTAGACCTTTTCCGGGTCCAGCGGCACGAAGGCGTCGCCTTCCTTCACCTCGACGGAGACGACGCGCTTGCCGGGCTCCTGCGACTTGTCGAAGGAATATTTCAGGCCGGAGACCTGCGGGAAGCGACCGGCGCCATCCTGGATCTGGCTGAGGCCGTTTTCAAGCGCCGCGACGATATCGGACCCCTTGAGCCGGAAAGTGGCGAGCGTGTTCTGGAAAGGCAGGACGGTCAGCACTTCGCCCATGGAGACCGTGCCGGCATCGATCGATGCACGCAGGCCGCCGCCGTTCTGGATCGCGATGGTGATGCCCTGATCCTTGACGCGGTCGACCATGGCGTCAGCAACAAGGTTGCCCATGGTGCATTCCTTGACGCGGCAAACTTCGCGGGACCCCTCGATCACCTCGGCGGTCTCGCCGATTTCCTTCTTCTTCAGCTCCTCGATCGGGCCGGCGAGCTCGGCGACCTTGGCGGTATAGCCGGCGTCCGGGGTGACCGAGGCGTCCAGAAGCTTCGGCGCACCCTCGGCCGTTTTCACGGCGCCGGCATCATCGAAGACGACTTTCAGGTCGCCGAGATACTTGGAATAGGAATAGGCGGTGACGATCGGCACGTCCTTGCCCGAGGGGTTCTTGACCAGGGTCGGATAGGGGCCTGCGGCCTTTTCGTCGGTGTTCGAGAGAAGGGTATGGCTGTGACCGCCGACGATGACATCGATACCGTCGACGGCAGCGGCGATCCGCTTGTCCTCCTCGTAACCGACGTGCGACAGCAGCACGATCTTGTTGATGCCCTGGGCCTCGATCTCCTTGACCGCTTCCTTCAGGTAACCGATGGGTTCTGCGAAGAGGATGCTGTCGCCGGGCGACGAGGTTTCGTCCGTGTCGGTGGCGAGAACGCCAACGACCGCAACCTTCTCCGGACCGAATTCCTTGACGATGTACGGCTTGAACTTGTCGGCGACCGGTGTGTCGAGGCCGGCCAGCGTGTTGCCGGAGATCATCGGAAACTTCAGTGCATCAATGAATTTGGCCAGTTCTTCCGGACCGTCGTCGAATTCGTGGTTGCCGATCTCCATGGCGTCGAAGCCGATGCCGTTCATGAATTCGGCGATCGGTGCGCTCTTGTAGGTGGTGTAGAACAGCGAGCCCTGGAACTGGTCGCCGGCATCCAGCGTCAGGATGTTCTTGCCGGCCAGTTCATTGCGGCGGGTATCGATCGCCGTCTTCATGCGGGCGATGCCGCCGAAGCATTCGTTCTTGGCGGCCTCTTCTTCCGAGCAGGTGGAATCGAACTTGTTGATCGCCTCGATGCGCGAATGAAAGTCGTTGATATGCAGGATATTCAGCTCGAAATCGGCAAAGGCGCCGGTGGCCGAGATCGCGAGCGCCGATGCGCTCAAGAGGCCGAACCGAAGGTGTCTCAACATCGCTTTTCTCCTGTTTTCGTAAATCGACAAACGCATGCTACTCCGCAATCCTGTAGGTTTTTTCGTGTCTTGGAGCCGGGCGGATGTTTTCATCAAGTGGATGCGACTGCAAGAGAAAATGCGTGTTGTCGTGGGGCGGAAAAACCGAAAAACCGACCAGCATGGCGCTGGCCGGTTTCATCGGAAAATCGGAGTATGAAGGACGCTGTCTCAGACCTGGCGGTTGAGCGAGAACTGGGCGCCGGTATCGGACGTGCAGTTGAGCTGGGTCGGCGTCACCAGCGCGCATGCCGCCTTTGTGGTCGTCTGCTTGAGGTTGGAATAGAGCGTGATCTGGACGAGGTTGGCGCCTTCCATCATGTAGGTGCCGGTCGCCATGACCTTGTTGCTGCCATCGGTGGTGCGGGTTTCCAGCCGGCCCGCCGAGAATGTGGAGACCAGACCGTTTTGGTCCATCCAGTTCCCTTCGACGGTTGGAGCCTGGCTTACCGCCGGCAACGGCCGCGGACCGCTCGAATAGCAGGCCGAGAGTGTCGTTGCGCAGGCCAGAAGAGCCACCACGGTAGTCTTTTTCATTGTTGTCTCCAGCATGATATTCAACGACTCCCCGCATGCGAGCCGTAACATGGATTTCGCCGAACCATGCCGCGAAGACATGGTGAAAGCAAGGCCGCAGCGACTGTCAGCACGCTTTATTCGGCCCTGTTTGCCGATCCTCGGCCTTCGAAAACGCGAAAGCCCGACGCGCGGGACGACGGGCTTTCTTGAGCGCGGGCTCGTTGCTTAGCGAACCAGGATGTTCCTGAACTGCCAGGGGTCCTTGGTGTCGATGTCTTCCGGGAAGAGCCCCGGACGGCCTTCGAGAGGGGTCCAGTCGGTATAATGTCCCTCGACCGGGCCGAGATAGGGCGACTGCACTTCGAGGCAGCGCTTGTAGTCCATCTCGTCGGCTTCGACGATGCCGGCGCTCGGGTTTTCGAGCGCCCAGACCATGCCGGCGAGAACGGCGGAGCTTACCTGCAGACCGGTGGCGTTCTGGTAGGGCGCGATACGGCGGGTTTCCTCGAGCGACAGACGCGAACCGTACCAGTAGGCGTTCTTGTCGTGGCCGTAGAGCAGCACGCCGAGTTCATCGATGCCGTCGACCAGTTCGTTCTCGTCGAGAACGTGAAGGACCGGCTGCGCATTGCCGCCATTGCCGAACATTTCGTGCAGCGAAAGCACGGCATCGTTGGCCGGATGATAGGCATAGTGGCAGGTCGGGCGGTAGACGACTTCGCCGTCTTTCTCGACGGTGAAGTAGTCGGCAATCGAGATGGACTCGTTGTGGGTGACGAGGAAGCCGTATTGCGGACCGGGGGTCGGGCACCAGGTGCGAACCCGGGTGTTGGCGCCTGGCTGTTCCAGGTAGATCGCGGCCTTGCAGCCCTTCTTATGCTTCTTAGCGTTCTTCGGCATCCAGTTTTCATGGGTGCCCCAGCCGAGTTCGGCCGGCTGCAGGCCTTCGGAGATGAAGCCGTCGACCGACCACGTGTTCCAGAAGACGTTGAGCGGCTTGGGGTTCTTCGTGCGCTGGGTGTCGCGCTCGGCAATGTGGACGCCCTTGACGCCGACCTTCTTCATCAGCTTCGCCCAGCCTTCGCGGTCATCCGCCGCCGGCTCGTCGAACTTCACACCGACTTCGTGCGCGACGTTGACGAGAGCCTGCTTGACGAACCAGGAGACCATGCCCGGATTTGCGCCGCAGGTGGAAACGGCGGTGGCGCCGCCCGGGTTCTTCTTCTTTTCCTGACGGACGGTTTCGCGCAGCGCATAATTGGTGCGGTCGGCGTTCTTCAGGTTCTTGTCGAAATAGAAGCCGAGCCACGGCTCGACAACGGTGTCGATATAGAGAACGTTGAGCTTGCGGCAGAGCTTCATCAGGTCGAGCGAACCGGTGTCGACCGAGAGATTGACGCAGAAGCCCTGGCCTTCGCCGGCGGTCAGCAGCGGCTTCAGCAGTTCCTTGTAATTGTCCTTGGTGACATGCGCCTGGATGTGCTGGACGCCATGCTTGGCCAGCAGCTCGGCCTCGTCGTTGCGGGGATCGATGACCACCATCCGGCTCTTGTCGAACTTGAAGTGGCGTTCGATCAGGGGCAGTGTTCCGCGGCCGATCGAGCCGAAGCCGATCATGACGATCGGGCCGGTGATCTCACCGTAAACCGGATAGGCTTCTTTGGTCATTTGGTTCTCCTTGGGTGCAGCGATCGGGCTTTCCGACGTTGGCGCTCTAGATCACAGATTGCTGACATAATAAAGGGCGCTCAGCGATCGGTAACCTGTGTTTATGACGGTTGTTTCGCGAATTTGCGACCCTATGGTCAAGGGACGAAATCAAGCCGATGTCGGTGTCTCGTGGGCCGACCGCTACCGCCGTGCCGGCAGGGTTCCTACCGGCCGACGGCGCGCAGACAGTCGATCAGTTCACGCCGCTTTTCCGCCAGTCCCTTGTAGTTGACCTGATCGTCCTCCAGCGCCTCCAGTTGCGCGGCCATCGCCGCGGCGAGGCGCGTGCCCTCCGGCGCCTCCATGATGGCCTTCAGCGGGTCCAGATAGATGCGGACGGTAAACAGGAGATCGCCGGTCTCCGGCAGCCGCCTCAGCGATTGGCGCTCGATGCGGATAATCGCATTGGCCGCGGCGACGCCGGGCGAGGTCGGCTCGACCGCCATCCTCTCCGGGCGGGGATGATAGAGCGCGTAGCGCCAGTTGACCGACCAGTTGTAGCGCTTGACCGGCTGGCCGACGTCCAGCTTGTCGAACATGCGGTTGATGAGGGCGGCGTTGCGAGTGCCGCCCTGGAAGCCCGGGACGCTGGCATGGATCTGGTCCATCGGCTTCATGAACTTTTCCGCCAGCGACCAGGAGGAGGGGAAGGCAAGGTGGGCTGCGACCAGCGTCCAGCCGTCCTCCTTCCGGCGGAGGATCAGGAGATCGTCCTGCACGAGCGAACCGGCTCGCAGCAGCGGAGGTCTCGTTTCATCGGAAAGGTCGACCGAATGTGCGGCCATTTCGATGAGATCGCCCCGGCGGCTGTAGAGATCGGAATGACGTGTGGTCAGGTGTTCAACGAGCAGGTCCAGCGTCTCCTGCTGGGCGTCGTGCGATTCCGGCGCCGCACGGAAGATGTCGTCGAAATGCGTTTTCTCCAGCGCCTTCTTTTCGGAGAGAAAGACGCCAAGATCCCGGTCGGGTTCTATCCACTCGTTCAGGTCGAGAGGGGTGAGGCCGATGGAGAAGGGCTTCGAGGAACCGTCATACGGTGTGTAGATCAAAGACGTCATGCCGAGTCCAGGGACGGTTCGTTACTTTTGGTGGGGTGTCCTAAACCACATGCCCGCCGGCAATGCCGTTCAGTTGCCAGTGGGTGAATTGTTGCGGTATCCGATAAAATTTCTCATCAAGGCACGCTGTGGGTTGGCAATCCTCTTTGCGGCAAAAATGTACATCAAAATTTGCCAATAGATGCCAAGGAGTAAGGAGAAGGTCACGAACAGTGGAAGCGCTATGAATATTATCGTCGGAACAGAAAGGATGGCCAATACAAGATCGGCATCCCATCCCCAAAGCCATCCCGTCAGTTCGGAAAGAAATGCCACGCTCAGAACGATTAGGAAGATTATGCCAAGTGCTTGAAGCGGGCCTGCGATCGGAGACTTTTCCTCCATATGCAATACTTGTCGCGCAAGCTTTAGAGTCATCCTTTTAGCCCTTCGAGCCCTTCGGCCGTCCTCGTTACAGCCACTTCGTTTACCTCATAGACCGCCACACCCTCCATCGTGAATGGATCGGCCGCGACGAAAGCCTCTATCGCGGCCCGGTCTCCAACCGCGAGAATGACGCCGCCGGTGCGGGGGACCTTGCGGCCGGAGGCGAGGAACATGCCGCTGTCATAGCCTTGCTTCACCCAGGCCATATGAGGCTCCATAAAGCGGTCGGCTTCCTCGTTCGACTTCTTGTAGGTGAGGGAGAGAATGAACATCAGGTATCGCTTTCAACGAGTTCGGCGCGGATCAGGCCGCGCAGGGAGTTGCCGACGAAAAGCTTGCGGAACTTCAGGTCTTCAGGCTTCAGCACCTCGCTTCTCGCCTTGCGCTCGCGAATGAGTTCCGCCCTCAATACGCCGGGCAAAAGGCCGCTCGACAGCGCTGGCGTCACGAACATGCCGTCCTCGGCCTCGGCGAAGAGGTTGGTGATGGTGCCTTCGCAGATTTCGCCGCGCTCGTTGAGGAGCAGGACTTCGTCAGCCTCCTCCTTCCTGAATTCGGCGCGAGCCTCCTCATAAGGCTCCCTTCGCGAGGTCTTGTGGCGATAGAGCGCGTCGTCGGATTTCAGCCGGTTCGTGGCGATCCTGAGTTTCCAGACGGTTCCTTCCGCCACGGGTTCAAACGGAGAGGTGGCGATCTCGATCCTGCCGCGGAAGCTCATCGTCAGCCGGACGCGCAGCGGCCTGTCGCCGGAGATAGCGGCGTTCAGCTTGCCGGCCGCGTCCTGCGGCTGACGGAAGCCCAGCGCGTCGGCGGAACGGCAGAGCCGGCGCAGGTGCTGGTCGAGCCGCACGAAGCCTTCCTCCGGTTGCCAGCGCATCGTCTCGATCAGCGAGAAATCCATTGGTCCCCTACCGCAAAGCGTGCCTTGAGCAGGCATTCCTCATATTCAGCATCGGCTTTCGAATCGAAGACGATGCCGCCGCCCACATTGAAGACGGCGCGGTGGTCGTTGAAAAGTGCCAGTGTGCGGATGGCCACGGAAAAACGCATGGGGCCGGCCGGATCGCAATAGCCGATGGCGCCGCAATAGACGTCCCGCGGCCCGGCTTCCAGTTCGTGCAGGATGCGCATTGCCCACATTTTCGGGGCGCCGGTGACAGATCCGCAGGGAAAGAGGGCCCGGAAGATTTCCGGCAGGCCCATATCGGGCAGAAGTTTCGCCCTGACGTGGCTGACCATCTGATGCACGGTCGGATAGGTCTCGACGTCGAAGAGTTTCGGCACAGACAGCGTGCCGACCTCGCTGATGACGGATATGTCATTGCGAAGCAGATCGACGATCATCCTGTTTTCGGCCTGCGTCTTCTCATCGGCCAGCATGGCGGCGACGATCGCCTCGTCCTCTTCCGGCGACCTGCCGCGCGGGGCGGTTCCTTTCATCGGGTGTGTCTCGATCCAGCCGTCGCCATCGACGGAGAAGAAGAGCTCCGGCGAGCGCGACAGGATGATCGGGCCACCGAATTCGATCAGCGCGCCATAGTGAACCGGCTGGCGGGCGACGAGAGACCAGAAGGCCGCGCGGGCGCTGCCGGACCAACGGGCTTCGACCGGCATGGTGAGGTTTGCCTGATAGCAGTCGCCCCGGCGGATATGCCGGTGCAGCTTGTCGAAGCGCTCGAGATAGGTTTCGAAATCCCAGGCGGCGCGAGGGTCGGTCAGGAAGGGGGCGGCTGCCGGTTCGTCGGGCGCGGATGCCAGTGGATGATCGGCACGGGCCGGGGCATCGAAGACACCAATTGAAAGAAGCGGTGTTTCCCTGTCGTCGACGACCAGCGGGCGGAGCTTTTCCTCGAAGACGTAGCCTGCCTCATAGGAGACGTAGCCTGCCAGCCATTTGCCTGCCCGGCGCGCTTCTTCCAGTCTGGCGAAGGCTGGCAACACATCTTCGGCTTTCCGCGCGGTGACGATCTCGCGCGGTTCGGCGAACAGCAGGCTCGTTCCGCGACGGTCGTCGCGGAACAGCGCATAGGCGGAATGGTCAGCCATGGGGCTGGGCGTTCTCCGGTTCAGGACGCCTTATCAAGCGCCTCCAGCTCGTCGATCAGCCCTTCTATCATCGACAGGCCCTTGGCCCAGAACGACGGGTCGGTGGCGTCGAGGCCGAAAGGCGCGAGAAGTTCGGAGTGGTGCTTGGTGCCGCCGGCCTTCAGAAGTTCGAAATACTTCTGCTGGAAACCCTGCTCGGCCTGCCGGTAGACGGCATAAAGCGAGTTCACCAGGCAATCGCCGAAGGCATAGGCATAGACGTAGAAGGGCGAATGGATGAAGTGGGGAATATAGGCCCACCAGCTCTCGTAGCCCTCGGAAATCCGGATCGCCGGACCGAGGCTTTCCGACTGGACGGAGAGCCACAGCTCGCCGATCTTCTCGGCCGTCAGTTCGCCTTCCTTGCGGGCGGTATGAACCTTTCGCTCGAATTCGTAGAAGGCGATCTGGCGCACGACCGTATTAATCATGTCCTCGACCTTCTGCGCCAGCATGGCCTTGCGTTCGCGCCTGTCGGTCGTGCGGTCGAGCAGCGCCCGGAAGGTCAGCATTTCACCGAAGACAGAGGCCGTCTCCGCGAGCGTGAGCGGCGTCTGGCACATCAGCGCGCCCTGGGCTCCGGCGAGCACCTGATGAACGCCGTGGCCGAGTTCGTGGGCTAGCGTCATGACGTCGCGCGGTTTGCCGAGGTAATTGAGGAGCACGTAAGGGTGGGCGGAGGGAACCGTCGGATGGGCAAAGGCGCCGGGCGCCTTGCCCGGGCGCGCAGGCGCGTCGATCCAGCCGCCATCGAAGAAGCGGGAGGCGATTTCGGCCATCTCGGGCGCGAAGTTGCCATAGGCGGATAGCACCGTTTCCTTCGCTTCCGTCCAGGGGATCAGTCTGTCGGGGGTTTCCTTGAGCGGCGCGTTGCGGTCCCAGTAATTCATCTGCTCCATGCCGAGCCATTTCGCCTTCATCGCATAATAGCGGTGGGAGAGGCGGGGATAGGCTTCGCGCACGGCAGCCGCCAGCGCATCCACCACTTCGCGCTCGACGCGGTTCGAAAGATGGCGGGCATCGGCGATGTCCTCGAAACCGCGCCAGCGGTCGGAGATTTCCTTGTCTTTGGCCAGCGTGTTGGTGACCAGCACGAAGATGCGGATATTGTCGCGGAAGGTGCGGGACAGGGCTTCGGCCGCGCTTTTGCGGACCGCGGGGTCGGCATCCTGCAGCATGGTCAGCGTCGGTTCGAGCGTCTGTTCCTTGTCGCCGACCTTGAAGCGCAGCGAGGCGAGCGTCTCGTCGAACAGGCGGTTGAAGGCGGCGGCCCCGGTCATCGACTTTTCGAGGAACAACTGCTCGATCCGGTCGTCGAGCTGGAACGGCTTGTCCTTGCGCAGGTCGACGATCCACGGGCGGTAGTGGGCAAGAGCCGGGTCGCGGTCCATGGCGGCATCCACGGCCGCATCGTCGATGCGGTTGAGTTCAAGCGCGAAAAACAGCAGGCGGGAGGAGATGTCGGTCAGTTTCGCCTGGATATCGCCGAAGAACTTGCCGTTCTCGACATCGGTCATGTCAGAGTAATAGGTGAGACCGGCATAGGAGGCGATGCGTCCGAGAAGGTCTTCGAGCGCATCCATCTCCGCGAGAGCTGCGGCAAGACCGTCCTTGCCGATGCTGTCCGTCGCTTTCGCGAGATTGCCTTTCCATCGCGCCTCGAAGGCGAGCGCGTCGGCTGCGGCCTTATCGAGATCGCCGAGGAAGGCGGCCGAGGTTTTCGAGGGATAGAGATCCTCCAGCCTCCAGACCGGCAGGTCGCCGAGCTGCCGGGTTTCCGCAAGCGTCGACCGGATGTCCGCCGGAGCATGTACGGGGGTGAAGTCTCTCGGCATGGCGATTTTCCTCTTCATTCAGTGTTGGGCAAGAGATGTAGTCAGTCCGGGCGGAGGGGGCAAGCCGAACGGCCGGCTTAAAAAATGAATGACGAAACGTCTTATATGGTTCGCTAAAATGCGAGCTTTTCTCAAAACAGGATCTTCAGTCCTTTCTGGCAGCCTGCGCGGAAACATGACCCTTCGGGTGCATGACGCACCAGATGAAACTCAGAATGATTCCGGGAGCCAGACATTGAACGCGCATATCCTCCTTATCGACGAAGATCCGGCGCAGCGCCGCCTGCTCAAGACCGGGATAGAGGCGCAGGGCCATTCGGTCCATACAGCGGAAAATGATCACGAGGGGCTCGACATTTTTCGCAAGCATCGCGGCGAGATCAACGTCATCCTCGTCGACCTTAGCGATCCCGTTCGCGCCGGTGCCGGTTTCTTGAATGCGCTCGGCGACCTGCATAGCGTCGCGCCCGTTATCGTTCAGACAGCGGAGGGAGCAACCCAGTTCGCTATCGAGGCGATGCGCGCCGGAGCGTTCGAATTCCTGGTCAAGCCGATCTCGGCGGAACGGCTTCTCGGCGCGATCGAGAGTGCACTGAAATACGGCCGCTACGGCTCCGAGGGGCGTCCGGTGCGGCGCTCGCGCGCCGGTGCGGTCGGCTTCAACGATATCGTCGCTGCGAGCGCCGCCATGGCGCGGGCCGTCGATCTCGGACGCCGCGCCAGCCAGTCGACGATACCGGTCATGCTGGAAGGCGAGGCAGGCGTCGGCAAGGAAATGCTCGCGCGGGCGATACACGGCGCCAGCGAGCGTTCGGGGCGCGCCTTCGTGTCGTTCAACTGCGCGACCGTTCCGCATGGGATGATGGAGGCGCAGCTTTTCGGGCCGGAAGGCGCTACTCATTCCACGCTCGGCGAGCGCAATGCCGGCAAGTTCGCAGAAGCCGACGGCGGCACGCTGTTCATCGAGGAAGTCAGTGAACTGCCGCTTCATCTCCAGGCCAGACTGCTCGATGTCGTGCAATCCGGGGAAATCCAGTCGCCTGCGGGCCGCAAGCCGCGCAAGATCAATGTCCGGCTGATCCTGGCGACCAACAAGGATCTGATCGAGGAGGTCAAGTCCGGGCGGTTCCGGGAAGATCTCTATTATCGGCTGAACGTTTTCCCGATCACCATTCCGGCTCTGCGCCGCCGGCGTGAGGACATTCCGCATCTCGTGCGGGCTTTCGTCGAGCGTTTTTCGGCCGAGCAGCGTCTGGTCAAGCCGCTCACGATCGACGCGGCCACACTTGCCATGCTCACTGGCTTCGACTGGCCGGGCAATGTCCGGCAGCTCGAAAACGCGGTGTTCCGCGCCGTTGTCTTGTCCGACGGGACGGTGCTGACCGAGGCGTCCTTCCCCCAGATCGCCGCGCAGGTTTCCGAGGCGCGCGACAGCGGCCTTACCGTTGCGCTCCAGCGCGGGCAGATCGAGGAGCGGCTCGGCGCGTCGACGGAGGCACCGGTTGCCGTGGCCGGCGAGGATGCCCATGTCAGGAAGATCGAACCGACGGCATCCGCAACGCCGGTCTCCAACCAGTTCGGTAACATCATCGTCAGCACGGACGATGCCGGAAATGTGCGCAAGCTGGCGGATGTCGAGGAAGAACTGATTCGTTTCGCGCTGAAGTTCTACCGGGGGCAGATGAGCCAGGTGGCGCGCAAGCTCGGCATCGGTCGTTCGACCCTTTACCGCAAACTGAAGGATTACGGCATAGATCCTGACGATCCTCAAAAACATGCCGCCTGAACCGCCGAAAAGCGCCCAATCGTTAACGGTTGGGTAAAGAACTTCCCTTACGAAGAGTGAATGACTTGTTAGACAATCGTTCACTATATATGGATTGCTTGTGCATCTGTGGCAGATTTGCCATGGTGTTACCGCATTTGACATCCATGTGAGTTGGCGTGGGACGTAGTCTTTCGGACGGGGATAGAATTGCAGAATCCGCATGAAACAAGCGTGCCTATCTTGAAAATAGGGCACAGCCATCGGGTTGCACGCGTGCGTTCCGCCGCTCAATTATGCCTTACAGTCCTCGCCGTTCTCATCGTCAGCACGTTCATGCTGTTCGGCGCCTCGTCTTCCGCCCATGCCGAAACCAGGACGCTGAAGATCCATTTCGTCCACACCGGGGAAAAGGCCGCGATCACCTTCAAGCGCAACGGTCGCTACGACGCGAACGGCCTGAAGCAACTAAACTACATCCTGCGCGACTGGCGTCGCAACCAGCCAACCAAGATGGACCCCCGCCTGTTCGATCTCGTTTGGGAGGTTTATCGGCGTTCCGGCGGTTCCGGCTATATCAACGTCGTCTCCGGTTATCGTTCGCCCGAAACCAATTCCATGCTCCGCTCCCGCTCGAAGGGTGTCGCCAAGGAAAGCCAGCACATGCGTGGCACGGCGATGGATTTCTACATTCCGGGCGTGCAGCTCAAGACGCTACGTGAAATCGGCATGAAGATGCAGGTGGGCGGCGTCGGTTACTATCCGAATTCCGGCTCGCCTTTCGTGCATATGGACGTCGCTTCCGTCCGCGCCTGGCCGCGCATGTCCCGCCAGGAACTCGTGCGCCTTTTTCCTGACGGCAAGACCCTGCACATTCCCGCCGATGGCAAGCCGCTGCCCGGCTACCAGCAGGCGCTGGCAGATTACAAGCAGCGCGCCAGTTCCAACCAGATCCTGATCGCCGAAGCCAAGACCGGCAAGCGCAAGAGCTTCCTCGCCGCGCTCTTCGGAGGCGGTGGCGACGAGGACGAGGAAGAAGATGTCGGAGTTCCGGCCGAACGGCCTTCCGTCGCCCCGCAGCCTGTCGTGACGGCTGCGGAACCGACGATGGTTGCGACGGCGGCTCCTCCTCCGGGCGTCACGACGGCACAGCCTGTCGAGACGGCCGCACCGCCGGAAACGCAGTTGGCGCTCAATGCGCCGGTGCCGCAATCGAGGCCGTCGCTCAGACCGGCGGATACCAGCCTTGCCGTGGCACTCTATTCGCCTAACCGCAGTGCAGCCGAAGACGCCCTGTCGCAGGTCGCGGCCGGTACGCCGACCACCGGCGAGAATTTCGCCGACCTGCAATCCATGAAGGTTCCGGTTCCGACCCTGCTCGGCAATCGCGGCGCCCCCGAAGCCGGCGTCATGACCGCCTCCATCGATCCCGGCATGGTCGAGGACGACCACATTCCTCTGCCGACGGCAAGACCTACGGTCGCCGAGGCACTGCTTGCCAATGCGGACGCAGATTCCGAGGCTGAGGTGGACGAGGTCGAACAGGCCATCCTTTCGCCGGAAGCCGCTGCCGCACTCGAGCAGAGCAATGCGCAGGACGATATGCCGACGCCTGTCGAACGTCCGGCCGAGGCCGAGTTGACTGCTGCTCCCGCCACCGCCATTCCCGCACCGCAGGCTGCGCCGGTTGCCGCAACCGCTGCCGCGCCGGCCGCGCCGGCTGCGATCCAGCCCAAGCCGCCGGCTCCGAAAGCTGCGGCAACGCAGGTCGCTTCCATCGAGCCGAAACAGAAGTCGTCCGCTTCGCGCGCCGTCGACTTCGGCGACGCCTTCGTCGCGCCGAAGCCGGCAGAAAGCGGCGTCGAGGCCGGCCTGCCCGCCAAGGGTGGCCGTCCGAGCAAGGTCGAGGCCGAACAGGCTCGCATGGCCATGACGGGCGGCACGCCGCTGACCAAGAACATGCTCACCCAGTGGGCGCTGAACAAGGATCGTTTCGAAACCGTGGCGAAGCCGGTAAAGGCGCCGCGTATCGTCAGCAGATCGCTGACCACGCCTTCGACGGTCTATCCGGTCGGCTTCCAGCAGGGCGGGAATGGCGTGGACCCGAACCGTTTCGGCACTCCCTGACAGACGAGGCGCCTCTTTTCTCCCTGGACAATAAAAAACCCGCCGACCGGCGGGTTTTTTGATGCCTGCGATATCTGGAGGCTCAGCCTTCCGGCGGGGTCTCGATCATGCCGAGAGCGTGCAGGTAGGTATCGAGGATCAGGTCCTCTTCCATGCGTTCCTGCTCGTCCTTCTTGCGCAGCGCGATGACCTTCTTGAGGATCTTCGTGTCGAAGCCCATGGCCTTGGCTTCGCCGTAGACGTCCTTGATGTCGTCGGCGATGGTCTTCTTTTCTTCTTCCAGGCGCTCGATGCGCTCGACAAAGGCGCGGAGTTGGTCGCGGGCGACGCCGTGGGCATCAGACATTGGTGGTCTCCTTGGATTTTTCGGAATTCATTCGTGGGGCTGACCTGCCGCGAAGCCGGGGCTTCGTCAAGACCCGCAGCAGGATTCCCCCGGTCGGAATGGGGAAAGAGAGCAAGATTGTGCCGAAGGTTGGGCGGGGATCACTCCTTCGGCCTGTTGCGCTCGAAGTCGGCCTTCTGCGCTGCGCTCGCCTCCTTCTGGTGACGTGTCTTCCATTCCTCGTAGGGCATGCCGTAAACGATCTCGCGGGATTCGTCCCTGGTCAGATCGACGCCCGCCGCCTGGGCGGCATCGAGATACCAGTTGGACAGGCAATTGCGGCAAAATCCGGCCAGGTTCATCAGGTCGATATTCTGGACGTCGCTGCGGTCGCGCAGATGGGCGACGAGACGGCGGAAAACCGCCGCCTCGAATTCCCTCTGCTGCTGTTCATCTGGCTTGGTCATCTCGGTGCTTCCTGTCTTCAGGCGGGGTAGGGGCCGGTCCGCGATTGGTGAACCTCGTAGGCATGCAGTGCCGGATCGTCATTGAGCGCCTCGAAGATCGGGGCAAGACGGGCGGCCCATGCCTCCACGCCTTCCTCGCTGCCGATCAGATCCTGCCGCACTTCAAGAAGCGCGTGCGGAATGCCCGTCATCATGCAATGCCTGTACATGGTATCGCCCCGGAGCGCACCGTCATAGGGTTCGTTGTCGCCGACCAGTATGTCTCCCGGTTGACGGAGCCTGTCGATCAGCGGTCCGGCGGCGCGCCTGTCGCTGTCCCACAGCACGGCGGCGTGCCAGGGACGGGGCACTTCCTTCCAGAAGGGGGTGAAGGAATGAAGCGACAGCACCAGCGGCGCCCTGCCGGATGCTTCCGCCGTCTTTGCAATCGTGTGGCTCACCGCCTCGTGATAGGGTCGGTGGTAGAGGGCGATCCGCTCGTCCCACTCGGGTTGCGTGATCGGGTGGTTGCCGGGGATGATCGCGCCGTCCGAGATCTTCATGATGAGGGTGGGGTCGTCTTCGCCGCGGTTCGGATCGATCAGCAGGCGCGAGAAACAACTCATGACGGCCGGCACGCCGAGCATGGAAGCAAGTCGCCGCGTCAGCGCCTCTATGCCAATGTCATAGGCGATATGGCGCGAGAAGGCGGTCTTGGGAAGGCCGAGACGACCATAGCGTTCCGGCAGGCGGTTCATCGCATGGTCGCCGAGGAGGACCAACGCCCTGTCATAATCGCCGGGTATGATTTCGTACGGATTGAACTCTTGCATGAAGCGCTGCCGGAAAAGGAATGACGGCTTGATGACATGGGGGAAAGGCGAGCGCAAGCTTTCGTCTCGGTCACGTTTGTGCCAAGATCCGCCCCGATGGTTCAGGCCATGATTACAATCGATTAGAGTTGCGTTGACATTCTTGGTTCATCATCGCAAGAAGGCTGTCGACGCGCAAAGATGGAGTTCCGGCGGAAACCGTGCTGAAGCAAATTCAATTTCCCCGCGCCGGCAAGGCCGCGCGTCATTTGCGCCCTCTCTTCATCGCCGGCGCACTTTTGTCCCCCATGCTCGCGGCCGGTGCCGCCCATGCGGAATTCAGGGTCTGCAATGGCACCCAGAACCTCGTCGGCGTGGCAATCGGCTATCGTGCCGAAGAAGGCTGGATCACCGAGGGATGGTGGCAGGTGCCCGCCGCGACATGCGCGACACTCATCGAAGGCGAACTGCAGTCTCGCTACTATTATCTCTATGCTGAAGACGCCGCCCGGGGCGGTCGCTGGACCGGCGACATCAACATGTGCGTCGCCGAAAACGAGTTCAAGATCGTCGGCGTGAAGGACTGCTTCGCGCGCGGTTACCAGCAGATGGGATTCAAGGAATATGACACGGGCCGACAGGGCAGCTGGATGGTCCAGCTTTCCGATACGCCAGGAACACCACAGGAAAGCCAGAACTGATGAAGCGTAACCGCAAAGTGAAGATCCTCGCCACGCTGGGCCCGGCCTCATCCGATGAAGCGATGATCCGGAAGCTTCACGAAGCGGGCGCCGATCTTTTCCGCATCAACATGAGCCATGCGAGCCATGACCTGATGCGCGGGCTGATCGCCAAGATCCGTGCCGTCGAAGCCGCCTGCGGCCGGCCGATCGGCATTCTCTGCGACCTTCAGGGGCCGAAGCTGCGTGTCGGCAAGTTCGCCACGACCACCGTGGATCTGGTGCCCGGCCAGACCTTCACGCTGGACAACAAGGACGAGCCCGGCGACAACACCCGCGTCTACCTGCCGCATCCGGAAATCCTCGAATCCGTAAAGCCCGGCCACCGTCTGCTGATCGATGACGGCAAACTGCATCTGCGCGCCGAAAAGTGCGACGGCAAAAGCATCGTCACGACCGTGGTCTCCGGAACGAAGATTTCCGACCGCAAGGGCGTGAGCCTGCCGGATACGCTACTTGCGACCGGCGTGCTGACGGACAAGGACCGCGCCGACCTCGACGCCGTTCTGGCGACCGGCGAAGTGGACTGGGTGGCGCTTTCGTTCATCCAGCGCCCGGAAGACCTCGCCGAGGTCCGCAAGGTGGCGCGGGGCCGTGTCGGCCTGATGTCGAAGATCGAAAAACCCCAGGCGATCGAGCGGATCGACGAAATCATCGAACTCTCCGACGCCCTGATGGTGGCGCGCGGCGACCTCGGCGTGGAAATGCCGCTGGAGGCCGTTCCGGGCCTGCAGAAGCAGCTTATCCGCGCCTGCCGCCGCGCCGGCAAACCGGTTGTCGTTGCTACCCAGATGCTGGAATCGATGATTTCCGCTCCGGTGCCGACGCGCGCCGAAGTCTCCGACGTGGCGACTGCGGTCTTCGAGGGTGCGGATGCGATCATGCTGTCGGCGGAATCGGCTTCCGGCCAGTATCCGGTCGAAGCCGTCGCCACTATGGCGTCCATCGCCCATACGGTCGAGCGCGAGCCGCATTATCCGGGCATCATCTACGCCCAGCGCGCGCAGCCGGAAGCCACCGGTGCCGACGCCATCTCGCTTGCTGCGCGCCAGATCGCCGAGACGCTGAAGCTGCAGGCGATCGTCTGTTACACGTCATCGGGCAATACGGGGCTTCGCGCCTCCCGCGAGCGTCCGGAGGTGCCGATCCTCGCGTTGTCGCCGGTCATCCAGACCGCCCGCCGCCTGTCGGTGGTCTGGGGTCTGCACTGCGTTGTCTCCGAGGAACCGACGGACCTCGACGACATGGTGAACCGGGCCTGCCGCATCGTCGTTCAGGAAGAATTCGGCAAGCCGGGCGACCGCGTCATCATATCCGCTGGCGTACCGCTCGGCACGCCGGGCTCCACCAATATGCTGCGCATCGCCTATATCGGCTCGGACGGCCTTTCGGGGATCTGACCGTTCCGGAGCCCAAACAGTGCAAAAGCCGCCTTCGGGCGGCTTTTTCATGTCTGTCTCCCCCTTGCGGGTCTACTCTTGCGGGGAGGACTGCGTCACGTGCGGCTGCCGGCGAGCTTTTCCGAGAGCTTGCTGACCATGTTCTGCGCGTCGCGGTCTGCGGGGTAGATGTCGAGGTAGCGTTCCCAGGCCTTGAGGGCCATTTCCTCGCTGCCGCGTTCGCTGAGGATCGCGGCAAGGCCTGCCAGCGCACCGAAATGCCGCGGTTCCAACGCCAGGACATGATTGATGTCGGAAACCGATTTGCGGTAATTGCCCATTGTGTAGTTCAGCGTGGCCCGGAGGTTCCATGCGCCGACGAAGTCGGGTTTCAAAACGATGGCCTGATCGATGAAGTCGAGGGCAGCGGGATTGCGCTTCTCGGAGATGGCGGTGTTGGCCCACTGCATCAGCAGATTGACCGTGGGGCTGCCGGAATCGTTCCAGGCTCCCATGAGTTCGGCCGATATACGGTTGGCCGCATCAGGGTCTCGTTCCCGCTTCAGGCTGGTCAGCAATTGATCGATGGTACGGGCTGCGTCGGTCTCGGGCTTTGCAACGGCGGCATGTTCTTCCGCCTGCTGGGCAAGCAATTGGCCGGCCGGAGCCACAATCGAAGTCATCGCCACGAGTGGCGCGACAAAAAACAGTCCGTAAAAACGAAAGCGGCGCATAGCGGTTAGATTACCCCGCCTGCGCCAGCTTTCATATTCAAATCTTTGCTATCAACAGTCTCCGGCGAAAGCACCGGAATCGATCTGCAAATCCGCCATCGCCCGAGGGCGATGGTATGCCTCAGCCCTGACGAGCCTTGAAGCGCGGGTTCTGCTTGTTGATGATGTATACGCGGCCCTTGCGGCGAACCAGACGGTTGTCGCGATGACGGGCCTTGAGCGCTTTCAGCGAGTTCTTGATCTTCATTTTCCTGGTCCGCAACTGTTGCCGGGGAATGTCACATTCACCCGCTGTCTCAAACAATCAAAAGCGCGCCGCGGGGCGCGCTCCTAAAGGGTTGGTGGCAAATACTCCGACCAGACCCCTCGTGTCAACCGGTTCCCCGGCTTTCCGCGCCAGATACCGGCAATTTTGCCGATTCTTCAAGGCCCGATCGGCGTCAATTCCGTAACATGCCCCATCTTTCTTCCGGCACGGGCTTCCGTCTTGCCGTAAAGGTGGACGAGCACGTCGGGTTTGGCGAGCCATGCCGGCACCTGGCCGATGTCGTCACCGATGAGGTTGGTCATCACGCAATCGGAATGGCGGGCGGGGCTGCCGAGGGGAAGCGAGGCAATCGCCCGGATATGCTGCTCGAACTGGGAGACAACGCAGGCCGCTTCCGTCCAATGGCCGGAATTGTGGACGCGCGGGGCGATCTCGTTGGCGATCAGGCTGCCGTCGGCCAGCACGAAGAACTCGATGCCGACGACGCCGACATAATCGAGGGCGGCAAGCAGCCGGTGGGCGGCATCGCGCGCCGCGTCCGCCGTTGCAGTGCCGATTCGGGCGGGCAGGGTAGAGGTGTCCAGAATGCCGTTGCGGTGCACGTTCTCGGCCGGATCGTAACAGGCGACCGTGCCATCGGTGCCACGCGCGGCGATAATGGAAATCTCGCGCTCGAAGGGTACGAAGCTTTCGAGGATCAGGGGAACGCCGCCGAGGTCGGCGAAGGCGCCAGCCGGGCTGTTTGCGGACGAGCGGAATACGCGCTGTCCCTTGCCGTCATAGCCGAGGCGGCGGGTCTTCAGCACGCCGGCGCCGGCGAAATCGGCGAGGGCCGCTTCCAACTGCTCCTGGCTGTCGACGGCGTGGAAACGGGCAGTCGGAATGCCGCATCCGTTGAGGAAGCGCTTTTCCGTCAGGCGATCCTGCGCCACCTCCAGCGCCTTGGGCGGCGGGAAGACGGGCACGTTGCGCGCGAGGGTTTCGGCGGCCTCGACGGGAACGTTCTCGAATTCGTAAGTAACGATATCGCAGGCGGCGGCGAGTTCCGCGAGCGCGACCGGATCGTTATAGGCGGCGGCGATCTGGCTGTTGGCCATCTGGGCTGCCGGACAGTCGGCCTGCGGTTCAAGGATCACGGTGCGAAAGTTGAGGCGCGCCGCGGCCATGGCGAGCATGCGACCGAGCTGGCCGCCGCCGATGATGCCGATCGTCCTTGCGGTCATGGCGTATCGTCCAGGGGATATTCTGCAACGGAATTGGTCTGGCGCTCGCGCCATTCGTCGAGACGCTCGGCGAGGTCGTCGTCGTAGAGGGCGAGAACGGAGGCCGCGAGAAGAGCGGCGTTGACCGCGCCGGCCTTGCCGATGGCAAGCGTTCCGACCGGAATTCCGGCTGGCATTTGCACGATCGACAGCAGGCTGTCCTGGCCGGACAGCGCTCTGGACTGGACCGGCACGCCGAAAACAGGAAGGGGCGTCATGGCGGCCGTCATGCCGGGAAGATGGGCCGCGCCGCCGGCGCCCGCAATGATGACCTTGAAGCCTTCGTCGCGCGCGCCCTTGGCGAAGGCGAACAGCCGGTCGGGCGTACGATGCGCGGAAATGATGCGGGCCTCATAGTCGACGCCGAGGATCTCGAGCGTATCGGCGGCATTCTTCATGGTCTCCCAGTCTGACTGGCTTCCCATGATGATGGCGACAGGCGGGCGCTCTTCGGGCATCGGGGCTCCTTGCAGGCTGTTCACGCGATAATGTCGGGAATGATCTGGTCTTCCAGCTTGGTCATCTTGTCCTTGATGGCCAGCTTCTTCTTCTTCATGCGCTGGATGCGCAGGGCCTCACAACCCGTCTCGATCATCGCGTTGATGGCGGCATCATAATCCTCGTGCTCCTGCCGGAGCCGCGCCAGCGCCAGCCGGATATCGGCCTGTTCCTGATCGGGCATTGTCCTGTCCCCACTCTCGCTCTTTACGCCTTCGTTTGTGAGGCGCACCGAAGATTCCCGCAAGCTCCTATCATCAAATACCGGTAACGGGAAGTTATCCTTTTCTGCGTTTTTGCAGTGCCGAAATGACGATTTCGCCTTCGACAAGCCGTATTGTTCGTGTCACATTACTTTTGCAAAGCCTGAAACTCCAGCGATAGAGGGCTGGAAGTAGGCGAAAGGAAGGACGCATCAAATGACCATACAGGCTCATCTTGAATCGCTGGAAAAGAAGCATGGCGCGCTTGAGGAGAAGCTCCATGACGCTCTTGTCTCTCCCTCCAAGAACGACCATCACATTGCCGAGCTGAAGCGACTCAAGTTGCGTATCAAGGACGAAATGGAACGCCTGAGAGCGTCGACCCGACATTAAAGATCGAAAGGCTGCGCCGGCCGGGGATCGCCATGAAGAGCAGGTCCCGCCCGATGTGTAGAGTAAGCAGCCAACTCCCAAGCAGAACCCCGGAAATCAGGCCGATTTCCGGGGTTCTTGTTTTTTGAATGGGATTTTATCGGAGGCGGGGACGTGTCTCCGGGACAGGTCAGGACCAGAACTGGTCGAGCCAGAGGTTGAGCTTGTCGAAGCCGTGCCGGTTGACAGAGTAGATGCGTTTCGTGCCCTCGGAGGTCACGCAGACCAGGTCGCAGTCGAGCAGCGCCTTCAGGTGCTGGGAAACGGCGGGCCGGCTGATCGGCAGGCCGTTTGCGAGATCGCTGACGGTTTTCGGCGCGCGCCGCAGTTCCTCGAGCAGGTGGCGCCTGTTCGGATCGGCAATCGCGGCAAAGGGGTCCGTGGTCGACATGCCCGGCAGGTTACGTCAATCGGCCGTGCGCGGCAAGTAAACCAATGGGCTGCAACCTGCGGTCATGGGTCGCGGAGGGCGGCGGGAAAAGGGACCAATACCGGGGAGGACGTTAAACACGATACCCGGTATCCTTTGTTTCTGTTGATCCTTCTGCTAGACCCGTCTATCGGATTTGCTTGAACAAAAACGAGGGAGGGACTGCCAGTGGGGCACGTTCTCCCGGAACGGATCGCTCCATGACCATGCCCGAAAACCGCTGCCGTCTCGTCCTGATCGCTCCCGATATCGCCGATGGCGAGGAGAAGGCGCGGATCGTCGGCGATGCGCTGAAGGGCGGCGACGTCGCCTCGGTGATCGTGCCGCAATACGGGCTCGACGATGCGGCCTTCCAGCGTCACGCCGAACTGCTCGTTCCCGTGATCCAGGATGCCGGCGCGGCGGCGCTGATCGCCGACAACAGCCGCGTCGCGGGCCGGGCGAAGGCAGACGGCCTTCACGTTACCGGCAATGTTGAGGCGCTTGCGGAAGCCGTGGAGAAACACGTTCCGAAAATGATCGTCGGCGGCGGCAATGCGATGGACCGCCATCACGCGCTGGAGATCGGCGAGGTGCAGCCCGACTATGTGTTCTTCGGCCGTCTCGACGGCGATATCAAGCCGGAGGCGCATTCGAAGAACCTTGCGCTCGGCGAATGGTGGTCGTCGATGATCGAGATACCCTGCATCGTGATGGGGGGAGCCGATCCGGCTTCGGCCGTTGCCGTAGCGGAGACAGGCGTCGAGTTCGTGGCCTTGCGCGACGCGGTTTTTTCTGATCCGGCGCAGGCGGCGGCGGTCATTGCCCGGATCAATGCGGAGCTTGACGAAAAAGCGCCACGGTTTGAAGATTGATACGCGATATGCGCACTCGTCTTCTTCGTCTTCCTGTCCTTTTCGCCATGCTTGTCGCGGGTTCCGCCGGCCTGCCGGTTGCCGCCGTCGCGCAGCAAGCCGGGGATCAGCCGACGATGAGGCCGCTCACGCCGTCCGATGCGGGAGCGCTCGACCGCGGTCCGAGACCGTCGACGGAGGCGGAAACGACCGGGGATAAAAAGGACGGAGCCGCGGAAGACGGGAAGGCGGAAGCGGAAGACGATCCGCAGGGCATCAACATCTTTGCCCGCATGGGCGCGCCGCTGCCGGATGCTCCGGCGGAAAAGGAATATAAGGGACCGGTCGACGAGGCCTATGGCGCCTATCAGCGCGGCCTGTTCACGACTGCCATCGACAAGGCCCTGCCGCGAGCGCAACTCGGCGATCCGGCTGCGCAGACATTGCTGGCGGAGCTGATGGCGCGCGGTCTCGGCGTCAAGAAGGACACCAAGGGGGCCGCCTTCTGGTACGGTCAGGCGGCGGCCGGCGGCGATCCCGCTGCCATGTTCAAGTATGCCCTGCTTCTGATGGAGGGCCGGGACGTTCCCCGCGACAAGGCCAAGGCCGACGAATACATGCGCAAGGCCGCCGATGGGGGCAACAGTTCGGCGCAGTTCAACTGGGCCCAGCTTCTCGTTGCCGACAATCCCGGCGTGCGGGGGCTGACGCTTGCCCTGCCCTATTACGAGAAGTCGGCCGAACAGGGCGTCGCCGACGCCCAATATGCGGTTGCGCAGATCTACAGCGTGATGAAGGACCTGCCGGAAGAAAAGAAGAGCAAGGCGCGCGAATGGCTTGCCCGCGCGGCGCGGGCCGGCTTCGACACGGCTCAGCTCGACATGGGCATCTGGCTGGTCAACGGCGTCGGCGGGCCACGCGATTACGAGAAGGGTTTCCGCTGGCTGTCGATTGCGGCGAAACGCGGCAATGCGGTGGCGCAGAACCGGCTATCGCATCTCTACATCAACGCGCTCGGCACGAAACCGGACCCGATCGAGGCCGCAAAGTGGTATGTTCTTTCCAGGCGCGCCGGACTGAAGGACCCCGCGCTCGAGGACTTCTATCTGGGCCTGACCGATGAGGAGCAGAAGAAGGCCATCGACGCGGCGAACAAATTCCGCCGGGGATAATCGCTCTCCAAGGGGCGGGGGAGGCAGAGGTGGACAATGTCGAGCTCTTCGAGCGGCTGGGGCTGGCGATCGCCATCGGGGCCGCCGTCGGTGTCGAGCGGCACTGGCGGGAGCGCGACGAACCGGAAGGCGCCCGGACGGCGGGCATCCGCACCTTCACAATGATCGGCATGGCCGGTGGCGTCGCCGGTCTTCTGGAACGCAGCCTCGGCGGCGGCGCCTCCTATCCGGGTGCGGTCATTGTCGGTTTCCTGGTGGTGATTGCCATCGTCATGGCGATCTTCGAGCTGCGCGAGGCAATCGCCCAGCAGTCCTATAGCGTAACCTCGGTCATCGTTGCCATCCTGACCTATGGCCTCGGGGCGCTTGCGGTCACGGGCGACATGGTGCTGGCATCCGCCGGCGGCGCCGCGCTTGCAGCGCTCCTTGCGGGGCGTGAATTCCTGCATGGCGCGATCCGGCAGATGCGGTGGGTCGAACTGCGCTCCGCGATCATCCTGCTGACGATGACCTTCGTGCTTTTGCCGGTCATTCCTTCCGATCCTGTCGGGCCCTATGGCGGTGTCGTGCCTCGCAGCCTCGTGCTGCTGGCAATTACGCTCGCCTCGATCTCCTTCGTCGGCTACATCGCTGTCCGCACACTCGGCGCCTCGCGCGGCGATCTCGTCGGCGGCGCAATCGGCGGCCTCGTTTCCTCGACCGGTACCACTGTCGAATTCGCAAGACGGAGCCGGAAGGTCGCCGGGCACGACGGCACGGGCGTCGCATCGCTGGCGGCGGGCGCGGTTGCCGCGGGCGCAGTCTCGCTTTTGCGGACGGTCTTCCTGATCGGCGCTCTCGCATCCTCCGTCCTGCCCCAACTTCTGGTTCCGCTCGGGCTTTCGACCGCCGTGATGAGCGTCTACGCCCTCCTGCTTGCCCGCCGGCAACAAGGCGCCTCGGGCGAGCGGTCGCTCGGCAATCCTTTCGAATTGACGGCAGTCGCTAAAATGGCGGCGCTGCTGACGGCGGTTGCGTTTCTGGCCCGGGCGGCGACCGCCCATTTCGGCAATGCCGGTCTTCTTGCCGCCTCGGCCATTTCAGCCCTTGCCGATGTGGATGCCGTCGCGGTGACGGTCGCGGGCATGCTTCCGTCTCTCGATATGGCGCTGGCGGCGCGTGCGATCGGTATCGCCGTGGTGACCAACATGGTCGCCAAGGCAGCCTATGCCTTCGCCTTCGGTCAGCGCGGCTTCGCCGTTCACGTCTTCCTCGCCACGCTCCTCGCCGTCGGCGCCGGTCTTGCCGCCGAGCGACTGCAGGCGGTGGTCTGAAGCGCTTCTTCCGGCGCTTTGGCCCAAGCCCCTTGAATTTTGGCCGCAATTGTGGTCTTGAACCGCCCCAACTGCCGCCGCGAGCAATCGCGCGCTCCTGCCGCCGTCATCCGGCGCCACGCCGCTTTTCAAGGATATCGATCAATGGCCCGTTCAGCTCTTCTCAATGTCATGGTTCAGGCTGCCCTCAAGGCAGGCAAATCCCTGGCGCGCGACTTCGGCGAGGTGCAGAACCTGCAGGTTTCCGTGAAGGGGCCGGGCGATTTCGTTTCGCAGGCCGACCTGAAGGCCGAAAAGCTCGTGCGCGACGAATTGATGAAGGCTCGCCCAACCTACGGCTTCCTCGGCGAGGAGAGCGAGGAGATCAAGGGAACCGATGGCGCGCATCGCTGGATCGTCGATCCGCTCGACGGCACCACCAACTTCCTGCACGGCATTCCGCAGTTCGCCGTCTCTATCGCGCTCGAGCGCAATGACGAACTCGTCGCCGGTGTCATTTTCAATCCCGCGACCGACGAACTCTACACCGCCGAAAAGGGCGGCGGAGCCTTCCTCAACGACCGCCGCATCCGTGTGGCTGCGCGCAAGGTTCTGTCCGACAGCGTCATCGGCTGCGGCATTCCGCATCTCGGCCGCGGCGCGCACGGCAAGTTCCTCGTCGAACTGCGCCATGTCATGGGTGAGGCGGCAGGCGTTCGCCGCATGGGCGCTGCCGCGCTCGACCTTGCCTATGTCGCTGCCGGCCGGCTCGACGGTTTCTGGGAAGCCGGACTTTCTCCCTGGGACATGGCGGCCGGCCTGCTGATGATCCGCGAAGCCGGCGGTTTCGTCAGCGACATGCATGGCGGCACGGAAATGTTCCACACCGGTACCGTGGTGGCCGGCAACGAATATATCCGCAAGGAACTGATCGAGGTTCTCGGCCGTCCGGTGCCGAAGAACTGATCTGTGCCTTCGCCGTCCACGCGGCTTCAATTCGTCTCAATCTTCCGCTAGCTTCGCGTTGCGAGATTCCCGGAGGCTGAGGAAGACATGGCGAAAGTGAAGCTGGCGGACCTGGAAGCGGCCGAAACCGGGGCAGGGGACGACGGCCACAAGCTGTCCAGCCCGATGCCATTCTTCACCACCATGGTGATTTTCCTCATCATCGTCGGTTTCATCACCGCCATTCTCTACCGGCAGGCCCATGCCGCCTTCGTCACCAATCCGGGCCTGAACAGCCTTATTCTCGGCGTTCTGGCGATCGGCATCATCCTCGTCTTCAATCATGTCCTCGCGCTCAGGCCGGAGGTGCGCTGGTTCAACTCGTTCCGCGCCGCAGGCGGGATCGAGAAGGCCGGACGCGAGCCGAGGCTGCTTGCGCCGATGCGCGCCCTGATCGGTCGTCGCCGCTCGGTGGCGATCTCGACGACGGCGTTGCGGTCGATTCTCGATTCGATCGCAACCCGCCTCGACGAGTCGCGCGATACCTCCCGTTACCTGATCGGGCTCCTCGTCTTCCTCGGCCTGCTCGGCACCTTCTGGGGCCTGCTCGGCACCATCGGTTCGATCAGTTCCGTGATCCAGTCGCTCGATCCTGCAGGTTCCGGCGATAGCAACGACGTTCTTCAGGCGTTGAAGAGCGGCCTTACCGCCCCGCTGGCCGGCATGGGCACCGCGTTCTCGTCGTCGCTGCTCGGTCTTTCCGGCTCGCTCATTCTCGGCTTTCTCGATCTGCAGGCCGGGCGCGCGCAGAACCGCTTCTATACGGAGCTGGAAAACTGGCTTTCCTCGGTGACCGATGTCGATTCCGATATGGTCACCCCCTTCGAAAACGGCGGCGTGCCGCAGTCCGAGGAACTGGCGCGGCTGATCGATCAGCTCGCTAGGATCGCCGACCGGGAGGGTGTCGTCGAGAGTGACAAGTCGCTTTCCGCGATTGCCGGTCTGGCCGAGGGCATACAGGGCCTCGTCAAGAACATGCGCAACGAGCAGCAGATGCTGCGCGACTGGATCGAGGCGCAGCAGGATGAGGCGCGGGCCATGCGCAAGACCCTCGACAAATTGAACGAGAAGATCGGCGGGGGCAAGTAACATGGCGCTCGCCCGCAACCGCCGCCGCGAACGGGGCGTCGATTACTGGCCGGGCTTCGTCGATGCGCTGTCGACGCTGCTTCTGGCAATCATGTTCCTGCTCACGGTTTTCGTGGTTGCGCAGTTCATTCTCAGCCGCGAGATTTCCGGCCGTGACGAAGTGCTCAACCGGCTGAACAGCCAGATCGCGGAACTTACCCAGCTGCTTGCGCTCGAGAAGAGCGGCAAGCAGGATCTCGAGGACACGCTTGCTTCGCTGCAATCGTCGCTGTCCGCCTCCGAGAGCGAGCGCACCCGGCTGCAGCAATTGCTGGCCAGCGGCGCCGGCGCTTCCGACGTCGCCAACCAGAAGGTTGGCCGGCTTACCCAGGAACTCCTTGAGGAAAAGCAGGTCAGCGAGCGGGCGATGAGCCAGATCGAACTGCTCAACCAGCAGATCGCAGCCCTCAGGGCGCAGATCGCCGCCGTCGAGGAGGCGCTGCAGGCATCCGAAGCCAAGGATCAGGCGTCCCAGGCCAAGATCGCCGATCTTGGCCGCCGCCTGAACGTTGCACTCGCCCAGCGGGTTCAGGAACTCAACCGCTATCGCTCCGACTTCTTCGGCCGGTTGCGCGAGATTCTTTCCGATCGTGAGAACATTCGTATCGTCGGTGACCGTTTCGTCTTCCAGTCGGAAGTTCTTTTTTCCTCGGGCAGCAATGAACTCAACCCGGAAGGCGAGGTCGAGATGGCGAAGCTCGCGACCGCCCTGCTCGATCTTGCCCGTGAGATTCCGGCGGAGATCAACTGGGTGCTGCGGGTCGACGGTCATACCGACAATGTGCCGCTGACGGGTGCGGGCCGTTATGCCGACAACTGGGAGCTTTCCGCCGCCCGCGCCATTTCGGTGGTCAAATACCTGATCTCCAAGGGCGTGCCGTCCAACCGCTTGGTCGCGGCTGGTTTCGGCGAATACCAGCCGATTGCCGAAGGCGACAGTCCCGAGGCGCGTGCGCAGAATCGCCGTATCGAATTGAAGCTGACCGAGCGCTGAGCGCGCCGCCGACGCGATTTGCTTTCATGATGGCGGCCAGGATCGGACGTTGCGGCCCCTTCCGGTCACTTCCGAAAAATTGAGCAATGCCTGAAGCTCGCATGCCCCGATGGGGTGCCCCTAAAGTTCACAGGTTGTGCAACTCCTTACGTGCCCGTAAAGGTAAATTCATCGAGGCGATCGGGGAGGATTGCGCGGATGGATTGCGACGTACTGGTGATCGGAGCCGGACTTGCCGGTCTTGTGGCAGCGGCGGAGGCGGCGGATCGCGGTCTCAGGGTTTGCGTGATCGATCAGGAGGGAGAGCAGAATCTCGGCGGACAGGCCTTCTGGTCGCTGGGCGGGCTTTTTTTCATCGACAGTCCCGAGCAGCGTCGCATGGGTATTCGCGACACTATCGACCTAGCGCGGCAGGACTGGCTGGGCTCGGCCGGTTTTGACCGTCCGGAGGATTATTGGCCGCGCCAATGGGCGGATGCCTATCTGGACTTTGCCGCCGGGGAGAAGCGCGCCTGGCTGCATCAGCAGGGCATGCGCTGGTTTCCGGTGGTCGGCTGGGCTGAACGTGGAGGATCGCGCGCGGATGGACACGGAAACTCGGTTCCTCGCTTTCACATCACCTGGGGAACCGGTCCGGCGGTTCTGGCGCCGTTTATTCGCCGCGTGCGGGAGGCCGAGGGAAAGGGGCTCCTGTTCTTTCGCTTCCGCCATCAGGTGGATCAGCTTGTCGTCACCAACGGCGTGGTTGCCGGCGCGCGCGGCACCGTGCTCGCCGCGGACGGAGCGCCGCGTGGGGCTGCGACCTCGCGCTTTCCGGAGAGCGAATTCGAGATTGCCGCGGGAGCGGTCATCGTCGCTTCCGGCGGTATTGGCGGCAACCACGATCTGGTGCGCAAGAATTGGCCGGTCGCGCGCCTTGGCCCTGCACCGAAATCCATGGTGGCGGGTGTCCCGCAATATGTCGATGGCCGGATGATCGCGATTGCGCAAGCTGTGGGCGGCGAGGTCATCAACGGCGACCGGATGTGGCATTACACCGAAGGACTGCGCAACTTCGACCCGATCTGGCCGAACCACGGCATCCGCATCCTACCGGGTCCCTCGTCCTTCTGGTGCGATGCCGATGGCAATCGGTTCGATGCGCCAGCGCTGCCCGGCTTCGATACGCTGGCGACGCTGAAGGCGATCCGGGCGCGAGGGGACGATTACAGCTGGTTCATCCTCAACAAGGCGATCATCAAGCGTGAATTCGCGCTTTCCGGGTCCGAGCAGAATCCGGACCTGACGGGCAAGAATATCCGGCTCCTGCTCAAGCGTCTCGGTCGCAACCCGCCCGGACCGGTCCAGGCCTTCATGGACAAGGGCGAGGATTTCGTCGTGCGCGATACGCTTGAGGATCTGGTGGCCGGGATGAACGAACTCAGCGGCGAACATCGCCTCGGCATTCATCACATCCGGGCGCAGATCGAGGCGCGCGACAGACAGATCGACAACGGGTTTGGCAAGGACGCGCAGGTGACGGCCATCCGCGGCGCCCGCCGCTTCCTGGGCGATCGGCTTATGCGGACCGCGAAGCCGCATCGCCTGCTCGATCCCGATGCCGGACCGCTGATCGGCGTGCGCCTTCACATTCTGACGCGCAAGACACTGGGCGGGCTGCACACCGATCTTTCAGCGCGTGTTCTGGACAAGACCAACAGGCCGGTGCCAGGGCTCTTTGCAGCTGGCGAGGTCGCCGGTTTCGGCGGTGGCGGCGTGCATGGCTACAGCGCGCTGGAAGGCACGTTCCTCGGAGGCTGCCTGTTTTCCGGACGGATCGCCGGCCGCTCGGCCGGCGCGTAGTGCTATTTGGCGGCTGCCATGAAGTCTGCGGCGCCGCTTTCGAACTGGAGCCGGGCGAGCTTGGCATAGAGACCGCCCTGCTGGATCAGGCTCTGGTGGGTGCCCTGCTCGACAATCCGCCCGTCATCGAGAACCAGGATGCGGTCGGCCTTGAGAACGGTTGCGAGGCGGTGGGCGATGACGATGGTGGTCCGATTCCGCATCAGCCCGTCGAGAGCCTTTTGCACAAGCGTCTCGCTTTCGGCATCCAGCGCAGATGTTGCCTCGTCGAGGAGAAGGACAGGGGCATTGCGCAGCAGGGCGCGGGCAATCGCGATCCGCTGGCGCTGGCCGCCGGAGAGCGTGATGCCGCGTTCGCCGACCTCGGTCTCGAAACCGCGCTCGAGACGCCTGATGAATTCGCTCGCCTGCGCTGCCTCCGCCGCCGCCTCCACCATCTCCCGGGTCGCCTGCGGCGAGCCGAAGGCGATGTTCTCGTGGATCGAGGTGGCAAAAATCGTGACGTCCTGCGGCACGATGGCCATGCGGTCGCGCAGAGCATGGGGATCGACGTCGCGAAGGTCGAGCCCGTCGAGACGGACGATGCCGCGTGCCGGATCGTAGAAGCGCAGAAGCAGCGAGAAGACCGTGCTCTTGCCGGCGCCGGAGGGGCCGACGATGGCGATCGTCTCGCCCGCTTCCACCTTGAAGGACAGGCCCTTAAGCGCCGATTTTCCGGGATGCGAGGGATAGGCGAAGTGCACATCCTCGAAGGTGACCTGGCCGAGCGGCGGCTGGGGCAGAGGGAGCGGGGCGGACGGTGCGGTGATGGCGGAGCGTTCCTGCAGCAGTTCGGTCAGACGCTCGGCCGCGCCGGAAGCCTGCGAAAGTTCGCCCCAGATCTCCGAGAGCGTGCCCATCGATCCCGCGGCGATTACGGAATAGAGGAGGAACTGGCCGAGCGTGCCGGCCGACAGGGTTCCGGCAAGCACGCTTTGCGCACCGAACCAGAGAACGGCGACGACGCTGCCGAAAACCAGCGAGATGGCGATGCCGGTCAAAAGCGCGCGCGACTTGATGGCGGCGCGGGCGGCCTCATAGGCGTCCTCGACCGTCTGTGCATAGCGCGCCGTTGCTGCTTTCTCTGCATTGAAGGCCTGCACCGTGCGTGCCGCTCCGATGGTTTCGGCCGCGAAAGAGGAGGCGCTGGCGAGGCGGTCCAGCGCGGCGCGGGAGCGCTTGCGCACGGAGCGGCCGAAAGCGACCAGCGGGAAGACAATGATCGGGATCGCGATGAGCACCAGCACGGAGAGCCGCGGGCTCGTGTAGATCATCATGCCCATCGCGCCGAGACAAAGGATGGAGTTGCGCAGCGCCTGGGAGGCGGTGGAGCCGACCGCGGCCTTGATCTGCGTGGTATCCGCCGTCAGGCGCGAGACGATCTCACCGGACTGGTTGACGTCGAAAAAGGCGGGAGAGAGCGTCGCGACATGGGCGAAGACCTGCCGGCGCAGGTCGGAGACGATGCGCTCACCGATGGTGATGACGTAGTAGTATCGCATGCCGCTTGCCACTGCCAGCACCATGGCCATAATCATCAGCATGCCGAAATAGTTGTTGATGAAGCCGCTATCGGCAGCGTTGAAGCCGTGGTCGACCATGCGGCGAACGGCAAGCGGGAGCGCGAGCATGGTCGCCGCGGCAAGGCAGAGGAAGAAGATTGCACCGACGACCAGCGAACGGTGGCGTGCGAGATAGGGCAGAAACTGCGCCAGCGGTCTTAGCGAACGGCGCTTCTTTGCTTCGGTTTCGTCGATTGCTGACACTTCACTCTTCTCCACCAATGCGCGCGCGAGCGCTTTAGCGCCATGGCTCTTGTTATCCTCGCGCCCTTCATGTATAGGCACCCCATCGAATTGGGAAGCCGTGGCCTGATCGGACTGCGGCTTCATTTATTGAATAGGACCGCAAGGCGCAATTGCGTCAAATGGACCTCCGGCACAGCAGGAAGAAAATTATGAAGGCTGACATCCATCCCGACTACCACACCATCAAAGTGGTCATGACCGATGGCACCGAATACGAAACCCGTTCGACCTGGGGTTCGGAAGGCGCTGTCATGAACCTCGAAATCGACCCGAAGTCGCATCCGGCATGGACGGGCGGCAACCAGCAGCTCATGGACCGTGGCGGTCGCGTTTCGAAGTTCAACAAGCGTTTCGGCGGCCTCGGTCTCTGATCGACGCTTCAAGATCGTTTCGAAAGGCCCGGTTCGTCCGGGCTTTTTTTATGTCCGCCAGGCGGCAAAATAAGAAAAACCCGGCGATGCGGTGAGCATGCCGGGCAAGTATTCGCTGCGGTGGATCGGTTGTCAGTTGGTGCTGAATGCCGTGCGCAGAAGATCAAGCTGGGCCTGGACGCTGTTTTCGTTGTCCGGCACGATCGTCGCATCCGACGGGCGATAGATTTCGCGGTCGAGCAGGGCGATGCGGTTTTGCAGGCGGAGCGAGCGTTCGACCAGGTCGCGGAAGGATTCCGGCAGGTCGTTCCAGCCCGGCGCATTGCGATCGACGTTGAAGCCGTCAAGACGCACCTTGCTCTTTTCCGACAAGACCTGTTCGCGGCTCATTTCGCCGTTGTTGACGGCGCGCTGCAGCAGCAGCCAGGAGGCCATCTGCATCAGGCGGGTGGTGAGGCGCATGGATTCGGCAGCGTAGAGGACGGACGCCATGCGCGGCAGAACCTTTGCGGCGGCGCGACCGGGGCCATCCAGATAGGCGGCGGTTTCTTCGACAAGTCCCATGCCTTCGGCATAGGTCGCCTTGAACTGAGACGATGCGGCAGCACGGCCCGCAAAGCTCACGGTATTCAATCCGAGTTCAGACATCGATTCACCCCTGTTTTACGCATCACTTTTTATCATGAACGGAGGTGTAACTTACTTGTTCCCGCCGTCTTTCATGACGCTACGATGCTACCAATACCGCAAACGCGCAAGCCGTTTCTTAAAGAAGGGTTAATTCCCACAATTTTGCGGAAACCGGGCGCAACGGAAAAGAAGAGCCGCAAAAGCGGCTCTCAAGGTAAAACAGGGAGAAAAATCAGACGAATTCGCCACGTGGAGAAATGGCCTGAATCCAGAAGAACTGGATGGAATTACATTCGCGCAAAAGGCTTAACAAAAGGTTAATTCCAAGTTGAAGCTCTGAAATTTCCCGGTTCGGTACAAAATAGAGGCAAAATACGCAGTATTATACTTTAGGTCGAAAGAAGCTGTCGGCTGCGCGCTTGCCGGCGTCCTTGCGAGCGATCTCCGCCTCGATCCGCGCGATCTCCTCCAGGAGCGCTGCGATTCGGGCGTGCAGTTCCTCTGCGGAAACGCTGGAAAGGTCGCTGCCGATCTCGTGGATCACGGGTTTCCTGGGGCGTTCCTCGTCGAATGTCATGGGTTTGCCTCCTTCGGCGGCGGATTGCCGCCGGTCTCATGCGGTTCCTGCAGCGGTGCGGCGCGGGGATCGAGCGTCAGGCTTTCCGGCGTGCTCATCGGCGAGGCGGTCACCGGAATGTTCGGGACGTTTTCGCGATCGGCAGCCGGAATCGCCGCGCGCAGGCGGCTGCGGTAGATAGCGTAGGCGGTGAGCAGGACATGGGCCGTGGCCGTAACCGCGAACAGCGCATAGGGGCCGAGCTGAGTCATGACCGGACCGCCGATGGTCGGGCCGATAATGGTGCCGATACCGTAGAGCAGCAGCAGGCCGCCGGACACTTTCACGAAATCGTCGGTCGTGGCGAAGTCGTTGGCATGAGCGACGGCGATGGGATAGAGCGCGTTTGCGGCTGCGCCATAAAAGGCGACGAAGACGATCATCATCACCGGATCTGCCGGGCGAAACACGACGAGCACCAGTGCCGCCAGCGCTGCCATGGCGGACAGGGCGGCGAGTACATAGCGGCGGTCCGTCCTATCCGACGCCTTGCCGGAGGGAAACTGCATGATCGCGCCGAGAAAGATGGTGATCGACAGCATGATCGCGATGACGCTCGGCGACAGGCCGGCGCGGGCGCCGAACACGGCTCCCAGCGTGCCATATGCACCGTTGGCGATGCCGATCAGCAGGATGCCGACAAAGGAGACCGGTGAGTTGCGGTAAAGCGTCGGCAGATCGAGGCTGACGGATTTGAGCGGCTGGGGGCTTGCGGCTGTCGACATGGTGGTCGGCAGCACGGCCACGCAATAGAGCATGCCGCAGATCATGAACAGGATGGTGGTCGACGGATCGAAGACGCCGACCAGCATCTGTCCGCCGACGACACCGATCAGCGTAATGGAGATGTAGAAGGAGAAGATCGTTCCGCGCGTCTCGTTGGTCGCGCGCTCGTTCAACCAGCTTTCGATAATCATCGAGGTGCCGGCCGTAGAGAAGCCGGTGATGGCGCGCAGGGCCACCCACCAATAGTCGTCGACGACGATGCCGGTCAGCAGCGCGATCAGCGAAATCAGAGAAACGAAAGCCGAGAAGGCCCTGACATGGCCGACCCGCATGACCAGCTTGGGTGCGATGAAGCAGCCGAGCACGAAGCCCGTCGCCCACGAGGTTCCGAGAAAGCCGAGGATCTCGTTGGAATAGCCTTCCTCCGCGCCGCGCACAGGCAGCAGCAGACCGTGCAGGCCATTGCCGAGAAAGAGGAAGAGGGTGCCCATGAGAAGGGCCATGACAGGCAGGAGATTTCGTCGCATGGCGTCTCTGTCGGTCGGTTATGCTTTATGGATTGAAGGAAGGATCTGTAACGTCGCAGTCTAGCGCAAGGTCCCTAGCGATATCTGAACGATATAGTGCTTGCGACAGAAATTTCTGGCGGGCAAAAGTGTCGCCGTTGTGACCGTGCCGGATTCGGCTGCACGAAAGGTTTCTCGACCGTGGTGAACAAGCTGATCGCCGTCCTGCTGATGCTCGCCATGGCGATCCAGGTCATCAAGCCGCTGGGCCTCCCCGGTCTGCGCTGCCGCGCGGATTTCTGGAAGATTGCGCTGATCGCCTTCGTGATCTGGTCGGTGACGTTGCTGATCCGGCCTTAAGGGCCATCAGAGGGAAATCGCGCCGCGCATGACCTCGACGCAGCCGCCGGTGACCCTAACGTTTTCCAGGACGCCTTCCCGGCTTTCGATATCGAGACGGATCAGGCTGCGGCGCCCCATTTCGACACCCTGTTCGATAAGCAGGTGCCGCCGGCCCGTTGCGTTGGACAGCATGGCCAGATAGGCGCCGAGGGCGGCGGAAGCGCTGCCGGTCGCCGGATCTTCCGGGACATTGTCCAGCGGCGCGAACATGCGGGCGCGGATGTGATCCTTGCCGGCGTGGGTGTAAAGGAAGGTGGAGCAATCGCTTTCCTCATGCGGAAAAGCCTGTTTCAGCGCCCTGACTGCGTCGATATTCGGTCCCGCCCGGCCCAAGGCGTCGAGGCTTGTGACTTCGGCGACGATGAACTTGAGGCCGACGGAAACGAAGCTCGGCAGATGGCTGGCAGTGGCGATGTCCGAGGGGTGCAGCGAGACGCATGGGGCAAGTGCTGCCGCCTCGACGCTGGAACCGACGACGAGGGGACCCGGCGCACGAATGGTTGCGCCGGTCACATCCGCCCCGGTCTTCACCAGCGCGACCTCGACCGGGCCGGCCTTCTCCTCGAAACGCATGACAGGGCCGGCGGGCCTGCCGAAGACGAGGCCCTGCCGGCCGAGCACGAAGGCGGTGCCGACATTCGGATGGCCGGCGAAGGGAATTTCCGTGGTGGGCGTGAAGATCCGGACCTCGGCGGTATCGGTCTCATCGCGGGGCGGCAGGACGAAGGTGCTTTCCGAATAGCCGAATTCGGTGGCGATCTGCTGCATCTCCCGGTCCGTCAGGTCGCGTGCATCGGGAATGACGGCCAGCGGATTGCCGGCGAAACGCGTGTCCGTGAACACATCGACGGTGACGAAGGGGATGGAACGCATGATTATCTCCCGAGGTTTCAGCACTTTGTTTCAGCCGGCCGCCTGGTCCCAGTACCGCCATTGCGGAATGGGGAAGATACGGTCGTAGGCCCAGTTAAAGACGAAGGCATAGACCATGTAGAAGAGCGAGAAGGAGACGTCCATCACCACGGCATGCCAGAGGCTCACAACCAGATACCAGGCGATCAAGGGGGCGAGTACGAGGAGCAAGCCCGCCTCGAACAGGGCCGCATGCAGAATGCGGATCGCGACAGTCTTGGCCGTGCCGCCGGCCAGGCGTTGCATGGCGTGGTCGAAGCCGAGATTGTAGACGTAGTTCCACAGCATCGCGATGGCCGCACTGCCGACGCTGATGACGCCGATATCGTGCAACGGAAGGGAATAGACCCAGGCGCCAAGCGGGGTAATGATGCCGAGGGCGATGACTTCGAAGCTGATGGCGTGACGGATTCGGTCGCTGGTCGAGCGCATTTTTGTCTCCCGTAGAGGGTATTTCGGGTCGTCCCGGTCAAATGCCCAATATAGGGAGAGGTCGTCCTCAGCGGTGTCGATTATAGTTTTCCCGTCCGGGGTGGCAAGCGTTACCATGCAAGAACGAAGAAGCCCCGCCTTGCGGCAGGGCTTCGAAGATCTTCGGTAAACGCGCCGATCAGGCCTTGTTCACGCTTGCTGCGTAGATCTCTTCGATCGTCTCGGCCAGGCTCGAATTGAACTCGGAGTCGGTCATGGTGACGCGCAGGTTCTCCGTCAGGGCGCGCGAGAAGCTCGCGATCATGCCGTGGTTCCGGCTCAGCTTTTCGCAGGCATCGGCGCGGCTGTAGCCGCCGGAAAGGGCGACGACCCGGACGACCGACTTGTGGGCGACCAAGGGAGCGTAGAAATCGTCAACCGTCGGGATCGTCACCTTCAGCATGACGCTTTCGCCTGCGGGAAGCTTGTCGAGCTGGCCGGCGATCTCGTCGCGCAGAATGGCTTCGGCCTCGCTCTTTGTCGGGCTCTTGATGGAAACTTCAGGCTCGACGATCGGGACGAGGCCCTGGCCGATTATCTGGCGGGCCACCTCGAACTGCTGCTTGACGACGGCGGCAATACCGGCCTTGTCGGCATGGGCGATGACCGAGCGCATCTTGGTGCCGAAAATTCCCTTTTCGCGGCCGCGGATCAGAAGCGCGTCCAGATCCGGCATCGGCTTCATCAGCTGAACGCCGTTTTCTTCGGCGCCAAGACCCTTGTCGACCTTGAGAAAGGGCACAACGCCGCGCTTTTCCCAGAGATAGGAGGGAACGGCCTGACCGTCGACGTCGCCGTCCATGGTCCGCTCGAACAGGATGGCGCCGATAACCTTGTCGCCCGAAAAGGCGGGCGCGCTCATGATGCGGACGCGCATGGCGTGCATCAGGCGGAACATTTCCTCGTCACCCTGGTATTCGGTTTCGGCAATGCCGTAGAGACGCAAAGCTCCGGGAGTTGAACCGCCGCTCTGATCCAGCGCCGCAATGAAACCAGGCGCCGAGCTGATCTTGTTCAACATCTTCGCGTCCACCATACTTCACTCCTATCCCTAAAAATGGCGCATCACGCGCGCGCGTAAGTTCTGTGATTTGACGACCGATCGGCAATGCCGAGGTCAATCACCGGATCGTTCTCTACGAGACGTTCGGTCTTCTCAGCCTCTCAAAACTAAGATGACATCGGCGATAACAGAACTTCTACGACAGGAAAATGGCAGCCTAACCTATTGAAACGATTGAAATCACTTCAATCGTTTTAAAATTCAATAAAAAATACTTAAAGTTAATGGCGGCAGATTCAAAAATCTGCCGCCTGCGACAATGCGCTTATTTGGAGGAGGAGAGAACCGCCACGCCGGGCAGTTCCTTGCCTTCCATCCATTCGAGGAAGGCGCCGCCTGCCGTCGAGACGTAGCTGAAATCGTCGGCCACGCCTGCGTGGTTGAGCGCCGAAACCGTATCTCCACCGCCTGCGACGGAGACGAGCCTGCCGGCGCGGGTCTCTTCGGCAGCGTGTTTTGCGGCCGAAACCGTGGCTGCATCGAAGGGGGCGATTTCGAAGGCGCCGAGCGGACCGTTCCAGACCAGGGTCGACGCCTTGGAGATCCAGTCATTGATCGCCGCGACAGACTTCGGGCCGACATCGAGCACCATGGCGTCGGCCGGGATGGCCTTGATGTCGACCGTTTCGTTGTCGGCGCCTGCCTTGAACTCGCGGGCGACGACACCGTCTTCCGGCAGCACGATGGCGCAGCCGGCATCCTTGGCGGTGGCGAGGATCTGTTTCGCGGTCTCGGCAAGGTCATGTTCGCAGAGCGACTTGCCGACATCGATGCCCTGGGCGGCGAGGAAGGTGTTGGCCATGCCGCCGCCGATCACCAGCGCGTCGACCTTCTTCACCAGGTTGGAGAGGAGGTCGATCTTGGTGGACACCTTGGCGCCGCCGACGATGGCGACGACCGGTCGCGCCGGATTGCCGAGGCCCTTTTCCAGCGCCTCGAGTTCGGCCTGCATGGTGCGGCCGGCATAGGCGGGCATGTGGTGGGCGAGGCCCTCAGTGGAGGCGTGGGCACGGTGGGCGGCCGAGAAGGCGTCGTTGACGAAGATATCGCCATTCTTTGCGAGTTCGGCGGTGAACTCCGGCGTGTTCTTTTCTTCGCCCTTGTGGAAGCGGGTGTTTTCCAGGAGCAGAATATCGCCGTTTTCCATCCTGGCGATGGCGTCTGCCGCGACCGGGCCGATGCAGTCGGCGGCGAAGGCGACCTTCTGGTCGAGCACTTCCTCGACGGCGGGAGCGATCAGCGAAAGGGACTGGTCGGCGACAGGCTCACCCTTCGGGCGGCCGAAATGGGCAAGCAGGATGACCTTGGCGCCCTTTTCCGACAGTTCCTTGATCGTCGGAGCAACGCGCTCGATGCGGGTCGTGTCACTGACCTTGCCGTCGGTGACAGGAACATTGAGGTCGACACGGACAAGAACGCGCTTGCCCGCGATATCGGTGAGATCGTCGAGAGTCTTGAAAGCCGGCATGATAATACCCGTCGTTTTGCTGTTAACTGGGCTGACGGGCCGGACCTTTACATCGCTTGTCTGGCGACGCAAGGCGATCACTTATTATTTTCTCCCTGGGCCGCCATGGCGCGTTCCGCACGTTTCTTGCGCAGATAGTCTCGCAGCGCATGGGCCAGTTCACGGATATTCAAGAAGATAGGAAGGTTGGTCGCCGGAGCCACGGGTTCGAGCGAAACGCCGACCGAGGCAATATGTCCCGATTCATCGATGTCGCGCACGATCAGCACGATAGTGCCGAGGCGGACGCGATCGGCATAATCGCCGCTGCCGCCCAGACGCTGCGCTATGAGTTCGGCGACGGTTTTCTGCCGCTCGGCCTCGGTTACCAGCAGCGGGCCATAGGCGCGGTCGAGATCCTCGACGCGGGTTGAAGGCGAAATCGCGAAGGTGCCGAAGAACTCGCTGTCGTCCTCGGCCACCGGGGCCTTGCTGGCAAACAGGCGGTCCAGCAGCCTGGAGTAGCCGGGGGCGATGAAGAGATAGACCTGATCGTTTTCGCGCAGGCGCCCGGCATACTGGTAGCGCATGGACTTGCCGTCGCGGATGACCAGCGAGGGCGCGGCCCAGCGCGGAATGCGCTCGCCGCGCAGAACCGGACTGTCCGCCACCACGCGGTAGGCCAGAAGTTCATGATGGGCGGCGCCCGGCAGGTCGAGTTCGAGTTTGTCGATGGCGCCGATGCGCGGCGGGATAATGAGGCCGAGCCGGCGGGCGACGGGTTTGATGGTCCAGCCCTGCATCACCAGAGAGATCATCACAACGATGAAGGCGGTGTTGAAATAGAGCTGCCCGTCCTCGAGATTGCCGAGAATAGGCAGGATGGCAAGGAGGATGGAGACCGCGCCGCGCAAGCCGACCCAGGCAATGAAGCCGGTCTCGCGCTGGGTGTAGTCATAGGGCAGCAGGCAGATCCAGACCGCGAGGGGACGGGCCACGAAAACCAGGAAGAGGCCGAGCAGGATGGCCGGCAGCAGGATCGCAGGAAACTGCGAGGGGGTGGCAAGCAGGCCGAGAACGAGGAACATGACGATCTGGGCAAGCCAGGTCAGGCCATCCTGGAAACGGGTGATCGAGGCGCGCGCCGGGATCTTCTGGCTGCCTGCATAGATGCCGGCGACATAGACGGCGAGAAAGCCGCTGCCGCCGACTGCGCCGGTGTAGGAAAAGACCAGCAGCGCCAGCGCCAGCATGAAGATCGGAGCAAGGCCGCGCTCGACCGACAGACGCTTGAGGACGAAGACGATGATGGCGCCGCCGATCAGGCCGAGCGCAAGGCCCAGCCCCATTTCCTCGATGAACAGCCGGACGAGCTCCATGTCGAAACCGGAATAGCCCTTGCCGGTGGACAGCAGTTGCACCAGCGCCATGGTGAGGAAGATTGCCATCGGGTCGTTGGTGCCGGACTCGACCTCGAGCGTCGAGCGAACCTTGTCGCGAATGCTGATACCGCCGATGCGCAGGAGGAAGAAGACGGCGGCCGCATCCGTCGATGCGACGATGGAACCGAGCAGCAGTCCCTCCATGAAGGAGAAGCCGAGCAGCAGATGGGCGGCGACGCCGAACAGCATTGCGGTCAGGAGGACGCCGACGGTCGCAAGCGTCAGCGACGGCACCGCAGACAGCTTGAAGGACTGCAGCGGTGTGCCGAACCCCGAATCGAAGAGGATGATCGCAAGGGCGATCGAGCCGAGCACGTAGGCGAGCCTGTTGTTGGAGAATTCGATGCCGAGCCCGTCCACGCCGGTCAGAAGGCCGATGACGAGGAAGAGCAGCAGCAGGGGTGCCCCGAAGCGGAATGCGATCAGGCTGGAGAAGGCGGCCAGCAGGACAAGGGCGGTTGCCACCAGCGTTATGGCGTAGAATTCGTCCAACCCCGCAATCCCCTCTCACATGCGATGCCAAGCCCGGGCAGCACGCACAACTATCCCATGCGCGCCGCCGGACGTAAGCCACAGCGGCGTTGCGTAGCCGCGACGGGCGCGGCGACGGATCAATGGAACGATCAGGCAGGACTGCCAAAAGACGAGAACAAACTTATCGTCGTCAATCGTGATGAGAGTAGGGCGAAATATGAAAAATATAAAGGCGGACCGGTGATCCGATCCGCCCTTTTCGTTATGCGATCCGAAATCGTCAGGCTCAGATGAGCTTGGCGAAGGCGGCTGCGGTATCCAGCATACGGTTGGAGAAGCCCCACTCGTTATCGTACCAGGTCAGGATGCGGACGAAATTGCCTTCCATGACCTTGGTCTGGTCGATCGCGAAGATCGAAGAATGCGAATCATGGTTGAAGTCGCGGGAGACGAGCGGCTCTTCAGTGTAGCCGAGGACGCCCTTGAGCGGGCCGTTGGCCGCGGCCTTGATCGCTTCGTTGACCTCTTCCTTGGTCGTGTTGCGCTTGGCAACGAACTTCAGGTCGACGACCGAAACGTTCGGGGTCGGAACGCGGATCGAGGAACCGTCGAGCTTGCCCTTCAGTTCCGGCAGCACGAGGCCGACGGCCTTGGCGGCACCCGTCGAGGTCGGGATCATGGAGAGAGCGGCAGCGCGGGCGCGGTAGAGATCCTTGTGCATCTGGTCGAGCGACGGCTGGTCGTTGGTGTAGGAGTGGATCGTGGTCATGAAGCCGTGATCGACGCCGATGAGGTCGTTCAGCACCTTGACCACCGGAACGAGGCAGTTGGTGGTGCACGAAGCGTTGGAGATGACCAGGTGGTCCTTGGTCAGCTTGTCGTGGTTGACGCCGTAAACGACGGTCAGGTCGGCTCCATCGGAGGGAGCGGAAACGATGACGCGCTTCGCGCCGGCGGTCAGGTGTGCCGCGGCCTTGTCGCGAGCGGTGAAGATGCCCGTGCATTCAAAGGCGATGTCGACGCCCATGTCCTTGTGGGGAAGGGTTGCCGGGTCCTTGATGGCGGTGACCTTGATCGGCTTGCCGCCGTTCACAACGATCGAGTCGCCTTCGACCTTCACCTCGGCCGGGAAGCGGCCATGGATCGAATCGTAACGCAGCAGGTGGGCGTTGGTTTCGACCGGACCCAGGTCGTTGATCGCCACGACCTCAATGTCGGTGCGACCCGACTCGACGACGGCGCGCAGTACGTTACGCCCGATACGGCCGAAACCGTTGATGGCAACTTTCACAGTCATTGCTTGCACTCCCGCTTTAAAACAGAGCTTCGGATTATGATGCGTAAGGGCGCCCGCAGACGCCCTTCGTCAATTGGGACTTTAGGCGAGCTTGGCCTCGGCTGCGGCAACGACCGCTTCCGGGGTGATGCCGAAATGCTTGTAGAGTTCCTTGTAAGGCCCGGATGCGCCGAAGGATTTCATGCCAATGAAGATGCCGTCGGAGCCGATGATGCTGTCCCAGCCCTGGCGCACGGCGGCTTCCACGCCGATCTTGACGGGCGCCTTGCCGATGATCGCATCCCGGTAGGCCTGCGGCTGTTCGAAGAACAGTTCGAAGCACGGAACCGACACGACGCGGGCGGCGATGCCCTTTCCGGCGAGCGTGGATTGCGCCTTCAGCGCGATCTCGACTTCCGAACCGGAGGCGAAGATCGAGACCTTGGCGTCGCTGGCGGAAACCAGCTCGTAGGCGCCATAGGCGCTGAGGTTCTTCTCGTCGTATTCGGTGCGGGCGGCGACGAGGTTCTGACGGGTCAGGGCCAGGCCGGACGGACGGTGCTTGTTCTCGAGCGCAACCTGCCAGCATTCCGCCGTTTCCGTGGCGTCGGCCGGACGGAACATCAGGAGGTTCGGGATCGCCCGCAGCGCCGCCATCTGTTCGACGGGCTGATGGGTCGGGCCGTCTTCGCCGAGACCGATGGAATCATGCGTCAGCACGTGGATGACGCGGATGCCCATCAGCGCAGCAAGGCGGATCGAGGGACGGCAATAGTCCGAGAAGATCAGGAAGCCGCCGGAGTAGGGGATCAGGCCGCCGTGCAGCGCGATACCGTTCATGGCGGCAGCCATGCCGTGTTCGCGGATGCCGTAGTGGATGTAGCGGCCGGAGAAGTCGTCGGGCGTGATCGACTTGGTCTGGCTGGTCTTGGTGTTGTTCGAGCCGGTCAGGTCCGCCGAACCGCCGAGGGTTTCGGCCAGGACGCCGTTGATGACTTCGAGCGCATCCTCGGATGCCTTGCGGGTCGCGACGGTCGGCTTCGATTCAGCAAGCTTCCTCTTGTAGGCGTCGATGGCGCCGTCGAAGCTGCCCGGAAGATCGCCGGCAAAGCGGCGGGTGAATTCGGCCCGCTTCTCCGGGTCCGCATGCGCCAGGCGCTCCTCCCAATCCTTGCGGGTCTTGGTGGAGCGCAGGCCGGCGAGACGCCATGCATCGAGCACGTCGGCCGGCACGACAAAGGCCTCTTCCTCCCAGCCGAGCGCCTTGCGGGCCGCGGCGATTTCGTCGGCACCGAGCGGCGAACCGTGAACCTTGTGGGTGCCGGCCTTGTTCGGGGCGCCGAAGCCGATCACCGTCTTGCAGGCGATCATCGTCGGCTTGTCGGACTTGCGGGCGGTTTCCAGAGCCGCTGCGATCTCTTCCGGATTGTGGCCGTCGACGGCGAGCGTGTTCCAGCCTGACGCGCGGAAGCGGGCATGCTGGTCGGTCGAATCGGCGAGCGAAATCGCGCCATCGATCGAAATGCCGTTATTGTCCCACAGCACGATCAGCTTGTTGAGCTTCAGGTGGCCGGCGAGCGAAATCGCTTCCTGGCTGATGCCTTCCATCAGGCAACCGTCGCCAACCAGCGCGTAGGTATAGTGGTTCTGCAGGTCGGAGCCGAATTCGACGGACAGCTTCTTTTCAGCGATCGCCATGCCGACGGCGTTGGCGATACCCTGGCCGAGCGGACCGGTGGTGGTTTCGATGCCGGAAGCATGGCCGTATTCCGGATGGCCGGCGGTCTTTGCCCCCATCTGCCGGAACTGCTTGATGTCCTCGATGGTCATGTCCTCATAGCCCGTGAGATAGAGCAGCGAATAGAGGAGCATGGAGCCGTGGCCTGCCGACAGAACGAAACGGTCGCGGTCGGGCCAGAGCGGGTTCTTGGGGTCGAAGCTCAGGAAGCGGGTGAAGAGCACAGTCGCGACATCGGCGCATCCCATGGGCATGCCGGGATGTCCCGAATTGGCCTTTTCCACTGCGTCCATGGCAAGGAATCGGATCGCATTCGCCATCCGGTTATGTTTATCGGGAGAAATCATGGCTATTCCGCTTGTTCCGGGTCGTGGGAGACGGCGCGCGTGTCCACGCGGTCGTTTGAAAGCGGCTGATCCTTAGCAGGTGAATCGCGCAAGTCAACAAATGCCCTGTATTCTGGCGTTTATGGTGTCAAAAATCACGTTTCTGCCTCTTTTCTATGCGCTGCACAGTGTCGTTCCATTCCCGGAAAGGATGGAGGCTTCGTCCACAAGATAGGCCGTCCGGGGACGGGGGCTGTTTATTGACGGGCGACAATACCGCCGCATACTGTCCGCCTTCAATTCATCATGTCTTCGAGGGCGATTCGAGTCACTTTTTCTGGAAAGCAGGGGCCTAGGAAATGCCGACGGAAAGTTCGTTCGACACAGCGCTGATCGCCCTTCGCCAGGCGATAACCGGCCTCGAGAACGCCATAGACATGCGGATCGAGGCACAGCGGGAGCACAGCGAGGTCGAGAACGAGGTCAAGCGCGTGCATGCCGATCGTGCGCGGCTCGCCCAGGAGCTGGACCAGTCCGAATTCCGGGCCAACCGGCTGGAAGAGGTGAACCGTGAGGTTTCGCGCCGGCTGGTGACGGCGATGGAAACGATCAGGGCGGTTCTGGATCGCTGAGACCGGCTCGGGCGTTGATGGAAATGCAAACCCGGCGCCGTGGCGCCAGTTGGGAAGTTCGATGGCACAGGTGACGGTAACGATCGACGGCAAAGCCTATCGCATGGCCTGCGACGAGGGGCAGGAGGGGCATCTGACCGATCTTGCCAACCAGTTCGACCGTTATGTCGGCCATCTGAAGTCCCAGTTCGGCGAGATCGGCGATCTGCGCCTGACCGTCATGGCGGGCATCATGGTGATGGACGAACTGTCGGAGCTCAATCGCCGTCTGGCGGCGCTGGAGGGCGAAGTCGCTTCCTTCCGCGCGGGCCAGGATTCGGCCGTCAATGGCGCGCGAGAGCGCGAGGAAATGCTCACCCAGGCGATCGGCGAGCTCACCGAGCGGCTGAACGGGATTACCCGGAAGCTAACTGCGCGGCCCTCGGCGGAAGCCTGACCCGCGATCTTCAAAATTTCCGCGGAACGGTTCCGCCGCCTCTGGCGGAGGCCGGGGTTTCATCCTATATTGCGATTGCGGTCTGCGCCTCTCGACAGGAACACACAATCCCTGGGGCCATACCCGATCCTAAGGGAGCTGTCCCTGACCAGGTCCGTGGGCTTGGTCATACGGCACCCACCTACTTTGTAGGCTCCCAGGATCGTAATCATCCATCGGTTGCCGTGGATCGCACTTTCCCTTTTTCTTCAGATCATGCCGCGGGCCGGCGGGCGAGAGCCAGCATGGCGCCGAAGGCGATCATCAGGCCGCCGCTGGCCTTGTTCATCCAGGCAAAGACGCTGGAATTGCCGGCGAAGCGGCCGAGATGGCTGCCGATAAAGGCGTAGACGGCGATTGCCGCCATTTCCAGCAGAAGGAAGATCGCGCCAAGTAGGGCGAAGCTCGTTGCATAGTCGCCGCGGTCGAGGAACTGCGGAAAGAAGGCGGTGAAGATCAGGATCGCCTTGGGATTGCCGATCGCCACCCAGAACTCCTGCTTGGCAAGGCTTGCGGTCGTTCGAACGGGCCGTGCAGCGTCGAGGCCGCCGATTTTCGGCGCACCGGCGCGCAGAAGCTTGATGCCGAGCCAGACCAGATAGGCAGCCCCCGCCCACTTGACCGCCGAGAAGGCGATTTCGGACGCGATGAGCAATGCGCCGAGGCCGAGCGCGGTGATGACGATCATGATGGCGAAGGCGAGGATGCGACCGAGCGAGGCGAGAAGCGCTGCAGGAATGCCGACGCGCATGGCGTTGGTCAGCGCCAGAATGTTGTTGGGGCCGAACGCCATGTTGAGCGCGAAGCAGGCGGGGATGAACCATAGTATGGTGTCGGTGGTCATTTTGTCGTCCCGGAAAGGCTCTTTGAGGCGGGACGTTAATATGTCGCCGCAGTTCAGGCAACGGCCCGTTCAGATGCTCAGGCCGAGTTCCTTTTCCTTTTCGATATAGGCGCGCTGACGGTCGGTGACGTAATCGCGCACGATCGGGGCTCCGTCACGCTTGCGGGAAAGCTGGAGATGGAAGACCATCTGGCTTCCGGCGCGGAAGGTCATCTCCGCACTGACGAGGTAGAATTCCCACATGCGGGCGAAGCGTTCGTCATACATGGCGACGACCTTGTCGCGGTTGGCCTCGAAACGCTGGCCCCAATGGGCGAGCGTCATGGCATAGTGCAGGCGCAAGACCTCGATGTCGGTGACCCAGAGGCTGTTCTGCTCGGTAACGGCGAGCACTTCGGAAAGGGCGGGCGAGTAACCGCCGGGAAAGATGTACTTGCGTATCCACGGACTGGTCATGCCGGGCGGGCTCATATGGCCGATGGAGTGGATGACCGCCAGCCCGTCATCGGGCATCAGCGCGTTCAACTGCTTGAAGAATTCGTCGTAGTGCTGGACGCCGACATGTTCGAACATGCCAACCGAAACCACGCGGTCGAAGGTTTCGGTGACGTCGCGGTAATCCTTCAGTTCGAAGCGGACGCGATCCGAAAGCCCGGCTTCGGCCGCTCTTTGCGTTGCCAGCGCATGCTGTTCCTTCGAAAGCGTGACGCCGACGACCTCCACGTTTTCGAGCCGTGCCATGTAAAGGGCGAGGTCGCCCCAGCCGCATCCGATATCGAGCACCTTCAGTCCCGGCTTCAGGTCCAGCTTGGCGGCAAGCAGTCTCAGCTTGTTGCGCTGTGCCTGTTCCAGCGTCTCGCTTTCCTCGCGGAAATAGGCGCAGGAATAGAGCATGTTTTCATCGAGGAAGAGTTTGTAGAAATCGTTGCCGAGATCGTAGTGGTGGGCGACGTTGCGCTGGGCCTCGCCCTTCTTGTTGGATTGCAGATGCTTGCGGAAGCGCATCTTGAGCGCCCGCAGCACCTTCTGGATCGGGTACTTGCCGAGCGACAGCCGGTTTATCGAAAACAGCATGAGGAAATCACGCAGCGTCGAGCCTTCCTCGAAGCGCATGGTGCCGTCCATATAGGCTTCGCCGGCCACCAGCTCGGCCTTGAAGACCAGACTGCGATAGAGTTTGGGATCGGTCAGCCGCATGGTGACCTGCGGGCCGGGTTCCATTCCGCCGAATACGTGGCGTTTGCCCTCGGCGTCGATCACGGTGAGCTGGCCCTTGCGGATGAATGACGTCAACATGTGCGACAGCAGGAACATGTACACCTCATAGCGAGTCGAGCGTTCAGTTCCGCATGTTAGCGGAAATGGCGGCGCGCGCATCCCGAAATGGAAGAGGTGTGCAGATGATCGCAAAACGGCGCCGGCGCAGCTTTTGGCTGCGCCGGCGCCGGTTTTCGCAATCTAAACCGCCTCGCCTCATGGGCCGGCGGGGTCGGAGGTCAGGTCAGAACTCTTCCCAATCGGCAGCCGCCGCCGCCGTCGTCCCGGTTGCGGGAAATGCCCTGGCGAGCTGGCCGGCCATGGCCCGGGCCGGGGAGGAGACCGTCCGTGAGGCCGGGGCGGCGGCGCGCGGAGCGACGCGTGCGGTTGCGGCGGCCGGAGCCGATGCCGGTTCGGCGCGACGGACGGGTGCTGCGACCGGGTCGGTTTCCGATGTGCGGAACTGGGCGACAAGGCCCGAAAGCGTCGACGTGCTGTCGGCGAGACGGTGCGTTACCGCCGTCGTTTCCTCGACCATCGCGGCATTCTTCTGGGTGAACTGGTCCATATGGTTCACCGAGGCGCTGATCTCGTGCAGGGCGGTCGCCTGTTCGCGCGCGGCGGTGGCGATCGAATGGATGTGATCGTTGATGGCGGCGACCTGACCGGCGATCTCCCGCAGCGCCTTGCCTGTTTCACGTACCAGTGAGACACCGCCGCCGACTTCCTCGCCCGACTTGGTGATGAGCGCCTTGATGTCCTTGGCAGCGTTGGCGGAGCGTTGGGCGAGTTCGCGCACTTCCTGGGCGACGACGGCAAAGCCCTTGCCGGCCTCGCCTGCGCGGGCGGCCTCGACACCGGCGTTAAGCGCCAGAAGGTTGGTCTGGAAGGCGATCTCGTCGATCACGTTGATAATCTTGGAAATCTCGCTCGATGCGTTCTCGATCCGGTTCATCGCTTCCACGGCGTCCGAGACGACCTTGCTCGAACCCTCAGTGCTTTTGCGGGCGGCCATGGCAAGGGTGGAGGCCTCGTCGGCCTTGGCGGAGGAGCCGCGAACGGTGGAGGTGATCTCCTCGAGTGCGGCGGAGGCCTCTTCCAGCGACGCAGCCTGCTGTTCCGTGCGCTTCGAAAGATCGAGGCTCGCCGCGCGCATTTCCGACGAACTTGCCTCGATGCCGAGCGTCTCGTTGCGAAGCTGCGAAAGCGTGCCGTTCAGCTTGTCGACGGAATGGTTGAAGTCCGTGCGCAGCCGGTCGAGTTCGCCTTCGAAGCTCTGTTCGAGGCGAATGGTAAGGTCTCCTTCGCTGAGGCGGCGCAGACCGGTCGCCAATGCATCGACCGCGATTTGCGTGTTTCGCGCTTTTTCGGCTTCGAGGGCTTCGCGTTCGAGGCGCTCCTGTTCACCGAGGGCGATGTTCTCCGCGGCCTGCCGCTCCAGTTCGATCTTCTGCTGCGCGCTTTCGCGGAAGACGTCGAGGGCTTGCGCCAAGGCACCGATCTCGTTGCCGAGATCGCGATGGGGTACGACGACATCCAGATGGCCGGCGGCCATTTCGCCGGCGACCGCTGTCAGCCGGGGCAGCGGGCCGATGATCCGGCGGGCGATGAAGGCGGTGACAAGGGTTCCGAGCAACAGGGTCACGAGAGCGGTCGCGCCGATTGCCCATGCCATCTGCTGCGCCATGCTGTCGATTTCGGCGGCGCGGACACCGGCATAGAGGATGCCGGTGACCTCACCGGTGGGGGTGAAGATCGGCTGATAGATGGTGTAATAAGGCACATCCAGGATGACGGCCTCGCCGCGATAGGTTTCGCCCTTCGTGACGACGGGATAGACGGCGCCCGTCTGTCCGAGCGCGGTGCCCACGGCGCGCTTGCCATCGGGTTTGATGATGTTCGTCGTCCTACGCCAGAAATCCTTGCTGGCCGGGTCCCAGGCGAAAATCGTGGCCGTCTGGCCGGTCATGCGGCCAATGGTGTCGATCATATCGTGAGACGAGAATTCCGCAGGGATCGCAGTGGTTACGATGCGCTGGACGTTGCCGTCCTTGCTCCATGTAACCGTGGTGCCCGGAAGGTCGCGTTCGACGATGGTTGCCGCCGTCCTCAGACTGGCATTCTGGCTCGCCACCGCCTGTTCGGCGATGCGGGCGGCAATGCTTTCCGAGATGACCCAAGACACTGCCGCGAGCGAAGCCATCAGAACGAGAACGGTCGCCGCGGTGACGGTCTTGACGATGCCGTAACGTGAGAAAATCTTCATGAAAGATCCCTTGTTGAATTGCCGCCATCATAATTGACGAGTGTTAATTCATTCTTTGAAAAACCCGAGAAATCCGGATCAAAAGCGCTTTGGGGGTGCCGATGGACGCCGAGGCCGTCCGGCGATTGCAAAAAAAACGATCTCGGATATGGTCCGCTCGCCCCGAAGGATACAATCGCGATATGAGCAACAGGGAACGGAAGGCGATCATTCGCCGTGAACGGCTGGCAGCCCGGGATGCTATTCCCGCCGATGTCAGGACGGAATTCAGCCTTGCGATGGCCGACCACGGCGGCGATCGCTTGGCATTTTCGCCGGGGACGATCGTTTCCGGTTTTTTCCCGATCCGTTCGGAGGCCGATATCCGACCGCTGATGGCGCATCTGAAGGCCCGGGGTGCGCGGCTCTGCCTGCCGATCATCCAGGACCGGGAAACCATCGTTTTCCGCGAGCTGGTGACAGGCGCTGAACTTGTCGATACCGGTTTCGGCACCCGCGGCCCCGGTCCGGATGCCGCTGTCCTCGATCCGGAAATCATGCTTGTCCCGCTTTCGGCCTTCGACGGTCGCGGCCACCGGATCGGCTACGGCGCCGGCCATTACGACCGCGCCATCGCCCGGCTGAGAGAAAAAGGCCACGACCCCAGGCTGATCGGCATTGCATTCGACTGTCAGGAGGTGGCAGAAGTGCCCTTTGAACCGCATGACGTCCAGCTGGAGGCTGTTCTGACGGAAAGCGGCTACAGGCAATTCTGACGGAGACTGGACAGGGCGAATGAGGCTGCTTTTTCTCGGGGACATGGTGGGCAAGACGGGACGCACGGCGGTATGGGAGCGGCTGCCCGGCCTGATCTCCGACCTCAAGCTCGATTTCGTCATCGTCAACGGCGAGAACGCGGCTGGCGGTTTCGGCATTACCGAGGACATCTATCTCGAAACGATCAATGCCGGCGCCGACGTCGTGACGACCGGCAACCATGTCTGGGACCAGAAGGAGGCCGTGGTGTTCTGCGAGCGCCACGACCAGTTCCTCAGGCCGGCCAACTATCCCGCCGGAACCCCCGGCCGTGGCTCCGGCATCTATTACGCGCGCAACGGCGCCCGTGTGCTCGTCGCCAACATCATGGGCCGGGTCTTCATGCATCCCGAACTCGACGATCCCTTCAAGTCGGCGGAGGCCATCCTGACCGCTTGCCCGCTGAAGGAACAGGCGGATGCGATCGTCTTCGACTTCCACGCCGAGGCAACCAGCGAGAAGCAGTGTTTCGGCCACTTCGTCGACGGCCGCGCGAGTTTCGTCGTCGGCACGCATACCCATGTGCCGACCGCCGACTACCAGATCCTCAACGGCGGCACGGCCTATATGTCGGATGCCGGCATGTGCGGCGATTACGATTCCTCGCTCGGCATGGAGAAGGAAGAACCGCTCAACCGCTTCATCTCCAAGATGCCGAAGGGCCGTTTCGAGGCTGCCCACGGCCCCGCCACGATCTGCGGCGTCGGCGTCGAAATCTCCGACCGAACCGGCCTTGCCGAGAAGATCGCACCGCTCCGGATCGGGCCGCGGCTGGCGGAGAGCATTCCGGATTTCTGGGTTTAGAGTAACGCCACTTCGGCCGGATTTTGCCTTGCTCTCACGCTAATGTGACGGTGTATGCCCTGCAGGGCGCTTTACCTGACATGCCGCCTGTCGCATCCTGAGGTCTCGGATCGATGAGCGGGGCCTGCGCGATGCTGCTGCGACTTGCGATGGCGTTCATTTCCCTGATGTTTGCCGCCGCTGGCGCTGGCGCCCAGGACAGTCGTCCGCCGGCGAGCCAGTGCCAGTTGATCGCGGAGACATTGCCATCGGCGAGCTTCGCCGCTTACAAGCCATCCGAGGACATTGTTTCTCGGCAGTTCGCGGCGCTTCCGGAGAACGTGACGATCACCTTTCTCGGCCATTCGACCTTTCAGATCGATACGCCGGGCGGAATCTCCATCGCCACCGACTTCAACGGCTGGCTTCGGATGCCTAGGGTTCCCGATGTCGTGACCATGAACAAGGCGCATTCCAGCCACTACACGCTTTCCCCGGATCCGGCGATCGTCAATGTGCTGCATGGCTGGAACGACGAAAAGCCGGGCGAGAAGATCGAGCACCGGCTGGTGGTCGGCGACGCTTATATCCGCAATGTTTCGACCGATATTCGTACCTGGGGCGGCGATTTCGAGCGCAACGGCAATTCGATCTTCATCTTCGAAGTGGCCGGGCTTTGCATCGGGCATCTCGGCCATCTGCATCATGAACTGACGGATGGGCACTACGCCGAGATCGGTCGCCTCGACATCGTGATGGTGCCTGTCGACGGGGGGCTCACCATGGGGGCCGACAGCATGAGCCGCACGATCAAGCGACTGCGCTCGGCGTTGATCCTGCCGATGCATCGCACCGGCCCTCCCGTTCGCGATTTCATCGCCATGTTCGACCAGAGCTTCGACGTGAAGATCTCCGAAAGCCGGGGTGTTACGGTTTCGATGCGCACCCTGCCGCGCAAGCCGCTGATCCTGGTGATGCAGGGAATGTGACGCCTTCGCGCGGGGCCGTGCCGGACCCGTACGGACTTCCGTTTTCCCCTCCTTCCCCTTGAACGCGGAGGTTTTCATCCGTATAAGGCGCCCATTCCCAATATTTAGACCTGATCAGGGGTGCCATGGCTGGCCATTCACAGTTTAAAAACATCATGCACCGCAAGGGCCGTCAGGATGCCGTGCGGTCGAAAATGTTCTCCAAGCTCGCGCGTGAAATCACGGTCGCGGCCAAGACCGGCCTTCCCGACGTGAACATGAATGCGCGTCTTCGTCTTGCCGTTCAGAACGCCAAGGCGCAGTCGATGCCGAAGGACAACATCGAGCGCGCCATCAAGAAGGCATCCGGAGCAGACAGCGAGAACTACGAAGAAGTCCGCTACGAAGGCTACGGTCCGGGCGGCGTCGCCGTCATCGTCGAGGCGCTGACCGACAACCGCAACCGCACCGCCTCCTCCGTGCGCTCGACCTTCTCGAAGGCCGGCGGCGCCCTCGGGGAAACCGGTTCGGTTTCCTTCTCCTTCGACCGTGTCGGCGAAATCACCTATAAGCTTTCCGTTGGCGATGCGGACAAGGTGATGGAAGCGGCGATCGAGGCCGGCGCCGAAGACGTCGTCACCGACGAGGACGGCCACACGATCTATTGCGGCTTCGAGGACATCAACGAAGTCTCGAAGGCGCTGGAAGCAGCCCTCGGCGAAGCCGAATCCATCAAGGCGATCTGGAAGCCTCAGAACACCGTTCCGGTCGATGAGGAAAAGGCCCAGTCGCTGATGAAGCTCATCGACACGCTGGAAGACGATGACGACGTGCAGAACGTCTATTCGAACTTCGAAGTTTCCGACGAGATCATGGCCAAGCTTTCGGCCTGACGTCGGTATACGTTTCAAAATGAAGGCCCGGCGCCAATGGCGGCCGGGCCTTTTTTGTCTTAGCTTCTTCGATCGCGCTTCACGGGCGCCGCTCGATGGCTGTTACCCGATCCATTGCCTCATCGACCTTGCCTTCGATTCTGGATAAAGTGTTCTCAAGAACTGCTTGAAGGTGTGTAAGCCCGCCGCCAATTTCCATCTTGATGGCAATCTCGAGATCGTCGCGAAGCTCGCTCTGACGTCGTTCGACCCGCTTCATATATTCATATGTCTGCAAGGAAAGAGTTCTTATCTCCGCAATTTCCTTGCGAAGCACTTTCAGTTCCTCGTTGTTTTTCTGGTTGAGCTTTGCCAGAAAACTGAGATCAACGGTTTCTTGGGTCATAAGCTTCGCCTTTCTGTTAGAAAGTAGCGGCAAGCCCATGGAAATACAACTGTGCGGCGCGGAGTATTGCCGCGTCTCAGGCCGCCTCGCTGCGCACGCTGGCGATAACGCCGACGAGGTCGTTGACGATGCGCTCAATCTGACCGCGGTCGTCGCCTTCGGCCATGACGCGGATCAGGGGCTCGGTGCCGGAAGGGCGGATGACGAGGCGGCCGTTCCTGGCCAGTTCGCTCTCGGCATCGGCAATCGCCTGCTTGACGGACGCATCCTCCAGCGGCTTGCCGCCGGAATAGCGGACGTTGCGCAGGAGCTGCGGCACCGGATCGAAGCGGTGGCAGATTTCGCTGACGGTCTTTCCGGTGCGCTTGACGCAGGCCAGAATCTGGAGCGCGGCCACGAGACCGTCGCCGGTCGTGCCGAAGTCCGAAAGAACGATATGGCCGGACTGTTCGCCTCCGACATTGAAATTGTGCTGGCGCATGTGTTCGACGACATAGCGGTCGCCGACCTTCGTGCGGGCAAGCGACAGACCCTTGCCGGAGAGGAAGCGTTCGAGCCCGAGATTGGACATGACGGTGGCGACGATGCCGTCACCCTTCAGGATCTGGTCCTGCGCCCATGTGTCGGCGATGACCGCCATCAACTGGTCGCCGTCGACGATCGCGCCATTTTCGTCGATGATGATGACGCGGTCGGCGTCGCCGTCGAGTGCAATGCCGATATCGGCGCGTACCTCATGCACCTTCTTCTGCAGGGCGGCGGGGTGGGTCGAGCCGCAGTCGAGGTTGATATTGGTGCCGTTCGGTTCGTTGCCGATCGTCACCACTTCGGCGCCGAGTTCCCAAAGCGCCAGCGGAGCGACCTTGTAGGCTGCACCATTGGCGCAGTCGATGGCGACGCGCAGGCCGTGCAGGGTCACGTCACGGGGCAGGGTGCGCTTGACGAATTCGATGTAGCGATAGATGTCGCCCTCGACGCGCTTTGCCCGGCCGATCTCCTGGGCCGGTGCGAGCTGGCCGTAGATGTCCTGTTCGAGAAGGTTTTCGATCTCGGCCTCGATCTCATCGGAGAGCTTGTAGCCGTCCGGTCCGAAAAGCTTGATGCCATTGTCGGCGAAGGGATTGTGGGACGCCGAGATCATGACGCCGATATCGGCGCGCAGCGAGCGGGTGAGCATGGCGACCGCTGGCGTCGGGATCGGGCCGAGCAGGAAGACATCGAGGCCCGCTGCGGTGAAGCCGGCGACCAGCGCATTTTCCAGCATGTAACCGGAGAGGCGGGTATCCTTGCCGATTACCACGCGGTGACGGTGATGGCCCCGCCGGAAGATGGTGCCGACCGCAATGCCGACCCGCATCGCAAGGTCCGGCGTCATCGGAAACTGGTTGGACTGTCCGCGAATGCCATCCGTGCCAAAATAACGACGTGTCATGTGTTTCCCGAAATGCTCCGTTTGCCGCTTACTTCCGTCTGTTCGACGGAAGCGCCGCCCGAGGCGGCGAGCGCGATATCGACTGGGCTGCTCTTGCCACAAAAACCGCAACAGGACACGTAAATTAGCGCAAAAAACCATTACATCCCGTTACCGCTTATGAAAAAGCCACCCGCCGTTGCCGGGGGTGGCTCTCTATCCTGCTCTGAACCTGTGGATCAGTGCGGCTGCGGTTCCAGACCGCTTTCGGGCTCGCCGCCCTTCGGCTGATCTTTCTTCGGGCCGGTCGAGGGAACCGCCGAACCGCGGCTGGTCGGGCTGTCGTCGCCCAGGTCGCGGGCGGGCTTGTCGCCCTTCAGCAGCGCCTTGATCTCGTCGCCGGAGAGCGTTTCGTATTCCAGCAGGCCTTCGGCCAGAGCCACGAACTCGTCGTGCTTTTCCGAGATGATACGGCGGGCCTCGGTATAGGCCTCGTCGATCAGGCGGCGCACTTCGTTGTCGATCTTCTGGGCCGTCGATTCCGAGACATTGCGCGTCTGGGAGACCGAATGGCCGAGGAAGACTTCCTGCTGGTTCTCGCCGTAGGCGACCTGGCCGAGCTCGTCGGAGAAGCCCCACTGGGTGACCATGGCGCGGGCAAGCTTGGTCGCCTGCTCGATGTCAGAGGATGCACCCGAGGTGATGTTCTCCTTGCCGAAGGTCAGTTCTTCGGCGACGCGGCCGCCCATCATGATGACGAGACGGGAGACCATCCACTTGTAGCTCATCGAGTAGCGGTCACCTTCCGGCAGCTGCATGACCATGCCGAGCGCGCGGCCGCGCGGGATGATGGTCGCCTTGTGAAGCGGGTCGGCGACCGGCACGTTGAGCGCAGTGATCGCGTGGCCGGCTTCGTGATAGGCGGTGAGCTTCTTCTCGGCCTCGGTCATGGCGGACGAACGGCGTTCCGCGCCCATCATGATCTTGTCCTTGGCGTCCTCGAATTCCTGCATGGTGACGACGCGCTTGTTGCGGCGGGCGGCCATGAGGGCGGCTTCGTTGACGAGGTTCATCAGGTCCGCGCCGGAGAAGCCGGGCGTGCCGCGGGCAAGAACCTTGAGGTCGACATTCGGTGCCAGCGGCACGTTGCGGGCATGGACCTTCAAAATACGCTCGCGACCGACGATATCGGGATTCGGCACGACGACCTGACGGTCGAAACGGCCGGGACGCAGCAGCGCCGGGTCGAGAACGTCGGGGCGGTTGGTCGCAGCGATCAGGATGATGCCTTCATTCGCTTCGAAGCCGTCCATCTCGACGAGCAACTGGTTCAGCGTCTGTTCGCGTTCGTCGTTACCGCCGCCGAGGCCAGCGCCACGATGGCGGCCGACGGCGTCGATTTCGTCGATGAAGATGATGCAGGGCGCATTCTTCTTGGCCTGCTCGAACATGTCACGGACGCGGCTTGCGCCGACACCGACGAACATTTCGACGAAGTCCGAACCGGAAATGGTGAAGAAGGGCACGTTTGCTTCGCCGGCAACAGAGCGGGCGAGCAGCGTCTTACCGGTGCCGGGTGGGCCGACGAGCAGGACGCCGCGCGGGATCTTGCCGCCGAGGCGCTGGAACTTCTGCGGGTCGCGCAGGAATTCGACGATCTCTTCCAGGTCCTGCTTGGCTTCGTCGACACCGGCGACATCGTCGAATGTGACCCGACCATGGGCTTCCGTCAAAAGCTTCGCCTTGGATTTGCCGAAGCCCATCGCGCCGCGCGAACCGCCCTGCATCTGGCGCATGAAGAAGAGCCAGACACCGAGGATCAGCAGCATGGGCAGCAGCGTGCCGAGATAGCTCAGGAAGCTGGAAGACCCGTCCGTCTCGGGACGGGCGACGATCATCACGTTCTTCGACTGCAGCTTTTCGAGCAGGTTGTCGTCGATAACCGGTGCGTAAGTCTGGAAGGCAGTGCCGTTTTCGGCATAGGTGCCGAGAACGCGATTGCCTGTGACGGTCACGTCACGGACACGGCCGGAATCCACTTCGCGAAGGAACTGCGAATACGGAATTTCGCGCGAACTGGTTTGCGACGGAGTCGTCTGGAACATGCTGAACAATGCGATCAGCAGGAGGGCTATGATCGCCCATAGCGCAAAGTTCCGAAAATTTGGGTTCATCGAACTCCCCGAATAAGATGCGCGGGATAATGCCCGCCGGATTATCGACTAACATAGGATTGCACTGCGGCCTTGCCAAGGCAAAGCGGCGGTTTGGCTGCTTTTTCCGTCAATAAGGATTAAACGGGAGAGGGCAATAGTCCTTCCGTCCCATGAGACGCGCGATGGCATTGGCCAAATCGAGGTCGAAGGCGGGTAAAAAGCGATCGAACAAGGGCAGGGAAGGCTCGATTTCGACGGAGCCGGCCGGTGCAGCCGCGGGCATCACACTTGCTTTACCGAGGGCCGCCGAGGGGCCGATCCGGTTCAGATGGCGGACGAGGCCGTCGGGGAGAAACTGAGGGCCATGCATGGGCGGGGTCATTCGGCCGGCTGTGACGAAGGCGGTTTCCGGCCCGCGATTGGTGATGCGAAAGCGTCCGTCCCATTCCGCCCAATCGCCGGGCGGGATCTCCAGCGGCAAAATATCGCGGCTCTCGCGCATGAGGAACAGGCCGTCCCTGTGCCGTTCGACGAGTGCGCGGGAGAGGGTGATGCGACCCTGTCGACCTGAGGCGAGGAAAGATGCCAGCCGATCCATGCTGTCCCGGCCCGGCCGGTGGGACCGGCCGCCGACGACGGCGCACAGTGTCGAGAGGGCATGAAGGAGAGCGGGCGACCGAAGGTCCAGGGCTTCCGGGGCCACTCTCACCGCGAGCGAGGCGTAGCCGGTCGCATGGGCTTGGAGGAGGGCTGCGGCCTGTCGCGACAGTGCGGTTCGGTCGGTGCCCGCAGAGCGGATGCTCTGCGTATCCATGGCCTCGCGATCGTGACGCACCCGCACGCGTTCGTACTTGCGATCCTCGTTGCTCGGATCGTCGATCCAGCCGGTGCCGAGCCGGCGGAGATAATCGCGGATATCCTGCCGCCGGATCTCAAGGAAGGGACGGAGAAGCCAGAAACGCCGGTCATGAAGCGTCGCCTCGGCCATTCCGGCGAGGCCGAGATTTTCGCCGGCGGCGCGGGCGGCGCGCATGGCGATGGTCTCCTCCTGGTCGTCGAGCGTGTGGCCGGTGACGATAAGATCCGTGCCGACCTCTGCGGCCGCATGGGAAAGCAGACGGTAACGCGCGTCGCGGGCTGCGGCAGATATTCCCGTTTCCGGCTTCGGTCCGGTCCAAGCGAGAATGCGATGGGGAACGCCGAGCGATGCGCAAAGGGTTGCGACGGCTTCGGCCTCGGCAGTGCTCTCCGGTCTCAGCCGATGATCGACCGTGGCGGCGATGAGCGAATGGGGCAGGCGAAGCGAGGTCATGGCGCGATCGAGGGCGATCAGCAGGCCGGTGGAATCGCTGCCGCCGGAAACGGCGACGAGAAGCCGGCGGGTGCCGGACAGTCGGTCAAGAAGCCTTGCGGCTGCATCCTCGGGAGATGGGGCGTGGTCCACGGCAGGGGTGGCCGGGCGGACGCGGGTCAGCAGCGGAGGCGCTTCTGTTCGCTCGCCACCTTGGATACCACCGCGCGGGAGGCCTTCGGATAGCGCTTCGTCACTTCCCGCAGCGTTGCGCAGGCCGTGTCGGTATTGTCGAGCGCGGCGAGCGACATGCCGAGCTTCAGCAGCATTTCGGGAGCCTTGGGCGAGGAGCTATAGGCCTGGTGGGCATTGAGGAAGGTCTTGGCGGCTTCGTTGAAATTGCCCTGGGAATAGAGCGCTTCGCCCAGCCAGAAGTTGGCGTCGGCGATCTTGGAGCTCTTGGGGTAACGAGCGATGAAGTCCCGGAACTCGTTTTCCGCCATGCCGTAGTCACCGGAAAGCACATGCGCATAGGCGACCTGGTAGACGTCGCTTTCCGAGCCGGTGGAGGCGGTCTGGGTCGCCGCGGGCGCGCTGACGCCGGGCAGTGCGGAGGACTTGTTGACCGCGTCCTGATTGATCGTGGCCGTTTGCGGCATGCCGCTGGAATCGAGCTCGATCGAGCCCAGCGTCTGCTCGGGCTGTCCGAGCGACGAGGAGGAGGCGCCGATGTCTCCACCGGGCGCCGGTTCCTGGGTGATGATTTCGGCGACCGAATCCTCCGGCGTCGCGCCGGCATTCACCGGCCTGTCGAGCGAACCGCTCTTCTTGGCGCCGCCTTTTTCCAGATCCTGGAAACGGTATTCATTGTCTTCCTGGGTCTTGCGCATCTGTTCCTGCATCTGCAGCAACTGATAGCTCATTTCCTCGATACGGCCGTTGAGGCTGCGGATCTCCTCCTCGAGCTGCTGCACGCGGATCGAGGGATCGGCGCTTTGCGCGAGCTGCACGGGCTGGCGGCTGCTTGCGGCCGGCGCCGGCTGGCTCTTGTTGAGCGAGGGAAACAGTTGCAGCGCGCTTGCCGTTCCGTTCAGGCCTGCCAGCGAGGCCGTCGCAAGCAATGCGGCCATGACAAGTCTCTTCATATGGTTCGTCCTGTTATCCTTTGAATCGTCACGCCGGATGGCGCACATGGCGGATTTTTACAATTGACCGTAAAAAAGCAACTCAAGTTCGGCCAAAGTGTGGAGAAAAGAAAAGGCGGCCGAGCGGCCGCCTTCACATAAGCTTGAGGGACCGGCCGGATCAGAGGCCGGCGCCGCCGAGAACGGTGACGGCGCGGCGGTTCTGCGACCAGCAGGAGATGTCGTCGCAGACGGCGACCGGACGTTCCTTGCCGTAGGAGATGGTCTTCATGCGGCTTGCCGGTACGCCGCGCGAGGCGAGGTAGTCGCGGGTGACGGCAGCGCGGCGAGCGCCGAGCGCGAGGTTGTATTCGCGGGTGCCGCGTTCGTCTGCATGGCCTTCGATGGTGATGGCGTAGTTCGGGTACTTGGCGAGCCACTGAGCCTGACGGTCGAGCGTCTGCTGGGCATCGGCACGGATCGAGGTCGAATCGGTGTCGAAGAAGATGCGGTCGCCGACATTGACGGTGAAGTCCTGGGTCGAGCCCGGCGTTGCGGCACCGCCGGCGCCGAGGCCGAGTTCGGAAGCGCTGTTCGGCAGGTTCTTCTTCGAGGCGCAGCCGGCAAGCGCCAGCGTCATCGCGATTGCGACGATGGCGGGGTTGCTTGCAAGTTGCTGCATGCGGCTCTTCGCCGGAGTGTGAATGCGGCTCATCGCCGGTCTCCTTGATTCTTTCCGTTAGGGTTGCCGGACTCTAACCATTCGAGGTTAACCGGCTTCGAACGAACATGGTTAACAAACTGTCAAAACACTGCCGCAATGCGCCGATTCCCAACACATTGCGGCAAGAAAGAGGCGTTTTTCCGCGCCCTATTCGAGCAGCGGCGACCAGGCCGGGTCGGAGGCGTAGCCCGGTGTCTTGATGAGCTGTTCGTTGTAACCGGTCAGGTCAATCGAATAGAGCTGCGGACCGCCTGCGCCGGCGCCCTGGCGGAAGAACATAATGACGCGGCCGTTCGGCGCCCAGGTCGGGCCTTCGTTGTGGAAGCCGGTGGTCAGGATGCGCTCGCCCGAACCGTCGGTCTTCATCACGCCGATCGAGAACTTGCCGCCGGACTGCTTGGTGAAGGCGATCAGGTCGCCGCGCGGAGACCATACAGGCGTCGAATAGGAGCCGTCGCCGAAGGAAATGCGCTGCTGGCCGGAGCCGTCGGCATTCATCACATAGAGCTGCTGGCGTCCGCCGCGGTCGCTTTCGAAGACGATGCGGCTGCCGTCCGGCGAGTAGGAGGGAGAGGTGTCGATCGCGGCCGTGGAGGTCAGGCGCGTCGTGGTGCGCGAGCGCAGGTCCATCGTGTAGATATTGGCGTTGCCATCCTGCTGCAGGCTCATGATGACCCGCTGGCCATCGGGCGAGAAGCGGGGGGAGAAGGTCATGCCCGGGAAGTTGCCGACCACTTCGCGCTGGCCGGATTCCAGTTGCAGGAGGTAGACCCGCGGCTGCTGGCCCTCGAAGGACATGTAGGTGATTTCCTGACGGCTCGGCGAGAAGCGCGGCGTCAGGACGATGTCCTTGCTGTTGGTCAGCATACGGACGTTTTCGCCGTCCTGGTCCATGATGGCAAGCTGCCGCTTGCGATCCTGCTTGGAGCCGCTTTCCGCGACGAAGACGACGCGGGTGTCGAAGTAGCCCTTCTCGCCGGTGATGCGCTCATAGATCGCATCGGCGATGATGTGGGCGACGCGACGCCAGTTTTCCGGCTGGGTGTAGAACTGCTGGCCGGCCATCTGCTGGCCGGCGAAGGTGTCCCACAGGCGGAACTCGGCGCGCAGACGTCCGTCGCCTTCCTGCGTGATGCGGCCGACGACGAGCGCCTGGGCGTTCAGCACCGTCCAGCTCTGCATGTTCGGCGTCTGGTCCGGATTGCTGTTCTTTTCGATGAAGGCCGCACGGCTCACGGGGGCGAACAGACCGGAACGCTTGAGGTCCGCCTCGACCACCGCCGAAATCTTGGCGCCGATACCGTTGCCGGAAACGAAGTCCGTGATCGCAATCGGCAACGGCTCGACATTGCCCTTGTTGATGTTGATCTCGACGACCGCGTGGGCCGGCGTGGCGAAGGCGCCGGCAAGGCCGACGATCACCGCCAGATATCGAAGAAGATTGAGTTTCATCATGAGTTCCAAGCCTTTTTAGCTTTTACATCATTTCGCTGGGGTCGAAGTTTACGATGACCTCAGACCATGCGTCGTATTTGTCGCGTGGAAGATTGGTGAAGGGAGCGGAGCGCAGAACGGCGCGCCTTGCACTACCCATCATCACCTGTTGGGTGGAAGCTTCTCCGCCTTTGGCGCTGACCTCTGGCTCTCCGATCAGATTTCCGGCTTCGTCCAGTTTGAAGCGAACCGTGATGACCATGCCCTCCATTCCGGCAAGGCCGGGGATGAACGACCAGTTGTTCTGAATGACGCCCTTTAGCGCATCCATTTCGGTCTGGCTCAATTTCGTGCCGCTGGTGGTCTTCTTGCCGCCGAATGCAGCCTTGTCCTGCGAAGCCTTGGCGCCGCCGGCGGTCGGGTCGTTCTTGTTGAGGAGGGCGGCGACCTCGTCGGCGTTGAAGTCGCTTTCCTTGGTGGATTTCGACTTGGCCGCTTCCTGGGTCTTGGTGTCCTTCTTCTTGTCAGGCGCTTTCTCCGACTGACTTTCGGTCGGCTTGGCCTCGGCAGTCTTGGGCTCGACCGGCTTCGGTGTCTCGGGCTTCGGGCGGACGGACGGGACGGGCGCCTTCTCCGGCAGCGGGATTTCGGCCGTCTCGTCCGGCTGCTGCGGCGTAGGCTCCGGCGGCTTCTCGGGGGCCGGCGGCTCGGTCACCTGCGGCTTCGGCGGTTCGGCCTTGGCCACTTCCTTCTGCGGCTCGGCGACCGTGTCTTCCTTGATGATGTCCTTGATGTCGTTGGTCTCGTTGTCCTGCCTCGGCTGGACCTTCTCGACCTTTTCCGGTGCCGCAGAGGATTCGTTGGCGTTCGGCTTGGCGTTCGGCGTCGGAACCGACTTCAGGTCGACCTTGTTGTCGCCGAGGTTTTCGGCATTGTCGACGGAGGTCGGCTTCTTGGTCGGAACGGGGGCTGCCTTTTCCGCCTTCGGCGCCTTCTGGTCGCCCTGCTGGATCTGCGTCAGTTCCTCGATCGGCACGAGATCGACAGGCAGCGCCTCGACATTGGCGACGTCGAAAGTTTCGGGCGCGCCGATGGAGACCAGTGCCCAGGTGAGCGCCAGTGCGTGCAGTACAGCCGATGTCGCGAGACTGCCTCTCATTGCGATACGATCAGTTATCCGTTTTCTGCTCGGTCACCAGGCCGATATTCGTGTAGCCTGCGGTCTGCATGCGTGCCATCACGTCGGCGATCACGCCGTAAGGCGCCGCGCCGTCGCCGCGCACGAAGATGCGTTCGGTGTAGCCGGTGGTGGCGATGGCTGCGAGCTTGGCTGCAATCTCGTCCGTCGAGATCGGGGTTTCCTGAAGGAAGACCGATCCGTCGGCCTTGATGGAAACGGTGATCGGCTGGGTTTCTGAGTTGAGCGCCTTGGCCCCGGTCTTGGGCAGGTCCAGGGGAACGCCCACGGTCATCATCGGGGCGGCGACCATGAAGATGATGAGCAGCACGAGCATGACGTCGACGAGCGGCGTCACGTTGATCTCGCTCATCGGGGCCTTGCGGCCGCCGCGCCTGCCACGACGTCCACCGCCGCCACCGCTCGATCCAACAGACATACCCATTGCTTGCGTCTCCTAAGTCGGACCGATTACTGCGCCGCCTGACGGGGCTGCAGTTTCTCGTCGATCTGGCGCGAAAGAATGGCGGAGAACTCGTCGGCAAAGCCTTCCATGCGGGCCGTCAGCTTGCCGGCCTCGCCGGAGAACTTGTTGTAGGCGATAACGGCGGGGATAGCGGCGACGAGGCCGATGGCCGTTGCCAGAAGCGCTTCCGCGATACCGGGGGCGACGACGGCCAGGTTGGTCGACTTCGAACCGGCAATCGCCTGGAAAGAGGTCATGATACCGACAACCGTACCGAAGAGGCCGACGAAGGGGGCGGCCGAACCGATGGTGGCGAGCGAGGCGAGGCGGGCTTCGAGCGTTTCCGACTCACGCGCCAGTGTGACGTCCATGGCACGGTCGATACGCATCTGAAGCCCGATCGGCGAACGGGCGCCACGCTCGAAGCTCTTCTTCCATTCCCGCATGGCGGCGACGAACATCGCCGCAAGGCCGCTGTTGTTGCGCTCCGCCAGGGTCCGGTAAAGTTCTTCCAGCGATTGGCCGGACCAGAACACCTGTTCGAACTGGTCGAACTGCCTGCGGGCGCGCGAGTAGCTCATGAACTTGTCGATGACGATCGCCCAGGTCCACACCGAGGCCGCGATCAGTCCCAGCATCACGAGTTTCACCACGAAGCCGGCCTGCATGAACAGGGCCCAGAGGCTCACGTCATGGGTCGCTGCTGCCAATCCAACTTCTTCCATCGCTCTCTTATCCCCGAAATCCAAACGCCCGGCGCATGACCGGGCGGTGAAAAAGCTCTATTGCCGGAAATTTGCGGTAGCCATCGCCGAACGCCCTATCCCGCATCAAGCTCCCAGATTGCCTTCTTGCGTCGAAATTTGGTCAAAGGAAGGCGTGCGACGCACAATTTTCCATAATCGAAGTAAGACATCATTATCGTTAAAGGACCGTTATCATCCCGATATGTCGGCAATGATAAAACCGGGACCCGGTCTCAAGAGAGAAACTGGGCCGCAAGGTCTTCCGGCAGGCGGCGCGGGCGCCCGCGGCGGTTGACCACGGCGATGACCACCTTCGCCGCGATCAGAAGGTCGTCGCCGCGGCGGATTTCCTGTTCCAGCACCATCTTGGCGCCGCCGGCCTTGGTGGTGGTGGTGCGGATTTCCAGGATATCGTCCATGCGAGCCGGCGACTTGAAGTCGATTTCCATCCGGTGGACGACGAAAACGAGGCCTTCCTCGTCGATGCCGATCAGCGCGCTCTGTTCGACGCCGAGGCAGCGCAGGTAGTCGGTGCGGCCGCGCTCAAGGAAGTGCAGATAGCGGGCGTGATAGACGAGGCCGGAGAAATCGGTGTCTTCATAATAGACCCGCTGAACGAGCCGATGTCCGTGTTCCACAAGGTGGCCGGAAAGCAAAAAATCCATATTCGTCATCATGTTATCCCTGCGCGGCGAGAAGTCTTCAAGGTCTGTCCGGAACCTTTTCGACGCTGATTGTAGTTCTGTCATAAATCGGCATTATCAGGATTGATACCTCATCGGCAAAGGAGACCATCTTATGAAGATCGCAGTCATGGGCGGAGACGGTTTCGTTGGTTGGCCTACATCCCTGCACCTTTCCGATGCCGGCCACGATGTTCATATTCTCGATAACCTGTCACGCCGCTGGATCGACACGGAACTCGGCGTGCAGTCGCTGACGCCGATGGATTCGATCCAGGAGCGGACCCGCATCTGGCATGCGGAAACCGGCCGCCGTATCCATTTCAACCTGATCGACCTCGCCAAGGACTATGAGCTTCTGAAAAAGTGGCTGGCCGAGGAGCGCCCCGACGCCATCATCCATTTCGCCGAGCAGCGCGCCGCGCCCTATTCGATGAAGAGCGACCGGCACAAGAACTACACCGTCAACAACAATGTCTCGGCGACACACAATCTCTTGAATGCGCTCGTCGAAATCGGGCTCGATGCGCATCTGGTCCATCTCGGTACGATGGGTGTCTACGGTTATTCGACGGTGGGGGCTGCGATTCCGGAAGGCTATCTGCCGGTCGGTATCGAAACCACACAGGGCGAGACGGTCTCGCAAGAGATCCTTTATCCGGCCAATCCGGGTTCGATCTACCACATGACGAAATGCCTCGATCAGTTGCTCTTCCAGTTCTATGCAAAGAACGATGGTCTCAGGATCACCGACCTGCATCAGGGCATCGTCTGGGGCACCCATACGGAGCAGACGCGCGGTCATCCGCAACTCGTCAACCGCTTCGATTACGATGGCGATTATGGAACGGTTCTCAACCGTTTCCTGATCCAGGCGGCAATCGGCTATCCGTTGACGGTGCACGGCACCGGCGGGCAGACCCGCGCCTTCATCCATATTCAGGATTCGGTCCGTTGCATCGAGATTGCGCTGAACAATCCGCCGGCGCGTGGGTCGCGGGTCGAGATCTTCAACCAGATGACGGAAACGCATCGGGTGCGCGACCTTGCCGAGATGATTGCGAAAATGTCGGGCGCCGAGATTGCCTGGCTGCCCAATCCGCGCAAGGAAGCGCCGGAAAACGACCTCATCGTCAGGAACGAGAAGTTCCTGGGGCTCGGGCTGAAGCCGACGACGCTTGAGGGCGGCCTGCTGGAGGAAATCGTCGACGTTGCGAAGAAGTTCGCCTATCGCGTCGACCGTTCCCGCGTGCCGGCCGTTTCCGCCTGGACCAAGGACATCGCCCGGACGATCAACCGCGATCCGGAAGGCAAGAAGCTGAAATCGGTGTCATGATGATGGGGGCCGAACTGCTGAAAGGCATCCGGCCGGTCACGACTGCCGGCTCGCGGGAGGCCTATGTCACGCTGGTGACCAATCGCGATTATGCGATGGGCGCGACCGCGCTTGTGCGTTCCATCCGCCTGACGGGCAGTTCCGCCGATGTCGTCGTGCTCTATACGGGCGGGGTGGAGGCCGATGCGCTGGAGCCGCTCGACCGGCTCGGTTGCCGGCTTGTCGAGGTCGAGCACCTGCCGCTGTCCGACGGCTTCAACCAGCGGCACGCGCGAGGCAACCTGCATGCCAACGCACCCTTCACCAAAGGGCGCAAGCCGGCCTTCCATTCGCCGCTCGACAATTTCTGCAAGCTGCGGCTGTGGCAGTTGATCGATTATGAGAGCTGCGTCTTCATCGATGCGGATGCGATTGTACTGCGCAACGTCGACCGGCTGTTCGATTATCCCGAGTTCTCCGCTGCGCCGAACGTCTATGAAAGCCTTGCTGATTTCCACAGGCTGAATTCGGGCGTCTTCGTTGCGCGCCCCTCGCTTGCGACCTTCGAGGACATGCTGCGCCGGCTGGACCAGCCTGAGGTCTTCTGGCGCCGCACCGACCAGACCTTCCTTGAAAGCTATTTTCCGGACTGGCATGGCCTGCCGGTGTTCATGAACATGCTGCAATATGTGTGGTTCAACCTGCCGGAGCTCTGGGACTGGCGGCAGATCGGCATCCTGCACTACCAGTACGAAAAGCCCTGGGAGAAGGATCATCCCAAGGCGGCGGCACTGAAACCCCTCATCGACCTGTGGAACGCCTATTATACCGGCCAGGACATCCCCGATGTCGGATCGCTCTCCAAGCCCGAGCGGGCGGCGGCATGAAAGTCTTGGTCTCCGGCGGAACCGGGCTGGTCGGACGCTATATCGTCGAGGACCTGCTTGCCGCCGGCTATAGCGTGGTCGTCGGGGCGCGGCATGAGCCGGCGGAGCGGCTGTTTTCCCAGGCTGTCGAATTCCGTCGTCTGTCGCTCGACCCTCGGGACGACCAGATGCAGGTTTTCGACGATGCCTATTTCTTCGTGCATGCGGCTTTCGACCATCTGCCCGGAAAGTACAGAGGCGGGGAGGGGGCCGATCCCGACGGCTTTCGCAAACTCAACCTCGACGGCACCATCCGTCTGTTTGAAACCGCAAAGCAGGCCGGTGTCCGGCGGGCCGTTTTCCTCTCCAGCCGGGCGGTCTATGACGGACTTACCGTCGAGACGCCGCTCACCGAAGAGCAGTTTCTGAAGCCGTCGAGCCTTTATGGCGAAGTGAAGCTGCTGGCCGAGCGGGTTCTGGCGGATCTCGCCGCGCCCGGTTTCGTGACGGCGAGCCTGAGGGTGACGGGTGTCTATGGAGGAGCCCGGCCGAACAAGTGGGACGCGCTCTTCGCCGACTATCTTGCCGGGCGGGATCTTCCGGCGCGAGCCGGTTCGGAGGTTCATGGCCGGGACGTGGGGCAGGCCGTGCGGCTGATGCTGACCACTGAGGCGGCGAAGGTCAGCGGCCAGTCCTTCAACGTTTCCGATATCGTCGCCGACAGCCGCGATATCCTGGGGATGTTCCGGTCGGCGGTCCCGTGTTCGCGACCGCTGCCTCCTCCGGCAGACAAGGCGGCGGTGCGGGCGATGCCGACCGACAAGATCAGGGGGCTTGGCTGGAAGCCCGGTGGCCAATCGCTGTTTGAAAGCACGGTCCGCTTCCTGGCGGAAAGCTATTGAGAAGACGCGCCGGGCAACAGTGCCACCGTCTTTTTCCGCCTTGAGGGAACCGCTGGCGACGGGACGCCCGCGGCTCCGGTTTGTGAGGATAGGCCGATCTAGCGGGCGTTTGCGATGCCGGCTATCAGGCCGGTGGTGACGCCGATCAGGAGATACTGGTTGTCGATCCTGATCCAGCGCTGATCGCGACCCGGCTTGTGAAGGCCGTAGCGCCGGTAATCGTTGATTGCCTGATGGCGCCTCCAGTCGTTCATGCGCTGGCCCTTCTTCCAGTAATAGGGCTTAGGCGCGACTTTGCTGGCAACGGGCTTTTGCGGCTTGACCGGCTGATGGTGCTGGGGCGGACGGCGATCATCCGGGCGGTATTGCTGCGCCTGGGCCATCGGAGCAGCGATCATCAGGCTGGCCAGTGCGATCAGGAATGCTTTCTTCATGGTCTTGTACCTCGTTGTCTATGACCCGACGCTAGACCCCGAGAGGTGAATGCAATATGAATGCTGTAATTAACAATTTGTAATGAAAACAGCTAGATGAGTATGCTTTTTATCTGCGCCCGATGGGCTTGGAAAACGCGACGCGGCTGTATGAGGCCTTCCGGTTTTCGCGTTGCAGACCCTGCGTCCAAAGCTTTCAGCGCATGAGCTCCGCCTCGCTCCAGCCGATTGCCGCCATCTCCCTTTCCCTTGCCGATGCATCGTCTCCGACAATGAATTCATCGAGCTGCGGGGGCCTGATGCCGGTACCGGCCAGCATGGCGTGCACTTGTCCCCGATGATGGGTCTGATGCTGGAAAAGGTGGCTCAAGACATCGTCGCAGCGGTCGTGCTGGATACGGCTGCCGCGATGAATATCGACCACGCGGCTGAGGTCTTCCGACTTCAGTCCATCGCAGAAGGCAAGCAATCGCCGGTCGACAGCCGCCTGCGCAGCGTGCAGGGTTTCCGGGTCCGGAAAGGGCATGTCGTTTTCCCAGGCCCTGGGGCCGAGGGTTCCACCTTCCAATGCATCGACATAGAACCAGTCGATGACGAGGATGTGGTTGAGCGTTGCCCGAATCGAGGGAAAGAAGCTTGTGCGCTCCGCCTCGAATTCACCGGGCCGGAGGCGCGCCACGGCATCGTGCAGCCTGAGATTGGCCAGCGCATTGTTGCGAGCGAGCTTTCGAAACACGCGGCAGGGGTCGATTTCCTCCGTCATGGCCTGCCCTTCCTCTCTCTGGAATCCTCGTTCATGAGGCCGGTATTTCCGCCGCTCCGGTTCCGCCGAGTTCGACCACGACGATCTCAGGCGGAGCGCCGAGTCGAACCGGCAGGTTGGACAGTCCGAAGCCGGCGGAAACGATGAGATGGCGTTCATCCTCGACGATGTGGCCATAGGCATAGCGGTTACCGTAGCGCGAGGGCACCAGCGGCGAAAAACCGAAAAGCCTGATCTGGCCGCCATGGGTGTGTCCCGACAGGGTCAGGGAGATTCGCCCGGGAACCTCGACGAAAATGTCCGGTTCGTGGGCCATGAGGATGGCGGGTTCATCTCCCCTGATCTGCGTCAGGGTTCCGGAGAGATCGTCGAGACCGTGGATGATGCCCGACCCGTCGGGCGCCGGATAGCCCGGCTGGAGCTGGTCGGCGAGGCCCGCGAGCCAGAAGCCGCGTCCGTCCTTTTCGAGCCGGACGGCGAGATTGTCATAGACGGGGATGCCGACATTGCCGAGCGCCCTGTGCGCGAGCGTCGGTCCGCGTCTTGCGGCAAGGGCCGCAGGGTCGTTCAGCCAGTCGTGATTGCCGAGGATGGCATGAACGCCGAGCGGCGCTTTCAGGCGGGCCAGCGCTTCCGCCCATCTCGCCGGTTCGACGTAGCCGGTGTTGAACCACATACTGGTCATGTAGTCGCCGAGAAGGAGGACGATATCTCCGTTAAGGGCGTTGGCCTGATCGCAGATCGCCGCAATCCGCTCGGCGGGCATCCATGGTTCGCAGGCATGGAAGTCGGCCAGCACTACAAGCCGGAGCCTGAGATCCCGTGGCCAGGCGCGTGGGTGGACGGAATATTGAGTGACGCGGGGCCGGGCGAAGGGCTCGACGCCGACCGCGTAGGTGCTGGTTCCAAAGCCGGCCATCAGCAGACTGCCGAGAAGCTTGAGGAACCCGCGCCGCGCGATCATTCAATCCTCCTCGAGCGATAGCCGGAATTGCGCGGCTTCCAGATCCTTGGGCGGCTGAAGCCCGAGATGCTTCCAGGCGATGGCCGTGAGGACGCGGCCGCGCGGCGTGCGCTGGATGAACCCCTGCTGGATCATGTAGGGCTCGATGATATCCTCGATCGCATCGCGAGGCTCGGAAAGCCCGGCGGCGATGGTCTCGATGCCGACCGGGCCCCCACCGAAGTTGACGGCGATCATGTTCAGATAGCGCTTGTCGAGTTGGTCGAGGCCCATATTGTCGACGAGCAGGCGGGTCAACGCCTCGTCGGCAATCTCGCGGGTGACCGCTTCGGCGCGGGCGACTTCCGCGAAGTCGCGTACGCGACGCAGGAGGCGACCGGCGATGCGGGGCGTGCCGCGGGCGCGGCGGGCAATTTCGCGGGCGCCTTCGTCGGTCATGCCGAGCCCCATCAGGCGCGCGCCGCGGCGCACGATCAGTTCCAGTTCCTCGACCGTGTAGAAATTCAGCCGGACCGGAATGCCGAAACGGTCGCGAAGCGGCGTGGTCAGCAGGCCGAGACGGGTGGTTGCCGCGACGAGGGTGAACTTGGAGAGATCGATCTTGACCGAGCGGGCGGCGGGCCCTTCGCCGATGATGAGGTCGAGCTGGAAATCCTCCATCGCAGGATAGAGAATTTCCTCCACCGCGGGGTTCAGACGGTGGATTTCGTCGATGAAGAGCACGTCGCGCTCCTCGAGATTGGTCAGCAGCGCGGCCAGATCGCCGGCCTTGGCGATGACGGGGCCTGAGGTCGAGCGGAAGTTTACGCCGAGTTCCTTCGCCATGATCTGGGCAAGGGTGGTCTTGCCGAGACCGGGCGGGCCGACGAACAGCACATGGTCGAGCGCTTCGCCGCGATTCCTGGCGGCCTCGATGAAGATCTTCAGGTTGGCGCGGGCTTTGGCCTGGCCGGTGAATTCGTCGAGCGACTGCGGACGCAGCGCGGTGTCGATATCCTCGCCACGCTTTTCCGATGAGATGAGACGGTCGGCTTCACTCATGACAGTACTTCCGGTTGGCGGCCATCTTGGCAGCGCGGAGGGGACCGCTCAAGCGCCTTTGACCAGATTCAGTAGAAGGGGTAAAGCGCGGTATCACCGCGACAGCTCCTTGAGGCCGAGGCGGATCAGCTTCGCGCTGTCCGCGCCTTCGCCGCCGTTCTTCAGGGCCGCGGCGATGGCATTGGCCGCCTGCTCGCGCGAATAGCCGAGATTGGTGAGTGCTGAGACGGCATCCGCGACCGGAGCCGCGGCAACGCCTTCGCCGAGTTCCTGCTTCAGGCCGATCGTGGCGGCGGCCTCGCCGGCAAAGGCGGGCGCCTTGTTCTTCAGTTCGGTGATGATGCGGACAGCGACCTTCGGTCCGACACCCGGCGCGCGGGAAACGGCGGTCCTGTCCTGAAGCGCGATGGCATTGGCAAGTTCCGACGGCGTCAATGTCGAGAGAACGGCGAGCGCCACCTTGGTGCCGACGCCCTGCACGCTCTGCAGGAGGTTGAACCATTCGCGTTCGAGCGCGGTGAGGAAACCGAAGAGCTTCAGCTGGTCCTCGCGGACATAGGTCTCGATGAACAGGACCGCGGCCTCTCCGGGCGAACCGAGCCTGGACAGCGTGCGCGAGGAGCAGTGAGCAATGTAGCAGACGCCATGCACGTCGATCAGCGCGTGGTCGTCGCCGATTTCGTCGATGGTGCCTTTGAGCTTGCCGATCATGAAGTGTGTCCGTCAGGGATGGGTTTCGGGGGAGATGATGTCGATATCCGGAAAATAGGAGCGGTAGCGCTGAGGGTCGCGGGTCAGCAGCCGGTGTGCTCGCACGGATGCATGCGCCCCGATGAAGAAATCCGGTAAGGTTCGCTCACGCAGACCGCCGCTCCGTCTGTAGGCGACGTGGGCCCTGCCGGCCTCGTAGGCGGCGGAAAACGGCAGGACTTCTCGCACAAGGTCCAGACGTGCCAACAGGTTGGCCAGATCTGCCTCGCTTGCCGTCATGCTGGCCAGTTCGGCCCAAACGATCGGGGTAAGAATCAACTGGGAGCGCCGCTTCCACGATGCAAGCTGGCCGGCTGACCAATCCCGAAATACGTTCGGCGGACCGAACACGTCGATGAAGATATTGGTATCAACGAGGATCGAGGTCATCGCGCGGTCCCCTGAGCCATTGCATGAATTCGTCGGTGCTCATGCCGCCGGTGTCGAAAGAGCCGCTTACGCTGTTCAGCCAAGCTTCGAAGTCTGCCGGCTTCTGATCGGTATTGCCGGCGATCAGGACCAGCCTTGCTCCCTTTTCATCCGCGACGAACTCCACTTCCGAACCCGGGACGATACCGAGCCGGTCGCGAATGTCTTTGGGGATGGTCACCTGACCTTTTTCCGTTACACGCATGGTAATACCTCTCAAGTATTACCTAGCGAGCCAACGAGAACAAGTCAAGAACAAATCAGGCGGATGCCAGCACCTTCCGCATGCGATCGCCGCCGCGATTGTGGGCGTGGCAGATGGCGATGGCCAGCGCGTCGGCGGCGTCGTTGCCTTTGAACTCGGCCTTCGGCATCAGGATCTTCAGCATCATGTGGATCTGCTGTTTTTCGCCGTGGCCGACGCCGATCACCGATTTCTTCACCGCGTTCGGCGCATATTCGGAAACCGGCAGGCCGGCGCGGGCAGGAACCAGCATGGCGATGCCGCGGGCCTGCCCGAGCTTCAGGGTTGCCACCGCGTCCTTGTTGACGAAGGTCTGTTCGACGGCGGCTTCGTGGGGCCGATAGTTGTGAACCACGTCCTCCAGTCCGTCATGCAGCTGGCGAAGGCGCGAGGCGAGGTCCATGTCGCCGTCGGAGGTGACAGTGCCGGAGGCGACGAAGCGCAACGAGTTGCCGAGCGTCTCGATGATGCCCCATCCCGTGCGCCTGAGGCCGGGGTCTATGCCGATAATCCGAATCGTATCTCGCATGGCGCTATCCTAGCTGGCTGTCTTACGGCTCTGCCAGCGAAAAGTGAACAAACCAAAAACATTCGGTTCAAGAGTCCACAACATCGGTTCAAAAAGATTGTGGTGACGGTTGCTCCGGATCGTCATTTCGTTCTGGTATTGCCTCGGCGGGTCTCTACATATGAGTGCATAGCAAGACCAGAATAGGATGCCGCGCATGATACCCTTTTCGATCCTCGACCTGTCACCGATCGCCGAGGGACATACCGTAACAGAGGCGCTGGACGCTTCCCGGCGAATGGCGCAGAAGGCAGAAGAACTGGGCTTCAAGCGTTTCTGGCTTGCCGAGCATCACGGCATGCCGGGGATCGCCAGCGCCGCAACATCCATCGTGATCGCCCATGTGGGGGCCGCGACGAAGCGCATTCGCATCGGTTCCGGGGGCATCATGCTGCCGAACCACTCGCCGCTGGTGATTGCCGAGCAGTTCGGCACGCTTGCGGCGCTGTTTCCCGACCGTGTCGATCTCGGTCTGGGCCGCGCGCCCGGCACAGATATGCGGACGGCGCGGGCTCTCCGCCGCAATCTTGAGGCGGGCGCCGAGAGTTTTCCCCATGATATCATCGAGTTGCAGCGTCTTCTCGGCGAGCCGGGCGAGGATCAGGCCCTTCTCGCCATTCCGGGTGCGCGAAGCCATGTCCCGATCTGGCTCCTCGGGTCCAGCCTTTACAGCGCCCATCTCGCCGCCGCCCTCGGGCTGCCCTATGCGTTTGCCTCGCATTTCGCGCCGGATTCGCTCCTGGAAGCGATCGCCATCTATCGCGAGCGGTTCGAGCCCTCGGCGGAACTCGACGAGCCGCATGTGATGGTCGGCGTCATGGGGGTGGGGGCCGACAGCGATGCGCAGGCACGATATCTCTTCACGTCCTCCCAGCAGCAGTTCGTCAATCTGCGGCGCAATGTGCGGCGTCCTTTCCCGCGGCCCGTCGACACGATGGATGGCATATGGACCGACATGGAGCGCATGGGCGTCGAACATACGCTGCGCTATGCCGTGGTGGGATCTCCCGCCACGGTGAAAAGCAAGTTGAAAGATTTTCTCGACGAGACGGGCGCGGACGAGCTCATCGTTTCCATGCCGATCCACGATCTCGATGCCCGCCTACGCTCGGTGGAGATCTTCGGCGGCCTGATGGAAAAAGTCTCCTGCAATAGCTGAAATTTCGGGGGTGTCGCCCACCAGAAATTGCCGTTCCCCTTAACTGGCGTTTAAACAACACCTTGAATGATGCGGTCTCCAGGGTGGCCGCATGAACGCGGTTCCGCCTGGCATGGCTTTAAAAAAGACCGCCGCATTCAAGAACAGGCGACGGCGGCCGCGGGGATTCGCTTATGGTTTTTCGTTTCAACTCGCTTTCTTCCAAGGTGATCGGGATATTCCTGCTGCTGACGGCGCTGTCGGTGGGGATACTCAATGTCCTCGCCTATTTCACCTCCAGCTCGCTTTTCGACAAGCAAACATACCGTGCCATGCACGGGACGCTGACGTTCCGGGGCGACATGCTGAAGGAACAGTTGCAGCAACTGGAAAACCAGGCGACCTCCATCGCCAAGATCGAAGGTCTCCAGCAGTCGTTCACCTCGATGAAGAGCGGCTGGAACACCATCGTCAAGAATTCCGGCGATGCGAAGGGTGAGCTTCAGACGGTTTTCATCAAGAACAACCCCTATCCCGCGGGTGAACGCGAAAAGCTGCTGAAACCGGAAGGGCCGAGCGGTTTCTATTATTCGAACCACGAGGCGACCCAGAATCTGGTGGCCGGCTACCTCAAGGGCACCCAGTTCCGTGACCTGCTGATGGTCGACCCGGCGGGCAATGTGATCTACTCCTATCGCAAGGGGCAGGTGTTCGCGGAAAATGTCACCGGCGGAAACCTCGCAGGCAGCGGCCTTGGCCGGGCCTTCGCCCGTAGCGTCGAGGTCGCCGCCAAGGCGGTCGAGGATGCCGCGCCGACGACCTTTTCGGGTCTGAAGACCGGCAGCGACGCGCAGTCCCCGGACATCTATTTCTCCGTGCCGGTCGTGAAGTTCGGAGCCTTCAAGGGCTCGATCCTGTTCCAGTTGCAGGATACGGCCATCACCAGCCTGCTGTCCAAGGGGATCGCCGCCGACAGCGTCGAGCGGGCGGCCGTTCTCTCCGAGGACGGCACCGGCATCAGTCTCGGCGCCGACGGCAGGCTTGTCGACATCGCCGCCGCACCCTTCGGCTTTGCGCCGGAGGCCATGCAGGGCAATGGCGGCATCGTCATCAGCGATTTCGATCGGGAGGACGGCGCCGCGCGGGCCTATGGCCGCGCCGTGGAATTCAGCGGCGGGAAATACCTGATGGTCGAGAGCCTGACGCTGGCCGAACTCGGCGCCGGCTCGCTGCAGATCGCCCTGACACTCACGGCAATCGCTGTCGCAGCTCTGGTGGTCATGGCGATTGCCACAGGTGTTATAACCCGCCGTCTGTTCGCACCTTTGACCCGTCTTGCCGTGGTAACGGGCCAGGTGGCCGATGGCCAGCTCGACAACCCCGTCGCCAACCAGAACCGCGGTGATGAAATCGGCACCATGGCCCGGGCGCTGGAACGCTTCCGGACCGCGCTCATCGAGCAGCAGCAGCTGGAAAGCCGGGCGAACGAGGAGCGAGAGCAGGCAGAAGCGGAGCGTCGCCAGCGCTTCGCGGAACGGGAAGCCGAGGCCCGCACGCTTGAGGGCGTCGTTGCCGCTCTCGATCAGGGTCTCGATCGTCTTGCCCATGGCGATCTCGCCTTCGAAATCCGCCAGCCGTTCCCGAGCGAACTCGAAACCCTGCGCATCAACTTCAACAACGCGCTTTCGACCTTGAGCGCCACGCTTTCCGGTATCGGCGGCAATTCGCTTGCGGTGCGCGGCGGCTCCGAGGAGATGCGCGCCGGCGCCGACCAACTGGCCGAACGCACGGAACGCCAGGCCGCGGCGCTGACGGAAACGGCGAGCGCAATCAAGGCGATGACCGATGCGGTCAAGACCCAGATCGCCCGCGGCGAGGATGCGGAGCGGATCGCACGCAATGCCAAGGACGAGGCGGAGCAGTCGAGCCGCATCATGCGCGAGACGATTGCGGCGATGGAAGCCATCCGCGGCTCGTCCCAGGAGATCAATCAGATCATCGGCGTGATCGACGAGATCGCCTTCCAGACCAACCTTCTGGCACTCAATGCCGGCGTCGAGGCGGCGCGTGCCGGCGAGAGCGGCAAGGGCTTTGCGGTCGTTGCCCAGGAAGTACGCGAACTTGCCCAGCGGTCGGCAACGGCTGCGAAGCAGATCACCAGCCTGCTTGCGAAGTCGACCGGCGAGGTGGAGCATGGCGTCGGCCTGGTCGAAAAGGCTGGCAGCGCGCTGCAGGGCATCGGTGAACGGGTGCTCTCCATCAACGCGAAGATCGGCGAGATGATGCATTCGACCCGCGAGGAGGCGCAGACGCTTTCCGAGATCAACGGTTCGGTCAATGCCCTCGACGTCATGACCCAGCAGAACGCCGCGATGGTCGAGGAAACCACCGCCGCCATTCACCGGCTGGCGAGCGAGGCTGCGGAGATGGACCAGCAGCTCGGGCAGTTCACGCTCGGCGAACAGGATGCCGCTCCGCGCCACGCCGGTTCCTACGAAGTGCGACGGGCAAGCTAGTCGCGACAGGCTTCTCTGTTCCAGTCGAAACGCGGCGGGTCGATCCTGCCGCGTTTTTTCGTTTGCCCGGGGAACCGTGGATAAAGGACGCGCAACCAAAAGGCGATTTTCTTGTCCTTCGACAGGTGCCTTTTCTTCGGGCTACATGCCTATGGTAAGTAAAATGACAGCAAACACGGTAAACAGACGTAGTTAAGCCGACCTTAACTTTTTTCCTTCATTATCCAAGAGAAATCACCAGTCGGCCATGCGGGTCCGATGCCTCAACGATGGATTTTGGAGTACCTAACCATGAAGACGAGCCTTCTCGCTGCGGCGGCCGTACTGCTTGTCAGCACGACCGCAACCTATGCGGCAGATCTTTATCAGCCTGAGCCGGCTCCGATCATGGAGGCTCCGGAGGTGACCGTAGCCGAGGCGTCCGGCTGGTACCTGCGCGGCGATGTCGGCTATTCCTTCAATCATCTGCGCGGGGCTGAATACTATCAGGGTTCCAACGCCAATCTGGTCGATTTCGAGGATGCCGAGCTGAAGGATGCGTTCTCGGTCGGCGCCGGTGTCGGTTACCAGATCAACAACTACCTGCGCACGGATCTGACGTTCGACTACATGTTCAAGTCGGATTTCGACGGCTCGACGATCGGTAGCTGCGGCGTCTCCTCTGCCTGCACTTCCTCCGACGTTTCGGCCATGCGCGCCTACACGCTGATGGCCAACGCCTATGTCGATCTCGGCACCTACGGCCTGTTCACGCCTTATGTCGGTGGCGGTATCGGCGGTTCCTACGTCAAGTGGGACAAGCTGCGCAACACCTCCTGCGCCGACGATGGCAGCGGTTGCGACGATACGGTCGAGCATGGCGGCAAGGGCGAATGGCGCTTCGCCTACCAGCTGATGGCCGGTGCCTCGATCGACCTCACCTGCAACGTCAAGGCCGATGTCGGCTATCGGTTCCGCCACACGCTCGGCGGCGACATGTTCGGCTATCAGCTGAACGGCGGCCCGGGCTACGACAAGGGTTTCTACAGCCACGAAATCCGCGCCGGTGCCCGCTATGTGTTCGGTGCCTGCGAGCAGCCGGTTGCCTACGAACCGCCGCCGCAGCCGATCGTCTACAAGTAATACATATCGTTTTACTTCGATTTTCAAAGCCGTCCGGTCGCCGGGCGGCTTTTCGCGTTTTGCGTGCAAATCCGTGTTTCCGGCATGATCCGCCAGCGGCGAAAAATTTTCCGAAAGCGACACGAAATTCGCTTGACGGGAAATCCCGACAGGCGTAGTTCCGACGGCGGGACACCTCTCCCCAACGAGAGGCTAATTACCTGGAAGGGTATCTATATGGCTGATATCGTCGCCCCCGCCGCGCGTCCGGCGAATACTCATTTTTCTTCTGGCCCCTGCGCCAAGCGCCCCGGATGGACGCTTGAGGCTCTTTCCGATGCTCCGCTCGGTCGTTCGCACCGCGCCAAGGTCGGCAAGGCCAAGCTGAAGCAGGCCATCGATCTTACCCGCGAAATTCTGAAGGTTCCGGCCGATTACCGCATCGGTATCGTTCCGGCCTCCGACACCGGCGCCGTCGAAATGGCGCTCTGGTCGCTGCTCGGTGAGCGCGGCGTCGACATGCTGGCCTGGGAAAGCTTCGGCGCCGGCTGGGTTACCGACGTCGTCAAGCAGTTGAAGCTCAAGGATGTCAGAAAGTTCGAAGCCGACTACGGCGAACTCCCCGATCTTACTGCCGTCGATTTCGACCGCGATGTCGTCTTCACCTGGAACGGCACCACCTCGGGCGTTCGCGTTCCGAACGCCGATTTCATCCCGGCCGACCGCAAGGGCCTGACCATCTGCGACGCGACTTCGGCGGCTTTCGCGCAGAACCTCGACTTCGCCAAGCTCGATGTCGTCACTTTCTCCTGGCAGAAGGTTCTGGGCGGCGAGGGCGGTCACGGCATGCTGATCCTTTCTCCTCGCGCCGTCGAACGGCTGGAAAGCTATACGCCGGCATGGCCGCTGCCGAAGATCTTCCGCATGACCAAGGGCGGCAAGCTGATCGAGGGCATCTTCACCGGCGAGACTATCAACACGCCGTCCATGCTCTGCGTCGAAGACTACATCGACGCGCTGCTCTGGGCGAAGCAGATCGGCGGTCTCGATGCGCTGATGGCCCGTGCCGACGCCAATGCCAAGGTCATCTTCGACTTCGTCGCGGCGAACGACTGGATCGCCAATCTCGCCGTCAAGGACGAGACCCGTTCCAACACTTCCGTTTGCCTGAAGATCGTCGACAAGGATGTGGCGGCGCTCGACGCAGATGCACAGGCTGCTTTCGCCAAGGGTGTTGTCGCTCTCCTCGAGAAGGAGGCCGTCGCTCTCGATATCGGCGCTTACCGTGACGCTCCGTCCGGTCTGCGCATCTGGGCCGGTGCCACCATCGACAAGGCCGACATGGAAGCGCTGATGCCGTGGCTCGCATGGGCTTACCAGACCCAGAAGGCCACGCTTGCCAAGGCTGCGGCCTGAGGCTTTCCGGCTCCGCCGTCAAAAGGCGGAGCCTCTTTGAAAATTCCCAGCATTCATCGACACGAACTCTTTGAAGGAGGCCTCGCAATGGCACCTCGCGTTCTCGTATCCGACGAACTGTCGGAAACCGCCGTCCAGATTTTCCGCGATCGCGGCGTTGAAGTGGATTTCCAGCCGAAGATCGGCAAGGACAAGGACAAGCTCGCCGAAATCATCGGCAACTATGACGGTCTTGCCATTCGTTCCGCGACCAAGGCAACGGAGAAGCTGATCGCAGCCGCGACCAACCTGAAGGTCATCGGCCGCGCCGGCATCGGCGTCGACAATGTCGATATCCCGGCTGCATCGCGCCGCGGTATCATCGTCATGAACACCCCTTTCGGCAATTCGATCACGACCGCCGAGCATGCTATCGCCCTGATGTTCGCGGTTGCCCGCCAGCTTCCGGCTGCCGACGCCTCGACGCAGGCCGGCAAGTGGGAAAAGTCGAAGTTCATGGGTGTCGAAATCACCGGCAAGACGCTCGGCGTCATCGGTGCCGGCAACATCGGTTCCATCGTCTGCTCGCGCGCCATTGGCCTCAAGATGCACGTCCTTGCCTATGACCCCTTCCTGTCGAAGGAACGCGCCGAGGAAATGGGCGTGACCAAGGTCGAGCTCGACGAACTGCTGGCGAAGGCCGATTTCATCACACTGCACGTGCCGATGACCGACAAGACCCGCGGCATTCTCAACAAGGAAGCCCTTGCCAAGACCAAGCCCGGCGTTCGCATCATCAACTGCGCCCGCGGCGGGCTGGTCGACGAGGTCGCCCTTGCGGAAGCCATCAAGTCGGGACACGTCGCCGGCGCCGGTTTCGACGTGTTCGAGGTCGAGCCCGCAACGGAGAGCCCGCTGTTCGGCCTGCCGAACGTCGTCTGCACGCCGCATCTCGGCGCTTCGACGACGGAAGCGCAGGAAAACGTCGCCCTGCAGGTGGCCGAACAGATGTCGGATTACCTGGTCAAGGGCGCCGTGACCAACGCCATCAACATGCCGTCGATCACGGCGGAGGAAGCCCCGATCCTGAAGCCGTTCATCAAGCTCGCCGACGTCCTCGGCGCGTTCGTCGGCCAGGTCACGGAAGGCCCGATCAAGGAAATCGAAATCCTCTACGACGGCCAGACCGCGACCATGAACACCAAGGCGCTGACCTCGGCTTTGCTCGCCGGTCTCATCCGCCCGCAGGTGGCTGACGTCAACATGGTGTCGGCGCCCGTCATGGTAAAGGAAAAGGGCATCATCCTGTCCGAGGTCAAGCGCGACAAGACCGGCGTTTATGACGGATACATCAAGCTCACGGTCACGACCGAGCGGCAGACCCGTTCGGTTGCCGGTACGGTCTTCTCCGACGGCAAGCCGCGCTTCATCCAGATCAAGGGCATCAACATGGATGCCGATGTCGGCCAGCACATGATCTACATCACCAACACCGACGTTCCCGGCATGATCGGTTTCATCGGCACGACGCTCGGCAATGCCGGCGTGAACATCGCCAACTTCCAGCTCGGACGCGAAAAGGAAGCCGGCGACGCGATCGCTCTCCTTTATGTGGACGGCCAGGTTGACCAGGCGGTTCTCGACAAACTGACGGCCAATCCGGCGATCAAGCAGGCCAAGCCGCTGACCTTCAGCGTCGAATAAGGTTTCTCCTCCCAAGAGAAAGATCCGGAAAGCCCGGCAGGCGATGTCCTGCCGGGCTTTTCTCTATTTTTGTCGCGGGCGTGTTCGTATTCGCGGACCGCAGTGTTCGCGCCTCACCAAAACGTGAAGACGAATGCCGCTGCCGAACCCGTGAAATTCGCGGTGTTTCGGTGGCGCAAGCGGGAAAAGCGCATGGTCCGTCTTCAATATTTCGCGAAGCCGTCCCATATGAGGGGCATCGAATTCCGGCGCTTATGCCGGAGAAGGCCAGGAAAGGGACAGGTTCGGACCATGGGGCGATACGGTAAGTTTTTCGGAGTTCTGGCAATCGGTATGGCGGTTGCGCTGAGCGTTGCCGACATGGCGGAAGCACGCAAGGCAAGCGGCGGCTTCGGCAGCCGTGGCACGCGGACCTATTCCGCTCCGCCCGTCACCCGCACCGCGCCTGCGCCGGCTGCCCCTATCGAGCGGTCGATGACACCGAACACCGGCGCCACGCAGACCCAGCCCTCGGTTGCCCAGTCGCGCCAGAACGCCACGCGCCCCGGCCTGTTCGGCGGACTTCTCGGCGGCCTGGGTGGCGGTATCCTCGGCGGCCTGTTGATGGGCGGCCTGTTCGGCATGCTGCTCGGCTCCGGTTTCGGCGGCGGTTTCGGCTTCCTCGGACTGCTGCTGCAGATGGTGCTGATCTTCTTCGTCGTGCGTTTCCTCATGCGCATGTTCGCCAATAACCAGCCGGCGCTTTCCGGCGCAGGCGGCACGGCGCGCAACAATGCGCAGCCGTCGCAGTCGCGTCCGTCTTTCGAAATCCCGCGCATGGGTGGCGGTTCAGCTTCGGCAACGCCGGCGGCACCTCGGAACGGCAATGCCGATGAAATCGGCGTCGGTCAGTCCGACCTCGACCGTTTCGAGGTGCTCCTGAAAGAAATGCAGGCGGCCTATGCGGGGGAAGACTATTCGGCGCTCCGCCGGATCACCACGCCGGAGGCGATGTCCTATCTCGCCGAGGAACTGAGCGAAAACGCGACCCGCGGCGTCAAGAACGAAGTGCGCGACGTGCATCTGGTACAGGGCGATGTCGCCGAGGCCTGGCGGGAAGGCAATGTCGATTACGCCACCGTTGCGATGCGCTACGAGAGCATCGACTACCTGCGCGACCGCGCGACGGGCCGGGTCGTCAGCGGCGATCCCGATCATCTCTCTGAATCGACGGAGATCTGGACCTTCGTCCGCCGCCCGGGCACCGACTGGCAGATTTCGGCAATCCAGGCGGTCGGCGACCCCGAGTGAATTCGACGGCGCTTCGCTTACTGCCGTCTTCCCGGCCTTGAGCCGGGAACCAGCGCGATCAAGTCCTTGATCGTAAAAGAGTCTTGCGCGCGATGGACATCGCGCCGCTGGATGCCGGAACAGGTCCGGCATGACGGAAAAGGATGAATCGGCTTGCAACAAAGACCTTTCTCAACAAGCTGAAGGCCCGCGTTCGCGGGCCTTTTCGTGTCTTCGACTTGAAGCCCGAATTCAGTTCGGGCAGCTCTGCAACTGCCGGGAATAGGTATAGGCGATGTTGGTGAAGCGCTTGGCGCCCTGCAGCGCCTCGCTGTTGCTGCGGTAGCTTCCGCGCGAGTAGCCGGCATGACCGGAATGGTATGCGAGATAGAGCTGATAGGGTTCGTTCAGCGGAATGCCGTTCTTGATGTTGCTCTGGCGGTGGTACCAGCCGATGAACTGGATGGCATCGGCAAAGTCGGTGCGGCGCGCGCCGTAACGGCCGGTTTCGCGCTGATAACGATCCCAGGTGCCGTCGAGCGCCTGCGAATAGCCGTAGGCCGTCGACCTGCGCTTCCACGGGATGAAGCCGAAGAGCTTGGTGCGCGGAGGCTTGGCATTGGCCTTGAAACCGGATTCCGTATAGATCGTCGCCATCAGGATCGGCACCGGCACGCCATATTCGCGCTCGGTGTTCTGCGCCGCCCTTCGCCAGTTGTTGAACAGGCCGTCGCGCTGCTCGAATATGGCGCAGGCATTGCGCGTCTGGCTCGGCGGCTTGGCGCAGGCAGACAGGATCAGCATGACGCTGAGCGTAGAGACAAGGGCGGTACGCATGACAAAGACCTCTCTTGGAGCCCTCAGTCTATTCCTTAAAATTTAATGAAAAGTTTTCTGACCTTTATGGGGGATAAGGGCAGAGGCCAGCAAACGGCCAAGAGATCCGCAAGCCGCTGTTTCTGCGTGTTGTCAGCGCGATATGGCCTCGTTCGGGTGCTCGTTCAGGATATCAGCCATTTCGGCCGCGTCGCTCTCGCGAAGCCGGGAGACCTGCCGGCCGCCGATCTCGCAGATTGCTTCATCGTATGAATCAACGACACTCCATGTGCCGGAATGGTCCTTGCGGCTCGCGTACCGTTGCAAATATACCCTTCCTCCTTTCGGCTGAAGATCATTCTCGCTGGGGGTAGCGCGTTGCAATGCGCCGCCTTCGTTTTCCCATTCGTTCAAGGCTTCGGCAGTATCTTGCTTGTTTATGGCCGATGGGTCACGAGGCTCGTTGCCAACCATGCCGGCTTTAATGCGGCTGATTGTTGACAGCTCCTCTTCATAGTCCCTGCCGGCGACGGCGACGAGATTTGCAGTAGCGTAGGCCGCACGGCTAAGAAGACGCATCAAGATGCCCTGGCTGTATTCACGGACAGCTGCTCGGCGAGTGAATATGTGAACCGCTACCATAGCCATCCCTCCGTCAGAACAAATGCGACGAAGATCATGCTGAGACCGGACACGCCATAGCCGATCATTTCGGCAAGCGTGTACTGTTTATAAGGGTTGTGGGAGATGGAAGACATGACGTCCTCCTTTGTTGGGGCGAAGAGCATCCCCTTCTGTCACCAGCGCCCGTTTTGTGTGCTGGAGATAAACGTTTATGCGCTTCAATTGTGTCGGGAGAGTGATGACATATGACTGTAAGACAGACTATGAAGCATCAGCTTTCGGTTTTGTGTGCCAAAGCCAATGTTGATTTGTGCCAAAGGCAGCGCCGCGCGCATCAAGGTATCCAGCGGAAGGTCATAGGGGAGAAGGAGAATTTGGTAGCGGGAGGCGGACTTGAACCGCCGACCTTGGGGTTATGAATCCCACGCTCTAACCACCTGAGCTATCCCGCCACACATCGGTCGAGGCGTTTGAAAAATCAAAGCCGCCCGAAGCGATGGGCGGCTTATAAGGCGAGGCTCCCGTTAGTGTCAAGCGCGTGACAGGCAAAAACAGAAGCGTTTTCACCGGCGTTGGGAAGCGTTGCCTTCAGGCGGCAACGGGAGCGGAAAGAAGCGCCTTCAGGGAGGCTTCCGCCTCTGCTGCGCGCTCCGAACGATCGATGAAGCCGCCGCCATAGACGCGGGCATCTGCGCCCGGCGCCGAATAAAGGACACAGGCCTGGCCGGGCGCTATGCCGGCTTCGCCGATCTCCAGATCGACATAGACGCCGTTTTCGTCGGCATGCAGCATAGCCGGTGCCGGCGGGCGGGTGGAACGGACCTTGGCGAAGCAGGCAAAACCGTCACGGGCTTCGTCGGCCAGCGGCCGGTCGCCCAGCCAGTTGATGTCGCGCAGGTAGACGCGGTGGGTTTCCAGCGCTTCCTTCGGGCCGACGATGACGCGGCGCGAGCGGGCATCGAGATAGATGACGTAGAGCGGTTCGCCCGTGGCGACGCCCAAGCCCTTCCTCTGTCCGATGGTGTAATGCAGGATGCCTTCATGGCGACCGAGCACACGGCCGTCGAGATGCACGATATCGCCGCCAAGCGCTGAATCGGGGCGGAGCTTGGTGATGATGTCGGCATATTTGCCCTGCGGCACGAAACAGATGTCCTGGCTGTCCGCCTTCTGGGCGACGACGAGGCCCATTTCCTCGGCCAGCGCCCGGGTTTCGGCCTTGGAGAGGCCGCCCAGCGGAAAGCGCAGGTAATCGATCTGTTCCTGCGTCGTAGCGAACAGGAAGTAGCTCTGGTCGCGTTCGCTGTCGATCGGGCGGAAGAGCGCCCGATGGCCCGGATTGCCGGGAAGGGGCGTCGCCTTGGAACGGATATAATGGCCGGTTGCCAGCGCGTCGGCGCCGAGTTCCCTGGCGGTCGCCAAGAGGTCGGCGAACTTGACGGTCTGGTTGCATGCAACGCAGGGGATCGGCGTTTCTCCGGCGACATAGCTTTCCATGAACGGGTTGATGACCGTGTCGCGGAAGCGCTGTTCGTAATCGAGGACGTAATGGGGAATGCCGAGCGTTTCGCAGACGCGGCGCGCATCGTCGATGTCCTGGCCGGCGCAGCAGGAGCCGGCGCGATGCACGGCGGCGCCGTGATCGTAGAGCTGCAGCGTGATGCCGAGGACATCGTAGCCCTCGCGTTTGAGGATGCCGGCGACAACGGACGAATCCACGCCGCCCGACATCGCCACAACGACGCGGGTATCTTCAGGCTTCTTGTCAAAATCCAGCGTATTCACGGGGCTTGTCCGCCAATTTCATGCGTTAGAAAGGCGAGGCATGCGGCCGGCATTCCGCCATCGGAATGCGGCAAATTGCGATTATGGATCGCGAAGACCTCGACCAGATTGTTGACGGATATAGAAAGGATTGCCGTCCCGCGCAAGGGGCGGCGATTCGGGAGCGGCGGCAAGGGCCCTGCAGGCAAAGGAATGGACGACGATGACAGGCCTCATTCTGACTGCGACGGAAGAGCGTTTTCCGGTCGCCGGCAGCTTCACCATTTCGCGCGGGTCGCGCACCGAAATCCACGTCGTGACGGTTATGCTTTCGGACGGCAGTTTCACCGGGCGAGGCGAGTGCGTGCCCTATGCCCGCTATGACGAGACCGTCGACGGGGTGATCGCGACCATTCTTTCCTGTGCGGCCGACCTGAAGACGGGCATGACGCGCGAGGCGCTGCAAGCGCGGCTGCCGGCGGGGGCCGCGCGCAACGGCCTCGATTGCGCCTTCTGGGATCTCGAGGCAAAACGCGGCGGACGGCCCGCCTGGCAGATTGCCGGCCTGTCCACGCCGAAGCCGGTCGAGACCGCCTTCACGCTGTCGCTCGGGACGCCCGAGAGCATGCGCGAGGCTGCGGCGAAGAATGCTGCGCGGCCGCTCCTCAAGGTGAAGCTCGGCGGCGAGGGCGATATCGAACGGATCGAGGCGGTGAGGGCGGGCGCGCCTGCCTCGAAAATCATCGTCGATGCCAATGAGGGCTGGTCGATCGATGAGTATCAGGCGCTTGCGCCCGTTCTGGTCAAGCTCGGCGTGGCGCTTGTGGAACAGCCGCTGCCGGCGGGCAAGGACGATGCCCTTCTCGATATCGAGCGGGTTCTGCCCGTCTGCGCCGACGAGAGCTGCCATGACCGCGCTTCGCTCGCCAGGCTCGTTGGCAAGTACGATGCCGTCAACATCAAGCTCGACAAGACGGGTGGCCTGACCGAGGCGCTGGCGATGCGGGAGGCGGCGCTTGCCGCCGGTTTCGACGTCATGGTCGGCTGTATGCTCGGCACCTCGCTCGCCATGGCGCCGGCCTTTCTGGTGGCGCAGGGCGCGCCTTATGTCGATCTCGACGGGCCGCTGCTGCTCGCCGCCGACCGCGACGATCCGGTCCGATATGAGGGGTCGATGATGCAGCCGCCCGCGGCGCGGCTTTGGGGTTGATGGCGTCTCGACTCTATAATGCATCCAGTTCGGCGCGATGGCGCTGCATGGCAAGGAAGCGCCGATAGTCGCGCTCATAGAGGGGGCGTTTGGCTTCATCGGGCCGCCGGGTCAGCGAGGATGCGGCCATTCCGACGCCTGCGGCGGCAAGCGAGGGATAGAGCCCGCCTGCAGCTGCCGCATTCATGGCGGTGCCAACGAGCACGGCGTCGTCGGTTTCGGGGATGACCAGTTCGCGCCCGGTGACATCGCCATAAAGTTCGACCAGCAGCGGGTTCTTGACGTGCCCGCCGGTGAGATGCAGCCGTTCCGGCCGGATGCCGCTCTTTTCCATCGCTTCGAGGATCTGGCGGAGCGCCAGCGCAATCGCCACGCAGGCGCGCCAGTAGATGCGGCAGAGGCCGTCAAACGAGCTGTCGAGCGTGAGGCCGAAGATCGCGCCGGTGAGATCCGGATCGGCAAAGGGCGAGCGATTGCCGTGAAAATCGGGCAGGATATGGAGGCGGGCGGCAAAATCCGGCCCTTCCGTCTGCCTGAGGGCCTGCACCCGTTCGATGACCTGTCGATGCCGGGCCGGCGTCGGTTCTCCGCCTTCCGCATGCAGCCGCAGCAGATGATTGAGCAGGCCGCCGGTGGCCGACTGGCCGGCTTCGACCAGCCATTGACCGGGAAACACCGCGTCGAGGAAGGGGCCCCAGAGACTCTTGCCGAAATGGGGCGCGGCGGCAAAGGAAATCAGGCAGCTTGAGGTTCCGCCGATCAGCGCGATCCGCTTTTCCAGCGATTTCGGTTCCTCGGCGATGGCGCCCAGCACGCCGAGCGCGCCGGCATAGGCATCGACCATGCCGGCGGCGACCACGACGGCCCGGTCGAGACCGAGCTCTGTCGCGGCCCTTTCCGTCAGCGGGCCGACCGCCTTGCCGACGGCCACACCCTGTTGCGGCAGGCCGCCCCGCGCCAGAAGGTCGCCGAGGCCGATCCTGTCGAGAAAATCGGGGCTCCAGCCGCTTTTCTCATGGGCGAGAAAATTCCATTTCGATGTGAGCGTACAAAGCGACCGGCCGGTGCTGCCGGTGGCGCGCCAGCTCATGAAATCGGCGAGATCGAAGAAATGGCCGGATATCGCCCAGAGATCGGGGCGATTGCGCTTCAGCCACATCAGCTTCGGGATCTGCATCTCCGGCGAGATCGCCTCGCCGGCATAGGCGAGCAACGGGTGGCGCGTCGCGCTGATCTCGGCGGCCTCGCGGCTGGCGCGATGGTCGAGCCAGGCAATCGTGTCGAAGGTGGCGCCGCTTTCGCGAGCTAGCGCCAACGGCTCGCCCCTGGTATCGCGTAGCACCAGCGAGCAGGTGGCGTCGAAGGCAAGGGCAGCGATGCGTTCAGCCGGCAGGTCGGTGACTGCGAGCGCCTCGCGGACGGCCATGCAGGTGGCGCTCCATATCTGTTCGGAATCGTATTCGGCAATGTGGTCGCCGAGACGCCGCATCTCGATCGGGTGTTCCCTGCGGCAAAGCAGCCGGCCCTGTCTGTCGACGATACCGGCGCGCGCGCTGCCCGTCCCGACATCAACCGCAATCACGTGGTCGCGCATCGTGGCCTGTTTCCGTCCCGTTTTTTCATTTTTGCACAAGGTGGAGCAATTCGGCCATGTCGTCAAACTGCCGGTCCGGTCGAAGGGCTGCAATTTCGTCGCGATAGGCGGCAAGCGTCGTGTGCGAGCCTCCGGTGAAGGCGAAGACGGTCATGCCGGCTGCCTTTGCGGCCATGATGCCGGCGGGGCTGTCTTCGATCACGACGCAGTCGCGGGGGGCAAAACCCATGGCGGCGGCGGCATGAAGAAAGAGATCAGGCGCCGGCTTGCCGTTTTTGACCATCGTCGCGCTAAAGAGATGTGGCGAGAAACGGTCCATCAGACCTGTGACCGTCAGCGACAGGGCGATACGCTCCGGCTGGCTGGACGAGGCAACGCACCAGCGGATACCGGCTGCGGCCAGCGCATCGAGCGCTTCCGCGATGCCGGGCATCGGTTTGAGCTCGCTGCGGAATCTTGCATAGAGGGCGTTCCTCAGGTCGAGGAGGAAGGGTTCTCCGATTTCGAGCGAAAATTCGTCGCGTGCCGTCGCAATCACCGCCGCAAGGCTCTTGCCGAGAAAACGCCGATGGGCATAGTCTGCATCGATTGTCACGCCGGCCTGCCGGAAGGCATCGACGAGAACGGCGAGCGAGATCGGCTCGCTGTCGACGAGCACGCCGTCGCAATCGAAGATGACCAGCCGTTTGCCGTCCTTCCCCATCATCGGATCAGGCCGCGAGCCTGCCGTCGAGATAGCGCTTCAGCGTTTCCGCGGTGCCGACCTCGCGGAGCGTTGCGAGCGCATGGCTGAAGCGTTTGATGAAGAGCGGGTTCTGGCCGACCGCGCCGAAGATATCGCCAAGCGCCAGGAATGCCTTCGGGTCGTCGCGGGAGGCAAGGGCTGCCTTCTGCAGGCGCTCGGCGCTTGCGTCGTTGAAGGCGATGGTCTTTCCGCCGTCCGACTTGCCCTCGAAATAGCGGCACCAGAGCGCCGAGACCAGCGCCAGCCCAACGACATCCAGTCCCTTGTTCAGGCGGTCGGCGGTGGAGGGCAAGATGAATTTCGGCTGGCGGTTCGAGCCGTCCTGGGCGAGACGTGGAATGGTGTCGCCGATCTTCGGATTGGAAAAGCGGCGTTCGATGAGCTGGAAATAGTCTTCGAGGCTGGTGTCCGGCACCGGCGGCACAACGGGGATGATTTCGTCTCTCTCCAGCTTGGCGAGGAAGGCACGGACCAGCGGTTCCTCCATCGCCTCGTGAACGAAATGGATGTCCATCAGCGCGGCGGGATAGGCGATGGCCGCATGGCCGCCGTTCAGGATGCGCAGCTTCATCAGTTCGTAGGGCGCGACATCCGGCACGAAGGTGACGCCGACTTCTTCGAGCGCCGGGCGGCCGAGCGGAAAGCGATCCTCCAGAACCCATTGCTTGAACTCCTCGCAGAAGACCGGCCAGCCGTCCTCGATGCCGTAGGTATCGCGGGCGATGGCGATTTCGCGTTCGCCGGTTGCCGGCGTGATGCGGTCGACCATGGAATTGGGAAAGGCCACGTTTTCATGGATCCAGTGGGCGAAGTCGGCATCCGATAGTTTCGCAAGGCCGGTGACGGTGGCCTCCGTCACTTCGCCATTGCCGGGAATGTTGTCGCAGCACATGACGGTGAAGGGCGGAATGCCCTTGGCCCTGCGCGCCTTCAGACCGGCGATGATGAGGCCGAACACGGTCTTCGGCTCTCCGGGATTGGCGGCGTCGGCCACCATGGCCGGATGGCCGGGGTCGAACTTGCCGGTTGCCGGATCGATGAAATAGCCGCCCTCGGTGATGGTCATCGACACGATGCGGATCGCCGGATCGGAAAGGGCAGCGATGATATCGCCGAAATCCGGGGCGGCGATCATACCCGTCATCGGGCCGGTAACCATGGCGGAGCTGCGGTTGATGTCCTGTTCGACAACCGTCGTCAGATAATCCTGCTCCTCCAGAGTTTCCTTCATCTTTCGGTCGGACGGCAGGACGCCCGCGCCGAGAATGGCGAAATCCATGTCCCGGCCCTGGTTGAAGAGCTCGTGGAGATAGACGGCCTGATGGGCGCGGTGGAAGTTGCCGACACCGAAATGCAGGATGCCGGCCTTCAACTGTTCGCGGCGATAGGCCGGAACGGCTGCGTTCCTGGAGATTTCGGCAAGGTTTGCCAGCGATAGCTTGCAGGTCATTTCGGTCGTCCTCGAAAGCGAGACATGTTGTCTTTGAAGGCGGTCTTCAGTTCATCCAGTTGCCGCCGTCGACGTTATAGGTCTGGGCGACGATGTAGTCGGCTTCCGCCGTGGCGAGAAAAATCGCCATGCCCGTGAGATCCTCGGCCCGGCCCATGCGACCGAAGGGAACAGCCTCGCCGACGAGCCGCTTCTTTTCTCCGATAGGGCGCTTCTCGTAGCGGGCGAAGAGCGCATCGACGCCGTCCCAGTGTTCGCCGTCGACGACTCCAGGTGCGATGGCGTTGACGTTGATGCCGTGCTTGATGAGGTCGAGACCGGCTGACTGGGTGAGCGAGATGATCGCGGCCTTGGTGGCGCAGTAAACGGCGACGAGCGCTTCGCCGCGCCGCCCCGCCTGGCTTGCCATGTTGACGATCTTGCCGCCCTTGCCGCGGGCGATCATCGATTTCGCGACGGCCTGCAGTGTGAAGAGCGAGCCCGCGACATTGATCGAGAAGAGCCTGTCATAGCTTTCGCGGGTGATTTCGACGATTGGCGCAAGGTCGAAAAGGGCGGCGTTGTTGATGAGAATGTCGATGCCGCCGGTTCTCTCCTCCACCGCCTTGACGGCGGCGTCGATCGAGGCCTGCTCGGTGACGTCGAGCAGCACCGGATAGGCCTCATCCCCGATCTCTGCGGCAGTCTGGCTGGCGCGTTCGAAGTTAATGTCGGCGATGGCGACAGTTGCTCCTTCGCGGACATAAGCTTCCGCGAAGGCGCGGCCGATGCCGCGCGCCGATCCGGTAATCAGCGCCGATTTGCCCTGAAGTCTGCCGGTCATGCTGCAAGTCCCTTGTCATTGAAGCGATGGATGCGGTCGGTGTCGGGGCTGACGAACACCGTGTCGCCGCTCCTTGCCGCGAACTCGCCGCCGGCGCGGGCGGTGATCTGGCCGATGCCATCCACCGTGATGTGGAGGAAGGTGTCGGAACCCAGATGTTCGGCGACCGCGACCTTGCCCTTCCATGTTCCGCTTTCGGTCGAAAGCGTCACATGTTCCGGCCGTATGCCGATGGTGTGGGCGCCGTAGGCCGCTGCCGTCTGGCCGGAGATCAGGTTCATGCGGGGCGAGCCGATGAAACCCGCGACGAAGAGATTGGCCGGATTGCGATAGAGCTCCAGCGGCGAGCCGACCTGTTCGATACGGCCCTTGTTCAGGACGACGATCTTGTCCGCCATGGTCATGGCTTCGATCTGGTCGTGCGTGACATAGATCGAGGTGGCCTTGAGCTGATGATGGAGCTCGGAGATTTCGAGCCGCATGTTGACCCGGAGCGCCGCATCGAGGTTCGACAGGGGTTCGTCGAACAGGAAGCATTCCGGCGAGCGGACGATGGCGCGGCCGATCGCGACGCGCTGGCGCTGGCCACCCGAAAGCTGGCGGGGCTTGCGGTCGAGATAGTCGGTGAGGTTCAGGATGCGCGCGGCGTCGTTCACCTTGCGGTCGATCTCGGCCTTGTCGACACCGGCCATCTTCAGCGGAAAACCGATATTGGAGCGCACGCTCATATGCGGGTAGAGCGCATAGGATTGGAACACCATGGCAAGGCCACGATGGGCGGGCGCCTTTTCGGTCGCGTCCTTTCCGTCGATCAGGATGCGGCCGCCGGAGACATCTTCGAGGCCTGCGATCAGGCGGAGCAGGGTGGACTTGCCGCAGCCGGAAGGACCGACGAAGACGACGAATTCGCCATTATTGATCTCAAGGTCGATCGAGGGAATGACGGTCGCCTCGCCGAAGGACTTGGAGACATTTTCGAGCTTGATGCTACCCATGTGCGTGTTCCTTATTTGACGGCGCCGAAGGTCAGACCGCGGACGAGCTGTTTCTGGCTGAACCAGCCGAGAATGACGATGGGCGCGATCGCCATGGTCGAAGCGGCGGAGAGCTTGGCGTAGAAAAGCCCTTCGGGGCTGGAATAGGAGGCGATAAAGGCGGTGAGCGGCGCGGCCTTGGAAGCCGTCAGGTTCAGCGTCCAGAAGGCTTCGTTCCAGGAGAGGATGATGTTGAGGAGCACCGTGGACGCGATGCCGGGCACGGCCATCGGCGTCAGTACGTAGACGATTTCCTTCATCAGCGATGCGCCGTCCATGCGGGCCGCCTCGAGGATCTCTCCGGGGATTTCCTTGAAGTAGGTGTAGAGCATCCAGACGATGATCGGCAGGTTGATGAGGGTCAGCACGCCGACGAGGCCGGTCCGGGTGTCGAGCAGTCCGAAGTCGCGGAAGAGGATGTAGATCGGCACCAGCACACCGACCGGCGGCAGCATCTTGGTGGAGAGCATCCACATCAGGATGTCCTTGGTGCGCTTCGTCGGCGAAAACGCCATGGCCCAGGCGGCCGGAATGGCGATGATGAGGCCGAGCAGAGTGGAGCCGAACGAGATCACCACCGAGTTCATGAAGTGGCGGAAGTAGTTCGAACGGCTCTGCACTTCCGCATAGTTCTCCGTCGTCCAGTCGAAGAACAGGAAGGAGGGCGGCGAAGCGATGGCTTCGGCTTCCGTCTTGAAGCTTGTCAGGAAGGTCCAGAGGATCGGGAAGAAGATCAGGATGCCGAGCGTCCAGGCGATGGCGGTCCAGGCGACTTTGCGGCGGGTGGAAATAGCGCGTGCCATGTCAGCTCTCCAGATTCTTGCCGATCAGGCGGATGAGGAAGAAGGCGACGATGTTGGCGAGCACCACGGCGACGATGCCGCCGGCGGATGCGCCGCCCACGTCGAACTGCAGCAGCGCCTGGGCATAGACGAGATAGGTGATGTTGGTGCTCTGGTAGCCGGGACCGCCATTGGTGGTGACGAGGATTTCGGCGAAGACCGAGAGCAGGAAGATCGTCTCGATCAGGATCACCACCGTGATGGCGCGGGCCATATGGGGCAGGATGATATAGATGAGTTTGGAAACGGGGCCTGCGCCATCCATCTCGGCGGCTTCCTTCTGTTCCTCGTCGAGCGATTGCAGCGCGGTCAGAAGGATCAGCGTGGCGAAGGGCAGCCACTGCCAGGCGACGATCATGACGATCGACAGCAGCGGATAATTGGCGAGCCAGTCGACCGGCTGCAGGCCGAAGAGCTTGGCGATCCAGGCGAAGAGCCCGTTGACCGGGTTCATCAGCATGTTTTTCCACACCAGCGCGGAAACCGTCGGCATGATGAAGAAGGGTGCGATCACCAGAATGCGCACGATGCCCTGGCCGAACATTGGCTGGTCGAGCAGCAGGGCGAAGGCAATGCCGCCGATCACGGTGATGGCGAGAACGCCCCCGACGAGCAGCAGGGTGTTGGTCAAGGCCGCGAAGAAGGCCGGGTCGGTCAGGAAGAACCGGTAATTCATAAAACCGGCAAACTCTTCCATCCCCGGCATCAGCAGGTTGTAGCGCAGGAAGGAGAAGTAGACCGTCATCACCAGCGGCACGATCATCCATGCCAGCAGGAGCAGAACGGAGGGCGCCATCATCAGGCGCGCCGAGGAGTGGGTGTGCGTAGTCGCCATGACGGTCCCGCGCCTTTCTCGATCTCGGTGTTCAACTCTCGGCGACCCATGCCGGTCCACGTCGGCGAGGGACACTGAGCCATCGCCCGGTTCCTCGATGTCGCCGGTAAAAAAAGAAGCGGGAGAAAGGAGGAGAGCTGACGCTTCTCTTTCTCTCCCGCTCCAGGCGGGCCGGACGCTCTCGTCGTCCGGCCACAGTCCACGGGAGTTTACTTGATGTAACCGGCCTTCATCATTTCGCGCTCGGTCAGTTGCTGGGCATTCTTGAGCGCCTGGTCGACGCTGACCTGTCCTGCGAGGGCGGCAGAGAACTGCTGGCCGACGGCGGTGCCAATGCCCTGGAATTCCGGAATGGCGACGAACTGCACGCCGACATAGGGAACGGGCTTGACCGAAGGGTTCTTCGGATCGGCGGCGTTGATCGAGTCGAGCGTCATCTTCGCGAAGGGTGCTGCCTTCTGGTATTCCGGGTTTTCATAGAGCGAGGTGCGGGTTCCCGGAGGAACGTTGGCCCAGCCTTCCTTGTCGGCGACCAGTTTCAGGTAGTCCTTGCCGGTTGCCCAGGCGATGAACTTCTCGGCGGCTCCCGCCTTCTGAGTGCCTGCCGGGATTGCGAGGTTCCAGGCCCAGAGCCAGTTGCCGCGCTTGCCGAGGCCGGCGTCGGGAGCGAGCGCATAGCCCACCTTGTCGGCGACCGTGGATTCCTTCGGGTTCGAGACGAAGGAGGCTGCCACCGTTGCATCGATCCACATGCCGCACTTGCCGGTCTGGAAGAGTGCCAGGTTTTCGTTGAAGCCGTTGGAGGAGGCGCCCGGAGGGCCGGCGTCCTTCATCAGATTGACGTAGAAGTCCAGCGTGGTTTTCCATTCCGGCTGATCGAACTGGGGCTTCCAGTTCTCATCGAACCAGCGGGCGCCGAAGGCGTTGGAGGTGGCGGTGAGGAAGGCCATGTTCTCACCCCAGCCGGCCTTGCCGCGTAGGCAGATGCCATAGACCTCGTTGGCCTTGTCGGTCATCTTGCGGGCCGCATCGGCGATGAAGTCCCAGGTCGGAGCGTCGGGCATGGTCAGGCCGGCCTTTTCCATCAGGTCCTTGCGGTACATGACCATCGAGCTTTCGCCGTAGAAGGGCGCGGCGTAGAGCTTGCCGTCCTCTCCCGTCAGGCCCGAGCGGATCGCCGGCAGGAGGTCGTCGACGTCGTAGTCGGCGCCGAGATTGTCGAGCGGCAGGAGCCAGCCCTGCTTGGCCCAGATCGGAACCTCGTAGGTGCCGATCGTCAACACGTCGAACTGGCCGCCCTTGGTGGCGATATCGGTCGTCACCTTCTGGCGCAGCACGTTTTCCTCGAGCGTCACCCATTCGAGGTCGATGTCCGGATTCTTCGCCTTAAAGTCGTCCGTCAGCTTCTGCATCCGGATCATGTCGCCGTTGTTGACGGTGGCGATGGTGAGGGTTTCGGCGGAAGCCAGGCCAGCCATGGCCAATACCGAGCAGGCGCCCAGCAGGATCGTCTTCAATGTCATATCTTCCTCCCAGAAGAAAAATGAGCATTCGCTTTGCTCGTGAGCAATTTCTCACTTTGCTGCGGACAGAGTCAATGCCGATTCCATGCTGCAGCGCCGAAGGTGACGGTTAAGCCGCTTCATTTGAAAGGAAAAATGTTGTTATCGGGGATGTCAGGGAAGCAGCAGAAAGCGGGCTGCATCCTCGTCCGTAATGAGCGCATTGATATGGGCGCCACGCAACGCGGCGCGAATGGCCGCATGTTTGCGCCTGCCGCGGGCCAATCCGATGACGCAGGAGGTCTCCCGCGAAGGCAGCGGAATACTGGCCACCCGCTCGTTGACGGGGTTGTCGAGCAGCCTGCCGTCCGCATCGAATGTCCAGCCGCAGATCTCGCCGGTCGCGCCCGCCTGCATCAGGCTTTCCACTTCCTGCGGTTGCAGGAAGCCGTCCAGCAGGAGAGGGGCCTGCGGGTCGATTTCACCGATGCCGACGAAGGTCACATCGGCCTTTGTGCCGAGCGTGATGGTCGGCCGGACGAGCGCCTGCTGGTGCAGGAGTTCCCGTTCTGCCCGGGAGGAAACGAGCACCGGCAGCGGCATGGGGAAATGGCGCGCCTTGATCGCGTCAGCCATGGAGAAGATGACGTTGTAATAGGCAGCGGAGCCGTCGGGGCTGATATTGCCGGTGAGCGACACGATGCGGTGTTGCGGACACTCCATCGGCGACAACTGGTCGACGGCGGCGCGCAGCGTACGTCCCGTGCCCATGGCGATGATGAGCGGTTCGGGTTGCTTCAGCCAGCGCTCCAGTTCGGCGGCACCGGCTTCGGCAACACCGGTCGGGGCCGCATCTGAACCGGGGTCGGTGGGGACGATCTCGACCTGTCGCAGTCCATATTTCTGCTTCACCGCCTCCGCGAGTTCCATGCAGACCGCGATCGGATGGTCGAGACGGACCTTAATCAGCTTTTCGGCGACGGAGAGAGACACGAGGCGCTGGGCACTCTGGCGGGAAATGCCCATGGCGGCGGCGATCTCGTCCTGGGTCCGACCGGCGACATAATAAAGCCAGCCGGCGCGGGCCGCATCGTCAAGCCGTCCGAGATTGCCAGCTCTTTTCGCCATCGAAATCCTTTGCTCGATTTTGAGTAGCGTTGCAGCCGTTTGGTGTCAATTCGGCGGTTGCGGGGAGGTCACCGTTTGCTCGCCAGCCAGATGACGTGGCGAGCGCCGCCGCGCTTGCCGTTGGCGCGGGTATTGACTTCCTTCACGGCAAAACCGCTGCCTTGCAGGCGGCGGGTGAAGCCGGCATCGGGGCCTGACGACCAGACGGCCAGCACGCCGTTTGCCCGAAGCGCGGTCTTCGACGCATTCAGGCCGCCGAAATCGTAGAGACCGTCATTCGAGGCGCGGGTCAGGCCATCCGGACCGTTGTCCACGTCCAGCATGATGGCATCGAATTTGCCGGGGGACGTGCGGATGAGCGCGCCGACGTCGCCTTCATGGACCCGAACGCGCGGATCGTCGAGGCTGCCCTTGAAGATTTCGGCCATCGGGCCCCGCGCCCATGCGACGACGGCCGGCACGAGCTCCGCGACGGTGACTTCCGCATCCTCGGGCAGGACGGCAAGCGCCGCACGCAGGGTGAAGCCCATGCCGAGCCCGCCGATGAGCACGGCCGGGCGTTTCTTGTCCTTGATATGCTCGCAGGAAAGCGTGGCGAGCGCCTCTTCCGAGCCGCTGAGGCGGCTGTTCATCAACTCGTTGGTGCCGAGCATGATGGAAAATTCGGTTCCCCGCTGCTTGAGACGCAATTCACCGCCGCCCGGAATGCTGGCGATATCGAGCTGCTTCCAGGGGATCATGCCGGTCTTTCTTGCTGTCTGCGGGCGTTTCGCGCTCTCCTATCACGAGCAGACGCCATACTTCAATCGAGGGATGAGCGGCGATGTTGTCGCTCACTCTGCCGGCGATCCCGTCGCGGACGTTTCGGGTGTCTTTTGATGGGAGCGGACAGCCGCCGTATCGACCGGGCGATTCGGTCTTTGCAGGCGGGCGGCATTTGCGTGCCCTTAAACGAGAAATGCCGGTAATGGCGTCCTCCCACGCCAACCGGCACTCTCCTCCCTCCCGGAGTTTTTGAAGCCCCCTCCCGTCCGGCACCAAGTGCAGCAGACGGCCTCCTCGAGGGGTGAAAGCGAACTTAACAAGTTAATAAGATGGCATTCGGAGAAGATTGTCAAGGGGTTGAATCGCGAAGCTGCGCTTTAATGATTAACGTGTTAATCATGTGTGGATAACGGTGCTTCGGTCCCGGACGGATGCCGTTGGCTGCGGTGGCGCCGTCCGCGCGGCCAATCCCGTTTTCCCGGTGGATGCGCATTCTTGCCGGTGGCGGGCAATGATTGGTATAGAGACGCCAAACAAAGGCATATGAGTTATTCTTGAAATTATAAGGGGCCCCGTCCTTGCATCTCTTTCGATGCGGCGGCGGGATTTCCGTGGGGACGGCATGGTGGACAAATACGGAGAGGGCGACGAGGGCCAGAGGGATGGCGGCGCGGGCACGCAACGATTGCGGCTGCGCCATTTTTCGCGGTCCATGCCGATGCTCCTGTTGCGAGCCCGTGAATCCGTCATGAAGCATTTCCGCAATGCGCTACGCATGTACGACATCACCGAGCAGCAGTGGCGAATCCTGCGTGCGCTGGTCTCGGTGAAGGAAATCGAGGTGACGGAACTGGCGCGCGCCACGTTCCTGCTCGGGCCAAGCCTGTCGCGAATTCTCAAGGAACTCGAAGGCCGCCACCTGATCGAGCGCCATCCTGACGAAAACGATCTGCGCCGTGCCCGCATTTCGATCAGCGCGGCAGGCCTCGAACTGATCGAGAAGATGACCCGTCATTCCGACGAGATCTACAGCGAGATCATCCATGCCTACGGGGCCGAGCGGATGCGCGACCTGCAGAAGCTTCTCGAAGAGCTTGAGGGCGCCATGGCGCAGGTCGATGTCTCCGAAGTGGATGCCGCCGCCGGCTTCGTCGCCGACGATTGAACCTGTCTTCTTTCGGCATGTTACCTGTGGCAGCCGGTTATTTCCGCCCTATCTAAGCGCGTCAGATGACGCCCAGCGGTTCCGCGGGGCTCCGCGGACGAGGCCGGGAGGCCGGTATGAGCATATCGAAAATCGCGCATAGCCCGGGACACCTGATCCGCCGCCTGAACCAGGCGGCCGTCTCGCTCTTCCTCGAAGAGGTCGGCCGGGCAGGATACGACCTTACACCGGTTCAATATGCGGCCTTGGCCGAGATCGAGGTCGCGCCCGGGATCGATCAGGCGACGCTTGCGGCACGTATCGCCTATGACCGCGCCACCATAGGCGGGGTGGTCAGCCGCCTGGTCGGCAAGGGGCTGGTGCATCGCGGCACCAGCAGCCAGGACCGGCGCGCCAAGCAACTCCATCTCACGGAGGAGGGAAAGCGTGTTCGCAACGATATCGAGCCGCTGGTCGAGAAGGTGCAGCAACGCATTCTCGCCGGGCTTTCGGTCGGCGAAGGCGAGGTGCTGGTGAAGCTTCTCTACAAGGCGGCGGAGGCGAGCAACGAGCACAGTCGCGCGCCGCTGCGCATCGACGACGAATAGCGCGCGTCCTTTGGAGCATTCCTATTCATAGTCCGCCCGATTGATGCCGTGCCGCTGCAGCTTGTCGTAGAAGGTCTTGCGGGGAATCTGCAGCGCCTCAATCGTGCGGCGGACGTCGCCGCCGTTCTCGATCAGCGCCGCGCGGATCAATTCGGCTTCGTGCTGTTCCATTCTCTCCGGCAGGCTTGCATGGCCGTTGGACGCTATTGCGCCCGAGGTCGGGGAGGACGCGGGCGCCTCGGCGAGGCCGAGGGCCACCCGCTCCGCATAATGGGCGAGTTCACGGACATTGCCCGGCCAGGAATGGCTTTCGAGATGTCGGTGCACGGCGGATGTCAGCCGCGGTACCTCCCTGTGGAAGCGTTCGGCGGCGCGGGTCAGGAAGTGGGAGAACAGGAGAGGGATGTCCGCCCGCCGCTCGCGTAGCGGAGGAATGGAAACCGTCACGACATTGAGGCGGTAGTAGAGGTCCTCGCGAAAATCGCCGCGCTCCGCCGGATTGCCGAGATCGACCTTCGCCGCGGCGACGACCCGGAGGTCGACGGGACGCACCTCGTTGGTGCCAAGCGGGCTTACTTCCCGCATTTCCAGAACGCGCAGCATCTTCACCTGCGTCGCGACCGGCATGCTTTCGATCTCATCGAGGAAAAGCGTGCCGCCGCTTGCATGTTCTATGCGGCCGATGCGCTTCTTCTGGGCGCCGGTGAAAGCACCGGCCTCGTGGCCGAACAGTTCGCTTTCGATCACCGTTTCCGGCAGCGCACCGCAGTTGAGGGCGACGAAATTGCCGCTTCGCCTGCGGCTCCAGCGATGCAGCAGGGTTGCCACGACCTCCTTGCCGCTTCCCGTCTCGCCGGCGATCAGCACGTCGACATCGGTGTCGGCGATCTGGCGGAGTGTCTGGCGCAGGTGTTCCATGGCGGGCGTCTGGCCGATGAGCGGCAAGTCGTCGCTGCTTTCCTCCGCCGCCTTCCGCAACGCCCGGTTCTCCAGCACCAGACGGCGTTTCTCGACCGCACGGCGCACGGTCTGCGCCAGCCGGTCCGCCGGAAACGGCTTGGCGATGAAGTCGTAGGCGCCGTCATGCATCGCCTGTACGGCCATCGCGATGTCGCCGTGGCCGGTAATCAGGATGACGGGCAGGTCCTGATCGATGGTCTTGATGCGGGCGAAAAGCTCCAGTCCGTCCATGCCGGGCATGCGAATATCGGTCACGACCACGGCGGGAGATGCGGCCGAAAGCATGCCGAGGGCAGACTTGGCATCGGCATGATCCTCTACCGCGAAGCCGGCCAGTTCCAGCGTCTGCCGGGTGGCCCGGCGCAGGTCGGCGTCGTCGTCGATGAGGATGATATCGGTCTTGTCCTGCATGGTCTCAGGCTCGTTTCAGGGTCACGGTGAAGGTTGTGCCGTTCGGGCCACTGTCGACGGCGATGCGTCCGCCATAGTCCCCGACAATATCCTTGGAGATCACCAGCCCGAGGCCGAGGCCGCCTTCCTTGGAGGTGTTGAACGGCGTGAACAGACCTTTGAGGATTTCGGGCGGGATGCCGGGGCCGTTGTCGGTGACGACGATTGCGGCTTCGCCTTCGTTGCTCTCGCCGAGGCATACATCGATGCGGCCGTCGGCGCGGCCGGCTATGGCTTCGAGCGCGTTCTGGAAGAGGTTTATCAGCACCTGTTCCAGCCGGACACGGTTGCCGAGCACGTGAATGTTGGCGGGGATGTCGGCGACGCGCAGCATGTCGAGGCGGCCGGAGAACCGGCTCCTGAGCAGCAGCAGCGCGCCGTCGATCACGGTTTTCAACGCCACCGGTTCCGCAGCCGCGCGACCCTTGCGGGCAAAGGTCTTGAGTTCGTCGGTGATCGTGCCGATGCGCTCGGTGAGCCTGGCGATGAAGGCAAGATTTTCCGCGGCCGGTTCGCTCTGGCCGCGCGAAAGGAAGGTGCTGGCATTGTCGGCATAGGCGCGGATCGTGGCGACCGGCTGGTTGATCTCATGGGCGACGCCGGCCGCGACCTGGCCGAGAATGGCGAGGCGGTTTGCCTGCACCAGTTCCTGCTGTACCTTCTGCAGTCGCGTTTCGGTGGCGCGATGTTCCTCGATTTCCGTTTCCAGCCGGTCACGGGCGAGGCTGAGCTCTCCCGTCCGTTCCCTGACCTTGCGCTCCAGTTCGTCCCGGGCCGCCCTCTCTTCGGCCTCGCGCTGGCGCGTGCGCTGCGAGCGGAAAAGCCAGAAGGCGGCAAGGCCGACAAGCGGCAGCAATCCGGCAAGCGCCAGCAGGCGGCCTTGCAGCGCGCCCGCTTTCAGTGCGGCGTCGGCCGGCACCAGAAGGTGCAGGCTCCATGGCGTGGTCGGTACGGGCAAGGCGAGTGCCAGAAAACGTCCGGTTTCCCTCATGCCAGACGCATTGACCCTGACGAGGGGCGTGCCGCCCGCCTGAAGCGGCGGCGCAATCGGCAACATCGTCAGGGAGGCCTCGCCGAATTGCAGGCTCTCGCGGATCTCCTCGCGCTTTTCGGGGGAGATTGCGGCGATCGAGGAAAAACGCCATTCCGGCCTGCTGGTAATCAGCACGATGCCGTTGCGGTCGGTGACGAAGGTCGGCTTTCCGGAAAGACCCCAGTCCTTTTCCAGTCCATCGAATTCCACCTTGACGACGACGACGCCGAGCGCCCTGCCATCGCCGCTTTCGACCCGGCGGGAAATGTAAAGGCCCGGCCGTTTGCTCACGGTTCCGAGCGCGTAGTGCTCGCCGCTGCCCGTCGCCATCGCACGGGTGAAATATTCCCGGAAGCTGTAATCGTTGCCGACGAAACTGTCCGTCTGCCGCCAATTGCTGGCCGCCATGGCGATGCCATTCGGCGGGATGACGTAGATGACCGCAGCCTGGCTGTCCTCTACCAGTTTTTCGAGTTTCCGGTTGAGATGGGTGATAGCGCCCTCGCTTTCGGTGAAAAGCGCGCTGCGCAGCTCGGCATCGTCGGCCAGCACCATCGGTAGGGATCGCGGCCGCTCCAGAACGGCCTGGAGCAATGCGCTCTTCAGCGCCACGTCGTTGCCGGCGTCTTCCGAGAGCGTCACCAGGGCCTCGTCGCGGCCGACGCGGCCCGCATAATAGGAGCCGCCGGCGAGAATGAGCGCCGCGACAAGGGCAAAGACAGCCCAGGCGGAATGATCCTTCATCTTGAGGCGAGAGAACATGGCTTCACTGTGCGTCAAATCGCACGGAAAGCCAAGAGATTTGTGCGGAAAGTCGCACTCTTCATGAGGTTGTGGCAATTCTGTGAATGCTTAATCTCATTTATATCAATGGCTTATTCGATATTTCGCAATTCTGGCACAAGTCTTGCTGCTCGGTAAATACAACGCTGAACCGTTGCTATCGTTCATATCGCTGTGCCCGGGAGGCCGGAACTCGTTCCGACAGGGTACGAAACGGAGGACATCATGAATATCCCATCCGCGGCCCCGATTTCCGGGGGCAAGCAGCCTTTGTACAAGCATCTCTACGTCCAGGTTCTGGCGGCGATCGTAGCCGGCATCCTGCTCGGCCATTTCTATCCAGATATCGGCACGCAGTTGAAGCCGCTCGGCGACGCCTTCATCAAGCTCGTCAAGATGATTATCGCGCCGGTCATCTTCCTGACGGTTTCCACCGGCATTGCAGGCATGACCGACATGAAGAAGGTGGGTCGCGTTGCCGGCAAGGCGATGCTCTACTTCCTGACCTTCTCGACGCTGGCGCTGGTTGTCGGTCTCATCGTCGCCAACGTCATCCAGCCGGGTTCGGGCATGCATATCGATCCGGCCTCGCTTGACGCCAAGGCGGTCGCTTCCTACGCCGAAAAGGCCCATGACTCGAGTATCATCGGCTTCCTGATGAACATCATCCCGACGACCATCGTCGGCGCCTTCGCCGATGGGGATATCCTGCAGGTGCTGTTCTTCTCGGTGCTCTTCGGTATTTCGCTGGCGCTGGTCGGCGAACGCGGCCAGCCGGTCACCGACTTCCTGCATGCCGTCATCAACCCGGTCTTCAAGCTGGTCGCCATCCTGATGAAGGCCGCCCCGATCGGCGCCTTCGGCGCGATGGCGTTTACCATCGGCAAGTACGGCATCGCGTCGGTCGCGAACCTCGCCATGCTGATCGGCACCTTCTACCTTACCTCCATCCTGTTCGTGGTGGTGGTTCTCGGTGCCGTCGCCCGCTACAACGGTTTCTCGATCCTCGCGCTCATCCGTTACATCAAGGAAGAGCTGCTTCTGGTTCTCGGCACGTCTTCTTCCGAAGCCGCGCTTCCCGGCCTGATGAACAAGATGGAAAAGGCCGGCTGCAAGCGCTCGGTCGTCGGTCTCGTCATTCCGACCGGCTATTCCTTCAATCTTGACGGCACCAACATCTACATGACGCTTGCCGCGCTGTTCATCGCCCAGGCGACAGACATCCACCTGTCGCTCGGCGACCAGATCCTGCTGCTTGCCGTTGCGATGCTGAGCTCGAAGGGTGCTGCCGGGATCACCGGCGCCGGCTTCATCACGCTTGCCGCGACCCTTTCGGTCGTCCCGTCCGTTCCGGTTGCCGGCATGGCGCTGATCCTCGGCATCGACCGCTTCATGTCGGAATGCCGAGCGCTCACCAACTTCATCGGCAATGCGGTTGCGACCGTCGTCGTTGCGCGTTGGGAAGGCGAGCTCGACGAGCAGCTCTTCCATGCGGCTCTCGGCGGTGTCGTCTATGAGGACGATGTCAAGCGTCCCGAGCTGCAGGCAGCGGAGTAAGCGTTCGTTCGGCGCCAACCCAAGACGGCGACCCAATGCAAAGCGCGGCCCGACCTCGAAGCGGGCCGCGTTTTTTATTGCCTATTCCGCAGCGATGATGTGGAAGGGCTGCTGCACATCCGGCTGCTGGGCCTTGCCCATCAGGTAAATCAGACAGCTTGTCCTCAAAAGCGAGGCGAAATTGGACACCGTGCCGTTCCGCTCCAGCGCTTCGTCATAGAGTGTGGAGAGAAAGCGCGAGGTCGACATCGACTGTCCCGCCGCGATCTCGTCGATCAGGTCCCAGAAGGCTGCCTCGATCTGGATGCTGGTCGAGTGGCCGCCGATCCTCACCGAGCGATTGACTGCGCGGTAGCGGGCCGGGTCCTGTCCGGCAAAGACTTCACACATGGCATGCTCCTCCGGCGTTTCTTGTTTTGAGCCATTATGGGACCGGGCGTGACCGCGGTCAATTTCGCAAATCGCCGTAACGCTTTCCCTCAAACGGAAAGAATACGAAAAAAAACACTCGAAATCATGCATGCGGTAGTGGGCTGCTACCCGATTTGCCGCCGTCATAGGAAACTCTTCAGCATCGATGAAATGCATGAATCAGGAGTTGCCCTTGGCGAAGATGATCCATTCGATGATCCGGGTGCTGGAAGAAGCCCGGTCCGTCGCGTTCTACGAACAGGCTTTCGGACTGCAGATTGCCGAAAGGTTGGATTTCGACACCTTCACGCTGATCTATCTCAGCAATGCGGAGACGGAATTCGAGCTCGAGCTCACCGTCAACAAGGGCCGCGAGGAAGCCTACGAGCTCGGCAACGGCTACGGCCATCTCGCCGTCAGCGTCACCGATCTCGATGCCGAGCACAAGAGGCTCACGGATCTTGGGCTCAACCCGAACAAGATCGTCGAGTTCAACCGCGATGGCGCGCTCTTCGCCCGCTTCTTCTTCATCACCGATCCGGACGGCTACAAGATCGAGGTCCTGCAACGTCACGGACGGTTCAAGTGATCCGTGTCGTCGGAGGGTTGGAGGACTTTCCGGCCGTACGATGACATCGGGCGGCGCGTTCGCGCGCCGCTCCTGACGGACCGGAGGATGAGGGTCCGTCGATTGCCACAAGACCTTGGGAGGAGACTGACGTGGTAACGCTTTACGAAAAGACCAACGGGCTTTCGCGCCGCGACCTGCTGAAGACCGGCAGCGTGGGTGCGCTGCTCGTCATCAGCGGTTCGGCGGTGATCTGTCCGCAGGCGGCCTGGGCGCTCGAAGCCAAGGCCCTCAAGCCCGAAACCATGGCGACGCTCATCAAGCTCGCCCGCGATATCTATCCGCACGACCAGCTTGCCGACCGTTTCTATGCGGTCGCCGTCAAGGGGCAGGACGATCTCGCGGCAAAGGAGCCCGCGCACAAGAAGCTGGTGGAGGAGGGCATCGCCGATCTCGACAAGCGCGCCGGCGCCGGCGGCTACTTCGGCCTTGGCTGGGAGGATGAGCGCGTGGCGATCCTGCGCGACATCGAGAAGACGCCCTTCTTCCAGGCGGTGCGGGGCGACCTCGTGGTCAGCCTCTATAACCAGAAGGAGCTGTGGCCGATCTTCGGCTACGAGGGCGAGTCCTTCTCGAAGGGCGGCTATATCCACCGCGGCTTCGACGATCTCGAATGGCTCTGACGCCCCGATTGCATACCGACGATCCAAGCCGCCCGAGGAGACCCGCCGATAGCGGGGCGGCGGCGCATTGAGGACATTCCCGACTGATATTCCTGGGAGGAAACCATGGCAGCGCCTTATGATCTCAACGACGACAGCGTGGTCGTCATCATCGGTTCGGGTGCCGGCGGCGGAACGCTCGGCAACGAACTTGCCCAGAAGGGCATCGACGTCGTCGTTCTCGAGGCCGGTAACCGGATCGAGCACGAAGACTTCATCAATGACGAATGGGACAGCTTCGCCCAGCTCGCCTGGCTCGATCATCGCACCACGGGCGGCGGCTGGCGCGTGGCGAAGGACTTTCCGAACCTGCCGGCCTGGATCGTCAAGGCGGTCGGCGGCACCACCACCCACTGGGCGGGCGCTTCGCTGCGTTTTCAGGAACACGAGTTCAAGACGCTCACCCATTACGGCAAGGTGGAGGGCGCCAACCTTCTCGACTGGCCGATCACGCTCGCGGACCTCGAACCCTATTATGCCAGGGCAGAAGACAAGATGGGCGTGACCCGCACCAACGGCATCGAGGGACTGCCGGGGAACAACAACTTCAAGGTCTTCAAGGCGGGTGCCGACAAGCTCGGCTATCAGGAGTGCCATACCGGACGGATGGCGATCAACTCCGCCGACCGCGACGGCCGTGTCGGCTGTCAGCAGACGGGATTCTGTTTTCAGGGCTGCAAGTGGGGCGCCAAGTGGTCGACGCTTTACACCGAAATCCCGAAAGGCGAGGCGACCGGCAAGCTGGAAGTCAGGCCGAATTCTCATGTGGTGAAGATCGAGCATGACAAGTCCGGCAAGGTGACGGCGGTCGTTTATGCCGACAAGGACGGCAAGCTGCAGAGCCAGAAGGCCCGCATCGTCGCGGTCGCCGGCAATTCGATCGAAAGCCCGCGATTGCTGCTCAATTCGCATTCCTCGATGTTTCCGGACGGGCTTGCCAACTCGTCCGGTCAGGTGGGCAAGAACTACATGCGCCACACGACCGGCTCGGTCTATGCCGTGTTCGAGAAGCCGGTACATATGTATCGCGGAACGACCATGGCCGGCATCATCCGCGACGAGGCGAAGCACGATCCGTCGCGCGGCTTCGTCGGCGGCTATGAGCTGGAAACGCTGTCGTTGGGGCTTCCCTTCATGGCGGCCTTCCTCGATCCCGGCGGCTGGGGTCGTTCGTTCACCTCGGCGCTCGACAATTACGCCAACATGGCGGGCATGTGGATCGTCGGCGAGGACATGCCGCAGGAGCAGAATGCGGTGAAGCTGCACAAGGAACTGAAGGACAAGTACGGCATGCCGATCCCGGATGTCTGGTTCACCGATCATCCGAACGACGACGCCATGCGCAACCACGCCTACAAACAGGGCATGGCGCTCTACGAGGCGGTCGGGGCGACCCGCTCCTTCCCGACACCGCCCTATCCCTCGACGCACAATCTCGGCACCAACCGGATGAGCGAGAAGGCGCAGGACGGCGTGGTCAACAAGCATGGCCAGACGCACGACATCAAGAACCTGTTCATCTCGGACGGCAGCCAGTTCACCACAGGCGGAGCGGAGAACCCGACGCTGACCATCGTGACGCTGGCGATCCGGCAGGCCGAATACATCGCCGGCGAAATGAGCTCGGGCGTGATCTGAGGAAACCTCCCTGCGGGCGGGGGTGGCGCTTCGGCATCGCCTCCGCTCGCAGGGTGCCTTTCATCCGTTGCGTTTCCTGCAAGCGGCGGGGGTGTCGGCGGGCGCTGCCCTAATGCCGGAATGCCGCCGTGAGCGTTCTCGCACGCTCCCGTGTCTTATCGACGACACGGCGGATACGGGTTTTGGCCGATGACGTTTCGGTTTCCTCGGCGGACGCTACCGACATGGCGTTGCCGCGCCAGACGAAGCCGTTGCCGAACCATGCGGCGATCCAGAGAACCGGAAGCGCGAGATCGCGCATCGCCATGGCCGGCAGGCTGAGCCTGCCCATATGCCAGCCGAAGCTGCGGTTCATCAGGATTTCCCCGGAATACCAGGCGGAGACATAGAGGAAAGCACTCAGTGCCGTGCAGGTGCCGGAGGCGACGAGAACCATCAACGCTAGGAGAGGCAAGGCACAACCGGTAAAGAGTTCCGGCACGAAGTAGAGCGGGAAGGATGCTCGGCGCAGGCGAGCCCAGCGCAGCTGGCGCTTCCAGACGGAGGCGAGATTGCGCTCTCCGAGCGGCTGAAAGAAGGGCTCCTTCACCAGCCTGACCTTCAGTCCCATTTCCCGGATGAGCGCCGTTGCCGCCGCGTCCTCGGCCACTTCCTCGCCCAGGCGCTCGAATCCTCCGGCCCGCGCCATGATCTGGCGGTTGAGCAGCATGGTCTTGCCCTGGGCAAAGCCGAGCCCGATGGCATCGGCCAGCAATTGCCAGCGCGCCTGGAAGCTGTTCAGCCATGCGCATTCGATTTCCGCCGAGACGCCTTCGGGCGACGATCCGACCGGCGGTGAGCAGACGAGGCCGGTGCCGGGAAGCCAGCGTGCGAAGAGTCTCTGGATATAGTCTTGGGGCATCAGCACGTTGCTGTCGGCGACGATGATCCAGTCGTGCCTTGCGGAGCGCCATCCCTTGACGACGTTGTTCAGCTTCGGGTTGACGCTGATCCTGTCCTCGCCGACCAGCAGGCGGGCCGGGATATGCGGATGGGATGCCATGCAGCGTCGGGCGACGGCAATTGCCGGATCGCCGGCGGCCGCGACGCAGAACACGATCTCGTAGTCCGGCCAGTCGAGCCGAAAGGCGGATGACAGCGTGGCTTCGAGATTGTTCTCAAGCCCGCAGACGGGCCTGACGATCGTCACGGCGGGACGGCTGGCGGGAAGAGGCTCTTCCCGTCCGTGGCTTCTCCAGATCAGCACCAGAACGATGCTGAGCAGATGGACAACAAGGGCTAACGCGCAGAACCATATCAGCAGAGTCATGGCACAACCTCACCGTATAAGATTCGGCATAGCATCGGCTTGTGACAGTTTGGCAAATATGGCTGTTATTGATTTTACCGGGACTAATATACCGCGCGGCTTCCTCTATATTGGCATGGTCGGGGAGGGGATTTGCGCTCTCCGCCTTCGCGACCGGCGGTATCGCCCTTTACGGGATTGACAGTTCCGTCATTCGTCCTTCAATCGCCTCGGAACTGAAACGCAGGACGGTGAGATCACATGACTTCGTCGGATGTCAGGCTTGAGGAAAGCTGGAAGCGGGTATTGGGAGCGGAATTTGCCAGCCCCTACATGCAGCAGTTGAAGGATTTCCTGGTTGCCGAGAAGGCGAACGGCAAGCGCATTTTCCCGAGGGGTAGCGAATATTTCCGCGCGCTGGATCTGACGCCGTTGCAGAACGTCCGGGTGGTCATCCTCGGCCAGGACCCCTATCACGGCGCCGGGCAGGCGCATGGCCTCTGCTTCAGCGTGCAGCCCGGCGTCCGTATTCCGCCGTCCCTCGTCAATATCTACAAGGAACTGGAAACCGACCTTGGCATTGCGCCGGCCCGTCACGGGTTTCTCGAAAGCTGGGCGCAGCAGGGTGTGCTGCTGCTCAACAGCGTGCTGACGGTGGAGGAGGCGCGCGCCGGCGCCCATCAGGGGCACGGCTGGGAACGCTTCACCGACGCCGTCATTCGGGCGGTCAATGACGAATGTGAAAATGTCGTCTTCATTCTGTGGGGCTCCTATGCGCAGAAGAAGGCCGCCTTTGTCGACCGCAACCGCCATCTGGTGTTAAAGGCGCCGCATCCGTCGCCGCTTTCGGCCCATAACGGCTTCTTCGGATGCCGGCATTTTTCCAAGGCCAACGAGTTCCTGCAGTCGCGCGGGCTGGAGCCGATCGACTGGCGACTTCCGGAGCGGGCGGAGAGCCCGCACTGATATCCTCCGGTGTCTGTTGATAGGGTGCATGCTCCCTAAAAATCTATTGATTTTGAAAAGTGCCGCGTTCAGTCTGCGCGGCAGTTAATTGATATATTTTCAGGATATTGATTATGACGCCGTCGCAGTTCTCCTGCCCTGTATGGAGGCGGCCCGATCGTGAGCGGATCGTTGTCGCGCCGGTCAGATCGCGCGAGGTGGTGGATCTCGTCGTCGTCGGCGCGGGTTTCCAGGGATTGTCGACGGCGCTTGCGGCGGCCCGCAACGGACTGGTCGTCAGGGTCGTGGAGGCCCGAGACATCGGTGAAGGTGCTTCCGGACTGAACGGCGGGCAGGTCATTCCCGGTCTCAAATACGATCCCGAATGACTGATTGCCCGCTTCGGAGAGGAAAAGGGCGAGCGCCTGATCGATTTCGCGTCGCGCACGGCGGATGCCGTCTTCGACCTCATCGAGGGCGAGGGGCTCGATGTCGAATATCTGCGCAATGGCTGGATACAGGCCGCCCATACCCACACCGCCATGGACAATGCCGAGGAGCGCACCACGCAGTGGCGCGCTCGCGGGGCCGACGTGACGCTGCTCAATGCATCCGATATCGCGCTGATGACCGGTGCGCACGGCTATCTCGGCGGCTGGCTCGACCGACGGGCCGGGGTCATCAACCCGCTCGCCTTCGTCTGCGAACTGGCGCGTCTTGCAATCGCAGCCGGTGCGCGCATCGCGACGAACGAGACCGTTACGGATCTGCGACAGGAGAGCGGTGCCTGGACGGTCCTGCTCTCCGGCGGCCATTCCATTTCAGCCCGGGCGGTTCTGGTTGCGACGAATGCCTATTCCGGCCGGCTCGTGCCGGGGCTGGCCCAAAGCATCGTGCCATTGCATTCCTTCCAGATCGCCACCGCACCGCTGAGCGAGGCGCAGCAGGAGATCATTCTGCCGCACGGGCAGGCCGTTTCGGACAGCCGCCGCATCCTCGTCTATTATCGGAAAAGCCCGGACGGGCGACTGGTGCTTGGAGGGCGGGGCCGCATGTCCGAGCCGCAGGGCGAGGAGGATTGGGATCATCTGCGACGGGCAATGCTGCGCATTTTTCCGGATCTCGCGGGCATTCCGGTCGAGCGCCGGTGGTTCGGACGGGTTGCGGTGACGCCGGACCACCTGCCGCATGTGCACGAACCGGAAAAGGGTCTGCTGATGGTGGCCGGCTGCCAGGGACGCGGCGTCGGACTGATGACGGCGATGGGGCCGCATCTTGCGACATACATCGAGACCGGGGACCGGGCCGTCTTGCCGCTGCCGGTGTCCGCCATCCATCCCATTCCTTTGCACGGCCTTCGACAGATCGGCGTGGCGGCAGCGATCACCTGGTATCGGCTGCTCGACAGTCTGGAGAAGTAAGTCCCCTTCATCGCTGGAGAATCTTCCAGCCTGTGACACGCCCGTCTTGCGGTCCACCCTGCCTTGACCGATAGTTCGCCGCGACAAATCCCCTTTCCTTTTTGACGGAGCCCGGCATGTCCCATCATCTGAAGTTCTTTATCGACGGCGCATGGGTCGATCCCGTCGTGCCCTCGGTCCTGGATGTGATCGACCCTTCGACGGAAGAAGCCTACACGCAGATTTCGGTGGGTTCGAAGGCCGATGTCGACAAGGCCGTGGCTGCTGCAAAGCGGGCATTCGCTTCCTTCTCGCTGTGGCCTGTGGCGGAGCGGTTGGCGCTGCTGAAGAAAATTCTCGAAGTCTATAACGAACGGTTCGAGGATATCGCCCAGGCCGTCAGCCAGGAAATGGGCGCGCCGCTTTCCTTCGCCCGCGAGGCGCAGGCCTGGGCCGGTCGCGCGCATATGGAAGCCACCATCGCGGCGCTGGAAACCTATGAGTTCAGCGAAAAGCGCGGCTCTACCACGGTCGTCAAGGAGCCGATCGGTGTCTGTGCGCTGATTACGCCGTGGAACTGGCCGCTCAACCAGATCGTCTGCAAGGTGGCTCCGGCGATTGCGGCCGGCTGCACGGTTGTGCTGAAGCCGTCAGAGATCGCTCCCATTTCGGGTGTTGTCTTCTCGGAGGTGATGGAGGCCGCCGGCGTGCCGAAGGGCGTCTACAACATGGTGCAGGGCACCGGTCCCGATGTCGGTCAGGTCATGGCCGGTCATCCCGATGTCGACATGGTTTCCTTCACCGGCTCTACCCGCGCCGGCATCATCGTTGCCAAGACGGCCGCCGATACGGTCAAGCGCGTGGCACAGGAGCTTGGCGGCAAGTCGGCCAACATCATCCTGCCGGACGCGGATTTCGAGACGGCGGTGCGAAAGGGCGTTCAGGGCTGCTTCGGCAATTCCGGCCAGTCCTGCGATGCCCCGACGCGCATGCTGGTGCCGGCCGAGCGTCACGACGAAGCCCTGGGCTATGCCAAGTCGGAAGCCGAAACATTCGTGGTCGGCGACCCGCGTTCGGACGAGACCGTGCTCGGTCCGGTGGTCAGCCAGTTGCAGTTCGACAAGATCCAGCGGCTGATCGAGGCCGGCATCAAGGAGGGGGCGACGCTGGTGACGGGTGGTCCCGGCCGCCCGGAAAACCTCAATCGCGGCTACTATGTCCGTCCGACCGTCTTCGGCAATGTCAGCAACGACATGACGATCGCACGGGAAGAAATCTTCGGGCCGGTGTTGTCGATCCTGCCCTACAGGGACGAGGAAGAGGCCGTGGCCATCGCCAACGACACGGTTTACGGGCTTGCGGCCTATGTGCAGTCGCAGGACATCGCCCATGCCCGAAAGGTGGCAGCCCGCATGCGGGCGGGCTCCGTTTACCTCAATTATCCGGAGTGGGATACGTTTGCGCCTTTCGGCGGCTACAAGCAGTCCGGCAACGGCCGCGAATATGCCGACTGGGGCATTCATGACTTCCTGGAGATAAAGGGCATCGTCGGCTACGGCGACTGAGGCCGTCGCTACGGCGGCGAAGAAAGGCTTGCCGCGAAGGCGGGCCTTTCTTCTTTCCGCGACCGAAACCGCCGCAGCCCGCGCTTGCCGCTGCCGGTCAGCCGCGATACTCCTTCACGCATCTCATTCAGACTGGTTTTTCCATGACCCTCGACGACCCCCGGCAATATCGTCTCGGCGTGATGTATGTTGCGACGTCAGCACTTGCCTGGTCCTCGTCCGGCCTGTTTATCCGATCGATCACGACCGACGTCATGACCATGCTGTTCTGGCGGGGCCTGGTGTCGGGGAGTTGCGTGCTCCTCCTGTTCTTCTATCTGGAGCGTGGCGCGGCGTTTTCGATCCTTCGGCGCATGCGCTCCCCATCGCTTCTCGCGATGTTCTTTTCCGCCATCAGCATGATTACCGGCATCGGCTCGATGTATTACACCTCGGTCGCCGATGCGATGGTGATCTATGCCACGGTGCCCTTCGTCACCGCGGCGGTGGCCTATCTCTGGATCGGGGAAAAGCCGACGCGCTCGACGCTGATCGCCAGCGCTGTCGCGGTCTGCGGCGTGCTGGTCATGCTGGCCGACAGCGGCGGCGAAGAGGGTGGGCTTTTCGGCAAGGGGCTTGCCGCTCTGATGACGCTCTCCGTCGCCGCTCTCGCAACCGTCATGCGCAAGCATCGCGGCGTGCCCATGCTGCCGGCGATGGCGGGCTCGGCCTGGCTCTGCTCGCTTATGACCTTCTGGTTCGCCGCGCCTTTCTCCGTCAGCGCCGGAGATATGGGGCTTATCGTCGTCTTCGGCATGGTGCAGAATGCGCTCGGTCTCATCCTCTATACCGCCGGTTCGCGCCGTCTTCCGGCTGCGGATGCCAGTCTGCTGACTTCGCTCGAGGTGCCGCTGACGCCGCTGTGGGTCTGGCTGGTCCTCGGTGAAACGCCCTCGGCAGCGACGCTCGTGGGCGGCCCGATCGTGCTGGCGGCATTGTTCGGCCATATCTTCTACGAAGTCCGGCGAAACCGGAGCGACGCCGCTGCGAGCCCAAGGAGCGAAACCCCGTGAAACGTATCTTCAATCCGCCATCCGTTCGACCGCCGTTCGGAAACTACAATCACGGCCTGCTGGTGCCGCCGGGCGCCAGCCTGCTGGTAACCTCCGGCCAGCTGGGCATTGCCGTCGACGACAGCATTCCCCCGGATGTCACCGGCCAGGCGGAACTCTGCTTTGAGGCAATCAAGGCGATCCTCGATGAAGCCGGCATGAGTTTTGCCGATGTCATCCGCATTTCCGGCTTCGTCACGAAGCGCGAGGATTTTCCCGCCTATATGGCCGTTCGTGACCGCTACACGCTGGAGCCAAAGCCGGTATCCACCCTCATCGTCGTCGGCGGCTTCACCCGCGCCGATTTCCTGGTCGAGGTGGAAGTGACGGCGGCAAAGGTGTTCTGATTTCGTTTCTTCGTATCTTTGAGTTGAAACTGAAAATATCTTTTGCTTCGTCCGGAAAATGAGGCGTTGTCTACCTATTTTTCGGGGTGAATCTCGCCGGAACAAATCTCTGTGATTGGTGTTGTTTCTTCATTGGCATGACAGAAACGAAAGGAACTCGCCATGACCATGAAGATTCTTGCTGCTTCTGCAGCATTACTTGCGCTTGTCGGCGCGCCGGCACTGGCGCAGGAGGGCACCGTAACGGGGGCCGCGGGCGGCGCCGTCACCGGCGCCATCGTGGGCGGCCCGGTCGGAGCGGCGGTAGGCGGTGTTGTCGGCGCGGTTGCCGGCACGGCTGTCGATCCGCCACCGCAGCGCGTCGTCACCTATGTGGAACAGCAGCCCCTGCCGCCGCAGCCGATCGTCATCCAGCAGCCGGTCGTGATCGGTGAACCCTTGCCGCCGGAGGTCGTACTCACTCCAGTGCCGGAGGACCCGACCTATGCCTATGCTGTGGTGAACAACCAACGCGTGATCGTCGATCCGGAAACCTATGTGGTGGTTCGGGTGCTGCAGTAGGTGGAGCATGTAGCGGATAAGCGGGCCGGCCGGTGTTCGCCGGCCGGTTTTCATATGCCGATCCAAGGCGTGGATTTTTGCCTCAGTGGCGATGTTCTTCCGCTTTCGAGGCTTGTCGGGGCATCAACCACGAGCGCGAAGCCGCGCAGAGCGCAGCCATGGCTGCGACGCCCTCCAGACCGAGCCCCGCCACGGGCGCGGCAAGCGCCAGCGCGGCGAAGAGGGGCAGGACCGCCGTTGCCAGGCCGTTTCCGGCATAACGGTCCCGGACGATCCAGAGAGCGGAAAAATAGGTCGCGACGGGGATGGCGACCGCATAATCGCCCGCCAGGATCGAAATTTCTGCATGATGGGTAATGACATCGACGAGCGCGGCAAAGCCGGCGCCCACGGCCGCTCCCGATGCGAAAATGAAGAAATGTCCGTAACCCCAGATGAGAGACCTCCTCAGGGAACGCGTCGGCAGGTGTTCGTCCGGCGCGAAGTAGACCCACCAGAGCGAAAAGACGATCACCAGCGCGGAAAGCGCGGTGTGGACCAGCATGATGTCGAAATGCTCGACCGTTTCGCGCAGCGCCATCGTGCCGGCCAGAAGGGTTTCGCCGAGCACGATGATGTTGAGCAGGCCGTAACGCTCCATGATGTGATGGCGGTGCCACGGTGTGTTCGAGGTCAGCGATTCCGCTATGGCGGGAACAGCGATTTCAAGAAGTGCGCCGACGATCCACATGCCGTAGGCGATGCCGGTCGAGAGCGGCTGTACCAGAAGGAAGATCACCCAGTAGACCTGCACCACGCCGATGCCGACCGCATAGGCGACGGCCGTTTTCCGATGGACAGGATCAGCGATGGCCGCGCGCAACCACAAAACGATCATGGCGAGGCGCATCACCACGTAGCCGAGAATGACCGGGGTGAAATTCGGCTCGCTCGCGAAGAGGTTCGGAATGCCGGCCGCCATGACGAGCGAGCCGGCCATGATCGCCATGGTGAGGAGCCGGTAAAGGGTGTCGTCGTTGTCGTAGGCCGAAGCGAACCAGGTGAAGTTCATCCAGGCCCACCAGATGGCGAAGAACGCCATGCCGAACAGTGGCAGCGCCTGAAGCGCATGGCCCTCCGAAATGCCATGGTGGAGGCCGGCGGCGGCTGAGGCGACCGCAATCACTGTCACAAGGTCGAACAGCAGTTCCAGAGGCGTTGCCACGCGATGATGCTCATCAGGGTTGCGTGGCCGCATGGGAGCGACGATGCGTCGGTAGAGCGGATGCCCGGCGGTCATATCGGTCTCTTCGTTGGTTCCCCACGATCTTTTCGCAGGAAACGAAGGGCTCAACAAGCCGGGAGGCGGATCAGAAGCGTTCCATCTCGCGCTTTACCTTGGCCAGGAAGGCTGCTCTCGTTTCGTCGGTGCAGTTGTTCATGTCGTAATGGGCAAGATATTTCACCGGTGCGCCGATCCTGATCTGGGCGCGCAGCACGCGGGTGACGATCTTCTTCGGTGGATTGCCGACCAGGAAGGCGCGCCACGGCGTAGCGCCATAGGTCATGACGGCGGCCAGCTTCTTTATGTGGCGAAGCGTCGGCGTCAGTTTGCCGTCTTCGAGGTCGAAGGAAACGCCCTTGACCCAGACGCGGTCGAAATAGCCTTTCAGCATGGCCGGAAAGCCGAAGTTCCAGACGGGTGTGACGATCACCAGCGCTTCGGCGGATTGCAACCGTTCCACATAGGATTTTACCAGCACCGTGTTTTCCGGAAAGTCGTGATAGACGCGGCGATCATGGGCGGAGAGAACCGGGTCGAAGCCTTCCTCGTAGAGATTGCAGCCGTCGACCTCGTGGCCGGCTCTCGTCAGGCTTTCGCAGGTCTGGCGGTAAAGCGCCCGGCCATAGCTTTCATCGAGGGGATGGGAATGCAGGACAAGTACGCGCATGTCGAGAAAAGCTCCATGTCTTGGCCCGGTGAAAAGGCTTCGCCGGGCGTCGATTGAAAATTTTCCGCGCCGTTTGTCCCGATGATGGGTAGGCCGCCGCCATAGCCGGTCCTGTCATCACCATGGTCCGTTCCATGCGCCTGAGGCAATCGTCTTGCCCGGCCGGGAGTACCTTCGGAAGTCGTTTTGGTCTGAAGCATCGGCGGAAACCGAGTTGCCGCCGATACTCTATCTCCTTGTTTTCAAGCAATTGCGAACGCAAAACCGCTTCACGCTTTTGCTGGAATTGCTTCAGGCGGTATCAGGCCTCCATGAAAGACTGAAGGCCCGGGAAAAGGTAGTTCTTGCCGGACTTGAAGTCGAAGTCGGGATTGTCCCAGGCAATCATCTTGCCGGGGTTCAGGAGGCCCTTCGGATCGGTCTCCTTCTTGAAGGCGAGCTGGACGGTGTCGGTCTGCTTCATGCCGCCTTCTTCCAGCGTATAGCGGTGCGGGTTGAAGATCGGGCAGCCGTTGTCCTCGTGGATCTTGATGATCTCCTCGAGCCGCTCTTCCGTCGTGTAACGGACCAGCGGAAGGCCGGAGCACTGGATGGCGCCGTCGAACTTGATGAATTCGAGATGGCTGATGACCTCGTCGCCAAAGATCTTCACCAGCCTGCCGACCTTCTCGACATGATCGGGTCCCGGATATTGCACCTGCAGATATGTGATGCCGGGATCGACCTTCAGGGCGCGAAGGGTCGTGTGGTTCCAGGCAAGCTCATAGGCATGGGGGATGCCCTTCATGCTCTCGACCTTGTCGGAACGGAAGCGGATGTCGCCCTTCATCTTCTCGGCATAGGCGACGAGCGGTGCCATGGAGTGCGGCGCGACCATCAGCACGACGACCGACTGGCCTTCCTTCAGCCACGGCTTGTGGCGGGTGAAGTAGTCGTACGGGATCGGGGCGGAGATAGGCGCGACTTCCTTGAGCAGAATGCCGTTGCGATGGGTCAGCGCGTCGGCGAAGCGGACGGCATCCATGTAGTCGTCATAGCCGATGATGACGTCGACCCAGTCATAGGCCGGTGCCAACGGCATCTCGACCTCGGTGATGATGCCGTTGGTGCCGTAGGCGTGGCTCACCTTCTGCAGATCCCAGGCGGAAAGTTCCAGAACGCGGGGTTCAGCCTCCATGGTGACGACGCGCAGGCGCAGGATGTTGCCGAGGTCGCGCAGGCCGCCCCAGGTGATCGAGCCGACGCCGCCGGAGCCGCCGGCGATGAAGCCGCCGAGCGTCGCGGTCCCGGTGGTGGACGGATGGAAGCGCAGTTCCTGGCCGGAATGGGCTTTCGTCTGGCGATCCAATTCAGCGGTGATGATGCCGGCCTCGGCGATCACGCGGCCGGGATGGATTTCCTTGATCCTGTTCATGTTCATCAGGTTCAGTACGATGCCGCCGGAAAGCGGCATGGCCTGGCCGTAATTGCCGGTGCCGCCGCCGCGCGGGGTGACGGGGACGCCGTGGGCATAGGCCACCTTCAAGGTTCGGATCACCTCTTCCTCGCTCTTCGGCGAGACCACGAGGTCGGCGGTCACGTTGTCGAGCTGGGCCTTCAGGATCGGCGAGTACCAATAGAAGTCGCGGCTCTTCTGCTTGACGAGCGCCGGATTGTCCTCGACGGCGATCCCTTCGAGTTCTTGTCTGATCTGTTGGTAGTCAGGCACGGTCGGTCTCCAGATTCTTGAACTGCATGATCTCAGCCGGGATCACGCATCAGCGGGTCAAGGTCGCGATAATCCGGCAGGCTGCGGTCGATGCCCATGCCATTCCGCATCACGATGCGGTCAGCCTGCGGACGGGAAAGGAATTCGCTCCAGCGGCGGGCGCCGAAAAGCACAAGGTCGGCTGGAAGGCCCTCGGCGATGCGGCCCTTGTCCGGTCGGCCGAGAATATCGGCCGGCGAGCGGGTGACGACGCGGGCCGAGGTATCCAGCGGGTGGTCGAGATGGATGATGCGCACCGCCTCGCGGAAGACCTCGACGGCATCGAGGTCGCCATAGGCGTAGAACGGGTCGCGGGTATTGTCCGAGGACACGGCTGTCGCGACGCCGGCATCCGCCAGTTCGTGAAACAGCGTCACGCCGCGATAGCGCGGTGTCGAGCCGTTGCTGCGGTCCTGCAGATACATGTTGCACATCGGCAGCGAAACGACCGAGATCGCGGCTTCCGCCACCTTGTCAATCGTCTGCTTCGCCATATCCTCGTCCTGGCGGGCAAGCGAGCAGCAGTGGCCGACGGTGACTGAGCCCTCGAAACGGTTCCTGAGCTTCGCTTCGGCGATGGCTTTCAGGGTGAGGACTTCCTTATCCTGCGTCTCGTCGACATGCAGATCGATGTCGAGGCTGTTGTCGGCTGCCGCGCGGAAGAGGGTATCGAGCCGCTGGTTCAGGTCGGGTAGCATCTGGGTGACGCCGCCGAGCAGGCCGCCATTCGCCTTCACCACGGAAATCAGATCCTTGAAGAAGGCTTCGTCATCCATCAGTTCGAAGGGGAAAAGCGCCGCGGCCTGTAGGGCGATCCGGTCCTTCCAGGCGTCCCGGACCTCCGAGAAGACCTCGAAGGAGATGCGGTGCTGCGGCGGCAGACTGTCGAGATGGGTGCGGATCAGGCTCGTGCCGTGCGCATAGGCCGTCCTGAGGGAGAATTCCATGCGGGCGCGAACGTCGTCCGCGTTCCAGCGGGCTTCGCGGTCGGTGCGGACCGCATCGAGGGCGCCGGGAAAGTCTCCGGTCGGGTTCGGCTTGCGTTCCCAGATGTGACCCTTGTCGAGATGGGTATGCATGTCGACGAAGCAGGGCCACACCATGCCGTCGTCAAGATCCGCCTTCGGAAGTTCGGCGGCCGCGGTGCCTGCGGGCAGGATGGCCTCGATCCTGCCGCCGGCGATCACCAGGTCGGCGCCGACCAGCCCTTCGCGCGCGGGCGCATCGAAGCCGTCGACGGAAACGGCGGGAAGGGTGGCATTCGCAAGGACGAAGCGATCGGCAACGGGCAGGCGGGGAGGAAATGCGGGCATCAGTTTTCTCGCTTGAGGCTGCTTTCATGCCAGCGATGCAGCGCCAGCCAGGAGATGAAGGAGGTGATGGCGAAGATCAGCACACCGAGGCAGGAGAGCAGGAAGAGTGCGGCGAACAGGCGCGGAATGTTGAGGCGGTACTGGGCCTCGAGCAGACGGAAGGCGAGACCGGAACCGGCCCCGGCGGAACCCGCCGCGAATTCTGCAACAACCGCCGCGATCAGCGCCAGACCACCGCCGATCCTCAGGCCCGTCATGAAATAGGGCAGCGAGGCCGGCAGCTTGAGATAGAGCAGCGTCTGCCAGCGGGACGCGCCATAGAGGTCGAACAGGTTCAGGAGATTGTGATCGACGCTCTTCAGGCCCTGAACCATGTTCGAAAGGATCGGAAAGAAGGCGACGAGGAAGGCGCAGATCAGAAGTGCCACCTGGGTGGACGGCGCATAGATCAGGATCAGCGGCGCAATGGCGACGATTGGCGTGACCTGAAGGATGACGGTGATCGGATAGAAGGCCGTCTCGATCCATTTGGATTGAACGAGGAAGATCGCGATGCCGACGCCGCCGATCAGGGCCAGCGCCAGCGAGGCCATGGTGATCTGGGTGGTGACCCAGAGCGCCGGTACCAGAATGCCCCAGTCCTTGAACAGGGCGATGGCGACGGCGCCCGGGCTCGGCAGGATGTATTGCGGCACGCCGGTCACCGTCACGCCGATCTGCCAGAGGCCGATCAGGACGGCGACGACCGCGACGGGGACGAGGATACGCAGCAGCGTTTCCCCATGGCGGGCGAGCCAACCGGTGGCGGCGGAAGAGGTGCCGGAAGCGCTGACGATCATGTCTGACATCAGTGTGTGTCCTCTCCGCCAATGGCTTCGAGAAGGGTTTCTGAAACGGTCTCGCAGGCCTGCCGGTATTCCTCGGAGGTACGGTAATGGGCGTCCCGTAGGAGGCTGGTCTTCAGCGGGAAATCGGCATGGACGCGGCCGGGCCTAGCCTTCATCACGACGATGCGGCTCGAGAGATAGGCGCTTTCGAACACCGAATGGGTGACGAAGATGACGGTGATGCCGGTCTCCCTCCATAGGCGCAGCACGTCGTCGTTGAGCTTCTGGCGGGTGATCTCGTCGAGCGCGGCGAAGGGCTCGTCCATCAGGAGCAGCTTCGGCTTGGTGACCAGCGCACGCGCGATGGAGACGCGCATCTTCATGCCGCCGGAGAGCTCGCGCGGATAGGCGTTCGCGAAGTCACCGAGGCCGACGGTGGCGAGTGCGGTCATGATGTCGTCTCGGGCCGCGGCCCTGGAGATGCCGCGCAGCTTGAGCGGCAGGTAGACATTGCCGAAAACGGTCTGCCAGGGCATCAGTGTCGGCTCCTGGAAGACGAAGGAAATGTCGCCTTCCGGCAGTCCCCTGGAATTGATGCGCGAACTCGGCCAGTCGATCGTGCCCTTCGATACGTCGCCGAGGCCGGCGATGATCCTGAGCGCCGTCGACTTGCCGCAGCCGGAAGGGCCGAGCAGGCTCACGAATTCTCCGCTGTTGACAGCAAGCGACATGCCGGTCAGCGCCACCGTGCCGCTGGAGAAGACCTTGGACACGTCCTTCATCACCACAAGCGCCCGGCGCTGTTCGGGGGGAGGGGTGATGGGGTCTTCCGTCGATGGCAAACTGGTCATTCTGTCTCGCGTTACATCCGCGTTGCATTCTGGTGTTGCGGCAGCGTTGGCGTTGCGCGATTGGCTACCCCTCTGCCCTGCCGGGCATCCTCCCCTCAAGAGGGAGGTCGGAATCCGGTGGCTTCTACCCTCCCCTTGAGGGGGAGGGTCGGCACGCGGCGCCGTGGTGGGGTGACTTCAACGGTATCCGGTCGATCACCCCCACCCGCAGCTTCGCTGCGACCTCCCCCTTAAGAGGTAGATGGGAGATCACTTCTTCAACGCCATGCCCACGCCCTTGCAGACGAACTTCGTCGTATAGGCCTTCTTGTAGTCGAGGTCGGCCGGCTCGACACCGATCTGGACCATGGCGTCGAAGAATGCCTTGTATTTTTCATCCGTCATGCAGCCGATGCCCTTGTCGAGCGCCTCGGCGGATTCGACGATGCCGTATTCCTTCATCTTCTCTATGGAATAGGCGATCTGACCATCCGTCATTTCCGGATTGTCCTTCTTAATCAGGTCATTGGCGGCCTTGTTATCGCCGTAGAGGTAGTTGTACCAGCCTTCGATCGAAGCATCGACGAAGCGCTGCACGAGATCGGGGTTCTTCTCGACCAGTTCGGCGCTGGTGGTAATCATCGTTGAATAGGGCGAGTAGCCATTGTCGGCGAGCAGGAAGACCTTCGGCGTCCAGCCGGCCTGCTTCTCCACCTCGTAGGGCTCGGAGGTCAGGTAGCCCTGCTGTCCGGATTTCGGGTCGGCGATGAAGGGGGCCGGGTTGAAGGTGTAGGGCTTGTACTTCTCGTCGGTGAAGCCCTTGAAATTCTTCTTCATCCACTCGTAATAGGTGATGTAGCCGTCCTTGCCCATGAACAGTGTGTCGAGCTTGGCGAGATCGGCGAAGGTCTCGATGCCCTGGTCGGGATGGGCCATCAGCATCTGCGGGTCCTTCTGGAAGATGGACGCCACGTCGACCAGCGGAACGCCCTCCTTGACCGCATCCAGACCCTGCAGCTGGCCGCCCATGTAGAACTCGACCTTGCCGGCGATCAGCAGCGCCCGGTTGGCGGCCTGGGGACCGCCCTGGACGATGGTGACCTTGAGGCCGTATTTCTCATAGGTGCCGTCCGCGACCGCCTGGTAGAAGCCGCCGTGCTCGGCCTGTGCGAGCCAGTTGGTGCCGTAGCTGACCTCGTCCAGTGCATAAGCCTGGCCGGCCAGCGAAAACGCCGCGGAGAGGCTAAGAGAAAGTGCGAGAGCCTTCAGTTTCAAAGAGCTATGCATATTTATGAGTTCCCCTGTTAAACCTTGCGGCATCGTGAGACTGGCCGTTTTTGACATTTGAGCGATTGCGTTGCTCTTTGAAAAGCATCAAAATTCGTCCGCATTGATGCCTTTTTTGCACTGCATCAGGGGCGGCTGCACAAATAATGCTTTCTGAATAAATTTTGCGCAATGGTGGGCCGGTGCTGCATTCCCGAAAACTTCTCTACATCAACGAAATCGTCCGCTGCGGTTCCATCCGCAAGGCGGCTGCGCGGCTGAACGTGGCCTCATCGGCGGTCAATCGCCAGATCCTGGCGCTGGAGGAAGAGCTCGGCGCGCCGATTTTCGAGCGCCTGCCGAGGGGCTTGCGGCTGACGGCCGCGGGAGAGCTTTGCGTCGAGCACATCCGGGATGTGCTCAAGAACTACGAGCGCCTGGAGACCCGCATTCGCGGACTGAAGATGCCCCAGGCCGGCAAGGTGACGCTGGTGACGACGGTGGGGCTTGCCTCCGGTCCCCTGCCGCCGATCCTTGCCCGTTTTCTCGAGAGCCATCCGCGCGTGCGCATCAAGCTCAGGAACGACAGCGGCTCGACGACCGTCAATCCGGTTCTGACGGGGGAAGTGGACATCGGTCTCGGCTTCAATATTCCGGCGACGCCGGGCATCCGGACGCTGGCCAATTTCGATGTGCCTGTCGGTGTCGTGCTGCCGCCTTCCCATCCGCTCGCACAGGAGGAGGGGCCGATCGATCTGGTCGACGTGGTGCAGGAAAAGCTGGTGCTGGCGCAATCGGGAACCAGCCTGCGCAATATCATAGACCTCGCGCTGTCGCCGCTGCCACTGCCGGTCGAGCCGCTGCTGGAGACCAACTCGTCGGAGCTCATCAAGCAGCTGGTAAAGTGCGGCACGGGGCTGACGCTGCTCAATCCGCTCGACGTCATCAGCGAATGCCGGGCCGGCGAACTGGTGTTCCGGCCGCTTTTCGAGCCGCATGTCAGACATCAGCCGATGCGGCTTTTTGCCCGGGCGAGGGCGCCGCTCGATGCGGCGACCAGCCTTTTCGTCGAATATCTGATGCAGGAACTGCTTCTGCTGATCCAGGAACTGCGTTCCAAAGGGCATCTGCCGGCGGGTGAAAAGGCGGCAGATCGCGCAGCCGATGCGCCGGATGACCGGGATCAGCGCGAATAGAGGTTGGAAAGCGGGTAGGCGGCGAGGTCGCGCAGAAGCTCGATGAAGCCTTCTACCTGATGCTTGCAGATGAGTTCGCCCTTTTCGGCCGTGCCCTTGGAGGCATCGCCGACGACGCCGTTCGGGTTCAGGTCGTGGGCGATCCATGCCAGCGAATGGGGCGGCAGCGGCGTCAGGAATTTCGAGTTGGCACGCATTTCCTCGGCCCGGGAGACGAAGTTTTTCGCCTTTTCCATGCGAACGAGATCGGGCCGGAAGTAAAGCATCAGGGAGGTCTCGACCTCGCCGCCGTGAATGCCGTATCGGCTTTCATGCTCGGAGATCATGCCTTCCGGATTGCCGAAGCGGCCCCACTGGGTGGAGACGACCGCCATCTTGTGGCGGACGCGCAGCTCGCGGGCGACGATGCTCATGACGTCGACATTGCCGCCGTGGGAATTGACGATCACCATCTTGCGGATGCCGGCTTCGGCGACCTTGGCGCCGATCGCGGTCCAGGCGGGAATGAGGATTTCGGGACCGAAGGACAGGGTGCCTGGACCGTAGACATGTTCGTTCGCCTTGCCGATTTCCTGGGTCGGCAGAACGAGGAAATCGAGATCGTCGGGCCGCTGGTTGCGAAGCTCGGCGAGCATGCCGTTGGCAATGGCGACATCGGTGGCAATCGGCAGGTGGGGGCCGTGCTGCTCCGTCGATGCGATCGGCAGGATGGCGATGGTCTTTTCCGGATCGAGGCCGGCGAAATCGCCCGTGTTCAGTTCGTTCCAGAAAAATGGCCTGGCCATGTCCGCATCCTCGCTGTTTCCTTGCCTATTCGCTTAGGAAATAACGCGGGCTGAGAAAAGCATCATATTGCGTGCAGGCTGATGCCTTAAAGGTCGCGCAGAGACATTTCGGGCGGAACGGCGCTAACCGGTCCCGCCTGCCGCAGGAAGCATGCGTGTATCGATTCGAGAAAAAGACGCTATTCGCTAAAATTGTCGGCATCTGTTTAAGCGCGCCGAAAAACACCCCGTGTAGGTTCGAGACACAAGGAAGCCGGAGGAACTGTTCCGGCGCCGTCAAAAGAAAGAGTTCTGAACGGGGACCTGAGGATATGCTGAAGAAACTTCTCGCAACCGCCGTCGTCGCGGCGACGGCATTCGTCCTGTCCGATCCGGCCCATGCTTTCGGGCCTGGCGGTTTCGCCCGCAATCTCACCGATGCGCCGACGATGCGTCTCGTCATTTCCGGCGAACGGGTTGCGTCGAGCGACGCGAAGCTCTGCACCGATGCACAGGAGGACTGCCTTGCTATCGAGCGCCCCTACACGTTCGTCCTCACCTCGTATCGCGAAAGCCAGCTGAAGCGTGTCAACGCCACGGTTAACGCCTCGGTCCGGCTTATCAACGACTTCTTTTCGTTCGGTCGCCGCGACGTTCTGAAGATTTCCAGCCCGGTGAACTTCGGTTCCGATCTTGCCGGCGCCAAGCGCGCGATGCTGATCGCCATGGGCTGGTCGCCGGAGGCGCTGACGATTGCCACCGGCCGCACGGCCGACGGCGAGCGCCGGGTGGTTCTCGTGGTCACCACCAACAAGGGCGACTACGCGCTCGACGACCGCTCGAACGCGATCAAGAAGTGGAAGCGCGTCGAGATCCCGACCGCAAGCATTCGCCCGATGGGGCTTTAAAGAATTCTTCGGGGCGGAGAGTTTTCCGTCCGGCTGAATGTTTCTGTCTGTACTGCCGATTTGCCCTGATGGTGTGAACCACCATCAGGGCCTTTTCCTTTGTGTCAGGTCTTGTTCAGCGGCTTGCCCCATTCGGCGATGGCGATACCGCCGAGGACGAGGGCGAGTGCTAGGACATGGAAAGGCTGAAGCGCCTCGCCGAGCAGGAAGAGCGAAAGAAGCGTTCCGAACACCGGCACCAGATTGATGAAGAGGCCGGCCCGGTTGGCGCCGATACCTTCGACACCCTTGATATAGAAGATCTGCGAGATCAGCGACGGCAGCAGGCCGGCATAGGCGATGATCGCCCATCCCGTTGCATCGGGCAGGATCATTCCACCGTTCGCGCGTTCCCAGAAGACCAGCGGCAGGGCGGTCAGCGCCGCCCCGAGCGCCGGGCCGGCCATCAGGCTCTTCCAGTGCACCGGCGGCTTCCAGCGCAGCGCGATGGTGTAGATCGCATAGGCGAGCACGGCGAGCAGCATCAATCCGTCACCATAGTTCAGGGTGAGGTGGAGCAGCGACATCGGATCGCCGTGGCTTGCCGTAAGGGCAACGCCGGCAAAGCTGATGGCGAAGCCGATGATCTGCACCGGCGAGACCGGGATGCGGAAGAGCACGAAGTTGAGGATGAAGATCAGGACCGGAATGCCGCCCTGCTCGATCGCGCCGTTGACGGCGCTGGTATATTTGAGGGCGGTATAGAGAAAGCCGTTGAAGGCCGTGTAGCCGATCGCGCCATAGGCGAGCAGCAGCAGCCAGTTCTTGCGCAGCAGCGGCCAGTCCTTTCTGATCTGCGGCACGGAGATGGCGCAAATGACAAGGACGGCAATCAGCCAGCGTGAGAAGTTCAGCATCATGGGGCTGACATGGCCGACGGCAAGCTTGCCGACCATGGTGTTGCCGCCCCAGAGAAGCGTCGCGACGGTGAGGAAAAAATAGGCTCGAAGAAGCAACTGCAACACCAGATGGTATAAGGGAAGGGATGTGCTTTACGGCAATTTGCCGTTTGGATAGGCGACGGGAGGCGCCATGTCACGCAAAAAGCCAAATTGCTGGTCACAAACAGGTCGATTTCCCAAAAACAACACAGTATAGATGCGCGGGTTTGGGTTAGGCGCAGGTGCTGCGCAATGAACAGGATTTGGAAATGACGAATGTCGTGGTTGTAGGGTCGCAGTGGGGAGACGAAGGTAAAGGCAAGATCGTCGACTGGCTTTCCGAGCGGGCCGATATCGTCGTGCGCTTCCAGGGCGGACACAATGCCGGGCATACGCTGGTCATCGACGGTGTCAGCTACAAGCTATCGCTGCTGCCCTCCGGTGTCGTGCGGCCCGGCAAGATGGCCGTGATCGGCAACGGCGTCGTCGTCGATCCCCACGCGCTCCTGGCCGAAATCGAGCGCCTCAAGGCACAGGGCGTTTCGGTGACCCCGGACAACCTGCGAATCGCGGAAAACGCCACCCTCATTCTTTCCCTTCACCGCGAACTGGACGGCATGCGCGAGGACGCCGCCTCCAACAGCGGCACCAAGATCGGCACGACGCGCCGCGGCATCGGCCCGGCCTATGAAGACAAGGTCGGCCGTCGCGCGATCCGCCTGATGGAGCTTGCCGACGTTGCCGCCCTCGAAGGCAAGGTCGACCGCCTGCTGTCGCATCACAACGCGCTTCGTCGCGGCTTCGGCGCGGCCGAAGTCGAGCACAAGACGATCATGGAGGAACTGACCTCCATCGCCGACCGCGTGCTGCCTTTCATGGATACCGTCTGGCAGTTGCTCGACAAGGAACGTCGCAAGGGCTCGCGCATCCTGTTCGAGGGCGCCCAGGGATCGCTGCTCGACATCGACCACGGCACTTATCCGTTCGTGACGTCGTCCAACACCGTCGCAGGACAGGCTGCCGCCGGTTCGGGCATGGGGCCGGGCTCGCTCGGTTATATCCTCGGCATCACCAAGGCCTATACGACCCGCGTCGGTGAGGGTCCGTTCCCGACCGAACTGACGGATGAGATCGGACAGTTCCTCGGCGAGCGCGGCCATGAATTCGGTACGGTCACGGGGCGCAAGCGCCGTTGCGGCTGGTTCGACGCGGCACTGGTTCGCCAGTCGGTCGCGACCAACGGCATTACCGGCATTGCTCTTACGAAGCTCGACGTGCTCGATGGCCTCGACGAACTCAAGATCTGCGTCGGTTACAGGCTGGACGGGCAGGAGATCGACTATCTTCCGGCATCCCAGGCCGCACAGGCCCGCGTCGAGCCGATCTATATCACGCTCGAAGGCTGGCAGCAGTCGACCGTCGGTGCGCGCAAATGGGCGGACCTGCCGGCGCAGGCGATCAAGTATGTCCGGCAGGTGGAGGAGCTGATCGGTGCGCCGGTAGCACTTCTTTCCACCAGCCCGGAGCGCGACGACACCATACTTGTGACCGACCCGTTTGAGGATTAATGGTAGAAATCGTTAACGTTTTGTCTGTCGGAATCGGTCCGGCGACCAAGAGAAAGTACTGATGGCCGACTTTATCGCAGTTATTCGGCGGGCCGTGGATGGGCTGTCGAACAATACACCCGAGATGCGTGCGAAGGTCTATGACAAGGCTCGCAGTGCCGTCATGCGGCAGCTCGAGAACATGTCGCCGCGCCCGCCGGAGGAGATGCTGCGCCGTCAACTCGACAAGCTCGAGGCCGCCATCAACGAAGTCGAGGCCGAGCATGCGGAAGCACTTCCGGAAGTAGAGGAACTTCCCGAAGAGGCTCCCGCTGCGCTCGCCGAAGCATCCTGGGAGGATCACGTTCCCGGTGTTTCCGAGTCCCGGCAGGCGCCCGCCTATGAGGCCGTGGAAGAGCCTGAACCGGTTCATGAGCCGGAGCAGGCCTACGAGCCGGAACCGGAAGAAGCGGCAGAGCCTGAAGAGGCTGCTCGCCCCGAACACGAAGACGAGTCTCATGTTGCTCCCGTAACTCCTGCGTCCACGCAGGTCGCATGGGCCGAGGAGCCGGTCGCGGCTGCCGCCGACGAGACTTATCGCGCGCACGAAGAAGAATATGTCGAGCCTGCTCGCGCCGCTCCGTCGGTGGAATACGAAGAGGTCGAAGACCCCTGGCAGGACGCCGACCCGGAAGCGCCTTCCTATCCGCCTGTCGTCGCAGCCCGCGAGCCGGAGGCTGTCGAGCCCGCCTTGCCGGAGGCCGAACCGGCGCCGGCCGAGGCGCCCCATGCCGTGCCCCCTTTTCCCGTCTGGGACGAGGAGCCGCGTCTTCGCCAGGAAGAGGAGCCGGTCGAGCCGGTTCATCCGGCCAGGGAGACCGCCCCCCTGACGGAGGAGGCCGAGGAATGGCTTTCGCCGGCCCGCTCCGATTTCACCGCGAAGCCTGCGCCGGTTTCCGAGCCCGTCGCCTACGAGCCTTGGGATTTCCCGGAGGATACGACGCCTCACCCGGCACGAGCCGAAGACGTCGTGCCGGCTGTCCAACGGCAGGAGCCGGCTCCGGCCGCGTCGGAGCCGCGCCGGGACCATGATTTCGGCAGTTTCGCTTCCGCCGGCCGCGCCGAGCCCGTTTCGACGGAGGTTCCGGACCTTCTCGAATGGAATGTCGATGAATATCGTTCTCCGGCGGTGCCCGAATCGAATGCAGCCGCCGGCACCCCGAAGCAGACTGACGCATTTTCGGACTGGTTTGCCGATGTCGGCGACCTGAAGTCCAAGGAGCCGCTGCCGGCTCCGGGCAATGGCAATGGAGGAAGGCCGGGCGCGCCGATGGCGGCCGCTGCCGCGACTTCTGCCTCCCCCGACGAAGAGGTCGATGCCTTCCTGGAAAGCGCGCAGCAATCGGCCTATCGCAAGGAGACGAAGCCGCGGCGAAATTTCGCCCCGATCGTGCTCGGTGGGCTCGGCATCCTGCTTCTGGCCGGCGGCGGTTTCGCCGCATGGACCTATCGCGCCTCCATGGCGGAGTTCGTGAGCGGCCTGACCGGTTCCGAACCGCCCTTCATCGCCGAGAAGCCGGCGACGGACCAGGTTGAGCAACCGGCGGATGCGGCACCGGCGACCGATGACGCCGCCGCTCCCGAGGCAAAGCCGCCGGAAGAAGGGGCCGTTCAGGGCCGGAAATTCACCCAGCGTCTGCTGGCCAACGGGTCCGAGGTCGACGAGGGCGCCGGAACGGCTGCGGCGACGGGCACCGGCACTGAAGGCCGTTCTGTTTCCGAGCAGAATGTCGCCTCGACCGTCGAGCCGACCGACCAGCCGCCGGTCGGCACCAATGCGGGCGCTCCCGCAGCGCCGGCGACCGCGACCCCTCCGGCAGCCGGCGCCACCGCCGCCACGGCTGCGGGTGAAAAGGCATTCCTCTACGAGGAGAAGCTCGGGCAGACATCGCCTGTTGCGGTGACGGGGACAGTCGCCTGGACCGCGGTGCGCGAGACCGGCGAGGACGGCAAGCCCAATCCGGAGATCCAGGGCAAGATCGCCATTCCGGAACGCGGCATGACGGTGCTGATGACCATCAAGCGCAATACCGACAACTCGCTGCCGGCAAGCCACATCATCGAGGTCGTTTTCTCCATACCGCCTGATTTCGAAGGCGGTGCCGTCGACAACCTTCAGCGAATCGCGATGAAGCGCACGGAGCAGGATCGCGGCGACCCGCTGGTCGCGGTCTCGGCACAGGTGACGGAAGACACCTATCTCGTGGCCCTCAACGACTTCGAGGATGTCATCAAGCGCAACCTGGACCTTCTGTCCACGCGCGGCTGGATCGACATGCCGATCACCTACCGCAACGGTCGCCGGGCGCTGCTGACGCTCGACAAGGGTGCTGCCGGAGCCGCCGTCTTCGACGCGGTGCTGAAGGAATGGGCGGCGCTGGGATCGGCCGGCAACTGACGAGATCCGCAGGTCTTGGGGCAATGAAAAACCCGGGTTCCTCGCGGTCCCGGGTTTTTTGTATCATCCAATTTCCGTCAGGCGGTCAGGCTTCGACCACCCTGAGCTGGGAGGCGCGTTCCAGCGCCTCCTTCTGGACGGCTTCCTGCACCTTTTCGAAGGCGCGGACTTCGATCTGGCGGACGCGCTCGCGGCTGATGTCGAACTCGGCCGAAAGCTCTTCCAGCGTGACCGGATCTTCCGCAAGGCGGCGGGCCTCGAAGATGCGACGCTCACGGTCGTTGAGAACGCTCATGGCGCGGGCCAGCATCCGGCGGCGCGTTTCGAGTTCGTCCTGTTCGATCAGCACGTCTTCCTGGCTGTCGTGATCGTCCACCAGCCAATCCTGCCATTGGCCGGATTCACCTTCCGTTGCGCGGATCGGGGCGTTCAGCGAAGCGTCGCCGGACAGGCGCCGGTTCATCGAGACGACTTCTTCTTCCGAAACGTTCAGCTTGGTGGCGATCTCGGCCACCTGCTCGGGCTTCAGGTCGCCTTCCTCGATCGCCTGGATCTTGCCCTTCAGACGGCGAAGGTTGAAGAACAGCCGCTTCTGGTTGGCGGTGGTGCCCATCTTCACGAGCGACCATGAGCGCAGGATATATTCCTGGATCGAGGCCTTGATCCACCACATGGCATAGGTCGCCAGACGGAAACCGCGTTCCGGATCGAATTTCTTGACAGCCTGCATCAGGCCGACATTGCCCTCGGACACGACTTCGCCGATCGGCAGTCCGTAGCCGCGATAACCCATGGCGATCTTGGCGACCAGACGCAGGTGGCTGGTGACGAGCTTGTGAGCTGCATCGCGGTCGCCATGTTCGGTATAGCGCTTCGCGAGCATATATTCTTCCTGCGGTTCCAGCATCGGGAACTTGCGGATTTCATCGAGATAGCGATTGAGACCGGCTTCGCCGGCGGTAATGGTAGGCAAAGTATTGCGGGCCATAAAGCACCCCCTTTTTCAAGTGCGGCTCCCCTTCATCCCTGGGCAAGCCTGATCTCCGTGGATTTCCAAAACCCCACAGAAACCCAGGTAACAGATAAGTGCGGCCAAACGGTGTTTCAAGCGATCACGGAAGCGTTATGACATTACGTTTTGGTAATGTCGGGAACGTTCAGTAATCGAACAGTTTCCGGTTCTCACGCCATGTCTTCCGGAGCGTGTTCCCGTCGCGGAAACCGTCTTCCAGAAGGCGGCAGCACTCGATCCTGTCATGGCGGAAATGACGGAAATCCTGCCGCATTTCGCACCATGCAGCAAGATGGATGCCGTCGACATAATAGACGAGGCCGAGCGGACGTATCGTTCTTTCCGTCTCCCGGTTCTCCGCGTCGCGATAGGTGAGCAGGAGCTTGCGCTCCTCGCGGATGGCGCGGCGCATCGTCGCGAGGTCGACCGTCGGCTCCGGGATGTCGTGCCAGCGGGAGACGTAGAGCGGCATCGCGTCTATGCCGGTCATGTCGCAGGGCAGGACCTCGCCGATCTTGGCGGCGGCGCTGCGGCCGGCGGCCTCCAGGCTGCAGTCGCCGGTGCGCGAGACGAGAGAGAGGCCGACCGCGATCGCCTCGATCTCCTCGGGGGAGAACATGAGGGGTGGCAGGTCGTAGCCGCGGCGCATGACGTAACCGATTCCGGCTGCTCCCTCGATCGGCACGCGGGACGCCTGCAGGGCGGCGATGTCGCGGTAGACGGTGCGCTTCGTCACCTCCAGTCGCTTGGCGATGGTCTCTGCTGTGAGCGGCGTCTGCGATGTGCGCAGCATCTGGATGATGTCGAACATGCGGCTCGGCTGCACCATGGTTACCCCCAAAAAAAAACGCGCTTCGACAAGCCGGGGCGCCTTTGCGCGTCCATGAGCGCATACTGGCCCGGCCGCCGCAACAGAGGCTGCTGACAAAAGGCTGTCAGCAGCAATCTGCTACAGCTTGCCGCTCTTTCCAACCCGCAGGTGCATCCATGAACATGTCTTCCTATGTCACCGGCCTTGTCGCGGTTTCCCTCGCGACGATAGCGCTGAGTACGGCGGGTCTGATGACCCGCCTCATCGCCATGGACAGCGCCACGCTGCTGTTCTGGCGGGGCGTGACGAGTGGCGCCTTCCTGCTCCTTTGCCTGATCGCGCTCCGGGGGCGGGCCGCCTATGGCGATTTCTCTCGGCTCGGGCTTTCCGGGCTGGCCATCTGCGTGGCATCTGCCGTCAGCGCCTCGTTCTTCATTGCCGCCCTGCACGAGACGACTGTCGCCCATGTCGCCATCATCTTTGCGACATGCCCTTTCGCCGCTGCCGGCCTCGGCTTCCTGTTGCTTGGCGAGCGACCCGGTCGCGGTGCGCTCGTCGCCAGCGGAGGCGCCATGGCCGGCGTGTTGCTGATGATCGGCAAGGGAGGGGAGGGATCGATCTTCGGCGATCTTCTGGCTTTCGCGATGACCGTTACCGTCGCGCTCTGGACCGTTCTCGTGCGTCGCTATCCGGACAAGCCGGTGCTTGCCTGCTCCGTGTCGTCTACGGTCCTGAGCGCTGCCTTCGCCGCACCCTTCGCGGTTCCGCTCGCCGTTTCCGGCGACGATCTGCTGGTTGTGCTGCTCTTCGCGATCTTCGGCTTTTCGCTCGGGGTGGTGCTGCTGATCGTCGGCTCGCGCCTCCTGCCGCCCGTGGAGGCGGCGTTGATCGGCGCCATGGATGCGCCGCTGGCGCCGCTCTGGGTCTGGCTGTTCGCCGGGGAGGTGCCCGCCGGCGCAACCATGGTCGGCGGAACGATCGTGCTTGCGGCCGTCGGCCTGCATGTTGCCGCGGCGGCGAGACAGGGCCTACGGGCGGAAAATGCCTGAAGCGGCGGAGAGGCCCTTCCGGTCAGGACCGCTGTGCCTCGATCTCCTGAAGCGCCTCGATCACCGCCTGCATGTCGGCCGGGACCGGCGCTTCGAAATGCATGGTCTCGCCGGTCGACGGATGCTCGAACTGTAGAAGATAGGCGTGCAGCGCCTGTCGATGGAAATTGTTGACGATCGATTTCGCCGGCTCCGGCAGAAGGTTCGCCTTGGTCTTGAAGGCGGCGCCATATTCCGGATCGCCGACAAGGGGATGGCCGATATGGGCCATATGGACGCGGATCTGGTGTGTGCGTCCCGTTTCCAGGCGGCATTCGACCAGCGAGGCGAGGCAGGTCGCGTCCGGCTTCTCACCGTAACGTTCCAGCACTTCGTAGTGCGTGATGGCCTCGCGGGCGTCATCGCTGTCCTCGCGCTTGACCGTCCGCTTGGTGCGGTCGCCGGCGCGGCCTAGAGGCGCGTCGATCGTGCCGTGAAGGGAGCGGGGCCTGCCCCAGACGATCGCTTGGTAGGCACGTTCCAGCGGTCCGGTGCGGCCATGGTCGGCGAACTGGTCGGCGAGGTGACGGTGTGCCGCGTCGTTCTTGGCCACCACCATGACGCCGGAGGTCTCCTTGTCGAGGCGGTGCACGATGCCCGGCCGCCTGACGCCGCCGATACCCGACAGGCTGTCGCCGCAATGGTGGATCAGCGCATTGACCAGCGTGCCGGTCCAGTTGCCGGCGCCGGGATGGACGACCAGCCCCGCCGGTTTTGCGATGACGATCAGGTCATCGTCCTCGTAGAGCACGTCGAGCGGAATATCCTCGCCCTTGGGTTCCGGGTCTTCCGGCTCCGGCAGCACGACGGAAAGGCGGTCGCCGGGCTTGATCTTGCGCTTCGGTTCGGTGACGGTTTCGCCGTTGACGGCGATTGCCCCTTGCTCGATCAGCGCCTTGATGCGATTGCGGGAAAATTCGCCCGATAGCGCCGTCGTCAGCCAGGCGTCGAGCCGCCCTTCGGCATCTTCGCCGGCAATCAGCTCTTTTCTTGGCGTCTCTGCTTGTTTAAAGGGGTCGTTCATTCTGTCATCCCGCGTGTCTACCACCGGCGTTGCGGCAGAGGTTTTGCTGCCAATTGGCACAGACCGATGCGATCCACAATCGACGGCCATGAAATTCATGGCCGGTTTTCCCTGAACAAAGGTTCGCGGCAGGGAAAATGCAAGAGCCCTGCGAACGACAAGGACCCGGATACCCGCCATGGCAAATGTCGAGCCCGACGAACAGGAAGACAAGCCGCTCGATCCGGCGATGGAAAATGTTCGCCGCAAGATGGTGAAGCTGCAACTCGTCTCCGGCGGCATCATGCTCCTGATGTTCATGGCGGTGCTGGCGGCTATCGTCTACAAGGTCACACGTCCTGACGGCACGCAGAGGCCCGCCGCGGCTCCTTCCGGCCTCATGGTCCCGGCCGACCAGCCCGTTGCTGCGACGGCTGCGCTGCCAGCCGGTTTCCGCGTACTGTCCACCTCCCTTTCCGGCACCCAGATCCTCTTCTACGGGGAGATGGCGAGCGGCGAGCGCAAGGCTTATGTTTTCGACATCGCGGTCGGCCGCATCGTCGCGGACGTCACGCTCTCCGGAAACTGACGGTTCTCCGTGTCGGAACGCGTCTTCATCGCCATCGAGGACCCGGCGGACCCCAGGATTGCGGAATTTTCGCAGATCCGCGAGCGGGATCTGACGGGGCGCTCCGGACGGTTCATCGCGGAGGGCACCGTCGTTCTCAGGATGCTGGCGGCGGCGCATGCCGCGGCGGGCGATTTCGTGGCGGAAAAGATCCTGCTCCTGAAGAACCGTGTGGATGGCGTCGGCGATGTCCTGGCTGCCTTTCCCGTGGATATCCCTGTCTATGTCGCGGATGCCCCGGTGCTCGACGCCATTGCCGGCTTCCATCTGCATCGCGGCGTGCTGGCGCTTGGACGCCGGCTGTCCGTCGCGGCGCCGGCCGATCTCGTCGCGCGTCTGCCCGAGACATCGCTGGTGCTGGTCGGCTGCGGGATTTCCAATCATGACAATGTCGGTTCCCTGTTCCGCAATGCCGCGGCATTTTCCGCCGATGCCGTGCTGCTCGACGAGACGAGCTGCGATCCGCTCTATCGCAAGGCTCTCAGGGTGTCGGTCGGTTCGGTGCTGACGACGCCTTATGCGCGCGGAGGATCGTCCGAGGCCATGCTGGCCTCGCTGGCGGAGGCAGGTTTTGCGATATGGGCGCTTTCCCCTGCCGGCGCGACCGAATTGAACGCAATTCCGGCCGCCCGCCGCATGGCGCTTGTCGTCGGAACCGAGGGAGATGGGTTGCCGGCCGCGATACTGTCGCGCTTTGCGACGGCACGGATTGCGCAATCGCCCCATATCGACAGCCTCAATGTCGGAACGGCGGCGGGCATTGCGCTTTATTCCATGGCCCGGGCCATGGGCCGGATTTCCTGAACGACCGGCGTCGAGCCGCGATGCCGGCTTATTCCGCTGCCGGGTGTTGACTGAGCGTCTTGACCGCGAGGCCGGGATCGAGGGCAAGCGCTCGTTCAGCGAGGCTCGGATGGGCATTCCCGCCCTTGACCGATTTGCTGCGCAACAGGCCGGGGATGGGCGAAGCGTCGCCTTCGCGTGCGGCGGTCACGACGATCATCTTGGCGGCGATGTCGGCGATCTCCTCGCGCAGCGCGTCGTCGTTCGCCGGCGATTTCGCCTTCAGCAGCCGTTCGGTGAGCGCCGTGTGGCGGTGGCGCAATTCCTCCGCCAGCCGGTCGATATCGATCTCCGGCGCGACGCTTGCCGGCGATGCGGCAATAGTCTCGACCGGTTCTTCCTCCAATGCCTCGACCGCCTTGAAGTCCGGCACCGGAAGGTTGGCTCCCCGCAGCGTCTTGGCAACCTGTCGCAGCTGGCTGTTTGCCGCCTTCAGGCTCTGCTTGAGGCGGGCGATCTCCTTGAGACGGCGGTCGATGGTGGCATCCTTGTCGACATTTTCGGACATCTGGCGGGCGAGGCGATCGTCAAGCCGCAGAAGCTTGTGCTCCTCCTGGGCGAGACGCATTTCGGCATCCTTGGCCCGCTTGGTAAGAAGCTTCGTTTCGCGGCGCAGCTCCTCGCGCTCGTCGCGCAGGGTCTGTATCCGCATCTTCATGTTCTCGATCTCGGTTTCGCGGCTCGACGCCTCGATCTTCATGCTGTCGATTTCGGAAGCCATCAGTCGCATGCGCTTCGACTGGGCCTCGATCTCAAGCCCCTTGGCGACGATGTTTTCCTCCGTCCGCTTGAGGGCTTCCTTGAGATTGTCGGCTTCGAGTTCGGCGCGCCGCAGCCTGGAGCGGAATTCGGCGGCTTCCACGCTCATCTCGTTGATCTGCGCGTGGAGGTCCTGGTTTTCGGCGACCAGGCGACCGGCCTCGTGGCCAAGCTGTTCGTTCGACAGCTTCAGCGCGATCGACTTTTCCCGTTCGCGGATGAGTTCCTGGGTCGTGCGCGCATTCTCCGCCGCATAGACGGCGCGGGCCATGTCCTTCTGGGCGCGGATCTCCTGCGGGCTGAGCGGCATCGTCGCCTTCAGGCGGTTTTCCGTGTAGAGGACGATGCGCCTGTGAATGGCAGGCGCAACCAGCATCACGACCAGAGCGGCCGCCATAAATCCCAGTCCAAAGAGCAGGCCATATTCGATCACGGGCGCGCCATTTCAGGTTTGTCGAACATACGAAATCAATAGACGCCCACTGGCTGTCGGAGCAAGTGGGCATCCATGCCGAAGCAATCTATGCACAATGCATAGAAAAATCCAGAAAGCTTGCGCGAGCCGTACGGCCTGATCGTCAGAAAGGATTCCAGGTGGGTTGGCGTGTGAGTTTCAGATAGCCGACATTGACGCCAAGGCGCGCACCGATACCGGTCCTGATCGGCACGAGCACCACATTGCTGCTCTTGAGCACGGTCATCCCGACGCCGGCCACCACATAGGCGGAGCCGCTGACCCCGCCGTAGCGGGCATAGAGGCTTTCGATCGAGGGCAGGTCATAGACCAGCATCATCGCGCGCGTGCCGTTACCGCCGTAATCGATGCCGAGGGAAGGGCCCTGCCAGAAGACATCGTGCTGGCCGGCGTTCTTGGTGTAGAGGGTGCCCTCGCCATAGGTCAGGCCGGCGACGAAGGCGCCGGAGCCCTCCTGGCCGAGGATATAGCCATTGGGAAGGCCGTATTGCTGAAAGGCCTTTTCGATCACCTTGGCCAGTCCGCCGCTCGCTTCACCGAAGAAGCCGTGCCCCGCGTCGACGATTTCCTGAACGCTGTATTCGCCGGCGGCGTGGGATGGCCGGGGAGCGAGGGCCAGCGCGGCAATGGCGAAGAGGGCGGCTGCCAGCAGCCTGCCGCCGGCGTTGGCGCTAAGTCTCACAAGGCGCATAGGGGTCCTCCGTCCGAAATCCGATGCAATCGGCATCTCCAATGCATATAGGGCTATTTAGAAAGGATCGTCTTAATAATCGGTTTACCAAATATGGTGTCATTATGGCCGAAAGAAATCCGACCACGCCGGGTGCCGGGATTCGGCATATCCGGTCCTCGTCGTCGGGATTGCGTTCTTCAGGAGAGACGATGCCGAAAAACCCGAACCTCACTCTCGCCGGCCCCGATCTTGCGGCATTGCTGTGCAGCCGGGTCTGCCATGATGTGATCTCTCCGGTCGGAGCGATCAACAACGGCCTGGAATTGCTCGACGAGGGTGGTGCCGATGCCGATGCGATGGAACTCATTCGCGCCAGCGCGCTTAACGCCTCGGTGCGGCTGAAATTCGCCCGGCTTGCCTTTGGCGCTTCCGGTTCGGTCGGGGCTTCCATCGATACCGGCGAGGCGGAAAAGGCCGCCAAGGACTTCGCTGCCGCCGAAAAGAAGACGGAAGTCAGCTGGGAGGGCCCGCGCGCCATCATCGCGAAGAACCGGGTGAAGCTTCTGCTCAACCTCTTCCTCGTCGCCTATGGCGCGATTCCGCGCGGCGGTTCGCTGGATGTTTTCCTGGAAAACCCCGAATACGACGCGAAGTTCAAGATCGTGGTCAAGGGCCGGATGATGCGGGTGCCGCCGAAATATGCGGAAATCTGCAACGGAACGGTCGAGGAGGCGATCGATGCTCATTCGATCCAGCCCTATTATACCGTGCTGCTCGCCGAGGAATGCGGCATGGAACTGAAGCATGTGGTCAGCGAGGACCACATCGCCTTCACCGCGGAAATCGCCGCCTGAAACAGCGGCTTTGTGATTGGGGTCATCCCGTCCCAAATCGGGATGACCGGCTGCGGCTTCCGGTAACCTTTCCTTAGTTGAAAGCGCCTATGCTCGGTTGCATGATCGAAATCCCCTCTGCAGCAAGCGGGGATGCAGGGAGTAGATGATGCAGCGCTTGATGATCGTGGATGGCTCGGACGTTGTTCGCAAGGTTGGCAAGAAGATCTTGTCCGAACTGGGCTTCCTCGTCTCTGAAGCCGCTTCCGCCCGTGATGCCCTGCTGCGCTGCGAAACCGAACTGCCGAACTTCGCGATCATCGATGCCGGCCTGGACGGCGCCCTGGATTTGATCGCCAACATCCGGGCGCTGCCCGAAGGCAAGAGCGTCCGGATTTACTACTGCGTCATCGAAGCGGATCTGAAGACGATGATGGCCGGCAAGCGCGCCGGCGCCAACGATTTCCTGCTGAAGCCCTTCGACCGCAAGATCCTGACGACGATCTTCACCGACAAGGCCATCGCGGCCTGAGCTCCGAAGCACTCCTCCCCGAATGATGCCCCGCTTCGGCGGGGCTTTTTTCACGCGGCGAGGCTCGAAGACGGGGCGCAGGCTTCGCAGATCGCCGCGATGTGGCGATGGTCGGTGCCGCAGCATCCGCCGAGAATCCGGATTGCGGGATATGCGGCGCGAAGAGCGCTGTAGCGCTGGCCGAGATCCAGTGGATCGCCGAGGTCGAGCGTCGTCGATTCATCGAGTTCCTCATGGCTCTTCGTTGAGGCGTTGGCACGAATGCCGCCGATCCGCGACACCCACGCTTCTCCGGCCTTGAGGGCCTCCTCGAAATGCGTGGGATGAGCGCAATTGACCATGTAGTAGACGGGTGACCCGCCGGTCTCCTCGTCCGTCCGTTCGATCGCCTCCCGCAGCGTCGTGCCGCCGATCAGCCGGCCATCGGTTTCCACGGTGAAGGAGATGACGCAGGGCATGGATGCCGCTTTCGCCGCCCAGGCGATGCCGGTCGCTTCCTCCACCGTGTTGATCGTGATCGCGGAAACCATGTCCGCGGTCGAGGCGGCAAAGGCCCGAACCTGCCTGCCGTGGTAGTCCATGGCTTCGAGCGCGGAGGACCGGCCGGGCTTGTAGGCGTCGCCGCGTGGGCCGATCACGCCGTTGATGACGATCGGCGTGCCGGGCGTCTCCCAGCGGGCGCGGCACTGTTCGGCGAAGTCGACCGCACGCCTGTTGAGGCCATCGAGGGCGGCAAGGTCGTAACCGAGTTTCAAGCCCCAGTCCGGGTTCGCCCGCCACGTCGGCGTGTCGAGCACGAAACCGACGCCACGTTGATGGGCAAGGGCGATGTAGGGCTCGAGATAGCGGACCAGTTCTTCCCGTCCGCTCTCGGAATCGACGAGAGGGAAGGACGCGAAGTGGGGCAGGTCGAGCCCCCGGTGGAAAACCAGCGTGGTTTCCATTCCGCCATCGGCGAGGAAGTCGCCGCCGGTCAACTGAGGTAGGTTCTGCCTGTATTTTGCCATTGGAAATCTCCGGTGTTAGATTGGGTCTCGAGCGGCCGTTTGCGCAGCCGCAAGAGGGCCCTCTTGTCGCAGATCCGGGATGTCGCCTTCCAGTGAACTTGCGGTACCGGCCCTCCTTCGGCTTATAAAAATCTTTTTAATACAAAATGTTATCGACGGAAGTGAAGACCCGGACATGCGCGTGGACCGGTATTGTCGAAGGGAAAACCAGACCGCAGGTACAGTTCGTGGAACGACTGGAACTCAAGAAGGGCGCTGCGACGCGCGAACGCATTCTGGACATTGCGCAGGCCGCGGTTCTGTCCAAGGGCTTCGCTGCGACCTCGATCGAGGAGATCATCGCCGAGGCCGGACTGACCAAGAGCGGATTCTTCTATCATTTCCGTGACAAGAACGAACTGGCGCATGCGCTGTTGCGCCGCTACGTCGCGGAGAACGACGCGATCTTCGACGATATTTTCGGACGTGGCCGCCAGCTCAGCGACGACCCGCTCGAGGCGTTTCTGATCGGCTTGAAACTTTTGGCGGAACTCATGCGCGAATTGCCGAGCGTGCATCCGGGCTGCCTGGTTTCCGCGGTCTGCTACCAGGAACGCCTTTTCGACCGGCAGGTGAGGGAGCTAAGCGCCGATTCCGTCCGCTCCTGGAACGGGCGTTTTCAGGCATATCTGGAGGAGATCGAAACCGTTCATCCGCTCAATCCGGGCATCACGGTCGCCGATTTGGCCGTCATGCTGTCCTGCATCATCGACGGTGCGATCATCATGTCCAAGGTGCTTCACGATCCTGCGGTCCTGGAACGGCAGATCCTGTCCTACCGATCCCTTGTCAGATCGAGCTTCGGCCGCACCTGATACCGGCTTCAAACGAACGCCGATTTCACGCCGTCGACCACGAACTGGACGGAAAGCGCGGCGAGCAGGACTCCGAGCAGGCGGGTCAGCAGCGCCCGACCGGTGACGCCGAGGAAGTGGTTGAGCGGTTGCGCGATCGCGAGCGACAGCAGGACCAGCGCCAGTACGACGCCGATCACGCCGATGAGTTGAAGCCTGCCGATCCAGCCGTCGAGCGTTCCACCGATCAGCACCGTGGCGGAGATGGCGCCGGGGCCGGCGATCAGCGGGATCGCCAGGGGAAACACCGCCAGATTGTGGATGTGATCCTTGGTGATCGCGGTGTCGGTGGTCTTTTCCTTCCGCTCCTGCCGCTTCTCGAAGATCATCTCGAAGGCAATGGCAAACAGCATCAGCCCGCCGGCAATGCGGAAGGCGCCCATGGAAATGCCGAGCGCTCCGAGGATGCTTGCGCCGAAGAGGGCGAAGACGGTAAGGATGCCGAACGCAATCGCCGCGCCTCTGATCGCCACCTGTCGCCTCTGCGGCGCGCTCATTCCCTGGGTAAGGCCGAGGAAAAGCGGAGCCAGCCCCGGCGGATCGACAGTGACGAGCAGCGTCGTGAAGGCGCTCACGAGAGCGTCTGCGTTTGCCATGCGTCGTCCTCCTTTTTTGCAAACTTTAGGGTGAGGCGATGGCGACTGGCAAGCGATAGGGCAAGTTCTTGATCGTTTTGCCTTTCCGCCGCCTTAAAAACTGTTCAAAACCCGGGGTGAAATTGGCGCTGCAGCGCCCTTTCGGCTATAAACTTCCAAGTGATTCCGAACAGAGATCGTGACCTGATTTGACTGAGCAAAGCACTCCCGGCGGCGGCAAGTTCCCGCAAGGCATCGAGCCGATTTCCATCATGGAAGAAATGCAGCGGTCGTATCTCGACTACGCGATGAGCGTAATCGTGAGCCGCGCCCTTCCCGATGTCCGAGACGGACTGAAGCCGGTGCATCGGCGCATCCTCTTCTCCATGAGCGAGATGGGGATCGACTGGAACAAGAAATATGTGAAATCGGCGCGCGTTACCGGCGACGTGATGGGTAAATACCATCCGCACGGCGACGCCGCCATCTATGACGCGCTCGCCCGAATGGCGCAGGACTGGTCGCTCCGCCTGCCGCTGATCGACGGCCAGGGCAATTTCGGCTCCGTCGACGGCGATCCGCCGGCCGCGCAGCGTTATACGGAATGCCGTCTGGAGAAGGCGGCTCACGCCCTTCTCGATGATCTCGACAAGGAAACCATCGATTTCCGCGAGAACTATGACGGCACCCTGCAGGAGCCGGTCGTCGTCCCCGCCAAGTTCCCGAACCTCCTCGTCAATGGCGCGGGCGGTATCGCCGTCGGCATGGCGACCAACATACCGCCGCACAACCTTTCGGAAGTCGTCGATGGCTGTATTGCTGTCATCGACAATCCGGCGATCGAACTGCCGGAACTGATGCAGATCATTCCGGGGCCGGACTTTCCGACCGGCGCCCTGATCCTCGGACGTGCAGGCATCAAGTCTGCCTATGAGACGGGACGCGGCTCGGTCATCATGCGCGGTGTTGCCCGTATCGAGCCGATGCGCGGCGATCGCGAGCAGATCATCATCAGCGAGATTCCCTATCAGGTGAACAAGGCGACGATGATCGAGAAGATGGCCGAACTGGTGCGCGACAAGCGCATCGAGGGCATCTCCGACCTGCGCGACGAGTCCGACCGGGAGGGCTATCGCGTCGTTATCGAACTCAAGCGCGATGCCAATGCAGACGTCATCCTGAACCAGCTTTACCGCTACACCCCGCTGCAGACCTCCTTTGGCTGCAACATGGTGGCGCTGAACGGCGGCAAGCCCGAGCAACTCTCGCTGCTCGACATGCTGCGCGCCTTCGTCGCCTTCCGCGAAGATGTCGTTAGCCGGCGAACGAAATACCTGCTGCGCAAGGCTCGTGACCGTGCGCATGTCTTGGTCGGTCTCGCGATTGCGGTCGCCAATATCGACGAGGTCATCAACCTGATCCGCCGCGCGCCCGATCCGCAGACGGCGCGCGAACAGTTGATGGAGCGCCGCTGGCCGGCGCATGACGTCGAGGCGCTGATCCGCCTGATCGACGATCCGCGTCACCGCATCAACGACGACAATACATATAACCTCTCGGAAGAGCAGGCCCGCGCCATTCTCGAGCTGCGTCTGGCCCGCCTGACGGCCCTCGGTCGCGACGAAATCGACGAGGAACTCAACAAGATCGGCGCGGAAATTACGGATTATCTCGATATCCTGTCTTCGCGCCTTCGCATCCAGAGCATCGTCAAGGAGGAACTTGCGGCCGTTCGCGACGAATTCGGCACGCCGCGCCGCACCCAGATCGTCGATGGCGGTCCGGAGATGGACGACGAGGACCTGATCGCCCGCGAGGACATGGTGGTGACGGTCTCGCATCTCGGCTACATCAAGCGCGTGCCGCTGACCACCTACCGCGCGCAGCGCCGCGGCGGCAAGGGCCGCTCGGGCATGGCGACCCGCGACGAGGATTTCGTGACCCGGCTGTTTGTTGCAAACACCCACACGCCGGTCCTGTTCTTCTCCTCACGCGGCATCGTCTACAAGGAGAAGGTCTGGCGTCTGCCGATCGGCACGCCGACATCGCGGGGCAAGGCCCTTATCAACATGCTGCCGCTGGAGCCCGGCGAACGCATCACCACCATCATGCCGCTGCCCGAGGACGAGAGCACCTGGGACAATCTCGACGTGATGTTCTCGACCACGCGTGGAACGGTGCGCCGCAACAAGCTGTCCGACTTCGTTCAGGTCAACCGCAACGGCAAGATCGCGATGAAGCTCGAGGAAGAGGGTGATGAGATCCTCTCCGTCGAGACCTGCACGGCGCCGAACCATGATTTGGGTATCCCCGGTGACGACGTCCTGCTGACGACCGCGCTTGGTCAGGCGATCCGCTTCCCTGTCGATGAAGTCCGCGTGTTCGCGGGCCGCAATTCGATCGGTGTCCGCGGCATTTCGCTGGCCGATGGTGACCGCATCATCTCGATGACCATTGTCAGCCATGTCGATGCAGAGCCATGGGAGCGTGCCGCCTATCTGAAGCGCTCGGCCGCCGAGCGTCGCGCCAGCGGTGTCGATGAAGAGGATATCGCGCTGGTCGGCGAGGAGGTCGCCGAAGAGGGCGAACTGAAGGAGGAGCGCTACCAGGAACTCAAGGCACGCGAACAGTTCGTGCTGACGGTTTCCGAAAAGGGCTATGGCAAGCGGTCCTCGTCCTATGATTTCCGCATCTCCGGTCGCGGCGGCAAGGGCATCCGCGCCACCGATACGTCGAAAACCGGCGAGATCGGCGAACTGGTCGCCGCCTTCCCGGTGGAAGACAACGACCAGATCATGCTGGTGTCCGATGGCGGGCAGCTTATCCGTGTGCCGGTGGACGGCATTCGTATTGCGAGCCGCGCCACCAAGGGCGTTACCATCTTCTCCACCGCCAAGGACGAGAAGGTCGTTTCCGTCGAGCGGATCTCCGAACCGGAATCCGACGAGGACGGAGAGGCGCCGCTTGGCGAAGAGCAGGACGCCGTCACCGACGCGCCCGCCGCTTCCGGAGAATAGGAAGTCTGGAGAATAAAGGGGAAAAGCGGCGGTGCGGGACGGCACCGCCGCTTTTTTGTGTTCTGACTTCCGGACAATAAAAAACCTGCCCCGGAAAAGGGCAGGTCGGGATTTTTGGGGGATAGGCAGCGGGTAGGGAAGGGCTTATGCCGTTTCCATGTACTCCGCACCATCGGGCTCGCGCAGCACGTAGCCGCGGCCCCAGACGGTCTCGATGTAGTTCGCGCCGCCTGCGGCGTTTGCGAGCTTCTTGCGAAGCTTGCAGATGAACACGTCGATGATCTTGAGTTCCGGCTCGTCCATGCCGCCATAGAGGTGGTTCAGGAACATTTCCTTGGTCAGCGTCGTACCCTTGCGGAGCGAAAGAAGCTCCAGCATCTGGTATTCCTTGCCGGTGAGGTGAACGCGCTGGCCGCCGACTTCGACGGTCTTGGCGTCGAGGTTCACGATCAGTTCGCCGGTGACGATGATCGACTGGGCGTGGCCCTTGGAACGGCGAACGATCGCGTGGATGCGTGCGACCAGTTCATCCTTATGGAAGGGCTTGGTCATATAATCGTCGGCGCCGAAGCCGAGACCGCGAACCTTGTCCTCGATGCCGGCCATGCCGGACAGAATGAGAATGGGCGTCTTGACCTTGGACAGGCGCAGCGTACGCAGTACCTCGTAGCCCGACATGTCGGGCAGGTTCAGGTCGAGCAGAATGATGTCGTAGTCGTAGAGCTTGCCGAGGTCGACACCTTCTTCGCCGAGATCCGTTGTGTAGACGTTGAAACTTTCCGATTTGAGCATCAGTTCGATGCTCTGCGCCGTGGCGCTATCGTCTTCAATGAGTAGAACCCGCATAATTATCCCCTTTACCGCCGCCGAAAGGTCGAGTTGGCCCCCTACGCGATACGGATCCAGTCGTTGCCTGATTTGAAGGCTGCCACCAAATGGTTAACAAATTCTGATTCCTTCTGGCAAGGAATATCGAATTCATTAAACATTTTTTGCAGTCTCCTGATTTTTCACAAGTTTCCGGCATCGCCACTGTTGAATCAGAACTTCAGGAAATACCCGTAACTGATTCATTTGACTCATCATTGTCATGAGCTTTTTTAGGCCCTGGCATTTACTGACCCTTAAACGATCGTCCTTATCATTAACGATGCCCGTAAACGAAAGGTTACCAACGGTAGTTTTTTGTTAACGCCGCCGTTTTTTTTCGGGAATGATTCGTCGAAAAGGCGGCAAAGGCATTTGTTAAAATGTGTGGCGGGGGGTCTCGCATCACGGGAGTATTGCGTATGAAGTCGCGTGAGAGCCTAGTGCGCCTGAAAGGATTTCAGGTCACAGAAAAGCGTCGGCAGTTGCAGCAGTTGCAGTCAATGATGTCGGAATTCGAGCGTATGGCGAAGGAGCTGGAAAGCCAGATCGCCATCGAGGAAAAGAAGTCCGGGATCAGCGATCCAAGTCATTTTGCCTATCCAACATTTGCCAAGGCGGCGCGCCAACGGGCGGACAACCTTCAGGTTTCCATCCGAGAACTCAGGGTTCAGCAGGAGGCTGCGGAACTCGCGCTTGAGGAAGCCGAGGCCGAATATGCAAAGGCTGCGGCTCTGGAAGAGCGGGACGGCCAGATGCGGGCGCGGGCGTAAGGCAAGCCGCATTCGCATCGAAAAGGAGATCGGTCGGAACGGCGCGGGTCATCCGCGACCGTTGCCGGCCGTTTTCGTTTTCCGACAGCGTGGATTTCCGGAGGCGGCTGCGTCAGCCCTGCTTGATGACGTCGCTCCATTCGGGATGGCGCAGTGTCTGCGCCCGAAAGAAGGGGCAGAGCGGAATGATCTGCCAGCCGCCGCGTCTGGCTTCCTCGACCGCGTGTTTGGCCAAGGCCTGGCCGACGCCCTGGCCGCGCATGCTGTCGGGGACCTCGGTATGATCGATAATAATGAGCTTCGGGTTTGTGCGCGAATAGGTCATCAGGGCAGGTTCGTCCACGCCGTCTACGCGCGCGACATAGCGGCCGCCGGACCGCTCCTCTTCATGGACGATATTCATTAGCCGGACCCTTCCTCGGTTTCGGTCCCTTGCGCGGGACGATTGCGCGATGATAGCCAAAGCGCATGCCGTTTCAACGCGCCCGGTTACCGGGAGAGGGAGTTTCGGGATGCTTTGGCTGAAAGCGATCGTTCTGGTGGCGGCGCCGATTTCGCTCGCCCTTGGCCTGATCCTGCCTCTCGTCCGCTTTGAGAGGCTCTATTTTTTCAACGAGACGCCGTCGCTCATCGATATCGTCGTTTCGCTCTGGCAAGGGGGAGACGGCGCTCTCGCTGTGCTGGTGGCGCTGTTTTCCATTGTCTTTCCGGTGTTGAAGCTTCTTGGGCTTGCGCTCGAGGCGCTCGCCCCCGTTTCCTCGCCCGAGCAACGTGGCCTGTTGCGCAGGCTGGTGCCGCTTCTGTCCAGGTGGTCGATGATGGACGTGCTGCTCGTCGCCCTCGTCATCGTCGCGGCGAAAACCAGCGGGCTGGCGGAGGCTTTCACCCAGCCGGGCCTGTGGTTTTACGCGGCTTCGGCCATGCTGGCCGGGATTTTGCACGCGCTGCTGAAGCGCTCGCAAAGTCCCTGACGACATGCGAAACGGGCCGATGCGGCGGCCCGTTTAAAGCGTTCCGTGTGTCGAAGGCGGGGTCTCCCCCGTTCGATCCGGTCAGTGGCGGTACTGCTGGATGCGCGTCGTGCGCAGGCCGGGGAGACCGTGATCGTTGATGGAGGACTGCCAGGAAAGGAACTCCTCGACCGTCAGGGTGTAACGCTCGCAGGCTTCCTCGAGGCTCAGCAGGCCGCCGCGCACCGCAGCGACAACCTCGGCTTTCCGGCGGATCACCCAACGGCGCGTATTGGCCGGCGGAAGATCGGCAATGGTCAGCGGGCTGCCATCGGGGCCGATGACATATTTCACTCGGGGGCGGATCATTTCGGTCATTGGACTCTCTATACAAACTCAAGACCACAGGAGCGCATCCTAGCTCCCCACCTTTAAAATTTGCCTAAGCCCATTGTAAGCATTTGATAATAATTTTCGCAGGTTGCCACGCGGCATGCGGGGCGGTTATCCTGTCGACGCAGGTTGACGCAGCGTAAAGTTGCGGCATCTGCATAGGAGTTATGCTGATTCAGGAATTTATTCGATCTCAATTTGCTGTAGAAGCCGCGTTGGACCGAGCAGTTCTGCGCGCTCGTTTTTTATGCACCGTCAGTGAGGACAGTCAATCGGCGACCCTGGATAGATCGGGGGACCGGCATATGGCCCGTTTCCTGCTTGGCTGGCGAAACTCGTTTGATCAGAATTCTTTAGCGGACGGGCGAGGGTAAATCGCTCGAAAGGAGCGCGATGTTCAGGGTGAACGAAGCCGTCTGTCGTGACGGTGATGACGGGGCGTCAAAGCTTGTGCCCGCCGATGAAAGCGGCCTTTGCGCGCTCGGCCAGCGATTTGCTGCCCTCGGACGGGAGCACGGTCTGCCTTATTTTCTGGTGACGACCTTTCCGAATGCCGACAAGCCGGGCTTTGCTCCCAACCTCCTGCTCAACAACTGGCCCGGCGAACTTGTCGCCCTCTATGGTGCGAGCGATGTCTTTGCCTCCAGCGTCCTTGTGTCGCGGCTCAAGTCGACGATCGTTCCGGTCTTTTCCGCCGACGCAGTTTTTTCCGCCGTCCTGGACGATACGAAAGGCGCGCTCGGGGATTCGTTTCGCGGATACGGCCTGAACGCAACTCTGGCTTTCAGCCTGCATGACCGTGCATTGGCGCATTATCTCATTGCCTTCTCCGGAGACAGGAAGGCGCCGGAAAGAGCCGAGCTCGCCTCGATTCACTACGATTGCGTGGAGCTGGTCGATAGCTGTTTCGGCAAATTGGTACCGCAGGACGGTCCGCGCGAAAAACTCTCGGCGCGGGAACTGGAATGTCTTCGCTGGTCGGCCGCAGGCAAGAGCAGCGACGAGATCGCCATCATCCTCAATATTTCAAGTCACACGGTCGTCAGCTATCTGAAAAGCGCGATGCGCAAGCTCGATTCGGTCAATCGCATGCAGGCGGTCGCTCGCGCCTGCCGCTTCCGTCTGCTTTGAAACCGGGGTTCCCCTGATCGTTTCCTCAAGCGTATCGAGTTCTTCCGGGCGCGCTCCGTATGCTTTTCATCGCATGCCGGAGGCGCAAACGCGCTCAAAGCTTTGCGCGGCAGGCTTTAGCCAGGGGTAAGGACGTTGGTCTTTTCCAGGACACGTGCCTTTACGCGCGCCGTTTCCCGCTCAATTCGCCGATCTGCTGTGGGAAGATCAGCCTGCCATTTTCCACGGCAGGCTGAAACGGTTCTGTGCCGTCAGAAGCCCTTGCCGCCCTTGAGTTCGGATAGGACCGTGCCGACGATGATGCGCAGGTCGAGCCAATAATTGAAGTTCTCGACATAATAGAGGTCGCAGGCGATTCGTGCGCGCGCCTTTCCGGGCTTGTCCGTCGGGCCGCGCAGGCCGCGCATCTGCGCAAGTCCCGTCATGCCCGGACGCATCACGTGGCGGCGGTGATATTCCGGCACCAGCTGCTCATAGGGCATGCCGGCTGCGAGCATGCCGATGGCATGGCAACGGGGACCGACGAGCGACATGTCGCCCTTCAGCACGTTCAGCAGTTGCGGCAGTTCATCGATATTGGTGCGGCGGATAATGGCGCCGATCTTGGTGATGCGCGGATCGCCGACAACCGTCTGGTTCACACCCGTCACATCGCAGAGGTCCGTCCGCATGGAGCGGAACTTGTAGACCCGGATCTTCCGGCAACCCATTCCCCAACGCTGCTGGGTGAACAGGATCGGACCGGGGCTATCGAGGCGAATAAGCGCCGCCACTGCCAGCAAAAACGGCAGCAGCACGATCAGAGCCGTTGCGGAAATGGCGATATCCGTGCAACGCTTGATGAAATAATGTGCACGTCCTGCCTTTTTTGATGGCAGGAATTCTACTTCCCGATAGTAGTCATCGAGAAGTATAGCGGGATTCGCCATGGCGAAACGGCGGGATGCATGGTCGTTTTGGGCTTGGGGGAAACTCAAAATCTTTACCCGGCTCGTTAGTTTCGATTGCAGCTCGATGTCGCGAACCTATAAATAGTACAGCTTGGCGACATTGTCATTACTGTTTTTAACTGTTGGTTAACCTCGTCGCAGTTCTTGGACGCAGGAATTAAACCGGTCGTCGATAAGGTGCCGATTTCCAGCGGAAATTTGATATCGACTAAATTTGGTCTCATTATGGAGCAGCCATGCAACGGCTTCATGACTGCGAAGGCCCTTCGTCCCATTCCGAAACAGGAGGGGCGTCGTTGCCCGGTTTCCGGTGCGTTGCGCTTCCCCTCGTTCATGGGCGGCAATTGGAACGATCGCGGGAGCGGCCGTCCTCCGTCTGCCGCGATTCGCCCGTCAGAGCATGAAGACGGACACCTCGGTTGCCGCGGGGCCGAATTGCAGTTGGGCGGTGCCTGCGTGGTGCAGCGTCAGCACGTCTCCGGCGGCAAGGTTCGCGATTGAGACCGCCGCGCGACTTCCGGCGGCCCCTGTCGCCACGATCAGCGTCTCGGCGTCGTTGCGACGGAGGGCCACGGCATGGCTGGTTTCGGACAGGACGGTGACCGCGAGCGCTATCAGGTAAAGGCCTGAGGCGGGCAAGACGAGGCCGCTGCCATGGCCGGAAGAAAGGGGCATGCGGAGTGCGAAACCGCCGGCCGAAAGAAATAGGTCGTGAAAGCCGGTCACGGTCCCGTCGGCTATCGTCAGCGTGGCCGCCGACCGGGCGGCGCGTGCGACGGGGCGATGATTCATCCTGACGATCCCGTCCGGCGAGACCGCGAGCGCCGTTTTCCAGTCCGCGCCGTCGTCGCTCACCTTGACCGAGAAGCCGTCGTCACCGGCGAGCCCCATTTCCGCCTTGCCCTGCCAGCCGGATTGGAAGAGGAGCGATGCGGTGTCGCCGGATGCGGCCTTGTTGATCTTCATGCGGTGGTCGCCGCCGACGTGATTGAACAGGCTGGCCGGGGCGGCGACCGAGAGGCGATTCGTCGTATCGGCTGCGGCGGAAACGCCGAGAATGGAAAATTCGGTCTCGGCGGGCAGCGGTACATCCTGCCAGGCGCCTTCGGCGAACAGCTTGAGACGACCGTCGGAGAGATCGGTGGCGCGCCAGCCGGCTCTCGGCGCAATGAAGATCCAGGCGTCATCCTGCCGGAAGGCGAGCCGTTCGTCCTTGCCGGAAAATGCACCCGATGCCGGCGCTAAAACCCAATAGCACTCGCCTTCCGCGACTTCCGCGGGAGGCTCGTGCAGGCTGCCGGCGATGGTCAACTGGACGACCGCATCCAGCCTCTGAAGCGCCTCGTTATGGGTGACATGCTTCTGCGCCTGGGACGGCAGGAGATAGGGCAGGGCGAGATTGCTGGTGATATCGGACATGGGTTTCGGGGCTCCGCTTGGCTGCTTGCCGGCTCCCCGTCTGTGCAAGGGGCCGGTGCGAGGTTCATGGAGCCATCCTGAAGCAGGCGCGGCCGAGGGGGACGAAACAGGTGTCCGGACTTTGAAAAGGCTTGGAGTTTTCGGGATTTCTTCCGACGTTTACGACCGTTTTCCCCAGGCGATGAAATCGGGATTGGCGAAATCGCGAAGGTCCGGACGGCCCCGTTTGCCGTAGGTCAGTGGCAGTCCATCGAGCGTCAGCGTGATGCCTCCGGCCGCTCTCAATATGGCATCGCCGGCCGCCGTATCCCATTCCATTGTGCAGCCGAAGCGGGGGTAGAGATCGGCGCTTCCCTCCGCCAGCAGGCAGAACTTGAGAGAAGAACCGACCACGCTGCGGTCGGTGATGTCGTTCGCTTCGAGGTATTCCAGCGTCGCCGGGCTGTTATGCGAGCGGCTGATTAGTGCCTTGGGGCTCGCCGGAGCGGTGCGGGAGGCGATGGTCTTCCGTTCGCTTACGCGGAAATCTTCATCGACGGTCAGCTTGAATGCGCCTTCCGCCGATCCGGCGTAAGCGACGCCAAGGGCTGGAGCATAGACGAAGCCCGCAACGGGCCGGCCGGTCTCAATGAGCGCGATGTTGACAGTGAAGTCGCAGTGCCCGCCGACAAATTCCCTGGTGCCATCCAGCGGATCGACAAGCAGGAAACGGCCGGCGGTTTCCGGTATATGGCCGGCGGCGGCGGATTCCTCGGCGACGACCGGGATCGCACCAAGACTTTCGGAGAGGTCGGCGAGAATGATCCGCTCGGCGCACTCGTCCGCCGCGGTGACGGGCGAATGATCCGGCTTCATGCGGACCTCAGGCCCGGCGCGACAGATTTCCATGATCGCGCGGCCGGCATCCAGCGCCGCCTTCTCGAATATTGCCAGCATGCCTCTCTCGTATGGGTCCGCATTCAACTTGTGTCATGTTGCTTATGCGGCAGGCGGGCGCTCGTGCCAATGGTTCTTCATGCTTTTCCGATGAAAGGTGAATCCGGCGTTTCGCGCCGGGACGAGGTCGAGCCGAAAAGAAGATATCCAAGGTCCCAATCTTGTTGTTTCCTGTCCTATTCTGGCTTGCTCTTTGGCTGGCGTATGCGAATGTGCATCGAAATCTCGACAGGGTGCCCGATGCGTTATTCCGCTTTCTCGATTTTCAGGCAGGCTCTTTCCGGAAACAGGAACTGGGCGCCGATGTGGCGTGAACCCACGCCCAAGCCGCATTACGATGTCATCATCGTCGGTGGCGGCGGCCACGGGCTTTCGACCGCTTACTATCTCGCCAAGGAACACGGCATAACCAATGTCGCCGTCCTTGAAAAGGGCTATCTCGGCTCGGGCAATGTCGGCCGCAACACGACGATCATCCGCTCCAACTACATGCTCGAGGGCAATGAGCCGTTCTACGAGCTGTCGATGCAGCTCTGGGAAGGGCTGGAGCAGGACTTCAACTACAACGCCATGGTGAGCCAGCGCGGCATCATCAATCTCTTCCATTCGGACGGACAGCGCGACGCCTATGCGCGGCGCGGCAACGCCATGCGCATTCACGGCGTCGACGCGGAACTGCTCGACCGGGAGCAGGTGCGCAGGATGATGCCTTACCTCAATTTCGATCACGCCCGCTTTCCTATCCTCGGCGGTCTCCTTCAGCGGCGGGCGGGCACGGCCCGCCACGATGCGGTTGCCTGGGGCTATGGACGCGGTGCCGACAGTCGTGGGGTCGATCTCATCCAGCATTGCGAGGTCACCGGCATCCGGCGTGACGAAAACGGCAAGGTTCTGGGCGTCGAGACGACCAAAGGCTTCATCGGCTGCAACAAGCTGGCGCTGGCCGCCGCCGGTAACACAACGACCGTCGGCCGCATGGCCGGCCTCGAACTGCCGATCGAGACTCATGTGCTGCAGGCCTTCGTGTCGGAAGGCATCAAGCCGGTGATCGACAATGTCATCACCTACGGCGCCGGACACTTCTATATATCCCAGTCCGACAAGGGCGGGCTCGTGTTTGGGGCGGATATCGACTACTACTCCTCCTATGCCCAGCGCGGCAATCTGGCGACGGTCGAACACACCATCGAGGAAGGCGTTTCGCTGATCCCCGGCCTGTCGCGTGTCCGGGTGCTGCGTGCCTGGGGCGGCGTGATGGACATGAGCATGGATGGCTCGCCGATCATCGACCGCACGCCGATCGACAATCTCTACCTCAATTGCGGCTGGTGCTATGGCGGCTTCAAGGCGACGCCCGCATCGGGGTTCTGTTACGCGCACCTGATCGCGAAGAACGAGCCGCATCCCGTCGCACGGCTGCTGCGTCTTGACCGTTTCCGTCGCGGCTTTGCCATCGACGAGGGCGGCAAGGGCCCGCAACCCAATCTCCACTGAGACAAGACCATGGCCAGCCTTATCAAATGCCCGCATTGCGGGGTCCGTCCGAAGGAAGAGTTTTCCATCCGTGGCGATGCCTCTGTTGCCCGTCCGTCGCCCGCGGCCTCCGATGAAGAGTGGTATTCCTACGTCTTCGTGCGCGACAATCCCAAGGGGCGTATCCAGGAATACTGGCATCACAGTGCCGGCTGCCGGCGCTGGCTGGTGGTCGAGCGCGACAACGCCATGAGCCATGAGATTTATTCCGTGACCGATGCGGCCGAAAAGGCGAAGGAGGCTGGCCGATGACCGGTTACCGTCTGTCGAGCGGCGGCATCGTCAACCGCAGCCGCGCCATTTCCTTCCGTTTCGACGGTCGTGAATTCAAGGGCTTCGAGGGCGACACGCTCGCCTCGGCGCTGATCGCCAACGACCAGATGCTGGTCGGCCGCAGCTTCAAGTATCACCGCCCGCGCGGCATCGTCACTGCCGGTTCGGCCGAACCGAACGCATTGGTGACGATCGGCAAGGATGGCCGCACCGAGCCGAATACAAGAGCGACGGTTGCGGAACTCTATCACGGGCTGGAAGCGGTGAGCCAGAACCGCTGGCCCTCGCTGAACTACGATATCGGCTCGGTCAACAGCCTGCTGTCTCCCTTCCTCGGCGCGGGCTTCTACTACAAGACCTTCATGTGGCCGAAGAGCTTCTGGGAAAAGGTCTACGAGCCGCTGATCCGCAAGGCCGCCGGTCTCGGCAAGGCGGTTATGGAGGCCGATCCGGACCGCTACGAGAAGTCCTGGGCGCATTGNGAAAAGGTCTACGAGCCGCTGATCCGCAAGGCCGCCGGTCTCGGCAAGGCGGTTATGGAGGCCGATCCGGACCGCTACGAGAAGTCCTGGGCGCATTGCGACCTGCTGGTGATCGGCGCCGGTCCCACCGGCCTGACGGCGGCGCTCGCCGCCGGCCGCGCAGGGCTTCGCGTCGTCCTCGCCGATGAAGGCTTCCGGCTGGGCGGCTCGCTCCTTTCAGAAAAGCTTTCTGTCGGCGGCGTTTCGTCGGTCGATTATGCGCAGCGCGTCGTGGATGAGCTGAGGAGCCTGCCGAACGTCACGCTGATGCCGCGCACCACCGTGTTCGGCTGGTATGACGACAATGTCTTCGGCGCTGTCGAGAAGGTGCAGAAGCATGTGGCGCAGCCCTTGCCCGAACTGCCGGTCGAGCGGCTCTGGCGCATTGTCGCGCGCAATGCGATCCTCGCGACGGGGGCGGAAGAGCGTCCGTTGGTGTTCGGCGGCAACGACAAGCCGGGCGTGATGATGGCGGGCGCCATGCGCACCTATCTCAACCGCTACGGCGTGGCGCCCGGCCATGAAGTGGCGGTGTTCACCAATGGCGGGGCCGGTTATCGCACGGCGCAGGATCTGATTGCCGCCGGGATCGGGGTTTCGGTGGTGATCGACGGACGTGCGGCGTCTTCGGATGAGGCACCGGCCGGTGTCCGCGTCATTCGAGGTGGCGCCGTTGTCGCGACGAAGGGTGGCAGGCGCATTTCCGGCCTGATCGTCGAGCGTTCCGGGCATCAGGAAGAGATCGCCTGCGACGCGCTGGCGATGTCCGGAGGCTTCAGCCCGGTCATTCATCTCGCCTGCCAGCGCGGGTCGAAGCCGGTCTGGTCGGATGCGCATCAGGCCTTCCTCGCCCCTGACGTCGGATCGGGCCTTGCGGTCGCGGGCTCGGCAGCCGGTCTTGCCTCCTTGGCGGAATGCCTGAAGGACGGTGCCGACAGGGCCCATACCATCATTGCCGCACAGGGTCGGCTGGTCGGTTCGATCGAACTGCCCGAGGTCGAGGGCGAGTACGACGCTTCCTTCGCGCCTCTCTGGTATGTTGCCGGCGCCAAGCAGAAGGCCTTCATCGATTTCCAGAACGACGTGCACGTCAAGGATCTGAGCCTTTCCCAGCGCGAGGCCATGGGCCATGTCGAGCATACCAAGCGCTATACCACGGGCGGCATGGCGACCGACCAGGGCAAGCTCGGCAATGTGAACGCGGCCGGCATCATCGCCGGCATGCGCGGGGTTTCGCCCGCAGAGATCGGCACGACGACGTTCCGGCCTTTCTATACGCCGGTATCTTTCGGCGCGATGGCGGGCGCAAGCCGGGCGGAGCATTCCCGCCCCGTGCGCCAGTCGCCGCTGCATGGCTGGGCCAAGAAGAACGGCGCGGTCTTCGTCGAGGCCGGGCTCTGGTACCGTTCCTCCTGGTTCCCGAGGGATGGCGAGAAGTCGTGGCGCGAAAGCGTCGACCGCGAGGTCATGAACGTCCGCTCCAATGCCGGCCTCTGCGATGTGTCGACGCTCGGCAAGATCGAGGTGTTCGGCAAGGATGCGGCCGAATTTCTGAACCGGCTCTATTCCAACGCCTTCCTCAAGCTTCCCGTCGGCAAGGCCCGTTACGGCCTGATGCTCAGGGAAGACGGGATGGTCTATGACGACGGGACAACCAGCCGGCTTTCGGAGGATCATTTCTTCGTCACCACCACGACGGCCTATGCCGGCGAGGTGATGACGCATATGGAATTCGCCGCCCAGACCTTCTGGCCCGATCTCGACGTGCGCTTCGTCTCTTCCTCCGACCAGTGGGCGCAGATGTCGCTTGCCGGACCGAAGGCGCGGCTGATCCTCGATCAGCTCGTGGACGAGGATCTTTCGAACGAAGTGTTTCCGTTCCTCTCCGCCCGCGAGGTCTTGCTCAGGGGCGGGCTGAAGGCGAGGCTCTTCCGCATCTCCTTCTCCGGCGAACTCGCCTACGAGGTCGCTGTGCCCGCCGGTTTCGGCGAGGCGGTCGCGGATGCGATCATGGAGGCGGGCAAGCCGCACGGCATCTGCGCCTATGGCGTCGAGGCGCTCAACGTGCTGCGTATCGAGAAGGGGCATGTCACCCATAACGAACTCGATGGGCGCACGACGCCCGACGATGTCGGCCTTGGCCGCATGTTCTCGACCCAGAAACCGGATTTCATCGGCAAGCGCATGTCGAGCCGCTTCGGTCTGACGGCTGCGGACCGGCCGCAGCTTGTCGGCCTGAAGCCGGTGGAGACGGACAAGGAAATCAAGGCGGGCGCGCATCTTCTGAAGGAAGGCGCCAAGCCGTCGATGGCCAACGACCAGGGACATGTCTCGTCGGCCTGCTTCTCGCCGTCGCTCGGCCATTTCATCGCGCTCGCCATGCTGAAATCCGGCCGCGAGCGCATGGGCGAGAAGATCGTCGTATGGGACGGCCTGCGCGGCACGGAAGTGCTGGCGGAGGTCTGCAGCCCGGTCTTCATCGATCCAGAAAACAAGAAGCTCCACCTTTGAGGATTGCCACCATGCCAACGACCTTCGCCTACCGGCATGCGCTCGAGGACCACATCGCGGGTTTCGAAGGAGACGCCAATCCCCATCATCTCACGGTTCTGACGCGGCCAACGGTGTTTTCCGTGCTGGCGTGCGCCGGGCATGAGACGGATGTCGCCGGCGCGCTCGATGCCATGGAGGAGATTTCCGCCCGCTTCGTCTCTCCGGGCGAGTGGCTTGTAGTCTCGGAAATTCTCGGGGCCGAGGCGCTTGCCCGCGATCTTGCGGCGCTGGGCTCCGGGCGGGCCTCCTTTGTCGAGCAGAGCGACGGTCGCGTCGTCATGCGCATCGCCGGGCCGAAGGTCCGCCAGATCCTGGCCAAGTGCGTTGCCGTCGACCTTCATCCGGAGGTCTTCCTGCACGGGCAATCCGCCAACATGCTATGCTGCCATGTGAGCGCGAATGTCGCCCGCACCGGTGACGACGAGTTCGAGATCGTCGTGATGCGCTCCTATGCGGGTTATGTGTTCGACGAACTGATGGAGATGGGTCGCGAGTTCGCCATGTCATCAGGGCTTTCCGCCTGATGATCGGATGGCCGCTTCATGAGCGACCCGTGACGGCCCGAAGGTCAGGTGGGTCGTCAGGGTGGTGGCGATGGCGCAGACCGCGATGATGGAGAGCATCGGCAGCGCAGTGCCGTCGGCGAGAAGGCCTATGCCGAAACTGCCGAGCGCGCCGGCGCCGAAACCGAGCGCGCCCATCAGCGCGGCGGCCGTTCCCGATATGGCGCCATGGGCTTCCATTGCCAAGATGTTGCACGAGGGCATGATGGCGCCAAGCGCGACGACCATGACGAAGAGCAGTGTGCAGATGGAGAGGGGATTGCCGTTTCCGGAGAGTTCCAGAGCCAGCATCAGGAGGGCGGCGAGCGCATAGATCGCCGAAGACGCCTTCACAAGGCCGCGAATGCCGATGCGGCGGGCAAGCCTCGGACCGATCTGCGTTCCGATGCCGATACCGATCGCGTTGAGGCTGAAAACCAGCGCGTATTCCACCGGCGACATGCCGTAGACGTTAATCAGCACGAAGGAAGAGCCGGCGATATAGGCGAAAAAGCCGCCTTGCGCCAAGGCGAGCGCACCGGCATAGGGGATGAAGCTGCGGGTAAAGAGCAGGCGCCCATACCAGTGCAGTGCTGACATCGGCCGGCTGTTGGCGCGCAGTTCCGGCATCCGCGTCTCCGGCATCAGCGACAGCACGACGAAGACCACGAGAAGGCCGAGCAGGATCAGTACGATAAAGATTGTCCGCCAGTGTCCCGTCTGGATAATCAGGCTGCCGGCAAGGGGTGCAATGACCGGTGCTATACCGAGAACCAGCATGACCAGCGACATCAGTTTTGCGGCTTCGTGGCCCGTGTAGAGGTCGCGGATCGTTGCTGTTGCTATGACCATTCCGATCGAGCCGCCGATCCCCTGGAGGAAGCGAAAGGCGAGGAACTGGGTGGCGTCGGCGGCAACGGCGCAGCCGGTCGAGCCTGCGATGAAGACGGCAAGCGCCAGATAGATCATGGGTTTTCGGCCGGTACGGTCAGAAGCCGGACCGTAGAAAAGCTGGCCAAGGGTAAACCCCACGAAATAGGTCATCATACTGAGTTGGATCGTGGCATCGGTTGTGGCGAGGTCACCCGCCATGCGTGGCATCGCAGCGACATGCATATCGGTCGCGAATGGCCCGAGGGCGCACAGCGCCCCAAGTGCCGCGGCGATTGACAGGGTCTTCTTGTTCATGAACGGGTTCCGTGAAAGATGGAATAGTTGTAATCGATATTTGGAAACGAATGCGTTTCCTTATTGTGAGAGGAAACGCATTCGTTTCCTTTTGTCAAATGAATTCGTCAGGGAGGCTTTCGTGAACACATCTGCCGTCGGGCGTCCGCCGTTTCTGCCGGACGAGGAGCGTAGGGGCCTGATCCTCCAGGCGGCGGAGCGTGTCTTCGACGCGTTCGGCTATGGTGCTGCGACGATGGAGGAGGTGGCGCGCGAATGCGGCATGGCCAAGAAGACGGTCTATAAGTTCTTTCCCGACAAGGCGTCCCTGTTCAGCGCCCTGATCGACAGCCACGATACGCTGATCGACGACTGGAGCAGCCGGTCGCGCGAGGGAATGACGGCGGAGGAGCAATTTCGCCATCTGTTGCTGGAGCTATCCGCCTTCATCCTTTCTCCGCGGCAGCTTGCGCTGACACGTCTTGTCATCGCCGAGGCGCGCAAGTCTCCGGATCTCGCGCAGCGCTTCCACAAGGAGTGCATGGAAAAGACCATTGCCTTCGCGACGCATGAACTGGGGCAGGGCGGGCTCCTTGCCGGACGAAGCCCGCAGGAGGCCCGTCGCATTGCGGATATGTTCATTGGGGCGACGCTCGGCGTCGCCCAAATCAGCGCGCTCATGCTGGATATGGATCAGGATAGCCTCCGGCGCGAGCTCGCTGCCCGCGTCGAGATCGTGTCGGCGATGCTGAAGGGCGTTGTGGAACATCCATAGCCCGGCCTGGCCGCGGCGGCAGCACGGCGAAGGCCGCCAGAAGGCCGAGCAGGATAGGCACGACAAAGATCGCAAGCACCACATAGATCAAGGGTTTTCTGCAGGTACGCTCCGAGACCGGACTGCGGAACCGCTCGCCGAGGGCGAAGCTGACAAAATAGCTCATCATGTCGAGCCGGATCTTGGTGTCGGTCTTGGCGAGGTCACCCGCCATGCCGGCATCGCAGCGTCATGCATGTCGGTCGCAGATGGCCCAGGGGCGCACAGTGCCGCGAGCGCTGCGGCAATGAACAGCGTCTTCTCAAACAACGGCATGTGCCCCTGTCCAGAAGGGCAGGAAGACCGCGACCTCCCGACACCGCCGACCTTTGCGGACTGCGGAGGGGGAGCCGCAACTCGCCCCGATCGATTTTGAACCTTGCCCATTTACATTTCTATTTTTGCATCATAATCTACCTATGATGTCGTTTTAAAATAATGAGACGATCAAGTGGGAACAAACGATCCAACCCGTCCGGCTTCTCTTGAAGCGCTGGAAAAGCGCCTTGCGCTCGACTTGCTCTGGCTCAACCAGCCGCCCACGTCCTGGCTTCCCCGGACCCAAGCCACCGGTGCAGAGGTGCTGGACGTCGCTGTCATCGGGGCCGGTCTCTGCGGGCTGGTGACGCTCGCCGCCTTGAGGAAGATCGGCATCGGCAATGCCCGCGCCTTCGATCGCGCTCCGGAAGGCCGGGAAGGCCCCTGGATCACCTATGCGCGGATGGAGACGCTTCGCACTCGCAAGGATGCCTCAGGGCCGGCGCTTGGCATCCCTTCCCTGACTTTCCGCGCCTGGTTCGAGGCGCAATACGGCCCGCAGGCCTATCTAGACATGGGCCTCATCCCGCGTCCCATGTGGATGGATTATCTCGTCTGGTACCGGCGGGTCCTTGAACTCGACGTGGTCAACGACGCCGCCCTGTCGGCGATCGGCTTTCGCGACGATGGCCTGATCGCTCTTGACTTCGACAGGGCCGGAACGACGGAGCAGGTTCTTGCCCGCCGCGTGGTTCTGGCGACCGGCCTCGACGGGCTCGGCGCTCCGACGCTTCCGGATGTCGCCATGCGTATACCGTCGCGCTTCGTGAGGCACGGCGCCGATCTCATCGATATGGCATCCTTGAAGGGCAAGCGCGTTTCGGTCGTCGGCGCCGGCGCATCGGCGATGGACAATGCCGCGGCCGCCCTGGAGGCGGGCGCGGCGCGCGTCGACATCTTCGTGCGTCGTGCCGATATCCCGCGTGTCGACAAGTTCACCGGGGTCGGCAGCCAGGGGATGACGCACGGATATGTCGGCCTGCCGGATGCGGACAAGTGGACCTATATGGTCGCCGGCGAACGGGCCCAGATTCCGCCGCCGCGTCACAGCGTGCTGCGCGTCTCGCGCCATCCGAACGCCTTCTTTCATCTGGCGAGCCCGATAAACGATCTCGTTGAGGCTAGCGATGCAGTGGAGGTGGTAACGCCGAAAGGGCGTTACCGGACCGATCTGGTGATCTTCGCGACGGGCTTTTCGGTCGATTTCGGCAAGCGGCCGGAATTTTCTGCGCTCGCCGGCAAGATCCTGCTCTGGCGCGATGCTTATACTCCGCCTGCCGGCTGGGAGCATGAAGGGATCGGTTCCACGCCCTATCTCGGGCCTTCCTTCGAATTCCTGCCAAAGCCGGGGCTCGATCCCGTTGTTGCCGCCTCGGTCTCGCGGATCGCCTGCTTCGCCTATCCGGCGGTTCCCTCGCACGGGAAGATCACCAGCGGGATTCCTTCGATCAGCGATGGTGCGCTGCGCCTTTCGACGGGCCTCGCGCGCTCGCTCTTCGTGGAGGACCGGACATACCATCTCGATCGCTTTCTCTCCTTCGACACGCCGGAACTTCTGGGCGACGAATGGACGGATGCGGATATTGACGAGGACATCAGCATTGCGAATGGATGAACGACGCCCGGAGCTTCAGATCTTCTACGGCATCTCGTCGCCATGGGCCTATTTCGGCGCCCGGCGGGCCGTTGCAATTGCCGGTGAGAACGGCGCGGCCGTGCGGCTCAGGCCGATCCGCATCATCGAGGCGAATGGCGGCATTCCGCTGCGCAAGCGTCCCGATGCGCGCCAGCTCTACCACGAGGTCGAATTGCGCCGCTGGCGGGACTATCTCGGCATGCCGCTTAACCCGAAGCCGAAATTCTACCCTTGCCGGACGATCGAGCCCGCCGCGCAGGCGGTGATCGCGATCCAGAAGGCGGGTCTTGACGCAATCTCCTTCTCGTTCGCCGTGCAGCGGGCGCTTTGGGCCGAGGACCGCGATATCGCCGACCTCTCCACGCTCCGCGAGATCGCGCGGGCAACGGCCGGCGAGGCGGCCACCGGGCTCGTCGCCGATCCGCAGGCGGATGACATCGTCGCGGAGTGGCACGGCAATCTCGCGGAAGCAGAGCGGCTCGGCATCTTCGGGACGCCGACTTACGTTGTCGGCACGGAGCTTTTCTGGGGCCAGGATCGCCTGGAATTCGTCGACCGCGCCCTAAAGGCCAGCAACACCACTGAAATGCGTGAGGAAAAGGCGTGATGACCGACGCAAGAAAACTGCATGACGAGGCGATCATCGTGGATGGCCTTCAGACCTGCCAGTGGAGCCGGTCGATCTTCGAGGAAATGCGTGCCGGGGGGCTGACAGCCGTCAACGTCTCCTCCCTTCTTTGGGAGAATTTCCGCGAAGGGATCGGTTACGTTTCCGAGTGGAAGCGCTTTCTGCGCGAGAACGACGACATCATCCGGCCGGTCCGCACCGTCGCCGACATCCACGCTGCGAAGTCGGAAGGCAAGACCGGCATCATCATCGGCTGGCAGAACACCTCGCCGCTGGAAGACAAGCTCGACTACGTGGAGATCTTCAAGGATCTCGGTGTCGGCATCATGCAGCTCACCTACAATACCCAGAACTATTCCGGCGCGGGCTATCTGGAAGAGGTCGACAGCGGGCTCACCGGGTTCGGCAGGGAAGTGCTGGCGGAAATGAACCGCGTCGGCGTGCTCTGCGACCTCAGCCACGTGGGCGACAAGACCAGCGCCGACGTCATTGCCTATTCGAAAAAGCCGGTCTGCATCTCGCATGTCCTGCCGCGGGCGCTGCGGGACGTCAAACGGAACAAGCCGGACGACCTGTTTCTCGCCTGCGCGGAAAAGGGCGGCCTGATCGGGGTCAGCCTGTTTGCGCCGGGCCTCGCGGCCGGCAACGACGCGACGGTCGAGGATTACCTGGATGCCATGGCCTATGTGATCGACCTTGTCGGGGAGGATCATGTCGGGATCGGCACGGACTTCTCGCTCGACCGGCCGCGGCCCGGCCCCTGGCTGCTCTGGGCCAACAAGGACAAGGGCACTGCGCGGACGCTGACCGAATTCGGCTCCGTGAAGATATCGAAGCCGAAGGGAATCCAGCGGATGACCGAGATGCCGAACCTGACGGCCCGCATGCTGGCACGCGGCTGGAGCGAGGAACTGGTGCTCAAGCTTCTCGGCAGGAACTGGCTGCGTGTGCTCGACGCGGCCTGGACGCCGATGGCCTGATCTTCTCCGACATGGATTGTCGGCGGGAAGAAACGGCTTCGGCTAATCGAGCAGGAGGCCGCGTTTGCGGGAACAGGGAACTGCATGGCGACAAAAGAACAAATGCCATGCCTCAAACTGGAGAGACGGACATGACGATACGCATGCAAAATGGAATTTTGCGGATCTTCCTCCGCGCCGGCATTCTTGCCGCTGGCCTTGCCGCTTTTGCCGGCGCGGCCGAAGCCCAGGACGCCTCAATCAAGGGAACGGTGAACATCGTCGGTTTTTCTGGCGTCTTTGCCGACAACTATCAGAAGTTCATCATCGCGGCCTTCAAGGAGAAATATCCCGGCATCGAGGTGACCTATCAGCAGAGCAAGAATTCCGCAGAGACGCTCGCCCTTTTGACGCTTCAGCAGGCCGACCCGAAGATCGATTTGGCCCTGATTGACGTCTCGGTCGCCATCAAGGCGAACAAGAGCGGTATTTTCGCCAAGCTCGATCCGGCCAAGGTCCCGAGCCTTGCCGAGATGCCGGACTGGGCCCGCCTCGATGGCGACAAGGCAATCGCCTTCTCTCAGGACAATCTCGCGATCCTTTACAATACCGACAATGTGAAAGAGCCGCCGACGAGCTGGAACGACCTGACCGACCCGAAATACAAGGGGAAGATCGCTGCAAAACTCGGCGATACGCGCGGCGTCATCCTGCTGCCGATCCTCGATAAGCTCAAGGGAGCCGACTACAAGGACACCGTCGATCCGGCGATCGACATGCTCAAGGAAATCGCCCCGAACGTTTCGACCTGGGAGCCGGCGCCGGATTGCTACGCCGTCGTCCAGAGCGGGGAGGTGGATCTCTCCATCTGCTGGAACGGCCGCGCGCAATACCTTCACGACACGCAAGGCGGCAAGATCGCTGTTGCCGCGCCGAAGGAAGGCTCGATCGGCCAGACCAACACAATCGGTCTCGTCGAAAACTCCAGGAATGCCGAGGCGGCACAGCTCTTCATCAACTATGCTCTGGGCACCGAAGCACAGGCGACGTTCGCCGAGAAGAGCTTCTACGGACCGGTCAATACCAAGGTGACCCTGACGGACGCGGTTGCCGCGCGCATCTATGGCTCCAAGGAGGCCCAGGCCGCCCAGATGTCGCTCGACTGGAACTTCGTTGCGGACAAATATTCCGCCTGGATCCAGCGCATCAACCGCGAAGTCATCGCGCTCAACTGATCTATCTTGAGGGAAGTGGCCGTCATGGCTGATCATCACGTCATCATCGAAAATCTCGTGAAGACCTATCCAGGCGCCCAGAAGCCTTCCGTGGATCACGTCAGCTTCTCGCTGCCGCGCGGCGAGATGCTGGCACTGCTCGGGCCTTCCGGCTGCGGCAAGACGACGATCCTGCGCATGATCGCCGGCCTGATCGCTCCCACCTCGGGTGCGATCAGGCTCGATGGCAGGGACGTTTCCTCCATCCCCGTCTACAAGCGGAACATGGGCATGGTCTTCCAGGCCTATGCCCTGTTTCCCCACATGACGGTCGCAGAAAACATCTCCTTCGGCCTCGAAATGCGAAAGGTCGGCAGGGCCGAGCGGGAGGAGCGCGTCAGGAAGGCGCTCGACCTCGTCAAGCTTGCCGGTCTGGGCGAGCGCAAGGTCAGCCAGCTTTCCGGCGGCCAACAGCAGCGCGCGGCGATTGCTCGTTCGCTGGTGATCGAGCCGGAGCTCCTGCTGCTCGACGAGCCGCTGTCGAACCTCGATGCGAAACTGCGCGACGAGATGCGCGATGAAATCCGCGACATCCAGGCACGCACCGGCGTGACCTCCATCTTCGTGACCCATGACCAGGACGAGGCGCTTTCGATGGCCGACCGACTGGCGGTCATGTCGGCTGGAAAACTCGAACAGATCGGAACCCCGCTCGACATCTTCGACCGGCCGCAGACTGAATTCGTCGCGTCCTTCATCGGTGCGGGAACATTCTTCGAGGGCAAAGTCGCCGGACCGGGCCTTGCGGAGGTCGACGGCCTGCCTCCGATTCATTTCGCCGGTGAAGCCGCGGTTGGATCATCGATCAAATTGATGGTGCGGCCCCACCGATTGCTGCTTGCGGGCGATACCAGCCAGCCGAACAGCTTCAGCGGCGTGGTCGAGCATGTCGTCTATCGCGGCCAGCTCCTGACGCTGAGCGTGCGCTGCGGCGGGCGCTTGCTGCAGGCCGATCTGCCGACGCATGCGGGTATCCTGCCAAGGAAGGGCGACGATGTCACCCTGACCGTCGCGCCCGACGACGTGACCCTGATCGGTCGGGAGGCCGCATGAGCGCCGCCGTGACAGCGCCTGCGAGCGGCGCGCCGACCACCTCGCGGGGCATCCTGCTGCTTCTGCTTCTGCCCGGCCTCGTCGCGCTGGTCATCACCTTCCTGCTGCCGCTCCTTTGGCTATTGCGCGCCTCATTCGCCTCTTCGGCCGTGGGAGCGTTGAGCGGCGGCGACTGGACATGGGAAGCTTACACCACCGTCCTGTTCGATCCGTTCTACTGGCGGGTAGCCTGGAATACTCTGGTTCTCGGCTTCAATGTCGCGATCTTCGCCGTGATCCTGTCCTATCCGATCGCGCTTTTCCTTGCCCGGACCCAAAGCCGCTTTCGGGGTGTGCTGACGGCGCTTGCTGTGGCCCCCCTGCTGACATCGTCGGTCGTGCGGACCTATGGCTGGATGGTGATTCTCGGAGACCGGGGCGTCATCAACAGCACGCTGCAGTCGCTGTCGCTCACCGATGGCGTCATCCGCCTCACCAACAACAGCTTCGGCGCTACCGTCGCGCTGATCGAAATCCTGATGCCCTATGCGATCCTCGCCATGCTCAGCGGCTTCGGCCGATTGAACGTTCAACTGGAGGAGGCGGCCGCGATGCTCGGGGCCAACCGGCTCAAGGTGTTCACACGCATCGTCCTGCCGCTCAGCCTGCCCGGCGTGCTGACGGCGGCGCTCCTCGTCTTCGTGCTGGCGATCTCCTCCTTCGTGACGCCTCGGCTGATGGGGGGAGGGCGCGTCTTCGTGCTCGGCACGGAAGTCTTCAACGAGGCGACGGTGACGCTCAACTGGCCGCTGGCCGCGGCGCTTTCGGTCATGCTGCTCGTGCTGTTCAGCAGCATTATCCTTCTCTACCAGCGTGCGCTGCGCGCGCTCGAAGTGTGAGGCCGGCCATGCAGAACTCCTCGATCCTCGGTCGCGTCGCCTGGAACACGCTGATCGCGCTGCTTTATCTTTTCCTGCTGGCGCCGATCGTCATCGTCTTCATCATCTCATTCGACACGCGCCAGTATCTCGCTTTTCCGCCGGAGAGCTTCTCGTTCGGATCCTATGTGAAGGTCTTCGAGAATGCGAAGTTCATCTCGGCCTTCTGGCGGAGCCTGGCGATCGGCGCGATTGTCGGCATCGTGTCGGTTTCGGCCGGCATGCTCCTGTCGTTGTCGCTGGTGCGCTACACGTTCCGCGGCAAGGCGGCGGTGAATTTCCTCATCCTCGCGCCCTTCCTCGTGCCGCACATCGTGCTGGCCGTCGGCATCATGCTGGTGATCGCGCCGATCGGCCTGCTCGACAGCTATCCCGGCATCATACTCGCCCATCTTGGCATCACGATCCCCTACACGGTACGAACGATCACCATGAGCCTGATGGCGGTCGACACGCGGGTGGAAGAGGCGGCGCTGGTGCACGGGGCCTCTCCGGCCATGGTATTCTGGCGCGTCACCCTGCCGCTGGTGCGTCCCGGCCTGATCGCCGGTGCCGTGATCGCGTTCCTCATCTCCTTCGACGAGGCGACGATTTCGCTCTTCATTGTTTCGGTCAAGGCGTCCACGCTGCCGACCGAGATCTATCACTATCTGGAATATTCGACCGACCCGCAGATCGCCGCCCTTTCCGTCATCCTGATCCTCATCTCGATTGGCGTCGTGGTCGCGGTCGAAAGACTGGTCGGCCTGCGCAGGGCGATATGAGGTCGCTGTGACAATTGTCGAAACAACGGGCGGTCCCGTCGAGGGGTTTCGGGAAAACGGATATCACGTCTTTCTCGGGGTTCCCTATGCTGCGCCTGTCACGCCTGAACGGCGCTTCGCGGCGCCGCAGCCGGTGCCCCGATGGTTCGGCATCCGCTCGGCAACGACACTCAGCGCAGTCTGTCCGCAGATCCCGACCTACGGTCCCGTGGGCAAGGCGGCCGCATCGAGACTGGAATTCGGCACGGACTTCCTGACGGTCAATATCCGGACGCCGTCCGTTACCGGCTCCGCTCCTGTCCTCGTCTGGATCCATGGCGGCGGCTACGCCGTCGGTTCGGCGAACGAGGCCGTTCTGCAAAGCGGCGCCTTTGCGGCCAGTGGCATCGTCGAGGTCACCGTGAACTACCGGCTGGGTGCGCTCGGCTTCCTGCATCTGAACGACGGTTCGCCGGACAATCGCGGCCTGCTCGACCAGATCGCCGCACTTCAATGGGTGCGCGACAACATCGAGGCCTTCGGCGGCGACCCGAGGCGTGTCACCTTCGCGGGCCGCTCTGCCGGTGGCTTCGCGATTGCCGCGGTCATGGCCATGCCGGCGGCGCATGGTCTCTTCGCCAGGGCGATGCCGCAAAGCGGAGCGAGCACCGGCATTTCCACGATGGACGATGCGCAGAAGCTCAATCGTCGCATGCTCGACTCTCTGCAGGTGACCGAGGCCGAGCTTCACGAACTCTCCTTCGAGGCCCTGCTGGTTGCGCAGCGCGATCTCTGCAACGAATCCTACGAGCGACACGATTTCGATCGCGATGGTTCCGCGTCGATGCTGGGCGTACCCTTCGTCCCGGTCATCGACGGCGTCTCGCTTCCTCGGCATCCGGAAGCAGCCGCGGCAGGCGGCGAAACGGTCGCCGTGCCGATGATGATCGGCTGCACGACCGGCGAATACGTGACCCATGCGACGGCGCAGCCAGACATGGATTTCGAGATCGCCGCAGGCCTGCTGCACGAACGCGTACGACCGATGGGGCTGACCGGCACCGAAATCGTCGAGCGCTACCGTCAGGCGCTTCCGGATCATTCTCCACGCGGCATCTGGAGGGCCGTCGGAGGCGATCTTGTCTTCCAGAACCCGGCGACGCGTTTCGCACGGCTGCATGCGATCCGCCAGCCCGTTTACAAATACCTATACGGGCCGATCGAGCCGGATGAGCTCGGGGCGCCGCACGGCGCCGAAGTCGGCGAGGTCTGGTACCGGCGCGGCATGGACGTCAGCCATCTGCCAATGCGGCAGGCCGTCACCCAACCGGATTTCGCGACGGCTGTTCACGATGTCTGGGTTTCCTTCATTCGCGACGAGCTGCCGCAGTCGCCGGCCGGTGACTGGCCTTGCTATTCCGCCTTGCAGCCAGAGGTGCTCCATATGGATAGCGGGGATTTTCGTGTCGTCTCCGACCCCTTCGATGGGCGTATCGCGCTTTGGAGCGCGGCGAGCGCGTGAAAAGGATCGCACGACCGCTCAAACCGAGAAGCGCCCGTTCTCAACCGGACTGGTCTGCCAAGGATAACATGGCTATACCAACCACGTTGACGAATGCTGGAATGTCACTCGTAAGAGCGAAGACGGGAAACCCTATGCCTCCGGAATATCTTGATACGCGGCAATTGGAGGCTTTCGTGGCCGTGATGTCCATCGGCAGCATGACGGGTGCCGCCAGGGCGCTTGGAAAATCCCAGCCGGTGGTGACGAGGCTTATCCAGGAACTGGAGCAGGAACTGGGTTTCCCGGTCCTGCATCGCAACGGGCCGCGGATCGCACCGACAGAACAGGGGGTCGCCTTCTTCTCGCAGGCAGAGCTGTTCCTCAGCGGGCTGCGCACCATCAGCGAAAGGGCCAGGCAAATCGAGACGGCCCAGGCGAAGGCGGTGGAACTTGCATCGATCCCGGCGATCGCCGCGAGCGTGATCCCGCTTGCGTTGCAGGAGTTGCCAGCGGAACTCTTTCCCGAACATGTCCATGTGCAGAGCATCGCTTCGGAGAATGTCGTTCAGGCGGTTCTGGCGCGCACGGCCGATGTGGGCGTCGCCAGCCTGCCGCTCGACAATCCGGGGATCGATGTCCACTGGATAGGGGAGGTGCCGTGCGTGGCCATCGTGGCCGCTGGCGACGAACTGGCGGGGAAGGACGTGCTGCAACCGGCCGACCTGCACGGCCGCCGGCTGATCGCCTCGGCAAATCCGTACCGGCTGCGGATGCGGATCGATCGCGCATTCGCCGAACATGGCATCCAGCCGGGCGGTATCATCGACAGCAACGCCACCTATGTCTCGCTTTCGCTGGCGCGCGGGGGGCTTGGAGTGGCAATCGTCGAATCGGTTACCCTGAGCGGGCTGCCGATCAAGGACGTCTCTGTCATCCCCCTGAGCTTCCATGTCCCGTTCCATTGGGGCGTGATTACGGCGACGGGACTTCCGCTCTCTGCGACCGTCCAGCGATTGATCGATGCGATCGAGCATCAGGCATCGAAGCTGACCAGATTTATCAAGTACGACAGCCTGCCGAGCCTATAGGCGTGACGATGGTTGCCGCCAGACGGTGACATCCAACTTTGAAACCGACGCAAGATGCCGGGCGTAACCAATGGTTGCGTCCGGCATCTTTCGTTGGTTTGAGCGCGTTGACCGATCTACGGAGGCTCCGAAAGCCAGGCCGGCGTCCGAATACCGAATCCCGAAGCACCTTTTTTAGGCAGGATTTTCTATTGCCTCAAACTTCATTATGCATTAAACGAATTGACATAGATCAATGCTGCAATTTGCGCATTATGGGTTGGCGATGGAAATCAAGCAGCTCGAAGTCTTTCTTGCGGTCATGTCGGCGGGCAGCATCACTGCCGCGGCGCGCCTTCTGGACCGTTCGCAATCCCAGGTGACACGGCTCGTCCAGGAACTGGAGGCTTCCGTCGGGTTTCCGCTCTTCGAACGGAACGGCCCGCGCATCACGCCGACGTCCAAGGCCATTGCCTTCCATGCCGATGCGGAACGTTTCCTGACCGGCATCGGCCAGTTGCAGGAGCGGGCGAAGACGATTGCGTCCGCGGAGCTGGGGCCCATCGAGATTGCCGCGATCCCGGCTTTCGCGAGCGGCCTTCTTCCCCTGGCGCTGGCCGAGATGCCGGAAAGCCTGCTTCCCCGCAACATCCATCTGCGCAGCGTTTCGGCCGAGGCCGCGGTCCAGTCCGTCCTTGCCCGGACGGCTGATCTCTGTGTTGCGTCGCTGCCGGTCGAGCATCCCGGTCTCGAGGTGCATGGCCTCTTCCAGTCGCCTTGCGTGGCGGCGGTCGCGGTGGACGATCCTCTGGCCGCGAAGGCGACGATTTCCATGGATGATTTCGCCGATCGCTGCCTGATTACCATGGCGAATCCCTTCCGCCTGCGCCGCCGCGTCAACCATGCGCTCGAGGTTGCCGCTGTCCGGCCGTCGCGCATCGTGGACACCAATGCCGCGCTCAATGCGTTGCAGCTCGCGGCGACAGGCTTCGGCATCGCGATCGTCGAGCCTGCGACCGCCTACGGCGTCGAGCTGAAGAATGTCGAAATTCGCCCCCTGGACATGAATGTCCCGTTTCTCTGGGGGATTTTCTCGGCGGCCTCCAGGCCGCTTCCGGATGGTGTCCTAGAACTCATCCAGTTGATTATCAGGATTTCAGCCGCCCGCATGCCCGGTTTTATCGCGCATGATCCGGGTCATATCGAACGCGTTGCCGATGCCACGTTCGGCGCCGGCCAACAGGCACAGGAGCATTGATCTTGAACGTCCAAGCCAAGCAGCCGGCGACGGGTCTCGCAGGTCTCGAAAGCAGACTCGCCGACGACCTTTCGCTCCTCGAGCTTCCTCCCAAGGAGTGGGTGCCGGCGACCGAATACGATGGCAAGCGTGTCTATGACGCCGTCGTCATCGGCGCCGGCATGTGCGGGCTGGTGGCGACCGCATCGCTGAAGATGCTCGGTATCCACAACGTCGTCTGCCTGGATCGGGCTCCGCAGGGGCTCGAAGGGCCATGGGTCACGTTTGCGCGCATGGAGACGTTGCGCTCGCCAAAGCAACTGACGGGCCCGGCCCTCGGCCTGCCGTCGCTGACTTTCCGCGCCTGGTATGTGGCGCAGTTCGGCGCGGAGGCCTGGGAAGCGCTTGGCAAGATCCCGAAAGAACAATGGATGGATTACCTGGTCTGGTATCGCAGGGTGCTCGATCTCCCCGTTCGAAACCGCATCGCCGTCACCGGCATGGCGCCGGTCAACGACGACCTGATCGCCCTCGATGCCACCAACCTGTCCGATGGAGAGAATGAGCGGATATACGCCCGGCATGTCGTCCTTGCGACCGGCCGCGACGGTCTCGGCGGTGGCTACGTGCCGGACTTCGCAAACGGTGTGGACCGCAAGTTCTGGGCGCATTCGGCCGACGCCATCGACTTTGAGGCACTGAAGGGAAAGCGCGTCGCCGTGATCGGTGCCGGCGCTTCGGCCATGGACAATGCCGCGACGGCTCTCGAAGCAGGGGCCGCCGGTGTCGACATGATTATCCGCCGCAAGGAGATGCCGCGCGTCAACAAGTTCACCGGCATTTCAAGCCAGGGCGTTGTCCACGGCTTTGCAGGCTTGAGCGACGACTGGAAGTGGAAGTTCTTGGACTATGTGCTGGGCGCCCAGACGCCGCCGCCGCGGGACTCCACGCTGCGGGTCTCGCGCCATCCCAACGGCCGTTTCTTCCTGGCGACGGGGGTGCGCGGTCTGCATGAGAAGGGCGGCCGGGTGGTCGTCGAGACCAGCCGCGGGGACCTGGAATACGACTTCGTGATCTTCGCGACCGGTTTCCGTGTGGACCTTAATGCGCGGCCGGAGCTTCACCATTTCGCACCCTTCATCCAATTCTGGCAGGACACATACGTTCCCGCAGAGGGCATGGAAAACGGCGAACTCGCGACGTCGCCCTATCTCGGTCCCGATTTCGAGTTTCTTGAAAAGGTTCCCGGAAGCTGCCCGTCGCTGCGTCTCGTTCATTGCTTCAACTATCCGGCCTCGCTCAGCCACGGCAAGCTGTCGGGCGATATCCCGGCCGTCAGCGACGGCGGACGCCGGCTGGCGCGCGGCATCGCCCGCAGCCTCTTCGTTGCGGACCGCGAAACCCATTTCACCAATCTCGTGGCCTACGAGACGCCGGAACTGGTCGGCGACGAGTGGACCGATTCCGCCTCGATGCTCGACGATCTCGCAAAGGGTGCAGCGGAATGAGAGACACGGTTCCTAGCGCTGCGGGGCCTTGCCCATGAACCGCTACCTGGCAATCAAGCTCGGAGAAGCGCTGCTCGCCATATGGGGGGGGGTGACCATCGTATTCTTCGTCAGCCGCGTGCTGGGCGACCCCGCGGTGCTGCTGCTTCCGGTCGGAGCCGACCAGCAGGAGATCGACGCCCTGCGGGTCTCCCTCGGTCTCGACCGGCCGATCCTCGAACAATACGCCCTGTCCATGTTCGCGATGTTGCGCGGAGACTTTGGCATCTCCTTCCAGCATAGCCGTCCCGCCATGGACGTCGTTCTCGAACGCATGCCGGCGACCGTCGAGCTTGCCGGGACCGCATTGCTGTTCGGCACGCTGATCGGCGCCGCCGCCGGCGCGGTAGCCGCCCTAAGGCGCGGCACCATCTCCGAATTCATCGTGATGATTGCAGCCCTGCTGGGGCAGGCGACGCCCGTCTTCTGGCTCGGCATCATGCTGATCCTCGTCTTCTCGGTTGATCTCGGCTGGCTGCCGACCGGCGGCTCGGGCACGATCGCCCATCTCATCCTGCCAGGGCTGACGCTTGCGGTGTTCGTCTCCGCCTCCATTGCCCGGCTTTTGCGGTCGTCGTTGCTCGATATCATGCGCGAGGACTACGTCCGTACCGCCCGCGCCAAGGGCCTCATGCCGCGCACGGTATTTTTCTGGCATATCGCGCGGAACGCGCTGATCCCTGTTGTCACGATGATCGGTATCATCGCCGGCGAGCTGCTCGGCGGTTCGGTGGTCATCGAGACGGTGTTCGCCTGGCCGGGTGTGGGGCGCATCATCATGCAGGCGATCCAGGCCCAGGATTTCCCGGTCATCCAGGCGGGCGTCGCTCTCGTCGCCGCCATCTTCATCCTCATCAATCTGCTGGTCGACCTGCTCTACGGCGTGCTCGATCCGCGCATCAGCCGGCAATAAGGGGGCTGTCCATGAAGTCCTTCTTCCTCGCCCTCCTGAAAAGCCGCGCCGGACTGTTCGGCTTCGTACTCGTCGTCGTCTTCGTTCTGGCCGCGCTGTTTGCGCCCTATCTCGGCCTGCCGGTCCCGACGCGCTCCAACCTCGTCACCCGCATGGCGCCACCCACCTGGACGGGGCTTTTTTCGCCGGGCGCCCATCCGTTCGGCACCGACGAACTCGGCCGCGACATCCTCTCGCGCATCGTCTACGGGAGCCGGGTGACGCTGACGATCGCCACGGCCGCTGTCGTTCTCGGCGGCATCGTCGGCACGCTTCTCGGCATCGTCGCCGGCTATTATCGCGGCATGGTCGATCGGGTGCTGATGCGCATCGTCGATATCCAGCTCGCCCTGCCTCTCATGCTGCTCGCGCTTCTGGTGATCGCGGCGCTGGGACCATCCACCACCAACCTTGTCGTCGTGCTCGCGCTGACGAGCTGGCTGCGCTACGCGCGCATCATCCGCGGCCAGGTTCTGGCGCTCAGAGAGAGGGAATTCATCCTTTCCGCGCATGCGATCGGGGCCGGGACCTGGCGCATCATGATTAAGCATCTCCTGCCGAACGTCCTGACGCCGGCGCTTGTGGTCGCGACGCTGGAGCTTGCCCGCATCATCATCATGGATGCGGCGCTCTCCTTTCTCGGCCTCGGTGTCCAGCCGCCGAACCCAAGCTGGGGCCGCATGCTGGCCGATGGCCGCGTCTACATCTCGACGGCCTGGTGGATCGTCACCTTTCCGGGCCTGGCGATCCTTTTGACCGTGCTGAGCGTCAACCTCCTGGGAGATTGGCTGCGTGACTATTTCGATCCGAAATTGAGGACCATGCGATGAACAAGATATTCCCATCCAGCCTGCCGCCCCGCGTCGGACGCCTCAATGCGGGCATGGCGAAGCAGGACGTCGATGTCATCGTGTCCTTCAAGCCGGAGAACAGCTTCTATTTCACCGGCTTCAACCCGATCATCTATTCGCATCCGGTGATCGCCATCCTTGCGCGCGACCGAGACCCGATCATGCTTGTGCATGCGCTGCGCGACGATCATGGCCGGGCGAGCGCCTGGGTGCCTGACATCCGCCTCTACGGCGCATGGTCCACCAAGGTGACAATGGGGCCGAACTGGCAGGATGCGCTCGCCTCCATTCTCGGCGATCTGGGCGTTGCCGCGAAGACTGTCGGGATCGAGGAGGAGTTTATTTCGATCCAGCGGCTCGCTCAGCTTCGCAAGGCCCTGCCGGACGCGACGTTCACCGATGTCAGCCCTCTCATAGACCATTGCCGGCTTATCAAGGACCCCGACGAGATCGCACAGGCGCGCATCGCCGCGAAGATCGCCGACCTTGGCATGGATACGGCGGTCGAGACGCTGGCGGCAGGCGGAACGGAGCGGGACGTCGCGATCGCCTCGATGCATGCGATGAACAGGTTCTGGGCGGAAAACTATCCCGATGTGGAAGTCTGCGATTTCGGCTCCCTGGAGGGCGGCGCTCAGAACGGCCTCTGGACCTGGGTACTCTCCGGCCCGCGCATGTTCTTCAATTGCGACAACCCCACCCAGCGCAAGCCGCAGCGAGGCGAAGCTGTCTCAGTCCTTATCTGGACGATCGCCAACGGCGTCCATGCGGAAAACGAGCGGACCGTGGCCATGGGACCGCTGCCGGAGGTCAACCGTCGGGCGCTCGACGCCATCCTCGAAATCCGCGAGGATGTTGACGCGATCATCAGGCCCGGCGTCCCCTACAGAGATCTGTTCGAGAAAACCCGCGAAGGCCTGACGAAACGCGGCTACGGCGCCAATATTCCCGGCCGCATCGGTCACGGCATCGGGCTCGGCGCCCACGAGCACTCATCGCTCGACGCCAATTCGTCGTTGGTGCTGGAGCCGGGCATGATCTTCACCTTCGAGCCCAATATCCGTGTGCCCGGCATTTGCGCCACGCAGATTTCCGACACGGTACTCATAACCGAGACCGGCCGTGAATACCTGACCCGCTCCGCCGGCGGTTACCTGGAGGTCTGAGCGTTCCATGGCTCCGCTGCTCGAAGTCCGCAATCTTACTGTCGCGTTCGATACGCCATCCGGCACGGTGCATGCCGTCAACGATGTGTCCTACACACTTGAGGAGGGCGAGACCCTCGGCATTGTCGGCGAATCCGGTTCCGGCAAAAGCGTGCATGCGCTTTCGATGGTCGGTCTGATTGCGACGCCACCGGGCCGTATCGTCCGCGGCGAGGTGATCTTCAACGGTCGCGATCTGCTGAAACTCTCGCAACGCGAACTTTTCGACTTGCGCGGCAAGGAGATCGGCTTCGTCTTCCAGGACCCGATGACCTCGCTCAATCCGGTGCTGACGATCGAGCGGCAGATCGCCGAGCCGCTGCGCCGGCACTTCGGCATATCGACGAGCCAGGCGCGGACGCGGGTGATCGAACTTCTCGAACTGGTCGGCATTCCCGATGCCGCCCGCCGTGCCCGACAGTATCCGCACGAATTCTCGGGCGGCATGCGCCAGCGGGTGATGATCGCCATCGGTATTTCCTGCAACCCGAAGCTCCTGATCGCCGACGAGGCGACGACGGCTCTCGACGTCACAGTCCAGGCGCAGATCCTCGATCTCGTCCGCGAGCTGAAACGCAAGACCGGCACGACCGTCATCTGGATCACCCATGACATGGGCGTGGTCGCCGGACTGGCCGATACCGTGCAGGTCATGTACGGCGGCCGCATCATGGAGCGCGGCCCGGTTCGCTCCGTTTTCCACGATCCGCGCAGTGCCTACACCTGGGGCCTGTTGAAATCGCTTCCACATGGCGGCCGGCGCGGTGTCAACCGACTCTATCAGATTCCGGGCAATCCACCCGATCTGACGAAGGAACCGGTCGGCGATCCCTTCGCGCCGCGCAATCCCTTCGCCACGGAGCGATGCAAATCGGAAACGCCGCCGCTGGTCGATGCTGCCGACAGCACTCCCGGCCACCGGGTGGCGGCATGGTACGACCTGCGTGCCGAGCTGGCGCGCATGGAGGCGCAGGCATGACCGAGCATCACGCGCCCGCTCTCGTTTCCGTCAACCAGCTCTGCAAGGCCTATGGTGGCAGAGGGGGAATGTTTGGGTCTTCGACAGTTGCGTTCAAGGCGGTCAACAATGTCAGCTTCGACATTGCGGCCGGCGAGACGCTCGGTCTCGTCGGCGAATCCGGCTCGGGCAAGAGCACGACCGGGCGGGTGCTGCTTCAGCTCGAGGCACCGACGAGCGGCGACATCCTGTTCAGGAACAAGAACATCACCGGTCTTTCCAAGGCTATGCTCAAGCCCTACCGGCGCGACATGCAGATCATCTTCCAGGACCCTTACGCCTCGCTCAATCCGCGCATGACGGTCGGTGAATTCGTCGCCGAACCGCTCGATGTGCACGGGCTTGCCGGCGCGCGGTCGGAGCGGCAGGACCGGGTCGCCTCGCTCTTCAGGAAGGTCGGCCTCGACCCCTCGTTCATGAAGCGCTATCCGCACGAGTTTTCCGGCGGGCAGAGGCAGCGCGTCAATATCGCCCGGGCAATTGCACTCAATCCGGCCTTTATCGTCGCGGACGAGCCGATCACTGCGCTCGACGTGTCAATCCAGGCGCAGATCGTCAACCTGTTCCAGGATCTGCAGGACGAGCTGGGGCTGACCTACCTCTTCATCGCGCATGACCTGTCGATGATCCGCTACCTCTGCCATCGGGTCGCGGTCATGCTCCGCGGCCGTATCGTCGAAATCGGCCCCTGCGACGCGATCTTCGAGAATCCGCAGCATCCCTATACGAAGGCGCTTCTTTCGGCGATCCCGGTTCCCGACCCGGATATCGAGCGCAACCGCCGGCCCGTCGCTTTCGATGTCAATGCCAACCTGCCGCCTGAGGATGCCTCGCTACAGGCGGTCGGGAATCGGCACTTCGTTTTGAGAGGCTAGGCGCAATGCACCTGTTCGCGACCCATTTCGGAACCTATGAGGTCGGCTTTGGCGCGAACGGGAAACCGCTGCTCATGCCTTTCCGGCATGATCCCGATCCTTCGCAAATAGGGCTCGGTTATCTGGCGCTTGCCGATCATCCCGAGCGAATTCGTGCGCCCATGGTGCGGCGTTCCTGGCTGGAGAATGGACCGCTGGCCGGCATGGGCGTCGGTCGGGGCCGGGAGGAATTCGTCGCGGTGGGCTGGGACGCGGCCGCAGGACTGGTCGCAGATGAATTGCGTCGCGTGCGCTCCACTTACGGGAACCAGGCGATTTTCGGCGGCTCCTACGGCTGGGCGAGCGCCGGCCGTTTCCACCATGCGCAAAGCCAGCTCAAGCGGCTTCTCAATCTCGCCGGCGGCTTCACGTCTTCGGTCAACAGCTATTCCTACGGCGCGGCCGGCGTGCTTTTGCCGCATATCCTGGGAAGCGACTATAAGGACGCCTGCGATACGGCGCCCTCCTGGAACGACATTGCAGAGAATTGCGAACTGCTCGTCGGTTTCGGCGGCTTCCGGCTCACCAATGCGCAGGTCGAGGCGGGCGGCACCGGCAGCCATCGCGCGGGCGAGTGGCTGAGACGCTGCCAGGAAAGGGGCGTCCGCATCGTCGTGTTCAGCCCGACGGCGAGCGATGCGCCGCCCGGACCGAATGTGCGCCACATCCCGCTCCGTCCGAACACGGATGTGGCGGTCATGATCGGCATGTGCCACACGCTGCTGGACGAGGGATTGTTCGATTGTGAATTCCTGAAGCGCTGCACCACGGGCTTCGGAGAGTTCGAAAGCTATCTGATCGGGGAGAAGGACGGCATTGCCAAGGACGCGGCCTGGGCGTCGGCAATCTCCGGCGTGCCGGCCGATACGATCATCGAAATCGCCGAAGACCTGCACGACTATCGCAGCCTGATTAACGTTGCCTGGTCGCTACAGCGCGCCCGCTTCGGTGAACAGCCGTTCTGGGGCGCGATCGCGCTCGCTTCCATGACCGGCCATGTGGGCAGGAAGGGGTGCGGTTTCGCCTTTGGCCTGACCGCTGTCAATGCGGTGGGCCAGCCGGTGCGCCGGCTGAAAGGTCCGGCATTCGATCAGGGAAAGAATCCCGTTCGCCATTTCATTCCGGTGGCGCGCATCACGGAGCTTCTCGAAAATCCGGGCGGCCGGATCGACTACGACGGGCGGGTCCTCGAACTGCCCGATATCCGGCTCCTCTGGTGGGCGGGCGGCAATCCGTTCCATCATCACCAGGACCTCAATCGCCTTGCGGGAGCCTTCCGGCGCCCGGAAACGGTGATCGTCACGGAGAATATGTGGACTGCGACCGCGAAGATGGCGGATATCGTGCTTCCATCGGCCTTTCCCTTCGAGCGGGACGACGTGGTGGCCTCTTCACGCGACAACTGGCTGGTCTACAGCCGACGCGTCATGGAACCTCCGGAAGGGGTGCTTGCCGATCACGAGGCCTACTGCCTGATCGCCGACAAGCTCGGCTGCCGCGAGGCCTTCGATGAAAACCGCTGCATCGACGACTGGCTGGCGCACATCTATGAAGGCTATCGCGAGCGATACCCCGAACTGCCCGATTTCCCGTCCTTCCGCTCGCGGGGCTTTGCGGTTCTGGACGAAGGGGAGGAAGCGCCGGCGCCCGCCGATCACTTCCAAAGCTTTCGGGACAACCCCGAAGCGGTGCCTCTGAAGACGCCGAGCGGCCGCATCGAGATTGCCTCCGGCACGATCGGCAGCTTCGGTTATCCCGATATCGGCCGGCATCCCGCATGGATGGAGCCGGAGGAGTGGCTCGGCGCGCCGCTTGCGTCGCAATACCGGTTCCATCTTCTTTCGCCACAGCCCGCGCACCGCCTGCATGGACAGCTTGAATACGGTCCCGCAAGCCAGGGCGCCAAGCTGAAGGGCTGCGAACGTGTGACGCTGAGCGCCCTGGATGCGAAGGAGCTCGCCGTCGAGGATGGCGATCTTTGCGAACTCTACAACGAGCGGGGCCGCGTGATCGCAGCCGTGACGATCGATGAGGGCGTGATGCCAGGTGTCGCCGTCCTGCCGACCGGCGGCTGGTTCCGCCCGGATGGCGACGGCGTCGATCATGGCGGCAATCCGAATACTTTGACGCCGATCACGGCCGCCTCCCGCCTGTCTCAGGCGACCGCACCGAATTCCTGTCTGGCTTCGATCCGTGCATGGCGCGGACCGGGACCGGAACAACAGCATGAGGACTTGATGCATGGACCAGATTGATATCCTGTCGGGGATAAAGCCGGATTCCGAACTGTACCGGATCCGCCGCGAGCGGCCGGACTATGTGGAAGGGACGGAACTGTGCCGCCAGACGGTGCTGGAGCCCAACCACGGATTCGGCATCGGCCATCCCATGCGCGCAGCGCTCGCCGCCCGCATGGCGAGGCTGATCGGCCGGAACGATCTGGCGCAGAGCTATGACCTGATGCTCGAGGAGGCAGGCAGCGACGAAACGCTCGCAGCGATCGCTTCCGCAGGCGAACTGCCGTCGGATGCGGATATTTTCACGCAGGCGCTCGTCCGCCATGCCGACCTTGTTACCAAGACGCCACGCGACAACACCAGAAGCGATATCGAGCGTCTCGGTGCCGCCGGACTGTCGAACCCGCAGATCATCGCACTCTCGGAACTGATCGCCTTCGTCAATTTCGAGGCGCGGGTGATCGTCGGCCTGCAAGCGTTGGAGCTGGTGGCATGAGTGCGTCGCGTTTCAAGGTCAAGGCGCTCGCCTGGGCGCCCTATATCGAGCCGGTCGATGTGGTGACCGCGTCGGAGGAGCAGCTTGCGGCCATGCAGGTGACACCTTCCAACACCAAGGTGTCAGCCTATGTGCGCACGCTCGCGCACGATCCGGAATCCTATGTGGCACGGACGAAGCTCTTCAACGCCATCATGTATGCCAAGGGGGGGCTCGACCGGGCCGAAAGGGAACTCGGCGCGCTCGTCGCTTCCGCCGTCAACCGCTGCGTCTATTGCGCCTCCGTCCACGCGCGACGCTACGTGGAGCTTTCCGGCCGCTCCGATGTGGTCGAGAAAATCTACATGCGCGGTCTCGACGGTCCATTCGATCCGAAGATCCAGGCGATCGTCGATTTTTGCAGGACGCTGTCGCAGACGCCCGCGAAGGTCGGCAGGGATCAGGTGCAGGCTCTTCGAGACCACGGTCTTTCGAAAGCCGAGATCGTCGACCTCATCCACTCCGCCGCGATCTTCGGCTGGGCCAATCGCCTGATGCATACACTTGGTCATTCGACACCGGTCGAGGGCCGATAACACGAACGAGGAGAACACCATGAATGCCATATCGACCGCAAACGCTCCAGCCGCGATCGGGCCCTATTCGCAGGCTGTCCGGCATGGAGATCTGCTGTTCGTTTCCGGGCAGCTTCCGATCGATCCGTCGACCGGCAATTTCAATTCCGACGATGCCGTCGAGCAGATGAAGCAGTGCCTGAAGAACATCGCCGCGATTGCCGAAGCGGCCGGCACCGACCTGTCGAAGACGATCAAGACCACGATCCTGCTGACCGACCTTTCAGGTTTTTCGGCCATCAACGAGGCCTATGGCGCTGCCTTTTCCGCGCCCTATCCGGCGCGCGCCACCTTCGAGGTTTCCGCTCTGCCGAAGGGCGCCAAGGTCGAGGTCGAGGCCGTCATCGCCATTCCCGCAAAGGCCTGACCCATGTCGGAGACGCAATCCTGTCCGCCGGTGATGCGGCTGCCCGAAAGCGAGGATCGGGACTGGGCGCGGCACGCGATCGGCATCCTGCAGGGTGACGGCCGCCGCTCGGCCGACACCCATCTGGTCAACCCTGTCTTCAAGGGGCTGAAGGGCATCTCGATCTACCTGAAGGACGAGTCGACCCATCCGACCGGCAGCCTGAAGCACCGGCTCGCCCGTTCGCTCTTCCTCTACGGGATCTGCAACGGCCGAATCCGGAAGGGGACGACGCTGGTGGAAGCCTCGTCCGGCTCCACCGCGGTCAGCGAGGCCTATTTTGCCCATCTTCTGGAACTGCCTTTCATCGCGGTGATGCCGCGCTCGACCAGCCGCCAGAAGATCGAGGCGATCGAGCGCTTCGGCGGTCGCTGCCATTTCGTCGAAAGCCCCGGCGAGGTCTATCATGTCGCCCAGCGCCTGGCAGAGGAGGCTGGAGGCTATTATCTCGACCAGTTCACCTATGCGGAGCGGGCGACCGACTGGCGCGGCAACAACAACATCGCCGAGAGTATCTTCGAGCAGATGCAGGCGGAGCGCCATCCGCATCCGGCCTGGGTGGTGATGAGTGCCGGCACCGGCGGCACCTCGGCGACGATCGGACGCTATATCCGCTACCGGAATTTCCCGACAAGGCTCTGCGTCGTGGATGTCGAACACTCCGCTTTCTACGATGCGTATTGTTCCGGCGACGTGAACGTTACATGCGAGAGGCCCTCGCGCATCGAGGGAGTCGGGCGGCCGCGGGTCGAACCGTCCTTCATTCCGGGCGTCATCGACCACATGATTAAGATCCCGGATGCGGCGTCGGTTGCAGCCATGCACGTCCTGTCGGAGCGGCTGTTCCGGCGGGTCGGCGGTTCGACGGGCACCAACTTCTTCGGCCTGTGCTGGATCGCCGGCTGCATGATGGCGGCAGGCGAGGAAGGCTCGCTGGTCTCGCTCATCTGCGACAGCGGCGACCGCTACACCTCCACCTACTACAACCCCGATTGGCTGAAGGAGAACGGCATCGACATCGAACCCCACAGGCAGATGATCGAGACCTTCCTCGATACCGGAAAGTTCGATCCGATTATTCTCAAGGATACGCGATAGAGGAAAGTCCGTTCCTTGCAGGAAAGCATAACAGCATGAAAAACAATAATATTCTCAAACCAGAAGGAGACGGAACATGGACTGGAAACTGATATCTACGGCGGTCGCCGCCGTTTCATTGAGCGCCTTGATGTCGACCACGGCGCTGGCCCAAGGCAAGACGGTGACGATTGGCATCACCAATACGGTCAACACGTTCGATCCGCACATGACGGCATCGGTGGGCACCGATCTCAGCCTGCTCAGCCATATCTATCCGTCGCTGGTGCTGCGAGCCCCGGACATGAAGATCGTGCCGTCGCTGGCCACGGAATGGAAGAGCGTCGACGACCTGACTTGGCGGATCACGCTGCGGTCGGACGCGACGTTCAATGACGGTGAGAAGATCGATGCGGAAGCCGTGAAGTGGAATTTCGACCGCGTGCGGGATCCGGCGCTCAACGCCCGTATCAAGGCCTGGTTCACGCTGATCTCGGACGTCAAGGTCGTCAGCCCGACCGAGCTCGAGATCAAGACGAGCGCGCCCTATCCGGCGATGATCGAGCAGCTCTCGATGTTCTTCCTTCTCCCGCCGAAGTGGGCGGCGGAGCACAAGCCGGCAACCGAGACGGCGTCGGGCGGCCCTTATGTGCTCAGTTCGGTGAAGCCGGGCGAAAGCTTCACGCTCGATGCCAATCCGCAATACTGGGGCGGGAAGCCCGATTTCGATCAGGTTGTCATCCGCGTCATCCCCGAACCGGCGAGCCGCGTCGCGGCCCTTCTCGCCGGTGAAGTCGATTTCGTGAATTCGATTCCCACCACCGAAATCCAGCGCATCAAGGACAATGGCAGCGCCCAGGCCGGCGCCGTGCCGAGCACGCGCACCGTGTTCATCAAGTTCAACACCACGAAGCCGCCGCTCGACAACAAGCTGTTCCGGCAGGCCCTCAACTATGCGGTCGACAAGGAAGGCATCATCAAGGCCATCTTCGACGATCAGGCCGAGATCGCCGGCTGCGGGGTGATGTCGAAGAGTTATTTCGGCTTCAATCCGGACCTCAAGCCTTATCCTTACGATCCGGACAAGGCGGCCGAACTGCTGGAGCAGGCAGGCGGCGCTCCTTCGGAACCGATCGAGTTCGATGTTCCGAGCGGAACCTATCTCAACGGCGGGGAGGTGGTGCAGGCCGTCGCCAGCCAGCTCGAGGAGATCGGCGTCAAGACGAAGATCGTCGAGATGCAGTTCAGCGCCTACATGGACAAGTATCTGAAGGCGAAGGATCTTGCCCCCTTGAGCCTGCTCAGCCAGGCCTGGCCGACGATCGATGCCGACGGTCTCCTGACCCTGTTCGCGCCGGGCAACATGTACGCCTATTGGGACAATGCGGATTTCGGCAAGGCGCTGGCGGAGGGCCGCTCGACGATGGATAAGTCCAAGCGTCAGGAGGCCTACAAGAAGGCGACTGAAGTCATGTGCGACGAGGCACCTGCGCTTTTCCTCTACACGCAGCCCGCAACCTTCGGGATTTCCAAGCGCATCACCTGGACGCCGCGCGGCGACGACTGGGTCCGAGCCTTCGACATGAAGCCTGCCAATTGACGATCCCGCGTCCCGCGCCCCTTTGGCGCGGGATGCCTGCTTGCCAGATCGGGGACAATCCATGCCGACAGTGACTTTGAACAACGCCACCTTCGTTTACGACGAAATCGGCGATCCGGATGCGGAAACCATCATCGCGCTACATGGGGGAAGGGGCATCGGCGACCGCCGCGGCGAATACAACGCCTACAAGCCGCTGTCGGACAAGTATCGCCTGATTGCTTACGACCAGCGCGGATGCGGCGAGACCAGCCTGACGCCGCCCTATACATTCGAGCAATTGGCGGATGACGTTGAAGCCTTTCGTGTGAACCTGTGCGGCGGCCGCAAGATCATTCTCGAGGGCGGTTCTTTCGGCGGCATGATCGCGCTGACCTATGCCGTCAAATATGGCCACAACCTGTCCCGGCTTATCCTGCGCGGCACGGCGGCGAGCTACCATCACGAGGACGACGCCATGGTGGTGTTCAAGGAACGCCTCCACAAGGCGTCGAGCGCCTCGCTTTCGATGCTCGAAAAGATGTTTTCCGACAAGGTCAAGGACGATACGGAGCTTCGTCTCATCTGGCTCGCTCTCCAGCCGCTCTATTACGAGAAGTTTGATCCGGACGCAGCGCTGGAGCGGACCCGCACCATGCACCTGCATGCGGAAACCCATAATGCGCTTTTCAAGGAACGGCTCTACGACCTGCGTGATCGCCTCAAGGACATCCCTGTGCCGACGCTGGTTATCTGCGGTGCGGAGGACTGGATCTGCCCTCCCAACCATTCCCGGTTGATTGCGGAGCGAATCCCCAAGGGGGAGCTTCTTGAAGTGCCGGGGGCGAACCATGCGGTCCATGCCGAAGCGAATGTCACTGTCATTGCGGCGATCAGGACGTTTCTGGAGCGGACCGCTTCAGAACAATGACCGTGGATAGCTTCGTTTCGTCTCCCGGTTTGCCCTGAAGCCGGGTGGGGAATTCACCTCTACCTGCTGGGTATGGCATTCCGGACGGATCGGCAGGCGCCGAGGCGGCCGGGCAATGACCATCCACAGGCGCCCGGTCTCTTCCTGATGCGCTTTCCATCACGCCTTTGTTCAGCCATGCGGTCGGCGCTCGGAATCTCGAGGCTGTCGGCTACCCCCTTGAACAGCCCCCAGCGTGCCAAAGCCGCCTCCGATGCGGAAGCCTGAAAAGCCATGACGTTTCAACGTGCTTGAGCGTGATCCGACATGATCCTGGCAGGGGCGGCGAGGTGTTGGAACATCCATTACCCGGCCTGGCCGAGGCTGCCGCAAGTGGCGCGGACGGGATAAAAATCATGTCCGAAGCGACATTTCGCTTCGCAGTACGATCTATTGAACGAAACAAATAGCCTCTAGGCTGGCCCGGTTTTCAGACTTTCAACGCGGATTTTCAGGCCTTTCGGGGCGTTCGCAAGACCGGAGATTTTTCATGAAGAGCCATGCCAGGGTCGTCGTCATCGGCGGTGGTGTCGTCGGATGTTCGGTGCTCTATCATCTCACCAGGTTCGGCTGGACGGATGTCGTGCTGCTGGAGCGCTCGGAGCTGACATCCGGCTCCACATGGCATGCCGCCGGTGGCATCCATACGATCAACGGCGATCCCAACGTCGCCAAGCTGCAGAAATATACGGTCGAGCTTTACAGGGAGATCGAGGAGTACTCCGGCCAGGATGTCGGACTTCACCTGACCTCCGGCCTGATGCTCGCGGCGACCCAGCAGCGTTTCGAATGGCTGAAATCCGTCCTCGCCAAGGGCAAGTATGCCGGCATGGACGCCGAACTGCTGACGGCGAAGGAGGCGGCCGACATGATGCCGCTGCTCGATCCGAGCCATTTCGTCGGCGCGGTCTACGATCCGAACGAGGGCCATGTCGATCCCTACGGCGTCACCCATGCCTATGCGAAGTCCGCGAAGAAGAACGGCGCGGAGATCTATCTGCACACCCGGGTCGAGGACCTCGTGCAGCTGGAGGACGGCACCTGGCGCGTCATCACCGACAAGGGCGAGATCCGCGCCGAACATGTCGTCAATGCCGGCGGCCTGTGGGCGCGCGAGGTCGGACGCATGGTCGGGCTCGAACTGCCGGTGCTGGCCATGGAACACATGTATCTCATCACCGAGGACATGCCTGAGGTTATCGAATACAACCGCAAGACCGGCAAGGAGATCCAGCATTGCGTGGACTTCGACGGCGAGATCTATCTCCGTCAGGAGCGCAACGGCATGTTGATGGGCACCTATGAGAAGGCCTGCCGTCCCTGGTCGCCGCTTACCACCCCGTGGGATTTCGGCCATGAACTGCTGGCCGAGGATCTGGAGCGCATCGCGCCCGAGCTCGAGGTCGGATTTCGCCATTTCCCGGCCTTCAACAAGGCCGGCATCAAGAAGATCATCAACGGCCCGTTCACCTTCTCGCCTGACGGCAACCCGCTCGTCGGTCCGGTTCGCGGCATGACCAATTACTGGTCGGCCTGCGCCGTCATGGCCGGCTTCAGCCAGGGCGGCGGCGTGGGCCTTGCGCTCGCCAACTGGATGATAAACGGCGATCCGGGCTTCGACGTCTTCGCCATGGACGTTTCCCGCTACGGCGACTATGCGACGCTCGCCTATACCAATGCCAAGGTTCGCGAGAACTATACCCGCCGTTTTTCGATCCGCTTCCCGAACGAGGAGCTGCCGGCGGCGCGTCCGCTGCTGACCACCCCGATCTATGACAGGCTGAAGGCGGCGGGCGCCGTTTTCGGCGCGTCCTACGGTCTCGAAACGCCGCTGTGGTTTGCGCCCGAAGGCGTCGAGGACACGTTCTCCTGGCGTCGTTCGACCGATTTCGATTCGGTCGGCGCGGAAGCCAAGGCTGTGCGGGCGGGCGTCGGCCTGATGGAGACCTCGGGCTATGCCAAATATTCCGTTTCCGGCGACGGCGCGCGCGACTGGCTCGACTGGCTGCTTGCGGGACGCATTCCCCCGGCCCGGCGGATGGCCTTGACGCCGATGCTGAACGAGGCCGGCAAACTGATCGGCGATTTCACCGTCGCCAATCTCGATGAAGAGGAGTTCCTCGTCATCGGCTCGGGCATTGCCGAGGACTACCACATGCGCTGGTTCGAACAGCATCTGCCTGACGATGGCTCGGTTGAGGTCAATTCGCTCGGTCTCGGCCTTGTCGGTCTCTCCATCGCCGGGCCGAAAGCCCGCGACGTGCTGGCGAAGCTGACCCATCTCGATGTCTCGGACGCCGCTTTTCCGTTCATGGACATTCGCGAGATGGACCTCGGCATGGCGCCGGCGGTTGTCGGTCGTGTCAGCTATACTGGCGATCTCGGATACGAGATCTGGGTTCGCCCGGAATACCAGCGCTATCTCTTCGACGCGATCATGGATGCCGGAACGGAGTTCGGCATCCGCCTGTTCGGCGCGCGCGCCCTCAATGCGCTCCGGTTGGAAAAATCCTTCGGCAGCTGGTCGCGCGAATACCGGCCGCTCTACGGGCCGCTGGAGGCCGGCCTGTCACGCTTCGTCGCGCTCGGCAAGGAAGCCGTCTTCATCGGCAAGGACGCGGCTCTGCGGGAGAAGGCGGAGGGAGGAAGCCTGCGGCTCAGGACCTTCGTGGTTTCGGCGAAGGACGCCGACGTGATCGGCGACGAGCCGATCTTCCTCCATGGCGAGGTGAAGGGCTGGGTAACGTCAGGCGGTTTTGCCCATGCCAGCGGCGTTTCGATTGCGCTCGGCTATGTTCCGAAGGAGATCGCGGACGAGATCGAGGGCTGGTCGATCGAAATCCTCGGCGAGGAACTTCCGGCCCGGCTTCAGCCGCAGCCTCTGTTCGACGCCAACGGTTCGCGCATGCGATCCTGAACCGTGGCGACTATTCCTTTAGGGATAGACGACAGGGCTGCATCGCTGCGGCCCTGTTCATTTCAGAGGCATTTGATGCCGCTTTTTTGATGAAATTGATTTCGTTTGCGCCAAATTGTGAGCAAATGGCAATAAAATGCGCGATGCCCGGCTTTTAGGCTTCACATTTGCGGACAAAACGCTATGGATTTTCTCCATGTTAAGAACCCGTAAGGGCAACATACAAGAGGCGCGGGAAGCACTCGGACCGCGCCCGGGGGATTGGTAATGGAGTACTTCGTCCAGCAGCTCATCAACGGGCTGACTCTTGGATCCATCTATGGCCTTGTCGCAATCGGCTACACGATGGTTTACGGCATCATCGGCATGATTAACTTTGCCCATGGTGACATTTTCATGCTCGGCGGCTTTGCCGCTCTCATCGTCTTCCTCATCCTGACATCGTTTTTCGCCGGCATCCCGGTTGCGCTTGCGCTATTAATCATGCTGGTGATCGCGATGCTGATGACAGGCCTGTGGAACTGGACCATCGAGCGCGTCGCCTATCGGCCGTTGCGCGGTTCGTTCCGTCTGGCGCCGCTGATTACCGCAATCGGCATGTCGATCGCGCTTTCCAACTTCATTCAGGTCACGCAGGGCCCGCGCAACAAGCCGATCCCGACGCTGGTCAACGATGTCTATCATTTCGGCGCGATCACCATTTCGCTGAAGCAGCTCGTCATCGTCGCCATCACGTCGGTGCTGCTGTTCGCCTTCTGGTACATCGTCAACAAGACGCCGCTCGGCCGCGCCCAGCGCGCCACCGAACAGGATCGCAAGATGGCCGCGCTCCTCGGCGTCGACGTTGACCGGACGATTTCCATCACCTTCGTGATGGGTGCGGCCCTCGCAGCCGTCGCCGGCACGATGTATCTGATGTATTATGGCGTGGCATCGTTCAACGACGGCTTCATCCCTGGCGTCAAGGCGTTTACCGCAGCCGTTCTCGGCGGTATCGGTTCGCTTCCAGGCGCCGTTCTCGGCGGTCTACTGATCGGCCTCATCGAGTCGCTCTGGTCCGCCTATTTCAGTATCGCCTACAAGGATGTCGCAACCTTTGCCATCCTGGCGTTCGTACTGATCTTCAAGCCCACGGGTATTCTGGGCCGGCCGGAAGTCGAGAAGGTCTGATCCCATGACGAATTCTGCAAACGTGACCGGCACGTCTCAACCCGGAACCCTTGCGCGCGCGCTCAAGGAAGGCCTTTTCGCAGGACTTCTAGCGCTCGGCCTGTTCATCCTCTACGTCGGTATCAAGACCGATCAGGACATCAACAATGCCCTGATCTGGTATCCCCGCTGGGGCCTGCTGGCGATCTTCGTTGCGATTGCGGCGGTTGGCCGCTTCCTGGTCGTCGGCTTCTTCCATCCTTGGGCCCGCGCCCGCAAGGAACGCCGCGCCCAGGTGCCGGTGCACGAGATCGAGGCAAAGCCCTCCTTCTTCCACCAGCATTTCCTGAAGATCGCGCTTCTGGCGCTGCTGCTCTATCCGCCTGTCATCATCGCGCTGACCGGGCTGCAGGGCTCGCTGAAATACGTCGACAATTTCGGCATCCAGATCCTGATTTACGTCATGCTGGCCTGGGGTCTCAACATCGTCGTCGGTCTTGCCGGACTGCTCGACCTCGGTTACGTGGCCTTCTATGCGGTTGGCGCCTATTCCTATGCGCTGTTGTCACAGCAGTTCGGCCTGTCCTTCTGGGTCCTGTTGCCGCTTTCGGGTATTCTCGCCGCCTTCTGGGGCATTATCCTCGGCTTTCCGGTGCTGCGCCTCAGGGGCGACTACCTGGCCATCGTGACGCTCGCCTTCGGCGAAATCATCCGCCTCGTGCTCATCAACTGGACGGATGTGACCAAGGGAACATTCGGTATTTCCGGCATCCCGAAGGCCACGCTGTTCGGCATCAAGTTCGATGCGTCTCCGACCGGCTTTGCCAAGATGTTCGGGCTGCCGATGTCGTCGGTCTATTACAAGATCTTCCTGTTCTATCTCATCCTCGGCCTCTGCCTGCTCACGGCCTATGTCACCATCCGTCTTCGCCGGATGCCCATCGGCCGGGCCTGGGAAGCGTTGCGTGAGGACGAGATCGCCTGCCGTTCGCTCGGCATCAACACGGTGACGACCAAGCTTACCGCTTTCGCCACCGGCGCGATGTTCGGCGGTTTCGCCGGCTCCTTCTTCGCGGCACGCCAGGGCTTCGTTTCCCCGGAAAGCTTCGTCTTCCTGGAATCGGCCGTCATTCTCGCTATTGTCGTTCTCGGCGGCATGGGCTCGCTGACGGGGATCGCGATTGCGGCCATCGTCATGGTCGGCGGCACCGAGCTCCTGCGCGAGATGGAATTCCTGAAGCACGTCTTCGGGCCCGACTTCACGCCGGAACTCTACCGCATGCTGTTGTTCGGCCTCGCCATGATCGTCGTCATGCTGTTCAAGCCGCGCGGTTTCGTCGGCTCGCGTCAACCGACCGCCTTCCTCAAGGAGAGCAAGGCCGTCTCGGGAAGCTTTACCAAGGAAGGTCACGGCTGATGACTTCCGGAACCACTACGATGACGAACGACACGATCCTCAAAGTCGAACATCTCTCGATGAAGTTCGGCGGCCTGATGGCCATCAACGACCTGTCCTTCGAAGCCCGGCGCGGCGAGATCACTGCGCTGATCGGCCCGAACGGTGCAGGCAAGACGACGGTGTTCAACTGCATCACAGGCTTTTACAAGCCGACGATGGGTATGATTACGCTCCGCCAGAAGTCGGGCAGGGAATATCTTCTCGAACGCCTGCCGGATTTCGAAATCACCAAGCACGCCAAGGTCGCCCGCACCTTCCAGAATATCCGCCTGTTCTCGGGGCTGACGGTACTGGAAAACCTGCTCGTCGCCCAGCACAACGCGCTGATGAAGGCGTCGGGCTATACCGTGCTCGGACTGCTCGGCCTGCCGGCCTACAAGCGGGCGGCGGCCGATGCGATCGAGAAGGCGAAATACTGGCTGGAGAAGGCTGAACTCGTCGAGCGTGCCGACGATCCGGCCGGCGACCTTCCCTACGGTGCCCAGCGCCGCCTGGAAATCGCCCGCGCCATGTGCACGGGGCCGGAACTGCTCTGCCTTGACGAGCCGGCCGCAGGCCTCAACCCGAAGGAATCCCTGGCGCTCAACGCGCTTCTGCGCTCCATCCGCGACGAGGGAACCTCGCTGCTGCTGATCGAGCACGACATGTCGGTGGTCATGGAAATATCCGACCATGTGGTGGTGCTCGAATACGGCCAGAAGATCTCGGACGGCACGCCGAGCGAAGTTAAGAACGACCCGAAGGTGATCGCCGCCTATCTGGGTGTCGAGGATGAAGAATTGACCGAAGCGATTTCCGAGGTCGAAGCCGTTTCCGGGAGTGAAGAGTAATGGCCGGTGAACTGCTTCTCAAAGTACAGGGTGTCGAAACCTATTATGGCAACATCCGGGCGCTGGCCGGGGTGGACGTCGAAGTCCGCCAGGGCGAGATCGTCAGCCTGATCGGCGCGAACGGCGCCGGCAAGTCGACGCTGATGATGACGATCTGCGGCAGCCCGCAGGCGCGCACAGGCACGATCACCTTCGACGGTACGGATATCACCAAGATGCCGACGCATCTGATCGCCCGTCGCCGTATCGCCCAGTCGCCGGAAGGACGTCGCATTTTCCCGCGCATGACCGTTCTGGAAAACCTCCAGATGGGGGCAGGCCTCGACAACCTCAAATATTTCCATGAGGACGTGGAGAAGGTTTTCACCATGTTCCCGCGCCTCAAGGAGCGCCAGAGCCAGCGTGGCGGCACGCTGTCGGGCGGCGAGCAGCAGATGCTCTCCATCGGCCGCGCGCTGATGGCGCGTCCGAAGCTGCTTCTGCTGGACGAGCCGTCGCTCGGTCTTGCACCGCTGATCGTCAAGGGCATCTTCGAGGCGATCAAGAAGCTGAACCAGGAGGAAGGCCTCACCGTCTTCCTCGTGGAACAGAACGCCTTTGCCGCGCTGAAACTTTCCGACCGTGCCTATGTCATGGTCAACGGCAAGGTGACGATGAGCGGCACGGGCAAGGAACTGCTCGCGGATCCTTCTGTCCGCGCGGCCTATCTCGAAGGCGGCCACCACTGAGCGGGCGGGGAGAATAGATATGCAAGGCTTGTTTTTCGAAAGCGATACCGGCGTTCGCTACGTGCTGCGCTTCCTCGTCCTGCTGCTCGGTTTCTGGACCGCGTGGCGCACCGGCAAGGCGGTGGCGGAGGGCTGGCACGGCTATCCGACGGTGGTCATCTATACGTTGCTGCTGGGTTTCGCGCTGCGTTTCCTGCACTACGCCCTGTTCCAGGGGCCGATGGTTAGCCCGGTGCTTTACCTGGTCGACGTCGTTCTGCTTCTGGTATTTTCCATCGCCGGCTTCCAGAGCCGGCGGACCACGCAAATGGTCGATAATTACTACTGGCTCTACGAGCGGACCTCACCGTTCTCGTGGAAGAAGAAAGATTGACAGCCGCGTTTTTCTTGCCTCAGATTGGGCGAATGAATGCGGCTCTCATAAGAGTGGAACAGCTTTTCCGGCGCAGTCATGGTGGGTATTGCGCAGGGTTTTCGAAACCTAACCCACTTAAAAAATTGGGAGTAACAATATGAAGAAGTCTCTCCTTTCAGCCGTTGCGCTGACGGCTCTCGTGGCCTTCGGCGGCAACGCCTGGGCTGACGTGCTGATCGGCGTCGGCGGTCCGCTGACCGGTCCGAACGCTGCCTTCGGCGCACAGCTCCAGAAGGGTGCCGAGCAGGCTGCTGCCGACATTAATGCGGCTGGCGGCATCAATGGCGAGCAGATCAAGATCGTCCTCGGCGACGACGTGTCCGACCCGAAGCAGGGCATCTCCGTCGCCAACAAGTTCGTTGCTGACGGCGTCAAGTTCGTGGTCGGTCACTTCAACTCCGGCGTCTCCATCCCGGCCTCCGAAGTTTATGCCGAGAACGGCATCCTGGAAATCACCCCGGCCGCTACCAACCCGACCTTCACCGAACGCGGCCTGTGGAACACCTTCCGTACCTGCGGCCGTGACGACCAGCAGGGCTCTATCGCCGGCGCTTACCTCGCCGAGCACTTCAAAGACGCCAAGATCGCCGTCGTTCACGACAAGACCCCGTACGGTCAGGGCCTTGCCGACGAAACCAAGAAAGCCATGAACGCAGCCGGCCTGACCGAAGTCATGTACGAAGGCGTCAACACCGGCGACAAGGACTTCTCCGCCCTCATCGCCAAGATGAAGGAAGCCGGCGTTTCCATCATCTACTGGGGTGGTCTGCACACCGAAGCCGGCCTCATCATCCGTCAGGCTGCCGACCAGGGCCTGAAGGCAACGCTCGTCTCGGGTGACGGTATCGTTTCGAACGAACTGGCATCGATTGCCGGCGACGCCGTTGCCGGTACGCTGAACACCTTCGGTCCGGACCCGACGCTCCGTCCGGAAAACAAGGACCTCGTAGAGAAGTTCAAGGCTGCCGGCTTCAACCCGGAAGCTTACACCCTCTACTCCTATGCTGCCGTTCAGGTCATCGCCGAAGCCGCCAAGGCTGCCGGCTCGCTCGAACCGGAAGCTGTTGCCGAAGCCATGAAGAAGGGCAAGTTCCCGACCGCTCTCGGCGAAATCTCCTACGACGAAAAGGGCGACCCGAAGCTTCCGGGCTACGTCATGTACGAATGGAAGAAGGGCGCCGACGGCAAGTACACCTACATCCAACAGGGTACCTGATACGCTCTTGCGATCTGCTTAAGGGAAGCCCGGCCTCGTGCCGGGCTTTTCTGTTTGCGGCTCCGCCGGCATCGGCGTGTCCGTTTCAACCGGAAATAGCCCTTAGCCCAACGGACTATATTGCGCTGGCGTTCAATTGAGTAATACTCCTCCCGTCTATGAGAGTTGGGAGGCTCACATCATGCATGGAATGACGATTCCGCACGGGGAGGGGATCTACGATCGCGAGCTGGACAAGAACGCCGCGAACTTTTCCCAGATGACGCCGCTGAGTTTCATCGAGCGCTCCGCCCAGGTCTATCCCGGTCGAACCGCCGTGGTTTACGGTGAGGTGCGGCGCAACTGGGCGCAAACCTACGATCGCGTGCGCCGCATCGCCAGCGCCCTGTCGGAGCGCGGAATCGGGCGGGGTGACACGGTGGCCGTGATTGCCGCCAATATTCCCGAGATGTTCGAATGCCATTTCGCCGTGCCGATGATCGGCGCCGTACTCAACGCCATCAACACGCGGCTCGATGCAGAGGCCATCGCATTCATTCTCAACCATGGCGAGGCACGCCTGCTGATCGTCGATCCGGAATTCTCCGACGTGGCGGAGCGCGCCGTCCATATCGCCGGGCGGCCGATCGAAATCGTCGATATCGTCGACCCGGGTTTCTCCGGCGGGCGCCGCCTCGGACGGACGACCTATGACGACCTGATTGCGGACGGCAATCCCGATTTCCGCTGGGAGCGCCCGGCCGACGAGTGGGATGCGATCAGCCTCAACTATACCTCCGGCACCACCGGCGATCCGAAGGGGGGCGTCTATCACCATCGCGGCGCCTATCTGAACGCGGTGGGCAACATCCTCACCTGGGGCATGGCCAATCATCCGATCTATCTTTGGACATTGCCGATGTTTCACTGCAACGGCTGGTGCTTCCCCTGGACGATTGCGGCTGCCGCCGGCACGTCCGTCTGCCTGCGGTCCGTGCGTGTCGAGCCGATCTACGATCTCATCCGCTCGGAAAAGGTCACCCATTTCTGCGGCGCGCCCATCGTGCTCAACCTGCTCGCCCACGCCCCGGATGAGCTGAAGGCGGGGATCGACCACAAGGTTTCGGTGATGACGGCCGGGGCCGCGCCGCCGGCGGCCGTCATCGAGGCGATGGAGGGACTGGGCTTCGACGTTACCCATACCTACGGCCTGACCGAGACTTATGGTCCGGCCGTCGTCTGCGCATGGCATGACGAGTGGAACGATCACGACATTTCCGAGAAGGCGCGGCTGAAAGCACGCCAGGGCGTGCGCTATTCGGTTCTCGACGGTCTGATGGTCGCCGATCCGGAAACGCTGGAACCCGTCCCGAGCGACGGGGAGACCATGGGCGAGATCTTCTTCCGCGGCAACAATGTCATGCGCGGCTACCTCAAGAACCCGTCCTCGACGGACAAGGCCTTCGCCGGCGGCTGGTTCCATTCGGGCGACCTCGCGGTCTGCCATCCGGACGGCTATATCGAAATCAAGGATCGATCGAAGGACATCATCATTTCCGGCGGCGAGAACATCTCGTCGATCGAGGTCGAGGGTGTTCTCTACCGGCACCCGGCCGTCATGGAAGCGGCAATCGTCGCCCGGCCGGATGAGAAGTGGGGCGAAACCCCGTGCGCCTTCATCGGTCTCAAGCCGGGGGCGGCGGTGACGGAAAGGGAACTCATCGACTTCTGCCGCGCCAACATGGCGCATTACAAGGCGCCGAAGACGGTGGTGTTCGGCCCGCTGCCGAAGACCTCGACGGGCAAGATCCAGAAGTTCGTTCTGCGAGAAAAGGCGCGGGCGCTTTGAGCCGTTCGAGCGCTCCCGCCGTGTTTCCCAAAGAGGAGTCGCTTGTCTTTTATTGCGTATTTGCTATATAGCGCTTATGCGATGGACGATTGAGACCCTTGGTGATGTGGTTGACGCGGAAATCGCAGGATTGCCTCCCGGGCTTCAGGCGCGTTTGATCCGTCTCATGGAAGCCATCGAGAATATTGGTCTCGATCAGTTGCGCGAACCGCATGTCAAGCATCTGGATGGCAAGCTGTAGGAGCTTCGCGCCAAGGCATCGGGGAGGGTATTGCACGCGGTATCTATGTTGCCGTCAGCGGAAGACGTGTCGTTATGACCTGCCACTGCGAATTTCCTCCAGAATTGATTAGAGTC
>NZ_JAGGCS010000020.1 GCF_022884085.1 Paenirhizobium cremeum
CACCTCGATCAAAACTTCGCCGGCACGCGGGCCGTCGAGCTCAACTTCAGTCACGACAAGGGGTTTTCCGGCCTCAACGGCCAGAGCAGCGCGTGTGCGCATGGATCGCCTCCCGAATGCTTGTATGATACCGGCCTTCTCCGGCCTTGGGTGCAGATTACAAACGGGCAAAGCGCAGTGACAATTGCGACCTTAGTGTGTGTATCGGCCCTTTTGGCATTCCGGTCGGTAGGCCTATACTGACGCTTGTCAGGGAGGACATCGTCATGAAAATCGCAAGCTTTGCGCTGTTTCTAGCGCTTATTCCGGCTGTTGCCGGAGCCGCCGATTTTTCCGATCCGGACTGGCCCTGCATCCAGCGCAAGGTCGAAAACCTGTCGCCGGGACTGATGTGGCCGAAGCCCGTGACGAGGACGGCCCTGCCTCCGGAAGCCGCCGACCTCGCCGCCAGGCTTGCATTGCGCCGGGTGAGCCTCGAAGAGGCCGAAACGCAAGTCGGAGACTTCCTCAAAAAGACCGCGGGAGCCGATGCGCAACTTCTGGGCAACATCTTCTACGACGTCTTCGACAAGCTCGCCGAAGACCGCCATCGTCTCATCAGCGGCATAGCGCGCTATTCCCGCAACCAGATCGCCCTGTCGAAGAAGATCGAAGACAGCCGCAACGAGATGGCAAGGCTGACCGCCGAGAAGAGCCAGGATTTCGATCGGATCGACAAACTGGAAGAGCAGATCGACTGGGATGAACGCATCTACAAGGATCGCACGCAGGCGCTGACCTATGTCTGCGAGACGCCGGTGATTATCGAGAAACGCGCCTATGCGATCGCCCAGCTCCTGTTGAAGCACGTTCCCGATTGACATTTCCGGCTTGCCGGATCGGGTTCATTCCCATTCGAGTTCGGTATAGGCCGCCGTCGCGTTGCGCGGATTGTAGAGGTCGAACAGGGCCCAGTTGCGCGCCTCGCCGGCGCCGATGCTGCGGGAGGCCTCGGCAAGTGGCACCCCCGCCTTCACGGCCGACCGCGTGTCGGTTTCCAGCACCTCCAGATAATGCGCCAGGGCCGACATGCCGGATGGCCAGTCGAGCGCCGGGCGGCCATGCCCCGGCACGGCGCGGGCAGCCTTCATCCCCGAAAGGTCATCCAGCACCGAACGCCAGCCCTTCAACGAACCGTCGAGCGCCGGCGCATGCTCGTCGAAAAGCAGGTCGCCCGCGATCAGTGTCGCGGTCTGCCTGTCGAAGACGGTGAGATCAGAGAATGTGTGCGCTGTCGGCCATGCCTTGAGGTCGATCGGCCTGTCGCCGAGATCGATCGTCTCCGTACCGGCAACCACGCGATCCGGCGCGACGATGCGGCTCCCGAGAAAGGCCTTTTCGCCGATCAGACGACCGAAACTGGCCTGATAGCTTTCCGCCCGATCGGCAAGAGCCCTTGGCAGGTTCTGCTGGCCTACGATCGCCGCCCCGGCCTCGCGTAGGGGTTCGGCGCCGAACACATGGTCGGGATGCATATGGGTCAGAACGAGATGGGAGATCGGCAGCGCGGTCCGCTCGCGAACGGCGAGATAGACCTCCTCGCCAATCTGGCGGGAACCGCCGGCATCGACAACCGCAACGCTTTCCTTTCCCACCACGAGGACAATGTTGGAGACGTCGCCGGCATTCCCGGCATCCGGCTCCGCCACTTCTCCGCGATGCACGAACAATCCCGGCGCTATCTCCGTAAACGCGAGCCTCGATAACGGACGTGTCCGGCAGAACGGTTCAGCCGGGGCAAAGCCGGAAAGCCAGGAGGGCGGGCGATGCCGCACGCGCCCCTCGCATTCCGCTTTTGTGACAGCCCCATAGCCCGGCAGCAGCGCCAGCCGGCACGGCCCGCCGGCGGGCGAAGCATCCGACGCTTCGACGGCCGAAAGCAGGCACAGGGACACGAAAGCCTCGAACATCGGCCCATTCCTGTTGAGTGACACATGCGGGCCAGCCTGCGTCCGTGACGGCGACGCCTCAACACATCCGAAAGGCTCGGTTCTGTGTGCGTCCGACATGGCGTATGATGTTCGGCATGAGCGCCCCGGAACTTGCAACTTCAACGGCAAAGGGGACATGGCCCCCATGAGATACCTACTTGCAGCACTGTCGGTCCTGCTTTCGGCAGGTTTTGCCTTGAGTGGCGAGCCGCGCCTCGATAATCCGATGGTCGAGAGCCCGACATGGAACGACATCAGGGGCGACATCTCGGGCGACGCCACGCTGCTGGATGGCTCGAACCTTCTCACCCTGACTGCCCCCTATCGCGCCGATGACGCCGCCACCGTGCCGATCACCATCGAGCAGACGGATAAAACAGCGGGGCCCATCTCGTCGATCAAGCTGGTGATCGATGAAAACCCCTCGCCGCTCGCCGCCGAGATCCGGTTCGGTCCGGCCATGATGCCCCTGAAATTCGAGACGCGGGTAAGGGTGAACCAGTATTCCAACGTCCGGGTGATCGCGAACACGCCCAAGGGCAGCTACATGATCGGCCGTTTCGTCAAAGCGTCCGGCGGCTGCTCCGCGCCGGCGACGAAAGATCCGGCCGCCGCGCTGAAAGGCATGGGCGAGATGCGTCTGCGAAGCTTCGACACGGCAACGGCTGCACAGAACGTCCGGCGGGAGGCGCAGATCATGATAAGGCATCCGAATTATTCGGGGCTGCAGCGCGATCAGGTCACACAGCTCTTCATCGGCGCCCATTTCATCAACGAGCTGGAGGTGCGTCAGGGCAATGAGCTGCTCTTCGCGCTGGAGGGCGGCATATCGATCAGCGAAAACCCGACCTTCCGCTTTGCCTACATCGACGATGGTTCGCCGGAACTTACCGTGCATGCGGTCGATACCGAGGGCAACGTCTTCGATCAGGCCTTGCCCAAACGCCCGCCCGCCTGACGGTTAAACAGCAGACGGTTCAATGGTTCAAAAGCAAAGCATCTCCGCCTCGGCCTGAGCCCGTCTGAGTTCTGTCACCATGGCGCGCGGCATGACTGCGCTCTTGAACATCGAAAGCTGCTCGCCGGTGCCCTGCTGCAATGTCAGCACGGTCTCCGCCTCGACATATTTCTCATAAGGGAGGATGGAGGCGATCACATCTATCGAACAGGCGCACTGCCGCAGAACCGTACGGTTCTCGCCATTTGCCGCCATGCAGCCGAAGACATAATCGGCGCGCGCTTCCGTCGGATAGTCGTTCAACCGTTCCGGCAAGCTTTGCCCGATGGCGGGCGCACCGAAAGCCGAAGCCAGCAGAAGGCAGACGACCAGCCGTTTCATGGCTTTGCCTCGGCCTTGTCCGTCAGCGTGATGACATTGCGATAACCGGCATCCTCCGTCCCCTGCCCTTCCGGCACGGTGGCTTCCAGAGAGTAGAGCCAGCCGGGCACCTCCTCCGACACGGTGACGGACAACGCAAGCTCGGCAAATCGCCCCATCTTGTCGCGCGCCTTGTCCTTTTCCAGCGGCCGCAGCGTTACTTTCCGGGCGGCAATGTCGCGATCACCGAGATGCACGGAAACCGGCACCACTTCGGCATCCTTCAGCAGCGCCTCCTTGATCCGGTTGCGGATGTAGAACGGGCTGCCGCCGGATTGCGCGGCGACATCCGTCAGCGTGCTTTCAAGAAAGTACATGATGAGCGGATTGCCGACCGAAGCCGGGAAATTGCCGAGAGACCGCATCCGGGGGCCCTGCCGCAGGATCAGCGCGACATTGTCGTCTCCGGTCAGTTGCAGACCGATATTGTCGCTATCCGGAGCCTCCCCTTTTTTCCCGGCGGAAAGCACCCGATCGTAAAGCAGGGTATCCGGCGGTTCCTTTCCGGCCTTTGCCGGCGGCGAGGCCTCGAGTCCGGAAAGGGAACCCTTGTGGAAAAGAAGATCGTAGGTTCCGGCAGCCGATGCGATCCCGGCAGAGCCGAGAATCGCGAGAAGAAGCACGAACAGACGCATTGCCAACCTCCCTTTTTACCTGAAGCCTAACGCCGTCTTCATCGGCCCGTCACCGCAGACATTGGTCTGTGTTTGGACCGTACTCGACGCTCCGCCTCAGGCGACCCGCGCCCGGGTTTTCCAGTCGATCAGCGCCCTGAGACGCACGAGCTGGACCGGCTTGGTCAGGACGGCAAAGGACATCTCGTTCGCCTGCGCCTGGAAATCGCGGTGCCGGTTGGCGGAAATGATGATGGCGGGAATGTCGGAACCGGCAAGCGCGCGCAGCGTGCGGATCGTCTCGATGCCGTTGTCCTCGTCGTCAAGCTGGTAATCCGCAAGCACGATGTCGGGCGCGGTTCCGATCTCCTGCATCAAGGAGATGGCCTCGCGCGTCGAACCGGCCGCCAGCACGCTCGCACCCCATCCCTCCAATTTCTGCGTCATCGCATGCAGTTCGTCCGCATCGTTCTCGACCACCATGACGATCAGGTCGAGATCGCCCTCCGGCGCCGCCTCGACCACCGGGTTTTCGTAGAGGGCGACGGCACCCGGCGCCGTCAGCGGCACTTCGATCGAGAACATCGACCCCACGCCCGGCCGGGAAACGAGGCGCACGGGATGGTCGAGATGGCGGCAGGCCCTCTCGACGATCGAAAGCCCCAGCCCCATGCCCGTCCCCCGGCCTCCGCCACCGCGGGTGAACTCCTTGAACACCCGCGCCTGGTCGGCCTCCGATATGCCGATCCCCGTATCCCAGACCTCGATGCGCAGCCGCGAGCCGGCGAGCCGGCAACCGACCAGCACCCGGCCGCTTTCGGTATACTGGATCGCATTGACGACGAGATTCTGCACGGAACGCAGGAGATAACGCTGATCGCTCGTCACCCATCGGCTCGACGGCACGATCCTGAGTTCGATCCCCTTTTCAGCGGCAAAGGGAGCGAGGTCTTCGCTGAGCCCCTGCAACATATTGCCGACAGAGAAGGAGGTGATGCTGAATTCGGCGCCGGAACTGTCAAGCCTCGAGATGTCGAGGAGCGCCTGGAGAAGGGTCTCGATCGAGGTGAAGGAACGGTTGAGGCGGCTCACCACTTCCTTTGCACCGGCCTCTCCGACCGTCTCCGTCAGCATCGAAAGGTAGAGCTTGGCGGCGTTGATCGGTTGCAAAAGGTCATGGCTCGCGGCTGCGAGAAAACGGGTCTTGGAAATATGCGCCGCCTCCGCCGCCTCCTTGGCGAGACGCAACGCCCCCTCGATCTTGGTCTGCTCCGCGGCATGGACCTGCAATTGCCGATTGGCTTCAGTCAGTTCCGCGGTGCGCTCCGTGACCCTCTGCTCAAGCAGGGCGGCCGCTTCCGTTTCCGCCGTCACATCCATGAGCGAGACGATGAAACCATCGTCGGGCAGGCCATGCAGGCGCATATCGAGGCGCATGCCGTCTCGCCGGCGAAAATGCTGCTGCACGGTTTCCCCCCGCCGCAACGCCTTGAACCAGCGCGCAAGCTCCGGCCGGCGGGATTTCCGGTCGACGATTTCGTGACGCTCGACATGTTCTATGATCCGCTGAAACGGCGTGCCCTTCTTCAACAGCGACAAAGGCACGCCGAGCAATGCGCCGAAGCGCTCGTTATGCACGAGCAGCGCGCCTTCGGAGGAAAACGTGCAGACACCGAGCGACATGTGATCGAAGGCCGCCTGCAGAAGATGGGCCTGCTGGTCGATCAGCCGGTCCTTTTCCCGCCGGTTCTCCCGCACGAGATCGGTGATTTCCGTCTGCAGCACCGCGATATTGCCGGAACTGGTCTGGCGGCAGGAGATCTGGAACCAGCGGTCGTTGCGCAAGGCGATGACGAAAGAAGAAAAGCCGTGGCCGGATGTCTCCGGCAAACCGTTCCCCGGCGGCCGGCGAACGACCTTCACGCCATCGGTCTCCTCGCTTGCGAGATATTTGCTGGCCTCGACGGCCCGCAGATAATCATCGAAGGCGAGCCCCGGTTTGATGATCGGCTCGACATCGGGAAGGAGCCGCCGGAACTGCGTGTTGCAGACCTGTAGCCGGTCCTCGGAGAAAAGGGCAAAGCCGCCCTCCATGGCAACCATGGCGTCGGCGAGATTGCGCTGCATGCGCTCCTGGGTCTGGTAGGCGATTTCAAGCTCGCTCGAAGCCCTTCCCAGCGTGTCGAGCGCCTTTTCCAGATCCTTTGTCTTTTCCCAGACCTTGGCCTGGAGCGTGATGGCGGACTGGAACAGCGAATAAGCCGTGCCGCCCACCTCATGCCCGCGTTCCGCGCGGTTAATCAGCGCCTCGATGATTTTCGCCTGCTTGGCGATCTGGACTTCGGCAGGATCGCTCGGATCGATCATAAAGCCGCCTCCCTCTTCGGCCGGAAGAAGGCGACACCCACGAAGGTCTGGTTCACATGAACGCCGAGATGCTGCTCGCCATAGGTGCTGAAGCCCACAACACGATGCTGGCGAAAGCGTTCCGATGCCTCGTCTGCCAGCCCCTTCCGCTCGATTTCCAGCTTGCGCAGATAGCAGTCGAAACCGAGGATGAAATCGGGATCGGCGCCATTCTCGTCGGTCACGGTCAGCCCGCTGTCCAGCGTGCGGATGATCTCCTTGCCTCGCCCCAGCGTCAGAAGCAGGCCGTCGTCGATCGCCGACAGGAAGGTCAGCCCGTGTTCTCCATGGATCTGCTGGATGGCGCGCACATGATAGAGATCGCGGTTGCGCACCAGCACCGGATTTTCGGCAAAGATGGTCGGTGAAAGTTCGTCGGTAGGAACGCCGACGAGACGGGCATATTCCTCCGCGGCGGGCGAGCCGTTGATCTCCAGCACCAGCCGCTCCTCGGGAACCGCACGGGTGACGACCATGCGGCGCTCCGTCGGCTGGAAATGGTCGAAACCCAGGCCCTGGAAATCCAGATCCGTTTCCAGCAACAGGAGGAGCGCGGCGTTGCTGTGGAACTGACCGTCGCGCAGAACCTGCGTCTGCTGAAAGCGCAGGCCGTCACCGGCGGAGCCGCCAAATACCGGTATGTCGCCGAGCCCCGCTTCCAGCGCCGCGACAAGGATATCCTCCTGCTTGGACAGCCCATCGGCAAAAATCAGCGCCAGACGGCGGCGTCCCGGCGTGCTGCCGAACTGGACGGAAAGCCGCTCCGCCTGTGACACCACGTCGGCGATGGAAAGCGGCGAGATCGGCGAAAACAGGGCCGAGGCGACCCGGAAATGGCTGCGCTCGAAAGCGAGCGCGACCAGTCCGTCATTGTCGTAGCCGAGCGGCGTAATCTGGCCCGCCGTCGTGCAGCCGAACACGACGGTATGCGGCATGGCATCGGCGAGCGCGGCCGGCAGCGCTTCGCTCGCCAGCCGACAGGGCACGAACAGCAGGATGAAGCTCGCTCGGGCATTTGCCAGCTGGCGGCGGATATCGGCGATGGCTTCCCTCGTGTCGCCTGCATGAGACACGGCGATCCGCACCGCTTTCGCGGGCTTCCTGTCAAGAGCTTCCCTTTGCGCCGTCACCCTCCTGCCATCCTCCCGTGAAGGCAAGCCACCGCGGCCATCGTCCCTTCTATTGAAGGTTGTGGCGGATGGAGACCTCCCTCACCAGCATCGCCGCCTGCGTGCGATTGTGCACGCCCAGCCGCCGCAGAAGCGCTGTGATATGCGCCTTCACGGTCGCTTCCGCGAGCTGCATCTCGTAGGCGATCAGCTTGTTTGGCATGCCCTCGCAGATCAGGCTCAGGATGCGCGTTTGCTGCTGCGAAAGATGAGCGATCTTGCGCGAAATCGTCTCGACGGACCGCTCGTTCTCCTTGGCCCGGGCCGGCATGGCATAACCCGGCGGGACATAGGTCTTGCCGTTCCAGATGTCCGTCATCGCCTCCTGGAACACCTGACGGCCCGTTTCCTTGGGGATGAAACCCGCCGCGCCGGCGGAAATGACGGATTGCACCACACCTTCCGTCGTGATCGCCGAAATGACGATCACCGGAACATCGGGCATCTTTTCCTTTATCTTCAAGAAACCGCTCAGCCCCGACGCATCGGGCAGGTTGAGGTCGAGAATGACGAGATCCGGCGAAAACCGCATGCGCAACTGATGCAGTGCCTCGCCTAGCGTAGTCGCTGTTCGAATCCGGCGGGTATTGAAGATGCTCTCCATCGTCGTCGCAAGAGCATCGCAATAAAGCGGATGATCGTCGATCACCAGCGCCGACTTGATCGAAAGCGACGATACGGACAGTTCTGCCCGCGACATGGCTTTCCTCCCAAAAATATCCCTTGTCTGGATCACGGAGTGTCTTCACCCCGGTCCGCCTATCACTGGATTATTTCTGCTCCCAATTGTGGCCGGCTCTCCCCAGCGCAACCACTCCCATTTTGTTACACAGTTTTGCCATGCATGCAATTGCTGAATTCCCAGGCAGAAGCTGGCGTCAAATAAGGCAAATTTTCGAATTTGCTTATAATTCATCGCCCCCGGTGGCTATCGTCCCGGCAACTCCGCACAGCCCGCGGGCAATGCGGTGTATCGCAGAAAGGTGAAAGCGCCAGAAACGCCTTGCGCCTTTGGCCTGTCGACAGTATGTCTACAAATTATCCCGCTCCAACGAACCGGTGCGTCACGATGCTTGAACCCACTCCCACGGACGACACCGCCGAAGCGCCACGCTCCCGCGGTTCCGGCACGCAGACCGTATATGCGACCCTGCGCCAGGAAATCCTGGCCATGACCCTGCCGCCGGGAAGCCCGCTCGACGAAGTCCGGCTTTCCGACCGCTTCGGCATGTCGCGCACGCCCATCCGCGAAGCCCTGTTGCGGCTTGCTTCCGACGGCCTCGTGACGACACTGCCGAACCGCAACACCATCGTCGCGACCATCGATTTCGCCACGCTGCCGACCTATTTCGACGCGCTGTCCCTGATGTACCGCGTGACGACCCGCGCAGCGGCCGCTCGCAAGAACCCGGCGATCATGGCAACCGTCCGCAAGCGCCAGAACGAATTCGAGGCCGCCGTGAGGGCACAGGACGCCTATGCGATGATCGAGGCGAACCGCGAATTCCACGTCGCCATCGCCGAACTGGGAGGCAACCCCTATTACACGACCTTCTTCGGCCGTCTGCTGGATGAAGGCCGACGTATTCTGAGGCTTTATTACTCGACCTTCGACGACCGCCTGCCACTGCAATATGTGCAGGAACACGAGGACATGATCGCCGCCATCGAGGCCGGAGACGTCGAGCATGCCGATCGTCTGGCCATCGCCCATGCGGAACAGATCGTGCGTCAGATCCAGGAATACATCGCGCGCGACATGAACAGCGCCCTGTCGATCAACAATCTCTGACACCCTCCCCCGCCGCCGATCGGATCAACATGTCCAGCGAGAACTCTTCCATGCCTGCTCAAAAGAAAGCCGATGTCGTCGTCATCGGCGCCGGAATCGTTGGCGCCATGTCGGCCTACCATCTTCAACAGCAGGGCCGGAGCGTCCTGCTCCTCGACCGCACCGGACCTGCGGCGGGAGCAAGCGCGGGAAACGCCGGTATTCTCGCCTATCCGGAGATCATCCCGATCCCCTCGCCCGGCATCATGTTCAAGGCTCCGAAGTGGCTCCTCGACCCGCTCGGGCCGCTCAGCATCCGGCCGGCCTATGCATTGAAGATCGCCCCCTGGCTCTGGCATTTCTGGCGCGCCAGTTCCCGCAAGGCTTTCGAACAGGGCATTGCGGCCCAGACCGCAATGATGGAACTCGCCGCCACCGAAATGGCGCGCATCAGGGCCATTCCCGGGCTTTCGTCCTTCATCGACAATACCGGTACGCTCGATCTCTATGACAGCGAGGCGAGTTTCAACGCCGCCGCGCACGACTGGCTGGTGAAGGAAAAGGCCGGCTTCGAATTCAAGCGGGTCGGCCGCGCGGAAATCGAGGAACTGCAGCCGGGACTGGCTCCCCAGTTCCGTCACGCCATGTATTCGGTCTCCGGCCTCCAGGTCAACGATCCCAAGGAGTTCACGCGGGCAGTCTGCGCCGAGGCGGAAGCGGTCGGCGCAGTTTTGAAAACGGCCGAAGTCGTCGATATCGCCGCGACTGGAGAGGGCGCCGTCGTAACGCTTGCAAACGGCGAGCGTTTGGATGCCGGCACAATCGTACTTGCCGGCGGCGCATGGTCCAGGAAACTCGCGGCGCGTCTGGGCGACAAGGTGCCGCTTGAAACCGAACGCGGGTACAACACCACCTTGCCCGCCCAGTCCTTCGCCCTGAAGCGGCAGCTTTATTTCAACGATCACGCCTTCGTCGTGACGCCGCTCGCCAATGGCATCCGTGTCGGCGGTGCCGTGGAACTCGGCGGCCTCGACCTGCCTCCGAATTACGCCCGCTCCAAGAACCTGCTGGCCAAGGCCGCCCGCTTCCTGCCTGAACTCGACACGCGCGGCGGCACGGAATGGATGGGCTTCCGTCCGTCGCTGCCCGATTGCCTTCCGGTGATCGGTTATTCGACGGCCAGCCGTTCGGTCATCTACGCCTTTGGCCATGGCCATCTGGGGCTGACGCAATCGGCAGCCACCGGCAAACTCGTCTCCGATCTCGCCGCCGGACGGGCGACCGGCATATCGCTCGCCGCTTTCCGTCCGGACCGCTTCCGCTGAGGCATCGCCTTCCGGCGCGCTGCCTTGCGGTCCGACCGGCCCGGTCCCGCTTGTCCCGGCATCGCCACCATGCTGCAAAGGAATACAAGATGACGTCGATCACCCCCACGCTCAGGATTTCCGACGAGGAAAGGCAGGCAAGGCTCATCCGCCTCCGGTCGGCCATCGAAGAGGCCGGTCTCGGCGGCATGCTGCTCGGCCCGACCGAAAGCCTGCGTTATTTCACCGGCCTCGTCTGGCATGCAAGCGAGCGTCTTCTCGGCGCGCTGGTGACGCCGAAGGGGCTCTACTACATCGTCCCGGGCTTCGAGCAGAGCCGGGTGGAAAGCCTGCCGCACCTGCCGGGCGAAATCTGCGTCTGGCAGGAAGAGGAAAGCAGCGCGGCTCTCGTCGCCTCCCTGCTCGGCGCCGGCGAAACCCTTGCCGTGGACGATGCCGTCGCGCTTTTCGTCTATCATGCGCTCGCCCGCACCCTCGGTGCCGGCCGGCTGGTCGATGGCGGCCCGATGATCCGTAGCCAGCGCCTTCGAAAGTCGCCCGCCGAAATCGCGATCATCCAGTACGCGATGAACCTCACCCTCGACGTGCACAAGCGCGCCCACAGCATCCTGAAACCGGGCATTCGCGCTTCCGAAGTCGTCCGCTTCATCGATGACGAACATCGCGCGCGCGGCGCAGAGGGCGGCTCCACCTTCTGCATCGTCTCCTTCGGCCAAGCGACCTCCCTGCCGCACGGCGCCGATGGCGATCAGGTGTTGAAATCGGGCGACGTCGTTCTGGTCGATACCGGCTGCCGCATCGACGGCTATCATTCCGATCTCACCCGCACCTACATGCTCGATGAGCCGACGGAGGAATTCACCCGGATCTGGACGATGGAACGGGAGGCGCAGCAGGCGGTCTTCGATGCCGCAAAGATCGGCGCGCCCTGCGAGAGCCTGGATGACGCGGCACGCGCGGTCCTCACCCGCCACGGCCTCGGGCCAGACTATCGCCTGCCCGGACTGCCGCATCGCGCAGGTCACGGCCTCGGCCTCGAAATCCACGAGGAGCCCTTCATCGTGCGCGGCAACCGTACCCTTCTCGCCGAAGGCATGTGCTTTTCCAACGAGCCGATGATCGTCGTTCCCGACAGGTTCGGCGTGCGGCTGGAAGATCACATCCACATGACCGCCTCCGGGCCAGAATGGTTCACCCTCCCGGCCAGGGGGCCGGCCGAGCCCTTTGCCTGACGGCGGCAAAGGCCTGTGCCTCCGGCTCCTTTGAACCCCGCATCCAGGACCCTTGAAAGAGATGCAGCCACACCTCTTGTCTTCTGTCGACAAATTGTATACTGATATATCAGACAAACCCAAGGAGTTTCCAATGACCACTGGCTGGCGCGGCGTCATCCCTGCCGTAACGACCCAATTCAACGAAGATCTCTCGATCGATTTCGAGAGCACCCGTCGCGTGCAGGACGCGCTCGTCAATGACGGCGTGCACGGCCTGATCGTCATGGGCACCTGCGGCGAGAACAACTCGCTCGATCCGGAAGAAAAGCGCGCCATCCTGAAGGGTGCCGTCGAAGTGGTGAACGGCCGCGTGCCGGTTATCACAGGCGTTTCGGAATTCGACACCCGTCGCGCCGTCGCCTATGCGCAGGACGCGGAAAAGATCGGTGCCACCGGCCTCATGGTCCTGCCGGCCATGGTCTATGTACCGAAGCCGGAAGAGCTGGTCGCCCATTTCAAGGCCGTCGCCGCAGCCACCTCGCTGCCGATCATGCTCTACAACAACCCGCCGGCCTATCGCGTCAACATCGGCATCGAAGTGCTGAAGCAGCTTGAAGACGTTCCGAACATCAAGGCCGTCAAGGAAAGTGCGCCCGACACCCGCCGCTTCACCGACCTCCTGAACGCCTTTGGCGATCGCTTCGACATCTTCGCCGGCCTCGACGACGTGGCGCTCGAAGGCATGATGCTCGGCGCCAAGGGCTGGGTCTCCGGCCTCACCAGCGCCTTCCCGCAGGAATCCGTTGCCCTCGTCGCCGCTATCGACCGTGGCGATTGGGAAGAGGCCCGCCGCATCTATCGCTGGTTCATGCCGCTTCTGCATCTCGACGCCGAGCACGACCTCGTCCAGACGATCAAGCTCGCCGAACAGATCATGGGCCGCGGTTCCGAGCGCGTTCGCATGCCGCGCATGATCCTGCAGGGCGCCCGCCGCGCCGAAATCACCGCAATGGTCGAAAAGGCCGCAGCGACCCGCCCGACCAGGAAGGTCTGAGGCAGGGAACCGACAACACCGTTAAGGGGCCGCCGTGTGTTTTGCACCGGCGGCCCGTTCTCGTTTTCACCATCGCCCGACATCGGGCCAATCCGCCCCGGTCATGGGGCAAAGCACAGACTGACCGACAGGAATGCCAGCAATGTCCGCAGATATCGAATATATTCCCGTTGAAGACGCAATGAAGCTCGCGACCGGGATTCTTCTCGGTCTTGGCCTCTCCGCCGGTCATGCCGAGGCGAACGCCAGATCGGTGGTCACAGCCCAGCGGGACGAATGTTATTCACACGGCCTCTGGCGCCTGCTCGGCTTCGTTTCGACCATCCGCAAAGGAAAGGTCAATCCGGATGCCACACCGGCAGTGGACGCCTCCGCCCCCGGCATCGTCAAGGTCGACGCCCGCTACGGCTTTTCCCTGCTCGCCTTTCGCGAAGGCCTGCCGCATCTTATCGAAAAGGCGGGCAAGCTCGGCATCGCCGCCATGGCCATCAACAACTGCTATCACTTCTCCGCGCTCTGGCCGGAGGTGGAGGACATCGCCAGCGCCGGGCTGGTGTCGCTGGCCATGACCCCGAGCCATAGCTGGGTCGCCCCCGCAGGCGGCAGAAAGCCGGTCTTCGGCACCAATCCGCTTGCCTTCGGCTGGCCGCGCCCGGCCGGCAATCCTTTCGTGTTCGATTTCGCCACCAGTGCTGCAGCCCGCGGCGAGATCGAACTGCACCGTCGCGCCGGCAAGACCATTCCGCGTGGCTGGGGCATCGACGGCGAGGGCAAGGACACCACCGACCCGGCTGACGTCCTGAAAGGTGCCATGCTCACCTTCGGCGGCCACAAGGGCTCCGCCCTCTCGGCCATGATCGAACTGATGGCGGGGCCGCTGATCGCCGATATGACCAGTGCTGAATCCATGGCCTTCGACGATGGCGCCGGCGTCACGCCATGCCATGGCGAGCTGATTATCGCCCTCGACCCGAAAATGTTCCTCGGCGGAGCAATGAACGAGCAGATGCAGCGGGCGGAAAAGATGTTCGACGCCATCACCGGCCAGGGCGCCCGACTGCCGTCCCAGCGCCGCTACGAGGCGCGCGCCCGCAACAACGGCCTCGGCGTTCCCGTGCAAAAAAGCCTGCTCACCGAACTGCGGGAAACGCTGGCTTCGCTACGCCCGTAACGATCTCCGGCCACGCCTCCGAGGACGGCGGCACCGCTCAGGTGCCACCTCCCTTTGCACCGTCATGCCGATTTGCCACTGTGTCCCCTCGCGAATGTCGAGATGATCGGCAACCGATCCGGAGACGGGCCTGCCGACGGCAAATGAAACCTGACCAATGTGCTTAGCCACGGTCCCGAGCATACCCATTCCGTTGGAACCGGGGCGTAACCAGCCGCACGATCCTAAGCCGGATGTCCGTTTTGAAACCCCGTGGAAGAATGCTTAGGCTTGACGGTCTGGGATGGTCGGGACGGCAACGGAGGGGGTTATGGCACGTGTTGGCTTGCGGGAATGGCTGGCGATCGCACCGGTCATCGCTTCCGGACGCCTCTCCCGTTACGGCAACGGCGATGGCGGCCCTCTGACACGCTTCGAAACGGCCTTTTCCGAAAGCTTCGGCGTCAGACATGTGCTGACGACGAGCAGCGGAACCGGCGCGCTGATCGCTGCACTCGTTGCCGCCGGCATCGGTCCGGGCGACGAGGTGCTGGTACCGGCCTATACCTGGATCGCCACCGCCGCCGCCGCCCTTGCCGTCGGCGCGGTGCCCGTTCTTGTCGAGATCGACCAGACGCTCACCATCGACCCCTCCGATATCCTGCGCAAGATCACGCCCAACACACGCGCCATCATCCCGGTTCACATGGCCAACATGGTCTGCGACATGGACAGCATCATGCGCATTGCCCGCGAACACGGCCTTCTGGTGATCGAGGATGCCTGCCAGGCGGTCGGCCTCAGCTACAAGGGCAGGCGCGCCGGCACCATCGGCGATATCGGCGCCTTCAGCTTCAACCAGTTCAAGAACATCAGCATTGGCGAAGGCGGCGCGATCGTCACCAATGACGACCACTTCTTCGCCCGTGCCCGCATGTATCACGACATCGGCTCGGTCTTTCGCGGCCATCTCGACAACGCCAACGAACCGCTCCTTCCGGGCATCAACCTCAAGGCCAGCCAGATCCAGGGCGCCATGCTCAATGTCCAGCTCAAGAAACTCGACCCAATGGTGCGTCGGATGCGCAGGCGTTACGATGCCCTGTCCCGGATATTGGAAGAAGGCGGCGAACTGCATGTCGGCCCGCATAACGACCGGCCCAATGCCGCCGGCCTGCACGTCATCTTCGACAGCGAAGATCAGGCGAAAGCCTTCGCCGCCCGCAACAAGCGCGGCGTCTACCGCCTGCACGACTCCAGCCGCCACGTCTACACCTTCTGGCAACCGATCCTCGAACAACGGCCCGTCCACCCCAGGATGAACCCGTTTGCCTGGGCGGAAAGAAAGATCGACTATTCGCCGAACGCCTGCCCCCGCTCCCTCGATATCCTGAAGCGCACCTGCCGCATCGGTCTTGGGGAGAATTATCCTCTCCCGCTCATGCAGTATTTCGCCCGCAAGATGGCACGCCAGAGTGCGGCGCCGGACCGCAACCTTGTCGCCTCACCGGGAATTTCGTGACATGTCCGCACAGACAGCATCGCCTGAACCCGACCCGAACCTCGCGACGGTCGATATCTGGAGCTGGTCGCTCGACCAGCCGGAAGACAAGATCGACCAGCTCACGGCTCTTCTCTCGACGGACGAGGCTATGCGTGCCGCCCGTTTCGTGAAGGAGCAAGACGCCATGCGCTACGTCGCCGGCAGGGGGCGGCTGCGCCTTATCCTCGGGGAATATCTCGGCATCGCACCGCAGCGCCTGACCTTTGCGTATAACGACTTCGGCAAACCCTATCTCACCTCGGCCGGCCGTGGAGACCTGCACTTCAATCTCAGCCACAGCGCCGACCGCGCGGTGCTGGCGATCTCGGACCGCTTCCCGCTCGGCATCGACATCGAGCAGGCAAAGCCGATGAAGGAAGACATTGCCGGGCATTTCTTCTCGCCGAAGGAATGTGCGATCCTGCGCGCCATGCCGGCCCACCTTTACCTGCCGGCCTTCTATCGTTGCTGGACACGCAAGGAGGCCTTCGTGAAGGCCCATGGCGCCGGCCTGTCGCTGGCCCTCGATGCCTTTGACGTACCCCTCGGAAACGAGCCGACACTCCGGCTGGAACGCCTCGACGATACGATCGGTGCGCCCGATGACTGGAGCCTGCTCGATCTCGATGTCCCCGAAGGTTTCTTCGGAGCACTCGCGGCCCTGACCGCTGGCACACCCGTCGGACTGCGCTACCGGTCGTGAACCGACAAGCCCAACGCAGGCAACCTCGACAAAAGATACGGTTAGAGCGTCAACCGTGCGTCGATGACATATCGCCCGCCGCCGGCATCGAAATGATGGCATCCCATCAGGCCCGGCTTGAAATCCGGGGTTATCGTGCGGATACACCGCTCCCGGTAGGTCTCGAGATCCAATTGCTCGATTTCCATGATGTTGAGCCCGTAGCCGTAAATGCCGTTCTCGTTGCGCTGGGAGGGTCGATAGAGCGTGCCGCCGCGCTCGAACATGCGACCGGCATTGCGGGCGAGCGTGCTGTCGATGACGACCGGATTCCGCTTGTGCGGCACGATCCGCGAGAGCGCCGGCCCATCCACCTCGAAGACATGCAATTCGCTGCAATGGTCCTCATAGGCATGGAAATCGGAGAGGTTGGTGAAAAGCCACCATCTGCCCTGGAAGAAGGTCAATGTGCTGTCGGCCGCCGACAGGCCCTCCAGCGCGGTCGAATACAGCTCCCATCGGAGCGGAAAGTCGATGCAGCGCCAGACCTCCAGCCGCCGAGCCTGATTGGTTTCCGGCATCATGAAAAGATCACCGCCATGCCGGAAGATGAAGGGGTAGGAAAGATGATGGTCGCATTCGAGCGCCACCCCCAGGCGCTCCAGTCGATCGCCGACAAAACGGCTGACCGCGATATGGGCCTTGTGCTGGCCTTGCGCATAGGCCTCGTAGAAGAGATAGCATTCCCCCTCATGCTCCAGAATGAAGGGGTCCGCACGGATCTCGTCATCCTCGGGGACGATCTCGACGGCCTGGCGGGGATCGAAATCGTCGATCGCGCCGCGACCGGTGTAAAGCGTCCAGACGGCGGAACCACCCCCCACTCTCGACATCAACGCCTTGCCGGCCCGACCGAGCAACGCGCTCGACAATGAATAGCCGTAGCGCAGCAGGTCGACGTCGGACGGCACCGTTTCCGGATAATCCTCGACATCCCCCGCCACCGCATCCCCAAGACGCCCGGTATCGACGATACGGCCGAGTTCCCGCATGACCAGCGTCACCGCCCGCTCCTTGACGAAATCGCCGTTTCGGACAGCACTGAACTTCGTGTTGAAGGCGGAAGACGCAATACACAACGTCCCGGCAGGATCTCCGCGCCGGACGAGTAGCCGCAGCCCCGTGGATGGCTGTTTCTCGATGACGCTTTGATAACCGGACCAATCGACATCTCCCGAACTCTGTGTGGAGAAGGAAAGATGCCATTCGCCGAAAGGTAACAGATGCAGCGCTTCGGCAGGCAACCCCTCGGCACAGAGGCAGAGAACCAGATCGGTATCCTTAAGAAGGGCAGTCAAACGTTCCGTACCTCCCCGAACGGCCCCGCCTCCGAAATGCTCGAAGCGCTGGGCTCCAGGGTCGAAGTGCTGAGGGACGAAGACCGGCTGGCGGCCTAACGCTGCCCGTTCCAGCCGCGACGCCAGGCTGAGCAGCGATGACACCTTCCGTTCCGCCGGCTGCTCCGGAGTGAGCAGGAAAACATCGAGCCTAAAACGGTAATCGGCGGCAATGCGGTCCAGCACCCGCAATTGCCAGTTTTCAAAACCGTCCGTCCTGTCCGTCACCACGCCGATCCTCACCGGCTGTGCGACGGGTTGGGGCGAAACCTCCTCCAGTTGGACGGCGACGGTGTCGGGCATGTCAGGCTCGCTCCGCCAGCAGCTTGTTTTCGACGGAGGACGCGAGCGTTCGAATACCGTCCATGGTCAGGGAATCCTCGTGCCACCCGTCGAGATCGACGACCTCGGCATTCTCACCGACGGCCTCGCCCCATCCGAACCGCAGCCGGCCGGCGCGCGGATGATTGGCCTGGCTGCGGAAGAGCAGCGTCGCTCCGCCCTTCTCGGGCCGGTAATCGCGCGCAGCCTGCACCAGAAGATCGGTCACCACCGCGTTGGAGGTCTCCTCGGGCGTATAACTTGCGCCACCGATCCCGAGCTTCTGCATCAGGTTCAGGGTGAGGTTGAATTCCTTCAGATAGACCATGAGGCGCATGCGGCCGGACAGGAGCTTGCCGGTAAAGTAACCGAGGCGTTTGATACGTCGTTCGGTATTCCACCAGCGCTGGCTCGATTTCGGCAGAGACCGGAAATAGCCCGGCGCCCAGGAATCGATAATGGCGGAGAAGGCGACGTCAGCCCCGGCTTCCCGCAACTGACGGGCAACCTCGATCGCCAGCACGCCGTTCACGCACAGTCCGACAATGACGATCGGTCCGCGCCGCTCGCCGATCTGCATAACCTCGATTGCCTGCCCCGCAATATCCTTGAGCGAAGCCCCGGCCGACGATTGATCCTGCGCCGCGCTGAACATGTTCACGTTATAGACCGAGATCGAGTCGTCCAGTTCGTTCGCGAGCCGATAGTAGAGGAAGGGATGATTGAGCGTATAGACCGAACACGGTCCCGTTCCGGTCTTGTAGACGCTCATCTCCCAGGGCGACCGCCTCGGGCTCTCACCCTTCTCGTCTTCGTCCTCGCCGAAAAGCGCCTGCGCAAACCCCTTGAGCTTCGGCTCCTTGAAGAGCAGGGCGAGATCCGCCTTGACCCCGAAGCGCTCGCGAACCGCCGAAAGCATCCTGAGTGCGAGCAGGGAATGCCCGCCAAGCGCGAAGAAATCGCTTTCCGGCTCAACCGTCTTGAGGTTGAGCACCTCAGCCCAGATCCCGGAAAGCGCCTTCATGCGCTGCGCCGCCGACATGGTCGAGCTGTCTCCGGGCAAAGACACATCCCCGAGATCCCCCTCGTCCGGACGGAACCGCGACAGTTCGATGACCGGGGTGTCATCCGCGCTTCCGGCGGTTTCCGCGTTGCGCCCCGACACCCGCAAGGCAGAAAGAGGCGCCTCCGGATGTGCAAGCGCCAGTTCGTAGATGTCCTGCCAGAGCTGCAGCAGGCTCTCGATGGTGCTGCGATCGAAGAGATCGGTGTTGTATTCGATCGACATGCGCCAGCCGGAGGGCCGCCCGATCATGATGAAGCTCAGGTCGTAGATGACCCCAGGCGATTGCGACGGGGCGCTGATGAGCTCGAAATCTCCGTAACGTCTGTCCTCCAGAAACGCCTTCTGCAGATTGAAATTGACGGAGATCAACGGGTTTCGCGAGGGATCGCGGACCGGGTTGAGCGCTTCGACCAGCTTGTTGAACGGCATCCGCTGATGATTGAGGGCAGCGGTGACGGTTCCGCTCGTCGCCTGAATATGTTCGGAAAAGGAGGCCTCGGGCGCAACAGGAAAACGCAGCACCAGATTGTTGATGAAGACGCCGATCATGTCCTCCAGGTCGGAATGGTCCCGGCCGGCAATCTGCGTCCCGAACAGGACGTCCCGCTCTCCCGTGAAGCGATGCAGCATCGCGCTCATGAGGGCGGCGCCATAGCTGTAAAGCGAAACGCGATGCTCGCGCGCCGCCTTCTCGATCCGCTCGCTGAATTCCGGCGGCATCACCACGGACAGGATATTGCCGTTATTGGTCTTGATCGCCTGGCGGGGATGATCCGTCGGCACTTCGAAATAGGGAGCGCCGCCCAATTGCTCCTTCCAGAAGGTCTTTTCCGTCTCGAAGCCGTAACTCCCCAGATACTCGTCTTGCCAAAGGGCAAAATCGCCGTATTGCAGCGGAAGTTCCGGCAATACGGGCTGGCGGCCCGCATCGATCGCAGCGGCGATTTCCCCGACCTCGCGCCCCAGGACGCGGATCGACCAGCCATCGAAGCAGCTCTGGTGCGCCGTGATAAGGATGAAGGCGCGGTCGTTTTCCACCATCAGCAGGGTGACCCGGAACAGGCAGGGTTTTCCGAGGTCGAAGGGCGCCGAAGCCGTCTCCTCCCCGATCGAGAGGATGCGCTGCTCCCGCTGCGCCGCCGGCATGTTCCTGAGGTCGATGACCGACATGCGGAAATCGACCGCTTCCACCACCTGCTGGTAAGGCTGGCCGGCCCGCTCGACGAAACGGGTCCGCAGCACTTCGTGGCGCTGGATGATCCTGCGGAACGCCGCCTCGATGGTGGAAGCCTTGAACGTACCCCTGATTTCCCAACGGACGGCGACATTCAGCGCCGGGTTGCCCGGCTTGAGCTGGTCCAAGACCCAGCAGCGCAATTGCGTCTGCGTGCAGGGGAATTCACCGATAAGGCCGGGCTCGGAACCCGATGCGACTGTCGTATTTTCCATCTGACTCATGACACACTCTCAACTCGGCGACGCGCACCGTTGCGGAAATCCTTCAGCGACGGGATGTGATAGGTGATGCCGGCGGGCTCCGCTTCCTTCTGCTCCTCGGCATAGGCCGCAAGTTCCGCGATCGAAGGATGGCGAAGCAGATGCTTGGCCTCGAGCGGCAGGCCGGCATCCAGCATGCGGGCGGCTATGCGAAAGATGGTGAGCGAGTCGGCGCCGAGTGCATAGAGATTGTCCTCGACGCCGATATTCTCGACATCCAGCACGCTCTTCCAGATGGTCCAGAGCTTGGTCTCCATCTCGGTCCGCGGTTTGACCTTGGTTGCGGCAGCCGCAGCCTCCTGCTGGCGGATATCCCGCTTTTCCAGCGCCTTGCGGTCGAGCTTGCCGTTGGCGGTCTGCGGCAATGCGGTTTCGAGCACCCATGCCGACGGCACCATATAGGCCGGCAGGTTGGCGCGCGCCAAAGCCGCGAGCCCCGCGGCATCCGGAAGCGATGTGCCCGGTTCGGTGACATAGTAGCAGGCCAGCGAGACATCGCCCTTGCTGTTGCGGACGCCGACGACCGCGCATTGGCGTACGCCCTCGACCTTGGAGATTACCGCTTCGATATCGCCCAGTTCGATGCGGAAGCCGCGCAGCTTGATCTGGTTGTCCCGACGGCCGAGCAATTGCAGGGAACCGTCGGTGAGACGCCGTCCCACGTCGCCGGTCTTGTAGAGACGCTGCATTTCACCCGTGCCGATATCACGCTGGACAAAAGCGGCGTCGGTCAGGTCCGGCCGGTCGAAATAGCCCTGGGCCAGGCCATCGCCGCCGATATGCAGCTCGCCCGTCACACCGACCGGCGCAATACGGCCGTCCTGATCGAGAATGTAAAGCTGCGTGTTGGCGATCGGATGCCCGATGGTGATGGGAGTGTCATTGTCGAGAACCCGCTCCACGGAAGACCAGATGGTCGTTTCCGTCGGGCCGTACATGTTCCAGAGCTCACCCTCCATCCGGACGAGCGTGCGGGCGAGATCCTTCGGCAGCGGTTCGCCGCCGCAGAGCTTCTTCAGCCGCATCGTCTTGCCCATACCGGCCTCGACCAGCATCTGCCAGAGCGTCGGCGTGGCCTGCAGCACCGTGGCATTGCTTTCCTCGACCAGCCGGACCAGGGCGAACCCGTCCTGAACCTGCGTGCGATCGGCGATCACCACCTTGGCGCCGGCGATCAAAGGCAGGTAAAGCTCCAGCCCCGCGATATCGAAGGAGATCGTGGTTACCGCAACGAGCGTGTCGTCGGCGGCAAGCCCCGGTTCCTTCTCCATCGACAGCATGAAGTTGGTCAGCGCGCGATGGGAAATGGCGACACCCTTCGGCGTGCCGGTCGATCCCGAGGTGAAGATGACATAGGCCGTCGTTTCGGTATCGCTCGGCAAGGTCTCCAGCGCATCGCCAGAAAGGCTGGCGAACGCCTGCGCATCCCTGTCCGTCCGGATGATGGCGACGCCATCGCCGGCCAGTGCCGCCCCGGCTTCGCTGTCGCAGATCATCGCAACGGGACGGGCTGCTTCCAGCGTCTGGCGCAGGCGCGGCTCGGGATGTCCCGGATCGAGCGGAATATAGGCATGACCCGACTTCATGATGGCGAGCAGGGCCACCAGCATGTCGAGCGACCGGTCGACCAGAAGCGCGATGCGCTGCCCTTCGCCGGAAACCACCGAGCGGATGTGACGGGCAAGCCTGTTCGAGCGCGCATCGAGGTCGCCATAGGTGATCGTCTTGCCGCGATGAACGGCCGCCACCTTGTCCGGATGCTCCGCAGCCTTGCGGGAAAACAGCGAGAACACGAAGGCATCCCGGTCATAATCGACCGTGCTCTGGTTCAGCCCGTGAACCAGCCATTCGGTTTCCTGGGGAGACAAGAGCGACAGCGCGGCGATGGGCTGTTCCATATCCTTCGCCAGCGCGGTGACCAGCGACACGAAATGGCCGACCCAGCGTTCGACGGTCTCGCGATCGAGCACGTCGGCATTGTAGTCGACATCGATGCGGATGCCGTCAGTTCCCTCGATCATGTTGAGGAACATGTCGAAGTTGGAGAATGCCTTCGGATTGGGCTCCATCCTCGCCGTCAGCCCGGAGAATTCCGCATTGCCGGCGACCCGTTCGAGATTGAACTGGATGCCCGTCAGCGGCAGGCGGCGCGGATCGCGCTTGACGCCAAGCGTCTTCACCAGCGTGCCGTAGGTATAATCCTGGTGCTCGAACGCCTTCAGCACGAGCTGCTGGGTCGCCTTCAGATGGGTTTCGAAGGACTTGGAGGCTTCCACCATCTGGCGAAGCGGCAGGAGGTTGACGCAGTGACCGACAAGCGTCTGGCCGTCGAGCAGGCTCTGGCCGGCGGACGGCACGGCGATCACCACGTCGGGCTGTCCCGACAGCCGGGCGACCATCACCTGCAAAGCTGCAAGCAGGGTGGAAAACAGCGTGGCGCCGCTGCGCGCACCGCGCTTTTTCAGGTCCTTGTATACATCGGCCCCGATCTTCACCGTGCAGGTTCCGCCGGCAAAGGTCCTCTGTTCCGGGTAGGCCCGGTCGAACGGCATCTCCGCCGGTTCCGGGATGTCCCTGAACTGGTCGAGCCAGAACTTCTGGGTGTCGGGGTTGACCTCTGCATCCGGCGCGAGATCTGTCGCATAGGTTGCGAAGGAAAGGGCCGGATCGAACTGCAGGTTCTCGCCGCGCACCAGGGCGGAATAGGCCGCTGACAACTCTTCCACCAGCACATTCATCGACCATCCGTCGCAGACTATGTGATGGGCGGTGAAGACGAAAGCATGGCGATCCGTACCAAGCTTGACGAGCTTTGCCCGCGCCAGCGGCCCCTTAACCAGGTCGAAGGGCATATGCGCTTCATCGTCGATGATCGCCCGAAGCTCTTCCTCGCCATCGCCTTCCTGCGCAAGATCGACGATATCGACGCCAAGATCGAAGTCGGGAATGAAGCTGAAGCGCTCGCCGTTGCGGTCGAAGCGAATGTGGAGGGCATCATGCCGGTCGATGACCGACTTCAGCGCCTGGAGAAAGGCCGCCTGGTCGAGAGAACCGTCAAGCGTCAACGTGAAGGACTCATTGAAGGAGCAGGACGCTTCCTCACCGAGCTGGGCGGCAAGCCAGATCTCCGACTGGGCCTCCGTCAGCGGCGCCGACTGTGGGCGTTCGGTAGCGATGGCGATCTGCCGGACCGGCGCCTCAACCACGGTCGCAGGCGCACTGACGCCCTTCGGTGCCAGAATGCCCACGGATTGCAGCGCGTCGACCGCATCGCGATAGGCCTGGGCAATCGCCTGGAAATCCGCTTCGCTATGCTCCGTCGTCAGGAAGCAGGGATAGCCATCCTGTGTGTGGATGCCATTCATCCTCATGAGAGGATAGATCAGCCCGCCAAGCGGATCGAGACTGCTGAAATCCGTATAGAACCAGCTCTTGTAGCCATTGACGACCGGCCCGATGCCACGCTTTTCGAGATCGGAGTTGATCTCCGCGACGAGCGCTTCCGTGCGGTTTGCGACACGGTCGTAAAGTGCAGCGCCCTCGCCCTTGATATGTTCGAGCACGGCCTTGACGGCCGAAAGCACCACCGGATGACGAACGAAGGTGCCGGCAAAGAAGGTCGGCGCAACCATCGGAACGGAATCGTCGCCATAGTTCCAGTAGCCGCCGTCGAGCGCATCCATGAAGCGGCTGTCGCCCGTCAGGACACCGATCGGCATGCCGCCGCCGACCACCTTGCCATAGGTGGCCATGTCGCCCCTGATACCCCACACGGCCTGCATGCCACCCGAGTGAACGCGGAAGCCGGTCACGACCTCGTCGAATACCAGGGCGAATTCCGATGCTGTCGCGATATCCCTGAGGCTGCGGACGAATTCCTGCGGCCGAAGCTCGGGATGACGGCTCTGCACCGGCTCGATGATGACGGCAGCGACGTCGTCGGCGTTTGCACGGATCCAGTCGAGGCTTTCCGGCGCGCCGTAGCGCAGAACCACCATGTTGGAGACGGAACCGTTAGGGATGCCGGCGGCAATCGGCAGCGCGACGGGATTGCCGCCGCGATTGCGGCCCTTCACCAGAACCTCGTCGAACTGGCCGTGATAGTCGTTGGCGAAGATCACGATCCGCTCGCGACCGGTGACGGCGCGCGCCACACGCATCGCCGCCATGACGGCTTCAGAGCCGGTATTGCAGAAGGTCACACGCTCATGGCCAGTGAGTTCGCAGATCAGTTCGGCAGCCTCACCCGCAAGCGGCGTTTGCGGACCGATGGCAAAACCGGCATCCATCTGCTTCTTCATGGCTTCGACCACGAAATCCGGCGCATGCCCGAAGGCCGTCTGGCCGAACCCGTTGACCAGATCGATATATTCGTGGCCATCGACGTCCCAGATGCGTGACCCTTTGGAGCGGTTGGAGACGATCGGGAAAATCATCTCCTTCCAGTCCGCACGGAAACCGGAGGCAGTCCGCGGATCGGCGAGACGCGCGCGGTTCTTCTCGGTGAACGCCTTCGATCCTTTGTTTCGCTCGGCGTAGGTCGCGACGATGTCGTCGACGAAGGCCTTCTTTTCCGGCGTCAGTTCTGGACCGGCTTTCTTTGCATCCGGACGATAGAGCCGGATGCGTTCAGAACCGATTTCGCCCTGATCTTCGCTCAGGGCCGCCGGCACCGGTGCGGGGGCCGATACGGCCACAGTCGGCGGCGGCGCGGACTGGGAAAAGGCCGGCTGGACGGCAGGCAGTGCGGCAGGAACGCTCGAAGCGGCCCCTGCCGCCTGCAGAACCTGGAACTGCTGCGCAAACAGCGTCTGCGCCAAGCTGAGCTGCGACTGAAGAACCGCTTCGAGGCTGGCGTCGAGACCGCTGCCGCGCTGCCCCGAGATGGCCGGGACAGAAGTGGCGGGCATGACCATCGTTGCCGGCATTGCCGAAGCCGCAGCGACAGGCTGGGGTGCGGGAGCGGAAGCAGCGACCGGTGCGGGTTGCGGCGCGGGTTCCGGCGGCAGCGCGCCATCCAGGTAGCGCGCGAGATCGGCCACCGTCGGAATGTTGCTCAGGAGCTCGCGGAAGGAAATCTTGATGCCGTACTGCTTGTCGATCTTCTGGGCGAATTGCCCGATGAAGAGGGAATCGAAACCCAGCTCGAGGAAACTGCTGGCCCTGCATTCGCCGTCGAGCGTTTCTCCGGACATGTCGCTGAGCAGGGCAAGGAGCGACGTTTCCAGTTCGGGAATACGGGCTGCGACTGCAGCCGGAGAAGAGCTGATAGTACTCATGATTTCTATCTCGCCGTTGGGTTCTACTAGAAGCATCGAAGGTTGAGGTGCGCTGGCCGCCCGACGGGCCGAAGGCGGCGCATCGATCCAGTGGCGCTGGCGCTGGAACGGATAGGTGGGCAGCGGCAGCGCACGCTCGCCGGTGTCGGGCAGGGCCGGCCATGCAAGGCTCCGACCGGCCATCCAGAGCTTGCCCTGCGCTTCCGCCAGCACCTCTGCCCCCGCATGGGCGCGGTCATGTTCGGGCATCGATTGAATGATCGCGGCGACACCGTCACGACTGATGGTCTGTGACGCGAAGACCGAGAGCGTCCGGCCGGGGCCGACCTCGATGAGGATCGGCTTCCGGTCCCGGCAGAGCGAGAGCAGACCGTCGGAAAAACGCACGGCCTCCCTGCAATGCCGCGCCCAGTAGTCGGGAGACCGGCCGAGTTCGTCCGTCTGCCAGTCCCCGGTCACGCAGGAGATATAGGGAATTGTCGCGGTTCCGTAGGTCACCCGAGCCGCCTGCTCGCGCAGATCGTCGATGCAAGGCTCCATCATGGCGGAATGGAAGGCGTGAGACGTATGCAACCGGCTGAACGCGATGCCGGCCTTTTCGAGTTCGGCGCAGACGGCATCGATATCCTTGAAAGGACCGGATGCCACACAGAGCTTCGGCGCATTGATGGCGGCGATCTCGGCACCGCCACGCAGATACTGTTCCAGCACGTCGGGCGCCGCGCGCACCGAAAGCATCGCCCCCTGCGGCTGCTTCTGCATGAGCTTTCCGCGCGTCGCGACAAGCGTCAGGGCATCCTCGAAGGAAATGGCATTGGCCAGTGTGGCTGCAACGAACTCGCCGACGCTGTGACCGATCATCGCGTCGGGCTTCAGGCCCCGGCTCATCCATAGCCGCGCCAGCGCATGTTCCACCAAATAGAGGCACGGTTGGGCGATCCGGGTATCGCGTTGCTCCTCCGCCATCGCATCGGTCACGGGACCCATGTGGCAGAGGTAGTCACGGACATCGACATTGAACGTCATCTTCAGGACTTCGGCGCCGCGGTCGATCCAGCGGGTGAATTCCGGCTCGCGATTATAAAGCCCGGCCCCCATCCCGACATATTGCGAACCCTGGCCGGGGAACATGAAGACCACCGGCGGCGCGACATCGGCGGCCACATTCGAACCGGCTTTCCCGGACCTGAGCTGTTCGACCGCTGAGGACACCGTACTGGCCGCAATAGCGGTCCGGTGAGCGAAATGGTGCCGCCCCTCCTGCAGAGTGCGGGCAACCTGCGACAGCGGCGCATCGGCATTCTTTTCCAGGTGATCGGCAAGATTGCCGCGCATGGCGGAAAGGGCCGCCTCCGTGCGGGCGGAGAGCGGCAGGATATATGGTCCCTCGTCGTCCTCCACATGAACTTGCGGGCGTGCCGGGGCCTCCTCCAGCACGACGTGAATATTGGTGCCCCCCACCCCGAACGAACTCACGCCGGCACGCCTTGGCGTTTCACTCTCCGGCCAGTCCGTCGTGGCAGTCGGGATATAGAAAGGGCTGCGTTCCAGGTCGATCCGCGGATTGGGCACCCTGTAGTTCGGCATGGCGGGGATCTTGCCGTAATGCAGCGCAAGGGCGGCCTTGATAAGGCCGGCAACGCCGGCCGCCGCATCCATATGGCCGACATTGCCTTTGACCGAACCGAGTGCACATGTCCCCCCGTCCTGGGGAGCGCCAGAAAACGCCCCCTTCAAACCGGAAAACTCGATCGGATCACCAAGCGGTGTGGCCGTACCGTGACATTCGACATAACCGATCGTCGCCGGATCGATGCCGGCATGGGCGATCGCCGCGGAAATCGCCTCCGCCTGCCCCTCGGCACTCGGAGCGGTGAAGCCGATCTTGTCGGAACCGTCATTGTTGACGCCGTAGCCGCGGATGACGGCATAAACACGATCACCGTCGCGAAGCGCATCTTCGAGCCGCTTCAGCAACACCACACCTGCGCCGCTCGCAAACACCGTGCCGGAGGCGTCCGCATCGAAGGGGCGGCAGATGCCGTCCCGCGAGACCATGCCGCCTTCCTGATAGAGATAGCCGCGCTTCTGCGGCAGGGTGATCGAGACTCCGCCTGCGAGAGCCATGTCGCAGCCATAGGTCAGCAGATTCTGGCAGGCCTGGGAAACCGCGAGCAGGGACGTGGAGCAGGCCGAATGCAGCGTGAAGGCCGGGCCGCGCAGATTGAATTTGTAGGCGACGCGCGTGGAGAGCGCATCGGTGATCGATCCGACGATCTGGTTAAAACATCCGATCTGGTAGTTGGACGTGAATTCCTCGACCTTCGCGCGATCGCCCAGCACGTTGTTGATGAGATAGGTCGGCATCGAGCATCCGGCGAAAACGCCAACCAGACCCGGGTTCCGATAGGGATCGTACCCCGCCCGTTCCAGCGCTTCCCAGCAGATCTCCAGGAAAACGCGATGCTGCGGGTCCGTGACCGCCGCCTCGCGCGGAAACATGCCGAAAAACTCCGCGTCGAACTGCTCGACATCGGCCAGAAAAGGACGGGCGGCCACATAATCCGCACCGGCACGCTCCTCATCGGTAAAGGCATCCTCGATCTCATCGGGGGAAAAGCTGACAAAGGCGTTGCGTCCCTCCTCCACCAGTTGCCAGAGGGCTTCGACGCTTGGAGCGCCGGGAAAGCGTCCCGACATGCCGATGATGGCAATGCCATCAGGCGCATAGGCGTCTTCCGGGTGTCCGGTCGATTCGTCGAGGATGATGGTTTCGCTATCGCTCATGGAGCGCTCCTGCGGAATTGGGATACCGTCCGTCTCTGCAATGCCGCCCGCTGATCCGGGCTCATGGATTTCTGCGGCTGCTCCGTCTTGCCGTCGAGGAACCGCGCAAGTTCGCGAATGGTCGGGTGCTTGAACAGCGTCATCACGTCGACATTGCGCCTGAGCTCGGCTTCCAGCCCTGCATGCACCCTCAGGAGTTGGAGGGAGGTGCCGCCGAGGTCGAAGAAGTTCCGGTCCACCGCAATGTCCCGAGCGCCGAGCGCCTCCTGCCAGAGGCGCGTGAGAATTTCCTCGCTCCGGCTTTCCGGGGCGGCGGGTTTGCTGTTTTCGACCGGCGGCAGCGGCAGCCTGGCGCGGTCGGTCTTGCCCGCCGGCGTCAGAGGAAAGGCCTTCAGGACCATCGCGGCGCTCGGAATCATGTAGGCCGGCAGGGCGCTGCGCAGCTTTTCCATGATCGCCGGAACGAAGTTGGAATTGCCGATATCAGCCTCGTTGCGCGGTCGCAGATAGGCAATGATCCGTTTGACGGTCGCCCCCTGTTCATGACAGGCGACCACGGCATCCAGAAGCCTCTGGTCCCGCCGTAACGCCGCTTCGATTTCGTCGAGTTCGATGCGCTTGCCGTTGATCTTGATCTGGCGGTCGCGACGCCCCTTGAAGAAGAGCATGCCGTCGGCGTCCATGGTTGCGAGATCGCCTGTGAGGTAACAGCGGACAGCGCCTCCGTCGGTCTCAACCATGACGAATTTTTCCGAGGTCAGGTCGGGGCGGTTGATATAGCCGATCGCAAGTCCGTCCCCGGCCAGCGCAAGCTGCCCCTCCGCATTGGCCGGCAGCGGACGCATGTTCTCGTCCAGGATGAGCAGGCTCGTGTTGGAAATCGCGCTGCCGATCGGCAGTTCCCTGGCATCGAACCCTGCGGGAATGGTGAAGGTGGTCGCAATGACGGTTGCTTCCGTGGGGCCATAGGCGTTGGTCAGCCGGCAACCGGGGTGGGCGCCATGGAAACGGCGCGCATGCTCGACCGATCCCGCCTCCCCGCCGAAAAGAACATGGCGCAGGCTCGGCAGATCACCGCCCGCGTGGTCCGCGAACAGGTTGAACAGACCAGTCGTCAGCAACATCACGGTCACGCCGTTGTCGCGGACCACGTCGCAGAGCTCCGCAAGGGAAAAGCTCGCCTTCGGCATGCCGGCGAGAAGGCAGCCATTCAGCAATGCGCCCCAGATTTCGAAGGTGGCGGCATCGAAGGAAATCGTCGCGGTGTGAAGAACCACGTCATTGCGGTCGAATGCGACATAGTTCTGGTCGAGCACCAGCCGGGTTATTCCGCGATGCGCGATCGCGACGCCCTTCGGACGCCCCGTCGAACCGGACGTGTACATGACATAGGCCGCGTCGGACCCGTCCACATCGGGAAAAACACAGGAGCCTTCAACGGGAAGCGAGGTGAGCAAAGCGGCAAGATCGACGATCTCTCCGCCACCGGTAAAACCACGGACATCCGCGTTAGACGCCGCATCCGTGAAGATGATCTTCGGCGCGCATTCGCCGATGACATAGGCAAGGTGCTCGGAAGGAAAGGCAGGGTCGACGGGAAGATATGCGGCGCCCGCCTTCAGAATGGCAAGCTTCGCGACCACGGTCGAAAGCGCGCGCGGGACCAACAGTGCGACGATGTCGCCCTTGCCGACGCCGCGCGCAAGCAGATAGGCCGCAAGCCCGTCCGAAAGAAGATCGAGTTCACGATAGGTGAGGGACGCCTCACCGAAAACCAGCGCCCGCGCATCGGGATAGAGACGGGCCTGTTGCCTGAAAATATCGTGGACGCTCCGCCGCCGGTCATAGTGGGCCCGTTCCTGGTGCCCCTTGTCCGGCAGGATGCCGGCTCCGTTCACTTCCTGGCCTGTGACATAACTCATCGGCGTCCCCTGTATCTGGATGGCCCGAAATACGCGTCGGCGGAAGAAACTGTGTCACCTGCCTACGACGGGATCTCGCAGGCACCCTTCCCCCGTAGCCAGAATTTCACGACGGGAAGAAATGGAAAGCTGGTCATTGGGCTGAAACAAACGCCCGATGGGCATCTTGCGACTAAGTCATTTGGCCAGTCGCGGGAGGACGGCCCCGCTATCAGGCGAAAACGCGATCACCGCATGAAAGACCGGCGCGTCGAAACCGCATGCGGACCGGCATATCGTCACCGCAATGGCATCGAAGGGAGATAAAATCGAGTTACACGGGGCGAAAACGTCATCGCACCCGGCGAGCGACGCGCCGCGGCAGGATTGGTGAAGTCGGGAGCCGCCGCCCGTCACTCGAAGGTATAGGCACGGACGTAATCGACGTACATGAAAGAGGGATCGGGCGTTTCCTGCGTCGAGCCCTCCTCGACAAGCGCCAGGTTGAGCAGCACGTACATCGGCTGACGATGTTCCGGCTGGGTCTCCGTTTTCCAGACGAGCTTGCCGTCGAAATACATCCGGATGAAGGCCGGATCGATCTTTACGCCGTAGGAATGAAACTCGCCGGGATCGGAGTCCGTGAAGGCATCGATCCGCTTGCCCTGGGAATAGTGCCGCCCGTCCTTGTGCCAGACATGGACGACCGACGAATAGGCTTCGGGCTTGTCGCCGTAGAATTCAAGCACGTCGATTTCCGCCGTCGCCTTCGAACGGTCGAGGCCGATGAGCCAGAAGGCTGGCCAAAGCCCGGGTCCAAGGGGTAGCCGGGCGCGCATTTCGAAATAGCCGTATTGCTGGGCAAAGCCCTTGCCCGCCGGATCGACCGAGGCCAACAGGCCCGAGCGCCAGTTGCCATCCTTGTCACGGCTCGCCTCTATCCGCAGAACCTCATCGACAATCGCGAAGGGGAAGTCGTCCTTCGGAGCCACAAAGCGTGCGCCGCCGAAATCTCCCGACCAGGGCGTATGCGCAATCCAGCGTGTGCCCGGCCCCCATTCCGACACATCGAGGTCCGTGAATTCGTCGGAGAAGGCGAGCTTCATACCGGCCGGGTTGATGGCATCGCCGGTGTCGCCCGCCAACGGCGTCTGCGCATGCGCGACGGGAGCGGTCAGCAACATCAGCGCGAGGCCCCCGGCAGCCAGCACGATATCCATGCCGCGGACCCACCCGGAATCGCCGTATCTTTGCCCATGGTTCGACATGATGCATGCATATCGCGTTCGCCACAGAAGCGAATAGAACCGAATTCGGCTCACGCGCTACCGAAAAAGGCTTAGGCCCGGATGTAAATACAGCCGCCTTGGTTCCGTGCTAATTTATCCAGCAGTCACAAAGAGTTGCAGGATATTCCGAGCGACCGCGCCCAAAGCCGGCGAAACCCGGACGCGCGGCACGAGGTTCCGGGAAGGCGGGCTTCGCCGATCCGGCAGGCATTCGATCGATCGGAACCGGACGGGGCGGCATGTAAATGAGTCTTGAGTTCATGGGGTTGGTCACGATCATCGTCGGTTGCGTCATCCTTGCCGCACCGGTGACTTGGGCGTTTCCCGTCATGGTTCTGTCGACCGTCTTCGGAGCGGCGGCGGCCATCAGCCTTCCGGCGCTCGGCGGCCCTTCCGTCCTGGTGCCGAGCCTGTTTCTGGTTTTTTTCGCAACAAGGCTGTTCATGGCTGCCGGAGAAGGCCCTCTTCTGGCGTCCCTGCAGCCGTTTCGCCCCGGTTTCTGGCTCCTGCTGCTGACCGGCTTCGGTCTGCTGAGCGCAATCTACTTCCCGAAACTCTTTGAAGGCGTGACCGAAACGATGACGGTGGAGCGCGTGACCAGCACGCGAAGCTTCATTTCGCTCTCGCCCCTGCGCTTTTCGTCCAACAACATCACCCAGTCTGTCTATGCGGTCGGGGGCCTTGTCTGCTTCGCGGCGGTCTTCGCCTATTTTCGTCATGCGGGAAAAGCCGGACATCTGATAAGCGCCATTCTCCTCCTCGCAGTCGTGGATATCGGCTTCGCGGTGGCAGACGTCATCACCTATTTCAGTGGAACGGAATATCTGCTCGGCTTCGTCAGAACGGCGAACTACGCCCTGCTGACGGCGGCCGAAAAAGGCGGTCTCAAGCGGATCTCCGGCACATTCCCCGAAGCATCCGCCTTCTCAGAATATACGCTTGTCCTTTTCGCCGTCATGGCGAGCCTCTGGCTTGATCGGGTCCGCTCGCGCGAAACGGGAATTCTGACCGCGCTGCTGTTGCTCGCGCTGCTGTTATCGACATCGGCCACGGCGCTCATTGGCGTCGCAGTTGTGGTGCCGTTCCTCTGGACGCGGGCGCTGCTCGGCGCAATGAAGGGCTCCGCCAAAGCCCGTCCGGTTTTTCTCGCCGCCTGCGTCGCCTTCATTCCTGCAGCAATCCTGACGGCATTTGTGCTTTTCCCTGGATTGGTCGATCAGCTGCACCAATTCGTCGAGGAAATGCTGCTTTCCAAGGCCGAGAGCCAGTCCGGCAGGGAGCGCTTCATGTGGAATGCCGTGGCCTTCCAGACCTTTCTCGATACCCATGGTTTCGGCGCAGGGCTCGGCAGCGCCCGCGCATCCAGCTATATCCTCGTCCTGCTCTCCAATGTGGGTGTCATCGGCTTCGTGCTGTTTGCCACATTCGTCTCCGCGGTTCTCGCCGCACGCCCATTGCGCAACGGCGGCGCGCTCGATATCGGCAATGCGACCGTTCGCGCGGCCAAGACGGGCCTGATCGCCTCGCTCACCGCCGCTTGTGTTTCCGGCACGGTCTACGATCTCGGGCTGATGTTTTATATCCTCGCCGGCAGCGCTGCCGCTCTTGCCAGCGAACGAGCGCCCGTGGGAAGCCCGCTTTCCGCTTCCGGCAACCTTCATTCCTTTCCGGTCGCTCCGGTGAGGCGGCGATGAAAATCCTGATCTTCAATGTGAAATACAGCGAGAATCTCGGAGACGGGATACTCGCACAATGCATCGAGCGCGCTTTGACCGCCGATCCGGACGTAAGGGTCGAGACGATCGACTTGGCCGGACGCGCCGATTTCGGCACCACCCATCAGCATCGGCAATACGCAATTCGAGTGCTTCACGCGCTGCCCGCATTCGCCCGGCGGGCGGCGGTCGAACGGATACTCGGGCCGAAACTCGAAAAACTCCGGGAGGACTGGGACCGGAAACTCGCCTCCGCCGATGCGGTGATACTGGGCGGCGGCAATCTCTTCCAGGACGACGACCTGAATTTTCCGCTGAAGATCGGCAGCCTTCTGGATTGCGTCAGCCGCAGCGGCAAGCCACTGGCAGTTTACGCCGTCGGTGTGGGAAGTCACTGGTCTGCCCGCGCCGCGGAATTGTTCGGACGTTTAAGGGCGACGGAGCTAACCTGCCTTTCGGTGCGCGACGGCAACGCCTATGACAACTGGATGAGCCATTTCCCCGAGGGGCCGGCTCCCGCGGTCGTTCCGGACCCGGGCCTGCTGGCCGGGCGTTTCTTCCCCGCTTCCGAGGAGCCGGCTTCCGTTCATGGCAAGGTCGGCATCTGTGTTACCGATCCGGTGATCCTCATGCGCCATGCCGGTCGGCATTCGCCGGACATATGCTTCAAAACCGTAAGCGACTATCGCGAACTGATCCGCGAGTTGGCAAAGCGGGGATATGCCATCCGGCTCTTTTCCAACGGAGCCCGTGAGGACCAGGCATTCGCCGAACGCATCCTGGATGAGAATGAGATGGCGCGGTACCGCACCACCGGCGTCGTCGACCTGGTCGAGCGTCCCCGCCTGCCTGAAGACGTCGTTCAGTTCCTCCGGTCCCTGTCCGTTGTCATCGCCCATCGCCTGCATGCCTGTATCGCCGCCTATTCGCTCGGCATTCCGCATGTCGGTCTGGGCTGGGATTCCAAGGTCGCGGGCTTCTTCCGGTCCGTCGGTCGCGAAAGCTATTTCGCCTCCGGTAAAGCCGCGACACCGGCCCATGCGGCCACTTTGGCGGCCGCTGCGGAGGCAGAAGGAATCGACCCGGATCGGCACAACGCCACCCTCGCCGCCGCCCTGGAGGGCATACAGCACATGCAGACATGTCTGCGGCGACCGGAGGCCGATACCCTGGTTTCAGCAGGGTATCCCTCGCCTCTCTGACGCGGTTTTTCATCAATACGCGAAATAACATTTTAATTCAGGACAATCTAATATTTGTTTCCTGAAATGTTATTGCCGTTCTGCTCACAAAAAATCCCTAGATTTTTATTAAAATTGCGAACAATTTGAGTGCACACAAGTGACTTTCTTATCTTAATATTTGCTGATACAATTTTTTCCGTCAAAAGGGGTAGTTTGGGTGGGCGTTTGAATGAGTACCGGCGATCTGTCGAATGACAGACAGACAGTAACGTTTCAGTACAGTAAGCACGGTCCGAAACTGAGTGGCGCCTATCTGCGCACCTATCCCGCCGGCGCCACCATCTTTGAACCCGACAACGACAGTTCACGCATCCTGTTCATCAAGAGCGGCTGGGTTGTCTCCAGCAAGAACCTGTCCAACGGCACGAGGATCGTCACGGAATTCGCGCTCCGCGGAGACATGCTGTCGTCGGTATCGGCCGCGCTGGCGCAGGAAAATGTCCAGGCGGTCTCGGCGGTCACCGGATATGAATTCGTCGGCCAGCTGCCCGGCAAGGGTTCCGACACCTCTTCGCAGCTCGCCCTGATTATCATCATCGAAATGATGAAGCGGCAGGCCCGCATGGCCGAGCGGCTCGCCAATATCGGCCGGCGCGATGCCCTGGAACGAACCGGTCATCTCCTGCTCGAACTCGCGACCCGTTCCGGCGCAAGCGACAGGCCGGGCTTCGACGGTTTCGAATGCCCCCTCAAGCAGTCGGATATCGGAGACGCGGTCGGCCTCTCGACGGTTCATATCAACCGCGTCCTCAAGGACATGCGACTGAACGGTCTACTCTCCTTCCGGAACGGGATCGTCGAGTTCCTGAACCGGAAGAAGCTCGAGGATCTCATCGAGTTCGACCCAGCCTATCTGGCAAGCCATATAGGCTGACGCGACGGACGGCCGACCCTGCTTAAAAAGCCGACCGACCTCGTGTGCCCTCGTCCATTCGTCGGACGTGCCGGGTGCTACCTCCACTTGCCGTTTATTTAGTCCTATGGCCTAACCCATCCGGGTAATACTGTAATCATATTTTATTTTTATCCAAGAATACGCAGTAATTCTTACCCTATTACGATTACAAATTAACTCACGTTAATGCGTTCAATATTATTTTATGAAAACCTGTCATTATACGTTGGTCGAGGATGCGAAGGATATCGCGATACGCCTATCGGCGGTGTTTCAAATCGAAACAAATATAGGAATCCCGACCTGCGTAAAGAAGAATGCAAAAAACAACAGGGGCAGGAGAAAGTAAATGAACACGCATACTGCACTTCCCGATAAAATCGCATCTCTTCAACCGACCGACTTCAAGTACCTCTCGAAAATCACGGACAAGGGGACAGATCTCGACGCAGAAGAATATATCCTGATTATCGATCCGCGGGCTCTCGACCGCGAATGCCTGTCGCGGAGCCTTTCAATCTACAATCCGGCCATGAACATCGTCACCGCCGGGTCGATAGAAGAGTGGCGCAAACGGCATATGACCGATCATCCCTCCGCCATTCTCCTGGTCTTCAGCAGCAGGAAGCCGACGGAGGCCGATGCCTGTGACAAAATCAAGGCCGCAGCGGAAACCTTCAGGCAGAGCCCCGTCATCGTCATCGCCGATTCCGACGATCTCGGAGATATCCTGAAAGCCGTGGAATGCGGTGCTCGCGGCTATATTCCGACAAGTGTCAACATCAGCGTCGCCGCGGAAGCGATCGCTCTCGCGCGGGCCGGCGGGGTCTTCATTCCGGCGAGCAGCATTCTCGCCAAGAAGGATGTCCTGAGTTCCGTCGTAACCGGCTCAACCTACTCCAACGAAGCGTTCACGCCGCGCGAGATCGAAGTGGCCGAGGCATTGCGCCGGGGAAAGGCCAACAAGATCATCGCCTATGAAATGAACCTGTGCGAAAGCACGGTCAAAGTTCATATCCGCAACATCATGAAGAAACTGAACGCCACCAATCGCACCGAAGTCGCCTTCAAACTGAAGTGACCGACAATCCGCCGAAGCCGAACACGAAGGCTCCGGCCAAAATCGCTGGCGGCTGAAGACACCGAACCCAAACGAGCAGCAGAAAATCCCTTCCGTGCATCGCCTCAAGGCGGCACGGCAGGGCGCTCCGCCCGTTGGCCGTGTTTGGATGCAACCCGATGCACTCGACGCATCCTCTTGCTGTTCCGGTAGCGAACCGGCATGCGCGGCCTTCATCCCGGTCATCCTATTCCATCTTCATCAATCGCCGGGCAATCAGCAAAGAGAGGACCAACGTCAACACGGCAAGACCGACCGCATAGAAGACGACATATTCAAGCGGATGCAGGAAGAGGGCGAAAAAACGGGATGTGCTTCCCGAGGTCCTTGGGCCACCCATCCCGTGCCGGTCGAGCGCGAGGTAACGTCTGGTGATGAGGTTCATGTCGGCACTCTCCTCCTGCCCCGCCAGGTTCCTCAATGCAGGGGAACCGGTCTGCCATCGCTGTAGAAGGACGCGGGAGCGAGAACGTCCGTCCCTTTCGCTCCGGGCGCCTTCTTCGCCGCAAGTTCGTCATCGATGATCTTCTGCATGCTGGCGCGAAACCTCGCGGCACTGAACTGGGCCGCGTGCATGCGGATGGCATCGGGGTGAAAGCTTCGCTCCCGTTGCTCGAAGGCATGGACCGCCTCGATCAGCGCGTCCACCGATTGCTCGTCGAAGAGGATGCCTGTCTGCCCCGGCACGACGGTCTCCAGGGCGCCGCCGCGACCATAGGCAATCACCGGCCGGCCGCTGGCCATGGCTTCAACCGGCACGATGCCGAAATCCTCCTCCCCGGGGAAGATAAGGGCCCGGCAATGAGCGAGATTGGCTTTCAGCACAGGAAACGCCGCCCGGCCCATGAAGCGGACGCTCGGCCCGGCGATGCGTTTCAGCGCGTCCACGTCAGCCTTGGCGCCGTCGCCGATGATAACCAGTTGGCGTCCCATTTCGGAAAAGGCGCGCACCGCCAGATCGATCCGCTTGTAGGGAACGATCTGGCCAGCGCAGAGATAGAAGTCACCGAGATCGGCAGCCGGGGCGAAATCCTCGACCGCGACAGGGGGCGGAACGACCGTCGCCGAGCGGCGGTAATATTTGCGGATACGCCCGGCAACGTGGTGGGAATTGGCGACGAAGCGATCAACGCGCAGGCTGGAATTTGCATCCCACGATCGCAGCATCGGTGCCAGAACCGGCATCATCAGCCTGGCCAGCAGGCCGGCATTCTCACGATAGGCATGGTAGTGATCCCAGATATACCGCATCGGCGAGTGGCAGTAGCAGACATGCGTCGCATGCGGCGGAGGAATGATGCCTTTCGCCGGCCCGGATTCGCTCGAAATAATGAGATCGTAGCCTCGCAGGTCGAAACTCTCGAGCGCGAAAGGCATCAGCGGCAGCAACGACTGGTAATAGCGCGTGGCGCCGGGAATTTTCTGCAGGCCGGATGTGATGATCCTGTGACGGCGGATCTTCTCCGATATGCGTGCCTCGTCGCAGACGAGCGTGAAGATATCGGCGTCCGGATACATGTCGCAGAGCGCTTCGACGACTTTTTCGCCGCCGCGCATCGACACAAGCCAGTAGTGGATAATCGCCACCCGCATTTCGCCCCTCGCATGAAGTTGTGCAGGCATCCTAGAGGCAGCCAGAGCGCCCGGCACAGGACCACCTTAGGGCTGCCAGCCTAGTCAAAGGGGCGGATCGACCGTGGAGAAGGCCGGGCGGCTGGCCGATCGGTCAGGATCGTGGCGCAAACCTCGATCACGGCTCATCCATTCGAGGTGAAGGCTTAGAAAAACCTGCCCGAAGGGCGTATCCCCGTGACGACACGCAGGGGATTTACTCGCATCGCTTTGGGCCGACAATCGATTTGATCCGGCCCGTTCAATCGCTGGAACCGACATTTTCATTGTTGCCGGAATTGCGAGGCGCGTTCATGCCGATAGTATGTTTTGAAAAACGGCCTACCTCTACAAGCAGGCGCATTGGTATCGTCTGCGCACTGGCGGGAATGCTGCAACTGGTTGCCGTTCCCAATGCGATCGCCGCGAGCGATGACGGCTTCCGCCTCCGTCCCCAGACCCGGGTCAAGGTCTCGATTGTCGAATGGGTCGCCTCCACCGGCGAGTACAAGGAGTGGACGGCCCTCAACGGCGAATATTCCGTCTCGCCGCTGGGCACGATCTCGGTTCCCCTCATCGGTGAACTTGTGGTGGCAAACGAAACCACCAGCGAAGTGGCGGATCGCATCGCCCGCAGCCTGAGAGAGAAGACCGGACTGTCGTCGCCGCCGACAGCAACGGTCGAAGTCATCCGTTATCCGATGATCTATGTCTCCGGCGCGGTGGACCGCCCCGGAGAAATGGAATACCGCCCCGGGCTGACTGTCATGCAGGCGGTGGCGATGGCCGGCGGACGGGAGCGTCGCTCCAACCCCAATGGCTATTCGGACCTGGAACAGATCCGTTATGCCGGCGAATTGAACCGCTACGACCTTTCCCTGCAGCAGCTTCTGGCTCGCCGCGCACGGCTCGTCGCCGAACTCAAGGAAAGTCCCAAGATCGACTTCCCGCCGGAACTTGCCAATGCGAGGGACCAGAGCACCGGCCGATTGATCGTCGAGAGCGAAAACACGCTGTTTGTCGCGCGCGCCGAAGCGTTGAAGCGACAGCTGGATTCGCTCAGTGAGCTGCAGAGGCTGCTCGAGAACGAAATCAAGGTGCTGGAGGAAAAATCCGCCGTTCAGGAGCGCCAGGTCAAGATCGCGCAGCAGGAACTCGCCAACATTTCGTCGCTCGTCGAGACCGGCACCCTGGCAAAATCGCGGGAAACCTCGCTCGAGCGCGTCGTCGCCGACTTGAACAGCGGCAAGCTCGATCTCGTCGTCGCCCAGATGCGCGCCAGGCAGAAGGTCAGCGAGACCCAGCGCGATGCAATCGCACTCAAGGGACAATTCCGCACGGAAGCGGGACGCAGCCTGCAGGAGGTCGAGGGGGAAATCGACGACACCAGGTTGAAGCGCGCCACGACCCTTCAGCTCCTTCAGGCAAGCGGCGCCTCACTGTCCCGCTATAACGCCATGAAGGCCCTGGAGATCCAGCCGATGGAATACTGGATCACGCGCCGCAACAACGTCCGTTCCCAGGAAAAGGTGCAGGAGACGGCAATACTCGAGCCCGGGGATGTTCTCGACGTCCGCTACGATGTTTCCGCAGGTCTTGGGGGAGCGGTGCAGTTGTCCAGCGCTCCAGAGCAATCGCAATAGTCAGGTTGGTGCGGTCAAACAATGTGCAACAGGGTGGCGTAAATGGGATTCCATGAGTTCGGAAACGTCGAGACGATGTCCAGCCTCGACAAGAAGGATACCGCGAAAAAGGAATATGTTTCGTTCCGCGACGTCTTCAACTTCCTGAAGAAGAACCTGCTCATCCTCGGCATATGTTCCGCTTCCGGAGCGGTGCTCGGGGGCCTCTACATCCTCAACTCCGAGTCCACCTACATGGCGACGACACGCCTGGTGATGGACCCGGAGCAGGGCCGGATCGTCTCGCAGGACGCAGCCACCGGCACCGTCATCATTGAGGCCGCGGAGATCGCGAGCCAGGTCGAAATCGTCAAGTCGGAAGCGATCGCCCAGGCAGTAATACGTAAACTTGGGCTTACGGAAGATCCTGAAATCCTCAACACCCGTTCGTGGCAATCGATCGTCAAGGGCTCCTTGAAGGCGGTGGCCGACCTGTTTACTGGCGGAAGCGGCGAAGAGACGGAAGCGACCAGCGAAGAGGAAGTGATGAGACGCACGATGGGCGGCTTCCTGTCCCGCGTTTCGGTGCGCCGCGTTGGGCAATCCTACGTGCTGGAGATCGGCTATGCCTCCAGCGATCCGCAAAAGGCTGCAAGGACCGCGAATGCCCTGGCCGAAGCCTATATCCGTAACGGCATGAACGACCGCGCGGACGCCGCCAAGCGGGGCGCGATATGGCTGGAGAGCCGGCTGATCGAGGTCGGGCGCAAGGCACGCGAGGCAGCGCTGGCCGCTGAGGAATATCGCAACGAGCATGACATCACGGCGATGGCCAACTCCTCCACGCTCGACCAGCAGCAACTGGCCGAGGTCAGCAGCCAGATGCTTGCGGCAAGGGCAGCGACAGCCGCCGAATCCGCCAAGCTCACCACGCTGGTAAAGCTGATCGAGGGACGAGCAGCCGATGGCAACATGGAAGAGATCGCCAACAATCCGCAGATCCAGAAGCTGCGGGACGATATCCGGGCAGCCGAGACGCGGCTCGAAAGTCTCAGGAGCCGCTATAACGAAGGAAATCCGGCGATCACCGCCGCACACGACGAAATTGCCCGGCTGAAGGCGGCGATCAACGGCGAACTTCGCCAGATAGAGGCCGTCTACCGTTCCAACCTCGAAACGGCGCGGACGCGCGAACAACTGGCCGAGGCGCAATTCCTCAATGCCACCAAGAAGGGCGCGGACAAGAATATCGCCCGCGTCGAACTCTCGGAGATGGAAAGCCGGGCCAACACTTATCGGCGCCTTTATGAAAGCATCCTGCAGCAATATGTGGGCACCATGCAGACCCAGTCCTTCCCGTTGGGCAAGGCCCGCATCGTCACCGCGGCCACGGCACCGTTCGGCAGGATCTGGCCCAAGCCTTCCATCATCCTGCCGTTTTCGACCGTTCTCGGTTTTGCCGGCGGCTTGATGGCTGCGATCCTGCGCAACGGTCTCGACCGCCGCGCCGGCTCCGGCGAAAGACTGCAGCGTGAACTCGGCATCACCTCGCTCGGAAGCATTCCCGTATACCGGCCGCAACTCGACAGCGGCAATGGCAGCAAGCCCCTGCCCACAACCATGCTGCCGCTAAGATCCGTGCTGGACATGCCGTATTCACGTTTCTCGGAAGCGCTGCGCAGCGTAAAGAACTCGCTCGACTCGATCATTCCGGCCAATGGCTCGATGGTGATCGGCGTCACCTCGATCGGCCCCGGCGAAGGCAAGACGACGGTCGCAACGAACCTCGCCCAGCTCTACCAGAACGAAGGGCAGTCCGTGCTTCTCGTGGATGCCGATTTCATCGGCTCCCGCCTTTCGCGGCTCGCCGCAAGCGCCGCGCAGGACGTCGGCATGAAACCCGTCGACCTTTCCTATATCGGCGAACAGCCCCTCGTTCTGCAGAACAGCCGCGCCTCCGCGGGCAAGGCGGCCCGGGGCGCAGCGGTCTCCGAACTCGAAAGGGAAAACCTCCACGTGGAAGAAGCGGATGAGGCGAACCCGGTCCCCCTCGTCACGGTCGAACAGATGAAGCAGGCTTCCGTGTCCAGCCAGCGCTACGGCCATCTGACCACGCTGAAGGAAGCCATCGCGAAGATGCGCCGGCGTTACAAGGTGGTGGTCGTCGACATGTCGGGTTTCGAGGACTCAGCCGACACCCGGACGATCTGCACCTATGTCGACGGAATCATTCTCGTCCTCGGCAACTCCAACAAGATGACGATCGAACGCCTGGCGGACGCGCTGTCCGCCTTCGGCAAGTCGCGTATCTCCTTGCTTGGGGTGATTGCCAACCGAAGTGATGCGCGACGGCGCCAGGCGACAGTCTAGAACCTGCAAAAGCGGAAGACGATTTTGCGCCGGGCGCCGCGAGAAACAAAGAGGCAGGGCATCGAAACCGTTGACCGGAAGCGCCCTGCCGGTATGCCAGGAAGGCGGAAGCCCATGACATATGCCACGATCCACATCGGCAAGCATCGCGATGAAGCTGCCAGTCCTCGTCAGTTCAGGCTTGTCGTTGGAATACCGAGCGCCGGAAGACGGGACATCCTCGCCGCGGTTCTCCCGCATATAGCCCGCCAGATCCGCCTGCCCGATGAGGTCGTCATCTGTGTGCCCTCTGTCGAGGACGTGGATCAAGCCGAACTGGCAAAGCTGCCCTGTCCGGTCAGGGTGCTCGTCTCCCGGCGCGGCAGCTGCCGTCAACGCAACCACATCCTCGAATCCATCCCCGAAGCGGATATCGTCGTGTTTCTGGACGACGACTTTCTCATGGCGCCGCCCTACCTCGAGCAGACCGAGGAGATCTTCGCCGCCAATCCAGATGTCGACATCTGCACCGGCAGGGTCATTGCAGACGGCATCACCGGACCCGGCATTTCCGTCGCCGACGGCTGGCGCATGCTGAAGGACCATGTGCGTCGGGACAACAGGAGCCCGCCTGTCGAGACGACCTATACCGGCTATGGCTGCAACATGGCCGTGCGCATGTCCGCCGTCAGGATCGGCGGCCTGCGCTTCGATGAGAACCTTCCGCTCTACGGATGGCTGGAGGACGTCGATTTCAGCCGGATCGCCGCCCGGCATGGCCGGATCGTTTCGTCGGCCGGCCTCGTCGGCGTCCATCTCGGGACCAAGGTCGGCCGCACCTCCGGCTTGCGGTTCGGCTATTCCCAGATCGCAAATCCCATATACCTCATGCGCAAGGAGACTATGAGCGTCCGCCATGCCGGCATCCAGATGGCGCGTAACCTGCTCGCCAACGTGGTGAAGATCTGGCGGCCGGAGCCCTGGATCGACCGGAAAGGACGATTGCGAGGCAATCTTCTGGCCTTTTCGGATCTCCTCGCCGGACGCCTTGCTCCGCGCAATATCGAGAGGCTGGAGTGATATCCGTGAACCAGAGACAACCCGACCGTGTCGTGGTCATCAACGACCGCTCCGCCATGGTCGGCGGCGCATCGAACCTCGCGATCCTCTCGGCCGGCCTTCTCGAACGGCGTGGCATCGGCGTGACCTATCTTGCCGGCGATACGGCGGAACATGAAAAACCAGCGGGCGACACCATCAATATCGCGGGAAAGCCGCTCGTGCAGCAGGGCAGGCTGTCTGCTTTCGCGGGTGGCCTCTATAATTCCAAGGCTTTCGAAACGCTTCAGGACCTGATCTCGATGCGCGATACTCCTTCGACCATCTATCACGTGCATGGATGGTCGAAGATCCTGTCGCCTTCCATTTTCCGGGCACTGGCCGCTGTACGCGATCGAACAGTCCTGCATGCGCACGATTATTTTCTCACATGCCCGAACGGTGGCCTCGCGAACTACCGCAAGCAACAGGTCTGCCATCTCCGGCCGATGTCGGCCTCCTGCCTTGTTACCCAATGCGACAAGCGAGGTTACCATGAGAAGCTCTGGCGCACGGCACGCCACCTGCTGCGGGAACACTTCTATCCCACCGGCGACCTGCCGGCGAACATCGTGGTCGTGCACGAGCGGATGCGGCAGATATTCGAGCGCGCCGGCCTGAATGTCGAACACGTCGAAACGATCCGCAACCCGGTGGAGCCTTTCCTTGCCGAAGGCGCGGAGCCGGCGGCGCATCGAACCTTCTATTTCATCGGCAGGCTGGAGCCGGAAAAAGGCTTCGAGGAAGCCGCCCAGGCGGCCAGGATCGCCGGCGTCGGACTGCATGTCATTGGCGACGGCGCCGGGCGAAGCATCCTGGAGCGGGATTATCCGGAGGTCGTCATTCATGGATGGCAGTCCCGGCAGGGTATGCGCGAAATCCTTCGAGATGCCCGTGCCATCGTGATTTCGTCCCGCGTACCCGAACCCTTCAGCCTTGCCGCCCTTGAAGCAGTGTCGAGCGGCATACCGGTCATCATGCCGGATTCGGCTCTGCTCGGTGCCGAAATTACTGCGCTGGAATGTGGCTTGGTCTTTCGGAGCGGCGACACCGTGGCTCTCGCCGAAGGGTTGCGCCACCTGGCGATTGACGACGGGCTTATTGGGAAGATGGCCCAAAATTGCCGGCGGGAGGCGCCTCGCCTTGCCCACACCGCCACGTCATGGATCGAGGCGCTGATGGCGCTCTACGGTCGAGTGCTGGAACGCTCGGAGACGTCCCGCTCCGCCGAGATTCGCCCTGTGCGTCAGTTCACAGCTTTTGGCTCACGCTTATTGAACCGTTGAAGCGAACCGAGGTCCATCGTCGAGCCTGAAGTAGAAACCGGCATTCTCGCTCGCCCCAAGCTCGGGATGGGTTTCGATGACATGGGAAAGCGAGGGGATAGCCCAGCGGTCGACCTTGCGATAGCCAAGCTTCTCGATATCCCTCAGGAAAGCGATCTCGTCGCGCATCTGGTAGGGCACATGGGCCTTGCCGATCCGCTCCAGGGTCACCACCGGACCGCCCTGCCGAAAGGCAACCTTGTTCAGCAGCAGATGCCGGGGGCGCGATGGAAGGCCTTCCAGCAGCGTTGAAAGGGGGATGTCGAGATATTGCAGGAGCCCTGACCCCAGAAAAAGCGGCGTCGCCGGAGCGTCTTCGATACGGTCGACGAAACGGAGCTGGGTCAGTCCTTCGCGCTCGGCCATGCGCCGCCCCGCCGAAACAATCGCCGGCAGGTCGTAAACCACCCAGTCGAGCCCTTCGGGCAGGGACAAAAGATCGCGAAAGGCTCGATACTTCGTCCCCATGTGCCCGCCGGCATCGAGCAATCCGCCGACTTCGTCACGCAGGTTGCGGAGCCAGAACAGCACTGGATAGTCCCAGGGCATGACCCTGCACATCTGCTCGAAGGCAACGTGAGCGATCTCGTCATGGTCGTAACCGGCGAGGGACTTGGTCTTGGCCGCGGCGATGGCCTCCTCGAAGGAACCATAGGCACCGGAGAACCGGCGCGGAAAAGGCGACAGATAGCGAAGCCGCCCGCCGATCGCGCGAAACGGCACAAGAGAATGCCCAAAGCCGCTCATCGTGCTCTGCAGAATGTTATGAACGCTTTTCCTCACAATCGCGGTATTCATTCCGGACCTTCCTCCGCTCCGTTCGACAAACCACACTCAGGTCTTTTGCGCCTTTCGCACAATGGCGAAGATAGGCACGGAACCGCCGTCGAGCCGCTGCAGGCCAGCCAGCGTACCGAGATAGATGATCGCTCCGGCGAGCATCTGCAGGAGATTGGTCGACAGTCCGCTCATGGCCGATCCCGCCGCAACGCTGCCGAGCAGAACGACCACGACGATCATCGCAAGAAGCGCGATCGCCGGATGAGCACAGCCGCGCAGGACCCGCGTCCAGCTTACCTCCCCGTAACGGCTTTGCAGGTGCGCCGAAATGGCGAAGGAGAAGACCGCTGCCGCGCATTGTCCGGCGGCGGCAGCCACCATGCCGAAGGGGGAAAGCGCGAACATGAAGGCGAGGGAAACGAGGCTGTTGACGAGGATCGCCGGCGGCATCTTCCGGATCGTGCCTGAAAGCGAGAGGATTGGCTCCGTGACGTAGCCGGGGATCAGCAGCACCTGCTTGATGGAGAGAAGCGTCACCAGAAAAGCAGCAGGCGCCCACGCATCGCCCAGTGCGATTTGGACCAGACTACCCGACATCAGCGCGAGACCGATGTAGACGGGCGCGGAAACCGCCATGAGGAGAACGACGAATTTGGTCGCGGCCGTGCCGATCCGCCTCGTCGCCTCGCCGTCGTCCGCACCGCGCACCGCAACTCTTCTCAGAACCACCCAGGCCAGCATGCGCGCAGGTTCGCCGACCACTTCCGAAAAGGCTGCGACCACCCTTTCGGCAGCCCGGTAGTAACCGGCCTCCGTCAGCCCCAGGACACTGCCAACGACGAGCGTGCCTGAATAGGACCGGACATAGATAATCAGCCGGTTGGCAACGATGTGGCGGGAAAACTCCAGAAGCTCCCGGAGAAAGACGGTATGAAGATGTATTTTCGGCACCCAGCGGAGAATCGCCGTGAAGAGCACGACGCTCACGATCTGGGTGGTCAGCCGCCCTGCCACGAGCGCAAGGATATTCCAGCCGAAAAGGAGGCCGGCAACGGCGACTCCCATGCCGCAGGCTTCCGCAACGATCCTGACGATTGCCTGCTGCCTCAGGCGGCCTGTGGCGACGAATACGCCGTCGCAGACAGCCGAGAACGGCGTCAGCAGCAGCCAGAGGCTGAACAGCACCACAAGCGCGGCGACCCCGGAGAGATGAAAAACGAGGCCGAGCACGATGGCGAAGCAGAGCCCCAGGGCCGTCGCGCACAGCCCGGCGAAAACGGCGACGCTGGCGATCTGGTCAAGCCGGTCGGCATCTTCCCGCATCTTCATCACGAATTCGCACCAGCCGCCTTCCGCAAAGATGACGAGCAGCGCCACTACCGCCGCGACATAGGCGAACAGCCCGAATTCCGCGGACTCAAGCACGCGGGCTGCGATGATGAACGTCGCCAGCTGACTGATCTGGATGAATATCTTCGCGCTCATCGTCCACATCGCATCGGTGACGAGAGACGGCCACCGAACGAGCGCGCCCAGACGATTCTTCCACCGCTTCATTCGGCCGGTAGCTGCTGAAAGCAACAATTGCATAAGGGCTCCTGCCTTGACGGCTGTGTTTGCAGCCTCTTTTGTGAATGCCGGAAGGCCGTTTCCCCGGCCCTCCCGAGGATCGGCCACAGGCGCGATTGCTCCAGCCGCTTCCTTTGCATGCTGGCCGCCCCGAGGGGCCGAGGCTTATGGGGCAACCGAATCGTGATATCTTCTGAGAGGGACAGAACCGGCAAGGAAGGCTTCATGCGCAACTGGGCCACTAAATTCGGGCTGCGATGGCTTGTCATTGTCGTCTGCCTTGCCTTCTGGATTGCCCTGCTCATGCTGTTCCTCCGCTGAAGCGCTTTCAGCGTTCGTTCTGCGCGAAGAGCACGACACCGACGGTCCGCAGGATGATTCCGACATCCCGGGAAAGCGAAACGCTATGATAGTAGTCGACGTCGAACCGGACCCGTTCTTCGTAGGACGTGTCCTCCCGGCGGGAGACCTGCCAGAGACCGGTGATGCCGGGGCTCATGGCCAGGTAGCAGTGAACCTGCGATCCGTAACGCTCCAGTTCCTCTGCAATGACCGGCCTCGGGCCGACGATGCTCATTTCGCCGCGCAGCACGTTGAACAATTGCGGAAGCTCGTCGAGGCTCGTGATGCGCAGGTATTTGCCGAGCCAGTGCACCCGCGGGTCACTTTTCAGTTTCTGAGTCTCGTTCCATTCCCGAAGCCTCGCCGGATTGCTGGCGAGAAGATCCTGAAGCGCCTTTTCAGCGTCCTTGCGCATGGTGCGGAATTTGAGGCAATCGAAGGTCTTGCCGTTTCGGCCGACGCGCTTGTGGCGGAAAATTATCGGCCGGCCATCGATGACCAGGAGTGCGAGCCCGATCAGGATCAGAGCCGGAAGCAGGAAGACGATCGAGAAGACGGCGAAAAACAGGTCGAAAACCCGCTTGCCTCCGCGGCTCCTGACACTCCTCGCCGCGGAGGCAGCGGCGTGCCGCTGCCCTATATTATCCGAAAAAAAAGACATCTCGCAGACCTCCAGCCATCGACAAGGCTGCCGCTGAAAGAGCAAGGATGCAATTGATACTGATAGGCAGCGCATCCTCTGTTGGAGGTAGACCATGCTCCCTTTTTTGGCTGGATAGCCGCAATAGCCAGCTAGACGCCTCCGCCTTCGCAAGGAAATCCCCTCTCCGCAAAGTCCGGGAGAAAGGACGAGGCGAGGAAGGCCGTGATATCGAGACCCACTGTCCTGCGGCCCGCTTTTCGATGAATTTAAGGATTATTCGAAGCGGCCGGTGGCAATCGCATCGCTTGCGGGGAACGTTTCCTGCAACGCCTCGTCCAGATTGTCGTCGTCGTGACGCTTCTTGCCCTCGGCAAGCCAGCACTGTTCCAGATCCATCGGCTCCGGCAGGCTTTCCTTACCGTCCCGTGACCATTGGGTATCATCACTGCTCTTCTGTTTCATGACGATCTCCTCGGAATGAACATCGATCGCAAGCGTCGTATTACGCGACAGGCATCCTATCACACGGCCGCCGGTTTATCGCCCCTGAGGTGCACGCCCAGGCAAAATGGCTGGCACCGCCGACCGGACTCTGGCGCAGGCAAAGCGGAAATGAAAAACCTGAACGCCCGCCGCGACGCGGAGATCAGCGGGCGTCTCGCCGACGACAGGACCCGTTCAGACGGGGCGAACCGTCGTGACGAAATTTTCGAAAAAATCCGAGAACTTCGCGACCCGCATCGGCAGCTTCTCATAAGGCGGATAATAGAGGGTCAGCCAGAGTTCGGGCGCCTGCCAGTCGTGAAGGATCTGGACGAGACGACCTTCGGCAATCGCCTTCTCGACGATGAAGGATGGCAGGAGCGCAATTCCCTCGCCGTTTTCCGCAAGCCGCGCCGTCAACTCGCCGTTGTTTCCCGCGAGTATCCGCCCCGCCCTGACCTTGCGTGTCCGGCCGGCAAAAGCAAGCTCCCATGTTTCGGAAAGCGCTTCCTCGTCATAGGCGATGCAGGCGGCTTCATTGAGATCGTCAGGCGATTTCGGCGTTCCATTGGCCGCCAGGTAGCCCGGAGAGGCAACAAGCATCCGTCGCACCGGGCAGATCTTCCGCCAGATCGTAGACTTGTCCCGTGGCGGTTCGGAAATGCGGATGGCAAGGTCGAAACTGTCTGAGACGATATCGATGAACCGGTCCGTCAACGTCATCGACACCGCGATGCCGGGATTTTCGACGCGAAAGCCCGAGACGACATCCGGCAGAATTCGCTGCCCGAGCGATAACGGCACATTGAGCCGGATGAGACCCGCCGCATGGCCCGTTTCCGCTCGAACCTCATCGGCCACAGCCTCGAAGGCCTCCATCAGCGGTTCGATGCGCGCGGCATAGACCGCGCCCGCCGAAGTCAGGGACACATGCCGCGTGGTCCTCAAGAGAAGCTGCACGCCGAGGGCTTCTTCCAGCGCACTCACAGCCCGCGTGACTGTCGGCGCCGTCATCGAAAGATGCCGGGCGGCCGCGATGAAGCTGCGCTCTTTCGCAACAGCCAGGAAAATACGGATATCGTTGAGATCGCTCATGCGAGATAATTTCACTTTTTGAAATTATATTGTCAATATTATTTCTATTCACTTCGCCGCCCTTTGGCCCCATCTTCTGCCTCGGAACAAGGGATGCAATGGCATCCGAACAGAAGGATGGCAAAAATGCTTACTCAGATCAAAGGCTTGCACCATATCACCTCGATGGCTGCAGATGCCCAGCAAAACAGCGACTTTTTCACCAAGACGCTCGGCCTGCGCCGCGTGAAGAAGACCGTCAACTTCGATGCTCCTGATGTTTACCACCTCTACTATGGCGACGAGGCAGGCACGCCCGGCTCCGTCATGACCTACTTTCCCTTCCCGCATATTGCGGCAGGGCGCCCGGGTGCCGGTGAAGTCGGAGAATCCTATTTCGCCGTTCCGAAGGGTTCGCTGGGTTACTGGACGGAGCGCCTGACCAAGCTCGGCGTGAAGAACCTCTCGGCAACGGAAGTGTTCGGCGAAAAGCGTCTGCGCTTCGCCGGTCCGGACAGTGACGGCTTCTCGTTGGTGGAAGTCGACGATGACAAGCGCGAGGGCTGGCTGCACGACGAGATCGGCGCTGCCGAAGCCATCAAGGGTTTCCATGGTGCGAGCATGAGGCTCAAGGATACCGGCGCAACCCGGGAACTGCTCGGCTTCATGGGCTACGAGAAGGTCGACGAAAAGGACGAATGGGCTCGCTTTGCCATCGCCGGCGGCAACGGTGCGGATTTCATCGATCTCGAAACCGTCCCGCAGGCAGATTTTGCCCGCCTTGGCGCCGGTTCGGTCCACCACATCGCATTCGCGGTGGAAGACAGGGCGGCACAGCTCGAAGTCCGCAAGGCGCTTCTTGACACCGGCTACCAGGTAACCCCGGTCATCGATCGCGACTACTTCTGGGCGATTTATTTCCGCACACCGGGCGGCGTCCTGTTCGAGATTGCAACCAACGAGCCTGGCTTCGACCGTGACGAGGACAGCGCTCACCTCGGCGAAGCCCTGAAGCTGCCGACCCGCTACGAGCCCTATCGCGGCCAGATCGAAAAACAGCTTCAGCCGATCAAGGACTGAGGTTCGACAGGAAATGATGGAACGACGGGTCCGCATGGTCCCGTCATCAGGAGAAAGATATCATGAACACGAGCACCACTGCCTATCATGCCTTCATCAAGCCTGGTTCCGACGGCGCTCCCCTCGTCTTCGCGTTCCACGGCACCGGCGGCAACGAATTCCAGTTCACCGAACTGGTCGAGCAGATCCTGCCCGATGCAGGGATCGTCTCGCCGAGAGGCGATGTCTCCGAACATGGCGCCCTGCGTTTCTTCCGCCGCACTGGCGAGGGCGTCTACGACATGGACGACCTTGCCCGGCGCACGGACAGGATGATCGACTTTCTCGCTCAGAAAAAAGCGGAGAACCGAGGCCGTCCCGTCTATGCGCTCGGCTATTCCAATGGCGCAAACATTCTCGCCGCCGTGGCGTTCAGGAGGCCGGATCTCTTCGACCGCATAGCTCTCCTGCATCCGCTGGTCCCGTGGAAGCGGGAGAACAACAGCGCACTGAAAGACCGGCAGGTGCTCATAACCGCCGGGCAGCATGATCCGATCTGCCCGCTGCCGCTGACCGAAGCGCTTGTCGATTACTTCGCACGGCAGGGCGCGAAGGTCGAAACCAGCATCCACGCCGGCGGGCACGAAATTCGCCAGGCGGAACTGCAGGCGCTGAACGCCTTCCTGACCCGATAAGGGTTCCGACCGAGACGAAACTGCGAAACCAACGATCGGAGGCTACCGCCCCGATACAGTCCAGGAGAAAGACCATGATCCTGATCCACGAAAACATGAGCCGCGGCAAAACCAGCAAGGGCTGGCTGAGCAGCTTCCATACCTTCTCCTTCGGCGGTTTCCAGGACCCGACGCGCATGGGCTTCGGCCCGCTGCGTGTCATCAACGAGGACTGGATCATCCCGGGTTCCGGTTTTTCCGAACATGCCCATGACAACATGGATATCCTGACCGTCCTTCTGGAAGGCAGGCTGCGCCATCAGGACACCATGGGAAACGTCTCGACGATCGAAGCCGGCGAGATACAGCTGATGTCTGCCGGCACCGGGGTCCGTCATTCGGAGATGAATGCCTCGGAAGACGAGATCGCCCATCTGCTGCAGATCTGGATGATTCCGGACATCAGGGGAACCGAACCGCGCTACCAGCAGGCCCGCCTGCCGGCAATGGAAGATGCCCGCGACTGGACACCGATCGCATCCGGCACCGAAGGCGAGGCTCCCCTGCACCTCCTGTCCGACAGCAGACTGCTGATCGCCAACCCGAAGGAGGGTGACGTCAGCACCATCCCAGCCCGGCCCGGACGCCTCGTCTTCGTCCATATCGTGAACGGTCTGGCGAGGATCGAGGGAGAGGATCTGCGGCCGGGTGATGGCCTCCAGATCTCGGAACCCGAAACGCTTGAACTCGATTGGCTGACGAACGGAACGGCTCTCCTGTTCGACATGCCCCGTTGAAAACGGAAATCGTCAACGAAACGGCGGGAGACCCTCCCGCCGTCGCCCGGCAGAAGGGCGATCGTTCGGGCGAATGTCCGAAAGCCGTGAGGTCGTCCCGGCATTCCTCGTCCGCAGGCCGAACCGAGACAGGCCGCCAGGAACGCCTCGGCCGAAACAAAGGTCCTGGTCACGAAACCGGGCGACCGGACATGGCCTAGAGCCCCGCCTATGCGGCGCTTCCGGTCGATCTTGAGCGGCCGCAACCTTCTGACCCGAGCGACGTTTTCCACGGTCAGCCGCGAAGCGCAAAAAGCGCCTTCTGGTCCTGCACGCCCTTCAGATGAAACGAACCGAGATCGTGAAATGCCGGACGCTGCTCCTTGGGCATCAGAGCGATGAATTCGCGGGAAGCGAGCGCGGTCTCCTTGATGGAACTGCACATCGCCGCCATGCGGCACACCTCGTTGACGGCGGGACCGATGACGGTGAAATCGAGGCGCTCGTCGCTACCGACATTTCCGTAAAACACCTCGCCCTCGTGAAGGGCAAGATAGACGGAAGTCGTCGCGAGGTTCTCCTCGCGACGCCGCCGATTCAATTCCTCGATCCTGAGCGCCGCATCGGCCCGCGCCTGCAGCGCCGCCTGTGCCGCCGCACGCGGGTCGTCATGATTGAAGATCGCCAGAATGCCGTCGCCGACAAGTTTCAGAATATCGCCGCCGGCAGCATGTACGGCCGAAATGACCGCATCGGCATAGTCGTTGAGAAAGGCGATGAGCTGTCCGCTCTCCATGGTCTCAGACAGCGAAGTATAGTTTTCCATGTCGGAGTACCAGAGCACCGTCCGGATGGTCTCCACCCTGCCCCGTTCGATACTGCCCTCGAGCACCCGGCGGCCGGGATCGCGCCCGAGATAGACCTCGACGAGCGACTTGGCGATCTGGTTGAGAGAGGCCGCTTTGACCGCCAACGCCAGAGATGCGACAAGTATGCGCAGTGCGTTGAGATCGTCAGGCGTAAACCCGCCGGGCTTGGCTGACGACCAGCGGGAGCACATGTTTTCGATTTCGCCAATTCTGCTCTCGCCACCAAGCTTGTGGATCAGCGCGAAATAGTCGGTATGCCCTTCGGCGATGAGATCAGGGATGATCCCGAACCGGGATTCGACCGAACCTTCCAGCGGAATGTGAAGCTCGCAAAGGTCGCGTTCAGTCATATAGTAGAAAGGACTACCTCGCCACAACTCAGCATTGCGCATCGCCTCATGCCGCCAAAACTCCCGGACCTCCGAGCGCCCCTGGCTCGCCACATTCCAGAAAACGCCTTCTGATTCCTGCACGGGATGCAGCGTGTCGAAAAACAGCACCGCCTGGGCGATTTCCAGCCCGGTGTCGCGTAGGCGACTGCAGAATCCATCGACAAGCGCCGTCTCGCTCGCCCCGAGCAGTCCCTGTTCGATAAGCCAGCCATTGATCGAATCCAGCTGTTCCCGGTTCATGGAATGCCCTTCCGCCGCCATAGCGCTCTCTCTTTTACCGGGCATTATCTGAAAACGGCGAGGCCGAATTTCAACCGGCGTTTCCAAAGATATATGAAGCAAGGCAAGCGGAAGGATGGATCGGGACGCGCTGTCTCGACGGAAATCGCCGCGCTTAGAGAGCGGCGAGAAAGGTAATGGCGTACGACACCGCAACCAAGCCAAGCAGCACGGCCAGCAATCTTCGCATGATACCAGGTGGATTGACGTTTCGAGCCGTAAAGATGCGGCGCCTCGGATAGATGCACTCGCGGACAGAGCGAAGCATGACAGGCTCCTGTGTTTGCCGCCGACGGAGGTCCCGGACCGGCGTCGATGCGAAGATCAGGCTGCGACGGTGGCTTCGCCTTCACAGCGTGCGAACGGCGCGAAGGCGTGCCGGATTCCGATGATCGTTTCCGGTTCCGCCGCCACCAGCGGTAAGCGGACATCGGCGGGATGCTGATGGATGAACGACGTCGCCTCCTTCAGGGCCGCGATGTCATCGGGTCCACAGGACGCAAGCGCAGACACGATCTCCTGATGAAGCGCCGTCATCCTCCCGAGCTCCGCCGAGGCATCGAGGATAGACCTGACGTGCGATGGCAACACATTCGCAAGCGGGGAGATCGCGCCGTTGCCGCCGGAGGCGATGAAGGCCGGCAATGTCCTGCAGTCGCGGGAGAGGTGAAGATAACGTCGTCTCAGGTTCGCTGGCAGGCCCGCGAAAAAGCCGAGCCTGGCCTGGCCATGACAGACGGCGACGATGCCTTCCGTGCTTGCCAGTCCCGAGAGAAGTCCCATGCCGAAATCGATGGCGGTTCGGCCGGGATCGTCATCGACGATGATCGGAACCGGCACTGCATCGGCAATTGATCTGAAATGCTCGACCACGCCGGCAAGCCGGGGTTTCGAGTAGTACGGGATCGTTACCAGCAATGCATCCGCCCCAAGCCGCACCGCCCGGCGCGCCAGATCGATCGATGCCGTCGTGCAGTTCGTGCCGGTTGCGGCGATGACGGACAGGCGGCCTTGTGCCCGCTGGACGCAGGCGCTGATGATTGCATCCCGTTCCTGTGCGTCGAGCGCGTGTCCCTCGCCGAAGGCATCGAGGATGACGATCCCGTCCATGCCCGCCGCGACCTGCCGGTCTATCGCCGCATTCAGCGCGGCGATGTCGCACCGGTCCTCGCTGAAAGGGGTGAGCAGCGGGGTGAACCCTGCAGGGCATCGGTGTCGAAACGGCATCATGACGGAGCGCTCCTGTTATGTTGAACAGAAACTGGCCCCGATCGCATAGGATTTCGATAGGACTGCCGATGCGATCATATCAAGGTTTCATAGGCGCCCGATCCGCTGAACGAGCCGACGGTCGGCACTGCCGACCTTGCCACGACGAGACCGAAAGGCTTCATCAAGGCCGGAATACTTCCGGAAGGCCATTCCAGAAGCTTTGCCGCCCTCTTTTCCAGCCTCCGACGACACGGGAGACCTCGCGCACGGCATCGGCCGGACCGGCGCAATCGAGGAGTACGACGGTCGCGTCCCCTCCGACGGAGAGGCCATGGGGCTTGTCCATCAGCCTCGCCGCCAAATCCGAGACCATGGAAAAGACGAGCGTCATGTCGTCGTCTCGCGAAAGCTGGGCGACATTGGCGTAGAGGTTCGCCATTCTGACCAGCGAGGCGTCGCCATAGGGCGTGAACGGGTTGAGCACGTTGTTGGTGGCAATCGAGGTGACGACCCCGCATTCGGCAAGGAGATGTGCGGGCGCGACACCGCGCGGAACAAGCGTCTCATATGCACGGCCATTGAGGAAGAGGTCGGTCGCGGGCAGAGCGGTAAGCGCGATACCGGCTTCGGAGAGGCGCGCGGCAAGCGCCTTGACCGCATCCGCCGGAAGCGCCGAGAGGTTGGTGACATGCCCGACCGAGACCCGCCCGCCCCAGCCGTGCTGCACCGTCTCCTCGATGACGGCGGGAAGATTGGTGTTATCGGGATTGAGGTCGAAATCGAGATGAAAATCGACGGCGACATCATGTTTCAGGGCGAGTTCGAAGATCAGTTCCACATGCCGGCGCGGATCGGGATCGGTATAGGGGCAGCCGCCCACGAGGTCCGCCCCTTCCGACAGGGCCTTGTCCAGCATGGCAAGTGTCTCCGGCTCCTGCGTCAGCCCTTCCTGAGCGAAAGCGCAGATCTCGATGTCGATGGCGAAGGCATAATCCGCCTTCACCCTGAGGATCGCCTCGAAGGAGCGGTAGCCGGCGCGCGGATCGATCTCGACGAAGGTGCGCAACCGCGTCGTGCCGTTGATGATTGCCTTTTCCACCACGCCCGAGGCACGGGCATAGACATCCTCCACCTCGAAGCCCTTCTTGGCGCGGGCGGTTTCCCGGACTGCTTCGGCAAGCGTGCCTTCGCAGATCGTGCAGCGGCCGAGAATGCCGGCCTTGTCGAGATGAATATGGCTCTCGACGAAGCCGCTGAAGGCAAAGGCCCCCTTCGCGTCGGTCTCCGTCACCGCCTCGCAGCGGAATGCGGGCTCGATGGCCGCGATCACGCCGTCCTTCACGGCGATATCCACCGGTCCACCGTTCTGCTCGGTCAGCGCATTTCGTATCACCAGATCGAACACCATGCCGCCTTTCCTTTGCGAATCCCGTTAGATGGCAATGGCCCCGCCATCGCTGCGCGGATCGTGCGCGCCATGCATGGTGCCGTCGGCATCGATGCGGATCACACCCGCCTGCCCACCCAGCGGACTGAGCGCGCCGATGGGCGAGACGGTATGGCCGAGCGCCTGCAGGGCGGCGAACACGGCTTCCCCGGCATTTTCCTCGAGTTTCAGGCTGTCGCGGCTGTCGGAAAAGGTCTTGCCGAGCAGGAAGCGCGGCCGTGCCAGCGCTTCCGCCGGGTTAAGACCGTGGTCGATCAGCAGGCTGAGCAGCAGCGCAAGCGTCTGCGGTTGGCCGTCCGCCCCTTGCGTGCCATAGACGAGATGCGGCCGGCCGTCTTTCAGCGCGAGGCCGGGATTGAGCGTGTAGAAGGGCCGCTTTCCCGGTGCAAGACGATTGGGACTTTGCGGATCGAGGCTGAAGGCCGCCCCGCGGTTCTGCCAGAGAATGCCGGTGTCTCCTGCGACGACCCCGCTTCCCCAATCGAAATAGATGCTCTGCAAAACGCAGGCCGACCGCCCCTCGGCATCGACGGCGGCAAGAAAGGAGGTGTCACCGTGACGGTAGGCATGCGGCCAGTCCATCGCCCTGTCGGGATCGATGGCCGAGGCCTTTGCCGCGAGACGGGCAGGATCGAGCATCGCCGTCATCGGACCGATGTCGCTAAAATCCGGATCGCCGAGCCGATGACGATCGATGAAGGCCTGCTTCACCGCCTCGACGAGATAGTGGTAGTAGCCAGGGCTTGCCGATTCCATATCGGGTATCGGGTGATGGCCGAGCACACCCATGATGCCGAGCGTGGTGGTGCCCTGGGTCGGCGGCGGCGGAGCAAAGAGCGTCACATCCCGGTAATCGAGACGGGCGGGCTCTGCGAAACGGGCCTGCGTTACAGCGAGATCCGCGGATGTCAGCGGCGAACCGGCCTCGGTCAGCCCGCGGACTATGCGGGTGGCGAGTTCGCCTTCGTAGAAGGTTCTCGCACCCTCACGGGCGATGGCCTCCAATGTGCGGGCAAGCTCGGGCTGGCGTTGGATGCCCTGGCCGACGAAGAGCGTGGCAAAGCCCGGCCACATCTCGCGTTCGCCGGCGCGGAAGTCGAACCAGAAACGTTGCGAGGGGCTGACTTCGAAGCCCTCTTGGGCAAGGACAATGGACGGCTCGAGCAACCGGGCAAGTGTCTCACGACCTCCCCACCGGTCGGAGGAAAGGGAGAGCAGTTGCTGCCAGCTATCAACCATGCAGGCCGTGGTCAGCGTCGAACCCGGCCCGCGCACGGGTATCTCGCTGATATCTGCCGCACCTGCCGCTTCCGCCGCCTGTCCGATGCCGAGCAGGCAGGAAACATTCCCCGATGCATCGCCGATCATCCACACGGCATCGCCGCCGAGGCCGCAGAAATGCGGATAAAGCACGGAAAGGGCGGCTCCTGCAGCAATCACCGCCTCGATGGCATTGCCGCCGCGCTTCAGCACCTCGGCGCCGGCCTGGCTTGCCTGCCAGTGCGGCGCGACCACCATGCCCTTGCGGCTGGCTGCGGTGCTCTTGTCCGTCATCTCGCCGCCAGCGGGCTCCATCACCGCAGGACCTTGCCGTTTTCGGCGACGAGGCGTCCGGCCTTGAACACCCGGCGGTTCTTAGGCACGGCGACGACGGCCTGAGGCACGTGTTCGGCGTCGAGCGTGGTGAAATCCGCTTTTGCGCCCGGTTCGATGCCGTAGCCTTCGAGCCTCAGCGCCTTTGCGCCCCCCGATGTCACGACGTCGAAGGCAAGCGACAGTTCGGGGTCGGTGTAGAAGCCGGAGCGATAGCCGATGATTTCGGCGCGGCGCAGCATGTCGCCATCGCCGTAGGGCCACCAGGAATCGCGGATGTTGTCGCTGCCGGAAAACACCGTCACGCCTTCGCTGGCGAGAAGGGCGACCGGCGGGAAATTATGGGCCCCGGGGGCATTGGTCATGATCGCGACGCCGCTCCTGGCAATCAGGCCGGCGATCTTGCGGGCCGCATCCGCTGCCAGATCGCCAAGACCATAGGCGTGGCTCACCGCCACATGGCCCTGCATGCCGAGTGCCGTGGTGCGCGCGCAGATTTCCTCGATGGTGAAGGCGCCGAGCGTGCCGGCATCGTGCAGGTGGATATCGACATCGACGCCGTGTTTCTCTGCGACGCCGAACACGACATCGAGATGGCCGGTGACATCGCGGTCGAAGCTTCCCGGATCCAGCCCGCCGACGAGATCCGCGCCGAGCCTGACGGCCTCATCGAGCAGCGCCGGTGTGCCGGGGCTTTTCAGGATGCCGCTCTGCGGAAAGGCGACGAGCTGGATGTCGATGATCCCGAGATATTCCTCGCGCACGGCCAGGATGGTTTCGAGCGATTTCAGCCCGACCGAACCGTCGACCATCACATGGCTGCGCATGGCGAGCGAGCCATTGGCGATGCAGAGGTCGAGCTGGTTGCGGGCGCGTGTCGCCATGGGCGCGGCGTTCGCCATGTTCTCGGCCTGGAAGGTCACACGCTCATGCACGTCGAAACCGTTGGTGCAGGGCCGATGCGGTATCCACTTGTCGCCGTAGAAGCTGGTATCGAGATGGATATGCCCCTCGACGAAGCTCGGCACGAGAAGCGCGCCGGCGATATCCACTATGGACCCGGTAGCCACAGCCGATCCCGCGGCTTCGATGGTGGCGATGCGGCCGTCCTTTATGTCGATATCGACAAGGCGGCCATCCGCCAACCTGGCATTGGTGAAAACGGTATCGGTCAAAGCCTTTCGCCCCTTCTCATGCGCTCCATCGAACCCCGATGCAGGTGTGCATTGCATCATCTCTGCAAGGTATAGCGGACCCGGCGAACGGATCGCCAGATCGTTTTTTGAGGCGCCCTGAACTCAACCACTCTGAGCAGCGCGATAGGCCCGCCAGCCGCCGTAGGCGGTGATGTCCGGCTGGCCGGCGACAGCCGCGCTTTCGCAGAGGAAGCCGGTCACCTCAGAACCGTCCGCCAGCGTCAGCTTGCCGACTCCGAGCGGGGCCGGAATGCGGCCGATGAAATCGCCGAAGCCCGCAACCGGCAAGGCCCAGATCTCAACGGCCACAGGCGCGCCGCCTTCGGCGCGGATGAGACCCGGCTTTGCCGGAACGGTGCCGGTCAGCGCATAGAGCCTGTATTCGCCGCTGGTGGTAGTGGAGCGACGGAAGAAGCCGCCGCGCTCGACAAGTTCGTAGTTGAGCGGCATGCCGGTGAGATGGGCGCCGACCACGGCGATTTCCCGGTAGCCTTCCGGCAGCGGCTGTTCGGTCGCGTCCGGATAGGGGTTGTCGAACTTGGCGAGCTTGAGGCCCGTCGCCCGGTGGAAGGCGGCGGCGATGCCGGCCGCGCGGGCCTCCTCGAAACCCGGCGCGAGGAAGGTGACGCCGAGCGGCAGGCCGTCCTTGCGGAAGCCGTTGGGCACGGCGATGCCGCAAAGACCCATCAGGTTGACGAAGTTGGTGTAGATGCCGAGCCTGCTGTTCAGCTCGATCGGGTTTTCGGCGATCTCTTCCTTGGTGTAGATGGTCGGCGTTGTGGGCACCATCAGAACGGCGATGTCGTCCCATACGGCGCGAGTATCGCGCTTCAGTTCCGCGATGCGGTGGATTGCCGCGAAGGTATCGATGGCGCTGAAATTGCCGGATTTAGACAGGATCTGCCGGGTGACCGGATGGATCGCATCCCGGTATTTCTCAAGCACCCTGTCGAGGCTGAGCGCGCGTTCGGAAATCCACGGACCGTCATAGAGAATGCGCTGGGTTTCCTCGAAGGGAGTGAAATCCACCTCGACCTTCTCGCCGCCCATCGCGATGAGCCGTTCGACGGCCTCGCTGAACAGACGCTCGGCCTCGGCATCGCCGAAAAAGCGCAGGGCATCGCCTGCCGGCACGCCGAAACGGAATGTCTTGGGCGGTGCGATGGGAACCAGCGGAACGCCGTCGGCTTCCGGCTTCGAGAAGGGGTAGGACGGGTCGTAGCCGGCCATCAGGTCGAGCACCGTCATGCCGTCCTCCACCGTCAGCGAAAACACCGACAGCGTTTCGATGGTCTTCACACAGCCGCCGCCGGAGACGCAGGCATTGCTGACGAGGCCTGGCGTCGGCTTGATACCGACGATATTGTTGAAGCCCGCCGGAACGCGGCCGGAGCCGGCGGCATCGTTGGCGATGGAAAAGCTGGAAAGGCCGGCGGCAACGGAAACGCCCGAACCGGAGGAGGAGCCACCGGAGATGTAACGCTCGTCGAACACCGATGAGCAGGCGCCGTAAGGCGAGCGCATGCCGACGAGGCCGATGCCGAACTGGTCCATGTTGGTCTTGCCGATCAAAAGCGCGCCGGCGGAAAACAGCCGGTCAAGCGCCTGGCCGCTGGAGGTGGCGACATAAGCGCCTTCCTTCAGCGCATTGGTGGTCGGCAGCCCCACGATATCGTTGCAGTCCTTGACCGAGAAGGGAATGCCCCAGAGCGGCCGGCCGTCATGGCCTTCGGCTTCCAGTTCGGCGGCAGCCTTCAGCGCGGTTTCGCGCGGCACGAGATAGATCCACACATGATCGTCGCCACGCGCTTCGATGCGGTCGTAGATGGCGTTGACGACGCGGGTCGGCGTCAGCGCTCCGCTGGCATAGGCATTGCCGAGCGTGGCGAGATCGAGACTGCCCGTGGCGTCGGACCAGGTGAATTCTGACATGATGCTACTCCTGCGATGTCTTGAGAGCCGCCAGAACGTCGGCGGTGGTGGCAACGGCGCCGAACAGGCCGTTGCCGAAGGTCGTGATGCGCAATTGCGCGGTATGGCGCGGGTCGGACGTGCCCTTGCAGGCGTCGGACACCGCAAGGCATTCGAAGCCCATGTCGTTGGCCGCCCGCTGGGTGGCATGCACGATGCCTTCAGTCGGAAGGCCTGTGACGATGAGGTTGCGTACGCCGCGCCGGAGAAGCTCGTCCTCAAGTCCGGTGCGAATGAAGGCGTTGTCGCCGCCGAAATCGACGACGATGGCATCCTCGGGAAGCGCCAGCCGGTCGCTGATCTGCCATTCGCGGGAATGCCTGTCGGGCACGCGGTCGCCAAGCAGGCGGCGGCGCGCCGCAAGCGGGTCCTGCGCACCATCCGCACCCCGGCGGGCGGCGACCACGGCAACGCCTGCCGATTTCGCAGCATCGAGCAGGGATGCGGCGGCCTCGAGTTCCGCCCCGGCGGAAAGCTCGGCGATCATGCCGTTCTGGAAGCCGAGCAGCAGAAGGGCGGTATCGCGGGCAGACCAGACTCCGTCGAAAGGCCAGGCATAGGGATTGGCGGCGATGCTACGAAAGGTGCTGGGATGGTGCTCAGTCATCGGCCTTCTCCAGCATCGCCATGAACGCGGCGCGATCGGAGACGCCGCCCCAGCGGCCGCCGAAGGATTTCAGGATCTCGATGGTCGCCTCGTGATTGGGGGTCTCGACAGCGGCGGTGCAGTCTTCGAGCAGCACGCATTCGATGCCGTATTCGAAACCGTCGCGCAGGGTGGACTGCACGCAGCAATCCGAGGTGACGCCGGTGACGACGAGGCGGGTGATGCCGCGCTTTTCCAGCTCGTCAGCCAGTTCGGTGCGGTGGAACGAGGACTTGCCCGGCTTGTCGATGACGAGTTCGCCTTCGGCCGGTTCCAGTTCCGGAATGATCTGCCAGCCCGGTTCGCCCTGCACGAGGATGCGGCCGGTCTTGCCCATGTCACCGATGCCGAGACCGTGGACGCGGGTACGCCACTGCTTGTTGGCATGAAGGTCCGAGAGATCAGGCTTGTGGCCCTCGCGGGTGTGGATGACGGTGATGCCGGCTTCGCGGGCCGCGTCCAGCGCGTCGCGGATAGGCTCGATGACGGAGCGGGTGTTGGAGACGTCTTCGCCGAGCTGGTCGACCCAGCCGCCGGGCGCGCAGAAATCCACCTGCATGTCGATGATGATGAGCGCGATCTCCGCCTTCGAGACGGGACCGCCGAGCGGCCAGAAGCCGCCGTTATCAGGCGTATTCACAAGGTTACTCCCGTGTCCGGGTCGAAAACGAGGATGGCGTTGGGATCGATCGTGAAGTTGACGCTCTCGTCGCGGGAGACGCGGTGGCTGCCGTCGATGCTCGCCTTCAGCTTCGGCGAGGATTTCATCACGTCGCGGTCGTCCTCGGTCATGTCGGCATGGCCCATGGCAATCTCGCCGGAATCGAGATGCAGCAGGAGGTCAGCGCCGAGATCCTCGACGAACAGTACCTTGGCCGAGAGCATGCCCGGTCCCGTCGGGCCGGCCGCTACCTTGAAGGCCTCGGGGCGGATGCCGGCGATGACCTTGCCGCCGATGCGGGGCGAAAGCCTGTCGGCTGAAGCCGGCAGCGGCAGCAGGAAGGGGCCGATGCGCAGTGCCGGCGCGCCTTCATGGGCAACGAGGATCGCCTCCATGAAATTGATCGGCGGCGAACCGATGAAGCTTGCGACGAACATGTTGACCGGGCTGTCATAGAGCCTGCGGGGGCTGTCGAGCTGCTGCAGCGTCCCCTTGTTCATCACCGCGACCCGATGGCCCATGGTCATCGCCTCCACCTGGTCGTGGGTCACATAGACGGTGGTAACGGCGCGCATGCGCTGGAGCCGCGAGATTTCCGCGCGCATCTGGCCGCGCAGACGGGCATCGAGGTTCGAAAGCGGCTCGTCCATCAGGAAAGCGTTGGGCGAACGCACCAGCGCGCGGCCCATGGCAACGCGCTGCCGCTGGCCGCCGGAAAGGCGGGCGGGCTTGCGGTCGAGGAATTCGGTGAGTTCCAGCAGCGCCGCCGTCTCGCGTACCTTGGTCGCGACATCCTCGGAAGACGCGCCGCGGACCTTCAGCCCGAAGGCGATGTTTTCGCCGACCGTCAGATGCGGATAGAGCGCATAGGACTGGAACACCATGGCAATGTCGCGGTCGCGAGGTGCGAGATCGTTGGCGACGGTGTCGTTGATCTTCAGCGTGCCGCCGGTGATCTCTTCAAGCCCCGCGATCATGCGAAGCGCCGTGGTCTTGCCGCAACCCGACGGGCCGACAAGCACCATGAACTCGCCGTCCCTGATCGTGAGGTTCAGGTCCGTCAGCGCAGCGGACTTACCGCCCGCATAGGTCTTGGACACGTTCTGAAACGAAATCTGGGCCATCTCGGAAATCCTACTGTACGCCGTTTGTCGCGCCCTGGACGAAGTAGCGGTTCATGAACAGCGCCATCAGGACAATCGGAATTGTTGAGAAATGGGCGAGCGCGCCGAGCGTACCCCAGGTGATGTCCTTGGTGCCGTAAGCGGTGAGCAGCGCCACCGAGATCGGCTTGGAATCGAGCGTGGTCAGGAACATCGGGTGAAGGAAGTCGTTCCACGAAAACATCATGCAGAACAAAGCGCAGGCGATCATGCCGGAACGGGTGGCGGGAACCGCGACCTTGAGGAAGGCTCCCATCTGCGTGCAGCCGTCGGTCAGCGCCGCCTCCTCCATGTCGGGAGGCAGGGACTTGAAATAGGAAAACATCATCCACGTCACGAAGGCGCAGTTGAGCATGGTGTTGAATACGATGACCGCCCACCAGCTGCCGAGCAGGCCGATATCGCGCATCAGGAGATAGAAGGGGATGAGCGCCGCAATCGCCGGGATCATTCGGATCGCCAGGAAGAAATAGGCAAAGCCCGCCGCATAGCGCGACTTGGCCCGCGCGAGAGCATAGCCGGCGGGAACGCCGAGCAGCAGCGACAGGATCGTCGTACCGATGCTGATGATGAGCGAGGATCGCACCAGCGACACCACGTCGAAGGCGGCGAACGCCTTGCGGAACTGGTCGAGTGTCGGCTCGAAGAGCAGCGTCGGCGGCACGGAGAAGATCTGGTTCGAAGGCTTGTAGGCGGTGGCGATCAGCCAGCACACCGGCAGCAGGAACAGCACGGTAATAGTGAGAACGGCGGTGCGCTCGACGATGATGCGGCGTCTGGTGACCATGGCCATCGCGTTACTTCCCGTTGATCCGGACATCGGCGCGGCGCACCACCAGCATCAGCACAGTCGCCATCAGCGCGATGAACAGCAAGGTGACATTGCCAACGGCCGATGCATAGCCGACATTGAAAAACTGCAGGCCTTCCTTCACGCCCAGCATCATCAGCGTGTTCGTCGCATCGTCGGGGCCGCCGCCGGTGGTGACGAAGACCGTGTCGAAGACGCGGAAGGCATCCATGCTTCTGAGCGTCAGCGCCAGAAACACCGAAGGCAGCATCAGCGGCAGGATCAGCATGCGGAAACGCTGCCATGCAGTGGCGCCATCCACCCTTCCCGCCTCCAGAACGTCCGTCGGCAGCGCCTTCAGCCCGGCAAGCAGGATAAGGGCCATCAGCGGCGTCCACTCCCAGCAGTCGATGAGGATCAGCATCCAGAGCGCCGTGTCGCCGCTGGTCAGGAGGCCGCTGCGCGGTCCAATGCCGGCTTCGGAGAGGAAATAGCCGATAAGGCCGTAATCCGCGCCGAGCAGCGCCTTGAATATCAGGCCGACCACCAGCGGGGTGATGGTTGCGGGAATGAGCAGGAAGGCAAGCACGATGCGGTTGAAGCGGCTGTCGCGCCACAGGAGAAGCGCAAGGCCGAAGCCGAAGATGAGCTGCAGTCCGACGCTGAAGATGGTGAACTGGAAGGTGTTGAAAATGGCCTTCTGGGTCGACGGGTCCGAGAATATGTCGATGTAATTCTGGAAACCGACGAACTTGGTGCGGGCGGGCCGCAGAAGATTATAGCGGTAGAAACTGTACCAGATGCCCTGCCCGAGCGGCCACAGCCCGATGGCCGCGACATAGAGGACGGCAGGGGCTGCCATGAAGAACAGGAAAAACCTGCGACGGTCTGAGAAGCTGTAACGCACAGGTAGAACGCGCTCCACTCTAGAGCGCCTCGGGTGAAACAGGATCACCGGCGGTGCTCTGCATGTCTTGTCTTTATGCAATTCCGGAGCGCGATGCTGCGCACATGTCCGATGGAACTGCTGCAAATCCGGCATACAGTCGCCGTGACGGACCGATGCCGAAGTCTGTCATAGTGCCCGCAATTTCTCACGCGTTGCAATCGGGTGGCCGCCCGCCGTTGTCGCGGCGGCGGGCGGAGCTCTTCGTCAGAACAGTTCTTCAGCGGCGGCCTGCGCCTTGTCCAGTGCTTCCCTCGGCGTAACAGAACCGGAAAGCGCCGAGTTCACGGCGGTGCCGAGCAGATCCTGGATTTCCGGATACTGCGGAATGCGCGGACGGAACTCACCATTGCCGTGTTCGTAGGTTTCTTTGAGAACCGGCAGGAAATCGAACTTGGCGTTCAGGTCGGCGTCATCGAGCTCGCTCTTGCGGATGAAGCCGCCGGCACCGAGCATGTTGAATTCCTTGTGGATCTTCTTGCTGGTGATCCACTTGATGAAGGTCCAGGCCGCTTCCTGCTTGGTCGCATCGATATCGGCATTGATCGACAGGCCCCAGCCGCCGACGCCATATTGCGGTGTCATCCCTTCGGCAACGGGTGCAACCGAGATGCCGACCTTGCCGACGATATTCGACACCTTGGGATCGGAATAGGATGTGGCGCCGACGGACCAGGTCTGCATGAAGGCTGCGAGACCCTGGCGGAAGCTTTCCTCGCGGCCGCCCCAGTCATATTCGATGGCGCCGGGAGGGGCAGCTTCCGTGAAGAGCTTCTTGTAGACTTCAAGGCTCTTGATGTTGGCTTCGGAATTCAGCGCTGGCTTGCCGTCCTTGTCGAGGATCGAGCCGCCGAGTTGGCTGTTGTACTGCATCCAGTCTTGCGCCACGGCCGGCCCCTTCTGGCCGTTGGCGACGAAACCGTACTGCTTCTTGGCGGGATCGTTGAGCTTCAGCGCGTCTGCGACCAGTTCGTCCATGGTCTTCGGAACCGGAAGGCCGGCGGCTTCCAGGAGATCCTTGCGATAGGCGAGAACGTTGGCATAGGCGGCGAGCGGATAGGCGACATACTTGCCGTCATACTGGCCGAGCGACGTCAGGATGACCGGGTAGATATCGTCGAGATCGAGTTCAGCGGCGTCGCGCTTGACCCAGTCCGTCAGGTCGACGCTATACTTGTTTTCCGCGTAGGACCCGGCCCAGACGATATCCATGGTGACGAGGTCGTAACCTTTGGTGTCGCCGATGAAGTCGGCCGTCGTCTTGGTCAGCAGCGTGCCGTAGTCCATGATCTCGACCTTGACGTCGGCGCCCGTCTCTTCCTTGAAGGCCGGGGCGAGCGTCTGCAGCACATTGGCGAAACCGTCGTTCATCGAGGCGATCGTCAGCGTCACGCCGTCGAGAGACTTGGCCTCCGCATAGGCGGTGGACGCCATGAGCGCGAGAACCGATACCGCCAGCCTGCCGGACCGGACGGTCATGCGTGGTGAGGATAGTTTCATCATGGACTGCCAACCTCTTCTTTCTTCGGAACGGGATGAAGGCATGGTCAGTCATGACCGTTTTCAAGTCAAACAAAAATTCACATCTATCACAAAAAACATACCATCTCCACCCTCTTTGATTAATCCATTTGCAAGATGATGAAAGCGTAATCGCGATTTGATCCAATTTCAGGCAAGAATGCCTGATTTTTCATCCCATTGTTTTTGCTTTGATATTTTTGTTGCATCTGTTCAACGGCTGTTTTCCACCGGAAGATCGTCCAGGAAGGCGCGTCAACAGGTGTGCATGTGCGAAAAAATTGAAAACAACACAATCAAACACTTTACAACTTTTCCACTCTCGATACTCTGGCATCGTTCCCGGAGAAATGTCGCCATGCAGCCATCGATAGCGGATGTTCCAGCTTCCCCCTGCCCCGCATATGGAACGGCGGCGCTTGCCGCACTTGAGGCACAGGTGGCGCGCGAGCTTACCATGATCGAGGCAGGCCAGCGCGAGTGGGTGCCGCAGCGGCGCGACGCCTCGGGCGAGGTGATGGCCGATGTGGTCATTGTGGGCGCCGGGCTCTCGGGTCTATCGGTTGCCTTCGGGCTGAAACGGCAAGGCGTTCAGCGCGTGCTGCTCATCGACGCCGCACCGGAGGGCCGCGAGGGGCCGTGGGTCACGACGGCGCGCATGCGCACGCTTCGCTCGCCCAAGACCCTGACCGGGCCGGATCTCGGAATACCCTCATTGACCTACCGGGCCTGGCACGAGGCCAAATACGGAACTGAAAACTGGGACGCGCTGGACAAGATCGACCGGGTCGACTGGATGGCCTATCTCGCCTGGTTCCGCTCGGTTCTCGGACTAAAGGTGCGCAACCATACCAGACTGATCCGCATCGAGCCCGGCGAAGGATATCTGCGCCTGCTCGTGGAAGAACATGGCGCAGCGAAAGAAATTGCCAGCCGCAAAGCGGTGATCGCCACCGGCCTTGAAGGTGCAGGCCGGCTGAACGTGCCGGATGTTATCCGCGAAAACCTTGCGCGGGACCACTGGACCCACAGCGGCGAGGAGATCGATACGGGCTTTCTCGCGGGCAAACGAATCGGCGTTCTGGGAGCTGCGGCATCGAGCTTCGATTGGGCGGTGACGGCGCTGGAAGCCGGCGCCGAAAGCGTCACGGTTCTGGCGCGCTCCTCCGTCATGCCGCGCACGGAACTGCTGGACTGGTCGAACTTTCCGGGATTCCTCAATCATTTCGCCGATCTCGACGATCGCAGCCGCTATCGCTTCACCCGGCGGATGTTCGCCTTCAAGACGCCGCCGACCAACGAGATGTTCAACCGCGCCATGTTTTTCGACGCGTGCCGAATGGTGACGGGGGCGGATCTCCGCTCGGTCGCCATGGAGGGCGATGACATTCTGATCGGCACCAGCGCCGGCGATTTCCGCTTCGACCACCTGCTGCTCGGCACCGGCTACCGCGTCGATCTCGCCTGCCGGCCGGAGCTTTCCAACCTGATCGGCTCGGTTGCCACTTGGGCCGACCGCTTCGTGCCCAACGAGGGCGAGGACGACAGCGATCTGCTCGCCTATCCCTATCTCGGCCCGGCCTTCGAATTTCAGGAAAAAGTGCCGGGAGCACTGCCCATGCTCGCCGACATTCACGTCTTCAACAACGCGGCGGTTCCGAGCCTCGGACCCGTGTGCAACGGCATTACCGGTCTGAAATCCGGCGTACCGAAACTCGTCGCCGGCATCTGCCGCGGCCTCTTCCAGGCCGATGCCGAGTATTTTTACCGCTCGCTCGACGGCTACGACAAGATCCATTTCCAGCCGGAATATTGCTGCGACGGGGCGGCCTAAAGGGTGGGTGCTGCGTTTGGGGCTGACGAGGGCTTTAAGCGCCTCGGGTGAATGCAAACGAAGTGCATCACGCCGCCTTTAGGCCTTCGGCCTGCCGGCCATCTCCCCCTCCAAGGGGGAGATCGGCAGAACGGTCGGCCTCTTGCCTTCCTGACCTTCCCGCACCGTGATCGGAAAAGCACTTACGTTTGATTGGGAGCGAGCGGCATCCACTATCCAATCTCCCCCCTTGAAGGGGAGATGCCCGGCAGGGCTGAGGGGGGGGGTAACCGCGGAAGCCACCGTTGTCTTTTATCTCCCGGAACACGGAAGATAGCGGCTCACCTCAGCGCGTCGCTTCCTTCCGCTTCTCAGTGTGGCCGGCGATTGCGCCGGCCATCCGGGCGCGCATCACCGCGCGCCCCGCAAACCGTTCAGTCGCCAAACTCCACCAACCCCACGCGCCGCGCGGCGACGACCTTGTAGAGGGGGTCACCGGTGTAGCGGAATTCCTCAAAGGCCGAGAACACCAGGGAGTGATCGTGTTCGTCGTTAGAGGCGACGGCGGCGGCTGCGATGACGTCATCGGGCGGGACCGGCATGGCGCGCCAGCGATCGAGAACCTCGGGCGAAGGCGGAGCGGGCATGCCGATCTTCGGGTAGAGCGCCATGACGACTTCCCAGAAATGCATGGCGAGGCGCTGCGGTTCGTCCAGATGGGGGCTGACCAGCCGCAGCCAGTGGCAGCCGGTGACGGCATGCAGCGCCTCGAAGCTCATGGTGGCGGCAAAAAGCGCAAGCGATGCGGGCCGCATGCGTTCCAAGAGATCCGGCACCGGCGCGAGCCGTCCGAGATATCCCTGAAACGCCGGGAGCCTGCCCATGGCCTCGATCCATTTCCACAGGAGATAGGTGGGGGCATCGACATCGCGAAGCCGGGGATCGGCATGCATTTGAAGGATCGGCGCGAGCGGATCGGCGGTATCGCGGCGGTTTTCCGCCGGAATGGCCTCGAAAGACAGATAGGTGGCGGCCCAGTAGCCGAGGGCGACGGCGATTTCGGCGTCGTCATTGCGCAGCACGGCATAGGCAAGCCGCATCAGGCCATGGGTAGCGGAAGCGGCAACGCCGGGGAAGAGCCGCGGCAGATAGCGCCTTATGGTCTCGTGACCGCCGATTTCGGCGACGACGCCCGCAAAGAAGCGCCGGAGATCGCCCTCACGCTCGCGCTTTCCGAGCGCGTTTTCCCAACTGCTTTCATCAAGGGGCGTAACCGGCGCCGGCGGGAAGGGAACGGCATGGATGCGGGTGTAATGCTCTGCATATTCCTCAAGCCGCGCCGGCGAAGCGCCGAGTCTCCCCATGGCTTCCAGAACCATGGGAAGGTGATTGGCGAGCAATACAGGAAATTCGCCGCTGTGACGACCGACATCGGCAATCAGCGAAGGCAGCCGCTCACCGGCCGAGGGATCGGGATAAATGCTCTTCAGGACAGTGACCATGATCGCGAAACCGTTCTTTCGTCCCGGAAATACCCTCGTGAACGCGGGCGACAGCCTTGGGGCGCCAAACCATCATTAAATAACAATATCTAACACAAAGAAACAAAAAGCAACCTGACGCACTTTCGGTCCGGCCAGATTTATCGGCTTGTCTGGTGTTTTTCGACAGGCCCCTTTCGCGACGGAAGCACGTCACCGGGCAAAGCCGAAGGCTTCCTGCGCGTGCCGGCGATAGAGAGCAGAGCAGCCATTTTCCTGCCCTCCCGGGCGTTTCCCGATCCGGAGCGGATTACAGCAGCGGATCGATTGCCATTCGCAACCGATCGCGGGTCGAGCATATCGAGGCCTGCTCAGCCGGCGACGATGATCTCGACGCCGGCGTCGGTCAACGCCCTGTAGAGATCGCCCGTCGGCATCTCGTCGCAGATCAGCGTGTTGAACTCGGTGAGTGCGGCGACATAGACCAGCGACATGTTGTTGAACTTGGTGGAATCGCACAGCACGACACGCCGTGAGGCGCGCGACAGATAGATGCGCTTCATGTCGGTTTCTTCGAAAGAATAGTCGAAGATGCCGTCCGGGGTCAGCCCGGAAACGCCGACAAAGGCGACGTCGAACCAAAGAGACTCGAATTGGCTCATGGCGGATGGGCCGCTGGTCGACATTTCCTCGCCACGAATGCGCCCGCCCGCAAGATAGATTTCGGCGCCCTTGCCGGCGAGATGCGCCGCGCTGCGGATGCTGTTGGTGAAGATCTTGGTGTGCGGACGGACCGACAGGGTTTCCGCGACGAAATAGGTGGTCGTGCCGACATCGAGCGCGATGCTGCGGGCACCCGCCGCCAGATCGGCGGCAGCATGGGCGATGCGCCGCTTCAGGTTCTCGTTACGCACAAGACGCGTCTCGAAAGCAGGTTCCTCGCTATCGACGCTTTCGCCCGCAGACATGGCCGGAGCGCGGTCGGGCTTGACCGCGCCGCCATGGGTGCGGATCAGCTTTCCTTCTTTTTCCAACTCGACGAGATCGCGGCGAACGGTCATTTCCGATACGGAAAGCTGCTGTGCCAGTTCGCTGACCGTCACGGAGCCGACGCGGCCGATCGCTTCCACGATCGCGGCCTGCCGGACCTGCGCCAGGAATTTGGGCCGCTCGTTCGTTTTCACCGCCGACTGTTCCCTCGCCATCTGTCTCTTGTCTTTCGTCTGTCGCCAATGCCCTTGCGGCAAGGATGGATGCCAGCTTAGCCGAAAGGGAAAATGTTTCAAACAAAGCCTGTTCGAATCAAACACGCAATGCACAGACGATTATGGTCACCTCTGTGCGAAAGTACAGGTTGTGCAGGATGGGGGTGGGTGGGAGACGTGTGTGTGGCCTACCCCCCTCTACCTAACCCCCTCTGGCCTGCCGGCCATCTCCCCCACAAGGGGGGAGATCAGATGGGGATACCGCTCGCTCCCTCTCGACCGAAAATGTCATCGCATCGCTGGAAATAGAAGCGAACAAGGGTGGCCGTTCTGCGGTTCTCCCCCCTTGTGGGGGAGATGGCCGGCAGGCCAGAGGGGGTTCAGGCCACCAGCAACAGGGTCATTCGCTTCGAACGAGATAGCACGCCAAAGCGCAAACCCACTGAACCCTGCCCTACGCCCGGCGCGCGAGGCTCCCTGCTCGCTCGACCGAGAACAGCGAGACGATCTCGGAAAGTGCGGTGACCGTCANCAGGCCACCAGCAACAGGGTCATTCGCTTCGAACGAGATAGCACGCCAAAGCGCAAACCCACTGAACCCTGCCCTACGCCCGGCGCGCGAGGCTCCCTGCTCGCTCGACCGAGAACAGCGAGACGATCTCGGAAAGTGCGGTGACCGTCATGTCCGGCGTCACGCCCGCGCCCTCTGCCGCCGTAGCTTCGTCATGCGCCGTATAGAACACCGCAAAGAGGCCCGCGGCCCTTGCAGAAGCGAGACCGGTGAAACTGTCCTCGATGGCGATGATCGAACCCGCGGGAAGGCCGAGCCGTTCGGCGGCCATGCGATAGGGGATGGGTGAAGGTTTGCCTTCCGTCACGTCGTCAAGGCTGACCGAAAAGCAGATGGAAGACGCAATGCCCATTGCATCGAGATTGGCATCGACCACCGCCCGGCAGGAATTGGAAACGCAAACCTGGGGAATGCCGAGATCGGCGAGCATGCGGACGGTCTCGACGGCTCCAGGCATGGTCGTAAGACTGTGGCGATGTTCGATATAATGGCGGTTGATCGCGTCCAGCCACGCCTGCTCGGCAAGCCCCGGCGGAAAGCGCGGTTGCAGGCGCTTCCATACGTCGCCCATGTGAACGCCGCGAAACGCCATGTCCGGCAGGTCGGCGAGATCAACGCCGAAACCCTTCGATGCCGCCACCAGCGCGCGGTGATGCAGCGGTTCGCTATCCACCAGCGTGCCGTCGATATCCCAGGCGACGGCCGAAAAAACCGGCATGAAACCCGGAATGCTCACGATCCCGCCTTCCAGCGCGGCGCGAGCCGGTCATAGAGGTCGCGGTAACGGCGGTAACCCTCGCGGTAGGCCTCTACGTTTCCGGGCTGAGGCTGAAGCACTTCCGAGAAGGTGACGAAGCGCGTCACGCCCCGCCAGTCCTTCTCCAGGCCGACGCCGATTGCCGCCGTCCATGCCGCCCCGATGCAGGAGCCGGGATGGCCTGATAGCCGCTGCACCGGAGCATCGAGCACGTCAGCGACGATCTGCATCCAGACGGTGCTCTGCGAGCCGCCGTCGGAGACGAGGAAGCGCCGCGGATCGTGGCCCATGTCGATCAGAACCTCGATATGGTGGCGGATGGCATAGGCATAGGATTCCAGGAGCGCGCGCCAGAGATGACCGATATCGTGGGAAAGAGTGAGCCCTTCCACGACGCCTCGGGCTGCCGGATCATGGATCGGCGTCTTTTCCCCGAGGAGATAAGGAAGGATGGTCAGCCCGTCAGCGCCTGGCGGGCGGGCGGAAGCGAGCGTATCGAGATGCTGGTGAAGGCTTTTCCCCTCTGCCTGTGCAGCTTCGCGCTCGCCGCCGGCAAAGGTTTCGACGAACCAGTTGAGCGCCGAGCCGCCGGTCGACATGCAGCCGTTCGGCATGAACAGGCCGGGTACCAGATGATAATCGAGGAAGAGGCGCGGATCGGGCTTCACGATATCTGTTGCGGTCAGGATATCGACCGCGCCGCCGAATTTCAAAAGCACGTCGCCGGCATCGATGACCCCTGCCCCGAGCGCCGAGGCGATCATGTCGGCAGCACCTCCCACAACCGGCGTTCCGGCCGCAAGGCCGGTTTCGGCAGCGCCACGCGCATCGATCACGCCCATGATCTCATGGGAGGCGCGCTTTTGCGGGATGACGCCCGGGTCGACATGGGCGAGCCGCACCAGTTCCTCGTCGATCAGCCCCGTCGAGACATCGACGAAGCCTGCTTCGAGCGCCCAGTTCTGCTCGACCGCGTGGGTGCCGGTCAGGCGATAGTTGATGTAATCGTAGGAGCCGAACACGGTGGCGATGCGCGAGAAGACATCCGGCTCGTGGCGTTCGATCCAGCGCAGCTTGGCGGTGACCAGCTGCTGGTTGATGCCGTTGCCGGCGCGTTTCAGAAAATCGGCCTCGTCCCACTCCTGCCGGAGTTCGGCGACTTCCGCCCCGCAGCGGCCGTCGCTCTGCTGGATGCTGGGGCGCAGCACCTTGCCTTCGGCATCGAGCAGCACCACGGCCGGCAGCATGCCGGTGACACCGACGGCCTTGATCGCCGTGGCGTCGAGGCCGCTCTGCTGGAGCAGTTCCGCGACGATGGCGCGGACATTCTCCCACCATTCCGCCGGGTTCTCCTCGGCCCAGCCGGCGCGGGGAGAGGAAAGTGTCACCGAGCGGGTGGCGGTCGCCAGTATGCGGTCGGGCAGCCCGACCAGAATGCCGATGGTCGAGGTTGTCCCGATATCCAGGCCAAGAACGACGGTCATGGAGGGGTTCCGTATCAGCGCAGGGTTTCGACGACGTCCATGAAACGCTTGACGCGGCTGCCGTCAACCGCATTCCAGGTGTTGCCATCGACCTTGAAATGGGTGCCGATGACGACGCCCTGCGCCATGGAGAAAATGTCGCGGACATTGTCGATGTTCACGCCGGTATTGGCGAAGACCGGAACGTCCTTGATGACTTCGCAGACTTCGCGCAGGTCCGACTGGTTGGCCGGCTGGCCGGTGATCGGGCCGGAAACGAGGATCGCGTCGGCAAGCGAGGAGAAGACGGCGCTCTTGGCCCGAAGGGCAATCGGGCGCTGGTCAAGCGAATGGGCGAATTCCGCATTGATGTTGAACAGCATCTTCATATCCTTGCGGCCGAGATTGGCGCGCAGGCGGGCAGCACCGGCGCAATCCGGCTCCCACAGGCCCATGTCCGAAGCGAACAGGCCGGTGAAGATTTCGCGCACGAAGCTTGCACCCGTGACCGCGCCGATGGCGACGCTCGACAGCGGATCCCAGAGGTAATTGACGCCGAACGGCACCTTCAGCGACGGCTTGATCGCCTGCACGATGGCGGTCATCGCCGCGATGCTTTCCGGCGAGCCTTTGAACACATAGGGACGGTCGTTTTCATTGCCGAACATGATGGCATCGACGCCGCCGGCCTGGAGCTTTTCGACGTCCGACATCACATCGCCGATGAGCTTATCCACGCCACCATCGACGTCATAAAGTGGAGACCCCGGCAGCGCCCCGATATGGGCCATGGCAATCACGACTTTCTTTCGGGCTCCAAAGCAATCAAAAACCATTTCCAGATCCTTCAGCGGCGTCTAATTTTCGGGCGAAACTGCCCGTCCGGCGATATTTTACGGCCCGTGCCGCTGGCGCGGTGAAGGACCTTAAGGAGGAGCGGCGCAGCTCCGGAAGCCGCGACACGAATGTGAGTTGCAGGGAGCATAAACAGAGAAACGAACGCAAGCAAACAAAAAAAACATTTGATAAGTTCGATTTTGTTTCTTATCGTGTTGCAGCATAATAAGGAGTGCCCATGACCCATCCGGTTTTCCCAGAACTCAGCGGCCGTCGCGCTTTTCTCACAGGCGGCGGTACCGGGATCGGCCTTGCGATTGCCCGCGCGCTTGCGGCTCAGGGTGTGACGGTCGCCATTGCGGACATCAATCTGAAATCGGCGGAAGATGCGGCGGCGGAAATCGGCAACGGTGCGATTGCGGTGGAAATCGACGTGCGCAAGCGTTCCTCGGTCGAGGCAGCATTTTCGACAGCACTGGAAAAGCTCGGCGACATCGACATCCTGATTGCCAATGCCGGTGTCTCCACCATGCAGAAGGCGCTGGAACTGACCGACGAGGAATGGGACTTCAACTTCGATGTGAACACCCGCGGCATTTTCCTGACCAACCAGATCACCGGGCGTCATTTCTCTCAAAAAGGCAGTGGCTGCATCGTCAACACCGCATCGCTGGCCGCCAAGGTCGGCGCGCCGCTTCTGGCGCATTATTCCGCCAGCAAGTTCGCAGTGCTGGGCTGGACGCAGGCTCTGGCGAGAGAACTGGCGCCGCAGGGCATCCGGGTGAACGCCGTCTGCCCCGGCTTCGTCAAGACCGGCATGCAGAGCCGCGAAATCGAGTGGGAAGCGACATTGCGCGGCATCTCGCCGGAACAGGTGTTCAACGAATATGTCGGCCAGACGCCGCTCGGCCGCATCGAGACGCCCGAAGATGTCGCCGATGTCGTGGTCTTCCTGTGTTCGGAAAGCGCCCGCTTCATGACGGGACAGGGCATCAACGTCACCGGTGGCGTCTACATGACCTGACGCTTAAGACCGCCAGGTAGACCAGCTATTTGAGCAGGAACAGAGTTTTCGCAGGGATTATTGGTTGCGGGGGCAGGATTTGAACCTGCGGC
>NZ_JAGGCS010000021.1 GCF_022884085.1 Paenirhizobium cremeum
CTCCAGGCCACGCCTGGCCGCCGATAAGTATCCCTTATCGGTGGTGATTGATCTGACGGCTCTGAAGGCCTAAAGTCGTGGCAAATCACGGCGAAGATCACTGCTGGACGCGCAGAATTCGAGGGCGAACAAAAGGATGAAGAACAGCTCAATCGCTGCGAATGGTCGCCTTGTGACGCTGGCTTCTCGCGAGCTCAACGAACCGGCGCTTTACCTCTTCGAACAATGCCGGAGGCAGCGGCCCGTGATATCCGCTCTCGCTGTCAACAGGGCGAATATCGGGCCCCGGCCAGACGAAGCGGTTGCTCTCGGTCAACACGATCCAAGATCGCTCGTCATCGAGACCCAGGCGGCGTTTGGTAACCGGCGGGATTTCGATTGCTTCGCTGGGATCGGACGGTGGCGAGTGCGTGATTGGCAGGACACGCACTGCAGGTGTCCCGTCCTGAAGCGTCGCAACAATCGCCAGCACGAGAGCCGGGCGATCCTTGTCCCCCTCCTCTCGTCCGTCCAGATGCTGCCAATGCCAGAGATAGGAATAGCGAAAGACCCAGCCGACCTTCGGTTCAATCGGCAGCATTCTTGTCCATCAGCAGTTCGGCATTGAGATGATCCAGGCCCCGCTCCATCATCGAAGCCTCGATCGCGGCCAGTTCGTCGTCACTGATCGCAGCCGTCAGATCGACCCGACGGTCCCGCTTGGCCAGCCGGAGATAATCTTCATAGGCCATGAGCACCGTGCGCGGCCGGCCGTTCTTGGTGATGATGACCGGCTCTCGCACGGCGGCATCCTGGTAGGCACCGAAATTCTTCGAAACCGCAGCTGCTGTCACAATCGACGTCATGGCAGATCTCCTTTGTTCCGGAATATACGGGCTTTCCGGAACTTTTGCAAATGTGCTCCTGAAAGTGACGGAATACGATGACGCGAAAGCCACTAACATCCAAATCGACCGACGATGTGGTTACGCGACGTGTGGAAGAACTCGATACCATCGCTGCCGTACTCCCAATGGAACGCCGTGACGAATTGGCTGAGCTCCTGACGGACCAGGATGTCGAGACGCTCCGTCATCTCGTCAACGAAGGCATGGGCGCAAATACACTGCGCGCGCTCACCTCCGATCTCGCCTACCTGCAGGCCTGGTCGCTGGCGGCATCAGGACGATCACTCGCCTGGCCCGCGCCGGAAGCGCTGCTGCTGAAGTTTGTCGCTCATCACCTCTGGGATCCGGAAAAGCGTCTGACGGATCCGGATCATGGCATGCCGGCCGAGGTCGAGGACAAGCTTCGCCTCCAAGGGTTTCTCCGTTCTTCAGGCCCCCATGCACCCGACACCGTGCGCCGACGTCTGGCAACCTGGTCGACGCTGACCAAATGGCGCGGACTGCAAGGTGCCTTCACCTCCCCTGCCCTCAAGTCGGCCATCCGGCTGGCGGTGCGTGCAACGCCACGCCCGAAGCGGCGCAAGAGCGTCAAGGCCGTGACAGGCGATGTCCTGTCGAAGCTGATTGGCACCTGCCGGGCCGGCAGCCTGCGCGATGTCAGGGACAAGGCGATCCTGATGGTTGCCTTTGCCTCCGGTGGGAGGCGCCGCAGCGAAGTGGCGGGGCTGCGTAAGGAGCAGTTGGTCATGGAAGCACCTATCCCGGTTGAAGGATCAGCTCCCCTGCCCTCGCTGTCCATTCAACTCAGCCGCACCAAGACCAGCGGCGCCGACAACGAAGAGGTTGTCTACCTCACCGGCCGGCCCGTCGATGCGCTGAATGGCTGGCTCGAGGCCGGCAGGATCGAAAGCGGCAGTGTGTTCCGGGCGATCGATCGCTGGGGCAATGTCTCAAAGCGCGCGCTGGATCCGAAAGCCATCAACGATATCGTCAAGCAGCGCGCCTTCATGGCAGGGCTGGACCCGGCGGAGTTTTCCGCCCATGGCCTGCGCTCCGGCTACCTGACCGAGGCAGCCAATCGCGGCATTCCGCTTCCAGAAGCCATGGAGCAATCCCGGCATCGATCGGTTCAGCAAGCATCCGAATACTACAATAGCGCAACGAGACGGAGTGGCAGAGCAGCCAGGCTGCTCTAGTTCGGTGATGCTCTCTCATGGGAGGGCGCGCCAGCTATAAACCGTGGAACGAGTGCTGTATGAAATGCGGCGCCACTGCCGTACGATCATGCCTCTACCTGGTACCTCGTATAACCCATCACCCCGTTTTCCGATCGCCGTTCGCATTGGCACGCATCAGTGACATTAGCATCGGTCCCAGCCCGAACTCCCCTGCCCGCGCTCGGCGCGTGAGATCGCGGAGATATCCACCTGCCGAATTGATGTGCCCTGCCCTCTCCAAGATTGCAGCCATCGCAACCGCGGCGTTCTCCGGCCCCATCACCTCGCAAGCCTCCTGGTAAGCCGACGGGCTAACGCCAAGCATGGATCGAACCACCACCGCGGCCCCCATCAGCTCGCGCCAATGGGAGATCGTCCCGCCGGGCCCGTAGTCCAAAATCTGNGCCAAGCATGGATCGAACCACCACCGCGGCCCCCATCAGCTCGCGCCAATGGGAGATCGTCCCGCCGGGCCCGTAGTCCAAAATCTGCGGGCAGGCTTTCAGGACCATCGACAGTGGGAACGCCTTAATCTGTTCCGGTTTTGCCAACGGCTGAGCAACCGCTTTGGGTTCTACTTCCAGCTCGACGGCTCCGCCCTGCTCTTTTCCAGAGCTAGGATCAAGTTCATGGATGGATTCGGGTTTTGAATTCTGTATGTGACAGCCAATTTGAACAGCATTGCCGTCCATATATTGAGAATCTGACTGATTTTCCAGACGGGTGAGGATTTAGGTGCGCAATAGCTGCATCTCGTCGAGGATTGCCTCCACCTGGCGACGGTCAGGATTGCGGGGGAGTCGGCTGACAATGCCGACATACATGTCTTCGATGGCTTCCCAGTCGCCGTCGGCCCCCTCATCCATCGCGGCGGAGATCAGCTTGCGTACATCACGCCGGCAGATAGTCAGCGCTTCTTTGGCTCGTCTGAACTGCAGGCGCTCGGCAGCGACTTCCTGTGCCAGACCTGCAAGTTCCGCAGCACGAGCCAAAAGTGGAGAAAGATCGAATCCAAAAGCCTGCTCGATATCGCCACCCTTGTCCCGGTGAGCGTAGCGCTTGCCGTTCGGGCTATCCTTGCGCTGGATGAGCCCGGCTTCGACCAAGGCAGCCAAATGCCGCCGCAAGGTCGTTCCGGTTATGCCGTGCGCTCTGACAGACAGCTGAGCATTGGATGGAAAGACCACCAATCCACTATCGCAGTTGAGCTCGCTCTCTGGATAAAACGTCAGCAGTGCGTCCAGCACAGTCAGCGCCCTGTCCTGGAGGCCGAGGCGTTCACGGGCCTCACAAGCGTCGCGAAACACCTTCCATTTTTCGACCGGGCGGTTTGGTTTCGTCTCAGACGTCTGCAGCTGTCTCTTTACGAGAGCAAGCACGACCGGCCGCCGCCCAAAGGGCGTCGTTACATTTTCGGGATGCATTTTCCTACCTTTCGAAAGGCAACAGAAAAACGCTCGCCGGAACGACGTCAAAGACTCTTGACGGGGATTCTGAGAAGTGCGATTCTCTCAACCGACCAAAGTGGAGAAGGCTCTTCGGAATTCATTTCGGAGGGCTTTTTCTTTGCCGATTTTGCTTCACCGTGAAACAGTCCAGCGGCTCAATTCATCATCAATCCCCCTCGCGATTCTGTTTTTGAAATTGTTCGTAAAGCTCATCCAGTCTCGCTGACACAAACTTGGCGAACGCTGGAACAGCCTTTTCTTCGAAAACGATGGACGTCTTGCCATCGTTCGCTTCGATGCTCACTGCGCGCTTACCCGTCGGAGTTCTCCAAACGTCCGTCGACTCAGATCTCTTTTTGCTTACCTTGGGGTGCCCGGACAACTCACGCAGCAAGCCACTAAGACGCGCATCGCTGTCTAGCCGCTGTTCAACATATCCTCTTAGAATCTGCTGGGCCGCTTCGACCATTGATGGATTTGCAAGATGTTCGGCCAGAGCCATCCATCTGGCGCGTCCCGCCTTGGGCGCGGGGCCAATCAAGTTTACGACACTGTCCGGCAATCGTCGGGCCACCGCAATGTATCTGCTCACATCCGCTTTATCCGTAACGAGAGCAGAAATAATAGTGGCGCGGTCGCACCCACCGTCCTCCAGATTTCGTGCAAAAAAGGCCTTTTCGATAAAGGATAGATCTTTCCGATCCAGATTTTCCCGGCCTTGGGCAATGTAGAGTTGGCTGTCAGAAAGACTTTTAACAATTGCTCGGACAGGTCGCCCGAGCTGTTCGGCAGCTCTCAAACGGCGTCGTCCATATGCAATCTGAAACCTCCCCGCAGTTTCAGGATTTGGACGAACAAGGATCGGCACCTGCTGCCCATGTTCAGCAATACTTGCTACCAGCGCCTCAAAATCGGGGTCGACCTCGAGCTGTATGCGATCAGTTATCTTTGAGTTATCGATCGCAGACGGGTCGAGGGAAACGACCGGTTCACCTTCGGCCAATTGTTGCTGCAGCTTGGTTACTTGCTTGGCATTTTCCGCCATTTCATGGAGTGAGGACCCCATCGCCGATATTGCACCAGTGCGCACCCGATCAGGAGACCTGGCCGGTGACGATGCGGTGACGACCGGCTTTTTCATGAAGAGGTTGTCGATGGAATCCTTGCGGCTCATGAACTTACTCCAGGATGAGAGTCCCGATCAATTGGCTCGCTGTTGGGAGCTCCCAACAAACGCGGTTCAACACTCTGGGAAGATGGGCTGATCGGAATGGTTGGGAGCTCCCAACAATCCGCGATATCATTATGTGGAGAACCGAATTGGGTACTCATGCCCGACCCCAAGCCTGCTTAATCAATGTCTCAACCTCCGAGTTGACCGCCTCCAACGACTCCATCGCCCGATCATAGGTGGAGCGAGTCATGTTCTCACGACCAATCTCATAGAGGGTCTGCTTGGTCAGGCCGGCGTCCGATACCGCTGCAGACTTCAGCATGGGATTCGTCAACACGTAGTCATCAAAAAGATTACGGAGCAGAGCCGCGACCTTCGTTTGAGGAGCGTCTTGAGGCTCATATCTGGTCAATAGGTAGCGGATGAAATCATATTTGAGTTCGCCGCCAGCATCCCGCACTACACCGAGCAGATCACGCGTCATCAAAAGGAACTGACTCATCGACGATATGTCGAGCATCTGCGGATGAATCGTGATGATCATCGCAGTCGCTGCGCACAATCCACTGAGCGTTAGGAAGCCGAGCTGAGGAGGGCAGTCAATCACGACGACGTCGTAGTTGTCGGCAACCTCGTCAAGCGCCGCCGCCACTCGTGCAAAGAACAGCGTTTCGCCTGAAGCCCCCGCGCTGAGCGCTCTGGGCGTCGTATGCTCAAACTCCATCAGTTCTAGATTACCTGGGACGAGATCCAGGCCGTCGAAGTAAGTTGGCCGGATCACCTCCGAAAGTGCGCGACGCTCTTCGTCGTAACGAATTGCAGCATATAGAGTGTGGTTTGACGCGACATCCAATTCCGGAAGAACGCCTAGCAGTGCCGAAAGACTGGCTTGTGGATCGAGATCGACGGCTAGAACGCGATAGCCCTGGAGAGCCAGAAATTGTGCCAAATGAGCTGTCGTTGTCGTTTTGCCGGACCCGCCTTTGAAGTTGGTGACGGCAAGGACTTGCAGATGCTCACCTGGGCGACGGTGAGGGACAAATTCTATCGTCTCTCTACCGCGTGTCGATTGGGCGAGCAGTCGACGAATCTGGTTGATCTCACTGAGATTATATAGGCGCCTCCCGTTACTCGTAGTTTCCGGCTGCGGTCCTTCACCAGCCAGCGTCATCTTGCGCAACGTGGAATCAGATATTCCGATCAAACGAGCAGCTTCACCCGACGTAAACTTACGGAGGACCTTTTGTGAAGTCGGCGGGAACAGCGCCTCGCTCATAGACTGAAGCTGAGAGCTCAGGAGTTCAGCCTGCGCCCCGATCGTTTCATCAGCACTTGGGAGGCTGTGCCTATTCACGTTTTTAGCCACGCTCACGATGATCTCTCTTATCACGGATTTTAAGCCGAAACGGCCTGTTTACCGTGACGATACCTGCAACCAGTTTCTTGGCAAGGACTTAATGGTTAACGAAACCTTAATCGACGCATTGCCACCTACGGTAACCCAAACAGATTACGTATTTTATACAGTAACTTAGCATCTCCCTTGTAGCTTCCTGTTCCTCATTTGTTTTATTGTGAATCCTGCAACTTGCCGAACCCGTAAAGCAGTCGATTCCTCTGCCAAACGCATGCGGTCGCCATGTCTACCGCGACTCAGCGCGATTCTCATTTGTCGAATCCTACAACTGCCGCTCGGTTCCGATCCGTGCACATATCTCAATCGACTCAACATCGACGGAGATATCCATGCAGCTACTGGCGATTTCGACACCTCGAACCGCAAAAGAAGAGAGACTGCTCGCTGCCCAGCACGCCCTCCGGGCAAAAGTCTTCGCCGACCGGTTGGGATGGGAAGTCGACGTTGATGACGGGATGGAGATGGATCGATTCGATGATCTACGTCCAACATACATTCTAGCTGTCGGGGGTGACGATCGTGTCCATGGCTGCGCACGGCTTCTACCCGCCACCGGGCCGACAATGATCCAGGAGATTTTCCCGTCACTTCTTCCAGATGGGAGGCTCTTTGCTCACGCCGCAATGATCGAAAGCTCACGTTTTTGCGTCGATACGCAATCGCAAGGATCGAGTGCGCAGAGCTCCATCAACAACGTCACGCAAGCAATGTTTGCTGGCATCATCGAGTGGTCAATCGTCAACGGCTTTAGCGACATCGTCACCGTGACGGATCTGCGGTTTGAGCGGATCCTCTCCCGTGTCGGATGGCCATTGCAACGACTGGGAACACCTCAAAAGATTGGCGTCACCACGGCAATTGCAGGCGTTCTCCCCGCAGACCGCGCTTCGTTCCAGCGGTTGCAGCCACCGCACTATCGGTCGCTCATCGCTACTTCCTTCCACAAGGCCGCTTGAGGACAGCCACGTGACCCAGCTTCTTTCCCATCCAAGACTTGTACGCAAGCTCCAGGAGGCGCTAGGCGATCAGCTATGCGTCGCGCTCGACGACAGTAATGTCGTTGAAATCATGCTCAATCCAGACGGCAAGCTGTTCATCGAACGGCTTGGTCACGGCGTAGCGCCTGCCGGGGAAATGTCATCCGCTGCGGCGGAGATGGTCATCGGGACTGTTGCGCACGCTCTTCAGTCCGAGGTCGATACCAATCAACCTATCATCTCCGGTGAGCTGCCAATCGGGGGGCACCGGTTCGAAGGCCTGCTGCCTCCCATCGTTGCAAAACCGGCGTTCACTATACGCCGGCGTGCCTCACGTCTCATTCCGCTCGATGACTATGTTCGCACCGGCGTCATGACAGACCTGCAAGCAGGAACGATCAGAAGCGCGATCGCCTCGCGATTGAACATCATCATTTCAGGCGGGACCGGCTCCGGGAAAACCACGCTAGCCAACGCAGTGATCGACGAAATCGTAAGAAGTGCGCCAGAGGATCGACTGGTGATCCTCGAAGATACGGCGGAGATCCGGTGCGCCGCCGAGAACGCCGTTCTTCTCCACACAAGTGACAGCGTTGATATGGCCCGCTTGCTCAAAAGTACGATGCGCCTTCGACCTGATCGCATCGTCGTCGGCGAGGTGCGCGATGGCGCAGCCCTCACGCTTCTTAAAGCCTGGAACACAGGGCATCCGGGCGGCGTCGCAACCATCCACTCCAACACCGCCATGTCCGCACTCCGCCGGCTTGAACAACTCACGGCAGAGGCAAGCCAACAGCCAATGCATGAAGTCATTGGTGAGGCCGTTGACCTCATCGTTTCGATCGAGCGCACGCCCCGCGGCAGGAGAGTCCGTGACATCATAACCGTCGAGCGTTTTGCCAAAGGCGAATACGAAATCCAGTCCGAGCACCTTACGGAAGAACAGGAAGCCCGTCATGTTGCGTAAGACCAATGTTTTCGCTTTTTCAGTAATAGCAACTCATTTTGCCTTCGTGGTGCCGGCGATGGCGAGCTCAGGTGGTGGCAGCCTTCCTTGGGAAGGTCCTCTGGAGCAGATCCAGCAATCGATCACAGGTCCAGTCGCTGGATACATCGCGCTCGCAGCCGTTGCCATCGCTGGCGGTATGTTAATCTTCGGCGGCGAACTCAACGATTTCGCGCGCAGGCTGATGTACGTCGTCCTGGTCGCCGGCATTCTGCTCGGTGCGACGACGATCGTCGGCCTCTTTGGCGCCACCGGTGCATCGATCGGCATTTCGGAGAAAGTCACCTCTACCTTCCCAGCTATAAAATCAGGGGAGGGCACAGATGGCTGAAGCTGCCTCAAGACTGCAACGAAATCGCATTCATCGCGCGCTGTCGCGTCCGAACCTTTTGATGGGCGCCGACCGCGAGCTGGTGCTGATCACCGGGCTCGCCGCCGTGATCCTGATCTTCGTTGTCCTGACGGTCTACTCGGCGCTCTTCGGTGTGGCCGTCTGGATCGTCATCGTCGGTCTGCTTCGCATGATGGCCAAATCCGATCCGCTGATGCGGCAGGTCTATGCCCGTCACATTTCCTACAAGCCCCACTACCGGCCAACGGCCGCGCCGTGGCGAAGATACTGAGGTGTCCTGATGGTTGCCCTCAAACGATTCCGCACGACCGGTCCCTCGTTCGCTGATCTGGTTCCATACGCCGGCCTGGTCGACAACGGCGTCCTGCTGCTGAAGGACGGCAGCCTGATGGCTGGCTGGTATTTCGCGGGTCCGGACTCCGAAAGCGCCACCGACCTCGAACGCAACGAGCTGTCCCGACAGATCAGTTCAATTCTTTCACGACTAGGGACCGGATGGATGATCCAAGTCGAAGCCATCCGCGTGCCGACGGTCGACTATCCCACGCCAGATCAGTGCCGTTTCCCGGATCCTGTCACCCGAGCGATCGATGCCGAGCGCCGTGCTCATTTCGGGCGGGAGCAGGGGCATTTCGAGAGCAAGCACGCGATCATTCTCACCTACCGGCCGCTCGAGTCGAAGAAGACGGCGCTTAGCAAATACATCTACTCGGACGAGGAGAGCAGGAAGAAGTCTTATGCCGACACGGTCTTGTTCGTGTTTCGAAACGCGATCCGGGAAATCGAACAGTACCTGTCTAACACTTTGTCGATCGCTCGCATGAAGACCCGCGAGGTCCGCGAGAGGGGAGGGGAGCGGGTCGCACGCTATGACGACCTCATGCAGTTTGTTCGATTTTGCATCACGGGGGAGAGCCATCCGGTTCGGCTACCGGAAGTTCCCATGTATCTCGACTGGCTGGCGACGGCAGAGCTGGAGCATGGCCTGACGCCAAAGGTCGAGAACCGGTTCCTCGCGGTTGTAGCCATCGATGGGCTGCCGGCCGAGAGCTGGCCCGGCATCCTCAACAATCTCGATCTGATGCCGCTGACCTACCGCTGGTCGTCGCGGTTCATCTTCCTCGATGCCGAGGAGGCGCGCCAGAAACTCGAGCGCACGCGAAAGAAATGGCAGCAGAAGGTTCGACCTTTCTTCGACCAGCTTTTCCAGACCCAGAGCAGATCGGTCGATCAGGATGCCATGACCATGGTTGCCGAGACCGAGGACGCCATCGCTCTGGCATCGTCCCAGCTTGTCGCCTATGGCTACTACACGCCTGTCGTCATCCTGTTTGATGATGACCGTGACGCTCTGCAGGAAAAGGCGGAAGCCATCCGCCGGCTCGTCCAGGCAGAGGGGTTCGGAGCGCGCGTCGAGACCCTGAACGCGACAGATGCGTTTCTCGGAAGTCTGCCGGGGAATTGGTACGCCAATGTCCGTGAGCCGCTGATCAATACAAGCAACCTGGCAGATCTCGTCCCGCTCAACTCGGTATGGTCGGGTAACCCAGTGGCGCCGTGCCCTTTCTATCCGCCGAACTCGCCACCGCTGATGCAGGTCGCTTCGGGATCGACGCCGTTTCGTCTCAACCTGCATGTCGACGACGTTGGCCACACCCTGATCTTTGGACCGACGGGCTCGGGAAAATCGACGCTTCTCGCGCTGATCGCCGCGCAGTTCCGTCGCTACGAGTTCGCTCAAATCTTTGCTTTCGACAAGGGTAACTCGCTCCTCCCCCTGACGCTTGCCGCCGGCGGCGATCACTACGAAATCGGCAACGATCAGAACGGGGAGGGGAAAGCGCTAGCGTTCTGCCCTCTGTTCGATCTTTCGACAGATGGCGATCGCGCCTGGGCGACCGAGTGGATCGAAACGCTTGTCGCCCTGCAGGGCGTTACCATCACACCCGACCATCGCAATGCAATCTCACGCCAGATCGGGCTGATGGCGACAGCACCCGGAAAGTCGCTATCGGACTTTGTCAGCGGCGTGCAGATGCGCGAGATCAAGGACGCACTCCATCACTATACCGTCGACGGCCCGATGGGTCAGCTTCTCGACGCGGAAGAGGACGGGCTGACGCTTCGAGCGTTTCAGTGCTTCGAGATCGAGCATCTCATGAATATGGGCGAGCGTAATCTGGTGCCCGTTCTCACCTACCTCTTTCACCGGATCGAGAAGCGGCTCGATGGCTCTCCGAGCCTCATCCTCCTCGACGAGGCCTGGCTGATGCTCGGGCATCCGGTTTTCCGCGACAAGATCCGGGAATGGCTGAAGGTTCTCCGCAAAGCCAATTGCGCCGTCGTATTGGCGACGCAGTCAATCTCCGACGCCGAGCGCTCCGGCATTATCGACGTCCTGAAGGAGTCCTGCCCGACCAAGATCTGCTTGCCGAATGGTGCCGCACGCGAGCCGGGCACGCGGGAATTCTACGAGCGGATCGGTTTCAACGAGCGCCAGATCGAGATCGTCTCGGGCGCCATCCCGAAACGCGAATACTATGTCGCCACGCCAGACGGACGGCGGCTTTTCGATATGTCGCTCGGGCCGGTGGCACTGAGCTTTGTGGGCGCATCCGGAAAGGAAGACCTGAAGCGGATCCGCGCGCTGAAGGCGGAATATGGCCAGGACTGGCCAACCCATTGGCTTGAATCGAGAGGAGTTCCGGATGCCACGTCGCACCTCAACGCCCAGTAACTGGATCGTCGCAACGATGACTGCGGCAATCGCGCTGTTGCCGATTGCTTCCGTCCATGCGGGCTCTGCAACGGGCGCCGCCACCGAATGGACGCAGCTCGCCAACAATGCTCAGCTCATCGATCTTCTCAAAAGCTCTGGCCTGCAGGTCGATAACCAGCTGACCCAAATCACGCAACTCGCAGAGCAGATTCAGAACCAACTGAAGATCTATGAGAACATGCTGCAGAACACAGCGCAGCTCCCTGATCATATCTGGGGCCAGGTCGAGGGCGATCTCAACCGCCTGCGCAGCATTGTTGATCAAGGGCAGAGCATCTCGTTCTCAATGGGCAATGCCGACGACGTCCTTCAGCAGCGGTTTAATAGCTATGCGGATCTGAAAACCAACCTGCCGAACGCCGAGTCTTTCTCGAACACCTACCAATCCTGGTCGGACACGAACCGGGACACGATCGGCAGCACGCTCAAGGCGGCGAGCCTGACAGCGGATCAGTTCGACACGGAGGAAAGCACGATGACCTCGTTGCGATCCATGTCGGAGTCGGCCGACGGCCAAATGAAGGCCCTCCAGGTCGGACACCAGATTGCCGCCCAGCAGGTTTCACAGATGCAGAAGCTGCGTGGTCTTGTCTCGCAGCAAATGACGATGATGGGGACATGGCTGTTGGTTTCCACGCGGAACTGAGCCGGTTTTTCCACCGAGAAGTGAGCCACCTCTGAGTATGGTTTTCTGATCAGGGTTTGGTCAAGGGATTGGCTTTTTCTCCTCTCTTGTGTGCTGCGGCAGCCGAGCTGGCTTTGAAGCGGAAGCTGTCATTCCCGGTTTCCAGGATATGGCAACGATGGGTCAAACGATCGAGCAGGGCGGTCGTCATCTTGGCGTCGCCGAAGACGGTTGCCCATTCGCTGAAGCTGAGGTTGGTGGTGATCACCACGCTGGTCCGCTCGTAGAGCTTGCTCAGCAGATGGAAGAGCAGCGCCCCGCCGGACGCGCTGAAGGGAAGATATCCCAGTTCGTCCAGGATCAGCAGATCGAGGCGAACCAGCGTCTCGGCGATCTGGCCTGCCTTGCCTTTGGCCTTCTCCTGTTCGAGAGCATTGACCAGTTCGATGGTCGAGAAGAAGCGGACCTTTCGGCGATGGTGCTCGATGGCTTGGATTCCAAGAGCGGTCGCGACATGCGTTTTGCCAGTGCCAGGGCCACCGATAAGGACAACGTTCTGCGCCCCATCCATGAACTCGCATCGGTGCAGTTGGCGCACGGTGGCCTCGTTGATCTCGCTGGCGGCGAAGTCGAAGCCGGAGATGTCTTTGTACGCAGGAAAGCGGGCAGCCTTCATATGATAGGCGATGGAGCGGACCTCGCGCTCGGCCATCTCGGCCTTCAGCAACTGGGATAGGATGGGCACAGCCGCATCAAAGGCGGGAGCGCCTTGCTCGATAAGGTCCGTGACGGCTTGGGCCATGCCATACATCTTCAGGCTCCGCAGCATGATGACGACGGCAGCACTTGCGGGGTCATGACGCATGGCGACCCCCTGCGATCCGGGCGCGTAGGCCATCATAGCGTTCGACATTGGCCTTGGGTTCACGCAGCAAGGTCAGCGCCTGTGGCGTATCGATGTCGGGACCATCGATTGTCTTGCCGTCGATCAGCCGATGCAGCAGGTTCAGCACATGCGTCTTGGTCGCCACCCCCGCATCCAAGGCCAGTTCCACAGCCCTGAGGACGACCTGTTCGTCGTGATGAAGGACAAGGGCAAGGATATCGGCCATCTCACGATCACCGCCGGGGCGGCGAAGCATCTGATCTTGCAACTGTCTGAAGGCCAGCGGTAATTCCAGGAAGGGTGCACCATTGCGCAGGGCACCGGGTTTGCGCTGGATGACGGCAAGGTAATGTCGCCAGTCGTAAATCGTTCGCGGCGGCTTGTCGTGGCTGCGCTCAATGATCCGCTCATGCTCGCATAGGACATTGCCCTCGGCCGCAACCACCAGTCTCTCGGGATATATCCGCAGGCTGACGGGCCGGTTAGCAAACGATGCTGGCACGCTGTAACGATTACGCTCAAAGGTGATCAGGCATGTCGGCGAGACGCGCTTGCTCTGCTCGACGAAGCCGTCAAACATGGCGGGGAGCGACATCAATGCTGCCCGCTCATCAGCCCAGACATCCGCGATCGTGCCGGACAAGGTTCCATGCGCCGTCTCCCGCCATAGGTCCTGGCAATGCTGTTCCAGCCAGTCGTTCAACGCCGCCAAATCGGGAAAGTCCGGCATCTGTTGCCACAAGCGTGGTCGGGCATCCTGGACGTTCTTCTCGACCTGACCTTTCTCCCAACCTGCCGCTGGATTGCAGAACTCGGGCGCAAAGACATAATGGTTCGTCATCGCCAGGAAGCGGATGTTGACCTGCCGCTCCTTGCCCCGGCCTACGCGATCGACCGCGGTCTTCATGTTATCGTAGATGCCGCGGCCAGGTACGCCGCCGAACACACGGAAGCCGTGCCAGTGGGCGTCGAACAGCATCTCGTGCGTTTGCAGCAGGTAGGCCCTGACCAGAAACGCGCGACTGTGTGATAGCTTGATATGTGCGACCTGAAGCTTCGTGCGCTCGCCGCCTACCACGGCATAATCTTCACTCCAATCGAATTGGAATGCTTCGCCTGGGCGAAAGGATAGCGGAACGAATATGCCGCGGCCCGCTTTTTGCTGCTCAGACCGCCAGTCACGGGCGAATGCGGCGACCCGACCATAGGAGCCGGTAAAGCCGAGAACCACCAGGTCCGCATGAAGCTGCTTCAGCGTTCGGCGCTGCTTGCGCGACCTCCCGGCCTCGGTCTTCAGCCAGCCAGCAAGTTTGTCGGCATAGGGATCAAGCTTGCTCGGTCGTTCCGGTACCATGAACGTCGGCTCGATCGTACCAGCGCTCAAATACTTCGCGATCGTGTTGCGTGACAGCCCGGTGCGCCGGCTGATCTCCCGGATCGACTGCTTCTCGCGCAGCGCCATCCGACGGATGATGTTTAAAAGTCCCATGTGGATCACTCCGTTGCCCCCGTCGCTCACCGCGTTGGGGGGAAGGTTCACATGGCTCAATTCTCAATGGAAATTATGCGCCTAACCGGCTCAGTTCTGCGTGGAAACCAACACTGCAGCAGGACTACCCGGGCGTTTTCGATTCAGCGAAATATGTCGACGTCGGGACCGGCTGGCTCCCGCTCGTCCGCGATTTCGTCCGCGAGGCGCTGCCGCATGATCCGAGCTTGAGCGTGCACGAGATCAAGGAAAAGTGGGGCACCATGCGGATCTGGTGCGACACCCCTGTGGTGGCTGCGCGGCTCGCGAAGGGTAAGGCGGAGGCCAAATCGGCGATCACATGCGAGATCTGCGGTGCCGAAGGCTGGCTGCGCAGACCGCCGCCGGGAAGGTGGGCGTGGTGGCGGACGCTGTGCGAGGATCACGCGTCTCCGGATCAGGCGGAGTGGGGCCAGTCGACACGCTGGAACTCTGGCACGATGCAGGTCGGTGGTCAATGGTACGAGTACGACAGGGAGAGCGACACCCTGGTACCGATCCCGACGCCGGAGCGATTTCGATGAGAAGTTGGGATGATCTAAAAGCGCGGTATCCGCGGCTGCTGCGGCCGGACTTTGGGTTTCAGTGCGAGATCGGCTGGATCGGGATCCTCGACCGCTATTTCGAAGTGATCCAGCGCGAGATGCCGGAGGGCGCGGTCTACGAAGTCGGGCAGATCAAAGAAAAATTGGGTACGCTGCGCATCTACGACAGCTCGTACGGCGAGACGCTGTCGTCCGTTCGCGCCGTGACAGAAGCACATCGCCTGGCCGAAGCTAGGAGCCTGCACACTTGCGAATATTGCGGCCGCCGCGGTCGTTTCCGGAGGCGGCGCTGCTATCTGACGGTCACATGTGAGGAGCATGCAACGCAACATGGCGTCTACGCGGTGCCGGAGGAGCCCGAGCCGCGCGACTACCGACAGACCGCAGACGGCTGGATCGTCTACGACCCCGACGTCGATGCTTTCGTCAACGCGGAGCCGCCAGAATGGGCCACGTGACAGCAACGAAACCTCGTTCCCGACGCCGGAGTTTGGGCGTCCGCGGCATCGCATACGAGGGGATGGATGCCGAGACGCTGATCTGCGAGGCGGTCCACCGCTTCGAGCACATCGAGAACGTCCTCGACATCGACTGGCAGCCGGACGCGGCGACGTGCCAGCGCGTTGGGTGGCATCTTGTATCGCAGACAGGCAGCGCCTTCCGCATCGGCCACCGTTTGCTGAAGCTATCGTCTCCAAGCTGCCCTCTGATGCCGCCGCCCGAGTTCCGTCTGTGCCGCGAGATCGAGCCGACTGCGGACGAGATGTTCGACGCCGGGTGGATGCAGGATTGGCAGCTACTGCTCTGGCAAAGCGGAGACGTTCCCGCCCAGTGGCAGGTCGGCGGCATGCTCTACAGCCGCGACGGTGTCGGCAGGAGGTGGCTGCGGCTGCTGTATCTCCATCGAGACAAGGCAATGGCGCGAACGGACGATGGCTGGATCCGGCTGGGCAGGCGGCTGCACAGATGATTAATCGCGAACGGCAGAACGCTACCGAGCGCAACACGAACTGATGTCGAAAATAAACGACAAACAGGTGGACAATGTCGGATATTACCGTCGCCAACGGGTGGCAGCACATCCTCCAGGAAGCCGTTGAGGAAGCTAGCAAGCTTCCGGAGGAATGGTGCTTCGAGATCGTGTCGGCTGATCGCGTCGACGGCGCACTGAAGCTATCGGCCCAGTACGTCTCCGGCGATATCCCGCTGGACGACCACCTGCCGCCGGATCGCAAGCTCCCGCATCCATGGAGGGCGATGATGCGGATCCGGGATAGGGCCCGCGAGAAGTCGCTGGCAACGTGCGAGTGCTGCGGCCGTCCGGGCACGCTGGTCGGTGCTGACGAGGAAGCGCGCGTGCGGTGTCGGCTGCATGAGTATGTTTTGGATGCGGTCGGTTGGAGCGGGACGGCATCGACGGGTTACATGTTCGACAACCCCGAGGCGGCGATGGCACATTTCCTGAAGGACTACGGCGATGGCCTTGACATGATGCAGGAGCTGTTGGCGCAGCAGGGGCGATATAAACATGACCCGCTTGATGGCTCCGAGTGAGCCTCAAGCCGGCCTATGCTCCTGGATCGTTTCCAGATCAGCCTCAATCAAGCCGCGTCATCGATATCGTCCTCCATGTCGCTCCAGTCGATCGGTGGATGTCCGAAGACGATCTCCCACAGCTTCATGCTGGCCTCGCGCGTCGACGTGTAGGCAGAGCTGCAATATCCGCCCTTGCCGAAGACGGTCGCTCCGAACTCGAATCCCTCATCTACGGCATGCCCAAAGAATTCGATGCTCGGATATCGGTGCGCCAATGTGGCGAGTACGCCCTCGGGAACCGCCCAGGCGGTAAGGAACATCGCCACGATGTGCTGATCACCGACTTTTACGAGCTGTGAGCACCATGCTTTGGATTCAGTGCCCCAGTGCGTTTCACGCCAATCGCTCACATCCAGACCGGTGTCCTGAGCTTCAGCTTGCTTAGCCTCGATGCTGCCGCTAACCGAGGCATGCTCCCCAATTGACTGAGCCACGGGGTGGGGCAGGACGCGCTCGAAGTCGAGAGCGAGAACAGTGTCCTCATTCGTCAGCAATTTCTCGCCGAAATCGGTGAATGCTGATCTGTTGTCGATCGTCTCGCGCGTGAAGCACTCATCGATCATACGTTGTATCTCATTCTTCGGACCACGGAACTCTATCCGGTTACCAACCCAACTCGGCATGTACCTCTCCATGAATTTTACCAAATAGCGGCGTGAAGCACCTGGTGGCTGAGCGCCCATCCTTGATCACTTCCGGCCATTCGAGCGCAGGTGCGACTTGCCGCTCATCAAAGGCTGTCGTGCATTCAGCCGGCGTGCAAGCGGGTACGGGAGGTTTCTTCAGCAGATCGCGGAGAAGCTTGTACGAAGCTCCACAGCCGTGGACGTTCCAAAGAAGCAGCTTGAAGCGTGACCGCTAGACGCCGCCAACGTAATCGTCGTTCGTGGACGTCCTCGATGAATAGCTCCGGATGCAGCCGGAGCCGACACATCTTCCGCATTGCCGACACCAAAGGAGCCGCAACTGTCGCTGACGATCTTCGACTACAGCAAAGGTCTACCGCAGCACGTGATCGGCTGCCTTGAGCCGACGACGCTATGAGATCAGCGATCCCCTTTAGGATGATCAGTTCTCCGGGCGTTGCACGCGATCGTAGCTCGCGCCCCTGGCTGCAGGGGATGAGCCCCCCGCTTGTCTCTACCGGCTCCTGAAATCTCCGATTCACAACCCGGAAGTAACGGGGAGAAGACTCATTCCTGTCAAACGTTCTCGTGTGGATTGATGATCGCGTTCAATCGAGGAAGATCGGCCCTCCGCATCATCCGCCGCATCATTTCCAGGTTGCTTTCCCTCTTGTCGTAGCCTTGCCGCACAAGAAGCCGCTGAGCTCCGGCGACGACATCTCGCAGCGTAAACTCGTTCTCCTCCGGATCACGCAAGCTGCTGGCCAGAAACACCGAAAAGGACGCGGCGACCGCGCGGTCGACGATGGATGCCTCCGGTCGGCCGGTAGAGCGTCGTCGCTGTCGCCAACGCTCCGTTCGAAGTCGCCTCTGCTCGTTGTCTGGGTTTGCTCGCCGCGGCATCGTTGTTCTCCTGTGCATCCAAGGGGACCACTACGTGATGCAAGTCACAAACAGCGCCCGTCACTACCCAAAATAATTTGCGGCAAATCGAGATGAATTGCCAGCAAGTGTTCTCGCCTTTCCCGCAAGTGCTGCCACAGGCACGCAAGGCTCATCTTCCGCTCTCCGACCGGCACCACGGTCGACATGCTCATTTCGCGGCGAGGCCGTGACGAAGGCGCGGAACGCGGCAGCCTCCTTGTCGATCAGATCGGTGAATTTACGCGGTACCGACGAATGCGGAGGGTGCCCGTCCAGAAGTGCCTTGTTGACCGCCCAGACCCAGACCTGAATTGTGGCGAGGTTCTGCAAAGCTGGCGGCTGCAACCCGGCAAGCAACAGGCTCTTGTCGACCTCGGGCGGCAATCCGAACCAGAAGCTGTATTCATCGGCCGCCTCGCTCAACTCCTCGTCCGAGGGCATTGACGATCTGAGAGCGACCTCGGCCCCGGTCCGGCTGACCCGGATGCACAGCCGGCCACCCTCCGGATCTGATGCCGGAACGTCAAGAACCCCGACCAGTCGGGACAATTCGCTGGCGATGCGGGTTCCAAAGGCAAAGATGATGTCGGCGATCCCGCTGGCCAGGTGGTAAATTTGCTCGGGCGATCGGGTGGCGGTTGCTGTCGGCGTCATGGATGGCTCCTGGTCTGTGATGGGTAATGCGAATTTGGCGCGACCGAATACGGACTCGGTCAGGCTGCCGCGAAATTCGAAGTTGGCACTGCGGGGTTACCTGTGACGGGAGATGTTTTCCTCGAAAACTATCGAGCACGTCGCTTTCTGGACGATCCGTGAGACCGGATCTTCGTCACCAAGCTCCCAATCGCTGCCTTCGAGAACATGGCGAACCATCATCCCGGCGCTGTCGATGACGCCTGCATATTCCAGCCGCAAACTAAAGTAATAGGCCGCCTCGACCGCGCGCACGACGTCCGACGTCTCTGTGGCAAAGAGGGAAGGGGCGGTGACGATCGACACCTCTTTCAGGAGTTCATCGAGATACCCCAGCAACTGCGGGCGGATTTCCAGGATCGCTTCGCTCAGGTCCAGACTATCGCTGGGCTTCTCGAGATCCGGCTCGAATGCTTTTGCGATCCCGAGTTCGCGGCAATGCCAGACATCGCTGTCATAGGGATGCTGCCGCTCGAGGTGGTCGAGCCAGATATAGGATTCACTGTCGTCACCCCATGCATGGATGCAGGTGCCATCGCGTTTATTGGTATATTCCCACCAGGACTGGCAGGTGAGTTCCTCGGGTGCAATCTCGAGATAGCCGTCAGGGTCTTCCTGCTTTCGTTGCGCGATGAAGGCAACGGCTTCGTCGTTTCGAGGACACGCGCGACCGGGTGATAGTCGTTGGAGTTCTGAACCATATAAAGCATCTTCTACCCTTTCAGGCTGATGGAAATCCGGGAGCGGGGCAGGCGTGCCGCGTGGAGACGGACGTCAGGAGCCACCGATATCAAAAGGCTGTCCGGCTTATGGACGGGGCACAAGCGGGGGAGGGCGGAAAAATCGCCACCGTCAAATCTGCTGTCACCCGTTGCGAAACAAACCGCCGGGCAGCCGAGGAGAGGGGACAAGCCGACTGTGGACAAGGCCACCAATAATTCCTCGAATACACATTCGATGGGTGGCGAGGCTCTTGCGACAGCCCGGGGACAAGTACTGCGGATCACCCGACCCGGAACAGCGGAACCTTCGTCTCGATCGGCTGATGGATCGGCCCCTTGTGATGTTCGGGGATCCACGTCCGTCGCCGTTCCTGGCGACCCTTTCCGCAGGCGACGTTCTTGAAATACCCCGCAACCACGATGTGCTTCGACAGTGCCTTGCCGGAGGCGTTCGCACGCAATGCTCCGGCATCACGCTGTTCGGCGGTCAGCCGCTCGACGCGGAAATGGAATCCCGGATATGTATCGGCGACCTCAGTCGCAAGGCAGGAAGGATCGCTGCTCTGTTCTGTCTGTCGCCGTGAGGTGGACGCGGAACTCCGGGCGGAACAGGAAATACACGCCAGACAGGCATGAACCAGGCGCGTCAGCTCGTCGCAGATCCTGGTCCAGTCCGCGATCACGGGAGCCTTGCCCGCAAAGATGACGTTGGTATACGGCTCGGCGATACCCCTCGTGACATACCAGCTCACGACACAGGTCTCGGCGAATTCTCCGGTCGGCTCAAGCACCGCCGACCACTTGAACCGCTGAGCGTCCACCGTCGTGATGATGACCATCCGGGCGCCGACCTCGCCTGATGAGAGGAACGTCTCATGCGGGAACTCGACATAAGTGCTTTCGCGTGTCTGCAGGACCGCCGTGGCGGCCGTGATTTCGTCCGATGAACACGCATCGCCCAATGTCGGCTTCAGGAAGCTCCGATCCACGACAAAGGCTGCCGCAGTGTGAGCCAGATCGGGGAGGAGGAACGGCGCCAGCCGGCGAATGTAATCCAGTTTCGCCCGTTCGGTCGCGGCCGCGTCCCAGTCTCCGTCAACCTTGTCGAAATTCGCCGACAGCAACGCGTCACGAACCGTGTCGAAAAACACATCCCGCCTGATCGCCGCTCGCGTCTTGCCGCGAGCCTGACGGTCGTTCAGTTCACGACGGGTCAGCGTGGTCTTGAGGTCGATATTGTTGATCGACGCAGTTACAAAACCTTTGATGTAGAGTTCCATGATCGCTCCTTAACGCACAACAGGTCCGGCTGATCAGGACCCTGCAGATGATCGCGAGGAGCGTCAAACCGGAATTGTTGCCGGTGATATGCGGGGGTCATCCGCAAACCCTGGCCGGCCGGTTTCAAGCCGGGCCGCGGCGGGGAGGGAGCGTACGGGGTAGCTGCGCTCCAGTGCCATCATCATGCTACGCGAAAGAGGGCAGTCCGGGTGACGGTGATGTCACCCGGACATTTTTATGCACCGCCACGTTGAGCGGCCGTCGGATCAGGCCAGGAGGTGTTCGGGATATGCCTCGGCTTCTTCTTCCAGCCGATCGCGAATTTCGAGATACGCCTGGCTCGGATGATAGCGTTTGGCAGGGGTGTTCAGCGTCCTCGTCTTCTTCCACGCTGCATTACTTGGCGAGCGCTTCATTGGTTGTGCGACTTCATTTTCGTAGTCGATCGTCACCCCGGTCAGAGCCGCGTAAAGTGCTAGCCCCACGACGCGCGCCATCACAGGCGGAAGCGCGTTACCGATCTGCCGTTTGCGATCCTGTGTTGCGCCCGTGAACACCCAGTCGTCCGGGAACCCTTGTAGTCTCGCCGCCATCTTGAACGTCAAGGCAAAAGGCGCATCTTTTGGATGATCGCGATCGGGTGCAGACTTTGCGAGCTTGTTCGGAATGATCTGCAAGGATCCGAAACGATCGTCGCCGTGCTTGAAGAACGATGTCGAGCCAGATTTTTTTGACCCGCCGATCAGAGTGTAGATCGGCCGGTCCACGCGCCTCGCCCACGCTTCCGCATGCGGCCAGCCATTGGCGGCAACCAGATCAAGCAACGCCTCTCCCATCGATCTGCGCATCAACGGCATTGCCTCGGGCAGCTGGAAGCGTCGCAACGATCCCTCCCTGAACCCGACGAACGCAATCCGCTCGCGCATCTGCGGCAGTCCGAAATCGACGCCCTTGATCGTGAACAGGCGGCTTTCGTAACCGAGGCGTTGATATCGATCATGCAGTTCGGCGCGGTAATCCGTGTGCCTGTTCTCCTTGAAGCCTTCAACATTCTCGAAATAAAACGCCCTTGGCCTCACCACATCGATGATATCGACAGCAGCGGAGAACAGGTCGCGCTCATCCTCGCGGCCAAGCCGATCGCCGGCACTGGAAAAGCCCTGGCAAGGCAGACCGCCAGCGACCAGATCCACACCTGCGTAGCGCCGGAAATCGACCTTCGTCAGATCTCCTTCAACCACTTCACCCAAAAAGTCGTTGCGGCGCAAGGTCTGTGCGGCATGCTTGTCAGCCTCGAACAGGGCCATCGCATCAAAGCCGGCGGCGTGAAGCCCCAGAGCCGCCCCGCCCGCACCGGCACAAAGCTCGATGGAACTCAGGCGGTGCTCCGGATCGCGATATGGCGCGGGAACGGCGGCCGGTTTCGGGCGCGGGACGATATTCCACGGATAGGATTTGCCGCAAAGCCACAGAATGGCATCGACGTAATAGCGATCGACCAGCCCGGGCTCGTTTCCGTAGGGGCGAGGATCGTCAGGATCTTCCGACCAGGGTTCGAAGACACCGCGCGCAATATCCGACAGGGCGGCATGCGCGCGGGCAAGCCGCGCATCGTCCGTCATGCCCGTATAGCAGTCATTATCCCATATCTTGGGAAGGCTTGCCGTATCGAACATGCCGGTGAAATCGGCAACGGCTCGTGCGGCAATCTGCGTAAGCCGCGCCATCCTGGCATCGATATCCTTGCTCTCTTCAGGTTTGATCGATCGCTCATCGGGAAACATATACTTCAGATGCAGGTCCAGGAGTTCACCTGCAAAGGACACATATTGCGCCCGGAACATGGTGAGTGACTGATCCGTCCTGCGGCGGGCAGTCTGGCGAAGGTAGGCAGCCTGACGCTTGCGCTCCAGTTCTGCCGATGATGACGGCTTCTCGTCCCGAGTCAGGGCGAGGATCTCACGGCTGCCGAGCAGCGTGCCGGAGCGGATCTTCTCGGCGGCTTTGGTCCGTACCGAGCCCGGCTGGCGCGAAAGCGTCTTCAGCGTCGAGAACGGCATGGAAAGCTTGCCCAACGCATCACGCTCGTCGGCCGGCAGCCTGGCGAGTGCGATATAGCCCGCGGCGTCGGCTCCGAACAGGCCCAGTTCACGTACCAGATATGCCTGAAGCTTGCTGGCCGGCGATACGGTGGCGATTTCGGCGAGGATATCGGCAATCGCGAATGTTGCCTTCCGGATCGTCTTCGACTGGTTCCTCAGCTTTTCGTTGACCCCCTTCCAGAACGCTCCGTCCGCCTGCTGCACTGCTTCAATCTGCGTCATGACCACTCCCGAATTCATCTGCAACGCAGACATAGGAAATCAGCCGTTTAAGATGCGCGAACAGGAATGCTTAATGAAATCAATCGGCAATGGCTTCAATTCGGCCGATTTCGGTGAGCGTCGCGAGCCACACCAAAAAAGTTGCCATACCCGCTAGACGTGCAGCGCGATGCCGGGCAGGTTGCCTTCGTCATCAACAGTCTGGAGTTAGACATGACCGCCACGCCATACCTCAAGCCCTCCATCCGCGACAGTTTCGGGCCTCTCGCGAAGATGCAGGACGATCTCACCGATGGATCGATCAACCCCGTGACGCCGGTTGCGGACCTCGTTAAGCGTTACGAGACCGATGCGTTCAAGGTCAAGCATGCGTTGCGCAAGGCACTCATCTATCACGGCGTATGCAACGGGCAGGTTCTGGTCATGCTCGATCCGGGCGAGACCAGGGTACTCGCCGTCACATCGGATCCTGTAGAAGAACTTGGCACGGCGGAGATGGCGGAAGCCGGGACCCGGCTTGTGGCGGAAATTCTGAGCAACCCGGGACAGAGCGGGATCACGAACAAGGCCGTTGGATTGAAGAATGCTCCGATGCGCTGCCCGGTCTACAGCATGCCGGCATTTGACTACCGTGTGGTCCACGGCGCGCATGTGGCGGCCGTCGGCAACTACGTCTGTGACATTGCGGTACCGCTGTAGGCGTCGAGCCTGGTCGTGGGCTTACGCAGGATGATTAGCGATCCGTGCCTCGGGCGCATCAAAGGCTCCGCCTGAGACTTCAACCACATGGGCGGAGCTCATTACTTGGATTATTGCGGCGCCGCCCATTCATCATTCCAGGTCGCATGTCAGGCGGCCGAACGGATGTCCGTCTCGTTGAAATCTTTGCCCTTGCACAGCAATGGTACGCCGAAATCCTTCGCAAACGCGTAGGCAAAACAGTCTCCGAAATTCAACCCGGCTTTGTGTCTGCCCTTGCCAAGAAAGAATGCCTGCCGGGCCAAATGGCCCTGCTCGACGCTCACCGGCTCGATGCCGATCGCTGCACGGCGGACGAAGGCATCGGCCTGCCTCATGCCTTCCGGCCCGAGTTGCCTTTCGATCACCATGGATAGTTCCAGATAGTTTTGCCACGCTGTTCCGGGTGGTCGCAGAATCGTGGATCAGTCGCGTGAACGCGACGGCTTCCGGCTCGCTGCAAAGGATCGCCACAATGGCGGATGTATCGACAGTCATTTCGGCAGGCCGTTCTCATCATAGAGGAGTTCAGCGTGATCGGTATAAGGCCGCTTCAAATGAACCGCGGCCCCTGTCGGCGATCGCCACAAGCTCTTCAACTGAAGCCCTACCTCTCTGTTTTCAATGTGCGCATATCGCTGACGCAGAGCATCTATCACGAGCCTTTGGACCTGTTGGCTACAATGACAGTCCACTTTTTTTGAACCCAGAAATCCCGGAACGGCCCCTCCGCCGGTGACGTTCTGAACCCGGAAATCCCGGGTCGATGACGACGCGACAGCTTGTTCAGTCCTCCGAACTTAAATCGACATGAATCGGAAAATCCAAGGTTCGGCAGCTTGCCTCACGCTCCGCCGCAACAGTCTGAGTTCCGCGAAGAGCGATACATGCGCCCTCCGTCAAACAACGTGACAACGCCAATCCTGTCATTCCGCGATCCGGCCATCGGTGACAAGGGGCAATCCGGGCAAAGTCGGCGGCAGACCAAAGGAGATAACCCGGGTAGAGGGAAGATAGACGTCAGGTCTTCGAATGCCGGACAGGCAATTTCGACGGAACGGTTTCACTCCCCGGCCAGCGGGCGCTCCAAACTTCACGCTGTGATGCGAGGCCCGAGAGAGCCAAAGGGCCGTCGAGATCGCTATCCGTGTACTCTCTTAGAGTATCCACCGGTGATCGGCACACTCCGCCCTTCCGTCGTCACGGGTTGTCAATGTCTTTGGACTTCATCCTGACCGGAATACCGATTGTTCCGGCTGCATTGCAGCACTCCGGGGACCGCGAATTCGGCGATGAATTCTCCGACTACAACATTGGAACAAGCCGTTTCCCTGGATCCGACGTCGCGCAAGATCTTATCAAAATCTCCGGCGGTCATCGCCTTCTGATCAATACCGGATCGTCTTCCTCGCCCTCATCCGCGGCATGGTTGGTTGCCATTCGGACAGCCTGCCATGCTGTCGCCGCTGCCGTTATTCCAAAATCCTCATCCATCCAACGGACAAACGTTCTCGTGCCCATCAGCGTTATGTCGGCACGTACTGCCCGTACCGCATCACGGCCGTTGCGATCATCCATGACAACAATAATCTCTTCATGCTGCGCGAGGGCCGATTTGAAGTCCTGGACAGCCGAAAACGCGCTGCGTTCTCCCCGATCCGTCCAATCGGGATGCAAGTCTTGAGGCTTGCCGGCCCGCTCCCAGCATTTCTCGCTCATACCGTCGACCTTCGGTCGTCGCGAGAACCTTGATTCGATATCGGTTGCGTTTCAGCCACTGAGCCACATAGGCCCGATCATCTCGCCGCTGGTCTTGTCCTTCACCAGGGTCACGGACGGCTTCGGCGATCACCATATCGGTTATCATCACCTCACATCCGGGCTCAAAGAACCAATCCAGCGCCTCGATGCTACCAAGGAGGGATAGAGGCGTGTTCTCCATGATCAAAAAACGTGGCGACCTCTGATCTTCTGTTTGCGGCTTGTCGATCATCGCCTATCCCCGCTGAACAGGCTTCTAACCCTGTCCAGCTCGACCTCGACCGCATCGTCATTGACACCGTTGATCGCCTCCTCGGACATCTGGGCCGCGACGTGCCTGAAGTCGCTCACGTCGTAGCCGAGAGGATCTGGAACATGGCGAACGACCACAGGTCTGCGGAGGATAAGCGCGGCTGGGATCGGCTCGTGGGCCATGCGATTGAGGCGGCAGAATTCTTCGACGGACAGCATGACGTTTCGGGGCTTTCCACGAGACGTCACCACGACACCCTCCCGTGATGCTGCCCGTTGAACGTCGCCGTTCTGCCGCTGCAAATCGACCGAGGTGAAGGTCTGCATAGGAGCATCTCCACAAATTCATGTTTTATGTATTTTATCGCGACGTGTGGCGTGGGCAAATATCTTGTCCAAAATTCCGCCTGCCCAGGCTACATCCGCCCACTCCACGACCCGACCGTCGGCGACAGGGGCAAGCTGGACGGGACAGTTCCACTTCCCGGCCGGCCGGCGCTCTACCCCTCACGTCGGATGGCGAGGCACGAAAGAGCCGAGGGATCGGCGAAATCGCTGTCCGTGTATTTTCTTAGAGTATCCACTGGTGATCAACGCAATCTACCCTGCCGCCGTCACGGGTTGTCAACGGGTTCGGCCACCATCCTGATCCGAAAACTGCCCGTTCCGGCTACATCGTGGCGCCGCGCGATCAAAAAATGTCTCCTGTCCGCACCGAATGCCTCTTGTCATCTTCGCCTCGACGCCGAACCATCAAAGGGGAGAGAGGAGGATCCATGCCCGCACCGCGATTTTCGAACTTCAGGACACGCCTCGAACGGAGAGCAGCCCGTCCGGGGACCGGTGCCAGCAGGGTTGGCGTGCGCGGAAACCTTGCCGCAGTCCTTGATCCGAAGTCCGAACAGGCAGCGGACATTTCCGTCGAGCGTGCGGCCGTGCTGATCAGGACGCTCCGCTACGCCGGAACTTGCGATAGCGCGGAATCTGCAGGAGCGGTGACGGAAACCTTGGGCGCAAAAACAATCGCGCTTTATGAGCACTTGATGGCACATGCACGGCGAAAGTTGGTCGAGCAGACCGAGTTCACGGTGCCATTTTCCTCTGTGAGGGCTTTCCTGCAGGTCACGCGGACGGCCAGGATCAGGGAATATATGGCCGATCTCACCAACACACGGGTGAGCTACAACTTCATGGCCAGAGACGGAGTTGAGCCAGGCCGGCGGCATGTCCGATTGCTGCAATGCTCCGAGGACGTTGACGCTTCTGGAGAACGTTGCATCCGATATTCTCTGCCCGACGTCGTCCGGCAGGCGATCCTCGCCGCGAAGGGATACACCTGGCTCGAACTCGCTCCCTTCGCCAAGTTTTCCTGCAAATACGCCGCTCGGCTTTATCCTGTCCTGGCCCTTCGCGCCGGCATGTCCTTCGAACGGCCACATCCGATCAGCGTCACTCCGGAAGAACTTGCCGACCAGCTCGGCTGGTCATACGAACCGGGAAAGTTCAAATTCTCGAATTTCGAACACCGCTGCCTGCTGCCGGCGCTGGCCGATATCAGTCTTCACGTGCGCCGTTTCCAGGTGATCGCTTATGACCGGATCGAGGCGGACACCCGCGGACGTCCGGTCACCCGGATCCTCCTCACCGTTTCAAAGGCCAGCAGACCCCTCTCGGAGCGGCGAAAGGCCGAGGTTTCGTCGCAGCAGGTCACGATCCTGAAGGCGCTGATGATCCGACGCGGCATGGATCTGGAAAAAGACCTGCCGCCGATCGGCATGCTCGCGAGGGCTGCCACCGTGCTCAACACCGACGTCATCGAGACGGCAAAACGCTGGGCCGATGCCCTCGATCGCGCCCGCGAATCCCCGGCGCTCAGCGTTGGACAAACCGTCCTGTTCGACGGCAGTGAACTGATCGCCGCTCTCGAGCACCGCGGCGTCGGACATGCTTTTGAATTGTGGATGCGGGATCCCGAGGAGCCTTCTTGTGTTTCCGGCAGATACGATCTGCGGAACCTTCCACCGCTCGATCCCGACTATGTCGAAGTCGAGATGGAACCCGATGCCGGCAGATCCACACGCGATGTGCTCAAGGACTTCATCAACTCGGTTTGTGATCCCGTGTAGCGTACCCGTCATCCGATCGGATGACATTTGCCCTTCGCTGATATTTTCTCGTCTGACGTCCATTTTTAGGGCTCACAGCCGCTCCGGGTCCCTATACAAGGATCCGGAACAAGGACTACACCGATGACCGCAGGACTCCGAATAGACCGAATAGCCGCCTGACCCCTTGGCGGGGCACCGCTTTCGCATGTCTGTTTCCGGAGTCTTTGCATGTCTTGCTTCACGGCAAAATATTACACCGCCGATCTGCACCTCGGCCACCACGGAATTCTCCGTCACTGCCCGGCGACCCGTTCGTTCGACACCGTCGAAGACATGGACGCCAGGATCGTCGCCAACATCAACGAGCGCGTCGGTCTCGACGACATGCTCTACATTGTCGGTGATTTCGCATTGTCCGGCGACGCAGACTATGTCCGCCACCTGTTTCACCAAATCCGCGGTCGCAAGATCCTGATCCTGGGCAACCACGATCTCGACAGGCAGGGGCGCGTGAACAAGGTGATCCGCGATCTGCCATGGGATCGGCCGCCCTTGGCAGCACTTGAAACGACGGACGACGGCTGCCGTCTATCTCTGCATCACTATGCCTGCCGCACCTGGCCCGCCGCCCATCACGGCAGCTACCACCTCTATGGACATAGCCACGGCACCCTGCCGCCGCTCGGGCGCAGCCGCGATGTCGGTATCGATAGCCCGATCGCAAATTTTTCGCCGATGACTTTTGCCGAGATCCGGGAGACGCTCGATGCCTGACACTTTTCCGCTGCGGCCCGATGCCACCTGGTACAACCACCTCATTGCCTGCTACGGCGATGCCGTCCCGCCGATCAAGCATTTGCAGTTCCGTCGCGGCCTGCAGGTGATCGTCGATGACCTGCTTCATGATCTCGATATCGCCGACCGGTTTTGCGCCTCTCGCGTATACGGCATTACGACGCGGAATGCGGGGTTTGTCGTCATCGACATCCGATATTCCGACGGCGCCACCGAGGCCGACCGGCGGATGTGCAATCGTATCGTCGAGCGGGCACAGGAACGGCTTTGCGAGGCATGCGAACATTGCGGCAGGCCCGGCGAGATCATCGCAAAGACCGGGCTCGAAGCCCTCTTCGACGACCCGAACGCCGTGCTTGGCGATCGTTTTCTGTGCACCGAATGTCACCAGAACTGTAGCGGCCGATGACGTCCGAGCAGAAATTCGCGATCGGCTGGCTGGCGCTTATCACCGACCTGCGACTGACCCTGATGCGCGAGTTTCCGGGTCTTTCGGTGCTTGAGATGAACGGTGACCGCGGCTGGCTTCATGTGCGCTGCGACGATCGCGATCTGACACCCGCCGAGCGCACCCGTCTCGACCGGATGATCCAGGAATCCGTCACCCGGTCGCTGGCGACCTGCATGTCCTGCGGCTGCGGACACGGCCGCGACCGGGAAGGGCGTCGCGAGGTTACCTGTGATGCATGCGAAGCGGGATGTGACATGGGCAGTGCACCAAGCGAAGTCGACTTGGGATCGGCGCCGCTGATCGAGGGCTGGGAGCTTCAGGGAACGGTATTCTTCGGAGAAAGGCAGCAGATCCACGGGTGGTTTTTCCAGCATCCCTTGATCGGCGAAGGCCATTACGGGCACTCGTCGCTTGTCGTTGAGATCGACAAGAACATCCCGCCCCGTTGGGCACGTTGCGAAACGCGTATCTACCGGCTCGGCCGCAGCTACCGGCCGGCCGAGCGCGAGATCCGGCTGACGGCACACCGTCTGAGGCAGCAGCCTCTGGCGGAAGGCGAGGCGCCGGGTGGCAGCGCCGACGTCCAGGCCCTGTGGGATCTGCTGCAGGCGTCCGGGAACTACGAGCACGCGTGGCTGGCGAAACTCTGGCAGGCCTACCTCATGGAAAGGATGCACTGATGCCGATGATCGAGTATCCGCGCATCAAGCTTGACGATCTAGTCGAGGATTTCCCCGGCGTGTTCGATGCCGCCCGCGATGTCGACGTCGGGATCGGCTGGCTGCCGCTTGTCCGGGCTTTTGTCGGCGAAGCCCTGCCGCACGATCCGTCGCTGGCGGTTCTCGAGATCAAGGAGAAGTGGGGCGGAATGCGGATCTGGTGCGAGACGCCGGTTCTGCAAGCGAGGCTCGCAAAAGGCAAGGCCGAGATCAAGAGCGGCCTGACCTGCGAGGTCTGCGGTGCGGCCGGATGGATCCGGCGGCCGCCGCCGGGCCGCTACGCCTGGTGGCGCTGCGTCTGCGACAACCATGCCTCCGAGGACCAGCGATCATGGGGTGCACCGCGTCTCGGCCGGATGGACGGGATGATGCAGTGCCAGGGCGGCTGGTACCGCTACGACGAGAGCGCCGATGCGATGTTACCGAGCGAGCCGCCGGAAGGATGGAACCGATGACGGGCACATGGGACGACCTGAGGTCAAGATATCCGCGGCTGATCCCGGCAAGGTTTGGGTTTCAGTGTGAATTGGGCTGGCTGAGAATTCTGGACGAGTATTTCGTGGTCATTGATCGCGAGATGCCGGTGAGCGCGGCCTACGAGTTGAGGCAAGTGAAGGAAAAGCTCGGCACGCTGAGAATCTATGACTCTTCCTACGGCGAGACGCTTTCATCTGTCACGACGATCACCGACGCGCATCGGCTGGCCGAGGCCCGGTCCCTGCACACATGCGAATATTGTGGACGGCGCGGACGGTTTCGCAAACGCGACAGATACCTGACCGTCACCTGCGACGATCATGCGGTTCAGTATGGGATCATGGCGATCCCGGAAGAACCCGAACCGCGGGATGTTCGCCAGACGCAGGAGGGCTGGATTGTCTATGATCCCGATCGCGATGCGTTCATCCCGACGGAGGCACCGGACTGGGCATGATGAACGAATTGCTCCGTCGCCGCCGCGCAAGTCTTGGCATTGCGCGCGCCAGTGCCATCGAAACCATGGACCGCAAAGCCTTGCTGGCCGAGGCCATCCGCCGCTGCCCGGAAATCGAGCCCAACCTCGCGACCGACTGGGTCGCTGACGACGAGACCTGCCGGCGAGCGGGATGGCTGTTGGTCGAGCACACCGGGACGCTGTTTCATCTTGGTCGCCGGCTGCTGGAACTGTCGGCGCCCGGCGGGGCCTTGTTGCCACCGCTGGAGTTTCGCCTGTGCCGAAAGACCGAGCCCTCGGCAGCCGAACTGATCTCGGCGCCGCTGCTGGAGCCATGGTCGCTGGTCCTGTTCCAGAGCGGCGACCGGCCGGCCTGCTGGAAGCTCGGCGGCATCGTACATCATCCGGATCATCATCAGCTATGGGTGACGACCCGGCTTTTGTACCTGCATCGGGAAAAACAGATGGCCCACACGGAGGAGGGGTGGGTGCGGCTCGGACAGAGGATGTCCGGCATGAGGAAGACTTTTGAGGGAAGACAGGGATTGGCTTGCCGCGCATGAGCCGAACATGCGGCCAGGACCGCGCAGCATCGCTTGAGGGGTAAAATGACAAAACTCTGGAGCCAGTCCGACCAGCATTTCGAGATCTACGGAACGCCGCGGGAGTTTGCGGTTCCGCAGGCGGACATCGTCGCCAATCCGCAAGGTCATGCCGGTGAAAACCCGAACTTCAACCCGGGCCTTATCATCGAACTGTGAGAAACAAGCCGGGCCCAAACACCCGGCAACAGAGATGTCCGCATGAGCATGAATTCGGAAGATCGAAAACGATGGCTGCGTGGGACCTATCTCGGACGCATCGTCGAGATTGCGCAGCACTACGCGGCGACGCGGACATATTTCATCGATGCCAATTTCGTTGCCTTCGTCGCCGGCGAGTTCGAGGATTTGCGCGATCTTTCGGATGACGATCGTCAGTACCTGAGGGATCAGGTCGGACTTGAATCCTTGCGACGTGTCGCCCTATCGCGCGCAAGAGACCGCGAGGAGATCTTCGGACAGCTCATCGCCGACAACGATGATGTCGTGGCTCGCGACGCCGAATTCATGTTCGACATCGGGTGGGTCGGTCTCGTGCGGGATGCTGTTTCGCGCATGCGGACCTATCCGACGTCGTGGAAAGTCCGGCTGGACGGCGGCAAGGAAAAGTTCGGCTGCCTGGTGCTTTTTGTCTCATTCGATGTCGATGCTCGGGGCGCCATGCCAGAAATCCGGCGATTGCGCGAGGAGGTCAGGCTGCGATCGCTGGCAACCTGCGACATTTGCGGGGATCCCGGCAGACTGCGGATCGGGCAGTGGGCCAAGACGACGTGCGGCAAGCATGCTGCCGTGCTCGGATCGTTCAGGGAGGACGACGGACGATGGGCAGATCCATGGCATTGGCTCGAAGACGGGCAAGACGATCCTCCCGAGGCCGCCGAAGTTCTGAAAGATCTCCTTCCTGGGCGCAAACGTCCGAAGAGCCATATTATCGATCTCGTGCCACGAACCGACATCGCCCGCCAGATCGAGGCTGATATCGAGACCAATTATGGACGGAAGGCTGATCTGCTGCTGGAATTCATCGACAAGCTTGAGATCGCGGTTGTCGCCGCGATGTCGGTTGCCGATCACGATGTGGATTTCTGGCTGAGGTCCGAGGTCGATCGGTGGGTTGGTGTACAGCCCTTGTCCGACGACGACCGGGCGTTTCTCCGCCGCTATCTTCAAAGCCTGGCAATCGACGAACGTTGCCGGCGACAGCGGCGCGACAGCGGAGCGCAAGCGATGGCAAGATTTTTCGGCGACCATCCGGTGCTGGGGCAGGAGGCTGCTCTGCTCACGGGGCGCGAGAGAAAACTGCTCGAGGCCTATGCCGGGGATCTGACCGACGCTGCCTGCGGCAGCGTGGTGAAGGAGGGATATCTCGACCGCTATGTCAGCGACGAGGTGGCGCTGTTTCCCTTCGTGCTCGACCTGTCGCCGGCAGACGTTGCGTGGCTGCGGCACTGGCTGCGCCGCATGATCGACGCCGAATATGCGCGGATACGGGAGAGGCAGCCAAAAAGCTGATGTCGATAAGAACCGACCAAAAGGTGGACAATGCCGGATATCCTCATCGCCGCAGGCTGGCGTCGCATTCTTGTCGAGGCCCGGGGCGAGGTCTCAAGACTCCCGCGTGAATGGGATATCGAGATCGTCTCGGCGACACGCGCGCCGGACGGTTCGCTGCGGCTGGAGGCAGCCTATAACGCCTTCGACATGCCGCTGGATGAGAGTGTTGCGCACCCCTGGCGCGCCTGGCAACTGATCCGGCAGGCTGCCCGGGCACGCTCGCTTCTCACCTGCGAGATCTGCGGATCTGCCGGTCGGGCGAGGGGAGGTGGAAACGCTGGCCTCGTCCGGTGCGATCACCATGTCGATGTCGCCTACGACCCGAACGACAAAGAGGATCTCAGGCACTTTCTCGAGGATTATGGCGACGGGCTGGACTTCATGCAAGAAATGCAGCGGATGTCCAGGGACAGCGACGATGACACGCGGCGTTAAAGTCGATGTGGGAGACGGCTGGGCGGCCATCATCCTCAACATCATCGTTGTCGGATCAGCCTGGCCGCCAGCATGGGGATTTCGGCTTCACCGGGCCTGGCGAAATTCTGGCCGCATGCGGATCCATGTGACGACGGACGGCGATGATCCGGTATCGCTCGAGGCAACCAGCCCTCAGCCGGATCGCCTGGCATCGATCCGGCCGAACCTGAACCCGATGGACCACCGGAATGGATAACGACGAATACGAATGCGTGTGTGACTGGCTGCAGCTCAAATGGCTGCCAATCGAAAATCCGTCCGCAGCCGAGACTGAACGGATGGACGAATACCTGGCGCTGCCGGATAGCGAGCGAAGCGCCGCGATACGGTCAATGTCCGAGGACGAGGCGGAATGGTACATCGAACTGGAGACTGCCCGGGCGCTCTATGTCGACCCTGTCGATCGGGGCGGTATAACCGCCGCCAAGCTCGCACGTTATCCCGACCGATATCGTTGGGATCCCGAAAAACCGGCGGACTCTGAACGCGGCCGCCAGTCACGAACGAACGTCCTTTAAAGATTCTCAGACAGTTTGATATTGGCAGGATCGTTCATGGTCATGGCCTGCGAAAAGGATAATGCGACGGCGTTCAACTCACGCCAGACATCGGCGACAAAGATCGGCAAATGCAGCATGGTATGCTCTCCAAGCCTTTAATTATAAAACCGTTTATGTGACATCAGGATCGGCAAAAAATGGAAGAGGTTCCAACACGGATAGAACCAGCCTTTTTCGAGGAATCCATACCAGCATCGATGGCGCAAAATTGCGGAACCAAGGAGCAATAGCCCCACTGCGTACAACGTAGCCACGCTCTTCCTACGGCTTGCGGACATAGATGGGATCCTCAGGCAGCGGATCAGGAACGCGCGATTTTCCGTGCTCGTTCACGCCGGCGCCGATTTCGATGATCTGCCAAAGGTCGTCCGCATTCTCCATACCGAATTCATCTTCCAGCATCGCGATGAACGCCCTTGTCGAAAGAATGTCCAGATTAAGATCTTCGCTCTGCCTGAGGGCTGCGCGGGCGCGTCGGTCATCGACCAGGAGAACGACAGCCTCGCTGTCCTCGACGATGGTTTCTGCCGCCTTGAGAATGTCGAAAAGACTGTAGTCGCCGCGATCAGCCCAGTCCGGCTTCAGGTCAGGATGGCTTCCACCCATCGTCCAGTTCGTCATCGCTTTCGAATATTCGCGTCCGACGGCGGTTTCAATCACCGAAACTCGATGCCTGTTTTCGTCAAACCATTCCGCTATCGTTCGGCGTTGATCCGTCCGTTGATCGTCGCCAGGATCTGGATCTCGTGTGGCCTCGATTTGCACCATATCCGTGATCCAGACGTCGACGCCGGGAACGAACAGACAATCCAGCGCCTCGCGCCCGGCCATGGAGAGCAGGGAAAGCGGCGAATTGTCCGGGATGAGAAGGCGTGGCCTACGAGAGATATCGTCATCCATCATCGCATGCGCCACCGGCTCATCGCGCGATCAATCTCTTGCTCGATCTCCTCCGAGTTCCGTCCATTCAGAGCATCTTCGGCCATTCGGACAACATAGGAGGGATCGCGCGTATCGTAACCAAGCGGATCGACCGATCGTCTATGGAGTGTCGGTCGGGATTTGCGAACTTCAGCGGGGACGGGTTCCCCTGCTGCGGTCTTCAGTCGAATGAACTCTTCCGCAGACATAACCACTGCCCGAGGCTGTTCCCGGTTCGTCACCAGAACAGCTTCGACATCGGCCGCCCTTAAAACGTCACCTAAGTTCTTTTGCAGGTTGATCGAGCGAATAGTTTGCATCATACACCTCCGGGCAATTTACGTAAATTTACATATTTCGCCTTTCAGCGCAAATTCTTCATGAGAGTGGAATGGGGCTCGGCTCCGCCCCTCCCTCATGCGGCAATCGAGGCCCCGATGCCCCGGCCGCGATCCGCAGCCTGCGGCAACACTGTCTGGATAACCGGACGGATCTGGAGGCAAGGCCGCCGATCGTAAAATCTTAAGCCTGCAGGCAGTTTTGGGGCTCCCAGCGTTGCCAGGTCCCTGTAGCGTCCGGCTTCGATCCGCTGGAGGTAACACGATGACGATCTTCAACTCTCGCAATCCCGCCGGCCAGGCGGCGCTGGAACTGGGCCTGCTCACCGCCGGCATCGCGTCGACGTTCCATGACGCGCTCGCCGCCGGCATCCAGGCTGCCGACCGCGCCCGGGAGCGCCGCGCCGCCTATCAGTTCGCGTGCGACCTGGCGGAGGCCCGTGGCCGCGCCGACGAACTCGGCCATATCGCCATTCGCGCCGTCAAACATGTTGCGGCGCTCGAAGCCGAAGTCCGTCGTCTGCAGACCGCTCTCACTCAGCGCCAGGCCCATATCGACCGTCTGCGTACGGGAGGTGGCGCATGAGTGTTATCCCCGATCTTTCCGATGAGGGTCTGGTGAAGCAGTGTGGTGATGTGATGCACGAGATGCCGGAATTGTACGAGGCGCTGCGGCGCTTCGAGATCGAACGCCGGCCGCGATCCGGGCCGGGCGATTTCGCAATGAAGAGCAATGGTATCTCAATGGAGCGTGTCGGCAGCACGATACGCATTCGTGTTGCTAGTGCCAGGGGTTAGAACAAGTTCGCGAAACCGGGCGGCCACCACTTGTCGCTTTGCCTCCTCGGTTTCTTCGGCGCTCGGGATTTTCAGGATCTCGGGCGCCTCCACCTCCGGCTTCGGCCTGGCATAAGCTGGCTTTACACTCCTGGCTTTCAGGCTGCGAGCGCACGCGGCCGTCGTCGACATGCTGAGCTTGACGAGATCATCGTCGCTCAACCGCAGCAGCCAGTCCTGTTCCGCCACTTCCAGCACAGACAGATCCATCGTGGCACGGCCGGCAGCGTCCGCCCGGGCGTAGAGGCGAACCACTTCGGCCGGAGACATCGCCCGCGCCATCGCATCGGCCGCCGCCTGCTGCTGTTTCGCAAGCCGATCGGCATCATCGACGTCGGAAGTTTGTATGTTTTCGAACCCTTCCGTGTCCGGTGGCGGCATCTGTCCGAACAATCGCAGGATTGGGGCAAAAATCGCCACGAGCAGCCCCAGGGCAGCGTCCAACCAGGTCAGCGGGTTGAGCAAGTTCCACAGCGATTTCTTTGGTCTTTCCTTTTTCATGTCGGACTCCCTTGGTGATGAAGCCAAGAGTCTCGCCGGCGACCGCAAGTGACAAAGGGCGCGAAGTCGTACGATCCTGCCCCTCCGCGATCGTTCACCCGTCGAAGCCGGGATTATCGCCACTCCATCGAACATCGGGTATCGAAGTGCCGCCAAGAAAATGCATCGGACGTTCATTTTCCCTCTTGCGCCCGGTTTGGTTTGCTCCAACACTTTTGATGTGGGGTCGCACAAAGGCGGGTTTCCACAGTCGATAACCTCCTGAACAGCAGGACAATTTAACGCACGACGACCTCGGCGCGAATGGCGAAGCCATACTCCAGGTCTCCAACAGAAGGTCATGCGATGTCGCACAACATCACCAAAATCATCGAAGGTCTCCGCTACAGCACACTCACGGCGACCGAAGTCTGCAACTTTGAGAGCTCCAACGGTTCGAGGGACTTCCGCTACGAAGATACAAGCCTTTACCTGTCGCCCCGGGGGCGTTTCTTCCTGGCGGGGTATGGCGGTCCGCTGAGCAGGTGGTCGCGCTCTGATTACGGCGGCTACACTGGCGGCGAGGGATTGCTCCCCGTCACCATCGCGGAAGCCCGCTCGTTTGCCGAGGAGCACGCCTCCGCGCAAACCATCGCAGAGTTCTTCGAGATCGAGGACGCCTAACATGGAGCGCATGAGAGCCAGCAAAAGCCCGGGACGGCAGCGACAAATCGATGCGCTCCTGCAGCAGACGAACCGCCACGAGATCGACATGGCGGCGGCATCCTGACCTGCCTAGTCAGAGGCTCGTACTTTGACGCGGACGCCATCAAGGAAGCGCACCCCCGTGCCCTTGAACTGGCATATCTCCACCTCGGCGACGACTGAGGAACCTGGCTGATCACGGCGGGTAGCGAACACCAACGGAGTCCCAGCATGAACAAGAACGACGCGAATGCCCTGCCTCGGCGGGAGCGGCGAAGCCATGCCGATCGACTGACGGTCGACGTGCCTTCAGGGACACTGACGGCCCTCAAGATCCACGTCGCCCGCGCGAAACTACCATTCGTGCAGTGGTGACCTCGCTGATCCAGAGGGAAATCGCATCGGAGGGTCAGCGCGAATAGAACCCGGCGAATGGTCGTCGATCGACACTACCAACTCCACCGGCCACTCGGCCGTCTATTCCCCGAATAGGATACCGACATATGGACATGAACAAGATCGCAGCTCAAGAAGCTCTGTTCCACGCATGCTGCGAGGCGCTGGTTAACCAGATGCGCAGCATTGACGAGGCCGACTGTGGCGATGGCCTCACTGCAGGTTGGTACCTGCAACTCACTCCTACGGGCATCAGCTTGCGGCAAGAGGCAGACGTACAGAACAAGCCGCGGACGCTGTTGGTAAGCTTGCCCTCAAATCTGCATGTCTGGAACCTGGCCCGGGCTTTATCCTCATCGACCGGCTGCATGGCGATCTCCTATGTGCTCTTCATGTTCGGACAGTTTCCCGCCGACATGCCACGGCAGTATCGCGACGAGATCCGGAAAGCCGCCGAGGCCGTCGTGTCCCATGCCGTAAAGCTGCAGCATGACGAGGAAAGAGCTGAATTCGGCCGCAAGTCAGCGACGCGGCACTAGGTCGCCGTGACGCTTCGACCATTTGACTGACCCTGGGTGAGGGCGCCCGAAACCCTCTCGACCCTAGAACACGGGATCGCTACCCGGAATCCCAATCCTTCTCATCAACACGTGTCTTTCGACGCGGCCATTGGTCCGCGAACGGAAAGTCGCGCTCATCACCCGGAATTCTCTTGATGAACCCTGCTCAACCACTCTACTCGACCGCCTATGGACAAGCCTGGTGCGGCAATGCGCTCGAACTCATCGATCGGCTTGATGAGGAAAGCGTCGACCTGGTCATGACCTCGCCACCGTTTCCGCTGCTGAGACCAAAAGCTTATGGCAATGAGGACCAGACCGCTTATGTCGACTGGCTCGCCGCCTTTGCCGAGAAAGTCATGCCAAAACTCGCAACAGACGGCAGCTTCGTCATCGATCTCGGCGGGGCCTATCAACGCGGCACCCCTTCTCGCAGCCTTCACATCTACAAAGTCGTTCTTCGTCTCTGCGAAGACCTGGGGTACCATCTTTGCCAGGAATTTTACTGGCACAATACGGCCAAGCTGCCGAGCCCGATCGAATGGGTGAACAAGCGCAAGATCCGCGCCAAGGACGCCGTCAACACGATCCTGTGGCTCGGCAAATCGCCGTGGCCGAAGGCAGACGTCCGAAACGTCCTCACCCCATACAGCGAAAGGATGCGCAAACTTCTCGCGGAAACAGATAACCGCACGGAAGAAGCCGTTCGACCGAGCGGGCACAGCATGACGAAAACCATTGCACGCGATAACGGCGGAGCTATTCCTTCCAACGTGCTGGAAATTCCAAACACGAGCAGCAATGACGCCTATCTGCGCCGCTGCAAGAGACTTGGGGTAACCCCACACCCGGCCCGGTTTCCAAGATTGCTTCCGGAATTCTTCATCAGGATGCTGACCGCTCCCGACGATCTCGTCGTTGATATCTTTGCCGGATCAAACACGACCGGCGAGGCGGCGGAGAGGTTGCATCGGCGCTGGATCTCATTCGAGATGAACAGGGATTATGTCGCGTCCTCCCTCCTTCGTTTCGCCACCGACACATGCGACGACGATTTGCGCGCTGCCTATACAGCCGTGTTGGCACCGAATGAACTGGACCTTGCCAGCATGTCATCCACCCCGACGCACGTGCCGGACGCGGGCTTTCGGGAGATTGTTCATTCGGAGCGGATTTGGAGCGCGTCGCCGTTGGGTTGAACTTATGACGGCGCCGATCCTCGATAACCAAACAGTGGGCGCGAAGCACATGCCGGGAAGGGCCAGAGCAGGGGGGCCAGAACAGGGCAACCTCACCAGAGGCAACGGCATCATTCTCCCCACCTTTCCGCCATGTCATTCAACCCGCTCGAAATGTTGGGGAAATCGATCCGCCGAGGTTGCCGCAACCGGCCGATCTGATCACCTTCGAATGAATTCAATGCGAATCTCAGTATGCGCGTCTTTGCCCCTGCTCTCTCCAAGGCCCGTTTCGAACAACTGTTGTGCGCATCTGCCGTGGAGCAGGACGAAGAGAGGCAAGTCGTTGAGATCACGATCCGAGAGCGGATGAAGGCCGGTGGAGGCCAGTCCGCGGAAAAGAACATTTGAGCCTCAACTCCAGGCTCAAAACCGATCTTGAGCGGCAATCGGATCCTCGCCGTTGCCTCGGTTAGCCGGCGTATCGCCAGCAAATCTACCGGTGATGACCGGCAGATAGCCCCTTTTCCGCTTCTTGCGTACCAGCATCAGAAAATGGATCGCGGCGTCCCGCTCGATCGCGAAAACGTCGCGTTTCTCACCGCCGCGCTTGCCGATCCGTCCCCATTGCCGCACGACGGCGATTTCACCGAAGAGCGTCGGTTCGATGGCGAGCATATAGTAGCGCGACAGGTTTTGGGTACGGTCGATCTTGCGACAATAGAGACGGTACGGGTAGAGAGCCATGCCGGCAGCATCGCCAAACCGCTGCCTCAAGTCCAATGAGACTTTTGAATCGGTCGAGGCGCTCCGATTCATCGGCGTGATGGGTGGGTTATCGGCGCCGGAAGCTCTCATGGACAAACCCGTTGGCAGGACCAGTCATCCTAATTCTGCGCGTTGTTCGGGGCTGTGCCTGGAGATGATGCGACCCTATTTGTCGATCCAGCCGAGTTCCAGCATCTCCTCCTGCGTCATGGAGCGCATCATGCCGGTTATCGAGTCGCCGGTGTTCTTGGTTTTGACGTCTGCGCCATGCTCCGAGAGCCTGTCGTCGCGCAACCCCGAGCAGGGCGCAGGCGGCCTTGGCCTGACTGCACGCGGCTCAGCGGGCATCGCATCAGGAAAGTGGAACCTGAAATGCGTCCATGTAATTATATCCGCATGAAGCATGACCTCCGCTCAATCATGAGGTAATCCCCATGCGGACCGTAGATGACTGGCTCGAAGACTGGCTTGCCGAGCATCGCAATGTCAGGCTGGAAGACGCGCACCCGATGGCCAATGCCGTGCGAGCCGCTGCGCTCGCCGATGGTTATAGCCTGGAGCTACTTCGTGATGCCGGCGACGGCGACATAGAACGGTTTGTAGGTCCCGTGGTGGTTTCGCAGGTTATCGCGGGGTCTACCGTAGCGCCGCTGGAGGGGACAATCGGAAGAGTTTAAGGCGGGCTCAGAGAATGCCCTGTTCGGCTTCCACCTCAGCAATGGCCGCTTCAAGCTTTTCCATCATCCTGCGCAGTGCCGCCTCTGACGGCCTTGGATCCAATCGATCCACGCTTTTGGTCACGCCCTCCCGCGCCTTGGCGTATACCTCAAGGCGGGCTGTTGGCGTGTTTTCCGGTAGCCGGGCGAGAGTGCTGCGCAGGATGATGAGGTAAGGGTTCATGGCCTTGGACCGTACCCGAAGCATGTAAACCGCGTGTTAAGCTCAAACGTGGCCGTCCAGCCTGGCGAGTATCCTCAGGGCCTCCACACGGTCAGGCTCCCAGAATTTCAGGCGGGTCATTCCGTCCTCACCGGTAGTCACAGTAAACGCTTCGCAGTGCATTCCCATTTCGAGCAGCCGCTCTTCCACGGCGGCTATGTTTCCGGCGAGGGACGACAGCGGATCCACGACCACGTATTGAGCGCGCATCTGTGCCAGCATTCGTTCCCCCTTGCCGCTGAGGAGCCCCATCGGGTGAAAACTCTACAATTCAGAGATGCTAAGCAAGGACATGCCTGAATGTTGGTAAGCAGGTAAGGTTACCCGCTGAGGCGACAATTGATGCCGGGCGGAGCAAGTCATGAACGCACGACCAGACAACCTTTAGATGGACGAGAATTGACCGCAGGCGGGTCGCCGTGAAAGAATTCGTGGTGCCGGGATTGAGCAGGAAGCGTTGATCGGCTCGACGGCATCGCCAATGCAGCGATGATTTGAAATCGTCGACTTACGACTTTGAATTGGCCGTAATTTGGTTTAAAAACAGTCGAATGAAGACTGAAGATTCGTCGCTACATTACTACGATCGGAAAGTCGCCCCGAAAATCCGGGAGGCGCTGGAAGATACCCGTGTTGTTCTCATTTCCGGCCCACGACAGGCAGGCAAGACAACCCTTGCGCGGCAGTTCGTCGCAGACGGTCGGCCATATTTCACCCTCGACGACATAGGTACCTTGGCGGCAGCCCGCAGCGATCCCGTCGGATTTATCCGAGGGCTGGATGGGGCAGTTATAGACGAGATCCAAAGAGCCCCAGAGCTTATGCTCGCACTCAAAGAAAGCGTCGACGTCGACACTAGACCGGGTCGGTTCTTGATCACTGGCTCTGCCAATCTTGCGACGGTTCCCGCCATAGCAGATTCCCTGGCGGGTCGTATGGCCGTAATCTCGCTATTTCCATTGGCTCAAGCCGAAATCGTCCGCGCGCCGGGCGAGTTCCTGCACCGGGTGTTTTCGGACGAACCGTTTACATCAGTAGGGTCGCCCGTCAATGCGGGAGACCTTATCGAGATTGTCCTCAAAGGGGGATATCCCGAAGTCTTGCGAAGAAAGAGTGCCGGTCGAAGACAAGCTTGGCTCGACGACTATATCTCCTTGATTCTGGATCGTGACGTTCGTGATATCGCAAATATCGACCAACTCGATCGGCTTCCGAGATTGCTGAGCGTATTGGCGGAACACGCGGGTCAACTTACGAACAATTCCAGTTTCGGATCGGCGCTGGCGATCTCCAGCGTCACAGCTCAGAAATACGTCGGCATCCTCGAGCGCCTCTATCTTCTGAAATTGGTCTCGCCTTGGTCGACCAATAGCCTCAGCCGTCTGATTAAAACCCCGAAGATGCACTTCGTCGACAGTGGCCTGCTTGCTGCCGTGCGCGGCGATGGTGAGGAGAGGCTACGGCGAGACCGGGGGCGCTTCGGACCCTTGCTCGAAAGCTTCGTCGTATCCGAAATCCTAAAGATCGCAGCCTGGACCGATCTCCGGCTATCGTTCTCTCACTATCGCACGAAGGACCAGGATGAAGTGGACCTCGTTATCGAGGACCGTCGCGGTCGGATTGTTGGGATCGAGGTTAAGGCGTCGGCAACAGTCCGTCCGTCGGACATTAAGGGTTTGCGCCAGCTCAAAGCTGCGACAGGAGATCGTTTCCTGCGGGGGCTCGTGCTCCATGATCACGATCGGTTCACGCCGTTTGATGAGAATATTTCGGCAGCTCCACTGTCAACACTATGGACGTTATAACATCACATAATGCGATTTATGGAACAAAGCCGCGATGCTCTTTTGCGGAAGGTGTGTATATTCGCAAGTCTTAGGATGCGGACTCATTAGCTGAGGCGATCCATATCCTCGTTGCGGCAAGTTTGAGGGCGGCCATGTAATTGTCTGCACGCCGGTCGTATCGTGTCGCAACGCCGCGCATCTGCTTGATACGGTTGAAGAAGCGTTCCACGAGGTTGCGCTGACGGTAGACCCAGCGGCTGAAGCTGAATGTCTGCTTTCGGTTGGCCTTTGCAGGGATGTTCGCCCAGCATTTGCGTTGTTTGGCAAAGTTACGAATTGCGTCGGTGTCATATGCCTTTTCGGCGAGGATCGTCGCGCCGGGCCGTAGGTCGCTCAACAGCTTTTCAGCCATTGGTGCATCGGCGGCTTGGCCGGCGGTGAGTTCCAGCCGAACCGGTCTGCCATCTGCATCGACAAGAGCATGGATTTTTGTCGTCAGGCCGCCGCGCGAACGTCCCATGCAAGGATCGGCAGAGCCCCCTTTTTAGCGTTGGCACCATGCTGGTGAACACGAACACAGGAACTGTCTATCATCACTATGTCTCCATCGTAACGCTTTGAAACGGCGTCTAGAAGACGATCCCAGACGCCTGCCTTACGCCAGCGGGAGAACCGATTATAAAGCGTCGTGCGCGGGCCATAACGCTCCGGCACATCTCGCCAGGACGAACCAGTCCTGAAACGCCACAGGATGCCATTGATCACTCGGCCATCATCGACACGTTCAACTCCACGGCTATTGGTCGGCAGGAGTGGTGCGATGATGTCCCATTCTTCGTCGCTCAATTCGTGACGGCGCATGGCAATCTCCTTTTACGGAAATTGAATCACACACCGTCAATAAGATGAACCCAATTTATGGGGACACTGCCTAGTCGGAATATATAGTATGCAAGTGGTCTGCGGATGACAGCGGCGGTCGATGGAGTTGTTATCGGCCGCCGTCGTCCTTCACGGCTTGGCCGGCAATCTTTCGGTTGTCCAAGCGGCGATGTAGTCGAACAGGTTCTTCTGGGAGTTCGCATAGGCATTTTCAGGCCCGCACAGCTTGCAGGGCGCAAAGCCGTGGTTTGCTCCTTCGATGTAAATCAGATCCCGATCCTTGGCGACAGAATGCTCGTAGATCTCTTCGGAGTCGCGGATAAACAGATATCCCGTCATTCCGGCGACTAGGGTCGGGACCGTTATTTTCTCCACGGCGCAGATCGTGGAATTGTTGGAAGAACAATGATCGATACCGTCGAGCGAATTGGTCGAGCGAACCGCTTGCGTCGTCAGGAAGGACGTCAGCGTCAGTTGCTTTGTGCCCTTACCGAAGGAATTTGTCGTCTGCTTGGCGTCGAGTTCCGGCGGGCTGACGGACGTGACAATTTCCTTGACGATGGAAGCGTCGTTTTTGATCAGCTTCTGCGGTGCCCGCGTCTGTCTGAGGGCGATCGCGGTGTCCATGCTATGCAATTGCGATGCACCACCCGGGCCGGCTCCCGGATTTCCGCCATGAGGAATGAAGAAGGCTTCATCATCCGGGTAAGGCCCTTTGCCTTCCTGAATTTTTCGTCTCTCCGCCAATGCCTTGTCGATGAGCGCGTTCATGCGCAGCGACTGTGCCTGATAATACCGTGTCTGGAAATCCTTTGAATAGTGGGAGGATCCCGATGGATTATACCCGTTCTCAGTTGCATATGGATCGAGTTTTGCGTCGAATTTCCCGGGTGTTTCGTCCATGACGGAGCCATTGAGGCTTCGCAGCAGAATGACCGGTACACCAGGATGGGCGTCGGCCAGAACGATCGCATCCGCCTTGGGAAGGCCGGCCAGATCGTCTCTGCAGGGCACAAGCTTCTTCGGATCCTGACAGAAGGACAGGCCTGCTTCGGCCACCGCCTGATAGAAGCTGAGCGTCGGCCCCCCTCCGCTATGGCCGAGCAGCACTACATAGCGAATACCCGGCTGCTTGCGCAGGAACTCCACCCCAGCCTTGACGTCCAGCGCGATCCGGTCCCAATCGACAACCATCTCGTTGTTGTTGAAGCGGGTATTCATGCAAAGGGCCGCGAACCCGCGCTTCGGCATTTCAGCGCATGTCGGATGGGTCAGATAGTTTGCAGTCCTGTGGATCGCCAAAAAGGCAACCGTCGCCTTGCCGTCTGCCGGCATGTGAAAAATACCGGACGCGGCGCCAAAGCTGACATATTCCGGCGGCGGCGCCGCGAGCGCCAGGTTTGCCGAAAGGCACGCCACGCCGGCGCAAATCAGCGCATAGATGGTTTTCTTCAAAGTCGAACTCCTCCCTCATATGATAGTGATGGTCAAATTTCGCCCCGTATTCCGGGCGATGTTATGCAACGATCCGCAAAAGCTCCCTCGCCATGCGGGCATCCTTATCCTCATTGGCACCGATGGATGTGCCGATCCCGAGATAGCGCTCTGCTATATCTGCAGATCCGGCGAGCGCGGCCGCCGCGCCCTCCATGACCATCTGCCCGTTTTCGATGACATAGCCGCGGTCGGCGATCGAAAGCGCCTGTCGGGCATTCTGCTCGGCCAGCAGAATGGTGATGCCTTCGCCGCGCAGACGCTGGATCAGCTGAAAAATCTCGTTGACCAAAAGCGGCGCCACTCCGAGCGACGGTTCATCGAGGATCAGCAGCCGCGGCCGCGACATCAGTCCACGTGCGATCGCCAGCATCTGCTGCTGGCCGCCGGAAAAATTCCCTGCCACATCGCCGAGGCGATCTTTCAGCACCGGAAAGAACATGCAGACGAATGCCAGCTGGCTCTCGATATCCATCGACAGTCGCGACGGCACACTGTAGGCGCCGAGCCGCAGATTTTCGAGGACCGTCATGCCGCCGAAAATCTGTCTGCCTTCGGGAACATGCGCAATACCGAGCCGGAGCCGGTCCGATGCTGAAAGGCCCTTGACCGACTTTCCATCGAAAATCACTTCGCCCTGCATGGGCGTCAGGATTCCCGACACGAGTTTGGCAATCGTGCTTTTACCGGCACCGTTGGATCCGACCAAGGTTGCGATCTCACCGGCATCCAGGGACAGAGTAATCTTGTTCAGCACACTCGCGCCGGTATAGCCCGCGGAAACGCCTTTCAACTCAAGCAGCGGCATTCTGCTCCCTCCCCAGATATGCTTCGATGACCTGCGGGTTTCTCTGAACCTCCGCGGCCGATCCAGCGGCGATGACCCTGCCGGCATCGAGAACGACCACGTGATCGGCGACATTCATGACCAGTGACATATTGTGTTCCACCACCAGGATCGAGATTCCGGCAGCGCGGATCGCTCTCAGAAGGGCGGCCAGTTCCTCGGTTTCCGTGTCGTTGAGACCTGCGGCCGGCTCGTCGAGACAGAGAAGCCGGGGGCTGCCCATCACGGCGCGGACGACTTCCAGCAACTTCTGGGCACCCATAGGCAAGTCCACGGCATGCGCATCCTTGAAGCGCTCGAGGCCGACGATTTTCAGCATCGCCAATGCCTGGGACCGGATCCTCATCTCTTCGCGCCGGCTTTCCGGGCTCCACAGCATCTGGCCAAAATCACTGCTTTTAATCAGGCGATGGCGACCGACCATGACGTTTTCCAGAACAGTCAGACCCGGAAAGACACGTGCCGACTGGAATGTCCTGATCAGGCCGAGATTGGCGATGTCCATGGGGCTCCAACCGGCAATCTGCTTTCCAAAAAATGCAACGGTTCCTTCGTCGGGCGGGAAAATGTTGGTGATCAGATTGAAAACCGTCGTTTTCCCTGCACCGTTGGGTCCGATGAGCGCCGTGATGGAATTCTCCTGTACGGAGAAATTCACGCCGTCGGTCGCCTTCAGCCCGCCGAACTTTTTCGATAGACCGTCCACTCGCAGGATATCCGTGCCGTTCGGCTGTTTTAGATCCTGGCTCATTGAGCACCTCCTTCCGCCAGTCCCTGGCTGTTCGCGACGGTTTTCGGGGTCGACACGCGGCTCATCGCGTGCGCGATAACGCCGTACATGCCGCGCGGCAGATAGAGGAAACAGAGGATCAGCAGCGCCCCGCTGAAGAAGGTCTTGTACATCGCCAGCGGCTGGAAGATCGTCGGCAGCATTGTCAAAAGCACGCTTCCGAACACAGGGCCGACAAGCGTCCCTTCGCCGCCGATGACGAGCATCGAGACCAGTTCCAGCGAGCGTGCCGTCCCCACCATTTCAGGAGCGAGGAAGTTGAAGGAGTAAGCCAGAAGACTGCCGGAGATCGATGCGAGAGCGGCGCTGATCATGAAGACGGCCAGCTTGTAGCGGACAATGTTGATACCGAGCGCGCTGGCCGCCATCTGGTCAGACCGTATCGACTGCAGGGCGCGGCCGAAACTCGTGCGTAACGCACCGAAGAGGCAGAAAAGCACCACGACATCGACCGCGACAACCAGGAAGTACATGGACATCGGCGTATCGAAATACAGGGGACCGACCGAGAAGGACGGGATCCCGACCATCCCCGACGGTCCACCGGTGATGTCGATGAAACCGATGGCGCAGGAATCGATGAGCAGTCCGAATGCCAATGTCGCCAGTGCCAGATAGAGACCACGCAGCCGCAATGTCACGATCGACAGCACCAGGGCGGACAGAAGCGACAACATGACGCCCGCCGCAATACCGAAGACAGGCTCTATCCCGTAATTGATCGAGAGATACCCGGCCGTATAACCGCCGATCGCCATGAAACCGGCCTGGCCAAGGCTCACCTGTCCCGTATAACCCATCAGCAGATCCAGGCCGATCAAGGCAAGGAAAATGATCGCGGCAATGGTCAGGCTCGAGATATACGCAGCCGGAATGACCAGCGGGACGACAACGGCGATGACGATGCCGACTGCGGCGGCGATCCAGGCGGTTTGCGGCGCGAGCCTCGTGAGGTGACCCCAGACTCGCGGTTCCTCGCGAACGTCTTGCCGGCGGGTAATCTTGGACGGGATAAGACCGGTCGGCGCATAGATGAGGATAAACAGCAGCAGGATCAGTGCGATGGCGTTGCTGAACAGTGACGAAACGTAGGCCGTTGCAAACTGGGTGACCAGTCCGAGAAAGAGACCTCCGACGATCGCGCCGGGGAAGGACGAGATACCGCCGATGACCACCGCGATGAAGCCGGATATGGTGAAAAGCTGTCCGGTATTGAATTGCAGCGTAGTCGTCGGAGCGACGACCACGCCGGCCACCGCCGCAATCAGTGTCGCCAGCGTGAAGCTGAGCAGCGTCATGCGCTTGACGTTGATACCCATCAGCGCGGCGGCGGATGGGTTTTCCGAACAGGCGCGCAGGGCCTTGCCGACCTTCGTCCGGGAGATCACGAACCAGACCGCCAGGAAGATGACAATTGCCGTGCCAATGATCCAGAACGTTTGCGTCGTGATCCTCAATCCGCCGATTTCGAGCGGCTGCTCGCCAGAGAATGCGGGAACAGAATAGGGCTGGCTTCCCCAAACGATGAGCGAGAAGCCTTCGATCAGCGTCAGGATGCCGACCGTCAGCATCAAAACGTTTGCATTGGAAAGCTTCTTCAACGCGGGTACGAAGGTGAACCATCCGATCGCCAGTCCTACGACCGTCGTTCCTCCCACCGCGCACAGAAGCGCGATGGGAAGGGGAAGGCCTAGTCGCTGGCTGAATGTGTAACCGGCGAGCGCCGCGAGAACTGCAAACCCGCCCTGCGACAGGTTTACGACCCCCGTCACGCGGTAGATCAACGAAAATCCGAGGGCGATCAACGCATAGATTGCGCCCAGCAGAACGCCGCCTACGAAAATCTGTAGGACTTCAGCCATGGTGGACTCCGAGTTTCGACTGGTATTACTTGAGCGGAGTTCCGCCTACGTCACTGACGGGAACCCAGGTCCCACCGGCGGTGTCCCACCGGGTTATGACGACATTGGATTTGTCCAGGCCGCGCTGGGGATCCCGCTTGAAATCGTAGACGCCGTTGATGCCTCCGAAATCCTGAAGGTTGTTCAGGTAGTTGCGGAGAGCATCGGCATCCGCCTTCGCCGGCATTGCCTTCAAGGCGCTGACGACGAGAAGTGCCGGGTCCCAGGCAAACGTCGAAGGCCCGTCGGGTTTCACGTTCGCCGATTCGAATGCCTTGTAAAAGGCTGCCTTTGCCGCCGCGACCTTCGGAGAAGCGTCGCCCTTTTCAGACTTCAGCCAATGGGGAGCGGGGATATATAATTCCTTCGGCAGAAACGAGGAATATTGCTCCATCTGCGCGTAGGTCATGTTACCGTCGGTAGTTCCTACCGGAACGTCAAAACCCGCATCGCGGATCGCCTTGAAAATCGTCCCGATCGGTGCGCCTGTGGACCATGCGATCACTGCGTCGGGATTGGCGCCCTTGATCCTTTGAACCAGTGCGCTGGCGCTGACTTCTGTCGGGTTGAATTGCGCTTCGGCAACGATCTTGATGTCGGACAGATCGCCCTTGCCCACGGATGCGGTAATATTCTTGTAAGCGTCCTGCCCGGTTGCGTCCGTGGAGGTTATCAGCCCGATATTCTTCCAGCCCCGGTCGCGGAAATATTTGAGCAGTCCTTCCGCCAGGCCCTTGGTGGAGACACTCGAACTGAAGACGAACTCTCCCGGCTTGGGATTGATCGACGGGGAAAGACAGTACAGAACCGGGCCGCTTCGAACCAGCGGACCCATGGCGTTGCAGAGGCCAGACACGGCCGAGCCGATAATGACCGGCGGAGCCCCAGCCTTGATGCTATTCACCAGCTGCACCGCGATCTGAGGGCTGGATTGGTCGTCGTGGAAGATGAACTTGATCTGTTTGCCATGCACTGTTTCGGTGGCTGCAGCCTTTTCGTAAAGTTGCAGGGCCTGTTGTTCGGCCTTGCCGAGAAAGGCACCGCCTCCGGTAAGCGGCAGGACCACATTGATGTCGAGTGTCTCCGCCTGTGCGATGTGCGCACCCACAGATACGGACATGGCTAGCGTTGCAAAGATAGTCTTAACCAGACCCAAAACCAAAACCTCCCTTAAATCGCGATCAATTTTTTCACGGGCATTTCGCTCCTCTGCGAATGCGTGGGTACGTTCTTAGATATCTTAGGATTTGTCAAGGATCAATTTCTGCCGGCCATATCGACAGAGAAGTTCAAAATAGCCGCGATCTTTTCCTGCTACGGACCTAGTAAATGCCCCAATTTTTTAGGTTTCGGCACAACCTTGGCGTATCGTTTGATATCTAATTATCTATGGTTGATGCCTGTCTTCGCGTGATTGCTATCGACACATGCTCATGTGATAGTGAGGACAAATGGAGTTTTTTAGGTATGAAAGCTGATACGGCTCAAAACGCCGATCTCGTCGCCGGCTCGGAAGAGCAAGTCGCCCTGCCGTTCGCCGCAAGCTTAGGTTACCAGGTGCGCCTGACTCACAGGCTTATCCAGAAATATCTTCAGCAGCGGATCGAGCCATACGGCGTATCGCTGGGAATGTGGTATTTTCTTCGGGCCCTATCGAACGAAGATGGATTAACGCAAAAACAGTTGTCGCTGATCGTTGGAACCATGGAGCCGACAACTCTTTCCGCGATCAAGGCGATGGAGCAGAACGGATTGGTCAACCGCAGTCGCAACAGCGAGGACAAGCGCAAGATCAACATTTTTCTTACCGAGCGCGGCCATAAACTGAAGCATGAGCTGATGCCCATCGCAAAAGAGGTCGTTGGTGCGGCAGCTTCCGGGTTCACCGAAAGGGAGATCCAAATGTTGATGCAATTCCTTGGTACCATCCAGGCCAATATGACGACCAAGATTCAGCCTGAAGTCGCCACCTAACGTTCTTCGTTTCCTAAGTGAAGACGAGTTGCCAAACGCCGAATCCTGCCGGATTTCATGGCTACGCGGCACTGCCGTTCTAAATTTTTGCAGAAAAAGCCCCACCTACCCCTGTTCTTATCCCCAGAACTAACTTAGCTTTCTAAGGGGATTACATTGACCTGAAGTGGCTAAAAGGGCCAGCGAAAGCGTCAGAACGGCGTTGTCACGTTGTTCGTGGCTTAACGGTTGACGGATAACCGGACGTGATGAGCAGTAAGCGACAAGGAGACCCCATCTGGCGCTGCTGATGGTGG
>NZ_JAGGCS010000022.1 GCF_022884085.1 Paenirhizobium cremeum
GCTTCTGCTGATTTGGGAATCCACTTTGTCAACAGGTCCTAAGGGGCCTCGGCCCCTTTTATTTGTATTTCATGGTGCTTTGCTACTTAATCACGTTTAGTAATAATAACGCTCCCTCACAGCTACATTCGCGCCGGATCAACGTAATCACTCGCGTGTTCGTAGCAATCAGGCTATGACCCTAGCCGAGGGCCATCTCCGTTGGATGCTGCGGCATGTGGTAAAGTGAATTTTACCTGAGCCCTTCCTGTCTCAATACCTCTCCCACGGCGCCTTTTGCCGCATGGGCGCGCCGGGCTGTTGCCCATGGACCGTCGGGGCGGTTAAGAAGAAATGCTGAGCAACGGAATCCGGAAATGACCGAGGAAACGATAACACTCTACGAGGCGATCGGTGGCGACGCCACGGTGCGGGCCTTGACGCGCCGCTTCTACGAGCTGATGGACACCCTGCCGGAAGCGGCGCGGTGCCGCGCGATCCATCCGCCCGACCTCTCGGGCAGCGAGGAAAAGCTCTACGAATATCTGTCCGGCTATCTCGGCGGCCCGCAGCTTTACATCGAAAAGCGCGGGCATCCCATGCTCCGGCGCCGTCACTTCGGCGCGGAAATCGGTGCCGAGGAGCGGGACGAATGGCTGCTCTGCTTCCGTCGCGCCATGGAGGACACGATTTCCCATGAAAAGCTGCGCGCCATCATCTGGGACCCGGTCGAAAAGCTCGCCCATCACATGCAGAACAAGGACTAGCCCGTGCTGTCGACCTCCGAGGCCCTGAACCGTCTCCTGCCGGCACTCGCCGGCCTCATGGGCGCAGCCGGCGTCGGTCTGGCCGCAGCCGCAACCCATACCGGAAGCGAGGGGCTGCTCGGCCCCGCCTCCGCCATGTGCCTCGCCCACGCACCGGCGCTTCTCGCCCTCAGGGCGGGCGGCCATCGCATTCCGACGGCAACCGTATCGGGCCTCGTCCTGGCGCTCGGCACGCTTCTCTTTGCCGGCGATCTCGTCAGCAAGCAGTTTCTGGCAACGAGGCTCTTTCCGATGGCCGCGCCGGCGGGTGGCATCCTGATGATCGCAGGATGGCTGATTGCCGGGGCGGGAGCGCTGTTTCCGCTGCGCTCCGGCCAATAAGCTCAGGCCGGCGGCGGCCCGAGCCGGCGCCCGAACAGCAACAGGTTGCCGTGCGGATCGCGCACATGAAACTTGTCGACCGGCTGGTCGTTCTCGTCCACATGGCGGGTGATCTCCACGCCGCGGCCATCGAAATCCTCGAACAAACGCCAGACGTTCTCCGAGCGGAAGAAGACGGAACTGCTGTCGCAGACAGTGGGATCCTGGCAAAGCCAGAAATGCAATTCGAGCCCGTCGCGGCGAACGCCCATATACTCGTCGCAGGTTTTTTCGATCGCCTCGAAACCGAGCTTTTCGACGTAAAATTCTCTTGTCTGTGAAAAATTCAAAGAGGGAAGAATCGGCAGGACGTCGACCCGGTTAAAGTCGACAGGGTTTTCCGCATTCATGCGCAGGGTCCCCGGTTCGTCTTCCCGCCGACGCCTTAACCCGGGCCTCAGCCGCGCTGACGCGCGGCGTTCCGCAGCCACTTCGGGGCGGGAAAATCAATGATTGTCGCGTCGCCCCATGACGACTGCGAATAAATGGGTTTTGCTTTCCGCTGATGCAAGGCCGGAATCGCAATGATTTCCGCGCTTGCGGCCTTCTGCGCCTGCCGATCGATCAAACGTTCGTGAAGCGCGGGGACAAGACCATCGCCGTTCTGGCCTGCGAGCTTGTGCAGACCGATCAGCATGGCCGAATCAAGATCATCGTCCATCATTGACTTTCATTCCTCTCATTCAGGGTCTGCAGCGCCCGCTCCAGACTCGACTTGCTGCCGTTGCGCAGGGGGATGAAGGCCTTGCCGAACTTCTTGCAGCCGCTCTTCACCCTCAGACACGCATCATGGCTGATACAGTCGATGGGGCAGAACACGCAGTCCACCGAGGGCAGCACAGTGTCGATGCGCGAGACCGCTTCCCTCAAACCGCCGTCGTGATGGATAAGTTCCGCCCCGAAATTGCTGGCGATCTGGCGCAGATGCGCAACCTGGCAGTCGCGGCCGCCAACATAGAGAAAGCTCTTCACATCGAGAGCCCGGCTATCGGCGGACGCCGGCTTCGCCCCGCTCTTCTGATCCTCGCGCTTCTTTTTCTTCGCCATGCCCTTTAACACTCCTCTTGAAACGAAACCGGCAGCACGCTGCCCCGCGCCTCCGGATTCGGAACCTACAAAACATGACTATTACAGTAAAGTATATACCTGAGTTTTTTTATCATATTTTGTCGAATGCAAAGCCGACGATGAAAACGCCCCCTTTTCGGGCGAGACCCTCACATCCGGGCCGGAGGAAGCCGACGGGACTCATATGCCCACCTTCGGCGAGGGTGTGAAACGGAAGGCCGCCCGCTCCGAAATCGATCTTCGAAGACAGCCGCGAAAAACGGGAAACCCCGGCATCCCCGGCGTTTTGCATTGAAACTTCTCGGAAATTTTACCGTTTGATAAATTTTTTTTCCTGAGTTACCGTATTCGCAATCGCACCATAAAAAAGAGGGAACTTCGATGCGACGACTGGAACCTGGCCTGAAGGCCGGGCGGCTTGATGCTGCCGATTATGTGAAGAATTTCTCCGACCTGCATCCGCGTCTCGGCGACCATGAAGCGCTGGTTGCCTCAGACCGCTGCTACTTCTGTCATGACGCGCCGTGCATGACGGCCTGTCCGACCTCCATCGACATTCCGATGTTCATCCGCCAGATCGCCACCGGCAATCCGATCGGCGCGGCAAAGACGATCTTCGACCAGAACATCCTCGGCGGCATGTGCGCTCGCGTCTGTCCCACCGAAACGCTGTGCGAAGAGGCCTGCGTGCGCAACACGGCCGAGGAGCGTCCGGTCGAGATCGGACGCCTGCAGCGCTATGCCACCGATATCGCGATTGCCGAAGGACGCCAGTTCTATGCGCCGGCAGACGAAACCTTCCGGAAGATCGCCGTCGTCGGCGCCGGTCCGGCCGGTCTCGCCTGTGCCCACAGGCTCGCCATGCATGGCCACTTCGTCACCGTCTACGACCACCGCGAAAAGGCCGGCGGCCTCAACGAATACGGCATCGCCGCCTACAAGACCACGAACGACTTCGCCCAGACCGAGGTCGACTACGTTCTGTCGATCGGCAACATCGACGTGGTGAACGGCGAAATGCTCGGTCGTGACTTCACGCTCGCCGACCTGCAGTCGAAATTCGACGCGGTTTTCCTGGGCGTCGGCCTCGGCAACGTCAACACGTTGCACACGCCCGGCGACCAGATCAACGGCGTTCTCGACGCCGTCGAATTCATTGCCAACCTGCGCGAGGCGAAGGACAAGGGCGACGTTCCCGTCGGCCGCAACGTCGTCGTCATCGGCGGCGGGATGACCGCCATCGACGCGGCCATCCAGGCCAAGCTGCTCGGCGCCGAAACGGTCACCATCTGCTACCGCCGCGGCAAGGAACACATGAATGCCTCGGAGTTCGAACAGGATCTCGCCGCCTCGAAGGGCGTCACCATCCGCCACTGGCTACAGCCCAAGGAGATCGACCACAAGGGCGGCCATGTCAGCTCCATCACGCTCGAATACACCCATTTGGAAAACGGCCTGATGAAGGGAACCGGCCACACGACCGAAATCGCCGCCGACCAGATCCTCGTCGCCATCGGCCAGAAACTCGACACGCTCGGACTGGACGGCCTGAAGACCGAAGGCGGCAAGATCGCCGTCGATGCCGAAGGCCGCACCTCGATCCCCGGCGTCTGGGCCGGCGGCGACTGCGCATTCGGCGGTCAGGACCTGACGGTGTCCGCCGTCGCCATGGGCCGCGATGCGGCCGAATCCATCAATCGTTCTCTCGCCGCTTCCTCGGCGGGAGCAAGTGCTGTCGCTTGATCCGAAGAACATTGAGAGGAACGAACAATGGCTGATCTCCGCAACAATTTCGTCGGCATCAAATCGCCGAACCCCTTCTGGCTCGCCTCCGCGCCGCCGACCGACAAGGCCTACAATGTCGAGCGCGCCTTCAAGGCCGGCTGGGGCGGCGTGGTCTGGAAGACGCTGGGCTCCGAAGGCCCGCCGGTCGTCAACGTCAACGGCCCGCGCTACGGCGCGATCTGGGGCGCCGACCGCCGCCTGCTCGGCCTGAACAACATCGAGCTCATCACCGACCGCCCCCTGCAGATCAACCTGCAGGAAATGAAGATGGTCAAGAAGAACTGGCCGGACCGGGCGCTCGTCGCCTCGATCATGGTCCCCTGCGTCGAGGAGGAGTGGAAGGCAATCCTGCCGCTCGTCGAGGAAACCGGCGCCGACGGCATCGAACTCAATTTCGGCTGTCCCCACGGCATGTCCGAGCGCGGCATGGGCGCCGCCGTCGGACAGGTGCCGGAATATATCGAGATGGTCGTGCGCTGGTGCAAGCAGTACACTCGCATGCCCGTCATCACCAAGCTCACACCCAACATCACCGACATCCGCAAGCCGGCCCGCGCGGCCAAGGCCGGCGGCACCGACGCCGTGTCGCTGATTAACACCATCAACTCCATCGTTTCGGTGGACCTCGACGATTTCGCGCCCAACCCGACTGTCGGCGGCAAGGGCACCCATGGCGGCTATTGCGGCCCGGCGGTGAAGCCGATCGCACTCAACATGGTCGCCGAAATCGCCCGCGATCCGGAAACCTACGGCCTGCCGATCTCCGGCATCGGTGGCGTCACCACCTGGCGCGATGCCGCAGAATTCCTCGTGCTCGGTGCCGGCAACGTTCAGGTCTGCACAGCGGCCATGACCTACGGCTTCAAGATCGTCCAGGAAATGATTTCCGGCCTTTCCGACTGGATGGATGCCAAAGGCCACCGCAATCTCGACGACATTACCGGCCGCGCCGTGCCAAACGTCACCGACTGGCAGTATCTCAACCTCAACTACATCGCCAAGGCGCGCATCGACCAGGACGCCTGCATCAAGTGCGGCCGCTGTCACATCGCCTGCGAGGACACCTCGCACCAGGCGATCACCTCGATGGTGAACGGCGTCAGGCATTTCGAGGTCATGGAAGACGAGTGCGTCGGCTGCAATCTCTGCGTCAACGTCTGCCCGGTGGAGAATTGCATCACCATGGTAGGGCTGGAGCCGGGCACCCTCGACCAGCGCACGGGAAAGCCCGTCGACCCGAACTATGCCAACTGGACGACCCATCCGAACAATCCGATGGCCGTCCAGGCTGCCTAGTAAGGTCATCCTTCCACAGACAGAACAGAAGCCCCGGAGACGGGGCTTTTTTTCACATGTCGCCGCCCGCGACGACCGGCGGAACGCGACGGCCGGCACATTCAGAAGTAGCACAAGCCAAGGAAACGCAATTCCTCCGGTTTTGACCGGCAGGATTCAGGAAATCTTCAGGGCTTTCATGTGAATTGACTGATTTAGAGGGTTCAAGGACGTTATTTTTCGACCGAACAACTGTATTGCCAGGGGCTTTAGGCATGGCGGGGAAAAACAGGAGGGCGTCTTGGGTGTCGTTGCGGACGATACCGCAATACTATCTTCCCGCGCTCATTGTCGTCATCGCGGTCGCAATCTCGATCCTCTACGCCGACAATCAGAAAAGACGGCTGAACGAGGAAAACCTGCGCACCAGCGTCGCCGAACAGCTCGGCGTCATCCGCGCCAAACTGGAAGGCGATATCAACGCCAACATCCAGCTCATGCAGGGCCTCGCGGCTGTCATCGAAACCGAACCCAGGATCGACCAGGACCGTTTCTCCGCCCTCGCCTACCGTATCCTCTCCACCCCTCACCAGATCAGAAATGTCGTAGCGGCCCCGGATCTCGTCGTCACGCTGGTCTATCCGATGAACGGCAACAAGCAGGTGCTGGGGCTCGACTATCGCAGGAACGAGGCACAGCGTAAGGCAGCCTTTCGGGCGCGCGACACCGGCCGATATGTGGTCACCGGCCCCGTCGACCTCGTGCAGGGCGGCAAGGGCGTGATCGTCCGCTATCCGATCACCTATGGCAACGGCCATGGGGGATACACCTTCTGGGGCCTGCTTTCGGCAGTCATCGATATCGACAAGCTTTATGCCTCGGCCGGCCTCCACGATCCGGCGCTCGACATCAAGGTCGCGATTGCGGCCAGCAGTGTTGGCGACGTCGACAAACCTTTCTTCGGCGATCCGGCGGTCTTCCACGAAACGCCCGTCATCATGAACATCGATTTCGGTGGCGAGGGCTGGCGGATCGCCGCTGTGCCGAACGGCGGATGGCACCAGTCCCCAGCCGATCTCTGGATTTTCCGCGCCCTGATGATGCTGGTCGGGACCATGATCGTGTCGCCGATCGTGTGGGTCGCGCGACTGCTGCGCGAGCGTCAGGGCAATATCGCGGCCTTGCGTCAGCGCGAGGAAGAACTGCGCGCCCTCTCCCACAGGCTTGAAATCGCACTGGAAGCCTCGCGCATCGGGGTATGGGAACTCGACATCGGCAGCGGCGAACTGCACTGGGACGCCCGCATGAAACAGCTCTATGGCGTGGACCCCGGCCGTCTCGGCACCTATCAGACCTGGAAGGATTCGCTTCATCCCGACGACCGCGAGGCCACGATAAACGACTTCACCAGGGCGATCGAGAGCGGCAAGGACTTCGTTACCGAATTCCGCATTCTCACCCCGGCAGGAGAGGAACGGCATATCCGCGCCTACGGAACCACCTATCGCGATTCACGCTTTCGCAAGAAGATCGTCGGCGTCAACTGGAACGTCACCGCCGACATTCGCCTGCAGCAGGCGCTGCGCGCCGCCAAGCTGCAGGCGGAATTGCAGAACCAGCAACTTGAGCAGGCCCGCCGGCGCATGGAGCATGCCTCCCTGCACGACGCACTGACCGCCCTGCCCAATCGGCGCTATCTCGACCAGTATCTTTCCGAGATCGACAACTCCGGCGGACAGGCCAATCCCGTCATTCTGCATATCGATCTCGACCGCTTCAAGGACATCAACGATACACTCGGACACGGCGCCGGCGACGCCATTCTCCGCCATGTCGCATCCAAGCTGCACGAAAACATCCGCCCGGGCGATTTCGTGGCCCGCATCGGCGGAGACGAATTCGTCGTGGTCTGCCCCGAGGCGCTCGACGAAAAGCAGTTCACCGATCTCGCCCGGAACCTGATCGACGCGATCAACACGCCGATCACCTATGGCGGCCACGAATGCCGCGTCGGCGCCTCCATCGGCATCGCCACCCGTTACAGTCCCGACACTCCGGCGGAACAGTTGCTCGTCAACGCCGATATCGCTCTTTACGAGGCCAAGCGCCATGGCCGCAACCGCGTCGAGCGCTACACCGATACGCTGAAGTCCTTGACGATCAACACCAAGATGACGGCCGATGCCATTCTGCGCTCGCTCGAACAGAACGGTTTCGTCGCCTATTTCCAGCCCCAGTTCGACGCCCACACGCTGGAAATCACCGGCGTCGAGGCCCTGGCCCGCTGGGACCATCCGCAGCAGGGCATTCTCGGCCCCGCCGCCTTCCTCAAGATCGCCGAAAACCTCAACGTCGTCTCGCAGATCGACGCCGCCATCCTCGATCAGGCGCTGATGCAGCTCACCCGCTGGCGTGCAGCCGATCTCAACATCGGCAAGGTGTCGGTCAACATTTCCGCCCAGAGGCTGTTCGACGAAAACCTCATGCAGCGGCTCGACATGCTGGATCTCGCTCCGGGCAGCCTGTCGTTCGAACTGCTCGAATCCATCTCCTTCGACGACAAGGGCGCAACCGTCACCGACAGCATCGAACGGATCAAGGCGCACGGCATCGACATCGAGATAGACGATTTCGGCACCGGTTACGCCTCGATCCTGAGCCTCCTCAAGCTCTCGCCCCGCCGGCTGAAAATCGACCGGCAGTTGACCGCACCGATCATCTCGTCTGCCGCGCAAAGGCGTCTCATCAGCTCGATCGTCGACATCGGCCGCTCTCTCGGCATCGAGATCGTCGCGGAAGGCGTCGAAACCATGCAGCACGCCGCAATCCTCCGCGATCTCGGATGCCAGACGCTGCAGGGCTATGCGCTGGCCCGCCCGATGGATGCGACAGCCTTTCTCGACTTCGCGCGCAAGCGCAGCTGGCTGACGAGCGAAACCGCGAAAGCCGTCTGAACATCGGGAAAAGATCGCCGGTCGCAGACAACGGGGTTCGGCTGCCCCGACGGTCCCCGCGCAGCCCCTTCCCTCTCTTTCCCCTCCGCCGATCCCATGCTAGGCCCGCTGCGCCAACCTCCGTATCCCTTAAGCGAGCAGACCATCCCGTGACCGAAAGCAGCACCGCGCAAAGCCGCCACAATACCCATGCCAGAGGTCGCGAAAAGCTCAAGGCGCATCTTGCCGTGCTGCTCTTCTCCCTTCTCGTCTCCGGCTCCTTCTCCTTCGGCGGCGTCGCCACCCAACTGATCGACCCGATCGCGTTGCAGGCCCTCCGCTACGCCCTGACGATCCTGCTGATCGGACTGCTCTGCCTGAAGACAGGCCTGTCGCTGCGATGGCCGAGAGAGCCGTGGCGCTTCGCCATTCTCGGCCTGCTGATGGCGGTCTACATGGTCACCATGTTCATCGCGCTGCAATTCACCAAACCGGTCGCGACCGGCGCGATCTTCACGCTGATGCCGCTGCTCAGCGCCGGTTTCGGTTGGCTGTTGATGCGACAGCGAACGCGCCCCGGCGTATTGCTGAGCCTGCTGATCGCGGCGACCGGGGCTGTCTGGGTGATCTTTCGCGGCGACCTCGGCGCGCTCATGGCCTTCGATGTCGGCCGCGGCGAGATGATCTACTTCGTCGGCGTGCTCTGTCATGCGGCCTATGTCCCGCTCCTCAGGCTGTTCAACCGCAAGGAGCCACCGCTGACCTTCGTCTTCTGGGCGGCGGCCGCAACCTTCCTCTTCATCATGATCCCGGCAGCGCCGCGTTTTTCCGAAGTCGACCTCATGCACCTGCCGCCGGTCGTCTGGCTGGCGATTTTCTACCTCTCGGTCATCACGACGGCCGTCACCTTCTTCCTGCTGCAATATGCTTCGATGCGCTTGCCCGCCCCGAAGGTGCTGGCCTATGGCTATCTCACACCGACCTTCATCATTGTCATCGAGGGGCTGATCGGCCACGGCTGGGCCTCTGCCCCCGTCTTTCTCGGCGCTCTCGTCACCGCCTGCGGTCTGCTCGTGATGGCACTGCTGCCGGACTGATTAGCCGCCGGTGGAAGGTTTCGGAATAAGCCCCTGGATGAACAAGGTCTCCAGAAAGGTCGCGGCATCGTCGAACCGGTTCATCGTCTTGCGGCCCGTTCCGAGCACGGCCTTCACCTGCACGTCGAAATCGGCATAGTGCTGCGTGGTCGACCAGATCGAGAAGATCAGGTGACGGGGATCGCAATCCCGCACCTTGCCGGCGCGGACCCACGAGCGGATGACTTCGGCCTTCTCGTCCACAAGTTCCTTGAGCGGCCCCTTGAGCACGTCTTCGATATGCGGCGCACCGGCCAGAACCTCGTTGGCGAAAAGGCGGCTCTCGCGCGGAAAATCCCGGGCCATTTCCAGCTTGCGCCGGATATAGGAGCGGATCTCCTGTTCCGGATCGCCCTCGGCATCGAAGGCCTTCAGCGGCTCCAACCAGTTCTCCAGCACCCGGTCGATCAGCGCCCGGTGCATCGCTTCCTTGGTGCGAAAATAATAGAGCAGGTTCGGCTTCGACATTCCCGCGACCTCGGCAATCTGGTCGATGGTCGAGCCGCGGAAGCCGCTGCGCGAGAAAACATTCAGCGCAGCCTCCAGAATCTGTTCTTCCTTTTCCTCCTGGATGCGCGTCCGTCGCTGTGTCTTTGCCGCCCTCGGTATTGCCATGTCTCGTCTTGTCCCGTTCCTCCGGAGCACCTGTAAACGCTTGATCTTTATCAGAAATAGCGCTGCTCCTTTTTAAGGCAATTGCCCGCTATTTTGTCTCGTTTTTTCGCGTTTTCCGTCTTGAGTGCAGCGATGGAAGTTGTAATGTTTACCAGTCGGTCAAATTATTGGTCAGGTGCCGAATAAAGGCAACCGCCAATCCGAATGTCGAAAGAATCATAAAATATCGGCATGCGGTGACCGGGGGAATATTGGGGCATGCAGTTTGCATGGCCATACGGAAAACTGGTGAGGATTTTGAAATGACGGCTGCACCCGGCGAGAACTTGCGCGTGAACGGCGATCGCCTGTGGGATTCACTCATGGAGATGGCGAAGATCGGCCCCGGCATTGCCGGCGGCAACAATCGCCAGACATTGACCGACGCGGATGCCGAGGGACGCTCCCTCTTCAAAAAATGGTGCGACGCCGCCGGCATGACCATGGGCGTCGACAAGATGGGCACCATGTTCGCCACCCGGCCCGGCACCGATCCGGACGCCCTTCCCGTCTATGTGGGCAGCCACCTCGACACCCAGCCGACCGGCGGCAAGTATGACGGCGTCCTTGGCGTTCTCGCGGCGCTCGAAGTGGTCCGCTCAATGAACGACCTCGGCATCAGGACGAAACATCCGATCGTCGTCACCAACTGGGCAAACGAGGAAGGCGCGCGTTTTGCGCCGGCCATGCTCGCCTCAGGCGTCTTCGCCGGCGTCCATTCGCTCGACTACGCCTATGGCCGCAAGGACCCCGAGGGCAAGACCTATGGCGACGAACTGAAGCGCATCGGCTGGCTCGGCGAGGAGGAAGTCGGCGCCCGCAAGATGCACGCCTATTTCGAATATCATATCGAGCAGGGCCCGATCCTAGAGGCCGAGGAAAAGCAGATCGGCGTCGTCACCCACTGTCAGGGCTTGTGGTGGCTGGAATTCACGCTGACCGGCAAGGAAGCCCATACCGGCTCCACCCCGATGAACATGCGCGTCAATGCCGGCCTCGCCATGAGCCGCATTGTCGAGATGGTGCAGACCGTCGCCATGGAGAACCAGCCGGGCGCGGTCGGCGGCGTCGGCCAGGTGTTCTTCTCGCCGAATTCCCGCAACGTGTTGCCGGGCAAGGTCGTGTTCACGGTCGACATCCGCACGCCGGATCTTGAAAAGCTCAACGCCATGCGGGCGAGGATCGAAAAGGAAGCGGCAGCGATCTGCGAGACGCTCGGCGTCGGCTGTTCGGTCGAGGCGGTCGGCCATTTCGACCCCGTCACCTTCGATCCGGTGCTGGTGGAGCGCGTGCGCAGCGCCGCCGACCGGCTGGGCTATAGCCACATGAACATCATCTCCGGCGCCGGCCACGACGCCTGCTGGGCCGCCAAGGTCGCCCCGGCCACCATGGTCATGTGCCCCTGCGTCGGCGGCCTTTCCCACAACGAGGCCGAGGACATCTCGAAGGACTGGGCCGCCGCCGGTTGCGACGTGCTGTTCCATGCGGTTCTGGAGACCGCGGAGATTGTCGGCTAGGCTGACGCTGCCGCAGAAAGGAACAGCGCCATGGATTTAAGCACCATCCTCGCCTTCATCACGGTCACCACGCTTCTGGTGGTCTCGCCAGGCCCCAACGGCGTTCTGATCGCCAAGACCGTGCCGACCTCCGGCAGGCTCGCCGGCTTCGCCAATATCGCCGGCTTCATGACGGCCTTATACATTCACGGGACCTTCGTGATGTTCGGCCTTTCCGTGCTCCTGGTGCGTTCGGCGGAACTGTTCTGGTTCGTCAAGATGCTAGGGGCCGCCTATCTCTGCTATGTCGGCCTCAAATCGCTCTACCAGGCCTGGCGCGGCGGCATCCTGCACCAGCAGACGACCCCGGCCCGGCGCCGCAGGACACTGTTGAAAGCCTATGGCGAAGGCCTGCTCACCAATGCGCTGAACCCCAAGGTGTCGATGTTCTACATCGCCGCCTTCCCGCAATTCCTGCCGCTCGACCACGCGACGGCCGGCAACATCTACTTTCTCGTACTCCTGCATTCCATAATCAACCTGATCTGGTTCGCGACCATGGTCATGGTGTTCTCCCGCATCACCAGCTTTGCCCGCAACGGCCGGGTCGAGCGCTGGATCAAAGCTGCAACCGGAGTCGTCTTCATCGGCTTCGGCATGAAACTCGCCACGCTGCGCGCCTGAAAGGCCGGAGGTATCTATGTCATCGAAAGTCATCAAGGGCGGCACCGTTGTCACCGCCGATCTCACCTACAAGGCTGACGTCAAAATCGAAGGCGGCGTGATCGTCGAGATCGGCCCGAACCTTTCCGGCGACGAGGTTCTGGATGCGGCCGGCTGCTATGTCATGCCGGGCGGCATCGACCCGCATGTTCACCTCGAAATGCCGTTCATGGGCACCTACTCCGCCGACGACTTCGAAAGCGGCACCCGCGCCGGTCTCGCCGGCGGCACCACTATGGTGGTCGATTTCTGTCTGCCCGATCCGGGCCAGTCGCTCCTCGACGCGCTGAAGCGCTGGGACAACAAGTCCACCAGGGCCAATGCCGACTATTCCTTCCACATGGCGGTGACATGGTGGGACAAGCAGGTCTTCGAGGAGATGGAGACCGTCGTCCGCGAAAAGGGCATCAACACCTTCAAGCACTTCATGGCCTACAAGGGCGCGCTGATGGTGAACGACGACGAGATGTTCGCCTCCTTCTCGCGCTGCGCCGAACTCGGCGCTCTGCCGCTGGTCCATGCCGAAAACGGCGACATTGTCGCCTCAATGCAGGAAAAGCTGATGGCATCAGGCAATAACGGCCCGGAAGCCCACGCCTATTCCCGCCCGCCGGAAGTCGAGGGCGAGGCGACCAACCGCGCCATCACCATCGCCGACATGGCCGGCTGCCCGGTCTATATCGTCCACACCTCCTGCGAACAGGCCCACGAGGCGATCCGCCGCGCCCGCCAGAAGGGCATGCGTGTCTATGGCGAACCGTTGATCCAGCACCTGCTGCTCGATGAAAGCGAATATTCGAACCCCGACTGGGATCATGCCGCCGCCCGCGTCATGTCCCCGCCCTTCCGCAACAAGCTGCATCAGGACAGCCTCTGGGCCGGCCTGCAGGCGGGCTCGCTCTCCTGCGTCGCCACCGACCACTGCTCGTTCACCATCAAGCAGAAGCGATACGGCGTCGGCGATTTCCGCAAGATACCGAACGGCACCGGCGGCCTCGAAGACCGCATGCCGCTGCTCTGGAGCTACGGCGTCAACACCGGCCGCCTGACCATGAACGAATTCGTGGCCGTCACCTCCACCAACATCGCCAAGATCCTCAACATCTATCCGAAGAAGGGTGCGATCGTCGTCGGCGCCGATGCGGATATCGTCGTCTGGGACCCGAAACGCACCAAGACCATTTCGGCCAAGACCCAGCAGTCGCCGGTCGAATACAACGTCTTCGAGGGCAAGGAGGTGACCGGCCTGCCGCGTTACACGCTCACCCGCGGCTATGTCGCGATCGAGGAATCGACCGTCAAGACGCGCGAAGGCCACGGCCAGTTCGTATCGCGCGAGCCCTTCCAGGCGGTCAGCAAGGCCTTGTCCACCTGGAAGGAACTGGTCGCTCCCCGGAAAGTCGAGCGCACCGGCATCCCGGCATCCGGCGTCTGATCGATGCGCCGGGCTGGCCTGCCGCTTCTGCTGGCTTCGCTTGTCTGGTCCGCGCCTTTCGGCGCGGCCATCGCCGCCGAACTGCCGATCAAGGACAAGTATGGCAACAAGGATGGCTGCGACTATGCGACGACGGGAGAATCCACCGGTTCCGACAATTTCTTCCTGCTGACCTCCGAAGCCGTCACCACGGCGTCGGCCTATTGCACCTTCAGGGACGTGCACGAGAACCCGGACGATGGCTTCACCGTCACAGCCAGTTGCGAGGAGGAAGGCGGGAACGGGGAACTGGCACCGTTCGAGATCGACATAGAACCGGCCGCTCCCAACAGTTACCTGCTGAAAATAGACGACGGCTCGACCTGGGGACCGCTGGCCCTATGCAGATAGCCTCAGACCTTCACCAGCGCGTCCAGTTCGGGCAGAAGCACCACGCTTTCCTGCTCGTTCGGATCTGTCCGGGCGATGATCGCCGTGCAGGGCGCGTTGGAAAGGTTGGCCGGAAGATGCGGCACGCCGGCGGGAATGTACATCAGTTCGCCCGCATGCAGGATCACATGGTTTTCCAGCCGGTCGCCGTACCAGGTGTGGGCGGAGCCGGAAAGACAATAGATCGCCGTCTCGTGGCTCTCGTGCAGATGGGCCTTGGCCCGCGCGCCGGGCGGCATGGTGAGCACATGCATGCAGATGCCCTTCGAGCCGACGGTCTCGGCGGCAATCCCCTCGAAATAGCTCAGTCCCTGCTTGCCGTCATAGGTATTGCTCGGCCGGACGATCCTGCAGGTGGGTTTCGATGATGTATCCATGGTCCCGCTCCTCCAAGGCGTTGGGTCTCCACGCAAAGTCTCATAGGCCGGCGCGATCCGGCCGTGTCATGATAGCATGCAAGAGGCCTTTTGCCTTTGCAACCAAGCCGATGAGTTCCATTCGATGAACGCACCCTTCTCAGTCGTCTCCGCGAAAAACCTCTGTCTCACCTTCCAGACGGGAGACGGGCCGGTGCACGCGCTCTCCAATGTCGACCTCGAGGTGAAGAAGGGCGACTTCGTCTCCTTCATCGGCCCCTCGGGCTGCGGCAAGACCACCTTTCTCCGCGTCATCGCCGACCTGGAGAAGCACACCAGCGGCGAGATCACCGTCAACGGCATGACGCCGGAAAACGCAAGGTTGGACCGCTCCTACGGCTATGTCTTCCAGGCGGCGGCGCTCTATCCGTGGCGCACCATCGAAAAGAACATCGCGCTTCCGCTGGAAATCATGGGCTTCTCCGTCGAGGAAAAGAAGAAGCGCATCGAGCAGACGCTGGAACTCGTCAACCTCACCGGCTTCGGCAAGAAGTTTCCCTGGCAGCTTTCCGGCGGCATGCAGCAGCGCGCCTCGATCGCCCGCGCGCTTGCCTTCGACGCTGACCTGCTGCTGATGGACGAACCCTTCGGCGCGCTGGACGAGATCGTCCGAGACCATCTCAACGAACAGCTTCTGAAGCTCTGGGCCGCGACCGACAAGACGATCTGCTTCGTCACCCATTCCATTCCGGAGGCCGTCTACCTCTCCACCAGGATCGTGGTGATGAGCCCCCGGCCCGGCCGCGTGACCGACGTGATCGAGTCCACCCTGCCGCGCGAACGGCCGCTGGAAATCCGCGAAACCCCCGAATTCCTCGAAATCGCTCACCGCGTCCGCGAGGGCCTGAAGGCGGGGCATAGCTATGAGGAATAAGCTTTCCTCTCCCATAAAAACCCCTCCCCAACCCCTCCCCACAAGGGGGAGGGGCTTCTCTGCCCGCTACAAACGTCGCGATGTGGGCGGGAACGTTCCGCAGATCCTCTCCCCCTTTGTGGGGGAGATGGCCGGCAGGCCAGANCTCTGCCCGCTACAAACGTCGCGATGTGGGCGGGAACGTTCCGCAGATCCTCTCCCCCTTTGTGGGGGAGATGGCCGGCAGGCCAGAGGGGGTCTTTACCGAAGATCGGTCTCTATCGCTGGAGTGTCCCATGCCGCATTCCAACATCGACCCGAAGACCAGAAAACGTGCAAGAACTCTCCGGCGAGAACTGACCAGAGCCGAGCGGGAAATGTGGGATCTATTGCGAGACCTCAGACCCCGAGGAGCCCGGTTTCGCAGGGAAACGCCAGTAGGGCCTTACGTCGCCGATTTTGCATGGCTTTCTGCCCGCGTGATCGTGGAGGTCGATGGCGACAGTCACGAGACGGATCAAGGCCGCGCACATGATCTGCGCAGGGACGCATTTCTTCGCGGTCAAGGCTTTGAGGTCATTCGTTTCGACAAGCATCAGGTAATCGATAACCCGGACTACGTGTTCATCACCCTGGAAAAGGCCTTGGCGCAATTCCTGATGGCGGAGGAGAGCCCATGACCTCCCCCTCCCTCCTCCGCGACCGCATCCTTCCGGTCCTCACCGTCATCTTCGCGATCCTCGTCATCTGGCATGTCTTCGTCGTCTATCTCAACGCGCCCTTCGTGCGCGATCAGGCGGCGCGCGACAACGAGACCCTGAGCTTCGGGCAGGTGGTGGAACGCACCTTCGTTCAGGAGCGCCCGGTGCTGCCGGCGCCACATCAGATCGCCGTCGAACTGTGGGATACCACCGTCAACAAGGCGATCACCTCGAAGCGCAGCCTCGTCTATCATGCCTGGATCACGCTTTCGGCCACCCTGCTCGGCTTTGCCATCGGCACCGTCCTCGGCATCCTGCTTGCGGTCGGCATCGTGCATAACCGGGCGATGGACCGCTCGCTGATGCCCTGGGTCATCGCCAGCCAGACGATCCCGATCCTCGCGGTCGCGCCGATGATTATCGTCGTGCTGAATGCGGTCGGCATTTCGGGCGTGCTGCCCAAGGCGCTGATCTCGACCTACCTTTCCTTCTTCCCCATCGTCGTCGGCATGGTGAAGGGCTTGAGAAGCCCGGATACACTGCTGCTCGACCTGATGCACACCTACAATGCCAGCCAGACCCAGACCTTCTGGAAACTCCGCTGGCCGGCCTCGATGCCCTACCTCTTCACCTCGCTCAAGGTGGCCATCGCCATATCTCTGGTGGGCGCCATCGTCGGCGAACTGCCGACCGGCGCGGTCGCAGGCCTTGGAGCACGCCTGCTCTCCGGCTCCTATTACGGGCAGACTATCCAGATCTGGGCGGCGCTCTTCATGGCAGCGGGCCTCGCCGCGGTTCTCGTCGGCATCGTCGGCTTCGCCCATGGCCGCGTCCTGAAACGCATGGGGGTCAAGCCATGAACGGTTATCTGCTTTTCGCCGCCGTCTTCTGGCTCGCGACGTGGGGCCTCAACGAATGGCTGGTGCGCCAGCGCTTCGCCAGCCCGGCCCTTCGCCGCGCCGCCAATATGGCCGTGCCGCTGATCTTCGGCGTCACCCTGCTCGTCATCTGGGAATGCGTGGTGCGCGGCTTCTCCATTCCCTCGATCCTGCTTCCGGCGCCGTCGATGATCTGGACGCGGCTTATCAACTCCATCCCGACACTCTGGGTCGATTTCCGGCAGACTTTCCTGAAGTCCGTTCTGAGCGGCTATGTGCTCGGCTGCGGTCTTGGCTTCATCGTGGCGATCCTCGTCGACCGCTCGCCCTTCCTGCAGAAGGGCCTGCTGCCCATCGGCAATTTCGTGTCCGCGCTGCCGGTCGTCGGCGTCGCGCCGATCATGGTCATGTGGTTCGGCTTCGACTGGCAGTCCAAGGTCGCCGTCGTTGTCATCATGACCTTCTTCCCCATGCTGGTGAACACCGTGCAGGGGTTGGGTGCGGCAAGCCATATGGAACGCGACCTGATGCGCACCTATGCGGCAAGCTGGTGGCAGACGCTGACCAAGCTTCGCCTGCCCGCCGCATGGCCGTTCATCTTCAACGCGCTCAAGATCAATTCGACGCTGGCGCTGATCGGCGCCATCGTGGCAGAGTTTTTCGGCACCCCGATTGTCGGCATGGGGTTCCGGATTTCCACGGAAGTGGGGCGAAGCAATGTCGACATGGTCTGGGCCGAGATCGCGGTCGCCGCGCTCGCAGGCTCGATCTTTTATGGGGTGGTGGCGCTCGCAGAGCGCGCCGTCACCTTCTGGCATCCGTCTGTCCGCGGTGGACAGGCGTAAAAAAGAAGAGGGAACAGACATGAAATTCAAGATCGCATCCCTGCTGCTGGCAGGCGCCGTCTCGCTGACGGCGATGCAGGCGGCGGCCGCCGACAAGGTGACGCTGCAGCTGAAATGGGTGACGCAGGCCCAGTTCGCCGGCTACTACGTCGCCAAGGACAAGGGTTTCTATGAAGAGGAAGGCCTCGACGTCGACATCAAGCCCGGCGGTCCGGACATCGCACCCGCCCAGGTCATCGCCGGCGGCGGCGCCGACGTCGTCATCGACTGGATGCCTTCGGCTCTCGCCGTGCGCGAAAAGGGCACCCCGCTCGTCAACATCGCCCAGCCGTTCAAGAAGTCGGGCATGATGCTGACCTGCCTCAAGGAAACCGGCATCACCAAGCCGGACGACTTCAAGGGCAAGACGCTGGGCGTCTGGTTCTTCGGCAACGAATACCCCTTCCTGTCGTGGATGGCCCACCTGAAGATCCCGACCACCGGCGGAGCCGATGGCGTGACGGTCCTGAAACAGGGCTTCAACGTCGACCCGCTGCTGCAGAAGCAGGCCGCCTGCATCTCGACCATGACCTATAACGAATACTGGCAGGTCATCGACGCCGGCATCAAGCCGGAGGACCTCATCACCTTCAAATACGAGGACGAAGGCGTCGCCACGCTTGAGGACGGCCTCTACGTTCTGGAAGACAAGCTGAAGGACCCGGCCTTCAAGGAAAAGATGGTCAAGTTCGTCCGTGCCTCGATGAAGGGCTGGAAGTGGGCCGAGGAAAACCCGGATGACGCAGCCGACATCGTTCTCGAAAACGACGCCTCCGGCGCCCAGACCGAGAAACACCAGAAGCGCATGATGGGCGAAGTCGCCAAGCTGACCGCAGGTTCCAATGGCGCGCTCGACGAGGCGGACTACAAGCGCACCGTCGCCACCCTGCTCGGCGGGGGCTCCGACCCGGTCATCACCAAGGAGCCGACCGGCGCCTGGACGCACGAAATCACCGACGCGGCACTGAAATAATCAGGCGCGACGATCCGACGATAAAAGGCGCGCGGCTGCCGGCCGTGCGCCTTTTTGTATGCCTGCGCCGCAGCGGACAAGACGTCAACCTGTGGCTTTGCAACCACATTGATTTGCGCAAAGCACACGCTTAGAATTTGCGCCGCAAAGAAAGTGCTCGTCGCTCTTGTAAGTCGAACGAGCGATACCAACTAAGAACCGGTCGCGTGATAGAAAGAATTTCCACCGGAATGGAAAAGTCCGGAGGAGCGTGCTGTCGGCACCTTACTGATTCCTTCGCGGAAAACAAGTTTTATTTAATAACTATTTGTGCATTCACTGAATGCTGGGAAGGAGCCCATGGTTCGCAACAAGGATGTCATCGTCGGACTGCTCGCCATGTCCGTCCTGTTTCTGCCTCACGCCATAAAGGCGGAGGAGACCTCTACATCGACGTCGCAACCGAAGATTCCCTCCATCGTGGTGACCAAGGCCGAAACGCGCCCCCTGGTGGACAGGGTCGTCGCAACCGGATCGATCAAGCCGGTGGAGGAGATCTACGTGCAGCCGCTCGTTGACGGCCTGTCGATCCGCACGCTTGAGGCCGATGTCGGCGACCGCGTGGAAGCGGATGGCGTGGTCGCCCGCCTGAACGATGATGCGCTGCGTCTGCAGAAGAGCCAGCTTCAAGCCTCACGCGCCAAGGCCGAGGCGGCGCTTGCGCAATATCATGCGCAGCTTGCCGACGCGCAGGCCAATGCGACGGAAGCGGAACGCCAGTTCAAGCGCGCCACCGCACTCGGCAAGTCCGGCACGTTCTCGACCTCCTCGGTCGAACAGGCGGAAACCGCCGCCAGCAGCGCCCGCGCCAAGGTAACGAGCGCCGAACAGGCGATCGCCATTGCCGAAGCCGACATCAAGGTCGTCGACAGCCAGATCGCCGACATCGACCTCAATCTGGCCCGGACGGACGTCAAGACGCCCGTCGCCGGGGTCGTTTCTGTGCGCAATGCCAAGACCGGCGCGATTGCGTCCGGCAGCGGCCAGCCGATGTTCACTGTCATCCGGGACGGCCAGATCGAACTCGTCGCCGATGTATCCGAGACCGACATCCTGAAGATGCGCGTCGGCCAGAAGGCAAAGATCACCGTCGCCGGCGGCGCCGCCAGCCTGAACGGCTCGATCCGCCTGATTTCCCCGATCGTCGATCCGCAGACGCGCCTCGGCGCGGTGCACATCGCCATCGATGACGACAACGGCGCCCGCGCCGGCATGTATGGAAGCGCTGAAATCATCCTGGCCGAAGCGACCGGCATAGCCCTGCCGCTTTCGGCGATTACAACGAGCAAGAACAGGACGACGACCCGTCTGGTCAAGGATGGCGTGGTCAAGCAGGTCGACATTGCGACCGGCATCCAGGATGGAGCCTATATCCAGGTTGTCAGCGGCCTAAAGGAAGGCGACGTGGTCGTCGCCAAGGCAGGCGCCTTCGTTCGCGACGGCGACCGCATCAACCCGATCAGCGACGAAACTGCCGCCTCGAACTGAGAGACAGAGCGCCATGAATTTCTCCGCCTGGGCCATTCGAAATCCCGTTGCGCCGATTCTGACCTTTTTCCTGCTGATGGTGGTCGGGCTGCAGTCGTTTTTTGCGCTGCCGATCACCCGCTTCCCGAACATCGACGTGCCGCTGGTGGCGATTACGGTCACCCAGAGCGGCGCATCGCCGGCCGAACTCGAAACACAGGTGACGAAGGAAATCGAAGACGCGGTGGCGAGCATCACCGGCGTCGACGAACTCTCGTCCACCGTCACCGACGGCCAGTCGCAGACGCTCGTGATGTTCCGCATGGAGGTTCCGACCGAGCAGGCGGTGCAGGACGTCAAGGACGCCATCGACCGCATTCGCGGCGACCTGCCGGCTTCCGTCGATGAACCGATCGTCGCCAAGATCGACGTCGAGGGCGCAGCCATCCAGACGTTTGCGGTTTCCTCGCCGAACATGAGCATCGAGGAACTGTCCTGGTTTGTCGACGACACCATCAAGCGCGCCCTGCAGGGCCAGAGCGGCATCGGCCGCATCGACCGCTACGGCGGCGCCGACCGGGAAATCCGCGTCGAGCTCAACCCCGACCGACTCGACGCCTTCGGCATCACCGCCGCCGACGTGAACCGCCAGTTGCGCGGTACCAATGTCGACCTCGGCTCGGGCCGCGGCCAGGTGGCGGGCGCCGAACAGGCGATCCGCACGCTCGGCGACGCCCGCAATGTCGATACCCTGTCCAATACCACCATCGCCCTGAGCAACGGCCGCTTCGTCAAGCTGTCCGACCTCGGCACGATCAAGGACACCTACGAGGAACAGAAATCCTTTTCGCGCTTCAATGGCGAGCCGGTGGTCACCTTCGCCGTCTTCCGTTCCAAGGGTGCCAGCGAGGTAAGCGTCGCGGAAACGGTTTCGACCATCCTCGATCAGGTCCGGGCGGAAAACCCGAATGTCGACATCAAGCTGATGGACGATTCCGTCTACTTCACTTACGGCAACTACGAGGCGGCCATGCACACCCTGATCGAGGGTGCGGTGCTCGCCGTCATCGTGGTCTTCCTGTTCCTGCGCAACTGGCGCGCCACCCTGATTTCGGCAATCGCCCTGCCCCTCTCCGCCATCCCGACATTCTGGATCATGGACCTGATGGGCTTCTCACTGAACCTCGTCAGCTTCCTCGCCCTGACGCTGGCGACCGGCATCCTCGTCGACGACGCGATCGTCGAGATCGAGAACATCGCGCGCCACATCAAGATGGGCAAGACGCCTTACCGCGCGGCCATCGAGGCGGCGGACGAGATCGGCCTTGCGGTCATCGCCACCACCTTCACCATCATCGCGGTCTTCGTTCCGGTATCCTTCATGCCGGGTATTCCGGGCCAGTATTTCATCCAGTTCGGCCTGACGGTCGCCTTCTCCGTCTTCTTCTCGCTGATGGTCGCGCGCCTCATCACACCTTTGATGGCCGCCTATCTCATGCGCGCGGAAGACGCGATGGACGACCATCACGACAATGACAGCGCCTTCATGAAGGGCTATACGCGGCTGGTGCGCGCCACCACGACCCGCTGGTATGCGCGCTATCTCACCCTGATCGGCGCCTTCGCCTTCCTGCTGGCCTCGCTCGCCCTGCTCGCTCAGGTGCCGGGCTCCTTCCTCCCGCCGGAGGACGCCGGCCGCATCGTTCTTTCGGTTGAACTTCCGCCCAACGCGACGCTTGAGGAAACCGAAAACAAGACCGAGGCGATCTATGCCGCGACCAGGGATCTCGATGGCGTGGAAAGCGTCTTCGTGCTGGGCGGCGCCTCCCCCAAGGGCGATCTGGAACTGCGCCGCGCCAGCGTGACGCTGAACCTTACCCGCATAGAGCACTCGCTGCTGAAGACGCTGGTCAACAAGGGGCTCGGCGGCCTCCCCGTCATCGGGCCCTACCTGCCGAAGCTGCCGGTCGAAGGCCGCACCCGTCCGCAATGGGACATCGAGAAGGAAGTCTTCGAAAAGCTCCGGCCGATCGCCGACATCCGGGTATCGAAGCTCAACGACCGCGGCGAGCGCGACCTCTCCTTCAACTTCCTCTCCAAGAACGAGGAGGAACTGAACGAGGCCGCCGCCATCCTCGAAGCCAAGCTTCGCACCGTGCCGGAACTGGCAAACGTCAGTTCCGACGGCGCTCTCCCCCGTCCCGAATTGCAGATTCGCCCGCGCATGGACGAAGCCGCAAGGCTCGGCGTCACGGCGCAGCAGATCTCCGAGACCGTCCGCGTCGCCACCATCGGCGACGTCGATTCGGCGCTCACCAAGATCTCCCTCGACGACCGCCTGATCCCGATCCGGGTCCAGGCCTCTCTCGACCTTCGAACCGATCTTGCCGCGATCCGCGCGCTGAAGGTACAGACCGCCAGCGGCGCGACCGTTCCGCTGTCGAGCGTCGCCGATATCGACTATTCGGAAGGCGTCAGCGCCATCGAGCGCAACAACCGCAACCGCGTGGTCTCCATCGGCGCCGACCTGCCGCAGGGTGTCGCCCTCGACACGGCGTCGGCGGCCTTCCGCGCCGCTGTCGATTCGACCGAGATCCCGGCATCGGTGAAGCTTGCCGAAAGCGGTGACACCAAGGTCCAGAGGGAGATGCAGCAGAGCTTCGTCAATGCGATGCTGCTCGGCCTGCTTCTGGTGCTGACCGTGCTCATCCTGCTGTTCAAGGATGTCATTCAGCCCTTCACCATCCTGCTTTCGCTGCCGCTCGCCATCGGCGGCGTGGCGGTGGCGCTGATTCTCACCAACAATCCGCTGTCGATGCCGGTCCTGATCGGTATCCTCATGCTGATGGGCATCGTCACCAAGAACGCCATCCTGCTGGTCGATTTCGCCATCGAGATGCGCCACAAGGGCATGCAGCGGGTGGAGGCGATGGTCGAAGCCGGCCGCAAGCGCGCCCGCCCCATCATCATGACCTCCATCGCCATGTCGGCCGGCATGCTGCCGTCCGCCATGGGCGTGGGCGAAGGCGGTTCGTTCCGCGCCCCGATGGCAATCGCCGTGATCGGCGGCATCATTGTGTCGACCGCGCTCAGCCTTCTGGTCGTGCCCGCCTTCTTCCTGATCCTCGACGATCTCTCCCGCCTCCTCGGCTGGATGTTCGGAAGACTGGTCGGCAAGAAGGAAGAGGAGACAGTTGCGCTCTCCGCCGAGGAACTGACCGAGATCGCCCGGCAGAACAACGAGGCCCTCGAAACGCTGCACAAGCGACTTGCGGCAGTCGAGAAGCATGCTCCCGGCACAGCACGCAAGGGCGAATCCGGCAATATCGTCACCCTTCCGCCGCTCGCGGCCGAGTGAGAACAGCCGGCGTCATCCACCGGAACCGGGCCTGGCGGCCCGGTTTTTTTGTATTTTGTCGTGCTTATGAAGAAAATCTGACATGCCCGGGCAAAATGGTTGATCGAAATCAAATCAACCTCTTCCGACCTTGCCTATCCTTTTTTTGCTGAGAAATGAGTGACGAACGAAGGTTGCTCCCACCGGCGGGGATGGAGTTGTCGGATACTGCTTCCATAGGGATGCGCCACCGACATCGCCGGGATTGGCTGTCGGTCCACGCGATTTCCGGCAACGGAGGAGCAATCGCCGTGAGCCGGGAAAGCGCAACGGCCGTCCCGTCAAGGGCGTGGGGGAACTTCGTTGTCGTCGCTGGGGATTGGCCATCGCGCTCCGTAAGGACCGCTATCTGGAGCCGTGAAACCGTGAACAAGATTTTGAAATTGAACACACGCGACAAAAACACCCTTCTGAAGACGCCCTTCATGGCATCTCTCGGTGCGAGCGCGCTGGCGCGCATGCTCGAAATCTGCACCGTGACGAATTACGAGGCGCGGGACATCCTGTTTCGCGAGGGAGAGGCGGCGGAATATTTCTATTGCGTCCTGACGGGCTACGTCCGCCTCTACCGGCTGAACAAGGACGGGCGCGAAGCCGACATCCGCATCTGCGGCCCGGGCGATACCTTCGCCGAATGCCTGCTCGCGATCGGCGACAACTATCTCTATAACGCCCAGGCGGCCGAAAACATAACGGTTGCCCGCTTCGAACTGCAGAAGGTGCGCGCCCTTGCGGAACAGGAAAGGGATATCGCGCGGGCGATCATCCAGAATCTTTCCGCGCACCTGCGCTCGACAATGGATTGCATCGCCAACGACCGGCTGCAGACCGCGCCCCAGCGTGTCGCCCACTATCTGCTCGACAACTGCCCGCAGGACAGCGCCTCCGCCTCGATCCGCCTGCCCTTCCAGAAAAGCCTCCTGGCCGGCAAGCTGGGTCTTGCGCCGGAAGCGCTCTCACGCGCCTTCTCGTCGCTCCGCCGCGCCGGCGTCATCGTGCGGGGCCGCGTCATCCAGATCAACGACGTCAGCGCCCTCAGGCAGATCTGAGAACTGAAAAACGAAATCCCGACTTCTGGGGGGCTTAGAGCCCCCCGCTTTTTTTGAGGAAGGCAACGATGTCCTCGACGCCCGCGCCCCGCTTCATGTCTGCGAATACATAGGGACGGGCGGAACGCATGCGCTCCGCATCCCGGTCCATCACATCGAGATCGACGCCGACATAGGGCGCCAGATCCTTTTTGTTGATGACCAGCAGGTCGGAACGGGTGATTCCCGGACCGCCCTTGCGCGGGATTTCCTCGCCCTGACAAACGGAAATCACATAGATCGTCAGATCGGCGAGATCCGGAGAGAAGGTCGCCGCCAGATTGTCGCCGCCCGATTCGATGAACACCACGTCGAGATCGGGAATGCGAGCCGTCAGATCGGCGATCGCCTGCAGATTGATCGAGGCATCCTCTCGAATGGCCGTATGCGGACAGCCGCCGGTTTCCACGCCGACCACGCGGTCGGAGGACAACGCCTGCATACGGATCAGCGCATCCGCATCCTCGCGGGTATAGATGTCGTTGGTGACGACAGCGACGGAATACTGGTCGCGCATCGCCTTGCAGAGCTTTTCCGTCAGCGCCGTCTTACCCGATCCGACCGGACCGCCGATACCGACGCGCAAGGGACCATTCTGTGACTTCATCCTATCCATCCTGTTGGCAAGCAAATGACGAAAACCGCCGAAAAACCGGCGCGCCGTACCCGGTTCCGCTCCACCGGAGAAAGTGTAGTGCCGGGCTCACGACTGGAACAGTCTCGAATACTGGGTCTCGTGCCTGAGGCTTGCGATATCGGCGAGCACGGTCGCGCTGCCGAGATCGTCCAGCCCCAGCCCCGAAAGGCGCTCGGCCTGGGCAAGGATCGGCCCCTCCAGCTCCGCCAGCAAGGCGACACCCTGCCTCTGCCCGATCAGGCCGAGCCTGACCGCAACCGAAATCATCTGCGCGCTTTGGGCCTGCAGGAAGGCGGCCAGCGCATCGGCAAGCGGCACGCAATGGGCGGCGGCGACCGCGCCGACGGCGATGCTGTAGGCCGTGCCGCCTGAGAAGGCTCCGAACACCGGATTTGGCCAGGCCGATGCGGCAGCAAGGAACGCATCGCCCTGCCTGATGATCTCCGTGTACCGCTCCGCCGACCCCGCCAGTGCCGCTGCAAGCTCCACCAGTTCGCGCAACCGCTCGGGGGCTTCGAACGCCCGATAGGCTTCGGCAAGCAGGATCGCATCGTTGCGCAGCCCGCCTTCGCCGAGCACGACGGAAAGCCAAGCCGACAAATCCTCGCACGATCCGATCCGGCCATCATGGATGACGGTCTCAAGCCCGCCGGAATATGCAAAACCGCCGACCGGAAAGGCCGGGGAAAGCCAGGCGAGCAGCCGCAGCAAGGCCCCCCGCCCCTGCGCCCCGGGCGATGCTTCAATCATGCTGGTGGCCCGAATGCGAACCATGCCCATGTCCGTGTCCGCCATGGGAATGATAGGCGCCCCGCGCCGGCTGAAACCGTTCGGTGATGTCCCGCACCGTCGCTCCCAGTCCCACGAGCATATCGCGGATCACGTGGTCGCGCAGGATGACGATACGGTCCTCGTCGATCTGCGCCGGCAGGTGGCGATTACCGAGATGCCAGGCGAGTTCGATCAGATGTCGAGGATCGCGCGCCCTGATTTCAAACAGTTTTTCCTCGACGGCCCCAACCTCGACGGCCGTGGTGTCGTCGAGAAGCAGCAGGTCGCCATGGGAAAGCAGAACCGGTTCCTTGAGATCGAGCATGACCATGTCGCCGTCTTCGAGATGCAGGAGCTTGCGTCTCAGGTGGCGCTCGTCATGAGCCAGCATGACCCGGCCGGAGATCGTAACATCGCCGGAACCGGCGGGAAGAATGGAAGTAACGCGTCGCATGGTTTGTCCGAATTGGCGATTTTTCAACCATGCACAAATGAAAGGCAAGCGGCAAGAATGAAGTTCAGCCGGGGGCCGGAAGCCCACCATCGAGTTCGAGCGTCAGAGAGGCGCCGTTATCGTTCGTCTGCCGCGCTGCCGATGCCTCCACGCCCTCGTCATGCAACACCCTGTTGCGTCCGTTCGCCTTGGCGAGATAAAGCGCGCGGTCGGCGGCCGAATAGACTGCTTCAGACCTGAGATCCGGCGTAAATTCGGCAATGCCCGCCGATACGGTAGTGGATATCACCTGGTCGTCGCAGACAACGGTGCGTGCGGCGATCAGATTGCGCGCCCGCTCCACAAGCGCGATGCGCTGGGCAATGCCCCCGCCGCGGACAATCACCCCGAATTCCTCGCCGCCGAGGCGCGCCGGGAGGTGAGGTTCGCAAAAGACCTCCCGCAACACGTCGCCCACCGCCTTGATGACGGCATCGCCCGCGCAATGCCCATAGCGGTCGTTGATCGACTTGAAGCGATCGAGATCGAGGATCGCCAGCGACGCCTGATCGCTTGTCTGTGCAAGCGCCTCGTTGAAGGCACGGCGGTTCAGCAGGCCCGACAGCATGTCCGTGCGGCTCAATCGCTCGAACTCCGTCCGCGATACCGTGAGATCGTGAATCACATGCCCGGTGACGATGGCCAGCGCGCCGGAAACGGCACCGCCGAACAGCCAGGAGAATGCAACGGAAAGCTTTATCGCCTCCGGCAGGGAGAGCGGCATGATCCCGATCTCGTAACATATCGGCAGGGCGGCAATGCTGAGGACGAAGGCCAGCAGGACGGCGCGGAACGTCATCTTGACGGCAAAGCCGTAGATCGCCTCCCGGCCGTGAAAATTGCCGAGATCGACCTGAAGCGAAACCCATCTCCTCAGAAATTCCATCGCGCCGCTCCTCATTCCTGCAGCACCTACCGAATAGGATAGTTCCCTTGGCTTCACCCTAATCCATTCGTTAAAATGCGGCAGGTTTGAAAAATAGATTCGTATAATTCTCCAGAAAACAGATTTATAACCAAAGATTGCATCTCGTCCATTCCGCACGCCCTTTTCTCACTTTTATTTCGGCCCTTCCCTGTGAAGACAAAGGCCCGGAATCGGCTGGAACCGGCCTTGGCGGAAGAGATGGGCACGGACGTACCCGCGGTTGCACGGCTCCGTCTCCGAAGAGGCCGGAACCAGCCCTCGAAGCCTCAGCTTATTGACAATCTCTAAGATAAAGACGCTTCCAGGAGCGGAATTCGTTAACGGAAAAGGCCCGGCAAAAGCCGGGCCCCGATAAACCGCCTGCAGGTAAAAAGGCTCAGGCGGCCTTCTTTTCCTTGAGCTTTTCCATGATGTTCTGCGGCGAGGAGACGCCATACGGATCGCTTTCGCAATTGTCCGAATAGCCCTCTTCTTCGAACCACTGCTCGACGACGCCGTCATTGATGATGGCGGCATAACGCCAGGAGCGCATGCCGAAGCCGAGGTTGTCCTTGTTGACCAGCATGCCCATCTTGCGGGTGAACTCGCCGGAACCGTCCGGGATGACTTTCACATGCTCGAGGTTCTGGCTCTTGGCCCAGGCATTCATGACGAAGGCATCGTTGACGGACATGCAATAAATTTCGTCGATGCCTTCCGCCTTGAACTCGTCGAACATCTTTTCGAAGTCGGGAAGCTGGTAGGTCGAGCAGGTCGGCGTGAAGGCGCCCGGCAGCGAGAACAGGATGACGCGCTTGCCCTTGAAATAGTCGTCGGAGGTCATGTCCTGCCAACGGAAGGGATTCGGGCCACCGACGGACTCGTCGCGAACGCGGGTACGGAAGGTGACGTTGGGCACTTTTCTGCCGATCAGCATGGTAATCTCCTTTGGATGGGCGGCGGCATTTGGGGACGCCATTTCTGGAATAGTTCTAAACTACCCTGAATCTTGATGCGCTGCATCATAAAAACTTGAACGCCAACATCAAGCGCATGGCTGCCATGCAAGAAATGCAACACACCCGCATTCAGCAGGTCGAGCGACCCGCGAAATGTCACGGGCCGCAGCGTATTACCTCGTCCTGAACCCGGCTGCCCGTCGCCGCCACCGCACCATCCTCCCGGCAAGCGGTCGGGGAACCAGCATGCCTGCAAACACAAGCAGGTCGATCAGGACGGCGCAGCCCGCGAACCACCGGGAAATGCGCACTGCGCCGCGTGCCGTCAGAACAAGAAGTACCGCTGCGCCATCGGCAGTACGGTTGCCGGTTCGCAGGTCAGGAGCTCGCCGTCGGCCCGCACCTCGTAGGTTTCCGGATCGACTTCCACATGCGGTGTCAGGTCGTTATGGATCATCGACTTCTTCGAGATGCCACCGCGCGTGTTCTTCACTGCCACCAGCTTCTTGGCGACACCCAACCTGCCGGCAAGTCCCGCGTCGAGCGAGGCCTGGGAAACGAAGGTGACGGAAGAGTTGGTTCTCAGCTTGCCGTAGGCGGCGAACATCGGCCGGTAATGCATCGGCTGCGGCGTCGGGATGGAGGCGTTCGGATCGCCCATGGGCGCAGCCGCAATAGAGCCGCCGAGCAGCACCATATCGGGCTTGACGCCGAAAAAGGCCGGGTTCCAGAGGACGAGGTCGGCGCGCTTGCCCACCTCGATCGAACCGATCTCATGGGAAAGACCATGGGCGATCGCCGGGTTGATCGTGTACTTGGCGATGTAGCGCCGGACGCGGAAATTGTCGTTTTCGCCGGTCTCCTGCGGCAGCCGACCGCGCTGGCGTTTCATCTTGTCGGCGGTCTGCCATGTGCGGATCGCCACTTCGCCGACGCGCCCCATGGCCTGGCTGTCGGAGGAGATGATCGAGAAGGCGCCGATGTCGTGCAGGATGTCTTCCGCCGCAATCGTCTCCTTGCGGATGCGGCTTTCGGCAAACGCAATGTCTTCCGGGATCGACGGCGACAGGTGATGGCACACCATCAGCATGTCGAGGTGCTCGGCAAGCGTGTTGACGGTGTAGGGCCGCGTCGGGTTGGTCGAGGACGGAATGACGTTCGGGTTGCCGCAGACCTTGATGATATCAGGCGCGTGCCCGCCGCCCGCCCCCTCCGTATGGAAGGCGTGGATGGTGCGGCCCCTGATGGCAGCGACCGTGTCCTCCACAAAGCCGCTCTCGTTCAGCGTATCCGTGTGGATCATCACCTGCACGTCGAACTGGTCGGCGACCGTGAGGCAGTTGTCGATGGCGGCCGGTGTCGTACCCCAGTCCTCATGCAGCTTCAGCGAAGAGGCGCCCGCCAGGATCATTTCCTCGAGGGGAGCCGGCAGCGAGGCGTTGCCCTTGCCGGCAAGCGCGAGATTCATTGGGAAGGCATCGAAACTCTCGATCATCCGCTCGATATGCCACGCGCCGGTGCAGGTCGTCGCCAGCGTGCCATGCGCCGGGCCGGTGCCGCCCCCCAGCATGCAGGTGACGCCCGACATCAGCGCTTCCTCGATCTGCTGCGGGCAGATGTAGTGGATATGCGCATCCATGCCGCCTGCGGTCAGGATCTTGCCCTCGCCGGCAATCGCCTCGGTCGAGGGGCCGACGATGATGGTGACGCCCGGCTGCGTGTCGGGATTGCCGGCCTTGCCGATGGCGTGGATGCGCCCGTCCTTCAAGCCCACATCGGCCTTGTAGATGCCGCTGTGATCGACGATCAGCGCATTGGTGATGACGGTATCGACCGCGCCTTCCGCGCGTGTCGCCTGGCTCTGGCCCATGCCGTCGCGGATGACCTTGCCGCCGCCGAATTTCACCTCGTCGCCATAGCTGGTGAAATCCTTCTCCACTTCGATGAAGAGTTCGGTATCGGCAAGGCGCACCTTGTCGCCGGTGGTCGGTCCGAACATGGAGGCATAGGCCGCGCGGGACATCTTGTAGGGCATGGTTCAGGCTCCTTGGGAGAGGGAGGAAGCATCGGTAGCCGAGAGGCGCGTCAGCCTTCCGGAAGCAATGTAGATATCGACGAGCCGCCGCTCGGCGGCGAAAGGATGGCCATCCCACCCCTCATGACTGAAGCCGGCAAGGCAGATGGCATCATCGGCGAAGGCGGGTTCGGCAAGCATATGGGCGATCACCACCATGCCGCTGCTCGGCACCACGTAGTCGCCGGGCTCATAGGCGGCAAGCGCGTCGTCGACGGCCTCGTGCACCTGCCGCGCAATGATCCGGTGAGCCTTGCCGCGGCTCTCAGCCAATTGCGAGAAGCGCTCTGTATAATCGTCGCAGAAATCGTCGAGTTCGGGATGACTGGCCGCAAGCTGCGGCCTGAGTTCGCGAAACTTCTCCGGGTCCCGGACAGACCAGATCTCGGAGCAACCTCGCACCGGTTCACCGTCCAGCCAGGCATCGGAAGACAGCATGGCGCTTGCCGGACGTCCGGTATTGCAGACCGCCAGCACGTCCGTCCTGCGGCCGGAAGCGGGAAAAGCGGGGGTCATGTTGAACCGGACGACCAGATCGGAGCCGTCGATCACGTCCGCCGCTCCCTCCGGTACCGATCCGTTTCCCACGATCATGATCCGTCGCCCCATCTTCATCCGATCGTCAGTTGCTGCCATAGCCGTCGACGAGGTCTTTCAACTCCGCCGTCCGCTTGCGGGTCAGGTCTGCAAGGCATGAGGAAACGATGGTCGGATACATGGTTCCGCCCCATACGCTGTAACCCTCGGCGTCGCACTGGCCGTCGCGATACTCGATCCAGGCCCGCTGCGCCTTCATCAGCGCCTTGACCGCGCCCTTGTTCTGCTCCTCCAGACCGGCATCCCAATCGACCAGAACCTGCCAGGTCGCGAGCCATTGCTCGTTCAATTCCCTGTCCGCCGCCCGGTAATCCCTGTCGGCGCAGACGTTCATGTCGTGCTGCGTCACGGCATTGGCGCAATCGACCTCGGCTTCGTCCTCGCTGTAGGCCGGACCGTCGGCAAGCAGCACGCAGCCGCAGAACATCAGGATCAGGGCTGACTTCATCGCTTGCTTCTCCGCATGCAACGATCGGGGATCACAGCTTGCCCATCACCTGCTGGCGGAAGCCGTAAACCTCGCGCTTGCCCGAAAGAGGGATCAGCGTCACCTGGCGCATCTGGCCCGGCTCGAAGCGCACCGCCGTGCCTGCCGGAATGTCGAGACGCATGCCGCGCGCCTTCTCCCGATCGAAGGAGAGGCCGGCATTGGTCTCGTAGAAATGATAGTGGCTGCCCACCTGCACCGGACGGTCACCGGTATTCGCGACTTCGATCGTCACGGTCGGCAGGCCGGCATTGAGTTCGATTTCGCCGCTGGCGGCAATGACTTCGCCCGGGATCATCTGTTGTTCCCTTTCCTGTTCAGGCGGCCACGGAGGGCTTGCAGCCCTCGGCCTTAAAAACACGTTTTGTCGAGGCCGGATTGGCCATAAGCTTCTCGGCCGGACGCACCGGCCGGCGCACCAGTTCCCCGCCGCAATTCGGGCACACGCCGCCAAGCACCCGCGCGGCGCAATCGCTGCAGAAGGTGCATTCGAAGCTGCAGATCAGCGCATCGCGGCTTTCCGGAGGAAGATCGCGGTCGCAGCATTCGCAATTGGGCCTGAGTTCCAGCATGGCGAGCCTCAGCGAACCGGTTCGTGCACCGTGACAAGCTTCGTTCCATCAGGAAACGTCGCCTCGACCTGCACGTCATGGATCATCTCGGCAACGCCTTCCATCACCTGGTCGCGGGTGACGACATGGGCGCCGGCTTCCATCAAGTCGGCAACCGAGCGACCGTCGCGCGCGCCCTCGACAACGAAATCGGTAATCAGCGCAATGGCTTCGGGATAGTTGAGCTTGACGCCGCGCTCCAGCCTGCGGCGGGCCACGATAGCCGCCATGGCGATAAGCAATTTGTCTTTTTCTCTCGGCGTGAGGTTCATGGCTGCTCCACTTTTTTTGCGCTGCGTCAGAGATTCCAGACTTTCGGCACAGACGCGCCGCCGCGCAAGACCGAAATCACCGGGATCAGGATTTTTCTCAAGGTGAAGCCGTCCTCCGCCGCAAGGCGAATGACGAGCTTGCCGTTCCAGTGGCTGGCGCCGCCGGCAGCATCGCCCAGGAGATCGCGGACGGGAGCGAGAAAAGCCTCCGCACGCGGCCCTGCATAAAGCAGCGTCGCGAAGGCGACCCGGCCGCAAAGCACCGGGGCGGCGGCCGTCAGGCGGCCAACGTCCCCCTCGAGCCGCAGGTCTTCGGCATGGATGAGCCGGCCGGCCCGACGGATACGCCAGCGATCGCGCACCAGCCCGCTCTCCATCGCCTCACCCATCGCCTTTCGTCCGAGAAGAATGGCCTCGACCGCAAGAAACTCGGCGCTCTCGTCAAGATCGACCTCAAGTCGGCGCGTCAGGGAGGCCTGATCGAACAGGATCGATTCCTGCGGCAACCAGTGGAAGCGCGCATCCTGCCCCACCTCGATGCGGGTCAGAACCTCGGCCGTGCCGGCGGATGCCTTGTAGATCTTTTCGCAGGCCTGGGTAGTCGCGGTGACGAAGGTGCCGGCGCCGGCAGAAAACGACCAGTCCAGCCGGTCGCCGCCGGTGAGCCCCCCGGCGGTATTGATGATGACGGCCTCCATTTCGGAGGAGAAGGTTTGCGGCAGGCGGATCTTCGCCGCCCCCTCCTGATAAAGCTCGGCAATGCGTGTCCGCCCACCGAGCGCCTTGGTCACAAGCCGTCCGTCACCACGGGCTCGCTGTTGTCTGACTTGACCTGCTGACTGCACGTTTTCCCCTGTAAGCCCGCCTCTTTTCCGGCGGTTGTCTTGTCGGCCGGGCATGCCGTTTTTTGAGGCGTCCCCGCGAGAAGTTCGCCACCCGAATTACGGAAGAAGTCCCACATTCTTCCCGTCGCATCAACCTCCCGGATCGTTTCTCCCTGCAGTGCGGCAAGCCGGAAGCGGACCCGGTTGCCGGGCCAGGAGTGGTCGGCATCGGTAATCACGTAGGAAATGACGCTCGTGCCGGCCTTGCAGCCGTAATAAGCCGAGAACGTCGCGGTATCCCCCTTTTCCCCGCGCGGATGCGGATCGCATCCGTTGAGTTCGGCCCAACGTTTCAGGGCCACTTCTCCGCCATACTGCCAATAGGCCTTGCCACCGCCCGCAAAGGGATTGACGTCGTCCTTGAGCCCGGAAAAGGCAATGATCGAGACCGGTTTGGCCGGATGGCAGCTTTCCTTGCGCGGCCGCCAGACACCGTCCTCCTGCTCGGGATAGCCGGCACGCAGGCCCATGACGAAGCCGGCAGCGGCAAAGTCGCCATGTCCGTCGCAGATATATTGCGACAGCATGCGGCCGCCGCCCGAATAGCCGGACGCATAGATGCGGGCGGGATCGACGCAGAAGGTCTCCGTCGCATAATGGACGGCAGTGCGGATGAAGGCGCCTTCATCCAGCCCTTCGGCCTTGGTCACGCCGGGAACGTTCCAGGCATGGGTGCCCTCGAATTCGCCGGGAAGGCTTCCCTGCAGCGCCATGACGATGAAGCCTTCGCGCTCGGCCACCTCGTCCCAATGGCTGCGGTTCATCTGGCCGTCGGGATTGCTGTTGCTTCCGTGGAAGTCGAACACCACGGGAACCTTGCGTTTCCCGGTATAGTCCGAAGGAATGAAATAGACGGCCGATCGCGTCTGTCCATTGATGTCGAGCGACAGATCATGGCGACCCGCCGGGAAGGAGGTGCCGCACCCGGCAGCAAACGCGCTGCTGCCGGCCACAAGAAAGAAGAACCCCGACACGAGCAACCGGACAATTCCGGTCGACCGGACGCGGTCAGAAACCGTGCTGGATGTCATGGATGTGCCTTCTGTTCGCAGATGCGGGAAAAATAACACGTCAAGCCACAGCATCAAGCAGTAAAAGCTAATAAATCGTCAACCCTGTCATGCGCGATCAGACCGTCAGGTGTCGCCGAGCCTCCGGCGTATCCAGCGTCTCGGCCGGTCCCGTATGCACGATCTCGCCGCGATCCATGATGTAGACGTGGTCGGCAAGCTCCCGGCAGAAATCCAGATACTGCTCGACCAGCAGGATCGCCATGCCGGTGGAATCCCGAAGATAGCGGATCGCCCGGCCAATATCCTTGATGATCGACGGCTGGATGCCCTCCGTCGGCTCGTCGAGCACGAGGATTTTCGGCCGCGTCACCATGGCGCGACCGATGGCGAGCTGCTGCTGTTGGCCGCCCGAAAGGTCGCCGCCACGCCGGCCCAGCATGGTCTGCAGGATCGGGAAAAGACTGAAGATCTCGTCGGGAATATAGCGGTCCTTGCGCGTGAGCGGCGCAAAGCCGGTCTCGAGGTTTTCCTTCACCGTCAGCAGCGGAAAGATCTCGCGCCCCTGCGGCACGTAGCCGACACCGGCCCGCGCCCGGTTGAACGGCGCAAGGCCGTTGAGCGTCTCGCCTTCGAAGGAGATCGTCCCGGCCGAGATGGGGTGCTGGCCCGTAACGGCGCGCAGCAGCGAACTTTTGCCCACCCCGTTGCGCCCCAGCACGCAGGTGATCTTGCCCATCTCGGCCTTGATCGATACGCCACGCAAGGCCTGCGCGGCTCCGTAATGAAGGTTGATGTTGTCGACTGTCAGCATCGTCGTTCCTCTGAATTCTTGTCCTTCAAAGGCGCTGCCGCCCCTGGCACCCCGCCCCTCTCCCGGGGTGGGGAGAAAGGCAGGGTATCCGGAGCGTGAACAGGTTAGCGCCCCAGATAGTTCTCGATCACCTTCGGGTCGTTCGAGACGAAATCGATCGAACCTTCCGCAAGGACCGAACCTTCCGCGAGGCAGGTGACCTTCACCCCGAGATCGCGGATAAAGCCCATGTCATGCTCGACCACCACGACCGAACGGGTCCTGGCAATCTGTTTCAGAAGAAGTGCGGTCTCGGCGGTCTCCGCATCCGTCATGCCGGCGACCGGCTCGTCGACCAGCAGAAGCTTGGGTTCCTGCGCGAGCAGCATGCCGATCTCAAGCCATTGTTTCTGGCCGTGCGAGAGATTGGCGGCGAGATCGTCCTTGCGCGCCGTCAACCGGACCGTCTCCAGGATTTCCTCGATACGCGCCTTGTCATCCGCCGTCAGCCGGTAGAACAGCGTGGCGAATACGCCGCGGTCGCGATTGAGGGCCAGCTCCAGATTGTCCCAGACGGTATGGCTTTCGAACACGGTCGGCTTCTGGAACTTGCGGCCAATGCCGAGCTGGGCGATGTCGGCCTCGTCCTTCTTCGTCAGGTCGATCTCGCCATTGAAGAACACCTCGCCCTCGTCGGGCCGCGTCTTGCCGGTAATGATGTCCATCATCGTCGTCTTGCCGGCGCCGTTCGGGCCGATGATCGCCCTCAGTTCACCCGGCTCGATGACCAGCGAAAGCGAGTTCAACGCCTTGAACCCGTCGAAGGAAACGGACACGCCATTGAGATAAAGAAGGCTCGTCGGTTTTTTCTCGTCCATCGTCCTTACTCCGCTGCCTGGCCGACGGTGGCCGCAACGCCACCCTCTTCCGCCCTGGTTGCCGTCTTCATGTCACGCCGCGCCATGGCCTTCTGCTGGATCGTCCCGACAATGCCCTTCGGCAGGAACAGCGTGACGCCGATGAAGAGACCGCCGAGCGCGAAGAGCCAGAGTTCGGGGAATGCGCCGGTGAAATAGCTCTTGCCGGCATTGACCATGAGCGCGCCGATGATCGGGCCGATCAGCGTTCCGCGTCCGCCGACCGCCGTCCACACCACCACTTCGATGGAATTGGCCGGAGCGAATTCGCCGGGGTTGATGATGCCGACCTGCGGCACGAACAGCGCGCCGGCGATGCCCGCCATCATCGCCGAGACGACGAAGGTGAAGAGCTTGATGTTCTCGACCCGGTAGCCGAGGAAGCGCGTGCGGCTTTCCGCGTCCCGCACGCCGACCAGCACCTTGCCGAACTTGGAGCGCACGATACCGGAGGAGATCAGCAGGCAGAGCGCCAGCATCAGGGCGGAACTGGCAAACAGCACGGCGCGGGTGCCATCGGCCTGTACGTTGAAACCGACGATTTCCTTGAAGTCGGTCAGCCCGTTATTGCCGCCGAAACCCATGTCGTTGCGGAAGAAGGCAAGCAGCAGGGCATAGGTCATCGCCTGGGTGATGATCGACAGATAGACGCCGTTGACGCGCGAGCGGAAGGCGAACCAGCCGAACACGAAGGCGAGCAGGCCCGGCACGAACAGCACCATCACCATGGCGAAGGGGAACATGTCGAAGCCGTGCCAGAACCACGGCAGTTCCTTCCAGTTCAGGAACACCATGAAGTCAGGCAGAACAGGATTGCCGTAGACGCCGCGCGAGCCGATCTGGCGCATCAGGTACATGCCCATGGCATAGCCGCCGAGCGCGAAGAAAGCGCCGTGGCCGAGCGAGAGGATGCCGCAATAGCCCCAGACCAGGTCGAGCGCCAGCGCCAGAAGCGCGTAGCAGAGATACTTGCCCATCAGCGAGACGGCATAGGTCGGGATATGCAGAAAGTTGTCCGGCGGAACCAGAAGGTTGAGCGCCGGGACAAGAACCGCGACGGCCATCAGGATGGAGATGGCGATGACGATCCTGCCTTCGAGAGCGCGGAAGATAAAACCGGTCATCATGCTTCGATAGCCCTCCCCTTGAGCGCGAAGAGGCCGCGCGGTCTTTTCTGGATGAACAGGATGATAAGAATGAGAACGAGGATCTTGCCGAGCACCGCGCCGACCGAGGGTTCGAGCAGCTTGTTCAGGATGCCGAGCGACAGCGCGCCGACCAGCGTGCCCCAGAGATTGCCGACTCCGCCGAAGACCACGACCATGAAGCTGTCGATGATGTAGGACTGGCCGAGGTTCGGGGAGACGTTATCGATCTGGCTGAGTGCGACGCCGGCAATGCCGGCGATGCCGGAGCCGAGCGCAAAGGTGAAGGCATCGACCCAGGGAGTGCGGATACCCATCGAGGACGCCATGCGGCGGTTCTGCGTAACCGCCCGCATCTGCAGGCCGAATGCCGAGCGCTTCATCAGCACCAGCAGCCCGAGGAAGATCGTCAGCGAGAAGACGATGATCCACAACCGGTTCCAGGTGACGGTGATGTCGCCAAGCGCAAACGAGCCGGACATCCACGACGGGCTGCCGACTTCCTGGTTGGTCGGACCGAAGATCGAGCGGATCGCCTGTTGCAGGATCAGCGAAATTCCCCAGGTGGCGAGCAGGGTTTCGAGCGGCCGGCCGTAGAGGAAACGGATGACGCCGCGTTCGATGACAAGGCCGACGGCTCCCGTCACGAGGAAGGCGACGGGCAGCGCGATCGCCAGCGACCAGTCGAACAGGCCGGGATAATGACTGCGGATCACCTCCTGCACCACGAAGGTGGAGTAGGCGCCAAGCATGACCATCTCGCCATGCGCCATGTTGATGATGCCCATCACGCCGAAGGTGATCGCAAGGCCGATTGCCGCGAGCAGAAGGACGGAACCGAGCGAGACGCCGTAGATGACGTTCTGCACGCCGTCCCACAATGCCAGCTTGTCCTCGATCGTGCGGATCGCGGTATCGATGTCGGCTTTGAGCGCATCGTCGGCATTGGCCGAGGCAGCCATCAGGATACCGATGGCATCGCGCCCGCCGATCCCTTCGATGACGGCGACCGCCTCCTGCTTTTCTTCGAGCGGTCGATCGGAGCCCATGATCGAGACGGCGCGCGCCTGTTCGAGAAGCGAACGCACCTCGCCGTCCTTCTCCTCGGCAAGTGCATTCTCCAGAAGCTCGAGATTGTCGGCGCTGGGGGATTTGAGAACGGAGGCCGCCGCCTGCAACCTGACGGCGCGGTCGGGGCTCATGAGCGTGAGGCCGCCCTGCGCCGAACGGATCGCGCGGCGAAGATTGTTGTTGACCTTGATCTTGGTAAGGGCGCCCTTGCTCTCCTCGCCGACGACCTCGCCGGACAGCGGATCGATGAGCGAAAGCTTGGAACCCGCAGCCCTTGTGATGAACACGTTGCCGTCGGACTTCCTGACGTAGAGATCGCCTCCCCCAAGCGCCTCGAGCGCCGGCACGACCTTCGGGTCGCCGGTCTTGCCGAGGTCGCCGATGATTTTCTCGGCCTCCGGAAACGAGGCATTGCCGAGCGCATTGATCAGATCCTTCGGGTCGCTCTGCGCAAAAGCCGGCGCGGCGAGACAAAGGATCATATAGAACAGTGTCAGGAAACGGATCATCATTTGGCAGTCCCCTCGTCGCTCACCGTCCGGTAAGCGTTTGCGACTTGCTCCCTCTTCTCCCCGGCGGGGAGAAGTGCCGAGCGAATGCGAGGCGATAAGGGGGAACCGCAAGGCTTCGCCCCCTCATCCGGCCGTTCGGACAACCTTCTCCCGAAGACGAAGGCATGGGTCCGCAAACGGCTGGTTCGAGAACACCCTCCCCGTGAGGGGAGGGTCGAACCGAAGGTTCGGGGTGGAGTGATACCGAGCACAAGATCCCCTCACCCGTCGCTTCGCGATGGCCTCCCCTCGAGGGGGAGGCGGGAAACGAGATCAGCTGCCCTTGCCGCCGCACTTGCCGGTGGCAACGTTGAAGTTGCCGCAGGACATCGGCTTGCGCCAGTCGGAGATCAGGTCCTTCGAGTCCGGCAGGTAGTCGGACCACTCGTCACCAACCACCTGCGGGGTCTGCTGAACGATGTCGAACTGGCCGTCGGCCTGGATTTCGCCGATCAGCACCGGCTTGGTGATGTGGTGGTTCGGCATGACGGTGGAATAGCCGCCCGAGAGGTTCGGAACGGAAACGCCGATGATCGAGTCGAGCACGGCATCGGTATCGGTCGTGCCGGCGGCCTCGACGGCCTTGACCCATGCATTGAAGCCGATATAGGCGGCTTCCATCGGGTCGTTGGTCACGCGCTTGTCGTTCTTGGTGAAGGCGTGCCATTCCTTGATGAATTCGGCGTTGACCTCGGAATCGACCGACTGGAAGTAGTTCCAGGCCGCAAGGTGGCCGACCAGCGGGCCGGTGTCGAGACCGGCGAGCTCTTCTTCACCGACCGAGAAGGCGACGACCGGAATGTCTTCCGCCTTGATGCCCTGGTTGGCGAGTTCCTTGTAGAACGGAACGTTGGCGTCGCCGTTGATGGTGGAAACGACGGCGGTCTTCTTGCCGGCCGAGCCGAACTTCTTGATGTCGGACACGATCGTCTGCCAGTCGGAATGACCGAACGGCGTGTAGTTGATCATGATGTCCTCTTCCTTGACGCCCTTCGACATCAGGTAGGCCTTCAGGATCTTGTTGGTGGTCTGAGGATAGACGTAGTCGGTCCCGGCCAGAACCCAGCGCTCGACGCCTTCGGTGTTGGCGAGGTAATCGACGGCGGGAATGGCCTGCTGGTTCGGAGCGGCGCCTGTGTAGAAGATGTTGCGGGAGGATTCCTCACCCTCGTACTGGACGGGGTAGAAGAGGATCGAGTTCAGCTCTTCGAAGACCGGAAGAACGGACTTGCGGGAAGAAGACGTCCAGCAACCGAAGACGGCCGCGACCTTGTCCTGGGAGATCAGCTGGCGGGCCTTTTCAGCGAAAAGCGGCCAGTCGGAAGCCGGGTCGACGACCACGGCTTCGAGCTTCTTGCCGAGAACGCCGCCCTTCTTGTTCTGCTCTTCGACGAGCATCAGCATGGCGTCCTTCAGCGTCGTCTCGGAAATCGCCATCGTGCCGGACAGCGAATGCAGAACGCCGATCTTGATTGTGTCGTCGGCAGCGAGCGCGCCGTGGAAAGCCGTCGAAGACAGCATGGCGCCGAGCAGCGCGCCGGTGAGTTTTGCCTTGAGTTTCATGGATTGAACCCCTCTCCTTGTTCCGCAACGAAAGGTTAAAAGGCTTTAACCGTTGCTGAGAGGGACTATCCGACGCTGCAGCGCAAAACCGTATACGTCGTTTGACGTATCAAGGGGGGAAGATAGCGGGTGCCGTTGCGCAGACTGCAGAAAACAGAACGCCGGGCCTATCGCAAGGCCCGGCGCGGGTCGATTTCGGTGTCCGCAGATTGCAGGTATCAGGCGAACCGTTCCATGAGGAACGGCCAGACCTCGACAAGACCGTGATAGATCATGTTGACGGTCACATAGGCGATGACCCCGAGGCCGACATAGGCGATCCACCGATGACGGTGCAGCAGGCGGGCGACGAGGTTTGCTGCAATGCCCATCAGGCCGATCGACAGGATCAGGCCGATGATGAGGACGCTCGTATGTTCCTTGGCGGCGCCGGCAACGGCAAGGACATTGTCGAGCGACATGGAAACGTCGGCGACCACGATCTCGGTGGCGGCCATGAGGAATGTCTTCTGCTTGACGCTGAATTCGGTGTCGTCCGTCTCACCCTGCTTGTGCGGCTCATGCGCGGCCTCGCGCAGTTCGCTCCACATCTTCCAGCAGACCCAGGACAGCATCAGACCGCCAAGCAACTGCAGGCCGACAATGCCGAGGAGATAGGCCGTCGCAGTCGCGAAGGCGACACGCAGCACCGTTGCCGCGCCGATGCCGACAAGGATGGCCTTCTGCCGCTGATGATCGGGAAGACCGGCAGCCGCAAGACCGATGACGATGGCATTGTCGCCGGCGAGAACGAGATCGACTGCAATAACCTGAAGAAGTGCCGCAAAACCTGCAGCAGTGAAGATTTCCATCATGATTTTGGAACCGTGGTTTTCAGAAACTGATCGTTGTGTCCCGCTATAGCCCCCGACGACGGCGTGGCAAGGTGAAAAGCCGAAAAATCTGACATTTGTCGCAGTATTTTCCGCGTTCTTCAAAAAACGCCGCCTTTGCGAGACCATTGCCCTCCGGACCGCGCCGCCGGCTTCCCGACACAAACCGGACAGCAAAAAGGGGCGCGAACGCCCCTTCGGATGATTGTCATGTTTTCCGTCTCTTAGTTCGGACGGTTCCGCAGCGCCTCGGCCTCGGCGTAGAACTTCTTTTCCCATTCCTTGTGGTTGTCGAGACCTTCGCGGATGAACGGCGTGAAGATCGCCATGTTCATCAGCAGCCAGTTGACGAGACGCGCAGGAAACCTGAGCGGCTTGACGAAGTCGACGAACAGCACCACGCGCGTCTTGTCCGTGTGGTTCCAGGCCTCGTGTTCATAGGCATCGTCGAAAATGAGGACTTTGCCCTCTTCCCAGTGGCAGACCTGGTCCTTGACCCGGATGGCAAGGTTGTCGCCGGTGTTTTCGGGAACGATCATGCCGAGATGCAGGCGAAGCACGCCGTTATAGGGACCGCGATGCGGCGGCAGGTGCTTGCCCGGTTCGAAGATCGAGAACATCACCGTCGTCAGGCCCGGGATCTTCTGCATGGCCTTCCAGGTTTCCGGGCAGGCCCGGATGTTCTGCTCCGACTTCACGCCGAAGCCGAGCAGGAAGAAGGTCTTCCAGCCATTGTCCGTCGAAATCGTCTTCACGTCGGTGGAAATGTCCTGGAATGTCGGAAGCTCGCTCTTGCGCAGGAGAATGCGGTCGAGTTCTGCGCGGATCGCCGGCGCCGCCTTCTCGATTTCCGCCGCCCAGGGGAAGGTCGCATTGTCGTAGACCGGCGGATTGCCGAGCTTGGCATATTTCAGGTTCAGGCGCTCGGCCCATGCGACGATGCCCATGAAGGCACGTGTAATGACGCTCGGCCGATCCATCGGTGCGATACCTTCGGTTCCGAAGGTCTGCTGCGGCTCGGGGATATTGGAATCGGCTGAAAAGGGTGCAGCCACATCAGGCTCCATGATGCTCAAGGGTGAAACTGGAAAACAGGTTTTCATCGGGTTTACAGACGGTGCCCGGCACAAAGCAAGCCCTTCCCCCCGCGCTCGCGGCGGCCGGAACCGAAATGTCGACCATTCTTGTCGGAATAACGGATAAATTGTGACAAGGCCTGTCATGAAATTGGAACGCCTCGGGTTTTGCCCACCTTCGGAAGATCGGGCAACCTTTTTGCCTCGCCTCCCTCCCCTTGCAATTCGTGCCATTCCCGGAAAGACTGCCCAATCCGCAATCGTTTCCAATCGGGCGCTAGTTTTTAGGCATGGCCGCACGCCAACGCATCATCCCGGTCCGCCGCGAATATAATCGCTGGGTGGCCAACCAGACTCTGGAAGACTATGCGCTGCGCTTCACCGCCAAGAGCGCGCGCAAGTTTTCCTCCAGCCGGATTTCCCAGACGGCCATCGGCGCCATCTCGTTTCTCGCTCTCGAAGCGATCGGCGGCACCATCACCCTGTCCTACGGCACCACCAACGCGGTCTTCGCCATTCTCGCGGCGGCCATCGCCATGCTGCTCGTCGGATTGCCGATCAGCCGCTATGCGATCCGCCATGGGGTCGACATTGACCTGCTCACCCGCGGTGCCGGCTTCGGCTATATCGGCTCCACCATCACTTCGCTGATCTATGCGAGCTTCACCTTCATGCTGTTCGCGATCGAGGCATCGATCATGACCGGCGCGCTGGAACTCGCCTTCGGTATCCCGCTTTGGATCGGCTATATCGTCTCTGCCATGGTGGTGATCCCGCTCGTCACCTACGGCGTGCAGCTCATCTCGCGCTTCCAGCTTCTGACCCAGCCCTTCTGGATCGTCCTCAACGTCCTGCCCTTTCTCTTCATCGCCTTCGCCGACTGGGAAAAATTCGATCTCTGGCGCGCCTTTGCCGGCATCGGCCATTCGAATGCCGAGGTCGGCGGCATTGCGCCCTTCGACCTCGTGGAATTCGGCGCCGCCTCCGCCGTCATTCTCGCGCTGATGCCGCAGATCGGCGAACAGGTGGACTTCCTGCGCTTCCTGCCGCCCGAAGGCGGGCGGAAGCTGCGCCATCGCTTCGCGGTCTTTCTTGCAGGCTCGGGCTGGGTGGTGCTTGGCGTTCCGAAACTGCTTGCCGGCTCCTTCCTCGCGGTGCTGACGCTTTCGACCGGCGTTCCCGCTCGCGAAGCGGCGGACCCGGCGCACATGTATCTCGCCGCCTTCGGCTACATGATCCCGAACGAGACGGCGGCCATGCTGCTGATGGCCTGTTTCGTCGTGGTTTCGCAGCTCAAGATCAACGTCATGAACGCCTATGCCGGCTCGCTGGCATGGTCGAACTTCTTCTCGCGGCTGACCCACAGCCATCCCGGCCGCGTCGTCTGGCTCGTCTTCAATGTGGCGATCGCGCTGCTTCTGATGGAACTCGGCATCTACCGGCTGCTGGAGGAGACGCTCGGTATCTTCTCCATCATCGCCATGGCCTGGCTCTGCACGATCTCCGCCGATCTCTTCGTCAACAAGCCGCTCGGGCTTGCGCCCCCTGGCATCGAGTTCAAGCGCGCCCATCTCTATGACATCAATCCCGTCGGCTGCGGCACGCTGCTTCTGTCCGCCGGCGTGGCGCTCGCCGCCCATTTCGGCCTGTTCGGCCCGTTGATGGCATCGCTTGCCACCTACATCACCCTCCTCGCTTTTTTGATCTCGCCGCTGATCGCCTGGGGCACCCGCGGCAAATTCTATCTCGCCCGCAAGCCCCGCCAGAGCTGGAAAAGCCTTGGTTCCATCACCTGCTCGATCTGCGAACACCCCTTCGAACCCGAGGACATGGCCTGGTGCCCCGCCTACGCGGCGCCGATCTGCTCGCTCTGCTGTTCGCTCGACAGCCGCTGCCACGACATGTGCAAGCCGCAGGCGAAGCTCAATGCCCAGACGGCCGCCGTGGCCGCACGCCTGCTGCCGGAGGAAATGATCGCCTGGCTCTCCACCCGCCTCGGCAGATATGCGATCACCTCCGTCATCGCCATTTCGGTGATCGGCGCGATCCTCGCACTCATCGCCCATCAGGTCGCCTCCCGCTCTCCGGAAACGGCCGACGTCGTCAACCGCACGGTTCTGATCGTCTTCTTCGTCTTCTCCGTCATTTCCGGCATAGCAAGCTGGTTCTACGTGCTCGCCCATGACAGCCGCGTCGTCGCCGAGGAGGAATCGTCCCGCCAGAACACGCTGCTGCTGAAGGAAATCGCCGCCCACCGCAAGACCGATGCGGCGCTGCAGGCCGCCAAGGAAACGGCGGAGGCCGCCAACCGGGCGAAGAGCCGCTACGTCGTCGGCCTTTCCCACGAATTGCGCACGCCGCTCAACGCCGTCATGGGCTATGCCCAGATCCTCGAACACGACGAGACGATCCCGGCCCCGCGGCAATCGGCGATCAAGGTCATCAGACGCTCCGCCGATCACCTGTCCGGCCTGATCGACGGACTGCTGGACATCTCCAAGATCGAGGCCGGCCGCCTGCAGGTGTTTTCCAACGAACTGAACATCCAGGATTTTCTCGACCAGCTCGTCGACATGTTCGCGCCGCAGGCTGCGGCCAAGGGGCTGGCGTTCGAGCACGAACGCTCCCGCGCACTGCCGCAATATGTCCGTACCGACGAAAAGCGGCTTCGCCAGATTCTCGTCAACCTGCTCTCGAATGCGATCAAGTTCACCGAGGAAGGCACCGTCCGCTTCGAAGTGGGCTATCGCAGTCAGGTCGCGACCTTCACCATCTCGGATACCGGCCGCGGCATTTCGGAACGCGACCTCAACCGGATCTACGAACCCTTCCAGCGCGGCGAGGCGGAGATCGTCAAGCCGCAGCCCGGTCTCGGACTGGGGCTGACCATCACCAAGCTGCTGACCAACACGCTCGGCGGGGAAATCGCGGTGGCGAGCCAGCCCGGCAAGGGGTCGACCTTCAAGGTTCGGCTGATGCTTTCTGCGATCGAACGCCCGAGCACCGCTCCCGCTCCGGAAAGAACGATCGTCTCCTATACCGGCCCGCGCCGCACCATCGTCGTGGTGGACGACAACGAGGACCATCGCGATCTGATGCGCGAGGTCCTCGCCCCCCTCGACTTCGTTGTCCTGACCGCAACCAGCGGCCCCGACTGCCTGACGCTGATCGAGGGCGTGAAGCCTGACCTCTTTCTCGTCGATATCTCCATGCCCGGCATGAACGGCTGGCAGCTTGTGGAGAAATTGCGGGAAACCGGCCAGTCGGCCCCGATCCTCATGCTCTCGGCCAATATCGGCGATGCCCCGGCCCCGGGCGGCGACGGCCATAACGATTCCATCGCCAAGCCGGTCGACGTCAAGCGCCTGCGCGACAAGCTCGCGCTCTATCTCGGGCTCGACTGGGTCTATGCCGACGAGATGCCGCCGCCGCCCGCGACCCCCGCCCCGACAAAACCCCGCTCGCCGGGACCGGCCCATCTCGAAGAGTTGCTGCGACTCGGCGAAATCGGCTATGTGCGCGGCATCGAGGCGAAACTGGCGGACCTCGCCAGACTGGATGGCAATTCGGCCTTCGTCGAGACATCGAGAAGCTTCGTGCAGGGTTTCGACATGACAGGCTACATCGCCTTCCTGAAGACGTTCCAGCCGGGCAAGGAGGAGACCCGTGGTTGATGCCGGCCGGCCCCGCGACATCGTGCTTTTGGTCGATGACAGCCCAGAAGCGCTCGGGTTCCTGACCGATGCGCTGGAACAGGCGGGCTTTTCCGTATTGATTGCAACCTCCGGACAGGTCGCGCTGTCCATCGTCGCCCGCATCAGCCCCGATATCATCCTGCTCGATGCCGTCATGCCCGGCATGGACGGCTTCGAGACTTGCCGCAGATTGAAGGAAGACGCAGCCGTCGCCCAGGTGCCGGTGATCTTCATGACCGGCCTGTCGGAGACCGAGCATATCGTGCATGCGCTGGAATCGGGCGGCGTCGATTATCTCACCAAGCCAATCAATATCGATGAACTGCGCGCCCGTATCCGCGTCCATCTCACCAACGCCCGCTCGGCCCAGAGCGCGCGTGTGGCCCTTGATGCCGCCGGCCGGCATCTGCTTGCGGTGAAAGGCGACGGCAGCATCCACTGGTCGACCCCGCAAGCGACACGGCTTGCCGAAACCGCCACCAACCGATCCGATGGATTGGATCTCGTGGCGCGCGCAATCGCCGACTGGATGGCGAGACGCGAAAGCGCCGGCGCGCAGGCTGAAAGTGGCTTCGCCTTCACCCACGGCGATGGCGCGGTCCTGCAGCTCGGCTATCTCGGCGCCATCGGCTCCGACGAATACCTGTTCCGCCTGACGGTCTCCAACCGCACCAGCGACGACGAGGCGCTGCGCCGCCATTTCGCTCTTACCCAGCGGGAATCCGAGGTGCTGCTCTGGATCGCCAAGGGCAAATCCAACCGCGACATCGGCGATATCCTTGGCCTTTCGGCCCGCACGGTGAACAAGCACCTCGAGCAGATCTACGTAAAACTCGGCGTCGAAAACCGGGCATCCGCAGCGGTCAAGGCGGCGAATGTCCTGCATGTGGATTGAGAACGGTTACTCCACAAGAGAACGAAACCTCATGGTACGAGGTTGATCTCCAACTTCGTACCCGTCGCCTCTGCATAGCGGCGGAGCGTCGATATGGAGGGAGAAACACCGCCACCCTCGAGCCGTGCGATTGCCGACTGTGTTGTGCCGATCCTGCGGGCGAGTTCGGTCTGCGACAGGTTCGCATTCACGCGAGCGCGAACCAGTGCCTCGATAAGCTGGAATTCGGCATCCGATTTTTCGTATTCCTTCCGGAATTCCGGGTTTTCCATCAGCCTCTTCTTGAGATCCGCGATTTTCGTCATGGCTTCATTTCCTTCATTTGCGCCCTTGCAATCTCAAGCGATGATCTTGGCGTCTTCTGTGACTTCTTCACAAAGACATGCAGGATAACTGACCTGCCACTGAATTTTCATCCGGCGGCGATTAGAGCCT
>NZ_JAGGCS010000023.1 GCF_022884085.1 Paenirhizobium cremeum
GCCGCAGGTTCAAATCCTGCCCCCGCAACCAATAATCCCTGTGATCCCAAGAGCCCCCACCGCGGGGCCTTTTGCGTTCCTGAACGCCATACACACTCTGAACGACGGGGATCATCTACATCCGGGCCTTCGATGGCTTCGGCGGTCTCCCCAAACGACAAATGCTTCGCTTTTACGCGCATGTCATCGGAGACCGATGCATGGCGTTCTCTTATTCACTCCGGTAGAGCATCGTCCGCGTCGCCGAGCTTCCCGTCTGCTTTCTCCTTCAGGGTATCGGCCTGTTCTTCCAGCCGCCCGATCAGTCTTCTGAGTTCCTTGTCGTCGAGATTCTCTATTCCGACAAAGGAATTCTTCGCATGGCTGCTCAGGATGAGTTCGTCGAGTTTGGCTTGCAATGCTCGTCCATCTCGGTTCTGCGAATTTTGAAGAACGAAGACCATCAGGAAGGTTATGATGGTGGTCGCGGTGTTGACGATGAGCTGCCAGGTTTCCGAATAGTCGAAGATTGGCCCGCTGATTGCCCACACGACGATAAGAGCCGCGGCGGTGGTAAACACGATCGGCTTGCCGGTCCATTCGGCGATGACGCCGGCAAAACTCTCGAAGATCCCTTGCTTGTTCCTTCTTTTTGACATCGCCCAATCTCCGGCTTGAACCATTGTTGAACGCAGGAGCGGTCGGAAAGGTCCCGCGTGCGCGGATGCCCGATCAGGGAGGAGGCTCAGTATCGCTTTCTCATTCCTCGAAAACGGGGACTTCCTCCCGTATCTCCTCTGAAGTACCCAATCCTTTCGTTCTTGAAACGGCTTAGCCATCCGCCGGGCGTTTTCATGAGCCCGAGCTTACTTCAAAAATGGATTATTTGAATGCTGCGCGGTCAACGGCAAATGCTTGCTATCTTCACGGCTCGATCGTTCCGATCCGCTTGTGACACGAGAAATGAAGAGGTGCTGCTTTGTGACTTTCTGGAGGCTTCGATGGCCGCGCTGGCAGGCGCCAACCTCGTGTCGAGCCGGTTCCTCCAGGGAAAGGAATGCCTATGGGCAATAGGAATTCCTTCCCCGAAGAGTAGCGGCAGCCGCCTCGTGGCAACAGACCAGCGATTTCAGCCAGCCTGCAAGCCCGCAGCGACGTCTTCGTCCTACCGTCCACCAGAAAGAGCGTTTACCGATTCGACCCGGCAGCCGAGCAAAACGGTCAGCTAATCGATGTGTGGAGGGGACGCCGCCGAGATCGAATGGCCGTTCCATAGGGATCGACGGCGCAGCGAGGAAGGTAAGGGGAAGCTATCCGGCCGTGGTGATCAGCAGGTTGTAACGTCGGCTATCCATCATTTCCTGCTTCAGGATGACCCTGTCCAATCCGTACATGATGTATTTTTCCCGCCCGGCTCCCATGACATTCTCGATCTCCGCCAGATCGGCGGTATCGACCTCCGGCCGGACATGCCGGACGAGCTGCATGGATTGATTGAACATTTCACCGAGATGGGAAGGGTCCAAGAGGTTGTACTTGATCCTTATGAAGCTGACCCGCCGCCCCGCCCCCCTGATCTGCAGGAAGATCGAGTTCGACGTGTCCGCAAAGGCGGTGGTTGCCGTGCATTCCCAGGCACCCCCGCTCGCCGGTGTAAAGACGGGATCGGCAGAGGGGCTGATCGATTTCAGGCCGAGGCAGGTTTCTTCGGGAGTGCGGTCAGGTGCCATCGGTAAAATGCGCACCGCATCAGAGGCCGCAAACGAGCGGGCGAGGATGGCCGGTCGGGCGGAAGAGCTCTTCGCCCGGCCTGTTTTCACAACGGTCGTCTCCTGCCTTGGGGCAAGATCGATGTTCAGCATGGCGGCGATCCTCATGAGGTTGCGTCCGCCATTGGCGAGCAGGACGGTTGCCGTAACTGGAATCGTGAAGACAAGGAAGAAAACCAGGAACGGTGTCCAGGCCGGTTTCCGTGGTTTGCTCGGGCTATGCGCCAATGGTTCAGGCGTCATTCTGGGAACCGCTCGATTGTCTGCCGGCCAAACTCCGGTCGGGCGATGCATGACCTTGCCCAAGGCGCATGCCGTGAGCCTTGTTTCATGACGGATGGAGCAGGGAGGGCACGCCCTCCGCAATCTTAAGCACCGAAAGCTTACCAGAAAGATACGCCCCTGTGTCGATGCCAATGCGCGAAGGTCCGAAATCCGGTTCCGAAACGGGAGAGTGACCGTGGATGACGGTGAGCGGCAACTGCGGTCCGGTGGCGAGGAAAGGCTCGCGGATCCAGAGCATGTCCTCGTCGGTCTGCTCTTGCAGGGGAACGCCCGGGCGAACCCCTGCATGTACGAAGAGATAAGGGCCGACACGCAGGCTGATGGGCAAAATCTCGATCAGGGACAAATGCCGTGCGGGAATAGCCTGCGAGAGGACACGGGCCACCTCTTCCGGCCGGCCCCGGCCCCGCGTCAGCAACTCGTCGATATCGATGCCGTAGGAAAGCATTGTCTGGCGGCCGCCGAAGTCTAGCCAGTCCAGATGGTTCATCGGATCCCTGGCGAAGGCGGCGAAGATCGAATCGTGATTGCCGCACAGCGGCAGCCTGCGCATCCGCTTGTCTTGATTGGGGCCGCTCAGATGATTGAGAACGCCGGCGGATTGTGGCCCCCGGTCGACGTAATCGCCGAGATAGATGACGAGACCCGGCGTTTCACTTGCGAGTATGTCCTCGCGAATGCGCTCTTCCGCGGAAAGAAGTTCGTCGAGGCAGCCATGCACGTCCCCTATCGCATAAAGCGTGTAGGGCGGTAGGGCCTCGCCGAGGTCGATGCGCCGACGGCGGATGGCTGGCGCTTCCTCCTTCGGCGGAGTTCCGAAGAGTGATCTCCAGATACTAAGCATTCACTCAGAAATCCCTGTTTGACCGAACCCTGCGACGCGTCCCGTTAAATCCGGCATATCGCAGTGGAACCTCCTGCACCGCGGAGATGGCAATTCCGCGGACATGGAAACGAAGCGAGCCGATTCCGCCGTCGTAAGGTCGAAGACGCGAAAGGAAAGCTCTGACAGAGGATGCAGGCTTCGGCAACCCGGCACGGCGCAGGAAGATGCGTGCATCGGCCGTCGTGTGGAAAGGCCATCCGGTAAATGCGCAATGAATCGAACCGGAAACAGACCGACCTCGGCTTTTCGCGAGGATCGGTCCGGTCGCGTCAGCCTCGAGATCTTGGCGTCATCATGCCGTATGCTCTGTGTAGGAAGGGTCAGGCGAGCATCTCGAGAATCGAGTTGCGCACGTAACCGCGCAGTCTCTCCGCGCTTGCGGCAACGTCATCGGATGGCTTGGCCGGATCGAGCTTCCGGTTGAGGAGGCTTTCGAGTTCCTGCTTGTTTTCGGCCACGTAGATGCCCTCGCGCCGGCGAAGCTGGGAAACGGTCGCAAGTTGATGATCGTTGCGATGTTCGCCCAGGGACGATAGCCGCGGCATCAGCACGATCGGCTTGGCATATTTGTAGGCTTTCAGCACCGTGCCGATCCCGGCATGGGAAACGATGACCGAGCAAGCCTTCAGCCTGCTGTCGAAATCCGACGCCTCGACCGTCGAACTCCACTCCATGTTTTTCGGAACATAGGTGCCGACTCCGGTCTGGGCGAAGACATCGTGCTCGAGTGAAGGCGCGAGCTCATCGATCATGCGGATCAGCCGGTCGAAGGGAAGTTGGGTGCCGACGGTGACGACGATCATAGCAGCGCTCCATGATAGCTCGGACCTGTCGTATCGCTCAGATGCTCCCATTGCGTCAGCCATTTGTCGGAAAGATAGCGGGCTATTTTCCCGGACATGGATAGCTTTTCAACATTCGCGAAACTGTCGATCCAAATCGTCTTGGCACCGATGAGCTTGCCGAAGGCAATGCAGATGATTCCCGGGGCCGCGCCGGTGGAAATGATTACCTTGGGACGACGGGAAAAGACGATGCGCGCGCATTGGCTGATACAGGTGAGGGTAAGGAGTGGACGATTGCGGTTGCAATCGGCAACCACATGACCGTCAATTTTTCCCGCCTGCTTGAGCAGTTCTGCCTTTGTGGTCACGAAGACCGGCGACATGTCTTCGAAGGCTTCCGATACGAGCAGCAATTGCTGCCAGTGACCTCCGCTGGATGCGACCGCAAGAATGGTGTTCTTCATGCTCGTAACCCATGATTGGTTGATGTTGAAATCCCGGAAGGACACACTTGGCATCCTGCAAGGAGCCGGCGTGCAAAAACCCGCATGACAGGATGACGACCGGGGTGCACAGATAGGCGAGCGACGCTCTGGATGGAGATACGCGATAAGCCCTCCGAAACTGTTGCTCGAATCAATCGCAAAAGATCGGCCTTTTTGGGGTTATTGAAATCGGTGCGATCATTCATCGGGAAACCCACCGCGTCGCGGAAAACCGCAGCCGACCAGCCTTTCGCGCTGAACGGCTTGGGCCCCGCGGCGTTTTGCGGTTGCGGCATGTCGATGGTAACCCTCATCGTCCACTCTTTACAAAGCGAGTTACTCTCACGGCGCGTGAAGCGACCGTTTACCGTCAGGCTTTCCGAATTTTATACTAACTTTTGTTTCTCATGGATTGGGGCTTGTCAATATGTTGCGTTGCAATATCATCTTTCATGTGAGTGCCGAAATCAGGATGTCGATAAGGTAATTTATTGATTTTACTGATTTTTATTGGATGTGATGCCGAATTGGCCGTTGCGTGAATGCTCACGATAATAGTGTTGCAATCCCAAAAAAGGACGTTGGCGCAGGTTGTGTCCGGACTATATTTGCTGCGTCGCAGTTGATCGGGGGCTGTGCGAAAAAGAGGCAGGCGCGGCATGGAAACGGTGCGGAGTTTCCTCAGGGGTGCCATGCGAAAGGCGGTCACAATGCACCGCTTCGAGATGGGAGAAGATGTCGGGTTTTTGTTTGGCAGAACCGGCTGAATAATGGAATGCGGCGGATATATTCGGGGCGAGTGAATGCGAACAAGTGAAAGACGTCTTGCTGCGGAACCGGATAGGAAAACGGTATCGAGATCGCGGTTCACGTTTTTCCTGACAGGCGTTTTCTGGTTCAGCATCGCTGTCTGCCTCTTGAACTATGGCGCCAACGATCCGATTACCGTCGCCATGGGGACGGGGCTCGTTTATATCCTTCTTCTCTTGACGGCGATCTCGGCCGGTATTTCCGAAAATGCCCGTTTGCCGTTGTCGATCTGCCTTCTCGTGCTCCTGGCAATTCTAGCGTGGGTGTTGTTTCAGATCGCGCCATTGCCGGAAGGTTGGCCGATCCATCCCGCCTGGCTCGAAGTCCGCAAGTTGAACCCGGAGATATCAGGAAGTATCTCGGTGACGCCTGGCGACGATCTCGGCGCCTATCTCAAAATTGCTCTGCCGTTCGGGGCCTTCATGCTGTCGCTGCTCCTCTTTGGAACGGATCGGCTCGCCGAACGTGCATTGAGGCTCTATGGCATCGTTGGAGGTGTCGTCGCAATCTTTTCGATCATCCAGTTCGTCTTCTGGCCGAAGACACTGCTCTTTGTCGAAAAGGCCGCTTATCTGGACAGCCTTACCGGCTTCTTCGTCAATCGTAATACCGCCGCCACGTTCTTCGGGATCGTCTCCCTTCTGTTGTTTGCTCTGTTGTGGCGCTCGACCAAGGACGTGCAATTCCGGCGTCTCTTCGCTGCCCTTCTTCAACCCGGGCAACAGTGGCACAAAGGCAGCGTATCAGGATGGTCGAACCTGATCTATGCCCTGCTGTTTGTGATGACCCTCCTCGCATTGGTCATGACCAAGTCGCGTGCGGGCGTTGGCGCGACCTTTGTCAGCCTATCCTTGCTGGGTATTCTGTTGGGGGCGACCCGCTACAGCCGCATGGGTACAGCAGGATTTACCCGTCGACCGGAAGGACGGTTGCTGAGGCGTCTGTGGCTCTTTGCTGGCCTGCCTTTGGTGTTTCTGGCCATTCTTGGGGTGATCGGCGGAAATGTTGTGTTGCGCGCCGATGTTCGCGGCGCGGAGGATCCGCGATTCTGCGCTCTGCCAGGGATCGCCGCGAGCGTGAGGGATCATTTCCCATGGGGGGGCGGTCTTGCCTCCTTCCAGGAGATATTTCCCGCCTATCGCAATCCTTCATGCGGTGTGTTCGGTGTTTGGGACAAGGCACACAATGTCTATCTTGAAGGCACGCTTGGCCTCGGAATCATGTTTCCGATCGCTTTGGTCATTGTCGTTGCAAGTCTGGTTTATATATTCGTTCGAGGAATCCGCGAGCGTCGCGAATACAGGTTTGCGGGATGTCTTGGACTGGCGACGCTACTGCTCGTCGCCCTGCATTCTGCGGTGGATTTTTCGCTGCAGATTCCGGGCTTTGCCCTGGCGTTTTCTCTGATGCTCGCGCCGCTTGTGACCATATCTCTCGGCAAATCCCAGAGCACAGTTCCGCATTCCGCGTCCTCGCGTCGCGGGATGCGACGAAAGCGGAGTGCGTCCGGCGCTGCAAATCCGCCCGTTGCGGAACCTAGCCTTTTGCGAGGGGGCTGATGTGGCGCGTGTAATACCAGCCGGGTGAGTCGGCGTTGATCAGATTCTCGTACATGGAACGCGGAGCGACCAGAGACTTTGTTTCGCCGGTGCGAAGTTGAATATAAAGCAGGTGAGACCGGTCGTCATAAGACGCCGAAGCAATGAGGCGTGACTTGACTTCTGTCTTTTCCATCGACACTCCCATTTCGCCAAAAAAAGGGGTTCGTTTTCGCTAGGGTGCAAAGCACCCCCGGCTTTCCTCCAGAAGCAGCATCAGTCTCCATGGTTTACGATAGGTTGTCAATTGTCGGCGGCACCCTGCTCGTGCCTTACCTTCATGAAACTATTGAAGATACGATTCCACCCGAAAAGCGGGCGATTGGCTTTTCGGTAGGCTGCGTTATTTCGCTCCCGCAAGCCCTATCATATAGTTGTTCTTGCTCCAGTCGAAAGCAGACGCTGTGGTGCGCAATTGCGTCGTCAAGCCAGGGTCGCTAACGGAAAAATGTTGGCTGAGGGGCAGCATCCATTCCGACATCGCCCTTTCCTTCATCTGCTCCATTCCTGTCCGTTTCGCGATCAGTTCCGGCTGCTCGAAAGCGGCGACCGAAAATCGCGCGGTGGCCGCAAGACGTTGTTCAGACACATCGGAGAGCGCCCGGTTGTTCTTATCGGCCAGCACCACCAGGATTGTCAGCGCCTTCATGGCGAAGCTCTGGTAGCTGAGAGCCCTGCCGCCGCGCGCGAGTTCCATTGGAAAGCTGCCGTCGGTGTCGCTTTCCGCAAGGCCGGTCTGCAGGACGTTCATGGCCCAGTCGAATTTGCGTTCATCCTGCGTAAGCGCTGCCGCAAGCCCGACAGCCGAAGCTCCCCAATACCGGGTATTGGCATTTCGATCGAGCCATTGGTCTTTCTTGGGGCGAGGCGGGGAAGGGGGCGTAAATTCGGAGACGATCGCGTCGCCGAGTTGATCGAGCCAGCCTTCTACCAGCTTCCGCTGGTCTGTTGTCGGTGCACCCAGCTGGAAAGCGACCGCATAGGCATCGGTGAAGGTCTTCATATTGAATACTGTAATCAGGATTGCCTGTCTGCGCCCCTTTGGATCGTTGTCGTCGAGATTGCCGAGCAGCGCATGCGCTTTGGCCCAAACCGCAAGTTGGCGCATAATGCAGGGACCGATTCGCCCACGGTCGCCAGGGGAATTTATGGCACGCCGGATCATGAGTTTTAGAGACGCCGCGGCATCGTCGATCGGTTTGTTGCGTTTGACATAGGCCGCCATCGCTTCCTTATCGACGACGGACTGGGTCGGTCCGGGCTTGTAGAAGGTACCGATATTCGACATGTCCACCATCGGCGGAACAGGTTTGCTGCAGACGAAGGGTTCGTCGTACCGTTCGGACGTGGGAGGAATTTCAGAAAGCACGAGCGGATAGCGTAAGTCGCCGGCATGGGAAGGGATAGCCGTCGACCAGAGGGACAGCCCGATCGCGCATGCCGCAAACCTCCGCAGGAACCTGCCAAACTTCGAAGAGGCTGTTTTCACTCGATTCGCCCTTTTGCTTGACGTGGAAAGACCTTGGACTTCCGGATCGTTTCGTCGGCAGCATAGTGTCGAAACGAGACATTATCTTGTCAAGCAATGAAGAGAGCGCCTCTTTGCTGCATATCAGGAAGGACGCCGATGACCCGCGTTTTCCGCGTCCTCTTGTTCGTTGGCCCGCTCATGAGGGCTCCAGCCCGATCCTGCCCAGAATTGGACGAGGCTCCGAAAGCGGTCACTTACGACCGATATCGTACCACTGGCGCGGGTTTTCACCCGACTGGATCTTGAGCAGACGCAAGTCGGTTTTGCGCCATTCCTTGATGGTGTTGGTCCGATTGTCGAGGATGAGATCGCCATCCGACGTCGCAACCGCAAGCACGGCATGGCCTTCGCCGTCGAAGGTTCGTGCAACCACGAGGCGCAATGCCTGGGCCGGCCAACCGGCGTCAATGAGGTGGCGACGCTTGGTCAGGGCGAAATCTTCGCAGTCCCCGGCCGCTCCCCCGATTTTCCATTCGTCGTTGCCGGCCTCGTCGCTCTGCGGTCGTATCGACCGGTTTGTCACCCGATTGATGCGCTGCAACTCCAGTTTCTTGGCGGGGGTGAGGTCAACGATATCGTTTCCCCGATTTCCGGCCTGACAATCGTCAGGATTCTGCACGCAGAAACGGACATGGGCGTAGGGCGCCAGCGTCGGTCGGCTGACAGCTATAAGCTGTATTGCCCGGTTTCGACCCAAGTCTTTCGTCAGGCCGCCGAGTGGAACTGCGTAAGAGTAAGATGCAAAACCGGCAGAAATTATCACTGCGAGTCCGACGGACAGCGCTTTGCTATAAAACATGTTCTTCCCCGTCTCTTTTACACTTGTTCAGTGCCCTTCATTGGGGAGACATTACAGAAATTGAATTTAATCCGGCTTAAGTCGATTGATGGCATTTTACGTTTTTTGCAGTTCCTAAGTGGACTCAATGCTGCACTGCGTATAAAGTCCCACCCAAATGGGGTACTGTGAGCATCCGCACCGTTCGGCGCTGCGGTGCAACGGTAATGTTTTCGCATTGCAGACGCGAAAAATGCATGTTTCTTGAGTGAGGGGATTGAACTTGAAGCTTTTCGCCGCCGGCCTGCTTTTGTCTACGTCAGTTGTTGCTCTTACAGGATGTACGGCCACGTCAAGCTCTGGTCCAACTGGCCGGGCAGTGGAAGAAAAGGCAACGGTCAAGGTGACCGATGCATCGTCCAAGCGGTCTGTCGGTATCGACTACGCCTTGGTGGATATAAATAAGGCTCTGCTTGCCTATGCTTCCGATACGACGACGGAAGCGGGTTTGGGTAGCCTTGGCAATTCGCGAGGTGGTCCGCCGAGCCTTCCGCTCGGAGCGGGCGACATCGTTCAGGTCGCAGTCTTCGAATCCCAGGCGGGCGGCCTCTTCATTCCTGCGGATGCGGGCAGCCGTCCCGGTAACTATGTAACCTTGCCCGAACAGACCATCGGGCGCGATGGCACGATCAGCGTACCTTATGCCGGCCGTGTCCGCGCTGCCGGTCGTCAGGTCGAGGATGTTCAGGCGGAAGTCGAGGACTTGCTGTCCAGCAAGGCGATCGAGCCGCAGGTCGTGATTACCAAGGTCAGCAGCAAGTCGGCTCAGGTGGCCGTTTTGGGTGATGTCAACGACCCGATGAAGGTTCAGCTTACTGATGCGGGCGAGCGTGTTCTCGATGCGATCTCCGAGGCCGGCGGTCTGAGTACGCCGAATGCGGAAACCTACGTCACCGTGCAGCGCCGCGGTCGTACCGCCCGCATACGTTTCGACAAACTTCTCGCGAACCCGGCCGAAAACATCTACGTCGCGCCCGGCGACACCATTATTGCCGAGCGCGAGCGCCGGACCTTCCTGGCCTTCGGTGCGACCGGCACGAACGGCAGGTTCGATTTCGAGGAAGAGAACCTGACGCTCGGCGAAGGCCTGGGCAAGGCGGGCGGCCTATTGGATTCCCGCGCGAATCCGGCACAGGTCCTGCTTTATCGTCAGGCGCCTCGCAAGCTGCTCGTCAATCTTGGTGTTGACGTTTCAAGATTCAAGGGTGACGAGATCCCGGTTGTCTTCAGGGCGGATCTGCGTGATCCGGCGGCGCTCTTCGCCGTCCAGAAGTTCCCGATGCAGGACAAGGACGTTCTCTACATCTCGAACTCCGACTCGGTTGAAATCATCAAGTTCCTCAACCTTGTCAATTCGATCTCCTCGACAGCTTCCGGCGTAAGTTCGGACGTAGTTTCGACAAGAGACGCGATTGAAGACCTCTAAGATGACAAAATTGCAGGATTAACTGAAAAAGAGTTTTGCTGTTGCTCGATGATGTTCCTGAAATATAAGAACAGCGCGAGCAAAAATAAGGAGCAAAGACGTGATGGACATGAAGACTGGCAAGTTTCTACTTTTCGCATTGGCGGGTGCCTGTGCAGTTCCCGTCACTGCTGGTGTCTCCTTCGCACAAGAGGCGTCGCAGCCGGCACCCCTTGGGGTCAGGCAGGGAGGTCCCTTGTCTCAGGCCGAAGTTCAGGCCTTCCTGAACGCGCCGCAATCCCTGCTGGTCGACACGATTTCGCCGGCCTCGCTGTCGCTGCAGGTTCGCGGTCTCGCGATTTCCAGTGAGGAAACGCTCGCGCCGCTGCTGGCACTGGTGTCCTCGGCCAACAACGAACAGATCGGCAGCATTGCCGCCGGTCTTGCGCGGGCTGTCCGCGTTTTGAGCGCGAGTACCGATCCGACTGACCTCGCCTATGCGGCGCGCATCCAGGAGGAGGCCGCAAAGGTCACGAATACGATTTTCCAGGCGGCGTTCGCCGGTGCGACCGGTGAAGTCGAGACTGCGGCGCTTGGAGCGGGGGCTGCGGGTGGTGACGACGGTGGCGCGGGAGCTCTGGGAGGCACTGGCGGTGGCGCAGGTGGCACCGGCGGTGGCACGGGTGCAGCCGCAACGCCGACATCGCAGGCGGGCGGGACATCGTTCTCGGGCGCATCCGGTGGCTTTTTTGCAAGTTCGGGAGGGGGCGGAACCACGACGACCGTCGTGAGCCCGAGCGGACTTTAAGTAATTCCGTCCAACAACTGGTCGAGGCGAGATCGTGCAGCTTTTGAACCGTGAACTATACGGTGAGTCAGTCGTCAACGGATCTCCGCGAGAGCATGATTCGGAAGTTATCGATGTCGAGGCCGTGTTTTCCATCGTGCGGCGACAATGGATTGTCGTCGCAGCCTGCATGGCGGCCGGGCTTCTTTTGGGCATCGTTTATCTGCTTTCGGCAGTGCCGCTCTATACCTCCCAGGTCAGCGTACTGATCGACCGCAACAACAAGCAGTTTGCCGATCAGCTCACCCTGGGCGGCGGCGTTATGGACGATGAGGGTTCCGTTCTCAGCCAGGTCGAGCTTCTGAAGTCACAGACCATTGCCCTTTCGGTGGTCGACAAGCTGAAGCTGGTCGACGACCCGCAGTTCAACGCGTCGTTCAAGTCTTTGTATAAGACGCTGTACCGGACGGTGGTCGGTATCGTGAACGTGTCCGAGTGGTTCTCTTCCGATGAGAAAGGCGCGGATGTCGATCTGGAACAGCGCAAGCTCGATGCCGCAGCCGGCGTCCGAAGCAATATAGCCGTGACACGCGTCGGCAGATCCTATGTGCTGACCGTCGAATATGTTTCGCCTTTCCCGGATCTTTCCGCCAGGGTCGCCAATGCAATCGGCGAGGCCTATCTCGAAGACAGCCTGAACTCAAAGTACGACGCAACGCGGCGGGCAAGCAACTGGCTTCTCGAGCGTATCGCGGAGCTTCGCCAGCAGGCCCTTGATACAGACCTTGCGGTCCAGAAATTCAAGAGTGCCAACGGCCTCGTGACGGCAGGCAATCAGCTGGTTTCCGATCAACAGCTCGCCGAGCTGAACAGCGCTCTGATTGTTGCACAGTCGGATGTCGCCAAGTCCCAGGCAAAGCTTCAGCGTATTGAGGAGATCATCGCCTCGGGCCAGACCGACGCCATCGTGACCGATGTGCTGGACAGCAGCATTTCCAACGAATTGCGGACGAAATACCTCAATGCCTCCAAGCTCGAGGCGCAGATTTCCGCCAAGCTCGGACCTCGCCACGTCCAGGCCGTCAGGCTGCGGGCGGAAATGGAGGAATACAAGCGGCTGATGTTTGATGAGCTCAATCGTATCGCGCAGAGTTATCGAAGCGAGGTTGAAGTTGCTCAGGCCCGCGAGAAGACCCTGGCGGCGAGTGTGGCTGACGCCACGGGGGTCAGTGCGAGCGCGAACGAAACCATGGTTCAGTTGCGCGAACTCGAGCGCGAAGCCGAGACCTATCGCAATCTCTATCAGACATTCCTGCAGCGCTACCAGGAAGCCGTACAGCAGCAGTCGTTCCCGCTGACGGATGCCCGAATCATCACGCGTGCTGCGGTTGCCACCCGACCGAGCCATCCGAAAAAGATCGTGGTGCTGGCAGGTTTTCTGGCTCTGGGCCTTTTTGCAGGCGCCAGTATCGGTGCCGTCAGGGAGTTCAGGGATCGCTTCTTCCGGGTTGGCGATCAGATTCGCTCGACGCTTGGTCTGGAATTCCTGGGTACCGCGCCGCTGATGGCGAACGACGACAACTCCCGCTACCTGTCCGAGCCGGGCAACGATCCGCGGGCGGTGGCGAAGTTCGGTCCGATTTACGACTATGTCGTGGATCATCCGCTGTCTTCCTTTGCGGAGACCCTTCGCAACAGCAAGATCGCCGTCGATCTGGCCTGCGCTGCAAAGAAGACGAAAGTCATCGGCATCGTTTCGACGCTGCCGGGCGAAGGCAAGTCCACGATTGCCGTCAATTTCGCCGAGCTTCTCGCGGCTCAGGGAGCGAGAACCACACTGATCGATGCCGACTTGCGTAACCCGGGCGCAACCCGGGCTCTCGCGCAGCATGCACAGAGCGGCATTCTCGAGGCTATCCTCGGCAGTCAGGATCTCGACCGTCTTTGCCTGGTGAATCCGCGAACCGGATTGCGGTTCCTGCCTGCCGTCATCAAGCAGCGTGTGCCGCATTCATCGGAGCTTCTGAATTCTCCCGGCATGAAGGCCATTCTTTCGCGGCTTTCGGAGAGCAACGATTACATCATCGTGGATCTGCCGCCGCTCGCGCCGGTCGTCGATGCACGCGCCTTCGCAGGCATGGTCGATGCATTCCTTCTGGTGGTGGAATGGGGCAAGGTCAGCAGGCGCCTTGTCCGCCAGTCCGTGGAAGCCGATAGCTACCTGTTCAACAAGTGCGTGGGCGTCATCCTCAACAAGGTCGACCAGGGCAAGCAGAAGCTCTATCAGAAATACGGTTCCTCGGAGTATTACTACCGCTCGTACTCTAAGTATTACAATGAGAATATATAGGCGTCTCCGGATAAACGACGCCATAGGCCTTCTTCTGATTTGTGTAGCCCTGGCGGTGATGCTTATCGCATTCATGAACTTGCGCCAGCGGCTTTACTTCACGGAAATCGGCCGCGTTGCGGGTCGCGTCGAAAGCGGAATTCCGGTCGGCGAAGACCGTATTTCACGCGCCGGGAACACCGCGGATGCCGTGGGCGGGCAGGGCGTGTGCCTGTCTGATGTCGTAAAGTCGGGTTTGACCGTTGAACTGAGACGGCTCGATGGGATCGACCAGATAAGGGACTTTCCGCAATGGGTGGAAATCGCAAACCGCACGGATGCATATCTGCTGCACGCTGTGTCATGTCTTCCGACCAATGGCAATTTCTGGCTGCGGATGGCCATGGTGCGGCAGGCCATCGCCGAAGTTCCGACCTCGCTTGAACATTTCATGCGGTTGTCGCAGCTTTATGCGCCCGCGGAAGCGGATGTCCTGCGTGCCCGTCTTCTGTTGCTCGGCCGTCTTTCCCCCATCGGTCTTTCGGCGCTTGCCCCAATCTGGAAGGCCGACGTGAAGGTGGCTTGCAGCCAACGCTTTTCCTGGAGTGTCAAAGGTCTCCCGCCCGCGCGACCGGAAGTCCGCTCCTACCTCGCCGAAATCGCTGGCGATGCAGATGGTTCCAGGCTTCCCTGGTGCCGGCCATAAAGCGGCACGCTGGCCGGTTCGAGTATCCAGCAAGAACGTAAATCGGGTTTGCCTTAGGAATAGCGCAAAATCAAACAGATAGAATATCGAAGTGGTCCCGCTTTCCTGGGGTGGCGCTTCCAGAAGGCCGCCGCGGTGAGCGCGTGATTAGCCGGCCGCTTCGAGCTGGGGAAGAAGGTTTCGGAGGTCGCTTCCGTCAACCACGCATTCCACCTCACGGGTGGCCGCCTCCGGCCTGACGACGCGACATTCCACATGCGGGCTGCGCAGGGCATTGTCGAGGGCCTTGAATGCTTTGAGGCCACAGGCTTGCCGCAAGCCTTCGCCGGTTACGCAGATCCTGCCTCGCTCCACCGGCGTCACACCCGCGAGCCGGAAATCCGATCCGTCATAACGGAATGTGCTGTTATCGATTACATGGAGCCGTCGCGTCGCCTGGAGTTTCAGCGGATAGGGGTCGGTCGCCGGTGCGATGCGCTCATATGTTTGGGCCGACCGATCGATACGGACCGGAACTTGCGTCCAGACCACTTCGGAACGTATGTCGAGCCGACGGTTCGACGATGTCTCTTGCGCCCATCCGGAAGAGAGGGCAATTCCCGCAGTCACCAGCAGGATCGCTGCTGCGAGTCTGGCAAGGAGATCAAGCAAGGCAAGCATTGTAATATCCCGATGACGATAATGGCATCGATACAATGCGGCCGGTTCATACGCGGTTCCGAAGATCGCTCTAATTTAAGTGATCCGGCACATTACACGACGGCGTTGGCTGCGCGCGAATACAGCCATTCTTGGCCCAATCGAACTGAAGCATTTCCCGTATTGTCGGTTACTTGCGATGACAGTCCGCGACAAGGCAAGGATAAGGGACCCGCAAGCAAGCCGGCGGCCTTAGATGGACCCTGACCGCAAAGGAAGCGCTCAGTCGCTTTCCCGGCGGTGAGATGACTCCGTCTTACTCGCAATCCTCGGACCAGGTTCGCTGCTCGCCCCGGAACGTACAGGGGCTGTTGCCCTGTCTTGTATTCTGGCGGTAGTAATCCCGTCTTGCCCGCTGGGAATCCTTGCCTGCGCAACGGTCGGGCATGCGCTGGCAATCGATATAGTTCTTGTCGCTGACGCGCGGATTACGCGGTTCAGCGGCTTGTGTCGGAACCGCCGCAGAAACGACGAGAGCGGTTGAAAGAACAAGCGCTAAAAGTTTCATCGGCTCCCCCTGACATTCCTGTTCTTCTTTATATGGGAGGTCAACGCGGCATTTCCATGATGTTTCTTGTTCCCCGCCGGTCGGTTCTTCATGGAAGATATCCCCTTCGAAACGGCTGGGAGGGGGTGCCTGAGCGATCGTGTCGCTTACGGAGCGGAGGAAGATCTAAAAAAGCGCGCGCTGAAGAGCTGCGCGGATATCGCCGGTCATCAAATTTCCCACGAAATTAATGGAATTTGGACGATATGAAACGTTTAAGAAAACTGCGCGATGACGGAAATTTGGCCAAGATGGAGCAAAACTGCGGCAGAATCTCTCTTTACATCGTTTTTTTTACCGATAAGAAAAAGGCCAGAGCGCCTGCCGGGCGCGACTGGTCTGCGAAGAACAGTTGTCAAATCGCGACCAGGTCCGGCCCGGCGAGGCTTTCGCCTTCGTGGGCGTTTCCACGAACAGAACGGCGCTGCGCAGATATTGGGGTGCGTTGCGTCAGACAGAAACCGGTGGAACCGGCGCGGCCGGATTTCGCCAATGGGAGAACATCAATGAAATTGAAGATTGGCTTTGCTGCGGCTCTGCTCGCGGCCACATTCCTTTCTACCGCCGCCAGCGCCAAGACCTTCGTGTACTGCTCCGAAGGCTCGCCGGAAGGCTTCGACCCGGGTCTCTACACCGCCGGCACGACCTTTGATGCCTCGGCTCATCCGGTCTACAGCCGTCTGCTCGAATTCGAGCCGGGCACGACCAATCCGGTTGCCGGCCTCGCAGAAAGCTGGACCGTTTCCGAGGACGGCAAGGAATACCTCTTCAAGCTGCGTCCTGGCGTGAAGTTCCAGACCACCGATTTCTTCACTCCGACCCGCGAACTGAACGCTGACGACGTCGTTTTCTCGATCGAGCGCCAGATCAAGGCTGACCATCCTTGGCACCAGTACGTCCCGGGCACGTCCTGGGAATATGCTGCCGGCATGGGCTTCCCGGAACTCATCAAGTCCGTCGAGAAGGTCGATGACCTCACGGTCAAGTTCGTCCTCAACCGTGCTGAAGCTCCGTTCCTCGCCAACGTCGCCATGCCGTTCGCTTCGATCATGTCGAAGGAATATGCCGACAAGCTCGACGCCGAAGGCAAGAAGGAACAGTTGAACCAGATGCCGGTCGGCACTGGCCCGTTCATCTTCGTCGGCTACCAGCAGGATGCCGTCATCCGCTACAAGAAGAACGCCGACTACTGGGGCGGCGCTCCGAAGATCGACGATCTCGTCTTCGCAATCACCACCGACGCTGCCGTTCGCTATCAGAAGCTGAAGGCCGGTGAATGCCACCTGATGCCGTTCCCGAACGCTGCCGACGTTGAATCCATGAAGGCCGATCCGAACCTAAAGGTCATGGAACAGGAAGGCCTGAACGTTGCCTACCTCGCCTACAACACCACGCAGTCGCCCTTCGACAAGGTCGAAGTCCGCAAGGCGCTGAACAAGGCGATCAACAAGAAGGCAATCGTCGACGCCGTGTTCCAGGGCATGGCCACCCCGGCGAAGAACCCGATCCCGCCGACAATGTGGTCCTATAACGACAAGATCGAAGACGACACCTACGACCTCGATGCAGCCAAGAAGATGCTTGAGGAAGCCGGCGTCAAGGATCTGTCGATGAAGATCTGGGCCATGCCGGTGTCGCGTCCCTACATGCTGAACGCCCGCCGCGCGGCCGAAATCATGCAGGACGACTTCGCCAAGATCGGCGTCAAGGTCGAGATCGTCTCTTATGAATGGGCTGAATATCTCGACCGTTCCAAGGCCAAGGATCGCGATGGCGCGGCCATGCTCGGCTGGACCGGCGACAATGGTGACCCGGACAACTTCCTCGACACCCTGCTCGGCTGCGAAGCCGTCGGCGGCAATAACCGCGCCCAGTGGTGCAACCCGGAGTTCGACGCCCTCGTGAAGAAGGCCAAGGTCACCTCGGACAAGGCTGAGCGCACCAAGCTCTACGAAGAGGCTCAGGTCATCTTCAAGCGCGAAGCGCCGTGGGCAACGCTTGACCACTCCCTGTCCGTCGTTCCGATGCGCAAGGATGTCTCCGGCTTCGTCCAGAGCCCGCTCGGCGACTTCACCTTCGAAAACGTCGACATCGCCGAGTAATCGTCAGGATTGAACGGATCACCGCGGAAGCCACGCGCTTCCGCGGTGATTGCATGACAGCCCGGCGGTTGTTACCGTCGAGCCGGAGCTTCCGGAACGCAGTTGCTGCTTCCCGAGCAAGATCGGCCAGAGATCGGCCGACGATTACAGACCTCCAAGAAAAACATAAGCGGGTCCCTCATGTTTGGCTTTCTCCTGCGGCGGCTTGCCGTCCTCATCCCGACATTCATCGGGGTATCGATCATAGCCTTCGCCTTCATCCGGCTGCTTCCGGGCGATCCGGTCGCTCTGCTGTCCGGCGAACGTGTCATGTCGCCCGAGCGGCATGCCCAGATCAGCGCCCAGCTCGGCCTCGACCGGCCCCTGGTCATCCAGTATCTCGATTATCTGGGCGGCGTGCTGACCGGTGATTTCGGCTCCTCCATCGTCTCCAAGTCTCCGATCCTCGACCAGTTCATGTCGCTGTTTCCGGCAACGGTCGAGCTCTCCTTCTGTGCGATCATCATCGCGATCGTCCTCGGCATACCGGCTGGCGTCATCGCAGCGATCAAGCGGGGTTCGGTTTTCGACCAGTCGATGATGGGTGTGGCCCTCGTCGGCTATTCCATGCCGATCTTCTGGTGGGGCCTGCTGCTCATCATCCTGTTCTCCGGAATATTGCAATGGACCCCGGTGTCGGGCCGCATCTCGCTGATGTATTTCTTCCCCCCGGTAACGGGCTTCATGCTGATCGACTCGCTGTTGTCGGGCCAGAAGGGTGCTTTTTCGTCCGCGCTCAGCCATCTGGTCCTGCCTTCGATCGTGCTTGCTACCATCCCGCTCGCCGTCATCGCCCGCCAAACGCGCTCGGCCATGCTCGAAGTGCTCTCGGAAGACTATATCCGCACGGCTCGCGCCAAGGGTCTTTCGCCCTTCCGGGTCATCGGCCTGCACGCCCTGCGGAACGCAATGATCCCGGTCATCACCACGATCGGCCTGCAGATCGGCGTCATGCTCGCCGGCGCCATCCTGACCGAGACGATCTTCTCCTGGCCGGGCATCGGCAAGTGGATGGTCGATAGCGTCTTCCGTCGCGACTATCCGGTGATCCAGGGCGGCCTTCTTCTGATCGCCGGCATCATCATGGTCGTCAATCTCATTGTTGATCTGCTTTACGGCCTGATCAACCCGCGTATCCGCCACTAAGAGGTGAAAAACTCCATGGCTGAGACAACTCAAGGCCAGACGGTCTCAAGCGCGGCGATGCGCCGCCAGATGCTGGCCGAATTCTGGTTCTATTTCTCCGAAAATCGCGGGGCGGTGATCGGGCTCGTCGTCTTCATCGCGCTCGTGCTGGTCGCGATCCTTGCGCCGCTGGTCGCGCCCCATTCCCCGTTCGAACAGTATCGCGACGCGATTCTCCTTCCGCCGTCGTGGGTCGAAGGCGGCAACACCGCCTATTTGCTCGGTACGGATCCTGTCGGTCGCGACATTCTTTCCCGCCTGATCTACGGTGCCCAATATTCGCTCTTCATCGGTGTCTTCGTCACCACGTTGTCGCTGACCGGCGGCATTCTCGTCGGCCTGATCGCCGGCTACTACCGCGGCTGGATCGATACCGTCATCATGCGCCTGATGGACATCATCCTAGCCTTCCCATCGTTGCTTCTCGCCCTGGTGCTGGTCGCTATCCTCGGGCCGAGCCTGACCAACGGCATGATTGCCATCGCGCTCACCCTTCAGCCGCATTTCGTGCGCCTCACCCGCGCGGCAGTCATGGCGGAGAAGAGCCGCGACTACGTGACCGCCGCCCGCCTTGCGGGCGCCGGCCCTTTCCGGCTGATGTTCCGCACCATCCTGCCGAACTGTACCGCGCCGCTGATCGTTCAGGCGACGCTGTCCTTCTCCAACGCGATCCTCGATGCCGCTGCCCTCGGCTTTCTCGGCATGGGCGCTCAGCCGCCGGCTCCGGAATGGGGAACCATGCTCGCTGAAGCCCGCGAATTCATCCTGCGTGCCTGGTGGGTGGTCACCTTCCCCGGTCTTGCCATCCTCATCACCGTTCTCGCCATCAACCTGATGGGCGACGGTCTGCGCGATGCGCTCGATCCGAAACTGAAGAGGTCCTGACATGGCGCTTCTCGATATTCAGAACCTGACCGTCGAATTCGAAACGGCCTCTGGCTGGTTCAAGGCGGTCGATGGCGTATCACTTTCGGTGGAAGCCGGCGAAGTGCTGGCGATCGTCGGTGAATCAGGCTCCGGCAAGTCGGTCTCGATGCTCGCCGTCATGGGCCTTCTACCCTGGACGGCGAAGATTACCGCCGACAGCATGCTCTTTCAGGGCAAGGACATCATGCGCATTTCGCCCGCCGAACGGCGCAAGCTGATCGGCAAAGACATCGCCATGATCTTCCAGGAACCGGTGGCAAGCCTCAATCCCTGCTTCACCGTGGGTTTCCAGATCGAGGAAGTTCTGCGCATTCATATGGGCCTCGGCAAGACCGCCCGTCGCGAGCGCGCCATCGAGCTTTTCCGGCTGGTCGGCTTGCCCGATCCGGCCGAGCGGCTCAATCACTTCCCGCACCAGATGTCCGGTGGCCAGTGCCAGCGCGTGATGATCGCCATGGCGATCGCCTGCGATCCGAAGCTTCTGATCGCCGACGAGCCGACCACCGCGCTCGACGTGACCATCCAGAAACAGATCCTCGACCTCCTGATGGACCTGCAGGCAAAGAACGGCATGGGCCTCATTATGATTACCCATGACATGGGCGTCGTGGCCGAGACCGCCGACCGTGTGATTGTGCAGTACAAGGGCCGCAAGATGGAAGAGGCCGACGTGCTCTCGCTCTTCGAAGCGCCGAAGAACGCCTATACGCGCGCTCTTCTTTCCGCCTTGCCGGAGAACGCGACCGGGGATCGTCTGACGACCGTTTCCGACTTCCTCGCAGGTTCGGCAGCAGGAGAAAACACATGAGCGATACGACCGCGACACAACCGCCGATGCTCGAGATCCGTAATATCAAGCGCGATTACCACGTGCCGACCGGCCTCTTCAAACCGGAGAAGGTCGTGCATGCCGTCAAGGGCGTGTCTTTCAAGCTGGAAACCGGCAAGACGCTTGCCATCGTCGGCGAAAGCGGCTGCGGCAAGTCCACGCTCGCCCGCATCCTGACCTTCATCGACGAGCCGACATCGGGCGAACTCCTGATTGAGGGAAAGCCGGTCGACACCCGTCCGGGTCATCTTACGGCGGAAATGCGCCAGAAGGTGCAGATCGTCTTCCAGAACCCCTATGGATCGCTCAACCCACGCCAGAAGATCGGCGACGTTCTCGGCGAGCCGCTGGCGATCAACACGAACATGGCCGCTGCCGAACGTCGCGAGCGGGCGACGGAAATGCTGGTGAAAGTCGGCCTTGGACCGGAACACTACAATCGCTATCCGCACATGTTCTCCGGCGGCCAGCGTCAGCGTATCGCCATTGCCCGCGCGCTGATGCTGAATCCGAAGCTGCTTGTGCTGGACGAGCCGGTTTCCGCCCTCGACCTTTCGGTACAGGCACAGGTGCTGAACCTGCTGGCGGATCTTCAGGACGAGTTCGGCCTGACCTATGTCTTCATCAGCCACGATCTCTCGGTTGTGCGCTACATCGCGGACGAGGTGATGGTGATGTATTACGGCGAGGCAGTCGAATATGGCAGCCGCGACGAAGTCTTCTCAGATCCGAAGCACGACTATACCCGGACATTGTTTGCCGCGACGCCGCGCGCCGACGTCGAATCGATTCGCGCCCGCATTGCTGCAAAGAAGACGGGAACAAAGGTGGCCTGATCGGGTCTCCGCACGATAGCGGCGTAGACTACAGGCCGGCGCGAAAGCGCCGGCCTTTTTCTTGGCCAGCGCTTATGCCGTAGAGCCCGTAATCACTGATGAGCCTATTGCTGGATTTTCGTTTTTCCGTAGGATGAAGAAAAACGAAAAAGAAAAGCGAATGGGAGGGATCGTCATGTTGCTTACCCCGCGTCAGGCGGAAATCGTAGCGCTCGCCAAGGAACAGGGCCGCGTTCTGGTCGATGAACTCGCCACCCGTTTTTCCGTCACGCCCCAGACGATCCGCAAGGATTTGAATGACCTCTGCGACGGTCGGGCGCTGACGCGCATTCATGGCGGCGCGATCTTCCCGAGTGGCAACGAAAACGTCAAATACGAGGCGCGGCGGTCGATTGCCGCTTCCGAAAAACAGGCGATCGGCAGGGCCGCAGCCGCCCTCATTCCCGACAACTCCTCGCTTTTCATCAATATCGGTACGACGACGGAAGCCGTGGGCGAAGCGCTCACCGACCACCGCGAACTCATGGTCATCACCAATAACATCAACGTTGCCAATCGCTTGAGGGTGTTCCCCTCGATCGAGGTGGTGATTGCCGGTGGTGTTGTCCGTGGCTCCGACGGCGGCATCGTCGGTGAGGCGGCGGTCGATTTCATTCGGCAGTTCAAGGTGGATTTCGCCGTCATCGGCGTGTCGGCAATCGATGGAGACGGCGCGCTTCTTGATTTCGACTTTCGCGAGGTAAAGGTGGCCCAGGCCATCATGGCCAATGCCCGGCATGTCATATTGGTGAGCGATTCCAGCAAGTTCGAGCGTACTGCTCCGGTGCGCATCGGCCATCTTTCACAGGTCCATACCTTCATCACCGATCGCTGTCCACTGGATGCGATACGGACGATCTGCGTCGAAAACGGCGTTAATCTCATCGAGACTGCACCATGAAGTACACCCCCGCAAGGGATCGATAAATCTTCGTTTGACATTCGATTTGATTTCGAATTAGATAAACATACTTTCGCATTTGCAAAAATTTGTGCAATGCGAAATAGGGTGGGGAAAAGAATGTCAGGCGATACGGTTTTCGATCTGTTTGTGATCGGTGGCGGCATCAACGGTTGCGGCATTGCCCGCGATGCTGTTGGTCGTGGCTACTCCGTGGCGCTCGCCGAAATGAACGATTTCGCCTCCGGCACCTCGTCAGGCGCGACCAAGCTCATTCATGGCGGCCTTCGTTATCTCGAATACTACGAATTTCGGCTTGTGCGCGAGGCGCTTATGGAGCGTGAGGTGCTTTGGGCAATGGCGCCGCATATCATCTGGCCCATGCGCTTCGTCCTGCCTTTCCAGAAGGGCGGCATTCGCCCCGCATGGCTCATCCGGCTCGGACTTTTCCTTTACGATCATCTGGGTGGACGCAAGCTTCTGCCGCCGACGAAGACGCTCGATCTTCGGCGCGATGTCGCCGGCAAGCCGCTGAAGCCGCTGTTTTCGCGTGCTTTCGAATATTCCGACGGCTGGGTCGATGACGCGCGCATGGTCGTGTTGAATGCCCGTGATGCCGCTGATCGCGGTGCCACTATCCTCAGCCGTTCAAAGGTCGTGTCGGCGCGCCGGGACGGCGACGTCTGGGTGGTCGATGTCCGCAACGAACAGACCGGAGCCGTGACGACCTTCCGGTCTCGCATGCTGGTCAATGCCGCGGGTCCCTGGGTGGATCAGGTGCTGGCCGGCGCTTTCGGGCGCAACAACGTGCACAATGTCCGTCTCGTGCAGGGCAGCCATATCGTGGTGCGCAAGAAGTTCTCCGACCCGCGCGCCTATTTCTTTCAGAATCCGGATAACCGCATCATCTTCGCGATCCCTTATGAAAAGGAATTCACGCTGATCGGGACAACGGATCGCGACTATTCGGGCGATCCTAAAAGTGTGAAGATCAGCGACGAAGAGGTCACCTATCTGTGCAATGCGGCAAGCGAGTATTTTGCCGAACCGGTGCGTCCCGAAGATATCGTCTGGACTTATTCGGCGGTGCGCCCGCTTTATGACGACGGCGCCTCCAAGGCCCAGGAGGCGACCCGTGATTATGTGTTGAAGCTGGATGGAGACAGGGCCGGCCCGCCCCTGCTCAATGTCTTCGGCGGCAAGCTGACGACCTATCGGCGACTGGCCGAGCACGCGCTGGAAAAGATCGGCGAGGCCATCGGTGTGAAGGGTTCTTCCTGGACAGCCGGAAGCCGGCTTCCGGGTGGTGATTTCGGGCCGACTGGCTACGAGGCGGAAGTTGCCAAGCTTGCGAAGCACGCCCCTTTCCTGTCACGACCGCACGCCGAGCGGCTCGTCCGCTGTTACGGGACGCTGGCGAATTCCATTATCGGCCACGCATCGCGGCCGGAGGATCTGGGTAGGTTTTTTGGCGGCACGCTCTACGAAGCGGAAGTTCGCTGGCTGATCGATAGGGAATGGGCGCGCACGGCAGACGATGTGCTGTGGCGGCGCACGAAACAGGGATTGTTCCTGACGGCCGTGGAGGCCGCGGAACTTGAGGAATATATGGCAGGCGCTGTCGTTCACTGACGCGCCCGGCCGGACTTGTTCATATCTATCGCCGACGGTTGGAGGAGGCCCGAGGAAAAAATGCTCGAATTGCGCAATGTGTCGAAGATGGCGGGTGGCGAATTCCATATTCGCCCGACCGATCTGACGTTACGGCGGGGTACGCTGAACGTCCTGCTCGGGCCGACGCTCTCCGGCAAGACCTCGCTGATGCGCCTCATGGCTGGCCTCGACAAGCCGACCGAGGGCGCGATCCATTTCGACGGCGAGGACGTGACCGGCGTCCCGGTGCAGAAGCGCAACGTTGCCATGGTATATCAGCAGTTTATCAACTATCCGGCGCTGACCGTCTATGAAAACATCGCCTCGCCGATGCGGATTGCCGGAAAGGACCACGCGACCATTGATCGCGAAGTGCGCAAGGCGGCCGACCTCCTCAAGCTCACGCCCTATCTTGATCGTACGCCGCTCAATCTTTCCGGCGGCCAGCAGCAGCGTACGGCGCTGGCGCGGGCGATCGTCAAGAAGGCCAATCTGGTCCTGCTCGACGAGCCGCTGGCAAACCTCGATTACAAACTGCGCGAGGAACTGCGCGAAGAACTGCCCAAGATTTTCGCCGAATCCGGCGCGATCTTCGTCTACGCCACCACGGAACCCTCCGAGGCGCTGCTGCTTGGCGGCAATACGGCCACGCTCAGCGAAGGCCGCATCACCCAGTTCGGTCCGACGATCGAGGTCTATCGCCATCCGGTCGATCTCCTCACGGCAAAAACCTTCGCCGATCCGCCGCTGAACACCATTCAGGCCGTCAAGGCCGATGGCGTATTTCGCGTCGGCGAACAGGCCGCGCTTCCGGTGCCTCCGCATTTGCTCGATGTTGCGAACGGTCCGGTTACGATTGCATTCCAGCCGCACCATCTGGCGCTTCGCCGCCAGCATGACGCTGTCGCCAGAGTGAGCGCCCGTACCCTGATCTCCGAGATAGCCGGCTCGGAAAGCTTTATTCACCTCGAATTCGCTGGCGCCCGCTGGGTCATGCTCGCTCATGGCATCCATGACATCGAGCCGGATCGGGAAATCGAGGTCTATGTCGATGCGCGCCATCTGATGGCGTTCGATGGCGAGGGTCGCGCGCTTGGCGCGCCGGCCTCCGAGGCGGTGTGAGGAGGTACGGGATCATGGCACGCATCAATCTCCAGCACATCCGTCACGCTTACAGCGCCAAGGCGCAGGCTGCCGGCGACTACGCACTTAAGGAAGTGCATCACGAATGGGCCGATGGCGGCGCCTATGCGCTGCTTGGTCCCTCCGGCTGCGGCAAGACCACTTTGCTCAACATCATTTCCGGGCTGCTTTATCCTTCTGAAGGACATATCGAATTCGATGGGGTCGATGTTACCAGGCTCTCGACCGAGCAGCGCAACATTGCGCAGGTTTTCCAGTTCCCGGTCGTCTACGACACGATGACGGTGTTCGACAATCTCGCCTTTCCCTTGCGCAACCGGCATGTGCCGGAAGCCGAGGTTCAGCATCGTGTTGCGGAGATCCTCGAAATGATCGACCTCGGCGGCATGGCGAAGCGCCGGGCGCAAGGCCTGACCGCCGACCAGAAGCAGAAGATTTCCCTGGGCCGCGGCCTCGTGCGGGCAGATGTCAATGCGATCCTCTTCGACGAACCGCTGACGGTGATCGACCCGCATATGAAATGGGTACTGCGGTCGCAACTGAAGCGGCTGCACCGCCAGTCCGGTTTCACCATGGTCTATGTCACGCATGACCAGACCGAGGCGCTCACCTTCGCCGACAAGGTGGTGGTGATGTATGACGGGCAGATCGTGCAGATCGGCACGCCGGCCGAACTCTTCGAAAAGCCGAGCCACACATTCGTCGGCTATTTCATCGGCTCTCCGGGCATGAACGTCATGCCGGTCGCCGTAGAGGGCTCTTCTGCCCGTATTGGCGATCAATCCATTCCGCTAGCCGGCTCGCCCAAGCTCGGCGCCGCCGGCAAGGTAGAGCTCGGTATCCGGCCTGAATTCGTCCGTCTCGGACGCGAAGGCATGCCGGTTCAGGTCAGCAAGGTCGAGGACATCGGCCGCCAGAAGATCGTTCGCGCCACATTCTGCGGCCAGCCGTTGTCGATCGTCCTTGCCGAGGATGACGAGGTGCCGGCGGAGGCGCGCATCACTTTCGACCCGAAGGCGATTGGTATCTACGCCGATTCCTGGCGCGTGGGCATGGAGGGCTGACCCGTGGAAAAGACCTGGAACAACAAGGCCTGGTTCATGGTGCTGCCGGTCCTGGTGCTGGTGGCCTTCTCGGCGGTGATCCCGCTGATGACGGTGGTGAACTATTCGGTGCAGGATACGTTCGGAAACAACGAATTCTTCTGGGCCGGCACGGACTGGTTCAAGGAAATCCTCGAATCCGACCGTTTCTGGGATGCGCTGGTGCGCAACCTGATCTTTTCCATGGTGATCCTGGCGATCGAGGTTCCGCTCGGCATCCTGATTGCGCTCAACATGCCGAAGAAGGGGCTTGGCGTTCCCGTTTGCCTCGTGCTGATGGCGCTGCCGCTGCTCATTCCGTGGAACGTCGTCGGCACCATCTGGCAGGTATTCGGCCGCGTCGATATCGGCCTTCTCGGCCACACGCTGACGGCGCTCGGCGTCAGCTATAACTATACGCAGGATCCGGTCGCCGCGTGGATCACCGTCATCGTCATGGATGTGTGGCACTGGACAAGCCTCGTCGTGCTGCTCTGCTATGCCGGTCTCGTGTCGATCCCGGATGCCTATTATCAGGCGGCCAAGATCGATGGTGCATCCCGCTGGTCGGTATTCCGTTACATCCAGTTGCCGAAGATGAAGCGTGTGCTTCTGATCGCGGTGCTGCTGCGCTTCATGGACAGCTTCATGATCTATACCGAACCATTCGTCGTCACCGGCGGCGGCCCCGGCAACTCCACGACCTTCCTGTCGATCGACCTGGTCAAGATGGCGGTCGGCCAGTTCGACCTCGGCCCGGCGGCTGCCATGTCGATCATCTACTTCCTGATTATCCTGGCCCTGTCCTGGATTTTCTACACCGTTATGACCAACAGCGATGCAGCGGAAAAGTGAGGGAGGCAGGACGATGAACCACGATACGCGCGGCAGGCTCTCCTTTCTCGTTCCGACGATCTACATCGTCTTCCTGATCCTGCCGATCTACTGGCTGGTCAATATGAGCTTCAAGGAAAATACCGAGATCCTCGGCGCCTTGTCGCTATGGCCCAGCAATCCGACACTCAGGAACTATGCGGTGATCTTCACCGATCCCTCCTGGTACAAGGGCTATATCAACTCGATCATCTACGTGGTGATGAACACCGTGATCTCGGTCACGGCGGCGCTGCCGGCGGCCTATGCCTTCTCGCGCTACCGGTTCCTTGGCGACAAGCACCTGTTCTTCTGGTTGCTGACCAACCGCATGGCGCCGCCTGCCGTCTTCGCGCTACCCTTCTTCCAGCTCTATTCGGCCTTCGGCCTGATCGACACCCACATTGCGGTGGCCATCGCTCACTGCCTGTTCAACGTGCCGCTCGCCGTCTGGATCCTTGAGGGCTTCATGTCCGGCGTGCCGAAGGAAATCGACGAGACCGCCTATATCGACGGCTATTCCTTCCCGAAATTCTTCGTGAAGATCTTCATGCCGCTGATTGCCTCCGGCATCGGTGTCGCCGCCTTCTTCTGCTTCATGTTCTCGTGGGTCGAATTGCTGATCGCCCGCACGCTGACGACGACGGACGCCAAGCCGATTGCCGCGATTATGACCCGCACGGTTTCGGCCTCGGGCATGGACTGGGGCGTGCTGGCCGCCGCGGGTGTTCTCACGATCATTCCCGGCGCGCTCGTCATCTATTTTGTCCGTAACTACATCGCCAAGGGCTTCGCCCTGGGCCGCGTCTGAGTAAGGGAGGCTCTGATGAACTTTTCCTGGATGGCCTGGACGTTGCCGACAGCGCTGTTCTTCGGCGGCATCTTTGCCCTGATTGCGCTGATGGCGGTGTGGGAATATTTCGCGCCGGGCGGCAATCCGCGCATCGGCATCCTGCGCTTCGAAACGACCCGCGGCGACCGGCTTTTCGTTTCGCTGCTCGGTTCGGCATTCATTCATCTTGCCTGGCTGGGACTTGGCGGTCCCAACCTCTGGTGGGCTCTCGCCTTGTCAGTGGTCTACGCCGTTGGCGTATTCCGCTTCGTGTGAGGCAGAAAGGACGGATGGCGGGAGGACCGGCATCCACGACGAAAGAAACTGCAATCGCAAACCCTTGGGAGGACAATCATGCGACGGCATCTTTTGACGACGACGGCAGCCATGCTGCTGGCACTTACCGGCACGGCTTTCGCCGGCATGGAGGAGGCAAAACAGTTCCTGGACAAGGAAGTGGGGGACCTTTCGGCCCTCTCCCGCGCCGATCAGGAAAAGGAAATGCAGTGGTTCATCGACGCTGCCAAACCTTTTGCCGGTATGGAAATCAAGGTGGTTTCGGAAACCATCACCACCCATGAATATGAATCGAAGGTTCTGGCACCCGCCTTCACCGCGATCACCGGTATCAAGATCACCCACGATCTCATCGGCGAAGGCGATGTGATCGAGAAGCTGCAGACGCAGATGCAGTCGGGCGAAAACATCTATGACGCCTATGTCAACGATAGCGATCTCATCGGCACTCATTGGCGCTACCAGCAGGCCCGCTCGCTGACCGACTGGATGGCCAACGAAGGCAAGGACGTCACCAATCCCGGCCTCGACATCGATGACTTCATCGGCAAGTCCTTCACCACCGCTCCGGATGGCAAGCTTTACCAGCTTCCCGACCAGCAGTTCGCCAACCTTTACTGGTTCCGTTACGACTGGTTCAACGATCCGAAGAACAAGGAGGACTTCAAGGCGAAGTATGGCTACGACCTCGGCGTTCCCGTCAACTGGTCGGCTTACGAGGATATCGCCGAATTCTTCACCGGCCGCGAGATCGACGGCAAGAAGGTCTATGGCCACATGGACTACGGCAAGAAGGACCCGTCGCTCGGCTGGCGCTTCACCGACGCCTGGCTCTCCATGGCCGGCAACGGCGACAAGGGTATTCCGAACGGAAAGCCGGTCGATGAATGGGGCATCAAGGTCGACGAGAATTCTCGGCCGGTCGGCTCCTGCGTCGCCCGTGGCGGCGATACCAACGGCCCGGCAGCCGTCTATTCGATCCAGAAGTATCTTGATTGGCTGAAGGCCTATGCTCCGGCTTCCGCCGCCGGCATGACCTTCTCGGAATCCGGTCCGGTGCCGTCGCAGGGTGAGATTGCCCAGCAGATGTTCACCTACACGGCATTTACGGCTGACTTCGTCAAGGATGGCCTGCCGGTCGTCAATTCGGACGGCACGCCGAAGTGGCGTTTCGCTCCGTCTCCGCATGGCGTCTACTGGAAGGACGGCATGAAGCTCGGCTATCAGGACGCCGGTTCCTGGACGCTGATGAAGTCGACGCCCGACGACCGCGCCAAGGCCGCATGGCTCTACGCCCAGTTCGTCACCTCGAAGACGGTCGACGTCAAGAAGAGCCATGTCGGCCTGACCTTCATCCGTCAGTCGACGCTGGATCACCAGTCCTTCACCGATCGCGCGCCGAAGCTCGGCGGTCTGATCGAGTTCTACCGTTCGCCGGCTCGCCTGCAGTGGTCGCCGACGGGCACGAACATTCCTGACTATCCGAAGCTCGCTCAGCTCTGGTGGCAAGCAATCGGCGATGCCTCTTCCGGTGCGAAGACCGCTCAGGAAGCCATGGACTCGCTGTGCGCCGAGCAGGAAAAGGTCCTTTCCCGCCTCGAACGTTCCGGCGTTCAGGGTGATATGGGTCCGAAGCTCGCCGAAGAGCATGATATCGAGTACTGGAACAAGGATGCCGTCGCGAAGGGCAATCTTGCGCCGCAGCTGAAGATCGAGAACGAGAAGGAAAAGCCCGTCACCGTCAACTATGACGAACTCGTCGCCAGCTGGAAGAAGTAAATCCTGGTAGAAATCGGGAGAAGGACCGGGGCGCGGACCAAGCGCCCCGGTCACCTGTGTTTCGGGAATGACGACGGTTTCCCGAAAATATGGAGGGATCTTGCGTCCTTGACGGCGCGGGACAAAGAGTAGAGGCAGGGCAGGCATCCTGTTTTCACCTGCCATGCGAAAGGGAGCGAGACAGTCCATGGGTGGTTACATCCTCGCCATCGATCAGGGAACCACATCCAGCCGCGCCGTTGTCTTCGATGGAGACATGACGATTGCGGGCGTTGGCCAGCAGGAATTCACGCAGCATTTCCCGTCTTCCGGCTGGGTGGAACACGATGCAGAGGAAATCTGGAGAAGCGTTCTCGCAACCGTTCGAACCGCACTTACCAAGGCAAGCGTATCCGCCGCCGACATCACAGCGATCGGCATCACCAACCAGCGCGAGACCACGGTCGTGTGGGACCGCAAGACCGGCGAGCCGCTGCACCGCGCGATCGTCTGGCAGGATCGCCGCACGGCCCGTTTCTGCGAGGAGCTGAAGGAAAAAGGCCTCGAACCGAAGTTCACCGCAAAGACCGGCCTGCTGCTTGATCCCTATTTTTCCGGCACAAAGCTTTCCTGGCTCTTGACCAATGTCGAAGGATTGCGCGCCCGCGCCGAGGCCGGCGAGGTTTGCTTCGGCACAGTGGATAGCTGGCTCATCTACAAGCTGACGGGCGGCAAGGTGCATGTTACCGACGCCACGAACGCGTCCCGCACGCTTCTTTACAATATCGGCGAGAACCGCTGGGACGACGAACTTCTGTCGATTCTCGATGTTCCCGCCGCCATGCTCCCGGAAGTCAAGGATTGCGCCGCCGATTTCGGCGTGACCGATCCGGCGGTCTTCGGCGTCGCCATCCCCATTCTGGGTGTCGCGGGCGACCAGCAGGCCGCCGTGATCGGCAACGCCTGCTTCGAGCCCGGCATGATGAAATCCACTTATGGCACCGGCTGCTTTGCCCTGCTCAACACCGGCACCGACCGGGTCGCCTCGTCGAACCGCCTGCTGACGACCATCGCCTACCGGCTGGACGGGGTGACGACCTATGCGCTGGAGGGCTCTATCTTTATCGCCGGCGCGGCGGTGCAGTGGTTGCGTGACGAACTCGGTTTCATCGGCGTTTCATCCGAGGTGGGCGCGCTGGCCATGAAGGCGGACCCTAACCAGCGCGTTTATCTCGTGCCTGCTTTCACCGGTCTTGGAGCTCCTTATTGGGATGCGGATGCGCGCGGCGCGATTTTCGGCCTGACGCGCAGCACCGGGCCGGAGGAATTCGCCCGCGCAGCCCTGGAAAGCGTCGCTTACCAGACCCACGACCTGCTGGAGGCGATGAAGAAGGACTGGAACGGTGCAGCCGACAAGACCGTGCTGCGCGTCGATGGCGGCATGGTTGCCTCCGACTGGACCATGCAGCGGCTCGCTGACATTCTGGCAAGCCCGGTCGACCGGCCGGTGATCCTTGAAACGACGGTCCTCGGCGCCGCATGGCTCGCGGGCTCCCGCGCTGGCATCTGGCCGGATCGCAAGGGCTTTGCCGAACGCTGGCGTCGCGATCATCGTTTCGAGCCTGCCATGCCGCAGGCCGAGCGTATTGCGGCTATTGCCGGTTGGCACGACAGCGTGTCGCGCTGCCTGACCAAGCGGCGTTGACGCTCAGCTTGCCCTGTCGATCATGCCGACCAGCGTTTCCAGCCGGTCGGCCTCCCGCGGCAGCTTGTCCTGCCGCAGCCGTGCGATGCGGGGAAACCGCATCGCCACTCCGGATTTGTGCCGGCCGGACCGTGCGATGCCTTCGAAGGCCACTTCCACGACGAAGCCGTGATCGTGGTCGGCTCTCAGCGCTCGAACCGGGCCGAACCGATCGATGGTATTGTTGCGCACATAGCGGTCGAGAAGTTCGAGTTCCGCATCGGTAAAGCCGAAATAGGCCTTTCCGACGGGAACGAGTACGTCGCCCTGCTCCGGATCGGCGGTCCAGACCCCGAAAGTGAAATCGGAATAATAGCTCGAACGTTTGCCGTGGCCGCGCTGCGCATACATCAGCACGGCGTCGACATTCATCGGGTCGCGCTTCCATTTGAACCACGGCCCCTTTATGCGCCCGGCCTGATAGCTGCTGTCCAACCGCTTTATCATCACGCCCTCGATCACAGGATCGGGTGGATCGCCACGCAAACGGTCGAGCTCTTCCCATGAGGAAAACGGCACCAGCGGAGAAAGGTCGAAACGTGTCAGCGCGACATTCTCGATTGTGCGGACGAGCCGTTCCCGGCGGATGAGAAATGTCTCGGCGCGAATGTCGGTATCGCGATCGAAGAGCATGTCATAGGCCCGGATGAAGGCCGGGTAGTCGCGGATCATCTTGCTGGAAACGGTCTTGCGGTTCAGCCGCTGCTGAAGGTCGGAAAATGTCCGGGTTGGCTCGTTCGAGCGGAGCGTTCCGCCGATCAACAGTTCGCCGTCGATCACGCCCTCGAACTCGGCGGCGTCCAGCACATCCGGAAAGGCGGCGGAGATGTCGTCGCCCGAGCGGGAGTAGAGCTTTCGCCTTCCGCCGAAATGAGAAAGCTGCACACGGATGCCATCCCATTTCCACTCGGCGGCAAAGTCCTTGGGGTCCAGTCCTTCCAGATCGCGGTCGCCAACGGGATTGGAGAGCATGACCGAGTGAAAGATCGCCGGCGTTGCAAGAACCGGCTTGTCGCCGCGATCTTCCAGCCAGGCGAACAGGTTTTCGTAGGGCGGCTCGAGCCCGTGCCAGAGCGTTTCGATCTCGCTCACCTCCTTCCGGCCGAATTGCGCAAGCGCCTGCTTGGCAAGGCGGGCCGATACCCCGATCCTTAAGCCACCGGTCACCAGCTTCAGAAAGGCGAAACGGCCGGATGTGTCGAGTGCGTCGAGCAGCCCCCGGACGACACTGCGCGTGTCGCTGCGGCTGGCGGTCTGCAGGGCATGGATCACCTCGGAAAGCCGTGGCTGGCTTGTGAGCGAACGCTGGGTGACCCGGTCGCCGTCCCATACCAGCGAGATGGTTTCGGCGAGGTCCCCGACGTAATCGTAGGAATAGCGGAATAGCTCCTCATCCATCCGCTCCAGTACCAGCTCGCGCAGGAGAGCCGGCTTCACATTGGCAAGGTCGAGCGTACCGGCGAGAACGGCGAGCCCGTAACCCCTGTCGGGATCGGGGGTATCGCGGAAATAGTCGGTGAGCAGCGTCAGCTTGCCGTTGCGCGCGGGCGTCAGCACGAGGCGGTCGAGCAGGTCGGAGAAGGCTTTCATGACGCCGTCAGTCTCCCTCGTCCTCATAGCCGACAAGATGCAGCGGCCGGGCCGCGATGCCGCTCAGCTCGCACCAGCGCACCAGCGCCTCCTCGCGCCCGTGCGTTACCCAGACTTGCTGAGGCGCAATTTCCCGAATCGTGGTGGTGAGTTCCGGCCAGTCGCAGTGATCCGAGATGACGAGCGGAAGCTCGACGCCAAGCTGCTTGGCGCGCTGGCGGATCATCATCCAGCCGGATGCGAAGATCGACAACGGATCGTTGAAGCGTCGCGCCCACCGGTCGTTGAAGGCGGATGGCGGACCGATGACGACCTTGCCGCGAAACCCGTCCGCGGCCACCGTATCGTCGGTCGCTGGCCTGAGTTCGCCAAGCGGAATGCCTTCGTCTGCATAATATTCGCAAAGCCGGGAGAGCGCGCCATGGATATAGATCGGTTCGTCATATCCCGCGCGACGAATGAGCGAGATTACTCGCTGCGCCTTGCCCAGCGCATAGGCGCCAACCAGATGGCTGCGATCCGGAAATTGGGACAGGGAAGTGATGAGCTTGCCGATCTCCCTGTCAGGATCGGGATGATGAAAGACCGGAAGTGCGAAGGTCGCCTCCGTAATGAAGACGTCGCAGGCGACAGGCTCGAACGGTGCGCAGGTGGGATCGATGCCGCGCTTGTAATCGCCCGAGACGACGATCCGCGTTCCTTGCCTCTCGATTGCGATCTGGGCTGATCCCAGCACATGGCCTGCGGGATGAAAGCTGACGGCGACCCCGTTCAGGTCGAGGGGGCGTCCCAATGCAATCGCCTGTTCGCTGTCACAGAAATCCGGCCCGAGGCGAATGCGCATGATGTCGAGCGTCTGGCGGGTAGCGAGCACTTTTCCGTGGCCGGGCCTGGCATGGTCGGAGTGAGCATGCGTAATCAATGCCCGCGAGACCGGACGGACCGGATCGACGTGAAAATCGCCTAGCGGGCAATAGAGGCCTTCCGGCGTCGGATGGAGCAGGGCTTCCGGCTTTATCATCCAGCTTCAAATAGGGTGGCGACATCCATCCCGCCAGTGCGGTTCTTCGGCAGAGCACGTCTTGGCGCGAGGCATTCGCACGGCGCATCCTGCTTTATCCGAGTTGCCTCTGAGCAGGCCTCACCAGGTCATAAAACGAAGGCGGGGCCTGCATCCTGCAATACAGGCCCCATCGATGGGTTCATCTATTTGTGGTTGCCTTAGAACAGAGCTGACTCGAAGAGATCTTCGTCATCATCCGCTGCCGAGGCGGCGGCAACCGGCGCGGCGGTGGCTGCCGGTAGCGGAAGAACGGCCGCGTGAATCTCGCGTTCGGCCGCCATGGTATAGCTGCGATAGATCTGGCTGCCGATTGCCTCGATTGCATGGCTGAGATCCGAGAGAGCCGGCGGGACACCCGGGGCAGCCCCGGCCACTTCGTCGGAGCAACGTGCGAGAATGTCGCCGAGTTCCGCCTTGTAATCGAGCTGGACCATCGCCTTTTCCATGCGCTCGGCGGCGTCGCGGCCATCCTCGCCAAGACGGGCAAGATCCTTTTCCATGCTGTCGCCCGCGTCATGGATGCGGCAGGCCGCGGACTGCAGGCGTTGTCCGAGGTTGACGTCGCCGTCCAGGCCGTCCGTTCCCTCCGCCATGTCTGCAGCAGCCTCCTGAAGCGCATGCAGCGCCGTCAGGATGGTTTCCGCCGTCTCGTCCATCTGGCCGGCGAAATTGCGCAGCTCGGCCGTCACGACATTGATCGCGCGGCCTTCCTCGCCGATGCGGCTGCAGCGCAGATTGGTGTTCAGCGCCATATACTGGATGTCGGTGCGGACCACGCGGACGATCTCGATACCGGAAACCAGTTCGCCGACCAGTTCGGCGGTGCTGCGGCTGAGATCGGTGGCTTCGAGCGAGGCCGCCTCCACGGTCGTCACGATCTTTCGGGCTGCCGCAACATTCTGTTCCAGCTGCCGGATTGCGCGGCTGTTGCCGCTTTCGCCATTGCCGGCCATCAGGTCGCGCAGCGACAGCATCTCGCCGATATCGCCGCGGAAGCTTCCCATCGTGTTGACGATCTTTGTCGTGTCGCGGTCGAAATCTGCACTCGTCTGTTCGAGCTGACGGGCGACCAGACAGGTGATGGCGATCGAAAGCCGGTTCTTTTGATCTTGCGAAAGCGAGCGCCCTTCGCCCGTTTCGAGATAGTCGTCAAGGATAGCGAAGGCCGATTGGCAATGCTCGATGCGCTGGCGGGAAATGTCGCCAATCTGCATAGCGGAAAGCACCGTCGCAAGCTTCGTTTGAACGCCGCCGGCAAGCTTGCGCACCCGCTGGGCGGTGGCGCCAAGCGTGCGATGCTGCTCGGTCAGGAGCTCGCTGCTTTCGGCAAGATCCTTGACGATGCCGGGAACCACGGTCTCGAACTGATGCAGGATTTCCCGACCGCGGGCCGCCGCCGGGTCGAGACGCTTGCCGAGTTGGTCGAGCGTTTCGGCAAACTTGTCGACCTGGCTTGCGCCATACTGGATGCGCTCGATGATTTCCTCTGCAAAGCCGGCAAAATCCGCGATACCGGCGCCGGTGATCTTGGCGGTAATCGCGAAGGTACGCAGGTAGCGCAACGTTTCGCGCATCGTCACGACCTTGTCGCGCAACCCTTTTTCGATCGAGGAAATGGTGGCGAGCGCCGACTGCCGCCGGCTTTCCCGCTCTGGCAGCGCCGAAAGCTCCGTCATGGTCGCCTTGAGTTCGCGGCCCGTCGCTTCAGCGTTGTCGCCGTCAAGCGCGCCTGTCACGGCATCCAGCGTCGCCGCCAGCTTGTCGATGGATTCCAGGACCGAGAGCAGGATGGTGCCGCCTTCGAGAAAACGTTTCTCGATGGCCGTGCGCGCCTGTTCGAGATCGGCGGAAATCACGCCGTTCCCGGATGTCGTGAGATCATGGCTAAGTCTGGCGTGCTGCATGCTGTCTAATCCCCGCCCGTTTCAGGTCTTCTTGGCGCATTTGGAAATCTTGCGCTTTTTTGAAAGTCGAATTTGGCTATTCGCTAGAGTAGTCGTTTTTTGACATTTGCGGCCATGCTGCATGAAGAAGCTTAAGCCATCCACAACGCGCGGATAGAATTCCAGCCATTGGTAAAGTTGGACTTTTCGATTTTGGTAAAATTCTAGCGAATATCGGGGAGTTAAAAGTCGTCGTAACCTGTTTACGACACATTAACCGTCCGATGAGAGCTTTTTTTTCGACGCAGTAGAACTGCTGACAGGTTCGGGGGAACAATGTCGACCGGTGTGGCAATACTAAAGTTGGATGGTCCTTGTACCATCCGAAACGCGACGGTTCTTCACAAGGAATTGCTCGATTTTATCGGAGAGAATGAAAGCATCTCTCTGGATATAGCCGGTGACGCCGATTTCGACGCCAGTTTCGTCCAGTTGATTGAATCGGCTCGGCGCTATGCCACCGGCCGCGGCAAGTCCCTGACACTCAATCACCCCGCGAGCGGCAGACTTCTCGACGTGCTTCAACGTGTCGGCCTGGTCGACGCTTCCAAATCCGCAACATCCGATTTCTGGCTCAATGGAGGAGACCTTCGATGAGCGCCAAGATTCTTACGGTGGATGATTCCGCCAGCGTTCGCCTTACCACCCGTATCGCACTGACCAATGCCGGCTATCAGGTGACGGAAGCCGTCGACGGCACCGATGGCCTTGCCAAGGTGAATGGTGGTCAGTTCGACCTCATCATCACCGATCTCAACATGCCGAACATGGACGGGCTGACCATGATCCGGGAACTGCGCAAGGTTCCCGCGAACACCGGTATTCCGATCATCTTCCTGACGACCGAATCGGACGGAGACATCAAGCAGCAGGCAAAGGCGGCGGGCGCGACCGGCTGGCTGACCAAGCCTTTCGATCCTGAAAATCTTGTGAAAGTCGCTAAGAAGGTTCTCGGCAGATGACGGACGTCGATCCAATCGCAGTCTTCCTGACGGAAGCGACTGAATTGCTTGAACAGGTCGAGGCGGGTTTGCTCGACCTCACCAGCCGATTGGACGACAAGGACCAGATTGACGCAGTCTTTCGTGGTCTCCACACCCTCAAGGGCTCCGGCGCGATGTTCGGCTTCGATGCGCTGGCCGCCTTCACCCATCATTGCGAAACCGCATTCGACCGCGTGCGCAAGGGCGATGTGCCCGCCACCCAAGAACTGGTCGCCGCCGTTCTTGCGGCTCAGGATCATATGCGGGCGCTGCTTGAAACGCCGAACGGTGATCACGAGGAAAAGAGCGCCGAACTTCTCGCCGTGCTGCAGGCCGCGGTCGCCGGTTCGGGCGGCGCAGTTTCCGCTCAGCCCGCAGCCGTCGCGGCTCAGCCGGTTCAGCAAGAACCAAAGGGCGGTTCTTGGCGCATTCGTTTCAGCCTGCCACGCGACTCCATGGCGAACGGTACCAATCCGCTCGGCCTGCTCGATGAATTGCGCGATCTCGGCGATTGCCGCATCGTAGCCGATGTCAGCAAGGTTCCTCCCCTGGACGCGCTTGTTCCGACGGAAATCCACCTTGCCTGGGATATCCATCTTGTCACCGACGCCGGACGCGACGCGATCGAGGATGTTTTCATCTTCGTCATGGACGAGATGGAACTGTCGATCGAGCGACTGCAGGACGAGGCTGCAAAGCCCGAGGCGGTAAAGACGGCGGCGCCAGCCGCGCCGGTGCCGGCGGTTACGGAAGTTCCGCAGACCCAGGCGAAGACGAACGAGACTGTAGCGCCCGCTGCCGACAGCAGGCCACAGCAACAGCAGGCCAAGGCGGCGGAAAACGTGCGCGTTCCAGCCGAACGGCTCGATGAACTGATGGACAGGGTCGGCGAACTGGTGATCGCCCAGTCGCGCCTGTCGCAGCTGGCTGACGCGACGATGGAAATCCAGCTGCGCGCGGTCTCCGAAGATATCGAGCGCCTGTCGGGCGAATTGCGCGATACGATGATGGTTCTGCGCATGATGCCGGTCGCAAGCCTCTTCGGCCGCTTCCGCCGCCTCGTGCACGACCTTTCCCGCGAGACGGGCAAGAAGATCGAGCTCATCACCGAAGGCGAAACGACCGAGGTCGACAAGACCGTCATCGATCGCCTCGCCGATCCTCTGGTGCATCTGGTGCGCAACTCCATCGACCATGGTCTGGAACTGCCGCAGGACCGCCGTGGCGCCGGCAAGGATGAGACAGGCCGCATCATACTCTCGGCCCATCAATCGGGCGGGGAGGTCATCATCACCATCAAGGACGATGGTCGCGGCATCGATCGGGCCCGCGTCCGGGCCAAGGCGGAATCTTCCGGTCTGGTTCAGCCCGGCGCCACGCTGACGGATCAGGAATTGTTGCAGATGATCTTCCAGCCCGGTTTCTCCACGGCTGCGACGATCACCAATCTGTCCGGCCGCGGCGTTGGCATGGACGTCGTCAAGAAGACGGTGGAGGCTCTTCGGGGCACCATCGATGTCACCAGCACGCCCGGTGAAGGCTCCGAGATATCGCTGCGCATTCCGCTGACGCTGGCGATCATTGACGGCCTGCTGGTGCGGGTCGGCAATGCACCTTATGTTATTCCGCTTTCGGCGGTCGAGGAATGCCTCGAGCTCTCCGTTGAGGACGACATGCGCTCGCGCGGCCGCAGCTTCATTTCTCTCCGGGAAAGCCTCGTGCCCTTCATCCGGTTACGCGAACTCTTCCATACCGGCACGACGCCGGATCCCTTCCAGAAGATCGTCGTCATCTCCACCGGCACCGAACGGGTCGGGCTGGTTGTCGACCAGATCATCGGTGACCACCAGACGGTCATCAAGTCGCTGTCGAAGCTGCATCACGACGTCGCGACCTTCTCCGGCGCCACGATCCTTGGCGATGGCAGCGTCGCCCTTATCCTGGATGTCACCCACCTGGTGGCGTCGGGTCAACATCAGGAGGCGCAGTTGCGCGCGGCAGGATGAGCGAAGCACTGAAGATGGTAAGGACCGATTATTGGGGCGAGGCCAACGAGGCGGAGGTCCTGACCTTCGAACTGGCCGGCGAGACCTTTGCCTTCGACGCCGTCATCGTTCAGGAAATTCTCGATCTCTTGCCGGAAACGGCGGTGCCGGGCAGTCGGCCATTCGTCGGCAGCGTCATCAATTTCCGTGGCAAGGTCATACCGCTCGCGGACATAAGGCTGGCCTTTGGCATGGAAGCCACCCAGCCGACGATCGATAGCCGGATCATCGTGATCGAGCTGGATATCGAGGGCGAACTGACCCTGGTCGGCGTCCGGACCGATAAGGTGAATGAAGTCACCACACTCAATCGTGCCGCAAGCGAGCCGCCGCCGAGCGTCGGCATGCGCTGGCGTCCTGACTTCATCCACTGCCTGGTGAAGAGGGACAGCGATTTTATCATTTTGCCTAATCTCGAAGCGATCTTTTCCCAGAAGGTCGACCGCTCCCATTTTCATATCGCCAATTTGTCCTCGTGACCCAAGGAATTCCGCGTCATGCGCTTCACCATTAAACTGAAACTCGCACTGGCTTTTTCCGCAGTCGTGCTCCTTCTTGTCGGTGTAACTCTCTACGCCGTAAATAGTCTTGCAAGCATGGACCATGCGCTCGCAGCGGTTATCAATGGTCCAGCCACGCAGCTTCAACATGCTATGCAGGTCAACATCGAACAGGCCGAGCAAGTGCGTGCGCAGCGCAATGCCCTTCTGCGTACGACGATGGAACAATCGGAAGCCGATTACCGCAGTGCCGAGCAGCGTACGCAGAACCTCGCGAACGCCATCGAGAAGGGCCTTCCAAACGCCAGCGAGGAAGGGCGCCCGATGTGGCTTGAGCTGCAGACCGCGACCAAGGCTCTCGGCGAAGTGACGAAGGAGATCGAGCAGATCCACAAAGCCCAGGGACGTGATTCGGCTCTTTCCTACGCGAGCGTGGAACTGAACAAGGTTTCGCTGCCGCTGCGCGAAGTTGCTATCAAGCTGCAGGCTCTGTCCATTGCCAAGATGGAGGAGGCGAAAGTCGAAGCTGAGCAAAGCTATCAGGAGACGCGCACCCTCCTGCTGACTGTTGCCGGCGTTGCTTTCGCGATCGCTGTCGCTGCCGCGGTCTGGCTGTCGCTGACGATCAGCCGTGGCCTTTCGCGGGCCGTGACCGCAGTCCGCAGCGTTGCCGAGGGCGATCTGACGAGAACAGCGCAGGTAACCACTCGCGACGAGGTGGGTGAGCTTCTCTCCTATGTCAACGAAATGGTCGAGCGGCTTCGTGGTGTTGTTGCGGACGCGCTTTCTGCGTCTGACAACGTGTCGTCGGGCAGCCAGGAGCTTTCGGCGAGCTCGGAACAGCTCTCGCAGGGTGCGACGGAACAGGCTGCTTCGGCGGAAGAAGCCTCTGCCTCGATGGAGCAGATGGCGGCCAACATCAAGCAGAACGCCGACAATGCGGCCCAGACGGAAAAGATCGCCCGCCAGTCTGCCAAGGATGCCGAAGCGAGCGGCGATGCGGTGAACCGGGCCGTGGCCGCAATGCGCACGATCGCCGAGAAGATCTCGATCGTGCAGGAAATCGCCCGGCAGACCGATCTTCTGGCGCTCAACGCCGCGGTCGAGGCAGCGCGCGCCGGCGAACACGGCAAGGGCTTTGCGGTGGTTGCTTCGGAAGTACGCAAGCTTGCCGAACGCTCCCAGTCTGCAGCAGCCGAAATCAGCGCGATGTCTGGCGAGACGGTGCAGTC
>NZ_JAGGCS010000024.1 GCF_022884085.1 Paenirhizobium cremeum
TATGACATTCCCCGGATTGAAATCTGGAAGTAAAAGCCACACGGGCAGCGCCTTCGCCCGCCTCGACGAACGCATCGCCCGCTCGCCGGTCGGAGGCGGCTTCCTCGAGCGCACCCAATATGCCGACGCCTGCGCCTCGCTGTGGATCGATGGCGAACTCGTCCACCTCGAAGACCTCGTCCTCCACGACAGCCTTCGCGATATCCGCACCCCCACCCACGAACTCACCATCGCCCGCGACGTGCTGCGCACCCGTCGACGCATCGTGTCACAGCCGCCCGCCTGGGCACTCTCAGAAGACGGCCTGCGCAGCCTCCGCCAGACCCGGCCCGGGCAGGCGTGGCCTGCTGCATCTTTGGGAGATGGGGGCGCCGGTGTGGCCGACGAAGCCGCGACGGGTGAGGTTGCCGACGGGCCAGGGCTCGCTGAAGGGGACGGGGAGGCTGGTGAGGATATCCTGGATGCCGAGCTCGCCGCCATCGATGCACTGTTGGCCCGTTCGGAAGCGGTGATCGAACAGGCCAGGAAGCCGGGCCCCGCGAAAAGCGCTCCCGGTCCCGCTCCCGGCCGGGAGCGGGACCCGTTGGTCTATGATTTTGATTGGGATGAGGATGCGCGGCTGGAGGAATGGCGCGCCATGCTGCGCGGGGCGCAAGAATTTCCGGCGGTGCTGCAGGCGATCATTGCGCTCGACGCCTGGAACGAGATTGCCGTCCTGCAGCACGCCGGCTGGATGGGCCGGCTGCTGGCCGCATCCATCCTGCGCCACGGTGGTGTCACATCAGGTGGTCACCTCGCGGCCATCAATCTCGGCCTGAAAACCATCCCGGTTGATCGCCGCCGCCATCGCCACCGCGAAACCCGGCTGCTGGCCATCGCCCAGGGTTTTATCGCGGCCGCCGAGATCGGTCTCAAGGAGCATGACCGGCTGGCGCTGGCGCGGCAGATGATGGAACGCAAGCTGGCGGGAAGACGAACCTCGTCAAAGCTGCCGGAGTTGGTCGAGCTGGTGATGGCAAAACCGCTGGTGTCGGCGGGGATGGTGGCAAAAACGCTCGACGTCACGCCGCAAGGGGCGCGGCGGATTGTTTTGGAGCTGGGGCTCCGCGAGATGACGGGGAGGGGGAGGTTTCGGGCGTGGGGTGTTATTTAGCGCACCTCACTTTCCGTTCGGCATCCTAGTGCAGTGCCGGCTGCTTCCTTGCTAACTGGTCGGCCTCGAGGGCCAGATCAAGGACGTGGTGCACCAGGAACGCGTCAATCAATGAAGCTGCATAATCCCGCGAGATCGGCAGCATGTCCTCCGTCAGCAGCAGCTTGTCGACGTAGTACTCCGGGCTCCAGAGACTGCGGGTGAGGTCTTCGTTCTGCGGCTCCATGCGTTCGACAACACGCTCGAACGCGTCCTTGGCTGCCTCCACGAGCACAGCCCGGTCCTCCCCGCGCAAGGGCAGGGATGCAATGATGACATGGGTTCCACGACTCATCTTCCTTCTTCGGGATGGCGTTATCTTGCATCAGCACTATCGGCCGCCAACCGACGCTGGTTCTTGGTGTGGTGGCCTCGTCAAGGCGCCAGGCGCCACCTTATGCTCACATGCGCATGAGGATGATAGAGCGAGATTGGGAAGACGTCTACAGATCGCAGGAACACAGAAAGGCGAACGCTGCCTTTACGGTTTGGCAGAAAGAACGGCGGCAACCTGGCTCTGGCTATCCACCCAGAGAGCGGTATCGGGCGAAATATAACGGATCAACGTCAGGATCGACGCGTAGTCCGCTGCAATGTTGCGGTTCAGGATTGGCTCATGGTGCGCGATGCGGTTGCGGAGCCGGCGCAGATCATCGAGCGGCTGGAAGATATCGGCGCGGGTGAGGGGACCGTCGGCGTGGAACACCTGACGGAAGTGCGAGCGCCAGAGCTGCTCGTAGCGTTTGGCGAGCAGGCCAGTCCAGAAGCCCCAGTTCAACTCCGCCACCACACGCCCATGGTCGGGGATGCTGCCGTGACGCCCAAGGTCGGTGCGGACCTTCAGCAGCATGTCGGGGATCGGGTAATGCAGCGGGGGGCCAGGGTTGGGATCCCGCTTTTTTCTTGGCCGCGGCGACCTTTTCCTCGGCAAAAGGCTTGCAGGCGGCGATCAATCCGTCAAACCGGTAAAGGTTGGTCTGGCTTCCGAACTTACTGTGCCGGCGCTCCTCCCTGGTGATCAGGCCGGCAGCCTGCAGGGCTGTGATCCGCTTCTGGATGGCGCGCGGGGTCACACCGATCGCCACGGCAATGGTCCCGACAGAGGGGTGCGGCACGTTCTCCTCGAGCCACCAGTACTGCACCAGGTGCAGCAAGATGTTCATGTCACGTTCCTGGTTGAGACCTGGCGGGCCCGCAAGGCCGAAGCCGCTCGCAACTCATCGGATGACAAACCCCGTTCGCACGTTTTAGGCGACGATTTCAACTCTACCCGGGGTGAACGGTGAGACAGACCCCCTCTACATCCTATTGCTCTACTGTCGCTTAATCGTTTTCCGGATATCCTGATTGAACGATTGCCGCTCCCAATGTGATGGAGCATGCCGATGATCCCGAATGCGATTGCTGACAAGCTAAAGCGCCAGGCCCGGGATTACTTCAAAGGGCGGCATTTCGAGGCGTGGCTTATCGTGCAGGCGGTGACCTGGTATCTGCGCTATCCGCTCAGCTATCGGGATTTGGAAGAGATGTTCCGAGAGCGCGGCTTCGAGGTCGATCAGAGCACAATCAATCGCTGGGTTCTCGCCTATGCACCACTGATCAACGGCTTAGTCAGTTTCGTTGACCGCATTGCGGATCGGTTCGGGTTGACGAGACCTACGTCAAGATCCGCGGCAAGTGGTGCTATCTATATCGCGCCATCGACAGCATGGAAACCCGGTCGACTTCCTGCTCACCGCAAAGCGCGACCTCGATGCCGCCAAGCGGTTCTTCCGCAAAATGCTCAAGGATGAGCCGCTACTCTCGCCCGAAAAGATCGGCACGGACGGCACCAATACATTTCCGCCGGCGATCAAAACGTCAGTCGATGACGGGCTCCTGCATCCACATTCGGTCCACTATGTCACCAAGCATCTCCAGTAAGGCATCGAGAGCGACCATTTCCGCGTAAAGAAGAACATGCCAAAGATAGGCGGCTTTCAATCCTTCCAAACGGCGCGGCGGACGATCGCGGGCTTCGGAGCGATGTTGTGGCTGCGGTAAGGCTTCGGCTTTTCCGGCGACTGGACCGTCAAGGATCAGAACGATCTGCTTTCCTGCCTCTTCGGACTTCAAAAGGTAACAAAGCGTGAAATTCGTACCCCTCTGGGAATAATCGCGGCCTGTGAAAATGTTTGCGACAAGCCCATTGCTACGCTTCATCGCGGTCTTTCCAGCAATCAGAAATCACTTCGTTTCGCCACACAGGAAGCACTCCGCCCTTGCTAATCACATTCATCGTATCTGCGCCATTGGAAGGCTGCGACCGGTTCGCGAGCTTGATTTCAGCCGCAAACCCTTCGCCTAGCTTCAGCCAAACAACGAGACATCACCGATGGGAAGCCCTTACGGGTCCCGGCCGATCAGCGTGCGAGCGGCGACCCGCTGCCTAGCAGCAGCCGTCGAATGACCTGTGCCATTGCCCGAGGGCGTCCTCGATTACCGGCCAGGTTTCCACCAGTGCGTCGAATTTCCTGACCGAGTCCCGATAGCTGCGGCGTAGTCCGGCCTCGAGGGCGGCGAGGTCGACATGGGGCAAGGTGCCGTTCTCGACGATGGTGCGCCCCGCGACGACGACCTTCCGGACATGTCGTGTGGCCGCCCGAGCGAAGAAGAGGTCGACTGGCTCCACCTCGATAATCCGATCGCGGTCCAGAAGGTCGTAGTCGATTTCGAGAAAGTCGGCCGGTTCGCCGACCGCGATCGTTCCCGACCCGGGCGCACCGATCCCCCGACGTCCGTGGGCGGTGCTCTGCAGGAGAAATTCTTCCCGCGACCAGGATGGCGCAAAGCCCCTGCCGGCATGGAGGATATTGGCGAGACGGATCTCGCGGATGATGTCGTCATCCTCGTCCAAGGCCTGGCCATCGACGCCGATCGCGACACCGCAGCCGCGCCGGCGCGCGTCGGCGATTGGACCGAGGCCGGAGCGGAGATGGAGATTGGATCCGGAATTGGTGACGATGCGACAGCCCGCGTCCGCGATCATGTCCAGTTCGTGCGGACGGGCGTGAACGCAGTGCGCCAGCGTCAGCCGCGGCGAGAGGAGGCCGATCTCCCTAAGGTAGGTGACGATCCCCTGGGGGAAGGTTATATCCGCCCATCGCCGCTGATAGGGTGTCTCCAGGAGATGCATATGGACCCCGCGCCCGGTTTCGGCGGAGCGCGAAGCGACCGCCCGGAGCAGTTCGTCCGAGCACCATTGAACGCCGGCCGGGCCGAACTGAACATCGACCATCGGTCCTTGGATCTTTTCCGCGATACGTTCCGTGACCTCGATCAGGGTCCCGGACGACGGAGGCGGACAGCAGTAGGTTTCCCTCAGGAGGGCAGCAACTTCCGGGGGAAGCCTGCCCAGCACTTTCGTCTCGTCGCCGTAGACGAGGGGGTTGCGGTCGCGGATTGCCGGAGCGAAGGCGATCCTCACCCCGACGTCACGCGCTGCCCGCGCCACCTCGCAGGCCTCATCGACGGGATCGAGCTTGCCGCTCGGCCGCGTGTAGTGGACCATGACCGCGCCGCACCCTGACAAGGCAGATCGCGCGAGCGGCGCCACTGCGGCCATGTAGGCATCTGGCGGCGTGGCAAGGATGGTGCGCGGCAGCCATGCCTCCAGCGGCAGGAAGGCGGTGCCGAAGGAGGACATAGGCAGCGGCCGGACGTGATCGTGGGCGTTGGCGAGCGCCGGCATGACAAGCGTGCGACCGGCCCCGGGCGGCGGCACGCCGGCATCCTCCACGACGGTGATGACGCCGTTCTGCCAGCGGATAAGGCGGTTCCGCCCCGGTCCCTGGAGTTCACCGATAGTGTGGGTGGCGCAGATCTCTCCGGAACTAGACATCGTCGCTTGCCATTTTGGCCGGGACGGCGACCGCGCAACCTTCGCCGCGCGGATCGTGAGCACCGTCGACGGTGCCATCGGCTCCCAGGCGGATCACCCCGGCTTGCCCGAAGATCGGGGAAAGCGCGGGCAGCAGGGCAACCTCATGGCCAAGGCCCAGGAGTGCGTGCGCTGTCTCGGATGGCAGCGAACCCTCGATCTTCAGGCTGTCGCGACTGTCGGAGAAGGTCCGACCCAGGAGGAAGCGAGGCTGGGCCAGTGCCTCCTCCGGCGACATGTCATCGTCGAGCAGGCCGGTCAGAAGCACGGAAAGGGTCTGCGGCTGTCCGTCGGCGCCCTGCGTGCCGTAGAGGAGATGAGGGGCGCCATTGCGGATCGCGATGCCGGGATTGAGGGTGTAGAAGGGTCGCTTGCCGGGTGCGAGGCAGTTCGGGTGACCCGGCCTGGTCGAAAACGCTGCGCCGCGGTTTTGCCAGAGAATGCCGGTCCCGGGGACGGTGACGCCACTGCCCCAGTCGAAATAGGTGCTCTGCAGCACGCTGGCGCAGCGCCCCTCGCCATCGGCGACGGCAAAGAAGACGGTATCGGCGCTGTTGGCCGGATGCGGCCAGGGCATGGCGGATGCGTGGTCAATGCCGCGTGCCGCAGCGTCGAGATTATGCGCTTCGAGCATGGCCAAGGCTGGCTGTAAGCTTTTCGTGTCGACATCCGGATCGCCGATCGATGACCGAGGACCGAATGCCTGCTTGGTTGCCTCCACCAGCAGGTGCATGCGGGCGGAGCTCGCGAGGGCAGTCCTGGAAAGATCGAAGCGGGAGAGAATGCCCATGATGGCGAGCGTCGAGCAGCCCTGCGTCGGCGGCGGGGGCGCCAGAAGCAGCGTTCCCCGATAATCGAGGGCCAGCGGCTCGACCTCCCCTGTCCGGGTGGCGGCGAGATCGGCGGCATCGAGCGGCGAACCGGCGTGCGCAAGGCCCTCCGCGATTGTCTCGGCCAGGGCCCCCTCGTAGAAACCGCGGTAGCCGTCCTCCGCGAGTCGCCTGAGCGTCGCGGCGAGTTCCGGCTGGCGCAACAGGCCCTCGTCGCTCCGATGGTCGAAGATCGCGGCAAAGCCGGGCCATTGCGGGTGTTCCTCGGCGCGAAAATCCAGCCAGAAATCCTGTGAGCCGCTGGGGACATACCCGGCCTCGGCCCGTTCGATCGCCGGGGCCAGCAGGTCCCCGAAGCTTTCCCGGCTTGCCCAGTTCGTTTGGCTGAAGGCGAGCGCATGGCCCCAGCTGTCGACGGCGCAGGCGGAGGTCAGCATCGATGAGGGACCGCGAGTGGGTATCGTGTCTCCGGGGACAGTCACGCTGGCGGCCGCCTGACCAATGCCGAGAAAGCAGCGGCGTCGCCCCTCGCGGTCGCAGACAAGCCAGACGGCATCCCCTCCAAGGCCGCAGAAATGAGGCATGACGACCGCCAGCATCGCCCCGACCGCCACGGCCGCCTCGATGGCGTTTCCGCCACGCGCGAGTACCGCTCGGCCGGCTTCCGTTGCCAGCGGGTGGGGACTGACGACCATGCCTGATCCGAAAGGGTGGCGACGTTCTGACTGCATGTGCGGCTCGTGCGGGTTTGACGCCGGAGGCAGCAAGCCTCCGGCGGAGTTATCGATCAGTTCGCCGTGTAGGACAGCTTGCGCTCCTCGATCGGCGGCAGGAACCGGCGGTCGAAGATCTGCTCCGCCTTCGGCTTCGACGGAAGCTGATAGCCTTCGGCGACGATGTCGATCGATCGTGCGAGGCGGGTGTCGTCGAGATCGCCCAGGCCGAGCTTCTCGACTTCCGGCGAGACGATCAGGTTCTCGTAGGAGAACTTGAGGCGGTCATGCTCGAGGTCCCGCTTCACAAGGTTGTCGAAGGCGACGACCGATTCCATTCCCTTTTCCGTATCCAGACCGATCTCGATTGCAGCCTTGTTGACGGCCCGGACGAGACCGGCGACCGCTTCGGGGTTCTCCGCTATCAGCTTCTGGGAGACCATGAGGCCGTTCGAATAGAGGTCGAGGCCGTGGTCACCGAACAGCAGCCAGTTGTAGTCCTTCGCCGGGTCCTGGCGGTTGTTGATCAGATTGAACCAGCTGGTGATGTTGAATACCAGCGCGCCGTCGATCTCGTCCTTGATCAGCATCGGCTCCTGCAGGTTGGGGCCCATGTTGTCGATCTTGACCTGGGTCATGTCGACATCGTTCAGCGTTGCCAGAACGGTAACCAGCCGCGTCGTCGGCGTTCCCTGCGCGCCGCCGAGTGTCTTGCCCACAAGATCGGCGGGCTTGGTGATGTTGGTTTCCTTCTTGCTGACGATCGCAAAGGGAGGCTTGTTCCAGATCTGGTAGACCATGACCGGGGCTTCGTCCGGCCGGGTCGCCGCATTCTGGATGATGGCGTTGATGTCGCCGAAGCCCGCATCATAGCTGCCCGACATGATGCGGGTGACGGTCGCGGCCGAGCCTTCACCTTGGTCGATGGTAACGTCGAGACCTTCGGCCTTGAAGTAGCCAGCCTCCTTGGCGAGCAGGAAGGCCGCGTCCGAGCCTTGCGTCTTCCAGCCGAGCGTCAGCTTGATCGCGGTGTCGGCCATAGCGGCGCTGTTGAGGCAAAGGCCTAGAGCGACGGTGGAAAGGAATGTCTTCAGCATGTTTTGCTCCGATTGTTCGAGGGTCAGGCGGTTGTGGTGAGGTTGTCGCGGCGGTTCGCCCATCCGGCGACCCGCATTTCGACGAGGGAGAAGGCGGCGTAGAGAAGGACGCCGAGCACCGCGAGGATGAACAGCCCCGCAAACACCAGCGGCACGTCGAAATTGGAGGAGGCTGTCATCATCACGTTGCCGATGCCGCGATTGGACGCGACGGTTTCCGACAGAACGGAGCCAACGAAGGCAAAGGTGGCCGCAATCTTCAGCGAGGCGAAGAAGAAAGGCATCGTGCGCGGCAGGCCGACATTCCACAGGATGTCGAGCTTGCTGGCGCCGAGCGACTTGAGGACGTCCTCGAGTTCCGGCTCCGTCGTGGCAAGGCCCGTCGCGATGTTGACGACGATCGGGAAGAAGCACATCGCCAGCGCCGTCAGGATCGCGGGGACGGAGCCGGAACCGAACCAGAGGACGAAGATCGGCACGACGGCAACCTTGGGGATAGAGGAAAAGCCGATCAGCAGCGGATAGGCGGTATCGTAGGCGATGCGCGAGGTGCCGATGCAGGCGCCGATGAAGAGGCCGACCGTCACGCCCAGCAGGAAGCCGACCATCGTCGTCCAGAGGGTCTGCAGGATATGTGGCCACAGGACATCCATGCGCTCCACGAGCGTTGCGAGGACCTGGGAGGGGCGGGGCAGGACCAGATCGGAGACCTGCAGCGCGAGGCAGAGGACCTCCCAGAGGACGAAGAAGGCCAGAATGAGGAAGGCAGCCCAGAGGCGACGGCGAATAGCATAGGACATTTCAGGCTTCCTCATGGGCGACGTCGGTGCGGGCATCGATGATCAGTTCCCGCAGATGCTGGTTGAGGGCCGTGAACTCCGGCTCGAAGGTCATGGCGATGGTGCGGGGGCGGGCAAACTCCACCGGGCTGTCGTCGATGATCCTGCCGGGGCGCGCGCTCATTACGCAGATCCGCGATGCGAGGAAGCCGGCCTCCTTCAGATCGTGGGTGACGAGCAGGACCGTCGGCTTGCGCTTCATCCAGAGCGACTGCATCGTCGCCCAGAGTTCCTCGCGGGTGAACTGGTCCAGCGCGCCGAACGGTTCGTCGAGCAGCAGAAGGCTGGGGTCATGGACAAGGGCGCGACAGAGGTTGGCGCGCTGCAGCATGCCGCCGGACAGCTGCCATGGGTAATGATTGGCGAAACGCTCCAGCCCGACATCGGCCAGAAGGGCATGGACCCTGTCCCTGAACTCGGTGTTCTTCTTGGCGTGGTAGTGCGAACGGAAGGGCCGGACGATCTTCAACGGCAGCATGACGTTGCGTTCTATCGTCAGCCAGGGCAGCAGCGTCGGGTTCTGGAATGCCATGCCGATGCGCAAGGCGTTGGCTCCGACTTCCTTGCCGCCCACAACGACGACGCCGCGGCTCGGCCGCAGGAGGCCACTCGCGAGCTTGAGGATGGTGGACTTGCCGCAGCCGGACGGGCCCACGAGCGCGACGAATTCGCCGTCGTCGATCTTCAGGCTGGTCTCCTGCAGCGCGGCGACCGCCTTGTCGCCGCGGCCGAAGGAGACGGCGGCCTGTGACAGCTCCACCGCTACGGGATGCCTGTTTCCCGGTTGTGAAAAATCGATCATGCACTCACCTCACGCTTTCCAGAAACTGTATGCAACGGTCGTGCCAAGTTCGTTTCGCCGCGGATTCTCGTGGAGGCGCAGGTCGCTGCAGACATGGAATTTTGCAAAGCAGAAAATGCATGCAGTTTATGGCGGCAAGTTGCATTCGAATCGTGCAGCAGCCAGTTGAAGAAGGCGATGCCTTGGATTATCCAGAGCGTCACGAAGGGAGCGAGCGATGGCAGCAGAGAAACGTCAGCCGCGGAGCGAAATCGATCGCGTCCAGGGAATCTGCAACGCGCTTCGCAAGGCGATCATAGAGCGTGCATTGCTGCCGGGGGACCGACTGCCCGAAGACGCGCTGGGGGAACGCTTCGGGGTGAGCCGGACGATTGCCCGGCATGCACTCGGACAACTGGCGGCGGAAGGCCTGGTTGATCTGAGGCGTAACCGGATCGCCATCGTGGCGACGCCTTCCTTCGAGGATGCGAGAGACATATTCGACATACGCGTGGACCTTGAGCGCCAGGTGGTGCGGCACCTCGCCGGCAGGCTGACGGATGCTCAGGTCAAGCAGCTGAAGGCGATCGTCGAGGCCGAGCACGAGGCACGCCACGGCGCGGAAGGCACGTCGATCCGGCTCGCAACGGAATTCCACGTCCGGCTGGCGGAAATGACGGGCAAACCCATCCTGGTCCGCTATGTCACGGAGATCTGCTACCGGGCCGGGCTGTCGCTTTCGGCCTTTGCCCGCCCGCACTCTTCCGATTGCGCCGTCAGCGAGCATCTCGAACTGATCGAGGCGATCCAGCTTGGGCCTGCCGAGCGGGCCTGTGCCTTGATGGACCAGCACCTGGAAGCCGTCGCCTCGCGGGCGCTTCTCCAGAGCGCGGGAGCGCGGAGCCGGGACCTGATGAACATCCTGGCTCCCTACGCCGATTGAGCCGGCCGGCCCGGGGTGGCGTTACTGCCGCCCGCAGGAGGGGTCGAGGATCCATTCGGCGCTGTCATTCCAGACATCCGTCTCGACGATGAGCCCATCGCGCACGACGAACCGGTCCACATAGCGATTGTTGTCGAAGGGGCGGCCATCCGGCCATTCTCCGGAGAGATAGCCGAGGCTGTAGATGATCGTTTCGTCCTCGCCCGGAATGACGTCATAGCGCTCGATGCGCTTCTTCACCCACTTGTAGCGGGCCGCATTGAAGCTGGTCGGACCGGCCGGAGTGTCGAAGACGCGGTTGCCGGTGAAACGGCAGACGAAGGCGGCATCTACGTATCGCGCCGCCCGGACCGGATCTGGTGTCATGGAGGCCTCCAGATAATCCTTGACTGCCTGAAGGTCCTGCTGGGCGCGAGCGTTCATTTTGTGTCTCTTTCTGTTGCCATCGTCAGCAATTAATTGCATACATATATTGTATTCGATTGTTGTTGCGGATTCAAGAATGAGTTCCAGTCCTTCCTTCGATCTCCTCATCCGGAACGCTATCCTTCAGGGAGGCGCGTCCCCGTTGGATATCGGCATCCGTGCCGGACGCATCATCGAGGTGAGTCCCGCCCAGCAGCGGAGTGACGCACAGGGTCTGTTTGAAGAGAATGCCGACGGTCGTCTTGTGCTGCCGGGCTTCGTGGATACCCATATCCATCTCGACAAGTCCTGCCTCCTCGCTTGCTGCCGGGGCGGCGGACAAGGGTTGAAGGGTGCCGTCGCGGCAGTCTCGCGATTGAAGAGGGATTTCACTGAAGAGGATGTCTATAGGCGGGGCGCCCGGACGATAGAAATGGCCATCCTGCAGGGGACGATGCACATGCGTACCCATGTGGAGGTCGATCCGCGCGTCGGCCTGCGAAGCTTCGCGGCCATCCAGCGGCTGAAGCACGACTATGCCTTCGCACTGGATCTTTCGATCTGTGTCTTTCCGCAGGAAGGGTTGCTCAACGATCCCGGCACCGAGGCGCTGCTGGAGCAGGCGCTCGACGAGGGGGCCGATCTTCTCGGCGGATGCCCCTATACGGATAGCGATCCATCGGCGCACATGGAGCGGATCTTCGCGATGGCGCGCAGGCACGATGTCGATCTGGACTTCCACCTGGACTTCGATCTCGATCCCGGCTGGACCCACATGGACGACATATGCCGTCTGACTGAGGCACAGGGCTGGCAGGGTCGGGTGGCGATCGGACACGTGACCAAGCTCGCCGCCATGGACGAGGGCGACTTCGACCGGCATGCGGAGAGACTTGCCGCGGCCGGGGTGGCGGTAACCGCGCTGCCGTCGACCGATCTCTATCTCAACGGGCGCGACCAGGGTTTTCGTGCCGTGCGCGGCGTCGCGCCGGTCCACGTCCTTGCGGAGCGGGGCATCACGACATCGATCGCCACGAACAACGTGCTGAACCCGTTCACGCCCTACGGGGATTGCTCGCTGCTGCGCATGGCCAATCTCTACGCCAATCTCATGCACATAGGACCGGACGGCTTCTCCCGTTGCCTTGGCATGATCACGTCGGACGCGGCCCGGCTGGCGCGGATCGACTCGTACGGCATAGCGCCTGGCCATCCGGCCGATTTGATCTTATTGGATGCGACGGACGAGGACGAGGCCCTCGCTAGTATCGCGTCCCCGTTGACGGGCTTCAAGAACGGCCGGAAGACTTTCGATCGACGGGCAGAGATATTGTTTCGGACTACGGATGCGAGCCCAACCGACCAATATCGCGCGGCGGTGGCGTCGCCATGACCAAGTTCGAGACGCGACAGTGGCTTTGGCTTCGATCTCACGCGTCAATCGACAGAGCGATCTCCCATCAGGTCGAGATGGCGTTGAAGTAAAGCTGTCCATGTCAGCGGTCGTCAGGTCTTTCCGGTGAAGAAAGCGTTGGTGCACGGATACTTCATCGGCGGTGACGTAGTCGGCTCGGGTTGAACCAACCCGGCGGACCGATCGTGCCTTTCAAAAACAACGCCTGCCGCCGTCATTGTATCGGCAAGACGAAACTCAAGGTCACGAACTGGGCGGAAATCGAGACTGGCCTGCGCATGCCCGATAATCGTTCGGGTTCGGCAAGTTAATGCATAGCCACTGTATCAAAGACTGAAATCCATCCGTTACTTGATCCATGCACCAACGCCCATACGCAGCCGTGTTCGGTTTAGAGTATAACGGATTTTCGCCTCAACTGCTCGATTTGCGCCTCTGGCAGACCTAAGATTCCGGAGAGCACGGCATGATTGTCTTCACCTAAGAGCGAGGGAGGCGACGCTGGCGCTGGGCCATCGCCATCAAACCGAATTGGGCCGCGCACAACCCGAAGATCACCGATGACGGGATGCTTCACCGTCTCGATCAGGCCCCGGCTTGCGACATGTTCCTGATCAAGTGCCTCGCCGATTGAGAGTATAGGCGCATTGGGAACGTCGAAAGCGCTCAGTCTCTCTAGCCAGTAAGCCGTGTCATGATCAGCCATTCGGCCGATGATGATCGGTTCAAGCTGATCTCTGTTGCGGAGACGAGCTTCGTAGCAAGCAAATCTTGGATCCTCGATGAGATCCGGTCGCTCAAGGCACCGTGCGAAGTTATGCCAAAACGGTGGCGTCGCCTTAACCGAGTTTGGGATGCGGTAGTCTCTTCGACCTGAACTTCACGCATCAATCGACAAAGCGATTTCCCGCCAGGTCGAGATGGCGTGAGTGCGAAGCTGGCGATGGTCTGCGGCGGTCAAGTCTTTGCGGTGAAGAAGGAAGAGATTGGCGATCTGGCCGTGAGTGGAGACGAAACGCTGACATTGCCGCGCGGACTTGAAGCGCATCATGCGCCGCTCTCGTCGTCGCACAGCAAGATGGGAATTTTCAGCCTGGTTGTTCAATCCCTTGTGCGAGCGATGTTCGACCTTCGGCATCAAATCCGCCTTCGCAGCCGAATAGGAACGCAGCTTGTCGGTCAGCATCACGCGCGGGGCGATACCTTGACCCTTGAGCAGTTTGCGCATCAGACGCAAGGCTGCTGCCTTGTTCCTTCGGCTTTGCAAGAGGGCGTCGAGAACGTAGCCGTTGGCATCGACGGCGCGCCACAGCCAGTATTTCTTTCCCTTGATCGTCACCACCATCTCATCGAGCTGCCACTTGTCGGCAAACTGGCCTCGTGAGCGGCGTCGGAGCTGATTGGCGAACTTCAAGCCAAATTTCGCCGCCCATTCCGAGACGGTCTGGAATGAGACGTTGATGCCGCGCTCGGCCAACAGATCTTCGACGTCGCGTAAACTGAGCGGAAATCGGAAATACAGCCAGACCGCATGGGTGATGATCTCGGCAGGAAAGCGGTGGCGTCTGAAGTGGGCGGCAGGGAATTCGGTCATGACAATCCGAATATCAAGTCGGCTAAAACAGGCGGTTAAGGCGACGCCACCGTGCTGGTAGGCCACAGGCCGGATGATGTCGGCCAGACATTCGCGAACAGCCAGATGGCGCTGATCAACACAGGCTGGTGGAGCAGGTAGAACGGCAGGCCATGACGTCCGACGAAGCGCACTGGCCACGACCATGATCCCGGCGAGTACGCGGAGAGGCGCAGGAGGACGCCACGGCGATCGGCGATTCGCGCCGCTGAAATGCCGAGCAGAACGGCGCCGAACCACGGAAACATCGGGACGTAGTCGAAGCTGACCGGAGCGATCGGCGAAAGCCCGACCCACCACCACGCCGGATGGTCGAAGACCTCATGGCGAAAATATCGTGGGGCCAGGATCACGAAGAGGGCCGTGCAAATGGTCACCACGACCGGTGCGCGCAGGAATGCGAGGCCCGCCACGCTGGCGAAGGCGATCTGGTGCAGTATCCCGAAGAAGATGAAGCCCTGCGGGACCGCGATCCATGTGACGGTTGAAACCATGATGGCGGCGCCGGCGACCTTCATGAGGCGCTTCAGGAAGGAGCGGGCGCGCAGGCTTCGGCGATGCGCCAGGAACAGCCCTACGCCAACCAGGAAGAGGAAGGCGGAGGCGATGCTGCGGGCGAATAGCATCCACCCCGGCTCGCGTGTCATGCCGACAGCTGCGTAGCCGAAATACTCCAGATCCCAGGCGAAATGAAAAGCGGCCATCGCGACCATTGCGACGCCGCGGGCCAGATCGATCGCCTCGATCCGGGCATTGGGGCTGGCGGGAGTACCCATCAGGCCTCGACGACGACCCGCGTACCGATTGGCACACGTTCGTAGAGGTCCTCTACATGCTCATTCACCATCCGCACGCAGCCGTTAGATACGGCCATACCGATCGTCCAGGGCTCGGTCGTCCCGTGAATGCGGTAGAGAGTGTCGCGTCCGTCCCGGTAAAGGTAGAGCGCGCGCGAGCCTAGCGGGTTGCCGGGCCCGCCTGGAACCCCGCCGGCATGCCGCTTGTACCTCGCGGGGTCACGACGGATCATGTTGGCGGTCGGGCGCCAGCTCGGCCACTTCGCCTTCCGGCCAATCTCCGCGATGCCGGACAGAGCAAGGCCGGCCTGCCCGACACCGATCCCATATCGGCGGGCGCGTCCTGCATCCTCTATCAGAAAGAGAAGCCGGTTCGCTGTATCGATCACGATCGTTCCGATCGGATAGCCAACTGGTGCCAATACAGACTGAGGCAGGAAGCGGGGATCGAGCGTGAAAGTTTTATGGGCGATAGCGGGCGAGACAAGCGCGGCCGTTGCAACGGTGCCTGCGCCTGCGATCAGTAGCGAGCGTCGGTTGATCATGTCGGTTACCTGGGCAGGGTTGAAGACGTTGATGGGGAGCACGATCGATGCGAGAGCAGCGCGCTTGTTGCCGGACGCCGTGAACAGGCAAGGGCGGCTGCGACGGAAATCAACTGTCGTCCGGAATCCTGGAGCACTCTCGGCCACGCGAGGCATGGGCACGTGGAAACGACCGCACGCCAGGTAGATTGTGCGGGCCTACACACTGGCTCGCGCACCGCTGCGGACGATGATTGGAGAAGGTGTGGGGACACGATCGTACAGATCGATGATGTCCTGGTTCATGAGGCGGACGCAGCCGCTGGAAACGGCCTTACCGATCGTCCAGAACTCAGGTGTGCCGTGAAGCCTGTAGAGCGTATCCCTGCCGTCTTGGAAGATGTAGAGCGCACGCGCACCGAGAGGGTTGTCGAGCCCAGGCGCCATACCGCCGTTCTCGGCGCTGTACTTTTCTAGCTCGGGCTGGCGGGCGATCATCTCCGCAGGCGGGGTCCATGTCGGCCATCGCCTCTTCCATTGGATTACGCCGGTTCCCGACCATGAGAACCCTTCTCGGCCCAGTCCAACCCCATAGCGCAGCGCGCGGCCACCAGGCCGGACCAGATAGAGGTAGAAGTTGTCGATATCGACAACGATCGTGCCGGGCAGCTCACCGGTCGGATCGGTGATTTCTTGCCGATAGAACCGCGGAGGTACTCTACGCAGGTCGACTGCGGGTATCGGGAAGTCCTCCTCGGGCATGGCGCGGTACATCATCATGTAGGGGAGTTCCGCGCTTTGCGTGGACTCTTGCGGCGCCACCGGTCCGCTGTCGCTGGTCGTGCACCCGGCAAGCGCCAGCGCACTAACAGCGCCGGACGCAAGCAGGAAGCGCCGCCTTGTTGGATTGGTCTGCGGTTCGAGGATTTCGCTCACGGATTCTGCTCCTTGACGTTGTATGGTTCTCGCTGCTCCTTCCGGGAAGAAGCGCGGATGCATGAGGGCGATACCGAGGGTATCTCGGACGCCACATGGCGGACGGGTCGACGCCTTGGAAAACGTGCGGGCGAGCGGGTGCTAACCGAAATGCACGAACAGAGTCGGCGTCGGTTCTATGAACTCTTTGGGGGGGCGGAACCGCGACCGCAAGCAAGGCCGGGAGCATTTGCCGGGCGAGTTCGATGTCAGAACCCGGCTCGGGGGGCTGGAAGCCCTGGAACGTGATGCTGGCGAACCAGTTGCAGTGATCCTGGCAGGGCGCGGTGTGATGGTGCGGGTCTATCTGATTGCCTGCAACGCCACCCGCTTCGGCGGGATTGGACGCTTCGAGATTGGCGGGATCCGGGAAATCGGCCGAGACGGCGTTTAACTCATCGGTGGTACACGCGCGCGAAGGGGTTGCCGCATGAATGGCAAGCATCACTGTCAGGATGAATAAAACGAACCCTCTAACCATCACCCCTGATCGAACACGAATTTGGTGAATGTTCGATGAACTTTTCGCTCAAGTCCAACTCGTATCAGAGGGCTCGACAATTGCGGCTGGAATGTGGAATGGAGGAGCGCTGCCGGCTCGCATGAACTCTATTTTGCTCATAGCCAGCAATCCTGCGCCCTTGTCTGGCCATGTTCGCCCTCCACGGTGGCTATGTCATCTTTGTGAAATGGACACGATGAAGCGGGTTGAACTCCAATTCCTGTTGATCAAGTCGCTTGGTTGTATCCCGTTACTCGCCGGGATCCTGTTATTTGCGCAGGTCAAACACGGCGCAACCCATCCACACATTCTTGCGGAGGCTCGCTTTGACGTTGCTGTAGATGAATACGGTGTAGTACAGAGCCTTAAGCACCTCTGGCGATTTGATGAATTCTTTTCTAGCACCGTTATTATGGAATTTGATGAAGACGGTGATTGGAAGCTTAACGAAAAAGAGCTTGCCGCAGTTTCCAAACTATTCACGCATCCCTCGGCGACTTCAATTACTTTCAAATTATATCATCAAACGGGGAGGATGTTTGGTTGTGTTGCAACGTTTTGAATACCGTCACTGTGGCAAGGAGCGCCTCTGGCATTTTCGGAGGATTGAATGTTCAAGGGCCGCCAGTTCGACCAGTCCGTGATCCTGCTTTGCGTGCGCTGGTACCTGGCCTACAGTCTGAGCCTGCGTGATCTGGAAGAGATGATGGCCGAGCGGGGCATTGCCGTCGATCACACGACCATTCACCGCTGGACCGTCCGTTACGCACCGCTATTGCTGGAGCGTTTCAACCGACGGAAGCGGAGCGTGACCGGCAGATGGCATATCGACGAGACCTACATCAAGGTCCGCGGCCAGTGGATGTACCTCTACCGCGCCATCGACAGTGTCGGCGACACGGTTGAATTCTGGTTCAGCGAGCAGCGCGACTTGCCGTCGGCCAAGCGGTTTTTCAGGAAGGCACTGGCACGTCATGGCCGGCCCGACCGCGTCGTCATCGATGGTAGTCCGACCAACCACGAGGCTATCGTTTCCTGTGATACCACAAATCGCTTACTGGATCGCTCCCGACGCCGGCTGAAGCCGATCGAAATACGCAAGAGTAAATACTTGAATAATCGGATTGAACAGGATCATCGGCGCATCAAGCGCCGCGTCCGGCCAATGCTTGGCTTCAAATCACAGGGATCAGCCGCGATCATCCTGTCCGGCATCGAGATGGTTCATATGATGCGCAAGCGACAGGCGAGATACGCCTTCAATCCGAATCCGTCCTTGGCCGAGCAGTTCGCAATTCTTGCCGCATAATTGGCCTCGGGTCAGGCCTCTTTGTGTTTCCAGTCTGCCGTTGCAACAAAACCGTGCTTCTTGGTGCTCGTATCTCAGTTCGAGAGCTGGCGGGCAAGCCCGTCGTACCTGCAGCGCTCAGCGGGCTTCATTTACATACCTCAACTTGCTGCACCGGAACGGGGATGCTACATCCATATCGGCGCCGGGGACGCCCGCTGACGGTGCAGAAAGGCACCGTCAGCCTGAGGGGCCTGCCGCTCCCGCGCTTAGGCGCTGCGACTCTTCCTCCGGAAGCTAGGGCTTGGCTTAATTCGACGGGACTTCCCACAGGCACCTTTGAGGCAGATCTCGGTCGAGTCGCAAGGCCGAGGTGTTGAGCCTGCACGCGCGAGACCTGCTTGACATCCCATAGCACCGCACCTTGCATTTAGACGCGCCAATGATCCTGATCCTATTCCATCCGGCCATCGCTGCCCTCAGGATCAGGCTGGACAGCCCAGCCGAGCGCATCGTGCGAGCCCCCAGGAGTTGGCGGCGCTGCTTTTCGTGGCGCGGCCAAAGCTGCGGGTGCGCCGTGAAGCTCGTGGGTAAGCACAAAAAATGCCCGCACGTGCAAAAGCGCCGTGCGGGCCCACCGGCCGCATGTTTGCCTGTTATGTGGGTAGCCTGGGCGGTCTTGCTTGCGCGAGATTACCCGGCTCTGTCACTCGGCCGCCTGGCTGATGTTTCCTGCCACCAATGTCCGCCAGTCGACTTCCTTGGGATAGACCCCTTCATGCGAGGCAATAGTGGCCTGCAGCTCGGTCGAATCGGTGCCGATTGCGCGGCCACCCTCGGCCACCTTCTGCGCAGCGTCTGTCATCAGGCGGCGGAATTCGACAATGGCGAGATCCGACGCGCCTAGCACGTCTGTGTGGCGCTGCACGCGGCTGCCCATCGACACCCACATGATGATGTCCTCGTTAGGGATGCCCGGAACGCCGGTGAAATGGCCTTCCTTCATCAGCTCGCGGTCCTGCTTGAAGTCGTTCTCCAGCGTCCGCAGCGTACGCCACTTGTGGTCTAGGTCCTTACCTGGCACCGCGTGGTTGAAGGCGCGCCATTGATCGGTCGAAGGTACGTTGGGACCACCGAAGGCCAAGAAGTGGAACGCAGTCTCGTCATCGTTGATGGGCACAATGACGCTGGCAACCTTGTAGTTGTTGTTGGGCGGGATGAGTGAGTAATAGGGCGCAACGAACTCAGTGATGCGCAGGTAATGATGCGTCGCTGCGTTCTTGATAGGCTTGCGGATCGCCGCGTAATGGAAGCCGTAGCTAGTAGTTTCCGTCTGCATGCGCGGCGACTTGTCAGTCGAGGGGCGATACCACGACTTGTCATCCGCCGCCGCGCTCTCGACGCGGGCGGGTTTCATCGTCGAGGAATGAAGCGAGGAGGAATGCGCGCTGTCGATCTGGCCCTCGTGGATCTGTGCCCAGTTGGCGGGGACGCGGATCTTCAGGATGGCCACCGGCGTATCCTCCGTCGGCGCAAAGGCGGGGGGCTGGAACTCCGGCATGTCGGCCTTGTCGCCCAGCCAAGCCCAGACGAACCCGCCCCATTCGCGCACTGGATAGGAGCGCGCCTTGACTTTGTCCATCAGCGGGCTGCCCTCGGGCTCCGACGACATCGCAACGACGTTGCCGTCCACGTCCATCTTCCAACCGTGGTAGAGGCAGCGTAGGCCGCAATCCTCGTTGCGCCCGTACACAAGCGAGGCCTTCCGGTGCGGGCAGAGCTCGTCCAGCATGCCGAGGCGGCCCTTGGTATCGCGGAACGCGACATAGCTCTCGCCTAGAACTTCGACGCGCAGCGGCTTACCATCGTTCTCTGCCACTTCCTCAATCAGACAAACCGGCGTCCAGTGCTGGCGCATCAACTTGGCCATCGGCGCATCGCCTGTCACGCGGGTCAGGACTTCATTTTCTTCGGGGGTCAGCATTTCGTACTCCTCCTGCGGTTCGGCCCTCCAGGGCCAATCTCGAATGCTTGACAAGATATACTTAGCTATCTAAATGAGCAAGGGCAGATGCAAGTTTTTTGGAGGAGCGGATGGAGATCATCAGGATGCGCGTCGCCGCAAGGCGCGTGTTGACCCCGCACATTACCGAATTCAGCCTAATTCCCGTGGAGAAACCGGATGGCGATGGCACGCTCCCTGCGTTCACCCCCGGCGCACATGTGACCGTAGAGACTCCATCGGGCGCAATGCGCCGCTATTCTCTAATCAATGACGGCACCGCACCAGACCACTACAAGATCGCTGTCAAGCGCGAACCTGCTAGCCGCGGCGGTTCGGCCTCGATGCATGATGACGCGACCGAGGGCAGTGTGCTTAACGTCGAGGCACCCGAGAACGACTTCCCGATGTCGGAGGCGCCTCGTTACCTGCTTATCGCGGGCGGGATCGGCATCACCCCGATCTACGCCATGGCCTCGCACCTAGAGCGGGAAGGTAAGGATTTCAACATCATTTACGTCAGTCGCAGCGCCTCGGAAGCTGCTTACCTTGAAGACCTAACACAGGCCTTCGGTGACCGGGTGCTGGCTCATCACGACGAGGGAGATCCCGACCGGATATACGATTTTTGGGACTTGTTCGCTGAGCCGCAGAACCTCAACGTCTATTGCTGCGGCCCTAAGCCTTTGATGGACGAGATCAAGGCAATCTCGGGCCACTGGCCGGAAGGACGCGTTAATTTCGAGGATTTCAAGCCGGTCGAGGTGGTGCGGGCAGATGACGAGCCCTTCGAAGTCGAATTGAGGAAGAGCGGCGCCACGCTGACCGTGCCCGCCGACCGCTCGATCCTAGAGGCGATGCGCGACGCTGGGCTGAAGACCGTGAGCTCCTGCGAGAGCGGCACCTGCGGCACCTGCAAGACTAATCTAATCGAGGGCGAGGTCGACCATCGCGACATGGTGCTAATGGACGAGGAAAAGACCAACAAGATCATGATCTGCGTCTCGCGCGCCTGCCCGGGCGGGAGGCTAGTCCTTGACCTCTGACCCCACGCACCCCCCCGTCAGGCTGGGCGTCGTCGGTTTAGGGCGTGGCTTCATGTTGATGATCCCGACTTTCACCGCCGATCCGCGCGTGAAGCTCGTCGCCGCCGCCGCGCCCCGCGCGGAAAGTCGCGCGGCCTTCGAGGCCGAGTTCGGCGGGAGGACTTACGAAAACATCGCCCTCCTTTGCGCCGATCCGCAGGTCGAGGCGCTCTACATTGCCACGCCGCACCAGATGCATGCCGACCACGTTTGCACCGCGCTGGCCGCGGGCAAGCATGTTCTGGTCGATAAGCCGATCTCCATCTCGATGGCCGATGCCGACCGCATGGTCGCGGCGGCCGAAGCCTCAGGCAAGCACCTGATCGTGGGCCCAAGCCACAGCTTCGATCCGCCGGTCGAGGCCGCTGCCCGTCTGATCGAGAGCGGCGAGGTTGGATCGCTGCGGATGATCCAGGCTTTCAACTACACCGATTTCCTCTACCGCCCCCGACGCCCCGAGGAGCTGTGCACGGAGGAGGGCGGCGGCATCCTGTTCAGCCAAGCAATCCATCAGGTCGACGTGGTGCGCAGGCTCGCGGGTGGCATGGCTACTCGCGTGACTGCCATGACCGGCGCTTGGGATCCCGCGCGCCCAACCGAAGGCGCTTTCAGCGCGTTGATCGCTTTTGCTTCGGGCGCATTTGCCAGCCTTACCTATTCCGGCTATGCGCATTTCGACAGTGACATCTGGATGGACGGTGTGGGCGAGCTGGGGCAGCGCAAGGATCCGGCCGCTTATGGCAAAGCGCGCCGCGCGCTTCAGGGTCTCGATGCGGAAGCCGAGGCCGCGTTGAAGCAGACGCGCACCTACGGCAGCGGGGCAGGGCTGATCGTGGCCGAGAGCAACGAGCACTTCGGCCCGGTGATCGCGCTCTGCGACCGCGCCGACCTGCGGCTGACGCCGAGCGGGCTGGACGTGTACGGTGATATCAAGCGTCACTTCGTCGAGGTGCCCCTCGGCCCCGCTCCGCGCGGCCCCGTCATCGACGCACTGGTCGCCGCCGTGCGCGGGGACCGCGCCCCCGTCCAGACAGGCGCCTGGGGCCGCGCCAGCCTCGAAATCTGTCACGCGATCCTGGAAGCGGCGGCCTCGGGCCAGCCGGTGGATCTGCATTACCAATGCCGCATCACGTAAAGGAGGAATACGTGTCTGATCTTAAACTCTCCCTCGCCATGGGGAACTACGACCGCACGCGGCCCATCATCGACGGCCAGGTCAAGATCGATGGCGTCGATCCCGTGTCCATGCTACTGTCGCCCGAAGAGATGTTCTTCCGCGCCTTCCGTCAGGATGCCTTCGATGTCTCGGAGCTATCGCTATCGTCCTACTCGATCTCGGTCGCGCGCGGGAACCCGCATTACGTCGCGATCCCGGTCTTCCTGAGCCGCGCGTTCCGCCATACCTCGGTCTACATCCGCACCGATCGCGGCATCGACCGGCCCGAGGACCTGAAGGGCAGGCGCATCGGCATCGCCGAATACCAGCTCTCGGCTAACGTCTGGGTGCGCGGAATCCTGGAAGAGCATTTTAGCGTGAAACCATCGGACGTGACTTGGGTACGCGGGGGGATGGACACGCCGGGCCGCCCTGAGAAGATCGCGCTTACGCTGCCCGACGACATTACCATTGAAGCCGCCCCCGAGGGCGCTACGCTTAACGGCATGCTGGCTGCGGGCGAGATAGATGGGTTCATCGGCCCACGCTGGCCGCGCTGCTTCGCCGAGGGGCACCCTCATGTTGGTCGCCTGTTCCGCGATAGCATCGGCGCGGCGGAGGACTACTTTCGACAGACCCGCATCTTTCCAGTGATGCACGTCCTTGGCGTGCGCCGGAGCTTGGTCGAGCAATACCCCTTCTTACCCGCGGCGCTCCTCAAGGCCTTCTCGCAGTCGAAGAAGATTGCGGAAGAGGCGCTTAATGACACCTCGGCCACGAAGGTGACGATGCCCTTTGTCGAGGACACGCTAAACCGAGCCCGCGCGCTCATGGGCCCTGACCCCTGGAGCTACGGCCTCGGCGCTAATGCGCATGTGCTAGACAAGTTCCTCGATTACCACTTCGCGCAGGGCCTCTCGCCCCGCCGCGTGCAGGTCGAGGAGCTTTTCCATCCCTCTACACTAGAAGCCTACAGCCTTTGAAGGAAGAGGCCCCATGACCCGCTACCACCCCGGCGACATCATTGAGATCCGCACCGATTCAGGTTTCGTCTATGTACACCTGACGCATGGCCACGACAGCTACCCGCCTGTAGTCCGCGTGCTGAAGGGCGTGCAAGCCCAACGGCCCGCCGACCTAGCGGCTTATGCCGCCAGCGCCCCGCGTGTCACCGCAATGATCCCACTGGAACAGGCGCTGGACCGGCTGGGCCTCGCGCATCAGAAGGTGGGCGAGGTAGCGCTCCCCGAGGGAGAGCGGCACTTCCCGACCTTCCGCATGCCGATCCGCGACAAGCAGGGCGATATCGTCTACTGGTGGTTCTGGGACGGTCATGGGCTCAGCTACTCAACCGAGCTGGACGCGACCCAGGAAACGCTGCCGATGCGCGAAGTCATGTCCTCGGCGCGGCTTCTGCGCGAACTGCAGGGTGCGGCCTGAGCCGGCCCACCCGTTGTAAGGAGTCTTCGGGCCTTGCGCCGCAACCCGTGCCCCTAAGCTCCACGGTGGATAGTACATAATGATCCCCATTGTCGGCGAGATTTTCGCCATTCTCGCCGCCTTCTGCTACGCGTTCGGGTCTGTGGCCGCCACCAAGAACGCGCGCGAGAACGGCGGGCGGGGGAACGCCGTCTTGCTGTCTATCGTCCTCACGGCAGGGTTCTCAGGAGGGCTGTGGCTCATGGTCGGGCCGTCGCTGCCACCGCTGGACGCGGATGTATGGGTCGGCGTCGCTATCTTCGTGGTGGCGGGCATCCTGGCTACCGTGCTAGGGCGGATCTTCTTCTTCCGCTCGATCGAACTCGCGGGTGCGATCGAGACTGGCCTGATCCGCCGCCTGATCCCGGTCTTCGCCGCGGTGCTTGCCATCTTCTTCCTGGGAGAGACCTTGACCGCCGCCAGCGCGCTGGCCTTTGCGCTGGTCTTCGCCGCCGTTGCGCTGGTGGTCGTGATGGCGCGGGGGCGCGCGGCCGCGGAGGATGCCGACGCCGTCCGCGCCTCGCGCGAGCGCAACGCTGGGCGAATCCTAGCGATGCTATCGGCGGCCAGCTACGGCGGCTCCTACGTCACGCGCAAACTCGCCATGCGCTGGCTGCCCGACCCGCTTCTCGGCGCCTTCATCGGCGCGGTCGCGGCCTTCGCCTATTTCGCGGCCGCGGCGCCCTTCAGTCCCGAATACCGCCGCCAGCTCGCGGCTGTTCTGCGCCGTCCGACCGGCTGGCAGCTGGTCGCTGCCGCCTCAATTTCACTAGGACAGACGGCGCAATTTGTGGCGCTCCGCTTCACGACCGTCACCGCCGTCGCCATCATCGGCACGATCGAGATGTTCCTCGCCGCCTGGCTGGCGGCCTGGGTGCTGCGCACGGAGGCCCGGCCTGGTCCAGACTTTGCTGTGGGGTCAATACTAGCCATGGCGGGGGTGATTGTTTTGGCCCTTGCCCGGGCCTGACAGTAGCAGCCCACAAGATGACAGAAACAAAATTGGGAGTGAATGAGCCATGATCAGGGAAACCGACTGCCCCGCCCCGTGCGAATTGAATACGCTCTACGGTAGCGACGCCTTAGCCGAGATGCTACGCCGTCTTGACATGCCCTACGTGGCGCTGAACCCAGGTTCCAGCTTCCGCGGCCTGCATGACAGCCTGGTCAACTACCTGGGCAACCAGGACCCGCACATCCTGCTGTGCCTGCACGAGGAGCATGCGGTCTCGATCGCGCATGGCTGGGCCAAGATCACCGGCAAGCCGCTAGCCGTGGTGCTGCATGCGAACGTTGGATTGATGCACGCGGCCATGGCGATCTACAACGCCTGGTGCGACCGGGTTCCGATGCTGATCCTTGGCGCTACCGGGCCGGTCGACGCGGCGAAGCGCCGGCCCTGGATCGACTGGCTCCACACCTCGCGAGACCAGGCTGCGGTGGTGCGGCCTTACATCAAGTGGGATGATCAGCCGGCTTCGCTAGCGGCGTCGCTCTCCTCTTTGATGCGGGCAATGACGATCACGACATCGGCACCGATGGCCCCTACCTATGTGTGCTTCGACGTGACGGTGCAAGAAAGCGCAATCGACACCATGCCCACGCTGCCGGATCCCGCGCGCCATGCCGCGCCCGATGCCCCCGCGGCCAGCGCGGCGCAGATCGATGCCCTCGTTGCGATGCTTGCCGAGGCCGAGGCGCCCGTCTTCTTGGTGGGCCGAGTCTCGCGCGATGGGACGGATTGGGTCCGCCGCGTGGCGCTGGCCGAGCATTTCGCCGCACGCGTCATCACCGACATTAAGACCGGCGCAGCCTTCCCCACGCGCCACCCGCTGCACGCGGGGGCGCCGGGCTTCTTCCTTTCGGCGGACGCGGCCGAGGTGCTGTCGGGAGCGGACCTCGTGGTCTGCTTCGACTGGGTGGATCCGGCGGGGACGCTTTCGCAGTCAACGCTGCGCGATAGCGCGCGGGTAGTGAACGTAACTCTGGAGCCGTTGCTCACAAACGGCTGGTCGATGGATCACCAGGACGTGGTGGCGAGCGATCTCACAATTTTGACCGAACCCGACACACTGGTCTCGGCGCTCTGCGAACGCCTGCGTCTCGACTCCACCACCCAGACGCCGCGCAGCTCGCCCGCCCCGCACGGGCAGGAGGCGGAGGCCGTACTGTCGCTCGACGCCCTCGCGCATGTGCTGCGCGCGGGCATGGTCAACGATGCCCACACGCTGGTCCGCCTGCCGCTAGGCTGGGACGGGCGCCACTGCGACTTCACTGGGCCATTGGATTACCTAGGCTACGACGGCGGCGCCGGCATCAGCTCGGGGCCAGGCATGGTGGTCGGCGCGGCGCTGGCGCTAAAGGGCAGCGGCCGGATGCCGGTCGCGGTGCTTGGTGATGGGGATTTCATCATGGGCGCGACGGCGCTCTGGACCGGCACGCACCACCAGGTGCCGATGCTAATCGTTGTGGCCAACAACCGCTCATATTTCAACGACGAGATCCACCAGGAACGCGTCGCGCGCGTTCGCGACCGACCTGTCGTCAACAAGCACATCGGACAGGCCATCGATGAGCCAGACATCGACATCGCGGGCCTCGCCCGGGCACAGGGTGTCCACGGCCTGGGGCCGGTTTCGACAGTGGCCGAGTTCGAGTCGGCCCTAGCCGAGGCATTGACGATGGTGCGTGCGGGTAAGGCCGTCGTCATCGATGCCCGCATCCTGCGCGGCTACGTCAAGGAGATGGCCGAGGGCATGACCGCCGAACACCAGGGCTGAGCGAACGCCCGGACATCAGGCTTGAGGGTGTGCGCGACGCAAAGGTTGAAAAGGCATCAAGGTCTTGCGTCTTGCACGCGAATTCATCACTTATGTTCTCACGCGCCGCCGGCACGAAGCCGGCGGCGCGGCTTTTGTTCTGGCCGACCGAGAACTGTGTGGAATATGGATGAGACCGCGCCCTCTGGGCATGAAGTGTATGACCCCAAGCTGACTGAAGAACGCCTCGCGCGACTCGTCCGTCTCGCCGCTAGGGCTTTTAACCGTTCGTTGCAGATGCGCCTCCAGAGCGAAGGAGTGACCTTTGGTCAGTGGATCTTCCTGCGGATCCTGTGGTACAATGACGGACTGTCGCAGCGCGAGCTGAGCCAGAGAGCCCACCTGACCGAGCCTACGGCGCATTCCGCGCTGACTAAGCTGGAAAAGCAGAGCATCATCACGCGCAGGAAGATGGAAGGCGACAAGCGCACGCTGCAGATCTTCCTCACGCGCAAGGGCTGGGAATTGCGCGACCGGTTGGAGCCGATGGCGCATGATGTGAACCTGAGCGCGCTCAAGGGGCTCGAGGAGGAAGAGGTACGCGTGCTACGGAAGAGCCTCCTCACGATCATCACGAACCTCGAAGCGGACGAGAGCGAGGCCGCCGAGCGGGGGATCAAGGTGCCCGCAACGCGCTCGAGCTTCTGACCGGGCGGGCCTAGGAGCGGGAGCAGGATATTACGCGCCGGTCACTTGCACAGGAGCGCCGCGTCGAGTGCGCTCACGTCGGCGTACGTGGCCTGCAGGTCCAGCGAAGTCTACTCACGTGCCGCCAGCCTGCGATCATCGATCGCCTCACGCGCCACGATAAGGCGGAAGCAGTTCGTAGCGCATCCACTGCCTTAGCCCGCACTCAGCTCGAGGTAGTGCAGCCGGTGATGACCAGCGTGTCCGCGCCTTTGGGCGAAGAGTAGACATTCTGTCGATAGCCGCAGGCTTTCAGGAATGTGTGCGACGCATCGATCCGATCTTGGCTGGTCCGCGCACTAAAACGTTCTATGATGCCGAGATGGCTGACTTCTTGGCTTCCTGAGCTCCGGCGGTCGTTGCGAGAGCAGATCCTCAGGGCATGGTTGTTGCGGATCATGGAGAGCGCCAGGGGCTCAACGCCGCGCCTCGAGGCTTCCGTGAAGAGCACATCACCTATTGACCCCCAACCGTTGAGCCGAGGCTAACATTGGATCCTGCTCGTCCGGAAGTTCCATAATTTGGGTTATGCGACTTTGCTGTGTAGCCGCAAAGTTGGGATGTCCTGTTTCTGCAAAGTTGGAATGTCACACTCCCCGGGTCTGAATGATGCCTGGGAGATTGCAGATGGGATTGATAGCGATGAGCGAGCGCGATCTGCGGCGGATCGAGGTTTTATCGAAGGTCGCCGGCGGACGGATGACGACGGTGTCAGCGGCGCATGTGCTTGACGTGAGCGAGCGCCAGGTGCGCCGGCTTCTGGAGCGAATACGGACTGGCGGCGCGGCGTCGATCCGGCACAAGGCGATCGGCCGGCCATCGAACAACCGGATCAGCGACGGCGTTCGGGATTATGCGATGATGCTGGTGCGCGAACGTTATGCGGATTTCGGTCCGACCTTGGCGACGGAGAAGCTTGCTGAACGCGATGGTTTGCGCGTGTCGCGCGAGACGGTGCGCGGTTGGATGTCCGAGGCTGGACTGTGGTTGTCACGCAAACAGCGTCGGACGTTTCATCCGCCGCGTCTGCGCCGCGAAGCTTATGGCGAACTGGTGCAGATCGATGGGTCGGAGCATCGCTGGTTCGAGGATCGCGGACCGCCATGCTCGCTGTTGGTGTTTGTCGATGATGCGACTGGCAGGCTGATGCAATTGCGCTTCGTGCGCTCGGAAAGTGCCTTCACCTACTTCGAGGCGCTAGATCTCTATCTCCAGCGTCACGGCGCACCGATCGCCTTTTACTCGGACAAGCATTCGGTGTTCCGGGTGGCGAAGAAGGATGCCAGGGGTGGCCAGGGCATGACCCAGTTCGGGCGTGCACTTTGCGAGTTAAACATCGAGATTCTTTGCGCAAATTCGAGCCAGGCCAAGGGCCGCGTCGAGCGGATGAATCGGACGCTGCAGGATCGGCTGGTCAAGGAGCTGCGGCTGGCTGGCATCGACGATATGGAGGCTGGCAATGCGTTCTTGCCGGGCTTCATGGAGGATTACAACAGGCGGTTTGCGGTGGTCCCTGCCCGGTCCGATGATTTGCACCGGCCGATCAATCTGGGGCCGGACCGATTGGCGGAGATCCTGTGCAAGCGCGAGCAACGTTATGTCGGAGCGCAGCTGGCGTTTTCGTTCGAGCGCAAGCGGATCATGCTGCAGGAGACCGATGTGACGCGGGGGCTGGTTGGTCGCTATGTCGAGACCTATGCCTATGCGGACGGTCGCCTGGACGTGCGTTGGAAAGGGTATTCCCTGCCCTACACGGTGTTCGACAAGGACCAGCGGGTGACGCATGCGGCGATCACGGAGAACAAGCGACTGGGTGATGTTCTGGCCTATATCAAGGAACGCCAGGATCAGCAGTCGAAGCCGGACGTAAAGACCAACAGCGAGAAGATTGGCTATAAACCGCGTGGCCGGAAACCCGGTCCCCGGACAGATTACATAAACGATCCGGCGATCATCGCGCGACATGAGAAGGCACTGTTGCGACAGCAAGCCGCAGAGTGAATGCTCGTTCGAATAGCCTCAAAGCTAAAGCCGAGGGGTGGTTCTCACCCGCCCCGATCTGATCTTGCAACCGGGATCAGCCGCTCAGATCGGGGCTGGTCCTCGTCCCATGCGGCGACTTCTCGGACATTTCTACTTTGCACCTCGACGGACATTTCAACCTTGCCGTCACATGCTGTGAAGCCGGGTACATTTTATTTCCAAGTGCGACATGCCAGTAATTTCAATGGCTTTACTTTGGAGATTTTGGCATGTCCCGATGCTACACGCAGTTGACCCTAGCCGACCGACGACGCCTACATCAGTTGGTGGCGGCAAGAGCTCCCGTCAACGAAATGGCCCGTCAGCTTGGCCGCCATCGCTCGACCATCTACCGCGAGATCAAGCGCAATAGATTTGAGGATCGCGAACTGCCTGGCTACGACGGCTACTACAGTACGGTAGCGCACGATATCTCCAAAGAACGGCGACGCCGGCTGAGAAAGCTGCGGCGGCACACGGACTTACGCACGGAGATCATCAACCAATTGGAGGCACGCTGGTCGCCTGAGCAGATCGCCGGACGCCTGTTGTTGGACGGACCTAGCCTCGTCCGCGTCTGTAAAGAGACAATCTATCGCTTCATCTACAGCAAGGAGGCTTATGAGCTGGGCCTTTATCAGTATCTACCGGAAGCGCGTCGCAAACGCCGTCCACTGCGCTCCAGGAAGCCGCGCGACGGTGTATTTCCTGCCACTCACAGGATATCCCAAAGACCTGATTTCATTGGAGATAGATCAAGGTTTGGACATTGGGAGGGAGACCTCCTCATCTTCGAACGTCCACTTGGCCATGCCAATGTCACCACTCTCGTGGAGCGTAAGAGCCGCTATACCGTGATGATCAAGAACCAAAGCCGGCACTCCCGTCCGATCATGGACAAGATCATCGGAACATTCTCTCCGCTGCCAGCCTTTGCACGCCAGAGCTTCACCTTTGATCGCGGTACCGAGTTTGCCGGGTTCAGGGCTTTAGAAGACGGCATTGGTGCGAGGAGCTGGTTTTGCGACCCAAGTGCGCCGTGGCAAAAGGGAGCCATAGAAAACACTAACAAACGCATTCGCCGCTTCATGCCAAGCAAGACAGATCTGGCAGCCGTCTCTCAGCGCGACCTGACCCACCTTGCCCGCCATCTCAACGATCAACCGCGAAAATGCCTCGGATACAAAACCCGATCGTGTCCCATGGAGTTCTCTAATCGCGGTTGTCAAGCTGGTCGCAGTGGGCATCGCTGGTCAGGCTCATGGTTCTCTTCGAGGTCGGCACTTTGACCGCCTCATCATGGCGTTGGATAGGCTCAGTCGACCAATGTGGTGTTCGCGGTTATCTGGACGAACCAGCACTCGCATTCGTGGGATCGGTCTCGACTGCGCCATCGTCCTGACCGGACGATCTCGCTGGTCTCAGCTAACCAGAATATTCGGTGTAGCTCATGCGAGCTCGCTCGGGTCGTGCGATGACCAACGGAACGGCTCGCCGGAGACCCACATGGCATGAAGGATGACGGCGAGTTTTCGAGCCACGGCAACTTTAGCTTTGCGATAGCCGCCGCGCCGCGCGATGCGCAATCCCCAACTCTTCAAAGCGGAGAACTGCGGGATCCTTGTCAGGAGCGCGTTGGCAGCCTCAAATAGACTGCGTCGAAGAAAGTCGTCACCCCGCTTTGAGACCCGGCCCGATCTCATAGTCTCACCAGAGGCGTAGATGCGAGGTGTCAGCCCAAGATAGGCTCCGGCGCTGGATGATCGTTTGAATCGTATCGGATCATCAATGGTTGCGGCGAAGCCGAGCGCAGTGATTACACCGACACCAGGGACCGACATTAGCCGTCTGACGACGATGTTCTGCTGCGCTAGCGAGCGAACCTTCGCCTCGAGATGACGGATCTGCTCAAGGATGTTGGCACGTGCCCGCATCAGTGCTTCCACGACAGCCTGGATTGTCGGCGAAGCATGGAGCGCGCCGTCGATGATTTCCTCGGCTCGCTTGGCGAACCCACCAACCCGTTTGCCAAACAGGATACCAAAGGTGCGAAGGACACCTCTGATCTGGTTCTCCAGGTCACAGCGGGTTCGTACAAGTTGGCTACGAGTGGCAAGGAGCGCCCGAGCTTCGTGGCTTGCCGTTGACTTGACATGAACGCTCTTGCACCAACCCGTACGAACGATCTGCGCCAGGCCGATGGCGTCGTTGCGGTCCGTCTTGGCAGGCATCATCTTTAAGGCCGCATTGGCATGGCGAGCATCCATGCAGACGATGGGAACGCCGCGTTCCTTCAATCCATTCCATAGCCAGACCGACAGGGGACCGGTTTCCAGCCCTGCACGGGTTATTGTGAACGGCTCAAGCGCTTCCCAAATCGCCTCCGGGCAAGATGCTACCTTCCGTTCGGCAACAACAGTGCCCTCGTCATCAACGATGCAGACTGAGGTCGTTTGCTGGCTGACATCCAGTCCGGCATAATACTTCATGGCGGTTCTCCTCATAGCTTCGGCACACTGGCCACAGTTGACAAGGGACAGTGTGGAGAGCCGCCGCCTGGAAGGCTAGGCCCTGAGCGATTACGCTATGTGGTGTAGCTTCGGCGATCGCCGTGCCTTCCGGACAGAGCCGGGAATTAATCAGCTTGCGGCTGGCAGGCTGATGAGCGGATCATCGCTCATTGCTGCTATGGTCTCAAGTGTCATGTAGCGGGATCGCTGAACAGCCCACTCGTCGTTTTGCTCGAGCAGCAGTGCGCCGACGAGCCTGACGATGGCATCGTCGTTTGGAAAGATGCCGACGACCTCGGTGCGTCGCTTGATCTCGCCATTGAGACGCTCGATTGGATTGGTGCTGTGAAGCTTGGCCCAATGCTGCTTGGGAAAGGTCATGTAAGCGAGCACGTCTTGCTCGGCACTGTCCATGAGACTGGCGAGTTTGGGCACCTTCGGCCTGATCTGGTCGGCGACGTTACGCCATTGGGTACTTGCAGCCTCTGACGTGTCCTGGGCAAAGGCCGTGGCGATGAAGGCGGAGACAACACGGCGTCCGCTCTTTCCAGCATGGGCCAGCGCGTTGCGCATGAAGTGAACCCTGCAGCGCTGCCAGGTGGCGGAAAGCACCTTCGATACTGCGGCTTTGATGCCCTCATGGGCATCGGAGACGACGAGCGGAGTGTTTTTGATGCGATGGGACGAAATGATTTCTAACCGCTGAAAACACGGGGACAAATTGTTGCAGACTGCCGACGGATCGGAAGCCCTGCATCACTCGTTCTCGTTTTCGCAGCGGCAGATGGGAATTTTCCGCACGGTTGTTAAGGCCCTTGTGAGATCTATGTTCTACGGTCGGCATCACATCTCGCTTTGCCGCCCCGTATGAACGCAGTTTATCAGTGACAATCCTCTTTGGCGCGAGGCCTTGCTTCTTCAGCAGCCTGATCAGCAATCGCTTGGCAGCCTTGGTGTCTCGACGGGTCTGCACGATCTCGTCGAGAACATATCCGTCCTGGTCGACGGCTCGCCAAAGCCAATGCTTTCGCCCGCCGATCGTTACGACCACTTCGTCCAGATGCCAGATATCCTCTCGCGACGGCGCCTTTCTGCGCAGTCGCTTTGCGTAGGCCGCACCGAATTTCCGGCCCCAGCGCCGGATCGTTTCGTAGGACACGACAATGCCGCGCTCCAGCAGCATTTCTTCCACCAGCCGCAGGCTTAACGGGAACCGGAAATACAGCCAGACCGCATGGGCGATGATCGTAACCGGCGTTTTGATCCCACGTTGCCCGCTGTTGCTTGATCTGTGATCGAGTTTCCATGGACGAGCGACAAGGGAGTTTCTCCATGGAGACTACATTGGAGGTTCTCACGACAGGACGTAGGCGACGCGAAGGCAATCGCCAGTGGCCTGACGAGGTCAAGGCACGGATCGTGTCCGAGAGCTTGCGACCAGGCGCGACGGTGAATGAAGTAGCGGGGCGCTACGGGCTGAAGGCCAACCACCTGTCATCTTGGCGAACACTGGCACGGCAGGGGAAGCTGGTGTTGCCTGAGCCAGAAGACGCGGTCGAGTTTGCGGCCGTGGTTGTCGGGACACCCGCGCTGGAGCCGCCGACGGTCAAAGCCGTCTCGCGGACCGAGATCGTTGTTGGCGCTGTAACGATCCGTCTTGAGGAAGGTGCGTCTGCGTCCCGGATCGCTTCCATCGCCCGCGCCTTGGCGGCGGCAACATGATCTTTCCGTCAAACCGCGTGCGGATCATGATGGCGACCAAACCCGTAGATTTCCGCAAGGGTCATGATGGCTTGGCGGCGCTGGTGAAGAATGAACTGCACAAGGACCCGTTCACCGGAACGGTCTTCGTGTTCCGGTCCCGCAAGGCGGACCGTTTGAAGCTCATCTACTGGGATGGGTCCGGGATCGTCATGGCCTACAAACGGCTAGAAGAGCACACGTTCACCTGGCCCGGCATCAAAGATGGTCTAATGACGCTCACCCACGCCCAGTTCGAAGCCCTGTTTGCGGGACTTGATTGGCGGCGGGTTCATGCTGTCCAGACGAGGACGCCGGAGGCCATCGAATAGCTGCGGCACGATGACTCAGCACGGCAAATTCCGAGGGCAAGTCGGCTCGGGATTTGGTAGCTTCCGGCCATGCTTGATGCCGCCGACCTTCCCGATGATGTTGCCGCCCTAAAGGCGCTGCTGATCGCGGCGCAGGCACGCGAGGCGGCCAAGGACGTCGCGATAGCCAGCAAAGACGAGCATATCGCCCGCAAGGATGAGCGGATCGAACGCCTTGAGAAGCTGGTCGCAGCGTTCAAGCAGGCCGCCTTCGGACGCAAATCCGAGAAGACCGATCCTGACCAATTCGACCTGGCGCTGGAAGACCTAGAGACGGCTATCGCCGCGATCCACGCCGAGGATGAGGCGGACGCTCCTGCAGGAAACAGGATTAGCAAGCCACGGGNAGAGACGGCTATCGCCGCGATCCACGCCGAGGATGAGGCGGACGCTCCTGCAGGAAACAGGATTAGCAAGCCACGGGCGATCAATCGCGGCTCCCTTCCAAAGCATCTTCCGCGTATCGAGGAGGTGATTGAGCCAGAAAGCCTGATCTGCGCCTGCGGTGGTTGCATGCACTGCATTGGCGAGGATGTCTCCGAGCGGCTGGACGTGATCCCGGCACAGTTCCGTGTCATTGTCAGCCGTCGCCCCAAGTACGCGTGCCGTGCCTGCACTGACGGTGTCGTTCAGGCTCCAGCCCCGGCTCGCCTTATCCAGGCTGGGCTGCCGACGGAAGCGACCGTCGCCCATGTGCTGGTCTCCAAATATGCCGATCATCTTCCGCTCTATCGGCAGGCGCAGATCATGAGCCGCCAGGGCATTGACCTCGACCGATCCACGCTCGCTGACTGGGTCGGTCGGGCAGCCTATGAACTGCGTCCCGTCTTCGATGCGTTGATAGCCGACCTGAAGCGCTCAGCCAAGCTGTTCATGGACGAGACCCGTGCTCCGGTTCTTGATCCAGGTTCCCGCAAGACCAAGACCGGATACTTCTGGGCGCTGGCGCGAGATGATCGCCCTTGGGGCGGCGGTGCTCCGCCAGGTGTCGCATTCACCTATGCGCCTGGTCGCGGTGGCATTCATGCCGAATGGATATTGGAGGGCTTCTCCGGCGTTCTGCAAGTCGATGGTTATGCCGGGTACAACAGGCTGGTCGCACCAGACCGGATTCGTCAGAATATCCGGCTTGCCTACTGCTGGGCCCATGCTCGGCGCAAGCTGGTGGAGATTACCCGCAACGGAGCAGCCCCGATTGCGGAGGAAGGCGTCAAACGGATCGGTGAGCTGTATCGGATCGAGACCGAGTTGCGAGGCCTTGATCCGGAGGCTCGCCTCGCCGGACGACAGGAACGATCAGCACCGCTGGTTGTCGACATGCAAACGTGGCTCGCGCATCATTGTGCCCGCGTCGCAAACAAATCTCCGCTTGGCGACGCTTTGGCCTATATCGCCAAATACTGGGATGGTTTGAAGCTCTTCCTGACCGACGGCCGCATCGAGATCGACAACAACAGCGTAGAGCGGACCATCCGTCCGATTGCCCTTAATCGGAAGAACGCACTCTTTGCTGGTCATGATGCCGGAGCAGAGAACTGGGCGACCATCGCCTCGCTCATTGAGACCTGCAAGCTCAATGCCGTCGATCCACAGGCCTACTTGACCACGACGCTCACCGCCATCGTCAATGGCCACAAGCAAAGCCGGATCGATGAATTGCTGCCCTGGAACTTCACAAGCGCCGCCATGCCAGCCGCTTGACGAGTTGGACTCCAACGGCATACTCGCCGTGTTACTAAAGCTGGGCCTGCGACATGATCGACGACGACGAACCCAATCTGGTGACTTCTGGCAAGAGCAAGAGGATCGTCGTTGATGGCTATTCCTTCTCAATCGACATCTTCCGCCTGGAAACCGACAAGACCTGGACCCTTGAGGTTGTTGATCACAACAACACCAGTCATGTCTGGGAAGAGCAATTCGAATCCGATGCAGTCGCGCGTGACTTAGCGGTGAAAACCATCGAGGCAGAAGGTGCCCTCGCGTTCATGCGCGGCAACAACGTTATCCCTTTCCGTCAAGCCTAAACCGACGTGCCCTCAAAACAGCGCTTACCGATGATCTGCGGTGGGAAACGGTGGTTCTTGTAGCTTATGGTCGGCGTGCTCATCGTAAGCGGCAAGCTGAGGCCGTTCAGCGCGTGTAATTCCA
>NZ_JAGGCS010000025.1 GCF_022884085.1 Paenirhizobium cremeum
CCACCATCAGCAGCGCCAGATGGGGTCTCCTTGTCGCTTACGAAATGACTGTCGGCCGCACCGAAAAACCGGTCACCGGCAAGATCCCGGAAAAGCCGGCAGGCACGACCAGCCCCCTCCCCCCTGTGGGGAGGGTTGGGGAGGGGCAACCCGACGCCCCCCGCCCCATCATCCGCGCCAAAGCAGGCGTCGGCTCCTACGAGGACGAAGGCGACCAGAAACGCAAGAGCCGAACGAAGGGGAAAACGGGGCGGCCGGGGCGGTAAAGAGTGTCAATTTCCGTTTTTAATTTGAGCTAATTCTCTAACGACCAGTTCTCTTGGCGTCATACGGTATTTTAATTTAAATAATGACAAGTTCTCGGACAGCCAATCTTTGAGAAATGGCCTTAAGTCTGAATGCTGATTGTCCATATCTACGATATTGACAAACTCGTTAACATCAATTCCAGCCGAAATATAGTGTGGCCTTATGAGAGCCATGCACTCCACGATAACAAGAACGCACAGCAAAGCTGCACGAAACTCCGCCGGAGTTAAGTCACCCAAGTTTTGGGAATTGAACCGAAAATCGACCGGCACCCACTCCATCTGATGAGGGGAGAAATCGTAACCACTACCCTCCCATGGAAATCTGTCTGCTACTAACGCAACAGCAAGATTTCGGTATCTCTCCGCCTCTGAACCGATCTCGACGTCACCGCTCAACAGAGCGTTAAGCATCTTTATAGCATCAGAAAACCCTGTATCGTTCCCAAAACTAGACTTGTTATTAGCCCAAAGTCGAAGACCATGTTTGGATGCCGCTGAAACATCATACGGCAATCCAAGATCAAAGAATAGTTTGGTGACAAATGGCGATCTTATTTGCATTTTCGCAAAATTTTCCGAAAGCGCCTTGTCCAGTTCGCTTTGCAATTCAGATCTAACAATCTCTTCCGACGCCAGTACAGACCTCATCGTTGAGAAAAGTGGCCTGAATTTTGCAAGCTTCGAAACATCACCAATTGAACTTAACGACGCACAAACCTTCAATCTGATGGGCATATTAAGAGGGCCATCATTACTAAATAGGACAATTAATGGCGCGACGGCATTGGCATCTAGCGCCTTGCTGCAAATTGCACCAATCCACTCATCTAGTTCATCCGCAGTGGGCAAGAGGTACCGAGCAGCTTGGGCACTAAACTCAACAAGTTGGTTCGAGCCATGCTGCTTGATTGCTTCCGACATCAATCTGGCAATCTTAGTAGATGCAAGTCGATTATCCTTCGAGCGCATCTGAAAGGCCAAGTGAGCTGGAACGGTCCTCTGCCCGAGAAGAATAGACGGCAAGACAGAAGTGAATATATCTGAGGTATTTTCGTTTTTAGCCTCAATGTACTTTGCGTAGAAATATTCCATGAAGGTTCTATGGCTAAATTCAAAAATATTTTCTCCGACTTCGTGAAGTATCCACGCTCTTCCGGTGAGGTGATCGACAAATTTATAAGACGCTTCCGATGCCCTTCCTTCCTTATTGTCGATGTAATCCTTTATAAAGAAGTCCTTTGTAAGTTTTAATAGTTCATCTCTCTTAATTCTTCCTCCATATGCCTCCTCCTCGTAAAGTTTATGAGAAAGAAATATGAGGAGATCGTTCAATCGGTAACGCTCGGGCAAATCCGGATTGATATCTCTCAACCTGTCCCAACGATCAAATAAAAGTGATGCACACATAGAATAAAGATCTGCGCGATTATCAGGTATTTCGCGTCGTTTGTGCTCAACAATTATTATGAGGGTGAGAAGGAGAGGATTCGATATTAGCTCTTTTGCCTTTTCATTTGCAGCTTTGAGAAATTTAGCTCTCTTCCTAGCGACCTCCTCAATCGTCATGCCGAGAATGTGGCGACACACCTTTTCGTGCAGGTCGGAGATCCCTTGTGATCCAAGACGACCAATGGCAACATGAGTGAATGCATCCAAAGGTGCAACCTCATAGCCGACGAATCGAGAGGTGACTATAAAGGTAGACAACGAGAAACGCTTGGTCAGCGAGTTTATTTCCCTTGATATCTCCAATCTAATCGCTTCACTAAGTACCTCATCCAATCCGTCGAAAACTATTAATGAGCGTCCGACAGAAATGTTGTAGAAAAAATACCTTTCGATGTTTTCACGTTCTACCCCAATGCATATGTCAGAAATTAGGCTAATCATAAAATTGAACAACGATATATTGTCTTTTTTTTTCGCTGCGGCATACGTTCTGAGCTGCACGAACAAAGGCATTAAAAATCTATCATCGATAGTTCTTGATGCGACCTCACAGCAAATCTTTCGAGTATGTGTACTTTTCCCGCCGCCCGGATCTCCCAAGAGAACAATCCTTTGCCCGAAGTTTAGTATCCCTTTCCAACCAATATGCGCAGGGAACTCGTACAATGCATCTGCCTCTACTCTCTCCCTGAAAGTCGAAACTTGTGATTTTTCAATCCTGTAAACTGGACAATCGACGAATATATTTTCCAGTGATGCCTTTGAGATCTCACCTGAGGCTCCATGAATGTCTATTTCATCGAGATGCAGACGCGTCACTTCTGCGACTGCGGCCATAAATTGCTGGTACTCGCTGACGGATTCAATTCGAAAGGCTGCAGTATTGTTTTCTTTTACATTGTCATCCAGAGATTTAAGCAACTTTGCGATCTGCACCTCTGCAGTGCGAAATCGCTGGTCAGCCCTTCTCCGATCTTGTGGATTGTCAAAAAACTTCGATTTCGAGATTATTTCGCGAATTGACAGAAACAGTTTGCTGGAAAATCCATCCGTCAAGTTTTCTTTCTCAAAGACAAGTAATTTATCAATTAACTGGAAAGTGTAATCTGGATTTAAATCAGAAAAGCATGCATCGCAAAGATTTTGAATGATCCCAACTGTAATTAGTTTTTTTATCGCATTTTCACAAGCTGTGTTCAGTAGTCCAGCTTTTGCAAGCGATATCTGCAGCAGGTCTGCTACTTCTTGGACAGGATCTGTGCCGACCTCACCTGACAGAATTCGCATCTGATAGGCTTGCGCCTTGCCTGTCGCGTAGACATGCCTGAATACGGCAGTCGCGATGTTAGTCGCTATGCCGCCCAAAGTCCCGATGAAAAGTTCCCCAAGCAAAAGAATACCCTCCCAGCTAGACTCATTGTCAGCAGTCGATCAGAGGTTGCTGTTTGGCGCAAGCATATAGAATGATGACCGGGGGATGACTTTGATAAATCCCCCAACAAAATCAACAAAGGAGATCTTTTTTCGTTCCCCGCCATTTAGCTGCCTTTTCCTGTTCCCCGTCCCGCCCTGGGATACACCTTACGATGCGATGTCAGATGAGGCAGGGTCGGCGCCGGGGTGAAACACTCTCGCAGGTGCAGGGCCCCGCCCGCCGCAACGGTCTCCTTACGGCCGAGGGGTTGGAACGACGGTTTCAGGGTCGGATACCCTGCCACCCGGATACCCCAATCGGAAGGACGTGCCTCAGAGGCACACCCACAAGGCACCCACACCGTCGCGAACATCCAGACGACGGGACAAACAAAACGTTGGGAGGCCGAGCTACCCTCTCACTCAAACCGCTCGTCGATATACTCGACGGTGTCGGAGACCATGGAGTCGATCACGACATGCGACAGCAGCGAGGGGCCGACGGCCCAGAGTGCCCGCATATGGTCCGTGTCCTCGTGGCGGCGATGCGCGGCCTCGCTGGTGAAGGCCTCCGCGAGAAGGATGCGGTCGGGATGGCCCGGCATCGGCACGAGTTCGATATAATGGCAATCGGGGTCGAGGCGGCTCTTTTCCAGATGGTCCCGCGCCGCCTCCAGATAGGCCTCGCGTTGTCCCGGCTTGGTTTCGAAGAATCCGACAATCAGCTTCATGCTCTCCTCCTTCGCTCTGGCTGCAAGCGTGATCCCGATGGCGGCGGTTGGCAAGCGCAGCAATCTGCCGGTTCGATGAAGGATGTCGGAGACGAAGGCCTATCCCTTCACCACCCACTTCCCCAGCACGAACACCGCCACCCCGAGCCCGAAGAACGGCCCGAGCACGCCGAAAAGCTCCGGGTCCTGCCAGGGCATGGGGATGCGGACATCGCGGCAGCCGGTCGTGTTCATGCCGCAGCCGAAGGCGGCAACCCAGTACCATCCGGCAATGGCGGCGGCCATGATGGCAAGGCCCAGCGTCATCAGCCCGATCCTCAAGATGCGCATGCCATTTTCCTCCTGTGCCGCCTGCCCCGTTTTCGGCGCAGGCCGCCGGTCGCAAACCATGTTGCGGGCGGGATTGCTCCGAAGAATTAGCCTGTAATGACGGCAAGCGGCATAAATCGGGCGTCGGTGCGAACAGGCGCATCCTCCTTGGCCGTAAGCGCGATCCCCGTTTTCCCTCGAAATCCCCGCCCCGATTTCCCGTGCCTAGAATCCATCCGTTCCGTCGCGGATACACCGGGTGTGCGTGCCCGGCGAGGCGGGACCGGCGCTGAAAGGTTCGGGCGATCGCAGGCCCGGTCTTTCGGGGTCCGCGCAAACTGGTCTCCCTCCGGCGACGTGGGGACATGGGAAGGCCTCGGACGGCTGAACCCCATGTCGGCCCTGACGGCGCGCCGGACGCGCCTGCAAGGCGTCAGAGACCGGCGGTATCAGGTGGTCCCGGGCGTCCGGCGGTGAAAGCTGCAGCCCGATGGACGGAAAATCCTGGGAACCGCCGGAGCAGAGGGNATCAGGTGGTCCCGGGCGTCCGGCGGTGAAAGCTGCAGCCCGATGGACGGAAAATCCTGGGAACCGCCGGAGCAGAGGGACCGATCGCACGGATAAAAACCGCCGAACGGGGCGCCGGAAGGTGTCATATCTTTTTACTTTACGAGGCAGCTTCCAGCGCCCCGTCCGCATCCCCTTCGCCGAAAGGCCGAAAAAGGGGAACCGAAATGAGAAGAACCACGGCGGGAGACCGCGCGTGAAGGTTTCGGCGCGTCCGGATGACGGACAGCCCCCCACCCGCAAGCCGGATCGACGCGAAGGAGCAAGGACATGACCGGGAATTCCGAAAACACCACCCCGCACGCCACCGCGCCCGACAATGCCCACGAACCCGATCCGGTTCGGGACTGCATCGCCCTGATGACCGCGGACGACCTCGGTCTCCCCCGTATCTGCCTGCGGCGCGCCTGCCGCCGGCAGCGGCACTGCGGGGTCTGGTTGTCGGATCACGATGAGACCGATTGCGCCGCCTTGCTCCCGGAAAAGCCGCGCGCCCTTTACGATGCCTTGCGCGTCGAAGCCGAGGTCGTCATCAGACTGCTGATCGCCCACAGCCCCCTTCCGCCGCCCTCGCCCGATCCGGCTCAACGCTGGCTGCAGGAGGGAACGATGCGCATCGTCTTCGACACGCTCACCCGTTTCCACGTCGAGCGCCCCCTGCTGCGGTTCCTGGCCAGGGACTGGCAGCGCCAGGAGCCCGCCTTGCTGCAGGGCGACATGCTGGAGCGTCTCGAGGCGCTGATGCGGATTGTCAACGCTGAACCCCGGCCCGCGACGGAGGACCCGTCATCTCCCGATGAAACGACAGCCGCGAACACGCGACCGCCCGCCGGAGAAAGCGTCGCGCCACCCGGCCCGCCGTCAGCGGATGCATCGTGAAGACATCGGGATGGCGCAGGAGGCGCGCCGTTTTCCCCTCGCCCGAGATCGCGGCTATTCCGCGGCCTTTGCCAGCGGTTCCGGCTCCAGCTCGTAGGAATAGCCTTCGAGCATGGTATAGGCCCGCTCGATCGCCTCGATCTGCGTCTCGGCGGTGCGGATGGCGTCGGTGATGGATTGCGTGCGCGCCTTCAGCATGGAGCCGAGCACATCCGCCTCCGGCCGGCGGCCGATACGGTCGAGATGCTGGCGCACCCGGGCGCGATGGCGTTCCAGTTCGAGAATGTGGAAGCGCGTCTTCAGGATGTCGTCGGTGAGCTTGCGGCGGAGCCCCGCCACGGGGTCGAAACTGCCGGGCTCGCGCTCGTCGAGGATCATGTCGTTGACCAGCGTTTCCAGCATCATCAGGCCCTTGAGATCGGCGGTATCGGCAAGCTGCGGGTCGTAGCCGGTGTCGTCATAGACCTTGCGCCGCACCGGGTCCTTGAGCAGCTCGTAGGACGCCGTCACCTTGGCGAAGCGGTCGACATCGCCGCCGCCGTCGGGATGCTCGGTCTTGGCGATCTTGCGATAGGCGGCCTTGATCGCCGCATCGTTCGCGTCGCGGGGCAGCCCGAGCAGCTGGTAAGGATCGATCACGGTGGCACCTGTCTTCGGCATTGCTAATCTTGCCCCCGCGCCTTCCTAGCCCGAAGGCGGGCGCTCATCAACCCCGAAGGCTCCTCGTCCGGCCCGTTCCTCCCCTCAAATGTCAATGGATTCAGTCGTTTGACCAAATGCAAACACGCAATGGCCCTGTTTTCGCCCTTGCCTTTTCGGTGGAAAACCCTTAATTCTCGCGTCGTTCGGGCATTAATGATCCCGGAGACTGGACCGATTGTAGTGACCGTGTCATGCGGTCTTTGGGGGCTTTCTCCCGCTGGTAGACGTTCTTTCCCCGTTATCGCGACTTCCGACTGGCCCTTTCGCGAAAGGGCATAAACGCCCTCGCTTCCGGTCCGCCGAAAGCGAGGATAGACAAAACTAAGGGACAAGGAACTTCTCCCATGGCCACCAAAGGCACTGTAAAATTCTTCAATCAGGACAAGGGCTTCGGCTTCATCACTCCGGATGGCGGCGCTAAGGACGTATTCGTCCACATCTCCGCTCTCCAGGCTTCCGGCATTCAGTCGATCAAGGACGGCCAGCAGGTCACCTTCGACACCGAGCCGGACCGCATGGGCAAGGGCCCGAAGGCCGTCAACATCCAGCTCGCCTGATTTGCGAGTTGGTTCCGGCTCAACCGGAAGTCTGAGATGAGACATGAAACGGCGTCCTTCGGGGCGCCGTTCGCATTTCCGGCTACTCGGCGGCCACCTGTACCTTCGGCCCGCCGGCGATGTCGACTGAAGCAAAAGCGGCCGCAATGACCTCCGGCCCGGCGCTCGCCTTCGCCGCATCGGTGGAAAGGATCTGCCGGTAGCGACGCGCTCCGGCAAAGCCCTGGAACAGCCCGACCATGTGCCGCGTGACATGGGAAAGCCGCCCGCCATCCGCCATCACCCGCTCGGCATAGGCCATCATTGCGTCACGCACCGCGTGCCAATCCGGCTCCTGTGCCGGTTCGCCATAAATTTTCTCGTCCACGCCGGTCAGCATCGTGGCATTATGATAGCTGGCGCGTCCAAGCATCACCCCGTCCATCACCTCAAGATGCCGGGAGGCTGCCTCCAGGCTGTCGATACCGCCGTTGATGCCGAGGAAGACGTTGGGGTTTTCCCGCTTCATCCGGTAGACCAGCTCGTAGTCGAGCGGTGGGATTTCCCGGTTCTCCTTCGGGGAGAGCCCCTTCAGCCAGGCCTTGCGGGCATGGACCCATATCGCATCCGAACCTGCCCCAATCATCCGGGCGAGGAAATCCGGTAGAACCTCGGTCGGCTCCTGATCGTCCACCCCGATCCGGCATTTGACGGTGACCGGCACCGTCGCCACCTTTTTCATCGCGGCAACGCAGCCCTCGACCACCTCGGGTGTCTGCATGAGACACGCCCCGAACGTCCCCGACTGCACGCGGTCCGAGGGACAGCCGACATTGAGGTTGAACTCGTCATAGCCGTAGTCGGCCGCAATCCGCACGGCCTCGGAAAGCTTCGCCGGATCGGAACCGCCGAGTTGCAGCGCTACAGGATGCTCCTCGGGTGAAAAGCCGAGCAACCGGTCGCGGTGCCCGTGAATGATCGCATCCGCGACGACCATCTCGGTATAGAGCAACGCCCGCCCCGTCAGTTGCCGATGGAAATAACGGCAGTGACGATCCGTCCAGTCGATCATCGGCGCGACGGCAAAAACGGGAGCCTTGAAATAATTGCCACTTTCTTTTTTCTCAGGCGCCTGCAATCGTCTTTTCTCCGTTCGGTTCTCGCTCGCTCCGCGCCCGGTCCGTCGATTGCGGCGCGGTACCCGTGACAATCTCCCGACTGGAATCGTCATGGGCCAAATCAGGATGCGGTCAGGTTTGCTATCGCCGCGCCCAAGCCAAGGATGGCTGCATCGGCCGGATGCCACGCACACGGGGTTATGCGGCACGGCGTCACTTACCATGAGACGGGAACTTTTGATAGGCGGCTGCCAGCCCTGCGTGATCTCCAATACCGGCAAAGCGACACACGGCGTTGTTTTCCGGCCTGGGCACGCAGACCGGGCCCAGGCTGGAGCTTTCAGATCCGCACCCTCTTCAGGCGAAGCGCGTTGCCGATGACACTGACGGACGACAAAGCCATCGCTGCCGCGGCAATGATCGGCGACAGCAATACCCCGAAGGACGGATAGAGCAGTCCGGCGGCTATGGGAACGCCTGCGGCGTTGTAGACAAAGGCGAAGAACAGGTTCTGGCGGATATTCGCCATTGTGGCGCGGCTGAGTTGGCGAGCCCGGACGATACCCATCAGGTCTCCTTTCAGAAGCGTGATGCCGGCGCTCTCCATGGCGACGTCCGTCCCCGTTCCCATGGCGATCCCGACGTCAGCGGCCGCAAGAGCCGGGGCATCGTTCACGCCATCGCCCGCCATGGCGACGATCCGGCCTTCCTGCCTCAGGCGCGACACGATCTTGCTCTTGTCTTCCGGCAGGATTTCCGCCTCGACCTCTGCTATCCCGAGGCTGCGGGCGACGGCGACCGCCGTCGTCCTGTTGTCCCCCGTCAGCATGACGATGCGGATACCCTCGTCCGCCAGGGTTCTCACGGCCTCCGGCGTCGTCGATTTGATGGGGTCTGCGATCGCGAACAGGCCTTCGATCCTTAGATCGGCGGCCATGAAGATGACCGTCGCGCCGTCGTCCCGAAGGTTTTCGGCGACAGATGCGAAGGTCGACACATCGATATCGTGTTCCTCCATGATCCTGTGGCTTCCGAGAACGATCCTTCGTCCCTCGACAAGTCCTGTCACGCCTTTGCCGACGGGGCTGTCGAAGTCTTCCGCGTCGCCGAGCGTCAATCCCCTCTCACGGGCGGCATTCACGATCGCAAGCGCCAGCGGGTGCTCGCTGGATCTTTCCAGCATGGCAGCGGTCCGCAGCACCTCCGTCTCGGACAATCCCGCAGCAGGAACGACCTTCGTGAGCCGGGGACGGCCCTCCGTGAGGGTGCCCGTCTTGTCCAGCACCAGGGTATCGACCTTCTCGCATCTTTCCAGCGCCTCGGCGTTCTTGATGAGCACGCCAAGGCTCGCGCCCCTTCCAACGCCGACCATGATCGACATCGGCGTCGCCAGTCCCAAAGCGCAGGGGCAGGCGATGATGAGGACTGCGACTGCCGCGACGAGCCCGTGCGCGAAGCGCGGTTCCGGGCCCAGCGCAGACCAGACGAAGAACGATGCAAGAGCAACAAGGATGACGACCGGAACGAACCAGCCGGAAACCCGGTCGGCGAGACGCTGGATCGGCGCACGCGACCTTTGGGCGTCAGCCACCATCTTCACGATCTGGGAAAGCATGGTGTCGGCGCCGACATGAGCGGCTTCCATGACGAAGCCACCAGTCTGGTTCATGGTGCCGCCGATCAACCTCGATCCGGGTTCTTTTGTCACCGGCATGGATTCGCCCGTAATCATGGACTCGTCGACTGAGCTGCGTCCTTCCTTCAGCACTCCATCGACCGGCACTTTTTCACCGGGTCGAACGCGCAGCATGTCGCCGACCGCGACGGACTCGAGTGCCACGTCCTCATCGGCTCCGTCCGAGCGAACGCGTCGCGCGATCTTCGGTGCGAGATCGAGAAGCGCGCGAATGGCGCCCCCGGTCTGCTCGCGTGCGCGCAGTTCGAGAACCTGCCCCAGCAGAACGAGCACCGTGATGACGGCGGCAGCCTCGAAATAGACAGAAACCGATCCGTCGGACCCACGGAAAGTCGCTGGAAAGACGCCAGGCAGAACGGTTGCCGCGACACTGAAAATCCAGGCCACGCCCACGCCCATGGCGATGAGCGTGAACATGTTGAGATGGCGACTCACGAGCGAACGCCAGCCCCGTTCGAAAAACGGCCAGCCAGCCCACAATACGACAGGCGTCGCAAGTGCGAGCTGGATCCAGTTGGACGTCTGCGGCATCAGCACGCTGTGGAGATTGGCAAGATGTCCGCCCATCTCCAACGCCACCACCGGCAGGCTCAGGATCAACCCGATCCAGAACCGCCTGCTCATATCGGCATATTCTTCGCTGCCGTGCTCGCCGGTGGTGGGCATTTCGGGCTCGAGCGTCATTCCGCAGATGGGGCAGTTTCCGGGCTCGTTCTGCCGGATCTGCGGATGCATGGGGCATGTGTAGACCGTCCCCTTCGGCAATTTCCCGTGGGTTGTCATCGAAGGGGGCCGCGGGCCGGAGGCATGCGCGTGACGGTGGGGGTTCTCCCCGCCTTTATGGTCAGGCTGATGAATGTCTCGGTCTTCGCTCATACCAGCCTCCTCAGCCCGCCTTGCCATAGTCGACGAAAGTCATCATCCCGGCAGCCATGTGATAAAGATGGTGGCAGTGCAGCGGCCAGCGTCCCGGATTATTGGCATCGAACTCAATCGCAACCTGCGCCATGGGCGGGAGCATCACCGTATCCCGAACGGCGCCGTTGATGGCCATATCGTCGATTGCGGTCACCTGGAAATGATGACCATGGAGATGCATAGGATGGGCCATCATCGACATGTTGCGCATCGATATACGGACCCGCTGTCCTTCGACGATATCGAGCGGTCCTGAAGCATCGATCCCCCATGTGTAGGCTGCCATGTCGCCACCCAGCGTCAGATCGAAGTGCCGATCGGCCCGACGCACCGGAAGGGGCGAAAGGCTCTGCAGCCTCTGCTCCAGCGACAGGTCGAGAACCGGTCCCTTGTCGGCTCCCGACGTTTCGAGCTTTCCGACACGGGAACCCGCGGTTGCCAGAACAATGCCGGTCCTCTCGACTGCCCCCTCGCGAAGCGCAAGAACCGGAAAGGCTCCTCCCTCCGCCGGCATGTTCAGTCGGATATCGGCTCTCTGGCCCATTGACAGAGGAAACCGCCGCGCGCGGACCGGCGCGACGTCCTGCCCGTCGACCGCAATGAGTTCACCTTCCAGCGGTCCGGTATCGATCGTGAACCCGGTCGCCGTCGCGCCATTGATGATGCGCAGCCTGACGCGCCCACCGCGCTCGACCCTGACGATCTCCGGATCTTCAAGGGTTCGGTCATTCGCCAGATAGGCGTCGTATTCGATATCGTTGAGATCCATGCCTGGCATGGACATCATTGGCATGCCGGAAGCCGTTCCACCGCCGCCCATCTGGTGACCACCATGCATCATCATCATCGACGCCATGCCGCCATCGTCCGAGGGCATGGCGTGGGCGCCCCCGCCCGACTGGAGTTCGGACAGCAGCTCTTCCGGCGATCTGAAGGAAAAGTCGTGGAGAAGAACCACGACCTCCTGCTCGTCGCGAGCCCGGTCCTCGGCCGTGCGGACGATCAGGGGAGCCGCAAGCAGGTTCTGCTCCTGTAGTGTATGTGCATGCATCCAGTGGGTGCCGCCCTTGCCCGCCGGAAAATCGTAAGCCCGCGTTTCCTTCGGCTGCAGGAGCGCGGCCGGATTGCCGGGAACGCCGTCCATCGCCCAAGGCGGCGTCAGACCATGCCAATGGATCAGGGTCTCCTCATTCGTCTCGTTGCGCAAAAGAATGTTGAACGAGCTGTCGGCGTCTAAAACCAGTCCGGCCGCGCCGGTATTACCGGTCAGCCCGAAGACGGTTGCCGCCTTGCCGTTGACCTCCAGTATCCGCTTGCCGATAACCAGATCGCTGGGTCTCGAGCCTGCCGTCGCCAGCGCACTCCCCAAGGGTGACAAAGCCACAGAACCCATGGCGAGCGTTTTCAGAAATTCTCTCCGATACATGATATCTCTCTCGATCCCGGTCGCCGGAACGACCGTGCTGTTGACAGGAAATGTCCGCGCAATGCGCGTGCTGTCAGGCAGCGGATCGAGGAGGGTGTCGTCCCGGAGCGGGAGATTGGCCAGCCAGGCGGATCGTCGGTCCCAAGGCCCCGGTCGTGCGATCGAAGATCGCGAGAACCGTGGCGATCGGATGCATCGGGGGCGCGCAGAGGCCGCACGCGCCTCGACAGCAGTCTCCGCGGGCCGCATCCTGGTCCACGGCTCCATTGTCGGACGCGTGACGGTGAACGCCCGCCATCTCATCCGGTCCGGCGCAGAAATGCGAGGTGGCATGGGATTGCGCGGCAGAGAAAACGACGGCCATCGCCAGCGCGATCGCCACCACTTTCAACCACCTCTGAAACCCGCAGGCCGCGCCCATTGACGTCTCTCGCTAACGACGATGCCACCATAGGCACCTTCCAGTTGGCCCGGATTGATTTCGGTCAACCGGGGCATAGACGATACAATGCACCTTCCCATCGTGGGAAGGTCAAGAGGCCTTTGAACCGGGTGCATGTCGAACTTCGAACCGGCAGTATCCGAAGATACGGGATCGCGCTCACAAACCAGTGACAATCGAAGAAAAATAAGGAAGGACGAAAAAATCAGAGAAGGCCGAGTTCGGCGAGTTCCCGCTTCAGGTCTTCCGGCATCTCCTCGATATTGGCGCCGGATGCGCCGAGGTCGCGGGGGGCGGCGTCGGCTTCCAGATAGCGCCAGCCCTGGAACGGACGGCGTGGTGCGGGCGTCACCTCGATCACCTCCGGTCCGAGGATCAGTTCACAGCGCGAAATTCCATCGCCGCCGGTAAAGGTCTTGATGTCGAGAAGCTTCTGGCGCGCCGCCACTTGCCCCTTGATGATCCAATAGAGCGAGCCGCCGTCCAGCAGTTCCTCGCCACGCTTCGGCACCATGCGCGTCACATGGCTGGAATGCGGCTCCAGACCGGCCGCGACCGCAATGAGCGCCCTCTCCGCCACCCAGTCACGAAGATCCTGAAGGGAGTCGGCGCCAACGCAGAGCTTGATGAGGTTGAGTGTCATGCCTGCGGTGATAATCCGATGACCGCCCACGTCAAGGGGCAGATGCAGAAGCAGACGGTGTCTCGTTCCGAAATGGGCGTAGGGATCATCTAAACAAGCGCGGCTTCGCTCCGCATTCCCGCACGCGTGGTAAAGCTGCCGGGCGGCAGGCCGACATGGCGGCGGAAGGCAGTGCTGAAGGTGCTGGCCGAGCTATAGCCGACCCGTCTCGCGACCTCGCCGAGCGCCACTTTTTCGCTGCGCAGCAGGTTCTTTGCGACGGTCATCCGCCATGCCAGAAGATATTCCATCGGCCGTAAGCCAATCATGCGGCTGAAACGGTCGAAGAAGGCCGAGCGGGACATGCCAGCCTGCCGGGCGAGGTCCGGCACCGTCCAAGCCCGTTCGATATCGCCATGCATACCGCGCAACGCGGCTGCTATCCGGGGATCGGCAAGACCGCGCAGGAGACCCGGCTGCGCTTCCTCAGTCGGCGCCGCCCGAAGCGCCTCGATCAGCAGGATTTCGACGAGCCTCTGGAGAATGAGGTCGCGGCCTATGTCTTCGCGTGCCGCCTCCTCGCCGAGCAGACACACCAGTTGCGTCAGCCGCCGCACCCCGCGGATGTGGATCATGCGCGGCAGAAGGGAGACGAACAGCCCGGCATCTTGCGCATCGAAGGAGAACCAGCCGCCGAACTGCCTGACATCGGAAGGTCCATCCTGCCGGCCGTGTCGGATTTCCCTATCTGGTGGCAGCACCGTTTTCGGATCGATGTGCAATGGCTGCGCAGGGTCGAGGCTGGACATCGTGAAGGATGGAGTTTCAGGTAGAAGCACGAAGTCGCCCTCCTCAAGGGTGACTGGCTGTTCTCCGCTGACGGCCAGACGGCATCGCCCCTCGATAACGGCGCAAAATCCCGGCTGACCGAAATCGGCGTAGCGCACCGCCCAGCGCCCCGCGCCGCTGATCCCTTTGGAGAACACGGCGCGTGGGCGGAGAAGCTGGATAACCTCGGTTAGTGGATCGGCCATATCGGACTTTTGCAAATGAAATACGGACTATCGATCGAAGATAGTCCTGATTATGTCGGGTACAAAGGTCTCGTCAACAGCGAAACCAGGAGACCATCATGAAGACCGTACTGATTACCGGCTGCTCGTCAGGCTATGGATTGGAAACCGCCCGTTACTTCCATGAAAAGGGCTGGAGTGTCATCGCCACCATGCGTGAGCCCCGCGAAGGCCTGCTGCCGACGTCAGAACGCCTCCGCCTGCTGCCGCTGGACGTGACCGATCCCGAGAGCATCGCGGCCGCCGTGGAAAAGGCGGGGCCGATCGATGTGCTGGTGAACAATGCCGGGATCGGTGTCGTCGGCGCTTTCGAGGCCACGCCGATGGCGCATGTCCGCAAGGTCTTCGAGACCAACACCTTCGGCGTCATGGCCATGACACAGGCCGTCATCCCGCAGATGCGGGAGCGCGGGTCCGGCGTGATCGTCAATGTCACTTCGAGCGTGACCCTTGCGGCAATGCCGCTGGCTGCGGCCTATACAGCCAGCAAGCAGGCGATCGAAGGATTCACCGGGTCGTTGGCGCATGAACTGGCCGCCTTCGATATCCGGGCGAAGCTGGTGGAACCCGGTTATGCGCCGACGACGCGGTTTGCGGCCAACACCGATATCCCTGTCATGGACCTGATCCCGGAATCCTATGCCGAATTCGCCGGACCGATCTTTGCCGGTTTCGCCAATCCGCCGCTGACGACAAGGGAAAGCGACGTAGCCGAAGCGATCTGGACGGCTGCCAACGATACTTCCGACAGGCTGCAATATCCGGCAGGCGCTGACGCCGTGGCTCTGGCGAAGGTCGCCTGATCCTTGGGCAATCCTGCCCTTTCAGCCTCCGGCGGGCGCCCCTGCGGGCGCCATCAACATTCGACGACGTTGACGGCAAGGCCGCCGAGCGAGGTTTCCTTGTACTTCTCGTTCATGTCGTTGCCGGTCTGGCGCATGGTCTCGATGGCGGCATCAAGCGGCACGAAATGCTGCCCGTCGCCCTTGAGCGCCAGCGAAGCGGCCGTGACCGCCTTCACCGCGCCGAGCGCATTGCGTTCGATGCAGGGCACCTGCACGAGGCCGGCGACCGGGTCGCAGGTCATGCCGAGATGGTGTTCCAGCGCGATTTCCGCGGCGTTCTCGATCTGCTCCGGGCTGCCGCCCATGACCGCTGCAAGGCCGGCGGCCGCCATGGCGGAGGCCGAGCCCACCTCGCCCTGACAGCCGACTTCGGCGCCGGAGATCGAAGCGTTGTGCTTGATGATGCCGCCGACGGCTGCGGCGGTCAGCAGATAGTCGCGGATGCCGTTCTGGTCGGCATCGGGATGAAAATGCAGGTAGTAGCGGATGGTCGCCGGGATGACGCCGGCGGCACCATTGGTCGGGGCGGTGACGACGCGTCCGCCGGCCGCATTCTCCTCGTTGACGGCCATGGCGTAGACCGACAGCCAGTCATTGGCGAGCAGCGGATTCTGGCGATTGCTGCGCCATTCCTCCTGCAGCTTGTCGTGAATGGATCTTGCCCGCCGGCGCACGTTGAGCCCGCCCGGCAGCTTGCCTTCCTGCTTGAGCCCCCGGTCGATGCAGCCGCTCATCGCATCCCAGATCCGGTCAAGGCCGGCATCGAGGCTTTGGCGATCCATCACCGTTTCCTCGTTGGCGCGTTTCATCTGGGCAATCGTCAGGCCGGACCGCGCAGCCATGTCCAGCATCTCCCTGGCGGAGGAAAAGGGATAGGGCACCTTCCGGCCGCCACTGTTCTTTTTCGCCGCCTGCATGGCCGCAAGTTCGGTATCGGTGACGACGAACCCTCCGCCGATCGAATAATAGACCGTGGTCAGCAGCATGCGGCCGTCGCGGTCGAGCGCGGAAAAACGCATGCCGTTGGCATGGCCGGGCAGAGGAGTCTTCTTGTCGAAGACAAGATCGTCCTTGGGCTGGAAGGCATAGGCCGGATGACCCGGCGGTTGCACCTTCCCGGTCTTTTCGACCTCTTCGACGATTGCATCCATGCGGTCGGGATCGATGCTATCGGGCGCTTCGCCGGTAAGACCGATAATGACCGCCCTGCCCGTCCCGTGACCGATGCCGGTATAGGCCAGAGACCCGTGCAGGCTGACCTTCAGCGCCGCCACATGCGCCCCGTGCGGCCGCGGCCAGCTGTCGGAAAGAATGAGGTCGAGGAAACGGTTCGCAGCGGTCATCGGCCCCATCGTATGGGAGCTCGAGGGCCCGACGCCGATCTTGAAAACATCGAATACCGAAAGAAACATGAGACTCCGACCCGCGCACAGATCCCGAGGCTTGCATGGCGCAGTCCTGGCGACCGCGACCCGATTCAGGATCAACCGATATATAGTGATTGAAAGCTAGAATATCACCGATGGCGAATGCGTCGGCGGACCGACATCGGCTTTCACCGTCGCGACATGCATGCCGCGCACCGAAAAGAAACAGCGCGGGCTTTTGACCCGCGCTGTGAAAGAAAAACCGGATACGTCCGGTTCAGATGCTGCCAAAAAGATAAGCGAGGCAGAGAATGCCTGCAAATCCCATCAATGCACGAAATGTGACGCTCCAGCACGATTTCTGGATACTGTCTTCCATATAGGCTCCGCTTGTCATCCATGGTTGGCAGAAAGCCGTCCCCCGACCGCCTTCTTGACGTCGATCTATTAAAATTCGCCGGACTTCGCAACTGCAAAAAAGGCAAAACAAAGGCACCTTTGGCATGCCAGCCATGCTTTGGACGCATGGAGCTACGAAATATCAATAACTTGGCGTTGCGTTCATCTTCTTACGTCAATGAGCCGGCTGTCATATTTTTGTCGAAAGTCCTGACGCGCAACGCCGGCCTTGTGGAAAATCGCATCGTGCGCTTAAAACACTGCGAGGAATCGACCGGAGCCCCGCCATGACCCTTGCCGATTATTGCGCCCTGATCCTCTTTGCGGGTCTATGGATCGGTTATTCCTGGATCACCGGCCAGGCGCGCATCCTTTCGCGCAGCAGCCTGACCCAGGTCATGGCCGAACGCCGCCGTGCCTGGATCATGAATTCGCTGAAACGCGACCTGAAGATGATCGACACCCAGATCCTCGCCGGTCTTCAAAACGGCACGGCCTTCTTCGCCTCGACCTCGATCCTTGCGATCGGCGGCTGCTTTGCCCTTCTCGGACAAACCGACAAGGTGGACTCGGTGTTGAGGGACCTGCCCTTCGTCCTGCCGGGCGGACGCACGACCTTCGAGATCAAGGTTTTCGTGCTGACGGCAATCTTCGGCTATTCCTTCTTCAAGTTCGGCTGGTCCTATCGCCTCTTCAACTACTGCACCATCCTCTTCGGGGCGCTGCCCATGACGGAGGAAACGCGCAGGGACCCGGAGGCCGCGGAAAAGGCGGCAGAACTTGCCATCCGCATGAACATCATCGCCGCCAGCCACTTCAATGCGGGGCTCAGGGCGCTCTTCATGTCGATCGGCTATCTCGGCTGGTTCGCGAGCCCCTATCTCTTCATGGCCACGACGACGACGGTTTTCGTTGTGCTGATCCGGCGGCAGTTCTTCTCCGAGGCGCGGCTTGCGCTTCTGCAGGCGCCCGTGCCATGAAAAGGCCGCCTTTGGCGTCTCTGCCAAACGGGCGCCCTCGCCGCTCGTGCGGGGTGTTCCACCGACCAAGGATCACCAACTAGGGGCCACCCGACAAAGGGCGTCCGAACAGGCCCCCAAACAAGGGCCCAAACAAGGGATTGACCGTGCAGTCCTCCTCCGAGCGCACAGACGAAGCCTCGGCGCATCCCCGCATCGGCGCACTGGACGCCGCCCGCGGGATCGCGCTGATCGCCATGGCGACCTATCATTTCAGCTGGGACCTCGAATTCTTCGGCTATCTCGACCCGGGCACCTCGACTCACGGCCCGTTGAAAATCTATGCGCGCTGCATCGCCTCGAGCTTCCTGTTCCTGGCCGGCTTCAGCCTCGTGCTCGCCCACTATCCGCACCTTCGCCTTCAGTCCTTCCTGAAGCGCCTCGGCGTCATTGTCGCGGCGGCACTCGCGATTACGGCCGCGACGGCCATCGCCACGCCGGACGGGCTGATCTTCTTCGGCATCCTCCACAGTATCGCGGCGGCGAGCCTGCTCGGCCTGCTTTTCCTCAGGGCGCCGCCACTTGTCACCATGGCCGCGGCGGCGGTCGTCATCGCCCTGCCGAACCATTACCGGTCGGAGCTTTTCGACGCCCCGTGGCTGCTCTTCCTCGGCCTTTCGGAACATCTGCCGCGTTCCAACGACTATGTGCCGCTGTTTCCCTGGAGCGGAGCCCTGCTGCTCGGCATCGCCGCCGCACGCATCGCCCGCGCTCGGGGTTGGCTGGAAACATTCGCCCGACTGCCGGAAGGCCCCCGCTGGCTGCGCTGGGCCGGGCGCCACAGCCTGATCGTCTACCTGGTGCACCAGCCGGTGCTGATCTCCATCGTCTATTTGATGTCGATCATTGTGCCGCCAGCGGAACCCGATCCTATTCAGTCCTATCTGGCGAGCTGCCAAACGGCCTGCCAGGCGGAGGGAAGCGAAGCGGGGCTATGTACCCGTTTCTGCTCCTGCACTCTCGACCGGTTGCAGGAACAGTCACTGCTGGCACCGCTCCAGTCCGGCGCAATCTTGCCGGATCAGGATGAGCGGATATTGAAGCTTGCGCGTGAGTGTTCAGCCATCGGTCAATGACGGGATCTGACCATGAATGCCTATCGATTGAAGCCGTTGCGGTATCCCTGGCCGCCGGTCCTCTATGCCCTGGCCATCGCACTGGCCTTCTTTGCCGATCGCTATGTCGGGATACTGCCGGCCGCGCGAGGCGACGGTTACTTCTTCATCACCGCAGGCGGGCTGCTGGTGGCGATCGCCATCGCCCTCGACCTTTGGGCGGTGAAGACCTTGCTGGATTGCCACACCACCGTTCTGCCCAATCGCTGCGCCCAGCGCTTGGTGACCACCGGACCGTTCCGCTTCACCCGCAATCCGATCTATCTCGGCTATACGCTGCTGACGGTCGCCTTCGGCCTGCTGACCGGCAATGCGTGGTTCTTCGTCGCCGCCATCACGGCCGCGGCCCTGACCACAACGGTTGCGATCCGCTGCGAGGAAATGCATCTTCTCGCGCGCTTCGGCGCCGATTTCGAACATTACTGCCAGCACACGCGGCGCTGGATCTGAGAGGAAGGCCGCGCTGCCGGGCAGCCAGCAGGTCAGGTGCCGACGCCGATCTCGACAAGGCGCGTAAGGCAGGCCTCTTCGGCATTGTCGAGTTCCGCCAGCGTCTCGTCGATATCGCGGCGCTTCTGGCGAAGCTCCTCGCGTTTCTCGTCGATGCGCTTCATCATCAGCTTCAGCTGACCGACCTCGCCCGGCGGCTCCTTGTAGACGTGGATAACTTCACGGATTTCGGCTATGGTGAAGCCGATCCGGCGTCCGCGCAGGATTTCCTGCAACAGTCGGCGGTCGGCTGCGCGATAAAGACGTGTCCGGCCACGGCGCTCCGGGTGGATCAAGCCCTCGTCTTCATAGAAGCGAAGTGTCCGGGTTGAAACGCCGAACTCACGTGTCAATTCTGTTATACTGTAATACTTCTTCACAACCGAACCGTTTCATTGGGGAAACGGTATAATATTGACTTTTACGTACAAGTCAATTTTGGTCGTTTCAGCCCGACATGAACCACCAGGTGGCAAGCCCGAGGAACGAGAAGAAACCCGTTGTGTCGGTGATCGCCGTCACAAATACCGCCGAGGAAACGGCTGGATCGGCCCCGGCCCGGTGCAACAGTATGGGGATCGTGATGCCGGCCATGGCGGCGGCGAACATGTTGATGAGCATGGCCGTGGTGATGAGGCCGCCGATCGAGACGTCCTGGAACCAGAGCGCTGCCACGGTGCCCACCAGACAGCCGAACAGCACGCCGTTGATGAGGCCGACACCCGCCTCGCGCCGCGCCACGCGCCAGGCGTTGTGAATGTCGAGATTGCGGGTGGCAAGCGCCCTCACCGTCACCGTCATGGTCTGGGAGCCGGCATTGCCGCCCATGCCCGCCACAATCGGCATCAGGATGGCGAGCGCCACCACCTGCTCGATGGTCGCCTCGAACAGCGAGATGACGGAGGCAGAGACGAAGGCGGTGAAGAGGTTGACCGCGAGCCACGGAACGCGCGAGCGGGACGTCTCGACGACACTGTCCGACAGCTCTTCGTCGCCGACGCCGCCGAGGCGCATCAGGTCCTCCTCCGCCTCCTCCTGGATCACGTCGACCACGTCGTCGATGGTCAGCACACCGACCAGCCGCTCGTTCTCATCGACAACGGCAGCAGAAAGAAGGTCGTACTGCTCGAAGAGCTGGGCCGCCTCTTCCTGGTCCATCTCGGCCGGGATGGGATGGGTGGTCTCACGCATGATGGTTTCGACCTTCACCTGACGCTTGGTGCGCAGGATGCGGTCGAGATCGACGGTGCCGAGCAGCTTGAAGGTCGGATCGATGACGAAGATCTGTGTGAAGGTCTCCGGCAGGTCTTCCTCGTCGCGCATGTAGTCGATCGTCTGTCCGACCGTCCAGAACGGCGGAACGGCGACGAATTCGGTCTGCATGCGCCGGCCGGCCGAACTTTCGGGATAATCGAGAGCCCTGCGAAGACGCACCCGCTCGGTGAACGGCAGTTGGGCGAGAATTTCCTCCCGGTCCTCGTGATCGAGGTCTTCGAGAATGTAGACGGCATCATCCGAATCGAGATCGCCGATCGCCGCGGCGATCTGGGCATTGGGCAGATGCTCGACGATCTGCAGGCGGATCGCCTCGTCCACCTCGGTCAGCGCCGTCAGGTCGAAATCGTCGCCGAGCAGCCGTACCAGCGCGATGCGTTGATCGGGCTGGATCGCCTCGATCAGGTCACCGAGTTCCGATTCGTGCAGACGCGCAACATTCTGGCGCAGGAACAGAAGATCGCGATCGGCGATCGCCGCCCCGACCATGGCGAGAAAGTCAGAACGGATAGAACCGTCCTCCGCATAGATATCGGCGGCGTCGTCCTGAGCGGTGCGGATGCGGGTTTCTTCGCCGGTCTCCGTCATCTTAGCGCCCTCGTCTCGTTCTCATGGCTTGCCCGGCTTTCCGGCCGAAAAGGAGAATGGCGTCAAAAAACGCTTTGTCAACAACCGCATAGGCTCACCCTGAGGCGAACTGTGCAAATGCGAACGCTTCCTGCTAACCTATTGGCGGAACGAGGTCCAGCAATCCCCTGCAAGAGGCCTGAACACGTCCGGAGAAGGGTGACGCCCTGCCTTTTTTTCAAGGAAATATCCAAGATGAGCATTCGCCCGATCGTCCGCTTTCCCGACCCTCGGCTGAAGACCCCGTGCCGGCCGGTCACCGTTTTCGATCCGGCCCTGAGACAACTGGCCGACGATCTCTACGAGACCATGAAGGCGGCACCCGGCGTTGGCATCACCGCCGCCCATATCGGCGAGCCGCTGCGCCTGGTGGTGCTCGAACTGCCTGAACTCGGCGGTCGGCGCGACTATGCCAATCCGGAAATCCTCTCCTCCTCGCCGGAAACCATGGAGCATGAGGAAGGCAGCGTTTCCATGCCGGGCGCCATCGAAACGGTCATACGCCCGAGGAGCGTCGAGATATGCTACGATGACCTCGACGGCTCGAAGCGAACGGAAAGGCTGGAGGGGTTTCCGGCCATCTGCATGCAGCATGAAATCGACCAGCTCGACGGCATCTTCTGGCTTCAGCGCCTCTCCCGGCTGAAGCGGGAACGCCTCGTCAGGAAATGGGAGAAGGGCCGGCCCTGATTTCGCCGCGACGGCCGAACCGAACGGCGAGCCATGCGTTTCGATAAAACCGGTCGGCAAGGAGGTCTCGATGGCAAACGGCAAGCGCAAGGACGAACTCTCCCGCGAGGAGGACTACCGCGAATTCGAGCAGCGCGATCTGGAGGACGGCTGGCCTTACGACGACGATTCGACGTCCGACACGGCACCGGTCGACAATAGCGCCTATGGCGAGGACGGCGAAAATTCCGGCCGGAGGCGCCGCGAAGGATATGGAATCACCAACGCGGACCGGAACGGCAACGCACCTTTTTCGGAACGGCCCGAACTTCCCGAAACGGGAGACGAGCGCGGAGTTGAAGACGACGACCAGCTCGAATCGGATATTGCCGCGGTGATCGAGAACGAGACGGACGTGAACCTCGATGCCATCGACATTCACGTGGAAGGCGGCGTGGTGACGCTTCGCGGCGAGGTCGACACGGTGGCGGAGCGACGGCTGGTGGAGCTGAAGGTTCTCGGCGTCAAGGGCGTCCGGCGCGTTCGCAACCACATCAATACAATCGGCACAGACAGTCACATCCCCCGCGATACCGAATGAGGACGCTCAAAAAGGAAAAGCCGGCTAGCCTTTCGGCGTGCCGGCTATCGAATTGATTTTCCGAAGAAAATGGTGCGGTCGAGAAGACTCGAACTTCCACGGGTTGCCCCACAGCGACCTCAACGCTGCGCGTCTACCAATTCCGCCACGACCGCATCGTGGTAGGGCCGACTTGCGTCGACGGGGGTGCATGTAGCAAAAGCATTTTGGGTGCACAAGAGCGTCGTGACAGTTTTTTGAATTTTCCTCCGGCGCCTGTTGATGGCCCTGTCCACGATGCCCTTGAAACGCCGCGTCTTTGTTGCCAAGTAGAGGAAAAATGAAGGCTTTTCCCATGCAGCGCACCGAAATCTCCACCGAAATGCACGCCATCGAGGGATCGCCGCCGGTCAGATGGCGCATTTCCGAGGGTCTCGTGCCCTATGATGTCGCGGTCGCCGAGATGGAGCGACAGGTTGCAGCGATTGCCGACGGTGAAGCCGACGAACTCGTCTGGCTGCTGGAACATCCGCCGCTCTATACGGCCGGCACCAGCGCCGACTCGGCCGATCTGATCGATCCCGACCGATTCCCGGTTTTTGCGACGGGGCGCGGCGGCGAATACACCTATCACGGTCCCGGCCAGCGGGTCGCCTATGTGATGCTGGACCTGAAACGCCGCCGCCAGGACGTCCGCGCCTATGTCGCGGCCCTCGAAGAAGTGGTCATCCGCACGCTGGAAAAGATGAATGTGCGGGGCGAACGCCGCGAGGACCGCGTCGGCGTATGGGTGCGCCGCCCGGAAAAGCCGCTTCTGCCAGATGGCACGATGGCGGAGGACAAGGTAGCCGCCCTCGGCATTCGCCTGCGCCGCTGGGTGAGCTTCCACGGACTGTCGATCAATGTCGACCCGGATCTCGGGCATTTCTCGGGTATCGTGCCCTGCGGAATCACCCAGTATGGCGTAACGAGCCTCGTCGACCTCGGCCTGCCGGTGATGATGGCGGACGTGGATATCCGCCTCAGGGAAGCCTTCGAGGAGGTCTTCGGCGAAACGGTGCGCGACGGTGCGCAGGAAATCGCTGCCTGACGGAACAGGCCCCGGCCGTTGAACCGCGACGCGGCTGCGATTTCACCGCGACGTTTCGATGTTCTCTCGCGACTCGCATCGTCGCGGAACCGGAGCACGCCTGTGTGTGGCATGCCCTCGACAAGCGGTCAGGCCTTGGCGGCGCAATTCAGCGCCTTTTCCTCTTCTTCGTAACGTTCGATCTGGCGCGAAAGCGACTGGATCAGCCGTCCGCATTCCTGGTGAAGCTGGTCGAGATGGGCAAGCTGCAATCGCATGGCCTCGAGCGGCAGCCGCCTGTCATGATCGTCCGGACCGATACCGACGCCGGTCATCAGCCACATCGGCGACACGCCGAGAATGCCGGCAAGGTTGAGAAGCCGTGTCGGCAGGGGCTCCGCCCGGTCCGCCTCCCAGCCGAGCAGGGTTTCGCTGGGAACCCCGAGTTGACCTGCGAGCACATCCGGACTGATTCCCGCCGCATCCCGGGCCGCCGAAAGCCGCCCGCCGAGCGTATCGTCGCTCGCATCGGGAAAAAGCGTCAGCCGATTGCCGGGAATGAGAATGTCCATGATATGCGTCTCCCTTCATCCGCAACGTGAGGCTGTCACCTACCCGTGGGGCGTAGTCTCCACGCCTCCGGCGCCACCCGGTTCAAGATATGGGCGATGCCGATGTTTTGCCACCCTGTCGCCGCCATCGGCTGGCGACAAGTCGCCATTTAGCCCCTTCGGCCGGTTCGCAACTTGATCTCGATCATCCCCCATGCTTCATGGTGGCTTTCCTGAAAGCCGTTGCCATGTCCCAGTCGAAGCCCCCATCCCTTCAGAACCCCGTGCAAGGCCAGAACCCCGTGCACGGCATGGCGCTGATGGCGATGTGCATGCTGATCCTGCCGTCGATGGATGCGATCGCCAAATACATGGCGACCTACGAAGGCATGTCGCCCGGCCAGGTCACGTTTTACCGTTTCTTCTTCCAGCTTACCTGCACGCTTCCGCTGCTCTTCGCCCTGAATGGCTGGTCGGCATTGTCGGCGAAACGGCCCTGGCTCAATCTCCTGCGCGGCGTCCTGCACGGTGCAGCGAGCCTGATGTTCTTCATTGCAGTCAAATACATGCCGCTCGCCGACGTCTTTGCCATTTATTTCGTCGAGCCCTTCATCCTGACGGCGCTGTCGGCGCTCTTCCTCGGCGAAAAGGTCGGCTGGCGTCGCTGGCTCGCCATCGTCGTCGGCTTCGGCGGCGCCATGATCGTCATCCAGCCGAGCTATGAAATCTTCGGCCTGAAGGCGCTGCTGCCGGTCGCATGCGCCTTCCTTTTCGCGCTCTACATGTTCCTCAACCGCGCGGTCGGAAATGCCGATTCGCCGATGACCATGCAGACCATGGCGGGCCTCGGCGGCACGGCCCTGATGGCGGCGGCGCTGCTTGCCGGCAATCAGACGGGCGAAGCGGACTTCCATATATCGCTGCCGCAATCCTGGCTGGGACTTCTGCTGCTCGTTCTGCTGGGCACGATATCCGGCTACATTCACCTCCTGGTCGTGCGCGCCTTCCGCATGGCCCCGCTCTCGGTGCTTGCGCCGTTCCAGTATTTCGAGATCATCGCAGCGACTATTTTTGGCTATTGGCTTTTCGGGGATTTCCCGACTGTCTCGAAATGGGTCGGAATTTCAATCATCGTCTCCTCCGGACTGTTCATTCTCTGGCGCGAGCACACCAGAGCGCAAGAAAGCCAGCAATTTGAACGATCTTCGTAAGGAGCGGCTAACCGCCCTTGTTGGCACATTGGAAACATGCCGTTGCTAGAAGCATCCTCGGTTTCATGATGAAACAGGGAAGAAAAGATGAGCGAATTTCGTCTCTCTTTTCCGGCAAATGTGATCGCCGGGAAGAACAGGCTATCGGCCGAAGACATTTTGTTATTGCGAAAATATTCGTTCCCGTTGGGTATCCGGACCACCGACGATGTCGTGACATTGCTCGCGCTCAACAATTCCTGTCCCGACAAATGCGAGGAATGGAACAGCTTCTTCATCGAATCGCTGACCGCCTTCATCGTGGAGCATTGTTATCCGCAGGGCAGCCTCGACGACATCAATGTCGAATGGATGAAGTGTGTTCTTTCCACCGGCGGAACGATCGAGACATCGCTCGAACTTGCCGTACTTCTGCATGTGATCGACGTTGTTCCCCATGTCCCGCCGTCGCTGCGGGTCTTCGCACTGGATCAATTGCGCATTGCCCTGGCCGAGAATGCCGGCGCGCTTTCCACCGAACGTTTCCCCTCGGACGGTATCACCGCCTATGACCTCGTCTATCTCGATCGGGTGCTGCGCAGCGCCTTCGACGGCGGCGTCCTGCGGCTAACCGAGCGAGAGCGGGATGCCCTCCTCGCCATCGAGGCTGCGGCTTCGAAGGCTTCAAGTCATGTCCGCTGGCGCGATCTTCTGGCCTCAACTGGACGAGACATCGCCTCTTCTCCACGACCGAAGACGGAGGACCTTTCGAACCGCTGGCTGAAGGTTCCGGATCACGTCTTCCTGGATGCCGAACAGGTTGCCTGACGCCGGATATCACCGGTATTTGACTGAAGTCATTTGAATTTTAGCGAATTCTTTTACCTCGACCCAAGATCTCCCGCCTAGACTTCTCCTCCCGGAAAGATGCGGCAGGCGCTTGCCGCGGGAGAAATCGGTGACAGCATTCCACACGGCCTTCCTGCTGCTTGGCCTCAATCTCGGCCTGCTGTGGCTGCTGCTGGCAGCGCCGCTCGGCAGCCGCACGATCACCGTGCGCCGACACCTGAACAGGCGGGCCGAGGAGATCTGGGACATGGTCCGGCCCGGCGGCGGCATGGCGGAATGGCATCCGGCAATCCTGTCCAGCCGGCCGCTGGAGGGCACGCCCGATCGTCTCGAACTCTCCTATCGCCAGCCTGACAGGCAGGGCCACCCGGTTACCCGCATCCTTGCCGTGGACCGCACCGGCGTGACGGCGCAGGGCGAATTCCGCTGCGAACTGCGTATCGTGTCCGACAGCGCGCTCGACGCCGAATTCTGGTCCGCCTACCGCGAGGTACGCCGCATCGCGCCAGCCGAGGCCGGCTCGGCGATCGTCATCGAGCAGACGGACCGCTATCGCGGCCTGGCGGGTTACCTCTATCGCTACTTCACACTCCGCCGCGAGATAAGCGCACTGGAGGATTTTCTGGAGGGACGCAAACCCGTCGCCCACAAACGTTTCGAGCATCCGCTGATACAGACGGCGCTTGCCGTAATCTCCACGCTTCTGCTCTGGCCCTTCTTCGGCATGAATTCGAACGGCCTGATGATATCGGCCTTCCTGACACTGGTGATCGTCTTCCACGAGCTTGGCCACATAGTCGCCTATCGCGCCTTCGGCCATGAGAGCGCCCGGATGATCTTCGTGCCGCTGCTGGGCGGGATCGCCATCGGCGGGCGCCCCTATGACAGCCGGTTCGAGGTGGCGACCTGCGCGCTGATGGGCGCCGGCGTGTCGGCCTTTCTCGTGCCGATCCTGATCGCCGCCCATCAGTCCGGCTTGGAAGCCGGCTCGATTCTGGTTTTTCTGCTGATTCTCGGCGCCTTCAACCTCCTCAATCTCCTGCCGATGTACCGTTTCGATGGCGGGCAGATGTTGCGCCAGATATTCCGCGAGCCGAAGGCGCTGGCGCTCGCATCCTTCAGCGTGACCGGCGTCATCGTCTGGACGGGCTGGCGCATCGGCCTGCCGTCCCTTGCCCTGTTGGCCGCGCTGTCGGTCTTCACCCTCCTGAGCCTGATTCGCACCGGTAGGGCAAAGCCCCGGCATCGACTTGCCGCGATGTCCCCGCCCGAACAGCTGATGACGGGTTTCGGTCTTTACGCCGCACTGTCGATCCATGTCTACGCCGTCGTCTACGCCTGCGACCGTCTATTCGACTGACACGGGGGCATGACTGGTCAGGCGGGATTGACGGCTTGACAGGACGCCCGCCGGAGGCTCCAAGGGGGACATGGACAAGATCAATGCGCCCCTCCCCGCCGGCTATTCGCCGGTACCGCCCGGCATGCTTGCCAACGTCGTTACCTGCCTCGAAATGCGCGCACGTCCGCCGGTCAAGGCCGATCCTCCGGCGGGATCGCTGCGGCTGGAACGCTGGAGCGAACCGGATCTCGACGCTTACCGGGATCTCTTCCGGCGTATCGGCGAGGAATGGATGTGGACGTCACGGTTGGTCATGCCGGACGAGGACCTGAAGGCGATTCTCGAACATCCCGGGATCGAGGTTTTCGCCATGCGCGATGGCGAGAAGAGGGTTGGCCTCATGGAACTCGATTTCCGCAAGGAGGGCGAATGCGAACTGGTCTTCTTCGGGCTTGTGGCAGAGGCTATCGGCAACGGGGCCGGCAGGCTGATGATGAATGCCGCCATCGCCAATGCCTGGTCGAAGCCGATCGGCCGGTTCTGGGTTCATACCTGCCACTTCGACCATCCGGGCGCGGTCTCCTTCTACCAGCGCTCGGGCTTCGTGCCCTATGCCTTCTTCGTCGAAGTCAGTGAGGACCCTCGCCTCACCGGGCATATGCGCAGGGATGCCGCCGCGCATGTGCCGCTGATCGAGGCCCCGTAACATGGCGGTCGATGCCGTCGATTGACTTTTGACAGGCGCAGGAAAACCAGCACCACCCCTTGAGGCGGTCTACTGCGCATGCAACATACCGACACCATTCCGAATAAAGGGAGAAAGCGCCATGGACGTTCGCGCCGCAGTCGCCATACAGGCCGGAAAACCGCTTGAGATCATGACCGTACAGCTCGACGGCCCGCGTGCCGGCGAAGTTTTGATCGAGGTG
>NZ_JAGGCS010000026.1 GCF_022884085.1 Paenirhizobium cremeum
ATCCGCGAAGGCGGCCGCACCGTCGGCGCCGGCATCGTCGCCTCCATCATCGAGTGATGATGGACGGGGGCGATGGCGTAAGCTGCCGACGGCACTAGAAATGTTCAAATGGCGCGCAAGCGCGATTTGAACGTCGGCGCCGGCATCGTCGCCTCCATCATCGAGTAATTGCTGTCCTTCACGGGATTGCAGGAAACCCCGCTGGAAACAGCGGGGTTTTTCGTTTGAGGGTAGATTGAGAGGGGCGAGGTGAACTATGAGCGAAGTGGTAATCAGCCGATTTTCGGAAGGGGACGTGCAGGGCGTGGTCGATGTCATTCTGCCGATCCAGCGTGAGGAGTTCGGCATTCCGATCACCGCCGCCGATCAGCCTGACCTGCGCGATATTCCCGGCTTCTATCAGGTCGGAAGCGGCGATTTCTGGGTCGCCAAGGTCGCGGGCACCGTGGTTGGTACGATTGGCCTCAAGGACATTGGCGAGGGGCAGGCGGCGCTTCGCAAGATGTTCGTCGGCGAGGCATGGCGCGGCCGGGAGTTCGGCGTGGCGGCGGCGCTGCTGAAGGGGCTGCTCGCCGAGGCGACGGCCAGAGGCATCAGAGAGGTCTATCTGGGGACGACGGCGAAGTTTCTCGCGGCGCACCGCTTCTACGAAAAGAACGGGTTCGTCGAGGTCGGCGCCGATACCCTGCCGGACCGTTTTCCACGCATGGCCGTGGATACCAAATTCTACAGGATTACGTTGACTTAGGCTATTGCGCCTGAACTCCGCCTCCTGCATCGGTGGAAAGGGCGTGGCGGTCGGCCTCCGGAAACGGCGCGTGACGAAAATTCGCTGCAGGCGATTGGGAAAAAACAAAAACCTGCTTGCCATTCTCGTCGAGGCACCTTAAAGAGCGCCAAGCTCGCAAGCGGCGGTGCGGAATCGCAGCTTGTGGGGAACGGCTTAGGGGTATAGCTCAGTTGGTAGAGCGGCGGTCTCCAAAACCGCAGGTCGGGGGTTCGAGCCCCTCTGCCCCTGCCATGTCCGGTTCGGCGCTAGCATTTCAGCGACGATAGCCACCAAGGCTCCGGGCGGGTATTGGCCAAAATGTCGCTAAAGGTCGAATTCCCTCTTGTTAAATTGGGAATCGGCCTTTATGTAGGGTTCAAACAGACACGCGGTGCGTGGGGCTGATTAGTTCGGCTTTACGCGCCGTAAATGCGTGGGCATTAAATGGCATCCAAGGCAAATCCATTCGCGTTTCTGCAGCAGGTGCGCTCCGAGACGTCTAAGGTGACGTGGCCGTCGCGCCGCGAAACCATGATTTCGACCGCTATGGTTCTGGCCATGGTCGTTTTTGCCTCGCTGTTTTTCTTTGCTGCCGACCAGTTGATCGGTTGGCTGCTCAGACTCGTTCTGAGCCTCGGCAATTAATTTAGGGCGGAGACGAACATGGCGGCGCGTTGGTATATCGTCCACGCTTATTCCAATTTTGAAAAGAAGGTGGCGGAATCCATCGAGGAGAAGGCTAGGCAGAAGGGTCTTGAGCATCTCTTTGAAAAGATCCTGGTTCCGACCGAGAAGGTGGTTGAAGTTCGCCGTGGTCGCAAGGTGGACAGCGAGCGCAAGTTCTTCCCCGGCTATGTGCTGGTGCGGGCGAACCTGACGGACGAAGCCTACCATCTGATCAAGAATACTCCGAAGGTGACGGGTTTCCTCGGTTCTGACAATAAGCCGGTTCCGATTCCGGATTATGAAGCCGAGCGCATTCTTGGCCAGGTCCAGGAAGGTGTCGAGCGGCCCAAGTCGTCCGTCTCCTTCGAGATAGGCGAACAGGTCCGCGTTTCCGACGGTCCTTTTGCCTCGTTCAACGGCATTGTTCAGGATGTCGACGAAGAGCGGTCGCGTCTCAAGGTCGAGGTTTCGATCTTTGGTCGTGCGACCCCCGTCGAGCTGGAATACGGTCAGGTCGAAAAGGTCTGATCGAAAGAAGGGAGGTAACTCCCCGATCCGCGTGGGAGGATGGCGGCCTGAAGCCGGGTCGTCCAGACGTACCACGCAACCGCAGCCGCCGGCATTGCCGGCATAGGTGGGCCGGGTAACCGGTCCGAGTAGAAAGGCAGAGAGAAATGGCTAAGAAAGTTGCAGGCCAGCTCAAGCTGCAGGTCAAGGCAGGATCGGCTAACCCGTCCCCGCCGATTGGTCCTGCGCTCGGTCAGCGTGGCATTAACATCATGGAATTCTGCAAGGCGTTCAATGCCGCCACGCAGGAAATGGAAAAGGGTATGCCGATCCCGGTCGTCATCACCTATTACCAGGACAAGTCCTTCACCTTCGCAATGAAGCAGCCGCCGGTTACCTACTGGCTGAAGAAGGAAGCAAAGATCACCTCCGGCTCCAAGACGCCGGGCAAGGGTGCGAAGGTCGGTACCATCACCAAGGCTCAGGTCCGTGCGATCGCCGAAGGCAAGATGAAGGACCTGAACGCTGCCGACATCGAAGGCGCAATGGCAATGGTCGAGGGCTCTGCCCGCTCCATGGGCCTGGAAGTGGTAGGTTGATCATGGCTAAGCTCGCAAAGCGCATTCAGAAGATCCGCGAAGGCGTTGATCCGACCAAGCTCGTTGCCCTGACCGACGCCATCGTCATGGTCAAGGAACGCGCCGTCGCCAAGTTCGACGAAACCATCGAAATCGCCATGAACCTCGGCGTCGATCCGCGCCACGCCGACCAGATGGTCCGTGGCGTTGTCAATCTGCCGAACGGCACCGGCCGTGACGTTCGCGTCGCCGTTTTCGCCCGCGGCGCCAAGGCTGACGAAGCCAAGGCCGCCGGTGCGGATATCGTTGGCGCCGAAGACCTGGTTGAAATCGTTCAGGGCGGCAAGATCGACTTCGATCGCTGCATCGCCACCCCGGACATGATGCCGCTCGTCGGTCGTCTCGGTAAGGTTCTCGGCCCGCGCGGCATGATGCCGAACCCGAAGGTCGGCACGGTCACCATGGACGTAACGGGCGCCGTCAAGGCATCCAAGGGCGGCGCCGTCGAGTTCCGCGTCGAAAAGGCCGGTATCATTCATGCCGGTATCGGCAAGGCTTCCTTCGACGCCAAGGCGCTCGAAGAAAACATCAAGGCCTTCGCTGACGCGGTCATCAAGGCGAAGCCGGCTGGCGCCAAGGGTAACTACGTCAAGCGCGTGGCTATCTCCTCGACCATGGGTCCGGGCGTCAAGATCGATCCGGCCACGGTTACGGCCTGATTTTTCTCCGGAGTCCCTCGGGATTCCGGACTTAAAGAATTCCCGGTCCTTCGGGGCCGGGAGTATCCGGGGAAACCCGGATTTCCTGTCCGAGATTGCTGGTGGCTTCGGCCTTAATATATGCCGGCATGAGACGGGTAAGACCCGAGATTTTTCTAAGGCGCGTCAGGCGCCGCTGAAGTGTCGGTTCGAGCCTAGTGTGCCTTGTGCCTGGAGCCTTCGGGTGACAGTGCGAGGGGACAGGATCCTCAAGCGTCGCTTGGGATCTGACGAGTTTGGATCCCTTGAGGCAAAAGGCAAACCCGATGGGGCCTGCAGGATTGCGGTCCCGTCAACTGGAGACAGACAGTGGAAAGAGCGGAAAAGCGCGAATTCGTCACGGAGCTGAACGAAGTCTTCAAGGCTTCCGGTTCGGTTGTCGTGGCCCACTATGCTGGTGTCACGGTTGCGCAGATGAACGATTTTCGTTCGAAGATGCGCGCTGCTGGCGGCACCGTCAAAGTCGCGAAGAACCGCCTGGCCAAAATCGCTCTTCAGGGCACGGAGTCGGAAGGGATGAGCAATCTCTTCAAGGGACAGACGCTGATTGCATTCAGCAATGACCCGATCACGGCTCCCAAGGTCGTCATGGAATTCGCCAAGACCAACGACAAGCTCGTTGTCCTCGGCGGTGCCATGGGTTCGACCACGCTGAACGCTGAAGGCGTCAAGTCGCTTGCGACCCTGCCTTCGCTGGACGAACTGCGTGCAAAGCTGCTGGGTATGATTCAGACCCCGGCTACCCGCATTGCAGGCGTTGTCCAGGCTCCGGCCGGTCAGCTGGCTCGCGTTTTCGCGGCCTATGCCAAGAAGGACGAAGCCGCTTAAGGCGGTTTTTCGCTGTTCATAACCAAACCAGTTCGAACCGAACACAAAAGGAACTAGTAAAATGGCTGATCTCGCAAAGATCGTAGAAGACCTCTCTGCTCTCACCGTGCTGGAAGCTGCTGAGCTTTCCAAGCTGCTCGAAGAAAAGTGGGGCGTTTCGGCTGCTGCTCCGGTAGCTGTTGCTGCCGTTGCTGCCGGCGGCGGTGCTGCTGCTGCTGCTGAAGAAGAAAAGACCGAGTTCGACGTTATCCTCGTTGACGCTGGCGCCAACAAGATCAACGTCATCAAGGAAGTCCGCGGCATCACCGGCCTCGGCCTCAAGGAAGCCAAGGACCTGGTCGAAGGCGCTCCGAAGGCTGTCAAGGAAGGCGTATCCAAGGGCGAAGCTGCTGACCTCAAGAAGAAGCTTGAGGAAGCCGGCGCCAAGGTCGACGTCAAGTAATATCGGAAATGGCGGTTGGGAGAGGGCGGTTTCGCTCTCTCCCCTGCTGCTTGTTCCTCTGAAACTATTACCCAAAAGCCGGTAAAACGGCTTTTGGGTAATGGGTTCTTCAAGAGGATGGTCTCCCCCGAACTCTCCGGCAATCCGGCCGCAGTTTTCGGAACGCGAGACGAGATTGAACAATCCATTGATTGACGGAGCCGCCTGGCCAGCGCGTTCCGTCCGTTGCAGGCCCGGTTGCAAATTGACAAGGAGCGACGATGGCTCAGACCCTTTCGTTTAATGGTCGCAGGCGCGTACGCAAGTTTTTCGGAAAAATCCCTGAAGTCGCCGAGATGCCGAACCTGATCGAGGTTCAGAAGGCGTCTTATGATCAGTTCCTCATGGTCGACGAGCCGCAGGGCGGCCGGCCCGACGAGGGACTGCAAGCCGTTTTCAAGTCCGTATTCCCGATTACCGACTTTTCGGGCGCCTCCATGCTCGAATTCGTCTCTTACGAATTCGAACCGCCGAAGTTCGACGTTGACGAGTGCCGTCAGCGCGACCTGACCTATGCTGCGCCGCTGAAGGTGACCCTGCGCCTGATCGTGTTTGATATCGACGAGGATACCGGCGCCCGTTCGATCAAGGACATCAAGGAACAGTCGGTCTACATGGGCGACATGCCGCTGATGACCAACAACGGTACCTTCATCGTCAACGGTACCGAACGCGTCATCGTGTCCCAGATGCACCGCTCTCCGGGCGTGTTCTTCGACCACGACAAGGGCAAGAGCCATTCCTCGGGCAAGCTGCTGTTTGCCGCCCGCGTCATTCCGTATCGCGGTTCCTGGCTCGACATCGAATTCGACGCCAAGGACATCGTTCACGCCCGTATCGACCGTCGCCGCAAGATCCCCGTGACCTCGCTGCTGATGGCGCTTGGCATGGACGGCGAGGAAATCCTCTCGACCTTCTATACCAAGTCGACCTATGTCCGCGACGGCAAGGGCTGGCGCATTCCCTTCCAGCCGGAAACGCTAAAGGGCGCCAAGACCATTTCCGAAATGGTTGACGCCGACACCGGCGAAGTCGTGGTCGAGGCCGGCAAGAAGCTGACCCCGCGCCTGCTGCGCCAGTTGACTGACAAGGGCCTGAAGGCCTTGAAGGCCACCGACGACGACCTCTATGGCAACTATCTCGCCGAGGACATGGTCAACATGTCGACCGGTGAGATCTACATGGAAGCCGGTGACGAAATCGACGAGAAGAGCCTGCCGGTTCTGCTCGATGCGGGCTTCGATGAAATTCCGGTTCTCGGCATCGACCACATCAATGTCGGCGCCTACATCCGCAACACGCTGGCTGCGGACAAGAACGAGAACCGCCAGGACGCGCTGTTCGACATCTACCGCGTCATGCGTCCGGGCGAGCCGCCGACCATGGAATCCGCGGAAGCCATGTTCAACTCGCTGTTCTTCGACGCGGAGCGTTACGACCTTTCGGCCGTCGGCCGCGTCAAGATGAACATGCGTCTCGACCTCAGCGTCGAGGACACGGTTCGCATCCTGCGCAAGGAAGACATCCTGGCCGTGGTCAAGATGCTGGTCGAGTTGCGCGACGGCAAGGGCGAGATCGACGACATCGACAACCTCGGCAACCGTCGTGTCCGTTCCGTCGGCGAACTGATGGAAAACCAATATCGCCTCGGCCTGCTGCGCATGGAGCGCGCGATCAAGGAACGCATGTCCTCGATCGAGATCGACACCGTCATGCCGCAGGACCTGATCAACGCCAAGCCGGCTGCCGCCGCAGTCCGCGAGTTCTTCGGTTCCTCGCAGCTGTCGCAGTTCATGGACCAGGTGAACCCGCTCTCGGAAATCACCCACAAGCGCCGTCTTTCGGCTCTTGGCCCGGGCGGTCTGACCCGCGAGCGCGCCGGCTTCGAAGTCCGCGACGTTCACCCGACCCATTACGGCCGTATTTGCCCGATCGAGACGCCTGAGGGACCGAACATCGGTCTTATCAACTCGCTCGCCACCTTCGCCCGCGTCAACAAGTACGGCTTCATCGAAAGCCCGTACCGCAAGATCGTGGACGGCAAGGTAACGACGGACGTTGTCTATCTTTCGGCCATGGAAGAAGCGAAGTACTACGTCGCGCAGGCCAACTCCGAGCTCACCTCCGACGGCCAGTTCGTCGAAGAGTTCGTCGTTTGCCGTCATGCCGGCGAAGTTATGCTTGCCCCGCGTGACAACATCAACCTGATGGACGTTTCGCCGAAGCAGCTCGTCTCGGTCGCGGCCGCTCTCATTCCGTTCCTGGAAAACGACGACGCCAACCGCGCTCTCATGGGCTCGAACATGCAGCGTCAGGCCGTGCCGCTCCTGCGGGCGGAAGCTCCGTTCGTCGGCACCGGCATGGAACCGATCGTCGCGCGCGATTCCGGTGCAGCCATCGCGGCCCGCCGCGGCGGTGTGGTCGACCAGATCGATGCGACCCGTATCGTTATCCGTGCCACGGAGGATCTCGATCCCTCGAAGTCCGGCGTCGACATCTATCGTCTGATGAAGTTCCAGCGTTCGAACCAGAACACCTGCGTCAACCAGCGTCCGCTGGTGTCCGTCGGTGACGTCATCAACAAGGGTGACATCATCGCCGACGGTCCGTCGACCGATCTGGGCGACCTGGCGCTCGGCCGCAACGCGCTCGTCGCGTTCATGCCGTGGAACGGCTACAACTACGAAGACTCGATCCTGCTCTCCGAGCGCATCGTAGCCGACGACGTGTTCACCTCCATTCACATCGAGGAATTCGAAGTGATGGCCCGTGACACCAAGCTTGGTCCGGAAGAAATCACCCGCGATATTCCGAACGTTTCGGAAGAAGCGCTGAAGAATCTCGACGAAGCCGGCATCGTCTACATCGGTGCGGAAGTTCAGCCGGGCGACATTCTCGTCGGCAAGATCACGCCGAAGGGCGAAAGCCCGATGACGCCGGAAGAAAAGCTTCTGCGTGCCATCTTCGGCGAAAAGGCGTCCGACGTGCGCGACACGTCCATGCGCATGCCGCCGGGCACCTTCGGTACGGTCGTGGAAGTCCGCGTGTTCAACCGCCATGGCGTCGAAAAGGACGAACGTGCGATGGCGATCGAGCGCGAGGAAATCGAGCGTCTCGCCAAGGACCGTGACGACGAACAGGCGATCCTCGACCGTAACGTCTACGGCCGCCTGCTCGACATGCTGCGCGGTCAGGTATCGGTTGCCGGTCCGAAGGGCTTCAAGAAGGGCGTCGAGCTTTCGAACGCCGTCGTTTCGGAATATCCGCGCTCGCAGTGGTGGATGTTCGCCGTCGAGGACGAAAAGGTCCAGGGCGAGATCGAAGCGCTTCGCAGCCAGTACGACGAATCCAAGTCGCGCCTCGAACAGCGCTTCATGGACAAGGTCGAGAAGGTCCAGCGCGGTGACGAAATGCCTCCGGGCGTGATGAAGATGGTCAAGGTCTTCATCGCCGTTAAGCGCAAGATCCAGCCGGGCGACAAGATGGCCGGCCGTCACGGCAACAAGGGTGTGGTTTCGCGCATCCTGCCGATCGAGGACATGCCGTTCCTCGAGGACGGTACCCATGTCGACGTGGTACTGAACCCGCTCGGCGTGCCGTCGCGCATGAACGTCGGCCAGATCCTCGAGACGCACCTTGCTTGGGCTTGCGCCGGCATGGGCAAGCGCATCGGCCAGATGCTCGAGGAGTACAAGCAGACGAACGACATCACCGAGCTCAAGAAGGAGCTGACGGAAGTCTATGCGAGCCAGGCGAAGGACGAGGTCTCCTTGTTCGACGACGAGTCGCTGGTCCGTCTTGCCGAGCAGTCGAAGCGCGGTGTTTCGATTGCGACGCCGGTCTTCGACGGTGCGCATGAGCCCGACGTCGCGTCCATGCTGACGCGCGCCGGCCTGCATTCGTCGGGTCAGTCGGTGCTGTACGATGGTCGTACCGGCGAACCCTTCGACCGCAAGGTGACCGTGGGCTACATGTACATGATCAAGCTCAACCACCTGGTCGACGACAAGATCCACGCCCGTTCGATCGGTCCTTACTCGCTCGTTACCCAGCAGCCGCTGGGCGGCAAGGCGCAGTTCGGCGGCCAGCGCTTCGGGGAAATGGAAGTCTGGGCACTGGAAGCCTACGGCGCCGCCTACACCCTGCAGGAAATGCTGACGGTGAAGTCGGACGACGTGGCCGGCCGCACCAAGGTCTACGAAGCGATCGTCCGTGGCGACGATACCTTCGAGGCCGGCATTCCGGAGAGCTTCAACGTTCTCGTCAAGGAAATGCGGTCGCTGGGTCTCAGCGTCGAGCTTGAGAACTCCAAGGTCGAGAACTCGCCCGAGGCCAGCCTGCCCGACGCGGCGGAGTGACGTTTTGACAAGGCGTGCGCTGTCACGAGGCAGCGCACGTATCCCGCCCCGGCAGGATTGTCTTTCGGCCAGGGCAGGGAGTTTCGCCGCATTTCGCGGTTATTGTCATTCTAAGGCCTGATGCGGTGGCCCGGGAATTCGCCGCTTTCAGTGCCAAGCAAGGGCATATCGCCCGTTAAGGAGATAGGCATGAACCAAGAGGTCATGAACCTTTTCAACCCGCAGGTGCCGGCACAGCACTTCGATTCCATCCGGATCTCGATCGCGAGCCCGGAAAAGATCCTGTCTTGGTCCTATGGCGAGATCAAGAAGCCCGAGACCATTAACTACCGCACGTTCAAGCCCGAGCGTGACGGCCTGTTCTGCGCGCGCATCTTCGGACCGATCAAGGACTACGAGTGCCTGTGCGGCAAGTACAAGCGCATGAAGTACAAGGGCATCATCTGCGAAAAGTGCGGCGTCGAAGTCACGCTGTCGCGCGTTCGCCGCGAGCGCATGGGCCACATCGAGCTTGCAGCGCCCGTTGCCCACATCTGGTTCCTGAAGTCGCTTCCCTCGCGCATCTCGACGCTGCTCGACATGACGCTGAAGGATGTCGAGCGCGTTCTCTATTTCGAGAACTACATCGTGACCGAGCCGGGCCTGACCTCGCTCAAGGAAAACCAGCTTCTCAGCGAAGAAGAATACATGATGGCCGTCGACGAGTTCGGCGAAGACCAGTTCACCGCCATGATCGGTGCTGAAGCCATCTATGAAATGCTCGCTTCGATGAACCTCGAGAAGATCGCCGGCGATCTGCGCTCCGAGCTTGCCGACACGACGTCGGATCTCAAGCAGAAGAAGCTGATGAAGCGCCTGAAGATCGTCGAGAACTTCATGGAATCCGGCAACCGTCCGGAATGGATGATTATGAAGGTCGTCCCGGTCATCCCGCCGGACCTGCGTCCGCTGGTTCCGCTCGATGGCGGCCGTTTCGCGACGTCGGACCTGAACGATCTCTATCGCCGCGTCATCAACCGTAACAACCGTCTGAAGCGCCTGATCGAACTGCGCGCTCCGGGCATCATCATCCGCAACGAAAAGCGCATGCTGCAGGAATCTGTGGACGCGCTCTTCGACAACGGCCGCCGTGGCCGCGTCATCACCGGCGCCAACAAGCGTCCGCTGAAGTCGCTGTCCGACATGCTCAAGGGCAAGCAGGGCCGCTTCCGCCAGAACCTGCTCGGCAAGCGCGTCGACTATTCCGGCCGTTCGGTCATCGTGACCGGTCCGGAGCTGAAGCTGCACCAGTGCGGCCTGCCGAAGAAGATGGCGCTCGAACTGTTCAAGCCGTTCATCTATGCCCGCCTCGACGCCAAGGGTTATTCCTCGACCGTCAAGCAGGCCAAGAAGCTGGTCGAAAAGGAAAAGCCGGAAGTCTGGGATATCCTCGACGAGGTCATCCGCGAGCATCCGGTTCTCCTGAACCGCGCGCCGACGCTGCACCGCCTGGGCATCCAGGCCTTCGAACCGACCCTGGTCGAAGGCAAGGCCATCCAGCTGCATCCGCTCGTCTGCACGGCCTTCAACGCCGACTTCGACGGCGACCAGATGGCCGTTCACGTGCCGCTGTCGCTCGAGGCCCAGCTTGAAGCCCGCGTGCTGATGATGTCGACGAACAACATCCTGCATCCGGCAAACGGTGCACCGATCATCGTTCCGTCGCAGGACATGGTTCTCGGCCTCTACTATCTGTCGATCATGAACCAGAACGAGCCGGGCGAGGGCATGGCCTTCTCCGACATGGGCGAACTGCACCATGCTCTGGAAAACAAGGTCGTCACGCTGCACGCCAAGATCAAGGGCCGCTTCAAGACCGTGGACGCCGAAGGCAACCCGGTTTCGAAGATCTACGACACCACTCCGGGTCGTCTGATTATCGGTGAGCTGCTGCCGAAGAATGTCAACGTTCCCTTCGACATCTGCAATCAGGAAATGACCAAGAAGAACATCTCCAAGATGATCGACACGGTCTATCGTCATTGCGGCCAGAAGGACACGGTCATCTTCTGCGACCGCATCATGCAGCTCGGTTTCGCTCACGCCTGCCGCGCCGGCATTTCGTTCGGCAAGGACGACATGGTCATTCCGGACACCAAGGTTAAGATCGTCGGCGATACCGAAGCCCTGGTGAAGGAATACGAACAGCAGTACAACGACGGCCTGATCACCCAGGGCGAGAAGTACAACAAGGTCGTTGACGCCTGGGGCAAGGCAACCGAAAAGGTCGCTGAAGAAATGATGGCCCGCATTAAGGCCGTCGAATTCGATCCGGAAACGGGTCGCCAGAAGCCGATGAACTCGATCTACATGATGTCCCACTCGGGTGCCCGTGGTTCTCCGAACCAGATGCGCCAGCTGGGCGGCATGCGTGGCCTCATGGCCAAGCCGTCGGGTGAAATCATCGAGACGCCGATCATCTCGAACTTCAAGGAAGGCCTGACCGTGAACGAGTACTTCAACTCGACTCACGGCGCCCGTAAGGGTCTGGCAGATACCGCCCTGAAGACTGCGAACTCGGGTTACCTGACCCGTCGTCTCGTCGACGTGGCCCAGGACTGCATCGTCAACTCGCCGGATTGCGGCACCGACAAGGGCCTCACCATGACGGCGATCGTCGATGCCGGTCAGGTCGTGGCGTCGCTTGGCGCCCGCATCCTCGGCCGCACCGCGCTCGACAACATCGACAACCCGATTACCGGCGAACGCATTGTCGATGCTGGCCGGATGATCGTCGAGGCCGATGTCGCCGAGATCGAGAAGGCTGGTATCCAGTCGGTTCGTATCCGTTCGGCACTGACCTGCGAAATCCAGACGGGCGTCTGCTCGGTCTGCTACGGCCGCGACCTGGCCCGTGGTACGCCGGTTAACATGGGCGAAGCCGTAGGCGTTATCGCCGCGCAGTCGATCGGTGAACCGGGCACGCAGCTCACCATGCGTACCTTCCACCTTGGCGGTACCGCCAACGTGGTCGACCAGTCGTTCCTTGAAGCATCGTACGAAGGTACGATCGCGATCAAGAACCGCAACCTGTTGCGCAATTCCGAGGGCAATCTCATTGCCATGGGCCGCAACATGGCGATCACCATCCTGGACGAACGCGGTGTCGAGCGCTCGTCGCAGCGTGTCGCCTACGGTTCGAAGGTCTTCGTGGACGACGGCGACAAGGTTCGTCGCGGTCAGCGTCTCGCAGAGTGGGATGCCTACACCCGTCCGATGATGACGGAAGTCGAGGGTATCGTGCACTTCGAGGATGTCGTCGACGGTCTCTCCGTTTCGGAAGCGACCGACGAGTCGACCGGTATCACCAAGCGTCAGGTCATCGACTGGCGTTCGACCCCGCGTGGTTCGGACCTCAAGCCGGCCATCGTCATCAAGGATGCCGCTGGCAATGTGCTGAAGCTTGCCCGTGGCGGCGAAGCCCGGTTCCAGCTCTCGGTCGACGCGATCCTGTCGGTCGAACCCGGCCAGAAGGTCTCCCAGGGTGACGTTCTGGCCCGTTCGCCGCTCGAAAGCGCCAAGACCAAGGACATCACCGGTGGTCTGCCACGCGTTGCCGAACTGTTCGAGGCTCGCCGTCCGAAGGATCACGCCATCATCGCAGAGATCGATGGTACGATCCGCCTCGGCCGTGACTACAAGAACAAGCGTCGTGTCATCATCGAGCCGGCGGAAGACGGTGTCGAGCCTGTCGAGTACCTGATCCCGAAGGGCAAGCCCTTCCACCTTCAGGACGGCGACTATATCGAAAAGGGTGATTACATCCTCGACGGTAACCCGGCTCCGCACGACATCCTGGCGATCAAGGGCGTCGAGGCACTCGCCTCGTACCTGGTCAACGAAATCCAGGAAGTCTACCGACTGCAGGGTGTTGTCATCAACGACAAGCACATCGAGGTGATCGTTCGCCAGATGCTGCAGAAGGTCGAGATCACCGAGTCCGGCGACAGCCAGTACATCGTGGGCGACAATGTCGACCGCATCGAACTGGACGAGGTCAACGAGCGCCTGATCGAGGAAGGCAAGAAGCCGGCTTACGGCGAGCCCGTTCTCCTCGGCATCACGAAGGCCTCGCTGCAGACCCCGTCGTTCATTTCGGCTGCATCCTTCCAGGAAACCACCAAGGTTCTCACGGAAGCTGCGATCGCCGGCAAGACCGACACGCTGCAGGGCCTGAAGGAAAACGTCATTGTCGGCCGTCTGATCCCGGCCGGTACGGGCGGCACCATGACCCAGATCCGCCGCATCGCGACGGCTCGCGACGACCTCATTCTCGAGGAACGCCGCAAGGGTACGGGTGCGGATATCGCCACTCCGATGCTGCAGGATCTCGCTTCGGCCGAGAACGCTCCGGCTGCGGAATAAGGCAATACGGGCGGTGCGATTTTGTCGCACCGCGCAGTTGACGATTGAAAGGCGTCCGGGCCCTCCGGACGCCTTTTTTCATTGCACCCCATATCTGCCGGATCTAAGCATTGATCGAGCGCAAAGCTGCGATTTAGAATTATTCTAATATGTTCTCCGTTCACAACGAACGGAGGCGATGATGAAAAAGCTACTGACTTCGGTCGCAGTATTGCTTCTTGCAACCTCGGCATTTTCCGCCGATCCCGTCCCGGCGGATCTCAGGGAAACGGCGCTTGCGACTTTCAAACCCTTGCCGTCCACCACGCCGGCGGTGGCCAATAATGCGATAACGCCCGAGAAGATCGCACTCGGCAAGGCGCTGTTCTTCGACCCGCGCATGTCGGCGTCGGGCGTCTTCTCGTGCAATTCCTGCCATAACCTTGCGACAGGCGGCGACGATAATCTGGAGACGTCAATCGGCCACGGTTGGCAGAAGGGACCACGCAACGCGCCGACCGCGCTCAACGCCGTCTTCAATATCGCGCAGTTCTGGGACGGCCGCGCCGAAGACCTGAAGGCGCAGGCCAAGGGGCCGGTACAGGCCGGCGTCGAAATGGCGAATACGCCGGGCCAGGTCGTGGCGACGCTGAAATCGATGCCGCAATATGTCGCGTGGTTCAAGGCGGCCTTCCCCGGAGAGGAGGACCCTGTGACCTTCGACAATTTTGCCAAGGCGATCGAGGCCTTCGAAGCGACATTGATTACGCCGGCACCCTTTGACGCCTGGCTGAACGGGGACGACGGCGCCATCAGTACCGAGCAGAAACAGGGTCTGGCGCTCTTCATGGACAAGGGGTGCTCGTCCTGCCATTCGGGCATCAATGTCGGCGGGGAGGGCTATTTCCCCTTCGGCCTGATCGAAAAGCCCGGTGCGGACGTGCTGCCCGAAAATGACAAGGGCCGCTTCGCCGTCACCAATACGGCTGACGATTCCTATGTCTTTCGCGCGGCGCCGCTGCGCAACGTCGCCCTGACTGCGCCCTATTTCCATTCCGGCAAGGTCTGGAACCTCAGGCAGGCGGTCGCCGTCATGGGCACTGCGCAATTGGGTGAGGAATTGAACGACGAGGAAGTCACCCTGATCGTTGCCTTCCTCGACTCGTTGACCGGCAAGATGCCGGAAGTCGCCTATCCGGTGCTGCCGGCGGAAACGGATACCACGCCGAAGCCGAGCGGCGAGGTGGTCAGGAAATAGGCGGAAGCTCAGTACAAAAAGAGGAGGGCCGCCGGCTCCCGGCAGCCCTCCTTGTCTTGTTGCCGGATGGAATTAGTTGAAGCGGATGATTGCCACTTCGCCCTCGAGCGCGCCCTGATAGGCGGAGGCATGGGGCTCTTCGTCTGGCGGCGCGGTCACCATGCCGATCTGGTCGAGATCGGCTTCGAGGAAACCTTCTTCCGCCAGCGCGTTGAGAGCGGCGCGCACTGCGGAATCATCGTCGGCCGCCGTCAGCATGATATGCAGGTCGATGCCTTCGCCGCCTTCGGTTTCATAGGCCTTGGCGATGATGATGAACACCATCGGATCGTCGAAATTGTTGTCGTTATCGGGCGTGGTGATCATGGTGTCGGTCTTTTCCGGCCTGGTTGATTCCCTCGGATTCGAATCGAGGGGAAGGAGAGGGGGCGCGCCGTACGGCTTTGGCCAATATCTAGGGTGTTTCAGGCGATTGCCCAAGCCAATTTATTGCAGGCGGTCCGTTTTTGGTGCAGAAGAGGACCCGGCCGGCCGCCAGGGCCCGCGATCCGGCATTAATTTGCGATAAAGACTTGACGGAACCGGGTGAAAACAGTAGTACGCCCGCCATCGGAGCCTATGTGAGGTTAGGCTTTTCGGAACGTCTCGTTCTGAAGTTCGCCTCAAACAGGGTCCTTTTCGCACGTTGACGTACACAAATGCTGCACGCAAGACGCGCTTGACGTGCGTCCTCTGCCTTTTGTGGTCCATCCGCGAAAAGCGGGTCGGGCCACATTTTGCGCATGACGAAAATTGTGCGATCGCTGCCGGCAACGGCTAAACAGGGTCCGCGAGGGCTTGAGAGACAAGATTTTGCAAGGGATGGGTATATGCCTACCGTAAACCAGCTTATCCGCAAGCCGCGTCAGGCACAGGTAAAGCGCAACAAGGTTCCTGCTCTGCAGGAAAATCCGCAGAAGCGCGGCGTTTGCACCCGCGTCTACACCACGACCCCGAAGAAGCCGAACTCGGCTCTGCGTAAGGTCGCCAAGATCCGCCTGACCAATGGCTTCGAAGTCATCGGCTACATCCCGGGCGAAGGTCACAACCTGCAGGAACACTCCGTCGTCATGATCCGTGGCGGCCGTGTAAAGGACTTGCCGGGTGTGCGTTACCACATCATCCGCGGCGTTCTCGATACCCAGGGTGTCAAGAACCGCAAGCAGCGCCGTTCGAAGTACGGTGCAAAGCGTCCGAAGTAATTCGGATTTTTGATTTTTTTCCGGCGCTGCGCGAGGTTCTCCGCGTGATAAAGCGTCCTAACTGTTGAGAGACAAACCAGTATGTCCCGTCGCCATAGTGCAGAGAAGCGTGAGATCAACCCGGATCCGAAGTTCGGCGATCTCGTTGTCACCAAGTTCATGAACGCCATCATGCTTCACGGCAAGAAGTCCGTGGCTGAAAGCATCGTTTACGGTGCGTTTGATGCCGTTCAGGGCAAGCTGAAGCAGGAGCCGCTCGGCGTGTTCCATCAGGCGCTCGATAACATCGCGCCGCACGTCGAAGTTCGTTCCCGCCGCGTCGGTGGTGCAACCTATCAGGTTCCGGTTGACGTACGTCCGGAGCGTCGCCAGGCTCTTGCAATCCGTTGGCTGATTGCTGCCGCCCGCAAGCGCAACGAGACCACCATGATCGATCGCCTCTGCGGCGAACTCATGGATGCCGCCAACAACCGTGGCTCCGCCGTCAAGAAGCGTGAAGACACGCACAAGATGGCCGACGCGAACCGCGCCTTCTCGCATTACCGCTGGTAATCCAACGATCGAATATTGAAAGGCAGTCCGTATGGCTCGCGAATATAAAATCGAAGACTACCGCAATTTCGGCATCATGGCCCACATCGATGCCGGCAAGACCACGACCACCGAGCGTATCCTTTACTACACCGGTAAGTCTCACAAGATCGGCGAAGTGCACGACGGCGCTGCTACCATGGACTGGATGGAGCAGGAGCAGGAACGCGGCATCACCATCACGTCCGCTGCCACCACGACCTTCTGGAAGGGTCGCGACGGCAAGACCCGCCGCTTCAACATCATCGACACCCCCGGCCACGTTGACTTCACCATCGAAGTCGAGCGTTCGCTGCGCGTGCTCGACGGTGCGATTGCTCTGCTCGACGCCAACGCCGGCGTTGAGCCGCAGACGGAAACCGTCTGGCGTCAGGCCGAGAAGTATCATGTTCCGCGCATGATCTTCTGCAACAAGATGGACAAGACCGGTGCGGACTTCTACCGCTCCGTCGAGATGATTAAGACCCGCCTCGGCGCCACCGCCGTCGTCATGCAGCTGCCGATCGGCGCTGAAAGCGACTTCAAGGGCGTTGTCGACCTGATCGAGATGAACGCACTGATCTGGCGCGACGAGTCTCTCGGCGCCCAGTGGGATGTCGTCGAGATCCCGGCTGACCTGAAGGAAAAGGCTGAAGAATATCGCGAAAAGCTGATCGAGACGGTTGTCGAGATCGACGAAGAAGCGATGGAAGCCTATCTGAACGGCGACATGCCTGACAACGACAAGATCCGCGAACTCGTTCGTCGCGGCACGATCGACGTCAAGTTCCACCCGATGTTCTGCGGTACCGCCTTCAAGAACAAGGGCGTTCAGCCGCTGCTCGACGCCGTCGTCGACTATCTGCCGTCGCCGCTCGACATTCCGGCGATCAAGGGCATCGACGCCAAGACGGAAGCCGAAATCGAGCGTCACGCTGACGACAACGAGCCGCTTTCCATGCTCGCGTTCAAGATCATGAACGACCCCTTCGTCGGTTCGCTGACCTTCGCCCGCATCTACTCGGGCAAGCTCGAAAAGGGCGCTTCGGTCATGAACACGGTCAAGGACAAGCGCGAGCGCGTCGGCCGCATGCTGCAGATGCACTCCAACAGTCGTGAAGACATCGAAGAAGCCTTCGCAGGCGACATCGTTGCTCTCGCCGGCCTCAAGGAAACCACGACGGGTGACACGCTCTGCGATCCGCTGAAGCCGGTTATCCTCGAGCGCATGGAATTCCCGGAACCGGTTATCCAGATCGCGATCGAACCGAAGTCCAAGGGCGACCAGGAAAAGATGGGCCTCGCGCTCAACCGCCTGGCGGCCGAAGACCCGTCCTTCCGCGTCAAGACTGACCAGGAATCCGGCCAGACCATCATTGCTGGCATGGGCGAACTTCACCTCGACATCATCGTCGACCGCATGCGTCGCGAGTTCAAGGTTGAAGCCAACGTCGGTGCTCCGCAGGTTGCCTACCGCGAAACCATCACGCGCCAGACGGAAAAGGACTACACCCACAAGAAGCAGTCGGGTGGTACCGGTCAGTTCGCTCGCGTCAAGATCATCTTCGAACCGAACCCGGAAGGCGACGACTTCAAGTTCGAATCGAAGATCGTCGGCGGTGCCGTTCCGAAGGAATACATCCCGGGCGTTCAGAAGGGTATCGAAAGCGTCCTGTCTTCGGGTCCGCTGGCTGGCTTCCCGATGCTCGGCGTCAAGGCGACGCTGGTTGACGGTGCCTTCCACGATGTTGACTCGTCGGTTCTGGCCTTCGAAATCGCTTCCCGCGCATGCTTCCGTGAAGCTGCCCGCGAAGCCGGTGCCCAGCTCCTCGAGCCGATGATGAAGGTCGAAGTCGTCACGCCGGAAGACTATGTCGGTGACGTGATCGGCGACCTCAACTCCCGCCGTGGTCAGATCCAGGGTCAGGAAAGCCGCGGCATCGCCGTGGTCATCAACGCCCACGTGCCGCTGGCGAACATGTTCAAGTACGTCGATAACCTGCGCTCGATGTCGCAGGGGCGCGCCCAGTACTCGATGGTGTTCGACCACTATGCGCCTGTGCCGTCCAACGTGGCCCAGGAAATCCAGGCGAAGTATTCCGGTCAGAAGTGACCGGAATACGTTAGGACCTCGCAATAACAACGGAATTCTTCCCTCAAGGGAAAACAGGAAAACGGAGAGCCGAAAATGGCAAAGAGTAAGTTTGAGCGCACGAAGCCGCACGTT
>NZ_JAGGCS010000027.1 GCF_022884085.1 Paenirhizobium cremeum
TTCCCCCGCGGGCGGATGAACCGCCCGCATCGCCACGGCCGCCTCCCTAGAACGGATCGCAGAATTAAAGAACCGCAGCGAGTGATCGCTGCGGTGTTTGTTTCTACTGACAAAGGCGATTGGCGCAGCCGTCCGTTCCGGCGCAGGGCGGAGCCCGGTTCTTCCGTTACTTGGCCGAAAGCTGTGCGACGGCGAGCAGCGTATCGGCGCTGATCGAGTTCACCCCGGTCAGGATCGACAGGGCGGCGGAATCGGTGGTGCCGTTTTCCGTGTCGTAGAGCGCGGTGTAGCGCTTCACCAGTTTCTCGACATATTCGGGGTCCTGGAGCTGTTCGAGATCGATGAAATTCTCGACGGTGCTTGCCTGCTTCTCGACGTCCTGACTCGAGAAGTAGTCGGACATGCTGAAGGCGGTGTTGAAGAATTCCAGCAATGCGTCGTCGCCGAGAATGTCGTAGGCGCTGGTGATCGAAGGCGCCATGCGCTGGAAGTAAAGGGCAAGGCGGACGCCCTCGTTGGCGTCGCCCTGTTCCTCTTCCAGAGTCTGGCGGAGGTATTTGTTGACCGTCTCGAGCGTGCCGCCCCGCTGCTGGATCGTCCCCACCGGATCGCTCGACAGGTTGCCCTCGCTGTCGAAGTTGAACGAGGCGACGATTTCCGCGAACGTATTGTCGGAAAGCGTGTTCACGTAGCTCTTCGAATCCGTCAGGTCGGACTCGAACATCTGGCGCAGTTCTTCACTCGTTACGCTCTCCGGATCGATACCCTTCGCCTCGAGCACGAAGCTGGTGAGGCGCTCGTCCGCCAGGAACTGGTCCAGCGTGGTGATCGTTTCCATCTGCGTCTTGTAATATTCGATTTCCTCGTCGGCGGCTTCCTGGGCATCATCCAGCTCGGTGCCTTCCAGGAACCGCGTCTTCTGGTCGGTATAGGCCGAGGCATAGTCGTTGATGACGTTCTCGGACTGGACGAGGAGAGGTACCTCGATCTCGCCTTCGGAATTGAAGTTGAACGCCTTCACGAGATTGACGTAACGCTCGTCGTCGAGCGTGTTGACATAGCTGTCCTCGTCGTCGACGTCGCTGGCCAGGATCTTGCGAAGTTCCGACATGCTGACCTCGTCGGGGTCGATGCCGTAGGCACGCAGCGCGACATCCCAGATCTCGGTGACCTCGTCGTAGGTATCGTCGTTGTCCGTATTGTCGTCGCTCTCGTAATAGTCGCTGTTGGTCGTCAGGAAATCGTCGATATTGGTGACGGCGGCGATACGGGTCTCGAAATTGGACAAGGCGTCGTCGACTGCGGCCTGCTGGTCTTCCTGGAAGGCAGTCTTATACTTGCTCGCCAGCGAGGTGATCTGATCGCTGCTCAGGGCGCTCTCGCCCGAGGTGACGGTTCCATCGGTCTCGAAGTTGAAATAGTCCAGAAGCTCGGTGTTGCCATATACCGAGGCGAAGCTCTCATTCGACATCAGGCTCGCGACGCTCGACGCCATGATCGTGTCGCGCAGGCCGAAGGCCGTCTTGACGTAGGACAGCAGCCGCTCGTCGGACACCAGTTCGGTGGCGGTCGTCACGGAGGCGGCATTCTTCTCCCAATAGGCCTGGTTCGCCTCATAGAGCAGGTCCGACGGATAGGTCGATGCATTGTAGATATAGTCGAGGCGGAGATCCTCGATCTGGTCGCTGGTCTGGGCCGAGCCGTTGACGCTGCCGTCCGTGTTGAAGTTGAAGGATGCCGCCAGTTCTCGCCAGGCGTCGCTGCTTGCCTGGTTGGCAACGCTGTTGGTGTCGGAAAGATCGCTGGTCAGGACCTGCTTCAGGTAGCTCTTCGAGGTGTAGGTCGCATCCAGCCCGAAGGATTCCAGCACATAGCTGCGCAGCCGGTCGTTGCCGATCAGCTGGTCGACGCTGGTGATGCTGCCGATCTTGCTCTCGTAGTAGTCGATTTCGGTCTGGATCGCGTCTTCTTCCGCCGCAAAGGAATCCTCATAGGCGGCAAGCAGGGTGTCCGTCTGCACGGAGGTCTGGGCCTTCGCCGTCTCGCCGGAGAAATTGAAAGCAGCGGCGAATTCCGCGTAGCGGGTGTCGGTCAGGCTGTTGGCGAAGCTCGAATCGTCCGTCAGGTCGCTTTCGAGGATCTTCTTCATGAACGCCTTGGCGTAGGTCATGTCCTCAAGACCATAGGCCTTCATCGCATAGGAGAAGAGCCTGTAGTCGTTGACGAATTCGTCGACGGTCGTGACCTTGCCGATGTTTTCTTCGTAGTAGGCGGTATCGCGCGCGACGGTCGATTCGTTGGCAACCCGGTTCAACGAGGTATTCATATCCCTGTTGACAAGGAGATAACTCGTATAGGTCGAAAGCGTGGTCGTCGACGTCACCGGGAGCCCTTCCGTGAAGAAACGGCCACATCATGGCCTGCCCAAGGCGCCCACATTGCGCGATTATCCATCTACCCGCTTACGCCATAAATGTTAACAAATAGTTAACATACCGCCTCTGGCCTTAACGATCCGGGCGTTGCGAAACACTCCGCTGGAGGATTTTGGCCACTCTCGCGCAAGCTTCAGTCTCTAGGCTCCCGGGTGGACTGGATTGCCCCGCGACCTGAAAACGCGCGTCGGGCGCCAGTTTCACATGAACGTGAAATCGAAGTCTTTGCTGATCTCATGACGAGACGGAGCAGGAATGGCCACTCCCCCTAGTGTTTTGACTATCCCGAAAGTTGCGCCGCGCGGCCGCGATATCGGCTTTGCCCTCGGTATCGTGGTCATCCTGTGCATCCTGTTCCTGCCAATCCCCCCGTTTCTGATCGACATGGGGCTTGCCTTCTCGATCGCCTTCTCGGTGCTGATCCTGATGGTGGCGTTGTGGATCCAGCGGCCGCTCGATTTCTCGTCCTTCCCGACCATTCTTCTGATTTCCACGATGGTGCGGCTGTCGCTCAACATCGCGACGACGCGCGTGATCCTTTCTCATGGCCATGAGGGACACGGGGCCGCGGGCGGCGTCATCGCCGGCTTTTCTAGCCTGGTGATGTCCGGCGACTTCGTCATCGGTCTGATCGTCTTCCTCATCCTGATTACGGTGAACTTCATCGTCATCACCAAGGGTGCCACCCGTATCGCGGAAGTCGGCGCCCGCTTCACCCTCGATGCCATCCCCGGCAAGCAGATGTCGATCGATGCCGACCTTTCCGCCGGTATCATCGACGAAAAGGAGGCCCAGCGCCGGCGCAAGGAACTGGAGGAGGAAAGCTCCTTCTTCGGCGCCATGGACGGTGCATCGAAGTTCGTGCGCGGCGACGCCGTCGCCGGCCTGATTATCACCGCCATCAACGTCTTCGGCGGCATCATCATCGGTTACTTCCGCCACGGTATGGAAATCGGCCAGGCGGCGGACGTCTTCGTCAAGCTGTCCGTCGGCGACGGTATCGTTTCGCAGATTCCGGCCCTCATCGTCTCGCTCGCCGCTGGCCTTCTCGTCACCCGCGGCGGTACGCTCGGTTCCACCGACCAGGCCGTTATCGGACAGCTCAGCGGTTACCCGAAGGCCATGTCGGTCGCTGCCGTGCTGATGGCGGTGCTGGCTCTCATGCCCGGCCTTCCCTTCCTGCCGTTCATGTTCCTGAGCGGCGTTCTCGCCTTCGGCTCCTGGTTTATTCCGCGCCAGATCGAAGCAGAGAACAAGGCGCTTCGCGAACAGGAAGAGAAGAAGGCCGTCCACAATCAGGAGGCCGAGCGCGACACCGTCAAGAACGTGCTGCGCACGACGGAAATCGAACTGGCGCTCGGCAAGCACATCTCGCCGCGCCTGCTCGGCGCCCATCAGGAGCTTGCGTTCCGCGTCGGGAAGATGCGCAAGAAGTTTGCCGCGCAATACGGCTTCGTGGTTCCGGAAATCAAGGTCACCGACGATATCGCCATTCCGGACAAGTCTTACCAGATCCGCATCCACGGCACGACGGTCGCCGCCAATACGCTGCGCGTCGGTGAAGTCCTGGTGATTACCGGCAAGGGCCGTAAGCCGACCGTGCCGGGCGACGAGGTGCGTGATCCCGCTTTCGGCATGCCGGCGGTCTCCGTGCTCGAAAACTTCGTCGAGGACCTCAAGCGCGAGGGTTTCCACCCGATCGACAATATCTCGACGCTTCTTACCCATGTGAGCGAGGTCATCCGCAACAACCTGCCGATGCTGCTCTCCTTCAAGGACGTGAAGATGCTGATCGAGCGGCTCGATCCGGAATACAAGAAGCTTGCCGACGAGATCTGCTCTTCGCACATGTCCTATTCCGGCCTGCAGGCCATCCTGAAACTGCTGCTCGCCGAGCGCGTTTCGATCCGCAACCTGCATCTCATTCTGGAAGCGGTGGCCGAACTTGCGCCCCATCTGCGCAAGACCGAGCAGATCGTCGAGCACGTCCGCATCCGCATGGCGCAGCAGATCTGCGGCGATCTCTCCGACAATGGCATCCTGCGCGTCGTACGCCTGGGCACCAAATGGGACGTGATCTTCCAGCAGGCGATCAAGCGCGACGCCAAGGGCGATGTCATCGAATTCGACATTGATCCGCGCCATGTCGAGGAGTTCAGCGCCGAAGCCAGCAAGGTTATCCGTGAATTCATGGACGAAGGCCTGCCCTTCGTACTTGTCACGCTGCCGGAAACGCGCTCCTATGTGCGCATGATTACGGAACGCCTCTTCAGCACGCTGCCGGTACTCTCGCACGTGGAATTGGCCAAAGGCACAGAAATCAAGATTCTCGGCTCCATTTCATGATTTCAGATCCGCAGGGGACCATCATGGCGCTGTTTCTGGCGTTCTGCCGGATCGGTGGCTGCATGATGACCATGCCGGGCTTCTCATCGGCGCGCATGCCGATGCAAATCAGGTTGTTCCTCTCGCTGGCAATGTCGATCGGTCTGCTGCCGCTCTTCTGGGACATCCTCTATCCCCGGGCAACCGGGGATTCCGTTACCTACATCACGCTGATCTTCTCGGAGACGCTGACCGGGGTCATGTTCGGGCTGATCGCCCATCTCTATACACTCGGCATGCAGTTCACCGGCACGGTGGTCGGCATGATGATTTCCTTCAATGCCCAGCCGACCTCCGACCCGCTTGAGGACACGCCCGAAAACCAGCTCACGAGCATCATGACCTTCGGCGCCCTGCTGGTTCTCTTCGTCACGGATTTCCACCACATCATCATCAAGGCACTGGCGGACTCCTATGTCGCCCTGCCGGTGGGGCGGATGGTAGACCCCCAGCAGATGCTGATTAGCCTGACCGACACCATGAGCGCCACGCTGATGATTATGTTGCGGCTGGCAAGCCCCTTCCTGCTGTTCGGCCTGCTCTTCAACGTCGTGGTCGGCCTCATCAACAAGCTGGCGCCGCAGATCCCGCTCTATTTCATCTCCACGCCCTATGCGCTGTTCGGCGGCCTTCTGCTTCTCTATTTCGGCATCGCGGCGATGCTCGACCAGTTCGTGCAGGCCTTCGGGCCGCTCTTCAGCAGCCTCTAGGAGAGAGCGATGGCTGGCGACGAAAAATCGAAAAAGCTGAAGCGACTGGTGGCGGTACAGCGCCATATAGAGAAGATGGCCGAGAACGAGCTCTCCATGGTCATCCGCGAACGCAACGAGGTCGCGGAAGCAACGGTACGCACGGTCGGCGTCATGACCTCGCTCGATCCGCTGCATCGGCCGCTGTCGCGCCACTATCTCGAGCGATTTTCCCGGCTCACCAGCAGAGACAAGCAACTCGGCCACCTCCAGAGGGCCCAGGAAAGCCGCCTTGCCAAGGAACGGAAAAAGGGTGACCGGCTGGAGGAAAAGATGAAGGATGCGCGCGAGGCGGAACAGCGCGTGGCCGACGACAACGCCGTCTACGACCTCGTCGAACTGACCATCGCGCTGGCGCCTGCCGATCGCCAGGCACGTTAAGCAAAAGCGTATAAGCGTTTTCAACGCTGCGACACTGCATTGAAACAAGGGCTTGAAGCGTGCGGAGCGAACCTGAGAGATCGCGATTCGCATGAGAGGCAAGTCTTTCAAGGCAAGTGCTAAAACACACCAGCCTCCAGCAAGCTTTGGGTGACATGATCGCCGGACCTAACGCAGAAGGAAGACGACGTGGCAATATCTCCTCCCAGCGACCTTGTTCTCGATGTGGTCAAGGCGGCCGATCCCAGTGATCTGCTGGCGGCCAGGGAAAAACTGCGAGCGACCAGCGCCGCGAACGAGGCGGCGGTTCTGACCGCCAGCAATGCCGGCTTCGCATCGATGATCGGCACTGCCGGAAGCGCCGCGTCGAAAGCCGGTCTCGGCAATGCCCCCGTGCCGGCCAGTGACGGCAAAGTGCCCGAGACCTACCGCAAGTTCGAGGCCAGCATTCTGTCGACCTTCATTCAGGACATGATGCCCAAGGAGAGCGAGGAGATCTACGGCAAGGGCTCCGCCGGTGAATTCTGGAAGAGCATGATGGCTGAGCAGATCGCCAACGAGGTTTCGAAGCGCGGCGGCATTGGCATCGCCGAACAGGTCTACACTCAGTCGCTACAGCGCGAGCGTGCCGAGGCTCCCAACGCCGTGACCGACCAGTCCGACCGTGACATGGCAATCAGCATGATTACGGACTTCCAGCGCAAGACGCTGCTCTCTTCCGAGACCGGGACGAGCGCATCCGCCGACAACAAGACAAGCTGAACACAGCACGCCAAGGGGTGAAATAAAATGGAAGTAGTCAACAGCGATTACCGTATCAAGACGGTGCTCGGCCGGCTCGAGGTCATCATTGACAACGAGAACCAGCGCATCGGTACGGATCCGGATTTCGATTTCAAGGTCTCGAACGCCCACAAGAGCCGCTGCCTCTACGAGCTGACGATGCTGTTCCGCGACACCGATACACGGGAAATCGCGGCGGCCTATCTCGAACAGCTTCATAGCCTGAAGGCCAAACTCGACCTGAATGCCCGTCGGGTGGAAGCCCATATGCGCGCCGTCCGCGCGGTGACCGAACTGCTGAAGAATGCGGCCCAGCAGGCCGATGACGACGGCACCTATTCGCAGGAACAATTCCTCGTTCGTGAGCGGAAATGATCAAGATCCTTCTCGTCGGCCTGTGGGTTTGCGCTCTGACACTCGGCGGTGTCTATGCGGCCGTATCGCTCGGCGGCAAGCCGGATGAAAATGCCGAAGCCAAGGTCGAAACGCCAACCGAATACGTGAGCGGCGAGACACTCAGCCTTCCTGTCGTCAGCGACGGCGAGGTCTCCGGCTATTTCCTGGCCCGCCTTTCGGTGATCGTCGACAGCGACAAGGCCAAGAAGATCCATGTGCCGGTCGCCCCCTACATCACCGATCAGTTGTTCGGACTTTTGGTGGGCGACAAGCTAATCGACCTTCCCAATACCGGCAGGCTCGATGTCGCCGGCTTCAAGACCAGGGTCAAGGACGGCATCAATGCACAGTTCGGCGAGGAAATCGTAACAGGCGTGATCGTCGAGCAACTCGATTATCTCTCGAAGGCCGATCTGAGGTCGGAAGATCCAAGCCGCAGATCCCACACCGTCAAGATTGTCGAGGGCGAGAAACCGCCCGCGGCAAAGTCCGAAGGCGCTTCGCATTGAAGGCTCGCTTCTGCCCCAGTTCCGGTATTTTTCGCGCGAAATCGAGATGCTTCCCAACGCTGCGGGACCGATCCGATCGATCCTCGCCCGGACCTTCCCGAGAGGCCCCTGCGTATCGTCAAACATCTGCTTAGAGAGCAGCCAACTTCGTTCGAGGCTTTATTCCCATGTCCGAAAATACGCAGTCAGGAAAAGCGCTGATCTACATGACGGCGAGGAACTGCGAGATGTATGCGGCCGCGTCTCTTGCCAGTCTGGCCCGTCAAACGCATGACAATCTTCATGTCCTCTACATCGACGACGCCTCGGAAGATGCGACGGGTGACATTGCGCGCCGGTATCTTAGGGAGCTTTTCCCCGGCAAACATTCCTACATCCGCAACGAGAGCCAGTTCGGCAAGGCCCGCAACGTCTGGGAACATCTCGTGCCCAGGGCGAAGGACGCCGAGTTCATCGCGGTACTCGACGGGGACGATCAACTCGTCGACTTCGGCATTCTCGAACGCATGGCGCAAAGCTATGCCGCAGGTCGCGACGTCGTCTGGACCAACTACATCACCGATTCCGGAGCAGTGGGCGGCAACGGTCCGCTTAATCCCAACATTCCGCCGCGTCAGCAGGGCTGGAAGACAAGCCACTTCTTCAGTTTTCGCGCGAGTCTGCTTGGAAACGTGCCGGAGAGCTATCTGAAGGACAGCACCGGAGCGTGGTTTCCCGCTGCCTGCGATATTGCGCTCGCCTTCCCGATCATCGACCAGACCCGCGAATACGAATTCATCCCGGTCAATGCCTACCGCTACACCGCGACGAACCCGTACTCCCACCACAATCTCGACCCGACCTCGCAGGGCCTCAACTCTGCCGTTCAGCAGCGTTGTGCGCAGGAGATCCTGCACAAGCCGCCGCTGCCGCTCGTTAAGGGCGGACGGGACGCTCAAGCCGCTGCGGGCAGCATCGAGACTTCCTCCGGAGCGCAACTGGCAAGGTTTGCCGAGCCATCGGCGGTCTGGGGCGAGAAGGCCGCCGACCTTCTGGTTGTGGCATGCCCCACTCTTCTCGATGCGCAGGCGGTCGTCGGACGCAGTTCGCTGACGCCCATGCAGGTCTGGACACTGTGGCAGTTCATTTCCAGCGGCAGGTCGAACAGGATCCTACATGTCGGCGCCGCCAGTTCCGCCGTGTTCCTGGCCGCTCTGACCGCCGCAGCACAGGGCGTGACGCTGACCTGCCTCACCTCGTCGTCGGAGCAGGCGGAACGGCTGAGCGCAAAGCTGGCCGTCAGCGGCTTCTCCAGCGTTGCGGAGATCGTCGAGGCGACCTCCGCATCCGTGACCGTGGGCAGTGTGACGGCGCCCTTCGCCGATACCAAGGCACTGTCTTCGGAAGCGAAATTCGATCTCGTCATCGTCGACGTCCGCGAGGAAGAAGCCGAAGGAAACTGCGCGTCGGTTTCCTTGCCAGCCATCGCTCCCCTCCTCGAACCGGCGGGCTTCAGGCTTGGCGTTCTGACGAGGGAACGGGCTTCGGCGGAATTCGCCGTCGACGGATGGCGTCGCCTGAGTTCCGGCCTCAAATTCTGCCTGGATGGCATCGGCGGCACCGGCCTTGTGGTCGTCGGCGGCTAATAACGTCCAGTTCGCCCAGCGGGGGAAAGATTGCAAATGCCTAATACCGTAAGCGCCACATGCGAAATCGAGGTCAACGAGACGCGGATCGCATTTCATCTTCCGGATTCCGAAGATCACATCCAGAAGCATATCCTGCGCAGCCGGACGTTCTACGAACAGCGGATGCTCGAGGATATCGCTCCACTGATCCCTGATGGAGCGCTAGCCATCGACGCAGGCGCCAATATCGGGAACCATACGCTGTTTTTCAGCAAGGTGCTCGGCGCCAGCGTCCTGGCATTCGAGCCGAACCCGCAAGCCCTTGCCGTGCTTTCCGCCAATATCGAACTCAACGGGCTGAAGCAGAAGGTGGAACTCCATGCCGTCGCGCTTGGAGAGACCGCCGGAAGCGGACGCATCGTCGATACCAACAGCAGCAATCTCGGCATGGCCCAGGTGACGCAAGACTCGGGCGGCGACATCGAAATCGTCAGTCTTGACGAGGTTGTCGGCGATCGCCTGGTCAGCCTTATCAAGATCGACGTCGAAGGCATGGAATGCGAAGTGCTGAAAGGGGCGACGGAAACCCTCAAGCGCTCGAAACCGGCGCTGATTATCGAGGCGGCGACCGTCGGGGCCCTGCGGGAGATCGAAGCCATCCTGCGTCCCTTCGGCTATCGCAAGATCAAGGTTTACAATCACACGCCGACCTATCTGTTCAAGATGGTCGATCCCGTCGCCTATGCCGGCGAGCGCGCGCTGGACCTGATTGCGCCGGAGGCATTGGCCGCACTTCCGCCGACCACCGGCATCTATGCGGGCATGGCCACCGTTGCGGGAAACGAGATCGCGATGCGGGCAGCCGTCAACTCGCTTCTGCCGCAGATCGACAGGATGTTCCTCTATCTGAACGGCTTCAAGGAAGCGCCGGAATTCGTTCGCAGCCACCCGAAGATTACCTATTTCATCGATGAGGACGGCAAACAGTATGGCGATGCCGGCAAGTTCTGGGGGCTGGAGCAGGTCAGCGATGCGCTTTACATAACCTGCGATGACGACATCATCTATCCCGACGATTTCGTCGAGCGAATGATTGCGGAACTTGCCTCTACTGGCGGGCGAAGCGTCGTTTCCGTTCACGGCTCGATCATCCTGCAGCCGGCGACAACCTATTATGCCGAAGGCAACCGGGCGGTATTCCACTTCCAGCAGGGTCTGCTGCGGCGGCGTCTGGTTCATGTGCCGGCGTCCGGCACAAGCATGTTCCATTCGAGCGTCATCACGATGAAACTGAGTGATTTCCGGCATCCCAACATGGCGGATATCTGGCTCTGCGAGTTCCTCCAGCGCAACCGGATTCCCGGATATGTCGTGCCGCGTCGGCAGAACTGGCTGGCCGCCATCGATGTCAAGCGTCCGACGATCTATGACCAGTCCCGGCAGTCCTCCGGTTCGGCCTATGACAGTTCAAGACGGCAGGACGAGGTCCTGTCCGGGCTCTATCCGCTGACCCTGTTGCACACGAAACAAAACCCGTCGGCCGTCCTGCTCGACGCCGACAGGACGGTCGATATCCCGGCCCTGCTGTCGGGGCTTGCCCTGGACGATCGGGACCCGGTCATTTTCGTGGTCTGCGAGACCGTTACCGAAGCGATCCGCAGGACCATCATCGGGAAAGGTACCCGCAAGGAGATCCACCTTCTGTCGAGAACTGCGCCACTGTCCGCCCTGTACCGCCAGTTGCTGACCGAGGCATCGCCATACATCAAGACGTGGAAGATCCATGCCGGCATGCGTCCGGAAAGGATTACCATACTGGATTGGCCCCAGTGGCTCGACGACCATTTTCCGGCAAGCCTGGAGACGGTCTGAACGAAGCCCGCTCGGGCCAGGCTGGAAACGCCGGCCATAACCCGGACGGACGTTTCACCGTATTGGAACAACGAAAGAGCCCCCGCCGATGGATGATGCATCGGCGGGGGCTCTTTTCATTGAACGCGGCGGATCAGAAGCCCGATTGCACGCGCGAGAAGACGAGGTTGGTGAAGAGCGAGATCTGGGCGCCGACAAAGGGCGCCGACAGCGCGATGGCGACCATGACCGCGATGATCTTCGGCACGAATGTCAGCGTCATTTCCTGAACCTGGGTCAGCGCCTGGATCAGCGCAATCGCCACGCCGACCACCATGGCGGCGAGAACCGCAGGACCGGACGCAACGAGGATCGTCCAGATCGCGTTGCGCAGGATGTCGAGAGCGTCAGCTTCGTTCATGGCGTACTTCTTTGGCTCATAAAGCAGAAAAGACCGGCAGTGCCGACCGCCGGTCTCCCACAATTTTAAGAATAGCCGATTCTCGACCTCGGATTAAGAGGCCACCTCGCCGACGATGATGCCGTTTTCGATGGTGATCTCTTTTCCATCGGTGGTGGTTGCGACCATGCCGTCCGAGGTGACGGAAACATAGGCGACGATCCCGGTGGTCTCGCCGTCGGCGCTCTCGAGTGCCTTGCCCACGTAGGAGGCGGCATTGGCGAGATTGCTCTGGCCGATCATGGTTTCCAGGTTGCTGTTGGTCTTGATGCTCTGCTCGACCTGCGAGAAGGTCGCGAGCTGCGAGATCTGCTCGCTCGCATCCATCGGATCGGTCGGGTCCTGATTCTGCATCTGCGCGATCAGAAGCTGCAGGAAGCTGTCGTAATCGAGCGAGGCGGAGGCCGCATCGTTTGCCGCCGTCGACGAGCTGGTCGACGTCGTGGAGGTGGTCGAGGTGGTGGAGCTGACTGCTGTCACCATGGTGCGATTTCCTTTCGGAGTTCCTTGACGACTGCGGGTGTGATTTCATTGTTGCTGAGGATGGCCTCCTCGGCGGGGTAGAGCGAGCGGATGGCCTTCAGCGCATCGAAGGTACGGCCGGACGAGACCTGGGCATCGATGCGCTTCAGTTCCGCGCGAACCTCTTCATTGCGGAAGCAGGAGAGGAGCATGGTGATCGACTTGCGGAAGAGCGCAAGCGACTGTTCCTTCCCTTCCGGATTGATGAGGATCATCTGCGCGATGAAGTACAGCTGGCGCAGAGGCGTCGTCGTGTCTTCGGGCTGAAGGACATGGTTCTCCAGCAGGAAGGTGACGTCGTTGAGAAATTCAATGGATACCTTGCGATCAACCCGCAGGACGGCGCCGTTGACGAAGATCTTTTCGCCTGATTTCAAAGAGAGGCGTAGCGTGCTTTTCATTTCAATCCATCCCTGATGATGGTGGTCACGTCAATGATGGCCTGGTAATTCTGCGACTTGCGCTTGCGTATCTGCTCGCACTCTTTGAGAATCCAGATTGCTATCGAGATTAGGTTGGCTCTCAGTTCAACACTGAGTTCGTTTTCCGGCTGCTTTAGGTCTTCTATGAAACGCAACCATACACGGCGCGTGTAGTAGATTGCCTCGATCGCTTCCTTGCCATACCGCTCTGCTTCTTTCGCCGCTGTGAGATATTCGATCGACCGCGTTAAAACCTGGCGTTCCCTTTCTCTGGCGAGGGTGAGATCATCTTCCATGATCTCCGCATATGAAAACTGGAACATCTACTTTTCCTTCATGGCTTTACAATTCCGTCGCTCATCAACGTCGATGTACTCAGAGATAGTTTACAAGGCTGAGGTTCAGTATCCTGGAAGTGATGGTGTAGGAGGTCTCGATCTGCGTCAGCAGCGTCGTCAACCGCACCGATGCCTCCTCGGTATCCACGCCGATCAGACCCGTCAGCTGGGTGTCGATGATCGACTTCTGCTGTTCCATGTATGTGTTGGCCTTTTCCACGCGCTCCTGCGAGAGACCGAGCAGGGAGCGCTGGCTGTCCAGCCCGGTGATCGCCGAACCGGCATAATCGGTGGCCGCCGTATTCACGACGCTGAGGGCGCTGGCGTTCAGACCAGAATTCACAAGCTGTGACGATACCACCGCGGCGAGCACAAGGCTCTTGAAACCATCGGTATTGGCGCTTGTCGATGTCGATACGGTTTCCGATGTGCTAATACGCGTCGACATTGTGGTGTCAGATGCGTTAGTCCAGGACGACCAGTTGAACGCAGTTTCATAGTCCGACAGAAACTGCGCCATCTGCGCTTCGGTGACGTCGGCGTTCGATGCAATGCCGTTCGCCGTCTTGAAGGTGGCAAACGCCGTGTTGAAGTCGGTCGTGATATCGGTGATGAAGCTGTCGTCCAGCGTCTGCACGTCCGTGCTGATACCCGAGAACAGATATTCGCCGTTGACCGCAGAATTGGTGTAGCTGACGAAATTTTCGAGCGTTGCCATCGCGGTGTCGGCCGCGACCTGAAGGCTGCTCGAGTCCGAGTTGCCGCTGAGCGCGATGATGGAGTCCAGCAGGGACTGCGAGGAGCCCGACATGTTTTCCAGCGCCAGCTGCGAGGATTCCATGCGCTGCTCGGCAAGTGCGTTGGCATCGATGATCGACTGCAGCCGGCTGCTTTCCCGGGAATAGTCGACGCTCGTCGATGTCCGGGTGCCGAGTTCGAGGCCGACGTCGGCATAGGTGCCGGTCACCGATTCCACTTCGAGCTTGGAGACTTCCGCCATGGAGTTTGACGTTGTCAGCTGCATGGCCTTGCTGATGGCCAGCGAGGAGATATTGGTGGTCTTCATGGTTAGCTCGCGGCCTCCATAAGGCTTGCCAGCATCTCGTCGATCGTCGACAGCAGCTTGGAGGCCGCCTTGTAGGACTGTTCGATGTCGAGCAGCAGGATAAGTTCTTCGTCGAGGTTCACGCCGGTCGCGTTGGAATAGGCTTCCTCGGACCGGTTCAGCATCGCGGAGGTGTTTTCGGCCGCGGTCGTCGCGTCGCTGCGATATTCCTGGACCCAGCCGATCGAGTCGCTGGTGAAATCGAGCAGTGTCGCGTTGGTGGAGATGTCGGCGTCGGCATCGAACGCCATCTGTGTTTCGAAACCGGCCACGTATTTGTAGAGCAGGTCGGAATAACCTGCGGCACCTTCCGTGTTCTGGTCGACGCCGGCGATGTCGCCGTCCCTCAACGTGTTCGGGTCCGCCTGGGCGGAGGAGGAAACGGTAATCAGGCCAGCAAGGCCCGGAATGATGTCGGCAGTCTCGAAATCGACCACCGAGGCATCGACGGTGGTGAAGAGGCCGGCAATCGCCGCGCCGCCGGCATCCGTCTCCGAGAAGAGCAGCATCGTGCCCCGGGCGATTTCGTCCAGCTGGTTCTGGTAGCCGGGATAGACCTCGTCGCGCAACTGCAGGAGCGCCTGGAGCGACCCCGCGGCGGAAGTGCTGCTGCCTTCGCCGGCCGGCAGTGCCACGCCGTCGATATAGACGGCATTGCCGACGGTATTGGCGTCGTAGGCCGGGGTGGCGTCGAAGGAAACCTCTCTCGGCACGGTCTCGAACAGCGTGACGCCCGTCGTGGTGTAGATGGCGATATCGTTGTTGTCGCGCACCGTGGTCGAGATGCCGATGATCTCGGAAATCTGCTTGAGCAGACTTTCGCGGGTATCCAGCGCGTTATTGGCATCCCCGCCGCTGGCCGTGGCCGACTTGACGGCGTTGTTGGCCTTCTCGAAGTCGGAGAGAAGCTGGTTGAGCGTATTCACCGTGGTGGCGATATCGCCGTCCGTGTCGGCGCGAAGCTCCTGGACAGCCTGGGTCTGCTGGTTGAGCGAGGTGGCGACGTCATTGGCGGCCGCCACTGCGGCCGCGGCGAGGGTGGCGTCGCTCGGCGAGGCCGCGTAGGTCTGAAGGGCTTCGCGCAGAGCCGTGAGAGCTTCCGATGGCGTGGCGGAATATTCATCGCCGCCCATGACCGAATTGAGTGTCTCGAGACCGGCCAGCAGGCTTTGCTGGCCGGAGTCGTCGGAGATGGATTGCAGGACCTGCTTCAGCAGTGCCGCATCTTCCGTGCGTTCCACCTTCACGGTGGTGGCGCCGGTATAGGCGTTCGTGGTTGTCACCGCAGTGCGTCGATTGTAGTCGCTCGTCGTGGCGCTCGAAATGTTCCCCGATACGACCGAGGTTTGCGTCGACGTATTGCTGAAGATTGACTTGGTTGTATTCAACGCGGAAGCGAGTGACATTCACGATCTCCTGAAAGGATTACCGGGCCAGATTGATGAGAACATCCATCAGGTCGGAACCGGTCTGGAATACCTTGGAGTTTGCGGAATAACTGCGCTGGGCCTCGATCATTTCGGTCAGTTCCGAAGCGAGATCGACGTTTGAGGTTTCGAGCGCGCCGGCGACGATTTCGCCGAAACCGGAAGAACCGGCAAAGCCGATGGTGACGACGCCGGAAGTGGCGCTGGTCCGGTAGACGTTGCCGGAATAAAGTGTGAGGTTGTCAGGGCTTTCCACGGTTGCGAGCGCGACCTGGTAGAGAGCCTTCGGGTCGCTCTTGGCGTAGGTTCCGTAGACCGTGCCGTCGGAATCGATCTCGATGCCCGTCATGGCTTCTGCCGGGCTGCCGTCGGCGCTACCGTCGGAAATGGCCGATTCTGCCGAGAGCTGGGTCATGCCGGAAAGGTCGAAGCTGATACCGTTGACATCGATCGAGAAGGTCGTGGTGCCATCGACCGTGGCAAGCTTGCCGAAGCCGTCGAAGACCAGTTCGGCGGTGGTGATCGCGGCCGAGGAATAAGGGAAGCTGCCGCTGCCGGAGGTGTTCGCATCGGCGGCGTTGTAGACCGCGACTTCCCAGGTGCCCGCGGCGGTCTTGGTATAGTAGAAATCGTAGGTGATCGAGGCGCCGACGGCATCGTAGGTGGTGACCGAGGTCTTCAGGATGCTGTCGGAATCGACGTCGACGCTGGCATTGTTGTCGCTCGCATAGGCGCCGGCGGCGACGATGTCGGCCGAGTAGTTGAGGTTGCCCGTCAGAGAGCCGCTGGTGGTGGCGACTGCGGTCAGACCCGTGTCGGAGATCGTGATCGGCGTGAGACCGTCATAGGAGTTGACGACCGTGGTCGGCGTACCGCTGCTCGCCGAATAGCCCATCAGGATGTAGCCGGCATCGTTGACGAGATTGCCTTCGTCGTTGAGCGTGAAGGAGCCGGCGCGCGTCAGAAAGATATTGCCGGCCGTATCCTGCACGATGAAGAAACCTTCGCCCTGGATGGCAAGGTCGGTACCCGAGGTGGTGTATTCGAGCGCACCCTGTTCGGATACGGAATAGGAGACATTGGTTTCGACGCCGCCGGAATTGTAGTTGCCCGAGGTCGAGGGCAGAACGAGCGACGAGAAAGATGTCGAGGCTTTCTTGTATGCCGTGGTGCTGGAATTCGCGATGTTGTCGCCGACCGTGCCCAGTCGGTTCGCTTGCGCGTTCATGCCCGACACGGCGGTCTTCATGGTTCCAAAAAGGCTCATTTCGAATCCTCGTTTTAGTGGTTGCCTCACGTTAGGTATCGTTCCTTGCGTGAAGCTGTCTGAAATACAGGGTTGAAAAAGCTTGCTTCGGCCAGCCGCATCATGGCCGAACTTGACCTGCGATCCGGCTCTCGATCGAGACCCGGAACTCCGCAATGACTGAACTGTAACGCTGATGTTTTTCGGCCATGGCCGGCCGTGGCGATGCGGGCGGTTCATCCGCCCGCGGGGGAA
>NZ_JAGGCS010000028.1 GCF_022884085.1 Paenirhizobium cremeum
CCGCAAAAATATGGCTGCCATACTTTGTCAACAGGACCTAGCTATCGTAATCCCGGCTAAGAACCGTATACCTTATTGGACAGATCACCTCGACTTAACTGATGGAAAGCGAGTACAGACATTCCTTCTTTTCGGTCCAGGCGGTCCGGGACTGGAAGAAGGAGAGTATGAACGTCTCTCCTTTTTTCGCGCTGAAGACACGGGATGCAGGAAAGGAGCTGATGTCGGGCTGAAACCCGGCAACAGAACTGCGCTTTATTTCGAAGCCGCAGACGGCGTTTTCTGCCGCAACCTTGACTGTGATATTCCCGTCCGCAGTTGATCGGTACACAAACGAACGGGTGGTGTCGTGGGTAAGTGTGCCAGTGACTTCATGAGAGATCTTATCCGTGGACAGGAAGATTTCGGTAAATGGTTCCTTGGCGGGCGCGCCGGACGCCATCAACAACAGAAGTCCGAAAGACAGCAGTGAGGTTCGCATGGATGATTCTCTTAAAAATCATCCTGCGCACGATTGGGCGGTAATAGCCAGTCAATTCGCTTTGGCCGTCTCGCAAAGGCAAAGACACCGATGCTGCTTATAATCCTATAGGGACGTAACGCGGCCTGACCGGGCTGATCATCTCACATATCCGCCCGGTCTCTCGTCCCTGCTTTGTTGATCTGCCTTCCTCCCGGCAAACAGGTCACGCTCAAGGAGAGCAGCAAAGCGCGTAACTATAGACGGGATGGAAACTTCTGTGTGAAAGCAGTGTGTTGCCGCCCAAATGTCCGACTTTATAGCCAAAATCGGGCGGCCTCCTTGCCAAAATCAGAAATTGAGCCTATATAACTGCTATCGACCATTGCTTGTGACGTCGGTCCAGAGCTTAGCTCCCGTCGGATTTCCTCTCAAAACATCGATCCAATTCCGCAAAGCATTGCGGGAACAACAACGATTGCTTTGAAAGGAGATCGTTATGAACACTGGTATTGTGAAGTGGTTTAACGCCACCAAGGGCTTCGGCTTCATTCAACCTGACGATGGAAACACGGATGTATTCGTGCACATTTCGGCTGTTGAACGTTCCGGCCTCGGTTCGCTCGTTGATGGACAGAAAGTCCGTTACGATATCGTTCAGGACCGCCGGTCCGGAAAGAGTTCCGCCGACAACCTTCAGGCGGCATGAATTTGTCATTCGCTCCCGCTGACCACGGATGTACTGGCAGCAGAGTTGAGTGACTGTGAGAGGTCGGGTTAACACCCGGCCTTTTGTCTTTTATGGCGATCGGAGGTTTTTATGCCGGAAGTCCGTTACCGTCCCCGGGATACGATCGTTCTCAAGCCAAATGCACTCGGTAGCGTGCAGCCGGAGAGAGCCGGGCAGATCATTGCACTCCTGCCCGAAACACAAAGGTCGGTGCGCTACAGGGTACGTCTTCAGGGCGAGAATTTCGATCGAAGCATCGATGAAGATGATATCGACGCTGAGGCTTCGACCGCACGCAGGCCTGATCCCAATAGCGATTCATCGCGCGGCGAACACGGTTCTACCTGGATCGATCTATCCATCATCCGAACCAAGAAATAGCGGCAGTTGTCGTACAAGGAGAGATCTTGCAGGTCATCGTCAGAGACAACAATATCGACCAGGCGCTTCGCGTTCTTAAGAAGAAACTGCAGCGCGAAGGTGTTCTGCGGGAGATGCGGGCTCGGCGCCATTATGAAAAGCCCTCTGAAAAGCGTAACCGTGAAGAGGCCGAGTCCATTCGTCGTCATCGCAAGATGGCGAAGAAGAAGATGCAGCGCGAGGGATTGCTCCCCGCCCCCAAGAAAGTTGTCCGCCCACGCTGACCATTCGTCACGCCGTGCGGAAAGGAAGTGGTCGCGACGACCATGCCCCCTGCAAACCCGTCGGACCCGAAACAGCTTGCCGGAACGGTGATAGAGGCGCAGACTTCCCCCATCGGCAGCCATTTCAAGGGAGCTGCTGCTTCAGGATCAATGACCCTGGCCCCAAAGAAAGGAGGACGTGATGTCTTCCGACTTTTATCCCGCATGCCTGGCACGCAATCTCGTTCGTGCCGGAACGTTCGGATACCGCGAGAATGTGGACTTGTGCTCGGTTCCAGACAACGCCAATCGCACCGATGGCCAGCGCAACCTGCCTACCGTGAATTTCGTGGCTTTTCCCAATTTCAGTGGAAGAAGGAAAACGGGGTATCCGGATACGCCCGTGCCTTCCGCCTGACGAGTACGCCAAGCGTCCCGTCACCTCTGCAAAGCGCCCATCTCCGCCCGCCAGCATTCGCGAGCGGTTTCAACAGCAGACCAGACCTGTATCCCACGAGATATTCCGAGGAGGAAACAATGGCCAAAGGCCAGATACGTAGCAACCGCGAAGCCCGCAAGCCGAAGAAAGACAAGACTGCCGCTCCGCCTCCTCCTCCCTCTGGATCGCAAGTCAAGCTGTCAGGTGGCGACACAACAGGGTTCGGCAAGAAGAAATAGCCGAATCTTGTCACTCCGGTCCGCGCCAGCGCGGGCCGATCCCTTCACCCGTCAAAAGGATAGAAAAGTGAACATCGACATCACACGCCAAGCAGCCGATCATCTCTTTCGGCCACCGGATACCGAAACCGGCTCCAATGCGGAAAAGCTTCGGGCACTTCGTCACCGACTTCAACTGCGCAAACGCGAACAACGCCCCTTGGAACGCAAGGTTCGACAGGAAAAGCGAGCGCGCCGCCCATGTCTATCCTGAATTTTCGCGGTAACAGATCCGTGCCCGAACGCCCGGCCGCATCCTGGTCGGCCAAGGATGATCGCATGAACGATTTCGATTACAGCTCTGGAGCCGGGCTATTTGCCGGCAAAAGGCTGAAGGGCAGTAGTGGCACCCGGTATAGACGTTTCGAGACGGCCGCCGAGGCGGTTCGCTTCGCCATCGAAGATCTATCCGGTTCGCAGTTGCGTGGGTCCATACTCGAAGTAGACGAAGCCCGCTTCAACGATCAACAGATTCGTATGCTCTACGACGCACCTCGGTTCCCGCTCGCACGCCGAATTCGGTGACCGGAAAACCGTTCAAATCATCGGCACGCGTCGTCCGTGCCGTATGCGAGAGAACGAGAATAGAATGACCATATTCTCTGTTCGGCACCTGACTGCCTATCGCTACTCCCGGCCGGTCGCATTCGGCCAGCATCGGCTGATGTTTCGTCCTCGCGACAGTTTCGATCAAACGCTGCTCGCCTGTTCGCTCGATGTTTTTCCGCCGCCGGAAACCGTTCGCTGGATACACGACGTTTTCGGCAATTGCATTGCCCTGATCGACATTGCCGGGGCGTCATCGGAATTGCGGATCCAGACCTTGATCAGGCTCGACCATACCGCCCATGTTCCGCTTGACCTCGAGATGGACCGGCAAGCCTTCCGCTTTCCCTTCGCCTATGATCCCGAGGAAGCGATAGACCTCAAACCGACCATCCTGCGCCAATATCCGGACCCCGAAGACAGCGTCGGGAAATGGGCCCGACAGTTCGTGCCGGTCGGGAGGACTGCCCGCACCGGCCATGTGCTGATGACTTTATGCTACGCGATCCGGGAAAGCTTTAGCTATGTTCGCCGCAGCGAGCACGGCACGCAACGTCCGGCCGAAACTCTCCGGCTACGCAGCGGCACCTGCCGGGATTTCGCGCTCCTGATGACCGAAGCCACGCGCTCGCTGGGTCTCGCCGCCCGCTTCGTCACCGGCTACATCTACGTTCCCGATCGCGACGGCCCGGCGATGCTCGGCGGCGGCTCGACACACGCCTGGTGCCAGGTCTACCTGCCGGGTGCAGGCTGGGTGGAATTCGACCCGACCAACGGTATCGTCGGCAATCACGATCTCATCCGTGTCGGTGTTGCCCGCGATCCGCGGCAAGCAATTCCGCTTTCCGGCAGCTACGACGGTGGGCCGGACGATTTCGCCGGAATGGACGTACAGGTCAACGTGACCACCGAACACGGCCGTGGCAGCTTAACCGACGGCTAGGCGGAACGCTCCGCCCATAACCGGCGTTTACTTCTATCGATCTATTTCCAACGCAAGGAACGGAACAACATGAAGATACGCGCAGGTTTTCGCCTGGGATACGAATGCGAACACGAAACGCCGATGTTACTCGTTCTCAACATTCACCCCTCCCGCCGCGTCGATCTTCTGGGCGAACAGACGCTTGTCTTCGATCGCCCCATCGAGGCCTGGAGCTACACCGACGTCTTTGGCAATTCCTGCAATCGTATCGTCGCACCGGCTGGTCTCACGACCATATCCACGACATTCGAGATCTACGACAGCGGCCTGCCCGATCCCGTGCCGGAAGACGCCATCCAGCACGACATCAGCCATCTGCCTGACGAGGTGTTGATCTATTTGCTCGGCAGCCGCTACTGCGATACCGATCGCCTCGCGGAGTTCGCATGGAAGACATTCTCGACGACGCCACTCGGCTGGCCACGCGTTCAGGCCATCCTCGACTTCGCCCATGGTCGCATCGCCTTTGACTATATGAAGGCCGATCCTCTCAGAACCGCATTCGGCGGTTTTACCGATCAAACCGGAGTTTGCCGCGACTATGCCCATCTCGCGATCACGCTCTGCCGCTGCATGAACATTCCCGCCCGCTACTGCACAGGCTATCTCGGCGACATCGGCGTGCCGAAGGATCCGAACCCGATGGATTTCAGCGCATGGTTCGAGGTCTATCTGAGTGGCCGCTGGTATACCGTCGATGCGCGCCACAATACGCCCCGCATCGGTCGTATCCTGATGGCAACCGGCCGTGATGCGACGGATGTTGCGATGTCGACCGCTTTCGGGCCGGCGCTGCTAAAGCGTTTCGAGGTCACCACTGAAGAGATCGTCAGTTGAGCGCAGCGATCACCAGCCCTGTTTTAAACCACAAAGCTAACAGCTCCAAAGACGCCCCTGCGTCTCGGCGGGAACACAATTAACGCATACAATATTTCATCGGTAGCATCTGAAGCGGGCGTTGCCGGCCGAAGGTTTCAACCTTCGCCCCAAGATAAGGAGGACCTCATGTCTTCTAACGCTTATATTTCTAACTACGCCTGCTCGGCCTTGGCCGAGTACACCGTCTCCGCACCCAGCATAGCCTTCATCATCTACGTCACTGCCGAGGGTTGGATATGGTAACAATCCGTCGGTTTACACATGTCGTGACATCGCAGAATTACAAGAAAGACGTTCTCATGCGTCTTCTGAAACGTGAGGCCTACTCTACTGCCGACCTGTCAGCTTCCGCAGGACTGGACTACGACGACGAACAGTCAGCCATTCAACGTATCCGGGCAGCGACGATAGACGCGGGCGGATATCCTGCGTCACAGCACGCACGCCGATACACAGCCTTGGAACTGGAAAGATGGGAGAACGAGGGTGGTACTCTCGTGCACGCGAATAACAGGGAAGCGTGCACTCAAGAAGAGGATAGATGAATGCTTGCTCAAAGATATGAATGCCAACTTGAGGCGTCCGGAATGTGGAGTATCATCGACACGTTTACGGGACGGGTGTGCGAGATCGGCGAACAGGATGTTCACCGGCTTCGGCAAAGCGATACGGTTAAGAAATCTAATTTTTAGATATCAGATCCGTCACCCCTGCGACCAAGCACTGAGATGCGGAAGCGGCGTAAGCTCTTCTTTTGCCATCCGAATGTAGCCGCGCCCATATTGCCATCTATGGCTGCATAGAGCTTTTCAAGCGGTCTTCAGAGCTACGATGAAGTTCACTTAAGCCTGCCAAAGCACTCCATCCACCCTGCCGTCGATCCAGTCGGACTTACATCCTTATCTCCCTGCGCCGAGCGACATCCTTGGCATTGATAATGGCGCAATAGATTTGCGCTTGCTCTCCCGAAAGGCCAGCAAGAAACCATGTCGATGGCATTGCAGGTTGGCCGGTGAACACGTCATAGACTGTCCAGCTCATATCAATTTCCTGCCGGAGGCTGTATCTTAATGACATCTCACGCATACAGCCTCTCCGAGCATGAGGACAGCGACGAAGAGGCGCCGCAGTTCATCAATCCCAACAAGCCGTTTTGCGGCCGGGCTGAAGCAATGGGCCAGATTCGCGCGCTAGACCGAGCCATGTTGGACCGGAAAGAGCCCCATTCGATCACGCTGTTTCTGCGCATGGGTGTGCGCCAAGTTTCGCATATGGAATCTTTGTACGGAAACTCTACCCTTTTCATATACGATAACGACCCAGAGTTTGCCGTCCACCCAAACGGAAACGTCATCGTTTGCGGGGGAATAGGCTGCAGTGATCATCAGCTCGGCCTTTCTGCCCGTCGAATTCAGAACCTCGGGACCTGAGAAAGACCTTCTGCTATTCTCGCCTCCAACGCCAGCATGTTAACGATCACGTACGACAATCGCGTAGCATTAATCTCCTGCAGATCGGATAGGTTGGCAGAACGCGTGTCACCAGCAGGTCATGCCGAACCTTCTGGCATCCGCCGGTATCCCGAAATAAGAGTGCGCAAGTGCCGATATATGAGCCCGTTTTTCTGGATGCCTCGCCTACACATTCAAAAGAGAATTTCAGAATCAAGATAATCCAATGGACCCCGGCCGCACTCATGGCAAAATGGGTAAAAGGCCATCAGTTGAAACTGAGCCGCTCTCCGCCCGATAACACCCGCTTTGATTATCAAGGTCAACGTACTTCACCGGCAGGTTTGCGCCTTCATTTGGGTCGTTCAAGTCTCGCTGTGGGGTCCTCGAAAGCCGTCGGTCAGCTTATTCGTCGGCTGATAAGAAATATTGGGTTTTAACTGCCTTCGCGCTACTGCTTGCTCCCGGACTTGCTGGCCGTCAACGCGCGCCTTAACCGCGGAGGAAAGCCGTTGTCATGTCGAAGGCTCACCAGCGCGTGATCTCTGTATCGACGGTGCACAACGACGTTCATCTGACCCGTGGCGTCGACGAGATCCAGATCTCGGCCTCGCTGAAGGAGCTTCGTGACGGCCTGGCGAGGCCCCATCCTCGATCGCCGACCGATCGACTTCAATGTGCACGCGACCTAAAGTGCCATCCCGTCTTAGAGTGACGTGAAAGTCGGCAGACCCCGTATCGGGATTGGGGCCCAGCGGTGCCATGGGCGACAGGTAACGGCCAGCCGTCCCGCAAGGTGTGACAGGTTATGCACCGATGGAGGCGTCAGCCGGAAGGCCATAGAGCCTCAGCCGTTGCATTGAACAGAGTCTGGAAAAGCCAGGACAGAGAGGCAGCTTCGATGAAGATACGTGCCGGGTTTCAAATCGCCTATGATTGTCAGAATGACACGCCTATGCTGCTGGTCCTCAAGGTTCACCCATCGAGGGAACGGGATCTCTGCAGCGAGCAGGCGCTTGTGTTTAACCGCGTGAGCTCGCAGAGGGACTATCTTGACGTTTTCGGCAACGCCTGTACGCGCATCGTTGCGACGCCCGGCATGACCACGATATCGGCTCAGTTCGAAGTAAGCGACCGCGGCGTGCCGAAGCTCTTGCCCGGGCAGGCAGTGCAACTCCCAATTCAGGACTTGCCCGATGATGTGTTGGTTTTCCTGCTTGGCAGTCGCTATTGCGACACCGATCGTCTGACCGATTTTGCCTGGAAACAGTTTTCCGCGACACCTCTCGGCTGGCCGCGGGTCAAGGCCGTCCTCGATTTCGTTCATGGCCACCTCGCCTTCGACTACGACCGGGCCGACCCGATGCGCACGGCCCATGGCGGCTTCATTGACCGGACGGGCGTGTGCCGCGATTTAGCGCATCTGACCATCATGCTCTGCCGATGCCTCAACATTTCCGCCCGCTATTGCACCGGTTATCTTGGTGATATCGGTGTGCCAAAGGATCCGCATCCGATGGATTTCAGTGCCTGGTGCGAGGTCTACCTCGGCGGTCGCTGGTGGACCGTCGATGCCCGCCACAATGTGCCGCGCATCGGACGTATTCTGATGGCGAGGGGGCGCGAGACTGCCGGACTATGTCGTTCTGATTTCGACAGTAGGCGGGATATCACTCTTTGGCCTGAGTGGCTTTGTCATTGGCCCTATGATTGCGGCGCTCTTCATTTCCGCGTGGTCCCTGTTCACCAAACAACAAGATCAGCGGGCGGAAATTCGAGCCCAGCCGATGGATTCGAGAAAAAAGGCTGGAGAGAAGTTTTCGGAATAAATTACGGTGCCCGCGCTGACAGTCGTAGGGCATGGCAGGTCTCATAAACCTGTAAATTCACCAGCGTCGCATCTTTGCGCTGCTTGTGCGTCCCTATTGCAATTTGTGATTTGTGCACTACTTTGAGATCAATGGCAGCCACTTTACGGGCGCTGTCATTTTACGGGCGGCACGCACCCGAGCCCCAGCAAAGGAGGACGATATGTCTTCCGACAGCAATCCGCTTCTGCTTGGCATCACAGATATCGGCATCATCACAGACGTTCTTCGCTACAGTGGGTTTCAATACCAGGAGCCGATGTGTGAACTCGACCGCAAGGCGGCCAGGTACGCGCTTGAACTTTATCAGAATGGAACGAGGCAGCCAGATGCGCTGATCGCCGCGGTCAGCACGTGGGCCGAACGTGTCTCTGAGGGTCGTGATCAAACGACCGCCATGGGGATTGGCGTATGAGTCTCTCCTTTGCGAATAGGACACGGACCTACGACGAGCGCCGCAGTGTCATCCGGTTTGTCGGCCACGATGGATTGAAGCAGATCGTCTTCCTGCTGTCCGTGGGGCTTTTTGATCAGGACAGCTCTGCCTTGAGGCTGCGGGAGCAAGGCTATCTGATGGCCTTCGATCAGTGCCGCAGCCGAATCCTGGAGATCGCGCGCGCTCTGTATCAGAAGAACAACCGGTCGATGATCGAAATGGATACGAACGCTGTCGGCTCTTCACTGCGGTTCGCGAACTGACTGGTTGCCGATCACAGTTTCAGCGTAATCCAGACGAGGAGATGACCATGACACTCGAAGTCCTTGTTTCCGTCAGCGCGGTGGAGGCCCATGAACGTCCTGAAGGACGTTTGTTCGCTCTGCCATGGTAGGCGGGCTCTCGTCACGCGACGCTGAGGCGAAAGCAGAGCAGCGGACCTTACGATCTCTGCTCAAACGTTCAGACTATGCGACTTCTGATCTTGAGGCCCAGGAGGGCCCTGATCGCGCACGTGAGCATCGGATAATTGAACAGATTAACGACGGCATGATCATGGCCGATGGATACCCCGCTTCCAAGCGACAGCTTGTCCTTGCAGAGCGCGCTGCGCTTTCTCGCTGGGAAAATGAGGGCGGGAGTTCTTCCCCTCCCGGAACCGCTGAAAACCAGGTGCTTGAGGGGAGCGACGATGGCGAAGGGCGCTGACATCGTGGTCCTGGCCGATGTCAGGTCGAGATTGACTGCGGCACGACCGACACACCTGACAATAGTTGAGATTAAACCCATCGGTCCAGGCAAGACGTGCACAGTGCTCATGTTCACGGGCCGGACCATGATGACTTCGGCAAGCAAGCCGTAACACTCATCGGCTCTTGTGATGCCCCCCAAGATCGCAACGTCACCAAAGGGATTGGAACATCAGATGTTCACGCGAACGAAAAAGAGAACCGTACATTTCAATGCACCCTTCACGCTGACAGGTCTTCAGGGCGTGTACCCAGCGGGTCACTACGATGTTTTGGACGACGAGGAGCAGATCACCGGGCTCTCCTGGCTCGCCTATCGGCGCGTTTCCACCATGATCGAGGTAGCGTCAGGCAACAAGAAGAGCTTGATTGATATTGACCCGTCGGAACTCGATGCCGCCCTGGAGAAGGACAAACTGCTTGCAGTCTCGGAACAGTGATTGGGAATCGATCGTCGACCCGTCAGGCCTGTAGTCCCCGCCACGTCGAGTTAACCCTCCAAGTCGAGCTAGCCCTCTAAAAGGAGAAACGGCATGCCTTCTCATCGTTTTACCATCGGCCAGATAGTCCGCCTCGTTACGACGAAGGGGCTGTCGCCGATGGTCGCCGTTACCTACACAGTCGCGGCTCCGATGCCCGCCTATCAGAACAGCCCGCAATACCGTCTCTGGAATGCTGAACTTCACCAGGGGCGTGTCGCCCTTGAGCGGGAACTTGAAGCGGTAGAACCCCAATGATTTTGATTTCTTGACCGTTTACGGCAACTAGCTTGCCATTGTGCCCTGAAGGGGAACATCCATGAACAAGCCAACGCGTATCGCTTTCATAGGGAATTCTCCCCCGCGACAGTGTGGCATCGCCACCTTCACGAGTGATCTGTCGCACGCCATGGCCGAAAGCGCCACCCGTGTCAGGACCAGCATTATTGCCATCACGGACGAGGAGCAGAGTTATGCCTATCCGCCCGACGTGATCTTCGAGATTAGGGAGTCCGAGCCTGAAGATTATGTGACCGCGGCGAGGATCCTGAACGAAGAACGGTTCGACGCTGTATCACTACAGCACGAATTCGGTATCTTCGGTGGATCCGACGGTGAATTCATCCTGAAACTCCTGTCGCATCTGCGGGTGCCAGTCGTTACAACCTGCCATACGATCCTTGCGGATCCGACCCCTTCACAACACCGCGTGCTGAAAAAGGTCGCCGCACACTCCAATCGCATTGTCGTTATGGCGGAGCGCGGACGTCTATTGCTCACGCAAGTCTATGGGGTTGCGCCAGAGAAGATAGACGTCATCGCGCACGGCATACCTGATCGCCCCTTTCATGACCCGGAGTTCGCCAAAGTCGAACGGGGTTACGTGGGACGTCCGATCATCCTGACATTTGGCCTGCTCTCGCCGAACAAGGGCATCGAGGTGGTGATTGATGCCATGCCCGCGATCCTGGAGCAGAACCCTCAAGCGCTCTATATCGTGCTTGGGGCCACCCATCCGACATTATTACGCAAACAGGGCGACACCTATCGAGACAGCCTGCGTCACCGCGCGGAAAATCTCGGGGTCGACCACGCCGTGGAATTCCTCAATCATTTTGTTGACCTGCCGACATTGCTCGACTTTATCGCCATGTGCGACGTCTATGTGACGCCTTATCTCGACGAAGCGCAGATGACGTCTGGAACGCTGGCCTACAGCTTCGGCATGGGCAGCGCAGTCGTGTCGACCCCCTACTGGCATGCCCTAGAACTTCTGACGGATGCACGCGGCGTTCTCGTTCCTTTTGGCGACGCATCGGCGACTGGCAAGGCGATTGCCGCTTTGCTCGGCGACGATGACCGTCGAATGGCCATGCGCCACCTCGCATACGATGCGGGACGCTCGATGATCTGGTCCCATGTGGCCGAACTCTATCTGGAGAGCATGGCAAAGGCGCGCGAATCCTCCCGGCCGAAACTCGTCAGTGACCTCGTCTCCTTGCGGATCAAGCAGCCGGCGCAGCGAACGGCGTTGAAGCTTGGTCATTTCCACGCCATGTGTGACGATACCGGCATTGTTCAACATGCCGTCTTTTCTGTGCCCGACAGGTCCCACGGTTACTGCGTGGACGACAATGCGCGGGCGCTGCTTCTATCTTCTCTGCTGTCGAAAGCTGCCGAGATTGGAATTACCGATCGGACGACGGCGTCATTTGCGGCCTTTGTCGAGCATGCGTGGAATCCGGAGACAGGTCGTTTCCGCAACTTCATGAGCTTTGATCGCCGCTGGCTCGAGGACGAGGGGTCCGAAGACAGCCACGGAAGGACGCTCTGGGCCTTGGGCGGCTGTGCGCTGTCCGATAGCGATGCGCCTCGCCGCCGCTGGGCCAGCGCGCTCTTTGCGAAAGCCATGTCCGTTACGCTCGGCTTTCGCTCTCCCCGAGCCTGGGCTTTCACGTTACTCGGGTTGAACGACTACTGCAGGGCCAATCCCCACGATCCCCACGCACGTATGCTGCGCGTTCGGCACGCCGAAAATCTGATGGATCTGGAACGGCGTGTGTCGAAGAGCGGGCGCCGCTGGTTCGAGGAAGGACTGTCCTACGAAAACGCGCGACTTAGCCAGGCTTTGATTGTCACGGGCCTGTCTACCAAAGTGTCTGCGTTTGTCGAAACGGGATTAGCTACACTTCAATGGTTGATGGTCCAGCAGACTGCAGACGCAGGTCACTTTCGCGCCATTGGCACTGAGGGCTTCTTCGATATCGGCGAGCCACCGAAGCCATTCGATCAACAGCCGGTGGAGGCCACGGCAACGATATCGGCATGCCTTGCCGCTTATGAAGCGACCTCCGACAAGCACTGGATAGAGGTTGCCAACAGAACCTTCAATTGGTTCACGGGCAGCAACGATCATGGGATCTCCCTTGTCGATCCGGAAACGGGGAGTTGCCGTGACGGCCTACACGCAGACCGCCCCAACGAGAATCGCGGCGCTGAATCCGTGCTCTGTTATCTGATCTCCTCAATCGAGATCGGGAGAGTTCATCAGGCACATACGCCCATGCTTCCCGGGGTCGTTTTCCGGCAACTCTCATGAGCCGGATCACCCCTCATCCAGACAGAGCAGGATCCCTTTTGCCCCAAGACAGCCTTCTGAACCGGCAGGCTCTTTATCTCAGGCCCGACCCGACACGCGTGATCGTGCGCCCATTCAAGCCATCAACCGAGCCGCGCCACCTCAACCCACGTGACAAGAGCAGAGCGAACGAGATTGTCGACCGTGTTCTGTCGCTGGACCCGATAGCCACGGACCAACAGTTGCGCGACATCCTGGCCAATTTCGACGGACGGCATCGCAACCTGCTGCGGCAGTTCGAACTGCGGGCGGATGCGATGGAAGATGCATTCCACCATCACCAGCGATTCAGCCAGCAACAGAGGCAGTTGGTCGGGGCCTATTTCATGAACGAGTATTCGTTCGAATCCGCAGCCCTCTTCAATCCCAGTATCGTTGCACATCCAGACCAGTCTGGCGTCGTCGAGGGTAGCAGGCGGGTGATCCTTAGTCTCAGGGCAGTCGGGGAGGGCCACATCTCCTCGCTAACCTTCCGCTCGGGTGTGCTTGATCCGAATGGTGCTTTGGCCGTCGATCCTCCGACACGGTTGGCGGGGCTGCCTGACATTCATGCCCATGACGGACTCGCGCCGGCCGGCTGTATCGGGCTCAGCTTCAATCGTGATAGCGACCTCAGTGAGCGCGTTGTCTTCCCGGTCACCGAGGCCCAATCCAACGGCATCGAGGATGCCCGTTTCGTGGCCTTCGAGGACGAAGGGAAGACCATTTATTTCGCAACCTATACGGCCTATAGCGGCTCCTCAATCCGCTCGGAACTCCTTGAGACGACAGACTTCGCCAGCTTTACGCTGACCCCTTTGCGAGGACCTGCTGCCCGCAACAAAGGCATGGCGCTCTTTCCTCGGCGGATCAACGGTCGCTACGCGATGATTGCCCGGCAAGACAGCGAAAACCTCTTCCTCCTCTATTCTGATGACCTGCATTACTGGGAGGAAGGGCAGATGCTGATGAAGCCGGAATTTGCCTGGCAGTTCGTACAAATTGGAAACTGCGGCTCGCCAGTCGAAATCGACGAGGGCTGGCTCCTGTTCACCCACGGGGTGGGGCCTATGCGACGCTACGCGATCGGGGTGACCTTGCTCGACAAGCAGGACCCAAGCATCATTCTCTCGCGGACAGTCGAACCCCTGCTGCAGCCGGATCCGACGGAGCGGGAAGGCTATGTGCCCAATGTTGTCTATTCTTGCGGTGCAATGCGACACGGCGATCTGATCGCCCTGCCTTATGCTGTGTCGGATTCTTATTCCAACTTCACGACAATTAGGATCCGTGGGCTTCTGGAGACAATGCGTCCCGTCGCGACGAATTCATGACGATGAACCGTATTGGAACGCGACCGAGAGGAGACCCGTTGTGAGCCTGTCGCTTTTCAAATCAAGGTTCCTTGAAGACATTTTGCCGACTTGGGCCGCACTGGGCTTCGACAAGCACTGCGGGCAATTCGTCGAATATCTGGCGCTCGACGGATCGCCCCAGAGTTCGGGTGAGGTCCGTAGCCGAACTGTGGCACGACAGATCTATGTGCATGCGCATGCGGCCCATCTCGGCGTCGCATCACCCGCTTCACTTCAAATGGCTGAGGCGGCCTTTGCCAATCTGCACCGCGTCGCTTGGATTGGCGGCAGGCGTGGTGGTTACGCTAGAGCCTTCAACCGCCATACCGACAGCATCACTGACCCCATCCGCGACCTCTATGACAGTTCCTGTATCCTGCTTGCCCTCTCCTGGCTGCTGACAGCCACAGGCAAGGACATGTACCGTCATCACATCGATCAGGCACTCATCGCAATCGACCGGACATTGAAGGATCCTTTCGGCGGGTGGGCCGAAGACAGCGACGGAAGCCTGCCGCGCAGGCAGAACCCGCACATGCACTACCTCGAAGCGACCCTGGCCCTTTGCGAAAATAACCGAACATTCGCTCACATGAGGGCGGAAGGTAGGGCCTTCGCACTCCTGCGCTCGCATTTCCTGGTCGGACCAAAAGGGCCGCTTCACGAGTTCTTCGGGCCGCAATGGGAACTCGCCGCCCGATACGGATCGGATCGGCTGGAACCCGGTCACATGTGCGAATGGGTGTGGCTGACGACACGTCATGACATGCTGGCCGACAGCGACCACACCAAGATCTGCCTTGACCTGTTCTCGACCGCTCTAGCGATCGGGCGCATCGAGGGTTCGCCCTTCCTTGTCGATGTCGTTTCGGCGGTTAGGCCCGTTACCCCGTCGCGGCGGCTCTGGCCTCAGGTGGAGATGCTGAAGGCCTTCTTGTCACTCTACGAGCGTTTCGGTTTTCGAGGATATCTTGTCGAGGCAAACGACGTGGCTGCTGCCATCCTGGGGGCCTACATGACCGGAGCGCCTCCCGGTTGCTGGCATGACCGCCTCGACACGAATGACATGCCGATTGCCCGCACAATCCCTGCAAGCTCACTCTATCACCTCTGGACTGCGGTTGCGGACCTGGTCGAAGATGGCAGGCAGGCACGCCCGCTCCCGGTCTGCTAGTCACACATGCATGACTTCTGGGGGAAAGGGAATCAGTCTGTCTTGATTTAGAGTTCGAGATTGAAAGCGGACTGTCTGTTTGCGTGAAGAGTTTCGGGCGCCGGCAGGCGTACGAAAGTCCCC
>NZ_JAGGCS010000029.1 GCF_022884085.1 Paenirhizobium cremeum
CGCACCGAACGGCAGGCGGCAAACCTCGAGGAAACCTCGGCTGCTCTCGATGAGCTGACGGTTGCCGTTCGCCAGACGGCGGAAGGCGCGCGTGAGGCCGCAAACCGCGTCAACGCGGTCTCCTCCGAAGCCCGGCAGAGCGATGCCGTTGTCGCCCAGGCGATTTCCGCCATGAGCGGCATCGAGCAGTCCTCGAACGAAATCTCCAAGATCATCGGCGTGATCGACGAGATCGCCTTCCAGACCAACCTTCTCGCGCTCAATGCCGGCGTCGAGGCGGCCCGTGCCGGCGAAAGCGGCAAGGGCTTCGCGGTCGTCGCCCAGGAAGTGCGCGAACTCGCCCAGCGGTCGGCTGCAGCGGCCAAGGAAATCAAGGACCAGATCGCCCGCTCCTCGGCCCAGGTCGAACAGGGCGTGCAACTGGTCGGCGAAGCTGGCGAAGCGCTGAAGCGCATTTCCGGTCAGATCGAAAGCGCCAACGACATCGTGTCGAAGATCTCCTACAGCGCACAGGAACAGGACACGACGCTGCGCTCGATCTCCGCTTCGATGAACCAGCTCGATACCGCCACGCAGCAGAACGCCGCCATGGCGGAGGAAACCACGGCTTCGGCCGAGGTGCTGGCCAACGATACGGGCGACCTGCTCGAACTGATCCGCAGCTTCAGGGTCTCCGGCTCGCAGGAGAACAACCTCTCCGACATGGCGAACCGCATGCGCATGGCAAGCTGAGCCGTTTTCTACCCCTTGAACGCGGGGGCGTGAGGGAGCCGTCGGACGATATATGTCCGGCGGCTTTTTATTTGCTTCAGGAATAGATGCGTCTGGAGCGTCTCCCGTGATGATTGGGCATGTACGCAATGACAGCTCCGAGCTTGCGGCTTACCCCCTCTGACCGGCAGACCGCTTTACCTGCTATTTGCGAAGACGCTCAGCCAGCGCATCGATATCGTGATGGGAAAACACGTCTATCCCCGACCGGCGGAAAAGCGCTGCGGTCACGCCATTGCCCGCATGCTTGCGACCGGCGAAGGAGCCGTCATAGATCAGGCCCGATCCGCAGGAGGGGCTGCCGTCGATCAGCAGCGCGAAGGCGCAGCCATTGTCTCTTGCGAAGGCGAGCGCCCGTTCGGCACCGGCGATGAATTCTGCCGTCACATCGCCGCCCGTCGCCTCGACGACGCGGGCCTTGCCGTCCAGCACATCTTCGCCGGTAAGCCCGTTCTCGATCTCGGCGGGCGGACGCGGGGTCTGCAGGCCGCCGGCCTGCTCTGGACAGAAGCCGACGAGCCGACCTTCTGCCGACCACCGCTCAATGGCGGGATGCGACAACGGCTTGCCCTTGCCGTCGTAGCGGACCGGGCGACCGAGCAGGCACGCGCTGATGAGGATGGCCGAAGACATGCGACTTCCATTACGCCGAGCGACACACAAACACCATAGCAAACCGTCTTGACTCGTACGACGGTTGGTACTTATGTACCAATGTACCTAGATGAAAATGAGCCTATCATGCCCATGATTGCGAAGACGCAGGTGGAGCGCATCCAGACCGGCATCCGGCTGGAAAAGCGCCTGGTCAAAGTTCTCAAGGCGCTCGCGGAACACAAGGATCTGACGCTCGGCGATCTGGTCGAGGGGATCGTGCTGCACGCCTTCGAGGGCAAGAAACCGTTCTCGGACGATACGATCGAGGTGATAACCCGGCTGAAGGCGATCTATGACCTCGACCTGACGTCCGAAGACAGCCACCTGCTCTCCGACCGCAAGGGAGAATAGCGCCACGATCAGTCCTGTGTCCCATATAGCTCCAGCAAAGGACAGGATATGTTCACACCGCAACACGACGACCAGCAACACACGATCCGTCTTCCCATGCCGCCTTCGCGCTGCTTCGGCTTCTTCACGCCGGAGGGAGAGCGTTTGTGGGTGGAAGACTGGAACCCGATCTACTACCACCGCCCCGCCGGCGACAGCCTCGAGGGAACGGTGTTCTCCACCGCCCAAGACGGCGCCGTCACATGGTGGACCGTGGTCCACCATGATATTGCGCGCGGCACAGTCCGCTACAATCGCCTGACGCCCGGTGTGCGGGCGGCCATCGTCGATGTCGAATGCGCACCTGCCGGCGACGGCAGCGAAGTGACCGTCCGATACCGGCAGGTCGGACTTGACGACAAGGGCAACGATCTCGTTCGGCAGATGGGCGGCGCAGCCTTTCGGACGATGATCGAGACGTGGGAGAAACGTATCTCGGCCCTGCCGGCAGTTGCCGACCCCGCCTGAGAGGAGCCCCCGCTTGCGGGGGCTCGGACTGCAGACAAACTCTTCACGGACTTTATCTTGCGATCCGACGGCGCTTCGCCCACTGCCGTCTTCCCGGCCTTGAGCCGGGAACCAGCGCGATCAAGGCCTTGATCGCAAAGAGCCTTGCGCGCGACGGACATCGCGCCGCCGTCATGCCGGAACAAGTCCGGCATGACGGCGGAGAGATTTTCCGTCTTTGTCGCGGTCTAAGCCTCTCGACAGGCAGCCTTTCACCGGCGCATGTCCAGCGAAAACGGAGCTGCCTTCAACGCTCCATGCCTTTTTAACCACGCAATTCCGGACGCAAAACCGGTTCCCACTTTTGCTGGAATTGTTCCGGATCACCCCGTGATCTTCGAGAAGTCCGCGACCGTAGCCGTTGCCTCGCGGATGGCCTTCAGCAGCGCCAGGCGGTTTGCCCGGATGGCCGCATCCTCGTCATTGACCAACACATCGTCGNTTCCGGATCACCCCGTGATCTTCGAGAAGTCCGCGACCGTAGCCGTTGCCTCGCGGATGGCCTTCAGCAGCGCCAGGCGGTTTGCCCGGATGGCCGCATCCTCGTCATTGACCAACACATCGTCGAAGAACGTGTCGACGGGCGCGCGAAGCTTCGACAGGGCCTGCATGGCGGAGCGGAAATCCTCGCTCGCGACGGCATCGACCGCTTCCGCGCTCGCCACCTTGATGGCGGCGAAAAGCGCCCGTTCGGCATCGAGCTTCAGGAGCGCATCCGACACGGCATCGGCAACCACGGTGCCCTTCTTCTCTTCGGCGGCCAGAAGCTGGGTCGCACGCTTGGTGCCGGCCAAAAGGTTCTTGCCATCCTCGGAGGTGATGAAGGCGGTCAGCGCTTCGGCACGACGGGCGACCATCAACAGATCGTCGGCCTCCGGCGTCAGCACGGAATCGATGATGTCATGGCGCGCGCCCTGGTCGCGCAGATAGACCTTCAGGCGATCATGGAAGAAGGACAGGAGGTCGGGAACCAAATCACGGGTCTTCATGTAGACGGTGTCGTCATTCGCCGCGAAATGATTTGCTATTTCGTTGATTACTTCCCAGCGCAACTCGGCCTTCATTCCCCAAAGGCGACGGCTTTCATTCAATATCGAAAACAGTCTCTCCAGTTGCTCTCGCCCCTTAGAACGACGGTCAAAATGCACCAAAATACTATGCAGTGGAACAAGACTGAGATGAGATAGTCGTACATTGCGCTCCAGAATGATGCGGACAATACCAAGCGCCGCACGGCGCAGCGCATAGGGGTCCTTCGAGCCGGTCGGCTTTTCATCGATGGCCCAGAAGCCTACGAGGGTATCGAGCTTATCGGCAAGGGCCACCGTGATCGCGACCTTGTCGTCCGGCACGCGGTCGGAGGGGCCCTGCGGCTTGTAGTGATCCTCGATTGCGGTTGCGACGGAGCCATGCTCGCCCTGCAGCAGCGCGTATTTGCGGCCCATGACGCCCTGCAGTTCCGGGAATTCGCCGACGGCTTCGGTGCGCAGGTCGGCCTTGGCCAGCACCACGGCGCGGTCGACCAGCGCCGCATCGGCGCCGACGATCGGGGCGAGTGTCTTTGCCAGCGCCCGGATGCGAGAAACGCGCTCGCCCTGCGTGCCGAGCTTGGCATGGAAGGTGACGTTCAGCGCGTCGAGCTTGGCCATGCGCTGGTCGAGCGGCTTTGAAAGGTCGAGACCGAACTTTTCGGCGGAAGCCTTCAGCGTTTCCAGATCCGGCAGGTCGCCCTGGTCGCGCTTCCAGAAATGCAGCGCATCCGAAAGGCGGGCGCGCACAACCTTGCCGTTACCATGCATGATCTCCTTGCCGCCATCCTTCGCCTCGATGTTGGAGACGAGAACGAAATGGTTGGAGAGGCCTTCGGTCTCGCCATGGGGACGAGTGACGAAGCACTTCTGGTTGGTCTTGATGGTGAGACGGATGATCTCGGCCGGGATCGTCAGGTAATCCGCCTCGAAGGTGCCGAGCAGCACATGCGGATATTCGACGAGGCCGGACACCTCTTCCAGCAGGCCTTCGTCCTCGACCAGATCGAGGCCGTTGGCGAAGGCGAGATTGGCGGCGTCCTGCGCGATGATCTGCTTGCGGCGCTCGGCATCGAGGATGACCTTCGCCTTTTCGAGGCTCGCGACGTAATCGTCGAAACGGCGAACCGTGATGGCGGCAGGCGCGTGGAAGCGGTGGCCATAGGTGACGTTACCGGCGGTGATGCCGTCGATCTCGAAGGGAATGACGACGGTTTCGTCGTGATCGGAGCCGAAGGTGCAGACGATGGACTGCAGCGGCCGCACCCAGCGCAGCGCTTCCGGACCCTTGCCCTCGATCCCGCCATAGACCGAACCCTTCGGCATGGAGGCCGAACCGGACCGCATGGATTTCGGCCAGGGGAAGGTGCGGATAATGCCGGGCATGACCTCGGCGATGATTTCTTCCGCCGCGCGGCCGGGCTTTTCGAGATAGGCGACGTAGAAATCGCCCTTTTTCGGATCGGTCTTGACGGTTGCCTGATCGATGGAGGTAAGGCCCGCGCCACGCAGGAAGCCATCGATGGCGGGCTGGGGCGCGTTGACGCTCGGGCCCTTCTTCTCTTCACGGATATCGGCGGAACGAGCGGTCAGGCCGCGAATGTCCAGCGTCAGCCGGCGCGGCGTCCAGTATTCGCGCGCGCCCTCGTAACTCAGGCCCGCTTCGACCAATGCATCGGTGACGAGTTTCTTGAGGTCGCCGGCAGCCTTGCGCTGCATACGGGCCGGGATTTCCTCGGAGCGGAGTTCGAGCAGAAGATCGGGCATGGGACTGACTTTATCTTTGTTGCTTAGGCTGCGGCGGACTTAGCAAGCCCGGCGCAAAAAGTCATCCATGCAATCGCGGCAAAATGCGTGATCGGTTCAAGGAATAAAGCTTATCGGCTACGCTGCACTCATCACCGGAATGGCCGCGATCTCCTGCGCCTTTGTCATCGCCGCCACCTTGAGATCATGGCTCGTCTGAAGGTTCATCCAGAATTGCGGCGTTGTATTGAAAAAGCGCGCCAACCGCAGGGCGGTATCGGGCGTCAAGGCCGTCTGTTCGGCAACCAGCCGTTCGATCCTCGTGCGCGGCACATTGAGTTTCCTCGCCAAGGCGCCAGCACTCATGCCCAGAGGCAGGAGGAACTCATCCCTTAAAATCTCTCCCGGATGCACCGGGGGCAATTCTGCGACCATGTCCCGTCCTTCCGTTGTTTCAATGATAGTCGACGATCTCGACATTCTCGGCACCTCCGTTCACCCAGACAAAACAGATGCGCCACTGATCGTTGATGCGAATGGAATGCTGCCCCCGTCGGTCGCCTTTCAAGGCTTCCAGCCTGTTTCCCGGAGGACTGGCAAGATCGTTCAGAGCGAAAGCGTTATCGATCAGGGTCAGCTTCACGATGGCACGGCGCAGAAGATCGGCCGGAAATCCTTTCGGCGCTTTTCCCGACGCGACCGCCTCAGTCAATGCAGAAGCATAAGACCTTATCAAGACGCTCTCCCAACCCGTTCAGAATGTATCATGTTGCGATACAAAACTCAACGCGATTGGTATCGGGTCAGTAGCCTACCACCCGCCGCCGCCGCCACCGCCACCGCCGCCGCCGGAAAAACCTCCCCCGCCTGAGGAAAGACCCGATGACGAACTTTTCGGCGGATCGGGAAGGGTTGAGGCGATGGTCGAGGCCATGGATGAGGAGAAACCGCCGATGCGGCCACCGAAATCGCCGGGGCTTCCGCCGTGATACCAAGCCGGCTGATAGGCGGCAGCCCCCGCCTCTGCCGTCGCGAGCCATGTCTCGAAGGTGCGCGTCCACGGCTTTTCCACGCCGAGCGCCACCGCATAGGGCAACAGCGTCTCGAAATGCTGCGGCGACATCTTCGGCGCGCCCTGCATGTTCATCCGGTCCTTTTCGGCGAGCGTCATGTAGATGCGCAGGCCCTCGATGCCATCCATCAGCTTGCGGCCGAGCGGCGTCGGCGCACTCATCAGGAAGAAGAAGAGCGCATTGACGAGCACCACGCCGCCAATGGCTGCGAGCACGCCGATCTGGTGGCTGTCCTCCAGTTCCACGAAGATCGCCAGCAGGAAGCTGGAGAAGACGGCGAACGCCACGGCGGAGATCGCCGCCAGCCCGATGATCGAGAATATGCGGACGGGAAGCGAGGCGCCCCGGCGCAGCCCCTTGCCGAGCCTGACCGCAAAGCCGCCGAGAAAGACCGCGAAGAAAATCGGCACGAACATCATGCCGATGGTCTCTTCACTCAGATCGCCGAACATCAGCAACGCGACGAAGACCGCGCCGCTCAGCACCACGCCGCCGAAGATATAGCCCGAGTTTGCACGGTAGTACTTGCCGCGATGTTCCTTCTCGATGGCCGAGCGGAACTTCTGCCCGACCGACTGCACGCGCCGGCCATTGGCCTTGTCGATCACCAGTTCCGAACCTGGTTCGCCCACTTCCGCGAGCAAGGTTGCCTGCCCCGTCGGAAGCTTGCCCTCCAGCGGCTTGTCCGTCCGGCGGATGACGATGGATTTCTCGAGATCGTCGAGAACGACATAGCCTTTCACCGCAAGATCGAGGGCGGAAGCGGAGAGTGCCGTCCAGCCCGCGCCGGAAAAGCCCTTGTTGTCGATGTAATTGACGAGCGCCGGGGAAATGCCATCCGGCGCATCCCAGCGCGGCACGATGATGCCGCCGGCCGGATCACGCCCCACCGCCAGCCATGACCGCAGGTAATAAACGAAGACGAGGGAGAGCCCGCCGAAGCCGATGATATTGGCGAGATTGTCGCGCAGCAGCCACCAGAGGTTCTGTTCGCCGGACGGCGCGGCGACCGCGCCTTTCGGCAGGCCGACGACGATGGTCAGTCCCTGTTCGGGCAGAAGCCGGGCGGTGGTCTCGAAATAGACGCCCTCGCCCGTTCGCAACATTCGCGCGTTGCGATCCGTCGCGCCCAGATACCCCGTGTAGTAGGCCGTTTCGGTCGGCTTCACGCCTTCCGGCAAAACGACGGTGGCCGACGCTTCATTGATGGGAAACCGCCAGCCATTGCCGGTCACGTTCCAGTAGAGTTCGTCGTGATCGTCGAAATAACGGATCTGTCGGGCGGTGCGGTAGGCGATGCGATAGGTGTAGTCGCCGGGAGCGAGAAAGGTGTCGGCGGAACCGGCATAGATGCGGATGCCGCCCGAGATGTTTTCGGTGTGCCAGGCTTCCGTCTCGCCATCCCGTTCCACCGACAGGAGTTCGAAATCGACCTTGGTGCGGCGTCCCTTCGCGTCCTCGGCGTAAAGCGGAAAATCGCGGAAGATGCCGCGGCGGATCTCATTGCCCTCGGCTCGGACCGTAATGGTTTCCGTGACCTCGAGGCCGGCATCCGCGGAAACGACGATTTGCGCATCGTAGCTGCGGATGAATTCCGCTGCTGCGGCAAGGCCGGGCGAGAGCGCCAGCAGGCAGGCGAGGCCGAAGGCGGCGAGCAGGCGAATGGACATTACCGAGGCTCCGAAGCGGCTTCAGAACTTCACTGTCGGCACGGCGCGGTCGGCCTCGTTGGCAATCTCGAAATAACCCGCTTTGCCGAAGCCGAAATTGCGGGCGACGAGGTTGGACGGGAAGCTGTCGACCTTGACGTTCAGATCGCGGGCGGCGCCGTTATAATAGCGGCGCGACATCTGGATCTCACCCTCGATGGTCTCCAGCGACTTCTGCAGTTCGAGGAAGTTCTGGTTGGCCTTGAGATCGGGATAGGCTTCGGCAAGCGCGATCACCCGACCAAGCGCCTGACCGAGCAGGCCTTCCGCCTGGGCACGACCGGCGACATCGCCCGAGGGCACCGCCTGCGCCCTGTTGCGCAGTTCGACCACCTCTTCGAGCGTGCCCTTTTCATGGGCGGCATAGCCCTTGACCGTTTCGATCAGGTTCGGGATCAGATCCGCGCGCCGCTTCAGCTGCACGTCGATGCCCGACCATGCCTCCTCTGTCATCTGCCGGGATTTGACGAGGCCGTTATAGACATAGACAACGTAAAGGGCGACGGCGGCAAGAATAACGAGGATCGTGAACATGAAATGGGGCTCCCAGCTTTGACGGGCGCAGGTTAACCGGTTGCACCGTCAAAGTCATGATGCATCGAACGGTCGGCGAATAATGAGGCTGACGGTGTGGACAGCATCCTCATCATCGGCCCGACAAGCCTATGCTTCCCGAGCTATTGGCTTGATGAGCCAGTCCGGCTCGTAGGATGCAAGGCCGGCATCGGCTCGCCATCTGTCGAACGCCCCAGTCCATGCGGTTTCAACGCCGAGCGCAATGGAAAAGGGGAGATAGCGCTCGTAGGTTTCGACCGACATCGCGGGACCAACGATTTGACCCAGCATATAGCGGCGCAGGAGGAAGACGTTGTCGCGCATGTCGCGAATCTGCCCGGTAAGCGGCTTGGGAAGTGCGAAAGCAATACCCAGCAACACGATCAATAATCCGATGGCAATCGTTGCCGGTATCTGTTCCGGATAAGGCGGATGACGAACAGCATAGATCAGCAGAAGGAAGAACACCGCCGGCAACCCAATCAGGTAAAGAATGGCGACTTTCAGCGCTCCCTGCTCGCCTGTCGCCGATCGCCCTGCGCGTTCCGGATGCATAGCCAATTGAATATAAATCATTACGATTGCAGCAACCACCAACATGGCACCCATGAAATATTGCAGCCCGGAGAGATAAGCGGTCAGCGCACAAATGGAGAGAAGCGTGAACAAAAGCACCCATTCCGCCGATTTTCCTTGCCTCTGAAATTCAGTATATTCTTTGAGAACAGCCGCCTTGTATTCGGATTTTCCACCTTTCAAAGCTTCGACAATGCTCAGTCTGGCGTCACTCAGCGGTAGCCAGGTCAACTGCCCGCGCGCAACCCGAAGCGATAGCGGCCACGCCTCTCTGGAAAAAGGCGAGCTTAGACCGCCCACCCGATCATTTACATCGCGTCGTTCTACCTCGCCGGACGCCTCAGCGGATGAAAGACGAAACTCTCCCATGATGGCCAGACGGCAGATGGATCCGAAAAAGCCAGCTGCCCGCCAGTCGGCCAGCCATTTTCGGCAGAGATAGGCAGCAAGTGCCGGAGACGTTTGTTGGAGCAGGACGTGATCGATCAACGTCAGATTTGAGGCTTCATTGTTTTTCAGGCGCTTCAATCTCAACCAGATGAAAGCGACCGTAATTGCCGATCCCAGCGTAGCCAGTACCGCGTGTGCATAATCAGTCAACCACCAGCGAATTGGGTCAAGATCGCTTGTCGCCCGGAAAGTGCCCAGAGGATATTCGATTTCGATGTCGTGCGAGACGCGGTCGGCGGCTCCCGCAGCAAAGTACACGAGGAATTCGTTTCCACCTCCGCTTTCGATTTTGTAGCCTCGTTCGGTACCACCGCTCGAAAGGAGCTTTCCGCCCGCCGGCACGGTCAACTTGACCTTCTTCTTAGCACTAGGACCTGTTGACAAAGTGGATTCCCAAATCAGCAGA
>NZ_JAGGCS010000003.1 GCF_022884085.1 Paenirhizobium cremeum
ATCCGCGAAGGCGGCCGCACCGTCGGCGCCGGCATCGTCGCATCCATCATCGAGTGATTGAATGCGGAGCGGCGGGAAATCGCCGCTCCGTTTCTCAATATTCGGTTGACGAATCTCCGCTGGCATTGTATGTGCCGGCCACGAAGAAAACGGACGGTGTTATCGTCGCCCGTTTTTCGCTGCGTTGAGTCGATCTCGCGAAGATCGAGACCTGGCAGGTTTCTGAGAATAGCAAGTGACAGGGGCGCCCCCGCGGTGTCCCTGTGATTTTTGATAATCCGGGGCCGGCCAGTAATTGGTAATTCACTGTCTCTGCGTATGCGGGACGCAAGAAAACGAACAAGGACAAGTCGAATGAACGGCCAGAATATCCGCATCCGCCTGAAGGCGTTTGATCACCGGGTTCTCGATGCCTCCACGCGGGAGATTGTTTCGACCGCAAAGCGCACCGGTGCGAGCGTTCGCGGCCCGGTACCGCTTCCGACTCGCATTGAAAAATTTACTGTTAACCGTTCGCCTCACGTCGACAAGAAGAGCCGCGAACAGTTCGAGATGCGCACCCATAAGCGTCTTCTCGATATCGTTGATCCGACCCCGCAGACCGTTGACGCTCTGATGAAGCTCGACCTGGCTGCCGGCGTAGACGTCGAGATCAAGCTTTAAGAAGGAATTCCGGCGAGAGCCGAAATAACAAGGAAGGTACGTGGCAAGACCTGCCAACGACTTCTCGAAACGGGAAACCTGATGGTCCGGAAGGGCCTGAACGGAATCCTTAAACAAAGAGGCAAGGGAAGGGGCTTTCGGGCTCTGACTCGACTCTCAAGAGGAATGAACCAATGCGTTCAGGTGTGATTGCACAGAAAGTGGGAATGACCCGCGTCTACAACGACGCCGGCGAGCATATCCCGGTAACAGTTCTGCGGCTGGATAACGTACAGGTCGTTGCCCAGCGCACCGTCGAGAAGAACGGCTATACGGCCGTGCAGCTCGGCGCCGGTCAGGCGAAGGTCAAGAATACTTCGAAGGCCATGCGCGGCAACTTCGCTGCTGCCAGCGTTGAGCCGAAGGCGAAGCTCGTTGAGTTTCGCGTTTCGGAAGACAATCTGATCGATGTCGGCTCCCAGCTTACCGCAAGCCATTTTGCGGCTGGCCAGCTGGTTGACGTCACCGGCACGACGATCGGTAAGGGTTTTGCCGGTGCGATGAAGCGCCACAATTTCGGTGGTCTGCGCGCAACCCACGGCGTTTCGGTTTCGCACCGTTCGCACGGTTCGACCGGTAACAACCAGGATCCGGGTAAGGTCTGGAAGGGCAAGCGCATGGCTGGCCACATGGGCCAGACCCGCGTCACTACTCAGAATCTCGAAGTCGTTTCGACCGATGAAGATCGTGGTCTGATCCTTGTGAAGGGCGCTGTTCCCGGTTCGAAGGGTTCCTGGATCATCGTGCGCGACGCCGTGAAGTCGGCGAAGTAAGGAGCCAAACCAATGGAATTGAACGTCAAGACCCTCGAGGGCAAGGACGCCGGCAAGGTTTCTCTGTCGGATGCGATTTTCGGCCTTGAGCCGCGCGAAGACATCATTGCCCGTGTGATCCGTTGGCAGCTGGCAAACAAGCGCCAGGGCACCCACAAGATCAAGACCCGTGGCGAAGTCTCCCGCACCGGCTCCAAGATGTACAAGCAGAAGGGTACGGGCCGCGCTCGTCACCATTCGGCTCGCGCTCCGCAGTTCCGCGGCGGTGGTAAGGCTCATGGCCCGGTTGTCCGCAGCCATGCCCACGACCTGCCGAAGAAGGTTCGCGCTCTCGCTCTGCGTCACGCGCTCTCGGCCAAGCTGAAGTCTGAGGACCTCATCATCGTCGACCAGCTCGTCGCTGCTGAAGCCAAGACCAAGGCGCTGATCGGCAGCTTCGCTTCGCTCGGCCTCACCAATGCTCTCCTGATCGGCGGCGCCGAGATCGATGGCAATTTCAAGCTCGCTGCCGCAAACATCCCGAACGTCGATGTTCTGCCGGTTCAGGGCATCAACGTTTACGACATCCTGCGTCGCGGCAAGCTCGTGCTTTCCAAGGCTGCGGTTGAAGCTCTGGAGGAGCGGTTCAAATGACTGATCTTCGCCACTACGACGTGATCGTCTCTCCGTCGATCACTGAAAAGTCGACCCTGGTATCCGAACAGAACCAGGTCGTCTTCAACGTCGCCAAGGGTGCGACCAAGCCTGAAATTAAGGCTGCGGTCGAAGCGCTCTTCGGTGTCAAGGTCACCGCCGTGAACACGCTGCTGCGCAAGGGCAAGATCAAGCGTTTCCGCGGCTTCGCCGGCAAGCAGAAGGACGTCAAGAAGGCGATCGTAACGCTCGCCGAAGGTCAGTCCATCGACGTGTCGACGGGCGTCTGAGGTAGGGAACAAGAACATGGCATTGAAAAGTTTCAATCCGATCACTCCGAGCCAGCGTCAGCTCGTCATCGTCGACCGTTCGGGCCTTTACAAGGGCAAGCCGGTCAAGGCGCTGACGGAAGGTCTCTCGAAGAGCGGCGGCCGTAACAACCTCGGTCGCATCACTGCCCGCTTTATCGGCGGCGGTCACAAGCGCTCCTACCGTCTCGTTGACTTCAAGCGTCGCAAGTTCGATGTCGAAGGCACCGTTGAGCGTCTGGAATACGACCCGAACCGCACTGCCTTCATCGCGCTGGTCACCTATGCCGATGGCGAACAGGCCTACATCCTCGCTCCGCAGCGCCTCGCTGCCGGCGACAAGGTCATCGCCTCCGAAAAGGCCGTCGATGTGAAGCCCGGCAACACCATGCCGCTGCAGTACATCCCGGTCGGCTCGATCGTACACAACGTCGAGATGAAGCCGGGCAAGGGTGGTCAGATCGCCCGTTCGGCCGGTACCTACGTACAGCTCGTCGGCCGCGATGCCGGCATGGCGATCCTGCGCCTGAACTCGGGTGAACAGCGCCTCGTGCCGGGCTCCTGCCTGGCCACCGTCGGTGCCGTATCCAACCCGGATCACGCCAACATCAACGACGGCAAGGCCGGTCGTACCCGCTGGCGCGGCAAGACCCCGCATAACCGCGGCGTCGTCATGAACCCGGTCGACCACCCGCACGGCGGTGGTGAAGGCCGCACCTCCGGTGGCCGTCATCCGGTTTCCCCGTGGGGCAAGCCGACGAAGGGCAAGCGCACCCGTTCGAACAAGTCGACCGACAAGTTCATCATGCGCTCGCGCCACCTGAAGAAGAAGTAAGAGAGGTTAGTCAGAAATGGCTCGTTCAGTATGGAAAGGCCCGTTCGTCGACGGCTATCTTCTCAAGAAGGCTGAGAAGGTTCGTGAAGGCGGTCGCAACGAAGTAATCAAGATGTGGAGCCGTCGCTCCACCATCCTGCCGCAGTTCGTCGGTCTCACCTTCGGTGTCTACAACGGCAGCAAGCATGTTCCGGTCAGCGTCAACGAAGACATGGTCGGACACAAGTTCGGTGAATTCGCTCCCACCCGGACCTACTACGGTCACGGTGCGGACAAGAAGGCGAAGAGGAAGTAATCATGGGCAAGGCAAAAGCCGAACGCCGGCTGAAGGACAACGAGGCGCAGGCCGTTGCGCGCACGCTCCGCGTCAGCCCCCAGAAGCTCAACCTAGTTGCCGCGCTGATCCGCGGCAAGAAGGTCGACCGCGCTCTGGCCGATCTCGAATTCTCGCGCAAGCGCATCGCCGGCTCCGTCAAGAAGACGCTGGAATCGGCAATCGCAAACGCCGAGAACAACCACGACCTCGACGTTGACCAGCTCATCGTTGCGGAAGCCTATGTCGGCAAGTCGATCGTCATGAAGCGTTTCCACGCTCGTGGCCGCGGCCGCGCATCGCGCATCGAAAAGCCGTTCTCGCACCTCACCATCGTGGTGCGCGAAGTCGAAGCCAAAGGGGAGGCCGCATAATGGGTCAGAAAATCAATCCGATCGGTTTCCGTCTGGGCATCAACCGCACGTGGGACAGCCGCTGGTTCGCCGATAATGCCGAATACGGCAAGCTGCTTCACGAGGATCTGAAGATCCGCGCTTACCTGATGGAAGAGCTGAAGCAGGCCGGCATTGCCAAGGTGGTCATCGAGCGTCCGCACAAGAAGTGCCGCGTCACGATCCATTCGGCTCGTCCGGGTCTCATCATCGGCAAGAAGGGCGCAGACATCGAAAAGCTCCGCAAGAAGCTTTCCGAAATGACGAGCTCCGAAACGCACCTCAACATCGTTGAAGTGCGCAAGCCGGAAGTCGATGCAACCCTGGTTGCCCAGTCGATTGCCCAGCAGCTCGAGCGCCGTATCGCTTTCCGTCGTGCGATGAAGCGCGCCGTTCAGTCGGCCATGCGTCTTGGCGCCGAAGGCATCAAGATCACCTGCGCCGGCCGTCTCGGCGGTGCGGAAATCGCTCGTACCGAATGGTACCGCGAAGGCCGCGTTCCGCTGCACACGCTGCGTGCGGACATCGACTACGGTACGGCTGAAGCCGAAACCGCTTACGGTATCTGCGGCGTGAAGGTCTGGATCTTCAAGGGCGAAATCCTTGAGCACGATCCGATGGCTTCCGAGCGTCGTGCACTTGAGGGTGACGCGCAGGGTCCGGCAAGCCGTGAACGTGGCGAACGTCGCCGCGAGAACGCTTGATTGTCGCTGGCGAAAGATAAGTTCGGAGAAACAAGAAAATGTTGCAGCCAAAGCGTACAAAATACCGCAAGCAGTTCAAGGGCCGCATCAAGGGTGTTGCCAAGGGCGGTTTCGACCTGGCATTCGGTGAGTTCGGTCTTAAGTCTCTTGAGCCGAACCGCGTCAACGCTCGCGAAATCGAAGCTGCTCGTCGTGCAATCACGCGTTACATGAAGCGCGCCGGTCGCGTCTGGATCCGGGTATTCCCCGATGTTCCGGTAACGGCAAAGCCTACCGAAGTCCGTATGGGTAAGGGTAAGGGCTCCGTCGAATACTGGGCATGCAAGGTCAAGCCCGGCCGCATGATGTTCGAGATCGACGGTGTTTCCGAGGAGATCGCCCGCGAGGCGCTTCGTCTCGGCTCGGCCAAGCTCTCGGTCAAGACGCGCTTCGTACAGCGCATTGCAGAGTAAGGATCAAGCCCATGAAAGCCGCAGACGTTCGCGCCATGAGCGCCGATCAGTTGAATGACGAGCTTGCCAAGCTGAAGAAGGAGCAGTTCAACCTGCGCTTCCAGAAGGCGACCGGCCAGCTCGAGAAGTCGTCGCGAATCAACGAAGTCCGCAAGGATATCGCCCGCGTCAAAACCATCGCCCGCCAGAAGGCGGCAGAAGCCAAGGCCTAAGGACCAGAAGAACATGCCTAAACGCATTCTGCAGGGCGTTGTCGTCAGCGACAAGAACGAAAAGACTGTCGTTGTACGTGTCGAGCGCCGTTTTGCTCATCCGCTGCTTCAGAAGACCGTTCGCCGGTCGAAGAAGTACAAGGCGCACGACGAGAACAACCAGTACAAGGTAGGTGACGTGGTTTCCATCGAGGAATGCGCACCGATCTCCAAGGACAAGCGCTGGACGGTTATCGCCGCCCAGGCTTAATTTTCACAGAGTTTTGCGCGAGGGCTTGAACCTTGCGCAAAAACCTGTATGAAGCAGGCCATTGGCGCAGGAACGCTCCGGCAACGGGCGTTCTTTTGCTTTGAGCGCACGGAAGGTCCCTTGAGGGGAAACCACCCTGGCAACATCTTTCCGCGCGACAATCGAAATTTATCATAAGCCGGGATAGGGGGCCGTTGTGCCCAACCGTTCCGGTTACAACAAGAAGGCGACCTGACATGATTCAGATGCAGACTAACCTCGACGTGGCGGATAATTCCGGCGCACGTCGTGTCATGTGCATCAAGGTGCTGGGCGGCTCCAAGCGCAAGTACGCTTCGATCGGCGACATCATCGTCGTCTCGATCAAGGAAGCCATTCCGCGCGGCCGCGTCAAGAAGGGCGATGTAATGAAGGCGGTTGTTGTGCGTACCGCCAAGGACATCCGTCGTCCCGACGGCAGCGTCATCCGCTTCGATAACAACGCTGCCGTTCTTATCGACAACAAGAAAGAGCCGATCGGCACCCGTATCTTCGGACCGGTTCCGCGCGAACTTCGCGCCAAGAACCACATGAAGATCATCTCGCTGGCTCCGGAAGTTCTGTAAGGGAGCGACGACGATGCAAAAGATTCGTAAGGGCGACAAGGTCGTCGTACTGACCGGCAAGGACAAGGGTCGTTCCGGTGAAGTTATCCAGGTTATGCCGAAGGAAGGCCGTGCGGTCGTCCGTGGCATCAACGTCGTGAAGCGCCACCAGCGCCAGACGCAGAACCAGGAAGCCGGCATCATCAGCAAGGAAGCTTCGATTCATCTGTCGAACCTCGCGATTGCTGACAAGGACGGCAAGCCGACCCGCGTCGGTTTCAAGGTTGTCGATGGCAAGAAGGTTCGTGTGGCCAAGCGTTCGGGAGATGTGATCGATGGCTGAGGCAAAGTATGAGCCGCGGCTCAAGAAGGACTACGTTTCCCGGATTCGCGCCGCTATGCAGGAGAAGTTCTCCTACGCTAACGAGATGCAGATCCCGAAGCTGGAAAAGATCGTGATCAACATGGGTGTGGGCGAAGCCACCGGCGACTCGAAGAAGCCGACCGTTGCTGCCGCCGACCTGGCTGCCATTGCTGGTCAGAAGCCGGTCATCACCCGTGCGCGCAACTCCATCGCTGGCTTCAAGGTCCGCGAAGGCATGCCGATCGGTGCAAAGGTCACCCTGCGTGGCGCCCGGATGTATGAATTTCTGGATCGCCTGGTCAACATCGCGCTGCCGCGCGTTCGCGACTTCCGTGGCCTGAACCCGAAGAGCTTTGACGGCCGTGGCAACTTCGCCATGGGCATCAAGGAGCACATTGTGTTCCCTGAGATCAACTACGACAAGGTTGATCAGATGTGGGGCATGGACATCATCGTTTGCACGACGGCAAACACGGACGACGAAGCACGGGCTCTTCTGAAAGAGTTCAACTTCCCGTTCCGTCAGTAACCGTAACGACGAGCGTAGAAGAGGAACTTCGATATGGCGAAGACAAGCGCAGTTGAAAAGAACAAGCGCCGCCGCAAGACAGTTGCCCAGCAGGCCGCCAAGCGCGCCGCGCTGAAGGCAACGATCATGAACCAGTCTCTTCCGATTGAAGAGCGGTTCAAGGCAACCCTGAAGCTGGCAGACCTGCCGCGCGATGGCTCCAAGACCCGCATTCGCAACCGTTGCGAAGTGACCGGTCGTCCGCGTGCGTTCTACCGCAAGCTCAAGATGTCGCGTATCGCGCTTCGCGAGCTGGGCAACCTCGGCAAGGTGCCGGGCGTTGTGAAGTCGAGCTGGTAAGGAGACGGGCAAATGACGATGACTGATCCGTTGGGCGATATGCTCACCCGTATCCGTAACGGCGCCGCCCGCCGCAAGAGCTCGGTATCCACTCCGGCCTCCAAGCTGCGTGCACGCGTTCTCGATGTCCTGCAGGCCGAGGGTTATATCCGCGGCTACTCCCAGGTCGATTATGGCAATGGCAAGTCCGAGCTGCAGATCGAACTGAAGTACTACGAAGGTGCTTCGGTCATCCGCGAGATCGGCCGTGTCTCCAAGCCGGGCCGCCGGGTCTATGTCTCGGTGAAGTCCATCCCGCAGGTCGCGAACGGCCTCGGCATCACCATCCTTTCGACTCCGAAGGGTGTGATGGCCGATCACCAGGCTCGCGAACAGAACGTTGGTGGTGAGGTTCTCTGCTCCGTCTTCTAAGACAGGGCAGGGATCTCCAGAACGAACAGACAGGATTAAACAATGTCTCGTATCGGTAAGAAGCCCGTTCCGGTTCCTGCAGGGATCACGGCCACCGTTGATGGCCAGAAGGTTACTGCCAAGGGCCCGAAGGGCGAACTTTTCTTCGTCGCAAATGACGAGATCTCCGTGAAGCTCGAAGACAACGCCGTTGTCGTCCAGCCGCGCAACGCTACCAAGGATGCTCGTTCCAAGTGGGGCATGTCCCGCACCATGGTCGAGAACATCTTCAAGGGCGTCAAGGACGGTTACGAGCGCAAGCTCGAAATCAACGGCGTCGGTTACCGTGCCGCCATGCAGGGCAAGAACCTGCAGCTCGCGCTCGGCTTCAGCCACGACGTGGTTTATGAGCCGCCGGTCGGCATCACCATCGCCGTTCCGAAGCCGACGGAAATCGTGGTTTCCGGCATCAACAAGCAGCAGGTCGGTCAGGTCGCTGCCGAGATCCGCGAATATCGCGGCCCCGAGCCCTACAAGGGCAAGGGCGTCAAGTATGCCGAAGAGCGGATTGTCCGCAAAGAAGGCAAGAAGAAGTAAGGAACGCGCGAAATGGCAAGCAGGAAAGAAGCACTTGTACGTCGTGCCAATCGCGTACGGCGTCAGATCAAGGCGGTGGCCAATGGCCGTCCGCGTCTGTCGGTACATCGCTCGTCGAAGAACATCTACGCTCAGGTCATCGACGATGTCGCTGGTCGTACGCTCGCTGCCGCATCGACCCTCGATACGGATCTGCGTTCTTCGCTGAAGACCGGTGCGGACGTTGCAGCCGCAGCAGCCGTCGGCAAGCTCGTTGCAGAGCGCGCCGCCAAGGCTGGCGTCAAGGAAGTTGTATTCGACCGTGGCGCCTTCATCTATCACGGCCGTATCAAGGCCCTGGCGGAAGCAGCTCGCGAAGGCGGCCTGAACTTCTGATCTCGAATATCCGTCCGGGCCTGCCCGGACGGATTTCCGGCGTTTGCCGGTTTCCCGGATTTCGCTGCTGACCCCGGAAAAGGGGCAGGGCGGAATTTTTCGTAATCTGCCGATTGCACCCGGAAAAGAAAAAGGAAAAGGACAATGGCACAGGAAAAGCGTGGTTCTCGCGAAGATCGCCAGAACCGTGAAGAGCGTGACAGCGAGTTCGTCGACAAGCTGGTCGCTATCAATCGCGTCGCCAAGGTGGTGAAGGGCGGCCGTCGTTTCGGCTTTGCTGCTCTCGTCGTCGTCGGCGACCAGAAGGGTCGGGTCGGTTTCGGCCATGGCAAGGCACGCGAAGTGCCGGAAGCTATCCGCAAGGCGACTGAATCCGCCAAGCGCGACATGATCTTCGTACCGCTGCGCGACGGCCGTACGCTGCATCACGACGTCAACGGCCGCCACGGCGCCGGCAAGGTTCTGCTGCGCTCCGCCAAGGCCGGTACCGGTATCATCGCCGGCGGTCCGATGCGCGCCGTCTTCGAAACGCTCGGCATGCATGACGTTGTCGCCAAGTCGACCGGCTCGTCGAACCCTTACAACATGGTTCGCGCCACGTTCGACGCCCTGAAGCATCAGGTGCATCCGAAGGACATCGCAGCTCAGCGCGGCATCAAGTATGCAACGCTGCAGGCTCGCCGTGCCGCTTCCGGCAATGCCTCTGAAGAATAAGGAGAGCTGGAATCATGGCAAAGAAGTCTGAAGCCAAGAAGACGATCACGGTCGAGCAGATCGGTTCGCCCATTCGCCGTCCGGAAGTGCAGCGCAAGACGCTCATCGGTCTGGGCCTCAACAAGATGCACCGGGTCCGCACCCTGGAGGATACGCCTTCGGTTCGCGGCATGATCCGTGCTGTCCAGCATCTCGTTCGCGTCGTCGACGAGAAGTGAGACGGAGGAAGTCATCATGAAACTGAATGAAATCAAGGACAACGAAGGCGCCTCCAAGGACCGTATCCGCGTAGGTCGCGGTATCGGCTCCGGCAAGGGCAAGACCGGCGGCCGCGGCGTCAAGGGTCAGAAGGCTCGTTCGGGCGTTGCTGTCAACGGCTTCGAAGGCGGCCAGATGCCGATCTATCGTCGCCTGCCGAAGCGCGGCTTCAACAACATCTTCGCTTCTGAATACGTCACCGTTTCGCTCGGCCGTATCCAGACCGCGATCGATGCCGGCAAGCTCGACGCAAAGGCAACGGTCGACGCAGCTGCTCTCAAGGCAGCCGGCGTTATCCGTCGCCCGAAGGACGGCGTTCGCATCCTGTCCGACGGCGAACTGAAGGCAAAGCTTTCGATCGAAGTTGCCGGCGCCTCCAAGGCTGCCGTCGAGAAGATCGAAAAGGCCGGCGGCTCGATCAAGCTGCTCGCCGCTGCTGCGGAAACCGCTGAATAACTGACAGATCGATCGCCCGGGGTGCTTCACACCGGGCGATCTTGCTCGCATATGTGAGCCTCACTGCCCATGGGCGGGCTTTCGTCCGTCTTCCGGGACATTCTGGAAAACAAGGGTGAGGCATGCGATTGCACCGCAATCTCTCCCGCGCCCGGTTTTCTTTTAAAACAATTGGACGAATGACCTCCGGTCTGGCAAAGCTCAGCCGGATTTGGTTTTGCGGAGAATTTCATGGCTTCTGCAGCGGAACAATTGGCCTCGAACCTCAACTTCTCGACCTTCGCCAAGGCGGAGGATCTGAAGAAGCGCTTGTGGTTCACTCTGGCCGCCTTGCTGGTCTATCGCCTGGGCACCCATATTCCGCTGCCCGGCCTCAACCCGGAGGCCTATGCCGCCGCTTTCCAGGGACAGTCCGGAGGCATTCTCGGCCTGTTCAACATGTTTTCGGGCGGCGCCGTCGAGCGCATGGCGATCTTCGCCCTCGGCATCATGCCCTATATCTCGGCTTCGATCATCGTGCAGCTCATGACTTCGGTCGTTCCGGCGCTCGAGAACCTGAAGAAAGAGGGTGAGCAGGGCCGCAAGATCATCAACCAGTACACCCGTTACGGCACGGTGCTGCTCGGCACGCTGCAGGCCTATGGCATTGCGGTCGGCCTGGAAAGCGGCAACGGTCTCGTGATCGATCCGGGCTGGTTTTTCCGTATTTCGACCGTCATCACGCTGCTTGGCGGTACCATGTTTCTGATGTGGCTCGGCGAACAGATCACCTCGCGCGGCATCGGCAACGGCATTTCGCTGATTATTTTCGCAGGCATCGCCGCCGGTCTTCCGACCGCGCTTGCCCACACCCTCGACCTCGGCCGCACCGGCGCGCTGTCGACGGCACTGATTCTGACCGTTATCGTCGTTGCTATCGGCGTTATCGCCCTGATCGTCTTCGTCGAGCGTGCCCAGCGCCGGCTTCTGATCCAGTATCCGAAGCGCCAGGTGGGCAACCGCATGTTCCAGGGCGATACCTCGCACCTGCCGCTGAAGCTCAACACGTCGGGCGTTATCCCGGCGATCTTCGCGTCGTCGCTGCTGCTGCTGCCGGCCACCGCCGCGGGTTTTGCCGGAACCACCACGCTTCCGGCCTGGGCGACCTCCATCATTTCGGCGCTTGGCCACGGCCAGCCGCTCTACATGGTGCTCTACGCCGCGCTGATTGCCTTCTTTGCCTTCTTCTACACGGCGATCGTCTTCAGCCCGAAGGACACGGCCGACAATCTGAAGAAGCATGGCGGCTTCATTCCGGGCATTCGTCCGGGAGAGCGTACCGCCGAGTACATCGACTACGTGCTGACCCGTATCACGGTCATCGGCGCGATCTATCTCGTTTTCGTCTGCATCCTCCCCGAAATCCTGGTCTCCCAAACCGGTGTGCCATTATCCCTTGGTGGTACGTCGCTTTTGATTGTTGTCAGCGTCACCCTCGATACTGTAGCACAGATTCAGGGTCATCTGATCGCACAGCAGTATGAGGGCCTGATCAAGAAGTCGAAATTGCGTGGAGGAAAGAGGGGACGATGAGACTTATCCTTTTGGGTCCGCCGGGAGCGGGCAAGGGGACGCAGGCCCAGAGAATTGTTGAGAAGCATGGCATTCCGCAGCTGTCGACCGGCGACATGCTCCGTGCGGCTGTCAGCGCAGGCACGGAGGTGGGCAAGCGCGCGAAGGCCGTGATGGATGCCGGTAAGCTCGTTTCCGACGAGATCGTGATTGCCATCGTCTCCGAGCGAATCGATGCTCCGGACTGCGCGAACGGTTTCATCCTCGATGGCTTTCCGCGCACGCTCGTTCAGGCCGATGCGACCGAAAAGATGCTTTCCGACAAGGGGATCGATCTTTCGGCGGTCATCGAAATCCGTGTCGACGACGAGGTCCTCGCAGACCGAATCGCCGGTCGTTACACCTGTGCCAATTGCGGCACCGGCTATCACGACACGAATCTGAAGCCGAAGGTCGAGGGCGTGTGCGACAAGTGCGGTTCGACCCACTTCAAACGCCGTCCGGACGATAACCGGGATACGGTTCGTACCCGCCTGCAGGCCTATTACAAGGAAACCTCGCCGCTCATTGGCTACTACTATGCCAAGGGCAAGCTGCATTCCGTCGACGGCATGGGCGAGATCGACAACGTTACGGCGGATATAGAAGCCATCCTGGCCGGGCTCTGAACCCGGCGGGATACAAGAATTTTCACGGGGCCGGTTGCTTTTCGTCGCCGATTCCGTTAAACAGCGCGCCAACTCGCGACATTGAAGCGATCGGCGCGTTCTTCCATAGTGGAAGACCGGGTTCGATCGTTTTGACTTGTTGAGAACCTGATTTGTAATTGCGGCCGTGATTGGCCGTGTAACGAGACACCACTTGCCGGATGGCAACTGGAAGCAAGGAGAACAGGCGTGGCACGTATCGCTGGCGTCAACATCCCGACCGCGAAGCGCGTAGTAATTGCGCTCCGCTACATCCACGGGATCGGTCCGAAATTCGCGCAGGAAATCATCGAAAAGGTTGGTATTCCGGCCGACAAGCGCGTCCATCAGCTCACGGACGCCGAGGTTCTCGCGATCCGCGAAGCGATCGACCGTGACTATCAGGTCGAAGGCGATCTGCGTCGCGAAACCGCAATGAACATCAAGCGTCTGATGGACCTCGGCTGCTATCGCGGCCTGCGTCATCGTCGCGGTCTGCCGGTTCGCGGTCAGCGCACGCACACCAATGCCCGTACCCGCAAGGGTCCGGCCAAGGCGATCGCCGGTAAGAAGAAGTAAGTTTCCGGTTCTGTCCGGAGGGAAGGCTGGCGCGTCAGTGCCGGCCTTCTTTGAGTTTGGTAAGGGCTGTCGCTGGCCCTTCCTGGGTGTAGCCGCTGGTATTACGGCGGTGTCAAGATCAATGAAAGGGAAGTTATGGCCAAGGAAGCCACCCGCATTCGCCGTCGCGAACGCAAGAATATCTCGTCGGGCGTTGCCCACGTCAACTCGACGTTCAACAACACGATGATCACCATCACCGACGCACAGGGCAATGCCATTGCCTGGTCGTCGGCTGGCGCCAAGGGTTTCAAGGGTTCGCGCAAGTCGACCCCGTTTGCCGCCCAGATCGCTGCTGAAGACTGCGCCAAGAAGGCTCAGGAACACGGCATGAAGTCTCTCGAAGTGGAAGTTTGCGGTCCGGGTTCCGGTCGTGAATCCGCTCTCCGCGCCCTCCAGGCTGCCGGCTTCATGATCACCTCGATCCGTGACGTGACCCCGATCCCGCACAATGGCTGCCGTCCGCGCAAGAAGCGCCGCGTCTGATCATCGTTAATCACACCGATGAGCGCAGGGGCGCTCCTCTCGGTGCTTCTAAAGCTCGGTCGCCACGATTGGATGGTGGCGACGAACGGAAGGTAAAGTCATGATCCAGAAGAATTGGCAGGAACTGATTAAGCCGAACAAGGTGGAGTTCACCTCGTCGGGCCGCACCAAGGCGACGCTCGTCGCCGAACCGCTGGAACGCGGCTTCGGTCTGACCCTCGGCAACGCGCTCCGTCGCGTTCTTTTGTCGTCGCTTCGCGGTGCGGCCGTCACGGCTGTCCAGATCGACGGCGTGCTGCATGAGTTCTCGTCGATCCCGGGCGTCCGGGAAGACGTGACCGACATCGTGCTCAACATCAAGGAAATCGCCATCAAGATGGATGGCGACGACGCAAAGCGCATGGTCGTGCGCAAGCAGGGTCCGGGCGTTGTCACCGCCGGCGATATCCAGACGGTCGGCGACATCGAGATCCTGAACCCCGCTCATGTGATCTGCACCCTCGATGAGGGCGCCGAGATCCGCATGGAGTTCACGGTCAACAACGGCAAGGGCTACGTCCCGGCCGAGCGTAACCGCGCGGAAGATGCTCCGATCGGCCTTATCCCGGTCGACAGCCTCTACTCGCCGGTCAAGAAGGTGTCCTACAAGGTGGAAAACACCCGCGAAGGACAGGTTCTCGACTACGACAAGCTGACGATGACCATCGAAACCGATGGTTCTGTCACCGGTGAAGATGCGGTCGCTTTTGCTGCCCGTATCCTTCAGGACCAGCTGTCGGTCTTCGTCAACTTCGACGAACCGCAGAAGGAAGTCGAAGAAGAATCGGTCACCGAACTTGCGTTCAACCCGGCCCTCCTCAAGAAGGTCGACGAACTCGAGCTTTCGGTCCGTTCGGCAAACTGCCTGAAGAACGACAACATCGTCTATATCGGCGACCTCATTCAGAAGACGGAAGCAGAAATGCTCCGCACTCCGAACTTCGGTCGCAAGTCGCTGAACGAGATCAAGGAAGTTCTCGCTTCCATGGGCCTGCACCTCGGCATGGAAGTGCCGGCATGGCCGCCCGAGAACATCGAAGATCTCGCCAAGCGCTACGAAGACCAGTACTAAGCGTCAGAAAAAGGCAGGTTCACCTCTGCCTTTCCAGTCAAACTGCAGGCGAATGCCTGTATGTGTCAGGAAACGGCAGGGCCGCTCGAAGTGCGAAGCGAAGCCTGCATTAAAGGAGAATAGCAATGCGCCACCAGAAAGCCGGTCGCAAGCTGAACCGTACCGCCAGCCATCGCAAGGCGATGTTCGCCAACATGGCTGCTTCGCTCATCACCCATGAGCAGATCGTCACCACGCTTCCGAAGGCGAAGGAAATTCGTCCGATCGTCGAGAAGCTCGTCACCCTCGGCAAGCGCGGCGACCTGCACGCTCGTCGTCAGGCCATCTCGCAGATCCGCGATCAGGATGCCGTCAAGAAGCTCTTCGACGCCATCGCTTCGCGTTATGCCAACCGCAACGGCGGCTACCTGCGTATCATGAAGGCCGGCTTCCGCCAGGGCGACAACGCCGCTCTGGCCGTCATCGAATTCGTCGAGCGCGACGTCAATGCCAAGGGCGCAGCCGACAAGGCTCGCGTCGCCGCTGAAGCCGACGCTGCCGAAGCCGCATAAGGTTCTTCCCGCAAGGGAATGAATGAAAAAGCCGGGTGGGCGATCACCCGGCTTTTTGCGTTACCGTTGCTCCGCCGAGCGACGATTATTTCGCCTGTTGCGGGGGCTCGCCATTTGCCGGAGACCATCCTGGTTGCGAAGACTGCAGGAAACTCACAGCCAGAAGCGGTTGTGAGCATCCGTCGGTTACAACAAGGTAGAAATTGAAAAAGCGGACGCACATGCAGATTGAGATTACTTTAGCCGAGCACAGCGACATCGATCCCTGGATGTTGCTGGCTGAGCAGGTGACTCCACTGTTCGGTCCGATGCCCCACTTCGAAGCAATCCTCTTACGAAAGATCGCGCAGAAACAGGCATATTGCGCTCGGATAGGCGCAAACATCACGACGTTGATCGGCGGCGTTTTGATCGGTGGCGCGGGCCGAGAGCACTGGATACGATGGCTGGCAGTCTCGTCGGAGTACAGAAGGCTTGGTGTTGGCCGGATGCTGGTGGAGAAGGCTATTTCTGTCATCCCTGCGAACTCGTCTATCTATGTGGACACCTTCGTAGGAGGAAGCGCCGAAGCGGATGCAGCCAACCGCTTCTACCAAACTTGCGGCTTCGCACCGACGGAAGTCTGTCAAATGAATGATTTACCTCGCCAGCGATATATGCGGCCACCTTCCGTCTACGTGTGAGACGAACAACGGTTACGTCGAGGCAGAAGGTGGGGATAAACCGCAACCTCGTCGCTTGTTGTCGTGCGCTGTCGCCCCGTTTTCATCGGAAATGCTCCGGCGCATCGCGGCTTGACGGGCCGGTTCAGCCGCCGCCTGCGGCTCTTGCCAGGAGAAAGGCTCTTTCCTGTTCGTTTCCCGAGAGTGCTGCCGCCCGTTCGAAGGCGGCCTTCGCCTCCGGCCTTCTGCCGACTCGCTGCAGAAAATCCCCTCTTGCCGCATGCAGCGGAGCATAATCCTTGAGCGCCGGCTCGCTTTCCAGTTCGGCCAGAAGGACGAGCCCGGTCTCCGCTCCAAAGGCCATGGAATGGGCAATTGCCCGGTTGAGGCCGACGACGGGCGATGGCCAGGCATTGAGCAGCCGGTCGTACAGCGTGGCGATCCGCATCCAGTCGGTGTCCTCGTAGCGCGCCGCGCGGGCATGGCAGGCGGCCACCGCCGCCTGAAGCGCATAGACGCCGTTTGCGCCGCCGAGATGTTCCGCCCGTTCCAGGCTTGCCAGCCCGCGATGCAGCAGCAACCGGTCCCAGCGTGCGCGATTCTGGCGGGTGAGGGGGACCGGCATGCCATCGGCACCGATGCGAGCCGGCAGACGCGAAGCCTGGATCTCCATAAGCGCCAGCAGGCCATGCGCTTCCGGCTCGTCCGGCGCCAGCGCTGCGAGAATGCGGCCGAGCCGCATGGCCTCATGGGAAAGCTGCGGCCGGATGGCGTCCTCGCCGCTACTGGCCGCATAACCCTCGTTGAAGATGAGGTAGACCACCTCCAGGACGGAGGCGAGCCTCGATTCCCGCTGTTCGCCGCGCGGCACTTCATAGGCGATGCCGGCATTGCCCAGCGCCTTCTTTGCGCGGACGATGCGCTGGGCGATCGTCTGTTCGCTGGAAAGAAAAGCCCGGGCGATCTCACCCGTAGTCAGCCCGCCTATCAGCCGCAGCGTCAGGGCCACCCGGGCATCGGTGGAAAGCGCTGGATGGCAGGCGGTGAAGATGAGGCTCAGGCGCTCATCGCCTATGTCGTCGTCCATCTTCGCTTCGATCTCCCCGAACGCGTCAAAGCGTTCCTCCTCCAGATCGCGGCCGATCTCCGCATGCTTGCGGTCGATCATCCTTCGCCGGCGCAACTGATCGATGCCGCGCCGTTTGGCGGCCGCCATCAGCCAGGCGCCGGGATTGGCCGGAATTCCGTTCTTCGGCCAGTCGGAAAGCGCGCTGACCAGGGCATCCTGCGCCAGCTCCTCCGCGAGCCCCACGTCACGCAGCATCCGGGCGAGCCCGGCGATCAGCCGGGCGCGCTCCATGCGGTAGACGGTCTCGATCGTTCTGTGGGTGTCCGAAGCCTCCATCGGCCGCGATTATGGAGGCGGTCCCGTATCAGTCAAGGAAAGGTCGCTCGTCAGGTCGTCGGCTTTTCGCCGGATGCGACCGCCGGGTCCATCCAGAAGACCTCCCAGACATAGCCATCCGGATCCTCAATGCTGCGGCTGTACATGAAGCCGTGGTCCTGAAGGGGATTGGGGTCGGCCCTGCCTCCGGCGGAAGCGGCGCGATCGACTGTGGAATCCACATCCGCGCGGCTGTCGACGTTGATGGCCAGCAATGTCTGGGTTTCGCGGCGCGCGTCGCCGATCGGCCGGCTGGTGAACTGGCCGTAGCGCTCATGCGTGAGCAGCATCACCCCTATGGCCTCCGACAGAAGCAGGCAATTGGATTGCTCGTCGGAGAATTGCGGGTTCATCGTGCCGCCGAGCGCGATATAGAACTCCCGCGATGCCGCCAGGTTTCTGACCGGCAGATTGACGAAGATCATCCTTGTCATGGTTTTCCTCCTTCCCGTGTCGGGGTCAGTTTTTCTGGCCGTCCTGCTGCGCGAGCTTCGCGCCGGTGCGTTCATGCAGTTCCATGACCTCGGGCGTCAACGCATCGGCAAAGTCGGAAAGCTCATAGACGGGGCGGATTTCGATTTCGCTCGGGCCGGGCATCGGGTTCGGGCAGCGTTTCACCCATTCCACCGCCTCGTCCATGTCCTTGACCTCCCAGAGCCAGTAGCCGGCGACCAGTTCCCGCGTCTCGGCAAAAGGCCCGTCGATCACCCGGCGGCTTGCCCCGTCGAAGGCGACCCTCTTTCCCTTGGATGAGGGCTTCAATCCATCGCCCCCGAGCATGATACCGGCATTGACCAGTTCCTCGTTGAACTTGCCCATCGCCTCGCCGAGCTCGTTCGTGGGCATGATGCCCGCTTCGCTGTCTTCCGTGGCCTTTACGAATACAACTACACGCATTGCTCATTCTCCTCTTTATGAACCTGCGCACCGGGTTTCGATCGGGTGCGTGATTTTACGACGAACGAAAGACGCCCGAATCGACAAGGGCATGAATTTTTCCTCGCCATGCCTCCAAACAACGGGTCACAGCCGCCGCGGCTTTCCACGGCAATGCTCGCACGGCCCGGGAAGGCGCGTGTTTCGGTTCTGGAGCGCTCCCTTCCTGGGTCGGCAAAAGGCACATCACGCAGATGTGAACACTGGAAGTTGAACGGACTGTTCAACTTTAGTAGCGATTTTAGCGCTGTGAACTTGACCTGAGTCAAGCGTTTTTCGCCCGCCGGACCTACCCTCCAATCATTGCAACGCGCAAATTGTGAGGCATGAAATGTCCATTGAAGTCTTTGATAATTCGAAAGAAAGACTGCTCATCCCGGCTTTGGGGCCGTTCTATGACAAGGTTGCCCAGCCCATGGCCTGGAGCATATTCCGGCTGGCGGTCGGCGGCATGCTTGTCATCGAAGGATGGCCGAAGATCACTGCGCCGCTGGCGCAGGTCGGTTTCGTCGAAAATCTCGGTTTCTACCCCGGTTGGCTGTGGTCGCCCTTCCTTGCGATCCTCCAATTCTTCGGCGGCATGTTCATCGTCCTCGGCCTTTTCACCCGTCCGATCGCTCTCGCAAACGGCGTCATGCTGGCGATCACCCTGCTGTATCATTTCACGCATCCCTACGGAGACGCCTTCCTGACCCAGGCCGGCATCGATGCGCTGAAGGCCGGCAGTGAGTTCTTTACTCCGGAGGCCAAGGTCAGGCTGATCGACGGTGGTGCGAAATTCCTGCATCAGGTTCAGGGCAAGGCCGAACTTGCCTCGCTTTTCTGGACGGGCGGCGTCTTCCTCGCCGCGGCCTTCGGCGGCGGCTATCTCTCGCTCGACCGGTTGTTCAGGAAGCAGTTTTGATCTGCCCGCGGGCGAATGCAGGAGAGCAGGGGCCGGCGTTCGCGCCGGCCTTTCGATGTTCAGGTGCCAGCGGAGCGCTGTGGTCGCATGACTGCACCCTTTCTGCCGCGCTTCCAGTCCAGGATGCGCCGCCGGACCAACCGGTAGGCGAGCAGCAGCGTTACCGCGCCGAGATAGAAGGCGGGTTCGGCCGTTATGGCTTTCAGCGAAAGCGAATAATGCAGAACGGCGGCCGCGGCGACCGCGTAGACGAGCTTGTGCAGCGTGTTCCAGCGGCTCCCCAGCCGGCGGATCGACCATTTGTTCGAGGTCAGCGCCAGCGGGACGAGCATCAGCAGTGCCGCCATGCCGAGCATGATATAAGGTCGTTTGGCGATGTCGCCGAAGATCGAGGAAAGGATCAGTCCCCGGTCGAGCGTCAGGTAGACGGTGAAGTGGGCGAGCACATAGTAGAAGGCGAGAAGCCCCAATGCACGCCTGTAGCTAATTAGGTTAATGCCTAACAGGTCGCGAACGGGCGTGACGAGCAGGCCGAGACAGAGGAAGCGCAGGGCCCATAGACCGAGCATATGCTCGAAGGCGCGCACCGGATCGGCCCCGAGCCCGCCATAGATGCCGAGATAGAAGGCATAAAGGCCGGGAACGAGCCCGATGACATAGAGCGCCCAGATGGAGGCCGGTTTCAGCCGTGCGGAAAGTGCCGACGTTGCCATCTCAATAGAATTTCGTCAGGTCCATGCCGGAATAGAGGCCTGCGACCTCGTCGGCATATCCGTTGAAGGGCAGGGTGTTGATCCGTGCGCCGCCGAACAGGCCCTCGGCTTCGCCGATGCGCCGCTCCGTCGCCTGGCTCCAGCGTGGATGGTCGACCGCCGGGTTCACATTGGCGTAGAAACCGTATTCGTTTGGTGCCGCAATGTTCCATGTGCAGGGCGGCTGCTTTTCGGTGAGGGTGATCTTCACGATCGACTTGATGCCTTTGAAGCCGTATTTCCACGGAACCACCAGCCTGATCGGCGCGCCGTTCTGGTTCGGCAGCGTCTCGCCGTAAAGCCCTGTCGCGAGAATGGCCAGCGGATGGCGCGCCTCGTCGAGACGAAGCCCGTCGACATACGGCCAGGGCAGGGACTGGAAGAAGCCGCTCTGGCCGGGCATTTCCTCCGGCCGGACGACGGTCTCGAAGGCGACGTACTTGGCGCTGCCGAGCGGTTCCACGCGATCCAGCAGCGCGGAAAGCGGAAAGCCGATCCAGGGGATCACCATCGACCATGCCTCCACGCAGCGCATCCGGTAGATGCGCTCCTCCATGGTAAAGTCTTTCATGATGGTTTCGATGTCGATCGTCTGCGGCTTTGCGACCAGTCCGCCGATGTCGATTGTCCAGGGGCGAGGCTTGAAACGGCCGGAATTGGCGGCCGGATCGGCCTTGCCGGTGCCGAATTCGTAGAAGTTGTTATAGGTCGTGGCGTCCTGCTTGGTCGTCAGCTTCTCGCTCAGGGTATAGGGCCCCGGTTTGGCGGAAAGCGCGGCGGCATAGGCCTGAGGCGCGGAGCCGAGCGCCAGCCCGGCCGCCGCCGCCCCGAGAAAGGAGCGCCGGTTCAGGTAGAGCGCCTGCGGGGTGATTTCGTTGCCTGCAATGTGTGGCGGACGGTAGCGTGACATGGTGCGGGTCCTTCGTTTTGACCATCGGCTTTCATTTTACCAATACGCGGCATTGCAGAGCAGAGTTTCAGGCCGGTGAAAATAATCCCGCCCGCCACTTTTTCGTGTTTGCGCCGTGAGCCGGGCGGAGCAAGGACGGCCGCAGCCCGCAATATTCTTTGGGATGTTTCACCAGCTCCAGCTCTGGCCCGCGCTGGCGCGGCATGGCCACTGCACGATGGCGATGCCGACGCGCCGCACGGAGTTCGGAACATTGAGGCAGAGATTGCTCTTCATATTGGCGAGCGAGTAACCGTTGCTGGATGGCGCGATGCGCCAAAGCTGGTTGGTCGTGTCGTCGCAGTTCGACTGAACGGTCGGAGTGCCGTTCGCACGGCTGCCGCCGCGCACGTCGAGGCAGAGATTGCTCTTCTTGTTGACGATGCGATAGCCGCCATCGGCCTGCTCGATACGCCAGGCCCGGCTGTCGCCATCCTTGCATTCCGACTGCACGACGCCTGCGCCGGCTTCCTGGCTTTCGTCCATGACGTCGAGGCACAATCCGCTCGCGCCGTTCTTGATGGAAACCGGATCCTTCGGGAGATCCTCGGCGAGTGCGGCGCCTGCGCCAAGGATGGCGGCGAGGCAGAGGGCAATCGGTTTCTTGATGTTTGTCATGTCGATAACTTCTCCGGGCAAAGGATTTTTGATAACATGAATATCGGGAGGCCACGCTCCGTATGCTGGCGGATGCAGGCAGATGAAACGTGTGCGTCGACGTCTGCCGACAACCGTACCACTTTTTCGGCTTGTGATAGTGTCGATCTGCGGGAAATCGGCTAGAAGTGACGCCCAAACTCCTGCCGGTGGCAGTTTTTCATAGAAGCAAGCAAGAGATCACAAGATGCCAGCCTATCGTTCGAGAACCACGACCCATGGCCGCAACATGGCCGGTGCGCGCGGCCTTTGGCGCGCCACGGGCATGAAGGACAGCGATTTCGGCAAGCCGATCATTGCCGTGGTGAATTCGTTCACCCAGTTCGTTCCCGGTCACGTGCACCTGAAGGATCTCGGTCAGCTCGTCGCCCGCGAAATCGAGGCGGCTGGCGGCGTCGCCAAGGAATTCAATACCATCGCGGTCGACGATGGCATCGCCATGGGGCATGACGGCATGCTCTATTCGCTGCCCTCGCGTGAACTCATTGCCGATTCCGTCGAATACATGGTCAATGCCCATTGCGCCGACGCCATGGTCTGCATCTCCAACTGCGACAAGATCACGCCCGGCATGCTGATGGCGGCGCTGCGTCTCAACATCCCGGCCGTCTTCGTCTCCGGCGGCCCGATGGAAGCCGGCAAGGTCGTCCTGCATGGCAAGAAGCATGCGCTCGACCTGGTCGATGCCATGGTTGCCGCCGCCGACGACAAGGTGTCGGACGAGGACGTTCAGGCAATCGAGCGCTCGGCCTGCCCGACCTGCGGTTCCTGCTCGGGCATGTTCACCGCCAATTCCATGAACTGTCTGACCGAAGCGCTCGGTCTCTCGCTGCCGGGCAACGGCTCGACGCTTGCCACTCATGGCGACCGCAAGCGGCTGTTCGTCGAGGCCGGCCATCTGATCGTCGATCTCGCGCGTCGCTATTACGAGCAGGACGATGCGACGGCCCTGCCGCGCACCATTGCGTCCAAGGCCGCTTTCGAGAACGCCATGGCGCTCGACATCGCCATGGGCGGTTCCACTAATACCGTCCTGCATATCCTCGCTGCCGCCCACGAAGCTGACGTCGATTTCACCATGGACGATATCGACCGGCTCTCCCGCAAGGTTCCCTGCCTGTCGAAGGTCGCACCCGCCAAGAGCGACGTTCACATGGAAGACGTGCATCGTGCCGGCGGTATCATGCGCATCCTCGGCGAACTTGACCGCGGCAATCTCATCAATCGCGACTGCCCGACGGTGCACGCCACGACGCTGGGCGATGCCATCGACCGCTGGGATATCACCCGCACCAATTCGGAGGCCGTCCGCGAGTTCTTCAAGGCGGCGCCGGGCGGTATTCCGACCCAGACGGCTTTCTCTCAGAACGCCCGCTGGGACGATCTGGACATCGACGGCGAAAAGGGCGTCATCCGTTCGGTGGAGCATCCCTTCTCCAAGGATGGCGGTCTCGCAGTGCTGAGGGGCAATATTGCGCTCGATGGCTGCATCGTGAAGACGGCCGGCGTCGACGAGTCGATCCTGAAGTTCACCGGCCCGGCCGTCGTGTTCGAAAGCCAGGACGCCGCCGTCAAGGGCATCCTCAACAACGAGGTCAAGGCCGGCGACGTCGTCGTCATCCGCTACGAAGGCCCGAAGGGCGGCCCCGGCATGCAGGAAATGCTCTATCCGACGAGCTATCTGAAGTCCAAGGGCCTCGGCAAGGAATGTGCGCTGATTACCGACGGCCGCTTCTCCGGCGGCACCTCGGGTCTCTCCATCGGTCACGTCTCGCCGGAAGCCGCAAACGGCGGCACCATCGGTCTGGTGCGCCAGGGCGATACCATCGAGATCGATATCCCCAACCGCACGATCAAGCTGCTGGTGGCCGAAGACGAGCTGGCAGCCCGCCGCGCCGCCCAGGACAAGGCCGGTTGGAAGCCGGAACATCCCCGCAAGCGCAATGTCACCACTGCGCTCAAGGCCTATGCTGCCTTTGCAAGCTCGGCCGACAAGGGTGCCGTGCGCATTCTGCCGGAATAACGCCGGCTCGAGGCTAAGATACCGAACGCCGGCAACCCATGTTGCCGGCGTTCGTGTTTTCCGGATCTTGAAACCTGCGACCCGCGGATTGAGACTCGGCCGTTCCTTGCCGAACCTAAAGAAGCAGGATGTGCCCGATGTCGAAGTAGGTTTTCGCGGTCGGAAGGTTGACCACGGGTTCGGCTGCCTTCGTCCCCACCCCGTCGCTGTCGTAGTAGAGCTTGCCGTCACTGTTGTTGTAGATCATCTGCGGTCCTTCCGTCGTGGCGGCTGAGGCGACCACGAAGGCGTCGGCATCCAGAACGCCGTCGCCGTCATCGTCCAGCCCGACGAAGAATCGGCTTTCCAGAGCGATCCGGTCGTCTGCGCTGTAATCCCAGATATTGTCGGCATTTGCCTTGCCGGCTTCGGCAAAGACAAAGGTGTCGGCGCCGCCCTTGCCGTAGAGACTGTCGATGCCGAGGCCGGCGACGATGGTGTTGGACTGGCTGTTTCCGGTAATGAGGTTGGCTGCGTCGTTGCCGAAAACCGTGGCCTCGCCCGCTTCCGCCCTCAACCGGATGTTCTCGATCTCGTTATGCCCGCGCAGGTCGACGCCGAGATATGCCCAGACGGAATCCACACCGTCATCGGTTCCTCCGGCAACCTGGTCGAGGGTATTGTTGAAGACATAGGAATCGTTCCCCGCCGACCCGTGAAAGGTGTCCGCACCGGAGGAGCCGTTCAGCCAGTTATCGCCGGTGGTGCCGTAATAATGCGTCGACGAGGTCACAGGATCGGGTAGCGGTTCGGAGAGCCTGACCTGCAGATTGGCCGCGGTAAAGGAACTGGCGAGAACGTTGTCGAGCGTTGCGAGTGTCGTCCAGCCATTGTCGCCATCGCGTGCCTGAACCACGGAGTCGGTGCCGGATTGCACGACCCGGACGAGACCCTGTGCGAGATAATCGCCCTGGTCCCAGCCGAGCCTGAGGCCGAGGACGGAGACATCGATCACGTCACCGCCATCCCCGGTGGCGAAGCCGGTAATCACGTCTCCGCCTTCGTCGAGCGCATTGTAGGCGAACCGGTCGCGTCCGGCGCCGCCTTCGAGGGCGTCGGTCCCGACGCCGCCCCACAGATAATCGTTGCCGGCCCCGCCGGACAGGGCATCCAGGCCTTGTCCGCCAAGAAGCTTGTCGTCCTCGCCGGTGCCGATGAGCGTATCCGCATTGCCGACGACATTCTCCTTCACCGTTGTATTGATAAACTCGACGGCATCCGGCGAGATGCTGTAACCCTTGCCATAGCTCTCGAAGTGGCTGTCGATCACGACGTTGTCGCGGGGCTGGCCGCTGATGATGAAGCTGTAATTGGTCGTTTCGCGCAGGGTCAGATTGTCGACTGTCGAATTGCGGCCGTCGCCGTCGCCATATTCGTAAAATTGGACACCATAGGTGTTTCCGGCCCCTGCGCTGTCGGAGAACGTGTTGCCGATGCCGCGAAGGTCGCCGAACATCCGGGAATCGAAGGCGAGCACATCGGTATAAAGCCCGTCGCGGCTTTCCGAATGGAAGTCATAGGCCGCCTTTGCGGCATCGTAGACAACGGAGTTGGTGGTCACAAGCTGGATATCGGCGCCATAGTTGGAGGCGGATGCGGCATCCGGCGTGGTGCCGGTCGTATGCACCAGAACGCCGTGATTGACATGCTCGGCGAAGAGACCGTCGATCGTGGTGTTCAGCGAGGTCGCCGACTGGACGACGGAATGCAGGGTCGAGCCAGAGACGTCGGTCGCGCTGGCATTGACGTTGTTGATGAAGGCAATGCCGTTTGAAGCGTTCTGGACTGTGATATCACTGATCTCGGTATCCGTCATCGAGCGTATGCGCACGAGTGCCGGCCCGCCTTCGACGATCTCGTCGTCGTATATGCCCTCGAAATGGCCGTTGCTGAGGCTGAAGCTGCCCTCGGCATAGAGACCGGCACGGACATTGGTGGAGTAGAGTTCCTGCTCCACCAGCGAGCCATCGAGAATGACGGTATTTCCCTCGATGGCGATCACCCTGGCCGCCTGGCCGAGATTGGTGTTGAGCCCCTTGTCGCCGCCATCGATGTGATCGCCCGGCAAGGCGTCGTCCGAGACGACCTTCAGCCAGCTTCCGACCTCGATACCCGCCGGCAGGCTGTCATAGGTTATGGTCGCATTTCCAGACCCGTCAGAGCCGAGCGCCACGTCCTCGAGCGGCTTTTCCTGCCCGTAGACGTCGATGGCGCTGAAATTCCCGGTGGTCGTCAGCGTACTGCCATTCAGGTCGATTTTGATGTCCTGCGCATCTATCCGCACGACGATCGGTGCCGTGACGGTGATGTTGGCGTTCTCGGGGAGGACCACGGTTCCCCCCGAGGTCAGGCTCGCGATGGCTGTCGCGATGTCTTTGTCGGTGGCATTTTCCGGCAGATGGATCGTATCAGTCATGGTCTGGCCTCGGTGTTGCCCCAGCTCCCCCGAAACCCGCGATTGCATCAGGCTCTTCCAAACCTTAACGATGACTTAATGTTCCGTCCAGAATCTATCTATGGGATGTTGCGAGGGCATCAATATCCATATGTAGATTTTAATGTGTGTATGGATCTGTCCTGTCCGCGTCGCAAGCAGGTGTTGGCTTGAGATCTGCGCCTGGTGCAATTGCCGCGGAGGGCCGTTTTGAGGAGGAGGTAAGCATGGAGAGTTTCAGCGGCGGTTGCCTGTGCGGCAATGTCCGCCTTGTCGCGACGGGACGTCCTTACCGGGTGGGGATCTGTCACTGTCTCGACTGCCGCAAGCATCACGGGGCGCTTTTTCATGCCTCGGCGATATTTCCGCACGATGCGGTGACGGTTGACGGCGAAACGGGCGAATATGCCGGACGCCATTTCTGTCCTCGTTGCGGCTCGCCGGTTTTCGGACGCAGCGGAGACGAAGTCGAGGTGAACCTCGGATCGCTCGACGCTCCCGATCAGTTCATGCCGACCTACGAACTCTGGACCGTCCGGCGGGAGTCCTGGCTGCCGCCGTTTCCGCTCAGGAGGCATTACGAAGGCAATCGCAGCTCTTCCGGCCGTTCCGAGGAATAGCCGGCTGCGAGATGGAACGCTCCGAAACTCGGAGCCGGTATCCTAGAGCGGTTTGCCGAGATTGTTGTAGGTGTCCTCGAACTGTTTCAGCCGCTCGTCATAGACGTTGCGCAAGCAGGTCGCATCGCCGCCGCAGGCCTGTCTTTTCTTCAGCCACGCGGACTGGTCGTCCTGCAGCTTTCCGCGATTGCCCATCGGTAGCAAACCGCTGATGAGCTCGAAGGTGGTCGCCATCTTCACGTCGAGATCGTTGAGAACACGGTTGCCGCAGATCGCGCTTTCGTCGGCCGCAAGGTCTATCCGATCGCAGTCGAAGCTTGCGGCGTTGGTCGGTGTGGTGGTGATGAAGCAGGCGTATGCCATCGTCAGGATCGTGGCGGCGGTAAAAGGGCGCATTTCGTCTTCCTCGCAAAGTCTCCGACATTACCGACTTGTAACGGTCAATGCCTTGGTTTTGTTCGATTCACGTCTAAATCATCAGCGCGAGACACAAGCGGCCATATTTCCATTCCCTTCGCCCGTCGGCCGCACTAAAACACGATCGACAACAGCAGGAGACTTTCATGCAAGGCATTGTTCGGTATGCGGCGGTTACGCTGCTGGCGCTGTCTTTGGCCGCTCCCGGCATCGCATTTGCCCAGGATGCCAAGACCGTTCCGCAGTCGCAGCTCGAGATGCAGATGTCCTTTGCGCCCCTGGTCAAGCAGACCCATGGCGCCGTGGTGAACGTTTATGCCGAACGCATCGTGCAGCGGCGGCTTTCGCCCTTTGCCGGCGATCCCTTTTTCGAACAGTTCTTTGGCCAGCAGATGCCGAACCGCACCGAAAAGCAGTCGTCGCTCGGCTCCGGCGTGATCGTCGAGGAGAACGGCACGGTCGTTACCAATAACCACGTCATCGACGGTGCCGACGACATCAAGGTGGCGCTGGCCGATGGCCGCGAGTTTCCGGTCAAGGTCGTGCTGAAGGACGAGCGGCTCGATCTCGCGGTGCTGCGCATCGACGCCCACGAAAAGCTGCCGACGCTTCCGATCGGCAACTCGGATGCGATCGAGGTCGGCGATCTCGTGCTTGCGATCGGCAACCCCTTCGGCGTCGGCCAGACGGTCACCTCGGGCATCGTCTCCGCGCTGGCGCGCAATCAGGTGACCGAAGGCGATTTCGGCTTCTTCATCCAGACGGACGCCGCCATCAATCCCGGCAATTCCGGCGGCGCGCTGATGAACATGAAGGGCGAGCTGATCGGCATCAACACCGCCATATTCTCCAAGGGCGGCGGGTCGAACGGTGTCGGCTTCGCCATTCCCGCCAATCTCGTAAAAGTGTTCCTCGACGCCGCCGATCGCGGCACGACCAGCTTCGAGCGCCCCTATGTCGGCGCAAGCTTCGATCCGGTGACCTCCGACGTCGCCGAGGCGCTCGGTCTCGACAAGGCGCGCGGTGCGCTGGTTGTGCGCGTGGTGGACGGTGGGCCCGCGGCCAAGGCCGGCCTCAGGGCCGGGCAGGTGGTGGTGGCCGTCGACGGCGTTCCGGTCGAGCATCCCGATGCGCTCGGCTACCGGCTGACCACCGCCGGTCTCGGCAAGGCGGTCAAGCTCACGGTTCGCGAGAACGGCGAGGAAAAGCAGATCACCCTGACGCTTGCGGGGGCTCCGGAAACCACGCCTCGGGACGAAAGGCTGATCGAGGGCCGCAATCCCTTTGCCGGCGCCAAGGTCGCCAATCTTTCGCCCAAGCTCGCCTACGAACTGCAAATGCCGTCGGAGGTGACCGGCGTGGTGATTACCGATATCGCCCAGGGATCGCCCGCCGCCCGTCTCGGCTTCGCACCCCATGACATCATCGTCTCCGTCAACGGTGTCTCGGTCGGCTCGGCCGCCGAGATGGCGAAGATCGCCGACGGCGATCCCGGCTTCTGGCGCGTCGAGGTCGAACGCAACGGCCAGCGCATAAGACAGGTCTTCCGATGAGTGATCTCTTCGCGCCGCAGGTCCCGCAGGAAGTGGAGGCGCGGCGGCCGCTCGCCGACCGCCTGCGGCCGAAGACGCTTGCCGACGTGACCGGACAGGAGCATCTGACGGGCGAGGACGGCGTCCTTGCCCGCATGATCGCTTCCGGCTCGCTCGGCTCCATGATCTTCTGGGGCCCTCCGGGCACCGGCAAGACGACGGTCGCCCGGCTGCTTTCGGGCGAGGCCGGGCTCGCCTTCGAGCAGATCTCGGCGATTTTCTCGGGCGTCGCCGACCTCAAGAAGGTGTTCGAGGCGGCCCGCATGCGCCGCATGGAAGGCCGCCAGACGCTGCTCTTCGTCGACGAGATCCATCGTTTCAACCGCGCCCAGCAGGACAGTTTCCTTCCCGTGATGGAAGATGGCACCGTGATCCTTGTGGGCGCCACGACCGAGAACCCCTCCTTCGAACTCAACGCCGCTCTTCTCTCCCGGGCGAGGGTGCTGACCTTCAAGCCCCATGACGAGCAGAGCCTCGGTACGCTCCTGAAGCGGGCGGAGGAAACGGAACACCGGCCGCTGCCGCTCGACGAGGATGCCCGCGCCGCCCTGATCCGCATGGCCGATGGCGACGGTCGCGCGGTGCTGACGCTGGCAGAGGAGGTCTGGCGCGCCGCCCGTAAGGACGAGATCTTCGACACCGACGGCCTGACGCGGATCGTTCAGCGCCGGGCGCCGGTCTACGATAAGGGGCAGGACGGCCATTACAACCTGATCTCGGCGCTGCACAAATCGGTGCGCGGTTCCGATCCGGATGCCGCGCTCTATTATCTCTGCCGCATGTTCGACGCGGGCGAAGACCCGCTTTATCTCGGCCGCCGGCTGGTTCGGATGGCGGTCGAGGATATCGGGCTTGCCGACCCGCAGGCGCTCGTCATCTGCAATGCCGCCAAGGACGCCTATGACTATCTCGGCTCACCGGAGGGAGAGTTGGCGCTGGCCGAGGCCTGCGTCTATCTCGCCACCGCGCCGAAGTCGAACGGCGTCTATCTCGCCTACAAGGCGGCGATGCGGGCGGCGAAGGAGAATGGCTCGCTGCTGCCGCCGAAGCATATCCTGAACGCCCCGACCAAGCTGATGAAGGGCGAGGGTTATGGCGAGGGCTATCGCTACGACCACGACGAGCCGGACGCCTTTTCCGGCCAGGACTATTTCCCCGAAAAGATGGGCCGCCGGACCTTCTACGATCCGCCGGAACGGGGCTTCGAGCGGGAAATCCGCAAGCGGCTGGACTGGTGGTCCAAGCTGCGCCGCGAGCGCAACGGCTGAAGCCTGAAAGTTCAGGAGGCCTTGCTCACCCGCGGTGCCGAGGGTGCCGCGATCATCTTTACCGAGGAATCGGCAAGGCCGTGATGGCCTTCCATGTCGACGATCAGGTGCCAGTGGCCGCTTTCGGGAATGGTGAGCTTGATCGGCGACTTCTTGGCGACGCCGCCGAGATACTTGAAATCGAGCGCTTCCCTGAACCGCTGGAAATTGCCGGGCGTCATCAGCCGCACATTGGCGACCGCCGACAGCGTCACTTCGATGATGGTGCCGGCGCGCTGTTCCTTGAGGTCGTAGTGGCTAAAGCGGAAGGTCGGCCTGGACATTCGGCTCCTCGTCTCGATGTCATCAATTCAACTTCGCTAATCTACATCATCGGGGTTAAGGAAGGGTTCGTGGCGCATGGCGGTTCACGAGGTCACGACCCGGAACAAAGTCCGCCGCGGGGCGTTTTCCGGCTGAAGAAAGACTGAAGGCAAGATACACTTAAGCAGAGAAGGAGACCCCGATGAAGACCGATCTTTTCATCACCTTCGTGGTCGCCCTGATGGTCAATGCCGTTCTCTTCGGCGTAGGCGCGATCACCGTGCTTTCGGTGCCGGCGCTCGCCGAACAGGCGAAATATCTGCTGCCGGCGGTGATCGTCGCGGCCTTTGTCGCCACACCCTTCATCGCCCGGCTTCTGGCGCCGCGTCTGCGCCTGCGCTACTGGCGCGAACGCGACGAACTACCCCTTCCTGCACGGAAGGCCGGCACGCCATAACCGCAAAAAGAACAGACAACGACATTCCCCTCCGACCTCCACCTGATCCCCCGTCTTCCCTGGACGGGGGATTTTTTTCCTCGTGACGGGCAGGCATGCGTTCTCCTTCACGCGAGCCCTGCGGCCCCGCGGCTTGAGGTATTGTCTTGGTCCTCCATCGCCACCTTGCGGAGACCTCCGGCTGAAGGTCGGCCGGGACACGATCGCGTGCCGCGAATGAAATAAAAACGATGACACCCGATCGTGTCCCGTTCGGCGGTTTTTATCCGCGCGGTCGGTCCCTCTGCTCCGGCGGTTCCCGGGAGTTTCCGTCCATCGGGCTGCGGCTCTTGCCGCCGGACGCCCGGGACCACCCGACACCGCCGGTCTCTGACGCCTTGCAGGCGCGTCCGGCGCGCCGTCAGGGCCGACATGGGGTTCAGCCGTCCGAAGCCTTCCCATGTCCCCACGTCGCCGGAGGGAGACCAGTTTGCGCGGACCCGGATCGTGAGATCTTGCGTCTCTCCCTCACGACCCGCGCCGGCCCCGCCTCGCCGGCACGCCTGCCGGTGTATCCGCGACGGGACGAGGAGATTGTAGGCATGAGGCATGAGGACGGGGATTTTGCGGGAAAACGGGGAAGAGCGGATAGATTGGGGGTGAGGGGCGCTGTTTCTGCCCGCTCCGGTGATACTTCTTCATTTTTTCCCGCTGTCATCTATCTCCGAAAGCTTCCCTTGGTCCACCCAATGCCACTCATTCCCCTTTATGCCGGCCCCTTCATGCCGGGCCTGACCCGATATCCCGCCGCGGGATGTCCATCGCACGGGGACGCCGGCCTTCATCGGACCCCTTGAGAGACTGGCCCCGAGGTCAGCCCGGTTTGCGGACCCCCCGGCGGGGGCCGGAACGGGTCAGGGATAACGGAGGGCAAAATCGGGTGAACGCGGAACAGATGTCGTCTTCGCGCATTAGACTTCGGGTCGAATTCTGACTGAACCCAGGGAGAAAGAGAATGGCCATTGAAAAGCGTGGTTCCGCCCACTGGAGCGGCGGACTGAGGGACGGGCGCGGAACGGTTTCCACCGAAAGCGGCGCATTGAAAGAGCACCCCTATGGCTTCAAGACCCGTTTCGAGGGCGTTCCGGGCAGCAATCCGGAGGAACTGATCGGCGCGGCGCACGCCGCCTGCTTCACCATGGCGCTCTCCAAGGAACTCGGGGATGCCGGCTTCACCGCGGAAGCCCTCGATACGACGGCCAAGGTAACGCTCGATCAGGTCGGCGGCGGCTTTGCGATCACCGCGATCGAACTCAGCCTGCGTGGCAAGGTGCCCGGCACGGACGAGGCGACCTTCCGCGGCATTGCCGAAAAGGCCAAGGCCGGCTGCCCGGTCTCGAAGGCGCTGGCCGCCGTTCCGATCAGCCTCAATGTGACCTTCGGCTGAGGGGCTTTTCTCCCGATTGCGAAAGATTTGACGGGGCCGGCGGGCAGCGTTTGTCGTTTGCCGGTCCTCGATAATGGGCGTATGATTTCGCCTTCCGGCCGCCCCGGCCGGAGCTTCGTGAGGAGGAGAAAATGTCACGCCAATACATCGATTGCCGTGAATTCCCGAGCGAAATGAAATGCACCGTCGCCATCTCGGCAGACACCACGGAGGAACTCGTCAACGCCGCCGTGCAGCATGCCGTTGCCGTTCATGGCGAACACGACACCCCCGCATTCCGCCAGGAAATCAAGAAGGCCATCCACAAGATGGAACCATCCCGCAACGTCGCATGACGCTGGGGTGATGGGAGCCAAGCGCCACCTCCTTTGCGGAGGGGGTGGCGAGGGGGAACCCGGTAAGAACCGAGGCTGGATAGGAGTTCACGTTTCCCCGTCATCCCGGCCTTGTGCCGGGATCCAGCAGCGCGATGTCCATCGCGCGGAAGACATTTGAAGATATGGCCGGATGAAGACTATTGTCTTTTCGGCTCGCAGACGCTCGCCGGCTGGATTCCTGTGACAAGCACAGGAATGACGGCTGTGGGAACGATCTTCACACACTTGCCGCCTGCGAATTCGCGGCGAATTTCCCCGCGGAGCTCGGCGTTTAGGTAAAGGCTCTGCTATTGCCGGGCCCGCTTCGATCTCCCGAATTCCTTCATATTTTCCCGCCCGCCTGCAGCATTAAGGAAACGGGATCACAGCAGATAGTGGGAGATGTCATCCCAGTCGGGATTCACGCTCTCGATCAGATTGAGTTTCCATGCCCTTGGCCATTTCTTGATGGTCTTTTCCCGCGTCAAGGCTGATGTAATCAGGTCATGGACCTCGAACCAGACAAGCGTCTTGACGCCATATCGGCTCGTGAAGCCCGGTGTGAGGTCATGCCGGTGTTCATGGAGACGGCGCGCGAGGTCGCTCGTCACGCCCGTGTAGAGCGTGCCGTTCCGTCTGGAAGCAAGGATGTAGACATAGCCCTGACGCATGTGGGCAGGATGGCATGACCGGCCGAACAAGCAAAGGCCGTGTGATGCCGTGCCAACGTTTCTCCGTCATCCCGGCCTTGTGCCGGGATCCAGCAGCGCGATGTCCATCGCGCGGAAGACATTTGAAGACACGGCTGTATGAGACTGTTGTCTTCCCGGCTCGCAGACGCTCGCCGGCTGGATTCCTGTGACAAGCACAAGGAATGACGGAGAAATAGCGAAGCCGTCGGCGCGTTCTTACAAAGATGCAGATAGAACAAAGCCCGGAAACCATGTTTCCGGGCTTTGCCAGTCGAAATTTGCTCAATCGGGCCTAGAGATCAGCTGCACCCGCTCGTTGCGNAGGAATGACGGAGAAATAGCGAAGCCGTCGGCGCGTTCTTACAAAGATGCAGATAGAACAAAGCCCGGAAACCATGTTTCCGGGCTTTGCCAGTCGAAATTTGCTCAATCGGGCCTAGAGATCAGCTGCACCCGCTCGTTGCGCCGCAGGTGTCGCACTTCTCGCAGGTGCCGTTGCGGACCATGGTGAAGTTCTGGCACTCGGAGCACATGTTGCCGGTGTAGCCCTGGGCGATCGAGCGCATGCGGCGGTCGGCCTCGAGCTTCTTGGCTTCCGTCTTGGCGGCAGCGGCGTCGGCTGCGGCCTTGTCGGAGAAGAGCGCGGTCTTTTCCTGTGCCGGCTCGCTTGCCACTTCCTCGGCGATCTCTTCCGCCAGTTCGGCTGCGCGTTCCTCGTAGTCGCGCTTGAAGGCGACGATTTCGGAGGTCGAGATGGCGGTCGTCACTTCCAGCTTGCGGGCCGCGTTGCCGGAAAATGCCGTCACGTTGGCGCCACCGGATGCCTTGGCGGGGGCGGCGGTCGCCGCGCCCTTCGGCTCGGCGAGCGAGCGGTCGACATTGCCGCCGGAAACCAGCGTCGGCTTGTAGCCGCGGGTCCAGCCGGTGGAAATCAGGTTGGTCTTGCCTTCCTGAATACCCTTGCCGAGCGCGGTGTTGGAAAAGTCCGACGTGTCGACATGGGCGAGGTCGTGACGGCCGAGATAGGAGACGGCAAGTTCGCGGAACACGTAGTCGAGGATCGACGTGGCGTTCTTGATCGCGTCATTGCCCTGAACCATGCCGGCCGGCTCGAACTTGGTGAAGGTGAAGGCCTCCACATATTCCTCGAGCGGAACGCCGTATTGCAGGCCGAGCGAGATCGCGATGGCGAAGTTGTTCATCATCGCACGGAAGGCGGCACCTTCCTTGTGCATGTCGATGAAGATCTCGCCGAGGCGGCCGTCGCCGAATTCGCCGGTGCGGAGATAAACCTTGTGGCCGCCGACGGTGGCCTTCTGGGTGTAGCCCTGACGGCGGTTCGGAAGCTTCTCCCGCTCGCGCACGACCCGCTCGATCACCCGTTCGATGATCTTTTCGGTGACGGTGACCGCCTGTGCGGCAACCGGCTGCTGGATCAGGTCGTCGAGTGCATCCTCTTCATCCTCGTCCTCGATCAGCGCGGCGTTGAGCGGCTGCGAGAGCTTGGAGCCATCGCGATAGAGCGCGTTGGCCTTGAGCGCCAGACGCCATGACAGCATGTAGGCTGCGCCGCAATCCTCGACGGTCGCCTCGTTCGGCATGTTGATCGTCTTGGAGATCGCGCCCGAGATGAACGGCTGAGCCGCTGCCATCATGCGGATATGGCTTTCGACCGAAAGGTAGCGCTTGCCGATCTTGCCGCAGGGATTGGCGCAATCGAATACGGCCAGATGCTCGGGCTTGAGGAAGGGTGCGCCTTCCAGCGTCATCGCACCGCAGACATGGATGTTCGCGGCTTCGATTTCCTTCTTCGTGAAGCCGAGATGCTCAAGCAGGTTGAAGCTCATGTCGGAGAGCTGCTCGTCGGAAACCTTGAGCGTGCCCTTCAGGAAGTCGGCGCCGAGCGTCCACTGGTTGAAGACGAACTTGATGTCGAAGGCGGCCTTCAGCGCGCCGTTGACGGCTTCGATCTTCTCGTCGGTGAAGCCCTTGGCCTTCAGCGTCGACGGATTGATGCTAGGTGCCTGGTTCAGGTTGCCATGGCCGACGGCATAAGCGTCGATTTCGGCGATCTGGCTTTCGGTGTAGCCGAGGGTGCGCAGCGCTTCCGGAACGGCGGCGTTGATGATCTTGAAATAGCCGCCGCCGGCGAGCTTCTTGAACTTGACCAGCGCGAAATCGGGCTCGATGCCGGTCGTGTCGCAATCCATGACCAGACCGATCGTGCCGGTCGGGGCAATAACAGAGACCTGCGCATTGCGGTAGCCGTGCTGTTCGCCAAGCGCCAAGGCCTTGTCCCAGGCAGCCTTCGCATGAGCGATCAGGGCCGGGTCGGAGCAATCGGCGTGGATGAGTGCGACCGGATCAACCGACAGGCCTTCATAACCCGAGGTCTCGCCATGGGCGGCGCGGCGATGGTTGCGGATGACGCGCAGCATGTTGTCGCGGTTCGGCGCATAGCCCGGGAACGGACCGAGTTCGGAGGCGATCTCGGCCGAGGTCGCGTAGGAAACGCCGGTCATGATCGCGGTCAGCGCGCCGCAGATGGCGCGGCCTTCAGCCGAGTCGTACGGAATGCCCGAAGACATCAGCAGGCCGCCGATATTGGCATAGCCGAGGCCGAGCGTGCGGTATTCGTAGGAGAGTTCGGCGATCTGGCGCGACGGGAACTGCGCCATCATCACCGATATCTCGAGAACGACGGTCCACAGGCGAACGGCGTGTTCGTAATCGGCGATGTTGATCTTCTTCGTCGCAGCGTCCTTGAACTGCAGGAGGTTCAGCGAAGCGAGATTGCAGGCCGTGTCGTCGAGGAACATGTATTCCGAGCACGGGTTCGACGCACGGATCGGGCCGGCGGCCGGGCAGGTGTGCCAGTCGTTCATCGTCGTGTTGAAATGCAGGCCCGGATCGGCCGATGCCCAGGCGGCATAGGAGATCTTGTCCCAGAGGTCGCGCGCCTTCAGCGTCTTCATGACGCGGCCGTCCTTGCGGGCGGTCAGGTTCCAGTCGCCATCGGCCTCGACGGCGCGCAGGAAGTCATCCTTCAGCGAGACGGAGTTGTTGGAGTTCTGGCCGGAAACGGTGAGATAGGCTTCCGAATCCCAGTCCGTGTCGTAGGTCTTGAACTCCATGTCCTTGTAGCCCTGCTGGGCGAACTGGATGACCCGCTTGATGTAGTTTTCCGGAACCTGATCCTTCTTGGCGGCGCGGATTTCACGCTTCAGCGCCGGGTTCTTGGCCGGATCGAAGCATTCGTCGTTATCCGCTTCGCAGTTGACGCAGGCCTTCATGATCGCCTTGAGGTGCTTGGCAACGATCTTGGAGCCGGTGACCAGCGCTGCGACCTTCTGCTCTTCCTTCACCTTCCAGTCGATATAGGCTTCGATATCCGGATGGTCGATGTCGACCACGACCATCTTCGCCGCACGGCGGGTGGTGCCGCCCGACTTGATCGCGCCGGCGGCGCGGTCGCCGATCTTCAGGAAGCTCATCAGGCCGGAGGAGCGGCCGCCGCCCGAAAGCTTTTCGCCTTCGCCGCGCAGATAGGAGAAGTTGGAGCCGGTGCCGGAGCCGTACTTGAAGAGACGGGCTTCGCGGACCCAGAGGTCCATGATGCCGCCCTCGTTGACGAGGTCGTCCTCGACGGACTGGATGAAGCAGGCGTGCGGCTGCGGATGCTCATAGGCCGACTTGGACTTGACGAGCTTGCCGGTGAAGGGGTCGACGTAGAAATGGCCCTGGCCGGGGCCGTCGATGCCATAGGCCCAGTGCAGGCCGGTGTTGAACCACTGCGGGGAATTCGGGGCGACGCGCTGGGTGGCGAGCATATAGGCAAGCTCGTCCCGGAAGGCGAGGGCATCTTCCTCGGACGTGAAATACTTGCCCTTCCAGCCCCAGTAGGTCCAGGTGCCGGCGAGACGGTCGAAGACCTGACGGGCATCGGTTTCGGAGCCGAAGCGCTCGTTTTCGGGCAGCGCCTTCAGGGATTCGGTGTCGGGTACGGAGCGCCACAGGAAGGAGGGGACGTCATTCTCCTCGACCTTTTTCAGGGCCTTCGGCACGCCGGCCTTGCGGAAATACTTCTGGGCGAGAACGTCCGTCGCGACCTGGCTGAACTGCGCCGGCACGTCGATATCGGCCGCCCGGAAGACGATCGAACCGTCGGGGTTCTTGATCTCGCTCACAGCCTTGCGGAATTCGATCTCCGCATAGGCTGATTGGCCTGGCTTGGTAAAACGTCGTTCTATACGCATCTTCGTCCCTCGCATCTGGCGCGCCATTATAGGCGCAAAAAGCCCCGTCCGTCTGCAAGCGCTTGCCGCGCAGCCGGTTGTCATTCGTCCGTCAGTTGATTCACCCGGAGATGAGTGACGGTCTATATTGTGTTGATTACGGCTGCAAGCCTACTAGATATAGTGTTAACAAATTCTTGCTGCCAGTCCCCACTTGCGTTTTGGCGGCAGAAAATCGCACACAAGACCGGTTCGGGCAGGCCGATTCCTCATGAATCGCATCCCGTGCTCAAGCCATCGATTTTCAGAAACGAACCGGCCTCGTTATCGTCCGGTCCAGTCGCCGCCGCAACATAAGAAAGCATTAACTTTGAAACGGCCGAGTCCGTCAAGGGCTGGTTTGAGACGAAATGGTTAACACCACATCTTGTGGCTCGCATCTGTGGAAAACGGGGAAAGAGACGAGACCAAGGAAATCAGCGATTTGCCGGGAAAGCCTGAGGTGAAGCCTGTGCCGGGGCCGAATTTTTTCCACTGTTTTGCCACATTGCGGCCGAAGCAGGGAAAGGCGTGCACGGCATCCGCTTTGCGTCGTGACTGGAGGGAAAGACGGTCTGGCGATTCGCGCAGAAGCCCGTCAAAACGCCCGGATGCGGCGGTCTCGTGCGAATTATCTGTGCCGTCTGCAACCAATTTGAAACAGATTCCGGTCAAAATCATCGCAAATGGACCCCAAATGACTTGCGGGTTTTACGGGACGGGTAGCCGCCGCGCATGAGCCGGTTCGCGCCCCCACGGGATTTCCACATGAACATCGTCAACCTCTCTATCCTGAAGAAGATCAGTCTTCTGGTCGTTCTCATGGGCTGTGCCGCGGGCATCATTGCGGCTGTGGGAGCGCAGAGCCTCTTCTCCCTCGGTGCGTCCCTCAAGGACACAGGCGCGCGCGAGGAAGTGGCCCGCGAAGCCATGGACCTGCGCGTCGACATCATCGCCATCAGCCGCATGACCTACCAACTCGCGCTCGCGCCGGAAAAGGCCGCCGACTTCGCCGCCGAAACGGACAAGCGCTCCAAGGAAATGCTGGACCGCCTGCCGAAAATCGCCTCGACGGCGGACGCCAACGAACAGAAGCTGCTGGAAGACATCCGCACCACGCTGAGCGCCTATTTCGGCAAGATCCGGGAAATGGTCGCGGTCGCTGCAACCGACGCCGGCAAGGACCGGGCGATCATGGCCGCCGAACTCGACAAGGTCCTGGAAGCCCAGAAGACCGTCACCAGCACGGTCAAGCTCTACAGCACGTCGTCCGCCGAATCGCTTGCCAAGTCCCGCGCCGCTGCGCTTGCCGCCTCGAGCTTCACCGTCGTCGTGCTCTTTGCCACGGCCATTTTCTGCATCGTTGCCGGCGTCGCCGCGAGTTTCCTGCTGGCAAGCCGCGGCATCGTAAAGCCGATCCGGAACCTCACCGACGTTATGTCGAAACTTGCATCCGGCAAGCTGGGTGAAGTCATTCCCGGCACCGACCGCAAGGACGAGATCGGCGCGATGGCGCGCGCGCTGGAAGTCTTCCAGGCCAACGAGCGGCAGATGCGCGAGATGGAAGCTCAGGAAGCCGCACTGCACGCCCAGAGCAAGGACCTGCAGACCAGCATCAGCGGCATCGTCGCGGCAGCCGTTGCCGGCGATTTCAGCAAGCGTATTTCGAAGGCCTACGAAGACGAGGACCTGCAGCGTTTCGCCGCTAGCGTCAACGAACTCGTGGAAAGCGTGGACCGCGGCATCACCGAGGTCCGTCGCGTCATCGCCGCACTGTCCGACGCCGACCTGATGCAGGAAATGCAGGGTCAGTTCCAGGGCGCCTTCGCCGAGCTTCAGGCAAACGTCAATACCACCATGGGCACTCTGCGCAGCACCATGCTGAACATCCGCTCCGTGGCCGGCACGATCACCTCCAACTCCGGCGAGCTGAGCTCGGCCGCCAACCAGCTTGCCCGCCGCACCGAGCAGCAGGCGGCGGCACTTGAGGAAACCGCAGCCGCGCTCGAGGAGATCACCACGACCGTCCGCACCTCCAGCGAACGGGCGAACGAAGCGAGCCGCATGGTGCATGAGACGAAGGAAAGCGCCGGCAAGTCGGGCGCCATCGTCCGCAGCGCCATCGACGCCATGGGCCGTATCGAGCAGTCCTCGCAGAAGATCAGCCAGATCATCTCGGTGATCGACGAGATCGCGTTCCAGACCAACCTGCTGGCGCTGAATGCCGGCGTGGAAGCCGCGCGTGCAGGCGAGGCCGGGCGTGGCTTTGCCGTTGTCGCCCAGGAAGTGCGCGAACTCGCCCAGCGTTCCGCCAATGCCGCCAAGGAAATCAAGACGCTGATTACGGCGTCGGCCGAGGAGGTGAACGGCGGCGTCTCGCTGGTGCTGTCGACCGGCAAGGCACTGACCGAGATCGAGGAACTGGTCAACCGCGTCAACGACCATGTGGCGAGCATCGCCCTTGCGGCTCAGGAACAATCCTCGGCGCTCGGCGAGATCAACACCTCGGTCAACCATATGGACCAGATGACCCAGCAGAATGCCGCCATGGTGGAAGAAACCACTGCGTCCAGCGAGATTCTGGCCGGCGAAGCCCGTCAGTTGCAGGAACAGCTCGGCCGCTTCCGCCTGGAAGGCAGCGCCTATGCCGGCCAGTCGCGCTACGCGGCATAACCCGGCTATCCGACTCCCGATCAGAAAAAGGCGCCGCAGCGATGCGGCGTCTTTTGTTTTAGATGTCCTCTTCTTCGCGAGTCGGAGCGGTGGCACCGCGCCGAAGGTCTGTTTTTATTTAACCGTTCGGTTGACTATTGACTCGGATGCCGTATATTCAACTTTATGGTTGAATATCTTGAGCAGTCTCTGGACAATGTTTTTCACGCGCTCGGCGACGCAACGCGCCGGCGCATGCTACGCGAGTTGACCTCCGGTGAACGCACCGTCGGCCAGCTTGCCGAACCCTTCGACATGTCGCTTGCGGCAGTCTCCAAGCATATCAAGGTGCTGGAAGCCGCCGGTCTGCTCCGGCGGGAGGTGCGCGGCCGCACCCATTTTTGCCGGATCGAGCCGGGACCGCTCGCCAGCGCCCATGAATGGCTCGAATTCTACGAACGCTTCTGGACCAGCCGTCTGGATACGCTCGAACGCCTGCTTCGTGAGGAGGATGGGCGGCAAACCCGAACCAGTGAAAGAGGAGAAGAGCAATGACCGAACTTGCAGGCATGCACACCTTTGGCGAACTGATCGAGCCCGCCACGCTGAAGATCGAACGAATTCTGCCTGGATCGGCAGAACGTGTCTGGTCCTATCTGACCGATGGCGAGTTGCGCAGAAAATGGCTCGCTGCGGGAACCATGCAAATGAATGCGGGCACGCCTTTCGAACTTGTCTGGCGTAACGACGAATTGACCGATCCGCCGGGAAAGCGCCCGGACGCCTTTCCTGAGGAACAGCGGATGCAGAGCCGGATCATCGAGGTCGATCCGCCGCGGCGCCTGGTGTTTTCCTGGGGCGAACGGGGCGAGGTGTCCTTCACCCTGGAACCGAAGGGAAGCGAGGTGCTGCTCACCGTCATCCACCGCCGCATCAGCGACCGGACCAACGAGATCATGATCGGCGCCGGCTGGCACATGCATCTCGAAGTGCTCGCCGCGGTACTTTCCGGTGGCCGCAGCGAGCCCTTCTGGGATGGATGGGCCCGGCTGTGCCGGGAATACGAGCGCCGGCTGCCGGGCTGAATAGCCGGATGCAATCCCCGCTGTCGACGAAAAAGCCCGCCGGATGGCGGGCTTGGAAGATGCGACCGTATATCGTTGAGGTGGATCAGCCCTTGCTGCCCTTGGCGATCGGCTCCTGATAGGTGAAGCCCATGTCCCAGGGGAAGTAGATCCAGGTATCCTGCGAGACCTCGGTGATGAAGGTGTCGATGGTCGGGACGCCCTTCGGCTTGGCATAGACGCAGGCGAAGTGTGCCTTCGGCAGCATTTCGCGGACTTCAAGCGCCGTCTTGCCGGTGTCGGTGAGGTCGTCGACCACGAGGACGCCCGCACCGCCATCGGTGGCAAGATCGGGCACGATGCCCTTCAAAAGCTGCGTCTCTCCCTGATTGACATAGTCGTGACGGGTCGCGATGCAGACGGTGTCGATCAGGCGGATGTTGAGTTCCCGCGAAATGATCGCTGCCGGCACGAGGCCGCCGCGGGTGATGCAGACGATGCCGCGGAATTCCTGATTGAGGCTGGCCAGCCGCCAGGCAAGGGCGCGCGCATCGCGGTGGAACTGATCCCAGGAAACGGGAAAGGCTTTATCGGGCAGGGACATCAGACTAAGAGCTCCGCAAGGGCGAGGGTTTCGTGTTCGCCGGCCGGCCGGCATCCTTTGAAGACCGGTCCGTTGCGGAACGGCGCGTCGCATGCGGCGCGCCGATGCCAAAAACGGCAAACGCGCGGACATGCCGCGCGAGTGTCGCCCGCAAGGGGCTCTGGTCTCTGGCCGCTGCTATTAGCGGCATTTCGGGGCCGAGCGCAAGAGCTTGTCGGCCCCTCGTATTTTCAGCGGGACAACAGCGTCAGTGCTGTCATCGAATCGAGCACGGTGCGGGTTACGCCGCCGAACAGGGCTTCCCACCAGCGCTTGTGGCCGTAGGCTCCCATGACGAGCAGGTCGATGGAACTGTCCGAGAGACGGTTCTCGATTGCCGCGGAAGCCGGAAGATTGTCCGATTCCTGAAGCACCACGGTGACGTTGACGCCGTGACGGGCAAGCGTTGCCGCGATCTCGGCACCCGCCATCGAGGCGGACTGGCTGACAGTCTCCGGCGGATCGACCGAAAAGACCTCGACCGCCTCGGCGGCCTTCAGGAAGGGCAGGGCGTCGAACGTGGCGCGGGCGGCTTCCCGCGAACCGTTCCAGGCAATCAGGACCCGCCTGATCGGCTTTGGCTGTTTCAGGATATAAGGCACGAGCAGCACGGGGCGTCCGCTTTCGAACAGGAAATTCTCAAGATCGGCGCGGCTTTCCGAAAGCAGCCCGCTCTCGCCCTGGCCGGCCACCACCAGATCGACCGACCGGGCGCTGTCGATCAGCGAGGCGGCGCTGTAGCCGGCGGAAGACACGAAGCTTCGCCATTCGTGAGAGGTCCCGTTCCGCTCGGCTGCGGCGCGAAAGACCTGCTCCACTGCGAGGGTTTCCTTGTGGGCCATGTCCTGCAGCGCCTGAACGGTGGCGGGATCCGGAATTTCCATCGGCGCGACCAGCGGCACGGCGGCAAGCGCCTCGGCGTGCAGTCCGACGATGTGGGACCCGAATTTTTCGGCAAGGAAAATAGAAAAATCAGTGATTTGTTGCGCGTCTTTCTGCGTGTCCAGGACGGCAAGAAGTGTCTTGTAACCCATGGTGGTCTCCTCGGCGGTGTTTAAATCGGTCCCGCTTCAACATACTGCCGCCGGAGACTGGTCCCTTCCTTGACTTCGGTCAATAGCGTGCAGCATCAGGCGAGTTCACCGGTGCCGAGATCCTTCCGGCGGTCGGCATTCTTCTCGGCGGTGATCGCCGCGATCATGGCCAGGATGTCGGCCGCCGCCGCGTCGACGGCTGCCGCATCGCGGGCGCGCACCACGAGTTCCGTCGAAAAACGCTGTCCGTCGAACTGCGGATAGGAGCCGATCGAGGTATCGGGATGCACCTTCTGTACGCCGGCGAGAAGTGTTCCGATATCGCCCTCGCCGAAGGGGCAGGCGATGGAGCGGGAAATGACCCTCGCGCCGGCTGGAAGGGCTGAAATCACGGCGTCCAGCATCGCCTGGAAGACCTGCGGAACACCGGCCATGACATGCACGTTGCCGATGATGAAGCCCGGCGCGGTCGACATCGGATTGGGAATGTGGCGCGCCCCCCGCGGCATGCGCGCCATGCGCTGGCGCGCCTCGGTAAATTCGAGGCCGCGGCGCTGATACATCTCGCCGAGCAGGCGCATCGCGTCGGCATCGTGTTCGCAGGGCACCCCGAACGCCTTCGACACCGCATCGGCGGTGATGTCGTCGTGAGTAGGCCCGATGCCGCCCGACGTGAAGACATAGTCATAACGGCTGCGCAGCGCATCCAGCGCCGAAACGATCGCATCCTCCTCGTCGCCGACAATGCGCACTTCCTTGAGATCTATGCCTGCGACCGTCAGCATGTCGGCGAGGTGGCCGATATTCTTGTCCTTGGTGCGGCCCGAAAGCAGTTCATCGCCGATGGCGAGCATCGCCGCGGTCTTGATGGCTTGTTGTGTCATGAAATCCTGAGGTCCCGATTGTCCGCGGCGAAGGTAGTCCGCCGCCCGTCGAAAGCAAGAGGCAATCGAAAACCGGAGGCCAATCGACAGTGGCAGGATAGTGGAGGCGTCGCACGGCGATGTGCAACGGAATTGCGAATGCAAGGGAAAAACGTTCACCTGGAATGAACACTGCGTATCAGTGTCGTCATCTGGTGAACGACCGACCGCCGCTATAGATTACCTCCATCGATCACGACGGAACATCGGGCATGATCCTCGACTTTATCAAACGGCTTTTCGGCGACCAGCCGCAAACGGCCATCCCAACCAAGGAAAGCAAACCAATGGCAAAGGTACTCGTTCTCTACTACTCCTCCTACGGGCACATCGAAACCATGGCTTATGCCGTGGCGGAAGGCGCAAAATCGGCCGGTGCCGACGTCACCGTCAAGCGTGTTCCGGAACTCGTTCCGGAAGAGGTCGCCAAGAGCTCGCACTTCAAGCTTGACCAGAAGGCCGAGATCGCAACCCCGGCAGAACTCGAAAACTACGATGCCATCATCGTTGGCGCCGGCACGCGCTTCGGCACGGTCGCCTCGCAGATGCGCAACTTCTGGGACCAGACCGGCGGTCTGTGGTTCGCCGGCAAGCTGGTCGGCAAGGTCGGCTCCGTCTTCACTTCGTCCGCAACCCAGCACGGCGGCCAGGAATCCACCATCCTCGGCTTCATTCCGACCCTGCTGCACCACGGCATGGTCGTCGCCGGTCTGCCCTATGCTTTCCAGGGCCAGATGGGCGTCGAAGCGGTCAAGGGCGGCTCGCCCTACGGCGCATCGACCATCACCGACGGCGACGGTTCGCGCCAGCCTTCCGAAGTCGAACTGGAAGCAGCCCGTTTCCAGGGCGCCCACGTCGCCAAGCTTGCCGCAAAGCTCGCCTGATCGGTCTTTTTATCTCAATGAACGGATGGGGCGGAGGATTTTCCTCCGCCCTTTTCGCTGGCGTGGCCAGTATTCGCCTCTTACGGCAATGAAACCTTAGGGATTTTCCGTATTCAATTCTGTCGAATGGACAGGATCGACGGCCATGGAAGAGAAAAGGGCACAACCAAGGGCGCGGGCGCTGAAGGCGGCTCGGATCATCCTGCCGGGCGGGTATTCCACCTTCGACTGCATGGTCCGCAACCTTTCGGCGGGCGGAGCCAAGCTGGTGATGGAAACGACCGTCGGCGTGCCGGATGAATTCAGCCTGAGATTCGAGGACGGAAGCATTCGTCCCTGCCAGGCGAAATGGCGCAACGCCAAGGAACTCGGCGTCGCCTTCGTCGCCACGAACGCTGCCTGACAGGCGCGACAATCATACGAAACCGGGGCGGACCAAGCGCCACCGCGTTGTGGCATGTCATATTCCCCTGACAGATTGAAACGCAGCGTCGGAGTGGTGCGGACGACGGGGGTCGAACCCGTATAGCCTAAGGCTGAGGGATTTTAAGTCCCTTGCGTCTACCAGTTTCGCCACGTCCGCGCGGGCTTCTATGTCCAGCACTTGGCGGATTCGGTCAAGGGCCGATGCCGGGGAATGTGTTCGCCGGGTGAATTCGGCGCCGGCGGCCTCATACAGCCTTGCGGAGCGGCCCCTGCGGCGAATGCTGGAGCATGCGCCAGATGTCTTCGCCGGGAACGGCCTGGGAATAGAGATAGCCCTGCAATTCGTCGCATCCGCTGGCAACCAGGAAATCCCGCTGTGCCGCCGTTTCGACGCCTTCGGCGGTGATCGAGAGGCCGCGGGCATGGCCGAGCTGGGTGATGGCGCGGATGATCGCCTCGTCGCCCGTCGACTTGCCGACGCCGGCGACGAACATCGCGTCGATCTTGATGCGGTCGGCGCCGATCTCCTGCAGGCGTCCGAGCGAGGAAAAGCCGATGCCGAAATCGTCCAAGGCGATCCTGACACCCAGTGTGCGCAGCGCCGCGATCGCCTTTGCGCAGGATTCGCGATCCTGCATGACGGCGGACTCCGTGATCTCGAGTTCCAGTTTCGAGGGAGGCAGCCCGGTTTTGTCGAGAATGCCGGCAACCTTGAGCGGGAAGGCGGGATCGCGCAACTGGGAAGGCGACACGTTGACCGCAATGGTGTCTATCGGCCAGTCCCGCGCGTCGCAGCAGGCCCGTTCGAGAACGAAGAAGCCTATCGATGCAATAAGATCGGAGTCTTCCGCAATCGCGATGAACAGGTCCGGCGACAACAGGCCGCGGTCCGGATGATGCCAGCGCACAAGCGCCTCCACGCCGACCATCCTGCCGGTATCGCCCTCCACCTTGGGCTGATAATACACCTTCAGGTTCTCGCACGTATCCAGTTCCACACGGAGATCCTTTTCCAGCCGGGCTGTGTCCGCGATCAGCGCGTCCATGTGCTGGCTGTAGAAGGCATGCTGGCTGCGGCCGAGCGCCTTGGCGTGATAAAGTGCCAGATCCGCCTTGCGCACGAGGGCAGGGCGGTTGTCGGCATGTTCCGGCGCAAAGGCGATCCCGATCGATACCCCGATATGGGCGGTGTTGTGGCCGAGTTCGAAGGGGTTCTGGATGGCCGCCACGATTGCTGTCGCAAGAGCCTGCGCCGCGCCGTGATCGACGCTGCGCGCGATGATGACGAATTCGTCGCCGCCGATACGATAGAGCTTGTCGCCCTCGCCAAGCAATGTCCGCACGCGCCTCGTTGCTTCCAGGATGACCTTGTCGCCTTCGCCGTGCCCGAGCGTGTCGTTCACCTTCTTGAAGCGGTCGAGATCCAGATACATGACCGCCAGCGGTATCGGCCGTTTCTCATCGCCGGCAAGGGCCCTGTCGAGATCCAGTTCGAAGCTGTAGCGGTTGGGGAGCGACGTCAGGGGGTCGTGATGGGCAAGGAAGCGGATGCGGTCCCGGTGTTCGGCGGCGTTCACCGATTTCCGATGGAGCGCGACAAGCGCCGTCACCACGGCGACGGCCAGAAGTCCGGCGGCGCCCGCGACGAGCGGCCAGATGGAATTCAGGAACTGCGAACCCGGCGCATCGGACCGCCACTGGATATAGCCGATGGTGTCGCCCGCGCCGCTGGTAAGGTCTGCATGGCCGAAACCCGCTCCGGCTGCGAACTGGCGAACGAAGGCGGGCGCGGCGAACTGATAAACGCTGGCAAGTTCGGAAAGAGAGCTTCCGTCCATGTAACGCACGGAAATGTGCAGGAATTCCTCTCCCGGCGCCTGCTCGATGTCGCCGCTGTCGGAAACGATCGGCTTGAGGCTGACGATCGCCGGATGCCCGTTGACAAAGGCATAGTCCTGTTTGCCCACGGTTTGTTCCCGCCGGTCCTTGTCGGGCTCCATGCCCTGTCGCAACATGGTCCTGAGGTTTTCGGCAAGGGGAACGGCGACGGATGCCACGGTCTCGAAATAGGTGGGCTTCTGGCGGATTTCACGGGCGAAGGCATAGACCGGAGCGTTCCGTGTATCGACGATGTAGAGTTCGTCATGGCCGAAATAATCGTGCATCCAGCGGCCCAGATTGCCGTCGATCCACCCGGCATCATATTCGATGCTCGTCTTGCGGACGGCTTCGTCCCATACCGTGACGCTCTCCTGATTGTGGGAGATCTCCTTGCGCATACGGTCGAGCGCCACCCGTGCAACGATGTCCTGCCGTTCGGCGGTGGCGCGGTCGATGTTGGAGGAGGCCCATACCAGGGTGTAGACCGCAATCAGTATGGCGCAGATCGTGCCGAGCGCTGCCGGCAGCGCGACCGCGAACAAGAAGCCGATGCTTGTCCGCCGCTCATGAATCTCTGTCACGCATGTCCCCCTGTCCCGATACAATCTCTATGACAGGGGAATATGTATGCTTGCTTAAACTCTGAATTCGAATTTAGCGATATATCACAAGTCGCGGTGCCTGTCCGTCCGGCTGGAAAACGACTACGGAGGGATCAGTTGCGCGCTGCGACGGTGAAGGGCTGCTCGAAGCTGGTCGATCGCCGGCCGAGCGTGTCGTTGACCGTATACCGCAGGCGATAGGCTCCCGGAGCGGCGCCGTCGACGTCGAGCGTCAGATGCGTATAGATTTCCTGGTTGCGGACAAAGCCGGCGAAAGAAAAGGTGCCGAAATTCTTCTGGCCGGCCAGGATTTCACCCTTGCTGTCGATCAGTTCGAAATCGACCGTGAAGGCGGAATGCTGCAGGCCGTCCTCCTGCCGCTGCCAGGTAAGGCCGATAAGCTCGATATAGGTAATCAGCGGTTCGCCGGCTTCGAAGACAGGTTCCGCTTTCGGCCGGTAGGAGCCGTAGGCCTTCGGCTTTTCCGTCACGAAGGCGGCCTTGCCGATGGTTAGGGGCATCATGGCGGTAAAATCGCCGAGCGCGTCGCGCATGGTCTCGAAGGCCCGGATGAAATCGCCCTTGTCCGCCGTCTTCTCGGCCTCTGCCGCGGCCGTGGCGAGCATGCCGGCCAGAGCGCCCGACGCGGCGAGGCTGAGACACGCGGCAATCGCCAGCCGCTTCAGCCCGTTGTGAATGATCTTCCCCATGTGCACGACATCCCCGCCTGCGAGTCACCGGTACCCAGTCTGGAAAAAAGCGGCGTGCCGTCAAGCGGGCGTGATTGCGTTTCCGTCAGTTGCGCCAGAAGAGCGGCATCAGCAGGACGAGGACCGTCAGAACTTCCAAGCGACCGAGCAGCATCAGAAGGGACAGGAGATACAGTTCAGGATCGTTGAGGCTCGCGAAATTGCCCACCGGGCCGATAAGCGGGCTGACGCCGGGACCGACATTCGAAAGCGCGGTGATGACGGCGGAAACCGATGTCGCCATGTCGTGGCCGAGGGCTGCCATGGCGAGGCTCCCAACGACCCAGAGGAAGATATAGGCGCTGAAGAAAAGGAAGATCGTCCGTTGGGTTTCGGCATCGACCGTCTGGTTGCCGTAGCGCACCGAGTAGACTGCGTTCGGATAGATGAGCTTCTTGAGGCCGGTTGTGACGATATTGAACAGGATGACGAATCGATATGCCTTGATGCCGCCCGCCGTTGACCCTGAGCATCCCCCCATGAAGGTGGCGAAAAACGCCGCCATGACGGTGAATGGCCCCCAGCCGAGATAGTCCTGGCTGGAAAAGCCGGTCGTCGACAGGAGAGAGGAGAAGTTGAAGAAGCCGTGGGTTATGGCGTCCCGCAGCGGCTCGCCGTTGCGCAGGTGGTTGTAGAGCGACGTGGAAAGGGAAAAGGCGCAGAGATAGCCGAGAAACACGCCGATCTGCGGGTCGCGAAGCGCGTCGAGGCGACCGCGGACCACGAAGACGATGAGAATGGAGAAGGGCAGGCTCGAGATTGCCATGAAGAAGGTCGAAACCCACAAAACGGCATCGCTCTTGAAATAGTCGAACGAGGCGTCGTGCGTGGAAAAGCCGGCGGTGGCAACCGTGGTGAAGGCGTGGTTGATCGCATCGAAGCGGCTCATGCCGGCGAGTGCGTAAGAGATGGCGCAGGCGAGCGTAATGCCGACATAGATGGCCATGAAGGCGCGGGTGAAGGTTGCCAGCCGGGCGAACGGCTTGTCGCCGGTATCGGAGGATTCCATCTTGAAGAAGGACATGCCGCCGACCCTGAGGAAAGGCAGCACGAACAGCCCGAGTGCGACGATGCCGATGCCGCCGAGCCAGGCGAGCAGCGAGCGCCACATCAAAAGCCCCGGCGGCATCGAATCCAGCCCGACGATCACCGTCGAGCCGGTGGTGGTGATGCCGGAGATGGATTCGAACAGCGCCTGCGCGAAATCGAGCCGCGGGCCGGAGAACATGAGCGGTATCGCGCCGACCAGCGAGAAGACGGCCCACAAGACGTTGACCAGAAGAAAGCCGAGCCGCTTGGTAAACGTGGGCGGGGCGCCGCGCGTTGCCATCGCCGCGAGCAGGGACAGTCCGCCGACCATGAAGGCGCAGGTGGTGAAAACCCGCCAGTCCGGATGGCCGTAATAGAGATCGACCATCGCCGGAACCAGCATAGCCGTCGAAAGATAGAGCCCGCAAAGGGAGGCGATATAGACAACGGATCGCAGAGTGCTGGCGTTCAAGGATCGAAGCTTCCATTTCGTCGTCGGACAAACAGGCTTTGTCTCCGCCGCCTGTCTATGCCATAGCGAGACGGACCTGAAAATTCAACGGATGGAAAACGTGACGCACAAGGACGTCGATGCAGCGCTCGAAGCCATGCGGGGCCTCTTTCCCGCCACGCCGCTGCAGTTCAACGAGCATCTGAGCGCCCGGCACGGGGCGAATGTCTACTTGAAGCGGGAGGATCTGACGCCGGTGCGGTCCTACAAGATCCGCGGCGCCTTCAACTTCCTGCGCAAGATCGTGGCGGACGGCGCCGGGGGCAAGACCTTCGTTTGCGCCTCCGCTGGCAATCATGCCCAGGGCTTTGCCTTCGTCTGCCGGCATTTCGGCGTGCCGGGCATCGTCTTCATGCCGGTCACGACACCGCAGCAGAAGATCGACAAGACCCGCATGTTCGGCGGCGAATTCATTACGATCCGGCTGTTCGGCGACATTTTCGACCAGTGCTACGCCGCAGCCCGCGAACATGTCGAGGCAATCGGCGGCTTCATGGTGCCCCCGTTCGACGACAGCGACATCATCGAGGGGCAGGCGACGGTGGCGGCCGAAATCGCCGAGCAGTTGCCGGAGGGCGTGACGCCTGACCTCGTCGTCGTGCCGGTCGGCGGCGGTGGCCTTTCCGCCGGGATGACCGGTTATCTGGCCGACCGTCTGGAGCCCGGAACCTTCCTCTTTGCCGAACCGGCCGGCGCGCCGAGCCTGAGGACGAGTCTCGAGGCAGGAGAGATCGTTACCCTGTCGAAGGTTGACAACTTCGTCGATGGTGCGGCCGTCGCCCGTATCGGCGACCTGAATTTCGCCGCGCTCAAGGGGTTTTCGCCCCAGCAGGTGATGATCGTGCCGGAGAACGCGATCTGCGTGACCATCACCGACATGCTCAATGTCGAGGGGGTCGTGCTGGAGCCGGCGGGCGCGCTGTCGATCGCCGCGCTTGACCTTCTGCCGCGTGAGCGGCTCGAAGGCAGGACGGTTGTCGCCGTGGTTTCCGGCGGCAATTTCGACTTCGAACGCCTGCCGGACGTCAAGGAACGGGCCATGCGCTATGCGGGACTGAAGAAATACTTCATCCTGCGCCTGCCGCAGCGGCCGGGCGCGCTCCGCGATTTCCTCAATCTGCTTGGGCCGGACGACGATATCGCCCGCTTCGAATATCTGAAGAAATCCGCCCGCAACTTCGGCTCGATCCTGATCGGCATCGAGACGAGCCGGCGCGAGAATTTCGCCGAACTGGCGGTCCGTTTCGAAAAAGCCGGCCTCGGCTACGAGGACATCACCGAAAACGACATCCTCGCCAACCTCATCATCTGAGCGCCGGCAGTCCGCCGAGCCAGTCGACGATGGCGCGGGCAAGCGGCGCGGTCGTTGCCGGCGACAGCGCATCGCCGGCGACCACGTGCCGTTCCGGGTCTTCGACCGGGCCGGGGTCGAGAAGCCGGTGGGGGGCGCCCCAGCGGCTTGCGACAGCCACGGTCTTGTCGAAGCGGACGACGCGGTCGAACGGCGACTGGATGAAGAGGGCCGGCACCGCGATGCTTTCTACCGGGCAACGGACGGCAAGCTGCACGATACGCGCCATCGGCAGCAGCGCTTCGACCGGGTAGACCGTCGTCCAGAGCGCTGCGTGGGCAGCATTGACCGGTTCGAACCGCCGGTGCGATCCGAGCAGCAGACGAGCAATCCCACGGGCGAAGGGGAGCGTCAGCAGGAAGGCTCCGCGATTGGCGATGCCGTAGTTCGGGGACAAAAAAACCGCCGCCGCAACGCGCCCGGAAAATCGCGGCAGCGTCATGGCGTAGGTGGCAAGCGAGGCGCCGGTCGAGCAGGCGATCAACACGACCTTCTCCCCAAGACTTTCTCCGATCGCCAGCGCTTCCGCATAGTCGTCCAGCCATGCTTCGACGCTGGCATCCGCCATGGCGTCGCCCGAGCGTCCATGACCGGTGAGCCGGGTAAGGAAGAGATTGGCGCCAAGCGAAGTGGCGATCAGGTCGGGCAGGGGACGCAGTTCGCCGGCCGTCGCGGAGAAGCCGTGGATATAGACAATGGAGATCCCCGTTCGCGTCCGGTTTGCCGGGTCCGCTCGGACGATCTGTTTCATCGCATGCGGCCGGATATCCGCAAAACGCGCCTCGGACGATGCGAGATAGGCCTCGGGATCGCCGCCGATTGCCGCCGGATCGAAATGCTGCGCGAAATCGCCGGATGGGCGGGAAATCGGCGGGAGAAGCTTCGGCATGGGGTAGCCCGTTCCGCTTGCTGGACACGCTCGACGGTAGCCCAGCGGCGCAGAAAGACAAGACCGTGTCAGCGGTTGCACAGCCGCGATGCCGGGCTTCTGTCGCAATAGCCGCTTTCCCGCGCGAGCGCCGCCGTCTTTTCGATACGGTTGGTCCATACATAGCCGGCAAAGCCTGCGGGTACGCTTTTCCATTGTGCGATATCGTCGATGCCGCTGGAGCCGGGATCGCCGGCAGCGATCGGCCCGAGCAGCAGGACTTCGGAACCCGCCGCGGCCATGCGGTTGTAGAAGCGTTCCGGCCATCCCCACAGGAACGGTGCATAGTTGACCGGTACCGGCACCAGCGCATTGCGGCAGGCCTCCGGCACATACCCGCTCCAGCCCGTCGCCAGGTAGCCGAGCAGGCAGGACTTGGCGGAGGACTTGCCGTAGCCTCTGAGTCCGGCGACGCTGGCGACCGCTTCATTCGTCGGTTCCTCGCCGCCATAGACGCCGAAAATCCTTTCGCGCAGCGCCGGGTCACCGAGCAGCCGCGCCAGTTCCGCACCTTCTTCCGTGCGGCGGCTTTTGAAGTTGATGAGAAAACGGCCCTGCGGCAATGTCGTCAACACCTCGTCGAGCGTCGGCATCAGGCCGATACCGGTGCCGCGAAACGGAAAAGTCCGGCCTCCGTCGAAGGTGTAGCCGTAGCCGATATCCAGCGTTTTCAGGAGGCTCATCGGCGTCTCTTCCGTGATGCCCGAGCCGTTCGTCCGGCAGTCGAGCGTCCAGTCGTGGAACACCGCGAATTCGCCATCCGGCGTCAGGTGCACGTCGAGTTCCACCACATCGGCACCCGAAGCGAAGGCAGCCTGCATGGAGGGCAGGGTGTTTTCGAGAAGCGGATGCTCCGGCTTGTAGATCCGGCTCGCCGTGCAGCTTTCGCCATCGAGGCCGGTGCGGTCGAAAAGCTGGTGTTGGCCGCGATGGGCGATCAGTCTCGGGCCGTCTCCCGCGGGGAAATGGCTGAACAGGCTGGTATTGCCGACGAAAAGGCCGATGACGAGAAGAAATATCGCGAAGATGAAATAGCGCATGTCCATGCCTTTGAGACCGAAAGCGCGAAGGCTTCATTCGCTTTCCGGCGAATCCATGGCCGCGGGACTTTTTCTCCGGCGAGCGATGTGATAGCCAATCGCCATGGCTTCCTTTCTTTCCAGCATCCTGTCCGTTTTCACCGGTGGCTCCAAGGGACCGGCACCTGTCGCTCCGGCCGCCGAGCCTCAATCCTATCAGGACTGCCTGATCCACGCGGCTCCAATCCGTGAAGGCAGCCAGTACCGGCTGGCCGGACGGATTGAAAAACAGGTGAACGGCGAGACGCTGGAACGTTCCTTCATTCGCGCCGACATCTTCACCTCGCTCGACGACGCGCTCGAATGCACCTTCCGCAAGGCGCGCCAGATCATCGACCAGAACGGCGCGTCCCTTTTTTCCGACGGCGAGAAGTCGCGTTCGGTCTGAACCGGAAATGCCCCGCCCGCCTGGGGGCGAAACGCCTGTCCTGATTGCGTTTTGATCCTGGACCGCCCGGTGCGCCGGCAGCGCGTCCTTATCCTGAAAAAACATTAAGATCGATCACGCATTTTTAAGTGATTGCCGCTTGTATTGACCGATCAGGATACTTTCGAATCGGTTCGCGCCTTGCGATTTTCGCCTTTTTTCCGCCCGCTGTTTCGTCTCGTGACGGCGCTTCCCGTCGTTGTCATGACGCCCGGAGCGGTGTTTGCGGGCGATGCCGGCGCCGGAATGGATTTCCCGGCGGCCGATCTTGCCTGGATGATGGCGGCGGCCGGCATGGTGATGATGATGCAGGTGGGCTTCCTTCTGCTCGAAGCCGGCATGGTTCGTTCCAAGAATTCGATCAACGTCGCGCAGAAGAACCTTCTCGACTTCGTCTTCGGCGCGGTCGCCTTTGCCGCGGTCGGTTTCATGTTCGCGTTCGGGCGCTCGGCATGGCTGCCGATCGGCATTGAAGACAGTTTCTTTTTCCTGCGGAGCCTCGATAGCCGAGAGGCTGCCTTCTTTGTGTTCCAGGTGATGTTCTGCGGCACGGCCGCAACCATCGTCTCCGGCGCCGTCGCCGAGCGCATGAAGCTTGCCGCCTATGTCCTTGGCTCCATTTTCCTGTCGGCTTTCATCTACCCGGTCTTCGTGCATTGGGTTTGGGGCGCCGCCATGGCTCCCAATTCCGGGGCGTTCCTCGCCAATCTCGGTTTCATCGATTTTGCCGGCTCGACGGTGGTTCATGCGACCGGCGGCTGGATATCGCTTGCCGCCTGTATCGTGATTGGTGCGAGACATGGCCGTTACGATGACGCGGGGAGGCCGGTGCGCATCGCAGGACACAGTCCTGTTCTGTCGACGACCGGGGCTCTCATCCTGTTCTTCGGCTGGATCGGCTTCAATGGCGGCTCGACGCTGTCGGCCAATGCGGACGTCGCGCCGATCGTCCTGAATACGGTGCTTGCCGGCGGCATGGCCTGCTGCGTCGGCTATGTGCTCGGCTATATGCAGGATCGCATCGTGCTTCCCGAGAAATCGCTCTGCGGCATGCTGGGCGGCCTTGTGGCCGTTACTGCCGGCTGCCATGTGCTCGAACCCGGCGGCGCGTTGATCGTCGGCGCTCTGGGCGCGGTGGTCGCGATCCTCGGCAATGACTTCCTCGAGCGCAGACTGGGCGTCGACGATGCCGTCGGTGCTGTCGGCGTTCACGCCTTCGCCGGGGTCGCGGGCACGATTGCGCTGGCCTTTCTGGCTCCGGTCGAGCGTCTGCCGGCCGGAGGCCGTTTCGATCAGTTCTACGTCCAGGCCTTCGGCGCCGCGCTGAATTTCTACTGGGCATTCGGTTTCGGCTGGCTCTTCTTCAAGCTCCTCGACCTCACGATGGGGATCCGCGTGTCGGGCGAGGTCGAGGAAATCGGCCTCAATGTTGCCGAACACGGCAGCCGTCTGGGCGTCGGGCATGTCGAACAGGCGCTATCCGATCTCGTCACCGGTACGGCGGATCTCAGCCACAGGTTGCCGGTGGAGGCGGGTGACGAGGCGGAAAAGCTGACGGCACTCTTCAACCGGCTGATGGACAAGATAGAGGTCGGCGAGCGGGCGCGGGAAGAGGCGCAGGCCCTGAAGCGCGACGATGAGGAGGCCGAAAGGGTGACCGCGCTCGCCAACGCCACGTTCGAGGCGATCGTCATTCACTGCGACGGCGTGGTGGTCGACGGCAACGACCAGCTTGCGGAACTGGTGGGATCGCCGCTGCAGGATCTCCTCGGATACCCCATCGACCGCCTGCTCATAGTGCGCGGTCCCGATGACGCCGGCGAGATCGCCCGTGATGGAAGCGACTTCGACGGGGAGATCGGACTGCTTCGCGTCGACGGCGAACTCGTGCCGGTCGAGGCCAAGGGGCGCGAGATCGTCTATCGCGGCCAGACGATGCGGATCGTCTGCCTGATCGATCTTCGCGAGCGCAAGCGCGTCGAGAACCAGATCCGCTATCTCGCCCAGCACGACCCGTTGACGTCCCTGCCAAACCGGGCGCTGTTCAACCAGAAACTTGCCGAGAGCGTTGCCGACGTCAGGCGGCTCGGCGGATGCGCCGTCCTCATGATCGACCTCGATCATTTCAAGGACATCAACGACATTCATGGTCACCCGGCCGGCGATGCCGTGATCCGCGAAACGGCCGACCGGCTGCAAAGGCTTCTGGGACGCAATGACATAGCGGCGCGTCTCGGCGGCGACGAATTCGCCATCATCCTTTCCCGGGTGAATTTCGTGGCGCAGGTGGAGGATTTCTGTCACCGGCTGGCGCAGTCCTTCCGCAAGCCGTTCGATATCGGCGCGGGCGACCTGGTCAAATGCGGCGCGAGCATCGGTGCAGCCATGTGCCCGGACCATGCCGAAACCGTTGAAGAACTGGTCGGCCGGGCGGATGTCGCGCTCTATCACGCGAAAAACGCCGGTCGCAACATCTGGCAGATTTTCAAGCCGGGCATGAACGCGCTGATCGAGAAACGTCGCGCGCTGGAAGTCGATCTCGACGCAGGCATTGCGAAGGGTGAATTCGAACTCTTCCTGCAGCCGCGTGTCGACGTCGTTTCCGCGGAGGTTACCTCCTATGAGGCGTTGCTGCGGTGGCATCATCCCGAACGCGGCATCGTCAGCCCGGTGGATTTCATCCCCGTGGCCGAGGCATCCGGTAATATCATCGCCCTGGGCGAATGGGTGATCCATGAAGCCTGCCGCATTCTGGCGCTGGAGGAGAACGTCGAGAAACTTTCGATCAATGTCAGCCCGATCCAGTTCCGTCATACGGATTTCCATCGCCGTCTCGACGATATCGTGCGCAGGGCCGGAGTCGACCCGCGGCGGCTGGAACTGGAAATCACCGAGAGCGTGCTGATCGACGACGACAAGCGGGCGCTGAAGATCCTCAAGGAACTCAAGACGAGCGGCTATGCGATTGCGCTCGACGATTTTGGAACCGGCTATTCCTCGCTGAGTTATCTCAGCCGCTACCCCTTCGACACGATCAAGATCGACCGCGGTTTTGTCGCCAATCTCGGGGATGAGGGCAGCGCCGAAGCGATCGTCCATTCGATCATCGATCTCGGCGGACGGCTGGGCATGACGGTGGTGGCCGAGGGGGTAGAGACGCTGGAACAGGCCTCGTTCCTCGCGCGATCGGGTTGCGACGAACTGCAGGGCTACCTGCTCGGCCAGCCGCAGCCGTTGGAGCGGATCGCGGTTTCCGTTCCGGCCGAGGTGGTTGCCGGCCTTGCGCGCGAAAAGCGCAACGGGGGTGGAAGGCCGTCGGTCCTGGCGTCGTCGTGACGTCTCGACGTCCGACGGATGTCGAAGCTTGGCCCGGCGGACATGCCGGACCGGATCTCGGCAGATCTTGTTGAAGTGCCGAAATGCCTGATAATACAAAGCTGCAGCATCGTCCCCATGAATGAGGAACCGTGAGTATGGAGACGTGGAACCTGGCATTGTTCGTCAGTGAAGCCGTGCTCTATTTCGTGTTGATGACGGCCCTTCTCCATTTCCGTCACAGGATCGGGCTTGGCGTGTTTCTGACAGCGCTCGGCGTCATGCATTTCGTCGAGACGTATCTCGCAGCCGTTTTCTACATCGCGCTCCCCTTCGGCGTGGTATCGCCGGGCTCCTCCGTATTCTTCGCTGGCAAGCTGATGATGATCCTGATGCTCTACATCAAGGAGGACGCCTCGACGGTACGCCAGCCGATATACGGGCTCTTCCTCGGCAATCTGGTGACGGTTGCGGTGGCGCAGCTTCTCCTGTTGCACCAGACGATCGAGCCGACGCCCGCCCAGGCTGCCGACATGCAGTTCCTGCGGGATATGGGCCTGCTGATGATCTGGGGAACGACACTGCTCTACCTCGATTCGCTCGGCATCATCCTGCTCTACGAGCGGCTCGGGCGACCGATGTCGCGTCTGCCGGTGATACGGTTCTGGCTCTGCGGCGCCGTGGTGCTCACCTTCGACCAGGCGGGTTTCTTCTTGCTGCTGAGCTATCTCTTCAACGCACCGATGGAGGTCTTCTGGGGCGGCTGGAAGGCGAAAATGGTTTCCGTCGCGCTTTATGCGGCGATGTTTGCGCTTTACCACCGGCTGTTGCGCGGCGTCGGCGCGACGCAGGCGAGGCGTCCGATCCGCGATATTTTCAGCGACCTGACATTCCGGGAGCGCTACGAGGATCTGCTGGCGCGGACCGGACGCGACGTGCTGACCGGTGTCTTCGATCGGGGCCGCATGGAGATCGAGGGCCCGCACATGCTGCGCGATTCGCTCAAGGAGGGCGCGCCGGCCAGTCTGATAATTCTCGATGTGGACTATTTCAAATCGATCAACGACCGTTTCGGCCATCTGCGCGGCGACGATCTGTTGAAAACCATCGCGGGCTGCCTTCAGTCCGAGATAAGGCAGCAGGATCATCTCTTCCGCTTCGGCGGCGAGGAATTTGTGGTGATGTGCCCGCGCACGGGTTATGCGGAGGCCATGGTTATAGGCGAGCGGCTGTGCGCGATCATCCGCGACACGGTGCGCAATCCCTCTGGTGAGACGGTGACCGTCAGCCTCGGCATTGCTGCCGCCCCGGAGGACGGCAACAGTTTCAACGGCCTGCTATCGACCGCTGACGAGCGGCTCTATCGGGCCAAGGGCGAGGGCCGGAACCGGATCGTGGGCCGGCCGGCCGCCGAGGCTTAGGCAGCCTGCGCCAGTTCCTGGGCGCGGGCCTTTGCAGCGCCGATCGCCTTTTCGGCCGCTTCCGGACCGTAGGCGACACCTTCGATGCGAATCGCTTCGATGTCGGTGATGCCGATGAAGTTCAGCACGCGACGGAGATAGGGTTCGGCGAAATCGAAGGCGGCTGCGTCGCCGGAGTAGATGCCGCCGGACGCGATGACGAGATAGGCCTTTTTGCCGGAGAGGAGGCCGACCGGGCCGTTCTCGGTATAGCGGAAGGTGCGGCCAGCGCGGGCGACATGGTCGATCCACGATTTCAGAATCGAGGAAATCCCGAAATTGATGAAGCCGGTGGAGATCACGATCGTGTCGGCATCGAGCAGTTCATCGACCGCAGCATCGGAAACGGCGATGACTTCGGCCTGGGCCGGAGTGCGGTCTTCGGGTGTCAAACGGATCGCGGCCGAGAAATCGGCGCCGATATGGGGCAGGGGAGCAAGCGAGAGATCGCGGTCGACAACGGTCATGTCCGGCGTCTTGCGGCGCAGTTCGTCAACAAGCTGCAGCGCGATCTTGGTGGAGAGAGAATCGTCGCCGCGGGTGCTGCCGCGGACAAGAAGGAGATTCGACATTGTTTGCCTCTTGATCTGGAATGGTTAGCCGCAGGTCCAGGGAGGAGACGTGTGCGGTGCAAGACAGATAAGTCGCGCGACCAATCGAAAAAACTGTGATAATATCGATCCGTTCAATCGATGAATTGGATGGAGTTATGCTGCCGAATCCCACGCTCGACCAGTTGCAGGTCTTTGTCGCCATTGCCGAAACCGGTAGCTTTTCCGCTGCCGCCAGACATCTCAACAGGGCGCAATCCGTCATCAGTTACACGATCGGCAATCTGGAGGCGCAACTACAGTTGACGCTTTTCGAGCGCAGCGGCGTACGCCAGCCGGTACTGACGGAGGCCGGCAGGGCGGTGCTGGAAGATGCCAGGCGCATCATTGCGGATCTCGACGGGCTGCGCGCCCGCACCAAGGCGCTGACCGAGGGGCTGGAGCCGCAATTGTCCGTGGCCGTCAGCGTCATGGTGCCGGAATTCACGGTGCTCGAGGTGCTGACCCTGTTCCAGCGGCAGTTTGCCACCGTGCCGTTGCACCTGACGGTCGGCTCGCCCTTCCTCGTTGCCCGGATGGTGGAGGACGGGACGGCCGACATCGGCATCGGCGGTGCCACCAAGGAGGCCGTGAGCGGCGTTTCGGAACTCAAGATCGGCCATTCCTTCATCGTACCGGTCGCCGCCCCGAAGCATCGGTTGGCGACGCTGCGCAGGCGCCTGACGCTCGCCGACGTTCAGGAAGACGTTCAGATCATCGTTTCCGACACAACACGTCCGCTCGACAACAGCGGCTTCAACATCATCTCGCGGCGCAGATGGCGCGTGAGCGACATGGGCACCAAGCATCGACTGGTGCTGGCCGGTCTCGGCTGGGGTGGGGTGCCGCTTCCGATGGTACGCGACGATCTTGTCGAGGGGAGGCTGGTCAGGCTCGACGTCGAGCCCTACGAGCACTTCGAATATCCCCTGGCCGCGCTGTGGCGGGTCGCCACCCCGCCCGGCCCGGCGGGGCGATGGCTGGTCGACCGCATGGCAGAGCGACTGTCGAACTGCCCCAACAACATGGCTGACGCCATGGCCCGCCTGGTGGACGGCAATGAAACGGCGCCTGCCGCACCCATGGGCAGGCCCGCTGCGGCGTCGCTGCGCGAAGTGGCCTGCTGAGCGGTCAGAGAATGAGCCGGAACCTGGCGAAGCCATCGGCGCCGTTGCCGGCATCCTCGATCCTTGCGCCCTTTACGGCAGCGGCATAGTCGCGGCCTTTCGGACCTGTCTCGAAGACCGCCGTCGTTCCTTCCATCGGTGCGAAGGTCCAGTTGCCGTCGGCGGAGGGATTGATCGTGCCCTGTTCGACGATGTAGCGCACGACGACGTCGCGGTTGGTGTCCGGCGCGACGAGGATCACCTTGTCGGCGGCGATTTCCGGGAACTTTCCGCCGCCTCCAGCGCGATAGTTGTTGGTGGCGACCACGAACTCCTGGCCGGGATCGATCGGTTTTCCGTCGTACATCAGATTGACGATACGGCTCGTTTCCGGATGCACCGGCTTGCCGTCCTTGTCGAAGCGGGCGGGCTTCGACAGGTCGATCTGGTAGGAAACGCCGTCGATCACGTCGAAGTTGTAGGACGGGAAATCCGGATTGATTAGCGGCTGATCCTTCTCACCGGGCTTCAGCTGGTTGAATATGCCAGCCGACATTTCCAGCCAGTTCTTCACCTGCTCGCCCGTCACCTTCACCGCCTGTACGGTGTTGGGATAGAGATAGAGATCGGCGACGTTCTTGATGGCGATATCGCCGGCGGCGACGTCGGTATAATAATCGGCGCCGCCGCGTCCGCCCGCCTTGAAGGGAGCTGCGGCCGAAAGCAGAGGCAGATCCTTGAAGGCGCTCTCCTTCAGCATGTCCTTCACATACCAGGTCTGGGCATTCGAGACGATCTGCACGGAGGGATCGTCCGCCACCAGCGCGAAGTAGGAATAGAGCGGCGCCGAGGTCTTGCCGACCGGCGTGCGCACATATTCGAGCGTTGCCTGATGCTCGGCCGCGACGCTGGCCTCCACCTCCGCCTTGTCGGTGACGTTGGCGACGATCTTGCGGCTTTCGTCGCGATGGTAGATCGGGCGCGCCTCCGAGGTGAAGTCGATGATCTTCCAGCCGTTGCCGTCCTTTTCGAGGAGCAGGTCGATGAGGCCCATATGCGATCCCCAGAAGCCCGCCATCACCGCGGGCTTGCCGAGCAGCGAACCCTTGACCGGGTCGGCGCCCGGCACATCGGTGAAATCCTTCGGCCCCGGGAAAACGAGGTGCTGGTGTCCGGTGAAGACCGCATCGATGCCCTCGACGCCGGCGAGATAGAGCGAGGCGTTTTCCATCCGCTCCGTCTGTCCGTGTCCGTCGATGCCCGAATGGGAAAGCGCAACGACGATGTCGGCGCCTTCCTCCTTCATCACCGGCACCCATGCCCGTGCGGCCTCGACGATGTCGCGCGTCTGGCCCTTGCCCTCGAGGTTCTTGGCGTCCCATACCATGATCTGCGGCGGCACGAAGCCGATGAAGCCGATCTTGATCGGGCTCGTCTGCCCGGCGCCGTCGCGGATCGATTTCTCGAGGATCACATAGGGTTTGAAATGCAGCTCGTCCTGTTTCGGATCGCTGGCGAGCTGGCCCTTGGTGAAATTCGCGCAGACGATCGGAAAGTTCGCCCCCGCCAGGGTGTTGACCATGAAGTCCAGCCCGTAGTTGAACTCGTGATTGCCGAGCGTGCCGCAATCATAGCCGAGTACGTTCATCGCCTTGATGACCGGGTGGAGGTCGCCCGCCTTCATGCCCTTCTTGTAGGCCATGTAGTCGCCCATCGGATTGCCCTGGAGCAGGTCGCCATTGTCGACAAGGATCGAGTTGCCAGCTTCGGCCCGGATCGAATCGATCAGCGTTGCCGTGCGCGCCAGCCCCATCGTGTCGTTCGGCTTGTCGGCATAGTAGTCGTACGGCATCACGTTGACGTGGATGTCGGTGGTTTCCATGAGGCGCAGATGCGCCTGATTGCCGTTGGCCCGAGCTGCGAAGGGGTGCAGCGCGATCAGCGCGGTGGAGGCTGCGATGCCGCCCATGAACGAGCGGCGGGAGATCGGATGGAGGTCGATCAAAGACGGCATGGGGGGCTCCTTCATGAAAATCCTCTCGGGCCGGGAGAGTATGTCTGTTTTGCGAGAAGTGCATCCCGAAAATGACAGGGATGTGATGCCTTTGCGATCCCCACCGACATATGCGATCGGTCACATTTATCTTTGGTTGTCTTTAAGAATAAAAGCAATTATAAGGTGAGTAATGGAGTGTAGGACAACTGCTTATAGGGGGACAGGATGCAGTGGTGGAGTTCCATCTTTGTGGCTGGAGCCGTCGGGGGAATGTCGCCGGAACTGGCGCGTATGGCCGTTCGGGCGCAATCAGGCGAATTCGCATTATGGTTGGCGAAGCTGGTTAACGAGCCGTCCTTTTCCATAGCCGTTCCGGTGATCGCTTCGCTCGGCATTCTGTTGTTGCTTGCCCTGATCGGCGGGCTCGTTGCGCACTACGTGCGCGAGGAAAGCAACGGCAAGGCCTTTCTGCTCGGTATCGGGGCTCCCGCCTTTGTCCTCTCCACCCTGGGTGCTGCGTCTTCGAACGATGATGTGACCAAGTTCACTTCTGTCATCCCCGCCGGGACGGCGATGAACGGCAGTTCCTTCCCGTTTTCCAGCGCTTTCGCCCAGTCAAAAACCGAGGCGCCGCCGGCCACGGTCCTGCTCGATGTCGGGGCGATCTCGGGTCCATGCGTTGAATGTCGCGTTGTCCTGCAGGACGCAGCCGGCCAGCAGCTGGCCACCCAGCCCATCGGCGCCGGTGAGAAACAGGTCGAGCTGGTCGTTCCCTCCGGTGCGGCGACCGCGACGATCGAGGGCGTCGGCGATACCAACAATGCGCAGTTTTCGCTGAGCGGCCTTGCGGAGAACCAGCCTGGAGCGGGCGGCACCGTCGACATCGAGGTTTCCCGCTCACGTAACTATCTGAACGATTTCCGCTATCTGCTCGGCAATGCGAGCATACAGCCGTTCGACATCGAATTGAAGCAATCCGCCCCCGCGACGCAATAGAGCGGGGGCGATTCCTCTCGCAGAGCACGGCGAACTCCCCGTCGCCAACAGGATTTTTCGCCGCCGTCGCTGGCTCAGCGGGTGAGAACCGGCCTAACTTCCTGGTGGAAATTGCGGAAATAGGCCGATATCTGTGCCAGCGAATTGGAATTCTGTTGGATCTGCACACCGAGATAACCGCCATAAGCCCAGCGGACGGTCCCCTCGATCAGGCCGATGTCATCGGTCTGGATAATGACGTTGCTGCCCTTTGCCACGTGCAGGCGCCCCATCAGTTCGAGCCCTATCCCGGTCCGGGAGATGTTGTAGATACGTCCCTCGGCTTCCTGATTGAGATGCCTGACCTTGCCCCTCATCCGCACGCGGCTGCGGTTGGCCTTGCGCCCTTCGACGTGAAGTCTGTGCTCCATCGCATACCCCCTTGATGTTCGGTTTCGGGGCAGAATGCAGGCAAGGCGTCGCCACCGGTTGAAAACGATCGCTAAAATCCGATCCGTTCTGCATTTTTCCCGCATCAGAGACCGACATTCGGGCGGTCCATGACCTCGCGCAGCGCAAAGCTGGAATTGATCTTGACCACATGCGGCAGGGCCGAGAGCCAGTCCCGGTGAATCCGTTCGTAATCCTCCAGATCCTTGGCCGCGACCCTGAGGATATAGTCGTATTCGCCGGACATCAGGTAGCAGACGAGCACGTTGGGGCAGCGTTTGACCGCCGCCTCGAACTCGTTGAGCGTCTTGGCGAACTGTCCCGACAGTGAGATATGGACGATCACCATCATCCTGTACTCGATCGCCTTGTTCGACAGCCGCGCGTGATAGCCGCTGATGACACCCGTCTTTTCGAGAATATCGTGCCGCCGAGAACAGGCCGAGGGACTGAGCCCCACCTTCTCGGCGAGTTCGGCATTGGTGATGCGGCCGTTTTTCTGAAGCTCCTTCAGAATGGCAAGATCGATGCTGTCGAGTTCACTCATTCGTGTAACCTTCGAACTTCATAGGTATCTACGCAATTTTCTGCGAATAAGCCCTTCTTGGCAATCCGATTTTGCAAGGACATTCCACCCGTTCGATGCTTCAATTTCTCGCCTTCAACCACAGACCGGCGCGAGGCCGGCAAGAAGAGAGGAACCCATGCGCGTAGGCTGCCCCAAGGAAATCAAGAACCATGAATACCGGGTCGGACTGACGCCCGGCGCCGTACGGGAATACGTGGCCCATGGTCACGATGTTCTGATCGAAACGGGGGCGGGGGCCGGCATCGGCGCCGACGACGGCGCCTATATGGCAGCCGGCGCCAGGATCGCGGCAAGTGCGAAGGACGTGTTCGACAAGTCCGACATGATCGTCAAGGTCAAGGAGCCGCAACCCTCCGAATGGGTGCAACTGCGCGAAGGCCAGATCCTCTATACCTATCTGCACCTCGCGCCCGATCCGGAGCAGACAAAGGGGCTTTTGGAGAGCGGCGTGACGGCGGTCGCCTACGAGACCGTCACCGACGATCGCGGCGGCCTGCCGTTGCTCGCGCCTATGTCGGAAGTGGCGGGACGTCTCGCTATCCAGGCAGGCGCGACGGCGTTGCAGAAGGCGAATGGCGGTCGCGGCATCCTGCTCGGCGGCGTCCCGGGTGTCCTGCCGGCGAAAGTGACCGTGATCGGTGGCGGCGTGGTCGGCCTGCATGCCGCCCGCATGGCCGCCGGCCTCGGTGCGGACGTGAGCATTCTCGACCGTTCGCTACCGCGCCTTCGCGTGCTCGACGAACTTTTCGCCGGTCGGGTGCACACCATCTATTCGACGATCGACGCGCTGGAACAGGAAGTCTTTTCTGCCGATCTCGTGATCGGCGCAGTGCTGATCCCCGGAGCGGCCGCGCCGAAGCTCGTGACCCGCGAGATGCTGTCCGGCATGAAGAAGGGAGCGGTTATCGTCGACGTGGCGATCGACCAGGGCGGCTGCTTCGAAACGTCCCACGCCACCACGCACTCCGATCCGACCTATGAGATCGACGGCGTCGTACATTACTGCGTCGCGAACATGCCGGGCGCCGTTCCCGTGACATCCGCCCATGCGCTCAATAATGCCACGCTGGCGCATGGTCTTGCTCTCGCCGACAAGGGCCTGCGCGCGATTGCCGAAGACCGGCACCTGCGCAATGGCCTCAATGTGCACAGGGGTCGTGTCACCAACAGGCCCGTCGCGGAAGCGCTCGGCTACGATCTTCAGGCGCCGGAGCTGGCGTTGAACGTCGCCTGAGAAAAGACTGCCACGGCAAGCGCGATGTCAGGTCCGCTTCTTCGGCGTGGCCGTGGCCGAAAGGGCCGGCTCTTCCATCGGCCGGCCCTTTTTTCGTTCCCGCTCAGGCCCGGTCGATGCGGCACTGATAACAATTGTTACGGGCGGAGCGGACATGCACATAGGCAATGTCCGGCCGTGCCAGAAGTTCGGCGGCGCGTGCGCTGACGTTCTCGCGAAGGGTGACGGCGCCCGTGCCGTAAACGATGCGGTCGTCATGACCGTAGCCGCGCAGGATGTAATCCGGACTGCTTTCGAGAATTGGCGGTACGTCTTCCCCGGCATGGCGAGGGCATTCCTCGGCATGCAGGAAAATCGGCCCGGTCTCGGCATAGGGCTGGAGAGCAGGGAAGGGGCGATAGGCAAGCGTGAGGTAGGGCTCGCCGTCCGCGATCTCGTCGAGGCAATGGCGGCAGGGATAGCCGGAGCCGGTCGTCATGCGCCGCTCGGGCGCAAGACCGTAGGCATCCGCTTCCCCGCGTCGGTAGGACGAGGCCTGATCGCTTGGCATGGCGGTGAACGTGATGGTCGTCATGAGTGTGCTTCCTTGTGATGGAACCCCATTGTCCCGTTCGCAAGGAACCTCGCCCACCCGATTCTTGCCGTGCTGGCCGATATCCGCCAGGATTTCGCGGCTCTCCCTCTCTGCCCGCCCTCCTGGTTTCGACAACTCCGTCCGTCGCGGCTTTTTCGCGTTCAGGCCTGGATCAGAGCGCGGTGTTGTCGCGCTTGAGGAGCTGCAGGAGTTCGGTTTCGCTGATCGGGTCGACCAGCGCGCTGGAGGTCTCGACCGGAGAGAAGCCGAACTGCTGGTAAAGCTGCAGGGCGCGCGGATGATCCAGCGAGTTGGTGGTCACGACCACTTTCTTCGGGTTGGCCTGCCAGGCGGAATAAAGCGCCTGCAGGAGGAACCACTTGCCGAGCCCGAGCCCGAGCGCATGTTCGATCAGCCCGAAATAGGAAAGCTCCACGAGTTCCTCGGTCTGCTGGGAAAGCTCGAAAAAGCCGGCCGGCGCTCCGTTGACGTAAAGCACGGATATGCTGACCCGGGGATCGTGGATCGTCGCTTTGAGTTCGGCGTCGGTCATCCTGAGCCGGGTATACCAGTGCCACCGGGCTCCGACCTGACGATGCAGGAAACGGTAGAAGGGCAGCGGAATCTCGTGCGTCCGCATGATGGCGGTCTGGATGTTGACCGGAACCGGCAGGCTGGCCTTCGGCGGCGCCGTCATTTCCAGCTTGGTCACGTGTGCGGTGAGGGGGCCGTGGGCCGAGGCGGCGATCGGCTCGGCGGGACCGGTGACGACAGGCGTTTCCTCCTTCGAGCCCCACTCCGACCATGAGCCGTCATAGAGCGTATTGTCGGTATGGCCGAGCGATTCCAGCGCCAGCGTGATGACCGCCGCCGTGACGCCCGATCCGCAGCTCGTGACCACGGGCGCGGAAAGATCGACGCCAGCGGTGGCGAAGATCGAGCGCAGGGTCGCCAGATCCTTCAGATGGCCGTTTTCCGACAGCACCGAGGAGGGAATGCTGCGGGCGCCCGGCATGTGGCCGGAGCGCATTCCGGCGCGGGGTTCCGCTTCCTGTCCGGTGAAGCGGCCGGCCGAGCGGGCGTCCGCGATCTGCCGCGAGCCGGTCTCGACGATATCCTGCATCTGCTGGAACGAGGTTACGCGCTTGCGGTCGAAGCTGATCTCGAAAGTGGCGGGTTTCGGTTCCGGCAGGTCGGTTTCAAGCGGCCGGCCGCTCGCCTTCCAGCCGTCGAGGCCTCCGTCGAGGACATAGACGTTCTTCGCGCCCATGACGCGGAACATCCACCAGGCCCGCGGGGCAGCAAGGAAGCCGGGACCGTCGTAGACGACGATGGTGTCGCTGGCGGAAATGCCGAGCTTGCCGACTTCCTCGGCAAAATAGGACGGTGTGGGCAGAGTATGGGGCAGCTTGCTCGACTGGTCGGCTATCGCATCCTGGTCGAAGAACACGGCGCCCGGAATATGACCGGCGGCATATTCCGCCGCGCCGTTGCGATTATGGGCGGGCAGATACCAGGAGGCATCGACAATTCGGAATTCCGGCGCGCCGAGTTGTTTTTCCACCCAGTCGGCGGACACGACGAAACGGCTTTTCTCCGCGGGCATGCTCTTCTCCCAATGTTGAATGAGTCTCGACCCTTTGTGTCAGGCGGAAGCGTCCGGAGTGCCGAAGCGGATACGGAACCGCCGGTTTTCCCTGCCCTTTTTCTCGATCTTGGCGATATGAATCGCCCCGACCTCCTGGGTCTCCGAAACATGTGTGCCGCCGCAGGGCTGGCTGTCAACGCTCGAATTCTCGCCGATGCAGACAAGGCTGACGCGCCCCATGCCGACAGGCGGGCGAACATTCTTCGACTTGACGATGCCGGGATTGGCGATCAGTTCCTCGTCGGTGATCCACTGCACGTAGATAGGGTGGTTTTCCGAAACGAGCCGCATCAACTCTGCGGTTACCTGATCCTTGTCGATCGTCTCCGTCATGTCGAAGTCGACCCGGCTCTCGTCTTCGCCGACCGCCGCGCCGGTGATCGGATAGGGGCAGACGACGGAGAGAAGATGGCAGGCGGCATGCATGCGCATCAGCTTGTAGCGCCGTGGCCAGTCGATATGCAGCACCAGCTTTTCTCCGACCGATGGCAGGGCCTCCCCCTCGGCGACCTGATGCAGAATGATGTCCTTGGTCTCGCCGTGGCGGGTGAGGGCGACGGCGATCTTCGAGCCGTCGGCGCGCTCGAACATACCGCTATCCCCGGGCTGGCCGCCCGAGGTCGCGTAGAAGCAGGTCTGATCGAGTTCGACCGCCCCACCTTCATGAACCGCCGTCACCACCGCTTCGCATGTCGAGAGATAGAAGTCGTCGCGGTAAAGAGCGGTGGTCGGCATGAGGTCACTCTGGAGATTCGAAGGGCAACGGGAACTGTGCCTTGTGCCCGATCCAGCCCGGTGCCGGCAGGTTCTTGGAACGCAGGAAATCCGGGTTGAAGAGCTTCGACTGATAGCGGGTGCCATAGTCGCAAAGCACGGTCACAATGGTATGGCCCGGACCGAGGTCGCGCGCAAGCCTGATTGCGCCGGCAATATTGATGCCGGAGGAGCCGCCGAGGCACAGCCCCTCGTTCTCGACGAGGTCGAAAATGATCGGAAGCGCCTCTGAATCCGGGATCTGGTAGGCGAAATCGGGGGTGAAGCCCTCCAGATTGGCGGTGATGCGACCCTGGCCGATGCCCTCGGTGATCGACGAACCCGACGACTTCAGTTCGCCGTTCTTGTAGTATTCGTAAAGTGCCGCTCCCTCCGGATCGGCAATGCCGATCTTCACCTCCGGCTTGAGGTTGCGAAGGCCGGCGCCGGTTCCGGCAAGCGTGCCGCCGGAGCCGACGGCGCAGATGAAGCCGTCCACCTCGCCGTTGGTCTGCTCGTAGATCTCGCGGGCCGTGGTGGCGATATGCGCGTCGCGGTTTACGGTGTTGTCGAACTGGTTCGCCCAGATCGCGCCGTTCGGCTCGCTCTTGGCGAGCTGTGCGGCGAGCCGTCCCGAAAGCTTCACATAGTTGTTGGGGTTCTTGTAGGGGACAGCCGGAACCTCGACCAGTTCGGCGCCGAGCAGCCTCAGCGCGTCCTTCTTTTCCTGGCTCTGGGTTTCCGGGATCACGATCACGGTGCGATAGCCGAGCGCCCTGGCGACCAGCGTCAGGCCGATACCGGTATTGCCGGCCGTACCCTCGACGATCACCCCACCCGGACGAAGCAGGCCGCGGCGCTCCGCATCGCGGATAATGAAGAGCGCGGCGCGATCCTTCACCGACTGGCCCGGATTGAGGAACTCGGCCTTGCCCAGAATGGTGCAGCCGGTCGCCTGCGAAGCAGCCTTCAGGCGGATAAGCGGCGTATTGCCGATGGCTTCGATGACGGATGGATGAAATGCCATGGAGGATCTGCCTTCTCTTGCACGGAAGATAGGGCCAAAACCCTGATCGAATTTTTGACCCTAAGGGGGGACTTTTCCGGCCACAAGCGCACGATGGCAAGAAAACGCATTTCAACGCGGTCCCTGCTTCTGAAAAACCATGCCAAGCCGGAGGCGGTTTTGCCGGGGGCTCGATTGACGGCCCTCAAGGACCGAAATTATCGAAGGAGGTATTCTTAAGGCAGGGATTGATAGGCGGCCATCGCGATCTCCCGCGCCTTCCGGTGATCGACGATCGGAAGCGGGTAGCTCTCACCGAGCCTGATGCCCGCCTCGACAAGTACGGCCTGCGGTGCCTCGAACGGTTTGTGGATGTATCTGGCGTCGAGGCCGGCGAGTTCCGGCACGAAGCGGCGCACGTAATCGCCGTCCGGATCGAATTTTTCGCCTTGGGTGATCGGGTTGAAGATACGGAAGAACGGGGCCGCATCGGCGCCCGAGCCCGCAACCCATTGCCAGCTCGCCGCATTGGAGGCGGGATCGGCATCGACAAGTGTGTCGCGGAACCAGCGTTCGCCCTCCCGCCAGTCGATCAGCAGGTCCTTGATGAGGAAGGAAGCCGCAATCATCCGCACACGGTTATGCATTGTGCCGTGCCGCCAGAGTTCGCGCATTCCGGCATCGACGATCGGATAGCCGGTCCGACCCTCGGTCCATCGCCGGAAGAAATCCGGCGAGCCCGACCAGTAAAAGCGATCGAATCGTGGATTCCAGTTTCTCGTCGAGAGATGCGGGAAATGGAAAAGCAGGTGATAGGAGAAGTCGCGCCAGGCGAGTTCCTTGCGGAAATGAACGACGTCCTCCGCATCGATGCGTCCGCCAAGCCCCCGCGTGGCATGCCAGACCTCCGCCGGCGAGATTTCGCCGAACGCCAGATGGGGTGAAAGCTTCGAGGTGTGCGGCCGTGCCGGAAAGTCGCGTCCGTGACGGTAACCCGCAAGCCCCTGCTCGATGAAAGAGGCCAGTCGCTTGCGCGCGCCGGGTTCGCCGGGCTGCCAGACGTCGGAAAATTCCGCCGCCCAGTCGGGCTGCCTGGGCAGCAGCGTCCAGCACGCGATATCCTCGCTCCGCGGCCACACGGTCGGCCCCGCCAGGGAGATTGGCGCCGAAAGGGGCTCAGGCGGTTCGCCGGAGGCATCGAGTGCTTTCCAGAACGGCGTGTATACGCGGTAAGGCGTTCCGCCGCCGGTCCGCATTCTGGATGGCTCGTGCAGCAGCTGACCGGAGAAGCTGCGCACCGTCAGCCCATGCGTGGTCAGCGTTTCCTTGAGCGCGGTATCGATAGCGACGCCCGGCGGGTCGTAGCGGCGGTTCCAATAGACTGCGGTCGCGCCGGTTTCCGCAATCAGCGATCCCAGCACGGCCTCGGCTGAACCGTGGCGAAAGGTGAGCCGGCTGCCGATCTCCTCGAGCGAGGTTGAAAGAGACACCAGGGAATGATGGAGCCACCAGGCCTGGGCCGCTCCGAGCGGCCCGGTTCCGGCCGCTTTGGGTTCCAGAATATAGACGGGAATGACCGGCCGGCCGCTTTCCCGCGCGGTGGCCAGTGCTAGATTGTCATGGAGCCGGAGATCCTTGCGGAACCAGACAAGGATCGGCGCCTGGCTGCGGGAAGTCATGAGGTATTGCCCGAATCTGCTGCGTCTCCATGAGTCTACGCAGTCGCGCGGCAGTGGATCAGAGCCATATGCAATTTTCCGCCTGCAACGCCGTCGGCGACCGCCAGGGCGATCCGCACGAGGGTTGCCGAGGCGCAAACAGCAAAGCGGGCGGACCGGCTCCGGCTCCGCCCGCAATGTTTTATCTCCGAAATGACGAAGGGTTTCGTCAGGCAGCCGTAAGGCGCGCCCTCCGCACCTGCTGCTCGCTAATCATTTTCATGATTTCTGCCGCACTTTCCCGGACATAGAGCCGATGAAGCTTTTCCGCGACCGGCGCGGTCGTCAGGAGGCAGGTGTATTTTTCCCGTTCGTACCAGCGGAAGTCCACCACATTGTCCATGTTCACGAAGAAGGGGAAGCCATCCCCGTCATGAAGCTGGAGCCACATATGTCTTTTCTCCTAATCAGAATATTATGGCTGTTTTGATATCAGGCAAAAATGAAGAGGGGGTTTCGCACTGCCAAAAAGAGATGCCGCCAGCGGTCGGGGCGAAACGAAAAAGGCCCGCGCATCTCTGCGCAGGCCTTGAATTCTTTGGCTCCCCGGGTCGGATTCGAACCGACGACCTATCGATTAACAGTCGAGTGCTCTACCGCTGAGCTACCAGGGAACAACCGCTTGCCGCGGCGTGAGCGGGGTAATACAAATGCGCGTTCGATTTGCCAAGCGCTTTTTTGAAAAAAAATGTGACAGCTTGCATAATTTCTTCCGCTACCCATTTCTTGCGGGACGCCTTCCGGTGCGTTTTTCGATGAATCCAAAGGGTTTCGAATGGCTGGCAAAGGGAATTACCGTATCGATGGCGAGCGTGGAAAACTTGTGCTCGGCCGTTTCGAACTGCCGTTTCCCCGCTCTCGGGCCGGTCGCATCGCAACCGGGTCCCTGCTGATCGGCGGTGGCATACTGGGCTTCCTGCCGGTGCTCGGATTCTGGATGGTGCCTCTCGGTCTTCTCGTGCTTTCGCACGATCTTCCCGCCGTCCGCCGGAAAAGACGCCGGATGGCGATCTGGTGGCGCAAACGTTATCCACAGGTGAACCGGGCCGGGCGGGGTTGAGGACCGCTGCATGCGGCTCGCCGCTTGCTCGGGGAGCCTTCTCCCGCTGTTACATCGGTCATCTCGACGTGAGCGTAGTTTCGAACAATTAAAAGGTAGAATTTCGGAAAATCCCTCTTGCGGTTTCCCGGTATCCCGTCTAAATCCGCGCCACCACACGCTTTTAAGTTTGGAAATGGCCTCGTGGCGGAGTGGTTACGCAGAGGACTGCAAATCCTTGCACCCCGGTTCGATTCCGGGCGAGGCCTCCAACCATACACACAGCATCTTCTATGCCTTTGATTATTCTGCAAAATAATCTAGGTGTGGCAGATTGGAACCGGACCCTTTTGGTGGTGTGGCAGCAGTCTGTTCCTGCACCGTTCTCGTCGCGATCTCACGAAAGACTTTTTCCCCCCAAGTATTCATCGCTAAATTGACCGCCAAAATCACAAGGCGGCAGTTTGATGGTTCATATCCCCGATTATGGTCGATGCGATCCACGCTCACCTGATAGGGCGACTTAGGTCCTTTGTCCGCTTTGAGGGTCATCGGTATCCCACTAACGGCGCGTTTCCCTTCCTGCTTCTCCAGTGTCTTCCGAAACCAATGGGCCGAAAGGTGAAAAGGAATGCCTTTCCTCTGCGCTCTTTGCTTGCAGTAGGAGGCGTATTGGGGAAACGGGTTCAAGGGGAAGGGGCGAGCGCGTCGCTTTTTCTCGGGCTTGCCGAAGACGCGCTGCTGTTCCGCCTTTAGCTGCCGCAAACATTTTTTGTATATCGGCAGAAAATGGTCATGGTCCGAGTATGGATCTGGAAGCCTGATGCGGCCAATGAGAGGATGTCTAAAGTAATACCTAACACTTTCGTGTCTGTTGATGTTTCTCTCAATGTATTTGAGCTTTTTGCTTTCAGTTTCCACCGTCATATCCTTGATTTAGTGGAAAATATAGCGCCTCTCATCCATCCGAGGCTAGCAGTTTCGCGCCAATGCCATCCCAGTTGATCTTTGACACGGCGAGGCGGGCGAGGCGGGCGCGTTCGGCGTTGCGGGTGTAGATCTTCGAGGTCTTTCCGTCGCGCCAGCCGAACATCGCTTCGAGCATCGAATCGGTTGCTTCGTTGTGGGCCTGATCGGTCGCAAGCCCCTTGCGAACGGAATGGGCGGTGCAGTGGGGCAGGCCTGCCTGCTCGAACCATGCCGAGATGCGATTTCCGAGACCCTTGACGGAGAACGGTTTGCCGTATTCCGTCTGGAGATAGGTCAGGCCCTTGACCTTGTGGCTGTCGAGGACCGCCTCGAGGATCGGATGCAGCGCGATCTCGATATCGACGGGCGTGCGGTTGCGATTCTTGAACAGGCGTAGCCTGAACATGTCGTTGCGGCGATGCTGCGGACCGATGACGGCCAGATCCGACACGCGGAAACCGGTGAACATCATCAGAGCCATGGCCAGAACCGCTTTCGATTGTGGCCCATGGCGGGCGATGTACTGTGCAATCTCGTCTGACGTGATGGTGTGGTGGCCGTCGGAATGGACGCGGAACGAATCGACCAGGCGGGCCGTGTTCTCGACATAGGGTTTCCCGTCCGGTCCCGTGGTATCCATCACCTGCCGCAGGATCTTGAGGCGTTCGTCGGCGGCGAACGGTGTATCGCGCTTCCTGTCGCGCAGGACTTCGATGTTTCCGCGGTCGAGCCTAATCATCGGCATATCCGCGAACTTCGCGCCGTCCGGCTTTGACCGGTCGAGAGGTTCGTCCCACATCGATTCGATGATAGCCCGCCGCTTCGCCTGGGTCGTTTCGTCCAGCATGGTGAAGGCGGATGCCTTCATATAGGCCATGGTGAGCCATTTGAAGCTTTCCGGCCTGACGGTCACGGATATCGGCCGAGGGCGCGAAACGCTCTCAGCGGGCTTCCCTGCTGCCTTTCTGGCCGCCCAATAGGCGCTGGAGAACTCCTCGCTATTGATATCGTCGGGCAGACGGCAGATGCGCTTGCCGGCGATGCGCAGGAAATAGCGCACCTTGCCGTGACGGCTCGGGTTTTTCTCCACATAGGGAAGGTCGATATTGGCCACGTCCATCATGGGGTGGCCCGCCACTCATCGACGTGTCCGCCCCCATCTCCCTTGGTCACCGTCGCCTTGCGGCCGGTCTCATCCTCGGGCCAAGCCTGCATTGCGGCGGCGATGTCGGCGACCAGCCAGACCTTGCGCCGGTGGAAGCGACGCGGTTGGGGCAGGAAACCCTCCTCAACCATCTGGTCGACCGTATTGCCGCAAACGCCGATCGCAATCGCAACCTCGGCCCTGCTCAAGGCAAGGCGCGGCACGGGTCGCTGCATGTCAATGCTGGTCGACATGATGTCCTTCCTTTTCCCCGCAATCCACAGAGACGGCGCGGTTTCGCATCAGCGCATTCCGGCTGGTGACCATGGTGTAGCCATCGGCGAAGCGGACGCAGCACGAATTCATCGTTCCGCGTGCCAGCACGTCACAGGGCTGGCCTTTGCGGCCCTGCCGGTTCCAGCGATAGATATAGGGCAGGGCCGTCATCGTCCGGTCACCGGGAAGGCGTTGTGCTCGACGCCGTCGAGAAGGCGGCCGGTGGCGCGCTTGCCGATACGGCTCATCAGGCGACCGAGAGTGTCTTCCGGAAGTGTCTCCGGCGTAAAGCGTCGGCCGTCGTGGGTTATGAGGCAGTCGAAGTGTTCGTCCCACAACTCCGAGGCTTCGTGACTGTCTGCGTCTACAACGAGGTGGTTGCCGTTCTCGTCTCGCATTTCGGACCAGACTTCCCACCACTCTCCCCATTGCTTGAACAGGAACGGTACCGCGGCCGCCTTGCACTGGTCCCGCAGGGATCTCACCCAGTCCGGATGCATCGGCCGAGCGCCGGGGCCGCTCTCGCCGCCGGCGACGACCCAGTCGATATGGTTCCGTGGCGGGTTGAAGAAGAGCGGCTTGTTGTCGTCGGAAAGCAGTAGTGCAGCCCTCAGGTCCACCGGCCCGAGCAGCGGCTCGGCGCTGATCCAGCGGATTGCGGCCGGGGTGTCGAGCAGGATCGGGATGCGTTCGTCGGCGCGCTTCTGGTCTTCGACGGAGACGCCGAGCCAGACGTTGGGAAGAGGCCAGCCTGCGCGCAGGCGTCTTGCTACCGGCGCAGGAATGAACGCCTCGATTTTGCACTCCGGCCACTGGCGATAGAACTCCTCCCGTGAATTGGGCTCATCGCGCGTGGCCAGAATGGCAACAGCGTTATGGATTCGAGAGATTGGCCGGCGCAGATAGTCCCGCATCCGCTCCGGCCGCTTGGTCAGCACCTGAAACGTGTGCTGCGGGGCGAGCGCCATGACGGCGAAGACCTGGTCGATCCATTCGTCCGGCACGCCCTCGGCGAACAGGTCGCCGTGGGCGCAGACGAAGATCATGCGGGGTTTCGTCCAGCGCAGCGGTTGCTCCAGCCATTGCTCGTTGAAGCGTACCTCGCCGGTCCAGACGGGGCCGGCCTTCGATTCCTTCGTGAGGCCAGCGCGGCTCTCATGGTGCTTCAGGCGCGTGCCGGCGAGCTTCATGGCGTAGCAATTGGTGCAGCCGGGCGAGACGACGGAACAGCCGGTGATCGGGTTCCATGTCGCATCGGTCCATTCGATCCTGGTTCCGTCAGACATCGAAGAGGCCTTTCCCATCACGAGATTTGGAGGTGGCGTCGCGGATCGCGCGCGGGCGCCACTCGAAGAAGCCGAGCGCGCCGACGACGGGGATGAAATCGACCGGGTGGCTATCCTCGAGGACGAGGCCGACGGGGCCGAAGAACCAGTCGCTGTCATGGGCCGTCACGACATCGACGATGTTGGTGGCGCCGACGATGCCGCCGCGCTGGAGATCCTCGAAGGCGGGAACATCGGCAATACCGATCGACAGGATGAAGTGACGGGCATCGGCATATTCGGCCCGCGTCATCCCGGCCGAGGCATGCAGGCAGACGGGGCCGCGAAATTTCAGGCCGGGATTGCCGCGCTTCCAGTCACGGTTCTCGATCGACTTGCCGGCGTGGACGATAGCCCATGTCCAGGGCTGGCGAACGGAGAGGGCGAGTTTGGGAAGGGTGGGGTCGGTCATGCTTCGCCGCCCCCTATCGCTCGTCACCGGAGCCGGAGAGGGCGTTGCGTTGCCCGCGGTCGTAGAGCTTCTCGATGTTCATCTGCGCAACTTCAGAGAGGTTGACGCAAAGTTCGTTGCAGGCGGCGGAGAGATACCAGAGGACATCTCCGATTTCCTTGATGATGAGGGTGCGACGGGCTTCGGTGAGATTTTCGAATTCGACGCCATTGCCGAAACCGATGGGCGCGGTTAGGCCGTCGTCGCGCATGGCCTTGCCGACATGTTCGGCAAGCTCGCCGGCCTCGCCGTTCATTTTCAACGCCACGTAGACGAGGCCGAGCGGCGTTCCCTGGCCGGGATAGATGGCGCTACGGGTGGCGATCTGCTGATAGACGTCGAGCGCATTCTGTGGATGGTCTGCCTTTTGTTTCATCCTCAGAACGTGGTCCGCGCTAATCCGATTGATTGCTTTGTCGTTTTCCATAGCTCTTCTCCTCAAATCCGCATCGGCATCAGGACGATCAGGTTTTCGGCATGATCGCCGTCGGCGCGCAGGACGGCGGGGGAGCCGGGGTCGCCGAGATAGAGATTGACCGTCTGTTCCGAGAGGTTGGCCAATGCGTCGTTGACGTATTTGGCGTTGAAGCCGACCTCGAGTTCGGCCTCGCCCCCATAGGGGACATCGTCCTCGGCATGGCCGGCGTCTGGGTTGTTGACCGTGAGTTTCAGCCGGCCTTCGGAAAAGGTCATCTTCACGCCGCGGCCGCGGTCGCTGGAGACGGTCGAAACGCGGTCGATTGCGGCCGAGAGCGCCTCGCCCTCGACTTCGACGAAATTGGTGCAGACGGGGATGACGCGGCGGTAATCCGGAAACATGCCGTCGATCAGCTTCGATATCAGCACCATATCGCCGATCATCAGGCGGATCTTGGCGTCGGAAACCTGCAGGGTAATGTCTTCCTTCGGCAGATGCTTCAGCAGGACCTCGACGGTCTTCTTCGGCACGATGACGCCCGGCATGTCCTGCGGCACGCCTTCGAGCGGGATGAAGCGTTTCGACAGGCGGTGTCCATCGGTTGCGACCAGCGTCAGGCCGCCCTCGGAGGGGTGGAGATAGATGCCGTTGAGGTAGTAGCGGGTCTCCTCCGTCGAGATGGCGAAGCGGACTGCGCCGATGGCGCGCTCCAGGGCGGTGCCCGGAACGGCCAGCGCAAACGGCATTTCCGCGCCGTCGAGCGAGGGGAAATCGGTCGGCGGCAGAACCTGAAGGCTGAAACGGCTGCGCCCGGATTTGAGGGTGACGCCCGACAGGCTGGCATCGGTGGCCTCGACGCGGATCTCGGCGCCTTCAGGCAGCTTTTTCACGATATCCATCAGCAGATGCGCCGGCACGGTGAAGCCGCGAAAATCGGTATCGACGGCGGCGCTGAACGGAACCGTCGCCTCGATGTCGAGGTCTGTCACTTTCGCGATCAGCTTGCCGGTGGCGCCCAGCCTGTCGAACAGCACGTTCTGCAGGACGGGAATGGTGCTGCGGCGCTCGACGATCCCTCCCACCAGCTTCAGGGCGTCGAGCAGGGCGGATTTGCTTGCGGTAAACATCAGGGCTTCGCCTCCTCGTCTCGGAGGCTGGTCGTGATGGCCGTGGATATTTCCGCCTTGGCCTTTTCGGTGAGGATTTCGATGGCCGCCCGCTGCGTGGCAATGTGGGCCTTGATGATCGGTTCCGCCAAATTCCAAGGTACGTTGAACAACCGGCGGCCTCCGCCGGTAGATGGCACTCCAAGCTCCAAGCCGGCGACCTGGCGACCGAAGGCGTCGCGAATATCGGGAACTGTTCCGCGTGATACCTCTTTGGTAACCTGCTCCAGAAGCTCTTCGGCTATTTCGATCTCACGATACGCCAGGGCAATATCCGTTGCAGTGTCCCTGCTGATTGGCATGGCTCTCTCCTTTGAGTGGTGGCGGCGCGCGAGGCGCCGCCTGATGGATCAGGCCGACATTTCCGGCGCGCCGACGAACTTCGGCAGCTCGGTCTCGGCCGCGGCGGTCTGGAGGTTGCGCAGCACTTCCTGGGTGATGAACACGTCGGGGCGGTAGAGCAGCACGGTCCAGCTCAATGCGCCGGCGCGGACGCGGTAGCGCAGGCGCACGGGGATGCGCATGGTCTCGCCCATGTGGAAGGCCGGGATAGACAGGATGAACATGCCAGGCACGGTCAGCTTGTTGCCGCTCGCGTCCTTGTGCTCTTCGTCCCAGGTGATTTCGCCTTCGCCGGACTGCAGCACGAGATTGGATTTCACCCGCGTCTCGGTGTGGACGGCGAGGCCGCGCGACAGCGCCACCAGCTCGTTGGGATAGGCGACCTTGAAGCCGAACTTGGTGCGGAAATCCTCCTCCTCCATCGTATCCGGCGCGGAGAGATCGGCGATGTGATCCTCGATGAACTCGGCGAAGGTCGCCTGGTCGAGCGGCTGGCCATGGATGCCGGACCACGCATCCCATTCCTGCGAGCGCGGGAACTCGTAGAGAACCCGGTGCCTGCCGTTGTCCGCCTGTCCGCCAGACAGGTTTTCGTGATAGTCGATGACGGCGGTGAGCGAGGGGTTCTGCCAGTCGGTTTCGGCGAAAATGACGCTTTCCGGCGTCTTGTGGCGGTTGACGAGGTCGACGAAGCTTTCGAGCGTGGTCACCCTCGCCGTGCCGGACTTGCGCAGCGGGGCCACGCGCCATTCCTCGATGAGGCCCTTCATGCTCTTGGCTGAGCCCGTCTTCGGATCGAGGATCACGGGGACAGTGCCGGGCAGGCCGGGAATTTCGGCTGGCGGGTTGACGGCGTAGACGGTCGTGCCGGCGTCGCGCGTGAGGTCGGCAATCGCCTTGACCGCGGTTTCGGAGAGCTGGTCCATGGGAATGGTTCCTTTTGCTTGAGGGGATTACTGGCTGGTGAGGGGATTGCGGCTGCGGTCGATTTCGCGCGGGCCGGGGAACATGTCGTGCTGCTGGGGATGCTCGGTCGAAAGGCGACCGCCCTCGACCACCCAGTACATCGAGGACTTGCGCGGCAGCTTGGGCAGCTTCGGCGGCGGGATCTCGGCATTGATCTCGACCATGCCGTTCTTGACGGCGAGGCTGAGTTTCAGGGCGACCTCGCCCTTGTAGGTGATGTTGGGCCGCTCGTTGGAAAGATCGAGCAGCTTTTCCAGCACGGTCTGGAGCGTCTCGGTCACCTCGTTGTTGAGGTCGCCGCTCTCCAGCATGCCGAGCAGGGATTGCGCATCGCGAATGAGTTGCATGGGGTTTCTCCGTTAAAGGGTCGTCAGAAGGGCCAAGCGCCTGCGGCTATCTCCTAGAAGGGAATGTCGTCGTCCATGTCGCGGGAGAAGGAACTCCCGCCCTGGCTGCCGGACTGGGTTCGCGAGCCGGACGTGGTTCCCGAGGCGCGCTCGCCGTCGAAGCCGTAATCGCCGGGGTCGTCGCTGCCGGCGCGGTAGCCGGAGCCCTCGGCGCGATCGAGCAGGAGCAGGTGTGCGTTGAAGCCCTGCAGTACGATCTCGGTCGACCAGCGGTCCTGCCCTTTATTGTCCTGCCACTTGCGGGTGGCGATCTGGCCCTCGACCATGACCTTCGAGCCCTTCCTGAGGTGTTGCTCGGCGATTTTGGCCAGCGCCTCGTTGAAGATGACGACGGTGTGCCACTCGGTCTTTTCCCGACGCTCTCCGCTGTTGCGGTCGCGCCAGGTCTCTGAGGTGGCGAGCCGGATATTGGCGATCGGGCGGCCATCCTGCGTGCGGCGGATTTCCGGATCGGCGCCGAGATGGCCTATGAGTTGCGCCCTGTTGAGAGAACCGGCCATTACACAGCCTCCTTGTTTTTCGAGGCGCGCTTGCGCTTGTTCCATGCGTGGATGGCCGCCCGCTCGCCGGGCGTTTCCTCATAGTCACTCTCCTGACACTCGGTGGGGCCTTTGCCGCTGCAGCTGTTGCAGAAGACATAGGCGCTGCTGAAATCGGCGCGCTCGACGAACGCATCGCGCTCGCCGCAGAACGGGCAGGGTTTCAGTTTCGGAAGGCGCGCCATTACACGGCCTCCGCGACTGCCGGCAGGGGCGCTGTGGGCAGCGGCCATGCCATGGATGCGCCGATGAGCGCCGTGGCGAGCAGCAGGACGCAGCCCGGCTCGGTGATGGCGCGCTGGTCGCCCTCGACGATGCGCTCGGCGAACTCGACCGCGGCCCAGAAATCCACCGGGCCGGCAGCGCAGCTTCCGTCGCTGTTTTGCAGCGCGACCGCGCCGTCGGAGAAGCTGCGGGTCAGCGGCGCGCCATCCTTGTGGACGCCGCCGGTGAGGCTGCCGGCCTCGTCCGTCAGGCAGAGGCTGCGGCCGGAAACCGGGAACGTCTTGATCACGGTGACGACGATCTTACTCATGCCGCCTCGCTTTCGCGGACCAGCTTCACCTTGCGGATGATGCCGTCATAGGCGGCCTTGGCCTTGTCGGTCGCTGACTTGGCGTTTGCGGCGGAAATATCGAGCTTGTGGCCGTCCTCGAAATGGACACGGAAGGGGAGAGGCTTTTCCATCAGGTGGTCCTTTCTGTGGGTGCCTGTTCCGCCCCGATAGGGAGGTCGGCGCTGGAATTGACGATGTTCATGAGGAGGAGGGCGATCGCTTCGACATCGCTGTCGGGGCGAGCGGCATTGACGTCGATGGTCAGGATGTCCCGGCCATCGGCATCGACCAGCGTGGCGGAGCACTCGGCGCAGCGGCGAAGCGGCAGCGTCACGTCGTGCGCGCTGAAGGCGAGGACAATATTCGTGCAAGGGTCAGCCATGTTTGTCTCCGTTCGCGGTTGCAACATGGGCCGCATGCAGCGCGCGGGCGCCGGTGCGGCGCTCGATGCCGATCAGGCGGTCGAACAGCTCGAGGAACCGGAACTCCGCATCGGCCGGGCCCCACGGCTTGGCCGGCGAGCCCTTGAGCTTCGGCAGGGCGCGGCGCGGCTGGCTCTTTACCCAGTCGATAGCCTTGCCCCCGAAGAGCGCCAGCGCCTCCGCATGCAGCATGCGTTCGTCCATGCCGGAGACACTGGAGCGCATGCGATTGGTCCAGGCGGAAGGGGCGGGCAGGCCGGCGGCGGCATAGATCGCCTCGTCCCATCTGCCCTTGATCTCTGCGATGACGCTGCGGATCGTGAGGCCGGTTCCCGGCCCGAAGCGGGCGTTCATCATTTCGGCCAGCAGCATTTGGAACGGGCGCGTCTTGTCGCCGATCAGGTATTCATGGCCGTCATGCAGCAGGAAGAGCGCCGCGATCAGGCTATCCTCGCCCTCGGCAAGCAGGGCCTCCGCGCCCATGACGGAATGCTGGGCCACGGAAAACGCGCCGGCCAGCGGCGCGCCGTTGAAACGGGCGATGCGCGAGAGACGGCCGGCCATGTCGCAGAAATCGATTTCCTCGACCATGGGTCGGGCGAGATCCATCAGGCTGCCATCGGCGCGAAAGCTCTCGACGACCTTGTGGCAGAGCGGCGGGAACGACTGGGGCGCGGCCTTCATGCGATCTCCCCGGTCAGTTCGAGGATCTTGCGCCGACGATAGGCGGGCCAGTCGGGCCAGCGCCTGGCGAGTTCGTCGCTGTTGCAGACGAAAAAGTCGACGAGGAACGAGTCGTCCTTGCGTGAGACGGGATGCTCGACCGAGAACTTCACGGCTGCCCGCCTTTCGGCGAGGTGGAATTCCAGATGCTGCGACAGTTTCAGCAGCGCGCGCACCCAGAGCGTGAAGAAAATGGCGGCGGTCCACCAGCCGGAGAGAAGAACGATCTGGTCGGTCATCGCAGCCCACCAGCCGGAGAGGAGAATGAATTGGTCGGTCATCACAGCCTCACATCCATTGCGATGCGGCGGTCGATATCCGCCACGCCTCGATGCGCCGTCATCGCCTGCACCGAGAGGAGAGCGGCGACCGCAAGCAGCGCCATGCCGGCGGCAAGGCCGAAAACGACCAGATTGAAGACACGCGGCGAGGCGGCGCGGGAGGGGTAAGCGGGAAAGGGTTCGATTTGCGGCTCGTGGGTCATGTCAGGCCCTCGCGGTCTGGGTCACGGCCTTGCGCCGTGCAATCTCGCGGGCTTCCGGCGCGAGACGCTTCACCGTGTCCGGCGTCCAGCCGCGCTCGACCAGGGTTTCGAGGCTGACATCGCGCCCGGCGAAAGCCAGTTCGCGCATGTCGTCCGCCATCCTCTCCTGCAGGGAGCGGATGCAGCGCGGCGGTTGGGGAACCGGCGGTGTGGTGGCTACTGGTTGAAAGCGGATCATGGCTCGTCCTCGCTGCCTGCCTCCTTCGGGCGCGGCCGCGATCCAAGGGGTGATGGATGAAGCGGCCGCGCCCGATATCCCGCGGGCTGGGAGGAGGCGGATCGTGCGGGATGAGATTATGGGTACAATATATACCAATATCGCGTCAAGTAGAATTGGTGCAAAAAATACCTATCATAATCCACCCAGGAGAAATTGGTGGAAATCATCACCGCTGCAGGCTTTGCGATTCGGGGCGTGGTGTCGGCAGGCCGCATTGTCCGGGTTGACCTGCTGTAAGGCGAAGGTAATCTGAGGTTGAGGGCTTGAAAGGGGACTATGATGTTTCGGATATTGATGACGCTTGTTTCGCTGGCGGCGTTTTCGTCTGCCGCGTGGGCCGGGTTCGACAGCTGGACGGCTGAGGTGGAGAACGACCCTTTCTCGGGCGGGCAGCGGGTGACGGTCGGAATCTCCACCTCGATGAGATCCGGTGTCGTCATCATCTGCGACAGCGCCGAGAAGGGTTTGATGGTGCGGGCCGTTCCCGGCTTTGCCTTTGACAGCGACCTGGCGGGATTCGAGCCGGAAGTGGAATTCGCGATCGATGGAGAGAGATTGCTGGGACAGGCTGGCGAGACTGGCGCGGTCGGCGACAATCTTGCGGCATCGCAGGTGATGCTTTCGCCGGAGAATGCCAAGCGTTTCGTGGATGCGTTCGCGGCAGCCAAGAAGCAGATCGCCATCAAGGACGGCATCAGCGACCGTCCGCATCTGATGCCTGCGCGCGGTACAACGAAGTCAGGTCAGGCGCTGTTGACCTGCATGGGCAAGCAGGCTCCGTGACATGGCATTTTCCGGCAAGGAAGACGCTCTTTGTGCGCGGTTCATCGAGCAACTGCTCGCCTGCCAGCCGGAGGACGTTGCAAGAAAGGTCGCCGGGCGCGCGAAAAGGCTCGGCTATGCCTTGGAGAATGGCTAAAAATCGATGATGGAGCGGCGCACACGGCCGATGACCGTCACGGCGCCATCGAAGTCGGGAGCCGGTATTTCCTTGTAGGATGCGGGCTGGAAGGGCGGCTGGTCGTCCGGCCGATAGCGCTTGTAGGTCGCGCGTCCGTGCTCGTCGGCAACGACATAGCAGCCGTTCGGGACAAGCCGCCTGTCTCGCCGGTTGACGAATATGATGGAGCCGGGCGGGGAGATCTTGTTCATCGAATCGCCCTCGACGCGCAAGGCGATCCAGTCGCCGTCCGGAAGATCGAGAACGGAGACGGTCGGGAAATCGGACAGGCTGGTCACCGACGCCTGTTCGCCCAATGCGCCGGCGCTGACCCATGAGATCAGCGGGACGTCGACGGCGACAGTAGGCTCTGCGGTATCGTTGTCCCCCGGGTGGCCTATGCCGAGATAGAGCCACTGATAGGAAACGCCAAACGCCTTTGCATATACGCGCGCGTCTGCCGTGCCGAAACCGTTGCGGCCGCTCTCGTGCGCCTTGTACGTGTTTTCGTTCCAGCCGAACCGGGCGCAGACCTTCCGGACGCCGCCGATACCGGTTTTCTTTCGTGCTTCGAGCAGGCGCGCCGCGCGTGCCTCCCTGTCGATCTGTTCCTGTCTGTCACTCATGGTGCGATTTGTACCTTTAATCATGGGTACAAATCACAACGAATGCTGTTGACAGAATGTTGGTATATATTGTACCCATATCGACATGACCCATGCTGGCATCATCAATTTCTGGCCGTCGCTGGCGGCATTCGCTGCCGATATCGGCGTAACCTACGAGACCGCGAAGGCGATGCGTCGGCGCGGTTCCATTCCTTCGGGGTATTGGGTTCGCGTCGTGTCCGCAGCGTCCCGCCGCGAAATTGATGGTGTCTCGTTTGAGCGACTGGCGGAGCTGGTCGCAGTCGGTCAGGAGGCTGCCGAATGATCGCCTCACCAATCCTGTCACGAAAAGGGCATCTCTATGGAAACGACATACGTCTTGGGCCTCTCTCAGGCCATCATTCAGCTTGCAACGGCACTGATACTGTATCGCGTGGTCAGGGGTTTCTGACGGCGCTTGTCGTTCCACGAAAGAGAGATCCGGATATCGATCGGGGTGGTTCTGTTGCCGGCGCCCGACGTGGCGCCGAGAAAGGCGTAGACCTCGATCATGCCCGTTCCGTTCATACGCGTTGCAGTGGAGACGGGGTTGATGATCCTCTGTGTGGCAATCTCCTCCGGCAGGAGATCCTTCAGCAGCCACGGGTGATTGGAGCTGGGACGCGTCTGGAAAGCATCTTCCTGGGTGAGCATCCGTGCGCCAACGGGCTTTTCGATTTCGATCCAGTTGATCGTGTAGGGATGGCTGGCACGAGAGTGTTCCGTGATCGTCATCTCTACCCATCCCGGATGATCCTTTACCGCTTTCGTTCGGATGCTGAAATGCGGCGGCGTGCGGGCCAGCGACTGGCGCCACAGCGCGACGCTGGTCCATGCTGCAATAACGCTGGCGATCGCGGCGAGCAGGTTCACGACATTGTTGAGCAGCCATTCCGTCATGGCTCGTTCTCCGTGTTGAGGTTGGCGCGTCACAACCGAGCATGGCCATGGCCGCCTGTCCAGCGCAGCCGAGGCGTTGTCCCCGCCGCGATGAACTTGTCGAGGCGGTTTTCCACTCTGCATTCATGTTGCGGTCCCCCGTGAGATTGATGCTGTGCGTTAGAACTTTCTAACAAGCACTTGGAACACCACGATTTCTATCTGTTGCCGCGCCCGGGGTCAGCGAAATTCCGGGGCAAGGAATTTCGTTGACTTTTCGAGGAGGTGGCATGCGCCCCAGCACCGAACATGACCGCGCCAGACTGAAGGCCTCGACCCGTGCGGCGATCATTGCCGCCGGCAAGGCCAAGCAGCTTGCCGCCTGTTCCCGCGTGAACGAACCGCAGATCAGCCGCTATATCGGCGGCGACTATCCGGATTTCATGCCGCTCGACGTGATCCTCGATTGCGAGTTGCTGGCGGGACAGCCGGTGATGACCGCGGCGCTGGCCGACATGCTGGGCTACCGGCTGGTGCCGATTGCCGGCGGCGACGAGACCAGTCTCACCCTGGATCATGTTCTCGACGCGGTTAACGCGGTGGGCGAGCTGCTGAGAGCGTTCCGGGACGCGCATGCCGACGGTCATCTCGACGAGGCCGAAAGACGCGAAATCACCAACTGCTTCAACGAAAGCATGAAAAGCCTGCAGGACGGCCTCAGGGCTCATACCGGAGGGACGTTCCGATGAGCGAGCGTCCCGATCAGCACTTCGTCGAGGGATGGACGCCGGTGGAAATCGGCCTTCTTTCCGTCTCGATCATCGGCCGTGGCCATCCGCTCGACCTCGCAGCACAGATGAACGTCGAGCGGGGCGGAGACTGGCGAAAGCCGGGCAGCAAGCGCTGGCCGCGACCGGCCGGGGAGGGCGCCCGATGAACGAGAACCTTCTAGCCGCCGCGCCCAATGCGCTGATTTGCCCCTGCTGCCAGCAGACCGTCGAGGGCCGGGAATTTCTCGCGGACCCTTCGACATCGACGATCACCAACGGCGCGATCACCGTGCGGTTCACGCCGCGCGGCTTTGGCGTGGCGAAGCACCTGATCGACGCGTTCCCGCGCATGGCGATGAAAGACGCCATCTATGACGCCATCTTCTGCGATGCCGTCGGCGACGGCCCGGAGATGAAGATCATCGACGTCTACATCTGCAAGATCCGCCCGGCCATGGCCGAGCTTGGCCTGGTAATCGAAACGGTCTGGGGCAAGGGCTGGCGGCTGGTCGAGGCCGACGCGACGCAGGCGAACGCGATTCGCGACGCAGGCATTCATTCGCTGCGCGGCCGCGTGCAGCGCTGGACGGCGGAAGACGACAGCACCCTGCTCGACCTGATCTCCCGCAAGATGAAACCTGCCCAGTGCGCCACCATCATGCGCAAGCCCTACATGAGCGTGGAGCGGCGCTACAAGCGGCTGGCTGCCTCGGTGCGGTCCGGCGGGGAGGTGGCGTGATGGATTACCAGAGCTTTCTCGAAGCAAAGGTTCCCGCCGCCCGTGTCCTCGGGTTCGAGGTCGAGGCCTCCTCGGTCAATCCGCTGCTGAAGCCGATGACGCAGGCGATCGTGCCGTGGGCCTGCAAGGGCGGGCGGCGCGCGCTCTTCTTGCGGTTCGGCCTGCACAAGACCTCGACGCAGATCGAGATCGGTCGGCAATGTATGATGCAGGCCGGCGGGCATGGCCTGATTGTCGCGCCGCTCGGCGTGAAACACGAATTCTTCCTGGAGCAGGAGCGCTACCATCCCGGCGTCAGGCTGAAGTTCATCCGCCGCACGGAAGAGATGGATGCGCCGAACGAAACCGGTCCCGGCGAGAAGCTTGTCCACGTCACGAACTACGAGAGCATCCGCGACGGCAAGATCGACTGCGCGAAGCTGACCTTCGTCACGCTCGACGAGGCGGCGGCCCTACGCGGGTTCGGCGGCACGAAGACGTTTCGCAGCTTCATGGCCCATGTGGCCGGCGACAACCGCGAGACCGGCGAAAAGACCGACGGCGTGCCCTATCGTTTCGTCGCGACCGCCATTCCGGACCCGAACGAATATATCGAGCTGCTCGCCTATGCCGCCTTTCTCGGCGTCATGGATGTCGGCGAGGCGAAGACGCGCTTCTTCAAGCGGGACTCGACCAAGGCCGACCGGCTGACCATTCATCCCCACAAGGAGGAGGAATTCTGGCTGTGGGTGGCGAGCTGGGCGCTGTTCGTGCAGAATCCCTCCGATCTCGGCTTTTCCGACGATGGTTACGACCTGCCGCCGCTCGACATCCGCTGGCACGAAATCCCGGCCGACCACAGCCAGGCCGGACACGAGCGCAGCGGGCAGGGCAGGCTCATCGCCAATTCCTCCCATGGCGTGGTCGAGGCGAGCCGAGAGAAGAAGCGCTCTCTCGATGCGCGGATTGCGAAGATGCTGGAGATCCGCGCCGAGGAGCCGGAGGCACACCGGATCGTCTGGCACGACCTGGAAGACGAGCGCCGCGCGATCGAGGCGGCGATCCCGACGATCAAGTCCGTCTGGGGCTCGCAGGACCTCGACGAGCGGGAGCATCGCGTCGTCGGCTTCGCCAATGGCGAATTCGCCGAACTGGCGACCAAGCCGGTGCTCAACGGCTCCGGCTGCAATTTCCAGCATCATTGCTGGAACAACATTTATCTGGGCATCGGCTTCAAGTTCCACGATTTCTACCAGTCGCTGTTCCGCACCCAGCGTTTCGGCCAGACGCATCAGGTGCGCGCCGACCTGATCTATACCGAGGCCGAGCGCGAAACCCGCCGCGAGCTGGAACGCAAGTGGCGCGAGTTCGAAGCGCAGGCCGAGAAGATGGCGGCGATCATCCGTCGCTACGGTCTCGGTCATGAAGAGATTGCTGCTGCCTTCGGTCGCCAGATGGGTGTGACGCGCCGCGAGGTGACCTATGGCGATGACGGCAAGGGCGGCCCGCTCTGCCGTCTCGTGCACAACGATACCGTTCTCGAGACCCGCGACATGGCGGCCGACAGCGTCGACCTGATCGTGACATCGATCCCGTTCTCGACCCAGTACGAATACACGCCCTCCTACCACGATTTCGGCCATACCGATGACGACCGGCACTTCTGGAGCCAGATGGATTTCCTCACCGGCGAATTGCTCCGGGTGCTGAAGCCCGGCCGCCGCGCCGTGATCCATGTGAAGGATCGCATCGTGCCGGGCGGCATCAACGGCTTCGGCTTCCAGACGGTCTCGCCGTTTTCGGACGATTGCGTCGCCCATTTCCGCCGGCACGGCTTTGCCTTCCTGTCGCGTGTGACCGTGGCGACCGATGTCGTGAGGGAAAACAACCAGACCTACAGGTTCGGCTGGTCCGAGCAATGCAAGGACGGCACCCGCATGGGCCACGGCATGCCGGAATATCTGCTGGAGTTCCGCAAGCCCCAGACCGACCGGTCGCGCGGCTATGCCGACGATCCCGTCGTGAAAGACAAGCCGGATTTCGTCACCGTGATCGACGGCCGGCCGGTCGCGCCGGGCGATGACGATTTCGATGAAAAACGCATCCGGCCCGTCGCCGGCACAGGCTATTCCCGCGGCCGCTGGCAACTCGATGCCCATGGCGTGTGGCGATCCTCGGGAAACCGGCTCGTGCTGCCGGAGGAGCTGGCGCAACTGGTGAGGTCCGATCCGAAATCGGTCTATCGCGGCTGGAAGAAGTGGTGCCTGGAAAACGTCTACGATTTCGAGACCCACGTCGCTTTCTGCGAGGCATTGGACGAGGCGGGGCGACTGCCGCCGACCTTCATGATCGCGCCGCCGCATGTCGATCATCCAGAGGTTTCGACGGACGTGGCGCGCATGCGCACGCTCAACATGCTGCAGGCGAAGAAGGGGCGTGAAATGCATCTCTGCCCGCTGCAATTCGACATCGTCGAGCGGGCGGTTCGCGCCTACACCAACCCGGACGAAGTGGTCTTCGATCCCTTCGGCGGGATCATGACCGTTCCCTATATCGCTCTCAAGCTCGGTCGCCGTGCGGTCGCGACCGAACTCAACCCGGACTATTTCCGCGACGGCTGCACCTATGCGCAGGAAGCGGCCGAGGGTCGAAGCGGACCGGACCTGTTCGACCTTCTCGCGGCGGAGATGCAGGAGGCCGCGGAATGAGCGTTCCTTCCCGGCATCGAAATGGAGCTGAGCCTATGGAACTGTATGCGTTCGGGTATTTTACCATGCCGGATCAGAGATTCTCTGCGCTGCTGCCGCACGAGAAAACGGAAATGGCCTTGCTCCTGCAGGAGCGATTGACCGTGGAAGGGGCGAGGAGGGTTTATGGCGAGGCTATCGCCGCCCATGCCGGGAAAACCCATGCATATGTCCTGCCGTTTGCAGACGGCGGCGCGCAGGTGCTGGAAGATGTCGCGGCCAAGGTGACGGGCGAGGCCGGGTGCAAGGGCGTCTGGACCAGGCTCGCATCGTCCGTGCTGCTGGCCATCCATGAGGCGCATGACGGCGTGCTGAAGGCGAACAAGAGCGAGATCGCCGCGCGCTTCGGCGCCAGCGCGACCGCGGTCGAGCGGACCATGGGTGGGCTGATCCGCGACGGCCTGGTGCGCCGCTGGGGAAAATCCTCCCATTGGGCGCTGACAGACCTCGGCCGCAAGCTGGTCGCGGAACTGGAAGCGAGGGCGGCCCAATGAAGGACAAATCCCGCATCCTGCTGGTCATCGCACCGTCGTTCAACGAATGCCGCCATACGGCCATCGCGTTCGATCTGGATTTCGACAAGGCGGAGCATTTCCGCTTTCTGCACCGCGTGCCGCAGTTGCGCGGCTGGTCGCAAGGGACGCCCTTCATCGCGTTGCGTCGCGACCGCTGGCCGGAGGAGCTGGATAACACGCTGCACGCCCTGCAGGTGAAAGGCCAATTGCGCATCGCCACCGACAAGGATCTGGCGGAGCTGGTGAAGGCCGGTCCGGCGCTGCCGGCGGCGGCCATGGCGAGGAGGGGTGCATGATCCTCACCTGCTATGACTGCCCGAAGCAGCTCTCCTTCTCCGGCTCCAATCGCGACCGTTTCGTTTCCCTGTTCGGCTGGTCCGTCCGGGGGGGCGCTATCGCTGTGTTTCGTGCACGGAGGTGAGTAACGATGTTTCGTGAAACCCTCTTCGCCGGGACCATGCTCGCGGGCGCGATGCTGCCTGCCGGCGAGCCCATCATCATCGACAGTTTCGCCGGTGGCGGCGGTGAGGAGGGCAGCGGCGTGATGGGGGGAATGTCACGGATGGAAAGCGGGGCGCAGTTTCCCGCGCCCCGTTTCGTTTCAGGCGGCCTTTCGGACCGTCACGACGATTTCCTGCCCGAGCGCGAGAAGCGCTTCCTGCAGGAGCCCGATCTTCGTCCCGTGGTCGGGGTCGAGGATACGGCGGGCTTCCGTCTCGGTCTTGCCGAGCCTGCGGGCAAGCTCAGACTTGGAAATCCCGGCCTGTCGAAAGGCCTGGATAACCGCGAGCTTGGCCGCTTCGTCCGCGGCGACCGCGACCGGTACCCCGTCATGGGCCGCCGGTTGCGGGAGGTCGCGGCCGTCCTGGAGGATGCCCCGAAGGGCGAGACCAAGCGCTTCCCGAGCGTTGGTCATCGCCTCCTCGAAGGTATCGCCGGCGGTGATTGCCTCCGGGACGTCGGCAAAAGTGACGATGAACCCGCCATCGGGATCTTCCTCGACTGTTGCCTGATAGGTGTATTGCATGGTCGTCCTCTTATTTCCCTTTCGTTTTTTGTTCCTGGCGACCGGGAGGGCTTGGCATCATTCGATGCCAAGCTGTTTCCTGACCAGTCGCACGTAGTTTGGATTGAGTTCGCCGGATTTGATCGTGGAGATCTTGCCGTCGTACTTGACCCGGTAGTGCGAACCTTTCCCTTTCCCTTCGAAGACCTCCAGAACCTTGTTCTGTTCCTTTGCGATCCGGCGAAGTTCCCGAAGAAACTGTTCGCGTTTCAAGCCCTTTCACCTCCTTCCTCTTGTTCGCGTTTCCTTGGGATTATGTTTCGCACATTTTTGTGCGAATTGCAAGAGGCATCGCACAAAAATGTGCGGAATATAGGTGTCGGTTTGGCCGCTGCGTGAGGGGCACAATGAACGCCGCAATCGAAGAATTCGTCACCAATGCCCGCGCCGTCCCCTTCGATGCGGCGGCTGACCGGCTGAAGGTGCCCGAAGCGCCGAAGGGCAGGCCGGAATATCAGGGTCCGTGCCCGCGCTGCGGCGGCCATGACCGTTTCGCGGTCAATCGCAAGAAAGGTGTCTGGGTCTGCCGCGGAGCCGACGGCGGCCGCGACGGGATCGGTCTTGCCGCCCATCTCCTGCATCTCGACCTGCGCCGCCGCGAGGAATTCCTCAAGGCCTGCGCCGCCGTGCTCGGCGAAGAGGTGCCGGAAGGGGCCGAGCGGGAAAGCGACGAGGAGCGGGAAGCCCGCCTGAAGCGGATCGCCGAGGCGAAGGTCAAGGCGGATGCCGACAGGCAGGACAGGGAAAAGAAACAGGCCGATTTCCGGGAAAGGGAGATCGGCAAGGGCCGCGGCATCTACCTCAACGCCACGGATTGCCGCAGGGACGAACCGGACGCTCTGGAGGGCGCGCGGATCGTCTCCTCCTACCTGCAGGCGCGCACGGGTTTCGTGCCCGCCGGCGGCGTGTTCGTCCACCTCAGGTTCGTCCCGCGTTGCACCTACTGGCACGGGCAGGACGATTTCGACCGGCCGCTGGCGCTGTATGACGGGCCGGCGATGATCGCGCCTTTCATGGATTGCGAAGGCCGGATTATCGGCTGCCACCAGACATGGATCGACCTGTCGCAGATACCGAAGCGCCGGCCGATGCTTTGGGGTGTGACCAAGGCCGGAGCTGAAGCGGGGATGCGCGACGAACCAGGTGTCGGTGCTCAGAGGCCCATCCAGAAATGGCTGGATGCCGAATACTTTGAGCCGCTTGCCACCAAGAAGATGCGCGGCGCGAAAAAGGGTGGGTTCATCCCGGTCTATGGCGATCCCTCTTCCGCAAGGTGGATGGGCGGCGAGGGGATCGAGACCGTCTGCGCCGTCGCGGCTCCCGAAGGCTGGCGCGACGACACGTTCTATTTCGCGGCCGGCGATATCGGCAATCTCGCCGGCCCGGCCGACCCGAAATCGGCGTTCAATCATCCGACCCTGAAGAAGGAGGATGCGGCCGGGCGCCTTCGGGCGATCCGGGTACAAGGCCCGGTTCCGCGCCCAAATGCCGAGACCGGCGACGCTCTACATGTTCCGGGCCATGTCACCGAACTCGTCCTGCTCGCCGATGGCGACAGCGAGCCCGTCGCGACCGCCTCGGCCATGGCCCGGGCGGAAGCCCGCCATGCGCGGGAAGGACGGCAGGTTTCTATCTGGTGGCCGCCCGAGGGGCTGGATTTCGCCGAAGCGATGGCGGCGGCGATGGGAGGCGGCGATGCGTAAACCTGCGTTCCGTCTGTTCCTTGTCGCGTGGACGGGTGGCGCTTTCGCGGCCTCGTTCCGGGTCGACTGGCTGGGGCTTTGGCCCGGCCTCATCGCCCTTTTCCTCATCGGCGGTCTCACCCGCTTCGTCTTCGATCTGATCCTCTCCCGATACTGGCTGCCAAAAGAATGACCGATACCAAAAAGCCGAATATTCCTGACGCCGTCGCGAGGATACTCGCCGAGGCGCAGGCGCAGCGGGCGGGCTATGCGCAAAACCCCGGAACCCCTGAAGGCCCTGCGGGCGAGCCGGTGGCGGCGATTGCCGGCGACAGCGATGCCGATCCGGCTGTCGTCGCGTTCTGCGCCGAGTTCGATCATTCCGATACGGACAACGGCAAGCGGTTGAGGCTGCATTTCGGCGACGACCTGCTCGTTGTCGCGCAGGAGAAGGGCAAGACGCCGACATTCGCGGTCTGGACCGGCTCCCATTGGGACGTGGCGAATGGCGGACAGAAGGCAAAGGCGATCGCGCAGCGTCTCGGAGACCGGATCGCGGCCGAGACGGCGTTCATCGTGCCGAACGCCTATGAGCAGATGGTGCTCGACCTGGCCGAGGAGGCGCGCAAGAAGCCGGAAAGCGAGCGCACGGCGCAGGAAAAGAAACTGGTCGCTGAAGCCGACAAGGCCGATGAGGGGCATGGAAAGCGGATCAAGCGCCGGCTCGACCATGCGGTGACCTCGAAAAACGTGGCGAAGATCAACGCCATGCTGGAGAGCCTTGCGCCGCACATCATGCGCAGCCCGGACGATTTCAACGCCGACAAGTGGATGGTGGCGGTCAAGAACGCCACGCTGAAATTCGAGCGCACCATGGCCAAGCGGAGAAACCCGCGCCATGTGAGCCTCGAGGAGACGCCGGATGCCCCTGAATTCATCGATGTCTGCACCGATTTCCGCCTGAAGGTGATCGAAGGCCACCGGCGCAAGGATCTGATTACCAGCGTCGTGCCGGTGGCCTATGACAAAAAGGCGGTCTGCCCGCGATGGAATGCATTCATCTCCAGCAAGCTGCCGGACGAATCGGTCCGGAGGCTGGTGCAGGTGAGTTCCGGCCTCAGCATGCTGGGGATCACCGTGCAATACCTGTTCTTCCATTACGGGAATGGGGCGAACGGAAAGTCCGTCTACATGGAAACGCTGTGCCGCGTCCTGGGCGAGGCTGCCGTGACGCTGCCATCGACCAGTATCATCGGCGAGGGCGGCTCGTCGGGCAGCGCAAGCCCCGATCTGGCCCGCCTCTACGGCAAGCGCATGCTGCGCGTCAAGGAGTTGCCGGAAGGCGAGGATCTCAGGGAAAACCTCGTCAAGGAGCTGACGGGCGGCGAGACGGTGACGGCGCGTGACCTCTTCTCCGGCTACATGGATTTCGAGCCGAAATTCATCGCCATGATGAGCGGCAACGGCTATCCGCGCATCAGCGGCACGGATGACGGTATCTGGCGGCGCATGGCGGTCATTCACTGGCCGCGACAGATCGCCAAGGAGGACCGTCGGGAGTTTCAGGATGTGATCGCGTCCTTCGAGCCGGAATATCCGGGCATCCTCAACTGGCTGGTGGAAGGCGTCGAGATATACCTGCGCGAGGGGCTGGTGATCCCGGAGGCCGTCGTGGAGGCGACGCAGGCCTATCGCGACGACATGGACCGTACGGCGGCTTTCGTTGCCCGCTGCATCCAGCGCGACGATGGCGCCCCGCCAGTCGAGGGCAAGGTGCTCTATCAGGCCTATTGCGATTTCACCGTCGACCAGGGCGGCCGGCCGATGAACAACACCGCATTCGGGCGCGACATGGGCAAGAAATTCCAGAAGGACCGATCGACGGGCGTGGTGCTCTATCGCGGCATCCGCCTGGTCAATGTGCCCTACATGGATCGCGGCCCCGAACCGCCGCCCGGCCGCTTCGATGAGCCCTTCCCGGAGAATTTCTGACGATGGAGACCCCGCAACCCCCTCGCGGCTCGGCTCGAACCGTCAGAAATTGCGAAATCTGTCTGACAGTTCTGACAGTTGACCGGATAGTTCAACGGATAGTTTGAGGCGAAAAATGCGAATGAAAACAATGGATGCTGACAGTTCGGATAGTTTTCCCGCGCCTATACGTAAAGGGTGTGGGGAGGTTCGGAGAATGCCATGCGTAATGCGGGAATAACTGTCAGAACTGTCTAACCTGTTGAAATATAATAAATAAACTATCTGAAAACTGTCAGGTAAACTGTCAGAACTGTCAGAAAGGGTTTTGACCATGAAGACCGTGAGCATTGAGAAGCTTTTGAACTGGGCTTTCACCCAGGAATTGCCCAAGGTAGGAAGCGGGGATCTGAGCGTCGGCATCGGTCTCAGCAGCGCCTGGGCGATGACGCGGGATTTCGCGGTGCTCGGAACGCTGATCGATCGTTCGCCCAATATCTATGGCGTTGTGCCGGATTTCCTCGAATATGCCGAGCCGCATCCGGATGCGCTGGCGGTCGGGGCGGCCGTACGGGCGCTGGCGGACATGTCCTTCTCGATCCCGGACGGGTGGCATCCATTCCCGGAATGGCCGGACGAGCATGGTCTGATCGCCGCAGAGGTCGCCCGCGTTGTCGAGGAACAGCGCTTGAAGGGTGACCGGCTGTCCGGTCGTTACGTCGTGGCACTCGTCACCGGCTCCGCCATCCTCGGCTTCGGCCCGGACTGGCGGGCCGATAAGCCGCGCGTGAGGGAAGTCGAGCGCGCCGGAAAACCGGCATGGTTCGTCAGCCGCAAGAGCCGCGATGCATTCGGGCGCGTCTATGAATACGAAACGGACGGGTTTGATCGTCGCAAGCAAAGGCCGGTCAAGGGCGCCTATCGCAAGTATGTGCTGTCCGATCCGATCCGCGGTGCGATCCTGTCGCGGCTGGAGTGGGAACTCTGGCAGGACGCGCTTGCATACCTCGCAGGATCGCTTGCAGGCCGCCTCGAAGGCCACGCGATTGCGTCATTCATTCCCGACCGTCATCCGTGGAGACGGCGGGTGCGTTCTGAAAATTCCTCGCAAGATGTTGATCTGGCTGGATAAGTTTTTCAGGAAACGGTCTTGAGATGCGGCAGTTGGTTGACATAGTATAAGCACACTGAAAAAGGTAGGAAAAACCCGCTAGGCCATCGCCCGGCGGGTTTTGCTTTTCCGGGCCTGATGTCGAGCCGATGGAGGCTGTCATGAACCCCGCCGCTGTAATGGCGGCATTCTCGAAAGGTGCATGCGGTGTCTGACGTCAGGTTCGATGCGTCCGAGATCGAGCAGCTGGGCAGGGCGATTGCCAATCTGCCGGGCGAGATCAAGGGCAAGGCCATGGCGCGGGCGATGAGCCGCATGCGCGACATGGCTCGCACCCGGATCGTCAGGCGAAGCGCCGAGCGTGTCGACATGACGCCCGGCAAGATCCGGCAATTGACGACCGCGTATTTCAACGCGGGCAGCGCGACGATCGAAGTCGTCGAGAAATCGGGATGGATACCGCTCTATCAGTTGGGCGCACGCCAGACGAGATCGGGTGTATCGGTCAGGCTTCGAGGGTCTTATCGCTCCGCATTCATCGCTGAGATGAAGTCGGGTCACCGCGGCGTAATGAAGCGGGAGGGCAAGGGCAGGCTCCCGATCCGTGAACTGTTCGGCCCGAACCCGGCGCACGACGTCACCAACAACCCGGAAGTGTTCCTCAAGGTGCTGGCGGAACTGATCGAGGACCATCTGGCGCCTCGCATCCTCCACGAACTCGACCGCCTCCTCCCCCGATAGGGCTGGTCTGCCGTCGAGGGCCGGGCACCACACCCCCCTGGGTCAAGGGACCGTATAAAGTTTCCCCCCGCAGCGGGCCGGGGCGACCCCGAAATCTCGCCAGTCTGACCCTAAATTCGAAGCCTAAACTTCTAAAGAACGGCTAAAGAGCTAAAGAACGCGGTAAAGTCGGAATGGAAGCCTCTGTCACCAAAGGCGAATTCGCGGCGCTGATCGGCGTTTCTCCGGGTCGGGTCAGTCAATACCTGACTGAGGGCAAGATTTCCCAGGCCGCGCTGGTAGGGTCTGGGCGAAACGCGAAGATCCGCGTCGAGCAGGCGAAAGCCGATCTTCGGCTTACGTTGGATGTTTCACAGCGGCTCGGCAATGGTATCGACACGCAGATCGATGCTGGCGGCCAGCCGGTTATCGTTGATGGCAACGCTGCCGGGACCGTCGTCCCGCCGCCGCTCCAGCAGAGCGGCATCGACTATGAGATCAAGCAGCAGAAGCTCGAAGCTGCTCGTCGGGCAAACAGGAACGCAGCCATCAACGAGGCGCGTGAGCGCGGCCAGCTGATGGATACGGATGCTGGGCGTGCCGAGATGACGCGCGTCGCGTCCGCCCTGATGGATGTCTTCGATGGCGGGCTGAGCGACATGGCCACGGCCATTGCAGCCGAATTCCAGCTTCCGCAGCGCGATGTGAAACACATCTTGCGGAAGGAGTTCCGGAAGCTGCGGGAGACCGCGGCGAAACAGATGAAGACGAAGGCAGTCAGCGTCCCCGAGTATAGTGAGGTCGTCATCGAGGCCGAGGAGGCCGACCCGGCGGAACTGGCATGAACCAGATCGTCGTGGAAACAGCCAATGCAGAGCGTATCGCCTACGACGTGCTGCATGACGTCCTCAAGCCGGCCGACGATGTCGACTACCTGAAATGGGCCGAAGACAACATCGTCTTCTCGGAACTGGAGAGCCCGGACTATCCGGGGCCATATAACCGGCGGCTGTTCCGTTATTTCGATGAGGTGCTGCGGGCGCTTTCGCCTGACGATCTATGCCGCATCGTGACGCTTGCAAAGTCGGCGCAGATCGGCGGGACGGTCATCGCCAACATCTATACCGGCGGTTCGATGGACATGGACCCTTCGTGGTTCTTGTATGTCCATCCGACGGAGAACAATGCCGAGCGCTGGAGCAAGATGAAGCTCGCGCCGATGCTGAGAAGCACGACGGCGCTCGCAACTCTTTTTCCGAAGAAGAGTCGCGACGGCCTAGACTCTCTGCTCTACAAGGAGCGGGCGGACGGACGTGGAGCCATCCAGATATCCGGTGCCAACTCAGCGGCCTCGCTGAGCCAGGTCACCATGAAGCGGCAGGTTCAGGACGACCTGTCGAAATGGGAGAACAATTCCGGCGGCGATCCGGAAACACAGGCCGACAGCCGTTCCCGTGGCGTCGAAGAGGCGAAGATCTTCAAGATCTCGACGCCGCTGGTCATGCCGGGATGCCGTATCACCTCGAATTTCGAGGCGGGCAGCCAGGAATATCCTTACGTCCCGTGCCCGCACTGCGATCACATGCAGGTGCTGGAATGGGAAAACATGCTGGCCAACCTCAACGAGGAGAAGCCGGAAGACGCCCATTTCACTTGCATCGAGTGCGGTTGCGAGATCCGCGAATATCATCGCCAGGCGATGGTCGATCGGATCGAGTGGCGCGCCCGCAATCCAGCGCAGAAGCGGTTCCACCGCTCATTCTACATCTGGTCGGCATACAGCCCGCTGCAGAGTTGGGAGCGCATCGCCCGCGAGTGGTTGAGCGCAAAAGGCGACCCCGCTTCCGAGCAGACATTCCTGAACGACACGGTCGGCAGGGCGTATGTGACCGCCGGCGAGGCTCCGCCTTGGGAGACACTGCGGGACCGAGGGGCAAATGCGGCTTACGACAGAGGGCGAATTCATCCCGGCGGTCTGATCCTGACGATCGGCATCGACTGTCAGGACGATCGTGTCGAGTGGCAGTGCGTCGCGTGGGGAACCGATTTCCGCCGATGGGTCGTCGATTATGGCGTCATACCCGGTCATATTTCGGAAGCGAAGTGCCAGGAACGGCTCAACGGTCTGATGCTCCAGACATGGGCGAACGCATACGGCCACCGCATAGCTGCCGACATGGTTGCCATCGACGGCAATGCCTATACCGAGGATGTCTGGGAGTGGGCGAGGCGGCATCCTTCGGGACGCCTGATTATGATGCGAGGCGATAACCGGGACTCCGCACCGCTCATCCAGAGGGTGAAGAAGGAGCGAAACCAAAAGACCGGCAAGCTCCTGAAGTACTCGAGGCGCTTCTACAACATCAACGTTTCGGTCCTGAAGATGGCGCTCTATCGCAACGTGGCAAAGACCGACCCGCTGGAGCGTGGTTTCGTTGGTTTCCCGCGGGGCATGGATGATGAGTATTACCGGCAACTGACGGCCGAGCGGCGTGTTCCGAAAAAGCGCAAGGACGGCTTCACGGAATACAAATGGGAGAAGGATCAGGCTCAAGCCAACGAGGGCCTCGACACCATGAACCAGGCCGAAGCTGCTGCGATCAAGTTTGGCGTCAGAAGCCTGCCGGACGTGATCTGGAAAAGGCTTGAGGCCGAGCGTGAAACCCCTGTGCAGGACGCCCAGCTCGACTTCGAGGAAGGGCTCTTCGCGCGAGGCCTGGAGCCGCAGACAGACGAAGATCCGGCCAAGGGTCGGCCCGATCCGACATCGTCGAAAAAGACCGGCTCTTCGTGGGCCGACAAGTGGAAGAAGCGGAAATGACGACAGCGGAGAAGCCTCGGTTTCGCGTCCGGGCGGGCAGCAGTGCGGTTCCCGCACCGCAGGCCGCACCGCGGGTCCGGGCGAGCTATATGCGCGACACGCCGTCGGGCGTGATCGCCTCGCGGCCGGCGTCGCTTCGCGAGCATCGTGACGAAATCCGTCGTGTTTGGTGGCGTGCGGCCGCGCTCGCCATGGACATGCTGCAGAATTCCGGGCGCCTGCGCGGTGCCGCGGACCAGATCATTGCCGACACGGTCGGCGTCGAGCTTCAGCTCAACCCGCGTCCTGATCTTTCGGCCTTCGGCTACGACCAGAAGGAGGCGATCGAGTGGACACGCCTGGTCAAGTCGCGGTTCAAGGTCTGGGCGTGGTCGCCACAGGAATGCGATTTTCGCGCCAAGTTCACGCTTCCGCAACAGACGGATGTCGGCGTCCGGCATTGGCTCGCCTTCGGCGAGAGCGTCGGCATTGTTGAGTATCTTCCGATTTCCCAGCGCCTGCCGGGAACAAAGACCGGGACCAAGTTCCTGCTTCTGTCTCCGCAGAAGCTGGTGCAGGAAACCAACGAGGCAGTCGGTCTCTATCAGGGTATCATGCACGACGCTTATGGACGCCCGACACACTACCGCTTCGAGGAGAGGCGAGACGGGATCACTGTGAAGACCGATTACGCGGCGCGTGATGCCGATGGCCGGCAGCTCGTCATGCATGCCTTCGATCCATTCTCGTCCGATGATGTTCGCGGTCTGTCGCCGTTGGCGACGACGTTCCGGAAATACCTGATGGCGGAGAATACCGAGGACGCCATAGCGGCCGTGCATTTTCTGCAGACGATCTATGCTCCGATCCTGAAAAGCAGCAAGCCGTCGGCAGAGGCCTTCGAGGCCTTGAGCGCGCTGAGCGATAGCAGCTTCGAAGGCGCCCAGGATGTCGCCAACGGTCTCATGGCTTATTACGGTCACAAACTGGAAAAGGCGGCGGAATCTGAGATACGCTACGGCGAAGGCGCCGGAGTTTCCCATCTCGCTCCTGATGAGGATCTTGAATTCAAGACGGTCTCGACGCCGGGTGGGCAGTCCATGCCGTTCATCGCCTCGCTGCATCGCGAGCAGGCCCGGGCGCTCGGCATTTCCTATGGTGGCTACACCATGGACTACACGGCTTCGACCTATGCCTCGACCAACATGGAGAACTCGGCGCTCTGGCCGCTGGCGCAGCGCCGGACCGACCGTATCGCCGCACCGCATGTGCTCGTGCCATACGCTTCGTGGCTCGACGAGGAGATCGGCGAGAAACGCATTCCGTTCAAGGGCGGCTACGAGGTGTTTCTCGCGAACCGTGAGGCGATCCTCTGGGCGCTTTGTCAGGGACCGAGCAAGCCGACGGCGGACGACGAGAAGCGGGCCAAGGCGTCGAGCGAGCGTATCGCAAACGGGACCGGAACACTCGAGCGGGAATGCGGCGAGCTGGGCGACGATCCGGAAGAAGTCTTCGAAAGCCGGTTGATGTGGCATCAGCGCTATGTCGATTCCGGCATGCGGAGCCCGTTCGAGCGCGGCTACGGCTCGAAGTCCTCGACCGAGGCGCAGCAGCAGGGTGCTTCGGCATGACGAACCCGGTCAAGATCGGCGGCGTCACCGTCGACGTCGACGACCCGTGCGCGCTCTATGCCGCGCTCGCCGCCGCAAAGGCCAAGCGTCTGGCCGGCGAGCAGGTCGAGGAAACCGAGATCCGCTCGCCGGTGATGCATCAGCGTCTCAAGGTGGCATCGTCGAGCATGGCGGACATCGACGCCGAACTGGTGCGCCTACAGGCGGCCTGCATGGCGAAGACCAATGGCTGCCGCCCATCGCGGCGGTGGAAATTTCGCTTCTGAGGAGGCCAACATGTCTGTTCTGTTGAACGGTGAACTCGTGCTTTACGGGTTCGTCGGGGAAAACTTCTGGGGCGAAGGTTTCACCTCTTTCGAGGTGCTGGAGGCGCTCACCGAGCTTGGAAGGGAGGCGGACATCACTGTCCGCATCAACTCCGGCGGTGGTTATGTCGATGATGGCATTGCCATCTTCAACGCCCTGAAGGCCCACAAGGGAAAGGTGACCGTCATCGTTGACGCTATGGCCGCGTCCAGCGCCTCCGTCATTGCCATGGCCGGCGACGACAGGATCATGCGCACCGGCGCGATGATGATGATCCACGAGCCATCCTCGTCGATCTGGGGCACGGCTGCCGACATCGAGCAGTTTGCCAAGGTGGTCGAGAAACAGGCCGAAAATCTCGCATCCATCTATGCGGAAGTGACCGGCGACGACATTGCCGACGTCCGCGCCGACATGAAATCCGAACTCTGGCTGAACGCCGATGAGGCTGTCGAGCGCGGTTATGCAACGGCGATCGAGAACAAAAAGGCCCGGGTCGCCGCTGCGCATGACTATAGCATCTATGCCCATGCGCCGGAGCGGTTTGTTGCCCTCTCTGCACGCAAGCTCTGGAACTGCACGCAACTATCGAAATCCGCAGCGGCGATCGCTTCTGCCAAACCCAGCATCGAAAAGGATAAACCTGCGATGACCACACAGCCTGTGGCGGAACCCGTTGCCGCCGATACGAACAAGCTGGTCGCGGACGCCGTTGCGAAGGCGCTCGCGGACAGCAAGGCCCGCCTCAAGGCGATCATGACCAACGATGAAGCCAAGGGCCGCGAGGCCCTGGCGGAACACTTTGCGCATGAAACCGACATGCCGGTTGAGGCCGTCATCGCTGCGCTCAAGGTGGCACCGAAGACGGAAGCGTCTGATCCGGCCCAGCCTTCACCGGCACCCGCCCCTGCGCCTGCCGCCACCTACGAACAGCAGCGCGTTGCTGCGGCCAATCTGGCGATGCCGGGTGGTGGGCCGACCGCGGCCGCCGGTGCTCCGAAGATCAACCGTGACGCCATCTTTGCGGCGCGTCGCAACACTCAGAAGGGGGCATGATCATGCCGACCAGTTTCACTGAAACTCCCCGCGATCTCGCCTTCGTACTGTCGGAGGCAAACGGAATGCTCTCGCGCGAGCCGATCACTGTCGCCTCCGGCTCCGGCATCGTCAAAGCAGGCACGGTGCTCGGCAAGGTCACCGCCAGCGGCAAGTACGCGCCGTCGCCCAATGCCAGCACAGCCGGCAAGGAAGGGGCCGAAACGGCCACCGCGATCGCGGCTTACGAGGTTGATGCGACCTCGGCTGATGTGGCGACCGTCGGCATCACCAACGATGCCGAGGTGAAGAAGCCGATGCTGATCTACGACAGCACGGTCGATGACGACACCAAGAAGGCGGCGAAGCTCACCCAGCTCCGCGCCGTCACGATCAAGGCACGATAAGGAGAACGACCGTGACCTCACAGAATGTCCATACCTCCGACCCGTTCAGCCTTGAAAGCCTGACGGCGGCCGTCAATGCCGTGCCCTACCGGCCCGGCCAGGTCAGCGCTTCCGGCATCTTCGACGAAGACAGCGTGTCGACCACGATGATTTCCATCGAACGCCGCAACGGAAAACTCGGGCTGGTCGAGCCTAGCGCCCGCGGTGGCCCTGGCGAGACGACCGGTGACGAAGATCGAAACAAGGTGCCCGTCATCGTTCCGCACTATCAGCGCGACGACAGCATTCTTGCCGACGAGGTTCAGAATGTCCGCGAGTTCGGCACCGAGAGTTCGCTGGAAACCGTGGAGGGGCGCGTCAACCGCAAGGCGCAGCGCCATGCGGCGGACCTCACCATGACACTGGAGCATCAGCGGGTCGGTGCTATCAAGGGCATCGTGACGTCGAAATCCGGCGGGGTTCTCGTCAACCTCTACAATACGTTCGGTATCGCCGTGCCGGCAGATGTCTCGCTTGAACTGGACGTAGACACAACGCTGGTTACGAGCCTTTGGCAGGATGTCATTTACTCGATCGAAGATTCCCTCGACGAACCCTACGGCGGCATCCACGTATTCACTGGTCGCAGCTTCCACAAGGCGTTGTGGCAGCACAAGTCGGTGCGCGATACCTTCCTTTACAACAACGGTGCTTCCGTGCTGAGGCAGGATGTTCCCGATGTCTTCGAGTGGGGCGGGGCCACATGGGAACGCTACAAGACCGGCGCCAAGGCGACGGCGGATATCGGGTCCCCGTATATCGCCGCGAACGAAGCTCGCGTTACGATCAAAGGCGTGCCGGACCTGTTCATCACCCGCTTCGCGCCTGCGGACTACAATGAAACGGTCAATACGCCTGGACTGCCCTTCTACAGCCGCGCTCCGGAAAAATCCAACAAGAAGGGCTATGACCTTGAAGTGCAGATGAACGCAATCTCCATCTGCACTCGTCCTGAAGTCCTGCGCAAGCTGACACTCACCTGACGCTCGTCGTCACAATTAACTTAGGAGGCCGGTTCTCCCGGCCTCCTGTTTTCAAGCGCCGTCGTCGTGATGGCGCTCGACAACAGGAGAGATACTTCCATGAGCAAGATCACCATTGCATTCCCGCAGGGTGGCATCATCCCCGGCGAGGTTCTCGGCAAGTCTGAGGACGTGCATATCGAGGCGCTGGCGCCGATCACGGTTCCCGAGCGTTACGGCCGTCACCTGATCGCAGACCGGTTCGCTATCGAGGTCGCTGCTCCGGAGAAGCCGAAGAAGAAGGCCAAGGCTCCAGCCGGTGAAAACGCTGATGCTGTCGATCAGGCATCGCTGCTTGGCACCATCTTGCAGGAAGATGACATCGACGGCAGTGACGCTGACGAAGCCGAAGGCGCGGATGGTGATGATGATGCCGAAGCGTCGTCGGCGGCGGCGCAGGCCTGACCGATGGTCGACTGGGCATCGGCTCGGGCGATGCTCGAGGATAAGGTGGCAGGCGTGTTCGACGTCACGCCCTGCCAGCTTGTCGGTTACAGAACGGGGCAATCGGTCAATCACGGGATACAGGTCGACGACAGCCGGCCGGCATTCGATTTTCTCGGGACCATCGACCTCCAGCCTCCCGCTGACCGGCTCACCCGCCATCCACCCGGCGATCCCGGCACGCCGGGCGCGACAGTCTCCTATGCGGCGGTATTGACGGCGCATGTGGGCGAATGGCCGTGGCGGCCGCGAAACGGTGACCGGGTCGTCAGCGGGGGTCGCACATGGCGGATCGAGGCCTCGGAGCGGGATGGTTCGTCGAGGCCCGCCTGGTATCTCTCGGAGGTGAAACATGCTGGCGGCTGAGGCTGTGCGGCTCGTCGCCATGGAGATCCTGCTGCCAACATCGGCCCAGACCAGTGGCGGACCCTATCCGACACTGGCCGGGGCGCGGGTGTTCGACAGCCGGGCGCCGTCGATCTCCGATATCGACGAGGAGGCGGAATACACGCCCATCCTCTCGCTCTATACGCCGGAAAGCGGCGTCGCCCTTCGCGGTCCCATGACGGATGCCGGTGATACCGGGGCTGACGCCGTGCTCGACGTGGTGGCGGAACTCTGCATCGTTGCTCGCGATGGCGATGGCCCCGCCTTTGCCGACGCCATGGCCGATGGCGATCCATCGGCTCGTCTGGTTCTGGCGGCACTGGCGTCGCGGGTCCGCTACCTGCTCGAATTCAGCCATGCCGGAGTGGCCTGGAGGCGGCTTGTGCGGCAGGTGACCCGGGTGGAAAACAAGACGTTCGCCGTCCCGGAATACGGGCTTCGCTGGCACCGGATGACGACGCGGTTTCACCTGTCGATCCGTGACGACGATTTCGATGTGGCGACCGGCGGCCTGCCGGAGCCGATCCGTACCGTCTGCGATGCCCTGCCTGAGGGCAGTTATGCCAAGGCCCAGTTGCAGGCGCTCGGCGCGCACTTCGCCGGGGAGCCGCCGACCGCGCTTGCCGGCATGGACTTTACCGCCCGGATTGCGGGCGGAACCGAAATCGACGGCGTGGTGGGCACGCCGAAACCCTGAGGCCCACATCACCGGAGGCATCCATGACAGTGCTCTATGTGGCGGCTCCCGGCCGCACGATTCCGAACGGCTGGCCGGAAGACGGCCGACCGATCGATCCGCTTTCCCAGTTTCATCGCCGGATGGTCAAGGACGGCGATCTCGTCGTGAAGCCGGAAGGCTCGAAGAAGAAGGACGACGCCGATGGCAAGTAATATTCCGAGCGGTATCATCGCCCCGCTGCTGGCGTTCGACGTCGAAAGCGGCGGCCAGTTTTCTTCCGAAAATCGCGCGATCCTGCTCGGCCATGGCCTCGATGCCGGCGCGCTCGCCGTCTCCGGCATCGCGCTTTGCGGCAGTGTCGAGGAGGCACGCTACCTCGCCGGCCGAGGCTCGATGCTGGAGGCGATGTTCATCCGCATGCGGCGCAACGCCGCCGCGCAGGAAATCTGGCTCGGCCGTGTCGAAGAGGCGACCACGGCGGAGGCGAGGACCATTACGGTCGGCGTAGTTCCGGCCGCCGGCGGGCAGGGCGTCTTGCAGATCGCCGGCGAAAGCGTGGCGATCAACATCGCGGCCGGAGACAGCGCCAATGCGGTGGCGACCGCGCTTGCCGCCGCGATCAACGCCTATATCAATCCGGTCACCAAGATCTCGCTGCCGTTCACCGCGACGGCGGCGACCAATGTCGTGACGATCACGGCACGGCATAAGGGCACATACGCCTCCGGGATCGACGTCTATATCCCGGTGCTGGACGGCGCCAATGCGTTTTCCGGCATCCTGACATTCGCGGTCTCGATTGCGGGGGCAGGCACGCCCGATGTCTCCGCCGTGCTGGCGGCGATGGGCGACGATCCGTTCGAGGTCGTCGTTTCGGCCTTCGGCGACGATGCGAACGGCACGCGCCTCGACGATTTCCACAGCAACGTGTCGGGTCGTTGGTCCTATCTCCAGCAGCTCTACGGCCATGTCTTCTATCCGAAATCCGGCACCACGGCGACGCTTGCCACCTCGGCGCTGGCCAAGGACAGCTGGCATCTCTCGATGATCCCGGTGTTTTCCAATGGCGGCATGGCGCGACCGGATTACGAATTCGTCGCCGCCGTGGTCGGGCGCATCGCCTCGTTCCTCGATGGCGGCTCGGACGGGCGCGTTTCGGTCAACCAGTCCGGTCTCGTGGTCTCCGACATGATCGCGCCGCGCGATCGCGATTACTGGCCCAACTATGCGACGCGCAACAGCCTGCTGTCGAACAGCGTCTCGACCTGGTCCGTCGACCGCTCCGGCAATGTGGCGATCGGCAAGATCATCACGCAGCAGCAGACGACGAACGGTGTGCCTGACAGCGCGATGCGCGATATCCAGGCCATCTACCAGACCATGTACGCGCTGAAATATTTCCGCGCACAGCTGGCCTACGAGCATTCGAACAAGGCGATCGTCGACGACAATCCCGGCAACCTGCCGAGCCTCGTCACGCCGAAGGACATCCGGGCGACGATGGTCAACGCCATGGTCGAACTGTCGCTGCGCGGCGTGGTCGAGGCCTCGTCCGAAGTGCTGGACGCCATCACAGTGACCCGCAATGCGGACAATCCGAACAGGGTGGACATCGGCATCAACATCGACCGGGTCAATCCGCTCGACATTTTCGCAGGCCTCGCCCGCGTCTTCGCACAGGTCTGAGGCGCCGCCGGCGCCTCCTTTTCATTTCACAGGCCTAAACCATCACAGGAGAGCCAGCCATGGCAGGCAAGGATTTTGGCGGGCGTATGAGCGTCCGTCTTTCGAGCGGCGGATTTCTGTCGCTGCGCGGCACGTTTTCCGTCATGCGCGGACGGCAGAGCAACGAGGCGATCACCAATCAGGACGGCTCCACCGACCGGATCGGCACGCCGACCTCACCGCGCGCCAATGTCGTGTTCGCGGATAATGGTATCGACCTCGATGCGCTGATGACCGCGCCACGGCAGAATATCGTCGTGACCGAGGAATTCACCGGGGTGACGCATCATTATATCTCGGCGTTTTTCACCGGAGACTCCGACAACAACCGCCTCAACGGCGAGGTGAGCGGCCTCACCATCAACTCCGAAGACTATCGCCGGACGGGTGGCTGACCATGGCCGAGCATATCGTCAAACTGTCCCGGCGCTACGAGCCGCCGGCTGGTCAGCCGTTCGACAGTGTCGTGCTCCGTGAGCCGACCTATGTCGACACCTACATGGATGGTCTCGGCATCCCGGAGGAGTGGCAGCCGAACGGACAGGGCGGCGGGATGCTCATCACCTATCCGACGACCATCGATGCCTATCTCCAGCGGCTGGTGAAGGTCGGGTCTCCCGGCTACGAGAACCTTGCTCTCATCTCATCGCTGGACGGCAAGAAGCTTGCCGACAAGGTGCTCGGTTTTTTCCGCGAGGCGGCGGCCACGACGTCGCCGCCGACCACCTCGTCTTCCGGTTCGGATGGGACGCAACCCGCGTCCAGCGAATGACGCTTTCCGAAATCGCCTGGTGGGCCAATCGCGCCGTACAGTACCGTAGGAGGTGACCATGAACCGCGTCATCACGGCGGCTCTGCAGATCTCCGCGATCGACAAGACGGGGAGGGTGTTCAAGAACATCGCCGACAAGATGGGCGATGTGAACAGACGGGCCGGGGAGTTCAACCGCCGTCAGGGTATGCTGGCGCGCGGAACGGCTGATATGTACGCCATGGTGGCGCGTTATGCTGCGCCCGCCGCGCTGGCCTATGGCGCAAAGGCTGCAGTCACCGATTTTGCCGCGCTGGAACGGCAGATGACCCGCATCGGCATCACGGCCGATGCGACAAGCGAACAGACGTCCAGGGCCTTCGCTGAGGCGCTGAAGGTCTCCAAGGATTTGAACTATGACAGCGTGGCCCCTGCCATCGAGGCGCTGGACACGCTGGTTTCCTCCGGCAAGTCGCTAGAGGAAGCGATGGCGTTCCTGCCTTCGGTGCTGGCCACGGCGCAGGCGTCCGGGGCAGCGACGGCCGATATTGCCAATACGGGCCTGAAGGCTGCCGACGCGCTCGAGATCGAGACGTCGCAGTTGCAGCGCGCCTTCGACATCATGGTCATGGGCGGCAAGGCGGGCCAGTTCGAACTCAAGGACATGGCGCAATATATTCCGGGCTTGGCGAACAGCTTCGCGACGCTCGGTTATCAGGGAGAGGACGGGCTGAAACGGCTGGTCGCCATCCTGCAGACGATCCGCGAGGATACCGGCGACGCATCCAGTGCGGCGACGCAGGCGCAGAACATTTTCGGCAAGATGTTCTCCGAGGAAACGGCCAACAAGTTCAAGAAGTTCGGCGTCGATCTCCGCAGCGAAATGCAGGCGGCGGCGAAGTCCGGCGAGGACGCGGTTTCCGCCTTCGTGCGTCTTTCGAAAGAGGCGATCAAGGGCGATCTGTCGAAGCTCCCCTTGCTGTTCTCCGACCAGGAATTTCGCCTCGGCATGCAGTCGCTGATTACCAGCGAGGACAGCCTGCGGAAATTCCTCGAGCTGATGAACTCGGCCGAGGTCGACGGCGCGGTGTGGCGCGATGTCAACCGCGTGATGTCGGATACGCAGGCATCGATCGACCGCATGTCGAACAGTTGGGATCGGCTGTGGACGAACTTCGGCAAGGCCGCCGCGCCGACGGCCATCGGTCTGATGGACAGCGTGTCGAGCAATCTCGACTACCATGCCTCCGTCAATGCGGGGCTGGAAAAGCGTGGCATGGACTGGTGGGACCGGACCCGGTGGGGTCTGACCAGCACCGACGACGAAAAGATGCAGGCGGCTATCGAGGGCGGCTACAGCGACCGGAAGGCCATCGCGGACTATCGCCGGCGGCAGTATGAGAGCGGCAAGGTCAAGGCCTCGACGGGGCGTCCCGGATCACGGGATGGAAGGCGGATCAACCAGCCTGCAAGCAGGGAAAAAGGGAAGCGGCGGAATGGCTCATCCATACCAGACCGCGCTCCGATCCCGTCTCCGCGCCCGCTGCCAGAGACAAACGTCGGGAACTATCCGTCGCAAGGATCTTACAATTACGTTCCAGACGATGGCGGACGGGCTGCAGCCATGGACGAATTCATCAACGGTCCTGATCGATTGATGCAAGGTTTCATGGACGCCACGAGCGAGGCGTCCATGAAAATCGTAGACAGCGGCAAAGAGGCTGGTCAGAAAGTTGCAGAAGGCGGACAGGAGGGAGCCGGCTTCTTCAGCGCCGCCGCCGACGCAATACGTGCTGCCGGAATGGATGCGGCGCGAGCGATCCAGCAGGCTGTTGAGCAGGCGAAACGGAACGCTGGATCATCTCGGGCTGGCGCATCAGTTGGCAAATTGGTCAACGCCGATACCGGCCCAAGCATGCCGCCGCAGAAGCCGGGCGGCGGCCCTTGGTAATTATTTCAGGATCATTCGCTTTGGTTACCGGGCCTCATCTCCGTCTCCCGCAGGTAGATCAATCGCCTGAGATGTTGCTCAATCTCAAGAAAAATGGCGAGTAAACCGCAGACGACCGATGCGACGACTAGGCCGATAAAGGCTCCGATCACGCCTGTCACCAGCCTCCCTGCAGGATCTGGCGTCATGAAGAAGCCGATGCCAAAACCGGCAGCGACAATAAGAAGTGCCAGCAAGCTGTTAAGCGCGTCCAGCGCTCCGATCAGTGTACGATTCATGACTACCCCCTTTGGTTGCGGGGCAGTGAAGCAAATCCACAGCCCATTGTCGAGGACCTGAAATATGCGTGACTGGGCAAAAACCCTCAGGCGGGCGAGCTATCGCGGTGTGCCGTTCTGGGTCGACATGGACGACCATTCCGGCGGCAAGCGTTTGGCCCGGCATGAATATGCCGGCGGACGCACGACCTATCTGGAGGAGATGGGGCTGGCGACGCCCGCCTATGACGTCACGGCCTATCTGCTCGGCGACCTGAGCGACGCGCAGGCGAGGGCTCTGGAGGTTGCGTGCAACGCCGCCGGTCCGGGGCGGCTGGTGTTGCCGATGGATGGCGGGCAACTGGCTTATGTCGAGGGCTTCCGGCGCAGCCGGTTCAAGGACCAGCGGGGCTATATCGCCTTCACCTTCACGGCGATCCCCGCCGGCAATACGCCTGGCGCCATTCTCGGCGTGGGCGACGTGACGGCCGCGGTGCTCGACAACCTCACGGCTGCCGGCGGCGCATTCGGCGGATGGTTCTGATGGCGGCGGATCGACAGGACATTTGCGACTGGCTCTCGGCGCTGGCCTCGATGCTGGTGACGGACACGCTGGACGCGGCCGACGTCGCCGACAGGCTGGCAGCCGCGCCGGAACTCGATGCGGAGGCCTTTGGGCTGGAGACGATCTCGCTGATGCGGATCGTGGCGGAGAGCGTGACGACGCCGGCCGGGTTCGATGCGATCAAGGCCACGGATTTCGACGCAACCGATACGGCCGATGCTGCGGCGATCCTGCTCGCCGTCGGCCTCTGCATCGCGGGGCCGCGCGCCGGCTGGATTTCCCGGCCGCAGGCACGCGCCGCGCGCGAGCGGATCGGGACGGCCGGAACGGCGGCGCTGGCTCTGGTTTCCGCCCTTGGAGCGGTCGCGGTCGATCTCTATGTCTGGCTGTCGCGGCTGGTCGATGTCTCGGTGCGGCTGGTCTCCGACCAGGCGGCGGATGCCGTGCCGGTGGTGCGGGTCGAGACCGGGATTTCGCTGCCGGCGACGGTGCTCGCCTATCAGCTCTATGGCAATGCCAACAGGGCGGAGAGCCTGGTGGAGATTGCCGGGGCCTCGACGCCGATGCTGATGCCTGTCGCCTTCGACGCGCTGCAATCGTGATGTCCTCGCGCTGTCGGCCGATGGCCTTCGCTCCGGACTGGGCGCGCAACGATTTTCCGTTTGCGCGACTGCGTCGTCGCGGTCGGCGACGGCCTTGCGGCCTGTATGGGCACGATGCGGAAGAGCGGTTTCAGTGAGAGAATTATCCTATGGCCCGCTGGAGACTGTCGTGGTTTCCGGCCTGCCGCCGGTCAAATCCATCGACATTACCGTGTCGGCGGAGGAGGCGGCGCGGTCGGCGAGTGGCGAATTCGTCATTACCGGATCGGGTGTGCCGGTGTTTCCCGGTCTGGAGACCAGGGTCACTGCGTCCGGCGACCTGATGTTGACGGGTTATGTCCGGGACGTCTCGACGGGTTATAGCGAGGCCGACCGGACGCTGTCCTGTTCGATGGTTTCGCGCACCGTCGATTACGTGGAGTGCTCGGCGGAGCATGAGAGCGGCGAAATCCTCAACAAGGATCTCGCGGCCATTGCCACGGAACTGGACAGCTACGGAATCGGGATCGAGACCGATGGCGCCAAACTGCCGATCGAAGCCGTTCACCGGATTTCCGTCGGCGAGAGCGCATTTGCCTCAATCGAGCGCCGTGCGCGGGGGCGAGGTCTGCTGATCCATGACACGCCAGAGGGGCGGCTGAAGCTGGCGTCGAAACCGGCCGGCAGCCATCGCGGCACATTGCGGCGCGGGGTGAATATTTTGCCGGGGGCGAGCGCCAGCTTTACCGAGCGGGGGCGCTATTCCGAGACCCGTATTCGCGGGCAGGCGACGGAGGGTACGGATAAGCAGCAGCTCAGGCCGCAGGAGACGGCAACCGATAGCGGCGTGACGCGCAAGCGGGTGCTGATCCTGCCACATGAGGGCGAGGCGACCATCGACCGCATGCGCCAGCGGGCGGTCTGGCAGGCGCGCCGGGCTGCCGGCGAGAGCGTGACGGCCTCCATTCCGGTGACCGGCTGGCGCGACGCAGCCGGGCAGATCTGGCAGCCGAATTTTCTGGTGCAGGTCGAGGACGACTGGCTGGGCATCAGCGGACTGATGATTATCAAGAGCATCGTTTTTCACCAGGGCGAGATGACCATGGCGACGCTGTCGCTGGCCGATCCACGGGCGCTCGGCGGGGACAATCCGCGCGGGCAATCGGCGGACGGCTATGCGGCGCCCGGCGTCACCGACGCGGAGTATGCAGACGAATGATGCGGTTCGATTTCGACGGGCGTGTGGAGGAAAAGGGCGGGCAGCAGTTCGTCTCCGGCCGGGGCGTTTTCGGCCATGGCTATACCCGTGTCTACCGACCGGAGCCGCATGGGTCTGCCTCCAGCCCGGTCAAGGGCGGCAAGGGCATTCTCTTTCCCATGCCGGGCAATCCGGATTTCGCGGTGGTTCTCGGTGGCGAACATCCGGGTCTGCGCCCCGTCCTGCCGGCTGGCGGGAGGGCGATCTATGACGCGAACGGGAACATCATCAGCCTGGTCGGGACCAAGGTTCGCTATGTCGCGCCACTTCACGAGTTCGTCGGAAATTTTACCATCGACGGCAGTATCTCCATGACCGGCGGCATTTCGGCGGGCGGATCGATCGTCGATGGCGACGGCAATAACGGGGCGTGACCATGATCCGCATCATTCCGGTCGACGAGGACGAGGAGCCCTATCGCGCGCCCGATCTCAGCTGGGACGGATATGTAGGCGACCTGATCCTGAACGGGCTCGACCACGCCTCGGCTCCGGGGGATTTCCGCGCCGAACAGGGGCTGGCGACGCAGGTGCTGATCCTGCTGCAGACGGATCGCCGGGTCGAGGACAGCGAGCTGCGCGACGGCGAGGAAAACCGGGGCTGGATCGGCGACAGTTTCGACGCAATGGACGGCGAGGGGCTGCTCGGTTCGCGCCTCTGGCTGCTGCGCCGCAGGGCGATCTACGACGGTATCGAAACCGATATTGAGGACTATGTGCGCGAGGCGCTGGAACCTCTGATCGAGCAGGGGGCGGCGGCCTCGATGGATGTCACTGTGGCCGCCGACCGGCCGGCGAACCGGATCGACTATGCGGTGACGCTCTACGGGCGCGACGGCGAGCGCATCTATGACGGAAAATTCGAACTACTCTGGAGGCAGGTCAATGGCGTGGTCCATCCGCTCGCTCGATGATGCTTCGGCGGCGATCCGGGGCGCGTTCCGCCGCTGGCTGCCCGGCAGCGATACGGCGCTGAAGAATAACTTCGTGACGGTCGTCACGAAGGTCCTGGCCGGCATTTCGCATGAATTCGAACTGCGCATGGGCTATCTGGCGCGGCAGATGTTCATGTCGACGTCGACGGGAAAGTTCCTCGAACTGCATTGTTCCGATGTCGGGATCTACAAAAAGAAGGCCGCCGCGGCCGTTGGGCTTGCGATCGGAACGGCTGCAGCGAGCACCGCCTATCCGGAGGGTATCCGCTTCGTCTCCGGCAATGTCACCTATATCTCAACCGCCGCTGCGACCTCGGGCGCGGATGGTAGCCTGACGCTACCGGTCAAGGCGGAAACCAAGGGGTCGCACACCAACCGCGATGGCGGCGGCCTTCTGTCGCTGGCCGATCCCGGCCTTTATCCGGATCTTTCGACGACATTCGAGGTCGATGCGGATGGGCTCGGCGGCGGTGCGGATGTCGAGACCGAAGACTCCCTCAAGGAGCGAGGCCTGCAGCGCAAGCGCAATCCGCCCGGCGCCGGCACGCTCGGCGACTACGAGCGCGAGGTGCGGGCCGTCTCCGGGGTCAGGCAGGCATGGGCCTTTCGCGGGCAAAATCCGGGCGATGTTTTCGTCTATTTCCTGTTCGACGGTCGCCCCGGATATATTCCCGAGGCCTCGGATGTCACGGTCGCGCAGGCGGCGCTCGATGCCAAACGCCTGATCCGTTCCGACGCCAGCGAGGTGGTGGCGCCGACCGCGCATCCCATCGACGTGACGATTACCGGGCTTTCCGCCGATAGCGCGGAGATCCGTGCGGCGATCGAGGCGGCGATTGCCGATGTCTACCTGACGAAATGCCGGCCGGGCATTGCGGGCAATACGTTTACCCTGTCGCGGAGCTGGATCGGCGAGGCGATTTCCGGGGTGACCGGCGAGGAGCGCCACGTGCTGGTTGCGCCTGCCGCCGATATTGTCTTGACCAGCGGGCAATTCCCGACGCCCGGCACCTACAGCTATCCGGGTTGATCCATGCGCAGCACCTATGAGCACACGCGGACGAGCATCGGCTCGGACGACGGCGAGAGCGTTCTCGTCGTCGCGCCGTCCGACGCGCTGACCGCGCCGGAAAACGACGACCTGATCGGGGCGGCGCTGTCCTTCTGGCCGCAGGGGGCGGCCTGGGGGACGCCAGACGGTCAGGCGATGTCCTTATCCTCCGTGCTGGCGCGGTTCACCCGCGTGCTGATCGACCCGTTCGCCTGGCTCTATGCGCGGGCATGGAGGCTGGCGCGGGAATCGACCGTCGCCGGCGTCGACGAATTATTGCCGGAGTGGGAGGCGGACTACGGCCTGCCGGACAATTGCGTGACCGGCGAGACCAGCCGCGCCGAGCGGCTTCGTGCGCTGGAGGCGAAAGTCCGGGCCGTCGCCGTCTCGACGCCGGGCGATTTCATCGCCCTTGCCGCGCGCTACGGATTCTCGATCACGATCACGGAGCCGGTGATTTTCGAGTGCGGCTTTTCCGAATGCGGCGGCGAGCACGAGACAGGCGCGCCGGAGGAGGAGTGCTACTGGCTCGTGCATATCGCCGATCTCGCGATCGACTATTTCGAATGCGGCTTTTCCGAATGCGGGCATGACCCGCTGTTCGACCTCGGCGACGCCGAGCGCCTGATGTGCATCCTGCGGCGGCTCGCCCCGGCCTGGACCATCCCCATCCTTGCAGACGATTGACCTCACACCGAAAACACGAGGACACCATGAAATACCAGGCACCATACGGGTCGTCCGATCCGGATGCGGACTATGTCGACCGCAATTCGACGACCGCTACAAGCGGTTCGAAAATCCCCGCAGGCTTTCCGAACTGGACGCAGAGGGAAATCGTCGATGTCATCGAGAAGGCGGGATTTACGCCTGACGACGTGTTGCAGCTTGCGGCGGCCATCCAGTCCGGCGGGCTGAATTATGCGGTTGCCGGCGGGACGGCCAATGCGTTGACGGTCGCTCTGTCATCGGTTCCGGAGGCGCTGCCTGATGGCATGATTATTTCCGTGTTGATCGCGACGGCCAATACGGGTCCCGCGACGATCAATGTCAATGGGCTCGGGGCCGACGATATCGTCAACACCAATGGCGGCGCGCTGCTCGCTGGCGATATGCCGGCCGGGAATGTGGTGCAACTCATCCGGCGTAACGGCGAATGGCGGATCAACGGCAATTCGCGTGGACGCCTGCTCAATACGCAGGTTTTCAAGGTGGCGGGTGCCTACACCTACACGCCAACGCCGGGAACGCAGTATGTCGAGGTCGAGGTTCAGGGCGGTGGCGGCGCTGGTGGCGGGACGCCTGCTACGGGCGCAAATCAGCTCTCAATCGCGGGCGGTGGCGGTAGCGGCGCGTGGGCACAAAAACTAATTACATCGGGATTTTCCGGTGTGACAGTGACGGTCGGCGCCGGTGGCGCCGGCGTTTCCGGTGGTGCCGGTGGCGCCGGTGGCGCTTCCAGTTTCGGTGCGTTGGTCAGCGCCAACGGTGGCAGTGGTGGCAACGTCAACGGTCCATTCGGCAACACAACAAATGCCAACGTTCCTGGCGGGGCCGCAGGAGCGGTTGGCGCGTCTGGCGATATTAACGCATCTGGAATGGCAGGAGTTGGCGTCTTGATGGTCAGTGGGACTGGCACTCAGGCAATCGGTGCTGCTTCTCGTTTCTCTGGAGGTCCGGGCGCAGGAGGTGCCGGGAACAGTAGCCCAGCAAATACGGCCGCGCAGACAGGTTCTCCCGGTCAGCCTGGTATCGTCATCGTGCGAGAGTATGCGTGATGGCTTTTGTTTTTCCGGAGGACCACGGCGCGATCGGAGATGGCGTCGCAGACGACACGTCGGCGGTTCAAAGTGCGCTCAATGCTGGCATTGTCAGTCCGACACCTTGGGCAAGATACCGCATTTCCGAAAGTCTCGTTATTCCAGACGGCGGCGGCATTGTCGGCATTGGACGCACGGCGCGATTTATCATGGGCGCCTCTGGGTTCAATCATGCGAGCGAGCTTCTGGACACTCGTTTCGACGCCAATGCGGTAGGTATAATTGTCAAGGGCCAACTGGCTGGCGCTTATACACCGCATCAAGGCTGCATTCTCAAGGACTTCATTCTTGAAAGTGAAGTTCTGGATGGCCGTGTGCTAAAGGGGATCGCTGTCCTGAATGCCCTCATGCCGGTTATTCAGGGCGTCGAGATCTTTGGCCTGCCGGTATCTTCGGGCATCTGCCTAAACTCGGTGATCGACGGCGTTGTTGAGCACAATTACATCCACGACTGTACCACCAACGTTTCCGGTTTCGCGTTGCCGCAGATCACAGGCATCGAGGTCGACAACGACCTTATCAATGGAGTTTTGTCGTCAAATATAAATATAAACTTCAACAAGATCAAGAACCTGACTGTTGGACAGGTGACGCTTTCCGAGAAGGGCTACCAGACGGACGGAATTAATATTGCAAGAGAAGGAACCATATCGCACAAGGTTATTGGAAATTATATTGAGAACGTTGGCGAGGGTATAGATAGTTTTGGCGATGGCATAGATATCTCCCACAACACCATCAAGAACGCCTACGTCTTTGGGATCAAGATCATCCATGGTGGTCGTCGGTCTATCGTTTCGGTTAACAACATCGATGGTGCTGGACTTGCCGGCATCACAGTCGCGGGCTCCACGTCCGCTGAAGACCAGACGGAACGAAATCTCATCTGTCAAAATATTATCGAGAGGATCAACTTCAACGGCGCATGGAATGCCAACGATACCGCTGGCATAAAGACCGAGGACAATGGAGGAACGACAAAGCTGGCGTGCCAAAACTTCATCGCCCACAATCAGATCAACTGCGGTGGGGCTGGAAAGTACGGGATATTTGCCGGCGGCGGTGGGGCATTGGACCTGATCCGTGACAATCGGGTTATGAATGCTACCGTGGCCGAGACGTTCGGCGATTTCGCGGACATACGTTCTGCCGACAAGGCGGTTGTCCGCGTTGCGTTCAACGCTTCATCGGCCGCTCAAAATATAGCGTGTTCGCTCGGCGGCGCACCGTCACTCGATGTCCAAGAAGAGTGGGTTGGAAATGTTTATACAGCCAAGGCGCACCGCCTGTTGCTTGTCAGCGCCCAAGTGAGGACTGCGCTATCTCCAGGCTATGAGTTGCGGTGCTTTATCCGCAAGAACGGATCTTCGGTCGCGTTGGGTAGCACGACATCATCAGGTGGGGCGCAGATAGCGCGCGTGCAAGATGTTATCTCTGTGACGCCTGGGGACACCATCAGCTTCGCATGGCTCCACACTGACCCGGTGGCCCGTTCCACCTCGGCAGACAGCAGTATGTCTTTCATGTCGATTGCAGAGGTCGGGTAATTGGTGTCCGCCGCCGAAATAGCCTGGAGTTAACTTCCATTACAGGCTTCTCCACCATATGATGCAGGAGAAGCCCACCAACGAGCCCGGAGAACACCAGCAGGGATACCCATCCCACCTGAGCGGTTAATCCCCATTCGGGCCCGAAAGGCGCCTCCACGCCGCTGGTAAAACGTCTGACGGCTTGGAATATCCCGAGATGGATAATGTAGATCGAATAGGAGGCGTTCCCTACGAGCACTAGGGCCTTTGGCAGGCGGCGTGTTCGGCGCTTCTCCATCTCGACGAGCCCCCATACAATAAGGAACGACGGAACTCCGAAAGCCAGCACCTTGGCATAGGCGGAAGATAATATACCAAGGTTCATATTAGTGATGGTCCCGGATGCGATGAAAATGGCAACTCCAGTGGCCAGCATTGCCACCGGCATCCGGATGGAAAATCTCTTAGCTAGAAGCGCGACGGCGCAGCCAAAGATGAATTCTAGGTTCAGCGGGCTCATGGCATAGTAGGCTAACCATGAACCGGAGCCAAATCCGAATTCTGATGCCGCAACGATTAATCCGACCCATAATCCGAGCACGGCTGGCATCATGGTCCGCGGCATGGCGATGATAATGCAGAAAACGGCATAGAACAGCATCTCATGGACAAGTGTCCAACTCACCGGCACAACCCGATTGAACGTGAGGTCTTGTGGAATGAGCAGCAGGGACTTGATGTGGGCTCCCATAGTCATGTCATCGCCAAGATATTGCAGGCCCACGCCATAATATACGGCCAAGCTGAGTATGGCATACACGACCCAGAAGACGGGATAGATCCGAAGTGCGCGCTTGGCAAAGAACGTCGGAATGCTTGACGGGCGGCCGATCCTCTCAAATGTCACCCAAGTGATGATAAAGCCGCTGATGACAAAGAACAGGTCTACCCCCGAAAAACCAAACATGAATACATGTAGCAGCCTGTAATCGCTTTCCGGCCAGAATTTTGCTTCGGTCATCGCTCCGTGGAAGAGGAGAACCATCAGACATGCAACTCCGCGAAGACATTGGATCGTCTCTAGGTTGTTGTTCATGCGCTCCTCCCATGTGGTGGTACTAATTTTCTCATACACGTATTTGTCGATGGCGCAACACTCGCAGCCTGCGCATTGAAACTAAAAGGACATCCCCATGAAAACGACACTGGATATCCAGCGTCGGCTGGCGGAGCTCGGTTACGATCCGGGTCCGGCGGACGGCATTCGCGGGCGGCAGACCATTGCCGCCGTCAAGAGGTTTCAATCGGCGAGCCATCTTGCCGTCGACGGGATCGTCGGGCCTGCGACGCTCAAGGCGATGTTCGGTGGCGCGACCGTCCCCCCCTCCGAGAGCCCGGACGCCTGTCCCTGGCTGGATCAGGCGTGGCGGATGAAGGGGCTGCACGAGCGGCGCGACAATGCGGCGCTGCGCGAATTCCTGAAAAGCGACGGCGGCACGGTCGGCGACCCGGCGAAGGTGCCGTGGTGCGGGGATTTCGTGCAGACCTGCATCGCGCTCACCCTGCCGGACGAGGTTTTGCCGAACAACCCCTATGCGGCGATCAACTGGATGACATTCGGGCGCGAATGCACGCCGCAGCGCGGGGCGGCGCTGGTCTTCTGGCGTGGCTCTCCCGATGGATGGCAGGGGCATATCGGCTATTACGTCGGCGAGGACGCCACACATTACCACGTGCTCGGCGGAAACCAGAGCGACAGCATCACGGTCAGCCGGATCGCCAAGACGAGGCTCCGCAAGGGCGGTAGCCGCTGGCCGCTGACCGCGCTCGCCGTCAACGGAGGGGCCGTGATCGCCGACGGTTCGGCGCTCACCGAGACGACGAACGAGGCCTGAGGAGGGCGACATGACCGTCTGGATTCGCATCGGCCTCTACATGGTCGCCGGCTGGCTTTACGGCTCCGGCTATATCGGCGAGGAAGTCAAAAGCCTCATCACCACGGACCCCGCCGTCGTCTCCTCCATCGAGGCCGGCATTTCGGCGCTGGTCGCATCCGTTCCCGTTGCCTGGTGGCAATGGGCACGCAGGACCGGCAAGCCGACCTGATACCACCCTCCCGCTGAAGGAAACTCATCATGACCGCAACGACAGAGGCCGTGCTTTGCCCGGCAGGGCAGTGGACCGCCGTTTCGACCGGCAAGGCGAAGGTCCTGCTTTCGCTGCGCAGCTCCGGCGCGATCTATCTCAAGACAGGCGCGGCGTTGCCGACCGTTGCGCCGACGACGGACGACAGCGTCAGCGCCGGTTTCGACTTCCTGACGATCACGGCCGACCGGCCGGCATCGTTCACATTTTCGGATACGACGACCAATATCTACGCCTATCCCCGCGGCGACAGCGCCATGACCCTCGAGACCGTGACGGAGTAGCGCCATGCCGGTGATTACATTCGGTGGGCCGGGACCGGCGTTCGGGCTTGGCGGGATGGCGTTGGGGGTGGGGGCGACAATCGTCTTGTCCTCCGGGGCGATCGACGAAGACGCCGCTCCCGGAACGGCGATCGGGGCGCTGTCCATCGCCGGCGGAGGCGTCGGGCCGTGGACCTACAGCCTCGCCGACGATGCCGGCGGGATGTTTGCGCTCGCCGGCGACGATCTGGTCGTCGGGCTGACGGCGCTCGACCACGAGACCATGCCCGCGCCCACAGTGGTGGTCAGCGCCACGGATGGCTCGACGTTCCTGTTCGGAGCGTTTTCGATCGACGTGCGTCGCCCTCTCCCGGCGCTGCCGCTTGCGGCCGGCGCGAAGGTCGTTGGTCTCGGGCATTCCTTCATCCAGCGCGGCGGGTGGGGGATCACCGCCGGCGGCAAGCCACGCGACCTTGCGACCAGCAATCTGCGCGCCGCGCTGCCGTGGATCAGGCTGCGGGACAATCGCTTCAACCTCGACATGTGGCACGATACCACCCACGATCTCGGCGGCGGCGATAACTACGTCAACGGTGCGTTCCAGGGGGTGGGTGGCGACCACATTATCGCAGAGGGCAGCGCGCCAGGTGTGATCGAGCGCTTGCCCTACGTCGTGTCGCTCGGGCCCGACATCGTCTATCTCGACATCGGCACCAACGACATTTCGTCGGCGCCCGGCGCGTCGGTCGCGCTGGTCACGGCGCGCCTGGACCGGCTGCTGACCATGCTGCGCAGCGAGGGCATCTGGACCGTGATCCAGACCGTCACGGACCGGGGGTCATGGCCGGAGGGCTCGGAAAAGGCGCTGATCGTGGCCGGCGTCAACGACTGGATCAAGGCGCAGGCGACGCGCGACGGCGTCAACGTCTGCGACCTGACGGCGGCCGGTTTCAACTATCCGACGTTCGACGCCACCTTGTTCGGCGGCGATGTGCTCCATCCTAACCCGATCGGCGGCGCGGCCATTGCCGAGGTGTTGCTGCCCGTCTTGCAGGACATGGTTTCTGCTGGAGACCACATGGACCTGTCCGCCGAGGCGACGCATCTCTCCGCCTCCAACCTGTGGTCCGATTCCGTCTTTGCGGCGTCGGCCACATCGACCGGGACCGGAACCAGCGGCCAGCGCGTCAGCACCATGGGGCTGGCCCGCCAGAGCGGCGACAGCACGGCCGTCCTCTCGATCGAGGCAGCAGCCGACCACAACAAGCAGGTGATTACATTCACGCCCAGCGGCACATTGACAGGCAATCGATATGAGGAGTGGCGTTACCGCAAAACAGGCTCGGCGCTCACGCTGGCCACTCTCGGTATCGTGCCTGGAACCGACTGGCTGGAGGCCGGCATCTATGTCGAGTTGTCTCCCTGGGTGGGCTGGCTGTCCGTTTCGTGGCAATTCGAATTCTACAACAGCTCCAATTCGCAAGCCTACATCGCTCGCGGCGGCCTCTCCAACCCTGACAGGTCGACCCAGGACCTGCCATTCGCCTCCGAGGGTTTTGCGGGTTGGCTCACCGTTCCGTCGTTTCTGATCCCCGGCGATGTCGACGCCCTTAACTGGCAGGTGCAATCGCGCCCTGTCGTGATCGAGCTCAACCGGCGCGTGGCGGGGACGGGGACGATCAAACTGTCCCGGCCGTTCCTGCGCAAGCGGGGCGATCCAAGACCGGCGTGGAACCTCGGCTGACGGTTGGCGCCTCGCATTGCGCGTGACGTACGTTCCTGATATGTTCTCATCATGGGAGAGCATCGCCGACGAAAAATATTGACTGAGATGGAGCGGGCCGCGGTCGTCGAATCGGCCACGGTGCTGCATCGCGTCCTGATGGAGCATTCCGACCGGGTCGATACCGCCGCCGCCGACTATCGCGCCATGGTGCAGCTCAATAGCGCGATCGTCGAGGCCATCCGGGCGCTGACCGGAGACGATCCGGCCTGGATGCGGCTATACACGGGATGGCCTTTTGGAGGCGCTTAGGCGCGATGCCATCCGGCACTGAGATTCACTGCACTCTCGATCTATCGCATCAGGGCGGCACTGGCGCAGGGGCCTATTTGCAGCCCTTGCTCATTCTGGCGTTCTCGATGGCGGTTACCTTGCCCTTGGAAACCGCAATTAGCCCTTCCTTGTCTCCGCCAGCAACACTCGAAAGCGGAACGCCGATCAAGAAGACGCCGAATGCGTCACCGTTGGCCGCGTCCGTTTGAGACTTGGAGAGGGCTGTGAGCTTTTGCTTTTCGGTGGCGAGTTCGCGTGCCAATGCAGCGCAATCCTGATTGCTGTAAGCAGCCATCGGAATGTCGGTTGGAACAATGGCGTCAGGACGTTTCGCGCAGCCGGATGCGGCTGCAGAGATGCAGATGCCAACGATGATCTTTTTCATGACTACCCCCGAGTTCCCCTGTCAGGCGAGACTAGAGGGACGATTGCGGATTCGAAAGGGCATGGGGCGAACAATCAACAGTGAATTCGGTCATGTCTCTTTGACGCATATCTCGCCAGCTTCTCGCTGACAGCGCCTCACCGCGGCAGGAACCGGTATGCCAGAAAATTACCCGTCGCGTTTCTGCATCGCCGACAGACCAAGCGGGTGGCCAGGGCGAATGTGGTCATGGCGGGATGGTCCCGCGCCAGTTTGGGGATGTCGAGCGTGTTGCGCCGACCGCAGGGGCAATAACCGAACACCTCGTAGTGTTCCGGCACCTGCGATAGCGGCATGTCCTCAATACGGTACACGCCGACAGGCAGGCGGATTTCGGACGGCGATCTGGGTTTTGGAATGTCGCTGAATGGCTTGGAAGGCATCATCTCCAGACGGCATCGTTCCCATCCCTGCAAATCGACACGCGGGCACCTGAGCAGGCGGGCAATGACGACGGGCAGGGAGCGAATGGAGACGTCCCCCTCCTGCGCCAGCGCCTCATCGACCCGATAATGTTTCGTCATTCGGCATCGATAGCACACCAGGTGCATGATCCGGCCCCGCTGGCCCGATAACCACCGTACTCCGTGATCCCAACGGGGAGCGCCTGGTTCTTCCATGTTCCGTCCTCGTCTGGACGGCCGGCCGCCACGGCCTCTTTCACTCCGTGTTGCCGCATGGAGATGAGCATAACTGCGCCCTCTGTCACCCGTCTGTCAATCGACCGGAGATTTCGCCATGATTTTCCTCACCCGGCTCCGGGCGGCGCTGGCTGCCTGGGATGTCATGTTGCTGCTCGTCCTGTCGCTGTTGCTCCATTACGAGGGTGTGCCGCCGGTCCGGGATTTTCCGCTGGTCGGTCGCGCGATCGGATATCTGCCGATCGTTGGCGATCTCGTCGATGGTGAGATCGCCAGGAGGATCGAGCGGGCGACTGCCGGCATGGTCTCGGAGACGGAGAACTCGGCCCTACAGGCGCAGCTCGACGAGGAGCGACGGCGGCGATTGGCAAGCGATCAGGCTATGACCGAAGCGCGCAACCGCGCGCTGGCGAGCGAGCGGGCAGAAGAGGCGGACCGGGCGGGGCACGACGTCCATGTCTCGGCCGACAAGGAGACCCGCCCTCGCAACCGCGCAATCCTGACCGAGGAGGACATCCTATGGCTCGACGGGCATTGATCCTGCTGCCGGTCATGCTGGCGTTGCTCGGCAACAAAGGCTGCCAGACGACAGCGGAGCGGCTGAGTGCAGCGGGAGAGGCGCAAGGCAGGGCACAGGCCGCCGCCGAACTGCCGCCGATCCTGCCTCCGGCCTGCACCGCGCACATTAGGCCCGTCGCTCGACGAGCCGGCGACTACGCCACCCACATCATCGGCGAGTATGAGCGCGTGATTATCCCCGGCCGCAACCGGCTGGCTGACGACTGCGCCGCCTGGTGGGCGGACTACAGGACGAGACTCAAGGGGCAGGGGACGACGGCGGAATGAACATCGAGGCAATGCTGGCGGAAATGCGTGTCGAGTTGAAGTACATGCGGGAGGATCTCGCCGAGATGAAGGAGGAGCAGAATGCGCGGCAGGACAAGGCGGACGAGAGCCGCGCTCGGGTCCATCAGCGGCTCGATGTGATGACCGAGCGTGTCGGGGCGCTGGAAGGCAGCCACAAGTCCGTCACGGCGACGGTGACCGACATGAAGCAGGTAACGGACGAGGTCCGTCGCTGGAAGATCATGGGCATGACGTCGCTCTCCATCGCCGGCGTCGGTGCGGCTGCCATGGGTGTGACGTTTTCCGACGGCATCAAGTGGCTGCTCAAGTCGTTGTTCGGCAGATTGTAGATTTCTCCGGGTTTTCAGGGGTGCCAGCCGCCTTGACGCATGTTATTTTCCAACGGGGAACTGTTGGGGAACAGCGATATGGGGTACGTAGAAACCATGCTGGTTGAAGCGCGTCGACTGGCAGAAAACGATCGTCGCGAGTTTTTGGTCTATCTGATCGAGATGGCCATCATGGAATGCACAACCGATGAACCACACAGGAGCCGGGAGCGGCAAACGAGAGAGGCTGATCGCGCTCCAGCATGAACTCCTGAGGCTGCTGGATCTGGCGACAGACGCTGACGCCGGCCGGCTGGAATTTCTGATCGCGCTCGCCATCGCAGAGGCAGACGACGAGATCGGCCGAGAAGATGGGGCCGCCCCTATCTGATGGCTTCAGCCACAGACAGCACCAGTCCTGTCAACGTTGCCACGGTCAGCAGGACCATGAGGCCTAGAGCCACCCACATCATCTTCGGTGATGCGGGTAGTGCTCACCGCACCACCAGCGCGCCGCCTCGTTGGCGGATCGGGCGTAACCGAGCAATCCCCATTTTTTGCAGCCTGGATGCTCGCAATAGTGCTCTTGATGCACTGCGTCTGCATTCGATTTTTCGTCGCTCATCGGTCACCTCGGAAGGAGTATCAGCCGATCCTCTGGCAACGGCCGCTGCAAGGTCTTGGCCGATTCCCACGGTTCTGTCAGCCATCGCTCGACCTCATCGGCCTCCGTTAGCAGGACCGGCATCGCCTTCTGGTGGATCGGCGCGACGATGTTATTCGGCTCGCAGGTGAGGAATGCGAAGAGGTCGGTGGTTATCAGCCCATCCTTGACCTTGCGGACGCTTGTCCACTGCGGCACCCATATTCCGGCGAAAAACATCAACGGCTGCTCCAAGTTGCGGGCGAACCATGCGTTCGGTGTCCGACCACTCTCCGGTTTGTTGGCAGGGTCAGGTTCGGCAAATCGAGTGACCGGTACGACGCAGCGATGCTCGACGCCAAGCCAGCGCGTCCAATGTCGGCTTTTGATATTGCGGACATTCGTCGTTCCGCCATCCGGCTCCATTTTCAGCAGCTCGTCGAAATCGACGTCCTTTCCCTTGGCGCGCAGCTTGTCGGCCCGTTTGGTCGCCGCCTCATAAAGCGCCTGCGATGACGACGGCAATCCCCATCTGACACGCGCAAGTTCCCGACCTGCCGGCGTGTTGCGCACGATCGGCGCCATTTGATCGGGATAGACGTCGAACGACGGCTCGAGATTGCCGACGTTTCCGACCATCGCGCGGGTGATCGCGATGATTGTCTCCTGATTCGTCGTGACGTTGTAGAGATTGCACATGCCGAGCGTCCTCCCCTCATCAGCATTAATCAGGTGTGGCAAGGTGTGGCAGCCATGCTTGAATTTCAATGATAAAATATTCAGCGTTTCGTGTGGCAGTTTGGGTGCAACTATTTGTGGCGGCTTTCTTTCGCAGTTCCGGGCGAGGCCTCCAATTCCTTTTTTCCGGTTGCCGTTTCAAGATCCGCACAAAGTTGGTCGATCGCACCTGATTGCGACTTTATCTCAATCGCTTAGAGCATAGGGCTCCATCAAGGAGGATCCTGCTCATGCGCCGTTCCGGTTTCATCGTCTCCATCATGACCGCCGTCACTCTTGTCGGCTTATCGCCCGCTGCCGCAGGCGATCTCGGCGTGACCCTGGAAAACGACACGGACGGCATGATCGTGAAATTCTTCGTCTCGCCGGCAAACGGCAAGGGGCAGCGCCAGGAACTGTTGAACAGGCATGGCCTCGGCAAAGGCAAATCCCGCAAGCTTACGCTCGTCGGCGGCTCGGACGTCTGCGAGTATCGCGTGCGGGCGGTCTTCGAGGATAGCGCCGAATATCAGGATGTCTCCGACAGGATCGATTTTTGCGAAGTCGATACCTATACGATCGAGGATTGACGGGTGCGTCCCGATCGGTTCTTCGCGCGGGGGCCGTTTCCTGCCTTCTGACTGTCGCCCGGACGCTGCGCCCACCGAGAATTGCCCGTCGGCCCGCGCAATGGCTTGAAAGCCGAACCGGCTCCAATTAAGACACTCGGGACGAAACGCGGCCGGATATGGGGCGACAGGAAATGATGGACTTCGAAGCAGCACGCATCAAGATGGTGGACAACCAGATTCGCACGACCGACGTGACGTCGCATTCCGTGCTGACGGCATTCCTGACGGTGCCGCGCGAGGCTTTCGTTCCCGCTCATCTGAAGCTGCTTGCCTATATCGACGAGGATATGCAGATCGCTCCGGCGGCCAATGGCCTTCCGGGACGCTTCATCATGGAACCTTCGCCGCTCGCCAAGCTCTTGCAGCTCGGTGCGATCACGAAGGACGATATCGTGCTCGAGATCGGCTGCGGCACGGGTTATACCGCCGCTGTTCTTTCGATGCTCGCCGGGTCGGTGGTCGCTCTCGAAAGCGATGAGACGCTTGCGGCATCGGCCACGCAGAAGCTCTCCGAACTCGGTTACGACAATGTCGCCGTCGTCACCGGCCCGCTGGAAAAGGGTTATGCCGCCGAAGCCCCCTACGATGTGATCTTCGTCAACGGTGCCGTCGAGGAAGTGCCGGAAGGCCTGCTGGCCCAGCTTCGCGAGGGCGGTCGTCTGATCGCCGTCGTCGGATATGGCAATGCGGCCAGGGCGCGACTTTATGTCCGCACCGGAAATTCCTATTCCAGCAACGATTATTTCAACGCCGCCGTGAAGCCTCTGCCGGGCTTCCGCAAGGCCGAGGAATTCGTGTTCTGAAACCCACGCCCCCGATTTTTCGGGGGTTCTGCTCCCTTCGGGCGATTGATTTAATCGCAACTGGGTGAGAATGTTGCCGTTGGGCAACGATGCTGGTGTTTCTCCCTGGCGGGGGAGGGGGCCGTGTTGCAGTCGGGGCTGCGGCAGGTCATCTAATGAACGCAAGGCGTTGATGCGTCACGAGCGCGCTGTTGGCGTTATGTGCCGTGCGGAGCAGGGATAGCTGCGCAAAGCCGTTCTTAGGTGGGGAGTTGAATATGACGTTCATCCGGAAAACTGCGCTCGCTTCCGTTGTGCTGCCTGCATTGATGATCGCGGCTTTACCCGCGATAGCCTCCGCCGAAACCCTCTTCGGCGCCATGGCCAAGGCCTATCAGAACAATCCGGACCTGAACGCTGCCCGCGCTGCCCTGCGGGCGACCGATGAGAATGTCACCATCGCCAAGGCCGCCATGCGTCCGCAGGTTTCGGCCACAGCCACGGCAAGCGCCGTCAACGTCTCCAATCTCAGCGGCGGCATTGCCGACTATGGCTACAACAACCAGACGGTCGGCGTTTCCATCACCCAGCAGATCTTCGACGGCTTCCAGACGCTGAACAATGTGCGGGCTGCCGAATCCGGCGTCTTTGCCAATCGCGAAAGTCTTCGCGCCAACGAGATTTCGATCCTGCTCGCGGCTGCCCAGGCCTATGCCGACGTCGCGCGGGACCAGCAGATCGTGGTCATTCGCAAGCAGAACCTCGCATTCCTGCAGGAACAGCTGAACGCCGCCAACGCCCGCCTGCAGGTTGGCGAAGGCACGCGCACGGATGTCAGCCAGGCGGAAGCCCAGCTTGCCGGTTCGCAGGCGCTCCTCTCGGCGGCCATCGCGCAGCTCAAGCAGAGCGAGGCGACCTATGTACAGATCGTCGGGGAAGCTCCGAAGGGCGTCAAGCAGCCTTCGCCCGCGGCCAAGGCGCTGCCGCCGAACCTCGACGCCGCCGTGCAGGCCGGCATCCGCGAGCATCCCTCCGTTCTGGCGGCGCTTCATGCCGTCAACGCCGCCGGCTATCAGGTGAAATCCGCCGAGGGTAGCCTCCTGCCCGGCGTGGTGATCCAGGGCAATGTCGGTCGCAACTGGACCAATGAGCCCTCGACCGGAGGCGTCGACAGCCCGGACAATAGCGTGGCGAGCGTGACCGCGCAGCTGAAGATCCCGATTTATCAGGGCGGCGCCGAATACGGCCAGATCCGCAAGGCCAAGGAAACCCTGGGTGAGCAGAGGATACTGGTTGATTCCGCCCGGGCCGAGGTGATCCAGCAGATTACTTCCGCCTATGCGCAGATGGAGGCGGCGACCGCCGCAATTTCTGCGGCCCGCAAGCAGATCTCGGCCGCCAACCTCGCGCTGCAGGGCGTGATCGAAGAGCGCAACGTCGGTCAAAAGACGACGCTCGACGTCCTCAATGCCCAGCAGACGGTGCTCGAGGCGAAGGAAAGCATGGTCGGCTATCAGCGCAATGCCGTCGTTGCCAGCTATGCGGTCCTTGCCGCTTCGGGTCGTCTGACGGTTCAGAGCCAGGGTCTCCAGGTCGCCGAATACCGCGCCGAGGAGCATTACGAGGCCGTCAAGGACGCCTGGTTCGGCTTGCGCACGGTCGACGGTCGCTGAGCACCCACGGGAATTCGTCCGAAGAAAGCTGTGTATCAGTGTCAATTCGGGGCGGAGCCGTGATTTTTTTCCCCGTAGGCGTATCCTAAGGTGAACGCGAATCAGCCTGCGGCCAAGCGATGCCGCATTGCGGCAGGCGGTCAATTCTGGGACCAACGGGGATGAATATGGCTCAGCCAAATGTAGCGCGTGAACCGTCCATGGAAGAAATTCTGGCATCGATCCGCCGGATCATCGAGAGCAATGATCCGGGTGGAGACAAGGCCATGTCCGGTTCCCTGCCGCCGGTCTATGGCGGCGACGAGGACGAGATGGACGATGAGGTTCACCTGACGGTGGAGGACGAACTGTCCTATGCCGCTGCCGATATCGTTCCCGCCAACGACGCCGGCATTCCGGTCCAGCAGGCTGCCGCTTCGTTTGTCGCGCAGCCGGCTCCCGCCGAAAAGTCCCAGCCGAAGAATGTGTCCCTGGCGGATCTTGCCGCGCGCGTGCGTTCCGCTTCCGAGCGTGCCGATCGCATGGCCCCGGTGGAGCAGGAATCTGCCCCCGCACGCGCCGAAAGCCCGGTGATGACGAGCCGCATGGCCGAACTGCGGGCGGCTCCCGCCCGTCCGGCCGAGCAGCCGTTCGCGCGTGCCGTCGTGGTGAGCGCCGACCAGCTCGCAGCCGCTCCGGCAGCTCTGGACGAGGCGGTTTTTGAAGCCGCGGCGATGGCCGATGTCGAGGCCGTAACAGCCCCCGCTCCCGTCATCGTCGAGCCGGCTTCGCCTGCCGTCGAAGGCGCGGCGACCGCCGACGCCAGCATAAAGGCTCTCGTTTCGGCTGCCACAGTCGAGCAGGTTTCCCGCTCTTTCGGTGAACTCGCCGCGGCAATCGATGGCCAGCAGCGCCGCTCTCTCGATGAGATGGCGGAGGAAATGCTGCGTCCCATGCTGCAGGAATGGCTGGACGACAATCTTCCGACGCTGGTCGAACGGCTGGTGCGCGAGGAAATCGAGCGAGTGGCCCGCGGACCCCGCCGATAATTGCTTTTTTGCCGGGTTGAAGGACAGGGCCGCTCCGGCAACCGGGGCGGCTTTCTTGTTGACTCGGGATCGGCCATCCTATTTACAACCCAGCAAGAAGAACCTCGAAGTCTGGTCAGAAAATGCTCGAAAAGACCTACGATTCAACTACCGTCGAACCGAAGATCGCCAAGGCATGGGAAGAGGCCGACGCCTTCCGCGCCGGCGCCAACGCCAAGCCGGGGGAGGATACGTTCACCATCGTGATCCCGCCGCCGAACGTCACCGGTTCGCTGCATATGGGGCATGCGCTGAACAACACGCTCCAGGATATCATGATCCGTTTCGAGCGGATGCGCGGCAAGGACGTGCTGTGGCAGCCGGGCATGGATCATGCCGGCATCGCCACCCAGATGGTCGTCGAGCGTAAGCTCGCGGAAAAGCAGCTTCCCGGCCGGCGCGAGATGGGCCGTGAGGCCTTCGTCGAGAAGGTCTGGGAATGGAAGGCGGAATCGGGCGGCCTGATCTTCAACCAGTTGAGGCGCCTCGGCGCCTCCTGCGACTGGTCGCGCGAGCGCTTCACCATGGACGAGGGCTTGTCCGAGGCTGTACTCGAGGTTTTTGTCACGCTCTACAAGCAGGGCCTGATCTACAAGGACAAGCGGCTGGTCAACTGGGACCCGAAGCTGCTGACCGCTATTTCCGACCTTGAGGTCGAACAGGTCGAGGTCAACGGCAACCTCTGGCACCTGCGCTATCCGCTGGAAGACGGCGTCACCTACGAACATCCGGTCGCTTTCGACGATGACGGCAAGCCGACCGAGTTTGAGACCCGCGACTATCTGGTGGTCGCCACCACGCGTCCGGAAACGATGTTGGGCGATACAGGTGTCGCCGTTCATCCGGACGATGCGCGCTACGCGTCGATCGTTGGCAAGCATGTCGTCCTGCCGATCGTCGGCCGCAAGATTCCGATCGTCGCCGACGAATATCCGGACCCGACCGCCGGTACCGGCGCCGTCAAGATGACGCCCGCGCACGACTTTAACGACTTCGAGGTCGGCAAGCGCAACGGTCTGCGGATGGTCAGTGTCCTGAACGTCGACGCGACCGTCACCATCACCGACAACGACGACTTCCTCGAGGGGCTGACGCCGACGCGCGAGCAGCAGGAAGTCTGGGAAACGCTGCAGGGGCAGGATCGCTTCCATGCGCGCAAGAAGATCGTGGACATCCTTGAGGCGGAAGGCCTCCTGGACAAGATCGAACCGCACAAGCACATGGTTCCCCATGGCGACCGCGGCGGCGTGCCGATCGAGCCGCGGCTGACCGAGCAGTGGTATGTCGACGCCAAGACGCTGGCCAAGCCCGCGATCGAGAGCGTCCGGGAAGGCCGCACCAAGTTCGTTCCGAAGAACTGGGAAAAGACCTATTACGAATGGATGGAAAACATCCAGCCCTGGTGCGTGTCCCGTCAGCTCTGGTGGGGGCACCAGATTCCGGCCTGGTACGGCCCGGACGGACAGGTTTTCGTCGAGAAGACCGAGGAAGAAGCGCTCGACGCGGCCGTTCAGCACTATCTTGCCCATGAAGGCCCGTGGAAGGCCTGGGTTCAGGAGAAGCTCGAGAATTTCCAGCCGGGTGAAATCCTCACCCGCGACGAGGACGTGCTCGACACCTGGTTCTCCTCGGCGCTCTGGCCCTTCTCGACACTCGGCTGGCCGGACGAGACGCCGGAACTCGCCAAGTATTACCCGACCGACGTACTCGTCACCGGCTTCGACATCATCTTCTTCTGGGTTGCCCGCATGATGATGATGGGCCTGCATTTCATGAAGGACGAGGACGGCAAGCCGGTCGAGCCCTTCCATACGGTCTATGTCCATGCGCTGGTTCGCGACAAGAACGGCCAGAAGATGTCGAAGTCGAAGGGCAACGTCATCGATCCGCTGGAACTGATCGACGAATACGGCGCCGACGCGCTGCGCTTCACGCTTGCCATCATGGCGGCGCAGGGCCGCGACGTGAAGCTCGATCCCGCCCGTATCGCAGGCTATCGCAATTTCGGCACCAAGCTCTGGAACGCGACACGCTTCGCCGAGATGAACGGCGCGGCCAACGATCCGCATTTTCTGCCGGAAACGACGACGCTGACCATCAATCGCTGGATCCTGACCGAGCTTGCGCGGACCGAACGCGAGGTGACCGAAAGCATCGCCGGTTTCCGTTTCAACGACGCGGCGGGCAGTCTCTATCGTTTCGTCTGGAATAATTTCTGCGACTGGTATCTCGAACTGCTGAAGCCGGTCTTCGCCAGCGACGATGCTGCGGCCAAGGCGGAGGCGCAGGCCTGTGCGGCCTATGTCCTCGACGAGACCTACAAGCTTCTGCATCCCTTCATGCCCTTCATCACGGAAGAGCTTTGGGCGCATACAGCGGGCGAGGGCAAGGGACGCGACATGCTGCTCTGCCATGCCGACTGGCCGACCCCGACCTTCGTCGATGACAGCGCCGCCGCCGACATCAACTGGCTGATCGACCTCGTTTCCGGCATCCGCTCTGTTCGCGCCGAGATGAACGTGCCGCCGGCTGCCGTGGCTCCGCTTGTCGTCGTCGGGGCAAACGGTGTGACCCGCGAGCGTCTTGCCCGGCACGAAGCCTCGATCAAGCGGCTTGCCCGCGTCGAAAGCATTGCGCTCGCCGGCGAGGCTCCGAAGGGCGCGGCACAGATCGTCGTCGGAGAAGCGACCGCCTGTCTGCCGCTGGGTTCGCTCATCGACCTTGCCGCCGAAAAGGCCCGCCTCGAAAAGGCGATCGCCAAGGTGGACCAAGAGAAGTCGCGCATCGCTTCCAAACTCGCTAACGAGAAGTTCGTGGCGAACGCCAATCCGGAAGTCGTCGCCGCCGAGCGCGAACGCTTTGCCGAGCTTGAGATACAGCGCGCCAGCCTCGAAACCGCCTTGAAGCGGGTGGCTGAAGCCGGTTGACGGCAGCCTGCGGCGAATCGAATTTGCTGCAGTGCTTCCTTCGTTCGGGCATTTTTCGACGGTTTTTCATGGAGATGGATATGCTGCTTCGCAACAAGCGGAGCAGCATTTTTCATGCCGACCTAGCGGTAATAACCAATTGTGATGAGGGACACAGTTTTTTATCGATGTGTCGCCATTGCAACAAGTTGCCGTCATTTTGGAATTTTATTCCCATGATAGGCGGAAATTTTATATTTTATGGAAAAAATATCTTGCAATTGTAGCTTCTTACGTGAAGGTAAGAAAATTTACGTAAGAAATGCGATGCGCCCCGCCTGTTCTGGTGGTTTCCCGTTAGATTGTTATTACCCCCTGCCTCGCTAGAATGGGGTTCTTAGTTTTTGCCAGGAGTGGGGAGACAGATGGCAACTAATCTCATGAAAAAAACCTTGCTTTGCCTGTTGAGCGCCGGCGCCTTCGCCTCGGCGGCCCATGCCGGTGGTTTCTCGCGTGGTGAAGCAGATACCGACATTCTTTACGAGGATGGGACTGTCGTTATCCGTTCGGGTGCAACCTGGGTATCGCCCCAGCGCGAGTTCGAGACCACGGGAGGGGTCGCGAACGACGATGGCGTTTTCTCGGAAAACTACTGGATTCCAAGCATCGCGATGAAGGTGAAGCTGCATGACCGCCTGGCCTGCGCATTCACCTATACCCAGCCCTTCGGTGCGGACTCGAATTACGGTTCGGACGCGCAGGTGGCCGCATTGCTGAACGGCAACAACCCCTACGGCTACAAGGGCTTCGACACCAATGAATACGCCGCGACCTGCGACGTGAATTTCGAAGCGGGCCGGGGCGTCTTCCATGTCCTCGGTGGCGGGTTCATCCAGGATTTCAGCTATACCGCGCACAACGTCAGCAACAGCTACAACAGCCTGCTGCCGTCGGCGCTTCGCAACCGTGGCGGCACGCTCGAACTCGATGACAGCGGTTCCTACGGCTATCGTCTCGGCGCCGCCTACGAAATCAAGGAATACGCTCTGCGGGTGCAGTTGATGTACCGTTCGCAGATCGATCACGAAACGGACAGCGGTTCGTATAGCCTGGATGCTTTCCCGATCGAGCGCGAGGCAAGCGGCTACGGTTCGCTGCCGCAGTCCCTGAAGCTCAGCGTTCAGACCGGCGTTGCTCCGGGCTGGCTGGTCTACGGTTCCGTCAAGTGGACCGACTGGAGCGTGCTCGATGCGCTAAACTACAATATCGCCGGAACCAACTATCAGGACGTCTACAATTGGCGTGACGGCTGGACCATTCAGGCCGGTGTGGCGCACGCCTTCACCGAAAAGGTCGCCGGCACGATCAACCTGACCTGGGACAAGGGTGTCGGCACCGGAGCCGATATCATGACCGATACCTGGACCGTCGCAGCTGGTGCAGCCATCAAGGCGGGACCGGGTGAACTGCGCTTCGGTGCCGGCATCAGCTACATGACCGAAGGCAGCCAGTCCGTGGCACAGGGTGCGACCTACAATGCAACGGCGGATGGCGACTGGGCCTATGCCGTTTCCGGTTCTTACAGGATCTCCTTCTGAGCGGTCAGCCTGCAGAGAAAATCGAAAGCCCGGTTCACGCCGGGCTTTTTTGGTCCCAGCTGCTCCCGAAAATGTGATGAAACTGCAACAGTTGTCCAATCCTTCCTTGAGGGCCTCGGGTCGCCCGATTTTGTCCATTTCCCGCCACAAACGGAGCGCAGCGATACATTCGAGAAACGGCGGAAGCGTTTCGGGGTGGCGTTGCGCGAGTGAAGAATGGGGCAAGTGAACGGGGAATACCCTCTGGATTCAGCCGTTGTCGCGGGGGTGAGACGGCTTGCTAAGAATTTCCCCGGGTCGGAAATGCGTTGCATTGCGGCAGTCGCAGTCTTGCCAGAAAGGCTTTGTAATCTTGCGGAAGTCGCGTTTGATGCACGCGCAGGATACAGCGCTCGGCGCGTCGAATTGCGGCTCGGCGATGAACTCGATGTTCATGCTTTCGCGCTAAATCGTTCCAATGATACAGCCGATCCCTCGGTATCGAACGGACGGGTGGGTTGATGTCGTCGGTTTTGTGGAAGAAATTCGGAATTATGCTCAATTCGGACTGGAAGTCTCCGGCGACATTGCTTCTAGCGGCGGTTCTCTTTCTTGCTGCTGGCAACTCCGGGCATGCATTCGATATCAATTCGGGCGTGAGCAAGGAATCAGGCCCCTTCGACCTCTTCAAGTTCGGCTTCAAGGCTTACAAGAACGGCCAGAAGCAGGACGCGGTGGAGGCCTATCGCTACGCCGCCGAAAAGGGTCACACCGGCTCGCGCTGGGCGCTTGCGAACATGTATGCAGATGGTGACGGCGTCGTCGAGAATGATTTCGAGGCCTTCAAGATCTATTCGGAAATCGCCAGCGAAGGCGTCGAACCCGGCTCGGAAGACACCGGCTTCTTCGTCAATGCACTGATGTCGCTCGCCCGTTATTATCGCCAGGGCATTCCGGGAAGCCCCGTGCAGATCGATCTCACGCAGGCCCGGCAACTGTATTTCCAGGCAGCCTCGACCTTCGGCGTGCCGGAGGCGCAATTCCAGCTTGCCCGCATGATTCTCGCTGGCGAGGGCGGCAAGACGAACGTGCAGCAGGCCAAGAAATGGCTGAATCTTGCCCGCAAGGGCGGCCATGCCGGCGCCATGTCGGTGTTCGGCAACGTGCTCTTCCAGGAGGGGCAGACGGTTCGTGGTCTTGCTTTCCTGACGGCCGCCATCGAGCGTTGTCCGCCGAAGGATTGCGGCTGGATGCAGGATCTCCAGGAGCAGGCCTTCTCGCTGGCGAGCGAGGACGATCGTCGTGTCGCCGTGGCGCTTGCTCCGCAGGTCTACAGTCAGAACGAATAGCCGCTTGAAGCAGCAGCGCAACCGGCGGGCCTTGCCGGCCGGTTGAAGGAACGTACCCGAATTTCAGGCGAAATCGAAGACGGCCGTGACCGGGACGTGGTCAGACGGCTTTTCCCAGGTCCTCACGTGCTTCTCGATCGAAGCGGACAGGAGGCGGTCGTTCGCCTCGGGCGACAGCATCAGATGATCGATGCGAATGCCGTTGTTCTTCTGCCAGGCGCCGGCCTGATAATCCCAGAACGAGTAGAGCAGGGGATCGTCGCTCGTCGCCCGCACGGCATCGGTCAGGCCGAGGTTTTCAAGCCGCCGGAAGGCAGCGCGCGTCGGCGGCAGGAAGAGCGCATCCGTCTCCCATTGCCTCGGATCGCGGCAGTCGTGCGGCTCGGGAATGACGTTGTAGTCGCCCGCGAGAATGAGCGGTTCCTCCAGCGCCAGCCGGCTTTCGGCAAACGCCTTGAGGCGCTCCATCCAGGCGAGCTTGTAGGGGTATTTGACCGGGTCATCGGGGGGATTGCCGTTCGGCAGGTAGAGGGAGGCAACGCGGACGACACCGCCCGCGACCGAAAAAACGCCTTCGATGAAGCGGGCCTGCTCGTCGGCGTCATCGCCGGGCAGGCCGCGATTGACCTCGTCCGGCCTGATTTTCGACAGAAGGGCGACCCCGTTGAAACCCTTCTGTCCGTGCGTTTCGACGTGATAGCCGAGCGCCTCGATCTCGAGACGTGGAAAGGCGTCGTCCACCGACTTGATTTCCTGCAGGCAGACGATGTCCGGAGCCGAGCTTTCGAGCCACTGGACCAGATTGGCGATCCTGGCCTTGACGCCATTGATGTTCCAGGTGGCTATCTTCATAGGGTCATACCGAAAAGCTGGTGCCGCAGCCGCAGCTCGCGACGGCATTGGGATTCTTGATCTGGAAGGACTGGCCGAGCAGGTTGTCGACGAAATCGATCTCCGAGCCCGTCATGTAGGCGATCGACATCGAATCGATCAGCAGCGTTGCGCCGTCCTTGGTGATGACCACATCGTCGTCCTGTGGCCCCTTGTCCAGTTCGAACTTGTAGGAAAAGCCGGAACAGCCTCCGCCTTCCACGGAAATACGCAGCGCGCTCTTGTCGGCCTCGCTGGCGACGATGGCGGCGATGCGCCTGGCGGCGGCGTCCGAAAGGGTAACGGTTTCATCCATTTGCTATGTCCTCCTGACGGGTTCAAGGCCCGCGGGTTGGCAATCGGAACCGGCGCGGCTTCAAACGCGGGACACGAAAGAATGCCACTTTCGCGGATGGGATGAAGCTTATGCGCCCGACATTCGCTAAACTCAGCCTTGCCGGCTGATTTGCTATAGGTATGAAGGCGGCGCAATGGCGTCAATGGGCTGCAGACAGGACAAGGAATGACGATCGATAGAAGTGCCCTTGGTTTTGGATCGGGCGAGCGGGCGGTCTACGCGACCGACCCGTGGACGACGAGGGGCCGTTTGTTCCCGGAAAGCGGAAGCCCCACGCGCTCGGACTTCCAGCGCGACCGTGACCGCATCGTCCATACGACGGCTTTTCGCCGCCTGAAACACAAGACGCAGGTTTTCATCGGGCCGGATGGCGATCATTATCGCACGCGGCTTACCCACACGATCGAGGTGGCCCAGGTGGCCCGCGCACTTGCCCGCGCGCTGAAGCTCGATGAAGACCTCGCCGAAGGCGTGGCGCTTGTTCACGATTTCGGCCACACGCCCTTCGGTCACACCGGCGAGGATGCGCTGGACGAGGTCCTGAGGCCCTATGGCGGCTTCGATCACAATGCCCAGTCGCTGCGCATCGTCACCAAGCTGGAGCGGCGCTATGCCGAGTTCGATGGTCTCAACCTGACATGGGAAACCCTCGAAGGGCTGGTGAAGCACAACGGTCCCTTGCTGACGAAGGATGGCGAGGGAACCCGGGGGCCGGTGCCGCAGCCGATCCTCGACTATTGCGAGATCCACGATCTCGAACTCGCGAGTTATGCCGGTCTGGAGGCCCAGGTCGCGGCGATTGCCGACGACATCGCCTACAACACCCATGATATCGATGACGGCCTGCGTTCGGGCTACCTGACCTTCGAGATGCTGGAAGACGTGCCCTTCCTCGCCGGACTGATGCGGGAAGTGCGCGATCGCTACCCGCATCTCGACGAGGACCGCTTCACTCACGAGATTATGCGCCGGCAGATCACCCGCATGGTGGAGGACGTGATCGGGGTCGCACAGGAACGGTTACGGGCAGTTCGTCCGATGAGCGCCGCAGACGTGCGCGCCGCCGACCGCACCATTGCCACCTTCTCGGAGGAAATGGCCGAGACCGACCGGCAGATCAAGAAACTGCTGTTCAGCCGCATCTACCGCCATCCGGACATCATGCGCATCCGCGCGGGTGCCGCCCAGATCGTCACCGATCTCTTTCGCGCCTACATGACGGACCCGCGCCTGATGAAGAGCCATTATTGGGTCGACCACATAGCCGGCCTCAATTCGCAGGCGAGGGCGCGTCACGTCGGGGACTATCTCGCCGGCATGACGGACACCTATGCGCTGCGTACCCACAGGGAGCTGTTTGACCACACTCCCGATTTGCGATAGGCACCCCCACGATTTCTTTCAATTCGCCAGGCCTCCCGGTCGAGCGCCTGCGCCAGGTAAACGTCATGAACCTCTTCGCCGATTTCGAAACGAGAATTAAGAACGCGCTGGAACAGATCGACAGCATCAAGGAAAAGCGTTCCACCCTCGATTTCAGCCGTATCGTCGTCGAACCGCCGCGCGACTCGAGCCACGGCGATGCCGCGACCAACGCCGCCATGGTTCTGGCCAAGGGGCTCGGCACCAATCCGCGCGCGCTGGCGGAGGTGATCGGCGAAAAGCTCAAGGAAGATGCAGATATCACCGAGGTGACCGTCGCCGGTCCGGGCTTCATCAACATCCGTTTGTCGACCGGTTACTGGCAGCGCCTGTTGTCGACCGTGATCGCGGAAGGCACGGACTTCGGACGCTCGACGCTCGGCAAGGGCCGCAAGGTCAATGTCGAATATGTCTCGGCCAATCCGACCGGTCCGATGCATGTGGGCCATTGCCGCGGCGCCGTGGTCGGCGATGCGCTGGCCAATCTCCTGGCTTTCGCCGGTTTCGCGGTCGAAAAGGAATACTACATCAACGACGCCGGCGCCCAGATCGACGTTTTGGCGCGGTCCGTCTTCCTGCGCTATCGTGAGGCGCTGGGTGAGAACATCGGCGAGATCCCGTCGGGTCTTTATCCCGGCGATTACCTTGTTCCGGTCGGCCAGGCGCTCGCCGAGGAGTTTGGCGTTCGCCTGCACAACATGCCGGAAGAGGATTGGATGGCGATCGTCAAGGACCGCGCCATCGACGCGATGATGGCGATGATTCGCGAAGACCTCGCGACGCTGAACGTCCACCATGACATCTTCTTTTCCGAACGCACGCTGCATGCCAACGGGGCCGCCAAGATCCGCACCGCGATCAACGACCTGACCTTCAAGGGACACGTCTATCGCGGCACGCTGCCGCCGCCGAAGGGGCAGCTGCCGGAAGACTGGGAAGACCGCGAGCAGACGCTTTTCCGCTCCACGGAAGTCGGCGACGACATCGACCGTCCGCTGATGAAGTCGGATGGCAGTTACACCTATTTTGCTGCCGACGTGGCCTATTTCAAGGACAAGTTCGACCGCGGCTATTCCGAGATGATCTATGTGCTCGGCGCCGATCATGGCGGCTATATCAAGCGCCTGGAGGCGGTCAATCGGGCGGTTTCGGAAGGCAAGTCGAAGCTCACCGTGCTGCTCTGCCAGCTCGTGAAGCTCTATCGCAACGGCGAACCGGTGAAGATGTCGAAGCGCTCCGGCGATTTCGTCACCCTGCGCGACGTGGTGGAAGAGGTCGGGCGCGATCCGGTCCGCTTCATGATGCTCTACCGCAAGAGTTCCGAGCCGCTGGACTTCGACTTTGCCAAGGTGACCGAGCAGTCCAAGGATAACCCGGTCTTCTACGTGCAATACGCTCATGCCCGTTGCATGTCCGTCTTCAGGCAGGCCCGCGAAGCCTTCCCGGATCTCGATATCGACGGTCTCGATCTGGCATCCGCGGTGGATGGCCAGATCAACGATCCGGCGGAACTGCAGCTTATCGCCAAGCTTGCCGAATATCCCCGGATAATCGAGGCTGCAGCCCAGTCCCAGGAGCCGCACAGGCTTGCTTTTTACCTCTACGATCTGGCAAGTTCCTTCCATGCTCACTGGAACAAGGGCAAGGATTCGCCCGAATTACGTTTTGTTAACGATAAACATCGACAATTGACCATCGCCAGGCTTGGGCTGGTGCATGCTGTCGCCTCCGTTCTGAAGTCCGGATTGTCCATAACTGGCACTGAAGCTCCGGCAGAAATGCGATAGTATCGTCACCATTTCCCCACATTGCACTGGCAAGCGTCTTGTCGCGTAAGTGAGTGGAAGTTGTAATGGTACAAAAGCAGGCAGCCTACAGCAGTCGATATGGCAATGACAGTTTTGCGGACGACGATCCGTTGGCTGAGCTTGCACGTATCGTCGGCTTCGAGCCGGAGGAGCCCCAGGCGGCCGCCCCGGCAGCGCGCGTGTCTCCGTCCGACGAAGGCCACTTCAATCTTGAAGACGAACTGCTGCGCGAATTCGAGGTCTATGACGCCCCGCAGCCGGTAGAGCCGGTTGTCGCGCGTGCCGAAGACGTGCTGGCGGTCTCGCCGGTTCCCGTTGTCGAGAACGCCTATCGCGAGCCGGAAGCCTCTCCGTCCTATTTCGCGCCCGAACCCTCTTACGATCACTATCGCGAAGAGCCGTCCTTCGATGTCGATCTGGCCGATGAGCTCGAACTTGCGGTTTCGGAGGCGGACGAGGATGCGCATTGGCAGCCGGCGCAACCGGTAGCCGTTTCCGCCCCCGAACCAGAGCCGGAGCCTGCTCCGCGCCTCCGTCTTCCGCTTGCGAATTTCTCGGCAGCTCCGCCCGTGTCCGTCGCAAGCCAGGCGCAGCCGGTTGAGACGTCCGTCTCCGCCCAGCCGCAGTCGGCGGTGCCGGTGAAGGCTGATATCGACGATTTCTCGATCGATGACTTCGCGCTGGAATCTGAATTGCCGGCGGAGAATTTCGACTGGTCTCCGGTCGAGCACGCATCTGCGCCTGTCGCAGAGCAGGCGTCGTCCGGAGCACGGGCCGATGATTTCTTCGCATTCGACGACCTGATCGCGGAAGCGGATGCGGGCAAGGCTCCTGTCGTGCAACCCGCGACGGTCGCTCCTGCGGCGCCGGTCACGCGTACCGAGCCGTCTTTCACCTTCTCCTTTTCCGACGAACTTGCCGCCAGCGAGGATGCCACGCCTGCGCCGATGTCTCCGGTGTCGTTCGGAACTCAACCGGTTGTCAGGTCCCAACCGGTTGTCGAGCCGGTTAAGGCCGAGCCCGCGCGCGCGGCCGTTGCCGAAGACGAGGCTTTCGATCCCTTCGCGGACGCCGAATTCGATCTGCAGCTCGACGATATCGAGCTCGACCTCTCCGACATCGAGGCAGACGCAGACATGCGCACCGCCCGGCCGGCGATGGCGGCCCCCGCAGCGACGGCAGAGCTGCGCCCGCAGCCCGTCCGCTCCGTCGAGCCGGCAATCCCGGTAGAGCCCGTGCGAGCCATGCCTCAGCCGCGTGCGCCGGAAAGGGCGGCCGTCGTCGAGCCGTCGTTCGATCTGGCCGAAGAACCTTTGCCGTTCGATCCGGCTGAAATTGCCGAACAGGAAGAACAGCCAGAATCCGTTGCCGAGATGGATGTTCCGGAAGTTCCGGTTCCCGAGGCCAAGGAGCCGCCGGCGGCTTTCCACCACGATTACGATCTCGATCTCGATACCGAGCTTGCTTCGTTGTTCGACGACGCCGCAGCGGCGCCGGCAGTCAAGGCTCATCAGCCGGCCGCACCCGTTATCGCCGCAGCCGCAACTGCTGGTGTGGCGACGGCCGCTGCTGCATCTGCATCTGCATCTGCATCCGCATCGGCAAAGGGCGTCGCCCACCAGCCGCCGCCGCTCGATGACTTCGACGCCTTCGAGCGGGCGTTGGAGGAAGACTTCCGCCGCACTCTCAGCAAGCCCGAGGATTACAGGGGCAATGCTTCCGGCCGCATCAACATTCCGCTCGAACCGCAGGAAGGCATTGCGGCGGCGCGCAGTTCCACCCGTCGCCTGTTGCTGACGGGCTCTGCGATTGCGGTCGTTCTGTTGCTCGGCGCAGGTGGTCTTTATGCCTGGTTCAGCGGCTCGAGCGTTCCCGGAATCTCCTCCGGAACGCCGCCGGTGATTACGGCCGACAAGGAGCCGGTGAAAGTTGTGCCCGAGGATCGTGGCGGCAAGTCCGTTCCCAATCAGGACAAGGCCGTATACGACCGCGTAGCCGGTGCCAGCGTCGAAGATCCGAAGCAGCAGAGCCTGATTTCGTCCAGTGAGGAGCCGGTCGACGTGGTCCAGAAGACCCTGATCCCGGAAACCCTTCCGCTGGAAGGCGAAAACGAAGCCGAAGCGCTGGGTACACCCGTCGGTGAGACCGAAGATCCGCGCCTGTTGCCTTCGGAGAACCAGCCGGAGCAAACGGCCGCTGCCGATGACGACCAGGCGACGATTACGCCGCGCAAGGTGCGCACCATGATCGTCCGTCCGGATGGTACGCTGGTGGCTCAGGAGGCCCCGGCCGAACCCGCACCGGTTAAGCCGGCTGTCAGCGAAAAGACGAGCATGCCGCCCGCCGAAACCAAGCCCGCGCTTGCGGCGCCGACGGCGGGGCGCGTACAGCCGACGGAGACCGCAGCCGCTCCGGCAGCCTCCGTGAGCGACGCCGCTCCTGCCGTGGAGCAGAAGGCTGTCGTTCCGGCTTCCAAGCCGGTCCAGCCGACGGCACCTGCCGCAAGTCCGGCAAGCAAGCCGGCAACGGCTGCAACCCCCGCAGCACCGGTGGCCCCGGCCGCGCCCACCAAGCCGGTCGCTACCGAGACCGCCGCTGCAGCGCCGGCTGAACCTGCCCCTGCACCGGTTGCTCCGGCGCCTGCCGCCGCGGCCCCCGGAAGCTACTTCATCCAGGTCGCATCGCTTCCGTCCGAGGCTGAGGCCGAGAAATCCTACAAGAGCATTTCCGGCAAGTTTGCGAGCGTCGTCGGCGGGCACGCCTACGAGATCAAGAAGGCGGAAATTGCCGGCAAGGGCACCTATTACCGCGTCCGCATCTCGGCCGGCAGCAAGGCGGATGCCCAGGCGCTTTGCGAACGTTACAAGGCCGCCGGCGGAAGCTGCCTCGTCACGAAGTAGGAACTGTCGCTTTCAATGTTGAAAAGAGAGGCGGAAACCATGAGTTTTCGCCTCTTTTCCTGTGTATGACACGCTGCAGCGCTTCGGCTTTTTACCCATCCCTCTTATGATTCGCCCATGACCCATCGATACGCTCCGGCGAAAGCCATGATCCTCGGCTGCAGCGGCCTTGCGCTGACTGCGGACGAAAAATCCCTCTATCGCGACGAACAGCCCTGGGGCTTCATCGTCTTTGCCCGCAATCTTTCGGAGCCGGCGCAGATATGCGATCTCGTTGCGGAGATGCGCGAGACCGTCGGCGGCCGCAATGCGCCGGTGCTCATCGACCAGGAAGGCGGCCGGGTCCAGCGCATCCGTGAGCCGATTGCGCCCCGGTATCCATCGGCTGCGGTACTCGGCGAACTCTATCGCCGGGACAAGGCAATCGGTCTGCGTGCGGCCTGGCTGATGTCCCGCCTCCATGCTTTCGATCTCCTGAAACTCGGCATCAACGTCGATTGCCTGCCGGTGCTCGATGTGCCGGTCGAAGGCGCAAGCAATGTCATCGGTGACCGGGCCTATGGCACCGATCCGCTGACAGTCGGCGAAATGGGCGAAGCGGCGGCCGAAGGTTTGAAAGCGGGCGGTGTGCTGCCGGTGATGAAGCATGTGCCGGGCCATGGTCGCGGCATGGCGGACAGCCATCACGAACTGCCGGTGGTCACGACGTCCCACGAGGAATTGTCGGCCCATGATTTTCCGCCGTTCCGCAGGCTGCGCAACGAATTGATGGCGATGAGCGCGCATGTGGTATACTCGGCCATCGATCCGGATCATCCGGCATCGACGTCGAAAGTGGTGATCGACAAGATCATCCGCGGCGAGATCGGTTTCGATGGATTGCTGATGTCCGATGACGTGTCGATGAATGCCCTGAAGGGAACGATAGGTGAGCGCGCCGCAGCGATCGTGGCGGGCGGTTGCGACGTCGTTCTCCATTGCAATGGCGTGCTGGAGGAGATGCGGGCTGTGGCTGCCGCAGCGCCTGTTCTGTCCGGCCGGGCAAGGACGCGCGCCGATGCGGTCGAGAATGCCTTCGGTCACATCGATGCCTATGCCGAAGCCGATATCCGCAACGAATTCGATGGCTTGAGGGCGACGGCCTGATGTCGCGCACCGGAGCCCAGCCCCCGACCACCTCTGCACGCAATCCGGCGGGCGGCACGGGCGCCGCCACGCCCATGGACCCGTTGTGGCAGGAGACCACGGCCGAACGGCTGACGGGCGAGCCGGCTCTGGTGATCGATGTCGCGGGCTTCGAAGGTCCGCTCGATCTTCTGCTGTTTCTTGCGCGCAACCAGAAGGTCGACCTGTCGCGCATCTCGGTTCTGGCGCTTGCCGAACAATATCTGCAGTTCATCGAAAGCGCCCGGCGCATCCGTATCGAGCTCGCGGCCGACTATCTCGTCATGGCAGCCTGGCTCGCCTATCTGAAGTCACGCCTGCTGATCCCGCAACAGGCCAAGGACGACGGACCGTCGGGTGAAGAAATGGCGGCGACGCTGGCCTTCCGGCTGAAACGCCTCGAAGCCATGCGGGAGGCGGCAACCCGCCTCATCAACCGCAATCGCCTCGGCCGGGACGTCTATGTGCGGGGAGCGCCGGAACACGTGCCCACCCGCGTCGAGAACGCTTATGAGGCGACCCTCTACGATCTGCTGACCGCCTATGCGGCTCTTCGCCAGCGGCAGGCAATCACCCAGGTGACAATCGAGCGACGCAAGGTCTGGGCCTTGTCCGACGCTCGCGCCATTCTGACGCGGATGATCGGCGAGATCGCCGACTGGACGACCCTGGAGCAGTATCTGTTGCGCTATCTTTCCTCCGAGGAGGAGAGGGTGACCGCTATTGCCAGCGCCTTTGCCGCTTCGCTGGAGCTCGTGCGCGAAGGCCGGCTGGAAATCCGCCAGGACGGCGCCTTCCAGCCGATCTACATGCGTAGCGGTCCGCGCGCAGCCGATCTCTCGTCGGTGGAATAGGGCGCGCGATGGGCGAACCGCAGGATCAGGACTTCTTCGAGGACGAAGCCGAGGTGGCGGAGCGGCCGGCCGAACCGAGCGCCGAAAGCGTGCGTCTGGAGAACGAGGCCGCCCGGATCGCCGAGGCGCTGGTGTTCGCCTCCGCCGAACCGGTGTCCGAAAGTTTCATCGCCGACCGTCTGCCGCGCGGAACCGATGTTCGCGCCATCATGCGCCGCCTCAAGGAAGACTATGCCGGGCGCGGGGTCAATCTGCTGCAGGTCGACGACCACTGGGCCTTCCGCACCGCCGCCGATCTGTCCTTTGCGATCCGCAAGGACGAGACGGAGGCGAAGAAGCTGTCGCGTGCCGCCCTCGAAGTCCTGGCGATCATTGCATATCACCAGCCCGTCACCCGTGCCGAGATCGAGGATATTCGCGGCGTCCAGACGTCGAAAGGCACGCTCGACGTGCTGATGGAGGCGGGCTGGGTGCGGTTTCGCGGCCGCCGCCGTACGCCTGGCCGGCCTGTGACCCTCGGTACGACGCGGGATTTCCTCGACCATTTCGGGCTTGAGGAACTGCGCGACCTGCCGGGTCTCGAAGAACTCAAGGGCGCGGGGCTGCTTTCAGGTCGCATCCCTCCGAACATTTCCGTACCTCTGCCGATCGGCAATGACGACCTCGCGGAAGACGAAGATCCGATCACTCAGCTCGATCTCGAGGAGCTTGGCCTCTTGACACCGGGCGGTGAAGCGGACGAATAGCATCATGTTTTGTTGGACAACCGGGCTCGCGTTCGGAATGCCCCGCGGCGGTTGGTTCCGGCGCGTGGCGCATCGGCGGGTGGCCTCGCGGAAGATGGAATGAACTCGGTCGCGATCGATGGGGCAGATGCGAGGCGGACGGCAGGGGTTACCTTCGCCGCCAGCCTGCGCTTTGAAGATATCCGCCACGGTTATCATGGCAGGGAGACGATCCGCGGCGTCTCGCTGACCGCCAAGGCCGGCGAGGTACTCTGCCTGCTCGGACCGTCGGGCTCTGGAAAGACAACGCTTCTGAGGATTGCAGCCGGGATCGAGGTACAGTCTTCCGGTCGCCTGCTGATGAACGATCGCGAGGTCGCCGGACCCTCCGGTTTCATCCCTCCCGAAAAGCGTGGCATCGGGCTGATGTTCCAGGATTTTGCGCTCTTTCCGCATATGAACGTGCTCGATAACGTCCGTTTCGGCCTGACCGCCCTGCCGCCGAAGGAGGCGGTCTCCGGAGCCATGGCGGCGCTCGAGCGCGTCGGTCTTGCCCATTATGCCGACAAATATCCCCATGCGCTTTCGGGTGGCGAGCAGCAGCGCGTGGCGCTGGCCCGGGCGCTTGCGCCGCGGCCCGGAGTCCTCCTGATGGACGAGCCCTTTTCCGGCCTTGATTCCCGGTTAAAGGACACCATTCGCGCCGACACGCTTGCGATCCTGCGCGAGACGCGAGCGACCGCCGTCGTGGTTACCCACGACGCCGAGGAGGCGATGCGCATGGCTGACCGGATTGCCCTGCTGCGCGACGGACGTCTGGTGCAGGTCGGAACCTCAGACGATCTCTATCGCCGGCCGAAAGATCTTTTTACCGCCGCCTTCTTTTCGGAAATCAATGAGTTTTCCGGCGTCGTGCGCGATGGCCGTGTCGAAACGCCGCTCGGAACGACCTCCGCGCCCGGCATGAAGGACGGCCAGTCCGTCTCCGTCGCCGTCAGATTGTCCGGCGTTGGGCTGCGGGAGGAGGGCGGTGCGATACCCGCGCGTATTCTTTCGCGCCGTTTTCTGGGTGTTGTGGAACTGCTGGAACTTGCCGTGCCTGGAACCGAGCGTCCGGTTCGTTCGCGCATCCGGGCTGACATCCTGCCGCAGGGGCTTCGTGACGTCACGGTGACTGTGAATCCACAGGACATTTTCGTATTTGAAAAACAAGCTGAAACACCTTAAATCGGTGGGACACGCAAACAAGGAGTGACAGTAATGGGTTCTTTTAGCATGTGGCACTGGCTGATCGTATTGGCCATCGTCCTGTTGCTGTTCGGCCGTGGCAAGATCCCTGAACTGATGGGTGACGTTGCCAAGGGCATCAAGAGCTTCAAGAAGGGCATGTCTGACGACGAAGCCGAAAATCAGGCTCCGGGCAAGACGGTCGACCATAAGGTCGAAGAGACCAAGTAAGCGCGTTACGGCCGCTCGGCGGTCTCGGAATATGGCGTCGGGAGCCTTTTGATGCTGGATATAGGCTGGAGCGAGTTGCTCGTCATCGCGGTAATTCTGATCGTGGTGGTGGGGCCGAAAGACTTGCCGCCGATGATCCGTGCCTTCGGAAAGATGACGGCGCGGCTTCGTCGCACCGCAGGGGAATTCCGCGCCCAGTTCGACGAGGCCCTGCGGGAAGCTGAACTGGACGATCTGCGTCAGAGCGTGGATGAGGCGCGAAAGCTCAATCCCGCGTCCTCCCTGCGTGACGCGATCAATCCGCTGCGCCAGATGGGCAATGAGATCAAGGCCGACCTGCAGAAGGCGACGAAGCCCGATAACAAGAGCGTGATGCCGTCGGACGCTGCATCCTTGGAAGAGGCGACATCCATCCTGCCGGAAATACCGGCTCCGCTGTCCGGAACGCCATCCGATCTCTCGCAGCCGGCGCCGGCGGCCGCACCGGCCGCTGCTCCCGCAGCAGTGGCGACATCCGCTTCTACCGGTGTTGATACGGTCAAGGCTTCCGCTGCCAAGCCGACAAGCCGCAGCCGGAAACCAAAGACGCCCGCTGAATCCGTTGTTCCGGCACCCGTTGTCGAAGCCGCAGCACCTGCCAAGCGGACCCGCAAAGCTGCCGCTCCCAAGGCTGCCGCGGAGGCTTCGCCCGTCAAGGCGGCCAGGACCAGCAAACCCCGCAAGACAAAGACCGAGGACCGTGCATGAGCGGCGACATCGAAGACAAGCCGCAGCCGCTGATCGAGCATCTGATCGAACTGCGCTCCCGCCTCATCTGGGCGCTGGGTGCATTCTTCGTCGCGTTCATCGCATGCTTCGCCTTTGCCAAGCAGCTCTTCAACCTGCTTGTCATTCCCTACAAGTGGGCGGTGATGTGGGCCGGCCTCGACGTCGGCAAGGCCGAACTGATCTACACGGCGCCGCAGGAATTCTTCTTCACCCAGGTGAAGGTCGCCATGTTCGGCGCCATGGTCATCGCCTTTCCGGTGATCGCGGCCCAGATTTACAAGTTCGTGGCGCCGGGTCTTTACAAGAACGAGAGGGCGGCGTTTCTGCCGTTCCTGGTCGCTTCGCCGATCCTTTTCCTGATGGGCGCCGCACTGGTCTACTTCTTCTTCACGCCGATGGTGATGTGGTTCTTCCTGGCCATGCAGCAGGCGCCGGGCGAGGGCGAGGTGGCGATTTCTCTGATGCCCAAGGTTTCGGAGTATCTGAGCCTCATCATGACGCTGGTCTTTTCCTTCGGGCTGGTCTTCCAGCTGCCCGTCGTGACCACTCTGCTTGCCCGCGTCGGCATCCTCGAAAGCACGTGGCTAGCGGAGAAGCGCAAGTACTTCATCGTCGTCGCCTTCATCATCGCCGCGGTGCTGACGCCGCCCGATCCGATGTCCCAGATCGGCCTTGCTTTGCCGACCATCCTTCTCTACGAGGTAGCCATCTATGCTGCACGACTCGTGGAGCGCCGGCGGGCTTCGGAAGCGGACGCGCTCGTTCCGGCGGGCGAGGCAGGCGAGAAGGGCGAATAGGGCGACAGCCTTCGCTTCCCCGGCCTTTTCCATCGCGAGCATGCATCCATGGGGCCGGACAGGGCGCCCGCCAGGTCCGATCCGACGATCACCGCAAGACGACCTGGAACGACGATGCTTGATATCAAATGGATCCGTGAAAACGCCGAGACCCTTGACGCTGCGCTGGCCAAGCGCGGCGCCGAGCCACTGGCTGCGCAACTGATTGCGCTCGACGAAAAGCGTCGGGCCGTGGTCCAGTCGCTTCAGGACATGCAATCCCGCCGCAACGCCGCCTCCAAGGAGATCGGCGCGGCGATGGCGCAGAAGAACGCCGAGCTTGCCGAAAAGCTGAAGGCAGAGGTTGCGGCGCTGAAGGACACCATGCCGGCGGCCGAGGAAGAAGAACGTCGCGTCTCGGCCGAGCTTGCCGACCAGCTTTCGCGCATCCCGAACGTTCCGCTCGACGACGTGCCGGTGGGCAAGGACGAGCACGACAACGTGGTTGCCCGCGTGGTCGGCCAGAGACCCGGCTGGAACCATCCCGCGAAGGAACATTTCGAAATCGGCGAAGCGCTCGGCTACATGGATTTCGAACGGGCCGCCAAGCTGTCGGGTTCGCGTTTCACGGTCCTGACGGGCCCTCTCGCCAAGCTTGAGCGGGCGCTCGGCCAGTTCATGCTGGATCTGCATACGACGGAGCACGGCTATACCGAAGTCTCTTCGCCGTTGATGGTGCGCGACGAGGCCATGTACGGCACCGGCCAGTTGCCGAAGTTTGCCGAAGATCTGTTCAAGACCACGGACGGCCGCTGGCTGATTCCGACGGCCGAAGTGACGCTCACCAATCTGGTGTCCGGCGAAATCCTCGAGCAGGAAAAGCTGCCGCTGCGCTTTACGGCGCTGACGCCGTCCTTCCGCTCGGAGGCAGGTTCGGCCGGCCGCGACACCCGCGGCATGCTTCGCCAGCATCAGTTCTGGAAATGCGAACTCGTCTCGATCACCGATGCGGAAAGCTCCATCGACGAGCACGAGCGGATGACGGCCTGCGCGGAAGAAGTGCTGAAGCGCCTCGGCCTGCATTTCCGCACGATGACGCTCTGCACCGGCGACATGGGTTTCGGTTCGCGCAAGACCTACGACCTCGAAGTCTGGCTTCCGGGGCAGAACACCTATCGCGAGATTTCATCCTGCTCAGTCTGCGGCGACTTCCAGGCCCGCCGTATGAATGCGCGCTATCGCGGCAAGGACGGCAAGGGCACGACCTTCGTGCATACGCTGAACGGTTCCGGCACGGCGGTTGGCCGTTGCCTGATCGCGGTCATGGAAAACTACCTGAACGAAGACGGGTCGATCACCATTCCGGACGCATTGCTGCCGTATATGGGCGGACTGAAGAAGATCGAGAAGGCAGCCTGAAACAGGGGAGATACGGTATGCGCATTCTCCTGACCAATGACGACGGCATCCACGCCGAGGGTCTGGCCGTGCTGGAACGCATCGCCCGGACGCTTTCGGACGATGTCTGGGTCGTCGCGCCGGAATCCGACCAGAGCGGCCTTGCCCATTCGCTGACCATTTCGGAACCGCTGCGTCTGCGCAAGGTGGCCGACAAGCGTTTTGCGCTGCGCGGTACGCCGACCGACTGCGTCATCATGGCAGTGCGGGAGGTTCTCGACGGCAAGCCCGACCTGGTTCTGTCCGGTGTGAATGCGGGAGGCAATCTCGCCGATGACGTGACTTATTCGGGGACCGTGGCCGGCGCCATCGAAGGGACGCTGCAGGGTGTCCGTTCGGTCGCCCTCAGCCAGCTTTACGAATACGACAATGGCGGCCGGGTCATTCCCTGGGAAGTCGCGGAGACCCTTGGTCCCAAGCTGCTTGCGCAGTTGATCGAGGCTGATCTTCCCGATGGCACGTTCCTGAACGTCAACTTTCCCCGCTGTGCGCCCGCCGAAGTGCAGGGCATCGAGGTCACGGCGCAGGGCAAGCTCGATTTCGGCCTCGAAGTCGAGCAGCGTGCCGATGGCCGGGGTTTTCCCTATTACTGGCTCCGCTTCGGCGACCGCGGCAGCCGTTTTCGCGAGGGAACCGATCTGCAGGCCATCAAGGCCAACAAGATATCCGTGACCCCGCTCAAGCTGGACATGACGGACTATGCCTCGCAGGATCGTCTAGCGAAGGCGCTCGGTTTCGGAGCGGCGGGTTGAAGTCGGGCATGCTGGAAAAGGAGGGTTTTGCGGCCCTCGTTCTCAGGCTCCGGTCGGAGGGGATCTCGGATCTCGATCTCCTGACGGCGGTGGAGCAGACGCCCCGTTCGCTCTTCGTGCCCCCGCAATATTCCGAGGACGCCTATTCCAGCCGCTCGATCCCGATCGAATGCGGCGCCTTCATGGAAGGTGCCGACCTTGCCGTCCGCCTGCTGTCGCTGCTGCAGGTGAAACCCGGTCAGCGGGTTTTGGAGATCGGCACGGGAAGCGGCTTCATGTCGGCGGTGCTCGGCAGGCTTGCCGAACGGGTTCTCTCGATCGACCGCTACAAGACGCTGATCGCAGGAGCCCAGCAGCGCCTTGACAATCTCGGCCTGCGCAATGTCGTGCTGCGCCAGTCGGACGGCAGCAACGGTCTTTCGGGCGAGGGGACCTTCGACCGCATCCTTTCGACCGCCGCCTTTCCGGCCATGCCGCGCTTCTTCGCCGAGCAACTCGTCTCTGGCGGCATGTTCCTCGCACCGCTGGTGACCGGCGAGAATACCTGCGTAATGGTGCGCCTTATCAAGACCGGCAGCCGTTTCGAGCGGGAAGATCTGTTCGAGGCGCCTTATCTGCCGCTGATGCCGAAGATCGCTTCCTTTCTCTGAAATCCTGTGGCGCAAGCGGGAGCGCGATTGCGCGTCGGTGGACGCGGCTACCGATGAATGTGCGCCTTTTCGAAATTATTCACAGCGATTCCTGCAAGTTAACCGCCCGGTAACACTAACGCGCTTTAATCAAATCACATCAAGTTGCGTAGAATGTGGGTCGAGTTATGCGTCAAAGTGTATCGCCGAAAGCCGGACTGCCAGTTGCCCGTATCGCTGTGGCAATGCTGTTGGCTGGAGTTGCCAGCGGTTGCAGTTCCGATGCGACCCGCTTCAGTTCCGTATTCAATACCGACAATATGACCACGGCTTCGACGCCGAGGCGGCACATTACCGGCATGAATGGCCAGCAGCCGATGCCGACCCAGGATATCGCCGGCGCCCAGCCCGATTACACCACCCGCCAGCAGGCCATGAGTCAGCCTTATCCTTCGGCTCCGTCGTCCTATCCAACGACAAGCGCGCCGTCGGTTGCCCGCAGCGCCGCCGCTCCGGTTTCGGTTCAGCGCGCCGAGCTTGCGGCTCCCTCCGGTTCGTCGAGCGACGCGGATCGTCAGGCCGCTCTCGCCCAGCCTTTCCCCGGGACGCCGAAGAATACGCAGACGGCCGGCCTCGGCGCTCCGCCGCGCAACCTGAATGCGGATGACCTGTCCACCGGATCCACCCGCCCGGCTTCCGGCTGGACGACGGCGAACGCCACCCGCGTGACGCTGAAGTCCGGCGAAACCATCGCGACGCTGGCGCAGCGCTATGGCGTGCCGGAACGCGAAATCCTCAAGGCGAACGGCCTCAGCCACGCCTCCGACGCCGCCACCGGGCAGCTCGTCATCATTCCGTCCCTCGCCGGCCAGAAGAACGCCGCCCGTGCTGCGGCCGATGCTTCCGGCCTGCCGGTCAACGGTCAGAAGCCGCTGGCGCCGCAATCGCCGGAACAGAACGTCGCCGTCCTGCCGAGCACGCCGACTTCGCGCGACAAGTCTCAGGCGGTCGCATCGAGCGCCACCGGCAAATCGGACGCCGCTGCCGGCGCCGCACCCGGTGCTTATGTCGTCAAGCCGGGGGATTCCCTCAACAAGATCGCCAAGGCGAACGGTGTATCCGTCGATGCCCTCAAGAAAGCGAACGGCATCACCGACGGCAACATCCGCATCGGCCAGAAGCTGAAGATGCCGGGCGCATCGAGCCAGGTGGCTTCCGCTCCGGAAAAGACGCCCGCTGCCGACCCGGTCAAGACCGCTTCTGTCCCGACGAAGGACACCAAGCCCGCGCCGGCCGCATATAAGCCGCCGGCCGCCACCCAGTCCGTCAGCGAAGTCGCCTCCGTCGATACGAAGGAAGATGCCCCCGAAGCCACCGGCATCGGCAAGTATCGCTGGCCGGTCCGCGGTGCGGTGGTCGCCGGTTATGGCGCAAACGTCGAGGGCAAGCGCAATGACGGCATCGACATCTCCGTGCCGCAGGGCACGCCGGTCAAGGCTGCCGAAAACGGTGTGGTCATCTATGCCGGCAACGGCCTGAAGGAACTGGGCAATACCGTCCTGGTGCGCCACGACGACGGAACGGTCACCGTCTACGGACACGCCGATGCGCTTTCGGTCCAGCGCGGCCAGAAGGTCCAGCGCGGCCAGCAGATCGCCACCTCCGGCATGAGCGGCAACATCAAGCGCCCGATGCTGCACTTCGAGGTTCGCAAGGATGCGACCCCGGTCAACCCGATGACTTTCCTGGAATAGGTATTGCGTCCCAGGCAGGCGTTGAAAAGGTCCGGAAATCCGGACCTTTTCTCGTTCAGGGCATTTTCAGGCGTGGTCGGTTCTGACGCGAAGGCGCCCGGCGAGATCCTGAATATATTGCCAAGCGACGCGGCCGGAGCGGCCGCCGCGCGTGGTGGCCCATTCCAGCGCCTCGCGGTGAAGCTGTTCGCTGTCGAGCGGCAGGGAAAAATGCTCGGCATAACCGTCGATCATCGCGAGATAGTCGTCCTGGCTGCACTTGTGGAAACCGAGCCAGAGACCGAACCGGTCCGAAAGCGAAACCTTCTCCTCGACGGCTTCCGACGGGTTGATGGCGGTGGATTGCTCGTTCTCCATCATGTGGCGCGGAAGCAGGTGCCGGCGGTTGGATGTCGCATAGAAAAGCACATTGTCCGGCCGGCCCTCGATGCCGCCGTCGAGTGCCGCCTTCAGCGACTTGTAGGCCGTGTCGTCGTGATCGAAGGACAGGTCGTCGCAGAAGACGATGACCCGGTGCGGCACATCCTTGGCGATGTCGAGAAGCGCGGGCAGGGTGGCAATGTCCTCGCGGTGCACCTCGACGAGTTTCAGCGAGATGCCGGTCTCGGCGAGGACGTCGGCGTGGACCGCCTTTACCAGCGAGGATTTGCCCATGCCGCGTGCGCCCCAGAGCAGCACGTTGTTGGCCGGATAGCCCTCGGCGAAGCGCAGCGTGTTTTCATGCAGGATATCGCGGACGTGATCGACGCCGCGGATAAGCTTGAGCGCGATGCGGTTCGGCCGTTTCACGGGCTGGAGTTCCTGACGCGCCGGGCTCCAGACGAAGCAGTCGGCGGCGCCCCAGTCGTTTTCGGCGGTGCCGGGGCCGGCCAGCCGTTCGACGGCTGCCGTCAGCCGGCGCAGTTCAGCGAGCAGCGAAAGATTGATGTCTTCGGACATCACGATTCCCTCCCAGGTTTGTTCCGGCAAGTGCGTTCACGGTTTTCCCCGGCGCTACCATGGCGTTTTCGGGCTCGAAAGGGTAAGAGGCGGTAAAACGGTACGCATCGCCGCTGTTTTTGTTGCATTCGCAGGGCCGGTCACTATATTCCGGCGACCTGATGCGGGGGGCCGCGGCTGCCCGTGCGCTTGGCTTGTCTAGGGAGTTATTGATGTTCATTACTGAAGCCTTCGCCCAAGAAGGGACTGCTGCAACCGGTGCATTCGGCTCCGGTCTCGAAATGCTGTTCCTTTTCGCGCCGCTGATGCTGATCTGGTATTTTCTGCTGATCCGTCCGCAGCGCCAGCAGATGAAGAAGCGCGAGGAAACCCTGTCCTCCATCCGCCGCGGCGACCAGGTCGTCATGGGTGGCGGCATCGTCGGCAAGGTCACCAAGGTCGTCGACGACAAGGAACTCGAGGTCGAGATTTCCGAAGGCGTCAAGGTCCGTGCGCTGCGCACCTATATTGCCGAAGTCCGCGTCAAGGGCGAGCCGGTGAAGACCGAGGCTTCGGCCTCCTGATGCTGCCGGGCAGGAGGCCGGTGCTGCCGGCTTCCGTCCGCTGAAGCAAACCTCTGATTTCGAGAGTTACATGCTATACGTTTCGCGCTGGAAGACGATCTTCATTTGGCTCACCGTGCTGGTGAGCGTGTTGGTGGCATTGCCTAACGTTTTCAGCGAGGAACAACTTCGCTCTCTTCCGTCCTGGTTGCCGCACAGGCAGGTGACGCTCGGCCTGGACCTGCAGGGCGGTTCCCACATCATGCTCAAGATCGAGCGCGCCGACATCGTCAAGGAGCGTCTCGAAACGACGGTCAGCGATATCCGCGCCGCCTTGCGTGACGCGGGCATTCGTTATACCGGCCTTTCCGGCGTGGGCCAGCAGATCCAGGTCCGCATCACGGATGCCGATAAGGTCGAAGCGGCCAAGAAGGCGCTGGAGAACATTACCGCGCCCGTGAGCGTCGGCGGACTGACCGGCGGCTCCATCCAGGAGGCGACGCTGACCGAGGACGGGACGCTCCTCCGGTTCAATCTTACCGACGCCGGTATCGATTACCGCGCCTCTTCGGCACTGACACAGTCGATGGAAGTGGTTCGCCGGCGCGTCGACGAGCTGGGCACCACCGAGCCGTTGATCCAGCGGCAGGGCAACGATCGCATCATCGTTCAGGTTCCCGGCCTACAGGACCCCCAGCGCCTGAAATCGCTGCTGAACCAGACCGCCAAGCTCTCCTTCCACATGGTCGACACGAGCATGCCGGTCGTTGAGGCGATCAACGGCCGTCCGCCGGCGACGTCGGAGGTACTTTATTCCACCGACGATCCGGCGGTTCCCTATCTGATCGAAAAGCGTGCGCTCGTTTCCGGCGAGAATCTGGTCGACGCGCAGGCGAGCTTCAACCAGCAGACCAACGAGCCGGTCGTCACCTTCCGCTTCGACAGCAAGGGGTCGCAACGCTTCGCCCAGGCGACGCAGCAGAACGTCGGTCGTCCCTTCGCCATCGTTCTCGACGACCAGGTGATCTCGGCGCCGGTCATCCGCGAGCCGATCATCGGCGGTTCCGGCCAGATCTCCGGCAATTTCTCGGTGGAGGGCGCCAACGATCTCGCCGTTCTCCTGCGTGCCGGTGCCTTGCCGGCGACGCTGACGGTCGTCGAGGAACGGACCGTCGGCCCGGGCCTCGGCCAGGATTCGATCAATGCCGGCGTCACGGCAAGCGGCATCGGTGCGATCTTCGTCGTGCTCTTCATGCTCGGTTTCTATGGCACCTTCGGTGTGATGGCGAATATCGCGCTTGCAGCCAACGTCGTGATGATTCTTGCCGTTCTGACGCTTCTCGGCTCAACGCTCACCCTGCCGGGTATCGCCGGTATCGTGCTGACCATGGGCATGGCGGTCGACTCCAACGTTCTTGTCTACGAGCGCATCCGCGAAGAGGTCAAAAGCGGCCGATCGCTGATCCAGTCCATCGACACGGGCTTCAACAAGGCCTTCGCGACGATCGTCGACGCCAACCTGACGACGCTGATCGCCGCGCTGGTTCTCTTCTTCCTCGGTTCCGGCCCGGTGCGCGGCTTTGCCGTGACGCTCGCCGTCGGTATCGTGACGACCGTCTTTACGGCTTTCACCATGACGCGCTGGCTGATGGCGATGTGGTATCGCTGGCGCAGGCCGAAGCATTTGCCGAAGGGTATCCGCACCGGCATCTTCGACGCCCAGAACATCCGCTTCATGGCGATCCGCCGCTACACATTCGCGGTCGCGGGTGCGCTGGCGCTCGCTTCCGTCATCGGCTTCATGACGATCGGCCTCAGCCTCGGCATCGATTTCAAGGGCGGCTCGATCATCGAGGTGAAGGCGCGCAACGGCGCAGCCGATATCGCCGATATCCGCGACCGTCTGAGCCAACTCAACCTCGGGGAAATCCAGGCCCAGGGCTTTGGCGATCCGTCGAGCGTTCTGATCCGCATCCAGGCGCAGGAGGGCGGCGAGAATGCCGAGCAGTCGGCGATCACGCTGGTTCGCGGCGAGCTCGAGAATGCTTATGAGTTCCGCCGTGTCGAGGTGGTCGGTCCGGCCGTTTCGGGGGAATTGACGAGGAGCGCCACCATCGGCGTCGGCGTGTCGCTGATCTTCATCCTGATCTACATCTGGTTCCGCTTCGAATGGCAGTTCGCCGTAGGCGCGATCATCGCGACCCTGCACGACGTGATCCTGACGCTTGGCCTCTTCGTCTTCCTCGGCATCGAATTCAACCTGACGAGCATCGCGGCGATCCTGACCATCATCGGCTATTCGCTCAACGACACCGTTGTCGTCTATGACCGAATGCGTGAAAACCTCAGGCGCTACAAGAAGATGCCGCTCAACGTCCTGATCGATACCTCGATCAACCAGACGCTGTCGCGTACGGTGTTGACCGGTTCGACCACCTTCCTGGCGCTGGTGGCGCTCTATCTCTTCGGCGGCGAGGTGATCTCCTCCTTCACGCTGGCGATGCTGTTCGGCGTCATCGTCGGCACCTTCTCGTCGGTCTACATCGCGGCGCCCGTGCTGATCGCCTTCCGCCTGCGTCCCGAGGCCTTCCAGAAGGAAGATGTCGACAAGGCGCGTCCTGTCTCCGGTAAGGTCGAGGCCTGACGGTGGCGCTCGGGCCGACAGGCAAGGGCATCGTCGTCCGGCAGGCGCATTTTCCCGGCCGGGCGCCGATCGACGCCTACGGCAATGGCGGTTTCCGCTTCGCCGACATGTCCCATCGCGGTTCCCTGTTGCTCATGCCTTCCGGCATCTATGGCTGGGATATGGAGGAGGGCGCGCCGCTGACGCTTGCCGCATTCGAGCGCGTCCTGGAGGAATCGAGGGATATCGAAGTGCTGCTGGTCGGAACCGGCAAGCAGCTTCGTCCCTTGCCCGCCGATCTCAAGGCTGCACTGAAGGCGCGGGGCATTTCCAGCGATCCGATGGGCACGGGCGCCGCCGTGCGCACCTACAATATCATGCTGGCCGAACAGCGGGCGGTCGCCGCTGCACTCATAGCCGTCTGAGAAAGCGGAAGCTCAGTGAGCCAGCAACTGTCGACGAATGACAACCTCGCTCTTGCGGCACTGCGTGAGACGGACAGAGACCGTTATCTCGCCTGTCTGCTGTCGCCTGTGGAAAAACGCGGAGCGCTGGCGGCGCTCTACGCCTTCAACGCGGAAATCGCCCGGATCCGCGATCTGGTGCGTGAACCCCTGCCGGGCGAGGTGAGGCTGCAATACTGGCGGGATCTCCTCGCCGGAGCCGGACACGGCTCGACAGAGGCAAACCCCATCGCCGCAGCCCTGCTTCAGGCCGTCGAGCAACATCGCCTGCCGGTCGCGGCGCTTCAGTCCATGGTCGATGCGCGGATTTTCGATCTCTATGACGATCCGGTCGAAACGACGGCGATGCTGGAAGGTTATGCCGGAGAGACGGCAGCCGCCTTGGTCCAGCTTGCGAGCCTGGTGCTCGATCCGGCGGCTTCGCCTTCCTGCGCGGATATCGCCGGTCATGCCGGCGTTGCCCAGGCGATTGCAGGCGCCTTGCTGCTGATGCCGGGCCATCGCGCCCGTGGCCAGCTTTTCCTGCCGCTGCAGATTCTTTCGGCTGTCGGTCTCGATCGGGATGGTTTTCTCGCCGGGAGCGATCGCGAGCGAATTTCGGCAGCGATCGAAGCCTTCGCCGGTCTAGGCCTCGACCACTTGCGCAAGGCGCGCAGCGGCGGCAGACTGCCGCGCAGTCTCGTTGCCGCCTATCTGCCGGTGGCGCTGGCGGAGCCCGTCCTTCTCGCCGCCCGGAGCGCTGGCGCCGGCATCTTCGAACGGGACATCAGGCCGGCCCAATGGCGCCGGCAACTGAGGATGATGCGCGCGGCCTATGCCGGGCGATTCTGATCGCGGTCAAATTCGCGCAAGGCTCGTCTGTTATCGCTTCGTCCGCCGCCGGAAAACCGGCCTGGATTTGGAGGCATGGCGTGAGCTTGGTCACTTGGACGTTCATCTTCGGACTGGTCGCGGTCTTCGCGTATTATTCGACGCGCATGACGAAGCGGGCCGCCGAGGACAATCTGCATGACACGGGCCTCGCCATCATGGAATTCGGCCGCGCTTTTCCCAAGGAGGCGATCCGCAGCCTGCATGCCACGGCGGATGGCAAGGCCGTTTTCGTGCGCCTGCATGACAACAAGGCGGGCTTCATGCGCAGTCTCCGGGGCCACTATGCCTGCCATCTGATCGAGCCGGGCACAGTCCGGGTGCGCGATCTGCCCGATGGTCGTGGCTTCTCGATCGAATTCCTCGACGCACCCTTCCACAATGGCGACTTCACCTTTGCCACGCCGGCGGAAGCAGCCGAAGTCTCGCTCTGGCTTCTTGGGAATTACGTCGCTCCGGCCGGACGCGACGCGCCGTCTGCCGGCGCGCTGCCAACGGGCTGAATTTCACCGGAACAGGAAAGTCTCAGCGGTCGCCAGTCTCGAGCCAGGCCTTGCAGTCTGCAAGCGCGCGGGCGGCGATGAGCTGCCGCTTCATGATTGTCTTGTCCTTGCCGCGAAAGCGTTTGACGCCCTCCGGCTTGACGATCGAGCCCGGTTCGAGTTCGGGGAACAGGCCGAAATTGATGTTCATAGGCTGGAACGAGCGCTTGCCCGGTTCCTCATCATTGACGATATGCCCGCCGGTGATGTGGTTCAGCAGGGAACCGAGCGCCGTCGTCGCCGGCGGCAACCGGACCGGCTCGCCCTTGCGTTCCGCTGCGGCAAACCTGCCTGCGAGCAGTCCCACGGACGCGCTTTCCACATAGCCTTCGCAGCCGGTGATCTGGCCGGCAAACCGCAGGCCGGGGCGGCTTTTCAGTTGCAGCGACGGATCGAGCAGCACGGGCGAGTGAATGTAGGTGTTCCGATGCAGTCCGCCGAGGCGGGCGAACTCCGCATTTTCGAGGCCGGGGATCATCCGGAAGATTTCGGCCTGGGCGCCATAGCGGAGCTTCGTCTGGAAACCCACCATATTGTAAAGCGTGCCGAGCGCATTGTCCTGACGAAGCTGCACGACGGCATAGGGTTTGACGGTCGGATTGTGGGCATTGGTGAGGCCCATCGGTTTCATCGGCCCGTGCCGCAGCGTTTCGCGGCCCCGTTCGGCCATAACCTCGATCGGCAGGCAGCCGTCGAAATAGGGCGTGCCTTCCCATTCCTTGAAACCCACCGCGTCGCCGGCAATCAAGGCATCGACAAAGGCATTGTACTGGGCCTCGTCCATCGGGCAGTTGATATAGTCCTTGCCTGTACCGCCCGGTCCCACCTTGTCGTAGCGGGACTGGTACCAGCAAATCTCCATGTCGATGCTGTCGCGGTAGACGATCGGGGCGATGGCGTCGAAGAAGGCGAGCGCATCCTCACCGGTTTCCGCACGGATGGCCTCCGCAAGATCGGGCGAGGTGAGGGGGCCGGTCGCGACGATTGTCAGGCCCCAGTCCTTTGGCGGAAGGCCTCGGATTTCCTCCCGCACGACGGTGATGAGCGGATGCGAGGAGATGGCCGCGGTGACGGCGTCGGAAAAGCCGTCGCGATCGACGGCAAGCGCACCGCCGGCCGGAACCTGATGCTTGTCGGCGCAGGCCATGATGAGAGAGCCGGCAAGCCGCATTTCCGCATGGATCACGCCGACCGCGTTCGATGTCGCGTCGTCGGAGCGGAAGGAGTTGGAGCAGACGAGTTCGGCAAGGCTGTCCGTCTTGTGTGCGTCCGTGCCGCGCACGCCGCGCATCTCGTGCAGGATAACCGGGACACCGGCCTGTGCGGCCTGCCAGGCGGCCTCCGAACCGGCGAGCCCGCCGCCGATGACGTGAATTGGGGAAATCGTGGTGTTTGTCATGGGCGGCTGCTTATCACGGGCCGGTCCCGCTTCCAATCATTTCCATTCCGGCCCCGGAAATCAAAAGGCCCAGAAATCAAAAGGCCCGGAATTGGAAGACCCCGGAATCAAAAACGGCGCCGGATGGCGCCGTTCACGAAGCTTACGCAGCAACCTTATCGATTAACGAAAGGAGCGCGAAGCGATGTTACGGATTTCGTAACGGGTGATACCGATGTCGGAGAGAGCCTGGTTGGACAGATTGCCCAGTTCGGCCATCGTGCGGCGGTAGCTAATCCAGTTCTTTGCAATGCGGATCGGGTTCATGGTCGTTTCCTCGGATGTGATCTTGTGCGCTGGTCCTGCGGCTCATTCCGCATCAGCGATTGGCCCTCTTATACGCCTGTAAAACAAGATTGTGCAGTGCAAATTATAAGCGACTGCTATGCATTTGTGCAGGGATGTGCCGAATATGGGGGCAGAGGACAAGAAATAGGCACGGGTTTCGGCCATCTGAGAAAACGTGCGGCAAATAAAAAAGCCCCCCGAAACGGGAGGCCTTTTTCAAGGTCTGAATGCTGGCGGGATTAGCCGGCAACAGCCTGACGGGCAACGCGACGGATGTCCTCACGGCCGATGCCGAGGTCGCGAAGTTCACGGTCGCTCATGCGGCCGAGTTCGGTTACGGTCTGACGGTACTTGCGCCAGTTGTTCAGCGAGCGAGCGAAGTTCATGATATGCCTCTTTCCTATCTGCGGCGCTCCTCTTTCGGGCGCCTCGTGATCTCATGGCGCTAATATATGCTGCGACGCAAAAGAGATGAAGGCTCAAACCTGTATGACACCTATGCGGAAGATGCATAAGGCAGTGGTTAGCAAAGGGTAAACTGCTGCATTTTTCGGCGACCGATGCAGCATTGACGGTTCATGGAGGAGTGAGGCGTGCCTCGTTTTGCGCGGCACACGACCGGCGGGTCGGGACGAGCGACTGCCCGATGACGGTGTGGAGGGCAAAAAAATAACGCTCACCGGGGGAGGAGGTCCGGTGAGCGTCATTTTGAGCGACCAGCGACTGGGAGGAGGAGTGTCGCCGGTCAAATCGACGCTGTGCTGGGAGGAGGAGTGCACAGGTCGAAGCTATCTGGTGGATCATCCACCGAACGATCACGGAACCGTTTGATCCTTCGTGATCGTTGTTGATTATTATCTACCGCATAAGATTGGTTTTGTGCAGTGCGATATCTTCATGGAAGCCATGCATATCTTGCATGGACATTGCCTGACATGATCCGGCGTTTTGGTGATTGTCTTTCTCTCGGGCTCGGAACAGACTGTAGGAAAAGAACGGGAACCACTTTCCGGCCGCTTCTCGCTGGATGGTGACAACTGGGGGGATCGATGTATCGGGGACGGTTGACGCGGGATCTTGCGATCTGGGTGGACAAGGGAATGATTCCCTCCGCCACCGCCGAAGCCTTGCTGAAGGAACTCGATTCCCGCAAGTCCTCCTTCAGCGTCGGCGGTGTGCTGATGATTCTCGCGGCCGTGCTGATCGCCGCGTCGATCCTGCTTCTGATTGCCGCCAACTGGCAGGACATACCGCGTCTCACCAAGGTCTTCGGCGTCATTCTGCTGATATGGATTTTCTACCTTTCCGCGGCGCTCGCCTTCAGCCGTGGCGCGGACCGGTTCGGTGCTGCGCTGCTGGTTCTGGGGGCGGCGAGTTTCGGAGGAGCGATCGCACTCATCGGCCAGCTCTATCACCTTTCCGGCGACACGCTCGATGCCATGCTGCTGTGGTTTGCCATGACGGTGGCCTCGGCGGCGGCATTCCGCTCCGCGGCTCTCACCGTTTTCGCAGGCTTTTTGGCCTTTGTCGTTTTTGGCACCTATCTCGAGCAATATGAAGCGGAATGGAGGGGGGGCTATGCCTTCTGGCCGCCCGCCGCAGGCCTTGTACTGGCAGCGCTCGCTCAATGGAGCGGAGCCGAGCGGTCGCGGCATCTCATCTATATTCTTCTCCTGTCCTGGTGCGTGTGGCTCTATTCGCTTCATGCCGACCTGGCGGTGGCGCTTTTGTTCGTGGTTGTGGGTATGCTGGCCTTCCTGGCGGTGGCGCTGCCGCAGTCACCGGTTTCGGCCCTTGCCCGCCGGCGGGGCGCTTCCCCGGCCTTCTACAGCTTCGTGCTGACGTCGCTCGGCCTGGGCCTCCTGCATTTTCACTGGACGGAGGGCGGCGAACTGGCTCTGCTCGCCTTGCTGACTATCGGCACGACGCTGCTCGCCCTTTCGCTGGAAGGACGCGACAACGGCGCCGTTCGCTATCTCGCCTATGTTATCTTTGCGGCGGAGGTCCTTTACCTGTCGTTCGTGACCATCGATTCCATGCTCGGCACTTCCGCCTTCTTCCTGCTGGCGGGACTTGTCGTCGCCGCGCTGGCCTTCGTTGTGGTGAAGCTTGAAAAGCTCTTCGCCCGAAAGGATGGGGAGGTCGCCCGATGACCCGGATGTTCAGCCGTCCGCTTGTCCGTTATCTCGCGATAGCCGCGGTTCTCTCCCTTGTGCAGACGGCGGTGCTGGCTGCGATGATCGAGAAACGCGCTTCCGTCCTGCGTTCGGGAGCGGAGATCCTGCTGAAGACCGCGCCGGTCGATCCCCGCGATCTGCTGCGCGGCGATTACGTGGTCCTTTCCTATGATATTTCCACGATACCCCTCGCCTTGGTGAAGGGCGACAGGCCGGAACCCTATGACTGGGTGGAGATGAATGTTCGCCTCAAGCCTGGAGCCGATGGTTTCTGGGTGGTGGACGAGGCCTCCTTCGCAGAGTTGCCGCTCGTCGAAGGAACGGTTGTCATGCATACCCAGCCGTTCCAGACATACAGGCTGGCCGCTGACACCGAGGGAAGCCTGCGGGTCGATTACGGAATCGAGCGTTATTACGTGCCGGAAGGCGAGGGGCGGGCGATCGAGGAAGAACGCAACGAGGGCGCCGTCTCGGTTGCCGTGCGGGTCGGCGCGGACGGCCTTGGGCAGATCCGTGAATTGCGCATCGATGGCAAGTCGCTCTATGAAGAACCGCTCTACTGAGCCCTCGATCTGCGATTTGTCCGGTCCTGTTCGCGACAATGTTTGGCCGCCGCACCACCGGTGACTGCGGCTGATTCCCGTGGGAGCCGGGCTTTGCCTGTCATTTTTCCTTTGCGTGTATAAAAACGGGTGATATAGAGACGCGCGCTCCGGAGGGGCCATGCTGAGGGCAGCATGCGGTTCTCTTGGACGCGGGTATGGTGAAATTGGTAGACACGCCAGATTTAGGTTCTGGTGCCGCAAGGCGTGGGAGTTCAAGTCTCTCTACCCGCACCAGGTTTGCCGCGCGGGTAGATGCGGAACGGAAAGGTAGCCGTTCACGTCGCTCTCTGCGCCATATTGCCTGGCAGAATGCTTGAGGATTGCGTCGCAGCCACGCCCGGGAAATCTTTGAATTCCGGCGTCGTGCTCAGGGAAACAACCGGCTGTCCGAGCACGGCCGCCACGACATGAAGGTATGAACATGCAGGTTATCGAAACGCTCGCTGAAGGGCTGAAGCGCGAAATCAAGGTCGTCATTCCGGCAAAGGACATGGAAGCTCGCATGAACGAGCGCCTGGCCGAAGCCAAGGACAAGGTCCGCATCAACGGCTTCCGCCCGGGCAAGGTGCCGGTCGCACATCTGAAGAAGATGTACGGCAAGTCCATCATGGCTGACCTCGTCAACGAGATCCTCCGCGAGAAGCCGACCTCGATCCTTTCGGAACGCGGCGAAAAGTCGGCGACCCAGCCGGAAATCGCCATGACCGAGGACGAGGGCGAAGCCGAGAAGATCCTGACCGCCCAGGCCGACTTCGAATTCACCATGGCCTATGAAGTCCTGCCGCCGATCGAGCTGAAGCCGGTTTCCGGCATCAAGGTCGTGCGCGAAGTCGTCGACGTCTCCGAAGACGAAGTCAACGAACAGATCCTCAAGATCTCCGAAAGCGCCCGTTCCTTCGAAACCAAGAAGGGCAAGGCCGCTGACGGCGACCGCGTCACCATGGATTATGTCGGCAAGGTCGACGGCGTTGCCTTCGACGGCGGCACCGACTCTGACGCCGAACTGGTTCTCGGCTCCGGCCGTTTCATCCCGGGCTTCGAAGACCAGCTCGTCGGCGTCAAGGCCGGCGACGAAAAGACCATCACCGTGACCTTCCCGGAAGACTATCCGGCGAAGAACCTGGCCGGCAAGGAAGCCACCTTCGACGTCACCGTCAAGGAAGTCGCAGCGCCTGCCGCTGTCGAGATTAACGATGAACTGGCTTCCAAGCTCGGCATCGAATCGCTCGAAAAGCTCAAGGAAATCGTTCGCGGCCAGATCGAGAGCCAGTACGGCAACGTCACCCGTCAGAAGGTCAAGCGCCAGATCCTCGACCAGCTCGACGCCATGTACAAGTTCGACGCCCCGTCGAAGCTGGTGGATGCCGAGTTCGAAAACATCTGGCGCCAGATCAACACCGATCTCGCCCAGTCCGGCAAGACCTTCGAAGATGAAGACACGACCGAGGAAAAGGCGCGCGAGGAATATCGCACACTGGCCGAGCGTCGCGTTCGCCTCGGCCTCGTTCTCTCCGAAATCGGCGAGAAGGGCGGCGTAGAAGTCTCCGACGACGAAATGCAGCGGGCGCTCTTCGCCCAGCTCCAGCAGTTCCCGGGCCAGGAAAAGCAGATCCTCGACTTCTTCCGCAACACCCCCGGCGCTGCCGCTTCGCTGCGTGCCCCGCTGTTCGAGGAAAAGGTTATCGACAAGCTGCTGAGCGAAATCGACGTCACCGACAAGAAGGTCTCCAAGGAAGAGCTTCTGGCTGACGACGAAGCCGAGGAAGGCGACAAGCCGGCCAAGAAGGCTGCACCGAAGAAGAAGGCTGCTGCCAAGGCTGAAGACGCTGCCGAAGGCGAAGAAGCCGCTCCGAAGAAGAAGGCTGCTCCGAAGAAGAAGGCCGCCGAAGGCGACGCCGAATAATCTTCGAATTATCGAACGGACATGTGGAAAGGCCGCCCGGTGGGGCGGCTTTTTTCGTTGGAGGGCGGCTATGGAGCCGGATGCGGACTGTTCGACGTCAGGGTCTCGAAAGGAGAAGCGGACATCCAAGTATCTGCTGCTGCTGTCTGAGTTCAGCCCCCTAAGCGGCCATCCGCCGTCGGAGCAATAGCCGTAAAGTGTCGCAAATGTCGGTCGCGAAAGGCTGACTTTTGCACCGGACTTTCGCGACAGAAATATCCCTTGAGATTTAGCCGTTGGCCGATTAGGGCAAAACTTGGGATTTCTGCGACTGCATAGCCTCCACGAGCAGCCGAACGCCCAATGCGCCCATGACAGCACCCGCGACCCGGTCGATCCATGTTTTGGAATGGAGATAGACGGCGCGCGGCTTATTGGCAGAAAACGCAAGCGCGACGATCGCATACCACGACGCTTCGACAAAGAAGATCATCGGAGGAAGAGTGAACAGCAGCCATTGCGGCGGGGAAGCCGGCAGCATGGCAGCGAAAATGCTTCCATACACGATAGCAGTTTTCGGGTTGCTGATCTGCGTGGCGAACGCGAAGGTGAAGGATCGCAGCACCGATTTTCTCTCGGAGGTCGTCGCCATATCGACCGAAAGGGGCGCGCTCGCACCGCGCCAGATGCGGATGCCTAGATAGAGAAGGTAGGCCCCACCCATGAGCTTCAGGGTCATGTAGAGCCATTCGACCTGAAGCAACAGCGCGCTTAGTCCAGCGAGCGCCACGGCCCCGAACAAGGCCCCACCAAGCCCCATGCCGAGAGCGGCGGCAAGTCCGTCGAGTCTGGATGCGGTAACGGCGATTCTGGATACGAGAACGAAACTCGGACCGGGGCTGATGGCCCCAATCAGGAGAGCACCGAGAATCCCAAAGAAAACGGTTGTCTCAGGCATGGACATGCTCCTTTCGGTTTTGGAGGATGCCCAGGCGAGCGGCTTTGTGTCTCCGTGCTCCCCGATGGTGTCCCATCTGTATTCGCCAGTTACACGGACGAGCGCATGATCCTGTTTTTAGATTGGCTTGGCAAGTATACCGTTCTCACAAAATTCCCAATTAAAGCGACACTTGTTTTCCTAGTTTTTGCAACGTCGCCCAATAGCGCAAACCAGCCGCCAACTCACGCTTCCTTCTTCAACTCCCCCATCCGGTTCCATGCATCGAGCCCCGCGATCTTGTAGGCTTCGGCGAGCGTTGGATAGTTGAACGTATTCTCGACAAAATATTCGACGGTGCCCTTCAGGTTCAGCACCGCCTGGCCGATGTGCACGAGTTCGGTCGCTCCCTCACCGACGATGTGGACGCCGAGCAGGCGTCGGGTCTTCAGCGAGAAGATCATTTTCAGGAGGCCGCTGTCGAGCCCCATGATATGGCCGCGCGAGGTCTCGCGGAAATGGGCGATACCGCATTCGTAGGGAATGCCGCGCTGCTGGACTTCTTCCTCCGTCAGCCCGCAGGTCGAGATTTCGGGGACGGCATAGATGCCATAGGGAAAATATTGCGGCGGCTCCTGTGCCGGCGCGCCGACGGCATGGCGGGCGGCAATGCGGCCCTGTTCCATCGAGGTCGAGGCAAGGCTCGGAAAGCCGACCACGTCGCCGGCGGCATAGATACCGGGAACCGCGGTCTGGAAGGTCTCCGGATCGACCTTGATACGGCCGCGGCTGTCGGCCTCGAGGCCGCAGGCTTCAAGGTTGAGCAGATCGGTCGCACCGACCCGTCCCGCAGCGAAAAGCACCAGTTCCGCGGTGAGCACGCGACCGTTCTGCAGCATCACCCGACAGCGTCCGCTCGGCTCCTTCTCGACCTTTTCCACCGTCTGGCCGAAGATCAGTTTCATGTTGCGGTCACGCAGCTGATAGGAAAAATCCTCGACGATTTCCTTGTCGATGAAGTCCAGCATCGTATCACGCGGCTCGACGACCGTGACGGCCGTATCGAGCGCGCTGAAGATCGTCGCATATTCGATGCCGATGACGCCGGCGCCGATGACGACCATTGACCGCGGCAGTTCCTTGATTTCCAGAATTTCGTCGCTGTCGAGGATGTTCGTGCCGTCGAAGGGAATATGGGCTGGCCGGTAGGGCCGGGTGCCCACGGCAAGCAGCACGGCTTCCGTCTGCACACGCAGGACCTCGCCGTCCTCTTTTTCCACCTCAAGGGTCTTGGGGTCGATGAAGTGGGCCTTGCCCCGCAGCTGGCTGACGCGATTGCGGGCGAACTGATGTTCCAGGACGTCGACCTCGTGATCGAGGGTAATCAACAGGCGTCGGCGCAGATCCTCGGCGCGGATCTCCTGCTTGACGCGATAAGCGCGTCCATAGAAGCCACGCTCGCGCCAGCCGGTCAGGTTGAGGGCCGTCTCGCGCAGCGTCTTGGAAGGGATCGTGCCGGTATGGACGGAGACGCCGCCGACCCGCGTGCCCTTCTCGATGACCAGCACGCGCTTGCCGAGCTTGGCAGCCTGAATGGCGGCCCGCCGTCCGGCCGGTCCGCTGCCGACGACAACGAAGTCATAACTGTTCATCTGGTGTGTCCCTCAAGCCCCTGAAAGCGAATCGGAAACGGCAAATGCCGCATTGCAGCAGAAATTAGCAGGTCATTCTGACTGTTTCGTTATCGGCGCGGCCGCATGTCCTGCGAAGTCGCAAAGGCTCGCCGCACCGGATGAACTGTGCATAATGCCGGCTTCCCGAGAAGGCGATTCCATGGAACTGACCCAGAGCCGCACCGATCCCCTGTTCGACCGTGAAGGCGCGAAAAATCCGCTCACTGTCCTGAAGCAGGTCTATGGTTATCCCGCCTTCCGCGGCAGGCAGGCGGAGGTCGTCGCTCAGGTCGTCGCCGGCGGCGACGCGGTGGTGCTCTTTCCGACCGGCGCGGGAAAGTCCCTTTGTTATCAGATCCCGGCGCTTTGCCGCGATGGAGTGGGCATCGTCGTATCGCCGCTGATCGCCCTCATGCGAGATCAGGTGGAGGCGATGAAGCAGCTCGGCGTGCGCGCCGCAGCGCTGAATTCCTCCTTGGGCCGGGAGGAATTCGTCGATATCCGCCGGGCGCTTGTCCGCGGCGAAATCGACCTTCTCTACGTCACGCCGGAGCGGATCGTAACGCCGGCCTTCCGGGAGATGATCGGCGAGGCAAGCATTGCGCTGATCGCCATCGACGAAGCCCATTGCGTCTCCCAGTGGGGACATGATTTCCGCCCGGAATACCGGGAACTCGGCCGGCTCGCCGATGACTATCCCGGCGTGCCGCGCATGGCGCTGACGGCGACCGCCGATCCGCATACGCGCGATGACATCATCGCGAGGCTGGGGCTGGAAGCGGCCGCGGTCTTCACCACGTCCTTCGATCGTCCGAACATCGCCTACGAGATTGTCGAGCGCGATCAGCCGCGCCAGCAACTCCTCGGCTTCCTCGGGCGTCACAAGGGCGAGAGCGGCATTGTCTATTGCCTGTCGCGCGCCAAGGTCGAGGAAACCTCCGAATGGCTGAACACGCAAGGCCTGCGGTCGCTTCCTTATCATGCCGGCATGGAGCGCGAGCTTCGCGATGCCCATCAGGACGCTTTCCTGAAGGAGGAGGGGCTTTGCCTCGTGGCGACCGTCGCCTTCGGCATGGGCATCGACAAGCCGAATGTTCGTTATGTCGCCCATCTCGACCTGCCGGGCTCCGTCGAAGCCTATTATCAGGAAACCGGTCGCGCCGGCCGCGACGGCCTGCCATCGGAAGTCTGGATGGCCTACGGCATGGCCGATGTCATCCAGCGTGGCCGGATGATTGACGGCGGTAACGCCGGTGACGACATCAAGCGTGTCGAGCGGGCCAAGCTCAACGCGCTGCTCGCCATCTGCGAGACGGCCGGCTGCCGCAGACAGGCGATCCTAGCCCATTTCGGCGAGACGCATGCCGGCAATTGCGGCAATTGCGATACCTGCCTGAAACCGGTGGAGACCTGGGACGGAACGGAAGCGGCGATCAAGGCCCTGGCCGCCGTTTACCGTACAGGTGAGCGATTCGGTACCGGACACCTGATCGATGTGCTGACCGGCAACGAGAACGAGAGAACGATACGCTTCGGTCATGTCGATATGCCCGTGTTCGGTGCTGGGCGCGATCTTCCGACGAGAACCTGGCAGTCCGTCTACCGTCAGCTTCTGGCAGCCGGGCTCGTACGCATCGATCACGAGGCTTTCGGCGCACTGAAACTGGAGCCGGAGGCCCGCGCGGTCTTCCGGCACGAACGGCAGGTTCTGTTCCGCAAGGACCGTCCGACCAAGGGCAAGGCGGCAAAGAGCGCCGGCCTTCGCGCGGCCAATGCGAGGAATGCGCTCGAAGGGGCCGACATGGAGCTTTTCGAGGCGCTGCGCGCCACCCGTATGGAGATCGCCAAGGCGCTTTCCGTGCCGCCCTACGTCGTCTTCCCCGATACGACGCTTATTGCCTTTGCAACGGAACGCCCGACGAGCCGCGATGCGCTGCTCGGAATTTCGGGTGTCGGGCAGGCGAAGCTCGAACGATATGGCGACGATTTCCTCTCCGTCATCCGTTCGCATCAGCGCTAGGGAATTTTGTCCCCGGCACGCCGTGGCCGCGGTCAGATGAGCCGCAGCCCCTTGAGGCTCGCATGGCCGTCGCGGCCGATGATGATGTGATCGTGCACCGTAATCCCGAGCGGTTTCGCCGTGTCGATAATCATTTTCGTCATGTCGATATCGGCGCGCGACGGGGTCGGATCACCACTTGGATGATTGTGGACCAGGATAATGGCGGTTGCCGAAAGCTCCAGCGCCCTTTTCACCACCTCACGCGGATAGACGGGGGTGTGGTCGACGGTGCCGCGGCCCTGCACTTCGTCGGCAATCAGCGCATTGCGCTTGTCGAGGAAGAGGATGCGGAACTGTTCCGTCGTCTCGTAGGCCATGGCCGAGTGGCAATAGTCGATCACTGATGACCATGAGGCCAGAACCTGTTTGCCGCGCAATTCGCTTTTCAGCATGCGCTGCGCGACGGTGGCGATCAGCTTGAGGTCGTGCGCCACGGTCTCGCCGACGCCCTTGACCTCCTGCAGCAGGGCGGGCGGTGCACCGAGCACGCCGGCCAGCGAACCGAACCGGCCGATCAGTGCCTTGGCGATCGGTTTGGTATCGCGTCGCGGAATGAGCCGGAAGAGCAGCAGTTCGAGCATTTCGTAATCGGCAAGCGCGCCGTCGCCGCCATCGCGGAAACGCGCCCGGAGACGGTCGCGATGTCCGTGATAATGGGTTTCCGCCGTATCGACGACTTCGCTGACCGGCGCGCGCTTTTTGAGGTTGCCGGTCTTGGCCGTCTGCTCGGCGAAAAAGCCGCGCTCATCGGTGATCTCGGCCGTGTCCTCGTCCGCCCCGCTTTCTGTTGCGGCGGAGTTTTGGTTATCCGGCGGATCAGAAAGCGGCGGGCGGGTCATGGTCAGCCTTTGAGGGGCGGCAGGCCCGGGCGGTCGAGCCCGGCGGGTGAGAGCGTGAAGATTTCACAGCCCGTCGCCGTGACGCCGACGGCGTGTTCGTATTGCGCAGTGAGCGACCGGTCGCGCGTGACCGCCGTCCAGCCGTCGGCGAGCACTTTGACGTGCGGCCGGCCGAGATTGATCATCGGCTCGATGGTAAAGATCATGCCCTCCCGCAATTCCGGCCCCTCGTTGGAGCGGCCGTAATGCAGGATGTTGGGGCTGTCGTGGAAAAGCTTGCCGACGCCGTGGCCGCAGAAATCGCGCACCACAGAGCAGCGCTCTGCCTCGGCATAGGTCTGGATCGCCTCGCCGATGGCGCCGGTGCGCACACCCGGGCGAACGACGGCAATGCCGCGCATCAGGCATTCATAGGTGACTTCCAGCAGCCGCTCGGCCGCGCGCTTGATCTCACCGACGGGATACATGCGGCTTGAATCGCCATGCCAGCCATCGACGACATAGGTGACGTCGATGTTGACGATATCGCCTTCGCGCAGCGGCTTGTCGTTCGGAATGCCGTGGCAGACGACGTGGTTGATGGAGGTGCAGACGGACTTGGTGTAGCCCCGGTAGTTCAGCGTCGCCGGCAGGGCGCCGTTGTCCATTCCGAACTCGAAAACGAAACGGTCGATCGCATCGGTGGTGATGCCCGGCTTGACCATGCCGGCCAGCTCGTCCAGGCAGCGGGCCGTCACCTGGCATGCCTTGCGCATTCCTGCGAAGTCTTCCTGGTTGTAGAGCCTGATTGCCCCGGTATTCTTGAGCGGCGCGGTTGCCGCATCGACATAGGTCACCATGCACATGCTTTCGGTCTGGTCTGCGATTTCCGTTCAAGTCATAAAGCAGCAAGGACCGGTTCGTCTATCTCGATCAGTCCTGACGGCGTGATTTCCGCCGGCGAAACGGTACATTTTACCGCATAGGCCTCCACGCCGCAGCTGCTGGCCTCGGCAAAGGCTGCTGCATAGACAGGGTCGAGATCGCCGGAAAGCCGGAAGCGGTCGCAATCGCCGCGCTGGATGAGGAAGACCATGGCGGCCCGGTGGCCGGCCGCGACCATATCGGCCATTTCCCTGAGATGCTTGGCGCCGCGAGCGGTGACCGTATCCGGAAACTCGGCAAGCCGCGGACTTCGGGTAAAATGCACGTTCTTCACCTCGACATAAAGGTCCGGCCGACCGGGCCCGCTGAGCAGGATATCGATCCGCGAGTTCCGGCCATAGCGCTGCTCGCGCCGAAGGATCGGATAGCCGCTGAAATCTCCGACGATCCCTGCGAAAATGGCCTCCTCGGCAAGCCGGTTCGGCAGCGCCGTGTTGACCCCGACCGCCGCGCCATCCACCTCGACCAGCTCCATCGCATGGCGATATTTGCGGTTCGGGCTGTCATGCTCGGAGAGCCAGATGCGTGAACCGGGCGTCGTCAGGCCTAGCATCGAGCCGGTATTCGGGCAGAAACCGGTAATCTCCCGGCCGTCTTCAAGAACGGCATCGAACAGGAAGCGCTTGTATCGACGGATGAGACGGGCAGGGACTAGGGGCGGATCGAAGAGCATGGACAGGGTGTAGCCTGTCGCCGTGATCGCCGCAAATGGGGCGCCGATCTTTGTCGCTTGCCGCCTACTCCCGCCCATCATCCGGCAGTGCGGATTCTAGACCCGCGCCAGAACGTAGGTTCCGGGCGCATTGGCGATCGCGTTCAAAGCGCCACCGCCCGGCGTGCGGGCAGGGACGCGTTCGCTGTCCTGCGCTTCGATCCAGGCTTGCCAGTGGGGCCACCAGGAACCTGCGGTTTCCTTCGCCTTCGCGGCCCAATCCTCATAGCTGCCCACCGGGGCGCCGTTGGTCCAGTATTGGTATTTCGCCTTGTCCGGCGGATTGACGACGCCGGCGATATGGCCGGAACCGCTCAGTACGTATTCGACGGGACCGCCGAACAGCGCGCTGCCGACAAAGACCGACTTGGCCGGAGCGATGTGGTCCTCGCGGGTCGCCAGATTGTAGATCGGGATCGTCACGTCCTTCAGAGACACGGTCTTGCCGGCAAGTTGCATGCGGCCCTGGCTCAGATTGTTGTTGAGGTAGCAGTTGCGCAGGTAGAAGGAGTGGTTCGCCGCCGCCATGCGGGTGGAATCGGAATTCCAGTAGAGCAGGTCGAAGGGCATGGGGTCCTGGCCCTTCAGGTAGTTGTTGACGAAATACGGCCAGATGAGTTCGGAGGCGCGCAGCATGTTGAACGCCGCCGCCATCTTCGAGCCGTCGAGATAGCCGGTCTGGCGCATGCGCTCCTCCAGCCCGCCGATCTGCGTTTCGTCCACGAAGACCTTGAGATCGCCCGCATAGGTGAAATCGACCTGGGTGGTGAAAAAGGTCGCGCTGGCGATGCGGCGATCGCCTAGCTGGGCATGCAGCGCAAGGGTTGCGGCCAAAAGCGTACCGCCCACGCAATAGCCGATGGCGTTCACTTCCGTCTCGCCGGTTGCCTTTTCGACGGTGTCGAGCGCGAAGTCGATCCCTTCCTCGATATAGTCTCCCCAATCCTTGTCGGCATGGCGTTCGTCCGGATTGACCCAGGAGATCACGAAGACGGTGTGGCCCTGCGCCACGCACCATTTGATGAAGGATTTCTGTGGGTTGAGGTCGAGGATATAGAACTTGTTGATCCACGGCGGCACGATCAGCAGCGGTCGCTTGAGAACCGTTTCGGTCGATGGTTCATACTGGATGACCTCGCAGATGTCGCTCTGCGCGATCACCTTGCCGGGCGTCACCGCCATGTTCTCGCCGACAGCGAACTTGCTCGTGTCGGTGTGGCGCAACCGCAATTCGCCGCCTCCGGCGGCAATGTCCTCCGCCAGCATCTGCATGCCCCTGACCAGATTGGCGCCATGGCTTGCGACCGTCTCGCGATAGAGCTGCGGATTGGTGACGACGAAATTGGTGGGAGACAGCGCCGCCGTGATCTGGCGGACATAGAAGGCTGCCTTGTGGCGCGTGTGTTCGTCGAGCCCTTCCGCCTCGTTGACCAGCTTCTCCGCCCATTCACTCAGGATGACATAGGCCTGTCGCAGGAAATCGAAGAACGGGTTGCGTTGCCAGTCCTCGTCGGCGAATCGCTTGTCCTTGACGGGTGGTTCGGGCGGCAGGTCGCTTGCACTGCCGGAGAAGCGCGAAAGCGTGCGCGACCACATGGCGAAGACGCCAGCCATCAGGTGGGTCTGCGCCTCGAGCGTGCGCTTTGGGTCGGCCATCCAGTATTCGGTGACCTTCGACATGGTCTTGACGAGTTCGGCCATCGGTTCCGAAACCGGATCGACGATTTCGCCGCGTTCGCGCGGCGCAAGCCAGACGGAGGCAGCCTTGCCGAGATTTTCGAGCGCCCGGGCGACATTGACGGCAAGCGCTTCCGGGTCCTTGACGATATACGGTTCGATCAGCTTCGGATCGAAACCGGTCGCTCCCGGACCGTTCTGCTGCGCATCTTCGCGTTCGCTGCTCAAGCCGTCCTCCCCAGGATCGTTCTACCGGTGTCTTTTGTAATTGCGCATCCTGCCCGAAAACGACTACAAGTTCCAGCAATACGAAAGCCGGGCTGACATGCAATGCAATCCGGGCTTGCGGCTCTATAGAACCACGACTGTCAGCGGATAGCGATAATGATCGACGATACTTGGACAAACGGAATGGCAGCGCGTCTCGGGATCGGTGCCGCCGCCGCGATTCTGATGTTGTCCGGCTGCACCTCCACGAAAGAGCAGCCCGTCGCTGCATCGTCAACGCCGGCTTCTCTGGAGGTCACGGTCGATGATCCGGATGCGCCTGTTGGCCCGACGGTCTCCTCGACATCGCCCGACGGCTATCCGGATTTTTCCGGTTCCCTGACGGCCGCAAGCGTCCAGATGAGCAATGAGGAGGCCGGCGATCTCGAGCGAAAACTGTCGTCGCTTGGTGCCGCCCGCCGCTCCGGAGCGATCTCGGAAGCCGAATATCAGCGTCGCGTGCAGGAACTGCGCAAGCTCGCTGCCGAGCATGGCGCCGAAACCCAGGCCCAGATTACCAAATAGCGCTTGCGTTTGAGAGTGTTTTTAAGCAAAGCAACGCAGATGCGACCGGCACCGGTTTCCTGAAAGTTTGTCGGCGGTTTTGCGGATTTGCGCCATGATTTGCCGCTACCGCATTCCATGCATTACACTCGTCCTGTCCCGGTTTTGCGGTTCGTTGCGGGATGGGCGATAGCCAGAAGAACGAACGCGCCTGCCGCGGTAGAATCCGCGCGGTCCCCAGGGGTTGAAGATGGAAGAGTTTCACAAAGTCCGGCGTCTGCCGCCTTATGTTTTCGAACAGGTCAACCGTTTGAAGGCGAGCGCGCGAGCCGGTGGCGCCGATATCATCGATCTCGGCATGGGCAACCCCGATCTTCCGACTCCGAAGGCGATCGTCGACAAGCTTTGCGAAGTGGTCCAGGACCCGCGCACGCATCGTTACTCCTCCTCCAAGGGGATTCCCGGTCTGCGCCGCGCACAGGCAGCCTACTACGCCCGCCGATTCGGCGTGAAGCTCAACCCGGACACCCAGATCGTCGCCACGCTCGGGTCCAAGGAGGGCTTTGCCAACATGGCGCAGGCCATCACCGCGCCGGGCGACGTGGTGCTTTGCCCCAACCCGACCTATCCGATCCATGCTTTCGGTTTCCTCATGACGGGCGGCGTGATTCGTTCGATCTCGGTCGAGCCGGACGAGACCTTCTTCCCGCCGCTGGAACGGGCCGTGCGGCACTCGATCCCCAAGCCTTTGGCGCTGATCCTCAACTATCCGTCCAATCCGACGGCGCATGTTGCCTCGCTGGATTTCTACAAGGATGTCATCGCCTTCGCGAAGAAGCACGACATCATCGTCCTGTCGGATCTCGCCTATTCCGAAATCTACTTCGACGGTCCGCCGCCGCCGTCGGTGCTCGAGGTTCCCGGCGCGATGGATATCGCCGTCGAGTTCACCTCCATGTCGAAGACCTTCTCCATGCCCGGTTGGCGCATGGGCTTTGCCGTCGGCAACGAGCGCCTGATTTCGGCGTTGACCCGCGTGAAGTCCTATCTCGACTACGGCGCCTTCACCCCGATCCAGGTGGCCGCGACGCATGCGCTGAACGGCGATGGTTCCGACATCGCGGAAGTCCGCTCCGTCTACAAGCGCCGCCGCGACGTGCTGGTCGAAAGCTTCGGCAAGGCCGGCTTCGAGGTTCCGCCGCCGGCGGCCACCATGTTCGCCTGGGCGAAGATCCCGGAAAAGTTCCGCGCCATGGGCTCGCTCGAATTTTCCAAGCTGCTGGTGGAAAAGGCCGATATCGCGGTCGCTCCCGGCATCGGCTTCGGCGAGCAGGGCGATGATTACGTCCGTATCGCTCTGGTGGAGAACGAGCATCGCATCCGCCAGGCTGCGCGCAATCTCAAGCGCTTCCTCTCGACGGCCGACGATACCATGCATAATGTGATCTCTCTCAACGCCCACCGTTGATATCCCCGGGGCGGCCCGTTCGCGGCCGCCCGACCTCCGAATTCGAAATGTCAGGAAAGAACCATGGCTGATGCCCTGAAAATCGGCATTGCGGGTCTGGGTACCGTCGGTGCCTCGCTCGTCCGGATCATCCAGCAGCGCAGCAACGCGCTTGCGGTTGCCTGCGGTCGCGCGATCACGATCACGGCGGTTTCCGCCCGCAACCGCAACAAGGATCGCGGCGTCGATCTTTCCGGCATTGCCTGGTTCGATTACCCCGTTGATCTCGCCGAGAACGCCGATATCGACGTTTTCATCGAGCTGGTCGGTGGCGCCGACGGCGCGGCGGATCAGTCGGTGCGCGCAGCCCTTGCCCGTGGCGTGCATGTGGTGACGGCGAACAAGGCGCTACTCGCCCGCCATGGGGTGGAATTCGCGCGCCTCGCGGAAGAAAAAGGCCTGCTTATCAACTATGAAGCCGCGGTCGCTGGTGGCATTCCCGTCATCAAGGCCATGCGCGAGAGCCTGACCGGCAATAACTTCTCGCGCGTCTACGGCATCATGAACGGCACCTGCAACTACATCCTGACGCGGATGGAAAAGGAGGGGTTGTCCTTCGAGGACTGCCTGAAGGAAGCGCAGCGTCTGGGTTATGCGGAAGCCGATCCGACCTTCGACATCGAGGGCAACGACACCGCCCACAAACTCGCCATTCTTACCACGCTCGCTTTCGGTTCCGAGATCGCAGCCGACGATATCTATCTGGAAGGCATCAGCAACATCTCGATCGAGGATATCAATGCGGCGGCCGAACTCGGCTATCGCATCAAGTTGCTCGGTGTCGCACAGCGTACCGAAAGCGGCATCGAGCAGCGGGTGCACCCGACCATGGTGCCGCTGGATTCGGTGATTGCCCAGGTCGACGGCGTGACCAATGCCGTGGCGCTGGAATCCGACATCCTTGGCGAACTGTTGATGGTTGGCCCCGGTGCCGGCGGCAATGCGACGGCCTCCGCCGTTCTCGGCGATATCACCGATATCGCCAAGAGCCGGCCGGGCGCCCAGCAGGTGCCGGTGCTTGGCCGTCCCGCGGCGCTGCTTGAACCCTATCGTCAGGCGAAGATGAAGAGCCACGAAGGCGGCTATTTCATCCGGCTTTCGGTGGTGGATCGCGCCGGCGTCTTCGCGAGCATCGCCACCAAAATGGCGGAGAACGGTATCTCGCTGGAATCGATCGTGCAGCGGTCTCAGCATACGACCGCCGATGCACCAGTGACGATCGTGCTCGTAACCCATGCGACGATGGAGAATGCGGTGCGCAAGGCTGTTTCGGCCATCAAGCATGAAGGCTATCTGATCGGTGAGCCGCAGGTGATCCGTATCGAGCGGCCGAAGAGCGCCTGAGCGAACAACGGATTTTCCCCTGTGAGCGGCTGGAACGTTGCCCGTTGCGCCTGGCGCAACGGGAGAAAACGATCATGCCCATAAGTATGAATATTTACATATCATATATAGTGAATATGATCGTGGCATCGGATGGAATAATGCTATAAGTACCATCCATTGGTTGAGCTGGTTCTCGGGGGGAGGGCCCATATGTCATACGCAGGAATGCCGCCGCACACGCCGGCGATGTCTCGGAAGAACACCAAGCTTCAGGAAAAAAGACCGAATGAAGCTTTGATCGAGGATTGGCCGGACGATCCGCCTTCGGAAACGGATGATTTCGAGGGTAGCCGCAACTGGGCGATGATCCTTGTCTTTCTCGCCTTGTCGGTCCTTCCGGTAATCGGTCTCGCGCTCCTGCTGTTTTGAGGGGGAGGGCGAATCGGCATGAGGGCCCTTTCGGGAACCTTGGCGCTCGATGATGAAGAATTTCATGCTGCAACGCGATATAGGAGTTCGGTTTTTCTTCGAATTTCGCTGCAATGCAGTAATATTTTTGTCTTTTTGCAGTATAATTTGAATTTTCACGTGGATATGACCTGAACCCCCTCGCATATTCCTTCGAAGCAGCGTAGCTTTTATGCACACCGATGATTTAGGGGTCTTGGGAGGAGCCTTGAATGATCCGCATGAAAAAATCGGCACATTTGTCGCCGGTCAGGGGATACGATTCTGGCTGGCAGAGCGTTCAGATCGCGCCTTGGAGCGTCGGCGAAGTGAGACGCCTTCAGGACGATGACTTCGAGGGCATGCGCAACTGGGCGATGATTATTCTCTTCGTATCGTTGATGATGATCCCGTTTGCTTCTGTTGCCTGGCTTCTTTCCTGACAAACATCGCTGCGGGATTTTCCGCCTTTCGGGCCTGGGTTTATTCGCCTGGGCCCTATCGTCTGCGTGGAAGAAGTGCGTGGCGTTCGTATTCGGCCAGCGGAAGGGCTGTTCATTTGCCTTGGGACCTGTAGAAGAAGGACAGGTATATTGGGCATTTGAGGCATGGAAGAACCGGTAGATCCCGTCCCGCGCGCATTTTTGGGTGTAGAGCAGTCCGTTTCGGGTCAGCGCTGGGTTTCCCGCCTCGATCAGGCCGGGCAGAACAGGGCGCTTGCAATCAGCCAGCTTCACGGCCTTCCAGATCTTGTCTCCCGCGTGCTCGCCGGTCGGGGCGTGTCGGTCGAAGATGCCCCGGCCTTCCTCGATCCGACGATTCGCACGCTGATGCCCGACCCTCTGCGGCTCACCGACTGCGGCAGGGCGGCTGAACGCTTGGTGAAGGCGATCCGCGACGGCGAAAGGGTCGCCATCTTCGGCGACTACGATGTTGACGGCGCATCGTCATCAGCCTTGCTCCATCGCTTCCTCCACCACTTCGGCATCGAGGCGGAAATCTATATTCCAGACCGCATCTTTGAGGGATATGGACCCAATCCGACCGCGATCGGCCAGTTGATCGACAGGGGCGCGCAGCTCATCGTCACCGTCGATTGCGGCTCGACCAGCGTTGAGGCGCTGGCTGCCGCGGCAGATCGTGCCATGGACGTCGTGGTGATCGATCATCACCAGATGGGCCACGAGATGCCGCCCTGTCTCGCGCTGGTCAATCCGAATCGGGAGGACGATCTTTCCGGGCAGGGGCATCTCTGCGCCGCCGGTGTGGTTTTCCTCGTCCTCGTGGCGACACTGCGCATCCTGCGCGAAGCGGGGCACCCGAAGGCACGTTCGATCGATCTGCTCGGATGGCTCGATCTGGTGGCGCTCGCCACCGTTTGCGACGTCGTCCCGCTCAAGGGTCTGAACCGCGCCTATGTCGTGAAGGGGCTGATTGCCGCGCGACACCAGAACAATGCCGGTCTTGCCGCGCTGCTGCGCGTGGCGGGGATTGGCGGGCCAGTGACGCCTTACCACTTCGGTTTCCTGGTCGGGCCGAGAATCAATGCCGGCGGCCGGATAGGCGATGCCGCACTGGGAAGCCGCCTCCTCACTCTGGATGATGCTGCACAGGCCGACCAGATCGCCGAGAGGCTCGACGAACTCAATCGCGAGCGTCAGGCGATGGAGCAGGTGATGCTGGCGGAAGCCGAAGCGGAGGTACTTGCCGAATACGGAACTGGCGAATCGGCCTCCGTGATCGTTACCGCGAGGGATAATTGGCATCCGGGCATTGTCGGGCTTCTTGCAGCCCGACTCAAGGAGAAGTTCAGGCGGCCTGCCTTTGCCATCGCCTTCGACCCCTCGGGCCGGGGCACCGGCTCCGGTCGGTCGATCAACGGTTTCGACATGGGGCGAATGGTGCGTGCCGCCGTCGATGCCGGCCTGTTGCTCAAGGGCGGAGGCCACGCCATGGCCGCGGGACTGACCGTCGAGCGGGCAAATCTCGGGCGGCTGCGGACATTCTTCGAGGAAGCCTCGGCCGCGCAGGTGGCTTCGCTCTCCGCCAATCGCGCCCTGAAGATTGACGGGGCCCTCGGCGCCTCGGCTGCCACGGTTGCACTCATCGACCAGCTCGAATCGGCCGGTCCCTATGGTTCCGGTCATCCGCAGCCGGTATTCGCCATTCCCGCCCACAGGCTGAAGGACGCAAGGCCCGTCGGCACGACGCATGTGAAGATCACGATTGAAGCGCAGGACGGCTCCCGTCTGGACGGGATAGCCTTTCGCGCCGCAGAAACACCGCTCGGTGATTTCCTGCTCAATGGCCGGGGCGCGCAGATCCATGTCGCGGGGTCACTCAGTGCGGATCACTGGCAGGGCACAAGGCGCGTGCAGATGCGTATCCTCGATGCCGCGAAGGCACCCTAGCGAAAAAAGCTTTCGCCAGCCGCTACACGATCACGCAATAATCTCGGGGAAAGAAGAAGTGGCACGCCCTAGGGGAGTCGAACCCCTCTTCCCAGAATGAAAATCTGGTGTCCTAACCGATAGACGAAGGGCGCGTGCGCTTCGTGGCGCCCTTATAGTCAGGGCTTGAAAAACCCGCAAGCGGAATCTTGCTGTTTTTCCATTCTAATTTCGAAAAAATACCGATGCCGTGAACAACCGTCGAAACGGCGGCAGATGTCCGTTCCCCTGCCAAGAGACGGGCGTTCAGGTGCTCTCTCTGACCAGGATTTATCGGAAATTCGACGGTGAAAAAGAAACAGGAGTGGCACGCCCTAGGGGAGTCGAACCCCTCTTCCCAGAATGAAAATCTGGTGTCCTAACCGATAGACGAAGGGCGCGTGCGCTCCGTGGAGGCCCTTATAGTCAGGAGGATTTATTCCCGCAAGCGGCAAATTTCGATTTTTTGCAAAAAAATGACAGTCGCGGAACGCCTGTGGAAAATGAAGGGATAAATGAATAAAACCAGCATGTTGGCGAACGTGCTGGTTTCCTGCGGTCGGCATTGGCCGGGAAAATGGCCGGATCAGCGGTTCTCTGTCGAGGTCTCGGCGTCTGACTTGTTCTTCTTGCCGCCGGAGAGAAGTTCGGACAGCGAAGGCAGCCACCTGCGCTTTTTCTGCGGAGCTTCCGCGGTCGCCACGTCTTGGCCGTTCGCTTCGACGGGCTTGGCAGACGGCGAGCTTTCGGCTTCCTCCTCGGCGAGCGAAACCGGCTCGGCCGCATCGTACTTCGCCGGAGCCATCGGCTCCTGATAATCCGGCATGACGGCGGTTTCACGCATGGGCTCGACCGGCTCCGGCAGGTCGGCGCTGAACAGGCTCTTGCTCATCGGGCTGACGGCCCGGGAGGGCAGATCGGCGGGAACGATGCTGGACGAGGCGTTGCTGTTCGGGGAAAGCGACGCCATCTCCCCTCCGGTTGCTGGATTTTCCCCCGTCGGCAATTCCGGCATGGCTGCTTCGGGCGGTGGCGAAAAAATGCTGTTTCGGCCGGCCGACACGGTGGTTGGCTGCATGGTCAGCTCGCCGAGATCGGCCGGTGCCGCAACCTGCGGGGCGGGCTCGGCGGATGACGGCTCCTTTGCACGCGAAACGGCGGGGGACTTTTTGCCGCCCGGAACGCTGACGACGAGCGGATCGGTATAGGCGGAAGCGGCGGCGGGCAGGGCGCCCTTGTTCTTCCTGGGAACGGCGGGGGGCGCCTCCGGCGTGGCATCGCCGATTTCCATGCTTTCGACCAGTTGGCTGGTCTGGCATCCGGCGAGCGCCATCAGGCTGGCGCCGATGAGGAGAGAGCGGAGAGCAGGGTTTGCCCTTGCGAAGCGAAAAGCCATGCGCAGATACCTCTTGATCGGCTGCGCGGCGTCAAATGCGGTGTCCCGCTGTTAGTCCCGCCGCGTTCCGAGCGTGGCGCGCCGGATGTGGCGAACCATTCGAAACGCGACCCTAGGGCGATGAACTTGCGCGAGGCGGGTGCGATCTTACCAGGCACCGGTATTGGGCATGGAAAGCCAGGGTTCCATAGGAGGCAGGTTCTCACCCTTTTGCAGGATCTCGATGGAAATACCGTCGGGCGAGCGCACAAAAGCCATATGGCCGTCGCGCGGAGGCCGGTTGATCGTCACGCCTTTGTCCATCAGCTTCTGGCAGATCGCGTAGATGTCATCGACCTCATAGGCGAGATGACCGAAATTGCGTCCTCCGGTATAATCCTCGGTGTCCCAGTTATAGGTCAGCTCAAGGCAGGGCGCCATATGGCTCCGCACGGCATCCAGATCGTCGCGGGCGGCGAGGAAGACGAGCGTAAACCGGCCTTTCTCGTTTTCCATGCGACGGACCTCAACGAGTCCGAAAACGTTACAGTAGAAATCGAGGGATGCGTCCAGATCTTTGACGCGAACCATGGTGTGAAGATAACGCATGAAGCTTCTCCTGATGACTGTACGGGATATGGATCAGGCGACAGTTTCGAGCAAGCCTCATAGCCCAAAAAGCATCTGGGAATATCTGAATCTAGGACTTGCGTTGATCCATTGTGGGAATGTTAATCTGAACGTCAAGAATCGGTTAACTTTACGATGTGACGCGTTTTCGAGGGGCTAGGGAGATGGCGGACAGGATTTCACCGAAAGGGCTCGCGGATTTCGAAGAGCTGTCCGGCGAAGCCGTTGACCTGATCGAGATCACTGGCGTCGTCAAATGGTTCGATGTCGCGAAGGGATTCGGGTTCATCGTGCCGGATAACGGCATGCAGGATGTCCTGCTGCATGTGACCTGCCTGCGTCGCGACGGTTATCAGACGATCCTGGAAGGCACCCGCATCGTCGCGCTGATCCAGAAGCGCGATCGCGGCTACCAGGCGTTTCGCATCCTCTCCATGGATCAGTCGACGGCGGTTCATCCCTCGCAGCTGCCACCCGTGCGGACCCACGTTCAGGTAACGCCGACGAGCGGGCTCGAGCGCGTGCTGGTCAAGTGGTTCAACCGGACCAAGGGCTTTGGCTTCCTGACGCGCGGAGAGGGGACCGAGGACATTTTCGTGCACATGGAGACGCTGCGTCGTTTCGGCCTGACCGAGTTGCGGCCGGGACAGACCGTGCTCGTGCGTTATGGCAATGGTGACAAGGGATTGATGGCGGCTGAAATCCACCCCGACAATCCGGCGCCGGCTGCCCGTGCGCACTGAGGTCCGCGTGGCGATCGTCGAACTGGCAAAGAGCGCCTTTCTGGCGCTTTTTCTGTTTCTGGCGCTTGTACGGCCGGGTGCCGCCGACGACGTCCGTTTTGACAGGGGCCTGTTGCGGATCGAAACGCCTGAAGGCAAGACCCACGAGTTCAAGGTCGAACTGGCCCTCAGCCCGGAGCAGCGGGAGCATGGCCTGATGTATCGCGAGACGCTGGGCGACGACGAAGGCATGATCTTCGACTTCGGCCTGGAGCGGGACGTCATGATGTGGATGAAAAATACGCCGCTTTCGCTGGACATGCTGTTTATCGATGCCGCCGGAACGGTCCGCCGGGTGGCCGGCCGGGCCGTTCCCTATTCCGAATCAATCATTTCGTCCGGCGGGCCGGTGCGATACGTGTTGGAAATTCGGGGCGGCCGCGCCGCCGAACTGGGGATCGGCGCCGGAGCGCATGTCACCATTGCGGTCCCGTGAGCCGTCGCGCGACGCCTCTCGCCGGTGGCCTGGGGCATGATGCGAATACCGGTTTTTTACTGTTGCGGGTCAATGGTGAACCGTGTATTCCGGCTGTGATTGCTGGAACGGAGTGTAGCGCAGTCTGGTAGCGCATCTGGTTTGGGACCAGAGGGTCGGGAGTTCGAATCTCTCCACTCCGACCATTCAGAATTGGCCGCGGCTTTCCGGTTTGCGGCTGGTGCGACGATCAAACGACAGGGAGGGCTTCCTCCCGTCACTCTGGAGTTGGATGCGACCATGTCTGCGAAGATCTACCGCCCGGCAAAGACGGCAATGCAGTCCGGCAAGGCGAAGACCCATGTCTGGATCCTCGAGTTCGATCAGGCCAGCCCGCGCAAGATCGACCCCATCATGGGTTACACCAGCTCCGCCGACACGCGGCAGCAGGTGAAGCTCGTTTTCGATACGCTGGAGCAGGCGGAAGCTTATGCCAGGCGCGAGGGTATCGAATATCGCGTGCTTCAGCCGAAAGAACCGAAGCGCCAGTCCGTCTCCTATTCCGACAATTTCCGTTTCAACCGCCTGCAGCCCTGGACCCACTGACCGACCGCAGGCGACTGGGTGACATCGTCGTATCCCGCCCGCGACGACGGCGGACGGTTCGGCCCCTTAGCTCAGCTGGATAGAGCACCTGCCTTCTAAGCAGGTTGTCGTTGGTTCGAGTCCAACAGGGGTCGCCAAACTTCAAAGCGCATACCACCATTTCGGATTATCGGCCGATTCGATCTTCATCCAGACGAGATCGACCTCGTCGGCCCGTTTGACAGCATCGCTTCTATTGTCGAGAACGAGATCGCCGTTTCGGGTTCTGACGATGACGACTGCATGGCCCCGGCCATCGGGTGTAAGGCCGACGGCAAGACGGATCGCGCGGGCGGGCAGGCCGTGTTCAATGAGCTTTCTGCGTTTGGTCACCGCATAGTCCTCACAATCGCCTGCCCGAGGCGATAGGGTCCAGAGGTCTTGTCCGGGCCTGTCCCGGCGCGGGACAATCGCATGATTGACGCTTCTGTTGATCGCGGCAATGTCCGCTGCAATGTCGTCTCTCACCTCGCCGGCGCCGTGCTTCATGGCACATTCGCTCGGTGCCGCCAGGCAAAATCGCACAAAGGCGAAGGGGGCGAGCGCGGGGGCCTTTTCCTCAAGGAATGCGGGACGGTCGAGGCCACTGCCCTGCACAGCGCCGCCAGGCAATGCCGGCAGGATTGCCGTGGCCAGGACGAGGACGCAAAAGGACGCGGCACGCATGGCATGCCTCCCGAACTGGTCGAATCATCGGCGCGCAGCAAAAGGCCGCAGAACGGCGCTTCCTGCTTCGGCAGAATCATCTGGTGAAAACGGTGCGAAAGGACTCGAGTCGGCTGCGGACAGTATGTCCGGTCAGCGACTAAGCGGTCGTCTTTTCGATTTTGAGGTTTTTGCCTGGTCGTCTTTCCGGCTGAAGCTTATCCCTGGTAAGGAAAGGTTCTTTCTACCGTAGGCGACATCGCGAAAGTTACGCGACATCGGATTGGATCAGGCCACAGTTTTGTTTTTATTTGCATTTTGGCTCCTCCCCACCGCATGCGGTGAAAGGGAATTTGTGCATCTATTTTAGGCATTGTGAAGCCGCCCGATAGGGCTATCGAATGCGATAGCCCGTTCGATTGTTTAGCCGGCAAAATTGGTGGCCAATGTATTCAAAGGGTTAGTGCGGATTTAAGCCCGATGCGTCCACTCCACGCGTGTTCGACGTGAGCCTGGCGGAATCCGGTGGACGGCGGGACCGGTGAGAAAAGCTGTTCAGCAAGTATTTACCAATGCCGCGCACATCCTGAGACATGGTGCGCAAAAGCGTTGAGCGGTTTGCGGCCATGGCATGCGAAGGAACAGGGATCTAAAGCATAGGCCGCGCATCCGCCGGATCGCGACATGCTCTAGCAAGCGAAAGCGCCGCAGACGAGAGGCTTCCATGGCAGGCACGACCCAGACCAAACGCGCCCCGCGAAAACGCAAGAAAGCTGCAGGCAGGCAGAGTTCGGGAAGCCTCTGGCCCTGGCTCGCAGCCTTGCTCATCGTGGCGGGCGGCATCGCCGCCTATGATAATCGTGGGAAATTGCCGCCATCGGTGCTTGCCTATCTGTCCGGCAAGGAGAGGGCGCGTTCTTCCGCATCGCAGACCGAAGCCTCCGCAAAGCCGCTACGCAAGGAGGCACAGACGGCGATGCGCGCCGCGCCTCCTGCGGAAAGGCCGAGACAGGAGGCGAAGCGCGCCGACGGTCCGGTACCGCCGACCCCGGTTGGCGGCGCGACGGTCAGTCCGGTTTCGGCCAAACCCGCGGCTGCCGACATACCCCGGACGGAGACCGTTCTGCTCGGCAAGGGATTTTCGGGGAAGTTCTATTTCTGCGGAACGTCCGGCCTCGATAACTGCGTCGCCAGCGGCGACACCTTCTGGTACCGCAAGACCCGGATCGCGCTCGCCGATATCGTGGCGCCCGAAACCGAAAAGGCTAGGTGCCAACAGGAGCGAGAAAAGGGCTTTGCCGCCAAGGTGCGGCTGCGCGACCTGCTGAATGGCGGTGATCTCGAGTTCTCCACGCTCAAGGGACAGGATGTCGCCGAAACGCGGATCGTCGCCCGCAACGGTCGCTCGCTGGGATCGATTCTTGTGTCGGAGGGACTGGCGCGTCCGCGCATGGGCAAGCAGGAAACCTGGTGCCCGTAGGCCGCTCACCTGCCGAACGGCGAGCACGACATGCCAAAGCCCGCAGGTGCGGACCTGCGGGCTTTATCTTGCGAGCTGGACGGCAGCCACATGCAGCGGCTCTGCTTCCGGCTGGGTTCTTGTTGCACGCCTGCGGAGGTAAAACCGCAGCGTATCTTGCGCGTCGGCTTAGTGCAGGATCTGGCTGAGGAAGAGCCTGGTGCGTTCGTGCTGCGGATTGTCGAAGAACTCCGCCGGTGAATTCTGCTCGACGATCTGGCCCTGGTCCATGAAGATCACGCGGTTGGCGACCTGACGGGCAAAGCCCATTTCGTGCGTCACGCACAGCATGGTCATGCCTTCCTCGGCGAGCCCGACCATGGTGTCGAGCACTTCCTTGACCATTTCCGGGTCGAGCGCCGATGTCGGCTCGTCGAACAGCATGATCTTCGGCTTCATGCACAGCGCACGGGCGATCGCCACGCGCTGCTGCTGGCCCCCGGAAAGCTGGCCGGGATACTTGTGGGCCTGTTCCGGGATCTTGACCCGCTTGAGGAAATGCATCGCGACCTCCTCGGCCTCCTTCTTCGGCATCCTGCGCACCCAGATCGGCGCCAGCGTGCAATTTTCCAGAATGGTGAGATGCGGGAAGAGGTTGAAGTGCTGGAACACCATGCCGACCTCGCGGCGCACCTCGTCGATCTTCTTGAGGTCGTTGGTCAGTTCGGTGCCGTCAACGATGATGTGGCCGCTCTGGTGCTCTTCGAGGCGGTTGATGCAGCGGATCATCGTCGACTTACCCGAGCCCGAGGGGCCAGCGATGACGATACGCTCGCCCTTCATCACTTTGAGATTGATGTCGCGCAGTACGTGAAAATCGCCGTACCACTTGTTCATATTGATGATCTCGACCATCACATCGGTGTCGGAGACGGTCATCTTGGCGGGTTGCGTGTTAGCCATGTGTGTTTCCCTGAATTATCGTTTGTGGCCGGTGTCGAGGTGGCGCTCCATGAAGGCGGAGTAGCGCGACATGCCGAAGCAGAACAGCCAGAAGATGAAACCGGCGAAGATCAGGCCGGTGAGCGGCGTCACCGGTGTCAGCCAGCTTGCATCGCCGAAGCTTGCCTTCACGATGCCGAGCAGGTCGTACATGTTGATGATCGACACCAGCGACGTGTCCTTGAACATGCCGATGAAGGTGTTGACGATGCCTGGAATGACGAGTTTCATCGCCTGAGGCATGATGATGAAGGTCATCTTCTGGCCATAGCTGAGACCGAGCGAATCGGCGCCCTCATACTGACCCTTCGGTATCGCCTGCAGGCCGCCGCGGATCACTTCCGCCATATAGGCGGAGGCGAAGATGGATACGCCCACCAGCGCGCGCAGGAACTTGTCGATATTGTTGCCGGGCGCGAGGAACAGCGGCAGCAGCACGGAGGCCATGAACAGCACGGTAATCAACGGCACGCCGCGCACCAGTTCGATGAAGCCGATGCAGGCCGCCTTCACGATCGGCATTTTCGACCGGCGTCCGAGTGCCAGAAGGATACCTACGGGCAATGAGACGACGATGCCGACGAAAGACAGGATCAGCGTCACCATCAAGCCGCCCCACTGGGTCGTCTCGACATGGGAGAGGCCGAAATAGCCGCCGAGCAGCAGGACATAGGCAAGGATCGGCAGAGCCACCAACAGCAGGATCGCGTTCAGTCCCTTGCGGGGAAAGGACGGTATCAGCATCGTGGTCAGCAGTCCGACGAACAGGATGGCGATCAGGATCGGTCGCCACAGCTGGTCGCGCGGATAGGACCCCACCATGAACTGGGTGAACCAGTCGCCGACATAGGCCCAGCAGGCGCCGCTCCAGCCATCGGGCTGCGTGCCGCCCTGGGCGATTGTCGCGCAGGCCGCGCGGCCTTCACCGGTCCAGACCGCCGAGAGGAACAGCCAGTCCACGCTCGAGGCGAGGAACCATACGATCACGACACCGAACAGGACGCTCATCAGGCTGTCGAGCGGCGTGGCGAAGAGATTCTTGTGCAGCCAGCCGCCGACCGAACTGTCGCTGGTCGGGGCGGGAAGGGCCGGCAGGAAGTCCTGCCTTACGTAGGAAACGGAGTTCTTGTCCATCTCAGCGCTCCACCAGGGCCATTTTGGCGTTGAACCAGTTCATGAACAGGGAAGTCGCCAGGCTTATCGACACATAGATCGCCATCCAGATCGCGATGATCTCGATCGAGTGGCCGGACTGGTTGAGGATCGTGCCGCCGACCGCCACGAGATCGGCATAACCGATGGCGACCGCCAGCGAGGAATTCTTGGTCAGGTTGAGATATTGCGAGGTGAGCGGCGGAATGATGATGCGCAGCGCCTGCGGCAGGACGACGAGACGTGTCGTGAGGCGCGGGCGAATACCGAGAGCGGAGGCCGCCTCGTTCTGGCCCTTCGATACGCCCTTGATCCCTGCGCGCACGATCTCGGCGATAAAGGCCGCCGTATAGAAGGAAAGAGCAAGATAGAGCGACAGGAATTCCGGCCCGATCACGGTGCCGCCGCGCATGTTGAATTTTCCGAGCTCCGGAATGTCGAAGGTCACGGGAAAGCCGAGGACGGCAAAGACGACAAGCGGCAGGCCGACGATCAGCGCTATGTTGACCAGCAGGACCGGCGGGCGTCGGCCGGTCAGCAACTGCTGCTTGTTCGCCCATCTCGTGTAAGCGATGGCCGCAACGATACCGACAGCCAGGGCCGCGAGTATCATCCAGCCGCCTTCACCGAACATCGGTGCAGGCATGTAGATGCCGCGATTGCTGACGAAGATCGAGAGCGGCAGTTCAAGAGAGGCGCGGACGTCCGGAAGCAGCGACAGCACGCCCTTGTACCAGAAAAAGATAACCAGAAGGGGCGGGATGTTGCGAAAAACTTCCACATAGACGGTCGTCAGGCGGGCAATCAGCCAGTTGTGCGACAGGCGACCGATGCCGACGAGCAGGCCGATGATCGTGGCGGTAACGATACCGCAGCCGGCGACGATCAAAGTGTTGATGAAACCGACGAGCAATGCCCGGGCGTAAGATTCATCGCTCGAGTAGCTGATCGGGGTCTGCGCGATGTCGAAGCCCGCACGACCGTTGAGGAACTCGAAACCGGCCGTCATGTTGGCTTTTTCGAGGTTCGCTATTGCGTTCGAACCGGCAAACCAGAAAAGCCAGACGATCGCCAGCACCGTCAGCGCCTGATATACGAACTGCCGAACGGTCGGATTGTAAATGAAGGATTGTACCGGGCGGCCAGCGCCGTCTCCGTTCGTGGCGACCACTGCCATGCGTTATCCCCTATTGCGACCGTCTTCGGCCGTCTTCTCATTCGTTGTCGGTGGGAAGGCACCCGGAAGGCGCCTTCCCAAGTCTGCTTGGCGCTTAGCGGATCGGCGGGGCGTACTGCAGGCCGCCCTTGGTCCACAGGGAGTTCAGGCCGCGCTGGATCTTCAGGTTCGAGCCTTCGCCGACGTTGCGGTCGAAGCTTTCGCCATAGTTGCCCACCTGCTTCACGATGTTGTAGGCCCACTTTTCGTCAACGCCGAGGTCCTTGCCGATGGTCTGGTCCTTTTCGACGCCGAGGAAGCGCTTGATGTCCGGGTTGGCGGAGCTGGTCATCTCGTCGACGTTTGCCGAGGTGATGCCGAATTCCTCAGCCGCCACCATGGCGTAATGGGCCCAGGTCACGATATCCAGCCACTTCGAATCGTTCTGGCGGACGGCCGGACCGAGCGGCTCCTTGGAGATGATTTCCGGCAGGATGACGTGATCGGCCGGGTTCGACAGCGACAGGCGGATCGAATAGAGGCCCGACTGGTCGGTCGTATAGACGTCGCAACGGCCGGACTGATAGGCGGCGTCGACTTCTTCCTGCTTCTCGAACACGACCGGCTTGTATTCGAGGTTGTTGGATTTGAAGTAGTCGGCGAGGTTGAGCTCGGTGGTGGTGCCGGCCTGGACGCAGACCGCGGCGCCGGAAAGCTCGAGAGCGGACTTCACGTTCAGGCTCTTCGGAACCATGAAGCCCTGGCCGTCATAATAGTTCACCGCGCGGAAGTCGAAGCCGAGCTGCGAATCGCGGCTGATGGTCCAGGTGGTGTTGCGGGCAAGCATGTCGACTTCGCCGGACTGCAGCGCCGGGAAGCGGTCTTTCGCAGAAAGGGGCGTGTATTTGACCTTGGTAGCGTCGCCGAAGACGGCGGCTGCAACCGCGCGGCACAGGTCGACGTCGAGGCCGGTCCAGTTGCCCGAGGAGTCCTGCGCGCCGAAGCCGGCAAGATTCGAGCCGTTAACACCGCACTGGACGAAGCCTTTGGCCTTCACGTCGTCCAGAGTGCCGGCGTTCGCCGCCGCTGCGCCGAAACCGAAAACCGTGGCGCCGAGAACGGCGGACAGAATCGTCTTGTTCATTTTTCCCAACCCTTATCTTGTTGTCTTTTGACTCACAGCGAGTTGCGTACGGGTGCACAGTTATGCTCGCCGGTCCGCGAGCCTCCCGGAGCGGACGACTTATCACAGTCGTAAATGGGTGTGTGGTCAAGTCTTGATGATTGAAATCAGACATAAAAGCGGCAATTTGCTAAAACCGGTTGAAAATGAGGCAGATTTCGGTGCGCTGAGGCAGGGTCTTGAACAAAAAAACATCGGCCGCAAACGCTTTGGATTGCACTCTGTGCATATCGTCCGCCAGTCGCATCCCCCTTGACCGGCCAAATGCGGGCGGTCACAAATGACGGTCGAAAGACCCTCCTCAGCAAAGGTACCATCTCCCATGAAGAACCGGAAAGAAACGCTGGCCAAGGCCGGTACGGACACGAAGCTTTGCCATATCGGCAATGATCCGTCGGAGTTCTTCGGGTTCGTCAATCCGCCCGTGGTGCGCGCCTCGACGGTGTTGTTTCCCGACACCCGGACCATGGAAACGCGAGCGCAGAAATACACCTACGGTACCCGCGGCACCCCGACGACCGATGCCCTGTGCATGGCGATCGACGAACTCGAGGGTTCGGCCGGCACGATCCTCGTCCCGTCGGGTCTGGCTGCGATCACCGTTCCGTTTCTGGCTTTCCTGTCTGCCGGCGACCATGCCCTGATCGTCGATTCGGTCTATTCGCCCTGCCGCCACTTCTGCGACACCATGCTGGCACGCCTCGGCGTAAGCGTGGAATATTACGACCCTGCCATCGGGGCTGGCATCGAGGCCCTGATCAGACCCAACACCAGGCTCGTGCATACCGAGGCGCCGGGTTCGAACACCTTCGAAATGCAGGATATTCGCGTCATTGCCGATGTTGCCCACAAGCACGGTTGCGTGGTGACGATGGACAACACCTGGGCCACTCCCCTTTATTTTCGCCCGCTCGATTTCGGAGTCGACATCTCGATCCATGCGGCGACGAAATATCCTTCTGGCCACTCTGACGTGCTGTTCGGCACGGTCTCGGCCAACGAGGCCCATTGGCGCGCGCTTGACGATGCGAGGATTACCCTCGGCGTCTGTGTCTCACCGGATGATTCCTATCAGATCCTGCGGGGGCTGAGGACCATGGGCTTGCGTCTCGAGGCGCATCAGAAGAGCGCCCTTGCCGTGGCGCAGTGGCTGGAGGGCAGGGCGGATGTCGCCACCGTTCTGCATCCGGCCTTGCCGAGCTTTCCCGGGCACGAGATCTGGAAGCGCGACTTCAAGGGCGCAAGCGGCATCTTTTCCTTCGTCCTGGCGGTCGACGATCCGGCCCAGTTTAAACCCAAGGCGCGCGCCTTCCTGGACAGCCTCGATATTTTCGGTCTCGGCTATTCATGGGGCGGTTACGAGAGCCTTGCCGTCATGGTCAATCTCGACGACCGCAAGATCTGCAAGGCGCCGAAGGAGGGGCCTGTCATCCGCCTCCAGATCGGCCTGGAAAATGTCGAGGACATTATCGCGGATCTTGAGAAGGGCTTCGCCGCCGCAGCGGCGATCTGAGTTCAGCCTTTTGCCCGGTAGCCGTAGAGCCAGTCCATATCCGCGGCGAGGCTCTGCGGCCGGCGCAGCGACAGGACGATGTCGCGCGCGATGCGAACCGGACCGCGGGCGTGATAGGCGAATTTGTTGAACGCACCGCGATCCCTCACTCGGCCGGCGCGGGCCTTGCGATGGGTCTCGAAGGCGGCGAGGGCGTCCGGCAAGGCAGACTGACCGGAGACATGACCAGCGAGTTCGAACCCATCCTCGATGGCCATCACCGCACCCTGGGCAGAAAACGGCATCATCGCATGGGCGGCATCCCCGATCAGCACGGTATCGCGACCATTCTGCCAACGCCCGGCCGATGCTTCGTAGAGGGGCCAGAAGGTCGCCTGCTTCACACCCGCGAGAAGCGTAAGGATCGAAGAATTCCAGCCGGAAAACTGTGCCAGCAGCATGCCGCGCTGGACGTCGCTTCCCTGGGCCGCCCAGGTCTCGCCAGGGTTCATTCCGGCCGCGATGGCGACCAGATTGAAGCCGTCGATCTCTTTGAGTGGATAGCAGACCAGATGCGTCTTCGGGCCGAGGAAGGCGGTAACGCAACGCTCCCCGAGGAAGGCCGGCGCGCCGGCGCTTTCGATCGTCAGGCGCCAGGCGATATTGCCCGAAAAGCTTATTGTCGGGCCGCCTTCGATCAGTTTGCGCGCCGGCGACCATGCCCCGTCGGCGCCGACCACCAGATCCGGCCTTGTCCCGGTGATCGCCTCGACCGCCGAAGCCGTCGGGTGTTCAATGCGCTGGCCGAGTTGGAGCCTGCACAGGGAATTGCGGATGACCGCAGTCAGCAGTGCCTGTTGCAGCGTCGAGCGGTGAAGGACGCCATAGGGCGCTCCCCAGCGCTCGCGGGCGAAGCGGCCGACTGGAACGGCGGCAAGCGGCTTGAGTGTCGCGCCCGACGCGAGCCGAATCTCGTCCGGCTCGATCCAGTGACGTTCTAGATCCGCCAATACGCCGAGTTCGGCGAGAATGCGGGTGGCGTTGGGCGAAAGCTGGAGGCCGGCGCCCACCTCACCGAGTTGCGGGGCCTGTTCCAGGATATCGACATGGATGCCATGCCGTGCGAGCGAAAGCGCAGCAGTCAAGCCCGCCACGCCTGCTCCGATGATGGCGGCGGTCTTGATGGTCATGGAACTGGCCGATCAGGACGCCGCTCAGGCCGCCTTCACGTGATAGACGCAGCCCGGCGGGTTGGTCTGTTCCGCCTTGAGGGACGGGTTGTACTTGTAGAGCGTCGAGCAGTAGGAGCAGACTTTTTCGTCGTCATGCCCCATGTCGATGAAGATATGCGGATGGTCGAAGGGGGCCGATGCGCCCGTGCACATGAATTCCTTCACGCCGATCTCGATCACTGCGTGACCGCCGTCGTTCTGGAAATGGGGAATGCTGTGCCCGGCCATGTTTTTCTCCGCTATGCCATTCGAAAGTGCCCGGACATTATCTTCCTTCCTCGAAAAAGGGTAGAGCCAAACACGATGCGGAGTCACAGAAAAACACACAGAAAGGGGTTTGAGGACGCCGCCGCCTTCAATATTGTCTCCCCACGATACAGCCGACAGGAATGACCGATGAATCTCGATGCGCCTCCCTTCTCTTCCTTCATCCATGATGGTTTCCAACTGGCCTATTTCGACGAGGGAGATCCGACAGGTGAACCGGTGTTGCTGATTCACGGCTTCGCCTCGACGGCAAACGTCAATTGGGTCTATCCGGGATGGCTGAGGACCCTGGGCGAGGCCGGCTACCGCGTCATCGCCATCGACAATCGCGGCCATGGCGCAAGCGACCGGCCGCATGAGCCGGACGCCTACTACCCCTCGCTGATGGCGGGGGACGCAGCGGCTCTGCTGACCCATCTCGGTATAGAGCAGGCCCATGTCATGGGATATTCCATGGGCGCGCGCATTTCCGCCTTTCTGGCAATGGAGCATGCCGACCGCGTCCGCTCCCTCGTGTTCGGTGGCTTGGGGATCGGCCTTTGCGACGGTGTCGGCGACTGGGACCCGATCGCCGATGCTCTTTTGGCTCCATCGCTCGATGATGTGACCCATGAGCGTGGCCGTATGTTCCGCCAGTTCGCCGAACAGACCCATTCGGATCGTTTCGCGCTTGCCGCCTGCATCAGTACTTCACGGGAGTTGGTGAGCCGCGCGGATATCGCAAAGGTCGATGTCCCGGTCCTGATTGCCGTCGGGACGAAGGACGATATCGCAGGCTCGCCGCACGAACTGGCTGCCCTGATGCCCCATGCGCAGGCGATCGACATTCCGAACCGCGATCACATGCTCGCCGTCGGCGACCGGGTCTTCAAGAAGGCCGTGCTCGATTTCTATCGCGGGCTGAAGGCGTAGATCTTATTGCGGTGACGCCTCGCGCAGTGCCGCCATCGTCTTCGGTCCCGCGATACCGTCGGTGGCGAGACCCTGGCGAAGCTGGAATTCGATGACGGCGGCGCGGGTCGCCGGACCGAAGATGCCGTCCTCCTCGACGTCCAGACCGTAGAGACGGTTCAGTCGCTCCTGCACCCATTCGACGTCCGGACCGCGGTCGCCGAGTGCCAGCCTGTTCGCCTCCGCAGGCAATTCCGCCTTCTCGCCGAGGAGGCCGCCCTCATGCCACTCGAGCAACTGTTGACGGCAGATCTCGAAGTGCATGGCATCCTCGGTGCTGAATGCGGCACCCCAGAAGAAGCCATGGGCGTTCATGATGGGATGAATGGCGATCAGGCCCTTCTGCGCCTTGCCGTCGCCGCGTGAATCCAGCCTGCCTTCCAGCGTAAGGTCGATCGCACATCCCCAGGAATGGTTGCTGATCGAGGCTCTGCTGCCGCGCACATAGCGGCAGCAGAGCATGCCTGCATTGCCGAGCGCGGCATGGATGGCCGGTTGCTTCTGCCTGATATCCGCGAAGGCAAGCTTCAGACGCTCGACCACGGGCTTCAGGCCGGTCACGGAAAAGGGGCCGACATCCGCCGTGACGATGAGCCGGTTTATCCTGGGATTGGTGACCGGACGACAGGTCTGGTCATAATTGCCCCGCGGGCTTCCCAGCACGCGCAGCATGACACTGTTGGTCAGGGGGTGGAGATCGCCATTCAGTTTCTGGCGGTCTTTCAGGATCTCGGTTTCACTTATCCAACTCATTGTCATCCCCCGGTTGATGAGGAGATGATATGAATTCCATCTTAAATTGCAACAAACTGAAATGCAACCTAATAATGTAGACGGGTGTGCCGTTCAACGGCCGGAAAAGACCGGACGGCGCTTTTCGGCGAAGGCCGCCCGTCCCTCGGCATAGTCGGCACTGTCGAAGGTTGCCGCTCCGATGACCTCCGCTTCGCGCAGCAGGTCGTCATCATTGGTTGCGACGGCGCGCAGAGCGAGCTTGGACGCCTGCACGGAAAGCGGCGCATTGGCCGCGATGATTTCGGCGAGCGACAGCGCGGCTGCGTCGAGCGCCGCCGGTGCGGTGATCTCCAAAAGGAAGCCTGCCTCGCAAAGCTCGGAGGCCCCGACCGCAAGGCCGGTGAACAGCATTTTCCGCGCAAGCTGAGGACCGAGCGCATGGAAAAAATCCTGCACGGCGTCCGCCGGATAGGCAAGCCCGAGCCGGGCGGCAGGCACAGCAAAAGCGGCATCATCGGCGGCGATACGCAGGTCCGCCGCGGCCGCCAGCCCGAAACCTCCGCCGTAACAGATGCCGCGGATCGCGGCGATCACCGGAATACGGGCATTACGGATCGCAGAGAAGGCGGCGCTGTTGTCGCTCTCGTAAACCCGCGCCGTTGCCGTATCCTTGCGCACTGTCGGGAATTCGGAAATGTCGGCGCCGGCGCTGAAATCCTTCGTGCCGCCACCGGTCAGCATCACCACGCGCGCGCCTGCGTCGGAAACGAGCCAGTGCATCGCATCCGGAATGGCGCGCCACATGGCCGCGTTGATTACGTTTTTCCGCTCCGGATTGTCGATCGTCAGGATGCCCACGCCGTTCTGGCAGGTGGCGAGGATCTTGCCGGCGGCGAATTGGCTGGTGTGTTTCATTTCTCGGAGCCCATTTATGTTGAATCGAGGATGGACTATATAATGACGTTAGAAATGAAACGAGGAGACCGGCGATGGCCGCAAAGAGCGAATTCCTCAAGCGAGAGCATATCATGTCGATGGACCCGATCTGGGATAGTCTCCAGGGGGAGGCGCGCTCGGCCGCCGAGCACGACCCCCTGCTTGCGACTTTTCTCTATTCGACCATCCTCAATCATCGCTCGCTCGAAGATTGCGTCATCTACCGGATCTGCGAACGCCTCGATCACCCGGATATGCAGGCGATCCTGCTGCGCCAGGCCTTCGATGAGATGCTGCGCGACTGGCCGGAATGGGGCCAGATCGTGCGCGTCGACATTCAGGCTGTCTACGACCGCGACCCGGCCTGCACGCGCTTCATGGAGCCGGTCCTTTATTTCAAGGGCTTCCATGCCATCCAGACCCATCGCCTGGCCCATTGGCTGTGGAACCGAGGCCGGCGCGATTTCGCGCTCTATCTGCAGAGCCGTTCCTCCAGCGTCTTCCAGACCGATATCAATCCGGCCGCTCGCATCGGCAAGGGCATCTTCCTCGATCATGCGACCGGTCTCGTCGTCGGCGAAACGGCGCGTATCGGCGACAATGTATCGATCCTGCACGGCGTGACGCTCGGCGGCACCGGCAAGGAAGGCGCCGACCGTCATCCGAAGATCGGTGACGGCGTGATGATCGGAGCCGGAGCCAAGGTGCTCGGCAATATCGAGGTCGGCTGCTGCTCGCGCGTCGCTGCCGGCTCGGTCGTTCTGAAGCCTGTGCCGAAGGGATCGACGGTCGCCGGCGTTCCGGCCCGCGTGGTCGGGGAGGCGGGTTGCGCGGAGCCGGCCCGTTCCATGGACCAGATGCTCGCCGCAGACGACTGATTCATATCGGGCGCCGCCGGCCTGCGAGGTATCGCCGGCCGGTGGCGTTCATGCCGTTTGCGTCTTTACATCTGCTGACGGCACATGCGACAAGCGGGCCAAATTGAATCGACATGGAGAATTTCAGTGAAGCCCGAAGAAATCAAGAAACTCGACGCCTATTTCAAGCGGATGTTCGGTCCGAGCATTTCGGTCAAGGCGCGTCCGCGCAAGAACGATTCCGCCGAAGTCTATGCCGGCGAGGAGTTTCTGGGCGTGGTGTTCAAGGACGAGGAAGACGGCGATCTTTCCTATAATTTTTCGATGGCCATTCTCGACGTCGATCTCTAATCCGAGAGTTGCATAGAGACTGATATATGTTTTCCTTTTCAAGGAATGGGAGGTCGGCCGTGTTGCGGTCGGCTTTTTTGTTTTGGTCGCAATTGCAACCATAAGAGGATATTGCGGCGCACAAGACTACTTGACCAAATTTGTGCATCTGCTATCGTCCGCTGCATTCAAAAAGGGCACGAGCAGGAGGAATTGCACATGTTCAACTTCGATGAGGCCAATAAGAAGGGCAAGGAAGCCATGGATACCATGCTGAAAAATTATGCAGAAATCAGCAAGGGCTTTCAGGCGATCGCGACGGAAGCGTCCGAGTTCTCCAAGAAGTCCTTCCAGGACACGGCGGCCTTCATGGAATCGCTCGCTGGCGTAAAGAGCATCGAGAACGCGTTCGAGTTGCAGTCGAATTTCATGAAGTCCTCCTACGAGTCCTTCGTGGCCGAGGCAACCAAGATGAGCGAAATGTATGCCGATCTCGCCAAGACGGTCTACAAACCCTACGAATCGACCATCTCCAAGGCAACGTCTTCGACGCCGTACTCGGCTGCGGCCTGATCTCTTTCGAACAGTCCAGTTCCGGATTTTCGGACCGGCCGCACCTTGGTGCGGCCGGTCTTGCGCTTTTAAGGGGCTGATATACGCTTTGACTCTTTTCAGGCTTTTCGGTGCGTCGCCGCGATTCTGTTTGCAGTGAGCGTCGGGGGGCTTAAAATCACCGGAATATGAACTACCTTACTGTCCTGAGTGTTCGTCCGTCGCATTGCATCTTCGGCAAATCGGCCGGACAATGGAGAATGAACTGAAATGATCGCCAAGCCGGTCTTCATGCAGAGCAATGGGCGCGATGGGGACAATGCCAATCGTGGCACGTCCGTCATCACGCGCACAAAGCCCAAGACGAAGAAACCGAACCTGTATCGCGTCCTGCTGCTGAACGATGACTACACCCCGATGGAGTTCGTGATCCACATCCTGGAGCGCTTCTTCCAGAAGGACAGGGAAGCCGCCACCCGCATTATGCTGCATGTGCACAATCATGGTGTGGGGGAATGCGGTGTCTTCACCTACGAAGTCGCCGAAACCAAGGTAAGCCAGGTGATGGACTTCGCAAGACAGCATGAACACCCGCTGCAATGCGTCATGGAAAAGAAGTGAGGATCTGACGTGCCAACATTTTCTCCCAGCCTCGAAAAGGCGCTGCATCAGGCACTGACCTACGCCAACGAGCGGCACCATGAATACGCCACGCTCGAGCACCTGTTGCTTGCGCTGATCGATGATGCGGATGCGGCGGCCGTGATGGGCGCCTGCAATGTCAATCTGGATGTTCTGCGCAAGACCGTGATCGACTATGTCGACAATGAACTCGCCAATCTCGTCACCGGTTACGACGAGGATTCAAAGCCCACCTCCGGTTTCCAGAGGGTCATCCAGCGCGCCGTGATCCATGTGCAGTCGTCGGGTCGCGAAGAGGTGACCGGCGCCAACGTCCTCGTTGCGATCTTCGCCGAGCGGGAAAGCCATGCGGCCTTCTTTCTGCAGGAGCAGGAGATGACCCGCTATGACGCCGTCAACTACATCTCCCACGGGATTGGCAAGCGGCCGGGCTCGGCCCAGGTCCGTCCGCCGCGTGGTGCGGAAGAAGGCGACGGCGAAGCCAAGCAGGCCCGCGAGCAGGAAGAGGGGTCCGCAAAGACCAAGCAGGAAGCGCTCAAGGCTTACTGCGTGAACCTGAACGAGAAGGCCAAGAACGGGCGCATCGATCCGCTCATCGGCCGTAACGACGAGGTCAACCGGACGATCCAGGTGCTTTGCCGCCGCTCGAAGAACAATCCGCTCTATGTCGGCGATCCCGGCGTGGGCAAGACGGCGATTGCCGAAGGCCTGGCCAAGCGGATCGTCGAAGGAAAGGTTCCGGAGGCGCTGGCGGATGCGACCATCTTCTCGCTCGATATGGGCACGCTGCTTGCCGGCACCCGTTACCGCGGTGATTTCGAAGAACGCCTGAAGCAGGTCGTCAAGGAACTCGAGGACTATCCCGGTGCGGTGCTCTTCATCGACGAGATCCACACGGTGATCGGCGCGGGCGCCACCTCGGGCGGCGCGATGGATGCGTCCAACCTTCTGAAGCCGGCGCTGTCCTCGGGTGCGATCCGTTGCATCGGCTCGACCACCTATAAGGAATATCGCCAATTCTTCGAGAAGGATCGGGCGCTGGTTCGCCGCTTCCAGAAGATCGATGTCAACGAACCCTCGGTCGACGATGCCATCGAGATCATGAAGGGCCTCAAGCCCTATTTCGAGGACTATCACAAGCTTCGCTATACCAACGAGGCGATCAAGTCGGCCGTCGAGCTTTCGGCGCGCTACATCTCGGACCGCAAGCTGCCCGACAAGGCGATCGACGTGATCGACGAGACGGGGGCGGCCCAGATGCTTCTCCCCGCTTCCAAGCGCCGCAAGCTGATTACCGAAAAGGAGATCGAGGCAACGATCGCCACCATGGCCCGCATTCCCCCGAAGACGGTGTCCAAGGACGACGAGATGGTGCTCGCCAACCTCGAAAAGGAACTCCGTTCGGTCGTCTACGGCCAGGACAAGGCCATTGAGGCGCTTTCCACTTCGATCAAGCTGGCCCGTGCCGGCCTGCGCGAACCGAACAAACCGATCGGCTGCTATGTCTTCTCCGGTCCGACCGGCGTCGGCAAGACCGAGGTTGCCAAGCAGCTCGCCGCTTCGCTCGGCGTGGAACTGCTGCGCTTCGACATGTCGGAATATATGGAGCGGCACACGGTTTCGCGTCTGCTCGGCGCTCCTCCCGGTTATGTCGGCTTCGACCAGGGCGGTCTCTTGACCGACGGCGTCGACCAGCATCCGCATTCGGTCGTGCTGCTCGACGAAATCGAGAAGGCGCATCCGGACATCTACAACATTCTGTTGCAGGTGATGGACCACGGTTCGCTGACCGACCATAACGGCAAGAAGATCGACTTCCGCAACGTCATCCTGATTATGACGACAAATGCGGGCGCTTCCGAAATGGCGAAGTCGGCCATCGGTTTCGGTTCGTCCAAGCGGACCGGCGAGGATGAAGAGGCGCTGAACCGCCTGTTCACACCGGAGTTCCGCAACCGTCTCGATGCGACCATTCCGTTTGCCCCGTTGCCGACGGAAGTGATCCATCAGGTCGTGCAGAAATTCGTCATGCAGCTCGAAGCCCAGCTTTCCGAGCGCAACGTCACCTTCGACCTCGCGCCGGAAGCCATCGCATGGCTCGCTACGCGCGGTTACGACGAAAAGATGGGCGCCCGACCGCTGTCGCGGGTCATCCAGGAGCACATCAAGAAGCCGCTCGCCAACGAGATCCTGTTCGGCAAGCTCCGCAAGGGCGGGGTGGTCAAGGTCGGCGTCAAGAAAGGCGAAGATGGCTCCGAGATCCTCGACCTCGAGGCCGTTGCCGATGCCGCACCGGTAAAGCCGAAGCCTGAGGCCGAACTTGTCGAGGTCGCCGCGGAAGCTGCGGAAGCAGTGAAGAAGCCGCGCAAGGCCAAGGCAAAGGCCGAGAAGACGGAAGCTGTGGTTGAAGTGCCGCCGAAGCGTCGCAGTTCGGTGCCGAAAGTGCCCAAGAAAGGCTGAGGCCTCGGCATTGATCTGGCTTCGGATGATTTTATTGATGAAAGCCCCCGGATCGACGATCCGGGGGCTTCTTTTTCGGGTGATGACGATCGCGTGATCGGAGCACCTATCCTTTCGATGAGGTTGCGGCGGGTTGCGACCGCGCGTAGCCTTCAATGAAGTGCATGGCTTGAGACAGGCGATCTTGATGGATACGGATGCGGGCGACGATGCCCGGTTCACCGATGAGCAGCGGGAGTTGTGGGATCACGTTGCGGCCTTGTGGGAAGTTGCCCGGCGGCGGGAAACCGAGCCGGTTCGCAAGCTCCTGCATCGCGAATACTCCGGCTGGGTGACCGGCACCGATGCGCCCCATGACTACGAAGCGGCGATTGCCTCGGTCGGTCCCTATTCGCCGCGTGTCCTGCGGTACCGTCTGAAGCCCCTGAAGGTTACGGTCTTCGATCACGAGGTGGGTGTGGTCCATTACAGCTACGAGGCTGCGGTCGAGACACCGGACACCGGCGCAAAGTCCATTTCCGGCCGCTGGACGGAGGTCTACAAGAAGGACGGCGACCGATGGCTGATGATTTCGGTCAGCGGCGGGCCTGACGGTATGCGTTGAAACGCGGTCTGTCCCGCGGTCTTGCCGCGGGACCGGTGAACGGTGTAGGTCTGTTGCGCGTCTCCCGCGCCCTCCTGTTTCGCTTTGGCCTTTGTTGAATGATCCAGCCTCTTCCTCAATTCACCTCGCTGCGCTGGGCGGCAAAAGGGGCTGCGGGCATTTTCAGCCTGCCTGCGATCATCCTGATGACGTCCTTCGTCGGTTTCGCCGCCTTCGCGCTCGAATCGGGTATTTCCCGCGAGCAGGCGATGCTGATGACCCTGATGGTGTGGGCCTTGCCGGCGAAGATGATCCTCATCGGCATGATGGCGAGCGGGGCGAATATCCTGGCGATGTTTCTCGCCGTGTCCCTGTCTTCGATCCGCATGATGCCCATGGTCGCCTCGCTCGTTCCGGAGATGCGCAACGAGCGAACGCCGACCTGGCTGCTGCTCTTTCTCTCCCATTTTGTTGCGATTACCGCATGGGTCTTCGCCATGGGCACTTTGAAGAGTGTGCCGCGGGAAGCGCGCACCGCCTATTTCGCGGGCTTCGGTCTGACGCTGGTGCTGGTCAACACGATACTCGTGGGGTTGAGCTATGGTCTCGTGGCCGCATTTCCCCCACCCGTTGCCGGAGTATTGTTCTTTCTGACGCCGGTCTATTTCGTTGCGTCGATCTGGGCCTCGGCTCGCCATTCCGTGGTCAGGATCGCTTTTGTGGTCGGCGTTATCGGCGGTCCACTTCTGGCGCTTGTGGCGCCGGGCTTCGACATTCTGATCGTCGGTCTTGGAGGCGGTACCCTGGCCTATCTGCTCGACCGCCATGTGGTCCGCGCGAGGAAATTGCGCAACGAAGGAAGCGGGCCATGAGTGTCGGCGACTGGTGGCCCTATGTCGTGATTCTGGTTGCCGGCTGGTTGGCGACCGATATCTGGCGCTGGCTTGGCGTGGTGGCCGGGAACCGCCTGGCCGAGGGTTCGGAGGCGCTTTTGTGGGTGAGGGCGGTTGCCACCACTCTCGTCATGGCCGTCACCGCAAAGCTCATCGTCTTTCCGACCGGCAGTCTTGAGCACACGCCGCTATGGATGCGGCTGGGCGCAGCGGGCATCGGTTTTCTGGCCTTCCTGCTGGCGGGCGAGCGTGTCGTCGTCGGGGTCGTCGTGCCGCTTGCGCTGCTGGCGCTCGGAATCAGCCTCTATTGATAGGGCCGCCGCATGGACGGACTGCGATACCCACCGGGATTTCACGAAGAAAGCTGGCCTGAATTGCGGGTCTCCGAAAGCAGCCAGTCGCGCATGAGCACGGCCTCCTGTGTCGGTCGATCCGCCTCGAGGAGCCAGTAGTGCTTTTCCGTGTCGCTCGCGCGCTCGAAAAGGATCTGCAGTTCGCCACGTGCCAGTTCGTTGGCAATCAGTGCGCTCGGGCAGAGCGCCACCCCCAACCCCGAAGTCACCGAGCTGACAAGCAGGTTGAAGTCTGCGAACAGCGGACCGGATTCCGTCGGCGCCACGATACCCCCTTCGGTAAACCATCGCCGCCACGCCGCCTTGTCCTCGTCATGCAGCAGGTCCGCGCGGGCGAGATCGGCCGCATCGGGAAACGGGCCTTTCCGTTCGACATAGCTGCGCGCTGCGGTCGGGCGGGTCGCTGCGCTGAGGATCGGCAATGCTTCGGGAGATGGCCGGGCACCATGCCGGATCAGGAGGTCGGCCTTCGCCTCCGCGGGCGTTTCTGCGCCGGCGGAATAGCCGATCGTCACCTGTATGCCGGGATGCGCTGCCCGGAAGGCAGGAAGGCGAGGGGCGAGCCAGTGCGATACCACCGATGGCAGGCAGGCAAGGCGCACCTGCCGCGGCCGGCGCGCAGCGGCAAGTTGCTCCGCTGCGGCAGCAATCGCCCCGAGGCTTGCCGATACGGTGCCGCTGAAATCCCGCCCTTCCGGGGTGAGCCGGACACCGCGCGCGCTGCGTTCGAAAAGAGCGATCCCTAACCAGCCCTCCAGCGCCCTGACATGCTGGCTGACGGCTGCTGCCGTCATGCCGAGTTCGGCTGCGGCATGGCGGAAACTTTCCTTGCGGGCAGCGGCCTCGAAGGCGCGCAGACTGGGGAGCGGCGGGAGCTTCATACCTCCATGGCTAAGCCATGCTTGCTCTTGAGGCAAGAAGAAGCCGTCTTGCCAGAGCCCTTGCCGGCGTGCAGTTTCCGACGGACGATCATCCTCAACCCGCAGCAAGACGGAGGATTTCCATGAACATCAGGCCACAGATCGCCGCTCCCGCGGATGCCGCCGCACGGCGTGCCGTCAAACCCGTTGTCGTCTATCCCAACGGGACGTTGCCGACGCCGGATATGGCGCTGCTGAATGAGGCCCGGAGCAATCTCGAAAAGATCGACGAAGTCGTCGTCCCGCCACGTGACGGGCGGACGTTCAACGTGCCGAAGGGGCATTTCTTCCGGATCGTCAGCGTCGAGGGCGCGCAGGTCGGTGATCTCAACCTGTGGAACGCCAATGACCTTTCCGAACGGTTCTTCAGCGGCAAGACCCGTGCGCTGCATGCCACCCACGTCACGGTCGGCGACCGTCTGTGGAGTACGCTTCCCTATCTGCGGCCGATGGCGACGATCACCCATGATACGCTTTCCTGGTACGGCTTCGATGACGATGGCGGCGGCGTTCACGATGTTATCGGCACGCGCTGCGACCCCTATACCAACAGGCTGCTGTCCGGTGGCGACTATCACAATTGCTGTCATTCGAACCTGACACGAGCGCTTGCCGGCGCGCGGGGGCTGAGCTTCGCGGAGGCCGAGCCCCATGTGCACGACGTGCTCAACGTTTTCATGTGCACGGGCTTCACCCGCGATACCCACCAGTATTTCATGAAGGCGAGCCCGGTCCGGCCGGGTGATTTCATCGAATTCTTCGCGGAAATCGATCTTCTCGGCGGCCTGTCGGCCTGCCCGGGCGGCGATTGCAGTTCCGAGCATTCGAGCGATGTCGCCGCCTGCTATCCGTTGAAGGTGGAGATCTTCCGTCCTGATGCCGAGTTGCTGAAGAACTGGCCGTTCCCGGAGAGGAACGGCTATGTCAGCCCCGAAGCGTGAGGGGCGTTAGCCGATCAGCCAGAAGAAGCCGCCGCCGATGACGACAAAGGCGATGACGAGCCCGAGAAGCCGGCCGAGACCTTCGTTCGTATTCGTGTTGTGTCCGACGATGGCGTAGTAAAGATTGTCATTCATCTCGGTGCTCCTTCTGAAGATGCGGCGGCTGGCTTGCCGGTCAGCCAGTCGGATACCAAGTCGGCTGCGTTTCGCCGCATTGTATCGAGGTCGAGTTCAGAGTGCGGCCCTGATCTTCTCCGCATTGGCTTTCAGCACTTCGATATCCTCCATCTTGCCGGAATGCGGCTTGAGCGGCACGCCCTCATGACGCGGAATGACGTGGAAGTGCAGGTGGTAAACGGTCTGCCCGGCTGCCGGCTCGTTGAACTGGGCAACGAACACGCCATCGGCTTCGAAGGCTTCCTTGGCGGCGACCGCGAGTTTCTGCACCACCGGTATCAGCTTGGCGAGAACGGCCGGATCGGCATCGAGGATGTTGCGTGAGCCGACCTTGGGGATGACCAGCAGGTGACCGGTCGCCTGCGGCATCACATCCATGAAGGCGAGGGTGTCGTCGTCCTCGTAGAGCTTCACGGAGGGGATATCCCCTTTCAGGATCTTGGCGAAGATGTTGTTCGGATCGTAGGCCGGGCTGGTCATGGGTATCTCCTCGTTGTCGGCGCCACTTAATGCGATCACTCGCTTGGGATCAAGGATGGCTTCGGTCGCTCAGTCGTCCTCGCGCTGCTGCCTCTCGCCCTTGCGGAAAGGCGTGTGCTCGTCGAGATAGTCGCCGATCTGCGCGACCTCCCGTCGTTCGTGCTCCAGATAGTCGGAAACCGCGCGCCTCAGCCCCGCATGGGCGATGTAGTGAGCGGAATGGGTGGTCACCGGTTGGTAGCCGCGCGCGAGCTTGTGTTCGCCCTGCGCGCCGGCCTCCACCTTCTTCAGGCCTTTTGCCAGAGCGAAATCGATCGCCTGGTGATAGCAGACCTCGAAATGCAGGAAGGGGTGATCCTCGACACAGCCCCAATGGCGGCCGAACAGCGTATCGGCGCCGATGAAATTGATGGCGCCTGCAATATATCTGCCGTTGCGCTTTGCCATGACCAGCAGGATGTCGTCAGCCATCCGTTCGCCGATCAGCGAATAAAACAGCCGGGTCAGGTAAGGCTTGCCCCATTTGCGGCTGCCGGTATCCATGTAAAAGGCGAAGAACTGGTCCCAGATATCCTCGGTCAGATCCGATCCGGTCAGCCAGTCGATGGTGATGCCGTTTTCAAGCGCGGCGCGACGTTCCTTTTTCAGCGCCTTGCGCTTGCGGGAGGCGAGCGTTTCGAGAAACGCCTCGTGGTTGGCATAGCCGTCGTTGATGAAATGGAACTGCTGGTCCGTGCGGTGCAGGAAGCCTTCCGCTTCGAAGACCCGCATTTCATTGTCCGGCACAAAGGTCGCGTGCGCCGAGGAAACGCCGAGCTCGTCCGCGACCTGCCGCAATCCGCCGGCCAGAACGCCTTGAATGGCGCTGTCATCCTGACCGATGGCCGCCATCAGGCGCGGCCCTGTCGCGGGGGTGAAAGGAATGGCGCTTTGCAGTTTCGGATAGTATCGGCCGCCGGCGCGTTCAAAGGCATCCGCCCAGCCGTGGTCGAAGACGTATTCGCCCCGGCTGTGGCTTTTGAGGTAGCAGGGCACGGCGCCGATAAGTGCGCCATCGCCGTTTTCGAGGAGAAGGTGATGGCCGAGCCAGCCGGTCTGCGCTGCGGCCGATCCCGATTCCTCCAGAGCGGACAGGAAGGCATGGGAGTTGAAGGGATTATAGTCCTTCGATCCCCGCCGGGCGCCGCAGAGTTGCGCCCAGCGTTCCGGTGCGATCGCACAAAAGGATCTTTCGATCCGGATTGTCATGTCTCCTGTCATGCGTCTCCCGTCAGGCGGTCGCAACCGGCGTCTCGCGCGGATCGAAACCCTCGAAGGTCATCTGGTCCGCATACTTATAGGTATGCTCGCGCATGATTTCATCCCTGACCGTCCAGGTGATGACCGGAATGCCTTTTTCCCGGAGAGCCGTGACAAAGCTGTTCGGCAGGTGGGGCGCGCAGTAGGAGACGAAATCCAGCCCGAGTTGCATGGCCTCGTCATGCACGAAGAACCGTTCGGGATCAGCGCCTTCGGCAGTCAGGCCGACCGGGTAAGGGCAATCGAGGGACTTGAGGTTCTTCAGCAGCCAGTGGTCGAAGCTCATCAAGGCGACCTTGCCGTCATAGCCTTCCAGCACATCGAGCACGGCTTCCGCGAGGCCGTCATCCTCCTCGGCACTGATGCCCTTGAGTTCGATGACCAGCGGCACGCGCCCCTTGACGAGTGCGAGCATCTGTTTGAGCGTCGGAATGCGGTCCGCGGTGCCGCCGATCGAAAGCATGCCGAGTTCACCGGCTGTGCGTTCCCGCACTTCGCCCTTGAGCCCGCAGAGGCGCTGCAGGTCGTGGTCGTGAAAGACCATCGGCACGCTGTCGGAAGAAAGCTGAATGTCGCATTCGATGGCAAAGCCGGCGTCCACCGCACGCGAAAAGGCCGAGAGCGTATTCTCCCAGACCTGGTTGTTCATGTCGTGATAGCCGCGATGGGCGACCGGGCGCTCCTTGATCCAGTCTGCCGAGGTCACGCCTTGATCTCCAGGATCGCGTCGATCTCTACGGCGGCGTTGAGCGGCAGCGATGCCATGCCGACGGCTGCGCGGGCATGTTTTCCGGCCTCGCCGAGCACGTTTGCGATCAGGTTCGAAGCGCCGTTCATCACGAGGTGCTGCTCGGTGAAGTTAGGGGCCGAAGCAACGAAACCGTTGAGCTTGACGACGCGCGTGATCCGGGAGAGATCGCCGCCGAGTGCCGACCTGGCCTGGGCCAGGATGTTGATGGCGCAGAGTTCGGCTGCGCGCTGGGCGTCGGCAAGCGTCACATCGGTGCCGACGATGCCGGTCACCGCGAGCTTGCCGCCTTCGATCGGCAACTGGCCGGAGAGATAGAGAAGGTTGCCGCTGATGACATAAGGCACATAATTGGCGGCGGGGGCGGCTGCTTCCGGCAGCTGGATGCCCATGGCTGCCAGACGACCGTCGATGCTATCGGACATGTGTGTTTCCCGGATCTGTTAGTAAGTTGAAAAAGAATCCCGTGGTGACCAAAGCAGGTCTCGCTTTTGCCGGATCTGTTCTTATAACATCGCAAAAGAGTCCAACAGGAGGATATCGATGTTTCGTTCGTCATTTGCGGTTGCGTTGGCTGCCTTCGGTACGCTCAGCATGACGGGTGCATCGGCGAATGCTGCGGTTGCGGGCGGCCTTGTGCCGCATCGCGCAGTCTACGATATCGAACTGAAACAGGCGTCGGACCGCTCCGGCATCGAGGGCATGCGCGGCCGCATGGTCTACGAGTTCAGCGGTTCGGAATGCGCCGGCTACACGACGAATTTCCGCTTCGTTACCCGCATCGACACCGGAGAGCAGGTTCGCGTCACGGATCAGCAGAGCTTCACTTTCGAGGATCTCGTGAAGGGCAAGTTTCGTTTCGAGACGAAGTCCTTCACCGACGATCAGCTCGACAAGGATGTGAGCGGGGCGGCGGCCGACGAGGACGGCAAGGTGAAGATCGAGCTTTCGGAACCCGCCAAACGCGCGGTCGAACTGGCCGATAGCCGATTTCCGGCCGAGCACATGCTTGAAGTCATCGAGAATGCCCGCAAGGGTCGCACCTTCTTCGAGGCCCGCATATTCGACGGATCCGAGGATGGCGACAAAAGCTATCTGACCACCACGATTGTCGGTCCGGAGCGCAAGCCCGGCGAGGACGCGCAGAAGGACAAGACGTCCGAGGCGCTCGCCGGAACGGCCTACTGGCCAGTGTCCATCGCCTACTACGACGAGAAGGCCGTCGGCGACGTTCTCCCGATCTATACCCAGTCCTTCAAGCTCTACGAAAACGGCATCACGCAGGATCTGACGCTGGACTACGGCGATTTCATCCTGAGCGGCAAGCTGACGAAGCTTGAGGTGCTGGGATCGGGCGACTGCAAGGCCGATTGAGGTCCGCTCGACGGACGCTCCCTCGATTTTGTCACGCAATACTCTTGATTTCCAAGGGCAAGCCCTATATGGGCAGCTCCATTCCACACGCGAAGCTTGGGATCGACCGGGAGAAATCCGGCCGTTTCCGCCGGTGGCGTCGAAAAAGGGCGCTGTTTGTTTCGCGGGGGTTAAACCGGAAAAGGAGTAAAAGGCATGGCATTGCCCGACTTTAGCATGCGTCAGCTTCTGGAAGCTGGCGTTCACTTCGGCCACCAGACGCATCGCTGGAACCCGAAGATGAAGCCGTACATCTTCGGCGATCGTAACAACATCCACATCATCGACCTGGCTCAGACCGTTCCGATGCTGTCGCGCGCCCTTCAGGTCGTGTCCGACACCGTCGCCCGCGGCGGCCGCGTCCTGTTCGTTGGCACCAAGCGTCAGGCTTCCGAGCTGATCGCTGACTCGGCCAAGCGTTCGGCCCAGTACTACGTCAACTCCCGCTGGCTCGGCGGCATGATGACCAACTGGAAGACCATTTCGAACTCGATCCAGCGTCTGCGCAAGCTCGACGAGATCCTGTCTTCGGAACAGTCCGGCTACAACAAGAAAGAGCGCCTGAACCTCGAGCGCGAGCGTGAAAAGCTCGACAAGGCTCTTGGCGGTATCAAGGACATGGGCGGCACGCCGGACCTGATGTTCATCATCGACACCAACAAGGAAAAGATCGCGATCGACGAAGCCAAGCGCCTCGGTATCCCGGTCGTTGCGATCATCGACTCGAACTGCGATCCGGACCTGATCGACTACCCGATCCCGGGTAACGACGACGCTTCGCGCGCAATCTCGCTCTACTGCGACCTGATCGCCCGCGCCGCCATCGACGGCATCGCTCGTCAGCAGGGCGCTGCTGGCCGCGACATCGGCGCTTCCGCCGAAGTTCCGGTCGAGCCCGCTCTCGAAGACGAAGCCGGCGCCTGATTCGAAATGGCGGGTTTGCCCGCCATCGCAGTATAGTTGCAATCGGCCGCCACTCAGCCAATCGGGTTGGCGGCCGGTTCCGTTTTTGAAGGCCGGCCCGGCCGCGGGTGATAACCTCCAGCCGAGGCGAATTCGACGTGATGGTTCGGCTTCATCACGATGTCACACTTCCGGGTACAACTCGTGCCCCAAACAGGCGCCGGTCCCACGGCGTCGCGTGAAACGATAAGAGGCAAACAATGGCTGAAATCACTGCTGCACTGGTGAAGGAACTGCGCGAAAAGTCTGGCGCAGGCATGATGGATTGCAAGAAGGCTCTGACCGAAACCAACGGTGATATTGAAGCTGCAATCGACTGGCTGCGCGCCAAGGGTATCGCCAAGGCCGACAAGAAGTCTGGCCGTACCGCAGCCGAAGGCCTGGTCGGCATTGCCAGCGCCGGCCACAAGGCCGTCGTCGTCGAGCTCAACTCGGAAACCGACTTCGTCGCCCGCAACGATGCCTTCCAGGATCTCGTCCGCGGCATTGCCAGCGTCGCGCTGAACACCGACGGTTCCGTCGACGCCATCTCGGCCGCCACCTATCCGGCAACCGGCAAGTCCGTCGCTGACACGATCAAGGATGCGATCGCCACGATCGGCGAAAACATGACCCTGCGTCGCGCTGCCAAGCTCGAAGTCGAGCACGGCGTTGTTGCCACCTACGTTCACAACGCTGCCGGCGACGGTATCGGCAAGCTCGGCGTTCTCGTCGCCCTGAAGTCGGTCGGCGACAAGGAAGTGCTGACCTCGATCGGCCGTCAGGTTGCCATGCACATCGCCGCAACCAACCCGCTCGCCATCCGCGCCGAGGAAGTCGACGCAACCGTCGCCGAACGCGAACGCAACGTCTTCATCGAGCAGTCCCGCGCTTCCGGCAAGCCGGACAACATCATCGAGAAGATGGTCGAAGGCCGCATGCGCAAGTTCTTCGAAGAAGTTGCCCTCCTGTCGCAGGCCTTCGTCATCAACCCCGACGTCACCGTTGGCCAGGCTGTCAAGGACGCTGAAAAGCTCGCTGGCGCATCGATCGAAGTCGTCGGCATGGCCCGCCTGCTGCTCGGCGAAGGTGTCGAAAAGGAAGAGACCGACTTCGCTGCCGAAGTCGCTGCGGCCGCCAAGGGCTGATCTCCAGTTGGTCGGCAGACCATGTTAGGGAAAAAATCGGGCATCGCGTGACAACGCGATGCCCTTCGTGTATCCGGCATCAGACCAATCCCTAGGAGCCAGCATGTCTTCCAAGCCTATCTTCAAGCGTGTTCTTCTGAAGGCCTCCGGAGAAGCCCTGATGGGCAGCCAGGGCTTCGGCATCGACGTTGCGGTCGCCGATCGCATTGCTGCTGATATCGCCCAGGCGCGTTCCATGGGCGTCGAAGTCGGCGTGGTCGTCGGCGGCGGCAACATCTTCCGCGGCGTGGCCGTTGCGTCGAAGGGCGGCGACCGGGTGACCGGCGACCACATGGGCATGCTCGGCACCGTCATCAACGCCCTGGCGCTCGCCACCTCGCTGCGCAAGCTCGAAGTCGATACCGTCGTGCTGTCGGCCATTGCCATGCCGGAGATCTGCGAAAGCTTCTCCCAGCGCGGCGCGCTGCACCATCTCGCACAGGGGCGGGTGGTGATCTTCGCCGGCGGCACGGGCAACCCCTTCTTCACCACCGATTCGGCTGCTGCGCTGCGCGCCGCCGAGATGGGCGCCGAAGCGATTTTCAAGGGCACCCAGGTGGACGGCATTTATTCGGCCGATCCGAAAAAGGATCCCGCGGCGACCCGTTTCGACAAGCTCACCCACAGCGAGGTTCTCGAAAAGGGTCTCGCGGTCATGGACGTGGCCGCCGTCGCGCTTGCACGCGAGAACGCCATTCCGATCATCGTCTTCTCGATCCACGAGAAGGGTGGTTTCTGCGATATTCTGTCGGGCGCCGGTCGCATGACCATCGTCACGGATCATTGACATACGGCTTTCCTTCCCGGGAACGTCGAACGAAGAATAAAGGGAGTTCATCATGAGCGAAGGCATTGATCTCAACGACATCAAGCGCCGCATGGACGGCGCCATCAACGCGTTCAAGCACGATATAGCGTCGCTGCGCACCGGCCGCGCATCCGCCAACATTCTCGATCCGGTGACGGTCGAGGCCTACGGCTCGCGCATGCCGCTGAACCAGGTGGCGAACGTCACCGTTCCCGAGCCGCGCATGCTCAGCATTTCCGTCTGGGACAAGTCGATGGTGAACGCCGTCGACCGCGCCATTCGCGAAGCAAACCTCGGCCTGAACCCGATCATCGACGGCCAGAACCTGCGTATTCCGCTGCCGGAACTCAACGAGGAGCGCCGCAAGTCGCTGGTGAAGGTTGCCCATGACTATGCCGAAAAGGCCAAGGTGGCGATTCGCCATGTTCGCCGCGACGGCATGGACGGCCTTAAAAAGGCCGAGAAGGACGGTGTGATAGGGCAGGACGACAGCCGTGCACAGTCCGAGAAGGTGCAAAAGATGACCGATGACACGATTTCCGAAGTCGACCGCTTGCTCGTCGACAAGGAAAAGGAAATCATGCAGGTCTGATACGGTTCGCCGCCCCGTACGTGATGTTCAAACCGGAACCTTCAATGTCGAAAGCCGAAAACCGCCGCGCTCCCGAGCATGTCGCCATCATCATGGACGGCAACGGGCGTTGGGCAAATGCGCGTGGCCTGCCGCGTGCGGTCGGTCATCGCAAGGGTGTCGAAGCCGTGCGGGAAATCGTGCGCGCCGCCGCGGATGCGGGAATAGCCTATCTGACGCTGTTCGCCTTCTCGTCGGAGAACTGGCGCCGGCCCGAGGCCGAGGTCAACGATCTCTTCGGGCTGCTGAAGATGTTCATCCGCCGCGACCTCGCCGAACTCCATCGGGAGAACGTCCGCATCCGCATCATCGGTGATCGTGTCAACCTGCAGGGCGATATTCTTTCGCTGTTGCTGGAAGCGGAGGAGACGACGAAGGACAACAGCGCGCTTACGCTGGTGATCGCCTTCAACTACGGGGCGAGGGACGAGATGGCGCGCGCCATGGCGGCCATCGCGACGGACGTCGCGGCAGGTCTGCTGAAGGCTTCCGAAGTCAACAGCGCGCTGATCGACAGTCGTCTCGATACTGCGGGCATTCCCGATCCCGACCTGATTATCCGCACGAGCGGCGAGGAGCGCCTTTCGAACTTCCTGCTCTGGCAGGCTGCCTATTCGGAACTGATGTTCGTGCCGGAATACTGGCCTGATTTCAGCCGCGAGGTCTTCTTTGCCGCCCTGGAACGTTACGCCGCCCGTGACCGCCGCTTCGGCGGGCTTTCGGACAAGGCGGTAGCGCTCGGATCGTAGCCCAGCCGATGTCCCGGGAACTAACGCTCCGCATCTATTCGGCGATCGTTCTGGCCGCCATCGTGCTCACGGCCACCTGGATCGGCGGTTTTGCATTTCGCCTGCTTTCGGCGCTTATCGGCCTTCTCGTCTATTACGAATGGTCCAGAATGACACAGCTTGCCGAAAGCAGCATGCGGGGCCATGCCTTCGGCTGGTTTTCGCTTGTTGCCGTCAGCGCCAATATGCTGTTCGGCTCCGCGGACATGACTGTGCCGCTCTTCGCCGGGCTGGTGGTGACGGCCATTCTGCCTTCAATCGTCGGAAACTGGCGCTGGTGGCAGGCGGGCGGCATCTTCTATTCCGGCCTCAGCGCCATTTCGCTGGCCGCGATCCGGGGCGAGGATTCGGTTGGATTCGCCGCCATGCTCTTCGTCTTTGCGGTCGTATGGTCGACGGATATCCTCGCCTATTTCGTGGGGCGCGCCATCGGCGGGCCGAAGCTTGCGCCGAGGATTTCTCCCGGCAAGACCTGGTCCGGTGCGATTGGCGGCACGATTGCCGGCGTACTCGGCGGCTCCGCGGTGGCGCTTGCCTATTTCCAGTCGGTCGGCTTGTGGATTCCGGCCGTCGCCCTGCTGCTGTCGGTTGCGGGCCAGATCGGCGATCTCTTCGAGTCCTTCATCAAGCGCCGCTTCGGCGTGAAGGATTCGAGTCACCTCATTCCGGGCCATGGCGGTGTCATGGATCGGGTTGACGGACTTGTTTTTGCCTGTTTTGCGGCTTTCTTTCTTGCTGTAGGGTTCTCCACGGTCGGCGAAGGAGCGGTAACATCGCTCGGAGCGTTCCTGTTTGGTCTGTGATCGCAGCCGGAACGCCATGAACGGGATGGAATGATGGATCAGATTACCGCGTTTTTTGGCTTTCTCGTCGGCTATATCCTGCCTTACGTGATCGTTCTTTCCTTGCTCGTCTTCGTGCATGAACTCGGGCACTATCTCGCGGGACGCTGGTCCGGTATTCGCGTTCTCGCTTTCTCCGTCGGTTTCGGGCCTGAGCTGGTCGGCTTCACGGACGGCCACGGAACCCGCTGGAAAATTTCAGCTATCCCGCTCGGCGGCTATGTCCGCTTCTTCGGCGATGCGGATGCAGCAAGCCGTCCGGACGGCGAGGAAGTGAAAGAGCTGACGCCCGAGGAAAAGGAGCAGACGCTTGCGGGAGCCAAACTCTGGAAGAGGGCCGTCACGGTTGCCGCCGGCCCGATCGCCAATTTCGTCCTGGCAATTGCCATATTCGCCATCCTTTTCGGCACCATGGGCAAGCCCGTCGCCGACCCGGTTGTCGCGGAGGTCAAGGCTGACAGCGCGGCCGCCGAGGCGGGCGTGCAGCCAGGCGACGTGCTGGTCGCGCTCGACGGTGAAACAGTCGAGACCTTCGACGACGTTGTGCGCTACATCAGCATGCGACCCGAAATTCCCGTCGTCGTCACTGTGCGCAGGAACGGGAGTGAACTCGGCCTGAACATGACGCCGCGGCGGGTGGAAACCACCGACCGTTTCGGCAACAAGATGGAAGTCGGCCAGATCGGCATCGTCACCAACCAGCAGTCCGGCAATTTCCGTATCGTCGAACTGACCCCGGTGCAGGCTCTCGGCGAGGGCGTGCGCCAGACGTGGCATATCGTCACCGGCACCGTCGATTACATTTCGAATCTGATCGCCGGCCGCATGAATGCCGACCAGCTTGGCGGTCCGGTGCGGGTGGTTCAGGCCTCCGGTCAGATGGCGACGCTCGGCGTCGTCGCGCTTGTCAATCTGGCGGCCGTTCTGTCCGTTTCCCTTGGACTTCTGAATTTGATGCCAATTCCGGTCCTTGACGGCGGCCATCTCCTCCTCTACGCGCTTGAAGCGTTGCGCGGGAAACCGGTGGGGCCGAATGCACAGGAGATCGCGTTCCGGATCGGATTGGCGATGATCGTGTCTCTCATGGTCTTCGCCACCTGGAACGATATCAGCAGGTTGATCGGCTGAGGGTCGTCTTGCCAATTTTGGAAGGATTTGTTTACGATGTTTCAAACTGATAGTGGCGATTGGGCCACGCCTGCAAACGAAGTAAATAGAAATTAACGTCCGCCCTTGCTTGTAGGGTAAAACCCGGTAAAACCACACACGGGCCGGAGTCGGGTACGGCTGCGGGACAATGGAAGAAGGTTGAAAATACACATGAAGGCTGGTTCAAGATTTTTGAACGCAGTATCGGCGGTCGCGCTGTCTGCTGGTGTTGTTTCTTCGGGCGCGGGTGTAGCTGTCCTTGCATCGGCCATTGCAGCCGAGGCTGCCGTGATCCAGCGTATTGAGGTCAAGGGCACCCAGCGTGTCAGCCCCGAGGCCGTTCGCTCGAATATCTCGATCAAGCCCGGCCAGAGCTTCTCGAATGTGGATATCGACGAATCCGTCAAGCAGCTTTACGCGACGGGCTTTTTCTCCGACGTTCGCATTTCCGTTTCCGGCAGCACGCTGGTCGTCAGCGTCTCCGAGGCGCAGCTCATCAATCAGGTGGTTTTCAACGGCAACCGCAAGATCAAGGACGACAAGCTGCGCGGCTTCGTTCAGACGCAGCCGATGGGTCCCTACAGCGAAGCTCTGGTTGCTGCCGACATCTCGCGCATCAAGGAAGCCTATGCCGGCATCGGCCGCAGCGACGTCGAAGTGACGACGCAGGTGGTTCCGGTGGCTGAAGGCCGTGTCAACCTCGCTTTCGTCATCAACGAGGGTGAGCGTACCAAGATCTCCAAGATCAATTTCGTCGGCAACAACGCCTATGGCGACGGTCGCCTGGAGTCGGTCATCCAGACCAAGCAGTCCGGCATGCTGTCCTTCCTGACCCGCAAGGACGTCTATAACGAGGACAAGCTGCGCGCCGATGAGGAAGCGCTGCGCCAGTTCTACTACAACCACGGCTATGCCGACTTCCGTGTCGTTTCCTCTGACGTTTCCCTGAACGAGGCCGGCAACGAATACACCATCACGATCACCGTAGACGAAGGCGAGCGCTACAAGTTCGGCGACGTCAAGGTCGAGTCGACGGTTGAAGGTGTCGATGGCGCCGAACTGCAGGGGCTTCTCGAAAGCCGTGCAGGCAATACCTACAGCGCCAAGGACGTTCAAAAGTCCATGGAAGCGATTTCCCAGCGCGTTGCGGCCAAGGGCTATCCTTTCGCCCGCGTGGTTCCGCGCGGCGATCGCAACTTCGGAAACAACACCATCGGCGTTACTTATCTCGTCGATCAGGGTGAGCGCGCTTACGTCGAACGCATCGAGATCCGCGGCAATACCCGTACGCGTGACTACGTCATCCGTCGCGAGTTCGATATTTCCGAAGGCGATGCCTTCAACCAGGAAACCATCACGCGCGCGAAGCGTCGCCTCGAAGCGCTCGGTTATTTCACGACCGTGAATATCTCGACGCAGCAGGGCAGCGCTCCCGACCGCGTCGTACTCGTCGTGGATGTCGAGGATCAGCCGACCGGCTCGTTCGGTATCGGTGCCGGCTATTCGGTCGGTGGCGACGGTCTGGTGCTCGAAGCCTCGGTTGAAGAGAAGAACTTCCTGGGTCGCGGCCAGTTCATTCGTCTCGCCGTCGGTGGCGGTTTCGAAGACAGCCGTACCTATAACTTCTCCTTCACCGAACCGTATTTCCTCGGCTATCGCCTGGCTGCCGGTTTCGACCTGTTCAAGAGCCAGACGAGCAGCAACTCGGATTACGAATACGAGGAGCAGGGTGTAACCTTCCGCGTCACGGCGCCGATCACCGAAGATCTCGCCACGACCGTTCGTTATACCTACAAGGAAATCAAGTATAACGAAGATGGCGCATACGGTGCGGACGGCGTCCGTGGCGGCGGTGACGATACGCTTTCGGATCCGTATCTCGATCTGATCGAGGAAAGCCCGTGGCATCAGTCGATCATCGGTCATTCGATCGTTTACAACACGCTTGACGACCGCACGATGCCGCGCGAAGGCATCTACGCCAGCTTTACGCATGAATATGCGGGCCTGGGTGGGGATTCGGACTACTACAAGGTCTACGGCAAGATCCGTTACTTCCATCCGCTGTCGGACGAATTCGACATCATCGGCTCGGTATCGGCCAGCGCCGGCCATGTTGTCGCGACCGACGGGAAGCTCAATGTCTTCGATCAGTTCCAGATCGGCGGCAAGGAACTGCGCGGTTTCGATACCCAGGGCATCGGTGCCCGTGCGGGTGACGATGCGCTCGGCGGTACGACCTACTTCACCGCTTCGGCTGAGGCCAGCTTCCCGATGCCGTTCGTTCCGCAGGATCTCAACCTGCGCGGCGCGGTCTTCGCTGACGCCGGTACGCTTTACGGCAATGATGTCGATACCGGAAGCTCGACGGTCGTCGGTACCGATATGTCTCTGCGCGCCTCGGTTGGTGCCGGCATTGTCTGGCTGTCGCCCTTCGGGCCGCTGCGCTTCGACTATGCGGTTCCGGTCGCCAAGGAAGACTACGACGAGGTCCAGAACTTCCGCTTCAGCATGGCGAACCAGTTCTAAGGTCCGTAGCCCAGGGGCTGCTGACAGCATAACGTTCTGGGGCTTTGGCTGATGGAGCATAATCACTTCTTTCCGCCCCATGAGGGGATCACGCTTGCGTCGATCGCCGCTCATGTGGGGGCGGAACTGTTGGACCAGGGTGCGGGCGATCGGGTGATCCGGTCGGTCGCGCCAGTTAACCGTGCGCGTGCGGGTGACATCTGTTACATCCTGTCTCGTCGCAGCAAGGAAGAGCTGAAGACCTGCGAGGCTTCCGCGATCATCTGCGACAAGGCGCTACGGTCCCTTATTCCTGACCATATCCCGGTACTTCTGAGTTCGGCTCCGGCTATGGCTTTCGCCATGGCGGGCGGCCTGCTTTATCCGTCGGGTCTTCGGCCGGTGGCCACTGTGGATCAGGCAGAGGCGATTTCGCCGGCGGCTTTCGTCGACCCGTCGGCAAGGCTGGAAGCGGACGTGCGGATCGAGCCTATGGCGGTCATCGGTGCGGATGTCGAAATCGGCAGTGGCAGCCATATCGGCGCAGGTGCTGTGATCGGGCGTGGCGTCCGTATCGGCCGCAATTGCACCATTGCGTCGGGCGCAACCGTACAGACCGCTCTGATCGGCAACAATGTCATCATCCATAACGGCGCCCGTATCGGGCAGGATGGCTTCGGATATGCGCCCGGACCGCGCGGCATGATAAAGATCGTGCAGGTTGGCCGGGTCATCATTCAGGATCATGTCGAGATCGGTGCCAATACGACGATCGACCGCGGCACCATGGATGACACCGTGATCGGTGAGGGAACCAAGATCGATAACCTGGTGCAGATCGGGCACAATGTCCGCATCGGCCGCCATTGCGGCATCGTCAGCCAGGTGGGTATCGCCGGCAGCACGCGCATCGGCGATGGCGTGATGCTTGGCGGGGCCTGCGGGGTCAATGGCCACATCACTATTGGCGACGGTGCCCAGATTGCCGCGATGAGCGGCGTTCTTTCGGATGTGCCGCCGGGTGAACGTTACGGCGGGGTGCCGGCACGCCCCATGAAGGATTATCTTCGCGAAGTCGCCGAAATGCTCAGCCGCACGGATAGCCGCAACAAGGAAAAGGAGGGCAAGAATGACTGAAGGCGTGAAGACGGAACTGGGTTCGGCCGATGTCCTCCAGATCATGAAATTCCTGCCCCACCGCTATCCGTTCCTGCTGGTGGACAAAATCATCGAGATCGACGGCGATAATTCCGCGATCGGCATCAAGAACGTGACGGCCAACGAGCCGCATTTCACCGGACATTTTCCGGAAGCGCCGATCATGCCGGGTGTTCTGCTGATCGAAGGCATGGCCCAGACGGCCGGCGCGATCTGCGCGCGCAAGGAAGGGCAGGGTGGAAACCTCGTCTACTTCATGACGATCGACAACGCACGCTTCCGCAAGCCTGTGGTGCCGGGTGATCGCGTGGAGTACCATGTCGTGAAGCAGAAGCAGCGCGGCAACATCTGGAAGTTCCACTGCGACGCCAAGGTGGATGGTGCCCTGGTGGCGGAAGCCGATATCGGCGCGATGATTATGCGCAAGGATGACAAATGAGCATGATCGCCGCAAGCGCCAGCATTCATCCCCTTGCAGTCGTCGAAGAGGGAGCGGTGATCGGGGAGAACGTCCGGATCGGCCCTTTCTGTCATGTCGGCGCGAAGGTGAAGCTCGGCGATGGCTGCGAACTGATTTCCCATGCTTCGGTGACAGGCCTGACGACCATCGGCCGCAATGCGAGGATTTTCCCCTGTGCGGTGATCGGCGGGGAACCGCAGAGCATTCATCACGCCGGCGAGGAAACCACGCTGACGATCGGTGACAATTGCACGATGCGGGAAGGCGTGACGATGAACACCGGCACCGTCGAAGGCGGCGGCAAGACGGTGGTCGGCAACAACAACCTGTTCCTCGCCAATTCCCACGTGGCGCATGATTGCCAGCTCGGCGACAATATCATCCTGTCGAACAACGTGATGCTTGCGGGCCATGTGAAGGTTGAGGATCGCGTGATCCTCGGCGGCGGCTCGGCGGTGCACCAGTTCACCCGCATCGGCAGACAGGCATTCATCGGTGGTCTGTCCGCGGTGAGCTACGACGTCATTCCGTACGGCATGCTGAACGGAAATCCGGGTGTCCTCGGCGGCCTGAACGTCGTCGGCATGACACGCGCCGGCATCGAACGGTCGGTGATTCATCAGGTTCGCCGCGCCTTCAAGCAGATCTTCGAAGGCGAGGGCTCGGCGCGCATCAATGCGGAGGCCATTCGCGGGGAATACCTCGATTGCCCGCAGGTCATCGAAATCCTGGATTTCATTGCCGCCGAAAGCGACAGGGCGCTTTCTTCACCGTATCGCGGCAAGAGTTGATCCATGGCGCCGGACAAGGCAGCGACGGGTCGTCTGGCGATTGTCGCCGGAAGCGGTCTTTTGCCGCTCTACGTCGCCGAGGCGGCGCGACGGTCCGGTGAGGACCCCTTCATTCTGCGCCTGAAGGATGAGGCCGATCAGCAGTGGCAGGGTTTCGAGAACGCCGTTGTGGGCGTGGGCGATGTCGCCGGCCTTTCCGCACTTTTCCGTCGTCATGGGATCGGCCGTGTCGTGCTGTCCGGCGGCGTCAAGCGTCGGCCGGGCTTTCGTGAAATTCACGTCAACCTGAAGGCGCTGATGAAGTTGCCCATGGCGTTGAAAACGCTGCTTGCGGGCGGCGATGACGCAGTGCTCAAGATGGTGATTTCGCTGATCGAGGCCCAGGGATGCCATGTCATCGGCGTTCAGGACATAGCGCCCGATCTTCTTGCATCCACCGGTCCGCTGGGAGCGGTAGCGCCGACCGAAGACGATCTGCGTGACATTGCCAGGGGCGCCGAGGCAGCCGAAGCGCTCGGACGGCTCGACGTCGGACAGGGCGCCGTCACCGTCGGTGGACGTATCGTGGCGCTTGAAGGCGTCGAGGGAACCGATGCCATGCTCGGACGCGTTGCGCGGCTCAGGGGCGAAGGGCGGATTTCCCAACGTCGGAAAGGTGTGCTGGTCAAGCTGTGCAAGCCGCAGCAGGATCTTCGCGCCGACCTGCCGTCTATTGGCCGCTCGACCGTGGAGAATGCAAGGCGAGCGGGTCTTGCCGGCATCGCCGTCGAAGCCGGACGCGCGCTGGTGATCGAGCGCGAGGCGACGATCGCGGCCGCCAACGAGGCGGGTCTTTTTGTCATCGGCATTGATCGCGGCTTGCCGGGAGGCGTGATGTGAACGACCGTCCGCTGAAGATTGCCGTCATTGCCGGCGAAGTGTCCGGGGATCTTCTGGGGGCAGACCTGATCGCCGCCCTGAAGCTGCGTTACGGTGGGCGGGTCGAACTCATCGGCGTCGGTGGCGAGGCGCTGGAACGCGAGGGCTTGCACTCTCTCTTCGATTTCTCCGAGCTATCGGTGATGGGGATTTCCCAGGTGCTCGCGCGCCTGCCGCGATTTCTCTCGCTGATCCGTCGGACGGCGAGGGCCATCATCGAAGCCCGCCCCGACCTGCTGCTGATCGTGGACAGTCCCGACTTCACCCATCGCGTGGCGAAGAAGGTAAGGCAAGCTCTGCCGGACCTTCCGGTCGTGGATTATGTCTGCCCAAGCGTATGGGCATGGAAGGAATATCGCGCCAAGGCCATGCTCGATTATGTCGATGCGGTTCTGGCCGTTCTGCCTTTTGAGCCGGAGGTGATGCGGCGTCTCGGCGGTCCTGCCACCCATTTCGTGGGCCATCGTTTGACGACCAATGCAAGGCTGCTTGAGACTCGGGCTGCACGTGCGGGAAAGCTGCCGAAGCGGGCCGACGAACAGAAGACGATCCTGCTGCTTCCCGGTTCGCGCGGGGCTGAAATATCTGCGCTCCTGCCGATCTACGGGCAGGCGATGGTCGAATTCACCGAAAGGAACGGCCCCACGCGGTTTCTCTTGCCGACCGTCTCGCGTCAGGAGGCGCGTGTGCGCCAGATGATTGCCGATTGGGATCTGAGGCCCGAGATTCTGACCGGCGAGGACGCGAAATGGCAGGCCTTCGCTGAGGCGGATGCGGCAATTGCCGCATCCGGCACCGTGATCCTGGAACTGGCGCTTGCGACGGTGCCCATGGTGTCCACCTATAAGACCGATTGGCTGATGAAGCTCATCAGCCATCGCATCAAGATCTGGACGGGAGCGCTTCCCAACCTGATCGCCGACTATCCGATCGTGTCGGAATATCTGAACGACTACGTGCGACCCGGTAACCTTCTGCGCATGGCGGAAAGGCTTGCCGCCGATACGCTGGAGCGCCGCGCAATGCTGGCGGGTTTCGATCTCGTCTGGCAACGGCTGACGACGGAGCGACCGGCTGGTGACGAGGGCGCGCGGATCGTCCTCGATCTCTTGCGTGACAAGGGTGTTCTTCCCGGAAACGCCTGAGATATCTCCGTTCGAACCGATTGAGGACCTGCCGGCGGCTGACGTCTGCAGACCGGCAGGCCCCTCCGGACCGGAGACATGCGCACCGCCGGTCCGGAATCTGCGGATAGGTGGTTATTGTGTCCAGGACGCAAACGGGTCCGGCAGCTTGCTCCAAGCCGCCGGTGTAAAACCCTTGGCCGGTACGAGGCAGGCATCGAGTTCCGCCCGTATCCGGTGTTCGTCCATGGGGTCTGCGCCGATGAACACGATCTCCTGTCGGCGGTCGCCCCATTCCGGATCGAGATAGGGCGTCATGGCACGCTTGAAGCCCGGATCATCAGGCCAGCGTTCGCGCGGCACCGAAGCCCACCACAGACCCATGCGACCGGTCCGGACCAGGGCACCGGCCTGGCTGATCGCGCCGACATGATGCGGTCTCGTAGCCAGCCAGAAGAAACCCTTGGCGCGGATGACGCCCGGCCAGGCCCGGTCGATGAACGCCTGAAATTTCACCGGATCGAGCGGCTGGCGCGCCTTGTAGACGAAGGAGCGGATGCCGTATTCCTCCGTTTCCGGCACATGTCCCTTGAACCCGTTCAGTTCCTTGAACCAGAGAGGATGTGTCTCCGCCTTGTCGATGTCGAAGAGGCCGGTTCCGAGGATGTCGCGCGGTGCGACCACGCCGAAATCGGTTTCGATCACCCTGGCATCCGGGTTGAGGCCGGCAACGATCTTGAGCGCGGCGTCGCGCTGTTCCGGCGTCGCGGTGCCGATCTTGTTCAGCACGATGACGTCGGCGAACTCGATCTGTTCGACCAGCAGATCGACAAGGACGCGATTGTCGCCGGTGCCCGCGGTTTCACCACGGTCCGCAAGAAAATCGGAGGAGGAATAGTCGTTCAGCAGGTTTGCTGCGTCGACAACCGTCACCATGGTGTCGAGCCTTGCGATATCGGACAGGCTGCGCCCGTCGTCATCACGGAAATCGAAGGTCGTGGCGATCGGAAGCGGCTCCGCGATGCCGGTCGCTTCGATCAGCAGGTAATCGAAGCGGCCCTGCATCGCGAGATCCCGCACCTCGCGCAGCAGGTCATCGCGCAGCGTGCAACAGATGCAGCCATTGGTCATCTCGACCAGTTGTTCTTCCGTCCGGGAAAGTGCTGCATCTCCGTCACGCACCAGTGCCGCGTCGATATTCACCTCGCTCATGTCGTTGACGATCACCGCGACGCGAAGCCCGCTTCGATTGGAAAGAACGTGGTTGAGCACGGTCGTCTTGCCCGCTCCAAGGAAGCCGGAGAGAACCGTGACGGGCAATTTGTCCATGTGACAAACTCCATTATGTAATGTTATTACATGCGAGGTCCTAAAAAAGGCGGACCTGCGTCCGCCTTCCGTGGGGCCGCGTTCTACTGGGAAAGGCAGTCTGCCAGAGACTTTGCCATGCCGCGCAGCAGCGTCGGGTAAAGTTCGGGGCCTTCCGGGATAGCTCCGCCCTCGGGGTCCAGCGTCCCGCTCTTTGCGTCGGTTCCCTCGGTAACGACCTTAATCAGCTTCGGTTCGAACTGGGGTTCGGCGAAGACGCAGACAGCGCCGAGTTCCTTGACCTTGGCATGAATCTGGGAGACGCGCTCTGCCCCGGGCATCGTTTCCGGGCTGACGGTAATCGAGCCAGCGACCCGTACATGGTAGCGGTGCTCGAAATACTGATAGGCGTCGTGAAAGACGATGAAGGGCCTGTCGACAACCGGACCGACGGTTTCCGCGATTTCCTTGTCCAGCGCGGTGAGTTCGTCATCCAGCGCCTCGGCATTCGCCTTGTAGCGGGCGGCATTGGCCGGATCGGCCTCGATCAGCGTGGCTTCTATCGCGCCGGCCATCGCCTTGGCATTCATGGGATCGAGCCAGAGATGCATGTCGGTGCCGCCATGCTCGTCATGATGATGTTCATCGGCGTTTTCGGCTTCTGCTCCGTGATCGTCGTGGTGCTCGCCCTCGGCATGCTCGTCGTGTTCGTGTTCGCCATGATCGTGAGCTTCGAACGCGCCACCTTCCCGGAAGGGAAGCTTGGTGATGCCGGGGGCGTCCTCGAGTTCGACGACCTTTGCCTTGCCGGCCAACGCATCGAGCGGCTTTTCAAGAAAGGCCTCAAGCCCGGGGCCGACCCAGAAGACGACATCGGCATGTTCCAGTGCGCGGGCATTGGAGGGCTTCATGTTGTAGGTATGGGGCGATGCTGCGCCCTCGACGATCAGGCCCGGCTCCGCCACGCCTTTCATGATGGCCGCCACCAGCGAGTGGATCGGCTTGATCGAAACGACGACTTCCGGCGGCGCGGCAAAGGCGAACGTAGGCAGGAAAAGCAGGGCGGCCGTGGTGGTAAAAAGACCGGCGCGGGACTTGAGCATGGGGGTGTCTCCATCTTGAATGTGTAATGTAATATTATTACATTCATTGCGTAACGCTATAACGTGTGGCATAGCATCGCGCAACAACAAATTTTCGGGGTCACGATGTCCCAGCCAGAAACAGAGAACGATCAGCCGCTCGTCCTGCTCCAGGATGCCGGCATAAGGAGAAACGGACGCTGGCTTGTGCGTGGGGTCGAATTTTCCGTGCGGCGTGGAGAGATCGTTACGCTGATCGGACCGAACGGCTCGGGAAAGTCCACCAGCGCCAAGATGGCGATCGGTGTTTTGAAGCCGGACGAGGGCAGGGTGGAAAGAAAGCCCGGCCTTCGCGTCGGTTATGTACCGCAGAAGCTGGCTGTCGACTGGACCATGCCGCTCACCGTCAGGCGTCTGATGAGCCTCACCGGCCCCCTGTCGGAGACCGAGATATCGGCGGCTCTCGAGGCGGTGGGCATTGCCCATCTGGCCTCGGCGGAGGTGCAGCATCTATCGGGCGGTGAATTCCAGCGTGCCTTGCTTGCCCGCGCCATCGCCCGCAAGCCAAACCTGCTGGTGCTGGACGAACCTGTGCAGGGTGTGGACTTCTCCGGCGAAATTGCTCTTTACGATCTCATCACCTCGATCCGCAATTCGACCGGCTGCGGCATTCTGCTGATTTCTCATGACCTCCACGTCGTCATGGCCGAAACCGATACCGTCATCTGCCTCAACGGTCATGTCTGCTGTCGCGGAACGCCGGCAGCCGTCAGCCAGAGCCCGGAATACATGCGACTCTTCGGCGCCAATGCCGGCCGCACGCTCGCGGTTTACAGCCACGATCACGACCATACCCATCTACCGGACGGTCGTGTACTGCACAGCGACGGCACGGTCACCGAACATTGCCACCCCGGCGACGGCCACCATCACCATCATGACGAGGATCACCATCATCATGACCATGGCCACCATGAACATCGCCATGAGGACCACGCCCACACCCACGCGCATGACGAGAGCCGTCACGAGGCGGCAGGCCACGGAGCTCTTTTGACGGCAGCAGACAAGGACAGGGAGAGCAAGCATGTTCGATGATTTCTTCGTCCGTGCCCTGCTGGCGGGCATCGGGCTCGCTCTGACCACCGGTCCGCTCGGCTGCTTCGTCATCTGGCGCCGGATGGCCTATTTCGGCGACACCATGGCCCACTCGGCGCTTCTCGGTGTTGCTCTTTCCCTGCTGTTGTCGCTCAATCTGATGGTGAGCGTCTTCGTTGTCGCGTCGATGGTGTCGCTTCTGCTCCTGCTCCTGCAGCGCCGGCAGGCTCTTTCCGCCGATGCCCTTCTCGGAATCCTAAGCCATGCCACATTGGCGATCGGCCTCGTGATGGTAGCCTTCATGACCTGGGTGCGGATCGATCTGGTGGCCTTCCTGTTTGGCGATATTCTCGCGGTTAACCTGACGGATATCGTGGTCGTCTGGGTCGGCGGTCTGCTGGTTCTGGCCATGATCGCCTGGCTCTGGCGTCCGTTGCTCGCCGCCACCGTCAATGCTGAGCTGGCCGAAGCCGAGGGACTGCAGCCCGAACGGGCGCGCCTCGCCTTCATGCTGCTGATGGCGCTGGTGATCGCCATTGCGATGAAGATCGTCGGCATCATGCTGATTACGTCGCTGTTGATTATTCCGGCCGCTACCGCGCGTCGCTTCGCGACCACGCCGGAGGCCATGGCGGTCTTCGCCTCCCTGATCGGAGCTGTTGCCGTCGTCTTCGGCCTCTTCGGGTCGTTGACCTATGATACGCCCTCCGGTCCTTCGATCGTCGTGGCGGCTCTTGTACTCTTTCTCTTGAGTCTTCTGCCCCGGCCCGGCCGGGAGGGCGCAGAGGCAAACAGGTAGGGATCGGAACCATGACAACGCCACAACTGACGAAGAACCAATCGCTCGTTTTCGACGCGCTGACGGAATCGGTTGGACCGCTGTCAGCCTATGGAATTCTCGACCGCCTCCGCGACCATGGCTTCCGGGCCCCGCTGCAGGTCTACCGTGCCCTCGACAAGCTTGTCGAACTCGGTCTGGTACACCGCCTGGAGAGCATAAATTCCTTCGTCGTCTGCGCCCATCCGCAGCAGGATTGCTGCCATCACGGAACGGTCGCCTTCGCCATCTGCAACAAATGCGGACAGGTGAGTGAATTCCACGACCACGCCATCGATCATCGCTTGGCCGACTGGGCCAAGGGCCAGCGCTTCAAAGCTGAAAAGACGACAATTGAAATCCGCGGGCTGTGCAGCGAATGCGCCTGATCCCCGGGCTTTCAGCCGACATTAGATTGGCTTGAGGTCGCGGGCGAAGCGCTGCCAGTTGCGGACATAGTTTTCGGCCGAAAGCGCAAGCCTCGCTGCCGAGGCGTCGTCCAGCGTTCTGACGACCCGCGCGGGCGAGCCGACGATCAGCGAGTTGTCGGGGAACTCCTTGTTCTCGGTAATCAGCGCGTTGGCGCCGACGAGACAGTTATTGCCGATCTTTGCGCCGTTCAAAACGGTAGCGCCCATGCCGATCAGGGAGTTGTCGCCGATCGTGCAGCCATGGATGATGGCGTGGTGTCCGATCGTGCAGCCCTTGCCGATCGTCACGGGAAAGTGCGGGTCCGTATGGATCATCACGCCCTCCTGGATATTCGTGCGCTCACCGACGACGATCGGTTCGTTATCGCCTCTCAGCACGGCGCCGAACCAGATGCCGACATCCTCGCCGAGATCGACCTGCCCGATCACATGGGCGTCGGGAGCGATCCAGAAACGGCCCTCCGCAGGTGTCTTCGGGGAGAGGTTTCCGAGCGAATAAAGAGGCATGAAATCCAACCCGTCTGCCGATTGTCTTCAGCGCAGGCGCAGGAGAACGGGGAAGCGTCCCGCTTGCGAAGAAACGTGCAGGTGGATATTGGCTTCCGGCTGCGAATAGCGCCAGGCGCGCGCGCCGTGGCAGAGCAGCAGGCCGATCAGATCCTTGGTTCTGGAGCGTTTCCTGCTGAGTCCGATATCCGCCAGCCGGAATGCCGCTTCGTGCAAAGGATGCAGGCTGTAGTGCCCACCGCGGCTTTCATTGTCCTGGCCCGCCGCGAATTCGAAGTGATTTTCGTTCGATGCCATGTTCGTTACCTCGTACGCGATAAAAATCGAGGCTGGAAGCCGACCGTTACTGCATTGCAGCCCAGCAGCCGATACCCACCTTTTTCAAGCTCTTGCATGCGTTGACAGCTGTCTTCTGGTCGTCGAAGCCACCGAAGCGGGCACGGTAAAGCTGTTCCGAACCGCTATTGTAGGCGACGGTGAAAGGGGTGGCGGAACGCAATACCTTGCCGCCTTTATCCTGCGCCTTGCGCAGGAGTGACATGGCCTGTTCCCGATCCGGCGAAGTGCCGATCTGGATGACCCAACCGGACGAAGGCTGGGTGGAAGCCGTTGTGGTCTGATCGACGGCTACCGGCTTGGCGGCGGCCTGTGCGACGGATTCTTCTTCCACGGGCGTTTGCGGAGCCGCCGAGGCCTGCACATCCGGCATATAGGCCGGCGCGGGCTGCGGCACGGGAACGCTGGCGGAAAGCGGTCGCTCGGGAGCGCCGGTGGCGGCCTTCAACGCGGCAGCAGCGCCGTTATCGTTTGCCGGGGCGGCATAGGCCGAGGCGACCGCCCCGTTCTTGTAGCGGGCGTCAGGAAGCGGGCCTTCCGAGGGAAGGCGTGGTGCATTGGCGATGACGGCGGGCTCTTCGACGGCTGCGAGGGCGCTGGACGGCGCAACGGACGTGTTGACCTTGGCAATCAGGTCGCCGCCACCCGAACGAGACGCTTTCGGCATGTAGCGAAGAACGAGTTGTTTCATCGTTTCGTTGCGCTTTGCGCCGGAGGACGACCCCATCACGACCCCGACGATGGAACGTCCATCCGCCTGGGCGGAGGTTACGAGATTGTAGCCGGCAGCGCGTGTGTAGCCGGTCTTGATACCATCCACGCCGCGAACGACACCGAGCAGCCGATTGTGATTGCCGATCGTCTGCTTACCGAATTTGAAGCTGCGGGTGGAAAAATATCCGTAATACTGCGGAAAATGCTGACGAAGCGCGATGCCCAGGCGAGCCTGATCGCGAGCGGTCGTCATCTGCGCCGTATTCGGCAGGCCGTTGGCATTGCGGTAGGTGGTCTTGGTCATGCCGAGGCTGCGGGCCTTGGCGGTCATCATCTGGGCGAAACGGCTTTCCGACCCGCCGAGATATTCACCAAGCGCCGTGGCCATGTCGTTTGCCGAACGGGTTACGAGAGCGAGGATGGCCTGCTCGACGGTGACCGAACGGCCAGCGCCGACGCCGAGTTTGGAGGGAGGCTCTGCCGCAGCATTGGCCGATACCGGCACCTTGCTATTGAGACTGATGCGTCCCGCCTCGAGGGCTTCGAACGTCAGGTAAAGCGTCATCATCTTGGTGAGGGAAGCCGGATACCGAAGGCTGTCGGCATCTTCGCTGTAGAGCACCTTCCCGGTATTGGCGTCGACAACGATGCCGGCATATTTGGGCGCGGCGTTCGCCGGCTCGACATTCACACCAACTGCCGCCGCGAAAATCAGAGCCGCCGCCGCCAGCTTCTGCATCTTTTGCGCGAGGTTGAGACTTCCCATTCTATTCTGCACCGCAAGAACTCTTCACATGCTGATCATTTCGGATCCGGGCTCGCCCCCACGTGCCCAATTTCGGGAAGTCTACGGCCCCAGCCTTACCAAGAGGTTTATAATGAATCATTGGTTGCCGAATCCGGTCGCATTTTATGGGAGGGGATGTGTCGTCGGGTTTCCGAGCCGCGCCTCGACAAACTGGCGAATGGCGGAGTCCATCGCTTGCCAGTCCCGAAGCATGAGGCTGGAAAACCGATAGAGAACCGTCAGATCCCTGCCCACGTGAATGTCGCGCTGGCAGTCGCCGCTGGTTGCAAGCGCGGGTTCGCTCGGAAGCATGCAACGGACCGCATAGCCTGTGCCGTCGGGAAGGTTGGCGGTCAACAGAACCTCGTTGTCGTAGCCCGTGCCGTGGCGGAACCTGTGGAGCGTCAGACCGGCGGGGCCTTGCTGGGCCGGGCCTTCGAACAGAAGGCTGTAGATCGGTTCGATCCGGCCCGACATGTCCCGTGACATGGTGCTTTGCGACAGTTGCAGGAATAACAGTGTGTTACTGCTGTTGATGTCGTCAAAACGACGCCTGAGCTCCCGGCTGTAGCCGGTCATTTCGGGCCACAGCAGATGGAGGTCGAGGCGTTCGCTCTCGCCCTCCCGGCGTTGCTCGGCAAAACGGATGGTGTTGGCCTCGATCTGCAATTCATCCTGGCCGATGCCGATCGAAAGTCTGGATGTGCTATCGCTATGTCCGGCCAGCGCGATTTCCTCGCCGAGAGTTCGGCCAAAAACGTGAATCGCCAACGAGAGCGCGGCAAGCAGCGCGATCACTGACGTCGCAATCAGCAAAAAGCGATTCGAAATAAGCGGGCCATGGCCATGCGCATCGTCAGTCATATCGGCCATGCCCACCCCCTCGTTCGCTGCCGGCAGCGTTCCCGTCCCGTCGCCTCCGGCTCCCGGAGGGCAATTTCGGAATCCGTCGGTACTTCGGAGCTTCAAAGGTCGGAGAAGATGGTTAATCTGGCGTAAAGATGCGATGTTCCCGCTGCGGGAACGCCAGGCCTTTCCCGAAGAAAGTGAGCCGGTCCCGAATGAACGGGACCGGCTCGTTGGCTCCGGTCGGGGACGGGGTATGCGGGGGACAGACCGGGCCAGTAGCTTTGTCGAGGCGTTTCCAGGTGGCGGGGATCAGTTGGTTCCGACGCTGCCGACCGCAGGAGCGCGACCATCCTGGAGTTTGACCCAGCGGCCAGGATCATCCGTGGATTGCCGCTTGAGGTAGGTATACTCCGTGTCTGACCACAGCAGCACCTTGTTGCGCATGTTGTCGAGAATGAAGTCACCGTGGTCGGTGCGCACCGTGAGAACTGCGTGACCTTCGCCATTCGGCTGCAATACCACGGTGATCAGCAGGTCCGATGGCGAGAACCCCTTCTCCATCAGAAGCTTGCGCTTGAGGAGTACGAAATCCTCGCAATCGCCGACGGTGCGGGGATAGCTCCAGCGCTCCTCAACGCCGTAGATCTCCTGGTCCGTCATCGGCGTGATCGAACTGTTGACGGTATAGTTTACGTCGAGCAGGACTTTCCACCTGTCTTCGGTCAGCAGGGCAGGGCCGGCATCGCCGTCGACGGAGCGGCACTCGCTCGCATAAGACTTGCAGAATTCGTAATGGCCGATCGGCGGGTTCGCTTTCCCGACGATCTTCATGCTGGCAGGTACCGCGGCTGCGGGCGCAACAAGCGCTACGAGCAGCGCTGCGGTCAAGAGTCCAATCCCCAGAGTTTTCTTTTTTGTCATTGGTTGTCTCCCTGTGATGGAGCCAACATGACACGTATATTTTGATCTCTCGCAAAATGTCGAAGTAAAATACGAGGATGAATAGATTTAAACTTGCCTACAATGAGAATAAAACAAGTATAAAATAAAGATAAAACTCGATGAGTATTTTAGTAAAAATCTCGTCGAATTTTACCTTTTACAGGGGCGCGCTGCCATCCCGTCAAGAAGCGTTTGTGAGATAAAATATTGAAATATAAAAAGAAATATTCGATTTTCGATTCTTGTCTGAGGCGGGTGGCCAATGTCTTCGTTTTCCCGCCGCACTCGATTGGCTCGCAGGGTTGCGGCACGGGCGCAGGATCGGGAACGGCCAAACGTGACGGCGCAGGAGTTCAGCGTTTCAAATCGCTGTCGAAAAATTTCAAGAGGGAATTTATGGGGTCGCGTTTTCGCGTCCGATATCGATGGGCATGTGTCCGCTCCGACGGCATACGCGCCGTCGCGCGGTTAGCGATGAACGCAATCGTTCAAAGAAATTCGGTGAGGGCTTCGCGGGATTGCAGCGACAGGAACTCGATGGCGACGCCTTCGAGGAAATGGCGAACGATTCGGCCGCGCATGTTGCCGAGCTGGACGGCGGTGCCGATCGGCGGGCGAATATCGATGTCGATCGCCGCGCCGGACAGCGAGAGGTCCATCAGGCGGCAGGGGTAGCGGCGACCGTCCTCCAGCATGAGTTCTGCCACCGTGTTGCGCGGTGTCAGTCGGTCGTGGCGGCGGTCTTCCGGCAGGCCGAGTTCGTGCTTGTTGGCGATCCAGGTCAACTGGGCGGCAAGTTTCTCGCGCTTGCGACCCGTCGCGACGATGGACATGACGAAGCCGTCCTCGGTCAGTTTGGTGACGGTGCCTTCGATGCGTCCGAGGTGATCTATATAGGCAATGACCCGCTCATTTGCACGCGGTCTGCCGGCGCAGGCGAAGTTGACGTCGCCCGGGGACATGTCGATGACCTTGCAGACGTATTCCTCGTAATTGGCAAGCATCAGGCGTCCCTGCAGGTTCACCGCGACGCGCTGGAAGGCGCGCTGCTGTGCAGGGGGAGCCATGTTGCTGTTCTGCGTTGCCTGAAAGGAATACATGGATGAATGGTCTGAAATATTTCGCGACGATTAAATGCTTAGCGGCAAGCTGTTAACATAACGTTTTTTGATGATGCCGGCGGCGTTCTAAATTGGCCTGCATCTCCCGCGATTAAGGTTAATACTTCCTTTTCGTTGCGCGGCGCCGTGAGCTGTGGCAAATGGCTTACACGACGTTTCGAAGCAATATGCTTCAGCACCAACTGTCGGGTAGGGGTAGACCCTGGGGGACCCGAACAGCCGTCCGGTTCAGGCCGGACGGCTTTTTTTTGTCCATGCGCTGCGCTATGGCTCTCTGGTTTGGTGGATCTGAAGTTCGCCAGCTTGCAGAGGTGGAACCAGATGGACGAACGGACGCCGCAATCCGGAGAAGATCGAGACCCGACGGAAGCCGCCGGGGAACGGCGGCGGGAGCCTGTTTTCAACCTGCCGGCGGGAATTCTCGCCTTGTTGGCGCTGTTGGGGGCAATCTACTTCGTCCAGTCGGTTTTGTTGACGCCGGATATGGTGGACTGGATGACGGTCGAATTCGGTTTCACGCCGTTACGCTATGTCTATCCACTGTCCCAGCAGGGATATGAATGGCTCTGGACGCCCGTGACCTATTCGCTGCTCCATGGCGGTCTTGAGCATCTGGCGTTCAACGGCCTCTGGCTTGCGGCTTTCGGTACTCCGGTCCTGCGTCGCATCGGCCTGCCGCGATTCCTGATGCTGTGGGCCGTCTCCTCGGCCGCCGGTGCGGCCTTTCATGCCGCCTTCAACTGGGGCCAGCCGACCTTCCTGATCGGCGCCTCGGGAGCGGTCTCCGCTTTCATGGGGGCCGCCTGCCGATTCGCTTTCGGCGGCCGTGCTCGGGAGGCGGCCTCGCATCTGGGATATAATCCGCCGCGCCTGACGATCGTCGACGCCTTGAGGCAGAAAACGGTACGGGTCTTCATCCTGGTCTGGTTCGTCGGCAATCTCGTGATCGCGTTCGGTGTGCCGCTTTTCGGCGATATTGGCGCCGCCGTTGCATGGGATGCACATATCGGCGGCTTTCTTCTCGGTTTCCTGTGCTTCGGATTATTCGACCCCGTTTCCGACCCTCGACGGCGCGCGTGAGGTGAAGTTCCTCGCATATTGCAATCTCCTTGATTAACAGGCACCATTTCTCCAATCGGAACCGCAGGGAGTGTGCGGAGTTCGACCAGGACGCAATGACTGCGAAGGAGGAGAGCATGTCCGTATCCGTCAGGAGCATACTTGAGGTAAAGGGCCGCGATGTCGTGACCATCGGCCCGAACATGACTTTGGCCGAAGCTGCCCGCGTGCTTGAGGAAAACAAGATCGGCGCCGTCGTGGTCGTCGGCATGGAAGGCCGCATCGTCGGCATCTTCACGGAGCGCGACGTGGTGCGCGCCATCGCACGTTCTGCCGGCGAGGCGCTGACCAAACCGGTCTCGTCTGTGATGACCTCGAACGTTCATCGCTGCAACGAGCAGACGACCGTCAATGAACTGATGGAAATGATGTCGAGCCATCGTTTCCGCCACGTTCCTGTCGAGGAACAGGGCAGGCTCTGCGGCATCGTTTCGATCGGCGACGTCGTGAAATCGCGTATCCGGGAAGTCGAGCTGGAGGCCGAACAGATCAAGGCCTACATCGCCGGCTGAGGCAACCGGGCCAGGTGGCCGGCCGAAAGACAAATCGGCCGGCACGCGCCGTCAGCGGGTGAAGGTGTCCTGCAACCGCTTCAATTCGTTGATGCGCGATTTGGTTTCCTCATAGCCGCGCTCGATCGCCTCGCCGGCCCGATGGAACTCTGAGAGGCCGATATCGTTCAGCCGCGGGTGAAGCGCCAGATCCGGGGGATCGCCGGCGAGCCTTGCGCGCGAGATACGATCCTGGATGATGTTGAAGGCCTGGACCATCACGCCGGTCAGGCCGATCCGGTGATGATGTTTTGGCAGATCGGAGGCCTCGCCGACCTCGCTTGCCCGGTGCTTGACCACGGCTGAGCGACCGAACACGTCATAATGCAGGTTGGCCGCCACCACCAGCGGCTGTTCGTAGGCGCGGCAGACGGAGACGGGTACGGGATTGACCAGCGCGCCATCGATCAGAGTGCGGTTGTTGCAGTTGACGGGTTCGAAAATGCCCGGAAGCGCATAGGATGCCCTGAGCGCCGTGATGAGGTGGCCGCTTTCGATCCAGACCTCGTGACCGCTGTTGAGTTCGGCGGCGACCGCGACGAACGGCTTGGGCAGGTCTTCGATCATCAGGCCCTGCAGGTGCTCCTGCATTCGCTTGGTGAGGCGCATGCCGCCGAGAAGCCCGCCGCCGCCAATGGTGAGGTCGAGAAGGGAGGCGATCCGGCGCATGGTCAGCGAGCGGGCGAAGGCCTCGAGTTCGTCGAGTTTTCCAGCAAGATAGCAGCCCCCGACAAGCGCGCCGATCGATGTGCCGGCAATCATGCCGACTTCGATTTCAGCTTCGTCCAGGGCCCGGAGAACGCCGATATGTGCCCAGCCGCGTGCAGCCCCACCGCCAAGTGCCAGAGCAATTCTGGTCTTCTTCGGTTTCTCCGGCTCGAGGATCGGCGGTGTAATCGCAGTCGTGCCTCCGCCCAGGGCGGCACGTGCCGACGCATTACCCTTCAAATTCCAGTTCAGCATCTCCGCATATCCTCACGGCTGAACAACTCCCAATGCCCCATTAGGGCACCGGATGCTTACCAAATTGTTTCGAGGCGGAGCGGACGTGTGCGGAATTCGTTCCGTCACGCCTTTTTGTCCGGTCCGCCATAGATGGCATCGGGATCGAAATGACGGTGATTGTCGGTGACGTCGAGACACGGCGTACCGCCCGAGAGCGATACGCTGCGATAGAAGCAGGAGCGACGCCCCGTATGGCAGGTTGCGTCGTGGCCAGCCACCTCGACCTTCAGCCACACGGCGTCCTGGTCGCAATCGGTCCGGATTTCCCTTACGCTTTGCAGATTGCCGGAACTTTCGCCCTTTTTCCAGATCTTCCCGCGGGAGCGGCTGTAATAATGCGCGATGCCCGTTTCGAGCGTCAGCGCCAGCGCCTCGGCGTTCATATGGGCGACCATCAGGAGTTCGCCGTCGCGGGCGTCGGTGACGACGGCGGTCAGCAGGCCGTTATCGTCGAACTTCGGCGTGAAGCGCGTATCTTCCTCGAGCGCATGCTTGTCGGATGGCGGCGGATCGAAAGCGATCGTCATGATGCGGTCCTGGAACCCTGGAACGTGGGACGGAAGATGCGCCGCTCAGCGGCCGCGCACCATCGACATGAAGCGCGCCTGTTCGGCGGCATTGTCCTTGAAACGACCGGTGAAGGTGGTCGTGAGCGTGGTGGAACCGGACTTCTGCACGCCGCGCATGGCCATGCACATATGCTCGGCCTCGATGAAGACGGCGACGCCCTGAGGACGCAGGGTCTCTTCGATGGCATCGGCGATCTGCGCCGTCATCGCTTCCTGCGTCTGCAGCCGGCGGCCATAGACCTCGACGACGCGGGCGATCTTGGAAAGACCGAGCACACGCCCATCGGGCAGGTAGGCCACATGCGCCTTGCCGATCACCGGCAGCATGTGATGTTCGCAGTGCGAGAAGAACGGGATATCGCGCACCAGCACGATGTCGTTATAGCCGGCGACCTCCTCGAAGGTGGTGCCGAGCACCTCGTCGATATCGGCATCGTAGCCTGCGAACAGTTCGCGATAGGCTTTCACCACCCGTTTCGGCGTGTCAAGCAATCCCTCGCGGCTGGGATCATCGCCGACCCAGCGCAAGAGGGTGCGTACGGCTTCCTCGGCCTCTTCGCGGCTCGGGCGCTCGGTTTCGGGCGATAGCTTGTTGACGACGGCATCCATGCCCATGGTCTCCCGGTCCTTTGCGTTGCGGACCGCCTGTTTTGCTTTCTCTGCCTGTAAATGCGTAACTCGGTTCATCTTGGCAAGTCCGTTCTTCCAAATCCTGTCGGTCGGGCGGCCTTGCCCTTGTTTTGTTTGGACCGAATTCTCAACTCTCATATAATGACGATCGAGGCAGAGTGAAGGAACATCGGTGCAACACACTGTTGCGCAAATGCGGACAACGCTGTTGCTTCTTCGATCGTATAGCGGCTCAGGAGACCATAAAGACCCGCCATGGACGACATATATAATTCCAAGATTCTCGAATTCGCCGGAAATATCGTCCGTACCGGACGTCTGGAGGATGCCGACGCCGTTTCGGAAAAGCATTCGAAACTCTGCGGCTCCCGCGTCAAGGTCTATCTGAAGATGGAACGCGGTGTCGTGACCGACTTCTCCCATGAGGTGAAGGCCTGTGCGCTCGGTCAGGCGTCTTCCTCGATCATGGCCCGTCATGTCGTGGGGGCAACGGCCGAAGAAGTTCGCGCCGCCCGCGACGAGATGCTGGCGATGCTGAAGGATGGCGGCGAGGGTCCCTCCGGCCGCTTCGAGGATATGCGGTTCCTGAAGCCGGTCCGCGACTACAAGGCCCGCCATGCCTCCACCATGCTGACCTTCGAGGCCGTGGTGGATTGCATCGATCAGATCGAAGCCGGCACGGCGGCGACCGCGAAGGTAGGCTGACCTGATGTGCGACCATTCGGGCTGCGGCCATGATCGCCGACCGGCGGCGGCATCGCGTGGGCGAAATTATGCCGGCCCCTTTCGCAAGACGCCCGACCGGCTCTTGGGCATGGGGCTGATCCGGTTCTATCAGTTGACGCTTTCCGGCTTCATCGGCAATTCGTGCCGCCACATGCCGACCTGTTCGGAATACGGCTACGAGGCGATTGCACGACATGGTTTGTGGTCGGGCGGCTGGCTCACGCTTTTTCGCGTCGGCCGCTGCGGGCCGGGGGGCACCTGGGGTGTCGACCCTGTTCCGGAGAAGCTGCCCCGAGAGACGCGCTGGTGGGCGCCGTGGACCTTCTGGCGGATCGGTCGACGGCATGTCCGGGAGGAGCGTTAAGCATGCCGATGCCGATGGAATACCGACAGGCGTCACGCGATTTCGATGCCTTCATGGAAGACCTGCGCGATACCTCGATGCTGCAGACGACGCATCAGAGCTACACGATGCTGCAGGGGGTGTTTCAGGTCTTCCGCCGTCGGCTGACGACGAGGCAGGCTCTTGCCTTCGCCGACATGTTGCCACCGGTTCTTCGGGCGTTGTTCGTCAGCGACTGGGACGTCGAAGAGCCGCGCCTGCCGTTTGGCACGCTGCCGGAGATGACCCGCGAAGTCAAAGCGCTGCGTCCCGACCACAACTTCTCGACGGATACCGCGATCACCGACGTTGCCGCTGTGATGCGCCGCCATGTCGACCTCCCTGCGTTCGAGGCGGTGCTTGCGGAATTGCCGCCGGGGGCGAAGCAGTTCTGGACTGCGTGACGGGCCAACAAAACCTTTACTCACAGGCTGTTTCGGATTATCACGCGGCCCGTTGATAGCCGGCTGCGCCGGCCTTTTTTTACCACCCGCATTCGTTGGCGGGACTGGATAAGGAGCAAACCATGTCTGAATCCGTTTCTCTTACATTTCCCGATGGCTCCGTCCGTGCGTTTCCCGCCGGCACCACCGGCCGTGACGTCGCCGAATCGATCTCCAAGTCGCTCGCCAAGAAGGCTGTCGCCATCGCGCTCGACGGCACCTTGCGCGATCTTGCCGATCCGATCGAGAACGGCGCCATCGAGATCGTCACCCGTACCGATCCGCGCGCGCTCGAACTCATCCGCCACGATGCCGCGCATGTCATGGCCGAAGCCGTGCAGGAGCTCTGGCCCGGCACGCAGGTGACCATCGGCCCGGTGATCGAGAACGGCTTCTATTACGACTTCAAGCGCGTCCATCCGGATACCCGCGAGGACTGGCCGTTTACGCCGGAAGATCTTCCGAAGATCGAGAAGAAGATGAAGGAGATCATCCAGCGCAACGCCGCCTTCACCAAGGAGGTCTGGTCGCGCGAGAAGGCGAAGGATGTCTTCGCCGACAAGGGCGAGGCCTACAAGGTCGAATTGGTGGATGCGATCCCCGAAGACCAGGATGTGAAGATCTACAAGCAGGGCGAGTGGTTCGACCTTTGCCGCGGTCCGCACATGGCCTCCACCGGCCAGATCGGTACGGCCTTCAAGCTGATGAAGGTCGCGGGCGCTTACTGGCGCGGCGATTCCACGCGGCCGATGCTGACCCGCATCTACGGCACAGCCTGGGCAGAACAGGAGCAGTTGGACAATTACCTGCATGTTCTCGCTGAAGCCGAGAAGCGTGACCACCGCAAGATCGGCCGCGAGATGGACCTTTTCCATTTCCAGGAAGAAGGTCCGGGCGTGGTGTTCTGGCACGGCAAGGGCTGGCGCATGTTCCAGACCCTGACGGCCTATATGCGCCGTCGCCTGTCCGGTGCCTATCAGGAAGTCAACGCGCCGCAGGTGCTCGACAAGTCGCTGTGGGAAACCTCCGGTCACTGGGGCTGGTATCAGGAAAACATGTTTGCGGTGAAGTCCGCCCATGCTTTCACCAATGCCGATGACGAGGAAGCCGACCAGCGCGTCTTCGCACTGAAGCCGATGAACTGCCCGGGTCATGTCCAGATCTTCAAGCATGGCTTGAAGTCCTATCGCGATATGCCTGTTCGCCTTGCAGAATTCGGTCTTGTTCATCGCTATGAGGCCTCCGGCGCGCTTCACGGCCTGATGCGTGTGCGTGGCTTCACCCAGGACGATGCGCACGTCTTCTGCACCGAGGAGCAGATGGCGGCCGAATGCCTGCGCATCAACGACCTGATCCTGTCGGTCTATGAGGACTTCGGCTTTCAGGAAGTGGTGGTGAAGCTTTCGACCCGTCCGGAAAAGCGCGTCGGTTCCGACGAACTCTGGGACCGCGCCGAAACGGTGATGATGGGTGTGCTGAAGACCATCGAGGAACAGTCCGGCGGGCGCATCAAGACCGGAATCCTGCCGGGCGAGGGCGCTTTCTACGGTCCGAAGTTCGAATACACCCTGAAGGACGCCATCGGCCGTGACTGGCAGTGCGGCACCACACAGGTCGACTTCAACCTGCCGGAACGTTTCGGCGCCTTCTATATCGACCAGAGTTCCGAGAAAAAGCAGCCGGTGATGATCCACCGGGCGATCTGCGGCTCCATGGAGCGATTCCTCGGCATCCTGATCGAGAACTTCGCCGGTCATATGCCGCTGTGGTTCGCGCCGACGCAGGTAGTGGTCGCGACCATCACCTCGGAAGCTGATGGTTACGGACAGGAAGTGGCCGATGCGCTGCGCGATGCCGGTCTGCAGGTCGAAACCGACTTCCGCAACGAGAAGATCAACTACAAGGTCCGCGAGCATTCGGTGACCAAGGTTCCGGTGATTATCGTCTGCGGCAAGCGCGAGGCTGAGGAGCGCACGGTGAATATCCGCCGGCTGGGTTCCCAGGACCAGACCGCCATGTCGCTTGACGATGCGATCAAGGCACTGTCATTCGAGGCCATGGCGCCCGATCTGAAACGGAAGCTGGCGGGCAAGGCTGCCGCCTGATCGTGAATGTCTGACAGGGTCTTCGACAGGCCCTGTCAGATATCTGTCACATCGTTGTTATACGGCCTTTGGGAATATGTAACGCTGGTGAAGGGGACTACCTTGCGTTTCGATGAGCTTTCCTACGCCAATGAACGCGACCCGCGCCTGAAGCGCTGGTTTATCCGCTCGATCGAAGGATTGTCCGGTCGCGACCGCTACGCCCGTCTCTATGACATCTGGCGTTCCGATATCGTCGGCAAGACCGACCGCGTCTTCGGCAAGATGCTCGACCTCATCGACGTGAACCTGAACGTTGAGGGCCAGTGGCCGCCGGCAAGGCTCCCGGAAGGCCCGGTCGTCATCGTCGCGAACCATCCATTCGGCATCGGCGACGGCATCGCCATTCTGGCACTCGCCGAAGAACTCGGCCGTCCGTTCCGCGTGCTGATTAACAACGAATTGCTGAAGGTGCCGGAAATGGCGCCTTACTCCCTGCCGGTTTCCTTCGAGGAAACCAAGGAGGCGATGGCCATCAACATGAAGACGCGCCACGAGGCGGTCAGGCTCCTGAAGGAGGGCGTGACGGTGATCGTGTTTCCCGCCGGTGGCGTTGCGACCGCCCGTCGTGGATTCGGTCGCGCCGAAGACCTGCCCTGGAAGATCTTTCCGGCCAAGCTCATCCAGGCCGCCGGCGCCAATGTGATCCCGGTCTATTTCGAGGGGCAGAACGGCCGGCTCTTCCATCTGGCCAGCAAATTGTCGATGACGCTTCGGATTTCGCTGCTGATCCGGGAGTTCCGGCGTCTCTCTGGTTCGACCATCTCGGCCCGTGTCGGCGATCTCATAAGCTGGGACGAACTGCGCGCAACGCCCGATCGCAAGGATATCCTCGCAAGGCTCTACGGCGCGGTCTTCTCTATGGCGCCGGCGCGCCGCCGTGGCGTACTGCGAAAGGCCGGCTGAGCGCGCTCCGCGACCGGCTATTTCGTCAGCAGCAGTTCGACGTCGACGTTATGGCCCGCCTCGACGGTGAAGTCCTTCTGATAGATTTTGTCCTTGTTGCGGGCAATCGCGGTGTATTCGCCTTCCGCGAGCACCATCACCGGGAAGGCGCTGACGCTTTCGGCCACGATATCGCCGGAGGATGCCAGGATCGACCAGGCGGTATCGGCGATCGCTTCTCCGCCGGCTTCCGATACGAGTTTGAAGTTGATCTGCGCGGCGCGGTGCTGGATCGTCGCCTCGGTCAGCTTGCCCGCCTCGACCTTGATGTCGGCGCGCACCACGGCATTCACCGATCCGTATTCGGATACGACGTGGTAGGTACCGGAACCGAGCCGCACGATGGAATCGGGCTTGACATCCTCGACCACGAGACCGCGTTCGCCATCGGCCTGGACTTCTGCCGAGTAGATGTCGAATTTCAGTTCCTTGGCCGGGATACGGGTATCGGAGCCGGACACGGCGTTGAGCAGGACACCACCGGCATCGAGCACAAGAACCTGCTTGTCGACATTGCCTTCGCGCGGCACCGACAGCTTCTTCGTAACGCCTGCGCGACCGAAGGAGACGTTGACGAAATAATCGCCCGGTTCCAGCTGGAAATCGGCCGATCCGCCTTCGGCGCTGGCCAAAAGCGGCAGCTTGCCGTCGGCTCCGGGAATCGGGCTGAAGACACGCCATGACAGCCCCTGCTGCATGGGATCGCTGTCGCTGGTCAGCCTTGCTTCCAGCACCACGTTCTTCATTGTCGATTGCGCCGGCGCCGTCTGGCCGAGATTGGGCGAGAAAGCGTTCAGCTTTGGCATCTTGCTGGTGCCGTTGAGCTGCTTGAAAGCCTTGAAAGCGTCTTCACCGCGCGCCGGTGTCGTGGCAAAGAAAACTGCTGCCACGACAAACAACAAGCGGGCAGCGCAGGAATGGCCGGTCATGTATCGCACAATTGGTTGACTTCCTCTCCAATGACAGCAACTTCAATCCCAATGCGATGGCAATTTCAAGACGTGTCCGCCATCGAAGAAGCCGGAAAGTGCCCTTAAATGAAAAATGATATCAAACTCATCGACTATCTCGCCGTCCGCCGTTCCGTTCCGGCCTTCCAGATGAGCGAACCGGGACCGACGACTGCTGAGATCGAACGGATTCTGACGCTTGCCGTCCGCGTGCCCGATCATGGAAAGATCGCCCCATGGCGGTTCATCGTCTATCGCGGCGAGGAGCGCGTGCGCATCGGTGAAGCGCTTCTGGCGCTGGCGCTGGAAAAGAACCCCGACCTTTCCGAGGAAATGGTCACGGTGGAGCGCACCCGGTTCACGCGCGCGCCCGTCGTCATAGGCGTGGTCAGCAAAGCCGGCCCGCATGTGAAGATCCCCGAATGGGAGCAGCTCATGTCGGCCGGCGCCGTATGCCTCAATCTGTTGATGGCAGCCAACGCCGTCGGCTTTGTCTCCAATTGGCTGACCGAATGGTTTGCCTATGACGAGCGGGCCTATCCGCTGCTCGGCATCCAGCCGGGCGAGAAGGTCGCCGGCTTCATCCATGTCGGCTCCACGACCTTTCCGATCACCGAACGTCCTCGTCCGGCGCTCTCTGATGTGGTCACATGGGTAGGAGAGGGCGACTGATGTTCTACGAGACGGAAACCAATCGTCATGGCCTCGCTCATGACCCCTTCAAGGCGATTGTCGCGCCGCGTCCCATCGGCTGGATCGGCACGCTCGGGCGGGATGGTTCGACCAACCTCTCGCCCTATTCCTTCTTCAACGCCGTCAGCGACCGACCGAAGATCGTCATGTTTTCCTCGAGCGGCCGCAAGGATTCGCTGAGGAATGCGGAGGAGACCGGTGTCTTCACCGCAAGCTTCGCCGGCTTCGATCTGGTCGAAAAGCTGAACCTTTCCTCTGTCGTCGTTCCTTATGGCGTGAGCGAATTCGAGATCGCGGGTCTTACCCCGGTGGAGGGGCGGCTCGTTTCCGCCCCCTTCGTCGGCGAAGCCGTGGCCGCGCTCGAATGCCGGGTGACCGAAGTCCACACCCTGAAGACACTCGAGGGTACCGCCTCGGACAGTCATGCGGTGTTCGGCCAGGTGGTCGGCATTCACATCAACGAAAAGGTCATCAGAAACGGTCGGTTCGATGTTGCCCTTGCTCGGCCGGTGGCGCGCTTGGGTTACATGGATTTTGCCGAGCAGGCGCCGGTCTTCGAAATGTTCAGGCCCGAGGCGCCGAAGAAGCTCTAGCGAGCTTTTTTCGATGAATCGGCATCTCTGTCGCGGGTGGCCAGAATTGCGGAGATCTGATCGGGACGGGACGCGACGAGCGCCGCAAAACCGGCCCGGTGGGCATGGGCACAGCTCTCGGCAAGCGCATCGCCCGACAGTTCCGAATCCAGCCAGCCGAAGGCGGGAACTCCGGCATTGGCCGCTGCCAGCAGCGTAAGCTCGCCTGCAAGGTGCGACGCGCCGCCCGTTTCGCCGTTTTGCCTCAGAACCCGTGAGTTCCATCCCAGGCCCCTGAGGCGTAAAGTCCGTCCGGCAAAGCTTGCCGCATGCAGCAGGCCTGCCGGATTGTCCCCGATCACGGCCAGGATCAGCGTTTCGCCGATCGCGATCTGCCGCTTCGCTTCCTCTACCGCCAGCAATGCGTCGAGGCGCTGCAGATCCGGGCCGTCCCGCGCGCCCCCGAGCACAACGCCGCAAGGCTTCCCGTCCATCAGCCTTGCCAGCCGCGTTGCCAGGCGGTCGTGCTCGGGTTCATTTTCGAGATAGGCAAAACGACGGTAGGTCATGCCTTCGGGCGAAGGCATGAAAGCGTTGTTGTCATTCTCAATGAGGATCACGGCGTCGATGCCGGATATGGCGAGCCCGGCCTCGAATGGCTGAGAGACCACAAGCAGAGCCCGCAAGGGTACTCCCTTCAGAATGGCGTCTGCGTCGTTGGCCAGTGCGGCCTCCCGGTTAATGAACATGGTGAACCGAATGTTAAACCTTTTGCAGCTAACGTGGAACCGTAGCCAAGTGATCTTACGCGGCTTCTCAGGGCTTGGTTGGGTTTTGCAGTGATCGTTGCAGCTTTTCTTCGTTGGGTGGAAACGGCAAAAGCGGGGGACAGGGCTCGGGCGGCGAACGCATTGGCGCGGGCCTATCTTCGGTCTTCGATGGCGGCCCAGGAGCGGCAGGCGGCCCATATGGCGATGACCTGCCTGCTCGATGATCCGTCTCCGCGTGTGCGTCTGGCGCTTGCGGAAGGATTGGCCGATTCCGATGCTGCGCCGCGCGGTGTGATGATTTCCCTTGCCGAAGACCAGCCGGAAATAGCGGCCGTCGCAATCCTGCGTTCGCCGGTTCTGACCGATATGGATCTTGTCGATATCGCCGGGCGCGGCAATGCGGAGACCCGCGCGCTTGTCGCCGCCCGCCCTTCGTTGTCATGCGTCGTCGCTGCGGCTCTTGCCGAGATTGGCGATGCCGGCGAGGTCTGTGTGCTGCTTGAAAATCCAAGCGCCGGGATTTCTCGGCTGACGCTTCGACGGATCGCAGAGCGCCATGGCGCCGACGATGACGTCAGGGCTCTTCTTCTTCCGCGTACCGATCTTCCGGCGACCGTGCGCCAGATTCTGGTCGGCCATGTCACCGAGGCTCTGACGGGTTCCGACTTTGTCCGCGCCGCAATCGGCGCCCGGCGGGTCGAGCGGTTGGCCCGCGAGGCCGGCGCGGCGGCATCGATCGCCATTACCGGAACGGCTGCCCCGGAAGAGGTGCCGGCCCTGGTCGAACAACTGCGCGAAGCGGGTCGGTTGACGCCGGCTTTCCTGATGCATGCTCTCTGCGTCGGACGGACGGATTTCTTCGCCTCGGTCGTGGTTGCCCTTTCCGGCCTTGAAGAGCGTCGCGTACGGGCAATCCTTGCCACTGGACGCTTTCATGCCGTCCGGGCGTTGCTGGAAAGCATCGGCCTGGTTCGCGATATCAGCCCGCTTTTCGTCGATGCGATCATGCTGTGGCGCAACGCCGTCCTTTCGTCCCATGCCACGGAGATCGACAATATCGCGTCCCGGCTGATGGTCCGGCACCGCAGCGTCATGCACGACGCGCCGGCTGTGGCGGAACTTCTGGAAATGGTCGAGAAGCTTGCGATCTCGGAAGAGCGTCGCATCGCTCGTGACTATGCGAGCGGCATCGCCGTTGCAGCCTGATGCTGTCCCTCAGGGGACGATCTTCTTCGCAACCCAGGAATAGCCGTCCGCCACGACATGAAGCGGCGTTGCAAAGACCATTTTGATGTCCGACGTTGCCGGCAGCACGTTGCGGATTCTGGCGACCGCGCGGGCTGCAAGCGACTGGCGCTCCTCTTCGGGCAGCGACGCTGCCGGACCGGGCAGGGGAACCGCGTCACCCGCTGCAGGTCTTGCCGCTCCTTCCGGCGGTGTCTGCATTTCGGCCGCCTGCGTGTCCGGCGGCTGGCAGACAGCAACGACGGTCGGGTAGTTGATGCTGGAATATCCTTCGAGCACTCTTTCCGTCGCGGCATCGCAAAGTTCCACCGACACGAAATGCTGCTGGGCCGTAGCGACATAGTGGCATTCGTTGACGCTGTCGTCGCAGCCGAGGATGGTCATGACGATAAGGGCGGACTGCATCGGGACACCTTGTGCGGAGATGGCGGGGAAGCTGGACTGGCTTTCCTTGCTTTCAAGCAGAGGAATGCAGCCAAAGCAAGACGACACAGTGTGTCGTGGCGCAGCTCTTGACGGCGCCGGGTCATTTCGTCGAAGCTCCGGATGGAGAACCTGAGGAGACAGCCTTGCCCCTGACAATCAGCCGCGAGCCCGTTCGTCAGGCGGGCGTGATTGCCCTTTTGGAACAGTCGGATGCTTATATGGCGGCGCTCTATCCGGCCGACAGCAATCATCTTCTCGACCTCGCTTCCCTTGAAAAGCCGGAGGTGTCTTTCCTCGTTGCCCGGAACGATGGAGAGATTGTCGGATGCTGTGCTCTCGTGGAGGCGGGCGACGGCACTGCCGAAATCAAGCGCATGTTTGTGGCGCCCAATGCGCGGGGCCTTGCGATAGGGCGTCGCCTGATGGAAGCGCTGGAGGAGACCGCGCATGCCATGGGGCTTTCGGCCATCCGCCTTGAAACCGGAGTAAGCCAGCCGGAGGCCATCGGTCTTTATCGTCGCTTCGGCTTTGAGGACATTCCGCCCTTCGGCTCCTATCGTGCCGATCCCCTGAGCCTGTTCATGGAAAAGCGACTGCTCGGTTGAGTGTTCGGCCGGCGACACGGCAATTTAGCCGCCGGCGCTTCTCAATGCTCTTGGCGAGGTCGTGAAAATATGAAAAAGGAATTCAATATTTATCCTCCGGGTTCGGAGCCCCTTGTTTTTCAATTCCTTGCGGACTGACCATGCTGCGCAGATTCTTTGCATTTTATTGGCCTTACCGTGGCCTGTTCGTCCTTGATTTCGCTTGCGCGGTATTGTCCGGTCTGCTCGAACTGGGCTTTCCGATGGCGGTCAAGGCTTTCGTCGACGACCTGCTGCCGAGCGGTCAGTGGGGCCTCATCGTCGGTGCTTCCGCCGCGTTGCTGGCCATCTACATCCTCAATACCGCATTGATGGCGACGGTCACCTATTGGGGCCATATGCTCGGCATCAACATCGAGACGGACATGCGTCGCCTCGCTTTCAGCCATATCCAGAAGCTTTCGTTCCGTTATTTCGACAACGAAAAAACCGGTCATCTGGTCGGTCGGCTGACCAAGGACCTTGAGGAGATCGGCGAGGTCGCCCACCACGGACCGGAAGACCTGTTCATCGCGATTATGACTTTTGTCGGCGCTCTCCTGCTGATGCTGTCGATCAATGTCGAACTCGCGCTGCTGACGGCCGCGATTGTGCCGCTCACCGCATGGGTCACCAGCCGATACGGCGCGCGGATGACGGATAATTTCCGTTCGCTTTTCGGCAGGGTCGGCGATTTCAATACGCGTATCGAGGAGAATGTCGGTGGCATTCGCGTGGTGCAGGCCTTCGCCAATGAGGAGCACGAGCGCACGCTGTTCGAAAAGGACAACCAGAATTATCGCCGCACCAAGCTTGCCGCCTACCGGATCATGGCCGCCAGTACCTCGATGAGCTACATGAGCATGCGGCTGATCCAGATGGTGGTGATGATTACCGGCGCTTATTTCGTCCTGTCCGGCAGCCTCTCGAACGGCGGCTTCGTGAGTTTCCTGCTTCTGGTGGGCGTGTTCTTCCGGCCGGTAGAGAAAATCAACTCCGTCATCGAGACCTATCCCAAGGGCATTGCCGGTTTCCGTCGCTTTGTCGAACTCATCGACACGGAGCCGGATATCGCCGACGCGCTCGACGCCATCGAGGCGCCGCAGTTCCGGGGTGATATCGCCTTCCGGTCGGTCGGTTTCGGCTATATACCCGAAAAGCCGGTGCTGCGTGGCATCGATCTCGATATCAAGGCTGGCGAGACCATCGCTTTCGTCGGCCCGTCGGGAGCCGGCAAGACGACGCTCTGTTCCCTTTTGCCGCGCTTCTACGATGTCAATGCCGGCGCCATCACCATCGATGGCCACGATATCCGCAGCCTGACGCTCGCTTCGCTGCGCAGCCAGATCGGTATTGTCCAGCAGGATGTTTTTCTCTTCGGCGGTTCGGTCCGCGAGAACATCGCCTATGGCCGCCTCGGCGCTTCAGACGCGGAAATCATGGATGCAGCCCGCCGCGCCAAGCTCGACGGCGTCATCGCCGCGATGCCGCAGGGGCTCGACACAGTGATCGGAGAGCGTGGCGTCAAGCTGTCGGGAGGACAGAAGCAGCGCCTGGCGATTGCCCGCATGTTCCTGAAAAACCCGCCCATTCTCATTCTCGACGAGGCGACGTCGGCGCTCGATACCGAGACGGAGCGAGCCATTCAGCAGTCGCTTGGCGAGCTCTCCGAGGGGCGCACGACCCTGGTCATCGCCCACCGGCTGGCAACGATCCGAGATGCTTCCAGGATTGTCGTGGTGGATGCCAGCGGTATTGCGGAGATCGGCACCCATGCCGAACTGCTGCGCGCCGGTCGCGGCTACGCCCGGCTTTACGAGGCGCAGTTCGGGCAATTGGGCGCGGCGGAGTAAGCCACGGGCTTCCTTCGCCGGAGATTTTTGAAGAGAGCGACGTCGGATCTTTGCTTCCGGGTGGCCCCTGCATGCCCGGGAGACAGACGAAGCAGCATATGGCGACGGCAAGGAGAGCCGTTGGAAACCCGGTAAAGATGCCTGGGGAAGATCAGGGGGGCGCCGGTGCATTCCTATTTGGAACTGCCGCTCGGCTATCGCCATCCCGTTCACCGGCTGTCGCGGTCAGCCAGGAACAGGGTTGATCGCGATCCGCGCTCGTCTCAGATATCGAGGTTTTCCGCAAATGCGGCCCGTTCCTGGATAAAGCGGAAACGCGCTTCCGGCTTGGTACCCATCAGGGCGTCGACCGCGTCGCGCGTTCCTTCGAAGTCCACGTCATCGATCTCCACCCGGAGAAGCGTGCGTTTCGCGGGGTCCATCGTGGTTTCCTTGAGCTGGGCCGGCATCATTTCGCCCAGACCTTTGAAGCGACCGATCTCGACCTTCTTGCCTTTGAAAACCGTGTCCATCAACTCAGCCCGGTGGGCGTCGTCGCGGGCATAGATCGTCTTGGCGCCCTGTCGGATGACGTAGAGGGGAGGCACCGCAAGATAGAGATGGTTGCCGCGGATCAGTTCCGGCATTTCCTGGTAGAAGAAGGTAATCAGCAGAGAGGCGATGTGCGCGCCGTCAACGTCCGCATCGGTCATGACGATGATGCGTTCGTAGCGCAGGTCCTCCTCACGATATTTGGAGCGAGTACCGCAGCCGAGCGCCTGAATGAGATCGGCGATCTGCTGGTTCGCCATCAGCTTGTCGCGGCTGGCGCTGCCGACGTTGAGGATCTTGCCGCGCAGCGGCAGGATGGCCTGGTTGGCGCGGTTGCGCGCCTGCTTGGCCGAGCCGCCGGCCGAATCGCCTTCGACGATAAAGAGTTCGGCGCCTTCCGCCGTATTCTGCGCGCAGTCGGCCAGCTTGCCCGGCAGGCGCAGCTTGCGCACCGCCGTCTTGCGGTTCACTTCCTTTTCCTTGCGGCGGCGCAGGCGTTCTTCCGCCCGTTCGATCACCCAGTCGAGCAGCTTGGCCGCCTCGTTGGGGTTGTCGGCGAGATAATGGTCGAAGGGATCGCGCAAAGCGTTTTCGACAATGCGCTGTGCCTCGACGGTCGCGAGCTTGTCCTTGGTCTGGCCGACGAATTCCGGTTCGCGGATGAAGACCGACAGCATGCCGACGGCAGAGATCATCACGTCGTCGGTGGTGATCTGCTGGGCGCGCTTGTTCTGCGTCAGTTCGGCGTAGTTCTTGAGGCCCTTGGTCAGCGCTATGCGCAGACCGGCTTCATGGGTGCCGCCTTCGGGAGTCGGAATGGTATTGCAGTAGGAATGAACCTGCGGGTCGCCGCCATACCAGGTGACCGCCCATTCAAGCGCGCCGTGGCCGTTCGTCTTCTCCGTCTTGCCGGCGAAGATCTCGCGGGTAACGGTGAATTCCTTGCCGAGCGTTGCCGCGAGGTAATCCTTCAGGCCGCCGGGGAAATGGAAGACCGCTTTTTCCGGGATCTCCCCGCCAGCAGGCACCATTCCCGGATCGCAGGACCACCGTATCTCTACGCCGCCGAACAGATAGGCCTTCGAGCGCGCCATGCGGAAGATACGGGCAGGATCGAATTTCGCGTGGTCACCGAAGATCTGCGGGTCCGGATGAAAGCGCACGCGCGTGCCGCGGCGATTATGCACCTCGCCAAGCTCCTCGAGGCCTCCGAGCGGCACCCCGCGGGAGAAGCGCTGGCGGTAGAGCTTGCGGTTGCGGGCGACCTCGACCTCCAGCATGTCCGAAAGCGCGTTGACGACCGATACGCCGACGCCGTGCAGACCGCCGGATGTCTCATAGGCCTTGCCGTCGAACTTGCCGCCCGCATGCAGCTTCGTCATGATGACTTCGAGCGTCGATTTGCCCGGCACCTGCGGATGCAACTCCACCGGAATGCCGCGTCCATTGTCGGTGACCGTCAGAAAGCCTTCCGAATCTAGATAGACATCGATGAAATTGGCGTGGCCGGCCACCGCCTCGTCCATCGAGTTGTCGATGACTTCGGCAAACAGGTGGTGCAAGGCCTTCTCATCCGTGCCGCCGATATACATGCCCGGCCGCATGCGGACCGGTTCCAGCCCTTCTAGAACGCGGATCGAGGATGCGCCGTATTCGTCCGTTCCCGCGGACGGAGACGGGGCAGCAGGCACCGCAGCACGCGGCCGTTCGGCAGGCGAAATGGTAGCCGGGCTTTCGGGGGTCTCGGTCTTCTGCACAAGCGGCAGTCCGGCGAAGAGATCGTTGTCGTCCATGGCTTCGTTCGATAATCTGTCGGTTGCGTCGGCGTCAACGGCTGGGCCTTGCGCGCAACTTGCCTGAAACCCGCATCACTCTTGCGAATCGCCGGGATTTTGCCAGAAAGGCGAGGCAGGCGCGACTTTGCCTCGCAGGCTGCCGCGTGAAAATTCCTTTGAAGCATTGCGTGTCCGCCGCGGCGAAGGCAAGGCTCACCGGGCGAGGAGACGCATTCCCGATGCAAATGTCCACAGTTCATTTTCGCAGCGCCGCGCTCATCCTGTTGCTTCTGGCTTGCATGGTGACCGGTGAAACGCGCGCCGAGACGCTGGCCCCCTTCAAGGACGATCTGTTTTCCAGCCCGGCGATCATCGAGAGCCGGGATGGCGGCGATTTCGAAGTGGTCGATTATCAGGAGCTGCGTGATATCAATGGACGCGACCAGATACCCGAGCGCCGTGTAAAGTCGCGATATGTCGATCTCGCCGTCAAGCGCCAGCAGGTGAACGAGACGCTGGTTCTTCCGACCGGTCCTCTCGACGTGACCCGGGTCGGGGCAGCCCAGAATGCGGCCTTTTCGGTCATCTTCATCCATGGTCGTGGCGGCGACCGAAGGCTCGGCGCCAACGATTATTCCTTCGGCGGCAATTTCAACCGTCTCAAGAATTTGGCCGTGCGCAATGGCGGCGCCTACTACGCTCCCTCGGTACCGTCCTTCGATGCGGCCGGCGTGGCCGTGGTTTCCGCACTGATCGGCGATATCGCCGCCCGTTCTCCGGGACGGCCTATCGTGCTCGCCTGCGCCTCCATGGGCAGCTTCGTCTGCTGGGGCGTGACGCGGGACGCTGCGGCAGTCGAAAAGCTCGGCGGCATGGCGATCCTCGGCGGTGCGACCGATCCGGATTTTGCCGGGAGCGCCGCTTACAAGCGCAAGCTGCCGATTGCCTTCACCCATGGCAGCAGGGACAGCGTCTATGCCGCCGCCGATCAGATCGCGCTCTATGACCGGTTGCACAAGTCGGGCTATCCTGCCCGTTTCACCCTTTTCGAAACCGGCTCGCACGGCACGCCTGTGCGCATGAGCGACTGGCGGCAGATCATCAACTGGCTGTTGCAGAAGCGCTGAAAACGGCGATGAAAAGCAGAGTCTGCTAATAAATGCTGCAGATTTGAGCCTGATTTTCACCATATCGCCTGATTTCGCGGCGAATTTCCCAGCTCAAGCTTTTCTTTGCCCCCTTGATTTGCTAGGTCCGCGACAAGGAAAATGGGGTTGGATTATCGAGATGACACCGAATGTTCGTCCGCTTGTCGCGGGAAACTGGAAGATGAACGGTACGCGGGCCTCGCTCGACCAGATCAAGGCAATGGCCGAAGGCGTGATGTCGCCGCTCTCGGATAAAGTCGAGACATTGATCTGCCCGCCGGCGACCCTGCTTTACGTCGCGACCGCGCTCTGCACGGACAGCCCCTTGATGATCGGCGCGCAGGATTGCCACCAGAACCCTTCCGGGGCCCACACCGGCGATATTTCGGCTGAAATGATCGCTGATTGCTTCGGAACCCATGTGATTGTCGGTCATTCCGAGCGGCGTACCGATCATGCCGAAACCGACCATCTCGTCCGCGCCAAGGCTGAAGCCGCCTATGCGGCCGACCTGACCGCGATAATCTGCATTGGCGAGACCGCCGATGAGCGCAGATCGGGGCAGACCCTCGATATCCTGAAGCGGCAGTTGGCTGGCTCCGTGCCGGACGGAGCGACCGCCGCCAATACGGTCATTGCCTATGAACCCGTATGGGCGATCGGCACCGGGCTCACGCCGACCGTAAGCGATGTTGAGGAGGCCCATGCCTTCATGCGGGCCGAACTGGTCAAGCGTTTCCCCGACGAGGGCAAAGGCATGCGCATTCTTTATGGCGGTTCGGTGAAGCCGTCGAACGCCAAGGAGCTGATGGGGGTCGCCAATGTCGATGGCGCGCTGATCGGTGGCGCGAGCTTGAAGGCCGCCGATTTCCTCGCCATATACCGGGTCTATGAGGAACTCACCGCCTGAAAAACGGGCGAGGGGCTTTCATTGGCGATGTCTCTCGTGTAGAGAGCCGCCAAACATCGTAATTTGCCTGTCCAGGGCAGGATGGAAAATCCATGCAGACCGTATTGATTGTCATTCATCTCATGATCGTGCTGGCGCTTGTCGGCGTCGTGCTGATCCAGCGTTCCGAAGGCGGCGGCCTCGGAATCGGCGGCGGTTCCGGCTTCATGTCGGCGCGCGGCACCGCCAATGCACTAACCCGCACGACAGCGATTCTCGCTGCTCTTTTCTTTGCGACCTCGCTCGGTCTCGGCCTGCTCGCCCGCTTTGAATCGAAGCCGACCGATATTCTCGATCGCATTCAGTCCAGCCCGACGGCTCCCGGCGCAAGCGTACTCGACCAGCTTCCGGGCTCGGCTCCGGCTGCCAATCAGGCTCCCGCCGGTTCCACCGCTCCGGCTGCCGATGGCGCGGCCGCACCGGCTCCCGCGGCCCCCAAGGCCGATCCGAACGCCGTTCCGACGGGTAACTGATCGTCGGTTCTTCCATCACTCCGGCGGGCTTAACGGTCCGCCGGTTTTCTTTTGTGTATATTCCGCCCCACTTAATAAAAAAGTAGGGACTGGGCTCTTTTGGGCTGGCGGAATCAATTCTGAAAAGGTATCCGGTGACTCCCATGGCGCGATATGTATTCATCACTGGCGGCGTGGTTTCCTCTCTTGGCAAAGGAATTGCGGCCGCGGCACTCGGAGCATTGTTGCAGGCGCGGGGCTACCGCGTGCGCCTGCGCAAACTGGACCCCTATCTCAACGTCGACCCGGGCACCATGAGCCCGACGCAGCATGGCGAGGTCTTCGTGACGGATGACGGGGCCGAAACGGACCTCGATCTCGGACATTACGAACGCTTCACCGGCCGTTCGGCGACCAAGACCGACAACATCACCACCGGCCGCATCTACAAGAACATCATCGACAAGGAACGGCGTGGCGACTATCTCGGCGCGACCGTTCAGGTCATTCCGCACGTCACCAATGAAATCAAGGATTTCGTTGTCGAAGGCAATGAGGACTACGATTTCGTGATCTGCGAGATCGGCGGCACCGTCGGTGATATCGAGGCGATGCCGTTCATCGAGGCGATCCGTCAGCTCGGCAACGAACTGCCGCGCGGCACGGCTGTCTATGTCCACCTGACGCTGATGCCCTATATTCCGGCGGCAGGCGAGTTGAAGACCAAGCCGACCCAGCATTCCGTCAAGGAACTGCAGGCGCTCGGCATTCATCCGGATATTCTTTTGGTGCGCGCGGATCGCGAGATTCCGGAGGCGGAACGGCGCAAGCTGTCGCTGTTCTGCAACGTGCGTCCGTCCGCGGTCATTCAGGCGCTCGACGTCGCCAACATCTACGACGTGCCGATGGCCTACCACAAGGAAGGCCTCGACAATGAAGTGCTGGCCGCCTTCGGTATCGAACCCGCGCCGAAGCCGCGTCTCGAGGACTGGGAGAACGTCTGCAATCGTATCCGTACCCCCGAAGGGGAAGTGACGATTGCTATCGTCGGCAAGTATACCGGGCTGAAGGACGCCTACAAGTCGCTGATCGAAGCACTCTATCACGGCGGCATTGCCAACAGGGTCAAGGTCAAGCTCGAATGGATCGAGTCCGAGATATTCGAGAAGGAGGATCCGGCGCCTTATCTCGAAAAGGTCAATGGCATCCTGGTGCCTGGCGGTTTCGGTGAGCGCGGTTCCGAAGGCAAGATCCTTGCGGCCCAGTTCGCCCGTGAACGTAACGTGCCGTATTTCGGCATTTGTTTCGGCATGCAGATGGCTGTCGTGGAAGCCGCGCGCCATCTCGCCGGTATCGAGAAGGCATCTTCCACCGAATTCGGCCCGACCAAGGAGCCGGTTGTCGGCCTGATGACCGAATGGATGAAGGGTAACGAACTCGAGAAGCGTTCGGCCGCTGGCGACCTCGGCGGTACGATGCGCCTCGGCGCCTACAAGGCTTCCCTCAAGAAGGGCACCAAGATTTCCGAGATCTATGGCTCGACGGAAATTTCAGAACGCCATCGTCACCGCTACGAGGTGAATGTCGACTATAAGGACCGGCTGGAAAACTGCGGCCTCGTCTTCTCCGGCATGTCCCCCGATGGCCTGCTTCCGGAAACGATCGAGTATCCGGATCATCCCTGGTTCATCGGCGTGCAGTATCACCCGGAACTGAAGAGCCGTCCGCTCGATCCGCATCCGTTGTTTGCAAGCTTCGTCGGCGCTGCGGTGGAACAAAGCCGGCTCGTCTGATCGAGACCGACGGAATACGTATGTAAAACGGGAACCCGGCCTTGCGGCCGGGTTTTTCATTTTTCCGCAGGCCCGCCAAGCCCCGTGCAAGCCCCTCGAGTCACGATGAGAAAAACTTAAGGAGGTTTTTGATGCGTATTGGTGAATTGTCTTTATTTTCAACCCAGTATTCCACCGGTTCAACGAGCATTCCCCAAGGTGCCGCGGATACCGGCTTCTCCGCGCTGCTGGACGAGCGGACCTTCTCCGTCGGAGACGAGGACGCACTCGAAGCGCGCAAGGATGCGTACGAGGCTCAGCAGGAGGCGGAGAAGAGCGCGGCCCAGGACGACATCATATCGCAGTTCCTGGAATATTCGGACATGACGCTCGCAGAGAAGATCCGCGCCGCCTACCTCGATGACCACAATCTCACGGAAGAGCAGCTTGCGGCGATGCCGGAAGACGAGCGCAAGGCGATCGAGGACGAGATCCAGGAAGCGATAAAGAGTCAGCTCGGTATCGACCAGGATGGCGGCGCTTCGTCGGAAGAAACCGCCAGCGTCTGAAACGCCGGCCGTCGTTAGTTAGCCGGCGAAGGGACGAAGAAGCAGGATCGGGGTTTCGTCGCCGGCCTCAAGCGCCGGCGCTTCCGGTGGACGGACGATGAGACAGTCCGATTGCGCGAAGATCTTCATCATGGAAGAATCCTGCTTGCCGAAACACTGGACGACCAGCTTGCCATCGGCGCGCATCAGGCGTGCGCGAAGGTGATCCTGTCGTTTGTCGTTCGCCGGAAGACTGGATGCCGAAAGTGCGGTCGTATGCCGCTGCAGAGGAGTTCTTCCAGTCATTCGGGCGAGCAGCGGCTCAAGAAACAGCAGGGCGCAGACCATGCTGGACACAGGATTGCCGGGGAGTCCGAGCACACGCATTTCACCCAGACTGCCAACCATCAGCGGCTTTCCGGGCCGCATGGCGATCCGCCAGAAATCCAGTGTCATGCCGGCGTCGAGCAGCGTCGATTGCACCAGATCGTGATCGCCGACCGAGGCTCCGCCGAGCGTCACCAGAACATCCGCGCCGAGCGCCCTGGCTTTCTCGACCGCACGGGTGATCTCGCCGCGGTCATCGGCGACGATGCCGAGGTCCACGACCTCCGCGCCGTTGTCGCGGGCGAGCGCGGCAACACCGAAGCTGTTGGAACCGATGATCTGGCTGGCCGCAGGCGCTCTGCCGGGACGGACCAGTTCGTCGCCCGTCGCAAGGATCGCGACTTTCGGTCGTTCATAGACCGGCACTTCGGCGTGGTTCATCGCGGCGACGAGCGTCAGTCGCGCAAAATCAAGATGGGTCCCCGCCGTCAGGACGGTTTCTCCCTCCGCGAAATCCTGCCCACGCGGCCGCACGTGCCGGCCACGGGTCACGGGAAAGGTGGTGCGGATGCGACCTTCGCCGAGCTTTTCGGCATCTTCCTGCAGGAGAACCGAATCCGCGCCCGACGGAACCGGCGCGCCGGTGAAGATGCGGACCGTCTCTCCGAAGCCGACGGCGCCCTCGAAAGCATGGCCCGCCGCGGACGTCCCGATAAGATTTAACTCGGCGCCCGGACGTGGCGCATCCTCGGCGCGAAGCGCATAGCCGTCCATAGCCGACGCATTGAAAGGCGGCTGGGTCAGGCGCGCATGCAGGTCCGCAGCCAGAACCCGGCCGTTGGCCTGATCGAGCGGCACCATCTCCCCGCGGACAATAGGCTGCGTCGCCTCCAGAAGCCGCCGCTGGGCTTCTCCGACCGGAATAAGAGACATCTAGCCAGCCTCCGGATGACGGAAATGACCGGACTTCCCGCCGATTTTTTCGACCAGCCGGATACCACCGATCTCCATTGCCTTGTCGACCGCCTTTGCCATGTCGTAGATGGTCAGGCAGGCGATCGAGACGGCCGTCAGGGCCTCCATTTCGACGCCCGTCTTGCCGGTCAGCTTGGCCGTGGCCGTAACGCGCAGGCCGGGCAGGGCGGCGTCCTCGACAATCTCCACCGTCACCTTGCTGAGCATCAGCGGGTGGCAGAGCGGAATGAGGTTGGAGGTCTGCTTGGCGGCCATGATGCCCGCGATCCGAGCCGTCGCGATCACGTCGCCTTTCTTTGCATTGCCGCTCCGGATCGTTTCAAGCGTCTCGGCGGCCATCCGGACGTGCCCTTCGGCGGTCGCGACGCGAACCGTTTCGGCCTTGTCGCCGACATCCACCATATGCGCCTCGCCGGAGGCGGATATGTGGGTGAGACCGCTCATTCGGCTGCCATGATCCCGGCGTCGCCGGTCAGCAGCAGACGGGTCGCCGCCGTAACATCGTCCTTGCGCATCAGGCTTTCGCCGACGAGGAACGTGGTGATGCCAGAATTCTTCAGGCGTACGCAATCCTCATAGGTGAATATGCCGCTTTCGCCGACCAGCAGGCGTTCGGAGGGAACCATAGGCGCCAGCCTCTCGCTGACGGAGAGGCTGACCTCGAAGGTACGCAGGTTACGGTTGTTGATACCGATCATCGCCGAGGAGAGCTTGAGCGCGCGTTCGAGTTCCGCCTCGTCATGCACCTCGATCAAAACGTCCATGCCGACAGAGAAGGCCTCCTCCTCAAGTTCTTTCGCCTCGTCATCTGAAAGCGAAGCCATGATAAGAAGAATGCAATCGGCGCCATAAGCCCGCGCCTCATGGATCTGATAGGTGTCGAACATGAAATCCTTGCGCAAGGCCGGCAGCGAGCAGGCCTTGCGGGCGGCGACCAGATAATCGAGCGAACCCTGAAAGCTCGGCGTATCCGTCAGCACCGAAAGACAGGCGGCACCTCCGGCCTCATAGGCGGCGGCAAGCGCCGGCGGATCGAAATCCGGCCGGATAAGGCCCTTGGAAGGGCTGGCCTTCTTGATTTCGGCGATCAGTCCGAATTGTCCCGCGTCGCGACGGCTCTTGAGCGCGTTAAAAAATCCGCGTGGAGCAGGCTGCTCCGCCGCCCGTGCCTTGATCTCGGCGAGAGGAAAGGCCGTCTTTGCGGCGGCGATTTCCTCGCGCTTGTAGGCTTCGATGCGTTTCAGGATATCGGTCATGGCTCAAGCTTAGCCCTGTGCGGCGGAATTGGAAACCTCGATCAGTTTGTCGAGAGCGGCCGCCGCCGCCCCGGAATCGAGCGAGCGACTCGCGATTGCCATGCCCTCACGGACATTGTCCGTCTTTCCGGCGACGATCAACGAGGCGGCGGCGTTGCAGAGCGCGACATCGCGATAGGCGTTTTTCGCTCCATCGAGCACCTCCCGGAGAGCTGCCGCATTGACGGCGCCGTCGCCTCCACGGATCGCCTCCAACGACACGGTCGGAACGCCGAAATCGTCGGGTGTCAGTTCGAATGTGCTGATCTCGCCGTCCTTGAGGGCCGCGACCTGGGTCGGACCGGTTGTCGTCACCTCGTCGAGGCCGCTGCCGTGAACCACCCAGGCGCTGGTCAATCCGAGATCGCGCAGCGCCTCGGCGCCGGGCAGCAGCCATTCCGGCGAATAGACGCCGAACAACTGCCGCTTGACGTTTGCCGGGCTCGAAAGGGGGCCGACGATGTTGAAGATGGTGCGGGTGCCGAGCTCGACGCGCGCCGGCCCGACATGGCGCATGGCCGGATGATGGAGCTGGGCGAACATGAAGCCGATTCCCGCCTCCCGAATGCAGCGCGAGATGGTCTCGGGTTCGATGTCGAGCTTGACGCCAAGCTGCGAGAGAGCGTCGGCGGTTCCCGATTTCGAGCTCAGCGCCCTGTTGCCGTGCTTGGCGACCGGAACGCCGGTGCCCGCGACGATGAGGGATGCAAGAGTCGAGATGTTATAGGTGTTGGTTCCGTCACCGCCGGTGCCGACGATATCGATCGCGTCTTCCGGCGCCTCGACCGGAACCATCTTGGAGCGCATGATGGAGACTGCGCCGGCGATCTCGTCGACGGTCTCGCCGCGCACGCGCAATCCCATGAGAAAGCCGCCGATCTGGGCCATGCTGGCTTCGCCCGACATCATGACTTCGAAGGCGTCGCTCGCCTCTGCGCGCGTCAGTATCTGTCGTGCGGCGATCTTGGCGATGAAAGGCTTCAAACCGGACATGCTCTCTTTCCCTCTCCGCCTAGCGACGTACCATCGCCTGTTCGGCAAGGGTCTGGTTGATCGTGACGCCGTATTCCGTCTGCAGGCGGCTCACCATCTGGTCGAGGATGTCGTCACCGGCGGCCCGGGCGATCTCGGTAATCTGGGCGTCGTCATTGGCCAGAACATTGGATGATCCCTGGTCGCGGGACTCGTTGACCTTAAGCAGGATCTGGGTGGCAGGATCGCCTCCCGGCGCAGTGGCGACGGTTCCGACCGGCCCGCTGAATGCGGCAACGACCGCCGCCGGACCGAGCACCGGATCATCCGTCTGGCGCTGGATGCCGAGCTTCGTTTCCACGGCGAGGCCGAGTTCCGCTGCCACGTCCTCGAGCGTGCCGCCTTCAGCAACGCGCTGCTTCAGGCTTTCGGCCTTGGCGCCAAGCGCGATCTTCTGCTGCTCTGCGGTCCAATCGGCGATGGCCTTCTCGCGGACTTCGTCGAGCGCACGGTCGCGCTCCGGCGTGATGTCCTTTACCTCCAGCCATACATAGCCGTTATTTCCGATGTTCAGCGGCAGGGCCTCGACACCCACGTCCGTCTGGAAGACCTCGTCGAGAAGAGCCTGACGCTCGGGCAGGCCGGCAACCTCGTTGCCATTATCGTCCTTACCGGTGCGATCGATCGCCTTGACGGTCACGGCCTTGAGCTTCAGCTCGGCCGCGGCCTCGTCGAGCGGCATGCCGCCGGCCCGCAGGTCCTCGAAGCGGTCGTGCACGGTTGCGATGTCTTCGACGGCGGCGGCATCCGCCAGCGCTTCGCGGATCTCGTCACGAACCTCGTCGAGGCTGCGCGTGCGGCTTTCCTTGATATTGGTGATCCGAAGGATGACGGGACCAAGGGCGCCGTCGACGACCGGAGTGGTCGCGCCTTCCTTCGTGACGGCGAAGGCGGCATCGGCAAGAGCCGGGTCAGGCAGCTTGTCACGGGAAAAATCACCGAGCAGAACGTCGCTTGCGGTCTTGCCCTGATCGGCCACCAGCTGATCGAACGAGGTTCCGGACTTGAGTTCGGCTTCGGCAGCCTCCGCCATCTCACGGCTTTCGAAGGAAAGCTGCTCGATGGTGCGGGTTCCGGCGATCTCGTAACTGGCCTTCCGGCTCTCGTAGTCATGACGGATGGCCTCCTCGGTGATGGCCGCCTTGTCGGCAATGTCGGCCGGTTCGAGCTTCACGTAGGTAATGCTGCGATATTCCGGTGCCCGGTAGCGAGCCTTCACCGTGTCGAACCACGTCGAAAGAGCCTTGTCGTCCGGCGCCTTGACCGGATCGATATTGGCGTTCGTCAGCAGGATATAGGAGATGTCGCGGCTTTCGTAGCGATAGCTCTTGAGCGCATCGACGAGAACCTTGGGAGGGGTAAACCCGTCCGAGGTGGCCTCGACAATCTGGCTGCGGACCGCCACCTTGGAGCGCTCGCGGATATAGTCGTCCTCGCGCAGGCCGGCATTGCGCAGGCGGCTGGTGAAGAGCTGGCGATCGAACTGGCCGTTGTCCGACTTGAAGGCCGGGTCCTCGGCGATCAACTGCGCAAGCTTGTCTTCGGAGAGGCCGAGACGCATGTCCTGCGAGAGCTGATCGAGCGCTGCTCCGGCGGAAAGCTCAGCGAAGACCTGGTTTTCGACGCCCAGCGCGCGGGCCTGATCGCTGGTGAGCTGCACGCCGAAGCGGCGGCCGAGTTCGGCCAGTTTGCGCTGGTATGCGAAGCTGAATTCGTTTGCGGAGATCGTCTGGTCGCCAACGGTGACCACGGCGTTGCTCGCCGAGTTGAAGAGCGATGCTGAAATTCCCCAGACGCCAAAGGACACGACAAGCAGAAGCATCAACAATTTTGCGACCGCGGTATGGGCGGCTTTTCTCAGAACGGAGAGCATCGGGACTCAAACACCTCATTGCAGTTCTTCGCGGGCCCGCGAAGCGGAAAACGTTCCTTAAATCAAACCTGGGCGGAAATGAAGGCTAGATTGGCGAAAAGCCCTGCGGTTCTTCAACAATTGAGGGGGCATCGATTTCGGCTTTGCCCGAGAGGCGACGACATGTCGCTGTCACGCCTGCAATCGAAAGTATGTGCCCGTCATGCGCGCATCTGTAGTATGTGAATGAGTAAAGAGGCGGCAGAAAGAGGAAAAGACCGTGACGGTAGTCGACAACGGGATTCGAGCGGCGCCGGAACGGGGGCTGAGCCGTTCCGATGTCGAAGCCGCCCTCGAAAGATGGGGGGAGAACCGTCTGCCGGTCGTGCCTCCGCCATCCTTTCTGAAAATCCTGGTTCTGCAGTTTCTCAGCCCCTTCATCTACATTCTGATGGCTTCGGCGGCATTTTCCATGCTGCTCGGCGAAATGACCGATGCGCTGTTCATCGCCGTGGTACTGGTCATCAACGGCATCGTCGGCGCGATACAGGAATACTCCGCCGGCAAATCCGCCGAAGCCCTGCGGGCCCTCGAGCAGCCGCATGCCACCGTCGTGAGGGACGGAGCGCGCCAGGTGGTGGATGCCGCCGAACTCGTGCCCGGCGATCTCGTCATGCTCGAGTCCGGGGAACGCGTACCCGCCGATATCCGGCTGCATCGCGTCGAAGGCCTGCAATGCGACGAGGCTGCCCATACCGGTGAGTCGCGGCCGGTGAGCAAGGAAGTGGATGATCTCGTCTTCGCCGGCACCATTGTCACAAGGGGCAGGGCGCGCGGTATCGTCGTCGCGACCGGTGGCAGGACCGAACTCGGCCGCATCGCCGGCGCCATTCAGGAGCGTTCCACTGCCAAGCCGCCCCTTATGATCCGCATGGAAGATTTCACCCGCCTGATCGCCATAGCCGTCGGCGTGGCCATTGTCTTCCTCGTGGGGATCGGCCTGCTCAGGCAAATGCCGCTCGGCGATCTCCTTACGATGTCCATCGGACTTGCCGTGAGCGCCATTCCCGAGGGATTGCCGATCGCCATCACCGTCGCGCTTGCCATCAGCATGCGACGCATGGCGCGTGCCAATGTCATCGTCCGCAACCTGCCAGCCGTCGAGGCCCTGGGATCGTGCACGATGATCGCCACCGACAAGACCGGCACGCTTACGCTCAACGAGCTGACGGTTACCGACATCCGGCTGCCCGATGAGACGCACTGGCTGCTCGACGCTGAGGCTGATCCCGTTGCCGGCGGCATCCGTAGCCGGGATGGAGACCGGGACGGGCCAAGCCCGGCCGTTGCCCGACTCCTGCGGGCCGCTAGCCTGCCGAACGAGGCGGAGCTGCACCGCGGGGGCATCTTCGATCCGATGGGCGATACCGTCGACATCGCCCTGCTCGCAGCCGCGCACAAGGGGGGCGTGTCCCGTGCGGAGCTGTTGGAGACTTTCCCGCTGCACAGCCGCATACCCTATGAACCGGAACTGAAGTTTGCCGCGTCGTTTCACCATGGAGAGGATGCCTTGACGGTGTTCGTCAAGGGAGCGCCCGAGATGCTCATGGCAATGTCTGGAACCATGCAGGTCGGCGACGGCGCCGCACCGCTCGACCGCGAGCTTCTGCATGCCCAGGTTTCCGCGATGACGGGTGAGGGCCTTCGGGTTCTCGCCTTCGCCGAGGGCCGGATCGCGCACGACCCGGACGGGCATTATGATCGGCAGTTGCTGATCGATCTCAACTTTCTCGGGCTGGTCGGCATGCAGGACCCGATTCGCCCCGAAGTGCCGGCGGCCCTCGCCGCCTGCCGCACCGCGGGGATCGACGTTGCGGTCATTACCGGCGACGATCCCCGAACGGCCGCGGTGATTTCACGGCAGGCGGGACTGCATTTTTCCGACAGCGATATCGCAACCGGCGAGGCCGTCGCCGAGGCGTTGAGGGCAGGGGAAGATGCGCTGGATACCCTGACGCGGCATGTGCGGGTGTTTGCGAGGGTCAAGCCGGAACAGAAGCTTTCCATCGTTCGATCGCTTGTCCGCAATGGCCATTATGTTGCGGTGACCGGCGATGGGGTCAACGATTCTCCGGCGTTGAAACACGCCCATGTGGGGGTGGCGATGGGGCGCTCGGGGACGGATGTCGCCAAGGAAAGCGCCGATATCATCCTGACCGACGATAATTTTGCCTCGATCGTCGCCGGTATCCGCGAAGGCAGGGTTGCCTACAACAATATCCGCAAGGTGATTTTCATGCTGGTCTCGACCGGCGCCGCGGAGGTCCTGCTGTTCGTTCTGGCAATGCTGCTCGGATCGCCGATGCCGATGAGCGCTGTCCAGTTGCTCTGGCTCAATCTTGTGACCAACGGCGTTCAGGACGTGGCTCTGGTAACCGAACCTGCGGAAGGCGACGAGCTTTCGCAGCCCGTAAGGAGGCCGGGAGAACCGATCTTCAACCGCCTGATGATCCGCAGGATACTCGTCGCGACGCTGGTGATGGGTGGCGGCGGTTTTGCGGTTTTCCACTGGCTGTTGTCGAGCGGGCTGTCGCATGTGGCCGCGAGCAATCTACTGCTCCTGCTGTTCGTGCTATTCGAGAATTTCCAGTGCTTCAACAGCCGCTCGGAACGGCGCTCCGTCTTCCGTCAACCGATCGCCTCCAACCCCTATCTTCTGGCCGGCGTGCTGGGGTCCCAGGTGCTGCACATTGGCGCCATGTATGTGCCGGGACTGAATACACTTCTCGGCATTGCACCGATCGGGATCAGGGAGTGGTTGCTGATGCTCGCCCTGGCCTCGGTTCTGCTGCTGGTGAGCGAGGTCGGGAAGTGGCTCTATCGCCGGGATCGCTGAAGGCCTTAACGCGAAACGCCGGCGGATTTCCTCCGCCGGCGTTTCGATAACGGGAATGAATACCGATCAGCGCTTGGAGACCGGAACGTAATCGCGCTTCGGAGCCCCGGTGTAGAGCTGGCGCGGGCGGCCGATGCGCTGCTGCGGATCTTCGATCATCTCGTTCCACTGCGCGATCCAGCCGACGGTGCGGGCAAGCGCGAAGAGAACGGTGAACATGGTGGTGGGGAAGCCGAGCGCACGCAGCGTGATACCCGAGTAGAAGTCGACGTTCGGGTAAAGCTTCTTTTCCTTGAAGTATTCGTCGTTGAGCGCGATCTTCTCGAGTTCGAGAGCGACCTGCATCAGCGGATCGTCCGAATGGCCGGTTGCTTCCAGCACTTCGTACATGGTCTGCTGCATGATCTTGGCGCGCGGGTCGTAGTTCTTGTAGACGCGGTGACCGAAGCCCATCAGGCGGAACGGATCGTTCTTGTCCTTGGCGCGGGCGATATATTCCGGAATGCGGTCGACCGTGCCGATTTCCATCAGCATGTTGAGCGCGGCTTCGTTGGCGCCGCCATGGGCCGGGCCCCAGAGGCAGGCGATGCCGGCCGCGATGCAGGCGAACGGGTTGGCGCCGGAAGAGCCGGCGAGGCGGACCGTTGAGGTCGATGCGTTCTGCTCGTGGTCGGCATGCAGGATGAAGATGCGGTCCATGGCGCGGGCCAGAACCGGGTTCACCTTGTATTCTTCGCACGGCACGGCGAAGCACATGCGCAGGAAGTTGGAGGCGTAGTCGAGATCATTCTTCGGGTAAACGAAGGGCTGGCCGATGTGGTACTTGTAGGCCATGGCGGCGATCGTCGGCATCTTGGCGATCATGCGCAGCGATGCGACCATGCGCTGGTGCGGGTCGGTGATGTCGGTGGAATCGTGGTAGAAGGCGGACAGCGCGCCAACCGTACCGACCATGACGGCCATCGGATGGGCGTCGCGGCGATAACCGGAGAAGAACTTGCTCATCTGCTCATGCACCATGGTGTGGTGCGTGACGCGATAGTCGAAGTCTTTCTTCTGCGCGGCGGTCGGCAGTTCGCCGTAAAGGAGCAGATAGCAGACTTCCAGGAAGTCGCCTTTTTCGGCGAGCTGTTCGATCGGATAACCGCGGTGCAGCAAAACGCCTTCGTCACCGTCGATATAGGTGATCTTGGATTCGCAGGAGGCCGTCGAGGTGAAACCGGGGTCGTAGGTGAACATGCCGGTGTGTTTGTAAAGCGCGCCGATATCGACGACGTCCGGGCCGATCGTACCCGACTTGATAGCCAGTTCGGCCGACTTTTCCCCGAGTTTCAAAGAAGCGCTTTTGTCCGTCATGCTAATCCTCCGGAATTGGCGGGAGGCGCCCCGAGAGAGCGCCTTGGGTTTAAGCGTAGGGATGTAGCTATATGATACGGAAGCTAATGCCAAGCTAGTCGAAGGGCAAATTGTGCATCGCAAAAGCCTATAAAAGAGGCAGGTGTCGCATTTAATCGATTGAATAAACTTTCGGCCCTCATGCGCTTCCCCATGCACGCCATAATTGTTAATTTGCAATCGGGCATCCTTCTTCCTCCGGTCGACGAACGGACCGGTCGAAAACAGCGGAAGGCCGTTGGAAGCATTGGCCGGGGGGCTGGTTGGAAAAGGTCGCCGAGCACAAATTTGGAAATCCGGAGACAGCAGAGCGCCGTGTGTCGCTGCCTTCGGTTGCAGGCGGAAATCAGGCTGTCGGACGCCCGCTAAGACCGACGCGCAATGCTGCCCTGCAACTGGCGGAGGGCTCCGCACGGTTTTGGCAAGCCCTTCGGACGGCTTTGGCGCGGGAAGAGACCCGTGGTCACGTCTTCCATTTCGTGCCGGTTTTTCTGGGCGCTGGCGCCGCCGTCTGGTTCAGCCTTGCGGAGCCGCCCGGCGCCGTTGCCCTTTGCGTCCTTCTCGGTGTGCTTTCGGTTGCTGCATCGATCGCCCGCTATGGTCCTCCGTTGCCGGCCTATGGTTTGGGGGCAAGCGCGCTTTTCATTGCCGGCATGGCGCTGGCAAACCTCGAAACGTGGCGGCAGGAAACCGTCATTCTCGATACGCCGGTGACAACAATCGTCTCCGGTGTCGTCGAACGACGGGAGGCCGGTTCCAGAGGCGAATGGCGCTACATCCTGCGGGTGACGGGGACGAAGGATCCCCAGATCCGCCGGCCGCCGGAACGAGTCTCTCTTCTTGCACGAGGCAGGCACGCAGCCGCTCCCATCGGCGGCTATCTGTTCGGCAGGGCGCGCCTTTCACCGCCATCCGGCCCGGCTTTGCCGGGCCTCAACGATTTTGCTTTCGCGAGCTATTTCGACGGAGTCGGCGCTGTCGGTTTCTTTCTCGGGCCACCGACATCGCTGCCGACGGCCGACGATGGCGGAGAATGGTGGCTGTGCCTCGACAGGGCACTTTTTTCGCTCCGCGACGATATCTCGACACGCATCCGCAACGTCGTGCCGGGCGATGCCGGTGCGTTTGCCGCCTCCATCATCACCGGCGAGCGGCGTTCAATGTCCAAAGAAGCGACGGAGAGCCTGCGATTGTCGGGGCTTGCCCATATTACCGCGATCTCGGGTCTCAACATGGCGCTCGCTGCGGGGATCTTCTTCGTCGGCCTGCGCAAGCTCCTGAGCTTGCTTCCCGGCTTGTCCCAGTCCATGCCCATCAAAAAGCTTGCGGCCGGAGGTGCGCTTCTCGGCGCATTCGCTTATCTGCTGATCTCCGGCTATCAGGTCTCGGCGGTTCGCGCCTTCCTCATGACGGCGATCATGCTTGTCGCCGTTCTTTTCGACCGTCCCGCGATCAGCCTGAGAAACCTGGCACTGGCGGCGGTTGTGATCGTCGCGGTGACGCCCTCGGCGATCATGGGGCCGAGCTTCCAGATGTCCTTTGCCGCGACCGCCGCCCTGATCGCCGGTTACGCGGCATGGCGTGAGAAGCCGGCAAAGCGGTGGTTTCCCGAGTTCGCCTTTCCCGGCGCCATGGCGCTGAAATGGAGTTGGAGCGTGATTGCCGGCACGCTCCTGACCTCGCTGATCGGAGGTCTGTCGACCGCTGTCTTCGCCATAGCCCATTTTCACCGTCTGGCGCCCCACAGCCTCGAGGCTAATCTTGCCGCCATGCCCCTGATTTCGCTGATCGTCATGCCGGCCGGGCTTGTGGCGATGCTGCTGATGCCGTTCGGGTTGGATGCCCCGTTTCTTGTGGTGATGGGTGTCGGCCTCGACTGGGTGCTGATGATCGCGAGGGAGGTCGCTGGATGGGGAGAGGGCATCGGTTTCCCGCAGCCGCCCGGATGGTTTCTGCCGATGGCCTCCGCCGGCCTGCTTTTCCTGACGCTGCTGAGCAGTGTCTGGCGGCACATTGGGACGCTGCTGTTGATAGCGTCGGTATGGGGGCTTGTCGCCGGGCACGGCGGGATGCCACGGGCCGATCTTCTGGTCGCGGAGGATGGCCGGCTGGTCGGCCTTTTGCGTCCGCCGGCTTCAATCGCCACGAACCGACCGCGTCCGCCCTCTTTTGTCTTCGATCAGTGGAGCGCGGCCCGGCAATTGAAGGCGCACATCGCCCCGAACGCGATAGCCGCGCCCGCTCCGGAAAAGTCTCCCGGTCCCGACCGCAAGCAGCGAGCGCAGGCGGACCTCGACGCCGTGGCCGAACGCATGCGCAAAGCGCTGGCCGGCGCCGAAACCGGTCGTTTCGTCTGCGAGCCGAAGACATGGTGTGCGGCAAAGCTTGCAAACGGTTGGACCATCGCGACGGTCGAAGACGGTGCTCTTGCCGGCGAGGCCTGCGATATCGCCGACCTCGTGATTTCCGAGCGGCGGCTCGGATTTTCCGCCTGTCGCTCGGGAGCGGCCCTGATTGAGGCCGAAACCCTCAGGCGAACCGGTGCGGTGGAAATTCGCCTCGGTGACCGCATCAATCGGCAAATGAAGATCAATGCTTCTTTTGACGGACCGCCGCGTCCCTGGTCACAACATCGCTATTATGATTGGCGCAGCGGCACGTTTCCAGCGGTGCGAACGTCACTCGGGATCAGCCATCTGGACGCAACGGCCAAGTTCGAAGCGGAAAAGACCCCGGTTTCCGGATCTGGACCGGCTGTCAGTGATAACGACGAATAAGGCCGACCAGTTTGCCCTGGACCTTCACGCGGTCGGGTCCGAAGATACGTGTCTCGTAGGCCGGATTGGCGGCTTCGAGGGCAATCGAGGCGCCGCGACGACGGAAGCGCTTCAATGTCGCCTCCTCGTCATCGACCAGCGCGACGACGATGTCTCCGGGACTGGCCGTCGACGTATTGCGGATGATGACCGTGTCGCCGTCAAGAATGCCGGCTTCGATCATCGAATCGCCTTTTACCTCAAGCGCATAATGCTCGCCTGAGCCGAGCATCTCCGCCGGAACGGTAATGTCATGCGTGTTGTTCTGGATCGCGGAGATCGGCACGCCGGCAGCGATGCGGCCCATGACGGGCACATTGACGGAATTGGTGTTTTCCGCTGCGGGCCTGGCGGCGGCCACCGGCGCCGGCTTTCCAAGGCTGCCCTCGATGACGCTCGGCGAAAAGCCACGGCGGGGTTGAAGGCTTGGCGTATAGGCTTCAGGAAGCTTGATGACTTCCAGCGCGCGGGCACGGTTGGGCAGGCGGCGAATAAAACCGCGTTCCTCGAGTGCGGTAATCAGCCGGTGAATACCGGACTTGGAGGCAAGATCGAGCGCATCCTTCATCTCGTCGAAAGACGGAGGCACACCTGATTCCTTCATCCGCTCGTGAATGAACAGAAGCAGTTCCTGTTGCTTGCGCGTCAGCATGTTGCGGTGCCCCGATGAATGAAACAAATCCAGAACAGACACTATATGTTCCATTTGTGTTCCGCAAGTACCTAAATTTCCGTGAAGGAGTAATCAATGATCGTCATTTTTCTCCAGGCAAACGCAAGGCGGGCCCTCTGAGGCCGTGCCGGCTTGCCAATCTGGGGCAAAGCGCTAAAACCTGCGCCGGATGCAATGGCGAGCGAGGGGGCTCCGGAAATGTCCGATCTTGAGGAAAGCCTGCGGGCGCTCGACCATGTGGTATTGCCGGTTGCGGGGCTCGAAGAGGCGCGTGCACGTCTGAATAGCCTGGGTTTCACGGTTGCGGCCGAGGCGCGCCATCCGTTCGGCACCGAGAACGCCTGCGTGTTTTTTTCCGACGACACCTATCTGGAGCCGCTGGCGGTGGCGAGCCGCGAGGAATGCGAGGCCGCTGCCCGGGAAGGCAATGTTTTCGTCGCGCGCGATCAGGCATTTCGTTTCCGCCGCGGGGAGGGTGGCTCGGCGATCGTCGTCAAAAGCGGTGATGCCGCGGCAGACCACGAAAGATATTGCGAGGAAGGCTTTTCCGCCGGTGACATGCTGTATTTCGAACGGCCGCTGAAGCTGTCGGACGGCGCTGAAACGATGGCCGGCTTTCGCCTGGCCTTCGCGGCCGATCTCCGCTCGCCGGATTTCTTCCTGTTCGCCTGTCAGCGCGTCAACGCCTTGCCGGCCGATCGCGGCGGCCTGGAGCGTCACGACAACGGCGTGCTCGGCATCGCCGCCATCGTCCTGGGCGAGGAGAACCCTTCGGATTTCCAGTACATCCTTGAAACCGTGTTCCGCCAACGCGAAATAGAGGCGCATTCGTTCGGCATCGGCCTGCAGTCGGCCAATGCACGCATCGAGGCGCTGACCCCTGCGGGGTTGAGCGGCTACTACGGGATCTGTCCGGATCTGCGGGAAAGGGGTCTGATAATGGCCGCAATCGTCTTTAGGGTCGGCGATATGGGCGTGACAGAGCGGCTGCTCGCTGATAGGGGCATCGCATTCGTTCGCCATGGTGCGCGCCTCGTCGTGTCCCCGGTTGCGGGGCAGGGCGTTTCTTTTGTTTTCGAGGATATCGCATGAGCAATTCCACCAATTCCGAAGTCTTCGTGGGCGAGGGCGCTAATCGGGTGCTTTTTTCCAACAGTGCCCGCTTCGCTTTGATTGCCGGCCCCTGCCAGATGGAAAGCCGCGATCACGCCTTCATGATCGCCGGCGTGCTGAAGGAGCTTTGCGACAAGCTCGGCCTTGGTCTCGTCTACAAGTCGTCCTTCGACAAGGCGAACCGCACCTCTCTCTCCGGCAAGCGTGGTATCGGGCTTGAAAAGGCGCTGGATGTATTTGCCGACCTGAAGAGGGAATACGGCTTCCCCGTTATCACCGACATTCATACGGAGGAGCAGTGCGCAGAGGTCGCTCCGGTCGTCGACATGCTGCAGATCCCGGCCTTCCTGTGCCGCCAGACGGACCTGCTTGTCGCTGCCGCAAAGACCGGCCGCGTCATCAACGTCAAGAAGGGCCAGTTCCTCGCGCCCTGGGACATGAAGAATGTCCTTAACAAGATAACCACCAGCGGGAATCCTAATGTTCTGCTCTGCGAGCGTGGCGTTTCCTTCGGCTACAACACGCTGGTTTCCGATATGCGGGCGCTGCCGATCATGGCGGAAACCGGGGCTCCCGTCGTCTTCGACGCCACCCACTCGGTACAGCAGCCGGGCGGTCAGGGCGGATCGACCGGTGGCGACCGGCGTTTTGTCGAAACGCTGGCGCGCGCGGCGATTGCCGTCGGTATCGCCGGACTTTTCATCGAGACGCACGAGGACCCGGACAATGCGCCGTCCGATGGGCCGAACATGGTGAGGCTGGATGACATGCCGCGGCTTCTCGAAAAGCTTCTTGCTTTCGATGCCGTCGCGAAGAGCAACTGACGCTTTCCTGTTTGGCTGATAATGATGCGCCGGCTTCGAACGAGGCCGGCGCTCTGTTTTTCCATCGCGGTCGGGCCTTTGTCCGGCAAGCAACTTTAGCAGATGCCGCGCCGGCCGCGATGTCACACGCTTGCCATTGTATTTTCCCTTGCTTCGATTAAGAGAAGGCCATCCTTTTCTCTCGACTAAGAGCCATCAGGGAGCCAACATGACCGCCATTACCGACATCATCGGCCGCGAAATTCTCGACAGCCGCGGCAATCCGACCGTAGAGGTCGACGTCTATCTCGAAGACGGCAGCATGGGCCGCGCGGCGGTTCCGTCGGGTGCTTCGACCGGCGCGCATGAGGCCGTCGAACTGCGCGACGGCGGCAGCCGTTACCTGGGCAAGGGTGTCGAGAAGGCGGTCGATGCCGTCAACACCGAAATCTTCGATGCGATCGGCGGTCTCGATGCCGAGAACCAGATCCAGCTCGACCGGATCATGATCGAACTCGACGGCACGCCGAACAAGTCGCGCCTTGGCGCCAACGCCATCCTCGGCGTCTCGCTCGCCGTCGCCAAGGCAGCAGCCGAATCCTCTGGCCTGCCGCTTTATCGCTATGTCGGCGGTCCGAACGCCCATGTTCTGCCGGTTCCGATGATGAACATCATCAATGGCGGCGCGCATGCCGACAACCCGATCGACTTCCAGGAGTTCATGATTATGCCGGTTGGCGCGGATAACATCCGTGATGCCGTCCGCATGGGTTCCGAGGTCTTCCACACTCTGAAGAAGGAACTGGCCGCCCAGGGTCACAACACCAATGTCGGTGACGAAGGCGGTTTTGCTCCGGGTCTCGAAAGTGCGCCCGCCGCGCTCGACTTCATCATGAAGTCGATCGAAAAGGCCGGCTACCGTCCGGGCGAGGACATGTTCCTTGCGCTCGATTGCGCCTCCACCGAATTCTTCAAGGACGGCAAGTACGTTCTGGAAGGCGAAGGCCGCACCCTCGAGCCGGAAGCCATGGCCGACTACCTTGCCGAGCTTGCCGCCAAGTATCCGATCATCTCGATCGAAGACGGCATGGCTGAAGATGATTGGGCCGGCTGGAAGGCCCTGACCGACAAGATCGGCTCCAAGGTTCAGTTGGTCGGCGACGACCTGTTCGTTACCAACTCGGCCCGCCTGCGCGACGGCATCAAGATGGGTGTTGCCAACTCCATCCTCGTCAAGGTCAACCAGATCGGCTCGCTCTCCGAAACCCTCGACGCCGTCGAGACCGCACACAAGGCCCGCTATACCGCCGTCATGTCCCATCGTTCGGGCGAGACCGAGGATTCGACGATCGCCGACCTCGCCGTCGCCACCAACTGCGGCCAGATCAAGACCGGTTCGCTGGCGCGTTCCGACCGGCTCGCAAAGTACAACCAGCTGATCCGTATCGAGGAAGGCCTGGGCCCGCAGGCCCGTTATGCCGGCACCTCCATCCTTCGCGGCTGATCGTCCGATCCGACCATTGCAGCCCGTGCCCCGCAAGGGTGCGGGCTTTTTCGTTGGCGCGTTCTTTCGGTCAACGAACGGTTAAGTTCTGCTCGGTAATTTGAGCAGACGGTTTTGCGTTTCAGGGCATCGTGGGTATGTGGACCAGGCATCACAAGAAGAGAAAACTCGGACGTCTTGTTCTTCCCGCTGTCACTGTCGCCTTTCTCTCCTATTTCGGCTATCATTCCATCCATGGAGGCTTTGGTTTGCGTGCGGCCCAGGAATTCGAGCGCCAGCGCGTGGAGCGCAGCGCCGAGCTTGCCGAACTTGTCTCGCAGCGCAAGCGTCTTGAAAGGCAGGTGGAGCTGATGAGCGACGGCTCTCTTGAGCGCGACATGCTCGATGAGAAGGCGCGCTATCAGCTTAACATGTCTCGGCCCGACGAAATCGTCATTTTCAACAAGGCTCTTTGATTAACTTAAATCTGGTTAATCGAAAAATTCATAAAAAATTCATATGCTTGCGTTGAATGCGAGCCATGCAATTCTGGCATTGCGGTTGGGCCCTTTCTTGCTTATTCTGCCGCCAACCAAATTGACCATAACGCACGGGAGGGATGAATGGCGCCGCGCAAATCCGCGACTGCTACCAGCCGCAAGGCCACGGCCAAGCCTGCCAAGAAGGATTTCACCGAAGGGGCGATTGCCGAATTCGACCGCGAGACGGAACTTAAGGCCTATCGCGAAATGCTTCTGATCCGCCGCTTCGAGGAAAAGGCCGGCCAGCTCTATGGCATGGGCTTCATCGGTGGTTTCTGTCACCTTTACATCGGCCAGGAAGCTGTTGTCGTCGGCATGCAGATGGCGCTCAAGGATGGTGACCAGGTCATTACCGGCTATCGCGATCACGGCCATATGCTGGCCTGCGGCATGAGCGCCCGCGGTGTCATGGCCGAGCTGACCGGTCGTCGTGGCGGTCTCTCCAAGGGCAAGGGCGGCTCGATGCACATGTTCTCCAAGGAGAAGAACTTCTACGGAGGCCACGGCATCGTTGGCGCGCAGGTATCGCTTGGCACCGGTCTCGCTTTTGCCAATCGCTACCGTGACAATGGTCTCGTGTCCGTTGCCTATTTCGGCGATGGCGCAGCCAACCAGGGGCAGGTCTACGAAAGCTTCAACATGGCGGAGCTCTGGAAGCTGCCGGTGATCTACGTGATCGAGAACAACCGCTACGCCATGGGGACCTCGGTTTCCCGCGCGTCCGCCCAGACAAATTTCTCTCAGCGCGGCGTGTCCTTCAATATTCCCGGCATTCAGGTCGATGGCATGGATGTTCGCGCCGTGCGCGCTGCAGGTGAGCAGGCTGCCGAATACTGCCGTTCCGGCAAGGGCCCGGTCATCCTTGAGATGCTGACCTATCGCTACCGCGGCCACTCCATGTCCGACCCGGCCAAGTATCGCTCCAAGGATGAAGTGCAGAAGATGCGATCCGAGCACGACCCGATCGAGCAGGTCCGCAATCGCCTGCTGGAAAAGGGCTGGGCAAGCGAAGAAGAGCTGAAGCAGATCGACAAGGATGTTCGCGACATCGTCGCCGACAGCGCCGATTTCGCTCAGGCCGATCCAGAGCCGGATGCATCCGAGCTCTACACCGATATCCTGTTGTAAGTTGGGGGAGGGTAAGCCCATGCCAATCGATATTCTCATGCCCGCCCTTTCTCCGACCATGGAAGAGGGTACCCTCTCCAAGTGGGTCAAGAAGGAAGGCGATGCCGTGAAGTCCGGCGATGTGATCGCCGAAATTGAAACCGACAAGGCCACCATGGAAGTGGAGGCGGTCGACGAGGGTGTGCTCGGCAAGCTTCTGGTTGCCGCCGGCACGGAAAACGTCAAGGTCAACACGCCGATCGCGGTTCTGTTGCAGGAAGGCGAGACCGCATCCGACATCGGGACCGAAAAGCCGGCCGCTCTGCCGAAGGCGGACGCTGCTCCGGCTCCCGCCGCTGTCGAAGCCGAAAAGCCGGCTGCTTCCGCGTCAGTTCCGGCTGCGCTCGTTGCAACCGTCGCCGCCGATCCGGATATCCCGGCCGGCACCGAAATGGTGACGATGACCGTTCGTGAAGCGCTTCGCGAAGCCATGGCCGAGGAAATGCGCGCCAATCCGGACGTCTTCGTCATGGGTGAGGAAGTCGCCGAGTATCAGGGCGCCTACAAGATCACGCAGGGCCTTCTGCAGGAATTCGGTCCGAAGCGCGTGGTTGACACCCCGATCACCGAGCACGGCTTTGCCGGCGTCGGCGTCGGTGCTGCCATGGCGGGCCTTCGCCCGATCGTTGAGTTCATGACCTTCAACTTCGCAATGCAGGCGATCGACCAGATCATCAACTCCGCCGCCAAGACGCTCTACATGTCCGGTGGTCAGATGGGTGCGCCGATTGTCTTCCGCGGCCCGAACGGCGCTGCGGCCCGCGTTGCGGCCCAGCACAGCCAGGACTATGCGGCCTGGTACAGCCATATCCCGGGCCTCAAGGTCATCCAGCCCTACACGGCTGCCGATGCCAAGGGTCTGCTGAAGGCTGCCATCCGCGATCCGAACCCGGTGATCTTCCTCGAAAACGAAATCCTCTACGGTCATTCCTTCGAGGTGCCGAAGCTCGATGATTTCGTCTTGCCGATCGGCAAAGCGCGTATCCACAAGGCCGGTACCGACGCGACCGTCGTGTCTTGGGGTATCGGCATGACCTATGCCACCAAGGCCGTCGAGGAACTGTCCAAGGAAGGCATCGACGTCGAGCTGATCGACCTTCGCACCATCCGTCCGATGGACATTCCGACCGTGCTCGAATCCGTCAGGAAGACCGGCCGTCTCGTCACCGTTGAAGAAGGCTATCCGCAGTCGTCGGTCGGCACCGAAATCGCCACCCGCGTCATGCAGCAGGCCTTCGACTACCTCGATGCGCCGATCCTGACGATTGCCGGCAAGGACGTGCCGATGCCTTACGCGGCAAACCTCGAAAAGCTGGCGCTGCCGAATGTCGGCGAAGTCGTCCAGGCGGTGAAAACCGTCTGCTACAAGTAACGGGAGGGTAGTAACATGCCGATCAACATCACGATGCCGGCACTCTCCCCGACCATGGAAGAGGGCAATCTCGCCAAGTGGCTCGTCAAGGAAGGCGACCAGATCAAGTCTGGCGATGTGATCGCCGAGATCGAGACCGACAAGGCGACCATGGAAGTGGAAGCCGTTGACGAGGGCACGCTTGCGAAGATCCTCGTTCCGGCCGGAACCGAAGGCGTCAAGGTCAATACCCTGATCGCCGTTCTCGCCGCTGAAGGCGAGGATGTTCAGGCAGCGGCTGCCGGCGGCGCTGCCCCGGCTCCGGCCGCGAAGGCTGAGGCCGCACCCGCTGCCCAGCCCGCTCCGGCTGCCGCAGCGCCTGTTGCTGCCGCGTCTCCGGTGGCTGCTGCACCGGCAAAGTCGGATGGCAATCGCGTCTTCGCTTCGCCGCTGGCCCGTCGTCTGGCTAGGGAAGCCGGTCTCGACCTTTCCGTCGTTTCCGGCACCGGCCCGCATGGCCGCGTCGTCAAGAGCGACATCGAGAAGGCTGTTGCTTCCGGCGGTGCAAAGGCTGCACCGGCACCGGCTGCTGCCGCATCGGCCGCCGCTCCGGCTCCTGCCCTTGCCAAGGGTGCGGGCGACGACGCCGTGCTCAAGCTGTTCGAGCAGGGTTCCTACGAAGTTCTGCCGCATGACGGCATGCGCAAGACAATCGCCTCGCGCCTTTTGGAATCGCACCAGACCGTTCCGTCCTACTTCGTCTCGATGGAGTGCGAGATCGACGCACTCTTGAAGCTGCGCGCCGACATCAACGCGTCTGCCCCGACGGTGAAGACGGAGAAGGGCGAAGTTCCGACTTTCAAGCTGTCGGTCAACGACTTCATCATCAAGGCGATGGCGCTTGCACTCCGCGACGTTCCGGCGGCAAACGCTTCCTGGACCTCGACGGCACGCCTCCTGCACAAGCATTCGGATGTCGGTGTGGCGGTTGCCATTCCGGACGGCCTCATCACGCCGATCATCCGCAAGGCCGAGCAGAAGACGTTGTCCGTCATCTCCAACGAGATGAAGGATCTTGCCAAGCGTGCCCGTGACAAGAAGCTGAAACCGGACGAATACCAGGGGGGTACCACTGCGGTGTCCAACCTCGGCATGTTCGGCGTGTCGAACTTCACCTCGATCATCAATCCGCCGCATGCTTCGATCGTCTCGATCGGCGCCGGCATTGAAAAGCCGGTGGTAAAGAACGGCGAAATCAAGATCGGCACGGTCATGACGGCGACCTTTGCCTTCGATCACCGCGTCATCGATGGAGCGCTCGGCGCCGAACTCGCTTCGGCCTTCAAGCGCTATATCGAAAGCCCCATGGGAATGCTGGTCTGACCGGAGAGCGGTTCGATGAAATCCGTTCTCTGCTACGGCGACAGCCTGACCTGGGGATACGATCCGGAAAGCATAGGCCGACATGCCTATGAGGATCGTTGGCCGAGCGTACTGCAAAGTGCGCTCGGAACCGGGGTCAGCGTCATCGCCGAGGGGTTGAACGGGCGAACCACCGCCTATGACGATCATCTCGCCGACTGCGAACGCAACGGCGCGAAACTTTTGCCGAGCGTGTTGGAGACGCACAAGCCGCTGGATCTCGTGATCCTCATGCTCGGAACCAACGACATGAAGCAGGCCATAGCCGGCACGGCGATTGCGGCTTCCAAGGGTATCGACAGATTGATCCGGCAGATCAGGCTGCACGATTGGGGTTTCGATTTCGATGGACCCGATGTGCTGGTAGTTTCGCCGCCGCCGATCTGCGAAACCGCAAACGTTTCCTTCTCTGCCATGTTCAAGGGCGCGTTGGACGAATCGGCCATGCTGGCGAGCCTTTATCGGGATCTTGCCGATGAGAACGGTTGTGGTTTCTTTGATGCCGGTCTCGTGGCGAGGACGACGCCGCTTGATGGAATTCATCTCGATGCGGCGAATACGCGCGCCATCGGGCGAGGTCTCGAGCCGGTCGTGCGCATGATGTTGGGTTTGTAATTTCGATCCGAAAAAAATTGATCAGGATCAAGGAGAAAGACGACCGGGTCACTAGGCTTTGGATATCGACCGACAAAAGAGGAGATATCGAATGTCGAACACCCCGCACGAAATCCAGGACGAGTTTCCGGAATACACGGAGAAGATGCATGCGCTCAAAGCAGGCAATGAGCACTTCGCCAAGCTTCTGGAAGACTATCGCGAGGTGAACCGTGCGATCCATCGCGCCGAGACCGAGGTCGAGCCGGTTGGCGATGTGCAGATGGAAACGATGCGCAAGCAGCGCATGGTTCTGAAGGATGAAATCTACGGGATGCTGACCAAGGCCTGATCGGGCTGGTCTCATCCCTCGGAAGGGCTCCGTCGCAGGATGGAGCCCGCTCCGGACAAAAAGGGAGATGAAGACCAGTGTCCAACGCCTATGACGTCATCATTATCGGCTCCGGCCCCGGCGGTTACATTGCCGCAATCCGTGCTGCCCAGCTTGGCCTGAAGACCGCCATCGTTGAGCGCGAACATCTGGCCGGTATCTGCTCCAACTGGGGCTGCATTCCCACCAAGGCCCTGCTGCGTTCGGCCGAAATCCTGCATTACGCCCAGCATCCGGGTGAATACGGCATCAAGGTCGAGGGTGCCGTCACGCCGGACCTGAAGGCGATCGTCGCCCGCTCGCGCGGCATCGCGCAGCGCATGAACGGTGGCGTCGGCTTCCTGATGAAGAAAAACAAGGTCGACATCATCTGGGGCGAGGCGAAGCTCACCAAGCCCGGCGAGATCGTCGTTTCCAAGACCACCAAGGCGATCCAGCAGCCGCAGGCTCCGCTTCCGAAGAACGTGCTGCCGGAAGGCACCTACACCGCCAAGCACATTGTCGTCGCCACCGGCGCGCGTCCGCGTGCGCTTCCCGGAATCGAGCCGGATGGCAAGTTGATCTGGACCTATTTCGAGGCGATGAAGCCGGAGGAAATGCCGAAGTCGCTGCTCGTGATGGGCTCCGGCGCCATCGGCATCGAATTCGCCTCCTTCTACCGCACCATGGGTGTCGATGTGACCGTCGTCGAGGTCATGAGCCAGGTCATGCCGGTCGAGGACGCCGAAATCTCTGCGCTGGCGAGGAAGCAGTTCGAGAAGCAGGGCATGAAGATCCTGCTGGAGGCCAAGGTCGCAAAGGTCGAGAAGGGCGCAAACTCCATCACCGCCCATGTCCAGAAGAAGGACGGCTCGATCGAAAAGATCACCGCCGACCGGATGATCTCGGCTGTCGGCGTTCAGGCCAATATCGAAAACATCGGCCTTGAGGCGCTCGGCGTGAAGACCGATCGCGGCTTCATCGCCATCGACGGCTACGGCCGCACCAATGTTCCGGGCATCTACGCGATCGGCGACGTTGCCGGCCCGCCGATGCTCGCCCACAAGGCCGAGCACGAAGCCGTCATCTGCATCGAAAAGATCGCGGGCCTTCCGAATGTCCATCCGATGGACAAGGCCAAGATCCCGGGCTGCACCTATTGCCACCCGCAGGTGGCTTCCGTGGGCCTGACCGAGGCCAAGGCGAAGGAACAGGGCCGCGATATCCGCGTCGGCCGCTTCCCCTTCGTCGCCAACGGCAAGGCGATTGCGCTCGGCGAAGACCAGGGTCTGGTCAAGACCATATTCGACAAGAAAACCGGAGAGCTTCTGGGTGCGCATATGGTGGGCGCGGAAGTGACCGAACTCATCCAGGGCTTCGTGGTGGCGATGAACCTCGAAACCACCGAGGAAGAATTGATGCACACCATTTTCCCGCATCCGACCATTTCGGAAACGCTGAAGGAAAGCGTTCTGGACGCCTATGGCCGCGCGTTGAACGCCTGAGCCTGTTGTGATGTTCTATGCCGCGGCCTATATAGGCCGCGGATATCCCATGGAAGGATGTGGCAATGGCAGGCTTTGAAATCGGCTGGTTCCTGATGCTGATCGTCGGCGGTCTCGCCGGCTGGTTGGCGGGCAAGTTCATGGATGTACGCTTCGGCGTGCTGATGAACATCATTATCGGCATCGTCGGTGCGGCCATCGCATCCGCCGTTTTCCGCCGTTTCGGGATCTTTGTGGAAGGCGACTGGCTCGGTTATCTCATCACCAGCTTTGTCGGTGCCTGCTTATTGCTCTTCGTCGTCAAGCTGGTGCGACGTTAAACTCATTCGCCGCAAAGGCCGCGGCAAGGAAGGCTGAACCATGGTCACCATCCTCGACAGGACCCATCCGGAGGAGAAGCGAGTCCGTCACCCGGAAAAAGCCCACCGCCCCGATACGGAGGTGATGCGCAAGCCGGAATGGATCCGCGTCAAGGCTCCGACCTCGAAAGGCTATGCGGAGACGCGCGATCTCGTGCGCAGCCACAAGCTGGTGACGGTCTGCGAGGAAGCCGGATGCCCGAACATCGGTGAATGCTGGGACAAGAAGCACGCCACCTTTATGATTATGGGCGAGATCTGTACGCGCGCCTGTGCCTTCTGCAACGTGGCGACCGGCAAACCGAACGCGCTCGATCCCGACGAGCCGGAAAACGTCGCGAAGGCGGTAAAGCAGATGGGCCTGTCCCATGTCGTCATCACCTCGGTGGACCGTGACGATCTGGAAGACGGAGGCGCCGAGCACTTCGAGAAGGTGATTTGGGCGATCCGCGCCGCTTCGCCCGAGACGACCATCGAGATCCTGACGCCGGATTTCCTGAAGAAGCCGGGCGCTCTGGAACGTGTCGTCGCTGCCAAGCCCGACGTCTTCAACCACAATCTGGAGACGGTTCCGGGCAACTATCTGACCGTTCGTCCAGGCGCCCGCTATTTCCATTCGGTGCGGCTCCTGCAGCGCGTCAAGGAACTGGACCCGACCATGTTCACCAAGTCCGGTATCATGGTCGGCCTGGGCGAGGAGCGGAACGAAGTCCTCCAGCTGATGGACGATCTCAGGTCCGCCGATGTCGATTTCCTGACCATCGGCCAGTATCTGCAGCCGACCCGCAAGCACCATCAGGTCATGAGTTTCGTCACTCCCGACGAGTTCAAGTCCTACGAGACGGTTGCCTATGCCAAGGGCTTCCTGATGGTGTCGGCAAGCCCGCTCACGCGTTCGTCGCACCACGCCGGCGACGACTTCGCGCGGCTGAAGGCCAATCGTGAAAAGCTGCGCGGTGGCCGCATGTAGAATCCTCTTCACGTTTCGGCGGTAGGCCTTAACCTCCTCCGGGAGGGAATCAGATGCCGAATTTCGTGGAGATAGAGGATGCGGTGGCAGCCTTGCGGCTGGCGCGACGGGTCATGGTCGTCGGCTGTTCCGGCGGCGGCAAGAGCACATTGTCGTAGAAACTCGCAGCGCATTTTGGCCTGCTCTACATTTCCATGGACAAGGAGTTCTTCTGGCTTCCGGGCTGGATCGGGCGGCCGCGCCAGGAACAGCGGGCGATGATCGCGCAAGCGGCCGAGGGTGAGCGCTGGATCATGGATGGCAGCAATCCTTCCAGCTTCGATCTGCGCGTGCCGCGCAGCGACCTGATAATCTGGGTGCGCATGCCCAGGCGGTTGTCGTTATGGGGCGTGATGGCTCGCGCGCTCAAGACCTACGGCCGTACGCGTCCGGATATGGCGCCGGGATGTCCGGAGAGATTGCCTGACCGCGAATTCATCCGCTATATCTGGAACTTCGAGAAGGTGCATGCGCCGCTCTTCCTGCAAAACTTCGATCTCCATGGCCCGAATGTACCGGTCTTGGTGCTAAAATCCCGCTCAGACACCCGACGCCTTCTTGATCTTGCCGGCGTACCGGCTTAACTCCAGCCCATGCCACAGTTCGAGACCCGCCGTATCGTAAAGCACTCGCCGGACCGCATGTACGACCTCGTCGCCGACGTCGAGCGCTATCCCGAATTCCTGCCGCTCTGCGAGGGACTGGCGATCCGTTCCCGCCGTGAGCGTGACGGCAAGGAACTTTTGGTGGCCGACATGACCGTCGGTTACAAGGCGATCCGCGAGACATTTACAACCCAGGTTCTTCTCGTTCCCGCCGAGCGGGTGATCGACGTGAAGTATATCGAGGGACCCTTCCGGTATCTCGACAATCGCTGGCGTTTCGAACCGGCTGACGACGGAGGCTGTTCCGTCAACTTCTTCATCGACTACGAGTTCAAGAACCGCATTCTCGGTGCCCTGATGGGCTCGATGTTCGATCGGGCCTTTCGCATGTTCGCCGAAGCCTTCGAAGCCCGGGCCGACAAGATCTACGCCGTTTGACGCCCCTCAGGGCGTTCTCGCGCTCCGTCGTTCACGGCTTCCTGTGTCGATTGTCCCGGATGCGTTCATCATCGACAGGAAGATCTTTTGGCCTGCCGTCCGTGTCAGCCGGCGACCGCGACAAGCAGTTCGAAGGCCGTTCGAACCGTGGCAAGCCGTATTTCCGTGCGGCCGATATCGCCGTAACGCATCTCGCGATGGACCAGCAGCCCCGTCTGGTTCTTGGCCGCCAGATGCACGAGGCCGACCGGCTTGTCCGCCGTGCCGCCGCTCGGTCCGGCAATACCCGTAACGGCGACCGCAATATTGGCCCCCGAGCGTCGCAGGGCGCCGTCCACCATCTGCAGCGCCGTCTCGCGCGACACCGCGCCGAAACGTGACAGGACTTCCGGGGATACGCCGAGCATGTCGGTTTTCGCCTGATTGGAATAGGTGACGAAACCGCGGTCGACGACTGTCGAGGAGCCGGATACCTCCGTGAGGGCGCCGGCGATCAGCCCGCCCGTGCAGGATTCGGCTGTCGCAAGCGTCAGTCCCCGCGCCGAGAAATCGCCGATGAGGCGCGTGGCTGAAACTTCGATATCGTCGGGAAAGATCGTCATTTCGACTTTTCCCCGTAGACCACCGTTGCCGTGGCGATGGCGGCAATGCCTTCGCCGCGTCCAACGAAGCCGATCTTCTCGTTCGTTGTCGCCTTGACGGAACAACGTTCAAGCGAGATCCCCAGCATCTCCGAGAGCTTCTCGCGCATGGACTGCCTGTGCGGACCGACCTTGGGGGCTTCGGCAATGAGGGAGATATCGGCGTTCATGATCGTTCCGCCGTTCTCGCGAACGATGCGGGCCGCATGCTCCAGAAAGATCCGCGATGGCGCGCCCTTCCACTGGGGATCGGATGGCGGAAAGTGATCGCCGATATCGCCGGCCCCACAGGTGGCGAGCAATGCATCCGTCAGCGCATGCAGCGCCACGTCGGCATCGGAATGGCCCTTGAGCTTCTGGTCGTGCGGGATGAAGACGCCGCAGAGCGTCACCCCGTCGCCGGGCTCAAGTTGATGCACATCGTATCCGTTGCCGGTTCGAACGTCGGGCAGGGCACTCGAAAGCCTCGCATCGGCCATGGCGATATCCCTTTTCACGGTGAGTTTGACATTGTCGGGAGAGCCTTCCGCCAGAAGGACGGGGATGCCGGCCCATTCCGCGATCGAGGCGTCGTCGGTAAAATCGCTGCGTCCGTCTGCGGCCGCCCTCTCATGGGCGTCGAGAATCAGAGGTAGCGCGAAGGCCTGGGGAGTCTGGGCGGCAAAAAGACCTGCGCGGGAGACGGTTTCGACGACATGTTTGTCGGCACTGCCCCGCTTCAAGGTGTCGGTGACAGGCATGACCGGCAACACGCCGCTCTCTCCGGAATCGAGCAGGGTCGCCACACGGTTGAGAAGCGCATCGTCCAAAAATGGGCGTACCGCATCGTGGATCATCACGTGACTGGCCTGAAGTTCGGAGAGGGCGCGCAGGCCCGCCAGCACGGATTGCTGACGGGTGGCTCCGCCTGTCACCGCGTGGACGGTTTCTCCCTTGCGAAGAGAAAGTCGCACGTTTTCAAAGAGTTCCTGGTCATCCGGATGGATGACGGCAATGATGGGACCCGATCTCTCCCAGGAAAGGAATTTTTCCAGCGTATGGGCTATGACCGGCCTGCCGCCGATCCTGCGATATTGTTTCGGCCCCTCGACCGAGGCGCCAGCCCGTTCGCCGCGTCCCGCTGCCACGACAATGATACCGATAGAGGCAACTTCGCGTTGTTGCATTGCAGCGACCGACCTGTGTAAAAGAAGAACGACACAAAAAATTCGCAAGCGTGGTCTATCGGCTGGCCTTCGTTTTTTCCAGCATTTGCCCGAATTTTTATCGCGGCCCCACGGATTTCTCTTGGCAAGCGCGCAAACTCTGTCTAAAAATAGTGCAAATTCGAAGTGTGCCCGAAAGATAGTCATTTGAGTTCTGTTGCGCTGCATACGCCATTCGAGATCGGGTCGGTCGCGATACGCAATCGCGTGATTCTGGCTCCGATGTCCGGCGTCAGCGATCTGCCTTTTCGCCAGCTGGCATGGCGAAGCGGGGCGGGGCTCGTCGTGACCGAGATGGTGGCGAGTCGCGAACTTGCCCACAACGCAGCCGAATCCTGGTCACGCCTTCAAGGCGCCGATATCGATCCGCACATGGTTCAGCTTGCCGGTCGTGAAGCCTACTGGATGGGCGAGGCGGCCCGCATCGCCGAAGCCAATGGCGCCGACATCATCGATATCAATATGGGTTGCCCGGCCAAGAAGGTGACGGGCGGATATTCCGGTTCGGCATTGATGCGCGATCCGGATCACGCCCTGTCGCTGGTAGAGGCGACGGTGAGGGCGGTCAGGGTTCCTGTGACGTTGAAGATGCGGTTGGGCTGGGACAAAAATTCCATCAACGCGCCCGAGATCGCCCGCAGGGCGGAGGATATCGGCGTGAGGATGATTACCGTGCATGGCCGGACGCGCATGCAGTTCTACGAAGGCAGGGCCGATTGGGATGCGATAGCGCGGGTACGCGAGGTCGTATCTGTTCCTCTGGTGGCCAATGGCGATGTGGAGACGCGCGCGGATGCCTTGGAAATCCTGCGCCGGTCCGGAGCGGATGCGGTGATGGTCGGCCGGGCGTGTCAGGGACGGCCCTGGCACGCCGGATGGCTCGCCGGCAATTCCGGCCCGGAGCCTGCCGCCATTCCCGCTATTGTCCGCGAGCACTACGAGGCGATGCTCGTTCATTACGGGCGTGACGTCGGCGTAAGGCATGCACGCAAACACGTCGGTTGGTATATCGAGCGCTTCGCGCCCGGGGTTTCCGCCGCCATCAAGGGAGAAATCATGACGTCGAAGGACGCCGGTTTCGTATCGGAAACGCTTTTCAGCGTGCTGTCCGACGGACTATCCACCTCTGCCCGCCGACAGGAGGCCGCATGAACGCGAACAATGGCGGCAACGGGCTTGCGATGGCCGTGCTCAACGCCATCCAGAATCCCGTCGTGATGGTCGATGCGGAAGGGTTGATCGCCTTCGCCAATTGGGAGGCGGAAGCCTTTTTCGGCGCCAGCGCGGCGCATCTTTCCCGTTATCGGCTTTCCACCTTCATTCCGTTCGGCAGTCCGCTTCTGTCGTTGATCGATCAGGTGCGCGAACGTCGCGCTCCGGTCAACGAGTACCGGGTGGATCTGAGTTCGCCCCGCCTGGGGCAGGACAAGCTGGTGGATCTTTATGTGGCGCCGGTGGTGAACCAGCCCGGAGACGTGGTGATCGTCTTCCAGGAACGCTCCATGGCCGACAAGATCGACCGGCAACTGACCCATCGTGCGGCTGCCCGTTCGGTCACCGGCCTGGCCTCGATGCTCGCGCATGAAATCAAGAACCCGCTGTCCGGCATCCGCGGTGCCGCCCAACTGCTCGAGAGTTCGGTCACCGATGAGGATCGCGCTCTGACCCGGCTGATCTGCGACGAGACGGACCGTATCGTCTCCCTGGTCGACCGCATGGAGGTGTTTTCCGACGAACGGCCTGTCGACCGCGTATCGCTTAACATCCACTCCGTGCTGGACCATGTAAAGGCGATTGCAAGGGCCGGTTTTGCCCGCAATATCCGCATCACCGAAAACTATGACCCGTCATTGCCGCCGGTCTACGCCAATCGGGATCAACTGGTGCAGGTCTTCCTCAATCTCATCAAGAACGCCGCCGAGGCGATCGGAGACCGGCCGGACGGCGAGATTCAGCTCACCACGGCCTATCGGCCCGGTATCCGTCTTTCGGTCGCCGGCTCGCGCGAGAAAATCTCCCTGCCGCTCGAATTCTGTGTGCATGACAACGGCCCCGGCGTGCCGGCGGACCTCTTGCCCCATCTCTTTGACCCTTTCATTACCACCAAGACCAACGGTTCCGGCCTCGGGCTGGCGCTGGTCGCCAAGATCATCGGCGGCCATGGCGGCATCGTGGAATGCGATAGCCAGGCGAACCGTACCACTTTCCGCGTGCTGATGCCCGTTTCCAAGGACATCCCGCTTGATGAAGAAACCCCGGCGAAATCCACAGGAAGTCTCTGATGACTGCAACGATCCTTGTCGCTGATGACGACGCAGCCATTCGCACCGTATTGAACCAGGCCCTGACCCGTGCCGGTTACGAGGTCCGGATCACCTCCAATGCCGCCACCTTGTGGCGTTGGGTGTCCGCAGGCGAGGGAGATCTTGTCGTAACCGACGTCGTAATGCCCGACGAGAATGCTTTCGACCTTCTGCCGCGCATCAAGAAGGCGCGCCCGGACCTGCCTGTGCTGGTGATGAGTGCCCAGAACACCTTCATGACGGCCATCAAGGCCTCGGAAAAAGGTGCCTATGACTACCTGCCGAAGCCCTTCGATCTGACGGAACTGATCGCCATCATCGGCCGGGCGCTGGCCGAACCGAAGAAGAAACCGGCCCGCCTCGACGACGATATGCAGGACGGCATGCCGCTGGTCGGCCGGTCAGCCGCCATGCAGGAAATCTACCGCGTTCTCGCGCGCCTGATGCAAACCGACCTGACGCTGATGATTACCGGTGAATCCGGTACCGGCAAGGAACTTGTCGCGCGGGCGCTTCATGACTACGGCAAGCGCCGCAACGGTCCCTTCGTCGCCATCAATATGGCTGCGATCCCGCGGGATCTCATCGAATCGGAACTGTTCGGCCATGAAAAGGGCGCCTTTACGGGCGCGCAGACGCGCTCGACCGGCCGTTTCGAACAGGCCGAGGGCGGCACGCTTTTCCTCGACGAAATCGGCGACATGCCGATGGATGCGCAGACCCGTCTTCTGCGTGTCCTGCAGCAGGGCGAATACACGACGGTCGGCGGACGTACGCCGATCCGCACCGATGTCCGGATCGTCGCCGCGACCAACAAGGACCTGAAGCATTCCATCAATCAGGGCCTCTTCCGCGAGGACCTCTATTATCGCCTGAACGTGGTGCCGCTGCGCCTGCCCCCCCTTCGTGACCGCGCGGAGGATATTCCCGATCTGGTGCGCCACTTCATTCAGCAGGGCGAAAAGGAAGGGCTCGATTCCAAGCGATTCGACAACGAGGCGCTGGAAGTGATGAAGGCCTATGCCTGGCCGGGCAACGTGCGCGAACTCGAAAACGTCGTTCGCCGTCTCATGGCACTTTACCCGCAGGACGTGATTTCGCGCGAGATCGTCGAGCAGGAACTGCGGTCCGATATCGCCGACAGCCCGATCGCCAAGGTCGGCGTGCCCGCCGGTTCCATGACGATTTCGCAAGCCGTCGAGGAGAACATGCGAAGTTATTTCGCAAGCTTCGGTGACGCTTTGCCGCCTTCCGGCCTCTATGAGCGCGTGCTCACCGAGATGGAATATCCCCTGATTCTTGCAGCACTCACAGCAACGCGCGGCAATCAGATCAAGGCCGCCGATCTTCTCGGACTGAACCGCAATACGTTGCGCAAGAAGATCAGGGAACTGGGGGTCTCGGTCTATCGCAGTTCCCGCTCGGCTTGACAAAGCTGCAAGGCCCGTTGCAATTTCGCCACATTGCGTTGCTCAAAAGTCACGAAGCCTCGGCGTGCTCCGGTCCTGCCGGTTTGACAGGGTCGGGATATCGGGGCGACGCGATGAGGTGATCGGCCTTTCCGGGCCGGTCCGAGGCGCAGCATCGATTTGGGCTCTGCAGGCAGGGCGCGGGAGTTTTCATGGTCGGTCGAATGGCCGCGTCCGTAACGGAGAACGACGCCGCGACGGCGCATGAGCGTCGGGCGTCCTTTGCCTTGCCGGGCCTCGTGGTTGCCGGCGGGGCGCTGGCCTGCGCCGTGTTCACGCTACCCGTTCTGCTGGGTCTGACGCCCATCGAGCCGACCTCCGAGGTTCTGATTGCCTCGGCGATTGTCAATTCGCTTTTCATCGTCGGTCTGATGTTTCTCATCGGCCGCGAGGTGACGCGGCTCTTTAAAGCCCGTACGCGCGGCCGCGCCGCAGCCCGCCTTCATGTCCGCATCGTGGTGCTGTTCTCGATCGTTGCCATCACGCCGGCGATTCTCGTCGCGATATTCGCGAGTATCACGCTGAACGTTGGCCTCGATCGCTGGTTTTCGCTACGAACCCAGTCGATCGTCTCGTCGTCGATGAACGTCGCCCAGGCCTACATGCTGGAAAACGCCAGCTACCTTCAGGGCCAGACCATTTCGATGGCCAACGACCTGGAGCGCAATCGCGCCCTCTATTATCTGGACCGAACCGGCTTCGTTCAGCTTCTGACACGGCAGACGAAGGGGCGGGGAATGCTGGGCGCCTTCCTCGTTCGCCAGGACGGTTCGGCGATCACGCAGGCCGATATTGCCACCGACAAGCCGCTGCCGGCCATTCCGAAGGACGCCCTGGAAAGTGCGGCTGCGGGTCAGCCGACGCTCATCCCGCCGGGCGTCACCAACCTCGTCGGTGCGATCATCAAGCTCGAATCGATTTCCGGCACCTTCCTCTACACGATCCGCGCGGTTGATCCGAAGGTCATGTCGGCGATGCGGCTGATGGAAGAAAACACCGCCGAATACAAGGCGATGGAGGATGGCCGCACCACGCTGCAGATCGCCTTCGCCATTCTTTATCTCGGTTTCGCGCTGATCGTGCTGCTCGCAGCAATCTGGACGGCGATTGCCGTTGCCGACCGCATCGTCCGGCCGATCCGGCTGTTGATCGGGGCGGCCGACAACGTCGCTTCGGGCAATATGAACGTGATCGTTCCGGTTCGCTCCGCAGACGGCGACGTCGGCAGTCTGTCGCGAACCTTCAACAAGATGATTACCCAGATCCGCAGCCAGCGTGACGAAATCCTGGAGGCCAAGGACGAGGTGGACGACCGCCGGCGTTTCATCGAGGCCGTGCTCTCGGGCGTGACGGCGGCGGTCATCGGTGTCGAGGACAACGGCGTCATCACCATCGTCAATCCCTCCGCCGAATATTTCCTGGCAACGGCTTCCGAGGAGTTGATCGGTCAGAAGCTGAGCCTGGTTGCGCCAGAGGTGGACCGGGTCTTGGCGGAAGCCGCCGTTCGCCATCGCGGCGAATATCGCGAGCAGATCAATCTGATGCGGGGCGGCAAGGAACGGACGCTGAACGTTCAGGTCACGCGCGAGGAAACCCGCGGGTCCGAGGATTCCTACGTCATCACGCTCGACGATATCACCGATCTCGTTATCGCCCAGCGTTCCACCGCATGGGCCGATGTGGCGCGCCGCATCGCGCATGAAATCAAGAACCCGCTCACCCCGATCCAGCTCTCCGCCGAACGCCTGAAGCGGCGCTACGGCAAGCAGATTGCCGAAGACGATCGCGCCGTCTTCGACCAGTGCACGGATACCATCGTCCGGCAGGTGGAGGATATCGGGCGCATGGTTGACGAGTTTTCCGCCTTTGCCCGCATGCCGAAGCCAGCCAAGCAGAGTTCCGATCTTCGAGACGTCCTGCGCGACGCCGTCTTCTTGCGCGAGATGGGCACCCACGGTATCCGGTTCATCCGCGAATTCGGCGATGAGCCACTGCAGGGCAGCTTCGATGCCAGGATGCTGGCGCAGGCCGTCGGCAATCTCATCAAGAATGCCGTCGAGGCGATTGAGGCCGTGCCGAGCGAGGACCTGCCGGATGGCGGCAAGATCATGGTGCGCTCGTCTTTCGATCACCAACAGGACCGTTTCGTTGTCGACGTGATCGACAATGGCCGCGGCCTTCCGGTGGAAAACCGGCACCGCATTCTCGAGCCTTACATGACGATGCGCGAGAAGGGCACAGGCCTCGGCCTCGCCATCGTCAAGAAGATTATTGAAGAACATGGCGGTCAGTTGGAGCTGCATGACGCTCCCGCCGATTTCGACCGGGGTAGGGGCGCGATGATCCGCATCCTTCTGCCGCGGCTCGAAGCGACGACCGCCATGGACAATGAAAGCGATAAGGAAAAGGTCTATGGCCTCTGATATTCTGGTAGTCGACGACGAAGAGGATATCCGCGAAATCGTATCCGGCATCCTCAGCGACGAAGGGCATGAAACCCGCACCGCCCACGATGCCGACAGCGCACTGGCCGCGATTTCCGACCGTGTGCCGCGCCTTGTCTTCCTCGACATCTGGATGCAGGGCAGTCGGCTGGACGGCCTGTCTCTTCTGGACGAGATCAAGACACGGCATCCGGATCTTCCCGTCGTGATGATTTCCGGTCACGGCAATATCGAGACTGCCGTTTCCGCGATCAAACGCGGTGCGTTCGACTTCATCGAAAAACCGTTCAAGGCGGACCGGTTGATCCTGATCGCGGAGCGGGCGCTGGAAAACTCCAAGCTCAAGCGCGAGGTCTCCGAACTGAAGAAGCGCACGGGCGATGCGGTCGAACTGATCGGCACCTCCGTCGCGGTCTCGCAGCTTCGCCAGACCATCGAGAAGGTGGCGCCGACCAATAGCCGCATCATGATCTTCGGCCCCTCCGGCTCCGGCAAGGAACTGGTCGCGCGCATGATCCATAAACGCTCCAGCCGTGCGGGCGGCCCTTTCGTGACGCTGAATGCAGCGGCGATCACGCCGGACCGCATGGAAATCGCACTCTTCGGAACCGAGGGCACGCCGGGCCAGCCGCGCCGCATCGGCGCGCTGGAGGAGGCGCATCGCGGCATCCTCTATCTTGACGAGATCGGCGAAATGCCGCGCGAGACCCAGAATAAGATTCTCCGGGTTCTGGTCGAGCAGCAGTTCGAGCGGGTCGGTGGCTCCAAGCGGGTCAAGGTCGATGTTCGCATCATCTCGTCCTCGGCCTACAACCTCGAGGGCATGATCGCCGAGGGCCGCTTCAGGGAGGATCTTTTCCACCGGCTTGCCGTTGTGCCGATCAAGGTTCCGGCCCTGGCGGAGAGGCGGGAGGACATTCCCTTCCTGGTCGATATGTTCATGCGCCAGATATCGGAACAGGCCGGCATTCGCCAGCGGCGGATCGGCGAAGACGCCATGGCCGTCCTGCAGGCCAACGACTGGCCCGGCAATATCCGGCAGCTTCGCAACAATATCGAACGGCTGATGATTCTCGTGCAGGGGGACAGCCCCGACACGCCGATCTCCGCCGAGATGCTGCCGCAGGATCTCTCCGATATGCTGCCCAAGGTTTCGGCGCGCAACGATACCCACATCATGACGCTGCCCTTGCGGGAGGCGCGCGAGATGTTCGAGCGCGACTACCTGATCGCGCAGATCAACCGCTTTGGCGGCAATATTTCGCGTACGGCCGAATTCGTGGGCATGGAGCGGTCGGCGCTTCATCGCAAACTGAAGTCGCTCGGCGTATAAGACATGCGGCGGGCGGTTCCGGCGGATTTCCCGCACATCCGATCGCTTGAAGGGGCATCATGAAGGTCATCATCTGCGGGGCGGGACAGGTCGGCTACGGCATCGCTGAGCGACTGTCCCAGGAGGACAACGACGTCTCCGTCATCGACACCTCCGCGTCGCTGGTCACGCATATCACCGAGACGCTGGATGTCCGCGGCTATGTCGGCCACGGCGCCCATCCGGACATGCTGGCAAGGGCCGGCGCCGACCAGGCCGACATGATTATCGCGGTCACGCTTTACGACGAGGTGAACATCGTCGCTTGCGAGGTCGCGCATGCGCTCTTCAACGTGCCGACGAAGATTGCCCGCATCCGGGCGCAGAACTACATGCAGCCGGAATATGCGGATCTCTTCAGCCGCAAGCACATCTCGATCGACGTGACGATTTCTCCCGAGATCGAGGTCGGCAAGATGGTCCTGCGGCGCATTTCCTTTCCGGGCGCCACCGATATCGTCCGCTTCGCCGACGACCATATCGCCATGGTGGCTATCGAGTGCATGGAGGATTGTCCGGTCCTCAACACGCCGCTGCACCAGTTGAGCCAGCTGTTTCCCGATCTGATGGCAACTGTCACCGCGATCTACCGCAATGGCAGGCTGCAGGTTGCACAGTCGAACGATCAGTTGCTCGTCGGCGACCTTGCCTATGTCATTTGCCAGCGCGACCATACGCGCCGGACGCTCAGCCTGTTTGGGCACGAGGAACAGGAGGCAGGCCGCATCGTCATCGCGGGCGGGGGCAATATCGGCCACTACGTCGCCCGCACCATCGAGCAGATGCAGCCCAGGACGAGGATCAAGATCCTCGAAAACGATCGTGACCGCGCGCTGGCCATATCCGAGCAGTTGAAGAATACGATCGTTCTTCACGGGTCCGCCCTCGATCAGGCCATTCTCCAGCAGGCCGATATCCAGGATGCCGATCTGATGGTGACCCTCACCAACAGCGACCAGGTCAATATCCTCGGAGCCGCCATGGCCAAGCGCATGGGCTGCCGCTCCAGCATGGCGCTTATCAACAATCCGGGGTTCCAGGAACTGGTTGCCGGCATCGGGATCGACGCCCACATCAATCCACGGGCGGTGACGATCTCTCGCGTCCTCCAGCATGTCCGTAAGGGACGCATTCGTTCCGTCTATGCCGTGCAGAAGGGCATGGCGGAAGTGATCGAAGCGGAGGCGCTCGAAACGTCGCCTCTGGTGGGGCGCCCTTTCCGCGATCTCGACCTCCCGCCGGGCCTGAGAATTGGAGCGATCTATCGCGACAAGGCGGTGATCCGGCCCAACGGAGACACAAGGATCAAGGCAAAGGACAGGGTCGTACTGTTCGCATCCGCCGAAGCCGTACGCGACGTCGAACAGATGTTTCGCGTTTCCATCCAGTACTTCTAATATTCAAGTCTGTTTTTCCGGAAGGCCGCCATGCCGAGAATTGCCTATGTCAACGGTCGCTATGTCCCGCACAGCAAAGCATGCGTTCATATCGAGGACCGCGGTTATCAGTTCGCCGATGGCGTCTATGAGGTCTGCGAAATTCGTCATGGAATGATCGTCGATCTCACGCGGCATCTCGACCGGCTCGACCGGTCGCTTTCCGAGATCGGCATTCGTTTTCCGATGTCCCGTGCAGCCCTGGTGCAGGTCATCCGTGAGGTTGCCCGCCGCAATCACGTGCGCAACGGATTGTTTTATCTGCAGGTGACGCGCGGCGTTGCAAGGCGCGATCACGTCTTCCCGTCGGCCGATACGCCTCCATCGCTGGTGGTGACGGCCAAAAGCACCGATCCGTCGGTCATCGCGCGCAAGAATGCCGCCGGCATCAAGGCGATCACGCTGCCGGACAATCGCTGGGATCGGGTGGATATCAAGACCGTCGGCCTGCTGCCCAACGCGCTCGCCCGCCAGTCGGCGAAGGAGGCCGGTGCGCAGGAGGCGATCTTCGTCGATACCCGCGGCATGGTGACCGAGGGGGCTGCCACCAATGTCTGGATCGTCGATGCCGACGGTCACCTCGTTACCCGCCCGGCGGAACACGGTATCCTGCGCGGTATCACCCGCACAACGCTGATGGACGTGGCCGCGGTTCTGGGAATCTCGATCCGCGAAAGAGAATTTTCGCGCGAGGAAATGCTAGGCGCGCGCGAGGTCTTCATTACGGCAGCGACGAGTATCTGCTTCCCTATCGTCGAAATCGACGGTTTTTCCATCGCAAACGGGCATCCCGGGACGGTTTCGGAGAAAATCCGGAGCGCCTTTTTCGAGATTGCGGAAAAGACGGCGATTTGATACCAACTTCACGGTAAAGGGACAGGGACAGTCCCTACTCGGCTGATAAGCTTGAACAATAATTATACCGGTCAATGAACCGGCAAGAAAGAAAGAAGCGGCGCCATGGCGGAACGTTCTCAGAATCTGCAGGATCTATTTCTCAACACCGTCCGCAAGCAGAAGATTTCGTTGACCATTTTCCTGATCAATGGCGTCAAGCTGACGGGCGTGGTGACCTCCTTCGACAATTTCTGCGTTCTGCTGCGTCGTGACGGCCATTCGCAACTGGTCTATAAGCACGCCATTTCGACCATCATGCCGGGTCAGCCCATGCAGATGTTCGAAAGCGAAGACAACGCTTCGTCACAGGATTGAAGCCATAACCACTCGCGACACGAAAAACGACTCGATCATCCCGGACGATGAAAAGCACCGGGATGACATGTGTGCCGTGGTCATCCTTCCCGTTCTCAAGCAGGCGCGGAGCGGGGCAGGCGGCGACACAGCGGCTCCCACGCGTTCCAACGAAAGCCGGCTTGAGGAGGCGATCGGCCTTGCACGGGCCATCGACCTGACGATCGCCGAAGGCATCATCGTGCCCGTCAACCAGCCACGCCCGGCGACGCTTCTCGGAACCGGCAAGATCGAGGAAGTCTCGGCGCTTCTCGATGAGCACAATGCCGGCCTCGTGATTGTGGATCATCCCCTGACGCCGGTGCAGCAGCGCAATCTCGAAAAAGAATGGCGCGCCAAGGTCATCGACCGCACCGGCCTCATTCTGGAAATCTTCGGCCGCCGCGCTTCCACCAAGGAGGGCACGCTTCAGGTCGAACTCGCCCATCTTAACTACCAGAAGGGCCGTCTGGTCCGAAGCTGGACCCACCTTGAGCGCCAGCGCGGTGGTGCGGGTTTCATGGGCGGTCCGGGTGAAACCCAGATCGAAGCCGACCGCCGGCTGCTGCAGGACCGTATCGTCCGGCTCGAGCGCGAACTGGAACAGGTCGTTCGCACGCGCCAGCTTCATCGTGCCAAGCGCCGCAAGGTGCCGCATCCGATCGTGGCGCTGGTCGGCTACACCAACGCCGGCAAATCGACGCTGTTCAACCGTATCACCGGCGCGGGCGTTCTGGCCGAGGACATGCTGTTTGCGACGCTCGATCCGACGCTTCGCCGCATGAAGCTACCGCATGGCCGCACCGTCATCTTGTCCGATACGGTCGGTTTCATCTCCGACCTGCCGACCCATCTGGTTGCCGCCTTCCGCGCTACGCTCGAAGAGGTGCTTGAAGCGGACCTGATCCTGCATGTGCGCGACATGTCCGATCCGGACAACCCGGCTCAGGCCAGCGACGTGCTACGCATCCTCGATGATCTCGGCATTGACGAGAAGGAGAGGGCGGAGCGCATCATCGAGGTCTGGAACAAGATCGACCGCCTCGATCCCGAAAGCCATGACGCGATCCTGCAGAAGGCGCAGAGCCGGGACAACGTCATTCCCGCCTCAGCCATCTCCGGCGAAGGCGTCGACCGTCTGATGGACGTGATTTCCGAACGCCTTTCGGGTGTCCTGACGGAAACGACAGTCGTCGTTCCGGCGGACAAGCATGCGCTGATTTCCTGGGCCTATGAAAATGCCATCGTCGACAATCGCGAAGACCACGAAGACGGCACCGTCAGTCTCGACCTGCGCCTTACGGAACATCAGGCGCTGGAACTGGAGCGCAAGCTCGGCGGCGGCCCGAAGCGGGAAAAGGAAGACTGGGAGCGTTGAGGCGGCACTCTGCAGGTGCGTATTTGAGCGTCAGTCGAGTTGCCGCTCGATCGCCTTCGCCGCCTGCCAGAGTTCTTCCATACGCTCCAGAGTGGCATCCTCCAGTGTTTCAGAATTCTCTTTAAGAGAATTTTCTATATAACTGAAACGGCGACGGAACTTGGTATTCGTTCCACGCAGTGCCTGTTCCGGATCGGCATCCACATGGCGTCCGATGTTGACGAGGGCGAAGATCAGGTCGCCGAGTTCGTCGGTGATCTTTTCCGGCTTTCCCTCCGCCAGCGCCTCGCGCAGTTCGGCGATTTCCTCCTCGATCTTGTCGAGGATCGGTTCCGGTTCCGACCAGTCGAAGCCGACCTTGGCCGCGCGTTCCTGCAGCTTCAACGCTTCGGTGAGTGCCGGGAAACTCCTCTGTACGTCGCCGAGATGACCGGCCTTCACGTCGTGTTCGGCCGTGCCGCGCAGCGCTCGCCGTTCGGCTCGTTCACGCTTTTCCTGCCGCTTGATCTCATCCCATTGGGCCTTCACGCTTTCCGGCGTGTCCGCGTCGGAGACGGCGAAGACGTGCGGATGCCGGCGGATCATCTTTCGCGTGATGGCCTCGACCACGTCACCGAACGAGAAAAGGCCTGCCTCTTCACCCATGCGCGCATGGAAAACCACCTGTAGCAACAGGTCGCCCAGTTCCTCGCAGAGATCGTCGGGATCGTTGCGCTCGATGGCGTCGGCAACCTCGTATGCCTCTTCGACCGTATACGGCTTGATGGTCTCGAAGGTCTGCACGATATCCCACGGGCACCCGGTCTCGGGGTCGCGAAGTGCGGCCATGATCTCGATCAGGCGCGAGATGTCCTTGGAGGGTTCCATGCGGTCGTCCTGCCTGCTCAGTTGAGCGGAATGTCGTTGTCCGATTTCCCGGACTGATACTGCCCGGAGAGGCGATCATAGACCGCGCGAATGCGCCTGGACTGTTCCGTCAGGCTCTCCCGTTCCGCCGTGTCCTTTACGGCCACCAGATCCGACAATGCATAGGAGTTCCAGAAGGCGTTCGACTTGCGATAGCCGCCGGGCTCCAGCCCGAAGACCTCCTTGAGGATCTTCAGGTCGTGCGGAATGGCGAAGGCGTCGCGGCTGTCCTCATGGCTGAAGAAGTAATAGAAATTGTCGAAACCGGCCCAGGTGATCGCCGACATGCACATGGTGCAGGGTTCGTGGGTCGAAAGGAAGATAAGATCCTTGGTCGAGGGGCGCTCGCCGAGTTCGTAGAAGCGCTTCAGCGTATGCACTTCCCCGTGCCACAACGGGTTTTCCAGTTCGTTGTTGGTTTCCGCAAGCACCAGCGACAAGTCGGATTTTCTGAGGATCGCCGCACCGAAAACCTTGTTGCCGGCTGCAACGCCGGCCTCCGTTAGTGGAAGGATGTCGTGCTCGATGACATCGAGCAGGCGGGAAGTGATATCCGTCATATATGGCTGTGTCCCAATGGCTTGCTGCGGTGCGATCCTATCTTCGCCCAAAGGGGGTCGAAAGCAAAAACATCGGTTGTCGCCAGCTTTTTTCAGAGATGAAATTCTAATTAACCGATAGAAATTATGGATTTATCACTCCGGTGACTTTTGCTCGCATCTGTCGAAAGCCTAGCAAAGAAATGTGCGGCGCCGAACGGCTGGGGATTTCTGTTTCTTCTATCTCCCGCCCAAAAAGGTGATATTGGCGCTCGCTAGACAACTGGATCGTGACGATGGGTGCAGGCCACAACAAGCTTTCGGTTTTCCCGACCTTCTTCAAGGTCGAGGATGCCGCTGTCGCCGTTTTCGGCGACGGCGCGGAAGCGTTCGCCAAGGCGCGGCTGCTCAACAATACCAGGGCGCGCATCATCGCTCATACTGTCGCTCCGGAAGCTGACTATGCGGATTTCCTGGCGCGGCACGCCATCGAGCGGGTGGCGCGGTCTTTTCATCCCGGACAGGTCGAGGGGGCTGCTCTCGTCTTCGCCGCAACCGGTGACGCCGAGCAGGACCGAAAGATTGTTGTTGCGGCCCGTGCGCGCCGCATCCCGGCCAATGCGGTCGATCAGCCTGAATTCTGCGATTTCTACACGCCCGCCCTGGTCAACCGCGCGCCGATTGCGGTTGCCATTGGAACCGAGGGCGCCGGACCCGTCCTGGCGCAAATGATCCGCGCCGAGATCGACCGACGCCTGCCGCGGTCGCTCGGCCGCCTTGCCCGGTTGGCGGAAGAGTTTCGTGCCAGCGTCGAGCGTAGCGTTCCGCGCGGCACGATGCGGCGCAAGTTCTGGCGGCGGTTCTTCAGCGGCGATGTCGCCGACGCCGTCGGCGAGGGCAACATCGCCGATGCCCGCCGCAATGCGGAACGCTTGATCGCCGCGAGTGGCGGGCGCGAACCGGGTCGTGTATTCCTTGTCGGAGCCGGTCCGGGCGCCGAAGATCTCCTGACGCTGCGCGCGCACAGGCTGCTTATGGAGGCCGATGTCATCGTGCACGATGCGCTGGTGCCCCAGGCGGTCGTCGACATGGGACGGCGAGATGCGGACCGGATTGCCGTCGGCAAGCGCAAGGGATGCCATTCCAAGTCGCAGGAAGAAATCAACGACCTGTTGGTCGAGCTTGGTCGCGAAGGCAAGCGCGTCGTTCGCTTGAAGTCGGGCGATCCGCTGGTCTTCGGTCGTGCCGGCGAGGAGATGGCGGCGCTTCGCGCTGCAGGCGTAGCTTATGAAATCGTGCCGGGGATCACCTCGGCATTTGCTGCGGCTGCTGATTTCGAACTGCCGCTGACGCTTCGCGGGGTTGCTTCCTCGCTGGTCTTCACCACGGGGCATGATCTTCATGGCGAAACGCTGCCCGACTGGGCCCGTCTCGCTCTCTCGGGCGCAACCGTCGCGGTCTATATGGGTCGCAGCGTCGCAGCTTCCGTCGCCACAAGGCTGATGGCGGCAGGTCTTGCCCCGGATACCACCGTTGCTGTCGTCGAAAATGCCGGCCGTGCTCACAGTCGCCTGCTTCACGGCACGCTGGAGGAGTTGCCGGTGCTGGAAGGTCGCGCCGAGTTGACCGGCCCGGTGATGGTCATTATCGGTGACGCCGTCGCCGGCGGCAATTTCTCCCGTTCCGAACCGCTGCGCGGCAAGATCGCCAGCCTTTCCCCCTTCGAGAGGACCTGACATGGCCCAGAAAGTCTTGACCGCCAACCGCCTTGGCGACGGCATCGCCGTTTGGCTCGATGCCAACGGCCAGTGGACGGAAAAACTGCAGGATGCCTTCGTCGCGCGGCATGACGAAGCGATTGCCGCGCTCGAGGAAGCCGGCCGCCAGTCCTTCGCCAGCAATATCGTGCTTGACGTCAATGTCATCGATGTCGAGGAAAAGGATGGTGTGCTCTGGCCGTTGCGCCTGCGCGAACGCATCCGCGCCGAGGGTCCCACCATTGCCTATGCGGACGGCCATGGCCATGCCGATCCCGATTTCATTGCCGCCTGAGGACAGACATGTATCGTTACGATGAATTTGATCACGCTTTCGTTTCTGCTCGTGTCGAGCAGTTTCGCGATCAGGTGCAGCGTCGTCTGAGCGGTGAGATCGCCGAGGATGCCTTCCGTCCGCTGCGCCTGATGAATGGCGTCTACCTGCAGCTTCATGCCTACATGCTGCGCGTTGCCATTCCCTACGGTACGTTGAATTCACGGCAGATGCGCATGCTGGCCCATATCGCCCGCAAGTATGACCGTGGCTACGGCCATTTCACCACGCGGCAGAATATCCAGTATAACTGGCCAAAGCTTTCCGATACGCCCGATATCCTTGCGGATCTCGCAAGCGTCGAGATGCACGCCATCCAGACTTCGGGCAATTGCATTCGCAACGTGACGGCCGACCATTTCGCCGGTGCTGCCGCCGACGAAGTCGCCGATCCGCGTCCCTATGCCGAAATCCTGCGCCAGTGGTCTTCGGTTCATCCCGAATTCTCCTTCCTGCCGCGCAAGTTCAAGATCGCCGTCACCGGTGCGCCGCGCGACCGCGCCGCGATCCAGGTGCACGACATCGGCCTTCACCTGAAGAAGGACGAGGCCGGCAATCTCGGCTTCGCCGTCTATGTCGGGGGCGGGCAGGGCCGCACGCCGCTGATCGCCAAGAAGATCCGTGACTTCCTCCCGGAAGAGGATCTGCTGACCTACGTCACGGCGATCGTTCGCGTCTACAATCTGCATGGACGTCGCGACAACAAGTACAAGGCGCGCATCAAGATCCTTGTTCACGAAACCGGCGTCGAGGAACTGACGCGCCAGGTCGAGGCGGAATTCGACCAGATCCGCGATAGCGAGCTGAAGCTGCCCGACGCCGATATCCGCGCCATCGAAACCTATTTCGCTCCGCCGTCTCTGCCCGATCGGCCGGAGGGCTGGGAAGCGCTGGCGCGCGCGAAAAAGGCCGACGCGGCCTTTGCATCCTGGGCAAGCCAGAATGTCCAACCGCACACCCATCCCGACTATGGCATGGTAACGATCTCGCTGAAGCCCATCGGCGGCACGCCGGGCGATGCATCGGACAGCCAGATGGATGTGGTCGCCGACATTGCCGAACGCTACGCCCAGGACGAGATCCGGGTCAGCCACGAGCAGAACCTCATTCTTCCGCATGTGGCGCTGGCCGATCTCTACAGCGTCTATCAGGCGCTGGAGGCATCCGGTCTCGCGACCGCCAATGCCGGCCTCATCACCGACATCATCGCATGTCCCGGCCTTGACTATTGCGCGCTGGCCAATGCACGTTCCATTCCGGTTGCGCAGGAGATTTCAAGGCGTTTCGGCTCTCCGGCCCGCCAGGCCGAGATCGGCGAGCTCAAGATCAAGATCTCCGGCTGCATCAATGCCTGCGGACATCACCATGTCGGGCATATCGGATTGCTCGGCGTCGAGAAGAAGGGTGCGGAACTCTATCAGATCACGCTTGGCGGTTCCGGCGATGAGAACACGTCGATCGGCGAGATCATCGGCCGCGGTTTCGAACCGGACAGGGTGACGGATGCTGTAGAGACGATCGTCGATACCTATCTCGGCCTGCGCCTCGATCCGAAGGAAACCTTCCTCGAAGCCTATCGCCGGGTCGGTCCGAAGCCTTTCAAGGATGCCCTTTACGGCGAAGCAGCCGAAGCCGCCTGAGGAATATGAAATGAGCAAGATCTGGAAGGAAACCGGTTTCGACGAAAACGACCGCTGGGTGATCGAGACCGAGGAGCGCAAGGCTGGAGACGGCGAGCGCCCCGTGCTTGGCCTCGAAGCGCTGATCGCGGCCGCCGACGAGACCAATGAGGGCGGTTTCGGCGTCCTCGTGGCGCCTGCCGACGACGTGAAGCGGCTGGAGCCTTATCTCGACCGTATCGATCTGATTGCTGTCGCATTTCCGGCGTTCAATGACGGTCGCGGCTTCAGCCATGCGACGTTGCTGCGCCAGAGGCTGGGCTTTGCCGGCGAACTGCGCGCCGTGGGCGATGTCCTGATCGACCAGATACCCTTGATGCTGCGGACCGGTTTCGACAGCTTTGCGGTCACCAATGCCGTGGCGTTGAAGCGGCTGGAAGAGGGGCGCCTGCCGGGGATTGCCCAGCGCTACCAGCCGGCTGCCCGGGCATCGACCGTTGCCGGCGGCTTCAGTTGGCGTCGCCTGGGCACGGCTGGTGCATAAATATAGGAAATAGCCTATGTGATTGGCGCCCGTTTGATGGAAATCAAGGACGCCGCCATGTCCATCAGGCATGGCATCGGTATTGATAGTTCATACCGGTGCAATTGTGGAATGCGACGGTCTGGTTTATAGGCTGTCGCGACTGGATCGAAAGACGGATAGGATCGACAAGCCTATGAATGCTCCTGCCAAGACAGACAACGCCGAACTGATCGTGCCGGAAGGCGTGTATGCCGAGACCGTACTCAGCGTCACGCACTATACCGATCGTCTGTTCCGTTTCCGCATGACCCGTCCGGCCGGCTTCCGTTTCCGCTCTGGCGAGTTTGCCATGATCGGGCTTATGGTGGGCGAGAAGCCGATCTACCGTGCCTATTCGATCGCGAGCCCGGCCTGGGACGAGGAACTGGAGTTCTTCTCGATCAAGGTTCCGGATGGTCCGCTCACCCAGCATCTTCAGCGCATTCAGCCGGGCGACCGGGTTCTGATGCGCAAGAAGCCGACGGGCACGCTGGTGCTCGATGCGCTGACCCCCGGCAAGCGCCTCTATATGTTCTCCACGGGGACCGGTATTGCTCCCTTCGCAAGCCTGATCCGCGATCCGGAGACCTATGAGAAGTTCGAGGAAGTCATCCTCACCCACACCTGCCGTGAGGTTGCCGAACTGAAGTATGGTTTCGATCTGGTCGAGGAGATCAGGAATCATGAATTCCTGAATGAGATCGTCGGCGACAAACTCAAGCACTACGCCACGGTGACGCGTGAGGACTATCCGTTCCAAGGCCGCATAACCGACCTGATGGAGAGCGGCAAACTCTATTCCGATCTTGGCGTACCGCCGCTGGATCCGGCTGTTGATCGCGGAATGATCTGCGGTTCCTCCGCGATGCTGAAAGACACCAAGGCCCTGCTCGAAAAGGCAGGCCTGACCGAAGGCGCCAACAACAAGCCCGCGGAATTCGTTATCGAACGCGCTTTTGTCGGCTGATCGCCGAAAGAGATCGAGGAAAACAACGCCCGGCCATGAGCCGGGCGTTTCGTTTCATGGCGTCAGTTTTCGCTGAGATAATCGATGAGGGCCAGCATTGCGCTTTCCGCCGCATTGCCGTCGCCCTGCTGCACAGCGCGGATGACGGCGACGTGTAGCGACACGGAGCGATCCATCTTGGTGTTGGTGGCTTTGGCGAACCAGAGGCGGCGTGAGTGGGACAGCAGGGGTGCCAGCGCCGAGATCAGGAAACTGTTGGGGCAGGCGTCCTCGATGATTTCGTCGAACTGTTTGTCGGCGGTGAAGAAAGCGTCGAAATCGCCCGCCGCTGCCGCCGCCGTCATCGCCTTGGCGCATTCCACCAGGGAAAGTCGCTGGGCGTCGTCCGCGTGTTCCGTCACGAGCCTTGCGGCATAGGGTTCGAGCCGGCGCCGCACCGCCATGATCGCCTGGTGATCCTCGTTGTGTATTTCCGATATCTGGAGGCCGACCCGCGGCTTCACGACGATCAGACCCTGCCATTCCAGTTTCTGGATGGCCTCCCGCACGGGCGTGCGACCGAAGCCCGACAATTCGATCAACTGCCGCTCGTTCACCAGCGCTCCCGGTGCAAGCTTCAATGTCACGATCTGCTGCTCGAGCGTGAGATAGGCAAGGTGACTTTGCGAGCCGGAAGGTTTCGGCATTTCATCCTCCGCTGATATATCAAATACTGCCATGTCGCAATCGGGACGGCAAGATGTCCTGATATATCAAGGCCATATGGGCACCGTCTTCAACAGCTTCTATCGTATTCCTGAGGCGGTGATGTATCGCTGGAATCCGGGGGTAAGGCGGATTTTAGCCCGGTTTAACGGCCTCTATTGCGGCTCTCCGGCGCAGATAGCCATGTCTGGACCAACGGTCGATCAGCAGACCGCCTATGACGAGGTTTCGTCTTCCGGCTTGATGGCCAGCGCCGCCTGGCTGTTTCCAGCGACCGGCGGCGGCAGGGCGACGCCCCGCGTGCGCTCGCGCGAAAGCGTGAGCAGGCCGGAACCGATGATGAGTACGATGCCGACCAGCATGGGCCCATCGACATGATCGCCGAAGATCAGATAGCCGAAGAGGATCGCCCAGAGCATCTGGCTGTATTGCGTCGGGCCGACGACGGCTGCCGGAGCGTAGAACGCGGCATACATCAAAAGGACATTGCCGAGAGCGCCAAGCAGACCGTAGCCTGCCAGCAGCAGCCATTCCTCGCCGCTTGGCCAGACGAAATAGGGGATCATAGCGATGCCGCAGACGAGGAGGGTCCCGAGCAGCCCTGCACCATAGAGCGAAATGTTCTTCTCCGAGGGCCCGATCGCACGATAGATGACGATGGACAGCGCCCCGCCGAGGCCCGCGAACACCGCGCCGAGATGACCGATGGACAACTCCCGGAAACCTGGGCGCAGAACGACGAGTACGCCCAGAAATCCGATGATGACGGCGCTCCAGCGTTTGATCCCGACAGCTTCCTTCAGGAAGATCACCGACATGATGGTGACGAAGGATGGCAGCAGGAAGATCAGACAGAAGGCTTCCGCCATCGACAGGTGTGTGAAGGCGGTGACACTGCCGATGGTGCCGAGCCCGGACGAGACGAAGCGCAGAAGCCAGAGCGGCCGGTTTGTCGTCTTGACCATATCCAGCCAGTGGTCGTTACGCTTCAGCAGGAAGGGCAGGGCAAAGAGACCGAAACAGGCACCAAAGAAGCCCGATTCGAGCGGCGAAATGCGTCCTTCGATAAGTTTGACGCTGGCATCGCTGACAGCGTACGCAGCAAAGGACGCGAAGGCAATGAGAATGCCTCGAAGAATAAGATCTGGGCGCACGGCGATTGGAGTCCCGGGGGAGGATGCAACCGTGCTTAGGATCGTTCCGGCCGCGCGTCAATTGAGTTTTGCAAGCGCTTCGGATTTCATTCTTGCGATATCGCGCAGGGCATTGGCGAGCACTTCTGGCGTCTGCGCGCCGCTGACCGCATATTGCTGGTCGAAGATAAAGAACGGTACGCCGTTAACGCCCATCTGCCGGGCCGCGTCGATTTCGCCCAGCACCTCCGCCCTGTCTGCATCGCTCGCCAGCAGTTGTGAGATCACGCCGCGGTCGAGGCCGGCCGATTCGGCGATATCGGCCAGGACGACGATGTCGCCGACATTGCGGCCTTCCTCGAAATTGGCTTTGAATAATGCTGAAACAACGCGCTCCTGAACATCACGGCCTTCGACGCCGGCCCAGTGGATCAGACGATGCGCATCGAGCGTGTTCGGGCCAACCTTGATGGCGTCGAAGTCGAAGGCTATGCCGACATCGCGGCCGAGCGCGCGCAGTTGCTCGTGAGCGCGATCCATATTGGCCTTGCCGCCGAGCTTTTTCGCAAGCTCGGCCTGCTGGTCGACGCCTTCCGGCGGATAATCCGGATTGAGCTGATAGGGGCGCCAGTTGATATCGACGCCGATCTCGTCCTGGACCTCGGCGATTGCGAGGTCCAGCCTTGCCTTTCCGAGGAAGCACCAGGGGCAGACAACGTCGGAAACGAGGTCGATGGTAATGCGCTGCATGGTGGTTCCTTTCCGGCGCCATGGGAATGATCGTCGCGAAGTAGGGCCATTCCATGCGCATTTCAACCAGTTACTCAGAGGTAACCAGCTTCCGCGCGGGGAGGGTCTCTCTTACTGCACCCGTGCGTCCCACCATACCGGCAATTGATAGCCATAAAGCGGCGTTTTTTCCGGCCGGCCGATATGCGTCCAGCGGGCGACCCATTGCTCGCCGATGTGGTAGAGCGGAACCACATAATGGCCGGCGACGAGAAGCCTGTCATAGGCCCTGACGGCGGCTCGGAAATCCTCGGCGCTGCGGGCATTGACGAGGGCATCGATCATCCGGTCGATGTCCGGATCGGCAACGCCCGCATAGTTGAAGCTCCCCTGTGCATCGCGCGATGCCGATCCCCATCGGTTGATCTGTTCGGCACCCGGCGACAGCGACGAGGTGTAGGCCTTGACGATCATGTCGTAGTCGAAACTGTTGGAACGTGCCTGGTACTGCGCGTCGTCGACGGTGCGGATCGACATGGCAATGCCGATGAGGGACAGGGCGCGCTGATAGGCGATCGCCATCTTCTCCTGCCCTTCGTTCTGGGTCATCACTTCGAAAGCGAGTTGCCTGCCGGACGCATCCACCATTTTTCCACCCTTGATGGTGTATCCGGCCTTGGCGAGCAGGGTAACCGCCTCGCGCAGGACCTTGCGGTCTGCACCTGAACCGTCGGTCACCGGCATGGCGTATGTTCCGGCAAGAACGGCGGGGTCGATCCGGTCTTTCGCCGGTCCGAGCAGTGCGAGTTCCCGCTCGTCGGCGGCATTGCCGAACGCCCCGAGCGCCGAATTCTGCCAGAAGCTCTGGCTGCGCTTGAAGGAACTGCCATAAAGGTTCTTGTTCACCCATTCGAAGTCGAACGCGACAGAGAGCGCCTCACGCACGTTTTCGTCGGCGAAAAGCGGCCGCCGTGTATTGAAGACGAAGCCGAGCATGCCGGAAGGTAGTCCTGGTTGAAAGGTCTCCTTCACAACGCTGCCGTTTTGCGCTGCAGGAAAATCATAGGCCCGCGTCCAGTGGCCGGAGTCGCCCTCCGGATAGATGTCGATATCGCCTTTTTTGAAGGCTTCGAACAGGGTTGAATCCTGCAGAAAGTAAGTGACGGAGATTTCGTCGTAATTGTCGAAGCCGACCTTCGACGGAAGGTCCTTGCCCCAGTAATTCGGGTCCCGCTCCCAGGTGATCTTCTCGCCGGGCTTGATCGCCTTGATCTTGTAAGGTCCGGAGGCGACCGGAATGGAAAGCGAGCTCTGGTCGAAAGTGGCGACATCGGTCGCATGCTTCGGGAGGATGGGCGACATGGCGATCATCAGCGGCGTTTCGCGATTGGCCTTGTCGTTGAAGGTGAAGCGGACGCTGTTTTCTCCGACCTTCTCCAGCTTGTCGACCACGGCCATGCGCCGGTTATAGGGCGGGCGACCCTTCTCCTGCAGCAGGTTGAAGGAGAAGATCACGTCCTCCGGCGTCACCGGCATGCCGTCGTGCCAGCGGGCCTTGGGATTGAGGTTGAACTGAAGGTAGGTTCGGTCGGCGTCCATCTCGACCGTTTCGGCCAACAGGCCGTAAAGCGAGAAGGGCTCGTCGCTCGAGCGCGTCATCAGCGATTCGTAGAACAGGTTTCCGTATTCGGGATCCCATATGCCCCGCGCCGTGGTCCGCATGCCCTTGAGTACGAAGGGATTGAGACTGTCGAAGGTTCCGACGACGCCGTAATTGATCTTGCCGCCCTTTTTCACCTGCGCGTTGGCATAGGGAAAATTCTGGTAGCCGGCGCTTAGCGCCGGTTCGCCGTGCATTGCTATGCCATGGACCGGTTCGGCCTGTGCCAGGCCGCAAAAGGGGAGAAAAATCAGACCGAATATCAGACGACGCACGCCGTTTCCTCTTTGCCGTAATCGAAGAATCTGCCGAAAACTACCATGAACACCACAAAACCAACACACCGGGCCCTGAAAATGGCATCAGGCTGCGGAGTGGGCCCAAAGAAGGACTGGATATTCCGCATCGCGCGATGTAACAGGTGGTCGCGACAACCAAGGTCATGTATTTGCCTCATTTGAACGACAGTTGACGGGCAGCACGGACTAGGGAGTACGCGGCGGGTCGCGGGCTCGATACCGGTTTTCAGGAGACGGATTAGGTTATGATGTTCAAAGCAAGCAAAGTTACGCGGACGGCTCTGTCTGCTCTGGTTCTGACGCTTGGCGCAGCTACGGTTCCGGCCGTCTCGCTTGCCCAGGAAGCCGCAGCTCCGGCAGCACCGTCCAGGTGGTTCAAGACCTGTACGAAGCAGGAGGAAGCGGATGTCTGCGTCGTCCAGAACCAGCAGACCGCCCAGAACGGCCAGCTCATCACCGCTGTCGGCCTGATCTCGATCGAAGGCAAGGTCAACCGCAAGCTCCTGCAGGTCACCGTTCCGTCGGCACGACTGATCCCGCCGGGCATCATGATGCAGATCGACGGCGCCAAGGGCACCAAGCTCGACTACACGGTTTGCCTGCCGGATCGCTGCACCGCTGAAATCCCGCTGACGGACGCTCTGATCGCGAGCCTGAAGAAAGGCAACGAAGTTGTCTTCACCTCGATCAATTTCCGCCGCGCACCGAACCCGATCAAGATCGCGCTCGAAGGCTTTACCGGCGCCTATGATGGCGAGGCCATGACCCAGTCGCAGGCCGAAGAGCGCCAGCGCCTGCTGCAGGAAGCCATGCAGAAGAAGCAGGAAGAGCGGAACAAGGCGATCAACGACGCCCAGAACGCCGCCAAGCAGGGCCAGTAAGCTAAAGCTTTGCTGGCTTCGGAATAAAAAAAGGCCCGCGCAAGCGGGCCTTTCGTTTTATGGGTTCTAACCCAGGGGCTTGTCGCCGGAACTGCCGATTAACATATCGTCAATGGGCGAAGTTCTGACGGGGACGATAGCGTCCGGCTCGTTCCTGAACGAAGATCTGCTGCACATGTGGGTTGCGCAACGGTTCGTCGCTGGTGTCGCGCTCCAGGTTCTGTTCCGAAACATAAGCGACATATTCGGTGTCGGCGTTTTCCGCGAGCAGGTGGTAGAAGGGTTGATCCTTGCTCGGGCGCACTTCCGCTGGAATGGCGTTCCACCATTCCTCGGTATTGGCAAACTCCGGATCCACATCGAACACGACGCCGCGGAACGGAAAGACCTTGTGACGGACAACTTCCCCGATACCGAATTTAGCGTTTCGTTGTTTCATGGCTCCACTTCCTTTCCATTAATATCTGGGGAGAAATGGAGTGAAGATCAAGCCCCTGGCGTATGGCGCCGGGCGTCAGGCGGATTTGCCGATGGCGGTACGTCGCGGCGCGGTTGCAAGGATCACGCCGCCCATCACCAGCACGATGCCGACCGCGTGATAGCGTTCGAAGGTCTCTCCCAGGAAGACGACGGCCATCAGGATAGACATCGGCGGCATCAGGTAGAGCGTGATGCCAGCGACCGCCGGACCGAACACGCGAACGGTATGGGTGAAGCAGTAGAAGGCGGCGAGCGAGGCGAAGGCGATGATGCCGGCGAGCTTGGTCCAGTCGCTCGCGCTGTCCGGCAGAAGCCCGCCGTTGACAACTTCGTAAAGAGCGGGTGGCGCCAGCACCAGCGCGCCGGACAACGCCAGGAGACCGAACAACGGCAGGGACGGCATGGCTTTCGCAGCCGGATGGCGCAGCAGAAGGGAATAGATCGCGAATGCGACCGCCGCGACCAGTATACCGAGATCGCCGATATTGAAGCTGAAGTGACGCAATGCGTCTACGTCGCCTTTCAACACGATCACTGACACACCCGCAAAGGCGATCAGCATCCCGACGAACTCCCCCTGACGCATCCGGCGGCCATGAAGGAGCCATTGCAGCAGGATGATGAAGAGTGACGACGTGGTATAGATCAGCGTCGCATTCGAGGCCGTCGTGAGTGTCAGGGCCCAGTAGACGAAGCCGCCGCAGATACCCATGCCCAGAAAGCCGAGGACCAGCCACAGCCGTCTGTTCGCGCGCACGAAGGCGAGGCAGAGATCGCGCTCCGCATAGACGAACGGAAAGATGATGGCCGCCGAGCCCGCCCACCGCAGGAAGGCGGTCGTGAAGGGCGCGATTTCACCCGTAATGCCGCGCCCGAAGATCAGGTTGGTCGAGAAGAATATCGGCGTCAGCAGAAAGAGAACCCAGTCGAATGGTCTCGCTGCGGGCACTTCGGACATGGACATGATTGGCACCGGGTGGAAGATCTGGCGGGGCGGAATTGCGGTTGCGCAGAAAGGAACGGTTTGGAGACTACAAAGCCTGTATCGAGTTGGAAAGCGGCGACTGGCGGCAATTTCACCCAGGCGGGCAAAGCTTGCGTGGGTCGGAAATTCACGCTACCCAACTGGCAATGTACCGGTTTTGAGCCTCGTTCGGATGCCGTAGCGGCGGGCATGGCTATTTGGAGCCGGCGGACAGAACCATTGCCGAACGGGAGATGTCGTGAGCAATCAGTGGGGCAGGGACAGGCAGCCTGTTGCGGCGCGCGGTGGATCGGCTGCCCCTGTCATTCTTGCCCTGGCGCTGGGTCTCGCGATCGGCGGTGCGGCAGGTTATGGTTATCTGCGCTACCTCTCCGGAGACACCGCATCCCGGCTGGCCGCAGCCGAGCAACGCAATATGGCGCTCTCCGGCGACCTTGCGGATATCAGGCAGAAGTTGCAGCAGGCCCTCGCTGCCGGGGAGAAGTCGGAAAACGCCATCGGCCCCGCCGATGGCGAGGCTGCCGAACTGCAGAAGAAGGTCGATCTCCAGCGATCCGAACTCGACGCCATGACCGACGAGTTGGCGAGGATCAGCGACGCCTTGCAGGCGGAAAAGGACCGCGCGGCCTCTTTATCGGCTGCGCTCGGCGAGGAACGGACGAAGAGCCTTACACAGGCCGCCGCTGTCGCAGAGGCGCAGAAGAATGCTGCGGACGCCAAGGCCCGGGCTGATGCCGAGATAGCCGATCTCCAGGCCCGCCTGAGCAAGCGGGAAAACGATACCAGCCGTGATCTTGTCCGCTTGCAGCAAGAGGAAATTCCACGCTTGAACCGGCAGATTGCCGAGTTGACGGCGCAAGCGACAGCAAGCGGGGCAAATGCAGCCAGAGCCTTGTCGCAACAGCAGATGCTGGAAAAGTCACTCGCCTCTGCCGAGGCCGAACTTACCCGCCTGCGCGCCGAACTTGGCGATGAACGGCGGAAGAATGCGATGCTTGCCGGTGAGATCGAACGGCTGAAACGGGAAACGTCGGTTGTGCCGGTTGAGAAACCTCAATCGCCCTCGGCTGCGACGGCCAGGCCGGAAGCGGCAGAAGGGGCGCGTGATCCGGATCTCGTCGAGGCAATTCTTGCGGACACGCCCGGCGTCGATCGGCTGACGCCCGCGGACAGGATACGTCTTCGCGACATGCTGGTTTCCGGCCAATGCGTAACAACCGCGCTTCGGGCGGTCTTTCCAAGCGTTCCGGTCGTTACGCTTCGAGACCTGATGCGCGATCTGAAGAGCAACTGCTGAACGGAGGAACTTCGCCCATGACATCGAGACTGCGTGCGATTCTTGCTGCCGTGGCGATATCGCTGACAACGAGCATGGCCTCGGCCGACAGCTTCGAGCGGAACATCATGACGGGCGGGCCGAGCGGCACCTATATTCGCATTGGCCGCGACATCGCCGGCCTCGGCGCAAGCTGCGGCTTGAAACTCAATGTCGTCGAGAGCGCCGGTTCGCTGGAGAATTTCGTCGGCGTCCGCAACCGTCGCAACACCCAGTTCGGCATCGTTCAGAGCGATGTTCTGGAGTATTTGAAGACCTTCGAAGCCAATGACCCCGAGGTGCAGCAGGCCGTGCGCGGCGTGCGCATCATGTTCCCTCTTTATAACGAGGAGGTCCATGTTCTCGCCAGAACGGATATCGCCGAACTCAAGGGGCTGGCCGGCCGCAAGATCGCCATCGGAAAGCCGGACAGCGGCACCTACCTGACCGCAACGCTGATGCTCGATATCCTGCAGGTGAAGGCGGCCGAACGGTTGACCATCAATCCCGACGAGGCGCTGCCGAAGCTGCTCGCCGGTGAGATCGACGCATTCTTTTATGTTGCCGGTGTGCCGGCGCAGCTTTTCATCAATGCCAACATCGACGCCGGCAAGTTCCATCTTCTGCCGATCAAGGATGCGCCGCTGCTCGCGACCTATACGCCGGTCACCGTTCCCGCCGCCACCTATGGCTTTCAACAGCAGCCGGTCGATCTGGTTGCGGTCAAGGCCGTGCTGATGACCTACGACTACGATCCGAAGAAGAACGCCTACCATCGCGACAGTTGCCGCTCCGTGTCCGATTTCTCGAACCTCATCCTGAACGGCCTGCCGAAACTGGAGAAGACCGGGCATCCGAAATGGAAGTCGGTTGACCTGACGGCGCTGCCGCCGGGCTGGCAGGTCGGAAGCTGCGTCAAGGTCGGTATGGCTCTCGACTACAAGCCCAATTGCTCCGCCCCGGCAGAAGCGGCTCCGAAGGCTCCGGATGCCAATGAGGAGTATCTCAATCTCCTCAAGCAGCGTCTTAAAAAGCAATAATAACCAATAGTGATTACTGCAAAATAGTTATATTTTCTCTTCGATCATGAAAAAGGCGGCGGTTCGAATGAGCCGCCGCCTTTTCCTTGCGGGCTGCCGGTCCGCATTGCGCAGACCCGCGAAGATATCAGACCGAATAGTACATGTCGTACTCGACCGGATGCGGGGTCATTTCGAACCGCATGACTTCCTGCATCTTCAGTTCGATGAAGGCATCGATCTGGTCGTCGTCGAAGACGCCGCCAGCGGTCAGGAACTTGCGATCCTTGTCGAGGCTTTCCAGCGCTTCGCGGAGCGAACCGCAAACCGTCGGGATCTTCTTCAGTTCTTTCGGCGGCAGGTCGTAGAGATCCTTGTCCATGGCCTTGCCCGGATGGATCTTGTTCTTGATGCCGTCAAGGCCGGCCATCAGCATGGCCGCGAAACCGAGATAGGGGTTGGCGGTCGGGTCGGGGAAGCGGACTTCGACACGCTTTGCCTTCGGGTTCGAGCCGAACGGAATACGGCAGGAAGCGGAGCGGTTGCGAGCCGAATAGGCGAGCAGGACCGGAGCTTCATAGCCCGGGACCAGACGCTTGTAGGAGTTGGTCGAGGGGTTGGTGAAAGCGTTGATGGCCTTGGCATGTTTGATGATGCCGCCGATGTAATAGAGGCAGGTTTCCGACAGGCCGGCATATTCGTCGCCGGCGAAGGTCGGCTTGCCGTCCTTCCAGATCGACTGGTGCACATGCATGCCCGAGCCGTTGTCGCCGAAGATCGGCTTCGGCATGAAGGTTGCGGTCTTGCCATAGGCGTTTGCGACCTGATGCACCACATACTTGTAGATCTGCATCTTGTCGGCATTGCGCACCAGCGTGTCGAACTTGATGCCGAGTTCGTGCTGGGCTGCTGCCACTTCATGGTGATGCTTCTCGACGACGACGCCCATTTCCGCGAGCACGGTCAGCATTTCCGAACGCATGTCCTGGCAGCTGTCGATCGGCGGAACCGGGAAGTAGCCGCCCTTGACGCGCGGACGGTGGCCGAGATTGCCGGTTTCGTAGTCAGTGTCGTCGTTCGACGGCAATTCGGTCGAATCCAGCTTGAAGCCGGTATTGTAGGGATCGGCCTTGTACTTGACGTCATCGAAGATGAAGAATTCGGCTTCCGGGCCGACGAAGACGGTGTCGCCGATGCCCGAGGCCTTCAGATAGGCTTCGGCCTTCTTGGCGGTGCCGCGCGGATCGCGGTTATAGGCTTCGCCGGATACCGGGTCGAGAATGTCGCAGATGATGACCATCGTCGACTGGGCGAAGAAAGGGTCCATGTGAACCGTTTCCGGATCCGGCATGAGCACCATGTCGGACTCGTTGATCGCCTTCCAGCCGCCAATCGAGGAACCGTCGAACATGACGCCGTCCGCGAACATGTCCTCGTCGACGCACGCCACGTCCATCGTCACATGCTGCAGCTTGCCCTTCGGGTCGGTAAAGCGCAGGTCTACGAACTTGACGTCGTTGTCCTTGATTTGCTTGAGAATGTCATTTGCGGTCGTCATTTTTCGAATTCCTTGAGTGAGATGACGATATTAGGCCCCGGCCCGCAGGCGAGGGGCTATCAGATGGCGTCGATACCGGTTTCACCGGTACGGATGCGCACCACTTCCTCCACGTTGGAAACGAAGATCTTTCCGTCTCCAATTCGGCCGGTCTGGGCCGCGTTTCGAATTGCATCGATCACGGCTTCTACGTTTTCGTCGGCCAGTACAACTTCGACCTTCACCTTCGGCAGGAAGTCCACGACATATTCCGCACCCCGGTAGAGTTCCGTATGGCCCTTCTGCCGGCCGAAACCCTTGGCTTCCGTTACGGTAATACCCTGTAGGCCGACCTCCTGAAGCGCTTCCTTGACTTCGTCGAGCTTGAAAGGCTTGATGATCGCTTCGATCTTTTTCATGAGAAAATTTCTCTCCGCTTCCCTCATTAAAGCAGGCGACTCCCGCTCGCCCAGCCTGATGCACGTAACGTGCCAGTTTGGCCAGCGAATTTGGGAAAATCTCCCATTTTCCTGCGCTCCGGAGCCAAATCTTGCGCAATGTGGGGCAAAATACCAGCCCAATCGCATGGAATTCTGCTATTTTCCTTCGGAATTTTGGTCGCAGCCGCGAGCGTCGAAAATTCTCTGATGATTAAAGATGCAGTTCTGATTGAGTAATAAATAATCAATTGAACAAAATATACGCAATTGCTTTGCGGTTGATTGATATGGTTTTCCGGATGCGTGGAATCTGCTTTGATATTTGCATGGAAAATGAGCGCTATAGAAGCCTTTTGACGCCTGCCGCCATGGGCCGTGTCGATGCCGCGGCTGCTGCCTCGGGCATCGTTTCCTTTGGTCTGATGGAAAAGGCGGGCCATGCGGTCGCCGCAGCCGCCCTCAAGCTTTATCCGGGGGCGCTTCGCTTCGCGGTCCTGTGCGGGCCGGGAAACAACGGCGGCGATGGTTACGTCGCCGCTCGTGCCTTGCGGGAGGCCGGCGCCGACGTCGAACTTTATCACCTTGGCGACCCGGCACGTCTGAGGGGCGATGCGGCGACGGCGCATGCGCTTTGTCCGATAAAGGGATCGCCTCTGCATGCCTATGCCCCGACCGTGGGCGATGTCGTCATCGATGCCGTCTTCGGAGCGGGACTTGCGCGCGACGTGCCGCAGGAGGTTGCCAGTGTGATCGCTGCCGTCGGCAACGCAGGCGTTCCCGTGCTCGCCGTCGATCTTCCCTCGGGTCTCGACGGGCGAACCGGCCGGGTGCTGGGGGCGGCCTTCCGCGCGGATCACACCGTGACATTCATGACGCGGAAGCCGGGGCACGTCCTCCTGCCCGGACGGCAGCTGTGCGGCCGCGTCGAGGTCCATGACATCGGTATCCCCTGGCGCATCGTCATGCAGCAGGCCGGGCAGGCATCCATGAACGCTCCGGCGGCCTGGGCTGCGGCCCTGCCGACCCTTTCGGCGGAGGCCCACAAGTTCCGCCGGGGACATCTCACGGTTTTTTCCGGCTCCGCAACCGCGACCGGGGCCGCACGGCTCTCGGCGGAGGCGGGTTTGAGAAGCGGAGCAGGGCTGACGGTCCTGGCATCCCCTGCCGATGCGCTGAATGCGAATGCGACCCATACGACGGCTGTCATGGTAAACCAGGTGGAGGATGAGGCCGATCTGGCGGACTATCTCTCCGACGAGCGGCGCACCACCTTTGTCCTCGGCCCGGGCTTTGGTGTCAGTAAGAAGACCAGGGCCTTCGCGCTTGCCTTGCGAAACCGCCGGCTGGTTCTCGATGCCGATGGCATCACCGCTTTCCGGGACGAACCACACGCGCTGTTCGAGGCATTCGGCACCGGCGAAACCCGCCTGGTGCTGACGCCGCATGAGGGCGAGTTTGCCCGTCTTTTTCCTGATGTCGCCGCAGACGATGCGCTGAGCAAGATCGACATGACGATTGCCGCGGCAAGACGTGCCAATGCCGCTGTCGTCTACAAGGGGGCGGACACGGTGATTGCCGCGCCCGATGGCCGGGCCCTGGTGAACGAAAACGCGCCCGCATGGCTAGCCACCGCCGGTTCCGGCGACGTGCTGGCAGGCATCATCGGCGGATTGCTGGCCCAGAGCATGCCGGCGTTCGAAGCCGCGGCCGCAGGTGTGTGGCTGCATGGCGAGGCCGGCGCGCGGCTCGGCGAGGGGCTAACGGCTGACGACCTCGCCGCCGCCATCCGGCCTTTGTCTCAGCCGGCTGTCCCGTAAAAGGCCCTTCTGCTCCAGCAGCGGATAAGCGATCGAGGCAAACAACGAGTTGATTTCCTTGAGGTCCCGCATGGTGTCGATGTGCAGGGAACTCGATTCGAAACTGGCGGCATTGCCGCTGCGCAGGCGCTGAAGATGCTGTTCCTCGCTGGTCCGGACAAGATTGCGCACGGCCTCCTTGCGATCCACGAGCTGGCGTGCGTGTTCGATGTCCCTGTTGACCAGCAGATTGAAGGCGAGGCGGGCGTTCTTCAGGACCTCGATGTGCATGGCCGACAGCTCTGCCCATCCTTCGCCGGAAAAGACGGTATCGCGGTCATATTTCTTGCGGGCGCGGATCAGCATGTTCTGCGAGATGATGTCTGCCGCCTGTTCGATCTTGATCGTCGCGCCGAGCAGGGTTTGACATTGCGCTGCCGACTGCTCGTCGAGCGCCGTCTGGGAGATGCGCGCGAGATAGAATTTGATATCGCGGTGGATAGCATCGATCTCGTCGTCGAGCGCCTCTATCCGCTGCATCTTCTTCGTATCCCAATGTTCATAGAGATCGAAGATCCAGTTCAGCATGATTTCTGTCTTCTCGCAGACCGTAAGCACTTCGCGTGTCGCATTGCTGATGGCTTGCCGTGGATTGGAAAGATCGGCCGGATTGAGTGCCGAGAGCCGTGTGTGCTCGCCACCCTCGACAGCCGGCGCCGCAAGCAGTCGTTCCAGCAAGCGGGCCACGATACCGCTGAACGGAAGTCCGAAGAGGAGGACGGCGGCATTGATGGCGAGATGTGTGTAAACCACCGCATCGCCAGGCTGGCTGGCAAGCTGTTCCGGATGGAGCACGAAGAGGAATTGCAGGGCGAGCGCCACCAGCGTGCCAAGGCCGCGGATCACGACGTTTCCGAGCGGCACGACGCGTGCGTTGCCCTCGGCATTTTTCGTGAGGATGGCGCCGATCACCGCCGCGCCGAAATTGGCGCCAAGCACGAGCGGCACGATAAGCATCGGTGGAAGCAGATGCTTATCGGCCAGCGAAGCAAACAGCAGGATTGTCGCCACACTGGAGTGAAAGGCCCAGGCAAGCAGCGCGGCCAGAAGGAAAGCGGTGATCCAGTCCCTCGACAGATAGTTGAAGACGATCGGCAGGATCTCGCTGCCGCGCAGCGGGTCGGACGCTTCGCCGATCAACCGAAGCGAAAGAAGCAGCAGGCCGAGCCCGAACAGGATGCGGCCTGCCTGTCGCCAGTCCCGCGCCTCGGAGGCTCGAAAGGCGATGGTTCCGGTCAAAAGCAGGACTGGAATCAGCAACGACAGGTCGTAGCGCAGGATCCTGACGACGAAGGCCGAGCCGAGATCCGCTCCGAGCAGCGTGGCGATGCCGATGGCCGATGTCACATAGCCGCCGGCAACGAAGGAGGAGATGATCAGTGCGACCGCGGTTGCGCTCTGCAGCGCAATAGCGAAGAAGAAGCCGGCGACGCTCGCCGTGACGGGATTTCCGAGCGCAAGCCGCAATTTCTCCTTGAGAACATTGCCATAGGCCCGTTCGATCCCGGTCCGGACCATGCGGGTCGCCCAAAGGAGCAGCGCGACCGCGCCGGCAAGATTGATGAAAACGGCAATACCCGACATGACACCTCGACGACGGAAGCTGCAGGCGACCATTATTGCCGCCCGCCGGCCAAAGAGGGGGAGTTTCAACCCTTCTCAGGCGAATGTGATCGCCCCTGCGACCGAACCTAGTCCAGATTCGTCATTGTCACAATTTGCCGCCGATTGGTGGTCTTGCAGGCTTCAATCCACCTTGGATTGAAGAAGGCGCGCGCCGTTCGGCGCATTCACCTTGCCGCCGGTAATGAAGAAGGCGAACACGTCTCTCGGTTTTTTCTCGACGGCTTTTTCCGGAGCGATCACCGGCAGGTCGTCGGGAACGCCGCCCGCCGCATAGGTCTTGAACCGTTTTGCCCATTCGCCGATTTCCGTCTCGGGATAACAGCTCGTCGTCTCGTCTGTTCCCTTCTGCAGCCGTGAATAGACGAAATCCGCGGTGACATCCGCAAACATGGGATAATCGTGATGGTCGGCGCAGACGGCGGCAACCCCGTATTTCGCCAGCAGATCCACAAATTCCGGCGTGCAAAAGCTGTCGTGGCGCGGTTCCACCACATGGCGTAGCGCGATGCCGTCGAGCGTCTTGGGCAGGAGTGCGAGAAAAGCCTCGAAATCCTCGGGCTCGAACTTTTTCGTACCCATGAACTGCCAGAGGATCGGTCCGAGATGCTTGCCGAGTTCGGCAATCCCCTGGGTCAGGAACTTCTCGATCGACGGCCCGGCTTCCGCCAGCACCTTGCGATTGGTGCAGAAGCGGCTGGCCTTCAGCGAGAAGACGAAATCCTCCGGCACCTCCGAAGCCCATTTCGCGAAGGTCGCGGGCTTTTGGCTGGAATAATAGGTGCCGTTCACCTCGATCGCCTTCAACTGGCGGCTCGCGAATTCGAGTTGCCGCTTCTTGGCGAGATCGGACGGATAAAATGTGCCTTCCCAGGGATCGAAGGTCCAGCCGCCGATCCCGGTGCGGATTGTGCCTGCCGACATGCGCGTCCTCCTCCCGGGTTTCCTTATTCCGCCGCCTGGCGCTTTTTCACCGGCCGACGCTCCAGCAGTTCCTTGAGGAACTGGCCGGTATAGGATTTCTCCGCCCTCACCACGTCTTCAGGCGTACCTTCGGCAACGATCGTACCGCCGCCGTCGCCGCCTTCGGGACCGAAATCGATGATCCAGTCGGCTGTCTTGATGACCTCGAGATTATGCTCGATGACCACCACGGAATTGCCCTGGTTTACCAGTTCCTGCAGCATTTCCAGAAGCTTGGCGACATCATGGAAATGCAGGCCGGTGGTCGGTTCGTCGAGGATATAGAGGGTGCGGCCGGTCGAGCGCTTCGACAGTTCCTTGGCGAGCTTGACGCGCTGCGCCTCGCCGCCGGAAAGCGTGTTCGCCTGCTGTCCGACCTTGATGTAGCCGAGGCCGACATCGAAGAGCGCCTGCAGCTTGTCGCGTACCGCCGGAACGGCGGAGAAGAATTCGACGCCTTCCTCAACCGTCATGTCGAGCACGTCGGCAATCGACTTACCCTTGAACAACACGTCGAGGGTTTCGCGATTGTAGCGCTTGCCGTGGCAGACGTCGCAGGTGACGTAGACGTCGGGCAGGAAGTGCATTTCGATCTTGATGACGCCGTCGCCCTGGCAGGCCTCGCAGCGGCCGCCCTTGACGTTGAACGAGAAACGGCCCGGTTGGTAGCCGCGCGCCTTTGCCTCGGGAAGGCCGGCGAACCAGTCGCGGATGGGCGTGAAGGCGCCGGTATAGGTCGCCGGGTTCGATCGCGGGGTGCGTCCGATCGGCGACTGGTCGATATCGATCACCTTGTCGATGAATTCGAAGCCGTCGATCCGTTCGTGCTCGGCCGGGTTTTCGCGCGCGCCCATAACGCGGCGGGCCGCCGCCTTGTAAAGTGTCTCGATCAGGAAGGTGGATTTGCCGCCCCCCGATACGCCTGTCACCGCGGTGAAGACGCCGAGCGGAATGGCGGCGGTCACGTTCTTGAGGTTGTTGCCGCGCGCTCCGACCACCTTGATCTGCTGGCCCTTCTTCGGCTTGCGCCGCTTTTCGGGCACAGCAACCCCGAGCTCGCCGGTGAGGTACTTGCCCGTCAGGGATTTTGGATTGGCCATGATCTCCGAGGGTGGCCCTTCGGCCACGACCTGGCCCCCATGAATGCCGGCGGCCGGTCCGATATCGACGACATAGTCCGCCGTCAGGATCGCATCCTCGTCATGCTCGACGACAATCACCGTATTACCGATGTCGCGCAGATGCTTCAGCGTGTCGAGCAGGCGCGCATTGTCGCGCTGATGAAGGCCGATCGAGGGTTCGTCGAGCACGTAGAGAACGCCTGTAAGCCCCGAGCCTATCTGCGATGCGAGCCGGATGCGTTGGCTCTCGCCACCCGACAACGTGCCGGAATTACGCGACAGGCTCAGATAGTCGAGGCCCACATCGTTCAGGAAACGCAGCCGTTCGCGGATTTCCTTGAGGATACGCACCGCAATTTCATTCTGTTTGTCGGTCAGCCTCGCGGGAAGTGCCTCGAACCAGCTTCCGGCAACCCGGATCGACATGTCGGTCACCTGACCGATATGCAGGCTATTGATCTTCACCGCCAGCGCTTCCGGCTTTAACCGGAAACCGGCGCAGGCCGGGCAGGGGGCGGCGGACATGAAGCGCTCGATCTCCTCGCGCGCCCAGGCGCTGTCGGTTTCCTTCCAGCGGCGCTCGAGATTGGGAACGATGCCCTCGAAGGTTTTCGTTGTCGAATAGGAACGCGCGCCGTCGGCGTAGTGGAACTCGATCTTCTCGTCGGTGCCGTGAAGAATGGCCTTCTGCGCCGCTTCGCTGAGGTCGGACCATTTGCTGGAGAGCTTGAAGCCGTAAGCCTTGCCCAGCGCCTCGAGCGTCTGGTTGTAGTAGGGCGAAGACGACTTGGCCCAGGGGGCGATCGCCCCATCGTTGAGACGCCGGTTGATTTCCGGCACGATCAGCGCTTCGTCGATCTTCTGCTGCGAACCCAGGCCGTCGCAGGTCGGGCAGGCGCCGAAGGGGTTGTTGAAGGAAAAGAGCCTCGGCTCGATTTCCGGTATGGTGAAGCCGGAAACGGGGCAGGCGAACTTCTCCGAGAACAGAACCCGTTCATGGGTTTCGTTCAGCGATTTGTTGGCCGAGCCGCCCGCCGCGGTTTCCTCCGCCGGCAGCGGCTTGTCGGCGAATTCAGCCACTGCCAGCCCGTCCGCGAGCTTGAGGCAGGTCTCCAGGCTGTCGGCGAGGCGGGCGGCGATATCGGTCCGGACAACGACACGGTCGACCACCACGTCGATGTCGTGCTTGTATTTCTTGTCGAGCGCCGGAACATCGGCGATTTCATAGAATTGCCCGTCGACCTTGACGCGCTGGAAACCCTTCTTCATCAGTTCGGCGAGTTCCTTCTTGTACTCGCCCTTGCGGCCGCGGATCATCGGCGCCAGTATATAAAGTCGGGTGCCTTCTTCGAAGGCGATGATGCGATCGACCATCTGCGATACGGTCTGGCTCTCGATCGGCAGGCCGGTCGCCGGCGAATAGGGAACCCCGACACGCGCGAAGAGAAGGCGCATGTAGTCGTAGATCTCGGTCACCGTGCCGACCGTCGAGCGCGGATTGCGCGAGGTCGTCTTCTGCTCGATGGAGATTGCGGGTGAAAGGCCGTCGATCTGGTCGACATCCGGCTTCTGCATCATCTCGAGGAACTGGCGCGCATAAGCCGAAAGGCTCTCGACATAGCGGCGTTGTCCCTCCGCATAGATGGTATCGAAGGCAAGCGAGGACTTGCCCGAACCGGAAAGGCCGGTCATGACGATCAGGCTGTTGCGCGGGAGATCGAGGTCGATCCCCTTCAGATTGTGTTCGCGCGCGCCGCGGATGGAGATGCTCTTCAGTTCGCTCATGGACAAGGCTCGGATGGAGAAGGGTGTCTCGGGAGGAGAACAGTCCTTATTTAGTGATCTGTCGGCCCCTGTCGAGGCGGAAGGATGCTTTGTTGGCCGGAATGCGATTCTATTGACAGCATCTTAGTCGATCATTAGAACAAATAAAGAACATTTTCGCTGTGGATTACAGAGGATCACGGCCCATTCCGGCGGGCGGATGGGATAAGGTGAAAATTGAATAGGTTTTAGGGCGCCGCTTTGGCGGCAGCAAGGTGAGTAATATGGCTGGTAGCGTCAACAAGGTAATATTGATCGGCAATCTCGGGGCCGACCCGGAAATCCGCCGTACCCAGGACGGTCGACCGATTGCCAACCTGCGCATCGCGACGTCGGAAAGCTGGCGTGACCGCAACACCGGCGAGCGCAAGGAAAAGACCGAATGGCACACGGTGGTGATCTTCAACGAAGGTCTCTGCAAGGTTGCCGAGCAATATCTGCGCAAGGGCTCGACGGTCTATGTCGAAGGTCAGCTCCAGACCCGCAAGTGGCAGGACCAGAGCGGCCAGGATCGCTATTCGACCGAAGTGGTGCTCCAGGGCTTCAATTCGAACCTGACCATGCTCGGCGGCCGCGGCGAAGGCGGCGGGCAGGGCGCTGCCCGCGGCGGCGACTTCGGCGGCGGCTATGGCGACGACTACGGCTCCCCCGCCCCCTCGCGCGGCGGCCCCTCCGGCAACCGCGGCGGATCGAACGCCCCCTCCGGCGGCGGTTTCTCCCGCGACATGGACGACGACATTCCGTTCTGAGAATGTCTGGAGCCGGTCGCGACAACGTCAACATGACCCAGCGGCGTGATGCACCGCTTCGGCAGTCTTGTGCATGGAAGGCCGGAACATTGGATATGTTGTTCCGGGTTTGATTGTGTTGAGGGGTACTCTACCGTCGAGACACTCGTAAAGGCGTCTCGTCTTCCCTGAGCCGAACTCGCTTTTGTAACAAAGCAGAACCTCTGTGCGTTCGGGATTTCATCGAACCGTTGAGAGAGCAAAGCAAAGGCTGGATCCGAAAAGCTTGCTCTCCTGCCTGATGCGCAGGAAGATCATTATTATCAACGCCGGAATGCAAACTCATAGAGCAACGGTGCTTGACGCTTAACACCGTTGCTTTTTCCTTGGAGGTCTTTGAAACTCTTCGCGCCGCTCGTGTGGATCCGACGGCTCAGGGAGCGCGAGATTTACGCGCTCAGCTCAGAACGCCCTGTGGCGTTCGATCAATGCCTTGTAATCGTCGCTTTCACGCCGAAGGGCGGTAACTGTCGAAGCGACCGAGGCAACGAACATGCCGCTGATCAAGGCGGCAAGAACTGTCAGCGTTATGAACATGATCTTCCTTTCTTTTCTCTGCGGCGGTTGAACGTTTAACGCGAATGTTCCAGTTTCGGATCAATGCCCGAAGCTGTGGTAACGCGCGGTCATCGGCGGACCGAACTGCGCCTGGCTGCTGTCGGCCATGTAGAAGGTCATGGAGGTGGCAACCATTGCCGTCATCATCAACATCCAGACCACATTGATCAGTGTTACTTTGTCGGGCATAGTCGTTATCCTTTCGAAACCGGCAGATTTGCCGTGACAATGCGCTGGCGGAATATCGGTTCCGTAGCGACTGGTTAGTGTTAATAGAGAGGTGCGTCTGAAACGCGCCTTAACGGCTCGTTCATCTGGCGTTCATCTTCGTTGCAGCGCCGCGACGAGGTCTCGCCGGTCGCCAGAAAGGCGCGAAGAGCGAGAACTGCCATTTCCAGCAGGTAGGAGGTGGCGATTGCGAGGAAAGTCACGACAGCGAGCATGGAAAAGGGACCTCAGATGGCTGGTTCCTGTGAACCAGTATCGCCATCATGCTCCCGTCCGGCTGAAGCCGCCTTGAATGCCGCATTCAGCGGCTGTTCATCTTCGCGACCTGTTTCCGAAGCTCGGGGAGCCGCGGCCAAATCACTTGCGGCGGGCGCTCTTCCGTGACAAAAGGCGTCGAGACAATGATCGGGCTGCCATGACGACCGCTTTTTATCCAGGTTCCTTCGATCCGATGACCAATGGTCACCTCGACGTGCTGGTCCAGTCGCTGAACGTCGTGTCGAAAGTGATCGTCGCAATCGGCATTCATCCCGGTAAGACGCCGCTGTTCAGCTATGATGAACGGGCCGAGCTGATCCGTCGTTCCCTGACGGATGCGTTGCCGGATCGGGCGGCGGATATCGATGTCGTCTCTTTCGACGGTCTCGCGGTGGACGCGGCGCGGCGCAACGGTGCCACCCTGCTTGTCCGCGGCCTGCGCGACGGCACCGATCTCGACTATGAAATGCAGATGGCCGGCATGAATTATCAGATGGCACCGGACCTGCAGACAATTTTCCTGCCTGCCGGGACGGCTTCCCGGCCCATTACCGCCACATTGGTTCGCCAGATCGCCGCCATGGGTGGCGATGTCAGCGCTTTCGTGCCGCCGGCAGTTTTGGCTGCCCTGAAATCGAAGCTCGGGCGCTGAGGCCCCTCTTGTTTTAGTCTGTGGAGTGACCATGAAACTCTTTCGTATTGCCGCCGCGCTCGTCGTGGCCTTCGCGACCGCTAGCGCGGTGAAAGCTGCTTCCAGCGACGATTATCTGACCATTCAGTTGAAGGACGGTCCGGTCGTCATCGAACTTCTTCCGGACGTCGCGCCGAAGCATGTCGCGCAGATCAAGGAACTCGCGAAGAAGGGCGAATACGACAATGTCGCCTTCCATCGGGTCATCGACGGCTTCATGGCCCAGACCGGCGACGTTCAGTTCGGCGACATGAACGATGGTTATGACGCAAGCCGCGCAGGCACGGGCGGTTCCAGCCTGCCGGATCTGCCGGCCGAGTTCTCCAGCGTTCCCTTCGAACGCGGCACCGTCGGCATGGCGCGCGCGCAGGACCCGAATTCCGCCAATTCGCAGTTCTTCATCATGTTCGCCGATGGCGGCTTCCTGAACGGCCAGTACACGGTCGTCGGCAAGGTCGTGGCGGGCATGGAATACGTCGACAAGATCAAGCGCGGTCAGGGCGGAAACGGCGAAGTCTCCGATCCGGATCGCATGATCAAGGTAACTGTCGGCAGAAACTGAGGGCCGAGGCCCACAACAGGGAGTAAATCAATGGCCGAGATCAAGGATCCGGAAAACACCATCATCATGGAAACCACGAAGGGTCGCGTCGTGATTTCCCTTTTCCCGGACTTGGCTCCCGGCCACGTCGCGCGGATCAAGGAACTGGCGCGCGAGGCCGCCTATGACGGTGTTGTCTTCCACCGCGTCATCGAGGACTTCATGGCCCAGACGGGCGACGTGCAGTTCGGCAAGCAGGGCTCGGACAGCTTCAACCCGGCTCGCGCCGGCATGGGCGGCTCCCAGAAGCCCGACCTGAAGGCCGAGTTCTCCGCCACCCCGCACGTGCGCGGCACCTGCTCGATGGCCCGTTCGCAGAACCCGAACTCCGCCAACTCGCAGTTCTTCATCTGCTTTACCGATGCCCCCTGGCTGAACAAGCAGTATTCGGTCTGGGGCCAGGTCATCGAAGGCATGGACGTCATCGATCAGATCAAGCGCGGCGAGCCGGTGCGCGATCCCGACTCCATCGTTTCGATGAAGGTTGCCGCCGACGCCTGATCGTCGGGAAAATCGGAGCCCGCCTCGGCGCTTTGCGCCCGGGCGGGTTTTCGCGTTTGATGAAATAGTGTTGCCATGCGTGTAGACGAATTCGACTTCGACCTTCCGGAAGAGAGTATTGCGCTGAGGCCCGCAAGCCCGCGCGATCATGCGCGCCTGCTGGTCGTGCGTCCCGATGGCGTTCCCATCTTGGAAGACCGGAACGTTTATGATCTCGACTCCTTCCTGAAACCCGGCGACGCGCTGGTCTTCAACGATACCAAGGTCATACCGGCGCAGCTCGAAGGCGTTCGTTTGCGGGAAGGGGCGGAGCGCACGCCCGTTTCCTGCACCCTGCACATGCGCGTTGCCGCCAACCGCTGGCGGGCGTTTGCCCGTCCCGGCAAGCGCATCAAGGCCGGGGACCGCATCGAGTTCGGACACAACGGCGAAACCTGCCTGCTCGGTACGCTCGCCGCGACAGTCTCGGAGAAGGGCGAGGCGGGCGAAATCGAGCTGGCCTTCGATCTGTCGGGTCCCGATCTCGACCAGGCGATTGCGGCGGTCGGTCATATTCCGCTGCCGCCCTATATCGCCGCCAAGCGGCCGGAAGACAGCCAGGACCGCAAGGACTATCAGACCATCTATGCGCGGGAAGAAGGTGCGGTGGCGGCACCCACCGCGGGTCTCCATTTCACGCCGGAACTGTTCGAGAAGCTCGATGCCGCGGGCATTGAACGGCATTTCGTCACGCTGCATGTCGGCGCCGGCACCTTCCTGCCGGTCAAGGCAGACGACACCGCCGACCACAAGATGCATCACGAGATCGGCCATGTGCCGGCGAGGACCGCCTCCGCGCTGAATGCGGTCCGGCAACGCGGCGGGCGCATCGTTTGCGTCGGCACGACGTCGCTGCGGCTCCTGGAAAGCGCTGCGACAGAAGCGGGCGAGGTGCGTGCCTGGTCCGGCGCGACCGATATCTTCATCACGCCGGGCTATCGTTTCCGCGCCGTCGATGTCCTGATGACGAATTTTCACCTGCCGCGTTCGACGCTGTTCATGCTGGTTTCCGCCTTTGCCGGGCTCGACACCATGCGGGCGGCTTATGCCCATGCCATCGAAACCGGCTACCGTTTCTATTCCTACGGCGATTCCAGCCTGCTGTTCCGGAAAGACCCCTGAACCGATGCACGAGAAGTTCCAGTTCACCCTCAAAGCCACGTCCGGCAAGGCGCGCCTCGGCGAGATATCCATGCCGCGCGGTGTGATCCGCACGCCTGCCTTCATGCCGGTCGGCACGGTCGGCACCGTCAAGGCCATGTATCTCGATCAGGTCAGGGAAGGGGGCGCCGACATCATTCTCGGCAACACCTACCATCTGATGCTCAGGCCGGGTCCCGAGCGGGTCGCCCGGCTCGGCGGCCTGCATGAACTGATCCGCTGGCCGCACCCCATCCTGACCGATAGCGGCGGTTTTCAGGTCATGTCGCTGTCGGGGCTTCGCAAACTCGACGAACAGGGCGTCACCTTCAAGAGCCATGTCGACGGCTCGATCCATCACATGTCGCCGGAACGTTCGATCGAGATCCAGGGCCTGCTGGACAGCGACATCCAGATGCAGCTCGATGAATGCGTCGCGCTCCCGGCCGAGCCCAAGGAAATCGAGCGCGCCATGGAGATGTCTCTGCGTTGGGCCGAGCGCTGCCGCGTCGCCTTCGGCGAGCAGCCGGGCAAGGCGATGTTCGGCATTGTCCAAGGTGGCGACGTTCCGGAACTACGCATCCGTTCGGCGGAAGGGTTGAGAGAGCTCGATCTCAAGGGTTATGCCGTCGGCGGTCTCGCGGTCGGCGAGCCGCAGGACGTCATGCTTGAGATGCTCGACATCACCCTGCCGGTGCTCCCCACGGAAAAGCCTCGTTACCTGATGGGCGTCGGCACCCCGGACGACATTCTGAAATCCGTGGCGCACGGCATCGACATGTTCGACTGCGTGATGCCGACCCGTTCCGGCCGCCACGGTCTTGCCTTCACCCGGCGCGGCAAGGTCAATATCCGCAACGCCCGCCACGCCGAGGACATGCGGCCGCTGGACGAGGAATCGAACTGCCCGGCGTCCCGCGATTATTCCCGTGCCTATCTTCACCACCTCATCCGCTCCAACGAGGCGCTTGGCGGCATGCTGCTGTCGTGGAACAATCTCTCCTATTATCAGGAGTTGATGCAGGGCATCCGCAAATCGATCGAAGAGGGCCGTTTTGCGGATTTCATGTCGGAGACCATGGAAATGTGGGCCAGGGGCGATATAGAGGCCCGCTGAGCGCGCTTTCGGAAAAGCGATTGACGGCCCTGGCGTTCCAGCCGCAGGGCGTGACGGGTTCCGGCACGGCTTCTCACGGAAATGCCGGGCCTGCGGGGGCTTGCCCGCGACCGCGCTTTGTGCGACGCAATGCAGAAACATTCGGTCTCCGACTTTCTGCATTCCGGTCCTCCCTCCATGCCTATTCTTGCGCCTCCGGCGCTGATCTTCTTTTGTAATTCGGTCCTTTTCATTTCGCTGTTCACCCGCCTTCCGAATATCCAGGCGGCGATGCAGGTGAACAAGGCGACGCTCGGCCTTGCCCTTCTCGGCGGTGCGCTCGGCACCGTTCTTGCTCTGCCCATTGCCGGCAGGGTCAACAACCGGTTTTCGCCGCGGCGCACCGCCGCGCTCAGTCTGATGATCCTCAGCGTCGTCACGCCGCTGCTGGCGATGGTGCCCTATGCCGGTTTCGTTGTCTGCTTCGTCTTCTTCGCGTTCATCCGCACCATGCTCGACGTTGCGCAGAACATGATCTCGACCGGCATCGAGCAATCGAGCGGTGTCAAGGTCATCTCCCGCAGCCACGGCTTCTGGTCCGTCGGCCTGATTCTGGGAACGATGGCGTCAGGCTGGGCGGCGGGGCAGGGCATGACACCCTTTGCCCATCTGGCCGTAATCGGCTTGCTGGTCTTCGCCTGCGCGCTCATCGTATTGCGGATCACGCCGGACGCGATGAGCGCGCAGGCGAAATCGGGTAGCGCGGCGCCGGTCTTCATCCGGCCGACCCGCGCCATCCTTCTGGTCGCGCTGATGCTGTTCGGTCTGGCCATCATCGAGGGCGCGATCTATGACTGGGGCATGTTTCTGATCCGCGAACGCGTGACGACCGACCCGGCAAGGGCAGGGCTTCTCTTTGCCTTCTTCACCATTGGCATGGGGGCCACCCGTCTTGCGGGCGACTGGCTGCGCGGGATCTTCCGGCCCTCGTTGCTGTTGCGCGCTTCGGCCGTTCTCGTCGCCGTGGGGCTCGGCATTATCCTCAACTTTGAAAATGAGTGGCTGGCGGCGATTGCGCTGGCTTTGATCGGTTGCGGTGTTGCCTTCAATTATCCTTTGGCGGTCTCCACTGTCATCTCTATGCGCAGCGTGAATTCCCCGGCGGAGAACCTTGCAGCACTGTCCATGGTGATGCTGGTTGCGACCATCGGCGTTCCGCCTTTGCTCGGCAGTATCGCCGAACTTTATGGCATCTCGACCAGCTTCGTGGCGATCCTGCCGCTGACGCTGCTGGCCTTCCTGATGGCGCCCGTGTCGGAGGGACGCGGGCTGCGGGAAGACGGCAATATCGGACAAGAGGCCCGATGAGCGGCACGGACGACGAGCAGACGGAAATGACGGAGCCGACCCCGCGCATGCTGGCCTGGGTGAAGAATTCCGCTGCTTATCGTTTGTCGCGCAAGATGATGACCGAGCACGAGCTTTCCACCGCGATTGCCCGCAAGGCGCGTCAGAAGTTCGAGGGCATTTCCGAAGCGCAGATCAAGGCGCTGTCGCTTGCCGCCGTGGAATTCGGCCGGCAGATACGCGCGCTGGACGATCTATCCTATGCCGAGGTAAGGGTGCGTTCCTCGACTGCTGCCGGTAAGTCGCGGCGTATCATTGCGCGCAAGCTCGCGGAAAAAGGCGTCGACCGCCAGATCATCGATAATGCGCTGGTCGATACGGATGATTTCCGCGCAGCGCTTGTCTTCGCGCGCAAGCGCGCGTTCGGCCCGTTTCGTCGTGTCGAGTTCGACGAGAAGCGCAAGGCCAAGGAACTCTCGGCTTTCGCGCGCAACGGCTTCAGTTTCGAATTCGGCAGCAGGATCATGGGAATGTCGCACGAGGAGGCTGAGGACTTCCTGGCAGAGTGGACCTCGGCCTGAATTCGCAGGCTGGTGTTCGTTTCCCCGAATAGGAACCGTGACGGGAAAGGTGTAGACCGTCTTCGGGCCGATGCGACAACCAGATTCGAGGATATTCCCATGCCTGCGCCGAAAAATCATTTCAAACAGGCTCTTAAGGAAAAGCGCACGCAGATCGGTTTCTGGCAGGCGCTTGCCAATCCCTATACCGTGGAGATATCCGCAGGCGTCGGTTACGACTGGCTTCTGATCGATGGAGAACACGCTCCCAACGATATCCCGACGATGGTCGCGCAATTGCAGGCGATGAAGGGGTCGAAAAGCCACGCGGTAATCCGCCCGCCGATCGGCGAAACCTGGATCATCAAGCAGTTGCTCGATATCGGCGCCCAGAGCCTGCTGGTGCCCATGGTGCACGGCAGGGAACAGGCGGAGGCGATGGTACGGGCGGTCCGCTATCCGCCCCACGGGGTACGCGGTGTCGGCGCGGCGATCGCCCGTGCCTCGGATTTCAACCGCATCGAAGACTACGTTCAGACCGCCAATGACGAGATCTGCCTTCTGCTGCAGGTCGAGAGCCGCGCCGGCCTTGCCGCGCTTGACGACATTGCCTCGACCGAAGGCGTGGACGGTGTCTTCATCGGTCCGGCCGATCTGGCCGCAGACCTCGGATATCTCGGCAATCCCGGTGCGCCGGAGGTGCAGGAGGAGGTCGAGAAAGCGATCCTGAAGATCCAATCGCACGGCAAGGCCGCCGGCATCCTCATCGGCGATCTGGCGCTGTCGAAGCGTTACGTCGAACTCGGCGCGACCTTCGTCGCCATCGGCAACGACGTGACGCTCTTCGCGGAAGCCGCAGCCAGACTGCTCGCCGACTTCAAGTCGACCGAGGCCGCGAAGGGCACGGCCGACGCGAAGGTTTACTGAGCCTGTTGCACAGGATAAGTGCTGGCCGGCGGCGCTGGTGATGGTGGTCAACGCGAACGTTTGTCGGGATTGTAAACTCCAAGCGCGACGGCGATGGCGACGAGCATCATCATTCCGGCCACCAGGAAAGTAAGTCGCATCCCCGCCGCAATGGCTGAACCGGTCGCTTTGGCGAATTCTTCGGTCCCGACTCCGACGGCGAAGACGGCCCCCATCAGCGATGCGCCCGCGATCAGGCCGATATTGCGCGACAGGTTAAGCGTCCCGGAAACCGTACCGCGTCGATCCTTCGGTACGTCCGCCAGCGCAGCCGTGTTGTTGGCGGATTGAAAGAGCTGGTAACCTGGCGTCAGGACGGCGATGGACAATAAATAACCGGCAACGCCTGTCATGTTGGGCAAGAACGCCAGCATGAACGCCCCGACAGCCAACAGCATCAGCCCAATGACAAGCACGCGGTTGCTTCCCCAGGAATCGACGAGCCGGCCGGATGGAATCCCGCTGAAGATGGAGATCATCGGACCGACCGCCATGACAAACCCGACATGGCCAGCCGTCAGGCCGAGACCGAGGCTGAGATAAAAGGGGCCGACCACCAGCGTCGTCATCATGACGGCGGCAACGAGTATATTGACGACGAGGTTGGGCACGAGGCTCCGATTGATCCCCGACCACAGGCTTGCAGACGGCGCTTTTCCCTTAATCGTATGGTGCGGCAGCGTCTTGATGGCGAGGACCAGCGCAAGAACCGCCAATGGTATCTGCACCCCGAAAATGCCGCGCCATCCTGTTATCGGGATCAGCAGGCCGCCGAGCGTCGGGCCAAGTGCCGTCCCCAGCGCAGATACCGTGCCGAGCAGGCCCATTGCCCGCCCGATGCGGGCCTCGCTCGCCGTCTGGCGCATCAGGGCCATGGCGAGCGTCATGAGGAAGGCGGCACCGACGCCTTGCAGGGTTCGTGCACCGATCAGCAGCCACAGGTTCGGCGCGAGCGCGCAGAGCAGCGACGCGGCGGCGAAGACGATCAGACCGACCAGGAGCATCGGCTTCAGACCGTAAGTGTCGCCAAGCCGGCCGGCGACGACGACCGAAACCGTAAGCGCTGCGAGATAGGCGACAACGGCCGCCTGCACCTGTGAGAAAGGCGCTGAAAATGCCTCCGCCAGCATGGGCAGCGCGATATTGACGATACTGGTGCCGAGCGATGCCAGCAGCATGGCAAGCGCCAGCGTGGTCGTGATTCCCGATTGCGCGTTCGTCGATGAGCGCGGTTTTGTCTGTTCCATCCTATTGTCCTCTTGCTTGAAATTCGTTTCGGGAGCAGGCTGCCACTTCAAGCCAACTTGAGGTCAAGCATGAAATTTCTGGATATAGGAGAGGTCGCGGCGCGAAGCGGAATGAAACCCTCCGCGCTACGCTACTATGAGGAGGCCGGACTGATTTCCTCGGTTTCCCGGCACGGACTGCGGCGGCAGTTCCCGCCGGAAGTGCTGCTGCAACTCAAGCTCATCGCGATGGCAAAGTCGGCGGGTTTTTCGCTTGAGGAAATTGCCGGCATGTTCGGCCGAAACGGCATGCCGGAATTGCCGCGTGACGTGCTTCGCGAAAAGGCCGATGAAATCGATCGGCAAATCCACGAATTGTCCGCGTTGCGTGAGACGCTCCGCCACGTCGCCGATTGCCGGGCGCCGTCACATATGGAGTGTCCGAGCTTTCGGCGATTGCTGGATGCGGTGGGCAAGCCCGAAGGAAAGCGCCATCAAGCGGGGAAAAGGGCATATCGTTCGCAATTGTGAACTGCTGAACGGCGGGCATCGACAGATGAACATGCGAGTCATGAAATCGTGCTCAACCTTTGATCCCCAAGCCTTTGCCAATTCGAATTGCGGCATGGTGGAAGCCGGACGCCACCTGTCCACAGCCTCAAACCGTTCAAGGTAGTCTTGCCACGTCCCTACTATCGCGCTTTTGGCGAAGACACGTCATGAGAGTTCGCCCAGATGTTGTCGGACCCATCTGGCCTCCTTCGACGCTGTGCGCTGGAAATGTCGTTTGAAATCCCGGCTGAACTGAGCGGCACTGGCGTACCCGACGGCCCCCGCAACCTCGGCGATCGATTTATCCCGCCGGGCGATCATCAGCCTTGCCTCGTGAAGCCGCATCGCCTTCACATACTGAATGGGACTGCTGCCGGTCAGGGCTTTGAAGTGAACGTGGTAGGATGGCACGCTCATGCCCGCCTCGTTCGCCAGCGCGGCAACCGAGATGCCGGAACCGTAGTTCTCGCGCAGCCAGGCGAGGCTCCGCACGATCCTGCCGGATGTGCCCTGCTGTTGCAGGGCCGCAATCATCGCACCGCCCTGCGGCCCGACGAGAACCCGGTAATGTAACTCGCGCAGGATGGCAGCCCCGAGAACGGCGGTTTCAAGCGGATCATTGAGCGCCAGCAGCAGACGCTGTACGACATCCTCGATATCGCGCTCCATTCTGTTCGATACGAGTCCGCGTGCCTTGGCGATCTCCGGTCCGGGCTGCGCTTCCGCCACGGCCGAAGCGATCTCGGCGGCCAGCGCCATGTCAAACTCAACATAGACCGCCAGCAAGGGATATTCCGGACTGGCTGCGGATTCCATCCGAAAAGGAACCGGCACCGACACGGCTAGATAATGTTCCGCGTCATAGCGGTAGACCTCGCCATCGAGCATGCCCTGCTTGCGGCCCTGCAACACGAAAACCGCCCCCGGCTTGTAGAGCACGGGCACATCGTGAAGCACTGCCTCGCTCCTGAGGATGCGAACTCCGTTGAGGCGTGTCGGGTTGTAACCGTGGTTCGGCGCAAGCGACGCGGCCAGTGCGGCCAGCGCGTGGCGTTCAGGAGATCTATCCCCGAGCGTCATAGGATCTGACAAGATATTCATAGGTATTGCAATGGTTTCTCGCCGTTCCGAAGATTATTCATCAAGACGATAGAGCAAACAGGATCGAGAGAGCAATCATGCCGCGCAAGACTTTTTTCATTACTGGGGCCAACTCCGGCTTCGGCCTCGCAATCGCGACGTCCGCCAGCCGTCAAGGGCACCAGGTGGTCGGCGCCGTCCGCTCCGAAGACGCCCGCACTTTTCTTGCGAGCCACCTGCCGACGGTTCGATCCGTTCTGTGCGATGTAACGGAATTCGACCGTATTGCCGACATCGCGCAGCAGGTCGAGGAGGATTACGGGCCCGTGGACGTGTTGATCAACAACGCCGGATACGGCCATGAGGGGATTCTCGAAGAGTCGCCCCTGGAGGAGATGCGGCGTCAGTTCGATGTGAACGTCTTCGGCGCCGTCGCGGTCGCCAAGGCGTTCCTTCCGCGCTTCCGTGAAAGACGCGGCGGGTTCATCGTGAACGTGACCTCGATGGGCGGCATGATTACCATGCCTGGCATTGCCTATTATTGCGGAAGCAAGTTCGCCCTTCAGGGGATATCCGAAGTCATGCGCGCGGAGATGACGCCGTTCGGCGTGCATGTCACCACGCTTTGCCCAGGCTCCTTCCGAACCGATTGGGCCGGGCGCTCGATGGTTCGAACCGAACGTTCGATTGCGGACTATGACGCCCTGTTCGATCCGATCCGTGAGGCGCGCAAGGCAAGGAGCGGGAAGCAGCCCGGCGATCCGGAAAAGCTCGCTGCGGCGGTTTTGGCGCTGGTCGAATCCTGCAACCCGCCGCCGCAACTCCTGCTCGGCAGCGATGCTGTCCGCCACGTGTCAGACAGAATCGAGCGTCTGAAGCAGGAGATCGAGGACTGGAAGCCACTCAGCGTTTCAACCGACGGCTGACCCCATGACCGTTGCTCTACGGCAAAAAGGCGAAGCCGGCAGTGTGTGCTGTTGAAAGCAGGCCGGATGAACCAAGGTGGCGGATGGGGTGTCCGCATGATTACGACAATTAGCGTCAATGCGTAAAACACACGCTAGATTTTGTGTCTGGTCGGCTTATATTGCTCAACGAATTTAGGCCAAATGTTATGGCAGGATTGGGCAATGGCGAGACACAAGTTGACTGAGAAGGCGTGCAAAGCGCTTTCCGAACCGGGGATTTATTCGGACGGAGATGGGCTCTACCTGCGCGTTCGGCCAGGCGGCAGTAAGCAATGGCTTTTTGTCTACAGATGGGAAGGCAAGCGCGCCGAGTTGGGTCTGGGTGGCTATGGCGCTGGCACCGCGCCCGTCCCGGTGTCCTTGGCTCGTGAGAAGGCTGCAGCGATACGTGACATGCTGGCGCGCAAAGAGGATCCAAAGGCAGACAAGAAGACCGGTGCGACCTTTGCAGAGATCATGGAGGACGTCATCAAGGTCAAGGCGAAGTCTAGTAAAAACGAAAAGCATCGCCAACAGTGGGCAATGACGTTGCGCGAATACGCCAAGCCGCTCCACGACCTGCCGGTGGCAAAGGTGACGATCGACGACGTTGTAAGGACGCTGAATCCGATATGGGAGACTAAGCCGGAAACGGCAGACAGAACCCGAATGCGCATAGCGGCCGTGATGGACACCGCAAAGGCGAGGGGTCTTTTCAAAGGTGATAACCCGGCAGCATGGCGCGGCGCACTGGAAAACCTCCTACCGGCCCGCAATAAGCTTTCGCGTGGGCATCATCCCGCGCTCGACTACAAGGCAATGCCCGCCACCATGAGGGCTTTGAGGGAATCCAGTGCGGTATCGGCGCGAGCCGTTGAATTCCTTTGCCTGACAGCTTGCCGGTCTGGTGAGGTTCGGGGTGCAGTTTGGTCCGAAATCGATCTGGATGGGGCTTTGTGGGTGATACCAGCGGTCCGCATGAAGGCAGGTGCTGAGCATCGCGTACCGTTGACCGATAGGGCTGTAGCCATCCTTAAGACGCAGAAACAGGCTGCGACGAGCGATCTAGTGTTTGAAGGCGGGAAGGTGGTAACGCCCATCAGCGATACCGCCATGAACAAGAGCTTACGTGCCGCGTCAGGCGACAAGACAGTGACGATCCACGGGATTCGAAGCACGTTCAGAGATTGGGCTGGGGACGAGACACACCATCCGCGAGACGTGATTGAAATGGCGCTGGCACATACGGTCAGGGACAAGACGGAAGCCGCCTACCGTCGTCAGGATGCACTGCAGAAGAGGAGGGCACTCATGGACGATTGGGAAAGGTATTGCACCAAGTAGGCGCAGTTTCCCTATTGACAATTTTGTATAACGCCATTAGCGTCCATTGGCTTTGAATGCAGATATGCCAATCAAAGCTCATGAGTCAATCTACAAAATTGTACAAACATGTCAACCCCGGAGGAGAAAAAATTATGGAAGCTGCCAACGACAACAAGCCCCGCCTCATGAACCCTAAGGAAGCGGCCGAGGCCACTAGCCTTTCGCGGACGCTTTTGACCCTGATGGCGACGGAAGGACAGTTCCCTAAGCCAGTCCAGCTGACCGAACGGCGCATCGCATTTGTGCGAGCGGAGGTTGAGGCTTGGATTGACCAGCGGATCGCCAACCGCGCGCAGGTGGCGGCATGATCCGCGAGAACGAGGGACGCGAGCTGCTTGAGCGACTTGAGGACGTTGTGACGAGCCGAATTCAGCAAATGGCGTCGAGCGATACCGATCTGACCGAGGCCGACGTCCAAAGCCTTGCCAACCACTTCACCAGGACACACACCCTGGCTTCTTTGAGTAAAGCCTAACCAAACCCGCCACACCACCAACCATCAACCGCCTGCCGGCACCGTCGGCGGGCTTTCCAGCCATGGGAGGCAGTATGACCACTACCAAGCCAGACCCCGACCGCCCTTACCGTGGGCGCCGCATCACTTGGGCGGAGTTCTACCAACTCACCGGTCGCGACCCCGCCAACGACAATCACAAGGAGAACGCTGATGACAAGATCGATTCCCGTCGCGCCGTTTGATGGCGTCGCTGACGTCTGGGACTACATCCACCTGTCGACCGACGGCATGCCCAATCTACCCGTAAAGGTCGTTGGCGTCGCCGCTGGCGACTATGACCCACCGCGGTACATAGTCCAGTACCTGAACAAAACCGGCAAGCTCGCGCTTGGCTATTCGGTGGAGGTGAAGCCGTGCAAGTCTTGAACGTTAGGCGCACCCCTAGCGGTGAAACGCATGGAGTAAGGCAGGTGGCGCAGTTCGATGTCCAGCTGACGCCTGAGTGCCGGATCCTCGGATGCCGCCTTATGCGCGCGCCGGACGGCAGCCACTTCGTATATGGCCCGATGGGTCGCCAAGGCCGTGTGGTCACTTTCGGCCATGATCTTGCAGTGAAGATGACCAGAGAGGCCGTTAGCGCCAATGACAACCGCCGCAACCACGCAGTCTAAGCCCGATCCGCGCGAAGCCATTTGGGATTATCGATACTCGTTCGCCGGCCGTCTTTCTGGCGAAATGTGCCTTAGGCCGCCAGGCGCAACATCACGCGGAGACTTGTTGCCCGTCGCCCATTGGGTGGACGTCCCAGCGGACCAGATAGACCAACTCGCGATCCTCACCGACAGCCTGCAGAAGTTCGACGCTGATGCGGACGAGGAAACGCAAATGCTCACCGTCTTCGACGGTGACCGCGCCATCCCGGCGCCGTTCGCGTGCACAGTGCCGCAAAGCATAGTCGACGCTGCGCGCGATGTCTGCGCAGGCCGTGCGGACTCGCTAGCTGATGTCATGTGCGAGCCAAAGCGAACCGCTGCAAACGACAATGTGCCGGATGAGCTCTACGACTTCCTTGATCTCTACGGCGGATCGATCGGCATGGGTCGGCTGTACAATGCGACCGTCGACCGGGTGAAGGGCAACATCTACAAGCATGGTTCCGCCTTCTTCTTCGAATGGGGGCCACCATCTTTGCGACAAGTCAGGAAGATCGAACTGCCGCCCAAGCGCCGCGATCCGCTTAACTTCATCACTGCGTCGCGCTTTGCTCACAGGCCAATCCCGGTGCGCGAATGGTTCCTTGAGGGGCTGATACCGAACCGGACGGTGACAATCCTCAACGGCGATGGCGGCGTGGGCAAATCGCTTCTGGCACTGCAGATTGCGGCTGCGGCTGCGATGGGCTGCGAAACGCTCGGGCTTACGCCTACGGCGGATCGGGCGCTCTACATCGGCGCGGAAGATGAGGCCGAGGAATTTCACCGGCGCTTGGCTGACATCAGTGCATCTATGGACCGTGATCTAGCGTCACTTCATTCGTTACAGGTCCTGTCGCTGGCTGATTCCGACGCCATACTGGCCACGCCCGACAAGAATGGGACGATGCACCCAACCGACCTATGGCTCGAAATTGCGGAGCATGTTGAGAAGTTCAAACCGCGGTTTGTCGTCTTCGACACCGCAGCCGACTTGTTCGGCGGCGACGAGATCAAGAGGCCGCATGTACGCGGCTTCATTGCCCTTCTGCGCAAAATGGCGATCGAAGGTGATTGCGCCGTTTTGCTTCTGGCTCACCCCTCCGTTGAAGGCATGAAAAGCGGATCCGGTTCTTCCGGATCAACAGCTTGGAATAACAGCGTGCGAAGCCGCCTCTATTTGACGCGGCCGACTGGCGACTCCATTGACCCCGATGCCCGAGTACTGAAGACGATGAAAGCCAACTACGGCACGACAGGCGATGAAATACGACTACGTTGGAAAGCCGGTGCGTTTGTTCTTGACGACGGTACCCCCAGTCCAGCCGCCGCGCTCCTGGCTAAACGGGCCGATGACATATTCATCCAGCTGCTTGATGGCATCAACGCCAGTGGCCAGCGGGTGTCATCATCGAAATCGGTCACCTACGCGCCTTCTGTGATGGCCGATATGCCAGGCGCGGCAGGGGTTAAGAAGAAGGAGCTTGAGGCCGCCATGAAGCGCCTTCTGGCGTCCGGCAAGCTGAGAGTTGAAATGGAAGGGCCAGCTTCGAAGCAGCGACAGCGGCTAGTTGCCGTGCATTCCAACTGAGCTTCCAACCGCGTTCCGACCACATTCCAACGGGTTCCAACCGGAGTTCCTTCCAACCCCCTATAACCCCCGCCCGGTCGGAACACCGGTTGGCAGTTGGAACTGCCCCGGCATGCCAACCTATTTGAGAAAGCAACTTGACCACCAACACAACAGCAGCAAGGCTGCGTGACATCGCCGATCGGCTCGCGCGCCTAGCGCCGTCCCATCGGGATCCTCATCAATTCCATGAAGAGAAAAGCGAGCTGGTCGCGGAATTGCGGGCGCTTGCGGCGAATGATAACAAGCCGCGGGTTAAGCGGATCGGCTGCCTGTAAAAGAAAAGGCCGGCATTCGCGCCGGCCTGATCGACTTACTTGGTCTTGGTGGGGTCAACCAGTTTGTAACTGGATCCAGGCTTAGGCGTGGGAGGAAGAGGCTCGCCGCGAACGACTGTCCTTTCCGGTCCCGCGCCACCGCGCGGCCCAATGATCTGGTATTGACCCGAGCGAGGCGCTTCCACGCCAGGACGAAGAGGAGGCTGCTTAGACATAATGCGCATTCCCTCTGGCCTTGCCAAAATGGCCTTTGGGCGCTATCTACGGAGTTGTCCAGACTACCGCTTCGGCGCGCGGCTTGCTTCGCGGCAAGCCAGGCAACCGCGGCAAACACACAAAGGGCGTGCCTAGGTTTCGATCTAGGCACGCCTTCTGATTTGCACGATCCGACGGAACATTGCAAGTGGTTAATGAAGCGTAAATGGGGGAATTTCTACTTATCCCCGCTTATACGCCGTTCGTTAACAGTGTCAACGCAAATCGTTAACGAATGGTTAATTTCTTGTGCACGCCGCGCCTATTGCGCGCACCCACCCCTTGAAACTTCAACCGACAATCACCACGCGATGACTGTCACCTACAAATGCGATACCCAATGCTCCTCCGAAACGATCCGGATCGGAAGCCCTGCGTCGCGCATTTCAACTGCCTTGAGGATCTTGTTGCCGAACGAAGAGTGCTTCCAGGACTCCGTCGCGTAGACACCGATGACGAGGTAGTCGGTCTTCCTGTTCAGGCTGCCAGGCGAGGCCCCGCGCTGCATGACCGCATCCTCGCAGTGCTTTCGCTGACCGAAGTTGAAAGTTCCGGTGAAGCAGTAGCTCCTTCCCGCGAAGTCCAGTTTCGGCGCAGGAGAACACAGGGGCAAAGTCGTCGCTTTCATGCTTTCACCAAGTTCGAAGTCTCTATTTGAAAACCTATTCAAGGTGTCCAGCAGTTCCGCCTTCTCCTCCTCGTCGACGTGGCCATCGGCCAATATCTCCGCCACCCTTTGGTAAAGGCGCCTCAGCAAAGGGTGGTTGCTCGACGCGATATTGGCAACTAGCCACTTTTGAAGAAACTCCACCTCCGCCTGATTGATCGCGCCATCCGCTACGAGGCCACGAGCCAAGCCGATGAGCTCGTCGATCTGCCGGCTGTCAATGCGATCGTTCGATACGTTGTAAAGTAGCTGCTCGTCCATCCTGCCCTCCATCTTTCCGGGTATGATGGGGCGCAATGCAATCAAGGTCAACGGTGTCCGGCAAGTGTTGGCAGTAGCAAAAAGACCCTCCAGATTTCTCTGAAGGGCCTTTCGCATTACAGCCCGAAGAAGGCCACTATCGAAGCCAAGCTGATCCGAAGATCAAACTTCAGTCGGATGGTCTTCCTCGACTGGCTGGCTTCGAGAAGCAAAGAAGCGTTCATACGCATCTCCTATTTCTCTGGGCGAAGTCCTTGATGAACCGCGTACCGCCCGCCAGACTTTTGAGGAATTTCCAGATTGCAACAGCCCTGGTCGCTTCCCCATGCGCGGCTGTCTCAAGTTGCCTTTTAAGTTAGAGTGCCCCGAGGCTGGTTGCAAGACCCCGGCCTACAATCTTCACATGTCGGGACGGCACCACACCCGCGTCCACCTCATGTGCAGAGTTTTTTCTGTGTTTTGATTTTTTTAATCAAACCCGCCTTTACCGGCAGGGGTCTTCTTCTTATCTGCAATTTAGCATCCCTGATGCTTGAAAACCCGCTGCAGCGACAGCATGCGCAAAGATCCGAACAACGGACAGCGCTCTCGAACCTACGAGATCCACGTGAGAACTACTGCACAGCACCGCGCGGCCGTGGCCGCTTGGCGCGAACACGCGCCCGCAAACGATTCTGACATTTTCACCACTCCGAGATCGTCTTCACCTCGTCATGCCGGTCTATCCGATGACTTGGCCGTGATCCTTAAATGGCGCGCCATTTCTCGTCCTCCCGCGGAACCGCTCCGCACAAACTGGTCGATTATACCGGCCAATGACAATTTCGAGGAAGAGGAGCGCGACGACGAGCCGGCGCCGCCCATAGTCGAATGCGAGCACGAGATACGCCCGACCGTTGGAGCCCTGATGGCTGCGGTCAAAAACGTAGAGCTCGAACCTCATCGCCCAGGCCTCATAGACAGAAGACCCCTAGGCGGCGACATCGAGAAGCGTGGCGGACAGATTGTACGGCTTGGCGCGCTGCGCTTCGGGATCATGCCGACTGTTGCAGATGGCACGACGACACGCCCTGGCAATAACCGGCAAATCATCTCATGGCGGGGAAAACGCCCGGTGGACCGCTTCGGACGAGCTAAGGGTGCAGATCTTGATGAAGAGGAGGAGTTTGCCAAGCGGCTGCGCCTCGCCAACTGGCTCGGCTGCTACGCTGGGGAATTCATACCGCAGACTGCCGAAAGTCGAAGAAAGGCGCGAGAGCGTGCAAACCGCGTCAAAGATAGGCCGCTCCCGGCACTGCCGCCGACGACCATGCCGCTGAACGAAGCGAGGGCTTTCGCCGGTTTGCCACCAGTTGAGCAAGATCCCCGGCCAGTGCTCCCTACTGGATCGCTGGATGTCGGCGACATTTTCTCGTCATGGGTGGCCATGCCGAAGAAGGCGAACCAGGGGGCAACGATCCGTGATGATGAGCATACCCTTGACCGTGCCGAAGTCGTTTCAAAACTACCGGCGCAAGACGTCACCGTACTGGATGCGGCCCTCACGGCGCGCAACATGACCGACATTGGCAACGTGGTAGGGTTCGCAGGAAAAGTTGCGGAGCGGAAGGGGCGCCAGGCGCTGCAAGAAGCCTGCGAACGCCTTTCGAAGATTTTGTCAGCTGCATGAGTCCCACTTTGCAGACTGGCGCGGATAATAGATATCGGGCCTCTCGTAGGGTTCCTAACTAGCCAGCCCTCGGGCTGGCTTTTTTCTTCCCCATTGCCGGAGGCGCGGATGTACCGCCACGGCGATAAATCCACCCGCGACGGCGACGCCGGGTATCGATCGCGCACCGGCCAGGCTTCACGCTTGGCCGGTTGCTGCGTTTTCCGTTTTCCAATTATCTGGAACTTCAACATGATGAAAAAAACACTGACCTCCGCAGAGGCGGAGGAAGTAATTGCGGCTGAGCTATCGGTATCGCCCTCGGTCGTGCGCGACACTGTGCGTCGACTTCGCGAGGCCGATCGCATCTCCTCCGGTCGAAAGGCCACATTCACGTCCCGCGAACTGGCGCGCATCATCCTCGCGCTGTCGGCCAACAGAGCCGTGACCTGCGTGGCAACTGAGATGCAGACGGGCGACCTGCCGCGTACTGCAGGCGATGGCGCTGTAAATGCTGAGACGGAGCTAACCGACCTTCTCGACCAAGCTGCAGGGCTTGCCGGTGGGGATGTCGACTTTCGATCCGGTGATGTCTTGGTTTCCGAGGCCAACTTCATGACCGTTGCGGCCAGACGTTTCGAAGGCGATCCAGTCACTCGGATCTACAAGCGCGGTTTCAGTAGCCCTGACCGCATGACCCGGCTCGCCCTTATCCCGCTGCCACTGCTCAAGCGGTTGGCCACGCAAATCATCACCTGAGGTGACACATGAAGAATATCCCTCGGCCCGAAGAGCATTCGGCCGAACTGGCAGCTGTCGAGAAGCGCCAGACAGAGCTAATCAAACGGCAGGCGGCGAATCGACAAGAGCTCGCGGCGATCCATGCCAAGGCGGCTACACCGCCGCAGGAGCACAAGGACCGCGTGGCCGCATTGGTCGCCGGTATCTCGTATGAGCCCCCCGCGGACGACCGCGATGCCATCGCCCGCCTGGTGCGGGAAGAGCGTGACATCAAAGACGCGCTTGACGAAATCGCCCTGAAGAAGAACGAGCTCACACGGCAGGCTTCCGCGGCCATCGTGAAGAGTTTCCGACCTGAGTATGAGGCAATCGCCACCGAGTTCTACTCGGCTCTTTGCCTGGCGGCCGCCGCTCACTGGAAGCTCGGCGCTCTTCGGAGAGACTTCATGCGAGCGGGTGTTGATCCCACGGGACTCACGGACTTCGGCCGCGACTTCTTCGGAGCACCGAGTGATCGAAACAACGACCTCGCTATCGACCTTCGTAAGGCGGCGCGCAACGGACTGATCAAGGAAAGCCAAGTTCCGGTGGGGTATCGCTAATGCAGACGGCAACCAAGAATGACGATCGCGGCCAAGAAGCAGAAGCCACCGAAGCAAAGGTACCCACGCCGCCAATCGGCCTAAAGGCCGCCACCCAACTGCTGAAATGGCTGGAGCGGCACGGTGGAAAAAAAGAATAGCCTCTTCAAGCCAGTCATCACGGCGGACGGCACCTTTTCAGGTTATGGCGCCGTCTTCGACAACCTCGACAGTCACCGCGACGTGATCCGCCGCGGATCCTTTGAGAAGTCTCTGAGAGCTTGGCGCGTCAAGGGGCGACTGCCCACGATGAAGCTGATGCACGGCAGCAGCAGCAACCCCTTCAGACACGACGACTTGCCCATCGGCGTCTGGACCCAGATGCGCGAAGATTCCAAGGGACTATGGGTCGAGGGACGCCTCCTGGCGCTCGATACAGATCAGGGTAAGCGCTTGCTTAGCCTTATGCGTGCTGGTGTTCTGGACGGCCTCTCTATTGGCTTCGTCCCTGAGCGCACCTCAGTCGGCAAGGGCAACGTGAAGCGCTACCTCGACGAGATCGACCTTCGCGAGCTCTCGCTCGTTGATGAGCCGTCCAACGACTTGGCCCGTGTCGTTCCCGTATCTGACTACGACGAGGCTGCAGAGCGATTGCGACAAGCACTCGCGCAAACATCGGCAAAATGTGAACCAGTCGATCCGCTCGAGAAGATGCGCGCGGCGCTGGCTAAGCTCTAACTCACCAACGAACACGATAGGAAAACACAATGGCATTTGCAGGACTTCACGTAACCACCGGCTACGTCGGCCCAAGCTACGGGCGAAACCTCATCAAAGGTGCGGCACTCCTCACGCGCATTACTGGCAGCGAATCCCTGGCCTCTGGCGGCACAACTACACTGGTGGCGCCCGCAGACCACGAAGTTATGGGGCCTCCCATCTTCCGCGTTCAGGCGGCAGCGGATTCGTGGGTGGCGATCGGCCCGAGCCCGAACGCTTCGACCGGCGCTCGCACACTTTGCCGAGCGGGAGAAGATTATGACTTCTTCGCCGAGCCTGGCTGGAAGGTGGCCTGGGTGGCGGCGTAAGCCCCACCCCGGCCTCCAGTCTTCGGGGCGTCTCGGCCACGGACCCGTGCGCCAATCTAACGCGAACGCTAACTCAGGAATTTGCCTAGCGCGTGCGCAACGCGCGCGCGAGAAATCATTGAGTTTTTCGGCCCACCGGGGGTGTCAGAAGTTGCCAAGCCGCTTGCTGCAGGGGCGGCGCGGTACCACAACGCACATTTTTTCAATTCAAATGTTGAGGGCAGTCGATAATGGATCTGGATGAATTGATTTCGCATGCTCAAGATCAAGCAAAGCTAGCGGCTGCCGACCGGAGAGAAACCGTTGCATGCACGCCATTCGACCCTCAGGTTGTACGTGGAGAGTTCATCGATTCATACCGTCTTGCGAAGTGGCCACGCTCTGTTTTGGCTGAATTGGCGTCCACTCCTTCTTGTACTTACTCGAAAACCTCTTGATATTTTCAAAAGTGGTCTCCTCATGAATCGCTTTTGAGACACATTCCCTGAGGCGCGGTATACGGTCGACCATCGACATCATTGACTTGATCAAAGAGATAGTCAGCGAGCCGCTTTTTCCGGCGTACTGCCCGTCGAAATAGAGCGCGCAGGCAAATTCGAGGTTGTTCAGGAAGTCGCAGACGGCAAAGTAGTAAGCCTTGTCTTCCGTCTGCAGGCTTATGCGCTCAACGTCGGCGCGGATCATAGAGAATATGGTTGAGGATGCTGACGCCGAAGCAGATATTCGAGCCTGACGCACCTGATACGCCGCGTATATCAGCGCGGCTATGGTTGCTGCGCTAGAAGTGATGGAGAGCCAGTAGGCCCAGTCAAACACAGCGGTCTGTTCCGTCATTCTCAGCTCTTGCTCTTGTCGCCTCCATCCTTGCCGGACCCACCGCCCTTACCAGACCCACCGCCTTGGTTAAGTTGGTCCTCCAAGTGGGACGTTGTATAAGACTTCTGAAAGTTCCCGCGTTCTTCGTTCAGCGGACGTTTTGAGTCGGGATCGTTTTTGTAAATCTTGTTATCGTCGTCGGCCATGACCTGCTCCGTATCTCGAGAACACGAGAATACGACGTCCGGTCCAAAATACAAGTTGAGGCTGCCGCGGCTGATAACGCAACTCCCGAAGCCTAACGCCCTCTTCACAACCCAATCCACAACCACACCGTGGCCACCGCCGCGGGGCGCAGTCGTGCGCAGAAATGGAGGCCGAATGGCAGCCCAAGACTTAGAACGCCTCGTGGTCCAGCTGAGTGCTGACATCAAGAAGTATGAAAACGCCATGCGCCGCGCCCAAGGCGTGACGATCAAAGAGCTAGGGAAGATTGAAAAGCGCGCGCAGCAGTCGGCGGGCTCCATCGCCGCTTCATTCGGCCGCGCCGGTGCTGCTGTCGCTGCTGGTCTCGTTAGCGGCGCAGCCCTGCGAAACGCCCAAGAGCTAATCGACACCGCCACACAGATCCAGAACGCGCTCAAGGTCGCCGGACTCGAGGGCGAGGCGCTGACTGGCGTTTACGACAAGCTGTTTGCCTCGGCCCAGAAGAATGCGGCGCCGATTCAGTCGCTCGTCGATCTTTATTCAAAGCTGTCCCTGACCCAGAAAGAGCTCGGCGTCACCAACGAGGAGCTTATCAACTTCAGCGACAAAGTCGCGCTTGCGCTGCGCGTCGCTGGCACGGATGCGACCGCGGCTAGTGGCGCGCTTCTGCAGTTGAGCCAGGCGCTCGGCGGTGGAGTCGTGAGGTCGGAAGAATTTTCAAGTGTGCTCGAGGGTGTCCCAACGATTGCCCAGGCGGTCGCGGCCGGCCTAGTCGAGGCCGGCGGATCTGTTGCGAAGCTGCGGCAGCTTGTCGTTGACGGCAAGGTGTCTTCTGAAGCCTTCTTCCGCGCGTTCGAAGCCGGTTCGGTGACGCTCGAGAACAAGGTCGCGGGCTCGGTTCTAACCACCGCTCAGCAGTACGAGAAGCTGCGCAATACGCTTGTAGACGTTGCCGGCCGTATCAATGAAGCTACTGGCGCCAGCGACAAGGCAGGTGGCGCTATTGAGCGCCTGGGCGGCGCCGTTGAAGTCCTTGGTGAAATCATCATTCGCATCGCCAACGGCCCGATCGGACAGCTGCTAGGCCAACTTGACGAATTGGACGCGAAGGCACGGTCGGTTCTCGGCTTCTTGTCGAACTTCAGTTTGAACGACGAGATCTTCAATAGCCTCATCGCGCCAGAGGTCGACACCGCACCTGCAGAAGGCGACATCGCGTCGCTTGAGGCGGAACTGAAGTTGCTGCAAGAGCGGATCGCCCTCAACACTGAGCTCGGCTTCGACAATACCGGCGCCATAGCCCGAATTGGGGAGGTGCAGGATGCCATCAACCAGCTGCGCGCGTCGGCCGGTGGCTTAACGCCCGACGCCATCAGGGACTACGCGGCTCGCAACGGGATCGGCCAGGCATCGCCCAAGTCCGGACGCCTGCCGGCCGCGCCTGCAGTTGTTGACCCAGTTTCCATCAAGGACTTCGCGGCGCCATCCGGCAGCAAGTCTGGCGGCGGGATTGCTGGCACTAAGTCGAAGCGGTCGGACTTTCAGCGTGAGATCGAGCAGATCCGCGAACGAACAGCCGCGCTACAGGCAGAGACTGCGGCGCTCGCTGGTCTTGACCCGCTGCAGGACGATTACGGCTTTGCGCTCGAGAAGGCCCGAACCACGCAAGAACTCCTGACCGCCGCCCAACAGTCGGGTCTGGCCATCACGCCGCAGCTGAAGGCGACGATCGACGAACTAGCCACAGGCTACGCCAACGCGTCCGTTGAGGCGCAGAAGCTGTCCGACAGCCAGGAGAGCATGCGGCAGGCGGCCGAGGACTTCCGAAACACGTCGAAAGACGTGGTGTCCGGCTTCATTAGTGACCTGCGGAGCGGCAAGTCTGCGGCGGAAGCGCTGCGAAACGCGCTGGACAAGGTGCTGGACAAGGTCATCGACATCGGCCTCAACGCCGCGTTTGGCATTGGCGGTGGTGGTGGTGGCGGCTTTTTCGGCTCGATCCTCAAGATCTTCGGGTTTGCCGATGGCGGATGCACGGGCAACGCATCAACTGATTTCAATGAAAGGCTCGCAGCATGAGCGCAATGCTTTCGGTGGTCCAGCAGGACCGAGTCCACGTTTTTGCCGATGCGGCATTCTATGCCCCCGATACGGGCGTCCTAACCGGCATCGGCCCCAAGATTTGGCCCGTTCATGGCATCCACGCCGTTTTCACCAGCCGAGGCGATGCGGCGGCGTTCCCAATGCTGGACGGCATCTTGCGGGAGATCAAGCTCACTCGCTTTGACGACCTCGTTTGGCTTTTGCCTCACGTCTTCGAGGATTTGCATAACCGCCTCAGCGGCCAGACGTGCGAGGTGATGGTTGCGGGCTTCAGCGCCGCACGAAACCGGCCCGAGGTCTATTGGTGGTGCAACCACAAGGGTTGGGATGGTCTGGAGCCCGGCAATGTCTACCGGCTCGAGGGCGTATCTCAGTTCGGGCTTGACCGCGACGACTTACCGTCTGCGCATGAGTTTAAGCCTGCGGATGCAGTGTCTGCCTTTCAGAAGGGCAGAGAGCATTTGAACGACTTGCACTGCGGCGAGAGCGGAGTGCCATTTATGGCGCACTCGATCGGCGGCGGTGTGATGCACGTCGAACTTACTGCAGACGGCTGCAGCGGTTCCTGGCTCCACACCTGGGTGGACGTGGTTGGCGAGCCGATCGACCCCTTTGCCGTCACCCACGACGACGGCAGCACCTTCGACGACGGCGCGACCTACGCGGCCTAGTCACTAAACCCTAAGAACTTGGATCTCCGCCCTGGCCGCGCGCCGGGGCGCTTTAGCATGGAGAAATCATGCCGATTACCCCTTCTGGCGCAATCGTTTGGCGCGACTACGTAACCGACGGAGTGCCAGCTTCTGGCGCCCACAAAGTCGACAAAGCAAGCGTCCGCGCTTGGTCGCAGAGTGTCGAAGACTTGGTCACTGCAGCGGCCACTGCGGCGCTCGTCTTCGACACTCGCGCCAATCTGTATGCAACCCTCACCGCCGCCGCCAACACGCTGGCGTGGGTGGTAGCGGACAGCACGGCTGCTTACAACGGCATCTATCGTAAATCTGGCGCATCCGGCACGGGCTCGTGGTCGCGTGTCGCGGATCTGCCGTACTCGTTCGTCAAGATGAGCGACGCCGGGGCCGGGACTGCCAACGCGATTCAGGTCACGTCGGACATCCCGACTTCCGATTCGGTGCTGCGCATCTCTAACGTCTTTGAAGCAAACACCGGCAACGTTACGATTTCGGAGAACGGCGGCACAGCAAAAGCGCTGCTGACTTCTTCCGGCAACCAGATCGCGTCCGGCGGCCTCGTCGCCGGCATGATGATCTCGTACTTCGACGATGGCGCGTCGTTCAGGCTCATCAGCGATCAGGCGTCGGCGGCTATCCAGGCTGCTGCTGAAGCGGCGCAGGCGGCGGCAGAGGACGCTCGCGACGACGCTCTGGCGGCCGTTGCCAGCGTTGACCTTCCTGTGATCGGATCTGGGGACGGCGGCAAGGCGCTCATCGTGAAGGATGACCTTTCCGGTTACGAATTCGGGTTTACATCAAACACGGTGACCCCGGAAGCATACGGGGCGGCGGGCAACGGCACGACAGATGACACTGTTGCTGTGCAGGCCGCGCTCAACGCCGGCATCGTGGCCCTCACGCCAGGTGCGAGCTACCTGATAACGCAAAGCCTTGTCGTTCCCAACGGCGGCGGCATCCTTGGTGACGGAACCGCTCGCTTTATCATGGACTCCACTGGCTTCAATCACACCAGTGAATTGCTTGCTACCCGCTTCGGCACCAACGCAGTCGGCATCATCGTCAAGGGCGGGCTAACCTCGCCATTCACGCAGCACACTGGAGCCATTCTCAAGGACTTTATCCTTGAAAGTGAGGTGCTGGACGGTCGAGTTCTTAAGGGCATTGCTGTCCTCAATGCAAGAAACGTAGTCATTAGTGGCGTGGAGATTTTTGGCTTGCCAGTCGGTACAGCCATCTGCTTCAACTCTGTTGTTAACAGCGTTGCGGTGCACAACTACATCCACGATTGCACGACTAACGTTACTGGCTTCACATTGCCGCAGATCACCGGCATTGAGGTCGACAACGACCTAGTGAACAACGTTATCTCGTCAAACCTGAAGATCAACTTCAACACCATCAAAAACCTCACGGTCGGCGCGGCGACGTTGGCTGAGGATGGATACCAGACAGACGGCATCAACATCGCCCGAGAGTTGTCGTATGGCCATCAGGTCATTGGAAACTATATCGAAGGCGTCGGCGAGGGCATCGACACTTTTGGTGATAGCGTCAATATCAGCCACAACACCATCAAGAACGCCTATATCTTCGGCATCAAGCTCATTCATGGCGCGCGACGCACCAGAGTGGTCTCCAACATGATTGATGGAGCCGGTCTCTGCGGCATAGCGCTTGAGGGCTCAAGCACGGCCGCGAACGACACCGAGCGCAACCTGATTTCCAGCAACACGATCGAGCGCGTCAACTATAACGGCGCATGGAACGCTAACGATACTGCCGGAATTCGAACGAACGACAATGGTGGGACCACGATTCTCCCGCGCAACAACATGGTTGTCGACAACTACATCAATTGCAACGGAACGGGTAAGTACGGGATCTACGCCGCCGGCAACGGCACACTCAACCTATTCCGAGACAACCGCGTTGTCAGTGCTACGACAAGGGAGACGTTCGGCGCAATCGCCGACATTAGATCCGCCGACAAGGCGGGCGTCCGCGGCGCATTCAACACCACCACGGCGGCGCAAAACACTGTCGACAACCTTGGCAGCACTCCAACGTTGGACGTTCAGGAGGAATGGTCTTCGGCGACATATACAGCTAAAGCGCACAGGCTACTGAAGGTTTATGCGCAGATCCGCACGTCGGTCGCCTCATCCTATGAAATCCGCTGCTTCATTCGGAAAAATGGGTCCGCGGTCGCCACAGGAACGGAGACGTCATCGGGCGGTTCGCAAACCACTCAGGTGCAGGATCTAATCTCCGTGGCGCCTGGCGATACGATCAGTTTCGCATGGCTACACACGGATCCGACAAATCGCGCCGTGACAGCAGACGCGACGCTTTCATTCTTCACGATCTCGGAAGAGGGGTGACGTCTAGGGTGTCTCTCGCGCACCAAAATAGCGGTGCGGAAGGTTTGGGAACTGACGGGGCGGCCTTCGGGCCGCCCTTTCACTTACAGCCCTTACTCTTCAGCGCGTTCTCAATCGCCTGGACCTTGCCCTTGTTGACTGCGACCTGGCCCTCCTTGTCGCCGCCGAATGTCGATGACATCGGCACGCCAATCAAGAACACTCCGAACGCGTCGCCAGTGGCGGCGTCGTTCTGAGCCTTAGAAACTGCGGCCAGGTTCTGCTGTTCTTTTATGAGTTCCTGCGCCAGCTGCTGGCAGTCTTGATTTGCATACGCGGCCATCGGGATGTCGACGGGCACGATCGCGTCTGGACGCTTGGCACAGGACGACAGGGCAGCCAGTGTGGCCGCGGCGAGAATTGCCTTCTTCATTAGATGCTCCCCAGCATTGTTGTGGAATGAACCGTACCGTCGAGGTTGTGTATTGGGAAGCCCCTTGTCAGGATTTTCCTGACCGTCTTTGGTCGCGCTCTCGCTTCCATCGTTGAAGGTCGGTTTCAGGCTTGTCCGGCGGCGGCCCGCCGAGCCCGCTGATTTCGTCAAGCTTGGCGTCGATCGCGCGCTTGTCCCACTTGCGAGTCCCTGGCACGGCCGGCGGCATCTTGTGCGTCGAGATCCACATAGAGAAAGTGGATTCGGCGATGCCGCAGTAGGTTGCTGCGTCCTTGCGGGAAAGCAGGCGAGGGCCGTCCTTCATCGGCGGCGCCGTTTCGCTGTAGCCAGGGTGAGCTTGGCCAGCTTTTCGCGATCAGAGTAAACCACCCCAACGAAGCCCGTCTTGCCCCTCACGGGAAGCGCGCGCTTTGCGTGCCAGATCTTCAGCAAGTCGGCCTCGCTAAAAAGGTACTCGCGTTGAAGCACTGAGCAGGCGCCGAGCTCACGGCCAACTTTGATGATAAGCCGGCGCGTTGTGCGAAGGCGTTCAGCGGCTTCATCGGCCGTATAAATTTTGTCCAGCGGGTCCATATGGATGTGGTAACGCCGCTGGCAATTTTGAGTCAAGATACTGAAAGAATTATATTTTTGACAAATTTGTAAAGTTGATCAGCTTGCGTCTGTTGGCGCAGACAACCTCACGCCTGGGCCACCCGCAGCGCTCTCTGCTCCGTCAGCGATGAAGGTGATGCCTGCTTTCTCAATGGCGGCTTTCACAGCTGCGATGTTATTCTTCAGCCCGCCAACCGTCCCGTCGCTGGCCTCCATCCGCTTTAGCGTCGGCACGGAAATGTTTGCCGCCTCCGCCAACTCTTTTTGTCCAATCCCGGCTAGCGCGCGGGCGGCCGCAATCTGTCGTCCAGTAATCATGCATGATCCTTTCGCATCAAATTTATCTAAAAGTGTTGACAATCCTTGGTCATTGATCTATAGGTATCACACAGCGACCAACGGATCAACGAGGACGACGGCCATGCAGACTGAAGCACAAAGAGAACTGACGCAGGAAGAAGAGCAGATCGCACTTCGCACGGTGCTGAACTCAAGACGCTATCTCAATTCGGAAGAGCATGTGCGCCGCCTGACCGGCCTTGTGCTTGGGCTTGAGCTTTTCATGCAGGAACTTGTCGAGACTGAAGATGAGCTCTTCGTAGCCCTGGCCGATCTGATCGACGTAGCGGGCAGCCAAGCGCGGGCGCTGACTGCAGCGTTCAGGGGATAAGAAGCTTTTGCCCATGTACCGCGGCCAGCTTCTACCTGGCACAGCGTAATGGATGATGCAGGTTCAAGTCCTGCCATGGGCTCCAAGACAGCGGGGGCGAGGGCACCACTCCAAGAGGCCTCACCAGCTTCACCGGACCACCGCGCCGCGTTCGGCTTCGGCTTTGAGCGCGGCATCTATTCGGCATAGCCGAATCGTCCTGTCGGCCAATCGCCGTGCGCAACCCATGGAAGACCCGCCGGCAGGACGTCAGAATTCAGAAGGGCAGGGCTAAAATCAAGGAGGCGCTAATATTATGGCAAGCGTTAGGCCGCCCAGTTCTCGCTATTGATTTTATTTCGTTTTTAGCCGTATTGGCGGATGGGGTGGGATTCGAACCCACGGTAGGCTCTCACCTACGCCGGTTTTCAAGACCGGTGCCTTAAACCGCTCGGCCACCCATCCGGACGTTGGCGTTATGCGCAAAGCCACGGCACTTGGCAAGCCGGATTTACATCCGGCTCGAACGAACGGCGGCACGAACCCATTTGCGATCTGTAGCGAACCCGCGGTGGAAGAGGAGGCCAGTAACAGTCCGGGTTATCGGCCTGTTTTATTTACCGGAGATTTACCATGAATGCAGAATGGCGGCATAACTCACAGATTTTTCGCAATTCCGCCACGTTGTCAAAGCTTTCTTCTTACCGTTGCAGATAGCCAGTCGGGTGGAAACGGCGTTTCTTCCCGGCAGCGGCAGGGGACGCCGCGGCGAGACTTGTTGAATAAGTGGGACACATGAAAATCAGGACAGGCGGCGGATCTTTGGTCATCGGAGCCAAATGGCTCGCTTTGTCGCTTCTTTGCGTTTCCATTGCTTCATGCTCCACCACCGACGGCGGAAAAAAGCCGAAAAAGCACGGCAAGGAATACTTCTCCGAATCGGAATACGGCGTGAAGGCGAGCCCGCGTCTCGTCGCCAGCGGCCCGGTGCCCAAGGGCGGCGGTCGCTATATGGTCGGCAAGCCTTACACGGTGAAGGGCAAGGTCTACGTTCCTAACGACAATCCGAATTACGACAAGGTTGGCGTCGCTTCCTGGTACGGCTCGGCCTTTCACGGTCGCCTGACGGCGAACGGCGAACTCTACGACCAGTACTATCTTTCCGCCGCGCATCCGACGCTGCCATTGCCGAGCTATGCGCGTGTGACCAATCTCGAAAACGGCAATTCCGTCATTGTCCGCGTCAACGACCGTGGCCCGTTCCATTCGGATCGCATCATCGACCTCTCCAACAAGACTGCCGATATGCTCGACATGGCCCATAGCGGCACCGGCAAGGTTCGCGTGCAGTATGTCGGTCCGGCGCGCATGGATGGCAACGACATGCCGTACCTGATGGCGTCCTACAGCAAGAAGGGCGATCGCTTCCCCAGCGTCAATCCGCAGGGCCAGATCGCCAGCGGCGTCATGGTCGCTTCCGCCCAGAACTCCATGCCGCAGAGCATGACGCTGCAGGCGCCGGCGATCCAGACGAGCCTCGCCGGTCCGACGCCGTCCGGCAAGCCTGTTCCGGCTGCAACGGCCTCCGTTGCGGCGGCTGCGGCTTTCGACCAGTTCGTGCTCCTGCCTGAGATCGGCCCCATGCCCTATCCGCGGCCGCTCGATGGCCACTATCTGCGCCTGCCTGCCGGTGTCCCTGCGGCCGCCTATGCGGAAGGCTCCGTCGTTCCTCGTTCTGCGCTTGCCTTCGACGCCATTATGGTGCGCAATGACGGCCTGACGGAAGCATCGATTCTCGCTTCGGTCAGACGCGGCGGCACGAAGCTCTCGGGCGGTCGCTGAGCGCTATCGTCGAGTATGCCTGCCGCAGATGCAGGCAGGAGCAGCAGAAGAGGACCATGCGACAGAGCCTTGCCCTTGCCGTCCTCCTGCTGGGCTTATTCCTTCCGATCGGCGCCATGGCGCAAAAAGCGCCGCTCCAGACCTTCGAAACCAAGGCCACGCAGGTCCTGATGGTCGAGGCCTCGACGGGCACGGTGTTGCTCTCCAAGGGGGAGGAGCAACCGTTCCCGCCCGCGTCGCTTGCCAAGATGATGACGCTGGAAGTGGTCTTCGACGCCCTGAAGCGTGGCGAGATCGGCCTCGATACGGTCTATCGGGTGTCGGAGCATGCCTGGCGCACCGGCGGCGCTCCCTCGCGCACGTCGACGATGTTCGCCGCGTTGAAGTCGGATATCCGCGTGGAAGACCTGATAAAGGGGATCGCCGTCCAGATGGCCAATGACGGCTGCATCATCCTTGCCGAGGGCATGACGGGAAGCGAGGAAAAATTCGCCGAACGCATGAACGAGCGGGCAAGGGCACTCGGTCTGACGGGCAGCCATTTCGCCAACTCGACGGGCCTTCCCCATCCGGACAACCGGACGACCTTGTCGGACATGGTGCGCCTGGCGCGTCATCTGCAGGCGACCTATCCGGATTTCTACCGGTTGCTGTCGCAGCCGGAATTCGAATGGAACAGGATCCTCCAGCGCAATCGCAACCCCATGCTGGCATCCGGCGCCGACGGCCTTGCCACGGGCTTTGCGGAGGGCGCCGGCTATTCCATCGTGACGTCGGCGCAACGCCAGGGCAGGCGACTTTTCCTGGCGATGAACGGTGTCGCCAGCGATAAGGAACGCACCGAGGAAGCCAACCGGTTGCTGGATTGGGGGTTCACGACCTTCGAGATGCGCAGCCTGTTCAAGGCGGGAGAAACCGTCGGCGAGGCGAGCGTCTATGGCGGCGACAAGGGCAAGGTGGCTCTCGTGACACCGATTCCGGTCGATGTTTATGTGCCGGTCAACAACCCCGAACGGCTGCAGGCGCGGATCGTCTACCAGTGGCCCTTGCGGGCTCCGGTCGTGGCGGGTGCCGATGTCGGCAGGCTCACGATCTATTCGGGAGAGCGCCGCCTGCGGGAACTCGCATTGAAGAGCGCCGAACCCGTGGGCGAGGGGAGCTTGCGGCAGAAGGCCTTCGACGCCCTCTTCGAGCTCATGTTCTTCTGGCTCTGACCGGACAGGGATTTTTGCAGGCCGGTTTGCAGTTTAACTGGTATGGCGATTGCGCTATTGAGGCATAGTCTACCTATATTAGCTTTTATTCGCGAAGGGCGGAGCAGAGAGTGTCGACCGGTAAGGGATTGTTCGTGAGTTTCGAGGGCGGAGAGGGGGCCGGCAAGTCCACCCAGATCCGCCGGCTCGCCGACGCGCTCCGTCGCCGCGGCCTCGATGTCATCACCACGCGCGAGCCTGGCGGGTCGGCTGGAGCGGAGGCGTTGCGCCATGTCTTGCTCTCGGGCGCCGCCGAGGCCTATGGCGTGCGGATGGAAGCGCTTCTTTTCGCCGCCGCACGCAACGACCATGTCGAGACAGTGATCCGGCCGGCGCTTTCCAAGGGGTTTGTCGTGCTGTGCGACCGGTTCATGGATTCGTCGCGTGTCTACCAGGGGGTGACAGGCAATCTGGAACAGGATTTCATCGATGCGCTGGAACGGGTCGCCGTCGACGGCGTCGTGCCGGACCTGACGCTGATCTTCGACCTGCCGGCTTCCGTCGGGCTCGAACGTGCGCGCGGGCGGCTGCAGCCGCATCTCGGCAGCGCCAGCGAGCCGGACCGCTTCGAGAAGGAAGAGGTCGAAACCCATGAAAAGCGGCGCCAGGCTTTTCTCGATATCGCCGCCGCCTTTCCGGAGCGTTGCCGCGTCATCGATGCCCAGCGTCCCGTCGCCGATATCGGTGAACAGGTGCTCGGCCTGATCGAGCCGCTCCTCGCGCGCCCGTCGCCTGCCCTCACAGAGCAGGTCGGCGCCCAATGAGTGAAGAACGCTACGGCGTGCTGGAAGGCGCCATCGCGCCGGCATTGAACACGAAGCTCTTTGGCCATGCGGAAGCGGAGGATTTTCTCGCCAGGACCTACCGGTCGGGCAAGGGTCACCACGCCATCCTGATCGAGGGGCCGGAAGGGATAGGCAAGGCGACGCTCGCTTTTCGCTTCGCCAACCACGTTCTTTCCAATCCCGATCCGCTGAACGCGCCGGAGCGGATCGCCGATCCCGATCCTCAGTCATCCGTCAGCCGGCAGATCGCGGGCGGCGCCAGCCACAATCTGCTGCACCTGACGCGGCCGGTGGACGAGAAGACGGGCCGCGCCAAGAGCGCGATCACGGTCGATGAGGTCCGGAGGGCAGGGCACTTCTTCTCGCAGACCTCGGGTACCGGCAACTGGCGCATCGTCATCATCGATCCGGCGGACGATCTCAACCGCAACGCTGCGAACGCTATTTTGAAGATCCTCGAGGAACCGCCGAAGCGGGCGATGTTCCTCGTGCTTTCCCATGCGCCGGGACGCCTTTTGCCGACGATCCGTTCCCGCTGCCTGCCGCTGAAGCTTGGCGCGCTTTCGGAGGATGCCATGCGCCTGGCGCTCGGCCAACTCGGTCTTTCGATCGGCGAGGCGCAGGCGGGGGCCGTCCTGTCGTTGGCCAAGGGAAGCGTGGCCCAGGCGCTCAAGATCGTCAACTACGGCGGTGCGGATATCATCGAAGCTTTCGAGAAGATCCTCTCGGGAGAAGGCCCGGCCGCGCGCAAGACCATGCATCAGCTTGCCGATGCCTTGAGCGGCAAGGACCGCGACGTCGCCTTCGGTTTCTTTTCTGAACATCTGAGCGAATACCTGGTGGAAACCGCTCGACGGCTGGCGCTTGCCGGCGATCTTGGCCGGGCGGAACGCTATGCGCGCCTGTCAACCTCGATCAACGAGCAGTTCGCAACGGCCGGCGCCTACAATCTTGACCGCAAGCAGACCATCCTCGATGCGCTGACCGCGATTTCAGGGGCTTGAATTCCGGGGGATCGCCGCGACATATGCGCGGGCGCCACGCCTGCCGTTCGCAAAACTTGCTGTTTCTAAAGGCGCAAGAATGCTCTAAGAGCGGCATGATTTCATAAAAGCGCAATCGACGCGGACAACAAGATCAGCCATGACCGAAAAGTTCTACATCACCACCGCCATCGCCTATCCGAACGGCAAGCCGCATATCGGCCACGCCTACGAGCTGATCGCGACCGACGCCATTGCGCGGTTCCAGCGGCTCGACGGAAAGGATGTCTTCTTCCTGACCGGAACGGACGAACACGGCCAGAAGATGCAGCAGACGGCAAAGGCAGAGGGTATCTCGACCGAAGAACTGGCCGAACGGAATTCCAACGAATTCCGGGCGATGGGCAGGATGCTGAACTCGTCCAACGACGATTTCATCCGCACGACCGAGTCCCGCCACCACGAGGCATCGCAGGAAATCTGGAAACGGATGGCCGCCAGCGGCGACATCTACAAGGACAGCTATGCCGGCTGGTACTCCGTGCGCGACGAGGCTTATTACGCCGAGGACGAAACCGAGCTGCGCGCCGACGGCGTTCGCTACGGACCGCAGGGCACGCCGGTAGAATGGGTGGAAGAGGAGAGCTATTTCTTCAGGCTTTCCGCCTATGAGGAGAGGCTGCTGAAGCTTTACGAGGAGCGGCCCGATTTCATCGGCCCGGTCGAGCGGAAGAACGAAGTCGTTTCCTTCGTCAAGTCGGGCCTCAAGGACCTTTCGATCTCGCGCACGACGTTCGACTGGGGCATCAAGGTGCCGGACGATCCGAAGCACGTCATGTATGTCTGGGTCGATGCGCTGACCAACTATATCACGGCCACCGGCTATCTGACGGATCAGAGCGGTCCTCGGGCGAAATACTGGCCGGCCGACGTTCATATCATCGGCAAGGACATCATCCGCTTCCACGCCGTCTACTGGCCGGCCTTCCTGATGTCCGCCGGCCTGCCGCTGCCGAAGAAGGTTTTCGCCCACGGCATGGTGCTGAACAAGGGCGAGAAGATGTCCAAGTCTCTCGGCAACGTGGTCGATCCGGCGAACCTGGTGAACCATTTCGGTCTCGATCAGGTGCGCTACTTCCTGCTGCGCGAAGTCTCCTTCGGACACGACGGCAGCTATAGCGAGGAAGCGATCGCGACCCGCATCAATGCGGACCTCGCCAACGGCATCGGCAATCTTGCCAGCCGTTCGCTGTCGATGATCGTCAAGAACTGCGATGCGAAAATCCCGGAACCGGGCGAACTGACGGACGCCGACAAGGCCATGCTGGCGACCGCCGACGCGATGATCGGCACCTGCCGCGAAGAGATGAGCCGTCTTGCGCTGCATAAGATCGTTGCGACGATCATGGGCACGGTGAACGAAGCCGACCGCTATTTCGCCGCACAGGAGCCCTGGGTTTTGCGCAAGACCGACACGGCCCGCATGGCGACCGTGCTCTACGTCACGGCCGAGGTGGTGCGCCAGATCGCCATCCTGTTCCAGCCGATCATGCCGGCCTCATCGGCCAAGCTGCTCGATCTCGTCGCGGTGCCGGAAGACAGGCGCAGCTTCGCCTTCCTCGGCGAGGCAGGTCGACTGACGCCTGGAACCGCGCTGGAAGCTCCGGCGCCGGTTTTCCCGCGTTACGTGGCGCCTGAGCCGGACGCGAAGGCTTGACCGCCATGCTGATCGATACCCATTGCCATCTCGACTTTGCCGACTTCGACGCGGAGCGCGATGAACTGGTTGCGCGGGCGCATGCGGCGGGCGTCGCGCAGATGGTGACGATCTCGACCCTCGTGCGGAAACTCGACACGCTGCTGGCGCTGACCGAGCGTTTTCCGACCGTGTTCTGCTCGGTCGGAACCCATCCGAACAATGCGGATGAAGAACTGGATATCACCACCGAGGATCTGGTTCGGCTGTCGGCTCATCCGAAGGTGGTCGCGATCGGTGAAGCCGGCCTCGATTATTTCTACGACACCCAGAAGCCCGAGGATCAGAAGACAGGGCTTCTGCGCCATATCGCGGCGGCGCGTGAAACCGGATTGCCGCTGGTCATCCATAGCCGCAGCGCCGACGACGACATGGCGGCTATCCTGACGGAGGAAACAGGGAAGGGGGCCTTCCCCTTCATCCTGCACTGCTTCTCCTCCGGCGAAGCGCTGGCGAAGACCGGTGTCGAACTCGGCGGCTACGTCTCCTTCTCGGGCATTCTGACCTTCCCGAAATCGACCGAACTGCGCGATATCGCCAAAGGATTGCCGCTCGACCGGCTGCTGGTCGAAACCGACGCACCTTATCTCGCGCCGAAGCGCTGGCGCGGCAAGCGCAACGAACCGTCATACGTGGTCAACACCGCCGAGGTTCTGGCGGAAACCATGGGTGTGAGTTTCGAAGAGATGGCCCGGATCACGACCGACAACGCATTCCGCATCTTCTCCAAGATGCCGAGGCTTGCATGACTTATCGCCAGCGCTTCACCATCCTCGGCTGCTCGTCGTCTCCGGGCGTACCGCGCATCAACGGAGACTGGGGCGCATGCGATCCGAACAACCCGCGCAACCGGCGTACGCGCGCGTCTTTTCTGATTGAGCAGATCGGTCCCGACGGCGGTGTCACGACCGTGGTGGTCGACACAGGACCGGATTTCCGCGAACAGATGATCGCAGCCCGCGTCCAGCATATCGACGCCGTGTTCTATACTCACGCCCATGCCGACCACCTGCACGGCATCGATGACCTGCGCGGCTATTTCGTCACGCAGAACCGGCGGATTCCGATCCATGCCGAGCCCGAGACCATGCGACGGATTCGCCAGGGTTTCGGCTATTGCCTCGAGACGCCTGATGGCAGCAATTATCCGCCGATCGTCGAACCGGTCGAGATCGTCGATCTGGATAAACCGATCGAGATCACCGGTGCCGGCGGCACCGTTCGACTGCAGCCATTGGTCCAGCAACACGGTGACATCGTTTCACTCGGCCTCAGGATCGGAGATGTGGCTTATTGCTGCGACGTCAGCGCATTTCCGGAGGAAACCGTCGCAAGACTTGGCGGGCTTTCGGTGCTGATTATCGATGCCCTGCAATACCGGCACCATCCGAGCCATTTTTCGCTCGAACAGGCGCTTGGCTGGATCGAGCGCCTCAGGCCCGCGCGTGCCATTCTCACGCATATGCACGTGCCGCTGGACTATGAAACTGTCCTGGCGGAGACGCCGCCGCATGTCGAACCGGCTTACGATCAGATGGCGTTCGAGGTGGAGAGTACAGTTTCCGCCGGTAGTTTCGCTTGAAGTTATGAGCGCATATCACTGATTTCATTGAATTGTCGTTGCGAACCAGGCTTCGTTCGACGTCACTGGTGTTGGCTGGGCGCCAGGCTGAATTATAACGCATAAGTTCCATAATCTATCTTATACGATTTTAGTCTGTCGTCGAAACGGCGCCCGAACTCGCCCCAATCCTTCTGTCGCCGCCCCTTTGGAATTTCCAACCCGATAAGTTTCGCGATCTGGCTCAGGCCTTGCCGAATGCCGGGATTTCTTCCGTGTGGAGAATGGCAGCGTCTTCGTCGAAGAAAGTCGCGGTTGCCCGCGTCTCCTCGATTTCCACCAGCAGGAAGCCAAGTCTGGATGCGGAGAACGTGTCGTCGACATGGCTCGTGATCGGACGCGTGCGGGAACCGGCGCCCGATACCAGATAGCTGACCGGACCGCTCCTGATCGCCTCGAGATCGTGGTCGTGACCGCTCAGATAGATCTGCGCGCCGTATTTTTCCATCAGTGGCTTGACCCGCTCGATCAGGATCGCCGTGTCACCGTGCTCGCCTCCGGAGAATATCGGGTGATGCCCGACCAGGATCTTCCAGCTCGCCTTGCTTTCGGCCAGCGAGGTTTCCAGCCATTCGAGCTGTTTTGCCGGATCCCTCTCCAGATTGGTCATCCGCTCCCACCAGGATGCCTCCTTGAGCGGCTCCGTGTCGAGGAAGAAGAAATCCGCCGACGCCGCGGGCGTCAAGGTCTTGCCGATGCTGTAATAGGCCGACGGCATATTCCAGCGCGCGCTCTTGGCGCTGTAATCGATCTCGGCCTGGATACTGCCGCCGTGATCGTGATTGCCGAGGACCACATACCAGGGACACTGAAGCGAGGGGGCGGAATAGATGTTCTCGAAAGCGTTCTGCCAGAGTGCGTCGGATACGTCCCTCACGCCTCTTTCATAGAAATTGTCGCCGGTGGAGATGACGAACGAAATCTGCGCCTGCTCCGCCACCTTGGCCATGGCACCCGCCACCTTGAGTGCGGCGGCGTGGTTGTCGGGCTCGCCCCAGTCACCCACGACGAGGAAGGAAAGCTTCCCGTCGGCGGCCAGCGTCGGTTTCGCGCGAAAAGAACCTGCTGCAAGAAGACCGGCGAAACCGGCCAGCATTGAACGACGGCTGAATTGCATGACGCCTGCCTCCGGAAAAGGCGCCTCTTCCCGCGCCCTGACGCTGCTGTTCCGCTAAGATAATGTCGAAATCGTGTTTATACGAGGCTTGCCATCTGGCGCAATCGCCGGCGACACACCAGATATAAGCGATGAAAGCCTCCGATTGCCGGCGGCCGCAACGGACCTTGAGTGGCAGCCGAGGGCAAGGACAGATGCGCGCCATTGTGATCGTCATCATCGCGTCGATATTGAGCATTCTCTTGTTCAAATATTCCAACAACCAGATCGGCCAGGCCGAACTGCTTGCCTCGCCCATGGAAGCCGCAGGCCCCCGTTAGGAAACGTTCCGTTACTCCGGAGGCGCGAAACACCTGTCCTCGCGGACTTTAAAAGCCGATTGCATTGAATTTTAGCGAGTGATTTAGCGGGGTCGGAACCGGTCCTGCGGTAATCATGGCGTTGCTCGAAGGTAAGGGGCAATGCGAGACATGAGAGCCATTTTCGTCGTGCTGATCGCTTTGGTGCTCAGCATTCTGATCTTCAAATATTCCGATAATTCGCTCGGAACCGGCGAGTTGCTCGCCTCGCCCGTCGACATTGCCACGCGCTCCTGAGTGCGCGCCGCCCTCACCCCATCAATGTCGTCAGCCATTCGGCCGACAGTCTCTCCTCCAGTTCGACGGCAACCGCATCCAGTGCCGCCTCCACCTCTTCGCGATAGTTGCCGATGCCGGCCGCAATACCGAAACTTTGGAGGAGTCGGGCACGGTAGAGGTCGCTTGAAAACAGTCCGTGCAGATAGGTGCCGCTGATCCGGCCATCGGGCGAAACGGCTCCGTCCGGCCGGCCGTCGATGACCACGCTGGGTCTCGTGCAATCCGGTCCCCGGGTGATCCCGAGATGGATTTCGTATCCGGAAAGCGGGGCGTCGTATTCGAGCGACCGCGCAGTACTGTTGCGAACCGTCTTTTCCGGTGCCATCTCCGTCTCGATGTCGAGCAGGCCGAGGCCGGCCACGGTCCGGCTTTCCCCCTCAAGGCCGAGCGGGTCCGAGACCGAGCGTCCGAGCATCTGGTAGCCGCCGCAAATGCCGATCACGCGGCCGCCCCGCCGCACATGGGCAGCAAGGTCGACATCCCAACCCTGCGCGCGGAAATCCTCGAGGTCCCCGATTGTCGCTTTCGATCCGGGAATGATGACCAGGCCCGCGTCGGCAGGCAGGCGCTCTCCCGGACGAATGAAGACGAGTTCGATTTGCGGTTCGGCGGCAAGCGGATCGAAATCGTCGAAATTGGCGATGCGCGAAAGGACCGGCACCGCAATCTTCAGGGCGCCACCCTTGCCTGCCGTCAGCCGTTCAAGCACCACTGAATCCTCCGCCGGAAGGCGGCCCGCGGCCTTCAGCCATGGCACGACACCCAGGCACGGCCAGCCGGTGAACCGGCCGATCGCCTCTATGCCGTCGGCGAAAAGCGACATGTCGCCCCGGAACTTGTTGATGATATAGCCGGCGATCTGCCGTCGGTCCTCTTCGGGAAGGATGGTGTGGGTGCCGACCAGCGAGGCAATGACGCCACCGCGATCGATGTCGCCCACGAGCACGACCGGAACCCCTGCGCGGACGGCAAAGCCCATATTGGCGATATCCCCTGCCCTCAGATTGATCTCCGCAGGTGAGCCGGCGCCTTCCACGATAACGAGATCGGCTCCGCGCCGGACATGTTCATAGCTTTCCATCACGGCATCGAGCAACTGCGGCTTGAGCCTCTGATAATCCCGCCCCTTCGCCTGCCCGAAAACCCTGCCCTGCACGATGATCTGGCTGCCCGTTTCCGACTGGGGTTTGAGAAGAACCGGGTTCATGTGCACCGAGGACGGCACCCGCGCGGCCATCGCCTGTAGCCATTGCGCACGACCGATCTCGCCGCCGTCGTCCGAAACGGCGGCGTTGTTGGACATGTTCTGTGGCTTGAATGGCCGCACCTTGAGCCCGCGATTGGCCGCAAGCCGGCAAAGTCCTGCGACCAGTATCGTCTTTCCGACATCGGAGCCGGTTCCCTGCAGCATGACAGCCTTGCTCATCGCGTTTCTTTCCTGTTTCTCGCAGATCGCAAAGTCATTGTTCTGCCATGTTTTAGCCGCGCCGTTGCGCCGAAGATTAACGTTGCGGCGATGCTGCGACAGCTTGCCGCCGACGCTTGCAGGCCGGTTGTCATTTTGCGACATCGAGTGCCGACATCAGCCACAATCGCGTCGCGAAAGAGGATTATGAGCCTGATGGAAAAGACAACACAAGGCCGATGGCCGCATGCCCGGAGGACATCCAATGCTTTATATCCTGCACAACAAGAATGGCCTGAACATCGCCTGGAACGGCCGCGCTCCGAAGAACGCCTCGCGGCTGCACTGGGAAGAGCTTGTCCCGCGGAGGGCGATGTTCGCCGGACGCAACGGTCGATCCAAATAATCGATCCGGTTCGAGGCCTTGTCCGGACGGACGAACAAAAAAACGGCGCGACCTGACGGTTCGCGCCGTTTTTTGGAGAACTCAAGCACCCCGGTACGCAAAACCAGATCCGGGGCGCAGGCGGCAAAAACGCGCCGCGTGGGATAACAATTAGCCGCCTCGCGGTTACCCAAGCGTTATTTTTTCGCGCTTGCCGACAGTTTTTTTCGTTTTTTTGAGATGCTGCTTCAGACCGTCGGACGGCCTGGAAAATGCCGTTTGTGGAACAGATAAAGTCTCTTTTCGCAGCGCATTTTCACAGCCGTGCGTTCCTGGAGGGCCGTCCGCCTATCTCTTGTGCTGTCTGCAATGTTCTGTAACGGCAATTTGAAGCAAAATGAGGCGTTACAAGGGCTTGCGGCATGTGCGGCCCGGTCCGGCCGCTGTCCCGGGAGGTTGATTTCTTCCGGGGAACCCGTAGGCTGACTGCGGTTGCCCTACGGCTGGAACGGGTTGCATCTCCATCCGATGCGCCCCAACGATAATCGCCGATGCAGCCATGCGGAAGCCCAGCCGTTCTTGACCCGGCTGTGCGGCCTGCCCTCTCGCAATTGGCCTGATCGGGAAGCGCAGTAGCCCGACATGCCCGTCCAGAATGCTGCAAGAGATTAAGACTGGGAGGTCTTAAACCATGAAGAAGCTCCTCGCCTCCACTATCCTCGCCGCCGGCCTCTATGCGGCTGCCGGGTCCGCCCAGGCTGCCGAGTGCGGCGATGTCTCCATCGCGGAAATGAACTGGGCATCGGCGGGCGTTGCCGCCTATGTCGACAAGATGATCCTTGAAAGCGGCTATGGCTGCAACGTGACCGTTGTGACCGGCGACACCATGCCGACCTTCACTTCGATGAACGAGAAGGGCGAACCGGATATCGCTCCGGAACTTTGGGTGAACGCCGTGCGCACGCCGCTCGATGCCGCGATCGGCGAAGGCCGCCTGCTCCAGCTCGCCCCGCTTCTGAGCGACGGCGGCGTGGAAGGCTGGTGGATCCCGAAATTCCTCGCCGACGCCCATCCGGACATCAAGACCGTGCAGGATGCGCTGGCCCATCCGGAACTCTTCCCTGCACCGGAAGATCCGTCCAAGGCCGCCGTGACGAACTGCCCGTCGGGCTGGAACTGCCAGATTTCCACCGCCAATCTCTACAAGGCGCTCGGCGCCAAGGAGAAGGGATTTGAACTGATCGATACCGGCTCGGCCGCCGGTCTCGACGGCTCGATCGCCAGCGCCTTCGAAAAGAAGACCGGCTGGCTCGGCTACTACTGGGCACCGACCGCCATCCTCGGCAAGTACGAAATGGTCAAGCTGTCCTTCGGCGTTGAGCATGACAAGGCCGAATGGGACAAGTGCACCGCCGTTCCGGATTGCCCAAATCCGAAGGTCAATGCCTATCCGGTCTCTGACGTCTTCACCGTCGTCACCAAGCAGTTCGCCGATAAGAACGCCGTGGCCATCGACTATCTGAAGACCCGCAAGTGGGACAACCAGACCGTCGGCAAGGTTCTGGCCTGGATGGACGAAAACCAGGGCACCAACGAGGATGCTGCAAAGTATTTCCTCGAAAACTACGGTGACATGTGGAACACCTGGGTCAGCCCGGAAGTCGCCGAAAAGGTCAAGGCAAGCCTCTGATCGCCAGAAATCGGGACGGGTGCCGGTTGGCGCCCGTCCGGTCTTGCTTCGCAGGCGCATGGCCGCTTTACCGCCATTCAGGCGCCTGCAAGGTCGCAGACAGCACAAATTCCCGATTGGGAATGCTTTAAGGAATTGTCTGTGGTCTTTCCCGTTTTTCGCGGCGGTCGCGAAAAGGCGGTCAGGCTTCCGTTACGAGAAGCCACCCGTCGTTGGATGGGGTAAAAAAGGGGAACAAGATGGCTACCGCTATTTGCAGTTACCTCCCGGAACTGCTCTGTAAATTTCCGTCGATCGACGAAAACCTCATGCGTGAATTCAAGAAGACGGTGGATACCGGCTTCAAGGGCTTCGTGCGCAGCTATGGCGATGTTCTCGACACGGCGCTCGATCCGCTGCAATGGTTCCTGAACTGGCTTCAGAACCTTTTCGTCGACACGCCATGGTTCATCTTTCTGCTGGTGCTGACGACGATCGTCTATCTCGCCAGCCGCAATATCAGGATTACCCTAGGCACGGCGCTTTCCATGATCGTCATCGGTCTTGTCGGATTGTGGCAGGACACCATGATAACGCTTGCCATGGTGACCGTCTGCACCCTGATCTCGATCGTGATAGGCATTCCGATCGGCATCGTGATGGCGCGGTCGAACCGGGTGCAGGGTTTCATCAACCCGATCCTCGACGTCATGCAGACCATGCCGAGTTTCGTCTACCTGATCCCGGTCGTCATGATCTTCGGGATCGGCAAGGTGCCGGGTCTAATCGCCGTCGTGATCTATGCGGTTCCGCCGATGATCCGCCTCACCAATCTCGGTATCCGGCTGGTCGATAAGGAGGTTCTCGAGGCTGCGGATGCTTTCGGCTCCTCCCCCGGACAGAAGCTCAAGAACGTGCAGATCCCGTTGGCGCTGCCTACCATCATGGCCGGCATAAACCAGACGATCATGATGTCCCTCGCCATGGTCGTGGTGGCCTCGATGATCGGGGTCGGCGGCTTGGGCAAGAACGTTCTGCAGGCCATCACCAATCAGTTCTTCACCATCGGCTTCCTGAATGGCTTCGCCCTGGTTGCCATCGCCATCATCTTCGACCGGACGAGCCAGGCTTACGGCAAGCGGCTCCAGAAGCATACGGAGGTCATCCATGGCTAGTCAGGGCATAGAAATCCGCGGTCTCTACAAGATATTCGGGCCTCGCGGCGACGACTATATCGACGCTGTCTACCGTGGCATGTCCAAGGCCGAGCTCAACGAGACCCACGGGCATGTTCTCGGTCTCAAGGACATCAATATCTCGATGCCTGGCGGCGGAATCACCGTCGTCATGGGCCTCTCCGGCTCGGGCAAGTCGACGCTTATCCGCCATATCAACAGACTGATCGATCCGACGGCCGGCGAAGTGCTCTACGACGGCGTCGATATCTGCCGGATGAGCCAGCAGGAATTGCGCGAGTTCCGTCGCCACAAGACGGCGATGGTCTTCCAGAAATTCGCGCTCCTGCCGCATCGCACCGTGCTGGAGAATACGGTCTACGGGCTCGATATCCAGGGCGTGGACCGGTCGGTCAGCGAAAAGACCGCCCGCCACTGGATCGAGCGGGTCGGTCTTGCGGGATTCGAGCGGCATTATCCCAACCAGCTATCAGGCGGCATGCAGCAGCGTGTGGGTCTCGCCCGGGCGCTGACCAACAATGCCGATATCCTGCTGATGGACGAGGCCTATTCCGCTCTCGACCCGCTGATCCGTGTCGACATGCAGAGCGTCTTGCTCGACCTCCAGCAGGAACTGAAGAAGACCGTCGTCTTCATCACCCACGATCTCGACGAGGCTTTGCGGCTTGGCGACAAGATCGCCATCCTTCGCGATGGCGAGGTCATCCAGCAGGGAAGCGGCCAGGATATCGTCCTGTCCCCGGCGGATGATTATATCACCGCCTTCGTCAAGGAGGTGAACCGTGGCCGCGTCATCCGGGTAAGCACCATCATGGCGCCGCTCTCCGGTCCACCGCAAGGTCCTGCCCTCGACGGGGCGACGGTTCTGGAAGCCGCAGCCAAGTTGATGACCGGCGCTGGCCAGACGGTCGCCCATGTGGTTGATGCCTCGGGCCACCCCATCGGCGCTGTCGACCTGCAGGCGATCATTTCGGCCATGGTGACGCCGAGCACTCATCTCGACCGGCCGATCGCCGCCGAATAGTCGGGGGATCGATATTCACTAACCGTAAAGCCCCGCGCGCATCCCGTGCCGGGGCTTTTTCGCGCCAGCCATTGCAGTCATATAAAGATTTCTTTATATGGTGGTGCATATGAGATCAGAGGACAGAACCATGGCGACCGCCACCAATCCGCTTTCCACACTCCTGGCCGAGAAAGGCGTTCTGCTCGCCGACGGCGCCACCGGCACCAATCTCTTCGCTATGGGGCTGGAGGCTGGCGAGGCGCCGGAGCTTTGGAACGAGAGCCAGCCTGAAAAGATCGTCAAGCTGCATCAGGATTTCGTCGATGCGGGCGCTGACATCATCCTGACCAATTCCTTCGGCGGCACGCGCCACCGTCTGAAGCTGCACAAGGCGGAGGATCGGGTTTTCGGGCTCAACAGGAAGGCGGCCGAAATCGCCCGCTCGGTTGCCGACAAGGCGCCGCGCAAGGTGATCGTCGGCGGCTCGGTCGGGCCGACGGGTGAACTGCTGCAGCCGCTTGGCGCGCTGACCTTCGAGGATGCGGTCGCCGCCTTCGCCGAACAGATGGAAGGCTTGAAGGCCGGTGGCATCGATATCGCCTGGATCGAGACCATGTCGTCGCCGGAGGAGATCCGCGCGGCGGCCGAGGCGGCCGTCAAGGTTGGCCTGCCCTACATCTACACCGGCTCCTTCGACACCGCCGGCCGCACCATGATGGGCCTTGATCCCAAGGATATCCATGGTGTTGCAAAGGATATTGGCGATGGTCCGGTGGCTGTCGGCGCCAATTGCGGCGTAGGCGCCTCCGACATTCTGGCCAGCCTTCTGGACATGACGGCCGCCGATCCGGCAGCGACGGTCATCGTCAAGGGCAATTGCGGCATCCCGGAATTCCGTGGCTCGGAAATTCATTATTCCGGTACGCCGCCTCTGATGGCGGAATATGCAAAGCTTGCGCGCGATGCCGGGGCGAAGATCATCGGCGGCTGCTGCGGCACCTCGTGCAATCACCTTGCCGCCATGCGTTCGGCGCTCGACAGCTATACACCGGGGCCCCGTCCGACCATCGAGACCATCGTCGAGCGAATCGGACCGCTGCGCAACAAGACGGCCTCCCAATCGGGTGAGCAGGAAGGCGGCCGTCGCAGCCGCCGTCGTGGCTGATCTGCGGCACCTGGCAATGCCGGCTTTGCCGGCATCGCTCCGTCTGACGGAGGTCCACGGCAAGGCTCGGGCAATCTTCGGATGGTCTTGAAGTGTTCAGGCCGTTGAACCAAACCGACAGCAAGGAGGGAGACAGTCCATGTCCGCCCAGCAGACACGTTTTCCGGATCGCGAAACCGTTGCCGACAAGCTTTCTGGCATGAGTGAGGCCGACCGGAACTTTCTCGCCCTTCTGTTCGAAAACTCGCAGCAGGACGATTGCCTGCTCGAAGGCCTTTACCTCTATCTGGACCGCGCATCCGAGGCCCGGTTCCTGAACAGCCTCAAGCTCGAGCGCTCGGGCGAATGGCTTGGCCAGAATGCACCCTCGCGGCTGCAGATGCGGCTGACGGAGGCCGCACGATCGAGCCAGCATCCCGCCTATATTGCTTTCCGTAACGGCCTGACACGATCCGGCGGTCTTGATCGGGCCTATCCGAAAGCGGCGGTATAACCGTCTTCCTTTTCTTGCGCTTCAGAGAAAATCGTCGTCCGTCCCGCTCGGGTGGCGGCCCCGTTTGTGTGTCCGTCCACCATTACCAAGAATTCACTTCAAACCGGCCGACGACTGTGGGACACAGCGAGTAGGTTCGCGCAACCCGGTTGAGTGCCGATCCCCGGAAAGCAATCTTCAAGGGAAGTTGACACGGGTCAATACCGGCTGCGGTTTCATGCGGTACCGATACGTGAGATAACGAAAACGGGTCAGAAATGAGCAGCGACGACGACAGCACCAAGGCCACCCCAACCCCCGTGGACAGCGGCGACCTCGCAGCCATTCTTGCAAGCGGCGGCAAACGCGGAGGTGGCAGGCGCTGGCTGTGGCGGGGGCTTGCGGCCGCTGCGATCATCGGTGCGGGATATGGCTATTACCTCTACAGCAGCGAGGCGACGGCCTACACTTACACCACCTCTGCAGCAAAGAAGGGAGACCTCACGGTCATCGTGACGGCAACAGGTTCTGTCGAGCCGACGGTGCAGGTGGACGTGTCGAGCGAGCAGTCCGGCACGGTGCGCGAAGTGCTGGCCGATTACAACAGCACTGTTCGGAAGGGCGAGGTGATCGCACGTCTTGACACGGCGAAGTTCGAGGCCGACGTCAAGAGCGCCGAAGCCGCCCTGCTCGCCTCCAAGGCGGCCGTTGCCAAGGCCGTGGCCGACATGAATTCCGCGCAGGTCTCGCTGGAACGGCAAAAAAGCCTGGTCGGCAACCGTGTCTCCACCCAGCAGGATCTCGATTCGGCCCGCTATACCTACGAGGCGGCCGTCGCGACGAAGGAAAGCGCCGAAGCCAACGTTCTCGCGGCCGAGGCGGAACTGGAACAGTCGAGGGTTACCCTCTCGAAAGCGACGATCATATCGCCGATCGACGGTATCGTCCTGTCGCGTGATGTCGATCCGGGCGCCACCGTTGCCGCTTCCCTCGAAGCGCCGACCCTTTTCAACATTGCCGGCGACCTCAAGGAAATGGAATTGCAGGTCGATATCGACGAGGCGGATGTAGGCCAGGTCGCCGTCGGTCAGAAGGCCACCTTCACGGTCGACGCCTTCCCGGACAAGCGCTTTCCCGCGGAAATCACCCAGATCCGTTATGCGTCGGAGACGGTCAATGACGTGGTCACCTATATGGGCATACTGGCGGTGCACAACAACGACCTGCTGCTCCGCCAGGGCATGACGGCCACCGCCGATATCGTGGTGCAGTCGATCAAGGATGCGCTGCTCGTGCCGAACACCGCGCTACGCTATACGCCGCCGGAAAACCTGACGGCGAAGAGCGGCAGCGGAAGTGGCATGTTTAGCCTGTTTCGTCCGCCGCGCATGGGTTCGATCACTGCTCCGGAACCAGAGGGTGGGGCGCGTACCGTCTGGGTCATGCGCAACAATGTTCCGACCGCAATCAACATCGAAATCGGTTCCAGCGACGGACAGAATACGGTCGTGACCAAGGGTGACCTCTCCGAAGGCGATCTGCTGATTACCGACGCCACGGCGAAGAGCGGTTGAAGGCGGCCCCATGGCGACCCCTCCCCTCATCGAGTTCAAGCAGGTATCGAAGACCTACGGACGCGGAGAAGCGACGATCCGTGCGCTGGACCGCATCGACCTGACCATCGAGAAGCATGAGTTCGTGGCGATCATGGGTCCTTCCGGCTCGGGAAAGTCGACCGCCATGAACATCCTCGGCTGGCTGGACGTGCCGACGTCAGGCGAATACCTGTTCCAGGGTATCGCCACCTCGGGGCTGGATCGCAGCCAGCATACGTTGCTGCGCCGCCACATGCTGGGCTTCGTGTTCCAGGGGTTCAACCTTCTCGCCCGCACCTCGGCCGTCGAGAATGTCGAGCTGCCGCTGATCTATCGCGGCATGGAGGCACGCGAGCGTCGGCGTCTGGCGGAAGTCGCGCTGGCGCAGGTCGGCCTTGCGGGGCGCGAACACCATACGACGCAGGAGCTTTCCGGCGGCCAGCAGCAGCGCGTCGCGATCGCGAGGGCGATCGTCACCAGCCCGGCGGTCCTGCTGGCGGATGAGCCCACGGGTAACCTTGACACCAAGACCAGCCGCGAGATCATGGAACTCATCACCGGCCTTAACCGCGAGCAAGGCATCACGGTCATCATGGTGACCCATGAGGACGACATCGCCGCCTATGCCAGGCGCAACCTGCGCTTCGTCGACGGACGTCTCCAGAGCGACAGCCTGAACGGAGTTCGCGCCGATGTTTCTTGAGACCGTAAAACTGGCCCTGAGGGCGATCGGGCGAAACATGCTTCGCTCGTTCCTGACCGTTCTGGGCGTGGTGATCGGCGTTGCCGCCGTCATCGCCATGGTAACGATCGGCAATGGCACGACGGCGCAGGTCTCGGCTGAAATCTCCAAGCTCGGCACCAATCTTCTCTTCGTGCGCCCCGGGCAGTTCGGCCCGGGCCGTGCCAGCACGGAAGCGAAGAAATTCACCGAACGGGATATTCAGGCCATCGAGGACCAGGTCGGCGGGCTTCGGGCCGTGGCCGGCGTCAACCAGTCGACCCAGACCGTCATCTTCGGCGGCGAGAACCACTCGACCACGGTCACCGGCACCACCAGCGATTATTTCGTTGCGCAGGATTGGGACCTTGCCAAGGGCCGCTCCTTCCTCGTTTCGGAGGAGCGCGGCGGACAGTCGGTCTGCGTGATCGGCGAAACCATCCGCAATGAGCTGTTCGGTTCGACGCCCGCGCTTGAGCAGAACATTCGCGTCGGCACGATCTCCTGCCAGGTTATCGGCATACTCGCGAAAAAGGGCCAGAGCGGCATGGGCAATGACCAGGACGATATCGTCGTCATGCCCCTCAAGGTCTTCCAGCGGCGCATCGGCGGATCGAGCGACGTGTCGAGCGTGATCCTTTCGGCAAAGGACGGCGTTTCCACCTCCAAGGTGCAGGCCGATGTCGAGCGCTTGCTGCGCGAGCGGCGCAAGATCATCGCCGGTCGCGAGGACGATTTCACCGTCAACGACATGACCCAGATGGCCGCGACGCTCACCGGGACAACCACCTTGATGACCGGCCTTCTCGGCGCGGTCGCCGCCGTCAGCCTTCTCGTCGGAGGCATCGGCATCATGAACATCATGCTGGTGTCGGTGACCGAGCGGACCCGCGAGATCGGCATTCGTCTCGCCATCGGTGCGCTGGAACAGCAGGTGCTGATGCAGTTTCTCGTCGAGGCGGTGACGCTCTCGCTTGCCGGCGGGATCATCGGCATACTGCTCGGCCTCGGCCTCGCCTATGGAGCGGTAAGCTATATGGGTGTGCCTTTCGTCACCAGCCCCTCCATTATCCTGCTGGCCTTCGCCTTCTCTGCCGCAATCGGCATGGTCTTCGGCTATTTCCCTGCGAGACGGGCGGCTCAGCTCAATCCCATCGACGCGCTGAGGCACGAATAGGCGGACGAGTCTGGGGGCCGGCGCGTATCACGCTGCCGTTGCAAGCTGCGCAAGCTGCGTCATCACCATCGCTGCGCCTGCCAGCCGCTTGTCCGGGGTCGGCAGGTCGCGGGTGAGGAAGACGCTCTGGTCCGGGCGGATCTTCGCCATGGTGCCCTGCTTGGCGATGAAGCCGACGAGAGCAGCCGGGTTCGGGAATTCCTTGTTGCGGAACTGCACGACCACGCCTTTCGGACCGGCTTCCAGCTTTTCGACGTTGGCCTTGCGACAGAGCGCTTTGATGTAGACCACCTTGAGCAGGCTCTGCACTTCGGGGGGCAGCGGTCCGAACCGGTCGATCATTTCCGCGCCGAAGGCGTCGATGTCGCCGAGTTCGGTGAGCTCGCCGAGACGACGGTAAAGGCCGAGGCGCAGATGCAGGTCCGGCACGTAGTCGTCCGGGATCATCACCGACGTGCCGACGGAGATCTGCGGCGACCAGCCGGTATCGGCCACTTCGTCCACGCCCTTCACTTCGGCAACGGCTTCCTCCAGCATCTGCTGGTAAAGCTCGAAACCGACTTCTTTGATGTGACCGGACTGTTCCTCGCCGAGCAGGTTGCCCGCGCCGCGAATGTCGAGGTCGTGGCTTGCAAGCTGGAATCCGGCACCGAGCGTATCGAGCGACTGCAGGACCTTGAGGCGACGTTCGGCCGTGGTCGTCAGCACCTTGTTGACGGGAAGCGTCAGGAGCGCGAAGGCGCGCACCTTGGAACGCCCGACGCGGCCGCGCAACTGATAGAGCTGCGCCAGGCCGAACATGTCGGCGCGATGCACGATGAGAGTGTTGGCAGTCGGTACGTCAAGGCCGGACTCGACGATAGTGGTCGACAGCAGCACGTCGTACTTGCCATCGTAGAAGGCGTTCATGATGTCTTCGAGTTCACCCGCCGGCATCTGGCCATGGGCGATGGCGACCTTCAGTTCCGGCACGTCGGACTGCAGGAAGGCCTGGATATCCGCGAGATCGGCAAGCCGCGGGCAGACGTAGAAGCTCTGGCCGCCGCGATAATGCTCGCGCATCAGGGTTTCGCGGATCACGAGCGGATCGAAGGGCGAGATGAAGGTGCGCACCGCCATGCGGTCGACCGGCGGCGTGGTAATCAACGAAAGTTCGCGCACGCCGGTCATGGCAAGCTGCAGCGTCCGCGGGATCGGGGTCGCCGAAAGCGTCAGCACATGCACGTCGGTCTTCAGTTCCTTCAGCCGCTCCTTGTGCTTGACGCCGAAGTGCTGCTCCTCGTCGATGATGAGAAGTCCGAGATTGGCAAACTGGATGCCCGCGCCGAGCAGTGCATGGGTGCCGACCACGACATCGGTCTTGCCTTCCGCAACCTCCTTCTTCACGAGGTTGAGCTCCTTCGTACCCACCAGACGGGATGCCTGCTGCACCCGGATCGGCAGGCCGCGGAAGCGCTCGGTAAAGGTCTTGAAATGCTGGCGGGCAAGGAGTGTCGTCGGAACGACGACGGCGACCTGTATGCCGTTCATGGCGGCGATGAAGGCGGCACGCAGCGCCACTTCGGTCTTGCCGAAACCGACATCGCCGCAGACCAGCCGGTCCATCGGCCGGCCGGCGCCGAGATCGCCCCGCACCGCCTCGATCGCGTTCAGCTGGTCTTCCGTCTCGTCATAGGGGAAACGGGCGGCGAATTCGTCGTAAAGGCCCTCCTGCGTCGTCAGAACCGGTGCGGTGCGTGTCATGCGCTCGGCAGCGACGCGGATCAGGGCGCCCGCCATGTCGAGCAGCCGCTTCTTGAGCTTGGCCTTGCGCATCTGCCATGCGCCGCCACCGAGCTTGTCGAGCTGCGCGTCGCTCGCCTCGGAGCCGTACCGCGACAGAAGATCGATGTTCTCGACCGGAAGGAACAGCTTGGCGTCGTCGGCATATTGCAGTTCGAGGCAGGCATGCGGAGCGCCGGCGGCCTCGATGGTGCGAAGGCCGACGAAACGGCCGATGCCGTGTTCGGCATGAACGACGATCGAGCCCTCGTCGAGGCCCGCCACTTCCGAAATGAAGTCGGCTGCCCGCTTGCGCCGCTTGGAACGGCGCACCATGCGGTCGCCGAGAATGTCCTGTTCGCCGACGACGACGAGATCGCCGGATTCGAAACCGCCTTCCAGGCTGAGAACGGCCGTTGCCGCCTCGCCCTTCTTCAGGCCGTCAATGTCCTTGAGGGCCGTGATCTGCTTGAGATTGGCGAGCCCGTGCTCGGCGAGCACCTGCAGCAATCGGTCGAGCGAGCCTTCCGACCAGCCGGTAATCAGCACCTTGGCGCCGGAAGCCCTCTTATCGGCGATGTATTTCACCGCCTGGTCGAAGACGTTCACACGCGCCTGACCGTCAGCCTCTCCGGCCTCGACCGCATTCTTCGCCCAGCGGGGGCCCGGCCGCGCCGGTATCTCGATCACCCGGCGCGCTTCGCCGTCATGTTCGGCAAAGGGTGTGAGCCGCAGGGGTTCATGGGCATCCAGCATGCGTGCGAATTCGCCGGCGCCGAGATAGAGCCGTTCGGGTGGCACCGGCTTGTAGGGCGTGCCCTGCCCCAGATGCCCCTTGCCGGGTGTCCCGGAATTCAGTCGCGCCTCGTAATAGTCGCGGATCAGCTTGGCGCGTTCTTCCGCCGCTTCCTTCACCGTATGGTCGGTGACGATGCGGAAGCCTCGGAGATAGTCGAATACCGTTTCCAGATGATCGTGGAACAGCGGCAGCCAGTGTTCCATGCCGGCGTAGCGGCGTCCTTCGGAGACGGCGGAATAAAGCGCATCGTCGCGGGTGGCCGCACCGAACAGCGAAAGGTAGTTCTTGCGGAAGCGGCTGATGCTTTCCGGGGTCAGCGTCACCTCGCTCATCGGATTGAGATCGAGGGAACGTGCCTGCCCGGTGGTGCGCTGGCTGGCCGGATCGAAGAAACGGATGCTTTCCAGCGTATCGCCGAAGAAATCGAGGCGGACCGGTTCTTCCGAACCGGGCACGAAGACGTCGAGAATGCCGCCGCGGACGGCGAACTCGCCGACCTCGCGCACGGTCGGCACCCGGTCGAAGCCGTTGCGTTCGAGCCTTGCTGCGATATCGTCCATCCGCACCTGATTGCCGGGCTTGGCGGAAAACGCCAGATGCTCGATCACGTCGGCCGGCGCGAGCTTCTGCAGCATCGCGTTGACGGTGACCAGAACGATGGCCGGGTGCGGCTTCCTCGCATGCGCGATCAGCCCGGACAAGGCGGCGAGACGGCGCGCCGAGACATCGGCCGATGGCGATACTCGGTCATAGGGCAGGCAGTCCCAGGCGGGTAACGTCAGAACCGGAATATCCGGCGCGGCGAAGCCGAGCATCTGTTCGATATCGGCCATGCGCTGGCCGTCCGACAGCACAAAGGCGACAGGCTGCCCCTGCCGCGCAATCTCGGCGATCAGGAACGCGACCATGCCATCCGGCACATGCGAGATCGTCAGCCCGGACCTGGCGGCGGCGATCGTCTTGGCATCGAGTAGCGAGATCATTCCGGGCGTCCGGCGGTGTCCATGGTAACCGGCGAGAAATCTGGGCGACAGGCCATGATCCGCTCGAAGAGCGGGGTCTTCAGGTGATCCGGAACGGGCGCCGCTTCCGTGATCCACTTGATGAGGTCCTGATCTTCCTCGGCCATGATGCGCTCCAGCTCGTCGAGCGTCGCCTCATCCATCGTGCCGATTTCCGCTTCCGCGAACTGTCCGAGGATCAGGTCCATCTCGCGAATGCCGCGATGCCAGCAGCGAAACAGAATGCGACGGCGGCGCGGATCGAGATCGGCACTGCTGAGGGTCAATCCTGTCATGTCGAAACACCTTCCTGTTGATGCGCCTCTATAGCCGCTCGATCGGGAAATGTCAGCCTTGCCAAGGCGGTAATTCTCGGGCCATTTTGGCGCCCATCATGCGGCCAGCGCTTCTCGACCCCCTGTTTTCCTCCGTTGCCTCGCTTTCCGGCGTTGGGCCCAAGCTTGCGCAATTGCTGGCGAGCCTGCTGGGCCGGGAGGACGTCGAGGATGCGCGCGTCGTGGATCTCCTGTTTCTGGCGCCTCACCGGCTGATCGATCGCCGCAACCAGCCCGGCATCGCCCTTGCCCCGCAGGGCGCTATCGTCACCGTGACCGGCCGTGTCGACCGCCACCAGCCGCCGCCGCGCGGCAAGTCCAACATGCCCTATCGCGTCTTCCTGCACGATCCGACCGGCGAACTGGCGCTGACCTTCTTCCGCGCCAAGGGCAACTGGCTGGAAAAGGCGCTGCCGATCGATGAGGAGGTCATAGTCTCCGGCAAGATCGACTGGTTCAACGGCCGTCCCTCCATGGTGCATCCCGACGTGATGATGAAGGCGAGCGAGGCGGAGAACCTGCCGCTGGTCGAGCCGGTTTATCCGCTGACGGCCGGCCTGTCGCCCAAGGTGCTGCGCAAGGCGGTGGAGCATGCGCTGGAGCGCGTTCCCGACCTGCCGGAATGGGCCGATCCCGCCTTGACCGTCCAGCAGTCCTTCCCGACGCCGAGGGAAAGTTTCCGCCAGTTGCATCATCCCCGCGATGCGGCCGACGTCGATCCTCAGGCGCCTGCCCGTCGACGGCTCGCCTATGACGAGTTCCTTGCAGGCCAGGTATCGCTGGCGCTCGTTCGCCAGCGCCTGCGCAAGGTGCCCGGCACGCCGGTTCGTCCGAATGGAGAATTGTCGTCGAAGATATTGGCCGCCCTGCCCTTTTCCCCGACTCGCAGCCAGACGGAAGCGATGGGCGATATCCTCAAGGACATGGGTTCCGATACCCGCATGCTGCGCCTGCTGCAGGGTGATGTCGGCGCCGGCAAGACGCTGGTTGCCCTGCTTGCCATGGCGGCTGTCGTCGAAAGCGGCGGACAGGCGGTGCTGATGGCCCCGACGGAAATCCTCGCCCGTCAGCACTATGCGACGGTCTCGAAATTCGCCGCCGCAGCAGGCCTCCGTATCGAGGTCCTGACCGGCCGCACCAAGGGCCGCGAGCGCGATACGATCACCGAACGCATAGCCTCCGGTGAAGCCCAGATCGTCATCGGTACCCATGCGCTCTTTCAGGACACGGTGAGCTACAAGAACCTCATGCTGGCCGTTGTCGACGAGCAGCATCGCTTCGGCGTGCATCAGCGCCTGCGGTTGACCGCCAAGGGCATCTCGCCCCACATGCTGGTGATGACGGCAACGCCGATCCCGCGCACGCTGGTGCTGGCCGCCTTCGGCGACATGGACGTGTCCAAGCTCACGGAAAAACCCGCCGGCCGCAAGCCGATCCAGACGGTGACCGTATCGAGCGAGCGCACCGGCGAGATCGTCGACCGGCTGCGCGCTGCCATTGCCGATGGCAAGAAAGCCTACTGGATCTGCCCGCTGGTCGAGGAATCCGATGTTTCCGACCTGATGTCGGCCGAGGAGCGCCATGCGGTGCTTTCGAAAGCCATCGGCGCGCCTATCGGTCTCGTCCATGGCCGCATGAGCGGCCCGGAAAAGGATGCGGCCATGCTTGCCTTCAAGTCGGGCGAGACCCGCCTTTTGGTGGCGACCACGGTCGTCGAGGTCGGCGTGGACGTTCCCGACGCATCGATCATGGTGATCGAACATGCCGAGCGTTTCGGTCTGGCACAATTACATCAGCTCCGTGGCCGCGTCGGTCGCGGCGACGAGGCATCGACCTGCATCCTGCTCTACAAGGGACCGCTGTCGGAGAACGGCCGCGCCCGCCTCTCGGTGCTGCGTGACAGCGAGGACGGTTTTCTCATTGCAGAAGAGGACCTGAAGCTGCGGGGCGAAGGCGAATTGCTCGGCACCCGTCAGTCCGGCACGCCCGGCTTCAAGATCGCCAGCCTCGAGGCCCATGCCGATCTTCTGGACATCGCCCGCAAGGATGCGAGCTATCTTCTGGAGCGCGACCCCGATCTGGAAAGCCCCCGCGGTCAGGCAATCCGGGTACTTCTCTACCTCCATCGCAGGGACGAGGCGATAAGGTTTTTGAGGGCGGGCTGACCGCACTACCTCTTTGTGGCTACTCGATTCCCGTACGCGCTTTTGCTTTTATTTTTTGAGGCGTTCCGACTGGGAGATTGTGTCGCCATGGAAAAGGTGAGGGCCGCGAGTGCTGTCGCGGGCGTTATTGCAGCGATCGCTGCCGTTGCATCAGTCGTTGTCGACTACACGGCCATTTTCTCCAACAACGACACCGGTAGTGAATATCGTATCAGTACAGCGGGGAGCGATAGCCCTGTTGTTGTCGGTGCCGGTGGCGATGTGAACATCGGTAGCAAATGAGATGTGGCGCACGATATCCCTTCATGTCAGCGCGGTCGCACTTGCGGTCTTCTTCCCGCCAGGCATCGCAGAAGCGCAATCCGCGGAAACGAAGGGCAACTGCAGTCCCGTCATCGATCGGACCGGCGGAAACGTTACCGTGAAGTGCGGCAAGGCCGATGTCGAGGTCGAGTTCCTGATTGGCGTTCTCAAGCAGGAGTGTGAAACTTTCTCCGAACAGTTGGAGCGTTGGGGAAAAGATATCGAGGAGTGGCGGGGACAGATTCGGATCGCGCTCTTTCCACGCTTCAGTAACACCATCGTTGCCGATATTCGCGACAACAAGGCCACGATCTATGAGTACGACAAAGCCGATTTCATCAAGATCTATCGGACCGCGGTGGACATCGATAATCTTTACAACATCGCCTACTCATATCGCGACGAGATCGCCAGAATGGACATCTATATCAGCAGCCCGGAGATGAAATATCTTCGCTCGGTAGCAACCGTCTGCGCCTGGGCCGGTGTCGTTATAGATGTCGAAACCTGGCGGAAGACCTATATCAGGAGTTGAATTCCGCTTCGTTGGGAGTGGTCTGAGGAACGGCCGGTGTTGACTTATAGTCCGGTATGACGAGGCCGCCTGAAATCAGCAGCTTGGCCCCCTCCTCCGGCGTCATGTCGAGCATCTTGATCTTGTCGCGTGGCACGAACATCAGGAAACCTGCAGTCGGCACCGGTGTTGGCGGCAGGAAGACGGCAACCATCTCAACGCCGTCCTCGTTCAGCTTTGCGGCGATTTCTCCCTGGGCATCGGTCGCGATGAACACGAGCGCCCACATGCCCGGGCTCGGAAACTCGATCAGGCCGACCTTCTTGAACGAGGACGACTGGTCCTTCAGCACGCTTTCGAAGATCTGCTTGACACTCTTATAGATGGTGCGGACGAGCGGCGTGCGATGGAAGATCTGCTCGCCGAAATCGACGATCGACCGGCCGATCAGGTTCTTGCCGAGAAAGCCGATCAGCGTGATGACGACCAGCGCGATCAGCAGGCCGAGCCCCGGTACCGCGAATTTCAGGTAGCTTTCCGGGTTGTAGCGCTCGGGGATATAGGGCTTCACCCAGCTGTCCGCCCAGTGGATGAAGGTCCAGGTCAGCCAGATGGTGATCGTCACCGGCGCGCAGATGATGAGGCCGGTCAGGAAATTGTTTCTGAGCCGCGTTGCGACGGAGATGCGGTCGGAAGTCTCGTTCATCGCTCGCTGTCTATGTTGCGTCGCCGTAAAATCCCGGATGGAAGGCGACAATGCCGGAGGGTACTGGCCCACGCAAGGGCAATGCCAGTAAATATTCCGGTGAAACCCCCTCCACTTTCAGGGTCGGGCAGGAAGCAAAGCCGAAGCGCTTGTAATAGTCGGGATAGCCGACAAGGATGCAGCCTCGGGCATTGAGCGCCTTCAGGCGCCGCAGTCCTTCGTTGATAAGGGCAGAGCCGATGCCCTGTCTCTGTCGATCGGGTTTTACCGACACCGGTCCGAGCCCGTACCAGCCGGGCGCGCCGCTCGGGAACGTCACCGGCGAAAAGGCGACATGACCGACGATCTCGCCGGCCTCCTCTGCAACCAGGGAAACCGTCAGGGCACGGGCGGTGCGCAGCCGCTCGATGATCTGTGGCTCCGTCTGGTCGCTGTAGGGCATGTCGGCAAAGGCAGCCGCGGTGACGTCCCCGATTGCAGCTTCGTCACCGACCGCCTCGTCCCGGATCATCATTCCACGGTGACCGACTTGGCGAGATTGCGTGGCTGGTCGACGTCGGTCCCCATGAAGACCGCCGTGTGATAGGCAAGCAACTGGATCGGCAGGGCGAAAACCATCGGCGAGATGATCTCTGCGACGTTGGGCAGCACGATGGTCGCCATGGTCTCAAGCTTGGAGGCTGCCGCCCCCTTCTCGTCGGTGATGAAGATGATCCGGCCACCGCGGGCCGCCACTTCCTGCATGTTGGAAACCGTCTTCTCGAAGAAGCGGTCGTAGGGCGCGATCACGATCACCGGCATGTTTTCGTCGATCAGCGCGATCGGGCCATGCTTCAGTTCCCCGGCCGCATAGCCCTCGGCGTGGATATAGGAGATTTCCTTGAGTTTCAGCGCGCCTTCCATGGCGAGCGGGAAGCTCGTGCCGCGGCCGAGATAGAGCACATCCTTGAACTTTGACAGGTCGCGGGCGAGGCTTTCCATCTGCGGTTGGATGCTGTTCAGCACCTGGCTCATGATGCGCGGCATCTCGGAGAGGCTCTTGACCAGTTGCTTCTCTTCCTCAGGCGAAACGGTGCCGCGCGCCTTGCCGGCGGCAATTGCAAGCGAGGCGAGCACGGCGAGCTGGCAGGTGAAGGCCTTGGTCGAGGCGACGCCGATTTCCGGGCCGGCGAGGATCGGGAAGATCGCATCGGATTCCCGGGCGATGGTCGATTCCTTGACGTTGACGATCGCGCCGATCTTCAGGCCCTGCTCGTGGCAGTAGCGCAAGGAAGCGAGCGTATCCGCGGTCTCGCCGGACTGCGAGATGAACAGCGCCGCCTGATCCTTGTAGAGCGGCATTTCGCGGTAACGGAATTCGGAGGCGACGTCGATCTCCACTGGCAGGCGGGCATAATGTTCGAACCAGTACTTGCCGACGAGGCCCGAGAGATAGGCCGTGCCGCAGGCCGAAACGGCAAGCCCGCGCAGGGACTTGAAGTCGATGGCCGCATCGACCGGCTTTACCGTGTGGCCGTGGAAGTCGACATAGTTCGAAAGCGCGTGGGAGATCACTTCCGGCTGTTCGTAGATTTCCTTTTCCATGAAATGCCGGTGGTTGCCCTTGTCGACGACGAAAGCGGTCGCCTGCGAGATCTGGTGCGGGCGTTCGACCGGATTGCCGGCGAAGTCGATGATCTCGGCGCCATTCCGGTGCAGGATCGCGCAGTCGCCATCGACCAGATAGGCGATCTCGTTGGTGAAGGGAGCAAGCGCAATGGCGTCGGAGCCGAGGAACATCTCGCCCTTGCCGAAGCCGACCGCCAGCGGAGGTCCGAAACGCGCTGCCATGATCGTGTCGGGATCGTCGGCGAACATCACGACCAGCGCATAGGCGCCGGTGACGTGGTTCAGCATCGCAAGCATCGCCGCACGGTTGTCGAGACCCTGCCGGCGGTACTTCGCGATCAGTTGGGCGACGACTTCCGTATCGGTCTGGGTGGAGAACACGGCGCCGTCGGCGATCAGTTCGTCCTTGAGTTCGGAGAAATTCTCGATGATGCCGTTGTGCACGACGGCGACGCCATCGACGAAATGCGGATGGGCATTGGTTTCGTTCGGCACGCCATGGGTCGCCCAGCGGGTGTGAGCGATACCGATGGTGCCGGGGAGCGGTTCGCCATCGAGCTTCTTTTCGAGATTGAAGAGCTTGCCCTCGGCCCGGCGGCGCTCCATCACGCCGTTGTCGATGGTCGCGACGCCGGCGGAATCATAACCGCGATATTCGAGCCGCTTCAGCGCATCGACGAGGCGTTCCGCAACCGGCTGGTTACCGACAATACCGACAATACCGCACATAGATTTCTCCGTCTGGGTGAACTCGTGCGCCAGTCCTATCGCTTTTCGCGATTTCCGCAATCGGACCGGCGGTCACATTCGGTTTCGCTGCGTTACGCAACCGCAGCATTTAGGATTTGCCGGCACGGGCGGCCTTCAGTGCCTGATTGCGTTCGCGGATCGCCTTGGCGCGTTCCGGCTTGATTTCCTGCCGGGCGCGTCCGAGCGCCAGCGCATCGGCCGGAACGTCCTCGGTAATGACGCTGCCGGAGGCGACGAACGCATCGTCCCCGACGGATACGGGCGCCACCAGAGCCGAGTTGGAGCCGATGAAGGCGCGCGCCCCGATATGGGTCTCGTGCTTGTTGATGCCGTCGTAGTTGCAGGTGATCGTGCCGGCGCCGATATTGGCGTCCGCACCGACCGTCGCGTCGCCGATATAGGTCAGGTGATTGACCTTGGCGCCCTTGCCGATCTCGGCCTTCTTCACCTCGCAGAAATTGCCGACCTTGGAGCCTTCCGCCAGATTGGCGCCGGGCCTCAGGCGCGCAAAGGGTCCGACCGATGCGCCGGCCGCCACATGGGCGCCCTCGATATGCGAAAAGGCATGGATGACCGCGCCCCCCTCGATCACCACGCCGGGCCCGAAGACGACGTTCGGCTCGATCAGGGCATCCTGTCCGATCACCGTGTCGTACGAGAGGAAAACGGTTTCCGGCGCGATCATCGAAACGCCGGAAATCATCAGTTCATGCCGGCGACGTTCCTGCCACAGGCGTTCGATGGCAGCGAGTTCCGCGCGATTGTTGCAGCCGGTCAGCTCGGCCTCCGGTGCGTCGACGGCGACCGTGCGGCCGCCAAGCGCGCGGGCGATTTCAACGATATCGGTCAGGTAATATTCACCTTTGGCGTTGGCATTGCCGATCCGCGAAAGAAGATCGAGCGCCTTCTTGCCGTCGATTGCCATCAGTCCGCTGTTGCACCATGTGACGGCGCGCTCTTCCTCGCTCGCATCCTTTTCCTCGCGGATGGCGACGAGCTCGCCGTTTTCGACGAGGAGACGGCCATAGCCGGTCGGCCTGTCGGTGTGGAAGCCGATGACGGCGACGTCGTTGCCCTTCGCCAGCGCCTCGCGCGCGGCGATCAGCGGTGCGGCGGTAATCAGCGGCACATCGCCATAGGCGACGAGGATATCGTCATAGCCGCGGAAAATCGCCTCGCGAGCCGCCAGCACCGCATGACCGGTGCCGAGCCGCTCCGTCTGGACGAAGGGCGTGACGTCGACGCCGGAGACGCTCGCGGCCTTCGCAACCTTTTCCGCATCGCGGCCGACGACGAGAGCGACGTCCGCGATACCCGAAGCGGCGATGGTGGCCATCACATGGGCGATCATCGGCCGGCCCGCCACCGGATGCAGCACCTTCGACATCGAGGACTTCATGCGGGTGCTTTCGCCTGCGGCGAGGATGACGGCGAGACAGCTGCGGCTCATGGTTGCTCCGGCAAGGTTCCGATTCAGGAAATTGTTGTTCGGCCCGGTACATAGCAGCAAGGCTTCACCGGAACAAAGAACAAAAAGGGCGCCGCAGGACGGCGCCCTTTTCAAAAATCATTGCGGCTTGAAATTATTGCGGCAGCTTGTCGTCGACGCCTTCGACATAGAAGTTCATGCCGAGCAGCGTGCCGTCATCGGCTTTCTCGCCTTCCTTCAGCCACGGCGTGCCGTCCTGCTTGTCGATCGGGCCGGTGAACGGATGCAGTTCGCCCGACTTGATCTTGGCTTCGGTCGCTTCGGCAAGCGCCTTCACGTCATCCGGCATGTTGGTGTACGGCGCCATCGTCAGGATACCGTCCTTCAGCCCGTCCCAGCTCTGCTGCGTCTTCCAGGTGCCGTCGAGAAGCGCCTGGGTGCGCTTGATGTAATAGGAGGCCCAGGTGTCCTTGATCGCGGTCAGCTGGGTGTTCGGACCGGCGGCGATCATATCGGAAGCCTGGCCGAAGGCCTTGATGCCGCGCTCCTGTGCAACCTGCATCGGGGCGGTGGTGTCGGTGTGCTGGGTCAGGATGTCGACGCCCTGGTCGATGAGAGCCTTGGCGGCGTCAGCCTCCTTGCCCGGGTCGAACCATGTGTTGGCCCAGATGACCTTCATCTTGAAGTTCGGGTTGACCGACTTGGCGCCAAGTTCGAAGGCGTTGATGCCCATCACGACTTCCGGGATCGGGAAGGAGGCGATGTAGCCTGCGAGGCCCTTTTCGGACACCTTGCCGGCGATGACGCCCTGAATGTAGCGACCTTCATAGAAGCGGGAATTGTAGGTTGCGACGTTGTCGGCGGTCTTGAAGCCGGTTGCGTGCTCGAACTTCACGTCGGGGAACTTGGCGGCGACCTTGATGGTCGCGTCCATGAAGCCAAAGGACGTGGTGAAGATCAGCTTGCAGTCGGAACGGGCGAGACGCTCGATGGCGCGCTCGGCGTCCGGGCCTTCCGGAACGCTTTCGAGGAACGGCGTGTCGATCTTGTCGCCGAAGTGAGCCTGCAGCTCCTGCCGGGCGATGTCATGCGCCTGCGTCCAGCCGCCGTCGGTCTTGGTGCCGACATAGACAAAGCAGACCTTGGTCTTGTCTTCCGCTGCGGCGGTGCCGGCGAGACCGCCGAGCGCGGCGGTCGTGGCAGCCAGTGCCAGAAACAGTTTCTTCATGATAACCCCTATCCTGGTTTGTTGATTTTGTTGAACTTTACCGATCCGGCACGAAAGGCTTGCCAAGCGAGGCCGGTGTGTTGATGAGCGTCGTGCGCCGATTATGGGAAATTATAATCAGGACGACAATGGTCGCTGCATAGGGCAGCGCCGAGAGAAACTGCGAGGGTAAACCAATGCCGAATGCCTGCGCATGCAATTGCCCGATCGTGACGGCGCCGAAGAGATAGCCGCCGGCCAGCAGCCGCCAGGGCCGCCAGGAGGCGAAGACCACCAGCGCGAGCGCGATCCAGCCGCGTCCTGCGGACATGTTCTCCACCCATTGGGGCGTATAGACGAGCGAAAGTTGCGCGCCGGCGAGACCCGCGCAGGCGCCGCCAAACATGACGGCGAGATAGCGGGTACGGATCACATGGATGCCGAGCGTATGCGCCGAGGCGTGATTGTCGCCGATGGCGCGCAGCTTGAGCCCCGCCCGCGTCGCGAACAGGAACCAATTGACCCCGACGACCAGCAAAATCGACAGGTAGAAGATCAGGTCCTGCTTGAACAGCAGCGGTCCGAGGAAGGGAATGTCGGCAAGCAGCGGAATGGTGATCGACTGCAGCTTGACGCCCGGCACGCCGACGAAGCTCTCGCCCAGCATGCCCGAGACGCCGAGGCCCAGAATGGTCAGCGCAAGGCCGGTTGCCACCTGGTTGGCGACAAGCGTGAGCGTCAGGAAACCGAAGAACAGCGAGAAGACGGCACCCGAAGCGATTCCGGCGACAATGCCGAGAAACGGGGAACCGGTTGTGTGGGCGGCTGCAAAGGCACAGACCGCGCCGATAATCATCATCCCCTCGACGCCGAGGTTGAGCACGCCCGAGCGTTCGGTGACGAGTTCGCCGAGTGCGGCGATGACCAGAGGCGTTGAGGCGGTGATGACGGTGAGGAGGATGGCTTCCAGAATCATCATGCACCTTTGCCGATCACAGACCGGGCCTTGGACGCCACGATCCGGATCTTGTAGTGGATCAGCGTGTCGCAGGAGAGCACGAAGAACAGCAGCAGCCCCTGGAAGACGCGGGTCACCTTGTCGGACACCCCGATCGAAAGCTGAGCCCCCTCGCCGCCGAGATAGGTCAGGGCCAGCACGAGGCCGGCAGCGATGATGCCGAGCGGATTGAGCCTGCCGAGGAAAGCGACGATGATCGCCGTGAAACCGTAGCCCGGCGAAATCGACGGCTGCAGGTGTCCGATGGAACCGGAGACCTCGGAAATCCCGGCAAGTCCGGCAAAGGCGCCCGAAAGCAGCATCGAGAACCAGACCATGCCGCGGGACGAGAAGCCGGCGAAGCGCCCTGCCCGTTCCGACTGTCCGAGCACCACGACCTGAAAACCCTTCAGCGTGTAGCGCATCATGAACCAGATGCCGACGGCGGCAATGATGGCGAAGGCAAAGCCCCAATGGGCGCGGCCGGAGGCAAGCATCTCGGGGAGCACGGCTTCCGTCACGAAGCTGCGGCTCTGGGGAAAGTTGTAGCCCTGCGGGTCGCGCCACGCGCCGCGCACCAGCCAATCGAGGAAGAGCTGCGCGATATAGACCAGCATCAGGCTGGTCAGGATCTCGTTGGTGTTGAATCGGGTCTTCAAGAGCGCCGGAATGGCGGCGTAAAGCGCGCCGCCGAGTGCCCCCATCGCCATCATCAGCGGCAGGAGCAGAGGCGAGTGCCATTCGTAGAAGACGACCGGAAGGAACGAACCGGTGATCGCGCCGATGGTGAACTGCCCTTCCGCGCCGATGTTCCAGTTGTTCGAGCGATAACAGATCGATAGCCCAACGGCGATCAGGATCAGCGGACCGGCCTTGATCGCAAGCTCGTGCAGCGACCAGACCTCGAGCAGCGGCTCGATGAAGAAGCTGTAGAGCGCCGATACCGGGTCCTTGCCCAGCAGCGCGAACATCACGCCCCCGAAGAACACCGTCAGAACCAGCGCCAGCAGCGGCGAGACGATGGCGAAGAGACCCGACATGCGGGCGCGCTTTTCGAGTTCAATGCGCATCGGCGGTCTCCAGCCCGTGCATGCCGCCCATCAGCAGGCCGATCTTTTCGCGTGTCATCGTTGCCGCCGGATAGGCCTCGGACAGCTTGCCCTCGGAAATGGCGGCAATGCTCGTCGCCACTTCGAAGATCTCGTCGAGATCCTGGCTGATGACCACCACGGCGGAGCCAGAGCGGGCAAGATTGACGATCGCCTGCCGGATGCGGCTGGCCGCCCCTGCATCCACGCCCCAGGTCGGCTGGTTGACCACCAGGACCGCCGGCTGCCGGTCGAGTTCGCGACCGACGATGAATTTCTGCAGGTTGCCGCCGGAAAGCGAACCGGCGGCCGGATCGACGCCGCTCTTGCGTACATCCATCGCCTCGGAAATCCGCTGCGCCGCCTTGCGAACCGTGTCGTGGCGGATGAGCTTCAACGCTCCCCCGGCGAGAAAGGCCTGGGCGTCGGAACGATTGCGCGCAAGCAGCAGGTTGTCCGACAGCGAAAGCGCCGGAACCGCGGCATGGCCGTGACGCTCCTCGGGAACGAAGCCGGCGCCCATCAGCCTGCGCGCCGAGATGCCGAGCCGCCCGACCGCCCGGTCACGAATCCGGACAGCCTCGTTGTCATCGACCGCGTGCTCGCCCGAAAGCGCGTCGAAAAGCTCGCCCTGACCGTTGCCGGCGACACCCGCGATCGCCAGCACCTCGCCGGCTCTGACCCTGAGGGATACGTCCTTGAGCGCCATCGCAAAGGGTGTGCGCGGGCTGACCGACAGGTGCCGTGTCTCCAGCAGCACTTCGCCGGTCGGCGTGTCGTCGTCGCGATGCACGCCGGCCACCTCCGAACCCACCATCATGCGGGCAAGCGAGGCTGGCGTCTCCGCGCGCGGATCGCACTGGCCCGTCACCTTGCCATGGCGCAGAACCGTGGCGCCGTCGCAGATGCGCTGAACCTCTTCCAGCCTGTGGCTGATATAAAGCACCGAGCGCCCTTCGGCCTTGAGCTTGAACAGGGTTTCGAACAGCTTGTCGGCTTCCTGCGGGGTGAGGACCGATGTGGGCTCGTCGAGAATAATCAGCCGTGGGTTCTGCAGAAGCGCGCGCACGATCTCGATGCGCTGGCGTTCGCCCACGGAGAGATCGGCCACATGGGCCTCAGGGTCGAGCGGCAGGCCATAGGCCGTGGAAAGCTCGGCGGCCTTCTTCGAGATTTCCGAAATCGATACGGCTTCGTCGAGCGCCAGCGCGATGTTTTCCGCGACCGTCAGCGCCTCGAACAGCGAAAAATGCTGGAAGACCATGCCGATGCCGAGCTTGCGGGCGGCAGCCGGAGACGGGATGGAGACTTGCTCGCCCTGCCAGGAAATCGTGCCGGCGGATGGTGCGAGAATGCCGAACAGCATCTTGACCAGGGTCGATTTGCCGGCGCCGTTTTCGCCGAGCAGCGCATGGATTTCGCCGCGGCGGATATTCAGGTCGATGCCGTTGCAAGCGGTGAAGCTGCCGAACAGTTTGGTAAGCCCCTGCACTGCAAGAAGCGAATCGGCCGCCGTCATGTCGGTATTCGACACGTGTCCCCCTTGTTATTGTCGCCGGATCTTGTCCCTGGTCCGGATCGATGCCGTCATATTGATAACGCGTTTGCCGCGTCCGGCAACTGATGTCGCAGACTTTTTAGGTTTTTTTGCACTGCATTATCGGTGCTTGATGCGCCGGCTGCCGAGAGCCGGGAAGAGCTGCAGCACGCCGCCGATGCAATAGAGGTAGAGGCCGGACGCGGAGAAGGCGATCTTCAGCCAGAACGGCGTCTGGAAATGCAGGAGCAGCGCATAGATCCCGAGCGCGCTCCACAAGAGGAACAGGCCGAGATTGAGAGGGCGCAGACGCTCGACACGCACCGGATGCAGGAAGTGGATCGGCAGGAAGGTCAGGATGACGGAGATCGTCACGATGATGAGCGCGGTATTGGCATCCGCATCTATGACGAAGAGGGTGAAGATGACCATGTTCCAGACGACCGGAAAGCCCGAGAAGAAGTACTCGTCCGTCTTCATGCCGGTATCCGCATAATAGATCGCGCTCGACACGACGATCATGCCCGCCGCGAGGAAGGACCAGGGTTCCCCGATCATGCCGCTCTGGTAGAGCGCGAACGCCGGCAGGAGAACATAGGTGACGTAGTCGATGATATTGTCCAGAGTGTCGCCGGACCAGTTCGGCAGCACGTCCTTGACGCGCACCTTGCGGGCGATCGGCCCGTCGATGCCATCGACGAGAAGCGCAAGGCCAAGCCACCAGAACATGTCGACGAATCGCTGTTCGGCTGCGGCAACGACACCGAGGAACGCGAGGAAGGAGCCCGATGCTGTCAGGATATGGACGGAGAAGGCACGGATTTCGGCATAAGGAACCCGCCGGTAATTGAAGATCTTCATGTTCGCCGTGTCGCCCCCTTCAGACTGCGCATCGGTATCCGATGAAATCCGCGCTTTTGCAACTGCAAGCGCGTGGCCTCCTGTGTTTTGTCAAGGTTCCTCCAGCCATCCGGCGGTGCGATGCGCCAAATCGGCCCATGGATTTCGCCGGTTCACCAGACTAGAATGCATGTCGGAAGAATTGGATGCATGACATGACACATTTCGATATTGCCGTGGTGGGCGGAGGGCTCGCCGGTTCCGTTGCCGCTATCGCACTGGCACGGGCGGGACGCAGCGTCGCCCTGATTGCGCCGAAGGCGGCGGCGACCGATGGCCGCACAACGGCGCTGATGGATCAGTCGATCCGCATGATGGAGCGGCTTGGCCTGTGGGACGCAATCCGGCCGCATGCGGCAGCGCTTTCGACGATGCAGATCATCGACGGTACGAAGCGGCTTTTGCGCGCCCCGACCGTCGCCTTCCGCAGCGCGGAAATCGGGCTGGAAGCTTTTGGCTACAATATTCCCAACACTGCGTTGAACGATGTCTTGGGCAAGGCCGTGGAGGCCGAAACCCGGATCGCGGTTTTCCGTTCCATCGCAGAGGACATTGCTGTCGATGCCGACAGGGTCAGGATAGTGCTTGCCGGCGGTGAGGAACTGGAGGCCGATTTCGTTATCGGCGCCGACGGCCGCAAATCGAAGACGCGTGAGGCGGCGGGTGTCGGTGTCCGCACATGGTCCTATCCGCAGACGGCGGTGGTGCTGAATTTCGCCCACACGCTGCCGCATCAGAACACCTCGACCGAATTCCATGGCGAGAGCGGTCCTTTCACCCAGGTGCCCCTGCCCGGTTTACGCTCCAGCCTCGTCTGGGTGGTCGACCCAAAGGAGGCCGAGCGTCTGCTGGGTCTTTCCCTCGCCGCCCTTTCCGAGGCGGTCGAAACCCGCATGCAATCCATGCTGGGCAAAGTCACCGTCGAGGAAGGCGTTCAGGCCTGGCCGCTTTCCGGCATGACCGCCAATCGTTACGGCAAGGGCCGCGCGGCCTTCATCGGCGAAGCCGGCCATGCCTTTCCGCCGATCGGCGCACAGGGTCTGAACCTCAGCCTTCGCGATATCTCCACGCTTGAAGATATTCTCACGGACCGTTCTGGCGCTCGCATCGACGCCCGCGCCGGCGATCGTTTCGACGGACGTCGCAAGCTCGATGTATTGTCGCGCACGGCAAGCGTCGATCTCCTGAACCGTTCGCTTTTGTCCAGCCTGTTGCCGGTCCAGATGCTGCGCGCCACCGGCCTGCAGATCCTTGCAAGCTTCGCACCGCTCCGAAATCTGGTGATGCATGAGGGCGTTGCGCCCGGCCACAGCCTTAGCGCCTTCCCGAATTTCCTACGGGAAAAGATCCGGCGGTAAGGCGCCGGATTTGATCGCGTAGAGCAGGCCCGAGACCGACAGCACCGAAATGAGCGTCGTAATCAGGATCGTCGCCGAGGCGCGCTCCTGCCAGACGCCGTATTGCTGGCCGATCACGAAGACATTGGTGGCCGTTGGCAGCGATGCGAGCAGCACTGCGGTATAGACCCACAGTGGGTCGAAATTGCCGGCAAGGCTCAAGACGACATAGACCAGCAGCGGATGGATCAGGAGTTTGATTGGAACGATGTAGCCGAGCTCGACGGGAACGCGCTTCAGGGGCCTGAGCGCCAGCGTCACACCCATCGCGAACAAGGCGCAAGGCGCGGCCGCCTGCGCCAGATAGTCGATCAGCCGCTGCAGCGCGAGCGGCGGTTCGAACGACAGTGCGGCGGCAAGAAAACCGATGGCCGTTGCGATGATGAAAGGGTGATAGGCGATCTTCCTCGCCACATCGAGCGCCACCCGCGCGGGCCGGCGTTCCTCCCCGCCGGCAAAGGCCATCAGCGCGGGGGCAGCGATGAAATGGGCAGCGTTCTCGAAGCAGAAAATCAGCGCCACCGGCACGGCCGCCGCTTCTCCGAAAGCAAGCAACGCAAGACCGGGACCCATGTAACCGATATTGCCGTAAGCACCGGCGAGCGCCTGTACCGTGCAATCGGCGATCGAATTGCCGCGCACGAGCCTTCCGATCAGGAAGACAAGCAGGAAGATCCCGTATGTAGCGGCCATCGCGGCGGCGATGAAATCGATACGGGTCAGTTCGGAGACCGGCGTGCGCGAAACCAGCTTGAAGAACAGCGACGGCAGCGAGACATAGATGACGAAGAAGTTCAGCCAGCCGAGCGCGCCGGCTTCATGCTTCGACAGCTTTCCGGAAATATAGCCGATCAGGATCAGCCCGAAGAAGGGCAGAACCAGCGCGATGATGTCCCCCATGGCCGCCTCTCCTCCACGCCCCCGGCAAGTCGCATGCGACCTATATTGTCTGGCTTAGCCGATTTGCGAGAGGATTGGAAAGGTCTGCTGGAACCAGATCGCCAGGTTGGAGACGAAGCCGAACATGAAGGCGAGGCCCGTCAACACGAGCAGCGCGCCCATTGTCTTTTCGACGAGGCCGAGATGGCGACGAAATCGCGAGAGAAAACGCATGAAGGCGCCGGAAAAGGCGGCCGCGATCCAGAACGGCACGGCGAGACCGAGCGAATAAATGGCAAGCAGCAAGGCCCCTTCGCCCACCGTATCGCGCGAGGCGGCGACGCCGAGGATCGCCCCCAGCACCGGACCGATGCAGGGTGTCCAGCCGAAGGCGAAGGCGAGCCCCATGATATAGGCGCCCGAAAGGGTCGCCGGCTTGCCGCCGCCTGAAAAGCGCATTTCGCTCGACAGCAGTCCGATTCGGAAAAGGCCGAGGAAATTCAAACCCATGACGATGATGATGAGGCCGCCGATCTTGGAAAGGAGGTCGAGATGCTGCCGGAGCATCGTACCGATCGTCGAAGCCCCCGCCCCGAGCGCGACGAACACGGTCGCGAAGCCGAGCGTGAAGATGAAGGCGGAGAGCATGACCGCTCGCCGCGCCCGCGCATCGCCCTTGCTTGTCGCGCCGGTCCTGAACTGGTCGACGGAAATGCCCGCCATGTAGCAGAGATAAGGCGGCACCAGAGGCAGGACGCAGGGGGAAAGAAACGAAAGCGCACCGGCAAGCAAGGCACTGACGAAGGAAATCTCGGCTATGGACACGAAAGGCGGCTCCGCTGCGGGCTGTTTCCGCCCTTCCTAACGCCGCTCCGCACCGCTTGCCAATCACCTTTGCGTTCGCTGCGACAATCATGCATTTTAGCGCGTGAGAGCGCAATTTTTCGGGTTGACCCGGCGAGGTCACCTGCATATGTTCCGCCCACTTCCGCGGGGGCCTTGAAAACCCTGACTGGGAGCGCGTAGCTCAGCCGGTAGAGCAACTGACTTTTAATCAGTAGGTCCAGGGTTCGAATCCCTGCGCGCTCACCATTTCTAGACGTCCCCCCCCAATTTTTGAGGGTTTTCTAATACGATTCTTGACGTGACCGGAACCGCTGGATTATCGAGATACATCGATGATCCTCCTGGTAGGGCGGCAGTCTTGGGCATTCATACCAAACTCGGGCGTGTCGCGCGCCGCGCAGGTGTTCTTTACCGTTTTCCCTGGTCCGTCCTGTTTGGTTCGAAACCGACCGCGCACCAGTTCATCTGGCACAAATGCCCTGCTCCCTTTTGGCCCCGCAAGACTGTCGACGGGCGGCGCACCTCCATAGTCGGGCAGACATGGCGACGCTGGGACGGCACGCATTGGCTCTATCGGCGTACGGACCGTGATCTGGACGACTTCGTGGATGAGTGGCCCTAGGCATGCACCCATCAGCGCCTGATGATGAAGGCGAATTATCACGCTTTTGAGCGTTGGGAGGCGCTCTTCGATAGCCAGAAGGACGCGCCAGTACAACGGCTTGAAACAATTTGTCACCGTCGGCAGGCTTGCAAGAATATTCGATTAAAACTATCTGCTTTATCTGTTTCAATTCGCCAGGTGGTGGTATTTTCCATCTCGGTTTCATGGATTTCCGCTATGCTCACCAAAAAAGGCAAGTACGGGCTGAAGGCGCTGGTCGACCTTGCTCAGTTGGCGCCCGGCGAAACGGCCTTCGTGACCGAGATCGCCACCCGTAACAACATTCCGAAGAAGTTTCTCGACACCATTCTTCTGGAATTGCGAAACAATGGCATGCTGCGCTCCAAGAAGGGACCGAACGGTGGCTACTCCCTGTCGAAGCCGGCGAACGAGATCATGATCGGTCAGGTCATCCGGGCCCTGGACGGTCCGCTTGCGCCCATCCGCTGTGCCAGCCGCACGGCCTTTGAAGCCTGTGACGACTGTTCCGATCCGATCGGCTGTCAGGTGCGTCTGTCGATGACCGAAGTGCGCGATGCGATCGCCTCCATCCTCGACAACATGACGCTTGAACAATTCGTGAGCCGCAAAGGCAGCGACGTCGAGGACGGCGTTCTTTCGCTCTGAAAGCCGGTATCGCTTCGGACATTTTTCACGCTTTGTCAGCCGCCGGCCCGCAGCGAAACAGGAAGACTTCGGTCAAGGGCGGCCTGAAAACACCGCCCCTTGAACCGGTGTTTAGAGCGCAACCGTCAGCAACGCCACGAAGGCGACGGAACCGATAACGGCTGCAACGCCGCACATGTTGCTCCAGGTTGCCGGGAACCGGCGCGAGTCAACGCAGCGCGAACGCCTGGATTGCGTTTGTACGTAAGCCATGCTGGTCTCCAGATCAAAGAACCGGGAAAAGGCCCCAGAAGAAGATTTCGTGACGGGCCGGGCGATCCAGATCGGCATCGTCGTCGGCCGGGCTTTCCCGACGGGTCTCGGATGTCGTCTTGACCCTGTCGTCTTCTGCAGAGGACGGTGCGATCGCAGCCCCCCTGCGGGAAAGGCCGAACAGGTCGAAGGAGAAGAGTTCGATACCGTATGGCATTGCGGGATCCTCCTTGAACTCACTCGACATTGAGCTTGGTTAACAGTTTCGCAGGCAAATTCCACATGGTCAATATTTTCTACAAAATTTGTATTCTATATTGCGGCGATCCGGGAGAAAGATGATCCGCTTTGCTCCCTTTGCGCGGAATAACCGCCGGGAAGCGAAAATGTTCAACCGCATCCCTCTTCAGAAACTGGCGCTAAGCACGGCGGGCTTCCTTCCTGCCGACGAGCGATCCGGCGACGGGGTGTTCTCGCCTTTCAGGAGATCGAGAAGTTCGTAACCGGTCGGCCAGCGGCCGTAGCCGCTGCGGATATTGATATGCCCGGCATAGCCGATATCGACGAGGCCGCTGCCCCACAGTCGCGCCGTTTTCCGGGTGGTGGCGAAATCCATGTAGGGATCGTCGAGACTGCCGACCACGAGGCTCGGAAAAGGCAGTCGCCGCTGCGGCATCTCGCCGAAGTTCACGACGCAGGGGTGAAGTCGCTCCACCTCGACGAGATCGCACGGGGCGACCAGCAAGGCGCCCCTCACGCGGGAGGCAAGCGGGTTGTCGGCAAGGTTCGCGGTCAGGATACATCCGAGGCTGTGGGCGACGATCCAGACATCGTCATGCTGTGACAGCACTTCGCCGAGGCGTTCTTGCCAGCTCGCCAGATCGGGGCAGGTCCAGCTGTCCTGCTCGACGATGACGGCGCCGCGCCGGTCATGCACCCAATGCCACTGCCAGTGGCCGCCGCCGGAGCCGTTCAGCCCCGGAACAACGAGTGTCGCTTCAGTCCTGCCGCTATCCGGTACCTTCATCGTCTGGCCTTCCCGTTGGAATACCGCAGGATTATGCCGCAGCGCGAAAGCTTCGCTAAGAAAGCCCGGCCTATTGTCGATTGAATTTGTAGAAAAGCATTGCGCCTCCCCTGCCGCGCCGTCGTGGCGCCTTCCGCAGGGGCTTTACTGCGGAACGGTTCCGATCACCGCGATGATCGGTCCGAGCGGAAAGAATCGGTCCCGCCGCCCCTCCGAGGGAATGAGTGCGCTCGAAATCGTACCGTCAAGGTAGAGCGCGTTGCCGCAACCCAGTTCGTCGCGAAACAGCAAAGCGAAGCCATGAAAGTTGACGGGGTCCCGGCTGATGGCGAAATGCACCCTGCCCCCGGCGTCCACGCCCACGCCATTGCGGATCTTGCGGCTGTCGCTGTCGGGCAGGAAACGCGGATGAAGTCTGCCGTTTATCACCAGCATCGGGCCGGACTGGGTGGCATAATCGGCTTTCGGTTTCTCCCGCAGATAGGCCTGTGTCTCCAGGACGCCCGCTCGCCCGCCCGCCACATAGAACACGCCGTTCGGCAGGAGGTGGAAATTGCCCCATCCCGCCCGCGTGCTGATTGCCTGTCGCTCGATGCCGTTCTCGACGAACAGCCCAACCGGCGACAGATCGTCGTGATACATGCCGCCGTTCATGGCGAAGATCGGATAATGCCGCTCTCTCCAGAGCTGGAGCGCGAGAGAATCGAAATTGCCGTACGGCATGCCCGCGGGGTCCGAATGGTAGATCCTTAACGTCGAATCGCTCCCGAAGCTGCAGACCGTATAGCGCACGCCGTCGCGGCTGAGCCCCCTGCAGGGAGAGGAGGCGGATGCCGCCGATGCGGATACGACGGTCAAAAGCACTGAAAACCAAAGAAAAAACAGAGGCATGAAAATTTCCGCGGTGGAATGGAAGTCTCTCTTGGTCGCTTTGGCATCGGCAGGCGCCGTTTCCTGGCCGGAGCGAAGAGTGTTAACGAACGCCTTTCGCTCTTTACCTTTCATTAACCATAACTGCCAAGAATGACCATCACGCGGCATGCAGCGCCGCCTCAGCCCCCGCAGAGCGATGACTTGGCTCGGACCCTTTTTTGATGAAGGAAAAGACATGCCAGTAATTACGTTTGCCAATACCAAGGGCGGTGCCGGAAAAACCACGGCCGCACTCATTCTTGCAAGTGAACTCGCCGCTCGCGGCAATCGAGTGACCGTTTTCGATGCCGACCCGCGCGGCTGGATCAGTCGCTGGCACGCACTCGGCAACGCCAACGGCCTGCTGTCCGTAGCCCCGGTCACCGAGGAGACCATCGAGGCCGCAACCGTCAAGGCGAAGAAGCGCGGCGGCTACATCCTGATCGACCTTCCCTCGAGCCAGGACGCATTGCTGGCCAAGGCCGTCGGTCTCGCCGACCATGTGCTGATCCCGGTCCAGGGCTGCGCCATGGACGCCCAGGGCGGCGCCGAAGTGCTCGAACTCCTGAAGGCGCTCAGCGATACGTGCGAAGTCCGTATTCCCCATTCCGTCGTACTGACGCGCGTCAATGCCGCCGTCACCACCCGTGCGCTCGGCGCCGCCAAGGAATTTCTCGGTCGCCGCGGCATTCCGACGCTCTCTACCGCGCTCGCCGAGCGTGCCGCCTATCGCGACATCTTCGACAAGGGCGGGTTGTTGCATACGCTCGATTCGCGCGAGGTATCGAACCTGCACAAGGCGATTGAAAACGCCGTTTCCTTTGCCGACGAAGTTCTCGCCCAGCTTCCCCAGCGCTCCGTGCGCACCGTCAGCCGCAAGGCTCCGGCACTCAAGGCCGCCTGACGGCAAAGCCTATCCGGAAGGAAGGCGAAGCGCTTCCATGTGGAAGCGCAGTTGCGCTTCCGGATAGCGATAATGCGATCCGACCGGGCAAGCGGCGCGCGCGAGGCATCCCCTTGCCATGCAGCCCGCCTTGCCCTCGGTCGTGACGAGATGGCTACGGCAGCCGGCGACGTCGAAACGATCCCGCAAAACGGCTGTCACGGGACAGGTCGAAAGACACGGCTTGTCCGGACACGCCTCGCAGATCTCCCGATCCGATGGAGGGCGAGCCTCCCCTTCGATCTCCCCGGCAAAGCCCAGCGCGCCGCGATAGCCGTGCCAAAGCCCGTATTGCGGATGGATCAGAATGCCGAGGGGCGATGCCCTCAGCCCTTCCGCCTGCATCGCCCATTGCTGGAACGGCTGGTATGGCTGATCGGAGGGATAATAGGGCGTTGCACCGAAATGTTGGGCGATATCGCCGATAACCGCCTTCGACCAGGCATCGAGCGGATGCTCTCCTCCCCGATCCGCCTGTCTTTGCCGCCAGTTGCAAAATGCTTCCCAGAGCGATCCTCCGACATTGCCGATCAGCACCACGGCTCGTGCATGCCCGCCGCCCGAAAGCGCCGGACCGCCCTGCCCGCCGGGAAAATGCACAACGCCCCGCACATGCAGCCCGTGCTGGCCGAGCGCCGGGACCATATCGGCGAGAACGGGCGAAGGGCCGCTCATCGCGGCCCCTCGTATTTATAATGCGGCCGCCAGACCTCCTTCTGGATCATGTCGGCGACCAGCACTGACCCGCCTTGCTCCCTGGCGGAATCGGGATACCTTCAGGAGAAGGCGTCCGGCATCGAGTCCTTGCGCTTGGCGATATAGGCGAGCAATGCCTCGTCGATTGCCGGGTCGAGCGGCGGAGCCTCATAGGATTCGAGCCAGGAACGGCACAGCGCGTTGGCGCGGTCCTCGATGCGCTTGCGGCCCTCCACTTCCCATTGCTCGAACGAGTTGTTGTCGGCGAGCGCCGAACGGTAAAAGGCCGTCTGGAAATTCGCCTGCGTATGTGCGCAGCCGAGATAATGGGCACCGGGACCCACTTCGCGGATCGCGTCCATCGCCTGCCCGCTCTCGGAGAGATCGACGCCCTGTGCAAGCTTCTGCATCATGCCGAGTTGGTCCTGGTCGATCATGAACTTCTCGTAGCAGGCGGCAAGACCGCCTTCGAGCCAGCCTGCGGCGTGCAGCACGAAGTTGGCGCCGGCAAGCAGCGTCATGTTGAGCGTGTTGGCGCTTTCGTGAGCCGCCTGGGCATCCGGAACCTTGGATGCGCAGAGCGAACCGCCGGTACGGAAGGGCAGACCCATGCGCCTTGCAAGCTGGGCCGCGCCGTAGGAAACCAGCGCCGGCTCCGGCGTGCCGAAGGTCGGCGCGCCCGACTGCATCGAGATCGAGGCGGCGAAGGTGCCGAACAGCACCGGCGCGCCGGGACGGATAAGCTGGGTGAAGGACGCGCCCGCCAGCACTTCGGCAAGGATCTGCGTCAGCGTGCCGGCAACCGTGACCGGGCTCATGGCGCCGGAGAGGATGAAGGGCGAGATGACGCAGGCCTGATTGTGCCGGGCGTAGACCTTGGCTGCGCCGAGCATGGTCTCGTCATAGACCATTGGCGAGTTGGCGTTGATAAGGTTGACGAGCACCGTATTGTTCTCGACGAAATCGTCGCCGAACAGGATCTTGCACATCGCAACCGAATCCTCCGCCCGTTCCGGCGCGGTGACCGAGCCCATGAACGGCTTGTCGGAATATTTGATGTGGCTGTAGACCATGTCCAGGTGACGCTTGTTCACCGGAATGTCCACCGGTTCGCAAACCGTGCCGCCCGAATGGTGCACGGACGGCGCCATATAGGCGAGCTTCACGAAATTGCGGAAATCCTCGAGCGTCGCATAGCGGCGATTGCCGTCGAGGTCGCGAACGAAGGGCGAGCCGTAATTTGGCGCAAACACGGTGGCCTTGCCGCCGATCTGCACGCTGCGTTCCGGATTGCGGGCATGCTGGGTAAAGACGGAAGGCGCCGTCTTCAGAAGTTCGCGGCAGAGCCCCTTGGGAAAATGCACGCGCTGACCTTTCACGTCGGCTCCGGCTTGTCTCCAGAGTTCCAGCGCCTCGGCATCGTCGCGAAACTCGATGCCGATTTCCTCGAGAACGATATCGGCATTGCGCTCAATGAGCTGCAGGCCTTCCTCGTCGAGCACTTCGTAAGGCGCGATCTTGCGCGTGATGTAAGGCATGGCCGGACCGGCGCCGCCTCCGCTGCGCGATGCCCTGCGGGCGGCAGCCCCGCGTCCCTCGCCGCGAGCGCGGCGTCCTCCGCCCGATTGTGCCGTGATGTCGTCCATGTCTGTTTCCTCGCTCACGCGCTTGATGCGCTGCTTCTCACTCCCTCATTATGCTATTCAAATCCGCATGTGAAACCATCCTTAATGCGCCAAGCGCTTGCGTCTGACAGACATCGCTTTCATCGAGGCTTGTCTGGGCCCGTCGTTTTTCAGGATGGCCGCGTCGCTTTCGAAAAGAGTTTTTCGCGATATTGAGGTTTAACTTCCCTTCAGGCAGTCTGATCCGGCTGCGATCGGAATCGCGATAAAAAACCAAGCGGGAAGCACCATCATGTCCGACGACGAAATCATTCTTTCGGAACTCTCCGACGAAGAACTCGTGCAGCAGATGCACGACGACCTCTATGATGGCCTCAAGGAGGAGATCGAGGAAGCGACCCGTATCCTGCTGGATCGGGGCTGGGCACCCTACGACGTTCTCACCCAGGCGCTGGTCGAAGGCATGCGCATCGTCGGCATAGACTTCCGCGACGGTATCCTTTTCGTTCCGGAAGTGCTTCTGTCCGCCAATGCGATGAAGGCCGGCATGGCCATCCTCCGTCCGCTTCTGGCCGCCACCGGCGCGCCGAAACAGGGCAAGATGGTGATCGGCACCGTCAAGGGCGACATCCACGATATCGGCAAGAACCTCGTGGGCATGATGATGGAAGGCGCCGGCTTCGACGTCGTCGACCTCGGCATCAACAATCCTGTCGAAAACTATCTGGAAGCCATCGAGCGCGAGAAGCCGGATATCCTCGGCATGTCGGCGTTGCTCACCACGACCATGCCCTACATGAAGGTCGTGATCGACACGCTCAAGGAGAAGGGCATGCGCGACGACTACATCGTATTGGTCGGCGGCGCGCCGCTCAACGAGGAGTTCGGCAAGGCTGTCGGCGCCGACGCCTATTGCCGTGACGCCGCGATCGCGGTCGAAACGGCGAAAGAGCTCATTTCCCGCAAGCACAACAGCCTCGGCGCCCGCGTCTGAGACGCCCTCGGGCGTCAGATCCCGACATGGAAAAGCGCCGGCTGCATTGCGGCCGGCGCTTTTTGATTGGCGGCAGGCGCCTGACTGGCCACGAGCCAGGGAAATAACAGGGCAGCGTGGGCGTTCCTGCCGTTGCCGCTGTGGCACACGCCGCCCTATATAAGCGTGCGGACTGCCTTACTGGGCTGCCCTTTCGACATCCTGGCCGGCAGCCTGGGTCGCGTTGACGGCATTGGCGGTGTCCTTGCCCATCCCACGGATGGTATTGCCGCAGCCGGCAAGGGCGAGGCCTGAAACGATGAGGACGGTGGCGGCGGTCAGTGTCTTGAAGGTCATGATCGGAAGCTCCATGAAAAATGGTGATGGAACAATTGCATCGGATACCAGCGTGAAACGCGGCAAGGCGAAAAAGGTTCACGTCATCGCCTGCGGCGCAATCGCCCGGGAGATTCTTGCTGTTTCACGCCTTGGCCAGCTCGACCATCTGGAGCTTTCCTGTCTGCCCGCGATCTGGCATGCGACGCCGGAGAAGATCGCACCCGGCGTGGAGGACGCCATCGTCCAGGCCCGCGAGAACGGCGCGGAATGGATCTTTGTCGCCTATGCCGATTGCGGCACCGGCGGTCTTCTCGACAAGGTATGCGAACGTCTCGGTGTCGAGCGCCTTTCCGGACCGCACTGTTATTCATTCTTTGCCGGCAACGAGGCCTTTGCCGCCCGCTGGGAAGACGATGTGACGGCCTTTTTCCTCACCGATTTCCTCGCCCGCCAGTTCGAAGCCTTCGTCATCCAGCCGCTGGGGCTGGACCGCCATCCGGAACTGAAGGACATGTATTTCGGCAACTACACCAAGCTTGTCTATCTCTCGCAGGAAGAGGATGCGGCGCTGCAGGAAAAGGCCCGGTCCGCGGCCGATTACCTCGGCCTCGCCTATGAATACCGCTTCACCGGTTATGGCGACCTGCAGAAGGAACTGTCGGTCCTCTGAGGGAGAGGCGGAAGAGCCAGCCCCTTCCCTAAGCTTACTTCACGGAATTCGCGACGCTGCGTCCGGCGTCCTTCGTTGCATCGACCACGCCTCCGACGTCCTTACCGACGCCGCGAATGGTGTTGCCGCATCCGCCGAGTGCGATGAGTGCGAAACCGAAAACGACAGCCGTGGAAATCTGCCTTGCCGACATGAGAACCCTTCCCGATGGAACAATATGACTGATCCGCGTCCATGGCACCGGCTTTGGACAAATGCAAGGCGGTTTGCCTTCCCCCGATCCGGCGATTAACCGGACTTTCAGCGATCGGCGCTAAACAGGGCGCCTGTGCATCGCCGGGAACCGGCTCCCGGATGACGGCGGCGGAAACATGTCATGCAAAAGTACCGGATGGTCCTGCGATAACGGCATGTGCTGAAAGAACGATAAAGCGGGGGGAGCGGACAATGGCAGGCATTGCGGAAGCGTTCGTCGCGTCATCTCATCTTTTGGAGGCGTCGAAGTGACCGAACGCTCGCCGACCGTTCTTCTTCTCACGGCCGGAGGCACGAACCCGGCCATTGTCGCGAACGCGCTCGCCACCCGGTTTCCCGGCCTGCAGGTGGTGATCGAGGCATCGGAATCGAAATGGGGCATCACCCGGCGTCGCGCCCGCCGCCTCGGCTGGCCGAATGCACTCGGTCAGCTTGCGACGATGATTGCCGCGCGGCTTCTCCGCCGGTTGGCCGCAAGACGCACCTCGGACCTCGTCGCATCGAGCGGCTACAGCGGCGAGTTTTCTTCGGCTATTCCCCAGCACGAGGTTTCCTCGATCAATGACGAGAGCTGCGTTGCACTGGTGCAGGCGCTCCAGCCCAAAGCCATCCTCCTGGTCAGCACGAGGCTGATGTCACCGGCGGTTCTCGCCGCCATGCCCTGCCCGGTTCTCAACCTGCATGCCGGCATCAATCCAGCCTATCGCGGCCAGATGGGCGGCTACTGGTCGCTGGTGGAAGGCGACCGGGGAAATTTCGGTGCGACCGTCCATCTGGTCGATGCCGGAACCGACACCGGCGGCACGCTTTATGAAGTCCGGACTTCGCCGCAAAAGGGCGATTTCATCTCGACTTATCCTCTCGTCCTGACGATTGCTGCGCTCGACATCACCCGACGCGCCGTCGAAGATGCGCTGGCAGGGCGGCTTGCCCCGTATCGGCCAGGCGGTCCATCGGCACTGCGCTTTCCGCCCGCCATCTGGGACTGGCTGCGTCACGGCCTCACGCGTGGCGTCTGGTAATTCGATGCGGCGTCGCTTTTTGCCATATGCGACGTCGTCAAAAGCGCAGTCCCTTGCCTGAGCCACGTGCATTCTGACGAAAAAGGGGAGTGAAGACATGGCCGACAGGATCGTTGTCTACTGGCGGGACATACCCGCCCAGGTCATCGTCAAGCAGGGCAGGAAAACGGCGAAACGGGAGTTGTCCCTGCGGTTTACCGAGGCGATCGACATGTGCGCCATGCGCACCGGCGCTGCCGAAACCGACGATTATCTCGCCGAATGGCGCAAGGGCGATCCGACCCCGGTCGGCGACGATCTCGAAGCGGAAGCAGAAAAGGCTGCGGCCGAGCTGGAGGCAGCCTATGACAAGGCCCGTCTCGTGGCTCTCGTGCATGCCGGAGGGCGCGACAATGGCTGAGGTGAAGCCGCTCAAGGGCAATGCCGCCCCCGCCGCCAAGGCCGCTTCCGGCGCCTATACGCCGGCAGGTGTGTCACCAAACCGCCGCGCCCGCCGTTCCTACACCATCCGCCTCTGGTCGGTGCGTCACTCGCGTTTCCTCGAATGGTTTTACGCGCGTTTCGCCAATGCCTTTCTCTTTCTCCACCCGCTCTGGAAGAAGCTCGGTTATGCCCGTGTCGAGCGGCCGGTGACCTTTGTCGAGCGCAATGTCAAGGGCCTGCTGTTCGACTGTCGCATGTGCGGCCAGTGCGTCCTGTCTTCGACGGGCATGTCCTGTCCCATGAACTGCCCGAAACAGCTCAGGAACGGCCCTTGCGGCGGCGTGCGCGCCAACGGCAATTGCGAGGTCGAGCCTGACATGCCCTGCGTCTGGGTTCAGGCCTGGGCCGGATCGCGCAACATGGTGCATGGAGACGCGATCATGAAGGTGCAGAAACCGGTGAACCAGTCGCTGCGCGAGACATCGTCATGGCTGCGCGTCACCGCCGAGGCCGCCGAAACCCGCGAAGCTCTTTCGAAGGATGCAAAGGCATGAGCCCCGATATCAACCCGCATGATCCCGGCGCGCCGCTCGATCCGCTTCCCGGTCACTCCTCCCGCGGTCGTCTCGAACGTGTCCTGCGCCGCGGCGAATTCGCTGTCACCGCCGAACTCAACCCGCCTGACAGCGCCAATCCGCAGGATGTCTACGAGCGCGCGGCCGTGTTCGACGGCTGGGTCGACGGTATCAACGCGGTGGACGCCTCCGGCGCCAACTGCCACATGTCCTCGGTCGGCATCTGCGCCCTGCTGACGCGCATGGGCTATGCCCCGATCATGCAGATCGCCTGCCGCGACAAGAACCGCATCGCTATCCAGGGCGACGTTCTCGGCGCGTCTGCCATGGGCGTGCAGAACATCATGTGCCTGACCGGCGACGGCGTGCAGGCCGGCGACCAGCCCGGCGCCAAGCCCGTCTTCGATCTCGACTGCATGTCGCTCCTGGAAACCGTGCGCACCATGCGCGACCAGTCGAAGTTCCTCTCCGGCCGCAAGCTTACCGCACCGCCGCAGGTCTTCCTCGGTGCCGCCATCAATCCGTTCGCACCGCCTTACGATTTCCGGCCGTACCGCCTCGCCAAGAAGATCGAGGCCGGTGCACAGTTCGTGCAGAGCCAGTACTGCTTCGACGTGCCGATGTTCCGCGAATACATGAAGAAGGTCCGCGATCTCGGCTTGCATGAGAAATGCTTCATCCTCGTCGGCGTCGGTCCGCTTGCTTCGGCCAAGACGGCCAAGTGGATCCGCTCCAATGTCCCCGGCATCCATATTCCCGATACTGTTATAAAGCGTCTGGAGGGTGCGGAGGACCAGAAGAAGGAAGGCAAGCAGCTCTGCATCGACATCATCAACGAGGTGAAGGAGATCGAGGGCATTTCCGGCGTCCATGTCATGGCCTATCGCCAGGAGGAATATGTCGCCGAGATCGTGCATGAATCGGGCGTTCTGAAGGGCCGCAAGCCGTGGAAGCGCGAAGCGAGCCCCGTCGATGCGCTCGTCGCCGAGCGCCTGGAGGCAATCCGCGAGGAAAGGCTTGAAGACCAGCAGCAGCTCGCAGAAAAGGCGGCCCATCATCCCCCTCACCATAGCCATTGAGCGCGGCGTTCGGCCACGCGCCGCCGCCCCGCCACCGACCTTGTAACCCATTTCCCGGCACGCTAGACCTCAGTGACGCGCGCCCGACCGGAGGACCGAAATGACCCGCACCATCGTTGCATCCGCAACCCGAGAAATCATCATCGGCTTCGACCAGCCCTTCTGCGTCATCGGCGAGCGCATCAATCCGACCGGCCGCAAGAAGCTTGCCGCGGAGATGATCGAGGGCAATTTCGACACCGTCATCAAGGATGCGCTGGAACAGGTCGCCGCCGGCGCCACCATGCTTGACGTCAACGCGGGCGTCACCGCCGTCAACCCGAACGAGACCGAGCCGCCGCTCCTCGTCAAAACCATGGAAATCGTCCAGGGCCTCGTCGACGTGCCGCTTTCGATCGACAGTTCCGTGACCGCTGCCATCGAGGCCGCACTCAAGGTCGCAAAGGGCCGTCCGCTCATCAATTCCGTCACCGGCGAGGAGGAAAAGCTCGAAGCCATCCTGCCGCTCTGCAAGAAATACGACGTGCCGGTCGTTGCGATCTCCAACGACGAGACCGGCATTTCGCAGGACCCTGACGTTCGCTTCGCTGTTGCAAAGAAGATCGTCGAGCGCGCCGCAGATTACGGTATCAAGCCGCATGACATCGTCGTCGACCCGCTGGTCATGCCGATCGGCGCCGTCGGTTCGGCCGGCCTTCAGGTCTTTGCCCTTCTGCGCCGCCTGCGCGATGAACTGAAGGTCAACACCACCTGCGGCCTGTCCAATATCTCCTTCGGCCTGCCGCATCGCCACGGCATCAACTCGGCCTTCATCCCGATGGTCATCGGCGCCGGCATGACGAGCGCGATCATGAACCCCTGCCGCCCGCAGGAGATGGAAATGGTCCGCGCTGCCAACGTCCTGAACGGCACCGATGAGAATTGCTACAACTGGATCAAGACCTACCGCGACTACAAGCCGGCCGAAGGCGGCCATGCGGCTCCCGCCGCGGCTCCGGCCGCCGCCTCGGGCGGAGGCGGTCGCCGCGGCGGCCGCGCCGCCCGCGTGGGTGGCGGTGCTGCCAGCGAGTAATGGTAGGCCTTCACCTGAGCCATATCCGATAAGATCACCCGCAGGCATCGCCTTCGGGTGATCTTTGGTTCTCGGCAAGCGGGAACGGACCACAGCAACAATCTGGATCGCGTTCCTTGACGACGCTGGAAAGATAGACATGACCGAAGCCTCCAAAGATCACCTCGTCCTCTTCATGCCGTCCGGCAAGCGTGGCCGGTTCCCTGCGGGAACCCCCGTGCTCGATGCCGCCCGCTCGCTCGGCGTCTATGTCGAGAGCGTCTGCGGTGGCCGTGCCACCTGCGGCCGCTGTCAGATCGAGGTGCAGGAGGGCAATTTCGCCAAGCACGGCATCGTGTCCTCCAACGCGCACATTTCGCCGATCGGCCCGAAGGAGGAGCGCTACGACCGCGTCCGGGGTCTCCCCGAGGGCCGCCGCCTCTCCTGTTCGGCCACCATCCAGGGCGACCTCGTGGTCGACGTGCCGCAGGATACGGTCGTCAATGCTCAGGTCGTTCGCAAGGCCGCGACCGACCGGGTCATCGAGCGCAACCCGGCCGTCCACCTCTGCTATGTCGAGGTCGACGAACCCGACATGCACAAGCCGCTCGGCGATCTCGATCGGCTCAAGGTCATGCTGGAAAAGGACTGGGGCTATTCCGACCTGCAGGTCGCGTCTTATCTTCTTCCCGAAATCCAGAAGATCCTGCGCAAGGGCAATTGGGCGGGGACCGCCGCAATCCACCGGGACAGCCCGACTTCGCGTCCGACCGTTATCGCGCTCTGGCCCGGCCTGCACAACGAGGCCTATGGCCTCGCCTGCGACATCGGCTCGACCACCATCGCCATGCATCTGGTGTCGCTGCTGTCAGGCCGCATCGTCGCCTCTTCGGGCGCATCCAACCCGCAGATCCGCTTCGGCGAGGATCTGATGAGCCGCGTCTCCTATGTGATGATGAACCCCGATGGCCGCGAGGCCATGACCAGGGCCGTGCGTCAGGCTATCAACGAACTCACAGACAAGGTCTGCGCGGAAGGCGGCGTGTCGCGCACCGACATCCTCGACAGCGTCTTCGTCGCCAACCCGATCATGCACCACCTCTTCCTCGGCATCGATCCGACCGAGCTTGGCCAGGCGCCCTTTGCGCTCGCCGTATCCGGCGCGGTCTCCTGCGAGGCGAAGGACATCGAGCTTGCCCTCAATCCGGGTGCCCGCACCTATCTCCTGCCCTGCATCGCCGGCCATGTCGGTGCGGATGCCGCAGGCGCGACGCTGGCCGAGGGGCCGCATCGGCAGGATCGCATGATGCTGCTCGTCGATGTCGGCACCAATGCCGAGATCGTCCTCGGCAACAGCAATCGCGTCGTCGCCGCCTCCTCGCCCACCGGTCCCGCTTTCGAAGGCGCGGAAATTTCCTGCGGCCAGCGCGCGGCCCCCGGCGCCATCGAGCGCGTCCGCATCGATCCGGCTACGCTTGAACCCCGCTTTAAGGTCATCGGTGTCGAGCAATGGTCGGACGAGCCGGGCTTTGCCGAGGGGGCCGAAAAGGTCGGGATCACCGGCATCTGCGGCTCGGCCATCATCGAGGTCGTCGCGGAAATGTATCTCTCCGGCGTCATCTCCGCCGATGGCGTGGTGGACGGTTCTCTTGCGGCCCGCAGCTCCCGCATCCTGCCGAACGGGCGCACCTTCTCCTACCTGCTGCATGATGGCGCGCAGAAGATCAGCGTGACGCAGAACGACGTGCGCGCTATCCAGCTTGCCAAGGCCGCGCTCTATGCCGGTATCAAACTCTTGATGGAAAAGCAGGAAGTGGTGACGGTCGACACGATCCGCTTCGCCGGCGCCTTCGGCTCCTTCATCGATCCGAAATACGCGATGGTGCTTGGTCTCATTCCGGATTGCGATCTGGCCGAGGTCAAGGCGGTCGGCAATGCCGCCGGAACCGGCGCCCTGATGGCGCTTCTCAACCGCGACCACCGGCGCGAGATCGAGGATACGGTCCGCCGGATCGAGAAGATCGAAACGGCGCTGGAGCCCCATTTCCAGCAATTGTTCGTCGATGCCATGGCCTTGCCGAACAAGGTCGACGCCTTCCCTCATCTCTCGACGGTGGTGACGCTGCCCGAGCCCAAGGCCCTTGCCGACGACGCCGGCGGCGAAGGCGGCGGGCGGCGGCGGCGCAGGAGCCGCGAGTAAGACACCCGAGAGGCGCTGATAGCTCCTGCGAGACGACGGTTGTCGGACGGGATCGACCGACAACCGTCGGGTCAGAACACCGATTTCAGACCGAGGCGCCCGGTATAACCCACCGACTCGTCGGTATAGACCGTGCCCTCGATCCCCCCGTAGATACTCATCGCTTCCTTGATCTGAACGTCGAACGAGGCGCCCAGTCGGAAACCGACGACGTTGCGTTGGGCAGAGTCGCTCAAGGTGAATTCCGAACCGTCCAGGGTAGCGGAGTAACCGTCATCGCCCATATTCTGCGTGTCGATAACAGCGCCGGTGAAGGTGAATGCCGCGGTCCGGCCGGATTCCAGCATTGTCTTGCGTGTAAGGTCCATCTGCAGACGGCCTTCGAGCGAATGGGTGTCGCGGGAATCGTAGCTGATGTTCTGCGACGAGCCGCTTTCCGTATAGTCCTCGTAGAAGGCGCCGACATAGCGCAGCCTTGCGCTGGGTGTAAGTGACCACTCCGGAGCGATGTCATAACTCCTGCTTACGGAGAATTCCGGCGAAACGTACCATCCCCAGAAGTCGCCTTCCGCCCATTCGCTGCCAGCGTTGACCGAGCGGCGCGTATCGTTGTCGATGGCGCCAATGGTCAGCGATGCGTTGAGCAGGAAGCCGTTGACGGGAGCGGCCCCATAAATCCCGACAAATCCAGTCTGGCCGTCGAGCGAGTTGCTGTTGTCGCTGAGGTCGGCATTGACCGCGCCCGCGCCGGCAAAAAGACCGAGGCGCGCATTGTCGAACTGCCTGTCCACACCGGCGATCAGGCCGTAGTGATAGATATCGCTCTCGAAGTTATCGGAGGTGCCGGGTTGATGCCGCCCGCCACCGAAGACGCGGGCCCAGAAGAGGTTGCCGGATCGGTCAAGGGCGACGCCGTCGCTGATCCGGGCGATGGCCTGCTGAGCCGGCGTGGCCTGCTTCGTCTCGCCGTAGGCAAGCGGCTCGGTTCCCGGGGCGCTGCCGGGAATCTCGTCGGGGCGCTGCAGGTCGAGCGCCAGAATGCTGCCGATCACGTCGGATACGGAATCGGTATATTGGCTTGCGATATTGGCGACCGGCGTGGCGCTCACCACGTTGATGGTCCCCGTCGTATCCGCATTGCTGAGCACCAGGACCTGTGAGGAATTGTTGAGGCTGATCGTGTTGGCCGCCGACAGATAGTTGGCGGCTGGAATACGGTAGCTGCCCGCTCCGAAGGTCGTGGTATTGCCCGTGGTGGCGTTATAGTCGACAACGCCTTCGAAAACGGAGCCCGGCAGGATATTCAGCGTATTGCCGCCGCTGCCGTAGAAAACCGAAGCCGTCCCGCCCCTGATCGTTCCGGACGATGTGATGCTGTTGCCGGACCCGTCGAGGTAAACGCCGTAGTTCGACGCCGAAATCGTGCCGGTGTTGGTGAGGCGCGCGCCGCGCAGGGTAACGCCGTCGCCTTCGAGAGCTGTAACCGTGCCGCTGTTCTCAATGGAGATCTGTCCGTCGCCGGTCACCGCATCGATACCGCTTTCACCGGTGATCTTGCCGCTGTTGACGATGGAGATATCGCCAAGATCGGCCTCGGCCGTCACGGCCGTGTCGTCGGGAGCATCGATCGTACCGGTATTGGTGATCGAAATGTCGCCGGAGTTTTCGGCATAGGCCTGTATGCCGAAATGCCCGGCACCGGCGTCGGTGATCGACGTGTCGTCATAGGCGCCCGCCCAACCGCTGTTCACGATCGTCACGTCGCCGTCGGTGCTCCAGGCCTGCAGGGCGATATCGTCCCTGGCCGTGACGCTGCCGGAATTGTAAAGCGACACGTCGCCCGAGGCAGACCATGCGACAAGCCCCTGTCGCGTGGCGGATGTCACCGTCCCGGTATTCGTTATGGTCGAAAGGCCGTGATAATTGATACTGCGTATGCCGGCGGTATAGGCATCCACCACCCCGTTGTTGACGATGGACACCAGCGCTGGCGACGCATCGCTGTCGTTGTAGCCCCCGTCCCCGTAAAGTCCCCGCTCCGTCGCCGACGTGACATGGCCGTTGTTGACGATCGAGACGCTCCCCTGGTTTGTCGTGACCGTGATGCCCGGACCCACGACGTTCGCGGTAACCGTTGCATCGTTTACGATCGAAATGTCGCCGGACACGTCGTTTCGCAGCCAGACCGCACCGAAGCCGCCCGCCGATGTGATGGACACGCCCTCGCCGAGATAGACGTTAAGCGTGTGGTCCGGCGCATGGGTTTGCGAATAAACCGCGCTGTAGCTCGGATTGTAGATCGTGGTGTTGCCGGTGATGGTGAGCGTCTGCTCCGTCGGCGTCACGGATGCGCTGGACGGTGCCAGTTCGACGCCGACCGTCGTTTCGTCACTGACTGTGAGTGAAGAAGTCCCCGCCCCGGCATATCCGCTGATGAACCCCGCATCGCAACGCGTGAGGCTGAATGTACCGGAAAAACTGCAACTTGCCTGCGCCTCGCCGTGTATCACCGGGACCATGGCCCCGAGCACGGAAAAGGCGAGAATAAAACCGGATCTGTACATGATGGCGGAGGGGAGCAGATTTTTTGGAAATACCATTTTTGATTCTCAAGTCAGCGACAGCGACAATGAATCAATTCTTAATATGCTCTCGTTGCACTAAACAATTGCTCCCCTCGATTGTTGAACAGGTATCGAGTGGATAGAAAGAGATATAATATGTTTTGTAATTCAATACGATAGATCGATTCCCTTGCACTTTCGGCGACCGCATCGCGTGTAACGCCCCAAAAAAGTCAAGATTGGGCTGCGCGGCGTAACAGGTGGTCCGGTCTCGGATCAGAAGGGCGCGGCGCAAGGAAATCCGGATTGAGGGCGATTTAGGCCGCCAATCCGATCATTTCCGAAAAGGCGAAACGCACGCTGTCGGCGACGGCGCCTATGGTGTCGCTCGTCTCCGCTCCGGTCAGCAGCCGGACTTCGAAGGAGCCGAGATCGGGCAGGCCGTGCTTGCTGCCGAGTGCCACCATGTCGTCGGTCAGATAGCTCCGCGGCAGGGGCGCCACGGCGAGATCGGCGATGACCGCGGCGCGCTGCGCCATCGTGTGGGCCGAGAGGTAGGCGATGCGATACTGGCGCTTTTCCTTTTCCAGCCGCGCCAGCGCGTCCGCGCGCCAGCAGCACCCGTCCTCCCAGATCGACACCGGCAGCGGATCGCGCAGATGCGCGGTGCCGCACTTGGCTCCCGCCCACACGAGTTGCTCGGTATGGATCACCTCGCCTTCATGGCTGACGATGCCCGGAGCGCAATTGATAAGCGTCAGGTCGAGCCTCTGCTCCTGCAGGCGGCGGCGCAGTTGGGAGGACGTATCCACCGTCAGATCGACCATGATCGCCGGGTAGACTTCGGCGAAACGGCGCAGGATCGTCGGCATGAAGCGTTCGCCGATGTCGTCGGGAGCGCCGAGACGAACGACCCCCTTCATCTCCGGCATGCGGAAACGGCCGACCGCCTCGTTCGAGAGGGCGAGCATCCGTCGGGCATAGGGCAATAGCGTCTCGCCGCTTTCCGTCAGCGTCACCGACCGTGCATCGCGCAGGAAGAGCGTCGCGTTCAACTGCTCTTCCAGTTTCTTGATCTGCATCGAAACGGCCGACGGGGTGCGAAACACCCTGTCTGCGGCGGTGGTGAAACTGCCCGTCTCCGCAATCGCCACGAATGTGCGCAGGATGTCGTTATCCAGCAGCGGCAGGGGTTGGCGAATTGTCAGGGTCATCGCGCAATCCTCAATATAATTGAACATGAAGACCATATCATTTCATTTGATTGATAGTCAACTCGCTCCCATATTTACCAGCAAGGGTTGGTAGCGAGGAGATGTCGATATGCTGATAGCCATCATTACGCGCCTGATTCATGCCACCGGAGCACAATCATTGGTGGTTTCCCTTTTGCAGGGAAGACAGCGTGCGAAGCTCGTACGCGAGATGGAGCAGCTTCCCCGCCGCCTTCAGCGCGATGTCGGCTGGCCGCCGCGGAAGAAACGGGCAGGCGACGTGTAGCAGAACTCGTATCATCAATATTCATGATGATACCGTTGAAAAACATTCGTTGGATTGATGATGCATTAAAGTGCAAAACCAGTGAGCCGGATGAGGCGCACACGAAAAGGAGAATGCTATGACTATGGTAATGGATGAGGCACGGTTTTCCCGGCGCTCGCGCCGGTCATGGGCAGCGGCCGGGATGTCGGCAGGTCTCGTTTCCGTGATTGCCGCCTGGCGCGAATGGCACCGGCGACGCGAGGAGGATCGCGCCCTCGAGGCGATGCCTTTCGATCTCAGGAAAGACCTCGGCTGGCCTGCCGGCGACACGGCGCGTCCGCGATCCCGTTAGTCACATTTGCGACAGGCCCATTGCCCCGGACATGCCGCCGATGACGGATGCGGGTGAAGGTTTTGCCTTGATCCCTGCGATCGCAGTCGAATTCCCGATGAATTTTCAGTCATCTGACGAAATTTCCCGGCCCGGGCGGAAATCTCCTTCCGCCCGGGCCGAACTTTGAAAAAAATGTCGCGTTTCTGATGTCCCGTCGGAAAAACCGCCGCTTTTCGTCACTATGATGTCGCATATCGGCAACCGGAAAGCGCCGTTCCACGCAAGGAATGGGAAAAAACGTGGGAACAATGGGCATCGACATGAACAAGCAGACCAAGAAGCGCTCGCTCGTCTTTTTTCTGGTACCGCATTTCACGCTTCTGCCTTTCGCAGGCGCGATTGAAACGCTGCGCATCGCCAACCGCATGCTCGGTTATTCCGCCTATGAATGGCGCCTTGCCTCGGTCGACGGGCAAAAGGTCTATTCGTCGAGCGGCATCGCCATGGAAGTCAATTCCTCGCTGGCCGACGAACGGCGCTTCCTCTCCGGCGAAAACCGCCCGAGCATGGCGATCGTCTGTTCCGGCATCTATGTCGAGGAATTCCACAACAAGTCGGTGAACGCCTGGCTGCGGGAAGCCTATAACCGCGGTTGCGCCGTCGGCAGCCTCTGTACCGGCGCCCATGTGCTGGCGCAGGCGGGGCTGCTCAACGGCAAACGCTGCGCCATCCACTGGGAGAACCTTCCCGGTTTCTCCGAGACCTTCCCGCAGGCGGAGGTCTATGCCGATCTCTATGAAGTCGACGGCAATCTCTACACCTGCGCCGGCGGCACGGCCTCGCTGGACATGATGCTGAACCTGATCGGCCAGGATTTCGGCGAGGGTCTCGTCAACCGCGTCTGCGAGCAGCACCTGACCGACCGCGTGCGCAGCGCCCATGACCGCCAGCGCCTGCCGCTGCGCGCCCGCCTCGGCGTACAGAACTCCAAGGTCCTGTCGATCATCGAGCTCATGGAAAACAATCTGTCGGAGCCGCTCTCCCTTCTGGAGATCGCCGATGATGCCGGCCTGTCGCGCCGTCAGATCGAGCGCCTGTTCCGCCAGGAGATGGGGCGCTCCCCCGCCCGCTACTATCTCGAGATCCGTCTCGACCGGGCCCGCCATCTGCTGGTCCAGTCGTCCATGCCGGTCGTCGAGGTGGCGGTCGCCTGCGGCTTCGTGTCCGCCTCGCACTTCTCCAAGTGTTATCGCGAACTCTACAACCGCTCCCCCCAGCAGGAACGCGCCGAGCGCAAGCTGACCATGTCCACCAATCGCACGGGCGTCGTCGTCTGACGCCGCAGCGCCGGCGGCGTCAAAGACCGCCGCCGGTAATCTCCTGGCCGTCAGGCGGCAGGATAACGGGATTTTCCGTCCCGATCCCGTCAACCACCGGCTGGGCGGTCGTGCCTTCGGCAATCGCCATCGGCCCCTGCGGCACGAGGATCTGCGGTGCGACCGGTTCCCTTGGCTCGGCGGACGGGGCCACGCCGAGTTCGGCGTCGATGTTGATGCCCTCGGCGGGAATGTCGTAAGCGCCTCCCGCCGGTGACGAAAGCGCTTCCGCGCCCGGCTCGGCTGGCGGCAATGCCATCCCCTCGCTCGACGTCATCTCCGTTTCGGCTGTCGCGCCACTGTCCAGGCCTGCGAGATTGGGCGTATCGAGATAGTCTATCGCCGCGCTGCCTTGGTTGCCGCGCACCGGTTCCGCCGCGTAAGCCACCGGCGATCCGGCGGGACCGAGCAGTTGCCTGCCGGCATCGACGTCCTCGACGCGGCCTTCGAGTTGCCGGTCGCTCGTGGCGGATCGCGTGGGATTGGCCGTAATGTCCTGGGGCGGCATGACGCGGTCGCCGGTGCACGAGGCAATGGCCGCGGCCGGCAGGAGGACCAACGCGGAACGTTGCAGAAAGGAAGACGCCATACCAAAATCCGTCTGCTTGAGCCTGAGACCGGCATGCACAGAGGATAGACGCGAGCCGTTAATGTTTCGTTTGGATTTTAGTCAATGGCGACCGGCTTTCGGCACGATTGCCGGAACCGATTCGGGAAATGGCGCTTCGGCGTCTCGAAGCCGCTGCAGCATTCCGGTCGGTTTTGGCGCTTGTGCAGCCCGCAGTCCCGTGCCTAGATCCGATGCATGTCAATCCTTGCGCATATGGGGGATCTTCCATGCCGGCTCCGCGTCTCGTCGCAGCTCTTGGCCTGCTCGTGTTCACTGCCCTGCCCGCCCTGTCCGCCGAGTGCGGAAGATGGAAGGCGGAGGTCTGGGACGTCGAGGGCGGCAGGGCGATGACCGCCCACGTCTGCGCCCCCGTGACGGACGGCGACCGGGAGGCGATGCTCTATCTGCAATGCGGCGAGCCGGGCATGCTGGCGCTGAGCTATGACGACGGCGGCCGGGGTGATCCGCCTGGCGGCAATCCCGAATGGAGCGGACCGGTCGTCATTTCCAGCGACGCCGGGAAACGCGAGGAAACCTTCGTCTACCAGGCCATGGACGGCACCCTTTTTCTCCCCTTGCCGCAGGACGGCCCGGTTCTCGCCATGGTGAAGAGCGGTTCTTCGATCACGCTCGCCCCACGCGAACCCGCGTTCGGGACGCGGACCTTCACGCTCTCCGGCTCCTCTGCGGCGCTGGCGAAGCTCGCCTCGACCTGCCGGAAGAACTGATGTTCCGGAAAAACGAAAACCGCCGGCAGGGCCTCCCGCCGGCGGTCGATATCGGTCAGGCGTGTCAGGCTGCCTGACGCCGTCCTGTTCCTTCCGCACCCACCCGCAACCGTGACAGCAGTTCGCGCAGATGCCGGCTTTCCTCCGCCAGCGTCTGGCCGGCCGCCGAGGTCTCCTCGACCATGGCGGCGTTCTGCTGCGTCATCTGGTCCATATGGTTGACGGACGTGTTGATCTCCTGCAGCCCTGTCGCCTGTTCACGTGCCGCGGTCGCGATCGAAGCGACGTGGTCGTTGACCTCGTTGACCAGTTTCTCGATCTCGACCAGTGCTTCCCCGGTGGAGCGGACCAGCGTAACACCGTTCCCGACCTCGGCCGCCGAGTCGTGGATCAGCGTCTTGATCTCCTTCGCCGCATTGGCGGAACGCTGGGCAAGCTCCCGCACTTCCTGGGCGACGACCGCAAAGCCGCGGCCGGCTTCTCCGGCCCGGGCCGCCTCGACCCCGGCGTTGAGCGCCAGGAGGTTGGTCTGGAAGGCGATTTCGTCGATCACCGAGATGATCTGGTTGATCCGGTTGGACGAAGCCTCGATCCGCCCCATGGCATCGACGGCATTGCGCACGATCTCGCCGGAGCGGTTGGCGCTGAGCTTGGTTTCGCTCACCTTGTCGCGCGCCTCTGCGGCGCGTTCGGATGCGGTCCGGACGGTTGCCGTGATTTCGTCGAGCGCGGCGGCGGTCTCCTCCAGCGCGGCTGCCTGCTGCTCGGTCCGGCGCGACAGGTTGTTGGTTGCCTCGCTGATACCGCCCGCGTTCTCGCTGACGATGTCGCTGGTGTGGTTGATGGCGGAGATGACGCCGTTCAGCGCCGAGACCGCCCGGTTGAAGTCCTGCCGCAGCTTTTCGTAGTCAGCTCCGATATTGCCGACCTGCACCGTCAGGTCGCCTTCCGCTAGGCGTTCGAGAGCCGTGCCGATTTCGCCGATGGCGAGGTTCTGCCGGTCCGAGGCGCTGCGCAGCACGTTTTCGTTGTTCTGGCGCTCGGAATCCAGGTGAGCCTGCTGTTCTGCTTCCCGTTCGCGCAACTGAATACGTTCCCGAACGGATTCGCGAAGCACCAGCAGGGTGTCTGCCATGCCGCCGATCTCGTCCCTGCGGCCGGCATCGACGATCTCCGTGTCCACCCGTTCCTCGGCGATGTCGGCCATGGCCGCCTTCAGGCGGTTTACCGGCTTCACGACGCTGCGCACCACGGCATAGGCGCTTGCGACGACGATGACGACGCTTGCCAGGATAATGGCGCCGAACCACATGGCGTTCTTGTAGAACATCGCCTGCAGATCGTCCGCATAGACGCCCGTTCCGACGATCCAGCCCCAGGGAGCGAAGCCGACGACATGCGAGAATTTCTCGACCGGCGCCTCGGCACCGGGTTTCGGCCAGTAGTAATCGACATAACCCTCGCCCTTTTCCTTCACGATGCGGGCGAACTCGACAAAGATGCGCTTGCCGTTCGGATCCTGCATCGAGGACAGGTCCTTGCCGTTCAGTTCGGGCTTGATCGGATGCAGGACCATTCTGGCATCCGTGTCGTTGATCCACAGATAGCCATCCTTGCCGTAGCGCATCGCGCCGATCACCTCCTTGGCCTTGGCCTGGGCTTCGTCGCGGCTGAGTGTGCCGGCCTCCTCCATCTTGTGATACTTTGCAAACACGGCCAGAGCCGTCTGGTCGATCGACGCAAGTCCCGCGCGCCGCTCCGCCGCCAGCGTCTCGTAAGAGCGGAAAAGGCTGAATGTCAGCGTCGCGACGAGCACGCCAAGCGCCAGCGCCACAAGCAAATAGAGTCTGATGGAAATACCGAAATTTCTCATTGAAACGTCCCCCGAAAATGTATCGGAGATCGTTTCATCGTCAAATTACGAAATCTGTAAATTGGAATATGTGAATATTTGTAGGCAATAAATCATAGTCGCGGCGAGCGGTCGCTCTTCCATTGTATGGCGCCAGCATATCTCCTAGCCTGTATCCGTGACGATTCCGCCGGGCGTCCCTCGCCCCCGGACTATATGCAAGACAGGAAAGCGAAAGATGAGCGGCGAAGCCAGGCCCACCGGCGAATTGACCTTGCGAACCCTTGCCATGCCGGCGGACGCCAACGCGGCCGGGGATATTTTCGGCGGCTGGGTCATGGCGCAGATGGACCTTGCCTCGGGCATCCGTGCGGCCGAGCGCGCGCACGGCCGCGTGGTCACTGCCGCAGTCCGGGAAATGGCCTTCGCGCTGCCGGTCAAGATTGGCGACACCCTGTGCATCTATACCGACGTGACGAAGGTCGGACGCACGTCCATGACGCTTTCCGTCGAGGCCTGGGCGCAGCGCTATCTCACGCACACGCTTGAAAAGGTCACCGAGGCGACCTTCGTAATGGTCGCGCTCGATGGCGAAGGAAAACCGACACCCGTTCCGCCGGCCTGACCCGGAATCGGACGAAGCGCGGAGCCCGCAGCATCACAGCTCAGGCGCGGAAAATCAGGGCTGCACCGACCGCAATCAGCGCGAAGCCGAAAAAGTGGTTGATGGTGAGCGATTCCTTCAGCCAGAAGACCGAAAATCCGGAAAAGACCAGCAGTGTGATGACTTCCTGAATGGTCTTCAACTGCGCGGCCGAATAGATCTGCGCGCCGATCCGGTTTGCCGGAACCGCCAGGCAATATTCGAAGAAGGCGATCCCCCAGCTGATGAGGATGGCGCCAATCAGCGCCGAACTGCGGAACTTGAGGTGTCCGTACCAGGCGAAGGTCATGAAGACGTTGGAGAGAGACAGCAGCACGATTGGCCAGACGGCGGCCGGATTGACGAATGACATGGAGTGACCCTGCAGAAGATGCGGTTGGTTTGACTGTCGCGTTCGTGGGAGAATCGAAGACGCGACGGTTTGCATGAGACATGCAGCAATATGACAGTACGTCCAGTCTCGGTGATCCCGAGCGTTGTTCGTACCTACCCTAAAATTCGGTAGCGTACAAAAAAGGTCCCTTTGCGATCAATCGATTACCCCAAAAATGGGGTGGGCGGCCGTTAAATGAATCTTATCGGAATCGTGTCAGGATCATGGCCGGTTCTGATATTCAACGACTTTTTTGTTCATTTTCATTTTTCAACCGGATTGCCGCATTGACCCAGAACGCCAAGCCGATTGCTGCGAAGTTTCTGCCGGAGATCCGCAAGGCTCAGGCAACACACCTTGTTGAAGGACTGCCGGCCACCCTCTCGTTTAATGCCCTGATCTCGGCCTCGACAGCCGTCCTTGCCTTTATTGCCCACGGTGCCTCGCTCTCCGTATCCCTCTGGTTCGCCGTCCTGCTGGGTACGCTGGCCCTCCGTCTCGTTGCATGCCGTAGGCTCCTGCGCTTTCACTGGATCGAGACCCGGCCCGAGTATGCCCTGCGGGTGCTCGTCGGGGGAGCGTTTCTTTCGGGTCTTGCCTGGGCGGCCCTTCCCTACTGCGTTCCGGGTTTCGATCTCTCCAATATCGGCGGATTGCTCATTCTCGTGATGATCGGCATTTCCGCCGGCTCGATTCTGCGCGGCATTGGCGACACCCGTGTGGCACTCACCTTCTCGCTTCCGATTCACCTCTCGATTCTCCTGGCCCTGCTCAACATTGGCGGCATCTTTTCCGCCCTCATGACCATCAACGTCCTCGGAATGATGCTGGTGATGATCCGCTCCAGCCGGTCGGCCGAGGCCGTCTTCATCAGCAATATTGTGAGCAAGCTCGAAGCGACGGAACTGGCCCAATCGCTCGCCATCGCCAATGACGAGATCCTGCAGCAGAACGCCCGTCTTGAGACGCTTGCAAATCGCGACACCACGACGGGTCTCGCCAATCGCATGTATTTCAACGGCCGGCTGCTCGGCGATATCGCCGAAGCCTCGGTAAAGGGAGGCGAGGTTGCGCTGCTGATCGTTGATCTCGACCGCTTCAAGTCCATCAACGACACGCTGGGCCATAGCGCCGGCGATGCGGTGCTGCGCGAGGTCGGTCGCCGCCTCAGCGAGATAGTCGGCAATGACGGACTGATCGCCCGCCTCGGCGGCGACGAATTCGCGGTCGTCACCACAGGCCCTGACGCTTGTGATCGGGCCCTCGCCCATGCCGGTCGGCTGATCGAGGCGAGCGGTGCGCCGATCGCCTATGGCGGTGCGCAGTCTGTCGTCGGGCTCAGCATGGGACTGGCCGCCTTTCCCACCCATGCGCAGAGCGCTGAGGAACTTCTCGCCTGCGCCGACATGGCTGTCTACGAGGCCAAGGCCAAGGGCCGCCGCCAGCTTCAGGAATTCGATCCCGGCCTGAAGGAACAGGCCGACCGGCTGCGGCTGATCGAGCAGGATCTCGAACAGGCCATTCTTTCCGGTCACATCGAGGTCTGGTTCCAGCCCCAGGTGCGGCTGGACAGCGGCGAAATCTCGGGCTTCGAGGCATTGGTGCGCTGGTATCACCCCCATATCGGCTTCATTTCTCCGCCGGAGATCATCTCCGCGGCCCAGTCCATGCACTTGGCCGAGAAGCTGACAGGCCATATCGCCGCCGCCGTATGCCGCATGCTCAACCGCCTTCCGGGACTGGGATTGCCGGACGCCACCGTCGCCCTCAACATTTCGCCGCGTGAATTCGCCCTCTATTCGGTCGCCGATATGCTGGAACTGGTCACATGCCAGCATGGCATCAACCCGGCCCGTCTGGAAATCGAGATCACCGAAGAGGCGATCCTCGACACCGAGGGAGCCGGCGAGCAGCTGAAGCGGCTGGAAACGGCCGGATACAAGCTTGCGGTCGATGATTTCGGCATGGGCCATTCCTCCCTCGCCTATCTCATCAGCCTGAAGATCGACCGGCTCAAGATCGACCGCAGCTTCGCCAGGGGCGTTGCCGGCTCCCGCGCCAATCAGGATCTCATCGCCGCCCTTGTCGGCCTTGGCTCTGCCCTGTCGCTCGACATCGTCATCGAGGGCGTCGAGACGGAGGAGGATGCCGCGATCCTCGGCATGCTCGGCTGCCGCATCGCCCAGGGCTATCACTTTGCCCGGCCGATGCCGGTGGAAAGCCTGCTCGGCTGGATTGCCGGCCACCGCGAACAGACCGCCGCCCGCAAGGCCGTCGCGTGAGTGTTCGATAGGACCGGTCTTCCCGCTGCCCGAGGGTTTTACCGCCGGCTCCCTCCTGCCAGCGTCGTGTCAGTTGCCCGACTGGACGTTGCTTTTTTGTTCCGGTTTTTCGGCCGCGCCCCCTTTCCTTTGCGGAACGGATTCTCCATATTCGCGGCATGGCCAGATCACCGAAGAATTCCCCGTCCCCTTCCGGTTTTGAAGAGGCGCCGCAGGCGTCGTTCGAGGGCGCTCCGCTTTCCGGCAGCGTTTCCGACTGGGTAAAGCAGCTCGAGGCCGAGGCGGAAGCCTCGACCGTCGAAAGCCAGCGCGAGATTGCCTCCAAGGCGGGCAAGCACCGCAAGAAGATCGAGATCGAGGCGCGCAAGCACGCCGAGAAAGTGGCGCTGGAGAAAACCCAGAAGACCGCCAGGAACACCACCGCGACGAAAACCTCCCGCGGCGTCTCCATCGGCGCCTCCTCCGACCCGAAGACCCGCGCCGCCGCCGGCCTCAATCCGGTTGCGGGCCTCGACGTTTCGCTGGAAGAGGCAGGCGCTTTGGCCAAGGGCGGCGTCACGGCCACCGTCGATGCTCTGGCAAAGCTGATCGAAAGCGGCAATCCGCTGTTCAAGCACGGCGAGATCTGGACGCCTCACCGTCCCGCGCGGCCGGAAAAGTCGGAAGGCGGAATCGCCATCCGCATGGTCTCCGACTACGCGCCGGCCGGCGACCAGCCGACGGCCATCCGCGACCTCGTCTCCGGCATCAAGGACGGCGAGCGTTCCCAGGTTCTGCTCGGCGTCACCGGCTCGGGCAAGACCTTCACCATGGCCAAGGTGATCGAGGAGACCCAGCGGCCGGCGGTGATCCTCGCACCCAACAAGACGCTGGCGGCCCAGCTCTATTCGGAGTTCAAGAACTTCTTCCCCGACAACGCGGTCGAGTATTTCGTCTCCTACTACGACTACTACCAGCCCGAGGCCTATGTGCCGCGCTCGGACACCTATATCGAGAAGGAATCGTCGATCAACGAGCAGATCGACCGGATGCGCCACGCCGCCACCCGCGCCATCCTCGAGCGCGACGACTGCATCATCGTCGCCTCGGTCTCCTGCATCTACGGTATCGGCTCGGTCGAAACCTATACCGCCATGACCTTCCAGATGACCGTCGGCGACCGGCTCGACCAGCGCCAGCTTCTCGCCGACCTCGTGGCCCAGCAGTACAAGCGGCAGGACATCAACTTCACCCGCGGCTCCTTCCGGGTGCGCGGCGATACCATCGAGATCTTCCCGGCTCACCTTGAGGATGCCGCCTGGCGCATCTCGATGTTCGGCGACGAGATCGAGACGATCACCGAGTTCGACCCGCTGACCGGCAAGAAGACCGGTGACATGAAGTCGGTGAAGATCTACGCCAACTCGCACTACGTCACCCCCCGCCCGACGCTGAACGGCGCTATCAAGGCGATCAAGGACGAGTTGAAGCAGCGCCTTGCCGAGCTGGAAAAGGCCGGCCGCCTGCTGGAGGCCCAGCGCCTCGAACAGCGCACCCGCTACGACGTCGAAATGCTCGAGGCCACGGGCTCCTGCGCCGGCATCGAGAACTATTCGCGCTACTTGACCGGCCGCAAGCCGGGCGAACCGCCGCCGACGCTGTTCGAATACATTCCCGATAACGCCCTGATCTTCATCGACGAGAGCCACGTTACCATTCCGCAGATCGGCGGCATGTATCGCGGCGACTTCCGCCGCAAGGCGACGCTGGCCGAATACGGCTTCCGCCTGCCGTCGTGCATGGACAACCGGCCGCTGCGCTTCGAGGAATGGGATGCGATGCGCCCGCAGACCGTCGCCGTCTCCGCCACCCCCGGCGGCTGGGAAATGGAACAGGCCGGCGGCGTCTTCGCCGAACAGGTCATCCGCCCGACCGGCCTGATCGATCCGCCGGTCGAGGTCCGCTCGGCCAAGACCCAGGTCGACGACGTGCTCGGCGAGATCCGTGAGACGGCGCTCAAGGGGTACCGCACCCTCGTCACCGTGCTCACCAAGCGCATGGCGGAAGACCTCACCGAATACCTGCATGAACAGGGCGTCCGCGTCCGCTACATGCACTCGGACATCGATACGCTGGAGCGCATCGAGATCATCCGCGATCTTCGCCTCGGCGCCTTCGACGTGCTGGTCGGCATCAACCTGCTGCGCGAAGGTCTCGACATTCCCGAATGCGGCTTCGTCGCCATCCTCGATGCCGACAAGGAAGGCTTCCTGCGTTCGGAAACCTCGCTCATCCAGACCATCGGCCGCGCCGCGCGAAACGTCGACGGCAAGGTCATCCTCTATGCCGACCAGATCACCGGCTCGATGAAGCGGGCGATGGACGAGACCGCCCGCCGCCGCGAAAAGCAGATGGCCTACAACACCGAACACGGCATCACGCCGGAATCGGTCAAGGCGAAGATTTCCGACATCCTCGACAGCGTCTATGAACGCGACCATGTCCGCGCCGACATCTCCGGCGTCGCCGGCAAGGGTTTTGCCGATGGCGGCCATCTGGTGGGCGCCAACCTGCAGGCCCATCTCAACGCGCTGGAAAAACAGATGCGCGATGCCGCCGCCGATCTCGACTTCGAAAAGGCCGCCCGCCTGCGCGACGAGATCAAACGCCTCAAGGCCGTCGAACTCGCCGCCATGGACGATCCCCTGTCCCGCGAAGAAGCCCAGGCCCAGGAAAGGGGCACCGGCAAGCCGAAGGGCAGCGCCTCCACTCGCTCCCTCGAAGCCGGCGATCCCGCACAGGATGATGCGACGGATGCCGCAAACGCGACGAACTCCCTCCCCCCTGTGGGGAGGGTTGGGGAGGCGAAACCCGACGAACCCCGCATCTCCCTCTCCGGCCGCTCGAAAACCGGCAGACCGGAAGGCCGGGGTTCGTCCTACTTCGAAAAGCCCTCGCTCGACGACATGGGCCCGGGCACCGACATGGCCATCCCCGCCGGCAAGTCCTTGTTCCGAAAAAACACTCTCGACGAAATGACGTAAGCGGCAAGCTGAGGCCGTTCAGCGCGTGTAATTCCA
>NZ_JAGGCS010000030.1 GCF_022884085.1 Paenirhizobium cremeum
TGTGGCTTTTACTTCCAGATTTCAATCCGGGGAATGTCATACGCCAGTTGGGTTCTGGCGCTAAACTGGAGACGATTTTCAGCTAATGATTTCAGCGAGGCCCTTTGCCAAAGCGATTTCACGATCGAAGCTCGCCGGCGGCGCGCCCGGTCTTGGACGAGCACTGGTCGATGGCGCGTCGAATGGCCCGCGAGCTGGACAAAATCCTGGATGGCGGCAATCCGAAACATGCTGCCATCAAACGCGCGGCGGCTGAACTGCGGCTCACCACCCGGCAAATCTATAATCTCCTGGCCCGTTACCGAGCCGATCGCACTGTGACCAGCTTGCTTCCTCGCACCGCTGTCAGTCGGCGCAAGCGGCTGCCGGAACAGGTGGAGGCGATCATCGCGGCCACACTTCGCGAGAAGTGGCTGACGCTTGAGCCGACCCCACTTGCTCCCGTGGTCGACGAGATCCGCGCGCGGTGCGAGGAAGCCGGTCTTGCCGTTCCCTCATATGTGACGGTCGCTCGGCGCATCCCGATGTTGTTTTCGCCTGAAGAGATCGCGAAGAAGCGATCGGCCAATCCAAAGCACTTGCTGCGGCTGAAGCCGCGTCCCGGCTATATCCATGCGCCACACCCGCTCGCCGTCTGCCAAATCGACCATACGCCGACTGATATCCATTTCGTGGAGGTGGTCGATGGTGCCGGTGTGTTCGTCGGCCGCCCATATTTGACTGTTATCACCGACGTGGCGACACGATCCATCGTCGGCTTCTGCCTCACCTTGGAAAAGCCGTCGGTTCTGTCCGTTGCGCTTTGTCTCGCCCAAGCCATGTGCCCGAAAGATACATGGCTTGCAGCGCGCAATCTCAATCACGCCTGGCCGATGTTCGGTCGGCCGCAGTTGCTCGTCACGGACTCGGCGATGGAATTCAAGGGACATGCCTTCCAGCGAGGATGTGATGATTATGGGATCAGGATCCGGTATCGCGATCGCGGCCGGGTCCATCAAGGCGGCGTGGTTGAACGGCTGCTGGGAAAGCTCAACGCCGTCCTCGCAACCTACCCGGGCTCTTCGGGCCGTTCGGTGGCCCACCGCGACGAATATCCATCCGAGCGGCGCGCCTGCGTGAGCTTCGCCGATCTGGAGCGTTGCGTTGCGCTGGCCGTGATCGATCACAACCTGCAGGAAAATTCCAAGACCCTGAATGTCCCCATGACGGAATGGCAGCGCAACGCAACCGCCCTGCCTCGTTTCGACGATGACCCGCAGCGCGTGCTGTTGTCGTTCTTGCCGGGGACGGAAAGGCAATTGTCACCGCAAGGGATCAGCATGTTCGCCATGCACTATTATTCGCCGTGGCTGAGCGCCGTCGTTCCCGAACGTGACCGGCTCGGAAAGCTTGAGGTGCGATACGACCCCCGTGACATCAGCCATGTTTACATCCGCGACCCGGAAACAAGACAGTTTCGGCCGGTCGAGCGACGCGACGGCCAACTGACGTCAGTGACGCTGTGGGAGCATGAGGCGGAACGCACCCGTCGGCGTGCGGCAAACCACCGCTCAAGCACTGAGAAGGTGGCGCTCCGCCGCGAGATCGCAGCCATTGTGCAATCGGCGAAACCCTCCAGGCGCCAGTTGCGTGATGCTGTCCGCAAGGCCCATGCCGCTGCGGCGGAGAAGTCTTATGCAGTCATGCAACCGCGGACGCCTCCTCCCGCCGAGCATCCCCCGCGCCAGAAGAGCCGCTTGCCGGTGGAGGACTGGTAGCAATAGTGGATCATTTGCTCGAGCACGTCCGACCGTATCTTGACCGTGATCAGGAGGAAAGGATCGCCTATATCCGCGCGCCACGGTGGATAGGGCATCATGCCGCCCAGGATAGCCATCGGCGACTTGCCGAGCTTCTGTTACGGCCTGCGTCTTTGCGAACCCAGGGGCTGATGTTGGTCGGCCCCTACGCCAACGGTAAGACGATGATTGCCGAGCGGTTCGCCGTCGAGCACCTGAGAACCTCGCCCAAGCAAAGGGTATGGATAGCCCAGACACGCGAAGGCGCCGGCCTTGGCCATTTCTATGCCAGCATTCTCCAGGCGCTGCGGGCGCCCGGCGCCGATATGTGGAACCTCGGCCGCAAGGCCGAGCAACTCGATCACTTGTTGGCCAGCGTCAGGCCGAGGGTGCTGATTTTCGACGAGTTCCACAATGCGTTGCGGGGCCGTGCGCGCGACGTCGAAGCCGTATTTGCTTTCCTGCGGCGGATTGGCCGCCAGTATGACATCTCGCCGGTGCTGATTGGCGAGGTGGCCGTCTGCGATTTTATCAACGCCACCAGCGAGATGGCGAGCCGCTTCGACCTGGTCGCAGTTCCACGCTGGCAATATGACGAGAACTATCTCATGCTGCTCGACAGTCTCGAAGCCGCTTTGCCGCTGGCCAAAAGCTCGGATTTGTCGACCGAACCGTTGGCCCGGATAATATTCAGCCTGTCGGAAGGCCTGATCGGTGAAATCGTCACCATCGTCACCAAGGCAGCTGTCGCGGCGATCAGATCCGGGAGCGAACGCATCACCAAGGCCGGAATCGACGAACTGCACCATGTGCCGGTCTCGCAGCGGCGCAGCAGGGCCTTGCGCGAGAGCCTTCTATGATGACGGCCGACGCGCGCACGCCGGCAATCAGCATTCGCGAACGATATGGTGACGTGGTTTCTGACCTGTGGCCGGTCACCGTGATGCCGCAGCCAGACGAATTGCTATCAAGCTGGTTGCACCGGCTTGCCTATGCCAATGGGGTAGCCCCGAAAGCATTCGCGCGCGTGCTCGGACTTAATCCGGGAATGTGGTCGGCCGCCCTCGATCTGAGGCTGCCGGCCGACATAGCAAACCTGCTGTATGCCAAAACGGGCGTCGCGCCCGATCAGCTCGCGGCGATGACATTGTCGCAGGATCTGCCCAAACAGCTCTTGCTGCCGCTACGCTACAACGGGCAACGCGACAGTTCTACGTGGCTGCAGTTCTGCTGCCGTTGTTTGAGCGAGGATGCGCAACCCTATTTCCGGCGTCGATGGCGGCTGGCGACACGGGTTTCTTGCACAGAGCATGGCTGTCGATTGCGCGATCGATGTCCGTCCTGCAACAGCTCCATTGCAGTCTTTGACCAGAGCGAATTCGTGCCGCAACATTCTTGTGCTGCGTGCGGCTACGACTTACGCCGCGCACCAATCCCTTACCTCAGTCCAATGACGAGAACGTTCGACCGATGCATCGACAATGTATGCAGCCTGGAAGCAATCGCCCACTCCCCATCAGGACCCATGCTTATCCGTCGGCTCTTGAGCTTGCCCAGTGCAGGCGGATACTACTCGGCGATGATCCTCACCAGTCTGTCGACAGCGGCAAGGGCTTACTGCGCCGAACTTCTCAATTGCCCCAGTGAAGGGCCGGTGGATGACGCCGAGGATGAGGAACGCAAAGCACGCCGTCTGAGACGCCTGATTCCGCCGCCGTGTGATCACCCCGCCTGGATCGAGCTTCTGGCGAACGCTCTCAGGCGAAGCAGAGGACGGCCGAATGTCTCGAAAGGCAAGGAGCCGACTATAAAGCTTCCGGACCTGCTAGGCGCCTATGCCAGAATGAACCCAGGTCCCGGCCGTCGCCGGGTGCAGGAGATGATTGGAACCTAAAGAAGCCGCACAGGACCTAAATCGTCACTCCTCCAGTACGTCGCTCTCAGCCAGCCCAAGCGCGGTTTCCTTGAGCGCCTGCCGGCTGAGCAGCCCGGCGTCCTCGAGCCCCTCCAGATCGGGCAGGTCACGCAGTGTCTCAAGGCCGAACGCCGACAGGAAATGCTTCGTCGTCACATAGGTGTAGGGCGCGCCGGGTGTCGGGCTGCGCGGGCCGGAGCTGAGAAACCCGGCATCGCGAAGGCCGGCAATCGTGTCGCGGCTTATCTCCTTGCCGAACATGTTGGACAACTCGCCGCGGGTCACCGGCTGCAAGTATGCGATCGCCGCCAGCACCGCAGCCTCGTTTTCGGACAGCGACGCGGCGACGCTACGCGTTGGCGCCTGCGAGGCACGGATCGCAGACGCGTAAGCCGAACGGCTTCGATGCTGCCAGCCCCCGGCGACCGCAACGATGTCATAGGGACGTGACCGCAGATCCTCGCGCAAATCATCGATGATGAGATCGATGCTGCAGCCGCAACCGACCACGCGCGCCAAAATCTCACGGCTGACCGGCTCGGCGGCGGCAAAGATCACTGCTTCCACCCGCAGCATCCATTCGCGCCAGCGCAGCTCCGGCGGCAGATCTTCGAGCTCGCGATCGAGCAACACTTCGTCCTGCGGCCGTGACTTCCGTCGTGTTGCGCTTGATCCCGCCATCGTCACAACCCAAAAATCCGGAACGAAGTTCGGCCGGACAGTTCACGCACCGCGCCAAAACTTTCCAGCCGCTCGAACAATCGCGTCGCCGCCCAGCGGGAGAGATGGCTGCCGGGCGCGGAGGCGGGCATGGCATCCTCGTTGAGCAGCTTTTCGATGACGACGCCGGCGCCTTTGGTTCGCACCTTCGGCGCCACCGCCAACAATGTCTCGGCACGCCGGCCAATGTCATTGGCCTGCCGCAAGGCCTCGACCGTGGCGGACACGAGCGCCAGGCACACCGTCCGCGGGAAAGCGGGCTCCCCGGGCCGCACCCGTCCGCGGCCCCCGATCGTCTTGAACGCTGCGCCATAACGCTCACCCATCGTGAGCGGCACGCCACACGCCCAGGCGAGTTTTTCCGCGAGCAGGCGGTCGGCCAGCCACCAGGCCAAAATTTCGGCATCTGGCCGGGCGGCGCAGATGTTGGTGACAAGGTCGGCGACGACGAAGGGCACAGCACGACCGGACTGAAGCGCGCCGTCAAATAAATCGGCAATTTCGCTCAGGCCCTCGCGACGCATCCCCATCAGCGCCGCTACCTCCTCCAGAACTTTGCTGCTGATCGGCCGCTTCTTTGCCGCCAGTTTCTGGAATGCCAAATACATAGCTCCGGCCGGCCCGGGATCGTTGCCAGGCGCGGTGAGCAGCACCACATCGCGCAAGCCCGCCTCGCCTTCGTTGCGGCCAATCAGCTGCACGGCCGAATGCGAGGCCCTAAGCGCCAGGCGCTGGCGCCAGCAGCCCGCCCACGGCAGGTCGGCGCGAACCAAATCGTCGAGCGATTTCAGAGCAATGCCAGCGGCAAAGGCGGCGTCCCCTTCGCTTGAATCGCGCGCGCGCCCGTTCGCCCAAGCCGGTAGGGGAGACACGGTCGCTGGGAGAACCGGGGCGGCGAAAGGTGGGGGAAGGCGCGAATCCATGCCGTCAAGCATAGCCGAGGCGCGCAGTTTCTACCACCTATTTCACAATCAACCGCACAGCCTGTCCGCATATAATTATGTCCGATAATCTTGCATTATCGGACGTTATTGTCATTATAGACAAATGGCCCAGATAATCGAGCAAAATACCGAAATTCACATCAATGAGACCTTAGCGCCGTCTCTCAGCATGGCGCCTGGGCGTGATGTTTCCGCGCCGGAGGTGTCGAGCGAGAACACTGCCCTCCCCTCGCCTGCCGGCAAGGACCATCCACCAGCGCATCTCACAAGTCTTGCCGAGCGTGCCCGCGGCTATGTGGAAGCGGCAAGCTCCGCCAATACCCGCAAGGCCTATGCCTCAGACTGGAAACACTTCGCCGCCTGGTGCCGGCGGTCCAATCTGGCTCCGCTCCCGCCACACCCGCAAACCGTCGGGCTCTATATCACCGCCTGCGCCTCCGGCACGGCCGAAAGAGGAGCCAAGGCCAATTCTGTTTCCACGATCGAGCGCCGCCTTTCCTCGCTCTCCTGGAACTATGCCCAGCGCGGCCTGACTCTCGATCGCAGGGACCGGCACATCGCAACCGTTATGGCCGGGATTCGCAACAGCCATGCCAGGCCACCCGTCCAGAAGGAGGCGGTCATGGCCGAAGATATCATCGCCATGATCGAGACGCTTGATCGCGGCTCTCTGCGCGGCCTGCGCGACCGTGCCATGCTGCTCATCGGCTTTGCAGGAGGTCTTCGCCGCTCCGAAATCGTCGGTCTTGATCTGAAGGCTGACCAGACCGAAGATGGACGCGGCTGGATCGAAATCCTCGACAAGGGAATGCTCGTCACCCTGCGCGGCAAAACGGGATGGCGGGAAGTCGAGATTGGCCGCGGTTCTTCAGACATTACCTGCCCGATCGCGGCAGTCGAGACTTGGGTCAAGTTCGCTAAGCTGGCTCATGGGCCCCTTTTTCGCCGGGTGACGAGGCAAGGGAAAGCTGTCGGGTCGGAGCGGCTGAACGACAAGGAGGTAGCCCGGCTGGTGAAGCGGGCGGCGATGGCGGCCGGGGTGCGCGGCGATCTCAGCGAGATTGAGCGCGCTCTCAAGTTCTCCGGTCATTCCCTTCGTGCTGGCCTCGCTTCCTCTGCCGAGGTCGACGAGCGCTACGTCCAGAAACAGCTGGGGCACGCGTCTGCGGAGATGACCCGCAGATATCAACGGCGACGGGACCGCTTCCGCGTGAATTTGACCAAGGCGTCAGGGCTCTAGCTATCCCCTCCCCTCCCCTACCGTTCAAGCGCTTGCAGAAAGACCGCTGACGCATTATAGTTACTATAGTCATTATGGTTAGAGGTGAAGCGATGCAAATATCAACGCACGACGATATGAGCTGGACGGTCGCTGGCGCGAAGGCAAGGCTCTCGGAGGTCATGGAGCGCGCGCAATTGGCACCTCAGACGATTACACGCAACGGAAAGCCGAGCGTGGTCGTTGTTTCTGCAGAAGAATGGCAGAAGAAGACTGCGCGCCGGGGATCACTCGCCGAGTTTCTATTGGCATCGCCTCTGCGTGGCGCCGATCTGGATATTGAGCGACAACACGACGAGCCGCGCGACTTGTTCCTATGAGACTACTCCTCGACACGAACGTTCTGTCGGAAGTTACAAAACCTCGCCCCGATGAGAGCGTCCTGAAGTGGCTCCACGGGTTAGACGAAGACCGCACGTTTATCAGCATCGTATCGATTGCTGAAATTCGCCGCGGTGTCGCTCTGATGGATAGCGGACGGAAACGCGACGCCCTGGGCGAGTGGCTCGAGCATGATCTGCCTCAACGCTTCGAAAATCGGATTATTCCAGTGGAAGGGCCTGTCGCTTTGGCTTGGGGTGATCTCATGGCGCTCGCCAAGCGAAGTGGTCGCGGGCTGGCCTCTATGGACGGCTTGATTGCCGCTACAGCCGTCGCTCACCAATTGACCATTGCGACGCGCAACACCAAGGATTTCGAAGGCTTCGGAATAGATATCATCGACCCCTGGACGGCGTGATCAGCCCTCTTCGTCGACGGAAAGGATTAGTCTGAATGCTCTCCTACAGTTTGCTCAAAAACCACGCTGGCATACTGCTCGTCGGAGACCACACATCCCTGACCTGGCTGCATGAGGTGGTGCATGATGTGAATGACCGCTCCCCGATTGTCATCGACAAGGAAGGCTCGTTTCTGGGCCTGGCCTACGATGTGCGCAAAGCCTTTGAGCGGCAACGTGAGGTTATCCAGCCGCCAAAGCATTTTGAAGAAATCGGTGTTCGATACGGTGTCCAGATTCTCTGGCCAGTTCTTCTGCTGCAGCAGAGGCTGTTGAGACAATCCCTCGCGTTCCTCAGCCATACGGCCAAGACCCAAGCTATCTCTTACGCTCTGGAAGCAGTCATCGAAGATGCGCTGCGCGAGGATTTTGGTGCACAGGCTGAGCACATCATTGGTCTCTGGCAGCGCCTTGATCCAGCACAGCCTGAAGTATTCGACATGATCGACAGCCGCGGGGGAATCTTCTGCTCATGGACGAAGGCCCAACGGAAATCCGGCTTTGCGCAGCTCCTTTCAAGCTTCGATCCGATGTATGACAGCTTCTACTCTATGCGATTGAAGAACGGCGAGAAGAACCTGGTCTCCCCGGCAGGATTCGCTGCATGGGAAAATGCGGAATGGCCGGATCCGCGGTGGTAAATCACTGGCGCATCCATAGTGATATCAACCGGATAGACGCCCTTCCCTCCTCTGTGTTGAAACCGCAAGCTCAAAACTAAGTGCAAATTTTTCGCTTAGCGCTTCAATTGAAATCGGGAGCTAAAATCCACAGCCCGCGTCGGCGACGGGTTTCAGCAGGGTTGGGATGGGCAATTTGGATAGATTGTAAGCCATTGATCTTATGGTAAATGATTTGCTAAGCGAAAGCTAGTTCGGGGTTCGGGTTCGCCACTGGATAGAATGCTCCAGGCCACGCCTGGCCGCCGATAAGTATCCCTTATCGG
>NZ_JAGGCS010000031.1 GCF_022884085.1 Paenirhizobium cremeum
TCGGACGCCCTCGGTGTTGGCGCCGCCAAGGTTGACACCGCCTACGCCGCCATGGAAAGCGCCATCGACGTTGTCGATGAAATCAAGGCCAAGCTGGTAACCGCGACCGAAGCCTCGACCGACAAGGACCAGATCCAGCTCGAAATCGACAAGCTGCAGGAGCAGCTGACCGCAATCGCCCAGGCTGCTTCCTTCTCCGGCGAGAACTGGATGGTTGCCGACAGCACCGCCTCCAACACCGTCGTCGTCGACGGCTTCATCCGCAACAACGACGGCACCNGCAGCTGACCGCAATCGCCCAGGCTGCTTCCTTCTCCGGCGAGAACTGGATGGTTGCCGACAGCACCGCCTCCAACACCGTCGTCGTCGACGGCTTCATCCGCAACAACGACGGCACCGTCAAGGTCACGACCGCCGAATACGCCGTGGGTTCCTATGCTCTCTTCGCGACGATCGCGACCGGCATCGGCTCCGGCGGTATCCTGGGCTCGGTCATGGCTATCTCGCTCACCAGCGCTTCGACAACCGGTGACATCAGTGCCTACCTCGACCAGGTCGAATCGGCATTGGCGGAAATGACGATCGCGGGCGCTGCTCTCGGTGCCATGATTACGCGCATCGAACTGCAGGACGACTTCGCCGCCAAGCTCTCGGACGCCATCGAATCGGGTGTTTCCCGCCTCGTCGACGCCGACATGGAAGAAGAATCTGCAAAACTGTCTGCCCTGCAGACCCAGCAGCAGCTCGCCATCCAGTCGCTCTCGATCGCAAATTCCTCTTCGCAGAACATTCTTACCCTCTTCCAGCAGTAATATCTGGCAGAGTATCTACAAGAAACACCAGGGTCGCGCCGGAAACGGCGCGATCCTTCTTCGTATTTTCTATTTCGAAATTTGTATTTCCTCGGAAAATTACTGCATGCCTATTTATTTTCATGGTCGACCAAGATTTTATCTTGTCACTGTTTCCATCTTTGGTTAACCATAATTAACTTCGAACCATTCAGCACGACGTACCCGTTCTCGATTCGGGTGGCATGAAGCCGGAGCGTCGGTGCCGTTTTCCGCTCGGCATGTCCCCCTGTCGCAACATCGGGTTGGTGGAACATGTCCAACGTCATCATGACGAGCTACACGCAGAGTGCACTCCAGACGCTCCTTTTCGCCAGTGATTCTCTGGAAAAGACTCAGTCGAGAAGTGATTCCGGTCTGAAAATCGCCTCCGCTGCGGATAATGCCGGCTATTGGTCCGTCGCCACCGGCATGAGATCGGACAAGAGCATCGTCGGCAGTATTGCCGATGCGCTCAACTTGGGGGCGTCCAAGGTCGATACGACCTATGAAGCCGTCAACTCCGCCATCGATATCCTCGACCAGATCACCTCTTTGCTCGAGACGGCTTATGAAGAAGGCACCGATCGGACGACGCTCAACACGTCGCTGAAAGAATTGAAGGGAAACCTGCAGTCTGTCACGCAGGCGGCAACCTTCTCCGGCGACAACTGGCTTTTTAACTCCGATGCGACCATGATCGATAGTTACACGGTTCCCGCATCCTTCCAACGCTCGGTTTCCGGCTCGGTCGCCCTCAACTTCATCAGCATCGATAGCAGCCAGTCGACGTTGATCGACACGCAGGACGCAGGTCGCGGTCTCCTGACCGGCGCCATTGACGCCGATACCCTGGACCCGAATAACTCCACGGGAACGCCGCGCAACTACTACTTGCTGGACGTCGGTTCTGCGACGCCGGCGACCGGTACCGAAATCAGCTTGTCCGACGCGACAACGACGGAAGAACTCGACGACATGATTTCTGTCGTCAGCTACATGAACGATCAGTTAAACCGGCTCGCCAGCTCGCTCGGTTCCATGTCCAACCGTATTGACCAGCAGGTGACCTACGCGGCCGCGCTTCAGGATACTTTCGATGAAAGCATCAGCCGCTTCGTGGATACGGATATGGAAGAGGAATCGGCCAAGCTTGCCGCTTTTAAGACCCAGCAGCAGGTGGCTTCGGAAGTCCTGTCGCTCATCAACAGTCACCAGCAGTCGCTTCAGGTTCTCTTCAGTTGATCGGTGATGGCCTGGTCCATCCTCGCACAAGTTTGGCGTCGTAATTCCTCTCAAGCATTGATGATCGCCCGATTCCGTTCGGGTGTTGTGCGTGAATACCGTTGATGAGGAACGTCGTGGCTGAAATCGCTTGCTTTTACAGATCGATGGGACGTCTCAGCCGGTCGGGCCGCGTTATTTGCCGCTGCGGAGCCTCCGCATGAGCGTCCTTCTGTCCCGCCTCAAGGATTTCAGCCCGGCGGCTCCGCCGCCGCCGACGGATTTTCTGTCCGCCGGTCAGGATGATTTCCCGCAGTCCGACCTTCTTGTCGCCCCGGCGGAGGAGCCCGTCGATATCGAGGCGGAAAGAAAAGAGGCCTTTGCCGAGGGGCATGACGCAGCCGAACGCGAACTGGGCGAAAAGCACCGGCAGGCGATCGAAGCCATGGATGCCAGCCGGCGCGAGGAGCTGGATAGCCTCGCACGCAAATATGAAGTCGAACTGGCCGGCTTGGTCGGCCGGACTTTTGAACAGATGACGGCTGCAGTCGCCGAAGCCGTGGAGACTGCGGTCGCCCGGGTGCTCGCGCCTCTGGTGGAGGAAAGGGTTGCAATCCTGACGGCCGCCTCCTTCGCGTCGAAGGTCGCAGAGGAAATCGGGCAGGGTACGGTCGCCAGGCTCATGGTTTCCGGCCCCGAACGTCTGCTCGAGACCGTAAGGGAACGGCTGCTGGCGCTGGATGCCGCCGTGGACTTCCGGGAGACGCCGGAGGCCGATCTGTCGTTCCAGATGGGCGATTCCGCCCTCGTGACGCGGCTGGGCGCTGTAGTCGAAGCCATGGAAGGGCGCATGGATGAGTGAGGGCGAGAACCATCATCGCGGCAAGAACGAGATCATCATCGTCAAGCGCCACAAGGGCGATCACGATGGTGCACATGGTGGCGCCTGGAAGATCGCCTATGCCGACTTCATGACCGCCATGATGGCCTTCTTCCTTGTGATGTGGCTGGTCAACGCCGCAAACGAGGAAACCAAGGCGTCCATCTCCAGCTATTTCAATCCAATCAAGCTCACTGACGAGACGCCTAGCCAGAAGGGTGTCAAGGAGCCTGCCAAGGAAGCCGAGGGCGAGCAGACAGCCCAGAAATCCGAAACCGAAGCCGAGAAGCCGGAAGATGCGGCGGCGGCGGCGTCCGGAGATGACCTGACGGCTTCCTCCGGCGAGAACACGCGCTATTCCGAAGCTGATTTCTTCGAAAATCCCTATGCCGTTCTCGCCGAGATCGCGCAGGAGGTCGGCCAGCAGGCGAATGTCAGCGTCAAGGGCGAGGGCGGTGCCGCCAATTCCGGCCCCTCCACCGGCGCGTCCGGCGGCGAGGCCTATCGCGATCCCTTCGATCCGGACTTCTGGAGCAAGCAGGTCGCCGGTGGGCCGGCGGCCAACACCATGCCCGAGATCCAGGACAGCAAGCTGCCGGACACCCCGATCCAGCAGACCGAGCAGGCCATAGCCGCGCCCGGACAGGAAACGAAACCCGACGACGGCAAGGACGAAGCGCCTGCCGAGGTGGCCCTGGCATCCCCGGAAACCGCGCGAAAAAAGCCTGAGGAAGATGCGGCTGCGGAGAAGACCGAGCCTGCTCCCGCCGAGGATGCCGCCGAGCAGCTCCCGGCAACCCCGGAACAGAAGAAGGAAGCCGAACAGTTGCGCGAGGAGATTTCCCGCTCGCTGGCCGGAGTGCCTGGCAAGCTTGCCGAAGGCGTTGTCGTGACGCCCTCGGAGGGCGGCACGCTTCTTACCATCTCGGAACAGTCCTCCGGTCCCATGTTCGATATCGGTTCGGCCGTGCCGCAGAAGGAACTGGTGTTGGCGATGGAAAAGATCGGCGCGATCCTCAAGGACCGACCGGGCTCCATCATCATACGCGGTCACACCGACATCAGGCCCTATCGCGGCAAGGGCGACAACTGGAGCCTTTCCATGGATCGCGCCCACGCGGCCTATTACATGCTGGTGCGCGGCGGCTTGCAGGAGGACCGCGTGAAACAGATGTCCGGTTTTGCCGACCGGCGCCTGCAGACGCCTGACGATCCCATGAACGGCGCCAACCGGCGCATCGAGATACTGATCAGCGACGGTTAAGGCGCGGCGATGACACGAGCACCCCAAGGCAGCGCTTTTCGTTTTTTGATCTCGGCCGCGGTGATGGCCGCATGGCCTGGCGTCGCGTGGTCGGATAGCAACCTGTCTCCCTATAAAATGCTGCGTTCGCTGCAATTCATGCAGGACGCGGTGGTGCTCGGCGATCACTCGGCCGGCGACATGCAGCGCTTCATGCTGGAGACGATCGACGCCCGCCTGCGTTCGGCGGATGCCGAGACCTTCAGCGAGCCGCGCAACGCAGATGCGGCGCTCGTCTATGCGATGAGCGGCGGCAATCCCGCAACGCTCAGCTATCTTGTTGCCCGCGACGTCGACGGCAATTTCGATGCCCGGGTCGTCAACGTCCTGCAGAAGTATTTCGACGGACGCGGCATGCAGGTGGCGAAATCGGTCGGCGAACTGGTGCCGGAATACCGTCGTACTGCGCTCGGCCCGTATCTGGCGCTGATCGCCGGCAACATCACCTTTCCGAGCGATGCAAAGACGGCGCTCGGCTTCTTCGACGAGGCCTGTCTCGGTGCGCCGGGAACGATTATCGAGGAAGCGGCTCTTCGCCGCTCGATCGTCGCCAGCATGGGCGTGCCCGAGGTGGAGAAGGCGCTGTCCTATTCCCGTCGTTATGCCCGCAGGTTCGTCCACTCGCCCTATTCCAACCAGTTCGCCGATCTCTTCGTCGAACTGGTGGTCAAGCATTACGGCGTTGTCTCCGAACAGGATGTCGGTGATGTGCTGGAACCGATGGATACGGCCCGTCGGCAGGAAATCTATCTGCGGATCGCCCGCGCCGCGACCTTGCGTGGCAATCAGGAACTGGCGCGGCTCTCCGCGAGCGAGGCCCAGCGTCTGAGCGGATTACTGGATGGCAGCGGGCAGCCGGTCTTGCCCGGTCTTTATGAGGGGGTGGCGAGCGTCTCTTCCTCCGACGTGGTGTCGGCCATCGACAAGCTCTCCGCCGTATCCGATGCGGCTCTCTCGGAGCGCGACAGAGCCTTGCGCAAGGCCGCCCGCGCCATCGCCGAGCAGATCTTGCAGCCGCCCGTCATCGACGATCCCATCAGAACGAACGACCCGCGTGCTGGGGCGGCGGGCCAGGCGGTCCTGGCGCCTCCGGTGCCGGCCCTGCTTCCGTCTGAGGACGAGCAGCAGGCCGTCTCCGTCGAAGCGGCGCCTGAACCGGCGCAAGCCGAAAACGAGTCCGCCGTCCAGGCCGCATCCGGTGATGCCACCACAGGCGGGGCAGGGGAGCCCGTCCTCGATTTTGTTAAGCAAAGTCGGGGCAGGCTTGGAGAAATTGACGCGCTTCTTGAACAGGAAGGCAACATCAAATGATGAACGTCGTGAACACTGCCGCGAAAGCAACTGCGGATATGGCCACCCTCACCGGCGCGGGCGGGAAGACTGCCCAGGCGGCGGATGGCGACAAGTTCTCCGAGACCCTCAACGCCTTCGATGGCGAGAAACCGGCGGCTTACACGGCGGAAGAAGACGCAGGCAGCGTCACCCAGATGCCGCCGGACGGCGAAAACCTTGACGTTGCCGCGGACGCCGATGTCGAGATCGCGTCGCCTCGCATGCCTTCCCTTCCTCCGGAAAGCGATCTCGCTTCCCTCAGCGAACAGATGCTGGCCGGGCAGGGCGCGCAGCAGAACGGAACGGATGCCGCCGGCACAAAGACCGCCGATACCGGCGCCCGGAAAACCGGCGCAAGCTCGCAGCAATTGCTGGAAATCGCCGCCGCTCTGGCCATGTCGACGGCCGACGGGGCGGCAACCGACAGCAAGGCGCTCGCGGCGGCGCTGAAGAAATTGGCGGAAGGCTCGAAATCTGCCTCCGATCTTCCGGTGGAAGGCGAGGGCGAGCTTGCCGATGCGGCCGCGACCGATGGCACGACCGATACCGCGGCACTTGACGACATGCTGTCCCTGCTGTCGCTGACGGCAACCGGCGCGCCTGCGGAACAGGGCGCCGCCGTTTCGGAAACTGCCACGGCGCAGCAAGGCGCCCTTGAAGGCGTCGAGGCGCAGATAGCCGGCGCCAAGGGCCTTCCCGAGAATGCCGGAGAGGCAGGCATTGCGGGCGAGGATGCGGAACCCGCCGAAGGCGGGGCCGTCTTCCGGTTGCAGAAGAGCGACACGGCCACTGCCAGCGTCGACATGCATATTGCGCCGGCGGCGGATGGAAGTGTCGATGTGGACGTTTCTGCTGCTGTCAGCAAGGAGGCGCCGGTGGTGCAGGTGGTCGATTCCCGACGCTATCTCGGCCTCGCGCCGAATTCCAATGCCCTCGCCGTGGCCTCGACGATCGCCAGCGATCCCCAATGGGCCGGCGCCATGGACCCGGCCTCGAAGCTCGCCAATACAGCGCTCTACGCGGGCACCGGCAATGTGGTGCATACGCTGAAGATCCAGATGAATCCCGTGGAACTCGGACATGTCACCGCCACGATGCGGCTCGTCGGGGAAGAACTCAGCATTCACCTGACCGTGCAGAGCGGCAGCGCCTACCGCGAACTGACCAACGACAGCAGTTCCATCATGGATGCGCTGAAGGCGCAGGGGTTCAGCGTCGACCAGATTTCGGTCAGCATATCCTCGTCGTCCGACAGGTCCGGTGACAGCGCCACAGGCGGACGGCAGACCCCGGACATGGGACAGCAGTCCCAGCAGCAGGGCAACCGGCAGGGCGGCGGCGAGGCGCGCCAATCCGATCAGTTCGCAAGGACGCCTGCCGGCTCGTCGACGACAGGAGGCAGTGATGCAGGCATGGTCGAAGGCACTGGCGCTACCGGTGTTGGCACTGCTCGCCCTGAGCACGTTTACCTCTGAGAAGGGGGAGGCTTCCGCCCGTGTCTGCGAGCGGCAGATCGAGAGCGCTGCGGCCCGCTACGACATTCCGGAGGGTATCCTCTATTCGGTCGGCCTGACGGAAACCGGCCGCAAGGGTTCGCTCAGCCCCTATGCGCTCAATATCGAAGGCAAGGCCTATTTCCCCGCGTCGTTGCAGGAAGCCTACAACATGTTCGCCGACGCCCGCAGGCGCGGCGCCAAGCTGATAGATATCGGCTGCATGCAGATCAACTATCACTATCACAGCGAGGAATTCTCCTCGGTGGAGGAAATGTTCGATCCCGCAAGCAACGTCGCCTATGCGGCGCGCTTCCTCAGGAACCTGCAGGACCGGCACGAGACCTGGACGATGGCCGTCGCGCGCTATCATGCCGGTCCGAACAATGACCCGGCCCAGCAGAAATATGTCTGCCGCGTGATCGCCAATCTGGTTGCGACAGGCTACGGGAAGTGGACGCGGGGTGCTGCTGCGTTCT
>NZ_JAGGCS010000032.1 GCF_022884085.1 Paenirhizobium cremeum
CCCTCCGGGCCCACCATTTCTGTCTTCGGACGTTGTTTTTCCATCATTTTTTTCTCGATTTGTCTCACCGGAATTCCGGCTCGATGAAAGTGGGACATTATTGCGGGCCACGTAGGTTTTGCGGCGCTCGAAACCGGCATCGATGATGCGCTTGGATTGGGCGGCTTTGGTGTAGTGCTGCGCCATCTTGGAATCAGACCAGCCGAAGATCGCCATCAACTGATGTTCGGTAGCACCTGCCTCGGCGAGGATCGTCGCGGACGCCTTTCTTAGGCCGTGCGCCGAGCATTTCGGCAAATCCGTGTCATTGCACCACTGGCGCATCTTGTTGCCGAAGCCATTGCCGGTGAACGCCTTGCCATATTCGTTGATAAGGAATGTCGGCTGATCATGCGTTATCTGATCCAAGGCCTCGCGAAGCTCGTCTGTAACCGGCAGACTGATCGACTGCGCGTATTTTCTCGACCCCTTCTGCGGCATGAATTCGATGCGGTCTCCGACCAGGTTTCTCCAACCAAGTTTGACGAGGTCAGAGCGTCTGACGCCCAAATTCAGCATCAGTTCCAATGCAAGCCGAGCTGTGGAGCCGAGCGGATAGGCTGCGCGATAGCGCGCCACTTCCGCTTCGCTCCACGTATGGAAACCGGGAGACTTATGGATTTTGGTGACGCCGTTCGTGGGATTGAATGTCGCCAACTCCGCGCTGATGGCCCAATTGAAGAGCGCCTTCAGGTACTTCACCAACTTGTCAGCCGCGCCGGGCGTGCCGCTGCGCTTCATCTGGCTGGCTTCGATGTTGGATTTGCGGATCTTCTTGAACGGCAGTTCGCCCACATTGACGCAATAGCGATTGAGAACGCTCTTTTTGTCCTTCTGCGTGGCCAGAGACTGGCTCTGAAACGCCTTGGACCGATAATAGGTCTCGACCAGCCAGCGAACCGAGCCGGGTTCCAGTCGTGAAATCGGGACGGTCTTTTCACCACGATCACCCGCCAGCACGCGGTGATATTCCTCGGTAAAAGCTTGGGTGACGCTGCCAGCCTCGTCCAGATAGGCGGACGTCATCCGGTACTTCGGCATGCCTGGAAGGCGGAGATAGAACCGCTCGTTGCCGTGCCGATCGATATCCCGCGAGCAATATTTGAAGGGGATAGAACGGTTAGCCGACAATGTCATCAAACGGGTTCTCGTCATCGTCATCATCTGGCTTTCTATTGTTCTCCATGAGAGCTCGCCACGCTCCCAATATCTCCGCCACATCCCAGCGCCGTAAGAATTCGATCTTGACGCCTTGAGGCATAAAACCGCGTCGAACCCAATCATCAAAGGTTCCAGTTGAAATGTCGAGTAACGCTGCAGCCTGAGTTCTGCTGACTGCAACCTTGAAAACGGGCAATGGAATGGGGGCTTTTGGTTGAGTGTTCATATTATTCTCTCACTCTCCCGCGCCCCTGTTCGTTAAAAAGCGTGGCCCCCAACTCGGCTCGATCATATTTGCGGAGATATACTCATCCACCGCATTCTCTGGCAGGAAAAGGCTTCCGCCAATCCGGACATGACGGATTTCCTGCTTGGCGATTAGATTCCGTATCCGAGCAAGCGGCCACCCGCAGCGGTCCGCTAGTTGTTTAGGTGATAAAAGCTGAGATTGCATAATTACCCGACTCCATAGAGATAATTCGACACAACAGGGAATTAATCATATAATCGCGCTAGCCGCAATTATTTTATCGCATTCGAGATATTTTGATGCAAGACGGATTTATGGAGGCTATGGGGCAAAGGCTCGGGAAAATTCGGAAGGATTCCGGACTGAAGCAAGTGCCTTTTGCCGAAGCGCTTGAGGTGTCGCAAAGCGCTTACAACACTTACGAGCGCGGAAATCGTGAGATGCCCGCAAAGCTTCTCCGCATTCTGCATTTGAAATTTAATGTGAATCCAGCCTGGATGCTCACGGGAGAAGGAAGTCCCTACAATCGGGACACGGTCGACTTGTATCACCATGTCACGGAGGCGGTTGACGCTTTCATTGCAAGGGAAAACTGTCAGGTGGAATCGGAAAAGCGGTTGAAGCTCATCAGGTTCCTGATTGACTACGCCGAACAACACGGCGAATTCACTGAGGAAATTGCAGAAAAATATCTGAGGTCAGCGATATGAGTAAATCGAACTTCGAAGAGCAAATAGTGCAAGGCGCATACGTGCTTGGTCGCCAGCGAGATCAATTTGCGTCTGAAAAACGAAATCTGGCAAGGCAATTGCGATACGCCCAGCATTCGGCCCGGCTCGGTAATCTCTCAAAGCAATACGATTTTGGGATGGTCTTTTTTTCCACGTTAGGAGCGGTCTCACTTATCTTGTTTGATGCCAAGAGCGACCCAAACGGTTGGGTGATCACTGTTTTCGGTTTTTTAATGATGTTACTCGCATTTGGAATTGCATTTCAGAGCCGAAAGATGGTCAATCGGGCGAAAAGTTTCCATGACCGTTTCGGTAGCTGGCAGATTTGATGGCAGGTATTCAACCCACTTTGATGGGTTGAATAATTCCGAAAAATGCATTATTTGAACCATTGAAAGGGTCAATTAATGCGCTTAACGCTCCAAACCCATTTTGATGGTGAGTGGCATCACGCCGCGACATTGGAACTCAAGGACGACGCGGCCGGCTTCCAGGGCGCGTCGATCGTCGATTACGATCTCGACTATTTCGTCACCGTGGCATCGGCGGAGTTTTCTGCTGGGAAAACGGTCCGGGACCATCGCGCCTTATCCGTCCGTTACCCCGTCGATCTCGAAAATCGATATAGCCGCAGCTGGCCGCCCTTCCTCTTGGATCTAATGCCGCAGGGACATGCAAGGCGAAAGCTTGCCGAGCACCTCGGTCTTACTGAAGGTTCGCGCGCTTCTGATCTGCCACTGCTTCTCCGATCGGCGACTGGTGGCATAGGCAATATCCGCATCAAAGAAGCGGCGGACGCCGAAGTGGAACGGCTGCGCGGTGTTGAGCGCCAAGGGGTGACAGAAGCGGAAATCCTTGAGCGGTCGGATCGCTTCATGGAAGTCGCCGACCGCTTTGGAATGCTGGCCTCCGGCTCGAGCGGCCTGCAAGGCGAATGGCCGAAGGTCTCTATGACGCAGGCGAATGACGGGCTCTATTATCCCGACAGCTTCGTGACCGATGATGAGGCCGTGCGCCACGTGATCGTCAAGCTGGTCCGCAGCAACGAGCCTATAGACCGCCTGATTCTCGAAGGCGAAGCCCTCTATTCGCGGATCGCTCAAGAGATCGGTCTGAATGTTAGCGAACCCTCGGCCTATGCCGAAGGTGTCCTGATCATTCCCCGGTTCGACCGGAAGAACAAAGAAGGCGTCGGAACCGTCAGGCTGGGCCAAGAAAGCCTGGTGTCCGCGATCGGCGTTGCCGATTTCGGCCATGTCGGCACGCATGAGGCCTATATCGACGTTCTGCGCCAATATTCGGCTGATCCATTCGCAGACATTGTTGAATACATAAAGCGCGACATCGCCAACCTGGCCCTCGGCAATCCCGATAATCACGGCCGGAATTCCGCATTGAGCAAGCACCAGGACGGCGCGATCCGCCTGTCTCCGCTCTTTGATTTCGCGCCAATGCGGCTCGCCAAGGAGGGAATTGTTCGCTCCACCCGATGGGCGATGATGCGTGACGGCGGTCGCGATCATCTTCCCGATTGGAAGCGCATTTGCGGCGAACTGATGCCCGATCCTGCTGAGCAGAAAGCGCTCGCAGCTACGCTTTCCGAGTTTGCTGAACACCTGCGCCAGACTCCGGCCATGGCGAAAGAGATGGAAGCGTCTCCGGACCTTCTGGAACGTGCGATGGGACGCTGTATCGCGATAGCAGACAGCGTTCTGGCTGCGTGCCAGTGATGCCGAAGGAAAGCTAAATGGCTCGGTGGAAGAAACCCACGAAAGAAGAGATTCTCGAAAACCGGCGAACATTGGCAGAGCGTGCGCGAACTGGTGATCTAAGGCTACCTGGTGCGGTGGCCGAAATCCGAAAGGGTTTCGGCATGACGCAGGTGGAGTTTGCCAAAACGCTTGGGCTATCCAGACGCCAAGTTTCTGAAATAGAAGCCGGCATGGCAAATCCAACGCTTGAAACGATTGAAAGGATAGGCCGGCTATTTGGCTTTACTGCGGGATTTGTGCCGAAAAAATTGCCTTAATTGTGCTTTCATCCCTTTAACTCGATCGCTTTTTGCTTAAGGGCCGGGTTAAGTATTTCGCTTGGACCACGTGCTTTCACCCCTGAAATGATTACGCGGTATCGCGCGCGCGTTATTGCCACATAAAGTCTATTGTGGGCCGTAAAGCTGAGAAATGCTCTACTTTCAGCCGATACGCCACTTGTTGACGGCACTCGACCGTCGTCAACGCCCACGATCACCACGCCGTCAAATTCGAGCCCCCCTACATAGTCGGGCATTGAGAGGACGAAGCGCCCTGATTGTCGCGCCTTTTTTATTACCTCTAAATTTCCACGCTCTTTAAGCAATTCTATAGGTTTGTTTTCGGACTCAGCCTTGCTAGTCAACAGCTTGAAAAGCTCTTCTCCAAAGGCGATAATTGCAATATCGCCGCGCGAAGTTGACATGGATTTCACCATGTCTTCAGCTTGTTCAAAAGCTCCCTTTACCAGGGATTCATCATCATCATACTGTGTGTAGACAGGAGGCTGACACATTCTTTCTTCTTCAAAAGAAAGATTACTGTTCGCCAGCAGAAGAGGGTCCTCAAAGTTTGTAAATAGACTTGCACCAGATGAGGTTACTGTGAACGCCAAGTTTACGATGTCCGGGGAACAACGGAAAACAGTCGACACCTTCGTGCGGTTATTTTGCAAACTTTCAGTATCCGGCACCAAAGTACCAAAATCCACATCATTGGCCCAGCCACGGTCGCCAATAGCTTGCGAGCGATCAACTGCAAAAGCGATTTGGTACCTATCGTCGCGCTTCGTAAGATGATGAAAGACAGACAGCTCATTCATATTAAAAAGGTGAGTTTCATCGATGAAGATGCAGTCGTATCCTTCGCGCAGCCTTCTCCGCCTCCAAATCGGCGTCGCCAATTGCCCAAGCGCGCTTAACATAACGTCATCAGTATCAAATTGCGCACCCGAAATCAGCTGGTCTCGGTAGAGCTCATATACTCTCCACACGAATGATTTATCACCTTCATTTTGCAGAGGGAGCCCATTTTTCAGCGGCGGCACCTTGGAATAGGAGTCGAATTTCTCGTTTGCTCGTCCTTTAATAACTACGCCTATTTCGTGCTGAAGCATTTGCATCAGCGCCCAATCTTCTTCCCGACTTAAAAACTCTGAAAAGCCTACGGATAAAAACTTCTGATACGTTGTCAATTCTCGCCGCGCGTGCTCCAGCGCCTGTTCGACATAAAGTAACTGCAATTGCTTAGCGTCATATGCATCAGGATCAAGCAACTCAGTCGCTGATATCTCCTGTCGCAATATTTCGGCGCAGAGCCCCTGCAAGGTGACCACTTTCAGTGCCCGGCGAGGCGACAAGGGGCGCAGAAAGTGGCCAGCATCCATGGACTCTAGAACGTCCAAGATACTCTTTCGACTCGCTTCGCTGTGAGTGACGAAAAGGCTCGAATTCTCGAGGTCTTTTTCCTGTGCGCCCTTAAGCGAATGCACAGCTTTGAGCGCCAAACAAAGAGTTTTCCCGGTACCTGCTGGTCCTTCGATTCGAGCCGGGGATTCGAGAGGAGCCACAACGAACCGCCTCTGTTCCGACGTCAGCGCGCGCATCCAAAGGTCGTACCCCTGGTGGATATCTAGACGTCCGGGAGGAGGACCAACAGACACACCTTGTAAAGCGGATATCTGAGCCGCACCAGCACCTGCCGGTTTCCTTGAAACATCCAGGTGCGGCAGATCATCCAAAAACTTCCTGAAAACAGTAAATGACGGTGTCTCGCCAGGTCCCTTTCCGTCATCGAGGCCGGCTTTATATACGAGAAGGTAGCGTTCCGCTTGTCCACGGCGCTCTAAACGAGACGCATCCGGATTCAAATCTATCGCGACTCTAAACCCTGTTTTCTGGCTTATTGGAAATGGAAAAATAATAGCCTTCTTATAGGCAGGGAATACCATCTCGGAGGGATTTAAGATTTTGTGGTCCCAATGCTTAATAGCGAACCGCAGCACGCGCTGTAGGATTTGAACGGCATCAAAGGATGGTTGCTTAGGATCAAAAACACCTGACTCGTCTAAATCAAATACGACGTAAGCGGGTATACCGCCGCCGGCATACGTTACAATCTTGCCGGCACCCGAGCGCGACGTGTGAAGGCTTAACCGAGGCGCAATGCCTGATATGTCGTCCAGTTCGCCCGAGAGAATTCGCAGCAACTCAGAGCCTTCCTCAAAATCGATCGATTGAAGGCGACGGTTCCCTACGATTTCTTCGACAGCTTCTCGCTGGAATGCAAGGTATCTCATCTTAATTAGCCCTCACTCGCCGAAGTGGACAGTGTCATTTTGAACCGCCCCGACTTTGCCGGAGACCCCAACTCGTGAGA
>NZ_JAGGCS010000033.1:0-2500 GCF_022884085.1 Paenirhizobium cremeum
TGGTTGCGGGGGCAGGATTTGAACCTGCGGCCTTCAGGTTATGAGCCTGACGAGCTACCGGGCTGCTCCACCCCGCGTCACCAAGAGAACGGACTTTGTTTCAGCCCGGGAGCGCAGTCAGGCGAAGCCTGATGAGGTGAGGCCGATTTTGCGATCGATCCAGTGGATCGATTGCCGGCCGAACGGGCTGCTCCACCCCGCGTCACCGATAGAACTGGCCGATTTTGGCCTGTTCGTATGTGCAAGCCTGCTTGGCTTGCGGAGTTTGTCAAACGGATTGGTTTGACGGTTTTTTTCGTCATGATGACGAGAAAGCAAAAAGGCCGCGTTGGATGCGGCCTCGTTATGGGCTTGAGGCCCTTTTCGTGTCGAGAAGACGGTCTTGATCCTTTTCCCTTGCGGCTTTTTGGACATGTCATGTCCAGTGCATGGGCATGTTGCGTTTTGCAGACCTGGCAGCGACCTACTCTCCCGCGTCTTGAGACGAAGTACCATTGGCGCAGGGGCGTTTCACGGCCGTGTTCGGAATGGGAACGGGTGCAGCCGCCCCGCAATAACCACCAGGTCAGCGAAGCGCAACATTTGAGAAGCTGGCAGGCCTTCGCCTGTTTTCTTTTAAAACACGTCTTGATCTTCTGTCTTCGCGCTGCCGCGATCTTCGATCGCTACGCTGCAGACGGCGCGCCAAACTCCTGGCGACGAACTGGCATTCTGTAGCGCTGCCAAACTCGACGTCGAGCAAGGCAGCCACACAGCGCTGAAGCGCGTCGGCATTGTTGGCCGGCCCGTCCGGAGCGCTTTTGCGCGCCAGGACAAGAAGATGGCATCATCGAACAAAGTTCGATGAGCATTACCAATGAGAACGATCAAGCCAATCGAGCTATTAGTACCGGTAAGCTTCACACATTGCTGCGCTTCCACACCCGGCCTATCAACGTGGTCGTCTTCCACGGCTCTGATAGGGAATACTCGTTTTCAGGTGGGTTTCCCGCTTAGATGCCTTCAGCGGTTATCCCTTCCATATATAGCTACCCTGCTATGCCGTTGGCACGACAACAGGTCCACCAGAGATATGTCCATCCCGGTCCTCTCGTACTAGGGACAGATCCTGTCAATATTCCTACACCCACGGCAGATAGGGACCGAACTGTCTCACGACGTTCTGAACCCAGCTCACGTACCGCTTTAATTGGCGAACAGCCAAACCCTTGGGACCTGCTCCAGCCCCAGGATGCGATGAGCCGACATCGAGGTGCCAAACAACCCCGTCGATATGGACTCTTGGGGGTCATCAGCCTGTTATCCCCGGCGTACCTTTTATCCGTTGAGCGATGGCCCTTCCACGCGGGACCACCGGATCACTATGACCGACTTTCGTCTCTGCTCGACTTGTCAGTCTCGCAGTCAGGCGGGCTTATGCCATTGCACTCGACGAGCGATTTCCGACCGCTCTGAGCCCACCATCGCGCGCCTCCGTTACTCTTTCGGAGGCGACCGCCCCAGTCAAACTACCCACCATACACTGTCCCGGATCCGGATAACGGACCGCGGTTAGACATCCATGACGATAAGGGTGGTATTTCAAGGATGGCTCCACTCAAACTGGCGTCCGAGCTTCAAAGCCTACCACCTATCCTACACATGCCGACACGAATGCCAGTGTAAAGCTATAGTAAAGGTGCACGGGGTCTTTCCGTCTAACCGCAGGAACCCCGCATCTTCACGGGGAATTCAATTTCACTGAGTCTATGCTGGAGACAGCGGGGAAGTCGTTACGCCATTCGTGCAGGTCGGAACTTACCCGACAAGGAATTTCGCTACCTTAGGACCGTTATAGTTACGGCCGCCGTTTACTGGGGCTTCGATTCAAAGCTTGCACCTCTCCTCTTAACCTTCCAGCACCGGGCAGGCGTCAGACCCTATACGTCGTCTTGCGACTTCGCAGAGCCCTGTGTTTTTGATAAACAGTCGCTACCCCCTGGTCTGTGCCACCCCATCTGACTTGCGTCAAAAGGGGTCACGCTTCTTCCGAAGTTACGCGTGCAATTTGCCGAGTTCCTTCAGCATAGTTCTCTCAAGCGCCTTGGTATACTCTACCTGACCACCTGTGTCGGTTTCGGGTACGGTCTATAAGGTGGAGCTATTTCCTGGAACCGCGTCCCCGCCCTGGTAATCCAATAAACCAGAACAAGTTAAGCGATCCGTCACTACCACCAGGCCCACGAATATTAACGTGGTTCCCATCGACTACGCGTGTCCGCCTCGTCTTAGGGGCCGGCTAACCCTGCTCAGATTAACTTTAAGCAGGAACCCTTGGTCTTTCGGCGAGGGAGTCTCTCACTCCCTTTATCGTTACTCATGTCAACATTCGCACTTCCGATACCTCCAGGACCCCTCACAGGTATCCCTTCACAGGCTTACGGAACGCTCCGCTACCACTCCCTTGCGGGAATCCTCAGCTTCGGTGCATGGCTTTAGCCCCGTTACATTTTCGGCGCAA
>NZ_JAGGCS010000034.1 GCF_022884085.1 Paenirhizobium cremeum
CTTCTGCTGATTTGGGAATCCACTTTGTCAACAGGTCCTAGGGGACGAGCAAGCAGTTCAGTATTCTGGACGGATTCTTCAACGGTTATCGAGCGCTGACCACAGACCGGGAGGCCTGCCGGCGGTGCTTTGAGTTTGTTGCGATCAGCGCCGTTACGGATGCACTTAGCCGGAAATCTTGGGAAAAAGTACATCAATTTTCGCGGCCCAATATTCCTCCATGTCAAAGGAAGTTAGCCAGGGAAAATCATCCGCAAACCGAATCAAGTGGTGGCTACTTGGGTAACACAAGGCTTGGCTTGTGGCGTGCATAACTTATTGCGTGGCCTTGCAACTTTTATGCGGTGGTTGTGGAGTTTCTTGGCTCATGGAAGGTTCGGTAATCACGTTCCCGAATTCCACTGAGAGCGACTGCCAGACTATCCAGAATGCCGATGGTCGGATCGATATTACTTCTATACTCTTATTCTCATTTGCTCAATGCGCCTACCGTAGGTTCTTCCTGCCAGGTTTAAGCGCTTCTGGAAGACCCGCACCGGGTTCTGGCTCGATAAACAACCTTGCTATCGGAACATCCAAGGCCTGTGCGAGGGCCTCCAGCACGGTGATGGTCACGTTTTCCTGCCCCCGCTCTATGCGCCCAGCGTAAGCGCGATCGATCTTTGCTTCGAGCGCCAACCGCTCCTGGGAAAGACCACGTTCCACTCGGAGTTTTCGTAGGTTCCAACCGACGATTCGCTTTGCTTCCATTGAAGGGAGCAAGCCTTTTCGCGGCCCGTTAATCGACGGACTGTTGATCCCATATTAATACTCCGATGTTATCATTCCAAAACAATGGGCAGTGAGGCAGTCAGTTCCACTGGCTTTGGCCGCCTCGGAATTTTCAAAGGGAGTAATTTCGCGATGTCCGCATATTTAACCGCAATGCGCCGCTACTTTGACTTTGCCGGCCGCTCCACGCGATCGGAGTTCTGGCTGTTCACGCTGGCTTTGATGATCCTGATGGTGATCGCGATTGCCGTTGATAGCGCGATCGAGAGCCCCGGGGTTCTGGCCGGGTTGGTCTATGTAGCACATGTCATCCCGTCCCTCAGCGTCACCGCGCGCCGGCTGCATGATATCGACCGGAGCGGATGGTGGGTGTTGATTGGGTTCGTGCCGCTGGTCGGATCCATCATACTGCTGGTGTTCGCCTGCACCGGAGGAACAGACGCTCCGAACAGATTTGGCGTACGTTGGGGATCGCCAATGTCCGCAACTCCGGCTCCGGTTCCCGTGGCTGTGGGTTCCGCCGCCACGGCGTCCCTAGACCGTTTGGAGAAGTTGGCGGCGTTGCATTCCTCCGGCGCAATCGATGATGCCGAATTCCAGCGCCTCAAGAGTGATCTGCTCGCCAAAGCTTCGGCCTGAGGTCGTGGCAATGTGGAGATCCAGATCGAGCCAGTCCACGGTCTTGCCGGCACTTGCCCTTTCAACCATGGCCGCTACCCAGCCTGCCTCGGCGCAAACGTTGGATGGGGATGATTACACCCGAGCGACCGGGATGTTGATCGCTTTCGGTGTGTTGGTAATCATCTATCTCATTCCAACATTCGTTGCATTTCGCAGGGGGCATCCTAACCGTTGGGTGATCGCCTTGCTCAACGTCTTCGTCGGTGGCACCGGGCTTGGTTGGTTCGGGTCACTGATTTGGGCATGCAGTGCTGTCCATAAGAGCGAAACCGGTAGCGATGGTGGCGAGAGCGGACTGAACCTATTCGTCAACGACCCACAAATCGTTCGGCTCGATCATGGCGGCCCGGAACCCGATGCGTATGGCGATCCCGCCGAGCAGCTTGTTCGGCTGAAGCGGCTGCATGATCAGGGAGCGATTTCCTCAGACGAACTCAACGAGCTTCGCAAACCCTGGTTAAGCAGGCTCTCTGATCCCCAGGACGTGGGAATTCAGCAGGCCAGTCTTCGGTCGAGCCAACGACATGCCGGATATGGAGCTCGATGATGATACGCTTGAGCATAGCCCTTTTTTCTTTCTTGCTCTGTCCTCTGACTGTTTGCGCCGGCGATCCCATCAGCGTGGATATGGAAGGGCGCAAGGATTTTCTGAAGGGGCAGTTTTCCGAGACGTACTTCGTCAACCTTCAATCGCCCGAGGATGAACGGAAGGCGATGGACAAGTCCATCATCCATGTCGTCGCCGTCGCAGTTGCCGCCAATGCCCCATGCGGCCTCGATGTCGATGTTGTCGATCTGGAAGCCAAGGCTCGGCAAATGGGCTTGGCTGGGCCGCTTGCCCGGGATTTCTTCTCCGAGATCAAGGACAGCGTTGCCAAGGATATTGCCGAGCAATTGGCAGATGACGAAGGCGGCGTCTGCGACGGTATCTACTACACGGTCGAGAAGGCCCTGCCGCTCGTTCGTGGTCGGCGCCCCGGAGGTGCTGAACAGGTGGTATCACAGACAGAACCGGCAGCAGAAAGGTCCGATCTTGTCGTAGCGCCTTCCCCAGGCGAACGCCCGGATATTGCGCAGGTGCCGGTTCTCTATGACGAGCGGATGGTGCGTGCTCCGATCCGCTACAGTCCGGAACAGCCCGATGTTGCCGGCATAGTCGATTACGAACGAATGATCTTGGATCCGCAATTCGATGGCCAGGATTTTCCCGACTTTGTCTGCCCGCCATCGGAGCAGCGTGGGTGCGAACTCCTATATGAAGCAGACATCCAGCAGCTCAAGGACAGTGTGGTCGGCCTGTATGAGCCAACTGAGGAGCTCTGCCGTCAGGTGCGTATCAAAGTGGCCATGAATAGCAGGGCGGGAGTGGCTGCCAGTTTGAATACGATTATCTTTATTCTTCCGCTGGCAAGCGCCGGTCCTGGTGGGATCGCTGAGAACTCGACGACACCATTGGCGTTCAACCCGATGATCTACCACCTTGTTCGCATGGCGATGGCCAGCCAGGTCTGCCTTGGGATTCGCCAGCTCTGACGAGCTGCTGCCGACCGGAAGTCAGATTACGTTCACGGAATGAGGCTACGGGCGCAATAGTCCAACCAGTGGATGGTCAGCTAGAGGGGACCACGGAAACATGAAGACGCAGCTTGCGATATGTGTTCTCGCCGTGGTGGAATTTCTCACCGGCTTCGACCGAAGCCACGCCACGCAGACATGGTGCGCGGAGGTGCGGCGTGATCTACCAGACGGGTTTCTCAATCTACGTAGCGGGCCATCCACGAGCGATCCGGTACTGGCTCGTCTTCTCGGCGGTGAATACGTAGAGATCGATACCGCGAATTGCGCGGAAAGGTTCTCTCCAAACTGGATTGCAATGGGAACGATCTGCGTTGAGGCAGGTTCGTCATGGGCGTTTGTCGAGAATGCTCCACGTCTTGGAGGGCGAGAGCGCGGGGGATGGATCAACACCCGGTATATCGAGGCTGTAGAGTGTCGCGACCTTGAGTAACCGGCAGTTCATCATTTGAAGAGCGATGGCCAGCCAGGTCTGCCTCGGGGTTCGTCAGCTCTGACGAGCCGCTATTCGCTTAGGCCTGCTTCTCTACAGCCTGTGAAGGACAAGGAAGGGTTTGCATGCTTCGGCATCCACTGTTCTCATGCCCATGCTGTCGAACAGATTGACACGCTTGCCTTCCACGTCAGCCAGCACCGACCAGTGCGAAAGCCATGGCGTATTGATATCGAGAATGACGGCGCAACTGGTCAGTTCGGCGGCCTCTTTGAGCCAGCCACGTCGGGCGTTACCGTCGCCGTGTTTCGTGAAGGGGTGGGTCAGTAGTTTTCGGGCGGATGTGGTGCTGAATGCATGCCCCTTACGATCGATGAACCTGACGGCCTGTTTCACCAGATAGCGCATCTCCTCATGGCTCAGGCCGTCACAGATAAAGCTGGCATCCCCCCGCCATTCGGTCGCGCGCTCAATCAGGTGCGTGAACAGCTTCTTCTTCGGGAAATAGGCAATCGGGTCGGCTCGCGCGGCATGCGCGAAGCCGTTGATGAGGGCATAGATGCCACAAAGGGCGTCAAGCTCGCCTTGACGGTGCGGTCGCATGGAAGCCGGCGTATTCAGTATTCCTCGGCCAGCATCAGGGTGAGGACACGGCAGGTGACATCCGGGTCCGATGGGTCGGGCGAATGATGGGAAAGTGTCAGGTCATAGTAGTCGATCTTGAACAGGATGCTGACGTCTTCCACCTCGATGATCGCACAATCGTGCTCGCCATGGGGATCGTTGTCGTCGTCGAAGGCGTCGAAGCCACGGACCGCGGCGATCACCTTGTTCCGCAATTCATCCTCCAGGGCCGCAATGCCGGCAGTCATCACGATCCTACCGCCGCCACCATGCATACGAAGCCAGTCGTTCAATAGTTTGATCCGTTCGGTCGGGGTAAGGTCGCGGCGTCGAGCCTGAGCCGTCTTGGTGGGGTATTCGACCATGATGATGTTTCCATTCCTTGCCGCTCCGATCTCCTGGCCGGTTGCTTCGTTCGAGGCTGGAGAAGGGAGCCGATGACGTACGGTCATCAAGGCCCTTCACCCAAGGCGGCGACCGCACGGAACCGGTCGGGCGGGACAAGGTGGGAAACACGCTACATCATGCGAATGATCCTCCGCTGTATCTCCGCGTCGCCGTCGATATAGGCCTGCGTTGTTTCGATGGAGCGATGGCCCGCCAACTGCTGCACGTCGCGCAGCGAGCCGCCGGCCTTGGCGATCAGGCGGGCGGCCTTGGTGATGAAGGTGCGCCGGCCTGAATGTGACGAACAGCCCGTGAGCCCTGCTTGCCGATAGGCGGCGGTGAACCAATTGACGACGGCCTTCGGGGTCATGGGGGCGTAGCAGTCACCCAGCCACCGCTCACTGGCGATGACCGGTCCGGCCTTGGGGGCGCCCTGGCTGCGGTGAATGCCCCTCAGGGCGCGTTTAAGTTCAGCATGCAGGGGTATGCGCCGACCGCGCCCGTATTTGGTCACCCGGCCCGGTAATTCGATCAGGTTGGCGATGCTGCCGCCGCCATCGGTGACCATCGACCAGTCGAGGTGGGCGATCTCTGACGCTCGCAGTCCGGCGCGAATGCTGAGCAGCACGATGACCTTGTTACGATGGGGATTGAACCGCCCCGACTTTGCCGGAGACCCCAACTCGTGA
>NZ_JAGGCS010000004.1 GCF_022884085.1 Paenirhizobium cremeum
ATCATCCCCACAAACACACTCAGAACCATACAAAAGAGGAGGTCCTCAACGTCGTCCTCTTTGGCATCCGCCACCGACCCGCCATCTTTCCGTCCCGCCAATTCCATATTTGGATGTTCTAGAGACACGCGCAGGCGCGTCTGCACCTGCTTTGCCCCCCGATTTGACGGATAGCGGCGAAATATGCAGATGTAGCCCGCAAATGGACAAACGGGACCTCGCCCCTTGAACGGACGGATGCCGACCGCATGACGACGGACCGCAACATGCTGCGATCGCTGGGCAGCGAACCGCCCATCCTGGCCGATGGACATCGTGCCCCGGATCGACGCGAAATCTCCCTGCGCTGGCTCTCCGGCACATTCCTGACCGGTATTACCTCCTGTATCCTGATGGGGGTCGCCCTCTTTGCCGCGCTCGACGGGCGTCAGCAGCTTGCAATTCCGGCGGAAGCCTTCGCGGTAACCGGTGGCAGCGACGCCCAGGCGGAAGCGGTGACGCGCGGCGCCCGCCTTTTCGGACCGAAGATCGCCGCGCGCCCGGTCGACAAGGCGATCATCGAGGTATCGACGGTCATCAATGACGGCGAACGCGAGGTCGTTCGCCGGCAACCCTTCGCCCATGTGAAGATGGGGCTCGCGGCCGACTATCAGGTGCAGGAGAACTACCCCCCTTTCGATCCGCTGGCGATTTTCGCGACAAACGAAAAATCGGCGGCCCCTGCCAGCCGGACCGGCACTCTCTATGGCTCGGATGTGGATTCGGAGGTGAGCCTCAAGACGGTCCCGTTCCCCGCCGGATCGAGCACCTATCCCTTCGCGGGTGAAATGTCCTTCGATGAGGTCGAGGAAAATGTGCGCTCGAACGGTTCGGTGCTGACGGACGGATCGAGCCAGGTGGCCGCACTCTACTATATCGACCCGAGACGCTTCGACGCTGACGAAGATGACGCGATGGACATTGCTTCAGGGCTGACGGCGCGCGTCGTGGAACAGAACATGTCGGTTGCCGCGCCCGAAATGCTGACACCGGAAACGCCGGAATATGCCGATGACGTCCTGCCGGTGCGCCGCAGCCAGGGTATCGACGCCGTGATGACCTCTGCCGGCTATCCGAAGTCGAAGGCCGAGGATGTCGCCCGGGTGCTCGCACCTTTTGCGGGCTCGACGGATCTTCTCGAGGGAGATGTACTGCGCATCGGCATCATTCAGCGCGGCGAGGAAGCCCGCGTCGTACGTATCAGCCTGTATCGCCAGGGCGGGCACATCGTGACGCTTGCCGTCAACGATGCCGGCCGCCTGGTCCGAGGCGAGGAGCCACCCAAACTCGACGCGGTCGCAACTGCCTTCGATGAACAGGCGCCGGTCGCGCTGACCGGCCGCGATCTGCCGCGGGTCTATGACGGTATCTACCGTGCCGCGCTCTCCTACGGCATGAGTCGTGACATGACCGCGCTGATTATTCGCCTGCTCGCCGCGAACGTCGATTTCCAGGCACAGCTGAAACCGACCGACACCATGGAAGCCTGTTTCTCGGTGGAGGACGACAGCGGCCGTGCGACCGACGAGAGCGAACTTCTCTACGTCCGCGCGCGCTTCGGGGATACGGTCACCTCATTTTACCGCTTCCAGAACCCGGACGACAATTCCGTCGACTACTACGACGAGAGCGGCAAGAGCATCCGGCAGTTCCTGTTGCGCAACCCGGTCCCGAACGGGCGCCTGACATCGGGTTTCGGCATGCGCCGGCATCCTATCCTCGGCTATTCGCGCATGCACACAGGTACTGACTGGGCCGCTCCCCGCGGCACACCGATCATCGCGTCCGGCAATGGCGTGGTTGAAAAGGCCGGATGGGCATCCGGTTACGGCAACCAGACGATCATCCGCCACGCCAACGGATATGAATCCTCCTACAACCACCAGAGCGCCATCGCCAAGGGCATAACTCCCGGCGCCAAGGTCACACAGGGGCAGGTCATCGGCTGGGTGGGGTCGACCGGATCGTCCACCGGTTCGCACCTGCATTACGAACTGATCGTCAATGGCACCAAGGTCGATGCGATGAAGGTCCGTCTGCCCGGCGGCAAGTCGCTGGAGGGCGAGGCGCTTGCCCGCTTCCAGGACGAACGCAAACGCATCGACACCATGCTCGTCCAGGGCGGCAAGCCGGCCGAAGTCGCAAGCAACTGATCTTCTCTCCCTCCGAAACGCCTGCGGCGAACCACTCGACCGGCAGGATTGCATGCGAGCATAAACGAAAATGGCGGCCGACAGGCCGCCATCGTCAGGTCATGCATCGCTCAGGAATTCAGGCCGCTTCGCTGACCTTTCCCGTAGTAGAGAACAGCAGGCGGTCGGACCCGGCGGCGACCTTGACGGTGGAACCGTCGGCAATCGTGCCCGAAAGGATCTGTTCGGCCATCGGATCCTGGACGAACTTCTGGATCACGCGCTTTAACGGGCGTGCGCCATAGACCGGGTCATAGCCCTTTTCCGCCAGCCACTCGCGTGCATCCGGCTGCAGGTCGATTGTGATCTTCCGCTCAGCCAGAAGCGAGGTCAGGCGCTTCAGCTGGATATCGACGATCGCACCCATTTCGCTCCGGCGCAGCCGGTGGAACAGGATGATTTCATCGACGCGATTGAGGAATTCCGGCCGGAAGGACGCCTTCACCACATTCATGACCTGATCGCGAACCGCTTCGCTGTCCTGGTCGTCTCGCAGACCGGTCAGATATTCCGCGCCGAGGTTCGAGGTCATGATGATGATCGTGTTCTTGAAGTCCACGGTGCGACCCTGGCCATCGGTCAGTCGGCCGTCATCAAGCACCTGCAGGAGCACATTGAAGACGTCCGGATGGGCCTTCTCGATCTCGTCGAACAGGACAACCTGATAGGGCTTGCGACGAACCGATTCCGTCAGCGCGCCGCCCTCTTCGTATCCGACATAGCCCGGAGGCGCCCCGATCAGACGGGCCACGGAGTGTTTCTCCATGTATTCCGACATATCGATCCGAACCATCGCGGTCTCATCGTCGAACAAGAAGCGTGCAAGCGACTTGGTCAGTTCGGTCTTGCCCACGCCCGTGGGGCCGAGGAAGATGAACGAGCCGATCGGCCGGTTAGGATCCTGCAGTCCGGCGCGAGAGCGGCGGACCGCCCTTGAAACCGCCTGAACCGCGTCCCCCTGCCCGACGACCGACTTGGCCAGTTCGTCCTCCATCCTGAGCAGCTTTTCGCGCTCGCCTTCCAGCATCTTGTCGACCGGAATGCCGGTCCAGCGGGAAACGACATGCGCGATACCGTCGGGCGTTACGACTTCCTGAACCATGGAGGACGCGTTGCTATCGCTTGCTTCCGCCTCGGCCAACTCCTTTTCGAGCTTCGGGATCTCGCCATAGGCAAGCTCGCCGGCGCGCTGGAACTCACCCTTGCGCTGTGCAATCGCCAGTTCGTTTCGCGCTTCGTCGAGCCGCTTCTTCAGATCGGCCGCCAGCCCGAGCTTCTGCTTTTCAGACTGCCAGCGGGCCGTCAGCGCATCTGCCTGCTCTTCCAGCGAGGCCAGTTCCGTTTCCAGCCGCTTCAGCCGATCAGCGGAGGCCGGATCGGTTTCCTTTTTCAACGCCTCCCGCTCGATCTTGAGCTGGATGATACGGCGATCGAGTTCATCCAGTTCCTCCGGCTTCGAGTCGACCTGCATCCTGAGCCGCGATGCGGCCTCGTCCATCAGGTCGATGGCCTTATCCGGCAGGAAACGGTCGGTGATATAGCGGTTCGACAGGGTTGCAGCAGCAACGATCGCCGAGTCGGAAATCCGCACCTTGTGGTGCTGCTCGTATTTCTCCTTCAGCCCGCGCAGGATCGAGATCGTGTCCTCGACCGTCGGTTCGTCGACCATGACGGGCTGGAAGCGCCGAGCCAAGGCAGGGTCTTTCTCGACATGCTTGCGGTACTCGTCGAGCGTGGTCGCACCGACGCAATGCAGTTCGCCACGCGCCAGCGCGGGCTTCAACAGGTTGGAGGCATCCATCGCCCCATCGGCCTTACCGGCACCGACCAGCGTATGCATCTCGTCGATGAACAGGATGACATTGCCGTTCTCCGCCTGAATTTCGTTGAGAACGGCTTTCAGTCGTTCTTCGAACTCACCGCGATACTTGGCGCCGGCGATCAGTGCGCCCATGTCGAGCGCCATCAGTTGCTTATCCTTCAGGCTTTCCGGCACGTCGCCATTGACGATACGCAATGCCAGCCCCTCGGCGATCGCCGTCTTGCCGACGCCCGGTTCACCGATCAGGACGGGATTGTTCTTGGTGCGACGCGACAAGACCTGGATCGTCCGACGAATTTCGTCGTCGCGACCGATGACCGGGTCGAGTTTGCCTTCCCGGGCTTCTGCCGTCAGGTCGCGCGCATATTTCTTCAAGGCGTCGAAGCCCTGCTCGGCATTCGCCGTATCAGCAGTGCGGCCCTTGCGCACTTCGTTGATGACCTGATTGAGCCCCTGCGCGGTCACGCCCGCCTTTTTCAGAGTAGCGGAGGTCGAGGCCGAGGATTCGATTGCCAGGGCCAGAAGCAGCCGCTCGACGGTAACGAAACTGTCGCCGGCCTTCTTTGCGGCGTCTTCGGCCGTCGAGAAAACCTTCGCCAGAGGCTGAGATAGGTAAACTTGGCCATTGCCGCCCGAAACCTTCGGCAGTTTGGCGAGTGCGGCGTCATTGGCAACACATGCCTCCTTGGGATCGCCGCCGGCGCGCGCGATCAGCGAGGACGCCATGCCTTGATCGTCATCGAGCAGGACCTTCAGGACATGCTCGGGGGCAAATTGCTGATGCCCCTCGGAAAGCGCATGGGTTTGCGCCGACTGCAAGAACCCGCGAACGCGCTCGGAATATTTTTCGATGTTCATAACCGGTCTCCATTTTCCGCCCTGCCCGGAAAGGCACAGAACGGCGATTGAGGATAGCCCCCTTGAAGGCGGGCTGTGGGGACGCTGAATGATCCCCTTCGAGCGAGATATGGTAAGCGGTTTTTGCCGTTTAAAGAGGCATTTAAACGAAAAAACTCCGGTCGATGACCGGAGTTTCACAATCGTCAAAACTACAGAACCGGACCTTCCGGTCGTTACTCCGAAGCCGCTTCCGCAAGCACCGGCGCTGATTCTGTCGACGCGGCGCCGTCTGCGCCTTCGGAAGTTTCCCCTGCAGCGTTAGCGCGGCGCGGCTGGCGGCGCGGACGGTTCGAAGCGTTACGCCGGCGCGGCTGGCGCTCACCTGCTCCCTCTGCACCGCTCTCCTCGACGACAGCGGCAACTTCGGCCGGCATCTCCTCGATGACCGGCTGCGGACCGCTTCCGGCGATTTCAACAGGCCGCTGCTGTTGCGGCTGAACCTGAGGCTGATGCTGCGGCTGGGAAACGGCCATGGGCTCGTCCATGCCGTCCATATCGTCAGCGAAATCGCTACGATCGTCCCGATCGTCGCGCTGGAACCGTTCCTGCATTTGGGCCTGGGCCGCAGCGATGATCCGATTGTAGTGTTCTGCATGCTGCAGGTAGTTTTCGGCCATGACCCGATCGCCGGCGCCTTGGGCATCGCGTGCGAGAGCGGCATATTTCTCGGCGATGTGCTGGGCCGTACCGCGGATCTTCACGTCCGGACCCGAGCTGTCATAGGTCCTTGTCAGGGGATTGGCGCCCTTACGGTTGAAATTGTTTCCACCGCCTCCGCCGCCGTTGTTACGCCCCCGACCACGCTTGTTCTGCTGTCCTGGCCTCATCGATGATTCACCTGAATTCTTCTGTTGTGCTGATAAAAGGCAACGCTTCTGGTTCTGGTTGGACCGGACCAAGGCTGCGCCTGCCGCGGGCATACTGCGCCATCGCTTCTTGCCGCTGGTGAAAGTCAAGTTTACTGAGTTACGCACCGGGATTGCTCGCCCCGCGAAGCTCTGTGACGAGCGAAAATCGAAGCAGACCCAGACCCGAACGAATCTTCGTTCATTCCCCGCTGCCCGTTGCGTGCCCGCAAACTATTACGCTTCATTCCGAAAACCAAGCCTTTTCTTTCAAAAGGCAAAATATCCTTAGCACACGCAGCAAAATCGTCACGTCTACCTTGGATAGAACAACAGAACACGGTCGTTGCCACCATAGTCCTGTCGTGCGTCGAGAAGGAAAAAACCTTTTGCCTCAAATATTTGGATGACCGATTGCTTCTGATCGTAACCGATTTCCAGCCCCACTATGCCTCCTTCCGCAAGATGCGACGCCGCGTTTTCCGCGATCGCGCGATAGGCGAAAAGGCCATCCTGGCCGCCGTCGAGCGCCCTTGCAGGATCGAATTTCCTGACTTCGGGCTCAAGCGCTTCGACCACTTTTGTGGGTATATAAGGCGGATTTGACACGATGATGTCGAAGGATTGTCCCTCGATCTTCTCGAACCAGGCGCTTTCCCGCGCCTCAAATCTCTCGCCGACATCGTTGAGATAGGCATTGTTTGCGGCGATTGTAAGGGCGCCAGCGGAAATATCTGTCCCGATTGCGCGAGCGGTCTCGCATTCCTTCAAAAGCGCAAGCGCAATTGCGCCGCTGCCGGTGCCCAGATCGAGTATGCTTGCTGCGCCCTTGGCTGCGGCAATTCGCCTCAGGTGCGGCAGCACGGCATCGACCAGTATTTCGGTATCCGGACGCGGCTCCAGCGTCTCGGGTGAAAGCTTGAGGGTGAGCCCGTAAAAATCCCGTTCGCCAAGAATGCGATGCACCGGTTCACGCGCTTCACGCCGGCCGATCGCAGAACGGATGATTGCCGCATGCGCGGCATCCACCGACTGATTGGCTGCGAGCACGAGAGCGGTCGCCGAAAGCCTCAGCAACCCACTCACCAGCACACGTGCGTCGGTCGCCGGATCGGAAAGACCCGCTTGCGAGAACCGTTTTCTTGCCTCGGCAATCAAACCGCCAACGGTATCCGCACCCGCACTTTCGGTCTTTCCGTTCACGGGGCGTCGCCGAGTTGGGCAAGCTGGCCTGCCTGGTAATCGGCGATCAGGGCATCGACCATTTCGTCGATTTCGCCCTCCATCATGCGGTCGAGCTTGTAGAGCGTCAGGTTGATGCGGTGATCCGTCACCCGCCCCTGAGGGAAGTTATAGGTGCGGATGCGTTCGGAACGATCGCCGGAACCAACCTGGCTCTTGCGATCGGCCGAGCGTTCGCTATCCGCCTTTTGCCGCTCCATATCGTAAAGCCGCGAGCGCAGAACCTGCAGCGCCTTGGCCCTGTTCTGGTGCTGTGACTTCTCCGAAGAAGTGACGACGAGGCCCGTCGGCAGATGCGTGATCCGGACCGCGGAATCCGTCGTGTTGACGTGCTGGCCGCCGGCCCCGGAAGACCGCATCGTGTCGATACGGATGTCCTCCGGGCGGATTTCGATGTCGATTTCCTCCGCCTCGGGCAGCACGGCAACCGTCGCCGCGGACGTATGAATCCGCCCGCTTGCCTCGGTCTCGGGCACACGCTGGACCCTGTGCACACCGGATTCGAACTTGAGCTTCGAAAAGACGCCACGCCCGGTAATCGTGGCAATAATTTCCTTGTAGCCGCCGGCTTCCCCTTCGCTGGCGGAGAGAACCTCGACCTTCCATCCTTTGGAACCCGCAAAACGCTCGTACATACGGAAGAGATCACCGGCAAAAAGAGCCGCCTCCGAACCGCCCGTGCCGGCGCGGATTTCCAGAATGGCGCTCTTCTCGTCTGCCGCATCCCTCGGCAGGAGCAGGATTTGAATGTCCTTCTCCAGCGCTTCGATACGTTCTTCGACCTCCGGCAGTTCCATTTCGGCCAGATCGCGCATGTCGCGTTCGGTGCCCTTGTCCGACAGCATCGTCTTCAGCCCCGCCACTTCGGCAAGGGCGCTCTCATAGTCACGGATCTTTCGGACCACCGGCTGCAATTCCGCATATTCCGAGGCAAGCTTCACATAGACGTCCGCGGCCGGCCCTGCGGACATGCGTGCCTCTATCTCGCCGAAACGGCGTTCGAGTTCGCGCATTTTCTCGACAGGAAGCTTCGCCACCCTTCGTCACTCCACATTTATCGTTCAAAAAGGAATATTGTTATCCGCTGCAAATTTTGCGAGCAGATCGCGCATCGGCTGATTCGAATGATGGTCGTCGAGAGCGGTTTCGAGCAGCTCCGCCAGCTTGGACACATCAAGCCCGAGCAACATCGCCTTGATCGGGCCGATCGCCGTCGGCGACATCGAAATCGACCGGAAGCCGATCCCGAGCAGCGCCATCGCCGAGAGCGGCTTGCCCGCCATCTCGCCACACAGGGTCACCGGCGTCTGGTAGCGTTCGCCCGCCCGCACGATATCCCGGAGAATCCTGAGGAACGGCCGGCCGAGCACATCGAAACGATCGGATACCCGGGCATTGCCGCGATCGACAGCCATCGAGAACTGGAACAGGTCGTTCGACCCGACGGAAACGAAGTCGACCTCCTCCATCAACTCGTCGAGCTGCCACATCAGTGCCGGAACCTCCAGCATCGCTCCGAACTGCAGCTTCTTGGGCAACGTATGGCCGAATTTGGAGAGGTGCTGCACCTCTTTCTGCATCAGTTCGCGCACCGCCCGGATTTCCGCTACCTCGGTCACCATCGGCAGCATCATCTTGAGTTCGGCGCCTGCCGCAGCCTTGAGCAGCGCCCGCAACTGGGTGCGCAGGAGGCCGGGCCGGTCGAGCGACAGACGGATCGCCCGCCAGCCCAGCGCCGGGTTTTCCTCCTCGTGGCCACGGAAATAGGAAACCACCTTGTCGCCGCCGATATCGAGCGTACGAAAGGTCACCGGCCGGCCGGCAGCCTGTTTCAGGACGCTGCGGTAGAAGCTCTCCTGCTCCTCCCCCTTCGGCATGGTGGAAGCGATCATGAACTGAAGTTCGGTTCGGAAAAGACCGATGCCCTCGGCGCCGGAATCGACAAGCTGCGGCAGATCGACCAGAAGTCCCGCGTTCATCTGCAGCTTGATCCGCTTGCCGTCCTTGGTGACGGGTTCGACATCCCGCAACGCGCGGAACTGCTCCTGCCGCTTGGCACGCAGCCTGACCTTCTCCTCATAGGCCTTCTGCAGGTCGGCCATGGGGCGCACATGCACCTTGCCGTCATCACCGTCGATGATGACCGGATCGCCGTTTTCGGCAAGCGCCACGGCGCCCGCCGCCTGGCCCACCACCGCGATGCCCATGGCGCGAGCCACGATGACCACATGGCTCGTGACCGCGCCCTCTTCCAAGACCAGCCCCCGCAGATTGGCGCGCGGGTAATCCAGCAGTTCCGCAGCCCCCATGGCGCGCGCGAAGATGATCGCGTCCGCCGGGAATCCGTCAGCCACAGTGCGGGGAGAAAAGCCGGTCAACTGACGCAGCAGCCGGTTCGCCAGATCGTCGAAATCGTGCATGCGCTCGCGCAGATAAGGGTCCGTCAGGCGGATCATCCGCGCCTTGGTATCGCTCTGCACCTTCTCGACGGCCGCCTCGGCCGTCAGGCCGTTGTGGATCGCTTCCTCCATGCGGCGCACCCAGCCCTGGTCATGCGCGAACATGCGATAGGTTTCGAGCACCTCGCGATGCTCGCCCTCCATGGAAACCTCGCGGCGAGACAGCATGTCGTCGATGGAAATCCGAAGCGAACCGATCGCATCGGCAAGACGGCGGATTTCCTTCTCGCTGTCTTCGTTGAGGAGATTGGTGACGACGATGCGCGGCTCGTGCAGCACGACATAACCGAGACCGATGCCTTCCGAATAGCTGTCGCCATCGATCGTGACAGCGCGCGTCAGATCGAGTTCGAGACCCGGACGGGTGATCTTTTTCAGTTCGCCGGTCGCAATCATCTCGGCCAGCACCATTGCGGTGGTTTCGAGCGCTTCAAGCTCGTCCTCCCGATAGTTGCGTTGCGCCTTGTTCTGAACGACGAGAACGCCCAAACTGCGGCCGGCGCGAAGAATCGGTACACCGAGGAAGGAGTGATAGATTTCCTCGCCCGTCTCCGGCAGGTATCGGAAAGCGGGATGCGCCTGGGCGTCGGAGAGGTTGAGCGGCTGCGCCGAAGCGGCAATCGTGCCGACAAGACCCTGGCCCATCTTGAGCTGGGCCAAGTGAACGGCCTGCTTGTTGAGGCCTTCGGTTGCGTAGAGTTCCAGAACCCCGTCCGCTCTGAGCACGTAGACCGAACATACTTCCGCGACCATATTGCTCGCGATCTGGCGAACGATCTGGTCAAGCCGCTCCTGCGGCTCAAGCGGTTCCGCCATCAGTTCGCGCAACCGCTTGAGGAGGACGCGTGGACCCGCGGAAAGGTCTCTCATCGCCGGCATACTCCCGAATACATCGTTGGTCGGGCGGTCTCGCCGCCCGCGGGATAAGACCGGCGAGGATGGCGAATTCCGCTTTATGGAATCAATTCTTATCGAGGCCGTAGCAGGAATGCAAAGTCCGAACTGCGAGTTCGGCATAAGGACCATCGATCAGGATCGAAATCTTGATTTCGGAGGTAGTGATGGCCTTGATGTTGATGCCCTTTTCGGCGAGTGCGCGGAAGGCCGTTGCAGCAACGCCGGCATGGCTGCGCATACCGATGCCGATCACCGAAACCTTGACCAGACCCTTTTCGCTCTGGGCAACGTCGAAGCCGATCTTCTCCTTGTTTTCGGAGAGAACGGCAAGCGCCTTGTCCACATCGCCGGAGGGTACGGTAAAGGTCATGTCGGTCTTCGAACCGTCCTCGGAGATATTCTGGACGATCATGTCGACGTTGATATGCGCCTCGGCCAGCGGTCCGAAGATGGCTGCGGAAACGCCCGGTCGATCGGAGAGCCGACGCAGCGAGATCTGCGCTTCATCCTTGGCGTAGGCAATACCGGTGACGACTTCCTGTTCCACGATCTCATCCTCATCGCAAATCAATGTGCCGGGCGGATTCAAAAGATCGCCCATGCCCGGCGCATCGGGATCTTCGAAGCTCGAGCGCACAAATGTGCGCACCTTGTGGACCATCGCAAGCTCGACCGAGCGCACCTGCAGGACCTTTGCACCAAGCGAGGCCATTTCGAGCATTTCCTCGAACGCCACCTTCTTCAGGCGGCGCGCCTTCGGCTCGATGCGGGGGTCTGTCGTGTAGACGCCATCCACATCGGTGTAGATGTCGCAACGGTCCGCCTTGACGGCCGCCGCAATCGCCACAGCCGAGGTATCGGAACCGCCACGGCCGAGGGTCGCGATGCGATTGTCCGGACCGATGCCCTGGAAGCCGGCGATCACGGCAACCTGACCTTCGCCCATTCGCCGGATGATCTCGGACCCGTCTATCTCTTGGATGCGTGCGGCGCCATGGGCATTGTCGGTCTTGATGGCGATCTGCCAACCCTGCCAGGAACGTGCATTGATATCCATGGACTGCAGCGCGATCGCCAGCAGACCTGCCGTGACCTGCTCGCCCGAGGCGACCACGGCATCGTATTCACGCGCATCATAGAAGGGGGAGTTCGCACCGGTGACTTTCGGCATGTTCTGCACCCAGTCGACGAGTTCATTGGTCTTGCCGGACATGGCCGAGACGACGACCGCCACCTCGTGGCCGGCATCGACCTCGCGTTTGACATGTCGGGCAACGTTATAGATGCGTTCGAGATTGGCGACGGATGTTCCGCCGAATTTCATCACGATGCGTGCCATTGCCTTGACCGTATGCCCTTGCCATGCGCCGGAAGTCCGGCAAAAGATGTTGCGCCCCGAAAGGCTCTTGGTTGCGGGGCTTTTAGCGAATAAGCGAAGCTGGCGCAACGCCCCTTTCGAACTGGACGGTACGCCCGCGGCGAACCTCTGGCGAACTTAGGAAGCCTTGCGGCGGCCGCCATAATTTGGCGCGAATTGCAGTGACAAGCATGCGACCCGCAGCCTGCGAACCGGATGAAGATGGTGGCAGCCGGTTCCAGGGACAACGCCACCGGCCGGAACGAGGACCCATGAGTTCGAGCGCAAGAGACGATAATACAGCCTTCGGACCGGACGAAACCGAGGATGCGCTCGACCGGCGCCACGGCCGGCTGGCCCGATATGCGAAGCCTCTGACGGCGGTCCTGACGGTTTTCGTCTTCGCACTGGTCGGCTTCGCCATATACCGGTTGACCGAAGAGGTGAGTTACGACGACGTCGTCCGCGGGCTGGCCGCGACCAGCCCGTCCTCGATCCTTCTTGCCGTGTTCTTCACGGTTCTGAGCTTTGCCACGCTCTGTCTCTACGACTGGAATGCCCTGTCCTTCATTGGCAGGAAGCGTCCTCTCGGCGAAGTGGCCCTTACAGCTTTCAGCGCCTATGCCGTCGGCAACGTCGCAGGCTTTGGCGCGCTCTCGGGCGGCGCGATCCGTTATCGCGCCTATGCACGCGCAGGCCTTGCCCCGGACGAGATCGCCCGCATCATCGCTTTCGTGACGCTGTCGTTTTCGCTCGGTCTGACGATCATCACCGCGGTCGCCCTGATCCCCATGTCACCGGAAATAGCGCCGCTCGTCGGGCTCGATCCGGTCTGGCTCCAGACATTGGCCATTCTCATCCTTGCAGGATTGGGACTGGCCTTTGTGATCGCACGCATCGCCCGCAATTCGGCCTTCGGCTCCGTCTTCCGCTTCGTCGATTCCCGTACCCTGTCGCGTCAATTCCTTGTCACCGTCGTCGACATCGCCTTCTCGGCCTCGGTGGTCTATGCATTGCTGCCGGCCGGCGCAGCCATTTCCTGGCCCGCCTTCTTCGCCATATACGCCGTCGCCATCGGTCTCGGCATTGTCAGCCATGTGCCGGCCGGCATCGGCGTCTTCGAAACCGTGATGGTTGCGGCGCTCGGCGGCCAGGTCGGCACCGACCAGATCCTCGCGGCTCTCATTGCCTACCGGCTGATCTACTATGTCCTGCCGCTGCTGATCGCCATCGTTCTTGTCACCATCACGGAACTGCGTCATGTCGCCGACAAGCAACTTCCCGCCGGCATGGTGCGTACCGCCTCCAGGATCGCTCCTCTGCTTTTGGCTACGCTGACCTTCATTCTGGGAGCCATGCTGATCGTGTCGAGCGTCACGCCGACACCAAGCGACAACCTCGAATTCCTCGCAGGCTTCCTGCCGCTCCCGATCGTGGAAGGAGCGCATTTCCTTGCAAGCCTCACCGGCCTCCTGCTGGTCATCGCAGCACGCGGTCTGTCCCAACGCCTCGATGGAGCCTGGTGGACGACCCTCATTGCAGCCGGCGCGGCACTGGTGCTTTCTCTCCTGAAGGCCGTGGCGATCGTCGAGGCATCCATGCTGGCCGTTCTGATCCTTGGCCTTTTGGCCAGTCGCCGGCTGTTTGTAAGGCCGGCGTCGCTCTTCCGTCAGGCGCTGACCTCTTCATGGCTGCTGGCCATTGCAGTGCTCTGCATCGGCGCCGTGGTGGTCATGCTGTTCGTCTATCGCGATGTCGAATACAGCCATAATCTCTGGTGGCAGTTCGAATTCGAGGCTGATGCACCTCGCTCGTTGCGCGCCATGCTGGGTCTTGCGATCCTGTCTTCCACCCTTGCCCTTTTCGGCCTTCTGCGCCCCGCCTCCCTGCCGGTTGCGCCATCGGACCCGGACGCCATTGCGAAGGCCATCGCCATCGTCGCCACTCAGGATATCGCAGACGCAAATCTTGTGCGCACCGGCGACAAGTCGGTCATGTTCTCCCCGGACGGCGATGCCTTCATCATGTATGGAAAGCAGGGACGCTCTTTCATCGCCTTTCTCGATCCGGTCGGACCGCGCAAGTCCCGCGCGGAGCTCGTCTGGCAGTTCGTGGAAACGGCACGCGCCGCCGGCTGCCGTGCCGTTTTCTATCAGGCTTCTCCTGCCCTTCTGCCAGCCATCGCCGATGCCGGCATGCAGGCTTACAAGCTGGGCGAAAGCGCCCTGGTCGATCTAGAGCGTTTCGACCTGAAAGGCGGACGCTGGGCCACCCTGCGCCAGACAGCGGCGCGCGCTGAACGCGACGGACTGACCTTCGAGATTGTTCCGGTTGAACAGGTACCTGCGATTTTACAGGATCTGCGGACAGTTTCCGACGCCTGGCTGGACGAGCACAACGCGAAGGAGAAGGGATTTTCGCTCGGCACTTTCACCGACGACTACATGCTGATGCAGCCGGTTGCCCTGCTGCGTTTCGAAGGCCGCATCGTCGCCTTCGCCAATATGTTGCTCACCGATACGAAGGAAGAGGCTTCCATCGATCTCATGCGCTTCGCCCCCGATGCACCGAAGGGTGCGATGGACCTGCTTTTCGTAAAACTGCTTACCGAGCTTAGAAACGAGGGGTATCGGCACTTCAACCTCGGCATGGCACCGCTGGCCGGCCTCTCCCGACGCGAGGTGGCGCCCGCATGGGATCGCATTGCCAACACCTTCTTCGAACACGGCGAGCGCTACTACAACTTCAAGGGACTGCGTGCCTTCAAGTCGAAGTTCCATCCCGAATGGCAGCCGCGCTATCTTGCAGTGTCTGGCGGACTGAGCCCGATCATCGCGCTGCTTGATGCGACTCTCCTGATCGGCGGCGGATTTAAAGGCGTGGTGAAGAGATGAAGACGAAGCTGATAAAAACCGTTGTCGCGCTTTCGCTCGCGCTCACCCTCTCCGCTCCGGTGTTCGCCGAGGGCTCCCGGTTCGATACCGGCATGATCCCTTCGCCTTTGATCCTGATACCGGACGACAAGCCCCAGGCTATTGTCTTCCTCCTTTCCGACGCTTCCGGCTGGCAGGACCAGGACCGGCAGGAGGCCGAACGACTGAACGGTAACGGAGCGATCGTCATCGGCATAGACACGCCGAAATATCTCGCGTCGCTCGCCAAGGACACCGACGACTGTATATACACGGTTTCGGACATCGAATCGCTCAGCCATCAGGTTCAGCGCGAGGCAGGCAACGCTTCCGTCCTGCAGCCGATTGTCGCCGGCCGCGGACTCGGCGGCACCGTGGCGCTGGCCATCCTCGCGCAGACGCCGCAGGCCACCATCGGGCAGACCCTCGCCGTCGATCCCGAGGCCGGCATCCCCCTCACCAAGGAACTCTGCACACCGGCCGAGAAGACGGTGCAGGGCGATCATATGATCTATGGCCTGACGGACGGCGAACTGCCGGACCCGGCGACCGTGATATTCACCCCGGCAGGCCCCTCCGATGGACGCGACCATGTGAGCGCGTTGGTGAGCAAACACCCCGACATCGATGTGAGAGATGGCAAGGACGATGCCATCACGGCCTTGAGCGCGACGCTGGACGAACTCATCGCCGCCGAGAGCCAGACCGAATCGCCGCTCGGCCTGCCGCTCTCGATCCTTGATGCCGCGCCGGCACGCGATACCATGGCCATCATCTATTCCGGCGATGGCGGCTGGCGCGACATCGATAGCGAGATCGCGGGCTTTCTGCAGAAAGGCGGCGTTCCGGTCGTTGGCGTCGATTCGCTACGCTATTTCTGGTCGGCGCGCACCGCTGTCGAAACATCCGCCGATCTCGAACGCATCATTCACGCCTACAAGAAGCGCTGGAACGTCCGTCATGTTCTCCTGATCGGCTATTCCTTCGGAGCGGACATCCTGCCCGCAAGCTACAACGGCCTCGGCGACAAGGCGAAGAGCAGCATCATCCAGTTGAGCCTGCTCGGACTTTCCCACGAGATCGACTGGGAAATCTCCGTATCCGGCTGGCTTGGCGCCAGCGGCGGCTCGGGAGCCGGCGATCCGGTGGATGACATCCGTAAGATCGATCCGAAGATCGTTCAGTGCCTTTACGGCGCAGACGACGATGAAGATGCCTGCCCGGCTCTCCAGGGAACCCCTGTCGAGGTTATCCGGCTGGAAGGCGGTCATCATTTCGATGGCGATTACGAGGCTTTGACGAAACTGATCGTCGATGGGCTCGCGCGGCGCCTCGGAGGTTGAAGGCCTTCCCCATTCGCTCTCAAAGGTCCGGCCTCTGGGATTGTAGCCGGACGGCCATCCTCAGGTTCCTGGGTCCGTTACTAAGGGGATCGAAGAGCATGCGATGCCCGCTCTCCCGCAACTGCCGGCCGATGCCGCGTATAAACCTTCCGCACAACGCACGCTGCGCTGACAGCGCATGTACAAAAATGGCGGCCTTGCAGCCGCCATCTGGATAGTTCTTCGAAGACTGATGTCAATCGCTGCCTTCGCGTCCGCAGTCCGGTGAGCCCGGGATGATGCATCTGTTCCGGCTCACGCCACGCTGCTCGCGAGGCGGACGGGGCTCCTCGGCGCGAGGCGGCTGATTGTCGCGCGCGCCGTCATGCCGCGCCGGTGGCGGGCGATTCCGGTTCTCTTCCTCCCGCCGCGGCGGCCGATTCCAGTTGTTGTCATCATTCCTGTCATAACGCGGTGGCGGACGATCCCAGCGATCAGCGTTGTAATCGGGGTCGTAGCGCGGCGGACGAGGGCGGTTCCAGTCGCCGTCGTCATAACGCGGCGGACGAGGACGATAATCGTCGCGCCACCGGTCACGATCACGATAAAAGTCGCGACTGCGATAGTAGCGGTCCCAATAGTTGTCTATCGAGAAGGTGATGATCGGAATACCGAGCGGACGATAGTATTCCGGACCGACATAAACCCGTCGCTGCGAGTAGAGCGCCTGCAGATAGGTACCTGATACCCAGCCCCGGTATCCGGCATAGGAAACGTCGCACCAGTTGGCGGTCTGCATGCAGCCCTTGATATCCACGCGGGCGCCGTAGGGGATAACGATGACGGCCGGATAGCGCGTGCTCGGTCCGGACCGCATGTTCACATTGGCGGTCGAATAGGCTGGCGCAGCCTCGGCAACCGCCGGAGCAACGAGTGCCGCCAGCAATCCCGCCGCCAGAATTGACAGTTTTTTCATTCAGGTGACTCCTCGGGTCCCCTTTTCGGGGCTTTTATTTCCTGACGCATCAACGCTCGGACAGTTCACCATGTTCCGCCTTTTCGGCGGCATTGCGGCAAATTGCTCGTGCTTTCAGCCAACTGCAACTTATGCGGCACCTGCGCCTTTCGGCCGAATAAAGCGTCGCAACCTTGATCTAGGAAATCCCGCATGAATGAATCTTGAACGATTGCCTATAGCGTTGGCGTTTCCCTCGGATGAGTTCGCGGCCCTTGACTTTGCCATCCGATCGTCCGACTTGAAACGCCAGAAATCTGAGGGAGATCCGGTTATGAGCGCTGAGGCCCGCACCACCATCGACCAGTCTGAAGTCGACCGCTTTTCCGCCATGGCGGCGGAATGGTGGGACCCGACGGGCAAGTTCAAGCCGCTGCACAAGATCAATCCGGTGCGCCTCGCCTATATTCGTGACCAGGTATCGGCCCATTTCGGCCGCGACCCAAAGACGCATCGGCCGCTGGAAGGTCTGCGCATTCTCGATATCGGCTGCGGCGGCGGCCTGCTTTCAGAGCCGGTTGCCCGCATGGGCGCTGACGTGCTCGGCGCGGACGCTTCGGAAAAGAACATCAAGATCGCCATGACCCATGCGGGTCAGACCGGCGTCAACGTTGACTATCGCGCGGTAACCGCCGAAGCGCTGGCCGAGGCCGGCGAAACCTTCGATGTCGTGCTCAACATGGAAGTCGTCGAACACGTCGCCGATGTCGACTTCTTCCTGACGACCTGCGCCTCCATGGTCCGGCCTGGCGGTCTCATGCTCGTCTCCACCATAAACCGCACCTTCAAGGCCGCAGCGCTCGCCATCGTGGGAGCCGAATACGTGCTGCAATGGCTGCCGCGCGGCACCCACCAGTATGAGAAACTGGTGCGGCCGGAAGAGATCGAAGCGCCGCTAACGAAAAACGGCATGCAGATCGTGGAAATGAAAGGCGTGTTCTTCAATCCGTTGCAGAACCGGTGGAACCTCTCCGCCGACATCGACGTCAACTACATGGTGCTGGCAAGGCGTCCGCCCCAGAACGGCCAGACAGGAGCGCCATGACGAAACCGGACGACATTCTAGCTTTCTGGACCGCGGCCGGACCGGACAAATGGTTCGCCAAGGATGACGCTTTCGATGCCTTCATCAGGAGTGACTATCTGGCCGCGCATTTCGCCGCCTCGCGGGGAGAATACGCCTCCTTTGAGGAAACCGCGGAAGGAGCACTCGCTCTCCTGGTCCTGCTCGATCAGTTTCCGCGCAACCTCTTTCGCGGTAGCGCCCATGCCTTTGCAACAGATGGATTGGCCCGCGCCGTCGCCAGCCGCGCTCTAGACAGAGGATTCGACGAGATCGTCGATCAATCGCTGGCTATTTTTTTCTATCTGCCATTCGAACATTCCGAAAACCCGTCTGACCAGGAAATCAGCGTTTCGCTGTTCACCCAGCATTTCGAACGGACCGCAGATCGGGTTTCTCTCGACTATGCGATAGAACATCGCGATATCATTGCCCGCTTCCGCCGCTTCCCGCACCGGAACGCAGCCTTGGGCCGAGAGACCACGCCCGAGGAAAAGGCCTATCTCGAAAGCGGCGGCTTCAGCGGCTGACGAGGGCTAGCCAACGGCATGGCGAAACCGCTCAATTGGCGTCCTCCGGAAGCATTGGCAGCGGTGCGATTTCGATACCCTCGTCCATCAGCGACTTAACCTCGGTTAGTGAAGCCTGCCCGATAATGCCTCTGGCTTCCGCCTCGCCGTAGTGGATCTTGCGGGCCTCCTCGGGAAACCGTTCGCCGACATCCTCGCTGTTTGCCCGAATGGAGGCTATGACCTCTTTCAGTTTCGCAACGGCTTCTTTCTGCGCCTCGTGGACCGCCAGTGCGCTGATCTTGTCCTTCTGCCGCGCGGTCGAGACCGAAGGCGCCATCAGCACTTTCGATACATCGAGCGAACCGCAGACGGGACAGGTGAGGAAACCGCTCGCCTTCTGACGGTCGAAATCGGCACTCTCCGAAAACCAGCCCTCGAAGTCGTGCGCATTTTCACAGATAAGGGAGTAGCGGATCAAACCGTGACACCCCCTTTCGCAAGCATGGGGGAGAGAACATCGAGTTCGAACTCCCTGGCGTTCTTGAGATTCGGGATCTTTGCCCGCGCTGCTTTCACCGCGGCGGTGTCGATGTCGGCGATGACGACGGCTTCACCCGCGCCCTCGGCCGAGGCAAGCACCTTGCCCCAGGGATCGACGATCATCGAATGACCGAAGGTCTCGCGTCCATCCTCGTGCAGCCCGGCCTGGGCCGCCGAAATCACGAATGCGCCGTTCTCGATGGCTCGCGCCCGAAGCAGCACTTCCCAATGCGCCTCACCCGTCTGCCGGGTAAATGCGGCCGGCGTCGTCAGGATTTCCGCGCCGGCAAGAGCTTCCGCCCGGAAGAGTTGTGGAAACCGCACATCGTAGCAGACGCCGAAACCGAGACGCGCAAACGGCAGATCCGCCACCACGGCGCGCGTACCCGGCCGATAGACGGCGCTCTCGCGCCAACTCTCGCCATTGTCGAGATCGACGTCGAACATGTGGATCTTGTCATAGCTTGTAATCTTGCGGCCATCCGGCCCGAACAGGAATGCACGATTGGCAATCTTCCCGTCGGCAAGCAGGATCGCGGTCGAACCGACATGCAGGTGAATTGACAGTTCCCGGGCAAGCTCCGAAGCTGTCCTGACGATGAGGTCGCTATCCTCGTCCCGCAGGATAGTCTGCAGTTCCTTGCGATCCTTCTGCACCGCCCCGGTCATTTCCGGCGTCTGTATGTAGATGGCGCCCTGCCCCGCGGCTTCGCGGACGAGGCGAACCATTGCGGCGGCATTCTTTTCCGGATTGACACCGGAGCACATCTGAATGGCGGCAGCCTTAAAACTCATATCCTTCATTCCTCAACTGGCGAGCAAAGGGTCGAGCTTGCCGGCTCGGTCCAATGCGTAAAGATCGTCGCAACCGCCGACATGGACGTCGCCGATGAAAATCTGCGGAAAGGTCATCCGGCCGTTGGCGCGGGAGATCATTTCCTGCCGCAGTTCCGGCTTGTCTGTCGCGTCATGCTCGACATAGCCAACGCCCTTGGATTCCAACAGGCTTTTTGCGCGGGCGCAATAGCCGCAAAACTGTCGAGTGTAGATGGTCACCGATGCCATGAAATACTCCGGCCGGAAGATACGGGAAGATGCGAGGCTGTCATGATTACGCTCATATAGGACCGGAAAATGCCCTTGCAAAGGTTAAAACTGTGACATCCGTGGCCCCTGCTTTCTTCAGTACCCGTGTCGCCGAACTGACGGTCGCACCCGTGGTATAGACATCGTCGATGAGCACGATGCGTCGCCCGAAGACGGCTGACGCCCTGCTCTCCGGCACGACGAAAGCCCCCCTGACATTGAGCTCGCGGGCATTGGCGGTCAGCCCGACCTGCTGGCTGGTCCGCTTTCTCCGGACGAGCGCCAACGGTTCGAACGCCTTGCCGGAAAGCCGCGCCGCGTGACGGGCCAGTTCCGCCGACTGGTTGAACATTCGTCCGAACAACCGGCTGCGGTGAAGAGGAACGGGAACGATACAGTCGCAGGCGGAAAGCGCCTCCCCACCTGCACGCACCATCCATTCGGCCATCATCGGTGCAAGATCGGTCCGGTCGCGATATTTGAGATTGTGCACAAGATCGCGGGCAATCCCTTCATGCACAGCGACGGATCGCAAACGGTCGAATACCGGCGGATTGGCGATTGCCTCTGCAGACAGCATGCCGGCACCGGGATCGTATCCGAACGGCGTGCCTAGTATCTCGCAGAAGGGTCGCTCAATGAACCGCAGCTTCGACCAGCAGGCTGGGCATAACGCACCATGCAATCCCGTCCGCACATGGCAATGGGCACAGCCAGGCGGAAAGACGAGGTCGCGCAGGCCGGTCGCCATCCGCAGCGACAGGCCGGCGATGACCCTCATGGATTTTTGCTCCGTCCGACCCGACATAAGGTTGACATTAGGCGCTCGCGGGCGCCTTTGCCAGACCGTGAATCTCAAGAGGATGTCTTCTGATGGAAAGGCTTTTCGACGACCGGCTGATCGCCGCCAACCGCAGGCGGGCTCTTTCCGCCGGAAATCCCGGCGCCGATTTTCTGCTGGACATCGCAGCCCGCGAGATCGCAGAACGTCTTGCGCTCGTCGAGCGCCATTTCGATGACGCGGTTGAGCTGCATGGCGGGACCGGTATTGCCGCCCGTACCGCCCTCGCGACCGGCAAGATCGGCACGATGGAGCGCGTCGAGGTCGTAAGGGGATTTGCCGGCAGCGACGGGACCGTTCGGGAGGCGGCATGGGAAACGGTGCCGCTGGAGCCCCAATCCGTCAACCTCGTGCTCTCCCCCTTGGCGCTTCATCTCACCAATGATACGCCCGGCATGTTGGTGCAGATACGCCGTGCCCTCAAGCCCGACGGGCTGTTCCTCGCGGCGATCCCCGGTGCGGGCACGCTTGCCGAACTGCGCGACGTGCTCCTCACGGCAGAAGTGGAACTCTACGGCGGCGCAAGCCCCCGTGTCGTGCCTTTTGCCGATATTCGCGACATCGGTAGCCTGATGCAACGAGCCGGCTTCACCCTGCCGGTGATCGACGAGGAAAATTACACAGTCCGCTATGATTCGATCTTTCCGCTGATGCGGGACCTGAAGGCCATGGGTATGGCCAATCCATTGCTTGGTCGCAGCCGCAGGCCGGTGGGAAGATCATTCTTCGTGAGGGCAGCCGAACTCTATGCCGAGCGCCATGCGGACCCGGACGGGAGAATTCGCGCTACCTTCTCGTTCATCTATGTGTCCGGATGGGCGGCGCATGAAAGCCAGCAGAAGCCGCTGAAGCCGGGCTCGGCGAAGATGCGCCTTGCGGATGCGCTCGATCCAAACCGCGCAGCAAAAGATTGAGCAAGGAGCTCAGTCGCCGGCTGCGGTGATTTCCTTCTCAATCGTGGATAACACGTCGCCGAGTGCGCCGGTGAACGCGCCATAGCCGCCGATCAGAGCCGCCGCCATGATCGCGACGATCAGCCCATATTCGACAGCGGTCGCCGCTTGCCGATCAGCAAAGAGTTTCCGGACGAGATGCATCTTGTCTCCCATGAACGTCGGCTGGATTGGCGGCGAACCAAGCTTTGAACTGTAGTCTTTTCAGCAGCCGTCGGCGCCGTAGCCGTCGACGATGCACACTGATCCCGGTGTTTCCTGAAGCACGCTGCGGCGGATAGTGTAGCGCTTGCCACTGTCCGACCTGTTGATCGATCCCGTGCTGAGCATGTCGTATTCGTCGGGCTGGAAAGCGAGGCTCTTCTTTTCCGATTTTCCGGCGAGCATCGGGGTCAGCACAAGCGAAAGGGCAATCGCCGCCGTGCCGAACAGCAAGGCGATGTTCAAAACCCCTGTCTTTCCCGACTTTTGCGAAGACCGTTCTCTCGACCGCACGGTCTTCCAGAAATCCTCGTTTGCCATGACACGCTCCACGCACGCTCTAACGCATGAACAGAAGCGAGCTTTGCCTGACGGTGATAAACTTTGCGTTAAGAACGTCCTTAAAGCGTTCGTAAACTGTAGAATATCCTAAAGCAGATCCTGCAAAAAGGGAATGAGGGGCTCATCCGCCGGCGGCATGGGATAGTCCCGCAAGGCTTGCGGGCGTACCCACTTCACCGCCTGGCCCTCGCGGCCCCGGGCGATACCTTCATAGCGGCGGCAGACGTAAAGCGGCATCAAGAGGTGAAATGTCTCGTAAGTATGGCTGGCGAATGTTAGCGGAGCAAGGCACGGGGCCTTGGTCGTGACGCCGATTTCCTCTTCCAGTTCGCGGATAAGGGTTTCCTCGGGCGTCTCGCCCGCTTCAACCTTGCCACCTGGAAATTCCCAGAGACCTGCCAGCGACTTGCCCTCCGGCCGCTGGGCCAGCAGGATGCGACCGTCGGTATCGATCAGCGCACAGGCGGCGACGAGCAGGATCGGTTTGCCCTGTGCATTCATGCTCCGGCTTCCTTGCGCCAGTAATGATAATGATAGGCCTCGGTAAAACCGAGCTTCCGGTAGAGAGAAAGCGCCGGCTCGTTGTCCGCGACAACCTGCAGCCATGCGCGCTTGGCGCCGCGCATGCGCGCCCAGCGCAGCGCCGCCGTCAGCACCTCAAGCCCCAGCCCCTTGCGTCGCTGGTCCCCGGCGACGGCCAGCGACATGATGCCGGCGAGATCGTTGTCCTGAACGCAGAGTGTCGCCGCCACCGGCCCGCGCTCCGGGGTCTCTATAAGGAAGAGGCCCGTCGGCGGCTTGATCGCTCCGATGATTTCGGCAAGCGCCGGCTTCAGTGCCGCATCCTCACCCTGCAATTCCAGGCTTGCATCGACGTATCGGCCGACATCATGGGTCGGCAGATGATCGAGCGTATCAGGCAATGTGATTTCCGCCAGGTCACAGGTCATGGTGACCACGTCCTCGAAACATTCCCAGCCTTCTGCGCGCAGATGGCCGATGAGCGGCTTCGGTGCGAGCGGCGTCTGTCGAACGATCAGCGGCCGGCCATAGGCGGCGAACTTTCGGCCGGCCTTCTCCAGTCGGATCGCAATGTCGCGACTATCGGACGGATCGAGCGCGACAACGCAATTCAGCCGCTTGGACGGATGACCGCCGGTCAGCCGGATTTGCCAACTGCCGTCATACTGCACATTTGCCGCCGGCCAGGCGCGGAAACCCACGGCTTCCAGCCGACGCACCAGCGGCAGATTGTCTTCGGAGGGCACTGCGAGCATTCTGGTCGTCAACTCCGGTAGTCGCCGTTGATCGCGACATATTCCTTCGTGAGGTCGCATGTCCACACGGTCGCCCGGCCATTGCCGAGGCCGATATCGACTTTCACGGCGATATCCTGCTCCTTCATCACCGCTGTCGTCGCGGCTTCCGAATAGGCTGGGTCCCGCTCGCCGTTGACGGCAACGCGGATATCGCCGAACCAGATCGCCAGACGATCCCTGTCGGCCATCTCGCCGGACTTGCCAACCGCCATGACGATGCGGCCCCAATTCGCATCCTCACCTGCAACGGCCGTCTTGACCAGCGGCGAATTGGCGATGGAAAGCGCGATCTTCTTGGCTGCCTGATCCGTCTCAGCGCCGACAACGGTCACCTCGACCATCTTGCGGGCGCCCTCGCCGTCGCGCACCACCTGAAGAGCGAGATCCTTCAGGAGATCGTTCAAGGCTGCCTTGAACCCGAACAGCGCCGGATCATCCGCATTTTCAATCTTCGTCTGACCATCTGCAGCGGCGGCACCGGTGGCAAACAGTAGAAGCGTGTCCGATGTAGAAGTATCGCTATCGACCGTAATCGAATTGAAACTCGGCTCGACGCCGGCGGAAAGAAGAGACTGTAGCGCTGGCGCGGCAATATCGGCATCCGTCACAACGAAGGACAGCATGGTCGCCATGTCAGGCGCGATCATGCCGGCCCCCTTGGCGATGCCGTTGATCGTCACCCTGACGCCGCCGATCTCCGCCGAACGGGTCGCAACCTTCGGATAGGTATCGGTCGTCATGATTGCGCGTGCCGCTTCCAGCCAGAAGTCGCCGGTCGCGCTCTTTGCCATGTCACCCAGTACGCCGGAAAACTTCGTCGCATCGAGCGGCTCGCCGATCACGCCGGTGGAGGCGAGATAGACTTCGTTTTCGGCGCAACCGAGTGCGGCCGCCGCTGACCTCGCGGTAAGCTCCGTTGCCGCCTTGCCCTTGAGGCCGGTGAAGGCGTTCGCATTCCCGGAATTGACGACGACACCTCGCGCCACGCCATGACCGAGGTTGGAACGGCAGAAATCGACCGGTGCCGAGGGGCATTTCGACTTCGTGAAAACGCCGGCGACGGCGGCCGGACGTTCAAAGGCCATCAGCAGCACGTCGGTACGGTTCTTGTACTTGATGCCGGCTGCGGCGGTCGCCATGGAGACGCCACGGATCACCGGCATTTCGACAAAGGATTTCGGAGCAAGGGGAGAAACGTTTGCGGACATCGGCACGACCTGTCACAGGAAGGCCCGCAAAATGCGGGCCTGAGGGTTGAACGGAGGCAGCGATTACTGCTGCGGCTGCTGTTCCTGCTGCTTGTTCACATCCTCATAGCCCTTGCGCAGGGCCTCGTCGACGATCTCGACCTTCTTTTCGGCCTTCGCCTTTTCGATGATCTCGAGATACTTGTCGCGCATGACAAGCTGACGGACCTGCGGACCGACCTCTTCCAGGCTCGGCGGAGCAGCGTCGCGCTTGTCCTCGACTTTGATCACATGGAAACCGAACTGCGTCTTGACCGGGGTTTTGGAGTAGGTGCCCTTCTCCATGGCAAAGGCGGCTTCCTCGAATTCCGGAACCATGCGGCCCTTGGTGAAGTAGCCGAGATCGCCACCTTCCGACTTGTTCGGGTCGGTCGATTTTTCCTTGGCAAGCTCGATGAAATCCTTGCCTGCGTCGAGTTCCTTGATGATCTCCTTGGCCTCTTCCTCGGTCTTGACCAGGATGTGACGGGCGCGAACTTCCTCCTGCTTGGGAAGGGCGGCGATTTCCTTGTCGTAGCGGGCCTTCACGTCGGCGTCGGTGACGGCATCGACGACATGTTTCTTGAAATAGAGATTATGCAGTTCGCGGTCGGCGATGAAGGCCATGCGGCGCTGGTATTCGGGATCGTCCTTCAGGCCTTCGCCCATGGCGTTACCGGCAAGCAGCTTGACATCGATGGCGCCGGAAAGCGCGGCCACCTTCTTCTGTTCGTCGGGAAGCTGCGAAAGCTGCGGATCGAGGTTGGCAACGGCCAGATCGAGTTCCGACTGGGTGATCGTCAGGTCGCCGACCTTGGCCACGACGGCATCTTCGGCCAGAACCTGGTTCTGAAGACCGATCAGTGCGACGCAGGCGGCAAGGGCGAGTTTATGAAAGCGAAGCATGTGAAACCTTTCGGATGGGGGAACCGTTTCTTGACCGTTCGAATCGGGCGAAAAATTGTCCAAAGCACGGTAGGCCAAGCGTTTGCGGTCCGTCTGCGCCGTTGACATCATTCGACCCCCCTCTTATCTGTCACGCAACCGCGCGTCCAGAGCCGTTTCCGGGCCCAACCGTGCCTGCGTGCCGATTTTCGGCCGGCGACAAGGATACGCAACGAATATGACGCAGGTCAGAAAGGACCATCGAATGGTCAGTCTCGGTGGGCTCGCCCGCAAACTCTTCGGATCGGCCAATGAGCGCCGTGTTCGCTCCTATCAGCCGAAGGTGGCGGCCATTGCCGCTCTCGAAGACCAGATGAAAGCCCTCTCCGACGAGGCGCTTGCCGGCAAGACGCAGGAATTCCGCAGGCAGCTCGCCGAAGGAAAAAAGCTCGATGATATTCTCGTGCCCGCTTTTGCCGTTGCCCGCGAGGCGTCCCGCCGCGCCCTCGGCATGCGTCCTTTCGACGTGCAGCTGATCGGCGGCATGATCCTCAACGACAATTCCATCGCCGAAATGAAGACCGGTGAAGGCAAGACGCTCGTTGCGACCTTGGCCGTCTACCTGAACGCCCTCGCCGGCAAGGGTGTCCATGTCGTCACGGTCAACGACTATCTCGCCAAGCGCGACGCCACCACCATGGGCAGGCTTTACGGCTTCCTCGGCCTCACCACCGGCGTCATCGTCCATGGCCTGACCGACGAGGAACGCCGCGCGGCCTACGCCTGCGACATCACCTACGCGACCAACAACGAGCTCGGCTTCGACTATCTGCGCGACAACATGAAGTACGAGCGCAGCCAGATGGTTCAGCGCGGCCATGCCTTCGCAATCGTCGACGAAGTGGACTCGATCCTCGTCGATGAAGCCCGCACGCCGCTTATCATCTCCGGCCCGCTGGACGACCGCTCCGATCTCTATAACACCATCGACGCCTTCATTCCGATGCTGTCGGAAGAAGACTACGAGATCGACGAGAAGCAGCGCTCGGCCAACTTCTCCGAAGTCGGCACCGAAAAGCTCGAAAACCTGCTGCGTCAGGCGGGTCTCCTGAAAGGTGAATCGCTCTATGACGTGGAAAACGTCTCGATCGTCCACCACATCAACAACGCGCTGAAAGCTCACAAGCTTTTCCAGCGCGACAAGGACTACATCGTCCGCAACGGCGAAATCGTCATCATCGACGAGTTCACCGGCCGCATGATGCCGGGCCGCCGCTATTCGGAAGGTCAGCACCAAGCGCTGGAAGCCAAGGAAAAGGTGCAGATCCAGCCCGAGAACCAGACGCTCGCCTCGATCACCTTCCAGAATTACTTCCGCATGTACGACAAGCTGGCCGGCATGACCGGCACGGCAGCGACCGAAGCGGAAGAATTCGCCAACATCTACGGCCTCGACGTCATCGAGGTTCCGACCAACCTGCCGATCCAGCGTATCGACGAGGATGACGAGGTCTACCGGACCTTCGACGAAAAGTTCAAGGCGATCATCGCCGAGATCAAGGCCGCGCACGAGCGTAAGCAGCCGGTTCTCGTCGGCACGACGTCCATCGAGAAATCCGAACTGCTGGCCAACCTCTTGAAGAAGTCCGGCTTCGACAAGTTCCAGGTTCTGAACGCCCGCTATCATGAGCAGGAAGCCTATATCGTTTCACAGGCCGGCGTGCCCGGCGCGGTAACGATCGCCACCAACATGGCCGGTCGCGGTACCGATATTCAGCTTGGCGGCAACATCGACATGCGCCTGGAACGTGAACTCGAGGGCATGGAACCGGGTCCCGAACGGGACGCCAGGGAGCAGGCTATCCGCGAGGAAGTGAAAAAGCTCAAGGAAGAGGCGCTCGCTGCCGGCGGTCTCTACGTCATCGCCACCGAGCGTCACGAAAGCCGGCGCATCGACAACCAGTTACGTGGCCGTTCCGGCCGTCAGGGCGACCCCGGCCGTTCGAAGTTCTACCTGTCGCTCCAGGACGACCTGATGCGCATCTTCGGCTCCGACCGCATGGACGGCATGCTGCAGAAGCTCGGCCTCAAGGAGGGCGAGGCCATCGTCCATCCCTGGATCAACAAGGCACTGGAACGCGCCCAGAAGAAGGTCGAGGCCCGCAACTTCGACATCCGAAAGAACCTGCTGAAATATGACGACGTGCTAAACGACCAGCGCAAGGTCATCTTCGAACAGCGCATCGAGCTGATGGACGCAACCGACGTCTCCGGCACGATCGCCGACATGCGCCACGAAGTCATCGAGACCATGGTCCGTGTCCATATCCCCGAACGGGCCTATGCCGAGCAGTGGGATGTCGAAGGGCTCAAGCAGAAGGTCGCGGCAACCCTTAACCTCGACCTGCCGATCGAGCAGTGGGCGACTGAAGAAGGCATTGCGGAAGACGACATCGTCACCCGCATCACCGAGGCCGCGGATAAGGCTGCTGCGGAAAAGGCGGAGCGTTTCGGCCCGGAGATCACTGCCTATGTCGAGCGTTCGATCGTGCTGCAGACCATCGACAATCTCTGGCGCGAGCACATCGTCAACCTCGACCACCTGCGTTCCGTTGTCGGCTTCCGCGGTTATGCCCAGCGTGACCCCTTGCAGGAATACAAGGCGGAGGCCTTCGAACTTTTCCAGGCCCTGCTCGCAAACCTGCGGGATGCCGTGACCATGCAGATGTCGCGCGTCGAGATCGTTCGCGAAGCGCCGCCGGCGCCGACCCTGCCCGTCATGGAAGGTCATCACCTCGATGCCACCACCGGCGAAGACGATTTCGACGAAAGCGCCGCAAATTACGTCGCTCCGGAAGAACGTAACCCGCAGGACCCCTCCACCTGGGGACGCATCGGCCGCAACGAGCCTTGCCCTTGCGGGTCTGGCAAGAAGTACAAGCATTGCCACGGCGCCTTTGAAAGCGCCTGAAGACCGGAAAAGCGGAATGACGATCAGGGCGGCCTTCGGGCCGCCCTTTTTGTTTCGACCGAAAGGGTAAAGCCGGCGGCACAACCAAGAACTCGCCGAAATCTGGTCTTTTGCGAAGAACACGGCCTGTCGATACAGGTAAACTGACGACGTCCGGCAAACCGTTTCTTAACCCTGATCTGACAACAGTGCGGCATTGTTGTTTTGCGTTTCCAATAGGCCGTGCGTGTCGATAATGGCGGTTGTCCAGACAGCGGAGAAGATACTGCCGACCGGCCTGCATCCGGTGATGCACAAACTCGTCGCCACCTTCACGAGAACCGACGAAACCGCCCGCGCCCAAAGGATGGCGTTGATCGCCTTCGCCATAAGGGTCGTTTCAGCCGCCATCGCCTTCATCTCACAGATCATCCAGGCCCGGATCATGGGCGAATTCGAATATGGCATCTTCGTCTTCGTCTGGGTGCTGGTCGTTCTTTTCGGCAATCTCTCCTGCCTGGGGTTCCACACGACAGTCATCCGCTTCCTGCCGCAATATGACGCCCGTGACGAACACGACGAAATCCGCGGATTGACCATGACCGCGCGGGTCTTTGCCATGAGCTCGGCAAGCCTGCTTGCCGTCATCGGCTTTGCCACATTGACGCTCCTCGGCGACAGGATCGAAAGCTACTACATTCTGCCGCTGTTTCTCGGCCTTTTCGCCCTGCCGATGATCGCGCTCGGCGATGTGCTCGACGGCACTGCGCGCGCCAATAGCTGGCCTGTGGCGGCACTCAGCCCCACTTATATTATCCGGCCTGTGCTGATCCTCGGCTTCATGGTTGCGGCAGTCCGGGCTGGCGCTCCCCATACCGCGACGACAGCCATGCAGGCGGCATTGGCAGCGACCTATGTCACCACGCTCACACAATTCTTGACGATCGACCGACGCCTGCAGAAGCGCTTTGTCGCAGGTCCACGCAGGATCGATTTCCTCGCCTGGTTCAAGGTGGCCCTGCCGATCTTCCTGATCGAGGGCTTCGGCTTCCTTCTGACCAATTCGGATGTCGTCGTCGTCGGCCTCTACCTCGATCCCGATCAGGTGGCGATCTATTTCGCTGCGGCAAAAACCATGGCGCTGGTGCAATTCGTCTATTTTGCCGTGAAGGCCGCCGCAGCCCCACGCTTTTCCGCCATGGTCGCCGCCAGCGACCTCCGCCAGCTTGCAGCCTTCGCGGGCCAGACGACCCGCTGGAGCTTCTGGCCGTCGCTTCTCGTCGGGCTTGCGGTGCTGGCCGTCGGTGAATTCCTGCTGGCGCTGTTCGGTCCTGCCTTCACTGCCGGCTACATGCTGATGGCAATCCTGTTTGCCGGTAGCCTCTCCAAGGCGCTCGTCGGCCCGGGCGAGGTGCTGCTGACCATGACGGGCCATCAGAAGCTCTGCGTTTTCCTCTATATCGGCGCGCTCGCCGTCAACATCGGCCTCAACATCACCCTGATACCCCTCTTCGGTTTGACCGGAGCGGCAGCGGCGACGGCCGCCGCCATGATGGCCGAGGCCCTGCTCCTGCATGTGGCGGTCCGCCGCGCGCTGGGCATCGTCCTCTTCGCTTTTGCCGACCCGTTGTCGATTCTGAACAAGACGAAGGCATCCTGACCATGACGGAACCTCCGGTCCATCGTGAGAGCAACAGCAACGGCGCCCACCGCGCCGCAGGCAGCCTGGCAGGCCTGCAGAACAGCCGCCCCGCCGCCGACCAGACGATAGAGGTTGGCCGCCCCGGGCGCCATCTCACCTTTTATCCGGGCAGGGCCGGTTATGATCTGCAGGAGGAACTCGATTACCTCACCTATCGGGTGATGGAGGCGAACGTCTTCTTCGCGCCCCGTTTCCTTGCACCCGCCATGCCTCGGCTGGAAGACAGGCATATCCATCTTGCCGTCATTCGCGACGAGGACGGGCGGCGCAGCCGTGTTCGTCTGCTGATGCCCTATTCCATCGAAAAGCCGGGCTTCTCCGTCGGTCCGTCGATTCTGCGGGTCTGGTCGAACCCCTTTGGTCCGCTTGGAACGCTGCTGGTGGATGCAGAGGAAGCGGCCGAGACACTGGATAATCTGCTGGAGGCGCTGGCCCGTCCCGACGCGCGCCTGCCGGGCGTCTTCGTATTGCCCGATCTCAGGCTGAACGGCCGTTTCGCCCAGCTCATGAAGGCCATCGCCATCAGCCGCGACCTGCCGCTGACAGTCACCAACACCTTCACGCGGCCGATGCTGGAAAGCCCGGAGGACGGCGAAACCTATCTGCGGCAGGCGGTCTCGAAATCCCACCTGCGCGAGATGCGCCGACAGTTTCGCATGCTCAGCGAACAGGGGGAGGTGACCTACAACGTCGCCCGCCAGCCGCAGGAGATTCGTCTCAGAATGGAGGAGTTCCTGGCGCTCGAAGCCAGCGGCTGGAAAGGCCAGAAACGGTCCGCCATGGTCATGGACCGCCTGCGCTCAGCCTTTGCCCGCGAGGCCATCACCAATCTCGCCGAGGTGGATGCCGTGCGCATTCACACGCTCGACCTCGACGGCAGGGCCATCGCTTCGATGGTGGTCTTCATCATGGCAGGCGAGGCCTATACGTGGAAGACGGCCTATGACGAACGCTATGCCCGCTTCTCACCGGGCAAGCTCTTGATGGCCGACCTCACCGAATGGCATCTCGACGACGCCAATATCCAGCGCACCGACAGTTGCGCCGTGCCGGATCACCCGATCATGAGCCGGTTCTGGAGGGAACGCGAGGAGATGGGCACGCTGGTCATCGGTCTTCGGCCCAATGCCGACCGCGACGTACGCCAGGCCGCCGCCCAGCTTCACATGTACCGTAACACGCGCAATATCGCCCGCATCCTGCGCGACAAGATCATATCCCGCCGCCTTAACGACTGACGGAGGGTTTATTCCGGCTAAAGGAAGGCCGAGACCCACGATTGGGTGCCTATTCCGCCGCCTGGGCCAGTTCACGGTCACGCAAGAGACGGCGGATAACCTTGCCGCTGGTGGTGAGCGGCAGTTCGTCGATGAATGCCACCTCCCTCGGATATTCGTGCATCGAGAGGCGATGCTTCACCCAGTCGCGGATATCGATGGCAAGCGCGTCACTTGGAGAGAAGCCGTCGGCAAGCACGACGAAAGCCTTGACGATTTCCGTGCGTAAAGGATCGGGCTTGCCGATTACGGCGGCAAGACGCACCGCGGGATGACCGCCAAGGCAGTCCTCTATTTCCGCGGGCCCGATACGATAACCGGAGGATGTGATGACGTCGTCGTCCCGTCCGAAAAACTCGACGTAGCCTTCCCGATCCTGCCGACCGAGATCGCCCGTTTTCATCCAGTCACCGACGAATTTTGCAGCAGTCGCCCGCTCGTCCTGCCAGTAGCCAAGGAACATCACCGGATCGGGTCGGGCAATTGCAATCTGCCCGGTACTGCCTGGAGGAAGCTCCCTGCCTTCGTCATCGATGATCGCGACGCGATGACCCGGCACCGGCCGGCCAATGGCGCCTGCCCGACTGACGCCGATATGAGTCGCCGACGACAGCACGAAATTGCACTCCGTCTGTCCGTAGAATTCGTTGGGAACAATGCCGAGCGCGGATTTCACCCACTCATAAGTCTCCCGACCCAGAGCCTCTCCCGCCGAACCGATCGATCGCAGCACGAGATCGTATTTCTCCCGCGGACGCTCCACCGACTTCAGCAGTCTCAATGCCGTCGGCGGAATGAAGGCGTTGCGCACCTTCATTTCCGCCATAATCCGGAAGGCCGTATCCGCATCGAATTTCTGCGCCGGCGAGGAAACGACGGGAACACCGAGCAGGAGCGACGGCAGGAGCGCGTTGAGCAGGCCGCCCGCCCAGGCCCAATCCGACGGCGTCCACATCCTGTCGCCGTCGCGCGGAATGAAATCATGCGCCATCTGGAAGCCGGGCAGATGGCCGGGCAGAACCCGATGTCCATGCAGCGCACCCTTCGGCGGGCCAGTGGTACCCGAGGTGAAGATCATCAGTGCCGGCGTATCGGGTCCGGTTTCCGCCACCTCGAAGGCGGGGGGGTGCCCCGCCTCAACATCCGAAAAGGCATGCACGCCGGGTGTCGCGGCTCCGATCGTCACGACATCCTGCAGATCAGACAGGCGCGAGCGGATCTCGTTGAGCCGGGATAGACCGAAATCATTGGTAATGACGATCTTTGCACCGGCGGCGGCAAGGCGGTATTCCAGCGCTTCCGCACCGAACAGCAGCGCCAGCGGCAAAGCGATCGCGACCATTTTGTAGATCGCCACATGGGCGACGACCGTCTCGAAACACTGCGGCAGGAGAAGCGCGACACGGTCGCCCGGCTCGACCCCGAGCGCCCGCAGCCCGTGGGCGAAGGCCGCCGAACGCCGCGAAAGCTCGCCATAGGTCATCGACAGATGATCGCCATCCGGACTGAAATGCTGCAGGCAGATGCGCTCGGGCGAATGAGACGCCCAGTCGTCGCTGACCGCACGGCCTATGTTGAAATCGTCAGGAATAGACCACGAGAAATCGCGGCAAAGCGTCTCGTAAGTGCCCCGTTCAGGCAGAAACATGGCGAAAAACCCATATCACATTGGGCTTTTTGCTATCATTCCTCTCGCAGGTGCACAATAGGCAGGCAGAATTGGCAAGGCCGCCTCTTCTCGCGCCTAGAAACCGACGAGGCGGGGATGAACTATCTTGTTCTCGTCATATTCGTAAATATCGACCACGGAGTCCGTTCTGAACTCATGAACACGGGGATACGCCGCATCAAAATCACGACGTGTCCTCACGATCCTGCCATCTGTCTCGGAAATCCAAACCGTGATGAACGCTCTATACTGCTCTCGCTTCCACTTCGATGAGTAAACCACCAGTTTTGAGTAACCGATATCCTCCTCTCGCAGAAGCTTACAATCACTGAACACCGGCCCGGAACTTGTGAAAATCGAAGGCCGTGTGTTGATTTCCCAGGAACTCCATTCTCCGTCGGGTTCCAGTCGCTGGAATGCCACTTTATCAATCAAGCGTAATTCAAGACGACGTCTCAACCGCCCTTCTTGGGTAAGTTCGTGCACGACAAAACTCAACCGTTCGGACCGATACGTCTTCTGGTAGGCTCGATTCACAAGGTCGCATGATGGGTCCTCTGCAGGAGCTTGACTGATCGCGTCCACGCCTTGCCCACTTTCGGCAAAGGGCTTCACAGACGACAGAATCAGTATCGTCAACGAGGCAAGAACGATTGGAAAAAACCGCATGACCAACACCTGGATCGAATGATTTGGAAAGATACTTAAAAAAAAGCCAACCGTTTTCAATCACTCAACACCGGTTCTCGCACGTTCTCGAGCTCATAATCGAAAACCGATAAAGAGACGGAAAACGGAAACTGCTGACCGTCCTTGGGATAGTTACGAATCGCCGTTTCTAGTTTCCGGGGTTTTTTGGCAGTCAGCCACACATCAGCGGATGCGGTGTATTTCCTATCATTGCTGTGCCACGTCGCAAAATATCGAAGCTTTCCTTTGGAAGCCTCAACAAAAGTACATGACGTGAGGTTCACCTCGTCATGCCGACCCAACAGGCTGAAAACTTCCCACCTCTGCGTCTCCTCCATCCTTTGGAAGGCATTAACAGGACCATAGATGACCTCGGCATACTTTTTCTTGCCGCCGCTTGGGTCGAGTTCATAGACCGTCTCGCGATAATGATAGGTAGCGCGGGTGGCTCGATAGGCCTGTCCCACGACAGCACAATCAGCGTCGTAATGGCCGTCAACCCAATCCGCACGTAAGTCGCTTGCTGAAAATATGCTCGCAAGTATCGCCAAAATCTTCCATGAAGTGATCAACCTCATCGTAATCCAACCATCCCGATAAACTCCCGGCATGGTTGAGCACTGATGCTCAACAAGTCAAGGCAGTCATGCTTCTAAATCGCACAGGATCGGAAATGTTCTCGGTTCCAAACAAAATCCCCGCAAGTTGGCGCGAATAACTGAATTTAACACTTGCAAGGGTGGTGCCCCATGCCGGAATCGAACCAGCACTCCTTTCGGAACTCGATTTTGAGTCGAGCGCGTCTACCAGTTCCGCCAATGGGGCACACGGGGTAGTGGAAGGGCCTCTACCATGGGCCTGAGCACCCATGCAAGGGTGAACTTGGGGTGCATGAGGCCTGTAAGCCGACAGCCGGGAAGGCTTTTTGGTGTTCGACTTCACGCAAATGTTTGTTTCGTGCATGCTGCGCCGCAAAAGGGCCCATTTACAGTGAAGGCTGGCTTGCATAAAACCGAGCAACCGAAAGACCGGGAAAGACTGGATGCTGCGTCGCCTCTACGATTGGACCATGTCGCTCGCCGCGCGCAAGTCGGCCGAACGCTGGCTCGCCGTCATTGCCTTCATTGAAAGTTCGATCTTTCTGGTGCCGGCCGATGTTCTCTACCTGCCGATGGCGCTCGCCAAGCCGCAGAAGGCCTGGCGCTATGCCATCATAGCAACGGTCGCTTCGGTGCTTGGCGGCATCGCTGGCTGGCTCCTCGGCTACTACGCCTTCGAGGCGGTTGCCCGGCCGATTCTCGAATTCTACGGCAAATACGAAGCCTTCGAACAACTGCGCACTTCGGTCGATTACCAGACTGTTCTGTTGCTGCTGGTCACATCTGGCCTCGCCCACCTGCCGCCGATCAAGGTGGTGACCATCCTTTCGGGCGTCGCCCAAATCAACATCTGGCTCTTCATCGTTTCGGCTATCGTTGCCCGCGGCGCGCGCTTCCTGCTTCTCGCCTGGCTTTTGCAGCGCTATGGCGAGCCGATCCGCGACTTCATCGAAAAGCGGTTGGGGCAGATTGCCTCGGTCGGGGCGGCCGCACTCATCGTGCTATATGTCGCCTATCGCTACTTCATGCACTGAGAACTGGAAGACGTTATGGGCGCATCTGCCTCGTATCTTAAGAACGACACGGCGATAGCCGCGGTCCTGACCCTTGCAATGGCCGTAGTGGTCGGCTCGGCGCTCGGGTTTGAACATATCGGCGGGTATGTTCCCTGCGCACTCTGCCTCATGCAGCGCAATCCCTATTACATCGGCATCGGCGTCGGCATACTCGCGACACTCTCCTCGGTCTTCCGTCTGCCTGTCGCCATCACCCGCGGGCTGATCGCGATCATCGCCATCCTGATGATCGTCAGCATCGGACTTGGCGCCTATCACGCCGGGGTCGAATGGAAGTTCTGGGAAGGACCGACGACCTGTGCCGTGGGAGCAACCGGCGGCGAGGCTCCGGTCAATGTTCTGGAAGCCTTGAACGAGACCAAGGGACCGTCCTGCACGGAAGCGGCGCTCCGCGTGCTCGGTCTCTCCTTTGCAGGCTGGAATGTCATTACCAGCACGGTCCTTGCCGCGGTCGCCGTCTGGGCCGTGTTCCGCAGGCGGAACTGAGCGAAAACCTGGCTTACGGCTGCAGTTCGGAATCCCAGTAGAGATAGTCGACCCAGCTTTCATGCAGGTAATTTGGCGGGAAAAGCCGGCCGTTATTGTGCAGGTCCTGCACTGTCGGACGATAGGGCTTCTGGGCAGGAAACATCGATGCCTGCTTCGGAAGCTTGCTGCCCTTCCTGAGATTGCAGGGCGAACAGGCCGCAACGACATTCTCCCACGTGGTTTCGCCGCCATGAGCGCGTGGGATCACGTGATCGAAGGTCAGATCGTCCGCCGAGCCGCAATACTGGCATTCGAACTTGTCACGCAGAAACACGTTGAAGCGGGTAAAAGCCGGGTTGCGGGTGGGCTGAACATAGGTCTTGAGGCTGACGACGCTCGGCAGCCGCATCGAGAAACTCGGCGAGCAGACCGAGTGATCGTATTCGGCGATGATGTTCACACGGTCGAGAAAGACCGCCTTGATCGCGTCCTGCCAGGACCAGAGCGACAAGGGGTAGTAACTTAGAGGCCTGTAGTCGGCATTCAGGACGAGTGCCGGCAAGGACTGGGGTGAGACTGCAATCGTCAAGGCATTCTCCTGAGCGATTCGGCATCTGCCCATGTATATTAGGTCCGTTGTTACAGCATTGTGAAGCCCCTTCTTGCAGTTCAGGGAAGAGCTTGAACATCCACCGGAATCGCCTGCCGGCCGGTGCGCCTTGCATAGTGCGCCCAGAGCAGCCGGGCAGCCACGGAACGCCACGGTTTCCAGGCTTCCGCTATCCGCCTCACCTCCCGGAAATCAGGCCTTTCCCGATAGCCGAACACATCTCCGACGGCGACCCTCAGCGCCACGTCGCCGGCCGGAAAGATATCGGGATGACCACCGCAGAACATCAGGTACACCTCGGCCGTCCAAAGGCCGATTCCCTTGTAAAAGGTAAGTTCGTCGATGGCCCTTGAGGCCTCGAACCGCGCAGTTCCCGCAAGGTCGAGATGTCCGGAGGCGACGGCTTGGGCGATGGCGAGCAGGGTATCCGCCTTGGCGCGCGAAAGGCCAAATGTGGCGACGACCGTCGGATGAAGCGCTAGATAGGCCTTCGCCGTCGGCGGCTCTCCGGTAGCCGCGACGATCCTCCGCCAGATGGCGTCGGCGCTCTCTTTCGACACCATCTGAGACACGACGATATGGCCGAGGCCGGCGAAGCCCGGCTCCGACAGCCTCAGCGGCAATGGGCCGCAGGCTTCCGCCACGACGACAAGGCGGGGATCGGCAGCCAGAAGCCGGTCGAGGCCGGCATCCAGATCAGCCTGTGTTGCGATCGTCATCCGATGTTCGGCTCCATTGCCGGCTCTTTGTCCAAGACCCCGTTCCCCGCAGCCATTTTCCATGCGAGATAGAGAGCATGATCCCGCCTGCCCGTCAAAAGCCCGTCTTCCGTTTCGCTCCGAGCCCCAACGGACGCCTGCATCTCGGCCACGCCTTGTCGGCCCTGCTCAATGCCGACATGGCGAAGGCGACGGGCGGGAGGCTTCTGTTGCGGATGGAAGACATCGACATTGGCCGCTGCACGCCCGAATTCGAGAGGGCGATCTACGACGATCTTGCCTGGCTCGGTCTGCCATGGGAGGAACCGGTGCGCCGGCAGTCGGAACATCTCGATGACTATCGTAGAGCGCTCGACAGGCTGATTGCCGATGGCCTCGCCTACCCGGCCTTCATGACCCGCGGCGAGGTCAAGGCGCGCGCGGCGCAATCGGAAGCCGCTGGCAAAGCATGGCCGCGGGATCCGGATGGAGCCCCGCATTATCCAAACGACGAGCGATACCTTGCCGCTTCGATCCGTCAACAACGCATCGCCGCGGGCGAGCGGCATGTCTGGCGATTGGACATGGAGAGGGCTGTCGCCTCCATCAATACGGAACTGACCTGGGTCGAGACGGGTGATGGACAAACCGGCGAAATCGTCGCTGATCCCCGAGCGTGGGGCGATGTCGTGCTGTGGCGTTCGGATGCGCCGTCGAGCTACCATCTTTCGGTGACCGTCGACGACGCCGTTCAGGGCATTACCCATGTCATACGCGGCCTTGACCTCTTTCATGCAACCTCGGTCCACCGCCTGCTGCAGACGCTTCTCGATCTTCCCGCGCCCAGCTATCGCCACCACCGGCTGATCCTGGGCGAGGACGGGCGCAAGCTTTCCAAGAGCCAGGGCGACACGGCGCTCTTGGAACTCAGGAAAGCAGGCCGGACTTCAGATGCGATCCGCCGGCTCGTCGGTCTTTGACGCGACGGCCCGTGACGGCAATACGTTGAATTTCATCAGCGCTGCGTTGAACTCCGCACCGATGATGAAGATCACTCCGACCATATAGAGAAAAACGATCACCACCATGATCGAGGCGAGACCGGCATACATGGCCGCATAGTTGGCAAAACTCGCAAGATAATAAGCGAAGACCAGCGCACCGATCAGCCAGAGCACCAGCGTTAGCAGAACGCCGGGGATCACGTCGAGCAGGCGCCGGCGGCCGGCAGGCAGGCCAAGGTGAAAGATCAGAAGGGCGAGAGCCAGGAGGCCGATGGTCCCGTAGACACGCCAGTTCGATATCGTCGCGAGCCATTCCTTCAGCCAGGGAAACCATTTCTCGGCAAAGGCGAGCGCCACCGGAACGGCAACGAGCAAGGCACTGATGACCATCAGCACGACGACCGCCCCGAGAACGAAGCCAAGGCTGACGAGGCGGGTGACATACCACGGTCGCGTCTCTCCCACGCGATAGGCGCGGTTGAGCGAGACGCGAAGCGCCTCTACCCCATTGGAGGCAAAATAGGCCGCCGCCAGCACCGAGATCGTCAGAAGCCCGCCGCGGGGGATCGTGAGCACCCGGACGATCTGGTCGGATACCGGTTTGGAAATCGATTCGGGCCAGGTATCGAAAATGATGTGGATGGCGGTCTCGGCGAAGCGATCGGCTCCGAGGAAGGTCGCCAGCGCCGTGCCGAAGATCAGAAACGGGAAGACTGCCAGAAGCGCGGACAAGGCCACATGGCTCGCCATGGCCCAGCCATCGTCCTCGGTAAAGTGATAGAAGGCGTCGAACCCGACCCGGTAGATCGTGCGCAGGAAAGCCCGCATCCATTCTCCTCGATCGCGGCGTGCCGATTGTAACCCCACGGCGAATATGGGAAACCGGTTCGGATTTGTACAGGGAACATTCCATGACGAATGCTCGAACCATCATCGTGACCGGCTGTTCCTCTGGCATCGGCGCCTATTGCGCAAGGGCTCTCAAGGCGGACGGCTGGCGCGTCTTCGCAACGGTTCGCCGCAGCGCGGATCTGGCGCCTCTGGAGGATGCGGGGGTCGAGGCCCTGCAGATGGACTACACCGACCATGCGAGCATCGCGGCCCTGGTCGACGAGGTTGCGATGCGCACGAGTGGCCGGATCGATGCGCTTTTCAACAACGGCGCCTACGGGCAGCCCGGTGCGGTTGAAGACCTGTCGACCGACGTGCTTCGTCGGCAGTTCGAAACCAATGTCTTCGGCTGGCACGAACTGACACGCCGCGTGATTCCGCTGATGCGGGCCCATGCCTCCGGCCGGATCGTCCAGTGCTCGTCGATCCTCGGCCTGCTGCCCTACCGCTACCGGGGTGCCTATACCGCCTCGAAATACGCGCTGGAAGGGCTTTCGGTCACGCTGCGCATGGAACTTGAAGGAAGCGGCATTCAGGTGAGCCTCATCGAGCCCGGTCCTATCGAAAGCCGGTTTACCGCCAACGCACTGAAACAGATTGAGGAAAATATCGATCTGGTCGGCTCCGCTCATGCCAGGGAATACGAACGGCAGCTGGCCCGGCTGAACGGCACCGGCCCGGTCAATAAGCACAAGCTCGGCCCTGACGCCGTCTACAAAGTCCTGAAGCACGCCTTGACCGCCGACCGGGCTCGCCCACATTATCTCGTAACGACGCCGGCTCGGCAGGGCGCTTTCCTGAAACGTCTGCTGCCGGCGGATCTCTTCTATCGATTGATGCGATCGCTGGACTGAGGCAAAGACAAAAAGGCCAGAAAGACACCATGTCCGGTTTCACCACAGTTCTCGCCCTGATCGTCATGGGCCTCGTCGTGCTCGTCCTCGTGCGTGGCCTTTTCAACATGCTGAAGGGCGGTAGCGGCAACACCTCCAACAAGCTGATGCAGATGCGCCTCGTACTGCAGGCGATAGCCGTTGCCCTGATTATGCTGACGCTCTGGCTGACCGGCGGCGGACGATAGGAGAAACGACTATGGTTCGCCTCAACAAGATCTACACGCGCACAGGAGACGACGGCACCACGGCCCTCGTCAGCGGCCCCCGCCGTCTGAAACACGACCTGCGGGTCGACGCCTATGGCACCATCGATGAAGTGAACTCCTCGATCGGGGTTGCCCGGCTGCATACCGAGGGACTGCCGGAACTGCACGCCATGCTGCTGCGCATCCAGAACGACCTCTTCGATCTCGGCGCCGATCTCGCCGCCCCGGACACCGGCGAAGTGCTGAGCTACGAACCTCTTCGCGTGATCGAGGCGCAGGTGACGCGGCTCGAACATGAGATCGACCAGCTCAATGCCGGCCTCAACCCTCTGAAATCCTTCATCCTACCCGGCGGCACACCGGCCGCCGCACACCTTCATCTGGCCCGGACGATGGCCCGGCGGGCGGAACGCATCATGGTCGAACTCTCGCGTTTCGAGGGGGAAACCATCGATCCGCCGGCGCTCAAATACATCAACCGGCTGTCGGATTTCCTCTTCGTGGCGGCGCGCTTCGCCAATGACGGCGGCAGGGCCGATATCCTCTGGGTTCCCGGCAAGACCCGCTGAACGGCTCCGGGAGGTCGCGATGTTCATTCCCCTGCATGACCGCAACGCCCTCCGGCATATCCGCATGCAATATGTCACGATCGGCCTCATCCTGACGAATGCATTGGTTTTTGCATTCACCACCCTTCTGGTCCCCGATTCCGTCATTGAGGCAAGTGTCTACGGGCTGGGCTTCATTCCCGCGGTGGTGTTCGACTATGCGGCTCTCGATCCCGCGCTCACCCTCGTGCCGCCGGATGCCACGTTCATCACCTATGCCTTCCTGCACAGCAATCTGATGCATCTCGGCTCCAACATGCTCTTCCTCTGGGTGTTCGGCGACAATGTCGAGGATGCACTCGGCCATTTTCGTTTCCTGCTGTTCTATCTCGCCTGCGCCGCCGCCGGCGCCCTTTTCCATGGTCTCGTCGGCCCGACGTCGCAAAGTCCGCTGATCGGCGCATCCGGCGCCGTGTCCGGGGTGGTAGCCGCCTATCTGATGCTGCACCCGAAGGTGCGTGTCTGGGTTCTCGTGCTTTTCCGTTTCCCCCTGCCGCTTCCGGCCTTCCTGCCACTTCTCTTCTGGATCGGGCAGCAGTTCGTTATGCTGGCTATCGACGGCGAAGGCGAAGTCTCCTGGGGCGCCCATGTCGGCGGCATCATTGCAGGCGCCCTGCTCGTGATCGTCATGCGCAGGCGCGGCGTCCCGCTCTTCGACCGGACGATCGTGACCCCGAAAGCGGTGGAGCACATACGGGTACCCCCTGTCGGAACCGCCGTGACGCCGCCTTCCGCACCGCGGCGAAACATTCATTGGGGCCGCTAGATTCTGCAGTTCCAGTATATTGACGTAAACGTAAACGTCAATTAATCGTTTTTAAGAGGAATGCCGGGTGTATCGGGCGTTGTAATTGGAAAAAAAATGCGTATCCATGTCGCCCATTGACCATCGGAGGGCCGTCTGAAGGGGCATTTTCAGACAGGGCAATGAAGGAAGGAAGTCATGAAAGTATTGGTGACTGTTAAGCGAGTTGTTGATTACAACGTCAAGATCCGTGTGAAGGCGGACGGGACGGGTGTCGAGCTTGCGAACGTCAAGATGTCGATGAACCCCTTCGATGAAATCTCTGTCGAGGAAGCGCTTCGCCTGAAGGAAGCCGGCAAGGCTGAGGAAGTCGTTGTGGTATCGGTTGGCCCGGCAAAGGCCGAGGAAACCCTGCGTACGGCGCTCGCCATGGGGGCCGACCGCGCCATCCTGGTCGAGACCGAAGAAGCGGTCGAGCCGCTCGCCGTCGCGAAGATCCTGAAAGGCGTGGTGGAAGCGGAACAGCCGGGGCTGGTGATCACCGGTAAGCAGGCGATCGATGACGATTCCAACCAGGTCGGCCAGATGCTTTCGGCCCTTCTCGGCTGGGCGCAGGCAACGTTTGCCTCCAAGCTCGAGATCAAGGACGGCTCCGCCGACGTCACCCGCGAAGTCGATGGCGGCCTGCAGACGATCAACGTCAAGCTGCCGGCCATCGTCACGACGGACCTTCGCCTCAACGAACCGCGCTATGCTTCGCTGCCGAACATCATGAAGGCCAAGAAGAAGCCGCTCGACAAGAAGTCGCCGGCCGACTTCGGCGTCGATATCGCAGCGCGCCTCAAGGTGCTGAAGACTGAAGAACCGGGCGGCCGCAAGGCGGGCATCAAGGTCAAGAGCGTCGCCGAACTGGTCGAGAAGCTCAAGACCGAAGCCGGCGTATTGTAATCGGGACGGGACAAGGAGAACACAAAGATGGCCATTCTTCTTCTGGCAGAACACGACAACGCAACCGTCTCCGACCAGACCGCTAAGACGCTGACGGCGGCTGCCAAGATCGGCAGCGACGTTCATGTGCTGGTCGCAGGTTCGGGCGCCAAGGCAGCAGCAGACGCGGCAGCCAAGCTCTCCGGCGTCTCCAAGGTGCTCGTCGCCGACGACGCAAGCCTCGCCAACAACCTGGCTGAGCCGCTTGCCGCACTGATCGTCTCGCTCGCTCCGTCCTATGACGTCATTATCGCGCCCGCCACCTCGGTCGGCAAGAACGTCATGCCGCGCGTTGCCGCCCTTCTCGACGTGATGCAGGTCTCGGAAATCATTGAAGTGGTTTCCGCCGACACCTTCAAGCGTCCGATCTATGCCGGTAACGCCATCCAGACCGTCCAGTCGACCGATGCGAAGAAGGTAATCACGGTCCGCACGGCATCGTTCGCCGCTGCGGGCGAAGGCGGCTCGGCGTCCGTCGAGACGGTGGCGGCTGCCGCCAACCCGGGTCTTTCCACCTTCGTCTCGGATGCGCTTTCGTCGTCCGAGCGTCCGGAACTGACCTCGGCGAAGATCATCATCTCAGGCGGTCGCGCGCTGGGGTCCTCGGAAAAGTTCAGGGAAGTGATCCTTCCGGTTGCCGACAAGCTGGGCGCCGCCGTCGGCGCATCGCGCGCGGCGGTCGATGCCGGCTACGCCCCGAACGACTGGCAGGTCGGCCAGACTGGCAAGGTGGTCGCACCACAGCTCTACATCGCCTGCGGCATCTCCGGCGCCATCCAGCATCTCGCCGGCATGAAGGACTCGAAGGTCATCGTCGCGATCAACAAGGACGAGGAAGCCCCGATCTTCCAGGTCGCGGACTACGGCCTCGTCGCAGACCTCTTCGAAGCTCTCCCCGAGCTCGAAAAGGCGCTTTGAGGCATCGCTCTTCGCAACTGCGAAAAGACTGGAAAATCACCCCGTCCAGGGCTATCAAAAATGCCGGACCAACCGTAACGTTGGCCCGGCATTTTTGTCAGGCGTTGCGGGTTCAGGTGAGGAGAACGGCATGACCACGGTTTTGGACAATGTAGGCGTCGTCGGAGCGGGCCAGATGGGATGTGGCATCGCCCATGTCGCGTCGCTCGCCGGCTACAAGGTCACCATCTACGACCTCGCCAAGGAGCGGATCGAGGCGGGACTGGCCACCATCAACGGGAACCTGGCCCGGCAGGTTTCAAACGGCAAGCTCTCTGACGAGGATCGCAAGGCCGCACTTGGCCGCATCAGCGGCACCACCGACATCAACGACATGGCGCCCATGGATCTGGTGATCGAGGCGGCGACCGAAGACGAGACCGTCAAGCGCAAGATCTTCGCGCAGCTCTGCCCCGTGCTCAAACCCGAGGCGCTACTGGCCACCAACACCTCCTCGCTCTCGATTACGCGCCTCGCCTCGGCCACAGACCGGCCGGAACGCTTCATGGGCATTCACTTCATGAATCCCGTACCCGTGATGAAGCTCGTCGAACTGGTCCGCGGCATCGCCACCGAGGAAAGCACCTTCGAGACCGCCAAGAACTTCGCCCGCTCGCTCGAAAAGACGATCACGGTCGCCGAGGATTTCCCGGCCTTCATCGTCAACCGCATTCTCCTGCCGATGATCAATGAAGCGATCTATACGCTCTACGAGGGTGTCGGCTCGGTCGAGGCCATCGATACGGCCATGAAGCTCGGCGCAAACCACCCTATGGGACCGTTGCAGTTGGCAGATTTCATCGGCCTGGACACCTGCCTTTCGATCATGCAGGTTCTGCATGACGGGCTGGCCGACAGCAAATATCGCCCATGCCCGTTGCTGGTGAAGTACGTGGAAGCAGGCTGGCTGGGGCGTAAATCCGGCCGAGGTTTCTACGACTACCGTGGCGAGCACCCCGTTCCCACCAGATAATGCCGGATACTGCTAAAATTAGCACTTGAATCCGTTCGAGGCAGCTTATTCACTTTAAAGGTGAAGAGTCGCATGGATTCCCTCATGACGTTTTTTGACAGAGCAAGGCAACACGGCCTGCACGATCTGCTTTTCAGCTTGGAGCAGCAGATCGAGGCAGAAGAGCGTATCGGCAATATTCTGGCGACCGCGCGCAACTGCCTCGGCATGGATATCGGCTTCATCTCCGAATTCGCCGGCAGTCGGCGCTTTCTCCGTTATGTGGATATCGGCTTGCCGGACGAACTCTTGCGCGCCGGCGACTGGCTACCCATGGACGAAGGCTATTGCCAGAGGATCGTCGATGGCGAACTGCCGGAACTTATTCCCGATACGTCATTGCTACCTACCGCCCTGGAAATCGAGGCGACCCATGCCTTCCCGATCGGCTCCCATATGAGTGTGCCGATCAGGTTGGGAGACGGGCGCCTTTACGGTACCTTCTGCTGCTTTTCCACCCGGCCCGATCCAACGCTCAACGAGCGCGATCTGCAAATTCTGCGCTCCTTTGCCCGCTTCGCCGCCTTCGAACTCGACCGCGCGATCGACAAGCGCGTCAGCCAACGGCATGCGGAGGCCCGCATTCTCGATGCGCTGGAGAATGACCGCATAACGATGGTCTATCAGCCCATCCTCAACCTCAACAGCCGCGAAATCGTTGGCTTCGAAGCATTGGCCCGTTTCTCTGCCATGCCTGCGCGAGGCCCGGACACCTGGTTTGCCGAAGCGTTCGAGGTCGGCCACGGCGTCGAACTCGAGCTGAAGGCCCTGCGACTGGTGATCGAGAATCCGCCCTTCCCCCCGGAGAATGGCTATCTGGCGGTGAATGTGTCGCCGGCGACCCTGCTCGATGCTCGTTTTGCGGAGTTGGTCGAAGGTCTCCCGCTCGAGCGTCTCGTCATAGAGGTGACCGAACACGCGGATATCCACGACTACGACCGACTGGCAGACGCTTTGGCGCCCCTGCGGACGCGGGGACTGCGGCTTGCCGTGGATGACGCCGGAGCCGGTTATGCAAGCCTGCGCCACATCCTCAATCTGAGACCGGACATTATCAAGCTCGACGCAGAGCTTTGTCATGAAATCGAGGAAGATGCCGTGCGGCGGGCGCTCGCTGCAGCGCTGGTAAGTTTCACCCGTGACATCGGCTGCACCCTGGTCGCCGAAGGAGTGGAAACCGCCGAAGCGGCCGAGACCTTCCGCATCCTCGGCGTCGACGCCGCCCAGGGGTTTCATCTTGGGCGGCCCATATCCGCCGATGCAATAGTCTTATGGAAAAAGGGAGCCGGGAAAAGCAATCTCGGCACTGCGGCAATACCTGCAGGCTGAAATGACAGGAAGTCACGCACAGCCGTGACGTCCACAGTGACGAATTTTCGATCCACCTTTCGCTACCAGCACGATGCCGTGCGCACCGCTATTGTATGTCGAGCAGTCGCTCGAGATAGCGGCGCTCAAGCTCGGGTCGAGCGACATCGTCCACCGACATCGTATCGAGCTTCTTGCGAATGGCATTGAGAATTTCACGGGCCCGCTGCACCTCGATCTCGTCGGGAACCCTCAGCCGTCCGTCGTCCATCTCCTCACTCGTTCTGGCAGGTTCCCGGCCCAGCGGGTCCCGTCCGCGCTGACCGCCTTGACCGTTGTCGCCATCTCCCGGCTGTCGGCCGGCGCGCATCGCCTGCTGGATCTGCCCCATCATCTCCTGCGCACCTTGCCGCAGCGCTTCCATGGCCTTGCCCTGCCCCTCGACAGCGCGCTCGCCCTGGCTTTCGCCAAGGGCCTCGCCCGCGCCCTTCATCTCACGTTGCGCCTTGCCCATTCCTTCGCCGGGCTGAAATCCGAGACCTTTCAGCCCCTGTTGAAGTTCTTCGAGCTTCTTGCCGAGCGCCTCTTGCTGGCCACGCAGGTTCTTCAAGGCTTCACGGAGCTGTTCGGCAGTCATACGATCCATTGCCGAACCGCCCTGTTCACCTTGCTCGCCTTGCTGACCCTGCCGCCCGTCTTCCGTCACCGGCGGCTGGTCCTGCAGGAACTCGCCATCCTCACCGTCACCCGGATCGCCGCGTTGCATGCGGTCCTTCAGCGCCTGGTCGAGACGGAAGGTCTCGTCCATCAGCTTCTGCTGCTCCTGCATGATCTCGCCCAGCTTGTCGATCTGCTGGCGCAGCTCGCTGGTCTGCTGCTGTTGCTGCCCGCCGCGTTGAGGCCGGCCGGCCTGAAGACTGTTCATCATGCGCTGCAGTTCGGATAGCATCTGGCGCGCAGCGTCCCGGTTGCCGGAGCGGGCCAGATTCTCGATCTGGTTCAGCATGTTTTCCAGGTCTCTCTGGCGAATCATATTCTGCGCCGATTGCTGGCCGTCGCCCTGCGCATTTTGCTGGCGTTCGGCAACAGCCTTCATGAACTCCTGCATGGCAGCACGGAGTTCGTCCATCAGGCGCTTGATCTCCTGGTCGGAAGCGTTGCGCTCCAGCGCATCGGCAAGCGCCTGCTGCGCATCCCGCAGCTTGCGTTCCGCCAGCGAAAGATCCCCGTCATCGATGCCAAGCGCGATCTCCCAGAGATAATCGGCGGTATCCTTGAGGTCATCATTGGATCGGGCAAGCTTCATCCGCGCCTGCGCGGATTGAATGAGCAGGAAATGCGTGGGGTTCGGAATGGTCTCGTCCGCGCGCAGCGAAATGGCTTCGTTGAGAGCGATCGCCTGGTCGATATCGCGGGTATCGAGCGCAAACACCTGCCGCTCCTCGGCAACGGCGGCGGCAAGCGGTTCGACGAAATGACGGGTCGGCAGAACCATTTCATGGGACGGACTGCGGCCGGTCTGGCCGGAACCGTCGGTTGCCGTCAGCGTGATCCGAACTTTGCGGCCGGCGAGCGGATGATCCGTGATGTTGCGGCTCGAAACCCCCTTGGCATCACGCGAGTTATGGCGCGGCAGATCCAGCCTGTAGTCCGGCGGCGGATAAAGCGGGGTGGCGCCAGGCTTCTCTTCCACCGGCACGATCTCCGCCCGAGCGGACTGCAGGCCGTAATCGTCACGCGCTGTAAAGCCGATCTCCAACGCGCCGTTGACCGTCGGTTTCGGCATTCCGTCGAAAGCGATCTCCGGCGGCTTGTCGGCGATGACTTCGATCGCCCAACGCTTCTGGCCGACCAGAAGTTCGCCGTTCTGCTCCAGCTTGAATTCATGGGTGCGACTGGTAACGACCGGAGCAGAGTCGCCCGCGTTGGGTTCGATTGGCGATGCGCCGGCACTCGCTGCGATATCGACGACCTCACCCCCATCGGCGACCCGGTAGAGCACCTTCTCGTCGTAGCTGCCGCCGCTGATGCGCACAGTCGCCTGCGAATTCTGCGGCACGCGTACGCCACCGGCCTCCTCAGCCTGCGCACCGGCGCCTGAAAGGAAGATCGGAGCGCGACCCGTAAAAGATGGCGGGGTGATCCAGGCATCGACCCGGATCTCCTGGCCCGTACCCCCGCCCGCATTCCAGCGGAAGACATCCGCGATGACCCCTGCCCCGTTCGAACTCGAATAGGCAAACGCGGTCACAAGGAGCAGCGCCGGTATGGCGCGCAGGGCATGCCGGTCGAAACGGGCGATATCCGGCTGTGGCAGGCCGGCGTCCAGCGCTGCAATGGTCTCCGCCATGCGTCGCTGATGCTCCTGCCAGAGGGCGCGGGCGAAAGGCGTCTCGAAAGCCGGCTCGTCATCCTGGACCGCCACCGGCTGGTGGGGCAACCCGTTGCGCTCTTCCAACAACCGGTCGGCCTCTTCTGCTTCGGGCCAGCGCAGGCGTGTGAACGGAAGGAGAGACCAGACGAAAGCAAAGGTGAGGGCAAAGACGACAATCAGCCGCAGGACATCCGGCAATTGCCGGAAAACGCCGAACCAGGCCAATGAGACGAAAATCGCGGCAATACCCGCCACCGGCAGAAACAGCGGCAGAAGACGCTCAGCGAAAAGGACAAAGCGCGCCAGCAGGCGTTTGACGGCGACACGACGCGCCAGCACCGGGTCGGTGCGGAATGCGCCCTTTCGCGTACTGCCCGGCTGGGGAGGGGCCATCCGTCGGGTCTCCGTTTCGTCCACTGATCGAAGCGCGCGGCTCATCCATGAGCGCAATCATTCGCTAAAAGATAACATCGTTTGTGGCGAAGACGAGGGCGACAGCGCCATTCGAACCGCTTTTTTGCCCTGGTCGCTGAAAAGTGAACGGCAATCAGTCAAGCCAGGAAGGCACGGAATCGAGTCCGATCAGGTCTTCGTAGCTCGGTCGCGGCCGAATGACATGGAATTCGCCACCCTTCACCAGCACCTCGGGAACCAGCCGCCGGCTGTTATACGTGCCCGACTGCACGGCGCCGTAGGCTCCTGCGGAACCGACAGCGAGCAGATCGCCGGTCTTGGGCATGGCCATTTCCCGGTCGAGAGCCAAATAATCCCCCGTCTCGCAGACGGGACCGACGACATCCGCCCGGATACGCGGGGCGCTGGCCGCCGAAATCACGACCGGACGGATCTCGTGATAGGCCTCGTAAAGCGTCGGCCGGATGAGATCGTTCATGGCCGCATCGACGATCACGAACGTCTTGTCGCCTCCGTCCTTCACAAAGACGACCTCGGTGACAAGAATGCCGGCATTTCCGACGATCAGCCGGCCCGGCTCCGTAACGATCCGGCAATTGAGCCCGGCAAGCTGTTCCTTGACGATATGGGCATAGGCATCGGGTTCCGGTGGCGGGTTGTTGTCGTCCCGATAGGGAATGCCGAGACCTCCGCCGATATCGACATGGTCAATGGCATGGCCGTCGCCGCGCAAGGTCTCCACCAGTTCCCGCAGCAGTCGGAAGGCATCCTCAAACGGCTGCAGTTCGGTAATCTGGCTGCCGATATGCATATCGATGCCGGTCACCTTGATCGACGGCAGGCTCGCCGCCCGCTGATAGACCGCGCGGGCGCGCTCATAGGAAATGCCGAACTTGTTTTCCTTCTTGCCGGTCGAAATCTTCGCGTGGGTGCGCGCATCGACATCGGGATTGATGCGGAAGGAGACGTGCGCCTGCTTGCCGGACTTTGCGGCACGGGCAGCGAGAACCTCGAGTTCCGGCTCGGATTCGACGTTGAAACAGTAGATACCGGCCTCAAGGGCGAGATCCATCTCGGAGACGGTCTTGCCGACACCGGAGAACATGATGCGCTTCGCCGGAATGCCGGCTGCAAGCGCACGGCGAAGCTCGCCCTCGGAAACGACGTCAACGCCAGCGCCGAGCCGGGCCAGCGTTCTCAGCACGGCCTGGTTGGAATTGGCCTTCATCGCATAGCAGACCATCGCGTCGACGCCGTCGAATGCCTGAGAAAATACCTTGTAATGCCGCTCCAGCGTCGCCGTGGAATAGCAGTAGAAGGGTGTGCCGACGGCCCGGGCAATTTCGGGCACAGGCACATCCTCGGCATAGAGGACGCCATCGCGATAGTCGAAGTGGTTCACGGGGTGTGGCCTGTCAGAGAAGAGGATCGAGGATGAACGGATCGTCCGGCTTTGCCGGAGCAGCCTGCGGCTTGCCACCGGTCGTGCGTACGTTCTGCTGGTCAGCCGGCATGCTCGGCGGATCGAGATCGGCCTTGCGGCCACAGCCGGAAAGCACGAGAGCAGCCGTTACAAGCAGGCCAGCGGCGACTATTGAGCGTCGTAGCGTTTTCACCATCATCTTATCCACCGGAACATCTTCCTATAGCCTGTAGCGAAAATCTCTGGGCTTGTGCACCCTCAATCTCGTGATACGCCTGCAAACGAATGTGATCAGTTGCGGGCGCGCCACCAGGCGATCTGCTTCTTCACTTCGGATGGAGCCGTGCCGCCATAGCTCTTCCGGCTGGCAACGGAGGCCTCGACCGTCAGGACGTCGAAGATGCCGGCGGTGATGGCCGGGTTGATCGACTGCAGATCCTCAAGCGAAAGCTCCGCGAGATCGCAACCCTTCTGTTCGGCGAGCGCCACCGCACGACCAGTGACATGATGAGCCTCACGGAAGGGGAGGCCCGCTTCCCGCACCAGCCAGTCGGCAAGATCGGTCGCGGTCGAATAACCTGAGCCGGCGGCGGCCTTCATCCGGTCGGCGCGCACCGTCAGGTCACGGATCATGCCAGTCATCGCGGCGATCGCCAGTTCGAGGCTTTCTGCGGCGTCGAAGACCTGTTCCTTGTCTTCCTGCATGTCCTTGGAATAGGCGAGCGGCAGGCCCTTCATCACCGTCAGGAGCGCGATCAGCGATCCGTTGATGCGGCCGGTTTTGGCACGCACCAGTTCGGCTGCATCCGGATTCTTCTTCTGCGGCATGATCGACGAGCCCGTGGAGAAAGCGTCGGACAGGCGTACGAAGCCGAATTGCGGCGTAGACCAGATGACGATCTCCTCGGCAAGCCGGGACAGATGAGTAGCGCAGATCGAGGCAATCGACAGGAATTCGAGCGCGAAGTCCCGATCCGACACGGTGTCGATCGAGTTGCGGGTCGGCTCGCGGAAGCCGAGCGCCTTCGCCGTCATGTGGCGGTCGATGGCAAAGCCGGTGCCGGCAAGAGCCGCGGCCCCGATCGGGCTTTCGTCCATGTGTTCGATGGCATGGCGCACGCGCTGCCGATCCCGTCCAAACATCTCGACATAGGCCATGCAGTGATGGCCGAAGGTCACCGGTTGCGCGGTCTGAAGGTGAGTGAAGCCGGGCATGACCGTGTCGGCATGCTCCTCGGCGCGATCGAGGAAGGCTGCAATGAGCGAGGTCAGGGCAACCTCGACCTTCTGCAATTCCTCCTTGACCCACATGCGGAAATCGAGCGCCACCTGGTCGTTGCGCGAGCGGGCGGTATGAAGACGGCCGGCGGCGGGGCCGATCAGTTCCGCAAGGCGCGCCTCGACATTCATGTGAATGTCCTCGAGCTTGCGCGAAAATACGAACTGGCCGGCTTCGATCTCTGACAGGATCGTGTTCAGGCCGTGAACGATCTTGTCTTTGTCGTCCGCCGATATGATGCCTTGATGCGCCAGCATGGTCGCATGCGCGATTGAGCCGCGGATATCCTGGGCATAAAGCTTCTTGTCGAAACCGATGGAGGCATTTATCTCCTCCATGATGGCAGCAGGTCCGGAAGCGAAGCGTCCGCCCCACATCTGGTTGGAGGATTTCGTGTTGTTGGTGTCCTCGGCCATGCGATGCCCATCCTGGAGACTGCAATGACAGAAAAAAGACCGCTCGGACTTCCTTCCGCCAAGCTGGTTGCGATTGCGGCGGTCGCCGGTATTCTCGCCGGCGCGGCAGCGGTATACGTGAAGCAGACCATGTCTGGCAATGGCGAGGTCGCAGCCGAAACCGCGCAGTGCCAGGGCACTGCCCAGAAGGCCGAGGCGTTGAAGTCCTTTACGACCGGACAGGTCGCCGCAATGGTGGCGGCAAGCCCCCCCCGTGTGATCGACGGCCTCTCCTTCAAGGATGCATCGGACAAGGACATGACGCTTGCCGACTTCTCGGGCAAGACGGTTCTTCTCAATCTCTGGGCCACCTGGTGCGTGCCCTGCCGNCGGACAAGGACATGACGCTTGCCGACTTCTCGGGCAAGACGGTTCTTCTCAATCTCTGGGCCACCTGGTGCGTGCCCTGCCGCGAGGAAATGCCGGCACTCGACGCTCTGCAGAAGGCGGAGGGCAACGACAAGTTCCAGGTGCTTGCGATCAACATCGACACAGGAAGTGCTGAAAAACCAAAGACATTTCTCAGCGAGATCGGCGTCAATGCTCTCGGCCTCTACCGCGACTCCAGCATGGGTGTCTTCAACGAGATGAAGAAGGAAGGCCTGGCATTCGGTCTTCCTGTGACGCTGCTCATTGATGCAAAAGGCTGCCTGCTTGGCTCGATGAACGGCCCCGCGGCCTGGGACAGCGAGGATGCGGCAAAGCTGGTCCGTGCCGCGACGGGCGCATGACCATCGCAGATCGGGCCGGCACAGGAATACCCGTCAGGAAGAAGCGTTCTTCAACTCCGCGAGCCGCTTGAGCGCCGTCGGCGGCAACGGCACATGCGGATTGTCGCGAACTGTTTCCAGCAACAGTTCATCGCTTGCCTTTTCGAGTTGAGCGATCAGCGTTTCAAAGAAGGCGTCCGGATCGAGGCCCGGTTCGATCGGCGGCAGGATCCGGACCTTGAAATGACCGGGATAGCGCATGAACTTGCGCCGCGGCCAGAAGATGCCGGGATGCATAGCGACCGGGACTACCGGAACCTGCAGGTCGCGATAGATGCGGGCAATGCCGTATTTGTATAGCGGCTCGGCTCCCGGCGGGCGACGCGTACCCTCCGGATAGATGATGAGCTGGCGGCCGTTGCGCATTTCCTGCTTGGCGCGTTCCATGACCGCAGCCATCACCTTGCCGCGCGCGCCGCGATCAACCGGGATCATCCGCTGTTTCTTCGCGTACCAGCCGAACAGCGGGATCCACATCAGTTCCCGCTTCAAAATGTAGACGGGGTCGTCGAGCCAGGGCAACAGCGCGAAAGTATCCCAGAAAGACTGGTGCTTCGGTGCGAGGATGTAGCCGCCCTTCGGAATGTTCTCCAGTCCCTTGATCTCGAAGGTCGTGCCGACGATCCTCTCCATCAGCCAATGGCAGGAAAGCGCCCAGTTCTTCGGAATGGAGAAGGCTTTCTTGCGCGGCATCAGGAAATAGACCGGCGACAGCACGATCATGCGCAGAATGAGGTTGGCATAGAAAACCGTGTTAAAGAAGATCGAACGCAGGGTGGTCATGGGGCGTTATCCGTGGGCGGGCTCGCACGTCCCTATCTCAAAATCCCGGAAAGCAAAAGCCGAACGCTGACCTTTCACGGAAGATCATTCCACCTTGGCAAGATGCCCCTTCGACCGCAGCCCCTCACCCACACCCCAGCCGATGACGCCGCGGGCATAGGCGACAAGCGTCTTGCCGTATTCGGAAAGCAGCGTTCTCAGCAGATTGGGTTCCGCATACCAGGCCGTCGTCTTCAGGTCTGAAATCACGACGGGATAGGGAATGAAGGTGGTCGACGGATCGATGCGGCGCAATTCCATCAGGCTGCGCGGCATATGATAATTGCTGGTGACGACAAGCACGGACGAATAACCGCGATCGTGGATCCACCGCGATGTCTCGTTGGCGTTGCCGATGGTGTCCATCGCCTCATAGCCGACATCGATGCAGCATTCGAAAAGATCGGGCGAACTCTGGGTCACCCTGCGGATCTGTGCGGGCGTGGTCGTCGGATGCACGCCGGAAATCAGAAGCCGCCTTCCCATGCCCTTGCGAAGCAATTCGATCGCCTGGTCTATCCGCTGGTAGCCTCCCGTTAGCACGACGATTGCGTCCGCTTTCGCATCGATTGGCGGCGTGAACGTGGTCACGGCATCGGCAAAACGCAGAAAACCCGCCAGCACCAGAGCGCAGGCAAAGATCAGCACCAGTCCGGCATAGTGGAGAAAACGGCGCAAACGCCCATGACGCGAGAGAATGCCGCCCGTCGGACGCAGCGACAACTCTTCTCTGGACGCTTTCTTCCGTATCATTCGGTCCATCGACATGGGTTTGTGAATAGCGCGCTTTTCACACACGGAACAGGCGGCTTTGTGGCAATTCAACAGGCTTTCGGCTCAAGCGCTCAATCCTTGAGCAGGCCGTCCGTGCGCGCAGGATCCGACCTGACGAGATCGATTTCGTAAATGGTTCTCATAACGGTTATGCGCGCTGTCACGGTCGTCAGAAGCGCGATCACGATCATCGTGGCAAAAATACCGAGATAGCCGAGATAGCCGATCGAAAACGTGCCGAACAATGCGGTCGCCTGATCGCTTTCGGGCGTGGCGAGCGAGCGGCTTTGCCAGAAGCCGGCAGCCGCAAACAGCGCGGCGGCGAGAATGCCGCCGGCAGCCGCCCCCTTGAGGCTGATCTTGAGGAAATGCTTCTGGAACTCCTGGGCAACGAACGAGCCTTCCGCGCCGACGAAATGCAGCACCTCGATGATATGCCTGTTTCCGGAAAGCGCTCCACGGGTGGCAAAGACCACGGTCAGGACCATGGCGGTAAACACAAGGACGAGAATGCCCGAACCGATCAGCACAGTGGTGCGCGCCATCTGCACGAGCCTGTCGACCCAGGTACGATGATCGTCGAGGAAGGCCTGCGGCACCTCGGCCTTCAGGAGATCCCGCATGGCCGCGAAATCGGGCGGATGAGTCTCGTCGATGGTAATGATGATGAGGCGCGGCACCGGCAGTTCGTTGATGTCGAGACCCGTGCCGAGCCAGGGCTCCAGGAGCCGCGCAGTCGCTGCATCGTCCATGATCCGGCCATCCTTGGTGCCGACGAAGGTGAGCGCCAGGTCACGCGCCCTTGCCAGCGTCTTCTCCATGTCGAGATTGTCGTCCGGCTTGATCTGGATGGTGATTTCCCGTGAGATCTGGCTCTGCCAGCCTGCGGCGGTCGCGCGCACCATGCTGACCGCGCCGAGCGTCAGGCAGGCGAGGAAGGCCATGATCGCGATCACCACCATCAAGGCATTGCCCTGGATATTGGAGGGCGGCAGGATGGGCGCGGTCGGGCGGACGCTCATCTCGATGCGGCGCGGAGTCTGGCCCCCATTCTTCCGGCGGGAAGGCTGATCGATATCACTCATAGATGTCGAGCCGCCCGTCGGTAAGGATCATCCGCCGCGCATCCACCTGATCCATCAGCGCCAGGTCATGGGTGGCGATGACGACGGCAGTTCCGAGACGGTTGAGTTCGAGGAAAAGGCTGAGCAACCGACGCGCCATCGGCGGATCGACATTGCCGGTCGGTTCGTCGGCAAGCAGGATTTCCGGCCGGTCGATCAGCGCCCTGGCGATCGCCACACGCTGCTTCTCGCCCCCGGACAGAACCGGCGGCAAGACGTTGATGCGCTCGCCGAGTCCGACCCATTTCAGCAGTTCCAGGACGTCCTTGCGGTAACTGTTCTCATCCTTGCCTCGCACGCGAAGCGGCAGCGCCACGTTCTCATAGGTCGTCAGGTGGTCGAGAAGCTGGAAATCCTGGAACACGATTCCCACCCGCCGGCGCAACATCGGCAACTCACTGCGTGGAATCCGGGTGATGTCCCGGCCGAAGCTGCGGATCAGTCCGCGCGTCGGCTGAAGCGACATGAAAAGCAGGCGCAACAGAGTCGTCTTGCCCGCTCCGGAAGGGCCGGTGAGGAACTGAAACGAACGCTTCGGAATGTCGAAGGTCAGGTCGCGGAGGATCTCCGGTCCCATTCCGTAGCGCAAACCGACATTTTCGAAATGGATCAACCGACGGGCCCAGTCTGACGGATCTAACGACCGGCCACATGTTAACGCCACACGTTAACGGCCGGTAAACACGGGTCAAAGAACGGCTCTCTCCGCCGGATCTTTTCGAAGCATTAACCATTTAAATTTACGACTGGGGACAAATTGTTTCAATGCCCCAGTTTTGTCCACCCCCAGACGCTTTGAGGAGAGGCTCCTGGAAGGGCGGTTCAAGGAAGGCTCCGGTCCATGAGCGCAGCGAGATCCCGACGAGTTCCCGACGAGCCGGTCATCGACCTTTTGCCGCCCGAACGCCGCCGCCACCAGCACGCTTGGCCGATCCGCGTCGATGAGGACATTGTCGATGCCCATTTCGTGGTCATCCGCGAGGCCGTCTCCCGGTCGCAAGGCACGAACGGGAGCAACAACAGCCGCCGCTCAACCCATCGCTTCACCTCCGCGCCCTCTCTCAACCACTGGACAAACGTCCTTGCCGCCCCTCTGCACTGGAGCGAACAGGCGCTGCAGCGGCTCTCCGAGAAAACCTTCGCGGTTGTCGTTTCCGCGTCCTTCGCCCTGATGTTTGCCGCTGCCAGCGTCTTTGCCGGCGGCACTGCGAAGAACGCGGCGGCGCCTTCCGGCCCGCTGGACATCACCCATATCAGCCTGACGCCACAGGACGCTAACGGCATGCGTGTTCTGCTCGTCAATGCGATCGTCGAGAATCGCAGTGAAAACCGTACGCTCGTCCCGAAGCTGCGTGCGGATCTCATCTCCGGCGGCCAGGTGATTGCCAGCACCTATATCGACAGTCCGGTGAATGAACTTGACGCCGGACATAGCCGCGGAATCTCGGCACGGCTGCAGCATCCCGGTGGAAAATTGCCGGAATTGCGGCTTTCCTTCGAAGAAGCGGATGCCTCACGCTCCTGACTGTGCTATCCGCCAACCTTCCCGCGGCCGCCAGCAGCATGAGGCCGCTGTGCTGAAGGAGTGCATCCATGCCCGTCGTCCGCGGAAAGAACATCGAACCGCTCTATACTGCAGAGCAGATCGCCGAGCGCAACCATGCGCTGGCCGCCGAGATTGCCAGCGGCCCCTGCGATGATCTCCTAGTCATTTCGGTCCTCAAGGGCTCCTTTATTTTCGCCGCCGACCTGATCCGCGCCCTGCACGACGTCGGCCTCGCTCCAGAAGTCGAATTCATCACCTTGTCGAGCTACGGCACCGGCACGGTGTCTCAAGGCGTGAAGATCATCAAGGACATCGACAGCGATGTCAGCGGTCGCAACGTCCTCCTGATCGACGACATCCTGGAATCCGGACGCACGCTGCTCTTCGCCAAGAACCTGATGTATGAACGCGGCGCGAAAAGCGTGACCATAGCCGTACTGCTCGACAAGAAAGTCAAGCGTAAGGAAGTCTTCGAGGCCGACTATGTGGGCTTCGAATGCCCCGACTATTTCGTCGTGGGTTATGGCATGGACGTAGCCTACGCCTTCCGCGAGTTGCCCTTCGTGGGTGTCGTCACCGGTGACGCTTAGGGCCTTTCAGGGTTCGGAGCATCGGCGGGAGGCCAACTCTTGCCGGATGACAAAGAGCACTTGTTAACCATGGGCACGGCCGCTGTCTGCGGTGTTTACCGATCGAAAAGGAAAGCATGATGATTTGCCTCCCGGGGCGCACAGACAAGACGGGAGCGCAAGTTCGATCATGGCGAGAATCCTGATTACCGAAGATGAAGATTCGCTGCGGTCCTTCGTGGCCCGGGCGTTGCGCCTCGACGGCCACGAAACCTATGAGGCGGCCGATGGCGCCGAAGGACTCGAGCGCCTCTCGGAAAAATCCTTCGATCTCCTGCTTTCAGATATCCGCATGCCCGTCATGGACGGGATAGAACTGGCGCACCGTGCTGCTTCGTCCTTCCCTGACCTCAAGATCCTGCTGATGACCGGCTATGCCGAGCAGCGCGAACGCGCCGACGACCTCGCCGCAAAGATCATCGACGTCGTCTCGAAGCCCTTCGCCCTGCCGGATATTCGTGCGGCCGTCGCACGCGCCCTGGCAGGCTGAGGCGTTTCACAACGCCTCTTCCACGCCAACACCCTCAAGCCTTGCAATTTCCGCGACCACGGCCTCGAGCCAATGGTCGCGGATACCCATCTCTCTCAGATGAGCGACCGTATTGGCGACATAAACCGGATTGGGACCGGATTGACCGACAGCCGCGTTGACGATCCGGGCAGCCTCGCCGACCGTGACGCCGCCGCCATACTGATGATGCGCCCGATCTACGACATAGGTTACAGCCTTGACGATGCGGCCGTCATCGAGTTTCAGCGGCAGAAACCGCTCGAGATAAACGTGCGTGACAAGTTCGCGCTGCCTGAGATAGTCGAGCGTCTCGTCCCGGTTGGCATCGGAAACCTTGAAGGCCACACCCCTGCACGATCCGCCCCGGTCAAGGCCGAGCACCAGTCCCGGCTGCTGTTCTGTACCCCGATGCACCCATGAACGCACGCAGAGCGAGCGGCGATATCCCATCAGCCGCGCCTGAACCCGCTCTTCAAAGGGGAAGCCCGGATTCCACATCAACGATCCGTAGCCAAACACCCAAAATTCGTCCATATCGCAAGTCATTCCCGTTTGCCGAACAACCATTTTACGATCGGAGCGCCGGATGGCAACGAACAAGCCCGGGACAAGTGCCATGAGCCGCAAGATTATGCGTCTCGGCATCCTCATCCTGCTCGCCATCGCCGTCTATTGCGGGGCGTGGTTCTTCGCGGCCAATTCGCTGCAGAAGAGCCTTCTCGCCTTCTTCGGCGGCGAAAATCCGGCGGAAGTCAACATCAGTTGCGAGGACACGGCGGTTCGCGGCTTTCCCTTCCGCATCGGACTTTTCTGCTCCAGGGTCGGTCTCGACGACCGCTTCCATGGTCTTTCGGCCTCGTTCGGCGCGCTGCGCTCGGCTGCCCAGATCTACGCGCCGGGCCATGTCGTCTGGGAGCTCGACGGTCCGGGCGAGGTGCGTTCCGCCCTCGGCTTCTCCGCCGCGCTGCAATGGCAGGCCCTGCGATCAAGCGTCAACTCCGGTCTGTCGGGAGTCGATCGCACCTCGCTGGAAGCAACAGGCGCAAAAGCGACCCTGACCGCGATGACCACCGGCCAGACTTTCGATACCGCGTCCGAACATCTCGAAGCCCACGCCCGCCGCAACGGCGACGACCTCGATATCGCTCTCCTCATTCGCAACGGGATTTTCCGCCTGGCAGGCGGAGCGCCGGTCATGCCGCCGGTTTCGACGACTGTGGACCTGACCCTTGCCGGCAAGGCGAAATATCTCGACATGCAGGGCGACCGGGGAGAGGGATTATACGGCAGCAGCGGCGAGATCCGCCGAATTGCGATCGATCTTGGCGGAGGCCGTGTCCTGACGGCGAACGGGCCTTTTTCTGTCGGCACGGACGGTCAGATTTCCGGCAAGCTCCGCCTCGAGATGGAAGGAATAGACGGCTGGAAAGATACCCTTGTCACAGCCTTTCCCGATGCCGCTGACAACATCAAAAGCGGCACGAAGATCCTGAAGGCGCTGTTCTCCGGCAAGCAGAACGGCGGTGTCGACCTGAAGATCGAAAACGGCGTCATCATACTCGGTGGCTTTATCCCGATCGGCGTCCTGCCGCCGATCTGAGGGTCCGCAAATCAGGGTTTCTTGTCGAGGGCGTGACGACCGAAATCCGGAACGTCGACGTCCTGGCCGGCCTCGATGATCGAACGGCGAACCGCGCGTGTGCGGGTGAAGAGTTCGAACAACTTGTCACCCTCGCCCCAGCGGATCGCCCGCTGCAGATAGGCGAGGTCCTCCGAAAACCGAGCCAGCATTTCAAGGATGGCGTCCTTGTTGTGCAGGCAGACATCGCGCCACATGGTCGGATCGGAAGCCGCAAGGCGGGTGAAATCGCGGAAGCCCGAGGCCGAATATTTGATGACTTCCGATTCCGTCACCGTTTCGAGATCATCGGCAGTGCCGACGATGTTGTAGGCGATGATATGTGGCAGATGGGAAACGATCGCCAGCACCTTGTCGTGGTGTTGAGGGTCCATTTCGTCCACCCGGGAGCCGAGCGCTTCCCAGAAAGCCTTGAGCCGCGCCAACGCATCGGCATCCGTTCCGGGCAGCGGCGTGAAGATGCACCAGCGCCCCTTGAAGAGGCCGATGAAACCGGCATCGGGACCGGATTTTTCCGTACCGGCCAGCGGATGGCCGGGAATGAAATGCACGTTTTCCGGCATATGCGGCGCCATCTGCGCGATGACGGAAGCCTTGGTGGAGCCGACGTCGGTGACGATCGCGCCCGGCTTCAGCCGCGGAGCAATCTGTTTCGCCACAGCCTCGGAAGCACCGACAGGCACGGAAACGATCACGAGATCGGCGCCCTCGACGGCGTCCGCAGCCGACGGTGAATAGGATGTGCCGAGTTCCAGTTCCTCGGCCCGCTTCAGCGTATCGGCGCTGCGCGTCGAGACCACCACCTCGCGAGCCAATCCGAGTTCCTTTACGTCACGGGCGATTGAAGAGCCGATAAGGCCGATACCGATCAGCGCGATACGGTCGAACATGGGTTCCGGCATCACGCGCGTCCCATGAATTCGGTAAGCGTCTCGATGACGCCGAGATTGGCCTCGGCGCTGCCGATCGTCATGCGAAGCGAGTTGGTGAAGCCATAGCCGCGCACCGCTCGCAGGATGTAACCGCGGCTGGTCAGGAATTCATCGGCCTCCGGCGCGCGCTTGCCGTCGACATCGGGAAAATGCACGAGAACGAAGTTGGCGACGGAAGGAGTGACCTTGAGACCGAGCCCGGTCAGCGCCTCGGTGACCTTTTCGATCCAGACGAGATTGTGCTCGACGGCCTTGCCGACGAACTCCTGGTCGCGGATGGCGGCGGCACCGGCAGCGATGGCAGGCGCGTTGAGGTTGAAGGGACCGCGCACGCGATTGAGGGCATCGAGAATTTCGGACGGCCCGTAGACCCAGCCGATACGCAGCGCAGCCAGACCGTAGACCTTGGAAAAGGTCCGGGTCATGACGACGTTGCGATTGCTCGATACCAGTTCGACACCGGCCTCGTAATCGTTGCGACGCACATATTCGGCATAGGCGGCATCGAGCACGAGAATGACATTGCCCGGCAGTCCGGCATGCAGACGGCGGATTTCGCTTGCCGGCACGTAGGTGCCCGTCGGATTGCCCGGATTGGCGAGGAAGACGATCTTCGTCTTCTCGGTGACGGCAGCAAGGATCGCATCGACGTCGACAGTGCAATCCTTCTCCTTCACCACGACGGGGGTGGCACCCGCGGCCATGATCTGGATCTTGTAGACTAGGAAGCCGTGCTCGGTGATGATGCCCTCGTCGCCGGCGCCAAGGTAGACGTGGCAGAGCAAGCCCAAAAGCTCATCGGAACCGTTGCCGCACAGAATATTGTGCATGTTGAGGCCGTGGACATCGGCAATCGCCTCGCGGAGCGCCAGCGCCTGTCCGTCGGGATACATTTCGAGATGGCCTGCACTCTGCTGGAAAGCGCCGATCGCCTTGGGGCTCGGGCCAAGCGGCGACTCGTTGGACGACAGCTTGAAGACGCGGGCGACACCCGGCGCATGCTCCTTGCCCGGCACATAGGCGGCAATGTCGAGAATACCCGGGCGCGGTGTCGGCTTCATCACTTCGATGCTCATCAAACTGGCTTTCTGTCTCGAAAAATCCGGGTGAAGACCCGGTCATGTCGGCGAAAGCCAATAAAGCGGAACACCGGATTTGTCGAGACTTCGGGCAGAAAACCGACGGCTCTCAGCGCCTGACCGCCTGCCGCGTGGTCGGCACGCCATGCGGCGCGATAACCGGCACGAAAACCCGGCGAGAAGCGCGGGCCGCGACCGGCAGCCCCTGATAGAGACGTTTCTGGGCCTCGACCACGATAACACCGGAAAAGGCCGGCCAGAGCATGCGCCCGATCCGCTCGAATCCGCTCCTGAGCCTCAGCACCGCCCGGATCTTCGACGGCGGGAAGAACAATGCCTCCGCGCTTGCGCCCGGCGTGAAATTGGTTTCCCTGAGCAGGGTGGTGAGCTGCCCGCGCGAATACGGCCGCCCGGAGCCGAAGGGCGTATGCTCCATCCGCGCCCAGACGCCACGCCGGTTGGGCACCACGATCACCAGCCGGCCACCGGGTGCAAGGATGCGCCAGATCTCCTTCAGCGTCTCACGCGGGTTTTCCGTAAATTCCAGCGAATGCACCATCAGCACCCGGTCGATCGAGGCATCTGGCAGCGGCAATTCCTCTTCGAACACCAGCGCCGTGGCAGAGGGTTCTCCGACGGGCCAGTTCACCGCCCCCTGCCCCGCAGGCATGAAGGCGAAGGTCCGCTCGGTATCGGCCCTGAAGCGGTCGAGAAAAGGAACGGCATAGCCGAGACCGACCAACCGCTCCTCCGGCATACGCGCCCAGAGCGATGAAAGAGCCATGGCAATCGAATGCTCCGCCACGCGCCCCAGCATGGAGTGGTAGAACTGGCGAAGATCGACGATATCGACGTGCATGCCTCATTGATAGCAGCCAGCGATTGGACTTCAAGACCGAACACGCTACATTCCGGCGAACCATCAGGAAGGAACTGAGGTCTGATGAAACCCCTGGACATCGAAGTCTTTCTCTGCCGGAGCGACAATTTCGGCGTTCTTATCCATTGCGAGGAATCCGGCGTCACCGCCTCGATCGACGCGCCGGAACTGGAGCCTATTCTTGCCGCGGCAAAGCGGCGTGGCTGGTCGATCACCCACATCTTCACCACGCATCATCACGGCGATCACGTCGAGGCGAATCTGGCGCTCAAGGAGCATTTCGGCTGCGAGATCATCGGCCCCCGCAACGAGGCAATCGCCATACCGGGGCTCGATCGCGCCGTCGGCGACGGCGACAGCTTCACCTTCGGATCAAGGACGGTTCGGGTGATCGAAACGCCCGGTCACACCGCCGGCCACATCTGTTACCACCTGCCTGACAGCAAGATCCTGTTTGCCGCCGATACGCTGTTTGCGCTCGGTTGCGGACGTCTTTTCGAACGGCCCGCGTCCGACATGTGGCATTCGCTGCAGAAACTGGCGGCGTTGCCGGACGAAACCGCCGTATATTTCGGGCACGAATATACGCTCTCCAACGCCCGCTTCGCCCTGACCATCGATCCGGACAATGCGCGACTGGTGAGCCGCGCCGCCGAAATCGAGGAGAAACGGCAGAAGGGCGAGTTCACCATACCGACCACCATCGGCCTCGAGAAGGAAACCAACCCCTTCCTGCGGGCGGAAGACCCGGCCATTCGCCGGAACCTGCTGATGGAAGGACGAACCAACGAGGAAGTCTTCGCCGAGATCCGCAAGCGCAAGGACAATTTCTAATGCGGGCGGAAGAAATCATCGAAACGCTCGGCATGCAGCGCCATCCGGAAGGCGGCTGGTTCGTCGAGACCTTTCGCGATCCCGCAGGCGCGCCGCGCGGACACTCCACTGCCATCTATTATCTGCTTCAGGAGGGCGAACGGTCCCACTGGCATCGCGTGAAGGACGCCGTCGAGATCTGGCACTATTATGCCGGCGCGCCGCTGGCGCTGCATTGCTCGCCGGATGGTAGCACCGTTGAAACTCTCGTGCTTGGGCCGGACCTTGCCGGCGGCGCCAGACCACAGGCCGTTATACCAGCCGGCGGCTGGCAGGCCGCCGAAAGCCTCGGCGACTTCACGCTTGTCGGCTGCACCGTCGCACCGGGATTCGAATACGCATCCTTCGAGATGGCTCCGCCAGGCTGGAAACCGACAGGCATCTGATCGACTAGAGATACACCAGCGAGAGGGTCAGGATGCACTGGGCGAGAAAATAAAACGCCCAGACAGCATAGCTTGCTATCTTCTTCTGGCCCTCATCTTTCAACAGGAAAGTCTCGAGCGCGATCAGGGCATCCGAAATTAGGAACGCCACAGCCCCGATGAAAACGAAGGGCGACGGCATGGTCAAGGACATCAGGCCCATCGCCAGCATCGCGGCGATATAGGAGGCAATGGCAGGCGCCAATGGTCCCGTCGGCTTCCAGAGAATGCGTAGCAGGAAAATTCCGGCAACCAGCAAAGCGGCGGCCCCGGCCCACCGCCACAGAGCGGCCATAAAGATATCGGCATCGCCTGCCTGATAGAAAACCGTGGCATAGATCAAGAGAACGATGAGGAAGGCCCAGAGACCGAGCTTGAAGGCAAGCTCACCGCTGCGGGAAATCAGGGCGTCGCCAACGGCGCTCAACGCCAACGCGGCAACGACAAGCGCCCATGCGCCGGAAAGAGCCGCAAAAACACAAAGAAGAACGATCGGCAGGGTTTTCGCCACCGTCCGGAAATGGCTTTCCGGGCGCGGCAATATCGCGAAATAGGCAATGCCCAATAATACGGCGAGGTAAAATATCGTCATGCCGGCACTTTGGCATGCGGCGCAGAACCGTCAAGCCTCCACTTCCACTTCAGGCTGACGCCGACGGATCATATCCCGGGCGGCGAGCATGGCTCCGCCCGTAATCAACAGGCAGGCAAGGCCGATCCTGAGGCTCGGCTCCGCAAAACCGAAGAGCGTGAGGATCAGCGTCGAGAGCAGCGGTGCCGCGTAGGAAGACGCTCCGAGGATCTGGATATCGCCGTTTTTCACGCCGTAATCCCAGGCGTAGAAGGCAAGACCGACGGGGAAGAGGCCGAGGCCGACCACGGCGATCCATTGAGAAGCCGATTCCGGCCACACGGTCGTCTCCAACCCCAGATGGCAGACGAGCGAAAGGAGCGAGGTCGCGAGGCAGAAGCCCGTGACGACATCCGTCGAAGCGGCTTCGAAACGCCGCGTCATCAGCGAATAGGCCGACCAGGTGAAAGCGCAGAGAAAAGCGGCAAAATAACCGAAGCCATAGGCAGGGTCGAAGGAGATGCCGTTCTTAGCAACGATCAGCACCGTGCCGGCAAGACCGGCCATCGCGCCGAGGACGTGATACCAGCGCAGCTTTTCACCCGGCAGCAGCGCTGAACCCACAACGATCAGCAGCGGCCATAGATAGGCGATCAGCCCGGCCTCGACGGCCGGAGCGTTTCTGAGCGCGGTGAAATAAAGGAAATGGTAGCCGAAAAGCCCGATCACGCCGGTGAGCCAGACCCTGGCGGGTTGCCGTAGCTGCCGGATCCGCTCGGGCCGGAGGATGAAGGTTATGATGCCAGGCAGGCTGCCGATCGCAAAGGTGATCGCCGAAAGCTGGAAGGGCGGCATCTTGCCGGAGGCGGCCGTCAGCAGCGCCAGAAACGACCACATGAGAATGGCCGTGAACCCGATAAGCGTCGACCTGATCTTCACCTTTATCCCCCATTGCGGGAATAGAGGCGTTCCCGCGTCATCAGCCGTCAAACTTGACGGCGGTTACATACAGAGTGCCCATGCGCGTCGGCACGCGCGCGTAGACCGGAGCGTATACCTTCAGCTGTGCCGTCTTGGCAAACCAGATTTCCATGCCGGTCACGCTGCGAAGATATTCGATATCCTTGCGTCCCTTGCGAAAGCCGGACTTCGGGACATATCGAATACCGCAGACGACAGCCTCTCCTTCCACGTCTCCGGCGGTAAAACTGCGCGTCCCCTTCGGCGTCATGATGAGATCCATCCGGCTCTCGCCGTCATAGATCGGCAGCGTCCGCGGGCAGACGGCTTCGCCATCGGGAACAATGAGCCCAGTGATCGGATCGAATACCGATTTGAGGTCTTCGTCGGTCACGGCGATCCAGCTTGCAGAACGCGGCTTGGGCGGCGGTTCGACAACGGTCTTCGTAACATTGCCGTTCTGGTAGCTGACGTCATAGACGCTGGTCTTCCTGCCCGTCTGATAGACCAGTCGATAATGCTGCGCCTGCATGCGCTGGCCGCTCAGGAGACCGGAAACGGTGCTCTCTGCGGAAATCCGGGAAATGATGTCAATGAGCCCGGACGAGCGGAAATTGGCGGAAATCTTGTAGTTCTCGTTGTTCACCTCCGTCAGGAACGAAGCCCTGGCGATCGGCAGTGCACCGAGCGAAACGCTGTAGTCCGTCCGGTAGCGAATATCCTGCCCGGCCGCAGATGTGGCAACCGACACCGCAACAGCAAAAGCAAGGCTGGAGAAACGCAAGATTGGGACCCCCGGGTTCGAGAAAGCGCATTCGGCAAATCGCTTCGAGCTTTATCCTTCAACCGGACTGTGGCAAGAACATAGCGGAAATGGCCCGCGCGTGAAGGAAAATCCAAGCTTTGGCTTGACGTGGCCGGCCAGTCTGACTATAGAACCGCAACTTTCCAATCAAGCGCCGTTGGATTGCTTGACCGGCTGTTGTCCGGAAGCAGTGCATTGGCAAAGAAAAATAGGTGTACCATGTCCCGCAGTTGCGAATTGACCGGCAAGGGCGTCCAGTCGGGCAACAATGTGAGCCACGCGAACAACAAGACCAAGCGCAAGTTCCTGCCGAACCTGTGTGACGTCACGCTGATCTCGGATGCACTTGGCCAGCGTTTCCGCCTGCGCGTTTCCGCTGCCGCCCTCCGCTCCGTCGAGCATCGCGGTGGCCTCGATGCCTTCCTGCTGAAGGCGAACGAAAACGAACTGTCGATGCGCGCGCGCCTTCTGCGCCGCCAGATCGTCAAGAAGACCGCAGAAGCCGCATAAGCTTCTGCACCACATCGCTATCAAAGGCATGAAGGCTTGACCGGGTTAATCGGCAGGCCTTTTCCTTTGTCCCTCCAACTGGTGGCATCACCCAGGATAAAAAAATGCAGATGACACGTGCTATTTTCGTTTACAGCCTGCTGATGACGGCCGTGGTGGTCGCATCCAACATTCTCGTCCAGTATCCGCTTTCTGGCGAATTCGCAGGCATCAATCTCGGCGATCTCCTGACCTACGGTGCCTTCACCTATCCGGTCGCCTTCCTGATTACAGATCTGACCAACCGCCAGTTCGGCCCCTCGACCGCTCGCAAGGTGGTTTTCATGGGCTTTGTGGTGGGCGTCGTCCTCTCCTTCGTCACCTCGCAGCCCCGCATCGCGATTGCATCCGGCTCCGCCTATCTGGCCGGCCAGCTGCTCGACATCTCCGTCTTCAATCGCCTGCGCCGGCTTGACTGGTGGAAGGCGCCACTGATGGGCTCGCTCATCGGCTCGGCCCTGGACACCGCGATCTTCTTTTCGCTGTCCTTTGCTCCCATTTTCTCGATGATCGGCCCCAACGACGATTTTGCCATCGCATCGGCTCCGATCCTCGGCATCTTCTCCACCGAGGCTCCGCGCTGGATCTCCTGGGCGCTGGGTGACCTGTGCGTGAAGATACTTGTCGGCCTCTTCATGCTTCTGCCTTATGGAGCCCTGATGAACGTGCTGAAGCCCATGGCTCCGGCCCGCTCCGCCTGATTTCGACATCGATTGTTCCGGCTCGTCAGTCCACGAGCCGGAATTCCAGCATCACCGTCCGCTGCAGGATCGAATGATTGTCGTCCGAAACCAGGATGACATGGGTGGACCCGTCTGCAGCGACAAAGGTGTCCAACCCCTCCATATTATCGATCTCTGCGGAACCGTTGGCCTCGAGAATGATCTCGCCGTCAACGACGGCACCGGGCTTGAGGCTTGCGGCCTCGATCCGGCGCAAGCGCATCGCAACGCCCGTGGCGATGGTGAACCGGCGTTCCAGCAGCAGCATGTCGCCATCGGGCAGAAAATCCCCGTCGGTCACGTCGAAGCCGTCGTGAGGCACCACGCGAAAACCGCCTTTCAGGGGACCGTCGAGAATACCGGCAAAGAGGTTGCCGTCGCTGTCGACGCTCTTCTCCGCAATTGCCACGAGACCGCCCTTCAGCGGCCCATCCTGGGAGGCGACAGCCAGCGTCTCGATCCCACCGTTGCCGCGCAATCTGCCTGCCGGAAATGGCAAGGGCAGTGCCCGCAGGAACGGCCGCGCGGTCTCAATGGTCGAAAGCGGAGAATAGCCCGTGACGCGATGCACCTGCTCGAAACCGACGAAGGCTTCATCGCCGCGCAGGGCAAGGCTCTCCGCATCAACAGTGCGCTTCGGCGCCGAACTGCGGCCGGCGGCATCTAGCATCGGCGCAATCGTCACATCGTCCAGACCAGCAAGACGACCGGATGGGTCTCGCTTGATCGAACCCGTCAGCCAGTGACCGGTATCGAGAACACCGATGAATTTCCGCCCGTCATCGGTCAACCTGATCGACGACCATGCCCCGAAGAGCCGTTCGGAGGAGGAAAGCTCGAGCCCGCCCAAAAATTCAAACGCACCGAAACGGGTGTCGCCGGAGCCAGGCAGGAAAGAGGTGATCGGCCGGGCGTCCATGGGTGCGGCAACAATCTCGCCCGCAGCGCCCACATCACCCCACGCAACGGAAATACCGATCAGTGCAGCCGCAAGCAGCCGTCCAGACCGCAATTCTCCAGCCCCCACGCGGTCAGCCAGCACGGCGCGTGCGACCGCCGCGCTTGCCGCCGCTCTCGCTCTGGTCCTCGAAAAGTGCAGCAAGCTGTTCGGTCATCGCACCCGCCAACTCGTCTGCGTCGACGATGGTCACAGCCTTGCGATAGTAGCGCGTCACATCGTGCCCGATCCCGATGGCAAGCAGTTCGATCGGCGAACGCGTCTCGATCTGTTCGATCACGGCGCGCAGGTGGCGCTCCAGATAATTGCCCGGATTGACCGACAGCGTCGAATCGTCGACCGGCGCGCCATCCGAGATCATCATCAGGATCTTGCGCTGCTCCTGCCGCGCCATAAGACGGCCGTGCGCCCACATCAAGGCCTCGCCGTCGATGTTCTCCTTGAGCAGACCCTCGCGCATCATCAGACCGAGATTGCGGCGGGCGCGCCGCCACGGAGCATCGGCGGACTTGTAGACGATATGGCGCAGGTCGTTGAGGCGACCGGGCGTCGCGGGCTTGCCGCTCGCCAGCCACTTCTCCCTCGACTGACCGCCCTTCCAGGCCTTTGTCGTGAAGCCGAGGATCTCGACCTTGACGCCGCAACGCTCAAGCGTGCGGGCAAGAATATCGGCGCAGGTGGCCGCAACCGTGATCGGCCGGCCGCGCATCGAACCGGAATTGTCGATCACCAGCGTCACGACCGTGTCGCGGAACTTGGTGTCGCGCTCCCGCTTGAAGGACAGAGGCTGCATCGGATCGATCACCAGACGGGTCAGGCGGGCGGTATCGAGATAGCCTTCTTCCAGGTCGAAGTCCCAGGAACGGTTCTGCTGCGCCATCAGACGACGCTGAAGCCTGTTCGCCAAGCGTCCCACGGCACCCTGCAGATGTGCGAGCTGCTTGTCGAGGAAGGACCGGAGACGATCAAGTTCGGCTTCGTCGCAAAGCTCTTCCGCCGTGATGACCTCGTCGAATTCCTGGGTGTAGATCCGGTAATCGACCTTCTCGTTGAAATCGTCGAAGGGACTGGCCGGCCGGCGCATTTCGCCGGGCGTTTCGGAATCGTCATCGCCCTCGTCCGACATGTCGTCGTCGGAGATTTCGGCGCCGTCCATCTCGCCGTCTTCCATCTGTTCCTGCGAGGCTTCGCTTTCCTCGGCGGGAGCGGATTCCGAACCGGCCTCTTCTTCGGCGTTTTCCTGTTCTTCTTCGTTGCTGCGCGGTTGATCCTCGTCGGTCGACTGGTCTTCGTCGCCTTCCTCTTGGTCCTCGCCGACATCCTCCGCCATTTCCATGGCCGAGAGCATATGTCTGATAACCTTGGCGAAGGCCTGCTGATCGTCGATCGCGTCTTTCAGTTCATTGAGGCTGGAGGCCGCCTTCTCCATGATGAAAGGACGCCATAGATCAAGCACCTTGCCGGCGCTGGCCGGGGGCTTTTCTCCCGTGAGCTGCTCGCGGACTAGCATGGCGACGGCCTCCTGGATCGGAGCATCCTCCTGCCGGCTGATGCCGGAGAAATTCGCCTTGGCGTATTTTTCCGAATTCATCGCGCTCATATTGGCGGCCATACCGCTCATTCTGAGCGCTCCGATCGATTCAACCCGCGCCTGCTCCACCGCATCGAAAACGGCGCGGGCATCCGCACCCTGCGGCGCCAGGGCGGCATGCACCTTCTGGTCATGGCAGGCAATGCGAAGCGCCATGGAATCGCCGAGACCACGGGTCACGGCAAGCTCATGAGCCGTCGGTCGCTTGGAAAGCTCCGGCAGGCGCACGCGCTCGCCGGCAAGGCCGGGCCGCTCATTGGCGAACACCACTTCAACCTCGGGACTGCCGGCAACCGACCGCACGCAGCCAGTTATCGCCCGCCGCATCGGCTCGGTATCGACGCCCGCACCGGGCTTCGCGTTCACATTGTCGCCGCGACCTGCCATTTCGATCGCCTTCTTATGCGCCTACAACGATATTGGCGGCGCTCTCCTTGAGTTCGACACCGAAGGCGCGCTGGTACTGCTCGGCCACCAGCGTACGCTCGAGTTCGTCGCACTTATTGAGGAAGGTCACGCGGAAGGCGAAGGCAACATCGCCGAAGATCTCGGCATTCTCGGCCCAGGTGATGACGGTACGTGGGCTCATGACCGTCGAAAGGTCGCCGTTCATGAAGGCTGCGCGCGTCAGATCCGCCAGACGGACCATGCGCGAAACGGTGTCACGGCCGGCATCGTTGCCCGCAAAGCTCTTCACCTTGGCGAGAACGATATCGACTTCCTTGTCGTGCGGCAGATAGTTCAGCGTGGTAACGATCGACCAGCGGTCCATCTGGGCCTGGTTGATCTGCTGCGTGCCGTGATAGAGGCCTGTGGTGTCGCCGAGACCGACGGTGTTGGCGGTCGCGAATAGGCGGAAGGCCGGATGAGGCCGGATGACGCGGCTCTGGTCGAGAAGCGTCAGGCGTCCGGACGATTCCAGCACGCGCTGGATCACGAACATCACGTCCGGACGTCCGGCATCGTATTCGTCGAACACGAGCGCGACATTGTGCTGATAGGCCCAGGGCAGGATGCCGTCCTTGAACTCGGTGATCTGCTTGCCATCCTTGAGAACGATGGCGTCTTTGCCGACGAGGTCGATACGGCTGACATGGCTGTCGAGGTTGATGCGCACGCACGGCCAGTTCAGACGGGCGGCAACCTGTTCGATATGGGTAGACTTGCCGGTTCCGTGGAAACCGGAAACCATCACGCGGCGATTATGGGCGAAGCCGGCAAGAATGGCGAGCGTGGTTTCGCGGTCGAACAGATAATCGGGGTCGAGATCCGGCACATAGGCATCTCCCTTGCTGTAGGCCGGCACGCGCAGGTCGGTGTCGATGCCGAAAACCTCGCGAACCGACACAGTCGTGTCGGGGAGATTGGAAATATCAAGTTCAATTTTGCTCATCGTCTCTCCATGCCGGACGCCCCGGAGCCGGCCGCATAAAATGAAGCTTCTTGCCCAAGCTTCGGATTAACAGAAACCAGCCTGCTTTAACAATTGATACGCTTGAATAACAGCGCGAAAGCGCTCTTCCGAGCCTCGGTCTCCGCCATTTGCGTCAGGATGGTGTTTTTTTACAAGCTCCTTGTAACGGCTCTTGATCTCCGCTGCAGAAGAATTGCCGGAAAGCCCCAGCGTATCGAAGGCCTTGGCTTCCAGACTCTTCAGTTTCCGCAGCTGCGGTTGGAAGCGCGGCCCATTGCCGCGGCTCTGCTGCACGAAACCGAAAGGGTCCTTCAGGCGTGCCTGGGAGGCCGCGGAACCCGACCGCGCGGTCGAGTGAAGGGGGCTCGAACGGGCAGCCTTGTTGACGCCAACCGTCCAGGTCGGACGATGACCGGTAATCGCTTCCTTCTGGTAGCGCGCGATCTCGCCGTCGGAGAGGCCGGAGAAATAATTATAGCCCTTGTTGTATTCCTTCACATGCTCGAAGCAGAACAGAAAAAACTGCCCCTCGGCGTTGCGACCGACCGGCGCGCGATGCACGCCCGGCTTGTCGCAGCCGTCCCACTGACAGGTCGCAGGTGCCGACTCGGCTTCCGGCGCCTTTTTCCGACGCGTCCGGATCCGATCGAAATATTTTGAATCGAGTTTCATCCGGTGATTATGGTGCCTCCGGCAAATGACGACAAGAATTGACAAACGCGAATGTTGGGAGCTTTGTGGGGGCTTTTTCGGGGGCTGCCGAAGCAGGGCGGTAAAGCATGTCCATACGCACCACAATTGAGGCGAAACTGCGCGCGGCCTTTTCGCCTGAGCGGCTTCTCGTGATTGATGAAAGCGCCCATCACGCCGGTCATCAGCCGGACATCACAGGCACGGGCGAAACCCACATGCGGGTCAGGATCGTGGCGGCCGCTTTCAGCGGCATGCCGAGGCTCGCCCGCCACCGGGCGATCACCGCGCTGCTTCAGCCGGAACTCGACGCCGGCCTGCATGCGCTGGCGATAGAGCCCGCCGCACCGGGCGAGGAAACCCGCTGGTAGCCGCAAGGCGATCCGTCGTCGTGGGAACCACCCTCAGATGGTTCCCGGACGAGGCGATTTCAAGCGTTATTCCGATCTCGCCGCATCGTCGACCGGACGGATCCTGAGCTTGGTCAGGCGGTTCTTCTCGCGCTTCATCACAATGAACCGCTTGCCGTGGAACGTGAACGCCTGGCGCTCCTCCGGTATGGATTTCGATTCATGGATGACAAGACCGGCAATCGTCGTCGCTTCCTCGTCCGGCAGGCTCCAATCGAGCGCCCGGTTGAGGTCGCGGATCGGCACGGAGCCATCCACCACGATGGAGCCATCCGCTTCCTGACGCACACCCTGAATTTCGAGATCGTGCTCATCGGCGATATCGCCGACGATCTCCTCAAGAATATCCTCAAGGGTCACGATGCCCTGGACCTCGCCATACTCGTCGACGACCACGGCGAAATGCACTTTGCGCCGCAGGAAGGCACCGAGCTGATCCCGAAGGCTAGTGGTGTCAGGCACGAACCAGGGCTTCTGCGCAACCTTGGTAATATCGAGCTTTTCCGGCTCGACGCCGGGCTCGGCGAGCGCCCGCAACAGGTCCTTGGCATGCACCACGCCGACAATGTTCTCGGCGGACCCCTTCCAGAGAGGCATGCGCGTATAAGGGCTTTCCAGCACCGCCCGAACCGCCACCTCTGGCGGATCATCGACATTGACGCCCCGCATCGCGGTGCGATGCCGCATGACGTCTGAAATCTCGAGCTCATCCAGTTCGAAAAGGCCGCTCAGCCGGTCGCGATCCTGCTTGTCTGTGGAGGCCTCGCGCTGCATGAGTTGGAGCGCCACGTGCAGCGTGTCGGAATTGGCGAGCGCCAGCGTTTCCCCGCCAAGAGGCACGCCCGTGATGCGCAACAGGCTGCGGATCAAGGCATTGACAGCGCGCGACAGCAAGCCATCCCCGGATGTCATTTTTCCCGCTTTTCCTCCAGGAAGCTGAACACTTCGGAGGCCGGCACGTCGTCGGCGACGAAGGACTGGCCGATGCCGCGGGTCAGGATGAAGGTAAGCTTACCACTCTTGACCTTCTTGTCCTGGGCGATGGCATCCATCAGGAATTCGGTCGACGGCAGTTCACCGGGAATTTCGTCGATCCGGGTCGGCAACCCGACGGCCTTGAGATGAGCCTCGACCCGCCCCGCATCGTCCGGGCTTGCCAGATTGAGCCGGGCGGAAAACTGGTGCGCCAGCACCATGCCGATCGAGACCCCCTCTCCATGAACGAGACGGCGACTGTCATATTCGGTCGCGGCTTCCAGGGCATGGCCGAAGGTATGGCCGAGGTTCAGGAGGGCGCGACGGCCATGTTCGCGCTCGTCCGCCGCCACCACGTCCGCCTTCGCCTGACAGCTCGTGGCGATCGCCTCGATGCGGGCCTCGCCACCGGAAAACACGTCTTTCCAGTTGCGTTCGAGCCATTCGAAGAAATCCGGCTTGTCGATAAGTCCGTATTTTGCGACTTCGGCATAGCCCGCACGGAATTCGCGCTCGCTCAGCGTGTTCAGCACGTCGGTATCAGCAAGAACGAGATCGGGCTGATTGAAGATGCCGACGAGGTTCTTGCCGTGCCGGGTGTTGATGCCGGTCTTGCCCCCGACGGAGCTGTCGACCTGCGACAGGAGCGACGTCGGGATCTGCACGAAACGGACCCCGCGGCGGACGATCCCAGCCGCAAAACCGGTGAGATCCCCGATCACGCCGCCGCCGAGCGCGATGACGGTGTCGTTTCGCTCGATCCGCGCCTCGAGCAGCACGTCGCAAACCTTGGTCAGGCAATCGAAGCTCTTGGTCTTCTCTCCCGGCGGCAGGCTGAGCGACACGGCTTCGATGCCATCGGTCTGCAGGCTGTCCATCAGCGGGTCGAGATAGAGCGCGCCGACATGCTCGTCGGTGATGATCGCTGCCTTGCGACCCTTGATCCGCGTGGAAATTTCTCCGCCCGCCCGGCCGATCAGGCCGGGTCCGATCAGAATGTCATACGAGCGCTCGCCCAGCGGGACATGCACCAGCCGTTCGGTATTGTCTGATCTACTCATTCTTGCTTGCTGCCTTTGCCGTGTAATCGATGATCGCCGCTAGAACCTCATTGGCGATGACCTCCTTGCGCACGTCGCGCGACAGGACGGTGATATCCGCCAGCGCATAGATCGGGTAGCGCTTCTGCATCAGGTCTTCCAGCGTCTTCTTGGGATTTTCCGTCTTGAGAAGAGGCCGGTGATCGCGCTTGTTGACCCGCTCCCAGAGCACGTCGAGATCGGCATTGAGCCACAGTGAAATGCCGCCCCTCTCGATCTGCTTGCGTGTTCTCTCGTTGATGAAGGCCCCACCGCCGGTGGAAACCACCCGTGGACCGGACTTGAGCAGGCGCTTGATGACGCGCGTCTCAAGAGCGCGGAACTCGTCCTCGCCATAAGCCGCAAACAGCTCACTGATCGTCATGCGCGAGACACGTTCGATTTCCATGTCGGTATCGACGAACGGCAGACCGAGCTGCCCCGCGACCATCCTGCCGATCGCGGATTTTCCCGCGCCCATCAATCCGACGAAAACGAGATTGCGGCGCCCCAGCGCGGCCCGGGCGCGTTCGCCCAAAGTCGGGACATCGGGAAAAATCGTATCGGTCATCGGCCTGTTCGCAAGTGTTTTAACACGGTATTTACAAATGAAGGGCAAGCGTCAAGCCATACGCATGAAGGAAAGCGATGGCCGCGCGCCTTGCAATGCGCAGGATACGTCGTCATATCAGCTTTCGGCCTGACCCGAGGACGATGCCATGCCAACCTTGTTCCGTTTCCTTTTCTTTTGCGCCACTGCCGTTGCGATCGTTTATGGCATCATGTGGTCGCTGGTGGTTTTCGTGGAGCCGCGGGAACGGGAAGTCACCGTTCGCATTCCATCTGAGCGCGTCAATCCGCCAGCGCAATAATCAGCGGAGGCCACCTTGTCCGATCTGAGCCGGGCCCACGTGGAGGCCTTTTTGGAGATGATGAGCGCTGAACGCGGCGCCGCGGCCAACACGCTTTCATCCTATGAACGCGATCTGGACGATCTCCACGAGTTCCTGTCCTCCCGCCGCATTAGCCTGTACGCGGCCGACCGGCAGGCCCTTTCCGCCTATCTGTCGGACCTCGCCAGGCGAAGATACGAGCCGACCTCGCAGGCGCGGCGCCTCTCCACCATGCGGCAGTTCTACAAGTTTCTCTATGCCGAGGGCTTGAGAGGCGACGATCCGACGGCGATCCTCGATTCCCCGAAAAAAGCGCGGCCCCTGCCCAAGACACTCTCGATGGAGGACGTGAACCGACTGCTCTCGCTGGCCGCGGAGGAAGCGGCCATGCCGGACCCAGGGCAATTATCCCGGCTGCGCATGCTGGCCCTGCTGGAACTGCTTTATGCGACAGGCATGCGCGTCAGCGAACTGGTGGCGCTGCCGGTCAAGGTTCTGGCCCAGGAAGGGCGTTTCCTGATGATCCGCGGCAAGGGAAACAAGGAAAGGCTGGTGCCTCTCTCCCGTGCGGCGATCGCGGCAGTTGCCCACTACGGTCAAAGGCTGGCCGCGGATACGGGCGGCGAGACCGGCCCTTTCCTTTTCCCCGCCGCCAGCAAGGAAGGTTATTTGCCCCGGCAGGTTTTCGCCCGCGACCTTAAGGATCTTGCAATCCGAGCCGGCCTGAAGGCGTCAGCCATTTCTCCGCATGTGTTGCGCCATGCCTTTGCCAGCCACCTCCTGCAGAACGGCGCGGATCTGCGCGTCGTGCAGGAATTGCTGGGCCACAGCGACATTTCCACGACCCAAATCTATACACATGTGCTGGATGAAAGGCTTCAGAAGCTGGTCCAGACACATCACCCCCTTGCAAAACAGGCCAAAAACCACGATTAGAGCCTCGGCTCTCCAGACTGGCAATGCCAGCGCCATGTTTAAGAATGGCCCAGGGCAGAAAGATCGGAACGGATTTCATGCACAACTATCTCGACTTCGAAAAGCCCATCTCCGACCTCGAGGCAAAGATCCACGAGCTGAAGAAACTTGCCGAGGAAGACCAGAGCATCGACACGTCCGAGGAAATCGGTCGACTGGAAGCCAGGGTCGGCGAGGCCATGGTGGAGATCTATTCCAAGCTCAACGCCTGGCAAAAGACGCAGGTCGCGCGCCATCCGCAGCGTCCGCATTTCGTTGACTACGCAGCCAGGCTGTTTACGGATTTCACGCCGCTTGCAGGCGACCGCAAATTCTCCGAGGACGCCGCGATCCAGGCCGGCCTCGCCCGTTTCCGCGGCCAGGCGGTCGCCGTCATCGGGCAGGAAAAGGGCAACGACACCAAGTCGCGTCTCAAGCACAATTTCGGAAGCCCCCGTCCGGAGGGCTATCGCAAGGCCATCCGCATCATGGAAATGGCCGACCGCTTTGGCCTGCCGGTCGTCAGCCTGATCGACACCGCCGGCGCTTATCCCGGCGTCGGCGCCGAAGAACGCGGCCAGGCGGAAGCGATCGCCCGTTCGACGGAAATGTGTCTTTCGCTGCACGTTCCGATCATCTCGGTCGTTATCGGTGAAGGCGGCTCCGGGGGCGCCATCGCGATCGCAACCGGTAACCGCGTCTATATGCTGGAACACGCGATCTATTCGGTTATTTCGCCGGAAGGTGCCGCGTCCATCCTCTGGCGCGATTCCACCCGCGCCAAGGAGGCAGCCACCAACATGAAGATCACTGCCGACGACCTCAAGGGACTCGGCGTTATCGACGGTATCATCCCCGAGCCGGTCGGCGGCGCCCACCGTGATCCGGAGCGCGTGATCGATACCGCTGGCGATGTCATCGCGGGCGCCCTTGCAGAGCTTTCTGGCCAGCCGGGCGAAAAGCTGCGCAACGACCGCCGCCAGAAATTCCTCAATATCGGGCGCAATCTCTGAGGCTTGCAGTGCAAATCGGCCACAATCCTGCTGCTTTGCGGCGTTAGGGGCGGCACTATACTGGTCGGGCAAGCGCCTTTGGTTTATGGTTTGTAAAGATTGAAATCATAAACTGGCAGCATGGCGCTTTCCGACGAAAGCACTTGTATCTTCTTCGAGATGAGCCGTCCCGAATGCGTTGGAAATCGTCAGTCCTCGTTTTGACCCTCGCCACAGTTCTGGCCGGTTGCACAGTCAACGAAACGCTCGAAACCGTCGATCTTTCCCAGGTCAGGGACAAGGACGATCATCCCCTTTCGCCGAAGATCCTCGCGGACATGCAGGCGAAGGGCATGGATCGCAACTCGCCGATCGCCATCCGCATCTTCAAGGAAGAAGGCGTTCTGGAGATCTGGAAAGCCAAGACGGACAACCGTTTCGAAAAGATCAAGGAATACGCGATCTGCGCCTGGTCCGGCCGCCTCGGCCCGAAGATGAAGGAAGGGGACCGGCAGGCACCGGAAGGCTTCTATCCCCTCTCGCCCCAGCATCTCAATCCGAATTCCAAATATTACCTGGCGATCAACACCGGCTTCCCGAACCGTTACGATGTTGCGAACGGCCGCAACGGCACGAACCTGATGATCCATGGCGCTTGCTCGTCGGCCGGTTGCTATTCGATGACCGACGAACAGATTCTCGAGATCTACGCCTTTGCCCGCGACGCTTTCAAGGGTGGACAGCAGACCATTCAGTTGCAGGCCTTCCCCTTCCGCATGACGGCGGAAAACATGGCGCGCCATCGCAACAGCCAGCATTTCGAATTCTGGCAGATGCTGAAGGTGGGTTATGACAATTTCGAGGTGACCAAGCGGCCGCCCGAAGTCGGCATATGCGGCAAGAAATATGTCTTCAACCAGCAGGTGGAAGGCGGCAAGGCCATGAGTGCGGGCGCAGCCTGCCCGCCCATGTCGACCCCGCCGGCGCTGGAAATGGCGTTGAATTCCTATAACAAGACCTACCAGATGGCCTATGAAAAGGCCTTGAAGAAGCTTGGCGGCAAGGTCTGGTACGATCCGACCGAAGCCGAGCGCAAGGCGATCGTCGCCGATCAGCGCAAGGGTCACGATCTCGCTTATGCGCCGACCGGTTCCGCCCTGAAGGCCGGCAAGCTTGTCTCGGTGGAGGACGCCGAGAAAATGCAGCTTGCTCAGACCGCTGCGCCGACCTCGGCTCCGGCCGCGATTGCCCGCATGGCCGCTGCAAAACCGAACCAGAGCACGCCCGCGCCGGCAACCGCACAGCTTCCGCAGCAGACCGCTGCGGCTCTGTCCGCGACAACCGCGCCGCAGGGCACGCCGGCCGCCGTTCCCGTACCGCAGCCCAATCCGCTGACGGCGACCGCGAACGCCGCCACCGCACCGGCACAGGAAACCGCTCAGGCCGAAAAGAAACCGTTCTGGAAGTTCTGGTAGTCGCCATGAGCGAGCCTGCGGTCTATGACCTCAAGGGACTGAAATGCCCCCTGCCGGTCCTCAAGACCCGCCGCCGACTGGCCGGCATGGTCGCCGGGGCCGAACTCAGGGTCGAAACCACCGATCCACTTGCTGTGATCGACATCCCGCATTTCTGCCGCGAAGACGGCCACGATCTCCTGGAGGCGACCAGGACCGACGACGGTCATCGTTTCCTCATCCGCAAGGGGTCGGATCGTTAGAGCCCGCTGTCTGCAAACCGGCAGCGGCTACACGATGACGGCATGCGCCATGACACCAAATCTCGGCGCCTCATATCTTCAAGCCAGGAATGGCGAGCGGATTGTCTTCGAGCGCAGCCCTGTCCGGCCGGTCAATTCCGGGACGTCCGGTAAAGGCGTCGAACAGTTCGCGCACATAGCTTTCCGGCAGATCCCTAGTAATCAACACCAGACGCGTGCGCCGATCCGATGGATCCGGCCAGCCCGGCAGGCGAACCGGCGGATGAAAGATGGACTGTACCCCGTGCAACACCACCGGCCAGTCCGGCCGGTCGGTCAGCGCCACCACGGCCTTCATGCGCAGCAGTTTATCTCCGTGGGTGGAGCGAAGAATATCGAGAAACATCTCCAGCGCCATCGGATCGATCGGCGCGTCATGGATGATCGAATAGGAACGGATGTCATCCCCGTGCCTGTTCACGTCATGATGGTGATGATGCCCATGGCTGTGGTGCCCGTGGTCATCATGATGGCCGTGACCATGGTGCCCATGGTCGTGATGGTCGTGACGATGTTCCTCCGCGATCTCGTCCTTTAGCCAACGGTCGACGTCGGCGATCTTCGTCGCCGGATCGTAGAGCCCGTTGACAAGAACGGCAACCTCTCCGGCTTCCTCGCTGTCGCCATCGGTGACCACGGCACGCGGATTGAGCTCTCTGAGCCTCGCCACGAGCGCATCGATCCCTGTGGCATCGGCGAGGGTCTTCTTTGTCAGGATCAGCCGGTCGGCTACCGCGACCTGCCGTACCGCCTCAATGAAGCTGTCCAGCGTCTTCATGCCGTTGACGGCATCGACGACGGTTACCACGCCATCGAGATCGAAATGCTGGGCGATGGCCGGATGCCCCATCACCGATTGCATGACCGGCGCCGGATCGGCAAGTCCCGTCGTCTCGATCACGACCCGCGAGATCGGCTTCAACCTGCCGGTCTGCATGCCGTCGACCAGCATGGCCAGCGTCTCGACCAGTTCGCCGCGAACCGTACAGCACAGGCAACCGTCCGCAAGCTCGATGACGGAGTCGTTCGATGCCTCCACCAACATGTGGTCGATTCCGACTTCTCCGAACTCGTTGATGATGACGGCGGCATCCTTCATCGCCGCATCCTTGAGGATACGGTTGAGAAGTGTCGACTTTCCGGCACCGAGGAAGCCGGTGATGATCGAAACCGGAATCCGGCTTTTTACAGGCGACATGATATCTCTCGAAGTCAGAATGTGGGCCGCGGCTTCGGAATCGGCACGTTGGCGATCTCGGCGACATCGGCGCTGCCCGGCTTCTTCGCGGGAGCTTCCGTACCGGGGATCAGACCCGCAAAGACCGTGCGTGGCGGCCGCCCCATTTCATGGATATGGGGCGAGCGCAGCTTCATGCGGCCGGCCTCGTCGCGCCCTTCGCTACGAACTTCGCGCGCCTTCGGATTGCAGACCTCGGCGCTGATATCGGTCACCTCGCCATAGGCGTCCCCATAGGGCTGCAGCGTATCGAGGCGCGGGCCGGAATTGCCCGATGTCGTCAACGCCTTCTGCAGCAGTTCGGCGGAAATATCGGCGCGTCCGCCGAGACTGTCCGCACCGAGCACGACGGACACGACCGTGCGGCCGTTGCGCGTCGCCGAGGAAACCTGATTGAAGCCGGACGCACAGATATAACCAGTCTTCATGCCATCGGCGCCGTCGAAACGACCGATGAGCAGGTTGTAATTGGGATATTCCTTTTTGCCGGTATTGATCCCTTCCAGCGAGAAATAACCGGCATATTCCGGAAACTGGCGCCGCAATGCGACCGCGAGGATCGCAAGATCGCGAGCGGTTGTGTACTGGCCCTTGCCCGGCAGTCCATTGGGGTTGATGAAATGCGAGGAGGTCATGCCGAGGCTCCTTGCATCCGCATTCATGCGGGCAACGAAGTTATCGACCGACCCGCTGACCCGCTCGCCGATAGCAACGGCAATGTCGTTGGCCGATTTGACCAGCAGGATCTTGAGTGCGCTGTCGAGCGTCAACTGGGCGCCCGGCTTGTAATACATCTTGCTCGCCGGCTGATCCGCGGCGTTCTTGCTCATCGTCACCACGCTTTCGAGCGAGACCTCGCCCGCACGGATCGCCTTGAAGGTCGAATAGGCGGTCATCATCTTGGTGAGCGATGCCGGATACCACTTGCGGAACGCATCTTCATGTTCGATCACCCGGCCCGACCCGACATCCACGACCATCTTGGGATTGGCATGGGAGAGCGTCGGAAACGCGAGAGTCAGGACGCAGACGAGAGCTGCCAGCCCCCGACCGGTCTTCTGCGTTTTCTGCACGGCGGAATACTTCGTCGACACGATCAGTCCTCTTCGGATGCGGATGAGTCTCGCAAATGGCAATTATTTGCCCTATGACTTCAAGCAATGGCAAAGCCCATTGAATACGTCAATCTTGAGGCGCACATTCCCGCGCCGTCCCAAGCAATACTCTGAAATCGTCGAGCAGGAAAGCAACATGCCGATATTGAACCGCGCTGCCGAACTCCAGGCGGAGGTCAGCGAATGGCGTCGCCATCTTCATGCCAATCCGGAAATTCTCTACGATGTCGAGAACACCGCGGCCTTCGTCGCAGAGAAGCTCAAGGAATTCGGCGTTGACGAAATCGTGACCGGCATCGGGAGAACCGGGGTCGTGGGCGTAATCAACGGACGTGGCGAGAGCCGTCGCTCCATCGGCCTGCGCGCCGACATGGATGCGCTGCCGATCGAGGAGATGAGCGGCAAGCCATGGGCCTCGAGAATCGCCGGTAGGATGCATGCCTGCGGCCATGACGGACATACCGCCATGCTGCTGGGTGCGGCAAAATACCTCGCCGAAACCCGGAACTTCAACGGCAGGGTCATCGTCATCTTTCAGCCGGCGGAAGAAGGCGGCGCAGGAGCGCTCGCCATGGTTCAGGACGGGCTGATGGAACGTTTCGGCATCAAGGAAGTCTATGGCATGCACAACATGCCAGGCCAGCCGGTCGGCACCTTCTCGATCCGCAAGGGCGGCATCATGGCTGCTCCGGACAAGTTTTTCATCACCGTCAAAGGCCGCGGCGGCCACGCGGCCGAACCGCATAATACGGTAGACCCGATCGCCATCGGCGCCCAAATCGTCACCAACCTGCAACTGATCGCCGCGCGAAACGCCAACCCGCTGCGCTCCGTCGTGGTTTCCGTCACCCGCTTCAACGCCGGAACGACCCACAACATCATTCCGGAAGAGGCTTCGCTGACCGGCACCGTCCGTTCGCTCGACGAAAACGTCCGCGACCTCGCCGAGAAGCGTATCTATGACATTGCCCACGGCCTCGCCGCCGCCAACGGGGCGGAAGCGGAAGTCGTCTACGAACGTGCCTGCCCGGTCACGGTCAATCATCCGGAAGAAACCGAACATGCCGCCCGCGCCGCCATGGACGTCGCCGGCAAGGACAAGGTCAACACCGAGATCGATCCTTCGATGGCCGGGGAGGATTTCGCCTTCATGCTGCAGTCGAAACCTGGCGCCTATATCATGATCGGCCACGGCGACACCCCCGGACTGCACAATCCGTCCTACGACTTCAACGACGAGGTTCTTGCCTATGGCATATCCTATTGGGTGCGCCTCGCCGAACAGCGACTGACCGATTGATGCCACACCCTGCAGCCGCAAAAGGGCTTGGCTTCCCGCCCGGCCTTTTGTATGGATGCGTCGAGTGGTCCCGTAGCTCAGCAGGATAGAGCATCAGATTCCTAATCTGGGGGTCGCGCGTTCGAATCGCGCCGGGATCACCATTCATTCCTGCTGCGGGTCGAGCGGGCAATCGCACCGGGAATATTTACCAGTCTTTCAGATTCCCCCTCGTGAATAGCGCTTCACGTCTTGATCGCGAATGCTGCATTCGACGATATTGGGCGCGTCATCATTGCTGCGGGGGCGCAATGCAGAACGAAATCAGCATCACCGGTCTCGAAATCCGCACGCTGCAGGAGATGGGATGGCCGTTATGGCTTTTCGCCATAGTGGCTTTCGTGGGCGTGTTTGCCATGCTGCGGCGGGCTGCATCGAGACCGCAGAACATCGAAACCACTTTCCGCAAGACATTCTCCCTGACGGACGACGAGATGATGGAGGCCATCATCCGGCATTACATGGGAAAGCACGCCTGCGACCGGCAGGATGCGATGCGGCAGCTTCTGCGGGAAGTGGACCCCGAACTGGTACGGCCCTGACGGATCTTCGCCCCAACGGGCATTCACCCGGCGACCAGGCAGCGGTCCTTCGGCAGATTCAAAGCCCGGAGCTCAATAGCACTTGGTGCCTTCTGCACTGCCGATGCTGGCGGTAAGCTGGCCGTCGAGATGCGGCCTGTCGTCCCCGAGGGCCCACACACCGACGCCGATCAATCCCGCCCACATGGCGAGTGAAATGTTAGTCGCGACAATGAGGGCTTTCATCCTCGTGGTCATGGCGGGTTGCTCCTGGATCAGTCTGGAGCAGAATGGCAGAGAGGTTTTTGAGTCCGCTTAAGCCGATCGCTAAAATTCGATCTATCTCTTCGATTTTCGCGTCGTCCAGCCGGACTGACGCTTTTGATCGATGGCGCGCTGAAGCGCGAAGGCGGCCTCGATCAGGCGGTTTGGAACCGGCTCTCCTTCGATGGCGCCATGCAGCAAGTCCAGCTTGCGGCGAACCAGCCGGCTGTCAGCCTTCGTATCCTGCGCATTGCTGCCTGGATCGTTCCCCATGCCCACCTCCAGCGGTCCGAAAGGCCCGTCTCCGTCATCTTTCTCCGGGGCGCAGCCCTGTTTCGCGGCGATATGCCTACCCTTCGCCAGTTCTTCGTCCTGTCATTCCAACCGTTCGCGGCTCCGGATGTTCCTGCGCAAACGCGATACCCCGTTGGCGCCGGCCGGAACCACAGCAGGCGGGCGGCGTTAAATAGCATATCTCCCGTCCGTATTGTTCGCCATAGAGGAAGACGACATTGGCAGCCCAGAGAGCCAGGCGCGATGCGCAGATGGAGGTGGTCGAACTCATTCCGGCGCTCCGGGCTTTTGCCCGAACCTTTTGCAGCAAGGCCGAGGATGCCGACGATCTCGTTCAGGAAACCCTGACCAAGGCGCTTGGCAATCTCGACAAGTTCGAGCCGGGCACCCGCCTGAAGTCATGGCTGTTCACCATCATGCGCAACAGCTTTTTCACGAACATCCGGCGGCGGGGTCGCGAAAATGTCGGCCTGCCCGACGACATAGCCGAATATCTGACGGTGGAAGCCAGCCAGGAATGGTCGGTAGAGGTCGAAGACGTTCGCCGCGCGCTCTGGAGGCTACCTGAGCACCATCGCGAGATGCTGATATTGATCGTCATGCTGGGAGAACGCTACGAGGACGCGGCCGCCATATGCGGCTGTCCCATGGGGACGGTGAAGAGCCGTTTGAACCGCGCAAGGCGACAATTGCTCAGGGAATTGGGAGAAGCGCCACAAGAAACAGACGACCGAGAACCGGGCGGATCCATTCGGTCGAACCTGCGGCGCGTTTGACCTGTGTATTCATTTCTCGGAATTGGGAAGGACGGGTCCCGGCAAATCGCGGGACCCGCTATCGCGACGCAATCAGGCCGCCTTCTTCCGCGCTGCGACATTGACGGCGCTTTCGGCAAGCTTGGTCAATGCGTCATCCGTCGCACTTTCTTCTTCCAAGGTGGCGTCCAGCAAGGCGACTGCCTTGGAATGGCCGAGCTGCTTGGCCCAGGCCCGCAGCGTGCCATAACGGCTGATTTCGTAATGTTCGACCGCCTGTGCCGCCGCCAGCAGCCCGGCATCGAGTGCGGGCGTTCCCTTGAACTCCTCGAGGATCTCCTCGCCTTCCTCGATAATCCCGTCGATCGCCGGACACGTCTTGCCCCGAGCACGCTTGCCGATGATCTCGAAAACCTGCTGCAGACGCTCGACCTGTCCCTCGGTTTCCTCCTTATGCTTCTCGAATGCCATCTTCAGCTTGGAATCCTGTGCGCCGCGCGCCATCTTCGGCAGGGCTTTCAGGATCTTGCGCTCGGCGTAATAGATGTCCTTGAGGGTTTCAAGAAACAGGTCATCAAGAGTCTTCTGTGTCATTACCGCTGTCTCCTCATCATGGTGAATTGCACAGGATGAGAACCAAGCACGGGCGGCTTTGTTCCGGAAAATTCGAACACCCTGCGGTCAGCCGCGCAACGCACGCAGGGCATTCAGGATTACCGCCACGTCGATCACTTCCTGCAACAGTGCGCCTTGGACGGGTGGGAGATATCCGCCCGCGGCAAAGATCATCGCCCCGACAGAAAGAGCCAGCCCGGCGACAACGCTTTGGCGGGCGATACGCCGCGTCCTGCGGGCAATCGCCAGAGCCTGTGGGAGACGCTCCAGCATGTCGACCAAGAGTACCACGTCGGCGGTTTCGGAGGATGCAGCAGCGCCGCGCGCGCCCATGGCCACGCCCAGGTCGGCCGCGGCCAGGGCCGGCGCGTCGTTGACACCGTCTCCAATCATCATCACCGGACCATTGCGGCGTTCGCCCAGAACTACCTCCACCTTTTCTCCGGGCAGCAAGCCTCCCCGAATCTCGTCGACTCCCAGCATCCTGCCGGCAGCATCCACCACGTCGGCGCGATCCCCCGATGCGAGCACGAAGCGCCGAATGCCCTGCGCCCGGAACGCATCGATTGCCGCACCCGCGTCTGGGCGCAGCCGATCCGCCAGCAGGATGATACCCGCCACCTTGCCGTCGATGCCGAGGGCGACGACGGCAGTGCCGGGCGGCAGATCGGCGCCCAGAGCGCGAGGATCGCCGGACGAGCATCTGCCACGCACGAAATCGCTGCCGCCCACCACCACCGCGTGGCCATCTATCCGGCCTTCCAGACCGGTACCCGGCGTTTCGACGACCTCCACAGGCGTGGAAAGAACCATGCCTCGCGTCTTTGCTTCGCGCACCAGCGCTTCCGCGCTGACATGGTTGGAAGCCTGGTCGAGCGAAGCGGCAAGGCGCAAGACTTCGTCCTCCGGCACGGCACCGGAAGACCGGATCGCAACGACCCCCGCTTGTCCGCCGGTCAACGTACCGGTCTTGTCGAGCACCGCGACACGGATCGTCGCAAGCGTTTCGAGCGCTCCGCCGCTTTTCACCAGCACGCCGCGGGATGCAGCCCTTGAGAGGCCGGAGATGATCGCGACCGGAACCGCAAGGATAAGAGGACACGGCGTGGCAACGACGAGAACGGCAAGCGCTCGAGTGCTGTCTCCGCTCGCCCACCATGCGCTGCCGGCGAGCGCAAGCGTCAGCAGCAGGAACCAGAGAGCATAGCGATCGGCAAGACGCATCATCGGCGCGCGGCTTTGCTGGGCCGTTTCCACCAGTCGCACGATGCCGGCATACGTGCTTTCCTCCGAACGCCGTAGTACCTCGAGATCGAAGGCGCTGCCCACCACGGTGCCACCGCTCGCCACCTCGTCCTGCCGTGAAAGCCGCACAGGGAGCGATTCACCGGTCAACGCCGACATGTCGACATCCGCCTGGTCGGACAGAAGTCGCCCATCGACAGGTACGACCTCGCCGCGCCGCATCAGGATACGTTCGCCGGGACAGAGACTTTCGATCGGCACTTCCTCCAAATGGCCATCGACATAGCGCATGGCGGTACGGGCCACGCGACCAAGGAGCGCGGTCATTTCCCGCCTCGCTCGCCCTTCGGCGAAATTTTCGAGCTGCTGTCCTCCGGCATACATCAGCGCCACGATGGCGCCTGCAAGCGGTTCCCCGAAAGCCAGCGCCGCCGACATGGAAAGCCCGGCGATCACATCGACGCCGAGATGCCCCCTCGCAAGCGACTGCAGGATTTCCACTGCAAGTGCAGCGAGGACAACCCCCGTTCCGCCGAACCACGCAAGCATTGCAAGATCGGGACGACCGAGGAAAAAGGCAAGACCACCACCGCCGAGCGCTGCGAGCGCGAGAACGGCGAGAAATACCGATCCATAGTCGCGCGCGAACACCGATATGGACCTCATAGCTTCCTCACCCCGCCACCACCAATCGCCGTCGAGCCGAACGAGCATTTATAAGCAATGCTTGCCGCCCGCCGCTTTCCCTTGTAGACGGATCGGCGAATGAAGCAATCTCCGGACAAACCCATATGACGACGGACACCGGAAGGCCGCGACGCCTCACAATCCTCGGTTCCACCGGTTCGATCGGCGTCAATACACTCGATGTCGTACGGCAACTTGGCGGACGCGACACCTTCGAGGTTATGGCACTGACGGGCAACGGCAATATCGAGCTTCTGGCACAGCAGGCGCGCGAGACGGGTGCGAAGCTGGCGGTGACCGCGGACGAAAGCCAGTATATTGCCTTGAAGGACGCGCTTTCCGGCAGCGGTGTCGACGTTGCGGCAGGCGTGTCGGGGCTCGACGAGGCGGCAAGCCTTGAGGCCGAATGGGTCATGGCGGCAATCGTCGGTACGGCGGGGCTTGCCCCCACGCTGAAAGCCGCAAGCCGCGGCGCTGACATCGCACTCGCAAACAAGGAATGTCTGGTGTCGGCAGGTGAACTCTTCGTCGAGGCCGTCCGTGCCGGCGGCGGGAGGCTCATCCCGGTCGACAGCGAGCACAGCGCGATCTTCCAGTGTCTCGACAATCAACAGCGGCACGCTTTGGAGCGGATCATCCTTACCGCGTCCGGTGGCCCTTTCCGCACCTTCACACGCGACCAGATGGCGGGCGTCACCGTTGAGACGGCAAGAACCCATCCCAACTGGTCGATGGGCCTGAAGATTTCTGTCGGCAGCGCCTCGATGTTCAACAAAGCGCTGGAAATGGTCGAAGCCAAGCATCTCTTCGGTCTGCGTCCCGATCAGGTCGAGGTGATCGTCCATCCTCAGTCGATCGTTCATTCGATGGTCGGTTACAGCGACGGTTCGGTCATCGCCCAACTCGGCACACCTGACATGCGCACCGCCATCGGCTATGCGCTGACCTATCCGAGGCGCCCGAAGCTGGATGTGGAAAGGCTCGATTTCGCCAAACTGGCCCGGCTCGATTTCGAAGCACCCGACGAGGCTCGGTTTCCGGCACTGCGGCTCGCACGCATCGCGCTGGAACGCGGCGGGGTACAGGCTGCGATAATGAATGCCGCGGAAGAAACCGCCTTCAACGCTTTTGTGGAACGGCGGATCGGCTTCCTCGACATGGCCGAGGTCGTTGAGGCCGTGATGGACCGGCTAGTCTCATGCCCGCCTGCGTCGACGATCGCTGACGTCTTCGCCGCAGATGCCGAGGCAAGGCGGACCGCCGCTCAGATCATTGCCATCCGCGAACAGGCTGCCTGAAATCCCACTCCCGCCGCGCAAGCTGTTCAGCGGCGGCCATAGACCGCACGTCGCAGCATCTCGGGATAAAAGCCCATGCAACCCTCAAGGGCCGTGTTCGTCATGCTGATGACCGTCAGACCTTCGGCCGGATCGATGAACCATGTGTTGCCATAGACGCCGCCCCATTGGACCGCTCCGGGCGGCAGCGCGGTTCCTGCCTCGCGGGGATCGGTAATCACCGCGCCGAAGAACCCGAAGCGTGAGCCGGGCTCACCCTCAATATTCCCGATCTGGTTGGAAAGGCCGGCTATGGCGGTTTCGGGTTTCAGGATCGGTGCACCGCCGGTGCGAAGCGTTTCCAGAAGCTTGAGAAGGTCGTCCGCCGTGCCCGCCATGCCGGCCCCGCCTGACTGGAAAGCCTTGGGATTGAAGATCCGTGAAGGAGAAAAGACGGCCCTCCAGCCTGCATCTTCTCCGGCAACCCAGGGATCGGACATGCGGACAGGCCGCGACGGGCCGTCTCCGTAAGCCACGGTGAGACGGCCGGGATCGGTCACGTGAAAGCGCGCATCGTGCATCCCGAGAGGACCGGCGACGTAGTGAACCACGGCTGCTTCGAGGCTGCCGCCATGCACGGCGGCGACCACACCGCCGAGAATGTCCGTCGCGAAGGAATAAGCCCAGCGTTCGCCAGGCGCAAAGGCGAGCGGAATATCGTTGTGGCGCGCGAAATTTTCCTCCAGCCCGAGCTCCGTATCGGATATCCCAAGCGTAATCGCCCGGTCGGCGGGCAAGAGTTCCAGCCCCGGATTATAAACGAGACCGGATGTGTGGGTGAGAAGATGACGAACGGTGATCGCCGCCTCGGCCCCATCGGCGGTTTTCGGCCGAAACCATGGCAGGTATTCCGAAACCCGGTCGTCTAACCCGAACAGGCCCGCATCGACCATCGCCAGCGCCGTTGTCGCCACGATCGGCTTGGTGATGGAAGAATAGCGGAAGATGCTGTCGATCTGCATGGGGATACCGGCTTCGCGATCCGAAAAACCAGCCGCGCGCCGCAGCAGAGGTTCGCCGTCCCGATAGACCAGCACCACGGCGCCGGTGATGCGCTCCTGTTCGACAGCCTGATCGATCATCCGGTCGACACGATCTGCAACAGTCATTCCTGAAAATCCCTGAAACGAAAAATGCGGACCATGTTTCCATGCTCCGCATCGAAATGACAGCGATCGAATAAAGGATCAAGCGACAGCCCGGGCAAGCGCGCAACGCGACCACAACTGATGCAGCGCACCGACCAGATGATCGATATCGGCATCCGAATGCAGCGGTGTCGGAGTAATGCGCAGGCGCTCCGTCTTCTTCGGTACAGTCGGATAGTTGATCGGCTGCACGTAGATGTTGAAGTTGTCGAGCAGGATGTCGGAGATCCACTTGCACTTGGCCGCATCGCCGACCATCACCGGAACGATGTGGCTCGGGTTCGGCATGTGCGGAATGCCACGGGCATCAAGCATGGAACGCAGGCGCCGCACCCGTTCCTGATGAGCGAAACGCTCGATCTGGCTCGACTTCAGATGACGGATCGAAGCGACCGCGCCGGCAGCCAGCGACGGCGGCAGCGCTGTCGTGAAGATGAATCCGGATGCGAAGGAACGGATAAAATCGCAAAGCGCATTGGAAGCCGCGATGTAACCGCCCATCACGCCGAAGGCCTTGCCGAGCGTGCCTTCGATGATCGTCAGGCGATCCATCAGGCCTTCGCGTTCGGCAACGCCGCCACCGCGCGGACCGTACATCCCGACAGCATGCACCTCGTCGAGATAGGTCATCGCGCCGTACTTGTCGGCGAGATCGCAGATTTCCTTGATCGGGGCGATATCGCCATCCATCGAGTAGACCGATTCGAAGGCGATGAGCTTCGGCGCCTTGGGGTCGGCCGCCGCCAGCTTGGCTTCGAGGTCCTTGAGATCGTTATGTTTCCAGATCACCCGCTCGCACTTCGCATAGCGGATACCTTCGATCATCGATGCGTGATTGAGCGCATCGGAGAAGATGATGAGGCCAGGGATCTTCTGGCCAAGCGTACCGAGCGTCGCCCAGTTGGAAATATAGCCGGAGGTGAAGATCAGCGCGGATTCCTTGCCGTGCAAGTCGGCGAGTTCACGCTCCAGAAGGACGTGGTAATGATTGGTGCCAGAAATATTCCGGGTGCCTCCCGCACCCGCGCCACAGTGATCGATAGCCGACTTCATCGCCTCGATCACGGTCGGGTTCTGGCCCATGCCCAGATAGTCGTTGGAACACCAGACGGTAACGTCGTGCTGACCGTCCTGGGTATAGCGCGTGGCGCGGGGGAAATTGCCCTGTTGCCGCTCAAGATCCGCAAAAACCCGGTAACGCCCTTCTTCGTGAAGGCCTTCCAGTTGGCTCTTGAAAAACGCCTCGAAATCCATCGTCAAAAACTCCAGCCTGCTATTTCCCTTTTGGGATCCAACGCGTCGGCGGTCAACCCCGGCTTTGTAAATTCATTCTAAACTGCGACAAAAGGCGCGGCTTTGAGAATCTTTCCAGAGAAGTGCTAATCGATCGTCTCCATTTCAAACTTGATCTGCGTCAAGCAGGAGAAAAAAGGGCGGCCGCGGCCGCCCTTTCCTGCAATGGCTCGTTTCAGGCGACATCACGAGGCCCCGACCGCGCGTTTGGCCATCACTTTCACGAGATTGGCGCGATACTCGGCCGTGCAATGCAGGTCCGACATCAGATCCGACGAATCAATTACGACATCGGCAATCGCGCCCGGTGACCAGTCGCGCGCAAGCGCCTCCTCCAGCCCCGCATGTCGGAACACGCCGTTCGACCCCGCGCCGGTCACGGCAACCCGCACGCCGGCCGGGCCTTTCGCGACGAAAACCCCGGTCATGGCAAACCGGGAAGCCGGGTTGGAAAACTTGGCATAGGCCGCCCGTTCCGGCGCCGTGAACCGGACGGCCGTAATGATCTCGCCCTCCTGCAACGCCGTCTCGAAGAGATCGACAAAGAAGTCGTCCGCCCCGATCTCACGGCGATCGGTAACGATGGTTGCGCCGAGCCCGAGCATCGCCGCCGGATAATCGGCCGCCGGGTCGTCATTGGCGATCGATCCGCCGATCGTGCCGAGATGACGGACGTGCGGATCACCGATCAATGAGGCGAGATGGCATAGGGCCGGACAGACCGAGCGGATAAGACTCGATTCCGCCACCTCGGCATGAGTGACGCCGGCGCCGATGGTGACCGACCGTCCATCGACGGAAATTCCCTTGAGCACGGGAATATGCCGAAGATCGATCAGGTCGGACGGTTGCGCGAGCCGCTGCTTCAGCGTCGCGATCAGCGTCTGACCGCCGGCGATGTACTTGCCGTCATCGGCTCCGGAAAGAAGTCGGCCCGCTTCCTCCAGGGAAGAAGCGCGATGATAGCTGGTTGGATAAAGCTGCATGAAACGTCCCCCCTCTTATTCCGCGGCCTGCAGCGCCGACCAGACCGCATTCGGCGTGGCGGGCATGTTGAGCCTGTTGTTCCCGATGGCATCCGTGATGGCGTTGATGAGCGCTGGCGGAGAACCGATGGCGCCGGCTTCGCCACAGCCCTTGATGCCGAGCGGATTGCCCGGACATGGAGTGTTCTGGTGCGACACCACAAAGGAGGGCAGATCGTCGGCACGGGGCATGGCATAGTCCATGTAGCTTGCCGTCAGGAGCTGCCCGTTCGACGGATCGTAGTGAACGCCTTCGAGCAGCGCCTGCCCGATGCCCTGAGCAATACCGCCGTGCACCTGTCCCTCGACGATCATCGGATTGATGATATTTCCGAAATCGTCGGCCGCGACGAACTTCTCAACCGTGGTCTTGCCCGTTTCCGGGTCCACCTCGACCTCGCAGATGTAACAGCCGGCCGGGAAGGTGAAGTTGGAAGGATCGTAGAACGCTCCTTCTTTCAATCCGGGCTCCATGCCTGCCGGCAGATTGTGCGCGGTATAGGCGGCGAGCGCCACCTGGAACCACGGCAGCGTCTTGTCGGTGCCGGCCACCTTCAGTTCGCCGTTTTCGATGACGATATCGCGTTCGTCTGCTTCCATCAGATGGGCAGCAATCTTCTTGGCCTTGGCCTCGACCTTGTCGAGCGCCTTGACGATCGCGGACATGCCAACCGCCCCGGAGCGGGAACCATAGGTTCCCATGCCCATCTGTACCTTGTCGGTATCGCCGTGAACAATGGAAACATTGTCGATCGGCACCCCGAGCCGGTCGGAAACGAGCTGCGCAAAAGTCGTCTCGTGCCCCTGGCCGTGACTGTGCGACCCGGTCAGCACTTCAACGGTTCCGACGGCATTGACCCTCACTTCAGCCGATTCCCAAAGGCCGACGCCGGCGCCGAGCGAACCCACCGCCTGGGACGGTGCGATACCGCAGGCCTCGATGTAGCAGCTCATGCCGATGCCGCGCCTCTTGCCGCGCGCGGCCGCCTCCGCCCGCCGTGCAGGGAAACCTGCCCAGTCGGCCGCAGCCATCGCCGCCTCCAGCGAAGCATCGTAGTCGCCAGCGTCATAATTCATGATGACAGGCGTCTGGTGCGGGAAGGTGCGGACGAAATTCTGCCGCCGCAGTTCGGCTGGAGAAACACCGAGTTCGCGCGCGGCCGTTTCCATCGTCCGCTCCAGGAGGTAGGTCGCCTCCGGCCGGCCCGCGCCGCGATAAGCATCGACCGGCGCCGTATTGGTATAGGCGGTCCGGACATTAGCGTGGATCGTCGGGATCGCATATTGGCCCGAAAGCAGCGTCGCATAGAGATAGGTCGGCACTGCCGACGAAAAGAGCGACATGTAGGCGCCGAGATTGGCGATGGTGTCGACCTTGAGGCCAATGATCCGGTTGTCCTTGTCGAAGGCCATCTTGACCTTGGACACGTGGTCACGGCCATGAGCGTCCGTCAGGAAGGCCTCCGTGCGATCGGAGGTCCACTTGACCGGCACGCCGGTCTTCTTCGATGCCCAGAGACAGACGATCTCCTCGGGATAGATATAGATTTTCGAGCCGAAGCCACCGCCGACATCGGGAGCGATGACGCGCAACTTGTGTTCCGGCGCGACGTTGTAGAAGGCGCTCATCACCAGACGCGCAACATGCGGGTTCTGGCTCGTCGTATAGCAGGTATAGTGATCTTCGGCCGCATCATAGATGCCGAGTGCCGCGCGCGGCTCCATCGGATTGGGCGAAAGGCGGTTGTTGTGGATCTCGATCTCGGTGACGTGCGCCGCGGAAGCAATGGCCTGGTCCGTTGCGGCGCTGTCGCCGATTTCCCAGTCGAAGATCAGATTGCCGGGCGCCTCCGGATGCAGTTGCGGCGCACCAGGCTTCAGGGCTTCGGTCGCCTCGGTCACGACAGGCAATTCTTCGTAATCGACCACCACCGCTTCCGCGGCATCATGGGCTTCCGCGGCGCTATCGGCCACCACGACCGCGACGGCATCGCCGACATAGCGCACCGTCTCGTGCGCCAACGGCCGCCAGGCGCCCATCTTCATCGGCGATCCATCCTTGGAATGGATCATCCAGCCGCAGATCAGGTTGCCGATGCCGTCCGCCAGCAGTTGCCTGCCGTCCAGAACGTCGATCACGCCGGGCATCGCCTTGGCGGCGGATGCGTCCACGCCCTTGATCCTGGCATGGGCATAGGGTGAACGCACGAAGTACGCATATTTCATTCCCGGCACGACCATGTCGTCCGTATACCGGCCCTTGCCTGTCAGGAAACGCTTGTCTTCCTTGCGCGCCACGCGCGCGCCAATTCCCTCAACACCCATGATTTCCTCCCGATGGCGTTCCCGGCCCGAAAATCCCTTCGTCGCGGCTCCTCAACCATGACGTCCGGCCGGAGGATGAAACGATTATTCGGCAGCCTGCCGTCTGCCATGCATTTCCGCATTGGCTGCCAGCACCGCCTTGACGATGTTGTGGTAGCCGGTGCAACGACAGATATTGCCTTCGAGTTCGTGGCGAACCGTCGCTTCGTCGAGGTGGCCGCCATGGCGGTTAATCATGTCCACGGCCGTCATCACCATGCCCGGCGTGCAGAAACCGCATTGCAGACCATGATGTTCCTTGAAGGCCGCCTGAACCGGATGAAGATCGCCACCGCTCGCCAATCCCTCGATGGTGGTGATGGTCGAGCCGGATGCCTGTACCGCCAGGATCGAACAGCTCTTCACCGATCTGCCATCCATATGCACCACGCAGGTGCCGCACTGGGTCGTGTCGCAACCGACATGGGTTCCGGTCAGGCCGAGCTTTTCACGAATGAAATGCACGAGCAGTGTTCGATCCTCGCACTCACCGCTCACCGAACGGCCGTTCACCGTCAGCGTTACTTTTGCCATATTGTTCCTCCTCGTGTCTCTCCCGGACACGAGGAGCATCATTTGACTTTTTCACATCATCTTCAACCTGTACTTTAATGCATGTCCGAAAATTATATTTCGCGGCGCAACAAAAGCGGCCCACATTATTGAAACCCCAAGCATGTCCTGGACTGGAGCCGCGTCCTCGACTTTGATCTCCATGGACTTTCCCGATTTGGCGGCTATTCTGCAGGCACGGTCGTCAAGACAATGCCTGAGAAACGGGCACGACCGATGCAGGGGCCGGTTTTTCCGGACGCGTAACCAGTGGAGAAGAAACGCATGAAAAAAGCTCTTGTGCTCGTACTGCTCGGCCTTTCGGTCGCAGGCTGCACGCAGACCGAAAAGGGCGCTGCCATCGGCGCGGCTTCGGGCGCAATCATCGGCGGAGCAATTACCGGCGACGTCCGGGGTGCAGCCGTAGGTGCCGCCATTGGTGGCGTGTCCGGCGCCGTCATCGGCAATGTGGCAGACCAGCCCGGCCAGTGCTACTACCGCGACCGCTACGGTCGCCGCTACATCGACTCGTGCCCGCGCGGCGGCTACTGAGGTCCGATATAGGGAGGGTCCGGCATTGTCCGGCCCCTCTCCTTGATTCGTTTTTCTCTAAAAAGTATGTCCCATCCGGTCATTTGCGTCTAAACTGGAGAGGGTTGAGCGGAATTGTCCGTACGGCCGATCCCGTTTTTGAGCAAAGTAGTGCATGCCGAGTAGATTGAGACCACCGATAGGACGTATCGCGTTTCGGACGGCCGGCACTGCATTCACGCTTGCTGCAAGCCTCTGTTTTTCGCTGGTCTTTGCCGACGAAGCCTACGCATTCAAGATTTTTGGCATTACCATCTTCGGTGACGACGAAGCGGAGGTCACAGTCCTCGATCCCGTCCGCTATACCGTCTCTTTCGATAGCGACGGTTCCGACAAGGAACTCGCCGACGCACTGAACCGCACTTCGCTCCTCGTCAGCGACGAGAAAAAACCGGTTTCCGGAGATCTCGGCGTGGTCATCAAGGCGCGCGACGACCGGGACCGGCTGATCGCAACTCTTTACGAAAATGCCCGTTACGGCGGAGTTGTCACAGTCACCGTCGCGGGTCAGAATCTCGACCTGCTGCCGCCGAATCCGTCCTTCGATCGCTCGGCTCCGGTTCCGGTCTCCGTCAGAATCGACCCCGGCCCTCTCTTCACACTCGGCGACGTCAGGCTGGAAGGGGATGCCGCGCGGCTCGACCCGACCGCATACGATCTTCGCACCGGCGGTCCGGCCGGCTCGCTGGTGATTCTGAAAGCCGGCAACAAGATCGTGGACGACCTGAAGGCAGAAGGCAGGCCGCTGGCGGAGCTGACGAAACGCGAGGTGGTCGCCGATCACGAGACGAACACCATCGACGTCGTACTTGCCGCCGAGGCCGGTCCCGTGGCGCCGCTTGGACCGATTGCCGTCAAGGGTGCCCGCAAGGTCGATGAGGCCTTCATCCGCCGATATTCGCGGCTCCAGCCGGGCCAGCAATATTCGCCCGAGCAGTTGCGCAAGGCCGGCGAGCGGCTCCGCGCGCTCGGCGTATTCTCCAGCGTGACCATCGAGCAAGCCGACAAGCTCGCGAGCGATGGCACGCTGCCGCTCGGAATTATCGTATCGGAAGGCAAGCACCGCTACTTCGGTTTCGGCGCCAGCATGTCCTCGATCGACGGCCTCGGTCTGCAGGGCTATTGGGGCCATCGCAACCTCTTCGGCCAGGCGGAATCGCTGCGGCTGGAAGGAACGGTCAGTGGCCTCGGCGACGGAAACATCATCGACGACCTCGACTATTCCGCCGGCATAACCTTCATAAAGCCCGGTGCCTTCTTCCCGTCCGCGACGCTGGAAGCCAGCATCAAGGGTACGACGCTCACCACGGATTCCTACGACGCGAATTCCATTGCCGGAAAGGTCACCCTCGCCTACGAGATCAGTGACTACGATACCGTCAGCGGCGGTCTTTCGCTGACCTATGACGACATCGACGACGCCTTCGGCAATAACAGCTACCTGACATTCGGACTCCCCATCGGCTATATTCGCGATACGCGAGACAACAAGCTCAACCCGACCGAGGGCTACTACGCATCGGTGACTGCGATCCCGAGCTACGAGATCACCGGGAGCACCTTCTTTTCGTCCTTCGAAGGCTCGGTCTCCGGCTATTACGGCATCGGGGCGGAAGATCGCGTGGTTCTTGCCGCGAAACTGTCGGCCGGAACCCTGCTCGGCGCCGGCGACCTGAAAGCCATTCCGGCGACACGCCGCTTTTTTGCCGGAGGCGGAGGCTCGGTGCGGGGTTACGCCTACCAGGAGATTTCTCCCTATAACGACAATGACGACGCAACGGGCGGTCGTTCTTATGCCCTTGGCTCCTTCGAGGCACGGGTGAACATCACGGAGAGGATCGGAATCGTGCCTTTTCTCGACATCGGCAGCGTCTCGACGGCGAATTTTCCGGATTTCTCAGATCTGCGCATGGGAGCGGGCATAGGCCTGCGCTATATGACGCCATTCGGACCATTGAGACTTGACGTCGCCATGCCGCTCGACCGCTATGACGGCGGCAGCCAATACGGCATTTATGCCGGGATCGGGCAGAGTTTCTGATGGACCGTTACGACAGGAAGACGAAACCCGGATGCTGAAGCGCCTGATCATATGGATCCGTCGATTGTTCGCCTATACGGCAGGCGGAACGCTTGCGCTTGCCATCGTCGCGATCCTGTTCGGCGGCTTCACGACGGCCGGCGCCGGCATGGTCACCAACTGGCTCTCGGCCCTGCTTTCGACACCCGAGCGACGCATCACCATCGACGGTGCCGGGCCACTGCTGACAGGCGCACTGCGCGTCGAGCACCTGGCGATCGCCGATGGCGAGGGCGTCTATGCGGAGATCGACAATCTGGCGCTCGACTGGACCCCGCTGGATCTTCTATCGGGCACCTTCCGGGCCCTGCGCCTGGCCGCAGACAGGGTGAAGATCGACCGCCCGCCTGTCGCATCCGCCGGACAGACCCAAAACGACGGCGGATTTTCCCTGCCGGTCGCGATTGCCATCAAGAAACTGGAGCTGCCGGCGATCGATATCGGTGCCGCGCTTGCAAGTCGGGACGTCCGTCTCTCTCTCACCGGTTCCGGCAGGGCTTCCGGCGACACGATAACCGCGCACATCGAGGCACAGCGTCCCGGCTCACCTGAAACAAGCCTGCGTGCCGATTTCGTTTACGCACCCGCAAAGAACCGTCTGCAGGTCGCCGCCAATCTCGCGGAACCTTCCGGCGGGCTCCTCGCCAACCTGCTGAAGTTGCCGGGCGCACCCGCTGTCGATCTGACCGTCGACGGTGACGGACCGCTGTCCGACTGGCAAGGAAAGATTGCTGCAAAGCTCGATGGACGGCCTACCCTCGCCGTCCAGGCGACCCACCGGCAATCAACCGATGGCACCCGCCGCATTCTGGTCGAGGGCGGCGGCCGGTTCGATGCCATACTCCCACCGGGATTGCGGCCGCCCTTTGCCGACGAAACGACAATCGATCTCGATGCGAGCCTCACCCGCAATGGCGCAATCCAGATCGACCGTGGCGCCTTGTCGACCGGAGCGCTCTCCCTTTCCGCATCAGGGCGTTATGATCCCGAAGGAGAAAATGATCTTTCGGCCGAGCTCACTGGACTGAAAGGCCCCGTCGATTTCAGCTATGAAAGCAATGGAGAAGCCGTCACTGCAGCCATCCGGGAAGCGAGCCTCTCGCTGCGCGGCCGTGCCGACGCCGCCCTCTTCGAAATGTCCGCCAAGCTGGACAAGGTGAAGGCCGCCCAAGGCGAATTCGCCGGGCTTGCCCTGGAGGCGAAGAGCAGGGCCTTCAACCTGACGAACATGACCGGCCGCATCGAAACGATGGTGACCCTGACCGGCATGCAGTTTGTCAACGCCGAACTCAACCGTCTCCTGCAGGCGCCGATGACGTTGAAGGCGCCGATCGTACTTGCCGCAACCGCGGTCGGGCTGGAGGCCGCCACCATCGAGAGCGCCAGCATAGGGGGCACCGTGGTCGGTCAATATGCGCTTGAGGACAAGCGCCTGACCGGCCGGTTCGAACTCTTCGGCATTCCCGGCATTCTTCCGGATGCCGTCGCCGCCAAGCTGCGCGACACCATCCGCGTCTCTGGCAACCTCAACTACAATCTTCCGCAGGATATCAGGCTGAACAACCTGAAGATCACTACCAATCTTGGGGAAGCCACGGGCAATATCGAACTCGACGCGGAAAAAAAGCTGACCGCCGATCTCGCCGGCCGCATTGCCGATATCGGCGCGATCGTAGAAAACACCACCGGGCCCTCCGATTTCTCGCTCGCCGCAAGCGGACCTTTGGAGGCGCTGATTGCCCGTCTTTCGCTCCGAAGCGACGCTGCAACGGTTGCGGGCCGCAAGCTTGAGGGCTTCACGATCGATGTCGAGGGCACGGCGGACAAGACCGCACCGAAGGGAACCCTGCGGATGGCCGGCCGTATCGACGAACAGCAGGTACAGGGCACGGCGGATCTCGTTGCCGAAAATGGCCGCTCCGCCATTCCGGCCCTGAACATCACCGTCGGCAGCAACAGGCTGGACGGCGCAATCGCCTTTTCACCCGCTTTCCTGCCGTCGGGGAACCTGACATTCGATTTTCCTGACATCGGCCTGCTCGCTGCCTTCGCCGGACAGACGGCGGCCGGTGATCTCAAGGGCACGATCGCCCTGCAGGAAAATAACGGAAAGCTGGCCGCGCAGATCGCCGCTTCCGGCTCAAATCTCAAGCGGGACACCCTTGCGGTAGCCAAGCCCGACCTGCGGCTGAATATCTCCGATCTCGCCGCTTTCGCGGTCGAGGGAACAATCTCCGCGGCCGAGGTCAAGAGCGGGACGAACCGGGTCGAGAATCCCAATCTTTCCTTCAACCGTCAGGGCAGCCGTACCGCTTTCGATCTGAACGCCCGCTACGATGCGAGTCCTCTTGTCGTGACAGGCAGCGTCGAGCAGCAGGAGGGCGGGATGGCTATCGCTCTCGACAAGGCGTCCGCGACACCCGGTGGCATCTCCCTGAAACTCGCGCGGCCGGCCGCACTGCGCCTGAGCGAAGGAACCTTGACCATCAGGACGGCCACGATCGTCGCCGGCAGTGGCTCGGTCGACATCAAGGGCAGCGCCGGTCACGAGCTTGATCTGACCGTAACGCTTGACCGGCTACCGGCCTCGCTGGCGGCAAAGGCAGCACCGAACCTATCGCCGGAGGGCGTCATATCCGGCACGTTGAAGGTCAAGGGTCCGACCGCCGCCCCCGCTCTCGCCTATCGTCTCGACTGGGCAAATGCCGGTATCGCGCAAACCAGGTCGTCCGGCATCGGCACTTTCTCCGTCTCCGCGAACGGCGAGTTCAAGGATCAGAATCTTTCCCTCGACACCAGGGTCACCGGCCAGCAGGGGTTGGCCTTTGCCGGCGGGGGAACGTTGGGGCTGGCCGGAAGCCGGCCGATCAACATGAAATTCACCGGCAACCTGTCTTTCGCAGCCTTGGGAAGCATCCTCTCCGGCCAAGGCCTGGTGCTCGAGGGCAATGCCACAGCCGATGTGGCCATTACCGGCAATGCCGGCGCGCCCGAAATCAACGGTACGGCGAGAACCGCCGGCGCCAGACTGATCGATGTCCGCCGCAACCTTGCGCTCGAACAGCTGGCCGCCACAGTCAGCCTTCGCGGCGACCGGGCGGACATCACCGAACTCACCGGCAAACTGGCAAGCGGCGGTCGCATTTCCGGCAGCGGCACAATCGACATCCGTGCACCGGGGCTGCCGGCCGATATCGCCATCACGCTGGACAAAGCCGTCTATGTCGACGGAACGATGGTCGCCAGCACGGCCGACGGCAAACTTGCCCTCAAGGGACCGCTGCTCAACAATCCCGTGCTTTCTGGAACCATTTCACTTTCCAGGACCGCGATCACCATCCCTGAGAAATTGCCCGCCAGTCTTTCCCAGCTCGATATCCGGCACAAGAACGCGCCGGCTGCCGTCAGGAGCCAGATGGCCAAGGTCACCAAGAGCGAAGAGCATGGCTCCTCCTCCACCATTGCGCTCGATCTCACCGTTTCGTCGCCGACGCAGATCTTCGTGCGCGGGCGCGGGATTGATGCTGAACTCGGTGGTACGGTGCGGGTCACCGGAACGGCGGCAGCGCCAAATGTCTCCGGCGCCTTCGATCTGAGGCGCGGCCGCATGTCTATCCTGACCAAGCGGCTGGAATTCACCGAAGGCACGATCACCTTCGGCGGCGGTCTCATTCCGATCCTCGACATGGAAGCCAGCACGACATCGGGCACCACCACGATCACCATAAAGATAGCCGGTTTCGCCAACGATCCAGCGGTTTCCTTCTCCTCCTCTCCCGCATTGCCACAGGACGAAATTCTGGCACAGCTGATCTTCGGCCAGTCGATGTCACGCCTCTCCGCTCTGCAGATCGCCCAGCTCGCCGACGCGGCAAGCCAGCTCGCCGGCGGCCGCTCGACCTCGCTTTTCCAGAGCCTGCGCTCCACACTCGGTGTGGACGACCTCGATATTTCCACCGACGAGACCGGCCAGACCAATGTCAGCGCCGGCAAATACCTGAATAACCGCACCTATATCGAGCTGCAGCAAAGCGGCTCGGGTCAGAGCAAGGCCGTCATCAACCTCGACGTCGGCCGCGGCGTGAAGCTGAAGGGCGAAGCGGGAGCGGAAGGCGCGGGTGGCGGTATCTTTTACGAAAAAGAATATTGATCGGGAGAGCATCGTTCGATCGCTGTCCCCGCCCTCGTCTCAACCGACCTTGCTGGACTTCAGCAAAATGCTCGATTCCGTCGTATTGATACCCTCGATCAGGCGTATGCGCCGCAGGGTCTCGTCGAACGAAGCGAGGTCGCGATCCTCCAGTTCGGCGATGAAATCCCATCGGCCATTGGTGCTGTGGAGCGCCCTGACCTGCGGCAGACCACGCAGCTGATGGGCTACCCGATCGGCAAACTTGCCGATGACTTCGATCATCGCAATCGCCCTGACGCCGGCCGGCCTGATCTCGCTGCCGGTCCGGATCGTGAAGGCCGCGATCGTGCCATCCGCCACCATCCGCTCGATGCGCGCAGCCACCGTCGCACGCGATGCGCCCGTCATCGCCGCCAGAGACGAGGCGGAAATTCTTGCATTGTGGCGCAAAGCGCCGAGGATATCGCGATCGAGATCATCCATACGTACATTCTGTCAATCAAGTTCTACACTTTGTGCAATTTAACTGACTTTCCGACGATTTTCCATCTTTTTGCCAACAGCGACCTCGGCAAGAATTCCGGCTTTCAGCGCCAGTTCCGAAGGAGATGCGGATGACAGACAAGAAGGCGGCAACACTCATCGGCGTTCCCCTTGAAGAAGGCTCCGGCCGTGGCGGTTGCGCCATGGGGCCGGCTGCGCTGCGCATTGCCGGCATCGGCCACGCACTCGGCGAACTCGGCTATGCCGTCACCGATATCGGCGACCTGCGTCCGGCGCCTGCGACGGACCTCCCTCGCCATCAAAACGCCCGGCACCTGCCCGTCGTCGCCGCCTTCGCGCGCGCGCTGGACGAGCACACCTACCAGGCGGCCCGTGCCGGAACCGTTCCCATCCTTCTCGGCGGCGATCACAGCCTTTCGATGGGCAGCGTTTCGGGCATGGCGCGCCATGCCGCGGAACTCGGCCGTCCGCTCTATGTGCTGTGGTTGGACGCCCACGCCGATTTCAATTCTCCTGAGACCTCGCCTTCCGGCAACATGCACGGCATGCCGGTCGCATTCTTCTGCGGCAAGGCCGAGTTCGCGCCCATCCTGCCAGGCGGCCGTCCTCTCGTCGATCCGAAGCACGTCTACCAGGTCGGCATCCGGTCCGTCGATGACGAGGAACGGGTGGCGATCATGAAAAACGGCGTCAAGGTTTTCGACATGCGCGCCATCGACGAGGAGGGCATAGGAGCGATCGTGCGCCGCATCATCGCCGAGGTCTCCGACGCCAACGGCCTGCTGCATGTCAGCCTTGACGTGGATTTCCTCGATCCGGATGTCGCGCCGGGCGTCGGCACCACCGTGCCGGGAGGAGCCACCTTCCGCGAGGCCCACCTCGTCATGGAAACGCTGCACGACAGCGGGCTCGTCTCCTCCCTCGATCTGGTTGAACTCAATCCCTTTCTTGATGATCGGGGCAAGAGTGCCCGTGTGATGGTCGAACTGGCGGCGAGTCTTTTCGGCCGCCGCGTCCTGGACCGCCCCACCCGCGCCGCCTGACCGGCCAGGAGATCCCGGACATCACCATCGTCCGGGATCGGATACCCCAGCACCACGAAGACAAACCGCCAGATTTCGCACTGACGTAACGACATGTATGTCAGGGATCAAAGGGGATGTCAGTGAAACCCGATCGGGGTCTTGATCGAGCCGATCGAGCGGAATACGGCGCCTGCACCCTTTTCAGCCACCTGAGCGATTATCGAAAAATTATGCGCGCTATGGGTGAAACATTAACGCGAGCAGTGAATTAAATTTATACCTGAAAAAATATATAAGAGAGTATTTCATCTAAATATTACCGAGGGTTGATTTAATAATATTCATCAACCATCGGTAATTAAAAGCATAAAACTACAGCTGGACCGTGGCCACCGAAAACTCACAACGATATTTTAACTAAAATACATATAAAAATGCTTCGAATATGAAACAACTCCCAGGGTAAATCTCGGGAGCGTGCGCCAGCTAGATTTGACATTTGCAAACTCCAATCTGCTGACGCGATTGAAACGGAACCTCGAAGCAAAGGCGTTGATATGACCTTCCTGATGCCCTTCGGTTCGGATGCAAAGGCCATCCTCGCCGCGATGACGAAATCGCTCGCAATCATCGAATTTGATTTGCAGGGCAACATTCTCGATGCCAACGAGAATTTCTGTAGGGCGCTGGGCTACGAACTCGCCGAAATCAAAGGCAAGCATCATCGCATATTCTGTGAACCCGCTTATGTAAGCTCTCCGGAATACAAGGATTTCTGGGCCAAGCTTGCTAAGGGCGAATTCGATGCGCGTGAATATAAGCGCATCGCGAAATCCGGAAAGGAAGTCTGGATCCAGGCGTCCTACAATCCGGTCTTCTCCGGCGGCAAGCCTTACAAGGTCGTGAAGTTCGCAACCGATATCACGGCGGCGAAGCTGAAGGCAGCCGAGGATGCCGGCAAGCTGGATGCGATCTCCCGGGCCCAGGCGATCATCGAATTCACGCCGGAAGGCGAAGTATTGAGCGCCAACGACAACTTTCTCACCACCCTTGGCTATACTCTGCCCGAGATCAGGGGCAAGCATCATTCGATGTTCTGCGAACCCTCCTATGTCCAGAGCAGCGACTACAAGCTCTTCTGGAAGAAACTCGCAAACGGCGATTTCGTCGCGGAAGAATTCAAACGCATCGGCAAGGGAGGCAAGATCGTCTGGATACAGGCATCCTACAATCCGATCTTCGACATGAACGGCAGGGTCTTCAAGGTCGTCAAGTTTGCGACAGACATCACCGAACGCGTGCGCGCCGTGGACGATCTGGCCGCCGGCCTGACCGCGCTGGCCAATGGCGACCTGACGGCAAGGATAGAGAAACCCTTCATTCCGACCCTCGAAAAGGTTCGAGTGGACTTCAACGCGTCGATCGAGAAACTGCAGGCAGCCATGCGCACTGTCGGAGAAAATGCAGAGGGTATCGCCGCCGGTTCGGCGGAGATTCGTTCGGCGTCCGACAGCCTCGCAACGAGAACACAGCAGCAGGCGGCAGCCGTCGAGGAAACCGCCGCCGCCCTGGAAGAGATCACGCAGACCGTTGCCGACAGCTCGAAACGCGCCGGCGAGGCGGGACAACTGGTCGCCCGCACCAAGGCCGCCGCCGAGAAATCCGGCGCGGTGGTCAAGAACGCAATCGGCGCCATGGGCCAGATCGAAAATTCGTCCCATGAAATCTCCAATATTATCGGCGTGATCGACGACATCGCCTTCCAGACGAACCTTCTGGCGCTCAACGCCGGCGTCGAAGCCGCGCGCGCCGGCGAAGCCGGGAAGGGCTTTGCGGTCGTCGCCCAGGAAGTCCGCGAACTCGCCCAACGCTCCGCCAATGCGGCAAAGGAGATCAAGACGCTGATCAATACCTCCGGCGACCACGTCAAGAACGGCGTCTCGCTGGTCGGCGAGACCGGGAAGGCACTCGACCAGATCGTTGCAGAGGTCCAGGAAATCGATCGCAACGTGATGGCGATCGTCGAGGCGTCTCGCGAGCAATCGACGGCGCTTCAGGAGATCAACAAGGCCGTCAACGGCATGGACCAGAATACCCAGCAGAACGCAGGCATGGTCGAGGAAACGACCGCAGCAAGCCACAGTCTTGCGCGGGAGGCCGAAACGCTCCGCAATCTCCTGGCACAGTTTAGATTTGGGCAACACTCTTCCGTTACAGTCAAGGTAGCGCGTCCTGATGCCTCGCCCGTCGCATCCCCGGCACGCACTCTAATCGCAAAGGTAGCCCGCGCCACCGGCGGCGCGGCCGCTTCTGCCCAGGCACAGGAAAGTTGGGAAGAATTCTGATGGCAACGACGATCAACTCCACGACCTTCGGCGGGGAAACCCTCGAAATCATCGCCTTCCGCCTGCATGACCAGGAATTCTGCGTGAAGACGACCACCATCCGCGAAATCCGCGGCTGGGCTCCGTCGACACCGATCCCGCATGCCCCGGCCGACGTTATCGGCGTCATGAACCTGCGCGGTTCGGTGATCCCGATCATCGACCTCGCTTACAAGCTTGGCATGAAGAGCACCGTCGCCAACGAGCGGTCGGCCATCGTCGTTGCCGAAGTGCACAACATGGTCATCGGCATGCTGGTCGATCGGGTTTCCGATATCCTCACCATCTCGTCGAGCCAGGTGCAGCCAGTTCCGGAAATCTCGGCCTCCTTCGACAAATCCTTCTCCGAAGGCATCATCGCCAACGAGAACGGCATGATCTGCTTCCTGAACCTTTCCAAAATGTTCAAGGGCAACGAAGCGGACGACCTCGCGGCCTGATCCTTTTCTAATAGAATAGATGGGATTGCTTTGAAGGCTCCATTCGTGGGGCCTTTTTCGTCTTGCGCTTCCCCTCCGTATTTGCGTTTATCAAAATTTACTTATGAAATTAGAAGATTATTAAATGTGAAAATGCCATCTTTGCGTGTATTTCGGTGTGGTCGCCGAAATGACGGCACAGCTGGAGAGAGGACGCAGCCAGGGGAAAGGCAACTCGGATGGCATGGTTTGCAGCAAGCAGTGACTCCAGCAACGTACGTGCCGCACTTTCCAAGTCCCAGGCAATGATCGAGTTCGATCTGGCCGGGACCATTCTCGATGCCAATGAGAATTTCTGCCAGTCGCTTGGCTATAGCCGGGAAGAAATCGTCGGCAAGCACCACAGGATCTTCTGCGACCCGGCTTATACGGAATCCCCTGAATACCGCGAATTCTGGGCAGGCTTGGCTGCAGGCAAGTTCGACGCCCGTGAGTACAAGCGTTTCGGCAAGGGCGGCCGGGAAATCTGGATTCAGGCCTCCTACAATCCCGTCTTTTCCGGCGGCAAGCCGTACAAAGTGGTCAAGATCGCGACCGACATCACAGAAGCGAAGAAGAGAAGCCTCGAGGACGCCGACAAGATTTCCGCCATCTCCCGCTCCCAGGCCGTGATCGAATTCACCCCGGACGGCCGAATCCTAAAAGCCAACGAGAATTTCTGCAACGCTACGGGCTACAACCTTTCCGAAATCGTCGGCCGGCATCACAGCATGTTCTGCGATCCGGCATATGCTGCCAGCGCCGAATACAAGACCTTCTGGACGCGACTCGCCGAGGGCCGCTTCATGGCCAATGAATTCGTCCGTTATGGCAAGGGCGGCAAGGAAGTCTGGATCCAGGCCTCCTACAATCCCATTCACGACCTGAACGGAAAGGTCTACAAGGTGGTGAAGTTCGCAACCGATGTCACACCGCGCATGACCGCGATCGACGCCCTGGGCCGCGCTCTTAACGCCGTTGCAGACGGCGATCTCCTGCAAAGCCTCGACCAGCCTTTCGTCCCGACCATGGAAAAAGTACGTCAGGATTTCAACAGTGCCGTCGCCAAGCTGCGCAACGCCCTTCAGACGGTTGCCATCAATGCGGAAGGTATCGCATCTGCTTCCGCGGAAGTGCGCGAGGCCTCCGATGATCTGGCACGACGCACCGAGCGTCAGGCCGCCTCGCTAGAAGAAGCTGCTGCCGCGCTCGAGGAAATCACCACCACCGTTGCGGATGCGACCCGCAGGGCAGACGAGGCAGGTCGCCTCGTCCGCGAGACGCGCCAAAGCGCCGAAACTTCGGGCGAGGTTGTCGAACAGGCTATCGACGCCATGAGCCGCATCGAAGAGTCGTCAAAGCAGATCACCAGCATCATTGGCGTCATCGACGAGATCGCGTTCCAGACCAATCTGCTGGCGCTCAATGCCGGCGTTGAGGCCGCCCGTGCAGGAGAGGCAGGAAAGGGTTTTGCCGTCGTCGCACAGGAAGTGCGGGAACTGGCGCAGCGCTCGGCTCAGGCGGCCAAGGAAATCAAGACGCTGATCCACACATCCGGCGAGCAGGTGAAGAACGGCGTTTCCTTGGTCGGCAGAACAGGAAAGGCGTTGCACGAGATATCCTCACGCGTCGGCGAGATAGACCTCAACGTCACGGCAATCGTCGGCGCCTCCCGCGAACAGTCGGGCGCACTCACGGAAATCAGCCAGTCCGTCAACCACATGGATCAGGCGACCCAGAAGAATGCCGCCATGGTCGAGGAAACCACGGCCGCCAGCCACAACTTGGCCCGCGAGGCGGAAAGCCTCCACGATCTTCTCGGCAATTTCCGGATCGGCCGGCCCGGTGACAACAGACACTCACTCGTCGCGGCATAGGTAAAGCGTATCGGCGACACAATAAGGCAGAGGCAAAACGATGTCTTGTCTCTGCCTTTTTAGTTTTGGAAATCACGCCCCGGCAAATGGTGCGAAGGCCGTCCGGCGGAGCGGATCAACCGCCCTCGAAAGACAGGAACAGACGAGCCGTTTACGCCGCTACCGGCCGTTTGACTGCCTTGGAAGCCTCGATCACCAGCGGCAGCAGTCCCTCGCCGCCATGATCGATATGTTCAAACAGCTGGCGACGCATGCGCGGCTCCCAGAACCGGTTGATGTGGTTCGCAACTCCTTCCACCCGCACGCCTTCCGGCTGGGAGAGGAAGAAGGTGGCGATCTGGTTCGCCATACGAACGAGTTTTTCCGAGGTATCATGCGACATTGCTGGCAACTCCGGCGACGATGCGTTCTGGTCCGGTGAAAACTTCAAAATCCTGGCCGCGCGCAATTCCGATCATGGTCATGCCCGCCTCCTCCGCCGTGCGGATGGCAAGTGCGGTCGGCGCCGAAATGGCAACAAGCACCGACGCGCCAAGGATCGCGGCCTTTTGCACCATCTCCACGGAAAGTCGGCTTGTGACGACCACGGCGCCCTCTTCCCCCTTTCGGCCCGCACGCAGCACCGCTCCGATGAGCTTGTCCAGCGCATTGTGGCGGCCGACATCCTCACGCAGCGCAATCAGACCTTCGCCGGGTACGAAGAAACCGGCTCCGTGTACGGCATGGGTTTCGCGATTGAGCAACTGCGCGCGACCAAGCGCTGTCATGGCCTCCTCGATATCCGAAGGCGTTAACCCGAAGCCCGCGGCAGCCACACGCGGCACGGGACGGCTCGCCTGCTCGATCGATTCGATACCGCAAAGACCGCATCCGACCGGGCCTGCCATTCGCCGCCGGCGCGCCGTCAACGCTTCCGCCGTCACGTCCCGCAATGTCACCTGAACATCGATCCCCGCCCCGGCTTCGATCGGTTCGACGGCGATGATGTCATCCGGCGAAACGATAATTCCTTCCGCCAGCGAAAACCCGAAGGCGAAATCCTCAAGATCCGCAGGCGTCGCCATCATGACCGCATGGGTGGAACCGCCATAAGAAAAAGCGATAGGCATCTCTTCCGGCACGACGCGCGAGCCGGAACGGACGACACCATTGCGACTGGCGATTTCCGGAACCGTCGCGGTGGTCTTCAATGCGCTCACGGATCGGCTCCCCTGCCCTGCGGAATGCTTCTCACTCGGCCGCCTCCAGCTTGCCGGCGATGCGCCGCGAACGGCGCGACAGCTCTTCATAATCCTGCTGCCATTCCGTCGGACCGTTGGACGGCGACACCTGCACCGCCGTCACCTTGTATTCCGGACAGTTGGTCGCCCAGTCGGAATAATCCGTGGTGATGACATTCGCCTGCGTGTCCGGATGGTGGAAGGTGGTGTAGACCACGCCCGGAGCCACGCGCTCGGTAATCAGCGCACGAAGCGTTGTATCGCCGGAACGGCTGGCAAGCTTGACCCAGTCGCCGTCCTTGATGCCCCGCTGCTCGGCGTCGTGCGGATGGATTTCCAGCCGGTCCTCCGCGTGCCAGGTGACATTGTCTGTCCTGCGGGTCTGCGCCCCGACATTGTACTGCGACAGGATACGGCCGGTCGTCAGAAGCAACGGGAAACGCGGCCCGGTCCGTTCGTCGGTCGCGACATATTCGGTCCGGATGAACTTGCCCTTGCCGCGCACGAAGCCGTCGACATGCATGATCGGCGAACCTTCGGGGAACTTCTCGTTGCACGGCCACTGAACGGAGCCGACCTTCTCCAGATAGTCGTAGGAAACGCTGGCGAAGCTCGGCGTCGTCGCGGCGATCTCGTCCATGATTTCGGACGGATGCTTGTAGTTCCAGTTGAGACCCATGGCCTGGGCGAGCTTCTGGGTGATCTCCCAGTCGCCATAGCCGTTCTTCGGCGTCATCACCTTGCGCACGCGGTTGATACGCCGCTCGGCATTGGTGAAGGTGCCGTCCTTTTCGAGGAAGGTCGAGCCCGGGAGGAAGACATGGGCATAATTGGCCGTCTCGTTGAGGAAAAGATCCTGCACCACCACGCACTCCATCGCGGCAAGCCCGGCAGAGACATGCTTGGTATCCGGATCTGACTGGAGGATATCTTCACCTTGGATATAGATACCCTTGAAAGTGCCGTCGACGGCTGCGTCCAGCATATTCGGAATGCGCAGGCCCGGCTCATTGTCGAGCTTGACGCCCCAGAGTTTTTCGAAGGTCTCCCGCGTCGCATCGTCGGAGATGTGGCGATAACCCGGAAGCTCGTGCGGGAAGGAACCCATGTCACAGGAACCCTGCACGTTGTTCTGACCGCGCAGCGGATTAACGCCGACACCCGGCCGGCCGATATTGCCGGTCGCCATCGCAAGATTGGCGATCGCCATGACCGTGGTGGAACCCTGACTGTGCTCGGTCACGCCCAGGCCGTAATAGATGGCGCCATTGCCGCCGGTAGCAAAGAGCCTTGCGGCGCCACGCACGAGATCGGCCGGAACGCCGGTAAATTGCTCGATCTCTTCGGGGCTGTGCTGCGGCTCGGCGACAAACGCCGCCCAGTCCTCGAATTCCGACCAGTCGCAACGCTCACGAATGAACGTCTCGTCGCACAGGCCTTCCGTGACGATGACGTGGGCGAGCGCCGTCATCACCGCAACATTGGTGCCGGGCTTCAGCGGCAGATGGTAGGTAGCCTCGACATGCGGGCTGCGCACGATATCCGTGCGGCGCGGATCAACGACAATCAGCTTGGCGCCTTGGCGCAACCGCTTCTTCAGCCGCGAACCGAATACCGGATGGCCGTCCGTAGGATTGGCACCGATGACCATGACGACATCGGAATGCTCGACGGAATCGAAATCCTGCGTACCGGCCGAGGTGCCGAAAGCCTGACCGAGACCGTAACCCGTCGGCGAATGGCAGACGCGGGCGCAGGTATCGACATTGTTGTTGCCGAAGCCGGCGCGGATCAGCTTCTGGACGAGGAAGGTCTCTTCATTGGTGCAACGAGACGAGGTGATGCCGCCGATCGAATCCTTTCCATACTGATACTGGATGCGGCGGAATTCGCTCGCCACATGGGCATAGGCCTCTTCCCAGGTGACCTCGCGCCAGGGGTCGCTGATCTTTTCACGGATCATCGGATTGAGGATGCGATCCTTGTGGCTGGCATAGCCATAGGCGAAACGGCCCTTGACGCAGGAATGGCCGCGATTGGCCTTGCCGTCCTTCCACGGTACCATGCGCACCAGTTCCTCACCGCGCATTTCGGCCTTGAACGAGCAGCCGACACCGCAATAGGCACAAGTGGTGACCGCCGAATGCTCCGGCTGGCCGATGGCGATCACCGATTTTTCCGTCAGCGTGGCGGTCGGGCAGGCCTGCACGCAGGCGCCGCAGGAGACGCATTCGGAATCGAGGAAATGCTCGTGCATGCCCGGCGATACGCGACTATCGAAGCCGCGGCCCTCGATTGTCAGGGCAAACGTGCCCTGCACTTCCTCGCAAGCACGCACACACCGCGAGCAGACGATGCATTTCGACGGATCGTAAGTGAAATAGGGGTTCGATTCATCCTTCGCCATCCAGCGCGCATTCACCTCGCCGAAGCCGTCGCGCGCCTTGACGTGATTGTCGCCATCATAACCATAGCGCACGTCGCGAAGGCCAACGGCGCCTGCCATGTCCTGCAATTCGCAATCGCCGTTGGCGGCGCAGGTCAGACAGTCGAGCGGATGATCGGAGATATAGAGTTCCATCACCCCCTTGCGGATCTGCTTCAGGCGATCCGTCTGCGTATGCACGACCATTCCCGGCGCGCAGGGCGTGGTGCAGGAGGCCGGGGTGCCGTTACGCCCCTCGACCTCGACGAGACAGAGGCGGCACGAGCCGAAGGCTTCGACCATATCGGTAGCGCAGAGTTTCGGCACCTGGATGCCCGCCTCCATGGAGGCGCGCATGATCGAAGTGCCCGCAGCCACCGTCACCTGCCGGCCGTCGATCGTCAGCGTCACCGTCTCTGTGGATTTCGATGCTGGCGTGCCGTAGTCGATTTCATGAATGAGAGACATGGCTTTACTCCGCTGCTTCAACGAGTGGGGTTGGCGCGAAATCCTCGGGGAAATGCGTCATGGCGCTCATCACCGGATAGGGCGTAAATCCGCCGAGCGCACAGAGTGAACCGAATTTCATCGTGTTACAAAGATCGGCGAGCAGCGCCCTGTTCTTCTCGGGCTCGATGCCGCGCGCAATCCTGTCCACCGTCTCGACGCCACGGGTCGAACCGATGCGGCACGGCGTGCATTTTCCGCAGCTTTCGACCGCGCAGAACTCCATGGCGAACCGCGCCTGCTTCATCATGTCCGCCGTGTCGTCGAACACCACGATACCCGCATGACCGATCAGGCCGTCTTTCGCCGCGAAAGCCTCATAGTCGAAGATCGTATCGAACAGGGAGGGCGGGAAATAGGCGCCCAGAGGCCCGCCGACCTGCACCGCCTTCACCGGACGACCGTTCGCCGTACCGCCGCCGATGTCATAGACAAGTTCGCCAAGCGTCAGACCGAAAGCCGTTTCATAGAGACCGCCATGCTTGACATTGCCGGCTAGCTGGATCGGGATCGTGCCGTGCGAGCGGCCGACGCCGTAGTCGCGATAGAAGGCGGCGCCCCGGTCCATGATGACCGGCACCGAGGCCAGCGATATGACGTTGTTGACGACCGTGGGACAACCGAACAGTCCCTGCAGCGCCGGCAGCGGCGGCTTGGCCCGAACGATGCCGCGCTTGCCCTCAAGCGAGTTGAGCAGCGACGTCTCTTCGCCGCAGACATAGGCGCCCGCGCCCATGCGCACTTCCATATCGAAAGCGTGGCCCGATCCCATGACCGAAGGACCGAGGATTCCGGCTTCCCGCGCGATCTCGATTGCCGCAGTCATCATGCGGATCGCATGCGGATATTCCGAACGGGTATAGACATAGCCCTTGGTCGCTCCGGTCGCGAGGCCGGCAATGGCCATACCCTCGATTAGAACGAACGGATCGCCCTCCATAATCATCCGGTCGGAAAATGTGCCGCTGTCGCCCTCATCCGCATTGCAGACGATGTACTTGCGATCGCCCGGCGCATCGAGAACCGTCTTCCACTTGATGCCGGTCGGGAAACCCGCACCGCCACGGCCACGCAGGCCGCTGTCGGTCACCTGCTTGACGATATCAGCAGGCGCCATGGCAATCGCCTTTTCCAGCCCTTTCAGGCCCTGATAGCGACGGTAATCCTCCAGTGAAAGCGGATCGGTCACGCCGCAGCGCGAAAAAGTAAGGCGTGTCTGGCGCGCAAGAAAGGGAATATCCCTGGTCTGCCCCTGGAAGAGCGGGTGAACGCCGCCCTCAAGGAAATTCGCATCGAAGAGGCCGGGCACGTCCGCGGCTCTGACAGGGCCGTAGGCGATCCTGTGATGATCGACACGGACCTCGACAAGCGGTTCCAGCCATAGAAGACCGCGCGAACCGTTGCGCACCACATGCACATCGAGACTGCGTGTCTTTGCCTCGCGTTCGATCGCGGCGGCAACCTTGTCGGCACCGACGGCAAGTGCGGCAGAATCTCCGGGAACGAAAACGGTCACGGTCATCGGCGTGCCTCCGCAACAAGTTCGCCAAGACAGTCTTCATCGAGACGCCCACGCAACTCGCCGTCCAGCATGGCGCTGGGCGCGCAGGCGCAGAGCCCGAGACAGAAGACCGGCTCGAGCGTCACGGCCCCGTCGGATGTGGTCTCGTGAAAGTCGATACCTAGAAGCGATTTGACCCGCTCGGCCAGTCCATCTCCGCCCATCGACTGACAGGCTTCGGCGCGACAGAGCTTCAGCACATGGCGACCGGCAGGGTGGGAGCGGAAATCATGATAGAAAGAAACGACGCCATGCACCTCCGCGCGGGAGAGATTGAGCGCCTGCGCGATCAACGGCTTGGCCTCTTCCGGCACGTAGCCGAACGTATCCTGTACGGCATGCAGGATCGGCAGCAGCGGGCCTTCCGTGCCCCGAAACTCGGAAATGATCGCAGACGTGCGAGACAGAACATCATCCGAAGACGATCTCACATTCATGTTCAGCCCTCCCAAACCGACACGAACATCACCAGCAGGCTGACTTTCGAAACCGGGCGCCGTCGTCGGATAAACTGGTCGTAACATTGACGAAGACCGGAACTTGTCATTCCCAGCCGACCTTTACGGAGAATGAGCCTCCCCACCCGGCATGGTCAATAAAGCAGTCGTGTGGATTGATAGAAAAAATCTATCAAAACGCCTGCGCATTCGCCAGCCGGCCGGCTTCGTGGAGCAGCGCCGACACAAGCGGCGTGAAGGGTTCACGATACTGCGCAACCAGACCGACGGAGTGCTCAGCCTCCGGCTCGCCTATCGGGATCATCCGGATCTCCTCTGAAAAGCCAAAGGATTCCGCAACGTTGCGTGGCATGATGGAAGCCCAGCGACCCGTGCGGATATGGGAGAACAGCACTATCATCGAATTGGATTCGAGCGTCGGATGCGGCGTGACGCCAGCCTCTGCCATATGCTGGTTGATGATACGCCTGTTCTGCATGTCTGCGGTCAATAGGCAAAGTCGAAGATCGGCCATATCCCGCCACGTCACTTTTTCGCGATCCGACAGGGGCGTTCCCGCCGCCGTAATCAGGTGATAGCGCTCGGAATAAAGCGGCACCATGCTAACCCGCCCAAGGGGTTCGTTGTCGAGATAGGTGATGCCGGCGTCGATCTCGAGATTTTCAAGGAGGCTGAGAACCTGGAGCGAGGTGCGCGACAGGATGGAAAAGGTCACGTCTGGATGCTTGGCCTGGAAGGGCTCCGTGATGCGCGGCACCATCGAAAGCGCGGTGGGAACGACGGCGATGCGGATATGACCGGCAAGACCCCGGCGCGCAGCGCGCATTTCCTCCCGCATGGTGCGCGCATCGCCGACGATGCGCCGCGCCCATTCCAGAACCCGCTGCCCTTCCGGGGTGAGCCCCTGATAGCGGGAACCACGCTGCACCAGCATGACGCCAAGCTGGTCCTCCAACTGCCTGATCGCGGCCGAGAGGGTCGGCTGGGTAATGCCGCATTCCTCGGCCGCCCGGCCGAAATGTTCCGCCCTTGCGAGCGCGATGAAGAATTCAAGCTTGTCGATCAACGCCGCCCTCCCGTGCGTGCATCGTCGGGAGGAAGAAGTTCGCTACAACGTTGCAGCTTTCAGGCATCCTCGCGCGCATCATCGGCAGCATGCGCCTTTTCGCCCGGCTCGCAATACATCTTGTAGAGCACAGACACGAGTTCGTTGAGTGCCGGATCGGCGATGCGATAATAGATCATTCGCCCATCGCGCCGGGTGCGTACGAGATGTTCTCCGCGCAGGCGCGCAAGCTGCTGGGAAACGACGGCCTGCTGCAGTCCGAGAATGGCTTCGATTTCGCCCACCGTTTTCTCGCCCCGGCTGAGAATGCACAGCATCAGCAAACGGGTCTCATGCGACAATGCCTTCAGCAACGCGCTGGCCGCCCGAGCTTTCGACATAAAATCGTCGAGCTGGTCCAGTTTCAAATCAGGACTGAACGTCGGAACACTCATCAAACCATCCGGGCGCGAGGGTAAGCATCGCTCGTGCGATATATATAACGCAATGCAGCGAAACCCCAAATAGACGACTGTCACTCTCAGGAAAAGAGCCCGCCCAACCCACAGAAATTGACGAAAATCAAAGCGCGATTGATTCGACCCTTTCCTTGAGAAGGGCCGCACTCCTGCCAAGCGCGGCATATTCGCCGACATCCAGTTCCGGAATGAGGTCAGCGATCACACCTTCCGCACCAACGATTCGGGGAACGGACAAAGCGACATCCGTCACATCCACGATATGCGGCGTGACGATCGACACCGAAAGCACGTCACGCTGATCCTGGGCGATTGCCTTGACGATGCGCGCAAGGCCGGCGCCGATGCCGTAATAGGTCGCGCCCTTGCCGTTGATGATCTTGTAGGCGGCATTGCGCACACCGTCATCGATCGACTGGCGCACATGGTCCGTCAGAGGCGAGCCGATCTGCTCGGCAAAGGATCTGAGCGAAACCGATCCAGCCCGCGCATTCGACCAGCCCAGGACTTCGCTGTCGCCATGCTCCCCGAGAACATAGGCATGAACGGACTGCGGGGATATGCCGAGATGGCGGCCAATCAGGCTGCGGAACCGGGCCGAATCGAGGATCGTTCCCGAGCCGATCACCCGTTGCGGCGGCAAGCCGCAAAGACGAGTGGCCACCTGGGTCATGATATCGACGGGGTTGGTGGCAATCAGCAGGATCGCGTCCGGCGCAACCCGCAGCACTTCGCCTACGACCTCGCGAAAGACGGCGGCATTGCGCTCCAGCAATTCGAGCCGGCTTTCGCCGGGTTTCTGGCTGACGCCGGCGGCAAGAATAACAACGCCTGCGCCCGCAAGATCGGCATAGTCGCCAGCCAGAACGCTGGTGGCCGACATGAACGGTACGGCATGCGAGATATCCTCCGCCTGCGCGATCGCCAGCGCCGCATTGCGATCGACCAGCACGATATCGCTGACGATGCCCATCAGGGCGAGCGCATAGCCAGCCGAGCTTCCCACCATGCCTGCTCCGACGATACCGACTTTCATGACTGTCTTCCCCTGTGACGAACGGCTGGTGGACTATCTCATCGCTACCGGCCGCGTTTCAATTGCCTCGCTTTGCCAGGATCGAAAAACATCCGGCATAAACCGGATGACGTCGTTACGATGGTTCTGTTTTAATGACGTGACAGCAGGCCGCAATCGGCGGCGGAGACGGGACTATCATGCGAAAACTGCCGGCGCTTTCCGCCATGAAGATCTTCGAGGTCGTGGGACAGACCCGCAGCTTCACCCGCGCTGCCGACAGACTGAACCTGACCCAGAGCGCCGTGAGCCGGCAGGTGCGCAATCTCGAGGAACAGCTCGGCGAGAAGCTGGTCATACGCCGCCATCATCATCTCGACCTGACGCCCTCGGGCATCGAATTGCTCGAAGCGCTGCAGCGCGCGTTCCACGACGTGGAACTGACGGTTCGCAACATCATGGAGAAAAGCAACCAGCATCGCCTGCGCGTCAACGTGCCGCCGACCTTCGCTAAGCGCTGGTTGATGCCCCGGCTCGGCAGCCTGCGACGCTTTCTTCCCGAGATCGAGATCAGCATCACCACCGAATTGCAGGACAGCCTGACCGAACGCAGCATCCTCGACTGCGCGATTCGCTTCGGCGATGGCGAGTGGCCCATGCTACAATCCCAGTTGTTGATGACCGAACGCCACATCGCCGTCGGCGCGCCTCAACTGCTTGCCGGTCGCACGAGAGACGGACCGCTCGATCTTTCCGGCCTGACCTTCCTCCATGTCCTCGCCTCCACCGACCGGCGTTACCTCACCTGGCAGCACTGGCTGGATGCAGCGGGCCTGAGCCACACCGATACGCGAGGCGGACTGGAATTCGACCTCCTCGATATGGCGATCGAAGCCGCCTGCAACGGCCTTGGAGTGACTGTCGCCGACCGCTTCATGGTAGCGTCGCTGATGGAGGAGGGTCGACTGATGCAAGTGCTGGACGTCGAGGTGGAAGGCCACGAATCCTACTGGTTGGTGACGCGGGCCGAACAAGCGGAGCCGGTGAACGTGAAAGCCTTCCGGCAATGGCTGCATCTGGAGCTCTCCAGAGATCCGGAACCCGCTGGCGGCAAGGAAATTGCCAGCAAGGCCGGCGCAGTCTGAAACATTCGATTTTTGAATGATGACCCCGAGAATAACTCGCTTGCACGAACAGGCGGGACGGCTCCTACTTGATGGAAAATACGCGGGAAGAGCAGGAGCCCATGACGGACTATCGCAATTTCATCGACGGCCATTTCGTCTCGCCAAGCGAGACTCCCGCGATCGACGTCGTAAACCCTGCCACCGGTGAAATCTTTGCGAGCGTCCCAGCGGCGTCGAACACCGATGCCATCAGGGCCGTCCAGGCAGCGGCCCGCGCCCAGAAGGTCTGGGGCCGGCTTCCCGCGATCGAGCGAGGGGATGCGTTGCGCCGGCTCGCCGACGCGGTGGAACGCCGCTCCGAAAAGATCGGGGAGGCTCTTGCCCGGGAGTCCGGCAAGAGCATTGCGGATGCGACCGCCGAGACGATCTACGCCGCCATTCTCATGCGTTATCACGCCGAATGGGCAAGGCGCATCGAGGGAGAGGTGATCGAGAGCGACACGCCGGACGAGACGCTGATGCTGAAACGCACCCCGATCGGCGTTGTCGCCTGCCTCATCCCCTTCAATTTTCCGATCTATACGCTCGTGCGCAAGATCGCTCCGGCTCTGATCGCTGGCAACGCGGTCGTCGTGCGCCCGAGCAACAACACGCCCACCTCCGCCTTCGTCTTTGCCGAAGCGATGGAGGAAGCTGTTTTGCCGGCCGGGCTCGTCAACATCATGACGATGACCCATGACGTCGCCGGAACCCTTTGCACCCGGCCCGAAGTGGGCATGATAACACTCACCGGCAGTGTGGCAGCCGGCCGCACCGTTCTCGAATACTGCAAGGCGAACATCGCCAAACCATCCCTGGAACTCGGCGGAAAGACGCCGGTGATCGTCGAGCCCGACGCAGATCTCGATGCAGTTGCGCGCCTAGTGATCGCAGCCAAGACCGCCCATTGCGGACAGGTCTGCACCTCGGTCGAACGTCTCTATGTGCACGAGAGCGTCCACGACACCCTGCTCGACAAGCTCCGCGCCGCATTTTCCTCCCGCCGCTTTGGCGACCGCTCAAAGGACCCCGACCTGATGGGGCCTCTCGCCAACGCGGTTGCCCGTTCGCGCATCCATGCCATGGTCGAACGCGCCGCGGCGGAAGGCGCAAAAGTCGAGGCAGGCGGCGTCATCCCTCAAGGGGCCGGCTTCTTTTATCCGCCGACACTACTTTCCGGTTGCCGGCAGGACATGGAGATCGTCCGCGAGGAGGTCTTCGGTCCCGTACTTGCGGTCATCCCTTACGCGAATTTCGACGAAGCACTGGCCATGGCGAGCGACCACCAATATGGCCTCGCCTCCGTCGTCTTCTCGGAAAACTACCGCAAGGTGATGAAGGCCGCCAACGAGATCGAGGCCGGCGAACTCTACGTCAACCGTTTCCCGGCCGATCCCTATCAAGGCTACCACGCCGGCTGGAAACGTTCTGGCCTCGGCGGAGACGACGGCAAGCATGGCATGCTGGAGTTCACCCAGACCCGGCTGGTCATCCTGAAGCACTGACGGGACAGCCACCGGCCTGCAAGCTCACGAAATACGATCGAACGATACGCCCCGAGGAACCACCATGAAGATCGCATCGCTCAAGACCTACGTCGTCGCCGTCCCGCCGCCCCATATCGGCGGCATGTACTGGATCTTCGTCGAACTCGAGACGGCCTGCGGCATCAGGGGTATCGGCGAAATCTACGATACCGCCTTCCACCCGTCCGGGCTCGTGCCTCTGATCGAGGATGTCTTCCAGCGATACCTGCTGGATCACGACCCCCATCGGATCGAACGCTTCTGGCGGGCGGCCTATTCCAGCGGCTTCACCCAGCGCCCCGACCCGACGATGATGGGCATCGTTTCCGGTCTGGAGATCGCCTGCTGGGACATCATTGGCAAGGCGGCGAACCGGCCGGTGTCCGATCTGCTCGGCGGAACCGTCCACGAAAAGCTGCGCGCCTACACCTATCTCTATCCGAAAAACGCCGCCGGCGAATACGACTACAACGATCCCGATCTCGCCGCCGAAGAGGCGGTCCGAATGGTGGAAATGGGTTTCACCGCGGTCAAGTTCGACCCGGCTGGCCCCTACACAAACTATTCCGGCCACCAGCTTTCGCTCGGGGTCATGGATCGCTGCGAAGAATTCTGCCGCAAGATCCGCGATGCCGTCGGCAGCCGCGCCGACATCCTCTTCGGCACCCATGGCCAGATGGTTCCCTCCTCCGCGATCCGGCTGGCAAAACGGCTGGAGAAATACGATCCCCTCTGGTTCGAGGAGCCCGTACCGCCCGGTCAAGAGGCCGCCATGGCAGAGGTGGCCCGCGCAACCTCGATCCCCGTTTCCACCGGCGAGCGGCTCACCACGAAATACGAATTCCAGCGCGTTCTCCAGCTCGGCGCGGCCTCCATCCTGCAGATGAACGTCGCCCGCGTCGGCGGTCTTCTCGAGGCAAAGAAGATCGCGGGAATGGCCGAAGCCTTCTATGCCCAGATCGCGCCGCATCTCTACAACGGCCCGGTGGGTGCCGCCGCATCCATCCAGCTTTCCGCGGCAACCCCGAACTTCCTGATCCACGAGGCGATCAGGGACTTCAGCGACTTCCACGGACGCCTCCTCAAGAACAAGCTCGCCTTCGACGACGGTTATCTCATTCCCTCTCGCGAACCGGGCCTCGGCATCGAACTCGACATGGCCGTCGTGGAACAGCACACACCCTATACCGGCGAGCGGCTGCATCTGCAGATGGGAGCGGAACCGGCCGACGTCAAAGCTTTCGCTCCGGCCAAGGGCTGAACGGCAAGCCATGACTTACGATTTCATCATCGTTGGCGCAGGCTCCGCCGGCTGCATTCTGGCAAGCCGGCTGAGCGAGAACGGCCGCTACAGCGTTCTGCTCATCGAAGCCGGCGGCAAGGACGACAGCTTCTGGTTCAAGATCCCGGTCGGCTACGCCCGCAGCTATTACAACCCGGCCGTCAACTGGATGTATTCCACCGAGCCGGAGCCCGAACTCGGCAACCGCCGCATCTACGCCCCCCGCGGCAAGGTGCAGGGTGGATCGGGATCGATCAACGCCATGATCTTCGTACGGGGCGCCGCATCCGACTTTGACGACTGGGAAACCGCCGGCAATCCCGGCTGGGGCGCAAGCGACGTATTGCCCTTTTTCCGCAAACTTGAGACCCATGCCGGAGGTACTTCGCAATGGCATGGCGGCAATGGCCCCATCCATGTCACGCCGATGCGCGATGATATTCATCCCGTTTCCCACGCCTTCCTCGCAGCCTGCGAAGAGCGCGGACTTCCGGTCAACACAGACTTCAACGGAGCCTCGATCGAAGGAGCCGGCGTCTACGACATCAACACGCGCTGCGGCCAGCGCTCCAACTCCAGTGCCGAATATCTGCGGCCAGCATTGAACCGGTTCAATCTTGCCATCGAACGTAATGCGGTCGCCCAGCGCCTCCTCTTCGCAGAAGATGGCAAGGCGGATGGCGTCGAGGTGATGCAGCATGGCCGGCTACGTTCCTTCAGGGCGCGCAGGGAAGTGATCCTCGCGGCCGGCGCCGTCGATACGCCAAAACTGCTCCAGCTCTCTGGCATCGGCGATGGAACGGCTTTACAGCATCTCGGAGTAGAGACACGCCACCACCTGCCCGCCGTCGGCAAGAACCTCCAGGATCATCTCTGCGCCAGCTTCTACTATCGCGCCACCCGGCCCACGCTGAATGGCAGCTTCGGCAGCATTTTCGGGCAGGCGGCATTGGGTCTGCGATATCTTCTGACCCGCAAAGGTCCCTTCGCGATGAGCGTCAACCAGGCCGGCGGTTTCTTCCGCGGCACCGCCGGTGCGCCTCGCCCGAACATCCAGCTCTATTTCAACCCCCTCTCCTACCGTATCCCGGACAATCCGAAAGCAGGATTGAAGCCGGAGCCCTATCCCGGCTTTCTGATAGCATTCAATGCCTGCCGGCCGACCAGCCGCGGCGAAATCGCCATCGCCTCTTCCGATCCGGATCGCGCGCCGCTGATCCGTCCCAACTATCTCTCCACGGATCATGACATCGATGAGGTGTTGCAGGGCAGCCATCTGGTCCGCCGCATCGCGACCGCCCCGTCCCTGTCCGCGATCATCGCGAATGAAGTATCCCCCTCGCCTGCCGCCGATACCGACGAGAAACTGCTCGACTATTTCCGGCTGAACAGCGGTTCGATCTATCACCTCTGCGGAAGCTGCGCGATGGGTCCGGACGATCGCCAGGCCGTTGTCGACGCACACCTGCGGCTACATGGCTTGCGCGGACTCCGCATTGTCGATGCTTCCATCTTTCCGAATGTCACGGCCGGCAACATCAACGCGCCGACCATGATGGTGGCTGAAAAAGGCTCCGCCATGATTCTGGAAGATGCCCGCTAAGAACCGCAGTATCGACGAGCACGACTGCGAAAACGAAAAAGCCGGCGCACAAGGCCCGGCTTTCTTTCATTCCGAAGTCGCGGTCTATCCGTCGTAGCGGCTTACGCAGCGATCAGTATACCGTTCAGATGGGTGAGCTCGGCGAGGTATTGCTCGAGCCGGGTCTTGTGCTCGTGGTTGTCGGCCGCGTTCAGTTCCGCGCGAGCAGCCTCAATCCGCTTGGTCAGCGTTTCGCGGTTGAGCTCGGTCATCGCCACAGCCGACTCGGCCAGCAGCGTGCAGCCGGTCGGAACGATGTCTGCGAAACCACCGAAAACGACATACTTGCTGACCTGTCCGGAAGCGAGCTTGACCGAGACCACGCCCGGCTTGATGGTGGTCATGGTCGGCGCATGATTGGCCATGACGGTCATTTCGCCTTCGGTTGCCGGAATGACAACTTCGCTCACCTTTTCGGAAAGCAGCAGGCGCTCAGGCGAAACGAGTTCAAAATTGAAATTGTCGGCCATGATGGTTCACTTCTCTCGTGGATGAAGGACCGGCACGCGAAACCTTTGTTCCGCGTGCCGCAGATCCATTATCAGGCAGCTTCGGCGGCCAGCTTCTTGGCCTTCTCGATGGCTTCGTCCATGGAGCCGACCATGTAGAAGGCAGCTTCCGGCAGGTGGTCGTATTCGCCGTTGACGAGACCCTTGAAGCCCTTGATCGTGTCTTCGAGAGCAACGAGCTTGCCCGGCGAACCGGTGAAGACTTCGGCCACGAAGAACGGCTGGGACAGGAAGCGCTCGATCTTACGGGCGCGGGCAACGGCCAGACGGTCGTCTTCCGACAGTTCATCCATACCCAGGATGGCGATGATGTCCTGCAGGGCCTTGTAGCGCTGCAGCGTCGACTGAACCTTACGGGCGACTTCGTAGTGCTCTTCGCCGACGATCAGCGGGTCGAGCATGCGCGAGGTGCTATCGAGCGGGTCAACGGCCGGGTAGATGCCCTTTTCGGCGATCGAACGCGACAGAACGGTCGTTGCGTCCAAGTGGGCGAACGAGGTGGCCGGAGCCGGGTCGGTCAAGTCGTCGGCCGGAACGTAAATGGCCTGAACCGAGGTGATCGAACCCTTGGTCGTGGTGGTGATGCGTTCCTGCATGGCGCCCATGTCGGTTGCCAACGTCGGCTGATAACCCACGGCCGAAGGAATACGGCCGAGCAGAGCCGACACTTCGGAACCTGCCTGGGTGAAGCGGAAGATGTTGTCGACGAAGAAGAGAACGTCCTGACCTTCGTCACGGAACTGTTCAGCGATCGTCAGACCGGTCAGGGCGACGCGAGCGCGGGCGCCCGGCGGTTCGTTCATCTGGCCGTATACGAGCGCAGCCTTGGAGCCTTCGCCGCCACCGTGCTTGTTAACGCCGGACTCAATCATTTCGTGATAGAGGTCGTTGCCCTCGCGGGTACGCTCGCCAACGCCGGCGAATACCGAGTAACCGCCGTGTGCCTTTGCAACGTTGTTGATGAGTTCCATGATGAGAACGGTCTTGCCGACGCCCGCACCACCGAACAGGCCGATCTTACCGCCCTTGGCGTAAGGAGCGAGAAGGTCGACGACCTTGATGCCGGTGACGAGGATCTGCGCTTCCGTGGACTGCTCGACATAAGCCGGAGCTTCCTGGTGGATGGCGCGCTTGGCTTCCGTGTTCAACGGACCAGCTTCGTCAACCGGTTCGCCGATGACGTTCATGATGCGGCCGAGGGTCTCCTTGCCGACCGGAACCGAGATCGGAGCGCCGGTATCGGTGACCGGCTGGCCGCGGACCAGACCTTCGGTCGAGTCCATGGCGATCGTACGAACCTGGTTTTCGCCGAGGTGCTGGGCAACTTCGAGAACCAGACGGTTGCCCTGGTTGTCGGTTTCCAGCGCGTTCAGGATCGCGGGCAGCTCGCCGTCGAAAGCGACGTCAACAACAGCGCCGATGACCTGGGTAACCCGGCCGACAGAGCCGGTTGCGGACTTCGCCGCGGTAGATTTCGGGGTAGCTGCCTTAGCCATGTTTCTTACCCTCTTTCCTTAACCTCAGAGCGCTTCCGCGCCCGAAATGATTTCAATGAGTTCCTTGGTGATCTGCGCCTGACGCTGACGATTGTAGGAAAGCGTCAGCTTGTTGATCATCTCACCTGCATTGCGCGTCGCATTGTCCATGGCGCTCATCTTTGCGCCCATTTCGCCGGCGACGTTTTCGAGCAGCGCCCTGAAGACCTGAACCGAGATGTTGCGCGGAATGAGATCCGTCAGGATCGCGCCTGCATCCGGCTCGTATTCATAGACGGCGGTTGCGCCGTTCGCCGGGGCTGCTTCGCCGGCGGAAGCCGGGATGAGCTGCTGCGCGGTCGGAACCTGGCTGATGACCGACTTGAACTCCGAATAGAACAGAGTGCAGACGTCGAACTCACCCTTGTCGAACATCGCAATGATCTTGCGACCGATCGCATCGGCGTTTTCGAAACCGATTTTCTTGACTTCCCGCAGGTCCGTGCGCTCGACGATCAGGCCGCCGAACTCACGACGAAGGCTGTCGTAGCCCTTCTTGCCGACGCAGAAGATCTTGACGGTCTTGCCGGCCGCCAGGAGCTTGCGGGCATGATCGCGGGCAAAGCGCGAGATCTGCGAGTTGAAGCCGCCGCAAAGACCGCGCTCCGCCGTGCAGACGACGAGCAGATGCACGTCGTCCTTGCCGGTGCCCGTCATCAGCCGCGGCGCACTGTCATCACCACCCACCGCCTGGGCGATATTGGCAAGGACGGCGCTCATCCGCTGCGAATAGGGCCGGGCGGCCTCGGCCGCCTCCTGCGCGCGACGCAGCTTCGCCGCGGCGACCATCTTCATCGCCTTGGTGATCTTCTGCGTCGCCTTGACGGAGGCGATCCGGTTTTTCAGATCCTTAAGTGAAGGCATCCGTTATCCGTCCTTGGCTTGAGCCCCGATTAGGCGAAAGACTTGGCGAAGGCGTCAAGAGCAGCCTTGAGCTTGCCCTTGGTGTCGTCGCTGATGGCCTTTTCCGTACGGATGGTGTCGAGGATAGCCTTGCCTTCCGACCGCAGGTAGGAGAGCAGGCCCTGTTCGAACTTGCCGACCTGGTTGACGGCGATCTTATCGAGGTAACCGTTCACACCGGCGAAGATCACGGCAACCTGTTCTTCCGTCTTGAGCGGCGAGAACTGCGGCTGCTTCAGAAGTTCGGTCAGGCGCGCACCGCGGTTCAGCAGGCGCTGCGTTGCAGCGTCAAGGTCAGAACCGAACTGGGCGAATGCGGCCATTTCGCGATACTGGGCAAGTTCGCCCTTGATCGAGCCGGCAACCTGCTTCATCGCCTTGATCTGGGCCGACGAACCAACGCGGGAAACCGACAGACCGACGTTAACGGCCGGACGAATGCCCTGGTAGAACAGGTCGGTTTCAAGGAAGATCTGGCCATCGGTGATCGAGATCACATTGGTCGGAATGAACGCCGAAACGTCGTTACCCTGGGTTTCGATAACCGGCAGAGCGGTCAGCGAGCCGGCGCCACGCTCGTCCGAAAGCTTGGCGGCACGCTCCAGAAGGCGGGAGTGCAGGTAGAAAACGTCACCCGGATAAGCTTCGCGGCCCGGCGGGCGGCGCAGCAGCAGCGACATCTGGCGGTACGCCACGGCCTGCTTGGAAAGGTCGTCATAACCGATCAGCGCGTGCTGGCCGTTATCACGGAAATATTCGCCCATGGCGCAGCCGGCGAACGGAGCAAGATACTGCATCGGAGCCGGATCGGACGCGGTCGCGGCAACGACGATCGAGTACTTGAGAGCGCCGCGCTCTTCGAGAACCTTCACGAACTGGGCAACGGTCGAACGCTTCTGGCCGATGGCGACGTAGACGCAGAACAGCTTGTCCTGGTCCGGGCCGTTGTCGTGGATCGGCTTCTGGTTCAGGAAGGTGTCGAGGATGATGGCGGTCTTGCCGGTCTGACGGTCACCGATGACCAGCTCGCGCTGGCCGCGACCGACCGGGATCAGGGCGTCGATAGCCTTGAGGCCGGTCGACATCGGCTCATGAACCGACTTGCGCGGAATGATGCCGGGAGCCTTGACGTCGACGCGGGCGCGGCGGGCAGCGTTGATCGGGCCCTTGCCGTCGATCGGGTTGCCGAGCGCATCGACGACGCGGCCGAGCAGTTCCGGACCAACCGGAACGTCCACGATGGCGCCGGTCCGCTTGACGGTGTCGCCTTCCTTGATGTCGCGGTCGGAACCGAAGATAACCACACCGACGTTGTCGGCTTCGAGGTTCAGCGCCATGCCGCGGATGCCGCCGGGGAACTCGACCATTTCGCCGGCCTGAACGTTGTCGAGGCCATAAACGCGGGCGACACCGTCACCAACGGAGAGAACCTGGCCGACTTCCGAGACTTCCGCCTCTTTGCCGAAATTTTTGATTTGATCTTTCAGAATTGCGGAAATTTCCGCGGCGCGGATATCCATCAGCCAACCTCTTTCAGTGCAAGCTTAAGGGTGGAAAGTTTGGTGCGAAGAGACGTGTCGATCTGGCGCGAGCCGACCTTGACGATCAGACCACCGAGAATGGACGGATCGATCGAGACTGCGACCGAAACATCCTTGCCGGTGACGCTCTTCAGCGCCGCCTTCAATTCATCTTCCTGTTCGGAAGTCAGCGCATGGGCAGACACCACCTCGGCGGTGACTTCGCCACGATGGCGGGCGGCGATCTGCCGGAATGCGGCAACCATGCCCGACACTGCAAAAAGCCGCCGGTTGCCGGCGACAACCTTCAGGAAGTTCGCGACGAGGCCGCCGATACCGGCCTTCTCGCACAGCGCCGCGACAGCCTTCGACTGATCCTCGGCGGAAAACACCGGAGAAAGCACCAGTCGCTTCAGGTCGTCGCTTTCATCGATCATCGTCTGGAAACGGTTGAGATCGGCGGCGACGGCATCAATGGAACCGGCTTCGAGAGCAAGCTCGAAAAGCGAGGACGCATAGCGCTCCGCCACACCTGAAATGACTTGGGATGTGTCTGCCACGGGCAAAATATTCCCTGATTTTCATCCAGAATCCCCACGCCTTTGGAAGGCGATGCACATGATCCTGAAATCGTTACGTTTTCCCCCGAAAACACAAGGAAAGGCCGCTTGCGTTTTCCGAATTTCGCGGTCCGTCTAGCATAGGAACTCTGGACTCGCAACACGCGTATTAACGGAATGAGTCTTTAGGACAAGGCCTTGGCAGCAATTTTCCGCGAATCTGCGTCAAATTGGCAAAAGCCGCCGATGCCGGATCGACCGGCCCGTTCACACAAGACCGAAGACGTAGATGATCGGCAAAGCAGCCAGAGCGATTTCCACAATCAAGAGTAGAAAATTCAGAGCCGTCGCGCCCCTGTCCGACATGATGGAAAGAACCCGGCCGAATGCCGCGAGAACAACGGCGAAACCAAGCGCGAGATAGACCATCGGCTGCGCCACGAGAAGCGCAGTCCCGGCAAAACCGACAATCAGACCGCCCGCCGAACGCGTTGCACCATACCCTTCCGGCCGACCGTCCCGAGGCTGGACACCAAAAAATCCCATGGCAAGACCCGGCGCGAACATCACGAAAGCGCCGATCAGGACCATTGCGGCAGCCGATCCGAAGGCCAGCTGCTCGCCGAACTCCGTCGGAAGGTAGAACTCCATTTGTCATCCCCGTCTTGGAAAATCACTCAGGCGAGGCTTATCGCACAAACCGCGGGATCGCGGTATATCTCGGAAACCTCCGATCTGGGGGATTTCGGTGGATTACAGGAAGCTTTGCGGGTCGACATCCACCTGAACCTGGATCGACCGCCGCTCCTTCGGTCCATTGGCAATCATGGTCCGCACAAAGCCCTGCATGTCGCTGGTCCGGCGACCGTGGACGAGCAGCCGGAAGCGATGGCGCCCACGGATCAACGCAAGCGGCGCCTCGGCCGGCCCAAGCACCGCGACCCCGGGCTCGGCGGGCGCCGCCTGCCTGAGCTGCCGTGCGTGGGTCTCGGCATCGATACGGTTGTCCGCCGAAACGATGATCGACACCAGCCGGCCGAAGGGCGGCAGGCCGGCACGCTCCCGTTCGAGGATCTCACGATCGTAGAAGGCTTCGGCATCGCCGGAGACGATCGCCTGCATCACCGGATGCATTGGCTGGAAGGTCTGCAGCAGGCCGTGGCTCTTGCGTCCCGTTCTGCCAGCACGACCGGTCACCTGCGAAAGGAGTTGGAAGGTGCGTTCGGCCGCGCGCGGGTCGCCGTTGGCAAGGCCGATATCGGCATCCACGATGCCCACAAGCGTCATCAGCGGGAAATTATGTCCTTTCGCGACGAGCTGGGTGCCGATGACGATATCCGCTTCCCCATTGGCGATGGCCTCCAGTTCGAGGCGCAGTCGCTTCACGCCGCCAAGGTCGGAGGAAAGCACCAGCGTCCGGGCGTCGGGGAAGTGTTTCTCGACTTCCTCCGCAATGCGTTCGACGCCGGGTCCGCAGGCGACCAGATGATCGAACGTCCCGCATTCCGGGCAGGCCTGCGGCGTCGGTTCGGCATAGCCGCATTGATGGCACTGGATTTGCCCGCGAAACCGGTGCTCCACCAGCCAGCTCGAACATTGCGGGCACTGGAAACGATGGCCGCAGACACGGCAGAGCGTCAGCGGCGCATAGCCGCGACGGTTGAGGAACAGAAGCGCCTGCTCCTTGCGCTCCACCGTCTTACCGACGGCCTTGAGCAGAAGCGGTGAAAGAAACCCCCCTCGTTCCGGCGGATGTCGGCGCATGTCGATCAGATGCAGATCCGGCAGCGCCGCCCCGGCAAAGCGGGTCGGCAGATGAATGCGCCTGTAGCGCCCGTTCATGCAATTGACCTGGCTTTCGACCGAGGGCGTCGCCGATACCAGTACAACCGGGAAGCCGGATATCCGGGCGCGCACCACCGCCATGTCGCGGGCATTGTAGAAGACCCGATCTTCCTGCTTGAAGGCGGGATCATGCTCTTCATCGACGACGATGAGACCGAGATCCTCGAAGGGCAGGAAGAGAGCTGAGCGCGCACCGGCCACCACGCGGATATCGCCGGTGGCGCACTGCCGCCAGACCTTTTCACGGGTCTTCGTGGCAAGATCCGAATGCCATTCACCGGGTTTCGCGCCGAAACGATCCTGGAAGCGTTCGAGGAAATTGGCGGTCAAGGCGATTTCCGGCAGGAGGATCAGAACCTGCTTTCCCCGCCGCAACGTCTCCGCAATCGCCTCGAAATAGACTTCCGTCTTGCCGGACCCCGTCACGCCGTCGATAAGCGCGACAGAAAAGCCACCGGCGCGAACGCCTTCGAGGATTTCGTCGGCCGCGTCCTTCTGCGGTCCGGCCAGTCGGGATTCGGCATACTCGGGGTCGGGCTTTGCCACCAGCGGTGGCGGCGGCAGGAAGACCGTCTCGAACACCCCCTGCTTCACCAGCCCGTCGATCACGCTCGAAGAAACTCCGGAAGCGTGGGCAAGGCCGCTTTTGGTCCACGAAAGACCGTCCGCCGCGAGATCGAGAACCTTGCGCCGCGCGGGCGTCAGTTTCTCCGGCTCGATGCCGGAAAAACTGACGCCTTCTACCATCGGCTCGGGATCGAAGGCAGCGGGCGCGCGAAGCGCCATGCGCGCCACATAACCCGGCGGCGACAGGGTGTAGGATGCCACCCAGTCGAGAAAGGTGCGCATGTTCAGGTCAAGCGGCGGGCAATCGAAGACCTTGGTTACGGCGCGCAACTTCTTCGGATCGACGGCGCCTTCGTCCGGCCCGTCCCACACGACACCTATGACCTGACGCGGCCCGAGCGGCACTTGAACGATCGAGCCCGGCTCAGCGACCATGCCCTCGGGCACGGCATAGCTGTAGGCGGTCGGCGCCGGCATCGGCACCAGAACGGGCACGACGCGAGGGCGTGGCGGCAAACCGAACAGTCCGGGCGAATCGTCTCTCATGGGTCGCCAACTTGCATCCAAGGACCCGGAAAGAAAACTGCTAATGCGGGACGGAAAGCGGATAGCCCGCGGAAAACCGCGGGTCATCCCGTTCGAAATCACCGGCTGACAATGCGCCGTCCGGATCAGCCGTAGGTAGCGTAACGCTGCACCGGCGAAGCGGCCACGGCACCGGCGGTTCGACGAAGCTGAGAAACGGCGTCAGACGAAATCCCGTCCAGCCGGAACTGGGCAATCAGGTCGCGAAGCCTTTGCGATTCCATGGCGAGCGTCGCGCTGGCAGCATTCGCCTCTTCGACCATGGCCGCATTCTTCTGCGTCACCTGGTCCATCTGGTTGACGGCCGTGTTGACCTCCGAAAGCCCCACCGACTGCTCACGGGCGGAGGTCGCGATCGCATCCATGTGCTGGTTGACGGTGACGATATAGGCCTCGATCGTCATCAGCGCCTCGCCGGTGTCCTTCACCAGCTTTACTCCGCTTTCAACCTCGGTGCTGGAATTGCGGATGAGATCCTTGATCTCCTTTGCTGCCTGCGCCGACCGCTGGGCAAGCTCGCGAACCTCCTGCGCCACCACCGCGAACCCCTTTCCGGCTTCTCCGGCGCGCGCTGCTTCGACGCCTGCATTCAGCGCCAGAAGGTTGGTCTGGAAGGCGATCTCATCGATCACACCGATGATGCTCGCAATCTGGTTGGACGATTGTTCGATGCGCTGCATGGCGTTGACGGCATCGGCCACCACGGCGCCGGAATGGACGGCGCTGGTATTGGCCTGCACCGCAACGATCCTCGCCTCCTCGGCGCGTTTCGATGAATTCGTGACATTGACGGTGATTTCATCGAGAGCCGCCGCGGTCTCCTCAAGCGATGCAGCCTGCTGTTCCGTGCGCTTCGAAAGATCGTCTGCGCTCTGGCTGATCTCCTGCGTACCTGAATCGATGGAACGGGACGCGGCAGCAACGGCGGCCATCGTACGGCTGAGTTGCGACACCGCTGAATTGAAGTCGCTGCGCAGGCTTTCGAATTCCTGGGCGAAGGGTTCGCCGAGATGGAAGGAAAGATTGCCGGATGCGAGTTGCTTCAGACCGTCGGCAAGGCCGGCCGTGGCCTGCGTCATGGCCTCGGTGCGAATGCGCTCGATATCCAGGTTGCGCCGGCGTTCACGTTCCGTCGTTTCCTGCGCGGCTGCGGCCTCTTCCTCCAGTCGCCGGTTGGCGATGGCATTGTTGCGAAAGATCTCCACCGCTGCGGCCATGGCACCGATCTCGTCGGGAAGGCCGACACCCGGAATGTCGCATGTCGTGTCGCCATCGGCCAGCCGACGCATGCTGGCCGTCATGTTGCGGATCGGGCCGGCGATGCTGCGCGCCACAAGCCACATGGCTGCGACGCCACCCATTGCGATGACGGCGGCCACAATGACCTGCAGAACACCGTCGCTGCCGTTACGCTCGGTCAGATCCCGGTCGAGTTTCGTCGCTTCGGCCATGGCGACGGCGCGCGGGACGTCGATCATCACGGACCAGGGTGTTGCCGTCCTGCCGATGACGATTGGAGCAAACGCCTTGAACGCATCGCCGCTGGCGTGGACCTCCTCCTTACCGGACTGGATAAGCGCCAGATATTGCGAAAGCGCGCTATCGCCCTGGTCGAAGGGCTGGCCGATGCTTTCAGGCTTCTCGCTCGAGGCGACAATCAGCCCCTTGTAGCTCACGATCGAAACCGAGGCCTTGCCGTCATAGATCGACGCCTTCACCTGTTCGGCAAGCTTCTGGACGAAGGAGAGATCGAAATCCGCCCCGGCCACGCCGGCGAACTTGCCGCCGATGGTGATCGGAACCGACATTGTCGCCAGATAGACATTCTTGCCCTGAACGATATAGGGCAGCGGATCGAGGATGCTCTCGCCATGGCCCGTCTGCGGCCCGATATACCAGCCTCCCTTCATCACGCCGTTCGGATGAAGCTCTGAACTGTCGTACTCAACGAGCGGCTGGAGCGCGATCTTGCCAGCAGCATCCCGAGTCCAATAGGGAAGGAACCGCCCCGTCACATCCGATCCCATGTCCCGGCGATCGCGAAACTCGGCATCGGCCCCGTCCAGCGCATTCGGTTCCCATGCACTATAGGTTCCGTTGAAGCGCGGATTGTCCTTGAGCACGTTCAAAAGAAGGGCATTGAGCTGCGCACGACGAGTTGCCGCAGGAGTGGTTGCGTCCCCGCCGGCAAGCGTCTCGAAGCTGCGCGCCATTACGCGGGCAGCATCGAAGGCACCGTCAAGCGAAGAGCGGATGACCCCCGCCTGTGTCGATGCAAGCGTCTGAAGGCTCTGCTTCGTCTTCACATCCGTGAGGCTCGTCACCTGGGTGGCAACGAACTCCCGCGTACTGGCCGCTGAAATGATGCCGTACCCCACCAGGGCCGCTGTGGCCGCCAGCACACAGACCCCCGACAAGACTGCAATTTTTAACTGTATGGATTTGAAGCGCATTCCCCGGTCCCCCTATGGCGCACACTGATCGGGGAGCTGAATGCTCCCTGAGACGGACGCTAGCTTGGGGGTCGACGTGGTTAACGAATACCCACTAAAAACCGGGAGGGAAAACGAATCCTAATTAAGCAATTTCGAAAACTGTAGCGATTTCGCGACACCACGCCACCGGGGGAAGACCAGGCGAAAAACCGCAACCCTGGATATGTTTTTCCCGGCTGCGCGCCATCTCCGGCACCGCATACAACCGGCCGAAAGCAGATCACGGTGCAGCGTCCCGCAGATCGCCCGGCGATCGTACTCAGTCAGCACCGGCAGCCGTCGACTACGGGCTAAAGGAAGCGTTGCCGTCTGCCGCAAGGGCATGCACGGTATGATGTTCGAGCGCGGCAGTGACATCATTCAGATCGCCTTCGAGCCGTGCGGGCGAGATCAGGTCACCGATGACGAAATCGAACCGGTCGCCCCTTTTGTTCAGGAGTTCGTGGAACACCGTCATGTCCCTGAGCTCGGTCGACCACTTGGCGAACCAGTAGAACAGGCCCGAGTTGCGCGCGGTCATGTGTACCGGCAAAATAGGCAGATCGTATTTGCGGGCGAGACCGACAGCCGACGTCTTCCACGGCCGCTCGTTCAGTCGCCCGTTCGCCCAATAGGCGATGCGGCCGGAGGGGAAGAGCACGGTCGCCTTCTGCTCCTCGATCGCCCGGTTGGTGAGCTTCAGCGTCTCGCGGGCCTTGAGCTTGCTCTTGTGTTCCTCCCGCCACTCGACGGGAATGATGATTTCGGCGAAGCGCGGATTGACCCTGATGGCATCGCGATTGGCGAAGAACATCATGTCCGGCCGCCGGCGCTTCAGAAGATCGAAAACCGCCACGCCGTCGGCAATGCCGGTCGGGTGGTTGCTCACCATGATGAAACCACCCTTCTCGGGTATCCGTTCGCCATTGATGATGTTGATGTCGAGGCGCAGGATATTGCTGAGATATTCGAAGGCCTGGAAACCCGGCATGTTCGCGATGTCGTCGGCGAATTCGACCGCCTTTGCATAGCGCAACAACGTATAGAGAAATGGTCGCATCACCGGCCACAGGGGATGATGCACGATCCTCTGACCACGTTCGGCGATCAGTGTGTCGACGATGTGCCCCGGTTGGCCTTGCGAGACCAGAGCAACCGCCTCGGCGAATTGCCCGAACATCGTCATCGAATCACGGCGCGCCATAGAAAACCCCGACTGTACCGATCAGCCTCTATCGCAGCCCAATGTGATCGAAGCATGACACCGGATGCGGCATTTTAGGCATTCCCTAACATCTGAAGATCATGTTGGCTTAGCAGATTCTCAATGTAAAGGCAGCGCCGATGAACGACCTGCTGGTCTTCGCCGATACCGATCTTCTCGCCGAGCGCGCCGCATGGCTGCAGGGTCTTGCCGGAGAAAGAAGGCTTTCGGAAAACACCTTGGACGCCTATGAGCGTGATACCCGACAATTCCTGACATTCCTGACCGGCCATCTCGGCGGACCCGCGCGCATTCGCGATATAAAGGAATTGCGACCGGCGGATCTTCGCGCCTTTCTCGCCTATCGACGCAAGCAGGGCTCCGGCTCCCGCTCGCTCGGGCGCCATCTCGCAGGCCTTCGCTCCTTCCTGCGTCACCTTGAAAGACGGGGGCTGGTCAACGCCGCCGGCGCCGGCGCCGTTCGTTCGCCGAAACAGCCGAAATCCCTTCCGAAACCCTTGTCCGACAGCCAGGCGCTGGCTGTCGTCAGCCGCGACGCGCAAATGCATGAGGAACCCTGGGTCGCCGCACGCGACGCCGCGGTCCTGACCCTGCTTTATGGTTGCGGTCTGCGCATCTCCGAAGCGCTGGCCCTGACGCCTGCCGACTTCGGCGAAAGAACCACCGCTCTCAGGATTATCGGCAAGGGCAACAAGACCCGTCTCGTCCCGCTTCTCCCGGCTGTGACAGAAGCTGTCGCAACCTACATCAAGCTCTGCCCTTATCATCTGGCGCCATACGAACCGATCTTTCGCGGCGCGAGAGGTGGCAAACTGCAGCCGGCAATCATTCAGCGGGAAATGCAACGCCTGCGCTCCGCCCTCGGCCTGCCGGACACAGCAACACCCCATGCGCTACGCCATTCCTTCGCCACCCACCTGCTCGGCGGCGGAGGGGATCTTCGCACCATCCAGGAACTCCTCGGCCATGCCAGTCTGTCGACGACCCAGGTCTATACCGGAGTCGATGCCGCCCGCCTGCTGGATGTCTATGACCGCGCGCATCCCCGCGCCTGACGGAAGGACCGTTAACCAAAACCGTTAAGAAGAATTGAGGGCCGCGGGACTAGAAGGAACATGTCCTTACAATCCGGGCCGACCCGCCACCAACGGACAAACCATGATCGCGCATTCCATAGACCGCATCCGAAACCGTCTCTCGCTATCCGTTCTGGGAGACGCCGCGCTATGGCTGGCTGCGGCCTTCCATCTCGCGCTGCTTGCGGCCTTCCTCTTCGTGCTGCTGACGCTGAAACCCGCTCACGCGCAGGAGGAACCAACCTGCGGCGGAAAGGATCTGCTGGCAGCTTTGCAGACGGATGAACCGGCGACCTACGCGAAGCTTCGCGCCGAGGCGGATGCGATCCCGAACGGCAGGGGCATCTTCTGGAAGATAGAGAAGCCGGGCCTCGCCCCCTCCTGGCTGCTCGGCACCATGCATGTCACCGATCCCCGCGTCCTGACGATGCCGGCGGCAGCGCGGACCGCCGCCGCAGAGGCATCGACCATCATCATCGAATCCGACGAAATCCTCGATGAAAAAAAGGCGGCTGCCGCGATGCTCATGCATCCGGAGCTCACCATGTTCACAGACGGCAAGACCATCCGCGACCATCTGAGCCCCGACCAGGCCACCCGCCTTGAGGACGGATTGAAAAAGCGCGGGCTGGCGCTCGCCGCCGTCCAGCGGATGCAACCCTGGATAATTTCGAGCTTCGTTGCCCTGCCCGCCTGCGAGACGGCACGCAAATCGAAAGGCGCGTCCTTTCTCGATAAACATATCGCCGAGGATGCGATAAAGGCCGGCAAGAACGTCGCGGGGCTGGAGACGCTGGCTGAACAATTGCGCGCCATGGCGGATCTTCCGACGGAATTCCACCTTCAGGCGCTGATCGAAACGCTGGAACTTGGCGACAAGATGGACGACGTCATCGAAACCATGACGACGCTTTATCTTTCCGGCGACATCGGCATGACCATGCCCATGCTGGAAATCGTCACGCCGGCCCAGACCGGCAAGGACGAAAGCAGTTATGCCGCCTTCGAAAAGCGGATCGTCACCGACCGGAACCATGTCATGGCGGAACGGGCGGGTCCCATGCTGGCCAAGGGCGGTGTTTTCATCGCCGTCGGCGCGCTTCACCTTCCAGGCGAGGAAGGCCTTGTCGAGCTTTTGAAGAAGCAGGGCTTCACCCTGACGCCCGCCGGCGGCTGAGCCCTGTCAGCCTCGAACGAGGCGCCCGAGCATCGTCCTGACGATCAGTCTGTGGAACGGCGTGACCACCGCGATGTAGAAACGCCCGAACGCATTGTGGCGACGCACCAGCGTCGTCACCGACACCTTGCCTTCGGCTTCCCCCAACGGCTCAACGTCGACCACGATCCTGAAATCGAGATGGCTGTCATTGAAACCGAGCACGACCTGTTCGTCCCGCTCGGAAACAACCGGGAATGCGGCGACGGTATTGGCATCCGCCACCTTCAGACCGGCAACCTTCAACCCGAACAGAGAGACGATCCGGTTGCGTAGCGCCATCAGCATCCGGACCCATCCTGGAGAGCGACCGAGCAACAGCTTCGCGGCATCCAGCGCCACGAGTTGGGGGGCGGCGCTGGCGACAGCATAGCAGTCTGCCCAATCCGCCTCAGGCAATGCGGGATGCGGCAATTTCACAGGTTCCGGCACGATGTTCGCCATGCGCATTCCTTCGGGGATGACACGACCGGTACGGCCGTTATTCTCAGCCCTTGGTCATACGCTGCGCGACCGGCGTTTTCCAATAGAACTGGTGAACCAGAACTGCGGCAATATGCACCACGATCAGGAGCCACATCAGCAGCTTCAGGGGTCCGCCATGCAATGAACCCACGGCTTCCACCCCGAAGTAATAGGCGGCAGCGCCACTGATCGGCAGGAGGAAGAACAACAGATAGAACGTCCCGTGCGCCAGCTTGGAGGCAATTCGAAAGACAGGCGGTTCCTCAGCCGGGGCGTCGGGTGCACCATGCGCCAGGCGCAGGACAAGACGGACCACCGCAAGACAGAGGATGGCGATGCCGACATAGGCATGCACATTGGCGGAAGCGATGTCTTCGGGCGTTGCGGTTTCGCCGCGGCTCACCAGCCGGTTCCAGTTTTCCATGCCCTCCGTGAAGAGCAGGTTGAAAAAGATCAAAGCCGCCATCAGCCAGTGAATGAGCTTCTGCGACAGAGAATAGCCGAGTACAGGATTCGTCGTCATGGCGTTTGCCTTTTGTCAAAATATGAAAAACACGACAAGGCCATGATAAAAGCCGCGACCTGAATAACAAGCCGCGGCCTCAATTCTTACAAAAATATAATACTTTACCGGATTAGTCTTATTATCCGGAAAATCTCTTACATGTGGATCGGCTTGAAGAAAGCGGCAAGGGCTGCTTCCTTGACCGCTTCCGACATGGTCGGATGCGCATGGCAGGTGCGGCCCAGATCTTCCGCCGAACCGCCGAATTCCATCAGTACGGCAATCTCGTGGATCATCTCGCCGGCGCCAAAGCCGACGATATGGCCACCGAGGACGCGATCGGTTTCCTTGTCCGAGAGGATCTTGACGAAACCATCGGTCGCCAGCATGGCGCGGGCGCGGCCGTTCGCAGTGAACGGGAACTTGCCGACCTTGTAGGCGACACCCGCAGCCTTCAGTTCCTCCTCGGTCTTGCCGACGGAAGCGACTTCCGGCTGGGTGTAGACGACACCCGGAATGACGTCGTAATTCACATGGCCATGCTGGCCGGCGAGGATTTCGGCGAGCGCCACACCCTCGTCCTCGGCCTTGTGAGCAAGCATCGGACCGCGCACGACGTCGCCGATCGCATAGATGCCGGCGACATTGGTGCGGAAATGGCCGTCGATCTCGACGCGGCCGCGATTGTCGAGCACGACGCCTGCGGCTTCGAGACCGAGGCCTGCCGTGTAGGGCTTGCGGCCGGTGGCAACGAGGACGACATCGGCTTCCAGGACCTGCGCCTCACCACCCTTGACCGGCTCGAACGTGACCTTGGCGCCCTTGCCGGACTTTTCGACACCGGTGACCTTGGCGCCGAGGTTGAATTCGATGCCCTGCTTGGCCAGCATGCGCTGGAACTGCTTGGAAACTTCGCCGTCCATGCCGCCGAGGATGTTGTCGAGATATTCGACGACGGTGACCTTGGCGCCGAGACGCGACCAGACCGAACCGAGTTCGAGGCCGATGACGCCGCCGCCGACGACAACCAGCTTGCCCGGCACCTTGTCGAGCGCGATGCCGCCGGTAGACGATACAATTACCTTCTCGTCGATCTCGACGGAAACGCCCGGAATGCCGGCAACGTCGGAACCGGTGGCAATGACGATGTTCTTCGTCTCGAGAACCTGTTCCTCGCCCTTGTCATTGGTGACGGAAACCTTCCCGGCCGAAACGATCTTGCCGGTGCCCTGGAAGCCGTCGATCTTGTTCTTCTTGAACAGGAAGGAAACGCCTTCGACGTTCGCCTTCACGACGCTGTCCTTGTGGGCCATCATCTTGCCGAGGTTCAGCTTCGGCGCGGCAACCTCGACGCCGAGAGCGTCCATGCCATGGGCGACATGGTTGAACATCTCGGAGGCATGCAGCAGGGCCTTGGACGGAATGCAGCCGATATTGAGGCAGGTGCCGCCATAGGTCGCCCGCTTTTCGACGACGGCAACCTTCAGACCGAGCTGGGCTGCCTTGACTGCACATACGTAACCACCGGGGCCGCTGCCGATTACCACTACATCATAAGCCATTTTCGTCGTTCCTCTGTGTGTTCCTTTGCCGCCGTTCCGGTCTCCGCTTACGGCGCGCATTCCCTGAATGAAAATCCGTCCCACGGCATGGCCTCGACCTTGCCGCCGACGGCGGACAGCTTGAAAGCCGCTCCGAAACCCGGAAGAAGCAACGTCTTCGGCGCTTCGGCACCCTCCGGAGGCAGAAGGTCGACATTGCCCTGCCCGTCCACCGCATAGACGATACCCTGCCAGACGGTGCAGGCATCAAGATCCGCGCCGGTCACGTCGCCCTCCGGGCAATTGTTCATAGCCATACCCACCGGCCGGGCGATTTCCTCGTCGTACATCACATGCCCGTCGAGCGTGAGGCCGGCCTTTGCCGCCCGAACCTCGAACTTGTGGGAGACCGGCGTGTTCTCGCCGCTCCCTGGCCTGAAGCGCAGTTCCAGACCCGTTTCGCCTTCCGCATAGACGGCATGCTCGACACGGCACGCATCGGCCATCGCCGGGGCTTGGAACCCCGCAACGGCAAAGGCGAGCGACGCGACGAGCGACCGCCTCATCTCAGCTCGCCTTCGTCGCCGCAAGTTTCAGGCCGAAAGCGATGAACACCATGCCTGACGCGCGATTGATCCACTTGCTTGCTCGGGAGAAGGCAGCCCGCATGCGCGGCGTCGTCATGAAAAACGATACGCCGACGAACCATGCGATGAGGCAGGTCGCCATCACCAGACCGTATCCGAACTTCACCATGCCGGGCGTGGAGGCGGCGACCAGAGCCGAGAAGATCGACAGAAAGAAAAGGACAGGCTTCGGGTTCAGCGCGTTGGCGAGGAAGCCGAGGCCAAAGGCTCGCAGAGCACTCTGCCGGGCAGGCTCGGCGCCATCGGCAACCGGATTGAGGTCGCTCTTGCCCGCCCGCAGCGCCATGACACCCATATAGATCAGATAGGCGGCGCCCGCCCATTTGATGATGCTGAACAGGAGCAGCGACTTCGAGATAATCAGGCCGAGGCCGAGAATGGTGTAGGTCACGTGGAACATCAGCGACGTGCCGATGCCGAAGCTCGTGAGGATCGCCTCACGCCGCCCATGAACCATGGCCTGGCGCATGACCATCGCGGTATCGGCGCCGGGGGAAACGATCGCGAAGGAAAACACCGCCATCAGCGATGCGAGTTCCAGAAGATAGGCGTGCATGATGCCTCCATGCCGGCAATGCCGCTCGTGCGGTTGCGCTTACCGGAAAACAGGACGGCGGGAGGCCGAAAGCCGGTCTCCCGCCAGAACGATCAGAGATCGAGAACCAGGCGTTCCGGATCTTCCAGGCTTTCCTTCACTCGGACGAGGAAGGTCACGGCTTCCTTGCCGTCGACGATGCGGTGGTCGTAGGACAGGGCCAGATACATCATCGGACGAATGACGACCTGACCGCCAATGGCGACCGGACGCTCCTGGATCTTGTGCATGCCGAGAATGCCCGATTGCGGCGCGTTCAGGATCGGCGAGGACATCAGCGAGCCGTAGACACCGCCATTGGTGATGGTGAAGGTGCCGCCCTGCATGTCGGCCATGCCGAGCGCGCCATCACGGGCGGCCTTGGCAAGACGCCCGAGTTCCTTCTCGACGCCAGCGATCGACATCTGGTCGGCATCGCGGATAACAGGAACGACAAGACCCTTGTCGGTTCCGACCGCCATGCCGATGTGGCAGAAGTTCTTGTAGATGATGTCGGTGCCGTCGATCTCGGCGTTGATCGAGGGGATTTCCTTCAGCGCATGGGTGACGGCCTTGGTGAAGAAGCCCATGAAGCCGAGCTTTACGCCGTGCTTCTTCTCGAAGATGTCCTTGTAGCGGTTGCGCAGGTCCATAACGGCCGACATGTCCACCTCATTGTAGGTGGTCAGCATGGCGGCGGTGTTCTGGGCGTCCTTTAGGCGTTTCGCGATGGTCTGGCGCAGGCGGGTCATCTTGACGCGTTCTTCGCGAACCGCGTCATCGGCGCTCGAAGCCGGACGGGGAGCAGCAGCCGGAGCCGGAGCAGCGACGGCGGCCGCACCCTTGGCAATAGCAGCGATCACGTCACCCTTCAGGACCTGGCCCCGCTTGCCGGAACCGTCGACCTGATCGGCCGAAAGATTGTTTTCAGCAAGCATCTTGGCCGCAGCCGGAGCAGCCGGCATGGCCGATGCTGCCGGTGCAGCGGCGGCAGGTGCTGCGACTGCGGGCGCTGCGGCCGGAGCCGGGGCAGCAGGAGCCGCTGCCGGTGCCGAAGCCGTGGCGCCGGCGCCTTCGGCAATCTGGCCGAGCAGTGCGCCAAGGCCAACGGTCTCGCCATTGGCGGCAACGATCTCGGTCAGCACGCCGGAAGCCGGAGCCGGCACTTCGACGGTCACCTTGTCGGTTTCGAGTTCGACGAGCGGTTCGTCGGCCTTGACGGTGTCGCCGACCTTCTTGAACCAGGTGCCGACGGTGGCTTCGCTTACGGATTCCCCGAGGGTCGGGACGCGGATTTCAGTAGCCATTGGTGTATGTCCTGACTGTTGTTTCGTTTATTCGGCAGCCGCGGCACCGCCCGCGGAAGTCCTGATTATGATGGATGGCATGGGCGAGGTTTCGAAGCGGAAACCGAGCTCCGCCTTGATGACCGGATCGTTGTCCGCAAGAGCCTGAGCGGCTGCGGCATCGGCCGCCTCCACGACGGCGATCCCGAAGGCACCGCTCTCGGCGAAAACAGGACCCACCGCGATGGCCGGCCCCTGTTCCGCCAGAGCGTGCCAATATCCTCCATGAGCCTGCATCGCCGTCATCTCTTCCGGCGTTGCATCATGCGGGAAGCTCGACCGCGGCGGTATGAGCTTGAGAAAAAAATAGGCCATTCGACCCGTCTCCTTAGCCGCCGAGCGCGTCCTCGAGGAAAGCTTCCAGCTGGGCGAGATGCTTCGACATCAGGCCGGTAGCTGGCGATGCTGCGGCCGGACGACCGGTGTAGCGAACCCGCTGGTACTTGGCGTCAATGTGAGCCAGGACCCACTCCAGATAAGGATCGATGAACGACCATGCGCCCATGTTCTTCGGCTCTTCCTGGCACCAGACCATCTCCGCATTGCGGAAGCGGGAAAGCTCGTTGATGAGCGCCTTGGCCGGGAACGGATAGAGCTGTTCGACGCGCAGCAGGTAGATGTCGTCGATGCCGCGCTTTTCACGCTCTTCCAGAAGATCGTAATAGACCTTGCCGGTGCACATGACGACGCGGCGGATCTTGTTGTCCTTCTGCAGCTTGATCGGACCGTCCTTCGTGACCTCCGCATCGTCCCAAAGCAGTCGGTGGAACGAGCTCTCGCCGGCCATTTCGGACAGGCTGGAAACAGCCCGCTTGTGGCGCAACAGGGACTTCGGCGTCATCAGGATGAGCGGCTTGCGGAAGTCGCGCTTCACCTGGCGGCGCAGGATGTGGAAGTAGTTGGCCGGCGTCGTGACGTTCGCGACCTGCATGTTGTCTTCCGCGCAGAGCTGGAGGAAACGCTCCAGACGGGCGGAGGAGTGTTCCGGGCCCTGGCCTTCATAACCGTGCGGCAGAAGGCAAACGAGACCGGACATGCGCAACCACTTGCGTTCGCCCGACGAGATGAATTGGTCGAAGACAACCTGCGCACCGTTGGCAAAATCGCCGAACTGGGCTTCCCAGAGCGTCAGCGCGTTCGGGCGGGCCAACGAGTAACCGTACTCGAAGCCCAGAACCGCCTCTTCCGAAAGCATCGAGTTGATGACCTCGTAGCGCGCCTGGTTCGGAGCGAGATTGGCGAGCGGGATGTAGCGCTCTTCGGTCTCCTGGTCATAGAGAACCGAGTGACGCTGCGAGAAGGTACCGCGTTCGCAATCCTGACCCGAAAGGCGGATCTTGTGACCCTCGACGGCCAGCGAACCGAAAGCGAGCGCCTCGCCCATGGCCCAGTCGATGCCCTCGCCGGTTTCCACCATCTGGGCGCGGTTGTCCATGAAGCGCTGGATCGTCCGATGCGCCTTGAAGCCCTCGGGAATGGTCGAGAGCTTACGGCCGATCTCCTTCAGCGACTTCATCGGCACGGCGGTCTTGCCGCGACGCTGTTCATCGGCATTGTCGGCGGCACGCAGGCCCGACCACACGCCGTCCAGCCAGTCGGCCTTGTTCGGCTTGTAGGACTGGCCGGCCTCGAATTCCTGTTCGAGGTGCGCGCGCCAGTCGGCCTTCATCTTCTCGAATTCGCCTTCGGTAATCAGGCCCTCGGCGATCAGGCGTTCTGCATAGAGCTGAACGACGGTCTTGTGGGCGCGGATCGCCTTGTACATCTTCGGCTGGGTGAACGCGGGTTCATCACCCTCGTTGTGGCCGAATCGGCGGTAGCAGAACATGTCGATGACGACCGGCTTGTGGAACTTCATCCGGTATTCGGTCGCGATCTTGGCGGCATAGACGACCGCTTCCGGATCGTCGCCATTGACGTGGAAGATCGGCGCTTCGATCATCTTGGCGACGTCGGACGGATAGGGCGACGAACGCGAGAAGGCCGGATTGGTGGTGAAGCCGATCTGGTTGTTGATGATGAAGTGCATCGTGCCGGCAACGCGGTGGCCGCGCAGACCGGAAAGCCCCAGGATCTCGGCAACGACGCCCTGGCCGGCGAAGGCCGCATCACCGTGCAGAAGCAGCGGCAGAACCTTGGCGCGTTCACGAAGCGGAATGATATCGCCTTCCCAAACCTTGGCGAGCTGGTCCTGCTTGGCGCGCGCCTTGCCCATGACGACAGGATTGACGATTTCCAGGTGCGAGGGATTGGCGGTCAGCGACAGGTGAACCTTGTTGCCGTCGAACTCGCGGTCGGAGGAAGCACCGAGATGGTACTTCACGTCGCCGGAGCCCTCGACTTCGTCAGGCTTGAACGAACCGCCCTTGAACTCGTGGAACACGGCGCGGTGCGGCTTCGCCATGACGTTGGTCAGAACGTTCAGGCGACCCCGGTGGGCCATGCCGAAGACGATTTCCTCAAGGCCTTCCTGGCCGCCGCGCTTGATGATCTGCTCGAGCGCCGGGATCAGGGACTCGCCGCCGTCGAGACCGAAGCGCTTGGTGCCCTTGTACTTGACGTCGATGAACTGTTCGAAGCCTTCGGCCTCGATCAGCTTCGACAGGATCGCCTTCTTGCCGTTCGGCGTGAAGTCGACGCCCTTGTCCGGACCTTCGATGCGTTCCTGGATCCAGTGCTTCTCATCCGGATTGGACATGTGCATGAACTCGACGCCGATGGTCGAGCAATAGGTCCGCTTCAGGATATCGAGCATTTCCGGAATGGTCGCGTATTCGAGACCAAGCACGTTGTCGATGAAGATCTTGCGGCCGAAGTCGGCTTCGGTGAAGCCGTAGGCTACCGGCGAAAGCTCGTTATAGTCCTCGACCGGAGCAGCAAGCCCGAGCGGATCGAGATTGGCATGCAGGTGGCCGCGCATGCGATAGGCCCGGATCATCATGATGGCCCGGACGGAATCGCGGGTCGCCTGCAGAACCTCGGCTTCGCTCGCCGGCTTGCCGGTTGCGGCGGCGGTCGCCTCGGCCTTGGCCTTGACCTTTGTCTCGATGGCCTTTTCGATCACGCCCCAGTTGCCGTCGAGCGCGGAGACCAGTTCGCCCTGCGCAGCGATCGGCCAGTTCTTGCGCTGCCAGGAAGCACCGGCGGCTGCCTTCTTCACATCGGCCGGATTGTCGGCCAGCGCGCGGAAGAAAGCCTGCCATTCGGCCGAAACCGAGGAAGGATCATCCTCATAGCGCGCATAGAGCTGCTCGATATAGGCCGCATTCGATCCGTCGAGGAAGGACGTGATCAGAAATTGCTCGTTGGCTTCTTGCCTACCCATTGTGTTCTGCGAACGTCTCCGTTCGCCTCCCGACTTTAAGATGATGGCCGGATGCCCGACCTGCCGCTTTCATCAACCCGAACGCAAGCTGTATTCAGGGACTCTAAAATGCCAAATCCAGGCAAGAGGATCACTATCGGATCCACCTTGCCTGGCGCATGCTTGTGCGATCTCAGCCCTTGAGGACTTCGACCAGCGTCTTTCCGAGACGCGCCGGCGAAGGAGAAACCTTGATGCCGGCGGCCTCCATGGCTGCGATCTTCGATTCCGCATCGCCCTTGCCGCCCGAAACCACGGCGCCGGCATGGCCCATCGTGCGGCCCTTCGGAGCCGTACGACCTGCGATGAAGCCCGCCATCGGCTTCTTGTGACCCTTCTTGGCTTCGTCGATGAGGAACTGCGCTGCATCCTCTTCGGCCGAACCGCCAATTTCGCCGATCATGATGATCGAGGTCGTGGCGTCGTCGGCCAGGAACATTTCCAGGACGTCGATGAACTCCGTGCCCTTGACCGGGTCGCCGCCGATCCCGACTGCGGTGGTCTGGCCGAGGCCTTCGTTCGAGGTCTGGAACACGGCTTCATAGGTAAGCGTGCCGGAGCGCGAAACAATACCGACCGAACCCTTGCGGAAGATGGAGCCCGGCATGATGCCGATCTTGCACTCTTCCGGCGTGAGGATGCCCGGGCAGTTAGGACCCAGCAGGCGCGACTTGGACTTGTCGAGCTTGGCCTTGACCCGCACCATGTCCATGACCGGGATACCCTCGGTGATGCAGGTGATGAACGGGATCTCGGCTTCGATCGCCTCGATGATCGCGTCGGCAGCACCTGCCGGCGGAACGTAGATCACGGTGGCGTCGGCGCCGGTCTTTTCCTTGCCTTCGGCAACGGAAGCGAAGATCGGTAGGGTTTCGCCCTTGGAGCCGGTCCAGGTTTCGCCGCCCTTCTTCGGGTGGATGCCGCCAACCATCTGCGTACCGTAATAGGCAAGCGCCTGTTCGGTGTGGAAGGTGCCGGTCTTGCCGGTCAGGCCCTGAACGAGGACCTTGGTGTTCTTATTGACGAGAATCGACATTGGTTCAGGTCCCTCAATTAGCCGTTGATCGCGGCTACGATCTTCTTCGCAGCGTCGTCCAGATCGTCGGCTGCGGTGATCGCCAGACCCGATTCGTTCAGGATCTTCTTGCCGAGTTCGACATTGGTGCCCTCGAGACGAACGACGAGCGGAACCTTCAGGCCGACTTCCTGAACCGCAGCGACGACGCCTTCGGCAATCACGTCGCACTTCATGATGCCGCCGAAGATATTGACGAGGATGCCCTCGACCTTCGGGTCAGCCGTGATGATCTTGAAGGCAGCCGCAACCTTTTCCTTGCCGGCGCCACCGCCAACGTCGCAGAAGTTTGCCGGCTCCTTGCCGTAGAGCTTGATGATGTCCATCGTCGCCATGGCAAGGCCTGCGCCGTTGACCATGCAGCCGATGTTGCCGTCGAGAGCCACATAGGCGAGATCCCACTTGGAGGCCTCGATTTCCTTGGCGTCTTCTTCGGTTTCGTCACGCAGCGCGCGAACGTCGTCGTGACGGAACAACGCATTGCCGTCGAAGGAAACCTTGGCGTCGAGAACGCGCAGGTGACCGTTGGTCATGACGATCAGCGGGTTGATTTCGAGAAGGGACATGTCCTTCTCGTTGAACGCCTTGTAAAGGATCGGGAAGAGCGACTTGGCATCTTCGGCGGCAGCACCGGTCAGTTCGAGCGCCTTGACGATCTTCGCAACGTCGTCGGCGGTCACGCCGGTTTCCGGATCGATCGCGATGGTATGGATCTTCTCCGGCGTGTCGTGGGCGACAGCCTCGATGTCCATGCCACCTTCGGTCGAGACGACGAAGGCAACGCGACCGACCGAGCGGTCGACCAGCAGTGAGCAGTAGAGTTCGCGGGCGATGTCGGCGCCATCTTCGATGTAGAGGCGGTTGACCTGCTTGCCGGCTTCGCCGGTCTGCGCGGTCACCAGAGTGTTGCCGAGCATGTCCTTGACGTTGGCAACGACTTCGTCGATCGACTTCGCCAGGCGAACACCGCCCTTGGCGTCAGGGCCGAGTTCCTTGAACTTGCCCTTGCCGCGACCGCCGGCATGGATCTGGCTCTTGACCACGTAGAGCGGGCCCGGAAGAGACTTGGCAGCCGCTTCCGCCTCTTCCGCCTTGAGGATCGCGACACCTTCCGCGACCGGTGCGCCGTAACCCTTCAGGAGGGCCTTGGCCTGGTATTCATGAATATTCATCGTCTTGTCCCTGTATTGGGCCTGTCAGGCGGATTACTTGAGGGCGGGGGCGATATTGATGCAGGCTTCGCAAAGACCGGCGACAGCGCCGACGGACTTCTGGAAGGCTTCTTCTTCGGCCTTGTTGAATTCGACTTCGATGATGCGCTCGACACCGCCGGCGCCAATGATCGTCGGCACGCCGACATACATGTCCTTCACGCCGTACTGGCCGGAAAGGTAGGCGGCGCAGGGCAGGACGCGCTTCTTGTCCTTGAGGTAGGATTCAGCCATCTCGATGGCGGAGGCGGCCGGAGCGTAGTAAGCCGAACCGGTCTTGAGCAGGCCGACGATTTCGGCGCCGCCGTCACGGGTGCGCTGAATGATTTCCTCAAGGCGCTCCTTGGTGACCCAGCCCATCTTGACGAGGTCGGTCAGCGGAATGCCGGCAACGGTGGAGTAGCGGGCGAGCGGCACCATCGTGTCGCCATGACCGCCGAGAACGAATGCGGTGACGTCCTGAACGGAAACCTTGAACTCTTCGGAAAGGAAGAGGCGGAAGCGGGCGCTATCGAGAACGCCGGCCATGCCGACGACCTTGTTGGTCGGAAGGCCCGAGAACTTCTGGAGAGCCCATACCATCGCGTCGAGCGGATTGGTGATGCAGATGACGAAAGCGTTCGGGGCGTACTTCTTGATGCCGGCGCCAACCTGCTCCATGACCTTCAGGTTGATGCCGAGCAGATCGTCGCGGCTCATGCCCGGCTTGCGCGCTACACCTGCGGTGACGATGCAGACGTCAGCGCCTTCGATGGCCGAATAGTCGCTGGCGCCGGTCAGCTTGGCGTTGAAGCCCTCAACGGGGGACGACTGGGCGATATCCAGGCCCTTACCCTGCGGGATGCCGTCGGCAATGTCGAACAGGACGATATCGCCCAGTTCCTTGAGGCCGGCGAGATGCGCCAGCGTACCACCAATCATTCCAGAACCGATAAGAGCGATCTTATTGCGCGCCATTGAAGTGCTTCCTTTTAGATCCAAAACCAAGGCTGACAGGGATTGGCTGCCGTCCCTTGTGGAAAATCGCATATCCCCACTGGGATGAAACTGCAACCGATTATTTTCAGCACAGCATTTTCAATCGGTTAGATGGATTTTTTCTTACGTAAACGTCAAAATTTGTGACGCAAAACTGTCAAACTTCAACACGTTTCGTTTGATGAAGGGCAAGATAGTCGGCGCTGCGCATCTCGAAGAGACGCGAAATCGTGCGATCGAACTCGAAGCCCTCGGTGCCCTTCTTCTCGGTCAACAGAGCTTCCGGCATCGCCGCAGCCGAGGCAAAAAGCCGGACGGATGCATCGTAGAGCGCATCGATCAGGATGATAAACCGCTTGGTCTCGTTGCGCTTCTGTGGACCGAGCAGAGGAATGTGATCGACGAACACCACATCGAACCGTCGGGCAATCTCAAGATAGTCGGCCGCACCGAGCGGCTGCTCGCAGAGTTCGGAAAAGGAGAACCGCGCGGCCGGACCGACTGACCGCCGGACCGGGACGCTCCGCCCCTTCATCGCGATCTCTGTCGGGCTCTCTTTCCCTCCTTCGGTGATCCTCTGCCAGGCGATATCCATGATCCGGTCGGCCTCGCTCGACAGAGGCGCCACGTAGACCGGCAGGCTTTCAAGCTTTTCCAGGCGATAATCGACCGGAGAATCGAGCGTCGTCACTTCGACATACCGCTTCAGCAGATCGATGAAGGGCAGGAAGAGACCGCGGTTCAGACCGTCGCGATAGAGATTTTCGGGTTCGACATTGGACGTCGCGACCAGTGTGCAGCCGCGCGCGAAGAGTTCGGTAAAAAGCCGGGCAAGGATCATGGCGTCGGCGATATCCGTCACCGTGAACTCGTCGAAGCAGAGAAGTTCCGCCTCCTCACGCAGCGCCGCCGCCACCGGCGGCACGGGATCGGCCTGGCGGGTTTCCCCGCTTTTCAGCTTCTGGCGATGCGCATGGATACGTCCGTGCACATCGGCCATGAATTCATGAAAATGCGCCCGACGCTTCTTTTCCACCGGCGCCATCCGGAAGAAGAGGTCCATCAGCATGGTCTTGCCGCGCCCGACGCTGCCATGCACGTAAAGGCCGCGAACCGACTGTTGCGGCTTGCGCTTCTGAGCGAACATCCAGCCGAGCGCGCTTTTTTTGGCGGCAGGGCGACGCTGCTTCAGGTCGTGCAGGATGCGGTCGAGGTGGCCTGCCACCTCCATCTGCGCCTTGTCCGCCTTGAGCGTACCGACCTCGGTCATCGACCTGAGCTGCTCGGCAACGCTCGCGGCGTAATCGGGAATGGGCTGCATGCGGAACGCTCCGCCGGAGCGGGCGCCGCCTCGGCATTGGCCCGCACGGCACGAAGGAAGGAGAAATCTTAGCGGCTGAGACTGATCGGCTGGCCGCTTGCGGTCGTACCATCGAAGCGGGCGTCGGCGCTCTTGTAGAGACGACCGATCGCATTACCGTTGCGATCCTTCAGGACCACCTGCTTGCCGGCCACTTCCCAGGAACCCATCTGCGTGAGTTCGCCGGCGCAGCCGCGCGTTCCGCCCCGCGAACCGCTGCCGAGATTGGTGAGCGTCAGGAACATGTCGCAGGAGGCGCCCCCGTTCGTGACCTTCCAGTTGCCGACCATGGATTCCTTCGTCACGTCGAGCGCGGTCGCCGGCGCGACGTCGCCGGTCAGCGGACCCGGTGTTGCAGCAGCGGGCGCCGCGGGAAACTGGTTGGCGCCGGCGCCGGGAGGCGGCAACTGGCCTGACTGGACGGAAGGAACCGGCTGAGCCTGCAGCGGCGGAAGAGCACTCCCCTGATCGAGGCCGCTATAGGAGGTCCGCTGGCAGCCAGCAAGCGAAAGAACGATCGCGACCCCCGTCGCCGCATACTTCAACTTCATCATAACACTCCCGGTTAACCGCTTCTTGCCGGTTTCTCACCCGAAAACACGGCGGAATTATCGCAAACGACCTGGACGAATCAAGGCAATACGCCTTGCGAACTCCGCGTACTGTCCTTCACCAAGACTGAATCGCATTACGATATGGTAAATGGGCTACACCGGTCAAAATGCAACCCATTCCCGAAAGCGGTCGCAAGAGCTCCGGATCAGACCCGGCGTTCCACCATCATTTTCTTGATCTCGGCGATGGCCTTGGCCGGGTTGAGCCCCTTCGGGCAGGTCTGCGCACAGTTCATGATGGTGTGACAACGATAGAGCCGGAAGGGGTCTTCCAGATTGTCGAGGCGCTCACCCTTGGCTTCGTCGCGACTGTCGATCAGCCAGCGATAGGCCTGGAGAAGCACGGCGGGACCGAGGTAACGATCTCCGTTCCACCAGTAGCTCGGACAGGAGGTCGAGCAGCAGGCGCAGAGAATGCACTCGTAGAGGCCGTCAAGCTTCAGGCGGTCTTCGTGGCTCTGCTTCCATTCCTTCGCGGGTGGCGGCGAAACCGTCTTCAGCCATGGCTCGATCGAGCGGTGCTGGGCATAGAAGTTGGTCAGATCCGGAACGAGGTCCTTGACCACCGGCATGTGCGGCAGCGGATAAACCTTAACCGTGCCGTTGATCTCGTCCATGCCCTTGGTGCAGGCGAGCGTGTTCGTGCCGTCAATGTTCATCGCGCACGAGCCGCAAATGCCTTCGCGGCAGGAGCGGCGCAGCGTCAGCGTCGGGTCGATATTGTTCTTGATGTACAAGAGACCATCGAGAACCATCGGGCCGCAGTCATCGATGTCGATATAATAGGTATCGATGCGCGGGTTCTGGCCGTCATCCGGGTTCCAGCGATAGATCCGGTATTCGCGAACGTTCTTGGCGCCGGCCGGCTTCGGCCAGACCTTGCCTTCGGTGATCTGGGAGTTCTTGGGGAGAGCGAGTTCAACCATGTCCAGTTCCTCTTCAGATCAATAGACGCGGGCCTTCGGCGCGATCTTCTTCGGATCGATACCTTCGGCGATCAGTTCGGTATGAACAGGACGATAGTCGAGCTTCACGTCCCCGGCTTCGGAAACCCAGGCGAGCGTATGCTTGCGCCAGTTGACGTCGTCGCGGCCTGCGAACGGACCGTCGACATAGTCTTCGCGGGCATGACTGCCGCGGCTTTCCTTGCGCGCTTCGGCGCCGTAGACCGTGGTGATCGCGTTGGCCATCAGGTTATGCAGTTCGAGCGTTTCGACGAGATCCGAATTCCAGATCAGCGAACGGTCGGTGACCTTGACATCAGGCAGTTCCTTCCAGATCGCCGAGAGGCGGCGGCAGCCGCTTTCGAGCGATTCCTGCGTACGGAACACGGCAGCGTCTTCCTGCATGGCGCGCTGCATCTTGTCGCGCAGCACGGCGGTTGGCGTCTGGCCGGAAGCGTGACGCAGACCGTCGAAGCGGTCCATGATCCTGTCGCAGGCGGCAACGTCGAGCGCCGGAACCGGCTCGGATTTGTTGATGACCTGGGAGGCACGGATTGCAGCGGCACGGCCGAAGACCACGAGATCGATCAGGGAGTTCGAACCGAGGCGGTTTGCACCATGCACCGAGGCGCAGCCGGCTTCGCCCACGGCCATCAGGCCGGGCGCGATGCGTTCCGGGTTCTGTGCATCGGCGTTCAGCACTTCGCCCCAGTAATTGGTCGGGATACCGCCCATGTTGTAGTGAACGGTCGGCAGAACCGGGATCGGTTCGCGGGTCACGTCGACGCCGGCGAAGATCTTGGCGCTTTCCGAGATGCCCGGCAGGCGCTCGTGCAGCACCGCCGGATCGAGGTGGTCGAGATGCAGGAAGATGTGATCCTTGTTCTTGCCGACGCCGCGGCCTTCACGGATTTCCATCGTCATGCAGCGCGAAACGACGTCGCGCGAGGCGAGGTCCTTGGCCGACGGGGCGTAGCGCTCCATGAAGCGCTCGCCTTCGGAGTTGACGAGATAACCGCCCTCGCCGCGCGCGCCTTCGGTAATGAGGCAGCCGGCGCCATAGATGCCGGTCGGATGGAACTGCACGAATTCCATGTCCTGCAGCGGCAGGCCCGCACGGGCGATCATGCCGCCGCCGTCGCCGGTGCAGGTATGAGCCGAGGTTGCCGAGAAGTAGGCGCGGCCGTAACCGCCGGTCGCCAGAACCACCATCTTGGCGGCAAAGCGATGGATCGTGCCGTCGTCCAGGCACCAGGCGACGACGCCGGTGCAGCGGCCATCGGCCGACATGATGAGGTCAAGCGCGAAATATTCGATGAAGAATTCGGCGTTGTTGCGCAACGACTGGCCATAAAGCGTGTGCAGGATGGCATGACCGGTACGGTCGGCGGCGGCGCAGGTACGCTGCACCGGCGGGCCTTCGCCATAGTTCTGCATGTGGCCGCCGAACGGGCGCTGATAGATCTTGCCTTCCTCGTTGCGCGAGAAGGGAACGCCGTAATGCTCGAGCTCATAGACGGCCTTCGGCGCTTCCATGGCGAGATACTGCATGGCGTCGACGTCGCCGAGCCAGTCGGACCCCTTGACGGTATCGTAAAGGTGCCACTGCCAGCAGTCGGGCGTCATGTTGGTGAGCGAGGCGGCAATGCCGCCCTGCGCGGCAACGGTGTGGGAGCGGGTCGGGAAGACCTTGGTAATGCAGGCTGTCTTGAAGCCCTGTTCGGCCATGCCGAGCGTGGCGCGCAGACCGGCGCCGCCGGCGCCTACGACGACAACGTCATAGGAATGGTCGACATACTTGTAGGCCTTGCCGTTCTGGGCGGGAGAACTGTTCGATGCCATGTTGAATTATCCTACGAATGCGATCTTCAAGATGGCGAAAAGACAGAGACCGCCAATGAGAACCGCGAAGAACGTGTTGAGCATCAGGAGGACGAGCTTGGCCACTTCCGCATGGACGTAGTCCTCGATAATCACCTGCATGCCGAGCTTCATGTGGATGAGCGCCGAGATCACCACGAGGCCCATGACCACGGCGACAACCGGGCTCGAAAGCGCGCCGACGACTTCGGCATAGGGAGCGCCGCCGTAGAGAACCACGAAGCCGACGAAGAAGATGATAAGCGGAATGTTGGCGACGGCCGTCACACGCTGGCGCCAGAAATGATCGGTCCCGTCCTTTGCCGAGCCGAGGCCGCGGACCTTGCCGAGCGGAGTACGCATATCCATGGAAATTACCTCAAGCGCGAACGATGTAGGCGATCACCCAGATCACCACGGTCAGGACAACGGACCCGACGATGTTGGCCTTGGCGAGCTTGGTCGAGAAATGCTTGTCGAAGCCGTGGCCGAGATCCCACATCAGGTGGCGCAGACCGCCCAGCATGTGGTGGACCAGAGCCCAGGTGTAGCCGAACAGGATCAGTCGGCCGATGAACGAACCCATGAACCAGCTGACCCACTCGAAATAGGCGGCTCCCGTAGAAGCGGCGATCAGCCACCAGGCGACCAGCAGCGTCCCGAAATAAAGCGCACCGCCGGTAATTCGATGCAGGATCGACATCACCATAGTCGGGATCGGCTTGTAGATTTGCAAATGCGGCGACAAGGGCCGGTTATTTGTCACATTCGCCATCAGAACCTCGCGGCGTTTCAATGCGTTCCGAAATGTCGGACATCCCCCGTGGCAATGCCCAAAAAAGGAGCTTGGTGCATTGCATCAACGGCGACGTTTAATCCCCCAAATGTCGCGCGACAAGCACTATTGCTTGATGATTTCAATTTAATCGATTCGGATGGATAGAACTTTATGCCTACCCCTGCCCTGATCCGGCTGGCGGAAAATCGCCTGGGCGGGGTGACTTTGGGGCTAAAATCCGGCAAAGTGGCGTTAATTTTCCGTTAACGGCGCCACAATTGCGAGGGACTTGCCCATGGTTTTGCCTGCTGGATCGAAAGGGCTTTTCGTCCTTGCAGCGACCTGTGCCGTTCTTGCATCGGCACCGCTTCAGGCCGGAAACGACCGGTTCTACAACTCGTCCCGCCATCTCCCGCCTCGTCATGACGGCGGCGCCGTCATCGGCGGAAACGGCCTGCCCTCCATCATTCCGGGGCTTGGCACCTTTGCCGGTTCGCTCGCTGCCGTGCGCGTGAAGGGCACAGGAATTTACATGGCGATCGAGAATTGGCCGGTGGATCGCAGCAGGACCGACCAGCCGCCGAAAGCCAAGATCATCGAAATCAATGCGGAAACCAGCGACGCCGCGTGCGCCTATGAGGCAGGCGTCTGCGTCATCCGCCCGCACTGAGCTTACGCGGGTCCGTCAGCGGAACTTCCAGACGGTGGTTTTCTTGATCTCGCTGTCCTCCAGAACGCGCGTGACGGGCACCTGATACGTCGCCAGCGGTTCCAGCCGTTCGGTCGGGCGATAGCTGCGCCCGGGGTCCCCCGCCAGAACTGTGAGACCGTCTGCCGTGAGGCTCGTAAACCATTCCACAAGCGCTGCGGCAAAATCCCTGTCGTAGAAGACGTCTCCCGCAAGAACCAGATCCGCATCGAGCGAATGCCCGATCAGGTCGTCACTTGAAAAGCGGACCGCCACACCGTTTGCCTCGGCATTCAGCCGCACCGCGGTTGCCGCCCAGGGGTCGATATCGACGGCAAGCACGCTATCTGCCCCGGCAAGCGCAGCCGCAATTGCCACGAGACCCGAGCCGCTGGCGAAATCGAGGACCCGCTTGCCGGCCACGGTTTCCGGATGATCCAGTATGTAGCGGGCAAGCCCCTGCCCGCCGGCCCAGGCAAAGGCCCAGAACGGCGGCGGCAGGCCGATTTCCTGAAGATCCTCTTCGGTCTTCAGCCAGAGATCATGCACCTCGCTTGCAAGCCGCAGCCGGATTTCCGGCACATGCGGCGGCGCCATCAAGCTGGTATTGGCAAGGATGAACGTCTCCGGATCGGTGACCAACGACGAACCTCAGACCGGCGGATTTTCAAGGCCACCCATGCGGCATACCTCGAAATACTCCTCCTCCGTCACCGGCTGAACGGAAAGGCGCATCGAAGTGACGAGCGACATCTTGGCGAGTTTCTCATTCGCCTTGATATCTTTCAACGAAACCGGCTTCGGCATGTCCGTCACGGCCCGGATGTCGACACAGTCCCATCGTGCATCGCCTTCGGCGGTCGAATCGGGATGGGACAGAGCGCAGACCTCGGTGATCCCGACGATCTCCAACCCCTCGTTGGAGTGGTAGAAAAACCCCTTGTCGCCGATCTTCATGGCCCGCATGTTGTTGCGGGCGAGATAGTTGCGCACTCCAGTCCATTCGGTGCCGGCTTCGCCCGCATCCTTCTGCATCTGCCAGGACCATTTGAAGGGTTCCGACTTGTAGAGCCAGAAAGCCATCCCGCTCATGCCTCCGGATTGTTGAAAACCCAGTTGTAGGGCTTCACATCGACGCTTTCGAAGAGGCCGGCCTTGGCGTAGGGATCGGCTTCCGCCAGTGCCTTGGCGGCATCGATATCGGCAGCCTCCACGATCACCAGGCTTCCGTTCGGCTTGCCTTCCGCATCGAGGAAGGGGCCTGCGATCTTCAGGGTACCTTCGGCGTTGAGCTTGTTCAGATGCTCGAGATGCGCCGGGCGGGTTTCCATCCGCACGTTCAGGTGGCCAGGCTTGTCCTTGCAGATAAAGGCAAACAGCATCGCATTTCTCCTGTTGCAATCGGTTTCATCATTCGGTGGTGATCGGCCGCGACATCAACTGTTCGATGGCGGTCGGAATATCGAGGCTGCCGTCGATCACCTGCGCAACAGCATCGGTGATCGGCATGCGCACCCCGAGGCCTTCCGCCAGACGCGACGCGACGGCCGCGGCAAAGGCGCCTTCAACGAGTTGGCCATGGGAAAAATCGATCGGCTCTCTGCGCCCGAGCGAAATCCCGAAACGCAGATTGCGCGACTGATGGCTGGTGGCAGTGAGCACAAGGTCGCCGAGACCGGAAAGCCCGGAGACCGTTTCCGCCTTGCCGCCCATTGCTTCGACGAGACGGGACATTTCGGCAAGACCTCTGGCGATCAGCGCCGCGCGCGCGGAATCTCCAAGCCCCATGCCTTCGACGATGCCGCAGGCAATCGCCAGCACGTTCTTCAGCGCGCCGCCGAGCTGCACGCCGATCCGGTCAATCGATGCATAGAGCCGGAAGGTCCGCCCCGAAATCGCATGCGCCAACCTCTCCGCGACGACATGGTCGCTTGCGGCAACGGCCATGGCCGTCGGCAGGCCGCGGGCGATATCGGCAGCGAAACCCGGCCCGGAGAGCACCGCGATGGCATGGCGCGGCAGTGCCTCCTCCAGTACATCCGTCAAGAGACGCGCCGAACTGCGGTCGATCCCTTTCGCACAGGTAACGACGATGGCATCGTCGGCGAGAAAGGGGCCGTACCGCTGCGCGGCTTCCACCTGCGCCTGCGACGGCATGGCGAAGAGCACGATACCGGCTTCCGAAATCACTAAAGGGTCGGCGGAGAACGAAAGATTATCCGGCAGCGCGATGCCCGGAAGAGCGGCATCATGGCGGCGGCTTGACGCGAGATCCGCCATCAGCGTCTCATCGCGCCCGACAAGCGTCACCTGCGCCCGCCCCTCAATGGCAATGACAGCCGCCAACGCCGTGCCGAAGGCGCCCGCGCCGATCACGGCGATACGTTCCGAAACGCTCATGCCTTGGCTCCCCGCTTGCCGTAACCGATCACGGCCTTGGCTTCGGTATCGAGCGGCCAGCGCGAACGCGGCTGCACATCGAGATCGTCGGGAGCGACACCGCTCACCATACGCTCCAGCCCGGCCCAGGCGATCATCACGGCATTGTCGGTGCAAAGCTGCATCGGCGGCGCGACGAAGCGGAAACCGTTTTGGTCGCAAAGCACCTGCAGCGTACGCCTGAGTTCCTGGTTGGCGGCGACCCCCCCGGCGACCACGAGAGCCGGAACGCCATCGACTTCCGGAAACTCGGCAAGGAAGCGTTGCAAACCACGCCCTATCCGGTCTTCCAGTGTGCGCGAAATGGCCCGCTGGAAGGAGGCGCATATGTCGGAAATATCCTGATCGCTGACGGGGGCGATGCTTTCGGCCGCCTGCCGAACCGCCGTCTTCAGCCCGGAAAAGGAAAAGTCGAGACGTTCCTCCCCCTTGAGCGGCCGCGGGAAATTGAAACGCTTCGGATTGCCCTTCGCGGCCGCCTTTTCCACCGCAGGTCCGCCGGGATAGGGCAGACCGAGCAGTTTGGCGGTCTTGTCGAAAGCCTCGCCCAGCGCATCGTCGATCGTCGTGCCCCAGCGTTCGTACTCGCCGACGCCGCGGATCAGGACGAGCTGGGTATGGCCGCCGGAAACGAGCAGCATCAGATAGGGAAAGGTAAGATTGTCGGTCAGCCGCGCTGTCAGCGCATGGCCTTCGAGATGATTGACCGTATAAAGCGGTTTGCCGGCAGCCCGCGCGATTGCCTTGCCGGTCATCAGCCCGACGATCAGTCCGCCGATCAGCCCGGGACCGGATGTCGCAGCCACCGCATCGATCTCGCTTAGCGTGACACCGGCGCGCTGCAGCGCCTCCTCGATCAGGCTGTCCAGCGCCTCGACATGAGCACGCGCGGCGATCTCGGGAACCACGCCGCCATAGGCGCTATGCTCGTCGAGTTGGCTCAGGACAACGTCGCCTTCGACGATGCCGGTGCCGTCCTCGAGGCGTGTGACGACGGCCGCGGCCGTTTCGTCACAGCTCGTCTCGATGCCGAGAATACGAAGTCTGGATGTCATTTGCCTGTGTTCGTTGATTGCGATCACCCGGAAACCGGTCTACGAGGACTGTCGGTAACAACGGATCAGATCGGATGCAAACAAAACCTTTTCGCATCGGCACGCGCGGCAGCCCGTTGGCGCTCGCTCAGGCTTATGAGACCCGCAATCGGCTGATGGCGGCCCACGGCCTGCCGGAAGAGATGTTCGAAGTGGTCCCGCTAACGACCAAGGGCGACCGCATCACCGACCGTTCGCTCGCCGAAATCGGCGGCAAGGGACTTTTCACCGCCGAACTGGAGGAACAGCTTGCTTCCGGCGAGCTCGATTTCGCCGTCCATTCCTCGAAGGACATGCCGACCGTCCTGCCGGACGGACTTTTCCTTTCGGCCTTCCTGCCGCGCGAGGACGTGCGCGATGCCTTCGTCGGCACGACCGCTCCGCGCCTTATCGAACTTCCCGAAGGCGCGACCGTCGGCTCATCCTCCCTCCGCCGCCAGGCGCTGATCCGGCGCCTGCGTCCGGATCTGAACGTCATCACCTTCCGTGGTCTCGTCGATACCCGCCTGCGCAAGCTGGCCGAGGGCCAGGTAGACGCGACGCTGCTTGCCTTTGCCGGACTGAAACGTCTCGGAAAGCAGGACGTGCCGACCGAGCTGCTCGACCCCAGGGATTTCCCGCCTGCCCCTGCACAGGGCGCCATCTGCGTCGAAAGCCGCATCGGCGACGCACGGATCAATGCCCTGCTGGAGGCGGTCAACGACCGCACGACCCATGATGCCGTGACCTGCGAGCGGGCCTTTCTCGGTGCGCTCGACGGTTCGTGCCGCACACCGATTGCCGGCCACGCAGTTTCGGAAGGCGGAAAGATCCGCTTCTACGGCATGATCCTGACGCCGGACGGCAGCCGTTTCCATGAGATTTCGTCCGAAGGAAATGCCAGCAATGCCGAGCGGATCGGGCGAGACGCCGGCGAGGCCGTGCGGTCAAAGGCCGGCCCCGGCTTTTTCGAAAGCTGGAGCTGAAACCGTGCGCGTTCTCGTGACGCGCCCGGAGCCTTCGGCCACACGCACGGCCGAAAGACTGCGCCGCCTCGGACATGTGCCGGTGGTCCTGCCCCTCGCACGGGCAGTGCACGACGTGCAGGCGGTGGGTGCCGCCCTTGCCTCACCCCATGTGGCAATCGCCGTCACCAGCGCCGAAGCCGTGCGCGCGCTGGAGGAAATGGGGAGTGACGCCATTTCGCCGTATCGCGAAGACCTGTTCTTCGCCGTCGGCAACGCAAGCGCCGAGGCCGCGAGACAACTGGGCTTCCGGCGGATCTTGGCAGGAGACGGCGATGGTGCGGCTTTGGCGGCAATCATCGCCGGAAATATTGGAGGTGGAATTTCCACCGAGCGGCCGCTGCTTTATCTGGCCGGCAAACCACGTGCATCCGGTCTTGAGGATGCACTGCAGGAATGGCGCATTCCGGCAAGCGTCTGCGAATGCTATCGCATGGAAGATACCCTCATCGCAGAACAAGCCTTGCGGGCATGTCTCGTGGAGCAGCCGGTCGATGCCATTCTCTTCTACTCCCCGGAAAGCGTGCGGCGCTTTTTCGCTTTGCCGTTCATAAACGCCCACCGTGAGGCGCTCGCACCGATGAAATTCCTTTGTCTCAGTGAGAAAATCCGTAGCGCGCTCCCCCCCGAATTGCAGCGGAAAGCCTGCGCCGCCGAGGCTCCGGCGGAGTCCTCGCTCCTTGCTCTACTCTAAGGTCGATGGCCCAAATTTGATCTTCGGCCTTCCCTTCCTCTGTTTCACTGACTAGTTTTACTGCACCGCAGGGAAATGAAGAGGTTGCCATGGTTTCCGGAAAGCCGCCCCGTCGATCGAAGTCGCCGCACGATCCGGTCACCATCGACCTGACAGCAGAGGAAGCGAAGCCAGCCGACGGCGAGGCCACGCAGCAGACGGAAAGCGCGGAAATATCCGCAGAAGCCCGGATGCCGCATGCCGATACCAGTCCGATCGACGCGCCGGTCAAGGACGTTGAAATCGCCACGCCGACGGAAGAGACTGCCACGACTGAGGCCGCGGAAACCAGGCCGAAAGAAGACATCTTTTCCGAAACGGAGACAGCCTCGGAGGCAACCTCCGCTGAGGTGCCTCCGTCCGATCCGGCATCCCCCTCCGCTCCGGCGCCTCGTCCCGCTCCCGCGACGTCTTCACTGGTCGCCGCCGGCATTCTCGGCGGACTGATCGCGCTCGCGGCGGCCGGCAGCATGCAATATGCCGGTTTCCTGCCGAGCGTCTCTCCAGAGGGGGAGGCCGCCTCCGATACATCCGCCCTGTCTGCCGATATCGCAACGCTCAGGTCGCAGATCGCCAGCCTTCCCGCCGCCGGAACGGCTGCAACAGACCCGGCCTTGGCGGACCGTGTCACGGCTCTCGAAGCCGCCGCGGCCAACCGACCGGAAACGACAGTCGATCCCGCAGCGATCGAAGAACTCCGACTGAAACTCGCACGAAATGAAGAGGCGCTCGCAGCGCTTCGCAGTGCGATCGCCAGCAACAGCGAAGCCCTTTCCGAGAGCGAGCGCCGCCTTGCGGAAGCGGAAAAGAAAATCGAGGAGCCGCGAACGGATGTTCAGATGGCGCGTGCCATTGCGGTGACGGCCCTGAAGTCGGCTATCGACCGTGGCGGCCCCTATCTTGCGGAACTCGATGCGCTCGCCAGCATCGCGCCCGATGATCCCGCAGTTGAGGGACTGCGCCCGCATGCGGCAACCGGTGTGCCGTCGCGGACCGATCTCGTTCGTCGTTTTTCGCAAAGCGCCGATGCCGCCCTTGCCGCCATCCACCAGCCGGATCCCAACGAAGGGATCGCCCAAAGGCTTCTCTCCAGTGCGCTGTCCGTGGTGAAGGTCCGCCCCGTCGGCAACGTCGAGGGAGAAACGCCCGAGGCGATCATGGCCCGCATTGAGGACAAGCTGCGGAATGGCGACCTCAAGGGCGCATCACTCGAATGGGATACCCTGCCCGACGCGGCCAAGGCGGCCTCCTCCGGTTTCAATGATCTGCTGAAGACCCGCATCGATGTGGAAGCACTGATCGGTGCGGCCATGGCCACCGCAGTCGCCGGCACGCCGGGCTGAGGAAAAGAACCCATGCTCAGAATCCTGTCTTACGTCGTCCTCGTCCTTCTTCTCGGTATCGGCTTTGCATGGCTTGCCGAACGTCCCGGTTCGCTGTCGATCGTCTGGCAGGGCCAGTTGATCGAGATGAGCCTGATGGTCGCCGCGGCCATGCTGGTGTCGATCGTGGCGCTCGTGATGTTCGGCTGGTGGTTCATCCGCACACTCTGGACCTCACCACACTCCGTGCGCCGCTATTTTCGCGCCCGCACCCGCGATCGGGGTTATCAGGCGCTCTCCACCGGCTTGATCGCGGCCGGCGCTGGCAATGCCGCACTCGCCCGCAAGATGAGCGCCCGCGCTCGTGGGCTGTTGCGCGCCGATCAGGAGCCGCTGATCCTCGTGCTCGATGCGCAGGCCGCCGTGATCGAGGGCCGTTTCGATGAAGCCCGCCGCCTGTTCCAGCAGATGTCGGAGGATCCGGAAACCCGCGAACTCGGTCTGCGAGGACTTCACGTCGAGGCAACCCGGCTCGGCGCCCACGAGGCCGCTCGCCAATATGCGGAAACGGCAGCCGAGACTGCGCCTTACCTGCCCTGGGCCGCGAAGTCGACGCTGGAATACCGCTGTCGAGCCGGCCACTGGGACGATGCAATCCGGCTGCTCGACCAGCAGCGTGTCGCCCATGTCCTACAGCGTGCCGAGGCCGACCGCCTGAAGGCCGTGTTGCTGACCGCCAAGGCCGAAGACCGGCTGGAAAGCGACCCGTCTGTTGCCCGCGACAATGCCGTGCAGGCTTTGAAGCTTGCCAAGGATCTGGTGCCGGCGGCCATCGTCGCCGCAAAGGGTTATCTTCGGGAGGACAACCTGCGGAAAGCCACGAGTGTGCTGGAGCAGGTCTGGAAGCTTTCGCCGCATCCGGATATCGCCCGCACCTATCTCAGGGCGCGCAGCGGCGACAGTGCCGTCGACCGGCTGAAGAAGGCGGAGCGTCTGGAGCACCTTCGCCCCAACAATATCGAATCGCTTCTGATCGTCGCCGAGGCTGCGCTTGACGCCCAGGACTTCGCCAAGGCGCGCAGCAAGGCGGAAGCCGCGGCCCGCATGGCGGCCAGCGAGCGCGTCTATCTGCTCCTCGCCGATATCGAGGAGGCGGAGACCGGTGACCAGGGCCGCATCCGCTACTGGATGGGCGAGGCGCTGAAGGCCGGCCGCGACCCCGCCTGGGTTGCCGATGGCTATATATCGGAAAAGTGGCTGCCGCTTTCCCCCGTCACCGGCAAGCTGGATGCCTTCGAATGGAAGGTGCCGTTCGACCAGATCGAGGGCGCCATCGAGGACGGCACCGTCAATCGCGGTGAGCAGGCGCTAAGCGCGCTGCCGCCCCTGCAGACGAGGCCGTCAGGGCCTGCCACGCCCGAAGGCGAAGAGATGCAGCCGATGATCGAGGCCGAACCGTCTGCCGCCGTACCGGCTCCCGCCAGCGGACAAGAGAGGGAGACGCCGAAGGTGAAGGAGGCTGCTTCGGCAACGGTTCCCGAACCCTTCTTCGGCCGCCCGCCCGACGATCCAGGCGTGCGCGATCCCGCGCGTAACACCGAAGACAGCAAGACCCGCCTCCGGCTTTTCTGACAGGGAGACCCAATGCTGGAACGCCTGCAATCCTTCTTCCAGACCCTGACCCACAACCGGGAGAGAAAGGCCTTGGCGCCCGACGATCCAAGGATCGCGGTCGCGGCCCTCTGCTTTCAGGTAATGGAGGCAGATGGCTCCGTCCATAAGGCCGAGCGCGACAAGCTGCGGCAATTGCTGAACGAACAATACGGCCTAGAAGGCGCACAGCTCGAAGAGCTTATCGATGCCGGCCAGAAGGCCGAAAGCGAGGCGGTCGACTATTACCGTTTCACATCCGACCTGAAACGCCACCTGAACGAAGCCGAGCGCCAGCAGTTCGTCGGCATTCTCTGGGATATCGTCTATGCGGACGGTGCCAGAAGCGAGATGGAAGATCATGTGATATGGCGGATCGCCGACCTGCTCGGCGTTTCCGCCCGCGATCGCGTCATCGAGCGCCGTGACGCCGTTACCCGCGCCGGGCTGGAGACTGACAGCGATGCTTGACAAGCCGGGTCGCAGCCGGGGGAACAAGGCGCCTGTGCTGATCGTCCTGCACCAGGAACGCTCCAGCGCTGGCCGCGTCGGACAATTGCTGCTCGAAAAAGGCTACCCGCTCGACATTCGCCGGCCCGTGCTCGGCGATGCGCTGCCTGAAACACTGGCCGGTCACGCCGGCGCCGTCGTCTTTGGCGGTCCGATGAGCGCCAACGATCCGGACGATTTCGTAAAGACCGAGATCAACTGGCTCGACGTCCCCCTCAAGGAAAACAAGCCCTATCTCGGTATATGCCTCGGCGCCCAGATGCTGGTACGCCATCTCGGCGGCAAGGTGGAGGCCGAACCGCATGGCCGTGTCGAAATCGGCTGGTATCCCATCCGCCCGACCGAACATGGCCGTCTGATGATGCGCTGGCCGCAAATGGTCTATCATTTTCACCGGGAGGGTTTCGATCTTCCCCATGGATGCCAGCTTCTCGCGGAAGGCGATGTCTATCGCAATCAGGCCATCCGCTACGGCGAAAACGCCTGGGGCATCCAGTTCCATGCGGAACTGACCCGCGCAATGATGCATCGTTGGGTGGTGCATGGCGCAAGCCGTTTCGTCATGCCGAATGCCCAGCAGGGACGGGATCATCTCGAAGGGCGCATGATCTTCGACGCGCCGCTGAAAGCCTGGCTGTCCGAGTTCCTGGACCTCGTCTTTGAAAAGAACCGCTGCCCGATCTGATCCGTCGTGCCTTGCAGTTCTTAGGTCCGCTTCTGCGGGCCCGGTGCATCGAGGCTGTCGATACGCCTCAGTTGCGGAAAACCGAGGGACCAGAGGATTGCAACGGCAAGCGTGCCGAACCCGCCGATCACCACCGCCGGAACAGGTCCCACCAGATGCGCCATGGTACCGGCGCGGAATTCACCGAGTTCGTTGGATGCACCGATGAAGACCATGTTGACGGCATTCACCCGGCCCCGCACCTCGTCCGGCGTCCAAAGCGCGATCAGCGTTTCACGCACATAGACGGAGGCCATGTCGGCAGCCCCCATCAGCATGAGCGCGAGAATGGAGATCCACGCCGTCTGGGAAAGACCGAATGCCACGGTGGCCGCCCCGAAGAGGGCAACGCCAACGAACATGAAGACACCGGCATTGTGGCGGATGGGGAAACTTGCGAGGACCACGGCCACCGCAATCGCGCCGATTCCGGGCGCCGAGCGCAGGAGACCGAGGCCCCAAGGGCCGAGGGTCAACACATCGCTGGCAAAGACCGGCATCAGTGCAACGGCACCGCCGAGCAGGACAGCGAACAGGTCGAGCGAAATTGCGCCCAGCACCACCTTCTCGCCGAAGATGAAACGGAAACCCGCAAGGATCGTATCCCAGGTGACCGTCTTCGACGACGTGCGCTGCGCCGGCTTCTTGACCATGAAGACCAGAATGGCTGCGCCGGCAAAGAAGACGAAGGAAATGGCATAGGCGAGAATGGGACTGACGCCGTAAAGCAGGCCGCCGGCCACCGGCCCGATGATCGAGGCGGTCTGCCACGAGGAGGAATTCCACGCCACGGCATTCGGAAGGTCCTCCGCCGGCACGAGATTGGGAGCGAGCGACTGCACGGCCGGCGCATTGAAGGCACGTTCAATGCCGAAGATGGTCAGGATGATGAAGACGATGACCGGTTCGAAGGCGGCGACAGCGGTGATGACCAGCATGGCGCCGCCGCAAAGGGCGCTGACGATCATGCAGATCGCGACGATCGCTCGGCGATTGTAGCGATCGACGACCGAACCGGTGACGAGGATCAGAAGGAGCGCGGGCAGAAACTGCACCAGCCCGATCAATCCCAGATAGAACGCGTTTTTAGTTTCCTCATACATCTGCCAGCCCACGGAGACGCTGAGAATCTGCGTGGCGAAGGCGCCCAGGAAACGGGCGATGAAGAAGCGCAGATAGGAAACATGCCGAAAGGCTGCGAAACGGTCCCCGGCACTGGAAGCATGCATGAAAAGGACTTTCCAATCTGGCAGGCGGCACGGAGAAACCGGCGCACCGTTAAACATGTTTTGTTTTCCGGCAGACTGCAGGACTTGCCCGCTTAGTCGCCAATGTCTACATGTCTGTCAACCGAGAAATGGAGACCCGCATGCTTGCGCTGTTTCAGACGATCGATCTGGCATTGAACCTTTATACCTGGGTGCTGATCGCCAGTGCCATTTTTTCCTGGCTTTATGCGTTCAACGTGATCAACTCGAGCAACAGCTTCGTCAACTCGCTGGGGACTTTCTTCTACAATGTGACCGAGCCCGTTCTGCGCCCCGTCCGCAGGGTCCTGCCGGATCTCGGCGGCATCGACATCTCGCCGATCGTCGTCCTGCTCATCATCTTCTTTATCCGCTCCCTGATGTGGAACAGCGTCTATCCGCTCTTCGCGTGAGGCGGCCCTACAAGCGTCAGGAAGATCATCTGCGCCTCGCGATCCGGTTGACGCCGAATGCGGGGCGCGATGCATTGGAGGGGCTGGAGGAAAATGCGGATGGCGAGGTCTATCTGCGCGCCCGGGTTACCAGCGTTCCCGAAAAGGGCAAGGCCAACAAGGCGCTGATCGCCCTGCTCGCCAAGACGCTCGGCGTTTCCAAATCCTCTATCTCCATCGTATCAGGAGAAACCGCCAGACAAAAAATCCTCCGGATCGATGGCGACCCGGAGGACCTGGAAAAGAGAATAGACGGCCTCTCAGCCGGCTGAAATCAATTCTGCGCCTTGTAGCGCTCGATGGCTTCGACGATCAGCTTCTTGGCCACGCCGACATCCTGCCAGCCACCGATCTTCACCCACTTGCCGGGCTCGAGATCCTTGTAGTGCTCGAAGAAGTGCTCGATCTGCTTCAGCGTGATCTCGGGCATGTCGGTGTAGTTGATGATCTTGTCGTAGCGCTGGGTCAGCTTCTGCGACGGCACGGCAATGATCTTCTCGTCCTTGCCGGAATTGTCTTCCATAATCATCACGCCGATCGGGCGCACGTTGATGACACAGCCGGGCAGCAACGGACGGGTGTTGCAGATGAGAACGTCGATCGGGTCGCCGTCGTCGGAAAGAGTGTGCGGAACGAAGCCGTAGTTGCCGGGATAGGTCATCGGCGTATAGAGGAAGCGGTCGACGACCAGAGCGCCGGCGTCCTTGTCCATCTCGTACTTGATCGGGTGCCCCCCGACCGGTACTTCAACGATGACATTGATGTCTTCCGGCGGATTCTTGCCAATGGCGATTGCATCGATACGCATTTTCGTCCCCATGGGAATGTTGAAATCCCGGATTTCCTAAAGGGAATCATAACGCAATGCAACACGGCTTTGGACGGACAGACCGGCAATTGCGGGCAAGGTTACCGGCCAGATTTGCATGTTTTTCCCCCTCGTCCCTTGCAACCGCCCCGCCCTCGTCTGGTATAAGACCCCGAATACGGAGGGGATCGACTATGAAGAGCTTTTCTTTCGCGCCGCTGGCAATACTGGTTGCATTGTGTGCACTTCCGCAAGGTGCAATGGCAAACGACAGCACCTATACCGATCTTGATCTCGACAAATGCAAGACGGTCGCCTCCGACGACATGGGCGCCATCATGCTCTGTCGCGGCTACCGCGATTATGACATCCATTTTGCCGAAGGAGACCTGCGCCAGAGCGTTTTCTACGGCCCGCTCGACAAGAAGCTGCAGGAAGAGGCTTTCGAATCCTTCGAGCCTTTCAACCACATCGGCACCAAGATCGAATGGCGGCTCGACGGTTCAGGCAAGCCTTTCGCCGCAATCCTGCGATGGTTTATCGAGAATGTCGGCCCGGAGGGCGTACCGACAGAGGCCAGCACCGGCCAAGTGCTCGTGGTCAGCCGTGTCGCACAACGGGCGGACGGCCTAGGCTGCGTCGTGGGCTATGTCGATGCCCTGGCCAATCCGAACGCCAACGAACTGGCACGCAAGCTCGCCGACGCTGAGGCCAAGGACTTCGCCTGCGGTTACCAGGAGGCGAGATGGGAGGGAAAGCGTGGCGACAAGGCCGCCGACCCGACCCATGTCTGGCCGGAAGGCTTCGCCAAGGAATAGGAAGGACGGGATCAGTTCCAGATGAAGCCGAGCTTCTTGAGCTGAATGTCGTCGAAATCCTCCATCCCCTCGACGGCATCGATCCCGCCATTCGAACGGAAGAAATCGACCGCGTGATGGCTCTCTTCCAGGCACCACACGACGGTGCCGCGGCAGCCGAGCGACTTCAGCAACCGACGGGCTTCGCCGAAAAGCGTGTAGCCGAGGCCGATGCCCTGATATTCCGGGCGCATATAGATCTCGTAGACTTCGCCTTCCTGCGGCAGGGCTCGGGCGCGATTGAGGCCGACGGTCGTATAGCCCGCAATCGTCCCTGCGACATCAGCGACGAGAACGGTCGCCGGACCGGCAGTCGCCTTGCGCCACCATGTTTCGCTGCGGCGCTCGATCATCTTCGTCAGGGCGCGATAAGGAATGAGGCCCGCATAGGCGTGCTGCCAGGACGAGCGGTGCGCCTCCGCTATGGCAGCCGCATCCTGCCGCTCGGCAGGGCGAACATCAATCGACAACGTCTTCATAACGTCACTTTCGTCCCGCTGCGCCTCAGCCACCACCGGCAATCGCCGGAAAAGCAGAAGAACCCACAGACTTTTCATTAGGGCAACGACGAAAATTTAACGCTTTTTTAACCTTGGCCGCAAGCCCAGCCACCGCCAAACCACAAACAAAAACCCCGACTCGGAGAGCCGGGGTTGGAAGAAAGACCTTGAAGAAACGATCAGGCCTGAGCGGCGCGGGCCTTTTCCATACGCTTGCGGTCGTTCGGGTCGAGATACATCTTGCGAAGACGGATCGACTTCGGGGTCACCTCGACCAGTTCGTCGTCCTGAATCCACGACAGGGCGCGCTCCAGCGTGAACTTGATCGGCGGGGTGAGCTTGACCGCTTCATCTTTGCCGGCAGCGCGGATGTTGGTGAGCTTCTTGCCTTTGAGAACGTTGACCTCGAGATCGTTGTCACGGCTGTGGATGCCGATAATCATGCCGGCATAGACCTTCTCGCCGGCATCGATAATCATCGGACCGCGGTCTTCGAGGTTGAACAGTGCGTAGGCAACGGCTTCGCCGGCCTCGTTGGCGAGCAGCACGCCATTGACGCGACCGCCGATCTCGCCCTTGTAAGGCTGGTAGTCGTGGAACAGGCGGTTCATCACGGCGGTGCCGCGGGTGTCTGTCAGAAGTTCCGACTGATAGCCGATAAGGCCGCGGGTCGGTGCGAAGAACACCAGGCGGACGCGGTTGCCGCCCGACGGACGAAGCTCGACCATCTCGGCCTTGCGCTCGGACATCTTCTGGACGACGACGCCGGAATGCTCCTCGTCCACGTCGATCACGACTTCCTCGATCGGCTCCATCATCTGGCCGGTCGTTTCGTCCTTGTGCATGACGACACGCGGACGCGACACGGCAAGTTCGAAGCCTTCGCGGCGCATGTTTTCGATCAGAACCGCAAGCTGAAGTTCGCCGCGACCGGATACGAAGAACGAATCCTTGTCGGCCGATTCCTCGATCTTGAGAGCGACGTTACCTTCCGCTTCCTTGAACAGGCGGTCGCGAATGACGCGGCTCGTCACCTTGTCGCCTTCGGTGCCGGCAAGCGGGCTGTCGTTGACGATGAAGGACATCGTGACCGTCGGCGGGTCGATCGGCTGGGCCGTCATTGCCTCGTTGACCGAGGGATCGCAGAACGTGTCCGCGACAGTGCCTTTGGACAGGCCCGCAATGGCGACGATGTCGCCCGCCTGGGCCTCTTCGATCGGAGTGCGCTCGATACCGCGGAAAGCGAGGATCTTCGAAATACGGCCGGTTTCGATGAGCTTGCCGTCCTGGCCGAGAACCTTGACCGCCTGGTTCGGCTTGATCGAGCCGGATGCGATGCGCCCGGTGATGATGCGACCGAGGAAGTTGTTGGCCTCCAGGATCGTGCCAATCATCCGGAACGGGCCTTCCTCGACCTTCGGCGCAGGGACATGCTTGACGACGAGGTCGAGCAGCGGCGCGAGGCCTTCTTCCTGCGGACCTTCCGGCGAGTGGTTCATCCAGCCGTTGCGGCCCGAACCGTACATGATTGGGAAGTCGAGCTGTTCGTCGGTGGCGTCGAGCGCCGCGAACAGGTCGAAGACCTCGTTGATGACTTCTTCAGCACGGGCGTCCGGACGGTCGATCTTGTTGATCGCGACGATCGGGCGAAGACCGACCTTCAGCGCCTTGCCGACCACGAACTTGGTCTGCGGCATCGGGCCTTCGGCAGCATCGACGAGAACGATGGCGCCATCCACCATCGACAGGATACGCTCGACTTCACCGCCGAAGTCGGCGTGGCCGGGCGTATCGACGATGTTGATGCGGGTGTCCTTCCACTCGATCGACGTCGCCTTGGCGAGAATGGTGATGCCGCGTTCCTTTTCGATGTCGTTCGAGTCCATCACGCGTTCCATGACGCGCTGGTTTTCGCGGAACGAACCGGACTGCTTGAGGAGCTCGTCGACGAGGGTCGTTTTCCCATGGTCAACGTGCGCAATGATCGCGATATTGCGAAGGTTCATGAACAGATCTCTGATGGCTGGGGCGCGAAACGGGGTGCGGCGCCTTGTTTCTTTGGCGCGCTCATAGCCTGTTTTTTGCAATTGCGAAAGGGGAAAGAGCCTGCGGAGCGGCAGAAGGGGCTTTCGCGAGGCTCTGAGCCAACCTAAATCCAGTCACGAAAGAGCCCTTTGCGGAGAGGAAAACCGACATGGCCGGCCCGATGATGACACCTGCTGACCTGCAGGCCTATCTGCATGACCATATTCCGCTTTCCGCAGCGATGCATGTCCGTGTCCTGTCAACGGAGGAGGACAGCATCACACTTCAGGCACCGCTTGCTCCGAACATCAATCACCGCGAAACGGTCTTCGGCGGTAGCGCCTCGGCTGTTGCCATCCTCGCCGCCTGGTCGCTCGTCCACCTGCGGCTGAAATCCGAGGGACTGGAAAGCCGGGTGGTCATCCAGCACAACAGCATGGACTACCTTTCCCCGATCGACGATGACTTCACCGCGCGTTCCTATCTGGTCGAGCGGGATGTATGGGCTTCATTTGCACGGTTGCTGGCTCGACGGGGACGGGCACGCATATCGGTTGGTGCTGTTCTGGAGACGGACGGCGTCATCGCAGGTCGTCTCGAAGGACAATTCGTAGCCTTTTCCAATGCCGGGTTACGCTAGGCATACCCGGCATTGATTGGAAGATCGGGCGCCGTCAGGCCGCCAATCCCTTCTGCTTCAGCATGGCGTCGGGGCTCGGCAACCGGCCGCGGAAAGCCTTATAAGCCTCTTCCGGATCGACGGAGCCGCCGACCGCATAGATGTTCGCCTTCAGCCGCTCGGCCATGACGGGATCGAAGGCGTCACCCGTCTCCTCGAAGGCCGCAAAGGCATCCGCATCCAGCACCTCCGACCACATGTAGGAATAATAACCGGCGGAATAGCCGTCTCCGGCGAAGACATGCTGGAAATGAGGCGTCGCGTGACGCATCACCAGCGAGCGCGGCAAGCCGATCTTCGCCAGCACTTCCGCTTGAACCGCCATCGGATCCTCGACCGGACCGCGGGTATGGAAAGCCATGTCGACCAGCGCCGACGAGGTGAATTCCACTGCCGCGAAACCGGCATTGAAGGTGCGGGCTGCCAGAACCTTGTCGAGAAGGGCCTGCGGCATCGACTGACCCGTCTCGTAATGGACGGCATAGGTCTTGAGGATGTCCGGCACCGTCAGCCAGTGCTCGTAAAGCTGCGACGGCAGTTCGACGAAATCGCGGGAAACCCCGGTGCCTGATACGGAGGGATAGGTCACGTCCGACAGCATGCCATGGGCCGCATGGCCGAACTCGTGGAACAGCGTGCGCGCATCGTCGAGCGACAGCAGCGCTGGTTTACCTTCCTCCGGCTTGGCGAAATTGCAGACATTGTAGATGATCGGGATCTCGCCGACGGTACCGTTCTTCAAGGGCAGCTTGTGCTGCGACTGGAAGGAACTCATCCAGGCACCGGAACGCTTGGATGGCCGGGCGAAATAATCGCCGAGAAACATGGCGACGAGCTTGTCGTTACGGTCGCGGATTTCGAAGACCCGGACATCCGGATGATAGCCGGCGACATCCTTGAGCGGCACCGCCTTGATGCCGAACAGGCGCCCGGCGACGTCGAAGCAGGCCTCGATGATCTTTTCGAGCTGGAGGTAGGGCTTGAGCTCGGCCTCCGAGAAATCGAATTTGCGGGCGCGCAACTTCTCGGCATAGTGACGCCAGTCCCAGGGCATAACCTCGTGGTTCTTGCCCTCCTCGGCGATCAGGCCGGCAAGCTCTTCCTCCTCGGACTTCGCCTGCACCATTGCCTTGCTCCAGACCTTCATCAGGAGTTCATTCACGGCTTCCGGCGTCTTGGCCATGGTGTCGTCCAGCTTGTAGCTGGCGAAATCCTTATAACCGAGCAGTCCTGCCTTTTCCGACCTCAGCGCCAGCGTTTCCCTGACGATGTCGCGGTTGTCGGTCTCACCGCCATTTATGCCGCGGGAAATCCAGGCATTGAAGGCCTGTTCGCGCAGATCCCGGCGCGTGGAAAAAGTGAGGAAAGGCTCGATGATGGAACGCGACAGCGTCACCACATAGGCCTCGCCCTTGCCGCGGGCCTGCGCAGCAGCAGCCATGGAATCCTTCAGGAAATCGGGAATGCCGGCAAGGTCGGCATCGCCATCAAGCGGCAGCGCCCAGGATTTCTCGTCCGACAGCACATTCTGCCCGAAGCGGGCGCCGAGTCCCGCCAGCTTTTCATTGATCGCGGCGAGCCGCTCCTGCTTCGCCTTTTCGAGCTTGGCGCCGGATTTCACGAAACCCTTCCAGTGACGTTCGAGAACGCGCAACTCCTCCGTTGTCAGGCCAAGATCATCGCGTCTTTCCCACAGCGCATCGATGCGGTGGAAGAGGTCCGCATTCATGCCGATCTTCGAATAGTGACGCGACATCTTCGGCGCGATCTCGCGTTCCAGCGCCTGGATCGCGTCGTTGGTATGCGCGCCGGCGCGGTTCCAAAACAGCGAGGATACGCGCGAAAGATTGTCTCCTGCCATTTCCAGGGCAACGACGGTATTGGCGAAGGTCGGAGCCTCGGGATTGGTCGCGATGGCGTCGATCTCCGCGTCATGCTCGGCAAGCGCTGCGTCAAAAGCCGGCGCGAAATCGTCATCCGAAACGGCTTCGAAGCGCGGCAACCCGTTGGGGCCATTCCATTCGAAGACGGCGGAACTGAATGACGACGTTTTGCTCATGACGATTTTCCCCTGGACGATCTTCGCTCCGATGCCCGCGAAGCAGACACCTCAAGCGATATGGTATCCCGATCATTTGCTTGGCAAGCGTACAAACGATGATGGAGACAAAATTTCTGGGCCTCCGATGCAGGAGACCTGTCGCGGAGTTGGTATATTTCGCCTCTCGCCAAGAACGTCTTCCGATCGTAAAAGGTGGCGAAGTCCCTTTCCGACCCGGGCCGCGTGACCGCGGCGCCCGGACCATAATAACGAACGGAAGAGCATGACCCAGGCTCGCATGAGCGAGCGCCGCACTTCGCTGATCGGCGCACTGCTGACCACCATCGGCCCCATTTCCATGGCAATCTATACCCCCGCCATGCCGGAACTGGTAAAGGCCTTCGGGACCACCGACAGCGCAATCAAGCTCAGCCTCTCAGTCTATTTCGGCGGCTTTGCCTGCGCGCAGCTTCTCTCAGGACCAATGTCGGACGCCTTCGGTCGGCGAAAGGCGACGCTCGCCTTCCTTGCCATCTATATCGCCGGAAGCCTCACGGCGGCCTTCGCGCCTTCGGTCGAGTGGCTTCTTGTCGGTCGCCTAATTCAGGGTATCGGCGCCTCGGTCGGCGTCACCGTTTCCCGCGCGATCGTCCGAGACCAATTCACCGGTCCGGAGGCAGCCCGCATCCTCAACATGATGGGCATCATGCTGGCCATCGGTCCGGCGGCGGGACCGACGCTCGGTGGCCTTGCGCTCTCCCTGTCAGGCTGGCAGGCGATCTTCCATCTGATGGTCGGCTTCGGCATGTTCAGCGGTTTGGCCGTCAGCTTCCTGATGGCGGAAACGACGATCCCGGACAGGTCGCGCATTCGGCCGGTCCGTCTGCTGACCGCCTATGCCACACTGATCGGCGATCTCAGAGTGTTGTTCTGCGCTCTCGTGCTGGGCGGCTGCGTCGGTGCGCTTTATGCCCAGTCGACCATGCTGCCCTTCGTGCTAATCAATCGGGTGGGGCTTACGCCCAGCCAGTTCGGTCTCGGCATGTTGATGCAGTCAGGCTTCTACTTCGCCGGCTCCGTTGCGCTGCGTTTCCTCAGCCGTCGGCTGGGCGAAAAAGGTTCCTTGCGCACCGGCCTTGCCCTTGTCGGTATCGGCGGAGCGATGATCGCACTTTCCGTCCGACTGATCGAGCCGACCTTCCTGTCGATCATGGGCCCGGTTGCCGTCTGCTCCTTCGGCATTGCCTTCGTGATCCCCTATATCACCACGGCCGGTCTCCAGCCGCATCCGGAGATAGCCGGTTCCGCAGCCGCCCTTCTCGGCTTCGTGCAGATGGGCTCGGGTTTCCTCGGCGGCCTCGCCGCAGCGACGCTCGGCGATCCGCTCACGGCCTTCGGCACCATCATCCCCGTCATGGAGTTCACGGCAATCTTTGCCTATTTTGGCCTGCTGGCCGCCCGCCGGCGCATGGCCTGAGCAAATCCGCAATAAAAAACCGCCGGAGCCCAGACCCCGGCGGTTTTGCGATTTCAATCCCGAAGGCTGCTGTCAGCCCTTGAGATTGCGCTTGGCGAGCGTGCGCAGGCGCAGCGCATTGAGCTTGATGAAGCCGGCGGCATCCTTCTGGTCATAGGCGCCCTGGTCGTCCTCGAAGGTCACCAACTTGTCGGAATAGAGCGACTTCGGCGATTCGCGGCCGATCACCATCACATTGCCCTTGTAGAGCTTAAGGGTGACTTCGCCTTCGACATGGCGCTGGCTGAGGTCGATCGCGGCCTGCAGCATCTCGCGTTCCGGCGAGAACCAGAAGCCGTAGTAGATCAGTTCGGCATAGCGCGGCATCAACTCGTCCTTGAGGTGAGCGGCACCGCGATCGAGCGTGATCGACTCGATCGCGCGATGCGCTGCGAGCAGGATTGTGCCGCCGGGGGTCTCATAGACGCCACGGGACTTCATGCCGACGAAGCGGTTCTCGACGAGGTCGAGGCGCCCGATGCCGTTGTCGCGACCATAGTCGTTGAGCTTGGCAAGAAGGGTCGCCGGGCTCAGCCGAACGCCGTCGATCGATACGGCATCACCCTTTTCAAAACCGATCTTGATGATCGTGGCCTTGTCCGGCGCAGATTCCGGCGAAATCGTGCGCATATGCACATATTCGGGCGCTTCCTGCGACGGATCTTCCAGAACCTTGCCCTCGGAAGAAGAGTGCAGCAGGTTTGCGTCGACGGAGAAGGGAGCCTCACCCTTCTTGTCCTTGGCAACCGGGATCTGGTTCTTCTCGGCGAATTCGAGGAGGTCCGTGCGGCTCTTGAACGACCAGTCACGCCAGGGGGCGATGATCTTGATGTCGGGGTTCAGCGCATAGGCCGAAAGCTCGAAGCGCACCTGGTCGTTGCCCTTGCCGGTCGCCCCGTGGGCAATCGCATCGGCGCCGGTCTTCCTGGCAATCTCGATCAGGTGCTTGGAGATCAGCGGACGCGCAATGGACGTGCCGAGCAGGTAGACGCCTTCATAGACGGCGTTGGCGCGGAACATCGGGAAGACGAAGTCGCGGACGAACTCTTCGCGCACGTCCTCGATGAAGATCTCCTTGATGCCAAGCATCTCGGCCTTCTTGCGTGCCGGCTCGAGTTCCTCGCCCTGGCCGAGATCGGCGGTAAACGTCACGACTTCGGCGCCGAGTTCGGTCTGAAGCCATTTCAGGATGATCGAGGTGTCGAGGCCGCCGGAATAGGCGAGCACGACCTTCTTCACGTCTTTATGCGATGCCATGATGAGAAGTCCGTTCGTGAGCGTGAGCAGCCAGGGGCATACGAACCCTTGGTTTGCGGGCACTTTTAGCGAGATTATCGCGCTGCGCAAGAGGAACGGCCCGCAGCTGAAAGAAGGACGGGACGTCCGTCATGAAGGCTTCGTGTTTGACCGGTTGGATCGAAGCCCCATATCACATGCGCTATCGTCATCAGAAGAGGGCTCCATATGCAGCAACAGGCAATCTCAAAAGGCAATGTCGCCGTCGTCACCGGTGCTGCGTCCGGCATCGGTCTCGCAGCCGCAAAAGCCTTTGCCCGCAAGGGCATGTGCGTCGTTCTTGCCGATCTCGGCGGCGATCCCCTGGCGGATGCATGCCGGCAGGTCGCAGAACTCTCCCCGAACCCCGATACGGATATCGTGGCGATCGAGACCGACGTCGGCAGGCTTGCCGATCTGGAAGCGCTCGAACGGGCTGTCATCCAGCGTTTCGGCCGCGTTCACCTTCTCATGAACAATGCGGGCATCCAGCCGGGCAGCAGCATTTTCGGTTCGCAGGCCAATTGGGAAAACGTTCTCACGGTCAACTTGATGGGCGTCATCAACGGCACACGGGTTTTCGGGCCGAACATGATGGCCCATGGCGAACCCGGCCTCATCATCAACACCGGCTCGAAACAGGGCATCACCACACCACCAGGCGATCCGGCCTACAACGTGTCGAAGGCGGGCGTGAAGGCCTTTACCGAGGCCCTGCAACACGAGCTTCGCAACACCGAGGGATGCCGGGTATCCGCTCACCTGCTGATCCCCGGCTGGGTCTTTACCAGGCTGACACAGGGAGACGCCAAGACAAAGCCCGAAGGCGCCTGGACGCCGGAAGAGACAATAGCCTTCATGCTGGAGAGCATAGAGAGGGGCGATTTCTATATCCTGTGCCCCGACAACGACGTGGACCGTGCGACCGATGAAAAGCGCATCCTCTGGGCCGCCGGGGACATCGTCGAGAACCGGCCGCCATTGTCCCGCTGGCATCCGGACTATGCACAGAAGTTCAGGGCCTTTCTGAACGGTCAATAAGGCCGATTGGCAATCCGCCCGCGGCCCGGTATGGATGGCGCATATAGCGTCGCCCATACCGGGCTTCTCTCTGTTGCGGACCTGCCTCCATGGAATTCATCCCGAGCCTTCCCACCCTCCTCGCTTTCAGCCTGGCTATTTTTCTGCTCGCCATCACGCCCGGACCGGACATGACGCTCTGGATCAGCCGCTCCCTGCGCGACGGCCGGGCAACAGGGCTTATGACCCTTGCAGGCACTAGTTTCGGGATTTCCATTCACACCATGCTGGTGGCCTTCGGCATTTCGGCGCTGATCGTTGCTTCGCCCACTGCCTTCACCATCCTGAAGACCGGCGGCGCCGGCTATCTGCTGTGGCTCGCCATCCAGGCGGTGCGTCACGGCTCGAACTTCGTCGTGCGCGCCGACGGCCAGCGCCAGTCGCAGCCGGTTCAGGCTTTCCTGAACGGGCTCTGGGTCAATCTGCTGAACCCGAAGGTCATCATTTTCTTCATGACCTTCCTGCCGCAATTCGTCAGCGCCAGCGATCCGCATGTCACCGGCAAGCTGCTCTTTCTCGGCATCTGGTCGATTTTCCTGTCGCTGCCGATTGGTCTCGGCATCATCTACATGGCCGACGTCCTGTCGAGTTGGCTGCAGGCGAACCGCAAGGTTCTCCGCGCCGTCGACTACACTTTCGCTGGTGTTTTCTCGATTTTCGCCGTGAAGATCCTCTTCACCCAGGCCCGCTGAACACGAAACAAAAAGGCGCCCGGGGTCGAAACCGGACGCCGCTCAAGAACGCGCCTTACCGGCTCAGCCGATCAGTAACTCGTCGTCATCAAGCGTCTGGCCGCGAATGCGTCGGAACATGTTTATCAGGTCTTCCACCTCGAGGTCCTTGCGGCTGTCGCCGGCAACGTCGAGAACGATCTCGCCGGCATGCAGCATGATGGTGCGGGCACCGAAATCCAGCGCCTGACGCATGGAATGCGTCACCATCAGGGTTGTCAGCTTGCGCTCCGATACAATGGACTGAGTGAGGTTCATGATGAACTCGGCCATGCCCGGGTCGAGCGCCGCCGTATGTTCGTCAAGCAACAGCACGTCGGAACCGCTGAGTGTCGCCATCACCAGAGAGACCGCCTGCCGCTGACCACCGGACAAAAGGTCCATCCGGTCGGTCATGCGATTTTCCAACCCGAGATTGAGCGCCGCCACGCGATCGCGAAATTCCCCGCGGCGATTGCCGCCAAGCGCCGCCGAAAGGCCCCGACGCTTGCCGCGCATGGCCGCAAGCGCGAGGTTCTCCTCGATGGAGAGCGCACCGCAACTGCCGGAGAGCGGATCCTGGAAGACGCGGGCCACGAGCCCGGCACGGCTGGCGGTCGGCCTGCGAGACACATCCGCATTGCCGATGTTGACGTGGCCGGAGGTCGGCAAAACATCGCCGGCAAGCACGCCGAGCAGCGTCGACTTGCCGGCGCCGTTGGAGCCGATGACGGTGACGAAGGACCCCGTCTCGATGGTGAGACTGACGTTTTTCAGCGCTTGTTTTTGCAGCGGCGTGCCGCGGCCGAAGACGACATCGATGTTTTCGAGCGAAATCATGCCGAAGCTCCTCCCCGGCGTAGTCTGGGAAGCACGAGCGCGACAGCAACCAGCACCGCCGTCACGAAGTTCAGATCGGAGGCCTTGAGGCCGAGCACGTCGCTGGACAGCGCAAGCTGGATGGCAAGGCGATAAGCGATCGAGCCGGCGACACAGCCGATAAGGGCAACCAGCAGGCCGCGCTTGCCGAACAGTGTCTCACCGATGATGACGGCCGCAAGACCGACGACAATGGTGCCGACGCCGGAGGTAACGTCGGCAAAGCCGTTCGTCTGGGCAAACAATGCGCCGCCAAGCGCTACCAGCGCATTGGAAAGCGCGATGCCGAGATAGATCTGGTTATCCGTCTGCACGCCCTGCGCGCGAGCCATCCGCGCATTGGCGCCGGTCGCGCGCATGGCAAGACCGGCATCGCTTTCGAGAAAACGCCAAACGAGGAAGATCGCGATGGCGACCAGGGCAAAGAGGAAGAGTGGGCGCACGTAATATTCGGGAATCCCGTGACCGTAGAAAGGCGTCAGCATGGTGTCCTGATTGAGCAGCGCGACGTTCGGTTTGCCCATCACCCTGAGGTTCACGGAGAAAAGCGCAATCATCGTCAGGATCGAGGCCAACAGGTTGAGAATGCGAAAACGCACGTTCAACAGCGCGGTCACGAGACCAGCCGCCGATCCGGCCGCCATGGCGATGGCAGTCGCCACCCATGCGTTCAATCCCGCAATGATGAGGACTGCGGCAACCGCGGCCCCAAGAGGAAAAGAACCATCGACGGTCAGGTCAGGAAAATCGAGGACACGGAAGGCAAGATAAACGCCAATCGCCACGAAGGCGAAGACCAGACCCAGCTCAACGGCACCCCAGAAGGCGATTTGGCTCACGGCAGAAGTCCTTCAAGCTTGCGGCGAACGTCACGGCGTGCCCGCCTGCAGCCCGGCAAGAGCAAGGGCCGCGACCGCGCGGCCCCGCTGTCCGTTTGTTATTCGATCGTTTTGGTCGCGCGTTTCGTGACGCTTTCCGGGAAGGCGACGCCCATCTTGGCGGCCGCGGCCTTGTTAATCACGAGATCGGTGCCGGCTGCAACGCGAACCGCGATGTCGCCGGGCTTTTCGCCCTTCAGGACACGAGCGACGACTTCGCCGGTCTGTTTGCCCACGTCGAAATAGTTGAAGCCGAGGGCTGCGAGCGCGCCGCGGGAAACGGAATCCGTGTCACCTGCATAAAGCGGAATCTTCGCTTCCTCGGCAACGCCGACGGCGGCTTCGAATGCAGAAACGATCGTGTTGTCGGTCGGAATGTAGATCACATCGGCGCGGCCGACGAGTGCACGTGTCGCACCCTGTACTTCCGCCGACTTGGTGGCGACGGATTCGACGACCGTCAGGCCGGCCTTCTCGGCTTCAGCCTTGAGGGCTGCAAGCGTCGAGACGGAGTTGGCTTCGGCGGAGTTGTAGATGAAGCCGATCGACTTGGCGTTCGGCGTGATTTCCTTGATGAGCGCGACATGGTCGGCAACCGGCGACATGTCCGAAAGGCCGGTAACGTTTCCGCCGGGCTTTTCCATGTCCTTGACGAGCTGCGCGCCGAGCGGATCGGAAACGGCGGTAAAGACAACCGGAATGTCGCGGGTGGCAGCGACCACGGCCTGGGCGGACGGCGTGGAGATCGGCACGATGACAGTCGGGGCGTCGCCCACGAACTGGCGTGCGATCTGCGCGGCCGTGCCCGGATTGCCCTGGGCCGACTCGTAGACGAATTTCAGGTTTTCGCCGTCCTTGTAGCCGGCTTCGGCAAGCGCCTCCTTGATACCATCGCGCGCCGCATCGAGAGCGGGATGTTCGACGATTGCGGTAACCGCAACGGTGACGTCCTCGGCCTTGGCAGGCAGGACGATCGCAGTGGCTGCAAACAGGGCGAGCAGAATTGCGCGCATGGGGTAACCTCCGGGATTTTGTTTTATCCGGTCTTCTTATGGAAGCGACCGGTCAAAATCAATCGCGCAGGCCGAAGACACGTCAGACCTTAGTCGTCCTCGCCGTGGCCCACGATCATCATCGCCTCGAAAGCGAGGCGCTCGGTCTTGCGCATGCGCTCGGACTCCGACTTCAGCTGGCCGCAAGCAGCAAGGATATCGCGACCGCGCGGAGTGCGGATCGGCGAGGCATAGCCGGCCTGGTTGATGAAGTCGGCGAACTTCTCGATCTGCGCCCAGTCGGAACACTGGTAGTTGGTGCCGGGCCACGGATTGAACGGGATGAGATTGATCTTCGCAGGAACCCCTTTGAGGAGCTGCACCAACGCCTTGGCGTCCTCAAGACTGTCGTTCACGTCCTTCAGCATCACATATTCGAAGGTGATGCGGCGGGCATTCGAAAGGCCGGGATACTTCCGGCAGGCGTCGATCAGTTCTTTCAGCGGATACTTCTTGTTGATCGGCACCAGCATGTCGCGCAGCTCGTCGCGCACGGCGTGCAGAGAGATTGCCAGCATGCAGCCGATCTCCTCTCCGGTACGGAAGATTTCGGGCACGACGCCGGATGTGGAAAGCGTGATACGCCGCTTCGAAAGTGACAGGCCGTCGCCATCCGAGGCGATCAGCAAGGCCTGCTTGACGTTCTCAAAATTGTAGAGCGGCTCGCCCATGCCCATCATGACGATGTTGGTGATCTTGCGATCGCTGGAAGGCACCATGGCACCGACAGGCACGTCGCGATCGGGGAAATCGCCCAGACGGTCGCGGGCAAGCAGAAGCTGCGAAAGAATTTCCTCCGCCGTCAGGTTGCGCACCAGCCGCTGCGTGCCGGTGTGGCAGAAGGAACAGGTGAGCGAACAGCCGACCTGGCTGGAAATACAAAGCGTTCCACGGCCTTCCTCGGGGATGTAGACGGTCTCGACCTCGACGGGCCGGCCGGCCCCGCGCGCGGGATAGCGCAGCAGCCACTTGCGGGTGCCATCGTTGGAGACCTGTTCCTCGACGATCTCCGGGCGGGCAATGGTGAAATGCGTCTTCAGCATTTCACGCATGTCCTTGGCGACATTGGTCATCGCGTCGAAGTCGGAAACGCCGCGCACGTAGAGCCAGTTCCACAGCTGGCTGACGCGCATCTTGACCTGCCGTTCCGCCACACCCTTTTCGCGCAGGGCTGCCGCCATGTCCTCCCGGCTGAGGCCGATCAGGGACGGCTTCTCGGACAGCCTTGCCGGCCCGGGCGCCGCCGGTGCAACATCACGTGCGATCACATTTTCCATGACGGCCATGCCGCTCAACCTTCCTGACCCAATGCGCCGATCAAGCGACCGCCTTAAAAGCGGGCGCTTTCGATCGCTTCGATGCACCTAAGGCATGTCGGGCAAACGTGTCGATCGGTTTTGCAATCACGACATGCGAAAAACACGAAACCGAAGCGCAGGATGCTATCCGCAGGATCGCGACACGCTTCAGAAAAATCCGCAGGCGCGCAAATTTGTGCGGACCTTCCGGCTCGGGTCGCGCCTTTAGCAGTTTTTTTGCCCTGCGTCACGCCGAATATGAGGCTTCCCCGAAACGCGAAAAGCCGGCTTCCGCCGGCCCTTCGTGCACAGCCCTTGTCAGGCCGGACTTACTTGCAGCCTTCGATCTTTTTCAGCGCAGCCGAAATACCCGAAAGCGAATAGGTATAGGCAGTTCCGGTTCCACGGGCCGAAGTCGCCTTGACCGTCATCGAATGACCCGTCTTCATCGCCGCAACCAGCGCCGGTTCCTCGGCGGCATTTTCCACCCAGGCCGAAGTGTCCTTCACAAACATCACGAAATTCTTGTTGTCGACCGTGACGTTGACCTTCGAGTTCTCTTTCAACGGATAGCCCATCATGGCCTGAGGCTCATAGGAGATGTTCTGGCCGGGGCGCTGGGATATGACAAAGAAGATATCCCCATGATTGACGGCAGGCGGCTGCTTGTCGGTCGGCACCGACAATACATAGCAGACCGTTCCGCTATTCGACTTGTAAGAATAGGCACCCCAGGCCTTGAACTGCTCGATGCGAGTGGGCGACTGGGCAGCAGCGATGCCGCCGCTTGCCAGGATGATTGCCACTGCGGTTACGGTACTTCTTGCGAACATGTCTTCCTGCCGGTTGTGTTTCCATCCATCGCCCGATCGGGGAGATCGGGATATTTTTCGTCGAAACCTGATTCAGTTTGACTTAATTTAGGTTACCAAACCGTCAACGCCGCGATGTTTCTTGTCGCAGGTCGCTGCACAGTCTTGGTTTCCGTATATGACCGGGCCATGGGGAGATGTTTACCGCACCATCCCTTCCGATGATTTGATCTAGATTCAAGAAATCGGGCAAGAGTTGGGCTGCATGCGTCTTTGTTCGCCGACCTTCGCAGTCCGGATTTTTCATCCGGCCCGTTTCAGTCGCTCAGGCGGCGTCCTGCGCCGAGGGATTGTCCGCGAGCATCCGGTCCGCCGCCGTGTAATGCCGTTCCTTGATATGCCCGCTGATCAGCGCAATCGCCGTCGTCAGTACCGCGATATCGTCGGTGAATCCGATAAGGGCGAACATGTCCGGGATCGTGTCGAGCGGCAACACGAAATAACCGAGCGCGGCAAGGAGGATGCCACGCACCCGCAAGGGCGTTTCCCGGTCGGTCGCACAATAGAACGAAGCGACGACGTCACGCGAGAACGGGATCTGTCGCAACGCCCTCTTCAGCGTCGGCCAGAATTTCGCGCGGACATTCTCCTCCTGCCTCGCCTGCGTTTCCTCGTCACCGGGCAACAGGATCTCGCCGATTTTGATATCGTCCATGCTTTCATGATCCTCGTGTTTGGACACGATCAAAATATGGTGAATGGCGAGATGAAATCAATCGGCCGGCAACAGACGGTCGATCGCCTCCGCCATTTTGAAGTCCAGCGCACTCAGGCCCGAGACGGCATGGGTGGAAAGAATGATGTCGACGCGGTTATAGACGTTGAACCATTCCGGATGGTGATCGATCTTTTCCGCAAGCAGGGCGCAGCGGGTCATGAAGGCGAAGGCTTCGCTGAAGTCCCTGAAGCGGAAGCTGCGGCTGATTGCGGCCCCATCCCGTCCGAGTTCCCACCCCCGTCGTTCCGCAAGCATCGTGTCGATTGCGGCTGGGTCCAGTTTTTCGTATTTCATAGCAGCGATACCTCCTCGATCAGGGCCTGGATGACTGCGTTCCCAATCCTTTTCGTCTGCCTCGGCAATATCTGCCGCTCGCCATTGGCCGAAGGCATCTTTCGCCATCTGGCCGAGCAGCGCGGCCTCGCCTCCTCCTATCCGGCCGATTCAGCCGGAACGGGCGGCTGGCACATCGGCCATCCGCCGGACCATCGTTCCGTGAAAGTGGCCCTCGGCCACGGGATAGATATTTCCGGCCTTCGCGCGCGACGCGTCGACCCATCGGATTTCAAACGTCCCGGCCTGATCCTGGCTATGGACAAGAACAATCTCGCCCATGTGCGAAAGATGGCGCCATCCGGGTGCCGAAGCGATATCGCACTCTTCGGCGACTATGCCTTCGCGGATGAAACGGAGATCCCTGACCCCTATTACGGCGGTCTTGCGGACTTCGAACGGGTCTACAGCATGCTCTTGACCGGCTGCAGTTCCATCTTGGAAAAACTGGAAGCGGCCCGGGCCTCGTGAAGAGGGAAGACCTCTTCCGTCAGGTAAGGACCGCCGCCGACCGATTCCTTCGACGACAGCAGCACGAAGCGTGTGACGGTAAAGGGAGCCGTGTGGAAATCGCCGCGGCCGGCGAGGTAATGCACGACATCGTCGACACGCGCCGACTTGAGGCGCGCGAGCGTCACATGCGGCGTGAACTTTCGCGGATCCGGCGGCAGGCCTATGCGCTGGCAGATTCGTTCGATTTCCGCCTGCAAGGCATACATCTCCGGAGCGGGAGACACGCCGGCCCAGACCGAATGCGGTTTCTTCGATCCGAAAGAACCGATGCCATTGAGACTGAGCTGGAATTCGGGACGGTCGATACGGTCGAGTCGGTCGACGATCTCGTCGGCGGTGCGACCATCCACATCGCCGATGAAGCGAAGGGTGATGTGGTAATTCTCCACATCGATCCATCGGGCACCGGGAAGACCACCGCGCAGAAGGGAGAGGCTTAATGCCGCATTGCGCGGAATTTCGAGGGCAGTAAATAATCTCGGCATAGCGAGCTCCCCGAATCTTTTTGCAGATGCTCATAGCGAATCACGCAATGGGCATGCGTGCAAGCTATTATTTCGGCTTGTCCTTAATCGTTTTGAGGAAGCTCTCCGTGACCGGCAGCATGCGCTCGACCATGGTCGCCACACCCTTTGCATTCGGATGCATTCCGTCCTCCAATTGCAGTGCCGCCTGAGCGGCAACGCCATCGAGAACAAAGGGATAGAAGGCAAGCGCGTATTTTTCCGCAAGCCTCGGATAGATGCCGTTGAAACGCTGGGCATAGTCCTCGCCCATGTTGGGGGGCGCAAGCATCCCGACCAGCAACACCGGAATGCCGCGCTCTTCAAGCCGGCTAATGATTGCCTCGAGATTTCGTTCCGTCTCCTCCGGAGCGACGCCGCGTAGGGCATCGTTTGCGCCAAGCTCCAGGATCACGCCGCTCGTGCCCTCGGGGACGGACCAGTCGACACGGGAAAGCCCCGCCGAGGTCGTGTCACCCGAGACACCCGCATTGGCGATGACGACGTCATGCCCCCGCGCGACCAGCGCCGCCTGCAGACGGGCCGGCAACGCATCCTCCTGCGGCAATTGATAGCCCGCCATCAGGCTGTCGCCGAAGCCGACAAGCTGCAGGGACTCGGCCGACGCGAAAGACGCGAGCGGGAACATCCCGCCCAGGATCACGGCTAAATGAAGAAGAGCGGCTTTAAATCTCATTGTGCCTTTCCTAAATTGGCGAGGCCGATGACGGTGCGCGGCGGCCTCTTCGCGCCAATCTATATAAGGCGGGCAAGCGTGAGAAAAACCATCATCGAACTCAAGAAGGCCGATCTGACGCTCGGAAGCGCCGCAGCCTCGGTGCATGTGCTGAAGAATATAGACCTTGCCATCTCCCAGGGTGAATCGGTTGGCATCGTCGGTCCCTCGGGTTCGGGAAAGTCCACCCTGTTGATGGTGCTCGCCGGACTGGAACGGCTCGACAGCGGCGAAATCAACGTCAACGGCGAACCGCTGCATCGCCTTGGGGAAGATGCGCTCGCCGATTTCCGCGGAAGGAACATCGGCATCGTTTTTCAGTCCTTTCACCTGATCGCCAACATGACCGCGCTTGAGAACGTGGCGGTTCCGCTGGAACTTGCGAACACGCGGAATCCCTTCGATATCGCGCGGAAGGAACTTCAGGCCGTTGGCCTCGGCGAACGCCTGGATCACTATCCCGGACAGCTTTCGGGCGGCGAACAGCAGCGCGTCGCCATAGCACGCGCCCTTGCCCCTTCGCCGGCCGTGCTGATCGCGGATGAACCGACGGGAAATCTCGACGTGGAAACCGGCCGCCAGATTGCCGATCTCCTGTTTGCCAAGCAGGCAGAGCGCGGCATGACGCTGGTGCTGGTCACCCACGATCCGGCGCTCGCCGACCGCTGCTCCCGCCAAGTGCGCGTCGCCTCCGGGCGCATCGCCGCCGATCTCGTGGGTGACAAAAGACAGCCGGAACGGCAGCCGGCATGAAGGACTTTACATCACGGCTCGGCATCGCCTTTCGAATAGCACTTCGGGAACTGCGCGGCGGCTTGAAAGGCTTTTACATCTTCCTCGCCTGCATCGCGCTCGGCACCGGGGCCATCGCGGCGGTAAATTCCGTCTCCACCGCGATTACCGATTCCATTTCCTCCGAAGGCCGCACCCTCCTTGCCGGAGACGTCCGCTTCGAACTGACCAATCGCGAGGCGAACGGTGAAGAGATGCGCTTCCTGGAAGGCCTGGGAAAGGTATCCGCTTCGACGGTGCTGCGTTCGATGGCCCGCCTGCCGGACGGATCGGATCAGTCGCTGGTTGAGGTCAAGGCCGTCGATGAGGCCTATCCCCTCTATGGCGCCCTCGTCACCGAGCCGCCCCTATCGATACTCGACCTCCTTGCCTTGAAAGACGGAGCCTATGGCGCCGTCGCAGCACCCCTGCTTCTGGAAAGGCTCGGCCTGTCGGTCGGCCAGGAGATCCTTGTCGGAAAAGCCCGCTTCAGGATCACCGGCGCCATCGTCAACGAACCGGATTCCATTTCCGACGGCTTCGGCTTCGCCCCGCGTCTCCTGACCAGCCGGGATGCGCTCAGGGCAACCGGCCTTATCGAAACCGGCAGCCTCGTCGAACACGCCTACAAAGTCCGCTATAACGACCCGGCACCCGGACCGGAGGACGTGCGTCAAAGAGCGCAGAAGGAACTGCCGAATGCCGGCTGGTCTATCCGCACCAGCGACCGCGCCGCTCCGTCGCTCACGGAGAATATAGACCGTTTCTCGCAGTTCCTGACGCTGGTCGGCCTGACGGCCCTGGTGGTCGGCGGCGTCGGCGTCGCCAATGCCGTGCGTGCCTTCCTCGATTCCAAGCGCACGGTGATCGCAACGCTGAAATGCCTCGGCGCCCCGGCCTCGGTGGTGGTGATGGTCTATCTCTTCCAGATCGCCATCGTCGCCGCGATCGGCATCGGCATCGGTCTCCTGCTCGGCGCCATCGCCCCGATCGTTGCCGCAAGCTATCTGGCCGGCATCCTGCCGATCTCTCCGGCCCCCCGGCTTTATCCCGGAGCCCTGCTGCTTGCGACCGTATTCGGCATGCTGGTGACACTCGCCTTCGCGATCCTGCCGCTGGGTCACGCCCGCAAGGTCCCTGCGACGGCACTTTTCCGGGAACAGGGCTTTGAGGCACGCGGGCTTCCGGCATGGCCTTACGTCGCAGCGACCGCGCTGGCGCTGGCCGCGCTGGCGGCGCTTGCGATTTTCACGTCCGACGACCGTCGCATTGCGGCAATCTTTCTCGTGGCGATGGCCGCCGGTTTCCTCCTCCTAAGGCTTGTCGCGCTGCTGATCGCCTTCCTCGCCCGGCGCAGCCCGCATATGCCGTCCCCGGCGCTCCGGCTCGCCGTTGGAAACATACACCGGCCCGGCGCATTGACGCCGGCCGTGACGCTTTCGCTCGGGCTTGGTCTCAGCCTGCTTGTGGCGCTTGCTCTGATCGACGGCAACCTGCGCAAGGAACTAACCGGAAACCTGCCGGAAAGGGCGCCCAACTTCTTCTTCGTCGATATCCAGAAGGCCGACCTCGACGGTTTCCGCTCGATCCTGCAGCAGCGGGCGCCGAAGGGAAATATCGTCGAAGTTCCTATGCTCAGGGGTCGCATCCTCGCCTTCAACGGCACCGACGTTACCAAAATGCAAGTCCCTCCGGAGGGGCGCTGGGTGCTGCGCGGCGACCGTGGAATCACCTATTCCGCCGATCTGCCGGAGAACGCCTCCGTTACGGAAGGAAGCTGGTGGCCGGCCGATTACACCGGGGAACCGCTTGTATCCTTCTCCGCCGAGGAAGCGCGAGAGCTCGGCCTGAAACTCGGCGACACCGTCACAGTCAACGTGCTGGGACGAAACATCACGGCCAGGATTGCCAATTTCCGCAAGGTGGAATGGGAGTCGCTGTCGATCAACTTCGTCATGGTCTTTTCTCCCAACACCTTTGCCGGTGCGCCGCATGCCTGGCTGGCGACATTGACCGATCCGGGCGCCACGACCTCGGACGAGGCGGCAATCCTGAAAGCCGTCACGCAGACCTATCCGACCATTACCAGCGTTCGGGTCAAGGATGCGCTTGACGTCGTCGACCGGCTGGTCGGACAGCTCGCAACCGCGATCCGGGCCGCGGCAGCGATTGCGTTGATCGCTTCGGTCCTGGTGCTCTCCGGCGCGCTCGCCGCCGGCAATCGCGCCCGCACCCACGATGCAGTCGTGCTGAAGACGCTTGGGGCAACGCGGGCGATGCTGATCCGGGCATTTACCTACGAATACCTGCTGCTCGGCGCTGCGACCGCTATCTTCGCACTCATTGCCGGCGGCGGCGTCGCCTGGTTCGTCCTCGCCAGGATCATGAAACTGCCCTCCTCCTTCCTGCCCGATGTCGCGCTCATGACACTGGTGATCGCCCTGGCGACGACGATCGGCATCGGCCTTGCCGGCACCTGGCGCATACTCGGGCAGAAGGCCGCACCCGTGCTGCGTGAACTCTGAGGCAGGTCGTTTACCAAGGCGCGTAATGATTACGCCTTTTTAACTTGGGCGGGACTTGTCGCGGGCCACGATAAATCTCATATTATCCACAGGCATGCTGAGCTCCGCAGCGGCGCCCGGGCGTATTGCCCGACACCGTAACATCCATCGGAGCTTGAAAAGAGGAAACAATGTCTGAACTCCGCAACTACCAGAGTCGTGTGGGCCAGAATGGCGCCCAGTCGGCCGCGATGATCGATGAAGGCCTTCGCGCCTACATGCTGAAGGTCTACAACCTGATGGCTCTCGGTCTCGCGATCACCGGTATTGCTGCATTCGTCACCTTCCAGATGGCGGTCGGCAGCGACGGCCAGTTGACCGCCTTCGGCCAGGCGATCTATTTCAGCGCCCTGAAATGGGTGGTGATCTTTGCCCCTGTCGCGCTCGTGTTCTTCATGAGCTTCAGGATTAACTCGATGAGCGTTCCCGCCGCCCAGACAACCTTCTGGGTCTATGCTGCGCTGATGGGTCTCTCGCTGTCGTCGATTTTCCTGGTCTATACCGGTTCCAGCATCGTCCAGACCTTCTTCGTGACGGCCGCGTCCTTCGGCGCCCTGTCGCTCTATGGTTACACGACCAAGCGTGACCTCTCGGCCATGGGTTCGTTCCTGATCATGGGTCTGTTCGGCCTGATCATCGCTTCGCTGGTGAATATCTTCCTGGCCTCCTCGGCCCTGGAATTCGCCATCTCTGTGATTGGCGTCCTGATCTTCGCAGGCCTGACGGCCTACGACACCCAGAGCATCAAGGAATCCTACTATGAGGCCGATGGGGCGGAAATGGCCGGCCGCAAGGCGATCATGGGCGCTTTGCAGCTCTACCTCGACTTCATCAACCTCTTCCTGTTCCTCCTCCGTTTTCTCGGCAACCGCGAGTAACGGACGGAACATCGAACAGCGTCACATTCGGCGCCGTTTCGCTCAGTTTGAAGAAGCCCCGCCAATCGGCGGGGCTTTTTGTTGAGATTAGTGCCCTCGGCGTCTCCCGGGGATGTCCCGACGGGCATCGGAAAAGTTTGCAGAGCGAACCTGAAAGGTCGCGATGCACTTCAGGAGCCCAAGAAAAAAGCCTCCGGCGCAAACCCGGAGGCTTTTTCAAAAGTACGGCTGGCGATCCGAAATCGCCGCACGTAAGGCAAGTTTTACGCTGCCTCTTCTTCCGGTGCGTCGTCTTCCTCGATCGTCTTGCCGCGCTTGGGACCCTTGGCAAGGTTCACTTCGACGAGACGGACAGCTTCGGTTTCCGACATCTTGTTCACGGCCGCGATTTCGCGAGCCATGCGATCGAGAGCGGCTTCGTAGAGCTGACGCTCGGAATAGGACTGCTCCGGCTGGTTTTCGGCGCGATAAAGATCGCGAACCACTTCGGCGATCGAGATCAGGTCGCCGGAATTGATCTTCGCATCATATTCCTGGGCGCGACGCGACCACATCGTGCGCTTCACGCGCGCCTTGCCTTGAACGACCTTCAGGGCGCGATCGACGAAATCGGTTTCGGACAGCTTGCGCATGCCGATGCTCACAGCTTTAGCGACCGGAACCTTCAGCCGCATCTTGTCCTTTTCGAAGTCGATCACGAAAAGCTCAAGCTTCATGCCTGCTACTTCTTGCTCTTCGATGGCGGTAATGGTACCGACACCATGTGCCGGGTAGACGATCGACTCGCCGGTCTTGAAGCCGTGGCGAGTCGGAGATTTCTTCTGCTGGGTCGTCATTCGTTTCAAAAACTCCCTGTTATGCTCCCGGCAAGATGCCGGCGCCGGGTCGGTCAGGCCCGGATGAGACGGGGGAAACCGTCGGGTCACTCCATCCTGATCCAGCCCGTCACACGCAAACACAACCTTCTTCGCGACAGCGACCCGACAGTCAAATGTCGTTAATGTCACGGAACCCGCGGAGGATGATGAGTTTGCTTTCGTGATGGTTCAGGGCATGCTAATGCCGCAAAGTGGAACAGTTTCGACAACCTATCACAAAAAACTGAGGAAATCAATATTTTACTGCCACGTCGCCTTAAATGCCGCGACGCAGACTTGACCCGGCCCTAAATGCGGCGAATCACCGACGAAGGGGGAGTATCAGGCGAGCGCTCCCCGATCCGCTCCCTCAGTCGCCCTGCCCTGGCTTGGGGGAGAAGTACATCTCGTACTTTCCTTCGACGCCATCCATCTCCTTGGCTTCCGGCAATGGATCGCGCTTGACCGTGATGTTCGGCCAGATCTTGGCATATTCGGTATTGATCTGCAGCCACTTGTCGAGACCCGGCTCGGTATCCGGCTTGATCGCCTCGGCAGGACATTCGGGCTCGCAGACGCCGCAATCGATGCATTCATCGGGATGAATGACGAGGAAGTTCTCGCCCTCATAGAAACAGTCGACCGGGCAGACCTCCACGCAATCGGTGTATTTGCAGCGGATGCAATTGTCGGTGACAATATAGGTCATTGCGGCACTCCAAAAGCTCGTTTTCCGCGCGAGGACGGTGACGACCGCGTGCCCGCGCAAATTTGGGTTCAGACCACGGCTGAACGCACTCGTTTAACCAATGGGAGGATCGGTCGGACGGCTTGTCAGCTACTGCGTTATTGGCGCTATAGCAAGGATAAACAATCCTGAAAATAGCCGCAGACACACACAGTTTTCTAATGGGAGACTTCAAGGTTCGTCCGGTCGCAGCCGGTCGATTGCCCGTCGCTCTTTTTTGGTGGGGCGGCCGCTTCCGGAAGAACGCATCGCCTGCTCCAGCGCGCTGATGCGTTCCGGTTCCGGCGGCGTCTGGTCCTCATAGAGTTGGCGGGCCTCTTCGTAGGGCCCGCGCCGCTCGCCCGGCTTCAAGACCACCACAACGAGATCGCGCCGCTCCAGCGCGATCTCAAGGCGATCTCCGGGTTTCAGGAGGTGACTGGGCTGGCGCACGTTCAAGCCATTGACCTTGACATGCCCGGCAGACACCCGCTCCTGCGCCAGCGTCCGGGACTTGAGTATCCGCGCAAAGAACAGCCACTTGTCGATACGCTGGCGCGAACCGGAAGGTGGCTGTTGATCGGCGGACGTCACTTCTTCATCTGCTCCTTCAGAGCAGCGAGCTTCGCAAAGGGCGAATCCGGATCGATCGGCTTTTCCTTTCGCGGAGGCTTGGCCTCAAAACGGGCAGGCTGCGACTTGTTGTCGCGTTCGGGCCGGTTGGGCCGGTCCTTGCGCTCGCCCCGATCCGGACGACCGCCGTCCGACTTCTGGCCGAAACCGCCGCGTCCGCCTTCCTTGCCCTTGGGTTTTCCGCCATGGCGTTCGTCGTCGCGGCGACGGTCGTCACGGCGGGCTTCGCCGCGGCCTTCGGCCGGTGCGCGATTGCCGCCATGCCCGCGCCGGTCGCCACCGGGACGCGCGCCACGCTGATTGTCGTTACGACCGCCCGGACGCCACAGGAGAACCGGCTTCGGCTCTGCAGGCGCAGCCTCGTCAGCGGAAGTTGATGCCTCGACGGCGATAGCGGTTTCCGCTTCGCCGGCAGACGTGGCAATCGCCTCGTCCGTGCTTGCCGTCTCATCCTGCGTCGCATCGGCACTCTGCTCGTCCCCGGAGGAAATCTCTTCCGGAGCCGCCTCGCCATCCGCGACGACTTCACCTGCCGGCGCGGCATCCGCTGGAGACTGGGCTGCAAGGAAGGCAGCCGCTTCTTCCGCGGTCACGCTGTCGGCGCGATAGCCAAGGCCCTTCAGGATTTCTTCCATGTCGTCAGGCGTCGCACCGAGAATCGACAGCATGGCGGTGGTGGTCGTAAAACGGCGGCCGTCATAGGCGCCGTCCGGACGCGGGGTCGCGCCGGGCTTCCACTGCAGCAGCGGCCGGATGAGATCGGCCAGACGCTCGAGAATGTCGATCCGCACGGCCCGCTTCCCGAGGAAGCGGAAGCCGGCGAGCTTGTAGAACATCCGCTCGAAGCTCGCATCGGTCACCACGGACGTACGGCCGGCGGCAAGAACCGGAATCAAGTCGCCGTAGCCGGGCTTGTCGAGGCCGTCATTCTTCAGCGCCCAGAGAAGGGTGATGAGCTCCGCCGGAGCCGGCTTCAAAAGCGCCGGCATGAAGATGTGGTAGGCGCCGAAACGCACCCCATAGCGGCGCATCGAGGCGCGCGCATCCTGGTCGAGCGACTTCACGTCGTCGGAAACGTCGCGGCGGAACAGCACGCCGAGGTTTTCGACGAGCTGGAAAGCCAGTCCCTTGGCGAGCCCCTGAAGATCCTCGGCGCGCGAAAGATCGTCGAGAGGCTTCAGAACCGTCGAGATGTGATGATTAACGAAGCGTTCGATGCGGGCAACCACATGATCGCGCGCATTGCCGGTCAACTGCTCGTCTGCAAGCAGAATGACACGCGGATGCAGGATGTGGTCGCTGCCCGTCAGCCGGGCGACGGGATCGCCGAGCCAGCGAACCAGACCTTCCGAACTGATCGCAAGATCGTTGTTGCCGGAAGCATGCAGCCTTGCCGCCCTTGCCTCGAATTCGAGACCAAGCGCCCTCTGCGCCGCGGCCTGCACGGCCTTGGCGTCCGGCCCCTCGGTTCCCGAAATGGGCGTGAACCGAAAACCGGCGAGCTGCCCCATGTGATGTCCCTCCACGAAGACATCGCCGTTCACACTGATTTCAGCTTCCAACATCGCATTCTCTCTCAAGCGCTTCATGAGCACAGATGTCCTGCGATCAACAAAGCGTTTCGTCAACCGTTCATGTAGCGCATCGGACAATCGGTCTTCGATTTCCCGCGTCTTTTCTTGCCAGTGTGTCGGATCGGCAAGCCAGCCGGGCCTGTTCGACACATAGGTCCATGTCCTGATCTGGGCGATTCGCGCGGAAAGCGTGTCGATTTCACCATCGGTGCGATCGGCGCGTTTCACCTGTTCGGCCAGGAAATCCTCGTTCACCGTGCCATGCCTGACGAGATCCGAAAAGAGGCTTTGGATCAGATCTGCATGCTGCGCCGGCGTGATTCGGCGATAATCCGGCAGCGCACAGGCATCCCAGAGCTTTTCGACCCGCGCCGGCGTGTTCGCAAGATCGATGACTTCCGGATAGCGGGCAAGGAAATCCAGCGCCTGCTGATCGATAGCCGGCAATGCACGTGTCAGTCCCTCGATGCGGGGCGCCGCTTCCAGGCTGCGCTGTAACGCCGTGATCGAGGAAAAATCGAAGGCGGCAGTGCGCCACTGCAAAATCTTCACAGTATCGAATTCATGTCCTTCGAGGCGCTCAACGAGTTCGTCGTCGAAGGGATCGACCCGTCCCGTCACCCCGAAAGTACCGTCCTTGAGATGCCGGCCGGCACGTCCCGCAATCTGCCCGAGTTCCGCGGGATTGAGATTGCGGAACTGGTAGCCATCGAACTTGCGGTCCTGAGCGAAGGCAACGTGGTCGACGTCGAGATTGAGACCCATGCCGATGGCGTCGGTCGCGACGAGATATTCGACGTCGCCCGCCTGATAGAGCCCTACCTGTGCATTGCGGGTACGTGGGCTGAGCGCCCCGAGCACCACGGCGGCACCGCCCCGCTGGCGCCGGATGAGTTCAGCGATGGCGTAGACCTCGTCTGCCGAGAAGGCGACAATGGCGGTCCGCTGCGGCAGGCGGGTGATTTTCTTCTGCCCAGCATAGAAAAGCTGCGACAGGCGCGGCCTTTCGATGACGGTAATGCCCGGCAGCAATTGCAGGAGAATCGGCTTCATCGTACCGGAGCCGAGAAGCAGCGTCTCGTCGCGCCCGCGAAGATGCAGCAGCCGGTCGGTGAAGATGTGCCCGCGCTCGAGATCGCCGGCAAGCTGGATCTCGTCGATCGCCACGAAGGAGGCCTTGGTCTCCCGCGGCATCGCCTCAACCGTGCAGACGGAAAAACGGGCATTCGGCGGCGCGATCTTTTCTTCGCCCGTCACCAGCGCGACATGCTGGGCACCGACGCGCTCGACAAGCCGCGTATAGACTTCACGGGCGAGCAGCCGCAGCGGCAGGCCGATGATCCCGGAACCATGGGCGACCATGCGGTCGATGGCGAAATGGGTCTTGCCGGTATTGGTCGGCCCCAGCACAGCAGTGACGCCGCGGCCGCTCAGGATCATGGGTTGCGAATTCAATTACCGCTCCGGACTGCAAATGGCCGCCGGCAGGAACGAAAATCCGACCCGCAAACCTCGCCCACACATGGCGACGAACGCCGTCAAAGGCAAGGCCGATCATCGCCAAACTCCGAAAAGCGATGTGTTTCGGAAGACAAAAGCGCGCATTTTTCCGATTCCGGAACAGGCTGCGAACGAATCGGCGACGAATCGACGACTCCAGCGGATTCAGCATTTGTTCACGGCTACATATCGTCGGACTCTTGCCGGACTCCTACGAAATGCTGAATCAAATCATGAAGTTCCTGCTTTAAGGCAATCAGTTTGCTGGCAAAGCGGAGAATCGGGGAACTTCCGTCTGTCAATAGCGTTTCTGCCGGCGAGGTTGACACGAAATAAAACTTCCCCGCCACCGGCAGAATGGATCAGCAGAAGGAACGGCTATAACTTCGTTCTGCTCCACGTCATCGTCATGGCTCCCGTCTTCTGGCAGGTCTTTGGTCCCGACATCTGCTGGCAAGGAAGGACGGTCGCCTGTCCGTTGCCGGGCCATCATCCCTGGAAGCTGGCCCTTGCCGGCCAGTTTCTTTCGGCTGAAACCGTCGTCGCCTGCACGCCGAACACCCGCATATGCCGGAAATTCCCCTGGTTTGCCGCACTGTTGCAAGGGAAACGGCGCGATGGAACAAACTTGCCCACGCCGCGTTGAAGGCCAAGGCAGAACCGAGCTTTGCATCTGAATGGGGAGGGCCGCCATGCTGAGTACTATTCTCGTCGTTATCATCATTCTGCTCCTGATCGGCGCGCTGCCGAACTGGGGTTATAGTCGTAGTTGGGGCTATGGCCCTTCCGGTGGATTGGGCCTTGTGCTGCTCATCCTTGTCATTCTCTTGCTCATGGGCCGGATTTGAGCCCACGTTCCATCGAAAGGAAAAGACGATGAAAAAAACTCTTCTTGCTCTGGCATTGATCGCTCCTCTCGCATCCTGCACGGCTACGGAAAAAGGCGCGAGCATCGGCGCGGCTACCGGCGCCGTAGTCGGCGGCGTTGCAACGAACTCTTGGGGCGGAGCGGCGGTCGGCGCAGCGGTCGGCGGTGTTGCCGGCGCCCTGATCGGGCAATCCCAGGAACGACCGGGCTATTGCATCTATCGCGACAGGTATGGTCGCCGATATGAAGCGCGCTGCCGATAAACGCACGAGGAGGATTGCGGTTCCGGAACGAACCGCAGCCGCTTGATCGGCGAAACCAGCGCTTCCGAAAAGCCACCGGCCCCACCGCCGGTGGCTTTTTGCCGACCGTTTTCAGCACCCGCGTTAAGACTTCGACCAAAGCCGGAACGAATCGGCGACGAATCGCTTACGCAGCGGGTTTCCCGCTTTGTTCACCGCTATATATTGTTGAATAACAAACGGTTAACCATAGAGAACGGTGGATATTAAGGGATTTCCCTTAGCCACCGGATCGGATCGTTAACGTATGCGCAAAAGGCATGAGGCCGGCACGAAGGCCGGCCTCATATTATGACAGGCGAATTTTCTCAGACGAAAAACTGTCCGCCATTGGCCGAAATCGTTGAACCGGTAATAAACCCTGCATCGTCTGACGCAAGAAACACCACGATGCGCGCGACCTCTTCCGGTTCGCCGAGGCGACCAACCGGGATTTGCGGAATGATGCGTTCGTTCAGCACCTTTTCCGGGATGGCGCGGACCATCTCCGTACCGATGTAGCCGGGGCAGATGGCATTGACGGTGATGCCCTTGGCGGCCCCTTCCTGGGCGAGTGCCTTGGTGAAACCGAGATCGCCGGCCTTGGCGGCGGAATAGTTGGCCTGCCCCATCTGCCCCTTCTGTCCGTTGATCGAGGAAATGGTAATGACGCGCCCGAAATTGCGGTCCCTCATGCCGGACCAGATGGGGTGGGTCATGTTGAAGACACCGTTGAGATTGGTGTTGATGACCTCGCTCCATTGCTCCGGCGTCATCTTGTGAAACATCGCATCCCGGGTGATACCGGCATTGTTGACGAGCACGTCGACCGGACCCAGTTCCGCCTCCACACTGGCAATCCCTTCGACGCAGGCGCTGTAGCTGGAAACGTCCCATTTGAAGATCGGGATACCCGTCTCCTGCCTGAAGGCCTGCGCCTTCTCGTCGTTGCCGGCATAATTTGCCGCCACCGAATAGCCGGCGTCCTTGAGCGCGACCGAGATCGCCGCTCCGATGCCCCGCGTTCCACCCGTCACCAATGCCACTCTGCCCATGAGCTGTCACTCCCTCTCTGTAAAGCTTCGCCGGCCACCGACTTTTCTTCCGAAGCCGTTGTTAGGATAGTTTTATGACACTTGATCAGACCCGCCCGGCGGCGTTTCCCACCCCGCCGGCTCCCGCAGGTCTTCGTTCCTCCCTTAAAGAGCCTCGAGGCACATGGCGATGCCCATGCCGCCGCCGATGCAAAGCGTGGCAAGTCCCTTTTTCGCACCGCGGCGCTTCATCTCGAACAGCAGCGTATTGAGAATACGCGCGCCGGAAGCGCCGACCGGATGACCGATTGCGATGGCGCCGCCATTGACGTTCACGATGGAGGTATCCCAGCCGAGGTCCTTGTTGACCGCGCAGGCCTGCGCCGCAAAGGCCTCATTTGCCTCGACCAGATCGAGATCCGCGACGTTCCAGCCGGCTTTTTTCAGCGCCTTGCGCGAGGCCGGGATCGGTCCCGTGCCCATGACCTGCGGATCCACACCTGCGGTTGCCCAGGACGCAATGCGGGCAAGCGGCGCGATACCGCGTCGGCCGGCCTCCTCCTCGGTCATCAGCAGTGCCGCTGCCGCACCGTCATTGATGCCGGACGCATTGGCCGCGGTGACCGTGCCTTCCTTGTCGAAGGCAGGCTTGAGCTTGGTCATGCTGTCGAGCGTCGCGCCGAAGCGGATATATTCGTCGGCATCGACCGTGATGTCGCCCTTGCGGCTGGGCACGACCACCGGCACGATCTCGTCCTTGAAACGGCCGGCAACCTGCGCCGCCTCAGCCTTGTTCTGCGAGGAAACGGCGAAGGCATCCTGCTCGTCGCGCGAAAGCTGCCACTGGCGGGCGACGTTTTCGGCGGTGATGCCCATGTGATAGCCGTAGAAAGCGTCGGTCAGCCCGTCCTTGATCATGCTGTCGATCATCTTCAGATCACCCATCTTGGTGCCGCCGCGAAGATGCGCAACATGGGGCGCCATGGACATTGATTCCTGGCCACCGGCAACAATGATTGCAGCATCGCCCGTCGCGATCTGTTGCATGCCCAGCGCAACGGCGCGCAGACCCGAACCGCAGAGCTGGTTCATGCCCCATGCCGTCGCTTCCTGCGGAATGCCGGCCTTCATCGCGGCCTGCCGCGCCGGATTCTGCCCCTGTCCCGCTGTGAGAATCTGACCGAGGATCACCTCGTCAACTTCCTTGGCGTCGACGCCCGCCCGCTCCAGAACGCCCTTGATCGCAACCGCGCCGAGTTCGTGAGCCGGCACATTGGCGAAGACGCCGTTGAAAGATCCAACCGGGGTGCGCGCCGCGCTGGCGATGACAATGGATGCACTGCTCATGGGTGGTCTCCTCGCGTTTATCAGTCGTTGACGATGAAACTGGCAAAGCTTTCACCCGGTGTCAAACAGGAAGAAAGCAGACCCGTTTCATTCCTTGGTTGTACCCTCTTGAATTTCGTCAAATGCGGGTCCCGCATTGCACAAAGAGATTGTCACCGCGCTTCGTTTGCGTTTACATTCATGGAGGGAAGAGCAAAAATTCACAATAACGACGGGGTTAGGAGGCACGAATGGCCAAGACAGAGGGCGAGATTGTCATAAAAAAATATGCCAACCGCCGGCTCTACAACACAGGCACCAGCACTTACGTCACGCTGGAGGACCTGGCCAAGATGGTGAAGAAGGGAGAGGAATTCGTCGTACAGGATGCCAAGACCGGTGAGGACATCACCCATTCCGTCCTGACGCAGATCATTTTCGAGCAGGAGTCGAAGACAGGCAATACGCTATTGCCGATCTCCTTCCTGCGCCAGCTCATCGGCTATTACGGCGACCAGATGCAGATGGTCGTACCGAGCTTTCTCGAACACTCGATGAAGGCCTTCACCGAACAGCAGACCCAGATGCGGGAACAGATCACCAAGGCGTTCGGCGAAACGCCGCTGACCAAGAATCTGCAGATGCCCATACAGCTCATGGAAGAGCAGGTGAAGCGCAATACCGAAATGTTCCACCAGGCGATGCAGATGTTCTCGCCCTTCCTCGGCAGCCAACCTCCGAAGGAAAGCCGCAAGGCGGAGGCCAAGGACATCGATGAACTCAAGGAACAGCTTCGCACGCTGCAGAACAAGCTCGACAGCCTCTGAGCCAATTACAGAGAGGTACGCGACACGAAGGGCGGAAGCATGGCTTCCGCTTTTTTTGTGGGCCGAGAACAAGCCTGCAATCAGAGACCGATCGAAACGTCCCGGCCGGCCGAGCGGATGGAAACCGCAAAGCCTCCGACGACGTCGATGAAGGCGATCGTCATCAAGATGAAGAAATTCTGCGTCGCCGCGTCCCGCACCAGCAGGAACTCGACCAGAAACGCGATGAAGACCAGCATCGACAGCATATGGTTGAGAAGCGAACCGGATCCGTTCCGGGTGGCCTTCAGGATCTCGACGAACAGCACGACGAGGCCGACGAGAATGAACACGTCGCCGACCGACAGGGTCCAGATCGCGCCTGAGAGCATCAACAGCGACATCACGTCGTGCTGCAGCGCCCCGATACCGCCGGCTCCGAAAACGCCGAGCATGGCGAGATTGTAGAGCACGAACGGCACGATCATCAGCGGGATGGCGGCAACCATGAGAAAGTCCTTCAGCCGGCGGGAAACGAACTCCCTGTCTCATTTCGGGACGATTAATTGCCGGCTGGCCGGAAAAAGTAAAGGCCGGCGCAAAGGCCGGCCCTTGAAAGATCTCTGCGTAAGCAGGACTTATGCGCTTTCCTTCGGCGTCAGCACCTGACGGCCGCGATACATACCGGTCTTCAGATCGATATGGTGCGGGCGGCGCAGTTCGCCGGAGTTCTTGTCCTCGACATAAGCCGGGGCCTTAAGACCGTCAGCAGAACGGCGCATACCGCGCTTGGACGGGCTTGTTTTTCTTTTCGGTACAGCCATTTCAGTTACTCCACATGACGGGCAAAACAGATTCCGCGGCCCGGTGAGGCCGAACAGCATCTGTCTCGATCTCGGAATTTTGCGGGCTTATACATGCCCGGCAGGGCTTTGACCAGTCCCTGGCGCATTTTTTTCGCCCGGCCCTGACAGAAATGGCGTCATGCCTCGTCCTCGGGCACGATCCAGGTTTCCTGAAGGGCTGCGTCCCGCCAGGCGACCCATGCCGGGTGAGCCTGCATTGCCGACATGTATTCCAGCGTATCCTCGCTGGAAACCAGATCGTAGACATCAAACCGATTGACCACCGGTGCATACATGGCATCGGCCGCCGAGAACCCTCCGAACAGGAAGGGTCCGCCCGAGCGCCGGCGCATCTCCCGCCAGATGTTCTCGATCCGCTGGACGTCGGCCGTGACGCCTTCCGGCAGGTCGATCGCCCGCTTCTCCCGCCGGATGTTCATCGGGCAGGCGCCGCGCAGCGCGCGGAAGCCGGAGAGCATTTCCATCGCGATCGAGCGCGCCATCGCCCGGTCACCGACATCCTCGGGCCAGATTCCTACATCGGGAAAGAGTTCACCGGCATATTCGATGATCGAGAGCGACTCCCAGACCCGCAATGCGCCGTGATGCAGCACCGGCACCCGCCCTGTCGGGGAGATATCCCGGAAGCGAGGATTGCCCGCTTCGAAGTCGAACGGGATCAATTGCTCCTCGAAAGGGACACCGGCCGCCGTCAGCGCGATCCAGGGCCGGAACGACCATGAGGAATAATTCTTGTTGCCGATATAGAGAACGAGCCCGTCCATTGCCTTCCTCCTGCTGGTTACGCCGGTTTCGAGCTTAGGGTCGCCCACCGTTCAGCACCAACAAATCTTTTGAAAGTCAGTCATAAAGGCAAGTGATATAGTCGCCTGAACGCTTGGCGCGCCGGTCGACGACGCCGGCCAGACGCTTCATGCCGTTGCCCGGCTTGCTGGCTACCCGGGTGATCGGATTGGGCAGCGAAACGGCAAGCAGCGCCGCCTGCCGCGCATTGAGCTTTGCCGCCGGGATCTTGAAATGGTGCTGGGCCGCAGCCTCGACGCCATAAATGCCCGGCCCCCATTCCGCGACATTAAGGTAAATTTCCATCGTCCGCTGTTTGGACCAGACGGCGTCGGCGACAATTGCCAGCGGCAACTCCATTGCCTTGCGCAGCATCGACCGACCATTCCAGAGATAGAGGTTCTTCACCGTCTGCATCGGAATTGTACTTGCGCCGCGAGTGGCCTCTCCGGCAAGCGCGTCATCGATCACGCTTTTCATCTCGCCCCAGTCGACACCGTGATGAGAACAGAATTGCCCGTCCTCCGACATCATCACGGCGCGCACGAGGTTCGGCGAAATGTCTTCGAAATCGACCCAGCGGCGGTCATAGCCCTGAAACGTCACGAGATCGGCGAGCATGAGCGTCGAGACCGGATGGATGAAATCGAGACGGTAGAGAACGATCAGGGCATAGGGCAGCAGGAGAAGTGCGGCCACCACACCCGCGATCCGCCTTGCCGTCTGCGGTATCCGCCGCGGTGGCACCGGTTCCTCCTCCGGGCCTGCATACCCGATATCGCTGTCCTCAGCCAATGAAACCCTGTCCGATGTTAGACTTTCCGTTTCTCTTAGCCGCCCTTGGCGGCCAATGCCAGACCGCTTTCGCCTATGGCTCGCCAAGCCCCCAGATTCCCGTTGCCTGCGCTTGAAGAGCATGCCAAATAGCCGCCCATGAGCGCGATGACAAAGAGCCCGACGACACCTTCCTTCGAAAGCCGCCTGCTGACAACCGCTTCGAGGGTCGAGGCGCTTCTGGACAAACTCCTCTCGTCCGGCTGTCTGCATGACGAACTCGTCCGGCCGCAACGGCTGCTTAATGCCATGCGCCACGGGACGCTCAACGGCGGAAAGCGCATCCGCCCCTTCCTCGTGGTCGAAAGCACCGCCCTCTTCGGCGGCGACGCCGGGGCGGCATTGCGCATTGGCTGCGCGCTTGAATGTCTTCACAGCTATTCGCTGGTGCATGACGACCTGCCGGCGATGGACGACGACGACCTGCGCCGTGGCAAGCCGACGGTTCATGTCGCTTATGACGAGGCGACCGCCATTCTCGCCGGCGACAGCCTTTTGACCTACGCCTTCGACGTGATTGCGGCACCGGAAACCGCGCTTTCCGATCGCGCCCGGATCGAACTGGTACTGGCGCTTGCCCGCGCCGCCGGCATCGGCGGCATGGCCGGCGGTCAGGCCCTCGACCTTGCGGCCGAGAAGCAGGCGCCGGACGAGGCCGGCATCGTGCTTCTGCAGTCGATGAAAACCGGCGCCCTCCTGCGCTTTGCCTGCGAGGCCGGCGCCATCATCGCCGAGGCGCCGGCTGAAGATCGTGCCCGCCTCAGGTGTTTCGGCGAGGTGATCGGCCGTGCGTTCCAGCTTGCCGACGACCTGCTCGACCTCACCTCCAACGCCGCCACGCTCGGCAAGGCCGCCGGTAAGGACGCCGCTCGCGGCAAGGGAACGCTGGTGGCGCTCAAAGGGCAGGAATGGGCGGAGGCCGAACTCGACCGGCTGGTGGCGGAGGCGGAAAGCCTGATCGGCGCCTATGGCGAGAAGGCAACAACCCTCATTGAAGCCGCCCGTTTCGTCGCCAACCGAAAGCACTGACATGAGCAAGTTCTGGTCGCCGATCGTCACCGCGCTCGAACCCTATGTCGCCGGAGAACAGCCGGCGATCGCGAACCTCGTGAAGCTGAATACCAACGAGAACCCCTGGGGTCCCTCACGGAAGGTGCTGGAGGCGATCCACGCCGCGATCAATGACGATCTGCGCCGCTATCCCGACCCTTCAGCAAGGGCGCTGAAGGAGGCTATAGCCCGCTATCATGGCGTAGCATCGGAACAGGTCTTCGTCGGCAACGGCTCGGATGAGGTTCTGGCCTTCATCTTCGCAAGCCTGCTGAAGCACGATGCGCCGTTGCTCTATCCGGACATCACCTACAGCTTCTACCCGACCTATAGCCGTCTCTTCGACATCGAGACGCGCACGATCCCGCTCGACGCGGATTACCGCATCCGCCCGGAAGACTATAACGCCCCCTGCGGTGCGATCATCCTGCCCAATCCGAACGCACCGACAGGCGTCGGCCTACCGCTTGGCGATATCGAACGGCTTGCCACAGCCCATTCCGATCAGGTCGTGGCGGTTGATGAAGCCTATGTCGACTTCGGTGGCGAGACGGCGATCCCTTTGATCGCCGACCATGAAAATGTCATCGTCATCCGCACCTTCTCGAAGTCGCGCTCGCTCGCCGGCCTCAGGGTCGGTTACGCCATCGCCCAGCGCCCGCTGATCGAGGCGCTGGAGCGGATGAAGGACAGCTTCAATTCCTATCCGCTGGATCGCATCGCTCAGGTTGCCGCGGTCGCCTCGATCGAGGATGATGCCTGGTTTACCGCCCGCCGGGACGAACTGATCGAAAACCGCAGACAATTGACGGTCGAACTGGAAAACCGCAGCTTCGTGGTGCTGCCGTCGCAAGCGAATTTCGTCTTCGCCCGCAAACCGGGCTTCGAAGGAAAGGAGCTTGCCGCAGCGCTGCGGCAGCGGGCCGTCCTGGTACGCCACTTCAACAAGCCGCGCATCGCCGACTTCCTGCGCATTTCCATCGGTACGCAAGCCGAATGCCGCCGCCTTATCGAAGCGATGGATGACATTCTCTAAGGCTCGCCCAGGCAAAACGCAGTCAGTGCAGCGCACTTCATTGAACCGGACACGCTGCAGCAAGGCCGCCGATAACAAACAAGGCCGGAGCATCTTGTCCGATGCTCCGGCCTGTTGATAGGTGAGGCTGCGGGCGCCGAAGACCGCCCGCCTTTTCACGCGGTGATGGCGTCGGGCCCGAGGTTATTCCGCTTCGTCAGCGGAAGCGGCGTTGAGCTGGCCGTATTTTTCCTCGCCGATCTTCGAAAGCAGTTCGAGCTGGGTCTCGAGGAAGTCGATATGACCCTCCTCGTCCGCCAGAAGGGTCTCGAACAGTTTCATAGAGACATAGTCACCGGCCTCATAACAGATGTCGCGGGACTTTTTATAGGAGGTGCGAGCGTCATATTCGCCGGCGAGATCGGCTTCCAGAACTTCCTTGACGTTCTGGCCGATGCGCAGCGGTGCGACCGTTTGCAGGTTCGGATGACCTTCGAGGAAGATAATGCGGGCAACCAGCTTGTCGGCATGCTGCATTTCCTCGATGGACTCAGCACGTTCCTTCTTCGCAAGCTTCAGATAGCCCCAGTCTTCCAGCAGGCGATAGTGCAGCCAGTACTGGTTGACCGCGCCAAGTTCGAGGAACAATGCCTCGTTCAATCTTTCGATGACTTTCTTATCGCCCTTCATGGTGGTGATATCCTCTACCTGTGTTGCAATAACTGACATAAACCCTGCATCCAGTGTCATGTCAAACTTTTAGAATGATTCTAATCCAAACTACTGTGTATGCTGCACCGGCCATCCTAGAACATCAACGCGTTCTTGAAAACGGGCCGACCGACGGCCGGTTCCTTGCCGGACATGGAAATGAAACGGGATTCAATGGAAGCCGGCGCGGGACATATGCGCGCCTGAAGTCATCGGATATCAGGCGACCTTGCCGAGGTTTCGGCGGCGCTCAAGATTGGCAAGTCGCTGTTCTTCATGGAAACGGCGCAGGCGTTCCATGAAGTCGCAGACCTTCACGCCGTCCGTCTTGTGTGTAGCGTGATACTCTTCCGTCGTTTTGATGATGATATCGACGACGTTGGGGAAGCAGCCGCAACACCGCCCGCGCTTGCCCATGGCATGGTAAACCTTGGCGGGCACGATAAGCTGCCAACAGTCCTCATCAAGGAGTTCGTTGATAACCTCCCTGATTTCTTTGTCGGTAATAAAGTTGCAGCTACAAACCAGCATGGTTTCGTTGCCCAGGAAACATGACTTTCAGCCACTTCTTTCTGCAAAACCCGATGACCGTTGTCAAGAAAAGAATCCGCTAAAGGACGCATGGGAGCCATGCGCGGTGGCGTCCCGAACATCCCATCTGGCCGGGACATCGCTAAAGAGGCAACGCAATCCGAAATCCCCCAAGATTTCATCGGCGCCGATGAACGCCGCGAAGGAGCCTGTCGTTACTGGCCTTGCGTATCGGAAAGCAGGCCGCTGGTGCGCAGCAGCGAGGCGAAACGGCCGCCTCTTGCGCTCAGTTCGTCATAACCGCCCATTTCGATGATCCGGCCCTGGTCGAGAAACAGCACGAGGTCGGCTTCGCGCACGGTCGACAGGCGATGGGCGATGATGAAGGTGGTGCGGTCCTTGCGCAGCCTGTCGATGGCGTCCTTGACGCGGGCTTCGGTTTCAACGTCGAGCGCACTCGTCGCTTCGTCGAGCACGAGGATCGGGGCATTCTTCAGGATTGCACGGGCAATCGCGATGCGTTGACGCTCGCCGCCCGAAAGCCGGTTGCCGCGTTCGCCGACCACTGTGGTATAACCCGTCAGGCGGCTCTCGATGAAATCGGTGGCAGCGGCAGCCTCTGCCGCCTTCATGACCTCTTCTTCGGTCGCATCCTCGCGGCCAAGGCGGATGTTTTCCTGGATCGAGCGGTTGAGCAGGCCCGCATCCTGGAACACGGTCGCGATCGAATGACGCAACGATTTCCGGGTGACGGTGGAGATATCGACGCCGTCGATCAGGATCTTGCCCTTCCGGGGCTCGTAGACACGCTGCAAGAGATTGATGAGCGTGGTCTTGCCGGCACCCGTCGGCCCGACGATCGCGATCGTCTGGCCGGCCTTTACCGAAAAGGATACGTCGTGGACGCCCTGTCCGGTATTGGCGAAATCGAAGGAAATGTCGCGGAATTCCACGTCGCCCTTGACGTTCCGCAGTTCGACGGCGCCGGCCGGCTCCTCACGTTCCTGCACCGCATCCTCCAGCTTGTAAAAGTCCTCCAGCTTCGAGCGGGCCTCGAATATCTGGGTCGCGAACTGCCGCATCTGGTCGAGACGGCCGATCAGAAGGGTGGCAAAACCGGTGAATGCGATGACGTCGCCGACCTTGAGGTCGCCGCTCTGGACGAGCAGGGTGCCGATGACCAGAATGATGAGCATCGACAGGGTCGAGGCGATGCGGTTCAGCGCGCTGGCGATGGCCCACCAGTCGAGTACGGGATACTGTGCGGCGAGAAGCTGCTCGGCATAGCGTTTTAGCGCGCGCGTCTCGGCTTCGATGCGGTTATAGCTATGCAGCACCGACACGTTGCTGATCGAGTCGCTGACGTGGGAAAAGACGGTATGGTAATGGCTCTCGACGGATGCCTGCCCTTCCTTGGTGCGGGTCATCACCGTCTTGCCGATCAGAACGTAGAAGATGCTGAGCACGACCAGGACGGCGGTAAGGCGGACATCCATGGAAAACGCGGTCGGAACCAGAAGCGCAATCGCAACAGCGGTTGAAAGATGCGTGCGCATGAACTCGAGCCAGAGGCCGAAGAGCGTTTCGCTGGCGCGCAGCAACGTGTGGAGGGCATTCGAGGTGCCGCGCTTCTGGTGCCAGCTGAGCGGCATGGAAATGATGCGGCCGAAAGCCTCGGTCAGCAGGTCGGCCCGCCGGCCGTGCGCGAGACGGTCAGCCTCGCGTGCGACAAGAACGAAGGCGAAAGTATTGAAGACGCCGAAACAGCCCCAGGCGATGAGGATCATCTTCGGATCGCGCTTTTCGGAGATCGCGTCGATGATGCGACCGAAGAGAATGGGTTCGGCAATGGTGATGACGGCGAGAATGATGTTGGCGAACACTACCAGCGCCACCCGGAACCTGTAGGTCGCGAGGTATTTGAGCGCCTTTATATAGACTTGAAACAGGGACAATTGCGTTCTCTCGTCGGTCAACCGCTATCCGTTCAAAGCTTCAAGCGCTTTTCGCGTAGGAAGGCAAGAGTGAGGCGGGAAACCGGGGCATATGGTTGTTGTGCAGCTCAAGCCACGCGCTCGATAAAAAGAACACTGCAACCGGGACGGGCGGCGGATTTCGATTGGTTGTTCCGGCGGCAATGGCTAGATTTCGGATGTCGAATTTAAACGCCTCCTAACCGAATATGGTAGCAAATGATTTACATCGTGCCGGACGGGCACAAGACAAACGCGACGGCTATGGCTTTTTCGTGGTGTTGCCGCTTCGGCGGCCTTGGGGGTTTAAGTGAGTGTCAATCAGATAATCCAGTTCCTTGTGGTTGCCGACGAATGCAGGTCGCCGGAAGAGGTCGTCGTCGAGCTGGAAAAGCTCCTTCGCACCTATCGCTTTGATTATTATGGAATTCTGCGGCATCCGAAACCGCACGAAAATCCCATGAAGCTGGTGCTTGTCGGCCGTTGGCCGGAGCGCTGGCCGGAAACCTACATTTCCAAGAAATTCGTGCTGATCGATCCGACCATCCGCTATCTTGCGCAGGCCCAGAAGGGATTCCGCTGGCGCGACACGATTGTCGCATTCCGCAACGATCCGCACCGCAAGCGCATGGAACGCATGATGGGCGAATCGATACGCTTCGGCCTTGAGGACGGTTACATCTTCCCGGTTCACGGACGACAGGGGCTGCTGGGCAACATGACGCTCGGCGGCAAGCCCGTTGACCTGTCGCCGGTGGAAATCACGCTGTTCGACGCCGTGGCCAAGAAGGCCTTCTGGCGTCTTCTGGAGTTGAAACAGGAGACCGGCGAGCTTGAGGCTGCCGCCACGGTCGACACGAAAATGACGCGGCGCGAGATGGAGGTTCTGAACTATCTCGCCGACGGCATGACGTCCAACGAGATCAGCAAGGTGCTGCAGATATCCAACCACACCGTGGATTGGTACATGAATGGCATCCAGGACAAGTTGAAGGCAAAGAACCGCCAGCATGTCGTGGCGCTAGCGCTCCGGCTCGGGCTCATCACCTGACGGCATCGGGCGTGGGCTAAAATTTCCAGAAAACGACGCAGATGGGGCTTGCCCCGGACACCAGGTTATGAAGATATTTCGCAGTTGCAAAAATACCTTGGCCTGTCGTTTGAGGAGACCGATTTGCCCATTTCCAAGATACTTGTCGCCAACCGATCCGAAATTGCCATTCGCGTCTTTCGCGCCGCCAACGAACTCGGCCTGAAAACAGTCGCGATATGGGCGGAGGAAGACAAGCTTTCGCTGCATCGCTTCAAGGCTGACGAAAGTTACCAGATCGGCCGCGGCCCGCATCTTTCCCGCGAACTCGGACCGATCGAAAGCTATCTTTCGATCGAGGAGATCATTCGGGTTGCGAAGCTTTCCGGCGCCGATGCTATCCATCCAGGCTACGGTCTCCTGTCGGAGAGTCCCGAGTTCGTCGACGCCTGCAACGTTGCAGGTATCACTTTCATCGGTCCTCGCGCCGAAACCATGCGGCAATTGGGCAACAAGGTCGCTGCCCGCAATCTGGCGATTTCGGTCGGTGTGCCTGTCGTCCCGGCGACCGATCCGCTGCCGGACGATCCAGCGGAAATTCATCGGCTGGCGGAGGAGATCGGCTATCCCGTGATGCTGAAGGCGTCCTGGGGCGGGGGCGGGCGCGGCATGCGCGCGATCCGTGACCCGAAGGACTTGATCCGCGAGGTGACGGAAGCCAGACGCGAGGCGAAGGCTGCATTCGGCAAGGACGAGGTCTATCTGGAGAAACTCGTCGAGCGGGCGCGGCACGTGGAGAGCCAGATCCTCGGCGATACTCACGGCAATGTCGTGCATCTGTTCGAGCGCGACTGTTCCATCCAGCGGCGCAATCAGAAGGTCGTCGAGCGCGCACCGGCTCCGTATCTTTCGGAGGCGCAGCGCCAGGAACTGGCCGCCTATTCGCTGAAGATCGCCAAGGCGACAAACTATGTCGGCGCCGGCACCGTCGAATATCTGATGGATGCGGATACCGGCAAGTTCTACTTCATCGAGGTCAATCCGCGCATTCAGGTCGAGCACACCGTCACCGAAGTGGTGACCGGCATCGACATCGTGAAGGCGCAGATCCACATCCTCGATGGCCACGCGATCGGCACTCCGGGGTCGGGCGTGCCGAAGCAGGAGGACATCCGGCTGAACGGCCATGCGCTCCAGTGCCGCATCACGACCGAGGATCCGGAGCAGAACTTCATTCCGGACTATGGCCGGATCACAGGCTACCGCTCGGCTTCGGGCTTCGGCATCCGTCTCGACGGCGGCACCGCCTATCCGGGCGCGGTTATTACCCGTTTCTACGATCCGTTGCTGGTCAAGGTAACGGCCTGGGCACCCGATCCGCTCGAAGCCATCCAGCGCATGGACCGCGCGCTTCGCGAGTTCCGTATTCGCGGGGTTGCCACCAACCTCACCTTCCTCGAAGCGATCATCACGCATCCGAAGTTCCGCGACAACAGCTACACCACCCGCTTCATCGACACGACGCCGGAGCTGTTCCAGCAGGTCAAGCGCCAGGACCGCGCCACGAAGCTGCTCACCTATCTTGCGGACGTGACCGTCAATGGCCATCCGGAAGCCAAGGGACGACCGAAACCTCCCGCGGATATCGCAGCACCGGTAGTGCCCTTCATCGAAGGAGATATCCCGGCCGGCACGAAGCAGAAACTCGACGAACTCGGCCCGAAAAAATTCGCCGAATGGGTTCGCGCCCAGAAACAGGTGCTGGTCACCGATACCACCATGCGCGACGGTCACCAGTCGCTTCTGGCGACGCGCATGCGCACCTACGATATCGCGCGGGTCGCCGGCACCTATGCCCGGGCGCTTCCGCAGCTCTTCTCCCTGGAATGCTGGGGCGGCGCGACCTTCGACGTTTCCATGCGCTTCCTGACCGAGGACCCCTGGGACCGCCTTGCCCGGATTCGTGAAGATGCTCCGAACCTGCTTTTGCAGATGCTGCTGCGCGGCGCAAACGGCGTCGGCTACAAGAACTATCCCGACAATGTCGTGAAGTATTTTGTAAGACAGGCGGCGAAGGGCGGCATCGATGTGTTCCGCGTGTTCGACTGCCTCAACTGGGTCGAGAACATGCGTGTCTCGATGGATGCCATCGCAGAAGAAAACCGGATCTGCGAGGCGGCAATCTGCTATACCGGCGACATTCTGAATTCCGCCCGGCCGAAATACGACCTCAAATACTACACCGCCCTCGCCGCCGAGCTGGAACGGGCCGGCGCCCACATGATCGCGGTGAAGGACATGGCGGGCCTGCTGAAGCCCGCAGCCGCCCGCGTGCTCTTCAAGGCCTTGCGCGAGGCGACCGACCTGCCGATCCACTTCCATACGCACGACACCTCCGGCATTGCGGCTGCGACCGTGCTGGCGGCGGTGGAAACGGGCGTCGACGTGGTGGATGCGGCGATGGATGCCCTGTCCGGCAACACCTCGCAGCCCTGCCTCGGCTCCATCGTGGAAGCGCTCAAGAGTTCGGAGCGCGATCCGGGCCTCGATCCGCAATGGATCCGCCGGATCTCCTTCTATTGGGAAGCCGTCCGTAACCAGTATGCGGCCTTCGAAAGCGACCTCAAGGGACCGGCTTCCGAGGTCTACCTGCACGAAATGCCCGGTGGCCAGTTCACCAATCTCAAGGAACAGGCCCGTTCGCTGGGGCTGGAAACGCGCTGGCATCAGGTCGCACAGGCCTATGCCGATGCCAACCAGATGTTCGGCGATATCGTGAAGGTGACGCCGTCCTCCAAGGTGGTCGGCGACATGGCGCTGATGATGGTCAGCCAGGATCTCTCCGTGGCCGACGTCGAAAATCCGGACAAGGACATCGCTTTCCCGGATTCGGTGGTTTCCATGCTGAAGGGTGACCTCGGTCAGCCTCCGGGCGGCTGGCCGGAGGCCCTGCAGAAGAAAGCGCTCAAGGGTGAGAAGCCCTATACGGCGGTTCCGGGCTCGCTGTTGCCGCCGGCCGATCTCGATGCGGAGCGCAAGGCGATCGAGACCAAGCTGGAACGCGCGGTTTCGGACTTTGAATTCGCCTCCTATCTGATGTATCCCAAGGTCTTCACCGACTACGCGCTGGTCGCCGAGACCTATGGCCCGGTGGGCGTTCTGCCGACGCCTGCCTATTTCTACGGGCTGGCGCCGGGCGAGGAACTGCAGCCCGAGATCGAGCGGGGCAAGTCGCTGGTCATTCTGCATCAGGCCAAGAGCGAGCCGGACGAGCAGGCTATGGTGAAGGTGTTCTTCGAGCTGAACGGCCAGCCACGCCTGATCAAGGTCCCGGACCGCAACCGCGCCGCCACCTCGCTGGTACGCCGGAAGGCCGATGTGACCAACGCCGCCCATCTTGGCGCGCCGATGCCGGGTGTCGTATCGACAGTGGCTGTCTCTGCTGGTCAGGCGGTCAAGGTCGGCGACGTGCTGCTTTCCATCGAGGCGATGAAGATGGAAACCGCACTCCATGCGGACCGCGACGGAACCATCTCCGAAGTCCTCGTCAAGGCCGGCGACCAGATCGATGCAAAGGACCTGCTGGTGGTTTTTGCCGGCTGACAGCCGGGCGCAGACACCGTCCTTCAACAAAGAAGCCCGGCTCGTCGAGCCGGGCTTTTGTTTTGTCGAACCTCGAAGTCGGGTTACTTCGTCTTTGCGAGCTTGAAGCCCTTTTCCGGATCGGCAACCTTCTTGCCGTTGATCGTCACGGCATAAGCCGCATCGCCTCTGCGCTCGACCACGATTGCGTAAGCCGTTTCGTCGATCGTTACCGTCGCTTCGAAGGTCTTCCATTCCGGCGGCAGGACCGGACGGACGAACAGAAGATTGCCCTTGCGGCTGATGCCGAGCAGCCCTTCGACAGCGAAGCGGTAGAGCCAGCCGGCCGAGCCGGTATACCAGGTCCAGCCACCGCGGCCGAGATAGGCCTCCCCGCCATAGACATCGGCTGCGACGACATAGGGCTCGACGCGGTAGCGCTCGGCGGCCTCCGCATCCCGGGCGTGATTGACCGGGTTGAGGATTTCGAAGCAGCGCCAGGCGTCTGACGCCCGGCCGGCCCTGGCGAGCGCCAGACCGAGCCAGATCGCGGCATGGGTATACTGGCCACCGTTTTCGCGCACACCCGGCGGATAGGCCTTGATGTAGCCGGGATCGAGCGGCGACTTGGCAAAGGGCGGCGTGAACAGGCGAACGATGCCCGCCTCTTCATCGACCAGTTCGGAAACGGCCGCGTCGAGCGCCTTGACAGTACGCTCAGGCTTGCCCTGACCGGAAAGCACGCTCCAGGACTGTGCAATCGAGTCGATCCGGCACTCCTGCGAGTCCTTCGAACCGAGCGGCGTGCCGTCGTCGAAGTAGCCGCGACGATAGTAGTCGCCATCCCAGCCGGCAGTCTCCAGAGCTTCGGAAAGCGTTGCAAGATGGGCCGTCCAGCGAGACACGCGGTTCTTGTCTCCCCGCTCCTCGGCATAGATGAGGAAGGATTTCAGCGTTGCCGCAAGGAACCAGCCGAGCCAGACGCTTTCGCCCTGCCCCTTGGCGCCGACGCGGTTCATGCCATCGTTCCAGTCTCCACCGAGGATCAGCGGCAGGCCGTGCGGACCGGTGCGGGCAACCGCAAGGTCGAGCGCCCGGGCTGCATGTTCGTAGAGATCCGCTTCCTGTTCCGACACGGTCGGCTGGAAGAACGAGTCGTGCTGGTTCGCGTCAAGCAGCGGCCCCTCAAGGAAAGCGAGCTTCTCGTCGAGGAAGCTCTTGTCGCCGGTTGCCGTGATGTACTCGTCCACCGCATGGGCAAGCCACACCACGTCGTCAGAGATGTGGGTACGCACGCCAGCGCCCGTCTGGGGCAACCACCAGTGCTGGACATCGCCTTCGAGGAACTGGCGTGCAGCCGCGTTGAGGATCTGGCGGCGGGCAAGTGCGGGCTGGTGCAGCAGGAAGGCGAGAGTATCTTGCAGCTGGTCGCGGAAGCCATAGGCACCACTGGCCTGATAGAAGCCGGCGCGGGCGAAGATGCGGCAGGCGAGCGCCTGATAGGGCAGCCAGCGGTTGACGAGGTTGTCAAAGGACTGGTCACCCGTCCTGACCTGCAGCTTGCCGGTGAAATCGCTCCAGAAGGACTTTGTTGTCGACAGGATCGACTGGAAGTCCTCCTTCCTGATGTCGCCGATCAGTGCGCGGGCGGCGTCCGCCGTTGCTGTCTCGCCGAGCAGGAAGGTCACGTCCTTTTCCGCTCCCGCCGGCACTTCGATGTCGAAGGCGATGGCCGCGCAGGGATCGCCCTCGGTATCGATGGAACCAGAGAGGCGCGACTGGCGGGCGAGCGCCTGCGGCATCCGGATCGTGCCATGGCGTCCGATGAACTCCCTCCGGCTCGCGGTGAAGCCGGTCGGCGTTTCAACGCCGGCGAGGAAAGCGATACGGCCAGGATAGTTGATGTCATACGGATTGGTGGCGAAGAGTGCGCCCGTTTCCTCGTCATGGGAGGCGAGAACGAAGGGAGCCGTCTTCTGGGCGTTGTTGCCCAGCACCCATTCCGCATAGCCGTAGACCCGGTAGGTGCGGGCTTCGCTGCCGGTGTTCTTCAGCACCAGACGTGAAAGCTTGACCGGGCGGTTCCTGTCGACCGTTTGGGTCAGTTCCAGTTCGAGACCGTCGTGATGGCTGGTGAAGACCGAATAGCCGAGGCCGTGGCGTGTCTCGAAACGGGCGCTGTCGCTGAGGTTCAGCGACTGGAACGGCACATAGGTGTTGCGGCTTTCAAGATCGACCACATAGAAAGCCTCGCCGGGACGGTTTGTCACCGGATCGTTCGACCATGGCGTAACCTGATAGTCGCGGGAGTTCTGGCTCCAGCTGAAACCGGCACCCTCGGCGGAAACGTGGAAGCCGAATTGTTCGTTGGCGATCACGTTGATCCACGGCTGCGGCGTCGAGGTCGCGGCATCGAGACGCACGACATATTCCGTGCCGTCCTTGGCGAAGCCGCCGAAACCGTTCCACATGTCGAGGTCATCGGCCGTTGCGGGTGTCGTTGCGACCGGGGCCGAAGCCGGCGTTGCCGGCAGAAGACCGGCCCATTCGCCTTCGGATCCGTCAGGAATGCGCGGCGTGGCAAACAGCGAGACCGCGCGGTTGATCTGGTCGACGATCTTGCCGTTGCGGGCATGGAAGACGACGCGCGCGGCGGCAAGAAGGGCCTGGGAGCCGTTCTCGTCCATAAGGTCATGGCGGACCGTGAAGACGTGCTGGCGGCCTGACACATCCTGCAGGCGGTTGCGCATGTTCTCCGCAATGCGATCCAGCGCATGCTGCATGTCCTGGATGTAGGAGGTCGCACGCTCATTGACGATGGCGAGGTCGGCGGTGACGCCTCGGCGACGCAGGTATTCGAGACCGCTCAGCGCTTCGCGGGCGATGTCGATATCCATGTCGTCGTTGATGCGCAGCGCAAAGATCGGGAAGTCGCCCGAGATCGCCATCGGCCAGAGCGCCGATTGCGAACGCAGGCCGTTGCGGACCGTTTCCGGGTCTGCACGCAGATGCGGGTCGGGATAGACGAGGTAGCGGCCGAGATGCTGGAAGGCCGCGGCCTGTTGCGAGGTGATGCCGATGTGGCGCAGTTCCACCTGGGCGCGGGTCCAGGCGTGAATGAGTTCGTGGGCGAAGGCATCCGGGTGCCGGTAGCGCTCGATGGCCTTGTCCACCTCTTCGCGGCTCGGCGTGGCGATGGTCCAGAAGATCACGCTGACTTTCTTACCCGAGGGTACGCGCACGACGCGGCGCAGGCTGAGCACCGGATCGAGTGTGAAACCCTCTGTGCCAGAAAGCGTCGCACCCGGATCGAAGGCGGCCGCCTCCGCGAGGCTGCGGCCGCGGCCGAGGAAACGACGGCGATCCGTCTCGAATTCGGTCGGACGGCCGGGGCCGGCATTGTCGACCACCAGATGGGCGACGCAGATATCGGGATCGCTGGGGCTGCGCTTGTTGCGCTCGGCGCGGATAACGTCGCGACGGCGGCCGAACTCGGTCTTGACGAACATGCGCGAGAACAGCGGATGGGCGTTGTCGGCGTCGTCGAAGCCCAGCACCGGTTCCAGATAGGAGGTCACTTCGATGAAGCGGTCTTCCGGGCCGGTGTTGAGGATGGTCAGGCGGCGGCCTTCCGCATCGTGCTCGGTAGCGACGATGCATTCGACGCTCGTCTGGATATCGCCGACCGTCTTGAAGAATTCGGCCTTGTCGTCGCCGAAGATGACCTTGGTCTTTTCGTCTTCGGCGCGGCGCGGCGCTGCGGTCGCGGACCACCACTGGCCGCTTGCCGTGTCGCGCAGGAAGATGAAGGTGCCCCAGCGGTCTTCGGTCGGGTCGGCCTTCCAGCGGGAAACCGACTGACCGTTCCAGCGCGAATAGCCCGAGCCGGTTGCCGTCAGCATCACCGAGTAATGTCCGTTCGACAGGAATGCGACTTCACGTTCCTTGTTGGCCGGATCTGTGATGGTGCGGATTTCCGGACGCAACAGGTCGGCCTGTCCCTTGCCGGGGGTCTGGGGCTCGTACTTGGCGCTCATCACCGGGATTTCGCGCGGCGGCTTTTCCTGCAGCAGGAGTTCGGCGGCTTCGATCACCGGATCGGAGTGGAAGAGTTCGCGCAGGCGGCCGTTGAAGGCGACGTTGGCAATTGCCGCGATCGACATGCCGTGGTGGTGGGCATAGTAGTTGTAGACCACCGCGCAGGTCTTGCCATCCGGAATACGGGTGGGCGTGAAGTCGACGGCATCGTGGAAGCCGTAGGCGCCGAGCGCGCCGAGCTTTCGCAGGCGTTCCAGGTTCCTGAGGGACTCCTCCGGATAATACTGGCTGGCAAGGATCGAGGCATAGGGCGCAATGACGGCATTCTGCCCGAGGCCGCGCTTGAGGCCGAGCGTCGGTACGCCGAAGTTGGTGTACTGGTAGTTCATCTCGTGGTCGCGGGCATTGAAGGCCGCTTCCGAGATACCCCAGGGGATGTTGAGCCGGCGACCATGGTTCATCTGTTCGACGACAACCAGATTATTGGTCTGGTTCAGAATACCTCCCTGACGCTCCTGCATGACGAGCGGCGGCATCAGATATTCGAACATCGAGCCAGACCAAGAGATCAGCGCCGCACGGGCGCCGATCGGCACCACCTGACGGCCGAGCTTGTACCAGTGTTCGGTCGGAAGGTCGCCCTTCGCCACCGCGAACAGGCTGGTCAGGCGGCATTCGGATGCGAGCAGGTCGTAGCAGGCCTCATCGAGCTCGCGGCTTTCGACGCGGTAGCCGATCGACAGCAGGCGGCGCTCCGGCCGGTAGAGGAAGCTGAAGTCCATCGAGAAGGCGAGGTCGCGGGCACGGTCTCGCAGAACGCAGAGACGCTGGCGCAGCGGGTCGATGTTCGACAGGTCGAAAGACGAGTCGGCGATATGCGCCTCGCAGACGCCGACCAGCGATTCCGTCCAGCGGGTGACTTCGGCGCTCTGTTCCGAGCGGACCTCGTGATGCAGGTTGGCGGCGAGCTTCTGGATGTCGCGGGCGAGCACGGCGAGATTGGCGATGCGGATCGAGGCAAATTCCCGTTCGCGCTTGATCGAGGCAAGGCCGGTCTTGAAGCCGAGGATACGTTCTTCCAAGCGCCGGCGCAGCGGACGCACCGTCTTGCGGTCGTCAGGCAGTTCCTTCAGCGTCTCATAGAGGATGCCGCAGACATCGCCGATGCCGTCGAGATTGCCCTGCAGATGGGCGGAAGGAGCTTCGCCCCATTCGCGGCACGCCGATGAAATCGCGATCAGGTGGCCGGCGAGGTTACCGCTGTCGACGGCGGAGATGTAGCGCGGACCGAGCGTCTTCAGCGTATCGGTGTGATACCAGTTGAAGAGATGGCCACGGAACTTGTCCATCCGCTCCACCGTCGAAATCGTCTGTTCGAGACGCTCGATGGTCTGCTCGAAGCTCAGCCAGCCGAAGTGCCGCGCCGAAACCGTGGAAAGCAGATAGACGCCGATATTCGTCGGTGAGGTGCGGTGCGCGACGATCGGCTCCGGCTCCTCCTGGTAGTTGTCCGGCGGCAGGTAGTTGTCTCCGGCGGTCACGAAGGTCTCGTAGAAACGCCAGGTGCGGCGGGCGATCTTGCGCAGTTCGACGGTGACCTGTTCGGGAACTTCCAGGCTGTCTTCGGTTTCCGCCGACTGGCTGACATACCAGGCGACGAGCGGAGAAAAGACCCAGAGCACGACGAAGGGCAGGCCGGTCAGGTAGCCGTAGTCGCCCGACAGCGATGCGGCGAGAACCGCGAGCACGGCCAGAACCGGCGCGTGCCGCATCGAGCGGTAATAGGAAGCGATATCACCCTGGGCGACCGACTGCACGCTTGCGGCGGTCCGCCATTCCAAAAGCAGCCTGCGACTCACCAGCATGCGGTAGAGCGACCGGATGATGGCGTCGGCCATCATGTAGGCGGTATCGGCGATGAAGACGATACGCAGCGCGACCTGGGCGTTGACCGAGCGGACTTCGGACCACAGGGTCTGGAAGTGCGCAGCCGGCACGATGTCGGTCTGGCGCGGGATGAGGCCGGAAAGCAGCGAAATGGTGGGAGCGACGAAAAGGCTGAAGATCAGCACCAGCTGCCAGACCATGGCACCCATCGGCCCCATGGTGGCCCAACCGAGCACGGAGGCGATGAACCAGGCGATCGGGGTTAGCGAGCGGCGCAGGTTGTCGACCATCTTCCAGCGGCCGAGCGCCGTGATGCCGCGGGCAGGATCGAGGATATAAGGCAGAAGCTGCCAGTCGCCACGACCCCAGCGATGCTGACGTGAGATTTCCACCTCGTATCGGGTCGGAAAATCCTCCACCAGCTCCACATCGGTCACCAGCGCGCAACGGGCGAAGGAGCCTTCCAGCAGGTCGTGGCTGAGAACGGTGTTTTCGTCGATACGTCCCTTGATCGATGTCTCGAAGGCATCGACGTCGTAGAGGCCCTTTCCGGTAAAGGTGCCTTCGCCGGTGATGTCCTGATAGACGTCCGAAACGGTGAAGACGTAGGGATCGAGGCCGCGGTTGATCGAGAAGATTCGCTGGAAGACCGAGGCGTCCTCACCGGTGGTGAGCGAAGGCGTTACGCGCGGCTGAAGGAGGCCGTAGCCGCTGACGACCCGACCGCTCTTCGGATCGTGGACCGGGCGGTTGATCGGATGATGCAGCTTGCCGACCAGCTTGGTGACGGCGTCGCGCATCAGGCGCGTATCGGCATCGAGCGTCATCACGTATTTCACGTCTTCGGGCACCATGTTGGCGCCCGGCAGATAGGATGTGTCGCGATCGCCGCGCAGAAGCAGGTTCATCTCGTGCAGCTTGCCGCGCTTGCGTTCCCAGCCCATCCAGCAGCCTTCAGCCGGATTGTAGAGCCGGCGGCGATGCAGCAGATAAAACAGCGTCCTTCCCACATGGGCATAGCGGGCGTTCAACTCTGCCACTTCCTGCTTGGCATATTCGAGGACCTCTAGGTCTGCAGGGCTTTCCTCCACGGGACTGTCCCGCCAGTCGCTCAGCAGTGCGAAATAGATCTCGCCATGCGGATTGGTGAGGTAATGGACCTCGAGATTGCGGATGAGTTCGTCGACATCGTCGCGCTTGGCAATCAGGCAGGGCACCGCGACAAGAGTACGCGCATCGGCTGGAATTCCAGCCTTGAACTCGTAGCCGGTAAGCCGCGATGGCTTGACCATCAGGGTCACAAGCGTGTTGAACAGGCCGGTAGCGCCCTCGGAGGCCGGAAGCGAGAACATCGCCAGCAGGATTAGGATGAGCGGCGTGGACAGGCCCGCCTGAGCGAGGAAATAGCCGACAAGGGCCAGCGCTGCGATCGTCAGGCCGACGACGGGCACGGCAATGGCAAGCCAGTTCAGCCGCTTGATGCCGTCGGCGAGACGGCGCCACAGCGGCACGCGATAGTCGATCGCCTGTTCGAGCAATGGACGCCGGGTGCCGACGAGATAGCTGCCGACATCGGGAGCGGCGCCGGCTTCGCCCGAGCGCGTAGCGGCAAGCGCGAGATCGATCGCCACCTGGGCGATTTCGATTTCCGACTTTTCGGAACGGCGGGCAAGCTTTTCGATGGTGTTGCGATAGGCGTTGCGCGAACCGAAGTCGAGCTGACGGTAGTCTGTGTGCTGGCTGAGAACCTTGTCGACCAGACAGACGTCTTCCACCCAGACCGACCATTCCTTGTCGTCGATCTCCCGCAGTCCCTTGACGATATTGCCGGTGGTCACGTTACCGGAGGACAGGCGGTTCTGCTCGGCGGTCATCGCCTCTTCGGCGCTGCGACCCGCCTGTTCCAGTCGCTGCTCCTGCCAGCTGACGGCAAAGCTCGTGTCCTGGGAACCGTTGCGCAGACGGTAGAGGAACTGCGTGGCGAAGGTATTGTCTTCTGCCAGCTGCTCGATCTGCTTCAGGATGTCCGCCGAGGCGTCGGCGTCGTTGATGCGAATGATCTCGTCGGCGACCTCGTTGGCCTTGCGGCGCATGCGCCGCGAGCGGTCGACGCGGGTGGAGATACGCCGCAGGTTTTCGATCAGCACGAAACGAACGATGGAGGGCAGCGCCCAGAGTTCGCCGATTTCCAGCACCTGATGCTTCTGGAAGCCTTCGACGAGCGCCGTCATGCTTTCCATCGACACGGTCGAATGGGTATGGGCGACATAGAGCCAGGCCAGCGCCATGGTGCGCGGGATCTCGCGGTTGCCGATTTTCATCGTCGGAAGCTGGCGGTAGAAACGCCGCGGGAAGTCACGCCGGACTTCCTGGATCGCCTCCTCGATGATGTAGTGATTGTCGAGCAGCCATTCGGCAGCAGGCGTGATGGTTGCGCCGGCCTCGACATCCGCCGCCGTCGCGCGATAGACGCGCAGGATTTCCCGTTCGTTTTCCTTGTGCCGGGCAAAGAAATCGAAATCGATCAGGCCCGGTAACTCGCTTGCGCCATCCCGCGCGAGCGCTTCGGCGCTTTCACGCAGCTCGTCGATCGTGAAATAGGCGGCCCGGATCGAGTCATTGTGATCGATCTGTCTGGATTCAAAGTCGCGCGACGGAACATGCGGAGTCATGGGAAGACTTAATTTCTCGGGTTCTGGGTTTAGAAGGCGTTCGTCAGGGTTTGTCTCGACCACTGCCGTCCTTCGGCGCCTCGCTTTGCACAAATCCGGCCGGTCGTTCAATCATCCGAACTCAAAAAGCCGGTTTGCGCAGCGATGCCGATCAGAAAACTGGTCTAGGCGGAAATCTTTCGTGCCTTCGCTGGGAAAATTGGCTTTTTTATGCCGTATTTCAAAGCCGTAGCCAAGGGGTATTACATCGAGAGCCTTGGCCCGGCCCATGGGACGCGACGCCGGAAAGCGTCACGGATTTTCAGGACGGTCGGGATAGCAGATGATCGACAAGAAGCGGATCGGCAGGCGTACCAGCACTTCCGGCCCGTGGCGGGCATCGGCGTCGAAGAACAGGCTGTCGCCGGGAAGCATGGTGTAGAGCCTGTCGCCGTGACGGTATTTCACCTCGCCTTCCAGCATGTAGATAAATTCCATGCCGGCATGCTGGAAAGCGGGGAAAACGTCGGAATCTGCGGTCAGGGTGATGAGATAGGGCTCCACCTGCACGCCGTTGCCGCTCGTCGGGATGTGACCGAGCAGGTTGTACTGATGGCCGGCACGGGTGCCGCGGCGCTCGATCTCCACGCCTTCGCCCGCCTTGACGAAGACGGCATTGCGCGGCTCCTCGAAACGGCGGAAGAAGGTGGTGACCGGCACTCCGAGCGCCCGCGCCAGCGATTGCAGCGTGGTGAGCGAGGGCGAGGTATTGCCGTTTTCGATCTTCGACAGCATGCCGAGCGATATGCCGGTCGCGGCGGCCAGGTCGGAGCCGGTGATACCGAGCTTCTTGCGGAAGGCCCTGACCTCGTGACCGATCGCGATTTCCAGATTGTTTTCCTTGGGATCGCGCACGGCATGCGGGTCCTGCCGCAGCGGCGCCCGCAAAGGCTCGTTATCCGCCTCGGTCTTGTGCTGTCTCTTCCGTTCCGGTGTTCTGTCGGTCATCGTCTTCTCCCCACCGGCCGACTGATAGTCTCTGGGCAGGGGCCATGGCAATCAGACATTTTGCTGATCGCCGCCGATAGTCGCCATGCGGGTATCAATCGACCATGCCGGCGGTCTTCCGTTCATGAATTTCTATCAGCGCAAGGCCGCCATTGTCCCGGGCTTTGCGCAGAGCCGCAGGAAGATCATCGACATGCCCGAGCCGTTCCGCGGAGATACCGTAGGCCGTGGCGATCTTCAGGAAATCGGGCGCCGAAGGTTTCACGCCTTCCGGCACGATCCCCTGCTCGATCATATAGGTCTCAATCTCCCTGTAGCCGTCATTGTTCCAGACGAGGAAGATGACGCGGACGCCGGCATCCCTGGCGGAGCCGAGTTCGGCAAGCGAAAACTGCAGGCCGCCGTCGCCCGTCAGGCAGACGATCTGCGTGTCCGGTTCGGCGAGACTTGCACCGACCGATGCCGGCGCGGCATAGCCAAGCGCGCCGTAGCCGGTCGCCGAATTGAACCAGCCATGCGGGCGGCCCGCTTCGAAATAGAGATTGCCGGCATAGACGGCCTGGGTGGAATCGCCGACGATGATCGCGCCCTGAAGCGTATCCCGGATGGTCTCCAGGATGGAGATTTCGGCGCGCATTTTGTCCGTCAGTTCGGCATGGGCCGCGGTTCTCGCAGCGGCGGCACGCCCTCTTCCGCCGGAAGATGTCTTCTCCTCGCCGATCTCCGTCAGAAGATCCTCGACCAGCGTGCCGACGTCCGACAGGATCGACAGGACGGCCCGTGGGCCCCGTGCGAGCTGCATGGCGTCGATATCGACGCGAACGAGATTGTCGAGTTCCGGAAAACCGTCATCGGCAAACATGCCGTAGTCGGTCTGCCCCATCTGGGTGCCGAGCGCCAGCACGAGGTCAGCCTCGGCGACAAGCTTTCTCATGGCCTTGAGGCTCGGGCTTGCCGGCACCGACAGGGGATGCCCCGAAAGCATGCCGCGGGCGTTCACGGTGCTAACAACAGGCGCATCGAGCCGTTCGGCAAGCGTTGCGACCGCCTTTGCCGCATCAACCGCGCCGCCGCCCAGAAGAATGACCGGATTTCGGGCGCGTTCGCAGCGTTCCGCCAGATCGAGCACGCTGGCAAGATCGGCGCGGGGCAAGAAGGCCGGACTTTGAAGAAGCCTCGGCAGAGGGATCTCCATCGACATGACGTCGATCGGGATTTCGATATGAACCGGTCCCGGGCGGCCGGAACGCAGGATGGTGAAGGCTCTCGCCATCACCGCAGGCAGATCGGCCGGATCGAGAAGGGTCTGACTCATCAGCGTGAAGGAAGCCATCATCGCATGCTGGTCAGGCAGTTCATGCAGCCGGCCGCGTCCGTGGCCGAGGCTCGACCGCGCATTGACGCCGGAGATAACGAGGAGCGGCACGGAATCCTGCTGGGCCTGCGCCATGGCGGTTATCGCATTGGTAAGGCCGGGGCCGGTAATCAGCAGACAGACGCCCGGTTTTCCGCTGACGCGGGCATAGCCGTCAGCCATGAAACCTGCACCCTGTTCGTGGCGAGGGGTGATATGGCGGATGTTGGAAGCGGCAAGCCCGCGATAGAGTTCGACGGTGTGGACGCCCGGAATGCCGAAGACGGTATCGACGCCATTGGCTTCCAGAATATCGATCAGTGCTTCTCCGACTGTCTTCATTTCGCCGCCCATTTCTGTTCATCCTCCCGCTCGATCAGTTCCGTCGCCAGTTCGGCCATGCGTCCGGTGGCTTCCTCGAGCTTTTCGTCATCGACGGTGAGCGACACCCGGATGAAACCTTCCGCCTGCTTGCCGAAGGAGCCGCCCGGCATGACGGCGACGTTCTTCTCGTCCAGGAGGCGGTGAGCAAACTCTAGGCCAGTGAGCCCGGTCGCGCTGACGTCGATCACGATGAACATTCCGCCTTCTGGCATCATCGGCTGCAGCGGTCCGTTGCCGGCAAGGCCTTCGGCCACAAGTCGCGCGCGGCGTGCATAATTACCTCGCATGACGGCGGAGGTGTCGAAGGGTTCGGAGAGCGCCATTGCCGTCATGTCGGCGATGAAGGGCTGGACGCCGAACAGCATGGTTTCCGAAACCGGCAGCAGGCGATCACAGAATTCGACGGGACCGGCGGCCCACCCGCTGCGGAAACCGGGGGCTGCGTGGGACTTGGAAATCGAGGAGACGACGACGGTCCGTTCCGCCAGATCCGGCTGGTCGAAGGGCGAGGCGAAGGGTTTGTCGAAGATCAGTTCTTCGTAAACCTCGTCGCAGACGATCCAGAGATCGTGATCGCGACAGACCTTGCCGATGGCGGCAATCTCGTCTGCCGACAGAACGGCGCCGGTCGGATTGTGCGGCGTATTAAGAAGCAACACGCGCGAGCGGGGCGTAATCGCCCGGCCAAGATCGTCCGGCTGCAGATGGAAGTGGTGTTCCGGCCGAAGCGGAACGGGCGCCATGCGCGCGCCGCTGGAGGCGATGACGCCTTCGTACGTTGCGTAAAAGGGGTCGCCGACCAGCACCTCATCGCCCGGTTCGAGCAGGCCGAGCATCACCGTGAAGAGAGCGGTCTGGGTGCCTGGAAAGCAGAGAATGTTGCGCTCGGTAACGTCAGGACGGCGTTTTACGTATTTGGCGGCCAGCGCCTTTACCACGCTCGGTTCGCCGCGGCCGTTCGAATAGCGGGTGCGGCCCGCATACATGGCGCGGGCACATTCGGCGAGCAGGGCCGGATCTGGTGCCACGTCCGGCTCCCCGATCGTCAGTTCGATGACGGGAATGCCCTTCGCGGCTTTGCGACGGGCCTCGATGTGAACGGCCCATTTTCCCGAACCAAGGTGAGCAAGCCGCTCGGTGATGGAGGCGTAACGCATGGGTGTTCCGATCATTTTTCGTTGGTGCCGGCATCTGGCCCGGTAAGGCGCAGGCCACCGAGCAGGGCCTCGACCGATTTCAGAGCGATACGCGGCAGAGCATGGTCGTCAAAAAGATCCTGGGCAAGCGAACCCTCGAGCCAGAGACCGTCGATCAGGCCGTTGATGGCAATGGCCAGCTTGCGGCTCTCGCCCGATGCCGGCGTGCGGCCGCATTCGGCGAGAAAGTCGGAGATGAGTTCTTCCAGCGCATCGCGGAAGATCAGGTAGTTCTCGCGGTGGATGCGGGCAAATTCCGGATCGACGCGGATGTGGCTGATGAACCCGGCCCAAAGCGAGAGCGTGCGCGGATCGGTGACCGGCGGACTGACATTGGCGATGATAAAATCATGCAGTCTGAGGCGCGCGCTCTTCACGTCGCCCCCGCCCTCGACCCCAGCCGCGCTGATCGCCGTCGTGGTCATCGATGCCATGGTCTCGCGATAGGCGGCCTGCAGCATCTGGTCCTTGCTGGCGAAGTAATGGCGGATCAGGCCGCCGGTGACGCCGGCGCGGGCCGCGATCTCGCGTACGGTCGCGCCCTCCAGTCCCTTCTCCGAAATGCAGTCCAGCGTTGCCCTGATCAGGTCCTGCCGCCGCTCCGCCTCCCCGGCGCGATGGAAGACCCGCCGGCTCATGACGCCAGTCTCAATATCGGCCGGGTCAGGCAGGTGGGACCGCCTTCGCAGGCGATGCAGAGCGCGTCGGCGGCAAAGGTCTGTACCTCGCAGCCGGCTGCCTCCATGGCGGCGCGGGTTCCGGGGAAGCCTTCCACCATGATGACCTTGCGCGGCGAGGTCGGCAGGACGTTGAGGTTCAGGCCGTTGCTGGCGGCAAACTCCTCTTCTGGAGCAAGGACAAGCCGGATGCCCTTTTCCTTCAAGAGGAAATAGAAGGCGGCCGGCAGCAGCGGCGCATGGACGAGCGCCAGATCCTTGGCGAGCGGGCTGATGACCGACATGAGGTGCAGGCAGGCTTCCTCGCCCTGCCAGAGCGGCAGGTCGAAGCCGAGAACCGTGACACCATGGGGTGCCAGCATCGCCGTCATCTGCTCGATGCCGGCCTGGTTGGAGCGCACACCGCGGCCGATCGCAAGCGTTGTTGCGTCCACCCACACACAGTCGCCACCTTCGATCGTGCCGGGAGCTTCGATGCGACCGAGAATCGGAATGCCGGCCTTGCTATAGACTGCCTCGTGCAGTTCCGGTTCGCGCTGGCGCAGCGGCTTGCCCATGTTGAGGATGATGGCGCCGTGATCTGTCATCAGCGAGGGATCGTGGGTGAACATGGCGTCCGCCAAACCGTCGCCGCGGTCCTCTAGCCACAGGATTTCAGCCCCGGCGCCCGCCACCAGATCGGCAAAATGCCCGTATTGCTGGACGGCTCTCGCGCCGTCGAAGGTCGGCCCGTAATGCCAGACGGAGGGATCGGCATCCCTGAGGCTCGCACCCGGCCGGCGCATCACCACCCTCAAGAGTTTCCCCGACATGTCCTGAGAGCCGTAATTCTTCATGCGCCCTTCCCGATCCCACGGCCTGGCATGTCTGACCGCACTGCAAACTGATTTACTTATACGCTTGAATAATTACTGCACAAGTGCAAAACTCCCGGGCAATCCACCGGGCGGGATCCAGCGCCGCACCGGGCAGACAAGAAGCTGGCGGGAACAGTGGCAACCATCTTGCCGGGGCTTTGCCTCCGGGCATTGGCGGTATTCATGACGATATCGGCGCAAGCCATTGACGTGCAGGATCTGTACAAGCGGTTCGGTCCGCTCGAGGTCCTGAAGGGTGTTTCGCTATCGGCAAGGCAGGGCGACGTGATCGCCATCATCGGCGGCAGCGGCTCGGGAAAATCCACCTTCCTCAGATGCATCAACATGCTGGAACTGCCGAGCGCGGGCTCGGTGACGATCCATGGCGAGACGATCGCCATGAAGAAGGACGGTCATGGCGGCCTGATGCCGGCGGACCGCAGGCAGGTGCAGCGCATCCGCAGCCGGCTCGGCATGGTGTTCCAGAACTTCAATCTCTGGCAGCACATGACGGTGCTGCAGAATGTCATCGAGGTGCCGGTGCATGTCCTGGGCATGCGCAAGGACGAAGCGGTCGCCATCGCCGAAACGCTGCTCAGGCGGGTCGGTCTTTACGAGAAGCGGGACGCCTATCCGGCCTTCCTTTCCGGCGGGCAGCAGCAGCGTGCCGCTATCGCCCGGGCGCTGGCCATCCAACCGCTAGTCATGCTGTTCGACGAGCCGACCTCGGCGCTCGATCCGGAGCTTGTCGGCGAGGTTCTCTCCGTCATCGGCGATCTCGCCCGGGAAAAGCGCACGATGATCCTCGTCACCCATGAAATGAAGTTCGCCCGCGAAGTCTCCAACCATGTGGTCTTTCTCGCCAACGGCGTGATCGAGGAACAGGGACCGCCGGAACAGCTGTTCGGCGCGCCGAAATCCGAACGGCTCAAGAAATTCATCAGCTCAATCCATTGAGACTTCATCAAACCTAAAAACAACAGGGGAACATAATGAAGAATGCAATGAAGATCACCCTTATCGCACTGGCCATCGGCGGAGCGGCCTTTGGCAACGCTGCCGCCGAACAGGTCAAGGTCGGCTTCTCCGCCGAGCCCTATCCGCCCTTCGCATCGCCGGATGCTGCCGGCAAATGGGTCGGCTGGGAGGTCGATTTCATGGAGGCCATCTGCGCCGAGGCCAAGCTCGACTGCGTCATCACTCCGGTCGCCTGGGACGGCATCATTCCGGCATTGACCTCGAAGAAGATCGACATGATCGTCGGCTCGATGTCGATCACGGAGGAACGCCTGAAGACCATCGACTTCTCCGACAAATACTACAACACGCCGACCGGCATTGTCGGGCCGAAGAGCGAAAAGTTCGAAGCGACGCCCGAAGGGCTTGCCGGCAAGATCCTCGGTGTACAGGTTTCGACCGTCCACGCCGATTACGCTCACAAGTATTTCGGCGACAAGGCATCGGAAATCAAGGAATACCAGACCCAGGACGAGGCAAACCAGGACCTCGCCGCCGGCCGTCTCGATGCCGTTCAGGCCGATGCCATCGCGCTCGACGCCTTCCTGAAGTCCGAAGCCGGCGCTACCTGCTGTGAGCTCAAGGGCAATGTGAAGGACGATCCGGCCATCCTCGGAGCGGGCGTTGGCGTCGGTCTGCGCAAGGGCGAAACCGAGCTGAAGGATAAGGTCAACGCTGCGATCAAGGCGATCCGTGCCAACGGCACCTACGACACCTTCTCGAAGAAGTATTTCGACTTCGACATCTACGGCGGTTGACCGTTTCCCCGGACATGCGGCGGGGGTCCGCCGCATGCCTTCTCCGCACTTCTGACAATCGAGGCGTTTCAAGATGGCGGCAGCGTCCGGCAGCCTTTTCGACTGGAGCCTTCTGGCGCTTTCGCCGCCGGGCTGGGGCGGCGTGCTTCTGCAAGGCTTTGCGCAATCGCTGCAGCTTGCGGTGGGCGGCTACGGGCTCGGCATCCTGATCGGGATCGGCGGAGCCTTCGGCAAGCTTTATGGCGGGCCTATCCTTCGTGACCTCCTGGAGGTCTATACCACCGTCATTAGGGCCGTACCGGAACTGGTCCTGATCCTTCTCCTCTATTATGCCGGCACGGACGCGGTGAACGCGCTGCTTTCGCTGGCCGGACTGCCCTCGGTCGACATCAGCGGACTTGCGGCCGGTGTCTTTGTCATCGGCGTGGTGCAGGGGGCCTATTCGACCGAGGTATTGCGCGGCGCGATCAAGGCCGTGCCGCCTGGGCAGATCGAGGCTGCGCGGGCCTATGGCATGTCGCCGATCAAGGTGATGATCCGCGTCACGCTTCCTGCCATGCTGCCCTTTGCCATTCCCGGACTCGCCAATCTCTGGCTGATCGCCACCAAGGACACCGCTCTGCTAGCGGTCGTCGGGTTCAGCGAACTGACACTCGTGACGCGCCAGGCGGCCGGCAGCACCAAGGCCTACATGCTGTTCTTCTGCGCGGCAGGCGCCCTCTACCTGCTGCTGACGCTCGTTTCCAACGTCGTGATCGGCATCGTCGAGCGCCGGGCGCGGCGCGGAATTGCGGAGCCGGTGTAACGAGATGACCGAGATCGCGTCCGGAATGCCCGCCTATCAGCCGCCAAAGGCGCGGCACCTGTTCGAGCCGCACCGGCTATTCATGATGGCGGTTTTTGCGGCAATCGTCCTTTGCGCCGCTTGGTTCATGCGCTGGGACTGGTTGCCGAAATACCAGTGGCGTCTTGTCGCCGGCGTCTGGCAGACATTGCTGCTGCTGTTTTTGACCGCCTTTTTCGGATTTCTGCTGGCGGTTCCGATCGGGCTCGTGCAGGTCACGGGTCCGAAACTGCTGGCCTGGCCGGCCAAAATATTCTGCACGATCATTCGCGGCACGCCGCTGCTGCTGCAGCTCTGGCTGCTCTATTACGGTCTCGGCTCGCTCTTCGCCCAGTATCCCGAGATCCGTTCGTCCTTTCTCTGGCCCTATCTCCGGCAGGCATGGCCCTATGGTTTTGCGGCGCTGATGCTGTCCTTTGCGGCCTACGAGGGCGAGGTGATGCGCGGCGCGTTTGCCGGGGTTCCGAAGGGTGAGCTCGAAGCAGCGCGTGCCTTCGGCATGAGCCGGCTAACGATGTTTCGCCGAATCTGGCTGCCACGGGCGATCCATCGGGTGCTTCCCACCCTGACCGGCGAAACCGTGCTGCAGCTCAAATCCACACCGCTTGTCGCCACCATCACGGTGGTCGATGTCTATGCCGTGATATCGAAAGTCAGGCAGGAGACTTATCTCACCTACGAACCGCTGCTATTGCTGGCGCTGATCTACCTCTGCCTGACCGGTCTTCTGGTCATGGCATTCCGCTTTCTCGAAAACCGCATTCCAAACCGTGGTGCATGACGATGACGATACAATTCTCGAACTACATGGCCGATGTGCTGGCGACCCGTCACCATCTCCACCAGTATCCGGAGATCGGCCTTTCCGAGTTCGATACATCGGATTACGTGGCAAAGCAGCTCGAGGCGCTTGGTTACGAGGTGCATCGCGGGCTGGCGAAAACCGGCGTCGTGGCGACCCTCAGAAACGGGACGAGCACGAAGAGCATCGGCATCCGCGCGGATTTCGATGCCCTGCCGATCCTCGAGGAGACGGGCGCGGCCTATGCCAGCAAGAACCCCGGTGTCATGCATGCCTGCGGTCACGACGGACATACCGCCATGCTGCTCGGCGCCGCGCGCATCCTTGCCGAGCGCCGCAATTTCGATGGCGTCGTGCATCTGATCTTCCAGCCGGCCGAAGAGAATTTCGGCGGCGCCAGGATCATGATGGAGGACGGCCTGTTCGAGAAATTTCCCTGCGATGCCGTATTCGCGCTGCATAACGACCCGACCATTCCCTTCGGCAAGTTCGCCCTGCGCGAAGGGCCGATCATGGCGGCGGTCGACGAATGCGTCATCACGGTCAACGGCCGCGGCGGCCATGGCGCGGAGCCGCAGGATACCGCCGACCCCATTGTCTGCGGTGCCTCGATCATCATGGCTTTACAGACCGTCGTCTCGCGCAACATCCACCCCATCGATCCGAGCGTCATTACGGTCGGGGCCTTTCATGCGGGTGCGGCGAGCAACGTCATTCCCGAACGGGCGGAAATGAAGCTTTCCATCCGCTCCTTCGACCCTAAGGTGCGCGACCAGCTCGAGGAGCGCATCCGCACCATTGCCGAGGGACAGGCCGCCAGCTACGGCATGAGCGTCACGCTCGACTACCAACGCGGCTACAACGCCACGATCAATCACAAGGCGGAAACCGACTTCATCCGTGCGCTCGCCATCGATTTTGCCGGCGCCGACAAGGTCTACGACATGGACCGGCCGACCATGGGCAGCGAGGATTTCGCCTACATGCTGGAGAAGCGGCCGGGCTGCTATTTCTTCCTCGGCACGCAGCGCACGCCCAACGACCCGCCGCTGCACCATCCACGTTACGACTTCAACGACGACATCCTGCCGGTCGGCACCAGCTTCTGGGTCGAACTGACGGAGAAGTGGCTGGCTGCGAAGTAGCGGCAAAAGGCCCCTCCCCAACCCTTGGAGGGGCTCGATCAACACCTGCTTCAATACAGCAAGGACCGGTGCACCATCTTGCTTGCCGGTCGCTCCTGCAGAAGCCTGACGAAGCATTGCCACGAATGGTCTCCCCCCTTGTGGGAGAGATGGCCGGCAGGCCAGAGGGGTTGTCATCCGATCTTGCGGAATCGGATGCACACAAGATCCGCTTTCAAGTCCGCAACACCCGGTAGATCGCCGGGATCACCAGCACGGTCAGAAGCGTCGAGGAGGCGAGGCCAAAGAGCAGCGAGATTGCCAACCCCTGGAAAATGGGGTCGGTCAGGATCACCGCGGCACCGATCATGGCGGCGAGCGCCGTCAGCAGGATTGGCTTGAAGCGTATGGAGCCGGCTTCGATCAGGACCTCTGTTAGCGGGCGTTCGGGCGAAGCGGCATGGCGGATGAAATCCACCAGCAGGATCGAATTGCGCACGATAATGCCTGCCAGCGCGATGAACCCGATCATCGAGGTCGCGGTGAAGGGCGCATGGAACAGCCAGTGACCGCCGAGGATGCCGATGAAGGTCAGCGGGATCGGCGTCAGGATGACCAAAGGCAGTTTGAACGAGCCGAACTGGGCGACCACGAGGATGTAGATCCCGAGCAGCGCCACCATGAAGGCCGCCCCCATGTCGCGGAAGGTGACCCAGGTCACTTCCCACTCGCCGTCCCACAGAAGCACGGACTTGCTTTCATCTGCCGGCTGGCCATGAAGAGCGACGTCCGGCTTTTCGAGGCCGGTCCAATCCTGCTTGTCCAGCGCATCCTGAACGGCGAGCATGCCATAGAGCGGTGCCTCGAAATCGCCGGCCAGCTCGGCTGTGACCATCTCGGCATAGCGGCCGTTGTGCCGGAAGATCGGGAATGACGCCTTTTCCTCCGTGACGCGGATGACGTCGCCGAGTTCGACGACCGAGCGCGAACCCGGCAGCAGATTGGCAGGAATCGGCGTCGAGAGGAACTTTTCGTCGAGCACTTTCGCGCCCTTCGGCCGGCTGATGACGATCGGGATCGGCGCGCGGCCTTCCCCACGATGGGAATAGCCGATGGTCGTGGTGCCGTTCAGGATCGACAACGTGTCGAAGACATCGTCTTCCGATACGCCGAAGAAATCGAGGTCGTCGGTCGAGATCGTCGCGCGCAGACGCGGGGAGGGCGTTCCGTAGCTATCGTCGACATCGACGATGAAGGGCACGGACTGGAAGGCTTCCTTCACCTTGCCGGCGGTCGCACGGCGGGTGTCGGCGTCGGGGCCGTAGATCTCCGCCAGCAGTGTCGCCATGACAGGCGGTCCGGGCGGCGGTTCCACCACCTTCAGCACGGTTCCTTCCGGCATGGCAACCTCCGTCAGAAGCCGCTTGCGCAGGTCGAGCGCGATGTCATGGCTCGAACGGTCACGCTCGCCCTTCGGCGTCAGGTTGAGCTGCACGTCACCCATATAGGCGCTCGAACGCAGATAGGCGTGACGCACCAGTCCGTTGAAGTTGAAGGGTGAGGCCGTTGCCGCGTGGGTCTGGACGCTGACGACCTCCGGCGTGGCAAGCGCGACCCTCGCCACATCTTGGGCCACCGCATCGGTTGCCTCGACGGATGAACCTTCCGGCAGGTCGATCTGGACCTGCAGTTCCGATTTGTTGTCGAAGGGCAGGAGCTTCACCGTGACATGCTTCGTGTAGAAGAGCGAGAGGGAGCCGAGGGTTGCGACGCCGACGAGAAGGAGGAAGACCCAGCTTGCCCTTTTCGAGGCGAGGACCGGGCGGGCGACCGCGGCATAGCCATCGCCGAGCCTGCCGCCGGTGCCGTGAGCGGCGTCATGATGCAGCTTCGCTTTTCCGGCAATCTTCAACATCAGCCAGGGCGTGACCACGACGGCGACGAAGAAGGAGAAGATCATCGCGGCCGAGGCGTTTGCCGGGATCGGGCTCATATACGGACCCATCATGCCGGAAACGAACATCATCGGCAGAAGGGCGGCAACCACGGTGAGCGTGGCCACAATGGTCGGATTGCCGACTTCGGCAACGGCGTCGATGGCCGCTTGACGGCGATCCTTGCCGTCGTTGAAACCCCAGTGCCTCGCGATGTTTTCGATGACGACGATGGCGTCGTCGACAAGAATGCCGATCGAGAAGATCAGGGCAAAGAGCGAGACGCGGTTCAGCGTGTAGCCCATCAGGTTCGCAGCAAAGAGGGTAAGCAAGATCGTCATCGGGATGACGATCGCGACAACGACGGCCTCGCGGCGACCGATGGCGACCCAAACGAGCGCGATAATGGAAAGCGTCGCCAATCCGAGATGAAAGAGCAGTTCGTTGGCCTTCTCGTTGGCGGTTTCGCCGTAATTGCGGGTGACCTCGACCGACATGCTGTCCGGGATCAGCTTGCCCTTCAGTTCCTCGACACGGTGGAGGATCTCTTCGGAAACGACGACGGCGTTGGCGCCGGCGCGCTTGGCAAGCGCCAAGGTGACGGCCGGCACACGCTTCATGTCGCCGCTCTCGCCCCGCGTAACGGTCGAGGTGCGGGCTTCTTCCGTATCGGTGACGAAAGAAACGTCCGCGACATCGCGTACATATACGGGGCGGTTGTCACGGGTGGTCAGCAACAGGTTGCCGATCTCGGTGGGCGTAGAGAGGGTTTCTCCTGCAACGACGTTGATCTGCCGGCCGTCGTTCCTGATCTCTCCGGTCGGGAAGGCGCGGTTGGCCGCCGTGACCTTTGAGGAAAGCTGCTGCAGCGTTACCCCGTTGAGCGCCAGTTTTTCGGGATCAGGCGCGATACGAATGGCGTCGCCCGTCTCCCCGACGAGGTAACTGAGGCCGACGTCGTCGATCTTTGCCATTTCGACGCGCAGTTCGCGGGCGATGCGGGTGATCGCGGTGTCATCGACGCCGGCACCCTTGTCTTCGGAGGGCGTCAGCGTCAGCGAAACGATCGCCACATCGTCGATGGTGCGCCCGACGACCAGCGGTTCGGGAATGCCGACCGGGATCGAGCCCATATTGGCGCGGATCTTGTCGTGGACGCGCAAAACCGCGCTGTCTCCGGAGGTTCCGACGATGAAGCGCGCGGTGACCACTGCCTTGTCATCATAGGTCGTGCTGTAGACGTGTTCGACGTCATTGATACCCTTGACGATAGTCTCCAGTGGCTCGGTGACGAGCTTGACCGCGTCTTCCGCCTTCAGTCCGTCGGCCTGCACGATGATATCGACCATCGGCACGGAGATTTGCGGCTCCTCCTCGCGCGGCAGCGTCATCAGCGCGACAAGGCCGAGCGCCAGCGCGGCAAGCAGAAAAAGCGGGGTAAGCGGCGAGGTGATGAAGCTTTTCGTCAGGCCGCCGGCAATACCAAGACCGGGAATCTTCATGGCAATACGATCTCGTCGCCGGCGGAAAGGCCGGTCAGGATTTCAGTCATCGGCTGGCCGTCGATCCGGATCGGTTTCGCGGTCACGACAGCGCGCTCGGCCGTCCCCTCGCCGGCCCTGATGGTGACATAGTCGACGCCGTAGCGGTTCTTCAGCGCGGTTCGCGGCAGGAAGAGCGCGTTGCGTTCGCCAACCGGCACCCGCACGAGGACACGCTTGTTGACGAAGGAGGTCGGCAGATCGCTGACTTCGACATCGGCGATGACCCGGCCGTTGTCGATCTCCGGATAGATCTTGGCCAGGCGCCCCTTGTTTTCATGGCCGTTGCCGCTGTCGATCTCGATCGAAGCGCCTTCCTCAAGAAGGTCGGCATGGCGTTCGGGGATGGCGAGGCGCAGGTAAAAGCCGCCGCCGCCGATCGTGGCAACGGTCTCGCCGGCCATGACGACGGCATCTCTGGTGACGGGAACGGTCAGGACCTTGCCGGCGGTCGGAGCGAGGACGTCGCCCTCCTTGCCCTGCTCTATGTAGACAGACCGCTGCGCTTCGGCGGCTGCGATTTGGTTGCGCACGACATCGACCTGCGTGCGCAGGGCATCGAGCCGCTGGGCAGTGGTCACCCCACGCTTGATAAGTTCCTCGCCGCGGCTCAGTTCCGACTGGGCGTTGTCCAGCGATGCCTTCAACCCAAGGAGCTGGGCATCGATCGCGGCGATCTGGAAGTCGATCTTATCGTCCTTGACCGTGGCGATCACGTCACCCGTACCGACGCTGTCGCCCTCCGTGACCTTGAGGTCGACAACGGTTCCGCCGATGCGCGCGCGGGCAGCTACGCTGTTGCGGGCCTCCACGCGGCCATAGACCGCCTTCCATTCCGGGACCGGCATCGGCTGAAGTTGAAGGGTTTCGGCGTGCAGCGCGCTGGTCGCCATGAGTGCAAGGGTGAACGCCGTAAGGCGGGCAAGCGGCTGGACAGTCATGGTGCCGTTCCTCGTGGCAGGTGAATCAGAATGCCGTTCCCGGGCGGATGCCGAGCTTCTTGAAGATCGTCGCGGCCGGGCAGAAGCCGGTAAAGGCGGATTGCAGCAGGTTGGCGCCGATAAAAACGGTAAACCAGACGAACAGCGGATGCACGAAGACCGTCAGGGCGACGGAAAGAAGGACCATCACACCGGCAAAAGCCAGAACCATGCGATCGAGAGACATTTCAACCTCCGGGAAAATACATACATATATTCGTATATATGATGATTTATATTCTATCAAGTGCTATTTCGCGGAGGGAGGTCGGCGGAGGAGAGGAGAGATTTCTAGCTCCTGGCCGTCAGCCGCTCGCTGAAAACGATAATCAGGCCAGCGCTGCAGATCAGCGCGGCACCGATGAAGACGTTGGCGGCGGGGATATCGCCCCAGATTGCATAGCCCAGCACGAAGGCCCAGACGAGCGAGGTATATTCGAACGGCGCGAGAACGGAGATCGGAGCACGTCGCATACCTTCGAAAAAGGCGAGTTGGGCAACGCCGCCGATGATGCCGGTCGCCAGCGAGAGCGCAAGCTCGCCGGTAGTCGGCGTGTGCCAGACCTGCATCAGCATCCCTCCGGTCAGGACCAGGAAGAAGCTGTTCGTCACCGTCATCTGCACCAGCGAGCGGGCGCCCATGGCGGTGCGCCGCAGCAGAACGGTCGAAAACGCCCAGAGGCAGGCAGCCTGAAGGGCGAGATAGACCGGAAACGTGATCTTCATGCCGATGGGATTGCTGGCGATCAGAACACCGAGAAAGCCGACGATGACCGCGATCCAGCGCGGTGGTGTCACCCGTTCCTTGAGGATCGGGACGGCAAGCAGGGTCGCAACCACCGGAGCGGCATAGTAGAGCGTCTGCAAGGCCGCAAGCTGCATGCTCTTTGCCGCGTTGTAATAGGAGAGCCAGGCGGTCAGAAGCAGCACGCTGCGGATCATCATCGGCTTCACGACCGGAGACGACAAAGTTTCGCGAACGAGGGAAGGGCCGCCGAAAATCAGGCAGCCGACGAGGATTGTGGCGCTGCGGAAGAAGAGGATCTGCCAGACCGCCGTGGTTTCCACGAGGATCTTGATGGTGCCATCGTGCAGGGTGAACAGGAAATAGGAAAGGCTGGTCAGCAGGATGCCGATGCCGACGGAGGTTTTCACTCTTGCACCTGTAGCGGATCTTTAGGGAAACGACGGGCGCGGGCGCGCCGGCCGGAGGAAGCGATCCACATCTTTCCCGTTACGAACTGCGTGTCAATCGGGATGAATTCGCCCATGTCGCAAAGACACAAATCGTGAAAAGAAGAGGCCAACTCGGCCGTTGTGAATTCAATCGATTTAAATAGAGTCGCGCCGAGGCGAAGGGAGACCGCTATGGTGGAGATTGTCAAAGAAGCTGCCGCACCGGATGCAGGTGGATGCATGATTACCCGCTCTCGGGCGGCGGTTTCGGTGCTGTTCTTTCTCAACGGGCTGATGATGGGTGCTTGGGCGCCGAAGATCCCCATCTTCGCATCGGCGTTACAGCTCAGCGAGGCGGGCCTCGGCGTCATGCTGTTCGTTTTCGGTATCGGCTCTCTTCTTCTCATGCCGATTGCCGGCGTGCAGATCGCCCGGTACGGCTCGAGCCGCGTCGTTCAGGTCGTCGCGTTCTTCTTCCTGCCGACAATCGTCGGGCTGACGCTCGTTCATTCCGTCTGGGCGGGAGCCATTGCCATTTTCCTGTTCGGGGGCATCGGTGGTGCGATGGATGTTGCGATGAACGCAAACGCGGTCGAGGTCGAGCGGTCGATGCGCCGCTCCATCATGTCGTCCTGCCATGCGTTTTGGAGCCTGGGATGCCTAGTCGGTTCGGCAACCGGCGGGATTCTCATCGCAGTTCTAGGGCCTCTGGGCCACGCTCTGATCGTAGCGGGCGTAGGACTGGCTCTCTTCTTCATCATCCGGCCGATGATCTTCGCCGACACTCCGCATCCCTCGGAACAGCGGGAGCGCGCCCGTTTTCCGCTTTCGCCGCTGCCTTGGCTGATCGGCATCGTCGCACTGTTTTCGATGATTCCGGAAGGCTCCATTCTAGACTGGGGCGCGCTCTACCTGCGAGACGAACTCAACGCGCCGACCGCACTGTCCGGCTTCGCCTTTGCCGCTTTTTCTCTCGCCATGGCGGCAATGCGGTTTGCCGGCGATCTGGTACGCGACCGGCTGGGTGCCGTCAGAACGCTGCGGATCTGTGCCGCCATATCCTTCGTCGGCCTCGTTATCGCCGGGCAGGCACCCGATGTGACGGTCGCACTGATCGGCTTCGGCATTGCAGGCATCGGCATTTCCAACATGGTGCCGATCGCCTTTTCGGCCGGCGGCAATATTCCCGGACTTGCCCCTGGGATCGGGCTTTCGGTTGTCACCTCGCTCGGTTATTCGGGTATCCTGTTTGCGCCGTCGGTGATCGGCTTCATCGCCGAATACACATCGCTTTCGACCGTCTATACCGGAGCATCCCTGCTGACCCTTGTGGTATTGGCATTATCGGGCCTCGCCCGGCATGCCGACAGCGTTCGGGGACACTGACGGCCTCGACCGGTCAGGCAAATTCGATTTCGTTTGCAAAAGGCAGGCGGCGGAGCCGCTTGCCGGTCAGTGCGAAGATCGCATTGCCGAGCGCCGGCATCGACGGCGGAGTGCCGGGCTCGCCCGCGCCGCCCATGTGCGTCGAGTTTTCCAGAAGCTCGACCTCGATCCTCGGACATCTGTCGATGCGCAATGCATCGTGATCGTGGAAATTGGATTGCTCGACCACGCCGTCTGCAAAGGTGATCTGCTGGCCGATGGCCGCCGACAGGCCGAAAACGATGCCCGACATCATCTGGGCCTTGAAGTTGAGCGGATCGAGCACGAGACCCGGATCTGCAGCGCACCAGACGTTCTCGATGTGGATCGCACCATTCCGGTCGGACACTTCCACCACCTCGGCAACCCATGTGCCGAAGGAGAGCGAGAAGGCGAGGCCCCGGGCATGGCCGGGCCGGGCGGGCGTTCCCCAGCCGGCCATGTCGGCCGCTTTCTCGACGACGGTGCGGGCGACGGGAAAATCCGCCATCAGGTCTCTGCGGAGATCGAGCGGATCTCGGCCGCCGGCATGAGCAATCTCGTCGATGAAGCTTTCATGCATGAACACGTTGTAGGAGTTGCCGACCGAACGCCAGAAGCCGACCGGAACCGCCAGCGGCACCTTGCGACCGTCGATGCGATAGTTCTCGATACCATAGGGCTGGTTGAAGGCGCCGTCGATAAGGGCGTTGTCAGGTCCTCCCATGGGTATGTCAGGATAATAGCGACCGATGGCGCTCTCCATCACCGAAGGCGAGGCAACTGACCCTGCAAGCGCACGGGGGACGCCCTTTTCGCCGAGAACCGCCTTGTAGCGCGCCTTGGCCACCGGACGATAGGGACCATGCGTCATGTCCTCCTCGCGGGTCCAGGTCACCTTTACCGGCCTCCCCTCTGCTTCGAGAGCAAGCCGGATCGCGTAATCGGAAAAATCCGGTTCGATACGACGCCCGAAACCGCCGCCGAGAAAGGTGGTATGGACCCTGATCTTTTCCTTCGGCAGGCCTGTGATGCGGGAACCCACCGTATCGATCAGCGTCGGTCCCTGATTCGGCGCCCAGACCTCCAGCAGACCGTCCTTTAGCCTTGCGGTGGCATTCATCGGTTCCATGGCGGCATGGGAGAGGAATGGCGCGTCGTATTCCGCCTCAACGATGCTGTCATGGGGAGCGTCGGCGAAGACGAGGTCCGGATCGCCGAGCGTGCGCAAGCTGAAGGAATCCGATCCCTTGAGGGCTTCCGTGAGCAAGGCCTGCATATCGGCGGATGAGGGCGGGATCGGTCCCTTTTCCCATTCGATGGTGACGGCTTCCGCCGCCTTGAAAGCACGCCAGGTATTGTCAGCGATCACGCCGATGCCATGCCCATAGGGGCTGTCTATCGCGACGACCTTCTTCACGCCTGGCATGGCGAGCGCTGCGGCGGCATCGAAGGTTTTCATCCTGCCGCCGGGACTCGGGTTCATCCTGACCGTACCGTAAAGTATGTCGGGCAGGTCGACGTCGACGCCGTAGATCGGCGCGCCGGTAACCTTGGCCAGCATGTCCTTGCGCGGCTGCGGCTTGCCGAGGAGCTTCCAGTCCTTTCGCTCACGCAAGGCAATGTCGGACGGTGGCACCAGTTCCGCGGCTTCCAGCGCCACTTCCCCGTAATAGAGCACCCTGCCGGATGCAGTATCAGTGATGATGCCGTCTTTCGTCGTCAGCGATCCCACCCCCACTCCGAGCCGACGGCCGGCCGCCTGCTTCAGGGTCTCGCGCGCGGCGGCACCTGCCTGACGCATCCTGTCGAAACCGTCGATCATCGAGGTCGAACCGCCGGTGAACTGCAAGGCGACGAATTTCGCGACGACGCCCATGGTGCCGCGCAGGCTCTCGGCCAGGAAGCTTTCGTCGAAGCGCGGAAACGGCGCGCCTTCACGCATGGCCGCCGCATTGTAATAGGCAGGCGCCGACGGTCCGTGTTCGATGACCACCTGATCCAGCGAAACGTCGAGTTCCTCGCAGACAAGGGCGATAAGCGTCGTGTAGCTGCCCTGCCCCATCTCGGCCCGCGGGGCAATGATGGTGATACGGTTGTCGGAACCGATCTTGATATAGGGATTGAAGGTCGCCTCGCCTTCTGCAAGTTCATCCTTCAGCGGGTTGGCGAAGGGCTTCCTGTAGCTGTAGTAGCCGAAGGCGACGCCACCCGCGACCGCGGCCGTGCCGAGAAGAAAGGTGCGCCGCGCGATCTTGCCGATGCTCGCCATGGTCATGCCCCCGCCATTTGCACGGCTGCCCTGTGTATCGCGGCGCGGATGCGCGGATATGTGCCGCAGCGACAGAGATTGCCGGCCATGGCGGCGTCGATCTCCTCATCCGTGGGAGAGGGATTGTTCTCCAGCAGCGCTACGGCGCTCATGATCTGGCCGGCCTGGCAATAGCCGCACTGCGCCACCTGTTCGTCGATCCATGCCTGCTGGACCGCATGAAGCTCATTCCCGGAGGCAAGCCCGTCGATGGTGCGGACGGGCGAGGTGACGTCTGCTGCCGCGATCTGGCACGAGCGCACCGCCTCGCCGTCGATGATGACCGTGCAGGCCCCGCACAGACCCGCGCCGCAGCCGAATTTCGGCCCCTTTATGTTGAGCGCATCGCGCAGCGCCCAAAGGAGCGGCATGTCCGGTTCCACCTCGACGGCGCGTGCCGTACCATTGACGATCAGGTTCACTTCGAAGCCCTCCTGCTTTAGGGTCGTCCGGGATTATCGTCGTGACAAAATAACAAAATATGTCAGAATGTCAAATATGGCTGATTTGAAAACCGATCACAAACGGACGGCAGCGCTGGCGGCGGCGCTCGCCACCTTCATAACCTACGGCTATAAGCGCACGACGATGGACGACATCGCCAGGGCCGCAGGGCTTTCCCGCCCCGCGCTCTATCTTCTATACCGCAACAAGGCGGACATCTTCGGCGCCTGCGTTGAAATGAAGATGGAGGAAATGCGGGAGAAGGTCGCCGGATGCTTCGACGGGCGAAGGTCTGTCAGCGAAGAGGTCGAGGCGGCGCTGATCGAGGGCATCCTGCGTCCGCACCAGGAGATTGCCGAAACGCCGCATGGCGCGGAAATTTTCGACGTGAAGCACGAATTTGCCGGTGACCTGTTCCTCGCCTGGATGAGGACCGTTGAAACGGAGATTGCCAGGGGATTGCTGTCAGCCTCCAAGGCGGGTCGGATCGGCACCGCGGCGGGCGACATTTCCCTGGAGGAGATTGCATCAATTCTTCTTGATGCCGCCGAGGGCATGAAGATGCGGACACGGGACATAGAGGCGCTCTCCCGCAAGCTTCCGGTGCTGGTGCGTCTGCTTGTGACCCCGCTCGAGACATGAAGGTTTTTTAGCCTGCGGTTGACAAGCGACCCCGTTTGATCCACCTCAGTCGTGCAGTTTTCTGCCGTTCGAGAGACTCCGATGGCTTCAGCAGACGAATTTGATCCCAAACCGCGCCGTGCAACCGTGGCTGTCGACGTCGGCGGCGTGATCGTCGGCGGCGGCGCGCCCGTCGTCGTGCAATCGATGACCAACACAGATACGGCCGATGTCGATGCGACGGTCGCCCAGGTGGCGGCGCTGTTCAAGGCAGGGTCCGAGATCGTGCGCATCACGGTCGACCGTGACGAGAGCGCGGCCGCCGTGCCGAAGATCCGCGAGCGGCTGCTGCGGCTCGGCATAGATGTGCCGCTCGTCGGCGATTTCCACTATATCGGCCACAAGCTTCTGGCCGATCATCCGGCCTGCGCCGAGGCCCTGGCGAAATACCGCATCAATCCCGGCAATGTCGGCTTCAAGGACAAGAAGGACAAGCAGTTCGCCGATATCGTCGAAATGGCGATCCGCTACGACAAGCCTGTCCGCATCGGCGTCAACTGGGGTTCGCTCGACCAGGAGCTTCTGACCCGGCTGATGGACAAGAACCAGGAGGAAGGCTTCCCGCTTTCCGCCCGGCAGGTGACGCGCGAGGCGATCGTGCAATCGGCGCTTCTGTCCGCCGAGCTTGCCGAAGAGATCGGCCTGCCGCGCAACCGCATCATCCTCTCGGCCAAGGTTTCCCAGGTGCAGGACCTCATCGCCGTCTATTCCATGCTGGCCGAGCGCTCCAACCATGCGCTGCATCTCGGCCTAACCGAGGCAGGGATGGGCTCGAAGGGCATTGTCGCATCGTCCGCCGCCATGGGTTACGTTCTGCAGCACGGGATCGGCGATACGATCCGCGTTTCGCTGACGCCCGAGCCGAACGGCGACCGCACCCGTGAAGTTCAGGTGGCCCAGGAACTCCTGCAGGTAATGGGCTTTCGCCAGTTCGTGCCGGTGGTCGCCGCCTGTCCCGGCTGCGGACGCACCACCTCGACGGTGTTCCAGGAACTCGCCCAGCGTATTCAGAACGACATCCGCAAGAACATGCCGATCTGGCGCGAGCGCTATCCCGGCGTCGAGGGGCTCAACGTCGCGGTGATGGGCTGCATCGTCAACGGACCGGGTGAGAGCAAGCATGCCGATATCGGCATCTCGCTTCCCGGAACGGGCGAAAGCCCGGCTGCCCCCGTCTTCATCGACGGACAGAAGGCGATGACGCTGCGTGGCCCCAATATCGCGTCGGATTTCGAAGCACTGGTGATCGACTACATCGAAAAGCGCTATGGCAGAAAGAGCGCCGCCGAGTAAGATCGCCGGCCTCGCAACTTCATATTGCCGCAATTTGGCTGTTGAGGCCTTCCGAGTTCCACTGGGAGTGATTCCGACGATGATCAAGAAGCTTTCGATCCTCGCGCTCGCCGCGATCTATCTTTCCTCCTGCACCACGACCGATCCCTATACCGGTCAGCAGAAGGTTTCCAATACCGCAGGCGGCGCAGTGCTCGGTGCGGCTCTCGGTGCAGTCGGCGGCGCGGTCGTCGGCGGTGGCGGGCGCTCAAGCCGCAATGCCGCCCTGATCGGCGCCGGTATCGGCGCGCTGGCCGGCGGCGCGATCGGCAACTACATGGACCAGCAGGAAGCCGAATTGCGCGCCCAGTTGCAGGGAACGGGCATCTCGGTCACCCGCGTCGGCGACCGGATCATCCTCAACATGCCGTCCAACATCACCTTCGCCACCGACCAGTATGCAGTCATGCCGCAGTTCTATCCGACGCTGAACTCGGTCGCGATCGTCCTCAACAAGTTCAACCGCACGCTGGTCGACGTCAACGGTCATACCGATTCGACCGGCAGCTTGCAGCATAACCAGCAGCTGTCGCAGAACCGCGCCGACTCGGTCGCCAACTACCTGTTTGGCCAGGGTGTGGATCAGCGTCGCGTTTCCTCCGTCGGCTTCGGTCCGAGCCAGCCGATCGCATCCAACGCGACGCCGGACGGACGCGCGCAGAACCGCCGCGTGGAAATCCAGATCGCGCCGATCACGCAAGGCTGAACGCCAGATCGTTGATGGGATCTTTGAAGGCGTCGTCTCCGGGCGACGCCTTTTCCTCTGCCTTTCTGCGGGCAGGTTCAATTAGGCCGGAACGCCCGCCAGATGCGAGAATTCCGCGACAACCTCGTCATAGACCTTGCGCTTGAACGGAACGATTAGCTCCGGAAGTTCGGCCATCGGCTTCCACGCCCAGGCATCGAACTCGGCGATATGTCCGCCCGGCGGCGGCGAGATGGCTATCTCGTCCTCGTTACCCTCGAAACGAAAGGCGAACCAGCGCTGCGTCTGCCCTCGATACTTACCCTTCAACCCGATGCCGATGAGCTCGGGGGGAAGATCGTAATTGATCCAGCGTCCGGCCTCTGCAAGGAGCGACACGCTCCTCATGCCGGTTTCCTCGTAGAGCTCCCGGATGGCCGCAGCCAGCGGCTCCTCGCCACTGTCTATGCCACCCTGCGGCATCTGCCAGAGCATGGGCGAGCCGTCATATTCCGAATTGCCCTCGGGTATCCGCCGGCCGGCCCAGACAAGACCCTCACGGTTCAGCACCATGACGCCGACGCAGGGACGGTAGGGCAGGTCTTCGGCTCTGATCTTCGGCTCGCTCATGGCTCTCGTTTCATCCTTTCATTGTTCCGAATCGGTCGCGAATGCGGAAACGCCGACGATTTCGATACCACGGCCGGAGGCTTCCTTGGCCCAGTCGCGGATCGCCAGGATCGTCTCGTCGAAGGCCGATGCCGTGCCGATCGCCCCGCCGCTGCGACGCGCTATGCGCTCCAGCTCATCCAGCTTGTCAAGAATGGCGCGCCGGTCGAGCTGGCCGTCGAGCAACAGATTGCCATAGGCGTGCGGCATGCCGATCGCCTTGGCGAAATCGCCGCTGAGCGAACGGGCCGTGGACCCGTCATCGAGAAAGAGCAGGCCCCGCTCGCCGATATCGCGCATCACCGGCTCCAGGGCCTCGCCATCGGCAAGAAACCGGCCGCCCATATAGTTCATGATACCGGTGTAATTGGTCATCCGCGCCATCGCCTCATGCAGCCTTTTCAGATTGTCGGCAGCGGATCGGCTCGTCAGCAGCGTGCCACGGCCTGGATCATTAGCCGGATAATCGATCGGCTCGAATGGCACCTGCAACAGCACTTCATGGCCCTTGCGGCGTGCCTCCTGCATCCAGCGGGTCAGGCTGTTGCCGGTCGAGGCGAAGGCAAGCGTGATATCCGCGGGCAATTCCCGCACGGCCTTCTGGCTTCCCGTCTGGCTGAGCCCGATACCGCCTACCACGATGGCGACGCGCGTGCCGCGCGCGCCGGACCATGGCCGGGCATAAAGGTCGACGGAGCGCAGACCGTCGGCCCCCACGACCGGAATGCGCCCTTCCGGCGTATCCTCCAACAGATCATCGTCCGGAAAGGCAGCCATGCGCGGATCCTGGCCGATATCCTGGGCGCCGATCAGCACGGGACCTTTTCCGTCCCGTTGCCTGGGGGAATATTTCGTCACCACCGAACCATCCTCGGTCACGGTGCGTTCGACATTGGCCCCTGACCTCGGTCGGCTGGCCAGAAGCCCCTGTTCCGCATCCGGTTTCAACACGTCAGCGTCCGCCGAAGCCGCAACTTCCTGCAGATCCGTCGGCTGCAGCGTTGTGAGCGGCAGCGGCGCGAATGTCGAATAGAAGGAAAGTCCGAGGAGGCCGAGAACAAAAAAACCACCTGCGAGCGCGCCTGGGGAAGGAACACGGCGGCGCGCGCCACCGGTCTTGCGGCTCTGACCGAGCGGTGCGTGGAGATCGGCGCTCAAGGTTCTATCCGCTCCCGGGTCGCAAATGCGTTGGGGCGCCGGATTACGCCGGCGCCCTTGTTTTTACTTCGAAACCACGGCCTTCTGCGGGTCCGGCGGGAAGGAAGGATCCGTCTTCACCCCGCGCAGCAGATCGAGCGCGTAGTTGAGCTGGAGGTCGTCCTTGGCCTCCGGCGGAACATAAGCTGAAGAGCCGGAGCCTTCCTCGTTCTCGTTCTGGCCCTTGATGTGGCCCGGCAGCGCGGATTCGCCCTCGGCGCGAACCTTGCCTTGAAGTTCCGGTGGCAGCGGCTGTTCGACCTTGACGTCCGGTTCGATGCCCGTGCCCTGGATCGACTTGCCGGACGGCGTGTAATAAAGCGCCGTCGTCAGCCGCAGCGCCCCCTTGTCGCCCATCGGAATGATCGTCTGCACTGAGCCCTTGCCGAACGAACGCGTACCGACGACGGTCGCTCGCTTCAGATCCTGCAGCGCACCGGCCACGATTTCCGAGGCCGAGGCGGAACCGCCATTGACCAGCACGATGACCGGCTTGCCGTCGGTCAGATCGCCGGCACTGGCATTGAAGCGGCGGGTATCCTCCGGATCGCGCGAACGGGTGGAAACGACTTCGCCACGCTCGAGGAAAGCGTCCGAAACATAGATCGCCTGATCGAGCAGACCGCCCGGGTTGAGGCGAAGGTCGAGGACATAGCCCTTCAGCTTGTCAGCCGGGACTTCCTTCTTGATCTTGGCGATGGCGGCTTCGAGATCGTCGTAGGTCTTCTCGGTGAACGAGATCACCCTGAGATAACCGACATCGCCCTCGACACGCGACTTCACCGCCCGGATCGGAATGATTTCGCGCACGACGCTAAGCTCGATTGGCTTGTCCGCGCCCTTACGCAGGATGGTGAGCTTGATCGGCGTATTGACCGGACCGCGCATCTTGTCGACGGCGTCTTCCAGCTTCAAGCCGCGAACGGATTCGCCGTTGATCTCGGAGATGAAGTCGCCGGCGAGAATGCCGGCCTTGGCGCCGGGCGTGTCGTCGATCGGAGTGATAACCTTGACCAGTTCGTCTTCCATCGTCACTTCGATGCCGATGCCGCCGAACTCGCCCTTGGTCTGGGTCTGCATGTCCGCCGCATCCTTGGCATTCATGTAGACCGAATGAGGATCGAGCGAGGTCAGCATGCCGTTGATGGCATTTTCGACCAGTTTTTCCTCATCCGGCGGCGTAACGTACTGGGCTCGCACCCGTTCGAAGACATCGCCGAAAATCGACAGCTCCTTGTAGGTCGAGGCTCCCGCTGCCTGGGCAGGAATTCCGGCCGAATAAAGAACGCTCATCGCAGTCGCACCCATCAGTGCACCGACGAGAACAAGAGAGACCCTACGTACCATTCTCAGCCTTTCCAGAATCGTTCCCTGTCCACCACGGACGGGAATCAACCGGTTTTCCATCTTTGCGAAACTCAATGTAAAGGGTCGGACGATCGGTTTCCAGCGCCAAACCCGTCGCGCTCGCCACTCTTTTTTCTCCCATCACCGCCAGCGGTTCGCCCGAAAGCACGAACTTGCCCTGGCTGGTGCTGATCCTGTCCATGCCTGAGAGAACGACATGATAACCGTCACCGGTATTCAGGATCACCATCTGTCCGTAACTGCGAAATTCCCCCGCGAAAACCACCCAGGCATCGGCCGGCGCCGTTACCAGCGCACCGGCTGACGCGGCGATCACCATGCCCTTCGCCGCATGTCCCGTGCCGTCCGGATCGCCGAACTGACGTAGGATATCGCCCGCGACGGGCAGTTCCAGTTTCTTCTTCAGCTCCGAGAAGGGATATGCGGGCGCAATGCGGTTTTTATCGGGCAATGTCGAGAGCGCCAGCTCCCTTGCTTTCTGCTTTTGTTCCTCTGTCTGCTGACGCCGTTTCTCTTCTTCCGCACGCGCCGCTTCGACCGCCTCCCGCACCGAGGAGATCTCGCTTTCCAGCGAGGCGATCAGTCCCTCCATGGTTGAGGCGCGCTCCGCGAGTTCTTCGGAACGGCGTCTTTCTGTCTCCAGTTCCTCGGCATTGCGCTTCGAAAGGCGGTCGTTTTCGACAAGCAGCAGATCCATGCGCCGCTCTTCCTCCTGCCGGCTCTGCATGGTCGCAACAAGACTGGCCATTTCCTTCTGGCCTTCGTCGCGCAGCCTCAAGAGTTCCTGCAGATCGGCGGCAAGCCGGTCCGTCTCCTTGCGGACGCCGGGAACCACGGCGCCAAGCAGAATGGCCGTTCTCACCGAGGCAAGCGCATCGTCCGGGCTGACCAGAAGTGCCGGCGGCGGGTTGCGGCCCATGCGTTGGAGCGCGGCCAGCACCTCCGCGAGAACCGCACGCCGTTCCTTGAAGGAATGCCGTATCTTGTCTTCCCGGATACCGAGATCGGCAAGTTTGCGCTCGCTCCCGGCCATCTTTCGTTCCAGTTCCTTGCGTCGCGCAGCGGATTCGATCAGCGCCGATTTCAGGCTTTCCGAGGTCTTGGCGATCGCGGCGATGCTCTGCTGGAGGTTCTCGGCCTTCTCCTGGGAAAGCTGCATGCTTCGGGAAAGCTCCTGCAGTTCGCGCCCGATCTGATCCCGCTTCTGGCGCAGGGCCTGCGCCGCGTCCTCCGCACCGGATTCGGGAGACGGGGCTGCGGCCTGCCCGCCACCTGGCGTAACCGTGGAAGCGGCCGGAGTTGCGGGCTCAATCGGTTCCTGTGCCCTCGCGGGCGTCAGGACATGTCCGGCCATGACCGCAGCAAGCATCGTCAGCGCGCCGCCCGCGCCGGCGCGCAGGACGCGGCGCCCGGAGGCCGTGAAGGCTTTTTGCATGGTTGGTCGTTTGTCTTGTCGCAAGGGGCTTTCCCGGTTCGCCGCGGAAATTACGCTGATTTGCCGTCGGCGCAAAGCGCCATGCGACACCGGCATGGATCAGACCCGATGATAGGGATGGCCGGAAAGAATGGTGACGGCGCGGTAAAGCTGTTCGGCGATCAGGATTCGCACCAGTTGGTGCGGCCATGTCAGCCTTCCGAGGTTGAGAACGACCTTCGCCCGTTCCCGAAGGTCCGGATCGACGCCATCGGCGCCTCCGATCACGATTGCGAGATCGCGCTGGCCGCGGTCGCGATGTTCGCCGAGCAGCGCAGCGAACTCCTCGCTGTCGAGCGCCTTGCCACGCTCGTCGAGCACAACGATCATAACACCGTCCGGCATGCTTTTCAGCAGCTCGGCAGCTTCCTCACGCTTGCGCGTCTGCGCGTTTCCCGCGCGGCTTTCGGGGAGTTCGACCATGCGGAAAAGCTCAAGGCCGTTCGGCGGTCCCGCCTTGGCAAACCGGTCCAGATAGCGGGACGCAAGTTCCTTCTCCGGCCCGGATTTCAGCCGGCCCACGGCATAGATGCCAATTCGCATGTCGCACTCCATCCATTTCGACCGCAAAACCTGATCGGCAGCGATAGCCTGGATCGCTGCATCGCTCGGCTTCCTTCACTGCCGGATGAGCGGCAGCCGGCCGACAGTCGATGGTCTAGTGCAGTCGCCCTTCCTCGATATCCGGAGCCGCCCACATCTTTTCGATGTTGTAGAACTCGCGGATTTCAGGACGGAACACATGCACGATCACGTCACCGGTGTCTATCAGCACCCAGTCGCCCGTTTCCAGTCCCTCGACTCGGGCGGAGCCGAAGCCCTCCTCCTTGAGGTCGGAAATCAGGTGCTCACTGATCGCGGTCACATGCCGGTTCGAGCGCCCGGAGACTACGACCATGTAGTCGCCCAGCGCGGATTTTCCGGCAATGTTGATGGTGACGATATCTTCTGCCTTGGAGTCCTCGAGGCTTGCAAGGACCAGCTCAAGCGCGCGGGCTGCGGCATCGGCGCCACGTTCCGGGCTTTTGGGAAGGACGACAGGCATCTTTCCCTTGGTGTGTACTGTTGTCAGAGTTTTTCCTTTCCTTGGCATAACAGAACAGCACGTCGGCGATTCCCTCGTTCGGTAATCGCTCATAGAAGGTGGCATCGTTCCGTTAATCTTTCAAGAGAGCCCGAATTGGCTATGTGGACAGCACGGGAAGCATCATTCGGCAGCCTCCCTGAGCGCAGTGGAGCTCAGCGGCGAGCGCGGCCCGTGGATGAAGGTCCAGGCAGGGGCCTTTTTCTTCCAGAGGACGCCGGCATCGTCCTCGTCGATGCGGGCATAATCGAAGGTCCGCGCCATTTTCGACGAGAGATAGGACAGTGTCGAACCCGGCCTGTCGATCACCGCGATGGGGAAAGTCGTCGCGATCCGCCGCCATTGCTGCCACTTGTGGAACGATTTGAGATTGTCGGCGCCCATGATCCAGATGAAGCGCGCATGCGGATTGCGCGCCTTCACATAATCCAGTGTCCTTGCCGTATAGCTGGTGCCGAGCGTCTGCTCGAAGGCCGTCACCTTGATGCGGGGGTCCGTGGCAAATTCCTCGCATTTTGCCAGCCGTTCGGAAAGGGGAGCGAGATTGCTGTGGCTCTTCAAGGGATTGCCAGGCGTCACGATCCACCAGAGCTGGTCGAGGCCGAGTCGCCTGATCGCGATCTCGGCCACCAGCGCGTGCCCTTCATGCGGCGGATTGAAGGACCCGCCGAACAGGCCGATCACCATGCCGCGCTCGGTATGCGGCATGAAACGGTATCGGTGGGCAATCGGGTCCTTGGCCGTCACGTCAGGGCCGCACCTGTCCGGTGCCACGCACCCGGTACTTGAAGGATGTCAGTTGTTCGACACCCACGGGACCGCGCGCGTGCATCTTGCCGGTGGCGATCCCGATTTCCGCCCCCATGCCGAACTCGCCGCCGTCGGCAAACTGGGTGGAGGCATTATGCAGCAGGATTGCGGAATCGATCTCGTTGAAGAAGCGCTCGACGACGTCAGGATCTTCCGCCAGCACCGCTTCCGTATGGTTCGACGAATAGCGGTTGATATGGTCGATCGCGCCGGAAACACCATCCACGATCGCGACCGCGATGATGGCATCGAGATATTCGGTGCGCCAGTCTTCCTCTGTCGCCGGCTTGAACCCCGGATGGACCTTCAGCACCGTCGCCGAGGCGCGGATTTCGCAGCCCGCTTCCGTCAGCGCCTCGAGAATCGGCATCAGATGGGTGCCGATCGCCGCACTGTCCACGAGCAGGGTTTCGGCCGCGCCACAGATGCCGGTGCGGCGCATCTTGGAATTGACCACGATCTTCTTCGCCATTTCGAGATCGGCCGAAGCATCCACATAGATATGGCAGAGGCCTTCGAGGTGGGCGAAGACCGGCACGCGCGCCTCCGACTGGACGCGGGCGACAAGGCTCTTGCCGCCGCGCGGCACGATGACGTCGATCGTGCCCCCGAGGCCGGTCAGCATGGCGCCGACCGCGGCACGATCCGTGACGGGAACGAGCTGGATCGCATCCGCAGGCAGGCCCGCCTTTTCGAGCCCCTTCACGAGGCAGGCATGGATCGCACGCGAGGAATGAACCGAATCCGAACCGCCGCGCAGGATGACAGCATTACCGGCCTTCAGGCAAAGCGCACCGGCATCCGCCGTCACGTTCGGACGGCTCTCGTAGATGACGCCGATCACACCGAGCGGCGTGCGCACACGCTCGATCCGGAGACCGTTCGGGCGCTCCCAGGCGGCCATGATTTCGCCGACGGGGTCCTTCAGTTCAGCGACTTCACGAATGCCCTTTGCGATGGCGGCAACCCGGTTGGAATCGAGCGTCAGGCGGTCCATGAAGGAGCCCGTCAAACCCGAGGCCTTGCCGTTTTCGACATCGATGGCATTGGCCGCAAGGATCGCTTCCTCGCCGGCCAGGATCGCATCGGCCATGGCGATGAGCGCCGCATTCTTCTGCTCGGTTGGGGCAATCGCCAACGGTCGGGCGGCAGCGCGTGCACTGCGGCCGATATCGAGCATCAGGGCGTCGATGTCCGTCTGGTTGGCGTTTGCCGTGTCAAGCATGGGCTTCGTCCTTGTTTTCGGCACTCGCAATATGCTCGTGCTTATGTGCCGGATCGGTCATCACCAGGTCGTCCCGGTGGATCATGGCCGAGCGACCGGCATAACCGAGGATCTCCTCGATCTCGCCGGACTTGCGACCGGCGATCTTGCGGGCATCGTCGGCATCGTAGCCGGCGAGCCCCCGGGCAATCTCGCGGCCTTCGGTTCCGATGACCGAAACGGTATCGCCGCGGCTGAACTGGCCGGCAACCGTGCGCACACCGGCCGGCAGCAGGCTCTTGCCCGCCTTGAGCGCAACCTGCGCGCCGGCATCGATATGCAGTTCGCCCGCCGGCTGGAGCTGGCCGGCGATCCAGGTCTTGCGCGCGGTGACGGGTGCCGCGGACGGTGCAAACCACGAATGGCGAGCGCCATCGACGATGCTTTTCAGCGGATGGTCGGCCTTGCCCGAAGCGATAATCATCGCACAGCCCGCTCCGGTCGCGATCTTGCCGGCATCGATCTTGGTCCGCATGCCGCCGCGCGAAAGTTCGGACGCGGCCCCGCCGGCCATCGCCTCGATCTCCGGTGTGATCTCGGCAACGGTGTCGAGGAACCTCGCCTGCGGATCGAGATGCGGCGGTGCGGTGTAGAGACCGTCGATATCCGACAAAAGCACCAGCAGGTCGGCGCCGGCCATGGTGGCGACGCGGGCGGCAAGCCGGTCGTTGTCGCCGTAGCGAATCTCGGTCGTGGCGACAGTGTCGTTCTCGTTGATGATCGGGACAGCCCCGATCTTCAGAAGCTGTTTCAGCGTAGCGCGCGCATTGAGATAGCGCCGGCGCTCCTCGGTATCGCCGAGCGTCAGGAGGATCTGGCCGGCGACGATGGAGGAGCGTGACAGGCTTTCCGACCAGTGACGCGCAAGCGCAATCTGACCGACTGCAGCCGCCGCCTGGCTCTCCTCCAGTTTCAGCGCCCCGGAGGGAAGGTCGAGTACCGTTCTTCCGAGCGCAATCGCACCCGAGGAAACGACCAGCACGTCGATGCCGCGAGCCTTGAGCTCAGCGATATCGTCGCAGATGGCATCGAGCCAGGCTTTCTTCAGACCGCTGCCGCGATCGACCAGCAGCGCCGAACCGATCTTGATGACGATGCGCTTATAGCGAGTCAGCGATTTGCGTGCGGCGGTCATGCTATTCGTCGCTTTCCGTATCCAGATCGCGCTTGCGGTTCTTGTCCCGCTTTTCCGGAAGATCCACGTCCCCGTTCTCGGCGACGATGACGTCCCGGAGCGCGCGGAGCGCCTCGGTCATGCCCTTGCCGGTGATGGCGGAAAGAAGCAGCGGCACCTTGCCGGAGGCCTTTTTCAGCTCCTGCGCCTTCTTATTCAGGCCCGCTTCGTCAAGCACGTCGATCTGCGACAACGCGACGATCTCCGGCTTGTCCTCGAGCCCGCCACCATAGGCTTCCAGCTCATGCTTCACGGTCTTGTAGGCCTTGCCGACATTTTCCTCCTGTGCGGAAACGAGATGCAGCAGCACGCGCGTGCGCTCGACATGACCAAGGAAGCGGTCGCCGATGCCCACACCTTCATGAGCGCCTTCGATCAGGCCGGGAATGTCGGCGAGAATGAATTCCCGCTCGTCTATGGTCGCGACGCCGAGGTTCGGATGCAGTGTCGTGAAGGGATAGTTGGCGATCTTCGGCCGGGCGCGGGTCACCGATGCGAGGAAAGTCGACTTGCCGGCATTCGGCAGACCGACGAGGCCGGCATCGGCAATCAGTTTCAGCCTCAGCCAGATCGTCTTCTCCTCACCCTCGAGACCGGGATTGGCCCAGTTCGGCGCCTGGTTGGTGGACGACTTGAAATGGGCGTTGCCAAAGCCGCCATTGCCGCCCTTGGCAAGCCGGAAACGCTGGCCTTCGACGGTCATGTCGACAATCAGCGTCTCGTTGTCTTCCTCGAAGATCTGCGTGCCAACAGGCACTTTCAGCGTCACGTCGTCGCCGTTCGCGCCGGTCCGGTTGCGGCCCATGCCATGCATGCCGACCTTGGCCTTGAAGTGCTGTTGGAAGCGGAAGTCGATCAGCGTGTTGAGACCGTTGACGGCCTCCACCCACACGTCGCCGCCGCGCCCGCCATCACCGCCGTCCGGGCCGCCGAACTCGATGAATTTTTCGCGACGGAACGAGACGCTTCCGGCGCCACCGTCGCCTGAGCGGATATAAACCTTTGCCTCGTCGAGAAATTTCATGCTTCAGCCATTGATAACGTGTCGGGATGTACGGAATTTATGCGGCCATCGATATAGCCGGTTGAAGCGGAGGTCAAAGAGTATCGTGAAGTTCGTCAGCTACAACATCCAGTTCGGCATGGGTCTGGATGACAAATTCGACCCCGTGCGGATTGCCGACAGCATCCGGGACGCCGATGTCATCGCCCTGCAGGAAGTAACCCGCGGTTTTCATCGCAACGGCCATGCCGATCTCGTCGAAACTTTCGCCGGGCTCTTTCCCGAATACTCCTGCGCCTTCGGTGCGGCTTGCGACGTTCTGGTCGACCAACAGGTCATTGGTGGCCGCCGCGCCGAACGTCGCTTCCAGTTCGGCAACATGGTCTTGTCGCGCTACCCGATCCTTGCGACCCGGCATCTGCTGCTGCCGCGCAGCCGAACCTATGACAAGCTCAACCTGCAACGCGGCGCAGTCGAGGCCGTTATAGACGCGCCAGACGGCCCGCTGCGCGTCTATTCCCTCCATCTCGATCACGTTTCGCCCGGCGAACGGATCGCCCAGATCCGCTTCATCAAGGAACGTGTCGCAAACTTCGCCCACGAAGGCGGAGCTCTGACGGGAGCCTGCGAATTCGGGCTTAAGGGTCTGCCGGTTCCCTCCGGCTACCTCGTCATGGGCGATTTCAACATGGAACCGGAATCGCCCGAATATATCGAGATGGTCGGCCTCAATGACGCCTTCTACGGCCGCGTGCCGCGCGCCGACCTGCCGCTCGATGCGCTGGCGCATTGCCGCGCCCATAGCCCGGAAGGCTACAGCTGGATGAGTCCCGATCGCACCGTGCGCAAGCATCTCGACTACTGTTTCCTCAGTGGTGATCTCGCCTCTCGCCTGAAAAACGCAAGCGTCGACGTTTCCGCCCCGGGTTCGGATCATTTCCCGGTCTGGGTGGAGCTCGCCTGACACTGACAAGCGCCGCCCGCCGGCGATGCCGGGCAGCATCAACCTGCCCGGCATCCCGTTTTCATGCGCCCGGACGGAAATCCGGCTGCGTCACCCGCGTCTCGATATGCGGCGCGACCGCATTGCGGGAACGCGAGTAGAGATCGCCGCTGCGGGTGACCGCAAAGCCGAGCTTTTCCTGAATGCGCAGCGAGGCGGCATTGTCGGCGAAAGCACCGGAATGCAGCACCTCCTCCGGCATGCGGCGGAAGAAGCGCTCGACCGCCGCGGCAGCCGCCTCGGACATGATGCCCCTGCCCCAGTAGTAGCGGTCCAGCCAGTAGCCGAGATTCCACTGGCCATGCCGGAGCTCGATGGCGACGGCGCCGATATGCACGTCGTCCCCCGAGGCGGTGATTGCGAACGACCAGTCCGGCGTCAGGCCGGACGTCACCCGGCTCAGCCAGTCGGTGGCGTCCTGACGATCGTAGGGAACCGGCACCCGCGCCAGCATCCGCACCACCTGATAGTCGGAGAGAGACTGGGCGATCGCATCGGCATCGCCCATGCGCTGCGGTCGGAGCACCAGCCGCTTCGTCTCGATGATGGGGCAAGGTCCGGGCGGTCGCGTTCCGGGACGCTGGAGGAGAGCATTCATCTCATCTCCCCCCAGCTCTTGAGCGACATCCAGGTCTTGCGGTCGAGCCTGTACCATTCGACGGGCATCATGCCGCCGGTCGCAAGGTTGCCGACCATGCCGGAACCCTGGAACTGGAAGCCGCACTTCTGGATCACCCGCCGTGAGGCGATGTTGGTGACCCTGCAACGGGCATCGATCCGCTCGATGTCGCGGGTACGGAAAGCCATGTCGATCAGCGCATGCGCAGCCTCCGTGCCATAGCCCCGGTTCCAGTAGGGTTCGCCGAGCCAGTATCCGATCTCCAACGTCTCGTCGTCGCTGGGATGCGGTTCGAGCCCGCAGCAACCGAGGAACTCTCCGTTTACGGCTTTTGTGATGGCATAGACGCACTTGCCAATCTCGCCGATATTCGTGCGTCGCACGAAATCGGCGGCGTCTTTAGCCGTATACGGGTGCGGCATGCGCGACACCATGGTCGCGATCGCGGCGTTGTTGGCGAGATGGGCAAGGGCGTCGATGTCTTCTTCGTGGGGGGCCCGCATGACGAGCCGCTGCGATAACAAGACGGGGCAATCGCTCCGCTGCCGATCCGGCCTGAGCCGGTCCTGGGGTGACCGGGATTGGTCGACCCTCAACAATTCGCTTTGCATGGTTCAGTCTCCTTCTGGTTGAAAAGGCACAAGAAAAAGGGGAGTTGGGTGGCGCCCCATCTCCCCTGTTTTCTAGACTGAACCTGTTACGGACAGCCGGGTCGATGAGACGCCGGCTGTTTAGAGCGTTACCGGCTTATTCCGCTGCTTCCGCCGTTTTCGGCATTACGGACACGTATACTCGGCCGTTGGCCTTCGTACGGTACGCGACATTGCCGGCGGAAAGTGCAAAGAGGGTATGGTCCTTGCCCATGCCGACGTTCGCACCCGGATGCCACTGGGTGCCGCGCTGACGCACGATAATGTTGCCTGCAACGACGACTTCGCCGCCGAACTTCTTCACGCCAAGGCGCTTGGACTCGGAATCGCGACCGTTACGCGAGGAACCGCCAGCTTTTTTGTGTGCCATTGGAGTTCTCCTTTAAACCTTGTTCTCGTTTGAGCGCGATTAAGCGGCTACGATGTCGGTGATGCGCACCACGGTGTGGTGCTGGCGATGGCCGCGCGAACGCTTGGAGTTCTGGCGACGACGCTTCTTGAATGCGATCACCTTCTTGCCGCGGGTCTGCTCGACGACTTCGGCCTTGACGGAAGCACCGGCGACGAAAGGCGCGCCGATCTTCGCATCGGCACCTTCGCCGACAACGAGGACTTCGGTGAATTCTACGGTTGCACCAGCTTCGGCTTCCAGCTTCTCGATGGAGAGCACGTCGTTGGTGTTGACGCGGTACTGCTTACCGCCGGTCTTGATGACTGCGAACATTTTTTATCCTTTCATGTTCGTTCCAGCTCTGCCCGGCTTGCCGGACGGCTGTCTTTTTGTCAGTCGGTGTAGCGGATGCCCTCGGCTCTATTTGAACCCGAAACACCCGCCGGTGGCTTCCCGCATCGAAGCGGGGGAAAACGAGACACAGTACGCCCATGTCTAATTCCCCGGTCGCATACGTGAGGCGCAAAAAACTGTCAAGATAAAAGCTTAGGGTCAGGCGATATTCGCGCTTGCCAGCCTTTGAAACACCCGCTATGAGACAGCCCGCGCTGACCAACGCGTCATCATGCTCAAGCGGAGAGGTGGCTGAGTGGTCGAAAGCACCGCACTCGAAATGCGGCATACGGGCAACCGTATCGTGGGTTCGAATCCCACCCTCTCCGCCATTTCATTACCCGATGCATGGGGGTGACAGCATCAACGCAGCGTACGTGCATGATATCCCATAAAAACTGCGCGTTCTTCTTCGCCTTGCGTGAATGAGTTGTCTTTGAGCAAAGCTTTGCACCGATAGGCCGTCGCCTTTGACCGGCGGGTTCGTTCCCCGGGTGCTTTCTTACGCTTGCCCGCGCCCGAGGGTCTTCGTGAAAGCGGACCGGCTGCAACTGGCAGCAGTTCGGGTTGCTAATGCAGGCCGAACAGCCCGAGCAATTCTTCGCGCTGGCGCACAAAGCCGGGGGTGCTGCGATCGCGCGGGCGCGGAAGGTCGATGTCGATCAGCCTTGGCTCCCCGCCTTTTTCGCGCGGCAGGATCAGGATGCGGTCAGCCAGGAAGATCGCCTCCTCGAGATCGTGAGTAACGAGCACCGTCGTCACGTCCTCCTCCTTCCAGATGCGCGCCAACTCCTGCTGCATGCCGATCTTGGTCATGGCGTCGAGCGCACCCAGGGGTTCGTCGAGCAGAAGGATCTCCGGCTGGACGGCAAGCGCGCGGGCGATGCCCACCCTCTGCGCCATGCCGCCCGAGAGCTGACGGGGATAGGCGGTCTCGAAGCCCTTGAGGCCGACGAGATCGACATATCTCTGGGAGGCGAGCCGGGCCTCCTCGCGGGATAGGCCTCTCGTCTCCAGGCCGAAACCGATATTGTCGATTACCGTCAACCAGGGCAGAAGGCGTGGCTCCTGGAAGATGACCGCCCGCTCGGTGCCGACGCCGCGGACCTGTCGGCCATCGATCAGCACATCGCCGCCATCGGCCTCTTCGAGACCTGCAAGAATTCTGAGAAGCGTCGTCTTGCCGGAGCCGCTGGCCCCCACGATCGCCAGGCTCTCGCCCGAGCGGATCATAAGGTTCAGGTCATGCAGAACCGGCAAGGGTATGCCGTTGAGGATGAAGGACTTGGAAAGGTGACGAACCGCCACTTCTCCGCGAATCGTGCCTGAAGGAGCCATCGTCACGCCTCAATTGCTCGCCGTCTCGGGAGTGTAGAGAAGGTCCCTTGCGGCCAGTTGCCCTTCCTTGAGCTTGCCTTCGCGCACAAGGACGTCGATCCAGAACTGAAGATCGCGCTCGACCGCCTTGCCGCCCGGCCGCACGCCATAACCCCTGAAATAGCGGGCGATGTCCGGATTTTCGCCGCGTTCGGCGAGCGCCTTGGCAAAAATCGCCCTGGTCTCCTCGGGATGTTCGCGGGCGTAATCCAGGGCGCGCTGCGATTGTTCGACGAAAACCCTGGCGACTTGCGGATGCGTCGCGATGAAGTCGCGGCGCAGAACAACGAAGCCGCCGGCGATTTCTCCGAGCACGTCGGTATCATCGAAGATCGCGCGCAGTCCGCCATTTTGCCTGGCCGCGCCTTCGAAGGTGGTCTGCCAGTAGCCGAAAGCCGAAATGTCGACCTGGCCCGACCTGAGGACCTGCTCCAGCTGCGGCCCCGGAACGACGATCTGATTGGCGGCATCGGAGGGCAGGTCGACCGAATGGAGCGCCTCGCGGATCGTATAGTCAAGATGAGCTCCGAGCGTGTTCACCGCGATGCTCTTACCAGCTATGTCTTTGATATCCTTTATCGGGCTGTCTTCGAGCACATAGAAGATCGATTGCACCTCGTCATTGATGCCGTTCGACGGATAGGCGGCGACGAAATCGTTTCCGCCCACGATCGAGTTCAGCACGGCAGAGGTCGCGGCGCTGCCGATTTCCACATCGCCCGAGGCAAGCGCGACCAGCGAGGTCGGACCACCCGTGGCATAGCCGACATTTTCAATGGTAATACCGGTGCCGTCGAAATAGCCGAGCTCGGCGGCAAGTTCATGGGCCGACAATCCGCCCTGGCTGGCGAGATAGCGGAGCTTGACCTCCTCCGCGGCATAGGCGGTGTCTGCCAGAGAAAGCGCGATGACTGCGGAGAGGAACAGCTTGCGGGAATGGGGTGTCATGGGAATTTTCCTTTCAATCACGAGATAACGGGCACGAGATAACGGGAAGGTGCCGGTCCGGGCGTTCAGGCCCATCGGCAGAGGCGTCGCTGCAGGAAGACCAGCGCAGCATTGGCGGCGAGGCCGAGAAGCGCCAGAAGCAGGATCGCGGCGAACATCAACGGGATCTGGAAATTGTACTGGGCATTCATCACCTGGAAGCCGATGCCTTTGTTGGCGCCGATCATTTCGGCCGCGATAAGGAGTAACAACGCGGTGGTCGCCGAAAGCCTCAGACCGACAAAGATGGCGGGAACGGATGCCGGCAAGACCACCCGGCGGAAGATCTGGAGCGGTCCGGCGCCGTAAGTGCGTGCCATTTCGATCAGTTTCCGATCCACTTCCTTCACCCCGCCGATGGTGGACAGAAGGATCGGAAAGAGCGTCGCCCAGAAGATGACGAAGACCTTGGACGCTTCCCCCAACCCGAGCAGCAGAATGAAGACGGGATAAAGGGCGAGAGCCGACGTCTGGCGAAAGAATTGCAGCAGTGGATCGAGCACCTGCTCGATTGCGCGGACCTGGCCCATCAGGAGACCAAGCGGGATACCGAGCCCGACCGCTGCGGCGAATGCGATGCCCGATCGCTGCAGGCTGATCGCGATGTCATCCACGAGGGCACCCGAGGCGATACCCTTCCAGAGGGCAGCGATAATCTGGTCGAGGGGCGGGAATACCGAAGCGTTCACGAGGCCGAACTTGACCGATGCCTGCCAGAACACCAGAAACCCGATGACCAGGCCATAGCGGGAGAGGACCGGTGTCACGGCTACCGCCGTCTGTATCAGCCATTTCGGCGTGCGGCCTTCCGTTCCGGAGAGGCCGAGACCATAGGCGCTGCCATGCCGAAGATCTTCATAGGACATGGCTGAACCTCACTCCGCGGCCTGGATGACCGGGTGCTTACCGGCATGACGGTTTACGGGAAATGGCAGGCCGAGGTTCTCGCGCAGTGTCCGACCCTCGTAGGCGGTGCGGAACAGCCCGCGACGCTGCAGTTCAGGGATCACCAGGTCGACGAAGTCGTTGAGGCCGGTCGGCAGCCATGGCGGCAGAATGTTGAAGCCGTCGGCAGCCTCGTTCTCGAACCATTCCTGCAGCGTGTCGGCGATCTGCCCGGGCGTTCCGACGATCGTGAAGTGACCACGCGCCGAAGCGACCCACTGGTAGAGCTGACGGATCGAGAAGTTGTTTTCGTCGGCGATCTGACGGATCAGCGCCTGCCGGCTCTTCATGCCCTCGGTTGGCGGAGCCGGCGGCAGAGGACCGTCGAGATCGTAATCCCGCAGGTCGAGCGTTCCGCCTGTCAGGCCGTTGAGGAGACCGACGCCGTCCTCTTCGAGAATGAGCGAGGTGAGGCGATCGTATTTCTCGCGCGCCTCCTCTTCCGTGCGGCCAACGAAAGGCGACACGCCCGGCATGATTAAAATGTGGTCGGGATTGCGCCCGAGACCGCGTGCGCGGTTCTTGATGTCGCGATAGAATTCCCGCGCCGTCTCGATGTGCTGGTGCGCGGTGAAGATCACTTCGGCCGTCGCCGCAGCAAGACCGCGACCGTCGTCCGACTGACCGGCCTGGACGATGACCGGATGGCCCTGGCGCGAACGCGAGACGTTCAGCGGGCCCTTGACCCTGAAGTGCTCGCCCTTGTGGTCAGCATCGTGAAGCTTGGCGGGATCGAAGAAGACGCCGGTCTCCTTGTCGCGGATGAAGGCATCATCCTCGAAACTGTCCCAGAGTTTCCTGACGACCTCTACATGCTCGACGGCGCGCCTGTAACGATCGGCATGCGGCAACTGCGCATCACGATTGAAGTTCTGCGCCGTGGCATCGCCGGTTGTGGTCACGACGTTCCAGCCCGCACGCCCGTCAGAGATCAAATCGAGCGATGCAAATTTGCGCGCGGTATTGTAGGGCTCTTCATAGGTCGTCGAGGCGGTTGCGATGAAGCCGAGATGGGTGGTGAAGGGTGCGAGGGCTGCAAAGAGCGTGACCGGTTCGAAGCCCGCAACGCGGGCATTGCCGCCTTCCCGAGCGCCGCCGAAACCCACCGCGAGACCGTCCGCCAGAAAATAGGCGTCGAACAGGCCGCGCTCCGCGGTTAATGCCAACTGTTTGTGGAACTCGAAACTGACCGCTCCGTCGACGGGTTGGTCGGGATGCCGCCACGAGGCGATATGCTGTCCGCCACCGGGCAGAAATGCTCCAAGTCTGATCTTGCGTGTCATGGGCTCGTCCTCTCTCGGTCAGATAATCGAATGACAGCAGCCTACATTGTCTATATTTTATATAGAGAAATAGAATTGCGAATATTCCGCTGCTTCGCGAATTGATTTTCCGCCGCAAGCGCACTCACGAACGGACTGACGCGGGACCCGGAAAAGAAGGAGGACCTGGAATGCGACCCCAGCACGCGCCTTGCACACGCGATTTGGGAATCCCGCGTATTTTCGCGAAGCCCGCAGCCATGGCTCACGAGCGGAACCTCTGCACCGCACGCTGACAAAAAGGCAGATTTGGCTGAAAGCGCTGGTCGACCTTGCGCTGTCGAGGCCGCCGACGGAACCGCTATCGAAGAGATCGCTCCGCTCGGGACGGGTCGTCTTGTGCCCATCCGTTCCGCCGGCTGCGCCGCGTTCGAAGCCTGTGAGACTGCCGCGATCCCCGCGAGCCTTATCGACCGCGAACCGTCGCACCACCTGAACGGCGGCGCGCTGCTTCCAAGGCCTGACGGAGGCGTAGAATGCGGGCGACATCGAGTTGGGACTGGTCCACTTGTATGATGTCGATAACCGACGCCACCTTCAGGATCATGGCATCCAGAAGCTCGAATTCGACCGACAGATTGTCCGGCATGCCGCTTCCGGATGCGTCGTCATATTCACCGCGGAGGATCGCCCCGTCCAGAAAAGTCTCCATGAACTCGGCTAGCAGCGATGCTTCAGGAGCCATTTCGAGAACATGGTCGGGAGAGACGGAAGTCGCGGCGGATGGCACGGCTTCATCGTCTTCCGCCTGCCAGTGCGTCCCCGGCAGTATTGCCGCAACCTCAACGGTGCCGGGCCCCAGTCCCGCCACCACGCGCCAGTCTGCTTCGGAAGCCGGACCCGGTGCAGGGGCCGGCTCCACGGTGAAGGATAGACCTTGGCGGACCAGTCGCGGGACGTGATCGCCCGGTAGAATGGAAAGGCGCTCGAACGTCTCCCCAAGGACCACTCGGGTATAGAGGGCCTTGCGCTGTTCGATTGAGCCGCTAGTGCGAAGGAGTTCGAGCGCCACCAAGTGTCTCGCAAAGTGAATGGCCAGATCCTTGCTGGAAACGGCCAGTCGGCTCACGGCTTCGGCGACGATCGTGTTCGAGATGTCCGCGCCCCCGAAGGCCGCGGGTATGGAAATCGCGAGAAGCCCGGTCCTCGACAGCGCCGACATCCCGTCACGGCCCTGCGGAAGTGGCGCCCGTAAAAAGGCCTCGACGGCGGCGATGACATGCCCCTCGGTCGGAAGCGTCGCGGGAACGGGACGCAATCGATCTGGAGCCGATGTCATCATTCAATGCCTCCGCCTGAGAGATCGACCGCAATCCGTGACGCCCATCGCGATCCTCCGGATTCGCTCCGCACGCTTTAAGGCTTTGTTTTATCGCACGCCGTCACCACAAAACCGCTCGACACTTTTGCCCGCCCCGTTGCAGATCGAATGGTACCGTCCGTTCTGATACAGCAACGATTGTCCCTGCCCGAGACGTATAGCCAGAACCTTGCCGATCACGATCACGTGGCTATGCCGCTCGATGGCCTCCTCGACCTCACAATCGAGCGCCGCCACGGCATTTTCCAGCACCGGCGCCCCGCTTGCAAGCCTCGTCCATTCGGCGCCGGCATATCGCTCAGGCCCCCGCACCCCCCCTATCCCGGCGAAACGGTTCGCGATGCTCCTGTGGTCGACCCCGATCACATTCACCGCGAAATGGCGAAAGCGCTCGACGACGGGCCACGTCGAGGAGGATCTGTTCAGGGATACCAGCATGCGCGGAGGTTCGACGGACAGCGCCGTTGCAGAGGTGACGGTCGCGCCGGACCGCTCTTCGCCTTCGCCTGCGGTGATAACGCTGACGCCCCCGCCGAGGGTTCTCAGCGCCTCCTTCAAGCTTTCGGCATCCGCCGGTCGATCGAAGACAGGGCGAATGGCGGGCTCTGCAAACTCGGTCGCGATGAAGGTGCTCATGCTTTCTCTCCGCTCATGGTGTCGGAAGCAAGAGATAGCAGCGGGGGAACCGTCCCTGTAGACAAGCGTTTTTAAACTACATATATTTTATAGAAAATATGTCCAGATGTACCGCCGCGAACCGCAAGGAAGTCTGCCATGTTGAAAATCAGAATGTCCTCGGTGCGATCCTACCCCACCGCGCATAGATCGAGTTCACGAATCGCCATTATCGGAGGAGGCTACACCGGCGCCCTGATCGCCAAGCTTCTTGTCGAGCGCGGCCCACGAGACCTGGAGGAAGTGACGGTCTTCGAGCCGCGTGACAGGCTGGGCTCCGGTCTTGCTTACGATGTCGAAGACGCAGATCTTCGTCTCAACGTCGCAGCACACCGCATGCGTGCCATTCCGGGCGCGCCTGCGGCCTTTCTGGACTGGCTGCAGACGAGTGGAACCCTCACCGTAGATCCCCGGGCAGTAACGCCGGAGGGCGTGTTCGCCCGGCGCCGCGACTTCGGGCGGTTCATGGAGACGCAGCTGTCACCCTTGCTCGAGCGAGGCGCAATTCGCCACGTTCGGGAAAATGTGCGGTCCGTCTCCCGAATGGAGGAACAATGGCGCGTGACGAGTGCGGGAGGCATGTCTGTCGCAGCCGACGTCCTGATTCTGGCGACCGGTCATCCGGCTGTGTCGAGGCCACCGGTGCTGGATACGCTTGACCGCCGCGCCGCGGGCGGCGTTATCGATGCATTCGCGCCGAACGCCTTTGAAAATATCGATCCGGCCGAGCCGATCCTGATTGTCGGCTCCGGTCTCACTGCCCTGGATGCCATTGTTCGTCTCGAGGCTCTGGGACACTTCGGGCAGGTCACTCTTCTGTCCCGGTCCGGCCTTCTGCCGAGGCCCCATGCTGGTGCAGGCTTTGCCCCGTTTGGTGAGTTCCTGGATGAAAAACCGACCTCCACCCGCCAGCTTCTGGCCAGAGTTCGCGCGACCATCTCGCAGGCGCAGGCGCAAGGCATCCCATGGCAATCCGTTTTCGATGCGCTGCGTCAGCAATCCCAATCTCTCTGGCAGAACTTGCCTTCGGCGGAAAGACAAAAGTTTCTCCGCCGGTTGCGACGCTGGTACGACGTTCATCGCTACCGCATGCCTCCCCAGGTTTCAGCCGCACTTGAGCGTGGCCTTGCCTCCCGGCGGATGGATATCCTCGCCGGCCATATCTGCTCAGTGCGGGGCGACAGGCATGACCTGGCGACGACGATCCGGACACGAAGCGGCATGACCGAACGCCACTGCAATCGCATTCTGCTCGCGACAGGGCGCGATTTTCGTGACTACTGTTCGCACCAGCGTTTTCTGCTCGCAATGCACCGGGACGGCTTTATTCAATCCGATCCGCTGGGACTGGGCTTGGTCTGCGACGACGCCGGCCGCGCAATTGCCACAGACGGCACTCCTAACACCAGCCTTTTCGTTGCGGGCCCTCCCGCTCGCCCCGCCTTCGGCGAGCTGACGGGTGTGCCGGAGATCGCTGCCCAGGCTGCCGATCTGGTGGACAACCTCATTCGATCGCTCGCCCGCGAGACTAGGACGATTGTCATCAAGCGGCTGGGTTGAGGAGAGGACATTGGTGTCCGCTTTTTTGGGAGGCCATCCTTATCGGGCCCGCCAGCTCGGATAAGGAGCGACTGTTTCCTGGCGCGTGAATATAGAGCCCATCGCGATCTTCAGATACGCTCGGCACGTTCTACGCCCCTGTTTTAACGCATGTTGTTGCCGCAAAACCGCTGAACACTCTTGCTCGATATGTGGAAGAGCGCTGCATCCATAAGCGGCTGGCCTTCGGCGGGCGAAACTGGAGCGCTGACGGTAGCGGCGCCAAGGGGCGGGATCCCCCCGCGATTCGAGAAGCGGCTCGCCAGATGCGATGAAGGGCCACCGGTCGGAAAGAGGACAGCAAGCGGAACGGCGATGAAAACCGCAAATCCGTATCCGCGCCGATCCGGCTGGCGCAGGTGAGTATATGCCGCAGGACTTCGCCGGATGGCCAGGGATCGCAAGCCAATGCCGGACCTCGACCGGCAAAGAAGAAGGGAAGCGTTGCCCGGTCCAGCGGATGCAGCGATCCACCGGGATGCAAGGCAGCGGGCGAAGATGAGACATATCGTGAAGGCGGCATGGACGGATATCCGGCCGGCCGGCGTCCAGGAACTGCAATCCCCTTAATGAAAATTGCGTCCCTTCGGCATGACCTCCGTCACATCATTCCGCCGGTCCGGCAGGGATATCGGCCCATCTCCATGCCGACCGGCGTCAGTTGATCCGCGATGGCGACCGGCCGTGCCGCCATACGCCGTTTCGCCGCCAACGGGAGCGCCAAAACGGTTCGCCCTCTCCTTGAGCAGGCCGAGTTTTTCCGTGGAATCCTCGATATGCTCGGCCACGATATGGATGACGCCGCTTGCCTTTTGCAGTCGGCCATGGACGGTCACCAGCCGCGCGCCCATCACGATCGGGCGATAACGCTCGAAAGTCTTCTTCCAGACGATGATATTGGCGATGCCGGTCTCATCCTCGACGGTCATGAAGATAACCCCCTTCGCCGAACCAGGCCTCTGCCGAACCAGAACGAGCCCGGCGACCTTCACGAAGCGGCCGGCAGCAATATTTTCCAGTTCGGCGGATCGGACGATGCCGCGGCGCGCAAGATCGGTGCGCAGGAAGGAAAGCGGATGCGCCTTCAGTGAAAGCGCCAGAACCCGATAATCCTGGATCACCGCCTCACCTGCCGGGATCGGCTGCAATGCCATCGGCTCCTCCACCTGCAGGTCGCTATCGGATACTCTTTCGAAGAGCGGCAGGCTTTCGACGACGGCCTCCTTGTCGAGGGCACGTGCCGCCCAAAGCGCATCCCGCCGGTCAAGTCCGAGCGAGGTGAAAGCGTCGGCATCGGCAAGCAGCTCGATCGTCGATCGCGGCAGGCCGGTCCTCAGCCAGAGGTCCCGGATCGAGACATAGCCTGGCCCTCGTCGCTCGACCAGCAGTTTCATATCCGCCTCCGACAACCCTTTGACCATACGGAAACCCAGCCGGATCGCCTTCCTGCTGAGAATGACCGTTCGCATCGACGCATGCCGCTGTGCGATGCGCCGGGCGCCAAAGTCATCCTCTTCCAGTTCTGCATCCCAGACTGAAAAATTGACATCGACCGGCCGCACATCGATCCCGTGCTCGCGGGCATCGCGTATGAGTTGCGCCGGCGCATAGAAACCCATGGGTTGGGAATTGAGCATGGCCGCACAGAAGACGTCGGGATAATAGGCCTTCATCCAGGCGGATGCATAAACCAGCAGGGCAAAGGAAGCCGCGTGGCTTTCGGGAAACCCATATTCGCCGAAACCCTCGATCTGGCTGAAGCATTGCTTGGCAAAATCCCCGTCATAACCCCTGGCCATCATGCCCTTGATGAAACGCTGCCTGAAATCGGCAACCTGTCCCGTTCGGCGGAACGTCGCCATGGCGCGCCGCAACTGGTCGGCCTCGGCCGGCGTGAAACCGGCAGCCGTGATCGCGATCTGCATGGCCTGTTCCTGGAAGAGCGGCACCCCAAGCGTCCGCTCAAGAACGGTCTTCAATTCAGGCTTCGGATATATGACCTCCTGGCCCCGCGAGACATTTTCGCGGTTCTTCAGATAGGGATGCACCATGTTTCCCTGGATCGGGCCCGGCCGGACGATCGCCACCTCGATCACCAGATCGTAGAACCGCCTGGGCTTCAGCCGCGGCAGCATGCTCATCTGCGCCCGGCTCTCGATCTGGAAGACGCCGAGCGTATCGGCCCGGCAGATCATGTCGTAGACGTCGTCCTGTTGATCCTTGAAAAGAGTGGCAAGCGTCTCCTCTCGCCCATAGTCGCGGGCGAGCAGCTTCATCGCCTTGGCAAGGCAGGTGAGCATGCCGAGTGCGAGAACGTCGACCTTGAGGATCTTCAGCGTATCGAGGTCGTCCTTGTTCCACTCCACCATGTAACGGCCATCGGCGGTGTTCATGATCGGGACCACCTCGTCGAGCCGGTCCCGGGTGATCACGAAACCGCCGACATGCTGTGAAAGATGCCGGGGAAACCCGATCAGTTCCGACGCGTAACCGAGGACGCTGCGGGTTGTCGGATCGGCAAGTTCGAGCCCTGCCGCCCGCGCCTCGCGTTCCGAGAGTTCGGATGTGGACCAGCCCCATATCGACCCCGCAAGCGCCGATTGCACATCCTCCGAAAGACCGAAAACCTTGGCCGTCTCGCGGCCAGCCGAACGGGCCCGGTAACTGATGACAGCCGCCGTCAGCGCCGCATGCTCGCGCCCGTAGGTGTCGTAGATGAACTGGATGACCTTCTGGCGCCGGGCATGTTCGAAATCGACATCGATATCTGGCGGCTCCTCGCGTTCGGTCGAAATGAAGCGGTCGAAGAGCAGCGTCGTCGCCGACGGATCCACCTCGGTAATGCCGAGGCAGTAGCACACCGCGGAATTGGCGGCCGATCCGCGTCCCTGGCAGAGAATGTCCTGACTGCGAGCATAGGTGATGATGCGGTGGACGGTCAGGAAATAAGGTTCGTAACGCTTGTCCGCGATCAGTTTCAGTTCGTATTCGAGGAGGTCTGCGACCTTGGGCGGAACGCCTTCCTGGAAGCGCCGGGCAGCCCCCTCATAGGTCAGCCGGCGCAAGACCCTGTCCGCCGGCTCGCCATCGACCGTTTCATCGGGATATTGATGACTGAGCTCATCGAGGGAGAAATCGAGCCGGCCGAAGAAATCGGCGGTCGCCTCGATGGCGTCGGGATAAAGACGGAAAAGCCGCGCCATTTCACCGGGCGGCTTCAGATGCCGCTCGGCATTGGCAGCGAGACGGAAGCCGGCTTCAGCAAGCGTCACATGGTCGCGAATGGCCGTGACGATATCGGCAAGCGGCTTGCGTTCGGGCACGTGATAAAAGGGCGCATTGCTGGCAATGAGGGGGATGGAAAGCCGTTCGCCCATCGCCTGCAGCCGGGCGAAGGTTAGCCGGTCGAGGCCGTTATAACGCGGTACCAGCGTCAGATAGAGCCGACCCGTCAGATATGCGGCAAGAACTGCCAGGCGTCCGCAAAACGCTTCCGCCTGTTCGGGGTTGGCGAATGCCGGCGCCATGGCCGCAAACATGAGATCTTCGGACCATTCGAGAAGATCGGCCTCATAGAGTGTGCAAATGCCCTTCTCCGATCGCAGGTTTCCCGCACTCAGCATCCGGCAGAGATGTCCCCAGCCGCGCCGGTTCATCGGATAGGCCAGAAGCTCCGGCGTGCCATCGGCAAAAACGAGCCGGGCACCGGGCCTGATGGCGTAACCCGTGACTTTCGCTGCGGCATGCATGCGCACCACGCCCGCCACTGTGTTGCGATCGGCAAGTCCGAGCCCTGCGATGCCAAGCGCATTGGCCGTCGCAACCATCTCCTCGGGATGCGAGGCACCTTCGAGGAAGGAGAAGTTGCTCGCCGCCCCGATCTCGAAGAAAACAGGCGTGCTCATGCGAAGAACCCTTGCATGAACCAACCGGGATCGGTGGCGCCGCGTTCGTAAAGTCCCTGACGATAAAGCCAGAACCGATGGCCGGCGCTGTCCTCGATGCGGAAGTAATCCCGTGGGGGCGTATCCTCGCCGTCAACCCACCATTCCGCGCTCAGCCGTTCCGGTCCCTCGGCCCGGGCGACCCGGTGCAGGGCGCGGCGCCAGCGAAATCCGACCGGAGCGCCGTCCGGCACCTCGGCCATGACCTCGATCGGTTCGGGATGGGCAAGAAGCCGGATCGGTCGTTCATTGCGGACCGGTCGCGCCACATCCGCCGCAGCCGATCTCACCATGTCGGAAAGCGGAGCAAGGCTCGATGCCCGCTCCGGCCAATGGCTGGCATGAAGCACGGGCTGCCTGAGAAAATCCCGCCCGAAGCGCGCCGCCACCCGGTCGATGAAATCAAGGGATTGATCCGAACCGGCAGGCCGGGAACCGAACGCCGCCTGTTTCTGATCGAGAGGTTCCGATTGCAAGACATTGAGCCTGAGGATTTCGAAACCGAAGCCCGCATCCAGATCGTCATGAAGCACGGCCATGCGCTCGTTGAACAAGGCCTTGATCCGAGAAGCATCGCGCAAGGGTCTTGCCGCTCCGATCTCGATGCGGAAGACGCGTCCGTCCACGCGAAACAGTAGGAGTTCGAAGAGGCGTCCGCCTTCGCCACGTCCTTCCAGCCCGGATTTCAGCCCCGCCGCCAGCCGCCCGACGAGATCGAGGATCGCCTCCTCGTCGCGAACCGGTTCAGCCAGACGCCGCTCAACCGAAAGAAAGGCGACCGGCCGACGCGGCACGATCGGTTCGCCCTCCCGCCCAAGCGCCTGGTCGAGCCTGAGCAGAAGTTCCGGCCCGAAACGCCGCGTCAACGGTCCGCGCGGCGCAGCCAGGAGATCGCCCACCTGTTTCAGGCCGACCCGGGCAAGCGCCAGCGACATATCGGTGTCGATGCGCAGCGCCCGCATCGGCAGGGCCGAAAGGACCGCAACCATCGCCTCGTCGGCAATCACCCGCCTGTCCGAAAACCGCACCGCCGCCCAGGAAAGGCCAGTGGTCGAGGAAATCGCCCCCCGCACGTCAAGGCCGAGTTGCAGAAGACGCCGCAGAATATCGTCGATCAGGCCCTGCTCTCCGCCAAAGAGATGAGCGCAGCCGGTAATGTCGAGCAGAAGCCCGTCGAGCCCGTCGATCGCCACCAATGGCGTATAGCGATCACACCAGTCGGCAATCGCCTCGAGAAAATGCCGATCCGCATGCTGGTCGGCTTCCACGACCTCGAGCGTGGGGCAGATTGCCCGCGCTTCCGCAAGTCCCTGTCCCACCCTCAGGCCGATTGCCTCGGCCGCTTCGTCGAGCGCCGTCAGCCGCATGCTGTTTTGCATCCGGCCGGCGCAGACAACCGGCAGATGTTCAGGACGCCCTTTCGAACGCCATGACAGGCCCCAGCGCCGTCGCGCCAGCCTGTCGGTCGAAAGCCGGGGAAACCAGAGCGCCAGAATGCGCCGGACGGAAGGGGAGTGCCTCGCCGGAAGAAGGGGAAGTTGCGGGGTAAAACAGATGGTCATGGGGGTTCCACTCCAGGGTAAGGTCAGGGGGAGCCGCAAGCCGGCTCTTTTCCGGAACAAGGTGAAAGACGGGATTGCCAATGCTGCCGCCAAGCATCGTCCCGCCGGACAAGGACCGCGCCGCTGCCGGTGCGGGTTCGATGCGCAGGCGCAGGGAAGCGCTGCTTGCTTCCTCTTCGCCCGCCTGCCGCAGAAGAAGCAGGAAGCCGCCGCTTCCTTTGGCCTTCAGGCTGAGCCGCCGGCTCTCGGTCAGGCCGAAGCCGCGCGGATTGCCCTGAACCTCCAGCATCACGGCGGAAAAGGCGCTGCAGGAAAGCGCCGCATCCGCCAGCCACAGCGCATCTTCGAGCTTTCTCGGCATGGCATGCAGCAATTCGCCCGGCCGGAAGCCGTAATCGGCAAGGCCCGCCGCATGAGGTAGACCCGCCTCCCGGGCGACGGACCGTTCGCCGATCCAGAGGATCCGCCTGTCCGGCCGGTGGGGTCGGCACGCCAGGCAGAGCCCGAGACCGAAGCCGCTGACTGCCGCCGCATCCCGCATCGCCACACCGCGCACCTCGATCATCGACCCGGCCGGAAAGCCCTCGGGAAGAAGGTCTCCGAGACCGTCCATCCTCCCACCGGAACCGTCGGAAGTCCGGGCAGCCATATCGCCAGCGACCGGCATCAACCCGTCCGCGACAGGTTTGCCTTCGATCTTCGCAATCGCCTTGCGCAAGGCAAAAAGCTTTTCCTGCGCCAGAGCGTTCCCGCCCATGACGTTTCTCCCGTCAATTTGTTCTCTATATGTTCTTATGGATTCCAGAGCTTTTGCAAAGAGTCAACCACATTTGCTGTGAATTTATTCCTTGACGGGATTCCCACTCGAAAAGCGACGGCAAAGATCCTATATGAAGGGCTCGACAAGGAGCTACGATGGCCCGCATTGACCAGACCGAAGATTGGCGTGACAGGCACGCACCGACGATCAGCGCATTCGAATCGTTGGCGATCGAGGCTTATGGCCATCTGCCGGAGGAATTTCGTGCGCTGACCGGCAACCTGATTATCGAGATCGCCGATTTTCCGACGGACGAGGTCTTCGAGGACATGGCGCTCGAAACGCCTTTCGATTTGCTCGGCCTGTTCGAGGGACGTGGCATTTCCGAGCGTTTCACCATGGAAACCGGCGAAATGCCGAACCGCATCACCCTCTATCGCCGTCCGATTCTCGATTACTGGGCGGAGAACGAAGAGACGCTCGGCGACATCATCACCCATGTGCTGATCCATGAGATCGGCCATCATTTCGGCCTTTCCGATGACGACATGGAACGCATCGAGGAAAGCGCCGAGGACGCCGCTGCGGATCGCTAGGAGCAACTCCAGCAAAAGCGGCTTCCACTTTCGCCGGAAATGCTTCAGGCCGAATTCCGCAGGCGCAGGCAATTCCGGCCGAGATCCGCAGGCTTGAGCCGGCCACGCAGGAAACGGGTGGCAGCTGCATTGTCACGCCCCTATCCCTTGGCCTCCATTTCAAGGAGGTCCTCATGTCGGTTCTGAAAAACAAAGTCGCCATCATTACCGGTGCATCGTCGGGCATCGGCCGTGCAACGGCCATGCTGCTTGCCGCCGAAGGCGCATCCCTCGTCCTGAACGCTCGCGGCCGCAGGGCGCTGGACGAGGTTGCCGACGCCATCCGGCAGGAAGGCGGAACGGCCCTCGCCGTCGCAGGCGACGTCGGCTTGGACGAAACCCACGCGGAACTGGTGTCTGCCGCCACAGGCCGGTTCGGCAGGCTCGATATCGCGATCAACAATGCCGGCACGGTCGGCCCGATCAGGCCGCTTGCGGAAATTGCCCCGAAGGAATGGCAGGACACGCTTGCCGCCAACCTGACATCGGCCTTTCTCGGCGCCCGTCGCCAGATCCCGGCCATGCTGGAAAGCGGCGCGGGCGCCCTCGTCTTCGTTTCGAGTTTCGTCGGCACCAGCGTAGGTCTGCCCGGCATGGCGGCCTACGGGGCCGCGAAGGCAGGGCTCATGGGGCTGGTGAAGGGAATTACCGCGGACTATGGAAGCCGGAACATCCGCGCAAACGCGCTTCTGCCCGGCGGCACGGACACGGCCATGGCCGGAGATGAGGCCCAGAAGGAATGGGCCGCAGGCCTGCATGCATTGAAGCGAATCGCAAGACCGGAGGAGATCGCCCAGGCAGTGCTTTTCCTCGCAAGCCCGATGTCGAGCTTCGTCGCCGGTTCGGCGCTTTATGCCGATGGCGGCAACGCCGCCGTCAAATGAAACACGAATGATCGCGAAGGTCCGCCGGAAAGGCGGACCTTTATCCGGCTTACTGCTCGCCGAGCTTCATCGACGGATCGTAGTCCTTGCCATGCACGGTCTTCACCACGGCCTGGCCGCAATACATCTGGTTGGTCGCGGCGTTGAAGGAAAGGCTCGGCGCGCCGTGCAATTCCCAACCCTTGTTGAGAGCGTCGGTGACCCGATGACAGAAGGATGCGTCATCCGGGCCTGTGAGGAAACGATAGACTTTCACGATATCTTGCCTTCTCTCTGTTCTATGATCGCGATTTTCGCGAGAAGTTTCTCAGCCTCATCGAGATGCAGCCGCTCGATCATGCGGCCCTCGACATTGATGACGTTGAGCGCAGCCGCTGCCGGATCGGCAAAGGCCGCAACGATCGCCCTGGCCTCGGCGACCGCCTCCGGGGAAAAACCGAAATGCCGGTTGGCGCCCTCGATCTGCGCCGGATGGATCAGCATCTTGCCGTCGAAGCCCATGGAGCGGCCCTGCAGGCACTCGCGGCCGAAAGCCTCCAGATCGAGGAAATCGTTCGAAACGCTGTCGATGGCGTCGAGTCCATAGGCGCGCGCCGCAAGGATCACCTGCATCAGGAAGGGTACGAGATAGGTGCGTTCCGGCTCCGGTGCCACGCCCGTCGCCTTTCTCAAGTCGTTCAGGCCGACGACGAAACAGTCGAGCCGACCGCCGGCGGTACGGCCGGAAGCGGCGATCTGGCCCGCATTCAGCACGCCGAGTGGCGTCTCGATCATCGCCCATATCCTGAGACCTTCTGACGCATCGGCCTCCGACAGGAGATCCGCGACCGCACGAACGGCATCGGGTCCATCGACCTTGGGAAGCAGGACGGCATCGGGCCGGCATGCGATCACAGCCGCCATGTCCTCTGCGAAATAATCGCTGCCGATCTCGTTCACGCGGATAACGGCTTCGCGCCCGCGAAGCGGCGTTTCGGCGAAGAAACGGCAAAGATTGTCGCGCGCCTCGGCCTTTTTATCCGGAAAGACCGAGTCCTCCAGATCGAAGATGACGGCGTCGCAGGCGAGACCATGGGTCTTTTCGAGCGCGCGAACGTTGACGGCAGGCACGCTCAGGACGGAACGGCGCAATCTGGAAGGGTGGTCGTCGGCAAAGGAAGTCATGCCAGCGTTCTGCCAATCTTTGCCCCCTCGCGCAAGCCGACATTTGCTCGAAAGCCCTTGCATTCCCGATGAAGAAGGACCACCTTGATGAACGAGAAAGGATTTCGAACATGCAGAATCTTCGTTCCGTCGCTCTGGGTCTTGCCGGCATCGTTGTCATTGCCGCAGCCGCCGCCTTTACCGTCTCGCTGACGCTGATCGCCGGCGCCGTGCTGACGCTTTCGCTCGCCTACCGCATGCTGACCGCACGGACCAAGGCAGCCCCTGTCTATGCCAAGGCAGGCAAGAAATCCGGCGAGCGCGAGATGCGCATCTGGAACGACGGACGCGGCACGATCATCGATCTCTGATGCCTGGGCCGTGTTGGAGCGGCGGAAGCTGGCGGCAAAAACGGCCGCGCAGGGCGAGAGCGTACCCTTTCGGGCAATAAAGACCTTCAAATCCGCACAATTTTCCTCTAAGGGCTGCGGAAATTCCTGAATTGCATTCCGAGGGCAGGGTCTGATGGAAAAGTTCGAAAAGCTCACCGGCGTCGCCGCGCCGCTTCCGGTCGTCAATATCGACACGGACATGATCATCCCGAAGGACTATCTGAAGACCATCAAGCGTACCGGTCTCGGAAAAGGCCTCTTCGCCGAAGCCCGCTACAAGGAAGACGGCACGCTCAACGAGGATTTCGTCCTCAACAAGCCTGCCTACCAGAACGCCAAGATCCTGGTCGCCGGTGACAATTTCGGCTGCGGTTCGTCCCGCGAACATGCGCCGTGGGCGCTGCTCGATTTCGGCATCCGCTGTGTGATCTCCACGAGCTTTGCCGATATTTTCTACAACAACTGCTTCAAGAACGGCATCCTGCCGATCGTCGTCAGCCAGGAAGAACTCGACAAGCTGATGGACGACGCAGGTCGCGGCTCCAACGCCGTGCTGACGGTCGATCTGGAAGCCCAGGAAATCACTGGCCCGGATGGCGGCCGCATCAAGTTCGAGATCGACGCCTTCAAGCGCCATTGTCTGCTGAACGGCCTCGACGACATCGGCCTGACGCTGGAAAAGGCCAGCGCCATTGCCTCCTTCGAAAAGACGAACGCCGTCAACCATCCCTGGGCCTGACGCTTCTCGAATATGACCTCGGAAAACAATACCGGCGCGGCGGCCTGAGCCCTCGCGCCGGGATGCCCCGGGCTACGGCTCCTCCCACCGTACCGTTCTGCCGTTGAGCGTCCTTGAAACGCAGGGCTTTGCCCGATAGAAGGCGGCAACTCTTTCAAAGCCAGGGAGGCTTCCCCATGACACAGCGCAATCTCTTCCTTCTGCCCGGCGATGGCATCGGCCAGGAAACCATGGCCGAAGTGCGCAAGATCATCGACTACATGAATGCCGAACAGGGCGCAGGCTTCACCACCGACGAAGGCCTCGTCGGCGGTTCCGCCTATGACGCCCATGGCGTCGCGATCACCGATGCCGACATGGAGAAGGCGCTCGCCGCAGACGCCGTGCTGTTCGGCGCGGTCGGCGGCCCGAAGTGGGACGCAGTGCCCTACGAGGTACGTCCGGAAGCAGGCCTTCTGCGCCTGCGTAAGGATCTCGAGCTCTTCGCCAACCTGCGTCCGGCGATCTGCTATCCGGCCCTCGCCGAAGCCTCTTCCCTGAAGCCGGAACTGGTCGAAGGCCTCGACATCCTGATCGTGCGCGAACTGACCGGCGGCGTCTATTTCGGCGAGCCGAAAACCATCACGGACCTCGGCAACGGCCAGAAGCGCGCCATCGACACCCAGGTCTACGATACCTACGAGATCGAACGCATCGCCTCCGTCGCCTTCGAACTGGCCCGGACCCGCAAGAACGCCGTCTGCTCGATGGAAAAGCGCAACGTCATGAAATCCGGCGTGCTCTGGAACCAGGTGGTCACCGAGACCCACAAAACGAAGTATCCGGACGTGAAGCTCGAACACATGCTGGCCGATGCCGGCGGCATGCAGCTCGTGCGCGCACCGAAGCAGTTCGACGTCATCGTCACCGACAACCTGTTCGGCGACATGCTCTCCGACGTGGCGGCCATGCTCACCGGTTCGCTCGGCATGCTGCCGTCTGCATCGCTCGGTGCACCGGATGCCAAGACCGGCAAGCGCAAGGCCATGTACGAGCCCGTGCACGGCTCGGCGCCCGATATCGCCGGCAAGGGCATCGCCAACCCGATCGCCATGATCGCCTCCTTCGCCATGTGCCTGCGTTACTCCTTCAACATGGTCAAGGAAGCCGACAACCTCGAAAAGGCGATCGCCAACGTGCTCGACAAGGGCATCCGCACCGGCGACATCATGGCCGAAGGCGCAACCCGCGTCGGCACCGCCGAAATGGGCGATGCGATCCTCGCCGAATTCAAGGCGCTTTCCGCCGCCGCATGATCGTGGAAATCGGAGAGATTTCCGGAAAGACATAGGGTCGCCGAAGGCATTCCCGCACCAGACCGAACCGGATCGGTGGCCGGCGACGCAATCGCCCTTGCAATTCGCTGCCGCGGCAACCATCTTGCCGCGGCAGCATGCCATGTGGATTCCCAGCATCCATGAATGGCGGAACGGGAATAAGCGGAAGGCATACGTGAAGGGCATCGAAACCACCTGGGCCTGGCTCAAGAAGCGACGGGACGCGAACCGCCACCCTCCGGCACCCCATTACTGGCAGATCTTCGCGATCGTCGCCGCCAATCTGGTGCTTCTGTCCTTCCTCGTCTTCGACACAGCGGTCGGTGCGGTGCGACCGGCCGGCCCCTTCACCCATTCGCTCGGCGAACTCATCACCGATTTCGGCAGTTCGGGCTGGATCCTGATCGCCTCGGCCATCCTGTTCTTCGAGGGGCTCTCCTCCCTCCGCCTGTCCCGCAGCGTAAAGCGCGGCTTCCGCGCCCTCTATGCCGCCCAGATCGGCGCCTATTTCTTCCTTGCCGTCGCCCTTTCCGGGCTTTCGGCCAACCTGCTGAAGCGGATCATCGGCCGCGCTCGGCCTAGCCAGTTCGACGAGTGGGGCTCGTTCGGCTTTTCCTCCTTCAGCGGCTCGAAATTCGAAAGCTTCCCCTCGGGCCATGCCACGACGGTCGGCGCCATCTTCATGGTGCTGATCCTGCTCCTGCCCCGCTACCGGCTGGCCTTCATCCTGCTGGCACTCTGGATGGGCTTCAGCCGCGTCATGGTCTCCGCCCATTATCCGAGCGACGTGATCGCAGGCCTCTCCTACGGAGCCTGGTTCTCGTTGTTGCTCGCCAATGTCTTCGCCCGCTACAGGCTGGTCTTCATGCCGGACGCCAAGGGCTGGCCGGTACCAAGGCTTTCTCTTATTCCCGTGCATCGGCTCCCGCCCGACCTCCTGGGAAAGCCTTTCGGCGACGGCAACTGAGCCTGGCCGCCTTCTCCCATCGCTTTACGACCAAAAAAATACTGCCGGAATCGCTTTTCCCGCGATTACGATAAAACCACGCGCCATCCTGATGCGTAGAATAGGGCGACGACTGGAAGATCCCGTCCGGCGGCTCGCTGAAAAAAGCCCCGTCCGCCATGGAACCGGAGCGTCCCTCGTCCGTTGAAACTTCGTTCCGGCGGGATAGTCCCGCAGCGGTTGCGCATTCCATGGAGACGACGATGAAATCCATGTCCGCCGACAGACATATCATCCGGTTTGCTATGGCCCAGCCCTACCTCGACAGGGAGGAAGAGCTGGATCTCGCGATCCGCTGGAAGGACGAAAACGACCAGCAGGCCCGCAACCGCATCGCCCAGGCCCATATGCGCCTGGTGATCGCCATGGCCTCGAAATTTCGTGGCTTCGGCCTGCCGTTAAACGACATGATACAGGAAGGCTATATCGGGCTTCTGGAAGCCGCCGCCCGCTTCGATCCTGCGCGCGAGGTGCGCTTCTCCACCTATGCCGGCTGGTGGATCCGGGCTTCCATGCAGGACTATATCCTGCGCAACTGGTCGATCGTCCGGGGCGGTACGAGCTCCTCCCAGAAGGCGTTGTTCTTCAACCTGCGGCGCTTGCGCGCCAAGCTCGCCCGTGGGGATAACCGCCTGAGCGAACAGGCCATCCACCAGGAAATCGCCTCCGCTCTCGGCGTCAGCCTCGCCGACGTCCAGTCCATGGATGCACGGCTTTCCGGCAACGATGCCTCCCTGCAGGCTCCGGTCGCCGGCCGGCATGGCGAGGGTACGGAACAGCTCGATATGCTGGAAAGCGACGAGCCCCCGCCGGACGAACAGGTCAGCGGCATCATCGACGGCGAGCGTTGGAGCGCATGGCTGCGCGCCGCCATGACCGGCCTTAACGAAAGAGAAAGCCACATCATCAAGGCACGGCGGCTGACGGAAGACGCCGTCACGCTGGAGGAGCTCGGCGTCGAACTCGGCATTTCCAAGGAGCGCGTGCGCCAGATCGAGACCCGCGCCATGGAAAAGCTGAAGACGGCGCTTGCCGGCGTCGCCCCCCGGACGGGAGAAAAGCTCGAAATGTCCTTCTGATCGGCGCTGGTTACTCGGAAATGATCTTGACCCGGCTTCCCGACTGAATGGTGGAAGTCGGCGTCAGCGCGTTTATAAGCCGGAACAGTTCCAACTTCCTGTCCGTTCCCATCATCCGCGCCGAAAGCGAGCCGATCGTCTCGCCCGCCCCGACGGTGACGACCCGCACGCGCAGAGGCTTCAGCGAGGCGGCCTCCTGCGGCGTGATCCGACGGAAGCTCGAGCGCAGCTTTTCGGCCGTGGGATCGAGCATGGCGCTGCCCTTCGGCACCGCGGTCAGGAACCGGAAGATCTGCGACCCGATACGGATCACGGTGATGTCGAAATCCCAGCGGTCGGCGGTCGCCCTCGCTGTCGCGGCTTCGAGCCCGTTGACCGTGATCGGCTTGATCGTCTCGGGCAGAAGCCCTGTCACCCAGCCGCTCGAAATGTAGTTTTCCAGACTGCGCTTCTGGTTGTCCGCCACGCCGTCGAAGCGGATCGCCACGTCGCCGGGGCCGGTCGCCAGAACCGCCTCCACCTTGTTGTCGATCTGGAAGCCTTCCGGCACGTCGAAGCGGATGCCGAGACTTCCGTGCAGGAAGGTCTGTCCACGGACATAACCCTCCTGCGGGCTGTCCCCGTAAAGCAGCCCGTCTATGCCGTTGAGATAATAATCGCGGCCGGTCTCGCCATGCGTGCCCTCCGGCCCGAAGGCGCGTGCATGCCGGCGGGCAAGCTCGACGCGCTGCGGCGCGTTCGGATGGCTCGACAGGAAGTCGAGGCTCTGGTCCGCATCCGGATCGACAGACGTGAAATGACTGTAGGCCGCCATGGAATCGAGGAAGCGAGCTGCGGCATAAGGATCGTATCCGGCCTCGCCGAGTGTGCGCACACCGATCACGTCGGCCTGCAGCTCCTGTTGGCGGGAAAAGGCCGCAAGCCTCAGCTTGCCGCGCGCCAGCGCCTGCTTGCCGGCAATATCGCTCGACAGCACTTCCGCGACGACGCGGCTCGCGATCACCTCGGCCTCCTCGCGGCGCTGCCGCTCGATGCCGTGATTGGCGGTCACGTGCGCCATCTCGTGAGACAGTACGGCTGCGACTTCGGAAGCGTCGTTGGCAAGCGCCAGCAGTCCGCGCGTCACGTAGAGATAGCCGCCGGGAAGCGCAAAAGCGTTGATCGCCGGCGAATTGAGAATGGTGATGCGATAGGATTGCGCCGGGTTTTCCGAGACCGCCGTCAAGGCGCCGGCGATGCGCGCCACCAGCTTCTCGGTCTTTTCGTCGTGATATTCCCCGCCATAGCTTGCAACAATGCGCGGATGCTCGCGCGCACCCATCTGAGCGCGCGGATCGTTCTTCTGCACCTCGTCGACGATCTGCGGATTGCTGGAGGGGCTGACCGTCGGCACATAGGCCTGCTCGAACAGCGACTGGCAGGAAGTCAGCATGAGCGCGGCCGAAAGCGTTGCGACGAGCCCGCGCCGCAAGCCAGGCGATCGGCGCTGCCGAACGCGAGCGACCGGCGCTGTGCTCTTATCGGCGATTACCTGCATCCTGCCCCACTACCATCCTACCGCGATCCGGACCGATGGCGTCCGGGAAAAAATTGCCGTTGCGACCTGCGAGAATCGATCCTTCGGCACCATCCATTTAACATCATTCATCGGATATGGATAAATTTGCATAAGGGAAAAGATGCGCAGGTGGGCGCAAAAAGACTAGGACGACAAAAGAAAACCACCCATTCCTTAAGCGCATGCCACCGGTGAACGTCCAAATTAAGGCGAACCGACCGGGAATGGCACACTCAGCCGCCCGAATGGCCGAGAAACCGCCCGATCGCCTCGATATCGACCGTCTCCGCAAACATGTCATGCGGCCCGTCGAAAACGATCCGGCCCCGGTCGAGGAACAGGACGTCTCCCGCAAGCCGGGCCACTTCGTCCGGATCGTGGCTGACGATGACGATCGTCGCACCCGTCTCTCGGTGCAGATCGATGAGCAGATCCGCCATTGACGACCTCAGCCCCGGATCGAGCGCGGCAAACGGTTCGTCGAGCAGCATGACCGGCTTGCGTCGCACCAGCGCCCTTGCAAAGGCCGTTCTCTGACGCTCTCCGCCCGAAAGCGTCGCCGGGCTGCGTTTGTCATAGCCCGCGAGCCCGACGCGAGACAGGGCCATGGAGACGGCCTCCCGGTCCGCAGCGGAAAGCCGCATCGCCGGATCGATGCCGAGCCCGACATTGGTGAAGACATCGAGATGGGAAAAGAGGTTGTTGTCCTGGAAAACCAGCGAGACCGGCCGCCTGCCGGGCGCAAGCCCGCTCACATCCTCGCCCGCGATCAGCACCCGGCCCCGGTCGGGTCGCTCGAAACCGGCGATCAGGTTGAGGAGTGTCGACTTGCCCGAGCCCGATGGACCGGCAATGGCGGTGATACGCCCGGCGCCGATGCGGCAGTCGAAATCGAACACGGCTTCGCCGAGGCGAAGCTTTACGCCGTCCAGCACGATGTCACCCGTCGCGTTACCCGACATCGGCACGCCCCTCTCCTGATGCGGTTCCCCACGTTCCGGCCAGCGCCAGTATCAGGCAGACGAGACCGAGCAGGAAGGCGAAACCGTCGGCATCGTCGCTGCGATAGCTGCCCATCCGGCTATAGATCAGATAGGGCAGGGTCGTCAGGTTTTCCGAACCGAACAGCGCCACAGCGCCAAGATCGCCGAGCGACAATGCCATCGAAAAGGAAAATCCGGTCAGTATCGGCCGATGCAGCACCGGCCAGTCGACGAATTTCAGACGGGCAAGGCCATGCATGCCGAGGCTTGCGGCAAGCCGCGCCGTTCTCGCCCGGTGTTCGGCAAAGGCAGGCGCCAGCACGCGCATCGTAAAGGGCAGCGACATCAGGGCATTGATGCACACCACGACGACCGGTGCGAAGGCAGAAGTATTGCCGTGAGCCCTGAGCACCATGAACCACCCGGTCGCTAGCACCGTCGTCGGCACCAGCAGCACCAGCGAGGACGAGGCTGCAAGCAGTCCGGAAAACACCATTGCCGGCTGAGATCGCCGCTTGCCGGCGGGCAACGCCGCCCGTGCCTCGATGATCGCGACACTCGCCGCAACGGAAATGACTGCCGCTGAGGCCGCAATGGCGAGACTGGTCAGCGCCGCATCCTGGAAGGCCTTCTCGCCTGTCAGCTTGAGGAGATCGGCCCTCAGGCCGGATATCGCCACCTGCCCGAGCGGCAGCCCGAGAAAGAGCGCGGCGGCAAGGATCGCTATGCCGTCAAGCAACCGCGTGACCGGAGCGCGTCCATCGAAACGCCTGACGACGGCACCGGCCGACGCGCCCGGATCGGACGGCGTTCCGGCAAGCGACAACAAGCCGAGAATGACACCGGTTACCGCGATCTGCAGGAGCGCCAGCGATATCGCGCGCGGCGGATCGAAATCGAGCCGCAGCGCCTGATAGATTGCCACCTCGATCGTGCTTGCCGCCGGCCCCCCGCCGAGCACCAGTACGAGCGTGAAACTGGTGATGCAGAGCATGAAGATCAGCCCGGCGATCCCCGGCAGGATGCGTCGGATGACAGGCCATTCGATGAAGCGGAAATTGGAAAGCGACCCCATGCCGAGACCGGCGCTGGTGCGCCAGTATTCCGCCGGAATACGTTCGAGAGCGGCAAGGACCAGCCGCGCCGCAAGCGGCATGTTGAAGAAGACGTGGGCAAGCAGGATGCCGCCGAGCCCATAGATGCTGAAACGCTGGCCCGCACCGAGCAGGACGAGCAGGTCGTTGACGAGGCCCTGTCGCCCCCAGATGCCGAGCAGGCCGAGTGCTCCGATCAGCACCGGCAGACCCATCGGCACCGCCATCAGCCGGATCAGCCAGACACGTCCGGGAAATCGCGGTTGCCGCGCAAGCGCCCGCGCGACCGGTATGGCAAACGCGACCGAAAGCAGCGTCGACAACACCGCCTGAAACAGCGTGAAACGCAACACGGTGCCGACCACCGGATCGGTGGCCACGGACAGCAGCGCGCCTTCCCCGCCGAATTGAAGGAGCGAAACGACAGCAATGCCGATAAAGGCCGCAATCGCCGAAAATGCGACGAGGCCACCGGTAAGCGCCGGCAGCCTCTCGCGAAGATCAATGAACTGGAAAACCGTCCCGCTCAATTCAGGGTCATGGCGGCGAGCCATTCGTCGATCCATGCCTTGCGGTTGGCGGCAACCTCGTCCGGGCTCATCAGGAAGGTGTCCTTCGGCGAGACCAGCTTGCCGAAGGCGTCCGGCAACGCTTCCGAGGTCGGACCGACCGGCATCATCCAGTTATTGGTCGGTATGGCGTCCTGAAAGCCGGGGCTGACCATGAACTGCAAGAATTCCTTGGCCAGTTCCTTCTGCGGCGCCTTCTTGAGAAGTCCGGCAACCTCGATCTGGATGTAGTGCCCCTCGGAGAATTCTGCAGCCTGGTAACGGTCGGTGTTCTCAGCCACCATGTGATAGGCCGGAGACGTCGTATAGGACAGCACCATCGGTGCCTCCCCCTTGGTGAACAGGCCATAGGCCTCCGACCAGCCGGGAGTGACCGTCAGCACACGGCCCTTGAGTTTGCCCCAGGCCTCCGCGGCCTTGTCGCCATAGACCGACTTCACCCAGAGCAAAAGGCCGAGACCGGGCGTCGAGGTGCGCGGATCCTCGATCACGATCTTCTCTTCGGGGTTGCCTTCCACCAGCTCCTTCAGGCTCTTCGGCGGATTTTTCAACGTCTCGGTATCGTATACCACGGCGAAATGGCCATAGTCGTAGGGAACGAAACTGTCGTCGGAAAAACCGCCGGGAACGGAGACCTTGGAAACATCGACGCCGTGAGTGTCGAACAGGCCGGTCTGCTTCGCTTCCGTGACGAGGTTGGTGTCGAGGCCGAGCACCACGTCGGCCTTGGTCGCTTCCCCTTCGAGCTTGAGGCGGGTGAGCAGCGCCACGCCATCGGCAACGCCGACAAAATCGACGGTGCAGCCGCAGGTCTTCTCGAAGGCTTCCTTGACCTTCGGCCCAGGTCCCCATTCGGAGATGAAGCTTTCATAAGTGTAGACCGTCAGGGTCTTGTCCGCAGCCATCGCGGAGAGCGCAGGCAGCAACGAAAAGACCGTGGCCGCAACAAGCCCGCGGCTCAAAAACGAAAGAGATTTGGTCGGCATATCGCCCCTCCATAAAAGTAGGATTTCGGGATAGGGCGTCTTTGTCTTACGCGTCTAATCCCTCCGCCGGTGTTAGCCGGATCAGGTTCCGCGGGTTGGCTTTTGGCCTCTCAGCTCCACGTCCGGAAAGGACATGAGGCACCCCGTTAGAGCAGGACGAGACATAGCGCGGCGGTCTGCGGGAGGCAAGGGCATTGCAAAAAAGTGCCTGAAACGGCCGATGTTGCGTGGCCGCAACGCTTTTCCAACCTATTTCTGCCATTCTGTCGCAGGAAGGCTGGTATTGTGTCCGGGTACGGGTGCACAGCGCCTTTGTGATGATATAAGAAAAAGCCGATACGGCGAGACAGTGATATATGGTCAGTTCGGATCCGGAAAAAGCTGCAAACGGGCGCCCCACGGCTGCGACGGTCGAACTTAGTTTTTCGCGGCAAGTGCGGATCGCCGCCGATTCCTTCTGGGCATCCTCGGTGCGCAACCGGGTCTTCGTGGTCGCCGGCGCGCTGCTTGCCGTCATCCTCCTGACCACCTACGGCCAGGTCCTGATAAACCGCTGGAACGTGCCCTTCTACAATTCCCTGGAACGGCGCGACATCGATGCCTTCATCCGGGAGCTCGGCAATTTCGGCCTGATCGCCGGTTTTCTGCTGCTGCTCAACGTCATCCAGACCTGGCTCAACCAGATGACCGCGCTCTACATGCGCGAGGGCCTGTCGCGCGATGTCGTCGACCAGTGGTTGAAGGACCGCCGCGCCTACCGGCTCTCGATGTCGAGCCCGCTCGGCGTCAATCCGGACCAGCGCCTGCACGAGGATGCCCGCAAGCTCGCGGAAATGACCACCTCGCTGTCGATCGGACTTGTCCAGGCAACGATCCTGCTCGTCAGCTTCATCGGCGTTCTCTGGCAGATGTCGAGCGGCTTCGTCTTTCATGTCGGCGACTACAGTTTCTCCATTCCCGGCTATATGGTCTGGGGAGCGCTGATCTATGCCGCCGCCGCGTCGCTGCTCAGCAAGGTGGTCGGCTGGCGGCTCACCCGGCTCAATGCCGAACGCTATGCGCGCGAAGCCGACCTGCGCTTCTCGCTGATGCGCGCCAACGAGAACCTCGAGGCCATCGCGCTCGCCGGCGGCGAGGAAACCGAGCGCCGCCACATTCACGAGGCGATCGATTCCGTTCTTGCCGTCATCCGCCAGCTTGCCATGGCGCTGACCAATCTCACCTGGGTCACGGCCGGCTTCGGCTGGCTCGCCATGATCGTGCCGATCCTGATCGCCTCACCCGCCTATTTCGCGGGAACCATGACCTTCGGCGAACTCATGGCCGCGGCCGCTGCCTTCAACCAGGTCTATTCGGCCTTGCGCTGGTATGTCGACAATTACGGTGCCATCGCCGACTGGCAGGCCGCCCTTCTCCGGGTGACGGTCTTCCGCGCCGCGCTGATGGAAATCGAGGATATCAAGCCGAAGGACGGCGGTATCGCTATCGAGGTCGGCCCGCCCGGCAAGCTCAGCTTCGAGGACCTTGCGATCTGCCCGCAGATCGATGGCGAGATCAGCCGTACCGGCTTCAGGATCAGGGAACAGAACCCGGAAATCGCCGCCGGCGAGCGCATCATGGTCAATGGCGATCAGGGGGTGAACCGCCGGCTGCTGTTCAATGCGATTGCCGGGCTGTGGCCCTACGGCAAGGGTACGATCCGCCTGCCGCAGGAAGACAACATCCTCTTCGTGCCGCAGCTCGAATATCTGCCGGAAGGCAAGTTGAAGAGCGTGCTGGCCTATCCGCTTGCCTCGGCCGGCATCCCGGAAGAGGCGATGGTCGCCGCCCTGAAGCGGGTCGGCCTGGAACGCATTGCCGACAAGCTGGACGAGCGCGCCCGCTGGGACCGCCTGCTGGACAAGGACGAGCAGATGGCGCTGGCCTTTGCCGGCCTTCTCCTGCGCAAGCCCCGCTGGATCGTCTTCAACGATGTTCTGGAAGGACTGGAATCAGACACGGTCGCGACCCTATCGAGCGTCATGTCGGAATTCACCGACGCGACGCTGATCTATATCGGCCGCTCCGGCGCCTTCTACGACGCAACCTCCCCGCGTCTTCTGCATCTGGAACGGCTCAACCCGGAACCGCCCCGTCCGCGGGAAACGACGGAAGCCGCCTGAGGCAGGAAGCCACGGGCGGTACGCGCCGCTTTGAGGTCCTGGACCTCAGCCCTCCAGCTCCTCGCGCAGCATTTCCAGCTCCAGCCATTCCTCTTCCATGCGGGTGAGATCGGCGCGCAGCTTTTCCATTTCGGCAGCAAGTCTGTTGAAGGTCGCTGGGTCCTTGGTGAAAAGGTTTGGATCGGCCATCTTCGCCTCGCGGGCGGCGATTTCCTTCTCCGTCTTCTCCATTTCCTTCGGCAGGTTTTCGAGAGCGAATTTCTGCTTGTAGGAAAGCTTGCCCTTGCCCTTCGAACCTTGATCCGCAACAGGCTTGTCCGCGCTGCCGGACGCCTTCGCCTTCTCCGCTTTCTCCACCCGCTTGCGCTCGTCCTCGGCGCCCTTGCGCTGGGCGAGCATGTCGGAATAGCCCCCGGCATATTCGATCCAGCGGCCATCGGGATGTTCCGGATCGACCGGCGCGATAGTGGACGTCACGGTCCGGTCGAGGAAATCGCGGTCGTGGCTGACGAGGATGACGGTTCCCGAATAGCCGGCAACGATCTCCTGCAGAAGATCGAGCGTCTCGATGTCGAGATCGTTGGTCGGCTCGTCGAGGATGAGCAGGTTCGAGGACTTCGCCATGATCCGGGCGAGGATCAGCCGGGCGCGCTCGCCGCCGGAAAGGTTGCGGATCGGCGTGCGGGCTTGTTCCGGCTGAAACAGGAAGTCCTTCATGTAGCCGGTCACATGCTTCTGCTCGCCATTGACGAGCAGGTTTTCGCCGCGTCCGTCCGTCAGGTAATGGGCGAGCGTATCGTCGGGGTTCAGCCCTTCGCGTTTCTGGTCCAGCACCGCGATTTCGAGATTGGTGCCAAGCTTCACCGAACCGCTGTCCGGTTCGAGCTGACCGGTCAGCATCTTGAGGAGCGTCGTCTTGCCGGCCCCGTTCGGGCCGATCAGGCCGATACAGTCGCCGCGATGAACCCGGATAGAAAACGGCGCGACGATCGTGCGCTCGCCATAGGCCTTGGTGATCTTTTCCGCCTCGATCACCAGCTTGCCGCTCTCGCGGCCCTCGGTGACATTGGCCTGGATGGTGCCCTGCGGCCCCTTGTGACCGCGATATTCCGCCCGCATCGTCTGAAGCTGGCCGAGGCGGCGCATGTTGCGCTTGCGCCGGGCGGTCACGCCGTAACGCAGCCAGTGCTCCTCGCGTTCGATCGCCTTGCCGAGCTTGTGCTGCTCGATTTCTTCCTCCTCGAGCACCTTGTCGCGCCATTCCTCGAAGTGGGCGAAGCCCCGGTTGAGCCGGCGCGAAAGACCGCGGTCGAGCCAGACGGTCGCGGTGGAAACCTTTTCCAAAAAACGCCGGTCGTGACTGATCAGAACGAGCGCGCTACGGCTCTTGGCAAGCTCGCTTTCCAGCCATTCGATGGTCGGAAGGTCGAGATGGTTGGTCGGCTCGTCGAGCATCAGGATATCGGGTTCCGGCGCCAGCACCCGCGCCAGTGCCGCCCGGCGGGCCTCGCCGCCGGAAAGGCTCTTCGGGTCCTCATGGCCCGTCAGCCCCAGATGCTCGAGCAGATAGGTGACGCGGTAGGGATCGTCGCCCGGTCCGAGCCCTGCCTCGGCATAGGCTTGCACGGTCGAGAAACCGGCGAAATCGGGAGCCTGTTCCAGATAACGGATGGTCGCAGCCGGATGACGGAAGACCTCGCCCGACTGCGCCTCGACCAGCCCGGCCGCGATCTTCATCAGCGTCGACTTTCCCGAACCGTTACGGCCGACGAGGCAGATCCGGTCTCCTGGTTCCACCTGCAGGCTGGCGCCGGCAAGCAGCGGCGTGCCGCCGAAGGAAAGGAAGATATCGTCGAGTTTCAGGATGGGAGGCGCCAAGGCTTCAGGCTCCGGTCATGTCATAGGGGCGGGCAAGCAGGATCGCGTCTCCGCTCTTCAGCGATAGCGCAATCGGGCCTTCCGCCACATTGGAAATGGTGCGCGACGAACCGAACGGCAGTTGGAAATCGTCGAGCGGATAACGGACATTGCGGATCGAAAGCCCTGTAAGTGGCGAAAATCCGAGAATGGAAAAAAGCGACCCCTTCGGCAGGTCGATGGCGCTTTCCCCGGGAAGCAGCGGATAGACTTCCTCCTCGCCCGAGGTGAGAAGAATGTGGCGGCCCTCCTTAGCAAGGCTCACGGCCTGCAGCATGTGCATCAGCGCATGATCGGACCGCTCGCCGCCGAGCCCGCCGGCAAGGATCAGGCTTTCGGCACCCCGCGCCAGCGCCTCGCCGATGGCGATCGCCCCATCGGTCTCGGCCTTCTGCGCCGGATAGGGCATTTTCGGCACATCGGGGAAATCCCTGGACAGGTCTTCCGGCGAGGAATCGAAATCGCCCACCCAGAGTTCGGGCTTAAGGCCGAGCGCCGCCGCATGACGCATGCCGCCGTCGGCCGCGATCACCCGGCTTCCGGCGATCGCCGTCATCAGGCGTTCGGTTCCGGTGAGCGGCCCTCCGAGCAGGATGGTGAAGCTGTTTTTCCTCATGGCCCTGCCCATAGCGCATCTTTGCGTCAAAGGGAAAGCGCTTCGACAAGGCAGTCCGTCGACCGGCCCATTGCGAGGACTGCCCCTCACCCCGACCCTCCCCCCACAAGCGGGCAGAGGTCCCGGCAGCCGGATGAGGGGCCGCGATCCACACGCAACGTCCACCAACGTCCACCTTGCACCGCAACTCCTCGCCCATTACCTTCCCGCCGACTAAAAACGGAAAGAAAACCATGCAATTTACCGGCACCGCCGATTACGTCGCCGACAAGGACCTCATGGTCGCCGTCAACGCGGCGATCGCGCTTGAGCGTCCGCTTCTCGTCAAGGGCGAACCCGGCACCGGCAAGACCGAGCTTGCCCGACAGGTGGCCGCGGCCCTCGGCCTCGACATGATCGAATGGAACGTCAAGTCGACCACCAAGGCGCAGCAGGGGCTCTACGAATATGATGCCGTCTCGCGCCTGCGCGACAGCCAGCTCGGCGACGGGCGCGTCAACGACGTGAAGAACTACATCCGCAAGGGCAAACTCTGGCAGGCCTTCGCCGCGGACACGAAGACCGTGCTCCTGATCGACGAGATCGACAAGGCCGATATCGAGTTCCCGAACGACCTGTTGCAGGAACTCGACCGCATGGAATTCCATGTCTACGAGACCGGCGAGACCGTGAAGGCCAGGGTCCGGCCGATCGTCATCATTACGTCGAACAACGAGAAGGAATTGCCGGACGCCTTCCTGCGCCGCTGCTTCTTCCACTATATCCGCTTTCCCGATGCAGATACGCTGGCACGGATCGTCGAGGTCCACTATCCCGGCCTGAAGCAGAACCTGATCCGCGCGGCACTCACCCAGTTCTACGAGATCCGCGAGACGCCGGGCCTGCGCAAGAAACCGTCGACCTCGGAGGCGCTCGACTGGATTCGCCTTCTGGTCGCCGTGGACGTCGATCCCGCCGACCTTCGCGTCGACCCGAAGCAGGCCCTGCCGAAGCTCCACGGCGCGCTCCTGAAGAACGAGCAGGACGTCCATCTCTTCGAACGGCTCGCCTTCATGGCAAGGCGGGAGGGACGATGACGCGCGATGCTACGCCACATGGGACACCCGATGCATTCAAGGTCCTGATCTACGTCACCTGGCGCGATCGCCTTCTCGTTTTCGACGAACCGGACTTTCCCGAAATCGCGTTGCAGGTTCCGGGCGGCACTGTGGAGCATCCGGAAACCGTCGAACGCGCTGCCTTCAGGGAATTTGCCGAGGAAACCGGGCTCGAGCCGAAGGCACCGTTCCGGCTGATCGAGACATGCAACCACCGCTTTGAGCAAAAGGGATCGCTCATCACCCACCGGCGCTCCTATTTTCATGTGGCGCTGCCGGAAAAGCCTGCCGAAACATGGGTTCACTGGGAAAAAATGCCTTTCGGCGGCGGCGAGCCGGTCCGTTTCCGTTTCTTCTGGCTCGGGCTGGACGAGGCCCGTCAAAGGCTCGGATACGGCATGGCGGAAGCGCTTGCCTGTCTCGGCGGGGAGACGATGACACCCGCGCTGCATCGCGAAAACCTTTTCCGTTGATTCACGCCGCCGACAGGCGTAAAGGACTGGCCTCGTGGTGATTTGGCCGGCCGGCTTGCAGCCACGTTAAATAAGTCGCTAAAGGGCCGAGGCGAGTTCGAGAAACTTTCCGAGGACCGGTAGCGATATGGGAAGCTGCCGGTTTTTTTGTATGTGCGCGGTGCCGGGCCTGTCCGGACCGCCATGACACGGAAAGTCGAGTTCGAACATGCCGATCAAGATACCCGATACCCTGCCCGCCTTTGAAACCCTCGTGCATGAGGGCGTGCGGGTCATGACCGAAACGGCCGCTATCCGTCAGGATATCCGCCCGCTGCAGATCGGGCTGCTCAATCTCATGCCGAACAAGATCAAGACGGAGGTACAGTTTGCCCGTCTGATCGGTGCCTCGCCGCTACAGGTCGAACTAACCCTCGTGCGCATCGGCGGCCACAAGGCCAAGAACACGCCGGAGGAGCACCTTCTTTCCTTCTACCAGACCTGGGAGGAAGTGAAGGACCGCAAGTTCGACGGTTTCATCATCACCGGCGCGCCGGTCGAAACGCTGCCCTACGAGGAAGTCACCTACTGGCCGGAGATGGAAAAGATCCTCGACTGGACGGAAACCAACGTCCATTCGACGATGAACGTCTGCTGGGGCGCGATGGCGGCGATCTATCACTTCCACGAGGTGCCGAAGCACACGCTGAAGGAAAAGGCCTTCGGCGTCTATCGCCACCGCAATCTTGCGCCCTCCTCCATCTACCTCAATGGTTTCTCGGATGATTTCCAGGTGCCGGTCTCCCGCTGGACCGAGGTCCGCCGCGAGGACATCAGCGTGGTCCCGGGACTGGAGATCCTGATGGAATCGGATGAAATGGGGGTCTGCCTCGTGCATGAGAAGCGCGGCAACCGGCTCTACATGTTCAACCACGTCGAATACGACTCGACCTCGCTCGGAGAAGAGTATTTCCGCGACGTCAATTCCGGCGTGCCGATCAAGATGCCGCACGACTATTTCCCGCACAACGATCCGGAGATCACCCCCTTGAACCGCTGGCGCAGCCATGCCCATCTGCTGTTCGGAAACTGGATCAACGAGATCTACCAGACGACACCCTACGATCTGGAAGTCATCGGCAGCGGCAAGGAGACCTGAGCCCATGGCGGGAACCGCCGAGATCCGTCCGCTCGCCAAAGCGGACGAGGCGGAATGGCGGCGCTTGTGGAAGGCCTATCTGGCCTTCTACGAGACCGAACTGCCCGAGGAAATCTATGCGACGACCTTCGCCCGGCTGACCGGTTCGGCACCGGGCGAATATCGCGGTCTCCTTGCGCTGGTCGACGGCCGCCCCGCCGGCCTTGCGCACTATCTCTTCCATCGTTCCTGCTGGCATATCGACAATGTGTGCTATCTTCAGGATCTCTATGCCGACCCTGAGGTCCGCGGCACCGGCATCGGCCGCGCGCTGATCGAGGCCGTCTACGAGAAGGCGAGAGCGGAAGGCTCGAAGGAGGTCTACTGGATGACGCAGGAATTCAACGCCACTGCGCGCCGGCTCTACGACCGGATCGCGGAAAAGACCCCCTTCCTCGTCTATCAGAAGAATTTCTGAGGCCCGATGTTCATCCCTTTCTTCCTGAAACTGAAGGAAGCGAGTATCCCGGTGACGCTCCGGGAGTTCCTGGCGCTTCTCGAAGGCATGGAAGCAGGGCTTGCCGATTTCGACACGGAAGCCTTCTATTTCCTCGCCCGCACCGCGCTGGTGAAGGACGAAAGGCATATCGATCGCTTCGACCGCATCTTCTCCGAGATCTTCGGTGGACTGGAAACCGTCACGGGTGCCGATGGTGTGGAGACCGTGCCGATCCCCGAGGAATGGCTGCGCCGGCTGGCTGAAAAGCATCTCTCGGAAGAAGACAAGAAACTGGTCGAGGCTCTAGGCGGCTTCGACAAGCTGATGGAAACGCTGCGCCAGCGGCTTTCCGAGCAGAAGGGCCGCCATCAGGGCGGTTCCAAATGGATCGGCACCGCCGGCACCTCTCCCTTCGGCGCCTATGGCTACAATCCCGAAGGCATTCGCATTGGCCAGGACACATCGCGTCATCGCCGGGCGGTGAAGGTCTGGGACAAACGCGAATTCCGCAATCTCGACGACGGGGTTGAGCTGGGCACCCGCAACATCAAGGTAGCGCTGAGACGGCTCCGCCGGTTCATCCGCGAAGGTGCGGCCGATGAATTCGACCTTGCCGGCACCATCCGCTCCACCGCCGAACACGGCTATCTCGACGTGAAGACGCGGCCGGAACGGCGCAACGCCGTCAAGCTATTGATGTTCTTCGATATCGGTGGCTCCATGGACGATCACATCCACACCGTCGAAGAACTCTTCTCCGCCGCCCGCTCCGAATTCCGGCACATGGACTACTTCTATTTCCACAACTGCCCCTATGAACGGGTATGGAAGGACAATCGCCGCCGGCATTCCGAAGTGATGGCGACCGAGGACGTCATTCGAACCTATGGCTCCGATTACCGCCTGATCTTCGTCGGAGACGCCTCGATGAGCCCCTACGAGATCACCCATCCCGGCGGTTCCGTTGAACACTGGAACACGGAGGCTGGCGCGGTCTGGATCGACCGGTTGACGGGCCATTTCCGGAAGAGCCTCTGGCTCAACCCGTTGCAGGAGGACCGCTGGGGCTATACGACATCGGTCAGCCTCATCCGCCGACTGATGGGCGACCGCATGTTTCCGCTGACGCTCGGCGGGCTCGAAACCGCGGCAAGAGAGCTTTCCCGCTGATTTTCATCTCCTCAACATTTCCCAAGCCAGGATCACGCCATGCAGAAAGAGATTTTCGGACAGACCGCAAGCGGCGAGACAGTCGAACGCGTCACGCTTTCGGCCGGCGGCCTGACGGCCCGTATCATGACCTATGGCGCGACGATCCAGGACCTGCGCCTTGAGGGTCACGCAGCACCGCTGGTGCTCGGCTTCGACCGGCTGGAGGACTATGAGCGCCATTCGCCTTATTTCGGCGTGACCCCCGGCCGCTGCTCCAACCGTATCGCCGGCGGCGCATTCACGCTCGACGGCAAGCCGTATCGGCTCGAACGCAACGAGAAAGACGTCAATCATCTGCATGGCGGCTCGGACGGCATCGCGAAACGGAACTGGCAGATCATCGGCTTATCCTCCGACAGCGTCACGCTGGCGATGACCGATCCGGATGGCCGCGCCGGCTATCCCGGCAATTGCCGGATCACCGCCACTTACCAGCTCAGGGACGAAGGCGTGCTGTCGGTCGTCTATGAAAGCGAGACCGATCAGCCGACGCTCGCCAATATCTGCCAGCACGCCTATTTCAATCTCGACGGCGGCGCCGATATTCTCGGCCACGACCTGATGATCGCCGCCGATCACTACCTGCCTGTCGATGACGTGCTGATCCCGACCGGCGAGATTCGGCCGGTGGACGGAACCCCCTTCGATTTCCGCGAGATGCGGCCTATCCGCCGTCAGGTGGACGGCACACAGGTGCCCTACGACCACAACTTCTGCCTCTCCCCGACCCGCATGCAAAAACGCAGCGTGGCGCTGGCCCGTAGCATCAATTCCGGCGTCACCATGGAAGTGCGCACCACCGAACCCGGCGTGCAATTCTATGCCGGCGTCTACGTTAACGTGCCGGTTCCAGGGCTCGAGGGGAAGACTTACGGCCCCTATGCCGGTTTCTGCCTCGAAACCCAGGTCTGGCCGGACGCGATCAACCACGCCGCCTTCCCGAGCCCGGTGCTGAGGCCCGGCCAAGTGCTGAGGCAGGAAACCGACTACGTGTTTTCGCGGATCTGAACCGGCCTCCGGCTGGCGATGCCCGCGATGGTCTTCAGATGGCGGTGAAGCCGTTATCGACGAAGAGATGCGCGCCGTTGACGAAATTCGATTCGTCACTGGCCAGATAGAGCGCGGCGCGCGCCACGTCTTCCGGCTCACCGATACGGCCCTGCTGGACGGCAATGGCTGCGTCGGAGACGTCGACGCCATGCGCGGAAAGCTCAGCCACTTCCCGAAGTCCGTGCGGCGTGCGGATGAAGCCGGGGCAGACGGCGTTGCAACGGATGTTCCGGTCGCGAAACTCGACGCCGATCGCGCGGGCAAACATGTGTACGGCGCCCTTCGTCGTGTCGTAGAGCACTTCCATCGGCGTTGCCGCCACAGCCGATATCGACGAGGTGCAGACGATCGAACCGCCGCCGGCCCCGATCATGCCCGGCAGCACGGCCTTGGTCATCAGGAACATCGAACGGACATTGACGGCATGCAGCCAGTCCCATTCCTCGGTCGTGGTCTCGAGAAAAGGCTTGATGACGATCGTGCCCGCATGATTGAAAAGGACGGTCACCGGACCGAAATGCGCTTCGACGCCCCGCACGGCGTCATTGACGGCCTTCTCGTCGGAAACATCGGCGACCCAATGTTCCGCCACACCGCCCGCCTCGCGGATGTCAGCCGCGGTTCGGGCAGCCTCGTCGCCATTGCGATCGATGATGGCGACCTTCGCACCCTCCGCTGCGAACAGCCTGGAAGCCGCGCCGCCCATGCCGGTCGCGCCGCCTGAAATGATTGCAATCTTGCCCCTCAACCTGTCGGCCATGCCGTCCCCCTTCGATGCGGATTGGAGGACTATAGGGCGCGAAACAGCGCCTGTCTGCCGGATTGAAACGGCGCAACGTCTAAGCCGCTTTGCATTTTCTGTTATTTTCGGGAGAAAACTGGAGCGGGTGAGGCGATTCGAACGCCCGACCCCAACCTTGGCAAGGTTGTGCTCTACCCCTGAGCTACACCCGCTCATATCGACGATCCGGGGGTAGTCGGTGGATCGAAGGTCGTCTGCGTTGCGGCGACGGGCGCTATATGGCCCAATCATTTTTCAAATGCAACAGGGAAATGACGAAATTTCCGAGAAAAAATCACGCGCCTTTCGAAAGCCCGGAAAACCGGGGTTTGCATGGGATGACCGCGATTGCCAAGCCCGGCAAGCGGACGTATCACTCTCCCCCGACAGCAAAACGGCCTCCTCTTTTCATCCGCAGTCCCGAAAGCCCTCCATGACGAACGACCCCCAGACCGCCTCCCCAAAGACCGCCGAAGACCTCTTTCGTTTTCTCGACGACCTGAAGATCGAGCATAGGACGGCCCGTCACGAGCCGGTCTTCACGGTCGCCGAATCGGTGGCGCTGCGCGACGAGATCCCCGGCGGCCACACCAAGAATCTCTTCGTGAAGGATAAGAAGGACCGGTTCTTCCTGCTCACCGTCGAGGAAAATGCCGTTGTCGACCTGAAGACGGTACACACGTTGATCGGCGCGGCCAGCAAGGTTTCCTTCGGAAAGCCGGAAAAGCTGATGGAATATCTCGGCGTCATCCCCGGCTCCGTCACCGTTTTCGGCGCGATCAACGATACCGGCCACAATGTCACCTTCATCCTGGATGCGGACCTGATGGAACACGAGATCATCAATGGCCATCCGCTTTCCAACGATGCGACGACCTCGATCGGCCGGGATGACCTCCTGCGCTTTCTTGAGGCGACGGGCCACACGCCGCTTGTCTTGAAAGTCACGGCCTGACATACGATCTTACTGGCAAACTCGGCCCCCGAAGAGGCCCCAAGGTGCGGGAGAGATTTCGATGAGCGACAACAGCAATCCCTATGGCGGTTTCGGCGGCCAGATGACGGGCCAGGCCCATTTCGGCGGCGCGTCCGCCGCCCCGGTGGCAGCCGCCAACGGTGCAGCCATCAAGGACACCACCACGGCCGGCTTCACCAAGGATGTCATCGAAGAATCCCGCAACCAGCCGGTTCTCGTCGATTTCTGGGCACCCTGGTGCGGCCCCTGCAAGCAGCTGACCCCGGTGATCGAGAAGGTGGTCAACGAAGCCGGCGGTCGCGTCAAGCTGGTCAAGATGAACATCGATGACCACCCGGCCATTCCGGGCCAGCTCGGCATCCAGTCGATCCCCGCCGTCATCGCCTTCGTCAACGGCCGCCCGGTGGATGGTTTCATGGGTGCGCTCCCGGAAAGCCAGGTCCGCCAGTTCATCGACAAAGTCGCAGGCCCCGCCGGCGCCGATCAGGCAGCGGAGATCGAGGCAGCGCTGGAGGAGGCGGCGACGCTGCTTGCCTCGGGCAATATCCAGGAGGCTGCTCAGCTCTTCGGCGCCATCATGCAAGCCGAACCCGAAAACCCCAAGGCGATCGCCGGCATGGCCGAATGCATGCTGGCCGCCGGCCAGCAGGACCGCGCCCGGCAATTGCTCGAGGGCCTGCCGGAAGAGGTTAAGAAGGCCGCCGAAATCCAGGCGCTTCTCAAGAAGTTCGAACAGATCGACGAGGCCCGCAAGCTGGGCGACCCGGTGGCGCTCGAACATGCGCTGGCGCTCAATCCGGACGATCACGAAGCACGGATGAAACTCGCCAAGATCCGCAATGTCGAGGGACGGCGCGAGGAAGCGGCCGAACATCTGCTGCTCATCATGAAGCGTGACCGTGAATTCGATGACGACGGCGCGCGCCGCCAGCTGCTGCAGTTCTTCGAGGTCTGGGGCCCGAAGGACCCGGCCACGATCATGGCGCGGCGCAAACTCTCCTCGATCCTGTTCTCCTGAGCGGAGAAATGCGCTTCCGCCCTTGAGATTCCCCTTGCCGCAACCACATTATGGGGATGGTTGCGGCTGGGAACGGCCGGAATGGGTTTATCTTCATGCATGTCGGCAATGCCAGATATCTGACCGAAAACGACCTACCGGAAATTCTGCCCGTTTTTCCGGTGTCGGGTGTGTTGTTGTTGCCCGGCGGCCAGTTGCCCCTCAACGTCTTCGAACCGCGTTATCTCGCCATGTTGGACCATGCACTGGCCGGCAATCGCCTGATCGGCATGATCCAGCCGGCCCTCGGCGAGGTTCCCGAGGCTGACATCCTGCCCGAACGCCCGCCGCTCGCCCAGGTCGGTTGCATCGGCCGCGTCACGTCTTTCACCGAAACCGGCGACGGTCGCTATATCGTGTCGCTCGGTGGCGTCTGCCGTTTCCGCCTGATGGAGGAAGTTCCCGGTTCCAAGCCCTACCGCAATTTCCGCATAGCGCCCTTCATGACCGACCTGGCCACCGGCGCCGAAGAGGAAGCGCAGGTCGACCGCACTGCCCTGCTTGCCGCCTTCCGCGCCTATCTCGACGCCAACAAGCTGGAAGCGGACTGGGAGAGCGTCGAACGAGCCAGCAATCTCACCCTGGTCAATTCGCTGTCGATGATGTCGCCCTTCGGCCCTGCCGAAAAGCAGGCGCTGCTCGAAGCCCCCGACTTGAAGACCCGCGCCGAAACGCTCGTTGCCATCACCGAGATTGTGCTCGCCCGCACCTTCGGCGACGCGGACTCTGTTCTGCAATAGAGCAATTCGAGCAAAGCTGTGCGGCGGCTTTGCCTCCAGAATGGCATCGAAACGAACGGAAGAGCATCGAAGGCGATTCAGGTATCGCCGGAAATGCGGGAGAACCCTGCCAGGAAATCGCTTGGAAAGTCGATCATGGAAAACCGCATGAGCACCGTCGACCCGAAGCTCCTCGAGCTTCTGGTCTGTCCGTTGACGCAAGGAGGGCTGACCTTCGCCCGGGAGAAGGGCGAACTCGTCTCCGAGCGTGCCGGTCTTGCCTATCCGATTCGCGACGGCATTCCGATCATGCTGGTTTCCGAGGCCCGCAAGCTGGAAACCTGAGGGGACGAAAGCCGGTCGCACCGTCGCAATTTTCGGTGAAGGGCTCGATACCCCGTCAGATCGCCTCGCCCGCCAGGAGCTTCGGTGCGCCGCCATTGGCCGTGCCGGCCGCTTCCCGGATGAAGAAGGATTTGAGAGACGGCATCCGGTCGACCACACCAAGCCCGAAATCCCTGAGCACCCGGATCGGCGTCACGTCGTTGGAGAAGAGCCGGTTCAGCACGTCGGTGGTCACCCCCATGCGGAAGGTGTCGAACCGCCGCCAGGTCTGGTAGCGCTCCAGAACATTGAGGTCGCCGATATCGAGGCCGAGCCGGTCTGCCTCGACGATGGTCTCGGCGAGAGCTGCCACGTCCTTGAAGCCGAGATTGAGGCCCTGGCCGGAAATCGGGTGGATGCCGTGGGCGGCGTCACCGGCCAGCGCCAGCCGCGGCGCGACGAATTCGCGGGCGAGCGTCAGCCCCAGCGGAAAGGCACGGCGATCGGAGGTCGCGCGGATCGTGCCGAGCTTGTGACCGAAACGGCGCTCCAGTTCCTCTTCGAACACGAGATCGTCGGATGCCACCAGCCGCTCGGCATCGCTTGTGCGCTCCGTCCAGACCAGCGAGGAACGATTGCCCTTGAGCGGCAGGATGGCGAAGGGACCGGCCGGCAGGAAGTGCTCCTCGGCTGAGCCTTCATGCGGCCGCTCGTGCTCGACCGTTGTGACGATGCCTGACTGGCCGTAGTCCCAGGTGACGGTCTTGATGCCAGCCATGTCGCGCAACTTCGAGCGCACGCCGTCGCAGGCGACCACCAGCCGCGCCGAAACAATGCTTCCATCGGAGAGCGAGAGCTCGGCCGAAGGCCCGGTATTGCGGAAACCCGTGGCCGTCGCGTCATGGCGGATCCGGACACCGGCTGCAGCGCACGCCTCGCGCAGCGCGCCGACCATCGCGACATTGGGGATCATGTGGGCGAAGGGCCGACCATCCTCGACCTCGCCGTCAAAGGTAAGGAACACCGGCCGCACAGGATCGGAGGTCTTCGAATCGGTGACGATCATCCTGGTGATCGGCTGCGCCTCGGGCTCGATCCGCTCCCAGATGCCGAAGACCTCCAACATCTTCGTGGCCGCCGCGATGATCGCCGAGGCGCGCGGGTCCTTCTTCCAGGCGTCTTCCGGCGCTGCCTCGATTACCTCGACGGCGAGATGCGGCGCTGCCTGCTTGACCGCGACTGCGACCGCCAGACCGACATAACCACCACCGACGACCAGAACATCCATCATGGCGAACTTCCTTTATCCCGACACCCCGGGCAGCGCGTTGCCCGTGTTTGCCCTTGTGCATATCACCGGCCGCTATATAGATCAGCCTTGAACGATTTCCTACAATCGGGGGCACTATACTATGTCGCAGTCGGAAGAGAAAACGCGCATCATGGAAAAGCTGATCGCGACGCTCGACCTCGAAAAGCTGGAGGAAGACCTCTTCCGCGGCAAGAGCCCCCAGAACGGCTGGCAGCGGGTTTTCGGCGGCCAGGTTATCGCCCAGGCGCTCATGGCCGCCCAGCGCTGCGTCGAGGCGGACCGTTTCGTCCACTCGCTGCATGCCTATTTCATGCGCCCCGGCGATCCTGCGGTGCCGATCATCTATCAGGTCGAGCGCATCCGCGACGGCGCGAGCTTCACCACCCGTCGCGTCGTCGCCATCCAGCATGGCAAGGCGATCTTCTCCATGTCGGCCTCCTTCCAGCTCGACGAGCCGGGCTTCGATCATCAGGTCGAAATGCCGGACGTGCCGGCGCCGGAAAGCCTGATGGGCGAAAAGGAGTTTCGCGATGTCTTCCTCGCCCAGGCGCCCGACACCGTGCGGCGCTACTGGGGTCGCGAGCGGCCGATCGAGATCCGGCCCGTCTCGCTGGTGCATTACATCTCCAAGGAAAAGCTGGAGCCGAAGGCCCATATCTGGGTGCGCACCAGCGCCGCCCCGCCGGACGACAGGCATTATCAGGCGGCAATCCTCGCCTATCTCTCGGACATGACCCTGCTCGACACGTCGCTCTATGCCCACGGAACCTCGATCTTCGATCCGTCGTTGCAGGCCGCGAGCCTCGATCATGCCATGTGGTTTCACCGCCCCACCCGCCTCGACGACTGGCTGCTCTATACCCAGGACAGCCCGAGTGCCTCAGGCGCACGCGGCATGACCCGTGGCAGCATTTACAGCCGCGACGGGATTCTCATTGCCTCCGTTGCGCAGGAAGGGCTGATTCGGAAAAGAGCAGATGACTAAAAGAAGGGCAAATCGGCATTTTTGCACATAATTTGTGCGCACATGAGCCGTTCAATTGCCTGTTTATTAGCTTCGTTTATTATAATCTTTAGATTTCAATAACTTATTAGTCGTCACGAATCTGGCACATACTTTGAATGTCTGACCGCAGTCGCTGGGCGCTTTGGGGCTGGCGGCAAGGAGAGTCGGCTCCGCGCCGAGGACAAGCAAAGGATGGGAAACCAGATGAAGATTGTGATGGCCATCATCAAGCCGTTCAAGCTGGATGAGGTGCGCGAAGCCCTCACCGCTGTTGGCATTCAGGGCCTGACCGTGACCGAGGTCAAGGGTTACGGCCGCCAGAAGGGACACACGGAAATCTACCGCGGCACCGAGTACGCCGTAAGCTTTCTGCCGAAACTGAAGATCGAAATCGCCGTGTCCTCCGAACTCGCGGACAAGGCCGTCGAAGCGATCGCTTCTGCTGCCAAGACGGGCCAGATCGGCGATGGCAAGATCTTTGTCTACTCGATCGACCAGGCCGTACGCATCCGCACCGGCGAAACCAATTCTGAAGCTCTGTAAGAACGGCTGTTAGGGGAGTTGTTACTGATGTCGTTTACCAAGTTTTCTTCCACTTTCGCGCGGATTGGCGCCGCTTCGGCCGCGCTGCTGGCGCCGGCGATTGCCTTTGCGCAGGAAGCCGCACCGGCCGCCGCGGAAGCTGCAGCCGCAGCACCCGTGCCGGACAAGGGCGATACCGCCTTCATGTTCCTTTGCACCATTCTCGTCCTCTTCATGCTGATTCCGGGCCTCGCCCTGTTCTACGGCGGCCTCGTGCGCGCCAAGAACATGCTCTCCGTCCTGATGCAGTGCACCGTCATCGGCGCTTCCATCATGCTGGTCTGGGTCATCTACGGCTATTCCTTCGCCTTCGGCGGCTCGACCAACGCCTTCTTCGGCGGCACGGCCAAGCTCTTCCTCTCGGGCGTGACGATGGATTCGACGGCTGCCACCTTCTCGGATGCCGTCATTCCGGAATACATCTTCATGCTGTTCCAGATGACCTTCGCGGCTATCACCCCCGCGCTCATCATCGGCGCCTTCGCCGAACGCATCAAGTTCTCCGCCGCGATCCTGTTTTGCCTTCTGTGGGTCACCTTCGTCTACTTCCCGATCGCACACATGGTCTGGGATGCAAACGGCCTGATCTTCGGCTGGGGCGCATTTGACTTTGCCGGCGGCACCGTCGTGCACATCAATGCCGGTGTTGCCGGGCTGATCGGCGCGATCATGGTCGGCAAGCGCACCGGCTACGGCAAGGACATGATGGCTCCGCACTCGATGACACTGACCATGGTCGGTGCGGCCATGCTCTGGTTCGGCTGGTTCGGCTTCAACGCAGGTTCTAACCTCGAAGCCTCCGGCGGCGCCATGCTCGCGACCGTCAACACCTTCATCGCAACCGCTGCCGCAATCGTCTCCTGGGCCTTCGTCGAAAGCCTGACCCGCGGCAAGTCCTCGATGCTCGGCGCTGCCTCGGGCATGATCGCCGGCCTCGTCGCCATCACGCCTGCCGCCGGCATCGTCGGCCCGATGGGCGCGATCGTCATGGGCCTGATCGTCTCGCCGCTTTGCTACTTCTTCGTCTCCGTGGTGAAGAACAAGTTCGGCTATGACGACACCGCCGACGTCTTCGGCGTTCATGGCGTGGGCGGCCTGTTCGGCGCTCTTGCCACCGGCATCTTCGCCTCGACCTCGCTCGGCGGCATCGGCTATGCCGAAGGCGTCACCATGGGCGCCCAGTTCTTCACCCAGGTGAAAGCCGTTCTGGTTACGCTCGTATGGTGCGGCGTCGGCTCCGCGATCCTCTACAAGATCACGGACGTCATCGTTGGCCTGCGTGTCCCGGTCGAAGCCGAGCGCGAAGGTCTCGACCTCGCCTCCCACGGCGAAGCCGCATACCACTCCTAAGGATTTCGCCGCACCGGCCTCCGGTGCGGCTTCTCCTCCCGTCGCGGCCGTCGAACGGCGAGCCGCTCTTCGCCCGGACCCCGCGTCCGGGCTTTTTTTGTGCCCTTCGGGCAAAGCGGTCTTTGGCAACCTCCATGGTTAATGCACCATTAACCCTGTCCCCTGTAATGTGCCCTATGGAGCCGTGACAGGACCGCCTCGCCTCGTGCCTGGCGCTCTGGTCGCCGGCAAGAGCTTTCTTCGACGAACGGGCAGGCAGGGGATGAACAGAGGCAATTCCGCAGCGATCGGCGACCAGCCGGGCCGCTTCGCGCTCAGCGCCTTCATCGTACGGCAGGTGCTGGCGCTCCTGGGCTTTTTGATTTTCCTGGCGCTGGTGCTGGCCGTCGCTGCACTCGCCACCTGGAACGTCGCCGATCCGAGTCTCTCCTATGCGACGGCCAACGAGCCGACCAATATTCTCGGCCATGGTGGCGCGATCTTCGCCGACGTGATGATGCAGTTCTTCGGCCTTGCGAGCCTCCTTTCGCTGCTTCCCGTGCTTGCCTGGTCGCTGGCCCTCATCACCGGTCGCCGGCTTCACCGCATTCCCGCCCGCATCGCCGCCTGGTTCGTCGGCGCGATCGTTTCCTCTGCCGTCGTCGGCTGCTTTCCGCCTCCCGCCACCTGGCCGATCCCGAACGGCATTGGCGGCGTCTTCGGCGATATGATACTGCGCTTTCCGAGCCTTTTCATTGGCGCCTATCCGACCGGCACCGTATCGATGATCCTTGGTGCCCTGCTGGCGCTCCCCGCCGCTTGGCTGCTGCTTTTCGCCGCCGGCCTCATCGGGCGCGATCCGCTGGAGGAGGACGAAGAGGAAGAGACCCTCGCCGAGCGTCGCAAGCCGCTCGCCCGCACCGTTCCAGCCGAGGAAGAGGATGACGAGGAAGGTCCGATTGCGCTCGCGCTCGGCGCCTTCACCCACAACTGGTACACCATACGCGCCCGCGCTCGCCGCCTGCTTGGCATGAAGCCCGTGGATCGCAGCCGCCATTTCGAGCAGCCCTACGATTTCAACGATGACGAGTTCGGCACGCTCAACGAACCTATCCGCCCGAAAGCGCCGAACAGCTTAGAACGCCGCGAGCCCTCGCTCGATGGCGCACCGCGCGTGCTGGCTCCCAAGCGGCATCTGGTCTCTCCACCGCCGATCAGCGTCGATAGCGACGACGATTACGATGATCCGCCCTTCGATCTCGACGACATGCCGCCGCGCCCGGCCGGAATCCTGCCGGATGACAGCGGCTGGTCGCCGTCGCCGCCCACAGCCCGCGGCGCCGATCGCCCCGCCCCGCGTGTTGCAGCACCGGCACCGCGACCGAAACAGGGCGCCCGCATCGAACGGGATGCGCAGGCTTCGCTCCTGAGACCCGAAGGCTTCCAGTTGCCCTCTGTTCATCTGCTTGCCGAGCCAAAGACGATTGCCCGCGATGCCACGCTCTCCGCCGACGCGCTCGAACAGAACGCCCGCATGCTGGAAGGTGTGCTGGAGGATTTCGGCGTCAAGGGAGAGATCATCCACGTCCGCCCCGGTCCGGTCGTCACGCTGTACGAGCTGGAACCCGCACCCGGCATCAAGTCGTCGCGCGTCATCGGGCTTGCCGACGATATCGCCCGCTCGATGAGCGCGATAGCCGCCCGCGTCGCCGTTGTCCCCGGCCGCAACGCGATCGGCATCGAGTTGCCGAACCGTACGCGCGAAACCGTCTATCTGCGCGAACTGATCGGTTCGCGCGATTTCGAGAGCAACAAAGCCAAGCTCGCCATGGCGCTCGGCAAGACCATCGGCGGCGAACCGGTGATAGCTGATCTGGCCAAGATGCCCCACCTTCTGGTCGCAGGCACCACCGGTTCGGGTAAATCCGTTGCCATCAACACCATGATCCTGTCGCTGGTCTACCGTCTGCCGCCGGAAAAGTGCCGCCTGATCATGATCGACCCGAAAATGCTGGAACTTTCCGTCTATGACGGTATCCCGCATCTGCTCTCGCCCGTCGTCACCGATCCGAAGAAGGCCGTCGTCGCGCTGAAATGGACCGTGCGCGAGATGGAAGAGCGCTACAAGAAGATGTCGAAGATCGGCGTGCGCAACATCGATGGCTTCAACAGCCGCGTCGAGCAGGCGCTGGAGAAGGGTGAGGTACTGACCCGCACCGTCCAGACCGGCTTCGACCGTCAGACCGGCGAGGCGATCTACGAGACCGAAGAATTCGACCTGAAGCCGATCCCCTATATCGTCGTCATCATCGATGAAATGGCGGACCTGATGATGGTCGCCGGCAAGGATATCGAAGGCGCCGTGCAGCGTCTTGCCCAGATGGCGCGTGCCGCCGGCATTCACGTCATCATGGCGACCCAGCGCCCGTCGGTCGACGTCATCACCGGCACCATCAAGGCAAACTTCCCCACCCGCATCTCCTTCCAGGTGACCTCGAAGATCGACAGCCGGACCATTCTTGGCGAACAGGGGGCCGAACAGCTGCTCGGCATGGGCGACATGCTCTACATGGCTGGCGGCGGCCGCATCCAGCGCGTCCATGGCCCCTTCGTCTCCGACAACGAGGTTGAGGAAATCGTCGCCTATCTGAAGACTCAAGGCGCACCCCAGTATCTCGACGCGATCACCATCGACGAGGACGGGGACGAGGAGGGCGGCGGCCCGGCCGGCACCGCCAACCTTGCCGATTCGGACGATCCCTACGATCAGGCGGTCGCCATCGTGCTGCGCGACGGCAAGGCCTCCACCTCCTATGTCCAGCGCCGCCTTGGCATTGGCTACAACCGTGCCGCCTCCCTGATCGAACGCATGGAGCAGGAAGGCATCATCGGCCCGGCCAACCATGCCGGAAAGCGGGAAATCCTCGTGCCGACGGAAGCCGACATCATCGAACGTTGAACCCCGGGCCACGGATGACGTTTACCCCCGGTCGCTGATATCCCGGCCATGATGACGCCGCGTTTTTCGGCGATGGAATGACCATATGAAGGAGTTCCGGATGATTGAAGAAAATGCCGAACGCCTGGCGATTGCGCCGGCGTCCATGACCCGTCGACAGTTCGCGCTCGGTTCCGGCGCCCTGCTGACGCTGGCAGCGCTTCCCCTGCCGCGCGCCCATGCCGCAGCCGACGCCGCCCAGAAGATTGCCGACCATTTTTCCTCGGTGAAGACGATGATGGGCGAATTCGTCCAGTTCGGCCCGCGCGGTGAACAGACCGGCGGCAAGTTCTTCATCCAGCGTCCCGGCAAGCTGCGTTTCAACTACGAAAAGCCTTCTCCGATGCGCGTCATTGCTGACGGCAAGAATGTCGTCATCGGCAACATGAAGCTGAAGACCTGGGATCTCTATCCGCTGTCAAAGACACCGCTCAGCCTGCTGCTTTCCGACAAGATCGACCTCGGAAACCAGTTGGTGCGCGACGTCAAGGAAGAAGCGGACCTCACAACCATCGTTCTCGGCGACAAGACCATCTTCGGCGATTCCACCATCACCCTGATGTTCGATCCGAAGACCTATGACCTGCGCCAGTGGACGATCACCGACATGCAGGCCAAGGATACCTCTGTGATGATCTTCAACGTCCAGACCGGCGTCGATCTCGATCCGAGCGTCTTCGAAATCCCCTATGCCGACGTGCATGGACCGAAACGCTGAGGACCGCGGTCATGGCCGGTTAAAAACCGCTTTGAATTTCGAGGAGATACGGTAGACCTTGCCCGACCAACCGGAGCACGAGGCATGTCACTGTCAATCACCACCTGGAACATCAATTCGGTCCGGCTGCGCCTGCCGATCGTCGAGGATTTCCTGAAACGGGTGAGCCCCGACATCCTCTGCCTGCAGGAAATCAAGTGCCAGAACGATCAGTTCCCCGCCGACGCGCTGAGGGCGCTCGGCTACGAGAACATCATTCTGCACGGCCAGAAGGGCTATCACGGCGTCGCCATCGCCTCGCGTTTTCCGCTGACGGAGGATCACCGGCAGGATTATTGCGGCGTCGGCGATTCCCGCCACATCTCGGCGATCTTCGAATGGCAGGGCAAACGCATCCGCCTGCATAACTTCTACGTTCCCGCCGGCGGCGACGAGCCGGACCGCGAGATCAATCCCAAGTTCGGTCACAAGCTGGATTTTATCGAGGAAATGAAGGCGCTGAAGGCCGATGCCGAGCCCGGCGTTTCCGCGATCCTCGTCGGCGATCTCAACATCGCCCCCTTCGAAAACGACGTCTGGTCGCACAAGCAGCTTTTGAAGATCGTCAGTCATACGCCGGTCGAGACCGAAGGCCTGCTGGACGTCGTCCGCCAGGGCGGCTGGGTCGACCTGATGCGGCAATACACGCCCGAGCCGGCAAAGATCTATACGTGGTGGAGCTACCGCGCCAAGGACTGGGAGGCGGCCGATCGCGGCCGTCGCCTCGACCACATCTGGTCGTCGCCGGATCTCACCGGCCACCTGAAGAAGATCGATATCCTGAAGGAAGCCCGCGGCTGGGAAAAGCCGTCGGATCACGTCCCTGTAACAGCCTGGTTCGATCTGTAAGGCAGATTACCGCTTCAGCGGAAGCGGTCGGACATGGCGGCGGCACCATCGATCAGGCTGCTGATCGATGCCCGGATACGCGCCTCGATGATCGCCGCCATCTCGGGATATTCCTCAAGCAGCCTGTGAAACAGTGCGCGGGTGATGCGGATGACATCGGCATCCTCCAGCGCGACCGCCGTATATTTGCGCTCCACCATGGTCACCAGCGCGAGCTCCGAGAGCATGGTACCGCGCTCGGCGATGGCTTCGACCTTCGGCTTGCCGCCACGCCCGAGCGACGAAAGCTCGAAGCGCCCCCTTGCCACCACATAGGCGCATTCGGCCGGCGATTTCTCGCGAAAGAGCGCCTGCCCGCCGGCAACCGGCCTGTGCTCAGCGCCGAAGGCGATCAGCCTGAGCTGATCTTTGTCCAACCCGGAAAACAGCGGAACGCCGGAAAGCAGCTCAATATCGTCGGCAAGCGCCATGCGGGTTCTCCGGCGTCACGGGTCAAGGGATGATCTTGTAGCCGCCGTTTTCCGTGACGAGGATTTCGGCGCTGGACGGATCACGCTCGATCTTCTGCCGGAGGCGGTAGACATGGGTTTCGAGCGTATGCGTCGTCACACCCGAATTATAGCCCCAGACCTCTTCGAGCAAGACGTCGCGCGTCACGACCTTCTGACCGGCGCGATAGAGATAGCGGATGATCGCCGCCTCCTTCTCGGTGAGCCGGATCTTCTTGCCGTCCTCGGTGGTGAGCAGCTTCTGGCTGGGCTTGAAGAGATAGGGCCCGACGCCGAAGGTTGCATCCTCGCTCTGTTCGTGCTGGCGAAGCTGCGCTCGGATGCGGGCAAGCAGCACGGCAAAACGGAAAGGCTTCGTCACATAGTCGTTGGCGCCCGCTTCCAGTCCCAGGATCGTGTCCGAATCGGTGTCGTGGCCGGTCAGCATGATGACGGGCGCCTTGAAGCCGCCCTTGCGCAGGAGTTTCACCGCCTCGCGGCCATCCATGTCGGGCAGGCCGACATCCATAATCAGCAGATCCACCTGACCGGTGCGAGCTGCCTGCATGCCTTTCGTTGCGTTCGGTTCCTGCAGCAGCGTGAATTCGTCGTAAAGCGAAAGCTGCTCGACCAGCGTTTCCCTGAGATCGTCGTCGTCATCAACCAGAAGGATGGTGCGCGCGCTCATGTCTGTCCTTCTCCTGCATTCTCCGTCGCCATTCATGCAACGGCTTGAACCTGAAACGCCGTCGCGCCGCAAAGAAACATGTCCACTGCTTCTTTGCCGCGCATTCGAAGTGCTATGAATACACCGAACTTCACAAACAAGGCAAAATCTCGTGAGCATTTTCAACGGATCACCTGGCGGCAAGACGCGGGGCCTGGGTGAAATCATTATCCGGCGGGCGCCGGGAAAGCGGTCGCAGGCGATCCTGCAGGCCGGCCCGCTCCGCTTCAGGGCCGCCATCGGCCGCTCCGGCATCACCGCCTGCAAGCGCGAGGGCGATGGCGCCACGCCGCGAGCGGCGATGCGCCTGCTTTATGGCTATACGCGCAGCGACCATGTCCGTCTCCCGCCCACAGCACTTGCCATGCGCCGCATCCGTCCGGACATGCTGTGGTGCGACGCACCGGCAAGCCCCTCTTATAACCGTCCGGTCCGCGCGCCCTTTGCCGCGAGCCACGAGAAACTGAACCGGGACGACGACCTCTACGACGTCTGCATCGTCATGGACTGGAACGTCGCCAGCCGACGCCGTGGCGCGGGCTCGGCGATCTTCTTCCATCTCGCAAAACCGGGATACGCGCCGACGGAGGGCTGCGTGGCGCTCTCCTTCGCCGACATGCGCCGCCTCCTGCCGCATCTCGGCCACCATACCAGGATACGGGTCCTGTGATCCCGGATGCTTCGCCACGAGCTTTCTGGGCCGCCCTCGACGAATTGCTGGCCGGTGCGCGGCTCGTCATCGACCGGCCGAAGGGCTCCGTCCATCCCCGTTATCCGGCCATGGTCTACCCGCTGGACTACGGCTATCTCGAAGGCACGCAGTCGACCGATGGCGGCGGCGTGGATGTCTGGCGCGGGTCGCAGGAGAAGATCGGGATCGTCGCCGTCATCTGTACGGTCGACCTCGTGAAACGCGACACCGAAACGAAACTGCTCATCGACTGCGATGAGGCCGAGATATCGACCGTTCTCTCCTTCCATAACGAAAGCGCCGACATGAAGGGTGCCTTGCTCCGCCGTCATGCTGCACCGGAGAAACAGGCTCGCTCTGCCAGGAGCGTTTCCAGCAGAAGTGTATTGCGGCTTTGAACCGGAATTCCTTAGGAAACAAACAGATAGGGCATTGAAAACGCCGTTATCGCCGAGAATGCTCGAGGAAGCGCGGCGTAACGAAGCGCTCCAGCCGGCCCGAACCGGCGCGAAGCATCGGCCAGGCCTCTGCATCGAAATCGATGACGGCCAGTCCGCCGGTCGGATATTTCTCCGCCATCCGCCGGCACGCCTCCGCATCGCCGCTGCCGGTGAGCATCGCCGCCAGTTCCTCCATGCCGGGGTTATGGCCGAGCATCGCCACGGAGCGATACTGAGGCTCCACGCCACAGATCACCGACAGCAATGTCGCGGCTGGCGCCTCGTAGATTTCATTGACATTGCGAACCTCAGGCTTGCCCGAAAGCGTCTTTCTCACCAGCATCCATGTCTGCTGCGTGCGTTCGGCGGTGGAGACAAGCACGAGGTCCGGCGTCAGCCCCTGCGCCTCCATATAGGCTCCAATTGCCGACGCCGCCTTGCGGCCGCGGTCGGATAGGGGCCTCGCCTTGTCCTCGATACCCTCCGGCCACGCGGACTTGGCATGCCGGAGGAGGATTAGCCTCAAACCATGGCTGGGCGTCTTCCCGTTCTTGCTCGACATCCCCTCACCCTCCCCATGATTCACGTGTGACGGCACGATAGACGCGATACCTGCACCCGATTCCGCTCGGCGCCTTATCCCGCAACGCCTCCGGTCTCCTTTCCCTGCGGGGAAACGGACAAACCAGGATGACATCTACAGCATGCCGGCCGTTCCCGTCCTCGTTTCCTACCCTAAAGGCTGACGCAGATCGCGCCAAGCGCAACGGTCAGGCAGGCAAACAGCCGCTTGAGCGTCGGCCGCTCCCCGAGGAACAGCGCTCCGATCAGGACGGCAAACACCACGCTTGTTTCACGCACCGCCGTGACGAGGCCGGCCGGCGCAAAGGCATAGGCGACGACAACGAGGCCATAGGCGATCATCGCCACCACACCGCCGCCGAAGGCCTTCCACGTGACCGGCGAGCGGATATCGATGGCAAGTCCGCGCCGCAGCACGGCGTAGGTAATCGCAAGCATCAGGCCGTAAAGGAACAGTACCCACATGGCGTAGGCCGCCGGCTGTTCCACGAATTTCACGCCCCTCGAATCCACCGTCGAGTAACAGGCGATGACCAGACCGGTCGCGAATGCGAAGAGCAGCGACGAGGTCGCGGCCCGCGTCTTGCCGAGCGAAAGGCTCATGATCCCCGCTGCCACCAGCATGACCCCGATCGTCTGGAAGGTGCCGAGGATTTCGCCGAAGAACAGAAAACCGCCCAGCGTCACGAGCAGCGGCACCGTGCCGCGAACGATGGGATAGACCTGGCCGAGTTCGCCATGACGATAGGCCGCAACGAGAAAGAGGCTGTAGCCCACCTGCAGCGTGGCCGACATCAGGATATAGAACCACGCCTCGCCCTGTGGCAGCGGGAACCAGACGATGAACGGCAGGGCGACCAGCGTTCCCGCAAGGCTCATCACGGTCACGGACCACAGACGATCCGCCCCGTTTCTGAGGAACGCATTCCAGCTCGCATGCAGGATGGCCGCGACGAGCGCAAGCGCAATGGCAATCGTGCTCACGAGGACGCTCCGGAAAAACGCCGGACGAAGAGGGAAATGCTCGGTGGAAAAGGCATCGGCAAAGGTCAATATGACAGTTTTGTGAAGCCTCGGACCATAGCTTCTTTCAACCGCTTTACAATGCCGCTTTCGCGCAATCCGGCGGCTGCGGTCCCGAATGGCCGAACTTCGCCGGTCTCCGGCCCATGAGAAGCGTCAGCCTCGCGCAGTAATCACGTGAGCGCTGAGCACGCCTTCGATCGGCCCCGGACCGAAATGTTTCTCGAGCGCCTCCGCCACCAGTTCGGTGACGGCCTCAAGGCCGCCCGGTGCGCGCTCCTCGAGCTCGTTTCGGAGGGGATTGGCCTGACAATAGCCCGTAGCCGCATCGAGTGGGGAGGGCGACCGACCCGTCAGTTTCAGTGTTTCGGTTTCGACCGTGGAGAAGCCCGCGGCTCTCAACTGGCCGTCGATCAGCGCGAGATCGTGATAGCCGTGCGGAATGCGGCGCATGAACTGCGGCGGGTTGTCGGCAAACCGCTGCGACAGGACCTCGCTCACCACGGAGACGAATTCATTGTTCTCGATCCTGTCCCAGACAGCCAGCAGATAGGCGCCGCGCGGCTTCAGGACACGACGAACTTCGCGATAGGATGCGACCTTGTCGGGAAAGAACATCGCCCCGAACTGACAGACAGCCGTATCGAAGGACTGATCGGCAAACGGCAGCGCCATCGCATCGACCTGCCGCCAGAGAACATTGCCCGTCTCCTGCAGAGTCATTGCCAGATCGATCATCGGCTGGTTGAGATCGGTCGCGGTGAGCGCCGCCGTCTCCGGCAGCCTTTCCGCCATGGCGCGCGTCACCGCCCCGGTTCCCGCAGCAAGTTCCAGAACGGTCGCGGGATGTCGCGCCGCCACCTTCTCGGCAATCGCCTCGGCATATGGAGCGAAGATCATCGGCACCATGAACCGCTCGTAAAGAGCGGGAATGCTGCCTGCAAATACCTTGTCGGCGTCGGTCATGGCTGCGTCCTCCCAGACATCGTGATTATACCGCAGCGTCGTTTCAGCGAAAAGCAACGGCATCGCAGGCCGATAAGGCATTCGCGGCCCCGAAACGAGATAAGGCCGCCCGCATCACTGCGGACGGCCCTGAAGGCTGTATCTGCGGCCGGCGGTGCCGACGCGTAGAATAAGGACGCTCTGGAGCTTACTTCCAGTCGCGGATGTCGACGAAATGACCGGCGACGGCTGCGGCAGCAGCCATGGCCGGGGAAACGAGATGGGTGCGGCCCTTGTAGCCCTGGCGTCCCTCGAAATTGCGGTTCGAGGTCGAGGCGCAGCGCTCGCCCGGCTTCAGCCGGTCGTCGTTCATGGCAAGGCACATGGAGCAGCCCGGTTCGCGCCATTCGAAGCCCGCATCCTTGAAGATCTTGTCGAGGCCTTCGGCTTCAGCCTGTTCCTTGACGAGGCCGGAGCCCGGCACGACCATGGCGGAGACGGTCGAGGCGACCTTCTTGCCTTCGATCACGGCGGCGGCGGCCCGCAAATCCTCGATACGGCCATTGGTACAGGAACCGATGAAGACGCGGTCGATCGCGATATCGGTCATCTTCGTTCTGGGCGTAAGACCCATATAGTCGAGCGCGCGCCACTTGGAAGCCCGCTTGGTCTCGTCCTGAATTTCGTCCGGATTTGGCACCACGCCCTGGATCGACACCACATCTTCCGGAGATGAGCCCCAGGACACGATCGGCGGCAGGTTGGCGGCGTCAAGCACGACGGTGCGGTCGAAATGCGCGCCCTCGTCGGTATGCAGCGTCTTCCAGTAGGCGACTGCCTGATCCCAGGTCTCGCCGGTCGGCGCCTTCGGCTTGCCCTTGATATATTCGAAGGTCTTTTCATCCGGCGCGATCAGGCCGGCGCGGGCGCCGCCTTCGATCGTCATGTTGCAGACGGTCATGCGACCTTCCATGGAGAGCGAACGGATCGCCTCGCCGGCGAACTCGATGACATGGCCGGTGCCGCCGGCGGTGCCGATCTCGCCGATGATGGCAAGGATGATGTCCTTGGCCGTGACGCCTTCCGGAAGCTTACCGTCGACACGCACCAGCATGTTCTTGGCCTTCTTCTGGATCAGCGTCTGGGTTGCCAGGACGTGCTCCACTTCGGACGTGCCGATACCATGCGCCAGCGCGCCGAAGGCGCCATGCGTCGAGGTGTGGCTGTCGCCGCACACGATGGTCATGCCCGGCAGGGTGAAGCCCTGTTCGGGGCCGACGATGTGCACAATACCCTGACGCTTGTCGCGCTCGGAATAATATTCGACACCGAAATCCTTGGCGTTCTGGGCAAGCGCCTCGACCTGGATGCGGCTTTCCTCGTTCTTGATGCCCTCGAGGCGATCCGCGGTGGTCGGAACGTTGTGGTCCACCACGGCCAGAGTCCTCTGCGGTGCATGCACCGGCCGACCGGCCATGCGCAGGCCTTCGAACGCCTGCGGGCTCGTCACCTCATGCACAAGGTGACGGTCGATGTAGAGAAGACAGGTGCCGTCGTCCTGGCGGTCGACCAGGTGGTCATCGAAAATCTTGTCGTAAAGTGTACGCGGTGCGCTCATGGCGTGTTTCCATCCGGCTGAAGAAGTGGGATCGGTTCTTGGTATTCTGAAGCGCCGCCGATGCGGCCGGCAACCTTCAGCCTAGGCGGCTGTTGAGCGCTCCGGAGACGCACGCAAAGAACCGTGCCGGCAGACGCTTGTGGTCCTGCAGCACGATAAACTGGTTTGCGAGACATCCGAATTTTGATCCCATGGCGTCGCAATAACAGTTTTCCACAAAATCGGCAACGGATTTGCTTCGTCGGCCGCCTGACACATCCCTGTCATAAAGTGTTCGCGGAAACATGCTTCATCTGTCGGACGAAACGGAGATAGCCCGCATGTCTGCACCCATTGACGACCAGATCAACCGGATCAAGGAAGACATCATCGACAGCTTCGATGAAGAACTGGAACAGCAGATGGAGGAGGAGCGGCTGGAAGAGATGGTCGCCGAAGGCCTCTCCGAGCCGACCATCGACCGCCGGGTCTATTTCCGGGAACTTTTCAGGCTGCAGCATGAACTGGTTCGCCTGCAAGACTGGGTTCAATACAAGAAACTCAAGGTCGTCGTGCTTTTCGAAGGCCGCGATTCCGCCGGCAAGGGCGGAGCGATCAAGCGCGTTACCCAGCGCCTGAACCCGCGCGTCTGCCGTGTCGTGGCACTGCCCGCCCCAACGGAACGCGAACGCAGCCAGTGGTATTTCCAGCGCTACACCGCCCATCTGCCGACCGCCGGCGAAATGGTGCTGTTCGACCGCTCCTGGTACAACCGCGCCGGTGTCGAGCGTGTCATGGGGTTCTGCACGCCTGACGAACTGGAGGAATTCTTCCGTTCCGTGCCGGAATTCGAGCGCATGCTGGTCCGCTCCGGCATCATCCTGCTCAAATACTGGTTCTCGATCACCGACGAGGAACAGGAATTCCGCTTCCGCATGCGCATTCACGATCCGCTGAAGCAGTGGAAACTCTCGCCCATGGACCTTGAGAGCCGCATCCATTGGGAGGAATACACCAAGGCCAAGGAAGACATGCTGGAACGCACCCACATTCCGGAGGCACCGTGGTGGGTCGTGCAGGCGGTCGACAAGAAGAAGGCCCGCCTCAACATGATCGCCCACCTTCTGGGGCAGATCCCCTACGAGACCGTTCCGAAGGAACAGATCGTGCTGCCGGAGCGCGTCCGCAATGCCGACTACATCCGCCATCCGGTTCCTCCGGAAATGTACGTGCCGGACGTCTATTGAGGAGCGCGGCGCCGACCGCTACCGGGCAGCGCCTTTCTCCCGCATCCGTTTTTCCAAGCGCCTCAGCAGCATCGACAGGCCGATCGTCAGGATAAGATAGATATAGGCGACGATGGAATAGGTCTCGAAGAAGCGGAAGGAGCCGGATGCATAGATCTTGCCCGCCTGGCTGATGTCGGCGACGCCGAGCACGGAGACGAGCGATGAATCCTTGACCATCGCCACGAAATCGTTGGAGAGCGGCGGAAAGATCACCTTGACGGCCTGTGGGAATACGATCAGCCGGAAGCGCTGATAGCGGTTGAGACCGAGCGACATCGCCGCCTCGATCTGCCCCTTGTCGACCGACTGGAAACCGGCGCGAAAGATCTCGGCGATGAAGGCCGAATAGCCGATCATCAGCGCAAAGATCGCCCGCCACATCAGCGACACGTCGCGCACCTGAAGCGCCGACAGCCAGCCGTGTTCGATGAGCGGCCCGGTCAGGAAATTGTAGAGACTGACGAAGCCCGGAGCGCCGACGAAGGCGATGTAGAAGAGGAGGACGAGGATCGGAATGCCGCGGATCACCTCGACATAGAACCGCGCGATCTGCCTGACGATCAGGCTGTCCGACATGCCGGCGAGCGCCACCAGCAGGCCGAGCATGGTTGCCAGCGCAAAGCCCACCACGGTGACGAAGACCGTCACCCCTATGCCGCGCGAAATGGTGGCAAAGACCTGCGCATAGAGATCGTTGAAGGCAATGACGGCGGCAATTCCAAGCGCGATCGCGACAAGGGCGACCAGCCACCACGGCCGGTCGCCCTCGCCCTTTCCATTGCCTGCGCCCGAAAGTGTCTGAAAACCCATCAGCTCATGGCCCCCGGCTTTCTCAGCCTCGGCTCCCGCACCCTCACTCGCCCATCTTGTAGTCGAGAAACCACTTCTTGTTCAGCGCATCGAAGGTGCCGTCGGCCTTCAGCGCCGCGATCGCCGCATTGACCGGCGCCACGAGATCGGAACCTTTCGGGAAAATGAAGCCGAAATCCTCCGCGCCGAGCGCGCCGCCGACGACCTTCAGGCCGCCATTCGATGCATCGACATAGCCCTTGGCGGCGACGCTGTCGGTGAGGACGAGATCGACGTCGCCGGCTTTCAGCGCCTGAACGGTGGCGCCAAAGGTCTCGAACAGCTTGATGCGCGGGTTCTGCTCGTTGCCGTCGAGAATTTCGTAGACGGCGGTGTAGAAAGGCGAGGTGCCCGGCTGCGCGCCGATCAGGCCATCCTTGAATTCGCCGAAGCTCTTGGCGTCCGAAAAGCGGCTCTCATCGCCCCTGACCAGCATGAACTGCTCGGATCGCATGTAGGGGTCGGAGAAATCGACCTTCTCCTTGCGGTCGTCCTTGATGGTGATGCCGGTCATGCCGATCTGGTACTGGCCGTCCGAGACCGCCTGGATCATCGCGTCCCACGACGTGTTCTGGTATTCGACCTTGAAGTTCAGCCGCTTGGCGATCTCGTTCATCGCGTCGTATTCCCAGCCGATGGCCTGGCCCGACTTCGGATCGACGAACTGCAGCGGCGGATAGGCATTTTCGGTCACCACCACGACGGTCTTGCCGCCGAGATCCGGCAGGTCGGCGGCAATGGCGGGAAGCGGCAGCAGCGAAAGCACGGAAAGACCGGCAAGTACGGCGCGGCGAAGAAGCATGATTGTCTCCCTGATTGTGGCGGGCCGAGAGTGTCACAGTTCGATTATGCCTTGCAAGAAGGCGGCACTGCATCCACGGCGCCGGTGGCGAAACGGCCTTCTCAATCCCGCATATCCGGCCGAAAAGCCATCCGTCCGGAGGAAGGATTCACGCTTTTTGGCAATGGCTGGCGTGAACGCCGTCGCTGACTTCGAAATCGCCCTTCTGCGGCGCGGCGATCGGCTTGAACAGGCTGCGTTCCGGCTTGAGGTCGATCAACGGCGTCCCGTCGAGGCAATCGAGGCCACGGACAAAAAGCCTGTTGCCCTCGACCTTCTCCAAGATGACGATCGAGGTGCCGATCGGATTGGGTCTCACCGGCGAGCGGATGGAAAACGTGCCATGCACCTCGCCGTTGTCGCCCGGGCTCTGCAGAACGAGATCGCGCCTGGAACGATCGAGCCAGTAGAGGATTTCAAGCTGCTCGAACCTTTCGACGCCTTTCAGCGCCGGCACCCAGGGCTCGAAAATCTCGATCTCGCAGACGGGGCCGTCATGGCGCCCCTGTCGCGGCGTCTCCATCCGCGAACTCCAGGGCGTCCGGATACGGCCGATGAAGACCAGCCCGGCGTCGACGGCCTCCGGCGCCTCGATTTTGACTTCGTTTTCCCGGATCTCGTTCTCACGCACCATGTCTGGCTGCCTCCGTTTGCATAGCGATATATCCCATTAGAAATATCGCCGAAAGGCCACGCGATCGCTGGCACGAAAAGTCCCATGCACAAACGAAAAAAGGCGGCCCGAAGGCCGCCTTTCGAAACCCGAAATCGGGGAAGTCTTATTCTGCAGAGCCTTCGGCTACAGCTGCTGCTTCGGCGGCAGCCTTTGCTTCAGCGGCTTCTGCTGCTGCCTTTTCGGCGGCCAGAGCCTGTGCTGCTGCGATCTTTTCAGCTTCCAGACGTGCCTTTTCCTCGGCAACTGCGGCGCGCTCGGCGTCGTTCAGCTTGCGGGCGCGGGTGCCGGTGTTCTCGACGATACGGGCCGACTTGCCGCGACGGTCGCGCAGGTAGTAGAGCTTGGCGCGACGGACCTTACCGCGGCGAACGACTTCTACGCCTTCGACCATCGGGGAGTAGACCGGGAATACGCGCTCGACGCCTTCGCCGTAGGAGATCTTGCGAACGGTGAAGCTCTCGTTGAGGCCACCGCCGGAACGGGCGATGCAGACGCCTTCATAGGCCTGCACGCGGGTACGGTTGCCTTCCGTGACCTTCACGTTGACGCGGACGGTGTCGCCCGGGGAGAATTCGGGAAGCGTGCGCTTGGCGGCGATCTTGGCAGCCTGTTCGGCTTCCAGCTGTTCAATGATGTTCATGTGTCTAACCTTCGGTTCTTCTAAAACAGCCAGAGCGCTCAACGGTTGATCCTTCGGTCGAAACCTCCGGATTTGCCTTGCGGGCAGGAGCGGATACGCATGCTCTTTGTTGCGGCAGACGGGCAGGAGCCCATTTCCGTGGGCGCAAATACACCAAACAACCCCGGTTGTCACCCCCGACACGACACTTTTGTCGGAGGCGGCAGTCCGCCGCTTGCCCACACGAACGGGAAGGCATAAGCCTTGTCGCCGTGGACGGGGACATGACATGCCGATTGCGACGATCCTTCTTCTCTTTGCCGCCGGTTTCTTTTCCGGTGTCGTCAATGCGATTGCAGGCGGCGGCACCTTCCTGACCTTCGGCGCGCTGACGCTGGCCGGCCTGCCGCCGATTGCCGCCAACGCCACATCGTCGATCACCCAGTTTCCGGGCTACGTCACCTCGACGCTCGCCTATCTTCGCGAGCTGAAGAGCTTCTGGCGGGGGGCCGTCGTCCTCGCCCTCGTTTCCGCGGCGGGGGCGCTCGCCGGCGCGCTCTTCCTCGTTTCTCTGTCCAATCCGACATTTCGCGCCATGGTGCCATGGCTGCTGATCGCCGCCACGGCCGTCTTCGCGGCCGGGCCGAAGCTCAGGCCGAAAACCGCGGGCGAGGGCCACCCGGCGACGCCGCTCGGCCTTGGCCTGCAGACGCTGACGGCCTTTTATGGCGGCTTCTTCGGAGCCGGGATGGGCATCATGATGCTCGCCTCGCTCGGCCTTGCAAGCGGCGGCGACTATCATCGGCTGAACGCCTTGAAGAACTTCCTGTCGATCGTCATCGCGGCAGTGGCGATCGCGGTCTTTGCCACGGCCGGTGCCGTCTCCTGGACCCATGCGCTGGTCATGGTCCCCGCTGTCGCGCTCGGCGGCTATGCCGGCGTCAGCCTCGCCAGGCGGGTCCCCCAGTCTATCCTGCGTTTCCTGGTCATCGTGGCCGGCCTTCTGCTCGCCGTCTATTACTTCCTGACCGGCTGATCCTCGTCCGCCATCAGGAGATCCGGCCGCCGTTCAGCGGTCAGCTTGACCGCCTCCTCCAGCCGCCATCTTTCGACGGCCGCATGATCCCCCGAGGTCAGCACCGCCGGGATCTCGCGACCTTCGAACACCTGCGGCCGGGTATAGTGCGGATGTTCCAGAAGCCCTGCCTCGAAGCTTTCATGCACGCCCGAAAGCTGGTTGCCCATGACGCCGGGCAGAATACGCACGATGGCATCGAGCAGGGTCAGCGCGGCGGGTTCGCCGCCGGAAAGAATATAGTCGCCTATGGAAATTTCCTCGAGATTGCGGGCATCGATCACCCGCTGGTCGACGCCCTCGAACCGGCCGCAGACGATCACCACACCCTCGCCGGCGGCAAGCGCACGTACACGCTCCTGCGTCAGCGGCCGTCCGCGCGGACTCATCAGCAGCCGCGGACGGTCATCGGCCCCGACCGAGTCGATGGCGCGGGCAAGCACATCGGGTTTGAGCACCATGCCGGCTCCGCCGCCGGATGGCGTGTCGTCGACGCTGCGGTGCTTGTCGAGGGCAAAATCGCGGATCTGCACCGCTTCCATCGACCAGTCGCCGCGCTCCAGCGCCCGACCGGCAAGTGCCGCCCCGAGATGACCTGGAAACATCTCCGGATAGAGGGTAAGAACCGTCGCCTTGAAAGCCATGAGCGTTTTCACTCGTCCTTCTTCGGACGCACCTTGCCGCCGCCATAGGGCTTTTCCTCGTCGTCCTTGAGCCCGGCGGCAATGGGATCGACGAGGATCTTACCGCCTTCAAGGTCGATTTCCAGAACGGCGGCCTCTGAGAACGGGATCAGGACCGGACGCTTGCCGGGGCCCTTCAGCTCGAGCAGATCGCCCGCGCCGAAATCGTATATGCCGGTCACCGCGCCGTAATGATTGCCCTCGGCATCGTGCACGTCGAGGCCTTCGAGATCGGCATAGTAGAATTCGTCTTCGTCGAGCTCTTCATCCGGCAGGGCGTCGCGGTCGATATAAAGCTCCAGCCCGTTCAGCGCTTCGGCGGCGTTGCGGTCATTCACCCCACGGAACCGCACGATGGCGACATTCTTGGCCTCGCGGATCTCGAGGATTTCAAAGACCCGCCCGTCAAGGCTGTGCAGGTTGCCGTAGTCGCCGAGTGCCAGCGGATCGCCGGTATAGGCCCTCACCCGGACTTCGCCGCGCAGGCCCTGGGCTGCGCCGATCACGGCCATCAGAACGGGATTTTCTAGCTTGGTCATGGGTTCTGTCGCATTTTCGGGCAATTGTCGGATCACTGCCTTTTAGTGCGAAACCCACCGAAAGAAAACGCTAAAACGGGCGGCAGGAGACCTGCCGCCCGTTCAAACCGGACAAATCCGGTAGAAAAATTACTCGGCAGCAGCTTCGGCGGCGGCAGCAGCGGCTTCAGCAGCCTTTGCTTCCTTTTCCTTGATGCGCTCGAGGGCCTTCTTGCCCGGCTTTGCCTTTTCCGGGTTGTTGCGGGCATCGCGAGTAGCAACGCCGGCTTCGGCGAGGAAACGAAGGACGCGGTCGGTCGGCTGTGCGCCCTTGGCGAGCCAATCCTTGATGCGGTCGACGTTCAGTTCGACGCGCTTTTCATTGTCCTTGCCGAGCATCGGGTTCCACGAACCGACCTTTTCCAGGAAACGGCCGTCGCGCGGCGAACGGGCGTCGGCGATGACGATCTGGTAGTAGGGGCGCTTCTTGGAACCGCCGCGGGCGAGACGAATCTTGAGGGACATAATGTACTCCTTGGGTTTTCTTTGGGCCGCCTTCCGGCGGTCCGGTTCTTGTTGAGGCCGCCGTCAGGCGGTCTTTTCGGTTGCACCGCCATGTTCGGCGGCAATGGCTTCATGATGCCGGATGACTTCCGTGATGATGAAGTTCAGGAACTTCTCGGCGAAATCCGGGTCCAGATGCGCGTCCTGTGCCAGCCGGCGCAGGCGAGCGATCTGGTATTCCTCGCGCGCCGGGTCGGCCGGCGGCAGATTATACTTGGCCTTCAGCATGCCCACTGCCTTGGTGCAGCGGAAGCGTTCGGCCAGAATGTGCACCAGTGCGGCGTCGATATTGTCGATCGACTGGCGATAGCTGGAAAGCTGTTCCTTGACGGCTTGATCGACCATCTTCCTTCCCCTCACTTCTTCTTCGGCAGGCCCGGCAGGCCGCCGAGACCGGGAAGCTTCGCTCCGCCCAGACCCGGAAGCCCTCCGCCACCGAGACCGGGAAGTCCGCCCATGCCACCGAGACCGGGCGGCGGCTTGAGGCCGGCGGCTTCCGCCTGCTTGGCCAGCGCTTCGAGCTGCTTCGGGTCCATGTTCGAGAGGTCGGGCATACCGCCCATGCCGCCCCCAAGCCCCATCTTCGAGGCAAGGCCGCCCATCATCTGCTTCATCATGCCGCCTTTGCCCTTGCCGCCCATCATCTTCATCATGTCGGCCATCTGGCGGTGCATTTTCAGAAGCTTGTTGATCTCGGCGGCGTCCGTACCGGAACCTGCCGCGATGCGCTTCTTGCGGGAATGCTTGAGGATATCGGGATTGGCGCGCTCGGCCTTCGTCATCGAGGAAATGATGGCGATCTGGCGGTCGAACAGCTTGTCGTTCAGACCGGCCGACGCCATCTTGTCCTTCATGCCGGCCATGCCGGGCATCAGGCCCATGATGCCGCCCATGCCGCCCATCTTCTTCATCTGCTTGAGCTGCTCGGCGAGGTCGTCGAGGTCGAACTTGCCCTTCGCCATCTTGGCGGCCATGGCGGCCGCCTTCTCGGCGTCGATCGTCTCGGCCGCCTTTTCGACCAGCGAAACGATGTCGCCCATGCCGAGGATGCGGTCGGCGATACGCCGGGGATGGAACTCCTCAAGTTCCGTCATCTTTTCGCCGACGCCGATCAGCTTGATCGGCTTGCCGGTGACCGCGCGCATCGAAAGGGCCGCACCGCCACGGCCATCGCCGTCCATGCGAGTCAAGACGAGACCGGTAATACCGACGCGCTCGTCGAAATTGCGGGCAAGATTGACGGCGTCCTGACCGGTCAGGCTGTCGGCGACGAGCAGGATTTCATGCGGCTTCGAGCGGGCCTTGATCTCGGCCATCTCGACCATCAGCGGCTCGTCGATATGGGTACGGCCGGCGGTGTCGAGGATGACGACGTCATGGCCGCCGAGCTTGGCCGCCTGTACGGCGCGCGATGCGATGTCGGTCGGCGACTGGCCGGCGATCACCGGAAGCGTGTCAATGCCGGTCTGTGCGCCGAGCTGGCGAAGCTGTTCCTGGGCGGCCGGGCGTCGCGTATCGAGCGACGCCATCAGCACCTTCTTCTTGTCGCGTTCCGTCAGCCGCTTGGCGATCTTACCGGTGGTGGTGGTCTTGCCCGAGCCCTGCAGGCCAACCATCATGATGACGACGGGAGCCGGCGCATTGAGGTCGATGGACACGCCCTCCGAGCCCAGCATTTCCACGAGTTCGTCATGGACGATCTTGACGACCATCTGGCCGGGCTTGATCGATTTCAGGACGGAGGCGCCAACCGCCTTTTCCCGCACCTTGTCGGTGAAGGAACGCACCACTTCCAGCGCCACGTCGGCTTCCAGAAGCGCACGACGCACCTCGCGCAGCGCGGCGGAGACATCCGCCTCGGACAATGCGCCACGGCCGGTCAGTCCATTCAGAATGGATCCAAGGCGGTCCTGGAGGTTTTCAAACATCGGCTCTTCCTTATCGTTCCGGTTTCGTCTTTCGAACCGGAACGTTGGTCTTTTTTCCGCCGAAAACAAGACGCAAAGCCAAAAAGCACCCGAGGGCGCATCGCGCTGTCGGATGTTGACCTCCGGGATCTCTTTATACCTGTCAGGGTCCCGGTCGGCGGCTCGGAGTTCTTGTCTCGTCGCAGATTTCGCCGCGATAAACAGGAAATGCCCGGGAAAGTCAAGGCTTGCCGGGAAATGGACGCAAAAGCGGGCATTTTGCGCAATGCCTCTTCCAAACCAGCCGCCCCATTCCCAGATGCATGTCTTCATCGACAACGGCAAGGCACCATGGCGAGAAAACCGGCCAACCCCTATTATTCAGGCCCCGTCACCGATCATTTCGACGGCATTCGCTTCTTCAATCCGGAAGGCGTGGAACCCGGCAATCTCCGCGATCTCTGGAAATGGCGAACCAACGGCGAGCGCGCCCGCTGGCCGAAGCGGGTCGAACGCCTGTCGCAGCCGGCAGCGCCTGCTGAACGCATCAGCGGCGACGGCCTGCGCGTCACCATGATCGGCCATGCCAGCCTTTTGATCCAGGTCGCCGGCCTCAATATCCTCACCGATCCCGTCTGGTCAAAACGCGCCAGCCCCTTTTCCTTCGCCGGACCAAGGCGTGTGATCGAGCCGGGCATCCCCTTCGACAAGCTGCCGCCGATCGACCTCGTGATCGTCACCCACAATCACTACGACCATCTCGATCTTCAAACGCTTTCCCGCCTCCGCAAGCATCATGCGCCGCAGGTCGTCGCCCCGCTCGGCAACGACCCGCTGATCCGCAAGGCCATGCCCGGGGCCCTGATTTCGGTCATGGACTGGGGCGACCGCATCGCGCTTTCCGATGACGTTTCCATCGATGCGGAACCCTGCCATCACTGGTCGGCGCGCGGCATGAACGACCGCCGCATGGCGCTCTGGGCCGCCTTCGTCATCTCGACACCGGCCGGCAAGGTCTACCACATCGGCGACACCGGCTTTCACGACGGCATAAACTACAAGGCCGCCGCGGCAAAGCACGGCGCCTTCCGCCTCGCCGTGCTGCCGATCGGCGCCTACGAACCGCGCTGGTTCATGAAGGGGCAACACCAGAACCCCGCGGAAGCCGTCGCCGGCATGCGGCTCTGCAACGCGGCCTATGCCGTCGGCCACCATTTCGGTACCTTCCAGCTCACCGACGAGGCCATCGAAGCGCCGGTGGAACACCTGTCGCAAGCCCTTGCCGCTGAGGGCATGGAGCCGGAGCGCTTCCGTCCCTTGCGTGCCGGCGAAGCCTTCGACGTGCCGCCCGTGCCGTGAACTCTCTCCTCCGGCCGTTGACAGGCGCGCCGGAATTTTCGAAAATCATCGAATTCACCAGGGGTGTCCCGACAAGGGGCTGAGATTCCGCTGGGCCATCCAAAACGACGGATGGCAGCGCGGTGACCCGTTGAACCTGATCCAGTTCATACTGGCGTAGGGACGGTGCGAGCGCTGCCAGATCTCTTTCGGGCAAGGACCTCCTTGGTTTTCTCGGAACGGCTCAGGCGAAGACGGATCCGAAACAGGATCCGCAAGGCGCATTCCATCATTCCGGCTGACATGACTGGGTCTCCAACATCAAACCTTGGAGCTCCACGATGAACATCGCCCCGCAGATCGCAAAACCCGACATCACCACGGACCCTCTTCCCGCCTCGACCCGGATCTACATTCCCGGCGAGATCCACCCGGCAATCCGCGTCCCCATGCGCCAGATCGCCGTTCATCCGACCGCCGGAGAACCACCGGTTAACGTCTACGACACCTCCGGCCCTTACACCGACCCCGCCTGCGACATTGCCATCGACCGGGGTCTTGCCCGCCTCAGGGCCGCATGGATCGCGGCACGCGGCGACGTCGAGACCTATGAGGGACGCATCGTGAAGCCGGAGGACAACGGCTTCGTCTCGCCCGAAAAACTGACGCCCGAATTTCCGCTCCGCCATGCGCCACTGCGCGCCAGGGACGGCAAAGCCGTCACCCAGCTCGCCTATGCCCGCGCCGGCATCGTCACGCCGGAAATGGAATTCGTCGCCATCCGCGAAAATCTCGGCCGCAAGGCGATGCGGGATGCTTCCCTCCCCACGCCCCGCGATGGCGAGAGCTTCGGCGCCCATATTCCCGACGTCGTCACCCCCGAATTCGTGCGTCAGGAAGTGGCCTCCGGCCGCGCCATCATCCCTGCCAACATCAACCATCCCGAAAGCGAGCCGATGGCGATCGGCCGCAATTTCCTCGTGAAGATCAACGCCAATATCGGCAATTCCGCCGTCACCTCGTCGATGGCCGAAGAGGTGGAGAAGATGGTCTGGGCGATCCGCTGGGGCGCCGACACGGTGATGGATCTCTCGACCGGCCGCAACATCCACAACATCCGCGACTGGATCGTGAGAAACGCCCCGGTGCCGATCGGCACCGTGCCTCTCTATCAGGCGCTGGAAAAGGTCGGCGGCATCGCCGAAAACCTATCCTGGGAAGTCTATCGCGACACGCTCATCGAGCAGGCGGAACAGGGCGTCGATTATTTCACCATCCATGCCGGCGTGCGCCTCGCCTACATCCCGCTCACCGTCGACCGGGTCACCGGCATCGTCTCGCGCGGCGGCTCCATCATGGCCAAGTGGTGTCTGCATCATCACCGGGAAAGCTTCCTCTACGAACATTTCGAGGAGATCTGCGACATCTGCCGGACCTATGACGTGTCCTTCTCGCTGGGCGACGGCCTGCGCCCCGGCTCGATTGCCGACGCCAACGACCGCGCGCAGTTCGCCGAACTCGAAACGCTCGGCGAACTGACGAAGATCGCCTGGGCGAAGGACTGCCAGGTTATGATCGAGGGTCCCGGCCATGTTCCCATGCACAAGATCAGGGAGAACATGGACAAGCAGCTGAAAGTCTGCGGCGAGGCACCGTTCTACACGCTCGGACCGCTGACCACCGACATCGCCCCGGGCTACGATCACATCACGTCTGGCATCGGCGCGGCGATGATCGGCTGGTTCGGCACGGCCATGCTCTGCTACGTCACCCCGAAGGAGCATCTCGGCCTTCCCGACCGCAACGACGTGAAGGTGGGCGTCATCACCTACAAGATCGCCGCCCATGCCGCCGATCTCGCCAAGGGCCATCCGGCGGCGCGCGTCCGCGACGACGCGCTGTCGCGCGCCCGCTTCGAGTTCCGCTGGGAAGACCAGTTCAACCTGTCGCTCGATCCCGATACCGCCCGCTCGATGCATGACGAGACCCTGCCGAAGGAGGCCCACAAGGTCGCCCATTTCTGCTCGATGTGCGGCCCGAAATTCTGCTCCATGCGGATTTCCCACGACATCCGCGCGGAGGCCCAGAAGGAGGGCATGGAAGCCATGGCCACGAAATACCGCGACGGCGGCGACCTCTACATGCCGGTCACAGCACCCGGCACGCTCGCCACGGATGGCTGAAATGGTCGGTATCCTGATCCGCGGCGCCGGTGTTGCCGGCCTTGCCGCAGCCCATGAACTCGCAGAGCGCGGCTTCAACGTCGAGATCATAGACCGCGCCGGAGCAGTCGGGCACGGGGCTTCGCATTTCGCCGGCGGCATGCTTGCCCCCTTTTGCGAACGCGAGACAGCCGGGGAGGCCGTCTTGACCCTCGGCTTGCAGGCTGCCGACTGGTGGGAGGCCGCCGTTCCGGGGTCGGTCACGCGCCAGGGAACGCTTGTCCTGGCGCCAGGCCGTGACGTCAACGAGCTCTCCCGCTTTGCGGCACGAACCACCGGCTTCGAGTGGGTGGATGAAGCTGGGATCGCGGCTCTCGAGCCGGATCTCAGAGGACGGTTTCGCCGTGGCCTGTTCTTTGCCGACGAGGCACATCTCGATCCGCAAACAACGCTGGCCGACCTCGCGCGCCGGCTGCACGAACGGGGCGCGCGGTTCCATCTCGATACCGTCGCGCCGCCCGACCGACGGAGCCACGCCGCCGTCATCGACTGCACCGGCCCCCAGGCGATCGGCAAGCTTGCCGGCCTGAGGGCCGTACGCGGGGAGATGCTCGTCGTGGAAACCTTCGAGCTTCATCTTCGCCGTCCGGTACGGCTGCTGCACCCGCGTTATCCGATCTATCTCGTGCCCCGCTCGAACGGCCGTGTCATGATCGGTGCGACCATGCTCGAGACGGAAGATGACGGGGCAATCAGCGTACAATCGCTGATGGAACTGCTCAACGCCGCCTACGCACTGCACCCGGCCTTTGCCAAGGCGCGACTTGTGGAGACCGGCGTCGGTCTGCGCCCTGCCTTTCCCGACAACCTTCCCCGCGTCGTCGAAACTGACGAGGGGCTCGCGATCGCCGGCATGCACCGGCACGGCTTTCTGCTGGCGCCGGCCATGGCGCGCCAGACGGCAGACCTCTTGCTGAAGCGGCTCGAAGGAGACCGCACTCCATCCGACAACAACAGGAGAACATTCCGATGACGCTGATCGTCAACGGCGACCAACAGGATTGCACCGCCACTACACTGGAAGACCTGCTCCGTACACTCGACTACGAAGGCGACTGGCTCGCCACCGCAGTGAATGGGGAACTGGTCCATCGCGAAGACCGCGCCTCCTTCCCGCTATCGGACGGCGACCGGATCGAAATCCTTACGCCCATGCAGGGAGGCTGACATGTTCGAACTTTGCGGGACAGAACTCGCTTCGCGCCTGCTGCTCGGCACCGCGCGTTACCCTTCACCATCGGTACTGGCGGAAGCGGTCCGCCGGTCCGGCACCGGCATCGTCACGGTCTCGCTGCGGCGTGAAACTGCTGGTGGCAGGGCAGGCGGTGCCTTCTTCGAACTGATCCGTGACCTCGGCGTTCGGATATTACCCAACACAGCCGGCTGTCACAGCGTATCAGAAGCGGTTCTGACCGCGCGCATGGCTCGCGACCTGTTCCGCACCGACTGGATCAAGCTCGAACTGATCGGTCATCACGACACGCTGCAGCCCGACGTCTTCCAGCTTGTCGAGGCGGCACGCATCCTTGCCGACGATGGTTTCGAGGTCTTCCCCTACACGACCGACGACCTTGTGGTTGGCGAGCGCCTGCTCTACGCCGGATGCCGGGTGCTGATGCCCTGGTGCGCCCCGATCGGCAGCGCCATGGGACCGCAGAACCTCTCCCCCCTCAGAGCCATGCGGGCGGCCTTTCCGGAAATTCCGATGATCATTGATGCAGGCATCGGAAGGCCGTCCCATGCGGCGACCGTGATGGAACTCGGCTATGACGCGGTGCTGCTCAATACCGCCGTCGCGAGTGCCGGCGACCCCGCCGGCATGGCGGAAGCCTTTGCCGGAGCGATTGACGCCGGGCGCAAGGCCTGGCTCGCCGGCCCACTTGAACCACGCGACATGGCCGTGCCGTCGACGCCGGTGATCGGCAAGGGCGTCTTCGCATGAGGCTCGATCCCTTCTATCTGATCGTCGACAGCGCCGGCTGGATCGAACGCCTCGTGCCGCTCGGCGTCAGGCTCGTACAATTGCGGATGAAGGATCGCACAGAGGCAGAACTGCGAACGCAAATTCGCCAGGCCAGGGCTTTTTGCGCCGCCCATGACTGCCAACTCGTCGTCAACGACCACTGGCAGATCGCGATCGAGGAACGCTGCGATTTCGTCCATCTCGGCCAGGAGGATCTGTGTGAGGCGGATGTGGGCGCGATCCGCGCGGCGGGGTTGCGGCTCGGCCTCTCCACCCACGACGAGGCGGAACTGGCCACGGCCCTTGCCGCGGCACCGGACTATGTTGCGCTCGGCCCCGTCTGGCCCACCGTCTTGAAGGAGATGCCCTGGGCACCTCAGGGGCTGGCAAGGGTGAAGGACTGGAAGGAGAGGATCGGCGATCTGCCGCTCGTAGCGATCGGCGGCGTGACGGTAGAACGGCTGGACGACGTCTTCGCCCATGGTGCCGACAGCGCCGCGGTGGTCACCGACATCACCCGCAATCCCGACCCCGAACAGCGGACCCGTGAGTGGATCGCCGCGACGTGCCGCTGGCGCTGAGCACCCGCATCACGCCACTGGTAATTTCACCGCTTTTCGGCCATATAAGCCACAAGATCGAGAGAAGACGGGCGCTGCATGACAGAGATGGTCGAATTCGCGAAGATGAACGGGCTTGGCAACAAGATCCTCGTCGTCGATATGCGCGGCCGTGGCGACCGGGTGACCCCGGAGGCCGCCGTCGCCCTTGCCGCCGAGGCCGAGACCGGCTTCGACCAGATCATGGCGATCCACGATCCGAAGATCGACGGCACCGACGCCTATATCGACATCATCAACTGCGACGGTTCAAAGGCGCAGGCCTGCGGCAACGGCACGCGCTGCGTCGTTCAGGCGCTTTCAGCCGAAACCGGCCGTAAGGCCTTCACCTTCGAGACCGTCGCCGGCATCCTCAATGCTGTGGAACACGAAGACGGAATGATCTCCGTCGACATGGGCAAGCCGGTGTTCGAATGGAACCGCATTCCGCTGGCGGAGGAATTCCACGACACCAGCCGCATCGAACTGCAGATCGGCCCGATCGACGATCCGGTCCTGCACTCCCCCTCCGTCGCCTCCATGGGCAATCCGCACGCGATCTTCTGGGTCGACCGCGATCCCATGTCCTTCGATCTCGGCCGCTTCGGGCCGCTGCTCGAAAACCATCCGATGTTTCCCGAAAAGGCGAATATCACGCTCGCCCAGGTCACCGGCAAGGATTGCCTGCGCACCCGCACCTGGGAGCGCGGCGCAGGCCTGACGCTCGCCTGCGGTTCCGCCGCCTGTGCCGCCGGCGTCTCGGCCGCGCGCACCGGACGAACCGGCCGCAAGGTGACGATCGACGTTGCGTCCAGCCCCAGCCGCCAGCCGCTCGTCATCGAATGGCGCGAGCGCGACGATCACGTCGTCATGACGGGTCCCGCCGAATGGGAGTGGTCCGGCCATCTCGATCCCGTGACCGGCGCCTTCGAACGCGACGCGGAAGCCGGGGCCTCGGCAAAGTGAGCCGCGACGCTTCGCGCGCAACCGGGCAGGGCGGCATCGACATCGTCACCTTCGGCTGCCGGCTCAACACCTATGAATCCGAGGTAATGAAGGCGGAAGCCGCCAGGGCCGGGCTGAACGGCGCAATCCTGTTCAACACCTGCGCCGTCACCGGCGAGGCGGTGCGTCAGGCTCGTCAGGCGATCCGCAAGGCGCGGCGCGACAATCCCGAAATCCGCATCATCGTCACCGGCTGCGCCGCCCAGACCGATGCGGCCGGCTTTGCCGCCATGCCCGAGGTCGATGCCGTGCTCGGCAACGAGGAGAAGTTGCGCTCCGAGAGCTACCGGTCGCTGCCCGACTTCGGCATTTCCGCCGAGGAGAAGGTTCGCGTCAACGACATCATGAGCGTGACCGAAACCGCCCCGCAGATGGTCGGCCATCTCGACGGCCATGTCCGCGGCTTCATCCAGGTGCAGAACGGCTGCGACCACCGCTGCACCTTCTGCATCATCCCCTTCGGCCGCGGCAACTCGCGGTCCGTGCCCATGGGCGCGGTGGTCGAACAGGCCCGCAAGCTTGCCGAAAACGGCTACCGCGAAGTGGTGCTGACCGGCGTCGATGCCACTTCCTACGGCACCGACCTGCCGGGTGAACCGACGCTCGGGCTGCTCGCGAAGACGCTCTTGAAGCAGGTGCCGGAAATCCGGCGGCTCAGGCTCTCCTCGATCGACAGCATCGAGGTCGACCGCCACCTCCTCGACCTGATCGCCGCGGAGCCGCGCTTCATGCCGCATCTGCATCTCTCGCTGCAGCATGGCGACGACCTGATCCTCAAGCGGATGAAGCGGCGCCATAGCCGGGCCGACGCGCTGAAATTCGTGTCGCACGTGAAACAATTGCGCCCCGACATGAGTTTCGGAGCCGACATGATCGCCGGCTTCCCGACCGAAACCGAGGAAATGGCGGCAAATTCCGCCCGGCTCGCGGAAGAGATCGGGATTTTCCAACTTCACGTCTTCCCCTATAGCCCGCGTCCGGGCACGCCCGCTGCCCGAATGCCGCAGCTCGACCGCCGCCTCGTCAAGGAGCGCGCCGCCCGGCTGCGCGAGACAGCGGAAAAGCTTCAGGCCCGCCATCTCGCCGCGATGATCGGCACGCGACAGACGGTGCTTGTGGAAATGAGCGGCATGGCCCATACGGAAAACTTCGCGCTCGTCGCCACGCCCGGCTTCCAGCCGCGCGACCTTGTGACGGTCACGATCACCGGCCACAATGGCCGCCACCTCGAGATTCAACCGGCCTCGGCCGCCTGATCGAACGGAAAGACAGAACGGAAAGCTTCATGGCGCTCGGCTTCATCAAGAAAGTCTTCACCTTCGGCAAGGAGAAGCCGGCAAGCGAAAAGCCGCCGCAAGGCGAGGATTTCGCAAGCCTGATCGAAGCTGCCGAGAAGGCTGAAGCCGAAGCGATGCCGGAGGAAGCCGTCTTCGCCGCCGAGCCGGTACTGCCCGAAGTGATCGAAACCGCCGGCGGCCCATCGCCGGACGAGGCGGTCGAGGAAGAGCAGGCCTCTGCACCCGAGGAACCGTCCGCCATTCCCGAGGTCCCGCAAGAAGCCGAAGCCGCCTTCCACCCTCAACCCGAACAGCCCGCCGACGTTCCCCATGGGGAAATCGCATCGCGGGAGGACATCGCTCCGGAACAGGAAGGGCCGGTGGCACTCCCCAAGGGCTTCGCCACGGCAGAAACGACGCCTGAGCCGGAAGCGGAAACGCCGAAGGAAAAACTCACCTGGTTCCAGCGCCTGAAGGCGGGCCTCTTCCGCACCTCCTCGCAGCTGACCGGGCAGATCGCCGCCCTCTTCACCAAGCGCAAGCTGGACGAGGATACGCTCGACGAGCTTGAGGACCTGCTGATCCAGGCGGACCTCGGCGTCGAGACCGCCATGCGCATCACCGGTGCCCTGTCATCCGAACGCTACGGCAAGGATGTAAGCGGCGAGGATGTCGCCCGCATCATGGCGGCCGAAATCACCAAGGTGCTGAAGCCGGTGGCAAAGCCTCTGGCGCTCGACCTCAGCCACAAGCCGCATGTCATCCTCGTAGTCGGTGTCAACGGCACCGGCAAGACCACCACCATCGGCAAGCTCGCCGCCAAACTTTCCGGCTCCGGCCTCAAGGTCATGCTCGCCGCCGGCGACACCTTCCGCGCCGCCGCCATCGAGCAGCTGAAAATCTGGGCCGACCGCACCGGCTCCACCTTCATCGGCACCAAACTCGGGGCCGATGCCGCAGGTCTTGCCTATGACGCCTTCGAAAAGGCGAAGGCCGAAAAAAGCGACGTCCTCATCATCGATACCGCCGGCCGGCTGCAGAACAAGGCCGAGCTGATGGCCGAACTCGAAAAGATCGTACGCGTTCTCGGCAAGCTCGATCCGGAAGCGCCGCATACGGTTCTCCAGACGCTCGACGCCACCACAGGCCAGAACGCCATGAACCAGGTGGAAATCTTCCGCAACGTGGCGGGCGTCAACGGCCTCATCATGACCAAGCTCGACGGCACCGCCCGCGGCGGCATCCTCGTCGCCATCGCGGCGAAGCACAAGCTGCCGGTCTACTTCATCGGGGTCGGCGAAGGCGTCGACGATCTCGAACCCTTCGAGGCCGAGGATTTCGCCAGTGCCATTGCCGGCATCGCCCGCTGACGACCGACTGCGGGCCGAAGCCCAGGGATTACAAACGGACATCTCAATGAACAACTTCGAAAGCGATACCCAGCCAACCACCGAGGAGCGTCACCATCCGCTTTTGAAGATGGCGCTCGAACTTGGCCCGCTGCTTGTCTTCTTCTTCGGCAACCTGCGCGGCGAATGGCTGGCAAAAACCTTCCCGGCGTTGACCGCAGTCGGCGGACCGCTGTTGATCGCGACCGCCCTCTTCATGGCCGCGACGATTGCATCGCTGATCGTTTCCAAGATCGTCTTCAGGCACCTGCCGGTCATGCCCTTCGTCTCGGGCGTGGTGGTCATGGTCTTCGGCTCGCTGTCGATCTGGCTGCAGGACGAGACCTTCATCAAGATGAAGCCGACCATCGTTAACACGCTGTTCGGCGTGGTTCTGCTCAGCGGCCTCTTCTTCGGCAAGTCGCTGCTCGGTTATGTGTTCAACGCCGCCTTCCAGCTCGATGAGGAAGGCTGGAAGAAGCTCACCCTGCGCTGGGGCATCTTCTTCCTGTTCCTCGCCGTGCTCAACGAAGCCGTCTGGCGCAACTTCTCCGACGATGTCTGGGTGAACTTCAAGGTCTGGGGCACCATGCCGATCACCATCCTCTTCACCCTCGCCCAGATGCCGCTGATTATGCGTCATGGTGTCGAGCAGGACACGGAAGGAAAGACGAAATGACGACGGGCGCCGGCAACCTCGAAATACGCAACAGTTCCACCCGCTTCTGGCTGATCGTCACCGGCCTGTTGCTGTTGGCCCAGATCGTCGTGCTGCTCGGCATGGGGCGCATACCGATCTGCGAATGCGGCTACGTCAAGCTCTTCGAACCCGGCGTCAACACGCCAGGCAATTCCCAGCACATCGCCGACTGGTACACGCCCTCCCATATCATTCACGGCTTCCTCTTCTACCTGCTCGGCTGGGCGGTACTGCGCCGGGGCTCGTTCGGCGCCCGCCTGACGCTTGCAGTCATCATCGAGGCAGCCTGGGAAATCCTCGAGAACTCTCCGATCATCATCAATCGCTACCGCAGCGAGACCATGGCGATCGGCTATACCGGCGACAGCGTGCTGAATTCGGCGATGGATACGGTCGCGATGATGCTGGGCTTTCTCTTCGCCGCCCGTGCGCCCGTCTGGCTGACGGTCGTGATCGCCATCGCCTTCGAACTCTTCACCGGCTGGCTGATCCGCGACAACCTCACCCTCAACGTGCTGATGCTCGTCTGGCCGCTGGATGCGGTCCGCGCGTGGCAGGGCGGCTGAAATTTCTTGACGATCGTCAAGAGCGAGACTTTGTTAAGAAAAGGTTGCTAGGCTTTCCGGACAAACAGCACGAGGCGCGCCACGGCTAGCGCGCCGACCCCTGTTTTGACCCGGGAGCCGCGGCGCAGATTTCCGTCTGCTGGGTTCCCGCCGATCGGACGGACAAACCGCCCGGTCGCCGACTGGCGCGGGTGCGTATGGACATGACCGACAATTTCGCCTTTCTCCTGCCTTTCTTCATGACGGTCTTTGGAGCGGTCTTCCTGTCGGCACATCTCTGGGCCGCCGGTTCCGCGACCTTCTGGGGACTTGGCTTCCTGTCGGCGGCGGCCGGCTTTTCCATACCGCTGCTGCCACCGGAGGTGCTGTCCTTCAAGGCCCAGGCCATTGTTGCAAACGCCCTGTTCCTCGCGGCCTTCTGTCTTTTCGGAGATGCGCTGCTCACCCGTTTCGGGGAAAGACATTACCGCGCTCCGCGCTATGCCTTCGCCGGCATCGCGCTCGTGGCGATTGCCGCCGTCATCATCCTCAAGGAAGACCTGCGGGCTGAACTGATCCTCGGCGACACCAGCATCGCCCTGCTGCTGATCGTGCCGGTGTTTCAAGTCGCCCGCGCTCCGCGTCGTCCCATGGACCGCCTGCTGGTCTTCATGGTCGGCCTCGTCGTGGTCGAGACCTTCACGAGAGTGGCCGTCCTGATCCTGATGACCTCGTCCTCCGATGTGGGGACCCTCGACGCCTTCCTCGGTTCGGCCTACGCCTTCTACATCCAACTCGGCGCCGGAGTGATCGCTTTCCTGCTGGCGCTGACGGTGCTTGGCACGCTGGTCGACGACCTCATACAGCGCTACAAATATGCCGCCTACCGCGATCCCCTGACGGGCCTTCTCAACCGCCGGGGCTTCGAGCAGGCGATGGACTCCATGCCGGCCGGAAGATTGGCCGGCACCATTGTCATCGGCGATATCGATCACTTCAAGCAGGTGAACGATCGTTTCGGCCACGCCGCCGGAGACGCGGTAATTGCCGGCTTTGCGGCGCTCTTCACGCACTTCATGCCCCGCAAAGCCATTCTCGCCCGGTTCGGGGGTGAGGATTTCGTCGCCTTCCTGCCAGAGGAAGTGCCGGCGACAGCAGGGGAAATCGCGGAAAAGCTACGCCAGGCCTTTGCCGCCCACGCCTGGGAGAATGACGGTTTCAATTGCGAGATAACCGCAAGCTTCGGCATCGCCGCCCAGGCGAAAAGCGATTATTCCGTCCACGCCGCAATCGCCCGCGCCGATGCCTGTCTCTACGAGGCGAAACGCGCCGGCCGCAACAAGGTGGTCATGGAAGGAAAGGTATCCGGGGAAACGCCGACACTGCGCATCATTTCGTCGTCGTGACCTCGGCGGCGGCGCGCGCCTTTTCGATGGCCGGGAAGAGGCCGTTTTCCAGCGATTGCGGATCGAAGGGTCCGACCTTCTTGTAAAGGATCGTGCCGTCGGCGGCGACAAGATAGCTTTCCGGAATGCCGTAAACGCCCCAGTCAATTGCGGCCTTGCCGTTCGGATCGACGCCGATCGCCTTGTAGGGATTGCCGAGTTCACCGAGGAAGCGCAGGGCGTTCTCGTTCTTATCCTTGTAGTTGATGCCCACCACGTTCAGGCGGGGATCCTTCGAGAGTTCCTTGAGGATCGGGTGCTCCTGCCGGCAGGGCACGCACCATGAGGCAAACACGTTGACCAGCGTCAGCCTGCCGGAAATGGCGGCCGTTGTCAGCGGCGCCGTGTTCGAACCGTCGAGAGCGGGCAGGTCGAGCGCAGGCGCACGGGTGCCGATTAGGGCCGAGGGAATATCGGAAACATTCTTGCCGTTGACATCTTGCTCGTAAAGCATCTTGGCGGCCGTACCGGCGATGACGGCAAACACCGCGAGCGGAACGAGCGCCAGTGCATATCGGCCGATGCCCTTGCTTGCCTTTTCCTCGATGGCAGGTTCGCTCATTGCGCGGCGCCCTCGGCCTTGCTTGCCGCACCGGCGCTGCGACGGCGCAGGCCGGAAGCTTCCAGAGCTTTGAGTTCGGCCTGACGCGCGCGGCCGTCAAGCCAGACCCACACAATCAGCGCAAGAACGATCAGGCCGGCAATCCCATAGGACAGGTAGACGTAGAAGGCATGGCTCATGGAGAAACCTCCCGGCCCGCCATGCGAGCCGCCATGCGCCGCTGCGTCGCGATCCGGCGGCGCCAGATCTCGTTACGCATGGCCATCAGATGCAGCGTGAAGAACAGCATGGTGAAGGCGACCGCCATGATGAGCAGCGGCCAGAGGAATTCCGGATCGATGGTCGGCCCGTCGAGCCGGATCACCGACGCCGGTTGATGCAGCGTGTTCCACCACTCGACAGAAAACTTGATGATCGGGATGTTGACGAAACCGACGAGGATGAGCACGGCGCTGACGCGTGCGGCTCTCGACGCATCGTCCATCGCCCGGTTGAGGGCGATGAGGCCGAGATACATCAGGAACAGCACGAAGACGGAGGTGAGCCGCGCGTCCCAGACCCACCACGTTCCCCACATCGGCTTGCCCCACAGAGAACCCGTGATAAGCGCAATCAGGGTGAAGGCGGCCCCGAGCGGAGCGGCGGCCTTGTGGCTGACATCGGCAAGCGGATGACGCCAGACGAGCGTGCCGATCGCCGAAAGCGCCATGACCGAATAGCACATCATCGAAAGCCAGGCTGCCGGCACATGCACATACATGATGCGCACCGTCTCGCCCTGCTGATAGTCGCCCTCGGTCGTGAAGCTCAGATAGAGCCCGACCGCAAGGAGCATGGCGGTCAGACAGGCAAACCACGGCAGGACACGGGCGACCAGCGCCAGGAACCGGGTCGGGTTGGCAAGATCGCTGAACTTCGAAATGGCAAGGCTCGTGTCGTTCATGGAATGCTTCTAACCTGAGAGAGGGTCGTCTGCAATTGATCCGGGTCAATCGGACGCATTGCGCAACGCCAGAGCGGCGGCAAGCGGACCGATCACAGCGAAGAACAGCGTGATCGCAATCAGAAACAGGAACGGCGGCATAAATGGGGCCGGCTCCTCCACCGCCGCATAGGAGGCGCTAACCCCGAAGATCAGTACCGGAATGGCCAGCGGCAGCACCAGAATGGATACCAGAAGTCCGCCGCGGGGCAATGCGACGGCAACGGCGGCACCGGCCGCTCCAATAAAAGTGATCGCCGGTGATCCGACGAGAAGCGTCAACATCACCGCACCGATCGCCACCTCGTTCATGTTCATGAAGAGGCCGAGCAAGGGCGAAGCAGCAACCAGGGGCAGGCTGGTGGCGGTCCAGTGCGCCAGACATTTGACAAAGACGGTAAAGACCAGCGGCGTCTCCTGCATCAGGATCAGATCGAGCGACCCGTCGTCGCGGTCCGCCTGGAACAGGCGGTCGAGCCCGAGAAGGGCGGCAAGCAGCGCCCCGATCCAGACGATGGCCGGCCCGATGCGCGACAGGAGGTTGAGATCCGGCCCGACCCCGAACGGGATGACGGCGACGACCGTCATGAAGAACAGGACGCCGATCAGCGCGCCGCCGCCCGCCCGCACCGAGAGTTTGAGGTCACGGAAGAAAAGGGCGATCATGCGGAAACTCCATTTTCGACCATTCCGCCGACCGCACCCCCCTCTGCCCTGAGGGTGAGATGCCCGGCGGGGCAGAGGGGTATAAGCCACATCACGAAACTTCCTCCGCCTCGTGATACTCGAACCCCTTCATCACCAGCGTCTTAGCGTTCTTGAGGCCGAGCGGCTGGTGGGTAGCGGCAATTGCGATGCCACCCTTGGCGAGGTGGGCGTGGACCAGACCGGCGAACATTTCGTCTGCGCTGGCATCGAGCGCCGCCGTCGGCTCGTCGAGAATCCAGACCGGCCGGTGGGCGACGATGAGCTTGGCCATGGCGAATCGCCGCTGCTGGCCGGCGGAAAGATAGCCGTAGGGCAGATGCGCGATGCTGCCGAGGCCGACGGATTCGGCCGCCTCTTCCACGGAAAGGCCGGCCCCGCCTTCGGCGTCGCCGAGGAAATCCCGCCAGAAGGCGAGATTTTCGCGGACGGTCAGTTCCTGCTTCATGGCGTTGCGATGGCCGAGATAATGGCTCGCCTCCCGTGCCGGGCGCGTTTCTTCGCCATCCCGGAAACGGAACTCGACCTTGCCCCGGTCCGGCCTCAGAAGCCCGGCGACCACCCGCAGTAATGTCGATTTGCCCGAACCGTTGCGGCCGGTCAGCACCATCGCATCGCCCGCACGCAACTCGAAGGAAATGTCGACGAAAATCAGGTCTTCACCCCGCCTGGCGGCGAGCTTTTCGGCAGTGAGCCGCATGCCGTTCGCTTTCCGGCAACCATCCCGGCTGCCTGTCGAAAAAATTGTCTCAATTCGCCATTCGTTGGTCTGGCACCTTTCTTAGAAATTATCTATATGGGTTTCAACCACGCCAGCGGCCGGCGTGAAGTTCATCCTTGTGCCGAACTTGATGATTGCGAAAGGCAATTTTCACGGGCGGACAGCGGAAATGGTCGCACCCGCATCCTGATGTGCATGAAGTGCATAGGCGTCCGCACGAACGTGTAGGCTATCAGAATAAGCGGGGTTCATATCCGTGTCCAAATCCATCGACAGCTTCAATTGTCGTTCGACGCTCACCGTCAACGGCAAGGATTATGTCTATTACAGCCTTCCGAAGGCCGAGGCCAACGGCCTCGCCGGCGTCTCGAAGCTTCCCTACTCGATGAAGGTTCTGCTCGAGAACCTGCTGCGCAACGAAGACGGCCGTTCGGTTACCAAGGCCGACATTGAAGCCGTTGCCGAATGGCTGAACAACAAGGGCCTCAAGGAAGCGGAAATCGCCTACCGCCCGGCTCGCGTGCTGATGCAGGATTTCACCGGCGTTCCGGCGGTCGTCGACCTCGCCGCCATGCGTGACGGCATCAAGGCTCTCGGCGGCGACCCGGAAAAGATCAACCCGCTCGTTCCCGTCGACCTCGTCATCGACCACTCGGTCATCGTCGACGAATTCGGCACGCCCCAGGCCTTCGCCCGCAACGTCGAACTCGAATACCAGCGCAACGGCGAGCGCTACCGCTTTCTGAAGTGGGGCCAGCAGGCATTCAAGAACTTCCGCGTGGTTCCCCCGGGCACCGGTATCTGTCACCAGGTCAATTTCGAATATCTCGGCCAAGCTGTCTGGACCAAGGAAGAAGACGGCGAGACGATCGCCTACCCCGATACCTGCGTCGGCACCGACAGCCACACCACCATGATTAACGGCCTCGGCGTTCTGGGCTGGGGCGTGGGCGGTATCGAAGCCGAAGCCGCCATGCTCGGCCAGCCGGTCTCGATGCTTCTGCCCGAGGTCATCGGCTTCAAGCTCACCGGCAAGCTCAAGGAAGGCGTCACCGCCACCGACCTCGTGCTGACCGTCGTCCAGATGCTGCGCAAGAAGGGCGTCGTTTCGAAGTTCGTTGAATTCTTCGGCCCGGGCATGGACAACATGCCGGTCGCCGACCGCGCCACCATCGGCAACATGGGTCCGGAATACGGCGCGACCTGCGGCTTCTTCCCGATCGACGCCGAAACCGTCAACTACCTCAACATGTCCGGCCGCACCAAGGACCGCATCGCCCTCGTCGAAGCCTATTCCAAGGCGCAGGGCATGTGGCGCGACAATGACGGCTCCCAGCTCGTCTTCACCGACACGCTGGAACTCGACCTCGGCGACGTCGTTCCCTCGATGGCCGGCCCGAAGCGTCCGGAAGGCAGACTGCCGCTCGAAACCATCGCCCCGAACTTCGCAACCGCCCTCGAAGGCGACTACAAGAAGCCGGGTCAGCTTACCACGCGCTACCAGGTCGAAGGCGAAAGCTTCGATCTCGGTCATGGCGACGTCTGCATCGCCGCCATCACCTCCTGCACCAACACGTCGAATCCGAGCGTCCTGATCGCCGCCGGCCTTCTCGCCCGCAACGCCGTTGCCAAGGGCCTGAAGACCAAACCGTGGGTCAAGACCTCGCTCGCACCGGGATCGCAGGTCGTCGGCGAATATCTCGCCAAGTCCGGCCTGCAGAAGGAACTCGACGCGCTCGGCTTCAACCTTGTCGGTTTTGGCTGCACGACCTGCATCGGTAACTCCGGCCCGCTGCCGCCGGCAATTTCGAAGACGATCAACGACAAGGGCCTGATCACCGCGGGTGTACTCTCGGGCAACCGTAACTTCGAAGGCCGCATTTCGCCTGACGTCCAGGCGAACTACCTCGCCTCTCCGCCGCTCGTGGTCGCCTACGCGCTTGCCGGTTCGGTCCAGAAGGACCTGACCAAGGAACCGCTCGGCGAGGACAAGAACGGCAATCCGGTCTACCTCAAGGACATCTGGCCGACCTCTGCGGAAGTGCAGGAGTTCATCCACAAATACGTCACGCGCGAACTCTTCGAATCGAAGTATGCCGACGTATTCAAGGGCGACGCGAACTGGCAGGCCGTGCAGGTTCCGGAAGGCCAGACCTATGCCTGGGACGACAAGTCGACCTACGTTCAGAACCCGCCTTACTTCGTCGGCATGAAGAAGACCGGCGAGGGCCTGCACGACATCAAGGGCGCTCGCGTCCTCGGCCTGTTCGGCGACAAGATCACCACCGACCACATCTCCCCGGCCGGTTCGATCAAGGCCGCCTCGCCGGCTGGTGCCTACCTGCTCGACAACGGTGTCCAGGTCGCGGACTTCAACCAGTACGGCACACGCCGCGGCAACCATGAAGTCATGATGCGTGGCACCTTCGCCAACATCCGCATCCGCAACCATATGCTCGGCCCGAACGGCAAGGAAGGTGGCTACACCATCCACTATCCGTCGAAGGAAGAGATGTCGATCTACGACGCCGCTATGAAGTACAAGGAAGAGGGCGTTCCGCTCGTGATCTTCGCCGGCGTCGAATACGGCAACGGTTCGTCCCGCGACTGGGCCGCGAAGGGCACCAACCTGCTCGGCGTCAAGGCCGTGATCGCCCAGTCCTTCGAGCGTATCCACCGCTCGAACCTGGTCGGTATGGGCGTGGTTCCCTTCACCTTCGAAGACGGCACCACCTGGGCTTCGCTCAACCTCAAGGGTGACGAAACTGTCACCATCGAGGGCCTCGAAGGCGACATCAAGCCGCGCGAGACCAAGATCGCCAAGATCACCTATGCCGACGGTTCGGTGAAGGAAGTCCCGCTGCTTTGCCGCATCGATACGCTCGACGAGGTCACCTACATGGAGAACGGCGGCATTCTGCAGACCGTTCTTCGCGACCTCGCCGCCTGATCCGGACGGCTTCCAACGACAAGAACCGCCGGTCGACCTCGTCGGCCGGCGGTTTTCTTTGTCATTCCGGCACCGGACGGCGCGATTGGCGGGCAGTTTCACCCCATCGTGACTTTGCCTTGAACGCCGGAAGAGCTATGTGTCGACACGCACAAAAAAAGATCGACGGCGGCACCCTCCGCGAGCCGCCGATCGCGCGACGGGGCACTCCATGAGCAGGGGCATGTTCAAAGGTCTGGCACTTTTCCTGACGCTGGCGCTCGCCGCGCCCGCGCTCTCGGCCGACGGAACGCCGCTGAAGGGCGTGGTGGAACTGTTCACCTCGCAGGGCTGCGGCTCCTGCCCGCCGGCCGACCGCGCCTTCGAGGCGCTGGTGCGCCAGGGTGATGTGGTGGCGCTTGCCTATCATGTCGACTATTGGAACTACATGGGCTGGGCGGACACGCTTGCCTCGAAGGAAAACACCACCCGCCAGTACGGCTATGCCCGCAGCCTCCGCCGCAGCGGCGTCTATACGCCCCAGGCCATCCTCAACGGTCGCGACCATATGAAAGGCACCGATGTCGGTGCGATCAACCAGAAGCTCGACGCGCTGGAAAAGACCGGCGACGGCCTCAGCATTCCCGTCGAGGCCGAAAAGAAGGGCGACGAACTCGTGGTCAAGGTCGGCGCCGGGGTCGGCAAGGCCGACGTGGTGGTGGTCTATTTCCGCCGCAAGGAAACGGTGGAGCTCCTGAAGGGCGAGAACGTCGGCAAGAAGATGGTCTACTGGAACAGCGTCACCGATGTCCAGACCGTCGGAATGTGGGACGGCAAGCCGCTGGATCTCGTGCTGCCGGCAAAGCTCATCGGTGCGGACGGTAATAGCGGCTGCGCCATCCTTCTCCAGTCCACCGGGCCGCAGGGCGAGCCCGCAGGCATTCTCGGCGCGACCATGATGATCGATCCGGCCAAAATCTGAAGCTTCTCGAAGGATTTTGCCTTGGCCGGTCCGGCCCGGGTGCATTGGGGGGCTGGGGGTAAGGGGTCAATGCGCCAGACCGGACCGTTTTGGCGCACCGCGCCAACCAAGTGCGTAGCAGTCTCAGTTTAAATTTGGGCGGTGTTTTGTCCAAAATACGGCGGAGCTAAAAAAAGCGCATTCGGCCGAAAGAGCGCTTTGCGTGGGCGGGTGCGCGCGCTGCCGTAATATCGTGAAAGTTCGCTCTATGTTCTTGCCGAATCGCCCGATCTGAGGCACATGATGGGCATGACCTCCAGCCCGTCACTGCCGCCGCCGTCGGCCTATCTGGATGCCCTGAACGAGCAGCAGCGGGCAGCGGCCTCCCGTGGCATTCCCGCCCCCGAGGGTGGCGCCGGACCTCTTCTCATCATCGCCGGCGCCGGATCGGGCAAAACCAACACGCTGGCCCATCGCGTCGCCCATCTGCTTGTCAACGGCGCCGACCCCCGCCGCATCCTTCTGATGACCTTTTCCCGGCGTGCTGCCAGCGAAATGACAGCGCGTGTGGAACGCATCTGCCGCAAGGTGCTGGGGAAGGACGCATCCACCCTGACGGATGCGCTCACATGGGCCGGAACCTTCCACGGCATAGGCGCGCGCATCCTGCGCGAATACGCCTACGAGATCGGCCTCGACCCGGATTTCACCATTCACGACCGGGAGGATTCGGCCGACCTGATGAATCTGGTCCGTCACCAGCTCGGCCTCTCTAAGCTGGAAAGCCGCTTCCCCACCAAGGCGACGTGTCTTGCGATCTATTCCCGCGTCGTGAATGCGGAATGTCCTCTGAAGGAAGCACTGCAATCCTCCTTTCCCTGGTGCAGCAACTGGGAGAGCCAGTTGAAGGAGTTGTTTGCCGGCTATGTCGAGGCCAAGCAGGCACAGAACGTGCTCGATTACGACGATCTCCTGCTTTACTGGGCCCATGCCGTCACCGATCCCCATCTTGCCGGCGCGATCGGCGGCCGTTTCGACCATGTTCTGGTCGACGAATACCAGGACACCAACCGGCTCCAGTCGACCATCCTCACCGCGATGAAACCGGCCGGCACCGGCCTCACCGTGGTCGGCGACGACGCCCAGTCGATCTATTCCTTCCGCGCCGCAACGATCCGCAACATCCTCGATTTTCCGAAGCAGTTCGACCCGCCCGCCGAGGTCGTGACCCTCGACCGCAATTATCGCTCCACCCAGCCGATCCTGACAGCGGCAAACGGCGTCATCGGCCTTGCGCGCGAACGCTTCACCAAGAACCTCTGGAGCGAGCGGGCAAGCGAGGAGCGCCCGATGCTGGTCGGTGTGCGCGACGAAGCCGATCAGGCCCGTTATGTCGCCGAACAGGTGCTGGCGGCCCGCGAGACCGGCACGACGCTGAAACAGCAGGCCGTGCTTTTTCGTGCCTCCAACCATAGCGGCCCACTGGAAATCGAACTCACCCGGAGAAACATCCCCTTCGTGAAGTTCGGCGGGCTGAAATTCCTCGACGCCGCCCATGTGAAGGATCTGCTGGCAACCCTGCGCTTCGCCCAGAACCCGCGCGACAAAGTGGCGGGCTTTCGTCTATTGCAGCTATTGCCGGGCATCGGCCCGCAGACGGCCGGCAAGATCCTCGACACTGCAGCCGCCGATCCGGAGCCGCTGATTTCGCTTGCCGAAATGCCCCCGCCGCCCCGCTGCGGCGAGGAATGGGGCGCCTTCACGAGAATGCTCATGGAACTGAGGGGCATTAGCCTCGGCTGGCCGGGAGAAATCGCCAGGGTTCGCGAATGGTACGAACCGCATCTCGGCCGCATTCACGAGGATGCCGAGACCCGCATGGCCGACCTCCTACAGCTCGAACAGATCGCAGGTGGCTATCCGTCGCGGGAGCGCTTCCTGACCGAACTCACTCTCGATCCACCCGATGCGACCAGCGATCAGGCCGGCGTACCGTTGCGCGATGAGGATTACCTGATCCTTTCGACCATCCACTCCGCCAAGGGACAGGAATGGAAATCGGTCTTCGTGCTGAATTGCGTCGACGGTTGCATTCCCTCGGATCTCGGCGTCGGCACCACCGACGAAATCGATGAGGAGCGCCGCCTCCTCTATGTCGCGATGACACGCGCCAAGGACAGCCTGCATATCATCACGCCGCAGCGCTTCTTCACCCATGGCCAGAACGCGCAAGGGGACCGTCACGTCTATGCCGCCCGCTCGCGTTTCATTCCCGCCATGCTGCTGCAATATTTCGAAAAGGTGAGCTGGCCAATTGCCGCCGCCGGCGAAGGGCAGGCCGCACATGGCGAGCGACAGAAGCGGATCGACGTCGGCGCCCGCATGCGCGGCATGTGGCGCTGACCTCTCCCAAACCATCATCTGCAAACGAAAAACCGCCGGAAACCAATGGGTTCCGGCGGCTTTGAGTATCAGACGGCAGACCTTATTACCAAGTCTTGCTGAGCTTAAGCGTGAAGGTGCGTCCCTCGCCATAGCCGCAGGTCAGCGTGCCCTGGCAACCCTTGACATATTCCTTGTCGAACAGGTTGGCGACATTGAACGACAGGCCCCAGCCGTCCTTCTCGTAGCGGATGGCGGCATCGGCGAGCAGCGCGTCCGGCACCTTCAGCGTATTGGCGTAATCGGCCCAGGACTCGCCCTGATAGCGCAGGCCGGCACCGACGCTCAGGCCCTCGAGAACGCCTGTCGGCACCGTGTAGTCGAGCCAGGCCGAAGCGGTAACAGCCGGAATGAGGTAGGGGCTGTTGCCGACAAGGGTCGGATCGGCATGTTCTGTCATTTCGAGATCCTGCCAGGTAAAGGCCGCCGTCGCCTTCCAGGCGTCGGCGATCTGCACCTTGGCCTCCAGCTCGATGCCGGTGGAGGTGACTTCACCGATCTGCGACTGCAGGAAGGTGGCCGGATCGGTAACGGTCCAGTTCTGCTTGACCAGATGGAAGACCGATGCCGTGAACAGGCCCTCGAATGCGGTCGGCTCATACTTGAAGCCGCCCTCGACCTGATAGCCCTCTTCCGGCTTGATCGGTGCGGTGGCGCTGGAACCGATCACGGGATTGAAGAAGGTCGAGGCGCTGGCATAGGGCGTGAAGCCGTTGGCGAACTCGTAGGCGAGACCGACACGGCCGCTCGCCGCCTTATCGTCGGATGAGTAGGAATAGCCGACAGTCGCATCCGATTCCGTCTTGACGAAGTCGTAACGGCCGTTGAGCGTGGCGATGAAGCCACCGCCGAACTTGATCTGGTCCTGAGCATAAATGCCGACCTGCTGCTGGGTCAGCACCTGATCGAGATAGACGAAATTGGTGCCCTGCGCCGCGCCATAGACGGGGTCCGTCACGCTGATCGGCGTCGAGCCGCAGCAGGCCTGCTCATGATCGAGACGATAATATTTGTAATCGAGCCCGACGGTCAGGTCGTGATCCAGTCCGCCGGTTGCGAATTCGCCATCGATCCGGTTGTCGACGACGAAGCTGTCGACCTTTGACTTGCCCTCGAAACCAATGCGGTAGAACTGGTAATCCGGGCCAACCGGTTCTTCGAGATAGCCGGTGCCGGTGGAGGAGTCGTAGTAGCCGTAGGTGTAGGGCGCGTTCTCGTACTTGTTGAGATGCGCGTAGCGGGCGTTCTGGGAAAGCGTCCAGCCACTGTCCAGTTCATGCTCGATCTCGTAGCCGATCATGGTCTGCTGGTATTCGCCGTGGTCGATATCCGGCTCGCCGTAAAAGGACTCCGGGTCGATCTTGCCGAAGGGAGCATCGACCACCGTGCCGACGTAAGGATAGAAACCGTTGCCGACATGCACCTGATCGAGCGCGGAATAGAAACCGTAAACGTTGAGCTTGGTGGCCTCGTCCGGCTTCCAGGTGAATTGCGGCATGATCCCGCCGCGGAAATCCTCGGAATAATCGGTATACTGGTCGCCACCGGAGATCTTGCCGGTCAGGCGGTAACTGAAGGCACCGTCCTGAAGAACATCGCCCGCATCGAAGCCGAAAAAGGCGTTGCCGTCGCTATTGATGCCGGTTTCGGTGTAGAGCAGCTTTTCATCCAGCGCGCGCTTGCCCACCATGTTGACGAGACCGCCCGGATTGGCCGCACCATAGAGAACCGAAGCCGGTCCCTTCAACACCTCGACGCGCTCCAGGAAGAACGGGTCCATCTGGAAGCCGCCGAAGCCATAGGAATAGAGGCTGAGACCGTCGAGAAACACGCCTGTCTGTGTCGCATCGAAGCCGCGGATATAGATCCAGTCCGTATCCGGATCGACGCCGAAAGGTTCGGCGAAGACACCGGCGGTATAGCGAAGGGCTTCGTCCACCTTATTGGTCACACCGCGGTCGTCGAGTTCCTCACGACCGACAACAGATACCGACTGCGGGATCTCGGCAATCGGCGTATCCGCCTTGGAACCGGTCGAGGAACGGCTTGCGGCATAGCCGTCGACCGGACCGGTCGCGCTTTCCTTCTTGCCCTGGACCACGATGGTTTCAAGCGTCGTGCCTGCGTCCTGGGCGGCAGCGGCAGCCGGCCAGGCCAGTATCGCCAGCGCAACCCCCGCGCGCCACGCACTGCTCTTCGAGCGATATCCCCTTTGTCTGCGCATGATATACCCCGTTACACCGGCAGGCCCTGCACCCGGCCGGATCGAATAGTGTCGAAAATAAGATGAGTATTTATATCAGGATTATTCTTCCTGCTTGTCCGTTCCTGCGCGCGCTTGACCGTATTTGGTCAAACTTCGCCCGGTGGATCGATGCTCGTTCTCAATCGAGGTTCGCCTTGCGCCACATGGACGGCGATACGCCGACCTGACGACGGAAGACGCGGGCGAAATGGGCGGGATCGGCAAAGCCGGTTTCGGCAGCGACCGCGGTCAGCGACATGTCGTGCCGGCGCAAGAACTCCTTGACGCGCACCATGCGGACCTTCATCTGCCAGCGATGCGGCGGCAGGCCGGTGGACGCCTTGAAGGCATGGCTGAAATGGGATGGCGACAGACCCGTCAGCGCCGCAAGCTCGTCCAGGCGAATGGCGCGCAGGCAGTTCTCCTCGATGAATTCCGTCGCCTTGCGCAACTGCCATGCCGCCAGCTTGGAGCGCCGCCGCTCGACGGCGGCGCCGATCTTCAAGACGTCGATCAGGAGAGCCAACGTCAACCCGTCACCGTAAAGTCCGTGCAAGGGGTCGGGCGCGGCGCATTCTGCGGCGATCAGGTCGGCAAGCGCCAGCAGGCGCGCTTCGTCGCAGAGAAACCGCGGCTCCTCCAGCAGCTGGGGAGAAAGATCTTCGCCGAAACGGCGGGTGAGCCCGTCGACGTCGAAATGCAGGTCGAGATGACGCAGGAAACGGATGCCGCGCATTTCGGTGCGCATCTCCATGCCCGCCGGGATGAAGGAAATGGCGCGGCGCTGGCAGGCCCGAAGAGGAGCCGTTCCGAGCTCCGCCATGGTGAAATCGCCGTCCGCGCCGAACTGCGCGTCGAGCACGGCAAAGAGCCGCGGATCGCGCCCGACATAATAACCGCCGGCCTCAGGCGCGCAGTCGACGCTCCAGAGATCGGCCACCATGCCGTCCCAGTATCGGCGATGAAATCCCTGAAGGACCGAGAAACCGTCGATGCGGTTGTTCATGCGGGGCAGATAACTCATTCCGCTCCTCGTGGGGCAGGCCGGCGGGGCTGGTGGCGTTGTTGGAAAGATATACTTGATTGGAAATATCATATTTAGTAACGCAGTGACAACCGATGTTGCGCAATTGCGAAGGAGCGGAGCATGACGAGACACCAATGGCCCGCACAAGACACGGAACAATTCAGACAGGCGTTCCGTGTCGAAGCCGTCGGGCTGACCCTCGAGGGGCGCGCCATCCTGACCGACGTGACGCTGGACTTTGTCGCGGGAGAGATTACCGCGCTCGTGGGTCATAACGGCTCCGGCAAATCGACGCTCCTGAAGATCATGGCCCGCCAGCAGACCCAGAATTCCGGAACGGTTCATTACGCCGGGCATCCCGCCGCCTCCTTCGATGCGCGCGCCTTTTCCCGCAGCGTCGCCTATCTGCCGCAAGACGTCGGCGCCGGCGCCGGCATGACGGTGCGCGAACTGGTGGCCTGCGGACGCTATCCCTGGCACGGGGCGCTGGGGCGCTTCACCGACCGGGACCGGCAGAAGGTCGAGGAAGCCATCGCGCTTACCCATCTCGACGACTTCGCCGACAGGCTGGTCGAGACGCTCTCCGGCGGCGAGCGACAGCGCGCCTGGATCGCCATGCTGGTGGCCCAGGACAGTGAATGCCTGCTTCTCGACGAACCGACCTCCGCGCTGGATATCGCCCACCAGATGGAGGTGCTTTCGCTCGTTCGCCGGCTTTCGCGCGAGAAGGGGCTGAGCGTCGTGATCGTGCTGCACGACATCAACATGGCCGCCCGCTTCTGTGACCGCATCCATGCCCTGAAACACGGAAAAGTGGTCGCAAGCGGCACGCCGGCCCAACTGCTGCAGCGGGAAGCGCTGGAGAACATCTACGGCATCGCGATGGACGTGATGCCCCATCCGGCCCTCAGCATACCGCTCGCTTATGTTTCGTGAAAACCCAGGCTCGTTGTTTCCGCTCAGACGCCGCACCCTGCTGCGAGCGATGGTCGGCGCCCTGTCGATGCCGGCCGTGCCGGCCCTCGCGAACAACACGCCGAGGATCGCCAGCCTCGATTACGGCCTCGCCTCCACCCTGCTTTCGCTCGGCGTCACGCCGGCCGCGGTCGCCTCACTGGCCGACTGGGACATATGGATGGTCGAACCGGAAATGCCGCCGGGCGTGCTCGACCTCGGCAGCCCCTGGGAAGTCAATTTCGAAGTCCTCGTCGCGTTGAAGCCCGATCTCATCCTGGCCACGCCCTATCTCGACGCACTCATTCCCAAGCTCGAAAAGATCGCGCCGGTCCTGCGGCTGGCGATATACACCCCGGAAGGCGGGGAAATCCTGCCGGCCTCTATCGCGGCGACCCGGAAACTCGCCGAAGCCATCGGTCGGGCGGAAGACGGCGAGCGCTATCTTGCGGCGGCGGAAGCCTTCTTCGCCGATTGCCGCCGAAGGCTCGAGCCGCTGTCGCCGCCCCCGCTGGCGCTCATCAATTTCATGGACGCCCGCCACGCCCGCATCTATGGCGCCCCCGGCCTGTTCAACGACGTGCTGGAAAAGATCGGCGTCGAGAACGCCTGGAAGGAAAGATCGAACTACTGGGGCTTTCAGGCCATCGGCATCGAGGAACTGTCAAGGATTGAAGACCCCCGTGCGCAACTGATCGCCTTCGAGCCCGTTCCCGCAGACGTCATGCCGAAGCTCAGCCAGAGCCCGCTCTGGCAGGCTCTGCCCTTCGCCCGGTCGGGGCATTTTTCGGTGGTTCCCGCCGCCCTGATGTTCGGCATGGTCAACGAAGCCATGCGCCTCGCCTCCCTCATCACCAGCAAGCTGGAATCCGGCTCATGAACAGCAGATCGGCAGGGCTTACTTTCGGGCCGGCGTCCATCACGCTTGCAATGGCGCTGCTGGCGGCAGCTATTGCCTGGTTTCAGGTCGCGCCGGTCCTCGAAGCCGCGCCTGCAGCCGGCTACGACGTCACACGCATGGTGCTCCTCTATTCCGCCCTGCCCCGCATGGCGACGGCGCTTCTGGCGGGCTCGGCGCTCGCGCTTTCGGGTGCGCTTTTCCAGCAGGTGCTGCGCAATCCGCTCGCCTCGCCGACCACGCTCGGCATTTCGGCCGGCGCAAACCTGGCGCTTGCGGTCGCGACGCTCTTTGCGCCCGCCTTGCTCGGCCTTGGCCGCGATCTCGTCGCCCTTGCCGGCAGCGCCATCGCCGCGGCTCTCGTCTTCCTGCTCGGCGCGCGGCGGGGCTTCTCGCCGTTTTCCCTGGTGCTCTCCGGCCTCGTCATCAGCCTATGGTGCGGCGCACTCTCGGCAATCCTGATGCTGCTCAATGAGCGCTATCTCGTCAGCCTGTTCATCTGGGGCGCGGGATCGCTCTCCCAGCAGAGCTGGTCCATACCGCTTTCGCTGGCGCCCAAGCTTGCCGCCGTCGCGATCCTTTCGGCGCTGATTATCCGTCCGCTTTCGCTGCTGGAACTCGGCGAAGCCGGCGCATCCGCGCTTGGCCTGCGCATCACGCAACTACGTTTCGTCGCTGTCGCAGCCGCCGTGACACTTGCGGCCTTCGTTACGAGCGCCGTCGGGGTCATCGGTTTCATCGGCCTTGTCGCTCCGACCATTGCCCGGCTTTCCGGCGCCCGGCGTCCGGTCGAGATTCTGGTCTGGTCGAGCCTTATGGGGGGAGCGCTGCTGTGGTTCGCCGACGGGGCCGTGCAATATCTCGCCGGTGCCATGGCCGATTTCCTGCCGACCGGCGCCGTCACCGCCGTTTTCGGGTCGCCGCTTCTTCTCCTGCTGCTGCCCCGGCTGAAGACCCGTCACCGGGTACTGCAAGGCAGAACGAGGCAAGGCGGCCGGTTGGCCGCAGGCCCGAAGGCGCTCCTCCTGGCTCTTACCACCGTTGCGATCATCGTGCTGGTCGGCCTGTTCCTTGGCCGCGCGCTGGACGGCGGCTGGGCCTTCCTGGATCCGGCAGCGGCCGGGGAAATCCTGATGCTGAGGGCGCCCAAGGTTTTCGCGGCACTCGCCTCCGGCGCGATGTTGGCGGTAGCCGGCGTCATTCTGCAACGGCTCACCGGCAACGAAATGGCAAGCCCCGAGGTATTGGGCATAAGCGCCGGGTCGACCTTCGGCGTGACAGTCGCGGTCTTTACGCTGGCAGCCCCGGATCTGGCGAGCCAGCTCGGTTCCGCCGCCCTTGGCGCCCTGATCGTGCTCGGCATTATCTTTGTCTTCGCCGCCCGCTCGGGGCTTGCGCCGGAACGGGTGCTGCTTGCGGGCATCGCGCTCAGCGCCATGGTCGATGCCGTGGTCGGCATCCTCTCGGCAAGTGGCGATCCGCGCGCCATGTTCCTGATGCGCTGGATGAGCGGCTCGACCTACAATGTCGATGGCGTTACCGCCGTGACCGTTTCCGCAGCAGCGGCGCTGCTGATCGCCCTCGCTCTTTCGACCCGCCGCTGGCTGGATATCCTGCCGCTCGGCCCCCACGCGGCGACAGCACTCGGTCTTCCGCTCACCCGCTCGCGGCTGGCGCTTTTCGGCCTCGCCGGGCTGATGAGCGCGGCCGCAACGCTGAGCGTCGGACCTTTGAGCTTCATCGGGCTGATGGGACCGCATCTGGCCCGCGAAGCGGGGCTTGTCCGGGCATTTCCGCAGATGGCCGGCGCAGCCGCAATCGGCGGCGGACTGATGGTGCTGGCGGACTGGGCGGGACGCACCGTCGTCTTCCCTTACCAGATACCGGCGGGATTGGTTTCGGCGCTGGTCGGCGCACCGTTCCTCATGCTGATGCTGCGAAAGAAGGCTTGACCGCCGTCAGCTGCGGCCTTCCGGCAGGGGACAGACCGCGCCGCAGCCGGCAACGCCCGGCAGGATATAGCGCAGGCAACAGACGCGGCGGCGGCCGAAGGTGGCGCCATCTTCCCCGCACTCCCGGCGTATCATCCCGAAAAGCGGGTTCTTCCAACCGTCGGGCCAGCACGGTTCGTCGAGCAAGACCATCCCCTCAACAGCCAGCGCCGGATCTGTCAGCCGCCCGACCTCGCTGACGATCCAGCTGAGATAGCCGGCCGCATTCGCCCAGATCAGCTTGCGGCTGACGCCGGCGTTTGCGGCAATGGCATGGATGAGCGGCTCGGCATGCAGGCGGAAAAGGCCGTGAAGGGCTTCATGTATGGTAGCCCCCTCCTCCTCGTGGCCCCAGTCGGGAAACACGAAGGCCCGTGGCTCTCCGCTGGCGGCGTCTGCCGCGAGGTTCAGTCGATCAAGGGACAAAGGCAGGACGCGCCGCAGTTCGAGCCAGGCGACGGCAGCGCCGATCATCAGGCTGCTGAAATAATACATCGTCCACATCGAGACCACCGCCCGCCGGTCGGCTTCGCTGTAGCGGAGGGCATAGCGGTCGATCAGCCCTGAGAATATCCGCTCGTCCGCCAATTCCTGGCAGGCAACGAGCTCGGTGCCGGCAGGCGGGCGCGATAGAAACCTGCCGGTGCTGTAGATGTATTTGGCGCCGGTTTTGCGCGCCAGCAGATCGGCAAAATCAACGACGCCGGCCGCGTCCTTCGACGCGACCGGGCCATCGGCGACCGATACCTCTTTGACCGGTTCCGGGCTCACAGCCTCACCAGGTGTACTTCAGCGTACCGACGACCTTGCGGCGGTCGCCGTAGTAGCAGGTGCCGTAGTAGCAGGTCGTCTGGTACTCGCGGTCGAACAGGTTGGTTGCGTTGACGGCAAGATTGAGATTGTCCGTCACCTTGTAGTTCACCGCCGCATCGACCACGGTATAACCATCGACGGATACGGTGTTCTCCGCGTCGCCGAAGGTCTGGCCGACATACCGGACGCCGGCACCAAGCGTCAGATCGCCCCGGAATCCGTCGCCCGGGATCGTGTAGTCGAGCCAGGCGGAAGCGATATGTTCCGGCACGCGATCCGGGCGGTTGCCGGCATTGCCGCTGAGACCGTCCTCCAGGATTTCCGCATCCCAATAGGAATAGGCGAGCGTGAGGTTGAGGCGATCGTTAAGCGCCATCTTGCCTTCGAGTTCGACGCCCCGCACCTGAACCTCGCCGATCTGACGCTGCACGGTCGGGGTCACATAAGTGGGAACGTTGGTCTGTTTGAGATCGAAGAGAGCGAGCGTGAAGAGCGCATCGATGCTTTCCGGCCGGTACTTGAGGCCGACCTCATACTGAGTGCCCTCCTGCGGCTTCAGCGAACCCTCCACCGAATAGCCGTTGGCACCCGGCGTGACGAGCGGCTGGAAGGACTCCGAATAATTGGCGTAGACGGCGAGTTCCGGGTTGATCTTGTAGGTAAGGCCGACCCGCGAGGTAAAGGCCTCTGCGGTATCGTCGTCCTGCAGTCCGGTATCCAGATAGTCGGCTACGGTGTTCACATGATCGTAGCGGCCGCCGAGCGTCAGGATCCAGCGATCGTCGAAGGTCAGCTCTTCCTGTGCGTAGATACCGAGAGCCTTCTGCTTCACGCGCCAGTCGACATACGGTCCGAGGGTGATGCAGCTTCGGCCGCAATAGACGGGATCGTAGATGTCGATACCCGGCACCGTGCCGCTGTCGATATCTTCCCGGGTGTTGTCATAGGTGTAGTCGAGACCGAGCAGCGTCTTGCTGTCGAACGCCTGCCAGCTCGCATCGTACTGAAGCTGATTGTCGATCGTGAAGCGATAGCCGCTGCTATAGACCTGAAACGCTGTGCGATCGTCGGCCGGATCGGTCGTGCCGCCATAGACCTGCTCATAGTCGAGATCGATATGGCTGTAGCGGGCGTTCTGCCGGAAGGTCAGGCCGTTGTCGAACTCGTGTTCGAACTGGTAGCCGACATCGGTCTGCTCCGTATTGAACTTGTTGAATTCCGGCTCACCCAAGAAAGTATCGAGGTCGATGTCGACGCCGTCGATAAAGCCGTAGGAGAGGCTGCTTTCACGCTTCGAATAATCCGTCAGGATGGTGAGCGAAGTGCCTTCCTCGGGCTTGATGGTCAGGGCCGGCGCGATATAGAGCCGGTCGTCGTTGGAATAGTCATAGCTGTTGGCCGCGTCCTGCCACTTGCCGGTGAACCGGTAGCTCCAGACATCGCTGTCGCCGATCGGGCCACCGAAATCGGTGCCGGTCTCGATGTGTTCGTCGCCGAAGGTGGTGTAGACTTCCGCATGAAACTCGTCCTGCGGGCGCTTGGTGATGGCATTGACCAGCCCGCCCGGGCCGTTAAGGCCGAAAAGCGTGGAAGTCGAGCCCTTCAGAACCTCCACCCGTTGCAGGCCATAGGGCTCAAGACGGCTCGCCGTGAACCATGCCGGAATGCGGGCCGGCAGGCCGTCTCGGTAGGTGCCGAGCGCCGTCTGGTCGAAACCACGAATACGAAGATAGTCATAGCGGTCGTCTGAGCCGAACTCGTCGCCGAGAACGCCTGCGGTATAGGAAAGGGCCTGCTGCAGATTATCGACCCCCCGCATCTCCATTTCCTTCTGCGTCACCACGGAGACAGAGGCTGAAGTGTCGAGGATCGGAGTGTCGGTCTTCGTGCCGGTGGCCGATTCGGTCGCCACCACCGTCGCATCGGGACCGACGGCGCTCTCCTTCTTGCCGGTGACGACAATCGGCTTCAGCTCGGTCGATCCGTCCTGAGCGGGCTCCTGGGCAACTGCACTCGCGGCTGCCGCAAGGACGGCCAGAGTTGCGACGCCGGCAAGAAGGGATTGACGTATTCCCTTTGCCGAACGCCGTCCCGAATTCACTCCGACCGCCGGTTGATCGCTCCGCCGCTGCATAGACCTCTCCTGTTCATGTCTGTCCAAAGGTCCGCAGCGACCGATCCCCGTATGCGCCGCGAACGGAGGGACAATATTAAGTGAACAAGAAGAGTCAACTTTAAACTGGACAAAAAGAGAAAGGATTAACTCATCTCTTTTCTGGACCCCAGGATGTCAGGCGCCGGCGACCGTCTCGTCATAGGCGGCAACGGTTTTGATCGCGCGTTCGGCAACGGCCCGGGCATCATATCCGGGCTTGTAGAGACTCGAACCGAGACCGAAACAGGTGACGCCGACCTTCAGATAGGCGGCAAAATCGGTTTCGGAAACGCCGCCGACGGCGCCGATCGCCAGTGTCGACGGCAGGATCGCACGAATCGCACTGATGCCCTGCGCACCCAGCGCGCTCGCGGGGAAGAACTTGAGCGCCGCCGCCCCGGATTTCGCGGCAAGCAGCGCCTCGGTGGCGGTAAAGACGCCCGGCATGGTAACCATGCCGTGGCCGACCGCACGCCTTATGACATCCGGCTCGACATTGGGGGTGACGAGAAGATTGCCTCCGACGTCGGCGAGACGGTCGACATTGGCGACGTCGAGCACAGTTCCGGCGCCGATCAGGCAGGAGGCAGGCGCAAGCCGGCGCGCCTTCTCGATCGAGACAAACGGATCCGGCGAATTCAGCGGCACTTCGATCGCCTCGAATCCGGTTTCGACCAGGGCATCGACAATCGCCTCGATCTCATCCGGTCGGACGCCGCGCAGGATCGCGACGAGGTTGCGCTTCAGCTTCGGCCAGGCGACGGACGAGATGGAGGAAGAGGTCATGGCTTGTCACTCCTTCAGGCGACGGAAACGAGGGCGCGGGCGGCGGCAAACAATCCCTTCCGGACCAGTTCGCCTCCATCGAGCGCCGAGGCGCGAATGCCGGACAGTCCGAGCGCCCTGGTATAAAGGCGGGCGAGAGCGCCCGTACCGATGATGTGCACCTCGCCTTCCGGCATATAGCGCCGGCTCATGGCGGCGACTTCGGCACCGATCAGCAGGCCGGAGAGGCGGGAGACCGCAGCCGTTCCATCGGCCGACCCCAGCAGGCTTTCCGCCCGGATCGAGAAGAGGCGGGTCGTCAAGGAAAAATGCGGGTCGGTCGCCTCGTCAACACCAGCGGCGAAAGCCGCGTGTTCGGCATCGGCACGCGCATCCTCCGGGACAGAAAGCCGAAGGATCGACTGTCGGCTGAGAAGCTGGAAAAGTTCCCCGGTCATGGCGGTGGTGAAGCGTGAAACCGCGCCATCCCTGACATCCGCCCATTTGGAATGGGTGCCGGGCAGGCAAAACAGACCGTTCTGCAACCCGGAAGCGACGGCGCCGGAAAGCTGGGTTTCCTCCCCTCGCATGACATCCTCAGCGCCCGCAATCCTCTGACAGACACCCGGCAGGATGAAAACCCGACGGCCGGAATGCGCGGGTGACACCGCATCGCGATAAAGACCGTCGAGGGGAGCCGGCGTTTCGACATAAGGCGCCTCCAGCCAGCCACTGCGGGCGCCCGCCATACCGGCGACAACGACGGCAAGGCCTGCGGGCGCGGCAAGCGCCTGCAGGTGCCTTTCCAGGACAGGACCGAAACGATCCCGTTCGAGCCTGCCCATACCGTCATCCGACTGACGCTCCGCCAGAACACCGCCTTCGGCATTCACGATCCAGAGGCGGAAATTGCTGGTTCCCCAATCGACGAGGGCGGCAAACGGCGAACCGGTCATGGGCGGCAAGTCATCCTTTTATTGCAGGTCTTCGGGCAGAAGGGCGACCGGAATGTCCTGATAGCAGACCGGACGGAGGAACCGCCGGATCGCCATCGTGCCGACCGAGGTCGCGCCGAAATTGGTGGAAGCCGGGTAGGGACCGCCATGCACCATGGCGTCGGCCACCTCGACTCCCGTCGGGAAGCCGTTTGCCAGAATGCGACCTGCCTTGCGCTCGAGGACCGGCAGCAGGCGACCGGCAATCGGCTCGTCGCCGGCATCGAGATGCAGCGTCGAGGTGAGCTGTCCTTCGAGGCTGCGGGCGAGCGCCACCATCTCGTCGGCATCCTTGGCCGTCACGATGATGCCGAGCGGACCGAAGACCTCCTCGCCGAGTTCATGGTTCGCCAGCCAGTTTTCGGCCGTCGTCTGGAAGAGATACGGCTTGGCGTTGCGCAGATCGCAGGTCGAAGTCAGTACCGAGCGGACATTCTCGACAGCGGCGATGCGGGCGGCACCCTTGCGATAGGCATCGGCAATGCCATCCGTCAGCATGGTCTGCGCACCGACCTGTGCAAGCGCCTGCTCGGCCGTGGCCGTGAAAGTGTCCGCATCGGTCCCTTCCGTCAGCACGACAATGCCGGGATTGGTGCAGAACTGGCCGGCGCCGGTGGTGAGCGAACCAACCCAGCCCTTGGCGATCGCCTCGCCGCGGGCGGCAAGCGCTGCCGGCAGCAGGAACATCGGGTTGACAGAACCGAGCTCGCCGAAGAACGGGATCGGTTCGGGACGGCGCGCGCAGAGATCGAAGAGTGCGCGACCAGCGCCCAGCGAACCGGTGAAGCCGACGGCCTTGATCAGCGGATGCTGGACGAGCGAGGTTCCGACCTCGCGGCTTCCGCCCTGCACGAGCGAGAAGACGCCAGGATGGACGCCGGTGCGCTTGATCGCGGCATCAATCGCCTGGGCGACGATTTCGCCCGTGCCCGGATGCGCTTCATGGCCCTTGACGACAACCGGGCAGCCGGCGGCCAGCGCCGACGCCGTGTCGCCCCCGGCCGTTGAAAAGGCGAGCGGAAAATTCGAGGCTCCGAACACGCCGACCGGCCCGATCGGACGCTGGACGAGCCTCAGATCCGGACGCGGCAGCGGCTTGCGGTCGGGAAGCGCTTCATCGTGGCGGCGATCGAGATAGTCGCCCTTGCGGATATGGGCGGCAAACAGCCGGAGCTGGCCGACGGTGCGGCCACGCTCGCCGATGAGCCGGGCTTCGGGCAGGCCGCTTTCCTGCATGGCGATCTCTGTGATCGCATCGCCACGCGCATCGATTTCCTCTGCGATCGCCTCCAGGAAGGCGGCGCGGGATTCGCGGCTCGAATAGCCATAGGTTTCGAAGGCCTCCTCGGCAGCCTTCGCCGCCTGATCGACCAGCGCGGCCGTGCCGGTGGAAAAGGAGCGGACGGGGCCAGTAGCCGGCGAAGAGTCGAAGGTTTCGTTACCTGCAATCCAGTTGCCTGCGATCAGGTGCTTTCCGGTCAGTGTATAGGCCAAGGGAGGGCCTCCTCGTTATGGTCAATCTTCGAAGGAAGCGACCACCTTCCGTTCGCCGCAGAGGAAGGAATCCGCCACGAGTCTCAACGGTTGGTAGTCGGTATCGCTTTCACGTGCGCGGACAAGTGCGCCGAAGCGCTCGTAGATGCCGGCATATTCCCGGTCGGGACCTGCCGTATGGAGCGCATCCCCGATATAGAGTTCCGAACCGCCCTTTGAAAGACGCAAAGAGCCCTTATCGGTCTCGATCGTGATGTCCCAGGTCTGCGGGCCTTCCTGGCGCCAGTCGAATTCGGCGCCTACGGGAGCGCCATCGAAGGTGCGCATGGCAATCGAGGCTGCAATCGGCTGCTTCCTGTTTTCCGGAAATTCCAGCGCCGCGCGTTCGACAAGGATCGGACCCGGTACGACGGCAGTCAGGATCGACAGCGCGTTGATGCCGGGATCGAAAACGCCGAAACCGCCCGGCTCCCAGATCCAGGCCTGACCGGGATGCCAGCGGCGCACGTCTTCCTTCCAGACGATCGACACGCCCTTGACGATCTTGTCCGAAAGCCAGAGTCGCGCCGGTTCGACACCCAGCGCAAAGCGGGAATGCCAGGTGGCAAAAAGCGTTACGCCCGCCTCGGCGGCAAGCGCCGTCAGCGCTTCGGCTTCGCCGAGCGTAGTGGCGGGAGGCTTTTCCATCAGCACGTCGCGGCCGGCGGCAATCGCCTTTTTCGCCATGTCGAAACGGACTTCCGGCGGCGTGCAGAGCGAAACAGCCGTCACGTCCGGACGGGCGGCGAGAAAGGTTTCGAAGCTCTCGAAATTCTCGACACCATCGACCTTGCCGTGCCGACTGACGGCTGCGGCAAGCTCAAAATCCATGCCCCCGGCGATCGAGGGAATATGCTGGTCGCGGGCAATCTTGCCAACGCCCACGAGCGCCAGCGGAATGCGCTTCGTCATGGGGCTCTCCTCAGTGCGAGTCCTTGCCGACGGCGCTGCCGCGGCAACCCTTCAGGAAGTCGAAGTCAGCGCCGGTATCGGCACCTTCCACGTGATCGTGGAAGAGGCGCGCGTAACCGCCGGTCGGCGCTTCCGTCGCCGGCCGCCAGGCGGCAAGCCTGCGCTGCAGTTCCTCGTCCGGGATATCGAGATGGACGCGCCGGTTGGCGACATCGATCTCGATCATGTCGCCGTTGCGAACCACCGCGAGCGGACCGCCGACAGCGGCTTCCGGCGAGGTATGCAGGAGGACGGTGCCATAGGCCGTGCCGGACATGCGTGCGTCCGAGATACGGACCATGTCCGTAATGCCCTTGCGCAGAACCTTCGGCGGCAGCCCCATGTTGCCGACCTCCGCCATGCCCGGATAGCCACGCGGACCACAGTTCTTCATCACCATGACGCAGGTCTCGTCGATATCGAGCGATTCATCGTTGATCTTCGCCTTGTAGTCGTCGATGTCCTCGAACACGACGGCGCGGCCTCGATGCTGCATCAGGTGCTCGGAAGCAGCCGACGGCTTCAGTACACAGCCCTTCGGCGCCAGATTGCCCTTGAGCACGGCAATGCCGCCATGCTGCGTCAGGGCCCGCTCGACGGGACGGATGACGTCTTCGTTCCAGTTGCGAACGTCCTTCACCTCATCCCAGATCGGACCGCCGGAGACCGTCAGCGCATCCTTGTGAAGCTTGTCCGACTGCCCGAGCATCTTCAGGACGACAGGCAGGCCGCCCGCATAGAAGAATTCTTCCATGAGATACTCGCCCGACGGCATCAGGTTGACGATGGTCGGGATGTCGCGGCCAAGCCGGTCCCAGTCATCAAGCGTCAGGTCGACGCCGATACGACCGGCGATGGCGAGAAGGTGCACGACGGCATTGGTCGAGCCGCCGACCGCGCCATTGGTCCGAATCGCGTTTTCGAAAGCGGCCTTGGTGAGAATGTCGGAAGGCTTGAGGTCGTCCTTCACCATCTGCACGATACGGCGGCCGGAAAGCTGCGCCATCACGCGGCGACGGCTGTCGACGGCCGGAATGGCGGCGTTGCCGGAGAGCGTCATGCCCAGAGATTCCATCATCGACGCCATGGTCGAGGCGGTGCCCATCGTGTTGCAGGTACCGGTCGATCGCGACATCGAGGCCTCTGCCTCCAGGAATTCCTCCTGGGTCATCTCGCCGGCCTTGACCGCCTCGGAGAACTTCCACAGATGCGTGCCGGAACCGACGCGCTCGCCGCGGAAATAGCCGTTCAGCATCGGACCGCCCGAGACCATGATCGCCGGCAGATCGACGCTGGCCGCACCCATCAGCAACGACGGCGTGGTCTTGTCGCAGCCGACGAGAAGCACGACGCCATCGAGAGGCTGGCCGCGGATCGTCTCTTCCACCGCGAGAGCCGCGAGGTTGCGGTACATCATCGCGGTCGGACGATAGGTGTTTTCCGAAGCGGAAAAGACAGGCACTTCGAGCGGGAAACCGCCGGCTTCCCAGACACCCGCCTTGACCTTTTCCGCGAGTTCGCGAAGGTGGCCGTTGCAGGGCGTAAGGTCCGACCACGTGTTGAGGATGCCGATCACCGGGCGCCCGTCGAACAGGTCGTGCGGGTAGCCCTGGTTCTTCAGCCAGCCGCGGTGATAGATATTGTCACGCGAGTTGCCGCCGTACCATTCCTGGGATCTCAGTCTGCGTGGCCAAGCTGCCGGTTTGAAAGCGCTCATGGCTTGTCTCGATTCTGTTTGGTCGAAGGGCGGGCGGCTCATGCCGCCCGATTTTGTCCGCAGGCCGCTCTCAGAGGGCCTTGACCGCCGGCATCTGTTCGGCCGCGGTCTTCAGGGGATTGCTGAGCGCAAGCCCGAACTGGGTCGCGCTGACTTCGAATACATCGCCGTCCTGTGTCTTGATGCCGTCTGCGAAGGAAAGCGTCGCCGTGCCAAACATGTGCACGTGAAGATCGCCCGGCTGACGGAAGAGGTCGTACTTGAAATGGTGATATTCGAGGTTGGCGATGGTGTGGGACATGTTGCCCTCGCCCGAAAGGAAAGGCTTTTCCCAGATCACCTTGCCGTCGCGCAGGATGCGCGAGGCGCCGGTTACGTGTTCCGGCAGTTCACCCACCAGAAGTTCAGGACCGAAGGAGGCCGGCCGCAGTTTGGAATGGGCAAGATAGAGGTAGTTAATCTTTTCCGTGACGTGGTCGGAGAACTCGTTCGCCAGCGAAAAACCGATGCGGAACGCCGTGCCGTCCTCGCCGATCAGGTAGAAGCCGGCAATCTCCGGCTCCTCACCGCCATCGAGAGCGAAGGACGGCGACACCAGGGCCTCGCCCGGCGCGATCGCGTTGACACCGGTTCCCTTGTAGAACCACTCCGGCTGCACCCCCTGCTCACCCGGCTTCGGCTTGCCGCCCTCGATGCCCATGCGGAACATCTTCATCGAGTCGCTCATGCCGGTGGTGTCGGCATGCATGCTGTCACGGGCAGAGGCCGAACCCGTGTGGGTCAGGCCCGTTCCGGTGAGGAACATATGGGCCGGATCCGGATGACGGACAGGACAATCGAGCCTGCCGCCGGCTGCGAGCGCGGCGAGGTCGACGGCGTCGCCGGCACCCCGGCGCTCGATGGCGGCCGCGAGTGAAATCCCGGCCTCGACTGCGCTCTTCGCCAACTCGTAGGTGGAAGCGAAGCCCGGAACGAGGCGCGCAGAGTCTCCCTGGCGGCAGATGATACCGCCACCCTTCAATTGCGACAGATACATAGCCTTTACCTCAGACTGCCTTGTTCTTGTTGTAGACGTCGAAGAAGACGGCGGCGAGCAACACCAGACCCTTGATGAGCTGCTGATAGTCGATGCCGATACCCATGATCGACATGCCGTTGTTCATGACACCCATGATAAAGGCGCCGATAACGGCACCCGTGATCTTGCCCACGCCGCCCGAAGCCGACGCACCGCCGATGAAACACGCCGCGATGACGTCGAGCTCAAAGCCCACGCCGGCCTTCGGCGTCGCCGAGTTCAGACGCGCGGCGATAATCATACCCGCGAGCGCGGCCAGCACGCCCATGTTGACAAAGGCATAGAAGGTCAGCCGCTCGGTATTGATGCCTGAAAGCTTGGCCGCCTTCTCGTTGCCACCCATTGCATAAATCCGCCGGCCGATGGTCGAGCGAGTGGTAACGAACGAGTAGAGCGCGATGAGCACACCCATGACCACAAGCACGTTCGGCAGGCCGCGATATGTCGCAAGCTGAAAACCGAGGAAAATCGCGACCACGCTGATGATCAGCATCTGGGCGGCGAAGAAAGCGAAAGGTTCGTTCGGAGTGCCGTGACGTTCATTGATCTGGCGTTCGCGCATGCCGGAATAGATGGCGAGCGCAACCAGGATGAGAACGGCGATGAGCGCGACATAGTTCTTGATATCGCTGGTGGCCGGATCGGTGAACGACAGGAAATCAGGAATGAAGCCGGTCGACAGGAGCTGGAATTCCTTCGGGAACGGCCCGATCGGACGTCCTTCGAGTACGACATAGGTCAGGCCGCGAAAAACCAGCATGCCCGCCAGCGTCACGATGAAGGACGGGATTTTCTGGTAGGCCACCCAGTAGCCCTGCGCGGCGCCCATGGCGGCGCCGAGGACGAGGCAGAGTGGCACCACCAGGGCAAAATGCCAGCCCCATTTCACCAGCATGATCGCCGATATGCCGCCGATGAATGCGACGATCGAGCCGACCGACAGATCGATATGCCCGGCCACGATGATCAGCAGCATGCCGAGCGCCATGATGACGATGAACGAGTTCTGCAGCACCAGATTGGTGATGTTGACCGGGCGGAACAGCACCCCAGCGGTCATGTACTGGAAGAACAGCATGATGACCACGAGGGCCAGAAGCAGACCGTATTCGCGAATGTTCTTCCTGAGGTAATCGCTGACGGAAACTTTCGGGGTTTCGGTTCTTGTGTCGATTGCCATTAGTGTTTCTCCCCCGAGCGCATGATGGCACGCATGATGGATTCCTGATTCGCCTCTTCCTTCGAAAGCTCGGCAACGATCCGGCCTTCGTTCATCACGTAGATGCGGTCACAGGTTCCCAGAAGCTCCGGCATCTCCGAGGAGATCATCAGAATGCCTTTGCCCTCTGCGGCTAGCTGGTTGATGATTGTGTAGATTTCGTATTTCGCACCGATGTCGATACCGCGTGTCGGCTCGTCGAGGATAAGCACCTCGGGATTGGTGAAGAGCCACTTGGACAGCACGACCTTCTGCTGGTTGCCGCCCGACAGGTTGACGGTTTCCTGATAGATCGAGTGCGAGCGTATGCGCAGCTTGGTGCGGTAGTCGGAGGCGATCGCGGCTTCCTTGCGGTCGTCGATCACACCATTTGCGGAGACCGCCCGCAGGTTGGCCAGCGTGGTGTTTTCCTTGATGTTGCTGTTCAGCACGAGGCCGAGGTGCTTTCGGTCCTCGGTGACGTAGGCAAGGCCCGCATCGATTGCCCGCGGGATCGTACTGACATCCACCGCCTTGCCGTTCATGAACACGTCGCCGGTAATCTTGTGACCCCAGGAGCGGCCGAACAGGCTCATCGCGGTCTCGGTACGGCCCGCGCCCATCAGGCCGGCAATGCCGACGACCTCGCCGGCCCGCACGGTGAAATTGACGTCGTGCAGGAATTTCCGGTCGCGGTGGTTCTGGTGGTAGACGTTCCAGTTCTTCACCTCGAGCAGCGTCTCGCCGATCTTCGGCTCGCGCAGCGGATAGCGATCCTCCATGGCGCGACCGACCATGCCCTTGATGATCCGGTCCTCGCTGATATCGCCGGTGTGACAGTCGAGCGTTTCGACTGTCCCGCCATCGCGCAGGATGGTGATCTGGTCGGCGACCTTGCGGATTTCGTTGAGCTTGTGGGAGATGATGATCGACGTCATGCCCTGCTTGCGGAATTCCATCAGCAGGTTGAGCAGTGCATCGGAATCGGTCTCGTTGAGCGAAGCGGTCGGCTCGTCGAGAATGAGCAGGCGCACCTTCTTGGAAAGCGCCTTGGCGATTTCGACCAGTTGCTGCTTGCCGACGCCGATATCGGTAATCAGGGTCGTCGGCGAATCCTTCAGCCCGACCTTGGCAAGCAGATCCTGGGTGCGGGAGAAGGTCTCTGCCCAGTGAATGACGCCACGGGTGGCCACTTCGTTTCCGAGAAAGATGTTTTCGGCGATCGACAGGAGCGGCACCAGCGCCAGTTCCTGATGGATGATGATGATGCCGAGTTCCTCGCTGTCGGAAATCGTGGAGAAATGACGGACCTCGCCGTCGAAATGAATTTCACCCTCGTAGGTCCCGGCGGGGTAAACGCCGGAAAGCACCTTCATCAGGGTGGACTTGCCGGCGCCGTTTTCGCCGACCAGAGCGTGGATCTCGCCTTCGCGAACCTTGAGGTTGACGTTATCCAGGGCCTTCACGCCCGGAAACGTCTTGGTGATGCCACGCATCTCGAGAATGATGTTATCCATGTACAGAATTCCAGCGCAGGCACGGCGACCAAGGTCAGCCGAAGGCGCGAGCTCCCTCAATGCGATGGGAATGGGGTCCGCGACATCTCGCGGACCCGCGTCGATCCGGAGGGATCAGTTGTCGATCTGCTCGGCGGTGTAGTAACCGGAGGAGACCATGACGTCCTTGATGTTGGTCTTGTCGACGGCAACCGGCTTCAGCAGGTAGGACGGAACGACCTTTACACCGTTGTTATAGGTCTTGGTGTCGTTCACTTCCGGTTCCTTGCCCTGCAGGATCGAATCGACCATCGAGACGGCGACCTTGGCGAGTTCGCGGGTATCCTTGAACACGGTCGAATACTGTTCGCCGGCGAGAATCGACTTGACCGACGGCAGTTCGGCGTCCTGACCGGTGACGACCGGCATGACGAGATCGCCGGAACCATAGCCGACGCCCTTAAGGGCCGACAGGATGCCGATAGACAGGCCGTCATAGGGAGACAGGACACCGTTGACCTTGGCATCGGTATAGGTCGAGGACAGGAGGTTTTCCATGCGGGCCTGGGCGACAGTACCGTCCCAACGCAGCGTGCCGACCTGTTCCATGCCCATCTGGCCGGACTTGACGACGATATCGCCGCTGTCGATCAGCGGCTGCAGGACCGACATTGCGCCATCATAGAAGAAGAAGGCGTTGTTATCATCCGGCGAACCGCCGAACAGTTCGACGTTCCACGGCTTGGTGTCGGCGAACTTTTCCTTCAGGCCGTTGACGAGGCTGGTGGCCTGCAGGACGCCGACCTGGAAGTTGTCGAAAGTTGCGTAGTAGTCGACATTGCCGCTGTCGCGGATAAGGCGGTCATAGGCGATGACCTTCACGCCCGCATCGGCTGCCTTCTGAAGGATATCCGACAGCGTCGTGCCGTCGATAGCACCGATCACGAGAACCTTGGCACCCTTGGTGACCATGTTTTCGATCTGGGCGAGCTGATTGGGGATATCGTCATCGGCAAATTGCAGGTCCGGCGTGTAGCCGGCGTCCTTGAACAGCTTTTCCATGGTCTCGCCGTCCGAGATCCAGCGCGTCGAGGTCTTCGTCGGCATCGAGATACCGACGACGCCCTTCGTTTCTGCGAGAGCCGCAGACGCGAACATAGCCACGCCGATAGCGACAGACGCAATAAGAGTGCTGATTTTCTTCATGGATTCCTCCCTTGGCTGATCCATCCGGCCCCAGCTCCTTCTGGCAACCGTCATTGCAAGAACCGGTGCGCGCGCAGGCGGCCCCCGATCTGGGGTGAGTCTTAACGGCTCGGACATACCGATCAAATGAATTATTTGACTTTCTTCATACCATATTCGATATGTTCATCATGTCCGATATCATTGCCAGCCGCCTTCTGCCCAAGCACTTCAATCTCATCCGGGCCATCGTCGACCTCGGGCAGCTGAGCCTGGCCGCCAACGCCCTTGCGCTCACCCAGCCGGCGGCGTCGCGCATGCTGTCCGAGATAGAGCATATTATCGGCAGTCCCGTCTTCACGCGTACGCCGAAAGGCATGGAACCCACGGCGATCGGCCGGGCGCTGGCGCGACGCGCCCAGAACCTGCTGATGGAAATCCGAGAAGCGGCCCGGGAGGTCGAGGCGATCAGGCGCGGGCTCTCCGGCGCGGTGCGCATCGGTGCGGTGACAGGCGGCGCGGTCGGCTATGTCGTTCCAGCGATTGACATGCTGAAAGCCGAAACCGATGCGGCCGACATTCATGTCGATGTGGCGCCGAGCGGTCCGCTTATCGCGGATCTCATGTCCGGTCATCTGGATTTCGTCCTGGGGCGCATTCCCGCCGGCATCGACGCCCGTCAGTTCACCATCCAGGCCTCTCTCTCCGAAGAGGTCGATCTTCTGGTGCATCAGCGCCATCCGCTGGCAAATGCCGAGCACCTGACCTTCGCCGACCTCGTGCATTTTCCCTGGGCCATGCAGGCGCCCGGGGCCCCGGTGCGCCAGGCCGTCGAGGAAGCCTTCGTGGAGCAGGGCGCGCCCATTCCCTACAACATCGTCAACACCACGTCCCTGCTGGTGATGATCGCAATGCTTGCCTCCTCGAACGCGATCGCGCCGATGTCGCGGGAGGTCTCCGACCTGCTCTGTCGCCAGACCACCGGCGCGGGTCTTTGTCAGCTCGACATCAAGGCGCCGATCAGCGTCGCGCCCTATCACCTCATCAGCATGACAGGCAAACGTATGTCGCCGGTGGCGGGAAGGCTGCGCGATCTTCTGCTGGCCGAATTCGAGAACCGAAATCGCACGCGAAACTGATTGCGCCGGAAACGCGATCCGAACCATCGGGCGGAAGGGTTGCAATTTCACGGAGGTCAGGCAAACTGTCACTTATCCGTCACGATGGAGACGTCGAGGAGTCTTGATGACCGATGAGCCGGATTTGCAGGGACAGCCGCCGCACACGCAGGATGGCAGGCCCGCTTCCATCGTTGATCTGCAGGAATATCGCCAGAGCCGGGATCCGCTGCCAGTCACCTTTCATCGCCGGGAACTCGATGCGATCCTATGGATCTACGGACGCATGGTCGGCGAAGGCGAATGGCGCGACTATGCGATAGACCACTTGAAGGAAAAGGCGGTCTTCTCGGTCTTCAAGCGATCGGGCGAGTATCCTCTCTACCGGATCGAGAAGAATCCGAAACTGGCGTCGAAACAGGGCGCCTTTTCGGTGGTGGGCGCCGATGGCCGCATCCTGAAACGCGGGCATGAGCTTAAACAGGTACTGAAAGTGTTCGACAAGGCGCTGAAGCTGGTGGAATAGGCCTTCAGCCGGCAAAGAGCGTTCCCGGATAGCTCTCCGGATCGGGCTCGCTGGCATTGCCGTCGCCGAGCGCGATCTGCATGAAGACGGTATCCAGCCATTGCCCGAGCTTGAATCCGGTCCCGGTCAGCGTGCCGACCATGCGAAAACCGCAGGCCTGGTGAACGGCGATAGAGGCGGGGCTGGCGCCGCCGATCACGGCGACCATCTGCCGGAAGCCAAGTGCCTCGCACCGCGCAACGAGCTCCGCAAGCAGAAGTCTGCCGATCCCTTTGCCCCGCGCAGCAGGTGCCAGATAGATCGAATCCTCGACCAGCCAGCGATAGGCAGGCCGGGTGCGGAAGGCCGAAGCATAGGCATAGCCCAGCACGTCTCCGCTCTCGTCGACGGCGGCGATATAGGGATATCCCTGGCTGGTGACAGACTGGAAACGCTTCTTCATCTCCGCCTCGTCCGGCGCCACGATCTCGTAGCTCGCCGTGCCGGTGAGAACCGCGTCCGCATAAATGGAGGCGATGACGGAAAGATCCGCCAGCGAGGCGTCGCGAATGGTCACTGTCATGAAAAAACCCGGCCGGATTGAAAGCACGGCGTTTCTTGTTTCACACCCCGACCAGACGTTCAAGACATCGCGGCGTCTCCCTAAAGGCAGCAACCCGGCGCCGAAGCACCGGGTTGCCCCAAATCAGGATCTGTCCGACGTTTCGACCTCGACGCCTCACGCGTTGATGTCGTTGTCCTTGGTCTCCCGCAGGAAGATCATGCCGATCACGAAGGACATACCGGCGATGACGATCGGATACCAGAGACCGTAGTAGATGTCGCCCTTGGCGGCGCTCATTGCGAAGGCCGTGGCCGGCAGCAGGCCACCGAACCAGCCGTTGCCGATGTGATAGGGCAGCGACATGCCGGTGTAACGGATGCGCGTCGGGAACATTTCGACGAGCATGGCGGCAATCGGGCCGTAGACCATGGTAACGTAGATCATCAGCACGGTCAGCACGGCGATGACGCCAACCCAGTTCACGGTGGCCGGATCGGCGACCATCTTGAACGCACCGCCCTTGGCGATCGTATAGACGGCCATGTCGGTGGCGCCGGCGGCTTCCTCCGAGGTCAGCAGCTTGTCGGCGACGAGCTGGCTGGTGGCAACGGTGGCCTTTTCACCGGCACGGATAGCTGCAGCGTCGAGAGCCAGTTCCGGATTGGCGGCAACGAAAGCGTCGAGCTTAGATTCGGGAACCTTTACCGAACCGCGAACCAGCGGGTAGCCGTTTGCCTGCAGGGCGACGTTGATGCTCTTCTGCATCTTGGCGTCGAGTGCCTTGGCCTGGTCGGCCGACTTGATGGCGTCGTAGCCTTCAATCGTCGCATCGCCGATCTTGATCGTCGCCACGGAGCCGGCGGGACCTGCAACGACGTCATAGGGAACCGAGTTCTTGGTGAGCGTCGAGGTCGCGATGTCGCAAGACGTCGTGAACTTCGCCGTACCGGTCGGATTGAACTGGAAGTTGCAGTCGGCAGGATCGGCCATGACAGTCGCACGGATATTGGCCTGGGCTGCAGCCAGAGCCGGGTTGCCGAACTCGGTCATTGCCTTGAACAGCGGGAAATAGGTGACGACTGCAAGCAGCAGGCCGGCCATGATGATCGGCTTGCGGCCGATCTTGTCGGACAGCCAGCCGAACACGACGAAGAACATGGTGCCGAGGGCAAGCGCGATCGCAACCATGATGTTTGCATCCTGGGCATCGACCTTCAGCACGTTCTGCAGGAAGAACAGCGCATAGAACTGACCGGAATACCAGACGACGGCCTGACCGGCGACGGCGCCGAGCAGGGCGAGAATCGCAACCTTGGCATTCTTCCACTGGCCGAAGGCCTCCGAAATCGGCGCCTTCGAATGGGTGCCTTCTTCCTTCATCTTCTTGAAGGCGGGAGATTCGTTCATCTTCATGCGGATCCAGACCGAAACGGCCAGGAGAAGCGCGGAGAGAAGGAACGGAATGCGCCAACCCCATGCGGCGAAAGCCTCGCGGCCCATGGCCGTCTGGATGCCAAGGATGATCAGCAGCGAAAGGAAGAGGCCGAGCGTCGCGGTCGTCTGGATCCACGACGTGTAGAAACCGCGGCGGCCATGCGGCGCATGTTCGGCGACATAGGTCGCAGCGCCACCGTATTCGCCGCCGAGCGCGAGGCCCTGCAGCATGCGGAGCGCGATCAGGATGATCGGGGCCGCGATGCCGATGCTCGCCGAGCCGGGCAGCAGACCGACCAGGAAGGTCGAGGCGCCCATGATGAGGATGGTGACGAGGAAGGTATACTTGCGGCCGACGAGGTCGCCGAGTCGGCCGAATACCAGCGCGCCGAAGGGACGCACAAGGAAGCCCGCCGCGAAGGCGAGAAGGGTGAAGATGTTGCGGGTCGCTTCCGGATACTGCGAGAAGAAGGTCGCACCGATATAAAGCGCCAGCGAGCCGTAGAGATAAAAGTCATACCATTCGAAGACCGTGCCGAGGGACGACGCAAAGATAACCTTGCGTTCCTCGGCGGTCATGCCACGAGGCGAGCCGCTAACGGCTGCGACATTTGCCATTGTAATTCCTCCACTAAGATAAATCCCCCTTTACGCGACCGGCCCAATGCTCCTCCGGGTCGTTTTGTCGCGGTACAGGTTGTTAACAGACTGGCAGAAATCCGGAAAAAGCAGAGAGATGCTTTGGACGTATGACTTAAGTCTAACTTCTTCGAACCATGATGACGCAAATGGAATTTTATGGCGGATATATATTCTATAAACGACATAACCGGAGATTGCCCTCCCGCACAACGGCCGGTAACGGCGATGCAAGGAAGCGTCGGCGGCCGGAAAGCGCGACAATCAGGCGAATTCGGCGCTTTTACTTGACTCCCGGCAAAAACGCCTTATTAGCTCGGCGCGAAAAGGATTCGGTCATGCAATTCTTCGGCTCATCCATTGTTGAGGGGTCCGGCCCGGCGCTTGCAGCCGGGATGTTTTCGTATGCCGTCCTTTCATCCACGACCAAGGCCAAAACGACGACGAAAACCGTCTGACGTCTCCGGCCACCGCTCTCTCCCCGGCAAGGCCGGGGACATGGAAGGTGCGCGCTCGGGCTTCCTTCCTCCCTCACCACCCGCGGAGAGACAGAAAGAGAGCTTGTAAATGGGTTTCAAGATTGCAGTCGCGGGCGCCACCGGCAATGTCGGGCGCGAAATGCTGGGTATCCTCGCTGAACGGGGTTTCCCCGCCGATGAAGTCGTGGCACTGGCCTCCGCCCGCTCGCAGGGCACGGAAGTTTCCTTCGGCGACAAGACGCTGAAGGTACAAAACCTCGAAAACTACGATTTTTCCGACACCGATATCTGCCTGATGTCGGCCGGCGGCGCGGTATCGCAGAAGTGGTCGCCGAAGATCGGCCAGCAGGGCTGCGTCGTCATCGACAACTCGTCCGCCTGGCGCTACGACGCCGACGTTCCGCTGATCGTTCCGGAAGTCAATCCCGACGCCGTGGTCGATTTCAAGAAGCGCAATATCATCGCCAACCCGAATTGCTCCACGGCCCAGTTGGTCGTCGCCTTGAAGCCGCTGCATGACGCCGCGACCATCAAGCGCGTCGTCGTCTCCACCTACCAGTCGGTTTCGGGTGCCGGCAAGGAAGGCATGGACGAGCTTTTCACGCAGACCCGCGCCGTCTTCGTTGCCGATCCGATCGAAGCGAAGAAGTTCACCAAGCGCATCGCCTTCAACGTCATTCCCCACATCGACGTCTTCATGGAAGACGGCTACACCAAGGAAGAGTGGAAGGTTCTCGCCGAGACCAAGAAGATGCTCGATCCGAAGATCAAGGTGACCTGCACCGCCGTTCGCGTGCCGGTCTTCATCGGTCATTCGGAAGCGGTCAACATCGAGTTCGAAAAGGAAATCACGGCAGACCAGGCCCGTGACATCCTGCGCGAAGCCCCGGGTTGCCTCGTCGTCGACAAGCGCGAGAACGGCGGCTACGTCACTCCGGTCGAATGCGCCGGCGAAGACGCAACCTACATCTCCCGCATCCGCGAGGACGCGACCGTCGAGAACGGTCTCAACCTTTGGGTCGTTTCCGATAACCTGCGCAAGGGTGCTGCACTCAACGCCGTCCAGATCGCCGAGTTGCTCGTCAATCGCGGTCTGATCAAGCCGAAGAAGGCCGCAGCCTGAGACGATCTTCCGGCCCGCCCTCGCATCCGCGCCGGGCGGGCCAGTTCATCTTTTTGTGACCGGTAACGGGCCGGAAATACTTCCGGAATAGTTGAATGAGACGTGACAGAATCAGCGCCCGCTGGCATGTTGCGGCAAAGACTAAATAAGCGAACAACGAGGCATCGATGCGACTGTCCAGAATCTCGGCGGCGGCACTTTTGACGGCGGCGGCACTTTCCCTGACGGCAGGCGGCGCGGCAGCGGCCCAATGCAGCAGCACGTCGGCGGGATTCGAGCAGTGGATCGACGAATTCAAGCGGGAGGCCAGCGGCCAGGGCGTCAGCCCGTCGGTGCTGAACAAGGTCTTTTCCTCGGTATCCTATAATACCGCGACGATCCGGGCCGATCGCGGCATGAAGAGCTACAAGCTGTCCTTCGACCAGTTCATGCAGAAGCGCGGTGGCGCCGCGATCATCTCCCGCGGCAAGGGCATGAAGAAGAACAACGCCGCCCTCTTCGCCAGGATCGAGCAGCGTTACGGCGTGCCCGCCGGGCCTTTGATCGCGATCTGGGGCATGGAAACCGGTTTTGGTGGTTTCCAGGGCAAGGAGCACACGCTTTCCGCTGTCGCCACCCTCGCATTCGACTGCCGGCGCTCCGAATATTTCACCGATCAGCTCTATGCCGCGCTCGAACTCGTCGCCAACAATGAGCTCTCCGTCTCGGCCGTCGGCGCAGCTCATGGCGAGATCGGCCAGACGCAGTTCCTGCCGCGCAACGTGGTCCGCTACGGGGTGGACGGCGACGGCGACGGTCGTATCGATCTCGTCCGCTCGAAGGCCGATGCGCTGGCGTCCACCGCAAACTTCCTGAGAGGACACGGCTGGCAGGCCGGCGCTGGCTATCAACAGGGCCAGCCGAACTTCGCCGCCATCCAGGGCTGGAATGCCGCGACAGTCTATCAGCAGGCAATCGCCTATATCGGCGCCCAGATCGACGGACAGTAACCCAACCGGCAGCCAGCAGCGTCAGGTCTGCTGTGAATTGCGGCGTTCGGCGGAAAGCACATCCGCCGCGCCGTCGACGACGACCCGGTTGCGGCCGGAAAACTTCGCCGCATAAAGGGCCAGATCGGCTTTCTTAATCAGTTCGTTGACCATCGCATGCGTTTTGCCGCCTTCCGCGGACGAACAGCCGAAGCTTGCGGTTACGGTCAGGCTCCGCCCATCGGCGAGACGGATTTCCGCCGCCTCGATGGCAATACGAACCCGTTCGGCAAGTGCCGCTGCATCGTCGAGAGACGTATCCGGTAGAAGGGCGACAAACTCCTCGCCGCCATGACGGGACAGAAGATCCTGGGAACGGAAACTGTTTCGCGCGATCTGGGCGACCCGCTGCAGCACCATGTCGCCGACATCGTGCCCATGAACGTCGTTGATCTGCTTGAACCGGTCAAGATCGAAGATAACCATGGAGATCGCGCCCATCCCTTCCCGCCCGTGCAGCAGTGCGGTCGTCGCGGCATCGAAACCGCGCCGGTTGTAGAGACCGGTCAGGAGATCCGTCTGGGCGGCATTCCGGAGTTCTCCGACCAGCAATTCCCTTTCCCGCATCAATCGGCTGGCAAACGCAACCCCTTTTGCCGCCAGCAGGATCACCACTCCGACCAGCACCGAAAACACCGCCATTGCTCCGACCAGCAATTCGAGCAGGAAACGGGAACGCAGGGCAAGCGCGTCGCCACTCGCGCGGATGTCGTCGAGCGCGAAACGGATGCCGCTCTGCCACAGAGCAGTCCTGTCGTCCTGCAGGCGCGACCATCGGTGCAACATCAGGCGAGACGGCTGCGCCTTTCCCGCGGAAATCTCGCGCGCCGTATGCGCAAGCCATCTGCCGTCAAGGGAGAGATCAAAATCCTGGAGTCGCCTGATCGCACCTGCATCCTGAAATAGGGAGAGCCGCTCGGTCACGACAGTCAGGAAGGCGAACGACTGGTTGAATGTCTCAAGGTCCTGCTTCGACAACCGGCGTCCGCGGAAGTGCTCGGTTCCGTAAAAGGCGACCATCAGTCCCGCCTCGTTTGCATCGAGAAGATCAACCAGCAGGCTCAGTTGCCGCGAAAGGTCGGGATCTTCGATCTCATAACGAAGTGCAGCGACCAGTTCCAAAAGTGCGTTCGAAACGGGCTTGTAATATCCAACGACCTGATCGACGCTTGCAATACCCTTATCGACTGTAGTGCGGAACGTCTTCAGGCGTTCGGAAACCCGCCATAGCTCTCGAATCAGCAGGTGGAGGTTGCGTTCCTCTTCCGCATAGAGCGCCAGAAGAGCCAGAAAACGATCGAGGCGGCCGTCGAGATCAGAACGCCGCACCGCCAGCGTTTCCCGGTTTGCGTCGCTTCTATCCGCAAGAAAAAGGGTTGTCGAATGCGCCTCTTCGGCAACGATGGAAGAGGCAATATTGCCAGCATCGGACACGATATAGGCGTAGTGCTTTCCGGCCTCGAAGTTCCTGTAGTTCTGGTAGTAACTGCGCAGAAGAAGAACTGCCTCAGCCGCCATGATGAGGCTGGGCAGCAGCAGTGCCGCAATGATGATCCTTCTCGTGCCTTCCAGATTCATCCATTCACCGCGAGCGTCGCTATAGCGCCCGGAATTTCCGCGCGGCTCAGCCCCTTAAAATCAAGGGCAGTCTACGGTGAAGGTGATAACAACCTCTAAATTAGCGAGGACGGATCATGCGGCTCTTCGGCATCCGCTTCCATGTCGAGACGGACGAAATCCCGAGTGTCCGGGTCCATGACCCAGAGTTCGCCATTGGCAATATCGAACCAGGCGCCATGGATCTGAAGCTTGCCGCGCTCCTCGAGGATGCGCACGCAGGGGAAGGTCCTGAGATTGGCGATCGAATTGCGGATTGAGATGCGTTCCAGCGCAGTTTGGCGCTCCGTGTCCGTCATCACCGAATTGCCCTGGATCTGTTCGGCGGCGGAACTGACGAGACCCATCCATTTTCCGATGAAGTCACCGGGAGAAAGCGGTTCCGCATTGGGATCGAGCGCCGCCCGGATACCGCCGCAGCGGCCATGCCCCATGACGATGATGTCCTTGACGCGCAAGCCCTGCACTGCAAATTCGAGCGCTGCCGACGTCGAATGATAATGGCCGTCGGGTTCGTAGGGCGGCACCATGTTGGCGACGTTTCGCACCACGAAGAGTTCGCCCGGACCGGCATCGAAGATGGTTTCCGGAGCCGCACGGGAATCGCAGCACGCAATGATTAGCGTCTGGGGCTTCTGCCCCTGGTCCGCCAATTGCCGGTATCGCTCCCGTTCGGCCGTGTAACGGCCATTCATGAAGTTGCGATATCCGTCGATCAAGGGAATAGGGAAGCTCTTCATGGCTCTTCGATTAGCGTGTGCTGACGCTCATGGCAACAGTCTCATGCAAACTTCGAAGTGTTGGCTGCCTTGCATTTTCAGCGATGCTTCGGACGTTGCGCCGGATGAACGAGCCGCCGCATCTGGACGAGCGCCATCGGCGACGACAGGCTGGAAGCGTCGCTTTCCAGCGTCAGTTCGTCTCCGCCCTTCTTCGCTGTGCGCGCCAGCATTTCATAGACGCCGGCGGTGGCAAGCTGAAGCGCCCGTTCCTCGGGCAGGCCCTCGAGCAGCCTTGCCAGGAACAGGGCCGAGAGCAGGTCGCCGAGGCCGTTCGGCGGATTGTCGATCAGCCGGTGCTCGGCAAGAAGCGCATTGCGGCCGCTGAGATAGAGATTGCCGGTTCCACCGGCCATCATCGGAACTGCAGAAGTCACCAGCATTTGCGGCGGGCCGAGAGAAAGCGCGGCCTCCATGATGTCGTTGTTGCTCTCCAGTGCGCTGCCGACCAGCCAGGCGAGTTCGTAGCGGTTCGGCGTAGCGATCGTCGCAAGCGGAATGAGATGATCGCGAATGGCCACGGCGGTTGTCTCCGGAACGTAAAGACCGCCAAGATCGCCCATCACGGGATCGCAGATATAGACAAGGTCGGGCTTCTTCGCCTTCAGCGCCTCGATGAGGCGGGCGACGGAACGTGGCTGGGCGCTGTTGCCGAAATAACCGGTCAGGACGGCGGACACTTCGGGAAGCCAGGGCGCGCGGATCAGGTCGTCGATAGCCCTGTCGAAATCCGCGTCCTCAAAGGTAAGCCGCGTCGAGGGGCCATGGCCGGGATGCCACGGAAGAACCACCGTCGGCAGGGCCCAGACGGGAAAACCGAGGCTCTCGAGCGCGAAGACGGCGGCGCGATTGCCGACCGATCCCCGGACCACATGGCTCGAAATGACGATGACGGCACCCTTTAACTTCTCTGTCATGACCGGATTTCCACTTTCGTTCGCGCCGTTGATCCGCCTTTTGTGTCGGACCTGTCAATATCGCGCATCTGCTGCGTCATATTTATCGCGTATTCAAACAGCGGAAATATCGGTCTCTGGCTCGAATGCAGATACATCATTTGGCAAATTGTTTTATGAATCATGCACGCAACATGCGCATGACATTGAAAGGGAGAGAGCAATGGTCGTGAACAGGAAGCTCAAGCGGGAACCTCAGCTGGAGGCCGCTTGCCGGATAGCGGAGGCGATCCAGGAGCCTTTCATTGATCCCGTCATCCTGTTCGGGCGTGCAAGCGGCGACGATCTCGACAACTATACCCCCGAAATGCTCGCGTTTTCCTCGCTGCGGGCAGCAGCAGACATCGCCGCCTGGGATGGCGACACGCCGCGCGTGGTCATCGCACCGGTCGCCGACGTCACGCCGGCAGGAACCCCGGTCAGCGTCCTTTCGATCATCGAACGCAACAAGCCTTTCCTGTATGATTCGGTCATGGGCGAGGTCACGAGCCTCTACCGCGATATCTTCATGGCCGTTCATCCGATCCTGTCAGTGGTGCCGGGTGGCCAGGTCTCGCTCGCCAATCCGGAGGAAGAGGAGCCGGAAGGCGCGATCCGCACCAGCTATATCCAGCTTCATCTTGCTCCGCTAACCGACGCGCAGGCAGAAGCTCTGAAAGCGCGCCTGGAAATCGTTCTCGCCCAGGTCCACATGGCCTCGGCGGACTGGAAGCAGATGCTCGCACTGCTCGATACGGCGATGAGCGAACTCGGCGAACTCGCTCCCGGCCGCCGCAAGGGAGATCGCGACGAGGCCCTCGCTTTCCTCGACTGGCTGCGCAACGACAACTTCACCTTCCTCGGCATGCGGGAATATGTCTATTCCGGCGAAGGCACCGCCGCGATCCTGGAACGCAACAAGGGCGAGGGGCTCGGCATCCTGTCCGATCCCGACGTGCTCGTCCTTCGTCAGGGCAAGAACGCTGTCACCACGACGCCGGAAATCCTCGAATTCCTGCAGGGGCCGGATTTCCTCATCGTCACCAAGGCAAATGTCAAATCGATCGTGCATCGCCGTGCCTACATGGACTATATCGGCGTCAAACGCTTCGACAAGGACGGCAAGGTGGTGGGCGAACTGCGGATCGTCGGCCTCTTCACCTCGACCGCTTACACGGGTTCGGTGAGCCAGATCCCTCTGCTTCGCGCCAAGGCCCGCAAGGTGACCGACCATTTCGGCTTCGACCCGCAGAGCCATTCAGGCCGCATGCTGCAGAACACGCTGGAAGCCTATCCGCGCGATGACCTCTTCCAGATCGAGCCGGAATTGCTTGCGAAGTTCTGCGAACAGATCAACGACCTGTCGGAACGTCCGCGCGTGCGCGTCCTGCCGCGCATCGACCAGTTCGACCGGTTTGTTTCACTCATCGTCTATGTTCCCCGTGAAGACTATAACTCCGTCGTACGCGAGAAGATCGGTAGCTATCTGACCCAGGTCTATCAGGGCCGCGTTTCCGCCTATTATCCAGCATTCCCGGAAGGCGGTGTGGCACGCGTACACATCATCATCGGCCGATCCGAAGGCAAGACACCGCGCATTCCTCAGGCGGCGCTCGAGGAAGCGGTGCGGGAAATTACAGCCCGCTGGAGCGACCGGTTCGAGACGCTGGCCGGCCCGAAGGCGCCGCGACTTGCCGTCAGCCAGGCCTATCAGGAGGCCTTCTCGCCGGAAGAAGCAGTCCACGACCTCGCCCATATCCAGGCATGCCTCGCCGGCGAACCCGTATCGATCGCCTTCCATGAGACCACGACGGATGCCGGCAGGCAGCTTTACCTCAAAATTTTCCATGCGGGCGCCCATCTGCCGCTGTCGCGTCGCGTGCCGCTTCTTGAAAATCTCGGTTTCAGGGTCATCAGCGAGCGCACCTTCGATATCCACGTCTCCACCGGGGACAAGGGTGACGAAGCGCTTGTGGTCCTGCACGACATGGAATTGCAGGTCCATGGCGATGATGCCTTCGGGATTGCCGAGAAAAGGGCGATTACCGAGGAAGCCTTCCTCGCCGCCTTCACAGGCAAGGTCGACAACGACACCTTCAACCGCCTGGTGCTGGCCGCCGGCTTGTCGGCGCGGGAAGTGACCGTGTTGCGCGCCTATGCCGCCTATCTCAGGCAGGCGGGCTTCGTCTACTCGCAGGGCCATATCGCCGAAACTTTGAACCGGCACCCGGCGATCGTCAAACTGATCTTCGATCTCTTCCATGTGAGCTTCGATCCGAAACTCGCCGAGAAGGCCCGCACCCGCAAGCTTGCCGAGATTCATGCGGAGCTCGAAACCGCGCTCCTCGCCGTACCAAGTCTGGATGAGGATCGCATTTTGCGGCGCTACATCAACGCGGTCGATTCGACGCTGCGCACCAATTATTTCCAGAAGAACGACAACGCAGCCACGATGCTGGCCTTCAAGTTCGACCCGCAGCTTCTCGACGGCCTGCCGGACCCCAGGCCTTTCCGCGAAATCTTCGTCTTCGGCGTTGAGGTCGAGGGCGTGCACCTGCGCTTCGGCAAGGTCGCCCGCGGCGGCCTGCGCTGGTCGGACCGCGCCCAGGACTACCGCACGGAAGTGCTGGGGCTCGTCAAGGCGCAGCAGGTCAAGAACGCGGTCATCGTGCCCGTGGGCGCCAAGGGCGGCTTCTATCCCAAGCAGCTGCCGGTAGGCGCAAGCCGCGACGCCTGGCTTGCCGCCGGCACGGAGGCCTACAAGACCTATATCCGCACGCTGCTGTCGATCACCGACAATATTGTCGGCGGCAAGGTCGTGGCCCCCGCCGATACCGTGCGGCTTGATGAGGACGATCCTTATTTTGTCGTTGCCGCGGACAAAGGCACCGCCACTTTTTCCGACACCGCGAACGGCCTTGCCCAGGCTGCGGGTTTCTGGCTGGACGACGCTTTCGCCTCCGGCGGTTCCGCCGGCTACGACCACAAGAAGATGGGCATCACCGCGCGCGGCGCCTGGGAAGCGGTCAAGCGCCACTTCCGGGAAATGAACGTGGATATCCAGACTACGCCTTTCAGCGTGGTCGGCGTTGGCGACATGTCCGGCGACGTCTTCGGCAACGGCATGCTGCTCTCGCAAAAGATCCGCCTGATCGCCGCCTTCGACCATCGCGACATCTTCATCGATCCCGATCCGGATACCGCCGTCTCCTTCGCCGAGCGCAAACGGATGTTCGCGCTGCCGCGGTCGAGCTGGCAGGATTACGACCGCAAGGCGCTTTCCAAGGGTGCGATGATTATTTCGCGCTCGGAGAAATCCGTGGCCCTGACGCCCGAAGCAGCAGCAGCCATCGGCCTCGACAAGCCGGTCGCGACGCCCTTCGACATCATGAGCGCTATCCTTAAGGCCCCGGTCGACCTGCTCTGGTTCGGCGGCATCGGCACCTATGTGAAAGCGGCGAGCGAAACGGATACGGAGGTCGGCGACCGCGCCAATGACGCAATCCGCGTGACCGGCACCGAAGTCCGGGCCAAGGTGATCGGCGAGGGCGCCAATCTCGGCGTCACCCAGCGCGGCCGTATCGCCTATGCGCTGAACGGCGGCCGCATCAATTCCGACGCGATCGACAATTCCGCCGGCGTGAATTCGTCCGACGTCGAGGTCAACATCAAGATCGCGCTTGCCCCTCCGATGGCCGATGGCCGTCTGACCCGTGACAAGCGCAACCGCCTGCTCTCGGAAATGACCGAGGAAGTCGGTGAACTCGTGCTGCGCAACAACTACCTGCAAAGCCTCGCGATCTCGATCAGCGAACGCAAGGGGTCTGGAAACAGGGAGGAACTGAGCCGGCTGATGAACTATCTCGAGGCGGCCGGCAGGTTGAACCGCAAGGTCGAGACGCTGCCGGATAACGCCGCGCTTGCCGAGCGTTATGCCGGAGGAAAGAGCCTCACCAGGCCGGAAATCGGCGTGCTGCTCTCCTACGCCAAGATCGTCCTGTTCGACCAGATCGTTGAATCCGGCCTGCCGGACGATCCCTATTGCGCATCCGCTCTCACCAACTATTTCCCCGCCCGCATGCGCAAGACCTATGCGAAGGACATCGCCGGCCACCGCCTGCACCGCGAGATCATTGCGACCGTTCTGGCCAACCACGTTATCAATCGCGGCGGCCCGGGCTTCGTGGTTGCCGTCGGCGATGCAACCGGAGCGCCGCCGGCAGAGGTCGTGAAGGCGGCATTGCTGACCCGGGACGGCCTCGACCTGCCGGCGGTCTGGGACCGCATCGACGCGCTTGATGCAACCATTCCCGGCGAGGTCCAGAACCGACTCTATGCAACTGTTGGCCGGGTTTATGAGGGCGTGACGCGCCTGATCGTCGAGACTGGGCTTTCCGCCGCGCCACTCGGCGAGGCTCTGCCACGCCTCAAGACGGCAGTGAAGGCCTGCGAAAAAGCGCTTTCCTCGACGCTTCCAGCTCAACTCAGGCAGCATTTCGAGGCCGAGACGGCGGAGTTGACGGCTTCGGGCGTGCCGGCAGACGGGGCAGCCGAGGTCGTGAAGCTGCAGGCCCTGCTGCTGGTGCCTGAAGTCATGCAGATCGCGGAGCGGACGGGGGCGCCGCTCGCCCGCGCCATCGAGGGCTATTTCGCGGTATCGGAGATTTTCCGCATCGACCGGATCCTCTCGCTGGGCGCCCGGGTCGTTGCCAACGATCATTACGACAGCCTCGCGCTCTTCCGCAGTCTCGACCAGATCGGCGCGGCGCGGCGCGAAATCGTCATCTCTGCGCTCACAAGCCATGCCGGGGAGAAACAACCTGTCAGGGCATGGCATTCTGCCGATCTCCAGCGCATCAATCGTCTCGGGGCCGAACTGCTGGTACTAAGCGAAGGCGCAGAGGCAAGCCTGTCCAAGATCGCCGTGGCGGCAAGCCTCGTGAGCGATCTCGCCCACGGACGTTCGCGATAAACATGGCGCTGGCAGAAGGGGGCGGACATTGACGCTAGCAGTGGAAACGGTGAAACAACCGGTCTTCAGTCGCGGGGTGGTGAGCTGGATGTTTTTCGACTGGGCCGCCCAGCCGTTCTTCACCGTCATCACGACCTTCATCTTCGGCCCCTATTTCGTCTCGCGATTGACCGATGATCCGGTCAACGCGCAGGCGATGTGGAGCAACATGGCGACGATTTCTTCGGTCATCATCGCCGTGCTCTCGCCCGTTCTCGGCGCGATCGCGGATGAATCCGGCTCACGAAAGCCATGGATCGCCTTCTTCGCCGTCATCAAGATCGTCAGCCTCTGCCTGCTGTGGACCGCGGCACCGGGCTCGCCCGTCGTCTATCCGGTGCTGCTGATGATCCTCGCGACGATCTCGGCGGAGTTCTCCATCGTCTTCAACGATTCGATGATGCCGCGGCTGGTCAACACGCGCGATGTCGGGCGTGTCTCCAACATCGCCTGGGGCCTCGGCTATCTCGGCGGCATGATCGTGCTGATCGGCGTGGTTCTGTTCATCGCCGCAAGCCCGAAGGACGGCCACACGCTGCTCGGCGCTTCCCCGCTCTTCGGCCTTGATCCGGTGACCGGCGAGGACGCGCGCGTCACCGGCCCGATATCGGCACTCTGGTATCTCGTCTTCATCCTGCCGATGTTCTTTTTCACGCCCGATGCTGGGCGTGGCAAGCCGCTTCCGGCCGCGGTTCGCTCGGGTCTGGCGGATCTCGGCAAAACGCTCCTGGAATTGCGCCGGAAACCCGGAATTTTCCGTTTCCTGGTCGGCCGGATGATCTATCAGGACGGCGTCAACGGCCTTCTGACTCTCGGAGGCATCTTCGCCGCCGCCATGTTCGGTTGGTCGACCATGGAAATCGGCATTTACGGCATCATCCTGAACGTCGTGGCGATCTTCGGCTGCATGGTGGCGAGTTTCATCGATCGTCTGCTCGGCTCGAAATTCGTCGTGGTGCTGAGCCTTCTCCTCCTGCTGGCCGCAACTGTCGGGATCATTTCCACCGGCAGGGACTTCACACTGTTCGGCCTCGTCCAATGGCCAGCCACTGTCAGCGACGGTCTGTTTTCGACGCCGGCGGAGAAGGCCTATATCCTCTACGGGGTCCTGATCGGCATAGCCTTCGGTCCGGTGCAGGCTTCCTCGCGATCCTATCTCGCACGAAGCGTCAACCTCTCGGAGGCTGGGCGCTATTTCGGCATCTATGCGCTGTCGGGCCGCGCCACGAGCTTTATGGCGACACTGAGCTTCTCGCTTCTGACCTATTGGACCGGTTCGGCCCGCATCGGCATGGCGAGCCTGATCGCCTTCCTTCTCATCGGCCTCATCATCCTCCTGCGCACGCCTTACCCGGCTGCCCATCCGGCTGTTTCGGCAACGGCATGAAAAAAGCCCGGTCTTGCGACCGGGCCCAACCGTTTTCCATTGTTGCAACGGATCAGTGCCGGAAGTGGCGAATGCCGGTGAAGACCATGGCGACGTTGTGCTCGTCGGCAGCGGCGATCACTTCCGCGTCGCGCATCGAGCCGCCCGGCTGGATAACGGCGGTAGCACCCGCCGCGATTGCCGCCAGGAGACCGTCGGCGAAAGGATAGAAGGCTTCCGAGGCAACCGCCGATCCCTTGGTCAGCGGTTCGGAGAGGCCAAGCGCCTTTGCTGCATCCTCCGCCTTCAACGCTGCGATACGGGCCGAATCCACGCGGCTCATCTGGCCGGCGCCGATACCGGCTGTCTGGCCGTTCTTGGCGTAGATCACCGCATTCGACTTCACATGCTTGGCGATCTTGAAAGCAAAGCGCATGTCTTCGAGTTCGGCCGCCGTCGGCGCACGCTTCGTCACAACCTTGAGATCCAGATCCTCGACCAGAACGTTATCGCGCGACTGGACGAGCAGGCCGCCCGAAACCGTCTTGGCGACGATGCCGGCCGCACGCGGATCGGGCAGGACGCCTGTGGTCAGCAGGCGAAGATTGGGCTTAGCCGCAATGATCGCCTTGGCTTCATCGCTCACTTCGGGAGCGATGATGACTTCGGTGAAGAGCTTGACGATCTCGGTTGCCGTTTCCGCATCGAGCAACTGGTTGAGCGCGATGATGCCACCGAAAGCCGAGACGGAATCGCAGGCGAGCGCCCGCTTGTAGGCTTCGACAAGGCTTGGACCGGTCGCTACGCCGCAGGGGTTGGCGTGCTTGATGATGGCGCAGGCCGGGCCGTTTTCTGGGCGGAATTCGGCAACCAGTTCGAAGGCTGCATCCGTGTCGTTGATGTTGTTGTAGGAAAGCTGCTTGCCCTGCAGGAGCGTCGCAGTCGCCACCCCCGGCCGCTGCTCACCGGTAACGTAGAAACCGGCGCTCTGATGCGGGTTTTCACCGTAACGCATCTTTTCCTTCAGCACGCCGCCGATAGCGCGGTAATCCGGCATGTCGATACCGAGCGCTTCCGCCATCCAGTTGGAAATGATCGCATCATAGGCCGCCGTGCGGGCGAATGCCTTGGCGGCAAACTTCTGACGGGCCGCATAGGAGATATGGCCATCGTCAGCATGAAGTGCGTCGAGCAGCGTCGTGTAATCGGACGGGTCGGTCAGGACGGTGACATAGGCATGGTTCTTCGCCGAAGCGCGGATCATCGCGGGACCGCCGATATCGATGTTCTCGACCGTGGTCGGATAATCCCCACCCGCCGCACGAACGGCCTCGAACGGATAGAGGTTGATGACCGAGAGGTCGATGCCCTCGATGCCGTGCTCGCGCATTGCAGCCTGGTGTTCCTCGTCGTCGCGGATCGCAAGAAGACCGCCATGCACCCGCGGATGCAGCGTCTTTACCCGGCCGTCCATGATTTCGGGAAAGCCCGTAACTTCGGAGACGTCGATCACCGGTAGGCCGGCAGCTGCGATCGCCTTGTGCGTGCCGCCGGTCGACAGAAGCTTGACGCCAAGCGCGTTCAGCGCCTGCGCAAGCTCGACGATGCCGGTCTTGTCGGACACCGACAGGAGTGCGGTACGGATCCGGATGCGGTCCGGCACAGGAATTTTCTTGGAAACGACGGCCATGGTTTTCTCCGATCTGAATTGCGCCTTCGATGGAGATCGCAGACGCGATGCCGCCGCCTACCACAGCCCGCTCCAGGATGAAACCTTTAAGCGTCAATCCTATGCGTGATGGGCAAGAAACCAGCGGATTTCCGGACCAGTGAAGATCAGCTCGAGCTGCCGGGAAGGACGCACGCCGGAGACATCGGCGAAGAACACATCCTCGCCGATAACCAGATCGTTGGCGGGCGACGAAAACACCCAGCTCTCGCCGTCAGGCGCGACGAGCCGCACCTTGCGTTGGTCGATCCGTTCGATGGAGATTGCTGGATGGATGTGAAAGCGCGCGACCGTCGGTTCCGAGGGAGGCTTTGCGGACGGCGTGCGGTCCGGCAGCAGGAAGCGGTCCCGGCCGGCGATCTTGTTGCCGGCTTCGTTGAGCCGGATCTCGCGCTCGTGCCACAGACCGAAGCGGGCGAGATAGCCGTCATGGCTGACGCAGAGCCGATCGCTGCCGTCCGGCCCGGTCTGGCGCTGCTCGACCACCTCGGTCACGCCGCTGCTCATCAACGGACCGAGGAAGGCGGAGGAGGAAATGCGCGCCGACGAACTGGTGCCGACGGCAACGGTCGAATGCGCCGCTGTGGTGCGGGCAAGCTGCCGGAGCTTGTCGTTGGCAAAGCGCGGAGAACCGCTGTTGACGATGAAACGGTTGCGGCCCGACGACAGCTCAAACGAAAGGCAGCCGGCATGAGCCGTCTTCGAAAGCTCCGGGCAGGGCGGACGGCCCGTATCCATGATGATGGCGGTCGCGCCTGCCGCGAGCCGGTGAAAATGCGAATGGGGCAGCGCCTTGAACGGCTGGCCGGCACTTTCATCATAGCGCAGGACGCACATCAGTTCATTGGCAAGCGTCGAGCTCGCGCCGTTGAACAAGGCGAGATCGCCACCCTGATGGCGGAAGAACCGGATGGCGGGATACATCCGATCGATCGCGGGGATGAGCCGCACGGGAACCTCGTGGCCGAGATTGATATAGGTCTGGCGAAGCGGCAGGAGGTCGAACAGAAGCTCGACCGCTGCCTGCGGATTGCGCGAGACATGGCCGCCATCGGCAAGGATCTGCAGGTCGATCTCGCGGTTGAGATCGCGGGCGGCGCGTCGGATCGTCGAGGAGCGGGACTCCATGGCGATGGAGGCCATGGCAAGCGCGATCCGGACACGCAGCCGCTTCAGGCCGATCGGCAGGAAATCCGCCTCTCGACGCAGGAAACGCACCTGAAACACGAGGCTCGCCAGAAAGCGCCGGTAGAAGCCGCCATCGGTATCCTGCAGGACGATAGGTGAATGGGAAAGCCAGGCGATGATGCGCTGGGCGACCACATCGTGATCCCAGGCCTCACCTCCGGTCCGCGCTCCGTGCTGACCGATCCAGGAATCGGTGATGGCGCGCGCATTGGCGCAGGCACGGGGACTCTTGTCGGAGCGGATATGACGAAGCCATGCGAAGCTGTGGAGCCTCGTCGCGAAAGCCGGCGATGGAGGTTCGAAATCGAAGGGCGAACGATCGCCCGCATCCAGAACGCGGCCGGCGAGCGGAAAACGCCCCTGAAGGATTTCCTCGGCCACAAAAGGATCAACGACCCGCAGATCGGTCGGGGCGACGATCAGCTTGGCGGTATTGGCCGGCGACCATTTGAGGCGCATGGCACGGCCGATCGCCAGCCCGCGAGCAGCCCGTCGCCAGGCCTCGCCGAGATAGAGAGAAATCAGCTTCTGGCGTTCTGTAATCTGCATTGTCTTTCCATACCGCCCCGAAGACATCGAGTGCGGAAGACCCCGCGAACGAGGCCGGTCAGATATCCTGTCCTCAGCACGCAGGCGCTCATCGCTTCGCTCCGCCCAGTGTCGGCCCGATGGCCGGGGGCGGAGCGTTCACATAGCGCCCTCTGCCGCCGCCAACGAGCAGGCGATGTCGAGCCTCTTCAAGTTCCAACAATTTTAGTGAAGTTTCCGTTAAATTTTAGCAAGAGCGCAAGCATAGAAACCGTCCATGCCGCCGAGATCCGCAAGAATGGCGGGGGTGGCACGGAAATCGCCTCTGGGCGAAACGGCATCCTCCATGCCAGGCCAATCGGCAGGCCGGATTGGGATGCGGCGGAAAGCCGGGTTGTCAGCCAGCACTCGTTCGATCAATTCCTCGCCCTCGAGCGGATCGAGCGAGCAGTTGGAAAAGACAACCCTTCCACCCGGCCCGACAAGCGTCAAGGCATGACGCAGCAACTTCTCCTGAACATCCGCCAACTTGGCGATATCCTCCGGCCCCTTGGTCCAGAGCACATCTGGATGACGCCTTGTGGTTCCCGTCGATGAACACGGCGCATCGAGGAGAACCGCATCGAAAGGTTGCTCTCCTGCGAAGTCGAGAAGATTGGACCGGACGCAATCCGCCGAGAAACCGAGCCGGGCGAGATTGCTCTTCAGTCGCTTCAGCCGCGATTCCGACTGCTCGACCGCCGTCACGTCCGCTCCCATTGCCACAAGCTGGGCGGTCTTGCCGCCAGGCGCGGCACAAAGATCGACCACCCGCTTGCCGCGGACGTCCCCCATCAGGCGGGCTGGCACGGCGGCTGCCGCATCCTGTACCCACCATGCGCCTTCCTCGAAACCCTCAAGCGTCGGAATCGCCCCGCGGAAGGGATCGAGCCGGACGCTTCCCGTCGGCAACACCTGACCGCCGAGTTTCGCGGCCCAGCCGGCCGCATCGCCCTTGACGGTGATATCGATAGCCGCCGGCTGCAATTGCGCCCTGGCGATCGCGGTCGCCGCCTCGCGTCCATAGGCAGCAACGAGCCGGTTGAAGAACCATCCCGGCATGCAGACGACATCAGCGACGCTTTCCAGAAGTTCCGCTTTCTCCCGGCCAAGGCGACGCAGGATGGCGTTGGTGAGCTTGGCGAAGCGCCGGTTACGGGGATCGCGATTGGCCTGTTCGACCGCCAGATCGACGGCCGAATGATCGGGAACATCGAGATAGAGCATCTGCGCGGCTCCGACGACGAGAAGGTGATGCAGCGAGCGAGCACCTTCCGGCAAGGGCGAATCCAACAATTGGCCGAGGATCGCCTCGATCCGCGGCAGATAACGCAGTGCTGTCTGCAGGATCGCCCGAACGAGACCGCGGTCGGCCTCGCCGAGCGCCAGGAACGCGGGATTGCCGTGTTCGGCATCCAGCATGCCATCGAGCGACGTCTTTCGGTCAACGACGGCCGAAAGGATCTTCGCCGCGGCTATGCGGGCATCGAGCCCGGCCTTGGGCGGGGCAGCAGCCACCTTGTCCTTGCCGTTTGCCGATCCGCCGCGCGGTTTCGCCTTATGGAAGGATTTTCCTGATTTGCCGCGCGTCTGTTCGTTCAAGACCATGGTCCCTTGGGGCGTTCGGAGCCGCCGCGCCCCCAGCCGGTATTCGGAACGGAGCGCGATTTGCGGGTCGCATTAGCAGCGGGCGCCTGCCGCGTCGATCCCCCAAAACCGCTCTCCTCCATCTGCAGGAGCGCGGCTATCCGGTTCTCCGTATTCGGATGGGTGGAGAAAAGATTGTCCATGCGCTGTCCGGAAAGCGGATTGATGATGAACATGTGTGCGGTCGCCGGGTTGCGTTCGGCATCGTCATTTTCGATATGGGTGGCATCCCCGGCGATCTTCTGCAGGGCCGACGCAAGCGCCCGGGGGCTGCCGCAGATTTCCGCGCCGCGCCGGTCCGCTGCATATTCGCGCGTACGGCTGATCGCCATCTGGACCAGCATGGCTGCGAGCGGAGCAACGATCATGGCGACGAGAACGCCGATGAAACCGAAGGGATTGTTGCGCTCGTCCCGGTTGCCACCAAGCAGGAAGGCGAAGTTGGACAGCATGGAAATGGCGCCGGCAAGGGTCGCCGTGATCGTCATGGTCAGCGTATCGCGGTTTTCGACATGCGCCAGCTCGTGGGCCATCACGCCGGCGACCTCCTGGGGGTTGAGCCGGCGCAGGAGACCGGTCGAAGCGGCAACGGCGGCATTCTCGGGATTTCGCCCGGTCGCAAAGGCGTTGGGCTGCGGGCTGTCGAAGATATAGACCTTGGGCATCGGCAGGTTGGCGTTGCGCGCCAGTTCCCGGATGGTGGCATAGAATTCCGGCGCGCTGCGTTCGTCCACCTCTTGGGCGTGGTAGGCCGACAGCACCATTCGATCAGAATTCCAGTAGGAAAAGAAGTTCATGGCCGCGGCGACGACAAAGGCGATCAGCATGCCGCTCTGGCCGCCGATGAGGTAGCCGACACCCATGAACAGGGCCGTCATGAAGGCCAGCAGCATGGCTGTTCGCATGAAATTCATCGTTTCTCTCCGTCGTTCGGCGCAAATCCGGCTTCAAGCCTTGGTTGGTGCGCAAGACTGCATTAGATGTAAATGGACTTGGCCAAGTTTCAATGATCGCCGGAATGAATCGGATATGAGCAGTAACGCCGACAACGACAACAACCCCGTCAACGCCGAGAGTGCTACGCGCGAGCAGGAACCGCCGGCAAAGGTCCTCAGCGATGCAGCGCGGCGCGCTCTTGCCGAGGCGGAGGAACGCCGCCGCAACGAGCACAAAACAACGCCGCCGGCAGAAATCGGCGGACGCGGCGGCGCCGACCCCGCCCGCTTCGGCGATTGGGAGATCAACGGCCGCGCGATCGATTTCTAGCTTCTAAAAAGCTTGAGTATTGATTGCATGAAAACTTTAGAATGTTTTAGACTAAATAATTTGATACCTATTGAGTCATGCCACACACATTCATTGCGTATATTGACGAATCTGGGGACGATGGGCTTGGGAACTATAGAGAGCCTGGCGGAAGGGGCGGTGCATCCAGCTGGCTTGTTTTATCCGCGTTGTTATTCAGAAAACAATACGATCTCGAAGCAGTAACGTGGCGTGATCAGATATCTTCCAGAATGCCGGAAAGAAAAAATCGCATATTACATTTTGCGGAATTGTCACACGGACAGAAATTGGTCGCGGTAAGAGAGCTTGCATCTCATCCGGTTCGGGCGATCAGTGTTGTTGGGTACAAAAGAAATATTCCAGATGGAATATACACTGAGCGAAACCAACTTTATTTTTATCTCACTCGCTACTTAATCGAGCGTATATCCTGGTTATGCCGTGACATGCGTCCTAGGTCCTGTTGACAAAGTATGGCAGCCATATTTTTGCGG
>NZ_JAGGCS010000005.1 GCF_022884085.1 Paenirhizobium cremeum
GCTACTTCTACATCCCCGGCACCGAAACCTGCCTCAAGATCGGCGGTTACGTTCGTGCTCAGTTCGACTGGTCTGAAAGCGACGACGACGACTTCGATTGGAACGCCCGTACCCGTGGCTACCTCTCCATCGAAGCCAAGAACGACTCCGAAATCGGCACGATCGGTTCTTACTTCGCATTCAAGTCCTGGGGTGACGACGACTACGGCAACACCTCTTTCGAACTTGACGAAGCCTACATCACTGTCGGCGGCTTCAAGGTCGGCTACATGTACAACTACTGGGATGCTGGTCTGTCCGGCGAAACCGACGACCTCGGTTCGAACCTGATCAACGCCATCGGTTACGAATATGCTGCTGACGCCTTCAAGGTCGGCGTATTCGTTGACGAACTGACCGACACCTACGCTGACTGGGATCCGGCCTTCGCTTACTACGACGACAACGACAACGTCGGTATCGAAGCCATGGTTTCCGCTACCTTCGGTCCGGTCACCGGCACCTTGCTCGGCGGTTACGACTTCGCAGCTGAAAACGGCGCTGTCCGCGCTATCGTCGAAGCTGAAATCGGCCCGGGCACCCTCGGCCTCGCAGCTATCTACTCCTCCGGCGTAAACGCTTACTACGACCTGGCAGAGTGGACCGTTGCTGCTGAATACGCAGCCAAGCTCACCGACAAGCTGACCCTGACCCCCGGCTTCCAGTACTGGTGGAACTACGGCTATGCTGACGCTGACGGCGACTTCACGGGCGACGTTGACGCTTGGAAGGCTGGCGTAACCCTCGACTACGCTATCGCTGAAGGCCTGAAGACCAAGGTTTCGGTTCAGTATGCTGACACCGACGAAGCTGGTGTTGACGGCGCTTGGGAAGGCTTCGTCCGCCTGCAGCGTTCGTTCTAATAAGATCACCCGATCTTATAGGGAAAGCCCGGTCGCAAGACCGGGCTTTTCTTTTTTCAGACAACGGTCTGCGATTTTCGCACGTCGAAGGGCTTGCCGCCCGAGCGAACGCGAAAGGGCGGCCTATCCTCGCCGCGGGCATATGGGTTATTTTCGTCGTGCCCTGGCTGGAGACGAGGCGCCTTCTTCCACAGCGTCAGCGAATAGTGCTCAGAAACGCATGAAGTTTCGAAGGGATGTCTCCGAGATGCAGGATCGGGGCATGGCCCTGGCCCGGAACGATCAGCAGGCGCATCTCCGGATGCCGCTTGGCCATGGCTTCGGCGGTTTCCTGTGACAGCAGGCGCGAGGTTGCCCCGCGTATCGCCATCAATGGCAGCGTACGGAAGAAATCGAACTGCGCCCACAGGTCGGGAAGTGGCTGGCTGAGATCCGCCGCACGAAGCTGTTCGGCAATTGCAGGATCGAAATCCGCAACCAGCTCTCCATCGATGTCCCGGTAAATCGCGTCGGCCATGTCACGCCAGTCGGCATCCTCAAGTGTGGGGAAGCTTGCGCCATGCGTTTCTTTCAGGATCGCCGTGGCATCGTCGAAATCCGCCGGATGGCGCTCTCGACCGAGATAGGCCTGTATCTGCTTCAGTCCCTCGATCTCGATCACGGGGCCGATATCGTTGAGCACGACGCCGGCGATGCGTTCCGGATGTGTGGCCGCCAGCACATGCAGGATAAGGCCGCCGCGCGAGGTGCCGATGAAGGGGGCGCGATCGATGCCGAAATGATCGAGAACGGCAACCACGTCCTGCGCCTCGGTCGCAACGGTGTAGCGCTCTGTCTTTTCATCCCGGTCCGAGAGGCCGCGCCCGCGCGAATCGATGGTCATTACGCGCAACGGTGCGGACGGCTGTGTCGAGAGTTGAAGCGCAAGCTGATGAAAATCGCGGGAATTACGGGAAAGGCCGGGCAGGCATATCACCGGCAGGCCGTCGTTTCCGGCGCCATAGACACGGACATGCAGCCTGAGCCCATCGATGAGCGGAACGAAATGCCTGTCAAACCCACTGGTATAGTTGCTCGTCACAAGAGCCTCCCGCAAACGCGCCGAGAGGCTGTTGTAGCGCGCTTTGCCGCCGGCATGAAAGATGGTCAGCGACCGTATCGCAGGTCGTGGACGATATCGGCCTTCTGGCCGAGCCGGCTCTTGTAGATCTGGTAGTTCTCCATCACCCGCTGCACGTAGTTGCGCGTCTCGGGGAAGGGGATACGCTCGATCCAGTCCACCACCTCGTCGATCGGCCGCCCGCGCGGATCGCCATAGCGGTCGAGCCATTCGGGCACCCGCTTCGGTCCGGCATTATAGGCGATGAAGGTCAGGATGTAGGAGCCGCCGAAAGCGTCGATCTGTTCGCCGAGGTAATGGGCGCCGAGCGTGGCATTGTATCCGGCATCGGTCGTCAGCTTTTCCTTGGAATAGGCAAGGCCATGGCGGGTCGCGACGCCTTTTGCCGTCGTCGGCAAAAGTTGAAGCAGGCCGCGAGCGTTGGCGGGAGAAACGGCCGCGGGATTGAAGGCACTTTCCTGGCGGGCGATGGCATAGGCCAGGGCCTTCCCCGACCCTTCGATATTGGCATTCGCGGGAATGACGCCGATCGGGAAGGCGAGCGCGGGCACGTCGATGCCTCGCGCATAGGCGGTCTTGCCGATCTGCAGCGACAATTGGTGGTTTCCGGTCTTTTCCGCCTTGGCCGTTAAAAGGGCCAGTTCGCCGGGGCTGTCGAGCTGCTGGGCAAGAGCCCGGTAGAGGCTGTCGCCGCGCCATGCATGACCGGCTGCCTCGAAGCGGGCAATGGCCTGCACCGCCTCGCGCCTGTCGAAACGCTGGCGTTCCTCGGCGCTCGGCTGGGGATAGGGGATCTGCAGGCTGCCGTTCTTCGCGCGCGCGCCGGCCAGCTGCCCGTAAAAGGTGCTCGGGAACCGGGCGGCCTTGGCGAAATATTCCTGCGCCTTGCCGTCTCCGCTCGCCTCCGCGGCCCGGCCGAGCCAGTACCACGCGCGCGACGCCGATAACGGCTTGTCCGACACCTGCAAAATCCTGCGGAAATGACCGGCAGCAGTCTGGCCGTCCTGCAGCCCGCGCAGGGCGAACCAGCCGGCGTGGAACTCGGCGTCCACCACATCCACGGGCTCGGTGGCGGCGTGGCGTGAAACGATCTGATAGGCGGCCTTGAACTTGCCGAGGTCGGCCAGCCCCCGTGCGACGATCCGCTGTTCGTTCCACCACTCCGTCGTGTTGACGAGCTTCGATGCCTCGCGCGGCGCCTTTGCCAGCAGCGCGGCGGCTTCCTCGTATTTCTCCTGCCGCCGCAGGTTTTCGATCCGGGCAAACAGGAAGGCCGGATTGGAAGCCCATTTCGCATCGACCGCCTTGAGCAGGGCGGGAGCCTGCGCGGACCGGTTCAGCACGGCCGCCCAGGCATTGTAAAGCGATTGCGCCTGTCCGAGGCTGGAGAACCGCTTGGCCTGGCCGATCCGGCTCCGGTACATCAGGTAATCCATGCGGGCCTTGTGATCCGCAGGCGTCAGGAGCTGCGGAAACTCGGCAATGATCTTGTCTTCGAGCGACGTGTCGAGCGCCTGTTCCCGCCATATCTTGCGGAGCACCTTTGCCGCTGCCGCGCTGTCACCCTTCGTAACGAGTGCGCGGGAAAGAATGATGGCGCCTTCCGCGGTTTCCGGCGCCGTGGTGCCGAAGGCGGAAAGCACGTCCGCCGTTGGCGGGTTCTCGCGATAAAGCGCCCGCTCGGAATTGGCCCGGAAGGCTGCAAGGCCCGGCCAGCCTTTCAGTTCGTTCTGCGCTGCGGCGATTTCCGACGAGGGAATGCCGGGCAGGCCGGACATGGCGATGGACCATGTCAGCATGTGGCGGTCGAGCCCCTCCGGCATCCTGTCGCGGATCGCCAGCGCATCGGCGCCCTTTTTGTTGGAAAGCGCATCCAGCCCGCTTTTCAGCAGCGGATTTACCGATCCGAGCCGACCCGTGCGCGGGATTGCGCCGGTCGTTTCCGGAGAGGGCGGGATGATCGCGGCGAGATCCTGGGCGACCGGTTTCGCCGGGGGTACGGGTATGGATTCCGCAAAGACGGACAGACCGTTGCCGGCCATTACGGCAAGCCCCAGACCGAAGATGGATATCGAAAGTCCGACCCGTCTCATCCCGCTACTCATGGAACACTGTGCATCGTCTCCATTAGCCATCCGTCAGATTAACGAAACCTTTCCGAAAAGCCAGAAATTCGATGTTCCGCATCGCCAAATCCGTCACAAAACCGTCAGCGTTCCGCTTGTCGCGCTGCATTCTGCAAAGTAATGTGCGCGCGTCTTAATCGAGGAATACGGCCGAAGCGTGAGCGCTGGCCGGCAGGAGTCTAATGTATGTTCCAGGGATCCATTCCCGCGCTCGTCACGCCGTTCACCGAAACGGGCGCCGTTGACGAGGCCGCCTTTGCCGCCCATGTGGAATGGCAGATCGCCGAAGGAAGCTCCGGCCTCGTGCCGGTCGGCACCACCGGCGAATCTCCGACCCTTTCCCATGACGAGCACAAACGGGTCGTGGAACTCTGTGTCGAGGTTGCTGCCAAGCGCGTGCCTGTGATTGCCGGCGCCGGCTCGAACAACACCCGGGAAGCCATCGAACTGGCCCAGCATGCCGAAGCCGTTGGCGCCGATGCCCTGCTGGTTGTCACTCCTTATTATAACAAGCCGACGCAGAAGGGCCTTTTCGCCCACTTCTCCGCGATTGCCGAATCCGTGAAGCTGCCGATCTTCATCTACAACATTCCCGGCCGGTCGGTCATCGACATGTCGCCCGAGACCATGGGCGCGCTGGCGAAGGCGCACAAGAATATCGTTGGTGTGAAGGATGCGACGGGCAAGCTGGAGCGTGTTTCCGACCAGCGCATCACCTGCGGCGTCGATTTCATTCAGCTTTCCGGCGAGGATGCGACCGCGCTTGGCTTCAACGCCCATGGCGGCGTCGGTTGCATTTCGGTCACGGCCAATGCCGCCCCGAAACTCTGTGCCGAATTCCAGGCGGCGACGCTTGCTGGCGATTACAAGACGGCGCTCGCCTATCAGGACCGTCTGATGCCCCTGCACAAGGCGATCTTCATGGAGCCCGGCCTCTGTGGCGTCAAATACGCGCTGGCCAGGCTTGGCCGCATGAGCCGCAATGTGCGCCTGCCGCTGCTGCCGACGCTGGAACCTGCGACCGAAGCGGCCATCGATGCCGCGCTGGTGCATGCAGGTCTTGCCAACTGACCGACAGGCCGGGCGCCTGCGCCCGGCTTCTTCCCTTCCGGCGGTCGCTATATTACATAGGAACGACAAAAGCCGGACGGGACGCCCGCCCTCCGCAAGATAACAAGCATTCCGGGCGGATTGGACTTTTCATCATGGCACCCCGAGGCAGCCAGCGCATCGTGAACAAGGTCGTTGCGGAAAACCGCAAGGCCCGTTTCAATTACGAGATCATCGATACCTACGAGGCCGGTCTTGTTTTGACCGGCACCGAGGTTAAGTCGTTGCGTGAAGGCAAGGCGAATATCGCGGAATCCTACGCCTCGGACGAGGGGGACGAGATCTGGCTGATTAACTCCTATCTGCCGGAATATCTGCAGGCCAACCGCTTCAACCACGAGACCCGCCGTCGTCGCAAACTGCTCCTGAACAAGCGCGAGATCAACCGCATGCGCGCCGCCATCAATCGCGAAGGCATGACGCTCGTGCCGTTGAAGATCTACTTCAACGAAAAGGGCAGGGCCAAGCTGGAACTCGCGCTCGCCAAGGGCAAGAAGCTGCACGACAAGCGCGAGACGGCGAAGGAACGGGACTGGAACCGCCAGAAGTCGCGCCTTCTCAAGACGGCCGGCTGATATGGCTGACGAATTGCTGAAGCTGGTCGTCGGCCCGTTTGCGTTCACCGCCCGTTTCGAGATCGAGAAGGCGCCGGAAACCTGCCGGATATTCAAAAGCTTCCTGCCGTTTCGCAACCAGACGATCCATTCCCGCTGGAGCGGTGAGGCCGTCTGGGTGCCGCTTGGCGATTTCCAGTTCGGGGCGGGCTTCGAAAACCATACCTGCCACCCCTCCCGTGGCGACATCCTGCTTTATCCCGGCGGATACAGCGAGACGGAACTTCTGTTCGCCTATGGCAGTTCCCATTTCGCCAGCAAGATGGGCGCGCTCGCCGGAAATCACTTCCTGACCGTCATCGAGGGCAGGGAGAATCTGGAAGCCATGGGCCGGATGGTTCTGTGGCAAGGCGCCCAGCCGATCAGCTTCGAAGCGCCGTAAGACGAAAGCCGTGCATTCATTCCGCTGCCGCGGCCCGATCCGGACCGGCAAACAGCGTCGCATGGGTTTGAAGAAGCTTTGCCAGCCGGTCGATCATCAGGCGTACCTCGGGGCGGCTGCGGTCGTCGTCATGCATGGTGATCCACAGGTCCGCCGTAAGCGCCTCGATCGGTTCGCCGATCCGTACCAGCCCTTCTTCCCGTTCCCCGATGAAGCACGGCAGGATCGCCCGGCCTCCTCCGGCGCGAACCAGTTCCAGAAGAGCTGCCGGCGTCGTGGTCCAGACGCTGATCCATTTGTCGGGTTGGCGTGAAATCCACTTGTCGGCTGCGGCTGTTGCCTGTTCGCGGCCGATCGAAATCCATCTCTCCTGCTTCTCCTCCGCAACCGCGGGGGTCGCATAGGCTGCATAGCTAATCCGCACGGACTGGCGCGCCGCCAGGTTGCCGGCGGATGGTCGTTGATGCGTGAGCTCGATTTCGGCTTCCCGGAAGATAAGGTCCACGCCGGCATCGCTTGCCTTGACGCAGAGCCGGAAGGAATCCTGAGGGCTCCAGATGGCGGGCAGCCGCCGGGCGAGAAACATCGACAGCCAGCTGTTGCTGGCAACGGAAACGATCGGCAGGCAATAGCCGTTTTCGTTCCAGCGGCGGATCGCGACCGCCTCCGCCTCCATGCGCTGCACGTGTTGCAGCAGGACTTCGCCGTCCGGCGCCAGACTGTAGCCCTTGCTGTGGCGGATGAAGAGACTGTGGCCGGTCGCCCGTTCGAGCGCCAGCATGCGGCGGCCGATGGTCGGCGCACTGATGCCGGTGCGCTCGGCGGCGCCGACCAGCCCGCCCGCCTGCGCCACCTGCAGGAAAAGCCTGAGATCATCCCAGTTCTCGTCTTTCATGGCTGAAACGCTCCGTTCATTCCTGCATCTACACCCTGAAAAAACAAAGGCTTAACTAAGGCATGCCGCACAAGGCGCAAAGCCGCCCGGCGGCAGCGACCTGCGGCGGAACAAGGAATTAACGGCATCAGTTTGGAGGAAAACGCCATGCGGCTCAACTGGCTTCTGCTCTTTCTGGCGGCAAGGCCGGGCCGGCAAGCCCGGCATCCGCTCGCCGATCCCCTGGAAAGGCCGGAATGGAAGGGCAGGGATCGCACGATCCGGCTGCTCTGCTGGCTGGCTCGTTTCCTGTGAGCAATAGGCCGGATGCTTTAGCGCGTTGCGGAGGTCTCGCGGCTCCCGGCCATACGCCGTTCGTGTTCGATCAGCCAGCGCTTGCGCCAGAGGCCGCCGCCATAGCCGGTGAGGCTGCCGTCGGCGCCGAGCACCCGATGGCACGGGATCAGGATGGCGATCCGGTTTGCGCCATTGGCGCGCGCGACAGCACGGACTGCGGAATGGCGACCGATCCTGCCGGCAAGCTCGGAATAACTCATCGTCTCGCCGGCCGGGATCGCCTGCAAGGCGGCCCAGACGTCACGTTCGAAAGCAGTCCCATGGCCGGCGATGCGAACATCGAATCCGGAATTCTCGCCGGAGAAATAGCGATCCAGCGCCGCCGCAAGCATCTCCGTTACCGCGGTGCGTCCGCTGGCAATCGCCATTCGGGAGGTTTCCTTGAGACGCCGGATCTCGTTCGGCAGGGCGGGGCGGTCGGCGAATTCAAGGAGATGGAGCGCATGGTCGTCGACAATCGCCATCATCGGCCCGAGCGGCGTTTCGATCCAGTCGGCCTTCAGCAGCGTCTTGCCGCGAAGCCCTGCCGGCGCCTCGCCGATCAGGGCGTTGATGGCGGCGCGAAAGCCGCTGCCGGACTCGAAGCCTGCATCGAGTTGCGCATCGATGACCCGACCGCCTTCCGACAGTAGCTCCGCAGCCTGGCCGATGCGCCGCAGGCGCGCCATTTCCAGAAAACTCATTCCGAACTGACGCTTGAAGGCCCGCCGCACAGTGGAGAGATCGTATCCCGCGGCTTTCAGATCGTCTTCCCGCCAGCGTCGCGCCGGTTCCTTTTCCAGTGCGTCAAGCAGTGCGCTGACTGTCGGGTCCTGATCCTTGTACTTGAGGAGCGGACGGCAGCGCTTGCAGGGACGATAACCCGCTTCGAGGCAGGCCGCGACATTGTCCTGGAAAATGCAGTTTTCCGGCTTCGGCTTGCGGGCGGGGCAACTCAGCCGGCAGAAGATGCGGGTGGAAGTGACGCAGACATAGGCGAAACCGTCATAGGCCGGATCGCGGGCGACCAGAGCGTCATAGAGGACTTCGTCGGTGGGGCGGGTGAACAGCATGACGCCGTTTTACCCCGACAGAGAAACTGCCGCCGCCAAAAAAAGAGCATGGATGTCTTTTTCCGCCGGCGGGGAGGTTCGTTCCGATGGACAGGACCTCTGCGGCCCCGCCGTCAGGCCGCGTAGCGCGGCCGGTATTCGCCGGATGCGGCCGGCGCGTCATAGGAACTGGATACCGAGAAGCGCGAAATCAGCCGCGTCAGGTGGGTCGAGACGTCCATCAGCGTATGGGTCGAGGCATTGGTTTCCTCGACCATAGCGGCGTTCTGCTGGGTCATCTGGTCCATGCTGTTGATGGCGGCGTTGATTTCGCCGATGCCGGCGGATTGTTCCTGCGAGGACGTGGCGATCGCGGCGATATGCTCGTTGATGGTGTGCACCTGCTCGCCGATGGTCTTCAGCGCATCTCCGGTTCGGTTTACCAGCGAGACGCCGCGTGCGACATCCTGCGACGAGCGGTCGATCAGCGTCTTGATCTCCTTGGCAGCCGCAGCCGATCGCTGGGCAAGTTCGCGTACTTCCTGCGCGACGACCGCAAAACCTTTACCGGCTTCGCCCGCGCGGGCGGCCTCGACCCCGGCATTCAGCGCCAGAAGATTGGTCTGGAACGAAATCTCGTCGATCACGCTGATGATATGCGTGATCTTGCGCGAGGATTCCTCGATGTCGCCCATGGCGCCGACCGCCTCCGAGACGATTTCGCCCGAACGGACCGCCTCTTCGGCGGATGTCCTGGCGGCCGCGCGCGCTTCCTGGGTCCGTGTCGCGGCCTGTTTGGAAACCGTGGCGATTTCCTCCAGCGCCGCTGCCGTCTGTTCGAGCGCCGCGGCCTGTTGCTCGGTACGCTTCGCCATATCGTCGGTGGCGGCGGTCAATTCGCGGCTGTTGGAAGTGACGCGCGCAGCTTCCTCAACGATCTCGCCGAAGGCCGTGGCAAGCGAGGAAATGGCCTTGTTGTAATTGATCCGGAGACCGTCGAACTTGGGAGCGAGGTCATGTTCGATCGTGGCCGTCAGATCACCGGCGCTGAGATGCCCGAGCGCGCCGTCGAGAGCCTTCAGCGCCTCTTCCTGTTCGGCCTCCAGGCGGTTGCGCTCCTCTTCCGCCCGGGCGCGTTCTTCGGCAAGCGCCTCAAGATAGACGGAAATGGAATAATCCATGTCCAGCATGGCGGCTTTCATGATTGCGCTAACATTGGCCGTGATGCGCTTGGCCTTGCGGGACTGTCCGAAACCCTTCAACTCCTCTGCGACAACACGTTCTATGATGCCGTCGAGGATCAGCGCGTAACCGCCGATATACCAGCGCGGTTCCAGGCCGAGCCGCGCATGGGTGCGGCCGATTGCAGATACCGCATCGACATAGTCGTCGTCGAAGCGGCCCGAGGCGATCAGGCTCCAATGGCTTTCCTGCCGGCCCTTGGCATGCTGGATATGGGCATCGCTGGAAAAGAAACGCGCCGTTTCTGGATGGGCCTTTGCGCGGCGGTAGAACTCGTCGAGCGCAGGGCCGATCGCCGCCTTGATGACCGGCTGCAAGGCCGATAGCGTGTCTCTTTCCTTCGCACCCAGATCGAGAAAATTCAAACGGTCGTTCAATTGGGATGGGTCCCGGCGGAAGCTGCCCATGGGTCTGCCTATATGTTGTGAAAACTCCGGACGGACTTAAACGCGCCCTTCGTTTGAATAAGGAGTGGTGGAATAAGATCCTGAGGCGCGATGATTGCGCAGGTGAGCAAAATAGCCCTGATGACTTAACGAAATGATAATATTTAAGTTCGCGGCGATGAAGAAACTGTCGCAAAACTGAGACAGTACTTCACTGCCCACAGTTGTATCGGCTTGTTTTGCCGCATCGAGGAATATGGAGCCTATTCCATATTTGGTTATTTTTGAGGGCAAGCCTCTATCGGAACGAACGGATATTTGCAGCAGAGTTGCAAAGGCTGTGGCCTTACACCGCCTCTACTCTGTGTCGACCGCCGGAATGGGGTCCAGTGCCCGTTGCGGACGCTCGCTCGGGTCCCTGCCGATTTCCCCCTTCAGCGAGACGAGATCGATGAAGTAATCGGCCTGCCGGCGAAGGTCGTCGGCGATCATCGGCGGCTGGGTTGCCATGGTGGAGACCACGGAGACCTTGCGGCCCTTGCGCTGAAGCGCCTCGACGAGCGTGGTGAAATCGCCGTCGCCGGAGAAGATCACCAGATGATCGACGGTTTCCGATTGTTCCATCGCATCGATGGCCAGTTCGATGTCCATGTTGCCCTTCACCTTGCGGCGTCCCATGGAATCCGTGAATTCCTTGGCCGGCTTGGTGATGACCTTGTAGCCGTTGTAGTCGAGCCAGTCGATCAGCGGACGAATGGAAGAATATTCCTGATCCTCGATCAGCGCCGTATAATAATAAGCCCGCAAAAGGTAGCCGCGCTTCTGAAACGCCTTGAGCAGTTTCCGATAGTCGATGTCAAAGCCGAGGCTCTTTGAAGCGGCGTATAGGTTCGCGCCGTCGATGAAGAGAGCTATTTTTTCCCGCGGGTCGAACATCGCGCAATTATCCTTGAACAGGAATATGAGTTATCTGGCAAAAGATAATCAAAACAGAACCTTGCCTGCACGCCAATGGATAGTCCCCGTAATTTATGAACTATTCATATAAGAATGATTTAGGGCACGATTCGCAATATTCCAAGCACGTATAGGTTGAAACAATCGGATTGGGTCGTGCTTTTTTTTAAGTCCCGTTCCCTTGGCGGGGCGGGATGTTGACGAAAAACTTGAATTTGCCTTCCATTGATTGTATCGGGCTGCTAATCCCTGAAAGTTCACGACCGCAAAGGACAGGCAATGGCCCGCGTCACCGTTGAAGATTGCATCGACAAAGTAGACAACCGCTTCGAGCTCGTGCTGCTGGCAAGCCACCGCGCGCGCCAGATTTCGCAGGGCGCACCGATCACCGTTGACCGCGACAAGGACAAGAACCCGGTTGTTGCGCTGCGCGAAATCGCCGATGAAACCCTCTCGCCCGACGATCTCAAGGAAGATCTGATCCATTCGCTGCAGAAGCACGTCGAAGTGGATGAGCCCGAGCAGGAAGCCGGCGCGATGATCGCAAGCGCCGCAGTCGTCTCCAAGGGCGATGAAGAGGACGAGCTGCCGGAAACCCTTACTTTTGACCAGATGTCGGAAGAAGAATTGCTGGCCGGCATCGAAGGCCTCGTTCCGCCGGAAAAGAGCGACGATTACTAATCGTCAATTGATTCCGTCATAATATGACGGAGAGGATACGGTTTCGTGCGCCAATCGTGACGGTTGGCGCGCTTTTCTTTTGTGGAGCAGCTTTGCATGATGCGGCAATACGAGCTCGTTGAGCGGGTTCAGAAGTACAAGCCCGATGCCAACGAAGCCCTCCTCAACAAGGCCTATGTCTATGCCATGCAGAAGCACGGCAAGCAGAAGCGCGCCAGCGGCGATCCCTATATCTCCCATCCGCTCGAAGTTGCCGCCATCCTCACCGACATGCATCTCGACGAATCGACCATCGCGGTTGCGCTTCTGCACGACACGATCGAGGACACCACGGCGACCCGCGCCGAAATCGACGAACTGTTCGGCGAGGATATCGGCCGGCTGGTCGAGGGACTGACCAAGCTCAAAAAGCTCGACCTCGTCACCAAGAAGGCAAAACAGGCGGAAAACCTCCGCAAGCTGCTGCTTGCGATTTCCGATGACGTGCGCGTCCTCCTGGTCAAGCTCGCCGACCGCCTGCACAACATGCGGACGCTCGAACACATGCGCGACGACAAGCGCGCGCGCATTTCCGAGGAAACGATGGAAATCTATGCGCCGCTCGCCGGGCGCATGGGCATGCAGGATATGCGCGACGAGCTGGAGGATCTGTCCTTCCGTTATATCAATCCGGAAGCCTACGAGACTGTCACGCAGCGGCTCGCCGAACTCTCTCAGCGCAATGAAGGGCTCATCAAGAAGATCGAGGACGAACTGCGCGAACTGCTGGTCGCAAACGGCCTCGTCAAGGCGTCCGTCAAGGGACGGCAGAAGAAGCCTTATTCGGTCTTCCGCAAGATGCAGTCGAAGTCGCTTTCCTTCGAACAGCTTTCCGACGTCTATGGTTTCCGCATTCTGGTAGATGACATTCCGTCCTGCTACCGGGCGCTCGGCATCGTGCACACCCGCTGGCGCGTGGTGCCCGGTCGCTTCAAGGACTACATCTCGACGCCGAAGCAGAACGACTACCGCTCGATCCACACCACCATCGTCGGGCCGTCGCGCCAGCGCATCGAGCTGCAGATCCGCACCCGGCGCATGCACGAAATCGCCGAATTCGGCATCGCCGCCCACGCGCTCTACAAGGATGGCGAAAACGGCGAGCCGGGCGAACTTCTGTCGCGCGAGAGCAATGCATATTCCTGGCTGCGCCATACCATCGAGGCGCTGGCCGAAGGGGACAATCCGGAAGAGTTCCTTGAGCACACCAAGCTCGAACTGTTCCAGGACCAGGTCTTCTGCTTCACGCCGAAGGGCAAGTTGATCGCGCTGCCGCGCGGGGCGACCCCGATCGACTTCGCCTATGCCGTGCACACCAACATCGGCGATACCTGCGTGGGCGCCAAGATCAACGGCTCGATCATGCCGCTGGTGACGCGGCTGTCGAACGGCGACGAAGTCGAGATCATCCGTTCTGGCGTGCAGGTTCCGCCAGCTGCCTGGGAAGAGATCGTCGTAACCGGCAAGGCGCGCGCCGCCATTCGCCGGGCGACCCGCATGGCGATCCGCAAGCAGTATTCCGGCCTCGGCTATCGCATTCTGGAGCGCACCTTCGAGCGCGCCGGCAAGGTGTTCTCGCGGGACGGACTGCGCCCGGTGCTGCACCGGTTGGGTCAGCGCGAGGTGGAGGACGCGATCGCCGCCGTCGGTCGGGGCGAAATTTCCTCGCTCGACGTGCTGCGGGCGGTCTATCCCGATTACCAGGACGAGCGCGTGACGGTGAAGCCCTCGAGCGACGAGGGCTGGTTTGCCATGAGCACGGCGAGCGGCATGGTCTTCAAGATCCCCGGCAAGACGCGGGGGACGGAAGGCGAGAAGACCGCCGAAGGGCCGGAGCCGCTGCCGATCCGCGGTCTCTCCGGCAATGCCGAAGTGCACTTCGCACCGGCAGGCGCCGTGCCGGGCGATCGCATCGTCGGCATCATGGAAGACGGCAAGGGCATCACCATCTATCCGATCCAGGCATCGAGCCTGCAACGCTTCGATGACGAACCGGAACGGTGGATCGATGTGCGCTGGGATCTCGACGAGGCGAACAAGTCGCGTTTTGTTGCCCGTATCCTGATTAATGCGCTGAACGAGCCGGGTACGCTCGCGACGGTCGCCCAGACGGTCGCTCGCCTCGACATCAACATCCGCACGCTCAGCATGACGCGCGTTGCCACCGATTTCACCGAAATGGCGCTCGATCTCGAGGTCTGGGACCTGCGCCAGCTGAATCAGCTCATTTCCGAACTCAAGGCTCTCGACTGTATCTCGACGGCGCGGCGCGTCTACGATTGACGAGGGCCGCCCCAAGGCAGGCGACGAGGCTCCGGGCGTTTTCCGGCGCCGTGTGGATGCTCACTTGCCCAACTGTTATGCGCGGATGCGACAAAATGCCTCCGAGATGGGCAGTGGCGGGCCGCATTATCTGCAAGTCATGCATTTGACGCATGGCTGTCGCTATTTATCGGAACTGGTGGTTTTTGCGTCGCACAATTACATTGTCCTCACATAAGAGAGAAAGAACGAGGACAGAAAAATGTTTGAACCCATCCGCAAGCTGGCCAAGGCCCTGCGCGTTCCGAGCGTTGCAGATCGTGAAATGGCATACCTGAACGGCGCCCGTGATATGGTCGACCTGGAATTCCGCCAGCGTCAGATCGACCGAGGCATGTTCCGTCGCGGCCTCTGAGCCGACGCACCGTCCGAAGGCGCATGACGGCTTGTCCTGCGCCTTATTTTCGCCGGGAGCGATGGCGAGTATCCTCAGGCTCTCGGCCGCTCTTGTCGAAACGGGGGCTCATCGACTACATGTGCCTCCATGCTGTTTCGCAGACGTAAACCCGCAGGACTAGCCGAAAGGCTGCGTGGCCTTTTCTGGCCGCGAAAGGGTTTTTCGCGTCCTTTTCAGTATTTCCGTATGCGTATCGTCCGCCTGACGGCTTCGCCGCATGCGGTCGCTGCCGGTTTTGCCGCCGGTATCGCATCGTCGTGGACGCCGTTCGTCGGACTGCATTTCCTTTTCTCCTTCGCGCTCGCCTATCTCGTTGCGGGAAACATGGTTGCGGCGGCCCTTGGCACCGCTTTCGGCAATCCACTGACATTTCCGTTCATCTGGGCCGCCACGTGGGAGATCGGTTCGATGATCCTTGGCGGCGGAGACAGCAGTATCGGGCGCCATCTCAATCTTCATCATCTCGTCAGCACCTTTGATCTGTCGCAGTTGTGGCGGCCGGTGCTGGAGCCCATGCTGATTGGCGCCGTTCCTCCTGCTCTTGTCACCGGTCTCGCCGTATACGGCTTGACCTTCCATGCGGTGCGAGGCTTTCAGGCCCGCCGCCGGGCACGGCTTTCCCAGCGCGCCAGGATGCGCCTGTCGGAAGCGGTCGACGGTGGCGTGAGCGTCTGATGTCGGTGCGTTAGGGCGAAGGAAATCATGATTATCGGCATCGGCAGCGACCTCATCGATATCCGCCGCGTCGAGCAGTCGCTCGACCGGTTCGGCGAACGTTTCACCAACCGCTGTTTCACCGAGATCGAGCGCCGCAAGTCGGACGGCCGCAAGAACAGGGCGGCTTCCTATGCCAAGCGGTTCGCGGCGAAGGAGGCGATGTCAAAGGCGCTCGGCACTGGCATGGCGCGGGGTGTGTTCTGGAAGGACATGGGTGTCGTCAACCTGCCCTCGGGTAAGCCGACCATGCAGTTGACGGGCGGCGCTGCGGCGCATCTCCAGCGCATGCTGCCATCCGGTCATCACGCGGTGATTCATCTGACGATCACCGACGACCATCCCCTGGCTCAGGCTTTTGTTATTATCGAGGCCGTGCCCGGCCATGGTTGAGCCCGAATGGGCTGCCAAATGCATGCCTGCGCCGTTGCCGCGGACGCCTGAAACGTCTAGAGAGTGCAGGATTTCAGAGAAGGAAGAGACTGCGTGACCGAACGAGCAGAAAAAAAGCAGAGTGCCCTTTGGGAGAACATCAAGGTCGTGATCCAGGCGCTTTTGCTGGCGATGGTGATCCGGACGGTGTTTTTCCAGCCCTTCACGATCCCGTCGGGTTCGATGATGCCGACTCTGCTGGTGGGCGACTACATCTTCGTCAACAAGTTCTCCTACGGCTATTCGAAATATTCGTTGCCCTTCTCACCCGACCTGTTCGAAGGCCGCATCTTCGCAAGCGAGCCCAAGCGCGGCGACATCGTGGTCTTCCGCTTCCCGCCGAACCCGCAGATCGATTACATCAAGCGGCTGATCGGCTTGCCGGGCGACCGTATCCAGGTGATTGACGGCGTCCTGAACGTCAATGGCAAGCCGGTGCCGAAGGTGCCGGATGGCAGCTTTACCTCCGATTACCGCCTCGATCCGGGTACGGACGTTCCGGTATTCCGTGAGACGCTGGAAAACGGCGTGACCTATGACACGCTGGACCAGTCCCCGGATTCCCGCGGCGACAACACCCGCGAATTCATCGTTCCCGAAGGTCATTATTTCATGATGGGCGACAACCGCGACAACTCGCTCGACAGCCGGTTCGACGTCGGTTTTGTGCCGGCCGAAAATCTGATCGGCAAGGCGTCCGTCATTTTCTTCTCGCTCGGCAACGACACCTCGTTCCGCGAAATCTGGAAGTGGCCGTCCAACATGCGCTGGGACCGTCTGTTCAAGGTGGTTGAATGAAGAAGCCGAAAGGCCTGACCGACGAGGACCGGTCGTGGCTCGAAGCCGCGATCGGTCATCGCTTTGTCGAGAAGGAGCGCCTTGACCGGGCGCTTACCCATTCGAGCGCCAAGGCGGGCTCGAAGGGGGGCGATTACGAGCGGCTGGAATTCCTGGGCGACAGGGTGCTCGGGCTCTGCGTCGCCGAACTTCTTTTCAAGACCTACAAGGCGGCGACCGAGGGCGAGCTTTCCGTACGCTTCAACCAGTTGGTCAGCGCCGAAGCCTGCGCCGAGATCGCCGACCAGCTCGAACTGCACCGCTTCATCCGCACCGGCGCCGATGTCAAGAAACTGACCGGCAAGCATATGCTGAACGTCCGGGCTGATGTGGTCGAAAGCCTGATCGCGGCGATCTACCTGGATGCCGGGCTGGAGGCTGCGCGCGAATTCATCCTGCGCTTCTGGTCGAGCCGCGCCACCCGCGCCGATGGAGCGCGGCGCGACGCCAAGACTGAATTGCAGGAATGGGCGCATGCAAAGCATGCCGTCACCCCGACCTACCGGATTGCGGAACGCTCCGGACCGGATCATGATCCCCGCTTCACGGTGATCGTCGAAATTCCCGGCGTTGCGCCGGAGACAGGAACCGAGCGCTCGAAGCGCGCTGCCGAACAGGTGGCCGCAACGAGGCTTCTCGAACGCGAAGGCGTCTGGCAGAAAGCCACTGACGCAGGCTGATTGGAACCGATGACAGAACCTGAAAACACTTCCGCCGACACTCCTGCTGCTGGCGACACCCCGACCCATTCCGGCTTCGTCGCCCTGATCGGTCCGACGAACGCCGGCAAGTCGACGCTGGTGAACCGCTTCGTCGGCGCCAAGGTCTCGATCGTCAGCCACAAGGTCCAGACGACCCGCGCGGTGATGCGCGGCATTGCGATCCACGACAACGCCCAGATCGTCTTCATGGACACGCCCGGCATTTTCAAGCCGCGTCGCCGGCTCGACCGCGCCATGGTGACGTCCGCCTGGGGCGGGGCCAAGGATGCCGATCTCATCCTGCTGCTGATCGACAGCGAGCGGGGCTTGCGCGGCGATGCCGAGGCGATCCTCGAAGGCTTGAAGGACGTCCCCCAGCCGAAAATCCTGGTGCTCAACAAGATCGACCGGGTGAAGCCGGAGGATCTGCTGAAGCTCGCTTCCGCCGCCAACGAGGCGGTGAAGTTCGAGCGCACCTTCATGATTTCCGCGACGACCGGTTCCGGCTGCGACGACGTCATGGATTACTTGGCAAAGACGCTTCCCGAAGGCCCCTGGTACTACCCCGAAGACCAGATTTCCGATCTTCCCATGCGCCAGCTCGCGGCCGAAATCACTCGCGAGAAGCTGTTCCTGCGCCTGCACCAGGAGCTTCCCTATTCCTCCCACGTCGAAACCGAGAAGTGGGAGGAACGGAAGGATGGTTCCGTCCGCATCGAACAGGTGATCTATGTCGAGCGCGAAAGCCAGAAGAAGATCGTGCTCGGCAAGGCCGGCGAAGCGATCAAGTCGATCTCGACCGCTTCCCGCAAGGAACTCTCCGAAATCCTGGAACAGCCGGTGCATCTCTTCCTGTTCGTGAAGGTGCGCGAAAACTGGGGCGACGATCCCGAACGGTTCCGTGAAATGGGCCTCGAATTCCCGCGCGAATAGAGCAATTCCGGCAAAAGTGGAAACCGGTTTGCGTCCCAAATTGCGCGAAAACAGAGAGATAGAAGTCGCGGGCGCGTACGACGTCAGCGGTCGATGAGGCGGGCCACCGCCTTCGATATCGGTCCGCCGAGCAACAGCACCAGCAGGAAACGCGCGGTCTGCAGCGCCATGACGAAGGGCAGGTCGACCGGCGTCGAGGCGGCGATGATCGCGACCGAGTCGAGACCGCCCGGGCTGGTCGCAAGGTAGGCGGTCAGCGGATCTATCCCGAGGAAACGCCACAAAAGCATGGCGAGTCCGCCGCAAAAGGCGATCAGCACGACGATCGAGAGCATGATCTGCGGCAGCGCGTAGGTTGCATGGCGAAGGATGCGGCGGGTGAAGCCGAGGCCGATCTTCCAGCCCAGCAGCGCATAGGCGAACGCCAGAAGCCATGGCGGCAGGTCGATGGTGATGAATCCGAGACCGTGCAGCAATGCGGTTGCCAGCATCGGCAGGAACATGGTGCCGGCCGGGATTCGGAAACGGGCGCCGATGGCGCAGGCGCCAAAGGCGACGGCGAGTGTCTTGCCAAGCTCCAGCCAGTCCACCGGTGGAAACCAGACGACCTCAGGGGCCTGTCCGCCCGTTGCGTGGAAGACGGCGGCTGCGATGATCGAAGCGGCCGAGGCAACGCAGACCACCCTTAAATACTGCATGAAGGCGACCAGCCGGGCATCCGCGCCATAGGCCTCCGCAAGCACCAGCATGGCGGAGGCCGCGCCGGCGGACGTTCCCCACACGGCGGTCGTTCCCGGCAATACGGCATTGCGCGCCATAACATAGCCGATCAGCGTGCTCGACGCGATGACGGCGAGCACGATGGAGAGGAAGATCGGCCAGTCGGCTGCGAAGGTCGTCACGATCTCCGCGTCGATGGAGCGAGCGATGATGCAGCCGATCAGCGAGTGGGCGGCGAGATAGGGCAGGGTGGGCGCCGAGAGCCGCGCGCCGTTGGTCGCCACGACGATGGCCGCCATCATCGGTCCGAGCAGAAGTGCGGCCGGGATATGGGCGACCGTCAACAGACCGGCAAAGGCGAGCGACAACAGGGTGAGGATCGCCCAGCGGACAGGCTCCGGCAACGCGGTCAGCCGGCCGGGCTCTGGTGGCTGCTCTTCTGGGCCTGGGGAGGCGGGGGCCATGTCGGAACCTTCCCGTCAATGAGATATGCGTTGGAAGTATAACGATTCCGGCCGCACGGGAATGCCGGATTGCCGCCGGTGGAGCAATTAAATGCGGCCGGCAGCTCGCCCAACGGACGATTCCGTTCGCGCGCGACACGCTTTGCAGCATTTCCGGCAGAGGCGGCAACGGATCTTGCGTCGGGAATGGCGCTAAAACAAGGAGATAGAACAGTGAAGACGATTCCGCTTTGGCCGGAAATACTCTAGAATGGCACCATGGAATGGACGGACGAAGCAATCCTGCTCGGCGCACGGCGTCATGGCGAAACGAGCGTCATCGCGGAGATGATGACGAAAAGCCGTGGCCGTCATTTGGGACTGGTGCGCAGCGGACGTTCGCGCAGCATGCAGCCGGTGCTGCAGCCCGGAAACCGGCTCGAGGTCACCTGGCGGGCGCGGCTCGATGAACATCTCGGGGAATATCGGGTCGAGCCGGTAACGCTAAGGGCGGCGAAACTGATGGAAAGCGCAACCGCCGCCTATGGCGTGCAGGCGCTTGGGGCGCTGCTGCGGCTCTTGCCCGAACGGGACCCGCATCCGCATCTTTTCGAGGCGCTGGATGTGATCCTCGATCACCTCGACGAGCCGGCCGCGGCCGGAGAGCTTTTCGTGCGTTTCGAACTCGCGGTGCTGAACGATCTCGGCTTCGGTCTCGATCTCGACCAGTGCGCAGCGACCGGAGGCCGGGAGGATCTTGCCTATGTCTCGCCGAAATCGGGCAGGGCGGTTTGCCGGGCTGCCGGGCTGCCCTATGCCGATCGCATGTTTGCCCTTCCCCCTTTTCTTCTGGCGGGAGCGGGAAAGGCTGCTGATGCGGGAAGTCTGGCGGAAGCTTTTCGCCTAACCGGCTTTTTTCTCAACAGACACGTCTACGAGCCGCGAGGCCTTGAGGCCGGCGCGGCTCGCGAGGGGTTCTGTCAGGCCGCATTGAAGACCTTGCGGTCGGAGGCAAGGCCTGTGCCATTGGCGGCGCGTGCGAACAGCGTCTGATCGCTGGACGAGTTCTGCATATGCCGGTGAATGGCGTTCTGCAGCTCGCTGACATTGCGGTAGGTACCGCCGTCGAGATCGATGACCGGGAACTTGACGGCGATGAACTTGACCCGATCCCCGTCGGGAACGGTGATGCCGACGGGAATGCCGGCGTATTCAATGACTTGCTTTTCCATAACGGTTTCCCCGCCTGCGCGCTTGCGCAGACTTAAATAAATGCGTCGTTTGTAGAATTCAGTGCCTGTTCAGCGTCACATTCGACAGAAGCAACGTCGGCAATTGGATTTCACCACGCCGAGCGGGGATTTATGCCAAGGGCGGGCGGCATTAAGGGCAATATGCATTCGCTGACCTCCTTATTGGCAAGGGCTTCCTCTGAAGCCGGTTTCATCTTGGGTTTATCGGTCTCTTTCCGATGCGACAAAGGTAGGTGTCGAACATTCTCCCGTCAACAGGTGCAGAAAGAAAAATAAAATAAAATTCTTTCATGCTCCAAATGTGGGTGCATTGCGGCAAAAAATCATCGCTCATGCCGCATTTCTTAAAATGACATCCTGTCGCACTGCGACCTTAGGCCGCCGCGGGAAGTCCGCGTTCGACAGCGCTTTCGCGGATCGGCCAATGGACGATCGCCGCAAAAATGCCAAGCGCCACGCCGAACCACCAGACGGCATCATAGCTGCCGAATTTGTCATAGAGATAACCGCCCATCCAGACTCCGAGAAATGAGCCGATCTGATGCGACAGAAAAACGATCCCGCCGAGCATTCCGAGATGCCGCGTGCCGAACATGATTGCCACCAGCGCATTCGTCGGCGGCACCGTGGACAGCCACAGGAGGCCCATGACGATGGCGAACACGATCACCGAGGCCGGCGATTGCGGCAACAGCAGGAACAGCGTCACCGCCAGCGACCGGGCAAGATAGATCCATGCCAGGAAATACGGTTTCGAATAGCGCTGGCCGATCACGCCAGAAGCGAGCGAACCGATGACATTGAAGAAACCGATCAGCGCCATGGCGATCACCGCATAGCGGGCATCGATGCCGATATCGCCGAGATAGGCCGGGAAGTGGGCGGTGATGAAGGCGACCTGGAAGCCGCAGACGAAGAAGCCGCTGGTCAGCAGCAGGTAGCTCCTGTGGCCGAAGGCTTCGCGCAACGCTTCGCCGGCACTCTGTTCGAACTCTCTGCGTGACTGCTTTCCGGATTTTGCATTGCCGCGCAGCGGCCACGCGAGCAAGGGGACGATCAGCATCATCAGGCCGAGATAGACCAGACTGTCCGACCAGCCGAAGGCGGAGATGAGCCCCTGGCTGAGCGGCGCGAAGAGGAACATGCCTGCCGAACCTGCGGCTGTGCCAATGCCGAAGGCGAGCGAGCGCTGCTCCGGCGCCACGTTGCGTGCGAAAGCGGACAGCACGATGCCGAAGGAGCCGGCCGCAACCCCGAGACCGACCAGCACGCCGCCCCCGATATGCAGCCAGACAGGCGCATCGGCATGGGCCATGGTGAAAAGACCGAGGGCATAGAGCGCGCCGGAAAGCGTCAGCATGCGACCGGTGCCGTATTTGTCGGCGAGCGCCCCGAACAGGGGCTGCCCGAGGCCCCAGCAGAGATTCTGGATGGCCATGGCGAGCCCGAAGGTCGAGCGGTCCCAGCCGGTGTCGTTGAGCATGGGCAACTGGAAAAAGCCCATGGCCGAACGCGGCCCGAAGGTCAGCATGGCGATCAGCGAGCCGGCGACGATGATGAGCCAGGGCAAAGCGGGGCGGGTGGTCGTGGCGGACATGAAAATCTCCTCTCAGGACCTGGACGATAATCAGTCGACCCGCCGCGGAAAAGCGCCTTTTCGTGAAGCGCTAATCAACGGAATTGATGACTGTCACCTATGGCGACCGACCGGAAAGGGGTTGGCGGGTAGCGCCGCTGCCCCTTGTGGGGAGAGGAGGGTTAGGAGCACCGCGACGGTGCACGTTCCATATGCCGTCGCCCTGGGGGAATGGGAGACGTCAGCCGCGCCGCTTGATCGTCCAGCCTTCGGCACGCTGCTCGATGACCTTCACAGCGTCTCCGACCGCAATCGATCCCTCTCCTCGTGGCACGACGTTCCAGCCGAACAGCGGTCCCGGCACGCGCCGGTCGCCGGACATGCGGATGCGGCCCATGGCCGGCATCGGGCTTGCGACCTCGCGCGATCCGGTGATCTGGTCCTGGGTCGTCATGATGCAGCGCGCACAGGGTTTGACCAGATCGAACCGGATACCGCCGATCTCGATGGCCGCCCAGCCGTCTTCGGCCCATGCCTCGTCGCAATCGACGACGATGTTCGGGCGGAAGCGCTCCATGCCGACCGAGCCTTCGCCATGGGCGGCCATGTCGTCATTGATCGCCTTCAGCGAGCCGGTGGTGGTGACGAGGATCTGGTAGCCGTCGGAAAATCCCACCGGACTGTCGGGGCCGGCCCATTCGGTACTGGCGCTACGGCTCGCCTCGCCGTCGAAGAAGACGAGTTTCATTTCGCGGCCGAACCACTCGGAAAGCCTCGCATTGACGCTGTCATCGGCCTCAGCGGCGCTGACGATGGATTTCCAGATCGCCACGTTCATCCGGCGCTCGGGATGCGGTGGCGCAACCATCATCTCGCGGCCGTCATCGAGCGAAAGCTTGAGATGGGTCGCCGAGGGCAGGGCGGTGAGACCTGCAAGCGTCGGCAACTCGCGCTGGGTGATGAAGTGACCGGATGGGTCCGTAATCATCATCCGCCGGTCGCCTGCAAGCCCCCGCGCCTCGATCCGGGCCGTCTGGAGCGGGATGGCGCGGGCACTTTTGAGCGGATAGATGGCGAGTTCGGTAACCTTCATGGCCTGCCTCAGATTTCGTCGGTCAAGAGTTCGAGCACCTGCTCCAGACGCGCATGCCGCTCGCGGGCGATCACACTACCGGTCGCCGTCTGGAAGTTCCCGGAAAGCTTGAACAGCTTTGCGGCGAAATGGTCAATGGCGAAGGCCCTGTCGTCGAGCGGTCGGTTTTCAGCAAGGGGATCGACGGGGTCGTAGAGTGCGGAACCCATGCGTCCCGCGGTATAGAAGCAGCGTGCAGCGCCCACCATGCCGATGGCGTCAAGCCTGTCTGCATCCTGCAGGATCTTCGCTTCCAGCGTCTCCGGCGCGATGTTGGCGGAAAAGCTGTGGGTAAGGATGGCATGGGCCACGGCCTCAATCCGCTCCTGCGGCCAGCTGAGGCCTCGAAGGATATCCGATGCCTTGTCTGCTGCGAGTTTGGAGGCTTGCGCACGAAGCGGCGAGTTCTTTTCCACCGAAACGCAATCATGCAGCAGGACGGCGGCGGTGAGGATCTCCCGGTCTCCCCCCTCGGCGGCATGGATGCGCATGGCATTGCGGAAGACGCGCAGGATATGGGCGATGTCGTGCGAGCCGTCATTTCCCTCGATTGCATGGGGAAGGAGGGCTTCCGCAAGCTTGTTTTCCGGCGAAAATGCTTCGCTCATTCCGCTTCGATCCATCTTGCTCTCCTCCAGTCCTGACAGCTGTCAATCCGGCGGCCCTTAGTAATAGGCTTAAAGGAGATTGCAAGAAGAGGCGCGCGTCAGGCCGGCAGGGGTGTGGAAAGCGTCCGCCGCTTCCAGGCTCCCATCAGTACGGTGCGCGACGGCGCCTCGACGATGCGGTAGCTGATATCGGCGAAGATCATCGCCGCGACAATGCAGAGCGCGATTACCACGCCGACCGGCAGGCTCTCCGGCAGTGCTTTCGATGTCAGGAACATCACCGGCATATGGAAGAGATAGAGCGAGAAGCTGATCTTGCCGATATGCCGGAGCGGTGCCGAGCCGAGCAGCGGCGCAAGCAGGCCGGATTCTGTGGCCGTCAGGAAGACGATGACGGTTGCGGCCAGCGCCGAGGTCACGCCCCAGAAGCTCTCCTCCGTGTGGAAGATCGCCCGGCTGGCGAGGAAGAAGGCAAGCGCTGCAAGCGTCAGGAAGCCGGCGGCATGACCGCCTTCGAGACGCCCCGTCAGCGCGAAAAGACGGCCGGCGAGCGCTCCGAACAGGAAATAGGAGATCTTCGACGGCAGCAGGATGCCCGGTCCCGGAAAGCCGAGATAGGCAAGCATGACGAAGCCAATGGCGATGGCGATGCCAAACGGAAGGCGGTCCCTGGGCTTTTCGAACCAGAACCAGAGCATGAGGAAGAAGACGTAGAACTGTATTTCCGGTGGGATCGACCAAAAGACGCCGGTCGAGCCGAGAAGGGCGATATGGCGGATGATCTCGACAGAGCCTGCGAGCGGTTGCGGATACTCAAGCCCCGGAACCATCGAAAGCAGCGCCACCGAAATCACCGCGACGAAATAGACGGGATAGATGCGCGCGAAACGGTGTACCAGATAGTCGGTTGCCGAGCGGCGGGTAAACGACTTGCCGCCGTAGAGATAGGCCATCAGGAAGCCTGAGAGGCAGAAGAATAGCGCCACCGCTTCATTGCCGAATACCAGTGCTCCGGCCCATGTCTCCCTGGGGAAAAGGAGGATGATATGGGAAAGGACAACGGCGAAGGAGGCAAGGCCCCTGAGGCCGTCGAGGCTGCGGATATGCTGGGGCTGCTGCATCGGTCTTCCGTCCCAGTATGGGGGTCTTTGTTCGCTTGGTGGCAAACTAGGGCGCGCGCAGGCGCATTTTGTCAACGAAACCGCCCGGAAACAGCCGGAAAACCGGTGCGCATGGTTAAGTCCGGGCAACCATCGGCTGCCCGGCGGAACTGATCCCCCGGCGACGGTTTCGTCACAACGATGGGTCGGGACCGGCATTCGGCGCCGCTCGGCCGTCCGCTTCTTCCATCTTCCGGCCGTCGCTGAGGATCTTCTGGTAGAAGAGGCCGATGCCGATCAGAACGAAGCCCAGGCCGATAAAGGAAAGAGCCCTCAAAACGCCCTCGAGATTGCTCATGTCGATGAGGAATGCCTTGGCGACGGAAAGCAGCACCAGCACCGCCGAGGCTATCCGGATGCTCTTCGCATGGAAGCGCGAGCCGAGCGCCAGAAGGCCGACGCCGATCGCGAGCCAGACCACCGAATAACTGTAGGTCTCGCCCTGGAGGAAACCCTTCCAGTCGGAGATGAATTCACCCTGCCAGAAGCGGCGGACGGAGAGCGTCGCCCATGCGAAGCCAAGGACTGCGCCGGTGACCGCAAGCATGATAACATAGGGCTGCGGGCGCTTGTCGCGGGCATAATAGGCAAGTCCGCCATAGGCGACCGCCGGCAGCAGGTAGCCGACCAGAAGCAGATTGAAGAATGGCCACGAGCCGGTGCTTTCCCCGCTGAAATAGGGATTGAGCGCGCCGAGATGCAGGAAGAGCACATTCAGTGCCGCAATGCCGCCGGCAAGCATCGAGCCATAGCGGAAGACCGGGCTCGGCGACTTGAGGTCGAGCGTCATCAGCACGCCGGAAAGGCCGGTCAGCAGCAGGGTATAGATGGATTGCTCGCCAAGCGTCGGCACGCTTTCGCTCAGCACGCCGCCATTCATCGCGTGGCGCACGAGGATGGCGAGGGTCAAGAGCCCCATCAGGCTGGCCAGCGCCTGCAGCGCGTTGCGGACCCTCGCCCCCGGCCAGTTCCGCAGCAGATAGGCGGAGAGGATGGCAAGCAGGGCAGGGATGCCATAGCCCGGCAGCAGGGCGTTGAAGACGGGCGTCCTGCCGAGCGATTGCGGTCCGACGACGGTCGGCTCCCAGGCGATGCGGGCGAGAACGGCAAGCGATGCCGCAACCATCATCCATGGCAGGGCGCGCCAGTCGCGCAGGCGCGTCGCCTGCACATAGGCAAAGCCCGCCGCGGCAAGAAGCAGTATCAGCGTCAGGCCGGATGTCAGCGCATTCAACCCGAAGACAAGGGCGAGGAAGGAGCCGGCGACAAGCAGGTCGATGGCAAGCGTCAGGCTCTCACGCCGCCTGCCGCGAACCTGCGCTTCCGCCGAGGCGAGGAGTGCCGCCGCCAGGACGATGCCGTAGAGGCCATGTGCCCAGTCCCTGTTATAGTCGCCGTAGCCGAAATAGCTGATGGCGGCGATAGCAAGGGGAGCCGTCGCCATGATGCCGGCCCAGACCGTTGCAAGAAGCGGATCGCGGTTCCCCTTTCTCTGCAGGAAGAACAGGCCGGCCAGAACGAAGAAGGCGCCGAGGCCAAGCGAGATCGGCATGATATTGACCGTGATGCCGGGGATGGCGACGGCATCGTCCATGGAGTTGCCGAGCATGGCGAGCAGGCTTTCGGCGAGCTGAACCTGCAATGCCGTGCCGAGGATTGCGCCCGTTGCGGCGAGAAGCGCCGGCCACACCATCGAATGCCGTCCGGCGCCGATGCCGGCAAGTGCCGCGGTGAGCGCGGCCATCACATAGAAGGGATCGATGTCGCTTCCGACCGTGGCGATGAGCATTGCGACCGCAGGCAGGATCGTGGCGAAGGAAAGCGTCATCGCCATGCTGAGAGGCGGCCGGGCGAGAACCCGCAAAAATGCACCCGGCGACGGCTCTTCCGGTTGCGGGACGACCTCGAATGCCCGGCCGGGCCAGAGGAAGGCGGAGGCGGCGAGCATGGCGAGCAGCGCAAGGGCAACCGGTGTCAACTCGGCGGGAGGGGCGACCGCCAGATAGAGGAAGGCCCAGCCGCCGAGGCCCAGATTGGCAAGCGCCGGCAGGATGTGCCAGTCGCGGAGCCGCGAGGCGGCGGATGTAGCGACAAGCGAAAGGGTGAGGAAGCCGAACAGTGTCCAAGGGCTCGGCGATGTGCTGGAGACGAGAAGCGGCGTCACCATTGAGCCGGCAAGTCCGAGGCCGGCCAGTGCTTGCCCGTGCATGAGCGATAGCCCAATGGTCGCAAAGGCGACGAATGCGAGAAGCAGGAAGGCGGCAGTCGCGCCGATGAAGCCGTATATGCTATGGGCGGCGTAAATCGCCCCGAACAGGGAAAGCGCCCCGGCGGCAGTGAGGATGCCAGGGATCATCGCATTGGAATAGAGCGCCGCAATCCCCGGCATCGCCTTGCGGCGGATCGCCTCGCCGACGCCGATCAGAGCAAGGCCGAACAGGCTCGCAAGCATCAGGCGCACACCGGGTCCGAGAAGGCCGCTCTCGATGGAATAGCGCACCAGGAAAAGGCCGCCGAGCGCCAGAGCCAGGCCGCCGGTCCAGACGGCCCACCTTGCCCCGAGATAGCTTTCGAGACTTTCCTTCGGCTGTGCGGGCGGCGTCGAGGCCGAGGCTGCGGGGAGGCCTTCCGTCGTCATGGGCTCGGCGACGCTTTCCCCCATGCCTTCGGAGTTCGCAATACCGGACAGTTCAGGCGCCGGTTCGCCCGGCTGTGCTGCTCCAGCCGGTTCCTCCGTTGTCGGGACGGGTTCGCTCGTCGCAGTTCGTGCGGCGGGGACGGCAAGGGCCGCCTCCGGGGAGGTCCGGAAGAGGACAAGCTGTTCCGAAAGCGCGGCCACTTCCTTTTCCAGTCTGTCGATCCGCTTTGCGGTGCCGCGCCGGACAGCGAACAGGATCACCAGCAGAATCAGGAACAGACTTTCGAACATGGGACCTCCCAGCGTCTCTATTCGAGAGAGCGAGACTAGCGTTTTTCCAATGTGACGAAAGGGGGCGCCGTCACATCGTCGGAATCAAGATGTCAAATGGTGCTCCCAAGCATTTGGTTTTTCCTGTTTTTCCAGACGTCTAAAGCGTTTTCTCCGACCGGCGACGACGCAAGATGCGTTCCGATGCGCCTGTGGATATGCTTGCAATCTGTCACAAAACTTTCTAAATCTGCGTCACCGGCATCTGCCGGTTTTCTTTGGGAATATTTATGCTCAAGATGAGCATAAATGCCGTTGGATACGGCAGGGAGGTCGAGATGCAGCATGTCACGCAACCCGGAAACGCGGGCAAGGCGCCGTCGTCGCCGACGGCAGCGGAGCGCTTCGGCGTGCTGGAGCGGCCGGATCTTGCCTATACGCCGGCTGTCGCAAAGGAGACGGCGCATCTCTACGAGCGGGTCAAGGATTTCATTCCGGCGATCGAATGGCCGGTTTTCGCGCCTTACATTCATGCCATCAACCGGCTGAAAAAGGAGCGCGGCGCGGTCATTCTCGCGCATAATTACCAGACGCCGGAGATCTTTCATTGCGTGGCCGACATCAAGGGCGATTCGCTGCAACTGGCGCGTGACGCTACCCGCGTCGATGCCGAGATCATCGTTCAGTGCGGCGTGCACTTCATGGCCGAGACCTCCAAGCTGCTCAACCCGGAAAAGACGGTGCTCATCCCGGACGGGCTTGCCGGCTGCTCGCTGTCGGAATCGATCACCGGCGCCGATGTCCGCGCCCTGAAGGAACGCTATCCCGGCGTGCCGGTGGTGACCTACGTCAACACCTCCGCCGACGTAAAGGCCGAAACCGATATCTGCTGCACTTCGTCCAATGCCGTGGCCGTGGTCGACAGCCTCGAGTCGGACACGGTGCTGTGCATCCCCGACGAATATCTGGCGATGAACGTCGCCAGGAAGACGAAGAAGAAGATCCTCACCTGGAAGGGCCATTGCGAGGTGCATGAGCGCTTCACCGCCGAGGAGCTTCTGGAATACAAGGCCTCCGATCCGTCGATCGAGATCGTTGCCCACCCGGAGTGCCATCCGAGCGTGCTGGCCGTATCCGACTATGCCGGCTCCACCTCGGGCATGATCGATTACGTCAAGACGAAGCGCCCGGGGCGCGTGCTGCTCGTCACCGAATGCTCGATGGCATCGAATATTCAGGCCGAGGTGCCGGACGTCGATTTCGTCAAACCCTGCAATCTCTGTCCGCACATGAAGCGGATCACTCTGCCCAAGATCCTGGACAGCCTTCTGTTCATGACGGAGGAGGTCACCGTCGATCCGGCGATTGCCGGCCGGGCCCGTCTGGCGGTTGAGCGCATGGTGAACCTGAAGAATTAGGTCCGATGAGACAGGAAGGCCGGCGCAGGCCGGAGAAATGTGCCGCATGCCCAGCAATACCGAATCCATTCGCCCTCAATCCTGGCAGGGCATAGACGATATCGTCATCATCGGCGGCGGACTTGCCGGCCTGTTCTGCGCGCTGAAGCTTGCGCCCCGTCCGGTGACGGTTCTCGCCGCTGCCCCCATCGGCTTCGGCGCTTCGTCGGCCTGGGCGCAAGGCGGCATTGCCGCCGCCATGAGCGAGGGCGATACCTTCGACAAGCATCTGGCCGACACTGTCGCCGCCGGTGCCGGCACGGTCGACGAGAAGATGGCCCGCCTGATGATTTCGGAAGGGCCGGACCGCATTCGCGATCTCCTTGCCTATGGCGTTCCCTTCGACCGCGACCTTGAGGGCAAGCTTCTGCTGTCGCGCGAAGCGGCCCATTCCGAGCGACGTATCGTGCGGGTGAAGGGTGACCGCGCCGGCAAGGCGATCATGGAGGCGCTTATCGCCGCCGTGCGCAAGACGCCTTCGATCCGGGTGATGGAAGGTTACGTGGTCGAGGAACTGATTTCCGAGGGTCGCTTCGTCTCCGGTGTCATCGCCCGCCCGGATGCAGGCCAGTCCACGACCCGCGTCGCCTTTCCCGCCCGCGCCGTCGTGCTCTGCTCGGGGGGCGTCGGCCATCTTTATCAAGTCACCACCAATCCGACGGAGGCGCGTGGCGCGGGCGTCGGCATGGCGGCAAGGATCGGAGCCGTAATCGCCGACCCGGAATTCGTGCAGTTTCACCCGACCGCGATTGATATCGGCCGCGATCCGGCTCCGCTGGCGACCGAGGCATTGCGCGGCGACGGTGCGACGCTGGTCAATCGCGCCGGCCATCGTTTCATGACCGATCTGCATCCGGATGCCGAACTTGCCCCCCGCGATGTCGTGGCGCGCGGCGTCTTTGCCGAGGTTCAGGCTGGGCGCGGCGCTTTTCTCGATTGCACCAAGGCGGTCGGTGCGCATTTCCCGGAGCTTTTCCCGACCGTCTATGCCTCCTGCATGGAGGCGGGCATCGATCCGGTGACCCAGCCCATCCCGGTCGCGCCGGCAGTGCATTATCACATGGGCGGTGTGCTGGTGGATGCCGACGGCAAGACCACGATCGATGGCCTTTGGGCAGCGGGCGAGGTCACCTCGACCGGTGTCCACGGCGCCAACCGTCTCGCCTCGAACTCGCTGCTGGAGGCCGTGGTCTTCGCGGCCCGGATCGCCGAGAACATCAAGGGCATGATGCCGGAGCCACGGCTCTACGAATGGCCGAAGAGCGCCGGCGAAAGCGACGATCTGGTGACACTGGAGGATAGCCCCCAGCTTGCGAAACTGCGCCGGTTGATGTCGGCCAATGCCGGCGTCATCCGCACGGGCGAGGGGCTGAAGACGCTCATCCGCGAAATCGTTGCGCTCGAAGAGGAGCGGGGAAGGACCCGTGTCCGCTTCGCCAATATGGCGACGACCGCCAAGCTGATCGCGACCGCCGCCTATCTGCGTGAGGAAAGCCGCGGCGGGCATTACCGTTCGGATTGCCCCGAGCCGCGCGAGGCCTTCCGCCACCGGACCTTCATCACCTTGAAGGATGCCGACCGTATCGCCGCCGAACTTGTCGGTTGAACCCAAGGATACCTGCCATGATCGAGCCCTTTCGCCCCGTTCTCTCGCCGCTGATGGTCGAGGATATCGTCAAGGCCGCGCTTCTGGAGGATCTTGGCCGCGCCGGCGATATCACCACCTATGCCACCATCGGGCCGGAGAAGACCGCGAAAGCGGCTCTCAACAGTCGTGAGGACGGCGTGCTCGCCGGCATCGAACTTGCGCGCGCCGCCTTCCGCCTCATCGATCCGGCGGTTGTCTTCACGGCGCTGGTGTCCGATGGCGACCGGGTCGCTCCGGGCACCCCGCTGATCCGCGTCGAGGGACCTGCGCGCTCCATCCTTTCGGCCGAACGGGTGGCGCTGAATTTCCTGATGCATCTTTCCGGCATCGCCACCTACACGGCGCGCTTCGCCGCCGAGATCGCCCACACACGGGCCCGCGTCACCTGCACCCGCAAGACCCTGCCGGGCCTTCGCGCCGTGGAAAAATACGCCGTCCGGCTGGGCGGCGGTTCCAACCACCGGTTCGGGCTCGATGACGCCATTCTCATCAAGGACAACCATATCGCGGTTTCAGGCGGCGTCGATCGGGCAATCCACGCCGCCCGCGCCTATGCCGGCCACCTCGTCAAGATCGAGGTCGAAGTCGACAATCTCGACCAGATGCGCGAAGCGCTTGCGGCGCGGCCGGATGCCATATTGCTGGATAACATGGGGCCTGAACTGCTGCGCGAGGCGGTGGAAATCAACCGTGCGCATGGTGGACTTGCGGAGATGGACTACGCGGCCGCAGTCGGCCGTGTGGCGCTGGAGGCCTCGGGCAATGTCAACATCCACACGATCCGCGGGATTGCGGAAACCGGGGTCGATTACATCTCGACATCCAAGATCACCATGGCCGCACCCACCCTCGATATAGGCCTGGATGTCGAAATCGACTGATGAATGTTATTTTTTCGTGACAATTCCGGCTGTTTATGACAACTGGATCTTTTTGGCGCTTGCAAAATATTGAATAATTTTCAATGGTTTGAAGATTTTTTGAAGATGCGTTGACTAGTTGTTGTAGATAATTATTGGCTTTTGACCGGCTGGCGCGAATCCCTTACGCCGGGACATCCCTGCGATTTTGTATTGCGTACTGAGGATACAGACACTTTCCAAGCATATTATGGAGGTTTGTATGACCAGTATTTCCTCGCCGCTTGCCGGCTCAAGCCCTTATTCCACTTCACTGAGTTACCTCGACACCAATGGCGATGGCGTGGTGAGCGCCGATGAGGCGGCGGCTGGGGCCGAGAGCCGGCGCAGCCAGGACCCGACGGTGGAAAGCGACAATGCCGCAACCGGTGTCGCTTCCCAGGTCACCGGCGGCGTCATGGCCATGCTCCTTTCGGGATCTGACGACGGCGGTTTCGAGGACAAGCCGTCCGCGAAGGATTTGTTCACGGCCATGGATGCGGATGGCGACGGTATCGTGACGGAGACCGAATTCGTTGCCGGCCGGCCGGAGGATATGAGCGAGGAAGAGGCGGCCGCGCTCTTTGCCGAGCTCGATACGGAGGGAGCGGGTTCACTCAGCGAGAGCCAGTTCGTGACGGCGATGGAGGCGAACAGGCCCGAAGGTCCTGACGATGAGGATGGCGACACCGTCAGCCTGCTGGATGTTCTTTCGGAGATGCAGTCGGTCATTGCCGCCTATCAGGCCAATGCCGGGGATGAACCGGACGATACCGAAACGGTTCTGCAGGTCACGATCTGATCTCCGCTTCGGGCCGGTGCCGGCTGCTCTATCAAACGTCGTTCAGCGGCCGCCGACCTTCAATCCGGGGGCGGGGCGTTCCTCCAGGATCTGCCGGCGGAAGCGGAAAAGGGCCGCCGGCCGGCCGCCGGTCGCGGCCTGTGTGCCGCCCGTCGGTTCGACCAGCTCCGCGCCTTCGACCAGACGACGGAAGTTCTGCTTGTGCAGATGGCGACCGGAGATCGCCTCTACCGTCGACTGGAGTTCCGTCAGGGTGAATTCGGGCGGCATCAGTTCGAACACCACCGGGCGATACTTGATCTTGCCGCGAAGCCGGGCAAGCGCGGTTGCGGCGATCCGGCGGTGATCGAAGCGCATCGGCGTACCGAGCGGCACGGCAACACGGCGTGTCGCGACCCGCTCGTCCAGCACGGCCTCCTCGATCAGTCCCGCTTCGTAAAGCAGTTCATAGCGCTCCAGAACCCGTTCCTCGTCGAACGGGAAGTCGTCGAGGCCGAAGGCGAGCTTCAACCGGGAGCGGCGAGAGGGCCGCATCGTATCGGTGTCCTCAACCGGAGCTTCGTCAGCCCATTCCGAAAGGGCGGGCAGGATCACCTGATCGAGGATGGCGGGCCGCCCATGGCGCCAGTCCTCCCAGGGGAGATAGCCGTACCAGTCGCGCCAGTGAACGCCGGCCGCATGCAGGCTGTCCCGGCGGGAGGGGTCCATGCGGGTCAGCGCCAGATAACCGACGGACACCACATGCAGCCCGCTCTCGCCCGGCATCCTGTGGCGACCCTGGTCGCCGAAGGTGTAGAGCTGCTCGATATAGCCCATGTGCAGCGCCGTCTGGTTGGTGACGGTCGTGCGCAGCGACACCTCCATCGTCCGGTGCCGGGAGGGATCGAACGGGCCGAAGGGCAGGGCCTCCAGCGGGTTCGACGGATCGCTGACGACGAGCAGGCGCGGACTGCGGTCGGCCACGGCGACGATTGCCGCATTGAGACCGATCTCGATTGCCGCCGGCCCCTCGGTCATCGTGCGATGTCCGCTTCTGCTGGAAGGGTGAGGGTAAACGGCGCGTTGCCGTCGGCATCCGCTCCGCGCCCGATTGTCTTGACGGCGCGAACCAGCGCGCCGCCGCGCCCGAGAAGATCGTCGCCGATCTCGACCAGTCTGGCATTGGGCGTGGCATAGGGGGAGGCCGCTCGAAGCCGACGTACCAGAAGATCGTCGGCTTCGTCCGGGGCGACGGCGAGGCTTGCAATCAGCGCGGCCGCAGGCGAGCGCGATACGCCCATCCAACAATGGATGAGGAGGGGTGAGGCGCGATCCCACGAGCGGGTGAAATCGATGATCTCGCGCACATGGGCCTCCTGCGGCGCGACCAGATTGCCGGTTCCGGCAAAGCTGATGTCGTTCATCCCGAGTTTCAGGTGGCGTTCTTTCGCAATCACCGCGGGCCGGTGAAAATCCTGTCCCTCGGCTATCAGGCTAATCATCTCCCGCGCCTTGTGGCGAACGGCCATTTCGGCGATGCGGGACAGGGGCGCAACCACGATGTAGCTCATCTCGCCACCTTCGCACCCGGCAGGCGGGCCGCCTCTATATCCTCGAAACGCCGCAGGAAAAGCGCCTGCGCCTGGTATGCCGGCAGCGGTTCTATCGCCAGGCTTTCGCGGGTGATGCCCCGGGGCTGGCCAAAGAATTTCCGCGCCTCCGTCTCCGAAAAGCCCGCAAGCCCGGTGGCTTCGAAATAGGCCGAGACACGGTCCGCCTTCTTGATGAGATCCTTGAGGGTCGGAGCCGCATGGGGCGGCAGCGCAAAGCGCAGGTGGATCGCCGCCTCGAGCCGCTTCTCGACCTTTTCATAACCGCCGCCGACGACGGCCTTGAAGGGGGAAATCATGTCGCCGATCACATATTCCGGCGCATCGTGCAGCAGCGCCATCAACAGCTCGTCGGCCGTCGCCTTCGGATTGCAGCGCCGGAAAATATCCTCGACGATCAGGCTGTGCTGGGCGACGGAAAAGGCGTGATCGCCCGATGTCTGGCCGTTCCAGCGGGCAACGCGGGCCAGCCCGTGGGCGATATCGGTAATTTCCACGTCAAGCGGCGACGGGTCGAGGAGATCGAGCCTGCGGCCGGACAGCATTCGCTGCCAGGCACGACCCGAAGTGTCGCCTACCGCCATGGCTCAGGCCTCCTCCGAGGCACTTGTCGGAAAGGTGAGCCCCGTCCATGCGGGAAGGGCAAGGGTGACCGGCCTGCCATCGGCAAGGATGTCGGCGCCGGCCGCCATGGCTTCTCCGGCACGGTCGACGCGCACGATGGCGAGGCCGCGACTGCCGGCGACCGTTCCGAGCGCCCCGGCCGGTTTTCCTTGCGCCACCAGTTCCGTGCCGGTCGCCGGCAATGTTCCTTCGCCGCTGACGATCACCACCCTGCGGCGGGCGGTGCCGCGATGCTGCATCCGCGAGACCACTTCCTGCCCGACATAGCAGCCTTTCTTGAACGAGACGCCGCCTGAAAGATCGAGCAGGACGTCATGCGGAAAGGCATCCTGAAGGGCGTAATCGCTGCCGGACTCCGCAATGCCGGACAGAACGCGCAGCGCATCGTAACCGGTGGCATTGTGTGCGCCATGTTCGCCCGGCTGACGCGTCAGCGCCACGCCGGCGCGGGCAAAGCGATAGTCGGCGGCGCCACCGTCTGCGATGTCCTCGCCCCAGGAAACGGTGACGCCTGCTTGCTGCGCGCCGGCAATCTCGACCGCGGCCCTGAGCTTGTACATGGAAAGGCGCCTTATCAGCCCGTCCTGCTGGGATGACGCCGTCTCCAGGACGAAAGCGTTCCCATCGCGCGAGATCAGGAAGTCGAAGAGGATCTTGCCCTGCGGGGTCAGCAGCGCGCCCGGACGGGCCTCGCCGGCCGGCAAGGCCTCGATGTCGGTGGTAATCAGGTTCTGCAGGAAATGTTCGGCGTCCGCTCCGCCGATACGGATAAGCGTGCGGTCGTGCAGGAAGGCGGCTGGCATCGTCATCCCAATCCCGGTTGTTCGTTACAGGATGCTGTAGAACATCGGGCCGGAAAAGGGAATCGTTTCCATCGGTGGCGACGGATGCGATCCACGGGAATGGCGGTGGATATGACGGCCGGCCTCAGTCGCCGGCCGTGAAGAACTTCCATTTTCCATCGGGCGCAATTCCGACACGGAAGAAATTGTAGTTGCCGTATTCCTGCATGTCCGCGAAGTCGCCGGCCGTGACGATGCGCAGCAACTCCACCTTTTCCGGCGGTGTCAGCGAGGTCAGCGGCTTTTCGGCGAAGTAGGGCCAGACATAGGCTTCCTCCGGTGTGCCGGCATCGACATGCACGAAACCGGTGGAAAGCACGTCGATCAGGATCGCCAAAATCTCTATTCCGTCGTCGTCGCCGGAAAGGCCTTTCAGCGCCGTGATCGGATCGGCCTTGTCGTCCTCCATCAGGATCTGAGTCTGGTCGGGGCCGGGATTGAGGAAGGGACGAAGCCGTTCGATATCGCCGGACGCCGCGGCCTCGATCAACTGTTCGCGCAGGTGGCGAACCGGTTCCGGAGCCTTCGTGATGTCGTAGATGACCTCCGGCGGCGGCGCTTCGACGCCGGCGTCATCCTGTTGCTGCTTGTTGATAAGGGGATCGGGTGAGGGAATGCCGGGCAGCGCCTCGTCCGCAGGCGCTTCGGTTTCCGGCGCCGGTTGCTGCTCCTGTGCGGGCTGGCCTTCTTCGGATTGCTCAGGGCTGGGGGCCGGCAATTCCTTGATGTCCGACAGCGCCATCGCCGCGCCGTCCCAAAACAACGTTGCCGATAGCGCCGTCGACATGGCAATCATGGCCGCAAGGCCGTTGCGCCTGACTCTACGTCCGATATGCATCGTCCGTCCTCTGGAATCTGTTATTGTACGCGCCGCTCGGGAGAGAATTCGCCGGCCAGCATGCGGCTTCGCAACGAATCGAGGATAGCCTCGGCGCCGTCCTCGCCATGGATGCGGATCGTCTCGCGCATGGCGAGCGCAAAGGCGGCATCCGCAATGATCTCGGGCTCGATGCCATCGGCCATGCCGTCGGCCCAGGCTTCGTTCTGGTATTCCAGCGCAGCCTGCATCTTCTCGTGTACGATCATGTCGTCGATCTCGTTGCGGCGCGGTTCCATGGCTCTTACTCTAGTCCTTACTCACCTGTTAACAACTTTAGCAGCCTTTTGCCGAAACGACACGGCTGCAAGGCAAAACAGGTTAATTAATCGTTAATTTCCGAAGCGCGAGGCAATTTCGACGGCGAGTGTTGCCCCTTCGTTACGGTAATTCTCCTCTGCCGTGACCGCAGCCGGGGTACAGGTCGTGTAAACAGAGGCGAAAGATCTGTAGCCGCGGTTGTAAGCGGCGATCATTCGCGCCTTTCGCTTCGGTTCCGTCGCCGTCTCCGAATCGATAAGCTTCTGCATGGCGTCGCGCCACTCGGGTTCGCCCTTTTCGATGCAGAGATTGCGCAGGTAGTGGACTGCTCCCATGATCTCGGAAAGGCGGGCGAGGCGATCGTCATAAGGCGCTGGCTTTTCCTCCGGCGCTGCCGTTTCGGCCGGTTTTGCCTGCGCATCCTTGTCCTGCGCCGCGACAGGCGCCGTTTCGAAGCAGGGGAAGGAGGCCAGAAGAAGTACGGCCAAGGCAGTCTTCAGGCGAAAGAGTGTACGGGCCGGCCAGCTAGCGCCGCCAGGACGGACTGAGCGAAGGATGCGGTCGTTGGTCATCCGCGCTTCTCCCATTCCGCCGCCAAACGTTCGACGCAGGCCCTCACACTTGGCGGCACGGGCAGGGAGTAAATCTCCTCCGGCAGGAACCAGCCGGCTTCTGCCGCATCGCTGTCGGCCTGCGCCGATGTTTCCGTATCGGCGTCGAGGCAGAAGACCGAAAGAAGAAAATGGCTTCCGGGTACGCCATCTTCCGGCAGCAGTTCCACCTCCTCGAAGAGCCGCGGATTGCGGCCCTGAAGCCCGGTCTCCTCCAGAAGTTCGCGGATAGCGGTTTCCTCCGGCGTTTCGCCCGGTTCGGCGCGTCCGCCGGGGAAGGCGAAAAGATCGGCTGCGGGGGGATTCATGCGCCTCACGAGCAGGATGCGGCCATCCCGTTCTACGATGGCTGATGAGGCGAGGCGGGGCTGGCTCGGCATTGGCAATCGTGTCTCTGCGTCTCGCTGGGATCTGCTGTGGGAGGGATTCGCGCCGCTCGGCGCATCAAAGGGAATATCGGGGTATTCGGTCTGGGCCGCAAGGGACTTACTGCGCATCCTGCGCCTTGACCGCCTGTCGCGCGGCTGGCATGGATCGCTGCATGTGTGGACGCTTTTCACTGACGGCAAAGCCCGACGATGTCCGCGAAGCCTTCGGGCTCGTGGAGCTCGAGGGCTTTCCCGCCCGCTACAACATAGCCCCTACGCAGCCCATTCTCGTGATCGTTGCGAGCGACCGGCGGGAGCCGGGCAGCAATCTGCCGGAGAGGCAGGCGATGCTGGTGCGCTGGGGTTTCATGCCCTCCTGGGTCAAGGACCCCAGGGATTTTCCGCTGCTTATCAATGCACGCTCGGAAACGGCGATCGGCAAGGCGTCGTTTCGCGCAGCGATGCGCCACCGCCGCGTGCTGGTTCCCGCCTCCGGCTTCTATGAATGGCATCGTCCCGGAAAGGAAAGCGGCGAGGCATCCCAGGCCTACTGGATACGACCGCGCCACGGACGATGCGTCGCCTTTGCCGGCCTGATGGAGACATGGTCGTCAGCAGACGGTTCCGAAGTGGATACGGCTGCAATCCTGACCGTGGCCGCCAACCGCATCATCGGCCGCATTCACGACCGCATGCCGGTCGTCATTAACCCTGAGGATTACACGCGCTGGCTCGACTGCAAATCCGGCGAGCCGCGCGACGTGGCCGATCTGATGGTTCCGGCGAAAGAGGATTTCTTCGAGGCGGTGCCCGTTTCAAGTCTTGTCAACAAGGTCGCCAATACCGGTCCCGAGATCCAGGAACCGGTGGGTGACAGTCTTCAACCGGCAACAGTGCCGGCGCCCAGGGCGAAACCTGACCAGCTCAGTCTTTTTTGACGGAGCTCAGGCAAGTCGCTTGGCGGGCTTGCGCTTCAGCATCAGCGCGGCGGCGAGAACCGCCTTCAGGCCGAGAGGCCGGTAATGGGAATCCAGATTGCTGGCCGGAGGCTTCCCCTCGGTGGAAGTCTTCTTCTTTTTCATGACATGCTCCTGTGGTGTTTCCTGATGTCTTTGTCTTTTTTTATTTTTTGCTCTGTCTGAGCAGATCATGACAAAAACGTGACGCTTTCCATGACGCAAATCAAATTTGGTCAATGTCAACCATATTTCGCGATTGGCCTTCGCGGAAAACGTCAGGGAGCGGGAGCGGTTTCGCTGGGCTCAAAGACCGCGATCGATCTCGGAAAGGCCGCTTTCGTGGCCTTCTTCGCCGATGGTGAGCGTACCGTAGCGGCGGTGCCATGCCCTTGCGCCGAAGGGCAGGGACAGGAGATAGGCAAGCACGGTGAGGGAAAGGACCTCGAAGGTGAAGCTCATCAGAAGGGCGACGTAAAGCACGACGCCGAGAATCATCGGCAGCACCAGGTCGCGCCGGATGCGGCTCGTCTCCGACTTGCCGGACCAGACCGGCAGGCGGCTGACCAGAAGATAGCCGATCAGCACGGTGTAGACTGCACCGGCATAGGCGACCGGGGCCGTCGGCGGTACGCCGAGAAAACCCAGATATACGGGCAGCAACACCAGCAAAGCTCCAGCCGGCGCCGGCACGCCGACGAAATATTCGGACTGCCAGGGCGCCTTGGTCTCGCGTTCGGCCATGACGTTGAAGCGAGCCAGCCGGAGGCCTGCGGCGATGGCATACATCAAGGCCGCAATCCAGCCGAGCGAGCGGGCCTGATCGAGCAGGAACACGTAAAGCACGAGCGCCGGGGCGACACCGAAGTTCACGATGTCCGCCAGCGAGTCCATCTGCGCGCCGAACTTGGATGTCGCCTTCATCATGCGGGCGATCCGGCCGTCTATGCCGTCAAGGAAGGCAGCCGCCAGCACCATCGTCACGGCGAGTTCATAGCGGTTTTCGAAGGCCAGCCGGATGCCGGTGAGGCCGGCACAGATGGCAAGCACCGTAATCAGGTTCGGAATCACCAGGCGGAGCGGGATTTCCCGAAGCCGGGGCCCACGCAAACCGTCATCCTTGACCGTGCCATCGGGCTGCTGCTGTGCTGTCTGCATATGCCTTGCTCCTCGCGGCGCGCTCAGCTTCGCCGGCTGACGACCGGACCCTTGGAGGAGCCGAATTCGGCAATTACGGTTTCGCCGGCGATGGCCGTCTGGCCGAGGGCCACGCGCGGTTCAGCCCCTGCCGGCAGGAACACATCGAGACGCGATCCGAAGCGGATCAGGCCGAAGCGTTCGCCGGCGTCCAGCGGCTCGTTGGGATGGGTCCAGCAGACGATGCGGCGCGCCACGAAGCCCGCAATCTGCACGACACCGATCTCGCCATGGGTGCTTTCGATCACGAGGCCGTTGCGCTCGTTTTCCAGGCTCGCCTTGTCGAGTTCGGCGTTCAGGAAGCTGCCTTCGCGATAGGCCACGTTGATGACGCGGCCGCGCACCGGAGCGCGGTTCACATGGCAGTTGAAGACGTTCATGAAGATCGAGATGCGCAGCATGGCTTCGTTGCCGAGGCCGAGTTCCTCGGGCGGCGTCACCATCTGGATCGCCGAAACCCGGCCATCCGCAGGGCTGATGACCAGATCGTCGTCCTGCGGCGTCACGCGCTCCGGATCGCGGAAAAAATAGGCGCACCAGAGCGTCAGCACCATGCCGACCCAGAACAGCGGTTCGAAAATCCAGCCAAGGATGAGCGAGGCCACAAAGAATGCGGCAACGAAAGGATAGCCTTCCTTATGTACCGGTACGATGGTCTTACGAATGCTCTCGAACAGATCCATGATTACCTCGTTTCATCGCTTCATTGATATCCGGTCCGCCGGGGTTGCTCCGGGAGTGCCGAAACAAGCGCGCGAACGTCTGATAGTGGCTGCTGACTACTCCGAAAGCGCTTCCGGGGCAATGCTTGCGACCATCAAAGCTTGTTCGTGTGACACTTGGATCGCCGCTCGAAGGCGAGTCGACGCTGCGTGCTGCACTGCCGCAAACTTGGTGGTTCGTGCACTTTCCGTCAACGATTACCCGATAGAAACAGGGGTATAAAACGGATGGGGGTATGCGCGGGACATCTCGCGAGGGGCTGGGCGATCGAGTGCACAAGGCTGAAAAGACTTCTGACGAGGATATGCGGGGCCGACAACGGGGCGATCTGCTCTGGATCGCGGCATCGGATCGCATTGTTCCTTCGGTTCTGCTGCAGGCTGGCGTAACGGTAAGACACGACGTCGCCGCGATTGGCGATCGCGCCATCGTCTTTGCACCGCTTGCGCAGGAAGGCCTCGGTGCACAGATCCGCGACCTGCGCCGCCTGCTCGGCGACCGCGCCTATCTCATCGTCGTGACGGAGGAGGAACTGGCGCCTCGCTGGTTCGAACGCGCGCTGGAACTCGGCGCCGACGATGTACTGGCAAATGCCGATGACGCGGAAATCGCGCGCTGTCTTTCCCGCGCCCGCAGGGCGATCATGCGCGCGCGGCACGCCGACGACGAGATCGGCCATGTGAGCCTCGAACGCGATTACCTTCAGGCCTGCATCGATCATCTGCCGACGCCGATTTTCTTCAAGAACGTGGACGGCATCTATGTTGGCTGCAACCGGGCCTTTGCCGAATATCTCGGCCTCTCGCTGGAAACCATTCTGGGTGCGAGCGTCTACGACGTCGCCCCGGAGGAGATCGCAAGACGCTACCAGGAGGCTGACGAGGCCCTGTTCGAAAGCGGCGGCGTGCAGGTCTATGAAAGCCGGGTCTGCCGTTCCGTCGGCGAAGTCCGTTTCGTCGAATTCCAGAAGGCGGCCATCAAAAGCCGGAACGAGGACGTCTATGGGATTGCCGGCGCCATTCTGGACATTACCGACCGCAAGCGTCTTGAGGCGCAGCTTATCGAGGCTGCCGAACGCGATCCCCTGACCAATGCCTATAATCGCCGCAAGTTCTTCCAACTCGCACAGGATGCCGCCGAATGGGCGCGCAGCGAGGCGAAGCCGGTCTCGGTGGCGGTCATCGATGTGGACCAATTCAAACTGATTAACGACCGTCTCGGCCACTCTGAAGGCGACAAGGTGCTCTGTGCGGTTTCCCAGGTGATCGAAGCTGCCAGCGGCGAAGGTAATATCGTTGCCCGAGCCGGAGGCGAGGAGTTTTACGCGCTTTTTCCCGGAATGACGCTGGAGAGCGCCGCTGCGGTCGCGGACGCCATGCGCGGCGAGGTCGAACGGTTCTGCCGCCTCGATGTCCTTTCCTCCGTCGCCGGAACGGTCAGCATCGGGCTGGCCGAGTTCGATCCGGGGTCGGAAAGCCTCGATGAGGCTCTGCAGCGGGCCGACTCAGCCCTTTACGTCGCCAAGCGCGAAGGGCGAAACCGGCTGCGGATCGCAGTCTGAACCGGCAAGGCCGCCGGTCAGGTGGCCGGCGCCTTGCGCACGATGACGCCGAGTTCGTCGCTCTCGCGTACCTGCCGCAGATGCTCTTCCGCCTGAGTGGCCTCGCGCTGGCGGTTCCACATCGAGGCGTAAAGTCCGTTCATCTCCAGCAGAGCCGAATGCGTGCCGCGCTCGGCGATCTCCCCGCCCTTCAACACGATGATCTCGTCCGCTCCGACCACTGTCGAGAGCCGGTGCGCGATGACCAGCGTCGTGCGGTTCTTGGAGACGATGTCGAGCGCCGCCTGGATCTCCTGTTCGGTCGTGGTGTCCAGCGCCGAAGTGGCCTCGTCGAGGATCAGGATCGGCGGTGCCTTGAGGACGGTTCGGGCGATCGCAACGCGCTGTTTTTCGCCGCCGGAAAGTTTCAGTCCTCGCTCGCCGACCATCGTCTTGAAACCGTCCGGCAGGTCGCGGATGAAGCGGCTGATCTGCGCGACATCGGCCGCCTGCTCGATATCCGCATCGCTTGCCGTCGGGCGCCCGTAGCGGATGTTGTAGGCGATAGTGTCGTTGAACAGGACCGTATCCTGCGGCACCATGCCGATGACCGCGCGCAGGCTGTGCTGGGTGACGTCGCGTACATCCTGGCCGTCGATGGTGATCGATCCCTGCTGGATGTCGTAGAAACGATAGAGCAGCCGCGAGATCGTCGACTTGCCGGCGCCGGAAGGGCCGACGACGGCGACGGTCTTGCCCGCCGGCACTTCGAACGAAATGCCCTTGAGGATCGGCCGCTGCGGATCGTAGGCGAAATGCACGTCCTTGAAGACGATGCTGCCCTGACCGATGGCGAGCGCCGGTGCGCCGGGCTTGTCGACCACCTCCGCCTCCACTTCGAGAAGGTCGAACATCTGTTCGATGTCGGTCAGCCCCTGCCGGATTTCGCGGTAGACGAAGCCGATGAAGTTGAGCGGGAAGGAGAGCTGCATCAGCATGGCATTGATGAAGACGAAGTCGCCGATGGTCTGCTCGCCGCGTTGCACGGCGAGCGCGGACATGACCATCATGATGGCCGTGCCGACGCCGAAGATCACGCCCTGGCCGAAGTTCAGCCAGCCGAGCGAGGTCCAAACCTCGGTGGCAGCCTTTTCGTAGCGCGCCATCGATGCGTCGAAGCGCTTGGCTTCCATCTCCTCGTTGCCGAAATATTTGACGGTTTCGAAATTGAGAAGCGAATCGATCGCCTTGGTGTTGGCGTCGGTGTCGCTGTCGTTCATCGCCCGGCGGATATTGATGCGCCAATCGCTCGCCTTGATGGTGAACCAGATATAGGCCCAAACGGTGACGGCCGTCACGGCAAGATAGGAGAAGCCGTAGCCCCACCAGAAAATCACGGCCGTCAGCAGGAACTCGATAAACGTGGGGACGGAATTGAGGATTGTGAAGCGGACGATCGTCTCGATACCCTTGGTGCCGCGCTCGATGATGCGCGACAGACCGCCCGTCTTGCGCTCCAGATGAAAGCGCAGGGAAAGTTGGTGCATGTGGACGAAGGTCTTGTAGGCGAGCTGGCGGACCGCATATTGCCCGACGCTGGCGAACAACGCATCACGCAGTTGGTTCAGGCCGACCTGCGCGATGCGCACGAGATTGTAGGTGATGACGAGAACCACCGCCCCCAGCAGGAAAGCGGGCAGGAGCCCTGCCATGTCGAGCTTGCCATTCAGCGCGTCCGTCGCCCATTTGAAGAAATAGGGAACCAGGATCAGCACGAACTTGGAGACGATCAGGAAAACGGTCGCCCATACGACCCGCATCTTGAGGTCGAACCGGTCGGCGGGCCACATGTAGGGCCAGAGATTGACCAGCGTATCAAGCGGATTGCTGCTATCCGCCGAAACCGTCTTCTTCTTCTCAGCCATGAATGCCGGCCCCGTCCTTCCGCAAACGATAAAAGGCGGCGGTCCTGTCCGGGCCGCCGCCTTTCGGCAAATAGGGTTTCGCCCCCGTCATTGCAATGGGCGTTTTTTGATCCTTAGTTCAGCTTTTCGCCATGCAGCCGCTTGCGGTGGAGCTCTTCGGCATTCGGCAGGGCTTCGTCCGGCACGGAGAAGATCTGTCCCGGCTCGATCCTGTCCGGATTGGTGATCTCCTTGGCATTCGCCAGATAGATGGTCGTGTAGCGGACGCCCTGACCGTAGACGCGGCGCGAGATCTGCCACAGCGTGTCGCCGCGCCGGATGATGACGCTGTTGCGGCTCGCCTGCAGCGGCGCCTGCGTGATCGTCTTCGGCGCGGCGGCTGCCGTTTCGGTCGTGCCGGAAGTGCTCTGTGCCGTCGGGCTCCCATCGCCGGCGGGTACGGCAGGCGCCATCGGCGCGAGGATCGCCTCGATCAGCCGGGCGAGCTGAGGCAGGGCGGTGCCCATCGCCTTGACGTCGCCTGCCGGCACGGCCTGAAGCGCGGCAAGCGCCGTCTTTGCGCTTGAGGTGGCCTGGGAAATGAAATCGACGACCGCCTGGCTCGATGCCGCCGGCAGGCGGAAATCGGCGATCGACGTGAGGCCGATTTCGGTTGCCGAACGGGCGGCAGCCAGCTCTTCGATCGCCGGCGACTTGCCGTCGGCGTAAAGCCCTTGGAGGATGTCGAAGGCTTTTGCCAGCGCATCGCGCTGTTTTTCAAAGGCGGCCTGTTCCAGCGGGATGAGCGTGCTCGTTGCGCCGGTGCCGTCGCCGGAGGTCTGGGCGACGACGGAGACCTGCTCGCCGGCCGGACGATCGAAGGGCACCGAAACCTTGAGCTTTACCCCGCCCTTGTCGTCGAGAAGCTCTACCGTGATGGTGTGGTGGCCGACCGAAAGGTCGATGGTGCCTTCCACGACGAAATGGCCGGTGGCATCGGTCTTGGTTTCACCGATTTGTGTTTCATCGGCCAGGGCGCGCACGGTGCTGCCGGCAGGCGCTTCGCCGGCAACGAAGATACGCTTGCCTTCGATCTCCACCGCGCTGACCTGGATCTCGGCCTTTTCGGCCGGTGCGGACGGAGCCGCTGCCGAAGGAACGGTTGTGGTGTCGGCAGGCGCCGCTGCGGTTTCCTGCGCGAGGCGGGCCTGCTTGCTGTCCGAATTGACCGTTTCCGGCGACGTGATGACACGGCTTGCTTCGCCGGGCTTCGTGACCATGGCCAGCAGCTTGCCGTCCGCGGAACTGGGTACGGAGACGGTGGCGACTTCATCGGACGTTTCGGTCTTGCCGTCCTTGCCTGTCGCTCGCAGCGCCAGAACGTGATCGCCGGGCGGCAGCGGCTGTTCCAGCACGGCAACGAAATCTCCGCTCGGCTGCACCTCGACCGACGAAATGGTCTTGTCGCCGTTGACGATGTCGAGCCTGGAGCCCGGTTCGGCATTGCCGGCGATTACGGTCGAGCCGTCCGGCTCGACGCGCAGCACATCGAAGCGCGGCAGCGTGGATGCGCTTTCGTCCGCCGGTGCCCGTCCGCCGGTTCCTGTGGGAGCAGGCGGTGCGAGCAGGGTCTTCTCGATCGGAGCCACGAGAGGCTGCGCCGCCGAGGGGTCCTGCGGAAGAGCTTCGAGCAGCGCCAGCGCCTTGGCGGCATTGTCGCGGGCGGTCGTCAGCGCGTCGATGGCGGACGTATCCGGCATCTGCGGGATTTCCAGCGCCGAGAGTGCCGAAAGAGCGGTCTGCGCGGCGGATTTTGCCGAGGCGAAGGCTTCGATTGCCGGCGTCTTGCCATCCGCGAACAAGGCCGTCAGGCTGCGGACCGCCGTCGTCGCGTCGGTCTTCAGGCGATCCATCTTTTCGGCAGCAGCCTTGCCTGCATCGGCAACCGCCGTTTCCGTCTTCGCCACGGTATCCTTGGCTGTATCGGCGGCGGTTGTCGCCGGCTGCTCGGCATCCTTGCCGGTTCCGGAAATCCGCGGCAGTACGAAGAACACCATCAGCAATGTCGCGACGCCCAGCACCAACAAGGCGACCCATCCGGTGCGATTTTTCATCATTCTTTCTCTCCGGGCGGATAAACCGCCATGACCCCAAGGAAATTGCTAGCCTCATCTGACCGTTTTCACAAGCGTTCTCAAGGGATTCCGGGTTTCAGCGCACTGCTTTCCGTCTATTTTGTTGACCTCGCGGCATCGGCATAGTTTTTTGAGCTTATGGCCGAAAACAATTTTCCGATTCGATCCGTCTGCGTCTATTGCGGCTCCCAGCCCGGGCGCGACCCCGCTTACATCGCTGCGGGCCGTGAACTCGGTCGCTCGATCGCCGTTCACGGACTGCGCCTCGTCTATGGCGGAGGCACGAAAGGCATCATGGGCGCAGTTGCAAGCGGCGTGCTTTCCAACGGCGGAAAGGTCACCGGCATCATACCGGAATTCCTGGTCGACATGGAGGCCACCCGCCATTCCCTCGGCCAGCTCGACGATCTGATTATCACGCCGGACATGCATGCACGCAAGCATGCCATGTTCGAGCGCGCCGATGCATTCGTAACGCTCCCCGGCGGCATCGGTACGCTGGAGGAGATCGTGGAAATCATGACCTGGGCGCAGCTCGGCCGTCACGAGAAGCCGATGGTCTTCGTCAACGTCAACGGTTTCTGGGATCCCATGCTGGAGCTCATCCGTCACATGCGCGATCAGGGCTTCATTCACACTGCCCATCGCGTCCAGCCGCTGGTCGTCGCGAATGTCGAGGACGTCGTGCCGACAATCCTCGACAGGCTCGAGGCCGCCGGCAATGCCGACGGAGCCCAGGAGGTCATCTCGAAGCTCTGATCCGCGGGCGCGTCAGCGCCGGCGATAGTCCCGGATCATCGGCAGCGAATAAAGCACGAGCGCCACCCAGATGAGCGGGAAGGCTATCGCGCGTGCGGTGCCCAGCGGTTCCTTGAAGAGGAAGACGGCAATCAGGAAAATCATCGTCGGCGCGATGTACTGCATGATGCCGATGGTCGAGAGCCTGAGGAGCTTGGCGCCGTTCGCATAGATGATGAGTGGGCAGGCCGTCACCACGCCGCTCGAAAGCAGCAGCAGGGTATCGGTTGAACTGGTCGCGAAGAAGTGGCTCTGGCCGGAAAGGCCGAGATAGCCGATATAGGCGAGCGAAGGAATGCTGAGCAGCAGCACTTCCAGCAGAAAGCCCTGATTGGGTCCGATCGGCAGGGTTTTGCGGAAGAAGGCATAGAAGCCCCAGGTCACGGTGAGCCCCAGCGAGACCCAGGGCAGTGTCCCTGCCTCCACTGTCAGGATCGTAACGGCAATGGCCACGAGCGCAATGGCGGCGATCTGGGCCGGCTTGAGCTTTTCCTTGAGCAGAACGGCTCCGAGGAAGATGGAAAACAGCGGATTGATGAAATAGCCGAGCGCCGTGTCCAGTGCGCGTCCGGCGCCGATGGCCCAGACATAGAGGCCCCAGTTGATGCTGATGAGTGTCGCGGTCAGCGCCGCCATCAGCATGATGCGGGGGGATCGCAGCGCGATCTTGAGATCGTCCGTCCGTCTAAGAACGAGCAGTACGGCCGCCGCAATCGGAACGGACCAGATCACCCGGTGCGCGATCACTTCGGTCGGGGGGATGTGCGCGACCGCCTTCATGAAGAGCGGCAGGAAGCCCCATATGACATAGGCTGTCAGCGCAAACGCAAAGCCGCGCGCGCTGTCTTCGTTCTTGATTGCCGGAGCAACGGGGTCCGCCATGGTATTTCCGCCCTAATCTTCGTTTTTGTTGGATGCGGTTACCTGAAGCCTCGCGAATGGACAAATTCATTCCGGTGAACGATGGCTGATTGCATCTGAACGACGCATACGGCAGGTTGTATCGTTGCGGGCGTAGCAAGCATTTTTGGGAGACGGATCATGCTGCGGGGGTCGACCGAGGAGCAACGGCACCAGTTCGCCGTTCGAATGCTGGAAAAGGCCGGGGTCCCGCCCGATCCTGCGCTGCTTGCCGCATTCGGCGCGGTCCGCCGGGAGGATTTCGTCGGTCCGCCGCCTTGGCTGCTGTCGAGCCATGGCGGCTATCGCAGGGCGCCGTCCGAGGGTGTCGATTGTCTTTACGACGATGTGCTCGTCGCCCTCGATGCGCTGCGCGGGGTCAACAACGGCAGTCCTTCGCTGCATGCCCTTGGCATCCACGCGCTTTCGCCGAAGCCGGGCGAACGGGTCTGTCATATCGGCGCCGGGACCGGATACTACAGCGCGATCCTCGCCGAGATGGTCGGTGCCGACGGGCATGTGACGGCGGTGGAGTATGACGCCGGACTTGCCGCCCGCGCCGAGGCATGCCTGGCCGGACGGGCGAATGTCGAGGTTGTCAGAGGTAATGGGCTGGAATGGCCGCAGGACGACGTCGATATCGTCTACGTCAATTTCGCCGTCGACCAGCCCGCAGGTCCGTGGGTCGATCGGCTGGAGCCCGGCGGACGTCTGCTCTTTCCCCTCGGTGTTCCGATTTTCGAGGAACGCGGCATGAGGCCGGTCTATTCCGCCATGGCGGGCTATCTTCTCGTGCAGCGAGAAAAGCATGGATATGCCGCACGTTTCATCGAAAGCGTGTCGTTCGTCTGGGCGGAGGGAGCGCAGTTTTCGGACTGGGCCAGCCATGCGCGCCTGCGGACGGCCTTCGCGGACAACTGGCGCGCCGTGCGCAGCCTGCGGTGGAAGCAGCCGGAACAGCCGGACGAATGGTATTCCGAGGACGATTGGGGTCTTTCGACCCACCCGCCCGGCAGGATTGCCGATCCGGAGGTTCCAGGCGAGTTCCCCTCGTAACCCCGCCGGAAACCGCGCGTTTCAGTCAACCCGGCCATGCTCCGACAGAAAATCGAGCATGACCCGGATGCGTGCCGGCAGATGGCCGCCCTGGCCGACATAGACTGCATGAAAGGCCTCGCTGCGCCGTGTCCGCGGGTCGTCGAGCACCTGCACCAGACGGCCGGCGGCAATGTCCTCGCGCACCGTGAAGGCCGCAAGCCGTGCAAGGCCGGTGCCGCCGATGGCCAGGTGCCGGAGCGCTTCGCCGTCGCTGGCGCTGACGCGCCCGGCGACAGGAACCGAAACGATCCCTTCTTCTTGCGGAACCTCCCAGTCGGAAAGGGCTCTCACATAGCCGAAGCCCAACCGGCAATGATGCTCCAGGTCCTCGGCGGTTTTGGGCTCGCCGTGGCGCGCCAGATAGTCCGGGGAGGCGACGATCATCAGTCGAGTGTCACCGAGTTTGCGGGCAACGAGGCTGGAGCTGGTCATCGGGCCGGCGCGCACCGCAATATCCGCTCGCTCGGCCAGAAGATCGACCACGAAGTCCGTCTGCACGATTTCCACGGAAATGCCGGGATAGTCGCAAAGGAAGCGAGACAGAATACGGGAGAGCACGTGGGTGCCATAGGCGGCGCTGGTGTTGATACGGATCAGCCCGCGCGGATTGTCGAGCGAGGCAGCACTTCGCTCGGCCTCGTCGATATCCGCGAGAATGCGCACGCAGCGCTCGTAGAAGGCCTGTCCTTCCGGCGTCAGCAGCAGTTTGCGGGTCGACCGGTTGACGAGCCGCGCACCGAGCCTGCTTTCGAGCCGTGCGACAAGCTTGCTGACCGCCGACGGCGTCATTCGGCAGGCGCGGGCGGCTGCGGAAAATCCACCACGCTCCACCACCTGCACGAAGACTTCCATCTCTCCGGACCTGTTGATGTCCTGTCGGCCCATATGTGACTTCAACTCACAGATATTGTTCTCGAAGGCAGACTATTTCATCGAACTTCGCTTGTCTATCTGAAGGGCTCGCTGGCATCAGAAAGGACGATCCAATGCCTCTTGCCCTTTATGCACTGACAGCCGGAGCCTTCGGCATCGGCGTCACCGAATTTGTCATCATGGGACTGCTGATCGACGTCAGTCGCGATCTCGGCATTTCCATTGCGACCGCCGGCCTGCTGATTTCCGGCTATGCGCTCGGCGTCGTTGTCGGTGCGCCGGTTCTGACGGCCTTTTCCGGCCGCATGAAGCCCCGCACCACGCTGCTCATGCTCATGGTGATCTTCACCATCGGCAACATCGCCTGTGCGCTCGCCCCGAGCTTCGAGGCGCTGATGGTCGCCCGCCTGGTGACGGCCCTTGCTCACGGCACCTTCTTCGGCGTCGGCTCCGTCGTTGCGACCGGGTTGGTTCCGCAGGATCGCCGGGCCTCGGCCATAGCCGTCATGTTCACCGGGTTGACCGTCGCCAATATCGCCGGCGTTCCGTTCGGAACCTGGCTCGGACAGGAATATGGCTGGCGCATGACTTTCTGGGCCGTCGCCGTCGTCGGCGTCATCGCGGTCGCGGTCCTCGCCATCTTCCTGCCGAAGGAAGACGCTGCGGAAAACAAGCCAGAGGAAGCGGGCTCGCTCTCGGTGCTCTTGAGCGAGCCGGTGGTGACCAGCCTTGCCATGACGGTGCTCGGTTTTGCCGCGGTCTTCGCCGTCTTCACCTTCATCGCTCCGATCCTGACACAGGTGAGCGGCTTCAGCGAAGCGGCGGTTTCGCCGATCCTGCTACTCTTCGGCGGCGGGCTGATCGTCGGCAACCTGCTCGGCGGTCGTCTGGCGGACCGTAATCTCGACCGTGCGCTTCTGCTCTCGCTGGGTGCCCTCGGCGTCGTGCTGATCGCCATGGAGTTCCTGATGGGCATCCGGCCGGTCGCAGCCGTCATGGTCGGCCTGCTCGGGGCGGCGGGCTTCGCAACGGTCGCGCCGCTTCAGCTCCGTATCCTGCAAAAGGCCGAGGGCATGGGGCAGGCGCTCGCCTCCAGCCTCAACATCGCCGCCTTCAACCTCGGCAACGCCATCGGTGCCTGGGTCGGTGGGCTCTCGATCGACAACGGTCCGGGCCTTGCCCATCTGCCGCTCGTCGCCGCCGTCTTTCCGGTTGCCGCCGTGTTGCTCGCCGTCTTCGCCATGCGCCGGGAGGCAAGGCGGCCGGCTGCGGAACCGGCCCGCGCCTGAGCCGACGCATGCCCTCTCTTCTCGTTTCCATCGTTCCACAAGGAAAGGATAGTCAAATGGAATATCGTCGTCTGGGAGCCTCCGGTCTCCGCGTTCCTGTCCTGAGCTTCGGCTGCGGCACCTTCGGCGGCTCCGGCCCGCTGTTCGGAGCTTGGGGCAATTCCGATGCCGCCGAGGCCCGCCGTCTGGTGGATATCTGCCTTGAGGCGGGCGTGAACCTCTTCGATACCGCGGACGTCTACTCCGCCGGTGCATCGGAGGAAGTGCTCGGTCAGGCGATCAGGGGCCGGCGCGGCGAGGTGCTGATTTCCACCAAGGCAGGCCTGCCGATGGGAGATGGTCCGGCCGACTGGGGAACGTCTTCCGCCCGCCTGACGGCCAGCGTCGATGGCGCTCTCCAGCGGCTCGGCACCGACTACATCGACCTCCTGCAGCTTCACGCCTTCGATGCCTCGACGCCGGTCGAGGAGGTGCTGTCGACGCTCGACCGTCTCGTGAATGCAGGCAAGGTCCGCTATGTCGGCGTCTCCAACTTTGCCGGCTGGCAGATCATGAAGTCGCTTGCTGTCGCCGACCGTCACGGCTGGCCGCGCTACGTGGCGAACCAGGTCTATTATTCGCTGGTCGGCCGCGATTACGAATGGGACCTGATGCCGCTCGGCCTCGATCAGGGCCTGGGCGCCATGGTGTGGAGCCCGCTCGGCTGGGGTCGTCTCACCGGCAAGATCCGCCGCGGCGCACCTCTCCCGGAAAAGAGCCGGCTGCACGAAACCGCGGCCTTCGGCCCGCCGGTGGATGACGAACGGCTCTATCGCGTCGTCGATGCGCTCGAGGCAATTGCAGGGGAAACCGGCAAGACGGTGCCTCAGATCGCGCTGAACTGGCTCCTGTCGCGCCCCACCGTTTCCTCCGTCATCATCGGTGCTCGAAACGAAGAGCAGTTGCGCCAGAATCTCGGGGCGGTCGGCTGGAGCCTGACGGCCGATCAGATCGCCGCCCTCGATGCGGCAAGCGCCACTGACGCTTCCTATCCGCATTTCCCCTACTACCGGCAGGAGGGCTTTGCCCGCCTCAACCCGCCGGCCGTCTGACGCAGCGCTTCCGGTCGCGGCCGATCACTCGGCGGCGATCTTGCCTGCGAGCTGCCGGTTCTTCATCAGCTTGTAGACGACCGAATCCATCAGCGCCTGGAACGAGGCATCGATGATGTTTTCGGAAACGCCGACCGTCCACCAGCGCACGCCGGTATTATCGGTGGATTCGATCAGGACGCGGGTGATAGCCTCGGTGCCGCCGTTGAGGATACGCACCTTGAAGTCGACCAGTTCGAGATCATCGATCTCGGTCTGATACTTGCCGAGGTCCTTGCGCAGCGCGAGATCGAGCGCGTTGACCGGGCCGTCGCCTTCGGCCACCGACATCACCCTGACACCATCGATGACAAGTTTTACCACCGCCTCGGAAACGGTCTTCAGATGGCCGTTGGCGTCGAAGCGCCGTTCGACCATCACCCGGAAGCCTTCGACCGAAAAGAAGCTCGGCACTGTGCCGAGCGTGCGGCGGGCCAGAAGCTCGAAACTCGCGTCGGCCCCTTCATAGGCATAGCCGGAGGCTTCCCGCTCCTTGACGATGGAAATGAGCTGGTCGAGCTTTGGGTCGTCCTTTTCCACGGCGATGCCGCGACGCTTCAGCTCGTTGATGAAATTGGCCTTGCCGCCCTGGTCCGACACCATGACCTTGCGGAAATTGCCGATGCTCTGCGGTTCGACATGCTCGTAGGTCTTCGGGTCCTTGAGCAGGGCGGACGCATGGATGCCGGCCTTGGTGGCAAAGGCGGACGCGCCGACATAGGGCGCCTGATGATCCGGTGAGCGGTTGAGCAACTCGTCGAAGGCGTGCGAGAGACGGGTCAGCTCGACCAGCTTTTCCGTATCGATCGCGGTGGTGAAGCGCGACGCATAGGTATCCTTTAGACAGAGCGTCGGGATGATCGTCACCAGATTGGCGTTGCCGCAGCGTTCGCCGATGCCGTTCAGCGTTCCCTGGATCTGCCGCACGCCGGCCTCGACGGCGGCAAGCGAATTGGCGACCGCCTGTCCGGTGTCGTTATGGGCATGGATGCCGAGCGAGGAGCCGGGCACGCCGGCCGCGATGACGGCGGCGACGATCTCGCGGATCTCGGGCGGCTGCGTTCCGCCATTGGTGTCGCACAGCACCACCCAGCGCGCGCCGGCATCATAGGCGGTGCGGGCGCAGGCAAGCGCATATTGCGGATTGGCCTTGTAGCCGTCGAAAAAATGCTCGCAATCGACCATCGCCGTCTTGCCGGCCCCGATGGCTGCCTCGACGCTCTCGCGGATCGCATCGAGATTTTCCTCGTTGGTGCAGCCGAGCGCCACCTTGACGTGATAGTCCCAGCTCTTGGCGACGAAGCAGATCGCGTCGGCCTTCGCCTGCAGAAGCTGCGAGATGCCCGGATCGTTGGAGACAGAGACGCCGGCGCGCTTGGTCATGCCGAAAGCGACGAAGCCGGCGCGCTCCGTGCGCTTTTTCGTGAAGAAGGCGGTATCGGTCGGATTGGCGCCGGGATAGCCGCCCTCGACGTAATCGAGCCCGAACGCGTCCAGCATGGCCGCAATCGCAATCTTGTCCTCGACCGAAAAGTCGATGCCCGGCGTCTGCTGGCCATCGCGCAATGTCGTGTCGAAGAGATGGATTTTCTCGCGTGTCATGTGTTCGCCTCCCCGGGCGGTCGTCCGTCTATTTCCCCCTCTGGCCGGCAGGCCAGAGGGGGTATTCCTTTGTTCAATCTTTCCCGGCAAACCTGTCGGTCGCACGGATGAGCTGGTCGAGAATGCCGGGTTCCAGAAAGGCATGGCCGGCGCCTTCGATCAGATGGAAGTCCGCCTTCGGCCAGGCCTTGTGAAGCTGCCAGGCATATTTGGCCGGACAGGGCATGTCGTAACGTCCATGGACGATGACGCCGGGAATATCCTGAAGCTTGTGCGCATCGCGCAGCAACTGGCCTTCCTCCAGCCAGCCGCCATGGACGAAGAAGTGGTTCTCGATGCGCGCAAACGCGATCGCATAGTCGTCCTCGCCGAAATGGGCGGCATATTCGGGGTTCGGCAGGAGCGTGATGGTCGCGCCCTCCCATGTGCTCCAGGCGATCGCACATTCGAGCTGCTTCTTGCGGTCGCCGCCGGTGAGGTATTTGCGGTAGGCGCCCATCATGTCGTGACGTTCGGCTTCCGGGATCGGCGCCTGGAACATCTCCCACCGGTCCGGAAACATTTCCGATACGCCGAACTGGTAGTACCAGAGGAGTTCGGGCCTCGTCAGCGTGTAGATGCCGCGCAATACCAGTTCGGAGACCCGGTCCGGATGGGTTTCCGCATAGGCAAGCCCCAGCGTCGAGCCCCAGGAGCCACCGAAGACCAGCCACTTGTCGACGCCGACCATCTCGCGCAGGCGCTCGATATCGGCCACCAGATGCCACGTGGTGTTGGCCTCCAGCGAGGCATGCGGGGTGGATTTGCCGCAGCCGCGCTGGTCGAACAGCAGCAGGTCGTAGACTGCCGGATCGAACAGGCGGCGCTGGGTTGGGCTCGATCCTCCCCCCGGGCCGCCATGCAGGAAGACGGCGGGCTTGCCGCCCTTGGTTCCGACGCGCTCCCAATAGAGGGTGTGGCCGTCGCCGACGTCGAGAAAGCCGGTCTCGTAGGGTTCGATTTCGGGGTAGAAGCCGCGCAATTGGCTGGTCATCGATCAATCCTCTTCCGGCGGCCAGACCGCCGTATCATGGTCGGGATGCTGGTTTGAAACCACCGATGCGAAGAAGGCCTCCATCTCAGGCGTTTTCACGGCGGGCTTCTCGAAAAGGTGATCGATCCACGGCAGGCGCTTGTCATGGTTGACCTGCACCTGGGGTTCCAGCAGTTCCGGATGGTCGAAAGCGCCGATGGCAAGCTCGATACCTTCTCCGGCATGGTAGGAAAGCGGCGTTCCGCACTTGGGGCAGAAGCCGCGCTTCACCTTTGCCGACGAGCGGAACAGGGTGGGCTGGCCGCGTGTCCATGTCAGATGCGCATGGTCGGCCGTCACCAGAGCGCCGAAAAAGCCGCCGAATGCCTTCTGGCACATGCGGCAATGGCAGATCGACGGTCGTCCGAGCTTTTCAGCCCGAAACCGCACCGCGCCGCACTGACATCCACCGGTAAATACGCCTTCCATGTTCTTCTCCTAGCGCAAGGCCACATAGGCGACGACGCCGATGGTGATGACGGCAACGAGGACTCCCTTGCCGATGAGGCCGTAGAGCAGCCATTTCGGCATCTGGGTATTGGGGTTCTTCCCGGTCATCGCGTTTCCTTCCTCGGCCAGTCGCCATCGGTGTCGTGGTCGGGATGCTGATAGGAAACGACATCCAGCACGAAGGGTGCGGCTTCCGCATCCTCCTCCGTGCGATGTCCCGGCAGTTCGTGCAGGCGATCGACGAAGCCGATCTTGCCTTCCGTCCCGAACTGCACCGTGGGCGGCAAAAGCGACGGATCATCGAAAGCGCCGGCCGCGACCGCGATACCGTCGGGAGCCTCATAGGTCAGCGGCGTGCCGCAGTTCTCGCAGAAACCGCGCAGCGCAAAGTTGGAAGAGCGGAACCGCTTCGGCTCGCCTCGGGTCCATTCGAGTTTCGCCCCGCGGGTAGAGACGAGCGGCGCGTAATAGGCGCCGAAAGCCTTCTGGCACATGCGGCAATGGCAGATGGAGGAATCGGTGAGCACCCCCGTGACGCGGAAGCGCACCGCGCCGCACTGACAGCCTCCGGTGTAGGTCGGTTCCGATGCGGCGCTCATGGCTCTACTCCGGCTTCTGGCAGACAGCTTCGAGATTGTGCCCTTCCGGGTCGATGACGAAGGCTGCGTAATAATTACGGTGGTAATGCTCGCGGATACCGGGCTTGCCGTTGTCCCGCCCACCGGCAGCCATCGCAGCCGCATAGAAGGCATCGACCTCGGCGCGGCTTTCGGCTCTCAGCGCCATGTGCAGGGGAGGTACGGTCTTCTCGGTGCCGACCAGCCAGAGGAACGGCTTGTGGCCGCCGAAACCCGCCATGTCGGCATAGCCGGTCATTTCTTTGGTCACCTGCATGACGACGGAAATGCTGAGCGGCGCGCAGGCCTTTTCATAGAAGGCCCGCATGGCCGGAAGGTCCGCCACATGCAGCGACATGTGGTCCATCATGCGTTCGCTCACCGCTTGACCTCCCATGTGGTGACTCGCTCGCCGGTCTCCTTGTCCTTGCCGTCTTTGAGCTGGATACCCCGGGCGGAGAGGTCGTCGCGGATCTTGTCGGCTTCCGCGAAGTTCTTCGCCTTCAGCATTTCAAGTCGCATCTGAACGAGCGCTTCGACGGCAGCGGAAAGGTCGTCGCTGACTTCGGCCTTCTTCGGCGTTACTCCGAGCAGGGCAGCGCTCGACGCGAAAACGCCGAGCTTCGACGGGTCCGCATTGGCGGCATGCGCAAGGGCATGCAGCGTCTGCACGGCTGACACCGTGTTCAGATCGTCGTTCAGCGCCTCGATGACGGCTGCATCCGGCGCGGCATCGCCCGCATCGGCAACAGGCCACTTGGCCAGCAGGCGTTCGGCTTCCTCCAGCCGCTTGACGGAAAAGTCGATCGGCTCGCGGTAATGGGTCATCAGCATGGCGAGCCTGAGCACTTCCCCCGGCCACTTGCGACCGCCGAATTTCTCGGTTGCCAGCAGTTCGTGGATGGTGACGAAATTGCCTTCCGACTTCGACATCTTGCGGCCTTCGACCTGCACGAAGCCGTTATGCATCCACACATTCGCCATGACATGGGTGCCATGGGCGCAACGCGACTGGGCGATCTCGTTTTCATGGTGGGGGAAGATCAGGTCCAGCCCGCCGCCATGGATGTCGAACACGTCGCCGAGATAGCGGCCGGACATGGCCGAGCATTCGATGTGCCAGCCGGGACGGCCGTAGATCGCAACCTTGCCGCCGTCGATGGTGAAATCGGCTGGCCAGCCGGGTTCTGTCGTAGCCGACGCCTTCCAGAGAACGAAGTCGGCCGGGTTCTTCTTGTGGACCTCGACGGCGACGCGCGCACCTGCCTGCTGATCCTCGAGCTTGCGCTTGGAAAGCTGGCCGTAATCCGCCATCGACGTGGTCGAGAACAGCACTTCCTGGCCCTCGGAACCGGTCGCGACATAGGCGTGTCCCTTGTCGAGAAGCTTCTGGATGATGTCGATCATTTGCGCGATGTTGTCGGTCGCGCGCGGCTCGACATCGGGCGGCAGGCAGCCAAGGGCTGCCACGTCGGCGTGGAACTGGTCCTCGGTCTTTTCCGTGACGGCGCGGATCGCCTCGTTCAGCGGCAGGTTCGGATAGTCGCGCAGCGCTCGCGCATTGATCTTGTCGTCGACGTCGGTGATGTTGCGGACATAGGTCACCTTCTCCGCGCCGTAGATGTGGCGCAGCAGCCGGTAGAGTACGTCGAAGACGATGACCGGTCGGGCATTGCCGATGTGGGCGTAGTCATAGACGGTGGGGCCGCAGACATACATGCGGACATTGTTCCGATCGATCGGTTCGAAATCGATCTTCTCGCGTGTCAGCGTGTTGTAAAGCTTGAGGCCTGCGGCCATGTCTGTCTCCCGGAATGCAATTGCCCGGCTGGACCGGGGCGTTTGTCATCTGGGACTTGAACAGGAGACGAAAACGGCCGGGCCAGCGTTTGCGCTAGCGAATAATAGTCCCGCAAATAATGCAGATGCTCGTTTTCATGCGCGGTGTTATGGCGCGGCTCAGGCGCAAGGTCAAGTGCTCGTGATTGACGTTCGCGAGCGTCCCTGACGTCCGTCAGGGATAGATATAGGTGTAGAGCGCGCACATGGTTTCGTCGCTCGTAGGAGCGTCCGGCGTCTCGAACACGGCGACCATGGTGACATCGTCGTCGAGCCACGAGGCGAGATAGGTGACGGGACTTTCGCCACACAGCCGGTTGCCGTTGAGGAGCTTCGGATTTTCCCGCCCCTCGACGCTGTAGACCGAAGCCGGAACCTTCTTGCCGTCGACGATGAAGTTGTCGGCGATCAGCTCATCGAACACCAGTTTCCTGCCGTTTTCAAAAACGATTTCATGGTCGTCGAAGCTGATGTCGCCGGTGATCGACGTCGCGGTCGTGCTGAGCGCCGTAAGGTCGTCGGCAAGCGTTGGGCTCGCGGCAAGCAACAGGGTGATGGCATAGGCGAGGGCTTTCATTCGAGATCTCTTCCCGGTTCGACAGCGACGCGCGACGCTAGCCAGATGTTCGGGTGAAGGAAAGGCACGGACCGTTGCCGAAGAGGGGAAATCCGGCGGAACGCCGGACCAATTTTGGCATCAAGGCATGCAGACAGGAGGACTGCGGCGAGGCTTCCCGACTCCGGAAGGAGAGGCACTTGGCCGCCCGGCGACGGCGAGGGCGTGAGAGGCTCCGTCCGCGGTGCCGTCGGCGTAAGGGTTTCTCAATGAGCCGTCTTGTAGGATGACGCTACAAGGTCTCTTTGAGCGGACACTTATTTCAGCATGAACCATTTCCTGCATCTTCCGACCATCATGGTGATCCATGGGTGTTCGACGTTGATCTCGGCATTGCTGGTCGGAAACCTTTGGCGTCAGCGCTGGAGCAGCGTGCTGCTCGGCATCCTGACCTTCGCGGCCGCCATCGGTTTTCTCGGGACGGTCGCACATGCCATGCGTCCAATCGTGCCGTTCTGGATTTCCGCCGGGTTCGCGCCGGGCGCCGGCGCACTGGCACTGGGCCTGTTCTGGCAGGCGATCGCGGTGTTCGAAGGAAAGCGCCCCAACTACGTCCGGGCCGCGGCCGGGACGGTGATCTGGGTGGTGCTGTATCTGACGCCGATCTTCCACGCCTCGATGACGTTCCGCACGGCGGCCGCCGCTCTCATTCTGGGTACCTATTCGGTGCTCGGCGGGCGCGAGATCTGGCTTGGCATGCAACGCGAACCGCTACCGTCCCGCAAGCTGGCCGCCGGGGTGCATTGCGCCCGCGGCGGCGTTTGGTACTCGATGCTCGTAGGCTCGTTGTTGCTCGAACCTCCCTACAAGGCGCCGGGTCAATATGCCGACTGGTTCGTGTTGGCATCCCTGCTGCAGACTCTGCTTGTCATGCTGTCGATCATTACCCTGCTGATCCTCGCGCTGGAGCGCGACGAGGGTGCAAGCCGCCGTGTCGCGGAACGCGATCCGCTCACCAATCTGCGCAATCGCCGTTCCTTCGTCGAACATGCCGAGACATTGCTGAAGCTTGAGAGCAATCCTTCGGCGCTGCTGCTCTTCGACATCGATCATTTCAAGCAGATCAACGACACCCACGGCCATGCCGCCGGCGACAAGGTGCTGATGGAATTTGCCGCCATGCTGGAAGGGCGGATGCAAGCCGATTGGCTTCTGGCCCGCATCGGCGGTGAGGAGTTCGCCTGCCTCATCCCGAACGTCGGGACCAGCGATGCGGCCGACATCGCCGAGGCCATGCGCCGGGCCGTCGAATGCCTGCACACGACGATCGACGGAAGGTTCGTTCCAGTTGCCGTCAGCATCGGGGTGGCCGCGACCGACGAGATGGCATCGAGTCTCGATCCCTTGCTCGCGGCAGCCGACCTCGCGCTCTATCAGGCGAAGGCCGATGGCCGAAATGCCGTGCGTATCCATCGGCCGGGCGAGTCCTTGCGTGACCTGCTCACGCAGGACCAGGCGACACCCGTTGCCGCGAATGAGGCGGGCCCCTCCGGGCGCTCGTCGCGGGCCACAAGAAGTAGCTGAACACGGGCTGGTTCCCCCGGTGGCGGACGTCTTCTCTGCGTGGCGGTCCGGCGCTAAGATCCGGTGCCGGTCATGGGAAAGCCAGGGGGGGGGAGCGCGGCTATGCGCGGTGCGGTCAAGGCAACCATCGTCGGTTCGGTGACATTGGCCGCTGCATGTGCGGCTCTTATTCTCTATAGATCGGAAATGGCTCCCTTCCGTTCTCCATCGCTTGAAGACTTTCCGATCCAGGGCATCGATGTCAGCCATCACCAGGGCGACATCGATTGGCCAAGGGTCGGGGCGCAGCCGAATGTGCGCTTCGCCATCATCAAGGCGACCGAGGGCGGCGATTTCAGAGACAAGAAATTCGCCGAGAACTGGCGGAGGGCAGGGGAGGCCGGTCTTGTACGCGGCGCTTACCACTTCTTCACCTTCTGCCGACCGGGGCGGGATCAGGCCCAGAACGTCATCGCCACGGTTCCGAGGGAGGAAGGGACGCTGCCGCTCGCGGTCGACATCGAGTTCCATGGAAATTGCGACAAGGTGCCGACGGTCGACGAACTGGCGGGCGAACTGAACGCCTTCATGGATGGGATCAGGGGTACGTTCCCGCAAAAGCCGATCTTCTATGTGACGCAGGACTTCCACGACCGCTATCTGAAGGGCAACGAGCCGCTTTTTCCCGAGCATTATCTCTGGCTCCGAAGCATTTCCCGGGAACCGGAGCAGGAAGGTTGCAAAGAATGGTCCATCTGGCAGTTCGCCGATAACGGCATCCTCGACGGCATAGAGGGTCCGGTGGACCTCAACGTCCTATGCCCTTCGGAAGCAGGATTTTCCCGTCTCTTCGCGCCTGCCGCCGCGAAGAACTGAGATCAGTTCGCAACCTGGGCCTTGGGTTTCAACGGCAGCAGGCCGAGCACCAGCGAGCAGCCGGCGATGATGACCGCTGCGCCCACAAGCTGCATCGCCGTCAGCTGTTCGCCGAGCGCCAGCGCGCCGACCAGAACGGCGACGATGGTCACGACGAATTCGACGCTGATGGCGCGCGTGGCGCCGATGCGGCTGACAAGGTTGAAATACGTGACATAGGTCAGAGAGCTCATGACCCCGGCCAGCATGACGAGGTAGAGATAGTCGATCGGCTCCGGCGAGACGGGAACCGGCACGAAGTAGATGAGCGGCAGGGTCATAAGTCCGCCCCACAGGAACGAGCCGATCGTGGTCTCCCACGCGCCGGTGGCGCGCAGGTGCCGGCTGGCGTAATTGCTGCCGAAGGCCGCCGAAAAGGTGGAAAACAGCATGCCGACGCAGCCGAGCAGGAAGGAAGCGTCGACAGGGGCCGCCGGGAAGCCGACCAGCATGACGATGCCGACCGTGCCGAGCAGCAGTCCGAGGACGCGCGGTGGCGTGATGCGCTCGATGCCCCAGAGCTGCCCGATAATCATCGAGAAGAGCGGAATGGTGGCAACGAAGATCGCGGCCATGGCGGTGCCGATCAGCGGCGTCGAATAGGAAAGGCCGATCAGCTGTCCTGCGACGGTGGTGGCGCCGATAACGAGGAAGGGCAGCCATCCGACGCTGAAATCGAGTTTTCGCCCGCGGAGCCGGGCGGCGGCAAGCAGGATGAGACCGGCAAGAAAACAGCGGAACGTCACCGCACCGATCCAGCCGAAGGCATGGACGACCTTCAGCAGCAGCAGGAAGGAGAGGCCCCAGGCAATCGCGAGGAAACTATAGGCAGCGATATCTCTGGGTTGCATGGGAAACTCTGCAAGGCGGTTGGAACGGCCGCCGGATCGCCCTCGATGAGGTCACTCCGGCAGGCGGTAGTCGACGATCCTGTTCTCGCGAACGATGAAAAGCTTGCCTGTTTCCGTCTGGTCCGGTCCGCAAAGCGGCAGGAGCTTCGCGGCGACCTCGGAGGGATGCGGCAGGGTTTCCGGATCTTCGCCCGGCACTGCCTGGGCGCGCATGGCGGTTCGGGTGGCGCCCGGGTCGATGGAGAGGATGCGGAGCGGCAGGCGTTGGGTCTCCGCAGCCCAGGTGCGGGCAAGCGCCTCGACGGCTGCCTTTGAGGCCGAGTAAGCCCCCCAGAACGGGCGGCACTTGTGGGCGGCGCCCGAGGAGAGGATCAGTGCGCGGCCGGCATCGGACCTGGTGATGAGCGGTGCCACCGACCGGATGAGACGCCAGGTCGCGGTGACGTTGATGTTCATCACCTTTTCGAACACCTTGGCCTCGACGTGGTCGATCGGCGAGATGACGCCGAGCACGCCTGCGTTGGCGACGAGGATGTCGAGCTTGCCCCAGCGCTCGTGGATCGAGGCGCCGAGCGCGTCGATTGCATTCATGTCGGCGAGGTCGAAGGGAACAAGCGTCGCCGAGCCGCCGGCGGCCTTGATCGCATCGTCGAGCTCTTCCAGCCCGCCGACGGTGCGCGCGCAGGCGACAACATGAGCGCCGGCCTTTGCCAGTTCGAGCGCGGTAAAGTAGCCGATGCCGCGCGAGGCGCCGGTGACGAGCGCGATACGGCCCTTCAGGTCAACTGTCATGATCTGCCTGTCTCTTGTCTCTGGCGTTCAGCCGTTGCTGGCAAGCATCGAGAGCTTGTTACCCATCGCTTCGCCGTTCTTGTCGAGAAGGCGCGTCGGATAGTCGCCGGTGAAATAATGATCGGTGAACTGCGGCCGGGCCGCGTTACGATCTTCGCCGCCGACGGCGCGGTAGAGGCCGTTGATCGACAGGAAGGCAAGCGAATCGGCGCCGATATATTTCGCCATGGCTTCGACATCCGCATACTGGTTTGCCAGAAGCTTGTCCGCATCGGGCGTGTCGATGCCGTAGAAATCGGGATAGAAGATCATCGGCGAGGCGACCCGCAGATGCACTTCCTTCGCGCCGGCTTCGCGGATCATCTGCACGATCTTGAGCGAGGTCGTGCCGCGCACGATGCTGTCGTCCACCAGGATCACGCGCTTGCCTTCGATCATCGCGCGGTTCGCAGAATGCTTCAGCTTGACGCCGAAGGCGCGGATCTGCTGGGTCGGCTCGATGAAGGTACGGCCCACGTAATGGTTGCGGATGATGCCGTATTCGAAGGGGATGCCGCTTTGCTGGGCATAGCCGAGCGCCGCAGGCGTGCCGCCATCCGGAACCGGAACGACCACGTCGCCCTCGACAAGGGATTCCTTGGCGAGGTTGATGCCCATGTTCTTGCGTGTCGTATAGACGTTACGTCCGCCGACGACCGAATCCGGCCGCGCGAAGTAGACATATTCGAACAGGCAGAGCCGCTCCGGCTGGGGCTTGCTCGGCTTACGGGCGTCGACGGTGATCGAGCCGTCCGGCTGGATCTCGCAGATGATGACTTCGCCGTTCTCGACATCGCGGATGAACTTGGCGCCGATGATGTCCAGCGCACAGGTTTCCGAGCAGAAGATCGGCTTGCCGTCGAGCTCGCCCATGACCAGCGGACGGATGCCGATCGGGTCGCGGGCGGCGATGAGCTTGGTGCGCGTCATCGCCAGCATGGAATAGCCGCCCTCCATCTGCCTGATGGCGTCGATGAAGCGGTCCGATGTGGAGGAGTGGCGCGAGCGGGCGATCAGGTGGAGCACGACTTCCGTATCCGAAGTCGACTGACAGATGGCGCCGGTGGCGATGATCTGGCGGCGCAGCGTCAGGCCGTTGGTGAAATTGCCGTTATGGGCAACGGCGATGCCGCCTTCCTCCAGCTCGGCGAACAGCGGCTGCACGTTGCGCATGGCAACTTCGCCGGTGGTCGAGTAGCGCGTATGGCCGATGGATATGCTGCCGGGCAGTCGCGCCAGCGTCGCCGGATTGGTGTAGTGGTCGCCGACGAGGCCCATATGGCGTTCCTGATGGAAGCGCTTGCCGTCGAAGGAAACGATGCCGGCTGCCTCCTGACCGCGATGCTGAAGCGCGTGCAGGCCGAGCGCGGTCAGTGTCGCTGCGTCGGGATGGCCCAGAATGCCGAACACCCCGCATTCTTCATGCAGGGTGTCGTCGTCGAGACCGAATGCGAAATCGGATTGGGTGGACTGGATCATCGAAGCTCGCCTTTGCTCGCATGGGACAGCTGCAATCTGGAATGCGTTACCACGGCGGCACCGGTCTGTCCCGATCCGGCTGCCTCCGTCATGCGAATTCTTGCGCGGCCGATGGCCGCGCCCTGTCAGTTGCTGGTGGCGGGTGCCGGTGCGTCTTCGGCGGGTGCCTGTTCGCCCGGAACCTGCTCTGCCGGCGGTTCGCCAGCCGGCTCTTCCTTGCCGAGGATGCGGGCGCGGATCTGCGGCTCGATATCCTCCGGCAATACTGCCTCAAGTTTTCCGACGAGGCCATCCAGGAACGGCTTCGTCTTGGCATTGTTGACCCAGTCGGGCCGGTGCTTGACGTCGATCAGCCAGTTCCAGAACGCCACGGCGACGACCAAAAGCAGAATACCGCGTGCGGCGCCGAACAGGAAGCCGAGCGTGCGGTCAAGCGCGCCGATCCGGCTGTCGATGATAAAGTCGGCGATCCGGGTCGTAATGAAGGAAATCACGATCAGCGCAATGAGGAAGATCGCGCCGGCCGAACCCGCAATCGCGATACGCTCGTCGCTGGTGTAGTTCTTAATATACGGCACCAGGATCGGATAAAGATAGTAAGCTGCGGCAACCGCGCCAGCCCAGCTTGCGATCGAGAGCACTTCGCGTGAAAAACCGCGCACCATGGCGAGCACGGCGGAAAACAGAACGACGCCGATGACAATACCGTCGAAAATCGTAATGGGCATAAATACCAACTCCAAGAGTTGCAGGCGGGGCCTGCATCAAGTCACCGTCACCACCGTCTTCGGCGCGCAGGGCATGTATGCCCCATTCCGTCACTCGCCGTCCTGTTCCTGGCGGGCCTTCAGCCGGGAACCGGCGATCCGCGCCACGAGATCCGGCAGGCTTTCCACCTCTTTCCACTTTCCCGCCGCGCCTTTCGGCAGTTCCGACGAGGCCGCGGGCAGAACAGCGGTCGAGAAGCCGAGCTTTTCCGCTTCTTTCAGTCGCTGAGCCGTATGCGCAACCGGCCTGACGGCACCCGACAGGCTGACTTCGCCGAAATAGACGCAATCGGCCGGAAGGGCAAGACCGGCCAGCGAGGAAACCAGTGCCGAGGCGATCGCCATGTCCGCGGCAGGCTCTGAGATGCGGTATCCGCCGGCAATATTCAAGTAGACGTCGTGCTGTCCGAGGCGAACGCCGCAATGCGCCTCCAGCACGGCGAGGATCATGGCAAGCCGCGAACTGTCCCAGCCGACCACCGCGCGGCGCGGCGTACCGAGCGTCGTCGGGGCGACCAGAGCCTGCACCTCGACCAGGACGGGGCGGGTACCCTCCATGCCGGCGAAGACCGCCGCACCCGGGGCCTTCTCGTTGCGTTCGCCGAGGAAGAGTTCGGAAGGGTTGGCGACTTCGCGCAGCCCCTTGTCGGACATTTCGAACACGCCGATCTCATCGGTCGGTCCGAAGCGGTTCTTCACCGTGCGCAGGATGCGGTAGTGATGGCCGCGATCGCCTTCGAAGTAGAGCACGGCATCGACCATGTGCTCGACGACGCGGGGGCCGGCGATCTGGCCGTCCTTGGTGACATGGCCGACCAGCACCATGGTCGCGCCCGTCTGCTTGGCGAAGCGGATCATCGCCTGCACGCCGGTCCTGACCTGCGTGACCGTGCCGGGTGCCGATTCGGCCGTATCGCTCCACAGCGTCTGGATGGAGTCGATGATGACGAGGTCGGGGCGCTTGCCCTCTGAAATCGTTGCGAGAATATCCTCGACATTGGTCTCCGCGGCAAGCAGCACATCCGTCTGCGCCGCATTGAGGCGCTGCGCGCGAAGCCGGACCTGGGCGACCGCTTCCTCACCCGAAACATAGATGACGCGATGGCCCTTGCGGGAGAGGGCGGCCGCCGCCTGCATGAGCAGCGTCGACTTGCCGATGCCCGGATCGCCGCCGATCAGCACGGCCGAACCGCGCACGAAACCGCCGCCGGTGGCCCGGTCGAGCTCGCCCATGCCGGTCGGAATGCGTGGCGCTTCCTCGATCTCGCCGGAAAGCGAGGTGAGTGTCACCGGGCGGCCCTTCTTCGGTACCTTGCCGGGACCCGCCCCGATGCCGCCCATCGGGTCTTCCTCGACAATGGTGTTCCATTCGCCGCAGCCGTCGCACTTGCCGGCCCAGCGGCTGTGGACGGTTCCGCAGTTCTGGCAGATGAATTGAGTTCTGGCCTTCGCCATCAGGAGGCTTCCCGCGTTTCGTTCCGAGAGAACAAAAAGTGAATATCTGTTCTCCAGTTAGGCCAAACTGCAGGAAGATACAAGTCTTCAGACTGTGGTCAGTCTGTTTCGTTATAGTGGCGCTCGTAACGCAGTCCGACGGAGGTCAGAAGCTCGTAACCGATCGTGCCGGCTGCCCGCGCCACCTCGTCGAGCGGCATGTTGGGGCCGAAGAGCTCGATATAATCGCCGACGGCAATCGCGTTGGCGGGAACGTCCGTCACGTCGAAGATGGTGATGTCCATGGTCACGCGGCCGGCGACCGGGACCTTGTGGCCCGCGATGAAGCCGCATGCTCCGGCAATACCGGTCTGGCGCAGCGCGACGCCGCTGCCGGAGGCGGAGCGCTGATAGCCGTCCGCATAACCGGCGGCGGCGATGGCAAGGCGGCTGTCGCGGGCAAGCTTCAGGCTTGCGCCATAGCTCACGCACTCGCCTGCCTTGGCCTCGCGGATCTGCAGGATTCGAGCTTCCGCCTTGACCGTCGGGCGCATCGGGTTTGGCGCGCCGTTCACGGCCTCGCCGCCATAGACGGCAATGCCCGGACGGGTGAGGTCGAAATGATATTCGGGGCCTAGAAAGATTCCAGCAGAAGCTGAAAGGCTTGAATCGATGCCTTCGAAAGCCGCGCTAACCCGCCGGAATGATTCAAGCTGCTGGCGGTTCATCGGCGAGGTGGGATTGTCCGCGCAGGCAAGATGGCTCAGCACCAGCACCGGCGAAAAGCTGGCCGGCCGGGATACGTCGTCGGCCAGCGCCAGGGCATCCTCGACCGACAGGCCGAGACGGTTGAAGCCCGTGTCGACATGCAGCGCGCAAGGATGGTCGCCATGCTCCGCCACGGCGGACATCCAGAAGGCAAGCTGTTCGTCGGAGCCGAGAACCGGTACGAGATCGTGGTCGAAGAAGAAATGCTCGGAGCCGGGCCAGATGCCGGACAGCACGAAGATCCGGGCTTCAGGCGCATAGGGCCTGAGCGTCGCACCCTCGGCGGGCACCGCCACGAAGAAATCGCGGGCGCCGGCATGATAAAGGGTACGGCCGACATCCTCGATGCCGAGCCCGTAGGCGTCTGCCTTGACCACGGCGGCAGCGCGCGCCCTGCCGGATCGCTTCGCCATGTCGCGCCAGTTGCTCGCGACGGCGTTAAGGTCGACGGTCAGGCGCGTGGCCGCAGCGAGAAACTCGTCGGAGGCTTCGGAGAAGTCAAAGGCATCGGTCATTTTGGAAAAGCGCATGTCTGTTGAGGGATGCGGCGAGCCTATCACTTTTCTTCAAGACTGGAACGGCCGGAGGCGCTAATATTTGGCGATGCACAATATCTCTCAGGCACAGGCCGTCAGCGATATGCCGCTGTCGAAGATCGAGACAACGCGCTTCTGGCGGGACGGACGATTTCGCGACATGGAATGCCTGAGCGCCACGTTTCAGACCCATGAATATGCGCCGCATTCCCACGAGACCTTTTCGATCGGCGCAATCGAGGCCGGAAGCCAGATCGCACGTATCCGTGGCAGCAGGGAAGAGACAGGTCCGGGTCACCTCTATCTGATTAACCCGGAAGTCGTGCACGATGGCGTGCCGGGAGAAAGCGGCTATCGCTACCGCATGATCTATCCCGCAGAAGGCTTGTTTCGTGAGGTTCTGGAAGACGTGACGGGCAAGGCCTGTCGCGCCACTCCCGCCTTCGCCCGGGAACTGCCGCAGGACGGGGAACTCGCGCAGGCCTTTCACGATGCTCACCGCGCGCTGGAGGAAAAGTCCGGCGCGCTCGAGGCGGAGGAGGGGATGTTCCGGGTCCTTGCCGCCGTCTTTGCCCGCTACGGCAGTCACAACCTCGCACCGATCGACACGCGCGAACGCACTGCCGTATCGCGTGCGCGCGATTATCTCATCGCCAATTTTGCGACCGATGTCGGGCTTGAAGAGCTGGCCGAGGTCGCCGGGCTGTCGAGGGCGCATCTCATCCGGGCTTTTCGCAAGGAGTTCCATATCACGCCCCATGCTTTCCTGACCGATGTCCGCGTCCGTCAGGCGCGCATGCTGCTCCGGCTCGGACGTCCGATTGCAGAGGTCGCCTTCGACTGCGGCTTTGCCGATCAGGCCCATTTCAGCAGGCATTTCAAATCTCGCATCGGTGTTACACCCGGCCAGTTCCGTGTTGCCTGACACGCTGCAAAAGGCCTGGGCGAGCGGTCGTGCCGCTTCAGACCGGCCGTTTCCGCGATGAAGCGGCGAAGAAAGCCCGGCCGCTGATGCGGCACACTCTCGCCATTCTCCCGATCCCTCATTCGCTGCCTTTGCGCCCGGCGATCACTTTCCTTCAAGATCCGGCGGACGCGAAGCCCTATCCATGCAGGGAAATTCTGCAGGGAAGACAGCATGACATCCTCGCTACGCCAGGAGTTCCGGCAAGGCTTTCACTCCATCTTGCCGCTCACCGTCGCGGTCGTGCCGATCGGCCTCGTCTTCGGCGCCGTCGCTGCGACCAAGGGGCTTTCGCCGATGGAAGCCATGCTGATGAGCGCGCTGGTTTTCGCAGGCGGTTCGCAATTCGTCGCGATGGACATCTGGACCCATCCGGCGAACATCGCCGCACTTGGCGCGGGAGCCCTGCTCGTCAACATCCGGCACGTGCTGATGGGCACCTCGATCTCGCGCCATATGGCAAGCTTCAGCCCTCGGCAGAAGGCGATGTCCATGCTCCTCCTCGCTGACGAAATCTGGGCCGTCGCCGAATTTCGTGCCCGTCGGCAGCGGCTGACGCCGGCCTGGTTTTTCGGCGCCGCCTTGCCCTTCTATGCGACATGGGTGCTGTCAGGGCTGTTCGGCGCGCTTGTGGGGCGCCTGGTCGGAGATCCGGCGGTAATCGCCATGGACTTCGCCTTTCCGGCCGTCTTTGTCATCCTGATCGCCGGCTTCTGGCGCGGGAGCCGCACGGGCCTGATCCTCGTCGGGAGTGCGGTATCCGCCCTGCTGGTCCATCGTCTCACACCGGGCGTCTGGTATATCCTCGGCGGCGCGCTCGGGGGCGTCGCCGTGGCCGCCATCGCTTCGTTGCGGGAGCGGGAGGTCCGGGCATGACGGTCGATCCCACGACCTTGCTTGCCATCCTCGCGATGGCCGCCGCCACCATGTCCACACGTCTGGCAGGCCTTCTCGTCGGCCGGTTCCTGAAGCTCTCGCGGACAACGGAGGAAATCCTCGGCGCCATCCCGCCGTCTGTTCTGATGGCAGTGGTGGCCCCGACGGCCTTTGCCACAGGCTGGGCCGAAACCATCGGATGCGCCATCGTGGCAGTCGCCGCCACCCGCCTGCCGCTCCTTCCGGCGGCCGCAAGCGGCGTGGTCACGGTCGCGTTGCTGAGGGCATTCGGCTTCTAGAGTCATTCCCGCAAAAACACGAAGCGGGTTCGCGTCCGGAAATCCGTGAGAACAAAGAGAGAGCATGGAAGGCGACTTCGTTATCGCCGGAAATGTTCTTGCAAAAGAAAAGGGCGCCTGCGGGCGCCCTTCGATCTCAAGGCTCTTCGTACTGGATGAAGGTCGGGTCGGCGAGGTCGGCAAAGCGGGTGAACTCGGCCTGGAAGGCGAGTTTCACGGTGCCGGTCGGTCCGTGGCGCTGCTTGGCGATGATGACGTCCGCCGTGCCCTTGACCTTCTCCATCTGGGCTTCCCACTCGGCATATTTCGGATCGGCGGGGTCGCGCGGTTCCATGTTCTTCACATAGTATTCCTCGCGGAACACGAAGAGCACCACGTCGGCGTCCTGTTCGATCGAGCCCGATTCACGCAGGTCGGAGAGCTGTGGGCGCTTGTCGTCGCGGCTTTCCACCTGACGGGAAAGCTGGGAGAGCGCGATGATCGGCACGTTCAGTTCCTTGCCGAGCGCCTTCAGGCCCGTGGTGATGGCGGTGATCTCCTGAACGCGGTTCTCGCCGGCCTTTCCGGTGCCGGTCATCAGCTGAACGTAGTCGACCACCAGGCAGTCGAGACCGCGCTGGCGCTTCAGTCGGCGCGCGCGCGCCGCAAGCTGGGCAATCGAGATGCCGCCGGTCTGGTCGATGAAGAGAGGCACCTTCTGCATGGTCTGCGAGAAGCCGACCAGCTTTTCGAATTCGTGTTCGGTAATGTCGCCGCGGCGGATCTTGGAGGAGGAGACTTCTGTCTGCTCGGACATGATACGGGTGGCAAGCTGCTCGGACGACATTTCGAGCGAGTAGAAGCCGACGACGCCGCCATTCTTGGCCTTGAAGGAGCCGTCCGGCATGATCTCCGGCTCATAAGCCGCAGCGATGTTCCAGGCGATGTTGGTTGCGAGCGAGGTTTTACCCATGCCGGGACGTCCGGCGAGAATAATAAGGTCGGAGCGCTGGAGGCCGCCCATTTTGGAGTCGAGCGACATGATGCCCGTCGATATGCCGGAGAGGTTTCCGTCGCGTTCGAAGGCAGCTCCCGCCATGTCGACGGCGAGCGCTACGGCGTCGTTGAACGACTGGAAGCCGCCGTCATAGCGGCCGTTCTCGGCAAGCGCGAAGAGACGCCGTTCCGTGTCCTCGATCTGCGCCTGCGGCGGCATGTCGAGCGGGGCGTCATAGGCGATGTTGACGACATCCTCGCCGATGGTAATCAGCGCGCGGCGGAGTGCAAGATCGTAGATCGCGCGGCCATAGTCCTCGGCATTGATGATAGTCACGGCTTCAGAGGCAAGACGGGCGAGATACTGCGCCACCGTCAGGTCGCCGACCTTTTCCTCTGATGGCAGGAAGGTCTTGATGGTGACCGGGTTGGCCGTCTTGCCCATGCGGATGATTTCCGAGGCGACCTCGAAGATCTTGCGGTGCAACGGTTCGTAAAGATGCTCCGCCTTCAGGAAGTCCGAGACACGGTAATAGGCATCGTTGTTGACGAGGATTGCGCCGAGCAGTGCCTGCTCGGCCTCGATATTGTTGGGAGCCTCCCGGTAAAGCGGCTCGGCCGGCTTGATGGGAGCAATCTTGCGCGCAGCGTCGTTCATCGCGGGCTACCGTCTTTTCTTTTCGAAACGTCGATCAACAAAAAAACCGGTTTGTCGGCTGCCCGTCCAAGAGTCAACGACATCACGGCAACACGTGGGCGCAAAGCGCCGATCGCGCGCCATCGGGGCGGTTGTCCCTCTTATCCACAGGCGAGGGAAAATCAGCACGCGAACGGCGGATTCTCCTTGCGTCGTCCGGGACGCGAATCAGCACGACCTGGCGACGAATATAACCCGCAAAAGGATCGGCCAGGCGGAAATTTCAAGGCCGCATTCTCATGAGATGCCGCTTGCCAAGTTGTGTCGTTCGGCAGTCGACTTCTCCCGATGGCGCGATGACGGGCAGCCCCCGAATTTGTCTTCGTCGCCACCCAAAAGAAAACGCCCGGTCCGCAAGGACCGGGCGTTTCGCAATGCCCTGAAGGGCCGATTGCTTATTCTTCGTCGCCGTCGCGGTCTGCATCCGGATCGAAGAAGTCTTCCGGACGCAGCGCGTCTTCGTCAACGCCGTAGATGGCGTCGGCCGAGGTAAGGCTTTCGCCCTTGGCCTGACGCTCGGCTTCTTCGGTGGAGCGGGCAACGTTGACTTCGATCGAGATCTCGACCTCGGCATGCAGGTGCATGGTCACCTTGTGCAGGCCGATGGCCTTGATCGGGTGGTTGAGCTCGACCTGGTTGCGGGCAATGTTGAAGCCTTCGGCAGCCAGCGTGTCGACGATGTCGCGGGCGGCAACCGAACCGTAGAGCTGGCCGGTTTCGCCAGCAGCGCGGACGATGATGAAGGACTTGCCGTCGAGAACTTCGGCAACCTTCTGGGCTTCCGACTTGCGCTCGAGGTTACGGGCTTCGAGCGTTGCGCGCTCGGATTCGAAACGGGCCTTGTTGGCCGCGTTGGCGCGAAGAGCCTTGCCGAGCGGCAGCAGGTAGTTACGGGCAAAGCCGTCGCGGACCTTTACGGTTTCGCCCATCTGGCCGAGCTTGGCGATGCGTTCGAGAAGGATGACTTCCATTGCATTGTTCCTTTCAGTTTGAGTTCACGAATCGGGATTGTCTGGGCCGGAGCCGGAGGCCGCCGGTGTAAGGGCCACGGTCCGCCTTGTGTCGGCGAGACCGAGAACGAGAACGATGAAGGCCGGCAGGGCCAGCAGCATCGAGAGATAGACGAGGACCAGCACCGGTGCGCGCCAGTCCTTGCCGCGGGTACGCAGGTGCAGCGACGCGAAGCCGCTGATCAGGAAGCCCGCGCCGAAAGTGCCGCAAAGCGTCGCCCCGACCAGGGCCGGCGTACCGCCCGCGAAACAGCCGAGAATGCCGGCCAGAAACACGAAGAGCGCATTGCGGTTCATTCTAAGTGCCGACGGAATGTCTTCCCTCGGACGCAAGGCGCGGCCGGAGGCGGAGACGATCCGAATGGCGATGTAATAGGCGGCGAACAGCATCATCACCCACATGCCGCCCTGGACGACCGGGACGGTGATGACGAAGAGCCGCTTCACCTGTTCGACGGCGGCCGGCTCCATCGCCATGGAGGGGTCCTGTTCCGTCATGGTGGAGACCATCACGTCGATCAGCTGGTTGGTCAGTTCCGGGCCATAGCCGATCATGATACCGAGAAAGATGACCGCGAGCGCAACGAGCGCGCAAAGGTGCAGCAGGATATCGGAGAGCGGGTACCAGGCCATCAGGTTCGCCGGTCCGCCGATTTCGGAGGCCGGGCGGGCGAGGTTGGCGAGATGGCCGAGCCATCCGGCGGGCAGCAGCGTGAAGATTGCCATCATCAGCGCAAACAGCGGCGAGATGGCGACAGCACCGATAGCGCCGGCGACGGCGATCGCGACGATGGCCGCGAGATTGCCCCAGCCGAGGCCCACGATCAGAATGGGCAGCGCCGATGCGGCATAAAGAATGGCGGAAAGGGACGGCTGTGCATTCGCGCCCAGCACCAGCAGGGCGGCGGTCATACCGGCGATGATGCCGGTCAGCAGCAATTGTCCATTCACCTGTTTCACGTTCGCTGTCCTGCTACATCAAGCAGTTAGGGGAAAATCCGGACTCAGAAACTGAGCGCCGTGCCCCAACATGGGATTTCACCCGAAGGCGCTGAGACTTCGCTCGAAGTCCGGCTCTTCCGGCATGGGTTCCGATCCGCGCCCAACACGGAAGGGAGATCGACCCGCCGACATTTGTCAGCGGGTCGAAAAAGCGAATTAAGCGACGACGTAGGGCAGCAGGCCGAGGAAGCGGGCGCGCTTGATCGCCTGGGCGAGTTCGCGCTGCTTCTTCTGGGAAACGGCGGTGATGCGGGACGGAACGATCTTACCGCGCTCGGAAATGTAGCGCTGCAGGAGACGAACGTCCTTGTAGTCGATCTTCGGAGCGTTAGCGCCGGAGAAGGGGCACGTCTTGCGACGGCGGTGGAACGGGCGGCGTGCCGGGGAGGAAGAAACGTCAGCCATTGTCATATCTCCTTATGCACGGTCTTCGCGCGGACGGCGCGGACCACGGTCGCCGAAACCACCTTCGCGGCGCGGGCCACGATCGTCGCCTTCGCGGCGCGGACGGTCGTCGCGGTCGCGCTTCTGCATCATCGCGGACGGGCCTTCTTCATGGGCTTCGACGGCGATGGTCATGTAACGAAGAACGTCTTCGTTGATGCGCATCTGGCGCTCCATCTCGTGGACGGCCGGTGCCGGAGCATCGATGTCCATGAGGGCGTAGTGAGCCTTGCGGTTCTTCTTGATGCGGTACGTCAGGGACTTGAGGCCCCAGTTTTCGATGCGCCCGACCTTGCCGCCGTTAGCTTCGATGACGCCCTTGTACTGTTCGACGAGGGCATCAACCTGCTGAGCGGACATATCCTGCCGGGCAAGGAATACATGTTCGTAAAGAGCCATGGTAAGCTTGCCTTTCTTGCGGTTGTCATCACCCGGGATCCGGCGCTAAGCCTCAACGACTGCTCCTGATTGGGTTTCCCCAAGGCAAGAAAAGCGTTTGATCGAGACGGTCGAGAGCGGAGACACGGGAGGCCGGAACCCCTTGGGTTCCTGCGGCGATCTTGCGAAAGCCTGCCCTCCGTTCAGCCACCAGCCATGAGACCGGGTGTTGTGAACAGCGCGCTTATACGCATTTTTGCCGGGAAGGCAAGCGGGCAGGGCGTAAAACCTCTCCGCCCGCCATCGAAGGTCGGTTTTCGCCTCAGATCGGAGCGGGATATTGCCGATGGATGGCGGCGATTTCCTTCATGATCTCGTCGGAAAGCGTGAGGTCGGCTGCGCCGATATCCGTTTTCAACTGCTCCATTGATGTCGCGCCGATGATGACGGAGGCCATGAACGGGCGTGTCAGGCAGAAGGCGAGCGCCATCTGGGCCGGATCGATGCCGTGCTTTTGGGCAATGTCGACATAAGCGCGGACCGCCGGTTCCTGCAGCGGCTGCAGCCGTCCGCCGAGGTCGCCGTTGATGGCGCCGCGGGAGCCGGCCGGTTTTTGGCCGCCGAGATACTTGCCGGTGAGAAGACCGGCGGCGAGCGGCGAATAGGCAAGCAGGCCGACATCCTCGTGATGCGAGAGTTCCGCCATGTCGAGATCGAAATGGCGGTAGAGGAGGCTGTATTCGTTCTGCACGGTGGCGACGCGGGGCAGGCCGCGCTCGGCGGCGAGCGACAGGTATTTCTGCGTGCCCCAGGTCGTCTCGTTCGAGAGCCCGATCGCTCGGATCTTGCCGGCCTTGACGCACTCGTCGAGCGCTTCCAGCTTTTCGATCATGTCGGCGATGGTGCGTTCGCGATCCTGATGAAAGGGATCGTATTTCCACGCCTGGCGGAAATGGAAATGCCCGCGATTGGGCCAGTGGATCTGATAGAGGTCGATATAGTCGGTCTGGAGACGCCGGAGGCTGGCGTCGACGGCTTCGCGGATGGTGGCGCCGTTGATCGGGCGGCCACCGCGGATATAGGAGCGGCCCGCTCCGGCGACCTTGGTGGCGAGAACGACATCCTTGCGCTTGCCGGTTCTTGCGAACCATCGGCCGATGAAGGTCTCCGTCAGCGTATAGGTCTCCGGCGACAGCGGCGTCGTAGGATAGAGTTCTGCGGTGTCGAAGAAGTTGACGCCGTGTTCCAGCGCGTAATCCATCTGCTCGAAGGCTTCTGCTTCGCTGTTCTGTGAACCCCAGGTCATCGTGCCCAGGCAGATTTCGGAAACGGAAATACCGGTGCGGCCAAGTTGTCTGTGCTTCATGAAAATGGTCTCGGACGGTGGGAGGGGGAAGGAAAGAGGAGGGACGGCCCCGCGCAAATCTAGGACGGTTTCGCTGCGGCGCAAGCCCAAACCGGAGGTCGATGAAGTCTGTGGCCTATGGGGCGTTCAGGGCGCGCGGACTTGACTCATGCGGCAAGAACGTCAATTGGAAAGGAAAAACGAAGGGTAAACACCCGATCCGAGGAAGGATAATCCTATGACTTTGGCATTTACGTTTCCGGGCCAGGGCAGCCAGGCCGTCGGCATGGGCAAGGAACTTGCCGATACATATCCGGAGGCGAAGGCCGTATTCGAAGAGGTCGACGAGGCGCTGGGCGAAAAGCTTTCCGCGGTCATGTTCGACGGGCCGGAAGACAAGCTGACGCTGACCGCCAATGCCCAGCCGGCGCTGATGGCCGTGTCCATGGCCGTGATCCGCGTGCTCGAGGCACGTGGCCTCGACCTCAAGGCCAAGGTCTCCTATGTCGCCGGCCATTCGCTCGGCGAATATTCCGCTCTCTGCGCCGCCGGCACGTTCTCGCTTGCCGACACCGCCCGGCTTCTGCGCATTCGCGGCAACGCCATGCAGGCGGCAGTTCCTGTCGGCGAAGGCGCGATGGCGGCGATCATCGGCCTGGAACACGGCGATGTCGAAGCGGTCTGCAAGGATGCATCCGCGCTTGGCTCCTGCCAGATCGCCAACGACAACGGCGGCGGCCAGCTTGTCATTTCCGGCGCCAGGGCTGCCGTCGAAAAGGCCGCAGCACTTGCGAGCGAAAAGGGCGCCAAACGCGCCATCATGCTGCCGGTTTCCGCGCCCTTCCATTCCGCCCTCATGGCACCCGCCGCCGACGCCATGCGCGAGGCGCTTGCCGGCGTTGAAAAGAAGAACCCCGTCGTGCCGCTGATCGCCAATGTGCGCGCTGTCCCCGTCACCGATGCCAACGAGATCGCCGCTCTGCTCGTCGAGCAGGTAACGGGCCAGGTGCGCTGGCGCGAAACGGTCGAGTGGTTCGGCAAGAACGGCGTCACGACGCTTTATGAACTGGGTTCGGGCAAGGTCCTGACGGGACTTGCCCGCCGCATCGACAAGAATGTCACGGGCGTAGCCGTCAATACGCCGGCCGACATCGATGCCGCGCTTGCGGCACTCCTCGGCTGACATCCGGAACCATCAGAACAAGGAACTCGCATCATGTTTGACCTGACCGGCCGCAAGGCACTCGTCACCGGTGCAACCGGCGGCATCGGCGAAGAGATCGCCCGTCTCTTGCATGCGCGCGGCGCAACCGTCGGCCTGCACGGCACCCGCGTCGAGAAGCTGGAGGCGCTGGCCGCCGAACTCGGCGAGCGTGTCAAGATCTTCCCGGCCAACCTTTCGGATCGCGACGAGGTCAAGGCTCTCGGCGAGAAGGCCGAGGCTGAACTCGAAGGCGTCGATATTCTCGTCAACAATGCCGGTATCACCAAGGACGGCCTTTTCGTCCGCATGAGCGATGCCGACTGGGACAGCGTGCTGGAGGTCAACCTGACGGCCGTCTTCCGCCTGACGCGCGAATTGACCCATCCGATGATGCGCCGCCGCTATGGCCGCATCATCAACATCACCTCGGTCGTTGGCGTCACCGGCAATCCGGGCCAGGCCAACTACTGCGCATCCAAGGCGGGCATGATCGGCTTTTCGAAGTCGCTCGCCCAGGAAATCGCCACCCGTAACGTGACGGTCAACTGCGTTGCCCCGGGCTTCATCGAGAGCGCCATGACGGGCAAGCTCAACGACAAGCAGAAGGAAGCCATCATGGGTGCGATCCCGATGAAGCGCATGGGAACGGGTGCGGAAGTCGCGTCTGCCGTTCTCTATCTCGCGTCGTCGGAAGCGTCCTACATGACCGGCCAGACTTTGCATGTGAACGGCGGCATGGCGATGATCTGATGTTGCATCGCGTCGTTAAGCGGCGACATGCAATTGTATGTTGACCAATTGGCGACGGCGATTTTCAGGCTTTGCGCGGAACTTAAACCGTGTTAAGCGGGCCATGACTGTGAACAGTCGCCCGGTTTTGAAGGGAAACGGCTATGCGCCTGATCGCATGGCGGGTTCGAAAGACAGGGCAGAACAAATTTGTCGGCTGGTATAGAAAGAGCCGCCGACGAAAGGCAGGGCAGGGACGCCATCACGGCGACCCTTGAGATAAAGAAGGTCGAGGAAACCGACATGAGCGATATCGCAGAACGCGTTAAGAAAATTGTTGTTGATCATCTCGGCGTAGACGCTGAAAAGGTTGTTGAAGGCGCGAGCTTCATCGACGATCTGGGCGCGGACTCGCTCGATACCGTCGAACTGGTCATGGCCTTCGAAGAAGAATTCGGCGTCGAAATCCCGGACGATGCCGCTGACTCGATCCTGACCGTCGGCGACGCGGTCAAGTTCATCGAGAAGGCTCAGTCCTGATCGATCATCGTCATTGCGGGAAGGCTCTCAGGAGTGTTGATCCCGCTGAGGCCCGCAGACAGCGGGCCTTACTGTATTCAAATGGCATCGGCTGCAAGAGTGGGGTGGGCTACGGACGATGAGACGTGTCGTTATCACCGGTACCGGCATGGTATCTCCTCTGGGATGTGGAACGGAACTGGCCTGGTCGCGCCTTCTGGCTGGTCAGAGCGGCGCGCGCCGCGTGACCGAATTCGAGGTCGAGGACCTGCCGGCGAAGATCGCCTGCCGCATTCCGACCGGCGAAGGCGAGGGCACCTTCAATCCCGACGATTGGATGGAAGCCAAGGAACAGCGCAAGGTCGACCACTTCATCATCTATGCGATCGCGGCGGCCGACATGGCGCTTGCGGATGCCGGCTGGCATCCTAAGACCGATGACGACCAGTGCGCCACCGGCGTGCTGATCGGTTCCGGCATCGGCGGCATCGAGGGCATCGTCGAGGCGGGCTTCATCCTGCGCGACAAGGGTCCCCGTCGTCTTTCCCCGTTTTTCATTCCGGGCCGCCTGATTAATCTAGCATCCGGCCAGGTATCGATCCGCCACAAGCTGCGCGGTCCCAACCATTCCGTGGTCACGGCCTGCTCGACCGGCGCACATGCCATCGGCGACGCGGCACGGCTGATTGCGCTCGGCGATGCCGACGTGATGGTCGCCGGCGGCACGGAATCGCCGATCAGCCGCATTTCGCTCGCCGGTTTCGCAGCCTGCAAGGCGCTGTCGACCCAGCACAACGACGATCCGACCCGCGCCTCCCGTCCCTATGACAAGGATCGCGACGGCTTCGTCATGGGCGAAGGTGCCGGCATCGTCGTGCTGGAGGAGCTTGAGCACGCCAAGGCGCGTGGCGCCAAGATCTACGCCGAAGTGGTCGGTTACGGTCTCTCCGGCGACGCCTTCCACATCACGGCCCCGTCGGAAGACGGCGACGGTGCCTTCCGTTGCATGACCATGGCGCTGAAGCGTGCCGGTCTGAAGCCCTCGGACATTGACTATATCAATGCTCACGGCACCTCGACCATGGCTGATACAATCGAGCTCGGCGCAGTCGAGCGTCTGGTCGGTGACGCGGCATCCAAGATTTCGATGTCCTCCACGAAGTCGGCCATCGGCCATCTTCTCGGTGCTGCCGGCGCGGTCGAGGCGATCTTCGCCACGCTCGCGATCCGCGACAATGTCGCTCCGCCGACGCTGAACCTCGACAATCCCGATGTCGAGACGGCCATCGACCTCGTGCCGCACAAGGCCCGCAAGCGGGACATCAACGTGGCGCTGTCCAATTCCTTTGGCTTCGGCGGTACCAACGCCTCGCTGGTCCTTCGCCGCTACGAAGGTTGAGCGGTCGCCGGGATCGCCAGGGCCGATATGAGAGAGGCCGTCCCGGCGCGGGGCGGCACCTTACCTGTATTTTGCCGCATTGCTTGGCCAGATAGCAGCGATACCGAACTGAAGAGGATTGCCGGTGAGCGACAACAGCCAGAACAGCGGTGTTTCCTTCGGCCGCGACACGGACGTCCAGCCGAAAGGTCCGATCATCCCGAAGTCGCCCAATGAAGCGCTTCGGCCTGAGCGCGTGCCCGCCCCGCCGCGCCGTTCGCGCAAGGCCCGCAGCCAGCTTGTCATCTTCCTGAATTTCATCATGACCATGGCGGTCGCCGTCTGCATCGCGGCCGTCGCCGGTTTCTATTATGTCATGTCCGCCTATCAGGATCGGGGACCGCTGACGGTGAACACCAATTTCGTCGTGCGCAGCGGTGCCGGCACGTCCGAGATCGGCAACAGCCTTGAGCGCAATGGCATCGTCAGCGATGGCCGTATTTTCCGTTACGTTTCCGATATCTATCTGGATGACGGCGAGACGCTGAAAGCCGGCGAATACGAGATCAAGGCGGGTGCTTCGATGAAGGAGATCATGGAGCTCCTGAAATCCGGCAAATCCATCCTCTATTCGGTGTCCTTGCCCGAAGGCCTGACCGTCCAGCAGATGTTCCGCAAGCTTGCCGAGGATACGGTTCTCGAAGGCGATCTGCCGGCGGAACTGCCTGCCGAGGGGACTTTGCGACCCGATACCTACAAATATTCGCGCGGCACGAAGCGCACGGAGATTGTCAACCAGATGCTGGCGGCTCAGGAAAAGCTCGTGGACCAGATCTGGGAACGCCGCGATCCGGACCTGCCGCTCAAGACGAAGGAAGAATTCGTAATCCTGGCGTCCATCGTCGAGAAGGAAACCGGCAAGGACGACGAACGCGCCCATGTCGCTTCCGTCTTCATCAATCGCTTGGCCAAGGGCATGCGCCTGCAATCCGACCCGACCATCGTCTACGGGCTGTTCGGCGGTGAGGGCAAGCCCGCGGACCGACCGATATTCCAGTCGGATCTGCAGAAGGAAACGCCCTACAACACCTATCTTATCAAGGGGCTTCCGCCGGGGCCGATCGCCAATCCCGGCCGCGCCGCGCTGGAAGCAGTCGCGCATCCGTGGAAGACGGCCGATCTCTACTTCGTGGCCGATGGAACCGGCGGGCATGTCTTTGCTCCGACGCTTGAGGAGCACAACGCCAATGTCAGGCGCTGGCGCAAGCTGGAGGCGGAGAAGGGCTCCGATCCGAATATAGCGGTGGATGGCCAGCCCGAAGGCGAGCAGGAACCTGCGGCCTCAAAGAAGAAAAAGAACTGATACGGACAGCCGGGGGTAAACTGCTATGGCGCTGCAATCCATGACCGGCTTCGCCCGCGCCGAAGGAACGAGCGGGCGATATCGCTGGGCCTGGGAGCTGCGCTCGGTCAACGGCAAGGGTCTCGATATCCGCATGCGGCTTCCGCAGGGCATGGAGGGTTTCGAGACGGAGATCCGGCGGTTGCTCGGTCAATATCTTACCCGCGGCAATATACAGGTCGGCCTCTCGGTTTCGGTCAGCGAAAACCGGGTTGAGGCGGTGCTGAACCGTGATGCGCTGGATGCCGTGCTGCGTTTGCGCGACGAACTCGGCATGGACCTCGTCGACCCAGCGCCGCTGCGCCTCGACGCGCTTCTTTCCATTCGTGGCCTGGTCGATTTTCGCGAAGCCCAGGACGATGAACAGGCCCTGTCCGCCAGGGATGCGGATATCCTTGCCGGCCTGGAGCAAGCGGTGCGTGCGCTGTGCGACATGCGGATGACGGAGGGCGACGCGCTCTGTCGCGTGCTCTCGGATCATGTCGCGAACATCGAGGAGCTTGCCCTCAAGGTCGAAGCCGATCCGTCCCGGCAGCCGGAGGAGATTGCCCGCAAGCTGGAAACCCAGCTCGCGGCCCTCCTCGAAGCGTCGCCCTCGCTCGACCGCGACCGGCTTCATGCCGAGGCAGCGCTTCTGGCGACCAAGGCGGACCTGCGCGAAGAGATCGACCGGCTGAAGGCCCATGTCACCGCGGCGCGCGATCTGCTCACCATGGGCGGTCCCATCGGCCGAAAGCTCGATTTTCTTGCGCAGGAATTCAACCGCGAATCGAATACCATCTGTTCCAAATCGAATGCGGTGGCCGTTACCGCCGCCGGCATCGAGTTGAAGGTTGTCATCGACCAGTTCCGCGAACAGGTCCAGAATCTGGAATGACCATGGCCGAAGAGAAAAGAAACGCCGTTCCGATTGCTCGCCGGGGCCTGATGCTGGTCATCTCCTCGCCTTCCGGCGCCGGAAAATCGACCATCGCCCGAACCCTTCTGGAGAAGGACCGGCAGATCGGTCTTTCCGTCAGCGTAACCACCAGGCAGCGCCGGCAGAGCGAGATTGAGGGTGTGCACTATCACTTCGTCTCCCAGAGGGAGTTCGAACGCCTGAGGGATTCTGATGCCTTGCTCGAATGGGCGACCGTGCACGGCAACTCCTACGGAACGCCACGGGAGCCGGTCGAGCAGGCAATGTCCGAAGGCCGCGACATGCTGTTCGACATCGACTGGCAGGGCGCCCAGCAGCTTCAGGAGAAGATGAAGGCGGATGTGGTCTCGATCTTCATTCTTCCCCCGACGATGGAGGAGCTGCAGTCGCGCCTGCACCGCCGCGCCGAGGACACGGAAGAGGTCATCCAGACCCGGCTCGCCAATTCCAGGGCGGAGATATCCCACTGGCGGGAATACGACTACGTCATCGTGAATGACGACCTGCAGGCCGCCTTCGATGCCGTGCAGTCGATCGTCAAGGCCGAGAGATTGCGTCGCGACCGTCGCCACGGACTGTTCGACTTCGTCGAGGGATTGGTCCAGTAGGGCTGCCGGACCGGAATTTCGCTCAGCCGAGCAGGCTCGCCAGCCGAACGAATTCCTCGACGCTCAGCGTTTCCGCACGCCGCGCTGGATCGATGCCGGCTTTCGACAGCAAGGCCTCTCCTCCAAGCGGCTTGAGGCTCTGGCGCAGCATCTTGCGGCGCTGGCCGAACGCTGCCTGTGTCACCTTTTCGAGTTTTTCCGGATCGCAGGGCAGGGGCTCCGTGCGCGGTACAAGGTGCACGACGCTGGAGGTTACTTTCGGCGGCGGAGTGAATGCCTGGGGCGGGACGTCAAACGCCATGTGCGCCTGTGTGCGCCAGCCGCAAAGGACGCCGAGCCGACCGTAATGGTCATCGCCCTCGCGCGCGACGATGCGCTGTCCGACTTCCTTCTGGAACATCAGTGTCAGCGATTGCCAAAAGGGCGGCCATGACCTCGGCAACAGCCAGTTGACCAGCAATTGCGTGCCGACGTTATAGGGCAGATTGGCGATGATCTTGACCGGCCCATCGGGCGCAAGCGCCTCGAAATCGGTCTTCAATGCGTCACCCTCGATGACATCCAGCCGGCCAGGATAGTGCTCCGCCACTTCGGCCAGCGCCGGCAGGCAGCGCGCGTCACGCTCGACCGCTATGACCTTCTTCGCGCCGAGCGCCAGAATTGCGCGCGTCAGGCCGCCCGGACCGGGGCCGACCTCGAAAACGGTCGCGTTTTCCAAAGGACCAGCCGTGCGGGCGATCTTCTGCGTCAGGTTGAGGTCGAGCAGAAAATTCTGCCCGAGCGCCTTGCGAGCGTCGAGCCCGTGGCGGGCGATCACCTCGCGCAGCGGCGGAAGTCCGTCGAGAGCTGCCATCAGATCTGTGCTTCGGCCGTCTGGCTGATATCGGCCGCAAGCCGGATCGCGGCAACGAGGCTGTTTGCGCGTGCGATGCCCTGTCCGGCAATGCCGAAGGCCGTGCCGTGATCGGGAGAAGTGCGCACGAAGGGCAAGCCGAGCGTCACGTTGACCGAATCGTCGAAGCCGAGTGCCTTGACCGGGATTAGCGCCTGATCGTGATACATGCATATCGCCACGTCATAGCGGTGGCGGGCCTCGTCGTGGAACATCGTATCCGCGGGAAGCGGGCCGAAGGCGTCGATGCCTTCCTTGCGCAACTGCATAATGGCGGGATGAATGATTTCCTCGTCCTCATGGCCGATGGCGCCGTCTTCCCCCGCGTGGGGGTTCAGCCCCGCGACGGCAAGACGCGGATGTTCAAGTCCGAACCGTGCCTTCAGGTCGGCCGCGACGATGCGGCAGGTTTCCAGAATGGCTGCCTCGGTCAGGGCGTCCGGGACGTCCCTGATCGGAATGTGGATGGTGACCGGCACGGCCTTGAGCTTCGGACCGGCCAGCATCATCACCGGCCGGCAGGCCTTGCCTGTCCGCTGTTTTGCGAGATCGGCGAGGAATTCCGTGTGGCCGGGAAAGCCGAAGCCGGCCTCATAAAGAACGGACTTGGCGATGGGGTTGGTGACCATTCCACGCACCTTGCCGTCGAAGCAGAGCGAAACGGCGGTGTCGATCGAGGCGATTGTACCCTTCGCCGTTGCCACATGCGGCTCACCGGCGACCACGTCGACACCGGTGGAAATCGGCAACACCGGAAACGCATTGCTGAATGCGGATATCGCGCCCGCCGCATCGGTTTCGCGGATGGGAACCTCGATTTCCAGCTCACGGGCGCGCACTTCAAGCACGGCCGGATCACCGATAAAGATGAACGGCGGCAGTTGATACTGCTCGCGATTGAGCCATGCTGTAAGCGCGATATCGGGACCGATGCCGGCAGGATCACCTTGACTCAAGGCAAGAGGAAGCATGTCGGCAGCCGTCATATCGTTTCCCGGAATCAGTTTTCGACAATCTGGGCCTTGGAGCGAAGGTCGTCTAGATATTTCTTGGAGTTCGGGTTTTCACCGCTCTCCTTTTCCTTGCCGATGTCTTCGGCACGGAAAACGACTTCCGCGGCCACGTCGTCGGAAACCTGACGCTGGTTGCAGATCGCCAGATATTCTACGCCACGCTCGGTAACCCGGGTTCCGGTGGTGCCGCCGCTGGCCTTCTCGATCAGAGGCTTCCAATCCGGCGGAAGTTCCGGCTCCAAAACGCGACCGAGATTGCGGATCGATACGTCGAGGTAGTTCTTGGCGAATTCCATGGCGCCGTCGCAGCCCGGGAATTTCGCGCGTGATGCCTCGGCTTCGGCCTTCCGTTTCCCGACGATCCCCTTTTTCGAGGCAGGCACGACGAAAATGACCTGTTTCAGGAAGTATTCGGTCGTGACCGGCTTCTGCTTGTTTTCAAGCAGGCGGCTGACCAGTTCCTGGTTCGAGAGCTTGCCCTTGCTGCCATATCGGGCGTTGACCAGCCTCGGCCAGCTCATCGACACGGCGATATAGGCCTTGAAGTGCTCTGCGCCGACCCCTGCCTGGTTGAGAATACTGTTAAGCTGTTCATTCGTCAGCTTGTTCGAACTCGCAAACCGGCCAAACGCCGCATCGACCTCATCCGTGCTGACGGACATGCCCACGCGAGCGATCTCCTGGCGCTTCAGCGCCTCGTCGATCAGTTCCTGCTTGGCGAGTTTGTTGAGGTCGCCCTTGCGACGCTGAAGTCTCAGAAAGGCGACACGTCGTGCGACATCGCCATTGGTGATCGCCGTCTTGTTGACGACAGCGACCACCTGGCTCGCGGCCTGTGCATGTTCGACAAAAGGAGCAGGCCCTATGCAGAGCCCGAGCGCCAGCGTGCCCGCCAGCAGGGATCGCATCCCCTTCTTCGCAAAGGTCATCGGTATTTCCTTCCCTCGGACGCCGCCAGCACCGCCCGCCTCGCATCCGTCAATCAATGTACGATCTGCCGCATCGATTGCATAATCCATGCGGCAAAACAATGACATTGCGCTAATAGACCCGGCTTTCGCCGGTCGTCGAGAGATTCGACGGTCCGGCGCCGGCCTGAAACAAAGGAACTACTCGCTGCTGCCGAGCCTGATGTCGCCAAGCGTCCGGAAGGTCAGTCGACCGGCAATGGTCCAGTCGCTCGCCACTTCGGCATCCGGATCGTACTTGTCGGAGAAGGCCACCGTCAGGATCGTGCACTCGTCGGCATAGCTGAGGCCGACGCTGCGGCGCGAGAAGACGTTTTCATCGATGTCATAGGTGAGCGAGCCGAACACCGACCAGTATTCGTTGATCTTCAGCGTGTGCGACGTCTGTACCGACTGATTGTCGTTGGTAAAGCCGTATTCCGGTTGAGCATCGAGCTGGGTGAAGACGAGTTCGGATTGCAGCCGCTTGTTGGCATAGGAAATGGCGGCGTCCGTACGACGCAGTTCCAGGCTCTTTTCGTCGAGTCGGACGCTGGTCGACAGGCTGACGCCGTTCGGCATATCGATGCCGGCCATCGCCACGTAGTCGGATACGTCGGTTTCGAGGCCGGAATTGGCGCCGGCATAGACGAGATCGTCGGTGGCGAACGAATTCTGCCCTGCAAGATGGTAGGACTGGCCGAAGATACCGCGCAGACCGAAGCCGTTGTCGAACGTTCCGGTATACTGAACGCCGACGTTGGCGCGCGTTCCGCCTTCCACGCGATCATAGCCGGAGAACTTGTCGCGTTCGAAGAGGTTCGTGGCGTCAAACACGAAACTCTGGGCATCCTCGTTCGGAAGCATGCCAGCCAACTGCTCGTCGTTGCGCGCGTAGATCTGCGCGATCGGCTCGATGATGTGGCTGCTGTTGGCGGTCGTGACAAGGATCGGATAGCGGGCCTCGAGGCCTGCGGTGAGCATGCCGCGGGTCGCCGTTGCGTCGGAGGAGAAGTCGCCGGCATAGCCGGACGGCGTGTCCATATCCAAACCGAAGGCATCGCCGCGTGCCGCAAGCAGCGGCGTAAGCTGCAGACCGCCGGGAACGGTGAAGCTGCGCTTCCATTCCACTTCGCCGGTCATCCGGCTCATCGTGCCTTCCAGGCCGCGATAGCGCAGGATATCGTCGATGCTGTCGCCATTGGTGTCGACGCCTTCTTCATCCTCCTTGAAGCGGGAGAGGGCGGTAAAATTGAGCTTGGCGGAAAGCTCGCCGCCAGCCACCGGTTCGGGGGCATAATAGCTGTAGTCGATGGAGGGCAGCACCGTCGGCTGCTTCTTCTCCGCCGTGCTTTCCGTGTCCGCGTCCTGAACGTCGAAATAGAAGGCGCGGGCGTCGAAATAGTTACGTTTTCCAAGGCCGGTTAGGTAGACCTGATTGGTATGCGTCGATTGGTCGAGGCCGGCGAGATCGTAGGTGCGGGCGAAGTTGTTGTCGCTCTGCAGCATGACATCCCAGCCGAAGGCCCACCGCGGGTTGATTTGGAAATCACCCTTGGAGGCGACCATGCCGCGCTGGTCGCGATTGGAATCGCTCGTGCCGGCGGTAAATTCGTCGGAGTTCAACTGACTGATGCCGGCGGCGCGTAACGTAACCATGCCTTTCTCGAAACGCTGGCGATATTCGCCCTCGAGCAGCACACCCTGGGTGGTGTAGCCGGTCGTGGTGATCGTCGCGTCCCGGTCGTTGGCGATCGCGATATAATAGGGAACCGCGAGACCGAAGCCGAGATTTTCCGAGGTGCGCATTTCCGGGAACAGGAAGCCCGTCTTGCGCTTGACCGTGTTATCGGGCACCTCGATGAACGGCAGGACGGCAAGCGTCTGACCGAACAATTGGAACCGGGCCTTTTCGAGCCGTACCGTGTGCTTCTGGCCGTTCTGGATGACCTTCTCCGCCTTTACCTGCCAGATCGGCGGTCGCTTCGGATTTTCCGCGCAGGGCAGGCATGCCGTGTAGACGCCCTTATGCAGGATCATTTCCGTGCCGGCGACACGCTCGCCGCTCTCGGCGGCCATACGGGTATTGTCGGTCGTCTCGATACGCAGCGACCTCACGAAGCCGTCCGCGAAATTGTCGGTCACATCGAGCGTTTCGGCGTAGATCCGGTTGCCGCCCGGCTCCACCAGCTCGATATTGCCGGAAGCCATCACCCGGCCCGTCTTCTGGTTGTATTCGACCTTGCGGGCCACCATCTGGTAGCCGGCATAGTTAATCTGCACCGCGCCGGTCGCGATTACGCGTTCCGAATCACGGTCGTATGTCAATTCGTTTGCCGCCAGCATCAGCTTGGCGTCTTCGGGCACGACAACATCGGCATAACCCGTCGATTCGCTGCTCTGGGCCATGGCGTCGACCGCTGGGAGGAGCGGGACGCACAAAGCTACACCAGTCAGCAGGGCCTGGGTCAGCCTCCTGATATTCTCGCGGTCTTTTACCGCCACTAACCATCCTCCTTGTGGAGCAGGATTGTCGCTCCGAGTGCCATCGCTACGACGACCGGAACCCAGGCCGCAACGAAGGGCGGCACGACACCGCTGCTACCGAATGCTTTGACAAGCACGGTGACAACATAAAGCACGAAGCCGGACAGGATTCCACCCAGAATCACCGAGCGGGACTGGTTGAACCTGCTGAATTTAAGCGAGACGGTTGCAGCAATGAGTGTCATTGCGACCAAAAGGAACGGTAGGGACAGTAGCGAATGAAACTGTGTTTCCAGTGCCTTGGTCGAAACCCCGAATGATCTGGCCACTGCAATTTTCTGAGAAAGCTCATAAAAAGCAACGGTCTCCGGTTCTGCAAGCCGCTGTGCGACAAACTCCTTTTTCAAATTGGTGGGAACCTGCGCTGTGGGCAGGTGCTTTTGTATCTCGCCGGGGCGAGTCTCGGTTACATCGGTAAGAAACCAGTAACCATTTTCCAATTTTGCTGTGCGTGCGTCCTGCCGCACTTCGATGCGTCCATCGCGGTCGAAATGGATCAGAACGACGCCGCTCAGAAGCGTGCCTTCCTCCTGAATCGTGTTCGCACCGATGATGACGTCGGACTTTCCGCTGATCTGCCGCAGCCACGGAACCGCGGTGTTTTTCGGTCTGTTGCTCGCTTCGCGCCAGTCCGCCTCGATCAGCAGGGCCTGCTTCTGTCCCCATGCGGCGAGGGGATTGACCACCAGCATCGTCGCCACACCGATGAGGAAGGCTCCCAGCACGAAGGGCGTCATGAACTGCCAGACCGATATGCCGGCGGCCCGCGCCACGACCAGTTCCGATTTGCGATTGAGCGCGATCAGCGTGGTCATGCCGACGAAAAGGGAGATGAAGGGGATCGTCTGCTGCAGGATGAGAGGCAGCCGAAGCGCGGTCAGCCACAGGACCCCGGGAACAGAGTAGCCGGTCAGGCCCGCGAACCTTCCGGAGGTTTCGCTGAAGTCGACCAGATAGGCGATTGCGATCACGCCGATGAAGAACCACAGCGACGTGACGACGTAGCGCCTGAAGAAATAACGGCCAAGCGTGACGATCACGGCGTGCCTCCCCCGGTCGCGTCGCTCTTCGGTCCGAAGCGTCGCATCACCGCGGACCATTGCTCCGCGAGAACCGTCGTGAGCGCCGACGTCTTGTGCGGATGCCGTTTGCGCGCGAGCATCACCGCCGCCGCCGCTCCGCTACCGAGCGGAACGAGATAGGCGAGAGGAACAAGCGCGGCAGACGTGCCGGCGAGTTCCACCGTGTAGTTCGATAGCCAGAACAGGGCGAGCGAGAGCGTCAAGGCAATCGCCATGGGATGCAGACGGGCCTCGCGATGGGAACGGGCGTCGCTGCAGATGACGAGCGACATGAGCGCGAAAACAAAGGGGAATGTCCAGGTGCTCATGCGGCGATGCAGTTCGCTGCGGTAGTCCTTGGCGTTTCGCTGCACGTCGGGATCGTTCTGATCGGGATTGAGCAGGAAGCCGAGATTGCGATCGCCTGCATGCAGGCGAGCCTGTCCGCGGGACTGGGAAAAGTCGGAGAGATCGAAGGAATAGGAATCGAAGCGGACGATCGATACCTCGCCGTTGGGGGCCTTGCGCTGAACCTCGCCGTCTTTCATGACGAGCGCCGAACCGCTTTCGTCGACCGCGCCTTCTCGGGCGTAATAGATGAGTTCGTAGTTCGGATCACGCGAATCGGCGACGAACAGCCCCTTCAGTACGCGCCCCGACAGGCGTTCGGAGATCTGCACATAGAGGCCGTCCTCGATCCGACGGAAGCTCTTTTCTTCAATGACCGTCGACAGGAGGTCCGCATAGGCGGCCGCAATCATTTCCCGGACGCCGACGCGAAGCTTCGGCTCCACGAAGTTCGTCATCAGAAAGGAAAAGACGGCGAGGATCGCAGCAAGCGAAAGAATGGGGCGCAGGATCGTGTGACGGGGAGCGCCGGCGGCGTCGATGACTGCAAGTTCGGAATCGTTGTTCATCGCCGTCAGCGTCTGGGTGATGCCGATGACGAGCGCGAAAGGCAGGACGGCCGGGATGATGGTCGGCAGGATGAAGGTCGCAAGCTTCATGAACGAGCCGACGGATTGCCCGCTGTCGGTGACGAGATTGATTCGCGCAAGCACCTGGGTCGTCCAGATGATCGCCAGCACCGGCAGGAGCGCGGTGAGGAACATCTGCACGGTACGTCGCAGTATGTAGTGTTCGAGTAGCTTCATACGTGACCCGGGGTGGGGAAGGGCAAACCCATTCCCGCAGCGGAAATAAGGCCTTGTCTACGATGCTTGGGGCTTTTTGGCGACGGCTGCGCGCGATTTTTCCGCATCGTCATCGCTGATTTTTCCAGGAGCGCGCTATTTCTAACACGGCGAAGGTCAGCGCGAACAAGACTGGCGAGGAAAGCCAGCCGAGCAGGACGTCCGAAAGATAGTGTCCGCCGAAAGCCACCCGGAATGCCGAGGTCACGAAAGAGATCACGATGATGGCGGGACCCAGAACCGGACGCAGCCTTTCCGGCAGAAGGAAGATCAGGCAGATGAGCCAGCCTGCGCCGGCTGCCTCGCCCGAGATGAAGGAACAGTTGTCTTCGCATTGGCCCGCAAAGGAGCCGGCGGGAACGAAGGGCAGATGGCCGGCGAAAAGGTCTGTTTCGTAGGGGCGAGGGCGTTCCGAAACCTGTTTCAGGATCAGGTTCACCAGCACGTAGGGACCGAGGAGCAGCGTCACCAGCGAGGCTATGTAATTTTCTATATCGCGGATGTTCCGCTCCGCCCGATGGCGGCGAAAAGCCTGCGCCAGCGCCACGACCAGCACGACCGCGCCAACCGCCGGAAGATAGAAGAGGGCCTTTCGCAGGAAGGTGTAGAGCGCATCGCGACCGTAGGGAAAGCTGCCGCAGACCCGCGCCGCATTCGAATCGGGACAGGTCGCCTGAACGAAGAAGGCGCGCGATGTCGCTATGTCGATTTGCGGAATGAAGTGGAACAGTGCCAGAAGCAAGCACCACAGAAAGAGAAGGGCGAGCGCAAGCATCACCCATTTGCGAGCCTGCGGATCACGAACAATCGCGTCATGTAGAGCGTTCATATGAATGTCGAAGCCGGCTGCACCGTTGAAAGGGGGCGCCCGGCCCGCTGGCTGAGCGCGGCGGAAACTAGCGTTACTGGCTCGACCCGACAAGAGGGGATGTCGAAGCCGCGGTAGCCTTCGGCCTGCTATTCCCCAAGTGCAGGGTTTTCCTTGCCTTTGTTCCGGAAAAAGTGAAGATCGCGCGATCCGTTTTCGTTCAATACATCTCAGGAAGTGCCCATGTCGCTGAAGCTCGATATCGCGTTTGCCAAATCCCATCACGTGACAACCGGCCTTGCGATCCTCTTGAAGACCGCAGAAGCCGATCTCCCGGCCGGCGTGGAAGAGGCCGATCCGGCGGGCATCTACGGGCGTGCGGCCAAGGTCGCGAAATTTACCGGCAAAGCGCTGGCGACACTGGATATCGTCGCGCCCCACGGCTCGGAGGCCGACCGCATCCTCGTCCTTGGTCTCGGCAAGGCGGAGACGCTGGTCGCCCATGACTGGCTCAAGGCCGGCGGCGTGGCTGCGGCTGCGATCAAGGGGGCGGAGAAGGTTACGGTTTATCTGGACGTTCCCGGTCTCGATCTCGCCGCGAAAGCTGCCGCCGATTTCGCGCTCGGAATGCTTCTGCGCGCCTACAAGTTCGATACTTACAAGACGTCGAAGAAGATTGATGACGAAGAAGGCAAGAACGGCGACAAGAATGTGAAGGTCACGATCGTCACGGTAGCTGCTGCTGCCGCCAAGAAGGCGTTTGCCGATGCGCAGGCAGTCGCCGACGGCGTCAATCTTGCCCGCGATCTCGTCAACGAACCCGCCAACATTCTGGGGCCGGAAGAGTTTGCCGACAGGGCGAAGGAGCTTGAAAAGCTCGGGGTCGAAGTCGAAATTCTCGGCGAAAAGGAAATGAAGAAGCTCGGCATGGGCGCGCTTTTAGGTGTGGCTCAGGGGTCCGTTCGCCCGCCGCGCCTCGTGGTGATGCAGTGGAACGGCGGCAGGGCCAAGGACAAGCCGGTTGCCTTCGTCGGCAAGGGCGTCGTCTTCGACACCGGCGGCATTTCGATCAAGCCGGCCGCCGGCATGGAAGAAATGAAGGGTGATATGGGCGGGGCGGCCGCCGTGACCGGACTGATGCACGTGCTGGCCGCGCGCAAGGCCAAGGTCAATGCCGTCGGCATCATCGGTCTCGTCGAGAACATGCCGGACGGCAATGCCCAGCGTCCGGGCGACATCGTCAAGTCGATGTCCGGCCAGACGATCGAGGTTATCAACACCGATGCTGAAGGCCGGCTCGTTTTGGCGGATGCGCTGTGGTACTGCAACGAGCGCTTCAAGCCCGATTTCATGATTAATCTCGCGACGCTCACCGGGGCGATCCTGGTTGCGCTCGGCAATCTTCATGCCGGTCTCTTCTCCAATGACGATACCTTGTCCGAAAGGCTGCTCGCCGCCGGTCTCGTCACCAATGAGCGGCTGTGGCGGATGCCGATGGGCAAGGACTACGACAAGATGATCGACTCGAAATTCGCGGACATGAAGAATTCGAGCGGACGCCATGCGGGGTCGGTTACCGCCGCACAATTCCTGAAGCGCTTCGTCAAGGATACGCCCTGGGCGCACCTCGATATCGCCGGCACCGCAATGTCGTCGCCTTCGGACGAGATCAACCAGTCCTGGGGTTCCGGCTACGGGGTTCGGCTGCTCGACGAACTCGTTCGCGCCAGCTACGAAGCCTGATCGAAACAGGAACAGGGCGAGGGAACGGCCGTTGGCTGACATTCTTTTCTACCACCTGACAGAATCAAAGCTCGAGGACGCCCTGCCTCCGCTTCTCGAAAAGAGCCTGGAACGCGGCTGGCGGGTGGTGGTGCAGACTGCCGATGCCGCCCGTCGCGATGCACTGGACACGCATCTGTGGACCTGGCGCGACGACAGCTTCCTGCCGCATGCCACTGATGAGGCGGAGGCGCCGGAAAATCAACCGGTGCTGCTGACGATGGAGGATGGCAATCTCAATGGCGCCACCGTTCGCTTCCTCGTTGATGGCGCCGAGCCGCCGGCGTCACTGGACTACGAGCGTGTTGTCTTCGTCTTCGATGGCCACGATCAGGTGCAACTCGAAGCCGCGCGTGGCCAGTGGAAGCGCCTCAAGACGGAAGGTCATGCCCTGACCTACTGGCAGCAGACCAGCGAAGGTCGATGGGAGAAGAAGGCATAGTGCGCGGACGTGCGGTGTTGGTTCCGGTTAACGAAGCCTATTCCCGAGTAATAGCTCTGTAATTATCCGGTTTTGACATTCGTCACTATCGACCGCAAGGGACAGACCAATTCTGGTCTTATCCGACAAAGTAGAAGCTGCGGCGCTGTACCTTTATTGTTTTTTGATCGTTTCGGGCGCATTTGCGTTCTGCGATTTCCATCAAGAAACAATAAGATGATTAAACTTGCATTCTTGCTTATCGGGGGCAGGGCGTTTCGTGACGACTGGTGGGAGCCGGCGGCTCTCGGCAGTGTCATGGTCGCGCTGGCCTTTGTCATAATGGCTGATCTGTCGGATGGCCTGACGATGGTCACCGTGCAGCTTTTCGGATTGCTCTTTCTTTTCCAGGGACTTTTCGGTCTTCTGTCGACCGCCATGCGCGAAACGAATACCGGTCGGCTTGCGGATGGCGTCAAGTCGCTGCTCATGCTGACGGTTGCATTTCTGATAATCGATACGCCCCTGAAGAGCGACTGGCTGCTTTCGTGGCTGTTTGCCTTCGGCTTCGCTTTCGACGGCCTCTCCCGCCTGGCGACGGTGGCGTTGGTCCGTTTCCGTCGATGGAGCGTAGCGGCGGTCGCGAGCGGTCTGGAACTGGCGCTTGCCGTGATGCTCGTCCTCGAATGGCCGTTTCCGCAGCGGCTCAATGTTCCGTTGTGCATCAGCCTGTTCCTCGTGCTCTCCGGTGCCACGATGATTCATTTCGCACGGGCGTTGCGGCGGCACGACAGCACTCTCTCAATCTATTCCCTTCCGATGCTGTGCGGACGGGGATGGAACGAGGAAAATCCCGTCGTCATGCCTGATGACAGTCCGGATGACGACACGATCCTCAACATGCGCATCCTCGTCTGGACACCGACCGGTGCCGCCGAAGTCGAGCCGAGACGTCCTCTTGTCGACCGTTACTTCGCGGTGCTCGACAAGGAGGGCAAGGTTTCCACCGGCCATGCAGCGGTAGAGATGGGCACCCATCTCTACATCAGCCATTGGCCGGCCGAAGAGATCGAACCGGATCGCGAGGAGATCGTGGACACGCTCTTCGCCGGAGAGGAAAACGACGTGGCAGGCCTCTTCCAGCCATCCTATGAACAGGAAAAGGCCTGCTGGACCGCCGCTGACGAAGAGGTGGTGTTCACCCGTTTTCACGCGTTGCGCCTGAAAGCCTTCTGGGAGGGCTATCGCCGGCATTCCACCTATAACGTCACCAATCGCAACTGCTCGATCGCCGCGGCAGGAGCGCTTGAAGCAGCGCTTGAGGGGAGCCTCGACTGCCCGCGGCCGTGGCTGCGTCTCCTGCGACTGCTCGTAACGCCTTCCTTGTGGGAGGCGGCCTATATCCGGTCGCGAGCCGCGCATCTCTGCTGGACGCCTGGCATGGTGCTCGACTATGCACGCGCGCTGAAACGCCTTGTCGAACCTGAGACTGTGCCGTGGCGTGAAAAGCTGCTTGCCCATCTGCATCATCTGGGCAGTTCCCTGAAGGTGAGGGACTACGCCCGATGAGCGCGACGGATCTGCCCGCCGTCTCGGAAACGGGTACGTTGATTTCCCGCATTGCGGTGATCCTGACCGTCGCCATGTTCGGGCTGACCTATTCGCTGAGCGCGCCGCTGATCGCGCTTGAAATGGTCGCAAGAGGTGCAAGCCAGAGCCTGGTGGGCGCCAATGCGGCGATGCATGCGATCGGTGTCCTCGTGGTCGCGTTGGTGCTTCCGGGCGTTGTGTCGAAGGTCGGACCGCGCCGCCTGATCCTGCTGTCGCTGGTCGTATCCGCCGCCGTGCTGGGGACAATCGCCCTGGTCGATAATATCTGGCTGTGGTTTCCGCTGCGCCTGTTGCTCGGCATGGCCGCGGAAGCGCTGTTCGTGCTTTCCGAGACCTGGATCAACGCGCTCAGCACCGAAAATACCCGCGCCCGTTTCATGGCGATCTACACGGCGGCGCTCTCTCTGGGGCTGGCGCTCGGCCCGCTTCTCCTCTCGCTGATCGGTTCTCGCGGGACGCTGCCGTTCATGGTCGGTGCCGTCATCGCCCTGGCAGCCGCATCCTTCGTACTGTTGCCAATGGTGCGTGCGCCCGTATTCGAGAAACCGAGTTCGGGCAATCCGCTGCGCTTCCTGAGGCTGGCGCCGGTGGCGATCGGGGCTATCGTGCTGAACGCTGCCGTCGAGACGGCGGGCCTGTCCTTCCTGGCGCTCTACGCGGTCGGTCTCGGCTGGAATGCCGACGATGCGGCCCAACTCATGTTCGTGATGATGGGCGGCGCGATCCTGCTGCAGCTACCGATCGGCTGGCTCGGCGACATGGTCGACCGCCGCAAGCTGGTGCTTGGCTGCGCGCTTGTGGCCGCTGCCGGGGCCGCTTTCTGGCCCTGGGCGCTCGCCATGCCCTTCTTCACCTATGCCCTGTTGTTTGTCTGGGGTGGTGTCTTCGTCGGCATTTACACGCTGACTTTGACCATCGTCGGCAGCCGGTTTTCGGGTGGCGATCTCGTCGGCATCTATGCGATTATGGGATTGGCCTGGGGCGCCGGCGCACTGGTCGGGCCGCTCGCGGCCGGCGTGTCGCTTCAGATCGGCACGCACGGCCTTCCGGTTTTCACTGCTATCGCCTGCCTCGCCTTCGCGCTCGTCGTGGCAATGCGCCGGGAGAGTTGACCGGTCGGCCCGTCGCCGGAACCTGTCCGGCGGCAGGGCGTGTATGTCAGTTCGCCGATGCCAGCATCATTGTCCTGTTGCGTTGGTGGTGCAGCGTCACGACCTTGTAACCTTCGGCCTTCAGGCGCTCGAGCAGCATCGGCAGCATGACAGCGGTGCGCAGATGCAGGTCGTGCCCAGGGAAACGGCAAACACGGCGCTCGCCACAACGTCTAAAGAAAGCATGAAAACCACTCGGACGGAAAAATCGAGTGAAGTTCGACGCCGTTATGGTTAACGGTCGGTTTCCGGCGCATCCGGCCCCTGCCGGATCGAGAGCGGGTCAGCCCGCCATCGCCTCCTCGTATTCGGCGGAAAGCTCGAGCCATTGTTCTTCCGCGGCCGAAAGCTTCGCCGCAGCCTCGCCGCGCTGCTTGGCCTTTTCCGCGGCCTTGGCCGGGCTCTTCTCGTAAAGCGCCGGATCTGCAAGTTCCGCATCAAGAGCCTGAATCAATGTCTCCAGCTTTTTCGTCAGGGACTCGATTTCATTGATCTTTTTCTTCAGCGGAGCGAGGCTCGCCCGCCTGTCGGCGGCCGCCTTGCGCTGGTCGGCCTTGTTGACCTGGACGACGGCGGCATCTGCCTTTTCCCGGTCATCGCTCTTGCGGGCGGAGGAGACCACCAGACTGCGATAATCCTCCATGTCGCCTTCGAAGACGCTGACGGTCCCGTTGTTGACCAGCCAGAGCCGGTCGACGGTCGCCTCGATCAGGTGGCGGTCATGGGCGATCAGGATGACGGCGCCGTTATAGTCGTTCAGAGCCTCGATCAGCGCGCGGCGGCTGTCGATGTCGAGATGGTTGGTCGGTTCGTCGAGGATCAGAAGGTTCGGCGCGTGAAACGCGGAAAGGCCCATCAGCAGACGCGCCTTTTCTCCACCCGAAAGATCCTTGGCGGCGGTCGCCATCTTTTCGGTCGCCAGTCCCATCTGCGCGACGCGGGCGCGAACCTGCGCTTCGCCCGCAAGCGGCATCAGCCGGCGAACGTGGTCGACCGGCGTCTCGTTGGGCACGAGATCGTCCAGCTGATGTTGTGCGAAGAAGCCGACGGAGAGGTTTGGCGCGAGCTTCATCTCGCCCGCCTGCAGGTTGAGCCGCCCCGCGATCAGCTTGGCAAATGTGGATTTGCCGTTGCCGTTCGAGCCGAGAAGGGCGATGCGATCGTCATTGTCGATGCGCAGATTGATGTTCTTCAGGATCGGCTTGCCGGGTTCGTAGCCGACCGCACCACCGCTGATGGCCACAATCGGGGAAGCCGGCTGTTTCTCGGGTTCCGGGAAGGTGATCGGCTGGACATGATCCTCGATCACGGCCGCGACCGTTCCCATGCGCTCCAGCGCCTTGATACGGCTCTGGGCCTGCCGAGCCTTCGACGCCTTGTAGCGGAAACGGTCGATATAGCTCTGCAGGTGCTTGCGGGCCGCATCGCTCTTCGCCTTCGCCTTCATCTGCAACTCGTCGGCTTCCGCCTTCTGCCGCTCGAACTGGTCGTAGCCGCCGCGATAGAAGGTGAGTTTCTTCTGATCGAGGTGGATGATCGCGTTGACGGCGGTGTTGAGCAGGTCGCGGTCATGGCTGATGATGATGACGGTGTGCGGATAGCGCCGGACATATTCTTCCAGCCAGAGCGTGCCCTCGAGGTCGAGATAGTTGGTCGGTTCGTCGAGCAGCAGCAGGTCGGGTTCGGAGAAGAGCACGGCCGCCAGCGCCACGCGCATGCGCCAGCCGCCGGAAAAGGAGGAGGCGGGGCGAAGCTGCGCTTCGTGGTCGAAACCGAGACCTGCAAGAATGGTGGCCGCGCGCGCCTCTGCCGAATGTGCGCCGATATCGGCGAGCCGGGTCTGGATTTCCGCGATGCGGTGCGGATCGGTGGCTGTCTCCGCCTCGGCCAGCAGGGCGGCGCGTTCCTTATCTGCGGCCAGCACGATCTCGATCAGCGGCTGTTCGGTACCGGGAGCCTCCTGCGCCACCTGGCCGATCCGAGCATTCCTGGGGATGGTGATCGATCCCGTTTCGGAGGCGAGGTCTCCGGTGATGATCTTGAAGAGCGTCGACTTGCCCGCGCCGTTGCGCCCGACAAGCCCGGCCTTCGTGCCTTCTGGCAGCGAGATGCTGGCATGGTCGATGAGCAGGCGGCCTGCGATGCGGGCAGAGATATCGGTAATCGTAATCATGCCTTGGCTTTTGGCCGAACTGCCGGCCAAAGGCAAGCGGTCGCCGGGCTGCGAAGGTGTTCGCGGCAATCGGGCGACGAAGGGTGGCGCCGGCGCAACATCCTGCGCCGATTGGAAGATCAGGCCACGTTTCGTCCCATGCCGCGCTGAGGCTCTGAGCCATAGCCTGCGATCGGGTGACGAGGGGTGGCGCGGGCCGTCGCAAGCGCGGATTCGGCGTGGGCAATCAGTTCGCTCGGTGTGGCCGCATCCGCTGTCATGGCGAAGCCGATGGAGAGGCCAAGGCTGCCCTGGCTGCGTCCTTGCTCGGTGGCGAAGATCAGGTTGTTCTCGACGGCCGTCCGAAGCCGCTCGGCAATCGCCTGAGCCTCGGTTGCACCGACGTCGCTGAAGAGGAAGGCGAAGTCGTCGCCCTCGATGCGCGCGACGAAGTCATACTTCTTGATCGTCTTGCGGAAAACCGCAGCCAGCCGCTTGAGCAGCCTGTTGCCGGCCTCGTCGCCGAACTGTCGATTGATCTCCCGGAAATTGTCGATGTCGACAAGCAACATGGCGGTTCCGAAAGGAACGGTTGCCTGTTCGTAAAGGCTTTCCAGCCGGTTCATGAAGGCGATGCGGTTGGGCAGTTCGGTCAGCCGGTCGGTGAGCACCATCGAGCGGGCGGCCTCTGCGGTGCGTTCGGCGGCTTCGATCTGTTCCAGCCCCGCCTTCAGCTTGAACTCGATTTCGGTCTCCTCCCGAATCAGGTCGCTTGCCGCGGAATCGAGGAAATCAAGTTCCTCCAGGATTTCCGAAAGGCCCCGGGTCTCGTCCTCGCGGATCGATTTCACGATGGTTTCGAGCGCGCGGGTGAAGGTCTGCTTGCGCAGGAGACCGAGCGAGACCTGTTCCGCGAGACGTTTCAATGCGGCCGTGGCCTCGGATTGCACATGTTCGTCGGCAAGACCGCAATGGCTGACCAGACGGTGCTTCAGGCCCAGATGGTCAAGCGCGATCTGGCTGGGTTGCGCCCCGAGAGCGACGAGATCGCGGGCGATCTCTGCATTGCGCCTGACCATGGCCTCATAGACGATTTCGAAATTGCGCGGCAGGCCGGCGATCTGGTGCTTGGCCATGAAAGCCGTGATCTTCTGCAGGTTGTCCTGGACGATGGGCGACTTCGGTGGTTGGACGTGCTGATGGCTTGTACTGGCATCAGACTGCATGGCTGTTCCCCCGCCGGATGTGGCTCCGGTCTTTCCGCGCGATGAATGTCGGTTATCTCCGGCCGCACCATCCGCGAAAGAACTCATCATTCGGTTAAATACGCGGGAAACGGGCATGCCTTCGGGATTTTCCGCAAAGAACGGTTAATGCCGGATTGTCGAATTGGCGGACCGGTGTCCCCGCAGGGGCAAGATCTAAAGCCACCGATCGCCTTGTAGTCGCTGGAAATAGATGAGATCAAGCGAAAGGCTCGGCTTGCCGAGCGCCGTCAGGCACATATGGGCCTGGCCCCTGTGGTGCGTCTGGTGGTTGAAGAAATGCGATATCGCCGGCCCGAGCCGATGGGTGATCGGCGTGGGTGTCGTGATCGGCGTATAGCTGATCGGCCCGCGGATTTCGTCTTCCGTCAGTTCCCCGATCCATGCGATGATCCTTCGGTCCTCTTCGATCCGGGCGGTTTCCAGTTCGGCAAGCGTTGCAAACGGCTTCTCGTTCAGCGCCGTGTGTTTTGGTCCTTCGCCGGTAAAGCGCCGGAGCCAGACGCGGTCTGCGACCAGGATATGGGTGAGCGTTCCAAACAGCGATCCGAAGAAGGCTCCCAAGTCGCGGTTCAGATCCTCGGGTGAAAGCTCGTTGGCCGCGGCATAGACGAGATCGTTGGCCCATTGGTTGTAGGCCGCGAACATTCTGAACGTTTCCAGCATCCAACTCTTCCGTTTGTTCCTTCATCCGCGAGCATAGCGCGATATTGCGACAGCGGGGCTTATGAAACCCATGAAATATCATGATTTGATTGGCGGCGGCGGGACATGCATCCTAGCGCGGAAAGACGATCGAGGAGCTGTCATATGTCCATCACCCTTTATTCTCTCTGCGGAGCAGATTTGGCCCGCCCGTTTTCTCCCCATTGCTGGAAGACGGTCATGGCGCTTCGTCACAAGGGCCTGCCGTTCAGCGAACGGCCGCTTGCCTTCACGGCCATTCCGTCCGCCGAAGGCGGATTTTCGAAGACCGTTCCCTTCCTGAGGGATGGCGACCGGCTTATCTCTGACAGTTTCCAGATCGCGCTTTATCTGGAAGAAGCCTATCCGGATGCGCCGTCGCTCTTTGGAGGCGAGGGCGGCCAGGCCATGGCCCGCTTTGTCGAAGCCTATTCCCAGACGACCGTGCATCCGATCGTCACACGCATCGCGCTGAAGAACATTCACGACATGCTGGCGCCTACCGATCAGGCCTATTTCCGCGAGAGCCGCGAGAAGCTGCTCGGTAAGACCATCGAAGAGATCGCCGCCGTCCGCGAAACGGCGATCGCGGCTCTGCCGGAAGCCCTGAAGCCCCTGCGCCACATGCTGAAGGCGCAGCCTTTCATCGGCGGCGATGGCCCGCTGTTTTGCGACCACATCGTCTTCGGCGCGCTGCAATGGCTGCGGATTACCACCGGATCGGTGCATCTGGCCGACGACGATCCGGTGAGAGCCTGGTTCGAGCGGTGCCTCGATCTCCACGGCAGCGAGGCGAGGGCGGTCGCCTGAGCCTCAGCGTCCGTAATGGACGGTGATCGACGCCTTTGCGAGCGCGTTTGCATTGGTCATGAAACCGATCAGCGCGCCGCTGGCATTGCTGTCAAGGTCGAGCTTGTCAACCGAAAGCGCCGTCACGGTGAAGACATAGCGATGCGTTTGCCCCGGCGGCGGGCAGGCGCCGATATAGCTTGAAAAGCCGGCATCGGCGCGGCTCTGAATCGCACCGGCGGGTGCGCCCCTGTCCGGCGTAATGCCCGCCTTCAGTTCCGTGACGCCGGAGGGAATGTTGAACATTGCCCAATGCCAGAAACCGGAACCCGTCGGCGCGTCCGGGTCATAGGCGGTGACGACGAAACTCCGCGTGCCGGCGGGTGCGTTCGACCATGAAAGGGCTGGCGAGACATTGCCGCCGTCGCATCCGAGCGCGTTCGCCACCTGCGCCTGGGCGAGTTTTCCGCCCTCGGCGATGTCAGGGCTTGAAAGCGTGAACTCCGCCGCCATGGCCGGAAGGCCTGATACCAGGGTCAGTGCGGCGGCGAGAACGAGGGGTCCATAGGTCATGATCGGCTCCTTTCGATGGGAGCCCGAACATATCGCCGTCGCTATCCGGCCGCGGCTCTGCTGCGCTCGAATTCAGCCCCGGAACGCTCACCTGCCTCCGTGGCGATGCGAATGTCCCGCGGCGACAGGCCGAAGCGGGCGCGAAAGCGGGCCGCAAATTTCGACGCCGATTCATACCCGACATCGAGCGCCACCCGGTTGATCGGAAGTTCGGTCGCCTGCAGCAGAGCGAGCGCCGTCGTCATGCGCACATCGGCGATGATGTCGGTGAGGCTTGTCCCGACCTGCGAAAGCCTGCGCCGCAGCGTCGCCTCGCTCATGCCCAGAGCGCCGGCGACGGAACCCGCCGGCCATTCCCGCGCGGGCTCTGTGCGAATGAGGCCGCGTATCCTGAGGCAGAGGTTTTCGCGCGGATCGGGCAGGAGGCCGATCCCGAGCGCCTGCAAGCGGATAAGGGGTTCGCCGACGATGTGCCGGTGGATATCGTCGGAAGCGGCGTCCTTACCCCCGATCGCGAGGCGCGCGCGCTCGAGCGCATCGAGGAATCCGCTGTCCGGCTCGATCCGGATCGCCTCGTTCGTGGAATGCGCTGCCGCATCGGCGTAGAACGCCACGAGGGCGGAGGAAAAGACATAGGCGTCGGAATGATAGGAGCCGTTTTCCTCGGCCCCGTTGATGACGGTGCATTCGAGCCCCTGCGGCAGGAAGATCGCCTCTCCGGGGACCGCTGTGACATCGGCCTCGTTGGTTACGATCCGCTTCCAGCCGTTCTTCACGTGAATGAGGGCGGGCTGGTCGATGAGGAAATGCCGGAAACTGCCCGTTGAGGCCTGCAGGATCGAACAATGGACGGCGATGTCGGCCAGCGCGCACGTGGAGCGGCGCGCATTCTCGGAGAATTTCTGCATGGTTCCTTCCGCACGCTGCCGGCCCGGAATGTGCCGTGAAAGCATTCGCCGCGACCGGTTCCGGTCAGATAGTATGACGGCGGCGTGAAATTCGTCCATCCCCCTTGTCTTCGCGATTCGGGGCGGGTAGAAACCGCCCACTTTCCCATGAGACAAAAGGATGAGACTGATGGCGATTGAACGCACCTTCTCGATGATTAAGCCGGACGCAACCAAGCGCAACCTGACGGGCGCCATCACCAAGGTATTCGAAGACAACGGCCTGCGCGTCGTCGCATCGAAGCGCGTTTGGATGAGCAAGCGCGAAGCCGAAGGCTTCTACGCCGTCCACAAGGACCGCCCGTTCTTCGGCGAACTCGTTGAAGGCATGACCTCGGGCCCGACCGTCGTTCAGGTCCTCGAAGGCGAAAACGCCATCCTCAAGAACCGCGAATTGATGGGCGCCACGAACCCGGCCCAGGCTGCGGAAGGCACCATCCGCAAGACCTTCGCGCTCTCCATCGGCGAAAACTCGGTTCACGGTTCCGACGCCCCGGAAACCGCCGCCCAGGAAATCAAGTACTGGTTCTCCGACACCGAGATCGTCGGCTGATTCAGTTTCTGAGGCTTCGGCCTCAACACATTGATCGGAATCGAAAAACCGGAGTGGAGACACTCCGGTTTTTTGTTGGGTTTCTTTTGTCCGGAAAAAAGCCGCGGACCTGCCGCGGCTTTCCTGATTGTCGGCGGCGCTGTCTTCAGAGCTGCTCGATCATCGTGGCAGCGGAGGAAACGGTTGCCTGGCCCGGGTTCTCCTCGACATTGAGCGACTTCACCACGCCGTCTTCCACCAGCATCGAATAACGCTTTGAGCGGACGCCGAGCCCGCCGCCGGAGAGGTCGGCATCGAGGCCGAGCGCCTTGGTGAAGGAGGCATCCCAGTCGGCGAGGAAGTGGATCTTGCCGAGCCCGCCGGATTGCTGAGCCCAGGCCCCCATGACATGCCAGTCGTTCACGGCGATCACCGCGATGTCGTCGACGCCGCGCGACAGGATCGCGTCACGGTTTTCCAGATAGCCGGGCAGGTGGTTGAGCGAGCAGGTCGGCGTAAACGCACCGGGCACGGCGAAGAGCACGACGCGCTTGCCGCCGAAAAGCTGCTCGGTGGTGATCTCGACCGGACCGTCGGCGGTCTTTTCCTTGAAGGTCGCCTGCGGCAGCTTCTCGCCGATGGAAATGGTCATCAGATTCTCCTCGCTGGATTGGCCCCGGCCGGTGCCGGGCGGTGTTTCGGCAGCGACTATAGATTGACGCTAGTCAAAGGCAAGCGTGCTTTCCATTGCCCTGTCGCCCGAGAGAACGAGGATGCCCCAGGTCTTTCCGGCGATCTTGTAATTGCGCGGCAGTTCCTCAAGCGGCATCGAAATATCGAGCTTGCCGTCGGCTTGGGAAACGATGTCGTAGTCCATGAAGACGTGGCCATTCGGACCGGTGACGAAGACTTGCGGGCGATCGTTCGGGGAGGGAAGGCGGAGTGTCAGGTCGAGCCGGCCGAGATCCCCGATCATCCGGTGGGATTCGACGCCGAAGCCTTCGGTCTCCCTTTCGGGCAGGCTTTTCCATGCGGATGCGAGGATGGCCTCTTCCTCGGCGTTTACGGTTTCCTCAAGCGTCACCGTAAGATCGGCCTGGAACGGAATGCAGATGTTCTTGCACACGCCGATGAAGACATTTGCCCTCACCGTGGCCGAGGCGACCGGTTGGGCCTTGAGGGTGAAGGGAAGGGCGATGGGCGTGTCGTAGCCGATATCCCTGATGTCCCCGTTGTCGATGCGCTTCGGCACCGGAAAGGAAATTTCTCCGATATCGAACCGGCTGGCGGGATCGAGCGTGATGCTTGGCGGTATGCCGGCGTCTCCCGGCTCCCGCCAATAGGTGATCCAGCCGGGCGTCGGCTCGATCTGAAGCGCAGCCTGGCGCGTGCCGTCTGCGGTTGCCGGCAGGACGAGGAGGCGCATCCGGCCGCCTTCGCTGGTCGCCCATTCGCTGCTTGCCGCCTGTGCGCTGCCGGCGCCGAGGACGGTTGCGGTGAGAAGCAGGCCGATGACGCGGCGCATGCGGGAAAATTCGATGCTCATGGCCTGCGTTTAAAGCATAGTCCGGAGCCTCGCCAGTCACGGTTTTCGGCCCATGTGTCATTTTCAGTTGATTGCGGGGGCGGTCTGCCTCATCTTGCTAAAATGAGAAATGACGGACTTCATCCCGGAGTTCACGTCGGATGTCTCGGTTACAGAGACGCTGGAGGTCCAGCATGGCTTTATCGAACTTGAAGAAGGATCGCGAGCGTGGCTTTCTGGACGGCCAGTTCCTGATAGCCATGCCAGGAATGACGGACGGCAACTTCGCACGGGCCGTCGTTTATGTTTGCGCCCATTCTCCGGCCGGCGCCATGGGCTTCATCATCAATCGGTCGCAGCCGGTGACCTTTGCCGACGTACTCCTGCATCTGGAATTGATCGACAAGAACGATGCGATCATGCTGCCGGACCATGCCCGGCATTTCCCGATTCAGAGCGGTGGACCGGTGGAAACGGGCCGCGGTTTCGTCCTTCACTCCGACGACTATCTGAGCGACAGCAGCATCCCGATCAGCGACGACATTTCGCTGACGGCGACGCTCGACATCGTGCGCGCCATCTCCGATGGCCGCGGTCCGCGCCGCGCCACGATGCTGCTCGGTTATGCCGGCTGGGGGCCGGGGCAACTCGAATTCGAGATTGCCAATAACGGTTGGCTGAACTGCCCGGCCGCGGAAGACCTGATCTTCGATCGGGCGCTTGACACCAAGTACGAACGCGCTCTGGCGCTGATGGGCGTCAGCCCGGCCATGCTGTCGATGGAAGCCGGGCACGCCTGAGGAACGGCTGGCCCCGCTGGGTTGTGCTTGCGCCCGGCTCAAGCCCTCTTGGTCAGCGGAAATCGTTCACGCAGCAGACGGAGAACGGACTCGGCTCCGATCGGTGCGCCGTAAAGATAGCTTTGTCCGAAATCGCATCCCAGTTTCGCGAGTTCCTGACCGTCTTCCTCCGTTTCGATACCTTCCGCCACCACCTTCATTTCAAGCCCACAGGCCATGGCGATGATCGATTTCAGCAGGACGCCCCGTTTTTCGGATTGGTCGCAGACCAGCGCCTTGTCGAGCTTGATCGTGTCGAAGGGGAAACGGGTGAGATAGGCGAGCGACGAGTAGCCGGTGCCGAAATCGTCGAGCGCCAGACTGATGCCGGTATCCCTGAGCTTGCCCAGAACGAGGCGCGCCTGCTCCGGATTTGCCATCACCACCGACTCCGTCAATTCGAGCTTCAGTCGGCCCGGATCGCATTGGGTCTTGGTCAGCATCGCGCGGATATCGTTGTAGATCTCGCTGGAAAGCAACTGCGCGCTCGACAGATTGACCGAGACGAAGATCGGCACGTCCCCGGTCTGTTTTTCCCAATCGGTCAGATCGGTGGTGGCGCGTTCCAACGCGAACATGCCGAGCGGCTCGATCAGGTCGGATGCTTCCGCGATCGGGATGAATTCGGACGGCGGAATGCTGCCGCGCTTGGGGTGATCCCAGCGCATCAGGGCCTCGAAACCGGCGACTTCGCCATCGGCAAGCCGGATGATCGGCTGGTAGACCATCGACAGCTCCTTGCGGTCGATGGCGCGGCGCAGATCCGTTTCGATCTGCAGCCGGTCGGTTCCGCCGGCGCGGAAGGCGGGGCGGAAGGGCTCGACCCGGTTGCCGCCTGCGCGCTTGGCGCGGTACATCGCAAGCTCCGCATCGGACAGCAGGCTGGTTGCGCTCTCCTGCTGGTCGACCCATGAAACGAGGCCGATGGAAGCTGTCAGGATGATCTCGCGATTGGCGAAATTGATCGGCACCATGATCGCCTTCGAGATGGCGTCGGCAAAATCTGCGACCTTGCCGGGATCGCGCTCCGAAACGAGGATCAGGCCGAACTCGTCGCCGGAAAGGCGTGCGAGCGTGTCCTGCGGTTTCAGGAGGCGTCGAAGCCGTCGCGTCAGCGCGATCAGGATATTGTCGCCGGCGGCGATCCCGAGACTGTCGTTCACCTGCTTGTAACGGTCGATGTCGATCGCCATGACGGTTGGCCGCAACGCCTCGGACCCGTTGCCGAGCGTCAGGACCGACTGCAGCCGGTCGAGGAAGACTTCCCGGTTCGGCAGGCCCGTCAGATTGTCGTGCATCGCATCGGCGAGCAGGCGATCGATCGAGTTTTTCTGCTCGGTCACATCGATGATGGTGCCGACGCAGCGGATGACCTCGCCATTGGAGCCAAGGACCGGCCGCGCCCTGATCTTCAGCCAGTGGAAATGGCCGTCTTCGGCGCGGATGCGGAATTCGTGATTGAGGCGGCCCTTGCGATGTTCCAGCAGCACGTCGAGCGTGGCGCGGAACCTCTCCCGGTCGTCCGGATGCAGGCGTGGGAGCCAGTTGCGGGCGGGGCCGTGCATGGTTCCCGGCGAAAGCCCCAGGCGGACGGAAATGTCGGGGCTCGTCACCACGCGGTCGCGGGCGACATCCCAGTCCCACACCGTATCGCCGGAACCGGTGAGCGCCAGCGACTGGCGTTCGAGGTCGGAGAACAGGCCCTGTTGATAGGCGCCGCCGGCGAAGGCATGCTGCATGACGGTAAAGCCGATCAGCAGCACGATCAGCACCAGCCCTCCGCCGAGCGCCGGCTGGATGATATCGTTGTCCAGCCGCCCGGTGACCGTCAGCCACCCACCGAACAGCCAGACGAGGATCAGCGCCCATGTCGGCACGAGAAGGATAGCCCGGTCGTAGCGGTTGAAGCCGAGATAGATGATGAGCACGATGCCGGCGGTGGCGGTCAGCGCAAAGGACAGGCGCGCGATGCCGGAGGCGACCGAGGGGTCATAGATGGCGACCCCGAAAAGCAGGCCGAGGCCGAGGATCCATGCGAAGGTCGCATAGCCCAGATGGACATGCCAGCGATTGAGGTTCAGGTAGGTGAAAAGGAATATGACGAGGCTCGATGCGAGCGCCACTTCCGCGCCCGCTCGCCATATTCGCTGGTCGCTGGACGTGATGCTGATGAGTTTTTCAAGGAAGCCGAAGTCGACGCAGATATAGGCGAGCACGGCCCAGGCGAGCGCAGCGGCGGCCGGCAGCATGGACGTACCCTTGACCACGAACAGGATCGTCAGGAACACCGCGAGAAGGCCGGCGATGCCGAGAACGATGCCGCGATAAAGGGTGAAAGCGTTGACCGTGTCCTTGTAGGCGTTCGGTTCCCAGAGGTAGATCTGCGGAAGCTGCGGCGTCGAAAGCTCGGCGACGAAGGTGATGACAGCGCCCGGGTTAAGCGTGATGCGGAAGACGTCCGCCTCCGAACTCGGCTGCCGGTCGAGCGCGAAGCCTTCCGAAGGCGTGATAGCGATAATGCGCTGGGAGCCGAGATCGGGCCAGAACAGCTTCGAGTTCACCAGACGGAAATGCGGAGCGACGATCACGCGCTCGAGCTGCTCTTCCGAAACGTTGGCAAGCGCGAAGACGGCCCAGTCGCCCTGATGCTGCGGCGAGCTGGAACGCACTTCGATGCGGCGGCGAATACCGTCCGCGCCGGCTGCGGTTGAAACCTGAAAGGCCTCTCCCTGGTTCGTATAGATCTCGGTGGTCGCGGTGAGGTCGAGCGCCGTGTCGTCACGGGCGATCTTCACCGGCTCGGCGGCGTTGGCGACCGTCGCGAAAAGGCCGGCCAGCACGAGCATGACCATGGCGAAAGCCGCCGCCAGCGTTCGGCCGGCTGCCGTCTGCCTGTTGTCCGTGAGTTTCATGAGGGCTCTTTGCCGCCGTTGTCCGTGGCCCGATCCGCCAGAAGCGAATAGATCGCATGGTCTCGCCAGCGCCCGTTGATTTTGAGATATTCCCGCAAGAGACCTTCCCGCTCAAATCCGGCTTTTTCGAGCAACCTGATGCTGTTGCTGTTGTCTGGAATACAGGCTGCTTCGATCCGGTGCAACTCAAGCACCCTGAAGATATAGGGAATAGCGAGCCGAAGTGCGGCAAACATATGGCCCTGGCCGGCATATCTTTCGCCCATCCAGTATCCGATCATGCAGCTTTGCGAGGCTCCGCGGCGGATCAGGCCGATCGTCAGGCCGCCGAGAAGAATCTCCTCCGGCCTGTGGAAGAGAAAGAAAGGGACAGCCAGACCCGAGTTGAATTCCTGCTCGTTGCGAATGACTCGCGCCCGGTAGGAGCTCTCGGTCAGTTCGTCCGCCCGCCAGGTGGGCTCCCATGGCTGCAGGAAGGCGCGGCTTTCGCTGCGCAGCCTGTGCCACTGGTCGAAATCGCGGTAGCGGGGCAGGCGCAGAAGATGATCGGGACCATAGAGCTCCGGCGTTTCCGGCTGCCGCGACAGAAACCGAAAGACCGACCGTGCCATGCCATGCCCCCACAAAGGCGAGGGCGGTCATGCGCCGCTGGCTCGCCGCAACCCCTTGTCTCGCCGCAGTTTTTCAGCCAGCCGCCTTGAGGGCGCCGCCGGCATTGCCGCTGGAAAGGGCCTGCGTGATTTCGTTCATCGGCGCAAGCTGATCGAGCGGACCGATGGCCGAAAGCGTCGGCACGGTCTCGAAGAACAGCCGGCCGGCAAGATCCGTCAGCCGTTCGGTGGTGATGCCGGCCAACCGCTCCATCATTTCCTGATTGGAGATCGGGCGTCCATAGAGCATCATCTGCCGGGCGATCTGGCCGGCGCGCGCCGCCGGGCTTTCCTGTCCCATCAGCAGTTGCGCGCGGATTTGCGCGCGCGAGCGGTCGATTTCCTGCTGGTTTATCATGTCCGACGACTTGCGCAGTTCGTCGATGATGACGGGAACCAGTTCCGGCAGGTTTTCGCCGCCGGTCGCGGCGTGGATGCCGAAGATACCAGTGTCGGAAAAGCCCCAATGGAAGGCATAGACCGAATAGCAAAGGCCCCGGAATTCGCGCACTTCCTGGAAGAGGCGCGAGGACATGCCGCCGCCGAGAATATTGGCGAGGATCTGCGAACAATAGAAGTCGCGCATGTGATAGGCGCGGCCCTCGAAGCCGAGCAGCACCTGCGCATCCATCAGGTCGCGTTCCTCGCGGGCCTCACCGCCGGTATAGCGCGCGGCTTCGAGGACGGGCGGGGCGGCGGGCTCGGTTCTGAGGCCGGAGAAGCGGTCTTCGACCTGGCGAACGAAAGCGTCATGGTCGACGGCCCCGGCCGCAACGACGAACATGCGGTCGGTCGTGTAGTTGCGCGACAGGTAGCCCCGGATTTCGTCGCTGGTAAACGACTTTACCGTATCGGGCGTGCCGAGGATGGGACGGCCGAGGGTCTGTCCGGCGAAGGCGAGTTCCGAGAAGCGGTCGAACACCACGTCGTCGGGCGTATCGTTGGCTGCGCCGATCTCCTGCAGGATCACGTGCTTTTCGCGCGCGAGTTCCTCCTCGTCGAAAACCGACTCCGTCAAGATGTCGGCGAGGATATCGACCGCGAGCGGTACGTCGTCCTTGAGCACGCGGGCGTAATAGGAGGTGGTCTCTGTGGACGTAGCGGCATTGAGTTCGCCGCCGACATTCTCGATCTCCTCGGCGATCTGGCGGGCATTGCGTCGCTGCGTGCCCTTGAATGCCATGTGTTCGAGAAGATGGGCGATGCCGTGCTCCGCGTCGGTTTCGTTGCGAGAACCGGATTTGATCCAGGTTCCGAGCGCGACGCTTTCGAGATGCGGCATCTTCTCGGTTACGACCGTCAGCCCAGAGGGCAGCCGGGTACACTCAACATTCATCGATCCGTCTTTCTGCATTTCTCAATTATCTGTGCGGGCATGTTCACCGACAAAGGTTTCGACGGCTTTAAGTTCCGCGTCCAGGATATCGAAATGCTCCTCCCTGGTCATCAGATCAGCAAGCCACGCCGGAAGCGCCGGGTCAATACCGCTTGCTGATTTTACTGCAGCGGGGAACTTTGCCGGGTGGGCTGTGGAGAGGGTAATCATGGGGCTGGAAGGCTTGGCGAACTTCGCTGCGACATGAACGCCGACGGCCGTATGGGGGTCGATCAGGTAGCCGGTCTCGGCCAGCGTGTCGCGGATCGTGGCGGCCACCTGCTTCTCGGTGGCGCGGCCGGCGCGGAAGTCCTTGCGGATCGCCTTCAGGGCCTCGGGCTTGATCTCGAAGGAGCCGGACTGTTTCAGGCTTTCCATCGACGAGCGGATAGCCGCGTCGTCGCGGTCATAGGCTTCGAACAGCAGACGTTCGAAGTTGGACGAAATCTGGATATCCATCGACGGCGAGGTGGTGGCCGAGACGCCTTTCATCTCGTAACGCCCGGTCTTCAGGGTGCGGGCGAGAATGTCGTTCTCGTTGGTGGCGATCACCAGCTTGTCGATCGGCAGCCCCATTTTCTTGGCGACGTAGCCGGCGAAAATATCGCCGAAATTGCCCGTCGGCACGGTGAAGGAAACCTTGCGATCCGGCGCGCCGAGCGAGATCGCGGCGGTGAAGTAATAGACCACCTGCGCCATGATGCGGGCCCAGTTGATCGAGTTGACGCCGGAAATCCTGTAGCGGTCGCGGAAGGCGTTGTCGTTGAACATCGCCTTCACCAGATTTTGGCAATCGTCGAAATTGCCCCTGACGGCGATGGCATGAACGTTGTCGGCCTTCGAGGTCGTCATCTGCCGCTGCTGGACGGGCGAGACCTTCTCGTGCGGGAACAGGATGAAGACGTCGGTGCGGGCGCGGCCGGCAAAGGCGTCGATGGCGGCGCCCCCGGTATCGCCTGACGTCGCGCCGACGATGGTCGCCCATTCGCCGCGTTCGGCAAGCACATGATCCATCAGCCGGGCGAGAAGCTGCATCGCCACGTCCTTGAAGGCGAGGGTCGTGCCGTGGAAAAGTTCGAGTACGAAGGCGTTCGGACCGGTCTGCACCAGCGGGGCCACGGCCGGATGGCGGAAGGTCGCGTAGGCCTCGTCGATCATCGAGCGGAACGTGCCGACCTCGATCTCGCCGCCGGTGAAGGGATGAAGAATTTCGAAGGCGATGTCCTGGTATGTCTTGCCGCGGAGCGCGCGGATTTCCTTCTTCTTGAGATGGGGCCATTTGCGCGGCACGTAGAGGCCGCCGTCGCGGGCAAGGCCCGCAAGCAGGGCGTCACTGAAACCGAGGCTTTTGGCCTCTCCGCGGGTCGAGATATATTCCACGATGGTCATCCTTGGTCAGAAGAGGTGAGGCGCGTTTGGGTGTCCGAGACTATGACGTTTCGGGAACGTAAGTTCGTCTTTTTGCGCCAGACGGGCCGGGCGGATTTCGCAGGCACGGCAGCCGCGAACGGATTTGTCCAGGTTGAGGCGAAGCCTCTGAATGCCGGCGGTATTGAAATTCGAAGCAAAACGCTGGCTACCCAATCGATTTTTCGCTGCGCCGCTGGTATAGACCATCCTCCCTGGGCATGAAAAGGCCCAAATGGAATGGCTTTTGGCTTCTCGAAGCTCAAGAATGCGGAAGGTGCATATCGTGTCTGTGAAGGTGTCGCGCGGGCTGTTGGCCGCATTTTCGATGATGGTTCTCGCCGGCTGCAACGCTGGCAATCCCGGTGGCGCTCTCGGTTCGGCCGCGGAAAAGCCTGAGGCCAGTGCCGCCGCCCCGGCCGTGGCGCCTGTGGTGCAGGGCTTCTGCCCGACGATCGCCCTGCGTGACGGCACGTCCTATTACCGCACCTACGCCAAGGGCGCGAAGGACGATCCGTCCAAGGTCGTCTATCAGGCTTCGCTGGCCGATACGACCCGCTCCTGCGCCCGCAGCGAGACCAGCCTGACGATCACCGCCATGGTTCAGGGGCGCCTCGTGGCGGGACCTGAGGGCAAGGCCGGAACCGTCACCCTGCCGATCCGCGTTGCCGTGACGGATGGCGACAACGTGCTCTTCACCGAACTGACACAGCATCCGGTCACCTTGGCCGATGCCGCGCAGCCGACACAGTTCGTCTTCTCCAAGCAGGTGACTGTTCCGAGCAATGTGAGCGGTCTCACCAAGGTCTTCATCGGCTTCGACGAAGGCCCGAAGAAGAAATAATTCCTTCGGCCGCGGCCGCAGGCGGAAAAGTGAATGGGCAAAGGCCGCCATCCGCAACGGGTGGCGGAACGCCATATGCCGGGGGGCATAGGTGAAAATTGGAATAGTCAGAAATCCCGTGTCCGGCGGGAGGGCGTCGGTGCGTGCATGGCCGGCGCTTTACCAGGCGTTGAGGGTCCGCTTTCCGGACCTCGCTGTTTGCGAAACCACTACTGCCGGACAGGCGGCCGACATGAGCCGGGCGCTGGCGGATTCCGGCTGCGACCTCGTTATTGCCGTCGGCGGCGACGGAACGGTGAGCGACGTGGTCGACGGTATCCTGTCGTCGAGCCGGCCGAAGACGGCCTTTTCCCTGATCCCCAACGGCACGGGATGTGATTTCGCCCGCAATTTCACCCTTGCGAGCGCGCCTCAGGCGATCGCGGGCCAGATCGCCGAGGCACCCGTCCGCTTTATCGACGCCGTGCGTATCAGCGGCCCCGATGGAAACGGCGGCAGGATCAACCGCCATTTCGCCAATATCGCAAGCGTCGGCGTTTCCGGGGAGATCGTGCGTGCCGTAAATGCGGCGCCACGCGGCAGGTTTCTCGGCGGCTCGATGCGCTTCATGCTCTATTCGGCGCGCGAGATCCTTCGCTACCGTCCGCAATCGGTACGGGTCGTCATTGACGGGGAGGAGATTTATGCCGGCGGGGTCACGGTGGTGAGCGTTGCCAACGGGGCCTGGTTCGGTGGCGGCATGCATGTCGTCCCGCAGGCGGACCTGGCGGATGGCCTGCTCGACATTGCCGTGATGCGGGCTGCCTCCAGGGCCGGCCAGCTCGGGCTGCTGGCGCGGCTTCCCTCGGCAGCCCATGTCGGCCATCCTCTGTTGAGTTTCCACCGGGGACGTTCGGTCGAGATCACACCGCTGGAGGATGGCCGCTTTTCCAGCGAGATCGACGGGGAAAACTCCGGTCTGAGGGCGCTGCGCGCGGATATCCTGCCGGCAGGTCTTGCCCTGCGCATTTGACGACCGGTTTTTCGCACGAGGCGGGGAACGGGTGGATTAGATCGCACCCGCCCAGTTTTCCATGGCGGCAATGACCGCCGGCAGATCCATCATGCGCGAGATCACGGTCTCGGCTCCGGCATCCGTCAGGCGGTCGGCATGGGAAGGGTAGGTGTGCGAGGCGCCGGTGAAGCCGATCACGCGCATGCCGGCGGCGCGTGCCGCATGAACCCCGTGCACGGAATCCTCGACGACGACGACCTTGTCGGGCGTGACGCCGAACTGTGCTGCGCCATGGAGGAAAATGTCGGGTTTCGGCTTGACCCGGTCGGGGCCGAGATCCTTGGCCGAATAGACATGCGGCGCGAAGAATTCCTTGAGGCCGACCTTGGTCAGCATCATGTCGAGGCGCGCGGAAGACGAGTTCGAGCAGATGCAGCGCGGTCCCTTAAGCCGGGAAAGCGCGAAGACCACGCCGTCGATGATCTTGACTTCGCGAGCCAGCCGCTGGTCGAGCAGGGCTTCCGACTTGTCGAGCAGGCTGGCTGACAGCGGGATGTCGACCTCTTTCTCGACTGTGAGGAGGATGTTTTTCCAGGTCATGCCGGCAAAGCGTTCGCCCATCTCCTCGACGGAAATCGGATAGCCTGCTTCGTTCAGGAGCTTGGATTCGACCTTGGCTGCGATGATCTCGGAATCGACGAGCACGCCGTCGCAATCGAAAATGGTTAGGTCGAAACCGCTCATGAGGGGAGGTCCTGTCGCATGCCGTTGGGAGGAGGCCTCACCTACACGAAGAGGCGGTAAAGGACAATCCGCAAGTGACCTCCGTCAAGCGCCGGATGAGGCTTCCGATGCAAGTGCAAGCAGTCCGCGCTCGATATGGGAAACGTCGCGGAAGGGTTCGCGATCCTGTTGCAGGAGGTCGGCGAGCCAGACTCCATCGGCGGCAAGGCGCGCGATTTCGAACATTGGTCCGTCATCCGTCGGCCGGTGTGCGGCAAGCTTTCGTTCCAGCCATTGCGACCAGAGCCGTCGGAGGCCGGGTTCCGAGATCATGGAAACGGAAAGCGCGACCCACGGGCTGCTGCTGCCGAGCTTCCGGTCGGCAAAGCTCGCCCTGATATAAGCGCGGGTGAAGCGTCCGCGCATCTCGCCGTCCTCCGCCATGTAGAGCTCGATTTCCTGGTCGAGCTTTTCGAGCAGGTCGGCAAAGACCGCCTCGACAAGCGCCTGTTTGCTGGCGAAATGATGCAGAAGCCCACCCTTCGTCACGCCTGCCCGGTCAGCCACCGCCTGGATGGTGATTGCCGCTGGTCCGCCTTCGACCGCCAGGGCTGCAGTCTGGTCGAGCAGGGCGCGACGAACCAGTTCCGGCTGCTTCTTTCTGGAATAGGCGTTCGCCGTCATCCGTGCGTGACCGAATTGGAAAAGGCATTCATCACGATCACGCCCGCGACGATCAGGCCGATGCCGGCCATCGCCGCCGGATCGAGCGACTGCTTGAACAAGAAGACGCTGATGAGCGCTGTGAGGATGATGCCGAGCCCGCCCCACATCGCATAAGCAATGCCGAGCGGCATGCCTTTGAGTGCCTGCGACAGCAGATAGAACGAAACGGCATAAAGCGCGACCATGGCAAGCGTCGGCCCGAGCCTGGTGAACTGGGCGGATTTCTGCAGGAAGGTCGTGCCGATCACCTCACAGATGATGGCGCCGGCAAGCGAGGCATACGCAAGGGCAACGGGATTCATGGCTGGGTCTCTCGATTGGCTTCCATAAAGATACCGTCTGATCGGTATCTTTTCAAGAGGCGACTGAGAGAGTGAGGGGGCGGGGAAAACTCAATCTGCTGTCGGAAACATGACGGCGAAACGCCGTTCGCCCTCGGGGCTGAAATGGATCACGCGGCTGCCGCTTTCCCGTCGCGCGAGGCCGCTATCGAGGAAATGGGAAAGCAGCGCCCGCCCGAGCGAACCGGAGAGATGCGTGCGACGCTCGCTCCAGTCGAGGCATGCCCGGCAGAGCGGGCGTCTGAGCGCCTTCAGTATATCGACGTCGATGCCATGGCTTGCGACCAGTCTTTCGCCGGCTTCCGTCAGATGCGGGTGTTCTTCGTCGCCTGCGATGGCGCCTGTCGCGCGCAAACTGTCGAGCATGCGCACGCCGTAGTCTCCGGCAAGATGGTCGTAGCAGATCCGCGCCTTGCGCAGCGCCGGCTCCTTCGGTCCTGTCCGATGCCTCAGGTGTCCGCGGCTTGCGGCAAATCCCATGAGGCTTTCGATCAGCGTCCCGACACCGGCATCGGCGAAGGTGAAATAGCGGTGGCGTCCCTGCTTGCGTTGGCGAATCAGGCCGCCTTCTTCAAGCTTGGCGAGATGCGAGCTTGCGGTTTGCAGGGTGATTCCGGCCGCGCCGGCAAGCTCCGTCGCCGTCAGCGCGCCACCTCCCATCAGCGAAAGCAGCATGTTGGCGCGGGCGGGATCGCCGATCAGGGCGGCGATGCGGGCAATATCGGGTCCTTCTTTCATACTTCGATCGTAACCGAAGTATGCTCTATCGGCAACATGGCAGAAGGAGGTATGAAGCAAAGGAGAATGCCAATGATTACCTGTGTCATCCGCTATGAGATCGATCCCTTCGCCAAGGAGGAGTTCGCAACTTATGCCCGCAACTGGGGCGAGGCCATTCCGCGCTGCGGCGCCGATCTCGTCGGATATTTCGCGCCGCATGAGGGCTCGTCGACCACTGCCTACGGCATCTATCACCTGGAGAGCCTCGCAGAATACGAAGCCTATCGCGCCCGGCTCGCCGAAGATCCCCTCGGGCGGGAAAATTACCAGTTCGCCGCCCGCGAGAAGTTCATCATCCGCGAGGATCGTCTCTTTCTGAAATGCGTGTCCACACCCCATGCGGCGAGGGTCGCGCGATGATTGCCGTGATCTTCGAGGTCGTGCCTTATCTTGGCGCCCGGAGCGCCTATCTCGATGTCGCGGCTGAACTGCGGCCCCAACTGGAGAAGATGGATGGATTTCTCTCGGTCGAGCGTTTCGAGAGCCTGACCCTGCCGGGAAAGATCCTGTCGCTTTCCTTCTGGCGAGATGAGGAGGCGGTGGCGCGCTGGCGCAATCTTTCCGAACATCGCGCCGCCCAGGCAATGGGAAGGGAAGGTGTCTTTGCCGATTACCGGCTTAGGGTTGCGCATGTCTTGCGAGACTACGGTTTCGACCGGCGCAATGAGGCGCCGGAGGACAGCAGGGCAATCCATTCCGCTCCTTGATCTTGCCGCCCGGCTTGCCTCGACAAGCCGGGCACCGCCGACTATGCATGTCCACATGCAGAAAGATCAGGACGATACGATTGCGAGCCGCATCAGCCGGGCCCTTGCCGAGCGCATCATTCATGGTGAACTCGTGCCGGGCTCCCGGCTCGCCCAAGACCATATCGCCGAGGAATTCGGCGCGAGCCATGTGCCGGTGCGCGAGGCTTTCCGTCGTCTCGAGGCGCAGGGCCTCGTCATCAGCCTGCCGCGCCGCGGTGTGCGTGTCGCCTCCTTCGACTTGAAACAGGTGCGCGAAGTGGCGGAAATGCGGGCCGCCCTTGAGGTTCTCGCCTTGAAACATGCCGCGCCAAACATGACGCCCGATGTGCTCGATGCCGCTGAGCGGGCGGCGAGCGATGCCGACGCGGCGAGGGATGTGCAGGCCTGGGAAGAGGCAAACCGCCGTTTCCACCGTCTGATCGTTTCCACCTGCGATATGCCGCGACTGCTGGCAGTTATCGACGACCTGCATGCCGTCAGTGCCCGCTTTCTCTTCGTTGCGTGGCGGGCGGGCTGGGAGGCCAGGACCGACCACGACCATCGGGCCATTCTCTCCGCACTGCGCCAGGGCAGGGCATCCGACGCCTGCGCCATTCTCGAGCGGCACGTACAGTGGATTGGCCGAACGCCCATGCCGAAGGCCGGGGCGCGCGAGGACGAAGGCTTCGCCATCGTCGGCTAGAAATTATAGATAAAATTGAATGGTGAATAATATCTTCATAAATTATTGATTGTGAAGAATTATTTCTTGAATTCCTCGTGCTTCATTCCTTTTTTGAAGCCGGGTTTCCACGCAGTTGTACCATTCGCTCTCTATGGTATCGGCCGCAGGAGCTTGCTCGGAATCAAAAAATAGATAAAAAGACTCGCGCTGAGTAAATTATCTATAAAATGGAGATCCCATGCCCTTCGCTTCTTCTTCCATGAGTGGTCGTTTCGACCCGTTCGGTATCGCCGCGCGTCCGGCGGGCGTTCGCGCTCTTCTGGTGCTCGCCGGTACGGCCGTGCTTGCGCTTGCCTCGCAGATCTCCGTGCCGATGGTGCCGGTCCCGATCACCATGCAGACCTTTGCTATCACCATGATCGGCGTGCTCTATGGCTGGCGTCTCGGTGCTGCGACCGTGCTGGCGTGGCTCGGCGAGGCGGCAATCGGCCTGCCGGTGCTGGCAAATGGTGCCGGCGGGCTTGCCCCGTTCATGGGGCCGACATCAGGCTATCTTGTGTCCTTCCCGATCATCGCGGCGCTTGCCGGCTTGCTCGCCGAAAAAGGCTGGACGGGCGAACGTGTCGTGCTCAGCTTTTCGGCACATGTTCTCGCCAATATGCTCTGCCTTGCAATCGGCGGCGCGTGGCTGATGCTCCTTCTCGGCGTGGAAAAGGGCCTCGCCCTCGGTGTGGTGCCGTTCATTCTCGGCGGTGTCCTGAAATCCGCTTTGGCCGCAGCCGTCCTGATGGCGATCGGACGCCATTTCGTACGGAGTTGAAGGTGGCGGTCCGTCTCCGCGCCCATCATCTTCTGTGCATGTTGACATTCGTCGGCAGGGGATATTCGCCGCGATTCACCGCCAATTACGAGGCCCTGGCGCGGCGGCTTTCCCGCGGAGAAACTATCGTCATCGTTGAGGGGCCGGACGATATCTGCACCCCTCTGCTCGAAGACGAGAACGCTCCTCATTGCCTCGGCGAAAGCGTTTGCGGTCGCGATGCCGAGGCGCTTGCCGCGGTCTCGGACCTGCTCGGGCGTCCGTTGTCCGCTGGCTCCTCAATCGTGCCTGGAGCAAACCTGTTCAGAAAGCTTCGCCTTCACTTTTCATCCGGCGGGCTTCGTGCGGCCTGTATCGGGTGCGAGTGGGGGAGCCTTTGCGACCATGTGGCGGAAGGCGGATATCGCGAGGTGTGTATCCGTTGATTTGCAGGCGGCGACATCGATCGCCGCCTGTGCATTTCCAGCGCCCTTTGTGCCGTCCTGAAGCTTACCAATGGAAATTCGCCAGCGTCATTCAGCCTTTGGTAACCAAACTCGGTAACCATAAGCCTCGTATCCCCGTGCTGCGTCAGCGTAACAGTGAGTATCCGATGGCTTCCGTATTTCCGCTCGCCGATCTTCGCCGTTCCAACGATCCTTTTTCCTGGGTCGACAGCATCATCAAGGGCGATTGCGTCGCTGCGCTCGAAGCGCTTCCCGACAAATCCGTCGATGCGATTTTCGCCGATCCGCCCTATAATCTGCAGCTTGGTGGCACCCTGCATCGTCCCGACCAGTCGCTGGTCGATGCCGTCGATGACGAATGGGACCAGTTCGCATCCTTCGAAGCCTATGATGCCTTCACCCGCGCCTGGCTGCTTGCCTGCCGCCGCGTTCTGAAACCGACCGGCACCATCTGGGTGATCGGCTCCTATCACAACATTTTTCGCGTCGGCGCGACGTTGCAGGATCTCAATTTCTGGATCCTGAACGATATCGTCTGGCGCAAGACCAATCCCATGCCGAACTTCAAGGGCCGGCGGTTCCAGAATGCCCATGAGACCATGATCTGGGCATCTCCCGATCCGAAGGCCAAGGGCTACACCTTCAACTACGATGCTCTGAAGGCGTCGAACGACGACGTGCAGATGCGCTCCGACTGGCTGTTTCCGATCTGCGCCGGTGGCGAGCGCCTGAAGGACGAAGACGGCAAGAAGGTGCATCCGACCCAGAAGCCGGAAGCCCTGCTGGCCCGCGTCATCATGGCATCCACCAAGCCCGGAGACATCGTGCTCGACCCGTTCTTCGGCTCGGGAACCACGGGTGCGGTCGCCAAGCGTCTCGGCCGTCATTTCGTCGGCATCGAGCGCGAGCAGGATTATATCGAGGCTGCCTCTGCGCGCATCGCTGCCGTCGAGCCGCTCGGCAAGGCGGAACTCACCGTCATGACCGGCAAGAAGGCCGAGCCGCGCGTTGCCTTCAACACGCTGGTCGAAAGCGGTCTGGTCAAGCCGGGTCAGGTACTGACCGATGCCCGCCGTCGCCATTCGGCAATCGTGCGCGCCGATGGCACCATCGCATCCGGCGGCGAGGCCGGCTCCATCCATCGCCTCGGCGCTCGTGTCCAAGGGCTCGATGCCTGCAATGGCTGGACCTTCTGGCACTTCGAGGACGGCAACGGCCTTCGTCCGATCGACGAACTCAGGGCTGTCATTCGCAGCGGCATGGCGAAGCTGGGCTGATTTCCAGCCGAACGCCGTCCACCGGTGGCGGGTCGAGGTTCTGAACCGGACGATCCACCTGCTTATGCAAACCGCGACCCGATCTCCGGAATTTCTCCGGCCGGTTAAGTACCTCTAGTCCCGGCGGGAGACCTTGACGCCCGGTGTGCCACGCACCGGGCGTCATTTCGCTTTATCAGACCTTGTAGTCGGTCACTTCCACCGAGACGATCTTGCCGTCGGCGTTGAAGGTGATCGTTTCCTCGCCGAAGCGGATGAGCGGTTCTCCCGTCTGCGCATGGGTCGCTTTCAGACGCCAGACCGAGCGTGCGGCCGAGGCCGAAACGACCTCGATCAGTTCGTCGGTCGCGACCTGGTCCGGATAGGTTTCGAAATAACGGCGAAAGGCCGCCAAGATATCCGACTTGCCCTTCAATCCACCGACCTTGACGGAACCGTAAACCGCGTCCTCGGCGAAGAAATCGTCGATTGCGTCGAAGTCCAGCGCGTTGATGGCCTCGTGAAAAACACGCACCGCATGGGCCGGATCGAAACTCATGCATCATTCCTTTCTGTGCAAAGCAAGAAGAATGACCCAGCTTTAGCCCCGAAGGGCTATTGACGGAAGGACAGCCCCGGGCAAGTTTTGGTCAGTATGAATATTCGAAAATAATCACGGAAGGGGAGGAGGGTTCCCAACCGCAATAATGCCTCTCAGGAGTCCGCTACGGCGAGCTGTCGGGAAGGTGTGCTTCTATTCCAATTCGGCCGCCTTGGCGGTTGGACTGGCGCAGGATGGGAACCGCCAGACCCGCCTGCGCCAGAACTTTTTTGCGCGGTCTTTCTGCGATGCACGGGCCAAGGCGCCAAGGCGCCAAGCCCTCAGGCCATTTCCGCCTTCAGCGTCGCCATGTCGATCACGAACCGGTATTTGACGTCGCGATGTTCCATGCGGGCAAAGGCCATGTTGATGTCCTGCATCGCAATCGTTTCGGTGTCGGGCAGGATCTGGCGCTCCGCGCAGAATTGAAGGAGTTCCATCGTCTCGGCTATGCCCCCGACGAGGGATGCGGAAACCCGCTTTCTGCCCCGCAACAGGGATTCCGGCGTGATCGAACCATGGCTGGCGAGGCTGCCCACGACGACGAGCGAGCCTTCGAGGCTCAGGAGATCGAGATAGACGGAGAGGTCGTGGGGGACGGGAATCGTGTCGAGAATATAGTCGAGATGGCCCGACGCCTCCGCCATGGCGCGCTCGTCGGAACTGAGCACGACATTCTTTGCCCCGAGCTTCAGCGCATCCTCGATCTTGGTCGGCGATGAGGTGATGACGGTAACCTGAGCGCCGAGCGCCACTGCAAGCTTGACCGCGATATGGCCGACGCCGCCGAGGCCGACGATGCCCACGCGGCTGCCCGCGCCGATTTCCCACCGGCGAAGGGGAGACCAACCCGCTATGCCGGCGCACAGCAGCGGCGCGGCTCGGTTCATGGCAAGGCCCTGCGGGAGCCGCATGACGAATTCTTCCGATACGACGATACCGGTGGAATAACCGCCATAGGTGACGTCGCCGCTCACCCGGTCGCGACCGTTATAGGTCAGTGTAGGACGGTTCAGGCAATATTGCTCCTCGCCGGCGGCGCAATGGGCGCATTCGAGGCAGGCATCGACGATGGGGCCGACGGCGACGATGTCTCCGGGCCGGAATTTCCGCACCGAACTACCCACGGCAAGCACCCGGCCGACGATCTCCTGGCCCGGCACCACGGGGTAAACCGTATTCTGCCAGTCGTTGCGCGCTTGATGCAGATCGGAATGGCAGACACCGCAATAGAGGATGTCGATCTCGACATCCTCGGGTCTGGGTTTGCGCCGATCGAATGTCCACGAGATCATCCGGCCGCCTACTTCCGACGCGGCATAACCTTTCGCAATCATCGACAGCCTCCAGCCCGTGGCGGAACGGAATCACAGCCTTCCCGCCCCGAAACGGCATTCCGGTGGCGGATGAAACCGGAACGCCGGGTTCGGTGGGGGACGAACCGGTCACTTTTGAAGTGACCTAGTTATAACTATACGGATTACGTAGTGTTCGTCTACCGAATTTTTGCGTCGCGACGCAGGGATTGCGTTTTCTCCGCGATCTGCTCCATGAGGTGAATATAGACGTCGCGTTCGTCGGAATTAAGAAATTCCAGAATCCTTTCGCAACTTGCCCGTTTGGCGGTGGTGATTTGATCCTGTAACTGCTGACCGAGTGGCGTAAGCCGCAGCCGCACCGTCCGCCGGTCCTCTTCGCTGCGCCAGCGCTCGACAAGGCCCTTGCGGACGAGCCGGTCGACGACGGTGGTGGCCGTGGAGAGCGGCGAGGAGAGTTCGTTCGCCACGTCGCCCATGATGCAGCCCGAGGAAGCGCTGACGAAGGCGATAACCGAAAGATCGGAAAGGTTGAGGTTGGAATAGGGCGTGTTCGCCATGGTCCGACACTCCACCTTGAAGAGCGGCGCCATTCGGCGCATGCATTCCCAAAGTCGTTCCGCGTCTTCCGGCCTGACCATTTTTTCATTTACCTCACTGTCTTGCCGCCCTGATTTGGGGCGGCTTGTTTATCGTGGCGCGGTTGCCATGCCGAGGCAACCGGCAAGGCCGGTCTCTCTCTGTCAGTGTGTGACGCCGAGGCTGGCGAGATCACATTTCAGCTGCTCCGCACCGACAAACTGCACGGCGTTCCAGCCGGCGGCTTTTGCGCCCTCAACATTCTCCAGTACATCGTCAATGAAGAGCGTGGCTGACGGTTCCAGCCCGAAATCCTCCGTGTGTCGCTGATAGATTTCGATATCCGGCTTGATGAGACCGATCTCGCCGGAAACCGTGACGCCGCGCGGCCGGTTCAGGAAGGGATAGATTTCCCGTGCTTCCCTGAATGTGTCTGCGGCGAAATTGGTCAGCATGGTGACGTCGTGTCCGGCATCGATCAGGCCGTTCAGAACCTCGACGCTGTCCTGATAGGCATAGGGCACCATGGCGCGCCAGTTCTGGCGAAAGGCACGGATATGCGCCTCCCTCTCCGGAAACCGCGCAAGGAGTTCTGCCTCGGCATCGATCCAGCTGCGCCCGCGGTCCTGCTCCAGGTTCCATGCGCTGGTGCAGACATTGGCGAGAAACCAGCGGCGCTCGGCCTCGTCCGGGATGATCTTCGAATAGGGAAGATTGGGGTCGTAATGGATCAGGACCTTGCCGATATCGAAAACGATGTGGCGGATTGCGGGCATGATTTATCCTCTTTCGATCGGGAAGGCTTCCGGAATGGCCTGCGAAATCGCCTTTTTCATCACCGTTGGCAAGGCTTGGGCATCAAGATTTGCGACATCCTCCCACCAGCCGTGAATTCGGACGTCATCGGGCGCCGGTCCATGAAACCGGTAAATGCTCAGGCGAAGCTCGAAATGGGTGAAGACGTGGGTGACCGTTCCGCATGCCTTCCATTCGGCGGCGAAGGGGGCGGCGGATATGCCGGTTTCGCCGTCCTTGCGGGAGTTCCAGTCGGTGGTCGGCACTTCCGTCATGCCGCCCAACAGGCCGGTTTCCACGCGCCGGCGCAGGAGCACATTGCCATCCAGATCGACCGCAACAAACGCAGCACCCAGCCGGACCGGCTTTTCCTTTTTGGCGGCCTTGACCGGAAACCGTTCCGGATCGTCCCCTTCGAGAGCGCGACAGTCGCCGCGGAACGGACAGAGCGCGCATGCAGGCCGCCTCGGGGTGCAGATGGTTGCCCCCAGATCCATCATGGCCTGGGCAAAATCCCCCGGCCGATCGGAGGGCGTCAATTCCGCCACGCGCGCCTTCATTGCGGGTTTCGATCCGGGCAGCGGCGCGTCGATGGCGAAGAGGCGGGAAATCACCCGCTCGACATTGCCGTCCATGACCGCGGCAGGGCGGTTGAAGGCGATGGCGGTGACGGCCGCCGCGGTATAATCTCCGATGCCGGGGAGGCTGCGAAGCCCGTCTTCCGTATCGGGAAAGCGCCCGCCATGGAGGCTTGCGACCGCTTCGGCGCATTTCTTCAGGTTGCGGGCGCGGGCGTAATAGCCGAGCCCGGCCCAGGCCGCCATCACGTCTTCCGAAGGTGCCGCCGCCAGCGCGTCGACGGTCGGCCAGCGCGTCACGAACTTGGCAAAATAGGCCTTCACCGCCTGCACGGTGGTCTGCTGCAGCATCACTTCGGAAAGCCAGATGTGATAAGGATCGGGCCGGACGCCGCGGGCGGCCATTGGCGGCGACACCCGCCATGGCAGGTCGCGGTGATGGCGGTCGTACCAGTCGAGCAGCTCTTGTGCGAGCGTGCGCCCTGTTGTCGGAGCGGGGGAGGTTTTCATCGGCTGGAAGATAGGGGCAGCGCCGCTCTTCGCCAATTGCCTCCTGCGTAAAAGTTGGGGAATGCAGTCTGCCTCGGCGGTGCGGGGAATGGAACATGCCAACGGATTGATGCCCGTGTCGCGCCCCTTGTCTTTTTGTCGGCGTTCCCGCCAACTCCCTTTTTACGGGGACGCCGGTGATCGGCGACGTAAAGACGTGGTATGAATTCGATGACTGCTATATGGAGGCGAAGTGCTTCGCTCCCTTGGAACAGGATGATGGCGGGTTATGACCCTCGATGAAAAATCCCAGCGGTTCAGGCGTCGGGGAGAAATCCAGATCTCCGAGATCGCCAACGGCATCATCGATCCCGTCCTCGCGCGGCGGGCGGGGATCTCGACGGCGCTGCTCGGCTCGTGGGATGAAATCGCCGGCGCAAACTTTGCCGAATGTTCGCGCCCCGAAAAGATAGCCTGGCCGCGCCGTGGCGATCCGGGTGACGAGGGCGGCCACCGGCCCGGCGTGCTGACGATTGCCTGCGAGGGGGCAAGGGCGCTTTTTCTCTCCCATGCGCAGGGCGAACTGATCGCTCGCATCAACGGTTTCTTCGGTTATCCCGCGATCGGCCAGATCCGCATCGTGCAAAAGCCCGTCTCCACCGCGTCGCTCAGGCCGTCCCGCCCGCGCAAGCTGGAAGGGGAGAAGGCAAAACGGCTTGCCGCGATGATGGAAGGCATCGAGGACGAAAAACTCAGGCAGGCGATTGAACGGCTCGGCACGGGCGTTCTGTCGCGGCGCAAGCGCTAACGCAGAGTCGTCATCCGGCAAACATGAAGAAGAATTAATCTCTTAGCGGCGGAAAGGTCACGATTCTTTGATGAAACGGCATTTCCGCCGCCTTGTTTGCGGCCGCGTCGCATTATAACGGTGGTTCGAACTCAAAATAGCTCCAACAGGTGTCCCATGCCGAACCTTGAATTGAAACTCACCAAGCGCAGCCTGCTGAGCGGCATTGCCGCTGCCGGTGTCGGCGTGACGTTCGCCTCGACTGCGGCGGCCGTAGATATTCCGCAGCCCGACCGCGACGTGGACATGGAGGAAGTGTTGAAGCCGGGTCCGCTCAAGGACATGGCGCTCGGCGATGCCAACGCTCCGGTCAAGATCGTCGAATACATGTCGATGACCTGCCCGCACTGCGCCAACTTCCACGCCAAGACCTTCGATACGATCAAGGAAAAGTATATCGACACCGGCAAGGTCTATTTCATTCTCCGCGAATTCCCGTTCCCGCGTGATACGGCATCGCTTGCAGCCTTCATGCTGGCGCGTTGCACCACGGAAGACCGCTACTTCCCCTTCGTCTCGATGCTCCTCAAGCAGCAGATGGCCTGGGCCGCTCCGGCCGACAACGACGTGCGCTCCGCCATGCTGCAATTGTCGAAACTCGGCGGTTTTACACAGGAGAGCTTCGATGCCTGCTTGACGAACGCGCAGCTTGCCGCTGATGTGACGGCGGGCAGGGATCGTGCGGCCAAGGATTTCGGCATCCAGTCGACGCCGACCTTCCTGATTAATGGCAAGAGCTATTCTGGGGACATGTCGGTTGAAACCATGTCGGCGCTCATCGACAGCTTGCTCTGATCCGCGCTTCGGACTGATGTCGGGCGGCGGCGGTACCCGCGCGCCCGATGTCTGCTCGCCGGTCCTCGTCGGCGGAGAGGTTGCATGAAGTTCAATCGCCTCCGTCTTCTCGGCTTCAAATCCTTCGTCGAGCCGACCGAATTCATCATCGAGCGGGGCCTGACCGGTGTCGTCGGTCCAAACGGCTGCGGCAAGTCCAACCTTGTCGAGGCCCTTCGCTGGGTGATGGGCGAAAACTCTTACAAGAACATGCGTGCGTCCGGCATGGACGACGTGATCTTCTCCGGTTCCGGCAACCGCCCGGCGCGCAATACCGCCGAGGTCGGGCTCTACCTCGACAATTCCGACCGCACCGCGCCCGCCTCCTTCAACGATGCCGACGAGATCCAGGTGACGCGCCGTATCGAGCGCGGCGAGGGGTCCGTCTATCGCATCAACGGCAAGGAAGCCCGCGCCAAGGATGTCCAGCTTCTCTTCGCAGATGCTTCCACCGGCGCCCGCTCGCCCTCCATGGTCGGGCAGGGCCGTATCGGCGAACTCATTCAGGCAAAGCCTCAGGCGCGGCGGCAACTGCTGGAAGAAGCGGCCGGCATTTCCGGCCTGCATTCGCGCCGTCACGAGGCGGAGCTCAGGCTGCGTGCCGCAGAGACCAATCTTGAACGCCTGGAAGACATCACTGCCCAGCTCGAAAGCCAGATCGAGAGCCTGAAGCGTCAGGCCCGTCAGGCCAACCGCTTCAAGATGCTCTCCGCCGATATCCGGGCGCATGAAGCCATCCTCTTGCATATCCGCTGGAGCCAGGCCAAGCAGGCCGAGGGCGAGGCGGAAAGCGCGCTGAATCAGGCAACCGCCATCGTCGCCGAGAAGGCGCAGGCGCAGATGGAGGCGGCAAAGGCCCAGGGTATTGCCAGCCTGAAGATGCCGGAACTGCGCGAGGAGGAAGCGCGCGCCGCCGCCGCTCTCCAGCGTCTGCAGATTGCCCGCACCCAGCTTGACGAGGAGGCGAGCCGCCTTCTCAAGCGACGCGACGAACTCACCCGGAGGCTGGCGCAGCTCGGCGAAGACATCCGGCGCGAAGAAAGCATGGTCGCGGACAACGCCGAAGTGCTCGAGCGGCTCGCGGCGGAAGAGACGGAGCTTGAGGAAATCCTGGCCGATGCCGGCCGCTACGGCGAGGAGGCGCGCGAGACCTTCGAGGCCGCGGCTGCAACGCTTGCCGGGAGCGAGAAGCGTTTTGCGGCGCTGACCGCCGAGCGTGCCGAAGCCGCCGCCGGTCGTAACCAGCTGGAGCGCCTGATCCGCGATCTTGCCGACCGCCGCCAGCGTATCGAACGGCAGGTGGAAGAGGCTGCCCGCGAACTGGACCAGATCGCCGCGCGCATCGCCGCGCTTCCGGACCCCGAAGAAAAGCGGCAGATGGTGGAGGCGGCAGAACAGGCGCTTTCAGACAGCGAGGCTGCGGTGGCGGACGTGGAAACGGCTCTCGCCGACGCTCGCCGCAGCGAGAGCATGCTGCGCGCGCCGCTTGAGGCTGCCCGCTCGAAGCTCAATGGGCTGGAAACCGAAGCGCGGACGATCAGCCGCATGCTGTCCTCCGCCGCCGCGGGCGATTTCTCGCCCGTTGCCGAGGAATTGACGGTCGACCGTGGTTTCGAGACGGCGCTGGGCGCAGCGCTCGGTGACGATCTCGACAGTTCTCTCGATCCCGCAGCACCCGCCCATTGGGCGGATAACGGCGATGGTGCAGGTGACCCGCCACTGCCTGAAGGGGTGGTTCCGCTTGCCGCTCACATGACCGCGCCGGCAGCGCTTACCCGCCGCCTGCGCCAGATCGGTATTGCCGACGAGGCCTCGGCGCTGAGGCTGATGTCGCAGCTTCGTCCCGGCCAGCGGCTGGTAACGAAGGATGGCGCTGTCTATCGCTGGGACGGTCATGTGACGGGTTCCGAAGCGCCGAGCGCCGCCGCCCTGCGACTGGCGCAGAAGAACCGCCTCGCCGAAATCGAGGGCGAGGCGGAAGAGGCGCGTTACGCGCTTTCCGAGGCCGAGGAACGCCTTGCGGAAGCGATGGAAGCGATCCGCATGGAGGAGGGTAGGCTTTCGGAAGCGCGCGAGATGCAGCGCCTTTCGGTTCGCCACCTTGCCGATGCACGCGAAGCACTGACCCAGGCGGAGCGTGCCTCCGGCGATCTCGTGCGCCGTCGCGTCGTGATCGAAGAGGCGGTCAACGGCCTGAAGGGCCAGATCGAGGAAATTCTCGAACAGGAAGAAAACGCCCGCATCGAGATGGAGGAAACGCCGGATCTTTCCGCCCTCGACAGCCGTCTGCGCGAGGCCGAGGCCGAGGTCGCCACCGACCGTGGCAGGCTTGCAGAGGCGCGCGCCCGTTTCGAAGGACTTGCTCGCGAGGACGAGAGTCGCCGCCGCCGCATTCTGGCGATCCGGCAGGAGCGCTCCACCTGGCAGGCGCGCGCCAGAAGCGCGGAAGACCATATCGCCACCCTGCGGGAGCGCGAGGCGGAAGCGCAGGACGAAATGGTGGCGTTGGAACTTGCGCCCGACGAATTCGATGAGAAGCGCCGTGCCCTGCTGTCGGAACTGGACAAGGCCGACAGGGCGAGGCGCGAAGCCGCCGACCGCCTGATCGAGGCTGAAGGACGTCAGCGTGAGGCCGACAAGAAGGCCGCCGCCGCCCTTTCCGAACTTGCAGAAAGCCGGGAGAAGCGGGGCCGTGCGGAAGAGCGTCTCGTTTCGGCGCGCGAATGGCGCAAGGAAGCCGAACAGCGCATTCAGGAAGCCTTGAATGTGCCCCCGCACGAGGCGTTCCGGCTGACCGGCCTGAAAGACCCGGCGGAGATCCCGGATCTTCGAGAGGTGGAACGCGATCTCGACCGCCTGCGGATCGAGCGCGAGCGTCTGGGCGCGGTCAACCTTCGCGCCGACGAGGAGCAGAAAGAGCTTTCCGACAAGCTCGAAGCGCTGGTCAAGGAACGCGACGACGTGATCGACGCGATCCGTAAGCTGCGCGGTGCGATCCAGAGCCTCAACCGGGAAGGCCGCGAACGACTGATTGCCGCCTTCGACGTGGTCAACGCCCAGTTCCAGAGACTTTTCACCCATCTGTTCAATGGCGGCACGGCCGAGCTTCAGCTTATCGAGAGTGACGATCCGCTGGAGGCAGGTCTCGAAATTCTCGCCCGCCCGCCCGGCAAGAAGCCGCAGACGATGACGCTGCTTTCCGGCGGCGAGCAGGCGCTGACGGCCATGGCGCTGATCTTTGCGGTGTTCCTCACCAATCCCGCGCCGATCTGCGTGCTGGACGAGGTGGATGCGCCACTCGACGACCACAATGTCGAGCGCTACTGCAACTTGATGGACGAGATGGCGGCTTCGACAGAAACCCGTTTCGTCGTCATCACCCACAATCCGATCACCATGGCGCGCATGAACCGGCTGTTCGGGGTGACAATGGCCGAGCAGGGCGTATCGCAGCTCGTTTCCGTCGACCTCCAGACCGCCGAGCAACTGCGCGAGCGGGAAGCGGTGTGATCGACAGGTGGCAGACATCGGGCAGGATGCGCATGAGAGCCACCATCACCGCTAGTCTCGCTGCTTTCGTTCTTCTGACGCTCACTCCTTTTGGGCGGGCGGACGACCAGCCGACGCTCTCGGGAAACTTCCTGCCCTCCGTCCTCGCGTCGTCCGAAGCGCATCGCACTTCGCTGACCAAGGTCATCAAGGGCAGACAGCGCATGCCCGTCTGGGTAAGGTCTATGATGAACAATCCCCGCTACGTATCGCTTGCTTCGGAGAAGGTGGAGGTTGAGGGACGCCCGATGCAGTTCTTCAAGACCTGCGAGCCGAGAACTTGCGTGGACAGCGAGATGCGGGTGCTTTTTTCCGCCGATGGCAAGCATGCGGTGGTGCTGGTGCGCGACAAAAAACGAGGGGAGCAGTTTCTCGGCGACCCGAGCGCCGGGGAAAAAGAAGCGCTGGCGCGTTAGCTCTCTGCGCCAGCTTGAAGGCGGCCTGTTCGCTCGCCGGATTTCACACCTTTGCCAGACGAACGCGAGTGCCCCACGGATCTGCAGCCTCGATGCCGTTATCCGTTTCGGTAAAGGTGAAGCCCTGCGCCTTCAGCCGTTCCTTCTGCCGGTCGATGATCGCGGCATCAGCTGTCGTCAGCGAGAACCAGTCGAGGCCGGTCGTGGCCTCGTTGCGCTGGCCGGCATTTTCGCTTTCCCAGATATTGGCGCCGATGTGGTGGTGATAGCCGCCGGATGAGAGGAAGGATGCACCGCGCTCGTCTGAGCCGGAGGTGACGTCCAGCCCGAGGCCTGCCTGATAGAAGGAACGGGCCTTTTCGAGTGCGCCCACCTTCAGGTGGATGTGGCCGATCCTGAGCGCTGGGGGAGCGTTCGTGTAGACATCCCGGTCTGTGCCGGTTCCGGTTTTCTCCAGTATGTCGTCGACGTCGAGCGGCTTGGTTCCCATGGTCACGCGGCCCTCGTTCCACACCCAGCCTTCCTTTGACCGGTCGGAATAGACCTCGATGCCGTTGCCTTCCGGGTCTGCAAGGTAGACCGCTTCGCTGACGCTGTGATCGGCAAATCCGACAAGCGGGATCTGGTTGATCGCCACATGCACCAGCCACTGTGCCAGATCCGTCCGCGACGGCATCAGGAAGGCGGTGTGGTAGAGCCCGGCTTCGCCGCCTGCCTCGTATTCCGCATTCGGCCGGTTCAACAGGTTCAGGAGAGGCGTCCCGCCGGCCCCGAGCGTGACCATATCGGCATCCTGGCGGATCACCTCGAAGCCGAGCATCTGCTGGTAATAGCGCTTGAGTAGCGCCATGTCCTTGGCCCTGAGACTGACTTCGCCGACATGGACGGGGGTGGTGAGCGCGAAGGGCAGGGAAGAGGCGGTCCGCGGCGCAACTGGTGCCGCCAGTCCTTCTGCCCGAAGAGCGCCGGCCATGGCGCCGACAAGGCTCACGCCGCCGCAAAGCTTGAGAAGGGTTCTTCGGGTAAGGGCGGCGCTCATCGGATTTTCCTGTCGATTGTGTCCCGTTCGGGATACATGCCCGCGGGTCACGGTGCATCTCACAAGTGCGTGTGTTCTTGCGCCCTTACACCAACCCCGTTTCCGATACTGCGATGTCCGCCGCGGGAAGCCGGTGAAGAAGGCGCACATCTTCATGGGGGCCGGAGGCGAACGGTCGACCGGCGTTTCCGAGACCCTGCCGCAATTATGATGCATTGCAGCATGAAGATCGGGAAGCGGCGTTCCCAAGCATTCATATTTGCTGTAAAGCGTCGGGAAACAGCCTGTCTGGGTGGAGAAGAGGCATGAGGAAGTGGGTATACACCTTCGGCAATGGAAAGGCCGAGGGTGGAGCGGGGGATCGCGAACATCTGGGAGGCAAGGGCGCCAATCTCGCGGAGATGGCGAGCCTCGGTCTTCCGGTGCCGCCGGGCCTCACGATCGTCACCGATGCCTGTTCCTGGTATTATCAGAATGGCCGTGGATTGCCCGATGACCTGAAGGAGCAGGTGCTGGAAGGTATAAAGGGCATGGAGCTTGCGACCGGACGCGGCTTCGGCGATGCCAGCCAACCGCTGCTTCTTTCCGTCCGCTCCGGCGCCCGCACCTCCATGCCCGGCATGATGGACACCGTTCTGAACCTCGGCCTCAACGACCACACGGTCGAGGCGCTGGGCCACAATGCCGGTGACGCCCGCTTTGCCTGGGACAGCTATCGCCGCTTCATCCAGATGTATGGCGATGTCGTCATGGGCCTCGACCACGAAGTCTTCGCGGAGATTCTGGAAGACGAGAAGGCGCGGTTCGGCCATGAACTCGACACTGACCTGTCCGCCGTCGAATGGCAGCATGTCACAGCCCTGTTCAAGAGGGTGATCGAAGAGGAACTGGGCGAATCCTTCCCGCAGGACCCGCATGTCCAGCTATGGGGTGCGATCGGCGCCGTCTTCCGCAGCTGGATGAACCCGCGCGCCGTGACCTATCGCATGCTCCACAACATTCCGGTGGAGTGGGGAACGGCCGTCACCGTTCAGGCCATGGTGTTCGGCAATCTCGGCTCGACCTCGGCAACCGGAGTCGCCTTCACCCGCAATCCCTCGACCGGCGAGAAGTCGCTCTACGGCGAATTCCTCGTCAATGCCCAGGGCGAGGATGTCGTGGCCGGCATCCGCACGCCTCAGTCCATCACCGAGACGGCACGGATCGATTCCGGCTCCGACAAGCCATCGCTGGAAAAGGTGATGCCGGATGCGTTCGCCGAGTTCAGCCGTATCTGCGAGCGGCTGGAATCGCACTATCGCGACATGCAGGACCTCGAATTCACCATCGAGCGCGGCAAGCTGTGGATGCTCCAGGCCAGAAGCGGCAAGCGCACCACCAAGGCGGCGATGAAGATCGCCGTCGACATGGTGTCCGAGGGGCTAATCAGCGAGGAAGAGGCGGTCTTGCGTATCGAGCCCGCCTCGCTCGACCAGTTGCTGCATCCGACCATCGATCCCAGGGTCGACCGACACGTCATCGGTTCTGGCCTGCCGGCCTCGCCCGGCGCTGCGACCGGCGAAATCGTCTTCACCGCGGAAGAGGCGGTCGAGGCGGAGGAAGAGGGGCGCAAGGTCATCCTCGTGCGCGTCGAGACCAGCCCGGAAGACATTCACGGCATGCATGCGGCCGAGGGCATCCTGACCACGCGCGGCGGCATGACCAGCCATGCGGCCGTCGTCGCCCGCGGCATGGGCATTCCCTGCGTTGCCGGTGCCGGCACCATGCGGGTCGACCTCAGGAACGAACTGCTGATCGGCATGGGCGTCACGCTGCGCAAGGGCGATATCATCACCATCGATGGCTCCTCCGGCCAGGTTCTCAAGGGCGAGGTGCCGATGTTGCAACCGGAGCTTTCCGGCGATTTCGCGCAATTGATGGAATGGGCCGACAAGACGCGCCGCATGACGGTGCGCACCAATGCCGACACTCCCGTCGATGCGCGTGCCGCGCGCTCCTTCGGCGCCGAGGGCATCGGCCTCTGCCGCACGGAGCATATGTTCTTCGAGGGCGACCGCATCCAGGTGATGCGCGAGATGATTCTCGCCGAGGACGAGACGGGACGGCGTGCCGCGCTCGACAAGCTCCTGCCGATGCAGCGCTCCGACTTCACCGAGCTTTTCGTCATCATGCATGGTTTGCCGGTGACGATCCGCCTGCTCGATCCACCGCTGCACGAATTCCTGCCGAAGACCGACGAGGAAATCGCGGAAGTGGCCGAAGCCATGGGAATGGACGCGCAGTTCCTGCGACAGCGGGTCGATGCGCTGCATGAATTCAACCCGATGCTCGGCCATCGTGGCTGCCGGTTGGCGATCTCCTATCCGGAGATTGCCGAAATGCAGGCGCGCGCGATCTTCGAGGCGGCCGTGGCCGCCGCCCGCGAGACCGGCGCCCCGGTTGTGCCGGAAATCATGGTGCCGCTCGTCGGGCTGCGTTCCGAACTCGACTACGTCAAGGGCTGCATCGACCGGATCGCAAGAGAAGTCATGACCGAGGCCGGGCTCGAAATTTCCTATCTCGTCGGCACGATGATCGAACTGCCGCGCGCCGCGATCCGCGCCCATGTCATCGCCGAAGCCGCCGAATTCTTCTCCTTCGGCACCAATGACCTGACGCAGACGACCTTCGGCATGTCGCGCGATGATGCTGCCGCCTTCATTCCAATCTATCAGAAAAAGGGCATTATCGAGCAAGACCCGTTCATATCGCTCGATTTCGACGGCGTCGGCGAGCTGATCCGCATCGCCGCCGACCGCGGCCGCCAGACCCGGCCCGACATGAAGCTCGGCATCTGCGGCGAACATGGCGGCGACCCGGCCTCGATCCATTTCTGCGAGGATGCCGGGCTGGACTATGTCTCCTGCTCGCCCTTCCGCGTGCCGATCGCCAGGCTGGCGGCGGCCCAGGCGGCGATCAAGGCGAAGGCGTGAGGACTTCCGGAGTGGCTGGCCTCTCACCCGAATAGCTCGCTTCCACCTTCAGGACCATCGAACCGGTCCTGAAGGCGCATGACGTGCTGCGGTTCAATCCGCCAGCGGTGCATCGATCGGCGGGCCGACGATTTCCATGCCGAATTCCAAAGCAAGCTGCGGAATGTCCGCGGTCGGGCGGCCCTTCATCGCCGGCATGAACTGTTCGAAGCCGCCGGGGGTGAGCAGCACCACCATGCGCAGCGGCGTCGTCTCGAAATTGCGGAAGGCATGCGGCTTGCCGCGCGGAATGGCGGCAAAGCCGCCCGGGCCGGTGCGGAAGCGTTCGCTGCCGCAGATGAAGTCGCCGATGCCTTCAAGCACGTAGAGCACTTCGTCGGCATCGTGATGGATATGCAGCGGCGGTCCCGATTGCGGTGCGACGATGATCTCCGTCAGCGAGAAGGCGCCGTTGGTGTGCTGGCTTTCGACGCGCATGGCAATCTGCTCGCCGGGCAGCGGCTGGAACCAGTCGCGGCTCTCGGCGGAGTGGAAAAGATGGGTGCTCAGTCCTTTGTCGGTCATGTCGGTCACTCCTTCTCTGAATGTTCGAGCCACCGGGCGAGGACCGGCGGCGGCGAGACCCTAGACAGGGAGGGACGGGCATTCCTGCACGCATCCGGCACGACTGGAACGAAACCGATGGAAATCAGGCCCGGCCGCGGCGCCAGCGAAACGGGCTCACGCCGGTCTGCCGGAGGAAGGTGCGGGAGAAATGGCTCTGGTCGGCGAAGCCGCAGGCCTGGGCGATTTGCGAGATCGGCAGCTCCGAGCGCAACAGCAGATCCTTGGCTCGCGCGATCCGCCGCGCCTGCAGCCAGCCATGCGGCGTCTGCCCGGTCGAGGCCCGGAAGGCACGGGTAAAATGGTCCGGCGAAAGGCCGAGCGCCCGCGCGATTTCGCGGATCGAGGTCGATCGCCCGGAGGCATCGTCCAGCATTTCCAGCGCTCGGCGCTCCTGCCAGGCCGCGAGCCCGCCGCGTGCCGGTCGATGACCTGAGGTTATTCCGCCATAGCGCCGCACGAAATGGGCGCCCAGGCCCAGCAGCAGATGTTCGTTGAGCAGGCCGTTCACCTCCGCCTCCGGCGTCGCGAGCGCCTCGACGAGGACCGGCGCCAGCTGATCGACCAGCGGGTCGGTCGTGCGCCAGGGGTCGGGGGCGCGCAGTCCCGCGATTGTATCGGCATCGGCGCCGTCCACCACATGCTCGATGGCGCGCACGGGCACATGGAACATCAGCGTGTCGACCGGATGCAGCAAACGCCCGCAGGCATCACCCAAACGCAGGTCGATAATGTTGAGCGTCCCGCGCCGCGCGGCATCCGGACGCTCCAGCCGCCCGTCGAGCTTGAACTCGTGCGCCGGATGGTCGCGCAGCTGGTAGAGCACGACAAAGGCCTCTTCGCCGGTCATTTTCGCCACATGCTCCCGCCCGGCAACAATCTGTGGCCTGAATCGGGTGACGCTGATCGCCGACTCTCCGGCGGGCGCCATCAGCGCCGGCTGACATCCCGGAAAGGCCGGGCGGCGAAGCGAGGTGGATTGTCTCATTCTCTGCATGGCGCATCTCTAAGATCCGGGAGAGCGCCGTCCCATTCGCCCAGTCCGGTGATCCCGGCCCGGATTGTGCATGTTTCGAAGGTAGAGAAAAGTGCCATCTCAGGTCACGCGTTCTGTTTTCGCGGCCGGGCGCCGCCGCTGCCCGGCGAGCCGGAAATCACCGCGTCACTGGTCGGCCGCTCTTCGAGCGCGATTTCGACGGCGTCGGCGAACTGATCCGCATCGCCGCCGACCGGGGCCGCCAGACGCGACCCGACATGAAGCTCGGGATCTGCGGCGAGCATGGCGGCGATCCGGCCTCCATCCATTTCTGCGAGAGCGCCGGGCTCGATTACGTCTCGTGTTCGCCCTTCCGCGTGCCGATTGCCCGGCTCTGCGCCGCGCAGGCGGCCATCGGCAAAGCCGCGAAAGTGGATCAGTAGCCGGGAACGGCTGGCACCTCTCGCCGAAGATCCGGCTCGTCGTGAATGAAGGTGATCTGCAGCGTCGCCATCCGTTCGGATGCCGGATCGGACGTGCCCGCCGTCTCGGCAGGCTGGTCGATGTGAATGCACCCTTCGTTCAGCAAGGCATGGAATCTGGGATAGGCGCCTGCGGGCAGCGTTATGCGGATGGTGTTCATGATGTTTGAATACATCTGCACGTCATCGATCCATCCGCCAAGTGCATTGACGGTGTCGAAGACGAAGCTGGTGGCGTCCTTTCTCTCCCGCCGCGTGATGGCGCTGAGCATAAGCAGCCGGTTCATGGTCGATTTCCGGGTGAAGACCTGCTTTTCGACATTGCGCGGGGAGCGGATGACAAATCAAGCGGTTTGTGGAATAGCCGGTTGCCAACAGCAAACCGCATCAGCAGGGAAGCGGCCCGAATGACCAAACGGCGCCAGCAGCAACGCGCGAAGAAAAGACGGCAGGGGCAGGCGGGGACCGCCTCTCCGCCGGCAGCGGCAATTCCTGCCGCCGGGCAGGAGCAATCGCCCGTTCCCGCCGGAACGCGGCCGGATTTTCTCCGCATCCTCCGGACCTCCTCCTTCCGCTGGTCGCTTTCGCTGCTGTTGTTCGGCTTCTTCTTGCTGCTTCTGTCGCAGACGATCCCCCACGACTACGGTTTCCTGGAACTCGGTTTTCTCTTCACGCTGTCGATCTACGATATCGTTCTGGCCATGCTTGGCCTCGCCGTTGCCTGCGCGATGGCGCCGCGCGCCGCCGACATGCGGACGATCGTGCTGGTCTTCTTCGCCGTATTGGCCGGCATGCTCATGTTTTTCGATCCGATCTTCCGGGCGATCTTCGCAAGCCCGCTCGGCGAATACCTGTTCCTGATCGCGCCGGCCGCCGTCATGCTGACGGGGGCGTCCCTGTGGGTTGCCGGCGTATGGCGCCAGCGTGTCGTTCTGCTCGCCGCGGCTGTCGTGGCCTTCTCGCTGTCTCTGTTCATCGGGCTTGACGATCTGGGCATCGGCATTTTCGATTTCACCGCCGGCAGCGTGCTTTGCGCGCTGTGGCTGGTCGTGGCTCCGGCCCTCCCGCTTCGCCGGTTCCGCGGGCCGTGGCTCACCATTCCCTCCCGCATCATCGGAAGCTGGCTGGTGGTCATCGGCATCATCGTCCTTGCTTCGCTTTACGTGCCGTTGCCGGTCAAGGCGCCGTCGCTGCCGGATCCCTCCATGCCGGACGGCGGGGCGACCATGGAACTGCAGATTCCCGACGATGGGTCTGCCCCGACGCTGAACGGGGAGGAACTGCCGCTCGATCTGTTGGAGCCGGGTGACGGGCTGGAGGCTCCCGATCCGTCATCGCAGTGATCCGGGCCGCTTGTCGGTCTCGCGGGCAGCGGCTAAACAAGGTGTTGACGTGCTTCGCTTTCTCCCCGCCATCACCGGTGCCTGCAGATGACCATCCGCTACGACCGTCCCGTCTCCCGATCGGCCTTTCTGGCGATGCGGCTCGGCTTCTTTTCGGCCGGTATGCTGGTGCTGGTCATCCTTGCCCATCGTTTCGGTCCCTTGAAAGCGCCGGACTTCGTAGCCCTCGTTCTTTTGTCGGGCATACCGGCGGCGCAGGCGGTTCCGCTGGCGCTGATCGGCCTTGCGCGGCTCTGGTATGTGGGCGCGCTCGGCGGCATCGCCGCGTTGAAGGCGCTTGTCTATGCCGCAATCCCGCTGGCCCTGATCGGCTTCGCGGCCTTTCGTTACTTCGAGCGCCCGCCGATCTACGACGTTTCGACGGACCTTGTCGATCCGCCCGGCTGGCTGATGCCCCCCGACGCCGACCAGCGCTGGCTGCAGCGACCGCCGATCACGCCGGAAAGCCGCGAACTGCAATATCTTGCCTATCCCGGTCTGACCGGGCGGCGTTACGACGGTGCGCTGGACCGCGTGTATGAAGCGGTCCGGAAAGTTGCCGACCAGAGCCGGCTTGAGATCGTCGCAAGCCGGGGCCAGGAATATGCGATGCCGGAATTCCAGCCGCGTGCCGCGGCGGCGGCGGAAGAGGAGAACGCCGATGCTTTGCCGCGCAGCGTCCCCGTGCCGCGTCCGCGTCCGGAGCCCAAGACCGCGCCTGTCTATGCCGAGGCTGAGCCCGAGGGAACCGTGCGCATTCAGGCGAAAACCCGAACCCTCCTGCTCGGCCTGCCGTTCGACGTGCTGATCCGTCTGCGCGAGGAAGCCGAGATGACCCTCGTCGATGTCCGGGTCGAAAGCCGCTACGGTCCCCACGATCTCGGCATCGGTACCGAAATCGCCGAACATTTCCTGCATATGCTGGATGCTGAGTTGCTCGGCATCGCCGGTGACTGACGGATATCGGATCGGGAAGGGGCTGTTCAGCTCTTCCGGTAGATGCCGCCAAGCCGCGGAGGACCGTCCGTCAGCACCTCGCCCTTTTCAACGAGGTCCTCGATATGGGCGAGCACGGAAAGTGCTGCGGCCCCGTGAAGCTTCGGATCGGTATCGCGATAGATCGCTTTCACCATGTCGGCGATCAGCCGGTCCCCGCCCTTGATGCGTTCCAGTATGGCCCGCTCGCGCATCCGGCGGTGGGTACGCAATCCGCGCAGAAACGCGGGCGGATCCTTCACCGGTCCGCCATGACCGGGAAAATAGATCCGGTCATCGCGGGCAAGCAGCCTCTCCAGCGATGCCATGTAATCGCCCATGGCGCCATCGGGCGGCGCCACGATCGACGTCGCCCAGGCCATCACGTGATCGGCGGAAAAGACAATACCCGCATCGTCGAGCGCGAAGGCGGCGTGATTGGCGGTGTGTCCGGGCGTGAGGATCGCTGTAAGCTGCCATCCGTCGCCTTCCACCTTGTCGCCCTCGCCAAGCGAAATGTCGGGCGTGAATTCGGTGTCCGAGCTTTCGGCAAAGGGATTGGTCTCGCCTTCATGCAAGGGGCGCGATGGCCGGTGGGGGCCTTCCGCAACGATCGTCGCACCGGTTTCCGCTTTCAGCCGGCGCGAAAGCGGCGAATGGTCCTTGTGCGTATGGCTGACGGCGATATGGGTCACTTCGCGCCCGGCAAGCGCGGTCATCAACGCGCGGAAATGGGCTTCGTCTTCGGGGCCGGGATCGATCACGCAGACCGAGCGGTGGCCGACGATATAGGTATTGGTGCCGTGAAAGGTGAAAGGACCCGGATTGTTGACCGTGATCCTCTGTACCTTGTCGGCTACCGGTACTGCCTCGCCGTAGGAAGGCTGGAAGCTCAGGTCGAATTCGGGAGGCTTCGGGGCGTCTGAGCCGCTCATTTGTATTCTATCTCGATGAAAGACATGGGGGCCTCGCCGCCGTTGACGACATTGTGCTCGACACCGGCTTCCCGGCGATAGACTTCGCCTGCCTTGCTCGTTACCCGGCGTTCGCCTCCGGCATCCTCGATGAGAAAGTGGCAGTCGGTCATCGGCACCACCACATAGCCGAGGCCGTGGGCATGATGACCGGTGGCCGCGCCGGGCTCGAAATCCCAGCGCGTCACGCGGACCACGGCATCATCAATGATAACAGTGGAAATGGCGGGCGGTCGGGCGGAATATCCAGGCATTTGCTCTCCTGTCGCATGGCTTGGGCCCAGATATCGGCCGAAGCGTTGCCGCCGTAAAGGGGTTTCGACAGAAGCGGCAGGCAGTTTTCAGGTTTCCGCCCGAAGAAGGGAGGATCAGGCGGCGTGTCGTGCGTGCCGACCTTCTTCCACCTCTTCGACGATCTTGGCGACGAACGCGCCGAGATCCGCCGGCGAGCGCGAGGTGATGATGCCATGGTCGGTGACCACGGCCTCGTCCTTCCAGATGGCGCCCGCATTGCGCAGATCCGTCTTGATCGAAGCGTAGGATGTAGCCTGGCGTCCCCGCAGGGCATCGGCCTCGACCAGAAGCCAGGGACCGTGGCAGATTGCGGCGATCGGTTTTCCGGATTTCACGAAGGCGCGGACCAGTTCGACGACGGCTCCTTCCTTGCGCAGGAGGTCCGGATTGATCTGGCCGCCAGGAATGACCAGGGCGTCGTAATCGTCGACCGAGACCTCGCCGACGGTCGTGTCGACATCTACGGTGTCGCCCCAGTTCTTTTCGGCCCAGCTCTTGATCGGCTCGGGGGTCAGCGAGGCAATGGAGACTGTTGCGCCGCGCGCCCTGAGTTCGTCGCGCGGCACGCGCAGTTCCGAGCGTTCGTAGCCGTGGGTGGCGAGGATGAGAATGCGGGCGGATTTGATAGAGGGCATGGGAAGATATCCTTTCTCGTCTCGATCTTCACTTCGGGTGAGATAAGGAAAACCAATGGCGACCGGGATCGTTCCCCGGCATCGCCTCTGTCGGGGAGCCGATCCCTTGAGGGAAAGAAGGAAGAAGCCTCAAAAAAACGCCGGAAGGTCATTGCCGCCGGCCGGAGGCTTTGCTAATCAGGCGGCCACTTGCGGATCGCGGCCTTAGGCCAAGCACCGATCCGTCCCGGTGGGGCGTAGCCAAGCGGTAAGGCAGCGGTTTTTGGTACCGCCATCCCCTGGTTCGAATCCAGGCGCCCCAGCCACCTTTTCCCTCATTTCTGCATTTGCCGGGCGCAATTTTGCCGTTCGGGTAAGATGCCTGGTCAAGCGCAGGAACGGCAGGCAAACAACAGCCCGGTCGTCAGCGAGGCAGAAACGCCTGGACGGCCTTGTCGCAGGTTTCTGGACCCAGAAGTTGAGCCTGGCTGCGGTAGGCAAGCGTTAACTATGACACTTATATAAAGGCCGGGCTTCCACAAGGTAATGCGTAGAGAAGAGCGTTGGTTTCGAGTTCCCTTGGGAGGACGTCATCCACGGCGTCCTCCGCAAGACTCCAGCGGCCTGGAAACTGACCTTGCGCGCGATATCGCAGCCTTGCCCCGGACACCTCCTGTCCAACCTATCCGGCATCCGCTTGCAAGACGCTGTTCCTGACGGATACTGTCAAAAAAAGCCCCCGAACCGCCAGATCGGGAGCTTCGATGATGGGACGGCTCACTCGGCCGTCAGGAACTCTTCGCAGTAGCTCTTGCCGCCGTCGACGCCGGGCTTGTCGATCACCGTGCGAACGCCGCGGATGACGTAGTCGGAGGAAACCGTAAGCTGGACCTCGCAGCGCAGATATTCCGAACGGGCCGGCTTCAGCAGCTTGCCCTTCTTGCCGTCACCGAGATCCTCGTAGACTGCGGGAACCGTACGGGTCTTGTAGCCGCCGCGCCAGGTGTAGAGCGTGGTTCCGCCGCTTTCGGAATCGCTCGTTGGCGGGCCGAACTTGGCAAAGAAGGCGCCGGCCGGCTGGCCGTTCCAGCGCGTTTCGATGCCGTTCCTGGCAACGCCCGTTGTTGTGCAGCCGGCAAGCGCCAGCAAGACGCCTGCCATGGTGATCACGCGGAAATTCATGTCTCTGTCCCTTGAGCTCTTGTCTGCGAGCCGGCCTGTCTTCGAGCCCAATTCCCCTGGCCCGCCAGCGTCCCGCATCACCGGCTTTATCCCCAAATGACAGCGGTGAAAATCATAACTGCGACAAGAACGTGCAATTTTTCTTGATGATGCGGGGAGGCCACGTTTGTCTTAGCTGCAAAATCCGGGCGCCGGCTCTCTGTCGTGAAAATTTCATCTTTTATCGGAATTTTTCCGCCAACCCGCTTGTGCAACAAAAAAGGCTGGACTATAGAGGCGCCACTGGTCACGGAGTGTAGCGCAGTCTGGTAGCGCACCACGTTCGGGACGTGGGGGTCGAGTGTTCGAATCACTCCACTCCGACCAGTTAACCGCCTGATCCCGAACAGGTTTTCCCGAAAATATCCCGGTAGATACAGCATACGCTTTCGCCTGCGATAGGTCGGAATTGCATTCCCAGCATACGAGGAAAGGGCCGCCTGCAAGCGCCGGGCGGCGGAATATTCGGACTTTGAATTTCGGGATCGAGCCTCCGACGGAGGCGGGCTGTGGGCCGCCGCCTCGTCCCGTCGAGGGGGAGATTTGTCTCACATTTTGCGCGGTGAATTTCCGCTTAAACGAATCGTTGGAGGCGTTGCTTATCGAGACGAACGAAAAGCTCCGACCAGGGCGGGACCCGCAAGTTTAAGGGGTAGGGGGACTGCGGGTCCCTGACCACCATCATGGTGGCTGGCTCTCTGATAGCAGGTCATTTCGCGAGCGCAGCATCGAATTGTGTTGCTTTCACAGGCACTTGATATGGTCCCTAAACCTGGGTGAACGCATATGGCCGCCTTGTGCCGAAATGAGGCGAAGCAGCCCGGTTTTCTGGTCTTGTGCTGTCTGGCGGGGACCGGGTATGCCGAGAGCGGGAAGGGCGAAAGCAATACGCTGGATTTTCCGTCCGTTTGCCCCGATATATCGAGGCCAGGCCGGCGGTTGTTCGTCGCGGCAGGATCTTTCTGTTCAGGGATTTTTTGTGAAGAGCACATTTCTTATCGGCTGGTCGGTAGCTATCGCCGTGTTTGCTGCATCGCCCGCTGCCGCGCAGAGCGCCTGGCAGGCCATCGAGAAGATTGAGACTTATTCGATCCGCGGACAGACCGGCCCCGAACTTTACGCCTCCATCGGCGAACGTGGCCCGGTGATCGGCGGTGACGTGCGCGCCATCGCCCATACCGGTTTCAAGCTGACCTGGCGGCGGGATTACCAGCCCCGCGGCACTGCCTGCGTTCTGGCGAGCGCGGTTCCGAAGCTCATCATCACCTATACGTTGCCGAAGCCGGCCAATCCCTTACCTCCGGCCGTCCGGCAGAAGTGGGACCGCTTCTATGCCGGCATCCAGGCACATGAACGTGTGCATGGCGATTTCATCAAGGAACTCGTTCGGCAGATCGAGGCGGTATCGGTCGGCCTGACCGTCGCTGACGATCCGGGTTGCAAGAAGATCAGGACCGAGCTGACCAGCCGGCTGGGTGAGCTTTCCCGCGCCGAACGCCAGCGAAGCCGTGATTTCGACCGCGTCGAAATGAGCGATGGCGGCAATGTCCACCAGCTCATTCTCGCTCTCGTGAACGGCGGATAACAAGACGATCCCACGCACGGGAACTGACATTTCCGCCGGCGCCGTGTAGGGCTTGTCCGATATCGCGTGGCAGGGCCGGAGAACCGCAGAGCATGGATCGACTGGATTGCATCCGCATGTTTGTCGCCGTGATGGATACGGGCAGCTTTGCCGCCGCTGCAGCCCGGCTCGGCATCAGCAGCAGCCAGGCGTCAAAGTTGGTCTCGCGCCTTGAAGCCGAACTCGGCGTGCAACTCATCAAACGCACGACCAGGGTGCTTTCGCCGACCGAGGCCGGCACCTCCTATTGCGAAAGGGCAAGGGCGCTGCTCGAGGAATTCGACCAGCTCGACGCCTCCGTCCGTAATGTCTCCGCCGCACCCTCCGGCCTTTTGCGGATTGCCGCGCCGATCACGTTCGGCACCCGACAGCTCGCGCCTTTGCTGAACGCTTTCGCCGAGCAATATCCGGACATCCAGATCGACGTCAGCTTCTCGGACCGGCCTGTCAATCTGGTGGAGGAGGGATTCGATGTTGCCGTGCGGATCGGCCACCCTGCCGACAGCACGCTGATCGCGAGGCGGCTCTGCGCCATCCGTATCGTCGTCATCGCCTCGCCCGCCTATCTCGCCGTCCACGGCACGCCGATGGCGCCCGAGGAACTCGCGGGCCATGCCTGCATCGTCGATACCAATTTCCGTGATCCCCTGCAGTGGCGTTTTCGGCCCGGCGGGGAAGCGGTCATCGCCGTCTCCGTTCACGGGCGGATGCGTTTTTCCAACACCGAGGCCTGCCTGTCGGCGGCTGTGGCCGGCCTCGGGATCGCTCGGGTGCCGAGTTTCGTTGCCGGTGCCACTCTCGCCGCCGGCGACGTTCGCCAGCTCTTCCAGGGGCTGGAAGATGAACCTCGTGGCCTCTACGCGCTCTATCCGCCTGGCCGCTACCTTGCCGCGAAAGTGCGTGTGCTCGTCGATTTCCTGGCGGAGCGTTTCCGCGGCGAGCCCCCATGGGATGTTGGTTGGCGAGATGATTAATTCCATTTTGGACGTAATTTTCGTCCGATTAATGGGATAATACTTCGAATGGAAATGATGCATATCGAACCGGACGAACCTCTGTTCGTATCGTCTGGGAGATTGCTCATGGTCGATGGCTCCGTCATTTCCTCCGTTCGGCGGCACAAGGCTGATACCGTTAAAACCGTCGCGGACAACAGCTTCGCGATCGGTCGCGTTGTGCTGACCGTAAACGACCTCGATGCCGTCAGCAGTTTCTATCGGCAGGTGGTCGGCCTTCATCTGCTGAGAGGCGATGCCGCATCCGTCGAACTCGGCGCTGGCGGCAAAACCCTGCTCGAACTGCGCCGCGATATATCTGCCCGCCGTCGTTCTCCGCGCGAGGCCGGCCTCTTTCACACCGCTTTCCTGCTGCCGTCGCGCGCCGATCTCGGGCGCTGGATACGCCATGCGATGGAGAGCCGGGCGAGGGTCGCCGGCGCCTCCGACCACGCCGTCAGCGAGGCGCTTTATCTCTCCGACCCGGAAGGAAACGGCATCGAGATCTATGCCGATCGCCCGATCCTCGAATGGCGTTGGCGCGACGGTCAGGTCTACATGCCGTCCGACCGGCTCGACATCGACAGCATTCTCGCGACTGCCGGTGACGATCGCTGGAAGGGATTTCCCGAAGGCTCGTGCATTGGCCATGTTCACCTGCAGGTCGGCGCGATAGATGCCGCCGAGGCCTTCTATCATGGGGTTCTCGGTCTAGACATCACCAGCCGCTATCCGGGCGGCACCTTCTACGCCGTCAACGGCTATCACCACCATCTGGCGACCAATATCTGGAACAGCCGGGGAGCCGGCCCGCGCAACTATCCGAGCACGGGCCTGGAAAGCGTCGAGTTCATTGCCGGGTCGCGTTTCGTCGATCCGGTCCGGCATCGCCTCGATACGTCTGCGGCAGCCACGGCCTTCACCATAGCCGATCCCTGGGGCACGAAGATCGCCTTCGAGACCCGCGATACGGCCGCGAACTGAGGAGAAACAATCATGCTTGTCGATGGCAAATGGACGGCCGAGTGGCATCCGGTCCAGGCGACCGATGCGAAGGGTGGTTTCGTGCGGCAGATCTCGGGTTTTCGCAACTGGGTCACGCCGGATGGCAGCGCCGGCCCGACGGGTGAGGACGGCTTCAAGGCGGAGGCCGGGCGCTATCATCTTTATGTCGCTCTGATCTGCCCCTGGGCGTCGCGCACACTGATCGGCCGCAAGCTGAAAAAGCTCGACCGCGCCATTTCCGTTTCCGTCGTGGAGCCGGCCCTTTCCCCCGAGGGATGGCGGTTCGGAACCTATCCCGGATCGAACCTCGATACACTGAACGGCGCCACCTACATGCACCAGATCTATACAAGCGCGGATCCGCATTACACCGGGCGCGCCACGGTGCCGGTTCTGTGGGACAAGCAGCGCAAGACTATCGTGAACAATGAGTCGGCCGATATCCTGCGCATGCTGAATTCGGGCTTCGGCAAACTGGCGGATGACACGTTCGATTTTTATCCGGAGCCGCTTCGTGACGAGATCGATGCGCTCAACGACCGCATTTATCCGCGTCTCAATAACGGCGTCTATCGCGCCGGCTTCGCAACGACGCAGATTGCTTATGAAGAGGCGTTCGCGGACGTCTTCTCCATGCTCGACGAACTGGAGGAGCGGCTCGCCGGCGGAGAGCCTTATCTCTTCGGCGTCAATCTGACCGAAGCCGATATTCGTCTTTTCGTGACGCTGGTACGCTTCGATGCCGCCTATTTCGGGCTCTTCAAGTGCAACCTGAGGCGCATCGCCGACTATCCGGCGCTGAACACCTATTTTTATCGGGTTCTGGCGATTCCGGGCGTCGCCGAGACCGTCAGCATCGACCATATCAAGCAGGGCTATTACTCCATCAAGGCGCTCAATCCGAACGGCATCGTACCGGTCGGGCCGGATCTTCCAGGTCTCGCACCGGTCGGTCTGAGCGCAGTTTACCCCTCCGCCTGACTCTTCCGGGAAAGACAATGACGAATACCGAGGCAAAAGCTCTTGTAATCCTCCTGCACGGCGTCGGCTCCAGCGGTGCCGACCTCGCCGCACTGGTTCCCGTCATGGCACCGGCGCTGCCGGGCATCGTTTTCGATGCGCCGAATGCGCCGCATCCCTGCGATTTCAACTCCGGCCACCAATGGTTCAGCGTTGTCGGCGTAACGGCCGAAAATCGGGCCGAAAGGATCCGCGCCGCGCGCGGCGCATTCGATGCCGTCGTAAGCGAATCCATAAAAAGGAACGGGTTCTACGGCCGGCTGGACCGTGTGGCTTTTCTCGGTTTTTCGCAGGGTACGATCATGGCGCTCGATGCGCTGGTCTCGGGGCGCTGGCCGGTGGGCGCCGTCGTTGGCCTTTCGGGACGGCTCTCGACCGACGATATGGCGGACAATATCCCGCCCACGCCCGTGCTGCTGCAGCACGGCGCCATGGACGGCGTCATTCCCGTCGGGGAAACGCTGGAGGCGGAAAGGCGGTTGAAGGCCCTGGGCGTTCCGGTCGAAACGCTGATCGTGCAGAGCCTGGGTCATTCGATCTCAGCCGAAGGCATTAACAGGGCGAGTGCCTTTCTCGCGCGGCATCTTGCCTGAACGTGACTGAAGGATTGGAAACCTCGAAATCCTTGCGCTGAAAAAACTGACCTTTTTTGGTTCATGTCGGCATTTCTTGATCCTCCCCCAACTCCTGGGGAGTGTATTTGCCCGGTTTTCCACAGTGCATCGATTGCGAGTGAAACTAAAATTCGATATTCTTCACAATTAAAGGTTGCCGAATGGGGAGACGTCGACGTTTGGTCGTTCGACGTCAGGCAGCCGACAGGCGGCGGGTGGGGCATTTGGGAACGAGGCGGCGACGTCAGCGTCAGGAAAGAGTAACGCTTCTCGATGTGGCGGCTGCTGCGGGAGTAAGTTCCATCACGGTTTCGAGAGCGCTGCGGAATCCGGAGAAAGTCTCTCCGATTCTTCGCGAAGCGATACTGAAGATCGTCGAGGACATGGGCTACGTGCCGGATTTCGCCGCTCGGGCGCTGGCCAGCCAGAACAGCGGCATCATCGGAGTGCTTTCTCCGGCCCTGACCAACTACGCCTTCTTCGGGGTCATGCGCGGCATAGAAGATCGGGTCCGCTCGACCGACCTGCGAATACAATATGCCAATACGCATTACGAACCCGCAGATGAGATCAAGCAATTGCGCCTGTTCTTTGCCCAGAACCCCGCCGGTATCATCATCGCCGGTGTCGAGGAACATCCTGACGTTCTGGACCTGCTGAAAAAGGCTCCCTGTCCGGTCGTGCAGATCATGGACATAACCAGTGAACCGACCGACATGGCGATCGGCATAAGCCACCGCCTTGCTGCCGAGGCGGCCACAAGCCACCTGCTCCAGCGAGGCTTTCGGCGGATAGCTCTGATGGGCGGTCGCTGGGATATCCGCAGCCGGCGCCGTCTCGACGGCTATCGCGCAGTGATGGAGAAGGCAGGTCTCTACGATCCAGACCTCGTATTCTCGCTCGATGTCCACACGAGTGTCGGATTGGGAGGGCATCTGCTCGACCGTCTGCTTCGCAAGGTGCCGGACGCCGACGCAGCCTTCTGCCACAATGACGATATCGCTCTCGGCGCATTGTTCGAATGCCAGCGGCGCGGCATACGGATGCCGGAGGATTTCGGTATTTGCGGTTTCAACGACCTCGAATATGCCGGTGCGTCGATGCCAAGCATGACGACGGTCCGCGTGCCGCGTTATGAGATCGGCTACAGGGCGGTCGACATGATCGTTCGCGCCTCCGGCGACGGCGTTCAGCCGGAAACCCAGATCGATCTGGGTTTTCATCTCGTCGAGCGGGAGACCACGGCTCGGGTCTGATCCGCTGTGCGGGCATCCGCGTCAGCTTTTCCCTTCGCCGTAATCGCATCCCTTCTCGGGTGAGAAATCCGCCGATCCGTCCGGTTTGAAAACCTCGGGATTTTCCGTGTAGACCGGACCGACGACGAGAGGTTTCGCGGGCAGGATGCTCTGATCCACATCGGAAGTGACCGTCGTGTCGATGGATTGCAGCAGTTCGCCGCGGCCGTCGACGATGCGGATTGTAACCGCATAGGGGCGTTCCTTGCGCACACAATGGATGGGCGGGCTTTCGAGCGTGATCCTTTCCCAGAAGGGAAAGATCTTCTCGCGTGTCCTGATCGGTTCACCGCCGGCCGGATTCTCGAATGCGGCTTCCGCATAGCTTTCCTCGGGCAGGGGGCCGTTGCGCGCCAGGGTGAGCAGGTAGGTGGCTTTGGCGACCCGGTAGTTGAAGACGAAAAGCTTGCCGGAAATCGCAAGCGGTCCTTCCTCTTCGCGTTGGCATCCTGCAAGGGCCGCGACGCCGAGCATGAACAGGACGGTTGCGGTGATCCGGGCCGTCATGACTGTCCTTCCTTCTTCCTGCGATAATGGCGGTTCGCCTTCACCCGGTTGCCGCAGACCGCCATGTCGCACCACGCCCGGCTCCGGTTCTTGCTTCTGTCGAGAAACAACCAGCCGCAATTGCCGCAGATCTTCATTCGTTCAGGCTCCGGCACACTGATTAATGCGAGCGCCGAACGAGCCGTCGCCGCTTCCAGCGACTGCTCGCTCTCCGCGCCTCTCAAGGCGGCGGCGGCGGCATCCAGTAACTCGGCGAGTGCCGTGCGGCTCTCCCGTCCGAGAGTGCGGCCGCGAAAATAACGGTCGATCGCCTCACGCAGTACGATCAGCCGCTCCCGGTTTTGCCTGGAAACGGCCGCAAGGTCGCCGAACAGAGCCCTCTCGGCGGAAAAGGTGGAGGCGGCGGCGGCAAAGTTGTCCAACTGGCGATCGTCGGCGAAGCGATCGACGGTTCGCTGCGCATCGAAGCGCAGGATGACGCTGTTCGCCACGTCTAGCGCCAGCGCGCCGCCGGCAAAACGGTGAGGAGTCCAAGTGAAGCTCATGGCGGAATTATAACTGGTAAAAATATGTTTACTAGTTATAAATGCGCGAGGAGGCGACAATGTCCTACCTGCTGCAACAATTGGCCAATGCCGTACCGATCGCCGCGCTCTATGCTGCGCTCGCGTTCGGCTATGCGCTTGCCTTCGGCATGACCCGGCGTCCGGATATCACCTACGGCGCGCTTTTTGCCTTTGCCGGGCAGGTCTTCTTGTTGTTTGCCCATATCGGCTGGAATCGACTCTTTCTCGTGCTGCCGGCGACGCTGGCGCTCGCGTCAGCCGCTTCGCTGGTCTACACGGCGACCGTCGGCACAGGCATTGCCCGGCATGTTCTGAGGCCGCTGCACAACGCCTCGACCAATGCGGTGATCGTGGCATCGCTGGCGCTGGTCCTCCTGCTCTCGGAATTCATGCGTCTGTCGATGAATAGCCGCGAACTCTGGCTTTCGCCATTTTTGAACGGGCGCATCGTCTTCTGGCGGCAGGACGGCTTCGAGGTCGGCCTGACGGTCATCCAGCTTGGCAGCGCGGCGTTCATGACCGGACTGGTTGCCGTCGGCCATGCCGTCTTGACCCGCAGCCGTTTAGGCAGGGCCTGGCGGGCGGTGGCAGACGATCCCCGTGCCGCGCGCCTTTGCGGTGTCGATGCCGATGGTGTCTTTGTTCTGTCCTATGTGTCGGCAGCGTCGATTGCCGCGATCTGCGGCATTCTCGCGACATCCTATTATGGCTCGATGGATTTTGCCTCCGGCCTGCTGTTCGGCCTGAAGATCGTGTTGATCGCCGCCGTCGGTGGATATTCCGTGCCTTTGAAATCGGCGCTGGGGGCCGCTTTGGTCGGTCTCGCTGAAACCCTCTGGGGCGGCTATGCGCCGCTTCTCTGGCGGGATGCCGCGATCATCTCGGCGCTGGTCCTGCTTCTGGTCGCAAGCCGTCGGGAGCGGCCCCTTCCTTGATTATCGCCACTTGTCGCGGGCGCGGTCGTCGGCGTCCCTGGCTGCCACCCACTGTCCGCTCACCCCGTCCAGCATGTGCTCCTTCTTCCAGAACGGAGCCGAGGTCTTCAGATAATCCATCATGAAACTGGCGCCGTCGAAGGCAGCCTGCCGGTGCGGTGCCGCCGCGATGACCAGGACGATCTGTGCTCCGGCCTCGATCCGTCCGAAACGGTGAATGGCGGTGAGCGCCTGAAGATGGAAGCGCTCGATGGCCTCCAGTGCGATGCGGCGCATTTCCGCTTCCGCCATGCCGGGATAATGCTCCAGTTCCAGGGCCGAGAGTGAACCGCCTTCGTCGCGGCAAAGTCCGATGAAGGAGACCAGGGCGCCGATATCCCGGCGTCCCTCGGTGATGGCGCGCGTTTCGGCCGCGCCGTCGAAGTCCTCGGCTTGTACGCGGATGATCGGAATGACGGTCATCGTCTCGTCCCCCATTTCCTGTTCGGCGAAGCGCGCCGAATATCCCGTGCGTCCGGCGTGGCGTAGTTATCCGCCCGTCATCGGCGGGAAAAGCCCGATCTCGCGCGCTCCGCCGATGGGTTCGTCGTGTTCCACATGCTCCTGGTCGAGCGCCACGCGGATAGCCTTGGGAAACTGCAGGGCTGCCTCGTATTCCTCGCCGAGGGTCGCAAGATGGGAAATCAGGTCGCCGGCGGTCTTCACGCTGGCGGGAAGCTCCACCTCTTCTTCGCCCCTTCCGATCCGTTCCCGCACCCAGGCGAAATAAACGAGCTTCACCATGGTCATTCGTCCACGATGTGCTTCACGCCGGCCCGGAAGTAGTCGTAGCCGGTGTAGATGGTCAGGAGTGCGGCAATCCACAGCAGCGTAATACCGATTTCCGTCGTGTAGGGGAGAACCTTGTCCCCGGCCGGACCTGCCAGCAGGAAAGCGATGGCGACCATCTGCAGCGTCGTCTTCCACTTGGCGATACGGGTGACGGGAACGCTGACTTTCAGCGCCGCCAGATATTCCCGCAGGCCGGAAACCAGGATTTCGCGGCAGAGAATCGTGATCGCCGCCCAGAGCGACCAGCCGGCGATGGTGCCGTCGGCCGCCATCAGCAGCAGGACGGAGGCGACCAGCAGCTTGTCGGCGATCGGGTCAAGCATACGGCCGATATTGGACGTCTGGTTCCAGATGCGGGCGAGATAGCCGTCGAAGAAGTCGGTGATCGAAGCGATGATGAACAGCCACAGCGCCGTCCATCTGGCGAAGTCGGAGCTCTGCAGCTTGCCTTCGATGAAGAAGCACAGAACGATGATCGGCACGGCCACAATGCGCCCGTAGGTCAGGATATTCGGAAGATTGTATGCGCGCGATGCCATGATGTCCTGCTGCCGGAAAATTTCGGTTGTAGATGACGGCTTTAAACCGGAAGCGTCAACCCAACTTTTTTGAATTGTCTATAGGAAATCGACGCCTGCAATATGCTTCGTGACGTCAGTCTGCGGCGTTTTCATGAAAGTGATTGTAGACCAGCCGCGCCACGGCCTCCGAGATGCCGTCGACTGCCAGAAGGTCGGACATCGCGGCGCGCGAAACGGCCTTGGCTGTGCCGAAATGCTGGAGCAGGGCCCTTTTGCGTGTGGGTCCGATCCCCGAGATTTCGTCGAGTGGATTCTTGACCATTTCCTTCTTGCGGCGCGCCCTGTGGGAACCGATGGCGAAACGGTGTGCCTCATCGCGCAGGCGCTGGATGAAATAGAGGACCGGATCGCGCGGCGGCAGCGTGAAGTCGGGCTTGCCTTCCGTGAAGAAGCGTTCCCGGCCCGCGTCGCGATCGACGCCCTTGGCGACGCCGATGGCCGTCACGCAGTCGCGGATGCCGAGCTCGTCGAGTATCGCGCGCACCGCCGTCATCTGCCCCTGACCGCCGTCGATCAGGATCACGTCGGGCCATGCCGGGAAGGGGGCGTCCGCCGAATCCTCGGGAGGAGTTGAGCGGTCCGGTTTGCCTTCTTCCTTGAGGAGGCGCGAGAAGCGCCGCGTCATCACTTCGCGCATCATGCCGAAGTCGTCGCCGGGCGTGATGTCGGTCGAGCGGATGTTGAACTTGCGATACTGACCCTTGACGAAGCCCTCCGGCCCCGCCACCACCATGCCGCCGACGGCATTGGTGCCCATGATGTGGGAGTTGTCGTAGATCTCGATCCGGCGCGGCACATAGGAAAGACCGAAGGTCTCGGCGAAGCCAGCGAGCAGCCGCGATTGCGAGGCTGTCTCCGCCAGCTTGCGGCCGTGGGCCTCGCGCGCATTGGCGTTGACGTGGTCCACCAGATCCTTCTTCTCACCCCGTTGAGGGACGAGGATCGAGACTTTGTGTCCCGCTTTCTCGGTGAGCGCCGCTGCCAGAAGATCTTGTTCCTCGACGGTTTCGGAGAGGAGGATCTGCCGGGGGCAGGGCTTGTCGTCGTAGAACTGCGCGAGAAAGGCGTTGAGCACCTCGGCGCCGGTGAGCTGTGGATCGGCCTTGGGGAAATAGGCGCGGTTGCCCCAGTTCTGTCCGGTGCGGAAGAAAAAGACCTGAATGCAGGAAAGTCCGCCTTCGTGATGGATGGCGAAGACATCCGCTTCCTCGACGCCGGCTGGGTTGATCCCCTGGTGGCTCTGCACATGCGAAAGGCCGGCAAGACGGTCGCGGAACACGGCGGCCCGCTCGAAGTCCAGTTCTTCCGCCGCTTCGTTCATGGCCCGCGCCATGGCTTCCTTGACGTTCTGGCTCTTGCCGGAAAGAAAGTCCTTGGCCTCCTTGACCAGCCCGGCATAGCCCTCGTCGCTGATCTCGTGGGTGCACGGGGCGGAACAGCGCTTGATCTGATAGAGCAGGCACGGCCGCGTGCGCGTCTCGAACACGCTGTCGGTGCAGGTGCGCAAGAGAAACGCCCGCTGCAGCGAATTGATCGTGCGGCCGACCGCGCTCGCGGAAGCGAAGGGGCCGAAATAGTCGCCCTTGCGCGCCCTTGCGCCGCGATGCTTGTAGATCGCGGGAGCACGGCTGTCGCCGGTAATCAGGATATAGGGAAAGCTCTTGTCGTCGCGAAGCAGCACGTTAAAGCGCGGCCGCAAGCGCTTGATAAGATTCGCTTCCAGCAGCAGCGCCTCGACCTCGGTCCGTGTCGTCACGAATTCCATATGGGTGGTCTCACGCACCATGCGCGTCAGCCGGTTGGAATGAAGTCGTCCCTGCGCATAGTTGCTGACGCGCTTCTTCAGGCTGCGCGCCTTGCCGACATAAAGAACGTCGCCATCGGAATTCAGCATGCGATAGACGCCAGGGCCGTTCGGCAACTGCTTGACGAATTCGCCGATCAGTGCGGCACCTGTCAGTCCCTCATGGCTGGCCGCACCCTCGTTCCAGTCGATGACGGCTGTAGCCTGCGGAGCCTCGGGCTCGACGATGGCGTCTTCGTCGTCTTCTTCCGTTTCGTCATAGAGAATGCCGCCATCCGGCAGCTTTCCTCCGGTCATTCATTGATCTCCGTGGCGCCCGGCACGCGCCAGGCGAGATGTTGTCCGCCATCCAGCGCAATCATTTGGCCGGTGATCGACGGCGTGTCAAAAAGAAAGCGGATCGTCCGCCCGAATTCCTCCAGCCGAGGACCCTGTTCAAGCGGCAGGGCATCGATCTGCGCCTGGAAATCGGCTTCGGTCTGGCGCACGCTCTTGAGGGTCGGACCGGGACCGATGGCGTTGACGCGCACCTTTGGAGCAAAGGCCTGCGCCATGGTGTGAGTCGCCGTCATCAGCGCCGATTTCGACAGTGTATAGGAAAAAAATCTTGGCGTCAGCGCCAGAACCCGCTGGTCGATGATGTTGACGATCAGGCCTTGGGCGTCTGCCGGCAATTGCTGGACAAGCCCGGCGGAAAGAATGGCCGGCGCACGCACATGCAGGTCGAAATGCGCCGCGAAATGCTCCGCCTCGAACCGGTCGGCGCTGTCTTCGAGAAAGACGGAGGCATTGTTGACGAGGAGGCCGATCGGCCCGAGTTCCGCCGACGCCATCCGCATCAGTTCGGTGGTTTCTTTCACATCGCGCAAATCGGCTTTCAGCGCGACGGCCTCGTGCCCTTCGGCGCGCAGCCGTGCGGCAAGAGCCTGCGCCTCCTCAATCGATCCGTTGCCATGGATTGCGATGGCAAAACCATGGCGCGCGAGATCCTCCGCGATGGCCGCGCCAAGTCTCTTTGCGGAACCGGTTACCAGAGCGGTCTTGAGTATGCTTGCTTTCATTGTGTTCCAACCCGACTGCCTGAGCGGCTGTTGCGCATATATGTCGTTTGCCGCCACGTTGAACAGGGGCGAGGAAATTCTTTTTGTGCAGGCGTCTTAAGAAGTACTTGGATTAACTTAAGTTTAATTCGAAATTAATGGTGTATTGTCGCGTTTAGAATTTGTTATGGTTAATAAATTTTGTGTTGTCGCAAAGCAACATCCCATTTTGGTCACTGCTGCGCCACAATCATTTCATATTTTGGCTCTTTCAATTCCTCATTTCGCCGCCATGTATTCATTCGGAACGGGCAGGGATTTCTAACTATCGTTCTCGCCGCTGTTTGTAAGGATTAAGCGCGGCAGTGAACTGAAAGGAGACTAATATGCGTACCCTCACTATGATTCTTCTGGCTTCCGCCACGAGCTTTGCTGCTATCCAGGCTGCAAGCGCCGCCGATGCCGTTGACCAGATTCCGGAGGCTCCGGCTGCTTCGGACAACTATGCCGCTCCGGCAGGCAACTGGTCCGGTGCCTATGTGGGCGGTATGGCCACCTACGACTTCGGTCGTTTCGACGGTGCAAATAACCGCGACGCCAAGGCGCTCGGCGGTGCCGTCTACGGTGGTTACAACATGCAGAACGGCCAGCTTGTCTATGGTGCTGAAGCCGATCTCGGTTACAACGGTGAAGACGGCAGTGCCGGCGCCGGCTACAAGGGCACCCAGGGCGTCAACGGCTCGATCCGCGGCCGCGTCGGTTACGACATGAATCCGTTCCTGATCTACGGCACGGCCGGTCTTGCTGTCGCGAACCACGAGCTGAAGAGCGCCACCGACAGCGACGAGCGCATTGCTGCGGGTTACACCGTCGGCGCCGGCGTCGAAGCGATGGTCACGGACAATGTCACCGCTCGCGTCGAGTATCGCTACAGCGACTACCAGAAGCGCGACTTCGACCTCGACGGCACCAACGTTTCCAAGGGCTTCGACGACCACAGCGTCAAGGTCGGTATGGGCGTCAAGTTCTGATCCCTGTCCGGATCGAACCAAGGAAAAGCCGGGCGCAAGCCCGGCTTTTTTGTTGTCTGGAATTCGTTATTCCTCAGGACTGCGGCCGCAGCGCTCCATAGTTTTCGAAGCGCTTGGCGAACTTGATCGGCCATGCGGTCAGTTCGGTATGACCGTTTTCCCATTGGCCGGGAAAACGCAGCATGAGATAGCCGAGCAGGCTTGCCATGGCGAAATGGCCGCCATGCAGCTTCTTGCCGGTCTTCGGCATGTTGTTGTCGAGATGCTCGAGGGAGCGCAGGACTTTTTCCCACTGACGGTCGATCGCGGCCTGGCTGACCAGTTCCGGCGGGCGGAACCGCTTCTCGTAGACGATCGCCAGCAGGCAATCGTTGATCCCGTCGCAGAGCGCTTCCAGAACTTCCGCTTCCGTCCGTTTTTCATCCTTCTTGGGATAGAGTTGCTTGCCGGACATGCGATGCAGGTAGTGCATTATCGCCCGGCTGTCGAATATGGCTTCGCCTTCGTCGGTTATCAGCGTCGGGATCTTGCCGAGCGGATTGGCATGGATCAGCACTGGTGGGTCGTCGCTGGTATTGACCTTCACCTCTTCGAGATCGATCCCGAGATAGCGGGCGGCCATGCGGACCTTGGACGAATAGGGGGAGGTGGTCGAAAAAAGCAGCTTCATGTCTGATCCATTCTCTTTTGCGGTCTTTACCGCTGAGGCGGTATGGTGATGTTCCGCTGCCGGCAGCTGTTGCGGTCGACTTCGGGGCAGGTGCGGAATTCCAGATCCTTTGTCATGCAGATCTGCACTTCCTCGAACTTGCCGTCCTCGCAGGTGACGGCGATACCGAGCGGCTCCAGCCCGCGATTGGCATCGAGGAACTGCTTTTCCAGTGCCTCCGGAGATATCCTGGTTTCCTGCCCCGCATTTGACAGGGCGGGGGGCGCTTTCACCTTTTCATAGGCGGTGCGGGTGATGGAGAAATAGTCGACCTGGCCCAATCCCGAGCAGGTTCCATGCTTGCGCCATTCATGCCCGATCAGACCCATGCTCGGCATGATGTCGAGCATCGCCCGACCGATGCTCTCCGGCACCCGTTGGGGAGCATCGCTGGCGCACGATTCCGGGTAGCCGCGCTCGAACTGTGGCCAGAGCCCATGGACGACAAGACCGTAATCCTTCGATGCATGACACTGGTCGCGATTATTGCCGCCCGGATTGAGCGAACAGAAGGTCGGCGACCACGACAGGGCCAGTACGTAGAAATCGAACCCCGTTCCCTGCGGCAGTCGCGCCGGGGAGGGAGCCGCCGGCGGCAGCATCGTGCTCTCCTGTGGCGCCGGCGACGGAGCGGACGTGCCGGAAGGCTTGAAAGCGGTGTAGGCGAAGGCCGCCAGAGCCAGCAAGGCGAGGGCAATGAAACCTGCATACCGGGACATGGCGTTCGCCGATCGACCCGGCTCAGCGCAGCGAAGCGCAATGGGCGCCGTAGACATGCCAGGGGTCAAGGCCGCTGGCGCAGAACTCGACCGAAGGGCCGACGCCCGCGAAACCCCATGTGCTTTCGATGAGATACCAGAGCTTGCGACGCTGGCCGTCCGTTCCTGTGATTGTCGTCTGGCAGTAGCGCCGCTCGACCCTGTGTGTGTCGTCGGCCGGCTCGAAGCGGCCTTCGCGGATGCTGCCGAAATCCTGAACGGCGAGATCCATCTTCAGGAAGTCGCGGTTGTTGCGGGCGAAGCGGGAGCTGACATGGCCGGCCACCTGTTCGCAGGACGGCGTTGCCGCAAGGCTCTCTGTGGCGACGCCGAGGGGCATGAAGCTTGCAAGCGACAGCGCGGCGCGGATCAGCAGACGTTTCGTCATGATGAATCTCCCCAGTGAGCCGCCACAATGTTGAGAAACATCGGCAACGTCAAGGGACCTCGCGGGTGTGTCCCGCCGGTTGTCAGGCCTGCTCCTCGCCCCTCAGCCAGAAGCAGCGCTGCGAGGCGAAGCGGTCCTTGGCCAGCACGCGCTTCAGTTCCGGCAGCGCCGCATGCAGTTCGTCTTTCAGCGTATAGGGCGGGTTGACGATGATGAGGCCGGAGCCGGAAAGGCCCGTCGTTTCGCGGTCGCTGCGGACGGAAAGCTCGGCGCACAGCATCTTCGGGATTTCCAGGTCCTTGAGCGCCTGATGGAAGGCAGCGATCGGCGCGCCTTTCTTGATCGGATACCACAGGCAATAGACGCCCGTCGAAAAACGCCGCCAGGCGCGGGAAAGACCGTCGACCAGCCGCTCATATTCTCCTTCGATCTCGAAGGGGGGATCGACCAGGACGATACCGCGCTTTTCCTTGGGCGGCAGATGGGCGCCGAGCGCCAGCCAACCGTCGAGTTCGGTCACGCGCACCTGATAATCGCCCTCGAAAAGACGCGACAGCGCGCGGCAGTCTTCCGGATGAAGTTCCATGGCGGACAGCCGGTCCTGCGGGCGGAAAAGCATCCGTGCAAGCTTCGGCGAACCGGGATAGAGCCGGATCGGACCGGCCGGATTGAGCGTGCGCACCGCATCGAGATAAGGAGCAAGGAAGGTCGCGACCGCCTCGGGCAGTTCCGCCTCGATGACGCGGCCGATTCCGTCCTGCCATTCGCCGGTCTTCTGGGCCTCTTCCGACGAGAGATCGTAGAGCCCGATGCCCGCATGCGTATCCAGCAGGCGGAAGGCCTTGTCCTTCTGCTGCAGGTAGACGATCAGGCGCGCCAGAACCGCATGCTTCAGCACGTCGGCGAAATTGCCCGCGTGATAGATGTGGCGATAGTTCATCTGGCATCCTGATGGTTACGATGATTTGTTTGAATGGGCCTTTTGGCGCCTTCGAGCTTGCAATATACAAAAGCCATGAACATCGCGAGCCCTATTCGTAAGACCGGTCACACGGTCTGTCCGCACGACTGTCCCTCCGCCTGCGCGCTCAACGTCGACGTCGAGCCGGACGGCCGCATCGGCCGAGTACGCGGGGCACCCGACAACAGCTATACCGCCGGCGTCATCTGCGCCAAGGTCGCCCGTTATGCCGAGCGGCTCTATCATCCGGGCCGGCTTCTGACGCCGAAACGGCGCAAGGGAGCAAAGGGCGCGGGCGACTGGCAGGAGGTTTCATGGGATGCGGCCCTCGACGAGATCGCCGAGGCCTTCCTCAAGGCGGAGGCGGTGCACGGCTCCGAGACGATCTGGCCGTATTTCTATGCCGGCACCATGGGGCAGGTGCAGCGCGACTCGATCGAACGGTTGCGCCACGCCAAGCGCTATTCCGGCTTCCTGGGTACGATCTGCACCAACATGGCCTGGACCGGCTATGTCATGGGAACCGGTGCGCTTCGCGGACCAGACCCGCGTGAGATGGCGAAAGCCGATTGCGTCGTCATCTGGGGAACGAATGCGGTGGCCACACAGGTCAACGTCATGACCCATGCGACCCGCGCCCGAAAGGAACGCGGCGCGAAGATCGTCGTCATCGACATCTACGACAATCCGACGATGAAGCAGGCCGATCTCGGCCTGATCGTCCGTCCGGGCACGGATGCGGCACTGGCCTGTGCGCTGATGCATGTCGCCTTCCGCGACGGTTATGCCGACCGCGAATACATGGCGAAATACGCCGACGATCCCGAAGGTCTCGAGGCGCATCTCGAAAGCCGCACACCGGAATGGGCGGCAGCCATCACTGGCCTTTCCGTCGACGAGATCGAGACGCTGGCGAAGCTGGTGGGAACGACGAGAAGGACCTTCTTCCGCCTCGGTTACGGTTTTGCCCGTCAGCGCAACGGTTCGGTGGCCATGCACGCAGCGCTCTCGGTCTCGACCGTGCTCGGCCTCTGGCAATACGAAGGCGGCGGCGCCTTCCACAACAACGGGGATATCTACCGTCTGAACAAGTCGGAACTGATGGGTACTGCCTATATGGACCCGTCGATCCGAATGCTCGACCAATCGCAGATCGGCCGTGTTCTGACAGGCGATCCGGAAGCGCTGCGCCATGGCGGGCCGGTGACGGCGCTCCTGATCCAGAACACCAATCCGATGAATGTCGCGCCCGAACAGCGGCTGGTGAGACAGGGTTTCCTACGTGACGACCTCTTCGTCGCCGTCCACGAGCAGTTCATGACGGAAACCGCCGAGGTCGCCGATATCGTGCTGCCGGCCACCATGTTTGTGGAGCATGACGATATCTATCGCGGCGGCGGCCATAGCCACATCCTCCTCGGGCCGAAGCTGGTGGAGCCGCCGGAAACGGTGCGCACCAATCTCTTCGTGATCGAGGAACTGGCGAAGCGTCTCGGCGTGTCCAACTATCCGGGCTTCGGTCTTTCCGAACAGGAGCATATCGACCGGCTTTTGAAGGCAAGCGGACAGCCCGGCTATGACGAGTTGAAGGCCGGCCGCTGGATCGACTGTCAGCCGGACTTCCGTTCTGCCCATTTCCTCGATGGTTTCGGCCATCCGGATGGCAAGTTCCGCTTCCGGCCGGATTGGGTTGCGGGCAAGTCTCCCAACAAGCCGCCGGCAAACGTCGGCAATCTCGGCCCCGTTGCAGCCTTGCCTGCGCTTCCCGATCATGTCGACCTGATCGAGGTTGCGGACGCCGAACATCCCTTCCGCCTCGCCACGTCTCCCGCCCGCAACTTCCTGAATTCGACCTTCGCCGAAACGCCGACCTCGGTCGAGAAGGAGGGCAGGCCGGAAGTCATGGTCAACCCGCAGGATGCGGAACGGCTTTCGATTGCCGTCGGCGATATTGTTCGCATCGGCAACCGGCGCGGCGAGGTCAGGATACATGCGCGGGTCACCGAAGCGGTGAAACCGGGCGTGCTCGTGGCCGAGGGATTGTGGCCGAACAAGGCGCATCTCGACGGGGAGGGCATCAACGTGCTGACCGGCGCCGATTGCGTAGCGCCCCATGGTGGCGCGGCCTTCCACGACAACAAGGTCTGGCTCGCGAAGGACGGCGAATGAGCCGCTTCGACCGGACGGGCATCGACATCGTCAGCGACGAGACCGTCTGGAAGGGATGGAGCACCCTGCGTCGCGTCGTTTTCGACTATGGGCGCGACGGCGATACGACGCAGCTCGAATGGGAGGTCTTCGATCGGGGCGAGGCTGTTGCCGTGCTCCTGCACGACCCTCACCGGGATGCAGTGGTTCTGGTGCGGCAGTTCAGAATTCCGGTTTATCTCCAGGGAGATGCTCCGTTTCTGCTGGAAGTGCCGGCCGGCTCCATGGAGCATGGCGAGGATCCCGCTGAGACGGTCGTCCGGGAGGCCGAGGAAGAAACCGGCTTTCACATCAAGCGGGTGAGGCGACTGTTCTCGGTCTACATGTCGCCGGGGGCGGTCACGGAGAAAATCCATTTTTTCCATGCCGAGATCAGCCAGGCTGACAAGGTCTCCGAGGGTGGAGGGCTGGACGAGGAGCACGAGGATATCGAACTCGTGGACATCCCGTTCGAAAGCGCCCTTGCCATGATTGAAAGCGGAGAAATCTGCGACGCCAAGACGATCATGCTGCTGCAATGGGCGGCCCTGAACCGCGCGCGGCTTTCCGGGGAAGGCTGATCCTTATCGCGTGAAAAAAGGCCGCGAACGTGCAAAGATACGTTCGCGGCCAGACGGACGGCATGGCTGGCCGTCCGCGGGGGCTGGGATTGTCAGAACTTGCCCTTCAGGCCGAAGGAGATCGAAACGGCCTGGAAATCCGCCCCGGCACCATTGGAGAAGTGCTGGTCTTCGCTTGCTCCGGTCGTGTCGACCATGCGGACGTCACCCTTGGATTCGAAGACCTTCTCGAAATTGCCGGCGACGTAGAACGCAGCATTCTGCGTCAACTCGTAGTTCACCGCGACATTGGCACCGAACATCGGCGCGGCTTCCATGGAATCGTAGAAGCGCAGGTCACGCATCCAGTGATCGTCGATATCCTCGATGCCGAAGCTCAGGCCGCCCTTGAGTCCGCCCGAAATCGTAAAGGCGCCGATCTTGTGCTCCGCATTTGCCGCCAGGAAGGCAACCGGGATCTTCTGCCGGTAGCTGATCGCCCTTTCGCCATCGGCGAAACTGCCCACGGTGTCGTGCAGGGCGGAGGTGCTGTAGATATAGGAGCCGCCGAACGCGCTCCACTTCACGTCGGAATAGCCGAAACCGACCCCGACATCGAGGGTCGTCGCGTCATCGGAGTAGACATCACGATCCACCTCGATCGAGCCGTTGAAATAGTGGTCGAGTTGCGTGTCCGGATGGGTGGAGCGATGCGTCCAGTCATCGATGGAATAGACGAGCCAATCGTAATCGACCATATGGCCGTTGCCGTTGGCGCCGATGTCGACGTTTGCCTTCACGCTCCAGTTTTTGTCGAGATTGGCGGTCGCGCCGAGGGTGTAGAGCATGACGCCCTTGCTTTCCCAGTCGAGCTGGCTGAGCTTGTGCGATCCGTCATAGACATATTCGCCGGCCTTGATATTGGCGAAGCCGATGCCCCCGTAGATGGAGAAACTCTGGTCCGGAGAAGTGAACAGATTGTCGGCCGCCATCGCCGGAGAACAGAAGACAAGACCCGCCAGCAAAGCGGCTTTGGTGCGAAGAAGAGACATGTAATTACCCCCATGCGTCGTGTTCTAATGCCGACGGACACTAAGGTTTTCCTCTTTTTCCTCAACGGGTTGAACCGTCCATTTCTGGGGGTGCCCCGGGCCAAAAATGGGTTTATTGATCGGAGAAGTGATTTTTGAACTTCGGCGCTGGCCCGGCCGACCTCAGAAACGGCCCTTGAGACCGAACGAGACCGACCACGACTGGAAGTCAGCACCTGCCGCGTCGTCGTAATTCGCCGATGCGGAGCTGGTCGTGCTCTCGACCTTGGTATCGCCCTTGACGTGATAGACTTTCTGGAAGTCGCCGGCCACGTAGATCGACGCCGACGGCAGCAGCTGGTAATCGAGCGAGACATTGGCGCCGATCATCGGCGCGGGCTTCATGTCGTCATAGAAGCGCAGGTCGCGCAGCCAGTGATCGTCGATGTCGCTGATGCCGAAGGTGGCGCCGCCCTGTATGCCGCCGGCAAGGGTCAGCGCTCCGATGCGCTGCTCGGCATTGGCGGAAACGAAGGCGACGGGAATCTTCTGCCGGTAAGTGATGCCTTTTTCCCCATCGGCGAAGTTGCCGACCGTGTCGTGCAGCGCATAGGTCGAATAGATGTAACTGCCGCCATAGGCGCTCCATTGCACGTCCGAATAACCGAGGCCGCCGCCAAGCGAAAGTCGTGTCGTATCGGTCTGGTAAAGGGTTCTGTCCGCTTCGATCGTGCCGCTCAGATAGTGGTCGAGCCGGGTGTCGGGATGGACGGACTGGTGAGTCCAGTCATCGATGGAATAGACCAGCCAGTCCCTGTCGACCATGTGGCCGTCGCCATCCATGCCGATGTCGAGCTTGCCTTTCAGACGCCAGTTGTATCCGAGTTCCAACGTTGCCCCCATCTTGGCCGTTGGGACATTCTTGCTCTCCCAGTCGAGCTGGCTGAGCTTGTGGCTTCCGTCATAGACGTATTCCCCGGCCTCAAGGCTGGTGAGGCCGAAGCCGGCAAACGCGCTCACCGAGCCGTCGGACGAGGAGTAGAAATTGTCCTGGGCGCGAGCGGGCAGGGCGATGGCCACTACGGCTGACGCAATCAGCGGTAAATGAGAAAAACGAATCGCCATGCCCTGCAACCCCTTGTTGTTCATGGGGAGCCTGCATCGGAATGGTTAATGATTGGCTAGCGCAGGATATGCCGCGGCATGCCGCTCGATCAGAACGCGAGGGCTTCGGCATCCGCTTCCGCGAGGTTTGCAAGGGATGGCGCAGTGCGCACCATCTCGTATTTAACCTGCGTCACCTTCACGGCCCGGTACCAGTCGACGAGGTCGCCCCAGGGATCGTTGATCTTGGCCAGTCCCGCGATGAAAGCCGCGATGGTTCCTACTTCGGTCTGGCCGGTGACCACGAAGTAGCCGCCCAAGGCCAGGATGCCGGCGTAACCGAGCTGGGTGAGGAAATTCATGAGGAAGTTCATGGTGAATTTGATCTTGTAGACGCCCATATTGAGCGCGAAGATCTGCTCGATCCTCTTGTCCTGCACGCCATCTGTATCGACCGCCGCGCCGCGCTCGACGATGCCGGCGCTCATCTGGCGGGTGACGTCGATCTTGGCTCCGACACGGCGATTGATGGCCGATTGCATCAGCGGCACGAAACCGATCTGCGGACAGAAGACCAGCACGACCACGAGTGCCATCATCGGCTGGAGATAGATGAGATAGCCGGTGACGGTTACAAGGATGCCTGCCTGCAGCAATGGCTCAGAGATGGCGCCGCCGACAAAGCCGCCGATGGGTTCTGCCTCGGCGATGACGATCGAAAGTTCAGCCCCCTCCTTCCTGATGTCGACGGGAGCGGGATGAACCTTGTCGGAGACGAAGACGACACGGCGCAGCCACCGCACCGATCTCTCGCCGATCCAGTTGCGGTAGATGTTGAGCGCGAGTTTTACGGCTCCTTCGGCAAGGACGCAAAGCACATAAAGTGCCACCAGCGTGAGGATGGCGCTGAACGGGTGCCGGTCGGTTGCGTCGTTGACGATCCTTCGCTGGATTTCGAGCGGTACCGTGCCGAGAAGAAACAGGAGTACGGACAGGATGGCGATGACAGCCTGATGCGGGCCGCTGACCTGCCAGACGAAGCGATAAAGTGAAGTCGGCACCGCGATTCCCTGCCTTCTCGATCGATGTGCAGGGAATGTTGCGTGCGCGCGCCCGGCATTTCAAGCGTCGAGGTTGCCGCAGGCGTCAGAACGCCGCGATCAGCTTGTCGTCCGGACGGGGCGTATCCTGGGGTTCTCGAACGGCATGGCCGTTTTCCATGCGGACCTTGCCTTCCGCCATCAGCTTCAAGGCGAGCGGATAAAGCCGGTGTTCCACGGTCAGAACCCGCGCAGCGAGGCTGTCCGATGTATCTCCGGTCACGACCGGAACGGCCGCCTGCGCGAGGATCGGGCCTTCGTCCATGCCTTCGGTGACGAAATGCACGGTGCAGCCGGCGATCCGCATGCCTGCGTCGATGGCGCGCTGATGGGTATGCAGGCCCGGGAAGAGTGGCAGCAGGGAAGGGTGGATATTGATGATCCGGCCTTCGAAGCGCTGGATGAAATGGCCGGACAGCAGGCGCATGTAGCCGGCAAGGCAGATGATATCCGGCGACAGGCTTTCAAGCGTCGCAAGGATTGCGGCCTCATGCTCGGCCTTGCCTGCGTAGTCCCGACGCTCGAAGACGAAGGTCGCAATGCCGCGCTCGGCAGCCTTGGCGATCCCGCCCGCCGTGGACTTGTCGGAGATGACTGCGACCACCTCAGCTGGAAAATCCTTCGCCTCGCAAGCGGCTGCAAGCGCCAGCATGTTGGAGCCGCCGCCGGAAATGAAGACGACGACGCGTTTGCGCGGCATGGTCATAGGGCAAGGACACCCTGATAGCGCGTGCCGGGCTCTCCCTCGGCGCGTGCGATCATCCGCCCGAGCCGGACAACGGTCTCGCCTTCGGCTTCAAGAATGGCCGAGACGCGACCGGCATCCGCTGCCGCGACCACGACGATCATGCCGATGCCGCAGTTGAAGGTACGCAGCATCTCGTTCTGTGCGACGCCGCCGGTCTTTGCCAGCCAGGAGAAGACTGCCGGCGGTTTGATGGCGCCAAGGTCGATTTCCGCCGCCAGATGCTTCGGCAGGACGCGCGGAATGTTTTCCGGGAAACCGCCGCCGGTGATGTGTGCCAGCGCCTTGAGCGCACCCGTCTCGCGGATCGCCTTGAGGAGCGGCTTCACATAGATGCGGGTCGGCTCCAGCAGGGCCGCGCCGAGCGTCTTGTCGGCGTTGAAGGGCGCCTTGTCGTCCCAGGACAGGCCGGAAAGGCCAACGATCTTGCGCACCAGCGAGAAGCCGTTGGAGTGAACGCCGGAGGAAGAGAGACCGAGAATGACGTCGCCTTCCGCGATATCGCCGGCCGGCAGCAGCTTGCCGCGTTCGGCAGCGCCGACGGCAAAGCCCGCAAGGTCGTAGTCGCCGCCCGCATACATGCCGGGCATTTCGGCGGTTTCCCCGCCGATCAGCGCGCATCCTGCCTCGCGGCATCCGGCCGCGATGCCGCCGACGATCGCCGCGCCCTGTTCTGGATCGAGCTTGCCGGTTGCGAAGTAGTCGAGAAAGAGCAGCGGCTCCGCGCCCTGTACCACGAGATCGTTCACACACATGGCGACGAGGTCGATGCCGACAGTATCGTGGATGCCCGCGTCGATGGCGATCTTCAGCTTGGTGCCGACGCCGTCATTGGCGGCAACCAGGATCGGGTCGTTGAAGCCTGCGGCCTTGAGGTCGAACAGGCCGCCGAAGCCGCCGATTTCGCCATCTGCGCCGGGACGGCGCGTCGAGCGAACCGCCGGCTTGATCTTCTCGACCAGCAGGTTTCCGGCATCGATGTCGACGCCGGCGTCGCTATAGGTCAGACCGTTCTTTCCAGACTGGCTCATCCGTGCCTCCGATGGGTATCGATTATGCGGCTGGCAATTGCATGAAGAGGCTCGACATGCAAGCCGCGAGGCCGGATTCGCGATGTTTTCCGGCTGTTTTCGCAAGAGACTGATATGTAGCTGCCCTTCGTTAGCCGGTGTCTCCATCCGGCAGCCATCTTGACCTGCGCTTTGCCCATACCCTAATTCCTATGGGCCGGTCCGTCGCGTATTCGCGCGAAGGGCGAGGCCGGCGCGACGAGAGGAACGCTTCATGGTGCATCATATCAGCGGAACGGGTCTGCGGCGCCAGCTGCTGTTCTGGCTTGCTGCCCTCATCGTCTTTGTCTTTTTCCTGATGACGTTCCGGGCGATTCTCCTGCCCTTCATTGCCGGCATGGCGCTGGCCTATTTTCTCGATCCGGTGGCGGACCGGCTGGAGCGGCTCGGTCTCAGCCGCATGATGGCGACGGTGGTCATCCTCATCGCCTTCGTCTTCGTTTTCGTCCTGTCGCTGATGATTATCATCCCGATCCTGGCGAGTCAGTTCAACCAGTTCATCCAGCATGTTCCGGGCTACGTTTCCGATCTGCAGAATTTCATCGCCACGTCGAACGCCGCCTGGCTGCCGCAATGGCTGAATACCCAGATGGATACCATCAAGGGGAATTTTTCGCGCTATCTCTCGGAAGGGGTAGGTTTCATCGGCACGCTTTTCGGACAGATCTGGAATTCCGGCAAGGCGCTCGTCGATATTGCCTCGCTTCTGGTCGTGACCCCCGTCGTGGCCTTTTATCTGCTCCTCGACTGGGACAGGATGATCGCCAAGGTCGATAGCTGGATCCCTCGTAATCATGTCGCCACCGTCCGCGAGATTGCGTCTGAACTCGACAATACCATTGCCGGCTTCGTGCGCGGCCAGGGATCGCTCTGCCTGATTCTCGGCGTCTATTATGCCGTCGGCCTCTCCCTGATCGGGCTGAATTTCGGCCTGCTGATCGGCTTTTTCACCGGCATGATAAGCTTCATTCCCTATGTCGGCTCGACCGTCGGCCTGCTGCTTGCGGCGGGCGTCGCCCTGGTTCAGTTCTGGCCCGATTATGTACATCTCATCATCGTGGTGGTGTTCTTTTTCTCCGGACAGTTTATCGAAGGCAATATCCTGCAGCCGAAGCTTGTCGGCCAGAGCGTCGGCCTGCATCCCGTCTGGCTGATGTTTGCGCTGTTTGCCTTCGGCGCCCTGTTCGGCTTTGTCGGCGTTTTGGTCGCGGTGCCCGCCGCCGCCGCCATCGGCGTGCTTGTCCGTTTTGCGCTGGCACGGTATCTTGAGAGTGATTTGTATTACGGGCAAACGGCAGCCGGCGGCGAGCCGCCCGTGAAGGACGTTTCAGAGAAGTAGATGAGTGAGATCAAGAAGGTCGCGTCGCGGCGCAGTATCGCCGAACAGCTTCCGCTCGCCTTCGATCACGGCAGGGCGACGGGACGTGACGACCTGCTGGTGTCCGATCGCCTGGAGGCTGCCGTCGCCATCATCGATTCATGGCCCGACTGGCCGTCGCCGGTCGTGGTGCTGATGGGCCCCGAAGGCTCCGGAAAATCGCATCTGGTCGATATCTTCCGCCAGCAGAGCGGGGCCTTGGATATTCATCCGCTGACCGGAACCGATGCCGTGCGTAAGGCGGAGGCAGGACCGGTCGTGTTCGAGGATGCGGACCGGCAGGGTTTCGATGAAGTCGAGCTTTTCCATGTCATCAACAGCGTTCGCGAACACGGCACCAGCCTGCTGATGACCTCCCGCACCTGGCCGCCGTCGTGGAATGTCGCGCTGCCGGACCTGCGTTCGCGCCTGAAGGCCGCGACAATGGTGGAGATCGGCAGCCCCGATGAGGCATTGCTTTCTCAGGTGATGGTGAAATTGTTCGCTGACCGGCAGCTTTACGTCGATGACAAGATTGTGGGTTATATCGTGCAGCGCATGGAGCGGTCTTTTTCCGCCGCGCAGGAGATCGTCGAAAGGATCGACCGGCTGGCGCTGTCGCGTCGGACCCGGATCACCCGGGCTCTCGCCGGCGAGGTTTTGAACGAACTCTATGCGGCGAACGGACCGGAGTGATTGTCACAGGACTGTCGTCAAACTGTTATAATCGGCGCGGGTAACCAAAAAGGGATGGAAGACATGGACTCTGTGGTAAGCGACGCAGCCGAGGTTGCACAAGCTGAGGCGACGGCCACGGACGATCTGCTGTCGAGTTCCGATCGCTTCATCAACCGTGAATTTTCGTGGTTGCAGTTCAATCGCCGCGTGCTCGAGGAAACCCTGAACACCGCCCATCCGCTGCTCGAGCGGGTGCGTTTCCTGTCGATTTCGTCCACCAATCTCGACGAGTTCTTCATGGTGCGCGTTGCCGGCCTTGAAGGGCAGGTTCGGCAGGGCATTACCATCAAGAGCCCGGACGGCAAGACGCCGGCCGAACAGCTCGACGAAATCCTCAAGGAAATCGACAATCTGCAAATGGAGCAGCAGGCGTCACTTGCGGTCCTGCAGCAATATCTCGCCAAGGAAGACATCCTGATCGTTCGTCCGGCGGCACTTTCCGCCGAGGATCGGACCTGGCTCGGTAGCGCGTTCGAAGAATCGATCTTTCCCGTGCTGACGCCGCTTTCGATCGATCCCGCCCATCCTTTTCCTTTCATCCCCAATCTCGGTTTTTCGATGGGGCTGCAGCTGGAAAGCAAGCGCAATCGCGAGCCGATGACGGCGCTGCTGCGCTTGCCGCCGACGCTCGACCGCTTCATCCGCCTACCCGACGAGAAGACGACCATCCGCTACATCACGCTGGAAGACGTGGTTGGCATGTTCATCCATCGCCTCTATCCCGGCTACGAGGTGACCGGCTTCGGCACCTTCCGCATCATTCGCGACAGCGATATCGAAGTCGAGGAAGAGGCCGAGGATCTGGTGCGCTTCTTCGAAACGGCGCTCAAGCGCCGCCGCCGGGGTTCGGTGATCCGTATCGAGGTTGATTCCGAGATGCCGGTCTCGCTGCGCCAGTTCGTGGTTCACGAACTGGCCGTGCCCGAAAACCGCGTTGCGGTTCTGCCGGGTCTTTTGGCGCTCAATACGCTCTCCGAGATTGCCAAGGCGCCGCGCGACGACCTGCGTTTCGAAGCCTATAACGCCCGCTTCCCGGAGCGCGTGCGCGAGCATGCCGGCGACTGCCTTGCCGCCATCCGCGAAAAGGACATGGTGGTCCACCACCCCTATGAAAGCTTCGACGTCGTCGTGCAGTTCCTGCTGCAGGCCGCCCGCGATCCGGACGTGCTGGCGATCAAGCAGACGCTTTACCGTACGTCGAACGACAGCCCGATCGTGCGTGCCCTGATCGATGCCGCCGAGGCTGGCAAGTCGGTGACCGCCCTGGTCGAGCTCAAGGCCCGCTTCGATGAAGAGGCGAACATCCGCTGGGCGCGCGATCTTGAACGGGCCGGCGTGCAGGTGGTCTTCGGCTTCATCGAACTCAAGACCCACGCCAAGATGTCCATGGTGGTGCGTCGCGAGGACGGCAAGCTCAGGACCTACTGCCATCTCGGCACCGGCAACTATCACCCGGTGACGGCGAAGATCTACACGGACCTTTCCTTCTTCACCTGCAACCCGAAGATCGCCCACGACATGGCGAATGTCTTCAACTTCATCACCGGCTACGGCGAGCCGGAGGAAAGCATGAAGCTCGCGGTCTCGCCCTATACGCTGCGTCCGCGCATCCTGCGGCACATCGAGGAAGAGATCGTCCACGCCCGCAACGGCGCGCCGGCGGCCATCTGGATGAAGATGAACTCGCTCGTCGATCCGGAAATCATCGATGCGCTCTACCGCGCCAGCCGCGCAGGCGTCGAGGTCGACCTGGTCGTTCGCGGCATCTGCTGCCTGCGTCCGCAGGTGCCGGGCCTCTCGGATAATATCCGGGTCAAATCGATCGTCGGCCGCTTCCTGGAGCATAGCCGCATCTTCTGTTTCGGTAACGGCTATGGCCTGCCCTCGGAAAAGGCCCTGGTCTATATCGGCTCGGCGGACATGATGCCGCGCAACCTGGACCGGCGCGTCGAAACGCTGGTGCCGCTGACGAACCCCACCGTGCACGAGCAGGTGCTTTCACAGATTATGCTGGGCAATCTGATTGACAACCAGCAGAGCTACGAGATATTGCCCGACGGGACGTCAAGGCGGATGGAAGTGCGCCCCGGCGAGGAACCTTTTAACGCGCAGCATTATTTCATGACCAATCCGAGCCTGTCTGGACGCGGGGAATCGCTGAAATCTAGTGCGCCGAAACTGATTGCCGGTCTCATATCCGGCCGGAAACGCTAAACTGGTACTTCATGACAAGATCTGAAGCGCAGGGGCGCCTGCCCGGCATTGCCCCTGTTTCCGTTGTCGATATTGGTTCGAACTCGATCCGTCTCGTCGTTTATGAGGGCCTTTCGAGAGCCCCGACGGTGCTTTTCAACGAGAAGGTGCTGTGTGGCCTTGGCAAGGGGCTCGCTTCCAGCGGTCGTATGGACGACGAAGGTGTAACCCGCGCACTTGCGGCCCTTCGCAGGTTCGGCGCCCTTTCCCGTCAGGCTCGCGCCACCGCCATGTATGTGCTTGCAACGGCTGCGGCCCGCGAGGCGGTCAACGGCCCGGAATTCATTCGCAGGGCGGAAGAAATTCTCGATCACAAGGTGATTGTCCTGACCGGCGAGGAAGAGGCGCGTTACTCCGCCCTAGGCATCGTCAGCGGCTTTCACGATCCCGATGGTATTGCCGGCGACCTCGGCGGCGGATCGCTCGAACTGATCGACGTCAAGGGGCGTGAGCTCGGCAAGGGCATCACCCTGCCTCTTGGCGGGCTGCGGCTCTCCGAGACCGTCGGCGGCTCCATTTCCAAGGCGAGGGCCCTTGCCCGCAAGCAGATCAAGGGGGCGAAGCTGCTCGAGAAGGGTGCCGGCCGAACCTTCTATGCCGTTGGCGGCACCTGGCGAAACATCGCCAAGCTGCACATGGAACTCCGCGACTATCCTCTGCACATGATGCAGGGTTACGAACTGCCCTACGGCGAGATCGTTTCCTTCCTGGAGGATGTGATTTCCGGGGCTAATTCCCGCGATCCCGCCTGGGCCTCCATCTCGAAGAGCCGCCGCTCGCTTCTTCCGTTCGGTGCCATCGCCATGCGGGAAGTGCTGGATGTCATGAAGCCGGCGCGGGTTTCCTTCTCGGCACAGGGTGTTCGCGAAGGCTATCTTTATTCTCTCCTGTCGGAAGAAGATCAGGCGCAGGATCCGCTGCTGGCGGCGGCCGACGAACTTGCGATCCTGCGTGCCCGTTCACCGGAGCACGCCCGCGAGCTGGCCGAATGGACAGGCCGGATGATGCCGTATTTCGACGTTGTCGAAATCGAGGAGGACGTGCGCTATCGCCGGGCGGCCTGCCTGTTGGCCGACATCAGCTGGCGCGCCCACCCGGACTATCGCGGACTTCAGGCGCTCAACATCATCGCCCATTCCTCGTTCGTCGGTATCACGCATCCGGGCCGCGCCTTCATCGCGCTGACCAACTACTACCGCTTCGAAGGCCTCTACGACGACGGCCGTACCGGTCCGCTGGCGACAATTGCGACCGACCGCCTTCTGGAGCGCGCCAAGCTCCTCGGCGGCATGCTGCGGGTGGTCTATCTCTTCTCCGCCTCGATGCCCGGCATTGTTCACAACCTGACGTTCCGTCGTTCCGAACGCCCGGATCTCGACCTCGAATTCGTCGTGCCGTCGGCCTACCGGGATTTTGCCGGCGAGCGCCTCGACGGCCGGCTCCAGCAGCTTTCCCGGCTCACCGGCAAGCGGATCGCTTTCGTATTCGAATGATCTTTAGCCGCGCGTATGGGCGGTTTCATCGCAGTTACAGTCAACGACAAGTCCGATCCGGACCCCTGCGCAGCCGGCACCCGCAGCCCACCAGTCCTGTCGGTGGGGGGCGGAGACTCTAGCTATGACGTAAACGTAAAAATCCAGCCTGGAATACCAAGTTCGGCTCGAACGTCTCGTTCATGCTGCGAACCGTACGATTGACGAGACGGAAATAAAGGCCGACGGCAGGAATGCCGCCGGCCTCGTTCATTACTTGGCAGCGAGGAATTCACCGACTTCGAGCAGGACGAACTCGTTGTCGTCGGCCTTGTCCAGCGCGCGACCGGCCGAGAAGGGCAGGTTGTTGTCGTTGCCGACGATGATGTGGGTCGGATCGACCACGTCGACGTTTTCGATGGTGACGAAAGGCATGTCATAGAAGCCTTCGCCGCCGCCCTGGCGCTTCTTGTTGTCCGGATCGGAGATCTTCATCAGATCGATGTAGCCGATCTTGCGGGCGGCTTTGCCGGCGTTTTCGTCCGTCATCTCGATCTTGTAGATGCGCTTGTGCTTGGCCGGAACGGCAAAGCAGGTCGGCTCGGGCTTCTTCGGGTCGGCGCAAGCCTTGTCCGCCGTGCCGGCGCCGTTGTCGCGCTCGATGATGAGAGCAGTGGTGCCGTCGATCATGTTGAAGTCGCCGATGGCCTCGCCGCCTTCGGACAGCGGATAGAGCCACGAGCGGCCGGTCCATGCCTTCGAGGCGACATCGAGCTCGATGATGCGCAGCGCCGTCAGGCCGTCGGCCTTCTCGACCGAACCGTCCTCAAGGTAAAGCGGGCCCTCGAGCAGGCCGTAGAGCTTGGAGCCGTCCTTCGACATCGCGAGGCCTTCATAGCCGCCCGAGCGCTTCAGGTTGAACACTGGCATCTTGGCGGTCGGATTTGCCGGAACGACGAGGGTGGCATTGTCGGGCGATTTCACGTCGGTCTCGCCGGCCTTGGTGGCGATAACCTCGGTCAGCTTGCCGTCCTTGGAGAATTTCAGGATGTAGGGACCGAATTCTTCACCGATCCAGAAGCCGTCGGCGACGGGTTGGATCGACTCGACGTCGAAGTCAGCGCCGGTGAGGTAACGCTGCTCGGCGCCTTCCATGACGATCGGGAAGGGGGCCTTCTTGTCGGGGTCGGACAGGAACACGGTTTCAAGACGCTCGACCTTGCCGGCATCCCAATCGAACTTGAGGTGATGCAGCATCAGCATGGAGTCGCTGGAATTGATTTTCGAGCCGAAACCGTTGTCGGAAAGGCTCCAGAAGGTGCCGTCCTCCATGGCCTTGATCCCGGAAAAACCCTGCACGGCCTGGCCGTCGAAAGGCATGGAAAGGCCGGTCGGGCGAACGCCGTCCTTGCCGGGAATTGTGCCGAGGCCTTCTGCACGCTTGCGGTCGGCGGTGGTGAACTTGCCCGAGGTCTTCAGATGGGCGGGGGCATCGGCCGGAGCGGCGATGATCGTGTTGGCGGGCAGGATCGCATGGGAAACGAGCTTGGCCGGGAAGGCGACCTCGTCGGCAAAGGCCGGAGCGGCGAGGAGGAAAAGGGCTACCGATGCAAAGAGATGTTTTTTCATGGCGTCACCATTCGTAGGACGGTTAGAGACGCGGCATGCTTAAGGAGCGCCCATGTCAGCGCGATTTCCGTTCGATGAAGTTTCGGTGACTGTCCTCAGGCGCGAAGCAGCGTCAGCCAGTGGCCGGGCGTCATGCCGTAGCAATTCCTGAAATGGCGGGTGAAATGGCTCTGGTCGGCGAAGCCGGCATCGTAGGCGGCCTCCGCAATCGGCATGCCATCGCGAATCGTGCCTCTGGCCCGCTCCAGTCGCCGCATGGTGAGATAACGATGCGGGCTCGTTCCCGTCACCAGCCGGAACTGGCGGGCAAGCGAATAGCGGTTGAGGTTGGTCAGCGTTTCCAGATCTTCTGAGGAAACCTGCCCGGCACAGTTTTCCCTGAGATAGGCGCAGGCGCGTGCGACGGCCCGTTCCGCCTTGCGCGACACTGTCTGCCGGTTGCCGGCATGGCGTCCCAGGCCGTCTGCGATACGGGCCAGCAGGTCCGAGAGCGCCAATCCATCCGGAGCATGGTCAAGATCGGCAAGCGCTTCCGCAAGAGCGCTGGCAAGCCGGTTGTCGGAAAGGACCGGGGTCGATACGAATGGCAGGGTCACGGACGGTCGGTCGCAGGCGTCGCGGATCAGTTCCGGAGGAATGTACATCATCCGGTAGCGCAGGCCGTCGTCGGTGCCTGCAGCGCCGTCATGAATCTCGTCCGGGTGGAGAACGATGATGTTTCCGGGCAGGCTGAAGCGCGACTGGCCGCGATAGGCGAAGGTCTGCACCCCGCTGACGGTCAGCCCCAGCGCATAGGTGTCATGCCGATGCGGCGCAAAGCCGTTGCCGGAAAACCGAGCCTCGATGCGCTCGATGCCGTGGGTATCGATACCGGCACGGATCGCGTCGGCCGGTCTGCACGAACGTTCAAGACCTTCGCCATCAGGGACTGGTAGCCCGGCAAGCGTATCAAGAAGACCGTTTGCGGAGTGCTGCATGTTCGATACCAAGTTCGTCGTTGTCCTGCGCGAGGATCTCGTCGCGTGGCAGAAGCTCAACGTTACCGCCTTTCTGACGAGCGGCATAGTCGCAAGGGAGGAGGGCATTATCGGCGAGCCCTACAGGGACGCCGCAGGCAACATCTACAATGCGCTGTGCATCCAACCGATCGTGGTGCTCTCCTGCGATCAGGAGACATTGCGCAAGATCCACCAGCGGTCGCTTGAGCGCGAAGTGCCAACTTCGCTCTACATCGAAGAGATGTTTTCAACCGGACATGACGCTGCCAATCGGGCAGTCTTTGCCGAATTTTCGCCCGAGAATGCGAAGGTGGTGGGTTTTGCGCTCCGCGCCGACAAGAAGATCGTCGACAAGATCACCAAGGGCGCCCGGATGCATGGATAAGATCAAACAGGGCGCCGATGCCGAGAGGCAGCAGGGTGATCGCAGCGCTGACGGGCGTCGCGAACCCGAGCACCAGCGAAGTGGCGAGGCTCACCACCAGGTAAAGGCCCCACGCCAGCTTATGCCGGGTCATGAGGCCGGCGATGCAGAGGGCGAGATTGACCAGCAACAGCGAAATGGCGATAGCCGAGGCGAGCGGCGGCGGCACGAAACCGCGTCGTCTCAGGTCGGCGGTGGCCAGTGCAAGCACGGCAGTGGCGAGCACAAGCCCGATCAGCTTTCTCGAGGGTAGAATGCCGGACAATCAGGCCTCCAGAGCCAGAACAGCGAAGCTCGCGAGCCAGTGTTCGCCCATATAGTCGCCGGCGACATGGGGCAGTGACGCGGTAAGGTGCCGATCAGCCGCAGCTTGCAGGACGGCACGGCGCCCATCGTCCATAGGGAGCGCACTGGCCAGCGAACGGAAGCACCATGCGCGACTGAGGTTCAGCCCGTCCAGATGCGCGATCTTCCCGTCGGAGGGGTCCGAAACGCTGGCGGGTGAAAACAGCGTTGCCGGCTGCCCCTCCGCAAGCATCGGCAGGAATCGGCTGAACCAATCGACGAAAGCCTCCGCAGGCAGGAGGCGGCGCACGCATTCTGCCTCCGCCAGCGTCGACGACAGGAAATCGTCGCCCGACGGCTCTCCCCAGGCCGGGCAGTCCCGGTCCTCGCCATACCAGCGAAGGGCCGTTGCGCGTAGAAGATCGACGAACGCGGCGTCGTTGACCGCCTCGCCGTAATCCGCCGCAAGCCGGATCGCGAAGGCCGTGTTGAAATGCGTCCCAACCCGCACCGGATAGGTGGCGAGCGGCAGGAAGCTCTCGAAGCGGCCTGCGATGAGCCGCGAAAGCGGCCGAAGCGTTTCGGCGAAGCCGCGATCCTTTATGACCTCCAGTTCGGCGGCGAGCTTCAGCAGCCAGCCCCAGCCATAGGGACGCTCGAAACCGCGTGAGCCGGACCGTTCGAAGAGTGCGACTTCACCGGCGACAGCGTCTGTGGTCAACCGTCGTTCGAAAAGGCCGAGGATCTCAGGCGCTGACGCGAGATCGGCAAAGCGATTGAGAAGGTGGGCGAGCATCCAGTAGCCGTGCACGCAGGAATGCCAGTCATAGCTGCCGAAGAAGACCGGATGGGTCTCGCGCGGCGAACGCACATCATCGGGGCCGCCGAAGACGAAGCCGGGCTTGTGGGGATATTCCCGCTCGACATGGGAAAGCGCAATAAGCGTAAACTTTTCAGCCGTCTGCAGGTTAAGTTCATGCTTCTTCGACATCGCCATCTCCCCTCGCATCGAAGGCATCGCCCCAATCCGCCCGGCGGGCCGCCTTGAAGACTGCGCCGTCGCGGCGGCTGACGGTGATCTCCGAGGCGATGCCGTCGGCGCGACAGAGTTTCAGCCGTCCGACGCCGCCGGAAATCTTCGGCGGAGCGAGCACTCTTGATGCAGGCGGTTCGGCGGGATGCCGTGATGCGGCGATGAAGATGTATTTCTCGTCCTCCCATGGCACCTCTCCCTGCTTGGCGAGGCGATGCACGCGGGAGCGCGCGACGCGGCGGGAGAAATGACACCAGTCCGGCGCCTCGATGGGGCAGTCCGCGGCATGCGGACAGGGCGCCACGACATGGGCGCCGGCCTCCAGCAGCGTGGCGCGCGCCGTCAGGATACGCCGCCAGCCGGCCGGTGTTCCGGGTTCCACGATGACGATAGTGTGGCCGGTTAGCGCCCAGAGCCGGGAGACCGCCGTCGGTATGGCGCTCACGGCGATCTCGTCCAGCACATAGGCCAGCGTCACGAGATCGGCGGGCGGCAGCTGCGGGATGGAACCCGTGAGATCGCCGGCAAGCCACTGGCAATCCACCTGTCCGGCCTTCGCCAGCGCATCGCCGACCGAGCGTATCGCGGCACTGGCCTCGACAAGGCTCGCCCGCCTGAGTTCCGGCCAGCAATCGGCCGCGGCCCAAAGCGCAGTGCCGGGACCTGCGCCGACATCGATCAGGCTTTCCGGGGCAAAGGAGGGCGATGCTTCCTCGACCATGGAAAGGGCGGCGCGAACGGCTGCGAAGGTGGCGGGCAGGCGGGTGGCGAGATAGGCCTTGGCGGCCAGCTCGCCATCGATGTGGAACTTGCCGTCGCGCACCTCGCGGCGATAGCGGTCGGAGAGTTTTTCGCTCGCACGCTGCAGCCGCTCCAGCGGTTCGCGGGCGAGCATCTGGTCCACAGCGGCTCTGAGCGGAGCGGGGAGTTCCACGGAGGTGACCTCAGTTTCGCGCCGACCATTCGGGGCGCAACATCGACATCATGACCATATCGGCGCGGCTGCCATCAGGAAGCAATGCGGATTGCCGCTTGGCACCTTCCTCGACAAAACCGCTCTTGCGATAGACGGAAAGCGCCCTGCCATTCCCGCGAACCACCGTCAGCCAGAGGCGGAAAGCTTCCGTTTCGCGAAAGGCGAAATCGATCGTAGCGCTCACCAACTGCGATCCGCAACCCCGGTCCGGAACGGCCACCGCGACCCTCTTGAGACAGACATTGCCATCCCGGTTGTCCAGCTCATTGAGGATCGCGAAGCCGACTGGTGATCCGGTCACGTCTTCGCCGATTAGATAGGCGAAGGCTTCGCTTGCCATATACCGCTTGTGCTCGTCCACGCTGTAACGGCCTATGAAGTAGTCATAACCCGGCAGACGTTCGGTTTCCATGATGAAACCGACGTCGTCGGGCGATGCGCGCCGCAGCCGCAGGGCCGGCATCTGCTTAGAATTCCACCGCTTCGACGCGCCTGTCGACGAAGCGCAGCCCGACGCCGCCGGAAATCAGCTTCAGCGCCAGATCGCCGAAAAGGTCGCGACGCCAGCCCTGCAGCGCCGGAACGTCGGCCTTCTCGCCTTCGGCCGCGATCTTTTCCAGGTCTTCGCTGTTGGCGATCACCTTGGAGGCGACGCCATGCTTTTCCGAGGTCAGGCGCAGCAGCACCTTGAGAAGCTCGACTGCGGCCTGCGCTCCCTCCGGGGCGTGGCTGTGCCGCTGGACATGCGGCATATCCGATTTCGGCAGTGCCAGCGCCGCATTGACCTGATCGACGATGGCCGCGCCCGATGAGGAGCGTTCCCATCCCTTGGGTATGGTGCGCAGGCGGCCGAGCGCCTCGGTATCCTTGGGCTGCTGCTGGGCGATCTCGTAGATCGCATCGTCCTTCAGAACGCGGGAGCGCGGCACGTTGCGGCTGCGGGCCTCGCGTTCGCGCCAGGCGGCAACATATTGCATGACGGCGAGTTCCTGCGGCTTGCGCAGCCGCATTTTGAGCCGCTGCCAGGCGTCGTCGGGGTGCAGGTCGTAGGTCTCGCGCGATTCGAGGATGGCCATTTCTTCCGTCAGCCATTCGGCGCGGCCTTCGCGCTCCAGCTCGTCTTTCAGCCGCAGATAGACTTCGCGCAGGTGCGTGACATCCGCCAGCGCGTATTCGAGCTGTTTGTCGGAAAGGGGGCGCCGGCTCCAGTCGGTGAAGCGCGAGGTCTTGTCGATATGGACGTTCTTCACCTTCTGCACGAGTTGGTCATAGGAGACGCTGTCGCCGAAACCGCACACCATCGCCGCCACCTGGGTGTCGAATATCGGATGCGGGATCAGATTGCCGAGGTGGAAGATGATTTCGATGTCCTGCCGGGCGGCATGGAAAACCTTGACCACCGACTCATCCGCCATCAGGGCGAAGAACGGCGCGAGGTCCAGACCCTTGGCCAGCGGATCGACGATCACTTCGAGATCGGGGCTGGCCATCTGGATCAGGCAAAGCTCCGGCCAGAAGGTAGTTTCCCGAAGAAATTCGGTGTCGATGGTTATGAAATCCGATTGGGCGAGCTTGTGGCAGGCTTCCTCTAATGCGGCGGTAGTGTCGATCATTTCGGCTCGGTCATGAAAAAAGGTTGTTAGCCTTAGTTCTCCTTTAGATCGGCGATGTCAATATGATCGGGCTGCTGGGGCCGCGCTTGCGACAGTTGCTCCCCGTTTTCGCCATCTGCGACGCTAAATCGTGAGGCTGGCTTGCTTTCTATTGCGGAGAGCGGCGATGTTGTCGCTGTGGACCCGCTCATAGGGCTCGAAATAGCTGATGCTTCCCTGCATCACATTGGAGGCGACGAAATCGGCAAGGCTGGTCTTGTCGAGATCGGGATCGTCGATCGTTTCCATGAGACGCATGAGGTAATCGCGGTTCGCCTGGATCAGGTCCGGCGCATAACCGCCGCCGGAAATACGTTTCTCCGAGCCGTGGTTCGGCAGTATGTGGCGGATGGGAAGCTGCGCGAGGCGATCCAGTTCCTTGATGTGACGAAGCGTATGTTCCGGCTCGGAAATATAGGTGACCGTGTCCTCCAGCGTATCGCCGGCGAGGAGGACCCCGATATCGGGCAGGAACAGCACCGTTCCGTCGGCGCTGTGGATTTCGAACTGCAGGAGTTCGACTTTTCGCTTGCCGACGTCGAGTTCGAGACGTTCGTTGAAAAGGCTGTTCGGCATGACGACGGGATCGATGGGCGGGTTTTCGGCGGCAAGAGCTGCGGCGTTATCCGCCATCGCCTGCGCCGTCAGCCGGTTGGCGATGATTTCGCAATCGGCAAAGACCGCATTGCCGGCGATGTGATCGGTGTGCCAGTGGCTGAGCACGACGCGAACACGGGAGACGCCGAGTCCTTCCAGATGACGCCTCACCGCCTGGGCATGATCCAGGGAAATATGCGTGTCGTAGACGAGTGCCTCATTAACGGAAACGATGGCGTAACTGGCGACGCCGAGGCTGTAAGCACCATCGTCCAGCCAGTTTCTGTCAGTCGAATACAGGCGTTTGCCGGAAATACGGCCGTCGTAGTAGGCGTAGATTCCGGGATAGGGCTCAAGGGTGCGGAGCGTGGCAGCAAGGTCGGTCACGGCAGCTTCCTGCGCTGGTGTCGTTGCCAGTTGATGCCAGCGTGGCTTGTCTGCTGTCAAGTCACGGAATAGGGCCATATGGCTGGCCTGGCGGGTCAGACGACTCGCACGTAGCTGGTCATGCCCGTCTTCTGATGTTCGATGATATGGCAATGCAGCACCCAGTCGCCCGGATTGTCGGCGACGACCGCGAGCTGGACCTTTTCGTCGGGCAGCACGAGATAGGTATCTGACACCAGAGGCGAAACCGGCCCCCTGGAAGATGAGATGACCTTGAAATTCATGCCGTGGATGTGGATGGGATGCGCGTGCGGCGTCACGTTTTCCAGATTGAAGAGATAGGTCTTGCCGAGCTTCATCTCGACGAGCGGTGCCATCGGATCGGAGCTGTCGCCGGGATAGGGGACCTTGTTGATGGCCCAGAAGGAATAGCCGAGCGAACCGCAGATGGAATCCTTGGCAGCCTCCTCTGCGGTCGCGCTGAGCACGAGCGGAACCGGGGTCGCGTCGGAGAGATCGGCTTCCACGGGTGCGTTGGGTGCAAGCGGCGCCACGTCGCCGAGGCTCCGCTTCAGCGATGGGCCGACTGAGCGCAGCCGGGCGACCACCTTCGGCGTCGATGGCCGGATGTCCTCGAGTGCTGCGGTTTCGCCTTCCGTCTCCGGCATGCGCACCACGAGATCGAGCCTCTGGCCGGGAGCGACGACCGCCATGTCGAGGGGAATAGGCCGGGGAACCGGCTGCCCGTCGATGGCAGCGATCAGGGCTTCCACGCCCACCATTTTCAGGTTGTAGATGCGGGTCACATCGGACACCAGAACGCGCAGGCGCACAAGGCCGCCGGCCGGGGCATCATAGCTCGGTTCGATCTGCCAGTTTGCCGTGCGCACCGTGCCGAAGGTGCCGGTCTTGGCCGCATCGCGCGCCTTGAACTGTTCGATGAACTGGCTGTTGCCGCCAAGCCGCCAGTCGCGAAGGTTGAGCGCCACTTCCGCGTCGAAGACCGGATCGTCGGGGTCCTCGACAACGAACATGCCGGCAAGGCCGCGGCCGATCTGTTCGAGCGTGTTGCAATGGGGATGATACCAGAATGTGCCGGCATCCGGCGGGGTGAAGGCGTAGTCGAACCCGTCGCCCGGATAGACATAGGGCTGGGTCAGGAAGGGAACGCCATCCATGGCGTTGTCGATCCTGAGCCCGTGCCAGTGAACCGTGCTCGGCTCGTCGAGCCGGTTGTCGAAACGGGCGGCGAAGGGTTTTCCGCGGCGGGCTCGAAGGACGGGCGGAAGGGCCTCGGCGGTATCGCCACCGCCCAGACGATAGCTCATGACGCCCTCGGTCGCCGCCTTTCCGTCGATTTCCGCGCTGCGCCTGTAGGCTTCGAGCTTGAGCGGATCGGCGGCGGCGAGCGCGCTGGTGAGGCGAGGCAGGAACGCCATGCCCGAAGCGTATGCCCCGGCCACGGCCGATGCCTTGAGGAGAGTGCGGCGGGTCAGCAGGGCCATGAGGCGTCTCCGGCAGATGAGGTTTCGCCTCTTTTAAAGTTGAGGTGGAAAATCATCAATATCGGGCTGGCGGCCAAACTGCCGCAGGTCAGTCCTCGTCCTTTTCGGTCGGCGGTGTCGCCAGCTTGTTGAAGAAGGTCGATGTTCTCAAAAGATTGCGAAAACGGCTTCGGCGGCTGCTTGCCGGCACCCCCTCGCGGGCGCTCATGCGCTGCAGCGTGTAGACCATGAAGGCAAAGAGCACGGCAGTCGTGTAGATGAAGAGCGCCCGGGGGCCGAAGTGATCGAGCATGAAGGAAGCGAAAAGCGGACCGATGACGGCGCCGATGGACCAGAAGAACAGTGTGCCGGCCGATACCAGCGCATGCTGGCCCGGGGCGGCATGGTCGTTGGCGTGGGCCGAGCAGAGGGAATAGAGCGGCATGCCGAAGGCGCCGAAGACGAAGATGCCGACGAAATTCAGCCACTCGTTCGTGCCGGCGACGAAGGCGAGGAAAAGACCGGCCGAGAAGGTTCCGAATGCGGAGATGAGGATGATGAATCGGCGGTCCAGCTTGTCGGAATAATGGCCGAGCGGATATTGCAGCACCACGCCCGCGAAAATGCCGACGCTCATGAAAGTGGCAATCGAGGTGATCGACATACCGATACCGTCGGCATAGATCGGCCCGAGCGAACGGAAGCTGGAATTGGTGAGGCCGACGACGATGCAGCCGACGGTCGCCAGCGGCGAGACCTTCCACAGAACGCGGAGATCGAAGCGCACGGCCTGCGGCGGCGCCGGACTGGACCGGTCGGCAAACGAGATCGGCACCAGCGACAGAGTGAGCGCCATGGAGATAATGGTGAAGAGTTCGAAGCCGCCGATGCCGACCGCCGGGATCATGTATTGCGCGAGCGTCACGGCCCCGAGATCGACGAAGCGGTAAATGGAAAGGGTTCGGGCCCGCGTGCTGTTCGTCACCCGTGCGTTGAGCCAGCTTTCGACGACGGCGAAGAGGCCGGCGAAACAGAGGCCCTGGATAAGCCGCATGGTGAACCAGCTCGTCGGATGGATGAAGAGCAGCATGGAAATGGAGGCCGCCGAGGCGATCGCCGCCAGGGCACTGAATGTCCTGATGTGCCCGATCGACCGGATGATGCGGGTCACGTAAATGCAGCCGATGGCAAAGCCGATATTGTAGCCCGTGCCGATGATGCCGATCATCGACGTGGAGAAGCCTTCCTCAAGCGCGCGAAGCGAGATGAACGTGCCTTGCAGGCCGTTGCCGCCGATCAGGATGCCTGCGGTGATGAGAAGAGGGATGAGGGGCCGGATATCGTTCATGGGACCTGCATGGATGAGCGGCCGCCTTGAGTCGCCGCCGTCACAGGATGCACCTTGTAGAGCAGAGGGTTGTGCTGTTACAGCGGAAATCTCGGCGACATATGCTCCAGCCTTGACAAATCGGACAGTCCGTGCGCTTTTCCGCCCGATTTTTATCGGTTGTCTATGGTCGCCCGCGCGCCTTTTCGGCCGTTACCTTAGTCCAGGAAAGCTCTGAAAAATGCACCGTTACCGCAGCCACACCTGCGCCGCCCTCCGCAAGTCCGATGTCGGCGCAACCGTCCGTCTCTCCGGCTGGGTCCATCGTGTCCGTGACCACGGTGGCGTTCTCTTCATCGATCTGCGCGACCATTACGGCATCACCCAGGTGGTGGCCGATCCCGACAGCCCGGCTTTCAAGCTGGCCGAAGCCGTGCGCGGCGAATGGGTGATCCGCATCGACGGCGTGGTCAAGGCCCGCACCGAGGATACCGTCAACAAGAACATGCCGACCGGCGAAATCGAGCTCTATGCACAAGAGATCGAGGTTCTCTCCGCCGCCAAGGAATTGCCGCTGCCGGTCTTCGGCGAGCCCGATTATCCCGAAGACGTGCGCCTCAAGTACCGCTTCCTCGACCTGCGCCGCGAGACGCTGCACAAAAATATCGTCAAGCGCACCCAGATTATCTCCGCCATGCGTTCCGGCATGGGCGAGGCGGGTTTCGCCGAATACACGACTCCGATCCTGACGGCCTCCTCGCCGGAAGGCGCGCGTGACTTCCTGGTGCCGAGCCGCATCCATCAGGGCAAGTTCTTTGCCCTGCCGCAGGCGCCGCAGCAGTACAAGCAGCTCCTGATGGTTGCCGGTTTCGATCGCTATTTCCAGATCGCTCCGTGCTTCCGTGACGAAGACCCGCGCGCCGACCGTCTGCCGGGCGAGTTCTACCAGCTCGACGTCGAAATGAGCTTCGTCACCCAGGAAGATGTCTGGCAGACGATGGAACCGATGATGACCCGCGTCTTCGAGCAGTTCGCCGAAGGCAAGCCGGTTACCAAGGAATGGCCGCGCATTCCGTATGACGTGGCGATCCGCAAATACGGTTCCGACAAGCCGGATCTCAGAAACCCGATCGTCATGGAATCCGTCACCGAGCATTTTGCCGGTTCGGGCTTCAAGGTTTTCGCCAACATGATCGCCTCCAACCCGAAGGTCGAGGTCTGGGCTATTCCCGCCAAGACCGGCGGCAGTCGCGCCTTCTGCGATCGCATGAATGCCTGGGCCCAGAGCCAGGGCCAGCCGGGCCTCGGCTATATCTTCTGGCGCCAGGAAGGCGCTGTTCTGGAAGGTGCCGGCCCGCTCGCCAAGAACATCGGCGAGGAGCGCACCGAAGCGATCCGCAACCAGCTCGGCCTTGACGAAGGCGACGCCTGCTTCTTCGTCGCCGGCGAGCCGTCCAAGTTCTACAAGTTTGCCGGCGAGGCCCGTAACCGCGCCGCCGACGAGCTCAACCTGATCGATCGCGACCGCTACGAGTTCTGCTGGATCGTCGACTTCCCGTTCTACGAATGGAACGAGGATGAGAAGAAGGTCGACTTCGCGCACAACCCGTTCTCCATGCCGCAGGGTGGCCTCGACGCGCTGAACAGCGAGGACCCGCTGACGATCAAGGCCTATCAGTACGATGCGGTCTGCAACGGCTTCGAAATCGCCTCGGGCTCGATCCGTAACCAGTCTCCGGAACTCATGGTCAAGGCCTTCGAACTGGTCGGTCTTTCCAAGGCGGATGTCGAGGAACGCTTCGGCGGCATGTACCGCGCGTTCCAGTACGGTGCGCCTCCGCATGGCGGCTGCGCCTTCGGTATCGACCGCATCGTCATGCTGCTTGTCGGCGCCAAGAACCTGCGCGAAATCTCGCTGTTCCCGATGAACCAGCAGGCGCAGGATCTCCTGATGAACGCACCGTCCGAGGCCACGCCGACCCAGCTTCGCGAACTTGCGCTGCGCGTGGTGCCGCAGAAGAAGGATTGATGTGATGGCATTCCGGATGTCCGAGCGAGTCCGGGATATCGCAGTTCACGCCAGCGCCGCGGCCATTGCCGCGGCGTTGTCTTTTTATCTGGCGCGCTGGCTGTTCGGCCATCCGGAACCGATCTTCGCCGCGATCACCGCGATCATCTGCCTTGCATCCGGCATTCCCAATCATTTTCGCCAGACATTGAACATGATGGTGGGCGTGACGATCGGGATACTGGTGGGAGAACTCGCATTCCTGCTGCCGATCCCGTTTCTCGAAATCCGGATATTGCTGTGCGTCTTTCTGGGCGTGCTGATCGGCGCCCTGATAAATCTTGCACCCGTCGTTCCCATTCAAGCCGGCGCTTCGGCCTTGCTGGTGATGGTCATGGGACCCGCGACCGCAGGTCTGGTACGCTTTCTTGACGTCGCAGTGGGAGCGGCAATCGGCGCGGCTTTCGCGCTTGCGCTATTCCTGCATAACCGCGCCGCATCCTCCGATCCGGAAGGTGGCGAGCCATACGAAACGAAAGAGGCCGTCCTGAAGGACGGCCCCTGAGCTTTTCCGAGAGAATGCTTATTCTTCGTTGGCGCTGACGGACACGCCGAGCAGTTGCGGAATGGTTTCCGGTGCGCCCATGCCTGCGCCCATAATCATGGGGAAGGGGACCGGTTTTTCCGGTGCGGCGCTGATCGTCAGGTTCTGCGGATCGTCGAGATAGGTGTTGACGGCGGTGGAGACCTCGTTCTGCAGCGCGCCGAGCTTGGCCTGGGCGAGCATCATCGGCACCATTGCCTTGACCATCTGGGCCATCTGGTCGCCGGTGGTACCCTGTTCCTTGCCGGCAAAATCGAGGCCCCGCTTGGTGATGCCGTCGTCCTCGAAGCTGATTTCGGCGCTGACGAAAGACATCTGCTGCATCAGGCCGAGCATGGCGAGACCGGCGGCCTGCTGGGCCTGCTCGTTGTTTTCCTGGCCCTGCATCGTGCGGGCGGTTTCCTGAAGCTGCTTGACGAGGTCCATGGTGTAGCCGGAGAGGCTGAATGCCAGGTTCAGACGGCCGATATTGGCGAAATCGAAGCTGTATTCCTCGATGTCGATCGTGCCGCTTTCAAGTTCCCAACTGCCCGAGAAAGAGACGTCGCCCTCAAGGTTCTGAAGGTTCAGCGCGTCGATGGTTTCCTTGCTCTTGGCATCCTCGACAACGGAAAGATCGGCCTTGAGGCCGCTGACGCCGCCTTCGAACGAAAGCGATTTCTCGTCATCTCCGACTGTTGTGGTGGCAGAAGCCTCGGCCATGGTGAAGACCGGCTTGCCGTCGACGCTGACGTCGATCGGGCCGCTATGGGCTTCGTCATAGAGCATCATCGACTTGAGGTCGTTGCCATCGGTGCTGCCGGGCACATGCACGCCAGCAAGGTAGAGATCCTTAACCGAGATTCTGGTTTTCTCTTCGGTGAAATCCACCGCCGGGAAATCGATGCGCTCGATGTAATAGGCGCCGCCGTCTTCCTCGCTGACGCCCTTCAGCGTCAGGTCTCCGAGCGGGACCGATTTTTCCTGCGGGCCGGTCGTCGTGAACTTGGAGCCCTTGAGGGTGACCGCGCTGCCGTTGACCTCCACCGATTCGGCGGAAATCGCGCCGCTGCCCGCCGCATAGGCGGCATTGATCTTTTTCAGGAGATCCTGACCGTCCAGCGCCCATGCCGGGCCGGAAAGCGTTGCGAAGGCGGCGCCAGCCAGCAGCAGCCGGGAAGTGCGGGAGAAGGTCATATGTGCATTCCTTTCGGGGAAAACGGCTCTGAGTTACGTCATTCGCGACCAACAGCATGTCTTTATATTGGCAGATTGCGAAACTTCCATCGCTTTTGCCATGACATTTTGACCTAGGTTAAAGGGTGGTGACTTTCGTCACACCTCAGCTAATCCACAACCGGATTGCGCTGATTCCTTGCCGTTTCCGGCCTTCTCGTCTAGTTGAAAGACCATGGGGACAAATCTTACTCCGCCGGATGACGGCGGCGACAACATTCAGCCGGTCGATCTCAAGGCGGCGCTAGAAGAGCGCTACCTCGCCTATGCCTTGTCGACGATCATGCACCGCGCGCTGCCCGACGTGCGCGACGGACTGAAGCCGGTCCATCGCCGCATCATCCATGCGATGAGCGAGATGGGCATCCGCCCGAACTCGGCCTTCAAGAAATGCGCTCGTATCGTCGGCGACGTCATCGGTAAGTTCCATCCGCATGGAGACCAGTCGGTCTATGACGCGCTGGTGCGTCTCGCGCAGGATTTCTCCCAGCGCTACCCGGTCGTGGACGGGCAGGGCAATTTCGGCAACATCGATGGCGATAGCGCCGCTGCCTATCGTTACACCGAAGCGCGCATGACCGATGTCGCGGCGCTGCTGCTCGAAGGCATCGATCAGGACGCCGTCGATTACCGCCCGACCTATAATGAGGAAGACGAGGAGCCGGTCGTTCTTCCCGGCGCCTTCCCGAACCTGCTTGCAAACGGCGCATCCGGCATCGCGGTCGGCATGGCGACGTCGATCCCGCCGCACAACGTGCATGAAATCTGCGACGCGGCCCTTTATCTCATCAAGAATCCCGGCGCTCCCGTCGAGGAACTGCTGGCCGATCCGGCCAACCCCCAGAAGGGTGGTATCGAGGGTCCGGACTTCCCGACCGGCGGCATCATCGTCGAGAGCCGCGAAAGCATGCTGGAGACCTACCGCACGGGTCGCGGCGGCTTCCGTGTGCGCGCCCGCTGGGAGACCGAGGATCTCGGTCGCGGTGGTTACCAGATCATCGTCACGCAGATCCCGTTCCAGGTACAGAAGTCGCGGCTCATCGAAAAGATCGCCGAACTGCTGATCGCCAAGCGGCTTCCGCTTCTCGAAGACATCCGCGACGAATCGGCCGAAGACGTTCGCATCGTGCTGGTGCCGAAGAGCCGAACGGTCGACGCGACGCTGCTGATGGAATCGATGTTCAAGCTCACCGAGCTGGAAAGCCGCATTCCGCTCAACATGAACGTGCTGTCGCAGGGCAAGGTGCCCAAGGTGATGGCGTTGAACGAGGTCCTGAGCGAGTGGCTGGAACACCGCAAGGATGTTCTGGTTCGCCGTTCGCGTTTCCGCCTTGCCGCAATCGATCGCCGCCTTGAAATCCTCGGCGGCCTGCTGATCGCCTATCTCAACCTCGACGAAGTCATCCGCATCATCCGCGAGGAGGACGAGCCCAAGCCGGTGATGATCGCCCGTTGGGACCTGACCGACGTCCAGGCCGAGGCGATCCTCAACATGCGGCTGCGCAATCTGCGCAAGCTCGAGGAATTCGAGATCCGCAAGGAACACGAGGAACTCAGCAAGGAAAAGGCCGAGATCGAGGCGCTGCTCGCTTCCGACGAAAAGCAGTGGCAGACGGTCGCGTGGGAGATTGGCGAGGTCAAGAAGAAGTACGCCAAGGCAACCGAACTCGGCCGCCGCCGCACCCAGTTCGCTGACGCGCCGGACGCCGACAGCGAGGCCATCCAGCAGGCGATGATCGAAAAGGAACCGATCACCGTCGTGGTATCCGAGAAGGGCTGGATACGGGCGCTCAAGGGGCACATTTCCGATACGTCGAGCCTGACCTTCAAGGAAGGCGACGGCCTGAAAGTTGCCTTCCCGGCGCAGACCACGGACAAGATCCTGCTGGTCACGACCGGCGGCAAGGTGTTCACGCTCGGTGGCGACAAGTTGCCGGGCGGCCGTGGACACGGCGAACCCCTGCGTATCATGGTCGACATGGAGAACGATCAGGACGTGCTGACCGCCTTCGTGCACGATGGCAGTCGCAAGCTTCTCTTCTCCTCGACCGTGGGCAACGGCTTTATCGTTGCCGAGTCCGATATCGTAGCCAACACCCGCAAGGGCAAGCAGGTGATGAATGTCGGCATGCCGGACGAGGCGAAGCTGGTGGTTCCCGTCTCCGGCGACCATGTGGCCGTTGTCGGCGAGAACCGCAAGCTGCTGGTGTTCCCTCTGGTGCAGGTGCCGGAAATGACGCGTGGCAAGGGCGTTCGCCTGCAGCGTTACAAGGATGGCGGCATCTCGGACATCAAGTGTTTCGCAATCGCCGATGGGTTGACCTGGGAAGACAGCGCCGGCCGCGTCTTCAGCAAGTCGAAGGAGGAACTTGCCGAATGGATGGGCGACCGTGCCGCGGCCGGCCGCACCGTTCCGAAGGGCTTCCCCCGCAGCGGCAAGTTCTCTGGTTGAGCCGTCAGTTTATCGGTTGGGTGTGATCCCTGAGGAAGCGGATTCTGGCGTCCGGTTCCCGTGTCCTTGATCCTGGGCAAGAGCTTGTGCGGTTTATCGGCTAGACTGCCGTCGAAGAAGATGGAGGCTGGCGATGTTGAGCAGGCGGGCGATGCTGACAGGCGGGGCGGGGCTCATCGCTCTCGGAACCGGCGGAACTGTGCTTGCCCTCGGTCTCGGGAGCCGTCGGTATCAGGACTATGCTGAGAGGATTCGCGCGCCGCTCGGCGCCGATCCGCCGCTGGTCGAACTGGTGCGCCATGCGACGCTTGCCGCCAACGGCCATAACACCCAGCCATGGGTTTTCCGCCTTTCCGGCGACCGCATCTCCATCCGTCCGGATTTCTCGCGCCGTACGCCGGCGGTGGATCCGGACGACCATCATCTCTATGTGGGCCTTGGCTGCGCGCTCGAGAATCTTGTGATCGCCGCCGCGTCGACAGACCGTGTTGCGGAGGTTGCGGTGGTGGACGAAGGGCAAAACGGCGTGGCCGTGACGCTGTCCCGTGGTGCTCCGAGCGACGAGCGGTTGAAGGAAATAGCCCCTGCAATTCCGCTGAGGCAATCGACCCGCAGCGTCTATGACGGCAGGCCGGTTGCCCCGGGGGATCTGGAAAGCCTGACGAAAAGCGCGGCGGTTGCAGGCGTGGATACCGTTCTCGTCACGCAACGTTCGCAGGTTGACCGGGTGAGAGACCTCGTCATTGCCGGTAGCGACATCCAGATGGCGGATCGCGCTTTTATCCGAGAGCTCAAGGATTGGCTGCGCTTCAGTCCTTATGTCGCGATGCACAGGGGCGACGGCCTGTATTCGCCGGCAAGCGGCAATCCGGCATTGCCGGAATGGCTCGGGCCGGTCGCGTTCGATCTCGCTTTCAGGCCCGGTTCCGAGGCCGACAAATACAAGCGCCACATGGACAGTTCGGCCGGGGTGGCGGTCTTCTCCTCCGCCGCGGAGGGACCGGCAGGCTGGATTGCGGTGGGGCGGGCATGCCAGCGTTTCTGCCTTATGGCGACCGTGCTGGGTCTGAGGACTGCGTTCGTCAACCAGCCGGTCGAGGTCGCGGCGCTGCGAGGGGACCTTTCCGTCCTCGCCGGCCTTGGTGGACGGCGCCCTGATATCGTCCTGCGCTTCGGCTATGCGCCGGCGATGACCTATTCGCCGCGGAGGCCGGTCGAAGCGGTTATCGAAGTCTGAGGTTTGCGGGCGGCAGGCATTCGGTTCATATCCGTGCGAACGATTTGCCCATCAGCGGAACGACCACGATACCGTCGGGAGGCCCGGTCCTGCGGAAGCCCGGTCGGGAAGGGGATGATGTCATGTTTTTGCCAGAGCGGCCGCCTGCTCGTCGGGGATGTAGCGTTCCCATCCCTGGTTCGTCAGGTGCTCCTGGGGCAGGAAGCGGGTCTTGTAGTCCATCTTGTTGGAACCGCGCACCCAATAGCCGAGATAGACATGGGGCAGTCCGAGCGCCTTCGCCCGGTTGACATGGTCGAGAACCATCATCGTGCCGAGAGACCGCTTTACCATGGCGGGGTTGAAGAAGGAGTAGACCATGGAGAGCCCGTCGCTCATCAGATCCGACAAGGCGACCGCCACCAGTTCTCCGCGCGGCTGGCCGCCGAGCCCGTCACCGGGCGCGCGCAGCCGATATTCGATGACGCGGGTCTGCACATGCGTATCTTCGACCATGATGGCATAGTCGAGCGCAGACATGTCGGACATGCCGCCTTCCTGATGCCGATGATCCAGGTAGGTACGAAAGAGTGAAAACTGTTCGGTCGAGGGCTGGGCGGGAAAGACGGTCGAGACGATGTCCCGGTTCGTGGCGCTCACCCGCTTGAAGGAACGGCCAGGCTCGAACTCATCGACGAGAATGCGCACCGATATGCAGGCGCGACAGGATTCGCAGGCGGGGCGATAGGCGATGTTCTGCGACCGGCGGAAGCCACCCTGCGTCAGCAGGTCGTTCATCTCGGTCGCACGCGGACCGACGAGATGGGTGAAAACCTTGCGCTCCATTTCCCCCGGCAGGTACGGGCACGGCGCCGGCGCCGTGAGGTAGAATTGCGGGGACGGAGACGTCTGGGTGTTCATCTTGGCGGTCGGATTCCTCTGGCGACCATGGTTTTCATTAGCATGGCGCAAGAATAAAAAACGTCAACTATCCGTCATGAAAGAAGAACACGCCAAACCCTGGAGGATGGCGTGTTCCGCAGGTTTTGTTCGGATGAGCGCGTGTTCAGGCGGTACGGACAGCCGCCGTGCCGAGCAAAAGGTCGTGCACAAGCCGCGATTTTTCGATGAACAGGCCGGCCAGCAGAATCAGCGGCGTCAGCACCGAATTCAAAATCCAGAACAGCGCGAGATGCGCGATCGCGGTGACGAAATCGATCTTGCGGCCATCGAGGCGGACCATGGCAACGCCCATGGCGCGCATTCCCGGCGTTGCCTGGCTCGGCCCCGCAAGCGAAAGACCGAAATAAAGGCCCGCCACGACGAAGAACAGGATCGGATAGAGCAGCCAGCCGAAGCCCAGCGTGATGATGCCGAAAAAGAAGACGAGGATGGCCGCCGGGATCCAGAGAGCCCCGACAAGCAGGTAATCGATCAGGAAAGCGAACACCCGTCGCGACAGCACGCCGCTATAGGCCCGCCAGTCGTTCGGTGCTGCATAGATCGGGTTGGTGTCGAGGCTCATGGTCGGCTCCGTTGTCATTCACCAAGGCATATGGGGACAGACGGCGGAAAAACAATGGCTCAGGCTGTCTGCCCCTGAAAGCCTCAGCCGTTCTTGGCGAGATGCCGCGCCACATCCATGGCGAAATAGGTGAGAATGCCATCGCAGCCCGCACGCTTGAAACAGAGCAGCGTTTCCAGCATGACCTTGTCGCCGTCCAGCCAGCCGTTCAGCGCCGCGGCCTTGATTTGTGCGTATTCCCCGGAAACCTGATAGGCAAAAACCGGCAGGCCGAAGGCCTCCTTCATCCGCCAGCAGATATCGAGGTAGGGAAGGCCGGGCTTGACCATCAGCATGTCTGCGCCTTCCTCGACATCGAGCGCAGCATCGCGGATCGCTTCGGTCCCGTTGGCCGGATCGATGTAGTAGCTCTTCTTGTCGCCCTTCAGCAGCCCGCCGGTCGAGATGGCCTCGCGATAGGGGCCGTAATAGCCCGAGGAAAATTTCGTCGCGTAGGACATGATGCCGACATTCTGGTGCCCGGCGGCATCCAGCCCGCGGCGAATGGCGCCGATGCGCCCGTCCATCATCTCGGAAGGAGCGATGATGTCGGAGCCGGCGTCTGCCTGCAGCACTGCGGCGCGCACCACCTGTTCGACGGTTTCGTCGTTGGCGATTTCGCTGCCGCGCAGGATGCCGTCATGGCCGTGGCTGGTGAAGGGGTCGAGTGCAACGTCGGTGATGACGCCGATATTGGGAACGGCCTTCTTGATCGCAGCCGTGGTGCGGTTGATCAGGTTGTTCGCCTCAAGGATCTGCGATCCCGTCTCGTTGCGCAGTTCCATCTCGATATTCGGAAAGGTCGCCAGCGCCGGAATGCCGAGATCGGCCGCCTCCTTCGCTGCCTCGACAGCTTTATCCACAGACATTCTGTTGACGCCCGGCATGGAGGCGACCGGCTCGACGATACCTTCGCCGGGAATGACGAAGATCGGCCAGATGAGGTCGTCGACCGTCAGCCGGTTTTCCTGGACCATGCGTCTTGTCCAGTCGGCCTTGCGATTGCGTCGCATGCGGCGGTGCCCGGTGATCTCGTCGACCAGATGTGTCTTGTCCTGCATGGTATTGCCTCGTCTTCCTCTGCAAGGGGGACCCTGCTGTAATCCAGCAATTGAAAAACCGCAAAGAGGCGCTTCGTCGCGCCATGACTGGCAACGACACGCCCCTTGCGCATATGCTTCGCGCATGGAGCCTGATTCTCAACATGCACCGAAAGGCAGCGTCGCGGAAATCCTGTTCGTGATCTTTTTGAGATTGATCGCGATCGCATGCCTGTGGTTCGGCCTGCAATACTGGGGGATGCTGGTCGGCTATTCGCTGGGCGGGCAGGGACGCTTCGACCTTCTGTCACTGCCGTGGAAGGTCGCGGGCGCCAGTCTCTCGGTCATCTTCCCCGTTGCGGCCCTCGGGCTTTGGCTGACCGTCTCCTGGGGGCCGGTCATCTGGGCGCTGGCGGCCGGAACGCAGATCCTCATGCACGGCCTCTGGTCCGGGGTTTTCGGCGCCAATCCGATCGTGATTGCCATGCATGCTTTGGTCGCGCTGGTCTATGTCGTGTTCCGCCTGGCGCTGTGGCTCGAAAAGCGCCACAAACAGGAGGAGATAAGGCTTGATTTACCGTAATGTCATCGCTCTTGCCGGTAAACTCTTGTTAAGCCTGCGTTTTAAGTAGAATTTTATGTGCATTGGATATGGTCCCTCACAAGGCGGGAGAAAAACAAAGCCGCCAGACAAAACAGTGAGGCAGACCGACATGAACACCAAGCTCAAGCCGCAGCAGAACACCCTGGCACCGCAGGACGAGGCGATCCGTTCGCTCTACATGGAATCGCTCCATCTGGTTGAACGCCTGCACCGCCGCCTTCTCGACGTCATCAAGGACGAGTTCGACCGTCAGGGTCGCAGCGACGTCAATGCCGTTCAGGCACTTCTGCTGTTCAACATCGGCAATTCCGAATTGACCGCCGGCGAACTGCGTTCGCGCGGCTACTATCTCGGCTCCAACGTTTCCTACAACGTCAAGAAACTGGTGGATCTCGGCTTCATCAACCATCAGCGCTCGCGCATCGACCGTCGTTCGGTCCGCATCAGCCTGACGGAAAGCGGCCAGGAAATCGCCGAAACCGTTGCCAAGCTCTACGAGCGGCATATCGGCTCGATCCAGAAGGTCGGCGGTATCGGTTCCGACGAGTTCACCCAGATGAACAAGCTGCTGCAGCGTCTGGACCGCTTCTGGAACGACCAGATCTTGTATCGCCTCTAAGCGACGGGTTTGCTTGCCAGCTCTGGCCGGGATGCATTGGTTTGCTTCCCGGTCCACTCCGCTTTAAGGGCCGGATAGCGTGCGAAGATGGCCTCGAAGAGACCGTCTCGGGCGCGTTTGAGACGTCGCCTGTTGAGAAGGGGGCTGAGCGAGCGCAGCGGGATGATATTCTTCTCGCCGATCCCGTCGATGACCACGAATTCGGGTCGGCCGGAGCGGGTTTCGCTATATAGAAACTGCCGCATATGCATGTCGGAGAGCACCACGTGCATCTCCATGCAATCGTCGAAAAGGCGATTGAGCGCTTTCAGGTGCTTGAAGGCCAATGCACCGTTCTCAAACAGTTTTTCAAGCGTCGGGGCAAGTGTGTCGCCGGCACCGCCGATCTTTTCGGTCACGAGCGCTAACCCGGCTGTCGTCGACACCAGGCCGCAGGGCACCGCAATCGGCGGCGCGCCCCGCAGGTCTTCGTTCCAGCGACGGCTGAGGATCAGGTATTGTGTGAGTTCCCGCCGAAAGCCACGATAGACACCGAGCGGGTTTGTCCGCTTCATCAGGCTTTCGCCCTTCAAACGGGCATCTCCGGATGTCCTCGCCGGATCTATGATTTTTAGAACCACATCCTGCATGTCCGGGTGCGTATAGACACGTTTTAGTGATCCGGCCGTCTCGAACTTGCATTCCGCGATATCGAGCCGGCTGCTAAACCTGCCGTGAAAATCCTTGCGTGCCATGGCGTTCTTCGATCGTAATATTTTGTAACAAAACATAATATGACAGGAATACGACAGTTCGCGCAATAGCCGGAGCCACGAATTGGCCATATTGGTGTGTGAGCGCCGGACATCAAAGGACGGTCATGTATCCGTCGCAGCGCCTCAGGCCTGTATGCCGAAAACAGGCCCTGGCGTCCGTTTGTTAACCATGCCTTGCTAGAGGATGGTTTTCGTTTGAATTGAAAACGGTAGGGAAGATGTCGAAGAAATCCGGAATTGTCGACTTGTCACGCCGCGCCCTGTTGCGCGGTGCCGCAGCAGCAGGCGCAGCCGCCATCGCCGGTCAGGCCGCAGCACAGACGGCCGTCGATGAGTTGATTACCGCTCCGAGGCGCGGCAACTGGGACGACCAGTTCGATGCTCAGGCTTCCCGCGCAACGGCAGCTGTCGTGTCGAACACGCCGATGCTCAGCGCCAGCAATCTCATTAACTTCCAGCAGGCCATTGCCAACTATCAGGCCATCGTCTCCAACGGCGGCTGGCCGCAGGTCAATCCCGCGGTAAAGCTCAAGATCGGCGTCATCGACCCGTCGGTCCAGCAGCTTCGCCAGCGCCTGATGATCTCCGGCGACCTCGACCGCTCGGCCGGCATGTCGAACGCCTTCGACACCTATGTCGATGACGCGGTGAAGCGTTTTCAGGCACGCCACGGTCTGCCGGAGGACGGCGTTCTCGGCGAATTCACCCTGAAGGCGCTCAACGTTTCCGCCGACACCCGCCTGATGCAGCTGAACGTCAATCTGCAGCGCCTCCAGGACATCACCGCCAAGCCGATTGAGTACCGTTACATCGTCGTCAACATTCCCGCGGCCTATGTAGAAGCCGTCGAGGGCGATCGGGTGGCGCTTCGCAATACCGCGATTGTCGGCCGCGACACCCGCCCGTCGCCTCTGGTCAGTTCCAAGGTGTCCGACATCATCCTCAATCCGTACTGGACTGCGCCGCGCTCGATTGTCGAAAAGGACATCGTGCCGCTGATGCGTAAGGACCCGACCTATCTGGCGCGCAACAACATCCGGTTGATCGATGGCAAGGGCAATGAGGTGTCGCCAGAGAGCATCGACTGGTTTGCGCCCAAGGCGCCGAACCTGATGTTCCGCCAGGACCCAGGCAAGATCAATGCGATGTCCTCGACGAAGATCAACTTCCCGAGCCCCGAAGCCGTCTACATGCACGACACGCCGACGCAGGGCCTGTTCAACAAGCTGATGCGCTTCGAGTCCTCGGGCTGTGTGCGCGTCCAGAACGTGCGCGACCTGATTGTCTGGGTGCTGAAGAACACACCCGGCTGGAACCGCCAGGAGATCGAGCGCGTGATCGCAAGCCGCGTCAACACGCCGATCCCGGTTTCGGACGAGATCGGTGTTCACTGGGTCTACCTGACCGCCTGGTCGGCGAAGGACAACGTCGTCCAGTTCCGTGACGACATCTACGGAAAGGACGGAAACGCCCAGTTGGCCCTGCAGACCAACATCGGCGTCGAACAGGTCTCCGGTTCCGTAGAGGACGATATCCTGCCCCAATAAACGGCGCATGCATCCGCCGCCCCATGCTCGAGCGGGGCGGCGGACGCGCGTTAACGATCGCGCAGCATACCGCTATCGGGTGACGAGTTCTAATCGTTAAAAATTCATTAAAATTTTCAGTTGTGTTAACCATCAGCCGAAAATATCATCTGACTGGCCATTTGTTTGAGTTGGAGGCTGGGACCCACGATGGATATGAGTAGCTCGAGCCGGAAAGTCAGCATTCCAGCAGCAGCCCTTCAGGGCAGCCTGAGGGACTATCGGGCGCCGACCGGTCCCGATCTTGTCGGTCGCGTCGACGGTTTCTTCGAATGGCAGGATTTGCGGCGGCGAAACGAAGTGTGGCCATATGCCCGCTCGACGGAAACGGCGCCGGCAACCTTTTGCAAGGTGCGCTCCGATGCGGACCGAAGCTTCCAGGGCATCAATTTCGCTTCCCAGGATTATCTCAGCCTTTCCTCCCATCCGCGCATCAAGCAGGCGGCGATCGAGGCGGTCGAACGCTATGGCGTGCACAGCGCCGGCTCAGCCGCTCTCCTCGGCAATACGGCCAACTCGCTTGAGCTCGAAGCCAAGTTTTCGGATTTCCTCGGGGGCAGGGAGGTCGTGCTCTACCCCACCGGCTGGTCGGCCGGTTTTGCTTCCGTGCAGGGTTTCGTCCGTCCCGACGATCATGTGGTCATGGACGTGCTTGCCCATTCCTGCCTGCAGGAAGGCGCGCGCGCAGCCACCCAGAACATTCATCATTTCGCCCATCTGAACACCGGGGCGGTAATCCGGCGGCTTAGCAAGATCCGTGAGAAATTCCCGGATGCCGGCATCCTCGTGGTCACGGAAAGCCTCTTCTCGATGCATTCCGACGTGCCGGATTTCGCCGGTCTGCGCGAGGCATGCGACACGTATGGGGCGACGCTGCTGATCGACTGCGCCCACGATCTCGGCGCAATGGGCCCGGGCGGTCTCGGCAATCTCGGGGCGACCGGAATGCTTGGCGCTGCCGATGTGCTGATCGGTTCCTTCTCGAAGAGCTTTGCCTCCAACGGAGGTTTCGTTTCGGTAAAGACGCGGAGCGCGGCGGAGTACCTAAAATACTTCAGCGCCACCCAGACTTTTTCCAATGCGCTCTCGCCGGTTCAGGCCGCGGTGGTCGCAACGGCGCTCGATATCATCCGGTCCGAGGAGGGCGACGAACGGCGCCATCGTCTGATGGACAACATTCTCTACCTGCGGCGAACCGTGGAAAATACGGGGCTTCGCGCGCTCGGCGTGCCATCACCCATCGTGCCGGTCTTCGTGGGCAGCGAAGCGCTCGGACGACTGATCGCGCGCCGTCTCCCCGATTTCGGCGGCATCGCCAATCTTGTCGAATATCCGGCTGTTCCGAAGGCGGAATCGCGGTTCCGTTTCCAGGTGATGGCGGATCATACCCATGCCGATGTCGACCGCGTCGTCGTGGCATTGGGGCAGGCGCTCGATGCGGCGCGCACCGATCTCGAGCTCTGCGTGACGACGGATGAAAATCCCTCAAAATCGCCGGGTACCGCCGCCTCGGCCGCAGCTTGAGTGAAAGCTTATATGCTTTTTGTTAGGCGTACATAGCATCGACATGCCTTTTTTGTCGTCAAACGCCGATGTTAACAGCGTTTAACGATTGAATTTACTGTTTGGAAACACATTTCACACAGAGTTGACGAGCTCTGCGGTTGAAAGGCTGTCGCATGACACTTGTTTCCCGGCTCGAGACAGCCATCGATTGGTTGACGCCGGCGCATCTGAAAGAAGATGTGCACACGCGTAAACGCGTACGCATGTTTCTCATCAGTCATATGTTCGGGCCCATCACCGGCGCGCCGATACCCATAAGCTTGTTCGTCATCGATCCGGCTCCCTCTCCGCAGGTGCCGATCCTGGCGGCCTCGATTTTCGGCTTCTGGCTCTTTCTTCCGCTGATAAAGCTGCTTCCACGCAGCTACGGCGCGCTGGCGCAGCTTTCGATCCTCAACCTGAACTTCGCCATACTCTGGGGTTCATACCACTACGGCGGGGCGAGCTCTCCCTTCCTGATGTGGTATGTCGTCATGCCGATGCTCGCCTTCTTCTATATGGGGGCGACGCTGGTGACGCGTCTCGTGGTGCTGTCCCAGCTCATGCTCGGCCTGTCGATCTTCGTGGCGGCCTATATCTTCCACGGGGAGCGTTTCCCCGACAATATACCGCTCGAAAACATGGTCTATGCAGGCATGGTTTCGGCTTTCAGCGCGACCGTCTATGCCTTCTTCATGGCCAGTTATTATGCCAGCGTCGTCGACAGCCAGTCGGAGCTCATCAAGGAGATCGCCCGCCACGAGAAGACGCTCGAAGAGCTGACCGAGGCCAAGGAGGAGATGGAGCAGGCCAACGCCGCTCTGATAAACGCCAAGAACCTTGCGGAGGCGCGCAACCGCGAACTCGAGGCGACGAGGGCGAGCCTGGAATACAATGCCCTCCATGACGCCCTGACCGGCCTGCCGAACCGGCGCTTCCTCGATCATGTACTGGCGCAATATGCCGAATCCTGCCGGCGAGACGGCAGCGGCATCGCATTGCTGCATGTAGACCTCGACCGCTTCAAGCAGATCAACGATACGCTCGGCCACACGGCGGGCGATAATATGCTGATCTATGTCGCGAAACTCATAAAGTCGGAGGTCGGTGAAGACGATTTCATCGCGCGTGTCGGCGGCGACGAGTTCGTCATTGTCAGTCACGTGACGGAGGAGAACAACGAGGCTCTTTCCGCCAAAGCGGACGGACTGATCGAAAAGATACGTCAGCCCGTGCCCTATCAAGGGCATCTCTGCCGCGTCGGGGCCAGCATCGGCATTGCCGTCGGCATGGGTGAGAAGGTCGATCCGAAGAGCCTGCTGGTCAATTCCGACATCGCGCTTTACCGGGTGAAGCAGCGGGCCAAGGGGCACAGTGAATTCTTCTCCGAGGAGATCCAGCGCGAGATCGTCGACACCAAGCGGACGGCGGACGACATCCTGCGGGGCATAGAGCAGAAGGAATTCATCAGCTTCTACCAGCCGCAATTCGATGCACGCACCCATGAGATCGTCGGTGTCGAGGCGTTGGTCCGCTGGAACCACCCCACCAAGGGGATACTGGCGCCCTCGCATTTCCTCGGCATTGCCGACGACCTGAACGTGCTCGGCACGATCGACGGCATCATTCTCGACCGGGCGATCGCCGATCTGGAGCACTGGAACACCCTCGGCCTCGCCATACCCAAGGTGGCCGTGAACGTGTCGGCCCGGCGCTTGAACGATCGGCAGTTGATCGACAATCTCCGGACGATGAAATTCAGGCCCGGCACTGTCTCGTTCGAACTGGTGGAATCGGTCTTCCTCGATGAGACCGACGAGGCGATATCCTCCAACATAGAGCAGATCAAGGAACTCGGCATCGAAATCGAAATCGACGATTTCGGCACGGGCTACGCTTCCATCGTCAGCCTGCTGAAGCTCAATCCGAAGCGGTTGAAGATTGACCGACAGTTCGTCGCGCCGGTGCTGATTTCGCTGGAGAAGCGGCGGCTCGTGTCCTCGATCATCGATATGGGCAAATCGCTCGGCATCGAGGTAATCGCCGAAGGCATCGAGACGATGGAACAGGCGCAGATTTTGAAGGAACTCGGTTGCGACGTTTTGCAGGGCTACGCCTTTGCAAAGCCGATGACATCCGTCGATCTGGAACGGTTCGTCGAGCAGCATCAGTGGCGCCAGGCTTCCTGATTGCCGCCTCCCTTTTCGGAAATTCTCCCGGCTCGCAGCGTCCTATCGCTCTTTGATGCGCAAATGTCGCGTCCCGTATTGCCCTTGACCATTCGTGGCGGTAAGACCCCTTGGCATCAACCCGTCAGGAGCATTCAATCATGTCGAACACAGATGCCTTCTTTTCCCGTGCGCTTGCCGAAACCGATCCGGAAATCTTCGGCGCGATCGAGAAGGAACTGGGTCGCCAACGTCACGAAATCGAGCTGATCGCCTCGGAAAATATCGTATCCCGCGCAGTCCTTGAGGCTCAGGGTTCGATCATGACGAACAAGTATGCCGAGGGTTATCCGGGCAAGCGCTATTATGGCGGCTGCCAGTTCGTGGACATCGCCGAGGAACTGGCGATCGAGCGCGCCAAGAAGCTGTTCGGCGTCAACTTCGCCAACGTCCAGCCGAATTCCGGTTCGCAGATGAACCAGGCCGTTTTCCTCGCTCTGCTGCAGCCGGGCGACACCTTCATGGGCCTCGACCTCAATTCCGGGGGCCACCTGACCCACGGTTCGCCGGTCAACATGTCCGGCAAGTGGTTCAACGTCGTCTCCTACGGCGTGCGCGAAGGTGACAACCTGCTTGACATGGATGCCGTCGCCGAAAAGGCCCGCACCCACAAGCCGAAGCTGATTATCGCAGGCGGCACCGCCTATTCCCGTATCTGGGACTGGAAGCGTTTCCGCGAGATTGCCGACGAAGTCGGCGCCTACCTGATGGTCGATATGGCCCACATTGCGGGCCTCGTCGCCGGTGGCCAGCATCCGTCGCCGTTCCCGCATTGCCATGTCGCGACCACGACCACGCACAAGTCGCTTCGTGGCCCGCGCGGCGGCATGATCCTGACCAATGACGAGGATCTGGCGAAGAAGTTCAACTCGGCCGTCTTCCCCGGCCTGCAGGGTGGACCTCTGATGCATGTCATCGCCGCCAAGGCCGTGGCCCTCGGCGAGGCCCTGCAGCCGGAGTTCAAGGACTATGCGGCCCAGATCGTCAAGAACGCCAAGGCTCTCGCCGAAACCCTGATCGCCGGCGGCGTGGATGTCGTGTCGGGCGGCACCGACAACCACCTGATGCTGGTCGACCTGCGCAAGAAGAATGCGACCGGCAAGCGGGCGGAAGCCGCCCTTGGCCGCGCCTACGTCACCTGCAACAAGAACGGCATCCCGTTCGACCCCGAAAAGCCCTTCGTCACCTCCGGCGTCCGTCTCGGCACGCCGGCCGGCACGACCCGCGGCTTCAAGGAGGCCGAATTCAAGGAAATCGGCAATCTCATCATCGAAGTTCTCGATGGCCTGAAGGTTGCGAATTCCGACGAGGGCAACGCCGCAGTCGAGGCGTCCGTCCGGGAAAAGGTGGTCAAGCTGACCGGCCGCTTCCCGATGTATCCTTACATGTAAGGAAGACGCATGCGCTGCCCCTTCTGCGGTTCAGACGACACCCAGGTCAAGGATTCCCGCCCGGCGGAGGATAACACCTCCATCCGCCGGCGGCGTATTTGCCCGGATTGCGGCGGTCGCTTCACGACTTTCGAACGGGTGCAGTTGCGCGAGCTCATGGTCGTCAAGAAGACCGGTCGCAAGGTGCCCTTCGATCGCAACAAGCTCGTGCGCTCGTTCCAGATCGCGCTGCGCAAGCGGCCGGTCGACAACGATCGCATCGAGCGTGCGGTTTCCGGCATCGTCCGCAGGCTGGAAAGCTCCGGCGAGACCGAGATTTCCTCCGAAGAGATCGGCCTGCAGGTTCTCGAGGCGCTGAAGAGCCTCGATGACGTCGGTTTCGTGCGCTATGCATCCGTCTATCGCGACTTTTCCCATGCGGAAGACTTCGAGCAGGTGATCGCGGAGATCAATGCGAAGATTTCCCGCGATAGCGGCATGGAGTGATCCTTGGCCGCCGCGCCGGATGACGAGCGCTACATGGCGGCCGCGATCCGCCTGTCGCAGTGGAACCTCGGCCGCACTTCCACCAATCCTTCCGTGGGTTGCCTGATCGTCAGGGACGGCATCGTCGTCGGTCGCGGCGTTACCGCCGAGGGCGGCCGGCCCCATGCCGAACCACAGGCTCTTGGCGATGCCGGGGAAAGGGCGAGGGGAGCGACGGCTTATGTCACCCTCGAGCCCTGCTCGCATCACGGCAGGACGCCGCCCTGCGCCGATGCCCTGATCGCAAGCGGTGTTGCCCGTGTTGTCGTTTCCGTGACGGACCCCGACGAACGGGTGTCGGGACGGGGACTTGCCATGCTTGAGGAGGCAGGCATTGAGGTGGCAAGCGGCGTTCTGGAAGAGGAGGGTCGCAAGGCGCTGTCCGCTTACCTCACCCGTCAGACGAAGGCGCGTCCACAAGTGATTCTGAAACTTGCCGTTTCGCAGGATGGCATGATCGGCCGCGATGGAGCGGGGCAGGTGGCGATCACCGGTCCTCTCGCTCGCGCTCAGGTACAGATGCTTCGCGCGGAGACCGACGCGATCCTCGTCGGGATCGGCACCGCAATTGCCGACGATCCGGAACTGACGGTACGCTTGCCGGGACTTGCGGACCGTTCACCCTTGCGCATCGTCCTCGATCGCAGGCTGGAATTGCCTCTCGGCTCGAAGCTGGTGAGAAGCGCCCGAGAGGTTCCGGTCATCTCTATTGCCGGCGCGGACGACGACGAAGGCTTCTCCGGCCGGAAAAATGCCCTGCAGTCGGCCGGCGTGGAGGTCCTGCAATCGGAGGATCTCGAAGCGCTTCTGTTTGCGCTTGCCGCTCGCGGTATTTCGTCGCTGCTGGTCGAGGGCGGAGCGCGCGTCGCGCGATCCTTTCTCGATCTCGGGCTGGTTGATGAGATCTGGCTCTTTCGGGGCGCCACTGTCGTCGGAACGGGCGGCATTGCGTCTCCGGTGCTTCTGTCGACCGTGCCGCCGGACTTCGTTCTCGACCGATCGCTTGCCTTAGGTCCTGACGGCCTGGAGATCTTTCGTCGCTCCGACGTCGAGTAAACCCTGCTCAGCGCCAGAACAGCAGGATAAGAATGATGAGCGGAATCGGAACTCCGAGTAGCCATAGCAATATGCCGCGCCCCATGTGAAATCCTCCTCTGTCAGGGCGGCAGACCGTTTCGATGGCGGTTGCCGCTGGTTTGGTGACGGGTGATAAAGGTTTGAGGAAAGCCTTTTGTTCCGGGCGGCGGCCGTCAGGAGGCAGGACGGCGTGCTCTCACGAGGGGCGGTTTCAGCTAAAAACACTTGCCATCGGCGATGCGCCGTGGTTTGACCCGTCTGACTGGCTGATGGCCGCACTCTCTTTAAAAACCGGGACCGGAATCATGGCAAAGAAGAAATCCGCACCGCATCTTCTGATCGTCGAGGCACGATTCTACGATGACATGGCAGATGCGCTGCTGGACGGCGCGACGGTTGCCTTGAAGGAAGCCGGGGCGACGTATGATATCGTCACCGTTCCGGGTGCCCTCGAAATCCCGCCGGCGATCGCCATGGCACTCGACGCTGCCGATGATGGCGGTGTCGCCTATGACGGTTTCGTTGCGCTCGGCATGGTCATTCGTGGCGAGACCTATCATTTCGATATCGTCGCCAATGAATCCTCGCGTGCTCTCATGGATCTCGCCGTGTCCGAATCGCTTGCGATCGGCAACGGCATCCTGACGGTCGAGAACGACGAGCAGGCCTGGGCCCGCGTTCGTCGTACGGATAAGGACAAGGGCGGCTTTGCCGCCCGCGCGGCGTTGACGATGATCGCGTTGAAGGAAAAACTGGGTAACTGACGAAACATGTCGAAGGAAGAAAACCAGCCGGTAAAATCCGCCAACCAACGCGGGGCAGCCCGCCTTGCCGCGGTGCAGGCGCTCTACCAGATGGATATTGGCGGCACCGGCGTTCTGGAAGTTGTGGCCGAATACGAGGCGCATCGCCTTGGCCAGGAAATCGATGGCGATACATACCTGAAGGCCGATCCTTCGTGGTTCCGTTCCATCGTGGCAGGCGTCGTGCGCGACCAGAAGGTGATCGACCCGATGATCCGCCAGGCGCTGCAGGATGACTGGGCGCTGTCGCGCATCGATAGTACCGTTCGCGCCATTCTTCGTGCCGGCACCTTCGAGCTTTTGGAGCGCAAGGACGTGCCGATTGCGGTGATCGTGACGGAGTATGTCGAAATTGCCCGCGCCTTTTTCGAGGAGGACGAACCCAAGCTCGTCAACGCTGTCCTCGACCGCATCGCCAAGCAGGTGCGCGCTCCGGCGAAGAAATAATCTGAAGGACTGACGGGAATGACCGCTGCGGAGCCTCAAGGGTTGGACGGCCAGTTGCGCTCTGCGAAACGCAATGTCTTCCTCCTGACGGCTGCCCAATCCATCCTGGGTTCGGCCGCACCCCTCAGTTTCTCGGTCGGCGGGCTTGCAGGCTTCCAGCTTCTCGGCGCCGACAAGTCGCTTGCAACCGCACCGCTGACCGGATTCAACGTCGGTGTGGCGCTGGGGGCGATCGTCGTTGCGGCCGCCTCGCGCATTCTTGGGCGGCGCGAGAGCTTCATGCTCGGCGCGCTGATGGGGGCGACCGGCGGCGCGGTCGCGGCGCTCGCCCTGTTCCGTTCCGATTTCTGGCTTTTTGCTTTCGGCCTGCTGCTGATCGGTCTTTCCGGCGGGTTCACCCAGAAGATCCGTTTCGCCGCCGCCGATGCCTCTCCGAGTTTCTACAAGGGCAAGGCCATCTCCTGGATTCTCGCCGGCGGCATTGTGTCGGCGATTGTCGGACCGCAGCTTGCCATCTGGCTGAAGGACGTGATGGCCCCGGTCACCTTCGCCGGCGCATTCATGGGCCTCGTGCCGCTGATGTTGCTGGCGATCGTGGTTCTGGCTTTCCTGAGATTGCCGGATGCGGCGGGCAAGGTTGGCGAGAATGGCGAGCCTGCCAGACCTCTGCGTGAAATCGTCGCGACGCGGCGTTTCATCACCGGCATGATCTGCGGCATCAGCTCCTATGCCTTGATGACCTTCATGATGACCGGGGCGCCGCTTGCCATGGTCGTCGGCTGCGGCTTTTCATCCGAACTCGCAACGCTCGGCATTCAGTGGCATGTCATCGCTATGTTCGCCCCAAGCTTCTTCACCGGCATGCTGATTTCCCGCTTCGGCACCGAAAGGGTCGTGGCGGCAGGCCTCGTCATCCTGATGGCTTGCGCTGTCGTCGCCCATATCGGCGTCGAACTCTGGAATTTCTGGGGCGCGCTCGTGCTGCTCGGCATCGGCTGGAATTTCGGTTTCATCGGCGCAACCGCTATCGTTGCTTCCAGTTACCGCCCGCATGAGGCCGACAAGGTTCAGGGCTTTCACGATATCATCCTGTTCGGCACCGTCGCGCTCTCCTCCTTTTCCTCCGGCAAGGTTTTCACTGCCTTCGGCTGGTCCGTCATGAACCTCGTCGTCTGGCCGGTGACCATTGTCTGCCTCGTTCTGGTGATTGTGCAGATGCGCGCCACCGCTGCCGCAAGGAAGAGTTGAACCCTTTCGGCTGCGACACCGGCGGGACTTGACGTACAGGAAAGCGCAACGCAATCTCGCCCCCAAGCCGGACGACCTCGGAGGAGGGGGCCGAGTCCGGATGTCACCGCCCGCGAGGAGTGAGGCGCGGGCAATACGGGAGGGTATTGCGAATGACAGTTTTACCAGTCGTTATTTTGTGTGGTCTTCTTTCTGTGGCCTATGCGATCTGGGCCACACGTTCCGTGCTGGCGGCCGATCAGGGCAATGCCCGCATGCAGGAGATCGCGGGCTATATCCGCGAAGGCGCTCAGGCTTACCTCGCTCGTCAATACCTGACCATCGCCATCGTGGGTGCCGTTGTCTTCATCGGTGCTTGGGTTCTGCTGTCCGCGACCGCCGCAATCGGTTTCCTGATCGGAGCGGTGCTGTCCGGTGCCGCCGGCTTTATCGGTATGCATGTCTCGGTCCGCGCCAATGTGCGCACCGCTCAGGCCGCATCACAGAGCCTTTCCGCGGGGCTCGACATCGCCTTCAAGGCCGGTGCCATCACCGGCATGCTGGTCGCAGGTCTCGCCCTTCTCGGCGTTTCCATCTATTTCTACGTGCTGACCGCTGTACTCGGCCATCAAAGCGGCTCGCGCGAGGTGATTGACGCGCTGGTCGCGCTCGGTTTCGGCGCGTCGCTGATCTCGATCTTCGCCCGTCTTGGCGGCGGCATCTTCACCAAGGGCGCCGACGTCGGCGGCGATCTCGTCGGCAAGGTCGAAGCCGGCATTCCGGAGGACGATCCGCGCAATCCGGCGACCATTGCCGATAACGTCGGCGACAATGTCGGCGACTGCGCCGGAATGGCCGCCGACCTCTTCGAGACCTATGCGGTTTCCGTGGTCGCAACCATGGTTTTGGCCGCGATCTTCTTCGCCGGCTCGCCGACGCTCGATATCGCCATGACTTACCCGCTCGCAATCTGCGGCGCCTGCATCGTCACCTCGATCGTCGGCACCTTTTTCGTCAAGCTCGGCACCAGCGGTTCGATCATGGGCGCTCTCTACAAGGGCCTGATCGTCACCGGGGTTCTGTCGATCCTCGGCCTCGGCGCGGCCACCTCGCTCACCGTTGGCTGGGGCTCGATCGGCACTGTCGCCGGCATGGACATCACCGGCTGGAACCTGTTCATCTGCGGCATTCTCGGCCTTGTCGTGACAGCCCTGATCGTCGTGATTACCGAATTCTACACCGGCACCAACAAGCGGCCGGTCAATTCCATCGCCCAGGCTTCCGTAACCGGCCATGGCACCAACGTCATCCAGGGGCTCGCCGTCTCACTGGAGTCGACTGCGCTTCCGGCGATTGTCATCGTCGGCGGCATCATCGCGACTTATCAGCTTGCCGGCCTGTTCGGCACCGCAATCGCCGTCACCACCATGCTTGGCCTTGCCGGCATGATCGTGGCGCTCGACGCATTCGGCCCGGTCACCGACAATGCAGGCGGCATCGCTGAAATGTCCCATCTGCCGCCGGAGGTGCGCAAGTCCACCGACGCGCTCGACGCGGTTGGTAACACCACCAAGGCGGTGACCAAGGGCTATGCGATCGGTTCGGCAGGCCTCGGCGCGCTCGTGCTCTTCGCCGCCTATTCCAACGACCTGCAGTATTTTGCCGCCAACAGCGACAAATACCCGTATTTTTCGGGCATCGGGGATATCTCCTTCAGCCTGTCCAACCCCTATGTCGTGGCCGGGCTGATTTTCGGCGGCCTTATTCCCTATCTCTTCGGTGGCATTGCCATGACCGCGGTCGGCCGCGCCGCCGGTTCGATCGTTGAGGAAGTACGCCGCCAGTTCAAGGAAAAGCCCGGCATCATGCAGGGCACTGAACGGCCGGACTACGGCCGGGCGGTCGATATGCTGACGAAGGCGGCCATTCGCGAGATGATCGTCCCGTCGCTGCTGCCGGTGCTGGCTCCGCTCGTCGTCTATTTCGGCGTGCTGCTGATCTCGGGTTCCAAGGCCTCCGCCTTCGCCGCACTCGGCGCCTCGCTGCTGGGTGTCATCGTCAACGGCCTGTTCGTGGCGATTTCCATGACCTCGGGCGGCGGTGCATGGGATAACGCCAAGAAGAGCTTCGAGGACGGTTTCGTCGACAAGGACGGAGTGAAGCACCTGAAAGGCTCCGACGCCCACAAGGCATCGGTAACCGGCGATACGGTCGGCGACCCTTACAAGGATACTGCCGGCCCGGCCGTCAATCCGGCGATCAAGATCACCAATATCGTCGCCCTGCTGTTGCTTGCGGTGCTGGCAGGCTGACGGCTTTCATTCTGCTGAAACGAAAGAAACCGCGGAACGGGCTTCCGCGGTTTCTTTTTTGTCGGTACCTTCTGTGCGGTCAGGTGCCACCCAGCATATTCTTGATGCTGTTGGCCGCGCCGCCGCCGCCGGAGAGAATCTGTTGCAGGAAGGTGAGGTCCTTGCCGCCCGTCGGAGTGGTGCGGGAAATCATGTCGAAGACCTTGCCGTCCTTCATCGTGTAGTTCGCGCGCTGCGACACGACGCCGTCCTTGTCGAAGTAGATGGCGAGAATCTGCTGCTCCACCAGCCGCTGCTTCATGAAGGCGACCGAGCGCGTGCGCGTCTGCGATATGTAATAGAAGACTTCGCCGTCAAACGTCGCGGTCGTGGACGGCGTGCCGAGCGACAGGAGCACCTGCTCGCGGCTGGAGCCGACCGGCACGAGGTCGAGCGCGTTCTGGTCTACGACATAGCCGTTGTGGAAGACCTCCTGGGTGGAGCACCCCGAAAGGCTCGCGACCGCCACAGCAAGGGCGACAGCAGTGCATCCGAGAACGTTCCTGTTCGATCTGAGGTACCGCATTTCCAACCGCAAGTCTCCCATGACTCTAGATATGGACGTTCGAGAAAACGTCCGCAAACCTGTTGCGCATACCATTGTGGCCTTTCCGGGGACAAACGGCCGACTGCGAAAAACTCGCATTCGCTCCGGCGGTCGGAGACCGGCGTCGCCGTGCCGGCGGGTGCAGGCAGGCAGAAACGGCATTGCAATTCACGCCTGCTTCGGTAAACCAGCTTTCGCAATCATGCAACATGAGCATGGGCAGGCGGGCTTGTTCCTGCGGTTCTTTTTGGTGGAATTGAATGGTATTCGGCTTCTTCCGGCAGAAAAAGCATAACCGGCTCATCGTCGAGCGCCAGTATGCGGCGTTGACTTCCGCCGCGCGCACGCCGTTCTTCTATTCCGACCTCGGTGTTCCCGATACCGTGATGGGCCGTTTCGAAATGCTGTCCATCGTCCTGATTCTGTTCTTTCGACGCACCGCGCGTTCGCCGCGCAGCGGCCAGGAAATCGCTCAGGAGATCGTCGATGCCTTCTTTCAGGACGTCGATCATTCAATCCGCGAACTCGGGATCGGCGACCAGGGCGTGCCCAAGCGCATGAAGAAGCTGGCCGGCATGTTCTACGGCCGCCTTGAGTCTTATGCAGGCTGTCTCGACAAAGGTGCGCGCGAGGAGTTGGCGGCGGCGCTTCTGCGCAATATATACCCGGAAACGGCAGGAACTGCGCCTTCGATGCAGGGGCTTGCCGACTGGATGATCGAGGCCGAGCGGCATTTGGCCGGTCTTGGCGAGGACGTGATCGAGACCGGATCCGTCCGACTTGTGGTTCCCGGAGGAACGCACTGAGATGACGACGAACAGGAAGGATGCCGCAGGCTTTACGTATCTGGTCAAGGTGGGCCATATCTCGGCCAACCCGGTGCAGGTGCATGTGGAAGCCGATGAGCGCGAATGCGCCTGGCTCGCACAATTGTGGAAGGTGCTGGCAGTGAACCGGCTGGCGGCGGATCTCCAGATCGCCCGCTGGAAAAAGGACGGTGTCCGCATCAAGGGGCGTGTTAAGGGCGAGATCGTCCAGGCCTGCGTGGTGACGCTTGATCCGGTTACGGCTGTGATCGATCAGGAGATCGACCAGATCTTCGTTCCGGAAGGTTCCAAGCTGGCGCGCATCGTGACCGACGAGGCCGGTGAAATGGTCCTCGATCCGGAAGGTCCGGATCTGCCGGAGACCTTTGCCGGCGATGCCATCGATGCCGGTGCTCTTGTCGCCGAATTCGCCGCTCTTGCCATCGACCCTTATCCCCGCAAGCCGGGCATCGCTTTTGAGGGCCACCGGGAGGGTTCCGCCGAAGACGACCGGCGTCCTTCGCCCTTTGCGGTGTTGAAGGACTGGAAAAAGGACTGAAGCGCCGCGGATTCCCGGCGATTTGGGTTGTGCGTGGCGGCAAAAACGGTATTTTGGCCGAAAATTTCGCCCGGCAGCGAAAAGAAGGATCAGACATAAGTGATCAGAATTTCTCTCGACGTCATGGGAGGCGACTTCGGCCCTGAAGTCGTCATTCCCGGAGCTGCCAAGGCGCTGGAGCGGCATCCCGATACGACGTTCATTCTTTTCGGTCAGCAGGAGCGCTGCATGCCATTGCTGGCGCAGTATCCGAAGCTGAAGGAAAAGTCCGTCTTCCATCATTGCGAGGTGGCGGTCGGCATGGATGAGAAGCCGAGCCAAGCGCTTCGCCGCGGTCGCTATATTTCGAGCATGTGGCGCGCCATCGAGGCCGTGAAGACCGGTCAGGCCGATGTCGTCGTTTCCGCCGGTAACACCGGTGCGCTGATGGCCATGGCCAAGTTCTGCCTGCGCACGATGGCATCCATCGAGCGTCCGGCAATCGCCGCCATCTGGCCGACGCTGTCCGGTGAAAGCATCGTGCTCGACGTCGGCGCGACCATCGGCGCGGATGCGCAGCAGCTTCTCGACTTCGCCCTGATGGGTGGCGCCATGGCACGTGCCCTGTTCGAGGTAGATCGTCCGTCCGTCGGCCTGCTCAATGTCGGGGTGGAAGAGATCAAGGGACAGGAAGAGGTCAAGGAGGCCGGTCGGCTTATCCGCGAGGCGGGCCTCGATACCATCGATTATTTCGGCTTCGTCGAGGGCGATGATCTCGGCAAGGGAACGGTGGACGTGGTCGTCACCGAAGGCTTCACCGGCAATATCGCCTTGAAGACCGCGGAAGGAACGGCGCGTCAGATCGCCGAATATCTGCGCTCGGCCATGTCGCGCACCTGGCTTGCGAAGATCGGCTATCTCTTTGCGAAAGGCGCATTCGATCGCCTGCGTGAAAAGATGGACCCGAGAAAGGTGAACGGCGGTGTCTTCCTCGGCCTGAACGGCATCGTCATCAAGAGCCATGGCGGAACGGATGCCGAAGGCTTTGCTGCCGCGATCGATGTCGGCTATGACATGGCCCGCAATGGCCTGACGCAAAAGATAGAAAACGATCTGAAAAGATATCATGCCCGGCACCCCTCAGCGGCCGGTCCCGAAGCGGCATGATCCTAGGGGTAGGAAACTAATATGATCCGTGCAGTTGTTCGCGGCTTCGGAGCATCGCTTCCGAAGCGGGTGATGACCAATCGCGAATTGGAAGACCTTGTCGAAACCTCGGACGAATGGATCGTGCAGCGCACGGGCATTCGTCAGCGTCATATTGCCGGCGAAGGCGAGACGACCGCGTCGCTGGGCGCTGCCGCAGCGAAGGCCGCCTTGGACAATGCCGGCCTTGTCGCTGCCGATATCGACCTCATCATCTGTGCGACCTCCACCCCGGACAACACCTTTCCGGCAACCGCAGTCAACATCCAGAACCGGCTCGGCATCCATCACGGTTTTGCCTTCGACGTCCAGGCCGTCTGTTCGGGCTTCGTCTACGCCATGGCGACGGCCGATCTCTATATTCGCGGCGGCATGGCCAAGCGCGTCCTGGTGATCGGGGCGGAAACCTTCTCCCGCATCCTCGACTGGACGGACCGCACCACCTGCGTGCTCTTCGGTGACGGCGCAGGGGCGCTGGTGCTGGAAGCGGAAGAGGGCGAGGGCCGGACCACCGACCGCGGCGTATTGACCTCTCAGCTACGCTCGGACGGTACCCACAAGGACAAGCTCTATGTCGACGGCGGTCCTTCGACCACGGGCACGGTCGGCCATCTCCGCATGGAAGGGCGCGAGGTCTTCAAGCACGCGGTCGGCATGATTACCGACGTGATCGAGGCGGCCTTCGACGCCACCGGCACGACCGCCGCGGATCTGGATTGGCTGGTGCCGCACCAGGCCAACCGCCGCATCATCGATGGGTCGGCGAAGAAGCTCGGCATACCGCTCGAAAAGGTCGTCGTCACCGTAGACCTGCATGGCAATACCTCCGCCGCTTCCATTCCGCTGGCGCTTGCCGTTGCCGCCGGAGACGGCCGCATCAAGAAGGGCGATCTCGTCATGCTGGAAGCGATGGGTGGTGGCTTTACCTGGGGTGCGGTGCTGCTGCGCTGGTAGGGCGAGATTCCAAATAAAGGATTTCATACAAGCGCTTGACCGTCACGCCCAAGGGCAATACTCTCACACCGCTTCAACAAGATCATTGATTTAAACGGGCGGGACACATGGCCGGAAAGACAGTGACGCGAGCGGATTTGGCGGAATCGGTCTTTCGCAAAGTTGGCCTCTCACGCACCGAATCGGCGGAACTCGTCGAAACCGTGATCGATGAGATCTGCAACGCCATCGTTCGTGGCGAGACCGTAAAGCTTTCTTCTTTTGCGACCTTCCAGGTGCGCAGCAAGAATGAACGCATCGGCCGCAATCCCAAGACGGGCGAGGAAGTGCCGATTTCGCCGCGTCGGGTGATGACGTTCAAGGCGTCCAACGTGCTGAAGCAGCGGATTCTCCGGGCGCATCTGTCCCGAAAGGCCAAGCAAAAGCCGCAAAGCCCGGTGTCGTGATCGGCTCTGCCGATTGATTGAGGCGTTCTAACCCTGATAGGGCGCTTGAATTTCTCTGCGCAAATCGTTGAAATAGCCGGCGAGTCGCGCCGACGCGCGTGTCATGGAGCATGAACATGCAGTTGGATAAGAGCCCGGATGCCTTCCGCACCATCAGCGAAGTTGCGGACGATCTCGATCTGCCGCAACATGTGCTGCGTTTCTGGGAAACGCGCTTTCCTCAGATCAAGCCGATGAAGCGCGGTGGAGGACGCCGTTATTATCGGCCGGACGATGTCGAACTGCTGAAGGGCATTCGCCATCTGCTTTACGATCAGGGTTATACGATCAAGGGCGTTCAGAAACTTCTGAAGACCAACGGCAATAAGTTCGTGATGGCGGTGGCGACCGGCGATCATGCGACTATGGAAGCGCTGATCGCGGCAAACGCCCAGAAGTCGGACGAGCCGAAACTCGGCCCTCCGGACGAGGACCAGGTCGTCGGACGCCCCAAGGCGAAAGTCAGTGGCCGATTCTTCGGATTCGGTGGCGGCGACGACGACATGCCCGAAATCTCGGTCGGAAAGAGTACGGTGGGCAAGGAGGATAGGGCGTTGTTACAGGAAGCGCTTTTCGACCTCCTCGAATGCAAGCGGCTGCTCGATCAGGTCCGCTGAGGCTTCCGTCGCCTGTGCCCCGCATGGGGCTTGCACAAGCTTTACAGCCAACGCCACCGTTTCGGATTGTCGGCCGATTCGATCATCAGCCAGTGAAGGTCGACCTTGTTCACCGGCTTGATCTCGTCGTTTCTGTTGTCGAGAACGAGATCGGCCGTCGGCGTTTTGACGATGACGACCACATGCGCCTCTCCGTTTGGAGTGGTGGCCATTGCCAGGCGTATCGAGCGGGGAGGAAGCCCGCCATCGATCAACTTCTTCCGCTTCGTGACGGCATAGTCCTCGCAGTCCCCTGAACGGGGCGACAGACGCCAGGCATCGTTTCCCTTGTTGTCCTTACCGGGCAGGATCGCCTTGTTTACGCTCCTGTTGACCGAAACCAGCGCACGCTCCACCCGGCTGTTCAATTGAGTCCGGTTCGCGCCGCCTTTCGTCCGGCATTCGCGCGGCGTCTCGACACAGAGTTTCACGAAGGCATAAGGCGCAATCGTCGGCGTTTTTTCCTCGAGAAAGGGAGCCGAGAGCCGGCCGCCGGCCTGGGTTTGGCTGGCCGGCCACGAGAAGAAGAACGCGACTGAGGCAATAAGGATGCAGACGGTCATGAGAGGCATCTCACGGCTCCATGGCTGTTTACCCGGCGAAACAGGTGGAACGCGGAGCACCACCAGCTTAGGCTAAAGCATCGACTCCAGAGAATGTCCCCCAATGATCGCAAAATTATGTCGCAGTGCAACATGGTTTTTGCGGCGCACTGGAAACTTGAGCACCGGAAAACGGGAGCAGCCGGACGGACAAATCCCTGAGCCCCCCATGTCCTTTCGAGAGGCAGGCTGTGTCCTGGTGCGATGTCCGATCATCTTTTATGGGGATACCGCCTTCCAACAGGCCCACTTTCTGGTGCGTTGTCCTTCTTTTTAATCCGGGCTTGCATTTTTCCGCTTGCGCTTCGGAGCCGGAAATCATAATGGGATCAGGCCTTAATGGCAGGTCGGGGCGTAGCGCAGCCCGGTAGCGCACTTGACTGGGGGTCAAGGGGTCGTGGGTTCGAATCCCGCCGCCCCGACCATTAAAATCTTGATTTCCCAGCAAAATATTCTTCAAATCCGGGACTGTCCGCCGATCGGACGCGCTGGCGCGACATTTTCGGTAAATTTTTCCCAATTTTGCCCTATCATTGCTGCGTTGCAGCATTATATGGACATTGTCCGCTGCCGGAGGAGCGCGAGCGCGTCGAACTCGATATGAGGAGTGCGCCTGTTCAAGGCTGTGGCGGGCGATCTTCATGGGAGTGAGAAGCCGAATAATTGAACGGAACCGCATTTCCATGCGTATGAAAATTCCCGTGCCGTTTTCCTATATAACGGCCCAGCAGAAGAAATGGCAAAGGCGCTTGAGCCGCGCCGCAGAGATCGTGACGCCGGTTGCTCCTCCTGTGAGATTGCCGCGTGTTCGCGGTCCTCGTCCGCACCTCACGGAAGTCACTGGCTTCGGCACCAATCCGGGGCATTTGCGGATGCTGGAATATGCGCCGCCGAAGGGCTTGAGCCGGCCCGCGCTGGTCGTCGTCCTGCATGGCTGCCTGCAGACCGCCGAGGATTTCGACCGGGGCAGCAACTGGAGCATGCTGGCGCGGGATGGAGGCTTTGTCCTGCTTTATCCGGAGCAGCGTCAGTCCAATAATCCCAACCTGTGCTTCAACTGGTTCCGGCCGAGCGCGGTGGCGCGTGATCGTGGCGAGCTTATGTCTATTCGCCAGATGATCGAGAATGCCTGCGAGCGGCACGGGATCGACCGCGGGCGTATTTTCCTGCAGGGTCTCTCCGCCGGCGGGGCGATGGCGGCCGCCTTGCTCGCCACTTATCCCGATCTCTTTGCGGCCGGACAGATCGTTGCCGGTTTGCCCTTCGGTTCCGCCCGCGATGCCATGACAGCCCTGTCGGTGATGAAATCGGGCGCGAACCGGACACCGCAGGAATGGGGCGACCTCATTCGCGCCGTCACGCCGGAAGTCGCCTGGCGGCCGACGATCTCCATCTGGCACGGCACCGCAGACCGCGTGGTCTCGACAGCCAACGCGCGTGCCGCTCTCAGTCAATGGCTTGATCTTTATGGCCTTCGGGACGAGGACGGCAGACCGGTTTCAATCGAGGGCCATCCTGCACGCCTCTGGACGGACAAGGCAGGCAGACCGCTCATCGAGTTCTGCATGATCGATGGGATGGAGCATGGTTTGCCGGTGCTGAAGAAGCCGCGCAAGGTGACGGGCGAGGGGGGGACGCCCTTCATGCTCGAAGGACGACTGAGCGCGCCCCTTCACATGACGCGCACCTTCATGGCGATCCCCTGAGGCAAGCCAGCGGGTCAATGCACGAGAGATGGCGTGGGCGATCGGCCCCGCCATCGGAAGACAATGAACGCGAAACCTCAGTTCTCTTCGATCGAAACGCCGCTGCGGCCGATGTTGAGTTCGATGCCCTTCGGCTTGGTCTCTTCCCGATAGACGTAGTAGCCGAGGCCCATGACGACGACGGCAAGTGCACCGATGATGAGATAAAGACCATTGTTCCGGTTCATGACTGCTCCTGTTTCCATTCGACAGGGCAATAATCCGAACTGCGGAAAATTGTTCCACTCAGTCGTCGTTGGCAGCGTTGAGGTCTTCCGGACGCACACCGTCATCTTCCTCGTCCCGCGCGGCGAACCGGACACCGGCGCCGCCGGGAGGGCTGTCGCCGTCGGCAAGGAAGAGAATGCCACATGCTTGCAGCGACTGCTTGAGAGCGTAAAGCGTCGCCTGATCGACATTTGCCGTTTCGCCCGCCTCCGTCTGGAGAATCAGGAAGGCGGATACCCCGCTTTTTTCCGAAAGCTGGTCGACAGTGATACCGAGAAGCGCCCTTGCGGCGCGGATTTGAGCGGGTGTGGTCATAAGATCAATATGGCGAAACCGCGCCCGAAATCAATTGGTTCGAAAGTGGATCAGGAAAGGACTTCGCGGTAGATGGCGAGCGTCTGATCGACCATCGCTCCCACGCCGAAAGCATGACGCCGGCCGTTGGCGCTGCCGGCGAACCGCGCGCGTATTTTTCCGTCGGAAAGCGTTTCCATGGCCGAGGCCAGATGCGCGGGATCATCGTCATTGGCAACAATGATGCCGTTTTCGCCGGGAATGACGACATTGCGCGCTCCGCCGACATCGGTAACGATCATCGGCAATCCGTTGGCCGCCGCCTCCAGCAGGACATAGGACATCGCCTCATAGCGGCTGGGCATCACCAGCGCATCGAACGCCTGCATGGCTTCCGCGCCTGTGATTTCCGAGGTGATCGTGACACGGTCGGCAAGATTGGCGGCGTGGACCTCTTTGCGGACTGCCTGTTCCAGTTCGCCATGTCCGACCATGAAAAGTCGGGCATGCGGTACGCGCGCCGCAACTCCGGCAAAGGCCGCGATCATCCGTTCCGGTGCCTTCTGTGCGGAGAGCCGGCCGACGAAGCCGAAGACGAGCGCCTCCTCAGGAAGACCGAAACGCTTGCGGATGGCTTGGCCATCTCCGCTCGGCAGGTCTCCCACGCCATTGACCACGACACGAAGCAGTTCGTCGGGAATGCCGAGGCCAAGCGCGTGGTCGTATTCGCTTTGCGAAACGCAGATCAACCGGTCGGTGAAGAAGCGACCGAGAAGCGTCTCCACCTTTCCGAACAGCAGACGGCCCTTGGCGCCCAGCGCCGGGTCCATCGTACGAAAGGCGTGTGGGGTGTAGATGCGAGGCACATGCGGGCCTGGAAGCCGGATGCGGGTCAGCGCACCGGCCTTGGAACTGTGGCCATGGATGATGTCGAACGGGCCTTCCTCCCGTACGACCCGCACCAACGCCTTCCATGCGGAGGCATCTTCCGGTCCGACGGCACGCAGCATCGGGACGGCGATGACACGCTCAAGATCGAGGGCCTTGAGCTCCCGTACGAAGCGTTCCTCCGCCCGCACCGGCGAATAGACCGCGGTCACGCCATGTCCCTGCGCCTTCAACCCGGCGCAAAGGTCGATGAAATGACGGCCGGAACCTCCGCCGCTCGGTTCGAGAACCTGGAGGATTCGCAGCCGGGAATTCGTATCTTGCATGGTCATGGTCCGGCCGGGCGTCGGCTTGTCCGCTGATGACGCCATTCCAGCGCGCCGCAGCCCCAGACGATACCGAGCAGGAGGTAGAAGTGTCGCCAGTGATCGGTGTCGATGACGTTGCCGATCATCATGTGACCGATGACGACGATCCAGGAAATCATCAGGTAGGGCTGCCATGGGCGGTTACGAAGGAGGTAACGGAAGCCGATGGTGACGGTCCACGCCATAATCGAGATGTAAGAGATAAAGCCGAGCCAGCCGTAGCTGGTAAGGGATTTCAGCCAGATATTGTGCTCGTCTTCCGGAAAGATCTTGCTGAACACCATCGGGCCGATGCCGAACGGCTGTTCCATGGCGTTCAGGAAACCGATGCGGTGGCGGGCAAAACGGCCGAGATGCCCGCCGTCATATTCCTTGACCAGCGTCGTGCGGTCGAGGAACAGGTTGCGGACCTGCTCGAACTGCAGCGCTATTGTCACGGCGACAACCAGCGTCGCCACGGCTGCAAGCGACAGCAGCAGTATCTTCAACCGGAAGGTGCCGGTGCGCTCCTTGAGGAGCAGGATCAGCACGAGCGCCATGGCGGAAAACAGGAAGAGCGCCCATGCCGCGCGCGAGAAGGACAGGAAGACACCGAGCGCTATCACCAGAAGACCGGCGATCTTGACGGGCGCTCCCGCAAGCCGCCCGGTCAAAAGGCCATGGATCAGATAGAGCGAAGGTGCGATCAGGAAGGGGCCGAAGACGTTGGGGTCCTGAAACGCGCCCATGGCGCGGTCATAGCGGGTAAAAGCCTCCGCGCCCGGAAAGGCGTGAAAATAGCCGAGGATACCGAGCAGGGCGGTAATCACGGCTGCGGCGACCCATGCGCGGAAGATCAGCCGCAGCCGCCTGTGGTCGTCCTCGATGATGGCCGCATAGAATACCGAGGTCAGCGCCAGGAAGGTGGAGACGGCGAGATACATCGGCCCATCGGCCAGATCCTTCATCACGGTCAGTGAAAGAATGCCGCCGACATTGAATACCAGCAGGAATGTCAGCAATGGAGCGACGGCCCGTGAGATCCTCAGCCCGAGCAGGAACCAGATCGCGACCTGGACCACCATGACGAGCTCGTAAGGGGCAGGTTCCGAAATGACGAAGCCGGACAGGAAGACGCCGAAGGCGACTATCGCTGAACCGATGATCGCCAGTGCCGCGCGCTGTGGCCTGAAAACGACAGGAGCCTGGACCTCGATCGTACTCAATACGCATTTTCCGTGTTCAGCAGACGGATAGGCGTCAGGAAGAGGATCTTCAGATCGAAGAGCAGCGACCAGTTCTCGATGTAGTAGAGGTCGTAGGCTGTTCGGTATTTGATCTTGTCGTCGCTGTCGATCTCGCCCCGCCAGCCGTTGATCTGCGCCCAGCCGGTGACGCCGGGCTTGACGCGGTGACGGGCGAAATAGCCGTCGACGACGTCCGCATAGACCCGGTCGTGGGTCGCGGCGGAGACGGCATGCGGGCGAGGGCCGACGAGCGAGAGGTCACCCCGCAGCACGTTGAAGAGCTGGGGCAGTTCGTCGATCGACGATTTGCGGATGAAGCGCCCGACTTTGGTCACTCGAGGGTCGCCCTTGGTCACTGCCTTGCGCGCTGAGGGATCGCTCATCTCGGTATACATCGAACGGAATTTCAGGACGTTGATGACTTCGTTGTTGAAGCCATGGCGCTTCTGCATGAAGAAGACCGGCCCCTTGGAGTTCAGCTTGATCGCGATGGCGGTAGCGATGAAGACCGGCCAGAGGAGCGAGAGCGCCACTAGGCTGAAGAAAATGTCGAAGGCGCGTTTTGCAACCGAGTCCCAGTCGCGGATCGGCTTGTCGAGGATGTCGAGCATCGGCACTGCGCCGACATGGGAGTAGGAACGCGGACGGAAGCGAAGACTGTTGGAATGGGCCGCGAGACGGATATCCGTCGGCAGGACCCAAAGCAGCTTCAGAAGCTGCAGGATGCGCGCCTCGGCGCTGAGGGGCAGGGAGATAATCAGCATGTCGATGCGCGCGAGGCGGGCGAATTCGACGAGTTCGGCAACCGTGCCGAGCTTTGGATAGCCTGCGACCACATCGGGCGAACGGGCGGAACCGCGGTCATCGAAGATGCCGCAGATGCGGATGTCGTTTTCCGGCTGCTGCTCCAGTGCGCGGATCAGGTCCTTGGCGGGCTGACCGCCGCCGACGATGACAGCGCGGCGTTCCATGATGCCGTTGCGGCCCCATTTGCGGATCGCGAAGCCGACCAGATTGCGCTCGACGAGCAGGAAGGCAAGGCCGCAGCCATACCAGATGACCAGCCAGTCGCGGAAATCGAGGCCGTTCTTGCGGAAGAGGAAAAGCCCGAGAGCGACAAGGGTCAGCGCCACCGTCCAGCCGCCGACATATCGGCTTGCGGACCGCAGCGGCGTACGCAGCACGGAAATCTGATAGCTGTCCGCAATCTGGATCAACAGCACCGTGATGGCGGAACCGATCGCGCTCAAGCCCATAATGCTGAAGAAAAGTGCGGCCGGTTGAGCGGCTATGAAATAATGAACCCCGAGGCCGATGGCGAAGAGGCAGAGGAATTCGAGCAGCCTGAGCTGTCCGATGATGATCGTCGGTGAATAGTTGGACTCCTGAAACTGGCTGGCGATCTGCCGGGCCAGCGGATTGATCTCCGCGCTCTCCGAGGCGCCTGGCATGGCATCGCCCATGGCGGCGTTTTCAGAGATCTTCTTGCGCAGCGCGTCGACGTCGAACTGCTCGGACTTTTCCATCTGATTCATTTGAGGATCTCGCCTTGTGTGGCCGCAGCCTAGAGGAAAGGTCCTAAGAAACGTTTGATCGCGAACGGCAAAAACCACCCGTCGCCTTGGAAACTGCCATGTTTTGGCACAGTAATGAGGCTTGCGCCCCCATCCGCGATTTGACAGAAATCAACGTGGCGCCAAGCCGATCATGCGATGGAAAGTCTTGCGGCCGGTGGCTTCCAGAAAGGCATTTTCGCATGGAAAAGAAACACGTTTTCAACCTTGGTTATTTTCTCTTCGCTTTTTCGTTGCTGCTGATCTTCCAGGCATGGATCGGCTATCGCGACTACGCGCAGCTCTCCTATACCGAGATGCTGAATGCGGTGAACGAAGGCAGGGTTGCTGCCGTTACCCTGACCGAGACCACCGTGCAGGGCGAGTTCAAGGAGCCGCAGTCCGGCCGCAAGTATTTCGTGGCGAACCGTGTGGACCCGGCTTTCGCGGAGGTCTTCGAGAAGGCGGGCGTCAAGATCACCGGCGCGACTGACGCCAACTGGCTGACCACCTTGCTCTCCTGGGTGCTGCCGGTGGTCGTATTCTTTGCCCTGTGGTCGTTTTTCTTCCGTGGGATTGCCGAGCGCCAGGGCATGGGCGGGTTAATCAACATCGGCAAGTCGAGAGCCAAGATCTATCTGGAGCGCAAGACCGGCGTGACCTTCGACGACGTGGCCGGCATCGACGAGGCAGAGGCCGAACTGGAGGAGATCGTTTCCTTCCTCAAGGACAAGGATCGCTATGGCCGGCTTGGCGCGCGCATCCCGAAGGGCATCCTGCTGGTCGGTCCTCCCGGAACCGGCAAGACGCTGATGGCGCGCGCGGTCGCCGGCGAGGCGAGTGTGCCCTTTTTCTCCATCTCGGGTTCGGAGTTCGTGGAGATGTTCGTGGGCGTGGGTGCTGCCCGCGTGCGTGACCTGTTCGAACAGGCCCGCGCTGCGGCGCCCTGCATCATCTTCATCGATGAGCTCGATGCGCTCGGTCGTGCGCGCAATTCGTTCGGCGGTTTCGGTGGTAATGACGAGAAGGAGCAGACACTCAACCAGTTGCTCGCCGAACTCGATGGCTTCGACCCTCGCGTCGGCATCGTCCTGCTGGCTGCGACCAACCGTCCGGAGATCCTGGACCCGGCCCTGATGCGTGCCGGTCGTTTCGACCGGCAGGTGGTGATCGATCGCCCGGACAGGAAGGGCCGCGTGGCGATCCTCAAGGTGCATATGAAGAACGTCATCATCGACCAGGATGTCGATATCGATGCGATTGCCGGACTGACGCCGGGCTTCACCGGCGCCGACCTCGCCAACCTCATCAATGAGGCAGCGATCCTTGCCACCCGTCGAAGCGCCGGCACGGTGGCCATGGAGGATTTTGTCGCTGCGGTGGAGCGCGTGATTGCCGGTACGGAACGGCGCAGCCGCATTCTCAATCCCGAGGAGCGCCGCCGCGTCGCCTATCACGAGATGGGCCATGCACTTGTCGCCTCAGCGTTGAAGACCGCCGATCCCGTGCAGAAGGTCTCGATCATTCCCCGCTCCATCGGGGCGCTCGGTTATACCTTGCAACGGCCGACCGAAGACCGCTTTCTGATTACTTCGGGCGAACTCAGGGAACGGATGGTCGTCCTGCTGGCTGGTCGTGCAGCGGAAGACCTGATCTTCGGGGAGATTTCGACCGGCGCCGCCGACGACCTCGCCAAGGTGACGGATATCGCCCGGGAGATTGTGACCCGTTTCGGCATGGACGCCTCCGTCGGGCAGGCGGTCCTGGAGCCGCAGCGCAGCCAGTGGCTGGACGATGGCCAGATGCGCATGCGACCGAAGGATTATTCCGAGGCGACAGCGCGTGAGGTGGATCTTGCTGTGCGCTCCATGATCGATGCCGCCTACCAGCAGGCAAAGCGTGTGCTGGAGGGGCGCCGTTCGGAACTGGAAAACGGCTCGAAGCTGCTGCTCGAGAAGGAGACATTGACGCCGGTTGATTTTCCGCCGCTGGCGCGCCGCAGCGGTGGCGTGGAGGTGCCGGCAGTTTGACCGACATGGTTCAATTCAGGAAAGCGGCTTCGAGGCGTTCCCGGTAGAGGTCGGCAATCTGGTCGGCCATGGTGGATGCGGAAAACTTGGCTTTGAAAGCCGCCGCATCCGGCATGGTCGCGCGGCGCCAGCCGGGCGTGGTTATGGCTTTTGTCATGACGCGCGCCAGATCTTCTGCGTTGCCCGGTTCCACAAGCGCCTCGCTCTCCGGTCCGAGCGCTTCCGGTACGCCACCGACCCTCGACGCGATCACGGATTTTCCGGCGGCGAGGGCTTCGAGCACGATATAGGGCATCGCTTCGGCGCGGGAGGGCACGACGACGATGTCGGACATGGCAAAGGCCTCCTTAACCGGCATGGCCGGCAGAAGGCCGATACGCCGGCCAAGCCCGCGCTGTTGCATCATGGCGTCGTATTTGTCGCGATCAGGACCGTCGCCGATGATGAGAGCGCTGAGCGGATGGCCGACGAGGCGCTCGGTGCGGGCGAAGGCGTCGATGAAGACATCCGGTCCCTTGAGATCGCGCAGCATGCCGGCATAGAGGAAATGCACGCCGTCGGAGCGCGGCGGAATGCGCACGAAATCGCGGTCGTTGATGCCATTATAGACCATCCTGTCGGCGCAGCGCGGCCGTCCGATCTTGCGGACATAGGTCTGTCGCTCATAGTCACAAACGAAGACGAGTGCGTCCGTCATGTGTTCGAGCATGCGTTCGGCGGCAAACACGCCGCGGCCCGCAATCGACCTGGGGTCGAAATGCAGGCTGCCCCCATGGGGCGAATAGAAGCGGGCAACGCGATACCTCTTGACCCGCAAGGCTGAGCCGATGATGCGTGCGACCGCGCCGCCCTTGGCGCCATGGCCGTGCAACACATTCGGCTGCAAGCTCCTTATTTCCTTGTAACTGGCGTAAAGCGCCGCGATGTCGCTGAGCCCGATCGAGCGCTGGATCGGCATGCGCGTCAGGCCGAGCGACAGATAGGGACGAATCTGCTCGAACATCCGGTCCTCGTGTTCGCTGCCGGTCGAACTGTCGCACAGGATGCCGACGTCGTGCCCGGCGCGCGCATGCTGTTCCGCAAGGTCGCGCACATGGCGGAAGATACCGCCTATGGGAGACCGGAAACAGTGCACAATGCGAAGGGGAATGGCTTGTGGCATCGATCAGAAGAGCCGTTCGCGAACGTAGATTGTGTCGCCGGCAAGAATGGGATCGGTGATCGGCACGCGTCCGGTCAGGATCTCTCCGTTGATTTTGCGGGTAACGTCGACATCGCGCTGGTTGGCCCGGGTCGAGAACCCGCCTGAAACCGCAATTGCATTGAGGACGGTCATTCCAGGGACATAGGCATACTGGCCCGGCTGACCGACTTCGCCCATGACGAAGATCGAGCGATAGCGGTCGATCTCGATCGAGACGTCGGGGTCGCGCAGGTAGCCGCCACGAAGCTTCTGCGCGATCACGCCTTCCAACTGAGGCAGGGTGGCGCCGCGGGCCGCCACCTGTCCGATGAGCGGAAAGGCGATATAGCCGGCCTGGTCGACGGTATAGGTATTTGTCAGGCTCGCCTGTTCGAAAACGGTGATCCTCAGTCGATCGCCGCTGTCGAGCCGGTAGGGCTGGATCGTGGCTTCATGGAAGACCTTGGGAGCCGGTCTATAGCTCGCGCAACCATTGAGCATGGCAAGAGCCAGCGCGGCGAGCAGCCAGACCATTCCTTTTACACCAGACGATGACATGCGCCGACGCGCCCCCGGTAGCGAATTCCGATGGTTCCGTTATCATTCCATTAGGGTTAACGCGAGGTAAAGAACGATATTGTCACGGGAGGCCGTAGGATAATTTCCACCGATCCAAGAATATTGCAGTTAACGCTTGGGTTACCATGTTCCTTTACTATCCGGCCGGATTTGTACCGGGAGTATGGCATGTCGAGCGTGGGCAACGGGCAGCAGGACGTGGATATCGATCTCGCGCAGCTCTTTCGGGCCGTGTGGCACAAGCGCCTGCGTATTCTGGCAGTCACTGCGCTGGCAGGCGGCCTGGCCTTTGCCGGAGCGAACCTCATTTCGCCGAGCTATCGCGGTGAGGCGCGCATCCTCATCGAGCCCCGCCAGCCGACCTTTTCCGCGACCGAAAGGGCGGGCACGACGACCGAGCCGGTTCTCGACGAATTGAACATCGTCAGCCAGGTGCAACTCCTGCAGTCCGTCGATCTGATCAAGCAGGTTGTGCGCGACCTGAAGCTCTACGAACTGGAGGAGTTCGATCCGGACACCAATCCGTCCGTGGTCTCCCATCTCCTGGTCCTCGTCGGACTGAAGAAAAACCCGCTGGACCTCGCGCCCGAAGAGCGGGTGCTCAAGACATTCCAGGAGAAGCTTCAGGTCTATCAGGTTGAAAAATCGCGCGTCATAGGCATCGAGTTCACCTCCGAGGACCCCAAGCTCGCCGCCGCGGTGCCGAATGAGATTGCCAAGGTCTACAGCGCCATCCAGAGCGGCGCCAAGCTGGACAGCAACTCCGAAGCCGCACGCTGGCTGGAACCGGAAATCGCCAACCTGCGCGAAAAGGTGCAGGAGGCCGAAAAGAAGGTCGCCGACTATCGTGCTTCGGCGGGCCTGCTGCCGCTTAGCGAAACGTCGACCTTTTCCGCCCAGCAACTGAGCGACATTTCTGCCGAACTGGCGCGGGTCCGCGGTGAGCGGGCCAATGCCGAGGCAAAAGCGGAAGACGTGCGCGCGGCGCTGAAGGCCGGCCGTTCGACGGAAACGCTCGAGGCCGTTGCAAGCTCGGAGGCAATCCAGAGACTGAAAGGCACGGAATCGGAAATTCGCGCACAGATTTCCGATCTTTCGACCACCCTGCTGGAAGGGCATCCCCAGATGAAGGCGCTGCGCGCCCAGCTCGCCGGCATTCGCGAACAGATTGCCGCCGAATCCGCAAAGGTGGCAGCCGGACTGGAGAACGCGGCTGCCGTTTCCCGCGCCCGGGAGACGCAGCTCATCCAGCAGCTCAACACCGTCAAAGCCGAGTCGGCACGCGCCGGCGAGGACGAGGTCGGCCTGAAGGCCCTGGAACGCGAAGCCGCCGCCCAGCGCCAGTTGCTCGAAACCTATCTTGCCCGTTATCGTGAGGCGACGACCCGCATGGCCAAGGATGCGAGCCCGGCGGATGCCCGCTTGATCTCGCAGGCGGTCGAGCCGACGGAACCGAACTTCCCGAAGGTTCTGCCGATCACCGTCGTGGCGACACTCGCCGCTTTCATCTTGAGTGCGGTCGTCGTCATGCTGTCTGAACTCTTCAGCGGCCGGGCGCTGCGGCCGGTCGAAGGCGGCCTTCCTGCAATATCGCCCCATCAGGCGGAAATGGTGGGCATGGCGGCGGTCCCCTCGACGGGTGAGCCCGTTGTCCAGCCCCGGGCGGCTGCCGTCGAACGTTTGACCGAAACGCCGGTGCCGCCGCCGTCCGCAACAGGGTTTCGCCCGGATCTGCCGGCCAGCCTGCTTCCCGTTGCTCCCGACGAGGAACTGGCCGAGGAGATGGAACAGGCGCTCGATTTCGCCGAGGAAGAACCGGCGGATGAATTCTCGATCGAAGCCGTCGCCCGCTATCTGGTCGACGAACATGTGCGGATCGCACTGGCCATCTCTCCCTCCGGTGACGAAGGCTCGACCGCGACCGTGATGCTCGCCCGCGAGGTGGCGGAACGGGGCGTGAAGGTGGTGCTGATCGATATGACTGGTTCGGCATGTCCGACCTGGCTCATGGCATCTCGCCGGGATCTGCCGGGTATTACCGATCTCCTGTGCGGCACGGCTCCCTTCTTCGAAACGATCCACCCCGACCGCCTCTCGGATGCGGACATCGTGCCCCAGGGCAATGCGGATGTGCGGCAGGCCATGCGCGGCGCCGATCGTCTGTCGATGATTACCGATGCGCTGTCGGAGGCCTACGATCTGGTGCTGGTGGAATGCGGTCCGGCCGATGTCCAGGGCATCGCCCGCCTCAGCAGGAGCGGCGAGCATGAAATCATCCTGTCGGCACCCGACCCGGACATGACGGAACTCGCCCGCATTATGGAAGCCTTCGAGAGGGTCGGTTATACCGATCTCGTGCTGATGACCGGCAAGGGGACGGCTCCGGAGGGGCAGGGCAAGCGCGACGCTGCCTGACTTGCGGACCCTAATCGTCCGTGCCGGTTGCCTGGGCCGGCACGTTGTCGGCATGGGCCCGCAGTCTCTGGATGAACGAGTAAAGCTGCGGATTGCCCTTGATGACAGCCTTGGTGCGCACCACGCCACGCTGGGCGAAGGCGGCCAGATGGCCGGCCGCGCTGATCGGCAGCAATATATCGTGTTGCACCGTTTCGACCGTGCACCAGCGGCGCTTGTAATCCTGATCTCCGAGGCCGAAGTCGAAAAGGGCGGCTCCTTCCTCGCAGCTGCGTTCGATCATCAGCCAGAACAGCAGTTCGCCGGGACTTGCCTCCGGAACGAGACTTTCATCGATCGATCCGAACTGGCAGATCACATGATCGCCCTTGCGTGAAAGCCCGGCGATGGCGGCAATCCTGCCCCGATAATCGCCCTTGAGGCGAAGCGCATGCAGTTCCAGCGGTGTGTCGAGACTGCTGCCGTCGACCTCGAGCAGCATGTGAAAGAACGCCTGTGTCTCCGGCGCCTGAAAGGCGTTAGGCAAGCCAAGCGCCTTGAAACGAATGGCCTTCTGCTCGAAGAAGAGATTGAGGAGTGCATTCTTTTCCGTCAGCGATCGGGCGACGAAATGCTCGAAACCGCCGACCGCCTCGATCTTGCGCACCTGTCCGCGGAATTTCTTTCGCCGGCGCTTGGCATTCAATTGCGCAAGCGTTTTTTGAAAATCCCCCGTCAGCGGCAGTTGGAAGGCGTGGTTCTGGTTCTCGATGGCGGGCAGGGCCGCAAACGGGCTTCTTTCGCCGCGCCATTCGAGCGGAATATTTTGCAGGTTGACGAGATCCGCCTTGCCGGCGAGCAGGGCGGTGATCGCCTCGGCCACTTGAGCGACATCGCTTGCGCCGGCTCCCGCCCGGAATTCGGCGGAGAACAGGCCGCTATTGATGTTGTTGTACCGGGCGGCGATGAACTGTGCGGTCCGCACCATGTTGGCGCGAACGATTTCGAGCGGCAGGATGAATGCTGCTTTTGCGCCGCGACGGCCCCTGATGATGGCGAGCGGATTGCGATGGGTCTTCGTCCAGGCATGGCACCAGTCATAACTCTGGTGAAGGGAGTTGAGCGGATCGACGTCGAGCGCGCGCCATTCCTTCTCCAGCGGCTCCATGCTCTCGTGCAATGTGATGTCGAGGGCGCTTGCGGCTGCCATCGTCCCGGCGTGCGAAAACTCCGCATGGTCCATGCGGCTCAGGCGGTCTATGGCCGCAAGGCTTTGAAATTCGACCGGCGATGTCTGCACAGCGCTCTCCCGTCCGACGAGACTGGGGGGAGACTAGCCGAAGCGCGCAGAAAAACGGTTAGCAAACCTGTGTCGCCGGAGCTTTTCCGCAGAGTGCGGTTATCGGTCGGTTAACCGCCGCGTTTGCCGTCATTTGCGGACGGGACCGGCCATCCATTTGATAATCAGCATGGCCGGCAGGATCCACAGGAGGCCGGACAGGAGGAAATAGAGGAGATGGACCCACCATGGCGAGGTGGCAAGCAGGCTGGAGGCTATCGTGGTGGCGACGAGCGCATAGACGACGACGAGGATGATGATGATGATCGTGCCAATGAATGAGCGCAACCGGGCCGGCATCGTCTGTCCTTTGTGTGTTCTTGCAGGTGGAGCCCTGAGGGATGTTCCCACCCATGGGTCTCAGGTCTTGTTTTGCATGGCCAAGTGATGCAAATCAACAGCATAAACGAGGATGGCGGAATGACTGACGCGACAAGCACCACTGAGATCCAGATACGTGAGGCGATGGAACGCGGCGGGCGAAACCGGCGTGCAATCCGCATATGGCTCGGAGTCGTGCTCGTCACGCTTTTTTGTCTCGTGCTGGTGGGGGGAGCCACACGGCTGACCGGTTCCGGCCTTTCCATCACCGAATGGAAACCCATTCATGGTGTCATCCCCCCGCTTTCGGCCGAGGAATGGCAGGAGGAATTCGCGCTCTACCAGCGTATTCCGCAGTACCAGCAGATCAACAAGGGCATGACGGTCGACGAGTTCAAGTCGATCTTTTGGTGGGAGTGGGCGCATCGCCTGCTGGCCCGCAGCATCGGCGTAATCTTCGCCTTACCGCTTTTTTATTTCTGGCTGACGGGCAGGATCGAGCGTCGCCTCCGCTGGCCGCTGGTCGGACTGCTCGCGCTTGGCGGCTTCCAGGGCTTCATCGGCTGGTGGATGGTGTCGTCGGGGCTGACCAAGCTGACCAGCGTTTCCCAGTATCGGCTGGCGACGCACCTCGTGATTGCCTGTCTGATCTTCTCCGCCTGCATGTGGATCATGCGTGGTCTGTCGCCGCATAGCGGGGATGCTCCGCCAACACCCACGTCCCGACGCTGGGCGGCTGGCCTTGCCTTTCTCGCGCTGTTTCAGATCTATCTCGGCGCTCTGGTGGCCGGCCTCGACGCCGGTCTTGCCTACAACACATGGCCGCTGATGGACGGAGCGGTTGTCCCGTCGGACCTCTTCATTCAGCAACCCTGGTGGATCAACCTGTTCGAGAATCCCAAGACGGTTCAGTACATCCACCGCCTCGGAGCCTATGCGTTGCTGGCCTTTGCGCTGTGGCACATGATCCGGTCGCTTCAGGCCGCACCGCAATCGACCCATGCCCGCCGCAGCGTCGTGCTCTTTGCCCTGATCGTTATCCAGGCGGCCATCGGCATAACCACGCTGCTCCTGCAGGTGCCACTCGACGCTGCCCTTGCCCACCAGGGCGGTGCCCTGATCGTCCTCGGCTTCGCCATTGCCCACTGGCGCGGGTTTTATGGCGAATACGCGCCAGAGACTGCGGTTGTCCTGCGCGACTGAGTTTTCCACCCCATTTCCAACTCCACCGGAAGGCGGGCGGATAAATTCCGTCCGCCTTTTTCGTTCGCGCGTTTTTCCTGCTTGACGCTGCCCGTAATTGATGTCACTAATAATGACATGAATACATTAAGAGTGACAAAATATGAGAGCCCGTTGCGGGCGGAGCAGGCGCACGCGACCCGCGAAAAGATCCTTGCGGGCGTGCGGACGATGCTGGAGGCCGACCCCGACAATGCCCTCGGGTTCGACGAACTGGCGGAGGTGAGCGGTGTGAACCGCCGCACCATCTTCCGGCATTTTCCGACCAAGGAGGATCTGCTGTCGGCCTTCTGGCACAGCGCCAACGCCTCGCTCGGTGTGCGCTTCTGGCCGAAAAGCGAGCGGGATCTGGTGGAGTTGCCGCCGGAACTCTTCGCTTCGCTGGACGGTATCGAGGGCATCGTGCGCGCCTCCCATGCGAGCGGCGCCGGCCGGCAGATGCGCCTGCAGGCGAATGGCGAGCGGCAAGCGGCATTCCGCAAAAGCCTCTCGGATGTGACGGACAATCTGGACCCCGAACGGGCAAGGCAGCTCGAAGCGACGGTCCAGCTTCTTTTCAGCGCCACCGCCTGGCAGACCATGAAGGATTACTGGGGTCTGTCGGGACGGGAGGCTGGAAAAGCGGCCGCATGGGCGATCGGTGCCCTGCTCGATGCGGCGAGACGGGAAGGGCGCCTGTCGAAGGACGAACGGTTGGAGGAAGACGGGAATGAATGACAATTTTTCAGCAAAAGTGCATCCGGCCGCAAGCGCCGGAAAGATGTGGGTGATGGGCGACGAGGTGATGAAGCGCGGCAGGCTGGAAGGCACCGGCTTCAATGTCATCGACGTGGCCGTGCCGCCGGGCAGCGGTACGCCGCCGCACACCCATGCCTCACCGGAGATCTTTCGCATCCTGCAGGGCACGGTGACGATCTGGGCCCTGATCGACGGCAAGCCGACCGAGACCGAGGCCGTACCCGGCGACGTGGTGACCATTCCGGCCCATGCGCCACACGCCTATCGTAACGCCTCGCAGGCGCCGGCGCTGATGATGTCGGTCGTCGACGACCGGATGATGGAATTTTTCGAGGCTGCTGCCAGCCACGAGCCGCCGGCCGGTCCGCCGACGCCCGAGGCGATCGGTCGCATCATGGCGCTCACCGAGACTTACGGCATCCATATTCTGGCAGCATGACTCCCGCACCATTTCCGGCAGAAGGGCGGCGGGCGGCCATCCTTCCGGCGGAAACCATCAGGTCCATGTTCTGGACGGCTGCGCCGGAAGCGCCTTTGCCCAGATCATCGAGAGCAGATCTTGAGAGCGCGACCTTAGCCGAATCTGTAGCCGGAATAGGGCTTGCCGCGGAATTCACCACGGAAAATGTGTTGGCCGGCGTCCTGACCGGCGGCTCCGGCTACGACAAACAGGGGCACGAGGTGGTCGTGGTCCGGAACGTGGCAGGCCTGTGCGTCCGGGTTTCGTTCCCAGGTCGCAAGTCTTGCCGCCCTCTGGTCCGGGTCCTCGATCGCGACCACATCGCTTAGCCAGTCGTCGAAGCGGATGGCCTGCTGCTTGTGCTCGGGATTGTCGTGGAAGAACATCCGCATGTTGTGGTAGCTCATGCCGGAGCCGACGATCAGAACGCCTTCATCCCGCAGCGGTTCCAGTGCCTTGCCGATCGCGACATGGCTTGGAGCGTCGAGCGTGTTCTTGAGCGACATCATCACGACAGGCACGTCGGCATCGGGATAGGCGACCATCAGCGGGATGAAGACACCGTGGTCGTAGCCGCGCCTGTCATCCTCCGCAGCCGGAATGCCCGCGGCTTCGAGAAGCTGCTTTGCCCGGTGCGCCACATCGGGAGCGCCCGGGGCGGGGTAGGTGAGCTGGTAGGTTTCCGGCGGAAAGCCGTAATAGTCATAGAGCATCCCGGGATGGGGTGCCGAACTCAGGGTTGGCACCGGTTCCCCCTCCCAATGTCCGGAAACCATTAGAATGGCCTTCGGGGTGCGGCCGACATCCTTCGGAAGCGACTTCAGGAAGTCTGCAAGATCGGCCCACGGCTTCTTGCCGTCCGGTCCTGCCGGAAACTGCATGAAGGGCCAGGGGCCTCCGCCATGGGGAATGAAATAGACTGGAAAACGGGTGTCGCTCATGTCGCGCCTCATCTTTTGATGAGCCGGAACATAGCAAGATCATCAAGTGCAAACGATCCGTCTATCAGGCGACGAATCGTTCACTTAGAGTGAACGACAAAGCTGTCGTTCGCCAATTCTTGCGAACGTTGAGCCCGTCGTTCAGGCGGAAAGCATCAGGTCCATGTTTTGGACGGCTGCGCCGGAAGCACCCTTGCCCAGATTGTCGAGGACCGCGACGAGGTTGACGTGCGGACCGCCCTGCGTGCCGAACACGAAGAGCTTCATCGTGTCCTGACCGGTCAGCTCTTCGGCATCGATGCGGGCCAGCTTTGCGCTGTCCTCGAGCGAAACCACATTGACGATGTCCTGGCCGGCATAGTGCGCGACGAGGGCGGCATGGATCGTCTCGATCGTCGTGCCGTCCTTCAGGTCGTCGAGGAAAAGCGGTACCTGCACGATCATGCCCTGCGCAAAACGCCCGACCGACGGCGAAAAAAGCGGCGCGCGATCGAGCAGGCCGTGGGTCTTCATTTCCGGCACATGCTTGTGCTTCAGCGTCAGCCCGTAAAGGAAGTTGTTGGCCGTGATGGCATCGGGCCGGCTCTGGTCTTCCATCTGGGCGATCATCTGCTTGCCGCCGCCGGTATAGCCCGAGACCGCATTGACCGTGACCGGATAGCCGTCCGGCAGGATGCCTGAGGCACGAAGCGGCCGGATAAGGCCGATCGCGCCGGTCGGATAGCAGCCGGGATTGGCGACGAAACGGGCGGAACGGATCTTTTCCCTCTGGGCCTTGTCCATTTCGGCAAAGCCGTAGGCCCAATCGGAAGCGACGCGGAAAGCCGTCGAGGTGTCGATGATCCGGACCTTATTGTTGCCGGAAACCATCTGCACCGCTTCCCGCGAGGCGTCGTCGGGCAGGCAGAGAATGGCGATGTCGGCGCTGTTCAGCAGGTCTTCGCGCATTGCCTGATTGCGCCGCTCCTCTTCCGGGATGGACAGCAGTTCAACGTCGCGGCGGCCGGCCATGCGGGTGCGGATCTGCAGTCCCGTGGTGCCGTGTTCGCCGTCGATGAAGATCTTCGCTGTCATTTTATCGTCCCCTGTCAGGAGGTTGGTGGAAATTCCGGAATCTGTTTCGTAGAATGCTGAATCAATATGTCAGGTGCGTGTCGCGAGTTTCTCGGCGCGCAGGCCGAGCATATACATCGCGACCGTCGCGCCCGCAATGGCGGTGATATCGGCGTGGTCATAGGCAGGCGCCACCTCGACGATATCGGAACCGCGAATGTCGAGCGCGCCGAGCTTGCGCAGAACCGAAAGCATCTTGGCCGAGGATGGGCCGCCGGCAACCGGCGTTCCGGTTCCCGGGGCGAATGCCGGGTCGAGGCAGTCGATATCGAAGGTGAGATAGCAGGGCTTCCTGCCGACATGGGCAAGGATGCGATCGGCGATCGTCTGTGCGCCGAGGTCCTCGACCTCGTAGCCATGCAGGATGCGGATGCCGAAATCCTCCGGCGCATGCGTCCGGATGCCGATCTGGATCGAATGGCTCGGATCGATCGCGCCTTCGCGCACGGCGCGGCAGACGAAGGAGCCGTGATCGATCCGCTTGCCATCGTCGTCCCAGGTGTCCTGATGGGCGTCGAAATGTACGAGTGCCAGCGGTCCATGCTTGGCAGCATGGGCCTTGAGAAGCGGCCAGGTAACGAAATGATCGCCGCCGAGACCGAGCAGGTAGGCGCCGGAAGCAATGATCTTCGCGGCCTCCTTCTCGATCAGGCCGGGCGTCTTCTGGTGGTTGCCGTAGTCGAGCAGCACATCGCCGTAATCGATGACGGCCATCTTCTCGAAAAGGTCGCGGGAAAACGGGTATTGCGGGTCGTTGTCGAAGATCGCGGATGCGCGCCGGATCGCCTGCGGTCCGAAGCGGGCGCCCGGCCGGTTGGAGACGGCAGCGTCGAAGGGAATGCCGAGGACTGCGGCATCGACGTTCTTCAGCGACTTCGAGAATTTGCGACGCATGAAGGAGAGCGCGCCCGCATAGGTCGGATCTGTCGCGGCGCCGCGAACGGCTTTTGCTGTAAAGGCATTGTCGATGGATTTGCTCGCCATATCTCTCGTCTTCGTCTCTTGCCTGGAATCTGCCTGAACATAGGCGACGGCCTGCAATCCGCAAAACCGAAATGCTGGCCGGATCGCCCAAAACAAAAAAGGCGGAGCCGAAGCCCCGCCTTGATTTCCGTTTCCGGATATCCAGCGATTAACGCTTGGAGAACTGGAACGAACGACGGGCCTTGGCCTTGCCGTACTTCTTGCGTTCGACCACGCGGCTGTCGCGGGTCAGGAAGCCGCCCTTCTTCAGGACCGAGCGCAGGCCCGGCTCGAAGTAGGTGAGGGCCTTGGACAGGCCGTGGCGAACGGCGCCGGCCTGGCCGGAGAGACCACCGCCGGTGACGGTCGCAACGATGTCGAACTGACCGGTGCGGGCAGCCGCGACGATCGGCTGCTGCAGGATCATCTGCAGAACCGGACGGGCGAAATAGGTCGTGAAGTCACGGCCGTTGACGACGATCTTGCCGGAGCCCGGCTTGACCCATACGCGGGCGACAGCGTTCTTGCGCTTGCCGGTGGCGTAGGAGCGGCCGAGGGAATCGACCTTGCGGACATGCGCCGGAGCGGCGGCCTGCTCGGTGGTGCCGAGGTCCTTCAGGGAAGAGAGGTCAGCCATTATCAGGCGCTCCTTACGTTCTTGCTGTTCAGCTTGGCCACGTCGAGGGCAACCGGCTGCTGGGCTTCATGGGGATGGTTGGAACCGGCGTAAACGCGCAGGTTCTTCATCTGGCGACGGCCGAGCGGGCCGCGCGGGATCATGCGCTCGACGGCCTTCTCGATGACGCGCTCCGGGAAGCGGCCTTCGATGATCTGGCGAGCCGTACGCTCCTTGATGCCGCCCGGATAACCGGTGTGCCAGTAGTACTTCTTGTCGGCATACTTCTTGCCGGTGAAGGCGACCTTCTCGGCATTGATGACGATGACGTTGTCGCCGTCGTCGACATGGGGGGTGTAGGTGGCCTTATGCTTGCCGCGCAGGCGCATGGCGATGAGGGAGGCGAGGCGACCGACAACGAGGCCTTCGGCATCGATGATGATCCACTTCTTCTCCACCTCAGCAGGCTTCTGAACGAAGGTAGACATGGTGTTATCTTTCCGTTTTGGACCCTTGCGCCGTGAGGCGGGCGGGCGTTTCTTGTTGCTTGGTTTCATGCATGTGATGCACGAAAAAAGAATGCGGTCCGAAGGGGCCGCAAACCTGGGCGCTGTATAAGCTGCGGCTGTACCATGGTCAATAGCCGCATTTTTTGGATGTTGTCGAAAAAGTTTATAAAAAACAATGAGTTGATTGTGTGGTATTATTTTACCGCATTTTTGAGCGGTCCCGACAGCTTGGAAATCGCCTGTTTGGGGCTTGCTCAGCCGCGTGGCGGGATCGAATAGGTTGCTGTCGCCTGTGCGATCGGTTCAGGGCCGCCATCCTGGCTCAGAAGCGCGTCGATGACGGCCAGCCGTTTGCCGAGTTTCAGGATGCGGCACCGGCAGACGATCGGTTGAGGCTTTGGCAGGCGCAGGAAATTGATGTTGAGGCTGGTGGTGACGGCGAGCGCCACCGGTCCGATATGGGCGAGCACCGCGGCATAGGCGCAGACATCGGCGAGCGCGAACATGGCCGGGCCGGAGACCGTGCCGCCGGGGCGCAAATGCCGTTCAGACGGGTCGAAGGTCATTGTCACCGCGCCGGGTTCCACAGCCGTTACCGTGAACACGTGTCCATCCGTGTGGATCTGCGGAAAATCCGTCTCCAGAAAACGGTTGATTTCCGCGGCGGTCATGATCGGCTGCATGTTGGATTGTTCCTCCCTTTGTCCAAAGCCTCGATTTTCGATGGCGGAGCCGGCGGCATTTATGGCAGGCTTCCACGCATATGAAAACGAGAAGCCGGGAGGTTTGTCATGGCGGAAGTGGTGTCTTTCAAGAAGGTTGGGGGTGAGGCGGGGGATGGGCCGGTGTTGTCGGCGCTGGCGAACGGTGTGCTGCGCCTGACGCTTAACAATCCGCCCGCCAATGCCCTGTCCATCGCCACGATGGAGGCCCTGATGGTTGCGCTGGAGACGGCGGGCAGCGATCCGGACGTGCGGGTCGTCGTCCTTGCCGCCTCCGGCAAGCTGTTCTCCGCCGGTCATGACCTGAAGGAAATGACGACGCACCGGGCAGACCCGGATCGCGGCCGGGCTTTCTTTGAAAAGACCATGCGGCTCTGCGCCGACCTCATGCTGAAAATCGCGCATCTGCCGAAGCCGGTGATCGCCGAGGTCGATGGACTGGCGACGGCTGCCGGCTGCCAGCTTGTGGCCTCCTGTGATCTCGCCATTTGCACCGATACTTCCACCTTCTGCACGCCGGGCGTGAACATCGGCCTTTTTTGCTCGACGCCGATGGTTGCCGTCAGTCGCGCTGCCCATCGCAAGCAGGCCATGGAGATGCTGCTGACGGGCGAAACCATCGATGCCTCCACCGCCAAGGACTTCGGCCTCGTCAACCGGATCGTCCCGAAGCAGTATCTCGCCCAGGTCGTTGACAAATATGCCTCCGTCATCGCTTCCAAGTCGCCGTTGATCCTGAAGATCGGCAAGGAGGCATTCTACCGCCAGATCGATATGCCGTTGGAAGAAGCCTACGACTATGCGGCTCGCGTAATGGTCGACAACATGCTGGCGCGCGATGCCGCCGAAGGCATCGGTGCCTTCCTCGACAAACGGCATCCGACCTGGACCGGCGAGTGACGATTTCCCGGCGAGAACGCCATTTGGTGGATGGGGCCAATTGTTGTCCCATTCATTAATTATATATCGAAAAGATCATGATGCGAACGAGTGCAACCTTAAGGTTACACTAATATTGACGCGAACAAAAAGGGTACATATATTAAACGAACAGCGTTTAATATATGAGGATTGATATCCACTCATGCAGATCGACCGCCGTGTCTCATTGATTACCTTGGGAGTTGCGGATGTTGGGCGCAGCACCGCCTTTTATGAAAGCCTCGGCTGGATACGCTCGTCAGCGTCGCAGGAGACCATCACTTTTATTAGGCTGAAGGGCGTTGCTCTTGCCCTTTTCTCCCGTGCCTCGCTCGCGGAGGATGCAGGCGTCGAAGACACTTCGCCGGGCTTTTCCGGTGTCACGCTTGCGCATAATGTCGCCAGCCCCGCAGAGGTCGACGCCGTGATGGAATTTGCAGTTTCCCGCGGCGCCAGCCTGGTGAAAAAGCCTGAAAAAGTGTTTTGGGGCGGCTATCGCGGTTACTTCGCCGACCCCGATGGGCACCTCTGGGAAGTCGCCCACAATCCGTTCGCGCCGCTTGATGAAGACGGTCACACCGTCTTGCCGGAGTGAGATCGAGGGGAACCGGCAAATCGCTCGCATTTTTCCGATCATGGAGAGCTGTCATTAAGTGAATGCAAATATATTGGGCGCGGGAGAGACAGCGGATCGTTAGAAGGCCGTTTACGGCCGGAGGAGGTTTCCATGACGCATGTTTCCTATCCTGCAGCCTATCTCGCCGATATTCTTCATTCAGCAAAGAACATAGCCATCGTCGGCGCTTCGACGAGAGATGACCGTCCGAGCCACTGGATTGCCGGCTTCCTGCTCGGCAAGGGCTATCGGGTTTTCCCCGTCAATCCGAATCACGCCGGAGAAACGATACTTGGACAGCGGATCTACGGGCGGCTTGCCGATATTCCCGTCGATATCGACATCGTCGATGTTTTCCGCCGTGCCGATCAGTTCGCAACGGTCATCGATGAAGTGTTGAGGCTTCCAAACTTGCCTCGTGCAATCTGGGGACAGCTTGGCGTTCGCGACGACGAGGCCGCCGCCAGGGCGCAAGCCGCCGGCATAAAGGTCGTGATGGATCATGCGCTGGTGACTGAATACCCGCTGGTCTACGAACTGGCGCACGCGCCGCAGTCGCGCCCGGCGGCCTGAAGCATGCCGCGCAAAATGCCGACCGGATTGCTCCAGCCGCAGCGATAAACCAGAGACTTGAGACACTGCGGGCGTATCCGGAAGATCGCGGCACCCTTGGGCGTCGAGGATCAGAAGCGGATCCAGGGGCGGCGCAGGATGAAGCCGTTGCTGTTGTCCACCGGCTTGCAGGCGAGGACCGGGCAACGGGGATTGTCGCGCGTCGGCACATAGGCGCGTGCCGCATAGTCATGCTGTTCGCACTGGTTGTTGTCGCGGACATAGCGATCGTAAAGCGTCATGCCGGCCACCCGTTTCGACGGATAGCGCAGGATCACCGCCCCCTGGCTCAATACGGCTGCGCGAGCCGCTTCGCAGCTCATGGATAGCGAGTTGTAGCGCGAGATCGCCAGCGCCGGCGATGCGATCGTCGAGGCCACCATGGCCAGTAGAACAAGCTTTTTCATCGCTCTGTCTTCCTTGCTCGGGAATGGATGGAAGGGCTTTCGTCGTTTGTGGCCATTCCGTCTTGTAGCCGGTTGCGGCCACCCCATCTATTCGTTGTTGCCGATTATAGACGACTTCGACGGACGTCGCCATGAACGAGGAAGAAATGACAATCGATCACGACCGCTATGACGATGCCTACCTTGCCGGAATCCTTAAGGACACGAAGACGATAGCCCTGGTGGGGGCTTCGCCCAAACCCGATCGGCCGAGCTACGGCGTCATGCGTTTTCTCCTTTCGCGGGGATATCGGGTGATACCGGTCAATCCGGGGCAGAAGGGCAAGGAAATTCTCGGCCAGAAGACGGTTGCGCGGCTCGCCGACATCGATGAGCCGATCGACATGGTCGATGTGTTTCGCGCGTCGGAACATCTCGGTGGAGTGATCGACGATGTGCTGGCGCTTGAAACGCGTCCGAAAGCGGTCTGGTCCCAGCTTGGCGTGAGGGATGACCGCGCGGCGGTCAAGGCAGAGGCGGAGGGGATCAAGGTCGTGATGAACCGCTGCCCGGCCATCGAAATTCCCCGCCTCAGCCTCTGAAAACCGACCGGAGCGCAATGTCGGCGGACTACGCGATCAGGAAATCCGGGTTGGCGCGAAGCGCATTGAGAGATTCGGCATTGCCGCAGTAGTGGGCGAAGGTCTCGGCTGCGGTGCCGCGTGTCAGATCCTTGCGACATTCGCTCTTGGATGCGCAGTGCGAGCAGGTGATCTGCATGTCGCGGAATTCGTTGCGCAACCGCAGTTCCACCTCGCTCGGATCGATATTCAGGGCACGCATCATTACCACCATTTCATCGGCGGCGTGCGGACCTGCCTTGGCAAGCTCGATCAATTGGTCCGGCGAGATGCCGCAGTCGTGAGCGATGCTGCGGATGGTGGAATCGTCGAGCGATGCGATCATGTCGGCTTCGGCCGCGCTTTCCCAGCTTCTGGAAAACCACTCGGTCAGCCGCGAAAAGACGGTTCTCGTTGCGTCAGTCACTGCAGTGTCCATGGGAATACCTCCATTTTGCATTAATCCTGAGCCGCCGGCCGCATGACCGCATTGACTTCGATCAATCTTGAGGGATGGCCGGTCGCGAGACGGCAAAAAACCCGGCGAAAAACCCGGCTGACAACCGGCGGCCAGACGCTATGATCCGCCCGACCAATCAAGGGAGGTTTCAACCATGACGACGAACAATCCGGGTTTTGCCACGCTGGCGGTTCATGCCGGGGCCCAGCCGGACCCGGCGACCGGGGCGCGAATCACGCCGATCTACCAGACCACTGCTTATGTCTTCAACGACGCCGACCACGCGGCGGCGCTGTTCGGACTGAAGCAGTTCGGTAACATCTATACCCGCATCATGAACCCGACCCAGGCGGTGCTGGAAGAGCGCATCGCCGCTCTGGAAGGCGGTACGGCGGCGCTCGCCGTCGCCTCGGGTCACGCGGCTCAGATGCTGATCTTCCACACGCTGATGCAGGCCGGCAATAATTTCGTGGCCGCAAGGAAGCTCTACGGCGGGTCGATCAACCAGTTCGGCCATGCCTTCCAGAATTTCGGCTGGCAGGTCCGCTGGGCCGATCCCGCCGATCCCGCGGACTTCGCCGCGCAGATCGACGAGAACACCCGTGCGATCTTCATCGAAAGCCTTGCCAATCCTGGCGGCACCTTTGTCGATATCGCCGCGATTGCCGATGTCGCCCGCCGTCATGGCCTGCCGCTGATCGTCGACAACACGATGGCGAGCCCCTATCTCGTCCGGCCGCTCGAACACGGGGCGGATATCGTCGTCCACTCGGCCACGAAGTTCCTCGGCGGGCACGGCAATTCGATGGGTGGCGTCATCGTCGATGGCGGCACCTTCGACTGGTCGCAGTCCGACAAGTTCCCGATGCTTTCAAAGCCGCGCTCGGAATATTCCGGTATCGTGCTGCATCAGGCCTTCGGCAATTTTGCCTTCGCTATCGCCTGCCGCGTGCTCGGGCTTCGCGATCTCGGGCCGGCGATTGCCCCGATGAACGCCTTCCTGATCCTGACCGGCATCGAGACGCTGCCGCTGCGCATGCAGCGTCATTGCGAAAACGCCCTGCGGGTCGCCACATGGCTGAAGCAGCATCCGAAGGTGGCCTGGGTGAATTATGCCGGCCTGCCCGATGATCCGAACCATGCCCTGCAACAGCGTTATTCGCCGAAGGGCGGCGGTGCGGTCTTCACCTTTGGTGTCAAGGGCGGCTACGCGGCCGGCAAGGCGCTTGTCGAGGGGCTGCAACTCTTCTCGCATCTGGCCAATATCGGCGATACGCGCTCGCTGGTGATCCATCCGGCTTCCACCACCCATGCCCAGCTTTCCGAGGAGCAGCAGATTGCGGCCGGTGCCGGGCCGGATGTCGTGCGCCTATCGGTCGGCATCGAGGACGCCGAGGACATTATCGGCGATCTCGACCAGTCGCTCGCCAGGGTCTGACCAAGGTAACCGCGCCGTGGCCTTGAGGCTGCGGCGCATCGGAGAACCAATGACGAATTTTCTGACATTCGATCTCGCAGGAATCGAGCCGGAGGAGGGCGTTCCCGCCCCCGACCGGCTGATTTCCGGCGATCCCCGTTTCACCACTTGGAACATCGAGGAGCGAGAGGGTTCGCTTTATGCCGGAATCTGGCAGGCGACGCCGGGCAAGTGGCGGATTTCCTACGACGAGTGGGAATATTTCAACGTCCTCGAAGGTCATTCGATCGTGACCGAGGATGGCGGCGAACCGGTCCATCTCAGAGCGGGCGACCGGATGATCCTGAGACCGGGCTTCAGCGGAACCTGGGAAGTCGTTGAAACGACTCGCAAGGACTACGTCATCAAACTCTGAAGTCGAGCCGAGATTGGAGCGCCGTCAGCGCAGCAGCATAGCGAGCAGCGGCGCCGCGAGGACGTTGACGAGGCCGACCAGGACCATCACCAGGCCGGCAATGGAGCCTTCCTCCGAGCCGATCTGGTGAGCCTTCGCGACGCCTGCGCCGTGGGCGCCCATGCCGAACAGGGCTCCGCGGGCAAGCGTCGAGCGGATCGGCAGGAAGCGCAGCAGGGTTTCGCCCAGCGCCGCACCGCAGACCCCCGTGACGACCACGAAGATGGCGGTCAGATCCGGTACGCCGCCGATATCCTGCGAGATGGTCATGGCAAAGGGCGTGCTGATCGAACGCGGCAGAAGGCTGAGACGCAATGCGCCGTCGATGCTGAGCAGGCTGGCAAGCGCCCAGGCCGTCAGCATCGCCGTCGCGCTGCCGACAACGACGCCGAAGGCCAGCACCGGCCAGTAGCGCCGGATCGTATGGCGTTCCTCGAAGATCGGGATCGCGAAGGCCACGGTTACCGGACCGAGCATGGCAACCAGCCAGTGGGTGGCGTGGATATATTCCGCATAATTGGCCCGCAGCAGCAGGGCGAGCGTAATCAGCGCCATCGGCGTCACGATCAGCGGCGAAAGCCAGCTTTGCTGCCAGCGCCGGTAGATCGCCTTCGAGACGATATAGAAGAAGATCGTGGCCGCCGACCAGAAGGCGGTCATCAGGGTGGGATTACCGACGAAGGGCACGGTCGCCTCCATGGGCGAGCATGAGGCGATAGCCGATATCGACGGCGATCGCGGTGGAAGCCATGACGGCAATCGTGCCGCCCAGAATGACCGCAAGAACCTTGAGGCCGAGAAGCCCGATGAACTCCTGGTGGTCGAGGACAGCAAGAACCGCCGGAACGAAGAACAACAGCATTTCCGCCAGCAGCCAGCGGGCGCCGTCACGCATGCTGGACGGACGCAGTCGGCCGCTTGCCAAGAGCAACAATACCATCGCCATGCCGATGACGCCGCCGGGGATCGGTAGCGCTAGCAGGCGGGCGACGGTTTCTCCGGCCAGCCAGAAAGCCGCGATGATGGCGATCTGCACCAGCCGGTTTGAGTGCATCTGGCGGCGTATGAGCAGGGCGATGTTACGGGATGACATTTTCAGCACCTTGTGTGGTCGCTGGAAATATAGGCGTGATCGTACTATGAACAAAATGAATTGATGTCATAGAAAAAAGTCCGAATTGGAATACTTATGGAAATTCGAACGCTCCGCGCCTTCGTCGAGGTCATCCGTCAGGGCGGTTTTTCCCAGGCCGCCCGAACGGTGTTCATCACCCAGTCGGCGGTGAGCAAGGCCGTTCGACAGCTTGAGGAGGAGCTTGGTTTCGCGCTGATCGACCGGACAGGTCATAAGGTTGCGTTGACGGATGCGGGCGAGATCGTGTTTCGCCGCGCCCAGACCATGCTGACGCAGCGGGAGGATCTCCTTGCCGAACTCTCGGAGTTGCGCGGTTTGCGCCGTGGGCGCCTGCAGCTTGGCCTTCCGCCGATCGGCAGCGATGCCCTGTTCGCACCTCTCTTCGCCATCTACCGCAGCCGGCATCCGGAGGTGGAAATACAGCTGGTCGAGCATGGCAGCCGCAAACTGGAGGAACTGGTCATGGCGGGGGAGGTGGAACTCGGCGCTTCGCTGCTGCCGGTCCCGGATCGTTTCGAATGGCAGGAGGTGACGCGCGAGCCGCTGCACGTCCTCATTCCGGAAGATCATCCACTTGCAAAACGGGAGGGCGTCGCCCTTCACGACCTCCAGTCCATGCCGTTCGTCCTGTTCGATGTGGGGTTCGCTCTCAACCCGATCATTCTGGATGCCTGCCGGGAGGCCGGGTTCGATCCGGTCATCGCGGCCCGCAGCGGTCAGATCAATTTCATTGTGGAACTGGTGGGGGCGGGGCTCGGGATAGGGTTCCTGCCGATGATGATCGCAGAACGCCGCGTGCGCCCCGGCGTCACTCATGTTCCCGTGCATTCGCCGCGAATGGACTGGCACATGGCCTGGGTTTGGCGGCGCGGCGGCTATCTGTCTTTCGCGGCCAAGGCGTGGCTGGATCTTGCCCGCTCCGCAAAGGTTCCGCCGGCACCCTGAAGCCGGGGTCGCTTATATCCTGTTCCCGGTGTCCGTCCACACCTGTTCATGGCTTCGTATCGGGTGCCTTGAAGCGAGCGGCAAAGTCCCGGGAGGCAATAACGGCCAGCGCCTCGCGGATCTCGCGCGATTGCCGTTCGCCGTAGATCTCATCGAAACGGTCTTGCGCCTTGCGCCAGAGAACAGTCGCTTCCTGCTGTTTGGTTCGACCGCTCTCGGTCAGCCGCACCCGCTTGGCACGCCGATCGGCTGCGTCTGCCACAAGCTCCACATAGCCGTCGCGGATCAGGGGCTTCAGGGTGTGGCCGAGGGCCGACAAATCCATGACGAGTGCTTCGGCCAGTGTTTTCAGCGTCGGCTCTTCCGAACGGGCAATCTGCGACAACAGGGAGAATTGGGTTCCCTTGAGGCCGCTCTGCGAAATCATATCGTCATAGAGCTGCCCGAGTTGCCGGGCGGCGCGTCTTATCGCGCTGTTGGTGCAATGCATCCAAACCTCGTCATCTTTCTTCATCGTCTCGTTCTTCCTCGTTTCGTGCTGAGCGGCATCGGACTCCTATGCTCACCCGGTCCGGATGAAAAGTTTCTGCCGACACCTCTTGCATTGCGGGAGCATTGCCTCAATATAGTGGCATATGCCAGTAAATAAAATGGAGATCGACATGGCACGCAATGAAACATCGCCGGGCACCGCGCTCGTTACCGGCGCCTCTTCCGGAATTGGCGCGACCTATGCCCGCAAGCTTGCTCTGCGTGGCTATAACCTGATCCTTGTTGCACGCGATGCCGCGCGGCTCGGCGCGCTGGCCCAGGAGTTGCAGGAGAGCGCAGGCATTTCCGCCGCCGTCCTGACAGCGGATCTGGAGAAGGCCGGGGATGTCGCCCGGGTCGAGGCGCGGCTGCGCGAGGACGAGAATATCGCGCTGTTCGTCAATAATGCCGGCATCGGTCCGAGCGGTCCGCTTCTTTCCGGCGAGACCGCCTATCTCGACCGGATGATCGCGGTCAACGTGACCGCCGCAAACCGGCTGGCCATTGCCGCCGCCCAGGCTTTCGTTGCGCGGGGCAGGGGAAGCCTTATCAATATCGCTTCGGTGGTCGCCATCATGCCGGAATTGTTCAATGGCACATATAGCGCCAGCAAGGCGTTCGTTCTCGCCCTGACTCAGTCCTTGGCCAGCGAACTCAAGGATCATCCGGTTCGTATCCAGGCCGTGCTGCCGGGTCTCACGCGCACGGAGATTTTCGATAGGGCGGGTGGCAGCGTCGAGGCGCTCAATCCTGACATGGTCATGGAGGTGGATGACATGGTGGAGGCCGCACTGGCCGGTTTCGATGACGGCGAACTGGTTACCATCCCCTCGCTGGAAGATGCAGGATTGCTGGCGGCGCTTGGCGCGGCGCGTTCTGCGCTCGGGCCGCATCTGTCGAAGCGTCGGCCCGCTCCGCGCTATCGGGTAACCAACTGAGATCTTGCATCGATCATGATGCGGGTATATACCCGTATCATGATCGTTTCTTCCTGTTATTGCATCAAGCTCCGAAATGCCTCGCGCCGACTGACTGCGATCTATGACGCAGCGCTGGCTCCGCTTGGAATCAATGTAACCCAATTCAGCCAGTTGCGACGCATCCGGCGTCAGCAGCCGGTTTCTTTGACCGACCTTGCGAGGCAGTCGGATCTGGATCGCTCGACCGTTGGCCGCAACGCTAAGGTTTTGGAACGAATGGGACTGGTGGCCGCTGTCCCTGTGACGGATCATCGGGAAACTGCTTTGGCGCTGTCGGAACGGGGCGAGACCTTGTTGAAGGATGCCATGCCGATCTGGGAAGAGGTTCAGGCTCGTATCGAGAACAGGCTCGAAGCGGATGGCCTCGACCGTATTCTCGCCGCCATCGAAGACCTTGAATAAAGCAATTCGTTAATTCGCTAATTTTCTGAACGAATATGTGTGGGCATATACCCGCATATATCCGCCGCCGGCAACCAACTGTAGGAGAGCGACCTTGATTTCCGCCAAACTTGCCCGTTACCTCGCGGCGCGCGGCATCCACTATGGATGGGTTGTTGCCGGGATTACCTTCATCACCATGCTTGCGACCGCGGGCGCCATGGGGTCGGCCGGGGTGCTGATCGCGCCGCTTAGCCGTGAATTCGGCTGGACCACGGAGGAAATCTCTTCCGCCATGGCAATCCGGCTGGCGTTCTTCGGGTTGCTTGGTCCATTCGCTGCTGCCCTGATGAATCATTTCGGTATGCGCGCGGTGATCGGGGTGGCCCTTACATTGATCGGCGGGGGTATTCTCCTTTCCTTCGGTATGAAGGAGCTTTGGCAGATGGTCGTGCTGTGGGGTGTTGTCGTCGGGTTCGGCACCGGCATGACGGCACTCGTTCTCGGTGCAACCGTCGCGACCCGATGGTTCCAGGCGCGCCGGGGTGTCATCGTTGGCCTGATGACGGTGAGCAATGCGACCGGCCAGCTTATCTTCCTGCCACTGCTGGCAAGTCTAACGGAGGCCTTTGGCTGGCGTGTCGCCCTGTCGCTGAACGTCGCCGTACTGATGCTCGCGATGATGATCGTGCTGGCGCTGATGCGCAACTATCCCGCCGACCTTGGCTTGGCACCCTATGGCAGCCGTGAACTGCAGCCGGCCCCCATCCGCTCGGCGCGCCTGTCGTCTCTTCTGATTGCGCCGATTGCCGCCCTGCGTGAAGCCTCGGTGAAGCCGGTCTTTTGGATACTGTTCTTCACCTTCTTCGTCTGCGGTCTCTCCACCAACGGGCTGATCCAGACCCATTGGATATCGATCTGCGGTGATTATGGCGTGGCTGCGGTCAGTGCCGCCGGCATGCTGGCGATGATCGGTATCTTCGATTTCATCGGCACGCTCGGCGCCGGTTGGCTGTCGGACCGTTTCGACAATCGCTGGCTGCTCTTCTGGTTCTATGGCCTGCGCGGCCTTTCACTGATCTTCCTGTCGGCCTCGGGCTTCGACTATGTGACGCTTTCGATCTTTGCCGTCTTTTACGGTCTGGACTGGGTCGCCACGGTGCCGCCGACGGTCAAGCTCACAGTGGAGAATTTCGGTCGCGACAAGGCGAACATCGTGTTCGGCTGGATCTTCGCTGCCCATCAGCTTGGCGCTGCAACTGCCACTTTCGGCGCCGGTTACATCAGGACGGACTACGAGACCTTCATGCCGGCGGTCTATATCGCCGGTTTCATGTGTCTGCTCGCTGCCCTGGCGGTTCTTGGAATCGGGCGCGGCGTCCGCCGAACTGTGGTCGTTCAGCCGGCGGAATGATCGCGGCAAACCTCGCCTACCAGGCGAGGTCCAGCCGCTCCAGTCCATGGAAGTGATAGACGTCCTTCACCCGTGGCGGAGCAGTGATCCGCATGCCAGGCAGTCGCTTGAACAGTAACGGCAGCACGATGTTGAGTTCCAACCGCGCCAGCGGAGCACCGATGCAGAAATGGATGCCCGCGCCGAAGGAGAGGTTCGGCGCTTCGTCGCGGTCCGGCCGGAAGGTCAAGGGTTCCGTGAATTTCTCGGGATCGAGATTGGCGGCGGCAAGGATCATGCTCACCTTGTCGCCGCGCTTGAACGACACCCCGTCGATTTCAGCCGGCTCCAGGCAATAGCGCTGGAAAATATGCACCGGGGCGCAGATGCGGAGTGTTTCCTCGACGGTTCTTTCGGTCGCCTTCTCGTCGCGGAACATCTCGGCAGGGGAGAGGCCGCTTTCGAGGATGACGCGCACCGAATTGCCGATCTGGTGCACCGTTGCCTCGTGACCGGCATTCAGCAGCACGATCGTCGTCGAGATAAGCTCGTCCTCTGTGAGGTACTGCCCCTTGTGCTCGGTGTGGATCATGTGGCTGAGGAGGTCGTCCTGCGGATTGGCGTGGCGCTCCGCGATCATGCTGCGCACATAGTCGGCGAATTCCTGTGCCGAGCGATCGGCTGCTTCCTCGTCGGCACGGGTGCGCTTGAACATGTACATGCCCACGTAGTCGTGGGACCACTTGAGCAGTTGGGGGCCCATCTCCTCGGGAATGCCGATCATGCGGGCGATCATGGTCACCGGAATGATGTCGGCGAAGGAGGAGAGCAGTTCGGTTTTGCCATCCTTTTCGAAGGCATCGATCAGCCGGTTGGCAAGCTCCTCGATCTCAGGTTTCATCTTCTCGACGTGCCGGGAAACGAAGGCGCGGTTGACCAGCGTTCTGAGCCGGGTGTGTTCCGGCGGTTCCAGTTCCAGAAGGGAATGCGCTTCCGCGGCGTCGAAATGGCGCGTGTGGTCGGCAGGCTCGGGCATGCCGAGTTCCTCACGGGTCGCGATGTGCAGGATCTGGCGGCCGAAACGCCGGTCGCGCAACAGCGCGTTGACTGTATCGTAGCCGGTCACGAACCACTGCTTCTGCTCCTCCCAGTAGAAGGTCGGACATTCGGCATGCAGCGCCGCGTAGACCCGGTTCGGATCGGAGTAGAAAGCCGGATTGCGGCCGTCGAGGCTGACGCGCCGTGAGGCTTTGTCGATGGAAAGGAAGGAAAGATCGGTCATGGGTGGGTTCTCTATCCAATCCGCATCGTTGCCGGAAGAGGATTGTTCAGGAACGGTAGAGATCCTGCTGTGAGGATGCCATCGTCTGTAGGCGGCGCAGCGCCGCGACCTGCCTGTCCGCCTGTTCGTCGATGGCCTGTGGCGTCGATGAGGGAACGCAGAGCACCTTCTCGCCCGTCAGGACCGCCGTACGGTTCCGTCCCCTGGCCTTTGCCTTGTAGAGGGCGCGGTCCGCGCCGCTCATCAGCCGGTCGAGATCTGCTTCGGCGGCGGGCAGCGTGGCGATGCCGATACTAACGGTAACACGCAGGATCTGTCCCCCGAAGGCGATCGGCTTTTCGGCGACGGTGCGCCGAATGGCTTCCGCCACCAGCACGGCGTCATGCATGCCGGCAAGATCGAGGAGGGCTGCGAATTCTTCGCCGCCGCTTCGACCGAAACAGGCATTGGCCGGCATGAGCGACCGGCAGGATTGGGTGAACGCCACCAGAACCGCGTCCCCGGCCTGATGGCCGCGACTGTCGTTGATCTTCTTGAAGTGATCGAGATCGAAAACCAGCAGTGCGACCTCGCGCTTCATGTCGCCGGCGCGGGCGCGAATGGTTTCGAACCGGTCGATCAGGCCCCGCCGGTTCAGTGCGCCGGTGAGCGGGTCGGTTATCGCAAGCAGCCGCAACCGGTCCTCGGAACGGTCCATCAGAAGCTTGGCGATAATGGCGATGGAGCCCACGAAGCCGATGATGCCGGCGATCCCCACCAGGGCGCTGATCGACACGTCCTTGAAGCTGGCGGGCTGCTGCAGGACGACGGCAACGGCGAAACCGAGATTGAACAGCGCCTGCGTCATCCAGATGCCGATCAGTGCGATACGGTGGCGGCCGGTGCCGAACCGCGCCGTTGCCACCGTTGCCGCCATCAGGCTGAACCCGACCGCTGTTGCGACGTCGTACAAAGCCATTCGATGGGCGAAGCTGTCGCGCACCACGGGGAGAAGGTTGCCGGCGACCCAGATGAGGCTGGGGATGGCGGCGAAGGAGGCGAGGGGACGTTCGTCGAGGCAGCGCAATCCGGACAGCCATAGACCGAAGGCCGAAAGCGCGATGAAGTTTGCGGCCTGGATCGAAACGAAATCGGGGATCTGTCCGCGAAAGCTGACCAGCGCGATGCCAAGCGCATGCGCGGCAAACCCCAGCCCGAACATCAGATAGTGCTTTTCACCGCGGGACCGCAGCCAAGCCACAAGCAGCAGCATTGCCAGCGTGCCGGCTTCTGTCGCCCAGAGGAGGAACGCCGTTTTGACATCGAGCACAGGGGTCGATCCTGAATTGGTTTTTCGAGAATATGACTTCAAAGTGATGAAGACAGGTTAATCAGTTCCTACGAAAACGGCGATGCCGTGGCCGTCCCCAGTTTTTCTGCCCCTGTATTGAACGTTACCGAACGTTCACCATATGAGCCGTTTCTTGTGAAGTGGGTCCCCAGGCATTCGGAAAGATTAGGCAATTTGCCGCAAAAGCCTTACGCCGGCGGTTAAGACCGGCGCTTGACGATTAAGGATATCCAAACCTCGCGTCTTGAAGTCGAGGGTGCGGACACTCTATGTAGGGATTGACAGATATTACGTGATTCCCGCCGCGCATCGAGTGTTCGGGGAACAGGCTGACAAAGGACGGACATGAGAAATCCAGTTGATACCGCCATGGCTCTGGTGCCGATGGTCGTGGAACAGACCAATCGCGGCGAACGCTCCTACGACATCTTTTCCCGCCTGCTGAAGGAACGCATCATCTTCCTCACGGGTCCGGTCGAAGACACCATGGCTTCGCTCGTCTGCGCGCAATTGCTGTTTCTCGAGGCCGAGAACCCGAAGAAGGAAATCGCCCTCTACATCAATTCGCCGGGTGGCGTCGTGACCGCCGGCATGGCGATCTACGACACCATGCAGTTCATTCGCCCTGCCGTGTCGACACTCTGCGTCGGGCAGGCTGCTTCCATGGGCTCGCTTTTGCTCGCCGCCGGCGAGAAGGGCATGCGCTTTGCGACGCCGAACGCGCGCATCATGGTGCACCAGCCTTCGGGTGGTTTCCAGGGCCAGGCGTCCGACATCGAACGCCACGCTCGTGACATCATCAAGATGAAGCGTCGCCTGAACGAAGTTTACGTAAAGCATACCGGCCGCACCTATGAAGAAGTCGAGCAGACGCTCGATCGCGACCATTTCATGGAGGCCGGAGAGGCGAAGGACTGGGGTCTGATCGACAAGATCCTGACGTCGCGCCAGGAAATCGAAGGTACGCCGGCAGCCTGATGCTCCGTTGCCATATGGTCACGACGCTAAATGAAGTGAAGCGCTCGTGATCACGTAAGGGGTTTAATCTGGCTGCGAAAGCGCTAATAGTAACTATTAAGGCTGTGTTGAATTTTTATGACATAGTCTGCGGTCTGTAGGGGTTTCGTTGCCGCCGGTCTGATTTGTGGATCGAATGGACCGGCTAGTACCTCTCCGGATCGGATAAGGCCCGGGGCCGAAGGGCGATCCGCGCCGGGCGTAGAGAGTGACCGCCCTCCGTCGAGGCGGAGGAGCGGCGTGCTGGAAGGATGAAGATATGAGCAAGGTCAGCGGTAGCAACGGCGGTGACTCCAAGAATACCCTTTATTGTTCCTTCTGCGGCAAGAGCCAGCACGAGGTCCGCAAGCTGATTGCCGGCCCGACGGTATTCATCTGTGATGAATGCGTCGAATTGTGCATGGACATCATCCGCGAGGAGAACAAGAGCTCCATGGTGAAGTCCCGTGACGGCGTTCCCACGCCGCAGGACATCATCAAGATCCTCGACGAATATGTGATCGGCCAGAAGCAGGCCAAGAAGATCCTTTCCGTCGCGGTGCACAACCATTACAAGCGCCTGTCGCACGCTTCCAAGGGCGGTGACGTCGAGCTTGCGAAGTCGAACATCCTGCTCGTCGGTCCGACCGGCTGCGGCAAGACCTATCTTGCCCAGACGCTGGCCCGCATCATCGACGTTCCCTTCACCATGGCGGACGCCACGACGCTGACCGAAGCCGGCTATGTCGGTGAGGACGTCGAGAACATCATCCTGAAGCTCCTGCAGGCTGCCGACTACAATGTCGAGCGTGCCCAGCGCGGCATCGTCTATATCGACGAAGTCGACAAGATTTCCCGCAAGTCGGACAACCCCTCCATCACCCGCGACGTGTCGGGCGAGGGCGTGCAGCAGGCGCTCTTGAAGATCATGGAAGGCACGGTCGCTTCGGTTCCGCCGCAGGGTGGCCGCAAGCATCCGCAGCAGGAATTCCTGCAGGTCGACACGACGAACATCCTGTTCATCTGCGGCGGCGCATTCGCAGGTCTCGACAAGATCATCTCCGCCCGCGGCGAGAAGACTTCGATCGGCTTCGGCGCGACCGTGGCTGCCCCGGACGACCGGCGCGTCGGCGAGGTGCTGCGCGAACTGGAACCTGAGGATCTCGTCAAGTTCGGTCTGATCCCGGAATTCATCGGCCGTCTGCCGGTTCTGGCGACGCTGGAAGACCTCGATGAGGACGCTCTCATCCAGATCCTGTCCGAGCCGAAGAACGCATTGGTCAAGCAGTACCAGCGCCTGTTCGAGATGGAAGACGTGGAGCTGACCTTCCACGAGGATGCGCTTCGCGGCATCGCCCGCAAGGCGATCGTCCGCAAGACCGGCGCCCGCGGCCTGCGCTCGATCATGGAGAAGATCCTGCTCGACACCATGTTCGAACTGCCGGAACTCGAAGGTGTGCGCGAAGTCGTCATTTCGGACGATGTCGTCAACGGCAATTCGCGTCCGCTCTACATTTACGCCGATCGCCAGGAAGAAAAGGCCAACGCTTCGGCCTGACCCGCGGTCCGCGCAAGAATGAAGATGAAAGCTCGCCCTTGTGGCGGGCCTTTTTCGTTGCGCAGACCCTTTTCCAGTGTTGTTTTAGACCAATGACGCTGCCGCTACCGTAAATCGTCAAAACGCGGTTTTCGCCGGCCACGGCTTGGGTTAGAAAAGAACGAAGTGCTTCGCTCGCGGTCGACACCGCGGATCGGATCGCGGGACTGGCCGCTTGTCTCGCTTCAGGCCAGGCAAACGGGTTATTTGTAGGTTCGGGCATCTGCCTGTAATATCGCTGTCACAATGCCGGTGGCGGTACAGGCATGTCAGGCTTGAATTCGCGTTCTGAGAACTCCATTTCTTGGAGGAGCAAGAAATATGCCTGTCGCCTTCGGGGTAGGGCATTAGGTTCCGGGTCCGCCCCGGGACGTCGGAAAGGAAGTGAAATGTCGAAAACGTCTGCAGCAAACGAGAGCAATATCTATCCCGTATTGCCTCTGCGCGACATCGTGGTTTTCCCACACATGATCGTGCCTCTGTTCGTCGGGCGCGAGAAGTCCATTCGCGCTCTGGAAGAGGTCATGGGCTCCGACAAGCAGATCATGCTGGCGACCCAGATTAATGCCGGTGATGACGATCCGGCTCCGTCGGCCATCTACGAGGTCGGCACGGTTGCCAACGTTCTCCAGCTTCTCAAGCTGCCGGACGGCACCGTCAAGGTGCTGATCGAAGGCCGGGCGCGCGCCCGGATCGATGGCTATACCGCACGCGAAGAGTTCTACGAAGCGACGGCCCATGTTCTCGCCGAACCGGCCGAAGACGCCGTCGAGATCGAGGCGCTTTCCCGCTCGGTCGTCTCCGAGTTCGAGAACTACGTCAAGCTGAACAAGAAGATCTCGCCGGAAGTCGTTGGCGCCGCGAGCCAGATCGAGGACTACTCGAAGCTGGCCGATACGGTCGCTTCGCACCTGTCGATCAAGATCACCGAGAAGCAGGAGATGCTCGAGACCGTCAGCGTCAAGCAGCGTCTCGAAAAGGCTCTCGGCTTCATGGAGGGCGAAATTTCCGTCCTTCAGGTCGAAAAGCGCATCCGCTCGCGCGTCAAGCGCCAGATGGAGAAGACCCAGCGCGAGTATTACCTGAACGAACAGATGAAGGCGATCCAGAAGGAGCTCGGCGACGGCGAGGATGGCCGCGACGAGATGGCCGAACTGGAAGAGCGCATCTCCAAGACCAAGCTTTCCAAGGAAGCCAAGGAAAAGGCCGAGGCCGAACTGAAGAAGCTGCGCCACATGAGCCCCATGTCGGCGGAAGCGACGGTCGTTCGCAACTACCTCGACTGGCTGCTGGGCCTGCCCTGGGGCAAGAAGTCCAAGGTCAAGGTGGACCTGAACGCCGCCGAGAAGATCCTCGACGAGGATCATTTCGGTCTCGACAAGGTCAAGGAACGCATTGTCGAATATCTCGCCGTCCAGGCGCGTGCGACCAAGATCAAAGGCCCGATTCTGTGCCTCGTCGGCCCTCCGGGCGTCGGCAAGACCTCGCTTGCGAAGTCGATCGCCAAGGCGACCGGCCGCGAATATGTGCGCATGGCGCTCGGCGGCGTTCGTGACGAAGCCGAGATCCGAGGCCACCGCCGCACCTATATCGGCTCGATGCCCGGCAAGATCGTGCAGTCGATGAAGAAGGCGAAGAAGTCAAACCCGCTCTTCCTGCTCGACGAGATCGACAAGATGGGCATGGACTTCCGCGGCGACCCGTCCTCGGCCCTGCTTGAGGTGCTGGATCCGGAACAGAACTCCACCTTCATGGACCACTATCTCGAGGTGGAATACGACCTGTCCAACGTGATGTTCGTCACCACGGCCAACACGCTCAACATTCCGGGTCCCCTGATGGACCGCATGGAGATCATCCGCATCGCCGGTTACACGGAAGATGAAAAGCGGGAGATCGCCAAGCGGCACCTTCTGCCCAAGGCGATCAAGGAGCATGCGCTGCGGCCGGAAGAGTTTTCGGTCTCCGACGATGCTCTGATGGCCGTGATCCAGCAGTATACCCGCGAAGCCGGTGTCCGTTCCTTCGAGCGAGAACTGATGAAGCTCGCCCGCAAGGCGGTCACCGAGATCATCAAGGGCAAGGTGAAGTCTGTCGCCGTGACCGCCGAGAACATACACGACTATCTCGGTGTGCCGCGCTTCCGTCATGGTGAGGCCGAAGGCGAGGATCAGGTCGGTATTGTTACCGGTCTGGCCTGGACCGAGGTCGGCGGCGAACTGCTGACGATCGAAGGCGTGATGATGCCGGGCAAGGGCCGCATGACGGTCACCGGTAACCTGAAGGACGTCATGAAGGAGTCGATTTCGGCTGCCGCTTCCTATGTCCGCTCGCGGGCCGTGGATTTCGGCATCGAACCCCCGCGGTTCGACAAGAGCGACATCCACGTGCACGTTCCGGAAGGCGCGACGCCGAAGGACGGTCCGTCCGCCGGTATCGCCATGGCAACGGCAATCGTCTCCGTCATGACCGGCATTCCGGTTTCCAAGGATGTCGCCATGACGGGTGAGGTCACGCTGCGCGGTCGCGTTCTGCCGATCGGCGGTCTCAAGGAAAAGCTGCTTGCGGCTCTCCGCGGCGGCATCAAGAAAGTTCTGATCCCGGAAGAAAACGCCAAGGATCTGGCGGACATTCCGGACAACGTGAAGAACAATCTGGAGATCGTTCCCGTCTCGCGCATGGGCGAGGTTATCAGGCATGCCCTGGTCCGCGTACCTGAACCGATTGAATGGGACGGAACGGTTGAAACTCCTGCAATCGGCACTGTGGAAGGTGCCGACGATGCGGGCGCTTCCATGGCACATTGAGGCTCTTTTGCCTTAATCTTGCCAAATTGGCACATCGAACGGAAAAAGGCTGGCAAAAATGCCAGCCTTTTTTGTGCAAACTCCCTGAAACGTCTTGTTTTCCGGGCAATTGCGGTGCTTTTCAGTTGCGTAGGGCAGATGCTTACGTATTCTCCGCCCGACTTATCCATTGAGTCGTTTCATACCAGTCAGAAAGGGTGGAAACATGAACAAGAACGAACTCGTATCCGCGGTCGCCGAAAAGGCCGGCCTCACCAAGGCCGATGCAGCTTCCGCCGTTGACGCCGTTTTCGAAACGGTTCAGGCCGAGCTGAAGAACGGCGGCGATGTTCGCCTCGCTGGCTTCGGTGCTTTCACCGTCGCTCGTCGCGAAGCCTCCAAGGGCCGCAACCCGTCGACCGGCGCTGAAGTCGATATCCCGGCTCGCAACGTTCCGAAGTTCACGGCCGGCAAGGGCCTGAAGGACGCTGTCAACAGCTGATCGGCTGGCTGTCGTTCGGCCCCAGGGCGGAACGCATAGCTCTGCAAATTAAGCCCGGCCTCGGCCGGGCTTTTCTTTTGCGTCTTGCCGGCTGTTACGACTTGCCTTGCCGATCCATTCGCCGGCGTCTCGGGGGAGGGGCGGGCGTCCCGACAAAGTGAGTCAACTGTCATGTGCGTGTCATGCACGTGACGCAAAAGCCTTCTGTTCCTTTCTCATGGAAACAGGAGGTTTCCCGATGACGTATTCCATTTCCCGCGCCGCGCTGACGGCCGCGCTGCTGGCTTCGGTCGCGGCGCCGGCCGCTGCCGACCAGGTCTTCAATCGTATTGCGTCCTTCCCCGTTGCCACCAACCTGCCGGCCGACAAGGACAAGCTTTCGACCACCTCGGCCGAGATCATCACCGCCTCGGAAGACGGTAACACGCTGATCTATTCGGACAGCCCGCTCGGCGCGATCGGTTTTGTCGACATCACCGACGCCAAGGCTCCGAAGGCCGGCAGCGCCCTGATGATGGACGGCGAGCCGACCTCCGTCGCCGTCGTCGGTGCCAAGGCGCTGGTTGCCGTCAACACCTCCGAGAACAAGCAGAAACCTTCCGGCAAGCTCGCCATCGTCGACGTCGCCTCCATGAAGATCGATGCGACCTGTGATCTCGGCGGCCAGCCGGACTCCGTTGCGATCTCTCCGGACAAGACGTTTGCCGCCATCGCCATCGAGAACGAGCGTGACGAAGAGCTCGACGAGGGCAAGCTGCCGCAGATGCCGGCCGGCGATCTCGCAATCGTCTCCCTGAAGGACGGCGTTGCCGATTGCGCTTCCATCAAGCACGTCGCCCTGACCGGGCTTGCCGAAATTGCGCCGGAGGACCCGGAGCCCGAATTCGTCTCGATCAACAGCCTCGGCGAAATCGGCCTGACGCTCCAGGAAAACAACCATATCGTCATCGTCGACGGCAAAACCGGCGAAGTGAAGAATCACTTCTCCGCCGGCAAGGTCGATCTCGCCGGTATCGATACCAAGTCCGATGGCGCGTTGAAGTTCACCGGCAAGAAGGAAGGCGTCCTGCGCGAGCCCGACGCCCTGAAGTGGCTGGACGACAATCGTTTCGTCGTTGCCAATGAAGGCGATTACGAAGGCGGTTCGCGCAGCTTCACCATCTTCGACAAGACCGGCAAGGTTCTTTACGAATCCGGCCCCTCGCTGGAACTCGCCATCGCCCGGATCGGTCATTTCCCGGACAAGCGCGCCAAGTCCAAGGGCGTCGAACTCGAAGGTTTGGAAGCCGCAACCTTCAACGGTCAGAAATACTTCTTCGTACTTTCCGAACGTGCTTCGATCGTAGGCGTCTACAAGGACACCGGCGCGGAGCCGGAACTCGTTCAGCTTCTGCCGTCCGGCGTCTCTCCGGAAGGCGCGGTTGCCATTCCCGGCCGTAACCTGTTCGCGACCGCCAATGAGGTTGATCTCGGTGAAGACGGTGGCCCGCGTTCGCACGTCATGGTTTATGAGCTTGCCGAGGGCACGCCGGCCTATCCGATGATCCGCTCCGAAATCGTCGACGGTGCACCCATCGGCTGGGGCGCGCTCTCCGGTCTTGTGGGCGATGCCGAGAAGGCCGGCACGCTTTATGCGGTCAATGACAGCTTCTATTCCATGCAGCCGACGATCTTCACGATCGATGCGACGCAGAAGCCTGCCGTCATCACCTCTGCCCTGCCGGTGATCCGCGGCGGCGCGGCGGCCCAGAAACTCGACATCGAAGGCATCACGCTGGACGGCAAGGGCGGCTTCTGGCTCGCTTCCGAAGGCGATCCGGCAAAGCTCATCGGTCACGGCATCTACAACGTCGACGCCAAGGGCGAGATCAAGTCCGAAATCGGCTTCCCGGTCGAACTGCTCGCGGGCCAGACCCGCTTCGGCCTCGAAGGCATCACCTCGGTCGGCGAGGGCGACGACCTGACGCTGTGGATGGCCGTGCAACGCGAATGGAAGGATGACGAGAAGGGCACCGTCAAGCTCGTCTCCTACAACCCGAAGGCCAAGGAGTGGGGCGCCGTCAGCTATCCGCTCGACAAGTCGGAAGCCGGCTGGGTCGGTCTTTCGGAAATCACCGCCCATGGCGACTACGTTTATGTGGTCGAACGTGACAACCAGGTGGGCGACAACGCCAAGCTCAAGAAGCTCTACCGTGTCGCCATTGCCGACCTGAAGCCTGCTAAGCTCGGCGACAAGCTGCCGCTGGTAAAGAAGGAAGAAGTCCACGACTTCATCACGGACCTGAAGAACGCCACCAACGGCTATGTCGTCGACAAGCTGGAAGGCTTCACCTTCGATGCCGCCGGCAAGGCCTTCGCCGTGACCGACAATGATGGCGTCGATGACAGCTCGGGCGAGACCCTGTTCTTCCCCGTCGATCTGAAGGTCATCAACTGATCCTTCGTCCTTTCGGGACGACGCGGTCCGAGGCCGGGCGAGAAATCGCCCGGCCTTCCCCCGTTTTATCGGCGTGTTCGGCGAAGAAATTCGGCGACAGGCCCGATCAGGCGGTCGGGAGCCGAAACATGGGGTGCATGCCCCGTGTCGAGTGTTACGACTTCCGCACCCGGCACCAGTTCCTGCATGCGCCGTTGCAGGTAGATGAACACCGACTGGTCATCGGTCGCCTCGACATAAAGGCGCGGGATGCGGCCGAAGCGTTCGCTGGTGAGGAGAGGGGCCGCTGCCCGCCCGCCTTCCGGCTGCGGCGTAAGCCTGGCGGCAGCCGAAAGCGCGGCCTCGCGCGGCAGATCGTTGAGAAAATGCCGGGCTGCGGCCTCGGCCGGAACGGTGCTGACAAGCCCGTCTTTCGACCATACGAGGTGGGGCGAGATGCCGCCCGCCTCGGGATGCGCGGGGAGCGCCTGTTTCACGACCTCACCGTATCCCATGCCCGAAGGCAGCATCATGCCCGCCACATAGACGATCCCGGTGATCGCTTCCGGCATGGCCTCGCCCAGAGCCGAAGCTGCAACGCCGCCGCCGGAATGGGCGATTACCGCCACACGTGCGCCGGCGGCGTCAACGAGCGAACGCAGATGCGAGACATAGAGATCGAGATTGACCGCTTCCGGCGGCGTGTCGTCCACCCCGTTGCCCGGCAGATCGACCGCGATTGGCTCGAAGCCCGATGCTTCGAGCAGAGGCGAAAACCCTTCCCATACCCATGAGCCCTGCCAGGCCCCGTGAATCAGGAGAACGGGAAGCCTCCGGCTCATGCCCGGACAGCCGGCGTCGGCGCATAGGTGCGCTGGTACATGGCCTTCAGGTGGTCTTCCACCGTCGTGGCTGCATATTTCGGCTGCTCGCCCGGCCCGAGGCAGTTCGGCAGGCATTCGACCATGTGATCGGGATGGCCAACGAAGAAGAACGGGATGGAATAGCGCTCCCTGCCGCTTTCGTTGACCACGCGGTGCAGCGTCGAGCGATAGCGGTCGTTGGTCCAGCGCGAGATCATATCGCCGAGATTGACGACGAAGGTGCCGGGGATGGGATCGGCATGGACCCAGCTGTTGCTTGCCGCGTCATGCACCTGCAGTCCACCGGCGTCGTCCTGCATCAGCAGCGTCAGCCCGCCGAAATCCGTATGGGCGCCTGCACCCTTTTCATTGGGGGCGGCATCCTTCGGCTGAGGCGGATAGTGCAGCAGGCGCAAGGTCGCGAGCGGCTCTCGGACGAAGGCATCGAAGTGATTCTCCGGCAGGCCGAGCGACAGCGCCATACCGCGCATGAGCCGCTCGCCGAGGTCCGTCATGGCTGCGAAATAGGCCATCATCACCGGCCGGAAGCCCGGCTGGTCGGCTGGCCATTGGTTCGGTCCACGATTGAACCGTTTGGCCACGACCCGCGGGTCGTCCATAGGAAGGTCCGGTCCGATGTAGAAGCCCTGCTTGAGATCGGCGGGGGCGCCGGCCTCAAGCGTCTGGCCGCGCATATGTTCGTAACCCCGGTTGCAGAAGGAGTGCGCCTTGTCGACGGCGAGTTTTTCCTCAATCGGCCGCTCGAAGAAGGCCTTCGCTTCCGCAAAGGCGGCATCGATCAGTCCTTGGGGAATGCCGTGGCCGGCGCAGTAAAAGAAGCCCTTGTCCAGGCAGGCCCGCCGTAGGGCTTCGCCGACGGCGGCGCGCGTCTCGCGCACGGATGAAGAAAGGCCGGAAACGTCGATGATGGGAAGCGTGGCGGCCTCGACCGAACGCGCACCGAGTGACGATGCATTCATGATGCTCTTCCTGTTCCGTTCATGCGAGCGGCGGCGCTCACCAGAAAAGGGAGGCTAGTGCAACGCATCGATGCCTGGCAACGACGAATTTGACTATAAAATAGATAGGGCCGAAAATTGCATATGAATTGCGCAGAAGAGAAGCCGCCGTTGCGGGCAACACAACATGCCTTGTGGGGGCGTCAGGCCGTGGGCTAGATTGAAGCGTGTCACTCTTTTGCGAGACAGCCGACTTGGAAGCAGACCTTTATCCCCCGGTAAAACGTTATCTTGAAGGTTTGGGCTTCGAGGTGAAAGGGGAGATAAGAAGCTGCGATATCGTGGCGATTTCACAGGATGTGACGGAGCTCGTGGTGATCGGGGAGCTGAAACGGAGCTTCACATTGGAACTCGTCCTGCAGGCGGTGGAGCGCACCGCCGTCTGCGATGAGGTCTGGCTTGCGGTGGAAGCCTCAAAAAAGGGTCGCGGTCGGGAAAGTGATGCACGCGTAAAGAAACTGTGCCGTTTCCTGGGATTCGGCTTGCTCACCGTTGCCGCCACCGGTCGGGTGGATGTCATCGTGGAGCCGGGACCATGGAAGCCCCGGAGCAACAGGAAGCGTCGTTCGCGCATCGTCGAAGAATTCCGCCGTCGCAGGGGCGATCCCGTGGCCGGTGGTTCGACACGCATGCCGCAGATGACGGCCTATCGTCAGCAGGCTCTCGTCATTGCCGAAGCTCTCTCGGAAGGGCCGTTGCGCCCCCGTGACCTCAGGCCGATTGCTCCCGATGCCGCCAGGATATTGCTGTCCAACGTCTACGGCTGGTTCGACCGAATCGATCGCGGACTGTATGGCTTGAACGCGGTCGGCCATGCGGCGCTCGCCACATGGTCCGATAAGATCCCGCGGGAAGAGGGAAAATCCTCCGAAGCCGCCTGACCAAGGGGCACTGATTCCCCGGCTCTCCATCTCCGTCGGAGGCTGCGGGCGTCGATTTCACCATCTCTGGTGCACGTGCGGTGCGATCAGTCGATCGTACACGTCACGGGCGGCGGCCATGACATCGGCGGAAAGGGCCGGCAGACCGGAAGCAGCGGCATTGGCGCGCGCCTGCTCGCCATTGCGCGCTCCGGGAATGACCACCGTCACAGCCTCGTTCATCAGAATCCAGCGCAAGGCAAAGGCGGCCATGCTGGCGCCGGCTGGTACGAGCTTCCGGATATCCTCGACGGCCGCAAGTCCGGTCTCCAACGGCACGCCGGCAAAGGTTTCTCCGACGTCGAAGGCCTCGCCATGGCGGTTGAAGTTGCGATGATCCTCGCTTGCGAAAGTAGTCTCGCGGGTGATCTTTCCAGACAACAGGCCGCTTGCCAGCGGAACGCGGGCGATCACGGCGATATTCCGCCGGCTTACCTCCTTCAGGAAGAGATCCGCGGGCCGCTGCCGGAAGAGATTGAAGATGATCTGGACGGAGACCACGCCCGGATATTCGATGGCCTTGAGCGCCTCCTCGACCTTCTCCACGCTGACGCCGTAATGGGCGATCTTGCCCGCACGCTTGATGTCTTCCAGTCCCTCGAAGACTTCGGGCCGATAGTATACATCGGTCGGAGGGCAATGAAGCTGCACGAGATCCAGGCGTTCCACCGCCAGGTTCTTCAGCGACCGATCGATGAAAGCCTCGAGATTCGCTTTCGTATATCCATCGGCGACATGCGGATTGAGTCGTCGCCCGGCCTTGCTGGCCACCATTGGACGTTTTCCGCCGCGCGCCTTGAGCACATCGGCGATGATCCTCTCCGAACGGCCGTCTCCATAGACGTCTGCCGTATCGATGAAGGTGACGCCGGCATCGAGCGCCGCATTGAGTGCTGCCCGGCCTTCTGCTTCCGGGACGTCTCCCCATGACCCACCGATCTGCCAGGCTCCGAACCCGATGTCGCTGACGGTAAAGCCGGTCCTTCCGAACGCATGCTGACGCATAACCATGCCCTCCTGTCTGTTGCATTGTTGCGATTGGAGGTAGCAAGCACCGCCGGAGGTGGCAAGAAGAAGTGGGTGTGGCGCGCAAACGCTCGAATCGCATGGCCGCGATTCTTCTCGGGTACAGGTGGATCCACAGGTGGCCAGGCGACGGACAGCGACGCAAACCGCATCGCAAACAAATCAGTCGCTGCAGGTCTTTATCGAGATTGTGTGGAAATGGTGGGCGATGAGAGACTCGAACTCCCGACATCCTCGGTGTAAACGAGGCGCTCTACCAACTGAGCTAATCGCCCTTTCGCTGAGCGGGTCAGGCCCGCCGCGTCGGTGGCCGTGATCTATGCGGATCGCGGAAAAACCGCAAGAGTGTTTATGAAGTTTTTTTGTTTTTTTTGCCGCTGCCGCAGAGGAAGGGTATGAAAAACCCGGGAAACCCGCGCTTTTTACGGCGCGCTCCAGAGGGGGTGTTTTTTCCGTCCACAGCCGGGCGGATTGCCGGCGCGGATAAAATTCGATCTGTCATGGATTTGTCTTCGATCCCGCTTGACACCAATAACCGAACCCCTTAGTTAGCCGCTCATCGAACGGGCAAGGCCGGTTCGGGAAGGGCGGAGACGCCTTTCAAGAAATGCGCGGGTGTAGCTCAGTCGGTTAGAGTGCCGGCCTGTCACGCCGGAGGTCGCGGGTTCGAGCCCCGTCACTCGCGCCATTCTTGAAAATCATCTTTCTTGCTGTCGCGGAAACGTCGCCGGTAAGGTCGGATCGGTCAACTGCCGGTCCATCTATGCGCGGGTGTAGCTCAGTCGGTTAGAGTGCCGGCCTGTCACGCCGGAGGTCGCGGGTTCGAGCCCCGTCACTCGCGCCATTCTTGAAAATCATCTTTCTTGCTGTCGCGGAAACGTCGCCGGTAAGGTCGGATCGGTCAACTGCCGGTCCATCTATGCGCGGGTGTAGCTCAGTCGGTTAGAGTGCCGGCCTGTCACGCCGGAGGTCGCGGGTTCGAGCCCCGTCACTCGCGCCATTTTCGTTTTCCTTCATAACTTTATGTTGCTTCGCAATGGCGCTCTATGGACTTTGTTGCGTTGCCGCTTTACACCTCGGTAAACTGCGTGATGTATCGAGTGAAAAGCCGGCGCTCGGGCTTGCACAAGCAGGCAGGCTGCGCTAACGACGGCTCGTTGCAACTCTTCTTTCGGCTTGTCGGCCCAGCGCCAAAAATGCCGCCCGGCATTCGAGACAAGCAGGGATGGATATGATGACTGAACTGCTCAGTTCCTACATTCCGATCGCTATTTTCATCGGTATTGCCCTCGTGATCGGCCTGGCGCTTCTGATCGCGCCGTTCGCCGTCGCCTTCAAGGCGCCCGACTCGGAAAAGCTGTCGGCTTACGAATGCGGCTTCAATGCTTTCGACGACGCCCGCATGAAGTTCGATATCCGGTTCTATCTGGTGTCGATCCTCTTCATCATCTTCGATCTCGAAGTCGCCTTTCTGTTCCCCTGGGCAGTCTCGTTCGGCGATCTCGGCTGGTTCGGCTTCTGGTCGATGATGGTGTTCCTTGGTGTGCTCACCATCGGCTTTATCTATGAATGGAAGAAGGGGGCGCTCGAATGGGAGTAGTCCAGTCCAACACGACGCTCGTCGCGCCTCAGGCCAAGGGGATCATCGATCCCAATACCGGCAAGCCGGTCGGCAGTGACGATGCTTTCTTTGGCGAGATCAACAACGAACTCGCCGACAAGGGCTTTCTCGTCACGTCGACGGACGAACTGATTAACTGGGCCCGTACGGGTTCGCTGATGTGGATGACCTTCGGTCTTGCCTGTTGCGCCGTCGAGATGATGCAACTCTCCATGCCGCGTTACGACGTCGAGCGGTTCGGTTTTGCGCCGCGCGCCAGCCCGCGTCAGTCCGACGTGATGATTGTTGCCGGCACGCTGACCAACAAGATGGCGCCCGCGCTCCGCAAGGTCTACGACCAAATGCCCGAGCCGCGCTATGTCATCTCGATGGGTTCCTGCGCCAATGGCGGCGGCTACTATCACTATTCCTACTCGGTGGTGCGCGGCTGCGATCGCGTCGTGCCTGTCGATATTTATGTTCCCGGCTGTCCCCCCACGGCAGAGGCGCTGCTTTACGGCGTGCTTCTGCTGCAGAAGAAGATCCGCCGCACCGGAACGATCGAGCGCTAAGCCAAGGGACGCGACAAGATGAGTGAAGCCCTGAACGAGCTTGCATCCTACCTTTCCGAGGTGCGCGGTGCGCTCATTGTCTCTTCGGAGATCCGCTTCGGAGAACTGAACCTGACGGCGACGCCCGAAAACGTGATCGCGCTTCTGACCTTCCTGCGCGACGACGTGCAGTGCGGTTTCGTCAATCTGATCGACATCTGCGGCGTGGACTATCCGGAGCGGGAAGATCGCTTCGATGTGGTCTATCACTTGCAGTCGCCGCGCCAGAACCTGCGCATCCGCGTCAAGGTTGCGACCGGCGAAGACAAGCCGGTGCCGTCTGCCTGTTCGGTCTTCCCTGGTGCCGACTGGTTCGAGCGCGAAACCTGGGACATGTACGGCGTACTCTTCACCGACCACCCGGATCTGCGCCGCATCCTCACCGACTACGGTTTCGAAGGGCATCCGTTGCGCAAGGACTTCCCGACCACCGGTTTTGTCGAAGTTCGTTATGACGACAACGCCAAGCGCGTCGTCTACGAGCCTGTCGAACTGAAGCAGGAATTCCGGAATTTCGACTTCCTCTCGCCCTGGGAAGGCACGGATTACGTGCTGCCCGGCGATGAGAAGGCGGCTCAGTAAGAAAGCGGAAGGTTTGTTGCCATGACTGAACATAACGTCCGCAACTTCAATATCAATTTCGGTCCGCAGCACCCGGCTGCCCACGGCGTTTTGCGTCTTGTGCTGGAGCTTGACGGCGAAATCGTGGAGCGCGTCGATCCCCATATCGGGCTGCTTCACCGCGGCACCGAAAAGCTGATCGAGACCAAGACCTATCTGCAGGCTGTTCCCTATTTCGATCGCCTCGACTACGTGGCGCCGATGAACCAGGAACATGCCTATGCGCTGGCGGTCGAAAAGCTTCTGGGTGTGGAGATTCCGATCCGCGGGCAGTTGATCCGCGTTCTCTATTCGGAAATCGGCCGTATCCTGTCGCACCTCCTGAACGTGACGACGCAGGCGATGGACGTCGGTGCCTTGACGCCGCCGCTCTGGGGCTTCGAGGAACGCGAAAAGCTGATGGTCTTCTATGAGCGCGCCTGCGGCGCGCGCATGCATGCGGCCTATTTCCGGCCCGGCGGCGTCCATCAGGACCTGCCGCACCAGTTGGTCGAGGATATCGGCAATTGGTGCGATCCCTTCCTGAAGACGCTCGATGACATCGATGAGCTTCTGACCGGCAACCGCATCTTCAAGCAGCGTAACGTCGATATCGGCGTTGTGGCTCTGGAAGACGCCTGGGCCTGGGGTTTCTCGGGCGTGATGGTCCGTGGTTCCGGCGCTGCCTGGGACCTGCGCCGGGCACAGCCCTACGAGTGCTATTCCGAACTCGAATTCGAGATCCCGATCGGCAAGAACGGCGATTGCTTCGACCGTTACCTGATCCGCATGATCGAAATGCGGGAATCGGTGAAGATCATGAAGCAGTGCGTCAATCGTCTCTTGGGCGATGCGAAGACCGGTCCGGTCTCGTCGCTGGACGGCAAGGTCGTTCCGCCGAAGCGTGGCGAGATGAAGCGGTCGATGGAAGCGCTCATCCACCACTTCAAGCTCTATACCGAAGGCTATCACGTGCCGGAAGGCGAGGTTTACGCAGCCGTCGAAGCGCCGAAGGGCGAGTTCGGCGTCTACCTCGTGTCGGACGGCACCAACAAGCCGTATCGTTGCAAGATTCGCGCTCCGGGTTACGCTCACCTGCAGGCCATGGATTTCATCTGTCGCGGACATCAGCTCGCTGACGTCTCGGCGATCCTCGGCTCGCTGGATATCGTGTTCGGAGAGGTTGACCGCTGATGAAGGTGTGGCTGCTCACGGTCCTTGCCCTGGCCGGCGGCGTTCAGGCGCAGGCCCAGGAAGAGACCGTTTCTTCGAGCAGTTCGAGCACCAGCATGGCGGAGCTCATCAGGCAGGGCTACGAGATCAAGGCTTCCACCAGCAGCGGTTCGAAGCTGATTGTGTTCCTGCAGAAAGACAAGACGGCCTATGCCTGCGAATTTGCGTCCCTGACGCGTTCGCGGTGTGGATCCATAAACTGAGACAAGGGGCGAGGAAGTATGTCCGTTCGTCGACTAGCCGAAGAGCAATTCCAGCCGGCAGGCTTTTCCTTCAATGAGGAAAATGCGGCCTGGGCTGAGGCAACCATCCGCAAGTATCCCGAGGGACGTCAGCAGTCGGCAGTCATCCCGCTTCTGATGCGGGCGCAGGAGCAGGACGGCTGGGTGACGCGAGCGGCGATCGAATACGTCGCCGAGAAGCTTTCCATGCCCTATATCCGGGTGCTTGAGGTCGCGACCTTCTACACCCAGTTCCAGCTCAAGCCGGTTGGCACGCGCGCCCATGTGCAGGTCTGTGGCACCACGCCGTGCATGCTGCGCGGCGCCGAAGATCTCATCAAGGTGTGCAAGAGCAAGATCCACGCAGAACCCTTCGAGCGCAATGCTGACGGCACGCTCTCCTGGGAAGAGGTCGAGTGTCAGGGCGCCTGCGTGAACGCGCCGATGGTGATGATCTTCAAGGACAGCTACGAAGACCTGACGCCGACCCAGCTCGAGCACATCATCGACCGTTTCCAGGCCGGCAAGGGTTCCGACATCAAGCCGGGTCCGCAGATCGATCGTTTCTATTCCGCTCCGGCCGGCGGTCTCACGGCCCTGACCGACGGCGATGCCAAGCCGGCCGCGAAGCGGAAGGCCGCGCCGGTGGAAGCCGAAGCGGTGGCTGTCCCGCCGTCGAATGCGGCCAAGCCGGTAACGTCGGCCGATGAGACCAATCCGGCCATCAAGAGCCCGGCCGACGGCGAAACGGCTCTCCCGGAGGCAAGCCCCAAGGCGAAGCCTGCGAAGGCTGAAAATGTTGCCGCAGGCCAGCCCTCGCTGGACGATAAGAACCGCCCGGCCGGTATCGAGAAGCCCGAGACCCCTGATGATCTCAAGATGATTTCCGGCGTCGGTCCGAAGATCGAAGGTATTCTGAACGGCATCGGCATCTATACCTTTGCCCAGATCGCTGGCTGGAAGAAGGCCGAACGCGAATGGGTCGATAGTTACCTGAAGTTCTCCGGCCGCATCGAGCGTGACGACTGGGTCAAGCAGGCCAAGGCGCTCGCCAAGGGTGGCGAAGCCGAATACATCAAAGTTTTCGGCAAGAAGCCGCGGTAAAGGGGGTAGGACATGTTGAAGGATCAGGATCGTATCTTCACCAACATCTACGGCCTCAAGGACAAGTCGCTGAAAGGCGCCATGAGCCGTGGCCACTGGGATGGAACCAAGCAGATCCTCGAAAAGGGTCGCGACTGGATCATCAACGAGATCAAGGCTTCCGGTCTGCGCGGGCGCGGCGGCGCTGGCTTCCCGACAGGTCTCAAGTGGTCGTTCATGCCGAAGGAATCCGACGGCCGTCCCCATTATCTCGTCGTCAACGCCGACGAATCCGAGCCTGGCACCTGCAAGGACCGCGATATCCTGCGCCACGATCCGCATACGCTGATCGAAGGCTGCGTGATCGCTTCCTTCGCCATGGGGGCCAATCACGCCTTCATTTACGTTCGCGGCGAGTTCATGCGCGAGCGTGAAGCCCTCCAGGCGGCCATCGACGAATGCTACGAGGCCGGCCTGCTCGGCAAGAACAACAAGCTCGGCTACGATATCGACGTCATCGTCCATCATGGCGCCGGCGCCTACATCTGCGGCGAGGAAACTGCACTACTCGAAAGCCTTGAGGGTAAGAAGGGTCAGCCGCGCCTCAAGCCTCCGTTCCCGGCGAATATGGGTCTCTACGGCTGCCCGACCACGGTCAACAACGTCGAATCGATCGCCGTTACCCCGACGATCCTGCGTCGCGGTGCAGGCTGGTTCTCTTCGTTCGGCCGCCCGAACAACGTCGGCACCAAGCTTTTCATGATCTCGGGTCACGTCAACACGCCGTGCACCGTCGAGGAAAGCATGGGCATTTCATTCCGTGAAATGATCGAGAAGCATGGCGGCGGCATCCGCGGCGGCTGGGACAATCTCCTTGCCGTCATCCCCGGCGGCGCATCCTGCCCGGTCGTCAAGGGCGAGGACATGATGGACGTCACGCTCGATTTCGACGGCCTTCGCGACGTGAAGTCGTCCTTCGGCACCGGCGGCATGATCGTCATGGACAAGTCGACCGACATCATCAAGGCCATCTGGCGCATCGCGGCCTTCTTCAAGCATGAGAGCTGCGGCCAGTGCACGCCGTGCCGTGAAGGCACCGGCTGGATGATGCGCGTCATGGAGCGCATGGTGAAGGGTAACGCGCAGAAGCGCGAAATCGACATGCTGTTCCAGGTGACCAAGCAGGTCGAGGGTCACACCATCTGTGCGCTCGGCGATGCAGCGGCATGGCCGATCCAGGGTCTCATCCGGAATTTCCGTCCGGAGATCGAGGCCCGCATCGATCAGTACACCCGCAACGCCATGGCGCATGGCGTTGTCATGGAAGCGGCCGAATAAGGAAGGGCGGCAATGGCCAAGGCATCGGACAAGACTGGAGAAGGGAATGCCGCAGATCCGGCTGACTTCAGCCGTGTCGCCGATGTTCTCAAGGACATGCCGCATGTTCCGCTGCATCCGCTGATGGCCCATCCGGCTGCGGCGCTTGCGGCCGCAACCGCAATCGGTTTCGGTCTGGCCACGCACATGACGAGCGTGTTCCTCGGCTCCCTTCAGGGGGCGGTGGAGGCGACCAACAAGCTGGCCCGCAAGCTTGAGGAAGAAAAGCTTGCCGGCGAGGCGGAGCCAGCCGCTCCTTCCGAGCCAACCGGCGCTGTCGCAGAGGCTGTCGAGCCCGCTGCGGTGGCACGGAAGACCCGTAAGGCTCCGGTCAAGCAGGTCGAGGCGAAAGCGGTTCCCGCTCCGAAGGCACGCAAGGTGGCGGCCGAGGTGGTAAAGGCCGAAAAGCCTGAAACCGTCGAGCCGGTCGCGAAGGCGCCGAAGGTAGGACGGTCCACCGGCAAGGCTGACGATCTGAAGAAGATCGAAGGCATCGGCCCGAAGCTGGAGCAGGTCCTGAACGAAAAGGGCATTCGCCGCTTCGCGCAACTGGCGGCGCTCGATGTCGCGGCGCTTGATGCGCTGGACAGGGAAATCGGCCTGGGTGGCCGGGCGGTGCGCGATGACTGGTCGGGCCAGGCGCGCAAGCTCGCAGGCGCAAAGAATTGAGGGTTGCGGGACACCCTTCGTGAGGGTGTCTCGAAGTCCGGAGAGAATGAGCAATATCCGGCTCCTGAAAAAGGGCGGGAAAGGAAATAAACGGCGGGACGCCAGTCGAGATTGGATGGTCCCGCTTGCCGGAGCGAAAGCTGCGGTGCAATGCGCACTATGCGTGAGGCAGGAAGGCGAATATGGCAAAGCTGAAAGTCGACGGTAAAGAGATCGAGGTCCCGGATCATTTCACGCTGTTGCAGGCGTGCGAGGAAGCCGGCGCCGAGGTTCCGCGCTTTTGTTTTCATGAGCGGCTGTCGGTCGCCGGCAACTGCCGTATGTGCCTCGTCGAGGTGAAGGGCGGTCCGCCGAAGCCGGCTGCATCCTGCGCCATGGGCGTGCGCGATATCCGCGGCGGCCCGAACGGCGAACTGCCGGAAGTCTTCACCAACACGCCGATGGTCAAGAAGGCCCGCGAAGGCGTGATGGAATTCCTGCTGATCAACCATCCGCTGGATTGCCCGATCTGCGACCAGGGCGGCGAATGCGACCTGCAGGACCAGGCCATGGCCTTCGGTATCGACTCGTCGCGCTACGCGGAAAACAAGCGCGCGGTCGAGGACAAGTATATCGGCCCGTTGGTCAAGACAGTGATGAACCGCTGCATTCATTGCACGCGCTGCGTTCGCTTCACCACGGAGGTCGCCGGCATCGCCGAACTCGGTCTGATCGGTCGCGGCGAGGATGCCGAAATCACCACCTATCTCGAGCAGGCCATGACATCGGAGTTGCAGGGCAACGTCGTCGACCTTTGCCCTGTGGGAGCGCTGACTTCGAAGCCCTTCGCCTTCACGGCCCGTCCGTGGGAACTCAACAAGACCGAATCGATCGACGTCATGGACGCGCTCGGTTCGGCGATCCGCGTCGATACCCGTGGCCGCGAAGTCATGCGCATCCTGCCGCGTGTCAACGAGGCCATCAACGAAGAGTGGATCTCCGACAAGAGCCGCTTCATTTGGGACGGTCTGAAGACCCAGCGTCTCGATCGCCCCTATGTCCGCCGCGACGGTCGCCTGCAGCCGGCCACCTGGGCAGAAGCCTTCGCCGCCATCAAGTCGGCCGTGGCAGCCACGTCCGGTTCGAAGATCGGCGCCATCGCCGGCGATCTCGCCTCCGTCGAGGAAATGTATGCGCTGAAGGCACTCCTCAACGCGCTCGGTTCGGTCAATACCGACTGTCGCCAGGATGGGACGGCAGTCGATCCGTCGCTCGGTCGCGCAAGCTACCTCTTCAACGCAACGATCGAAGGCATTGAAGCTGCCGACGCGATCCTCATCGTTGGTGCCAACCCGCGCTACGAGGCTGCGGTGCTCAACGCCCGCATCCGCAAGCGCTGGCGCCGCGGCGGCCTGCCGATCGGCGTGATCGGCGAAGGCGGCGAGTTGCGTTACCCTTACGAATATCTCGGTGCGGGCACCGAGACGCTGGCAGACCTCGTCGCCGGCAAGAACGGCTTCGTCGAAAAGCTGAAGGCAGCCAAGACGCCGCTCATCATCGTAGGGCAGGGGGCTCTGACGGGCGCTGAGGGCTCGGCTGTTCTTGCCAATGTCGCGAAGCTTGCCGAAGCTGTCGGCTCGCTGAGCGAGGAGTGGAACGGCTTTGCCATGCTCCACACCGCCGCTTCCCGTGTCGGCGGTCTTGATCTCGGCTTCGTTCCGGGCGAAGGCGGGCTCGCCGCAGCCGACATGCTCACTTCGGCCGACGTGCTCTTCCTTCTCGGCGCCGACGAACTCGATTTCACCCGCAAGGCTGCGAAGTTCACCGTCTATATCGGCAGCCACGGCGACAACGGCGCGCACCATGCCGATGTCATCCTTCCGGGCGCGACCTATACCGAAAAGTCGGGCACCTGGGTCAACACCGAAGGACGTGTGCAGATGGGCAACCGCGCAGGCTTCGCGCCGGGCGATGCCCGCGAGGACTGGGCGATCATCCGCGCGCTTTCCGACGTGCTCGGCAAGAAGCTTCCCTTCGATTCGCTGACTGCGCTTCGTGCAAAGCTCTATGCGGAATACCCGCACTTCGCCGGTCTCGACGAGATCGTTCCGGGTGCCGGCGACGAAATTGCCGCAATTGCGAAAAAAGCCGGGCAGATGGCCAAATCCGTGTTTGCGTCGCCGGTCAAAGACTTCTATTTGACGAACCCGATTGCACGTGCGTCGGCCGTCATGGCCGAGTGCTCGGCATTGGCCCGCAACAACTTCAAGGCTGCGGCAGAGTAAGGGCAGGGGATCATGGACAACTTCGTTTCCACTTATGTCTGGCCGGCGGCCATCATGATCGGCCAGTCGCTGCTGCTCTTGGTCTGCCTGCTGGTGTTCATTGCATATATCCTGCTCGCCGACCGCAAGATCTGGGCGGCCGTTCAGCTGCGTCGCGGCCCGAACGTCGTCGGTCCCTGGGGGCTGTTCCAGTCCTTCGCCGACCTTCTGAAGTTCGTGTTCAAGGAGCCGGTTATTCCGGCGGGCTCGAACAAGGGCGTCTTCCTTCTCGCTCCGCTGGTTGCCGTGACCCTTGCTCTCGCCACCTGGGCCGTGGTCCCGCTCGCGGACGGCTGGGTGATCGCCAACATCAATGTCGGCATTCTCTACGTCTTCGCGATCTCGTCGCTTGAAGTCTACGGCATCATCATGGGCGGCTGGGCTTCGAACTCGAAGTATCCGTTCCTTGGCGCGCTTCGTTCGGCTGCGCAGATGGTGTCCTACGAAGTCTCGATCGGCTTCGTCATCGTCACCGTTCTGCTCTGCGTCGGTTCGCTCAATCTCTCGGACATCGTCTACGCGCAGAAGGATGGTCTCGGCACCATGCTCGGACTGCCGAACTCCTTCCTCGACTGGCATTGGCTGGCGCTCTTCCCGATGTTCATCGTCTTTTTCATCTCGGCGCTCGCCGAGACGAACCGCCCGCCCTTCGACCTGCCGGAAGCGGAATCGGAACTGGTGGCCGGTTTCATGGTCGAATACGGCTCTACCCCGTACATGATGTTCATGCTCGGCGAATATGCCGCCATCGTGCTGATGTGCTCGCTGACCACCATCCTGTTCCTCGGAGGCTGGCTGCCGCCGGTCGACGTATGGTTCCTGAACTGGGTCCCGGGCGTCATCTGGTTCGTGCTGAAGGCTTCGCTGGTGTTCTTCATGTTCGCCATGGTCAAGGCCTTCGTGCCGCGCTACCGCTACGACCAGCTCATGCGTCTCGGCTGGAAGGTCTTCCTTCCGCTGTCGCTCGCCATGGTGGTCATCGTTGCATTCGTGCTGAAGCTGATGGGATGGGCATGATGATGGCCATCCGTTCACTCGGCAGATTTGGAGGTTGAGATGGCTGGTCTTTCCCAGGCTGTCAGTTCCCTGTTCCTGAAAGAGTTCGTCGGCGCTTTCTTCCTGTCGATGCGCTACTTCTTCCGCCAGAAGGCGACCATCAACTATCCTTTCGAAAAGGGTCCGGTCTCTCCGCGTTTTCGCGGCGAGCATGCGCTGCGTCGCTATCCGAACGGTGAGGAACGCTGCATCGCCTGCAAGCTTTGCGAGGCGATCTGTCCCGCCCAGGCGATCACCATCGAAGCCGGCCCGCGCCGCAACGACGGCACCCGCCGCACGGTGCGTTACGACATCGACATGGTGAAGTGCATCTATTGCGGCTTCTGCCAGGAAGCCTGCCCGGTCGATGCGATCGTGGAAGGGCCGAACTTCGAGTTCGCAACGGAAACCCGCGAAGAGCTTTACTTCGACAAGCAGCGGCTGCTGGACAACGGCGATCGCTGGGAACGGGAAATCGCGCGCAATATCGCGCTGGATGCACCCTACCGCTGACAGGCGGAATGACGACGCCTTGGCGGGAACCCTATGGGGCGGCCGCCACGGCACAGATTTTAAACGGAGCGCGCCGGTGGGGATGCCGGTGGCGCTTTATCGGGCGAAGGGCAGGGGCCCTCGTCCGGGGGAAGATGAAAAGGCACCAACATGGGTCTTCAGGCTCTCTTTTTCTATCTCTTCGCCTTTGTCGCGGTGGCTTCCGCGTTCATGGTCATTTCGGCACGGAACCCGGTTCACTCGGTGCTGTTCCTGATCCTGACCTTCGTGAACGCTTCGGGGCTCTTCCTGCTGACGGGGGCTGAGTTCCTCGCCATGATCCTGCTGGTCGTTTATGTCGGCGCGGTCGCGGTTCTCTTCCTTTTCGTGGTGATGATGCTCGACATCGATTTCGCCGAATTGCGGTCGGGTGTGCTGAAATATGCTCCCATCGGTTCGCTGATCGGACTGGTTGTCGCAGCCGAACTGGTCATCGTGATCGGCGGTACCGCGATTTCGCCGGCAGCCAAGGAAGCGATCACCATGCCGATCCCGGCACTGACGGAGCGCACCAACACCGCCGCGCTCGGCGACGTGCTCTACACCAATTACGTTTATTTCTTCCAGATCGCCGGCCTGGTGCTGCTGGTGGCCATGATCGGCGCCATCGTGCTGACGCTTCGCCACCGCGAAAACATCAAGCGGCAGGATATCTCCCGCCAGGTTGCCCGCACGCCTGAGACCGCCGTCAAGGTGGTCAAGGTCAAGCCGGGTCAGGGCGTCTGAGGCAAGAGAGGTCAAGGAAACAATATTATGGAAATCGGTCTTTCCCACTACCTGACGGTCAGTGCCATCCTCTTCACGCTCGGCGTCTTCGGCATCTTCCTGAACCGCAAGAACGTCATCATCATCCTGATGTCGGTCGAGCTTATCCTGCTCGCGGTCAACATCAACATGGTGGCCTTCTCCTCCTTCCTGAACGACATGGTCGGCCAGGTCTTCGCCCTGTTCATCCTGACGGTGGCGGCCGCGGAAGCCGCGATCGGCCTTGCAATCCTCGTCGTCTTCTACCGCAACCGCGGCTCGATCGCCGTTGAAGACATCAACATGATGAAGGGCTGATACGGCTATGCTTCTCTATAAGGCTATCGTCTTTCTTCCGCTGATCGGAGCGATCATCGCCGGTCTGTTCGGCCGCCAGATCGGCGCCAAGGCTTCCGAATACATTACCAGCGGCCTGATGGTGATCGTCGCGATCCTGTCGTGGACCGTCTTTTTCAACGTGGCGCTTGCCCATGGCGAAGGCCATGAGGTCATCAAGGTTTCGGTGCTGCGCTGGATCCAATCCGGCGGCATCGACGTCGAATGGTCGCTGCGTATCGACACGCTGACCGCCGTCATGCTGGTCGTCGTCAACACGGTGTCGACGCTGGTGCACATCTATTCGATGGGCTACATGCACCACGATCCGCATCGGCCGCGCTTCTTCTCCTATCTGTCGCTCTTCACCTTCGCCATGCTGATGCTGGTGACCTCCGACAACCTGCTGCAGATGTTCTTCGGCTGGGAAGGCGTGGGTCTCGCCTCGTACCTGCTGATCGGCTTCTGGTTCAAGAAGCCCTCGGCCAATGCAGCCGCGATGAAGGCCTTCATCGTCAACCGCGTCGGCGACTTCGGCTTCATCCTCGGCATTTCGGGTGTCTTCGTGCTGTTCGGCTCGATCAATTTCGAGACCATCTTCGCAGCCGCGCAGACTTATTTGCCGCACGAGGGTGCGGAAGCCGGCGAAGCCGTCATCAATCTCTTCGGCATGAACCTCGACAAGGGACACGCCATCACTGCCATCTGCCTGCTGCTCTTCATGGGTGCCATGGGTAAGTCGGCCCAGTTCCTGCTGCACACCTGGCTACCGGACGCGATGGAAGGCCCGACTCCGGTTTCGGCCCTTATCCATGCCGCAACCATGGTTACCGCCGGTGTCTTCCTCGTCGCCCGCATGTCGCCGCTCTTCGAACTGTCGCCGGATGCGTTGACTGTCGTCACCCTGATCGGTGCGATCACCGCCTTCTTCGCTGCAACCGTTGGCCTCGTGCAGAACGACATCAAGCGCGTCATCGCCTATTCGACCTGCTCGCAGCTCGGCTATATGTTCGTGGCGCTCGGGGTAGGAGCCTACGGTGCGGCCGTGTTCCACCTGTTCACACACGCCTTCTTTAAGGCCTTGCTGTTCCTTTGCGCCGGCTCGGTTATCCACGCCGTCGATGGCGAGCAGGACATGCGCTACATGGGCGGCCTGCGCCCGCACATCAAGGTGACCTTCCTGATGATGCTGATCGGTACGCTCGCCATCACCGGCGTCGGCATTCCGTTCACGCCGGTCGGCTTCGCCGGGTTCTTCTCGAAGGACGTCATCATCGAGGCGACTTACGCTTCGCATTCCCCGCTCTCGGGTTTCGCCTTCACCCTTCTGGTGGTCGCTGCCCTGTTCACCAGCTTCTATTCCTGGCGTCTGATGTTCTTGACCTTCTTCGGCAAGCCGCGGGCTTCCGCCGACGTCATGCATCATGTGCATGAATCGCCGCAGGTCATGCTGGTGCCGCTCTACATTCTGGCGGTCGGTGCGATTCTCGCGGGCTGGATCTTCGAAGGCCGCTTCTATGGCGAGGAGTATCTCGAATTCTGGAAGGGCGCGCTGTTCACCGCGGAACACAACGAACTCCTGCACGAGTTCCACCACGTGCCGGCCTGGGTTGCTCTCAGCCCGTTCATCGCGATGGTTCTTGGCTTCGTGACCGCCTGGTACATGTACATCAAGTCGCCTTCGACGCCGAAGAAACTGGCCGAACAGCATCGTGTTCTCTACCAGTTCCTGCTCAACAAGTGGTACTTCGACGAACTCTACGACTTCCTCTTCGTTCGCTCCGCCAAGGCTCTTGGCCGCTTCCTCTGGAAGAAGGGTGACATCGGGATCATCGACACCTATGGCCCGAACGGCGTTGCAGCCGGCGTCGCCGACGTGACCCAGAAGGTCGTACGCCTGCAGTCGGGTTACCTCTATCACTATGCCTTTGCGATGCTGATCGGTATCGCAGCCCTCGTTACCTGGATGATGCTCGGGAGTTCCTTCTGATGACCGATTGGCCCATTCTCTCGACGGTCACCTTTCTGCCGCTCGTCGGCGTTGTGCTCCTCCTCCTGACACGTCAGGATTCTGCCCAGGGTCGCCGCAATATCCTCAATGTGTCGCTGCTGACGACGGTGTTCACCTTCGTGGTGTCGCTCTTCGTCTGGATCGGGTTCGACAATTCGAACCCGGGTTTCCAGATGGTCGAAAAGCATGAATGGCTTAACACCGGCATCGCCTATCATGTCGGCGTCGACGGCATTTCGATGCTCTTCGTCATCCTGACCACGCTGCTGATGCCCTTCTGCATCCTCGCAAGCTGGCTCTCGGTGGAAAAGCGCATCAAGGAATACATGATTGCCTTCCTGCTGCTCGAAACGCTGATGATCGGCGTCTTCGTTTCGCTGGATATCGTTCTCTTCTATGTGTTCTTCGAAGCAGGCCTGATCCCGATGTTCATCATCATCGGTGTCTGGGGCGGCAAGGATCGCGTCTACGCATCCTACAAGTTCTTCCTCTACACGCTGCTCGGCTCGGTGCTGATGCTGCTCGCCATCATGGCGATGTACTGGGATGCCGGCACGACCGACATCACGCAGCTCCTCAGCCATAAGTTCCCGGCCGGCATGCAGACATGGCTTTGGCTGGCCTTCTTTGCGTCTTTCGCCGTGAAGATGCCGATGTGGCCGGTTCATACCTGGCTTCCGGATGCGCACGTTCAGGCTCCGACCGCAGGCTCGATGATCCTGGCCGGCATTCTCCTGAAGCTCGGCGGCTACGGCCTGTTGCGCTTCTCTGTCCCGATGTTCCCGCTGGCTTCGGATTATTTCGCGCCGCTGGTCTTCACCCTGTCGGTCATCGCCATCGTCTACACCTCGCTGGTGGCGCTGATGCAGGAGGACATGAAGAAGGTCATCGCCTACTCCTCCGTGGCGCATATGGGCTATGTGACCATGGGCACCTTTGCGGTCAACACCCAGGGCGTTCAGGGCGCGATCTTCCAGATGATTAGCCACGGCTTCGTCTCCGCCGCGCTGTTCTTCTGCGTCGGCGTGATCTACGACCGTCTCCATACCCGTGACATCGCGGCCTATGGCGGGCTCGTCAACAACATGCCGAAATATGCCGTCGCCTTCATGATCTTCACCATGGCGAATGTCGGTCTTCCGGGAACCTCCGGTTTCATCGGCGAATTCCTGACCCTGATCGGCGTCTTCCGCGCCAACACCTGGGTCGCCCTCTTCGCCGCCACCGGGGTCATCCTTTCAGCCGGCTATTCGCTCTGGCTCTATCGCCGGGTCGTGTTTGGTGCGCTCGAAAAAGACAGCCTCAAGGCGATGCTGGATCTTTCGCTCCGCGAGAAACTCATCCTCTACCCGCTGATCGCGCTCACCATCTTCTTCGGCGTCTATCCGGCTCCGATCTTCGATGCGACGGCTGCGTCGGTGGAGCTTCTGGTGAACAACTATTCCACGGCTATCGAGGCGGCACGTAACGTGGCGCTTGCAGTGAACTGACGACAGGATCCCTTGGACATGACCGCTGAAACACTCCTTGCAAGTCTGCATCTGGTCACGCCGGAACTGATCCTCGCGGTTGGTGCGCTGGCGTTGCTGATGATCGGCGTCTTCGCTGGCGAAAAGTCGGCGACGACGGTAACGGGCCTTGCCGTGGCATTGCTCATCATCTCCGGTGTCTGGCTGGTCCTGGTGCCGGCGGAAGGTTCCGCCTTCGGCGGCGCCTATGTCGCGGACGGCTATGCCCGTTTCATGAAGGTGCTGGCGCTGATCGGCTCGATCACCGCGATGATTATGGCTGTCGGCCACGCGCGCTTCGATCATCTCGACAAGTTCGAATTCCCGGTCCTTCTGGTTCTGGCGACCCTCGGCGTCATGCTGATGATCTCCGCCAACAACCTGATTTCGCTCTATCTTTCGCTCGAACTGCAGTCGCTGGCGCTTTACGTGGTCGCCGCCATCAATCGTGACAGCCTGCGCTCGACGGAAGCCGGCCTGAAGTATTTCGTTCTCGGCGCCCTGTCCTCCGGCATGCTGCTCTACGGCATGTCGCTGATCTACGGCTTCACCGGCAATATCGGTTTCGTGGAAATCGCCGGGGTGCTGGCGGGCGGTGGCGCTTCGCTCGGCGTCATCTTCGGCCTCGTGTTCCTGCTCGCGGGCCTGGCATTCAAGATTTCCGCCGTGCCGTTCCACATGTGGACGCCGGATGTCTATGAAGGCGCACCGACTCCGGTGACGGCATTCCTCGCCGCAGCGCCCAAGGTCGGTGCCATGGCGATCCTGGTGCGCATCGTGATCGATGCCTTCCAGCCGATCTTCGACCAGTGGCAGCAGATCATCGTCTTCATCTCGATTGCGTCCATGCTGCTCGGCTCCTTCGCCGCCATCGGCCAGCGCAACATCAAGCGACTGATGGCCTATTCGTCGATCGGTCACATGGGGTATGCGCTGGTTGGCCTTGCTGCCGGCAATGACACGGGCGTCAGCGGTGTCGTCATCTACATGATGATCTACCTTGTCATGACGCTCGGCACCTTCGCCTGCATCATGGCGATGCGCCGCAAGGAAGGCGGCAATGTCGAGAATATCGAAGATCTTGCGGGCCTTTCCACCACCAAGCCGTTCATGGCCGTTGTGATGACCGCGCTCATGTTCTCGCTGGCCGGCATCCCGCCGCTTGCGGGCTTCTTCGGGAAGTATTTCGTCTTCATCGCCGCCATCGAGGCCAAGCTTTATGCGCTTGCCATTATCGGCGTGCTCGCTTCGGTCGTCGGTTGCTATTACTACCTTCGCGTCGTGAAGGTGATGTGGTTCGACGAGGCCAAGGGCGAATTCACCCGCATCGCCGGCGAGCTTCGCCTCGTCTTCGGTCTCTCCGGTCTGTTCGTCGTCGGCTATGTTCTCTTCGGCGGTCCGCTCGGCACGGCCGCGGAAGCGGCAGCTAAGACGCTCTTTAATTGAGCGTGGTCGGTAACGGAGGCCGGATCTCGCTCGACGATTTCCGGCATGAGGCCCTCGGCGCCGTCGCGTCGACCAATACGGAATGTCTCGCCCGCGCTCGCGCGGGCGATTTCGGTTTTCTCTGGATCACCGCCGAAAGCCAGACCGGTGGCCGCGGGCGCCGCGGCCGTCCCTGGATGTCTGAACCCGGCAACCTCTATGCGTCGCTGCTCCTGATCGATCCGGCGCCGGTCGAGCGACTGCCTTCACTGCCGCTCGCGGTTGCTCTTGCCGTGCATGGGGCGATCCGCCATGTGCTGCCTGCGGGTGCTCTGCCGCTCGAGGTCAAGTGGCCGAACGACATACTCATCGGCCGGCAGAAGACCTGCGGCATTCTGCTGGAAGGCGAGCGTCTTGCCGATGGCCGGCAGGCGTTGGTGATCGGCATAGGCATCAATATCGCCAACAAGCCGGATGCGCCGGCCTATCCGGTGACCTGCCTTGCGGAACATGGCGCTGCCGTCGCGCCGGAAGTCCTGTTTGCCTATCTCTTCTCGGAAATGGCGGAGGTTCTCTCCATCTGGGACAGGGGCAGGGGGATCGGCGAGATTGTCGAATTGTGGCGCAAGGTCGCTTGTGGCATCGGCGAAAAAATTACGGTGAACCTGCCGGACCGTTCGATTTCCGGCCATTTTGCCGGAATCGATGATAAGGGAATGTTGATCCTCGACCGTGGCCCAGAGGGGCGCATGGCGATCGCCGCCGGCGATGTTTTTTTCGGGTGAGATGGAACTAGAAGAGTAATGGCGAAGAACGAAGAATTGGTATTTCTGCCCCTGGGCGGTGTTGGCGAAATCGGCATGAACCTGGCGCTCTACGGCTACGGCACGCCGTCGAACCGGCAGTGGATCATGGTCGATTGCGGCGTCACCTTTCCCGGTCCGGAACTGCCCGGTGTCGATCTCGTCCTGCCCGATGTCGGCTATATCGAAGCCGAGAAGAAGAACCTCAAGGCGATCATCATCACCCACGCCCATGAGGACCACTACGGTGGCCTGAACGACATCTGGCCCGGTCTAAACGTCCCGGTCTATGCTTCCGGCTTTACCGCCGGCATGCTGGAGGCCAAGCGCGACTACGAAGGCACGCGCGCCGAAATCCCGGTGACGCCGTTCAAGGCGGGCGATGTCATCAATGTCGGCCCGTTCTCGATCGAGGCCGTCGGCGTCAACCATTCCATTCCAGAGCCGATGTCGCTGGTGATCCGCACCCCGCTCGGCAATGTCGTCCATACCGGCGACTGGAAGATCGATCACAATCCGTCGCTCGGTCCGCTAACGGATGAGGCCCGGTTCCGCGCCATCGGCGACGAGGGGGTTCTTGCCCTGCTGTGCGACAGCACCAACTCCATGCGCGATGGCGTCTCCCCATCGGAAGAGGAAGTGTCCGAGGGCCTGCGCCAGATCATCGAGACCGCCGAGGGGCGGGTGGCCATCACCACCTTTTCATCCAATGTCGGCCGTATCCGGTCCATCGCCCAGGCTGCGGAAGCTGCCGGTCGCGAGGTGCTGCTGCTCGGCAGTTCTTTGAAGCGGGTCGTCGCGGTCGCGGACGATCTCGGGCTGATGGAGGGTCTCAAGCCCTTCATCGCGGAGGACGAGTTCGGTTTCATTCCCCGCGACAAGATCGTCATTATCCTGACCGGCAGCCAGGGCGAGGCCCGCGCCGCGCTGGCCAAGATAGCCCGCGACGAGATGCGCCATGTGGCTCTGACGGCAGGCGATACCGTCGTCTTCTCCTCGCGCACCATTCCCGGCAACGAAAAGGCCATTCTCGAGATCAAGAACGGTCTGGTGGAGCAAGGCATCCACATCGTCACCGACAGCGAGGCGCTTGTGCATGTATCCGGCCATCCGCGTCGCAACGAACTCCAGCAGATGTATGAATGGACGAGGCCGCAGATCCTCGTGCCCGTCCACGGCGAGGCCGCGCACCTGATGGCCCAGATGGAACTCGGCCTTCAGTCCGGCATCAAGACCGTGCCGCGTGTGCGCAACGGCGATATCCTGCGCCTCGCTCCCGGACCGGCGGAGGTCATCGATCAGGCGCCCTTCGGCCGCATCTACAAGGATGGAAAGCTGGTCGGCGATCTCGATGAGATGGGCATATCCAACCGACGAAAGCTCTCCTACGTCGGCCATGTGGCGGTCAACGTGCTGCTCGACAGCCGTTACGAGTTCATGGGCGATCCCGACGTCGTTCCCTTCGGCTTGCCGGAATACGACGACGAGGGCGAGGCCATGGAGGACACGCTTTATGATGCCGTTCTCGGTGCCGTCGAAAGTATTCCGAGGGCGCGCCGGAAGGATCTCGAAACCCTGCGCGAAGCGGTCCGCCGCGCTGTCCGCGCCGCCGCCAACGAGGCCTGGGGCAAGAAGCCTGTTGTCACCGTATTCGTGACCAAAGTCTGAGTGACGGGGGGCCGCGCGCTGGTATAGGTTCGCGCCGCTCACTTTCAGGAGATTGCCATGCTCGGACGAGTAAACCACGTCGCCATCGCCGTACCGGATCTCGGAGCCGCGACCGCATCCTACAGGGACACGCTCGGCGCCAGGGTCTCGGAACCGCAGTCCCTGCCGGAACACGGCGTGACGGTTGTCTTCGTCGAGCTGCCGAATACCAAGATCGAATTGCTGGAGCCGCTGGGCGCGGACTCCCCGATTGCAGCCTTCCTCGCCAAGAACCCGGCCGGCGGCATGCATCACATCTGCTACGAGGTCGAGGACATCCTGGCGGCCCGGGACAAGCTGGCAAGCGGCGGCGCCCGCGTTCTGGGCAGTGGCGAACCGAAGACCGGCGCCCACGGCAAGCCGGTTCTGTTCCTGCATCCCAAGGACTTCCACGGCACCCTGATCGAGCTTGAACAGGTCTGAAGTCAGCCGTTCCGTTTGCCCGCCGGCCGGAGCTGGCTTATATCTTGCCTGTTGCCGGCGGACATGATGCGCCCCGGCTGAAAACGGGAATCATATCGATGCAATTCGTTTCGGCCTTCGCCGTCTACTTCGTCATCTGGTGGATTACGCTCTTTGCCATTCTGCCGATCGGCATGAAGACACAGGCCGAGGTCGAAGAGGTGGTTCCCGGCAGCGTCGAAAGCGCGCCGGCGCGCTTCCGGGGCGGCAGGGTCGTCTTCTGGACGACGCTCGTGTCGGGCCTGATCTTTGGTGGCTGGTATGCCGCATCGACCTGGTTCGGGATCGGCATCGACAGCCTGCCGAACATCGTACCCAAATTCGATTGACCCGATTGAGGCCCGGCATCCGGCGCAGTCGAGTCGGGATGTCGCGCAAAGGCAAAAAAAAACAAGGTCCGAAGACCTTGTTCTAATTCTCGCGTGATCCTTCACCAATTAAGGGGCTGCGAACAAGCGCGCCTAAGATCTGATCCTCCCAAGACTTGACCGCGAATTAGACAAGAATTTAAGCTCCTTGCCTCTTTTGTAAGCTAAACTAGCCCAAGAAGTGCGCCTTGTCACCACATTTTTTGCAAATTTGCTACAGTTACCAAAAAAAATCCCCAACCGCGTAAATGTCGCAGCTTCGACATAAAACGCGTGCTTCGCCATCGTCTCCACAGTGCCGCAAATGTGTTCGGGCGAGGCTCCCCGACACCGGTGGACGCCTTGCCGGATGCGGGTTTTCTTCGTGAAAGGAAACCGCTATGTACGCTTCGGGAAGCACCCTCGTAATCGCTGATTCCGCCGATCTGGCGGGAAAACCAACGTCTGGAACCCTGTTATGCGTCTGTCGCGCTACTTCTTGCCGATCCTGAAGGAAAATCCGAAGGAAGCCGAAATCGTCTCCCACCGTCTCATGCTGCGTGCCGGCATGATCCGCCAGCAGTCCCAGGGCATCTATTCCTGGCTTCCGCTCGGCAAGCGCGTGCTCGACAAGGTCAACGGCATTATCCGCGAGGAACAGAACAGGGCCGGCGCCATCGAGATCCTGATGCCGACGCTGCAATCTGCCGAACTCTGGCAGGAAAGCGGTCGTTACGACGACTATGGCAAGGAAATGCTGCGCATCAAGGACCGGCAGGAGCGCCCCATGCTCTACGGTCCGACCAACGAGGAAATGGTGACCGACATCTTCCGGTCCTACGTCAAGTCCTACAAGGATCTGCCGCTCAACCTCTATCATATCCAGCTGAAGTTCCGCGACGAGATCCGCCCGCGTTTCGGCACCATGCGTTCGCGCGAATTCATGATGAAGGATGCCTATTCCTTCGACCTGACGATGGACGAAGCGGTTCATTCCTACAACAAGATGTTCGCCGCCTATCTCCGCACCTTCTCAAGGCTCGGTCTGCGGGCGATCCCGATGCGCGCCGATACCGGCCCGATCGGCGGCAATCACAGCCACGAATTCATCATTCTCGCCGATACCGGCGAATCGGAAGTCTTCTGCCACAAGAATTTCGTCAATTTCGACATTCCCTCGGAAGACACCGATTTCGACGATGTCGCCGGTCTGAAGAAGATCTTCGACCAGTGGACCTCGGTCTATGCCGCGACGTCGGAAATGCACGACGAGGCCGCATTCAATGCCATCCCCGAGACCGATCGCCTCTCGGCGCGTGGTATCGAGGTCGGCCATATCTTCTACTTCGGCACAAAATATTCCGAGCCGATGGGCGCCAAGGTGCAGGGTCCCGACGGCAAGGAACACACTGTCCACATGGGATCCTATGGCATCGGCCCGACCCGCCTTGTTCCCGCCATCATCGAAGCATCGCATGACGAGAACGGAATCATCTGGCCGGCCTCGGTCGCTCCGTTCGACGCGGTGGTTATCAACATGAAAGCCGGTGACGAACAGTGCGACGCGGCCTGCGAGCGGCTCTACCAGGCGCTTTCCAATGCCGGCAAGGACGTGCTCTATGACGACACGGACGACCGCGCGGGTACGAAGTTCGCCACAGCCGACTTGATCGGTGTGCCGACCCAGGTGATCGCCGGCCCGCGCTCGGTCGCCAATGGCGAAATCGAGCTCAAGGATCGCAAGACCGGTGCGCGCGAGACGATGACGGTCGAGGCGGCCATCAACAAACTGGTCGGCTGACGGCCGGGGCGAGGAGACCACATGACGAGTGCAGTCGCCGGCAACGCGACGGAAGCGGCCGAGCAGGGATCTGTCGGCCGGCCGTTTTCCGCCTTCGAGCGAATGGTTGCCTGGCGCTACCTGCGCGCCCGCCGAAAGGAGGCCTTCATCTCGGTGATCGCCGGTTTCTCTTTTGTCGGCATCATGCTCGGCGTCGCAACGCTCATCATCGTCATGGCGGTGATGAACGGTTTTCGGACAGAGCTGATCTCCCGCATCCTCGGCATCAACGGTCATATGATCGTGCAGCCTGTGGATGGCCCACTCGAGAATTATGCCGATCTCGCCCAGAAATTTTCCGCCATTCCGGGCGTGACCATGGCTCTGCCGCTGGTCGAGGGACAGACGCTCGCCTCCGGCCGCGCGGGCGCCGGAACTGGCGCGCTCGTGCGCGGCATCCGGCCGGACGACCTGACCAAGCTTTCCGAGGTTTCCGGCAATATCCGCCAGGGCGATCTGGTTGGTTTCGCTGCCGGGCAGGGCGTCCTGATCGGCTCGCGCATGGCCTCGGAACTCGGCGTCGGGGCAGGCGACACGATCACGCTCGTCTCCCCGGAAGGCGATGTCACCCCGCTCGGGGTCAACCCACGGGTCAAGTCCTATCCGATTTCCGGCGTTTTCGAGATCGGCATGTCGGAATACGACTCCTCGATCATCTACATGCCGCTCGAGGAATCCCAGCTGTATTTCAATGCCGAAGGCATCGTTCAGTCGATCGAGCTGTTCGTGTCCGATCCGGATGCCATCGACGAACTGCGCCCGAAGATCGAGGAGGCCGCCGGTCGCCAGATTTTCATCACCGACTGGCGCCAGCGCAACCAGACCTTCTTCTCCGCCCTGCAGGTGGAGCGCAATGTGATGTTCATGATCCTGACGCTGATCGTGCTCGTCGCCGCGCTCAACATCATCTCGGGCCTCATCATGCTGGTGAAGGACAAGTCCAGCGACATCGCCATCCTGCGCACCATGGGGGCGACGTCCAGTGCGGTGATGCGGATTTTCTTCATGACGGGAGCCGCCATCGGTACGGCGGGTACTTTTGCCGGCGTGCTGCTCGGTGTGCTCGTCTGTCTCAACATCGAATCCATCAGGCAGTTCTTTTCCTGGGTCTCCGGCACGGTCCTCTTCGATCCGGAACTCTATTTCCTCAGCCAGCTGCCGGCCGACATGAATTTCGGCGAGACGGTTTCTGTCGTCGTCATGGCGCTCAGCCTTTCCTTCCTGGCGACGATCTTCCCGGCCTGGCGCGCCTCGCGCCTCGATCCGGTCCAGGCCCTCCGCTACGAATAAGGAAACGTCCGATGGCCTCCAAGACTGTTCTTTCGCTTTCCGGCATCGACCGCCATTACGGCCAGGGGGACACCCTGCTCGGCATCCTGAAAGGGGCGGATTTCAATCTTCGTAGCGGCGAGACCGTGGCCCTGGTGGCGCCGTCTGGAACCGGCAAGTCTACGCTCCTGCATGTGGCGGGTCTGCTCGAACATCCTGATGCGGGCGAGGTCACCATCGGCGGCGTTGCCTGCCAGGGGCTCTCCGATGACCGCCGCACGGCGATCCGCCGCAATTCGGTCGGCTTCGTCTACCAGTTCCATCACCTCCTGCCGGAATTCTCCGCCCTCGAGAATATCATGATGCCGCAGCTGATCGCGGGACTTTCGAAGCAGGAGGCGCGTGAACGCGCGTCGCAGCTCCTCGATTACATGCGCATCGGTCACAGGGCCGATCACCGGCCGGCCGAATTATCCGGCGGCGAGCAGCAGCGCGTGGCGATTGCCCGCGCGGTGGCCAACGCACCGTTGGTCCTGTTGGCCGACGAGCCCACCGGCAATCTCGATCCGGAGACGGCATCCTACGTCTTCTCAGCGCTGGAGGCGCTGGTGCGCCAGTCGGGGCTCGCCGCCCTGATCGCCACGCACAATCATGAACTGGCGGCTCGGATGGACCGCTGCGTGACCCTGATCGACGGAAAGGTCGCGGATTACAGCGCCTGACGCAGGCCCCGCCGCCGGCTCGCTCTCTCTCTTTTTACATGGACCCGGCCTGATCGATCGGTCACGGCCCCGCGTGGCCGCAGATCTCTTCCTTTACGTCGCTGAGCGACCGTCATGACGTCGGCCGTCTTCCGGAACTCTGTTCCTGTTGCATTCGGCCGTCAGCTTTTTTTTGGTTGACATGTGAACATATGTGGAACAAAATAAAAACATAAAAAGTAGGAGAGAGCCATGACTGAAATTCTTCGTGATGTCGCCGCATTCGCCTCCATTACTATGTTCGTCGCCAGCATGTCGGTGTTTCTGATGGCGCTTTGACCATCGCACCATTTCTGTAGAGATCGCCGAGGCTTCGCCGAACCGGTCTGGACTTCACGGCTCGGTCGGTCGAAAATCGGACCGAGTCTTGGTAAGTTGAGGATCGGACAGAGATGGGTGATATGGCCGCCGCGGAAGCAGGTACGGGCGTCGTAAAAGGCGGTCCTGGCTTCGTCCACCTGAGGGTGCATTCGGCCTATTCCCTGCTCGAAGGCGCTCTGCCGCTCAAGAAGATCCTGGGCAAGGCCGTCTCGGATGACCAGCCCGCCATCGCGATCACGGACACCAACAATCTCTTCGTTGCGCTCGAATTTTCGCAAAAAGCGGTCGGGGACGGCATTCAGCCGATCATCGGCTGCCAGTTGTCGATCGACATGGAGGATGCCGACGGCGAAAAGCGCGTCGGTCATGGCGCAGGCTATCCGGCCATCGTGTTGCTTGCGGCCGACTCCGAAGGCGCGGAACGTCTCGTCGATCTTGTGAGTCGCGCCTATCTCGGCGGGGATTCAAGCCAGGCGGTACATATATCGGTCTCCTGGCTGGACGAGCTTGGGACCGGCGGCCTGATAGCCCTGACGGGCGCCGCCAAGGGGCCGGTGGATATGGCCTTGAAGGATGGGCATCGGCCATTGGCGGAAGCGCGGCTTTCGACTCTGAAGCGGCTGTTCGGCGACCGGCTTTATGTCGAATTGCAGCGCCATGGCGACTATGATCGCGGTCACGAGCGTCGCATGGTGTCGCTTGCCTACGCGCACGATCTTCCGCTCGTGGCAACGAACGAGGCCTTCTTTCCGACCCGGGCCGATTACGAGGCGCACGACGCCCTGATGGCGGTTGCCCATAACGCGATCGTGTCGGACGATAGCCGTTTCCGCCTGACGCCGGATCACTACCTCAAGAGCCGCAAGGAGATGTGCGAACTGTTCGCCGATCTGCCGGAGGCGCTCGACAATACGATCGAGATTGCCCGGCGATGCTCGTTCATCCTCGATACGCGCAAGCCCATCCTGCCGCGCTTCGCCGGTGTCGGCTCCGATGCGGAGGAGGCCGAAAGGGCAGAGGCCGAGGAGTTGCGGCGCCAGGCGGTCGAAGGCCTCGAACACCGCCTGTCCGCGCTCGGCATGGCCGCCGGCTTCGAGGAAAAGGATTATCGCGAACGGCTTGAGTTCGAGCTCTCGATCATCGAGCGCATGAAGTTTCCGGGTTACTTCCTGATCGTTTCGGACTTCATCAAATGGGCGAAGCAGCATGACATTCCGGTCGGCCCCGGCCGTGGTTCGGGCGCGGGGTCGCTCGTTGCCTATGCGCTGACCATTACCGACGTCGATCCGCTGCGCTTTTCGCTGCTGTTCGAGCGCTTCCTCAATCCCGAACGCGTCTCGATGCCGGACTTCGATATCGATTTCTGCCAGGACCGCCGCGAAGAAGTGATCCGCTACGTGCAGCGGAAATACGGGCGCGAGCAGGTGGCGCAGATCATTACCTTCGGTTCGTTGCAGGCGCGCGCCGCGCTTCGCGACGTCGGCCGCGTGCTCGAAATGCCCTACGGTCAGGTCGACAAGATCTGCAAGCTCGTGCCCAACAATCCGGCGAACCCGACGCCGCTTTCCAAGGCGATCGAGGAGGAGCCGAAGCTGCAGGAGGCTGCCGCCGAGGAACCGGTCGTTGCCCGCCTCCTCGACATCGCGCAGAAGATCGAGGGTCTTTATCGCCACGCTTCGACCCATGCAGCCGGCATCGTGATCGGCGACCGGCCGCTGTCGAAACTCGTGCCGATGTATCGCGATCCGCGTTCCGACATGCCGGTCACCCAGTTCAACATGAAGTGGGTCGAACAGGCGGGCCTGGTCAAGTTCGACTTCCTCGGCCTGAAGACGCTGACGGTTCTGAAAACGGCCGTCGATTTCGTCCGCCGCCGCGGCATCGAGGTCGATCTCTCGGCGATCCCGCTCGATGACAAGAAGACCTACGAGATGCTGTCGCGCGGCGAGACGGTCGGCGTGTTCCAGGTGGAAAGTGCCGGCATGCGCAAGGCGCTGATCGGCATGCGCCCCGACTGCATCGAGGACATCATCGCGCTCGTGGCGCTCTACCGTCCGGGACCGATGGAGAACATCCCGGTCTATAACGCCCGCAAGCACGGCGAGGAGGAGATCGAGTCCGTCCATCCGAAGATCGATTACCTGCTCAAGGAAACGCAGGGCGTTATCGTCTACCAGGAACAGGTCATGCAGATCGCCCAGGTGCTGTCGGGCTATTCGCTCGGCGAAGCCGACCTTCTGCGCCGCGCCATGGGCAAGAAGATCAAGGAGGAGATGGACAAGCAGCGCGCCCGCTTCGTCGACGGCGCCGTCGAGAACGGCGTGTCGAAGAACCAGGCGGATGTCATCTTCGACCTGCTCGCGAAGTTTGCGAACTACGGTTTCAACAAGTCGCATGCCGCCGCCTACGCCATCGTTTCCTACCAGACGGCCTATCTCAAGGCGCATTATCCGGTGGAATTCCTCGCCGCGACCATGACTTACGATATGGCCAACAGCGAGAAGCTGAACGACTTCAGGCAGGATGCAGGCCGGCTCGGCATTGCCGTCATCCCGCCATCGGTGCAGACGTCCTACCGTCGTTTCGAGGTCGGCGAGAACCGGATCTATTACGCCCTGGCCGCCATCAAGGGGGTCGGTGATTCCGCCGCGGAGCACATCGTCGAGGTCAGGGGCGACAAGCCCTTTGCTTCCATCGAGGATTTCTGCCTGCGCATCGATCCGAAGCAAATCAACCGGCGCGTCTTCGAAAGCCTGATATCGGCAGGCGCCTTCGATTGTTTCGGTCATGACCGCGCCCAACTGGTCAACGGTCTCGACCGCATTCTTGGTTATGCCCAGCGCGCCCAGGAGAATGCTGTCAGCGGCCAGTCCGACATGTTCGGTTCAGGTGGCGCGAGCGGACCGGAGCGCATCTCGTTTCCGGCCTACAATGCCTGGCTGCCCTCGGAAAAGTTGCTGCGCGAATTCCAGGTCCTGGGTTTCTATCTGACGGCCCACCCGCTCGATTCCTATCGGTCACTGCTCGAGAAGATGCGCGTGCAGACCTTCGCCGATTTCTCCCAGTCCGTGCGTCAGGGCGCGACGGCGGGACGGCTGGCGGGGACTGTCATCTCCCGCCAGGAGCGCAAGACCCGCACCGGTAACAAGATGGGCATTGTCACGCTGTCGGATTCTTCCGGTCAGTACGAAGCCGTGCTTTTCTCCGAGGGGTTGAATCAGTACCGGGATCTTCTCGAGGCGGGCAAATCGCTGGTCATCACGGTCCAGGCCGACGAACGCCCAGAGGGTATCGGTCTGCGCATCCAGACGGCGCAGTCGCTCGAGGAAAAATCCGTGCAGATGCAGAAGACGCTGCGTGTCTATGTGCGCGACAGCGGACCACTGAAGACGGTAGCGGCGCATCTCAACACGCGCGGCGACGGCCTCGTCTTCTTTATTGTCATCAAGGAGGACGGCAAGCGGGAGATCGAGGTTGAACTGAACGAGAAATACCGGATATCCCCGGAGATCGCGGCGGCCATGCGGGCCGCCCCCGGCGTGGTGGATGTCGAACTCGTCTGACCGATAGCCGGGGGCCCATACGGACACGCAAGGGTCCCGACGGGCACGGTCAGCCGGCCTCCGAGTCCTCTCCGACTTTCACGACGATCTGTCTTTTCCGTGCGGGTCGCTACCTCAACCTTTTCGGGCGAGATGGGTGATCGTGATGAAATCGGTTCCTGGGCCGGTTTCCGGGCTGATACCGTTGTCGGAAATGGTGATCGAACTGCCTTCGCTCAGCATTTCCTCGATGCGCCGACGGATGTCGTCGGGAATCTGGATGCGATCGAGGGCGCTCGCCGCATCGTGGATGGCGGTATCGCCGGCGGGAGCCGTGATGCCGAGACGCTTCATCATTTTCGGCGGCAGATCGTTTTCGAGCGTCACCGCATGCCATTCCGCCTTGCCCGAGAGCCGGTTGACGTCGGTCGCCTCGATGAAATGCGTACCGAGCGCGATTTCGGGATCGCTGATACCGATGGGAGCCTCGAAGACGGGCTTGAAATCCCGCCGCACCATGATCTGGCCCCTGGGCGGCTCGCCGCGGCCGGCGCTTTTGTAGAGCGCCTCGACGAATTCCGGCGTGATGAGTTCGCCCCTCGTCGAAAGTCCTTTCCAGCGCTTGAAGCCATTGACCGCCGAGATCGTCAGTTCGCCGATATGGCCGTCCGGCAGGCCTGCATCGAAACCGAGTTCGCGCAGAAGCGTCTGGGCGTCGAGAACCGTTTCGCGCATGCCGCGGCGCGTGATGAGTATCCGCAGCGGCGAGGATTGCTCTTCCAGTACGACCTTGGCGGATGCGCCGGCTTTCGGCAGAACGTCAGCCATCGCCACCTGCACGGGTTTCAGCGAGGCGTCGATGGTGGTCGGCCGCAGCTCTGCATCCGACAGAAGCATGCCGTCCGGGGCGGGTATGCGCGGTGAAAACAGCGTTCTGTGGCTGATGCTCACGGGTTGCACGGGTTCGTCGGTGATGATGACATGCGCGCCCCGCTCGGTCATGGAGAACAGCGCCTTGGCGAAGGCGGCGGGCAGGCGCACGCAGCCATGGGATGCGGGATAATTCGGCACGCTGTTCGATTCATGCAGCGCCACGCCGGACCAGGTGATACGCTGCATCCACGGCATCGGCGCGTTCGAATAGAGGTTGGATTCGTGATATTTGCGCTTCTCGAGGATCGAGAAGATGCCGGATGGGGTCGTATGCCCTTGCTTCCCGGTCGAGACCCTCGACGTCGCCACGACCTGTCCGCCGTCATAGACGACGAGCGACTGATCGCTCTTGGAAACGAAGATCTGCAGGGTGCCGCCATTTCCCGCCAGGGCCGGAGAGGTGAGCGCGGTCGCACAAAGAAGGCCGATGGAAACGGCAAGGGACTTGAACATACGAAACGATCCCATACGCAATACAGTTCCGGCTAAAATAATTGCCGAAGTTTAAGGAAAGTTTGAAGGGGTTGCGGCCATCACAACCTTGTGTTCCGGCACGCCGCTGGCGCGCTCATCCTGCCCGGGGACTGCAAGATCGGCTCGCGACAACTCGATCTTCCTGTCGAAACGCATTGTTCGGGCGAATGAGCTGAGCCGTTCTACTGCAATGCTTAATTTGGTGCGGTTTTTCTATGCCGGGCGGCCGGCGACAGGAGCTGGGGGCTTGCGAGAACAAGAAGAAGCGCGGCAAGCGGCATGGAGAAGCCGTAGCCGAGATGCTTGAAGCCCAGGGCACCAACGAGGCCTCCGAGGAAGAACATCGCGACCACGCGCAGGAGGATCCTGAGCTTGCGCATATCGGGCTGAACGCGCGGCAGCGCCGATTGCCGGCCGAAAAAACGGTAGGTGAGCTTGCCGAGTTCGATCCCGATGTCGGTTACCATGCCGGTCATATGCGTGGTGCGGATGCGGGCGCCCGAGATTTTCGTGATCGTGGCGTTCTGCAGGCCCATGATGAAGCAAAGCAGGGCCGCCACCCATATCCCGGCCTGCGGAATATGGCCGATCACCGGGCCGATGGCCCCGAAATTCAAAAGCAGGACGGCCTCGAATGCAATTGGATAGGCATATTGCTTGCGCCGGGCATTCCTGCGCCCCCAGTTGATGAGGATCGCCGAACCGCCGGCACCCGCCGTGAAGCTGAAAAGCATTATCAGCCCGGCGCCGACCAGCGTGAAAAGGCCGAGCGCCAGATTGTCGGCAACCGCCGAGATAACCCCGGACATGTGCGAGGTATATTGCCCGATCGCGAGAAAACCGCCGGCATTGGTTGCGCCCGCCACGAAAGCCAGCAAGGCTCCGAGGAGAAGATCGCTCGGCCCGGTGCGGCTATGGGCGGTGACGGTTCTGAAAATGCGAACTGGCAGGTGTCGATGCGGTGGCTGGCTCATGGGATCAGGTTGCCGACTCAGGCTTGTCGATGAAATGCGGAAGATCGCTGCCAAGATATACGACGGCGGCCCGTGCAGGAAATTCAAGTTTTGCCGTTTGTCATCCGTACAACGAAATGGAAGCGTTTTCCCGAGCCGGTGCCGATGTGCGTCGAGGCTGTGCGGCAAGCCCCATGCCGTTGCCGGCAGTCAGAGCTGGCATTACTTGTTGCCGCGGTCGAAGGTGTAGCCTGTCTGCACCGTGCCCTTTCCGAACTTGTCGCGAAGCTTGTCCATGGCGGCTTCCGCCTTGGCGCGTCGGCCGGCCTGTGCGTCGATCAGGTCGGGCGGGTCGGCGGTCGCGGCATCGGTAAGGTCCGTCACGCCGATGCCGATCAGGCGGTAGCGCGTGCCATCCGTTTCCTTTTCGAGCAGCGAGAGGCCGGTCCGGAAAATTCTGTCGGCAAGCTGCGTCGGATCGTCCAGCCGCCGGTTGCGCGTCCGGCCTTTGAAATCCGCTGTCTTGAGTTTCAACACAACGGTCTGGCCGGCAATCCCGCTTTTCTTCAGTCGCCAGGCGACCTTCTCGGACAAGGAGCGCAGGTGAACGACAAGATCCTCGTGGCGCCAGATATCTTCGAAGAACGTCGTCTCGGCCGAAACGCTCTTGGCTGGCTCGTTGAGATGGACCTCACGGTCGTCGATGCCGCGCGAGAGGCGGGAAAGCCTTTGGCCGATGGTGCCGTAGCGGCGCATCAGATCGGTTTCGTCCATCTCCTGCAACTGGCCGATGGTGCGGATGCCGTCCTTCTCCAGCGTCGCGGCAAAGGCTTTTCCGACGCCCCAGATCGTGGTGACGGGTCTCGGGGCCAGGAAGGAGAGCGCCTCTTCCTGGCCGATCACCGAGAAGCCACGCGGTTTCTGCAGGTCGGAAGCGACCTTGGCCAGGAACTTGCAATAGGAAAGGCCGATGGAAACGGTGATGCCGATTTCCCGCTCGACCTTGCGGGCGAAACGGGCGAGCACGCGCGCCGGCGGATCGTGATGCAGCCGCTCCGTACCCTTGAGTTCAAGGAAGGCCTCATCAATCGAGAGCGGCTGGACGAGCGGCGTCAGCTCCTCCATCATCGAGCGGATCTGTCGCCCCACACGGACATACTTCTCCATGTCCGGCTTGATGACCACCGCCTGCGGGCAGGCTTCCAGTGCCTTGAACATCGGCATGGCCGAGCGGACGCCATGGATACGCGCAATGTAGCAGCAGGTGGAAACGACGCCGCGTTTGCCGCCGCCGACGATGACGGGCTTGTCCGCAAGCTCTGGATTGTCGCGCTTTTCCACGGACGCATAAAACGCATCGCAGTCGATATGGGCAAGTGTCAGCCGATAGAGTTCCCGGTGGTAGAGAAGCCGCGGACTGCCGCAGGCTTTGCAACGCCTCAATCCTTCCGGCTGCCCGCGCAGGCAGTCGCGACAGAAGCCCGGAAAATCTGCATTGTCGGTCATCATTGCGAGAACAAAGGTTGAACATCGGAAGATTAGGCGCTAGCCTCCATCCTGACAAGTGAGGAGAGCGGTCTATGCAGCGGGATTTCTTCGCCCGAGCTTTGACACCGGATTTCTGGCCGGATTTCGAAAAGGTGATGGGACCCCAGGGGGCATGCTATGGCTGCTGGTGCACATATTTCCGGATGCCCGCGCCCGAGCGTCAGAAGGCCTCGGCCGATGAGAAGAAGGCTTTCATTCGCGCTCGGGTTGGACGGGAGCCGCCTCCCGGTATCATCGGCTACATCGATGGAGAACCCTTCGGATGGGTGCAGGTCGGGCCGAGGGCGGATGTACCGAACTGGAATTCACCGAGAACCGTGTCCCGCCCGCTGGAGGAGGCGGATGCGAAAGATCCCCGGGTATGGGCCGTTAGCTGCTTCATGATGACCAGCAAGAGGAGGGGGCAGGGTCTGAGCCATGCCTTGCTCGGCGCTGCCGTCGACTTCGCCAGGAAGAGCGGCGCCCGTCTTTTGGAGGCCTGTCCCATGCAGCGGGCCAAGCAGTCGAAATCGGTCAGTCTGTTTGTCGGGCCGGCCAATATCTTCGCAGCCGCAGGCTTTCGGGAGGTGGCCCTGCGTAAGGCCGGACGTCCGCTGATGCGGCTCGTGCTTGCCGACCCGGATCAGCCGGCGATGTGAGCGGCGACGAGGCTGCTGGCTTCCGCCCAGTCGCGCGCCTTGCGGACATGCTCGCCGGCGGCGGGGGCGAATTTGTGGATCTCGACCGGAGGGGGAAGATGGACGAGAAGGCATTCAGGCACATGCTCGCCGACAGAATGCAGATTGGACACCATGTCGTCGATGAAGGCGAGGGGGAGGGTTCGTCTTTTGTGAAGGCGTTCGACCAGGGGCCCCTTGGCTTCATCTGCCGCAATCATGGGATAGCGAAGGTCAAATCGGTCGAGCAGCCGTCTGCGGGCGGCGGCGTGTTTCGGCGGCATGGCGGTGAGAAACACGAGATCGGCCTGCCGGCTGATCCGGCCCAGCGCACCGACGGCTTCGGCAAACAGCGTTTGCCACGCTTCCTGGTCGGCAAAGAAGGCCTCGATCAGGGCGGTTACCACATCGTTCTCGAGAACGGTGTCATCAGCGGCGCTGACAATGTTGCCATGCAGCCGGAAGGAGCGGTGGATGAGGCGATGCCCACGGCTCTCGAGAAAGGTCTGGAAGGGGGTGACGAACTCAAGCACGACGTCGTCCACGTCGCAGACGACGAGCGGGCGGTCGGTGAGCGCTATGCCGTCGAGATCCGGCGCCATTCAGTATTCTCCCGAGCCGAGGGTCGGGCCGGTATAGTGCTGCGAGGCGCGGACCACGTCCTCCGGTGCCGTTCCCGTCGCTTCGCAGAAGGCGAGCAGCGTCGGTTCATGCGCCATCAGGAAATCCAGCATGCCGGCAAGGAAGGCCGGGTCCTTGATCGACTGGCGCAACTGATCGGGCCGCGTTCCGGACAGCGCAAGGAAACGCCCGAACATGTCCGGTTCGCCCGCGAGCCATGTCAGCACCGAGACTGCCGTTTCTTCGGCGGGAACGCCTATATTACTGTTTTTCATCGTTGCTTTCCGTATTGCCCCGGCGAGTTACCTATTTCTCAACCAAATCACCTTAGCATGTCGGGATACGGAAAGTGCAGACTGCTATCGGGAATTGACCGCTGGCGGGGCGCTGGAAGGGATCGAAGGACTGGTTTATGCCCAAGAAGGTAATGATTGTCGAAGACAACGAGCTGAACATGAAGCTCTTCCGCGATCTTATCGAGGCCTCCGGTTACGAGACGATCCAGACCCGCAACGGCATGGAAGCGCTCGATCTCGCCCGCAAGCACCGGCCCGACCTGATCCTGATGGACATCCAGCTTCCGGAGGTTTCGGGGCTTGAGGTAACGAAATGGCTGAAAGAGGACCCGGAACTGCATGTGATCCCGGTCATTGCGGTCACAGCCTTTGCCATGAAAGGTGATGAGGAGCGCATTCGTCAGGGCGGTTGCGAGGCCTATGTCTCGAAGCCCATCTCGGTGCCGAAGTTCATTGAGACGATCAAGACATATCTCGGTGACGCTTGAGGGGATGGTGAAGGATGACTGCGCGAATTCTTGTCGTCGATGACATCCCCGCCAACGTGAAATTGTTGGAGGCGCGGCTTCTTGCCGAATATTTCGACGTACTGACCGCCGACAATGGCCGCGACGCCCTCGATATCTGCGAGCGCACTCAGGTCGACGTCATTCTTCTCGATATCATGATGCCGGAAATGGACGGCTTCGAAGTCTGTGAACGGTTGAAGGCCAGCCCCCGAACTGCGCATATTCCGGTCGTCATGGTAACTGCGCTCGACCAGCCCTCCGATCGTGTGCGCGGCCTGAAGGCGGGCGCTGACGATTTCCTGACGAAACCCGTCAACGACCTGCAACTCATCTCCCGCGTCAAGAGCCTGGTGCGGCTGAAGACGCTCAGCGACGAACTCAGGATGCGTGCGGAAACCGCGCACGACATCGGCATGTTCGACCCCGTCCGCTTGAGTGACGGCCGGCTGGAAGAACAGGCGCAGATCCTGCTGGTCGACAGCCGCGCCGCCTCCCAGGAACGCATCATCAAGACCCTGAAGCCGATCGCGGTCGTCAGCGCGATGTCCGATCCCCAGGCTGCGGTCTTCGAAGCGGCGGAGAATTCCTTCGATCTGGTGATCGTCAACGGCAATCTGGAGGACTACGATCCGTTGCGCCTTTGCTCGCAACTGCGGTCCCTGGAGCGCACCCGCTTCATTCCGCTGTTGCTGATTACCGAGCATGGCGACGAACCTACGGTCATCCGGGCGCTCGATCTGGGCATCAACGACTATATCATGCGCCCCCTGGACCCGAACGAACTTGTCGCGCGCTGCCTGACGCAGATCCGCCGGAAGCGTTTCAATGACAGGCTGCGAAACAGCGTCAAGCAGACGATCGAGCTTGCCGTCACCGACGGGCTGACGGGCCTTCACAACCGTCGTTATCTCGACAATCATCTCAAGATGCTTTTTGCGCGGGCCAAGGCACGTGGCCGTCCTCTTTCCATCTGCATGACCGATATCGACCGCTTCAAGCAGGTCAATGACGGTTATGGCCACGATGCGGGTGACGAGGTGTTGAAGGAGTTTGCCTCCCGCATCCGTTCGACAGTCCGCGGTGCCGATCTCGCCTGCCGTTACGGCGGAGAAGAGTTCGTGGTGGTCATGCCCGACACGCCGCCGGATATTGCCGCGATGATTGCCGAGCGTTTGCGCGGCATCATCGAATCCCGGTCCTTCGCCCTGAAGTCGGCGGAAGGAAGCCTCGACGTTACGGCATCCATGGGCATCGCCTCGCTGGGGCAGGGGATCGAGACGCCCGAACAACTGCTGAAGCAGGCCGACCGCGCGCTCTATCAGGCCAAGGCTGGCGGCCGCAATCGCGTCGTCACATCGGCAGCCGCCTGAGAAACAGCCTCGCACTCCAATTTAAGCGGTTTCGATCCGTCGAGGGCTGTCAACCTCCCGTATTGGGGGATTGCGTCCGCGTTTTCCTTGAACCACTATCTTGAAAAGCAATGTGTCGCGCGATTTCCAGCCTTGGTCATCGCAAGGAAAATGACGCCGGTACAGTATCCGATGCCGACTCGATAAGCTCGCTTACTGGTTGTTTTTAAATTTCAGCTTTCTCGTAAGTCTTTCTCACGATTTTTTATGCATTTCGGAGTTTCTCCGGCATTTATTTGTGCTGGGAAATCGGTGCCATGTATCTGTATGGCGCTTCGAAACTGTGTCGTCGTGGCACGACAATGCGTTTTTTCTCAGATTTGCCCGAAAGTATTTTGGCTGAATATCGATGTGATCGGGAATATACCTATGTATTCGCCTTAATAAGAATAGTGCCGTTAGTGATGATTTTAACCATAGCGGTAACTCCAATTTAAAAGAGTTAAGAAAATGTTGATTTTTCGTCCGATTTGGAGGAAGTTGTCCTTAACAAGGAAAACGCCTCTGAAGAGGCAAGCGATACCCCATGATGCTCAGGTCCGCCGCATCTCCTGGGTCGTGGGGTCGGTCGGTTGACATGCAATATCAAAACGGTTCCTCGTGCCGTTTTTGCATGTTGACCGGCCCCCAATACGAAAGGCACCGCAGCCGATGAGGCGCGGTGCCTTTTTTGTTGGGCCGGATTTATTCCGGGGCAAATGTCGCGTGCCGGGCAGGCCCAGTTCATGTCCCGGTCCTGAAACGAAAAAAGCGCGTTGTCAGACAACGCGCCCGTTCCGCTGAAACCTGTCGGATCAAGTCTTACTTGATCTTGGTTTCCTTGAATTCGACGTGCTTCTTCGCGACCGGGTCGTACTTCGTCTTCGTCATCTTTTCCGTCATCGTACGGCTGTTCTTCGTGGTGACGTAAAAGAAGCCCGTGTCGGCCGTCGACAGCAGCTTGATCTTGATGGTTGTAGCCTTGGCCATGGTCGTCCTGCCTTTAATAAACGAAGCCGTGGACGACCGAGGTCCACGGCAAATCTGGCGCGAAACTACAAATCGCGCTCGAAAAGTCAAGTCCGTTTGGGTTTAAAAAACAATCTGCCCAGAGAAACAAGCACATAGAGAGCGAAGAAGCCCGCAATCGACCAGGCGAATCCGTGACTGCCCGAAATATCGATGGCAACGCCGATGGCTTGAGGCCCCGCAACCGTTCCAACCGCATAGCAGAAGACGAAGGCTGCATTGGCGGCCGCGAGGTCGGAGCCGGTGAGTCGCGAACCCAGGTGGCTGAGGCCGACCGTGTAGAGACCCGAGACGCTGCCGCCCCAGAAGAACAGGACGACGGCCATCAGCAGCCAGCTCTGGGACAGCCAGGGAAGCGCCAGCGAACCGGCAAGACCGACTGCGGCCATGCAGCCGAGCAGCACGCGGCGGTCCTTCATGTGGTCGGACAGCATGCCGAGCGGAATCTGGAAGACCATGTTGCCGATGCCCATCACGGTCAGCAGCAGAGCCGCCTGCGACTCGCTGAAACCGGAGCGGGTCGCGTAGATGGGAAATAGCGAAAGGCCGCCCGCTTCCACCGCACCGAAGACGAAGACAGCCGCCGTCGCAGTCGGTACCAGGAAGATGTAGCGGAAGAAATGCCGCTCCGGCTTTGTGTCGAGCGCCGGGCTCTCCCGCCTTGCGATGAAGATCGGAATCGCTGCGACGAGGATGGCGATCGCGCCGACGAGGAAGGGCAGAACGCCCTCGCTGCCGATCAGCGAGAAGAGAAGCGGACCTGTGGCGAAGCCGACGGACAGGACTGTCGCGTAGATCCCGAGCACAAGTCCCCGTCGTCGGGGCGGCGCTGCGGCGTTGATCCAGAATTCGGAGAGAATGAAGAGAGTGGTGGTTGCACCGTGAAAGGCGATGCGCAGCGGGAACCACATCCAGAACTGTTCGGCGTAATAGAAGCCGAGGCCGCTCAGCGCCGAGATGAGAACCGCCCAGAGCATGGTTCGGGCAACGCCGTAGCTATGGGCAAGCTTCATCGTCACCGGTGCGGCGGCCATGGCCGCTACACCCGCCATGGCGGAATTGAGCCCGATCAGGGTGGAGGGTATCCCGCGCTTCTCGAGAATGATGGACAGAAGGGGCAGTCCCAGACCGATGGCAATGCCGACCGACGAAATAGAAGCGACAGCGGCGATAAGAGAGGGCCAGTGGATCTCTTCGCGATGGCAGTTGTCGCCGTTGGACGGCTTTGTCATGAGGTGGCCCTTAAATCGTATCGCGGAAGAATCGCCCATGCCGGGAGAAGTAGAACGGTCCGTCGCTTCCAAAAGGTAAAGACGGATCGTCTTTCATCTGCAGTTTGACATCTTCCAGGATCGTCCTGGTGATGGCTGGCATGTTCAGACCGGAAACATCGTGCATGTCAAGCCATTGCAGGTCATGCAACTCGGCGGAATCGCGGATTGCGCCAGGGTCCACCTCGGCTTCGTCGCAGAACGTCAGGAAAAAGCGGGTATCGAACCGCCGGATATTGCCGGGCGGCGTGATGGCGCGTGCCACATAACGAAGGGTGCCGAGGTCGGCGTTGAAACGGCCATGCCTGTTGCCGCCTTCATCGATGCGCCCGATGACGAGCCCGGTCTCTTCGTCGAGTTCCCGCAACGCCGCCAGCGCCAGCGCGCGGCATCGACCGGCAAGCCGGGGATCGGAGGCCCCTCCCGCAAGCCTTGTCAGGACTGAAGGCTGCAGGTCGCGCAGGAAGGGCAGGTTGCGATCCTGTCGGTCGCGCCGGCCGCCGGGAAAGACGTAGAGGTCCGGCATGAAGGCATGTTTGCTGCCGCGCCTGCCGACGAGAACCCGGGGGCGGCTGCCGGCCCGGTCAATGAGGATCAGCGAGGCGGCATCCCTCGGCCGCAGCCTCGCATTGGAGGCCGAAGCCTTGTCCTGGGCCTCGAAGGGATGCGATGTCATGAACCGGTCTTCTGGCCAAATTCTCCCGGCTCGCCGGCATCGTCTCCGAACCCATGCATTCGCAGCGCCCATTGCAGGCCGATGACTCCGCCTTTGATCGGCTGGATCGTCAGAAGCGACGTGATGATGGCGATAGGCACCCAGATCGCCAGGTGCACCCAGTCGGATGCCGGAAAGACGAGATCGGTCATCATGAAACCGCCGAGCAGAACGTGGCCGAGCACGATGATGACGAGATAGGGCGGCAGGTCGTCGGCTCGATGGTGGAATATCTCCTCGCCGCAGGCCGCGCAGGTATCGACCGGTTTCAGATAGGCGCGGAACAACTTGCCGCTGCCGCAGGCCGGGCATGTATTGAGAAGGCCGCGTTTAATCGACTGCCAGAGTGGGCGTTCGGGCCGTGCCTCTTCGCCGAAGCGCATCGCCTCCTGCGTGTTTCCTGCCGTCATCCTCTCTCCCTCCATTTATTACCTCCGTGGCCGGTTGGGCCGTGTACCGGGCTTCCTCGCGGCGGCGCGCCGCGTCGATTTATGGAAGGAGCGGACCGCAACGGGCATGGGCCGGCCTTCGCTCAGCATTTCAAAGCGCAGGGCGCCGGCCAGAGGAATGGCCTCCACCAGCCTTACCTCGACGGCATCTCCGAGGCGGTAGCCGAGGCCCGTCCTCTCGCCGGAAAGTGCCTGATGCGCTTCGTCGTAGATGTAGTAGTCACGCCCGAGCGTCGAGACGGGAATGAAACCGTCCGCACCGAACTGCGGCAGGGCGATGAAAAGACCGGCCTTGGTGACGCCCGAGACCTGGCCTGCGAACTCGTCGCCGATCCGTCCGGCGAGATGATGGGCGATCAGGCGGTTGATGGTGTCCCGCTCGGCCGCCATCGCACGCCGTTCGAAGGTCGAAATCTCCGCCGCGATATCGTCGAGAGCCGCCTCTTCTTCGGGCGTGATGCCGCCTTCGCCGAGGCCGAGCGACCCTACCAGCGCCCGATGCACGATCAGGTCGGCGTAGCGACGGATCGGCGAGGTGAAATGGGCGTATTTCATCAGGTTCAGGCCGAAATGGCCGATGTTTTCCGGGCTGTAGATCGCCTGGCTCTGTGAGCGCAGCACCATCTCGTTGACCATCGTCTGGTGCGGCGTGTCGAGCGCTCTTGCAAGGATGCCGTTGAACGAGTTGGAGCGCAGGTTGCCCTTGGCGAGCGACAAGCCGATCGTGCCGAGAAACTCGCGCAGCGCCTCCTGCTTGGAGAGCGCCGGCGCGTCGTGGACGCGGTAGACCAGCGGCTGGCGTTTTTTCTCCAGCGTCTCGGCGGCGGCGACGTTCGCCTGGATCATCATCTCCTCGATCAGCTTGTGGGCATCGAGCCTGTCCGGCACATGCACCCGGTCGACGGTGCCGTCTTCCTTAAGGATGATCTTGCGTTCCGGCATGTCGAGTTCCAGCGGCTGGCGGCGATCGCGTCCGCGCTTCAGGATCGCGTAGGCGTGCCACAGCGGCTTGAGGATCGGCTCCAGCAGCGGTCCCGTCTTGTCGTCGGGCTTGCCGTCGATGGCAGCCTGCGCCTGCTGGTAGGACAGCTTGGCGGCGCTCTTCATCATGATCCGGTGGAAGGCATGTCCCGCTTTGCGTCCTTCCTTCGAGAACACCATGCGGACGGCAAGCGCCGGCCGGTCGACGCCTTCGCGCAGCGAGCAGAGATCGTTGGAAATTCGCTCCGGCAGCATCGGTACGACCCGATCAGGGAAGTAGACCGAGTTGCCGCGCTTCAGCGCCTCCCGGTCGAGCGCCGATTTCGGCCGTACGTACCAGGAAACGTCGGCGATCGCGACCGTGACGATCACGCCGTCCGGATTGTCGGGCGAGGGGTCAGGCTCCGCATAGACCGCGTCGTCGTGGTCCTTGGCGTCCGCCGGGTCGATGGTAATCAGCGGCAGGTCGCGCCAGTCCTCGCGATGCGACATGGTCGCGGGGTTGGCAGCCTCGGCTTCGGCAATGACCGATTGCGGGAAGATATATGGAATGCCGTGCGCATGTATGGCGATCATCGAAATCGCCTTTTCAGTGGCGACCGAACCGATCACCGAGAGCACGCGGGCGCGGGTCAGGCCGAAACGGCCGGAACGCAGGACTTCCACTTCGACGAGGTCTCCATCCTTGGCGTCGCCGAGATCGGCCCCGTCGATCTGCAGTTCCTCGCCGCGCCGGTCGATCGGCATAAGCCGTCCGCCGTTCGTGCCCGGCATCTCGCGATAGACGCCGAGCAGGGCGTTGCGGTGCTTGTCGAGGACCTTGATGATCCGGGCCGTATAGGCGGGGCCTGCCCGATCCTTTGACGGGAATATCTTGGCGAGCACCCGATCTCCGAGGCCGCCGACCGGCGCCTTGCCCTTGGCGCGGTCCGAACTCGACTGGCGAATGGCGACGGCCGGCGCGACGCCCAGTTCTTCGTTCCATTCAGCCGGGCGACCGATCAGCTCGCCGTCCTTGTCGCGCGTGGTGATGTCGAGAACGGTGACGGGCGGCAGCGCTCCGGGACGGGCTAGCGACTTGCGGCTTTTCTGCAGAAGGCCGTCGTCTTCCATCGCGCGCAGCAGGTCCTTGAGCTCGACGCGCGCCTCTCCCTTCAGGCCGAACGCCTTGGCGATCTCGCGCTTGGAAGCGCGGTCGGGATTGTCGGCGATGAATTCCAGCAACACTTCACGCGGCGGCACGGCCCCATGGATGATGGGTTGCTTGCCGTTCTTGGCAACGCCGGCTGCCTTCTCCGCGCGCCGCTCCCGCCGGTTGCGGGGAGCGGTGTCAGTGTCGGGATCGCGCGGTGGTCTTTTCAATTTCAGCTCTTCTTCGTCTTCGGTGCCGCCTTCGCCTTGGGCTTGGCGGCGGATTTCTTCTTGGGCGCGGCCTCGTCGGCATCCGCAGCCTTGGCCTTCGCTGCCTTGGCGGGAGCCTTCTTGGCCTTGGCCGGCTTGCCGCCGTCCTTGGCGGCCCGCTCGGCGATCAGCGCAAGCGCCTCTTCCATCGTCACGGACTGTGGGTCCTTGCCCTTCGGCAGCGTGGCGTTGACCTTGCCCCAGTTAATATAGGGACCATAGCGGCCATCGCGAACAGTAATTGCACCGCCATCCGGATGTTCGCCGATTTCTTTGAGCGCGGCAGGTGTGCCCCGCCCGCGGGCGCCGGCCCCCTTGCTCTGCTTTTCGGCGAGAACCGTGACGGCGCGGTTGAGGCCGATCGACAGAACGTCCTCGATGCTTTCCAGATTGGCGTAGGTGCCGTCATGCAGCACGAAGGGTCCGTAGCGGCCGAGACCGGCCGATATCATCTTGCCGGTTTCCGGATGCGCTCCGACGTCGCGGGGCAGGGACAAGAGCGCCAGCGCCTTCTCGAAATCGACGGTCGCCGGCGTCCAGCCCTTGGGCAGCGACGAGCGCTTCGCATCCTTCCCGTCGCCACGCTGGACATAAGGTCCGAAACGGCCGCTCCGAAGCGTGATCTCTTCGTCCGTGACGGGGTCCTTGCCGAGCGCCTTCGGTTCGTTTGCGCCCGAAGCCTCGGCCTCCCCGCCGTTTTCGGAGGAAAGCTGACGGGTATAGTTGCACTCCGGATAGTTCGAGCAGCCGACGAAGGCGCCGTACTTGCCGAGCTTCAGCGACAACTGGCCGGTGCCGCAGACCTGGCATATGCGCGGATCGGAACCGTCCTCGCGCTTCGGGAAGACGAGCGGCGCCAGGGCCTCGTTCAGCGCATCGAGCACATTGGTGACGCGCAGTTCCTTGGTGTCCTCGATCTGGGCGAAGAAATCCTGCCAGAAGTCGCGCAGCACCTGTTTCCAGTCGAGTTCGCCGGCGGAGATCTTGTCGAGTTTTTCCTCGAGATCGGCGGTGAAATCGTATTCCACATACTTGGTGAAGAAGCTCTCGAGGAAAGCCGTCACCAGCCGGCCCTTGGCCTGCGGAATGAGCTTGCGCTTGTCGATCGTCACATAGTCACGGTCGCGCAATGTGGCGAGCGTCGCCGCATAGGTCGAGGGGCGGCCGATGCCGAGCTCTTCCATCTTCTTGATGAGCGAGGCTTCCGAATAGCGCGGCGGCGGTTCGGTGAAGTGCTGGCTGGCGTTGACCTTCTGCTTGGCCAGCGCCTCGCGGGCGTTGATCTCGGGCAGGCGGCCGTCCTCGTCGTCGTCTCCGCCTTCGCCGTCTTCCCGCTGGTCCACATAGGCCGCGATGAAGCCGTCGAAACGGATGACAGAGCCGACGGCGCGAAGGCCGGCCTTCTCGCCGTCGCGGGTTGCAAGGATCTCGACCGTGGTCCGCTCGATCTCCGCCGATGCCATCTGGCTGGCGATGCCGCGCTTCCAGATGAGATCGTAGAGCTTCAGCTGGTCGGCGTCGAGGAAGCGGCGCACCTGATCGGGCGACCGGTTGAAATCGGTCGGACGGATGGCTTCGTGGGCTTCCTGTGCGTTCTTCGCCTTGGTGGAATAGAAGCGAGGCTTGTCCGGTACGTAACGCGCGCCAAACTGTTCGGCGACGGCGGCGCGGGCGGCATCGATGGCTTCGGGCGCCATCTGCACGCCGTCCGTACGCATGTAGGTGATGAGACCCACCGTCTCCCCGCCGATGTCGATGCCTTCATAGAGCTTCTGGGCGACCTGCATGGTGCGGGAAGCGGAGAAACCGAGCTTCGACGATGCTGCCTGCTGCAGGGTGGACGTGGTAAAGGGCGGGCCGGGATTGCGCTTGACCGGCTTGGCCTCGACGCTGTCGACGGCGTAGCGCGCGCCCTCCAGCATCTCCTTGATCCGGCCGGCATCTGTGCCGTTGGTAATGGAGTTGCGCTGGATGCGCTTGCCGTCGGCGGAAACGAGCTTCGCTTCGAACTCGTCGCCGCGGGGCGTCTTCAGGAGCGCCGAAATGTTCCAGTATTCTTCCGCGACGAAGAGCTCAATCTCGTTTTCGCGGTCGCAGACGAGGCGAAGCGCCACCGACTGCACGCGGCCTGCGGATCGGGCGCCGGGCAGTTTGCGCCACAAAACAGGGGACAGGTTGAAGCCGACGAGGTAGTCGAGGGCGCGGCGGGCGAGATAGGCATCGACCAAGGGAATGTCGATGTCACGAGGATGCGCCATCGCGTCGAGAACGGCCTTTTTGGTGATCGCGTTGAAGACGACGCGCTTCACCGGCTTGTCGCCCAGAACCCGTTTCTTCTTCAGCAGGTCGAGCACATGCCAGGAGATCGCTTCTCCCTCGCGATCCGGGTCGGTTGCAAGAATGAGGCCGTCTGAGGACTTCACGGCATCCGCAATGTCCTTGATGCGTTTCTGGGAGGCGCTGTCGACCTCCCAGAGCATTTCGAAATCTTCCTCGGGTCGAACGGAACCGTCCTTCGCCGGCAAGTCGCGCACGTGGCCGAACGAGGCCAGCACCTTGTATCCGGAGCCGAGATACTTGTTGATCGTCTTGGCCTTGGCGGGAGATTCTACGACTACGACATTCATTGTTTTTCTCTGCACCTCGATCAGTGCTTCCAATCCGGCGGCGTTCTTGCAGCCTGGCTTCGGGAACCCGTCCCGAAACCGGTTCCCCGAAATGGACAGGGATTCGGTCGCGGTCAAGGGGTAACGGACATTTTCTGCAGTATGCAACGCAATACAACCTATTGGAGATTAACTTGTGATTGCAATTTAGGATAAATGGGCTATCGTTTTCCGCAGATGTTTTGAGGGGGTGTTCGGTCGGCTCCGGACACAAATTGCGAGCTATGGAATGGTTTCGAAAATAAACGGTGCGGGCCGCGCGGACACGCGGGAGAACATAGCCTATATCAGGCAGATGCTCGGTGAGTTGCGCTCGGTCGCTGAGAGCGAGGGCGCCGAAATGCTCTGCTATCTCATCGAAATGGCTTATGTCGAGGCGGGCGACGTGCAGGCCGGCCGCCGTTCCCTGTCAATCCATCATGGAAATGGAAACAAGGCCACCGGCATGCCGGTGTAAGCGCCCGGCGATGTCGAGTTCGAGAAGCACCAGATAGACGGACTGCGCGGGCAATCCCGTGTGGCGGATGATGTCGTCCACCTCCACCGGTGTCGGCCCGAGCGCATCTATGATCCGTGTCCGGTCGGTTTCGCTGGGCGGCGGCGTCATCGGTCGCTCATGTTCTCCGCCGTCCGGTTCGTTTGCTTCCGGTTGGGAGAAGAGGTCGATCGCCGAAATCGGAGCGAGCGCTTCCAGAACATCCCCGGCGCGGGTCGTCACCGTGGCGCCATCCTTCAGCAAACCGTTGGTGCCCTCGCAGCGCGGGTCGAGCGGCGAGCCGGGGACGGCAAAGACCAGCCGGCCGAACTCGCCGGCGAGCCTTGCCGTAATCAACGAGCCCGACCGGGCGGCGGCCTCGATCACGACAACGCCGAGCGAGACACCGGCAATCAGCCGGTTGCGACGGGGAAAGTCCCGCGCCCGGGCCTCCCAGCCGAAGGGCATTTCCGAAATCGCAAGACCTCGTCCGTCGCAGATTTCCCGGAAGAGATCGAGGTTTTCGGGAGGGTAGGGCTGGTCGAGGCCGCCGGCCATGGCGGCAATCGTTCCGGTATCGAGACTGGCGCGATGGGCGGCCGTATCTATGCCGCGGGCCAGGCCGGATATGATGGAATATCCGGTACGCCCGATCTCGCGGGCCATCATGGCTGCAAATTTAGCACCGCTGATCGAGGCATTGCGTGAGCCGACGATACCGACGCTCGGCAGCGTCGCCGTCGCAAGATCGCCCTTGACGGCCAGCAGGGGAGGCGCCCCGTCGATCTGCCGCAATGCGGGAGGATAGTCGGGTTCGCCGATGCCGAGAAAGCGGGCGCCGAAACGCGCGGCCGTCTCGAGTTCCCTGAGGGCTTCGCTTTCGGAGGCGATCCGGATCGCGCGGGTCGATCCGCCGCGCCGGGAGAGCTCCGGCAGAGCTTCGATGGCGGTTTCCGCCGAACCGAAATGATTGATGAGGTCGCGGAAGGTGGCCGGGCCGACATTGTCGCTGCGAATCAGCCGAAGCCAGGCGATCCTTTGCCGGTCGGTGAGCGCAATCCCTTTTCGTCTTGCGCCGCCTGCCGGCATGCAGTCATCCCTTCTGCCCGATCTTGCTTTCCGTCCCGGCGATCAGCCGCTCGATATTCGGTTTGTGCCGCCAGTAGGTGATGACGGTCATGGCCGAGGTGACGAGAGAAGCTTCATGCGCGCCCAGTATCCACAGGACAACCGGAATGACAAGGGTTGCAACCAGAGCGGATAGTGACGAGTAGCGGGAGAGATAGGCGATCGACAGCCAGACGATGGCGAAGACCACGACCATCAGCGGCGCGACCCCGAGCAGGGTGCCGATATAGGTTGCGACACCCTTGCCGCCCTTGAAGCCGAGCCAGACCGGGAAGAGATGGCCGATGAAGGCGGCGAAGCCTGCCAGCAGCCCGGCATTCTGGCCGAACACGGCCTGCGCGATCACGGCGGCGGCCGTCGCCTTCAGTGCGTCGAGCAGGAGCGTCGCGGCGGCAAGTTTCTTGTTGCCGGTTCTGAGCACATTGGTCGCGCCAATATTGCCCGAGCCGATCGAGCGCAGGTCGCCGAGGCCGGCCATACGCGTCAGCACAAGGCCAAAGGGAATGGAGCCTAAGAGATAGCCGAGGCTGAGCACGGCGATCAGCGCCGGCCAGCCGATGGCGAGATAGTTCACTTCGGGCACGATTTTCTCCCCCTTCGCTTACATCGTTAGAGCGAATGCACGCACTTGCCGGCGACATAGGTCGCAACCGCCCGGCCCGAGAAACGGGCGTCCTCGAACGGCGTGTTCTTGGAGCGCGACAAGAGCAGGTCCTTCGCCACCAGCCACGGCTCATCGAGATCGACGAGGGCGATGTCGGCATTGGCGCCGGGCTTCAGCGTACCCGCGTCGAGCCCGAAAATCTGAGCGGGACGGGTCGACATGGCGTCGATCAACCGCATCAGCGGAACCTGGCCATTGTGATGGAGGCGCAGTGCCGCAGACAGCATGGTCTCGAGCCCGATGGCGCCATCTTCCGCTTCCCCGAAAGGCAGGCGCTTGGTATCGACACCCTGCGGGTCATGCGACGAGACGATAATGTCGATCTTGCCTTCGGCCAGTGCCTGAACCATGCCCATCCGGTCATCCTCGGAACGAAGCGGTGGATAGAGCTTGAAGAAGGTGCGGTATTCGCCGATGTCGTTTTCGTTGAGTGTCAGATGATTGATGGAGACTGCGCAGGTGACGTTCGCGCCACGCTTGCGGGCCGCCTCGATGGCCTCGACCGATTCCGGTACGGAGATCTGCGCCGCATGGTAATTCGCCCGGGTCAGGCCGGCGATCCTGAGATCGCGTTCCAGCGGAATGATCTCGGTTTCCTTCGGCACGCCCGACAGCCCGAGCCAGCTCGCCAGAAGTCCTTCGTTCATCACGCCGTTCGCCGCGAGATATTTCTCCCGCGTTTCGAGCGCGATGATGGCGCCGAACTCCCGCGAATAGGTCATGGCGCGGCGCAGCACCTGCGTATCGTACAGTCCGTGGCGGCCATTGGTGAAGACGACGGCGCCGGCTTCCCGCAAAAGGCCCATCTCCGTCATCTCGTTGCTGGTGAGCCCCTTGGTCAGGGCCGCTGCCGGATAGACGTTGACGACGGCCTTGTCGCGGGCGGTCTTGCGGACGAATTCCACCAGCGCGATGTCGTCGATCACCGGATCGGTCTCGGGCATCATGATGAAGGAGGTGACGCCGCCGGCGGCGGCCGCGCGGCTGGCCGATGCGATGGTTTCGCGGTGTTCCGAGCCCGGCTCTCCGACGAAGACGCGGGCGTCGACAAGACCCGGAATCGCGGCGAGGCCGGCGCAGTCACGGACGTCCGCACCGGTGGGGATGCCCTGATTCTGCGCGTCGCTGCTCGCTGCCGCGATGCGGCCGTCTGCATCGACAATGATCGTGCCGATTTCGTCGAGATCGCGCGAAGGATCGACGATCCGGACATTCTTCAAGACGAGAGGCCTGCTCATGCGCCCATTCCTTCCGTGCGCGGACCCTGGTTCTGGGAAACGAGCAGCGCTTCCATGACGGCCATGCGGACGGCGACGCCCATTTCGACCTGTTGTTCGATCACGCTCTGGGGGCCATCCGCCACTTCCGAGGCGATCTCGACCCCGCGGTTCATGGGGCCGGGATGCATGACCAGCGCATCTTCCTTCGCCGCCTTCAGTTTCTCGGCATCTAGGCCGTAGAAATGGAAGTATTCGCGCACCGAAGGCACGAAGGCGCCGGACATGCGTTCGCGCTGCAGGCGCAGCATCATCACGACGTCTGCGTCCTTCAGGCCTTCTTTCATGTCGTGATAGACCTCGACGCCCATGTCGGCGATCCCGGTGGGAAGCAGGGTCGCAGGAGCGACGACCCTAACCCTGGCGCCCATGGCGTTCAGCAGCAGGATGTTGGAGCGCGCGACCCGCGAATGCAGCACGTCGCCGCAGATAGCAACGATGATGCGGGAGAGCTTGCCCTTGGCGCGTCGGATGGTCAGCGCGTCGAGCAGCGCTTGCGTCGGATGCTCGTGCTGTCCGTCACCGGCGTTCACCACCGAGCAGGCGACCTTCTGGGCAAGGAGCGCTGCAGCGCCGCCCGAGGAGTGCCTGACCACCAGAACGTCCGGCCGCATGGCGTTGAGCGTCATCGCCGTATCGATCAGGGTCTCGCCCTTTTTGACGGAGGAATTGCCGACCGACATGTTCATCACGTCGGCGCCGAGGCGTTTTCCTGCCAGCTCGAACGAGGATTGCGTCCGGGTAGAGGCTTCGAAGAAGAGATTGATCTGGGTAAGGCCGCGGAGCGTGGAAGTCTTTTTCTCGCGCTGGCGGCTGATTTTGACGGCTTCGTCGGCCTTGTCGAGCAGATAGGTAATATCCTGTTCGGTAAGGCCCTTGATGCCAAGAAGATGGCGGTGGGGAAAGAAGACCATGGACGTCCTCCTGAGATGTCACGCGGTCTATAAAGATTGCCGGGCCAGGGGGCAAGCATATGCTATGTGGATAGTGAAGCCCTCCCCATGTTAAACGAGCGCTTTTCCGCTAGAAGATCGGCATGACCCCAATGAACCGGACTGAAGAAAAACTCGCTGCCCTGAACCAGCCGAAGCCCTGGTCCGGTGTGAATGCCTATCGTTCCGATCCGCTGCTCGTCGATCTGACGGCTGGTCTGCCGCGCAGCCTTCGCGAGGAATATGACGTCATCGGCAAATATGTGACCTCGCATGAGGCGCAGGAACTCGCCCGCATGGCAAACCAGAGCCCGCCGGTGCTGCGCACCCATGGCGTGCGCGGCGAGCGGCTTGACGTGGTCGAGTTCCACCCCGCCTGGCATGCGCTGATGCGGCGCTCCATGTCCGTCGGCCTGCATTCCTCGGTCTGGGAGAACGTCGCGGACGCCCGCGGGCGCGAGCACAAGGCGCGCGCCACCCGCTTCTTTCTGACCGCCCAGCTCGAATGCGGCCATCTTGGACCGTTGACCACGACCAGCGCATCGGTTGCAGCCCTCGTGTCCGCGCCGCATATCCAGAAGGAATGGGCGCCGAAGATTCTGTCGCGGAAGTATGATTCGTCCAACAAGCCGCCGTTGCAGAAGACGGCCGTGACGCTCGGTATCGGCATGACGGAAAAACAGGCCGGCACCGATGTCCGGGCGATTTCGACCTCGGGAGAGCGGGTCGGCGAGGGCATCTATCGCCTCTCGGGCCATAAGTGGTTCATGTCCGCGCCGATGAGCGACGGTTTCGTCATGTTGGCGCAGACGAAGGACGGCATGGGCTGCTTTCTCGTGCCGCGCCTGCTGGAGGATGGTTCCGCCAACGGCCTGGAGTTCCAGCGACTGAAGGACAAGATCGGCAATCGTTCGAACGCAACGGCCGAACTCGAATTTTCCGATGCCTTCGGCTATCTGCTCGGCACGCCGGGTGACGGCATCCGCACCATCCTCGACATGGTGACGCTGACGCGGCTCGACTGCGCGCTCGCTTCTGCCGCCATCATGCGGGCTTCCATGGCGGAAGCCGTGCATCATGTCCGTGGCCGCTCGGCCTTCGGCAAGAAACTGATCGACCAGCCGATCATGACCCGCGTTCTCGCCGACATGGCGCTCGACGTTGCCGCCGCCACGACGCTGGCCTTCAAGCTTGCCGACACCTTTGACCGCGCCCGGGAGAACCCGGTGGACGCAGCCTATGCCCGCGTCATGACGCCAGTGGTGAAATACTGGATCTGCAAGATCGCGCCTGCGCTGATCTACGAGGCGATGGAATGCATCGGCGGCAGCGGCTATATCGAGGAAAGGCCGATTGCCCGCCATTATCGCGAGGCACCGGCGACTGCGCTCTGGGAAGGCGCGGGCAATGTCATGGCGCTCGACGTGCTGCGCGTCCTCGAGCGCGGCAAGGATCTGATCGACACGCTCTTTGCGGGTTTCGAACGGGATCTCGGCCCTTCCGGCAAGAAGACCGTCGAAGTCCTGCGTGCGGCGACCGCGCTTGCGGAGCGGGACGAAGGCGCGGCGCGCCTGCTGATCGAGCAGATGGCCCTCGTCGCCGCGGCGGCCGAACTTTACCGGCTGGGCGCCGGCAAGATCGCGGATGCCTTCCTCGAATCGCGGCTTGCGGGCGGATGGCGTCACACCTACGGCGTGCTCGATGCCCGTTTCGACGCGCACTACGTCCTCGATCTTCTCTATCCGGCCGCGAGTTAACGGCTTCCGGAGCCTTTCTCATCTTGTCTCTGTCGTGGACCGGGGATAGTCTTTCCGGTGTCCGAGCGCATGTGCCGTCTCCGGCCCTTTGGCGCCTTTTCCCCCGATGATCCGATCGCAATCGCCTGTTGCCGTGCCGGCGAAGGAGACATTCATGAATCATGTTCTGAACGAAGGCGAATATCGCCTTGAAAACATTGCTGCCCGCCGCGACGATCTCGTCATGATCTCCGGCTGCTCCGGCGGGGGCAAGTCGACATTGCTCGAAGAATTGTCGCGGCGCGGCTTTGCCACATGCGACGAACCGGGGCGACAGGTGGTCCGCGAACAGCTTTTCATCGACGGTGACGCGCTGCCATGGACGAACCTTTCCCTCTTTGTCGAACTGACCGTCTCGCGTTCGATCAATTTCATGACGGAAGCGAGCCGCAGGGGAGGGCGAACCTTCTTCGATCGCGGGATCGTCGATCAGATTGCCGGGTTGGAACAGGCTGGGCATGCCGTTCCCCCGACATACCTCCGGGCAGTGGAAAGCCTGCGCTACCGTCGCCAGGTCTTCCTGCTGCCGCCATGGCCGGAGATCTACAGGAACGATGCCGAGCGGCGCCACGATCTCACCGCCGCCATTGAGGCATTTCACCATCTGGAGAATGCCTACCGTCGCTTCGGCTACGATCTGGTCGAGGTGCCGAGAATGGATGTCAGGCAACGGGCGGACTTCATTCTTTCCATGCTCCCGTAACGGGAAGGAGGGTGCGAGTTCGCCATGCCCACACTCTGCTTTCCCCTGTAACGACCGGTGGATTTCCGGCTTTCCTGATGGACGCTCTTGCGTTATCCCCAGGCGCCGTTAACCTTAACAAATGGTTTACGTTGCGTCGCTCCGGTTAAGGGGTCAGTTTCCGGACAGGGACAGGCCGGACCAGCGGGGCGCGACAGAGCGGAATGACAAGAGTGACTTTGGTTTTGGTCATGATGGCGTTTTTCGCGGTGCTTGCGCTGGATATCGCCGTTCCGGCCATGGTTCTGAGCGCAATGGCTCTGCTGCGGGGGACCGTGTGCTACTGGCCGTCGCCACGGCTGTATGAGGAGAGGGCGGCATGAAGACCTTCCTGATTCTGTGGGCTGCCCCCATCGTTCTGCTCGGTAGCTGGTACGGGCTTTCCTACTACGACATGAGCTTCGGTATCTTCATGCTCACCCGGCAGGCGCATGATCTCGTCTTCCAGGTCTACGGCCAGATCCTTGGCATTCCGCCGGAAACCATTCCGCCGCTGGTCGCGCGCGCCATCGCCTTCGACAGCCTGCTGGTTTTCGCCATTATCGGCTTTCGTCGCCGCAGGAAGATCCTCGCATGGTGGAAGGCCCGTCAGGTCTCTTCGGTTCGTGAGGATCTGCGCAGTGTCGACAACCTGTCGAGTGCGCCCTGAAGGATGAAGCTTGCTGCAGCCGAGTCGATCCGCTCGCTGCGCTTGGCCCTGGAAACGTCCATTTCCAGAAGCGCCCGTTCCGCTGCCACCGTCGATAGCCGTTCGTCCCAGTAGACGAAGGGAATATCGGTCTTTTCCGACATCGAACGCACGAAGGCGCGAGTGGCCTGGACGCGCGGTCCGGCCGAGCCGTCCATGTTCATCGGCAGTCCGATGACAAAGGCGGCGATCTTTTCCCTGACGGCGAAATCGATCAGGATTTCCGCGTCCTTCGTGAATTTTGTCCGCTTGATTACCGGACGTGGGCTTGCGAAACGAAGACCGATATCCGACATGGCAAGACCGATGGTCTTGGTCCCGAGATCCAGTCCGGCGACCGGTCGTCCGGGTGGAAGGGTTTCGGCGAGTTCCTCGATTGTCAGTGTCGTCATCGCCTTTTCCTTGCCGCGCGCCGCGGTCGCTACTTTCCGTCACGGCCATATGCCATATTTTTATCCGACGAAACAATTTCGCCTTCCTGTCCCCCAAAGGAGAATTCCATGAAAATCACCTGGCTCGGCCATTCCGCCTTCCGTCTCGATACGGCCAAGGCAAGCATCCTTATCGATCCGTTCCTCACGGGAAACCCGGGTTTCGCCGGTCTCGACCTCAAGGATGCAACGGCTGGCGTCACCCATATCCTTCTGACCCACGGTCATGGGGACCATGTCGGCGATGCCATTCGTCTGGCCAATGAAACCGGCGCAACCGTGCTCGCCAATGCCGACCTTGCCGCCTGGCTCGGTTCCAAGGGCGTTTCGAAGATCGAGGCGGGCAATACGGGCGGCACGGTCGCCTTCGACGGCTTTACCGTGACCTTTACCAATGCTCTGCATTCCTCCGCCCAGATCACCGAGGACGGCGTTTCCCACGCGCTCGGCAATGCCAACGGCCTGATGCTGCACATCGATGACGAGCCCTCGCTGCTGCACATGGGCGATACCGATATCTTTTCGGACATGAAGCTCATCAACGAACTGCACCAGCCGGATATCGGCCTCGTGCCGATCGGCGACCGCTTCACCATGGGTGGCGCCGTGGCGGCGCTCGCCTGCCAGCGCTTCTTCGATTTCCACACGGCAATTCCCTGCCACTACGGTTCCTTCCCGATCATCGACCGGACGCCGGAGAAATTCGTGGCCGGCATGGAGGGAACGAAGACGAAGGTGGAGACGCCGAAGCCCGGCCATAGCCTTGAAGTCTGAGAAATCCCCGTTGCGCCATGGCCTGCCGGCCATTATAGCGAAGGAAACATAAGACCTGGAGAATACCGATGTCCGTTGATCTCAAGACCGTCAAGCGTGTGGCACATCTGGCCCGCATCGCCCTCAACGAGGAAGAAGCACAGCGCATGATGGGAGAGCTCAACGGCATCCTCGGCTTCGTCGAACAGCTTTCCGAGGTCGACGTGACGGGCGTTGAACCGATGACATCGGTTACTCCCATGGCGATGAAGAAGCGCTCCGACGTGGTGAACGACGGCGACAAGGCCGAGGACATCGTCGCCAACGCGCCGGAAACGGATCGCAACTTCTTCCTGGTGCCGAAGGTCGTCGAATAGGCCTTTGCGCTTCGCGACAATCGCATCCGCCCTGCATTCCATCTCTGGCCGCTTCCCGAGCGCCGCTATTTTGAAGTGAACCGACATCATGAGCGAACTGACCAGCCTTACCATTGCCGAAGCCCGCGCCAAGCTGGCCGCGAAGGAGATCAAGGCCCTCGAACTGACCGAGGCCTACATTCAGGCGATCGAGGCGGCCAATGACGTCATCAATGCCTATGTCACCGTCACGCCGGAAAAGGCGCGCGAGATGGCCAAGGCTTCCGACGAACGCATTGCGGCCGGCAAGGCTGGCGCGCTGGAAGGCATTCCGCTCGGCATCAAGGATCTTTTTGCCACCAGGGATATCCACACCCAAGCCTGCTCCGACATCCTGAACCGTTTCAAGCCGAAATACGAATCGACCGTGACTCAGAACCTCTGGGATGACGGCGCGGTCATGCTCGGCAAGCTCAACATGGACGAGTTCGCCATGGGCTCTTCCAACGAGACCTCTCACTACGGGCCGGTGGTCAATCCGTGGAGGGCGAAGGACTCGAACGAGAAGCTGGTTCCCGGCGGCTCGTCCGGCGGTTCGGCCGCTGCCGTTGCAGCACAGCTCTGCGCCGGCGCCACTGCAACCGACACAGGCGGTTCGATCCGCCAGCCGGCCGCCTTTACCGGCACCGTCGGCATCAAGCCGACCTATGGCCGCTGCTCGCGTTGGGGCGTCGTTGCCTTTGCATCCTCGCTCGACCAGGCCGGCCCGCTCGCCCGTGACGTGCGCGATGCCGCCATCCTGCTGAAGTCCATGGCCTCGACCGATGCCAAGGACACGACGTCCGTCGACCTGCCTGTGCCGGATTACGAAGCCGCTCTCGGCCAGTCGTTGAAGGGCATGAAGATCGGTATCCCGAAGGAATACCGCGTCGAGGGTATGCCGGACGAGATCGAGACGCTCTGGCAGCAGGGCATCGCTTGGCTGAAGGAGGCCGGTGCCGAGATCGTCGATATCTCCCTGCCGCACACCAAATACGCGCTTCCCGCCTATTACATCGTCGCTCCCGCCGAGGCCTCTTCGAACCTGGCGCGTTACGACGGCGTGCGCTACGGCCTGCGTGTCGACGGCAAGGATATTGCCGACATGTACGAGAAGACCCGCGCCGAAGGCTTTGGCACCGAGGTCAAGCGCCGCATCATGATCGGTACCTATGTGCTTTCGGCCGGCTACTACGATGCTTATTACCTGCAGGCCCAGAAGGTCCGCACGCTCATCAAGCGCGACTTCGAACTTGCCTTCCATGCGGGTGTCGACGCGATCCTGACGCCGGCAACCCCGTCTTCCGCCTTTGCCATCGGCGACAAGGAACTCGCCGCCGATCCGGTGAAGATGTATCTGAACGACATCTTCACGGTGACGGTCAACATGGCGGGTCTGCCGGGCCTTTCCGTTCCGGCCGGTCTCGACTCGAAGGGCCTGCCGCTCGGCCTCCAACTCATCGGAAAGCCTTTCGAGGAAGAAACGCTGTTCCGGACTGCTCACGTCATCGAACAGGCGGCCGGAAAGTTCAGCCCGGCCAAGTGGTGGTAATCGACCGATCCTCCGTTCTGAAAGAATTGCGGCGCCGGAAGGCGCCGCTTTGGTTTGGTCACCTGTTGTCGGGCTGTGACCTGACCAGCACGAGACCGCGTTCGGTGATGCGGTAGGGTTTGCCGCCTTGCGACTTGATCGCCTTCTTCTGCTTGAGCTTGCGAAAGGCGATGACGTCGAGGCCGCTGAACACCCAGCCTTCGCGGGTGAAGAGCTGGATCTTCTCGATTCTGCGGTTGTCGTCCCGGATAAGTTCTATGCGCCCGCCCTGAGCGAGCAGGTGCAGGATGCGCTGTTCGGCGCGGGAAATGTCCATGGTCGTGTGATTCCGTAAAGGCGCTCTTTCGCGAGCGCACACAAAAACGATCCGGCGCCATCAGGCGTCGGGGCTTCGTTTTCGGGCCCTTGCGCGCGGATCGGCAGCGATCGCGGGCAGGGCCTTTACCGGGACTCGGACGAACCGAACATCAACACTCCATAAGTTGCATCGTGAAGATGCGTATCGGGATGGCGCAGGTCAAGCCGGTCGGCTTCCGTGGCGCTTCTTTTCCGCTTCTGCGGCTCGCCGGCCACACTATTCGTGACATCAATACATTGAATGATTAGCTAATTAACTAAATAGAAAAATCTAAGATTGCAGGGAGGGGTGACGACGCTGCCGGGTCGCGGACTGGAAAATCCCGCGTTGCAATGCTCTACTGAGTGAGGAAGGGTGGGACGTGGATGTTTACGATACGCAATGCGCGCCGCGACGAGGCCGATCTCCTGGCGCTGATCGGATTTCGGGCCTGGGAGAAGGCGATGATCCCTGTCGGCGAGAGCAGGGCCATGGTCGATAACGCCCGAACGGCCTTTCTGAATTTCACCCGCTCCGAATGGCTGACCATTTCCGTTATTGAGAAGAGCGGAGTTCCCGCCGGCTGGGCCGCGCGCGAGGAACTGGACGAGAATATCACGGATCTGTGGATCGATCCGGAGCATCAGCGTCAGGGGCTGGGCTCTGCGCTTCTGGAGGAGGTGGAGCGCGAGATCGTGCGCCAGGGGTTCGCCCGGGCAAGCCTTCAGACCCATGCGAGGAATCAGGAGGCCGTCGATTTCTTCGAGAAGCATGGTTATGCCGTGCACTGGCTGACGACCGCCTACAATCCGAAGCTCGATCGCGACGTTCAATCGGTCGGCATGTCCAAGCAACTCGTGGCCGTCGAGCCGCGCGGATACGGACAGGAGTTTTAGCTGCGGCCCAGCAATCGATGCAGGACTTCCGCCGCCGCGCCGCTTTCGCGGGCGACAAGCGCGACGGACAGGGCGAACATCTGCAGGATGAAGAATGCCGGCAGGGCTGCCGGAAACGGCGATTTGCGCGTCTTGTGGCGAAGCAGTCTCTGGGCGAGCAGCGCCCCGGTGCCGCCACCGAGAAAGGCGAGCGCGAGCAGTGTCGTTTCCCGCACGCGCCAGTCGCCGGTGCCGGCCGCCCGCTTGTCCCACCAATAGATGCAGAATACGCGCCATTGTAGAGCGCGGCGACGGCAAGCAATATCGGGATCGTTTCGTTGGTCATCCGTCGATGCTGCCTGAGGCCGATTAATGTTCGGTGTCCGGGCCGGCTTCATCTATTCCCCGCAGGCCGGAGAAGCCTTGCGCCACCGCCACATTTGTTCTACCTCACGGGCTTGAAAACTCCACATGACACGAGCATCCGATGACCCTAGTTGACACGCGCACGCCCGATCCGAAACGCCTCATTCCCGGTGCCACCGGCGACTGGGAAGTGATCGTTGGCATGGAGGTCCACGCCCAGGTGACGAGCAATTCGAAGCTCTTCTCCGGCGCCTCGACCACCTTCGGCAATGCGCCGAATTCCAACGTGTCGCTGGTGGATGCTGCCATGCCCGGTATGCTGCCCGTCATCAACGAGGAATGCGTCAAGCAGGCGGTTCGCACCGGCCTTGGCCTCAAGGCGCAGATCAACAAGCGTTCGATCTTCGACCGCAAGAACTACTTCTATCCGGACCTGCCGCAGGGCTACCAGATCTCCCAGTTCAAGGACCCGATCGTCGGCGAGGGCAAGATCACCATTTCGCTCGGACCGGACCGTCAGGGCCAGTTCGAGGACATCGAGATCGGCATCGAGCGCCTGCATCTGGAACAGGACGCCGGCAAGTCGATGCACGACCAGCATCCGACCATGTCCTATGTCGACCTCAACCGCTCGGGCGTCGCGCTGATGGAAATCGTCTCCAAGCCCGACATGCGCTCCTCGGACGAGGCCAAGGCCTACATGACCAAGCTCCGCTCGATCGTCCGCTACCTCGGCACCTGCGACGGCAACATGGACGAAGGCTCCATGCGTGCCGACGTCAACGTCTCCGTGCGCAAGCCGGGCGGCGAATTCGGCACGCGCTGCGAAATCAAGAACGTCAACTCCATCCGCTTCATCGGTCAGGCCATCGAATACGAGGCGCGCCGCCAGATCGCCATCCTGGAAGACGGCGGTGTGATCGAGCAGGAGACCCGCCTCTTCGATCCCAACAAGGGCGAGACACGCTCCATGCGCTCCAAGGAGGATGCGCACGATTATCGCTACTTCCCCGATCCGGATCTGCTGCCGCTCGAATTCGACGACGCCTTCATCGAGGAACTGAAGAAGGATCTCCCGGAACTGCCCGACGACAAGAAGGCCCGTTTCGTGCGCGAACTCGGCCTGTCGATCTACGATGCCTCCGTTCTGGTGTCGGAAAAGGCGATCGCCGACTATTTCGAGGAAGTCGCGGCCGGCCGTGACGGCAAGACGGCGGCGAACTGGGTCATCAACGACCTGCTCGGAGCGCTGAACCGTACCGGCAAGAGCATCGAGGAAACGCCGGTATCTCCGGCCCAACTCGGCGCGATCATCGACCTCATCAAGGCCGAGACCATCTCCGGCAAGATCGCCAAGGATCTCTTCGAGATCGTGTTGGCCGAGGGCGGCGATCCTGTCGAGATCGTGGAAACCCGCGGCATGAAGCAGGTGACCGATACCGGCGCCATCGAAAAGGCCGTCGACGAGATCATTGCCGCCAACCCGGATCAGGTCGAGAAGGTCAAGGCCAAGCCGACGCTCGCCGGCTGGTTCGTCGGACAGGTGATGAAGGCGACCGGCGGCAAGGCCAACCCGCAGGCCGTGCAGGCGCTGGTCAAGGCCAAGCTCGGCATCGAGGAGTAATCCCTTGTATTTCGTTCGCACCGCGAGCGAGCGTGACGTCGGGCAGGTGAGAACCCTGCTCGACGAAACTTTTCATGCGACCTACGATCCGTTCTACGGTGCCGACAGGGTGCGGCAGATGGTCGATGGCTGGCATTCCGCAAACGCCATTCGCGCGCGCATCGGCAAGCCTGGGGCAGAATTTCTCGTCGCCGATAGCGGCCGGGAGATCGGCGGCCTCGGCTATGCCGCCATGTATCCCAAGATGGCGAAGACCGTCATGCTGCATCAGCTCTATGTCCGGCCGTCCTGTCAGAACGAGGGGATCGGCCGCGACATCTTCGCGGAGTTGGAGACCTGCTTTCCCGAAGCTGAAATCATGCGGGTCGAGGTGGCGTTGCCGAATGTCCGGGCAATGTCCTTCTACGAGCGTCTCGGCTTTTCCGAGGTCGACCGCATGGAGGAGTGGGGCGCACCGAATTCCGGCCTGCCGGCGATCATCATGGAAAAACGGCTGGAGTTCTGATCCAGCCCGCACGACTGTTTTCCGGTGGCGCCTAGGGGCTTCGCGGGCGAAAATTGTCGTGCAAAATCCGTTGTCGTCACACAACCGTCCCGTAGCGCTCTATAGCTTCGCCAAAAACGGACGGGAAAGGAAGACCGCATGCAGGCGCCGGATATCACGATCAGGGAAGCAGATAGGCATGATGTGGCCGCCATTGCCGCCATCCTGGCGGCAGACACCCTCGGTGGCCATGGGGATTCGACGGACCCGGCTGCGCTTCCGGGCTATCTTGCCGCCTTCGACCGCATTGCCGCTTCCCCCTGCGAGACGCTCTATGTCGCCGAGCGGAACGGGGAGGTTGTCGCGACCTGCCAGACGCTGGCCACCACCACGCTGTCCGGCCGCGGCGGTACGTCGATGATCGTCGAAACCGTCTTCACCCGCCCGGATTGCCGGGGGCAGGGCATCGGGGCGATGATGATCCATCACTGCGTCGATCAGGCAAGACGTCAGGGCATGCGTCGCGTGCAACTGACATCCAATGCGGCGCGCAAGGATGCCCATCGTTTCTACGAACGGCTTGGTTTTACCCAGAGCCATCTCGGCTTCAAGCTGCAGCTGAAATGACCTTTCGTGCCTCGCGAATCACTAGACAACGGCGCTGCAAGGCTGCATAAGCGGAAGACGTTTTTAGCAAGCGCCTTGCCCGTCGGCAAAGCCCAAGGAAAAGACATGAAGCAGCTTCTGTTGGAACTTTTCACCTGGTGGAACGGTCAGACCATGGGAACGCGTTTCTTCACCTGGCGCCATGGCAAGCGCGTCGGCGAAGACGAGTTGGGAAATGTCTACTACGAGGGTGGTACCACGTCTTTCGGCCTTCCGCGCCGCTGGGTCATCTACAAGGGCTATGCCGACGCTTCCAAGATTCCGACCGGTTGGCATGGTTGGATGCACTACCGCACCGACGTGCCACCGACCAAGGAAGACTACAAGGCTCGTGAATGGCAGAAGCCGCACCGTCCGAACCAGACCGGCACCGCACTTGCCTATCGTCCGCCGGGCTCTCTCGCCGTCCCGGGCGAGCGTCCGCGGGTCACCGGCGACTATGACGCCTGGACGCCCGGCAACTGACACCCGATTTGGCCACAATTGGACTCTAGGGCCAAGGTTACGCGGCCCTTTTTCTTTATGGGTCGTCGGAAAACGAGAAGCGGGAGATTGGCGGATATGAAGCGTTCCGGGTTGGGCTCGGCCACTGGTGTCATCTGCGCGGCGGTCATGGCCGTCGGCGTCGTTGCTCTGGTCGGAAACGAGCCCGCGAGAGCGGCCCGCATCACCAATCCCGTGGCTGAATTCGCCGGCATCGACAAGATTACCGGACGCATCACGTCCTTCGACGTCTATATCGACGAGACCGTGCAGTTCGGTGCCCTTCAGGTCACGCCCAAGGTCTGTTATTCGCGCGACGAGACCGAGGCACAGAAGATCGATGCCTTCGTCGAGGTCGATGAAATCACCCTGGACCGCAAGATACGCCGCATCTTTTCCGGCTGGATGTTCGCCGACAGTCCGGCGCTCAACGCCGTCGAACACGCGATCTATGACGTCTGGCTGACCGGCTGCAAGCAGGCTTCGGACGTTCCGGCACCGCCAAAGACCAACTGAGCAGTTGCCCGAGGCCGGATTGGCGCCCTGGTACCGTCAGAAGGGCAGGGTCTCCGACTGCATCGCCTTGTCCAGCAGTTTCAGATAGTCTTCCTTCGGCACATCGATCGCGCCGAATGTCTTCAGGTGTTCGGTGGTGAACTGGGTATCGAGCAGGGTAAAACCGCGCGCCTTCAATCGCTCCACCAGATAAACCAGGCAAATCTTCGAGGCATTCGTCCGGCGTGAGAACATGCTCTCGCCGAAAAAGGCCGAGCCCAGCGATACGCCGTAGAGGCCTCCGACCAGTTCATCGCCTTCAAAGGCTTCGACCGAATGGGCATGGCCCAGCCGGTGGAGTGCGCCATAGAGTTCGCGGATTGTCTGGTTGATCCATGTGCTTGGGCGGTCTTCGACCTCCTCCGCGCATTTGGCGATCACGGTGTCGAAGGCCGTGTCGAAGCGGATGTCGAAGGGTTTCTGGCGGATGGCCTTGGCGAGGCTTTTGGAAACATGGAACTGCTCCAGCGGCAGGATGCCGCGCAGTTCCGGCTCGACCCAGAAGATCTCCGGATCGTCGGCCGCGTCCGACATGGGGAAGAGGCCGATGGAATAGGCGCGCAGCAGAAGTTCGGGGGTTATCCTCTGATCCCTGCTGCGGCGCCCTGCCATTCTTCTTTCACCTCATGCGGAGGTCCTGGCCAGATAATCTTCCAGCCAGTGGATGTCGTAATCGCCGTTCGCGATGTCCTGGTTGGCCACCAGGTCCTGGAAGAGCGGCAATGTGGTCTTGATGCCGTCCACGACGAATTCGTCGAGCACACGGCGCAGACGCATCATGCATTCGACACGGGTCCGTCCATGAACGATCAGCTTGCCGATCAGGCTGTCGTAATAGGGCGGAATCTTGTAGCCGGCATAGGCACCGGAATCGACGCGAACGCCAAGCCCGCCGGGAGCATGGAAATGCGTGATCGTGCCCGGTGAAGGAACGAACGTGCGCGGGTCCTCGGCGTTGATGCGGCACTCGATCGCATGGCCGGAGAAGGTGATCTCGTCCTGCGTGACGGAGAGGCCCGCGCCGGAGGCGACTCGGATCTGCTCATGCACCAGGTCGATGCCGGTGATGGCCTCGGTGATCGGATGTTCCACCTGCAGGCGGGTGTTCATTTCGATGAAATAGAACTCGCCGTTTTCATAGAGGAACTCGATCGTGCCGGCGCCCCGGTACTTCATCTTCTTCATGGCGTCGGCGCAGATCTTGCCGATCTTCATGCGTTGCTCGACGTTGAGCGCCGGGGAGTTCGCCTCTTCCCAGACCTTCTGGTGGCGGCGCTGCAGTGAGCAGTCGCGTTCGCCCAGATGGATCGCATTGCCTTCGCCGTCACCGACCACCTGGACTTCGATATGACGCGGCTTGCCGAGGTATTTTTCCATGTAGACGGCCGGGTTGCCGAAGGCCGCAGCCGCTTCCGTCCGTGCCGTATTGAAGGCCTCTTCCAGTTCGCCCTCGGTCTTGGCGACCTTCATGCCGCGGCCGCCGCCGCCTGCGGTTGCCTTGATGAGGACCGGGAAGCCGATCTTGCGGGCGGTTTCCAGGACATTTTCAGACGTGACCTCGCCATCGGAGCCCGGAACGACGGGGATACCGAGTTCGACGGCTGTCTGCTTGGCCGTGATCTTGTCGCCCATCAGGCGGATATGTTCGGCAGTCGGCCCGATGAAGGTGATGCCATGGGCTTCCAGGATGTCGGCGAACTTGGCGTTCTCGGACAGGAAGCCGTAGCCGGGATGCACGGCGTCAGCGCCAGTGATTTCGCAGGCCGCGACAATCTGATGGATGTTCAGATAGCTGTCACGCGACGGTGGCGGGCCTATGCACACGCTTTCGTCGGCCAGGCGGACATGCATCGCATCGGCGTCGGCCGTGGAGTGAACGGCAACGGTGGCGATGCCGAGTTCCTTGCAGGCACGCAGGACGCGCAGCGCGATTTCGCCGCGATTGGCTATGAGGATCTTGGAAATGGTGCTCATCGGCTTACTCGACGACGACCAGCGGCTCGCCATATTCGACCGGGCGACCATCTTCCACGAGGATCTCTACGACCTTGCCGGAGCGCGGTGCAGGGATCTGGTTCATGGTCTTCATGGCTTCGATAATCAGGAGGGTCTGGCCTTCCTTGACGATCGAGCCGACTTCGACGAAGGGACGGGCACCCGGTGCCGGGGCGAGATAGGCGGTGCCCACCATCGGAGCCGTCACGGCATTGGCAAGGTTGCGGGCCGGTTCGGCGACAGCTGCAGCTGTGGCAGCCGCAACGGGGGCGGCAGCCGGAGCCGCGACCTGGTACGACGGCATCTGCGGCATTGCCATCATCTGCGGTGCTGCCCGCGATACGCGGATGCGCAGGTCTTCCTGCTCGACTTCGATCTCGCTGAGATCCGTCTCGTTGAGGATGTTGGCCAGATCACGGATCAGAGCCTGATCGATTCCCGATTTCTTTTCAGCCATGGAATGGGGTCCTGTATTCTTGTTATTGCGTGATGTTCTTCAGCGCGTGCAGCGCCAGGATATAGCTATGGGGGCCGAAGCCGCAGATCATGCCCTTCGCGGCGGGCGCTATCATCGATTTATGGCGGAATTCCTCGCGCGCATGGATGTTGGAGATATGGACCTCCACCACCGGTATCGAAACGGCCCGGATCGCATCGTGGAGCGCGATCGATGTGTGGCCGTAGGCGCCGGGATTGATGGCGATGCCTGCGGCCTTGTCTCCGGCTTCGTGAATCCAGTCGACGAGTACGCCTTCATGATTCGATTGCCGGAAATCGACGGCGAAGCCGAGTTCATTTCCGGCCGTCTTGCAGTCCGTCTCGATATCGGCAAGCGTCTTGCCGCCGTAGATCCCGGGCTCCCGCTTGCCGAGGGCATTGAGATTAGGGCCGTTCAGGACGTAAATGATCTTGCTCATAGGCGGTTCCGTCGACTTTCAACCGCCTCCTATAGACTGGCAGACCCGCAAGGGAAAGCCCCTTCCGGGCAAACGACGGAGCGTTCCCCCGGAAAACACGGGATGCGAGCGGAGAAGGCGGCGTTGACGCCCGTCAGCAGGTGGCCTTGCCGCAGGTGCGGACATTGGCAAGCTTCTGTTCGATCGCCTCGGAGCCGATGGCGCCGAACACGGCCTCGTTGCCGACGATGTAGGACGGTGTGCCGGTGATGCCGAGGCTGGTGGCCAGCTGGTAGGCTTCCTTCACCTGGTCGTCATTGGGGCTTGCCGCCATCTTCGCGCGGATCTGCTCCTCGCTCACGCCGAGCGAGGCGGCGACGTCGAGGGCGGCCTGTTCGTCCGCGCGTCCCTTGCCACCGAGGAGAGCGCGGTGGAAGTCGCCGTATTTTTCAGGTGCGATCTGGCGGAATGCGTAGGAGACCTTGTGCGCGGCGAGCGAATCCGGTCCGAGGATCGGGAATTCCTTGAGCACGAAACGCACATTCTTGTCCTTCGACAGGATGTCGTCCATGTCGGAGAGCGCCCGCTTGCAGTAACCGCAGTTGTAGTCGAAGAACTCGACCACAGTCACGTCGCCCTTCGGATTGCCGAGCGAGATGTCGTGCTCGGAGGAGAACAGCGCATCCTTGTTGTCGCCGACGGCGGCCGAGGCCTGCTGCTGGCGCGCCTCGTACTGCTTCTTTTCGAGAGCGTCCTGCACGTCCAGCATGATTTCCGGGTTGGCGATCAGGTATTCCTTGATGAATTCGCCGATTTCCTTCTTCTCGGCGTCATCGAGTGCGAGCGCGGCTGTCGGCAGTATCGCCGGCAGGATGACGAGCGCCGTCGCGGCGAGATTCCTGAACGTCAGGGTCATGTCTTTCCTCTTGATCCTTTTCCGCCGCAGCGGTGTCTGGCTGTCGGAGCGCTTGTCGGGGGAGCGCTGCGTTGTGCAATAGCGTAGCGGCGGCCCATGGCAAGGGAAATCGGAAAAATGGCCGCAGCGTCGCGCTCTCACCATTGTGAACACCGGAATAATGCGGCAAATGTCTGGCGCCCAGAAGAAAGAGTTGAAGACGTGATTTCCATTTCCAGACGCAGTGCAGTCGAGCCCTTCCATGCCATGGATGTCCTTGCCGAGGCGACGAGACGGCGCCAGGCCGGTGCGCCTGTCATCTCCATGGCTGTCGGCCAGCCGGGCCATCCTGCGCCCCAGGCAGCACTGGCCGCGGCCCGCGAAGCGCTTGCCCACGGACGTATCGGCTACACCGACGCGCTCGGCCTCCTCGAACTCAGGGAAAAGCTGGCCGGTTACTACCGGCGTCGCCACGGCGTCTCGCTCGACCCCTCCCGGATCGCCGTCACGACGGGGTCCTCGGCGGGCTTCAATCTCGCCTTCCTGACGCTCTTTGATGCGGGCGATGCGGTCGCGATCGCAAGGCCCGGCTATCCTGCCTATCGGGCCATCCTTTCGGCGCTTGGCCTCAAGGTGGTGGAAGTTCCGGTCAATGCCGGCACCGGCTTCACTCTGACGCCGGAAAGCCTGGAGGCGGCCCAGAGGGAAGCCGGGCTGCGCCTCAAGGGCGTTCTGCTCGCAAGCCCTGCCAACCCCACGGGCACGGTGACCAGCCCCGCGCAATTGCGCGCGGTCTACGATTATTGCAAGGGGCAGGGTATCAGCCTGATCTCCGACGAGATCTATCACGGCCTCACCTACGCCGGCGAAGAAGCGACGGCGCTCGAATTCGGCAATGAGGCCATCATCATCAACTCCTTCTCGAAATATTACTGCATGACCGGTTGGCGGATCGGCTGGATGGTCCTTCCGGAAGAGGCGGTCAGGCCGATGGAGTGTCTGGCGCAAAGCCTCTATATCTCCGCGCCGGAGCTCTCGCAGGTGGCCGCGATTGCCGCCCTGGAGGCCGGGGGGGAACTGGAGCATTACAAGGCGAGTTGTGCCGCAAATCGCGAGTTTCTGCTGAAGCGCCTGCCCGAACTCGGCATGCCCTTGCTTTCGCCGATGGATGGCGCCTTCTACGCTTACGTCGACGTGTCCCGCTTCACCAATGACAGCATGGCTTTTGCGCGCCGTATGCTGGCGGAAATCGATGTAGCGGCGACGCCCGGCATGGATTTCGATCCTGTCGACGGCCATCTTGCGCTGCGCATGTCCTATGCCGGAACCATGACTGAAATGGTCGAGGCCACCGACCGTATCGCCCGCTGGATTACCTAAAAGAGTCAGCATTCAAGGCGTTACCGCCGTTTCCGGACTCATTTTGTGAGGCTGTTTTGCTAGCACAAGCCTGAATAAAGAAAAGGCCCCGCATTGCGGGGCCTTTTTTGTTCTGTTCATTCGCCGGCTTCGGCTCAGAAGAAGCCGCGCTTCTGCCACCAGCCGCCCTTTTTCGGCTTCGGCGGCTCTTCGCCATCTTCGGACGACTTTTGGGACGTTACGACCGGTTCGGAGGAGGTCAGGTTCGATCCGCGATTGGCGCGAGCCGGCTTGGCTTCATCCGGGATCTCGGCCGTCTCCGCGGCGTCTTCCTGGGGCTCTTCCGCCGCTTCTACCGGAACATCCGCGGTGGCTTCCTGCTCTTCCGCGATTTCCGGCAAGGGAGCGGGCGTTTCCGCCGCAATGACCGGCTCCTCGACAGGGGAGGCGGTGACCTTGGCCTTGCGGCTCCGGCGCGGCTTCGGCGCCACCGGCTCCTCGGCGGATTCGACTGCCGCCATGGCAGCGGGCTCCTCGGCCGCGCTCTGCTCGGCGATGTCCTCGATCAGTGCGGCTTCGGTGTCGGAATCGTCGGCCTCGCCTTCGTCATCCGTTTCGCCGGATGCCTCGGCGCCTTCCTCGCCCGGACGGTTGCGACGACCGCCGCGCTTGCCGCGACGGCGGCGCTTGCGCTTCTGGCTATCGTCACCGGAGGTTTCGCCATTGGCGTCGGTGGCCTCGACGGCTGCGTCGGACGCACCTTCCTCGTCGCCTTCATCCTCGGCGCCATCGCCTTCGTCGGAAAGGCCGTCCTCATCGCCATCGCCGGCCGATGCCGCAAGGTTGCCCTGGCCCTGGCCGTTCTTGTTACGGCGGCGGCGACGGCGCTTGCGCTTGCGGCCGCCCTGCTGCTCTTCGCCGTTCCCGTTGGTCGAGGGCTGCGCTGCCGAAGCGGCTGCAACGACTTCCTCTTCCTCTTCGTCCTCCGGTTCCGGCACGTATTCGTCTTCCTCCGGCTCCGGCAGAAGCTGCATCAGGCTTTCGATCCTGACCGGATTGGCGACGGCTTCGCCGCGGTCGATGGCGAAATGCTGGTGCCCGACCGATTCGTCGGAATCGATGGTGATCGTCACCCCGAACCGGCGCTCGTAATCGACGATCGTGCCGCGCTTCTGGTTGAGCAGGTAGAGAGCGGTTTCCGGCGTCGTGCGCACGGTAATGTCGTGGGTCGTGCTTTTGAGCAGGAACTCCTCGACACCGCGGAGCACATGCAGGGCAACCGACGACTGAGAGCGGATGAGACCGGTGCCGCCGCAATGCGGGCAAAGCTGGGTCGTCGATTCGAGAACCGAAGCGCGGATACGCTGGCGCGACATTTCGAGCAGGCCGAAATGCGATATCCGGCCGACCTGAATGCGGGCGCGGTCGTTCTTGAGGCAGTCCTTGAGCTTCTTCTCGACGGCGCGGTTGTTGCGCTTTTCTTCCATGTCGATGAAGTCGATGACGATCAGACCGGCAAGGTCGCGCAGGCGAAGCTGCCGCGCCACTTCTTCCGCCGCTTCAAGATTGGTCTGCAGCGCGGTGTCTTCGATCGAGTATTCCCGCGTCGAGCGGCCGGAGTTGACGTCGATCGCAACCAGCGCTTCGGTCTGGTTGATGATGATGTAACCGCCGGATTTCAGTGTCACCTGCGGCTGCAGCATGCGGTCGAGCTGGGCTTCGATGCCGGAGCGAGAGAAGATCGGGTGAAGATCGCGATAGGGCTGAACCACCTTAGCGTGGCTCGGCATCAGCATCTTCATGAAGTCTTTCGCTTCGCGATAGCCTTCCTCGCCGGCGACGATGATCTCGCTGATATCCTTGTTGTAGAGGTCGCGAATCGAACGCTTGATGAGCGATCCTTCTTCATAGACGAGGCAGGGAGCCGTCGAATTGAGCGTCAGGGTGCGGACGTTTTCCCAAAGACGCATCAGATATTCGAAGTCGCGCTTGATCTCGACGCGGGTACGGTTTGCGCCGGCGGTGCGGAGAATGACGCCCATGCCCTGCGGCACGTCCAGCTCGCGGGCGATTTCCTTGAGGCGCTTGCGGTCCTGCGGATTGGTGATCTTGCGGGAAATGCCACCGCCGCGCGCCGTGTTCGGCATCAGCACGGAATAACGGCCGGCCAACGACAGGTAGGTGGTCAGCGCCGCACCCTTGTTGCCGCGCTCTTCCTTGGCGACCTGCACCAGCAAGATCTGCCGGCGCTTGATAACTTCCTGAATGCGGTATTGCTTGCGCGGCTTGCGTATGACGCGGTCCGGAACCTCTTCCATCGCGTCTTCGGCGCCGACGGATTCGATCTCTTCCTTCTCCTCGACGTGATCGTCGTCATCGTCGTCGAAATCGTCGTCGCGGCCCCGGCGGCCATCCGCATCCTCGGAGATTTCGTCCATGTCGACCATCGCCGCCATGGTGTCGCTGCCGCCTTCGTCTTCGGAGGAGGCTTCGGCAGCCTGCGCTTCCGGCTCGGCAGTCTTCTTGGCGCGCGGCTTGCGGGTGCGCTTCGGCTTCGCCTTGGGCTCCGGCGCTTCCTCGGCAACGGCTTCCGCCGCAACCTCTTCCGTCTTGATTTCGGACTGTTCGTTATCGGCGGCCGTAGCGGCTTCTATCGTTTCGATGACCGAAGCAATGCCGGTATCGGGCTGGTCCTGGGTGGAAAGATCGACCGGAGCCGGCAAAGGCTCGTCGCCCTCGACGTCGTTCTCCTTGCGATGCTCCTCGGCCTCGGCGTGGAGGAGGGCCTGCCTGTCGGCGAGCGGGATCTGGTAGTAGTCCGGATGGATTTCTGCAAAGGCCAGAAAGCCGTGGCGATTGCCGCCGTAATCGACGAAGGCCGCCTGGAGCGAGGGTTCGACCCGGGTCACCTTGGCGAGATAGATATTGCCTCTGATCTGCTTCTTGTGCTGTGACTCGAAATCGAATTCTTCAATGCGGTTACCGCGTACGACAACAACGCGCGTCTCTTCTTCGTGAGACGCGTCTATTAACATTTTGTCTGCCATTTAAGCTGTGCTCCTCGGCGCTGCCGAAAAGGAGATCACCCGCTCGCTGTACTATGGTGCGGATGGTGCTTTGCGGGCTTTGCGCCGGATATAAAGGTCTCCGTCCGGAGGAGTGTGCTGCGAGCAATTGAACGGCTTTCGGGAGACTGAGGTGTCCCGGCTCGCCCAATTTGTTCAATCCCTGCTGCAACGACATTAATGACCGAACGAAAACGACAATGACATAGGCCCCTCGGGACCCGATGAGTGCTCTGGTGAAGAGCTTTTGGTGGAAGCCACCTGTTACAGGTGCCGGCCGGGCCGGCGTGTTGAACCAGTTTCAGGACAAAAGTGCAGAAACGGCGGATGAATGTCCGGCTAACCAGGCGCCAAGTCCTTGCAAGGTTGGCAGCCGCTGCGGCGATTCTATCCCGTGGGCACTCTTAACCCTCATGTGCGTTGTATGTTTTCTCTGTCACAATAGCAAGGGGAAACGGAATTATGCCATAATATCGATTGATTAGCGGGCAAGACTGCCAACCGGTCGATTCTATACCTGGATACGGCCACGCGCATTGCTGGGGACAATGGCGGCGGACGGTCGGAAACCCGGTTGAACGCCGGTCGATTTTGATGGTTTACAAGGTTGTGGCGGATCGCGGCGGCATGGTGATCCGCGGCGATCGTGACGGGGAAACGGATTGTCAGTCATTCGAACCTTTGCAGGCCGGTTCCTGCCCGCTTTCGGTCCAGGTCGGGCCGGGTTCCTCAGGGGCTTACGGCTGGCTGCCGTCGTGGCGCTTTTTGCCGGTGCCGGGGCCGATGCGATGGCCGTACAGGCCGGGCAGGGCGATCCTTTGCTCGCCTATGCCGCACGCATTGCCGGCGACCGTGCCCGCACCCGCATCGTCATCGATTTCGATCGCAAGCCCGATGTCGAGGTTCGCTATATGGCGAAGCCGGACAGGATTGTGGTCGACATGCCGGCAACCGCGTTTACTTTCCCGAATGCGGACCTGAAACCGACCGGCCTTTTCCGCGATATCCGTTTCGGCGCGATGGATGCGAATTCCGCGCGTCTGGTGCTGACGGCTGAGCGACCGGCGAAGCTTGCGGCCGCGGAGATCAAGGAAGACGAGGGCGGCAACGGTTACCGGTTGGTGCTCGACGCGGAAATGGTGTCGCAACCGGATTTCGATGCTCTCGTCGCCTCCCAGTCCTGGGCGGTCGGGGCAACGGCCAAGGCGGACCTGCGCGGCGATCGCGTCGCGGCTCCCGATCCTGCGGAAGATGACGATTTCGTGATCGCGATCGACGCGGGACACGGCGGCATCGATGCGGGGGCTGCCGGCGCAGAGACGAAGACGCCCGAAAAGGAGATCACGCTTGCCTTCGCAAGGGCGCTGGCGGAGCGGCTGAAGAACGAAAAGGGGATCAAGGCGTTTCTGACACGCGAGGGCGACGAGTTTCTGTCGCTGTCGGAGCGCGTCACCATCGCCCGCCAGCATAAGGCCGATCTGCTGATTTCCTTTCATGCCGACACGCTGCGCCAGAGCGGCATTCGCGGCGCCACGGTCTACACGATTTCCGATACGGCTTCCGACCACATGGCAGCGGCGCTGGCGGAGCGAGAAAACCTCTCCGATGCGGTCGCCGGCGTCGATCTGACGAGTGAGCCGACCGAGGTCACCGATATCCTGCTCGATTTGACGCGGCGCGAGACACAGGCGTTCTCCGTCTCGCTGGCGAATGCCGTCATCGGCTCTTTCGAGGGGCAGGTGCAGCTTATCAACAATCCGCATCGCTCCGCCGGTTTCAGGGTTTTGCAGGCTCACGATGTCCCCTCGATCCTGCTGGAACTCGGGTTTCTTTCCAACAAGGATGATGAGAAGTTGTTGCTCGATCCCCAGTGGCGCGAGAAGATCGCGACATTGCTGGCCGATGCGATCAGGCGCTATCGGGCGCCGGTCGTCGCCAATGGCGGCTAGGTCCGCCATCCTGTGGGTGAAACGGGGGGAAGGGGATGCGGCCCTATTTTCCTCACAATCGGGCCGTTACTCGCAAATGAAGCGGCGATTGCCTTGATGCGCAGGAATCAATGCTTGTCGCTGTGTCTTGCCAAGCTGGGCACGACGTGCAAAACGCCACGGCATGTGCGATGCTTGCCATTGCGCTCCGAACCGAAGTCATCGCGGTAGCTCGAATATGATCAGACTGATTGGATATTTCTTCGGACTGGCATCCGTCCTCGCCCTCGGCGTCGCGGCTGCCGCTGCCATTTATCTGGCCGGCGTGACGAAGGATCTTCCCGACTATGAAGTCCTGTCGAGCTATGCGCCACCGGTGACAACGCGATTCCATGCCGGTAACGGCGCCCTCATGGCGGAATATGCGCGCGAGCGGCGGCTGTTCTTGCCGATCCAGGCGATTCCGGACCGCGTCAAGGCGGCCTTCCTTTCCGCCGAGGACAAGAACTTCTACAATCACCCGGGCGTCGACATCTACGGTCTCGGTCGCGCCATCCTCGTCAACCTGCAGAATTTCGGCTCCGGCCGCCGCCCCGTTGGCGCTTCGACGATCACCCAGCAGGTCGCCAAGAACTTCCTCCTGTCGGCGGACCAGACGATCGACCGCAAGGTGAAGGAAGCCATTCTGTCCTTCCGCATCGAGCAGACCTATTCGAAGGACAAGATCCTCGAACTTTATCTGAACGAGATCTTCTTCGGCATGAATGCCTACGGCATCGCCGGCGCGGCTCTGACCTATTTCGACAAGTCGGTGACGGAGCTGACGATCGCCGAAACCGCCTATCTCGCCTCCCTGCCCAAGGGGCCGTCCAACTATCATCCGTTCCGCCACACCGAAGCCGCTCTCGAGCGCCGCAACTGGGTCATCGATCGCATGGTGGAGAACGGTTTCGTCTCCCATGACGACGGCGAGGAAGCCAAGAAGCAGCCGCTCGGCGTCACGCTGCGCCGTTCCGGCTCTTACCTGTTTGCCTCGGATTATTTCTCCGAGGAAGTGCGCCGCCAGATCATCGAGAAATACGGCGACAAGGCGCTCTACGAGGGCGGTCTGTCGGTGCGGACCTCGCTCGATCCGAAAATTCAGATCGCCGCACGCAAGGCGTTGCAGGACGGTCTGCTGAGCTATGACGAACGGCGCGGTTATCGCGGCCCCGTCAAGACTATCGATATGGCCGGCGACTGGGGCGTGGAACTGTCCAAGATCGATGGCCTGAGCGATGTCCCGGAATGGAAACTCGCCGTCGTCCTCGAGACTTCCGCGTCGCGGGTCGACATCGGCCTGCAGCCGGCCAAGGCGGCCGACGGCAAGGTCGGAGCCGACCGCCAGACCGGCCGTATTGCCGCCGAGGACATGGACTGGGCCTATCGCTCGGCAACCGGCGACCGCAAGACGGCCAAGTCGCCGGAAGGCGTCCTGAAGCCGGGCGACGTCGTTTATGTCGAAGCTCTCGGGGATGCCAAGCCGGGCAGCTATCGGCTGCGCCAGCCGCCGAAAGTTCAGGGCGGACTTGTCGCCATGGATCCCCATACCGGCCGCGTGCTCGCCATGGTCGGCGGCTTCTCCTATGCCCAGTCGGAATTCAACCGCGCGACCCAGGCCATGCGTCAGCCGGGCTCCTCCTTCAAGCCGTTCGTCTATGCCGCCGCGCTGGACAATGGCTATACTCCGGCTTCCGTTATCATGGACGCGCCGATCGAGTTCGTGTCCGGCGGCCAGGTCTGGAGACCGCAGAACTACGGTGGCGGTTCTGCCGGCCCCTCGACGCTTCGTCTCGGCATCGAGAAGTCGCGTAACCTGATGACGGTTCGCCTTGCCAATGACATGGGCATGAACCTCGTTGCTGAATATGCGGAGCGCTTCGGCATCTACGACAAGATGAACCCGGTTCTCGCCATGTCGCTCGGCTCCGGCGAAACGACGGTACTGCGCATGGTGTCGGCCTATGCCGTGCTGGCCAACGGCGGCAAGCAGATCAAGCCGACGCTCATCGACCGTATCCAGGACCGCTACGGCAAGACGATCTTCCGTCACGAAGAGCGCACCTGCGAGGGCTGCAATGCGGACGAGTGGCAGAACCAGGAAGAGCCGACCGTTGTCGACAACCGCGAGCAGGTCCTCGATCCGATGACCGCCTATCAGATTACCTCCATCATGGAGGGCGTCATTCAGCGGGGCACGGCTGCCGGCAAGATCAAGCTCGACCGTCCCGTCGCCGGCAAGACCGGCACGACCAACGACGAAAAGGACGCCTGGTTCGTCGGGTATACTCCGGATCTGGTGGCTGGCCTTTATATCGGCTTCGACAATCCTGCACCGCTCGGCCGTGGCGCGACTGGCGGCTCGATGTCCGCTCCGATTTTCAACGAATTCATGCAGGTAGCCGTCGCCGGCACGCCGCCGGGCATGTTCCACATTCCGGAAGGCATGAGCCTTATCCCGATCAACCGGAAGACCGGGATGCTGGCCGCGGAAGGCGATCCCGACACCATCGTCGAAGCCTTCAAGCCGGGCACCGGCCCGGCCGACACCTTCTCCGTCATCGGTATGGACGGTTATGTCGCGCCGGAAGAGATCCTCAGGGATTCGCCACAGGCCAACCAGGCCGTAACCTCCGGTTCCGGCGGCCTGTTCTGATCCGTCTCCAGATCCTGAATGCCGAGGCCGCCTCTTTACATCGGGGGCGGCCGACACTATTCACCCCTCAGCAATTCGATCCGAGGTGAAATCAAGCGAAATGCGTGCAGAAATCGAGAATGTAGTCGACGAAATCAAGCAGGCCATAAGCCTGCTGAGGAGGCATCTTTGACTGGGACCAGGCGATAAGACGACTGGACTGGTTGAACAACAAGGCAGAGGACCCGAACCTCTGGAACGATGCCCAGGAAGCGCAGAAGCTCATGCGCGAGCGCCAGCAGCTCGATGAGAGCATCGCAGGCGTGAAACGTCTTGAACAGCAGATGAAGGACAACATCGAGCTGATCGAGATGGGCGAGGAAGAGGGTGACGAATCGATTGTCACCGAGGCCGAGCAGGCGCTGAAGGCGTTGAAGGCTGAATCCGGCCGCCTGCAGGTCGAGGCCATGCTATCCGGCGAAGCCGACGGCAACGACACCTATCTGGAAGTTCATTCCGGCGCCGGTGGCACGGAGTCCCAGGACTGGGCCAACATGCTGCTGCGCATGTACATCCGCTGGGCGGAAAAGCAGGGCTTCAAGGTCGAGGTGCTGGAAGTGCATGACGGCGAAGAAGCCGGCATCAAGTCCGCGACGATCCTCATCAAGGGCCACAATGCCTATGGCTGGGCGAAGACCGAGTCCGGTGTTCATCGTCTCGTGCGCATCTCACCTTATGACTCGAACGCGCGTCGGCACACGTCCTTCTCGTCGGTCTGGGTCTATCCGGTCGTCGATGACTCGATCACCATCGAGATCAACGAAAGCGATTGCCGCATCGATACCTATCGTTCGTCGGGCGCCGGCGGTCAGCACGTCAACACGACCGATTCGGCGGTGCGTATCACGCACATTCCGACCGGTATTGTTGTGGCCTGCCAACAGGAGCGTTCGCAGCACAAGAATCGCGCCAAGGCCTGGGAAATGCTGCGCGCCCGCATGTACGAGGCCGAATTGATGAAGCGGGAAGCGGCCGCCAATGCCGAAGCCGCGTCCAAGACGGATATCGGCTGGGGTCACCAGATCCGCTCCTACGTTCTGCAGCCCTATCAGCTCGTCAAGGACCTGCGCACCGGCGTCGAAAGCACCGATCCGGATACCGTGCTGAACGGCGATCTGAACGAATTCATGGAAGCTGCCCTTGCGCACCGCATCAGTGGCAAGGCCGATGCCGTCGCCGACGTCGACTGACGGGGATGTGTTGCATAACGAAGATAAGGGACGGCGGGGTTTGGGCCCCGCCGTTTCCGTTTATGGCCGTTCTTCCGCAGGCCTTGTCGTCTCGGCTTCCGTGGCCGGGCTCCTGAGCGTAACGGTCGCGAGCAGCAATACCGTAAGGGAACATGTTGCGATGGTTGCGACCATCGGCAGCGCCGTGCCGTCGAAGAACAGGCTCGCGATGCCGATCACGCTCGACGCCGTGACGAATTGCAGCGTGCCCATCAGGGCTGATGCCGTCCCGGCGATGCGGCCATGAGCCTCGAGTGCGAGGACGGCCGATGTCGGAATAACCATGCCGAGAAAACCATAGGCCACGAAAAGCAGGGCCGCCATCAGTGGAAGGCTGCCGAAGCCGAATTCGAACATCACGAAGAGCAGCGTCGCCGCAAGCGCAAAACCGCTGACCGCGAATCGGATCAGTCGCTGCAGGCCGAAACGGCGGGACAGGCGGCCGTTCATCTGCGAGGCGCTGATGAAGGAGATGGCATTCAGCGAGAACAGCACGCTGTAATATCCCGGCGTCAGGCCGTAATGCTCGATCAGGATGAAGGACGAGTTGGCCACATAGATCATGTAGCTCGACATGCCGAAGGAGGCGATCAGCACGAGGCCGAGATAATAGGGGTCGCGCAGCAGGACGCCGTAGGAGGAAAGCGCACTGCCGAGACTGCTCTCGCTGCGGGCTTCTGCCGAGCGTGTTTCCGGCAGAAGCAGAGCGGCAAGGACCATGCCCAGCGCCGCGGTTGCGACCATGACCCAGAAAATGATGCGCCAGCTGCCGAAAGCCGTAATCATGCTGCCGGCGAGCGGTGCCAGGATGGGAGATACGCTGAAGACCAGCATCAGCCGCGACATCAGATGGGCGGCGGCGACGCCGGTGAAGAGGTCGCGGACGATCGCCCGGCAAAGGACGGTGCCGGCACAGGCGCCGACGCCCTGCAGGGCCCGGAAACCGATCAGCCACTCGACCGATGGCGAGAGCGCGCAGCCGATTGCGCCGATGGCGAAGAGTGAAAGGCCGAAGAATAGCGGCTTCTTGCGGCCGATCATGTCGGAAACCGGTCCGTAGACGAGTTGCGACAGTCCCATCGCGACGAAGAAGGAAATGAGGCTCGCCTGCACGGCTCCACTGTCAGCATTGAGACCGACGCCGATTTCCGGCAGTGACGGCAGATACATGTCGATTGCGAAAAGCCCGATCGCCGTCAGCAATCCAAGGACGATGGGGAGTGAGGCCGGGTGTTGAGTGGAGGGAGGGGATTTCTGGAGCATGAAAAAACCTTTGCGTCGCCGGGGCATTTGCCGCGGAGGGGGAGAAGGACGGAAAAGTGTTTGACAATGGGCGCGGAAAGGCCGCGCAATGAAGTGAACTTTTATGTAAAAAATATTGGACACAATTGTCCAATTAGTCAAGCCCCTCTATGGTGAGGCATGGATCAGATGCATCACGCCCCGAATCTCCCGCAAAGCATGGACACAGGCAGCCGCACCAGGCGTGATGCCATCATTGATGCCGCTGCCGCGATCTTTTCCGAAAGCGGCTATTCGGGCGCGAGCATCGATGCGATCGCTGCCCGCGCGAATGTGTCCCGCCAGACGGTTTACAATCAGATCGGCGACAAGGAAAAAGTCTTCCGGGCGGTCGTGACGGATATCACCCAGCGTTCCAGCGCGGGTTTCTTCGCCGTTCTCGAGACTTTTCCCGATACGCCGAAGGATCTTGAGGCCGATCTTTGCGCCTTCGCCACCCGTCTCCTGAAGGTTGCCGTGTGCGAGCCGAGCGGGCGATGGCTGTTGCGCCTGCTGTCACTCGAAGGCGCGCGCCATCCCGAGCTTTTCACCACATGGCGTGAATACGGGCCGGGCCGTAAGCATCCGGCAATGGCCGCCCGCTTCGCTCAGCTCGCCCATGGCGGTTATCTCGATGTCGAGGACCCGTCGCTGGCCGCCCGCCAATTCATGGCGCTGGTGATGTCGGATGTGCGCGCCGACCTGCAGCTCGGCATCCCGATACCTGAGAGCGAACTGGCCGGATTGGCGAAAAACGCCGTCCATACCTTCCTCAGGGCTTTCGGCAAACGTTGAGGCGGTCCTCCCGACGTGACCTCCCGGTCAGTTCGTCTCGCGCTCGACCCTGATATCGCCGAATTCGTCGATCAGCACGGTCCAGCCTTCCGGCTCCAACTGCTGGGGATCGGTCTTCAGATAGACCGTCGCGAAGAGGCCGGGCTGGCGAGTGACGCCGGTCGAATCCTCCGGCCGGATATCGGTGACATAGGCTTTGATCGCCGAAAACTCCTCCAGTTCCACGCTTTCCAGCACCTTCGGCCCGCTATCGGCCAGGAGGATCTGCTGCAGGTAGATCTTCGCCGTCCGGTCCGGCTGGCGAATGGCGACGAGTTTGTAGTAGCCGCGCTGTGGCTCTGCCTTTTCGGAGGTTTGCGGCGCCGGCTGTTCTTCCGGCGCAGGCGAGGTCGCGCCATTGCCGCCAACGTCGGGTGCGCTCTCGATCTCCGCGTCGCCTTCCCATAAGCCACCGCTGATGACGAAGGTGGCGGTCACCGGCAGCTGGTCGATATCGTCCGCCTTCGCGCCGGTGCTGGAGAGGAGCAGGGCCGCAAGCCCGATTCGGAGAAACTGGGAACGGGGCATGGGATCTCCCTCAGTTCGAAAACTGTTCGGCGAGGATGCGGTCGGACCACGATCTGTCTGGATCGGACAGGATGCGGGCGGTGGTGTCCTGGGACTGGGCGATCTGCACGCGCACGACCGACTTCACTTCCGTATGATCGGCAACGGCATTGACCGGCCGTTTCTCGGCCTCCAGCACGATGATGTCGACGCTCACCTTGTTCGGGAGCAGCGCGCCGCGCCAGCGGCGGGGACGAAAGGCGCTGACCGGGGTGAGCGCCAGAAGCGGCGCTTCCAGCGGCAGGATGGGGCCATGGGCGGAAAGATTGTATGCGGTCGAACCGGCAGGCGTCGCCACCATCACGCCGTCGCAGATCAGCTCCTCCAGTCGCACCTGGCCGTCGATGATAACCTTCAGCTTGGCGGCCTGGTAGGATTGGCGCAGCAGGGAGACTTCGTTGATCGCGAGCGCGATCGACGTCGTCCCGTCGGCATTGGTCGTCGTCATTTTCAGGGGATGGAAGTCGTTCTCGACCGCCGCGGCGATCCGCTCGCACAGGTTTTCGGTCGAATAGTCGTTCATCAGGAAACCGACCGAGCCGCGGTTCATGCCGTAGACAAGCTTGCCGGAATTCATCGTCTCGTGCAGCGTTTGCAGCATGAAGCCGTCGCCGCCGAGCGCCACGACGACATCGGCTTGCCTCGGTTCAACATTGCCGTAGAGGCGAATCAACTCCTCGCGGGAGGCCTGGGCCTCGTCGGTATTGGAGGCAAGGAAGGAAAGCGAGCGGAACGAGCGAGACATGGACGGCCCTTTGAATGTGCGCCTGTCGTACATGATAAAGGCCGGCAGCGACAAGGCGTTTCGCACCGTCGGCGGTTCCGTCCATCCGGGCCGCGGCGCCGGATGCATCGTCGCGCCCGTTCACCATGCCGCCTAACCATCACGAGAATTTTTCCTTTACCGCGGATCGATTTGCCCTTATTGACGGCCATCAATGCCCTTGTAGCTCAGTTGGTAGAGCACCTGATTTGTAATCAGGGGGTCGCGGGTTCGAACCCTGCCGGGGGCACCATTTATTCTGAGAAACGTAGTTTTCTCAATGGTTTCAAGGCTTAGACAATCCTTCCGGTACACAAAGAGGTACACGGAAGGTCCACATGGGTATCACCCTGAAACACATCGTCCTCACCGCAGCGGGAACATTCCACTACCGCCGACGCATCCCGAAAGATGCTGCGGAAGTGATCGGCAAGCGAGAGTTCAAGCGGCTCCTTGGTCAGACCGAACGGGAAGCCTTGCGGAACTACCCGAAGGTCAATGCCGAATTTGAGAGAATGGTGGAGGATGCCCGGAGGGGTGCGGCCCGACGCAAGTCTGCTGGTTCCCCCGACGATCTAACACCCCTAGAGGTTCACCGTCTGGCACAACGTAGGGCTTCCGAACTGGAGGCCATGAAGGTCTATGTCGGGGACCGGGAGTTGACTGGGGCCGATCCAGAGGCCGCTGACGTGATCCGGGATAGCGCCTTGTCTTCCGGTCTCTCCGATCCGGTGGAGCGTCAGGCGGTCAATCTGGTGGCGAACAAGGGCCGTATTCCCCGCCCCTCTCCGACATTGGCAGACGCGAAGCGGCTCTATCTTCAAGAGAGGATCAAGGGCGACATAAACGAGAACCAGAAGACCCTCCGGCTGGAGCGTGTCATGGGCTATCTCGCACATGCTATCGAGACGGACAGGCCCCTTGACCGGCTCACCCGTGAAGACGCCCGCGAAGTCCGGGATCACATGATCCGCGATCTCGACATGAACCCGTCAACCGTGCGTCGATACGTGAACGACATTCGGGCTATGATCGGCTTCGGCATTACGGAGTTCGGATTGCGTGACGCCTTGAACCCGTTCCAAAGGCTGGAAATACGGGTCCAGACGGTTGCAAGAGAGGAGCGGTCTCCGATCCCTGCCAAGACCCTCAAAGCCATTCGTGCCCGTCTGGAGGCCCATGCGGGAGCCGATCTGTGGCAGATATGGCGGATGCTGGAGGGAACCGGATGCCGTCTTGGTGAGGTGACTGGGCTTCTGGTCAGCGACGTGAAGCTTGACGCCCCGGTGCCGTATCTCGATCTTGTTCACCACGCCCATAGACGCCTCAAGACGGCGGGATCGGTGCGGCGGGTGCCATTGATCGGGGAAGCCTTGGACGCTGCCAGAGAGGCCGTGAAGGCCGCTGGAGATAGCCCGGTACTATTCCCCCGATATGGCAAGGTCCGGGGAGCCGATGTGGCCTCTGCCAGCCTCATGAAGCATATTCGGGCGGTGACGGAGGATGACAAGATCGTGGTCCACTCTCTCCGGCACACCATGAAAGACCGCATGATCCGGGCGCGGGTGAGCGACGGAGACCAAGACCTTGTTCTCGGTCATTCCCGTGGCGGCATGGGTGAGCGGTATGGTGGCCCGGATGCACGGTTAGAGGTGGCTGCGGGGGCCGTGAAGGCGGCGCTTAATGGCCTTTAGGCCGGATCAATCGGGGTCTTGATCGTCAGCCCGAATGCCGATTTCTCGACAATGAACCGCTTGCCGTTCTCGGTGACGATCTTATGGCCGTGGGCTTCGGCGTGGGCGATCTGCGCCTTGAGAGCGGCGGCGTCTTCCGCCTTGGAGCGCTGGCCCGTGTGCACCTTATTGGTGGCCTTGGGGGCTGCTGCTTCTTCGGCTGCTGGGGTGATATTCTTAGAGGTCATGGTGGTATTTCCTTACGGTGATGATGGCCGTGGGCCGGAAGATAGAAGAAAAGGCCACACAGACTCACCAGCGGCCACCAGAGGCCCGCGATAGGTGACACTACCGGGGAACTGCTGGTGCGCTTGTGTGAGTCTGTATGGGGCGATTAGGGGGGATGGCAGGAAGGACAACCTTCGTCACCCAGTCTGTATCCGGTACAGACTACCTCCCGATCTGCCATAGAGAACGTGGGTATTACAGGCGGACTAGGCCCATACGGACCGCTGCCCCGAAGGACATTTCCGGCTTGCCGGGGATCGAGACGATCCATTCGCCAGAGTTCTTGTGCTGCCGGAGGCAAGCCCTTTCGGCCTTGGTCATGCCCTCAAGGCGTTCCGCGAACTGATCCGGGTCAGACTGGGGAAGCGTGGCAAGGCGCTCGACGGCCGCCCTTCCAATCTCCCGTAGGCGGTCATGAGAACCGTGAATGGTGGCCTGTCGTGCATCCCGGAGTTCATCCGAGTTACAGAAGTCCATGAGCATATCGACACTGGCCCCGACTTCGGCAAGCTGGTGATTGGCCTGTGCGACATATCCGGCATGAACCTTGATGACATCGGCAATGGTGACGCCTTCCGGCAAGGAACCGTCTTCGGGGATATACCCGCTATCGACCACCTCGGCCAATGCAGCGTCCACGGCTGCGGCCCCGATAGTGGCGTCTAGGGCGTTGAGGGTGTCGGATGCTTCCTTGGCCTGTCGGGCTTCCTCGGAGACCGGAGAGGGCTTGTCCTGCTGATCCTGCTGCTGGCCCGCCTCAATCCCCTTAGCGTCGGACTGTACGCCGGAGGACTGGGCGGGCTGCTGAAAACCCTGTGCGGCCTGATCCCTTGTCATGAGACCGGAGGCAATGGCGCTTTCAATGTCGGTTTCGATGCCGCCGATCATGACGCGGCCCGGAGCAAGGCCGGGATTGGCGTAGGCCGTATGGTTCACCTGCTTGGTGACGATCTGCTTGCCGTTCTTGATCTCGACATGATGCTCCATGCCGACAAAGCCGGTCGGAACCGTCTTCTGGCTGATCTGTGGAACCTGCTTTTCATACTGGGCGGTGAGAGCCGCCAGTTCTTCCGGCGACATATCGTTGATGGTAACTTCGGTCATGGGTGATCCTTTCAATGGATGATTAGAGGTATTGCCAGACGTTCGGATGTAGGCGGGTCGCTGGCGGACCCTCCGGCCTGTGGCCATGTTTCGTGGTGATGGCTTTCGCTGCCTTGATCTGCTGATCTCGCCACCATGCGGGCGCTCGGTCCCACTGAGCGAACCCGTAAGGGCCACCCATGCTTTCCAGCCCCGGTTCCCGTCCGGTGAGACGGTCGTGCATCTTACGGTCACGTTCGGGGTCATCGTCGGGGATCGACTGGGAACCCCAGCCCCAGTTCTTGGCGGGTCCGGTCAAGTCCAATCCCCAGACGTACAGTCCTCCAGCGTATCAGCGCCAAGGGGTTTCTCGGACGCAAGTCTGCTGGTGGAGCCTGACGGAGCGACATACGGGCGGCTATCGGGTATCGTGGGGGTCAATGTTCCGTCTTCCCGCATATAGAGCGTGGAGACCGGGGAGCCGTGGGCCTTCACAGAGGCGTCGGCGGAGAGGCAAGGCGTACAGCGGCCCACATCCCCGTGACCACCCACATAGGCAACGCCACAAGAGCGACACTTCTCCGCTCTGACGCCAAGCCTACGGGCCATGCTGGCTTGCAGCTTCCGGCTTTCCTGATCGGCTCCGGTGCCGGTTCCGAAGACGGTGGAAGTTGGCCTGTGGTCAGGGCCGAACTCAATTGCCATGTTCGGGCCTCACGGGAGCAAGATGAAGTTGCGCTCTTTCGCGGTGAGACGACGCCCAGAGAGCATGGCCCGTTCCTCGGCCTCTTGAAGTTCCACCATGCGGGCCTTTCGTCCACCGTTCACAAGGCGTTCGACAACATGATTGACAACACCCTGCTGCGGCTTGATCCAGCCTTCGTTGACGGCTTCCCAGTGTTCAATGAGGCCCATGCGGCCCGCATCGTCGTATGCCGTGGTGATAAACAGGAGGTACTTGCCGGGGAGGCAGTAGCAGCGACGTGAACGGTTCATGCTGTCGCGATAGATACCCTCAAATTTGAGTGCATCTTCCTTGATATTCCCAAGACGGCGTTCAATGTCGCGCATCACATTGTCGTGGCGCATCCCCAAGACCTTGGCAATCTCTAGGGAAGTCATGAAGGGCACGTCTCGGCACACTTCCGGGATACTGTCGGGGGCGACGGGTGATGCCTCCAAATTTGGAGTGATTAAAGCTGTGGCCTTCGGGGTGATGGAGGTCATGAACGATCCTTTCGATTGATGTAGAGAATGTTTTCGGGGGTGAGGTCTGTGGGGTCGCCATCGACATACCGGATAAGACCACCCTTCGGTTTCCCGACAAGAAGACGTGCGGCCATTTCCTGTCGGCGTGATCCGGGGCCGGTCCTGACGGTGGTGCGGACATATTTCTTCCCATCGACCATGTGGCCGGTAAGAACCCCTGTCGATCCCATGCGGAGAAGCCGCTGGTAGTCGCTTTCGAGGATTTTGGCGTGGTCTCGACCGGCCTTGTCGAGTGGCACTTTGAGAACCCTTCGACCGGCGAGATCGGTGAACGAAAGGGTCTGCGGGCGGGGTTGGGGCATGTGTGAGAACTCCGATGCAGATGCGTGAAAAAGAGGCCCTTTCCGCCGTATTGATCGGGCAGACGAAAGGGGTGCGAATGGGGGGCTTGCAGATTTCTGAACAGATAGTGAGACCCACGCACAGCGCATAACTCACCGTATTAGTCATGCATTATCGCATAGCTTGATGAGGCGTGGTTTATGGTGTCGAGGAAAAGAGAGGCCAGCCAAGGCCCGAGAAGACCAGACTGACCCCTAGTCGCAGCAACAGTGACCCCGGCTAAGACAATCGGGTGTCGATGATCCAACTCGCAATCAGACCACCATGTAAGCCCCCGTGCTTTTGAACATCGCCCCTCGCCACTGGAAAGGATCGAATACAGACAGCGGATGGGTTTCACGGGGACTTACAAAGAAGTCTTATGCAGGTTTGAAAACAGGTTGAGGTATGCCCACGATAGGTAGCACGTACGTTGGACTAGAGGTGTTGCTATCGTTGGATGAGGTGGAGCCTTCGGCTCTGGATATAGAGAGGAAGGACTAGGAAGTAGCTATCCACTTCAAGCACCACTACAGGAAAACATTCATCCCCCCTTCCATATAACTAATGTTCCACATGACCCCATGTCCAACATTATTAGATGATCCGGGGATGGATAGAGAGAGGCTTCCTTAAGTGTGGGGTAATTCCTTGATGGAGTGGGTAATCGGAGGTCCGGGTCATCCTCCGGCCTCTTTCACCTTCGCCAGCGCCCATTCCACGGGCTTCTTCACGTCATCGCCCTTGAGGTCAGCCCCGTAGGCTGCTGCCCGGATTGCACATGACAGAAACTCAACAGCTTCCGAAAGGGCGGCGATAGTGGCTTGACGCAAGTCTGCTTGGCGGGTGTTCGGTTTCATGCTGGTCTCCTTGTACGAGGCTGTTATCTAATGCCCGGAGACCTTGGCAGGACTGAATATCAATGGTCAATCAATAACTTAGTTCCGGTAATGGGACTATCTGGAACCTTGTCGAGACCCTCCCGGTAATGGGACCGGGGAAGCCATACGTGGCAACGGCAGCGGCGACGTGCGGGGAACGGATGGTACCGNTTGTCGAGACCCTCCCGGTAATGGGACCGGGGAAGCCATACGTGGCAACGGCAGCGGCGACGTGCGGGGAACGGATGGTACCGATAGTGGGAAGGTGTGGACAGAATGTCGCACCTATGCCGCCGTCCTTCCTGATCGCCGGGAGGACTTCCTTCGTCACCCAGTCTTGGAAGGGCTTGGCTTCGGGCTTGTCGCTGCGGAGGATGAGCTTGTAGAGGCCGCTTTCGGAAATGAGAGCGAGGTCCCCTCGGCCTTTGGCCGGGAAAAGGCTTTTGAGGGTGTCCGCCACCCTCAATCGGTTGATAACCTGCCGCTCCGTCCCGTCCAGCGTTCCGGCCACCCAAGACAGGCCCGTCGTCACGCCATACAAGATTTCGTAGAGGTCCTTCGCAACGAACCACGGCTCTCCCCCAATCGTCACCACCCTGATCTGGTGGCCTTTGAAGTCGAACAGGGACACGGCGGGGATGCCGGAGGCGGTTTATGCCGCCTTCAACACCTTCTGTACGGCTGACGATGAGCAACCCACTTCCTTGGCGATCTGCCTTACAGACAACCCATCGGCGCGGAGCTTCCTGATTTCATCGTGGTTGAGCGACACAGGGCGTCCTGTGATCCACTTCTCTCCAGCCTTCTCCGCCTTGGCCTTCGCCTTGGCAATGCCTTCAAGCTGGCGCTCTTTGCGAAGCTCGGTCTCAAACTGGGCGATGCTGGCGAGGATGCCGAATACCAGCTTGCCGGTGCGCGTCGTGGTGTCGAGGCTGGCGTCGTCCAGCACCTTGAAGCCCACGCCCTCATTGTTGAGGCGGTCCACGATCTGGTGAAGGTGAGAGGCGGAACGGGCCAGCCGATCCAGCTTGGTGACAATGAGCGTGTCGCCTTCCCGAACATAGTCGAGGCACTTGGCAAGCTCCGGCCTGTCATCATCAAGACCGGACCGCTTCTCACTGAATATCTTGGTGGCCCCTGCTGCTATGAGCCTGTCCACCTGCGTCTGGTAGTCCTGCCCTGTCGAGCTAACCCGTGCGTACCCTACGATGGTCCCTGCCTTGGCGTTCATGTGCACTATCCTCTAAGATGTTTCGTGAACATGACTTAGTGCACGATTAATGCACATGTCAATCCCTATGTGCACCAATGTTTACCTTAGTGGACACTAGCGGGCAGACGGCCAGCGCCAGCGCGTGGCGCAAAAGTAGAATGAAGGTGAAGCCGGTGAGCTGGGCTGGCAGGGACCAGAGGGCGGCACCATGCGGGCCACGGACTGGGAGACGGAAGGGGCCACGGGGGGCCACGCGCTTCCTCACCTGTCGAGGTTGCCACTTCGGATTTTTCCGCCAAATAGAAACGCCCTTGACTACCCCGTTCTCGGCGCTAGTCTGGCGATGCGGTCCACATTCAGGCCGCTTGAGGTACACAAGAGCGCAACAGGTCAAGAGACCGGAAGCACTGTAATGCCTTGAAACTACGGTCGAATTTCTGATTTCTCCAGTGGTTCGATTTGGTGCCTTAGTACCTGCCGGGGGCACCATTTCCTTCCTTTATTATTGGTTTGCCGCGCCCGCCGCTCGCCCGGGGCGACGCTCAGATGATTCTTCTGCCGCGCGCTGGACAGCCGGGCTTCGCGGCGATAAGCCGGCGGAAGACCAAACAGGAGAAATGCCATGGAAGTCAGGGATTCAAACGGAACGGTGCTCAACGAGGGCGACAACGTCACGCTCATCAAGGATCTCAAGGTCAAGGGCACGTCCGAGACGCTGAAGCGCGGCACCATGATCAAGGGCATCCACCTGACCGACGATCCGGCCGAAGTCGAATGCCGCCATGCCAAGATCAAGGGTCTGGTGTTGCGCACCGAGTTCCTCAAGAAGGCCTGATGGCCGGGTTCCGGCTTTCTTATCAACAGAAAATTGCGTTTCGGCAGGGAATCGCAATTTACAGGCGGCATTCTTGGGCGTTTAGTGGAGCACGGCATTTTATGACGGAGCTTCATGATGATCTTCGGAATGACGCCTTTCACCCTCTTTCACGTATTGTTGAGCCTCGTCGGCATTGCGACGGGGCTTGTCGTTCTGCGTGGCTGGCTGAGATCGAACCGCATGTCCCGCTGGACGTCGGCGTTTCTCATCAGCACCCTGGCTACCGTGCTAACCGGCTTTCTATTCCCGTTCACCGGTTTTACGCCGGCAATCGGGGTAGGCATCATCGTGACCGTGACGCTCGTTGCGGCAATCGTCGCGCTCTACCGGTTTCATCTGGCCGGTCGCTGGCGTGTCGTCTTCGTCGTCTGTTCGACGATTTCGCTTTACTTCAACGTCTTTGTCCTTGTCGCACAGGCCTTCGCCAAGGTTCCGGCGCTGAATGCACTGGCGCCCACCGGCTCGGAGCCGCCGTTTGCCGCCGCGCAGGGCCTTGTTCTCCTTGCCTTTCTTGCCGCCGGCTATCTGGCGGTCACGCGTTTCCATCCGGCGGCGGCCTGACCTCCTGGCGGGCAGGGTAGGTTAGTCTTCCTCCTTGTCCGCCCGGACGGCTTCATGCATCTCGCGGATGAGGTCGGGCAGGGCGCTTTGCACCCGGTTCCAGCTTGGCATGAAGGGCGTGCTGTTCGGATTGTCGAGAAAGGCGTTGCCGGCCTCGACGAGATTTGCGGCAAACAGTTCGACAGCCAGTTCCTCGCGGTGCCGGTCGGTGGTCAGCCCGTTCATTCGAGCGTCGTTGTGGTAGATTTCCACGAGATCGAGGGCATTGCGGAAATAAGTCGCTTTCAGCGTGCGCAGGCTCTCCTGGCTGAAGACGACCCCATCCGTGGCAAGCTTGCGCAGAAGCGCTTTGGCGATGTCGGTCGACATGCGCGAGAGCCCGGCGGAGGCATCTTCCGCCGAAAGAGGCTGGTGCTTGTGATCGTAGCTGTCTGCGATGTCCACCTGGCAGATGGCGTTGTTCGAAAAGCTGCGCCAGAGTTCGGACAGTACGCCGATTTCGAGCCCCCAGTCCGAGGGGATGCGAATATCCGGAAGAAGATGCGTGCGCATGGCGAATTCGCCGGCGAGCGGATAACGGAAAGCCTTGAGATAGTCGATATAGGGATGATGTCCGATCACCCGTTCGAGGCTGAGGAGCAGCGGCGTGACGAGCAGTCGTGTCACCCGTCCGCTCAGCGAATGATCGGCAATGCGCGGATAGTAGCCCTTCGAAAAAACGTAAGGGAAACTCGGATTGGTGACGGGATAGACAAGCCGGGCCAGCATCTCGCGGGAATAGGTGACGATATCGGCATCGTGCAGCGCGACGACCCCGGAATTGCGGGCACCGAGCACATATCCCATGCAATACCAGACATTGCGGCCCTTGCCCGGCTGGTCTGGAGCGAGATCGGCTTCGGCCAGTTGCGCGTCGATCGCGCGAAGCCGCGGGCCGTCGTGCCAGAGAATCGAATGGACTTGCGGCAGGCGGGAAAAATAGCTCTTGGCGTGGGCAAACTGTTCGCGGTCGGCCTGGTCGAGGCCGATCACGACTTCCGATATATAGGGAACCTGCGAAATCTCGCTGACGATATGGTCGAGGGCCGGCGCCTCGAGTTCGGAATAGAGGGAGGGGATGACCAGGGTGACGGGACGATTGGCCGCGTAGATCGCGAGTTCCCGTTCCATGCGTTCGATCGAGCGCTCACGCAGATTATGCAGGGTGGCAACCACCCCGTTCTGATGGAAATCCGCCATATCTAGTCCTTTCTGAAAAGGCACGGTTGCGGCCGTGCGTCTAAAACCCCGTTTCAACGAGTTGGTGGATCATGTGGTTCCAGCCTGCGGGACCCGCCTTGGGCGAGCGCAGGATGAAGCCGCGTCTTTCCCGTTCCGTGACGGGAAGTGCTTCATGTGATGGATTGGCGATGATGACACCGATATCCGCCGCTTCGAGCATGGCAAGGTCGTTCGGCGCGTCGCCGAGCGCGATCGAATGGACGTCTTCGTCGCTGACCTGCCGGTAATGGGCGACAATGGTGGCCATGCGTTCGGCCTTCGATGTGTCCGGCATCAGGGTTAGGAAGCGACCGCCCTGAACCGCCCGATACCCCGCCGTCTCGACGAGCCGGGTGAACGCGGCCTTCTGGCGGGCGTCTCCGGAAAAAAGCCCCGGCTCCGAAAAACGGCGCTGCCGCGCCAGCCGCGCTGCGGAAAGCGGCAGACCGGTTTTGCGGGCGACCTCTTCGTCACTCCAGTCGCCGAACCCGCTGAAGAGGCCGGTGAGGTCTTCAGGCAGGTCATGAAGAAACGCCCGCAAGGATTCGTAATGATTCGCGGCCTCGGCTTCATGACCGGGCAGGTTGGCGATCCCGGCGCCGTTCTCGACGATCATCGGATGGTCTATGCCGATCGCCTCCGCAATCGGGCGCATTTCCGCTTCCGTCTTGCTGCTCGCAAGAATGAGCGGAATCCCCCCTTCGGCCAGCAGGCGAAGTGCGGGTCTCGCCGGCTCGAAGGAATAACTGTCGTGGTCGAGCAGCGTTCCGTCGAGGTCGGTGAAGACGACGATCATGCCTTCTGTTTCATCAGGTGCTGGCGGGTGGCATAGAGTGCTATCGCCGCCGCGTTCGATACGTTGAGCGATTTGATCGCGCCCGGCATGTCGAGACGGGCAAGCGCGCTGACGGTATCGCGGGTTTTCTGGCGAAGGCCCTTGCCTTCGGAGCCGAGCACCAGCGCGATCCGGTCGCCGGAAAGGGTTTCCTCCATTGGGGCAGGCCCTTCCGAATCAAGGCCGACGGAGAAGAAACCGAGCTTGTGCAGTTCTTCCAGCGCATCGGCAAGATTGGTGATCTGGATATAGGGAATGAGCTCCAGCGCGCCCGAGGCCGATTTCGCCAGTACGCCGGATTCCGTCGGGCTGTGCCGCATCGTGGTGATGACCGCGCCGGCACCGAAGGCGACGGCCGAACGCATGATGGCGCCGACATTGTGCGGATCGGTCACTTGGTCGAGAACCAGAAGAAGAGGACTGTCCTTCAGCGCCTCCAGCCTGCGGACTGGCAGGGCGCGCGTCTCCAGCATCACGCCCTGGTGGATGGCATCGGGCCCGAGCATCTTGTCGAGATCCTGGGGGCTGACGATTTCCACAGGAAAGCCGAGTTCCTCGACCGGTCCGATATCCAGTCGCGCCAGCGCGTTCTGCGTGACCGAGAGCTTGATTAGCTTGCGCTCGGGATTGTCGATCGCTGCCCGCACAGTGTGCAGGCCGTAAAGCTGCACCTGGTCCGGCGAAAGCTGCGGCGGCGTCCAGTCGCCGGCCGCCTTGCGGCGTTTCGGCTGCAAAGGGGTTGGAATTTCGCCCCTTTCGCGCTTGGCGTCGCGCACCTGGCGGCGCAGGGTTGCATAGTGGCTGTCGCGGGCGGATTTGTCGTTTTTCGGATCTTTTGCCATGCGTCCTTATAACGGCAGGAGATCGCGGGCGATAGACCCGCGCCGGCGACGCCCGTCCACAGGCCCGATGAAAAAATTCGAAAATTTTCGTCCTTCATCGTGTTGACATGAGCGGGAAGGGCGGTCATATACCCGCCGCAGATCACGGGGCAAACGCCTCGCAGATCTCGACTGAAAAGCTTGGTCGCTGATCCGGACGAAAAACTGGAGAGATGCCCGAGTGGTTAAAGGGGACGGACTGTAAATCCGTTGGCTTCGCCTACGTTGGTTCAAATCCAACTCTCTCCACCATTCGTTCTCGGATCGAACACCGCGGGTATAGCTCAATGGTAGAGCAGCAGCCTTCCAAGCTGAATACGCGGGTTCGATTCCCGCTACCCGCTCCAGTTCCCTCATTTCGCTAAGTTGTTGTTTTTCTGGCGCCTGCCAGTGCATCGCCCCATGGCGATCTTTGTCTCGGGCACGCGCATCGCCGCAGCTTCCCGGTGATTCGATGGCGCCTCCAAGCGAAAACAATTAAGTCTTGCGCAATTCCCGCGAAAGCCTTAAACGGCGGGACCAAACCGGTTCGCCGGGGCAACCCATTTCGATCATAGGAAGCATTCAAATGGCAAAGAGTAAGTTTGAGCGCACGAAGCCGCACGTT
>NZ_JAGGCS010000006.1 GCF_022884085.1 Paenirhizobium cremeum
GACTCTAATCAATTCTGGAGGAAATTCGCAGTGGCAGGTCACTGGTTCGATAAGCCGTTCAACATTGAGCAATTCAGAAGCTTGAGGTTTCTGCTGCAAACTTGCGTTACGCAACTTTCGACGGGTGCTACTCTTTTTCGTGCGACGCTTCTCGACGCGTTGTGTTGCGTTTTTCTTTGTCATCTTCAGTCCTTTCAGTAGATCGTAAACATGGCTTCACCGTTCGCTCGGCCGCAGGACGAGCGTTGGGTTCGTTGATTTTTTTGAATTATCTGGACGCCGAACTATTTCTCGGCGCTATCGCGGGCATCCGTTAGAGACTGGATAAGCGCTTCTATGTCGTCCGCACGCCAACATGTCAGTCTTGGGCCGAGCTTAATTGGCTGCGGAAAGCGGCCGTCCCGAACACCCTGCCACCATGCGCTTTTCGAGAGCGGTAGCGGACCACCTGGGGAGAGAACCTGTCCTATTCGGAAAAGTTGTATGCGTTGCATTTTGTCCATTTGTGCCTCCTTGACACCAAAAGGATGCAACACCGGCCTAGCGGACGCAATTTTGTGAAGATACGCTAAAGTTCTTCAAGTCAGAAATAAATCAACTATATGATATTAAAGAATTTTTATGAATTATTCATCACTGTCATCGGTAACGGGTCTTCTGGATAAGCCGCGAATATAGGTTTTAATGTTCCCGGTCGATATTTCCGGATCTATCCCTTGCATTAGGGCATAAATGAATCGTGTCGAGACGCTTTCAAATACGGTCTCGTTTTGAGCGTCTGTCTCTGTCTCTGTCTCTGTCTCTGTCTCTGTCTCGGTTTTGGATATGGCTTCGGCTCCACATGAGGTCTCGCCTTCCGTCGCGCTCTCTTTGGTGGGCATCTCGGGACGTTTGGCCTCGTTGTGGCGTGAGTTAGAAGTTCTTGCGTGGTGTGAGCACATCTCGAAAATATCAGCGGCACTTTTCACTGCTCGCGCTATGTGAGGCTGCGCCCGACCGTCCAGTGAATCTGCTAAGTTCTCGAAGAAATCGGCTTTCGCCCGCAATTCCTCAAGCCGATCAAGGGCGTCAAATTTCGGCTTTTGATATTGACGCTCTATCTGAACATATTGGCGTTCATCATCGCCAAGCGATCGCAGGCTGTCGTGCAGTTTGCGATAATCTTTTGTCACTGCAGAGATTTTTTTCTTAGAAAAATGGTTATTTACAACATTTCTCTCCAGTTTTTCGGACCAATATCGATTTGAAAGCTTCAATAAAGCCCTATCTATTTGAGAGTAATCTTTAATATTATTATATACTATGAAGTTTCCGTGCTTATCTTTCGCTATAAGTTTGTTGATGGCGTCTATCGCACGATCTACGCCTTGCTTCGCGAATTCTTTTTTGTTCCGGTAGGAGTGCCAGTTGCTTTTGTGATCGTCCGCTATGGACGTGTCGTTCTTTTCGTCGGAATTATCCTGCGACATAGCTGGCCCAATCCATCATGAGTTCGCGGCGGCGCTCAAGCAAGTCGCCCCTTCTATAGGCCGCTTCAACCTTATTCTCGATCGTGTGTGCAAGAGCCATTTCCGCCAACTCTCGTGGATAGCTGGTCGTTTCCGCTGCCCAGTCCCGGAACGACGAGCGAAAGCCATGCGCGGTAACCTTGACTTCCATCCGCTCGAGGATCTTCAAGAAGACCATGTTCGACATCGGTTTCTCGATCGTGCGGCCGGGAAAAAGGAACTCTGATGTACCCGCCACCTGCCGTGCTTCCGCCAGGATATCCTTGGCGCGCGGTGATAACGGTACGCGATGCTCCCTCTTGGCTTTCATTCGGGTTGCCGGGATCGTCCAAAAACCCTCTGCAGTATTGATTTCGCTCCAGCGGGCCTGCAAGACCTCACTGGTTCGCGATGCGGTTAGAATCAGGAATTCAAAGGCCAAGCGTGCCGGCAGGCTGCTATTGCTTTTCTTCAAGGCACTTATGAAGGTGGGAACATCCTTGTACGGCATTGCCGCATGGTGATCTTCCTTGGCGGCTTGCTTTGGCAAGCCCCGCGTTACCCCCTCCACCGGATTGTCGCCGGCACGGTATCCCGCTGCCTTCGCCCAATCGAGCACGCTACCGATCCTTTGCCGTACCCGCCTGGCCGTCTCCGGCTTTGTCAGCCAAATTGGCGCCAGAACACGCAGGACATCCGGTGTTTCTAAGCGATCGACCGTAAGGTTGCCGATTTGCGGAAATGCGTATTGCGTGAGTGTGTTGATCCACTGCTGCGCATGCTTTTCGTTTTTCCAGGTCGCCTTATGTTCAGCGTGCACCGTTTCCGCCGCGACCTTGAAGGTCGGAACCACTCGGGTTTTGGCTCGCTTTTCGGCAAGGGGGTCCCCGCCTTGCCGCGCCACCCGTCTATAGGAAAGGGCCGATTCTCGCGCCTCGGCCAGCGACACCAATGATAGGCCGCCTAACCCAATGTCCGTTCGCTTGCCTTGGATGACCGTTCGCAGCAGCCACCGCTTGGCGCCCGACGGATCAACGACGAGATAGAGACCGTTGCCATCGGAATACCTGCCTGGGTCCGATAGGTTCTTCACCTTGAGTGCCGTCAGCGACTTCTCTGGATGCTTACCCTGCTTTTTCAAAATGACATACCAACTCAACAGCCCACAATATACCCCACATTTTATCGTGGCTTTAACCGATATCAAGTGGACGACCTTGGACTAAGCGTCGAATTATGCCATTGTAACTAAAGCACAATGTGGACAGTACAGGTCGTTCGTGCTCTCTAATTGGGCGGCCTCCCTGTCCGCCATATCCAACACAATGAATCTGCTGCAGGAAATTCTTGTCGATTGATCGGATCGATGAGGCCGAAGCAGGCGCGTGAGCGAACTCCTAAAGGCGCTCTCTCGGTGGCCGGATGCCGTCAGGCTTCTGCTGGATCGTTTTAACGAAGCGCGACGTCTGCGTTTTTGTCGCCAAGGGGGCAAAAAGCGGCTTTCCGGGGCCGTCCAGCCATTCCTAGAGTGAACTGAGATGGCGAACTCCTGCTCGAGCGCCGCAATATCGGCTGCACCGGCAAGCAATCCGTCGTCCAAAAGCTCGGCCAGGCGTTTCAGAAAGGGATTGCTGGCGAGCAACTGGTCGGAAATTGCGTGAAGACAGAGAGATGGAGCATTGACGGCGACTCCGTTTTCGCTGGAAACGCTCTATGAGGGTGTCTGGAGAAAGAGATGTTTACCCTCAAGCAGCGCGAAACCTTCACGCAGGATATCAGGAAGAGCCGTTTCATCGCTCATGCCGCGCCGGTCGCGAGCGAGGACGAGGCGAAGGCCTTCATTGCGGCCGTGTCGGATGCCTCCGCCAACCACAATTGCTGGGCATGGCGGATCGGTCAGGCCTATCGTTTCAGCGATGACGGCGAACCGAGCGGCACGGCCGGAAAACCGATCCTTCAGGCCATTGACGGCCAGGCGCTGGATGGCGTGGCGGCGGTGGTGACGCGGTTTTTCGGCGGCATCCTGCTTGGCAGCGGCGGTCTTGTGCGCGCCTATGGCGGCACGGCGGCCATCTGTCTGAAGGCGGCGGAAAAGGTCGAGATCATCCCACGTTCGTTGGTCCGCTTTGGCTGCGGCTTTTCCGATCTCGCGCTCGTCAAGTCACGCCTGCTTGGCGTTTGCGACTTGCATATCGAGAAGGAGGAGTTCGGCGCCGAGGGCGCATGGCTCGATGTCGCCGTTCCGGTGGCGGAGGTGGAAGCCGTCATCCGTATGGTCACGGATCTGACGAGCGGCCGCGCTCTGATCGACACCGGCGACTGACCGGAGCGCTGCTGATGCCGGAAAGCGGATCTCAGTTGGTGCCGTTGTCGGGGCTCGCCTTGTCCTTGGAGGCAAGCTGCTTCCAGGAATTCTGCTGGGACAGCATGGAGCGCAGATAGGCGACGTTCGCATCGGCCTGCTGCGGATCGAGTTCCTGCCGGGCGACCTGTTCGGCTTCCTGGAAACGGCCCTGCAGGCCGATCACCAGAGCAAGATTCTGCCGGACGCGGCTGTCTGCGCCGGGCTGCTGCGAAGCGGATTTCAGGTAGGTTTCGGCGGTGCGCAGATCGCCGCTCAGCACGTAGGACATGCCGAGATTGGAAAGGATCGTCGGCTCGTTCGGCTTGAGGTCGAGCGCCATGCGATAACGCGAGCGCGCCTCGTTCGAGCGGCCGAGCTGGTCGAGAACGGCGCCTTCGGCGGAATAGAGGCGCCAGTCGGGACGGTCGGGGGTCTGCGCCCTGCCGATCGTGTCCAGCGCCTTCTCGAGCTGGCCCGCCGCCGCCTGTGCCTTGCCGAGGGCTGCGAGCACGTCGCGGTCCGATGGATTGGCGATCGCCACCTGCTGCATGACGGCCAGCGCCTGCGTGTTGCGGCCCGTCATCATCAGGACGTTGGCATAGGTCATGCCGACATTGCGGTCCTTCGGATTGCGTTCATAGGCCTGGCCGATGCTTGCAGCAGCATTTGCGAGCTCCGGCGCGGTCATGCTTTCGACCGGTTTGGAAAGCCGCGGGATCGAACCGGTGGTAACCGATCGGTCGGGCCGGGATGTGGAGCAGCCGGCCAGCACGCTCGCCGCCATCAGCAGGCAGATGCCGCCGAAAATTCTCATCCGGCGACCCGTGCCGACCCGATGATGCGAAGACCTGTGCCGAATAACCATGTTCTTCTTCCTGCTGCGATGGCGTTTGCGCGCCCTGCCATGGTGAAAAGCGACGCAATCTCCGCTCCAGCAATAATCTGTTAACCCTAACGGAGTGTTAATCGGGCTCACGCCCTTTGATTCCGCCCGTACCTTTCCGAAAGACAGCTTATGGCCCCCTACCAGTATATCGAGAGACACAACCCCTTCAGTTCCAAGGGGGGGAAGACCCTGCCCGTCTTCGCCGTCACTCCGGCCCATATCGAGACCGGCACGATCGATCCGATCGCGCTCGACTGGGCCCGCAAGGCCGGCTTCAAGGCGGAAGCGGGATCGGTGCTGCTCATCCCGACAGCGGATGGCCATCTCGGCGGCGCTCTCTTCGGCCTTGGTTCCAATCCCTCGGAAAATCCGTTCCTCACCGGCAAGCTGGCCCGCAGCCTGCCGGCGGGCGACTGGCACATCGAGACTGCGCCACTGACCGCCAACCGGCTGCTGCTCGGCTACGGTCTCGGCTCCTACAGCTTCGACCGCTATCGGTCCGAGCGCCCGGCCGAGCCCAAGCTTCTGATCCCGCAGGATGCCGACGCCGCCGACATCAAGCGCCAGCTTGCCGGGGTCTTCCTTGCCCGCGACCTCATCAACACCCCGACCAACGACATGGGACCTGCCGACCTGGAAAACGCCTTCCGGGCGCTGGCGGAACACTACAAGGCCGAAGTCACATCCATCGTCGGCGATGAACTGCTGGAGAAGAACTTTCCGCTGGTCCATACCGTCGGCCGCGCCAGCGCGGTTGCGCCGCGCCTTCTGGAAATGCGCTGGGGCAAGAAGGGGCATCCGCGTGTGACACTCGTCGGCAAGGGCGTCTGTTTCGATACCGGCGGCCTCGACATCAAGCCGGCCTCGTCCATGCTGTTGATGAAGAAAGACATGGGTGGCGCGGCCAACGTCCTTGGCCTGGCGTTGATGATTATGGACGCCAAGCTCAAGATCGACCTGCGCGTCATCGTTCCCGCCGTCGAGAATTCCATAGCCGGCAATGCGTTCCGCCCGGGCGATATCTACAAAAGCCGCAAGGGCCTGACCGTCCAGATTGACAATACCGATGCCGAAGGGCGGCTGATCCTTGCCGATGCCCTCGCCTATGCCGACGAGGACGCGCCGGATCTGCTGGTCGACATGGCCACGCTGACGGGTGCTGCCCGCGTGGCGCTCGGTCCGGACCTGCCGCCCTTCTTCACCGACGACGAGGATCTCGCCCATGAACTCGTCGATGCGAGCCTCGAGACCGACGATCCGCTCTGGCGCATGCCGCTCTACAAGGGCTACGAGAAAAACCTGAGGACTTCGATCGCCGATCTCACCAATGCGCCGGCTGGCGGCATGGCGGGCTCGATCACCGCTGCCCTCTTCCTCAAACGCTTCGTCGGCAAGTCGAAGAGCTGGGTGCATTTCGATATTTTCGGCTGGGCGCAGAGCGAACGGCCCCATTCGCCTGTTGGCGGAGAGGCCCAGGGCATCCGGGCGCTCTACCGCTTCCTGCGCTCCGGGCTGAAGTAATGGCCCCACGGGCGGCGGCCGGCGGTCGCCGCTCTTGCAATGCCGCGTCGATTGCCGGAAAAGAAATGCGCAAACGACGTCGCGGACCCGCCCATGACTGTTGAACTGACCGCCACGGAGGCGCTTGGCCTCTGGCACAAGGTGACGCTGCAGCAGGTGCAGCAGGACAAGCGCGACCTGACGCTGCGCCAGATGGCGATCCTTCTGGAGATCTACCTCGTGCCGCCGCCGCATACCGTCCGCGGGCTTGCGGCGAGATTGAACGTCACCAAGCCGGTCATCACCCGTGCCCTCGATACCATGGGCGAAATGGGGCTGGTCGATCGCGTTCGTGATGAGCGCGACCGCCGCAGCGTCGTCGTCAGGCGCACGGTGGGCGGCGCGCTCTTCCTCGAAAAATTCGGCGACCTGGTCATCGAGCAGGGCCGCAAGCTGGGCTATTGAGAACACCATGAATACCACCGAAACCATCCTCGACCGCAGGCTCAATGCGTACCGCACCGATCTGGCTGAGGCGGCTCTGAAAGGGCAGGTGGAAGCGGCCCGTTTCGTCGAGGGAACGTCGGCAAGGTTGGCTGTGCCGGTCGCGGCGCTGCGACCGAGGCCCGACCTCGCCGTCGGCATCGATACCGAACTGCTCTTCGGCGAAGAGGTTACGGTGTTCGACCGGGCCGGCGGTTTCGCCTGGGTGAAGGCCAGGCAGGACGGTTATGTCGGTTACCTGCCGGAAGCGGCGCTCTCCGATGCCGAGGCCGCTCCGACCCATCGTGTCGTCGTGCCGCGCACCTTCGTCTATCCGGGGCCGGACCTGCGTTTTCCCGCCTCATCGGCATTTTCCATGGGCAGCCTTGTCACTGTCGTCGGCGAGGCCGAAACGCGGGGCACGCACTACCATATTCTGCCAGACGGCCGCGCCATCGTCGCCGGCCATTGCTTACCGCTCGGCTCCTTGCCGTCCGACGATTACGTCGCCATTGCTGCCCGCTTCCTGGAGACGCCTTATCTCTGGGGCGGGCGTTCGGGTTTCGGCATTGATTGTTCGGGTCTCGTGCAGCTTTCCCTGCAGATGACCGGGCGAAGCGCGCCGCGCGATTCCGACATGCAGGCATCGGGTCTCGGAGCGATCATTTCGCGCGAGGAGCTTCGTCGCGGCGATCTCGTCTTCTGGAAGGGACATGCCGGCATCATGGAGGACGAAAACACGCTCCTTCATGCCAACGGCCATACCATGACCGTGGCGCGCGAGGATTTCGAGGCCGCCGTCAGGCGCATCGGCTGGCTCTACGACATGCCGACCGGCTATCGCCGCCCGACTGCCTGAAACCGCCCGACTGCCTGAACCCGGTTGCCAGAAAGCCACGCACCGATCACAAACGCGTATGCCTCTTTTCGTCGGGATGGTGCCGTCATTATATCTGATAACGAAATGGCCAGCCGGCAAACGATCCCGGCCGACCGTGCCGAGACGAAATGAGGATATGATGTCGGACAGCAGCGGGATGAAGCAGAGACCGGGGGAAGCGGGCCTGAAGCGCGTCCTGATGGCGGGGCTGGCTGTCGCCGTTTCCGTCTCGTCCTTTCCCGGCCCGGCATCGGCCGCCGAAGGACTGCGCCTGCCGAAAACCTTCGAGCGGTCCGGCGACGCTACCTATTCCGATCTGCCGGGTGTCCGCCCCATGGCGCCCGGCGAATTTTCCTCCGACTCGAACTACGAGTGCCACACCGTGACGCGTTTCGTCGATCGGGGCCGGGACAGTCCTTTCCGAAGCAGCAGCGGCGTGCCGGTCGTGGTTTACCGCTGCACCAGGGATGGCATGGTGTTTGAAGGCCGCAACCCGCCCTCCAGGGGCTGGTATCCGGGCGTCAATCCGCGCAACATCGACTGAGCCGGCTCCCGATCGCTTGCCTCCTTGCACAAGGGTCGCCACCATGGCGGCGATTCGTCACCCTTATCCGGAGCCATCGGCATGCCGCACCATCCCGCCCGTCAGAGCCCCCAGGAAACCTGCGGCGTCTGCAAGCGTCTGAAATCGAGACGGGACATGACTGCCTGCGATGTCGTGCGTCCCTCGCTTGCGGAAGAGCTGGACCGGATCACGCCCGACTGGCGCTCCACCGGCTGGATCTGCCGCGATGATCTGCAGGAGAGCCGCCGTCGCTCCGTGGAGGACATGATCCGCCGGGAGCGCGGGCAGTTGAGCGAACTCGATCGGGAGGTGATCGAAAGTATCGCCGCGCACGAGACGGTGACGGAGAATACCGAGGAGAGCTACGAGGAGACTGTTACCCTCGGCGACCGCATTGCGGATCGGATCGCCTCCTTCGCCGGTTCCTGGACATTCATTCTGTCCTTCCTCTTCTTTCTCGTCGCCTGGATGTTCGTCAACGCCATTCCGGCCATCTTCACGAGCTTCGATCCCTATCCCTTCATCCTGCTCAATCTCTTCCTGTCGATGATCGCCGCCTTTCAGGCCCCGCTCATCATGATGAGCCAGCGCCGGCAGGAGGAAAAGGACAGGCTGCGTTCGCAGAACGACTACCAGATCAATCTCAAGGCCGAACTCGAGATCCGGCATCTGCACGAGAAGCTGGATCATATTCTCGTGGGACAGTGGGAAAGACTGTCGAAAATCCAGGCAATGCAGCTCGAACTCTTCGAGGAGCTGTCGGAGACGCGAAAATCCCCGCGCTGACGGGACGAAACCCGCCCAAGCCAAAACGCTCCGGCGGAAGCCGATTTCCCTGTTTCGATTTTTTAAAGCTAGGTCCTTGATCTGGCAGTGATCAAGATTGGAATGGTGCCCAGAAGAGGTGTTGCGGCACCAAATCGAACCACTGGAATATCCAGAAATTCATTCATAGTTTCAGTATCTTAGAGTGCTTCCGGTCTCGTGAATGGTTGCGCTCTTGTGTACCTCAAGCGGCCCGAATGTGGACCTTGTTCCTTTTACGTAGGCGGGGCGAGCTTGCCAAGTCTTATGCTACAATGACCTGTTCATTTAACTGATTTGTTTGCAACGGGAGCGGGGGCTCATGCCAGTAACACAAGGCCACGGTAATCCGGATTGGACGAGAGACGAAACAATCCTTGCGCTTGATCTTCTGTATCGACACGGAAAGCCCATAGATCGGCACCACGCCGATGTGCATGAACTTTCAGCCTTTCTCAGGGGTGCTGCAATTCATCCACCAGAGAAACGAAATGACAGGTTCCGAAACCCGGATGGTGTAGCGTTGAAGTTGCAAAACCTTCTTTCCGCTGTGGAGCCCGGTCGCGGACTTTCATATTCCCATACAGATATGGCGGTGGTCACTGATTTTCCCAAAGAGAAGGCTCTCGTACTCGCAGGAATCGCAAATGCGCTCCGTAGGTCAATCGGTGGAGATGCTCCACCCCCTGTTCCGGAGGATGAGGAGTTCGTAGAGGGCGCATGGCTTACCGCTCGGCATCGACAGCGAGACGCTAGGCTTCGGAAGAAACTGTTGGCAAAATTGGCCAATGCCTCCCTCAAATGCGAAATTTGCGATTTCTCTCCTCCGCGTTTGGAGCGCCAACTACAGGAGAGCTTTTTCGAGGCCCATCACACTATTCCTCTTGGTGATGCCGAAGGAACCAGGGCAACCCGCGTCGGTGATATGGCCCTTTTGTGCGCCTGTTGCCACCGGCTTATTCATCGGCTCATTTCTAGCAATCGGAGATGGGTGGGGGTTGAAGAGACGCAATCGGTACTGCGGGGCGCACGATCATAAAACACCCCAAAAATCCGAGGCGTCAACCTCGACAGGTGCGGAAGCGCGCTACCCCCCGTGCCCCTTCCGTCTTCCAGTCCGTTGCCCGGACGGTGCCACCGGCTGGCCATGCCCGTCATCGCCGACCGGCTTGACTTCTCTCGCTTTTATCCGTTACGTTTCTGTCAACGCTCGATGACAGTAATGAAACGGATAGCCGATGACCACGCAATACGTCTCTTATCTCCGCGTCTCGACCAAGGAACAAGGCCGCTCCGGGCTAGGTCTTGAGGCACAGAGGGAAGCCGTTGCCACCTACTTGACCGGACAGGGTGCCAAGCTGGCATGTGAGTTTATCGAGGTGGAGAGTGGGAAGCGCACCGACCGCCCCAAACTGGCCGAAGCATTGACCATGTGCCGCGCTCTCGGTGCCCGTCTCGTGGTCGCTAAGATCGACCGCCTTGCCCGCAACGTGCATTTCGTCTCCGGCCTCATGGAGAGCGGCGTGGACTTTGTTGCAGCGGACATGCCGAGCGTGAACCGGCTGACGATCCATGTCCTAGCAGCGGTCGCGGAAGAGGAAGCGCGGGCTATCTCCAAGCGAACCAAGGACGCTCTTGCAGCGGCCAAAGCCAGAGGGAAGAAACTGGGGGGAACCCGTCACCGGAAAGAGACCGGAGAAGTGGTCATGACCCTGACAGACGACATGAGGAAGGAAGCGGCCCACGTTCGGTCACAGAAGGCCCACAGACGCGCCTCTGACGTGTTGCCGATAGTCGCCGCCATCCGCACGGAGATCGGCTCTGACGCCTCGCTTGGGGCGATTGCCAAGGCATTGACGGAACGGGGTGTGAAGACGCCGAGCGGAAGAGGAGCCGAGTGGAGTGCGGTCCAAGTTTCGCGGTTGCTGGCAAGGGCGGCATAGGTGCGACATTCTGTCCACTCCTTCCCACTATCGGCACCATCCGTTCCCCGTTCGTGGCCCGTGCCGTGGCCCCGCAATGCTTCCCCAATCCCATTCCGGGAGGGTCTCGACAGGGTTCCAGATAGTCCCATTACCGGAACTAAGTTATTGATTGACCATTGATATTCAGTTCCGCCAAGGTGTCTCCGTCAACCCCGACATCACCTAGGAGACCAGCATGGACCAGCTTTCTTGCGAACAGCATTCTCACGAACCGCAGATTCGCGCCCACATCGCCATTGAAGCCCTTTCCGTTGCCGCCGAGTTTCTGCTTTGCGCCGTTCGAGCGGTGGCACTGGGAGCCGACCCCAAGAGCGACGAGGTGCGGAAGCCGGTTGAATGGGCCATGGCGAAGGTGAAGGAAGCCGGGGGATGACCGGCGGCACCGTTCACGATTTTCGGTCACAGATTTGGTCACAAATTCATGCCTTGTTCGGGCGTAACCGTTTGAAAATCAACACGACGCAGAAGACATAAATAAAACTTTGTGATGCAAAAACAATAACTTGATGACGATTCCGCATTGACGTATTTCGTATCTGCGTCCATATTCCGACCCATGAGGCGTTCAGCCTCTCCGGTGCGGCGGCACTCTCCGCCGACATAAAGCCGCTGGCGGTAGTCGCGACGGGGTTCTCGGGCGCTACCAGCACCAACCAGCATTTTCCCAAAACACCAGCAGTAAGCTGGACGGTTTCCGTGACTTGTTCACGGGCCGGAGACGCATGTTTTCCAGTCGGTCCCTGACAGGTTCCGATGCGGGGAAGACGTGTCTCGGACAGGTTTCTGAGCGCCTTCACAGCCCACGGCTGGAAAGCTTGGCACGGCGGTTTCCCACCGCCACGGCATAAACCAAAGGGGGCGGGATACGCGAGAAGCTGACCTAGTGCCGCAGTAACGGCTTTCCTGTTCGGTCGTGACGCCTCGACCGCTGACGATGGCCCACGGCAGGGCCGAAACAGTGAAGAAATGCACCACAGGCAGCAATGCCAAAATTTTAATCTTCCCATCCCTGTGTCCTTGGGGGTGGATACGAGAAGGAAAACAAACATGACCTTAGCTACCCATGACGAAACTGTGTTGAACGGGTTGGAAGTCTCCATCCTAGACAGCCTCTCCGACCTGAAAACCATCCTCGACGCAAAGAAGCTCCTTCAAGGGACCGCATTCCAACCGGAGGATGCTGTCGCTGTATTCCTGATCGAAGCTGGCGGCTTGATGCACAGGGCAGCACGTCAGCTTACCGAAACGGACAATCTTGCCGACGCGGAATTTATCTCGATCTTCTCGGAAGCAGTCGAGAAGTTGGAGACGGTGAGGCCGTTTATCGGGAGGGAGAAGAAGGCACGAAAGGAAAGCGCATGAGCCGCATCTGCGCCGTTCCGCATTGCGGCAATCCAGCTTCCTCCGAATTCTCTCCACATTGCCGCCGCCACAAGTCCATGCTCCGCCGACAAGGGGCGGTGGGGCAGACAGGCATCGGAAAAGGTGAACTCAATCCCTATCTCGACCGTGTTCGGGCAAGGGTTGATAGAAACGCGGACAGCCCCTTATGGCCCGCGCTGGAAACCTCATGGGCCGCTATCGTCTCCGATGCGAACCGTGTCGCGGAGAAGCGTGTCGGCAATCGCTATGAGCGGTCCGCAGCGCATGAAATCCTCAACATCGACGCAGACGCCCCGGTTCGGGAGATCGTCGTCACCGCACTCGCCATGTTCCTCATGTGGCGGGAACGGCCGGGGCGTTTTGCCGATGATCGGGCGTTCAGGATGCAGCTTGCCCGCCGCGTGAGGGCGCTTTCCACGCGTCACCGTGGGAGCCGCTTCGACCCTTCCAGCGGGCGGCAACAGGCGATCTACAGGGAAATGACGCCGAAAGCGGGGGCGATCCTTGGCGAGAAGCTGGCGCTGGCCTTTGGCTTCACCGGCATTCAACTGGCGGAACTGGAGAAGCGGGACCGCCAATCCGCCGAGGAGGCGAAACAAACCATTATCAACGCGATAAAGGAACTGAAATGAGCAGCGATTTTTACGACAGCAAGACCTATCGAAACAACGTGTCGCTTGCGGGACGCCCACTCGCGAGCAGGGAGGAGGCAGAAGCGGCGGAAGCGGCCATCAAGTCGGAGAACCGGAAGCGGGGGAAACGGGCATGGGCAACCAGACGAAGAAACCTTCGGGCGCTGGATGGCCGAATTGCCGAGGCCATCGCCGGGGATGATCGATGACGGTGAATTACGCCGAGTGGATCGCAGCCCGGCAGACCGAGGCACAAGAGCGGGGCGGCGGACCATGGACGCCCGCAATGCTGGCGAAGGCGAAGCAGGAGGCGAATGCCCGGAGAAACGGGTTCTTCGTGGCCGACAGAACGCCCGGAGAAATCGTGAACCCGGAAACCGGTGAAATTGTCACCGATTGCGTCACCATCGGCACACTTGCGGAAACCTTCGGCATCACGGCGGCGCGCCTGACGGACCTCATGGAGCAATGCGGTATCGTTCACCGGGTTCTGGCTTGGAAAGACGTGCCAATGCTCTGCAATCCGGTCCTTCGCAAGCCCGTCTACTACCGGACCCCGGAAGCCGCTCCGGCTGCCATCCGGGCCGGACTGGTTGTTCAGATCAAGGGCCGTTGGGGCGAGGGCGGGAGGGGTATGGTTCGCGCCATGATCCTCATTACGCCGAAGGGGCAACAGGTTCTACGACAGGCGCTCATCACGCCGACAGCATCGCCCCCGACAATACCGATGCACCACCAGCGCCGGGAGCGTATCGACCGCCTTCACAGGGCAGGGAGAACCGCTTCCGAAATTATCCAGTTGACGGGCATCCCCCGCAGGACCGTCTTTCGAGACTTGGCCACGCTGCGGCGGGCGGCTTGAAGGGATTAGTGCCACTTTTGGAAAAATCCCGTATCTAAGACGAATGGTTGAACCGTGTGGGGGATGAGAAACAGGGCGCTACGGGTGGCTTTATTTGCTGACCTGTCCGCTGTTCTGCTCCCCCTCGGAACGAGGTTCGACAGAAGGGGCCGACACGTGGGCTAATCGCTCTACTTGATCGACCGAGGACGGACGGCGAGAAGCCGAACGGCCAAGACATCCTCTATTGGCTTCGCCAAGGTGTTCTCCCCCACGTCCGTGATACCTTGTTGTCTTCGGGCGGAGCGCCGCCCTACGTCGTCTTCTCTTTCGTGTCGCATCCGCGGGATGGTCTCGAAACGCCTTCCTCCCCATGCTCCGCATCATCCACGAAGGTTCCACGAGACCCGGCGTTCCGTCCGCGTGTCTTCCTTCATTGTCTTCCGGCCATTGGCACCGTCCAATGCCGTTTCACTCCAACCGAAAGGCTTCCATGAAAACTCCACAGAACCGACCGTATATCCTGATTTACACCGATGGCTCTTGCCACGGAAACCCCGGTCCCGGCGGTTATGCCGCCACTCTCCGCCGCATTGACGCCGAGGGCAACGAACTGAAATGCCACAAGGTCCGGGGATTTGATCCGGCTGAAACCACCAATGTCCGAATGGAAATGACCGCCGTGGCGGCGGCGCTCGAACACTTGAAGCCGGATGAGCCGCAACCCATCGTCATCCGCAGCGACAACAACATGATACCGGACAGCATGACCAAACGACTCCCCGGATGGATCGCCAACGGATGGCGCAAAGGCACCGGAAAACCTGTCCTGAACCGGGGCCTATGGGAGCGGATCATTGCCGCTGCCGAGGGCAAGACGATCACATGGGAATGGGTCCGGGGCCATGCCGGTGATCCGATGAACGAGGAGGTGGACAGGCTGGCCGGTCAGCAGAAAGAAATCGCACGGCAGAAAGCTGCCGAGATCATCTCAAGATAGCTCATGAGGTAGTCCAAACGAAGTTTCTCGCTCTTGGTCACATCTTGGGGATGGAGTTGGCTAGCGGTACCCCATTCCTCGATAAATGTTGCCGATTGATGTTACTGCTATTGGCCAACTGTTGAATGTGGTGCCAACAGCCCACTCGTCATCTCCCGTATTCACATAGGATATGTAAGCTGCTTTTTGCCCACCAAAAAAACTGCGCCCCGCATCGACCTTAGCAAACAGAACCTCCATGCCCAATATTGCGGAGTTGATTGCAATAATTCCTTCCTCTTGCGCAAGCTGTAGAACGTGTTCTGCTGTCGCTGCTAGGTTCCTCGCACCTGTTTGTAGATCTCGTCCCTTCTTCCGACTTAGTTTCACAAACTCGATCAGCGTGAATATCTCCTTTTCGCTGAAAGGTAGTCGATTAGTTGATTGGTCGATTTGCTCGATTGTAAGGGTTTTGCTCATAGCGCGCTCCTTATTATGGTGTCTGTCGTCCCGCGACGAGCGACAATCGGGTCAAACAATCCCCCGGTAGTGTCGCCTAACGTGGGCCTCTAGTGACCGTAGGTAGAACTATGTAAGGCGGAACCACGCCCGTGTCAGTCAGTTTTCGCCCCTAGAGCCGCCTTCACGGCCCCCGCAGCCACCTCTAGCCGCGCATCCGGGCCACCATACCGCTCACTCATGCCGCCGCTGGAGTGGCCTAGGACAAGATTGCGGTCGAACTCCTCGACCCTTGCCCGGATTAGCCGGTCTTCCATCGTATGGCGGAGAGAATGGACAACAATCTTCGGATCGTCCGTCACGGTCCTGACATGCTTCATGAGGCTGGCAGAGGCGACATCCGCACCCCGGACCTTGCCATATCGGGGGAACAATACGGCGCTGTCACCAGCGGCCTTCACGGCCTCTCTGGCAGCGTCCAAGGCTTCCCCGATCAATGGCACCCGCCGCACCGATCCCGCCGTCTTGAGGCGTCTATGGGCGTGGTGAACAAGATCGATATACGGCACCGTGGCGTCAAGCTTCACGTCGCTGACCAGAAGCCCAGTTACCTCACCGAGACGGCATCCGGTTCCCTCCAGCATCCGCCATATCTGCCACAGATCGGCCCCCGCATGGGCCTCTAGGCGGGCACAGATGGCTTTCAGGGTCTTGGCCGGGATTGGAGATCGCTCCTCTCTTGCCACCGTCTGGACCCGTATTTCCAGCCTCTGGAACGGGTTCAGGGCGTCACGCAAGCCGAACTCCGTTATACCGAAGCCGATCATGGCCCGAATGTCGTTCACGTATCGGCGCACGGTTGACGGGTTCATGTCGAGATCACGAAGCATATGGTCGCGGACTTCGCGGGCATCTTCGCGTGTCAGCCTGTCAAGGGGCCTGTCTTCCTCGATAGCATGGGCGAGATAACCCATGACACGCTCCAGCCGGAGGGTCTTCTGGTTCTCGTTTATGTCGCCGTTGATCCTCTCTTGAAGATAGAGCCGCTTCGCGTCTGCCAATGTCGGAGAGGGGCGGGGAATACGGCCCTTGTTTGCCACCAGATTGACCGCCTGACGCTCCACAGGATCGGAGAGACCGGAAGACAGGGCGCTATCCCGGATCACGTCAGCGGCCTCCGAGTCAGCCCCAGTCAACTCCCGGCCACCGACATAGACCTTCATGGCCTCCAGTTCGGAAGCCCTACGTTGTGCCAGACGGTGAACCTCAAGGGGTGTCAGATCAGCAACGGAGCGGACTGCTTCCCTCCGGGCCTCCTCCACCACTCTCTCAAATTCGGCATTGACCTTCGGGTAATTCCGCAGGGCTTCCCGTTCGGTCTGACCAAGGAGCCGCTTGAACTCTCGCTTGCCGATCACTTCCGCAGCATCTTTCGGGATGCGTCGACGGTAGTGGAATGTTCCTGCTTTGGTGGGGACTATGTGTTTCAGTCTGAGACCCATGTGGACCTTCCGTGTACCTCGTTGTGTACCGGAAGGACTGCCTAAGTCTTGAAACTATTGAGAAATCTACGTTTCTCAAAATGGAATGGTGCCCAGAAGAGGACTCGAACCTCCACGCCTCGCGGCACAGGTACCTGAAACCTGCGCGTCTACCAATTCCGCCATCTGGGCGACGAGGAGCCGTGTAAAGGCAGCGACTCGGACTGTCAACTGGCTTTTTGAAGTTTTCGTGTCGGATATCGCAAAGCAGGCCGAAGAGCCTTGGAACGACGGGACCGGCAGTCTTGGAAAAGCCATGATATCGCGGAGGATTAGGCATGTTCGGGGACGGTGGCGCCAGGCATCGTCTTCCGGAAGGCAGGCAGAAAAGCGGCTGGACAGAAGGCCGCATCTGCCGGAGATTGCCGATGCGGGGAAGGGCGCTCCCGATGTCCGTCATGGACGGACGAATCTTCTGGCTGGAGGTAACATGATCAGATTGTTTGGAAAAATCCTGCTGGGGTCCTTCCTGGGCCTTGTCGGATTGTTGCCTGCCGTAACGCAGGCAGCGATGCCGATGACGCAGGTCGCGCCGCCCGCTGCAGAGCGGTCCGGCGTCGAAAAGGTGCAGGTTTACTGCGATGCGTATGGCTGCTACGAAACCCGCCGTCCGCCGGGCTATAGGCGGCCACCGCCGCCTCCCGGCTGGGACGATGGCTACCGCCGCCCGCCACCGCCGCGGTGGGACGATGACTATCGCCGTCGGCCCCCGCCGCGCTGGGATGACGGCTATTATCGTCGCCCCCCTCCACCGCCTGCCTATGGCATGCCGCCGGGACGCAACTGGAACCGTCACGTCCGCTGGTGCCTCGACCGCTACCGGTCCTACAATCCACAGACGAACAGGTTCCTGTCCTCCAGTGGTTACTTCAGGGTCTGCCGGTCGCCCTATTATTGACCGGCCCTGCAGCAATCCGGAAAGGGGTGGGCGAAAGCCTGCCCTTTTTCAGTTTTCACCGGCATTGCTCGAAGCCGCCGTCACCCGGTCCGTATGACCGAGGTCGCGTTCGGGTTCGATGATGTCGCGCAGCCGTTGCTTCAGTTCCTTCGGTCCGGGAAAACCGCCGTCGCGCTTGCGTTCCCAGATGAGTTCGCCATCGACGCGGATCTCGAAATTGCCGCCTGTTCCGGGAATGAGCGCCACTTCACCAACACTCTCCGGAAAGGTCTGCAGCAGTTCCTGCGCCATCCAGCCGGCGCGCAGCAGCCAGTTGCACTGCGTACAGTAGAGTATGGTCACCCGCGGCTTGTCACTCATCGTTCCTTTTCCTCGTTACGTCTTCACGATAAAGTCAACTATTAAAGTCATGTTTTTATCGAGGCATGCTTGAGCCTGGCTGTCTTTGCAGCCATTAGCATAACCGCAACAAACTGAGACCCGGAACGCAAAAATCAAGGAGTGCCGACATGTCCAACCCTGTTGACCGCAATCGGCTGATTGTCCCTCAGCTTCGCCCTGTCTACGCCGCCGGCTACGAGACGGTGGAGACCGTGCTCCGCGTCGTCGCCGGCGTCCTGCTGGTGACCCATGGCTACGGCAAGATCATAAATCCGTTCGGCGCCGTGGGAATGGTCGAGAGCCTCGGTTTTTATCCCGGCGTTTTCTGGTCTCCCCTTCTCTCGGCGACCGAATTCTTCGGTGGCATTCTGGTCGCCGTCGGCCTCTTCACACGCCCCGCCGCCTTCGCGGCGATGATCGTGCTGCTGGTCACGGTCTATTTCCACTGGATCGTCAAGGCGGAAGGCCTGGGTGGGGCTGAAAAATCGATCCTCTGGGCGGCGATCTTCCTGTTCTTCTCGATCCGTGGCGGCAATCGCCAGTCGGTTGACGGGTGTCTCGGAAAAGTCTTCTGAGGCCGGGCCGCAAGCATCGTGGCATGCCCTTGAAGAGCGCCGCCGGTCGTGGTCATCTCCGTGGTGGGCGAGTCGGCGGAGACGGACAATGCGCGTGGCGATCATCGAAAACACCCGATATTCGGATCCGGGCCAGGTGGGTATAGCGCTCGCCGAAGCCGGAGCGACAATCGAGGCGATTCGTGCCTATGCCGGCGAACCGCTGCCGGCGACCATTCATGGGCACGACGCCCTCGTTGTCTTCGGCGGCGAGCAGAATGCGCGTGACGACGAGAAGCATCCCTATCTGCCGGCGCTGGCGACGCTGATGCGCGACTTCGGCGATGCCGGCAAGGCCGTGCTCGGCATCTGCCTCGGCAGTCAGGTGCTGGCGCGGGCCTATGGCGCCGAGAACCTAATCGGAGCGGCGCCTGAATTCGGCTGGCATACGGTTTCCCCCACCGAGGAGGGACGGAGCGATCCGGTGATTTCGGCCGCCGCCGCAGCGCCGGGGGAAGGCTTTGTTTCCTTCCAGTGGCATGACGACACGTTCACCCTGCCTCCGGGCGGCGTGCACCTCGCCGGCAATGCCGCAGCCGTCAACCAGGCCTTCCGCGTCGGACGCGCCGCCTATGGCATGCAGTTTCATTTCGAGGCGAACCGCGCGGTGGTTGCGGAATGGAGCCGGCTTTTCCCGGAGCATGTCGAACGCAAGGAACCGGGCTGGCTTGTGCGCCACTCGCAATATGCCGCGGCCCATGGCCCGGCCGCCGAAGCGGCGGGTCTTGCGATCGCCCGCGCCTGGGTCTCGCGCATCTGACGGCAAGGCGAGCGGGAGGAAGGAGATGACGGCGAGCGAACGGGAAAAGATGGCCGCCGGCCTCTGGTACAACTGCATCGATCCGGAACTCGACCGCCTGCGCCTTCGGGCACGCGAGGCCGTTCATGGCCACAATACCATGCCACCTGCGCAGCGTGGTTGCGCGGCGCCGGACCTCGTGCAGCTCTTCGCCGGCTTCGGCGACGGCGCCTTTGTCGAAGCGCCCTTTCATTGCGGATACGGGTTCAACATCATGCTCGGCGAACGGGTCTATATCAATGCCGGCTGCGTGATCCTCGACAGCGCGCCCGTTGTGATCGGCGATGGGTGCATGCTGGGACCCGCCGTGCAGATCTATTGCGCCGAGCACCACAAGGACACCGCCCAGCGCGCCGCGGGCATCGAGATCGCCAGGCCCGTGACCATCGGCAAGGACGTCTGGATCGGCGGAGCGGCGGTCATTCTTGCCGGCGTCACCATCGGCGACGGTGCGATCGTCGGTGCCGGTGCCGTGGTGACCCGCGACGTTCCGGCGGGCGTAACCGTTGTCGGCAATCCGGCGAAGCCTTTGCCGCGCCCGTGAGAAGGCACGGGCGCCCGACACATTGACCCGTGTCAATTCGCGGCGCATCGTTTGCGCTATGGTGGCATCCGTTCTGTTCCCTGGAAGATATCCATGAGCCTTTTCGCCTTTGCCGCCGCCGTGCTTCTTCTTCTGTTGACGCCCGGACCGACCAATACCCTGCTGGCGCTGTCCGGCGCGGCGAAAGGCGTGCGGCGTTCCATGCCGCTGATGGGCGGAGAGCTTGCCGGCTACATGACCACGGTCACTCCGCTCGCCACCTTCGCGGGCCCCTGGCTGGAAGGTCAGCCGCTTCTCGCCGATATCGTGCGTCTCTGCGCCGCCGCCTGGGTGCTGATGCTCGCCGCCAGGCTCTGGATCATGCCGGTGGCGTCGGCGAATGAAACGCATATCGATGCGCGCGCCGTCTACTGGACCACGGTCATGAATCCCAAGGGCCTCATCATCGGCCTCGTGCTGGTCCCGCCGGCGGGCTTCCTCGCAACCATCGCCTATCTCGGCGTGCTAGCGGGGCTGATCCTCCTGGTCGCAAGCTTCTGGCTTGGCTTCGGCGCGGCGATCCTGCGGCTGATCGCCCGGCGGCATCCGGCGCTTGTCGGACGCATGGCCGCCGGGTTTCTTGTCTTCTTCGCCGTTGCCCTGACCGGTCAGGCGGTCGGCTGGGTGTGACCGTTTCACCCCGTTCATAGCAGGCACGCCATCGGGGAAGCAGTCTTTCGAGACCCAGCGCCAAAACACGCGGCCCCTTTTCGAGGCTTCGAGGAGCGGTTACAGCTTCGGGGAACATTGCTCGCCACAGCGTATTGCGAAAGGACATTCGATGGACCGTGCCCATGATCCGAGCCAGTTGGAAATGGTGGTGCTGATGACACCGGACATGGCGAATTTTTCCGGCAAGGTGCATGGCGGCGCGCTGCTGAACCTGCTCGACCGGGTGGCCTATTCCTGCGCCTCGCGCTTTTCCCAGCAATATGCCGTGACGCTCTCGGTCGATCAGGTGGTGTTCCGCCAGCCGATCCATGTGGGCGAGCTCGTGACCTTCCGCGCCTCGGTCAATTTCGCCGGCCGCACCTCGATGGAAATCGGCATCCGGGTGGAGGCCGAGAATATCCGGACCGGCGAGCGGCGCCACACCAATTCCTGTTATTTCACCATGGTGGCCGTCGATGCCGAAGGCAAGCCGACGGCGGTGCCGGAGCTCGTGCTCGATACGGAGGCCAAGCGGCGGCGCGCCCGACAGGCCGTCGAACGGCGCACGCTGCGTCACGAATTCGAGACGCGTTTCCGGGAGGTCAAGGAAGGCAACGATTGACCAGGCGCCCGTGCCGGTCCTGCCACCGGTCGCGGGGATCGCGCGGCGGGCGGACCCGTCCGCTCAGGCTGTCGCGGCCGTCTCGTCCTCGACCGGCGCCTCGGGGGCATTCTTCTTGATGGACTCGGCGCAGTTCCTGGCGCTCGATTTCGAAGAATAGGTTTCGGACCGGACCAAGATCTCGCCGTTTGCCGCGCGGAAACGGACAAAGGTCTCTCCGCTCTTCGCCGCGTCGATTTCGAAGCGATAGCCGCTGCCGGTTTCTTCCTTCGTCAGGTCGACGATGGCCGCGCCGGGGGCGTTCTTCTTGATGGATTCGACGCAGTTCTTGGCGCTTGCCTTGGCCGCGTAGTTTTCCGACCAGACCATGACTTCCGAATTGTAGACGAACTGAACGCGGAACTCGCCTTTTTCATTCTTCAGGATCTTGAACTTGTGCATGTTTCCTCCGAACACTCAAGTAGTTGCTGTTCTCAGCCGGCAACTACCAGGAATACTTAGAATGCAATTGCAGGAAGCACAAGACGGACGTCGGCCGGGTCGTTGGATCGAATGCGACCGATGTGATTAGTGGCATGGAAAGCCTGCAGCCAAGGTTCCCTTTCCCGTTAACGGCTCGCTCAGTTTTGCCGGCCAGTCTCGCCGCGAAACAGAAGGGAAGGAAGGACGGCGGATGGCGAAGCGGGATCGGGAATGCGGGAAATTCCTGCCGAAAATGCTGATCGGCCTCGCGGGCGTTCTGACCGTCTTTCCAGCCGCGCCGGCTCTCGCCTGGACCCAGGTCGAGATCGATGCCGCGATTGCCACGCTTGACACGCCCGAGGCCCGGCTTTGCCCCGAATCGAACGGTTCGAAGCTCGAGCTTCCTTACGAGATCAAGGACATCAACGGCGATGCCGTCGATGAGATCGTCGTTCACCGGCGGGCCAGCGGTGCGGCGAGCTGTTTCGGCCATGCCGGCTCGGAAATCGGCCTCCTGATCGCGGACGGAAAGGGTGGCTGGACCGACGCCTTTGGCTTTCCGGGTTCCGATCTCGCCTTCCATCCGCGCACCGACAGCGACTGGCCGGATGTCGAGATCCTCGGTCCCGGCTTCTGCTTTCCCGTCTGGCGCCACCATGAGGGCAGCTACGGCATCTGGCGTACCTGCGAGGACGGAAAACTCGTCTATGCCGAGGGCCTGCGCGACAGCGCCGTGCCGAGCGGTGTGACAAAGGCGAAGCCGGTGAGCCATCCGGGCAGCAACGGCATCGGCACGCTCTCCCCCGTCGAGGTGATCGACATTGCCTCCCTCGACGGCATTCCCTACGACCACAACGGCTCCATCATGATCGTCGACGGCGCGAAGGGGGTTATCGTCTATGACCGGCCCAAAAGCTCGATTGCCGGCACCGTCAAGCGCGGCACCGTGCTCTTCCGGGGCAAGCCGTGGGACATGAACAATCCTGACGGCGCCCTGATCGACGGCGTCGCCCATACCTTCAAGAAGGGATGCGACGCGACCGAATATCCCGTGCGTGGCCGCTACCACGTCATGTACGGCATGTCGCAGTTCATGCTCGAAGGGGCGGCCCCGGTGCGCTCCAAGGCCAATTGCGATATCACCGGCCACTCCATGACCAGCGGCAATGCCAAGCTGAAGTTCGATATCGCCTGGGATTGAGGAGCGGCGGGCGTTGAAAAACGCCCTTCAGAAGCCCTGAAAGAGGAATTCGGTGGCGGCGGTGACGTCGTTGGGCCCCTACGCCTCTATCGTCTGTCTAAACGATCGACGCGGAAGGCGCTTCCGTTGTACCTATGGTGAAAACCGGCCGAATAGCCCGGGCTTGTTCGGAAGCGGAATGAAGAGGAGTGAGAACCTGTGTCCTCACTCATCCCCCATCTTCAGCGCTGCAATAAACGCTTCCTGCGGGATCTCGACCTTGCCGAACTGGCGCATGCGCTTTTTGCCTTCCTTCTGCTTTTCCAGAAGCTTGCGCTTGCGGGTGGCGTCGCCGCCGTAGCATTTCGCGGTCACGTCCTTGCGCAGCGCCCGCACCGTTTCGCGGGCGATGACCTTGCCGCCGATCGCAGCCTGAATCGGGATCTGGAACATGTGCGGCGGGATGAGTTCCTTCAGCTTTTCGCACATGGTGCGGCCGCGCCGCTCGGCGGCGGAGCGGTGGACGAGCATCGACAGCGCATCGACCGGCTCGCCGTTGACGAGGATCTGCAGCTTGACCAGATCGCTCTCGCGATAGTCCGCGAGATTGTAGTCGAAGGAGGCATAGCCCTTGGAGATCGACTTGAGGCGGTCGTAGAAGTCGAACACCACTTCGTTGAGCGGCAGTTCGTAGGTCAGCATGGCGCGATTGCCGACATAGGTGAGCTCGGTCTGGATGCCGCGGCGGTCCTGGCAGAGTTTCAGGATGCCGCCGAGATAGTCGTCCGGCGTCAGGATCGTCGCCTTGATCCACGGCTCGCGGAATTCGCGAATCTTGACCACGTCAGGCATGTCGGCCGGATTGTGCAGCTCCTTCTCTGTGCCGTCGGTCAGCGTCAGCTGATAGACGACCGAGGGCGCGGTCGCGATGAGATCGAGGTCGAATTCGCGGGAAAGGCGCTCCTGGATGATTTCGAGGTGCAGCAGGCCGAGGAAACCGCAGCGGAAACCGAAGCCGAGGGCGGCGGAGGATTCCATTTCGAAGGAGAAGGAGGCGTCGTTGAGCCGCAGCTTGCCCATGGCAGCGCGCAGTTCCTCGAAATCGGCAGCGTCGACCGGGAAAAGGCCGCAGAAGACCACCGGTTGCGCCGGCTTGAAGCCCGGAAGGGCCTCCGCCGTCGGGCGCTTGTCGTCCGTGATCGTGTCGCCGACGCGGGTATCGGCCACTTCCTTGATCGAGGCGGTGATGAAACCGATCTCGCCGGGGCCGAGGCTGTCGACATTCACCATCTTGGGGGTCAGCACGCCGACGCGCTCGACCGTGTATTTCGCGCCCGTGCCCATCATGCGGATCTGCTGGCCCTTGGTCAGCACGCCGTCGATGATGCGCACCAGAACCATGACGCCGAGATAGGTGTCGTACCAGCTGTCGACCAGCAGCGCCTTGAGCGGCGCGCTCTCGCCACCCGTGCTCTTCGGAGCCGGTAGCTTGTGCACGATGGCTTCCAGCACGTCCGGAATGCCGAGGCCGGTCTTGGCGGAGATCAGGACCGCCTCGGATGCGTCGATGCCGATCACTTCCTCGATCTGTTCCTTGATGCGGTCGGGTTCGGCGGCCGGCAGGTCGATCTTGTTGAGAACGGTGACCAGTTCGTGGTTGTTGTCGATCGCCTGATAGACATTGGCGAGCGTCTGCGCTTCCACGCCCTGGGAGGCGTCGACGACGAGCAGCGACCCCTCGCAGGCCGAGAGCGAGCGCGACACTTCATAGGCGAAGTCGACGTGGCCGGGCGTGTCGATGAGATTGAGGATATAGGTCTCGCCATCCTTGGCCTTGTAGTGCAGACGCACCGTCTGGGCCTTGATGGTGATGCCGCGTTCGCGCTCGATGTCCATCGAGTCGAGCACCTGTTCCGACATTTCGCGTTCGGCCAGGCCGCCGGTCAGCTGGATCAGGCGGTCGGCGAGCGTCGATTTTCCGTGGTCGATATGCGCGACGATCGAGAAATTGCGAATATGGTCGAGGGGCGTGCGGTTCTGTGTGCTCATGGCCTGCGCATATAGCAGCGGCAATGAAGCCCGCAAAGCGGAAAAGCAGGGATTTGTTCACCTTGAGGGGTGGATTGCCGGCCTTTTCGCATCAGTGCGGTTGCCGGACGTTCTCGCCATCCGGTTCGGTGATGACGCTGGCGTTCGGCACCTGGGCGCTGCGGATCTCGAAGCCGTCGCGGCCGGTGGCTTCCGCAGGCTTCCGCCGCTGCATGCGCCAGACCACGAAGGCGAGATAGAGCAGCGCCACGCCGATGGCTGCGAAGATGAAGGTCTGCTGACCGAATACCGGCGTTGCGAGCGTGACCGCGAGCGGCACGAGCGTCGCCGAGGTGGACCAGGCAACCAGTAGCGTCGACGACAGCGGCACGAAATCCTCTGGCGCCGTGCGGTCGTTGGCATGGGCGTTCGCGACCGAATAGATCGTCTCCACCGCACCGGACCAGATTGCGAATACCAGCATCAGAAGCAAGAGGTTGTTGAAGGACACGAAGAAGGCGCTGACCGCCATCACGGTGATGAGACCGCAGGTGATGATGAGCACGACACGACGGTCGATGCGGTCAGACAACGCTCCCAGCGGATATTGCACGAAGAGCATGCCGAGCTGCATGATGAACATCAGCATGGCCACGTCGCCCTGTGACACGGCGTTGTCGGCGGCATAGATCGGCGTGAAGCCCTGCACCACCATTGACAGTCCGCCGGCGGCCAGAACGCCGACGAGGCCGACCGGCGAGTTGCGCCAGACCATGGGAATATTGACGCTGACATGGGCTGGCGGCGGTGGGTTCGGCAGGCGGGTGAGGCTGATCGGCAGGATGGCGAGCGCCGTGAAGAAGATGGTGGCGAGCGGCGCGAGATTGCCGTCGGCCGGGATCTGCCCGAAGATCCAGGCCCCGGCGCCGAGCCCGATGACATAGGTCATGTAGAAGAACGACATCGCCTTGCCGCGCCATTCGTTGGATGCGGCATGGTTGAGCCAGCTCTGGGCAATGATGAAATTGGTATTGCCCGCCGCTCCGTAGAGGCCGCGTCCCAACACCCAGAAGATCGGATTGACGCCAATGGCAATCAGCAGGGCGCCAAGGGTGACCAGCGCCATCGAGGCGGCAAAAAGCCGTGCATGGCCGACACGGCGGATGAGCGGCCCGGCGACCACGCAGCCGATGAGCCCGCCGAAGGCGACCGCGGTGATGGCCGCGCCGGCGGCCCAGGAGGGCGCTCCGGACCGGGTGAGCACGAAGGGAACATAGGCCGACATCACGCCGTTGCCGAGCGCCACCGCCGTCATCGAGACGATAATGCTGGCAATGGAAAGGGGGGAATTCCTGCGGTTCTGCATGATTTTTCACGGGCTTGCCGGCCGGAGCGAAATGGTCCGGCCGGTCCGCACACTAGCCGGCGCCGCGCAAAAGGCAACCGGCCCGGCGGGCGCATTCGCGCCGGTTTTCCGGTCAGACCGAAAACTGTTCCGGCCAGTCGCGGCGGGTGGCGACCTGTCCTTCGGTACGCAGCTTTGCGACAGCGGCAAGGTCGATGGAGGTAACGAGCCAGCTGGTCGCCTCCACCTCCGCGCTCTCGCTCTCGGCAAAGACCCCGCTCGGTGGCATGCCGTAGTCCGAGGGCACGTAAAGCGCGGCGCGGCCCCGGTTTTCGTCGAGCGCCGGCGACCAAGGGGCGGTGCCCGCCGTTGGCGAGGCAAGCACGGCGAACTGGTTTTCGAGCGCGCGCGCCTGCGCGCCGATCCGCACGCGGTAGGCTCCCGCCAGCGTGTCGGTGCAGCTTGGGGCCAGCACCAATTCGGCGCCCATCTCGGCGAGCTTTCGGCTGAGCATCGGAAATTCGTTGTCGTAGCAGATCAGGATACCGAGTGTGCCGACCGGCGTTTCGAAGACCCGCAACCCCTCCGCACCCGCGGCTATGCCCCATTGCTCACGCTCGAAGCGTGTCATGACGATCTTGTCCTGATGGCCGATCAGCCCGTCCGGGCCGAAGAGCCAGGCGCGGTTGCGATATTGCCCGTCGGGGTCCCGAACGGGCGCCGAGCCAGGCTGCAGCACGACGGAATGCTTGCGGGCCAGTTCCTCGCAAAGCCTCAGCCAGTCCGGCAGCAGCGGTTGGATGCCCGCGATGGAGCCGTGCAGGTCGGAGCGAACGGCCTCGTCCAGTTGGCCGGCGAGCACGAGGCCGGCATATTCCGGCAGGAGCAGCAGTTCCGCACCCCTGCCAGCGGCTTCCTCCACCAGCTTCGTCAGGTGGAGGACGTATTCCTCCCAGGTCTCGATCAGTTCGATCTTGTACTGGCAGGCAGCGAGCGTAACGGTCATCTCAGAGTTTCCGGATCCAGAAGGAGAGGGGTTTTGGGCTTTCGCGGGTTTCGTCGAGGTCGCGCCAGGAGAAGGTGGTCCGAAGCTCGGGGTGATGGGCGTAGCCGCGTTTTGCCCAGAACGCATCGAGTGGCTGATAGTTTTCGGGGCGCCGCGGATGGTCTGTGGGGCGCTCGACCGCGCAGAAAGTGGCGTAACGCAGGCCGAGTTTCCGCGCCTGGGCCTCGCGGTTCTCGAAGAATTTCACGCCGATGCCCCGGCCGCGATACTGGGGAAGCAGCACGCTTTCGCCGAAATAAAAATACTGGGCGGGATCGCGGCCGGCGGCGATGAACGGCGCCTTCACCTCGTCGGTTTCGGCGGTCATTGGCGTCCCCGTCGAGGCCCCGACAACGACATCGTCTTCGATCGCCAGCACGAAGATCGAGCCCTGCGAGCGTGCATAGATTTCCATGTACTGGCGCTCGTAGTCGCTGTCGCCATGATAGAGATAGGGAAAATCGCGGAACACCGCGATCCGCAGTCGCGCCAGGTCGTCGAAGAAGGGGCTCGCGTCGCTGCCTGAAAAGGATTTGATTTCCAGAGTCATAGATTGTCTTCTAGCGTTTCAATGCCGGTTATACCGTCTCGAATCATCCAATCCAAGTTTGCATGCGCCAGGGAGTTTTGCATGACCGCCGCCGACACCATCCGCGCCTATTACGATGCCTTCAACGCCCAAGACATGGAGCGCTTCCTGTCGCTCCTGACCGACGATGTTGCCCACGACATCAACCAGGGCGACCGGCAGATCGGCAAGGAAACCTTCGCAAAGTTCATGGACCACATGAACCGTTGCTACAAGGAAACGCTGACCGACATGGTCATCATGACAAGCGAGGACGGCACTCGGGGCGCTGCCGAATTTATCGTCAACGGCACCTATCTCGCGACCGACGAGGGCCTGCCGGAAGCCAAGGGCCAGACCTACAAGCTGCCGGCCGGCGCCTTCTTCGAGCTGAAGGACGGCAAGGTTGCCCGCATCTCCAACTACTACAGCCTCCCGGACTGGATCCGTCAGGTTCAGGGCTGAACAGACGGGCGCGGGGTACCATCGGCACTTATCACAGGGCGGGCGGTCATCGTGACCCCCGCCTTTTGCTTGTCGCTTGACTCCACTATAAGAGAAATGCATTCTTTGATAATGGAATCAATGGATGCATGTTTCGAAAAGACGGTCGGTGAGCGGGTGAAGCGCCTTCGTGGCGAGCGCAACCTGACGCTTGACCAGCTGGCGGAGCTTTCCGGCGTCAGCCGGGCGATGATCTCGCGTATCGAGCGTGCCGAGGCAAGTCCGACGGCGGCTCTGCTGGCGCGGCTCTGCTCGGCGCTCGGTGTTTCACTTTCGGTGTTTTTTGCGAGTGCGGGGCCCGAGGTTTCGCCCATTGCCCGACGAGAGGACCAACCGGTCTGGCGCGATCCGGAAAGTGGTTACCTCCGCCGCGCCGTCTCGCCCGGCGGCACCGGTTCGCGGGTGGATGTGGTCGAGGTGGAGTTTCCACCCGGTGCCGAAGTGCGTTTCGATGGGCAACAGGCGAGCCGCGCCCAATGGCAGCATGTCTGGCTGTTCGAAGGCGAGATGGAGCTGACGGTCGGCGACACGGTCTACACGCTTCGGCCGGGAGACTGCGTCTTCATGAATGTCGGCGATGTCCACGGCTTCCGCAACGCCACCTCGAAACCTGCCCGCTATGCCGTCGTCATCGACCTCGGCCACCGATAATTCCCGCTTCCCGGAGACGCTCTCATGGTCACGATCCGCATGCTTGACGAACAACAGGCGCTTGCCGCCCTGCCGGACCTTTGCGAGGTGCTGGCCGATTGCGTGGAGGGCGGCGCTTCCGTGGGCTTCATGTCGCCATTTACGCCGAAAGATGGCGAACTCTACTGGCGGGGTGTGGCCGCAGCCGTCGGCCGGCGTGAGGTTCTGCTCTTTGTCGCCGAGGTGGATGGCCGTGTCAGTGGCACGGTGCAGATCGGTTTCGCCTTGAAGCCGAACCAGCCGCACCGCGCCGACCTGATGAAGCTGCTCGTGCACCGCCGTGCGCGCGGCCTTGGCCTGTCGAAGCTCTTGATGCAGGCGGCCGAAGCCGAGGCCGCGAAGCATGGCCGCAGCCTGCTGGTGCTTGATACGGCCACTGGAGAACTCGCCGAGCAGATCTACGAAAAGCTCGGCTGGACCAGAGGCGGTGTCATTCCGGACTACGCGCTTTTCCCCGATGGTCGCTACTGCGACACCACCTTCTTCTGGAAGCGCGTCGGCTGACGGTTCATTTTCCCGCTTGCAACGTGCGCTCGAAGGCGGAGACGATCAGGCCCGTCAGCTCCTCGTGGATGCTGGCGCGCGACCTCTTCGGGTTCTCGTTGCAGATCGGGTCGGGTTCGCCGATGGATGCCAGGAAGTTAGCCGACCCCGGCTTGCAGATGGGCAGGAAGCTGAAATGATCGGAATTGTCCACCTGCGCATAGCTGGCCTTCCGCACCTGCTTCGCCAGGTTATCCGATAGCACTGCGACCGGGATTTCGCCCGCGCTGCCGAGATTGATGAAGGTTAGCGGAATGTCTATGGCCTCCACGCTTTCCGGTTTGAACACGGTGGCAAGGCCCGGATCGACCAGCACGGCCGAGACGATGCGCGGATCGCGGTTCGATTGCTCGAAGCGGGTCCGGTCGATGCTGCGAAGATCCAGACTCTCGACCATGACCTCTTCGTTGTCGGCAAAACCCCTTCCACCGCGGAACCACCGGCAATCCATCATCGCGGGATAGGTCTCGCAATAGCGGGCAAAGGCATCAAGATCGGCGCGCGCGCCGGCAAGTTCCATCGCCGTGCTGCCCCCGAGGGAAAAGCCGAGGACGCCGATGCGATCCCTGTCGATACTGTCCCTGAAGCGGCTGTCGGCGGTCAGCGCGGTGACGATCTCTGAAAGATCCTTGGTCCGCTCCCAGATCTTCGGCGTGGCGGCAGGCGTGGAATCGCCGCTCGTGGTGCCAGGATGGTTGGGACCGGCGACGATAAAGCCAGCCGCTGCGATCCTTGCGGCGATCCATGCCATGCCCTCGACACGGGAACCGGAGCCATGGGACAGGAGTACGAGCGGGAAGCGGCCCCGCTCGATGGAGGCGTTCCTCAAGGCGGGAGATCCCTCGAAGATGCGGTTTTCGCCGGCGATCATCTCTTCGCCGTCACCGGCGGAAGGATACCAGACGGTGACCGCTAGCGACCGGTCCCGTTCCGGGGAAACGATGCTGATCTTCCGGATACCGACTGTCTCGGCGGAGAATGCCGGGCAGGCGGCCAGAAGGAAGGCAAGGAGTGTGAGTTTCAATCGCATGGGAGCCTTATCCTGTTTTGCTGGAGAAGGCTCCCTCTTCATGCCGCGACGGGTCTTTCGCGACCTTGATCGCGTTCGAGGACGTCCCCGAACGCGATCCTGTCCGGCTGCGTCAGAGTATCCTGTCAGGCTGTCGCGCGCTTCTCCGTCAGGAAGTACAGGAAGGCGAGAGCCGGAAGCGCAAGGCCGATCATCGAGGCAAGCGGCCATCCGCCCTCGGCAAAAGCCCATGCGCCGACGGCCGAACCGATTGCGCCGCCGAGAAAGAAGATGGCCATGAACAGGCCGTTGAGGCGGCTGCGCAACTCCGCGCCGAGGCTGTAGATGGCGCGCTGGCCGGTCACGAGCGTCATGCTCACACCGAAATCGACGAGGATGGCGGCGAGCGTCAACAGGGCAAGCGCAAGGGTGCTGCCTTCCGGTGCGACATGGGTGACAAGATAGCCTGCCGCGACGCTGGCGATGCCGAGTGCGGTCGCCGGCTTGCCGAGGCCCCTGTCGGCCAGCCTTCCGGCAATCGGCGAGGCGATGGCGCCGGCAACGCCGGCGAGCGCGAAGAGCGCGATGCCGGCCTGGCTGAGATGGAAGGCGGGGCCGGCGAGATAGAGTGGCGTCACCGTCCAGAACAGGCTGAAGGCCGCGAACTGGCAGGCCTGATAGGCGGCGCGTCGCTGCAGCACCTTCTGCGTGGCGAGCTGAATGCCCATCGAGCGGAGAAGACCGAGATAGCCAAGATGCGTTGTCGGGCGGCGGGCGGGCAATCTTGCGGCCAGCAGGACGGCGAGCGCCACCATGACGCCGGCCGAAACGAAGAATACGGTGTGCCAGGAGGTAAGGCGGGCGAGAAAGCTCGCAACCGGCCGGGCCATCATGATGCCGATCATCAGGCCGCTCATGACATTGCCGATCACCCGCCCACGGGCGTAATCCGGCGCCAGATTGGCGGCGAAAGGTACGATCATCTGCACGGCGACCGAGCCGAGGCCGATGGCGAGCGATGCCGCGAGGAAGGGGACGGGGCTTAAGGAAAGGCCGGCGGCGATCAGCGAAAGCGTGACAACGCCGATCATGGTGAGGATCAGCCGCCGGTTCTCGACGAGGTCGCCGAGCGGTACGAGGAAAAGCAGGCCGAGACCGTAGCCGATCTGCGTCAGCGTCACGATCAGGCCGGTGGCGTGCACCGGCAAGCCGATGGCTTCGGCAATCGGGCCGGCAAGCGGCTGGGCGTAATAGAGGTTGGCGGCGATCAGGCCGCAGGCCGCAGCCATGACGAAGGTCATTCCTGCGGATATGCCGGGTGCTGCGGTCGGGCTGGCGGAAAGGGAGGTCATGGAAAAATCCTTCGGGAGAGCAGGGTCAATCGAGAATTCTGAGAAGCGCATCGGCGGCGGCATGGGTGGCCGCCGGCTTCGGGCCGGTCTTGCCAACGATGCGGATGCCCTGGAGAAAGGCCATGACGGCAAGCGCGGCCGTATCCACATCGACATCGCGCGAGATCGACCCGTCCGCCTGCCCGTCGCGAATGAAGCCGCGGATCTGCTCCAGTGTACGGGCTTGCGAGAGGGCGACCCGTGCATCCACTTCGGCGTCGAAAAGGGCGAGTTCGACGGCGGCGCCGATGGCAAGGCAGCCGCGGCGTCCGGTCTCGCCGCAGGCTGCGTCTGCATAGAAATGCAGCATGCCGCGCACCTTGTCGCGGCCGGTCGAAAACGGTGCAAGCTCGGCTTCGAGCAGGGCGTTGCGCACCTGCTTGTAGCGATCGAAGGCCGCAAGGAAGATCGCCTTCTTGTCCTGGAATGCTTTGTAGATGCTGCCGGCCGTCAGGCCCATCGCCGCCTTGAGATCGGTGATGGACGTGCCGTGATAACCGCGCTCGGTGAAGACGACGATGGCCGCGTCGAGCGCGTCATCAATGTCGAATTCCCGGGGACGGCCTGCGGTGCGGTGACTGGTGGCGGACATGATCGAACTGTATTGGCGGTTAATTTGGAAATGATCGTTTCCAAATAGAGGCAAAATTGCCGGGCGTCAAGGCCGGCCGACAGGCCGCAACGGTGTTCTTCTCTTCGCTTGCCTGCCGCGACAGGCAGCGCTAGCCTCCGCCCAGCGTTAGAACAGAGGGAACGAGATGCGGGTTTTCTATTCCGAAAAACATAAGCTTAGGGATGCCAAGACGGAGCTGCACGGCGGCCTGCTGGTGAAGCCCTTCGAGGGGCCTTTCCGGGCCGAATGGATATTGGCGGCGGTGAAGGAAGCGGGTTTTACCGACGTGGTGGCCCCGGCGGAATATGGCCTCGACACTGCGAAAAAGGTGCATGACGAGAACTTCCTCGAATTCCTGCGCACCTGCTGGGATCGCTGGACGGCGGCCGGTTATCCGGGCGAAGCGATCCCGACGGCTTACGCTTATCGCCGCAGCCGTAACCGCGTGCCGCGCAATATCGACGGCGCCGTCGGCTATTATGCCAATTCCGTCGAGACTTCGATCTCGGGCGGCACCTATGAGGCGGCGCTATCGTCGATGAATGTCGCGCTTTCCGGCGCCGACTGGCTGAAGGAGGGCAACCGCTTCGCCTTCTCGCTCTGCCGTCCGCCGGGCCATCACGCCGGCATCGATCTTTTCGGCGGCTACTGCTTCATCAACAATGCCGCTGTCGCCGCCCAGTGCCTCTTGGACCATGGCGCGAAGAAGGTGGCGATCCTCGACGTCGATTTCCACCATGGCAACGGCACGCAGGACATCACTTATCATCGCGACGACATCTTCTTCGCTTCCCTGCATGGCGATCCGGCCGACGCTTTCCCCTATTTCCTCGGCTATGCCGACGAAACCGGCGAAGGCGCGGGCGTGGGCCTGAACGCCAACTATCCGATGCCGGCCGGCACGCCCTTCGACGTCTGGTCGGAAGCCCTTGCGGATGCGCTGAAGCGGATCGAGGCCTATGGCGCCGAGGCCATCGTGCTGTCGCTTGGTGTCGACACCTTCGAGAAGGACCCGATCAGTTTCTTCAAGCTCACCACACCGGACTATATCCGCATGGGCCGGATGGTGGCCGCAACCGGCCTGCCGGTGCTCACCGTGATGGAAGGCGGCTACGGCGTGCCGGAAATTGGCCTCAACGTCGCCAACGTGCTGAAGGGGTTGGAGGACTGAACGGCAACTGCAGCATGGAGAGAGCGGGGTGTCGGCGCGGCGCGGATGACATTGCCGTAACGGAGATAGTCGCGCATCCAAATCCGCCTTTGGCCGGATATGTCCGCCATTCGTCCAGTCCGATGCTTTTTCCCTATGTTGAAAGGGCTATTCTCGGCTATCTCAAAATTCATGGAGAGCGAGAAATGTCCGATATCAACACCGCATTGATTGTCATCGACGCCCAGGAGTCCTTTCGCCAGCGGCCCTACTGGGATCAGGAAAGGGCTGAGGTATATATCGAGCGCCAGCAGGCTTTGATCGACGGCGCCCGCGCCGCGGGCATTCCGATCGTGCGTATTTTCCATGTCGATGCCGATGAACCTTTCACGCTCGAAAGCGGCTTCGTGCGCACGCTTGCCGAACTGCGGTTTGAGCCCGACGTTACCTTCCACAAGAGCCGGCATTCAGCGCTCGTCGGGTCCGGCCTTGATGTCTGGCTGGTGGAAAACGGCATACGTCGGCTGATTATATCCGGTATCCGCACGGAGCAATGCTGCGAAACGACGACGCGGCATGCCTCCGATCTCGGCTGGGACGTCGATTTCGTTTCCGAGGCGACGCTGACCTTCCCGATGACCCATGCCTCGGGCGAGACCTTCGATGCCGACGCCATCCGCAAACGGACCGAACTGGTGCTTTCAGGCCGCTTCGCCCGCATCGCGACCGTCGAGGAAGTGCTGGGGAAAAAGGCGCTTGCCGCATGACAAGGAGCGGTCCGGAAGGAGAAAGGCAGACCGTTCCGGTGTTCACGCTGGTGCCGCCGGAGGCGCTGCTGATCGATATCGCCGGACCGCTCGAAGTGCTGCGCTATGCCAATATCGAGCAGAACGACCTGCATTTCGATTGCCGCTATATTTCCGACCGCGCCAGTCAGACGACCTCAATCGGGTTGAGGATCGACGGCCTCGAACCCCTGCCGGAGCGATTGCCGCAAGGGGCGATGCTCGTCATCTCCGGGAGTCTTTCGGTCGGGCTTGCCGAATTGCGCGGCGATCCCGAGCTTCGTCGGCTGAGAGACTGGCTGCGCGCGGTCGTCACGGACGATACGCGGTTGGTGACGGTGTGCTCCGGCGCCTTGCTCGCGGCTGCGGCCGGGCTGATGGATAGCCGGCAATGCACCACCCATGCGGATTGCATCGAAGAGCTCCGGTCGATCGCGCCGACCGCGGCCGTGCTGGAAAACCGGCTCTATGTCGAGGACGGCAACCGCTTTTCCAGCGCCGGCATTTCCACCGGCATCGACCTCATGCTGCACGTGGTCGCGCAGCTCACTTCGGCGCGAGTTGCACTCGCCGCCGCCCGCCGCATGGTCATCTATCTGAGGCGGAGTGGGTCCGATCCGCAATTATCGCCCTGGCTCTCCGGCCGCAATCACATCCATCCGGCCATCCATCGCATTCAGGATGCGGTAATGCAGGAGCCGGCGCGGGATTGGAGCCTTAGCGATCTGGCGCGTCTCGGGGCGCTCAGCGAGCGCCATCTGACGCGGCTCTTCCGCGAGCATACCGGCCTGTCGGTGACGGAATATGTCAACACCATGCGGGTCGCACTTGCCCGCGACCTCCTTTCCCAGACCCGCCTTGACATGGAAAGCGTGGCGGAACGGGCAGGCTTCTCCTCGACCCGCCATTTGCGCCGCGTCTGGGCGGAACATCAGCCCTTGCCGCCCAGTCGGTATCGCAGGGAGAGGGACGGGGACGCATAAGGGCGACGTCCCCGGCGAGGGGTTGCTTCATTCTCCGGCGAGATTGTCGGATCACAGAAATTGAATGGTCGGCCGGCTTTCCGGTTGCTAACCTTTGGCAACGCACGTCCGGCCCTCAGGGTCGTTTTCAGGATTCCGGAGTTATTTCATGCAGATGCGCGCACTCGGCCGTACCGGCCTCTCGATCTCCCCGGTCGTCTTTGGCGGCAATGTGTTCGGCTGGACGGCGGACGAGAAGACCTCATTCGACCTGCTCGACGCCTTTTTCGATGCCGGTTACAACGCCATCGACACGGCCGACGTCTATTCCGCCTGGGTGAATGGCCATGAGGGGGGTGAGAGCGAGACGGTCATCGGCAGGTGGCTGAAGCGCGGCCATGTTGCCCGCGACAAGGCGGTGATCGTTACCAAGGTCGGCTTCGACAACAATGGCCGCAAGACGGGCCTCAGCGCCAGATGGATCGCGGAGGCCGTGGAGGCTTCGCTCCGCCGGCTGCAGACCGATTACATCGACCTCTATCTCTCCCACAAGCCGGACCCGGATGTGCCTCACGAGGAGACGCTTGCGGCTTTTCAAACGCTGAAGGAACAGGGCAAGGTTCGGGCTATCGGCTGCTCCAATTTCGATGCCGATCAGCTTGCCGCATCCTTCGAGGCGGCGAGCGCGCACAACCTGCCGCGCTACGACGTGATCCAGCCGGAATACAATCTCTATACCCGCAACAAGTTCGAGGGCGCGCTCGCCGACCTCTGCGTCCGGGAAGAAATCGGGGTCATCAGCTATTACGCGCTGGCCGCCGGTTTTTTGACCGGCAAGTATCGCGAAGCCAGGCACACCGAAGGCGCAGCCCGCGGCTACCGGGTCGGCGATTACCTGAACGACAGGGGTTTCCGCACTCTCGCGGCCCTCGATCAGGTGGCGATGGAAACGGGTGCGACGCAGGCGGCGATTGCGATCGCATGGGTTGCCGCGCGCTCGGGCATCACCGCGCCGATCGCCAGCGCCACCAGCCTGCGTCAGCTCGAAAGCATGATCGCGGCCGGCAAGCTTCAGCTTACGGAAGCGCAGATGGCTTTGCTCGATGCTGCCGGAGCCTGATGCCATGGTCCTCGAAATCCGTGACGCGGGGCCCGGTGACGAGGCGGCGTGGCGCCGCCTGTGGGACGGCTATCTCAGCTTCTACGACGTCGCGCTTGCCGATGACGTGACCGACCTGACCTGGTCCCGTATCCTCGATCCGCAGTCCCGCGTAGCCATGCGGGTAGCGGTCGTGGATGGGGAACTAGCCGGCTTCGCCATCCACCATTTCCATGATTCCACCTGGGTGAAGACCCCGGACTGCTATCTGGAAGACCTCTATCTCGACGAACGTTTCCGCGGCCATGGCATCGGCCGGGCGCTGATCGACGACCTCATCGGGATCGCGCGGCAAAAGGGCTGGTCGCGCCTCTATTGGCACACCAATCGCGACAATGCGCAGGCGCGGAAGCTCTACGATACTTACGCGCAGGAAGACGGGCATGTGCGCTACCGGATGAAGCTTGGCTGATGCCTGTCTTCACTCCGTGTGTCGGAAGAAATCGATGAAGGCTCTCAGCGCCGGCCGCATCTGCCGGCGCGAGGGATAGTAGATGTAGAAGCCTTCGAAGGGCGGACACCAGTCTTCCAGCACCCTGACCAGTTGTCCCGTCTCCAGCGCTTCCAGCACGCGGGCATCGAACAGATAGGCAAGCCCCGCTCCGTCGAGGCAGGCGGACAGGATCAGCTTGTCATCCGGCAGGATCAGCGGTCCGTCGACGGAAACCGTGAGCGTCCGTGCGTCCTTCTCGAATTCCCAGCGATAGATGCGGCCACTGGAGAAGCGCCGTCGGATGCAGCGATGATCGGCCAGATCGCGCGGATGGGCGGGCTTCGGATGATTGGCGAAATAGCCCGGCGCCGCCACCACCGCGCCGCGCAAGGGGCCGCAGGCGCGCACCGCGATCATGTCGGCCTCGAGGCTTTCGCCAAGCCGGATGCCCGCGTCGTAGCCCTGTTCGACGATGTCCTCGAAGGTATCCGCTGTCACCAGCTCGACGGTGATATCGGGATAGCGCGCCAGGAAGTCTCCAAGGCGTGGCGCGATCAGGTGTTCTGCCGCCGGACGCGGCATGGTGACCTTCAGCAGGCCAGCCGGCGCGGCGCGGCTGTCTGCCAGCGCCGCCACCGCGCCGTCGATATCGCGAAGCGCCGGTGTTAGGCTGTCGAGCAGTCTGCGGCCCTCCTCGGTTGGCGCGACGCTGCGGGTGGTGCGTGCCAGAAGCCGGATGCTGAGGCTTGCCTCCAGCGAGGCGACGGCATGGCTGACGGCCGAAGGCGCAATTGCCAGCTCGTCGGCCGCCTTACGGAAGCTGCGATGCTCGGCGACGGAGGCGAAAACTGCGAGCTGGGAAAGTTGGATCCGGTTCATTGTTCTATCTGATAGAACAAACTGAGCGCCTTTGCAGCAATTATCAGAGCGGCGATCAGGGCTTACCTTGCCTTTGTCCGCTTGAGGCCGCCTCCCGGCCGTAATTTACGGATATCAAGATAAACAAAGCTCGATCAAAGGAGCCTTTCATGGAAACCCGCAAGCTCGGTAGTCTTTCCGTTTCCGCCATCGGCCTCGGCTGCATGGGCATGAGCTACGCTTATGGCGCGACCGACGAGAAACAGGCCGTCGCCACTTTGCATCGCGCCGTCGAACTCGGCGTTACCTTGTTCGATACCGCCGAGATGTACGGCCCCTATGTCAACGAAATCCTCGTGGGCCGGGAACTCAAGGCTGTGCGCGGCAAGGTGGTGATCGCCACCAAATTCGGCTTCAAGATCGACGACAGCAAGCCGCATGGACAGAACATCGTCGGCGTCGACAGCCGCCCCGAACATGTGAAGGCCGTGGCCGAGGCTTCGCTGAGGCGGCTCGGCACCGATGTCATCGATCTCTATTACCAGCACCGCGTCGACCCCTCCGTGCCGATCGAGGACACCGTAGGCGCAATGGCCGAACTGGTGACGGAGGGCAAGGTCCGGGCGCTCGGGCTTTCCGAAGCGAGTGCCGCCACCATCCGCCGCGCCCATGCCGTTCATCCGATCGCCGCCGTGCAGAGCGAATACTCGCTGTTCAGCCGCGATCCGGAGGAGAACGGCGTGCTTGCCACCTGCCGCGAACTCGGCATCGGCTTCGTGCCCTACAGCCCGCTCGGACGCGGCATGCTGACGGGAGCGATCCGCAAGCCGGAGGACATCGGAGCCGATGATTTCCGCTCGCAGCTCCCCCGGTTCCAAGCGGAAAACCTTGCCGCCAACGAGGCGCTGATCGATCTCCTGACCGCGATGGCGGCGGAAAAGGGTGTGACCGCCGCGCAGCTTGCGCTCGCCTGGGTGCTGCATCAGGGCAAGGACATCGTGCCGATCCCCGGTGCGCGCAAGATCCCGCATCTGGAACAGAACGCGGCGGCTGCCGACATCGCGCTTTCGGCCAAGGAGCTTACCCGCCTGTCATCGGCGCTCTCGCCCGACAAGGTGGCCGGCAAGCGCTATAGCGACGCCTCGCTGGCGATGACGAACCTCTGAGAGCCGAAGCGGCGACGTTCTTGGGTTACACCCCTCTGCCCTGCCGGGCATCTCCCCCTCAACGGGGGAGATCGGCAGAACGGCTGACCTTTCTACCTCCCCAATTTTCTCCCCCACATGTCGAAAGTGTTTTCGCTAGAGAGGGAGCGAGAGACGGCGACTATCCGATCTCCCCCCTTGAGGGGGAGATGCCCGGCAGGGCAGAGGGAGGTGAACCACAAGCTAATAGCTTCGGAATCCAAGACAGCTCGCGTCCTTGCCGGGATTGCTCCCTGAAGTTGGGGTGGCTCTAGCCAAGTTCCAGCGTCGTGATGCCGTAGANAGGTGAACCACAAGCTAATAGCTTCGGAATCCAAGACAGCTCGCGTCCTTGCCGGGATTGCTCCCTGAAGTTGGGGTGGCTCTAGCCAAGTTCCAGCGTCGTGATGCCGTAGACGCCGGACTGGTCCACTGTCGGCGCCGGCCCGCGATACATGCGTCGCGTGGCAAAGCCGCGAGTAAAACCGAGCCGGACGAGCCGGTTGGAAAACGCCTCCTGCGCCTCCGGCACATCGATCTGCAGCTCTTCGCCGCCGATGCATTGCAGGCACGCATCGAACAAGGCGTTGGCCGCATCGTCGTCGACGGCGAAGAGCGGGCCGAGCTTGTAGCCGACAAGGCAGCGCCGCAAAACCGCATAGCCGGCTATGCCGGCGGCGGTGGTTGCAACCAAGGTTTGGCGTGGGGCGGAAAGCCACTCAGTGAGGAAGCTGCCGCGCTCGGCCGGAAAGAACCGGCTGTCGAAGGCTCCGATGGCCGGCAGCAGATCGGGCGTTGCTGTCCGAACCTTGATGGTTGATGCGGAAGGTGCCGTTGGAGATGGCGATGGCGTTGTGACGCGGCCGCTCCAGCGGAAGGTCTGGTAGATCGGCATAAAGCCCATGCTGGCATAATTGGCCTGTTGCTCGGGAACGCCGTCGAGACCGATGGTCCGCCCGTCGAGATGGGCCATTCCGGCATCCCAGACCTGCCGGCCATAGCCCTTGCCGCGATAATTCGGATGGCAGATGTAGAGGCCGATGAAACCGAAATCCGTGCCGTAGGCGACCGCCGAAATGCCCGCGGCAAGCACGCCATCCACGAAGCAGCCCAGGAAGCCCTGCGGATCGGCGGCATGGAAGGCGTTCGCATCGGCAAGTCCGGGGTTCCAGCCTTCGTCCCCGGCCCAGCCGACCAGCGTTTCGACATCTGCCGGCGAAAGAGGCCGGATCTCCGTTCCCGGCGCGCTCATATCCTGGCCATGGCCGTCGGGGCGAAGGCTTCGAGGGCACCGGTATAGGTTTTATGGATCGGTGAGGCATAGGCGCCGCGCTTGGCTGTCGAAAGTCCGAGCGCCACCAGCGCTTCGGCCTGCTTCACGGCGGCGGCAACGCCGTCGATCACCGGAACGCCGAATTCGCGCCTGAGTTCGGCTGTGAGATCCGCCATGCCGGCGCAGCCCAGCACGATCGCCTCCGCTTTGTCCTCGCGCAGCGCGACCGCGATCTCGTTGCGCAGCCGATCGCGCGCATTCGATTGGGGGTCTTCGAGCGACAACACAGGGATATCGGCGGCCCGCACCTTGGCGCGGCCGCTCATGCCATAGCGATGGATCAGATGTTCGAGCGGCAGGCGCGAACGCTCCATGGTGGTGACGATGGAGAAGCGCTGGGCGATGAAGGAGGTGGCGGCAAGGGCTGCCTCGCAGATGCCGATGACGGGCATATGGGCAAGCGCCCGGGCGGCGTCGAGGCCGGTATCGTCGAAGCAGGCGATGATCGCAGCCGATGCCCCGGCCTTTTCCGCTCGGGCGATCTCGACCAGCAGGCCGGGAACGGCGAAGGCCTCGTCATAATAGCCTTCGATGGAAACCGGTCCCATGGAGGAGGTGACCGCGACGATCTCCGTGCCGGGATTGGCCACGCGGTGGGCGGCGTCGGCAATCGTCGCCGTCATGCTGCGGGTGGTATTGGGATTGATGACCAGGATGCGCATCAGCCGCGTGCCCTTCTGCGGTTCATGGCGACGATCAGGCCGAGCGTGCCGGCAATCACCAGGAAGGAGAAGACGGTGGTGACTGTGCCGAGCGCGTAGAGCACCGGCGTCGTGACGTTGGTGGTCATGCCGTAGATCTCGAGCGGCAGGGTATTGTAGGTGCCTGATGTCATCAGCGTGCGGGCGAACTCGTCATAGGAAAGCGTGAAGCCGAACAGGCCAACGCCGATCAGGCTCGGCGCGATCATCGGCAGGACCACATGGCGGAAGGTCTGCCATGCGGTGGCGCCGAGGTCGCGGGCGGCCTCCTCATAGGACGGCGAGAAGCGGTTGAAGATGGCGAACATGATTAGCACGCCGAAGGGTAGTGTCCAGGTGAGGTGCGCGCCAAATGCCGACGAATACCATGCGGGCTGAAGCCCCGCCTGGCTGAAGACGACGCCGATGCCGAGGGAGATGATGATGGACGGTACGACGAGGCTTGCGACCGAGAGATAGAACAGGGCGGTGGCGCCGATGAACTTGCGGCGGAAGGCGAGCCCCGCCAGCAGCGAGACGACGACGGTAACGACCATCACCATGAGGCCGAGCGCCAGCGAGCGGCGGAAGGAGCCGCCGAAATCGCCGACCGCCTGCTGTTCGAAGAGGTTGCCGAACCAGTGCACCGAGATCCCGTTCAGCGGAAAGGTGAGGCCGCCATTCTCACCCTGGAAGGACAGGATCAGGATCGCCGAGAGAGGACCGTAGAGGAACAGCACGAAAAGCGCAAAGAAAGCGGCGAGGATATAGAATTCGCGGGAGCGTTTTTCGGAATTCATCTCAGAGCTCCTTGCGGATATCGACGACGCGCAGGATGGCGGCGACCATCAGGAGAACCAGAACCAGCAGGATCACCGCATTGGCGGCGGCTGCCGGATATTGCAGCAGCGACATCTGGTTCTTCATCATCAGCGCAACGGAAGCGCTCTGGCCGCCCGACATCACCTGAACGGTGGAGAAATCGGCCATGACCAGCGTCACCACGAAGATCGTGCCGATCGCCATGCCGGGCTTGGACAGGGGAATAATGACATTGGTGAGGATCTGCCGACCGGAAGCACCGGCGTCGCGCGCGGCTTCCACCAGCGCGCGGTCGATGCGCATCATGGTGTTGAAGATCGGCGTCACCATGAACAACGTATAGAGATGAACCATGGCGAGCACCACCGCGAAATCGGAATAGAGCAGCCACTCGACGGGCTCGGAGACGATGCCGGTGCCCAGGAGGGCGCTGTTGACAAGCCCGTTGCGGCCGAGCACCGGGATCCAGGAGATCATGCGGATGATGTTGGACGTCAGGAACGGCACGGTGCAAACGAGGAACAGCACCATCTGCATGGTGGTGGTGCGGATGTGGAACGCGAGGAAATAGGCGACCCAGAAGCCGATGAAGACGGTGATCGCCCAGACGATGAGGGCGAATTTCAGCGTGTTGAGATAGGTCTTCCATGTCACCCACGAGCCGAGCGTTTCGGTATAGTTGAAGGTGACGAAATCGGGATACATCTGGGCGAAGTCGTAATCCCAGAAACTGACGATGCCGATCATCAGGATCGGCAGGAGCAGGAAACAGCCGAGGATCAGCGCCAGGGGTGCTGCCTGCAGATAGGCGGGGAGCCAGGCAGGCAGGCGGATCTCGCGTTTCGGCTCCTCCTCGCCGACGCCGATAAAGCGCACTGTGTTCATCGTCTGTCTCTCCGTGTTGGCTCGATTGTCTGCATGCCCCAACGAAGGTTCCGCTTTGGACCCTCCTCTGGCCTGCCGGCCATCTCCCCCAACAAGGGGGGAGACACCGTTTTGTGACCTTGCATCCGCCACTCCAGGTGACGGGATGCACCGGAAACCCCTCCCCCTGTTGGGGGGTGGGGAGGGATTACCCCTTACGCTGCGATGAACTCGTTCCAGCGGCGGACCATGTAGCGGTCTTCGTCCATGACCGAGTTCCAGCAGGCGACCTTGCCCATGCGTTCCTCGAAGGAGCCGCCGTCGCGGATGGCGCCGGCCTTTTCCATGACCTTGCCTTCCGGCGAGAGGATATCGCCCTGGGCGGCCTTGCCCTCGATCCAGTAGCCCCATTCGTCGGCGGTCATGAAATTCTTGGCCGTTTCCATGCAGGCCGAGTAGTAGCCTTGACGGTTGAGGTAGCCGCCGACCCAGCCGGAGGTGTACCAGTTGATGTATTCATAGGCGGCGTCGAGTTGTGCGCCCTTGAGGTGCGAGGCAAGGCCCAGACCGCCGCCCCACGAACGGTAGCCTTCCTTGAGTGGCTGGTACTTGCAGGCGATGCCCTTGGAGCGGACGGCGGCAACGGCCGGCGACCACATGGACTGGATCACGACTTCGCCCGAGGCCATCAGGTTGACCGATTCGTCGAAGGACTTCCAGAAGGCGCGGAACTGGCCGTCCTGCTTCGCCTTGATGAGGAAGTCGATCGTCTTGTCGATCTCTTCCTTGGTCATGTTGCCCTTGTCGGCATACTTGATGTTGCCCATGGCTTCCATAATCATGGCGGCGTCCATGATGCCGATGGAGGGGATGTTGAGGATCGAGGTCTTGCCCTTGAAGGCCGGGTCCATGATGTCGGCCCAGGTGGTGATCTCGCGGCCGACGAGATCCGGGCGGATGCCCAGCGTGTCGGCGTTATAGATCGTCGGCATCATGGTGAAGTATTCGGTTTCGGACTTGGCGAAGGTCTTGTCGCCGGGCTTTTCGACATAGCCGACCGTATGCGGCGCCGTACCCTGGGCGATCACGCTGTCAGGCAGCAGCTTGCCGTTCTTGAACAGCGGAACAACCTTGTCATAGTACTTGAGCTTCTTGGTTTCCATCGGCTGGATCACGCCGGTCGGATAGACCTTCTTGAGAATCCAGTATTCGATGTCCGCGATGTCGTAGGAATTCGGCTGGGTGACGGCGCGCTGGGCAGCGGCGTCCGAATCCGTTGCCGTCATTTCGAGCGTGATGCCGAGGTCCTTCTTGCACTGCTCGGCGATGGCGTTGATGTTCGAAACGCCGGTGCCGAACTGGCGTAGCGTGATGTTCGACTGCGCCCAGATGGTTGGGAAGCCGGTTATGGCGCCGGAGCCGGCGGCAAGACCGGCGGCAGCCGCGCCGGTCTTCAGGAGATTGCGGCGGGTCATTCCGCCGGTTTCGGTCTTGGTCTTCTCAGTCATGGCCCAGTTCTCCTCTGAGGTTTTGGTTGGTTGTGTTTGGCTTATCCGGTCAGTGCTGCAGACGGCCGAGCACGATGGCGTCTTCCGCCGGCCAGGAAAGCGGCACCGCATCGCCGACCTTGACGGGGCTGGCGAAGAAATCCGCATCGCTGACGATGGCCGTGAAGTCTTCGATCCCGGCGCCGGAAAGCGAAAGCTTCACGGACGAGCCGCGATATTCGATATTCGAGACGATCCCGGTGAAGCCGAGGCCTTCTGCAAACTCCCGGCCGATGCGCACCCGGTCCGTGCGCACGGCGATGTCGGCGGGTGCGCCGGTTTCCTGCGCAGGACCCTGGGCGACAAAGCGCCCGCCGCCGATGACCTCGATCACCGGGCCATCTTCGCCAGATGCGGCAATCTTGCCCGAAATGACGTTGTGATCGCCCATGAAACGGGCAACGAAGGCCGTGGCCGGGCGCTCGAAGACAGTGCGCGGATGGGCGGCCTGTTCAATGCGGCCCTCGTTCATCACCACGATCAGGTCGGCAAGCGCCATGGCTTCCTCCTGGCTGTGAGTGACGTGGATGAAGCTGATGCCGAGTGTCGTCTGCAGCTTTTTCAGTTCCGCGCGCATGCGGATCTTGAGAAAAGGGTCGAGCGCCGAAAGCGGTTCATCGAGAAGCAGCGCCTCCGGCTTGGTAATAAGCGCGCGGGCAAGCGCCACGCGCTGCTGCTGGCCGCCTGAAAGCTGCGCCGGCCGGCGGTTGGCGTAGGGTTCGAGCTGCATCAGCTTCAGCATTTCCAGCGCCTCGCGCCGGCGGGCTTCCTTCTCCACACCTTTCATCTTCAGGCTGAAGGCGACGTTGTCGACGAGGTCGAGATGCGGGAACAGCGCATAGGACTGGAACATCATCGCCGTGCCGCGCTTTGCCGGCGGCAAGTCGGTGACATTGTTATTGCCGAGCAGGATATCGCCGCTCGAAACGCTTTCATGCCCGGCGATCATCCTAAGCGTCGACGTTTTGCCGCAGCCCGAGGGACCGAGCAGGCAGCAATAGGTGCCCGCCGGTATCTTCAGGCTGATCGCATGCACTGCGGTGGTCGTTCCGTATACCTTGGAGACGGCGGCAATATCGATCTCTGCGGCTCTCGTCATGATTTACCCCTCTGCATGGGAAATCCAGATGCATGAGCCGTGCCAGTTCGCGTTTTGCCACTCCTCCGCCCTGATTCTCAGGTGTGTCGCGCAACTATGCCGGAACCTTGAGCGCATTCCGTTGCTGTATGCATAAAAAAGATGCGATTGCGTTCGATCATTATGCTATATTGTCGACAATCATTTTGCAGATCAGATGCAGCTTTCTGTTCCCATTGCATCGCATTGACGCTAAAAAGGCAGGATGCGCAAAGAAGACATGTCGCCCGCCCCGGGAACCCAGAGCCTGATCGATCCCAACCAGGAGGATCGCGCACGCGCCATCCGCGATCAGTTGCGTGACGCCATCGTCGACCGGCGTCTGGCGCCCGGCACCAAGCTTTCAGAAGCAGAAGTCGGCACGCTGTTCGATGTCAGCCGCACCGTGGTGCGTTATGCGCTGCAGATGCTGGCTTTCGAGGGGCTGGTGCGCACCGAACGCAATCGCGGCGCCTTCGTTTCCAATCCTTCCCCGGAAGAGGCCATGCAGGTCTTCGCCTCGCGCCGGCTGATCGAGCCCGGTATCGTCGCGGCCGCCGCCGAGCGGATCACCGTGGCCGATATCGCCGCCTTTCGCGAACAGTTGAAGGAAGAAGAACGCTTCCGCAGCGAGCGTGGGGCGAGCGCCCGGCGCGCCGAGATCAAGGCGTCGGGTGATTTTCATCTGATGCTGGCCAGGGTTGCCGGCAATGCCATTCTCGAAAAGTTCATGGACGAACTCGTCGCCCGCTCCTCGCTGGTAATCGCGCTTTATGGCCGCACCGGCGTTTCGAGCTGCGGCCACGACGAGCATGGCGAGATCCTCGACGCTCTGGAGAAGAAGGACGTCGCCCGCGCCACCGAATGCATGCTCCACCACATCGCCCATATCGAGGCCGACCTCGACCTCCGCGTCGGCGAGGCGCTGACGCTGAAGGACGCGCTCAATTTGTGAGTTGAGCGACTCCACGCTGAGGAGAGGCGAGTGTGGGGAAGCCGGCATATAGCGGGCTATGATCGCCGTCGAAATTGCTTTTTCCGGGGCGGGTCAGAATACCTCGCGGGTCGGCAAAGCTGCTTATCACCCTGCTTGGATTCTCGTGCCACTGGATATTGAAGGCCCAGAGCTTCGGGAAGAATTCCAGCGAGCCATAGGGAAGGTGGTCTCGGATCCACCAAGCCAGCTTCTGCCAGTCGCCTTCCTGCTTGTGATGATCCCAGATCCATGGAATGGCTATGCAGGCGGTGGCGCCGCAGAAGCCGTTTCTGTCCCGCAGGTCCCAGATATGCGATGCGGCGTTTGCTTCATTGGATCCGCAGTTAAGCTTGTTTTTGTTGCCGTATTCATTGACCGTGGGGGAGCGATAGGCCGATCGGACATGAATACGGCCGAATGTCGCTTGAAGTGGTTCAAGCAGTTCTTCGCAAAGCCTGCTGCCGGTTTCGATGGCAAGCTTGGCATCTACCGGAACGTTTGGAATGCCGTAGAAATTGGAGATTTCCGAATAGAGGAAATCACGAAAGAAGAAATTCGCTGAGAGACGGATCCGCCCAAGCTCTTCCAGAGCCTTCATCGAACCGATCTTTGCCATTTGACTTCCTAGAGAAACGGAGCGTGGAGAAATAATCTCCACGCTCCGTTTGAACGTCAACGAGAAATTACGCCCGAAGGCTGCCGCCGGTGGTCTTTTCGACGTTGCCGACAATCTTCTTCGTCAGGGCTTCGAAATCATCGTCGGTAAGCGTCTTGTCGACCGGCTGGATCAGAACCTCGATGGCGACCGACTTCCTGCCCTCGCCGACGGAAGCGCCCTCGAACACGTCGAAGACGTTGACGGCGGTAATCAGCTTGCGGTCGGCACTGCCGGCGGCCTTGATGATCGCGCCGGCCTCGACGGTCTTGTCGACCACGAAGGCGAAGTCGCGCTTGACCATCTGGAAGGGCGAGAGATCGAGCGCCGGCTTGGTGCGGGTCGCCTTCTTCTTCGGTTCCGGGAGGGCGTCGACGAAGACTTCGAAGCCGCAGAGAGCGCCGGAGACATCGAGTGCCTCAAGCGTCTTCGGGTGGAACTCACCGAAATAGCCGAGGATCACCTTCGGGCCGGCCTTGATCGTGCCCGAACGGCCCGGATGGTACCATGCCGGAGCGCCGGCCTCGATCTGCACATTGCCCATCGGCAGGCCGCAGGCCTCCAGCACGGCGAGCGCATCGGCCTTGGCGTCGAAGACGTCGACCGGCTTGCCGCCGCCCTTGGAGGCGTTCGACCACATGCGGCCGGCGCCGGTAAGCGAGGCCGTGCCGCGACGGATGCCGCCGGCGACGCGGCGCTGGCCTTCCGGCGTATCGCTCTCATAGGTGCCGGACACCTCGAAGATCGCCACATCGCCGAAGCCGCGGTCGGCATTACGCTGGGCGGCGACAAGCAGGCCGGGCAGCAGCGAAGGCCGCATGTCCGACATGTCGGCGGCGATCGGGTTGGCGAGCTTGAGCGCGGCGCTGCCGCCGCCGAAGAGCTTTGCCTGTTCCTCGGAGATGAAGGACCATGTGACGGCTTCCAGCATGCCGCGTGCGGCAAGCGTGCGCTTGGCGGTGCGGGTGCGGATCTGCAGCGTCGTCAGGATGCGGCCATTGACGGAGCCGGTCGGTGCCAGCGGCTCGGGCTTGATGTTGTCGACACCATGTACGCGCATGACTTCTTCCACCAGATCGGCCTTGCCATCGACATCCGGACGCCAGGACGGCACCGAAACCTTGACCTGCTCGCCTTCGCCGATGACCTCGAAGCCGAGACCGGTCAGAATCTTGCGGGCTTCCTGGTTGGATACGGTGAGGCCGGTGAGGCGCTTCACCTCCGAGAACGGGAAGTCGACGATCTTGCGGACATGGCCCTTGTAACCGGTGACCTTGGAGGCCGCCGCGGTACCGCCGCACATCGACAGCACCAGTTCGGTGGTGCGTTCGAGGCCGGGCACCATGTATTCCGGATCGACGCCGCGCTCGAAGCGGTAGCGCGCATCGGTGATGATGCCCTGCGAGCGGCCGGTCTTGGCGATGTTGATCGGGTCCCAGAGCGCCGACTCGATCAGCACGTTGACGGTGTTCTCATCGCAGCCGGAATGTTCGCCGCCCATGATGCCGCCGATCGATTCCGGACCGTTGTCGTCGGAGATGATGACGTTCGAAGGATTGAGCTTGTAGGTGCGGGTGTCGAGAGCGAGGATTTCCTCGCCCTCCTGCGCGCGGCGCACGACGAGTGTGCCCTTGACCTTGTCGGCGTCGAAGACGTGCATAGGACGGCCCTGGTCGAAGGTCATATAGTTGGTGACGTCGACCAGCGCGGAGATCGGGCGCAGGCCGATGGCAAGCAGCCGCTGCTGCATCCACTTCGGGCTCGGGCCGTTCTTCACGCCGCGCACGAGGCGATAGGCAAAGCCGGGGCAGAGGCGCTCGTCGTCCAGCACGATCTTCACCTCATGCGGCGTCTCGCCCTCGACCTTGAAGTCGGGCACCTTCGGCTGCTTCAGCGTGCCGAGGCCGGAAGCGGCGAGGTCGCGGGCAATACCGAAGACAGAGGTGCAGTCCGGGCGGTTCGGCGTCAGGTTGATCTCGATGACCGGATCGTCAAGGCCGGCGTAAGACGCGAACGAGGTGCCGACCGGGGCATCCTCGGGCAGGTCGATGATGCCGTCATGATTGTCGGAAATGTTGAGCTCCTTTTCGGAGCACATCATGCCATGGCTTTCGACGCCGCGGATCTTGCCGACTGAAAGCGTAACGTCGATGCCGGGAACATAGGTTCCGGGACGCGCCAAAGCACCGACGAGACCGGCGCGGGCATTCGGCGCGCCGCAGACGATCTGCACCGGCTTGCCGTCCCCGGCATCGACCGACAGAACCTTCAGCCGGTCTGCTTCCGGATGCTTCTCGGCGGAGAGAACCTTGGCGATGACGAAGGGCTTGTAGGCCGCCTTGTCATCGACATCCTCGACTTCGAGGCCGATTGCAGTCAGGCGCTCGCAGATCTCGTCGAGCGTGGCGTCGGTTTCCAGATGATCCTTGAGCCAGGAGAGTGTGAATTTCATTTTTGCACCCTTGTAAAATCGAGCGGGTTTGCCGGCAGCTCCCGAGCCACCTCGAATAGTTTTGAAAGAAGCGACGCGTATCCGCGCGCATCGTCGATAGCCCGGTGAGTGTGCGGATGATGTCCGAGCCACTCGGCAGGGAATTCAGTTGGGCCTGCCGACGGTTCCGTCTTGCCGAAGACGCCGAGCAGGTAGGTGCCGATGTCGAGCGGCGCGCGATTGAAGACGCAATGGCCCCAGATCGCGGCATCCAGCAGGAAGCGATCGGCGAATGTTTTCAGGTAGTGGTCGATCCACAAGCCGTCGAACATCACCGGTCTTGCCGCAAAGGCCCGCTGTCCGCCGAAGTTTTCGATCCAGTCGACGAAACGCTTCATGACGATTGCCGGGTCTTCCGGATCGGTCGTCGCTGCCATCCATGCCTCCGGCTGCGTCTTCCACCAGCCCATGGTCCGATCATCCGTCTGACGATCGGAACGAGGCTGGAGCACGGCTTCGAACTCGCCGCACAGCGCGCCATCGGAACGCAGGACGACGGTGGCAAAGCTCAGCATCGAATGGTGCAGGGGATCCGGCCCATTCGTCTCGATGTCGGTCACGAAATAGTATGTCGGTGTCTGGCTCATCGCAGAAGACTTCCGCAGGACTATCGGTAATTACGCGCTCAATCCGCCGAAAAGCGTCGGCACGTCGAGCGGGCGGAAGCCGTAATGGCTCATCCAGCGCACGTCGGCGTTGAAGAAGTCGCGCAGGTCCGGCATGCCGTATTTCAGCATGGCGATGCGGTCGAGGCCCATGCCCCAGGCAAAGCCCTGGTATTCGTCCGGATCGAGACCGCCGGCGCGCAGCACGTTCGGATGAACCATGCCGCAGCCGAGGATTTCCATCCAGTCGGTGCCCTCGCCGAACTTGACGATCGGGCCGGAGGAACGGTCGCATTGGATGTCGACCTCGAAGCTCGGCTCCGTGAAGGGGAAGAAGGACGGGCGGAAGCGCATCACCACCTTGTCGACCTCGAAGAAGGCCTTGCAGAATTCCTCGAGCACCCAGCGCAGGTGGCCGACATTGGCGGTCTTGTCGATGACGAGGCCTTCGACCTGATGGAACATCGGCGAATGGGTGGCGTCACTGTCCTGACGATAGGTCTTGCCGGGAATGACGATGCGGATCGGCGGCTTCTGCGCTTCCATGGTGCGCACCTGCACCGGCGAGGTATGGGTGCGCAGAACCTTGCGCTCGCCGTTCTCGTCGGGCGACAGGAAGAAGGTGTCGTGCATCTCGCGGGCGGGATGGCCTTCCGGGAAGTTGAGTGCCGTGAAATTGTAGTAGTCGGTCTCGATATCCGGGCCTTCGGCGATGGAGAAGCCCATGTCGGCGAAGATGGCGGTGATCTCGTCGACGATCTGGCTGATCGGATGGATGCGGCCGCGCTCAGCGGGCGAGGAGCGCACCGGCAGGCTGACATCGACGGTCTCTGCCTTCAGGCGGGCGTTGATCGCCGCGTCGCGCAGCTCGCTCTTGCGGGCGGTGATCTTTTCGGTCAACTCGTTCTTCAGCGCGTTGATCGCCGCACCCCGCGTCTGGCGTTCTTCCGGCGTCATGCTGCCCAGCGTCTTCAGGAGTTCGGACACCGAACCCTTCTTGCCGAGCGCGGCGACGCGCACCGCCTCGATCGCGGCCTCGTCTTCGGCTGCAGTAACATCCGAAAGAAGCGCTATTTTCAGACTGTCGAGATCGGACATCTTGTCTTTCCTGCCCTGGTTCCTCTGCCGAGCCTGACGTCCCGGCGTGACGATGATATGAAAAAACCCGCGCCAGCCCTGCCAGCGCGGGTTTCCCAATCGGATTGTGCAATGAGCTTGGGAAGCGCTGGCTTACTTGACCGCGCTTTCAAACTCGTTGGCCGTGCCGTTTTCCTTGAGGTAGGCAAGTGCCTTCTTGGAAGCTTCGACGAGGGCGCCGAAAGCTGCCGGCTCATGGATGGCCATGTCGGACAGAACCTTGCGGTCGACTTCGATGCCGGCCTTGTTGAGGCCGTCGATAAAGCGGCCATAGGTCAGGCCGAATTCGCGGACGGCAGCGTTGATACGCTGGATCCACAGGGCGCGGAAGTTGCGCTTGTTGACCTTGCGGTCGCGGTAGGCGAACTGCTTGGAACGATCGACGGCAGCCTTTGCTGCGCGGATCGTGTTCTTGCGGCGGCCGTAGAAGCCCTTGGCTGCCTTCAATACCTTCTTGTGCTTGGCGTGGGCGGTAACGCCGCGTTTTACGCGTGCCATGTCATGATCTCCTTAAACTTGGTCCAGTTGGGCGGAAGGTCTCAGAGACCGTTCGGCAGGTAGTTCTTGATAACCTTCTTGCCGTCAGCTTCGGCGAGGATCATCGTACCGCGAGCATCGCGGATGAACTTGTTGGACCGCTTGATCATGCCGTGGCGCTTGCCGGCAGCCGCAGCGACAACCTTGCCAGTGGCGGTGATCTTGAACCGCTTCTTGGCCGAGGACTTCGTCTTCATCTTGGGCATTTTGCTACTCCATTGTTTTTGTGAGAAACCAGCCGACGAAAGCCGGTTTTCAAGCATTAGAAACGGCCACGGCATGCCCTGCCGGACCGTTCGGACGCGCGCTTATAACCGCGAAGGGACAAAAGCGCAACGGGGTTCGACGGATTCTTGGGCTTTGTCTCTCCTCGTGATCCGCTACGTGCGCAGCGGAACCCTCAGTCTGACCGCCAGACCGCCGAGTCGGGAGCCTTCGAGCTCCATTGCGCCCGCATAGGCAGCAAGAATCTCCGCCGTGATCGATAGACCGAGGCCGGAACCCTCGTCATCCGCCCCGAGGTGCCGGCCCCTGGAAGGAAGTGTCGCGCGTTCGTGCGGAGCGATCCCGGGTCCGTCGTCCTCGACGGTGATGACGATTGCTCCATCCGCAACAATGGCCGCTATACGAATCCGACCGCGGGCATAGCGCGCCGCGTTGTCGAGCACATTGCCGAGCGCTTCCGCGAGATCGGCCGCATCCATGTCGGCGGTCAGTCGCTCATCGATATGGATTTCCCAATCGACATCGCGGGACTGGGTCACGGGTTTCAGCACGCTCACCAGCTTGCCGACCAAGGGAGCCAGTTCCGTCCGCGCCATCTGTTCTACGCCGAGCCTTGCCGACTGGAGCTGGCGGTCGGCGCGTTGGCGAACCAGGTCCACTTGCTGGCGCGCGAGCTTCTTCTGGGCCGGAGGCAGATGATCGGTCAGTTGCAGTAGCACGGTGAGCGGCGTTTTCAGCCCGTGGGCAAGATCGCTCGCGCGTGCCCTTGCCCTTTCCACCGCGGTTTCCCGCTCAGTCAGCAGCAGGTTCAGTTCGGACACGAGTGGCCGGAGTTCGGAGGCGCCGACATCCTCGACCGAGTTGGCCTGCCCCGAGCGGACAAGGCCGACCCGTTGCTGAAGTCGCGCAAGGGGAGAAAGCCCGACGCCAACCTGGAAAATCGCGGCAGCGACCAAAACCGCTGCCGTCAGAACGAGCATCAGCGCCATCGTGCTGTGAAACTGTGCGACGGCGTCATCGAGTTCGCTTCTATCGAACGCAGCCGAAAGCATGAAGCCGTGGGATCCGCCTTCATCGTCGAGCGCAATCTGGCGTCTGTAGACGAAAAGGCCGGCGCCATCCGGTCCTTCCGCAGCCATGAAGCCATGATCGGCTCGTGGCAGGTCGGCGGGCAGTTCAACGTCCCAGAGCGACCGCGAACGCAGCGCGGCGCCCGTCGCGGGCGTTATCTGCCAATAACGGCCGCTTCCCGGAAGGTTGAAGCGGGGATCGGTCGGCGTTTTTTCCAGAACGGCTTTTCCGTCGCGAAGCTCGAGAGCTGCTGCAAGCTGATCGATGATCGTCGCGCATTCGACCCGATATCGCTCTGCAACGTAGTTCGAGAAGACGCGGCTGAGACCGAAGCCCACCAGCAGCAGGATGAAGACGATCGCAACCATGGCGCCGGCGGCGAGCCGGATCCGGAGGGATTGGATCATGTCTGGTTGTCCGGCAACAGGTAGCCGAAGCCGCGTCGCGTTTCGATCGCTTCCGGATCGGTCTTGCGACGGAGCCTTGTGATCATTGCCTCGACGGCGTTCTTGGCGGCATCGTCATCGCGGCCCTGGACATGGCGGGCAATTTCGATAGGGTCGAAGACGCGACCGGGGGCGCTGGCAAGAAGCTGCAACAAGCGATATTCCAGCGTTGTGAGTTCGAGCGGGCGGCCGTCATAGGTGACGCGGCGAGTTTGGTCATCGATGACAAACCGGCCGGCGGAGTTGACAGGGGAAGGCTTGCCCCGTGCGCGGCGCAGCAACGCCTTGAGACGTGCGAGCAGTTCCTCGCTGCGGAACGGCTTGGGCAGGTAGTCGTCCGCACCGGCCTCGAAGCCGTCAACCCGCTCCATCCATGAACCCCGGGCCGTCAGCACGAGGATCGGCGTGTCGAGGCCGGCTGCTCGCCAGCGCTTCAATATGGAGAGGCCATCCATGCCAGGTAGGCCGAGGTCAAGAATGATCGCCGCATAGTCGCCTGTTTCACCCTCGGCCCATACTTCCGGACCCGTAGCGAGATGGTTGACGAGATACCCCTCGGCCTCAAGTTTGGCCTTGGTGTGATCTGCTATGTCGCGATCGTCTTCGGCGAGCAGCAGTCGCATCGCGTTACCACCCGAACAGGGACAGCTTGCGGCCGGTCACCGCATTGAGGCGAAGAGTGCGCACGCTGCCGTTATCGTTCTCGACCTTGAGCGTATAGAAGGGCGATTTGCCTTCGAGCGAGAGATCGACGGAGATCACGCGCCCGGCCTCCATGGCGTCCACACGGCGAAGGATCTCGCGAAGCGGCAGGATGCGCCCCTCGCGGACGGCGTCGCGCGCCTTGACGTGATCGTCCTCGCCGGCTTCGCTTTCGCCAGCGGAGCTGTCATTGCTCTCGTTATTTCCGTTGTTGCTCTCGTTGTCTTCGGATCCGGAATTGCTCCCGCCGCCGCTATCGTCACTGCCATCATCACCGCCATCACCGCCGCTGTCATCGCCGCCGTCGTCGTCGGCTCTGGCCGATGCGGCATGCGCAAGTGTGATGGCAAGCGGCATCGCCGCTGCGAGCAACAAGATGAAATGTCGCCTTTCCATAGCCATCATGCCTATGACGCTTTTCCTCGGAGTTGGTGCATGGTGGAGAGTAGCGTTTGTTTCATTGCCGCGCCACCGGGGCGAAAGGAGCCCCGCCCGAGGCCGGGCGGGGAGAAATGGCGCGCAGCACCGGCAGCCGCGCCGCGGCCATTTCAAGCGCAATCAGTTTACAGGGACGACTGTAACTTGCGTGACCGTACCTCTGGGAGCTTCGAACTTGACCTCGGTCATGCCGTGTTCCTGTTCGATTTGGACCCGCAGTCGACGACCGTTCTGGTCTACCGCGATCATCGTTCCGTTCGTCAGGCCACGCAGTTGGGTTTCGTTGACGACCAGACTGGTCTCGACATTGCGATCGCGGCGATTGCTGGTCTGGTCGTCATGGATATCGCTGTCGTCCGTCTTGCCGTCATCGGAGGCGTCGTTATCGCTGTCGTCGTCGGAAGCATCATCTCTGCTATCGTCGTCACCACCGCTGTCGTCTGAACTGTCGTTTCCGCTGTCATCGCCATGGTCATCGCCTCCATGATCGTCTCCGCCATCATCGTCGGCATAGGCGACGGATATGATCGAGGAGGACAGCGGAAGGGAAATGCCCGAGACAATGGCGGGCAGCAGGGTCAGGGAGAGCAGGGCGGTGCTCGATAGGAGCAGGGGTTTGCGCAGCAGGGCGAACATCATTTTTCCTCCGATGTTGAACATGAATGATCTCGATGAACAACATCTTGCACTCGTCGTCCTGACAGGACGGCCCGTCCGTCTGTCAGCGGATTGTCAGCGCAAGTCATGAAAAAAGCCGCCCTGAGGCGGCTTTTTTCATGGGGCCTTGGAGCACACTTATTTCGGAGCGAGCACCATCATCATCTGGCGTCCCTCGAGCTTGGGCTCGGCTTCGACTTTGGCGATCGCCAGGGTATCTTCCTTGACCTGCAGGAGCAGCTTCATGCCGAGTTCCTGGTGGGCCATTTCGCGGCCGCGGAACTTCAGCGTCACCTTGACCTTGTCGCCGTCCTCGAAGAAGCGCGCCATCGCCTTCATCTTCACCTCATAGTCATGGGTGTCGATGTTGGGTCGCATCTTGATTTCCTTGACCTCAACGATTTTCTGCTTCTTGCGCGCTTCGGCCGCCTTCTTCTGGTTGGCGTATTTCAGCTTGCCGAGGTCGAGGATCTTGCAGACCGGCGGCTCGGCATTGGGCGAAATCTCGACCAGATCGAGACCGGCTTCCTCCGCCATTTTGAGCGCCTGATCCGTCGGCACGATGCCGAGATTCTGGCCTTCTTCATTGATAAGCTGAACTTTGGGAACCCTGATTTCCCGGTTGGAGCGCGGCCCATCCTTGACGGGGGCGTCGGCTTTGAAAGGTCTGCGAATGGTCGTATTCTCCTCGAAATGTTCCGGATAACCGCAACGTTCTTGCTGCGCTGGAATCTCGTGCGCAGGCAAGATGGCGATTGCGGGTTCTAAGTCAATAGCATGCCTTCCATAGAAAATCACCTGTTGTCCGTTCCTTCGCGAGTGTGTTTTACAGGCCGCAACGTCGCATGGTGCGGGCAAGAAGGAGAACGGGCATGGCCGAGGGTGAAAACGGGATCGTCGGAACGCAGTTGACTGTGGGCGGGGGTGGCGATGCGCGGCCGATCGCCATGCTGCTGCGCCGGCGCCAGGAGCACACCCCGCCGGCGATACCGGCACTCGTCTGGCTCGGCGGTTACCGTTCCGACATGACCGGCACCAAGGCCATGGAACTCGACGCGCTTGCGGCCGAAAAGGGGCTCGCTGCAATTCGTTTCGACTATTCCGGTCACGGCGCTTCCGGCGGCGAGTTCCACAAGGGCACGATCAGCCGCTGGACGGAGGAGGCGCTGGCCGTGCTTGAACATGCCGCGCCGGAAACCGTTGTTTTGGTCGGCTCCTCCATGGGTGGCTGGATCGCGATCCGTGTCATCCAGGAACTGGCAAGGCTTGGCCGCGGGCCGAAGGTTGCGGGACTGGTGCTGATCGCGCCGGCGCCGGATTTCACCATCGACCTCATCGAGCCGAGCCTTTCGGAGGCGGAGCGTGTCTCGCTTTCCGAGCGCGGCTATTTCGAGGAACCCTCCGAATACAGTCCCGAGCCGAATATCTTCACCCGCGCCCTCATCGAGGACGGCCGGAAAAACCAGGTGCTGAAGGGCATCATCGAGACGGGCTGCCCGGTGCATATCCTGCAGGGCATGGCCGATCCCGACGTGCCCTACAGGCACGCGCTGAAACTCATGGAATTCCTGCCGGCTGATGACGTAGTGCTGACGCTTGTGCGCGACGGAGACCACAGGCTGTCCCGGCCGGAGGACATCGCCCGCATGAAGGCGGCAATCGCTTCGATGTTGCCGGAGTGATCGTGTCGCATTTTAACCATAGTTGACAAATCCCTAACGCGCCGCGGACCGCGGTGATTGACTCGCACGCCGCTTGAACCTTAACGTTTTGTTAACGATTAAGGGGACGAGTTCATGATGAACGGTTCGAAAGCGCTTGCTGCGCTGGTGGTTTCGCTGGCGGTCATGGCGCCTGCCAGCACTGCCTTGACGGCGCCGAAGACCCAGTTGTCCATGCAGACGGGCAACATCACGTCTCAGCCGATCGGCCATTACGAGTTCTGCCGCAGCTATCCCGATGAATGCAGCGTCCGGACAAGGCCCGGTCCGGCGCCGCGGGTCACCGCCCATGGCTGGAGCATCGTGCGGGAAGTCAACGGTTCGGTGAATGCCGCGATCACGCCGATGACCGATGCCGAGATATACGGGCGCGAGGAAGTCTGGGCCTATCCGAGCGATGCCGGCGATTGCGAGGATTACGTTCTCCTGAAGCGCAAGAAGCTGATGGAAGCGGGCTTCTCTCCGTCCGACCTGCTGATTACCGTCCTGCGCAAGCCCGACGGAGAAGGCCATGCGGTGCTGACGCTGCGAACCGCGGAGGGCGATTTCGTTCTCGATAACCTCACGGACGACGTCAAGCTCTGGACCAATACGCCCTACACCTACCTCAAGCGGCAGGCGAGCTTCGATTCGGGCCGCTGGGTCACCATCGAGAACGGCACCACCGACGTCATGGTCGGCGCTCTCAAGTAAGAACGGGAGCGCTACCTTCGGGCGAAGGACAGCGGGAAACCCTCGAACGGCTTGATTTCCTTCAATACGAAGGTCGTTTGCATTTCCTTGATGCGCGGCAGGCGGCGCACGACAGTCATCGCGAAATCCGCATAGGTGTCGAGGTCCGGCGAGACCACCTGCAACAGGAAGTCGGCATCGCCTGCAATGCTGTAGCAGGCGACGACCTCCTTGACCTTCGAGACGCTGGCCGAAAACTCCTCCGCCTCCTGTTCGCTGTGGCTGTCGATCTTGACGCGAATGAAGGCGAGCACGCCGAGACCGATTTTCTTGCGGTCCAGTGCGGCGCGATAGCCCCTTATGACGCCGGTTTCCTCCAGTTGTCGCATGCGCCGCCAGCATGGCGAGGTTGAAAGCCCGACCTCCTCCGATAGTGTCTGGTTGGTCATCCGTCCATCGGCCTGCAGCGCCTCCAGTATCCTGACGTCGACCGGCTCCAGCGCATTTTCAGGCATGATCTACCTCCGTGATTTCATAAATTGGTAGATCTTACCTAATTATGGATGGAGGCAGTAATAAAAGATAGGAAATTTCCGGTGCACAGCACTAGTTTTTGCTCGAAAACACAAAGCCGGAGCAGAAATGAGCGAAGACCTTCGTATCGCCATCGTTGTCAATCCCGAATTGCCTCAGGGTTTTCTCGCCAATACCGTTGGAGCGATCTCCATCGGAATTGGTGCGAAGCTGCCTGTGCTGGCCGCGCGCCGGCTTGAGGACGCCAGGGGGCGGCGGATCGACATCAGTTCCAGCCTGCCGGTGCCGGTCCTTCAGGCGGATGATGAGGCCTTGCGCAGGCTGATGCTGAAGGCGCTGGCGGGCGCCGATCCGGCGGGCGCCATTGTTCCGTTCCCGGCTTTCGCCCGTGCCCTGCACATCTATGCCGATTACGAGGCATCCTTGCCGGGTCGGGATCTCGGCGAGGAAAAGATCGACGGCCTCGGGATTGCCGGGCCGTCGAAATGGGTGAAGTCGCTGACGGGGTCGTTGAAGCTGTTGCGGTGAGGGGGACGTGAGCCGGGTTGTGACCGACGGATACGCCCGGCCACTCGCTTTTGGCTCGTGGCGTTCGACGCTGAAATCGATTCGCTGGATCGATTTCAGCGGGCGCTTGTGCCCGGTCGCATCTCACCCATTCCCGATCAGGATGCCGGCGGCGAGCACCAGCGATCCGCCGAATACGACCTGCATGACCGCACGGAAGAACGGTGTTTCCATATACTTGTTCTGGATGAAGGCGATGGCCCAGAGTTCGAAGAACACCACCACCGCGGCGGTCAGCGTCGCCGTCCAGAAATGCGGGATGAGATAGGGCAGGGCGTGGCCGAGGCCGCCGAGAGCGGTCATGATGCCGGAAGCAAGCCCGCGCTTGATCGGCGAACCGCGGCCGGAAAGCTTTCCGTCGTCATGGGCGGCTTCGGTGAAGCCCATGGAAATGCCCGCGCCGACGGAGGCCGAGAGGCCGACGAGGAAGGTCTGCCAGGTGTCGCCGGTGGCAAAGGCTGCGGCGAAGATCGGTGCCAGCGTCGAGACCGAGCCGTCCATCAGGCCGGCAAGGCCGGGCTGCACATAGGTCAGGATGAACTGCCGCCGCGCTGTCTCGTTTTCCTCCGCCGCCACCTCGCCCGGCACATGTCTCTCGCCGAGCATGGCGGCGATTTCCTCATGGCCCTGCTCGGCCAGTGCCAGATCGCCGAGCAGCTTGCGGGTCGAGGCATCGCTCGTACGCTTGGCGGCCTCCACATAGAAACGGTAGGCGCCTTCTTCCATCTTTCCGGCTTCCGCGCGGATCTGCTCCAGCGACTGGTTGGCGCGCAGCCAGTCGGGTTTGCGCTCGTAGAAACCGCCGACGTGATCGCGTCGGATCAGGGGAATGCGCTCGCCGAAACGCTGGCGATGCATGTCGATCAGCATGTTGCGATGGGTCTGCTCCACCTCTGCCATGTCCTCGAACACTTTCGCCGACTGGGGATATTGCGCCCGGAGCTGGTCGGCATAGGCGAGATAGATGCGCGCATCGTCCTCTTCGGACGAAATCGCCAGCGCCAGGATTTCCTGCTCGCTGAGGCTGTCGAAGGAGCGCTTTGCCGTTGAAAACAGGCTGCGGAACATGAATGGAAGACTCCAATTTTTAGAATTATTCTAAAATAAGTGCCTGCCCTACCACTGGTCAAGAGGCTGGCGTAAGGCCAATCGACGCAGATCGATCGCATTCCGCCACGCCCGCGCACATAGATGCGACGATCGGCCCCGGCCCTCCCGTTTGACGAATGCCAGCCGTAAGAGCATGAGAAGGTTACGCGGCAACGCAAAGGAGAAGGTCATGGAAAACGAACTGACCGGGAGGGCGGCCAACCGCGCCGAGATCCTGGAAAGAGCCGCCGCCGAGATGGCGGCGATGGGCGTCGACGTGGCCTTCATCGACCGTCTCGTCGAGACCTTCTACGGCCGTGTGCAGGCGCATGAGACGCTCGGCCCCGTTTTCGATACGCGGCTTGCCGGGCGATGGCCCGCCCATCTTCAGCGCATGAAGGCTTTCTGGACTTCGGTGGCTTTCAAGAATGGCGCCTATGGCGGCAAGCCGGTCCAGGCCCATCAAGGGGTGAATGGCATCACCGAGGGGCTTTTTATCGAATGGCTAGTGCTTTTCCGCGCGACGCTTGCCGATCTTGAGGCGAGCGAGGCGGCGCAGGCTTGGTTCATGGCGACCGCCGAACGTATCGCCCGCAGTCTGGTTCTCTCTCTTTTCTACAATCCGGCCTTCGACGACCCCCGCCGCAAGGCATCCGCCGGATGAGTCTTCGCGCAGTTTTCTGATTTCCTGGCCTGCGATCCGCGCAATTTTGCGAAAAGCATGAGGCGTCCCGGCGCAATTCCCCGCATCGCCGGTCTTGCAACCTGGCGACGGTCGTGCTTAAGACCGCGCCGGCGGAGGAGGCCGGGAGGAAACGATGACGACAGGAAACAACCAGGGCAGATGACCATGAACCGCCGTAATTTCTTCAAACAGGCCAGCGCCGTCGGCTTGGGTGCTGCAGCCTCCGCCGGACTTGCAGCGCCTGCCATCGCGCAGGAAAATCCCCAGATCACCTGGCGCCTGACGTCGTCCTTCCCGAAGAGCCTGGACATCATCTTCGATGCCGCAACCGATATCGCCAGAAGCGTGTCGGAAGCCTCTGGCGGCAATTTCACCATCCAGACCTTTGCTGCCGGCGAAGTGGTGCCTCCGCTGCAGGCCGCAGACGCCGTGGCCTCTGGCACGATCGAGATGGCCCATACCTGCTGCTATTATTACATCGGCAAGGACCCGGCCTTTGCGCTCGGCACGGCCATTCCCTTCGGCCTCAATGCACGCATGACCAACGCGTGGTTCACCGCCGGCGGCGGCAATGAACTGCTGAACGAGTTCCTCGCCGGCTATAACCTTTACGCGCTTCCGGCCGGCAATACCGGCGCCCAGATGGGAGGCTGGTACCGCAAGGAAATCAAGACCATCGACGACCTGAAGGGCCTGAAGATGCGCATTGCCGGCCTTGCCGGCGAGATCATGGGCAAGGTCGGCGTGACGCCGCAGCAGATCGCCGGTTCGGACGTTTATCCGGCGCTGGAAAAGGGCACGATCGATGCCACCGAGTTCGTCGGTCCCTATGACGACTACAAGCTCGGCTTCTACAAGGTCGCCAAGTATTATTACTATCCGGCCTGGTGGGAAGGCGGCCCGACCGTGCACGCGATGTTCAACCTCGACAAGTTCAACGAGCTGCCGGAAAACTACAAGCGCATGCTGACCGACGCTTGCGCGGCGGCGAACGCCCGGATGCTTGCCCGCTACGACGCCTCCAATGCCATGGCTCTGCGCCAGCTCGTGGCCGAAGGCACGCAGCTTCGCGCCTTCTCCTCGGATATCCTCGACGTCTGCCACAAGGCAGCTCTTGAGACCTATGCCGGTCTCAGCGCCAAGAATGAGAACTTCAAGAAGCTCTACGACAGCCAGCAGGCCTTCAAGAAGGACGCCTATCTCTGGGCGCAGGTCGCCGAATACGGCTTCGACACCTATATGATGCTGCAGCAGCGCGCCGGCACGCTCTGAGCCAAAACAATTCAGAAGACGAGTTCGAAAGCCCCGGATCGAAAGATCTGGGGCTTTTTGCCGTGATAGGGAAGCCTGCATCCCCGGTCGCAAAGCCGCTGCGGCGGCTTTCGCCTCAGGACGTCTGCGCCTTCAGATAGCTGCGGGGCGAACGGCCGAGCATGCGCCGGAACATGGTGGAAAAGGCCGCGATATTCTCGTAGCCGGCGTCAAGCGCGACATTGGTGATCGTCTCGCCATCCGCCAGTCTTGGCAGGGATGCGAAAAGACATGCCTGCTGCCGCCAGGTCACGAAGCTCATTCCGGTTTCCGCACGAAACAGCCGCGTGAAGGAGCGACGGCCGATGCCCATGTCCCGCGCCCAGTCGTCGATGCTGACGCTTGCCGAGGGAACTTTCAGGAATTGCCGGCAAAGCCGTGCCAGTCTTTGGTCATTGGGAAAGGGCAGGCCGAGCGGCCGTTCCGGTAATTGGCGGAATTCGTCGAGCAGCAGGTCGGTGACCATGGCCAGACGGTTCTGTCTGACCGGTTTTTCCTCCACTTCGATCAGTTCCTCGATCAGGTTTTGCGTAAGCGGAGTGACTTCGACCACGCGCGGCCGGCTGGCGCCGTCGCTTGCGACATTCACATAGATGGAGCGCATTTCAACGGCGCTGACCATCTCGGCGGAATGTTCCATGCCGGCGGGAATGATGAGGGCATGGCCAGGCGGGATCATCCATCGCCTGTCATCCGTGCTGACGAGCACGATGCCACGCCGTGCGAACCAGAGCTGTGCGCGCCTGTGCGAATGAAGGGCAACTTTGAAACCGGCGGGATAAACGCGGCCAAGCGCCAGAACCGGCTCGTTTGCCTGCTCGATCCAGATGAGGCTCTGATTGTGGTAGTCCCGGTCGACGCTCTGAGCAGCCCCGGTAAGATCAATAACGCGCATTTGGCCCACTCTCGAAAGAATTCGACCACAACACAAAAGCGGGCCAGCGACAAGCCGGATATGACGAGTGTCAATCCGCGCAGGGGTATATGCGGATCAGGTTTATCATCAAGGACGAGGGACAAAAAAGATGGCCAGCATAGCAGCCAGCGAAGGCCGGGTCGAAAGGACTGCCTTCTCCATCATTTTCGCCGCAAGCTTCTGCCACATGCTCAATGACATCATGCAGTCGCTTCTGACGTCGCTCTACCCGCTTCTGAAGGATAACTACGCACTCGATTTCGTGCAGATCGGTCTTCTGACATTTGCCTTTCAGGTTACGGCATCGCTGCTGCAGCCGGCCGTCGGCATCGTCACCGATCGCTGGCCCATGCCGTTTTCCCTGCCGGCGGCGATGCTGTCCACCTGCGCCGGCCTGATTACCCTTGCCTATGCCGGGCATTTCTCGGTGCTGGTGGTCGGGGCCTGCCTGATCGGTATCGGTTCTGCGATCTTCCATCCCGAAGCATCGCGCGTGGCCCGGCTTGCATCCGGCGGCCGACATGGTCTGGCGCAGTCCTTCTTCCCGGTCGGCGGCAATACCGGCACGGCCATCGGTCCGCTGCTTGCGGCCTTCATCGTCATTCCGCGCGGACAGGGCGTGCTGAGCTGGTTCTCGCTGATCGCGCTTCTCGGTTTCGGCGTACTCTCGGGCGTCAGCGTCTGGTACATGCGCCACCGCCGCAGCAATGCCGGGCGACCCTTGCCCAACAGGACGCTGCCGCTGCCGCGCTCCCAGGTGGCCTGGACGCTCGCCATCCTGATCGTGCTGACGGCGACCAAGAATGCCTATCTGGCCAGCCTTTCCAGCTACTTCACCTTCTTCGCCATCCATAAGTTCGGGGTCGGCGTGCAGGACGCCCAGATCATGCTGTTCCTCTTCCTCGGCGCATCGGCGGCCGGAGTCTTCTTCGGCGGGCCGATCGGCGACCGTTTCGGTTCGCGGGCGGTAATCTGGTTCTCGATCCTCGGTGTCATCCCCTTCGCGCTGCTGCTTCCCTATGCTGACCTGTTCTGGACCTCGGTGCTGGTGGTGGTGATCGGCTTCATCTTTTCCTCCGCCTTCTCGGCCATCGTCGTTTTCGCGCAGGAACTTGTGCCCGGTCGCGTCGGGCTGATCGCCGGCCTGTTCTTCGGTTTTGCCTTCGGTTTCGGCGGCATCGGCGCAGCCGTCCTCGGCGTCTTCGCCGACAGGCAGGGCATCGAGTTCGTCTACAATGTCTGCTCCTACATGCCGCTTCTCGGCCTGCTGACCGTTCTCCTTCCACGCCTGCCGAGTGAGCGGCGCGCGTAAACGTCGGGAGGTCGGCTATCCGCCGGGCTCCCGTTTCCATTTGTGGGGCACCATCGCTGTGAAGACCCGGTATCGCCGGCGGATGACTCGTGCTAGGAGCGGCGCTTCTTTTGATCGAACCACCGGCGGGGCTCCATGACCATCGCACTTTATGCTGACTACGTCGCGGATCTGAGGAGCCTGTTCGCCGAGCTTGACCGTTCGTCGGAGCAGTTCCAGACATTCGACGTACGAGTGGAACTGGCAGTCGCAGGCGGGCTCATCGTTTATGAAACAAAGCGCCGGAAGGGTCTGACAGACAGCCTTTTTTACGGCCGCTCCGCCAGCACCGGCGCCAACCAGCAGATCTCGCAGGCCACGGCCTTCGCCGCGATCGATCGTTTCCTGGCTCTCGGCCAGTTCATAGCTCTTGCGGGGGATGCTTCACAGGACCACGCAATGGATGCCGGATACCCGCATTGCGCCGTCAACTTCTCCTATCGGAAGAAGGGGCACCCCAAGGCGCTTTCCATGCTCATGGTCTTCATCGGTTTCAACGACGATGCCGATGCGCTCGCCTATGCCGAAAAAGCCGAGGACATCTCTACGTTCGTGAGCGCGCGGCCCTGCAAGGGAGATCGCGCCCACGAGTGGAAGTGAGACCTTGGCGCCTTATTGGTTGCCGGCCTCTTCATAAAGTCGCTGGGCCTCGGTCAGTGCGTCGTCCAGCCTTGTTCCGGCCCCATAGAGCGAGAGCGTTTCCGGCTTCGATACGCCGGCCGGAAGATGCGGCGAGACTTCCGTCTCTCCGAGTACCGTGCGGACCGGAATGACACCGGCCCATATCGGCAGGCCGTAATCCTCCTCGTCATCGCCGACGCCCTTGGCGCGAATCTTGGCCGAAGCATCCTCGATCCGCATGCCGATGACGGCCGTCGCCTTGATCTCCTGCCCGGTGGTTGGTCTCAGCAGTGCGCTGCGGTCCGGATAGAAGCGGTCAACGACGGCGCGCAGCGCCTTTCCCTTCTCGACCGGGTCTTCCACCAGCCGGGCGGTGCCGAAGCACATGGCCGAGCGGTAATTGGCCGAATGGTGGAAGCCGGAGCGGGCGAGCACCAGCCCGTCCAGATGCGAGACCGTCAGGCAGGCCCGCGTTCCGGTCTTGAGATGGCGCAGCATGCGGCTGGCTGACGAACCGTGCCAGTAGAGCATGTCGCCTTCGCGCCAATGGATCGTCGGCGTGCAGAAGGGCTGGCCGTCGATGACATAGGCGACATGACAGAGCATGCCGGCATCGAGGATCGCATACACGGCGGTGCGGTCATAGCTGCCGCGTTCGTGCAGGCGCTTGATCCGGTTGCGGTCGGTGATGGGGTAGGAGCCGGTTCCGGTTTCGATGCTGCTGGTGGACATGACCTTGCCTTCCTCAATGTTGTCGGTCTATCTATCCAGAGGCATTGGTTCGAAATAGCTCCAATTTCATGTCAAAAGTGAAGACCAATTCGGCCGACTGGTCGGCCCTGATCCCGGTCCTGCCGGATGACGGGCCGCATACGGCAGCACTCTACCGAGTCATCCGGCGGCTGATCGAGACGGGGACCATTGCGCCGGGAACCAAGCTTCCGCCGACGCGGGATCTGTCGGCCCGTCTGAAGGTTTCCCGCGGATCGGCGGTCGCCGCCTTCGAAATGCTGATCGCCGACGGCTTTGCCGAGGCGCGCACAGGTGCCGGAACCTTCGTGGCGGCGCAGGTTCCCGTCCTTCGCGCACCCGATACGGTCGTGGAGGCGGCAGGCGACATCGCGCCTCCCCTTCCGGGCACGTTGGGGATAGCGACTGCCGACGCTCGGACGTTGAAGACGTTCCGGGCGCTTATGTCCTGGCATCTGGCAAGGCCAGGCTTCGAGCATTTCCATTACGGCGATCCGCGGGGTTCGGCGGATCTGCGCGAAGCCGTCGCCACCTATCTGCGAACGGCACGCGGCGTGCGCTGCGATGGCGCTTCCGTCGTCATCACCCATGGCACCCAGCAGGCGCTCGACCTCTTCATCCGCAGCGCCTTGCAGCCGGGCGATGGCGTCTGGATCGAGGACCCCTGCTATCCGATGGCGCGAACCGCCTTTGCGGAAGCGGGAATGCGTCTCTCGGGCATTCCGGTGGATGCTGAGGGGATGGACCCGGTCGCCGGCGAGAACCTAATGCCGTCGGCGCGCGCTGTCTATGTCACGCCGTCGCACCAGTTTCCGCTGGGTGTCACCATGACCATGCGGCGCAGGCTGGCGCTGATCGACTGGGCACGGCGCAACGACGCTTGGATCATCGAGGACGATTACGACAGCGAGTTCCGCTATGCCGGGCCGCCACTTACTTCGCTGCAGGGCATGGATGATACTGGCCATGTCATCTATATCGGCACCTTTTCCAAGGCGCTCTTTCCCGGCCTTCGCATGGGTTACATGGTCGCACCGCCCTCCTTGCGAGAGAGGATCGTGGCGCTGAAGAGCCGTACGGACCGTTTCCCGCCGACGCTGGCGGAGGCAGCCCTCACCGATCTCCTGCGTGAAGGGCATTTCGCCGCCCATCTGCGCCGCACCCGTCGGCGCAGCAAGGTCGCGCGGGACGAACTGGTCGCGGGGCTCCTGTCCAATCCGCGTGCCGGCATCGAGGTGGAGACGCCCGATCAAGGGCTTCACCTCATCGCCCGCCTGCCTACGGGGGCGGAGGACACGGCGATGGTGGAGAAGGCGCGTGCCGCAGGGCTTGGCGTGCGGGCCTTGTCTGCCATGAGTGTTTCCGGAACGCCCCGGCAAGGGCTTGTCATCGGCTTCTCCGGGTTCGGCGGCGAGGCGTTGCGGGAGGCGGCAACCCGGTTTGTCGCGACCTTGTGAGAGGTGGCCATGAGGGCGTGCCTTGCGGATGAAGGGTTCGCACTGCTACTAGGATTGAACGCGAACAGCAGGAAGCCATGGCAGGGAGGCCGGGCTGGAGAAGGAGACGGCGTGAAATTCCTCGATCCGCAGCATCCGTTTTTCAAGCCACTCTGGCGCCGCATCCTGACGGTGGTTGCCCCCGCCGCCTGGGGACTGGTCGAGCTGTCGAACAATGCCTCCGGCTGGGCCATTCTGTTTTTCGGCGCATCCGCCTATGCGGCTTACGAACTGCTGTTTAATTTCGAGCGCAGCAGCCGGGCGAAGACATCTGCCACCGACAAGGACAGGTCGCCGGCGGACAACCACAGCGGCAATGACGGAGGCGATGGCGGCGGCGATGGGGGCGACTGACCGGTTCACCCGGAACAGTGTTATATGCTGGCGCGGGCATGGGAATCCGGCTGCTCTCTTGACCCGTCGGATGACCTTGCCAAGGGCTTCGGGGGCCAATAGGTTGCCTCTCTGAAACGATTTAAATGCAAGGAGAGGCCCATGTTGCGTTTTGGAATTCTGTCGACAGCGAAGATCGGACGCGATCTTGTGGTGCCTGCCATGCAGGATGCCGAGAACTGCGTCGTCACGGCAGTGGCGAGCCGCGATCTGGCCAAGGCGAGGGCCATGGCCGACCGTTTTTCTGTGCCGCATGCCTTCGGTTCCTATGAGGAGATGCTGGCGTCCGATGTGATCGACGCTGTCTACATTCCCGTGCCGACGGCGCAGCATGTCGAGTGGGCCATCAAGGCGGCCGATGCCGGCAAGCATGTGCTCTGCGAAAAGCCGCTGGCGCTCAAGGCCGCGGAGATCGACGACGTTATTGCCGCCCGCGACCGCAATGGCGTTCTCGTCTCGGAAGCGTTCATGGTGACTTACGCTCCCGTGTGGCGCAAGGTGCGTTCGCTGTTGTCGGAAGGTGCAATCGGCCGGCTCCGGCACGTGCAGGGGGCCTTCACCTATTTCAACCGTGACCCTGCCAACATGCGCAACAAGCCCGAGCTCGGCGGCGGTGGGCTGCCGGATATCGGCGTCTATCCGGCGATCTCGACCCGGTTTGCGACTGGTGCCGAACCGCAGCGCGTGCAGGCCGTGGTCGAGCGCGACCCGGAATTCGGTACCGACATCTATGCGAGCGTCAAGGCCGATTTCGGCGGTTTCGAACTGAGTTTCTACGTCTCCACCCAGATGGCAAATCGCCAGACCATGGCGTTCCACGGCACGGACGGTTTCATCGAGGTCCGCTCGCCCTTCAATGCCGACCGCTGGGGGGCGGAAGAGGTGGAGTTGACCAACCGTGCGCATAGCGAGTCGCAGATCTTCCGTTTCCAGGACAGCCGTCAGTATCGCCGCGAGGCCGAGGCCTTCGCCCATGCCGTGGAGACCGGTGACCACAGCGAGGTCGTGAGTCTCGAAAATTCCCGCGCCAACCAGCTTTTCATCGACGCGATCTATCGCGCCGGCGAAAAGGATGGCTGGGAGGCAGTATAAACTGTCCTCAGCGCCGGAAGACGAAGCGGGAATAGCCGAAGAAGCTGAAGGCCATGGCGGCGATGGAGGCGAAGACAAGCGCCGCAAACGGCGTGAGCATCGGGGCCGAGATCAGCAGTGCCGAATAGAGCAGGTAGTTTACCACGGCAGACGTGATACCCACCGAACCGTAGCGGAAGCCCTCGACCGCAATCGAATGGCGCGACGCCCCGAAGGTGAAGCTGCGGTTGAGAAACCATGTCCAGACGAGGGCGACGGTTATTGCGACGAGGCGCGCGAGAAAAGGTCCGAGCGGCGTCGCCTTGAGCAACAGCGTCAGCACCGCCGCATCGATCAGGAAGCCCGCCGTGCCGACAATGCCGAAGCGCAGCAGCTTTTTCATGCGGCATCCGCCTTGCCGCTGCGGACGGCATTGTTTTCGTGGTTGCCGCTTGCCGTCTTTTCCGAAAGTGCGGGGTGCAGGGCAGGCAGGTTCATGTAGTGGATCCTCAAGTGTTCGGCGCGTGAACGGGCGAGCGAATCCAGGATCAGCGCGGCCGTTAGCGACAGGAACGACATCATCAACAGGACTGTGGCGAGAATCCAGCTCGGTACGCGGCTGACGTAACCGGTGGCGAAGAATTCGAAGAGCACCGGCGCCATGAAACCGATGCTCAGCGCCAGCAGGGCCGCACTGATTGTGCCGAAGAAGGCAAAGGGTCGGATTTCCTTCATCAGCATCGCGAACATCCAGAGGATCTTCGCGCCGTCGCGGAAGGTCGAAAGCTTGGAATGGGACCCCTCCGGACGCCTTCCGTAATCGAGTTCCAGCTCGCAGACCGGCAGTTTCAGCCGGGTCGCATGCACCGACATTTCCGTCTCGATCTCGAAGCCGCCGGAAACGGCGGGGAAGCTCTTCACGAACCGGCGTGAAAATGCCCGGTAGCCGGAGAGGATATCCGTGAAATCATTGCCGAAGAGAAAGCGGTAGAGCACGTTGAACATGCGGTTGCCGAAAGCATGGCCCTGGCGGCCGGCATCGGCATGCACGCCGCGCCGCGTGCCGACCACCATGTCGGACCGTTCGGTGATGAGCGTGCGAATGAGTTCCTCGGCGTCTTCGGGCGCATAGGTCCCGTCGCCATCAGCCATGACATAGACGTCCGCTTCGATGTCGCAGAACATGCGGCGCACCACATGGCCCTTGCCCTGCCGGCGCTCGCGCACCACGGTCGCGCCTGCCAGCATAGCCGTCAACGCGGTGCCGTCGGTCGAATTGTTGTCGTAGACATAGATGCGTGCCGCAGGCAGCGCCTCGCGAAAGCTGCGCACCACGTTGCCGATGGTTGCGGCTTCATTGTAGCAGGGCAGGAGAACAGCCACATCCAGATCGTCAGGCCATATTCCGCGCATCGCAAGCTCTCGTGTAAAGGGGGCGGCCATCATGGCGTCGCCGGCGCTTTACTATTTCTTGAGAACGTTAAAGCTAGGTTTCACGTATCGATGCTGTCTGTGATCTCGCCGGCCATTTCTCACAGGAAGCCGGTTCGCGGGGAATGAATGCCCATGGCCGATCATGCCATTTCCGTCGGAACGACCGAGCCGTTCTGGACACGCCTCAGGCTGGTTCTACCGATCTATTATCTGGTTGTGGTCCTGGCCGTCGTTCTGGTTCATTCGCCGGGCGCCCGCGACTATGTCGGCGCGGACAACGACGACTGGATGCGCCTCGTCGAGGTCCGGGATCTGCTGGGCGGGCAGGGCTGGTTCGACCTGACCCAGTATCGCCTCGGCCTCGACGGCGGCACGCTGATGCACTGGTCGCGGCTTGTCGATCTGCCGATCGCCGCCCTGATCCTCCTCTTCGGCCAGCTCATGGCGCCGGAACGGGCTGAGGCCGCGGCGTTGCTCGTCTGGCCGCTCTTCCTGATCCTTCCGCTGCTGGCGGCGATCGGTATCGGTGCGTGGCGTCTCGGCGGTGCGCCGGCCATGCATGTCGCGCTCGGGCTGGCCTGCCTTTTCGTCGTGGCCTCGAACCGCTTCCTGCCCGGCGCAATCGACCATCACAACGTCCAGCTCGTGCTGATTGCGACCATTGCGGCCACGCTGACGGATACGCGGCATCGGGCCGCGAATTTCGCGCTGGCCGGTATTGCCTGTGCGCTGGCGATTGCCATCGGTGCGGAAACCACGCCGCTCGTGGCCGTCGCCTGCCTTTCGGTTGCGGTGGTCTGGGCCTTGCAGGGCAGCGCCTACGCACTCGCCGCCCGCGCCTTTTCGCTTGCGCTGACGCTTTCGATCTCCGCCTTCTTCTTTGTGACGGTGCCGCCGCGTCTTTACGGGCAAGTCACCTGCGACAGCCTTTCGCTGGGCTATTACGGCATCGCCACAGTCGGTGGTGTCGCGCTTTTCCTCTCGACCTTCTTCGGCGAGGGTGCGCGCACAAAGCGCTTCGCCGTGCTCGCAGTCGATGGCGTGGCGGTTCTGGCTGTGGCGCTGCTGCTTGCGCCGGAATGTCTGCAGAATCCGCTGAACGACCTCGACCCGCTCCTGGTGACGATGTGGCTCGACGGGGTGACTGAGGCGCAGTCCGCATGGGCGCAATTGTATCGCGAGCCAGGCACCTTCGGAGGCTATTATGCCGTCGGCTTTTTCGCCGCCGCCGTCTGCGCCTCCCGCATTCTGCTCAGGGACCGTATCGAGGCGCATGCGGTGCTGCTGTCGCTCATTCTCGCCAGCTGGGCCATCGCCCTCGTTCAGGTGCGAGGGGCGGCCTTTGCCAATCTCCTGTCGATCCTGCCTCTTTCGGTGCTGGTCGCCGAGTTGCGGCGCAACGCCAACCGTAATCCCGAGCATATGGGGATGGGCTTCACCTTTGCCGTCGCCACCCTCCTCGTCGTGCCGAGCGTCTGGATGCTGGGTGGCACATTCTTCACCGAAGGCTCGGCGGGCGTGGTCAATCGTCTTCGTCAGCAGACGTCCGAAAGCGGCAAGCCGGGAGAGGATTGCTCCAGCAGGCGCGCCCTGTCGCAGCTTGCCGGACTGGAGCCGGCGACCGTCGTTTCGGGATCAGAAGCCGGCGTGAAGATCCTGCGCTACACGCCGCATCGTGTGCTGACCGCACCCTATCATCGCGATCAGGCCGGAATGCTTGCCGAATTGCATATCGGCATGGCGAAACCCGCGGAGGCGTTGCCGCTGCTGCGAAATGCGGGTGCGACGGTGATCGCCTATTGCAGGACAGATCCCCAGGCAAAGATGGTCGCCTCGATGGAGCCTGACGGGCTCTATGCCCTGCTGGCGAAAGGCGAGATACCTGCCTATCTGCAGGTCATGCCGAAGGACCCGACTTCCGGCTTCGTCCTCTATCGAGTGATCCCCTGATTCTCAGGTGCCCGATCCTTGGGCGGAAAGCCCGATGGCTTCACAGGACATGCGCTTTTCGGCAGGCGAAAAGAACGAGCAGCAGATCCACGAGCCCGATGTTGAAGCCGATCACCGCGGTGGCAAGCGGCAGCAGCGAGGCCGGCGCGGGCGGCAGGATGAGAGCCATCACGAAGACGAGCGGAATGAGAAGCGCGACCAATGCGATGGCGAAGGCCGAACGCGTCATGCCAGCGGCGATCCCGATCGCCATTGTCGAGAGAAATATCACGGCTGTCCCTACCCCTTGACCAGACTGATCTCTAGCACGACCGGCCGGAAATCACCCTGATCCACATCAAAGAACCTTAGCGGAATTCCAGTCGGAAAACGCCCATGTTTTCCGAGTTCCACCGGTATCTTCGCGACTGGTCTTAACCGATAAAAGCTAAGAACCGGTTTCCCGGGGGTAGTCCGGATGATCCGGGGAAGAGCCTCTATGCCTCTTGCCCGGATTCCCGTTTGCGGGACGGTCAGGCGAGGCCGACGATATCCGCCGCCGTGGTGCCGGTTTCAAGCACCCGCGTCACACGCAGCGGCAGGATCGCTCCGCCTGGCACATTGGTCAGAACGAGGCTTGCGCCCGAGAGTATCACGACAGCGAGATCGCCGCCGGAACCGACATAGAGGCCGCGGGTAGCCTCCTGCAGATCGACGTCATCGTCGGGAATGATGCCGAAGCCGGTCGCGGCGGGGCCGGAAAGCGAGGGGTGAAGGCTGGAGAATTGGTCTGTCATATGGTGCTCCTTCTTGGATTGTCGATGCACCATTGTCGCATCCTCCGGGCCTATGGGGACGATCTCGCGCCCCTCCAACCGGCCGGAACGGTGAGCAGCAACCGGTTTTTCGGTCAAGGACATGATAAGAAGAGAGTTTTCCTATGTGTCGCAAACGGGGGACTGGAAAAGCGGGGTGCTGAACTTCCCCGCGATTTGCGCTAGGGAAGAGTGATGAACGGTTTCTTCAACGACGATTCGCGCAGCAACCTCGCCGAGTTCACGGTCTCGGAACTGTCGGGCTCGATCAAGCGCACGATCGAGACGGCCTTCGACCACGTGCGGGTGCGCGGCGAAATCTCCGGTTACCGCGGCCCTCATTCCTCGGGCCATGCCTATTTCAGCCTGAAGGACGACAAGGCGCGCATCGACGCCGTGATCTGGAAGGGGGCCTTCTCCAAACTGAAATATCGGCCGGAAGAGGGCATGGAGGTCATTGCGACCGGGCGCATCACGACGTTCCCCGGTTCCTCGAAATACCAGATCGTCATCGAGCAGATGGAGCCGGCTGGAGCCGGTGCGCTGATGGCGCTGATCGAGGAGCGCAAGCGCAAGCTCGCCGCGGAGGGGCTCTTCGATGTGGCGCGCAAGAAGCCATTGCCCTTCATGCCGAGCGTAATCGGCGTCGTGACCTCTCCGACCGGCGCGGTTATCAGGGATATCCTTCACCGCATCTCGGACCGCTTTCCGGTGCATGTCGTCGTCTGGCCGGTAAAGGTGCAGGGCGAAGGCTCGGGCGAGGAGGTGGCTAACGCCATCAACGGCTTTAACGCGCTTCAGCCCGGCGATGCAATTCCACGGCCGGATGTGCTGATCGTCGCGCGCGGCGGCGGCAGTCTCGAGGACCTCTGGAGCTTCAACGACGAGATAGTGGTCAGGGCCGCCGCCGCAAGCGACATTCCGCTGATTTCCGCCGTCGGTCACGAAACCGACTGGACGCTGATTGACCATGCCGCCGACGTGCGCGCGCCGACGCCGACGGGTGCCGCCGAAATGGCGGTGCCGGTCAAGGCGGAGCTGGTGGCGCAGGTGGCCAATCTCGCAGCCCGGCACGCCGGCGCTTCCGCGCGGCAGATGGAGCAGCGGCGGCAGAGCCTGCGTGCGCTTGCCCGCGCGCTGCCCTCGCTCGATCAGTTGCTGGCCCTGCCGCGCCGGCGTTTCGACGAGGCGGCGACGGCTCTCGGCCGGAGCCTCGAACTCAACATCATGGCCAAGCGCCGGAGCTTCGAGCGGGTGGGAAGCGCGCTTCGGCCGGACATGTTGGCGCGTCGTCTCCAGGAACGTCGCCAGAAGGTTCTGGAGCGGGCTGCTCTCGCCGAACGCATCATCGAGCGGACGATAGACCGCCTGAGGACCAGGATCGGCCGCGCCGATGCCGCTCTGACGGCGGTTCCGGCGCGTCTCAAGGGACATACGGATCGCAGCCGTGACCGGCTCGCAAGCCTGATGCTCAGGGCGGATAGCGCCATCCGCAATGATCTGAAAGTGCAGCGCGCGGCGCTGACCGGTCACGAGCGCATGCTGCAATCGCTTTCCTACAAGAACGTGCTGATGCGTGGTTATGCGGTCATCCGCGACAGCGACGACCGGCCCGTTTCTCGTACCGCCGCACTATCGGCGGGGGAGGCGATCTCGATCGAGTTCGCCGACGGGCGCATGGCAGCCGTAACAGGCGAGGGTGACGGAACGCCGCCCGCTCCCATGCCATCCGGCCCCGCGCAGCCGAGGCCGGTGCCTGCGGCCCGGGCGGCAAGGAAAAACGAACCGTCGGGCGGGCAGGGAAGCCTCTTCTGATGACCGGGCGACGCTTTCTCGTGGTTCTCGCTCATCCCCTGGCGGAGAGCTTTGCCGCCGCGATGGCAGGCGAGATCCGGGAAACGCTGGAGGCGAAGGGGCACAGCGTCGATTTGCTCGACCTCTATGCCGAGGATTTCGATCCGCGGCTCACCGCAGCCGAACGGGCAAGCTACATGCAGCCGCCCTACGATTTGTCCGCCGTCGAGACGCTGGTCGAGCGGCTTCGCGCGGCCGATGGCCTGATCTTCGTCTTTCCGCAATGGTGGTTCAACCTGCCGGCAATCCTCAAGGGCTTCATCGACCGTGTCTTCGTGCCGGGCGTGGCCTTCGATCACGATCCGCAAGGGGGCCGGCTGGTGCCGAAGCTCGGCAATATCCGTTCGTTCTGGATCGTCACTACCACGGGCTCGCCCTGGTGGGTCGTGCATTTCTACATGGGCAACCCGATGAAGCGTATCCTGAAGCGCGGCGTGGCGGCGTTCTGCTCGCGCGGTCTCGATTTTCGCATGTTCTCGCTGCATGATATGGATCGCGTTACCGAGGAACGATGCGGGCGGTTCATCGGGAAGGTCCGGCAGGCGCTTTCGCGGCTTTGAACTTCGGCCCCTGCGAGCATGCACCGTAACCGTATTTCATCGCACACGACTATTTGCAGCGGCGTGAGGTGGCCGGTGTTTAATTTCGTCGTTTCGTTCACTATTTTGGATGACGATAGGTTTAATGAGGCGGCGCAGGGTGTCGCAGATCCCCGACCATGCGCCAAGGAGAAACACATTATGAAGAAAACCTCTATCGCCCTTTTTGCCGGCCTTGCGCTGCTGACTTCAGGCGCGCTTCCCGCTTTTGCCGGCGACGGTCTTTCCTCCATCCTGTTCGGCAGGAGCTACAATGACGGCGTGACCGCAGTCCAGATCGTGCATCGCCCGAGCCATGCCGGCGACAGCCTGCCGCAGGCGGTCCTCTATGCGACGCCCGCCCGCATGCGACAGGCCCAGGCCATGGTCGCGCGTGATCCGGCTCTTCTGGATGCGCTCAGCCGCCGCAACATCGGCATTCACAATGTCGCCTGGGTGCAGACTGCCATGAACGGCGGCAAGATCATCTATTATTATTAGAAGCAGATCCGAGGCGGGTTTCAGCCCACCCGCCTGACGATCGACCTGCGGACCTGTCGGTTATTCAAAAGACGCCAGATAGGTCCGCAGCAGCCGGTCGAACGTCGTCCGTTCCTCGTCGCTGAGCGTCGAGATCAGCTTGTTCTGGTTGGCGACGTGATCGGTCACAGCTTCGTCGACCAGTGCAAGCCCTGTTTGGGTCAGGCCGATCAACACGCTGCGCCGGTCGTCCGGATTGACGATACGCTCCACGAATTGCTGCTTCTCAAGCTGGTCGATCCGGTTGGTCATCGTGCCCGACGTGACCATCAGCGTATCCAGCAGTTCCCCCGGGGAGAGCCGGTAGGGCGCGCCTGAGCGGCGGAGCGTCGCCAGAACGTCGAAGCTCGACGATGTCAAGCCATGCCGACGGAGGACCTCCTCGATCTCCCGTCCAACATGGGTTCTGAGCCGAGCCAGCCGGCCGAACAGGCCCATGGCGCGCGTATCGAGATCCGGCCTTTCCCTTGCCCATTGGGCGAGAATGGCATCCACCTTGTCGGTCTTTTCGCTCATGTCTTCTGGTTAAGGTCGAAAAATCTTGACGTCAAGATAATCCAGGTTATGTTGAATTATCTTGAAATCAAGAATATCGATATGAAGACAAATTCGATCCCCATCGGAGCCATTCTGCTGACGGCGCTTGCCCCCATGGTCTGGGGAAGCACTTATATCGTCACCACTGCCATGCTGCCTCCCGGTTATCCGTTGACGGCCTCGCTATTGCGGGCGCTGCCCGCCGGGTTGATCCTGCTTGCCATCGTCAGGCAATTGCCGCAGGGGATCTGGTGGATGCGTGTGCTGCTTCTGGGTGCGCTCAACTTCACATTCTTCTGGGCCATGCTGTTCGTATCGGCTTACCGTCTGCCGGGCGGCGTCGCAGCAACGGTCGGTGCCGTGCAGCCTCTGATCGTCATCGTGCTTGCCCGTATCGTGATGAACAGCCGGATTCGCCCGCTGGCGGTGGCGGCAGGGATCGCAGGCCTTTGCGGCGTGGCGCTTCTGGTGTTAACACCGAAGGCGGCGCTGGACCCGGTCGGCATCATGGCCGGCCTTGCCGGCGCCTGCTCCATGGCGGCCGGAACGGTACTGACGCGCCACTGGCGTCCGCCGGTCTCGAGTCTGACGTTTACGGCGTGGCAGCTTACGGCGGGCGGTATTCTGCTTGTACCGTTAGCGCTGCTGCTCGAACCGCCGCTGCCGCCGCTTTCGCTCACCAATATCGCGGGTTTCGCCTATCTCGGCCTGATCGGCGGAGCTTTCACCTATATCCTGTGGTTCCGGGGGCTTGCCCGGATCGAACCATCGGCGGTCGCCTCGCTCGGTTTCCTAAGCCCGCTGGTCGCTACCGTTCTCGGCTGGCTGCTGCTCGGGCAGGCCTTGGGACCCTTGCAGATCGTCGGCTTCCTACTCGTGATCGGCAGTGTGTGGCTCGCCCAGCGGGTGTCCATGCAGACGTAACAACAGGGGATGGCCGCGACCGTCCGGCCGCGGCCTGCCGCTCTCAGCGGATGCGCATGCCGGCTGCCTCGTCGTAATGCAACGGCTTGTCATACTTGGTCAGCGGTGCCTCCGGCACAGAACCAATGGTCACGCCATGTGGCCAGTCCGGCGGGCAAATCGCGATATAGCGGGCATATCCACCGAGACCGCCGCCGAATTTTGGATAGCCGATGGCGACCAGCGCGCCGGTTTCCGGCACCTGATCGAGATTGGCCACGCCTTCCGCCTGGGCAAAGCCGTTGTGCATCAGCCAGTGTTCGCCTTCCAGCGTCGGCGTCGTGTCCGTGTCGAGCGGCTCGTGGCCGTGGAACAGGATCTTGCGTTCCAGATGCAGGAACTTCAGAGCATCGAGCCCGACGCCGGGAAAGGGTGTGGTCGTCGACAGCGCCGGGTCCGGCCATTTCTTCGACCAGCCGGAGCGGACGAAGACCACCGATCCCTCGGGGATCCTTCCATGTCTGGCCTCGAAGTCGGCGATGTCGGAAACCTGCAGGTGATAGCCCGGATCGGTCTTTACCTTCTCTTCGATCGAGATCACCACCAACGGACGGATCGCATAAGTCGCCGGCAGCTCGTCGATTGCAGCATATTCCGGCGCCCAATGGGCCGGTGGATCGAGCTGCGTGCCGAGCTGATCTGTCGCGAGATTGTAGGTCGTCGCCTCGAAGCCGTGCTTCTCATAGGTATAGGTATCGCCCTTTTTGGCGTAGCCTTCGATGTCGACACCGGCCTTTGCGGGCGCGAAGGCCGATGGCCCGAACCCGGCCCAGACGGGGATGTTGGGTTTGATGGTATGGGTAAGGTCTACATATTTGGCGCCCTTGAAGACCTGGTTATAGGCCTTCCAGAGACCGGGTTCCTCTGCATGTCCGGGAGCAGCAAGGCCAGCGACCGCCAAAGCGGTCGTCAAGATGAGCGTCTTGAAAAGTGATTGCATGATCGATGTCCTTTCCTGAAAATACCGGAAGCGACCGCCTATGACGGCCCGTGAGCCCCGATGCCCTTCATGCTTCGACGGACGCGAAACGAAGTCAAGGAAAGGAAACGGCGCCCGCAGGCGCCGCCCGAGTGTGATTTTGCCTCGGTCGTGCTTGTGATGTCAGGCCCATTCGCCCCTGCGCATGACAGGCACGCGCGCACCATCGGCGCTGATGCCGTCGATATCCACCTTGTCGGAACCGATCATCCAGTCGATGTGGATCAGGCTGGAATTGCCGCCCTGCGCCTTGATCTGTTCGGGGCTGAGCGAAGCACCGTCGAGGAAGCATTTCGAATAGCACTGGCCGAGTGCGATGTGGCACGAGGCGTTCTCGTCGAACAGTGTGTTGTAGAACAGGATGCCGGATGCCGAGATCGGCGATGAATGCGGCACCAGTGCCACCTCGCCGAGACGGCGGGCGCCCTCGTCGGTATCGAGCACCTTGTTCAGCACTTCGGCCCCCTTGGAAGCCTTCGCCTCGACGATCCGGCCTCCCTCGAAGCGAACCTGGATATTGTCGATCAGCGTACCCTGGTGGGAAAGCGGCTTGGTGCTCGATACCGTTCCCTCGACCTTCAGCGCGTGCGGCGTGGTGAAGACTTCTTCGGTCGGGATGTTCGGATTGCAGGTCACGCCGTTCTTGGCGGTCGACGCGCCGCCATGCCATTCATGGCCGTCCGCAAGGCCGACCGTCAGATCGGTGCCGGGACCGGTGAAATGCAGCGCGGCGAACCGCTCGCCGTTCAGCCAGCTGGAACGCTTGCGAAGGTTCGCATTGTGGGTGGCCCAGGCGGCGATGGGATCGGCTTCGTTTACGCGCGAAGCGGCGAAAATTGCCTCAGCGAGCTTGGCGACGGCTTCCGCGATCGGCAGGTCGGGGAAGACGAGCTTTGCCCAGGACGGGTTCGGATAGGAGCAGATGTTCCAGTTGATGTCGAAATTGGAGATATGCTCCAAAGCCGGCTTGTAGGCGATCGAGTTTGCCTTGTTGGCGCGCGCGACCTTGGCCGGGTCCTGAGCCGACAGCAGCATCGGGTTGTCGCCGGCCACCGCGAGCCGGGCAGCGCCTTTTTCATAGGCCCTGGCCATGCCCTCGTAGAGCCAGTCGGATGCGCGGTCGAAGCTCGCATCGGGCGCGTGTTCGTAGCGCGCGAGCGTCGCCGCTTCATCGGCGTAGAAGGTGGAGACGAGGCCGGCGCCGGCCTGGTAGGCATGCCTGGTGATGAGGCGCACAAGCGGCAGGGCTGCAAGCGGTGCGGTGATGACGAGATCCTGATCCCGCTGCAACTGCAGGCCGACCTTGACCGCGACTTCGGCAAGTTTATCGAGGCGGGCCGGGTCGACGGCAGTTTCAAATTCGGGCAGGAATGTCATGGAATTAGGCCTGATGGTTGTTTGCATTGAAGATCTCAACGTAGATTGCTTTGAGGCGAAATTGAAGCGCGGGGCGGAAAAATGACGGAAGACAGGATCACAGGAACGGGAACGGTTGCAGCGGTCCGGTCGCTGGCCGGAGCAGCCTTTTCACTGCTGCTGGCCGCGGCGCCCGCCTTCATGGGAGCGGCCTCGGCGAGCGAGTTCCGCATGACGATCTTCGGCCATGAGGTGACGATCGACAGCAACGACGATGGCGAGACGCTCAAGGTCGATGGCGCCGTGCTTCACTCCAACATTTATGTCTCGGTTACCCAGGTCGCACTCGTGGCCGGCATGCCGGTGGTGATCGGCGATTCCTCCGCTGGCGGCAATGCCTGTGCCGGCTCGCCCTTTGTCCTCCGGCTGCCGAAGGACGGCTTGCCCAGCCTGGACGCCCCGCTCGACACCTGCATGCCCGTAACTGCGACGGAGGGGGAGGGCAGGCTGGTCTTCGCGATCCAGCCGCTGCCGGGACGGGACGGTGAGCGCTGGAGCTGGGACCCGGCCGCTGGTTTCAAGACGCTGGATGCCGTTGCCTTCGTGCCGGATGCAGCCAAGGGGTGGCGTGAACTTGCAGCCACCGCTCCCGGTCATCCCGGTGATCTTTTCGGATACGCCGAGATCGCCGCGCAGATGGAAGGCTTGCTCGGCAAGGATGCCGAAGACTACAAGCAGATCATCACCGGCGTCGGCAGCGGCGAGATGAAGAACGGCTTCTATATCGGCACCGCCTGCAAGCCGCATAACTGTGGCGGTGTTGAGGCGCTGGTGGCGGCCGATCCCGGGACGAAACAGGTTTATCTCGCATGGAAGCCGCAGGACGAGAAGATCATCGTCCGGCCGGAGGTCAAGGAATGGCCCGCCATTGCTAAGGCTGTTCTCAGGGACTGGGCAGCGACTTGGAAGTAAGGCGCACCTTACGAAATCTCAGGCGACGACCGGAGCCGCAACGGCCCCTAATGCGCGTTGCACGTCTTTCGGATCGAGCTTCACCTGCAGCCCGCGCTGGCCACCGTTGATGAAGACATGCGGTTCGTCGAGCGCGGCGATCTCGATTGCGGTCGGCACCTTCTTCTTCTGGCCGAAGGGGCTGATGCCGCCCACGACATAGCCGGTGAGCCTTTCCGCCATGGCGGGCTTCATCATCGCTGCCGATTTGCCGCCAAGGGCGGAGGCGAGCTTCTTCATGCTGACCTCCTTGTCGGAGGGAACGACGACGCAGACCGGCTTGCCGTCGAGTTCGGCCATCAGCGTCTTCAAAACGCGGCGGGGTTCCTCGCCGATCGCCTCCGCCGCCTGCATGCCGATTCGCTCGGCGTCGGGGTCGTATTCATAGGTGTGAACGGTGAAGGCGATGCCTTCCTTGGCAAGCGCCTGCGTGGCGCGGGTGGTCTTCGACATGCCAGTCCTCACTCTGCAAGGAAGCGTTCGTAAGTTTCCGGGTTGAAGCCGATCAGCAGCCGGCCATCCCGTTCCAGAACCGGCCGCTTTATCATCGACGGCTGCTCCAGCATGAGGTCGATGGCACGGGCTTCGTCCAGATTCTCGCGCGCCGCATCCGGCAGCTTGCGAAAGGTCGTGCCAGCGCGGTTGAGAACGGTTTCCCACCCCGCCTCGCGGCACCAGCGCTCGAGATGCGTCCGGTCGATGCCGGATGCCTTGTAGTCGTGGAAGGCATAGTCCACCCCGCGCCCGTCGAGAAAGAGCCGGGCCTTCTTCATGGTGTCGCAATTCTTGATGCCGTAGATCGTGGTGGGCATGGTTCGGCGTGATCCCTGATTTGCAGTCGGCTCCAGATAGCATGGCGGAGGATGAAGGAAAATGAGGCCGGTTCAAACCTTTCCGGCGCTTATGACTGTCATTCGCGCCAAATATATGCAATATACATATAGAGGTGCCGAGTGATCGACGAGAAAGAAAAATTCAGGTTTGAAAATATCTTTGGAGCGATGAGCCTTGCGCTCGTCGACAAGATGGAGCGGGCTTTTTCTGTCGAGACAGGGCTTGGGCCGAGTGCTGTCGCCGCGATCATACAGATCGGTCTTGGGTCCGGTCATACGGTGGAGGCTCTTCGCCGGATCATCGGCCTCTCCCATTCCGCGACTGTCAGGCTGATCGACCAGCTGGAAGGCGATGGTCTTGTCCGTCGGGGCGAGCCGCTGGAGGGTGACCGCCGCGCCAAGACGCTAACGCTCACGGAGCGCGGCCGCGAACTCTACGAGCGCAGCGTTCAGGCGCGCCGAAGCGTGACCGACCGCGCCTTTGCCGCATTGAGCGAGGAGGAAATCCACCAGCTCGGCCATCTTGCCGAAAAGGTGTTGCCGGCCCTTGCCGATCTCGGCGACGACCAGAACGTCGTCTGCCGCGTCTGCGATGAAAGTGTCTGCTTGCGCAATCGTTGCCCGATCAGCTTCATGAACTGACACGTAGGCTCTCCGTTTCTCCGGACAAGTGTCGGATCAGGCGAGGGCCGCAAGAGCTTCCCGGGGACCGGCCAGCGTCACGCGGTTCCGGCCGCCCTCCTTGGCGGCATAGAGCGCGTGATCCGAGCGGCGGATCATATTGTCGAGCGTTTCATCCGCTTCCGTGGAACATACGACGCCGGCGCTTACCGTAATGCGCAGGCTGAGGCCATTGGGCTGCCCGAATTCCAGAACCTGAATATTGCGCCGGACCATCTCCGCAATCGCCCCGGAGCGGACGAGGCCGGTTTCCGGCATCAGCAGGATGAATTCCTCTCCGCCCCAGCGGGCGAGCAGATCGTCGGCCTGGGTCACCGATTTCAGGAGATTGGCGAATTCGCAGATCACCGTGTCGCCGACATCGTGGCCATATCGGTCGTTGATCGACTTGAAGTGGTCGACGTCGAACAGCGCGATGGAAACGGGCGCATGAGTTTCCCGGCAATGGGCGATGTGCCGTGTCGCGAGATTGGTGAAGGCCCGACGATTGTTGAGGCCCGAGAGCGGGTCGGTGTTTGCCAGCTGCTCCAGTTCGCGCTGATAGCCGTGACGCTCGGTGAGATCCCGCAGTACCGCGACGAAGACCATGTCGTTTTCGGTTCGCATGCGAAGGATGGTTGCGCCGAGATTGACTTCCGTCCCGTCGGCCCGGTAGCCGACGATGAAGGAGTTGCGGCTTCCCATGTAACGCGCATCCGCCGGACCACGGCCGAAATCCGAGAGATGACGGTGATGGTTCCTGCGATAGCGTGGAGGAAGAATGACGTCCAGCGGCTGGCCCACGAGGCTTTCGGGGGGCCGCAGGAACAGGCCTTCCACCGAAGGATTGCAGTATCGGATGATGCCCCGGCTATCGAGGGCGATGATCCCGTCTTCCATCTTCGTCACGATCTTGCGGAAAAGGTCGTCGCTTACGGAAAGCGGTGGCGTGCCGATGGATGCGATAGTCGTCACCGTGACTGGTCCTTGCCTGTGTCGTCAGCCTCAACCCGGTTGCCGTGGCCGGAACGCAACCGGACTTCCTGGAACATTGCCGGCGAAAACGGAGCCGCTTTCAATGCCCTATCTCTTTGTTTTCCTGCAATGCCGGCTTCAAAACCGGTTCCCGCATCTGTTGGGATTGGTCCACTTTATCCTTCTGCAAGGCCGCGAGGCAGCATCAATCCGCACCTGTTCATGCGGCCGAACGCCGCTCCTTAGCCCTCAGATGCCCGGCGCTCGGACGGCGATGGTGCGGAAACCAGGTTGGTTGGCCGCAAGAACCGAGGCCTCGCTCATCGTGTTACTGGCGATGCAGGGCGAGAAGCTGTGTGTGGAAGGGTCGGCTCATGCCGCCGTCTGAAGGCGTGTCTTGGCGGCCTTCATGTCGCGCGCCGGAGGCAATCCGAACATCCGGCCGTATTCGCGGGTGAATTGCGGGACGCTCTCGTATCCCACCGCGTAGGCCGCATTGCTGATAATCTGCCCCTCCGAAAGCATCAGCCGGCGTGCCTCAATAAGCCTGAGTTGCTTTTGGAACTGCAGGGGCGAGAGCGAGGTGACAGCGCGGAAATGCTCGTGGAACGACGACTGGCTCATTCCGGCGGCGGCCGCGAGCTGCTCAACTCTGAGCGGTTTGGCCAAATTGTCTCGAATGAGCGCGACAGCCCGGCTCACCCGCTGAACATGACTTTCCGGAACGCCCAAGTTGCGGATCGCCCCTCCGTGACGGCCCGATAGCAGCCAGAAATGCAACTCGCGGATCACTTGCTTCTCCAGGATCGGAACGGAAGCAGGGCGGTCGAGAAGACGCAGCAGGCGCAACGCAGCATCGGCGACTTCCGCCTCGGTCGGATCCACGCGAACAGGGTTGCCGGCGAGGAAAGGGGTCGCTCCCATCTCCACCACCAAGCTCTCGATCACCGCGGGATCGAGATCGAACACCAGCGAGAGATAAGGCGAACTGACGTTCGCCCGCGTGATTTGGCTGACGGTGGGCACATCGGCCGTGATCAGGAGCGACTCGCCCGCGCCAAAGTCGAACGTGTCACTTCCCATCGTCACACGTTTGGCGCCCTGCAGTACCAGGGCGACAAGCGGCTTTGAGATTGCGTATTGCAGTGCGCTGGGAGAGGTTTGTCGGACAACCGCTACACCTGAAAATGGCGTAACGGCGACACCGTCGGTGTTCGCATGGGCCTCCGCATAGCGCCTGACAGTCTCGAGCAATGTGTGCATCATGAACTTAGCATAATTCCCGCCGCCAGGGCAGGCAATGCCGGAGGAGGAATAGGCAAGCATACCGCAGGTATGAGCAAGCCTCTTATTTGGTCTCGAGCTCAAGGACATTGGAGCCCTCAGCGAGGCCCAAAGAGTCGGCGTCCAGTGCAGATCGTTCCGTCGGCCATGCCAAGAGGGCGACGGAGAGGGACGCGATCAGGCAGCCAAGCGCCATCACGATAGAAACAGCGTCCAGCGACCACCCTATCTGGAACAGCAGACCTGCGATGATCGGACCCGTAGCGGATCCAGCACGACCGACGCCTATGACGAAGCCGGTGCCTGCTGCCCTGAACTGGGAAGAGAAGGATTGGGCTACGATCGAATAGAAGCCGGAATTGGCGCCGATGATGAAGAAACCGGCCGCTGAAGCAATGACGGTAAGTGCCGAAAGCTCCTGCGAAAATCGTCCGAATGCGGCGACCGCCGCCGCGCCGCATATCAGCGCACTAACGACGAGCAGTCGTACGTTCCAGATTTGCGAGAGGAGACTTATGGTGATTGTGCCCAAAAGACCCCCGATATGAGCCCAAACGAGGACACCGCCGGCTGATGAAGGCGAATACCCCATGTCCGCGACCAACTTCGGAATCCACTTCATGAGGAAGTATAGCGAGACCATATAGGCGAAGAATGCAAGAGTGAGGAAAAATGCGGTCCGGCGAACGTCTCTCGCCGAGCGACCCAAGCACCGTGTGTTTTGCAACGGCCGGGAAGGCAGCGCGTCAATCGGCGACCGTCCCTGCTGCAACAATATGCGGTTCAGTCGGGCGAGGGCGTTTCTCGGCTGATACTGGCATAGAAAGACGAGAGACTCGGGAACGAATAGCAGCGCTGGAACAATGAGGATCGTGGTTGCCAACGCGCCAACTTCGAATACGGCTTCCCATCGATCGGTTCGGGCGAGTAATTCCGAGATCAAGGTTCCGCCGGCAATCGCTCCGAGTGAGAAGCCGCCAATCATCAGTGCGATGGCGAGGCTGCGCCTCCGGTCATTGGCGAGTTCGGCGGCAATTGCGCTGCTTGACGCGAGCAGCCCGCCAACGCCGAGCCCGGTATAGAAACGGGCGGCGGAAAGATCGAATATCGTCGGCGCCCAGGAGGCGAGCCACATGCCGGTTGCCATAATGACAAGGCAGGAAACGATAATCGGCTTGCGGCCCAAGCGGTCGGATACGAGCCCGAGCAGGATGGAGCCGATGGCCATGCCGACGAGGTCCATTGCCAGGACAATTCCCAAGGTGGCACGGTCGATCCCCCAAGCTTCTGCGATCCCTGGAGCTGCAAACGAAATCGCATATACGTCGAACCCTTCGATGGCCGTGCAGGCTGTCAGGATGGCGATCGCCACGATTTGGCGCGGATGCATCGGCTCACGCGCCAATTTCTCCAAAGGGTGCCCGTCCGCCATTCCAGCCAATCCTAAATTCGACGGGCGCCCCAGGTTCTAATCGGCTCCGCAGCGCTCTTCGGACAACGGCCAAAATGTTACCACGGCCGTCGATGGTAAGAAACCGAATTCCCGGAATAGTTACGGCCTCGCCGAGAGCGTCAACGCTCTCGGCAGCCAATGTCAATCCAGAGCGGCGAGCGCCGAAGCTTCGAACCCGCGGAGGGTGGCCGTGTCGCCTGAGCGGATTTTCCTTGTCCATTGCGGATCGGCAAGCTGTGCACGGCCGACGGCGATCAGATCGAACTCGTCCCGTTCCATCCGCTCGATAAGCCGTTCAAGGCCGACGGCGTTAGAATTCTCGCCGCCGAAAGCGCCAAGGAATTCGCCGGACAGGCCGACCGAACCGACGCTGATCGTCGCTGCGCCGGTCAGCTTCTTCGCCCAACCGGCGAAGTTGAGGCCCGTCTGGCCATCGATTTCAGGGAATTCCGGTTCCCAGAAGCGCCGCTGCGAGCAATGGAGGATGTCGGCGCCCGCGCCGACCAGAGGCTCGAGCCATTGGGCCATCTCGTCAGGTGAAGCGGCAAGGCGCGCGCCATAGTCCTGCGGTTTCCACTGGCTGAGGCGGAGAATGATCGGGAAGTCCGGCCCCACGGCGGCACGCACGGCAGCGACGACCTCGGCTGCGAACCGCGACCGTTCGGCGATTGTCGCACCGCCATAGCGATCTTCACGGCGGTTGGTGGCCGACCAGAAGAACTGGTCGATCAAATAACCGTGGGCGCCATGGATCTCGACCACATCGAAGCCGAGCCGCTTGGCATTGCCGGCTGCACGCGCGAATGCGGCGATTGTGTCTGCAATGTCGCCATCACTCATGGCGACGCCGCGTGGTGTGTCGGGACCGGCAAGGCCCGAGGGGCTTTCGACCGGGATCGCCGGTTCCCATCCGCTCATTCCCGGGGTCGAGCCGGTGTGCCAGATCTGCGGACCCATGCGACCGCCGGCAGCATGCACGGCGTCGATCACCTGCTTCCAGCCCGCCAGGGCAGCCTCGCCGTGAAAAAAGGGAATGCTGGGCTCATTGCGCGAGGCCGGTCGGTCGATCACCGTCCCCTCGGACAGGATCAGACCCGCACCGCCCTCCGCCCGCCGGCGATAATAGGCCGCGTTGGTTGGCCCGGGCACGCCGTCGGGCGCGAAAAGTCGGGTCATCGCCGGCATGACAATTCGGTTGGGCAGGGTCAGAGAGCCGACCGAGAAGGGCTGGAACAGAATATCAGGGGAAAGCGCAGACATGGTAGCTCCGTTGTTGAGGCAGAGCAACCAAAGTATACAGTGGAAACCTAGGATCAATTACGCACTTTATTTCGCCCAGGTATATTGGAGGAAACCATGCCCCCTGCCGACCGCTTCAGCTTCTCTGTGAATTGCCCCAGCCGGTTGCTGTTCGACCAGATCGCCGACAAATGGTCGATGATGGTGCTTACAGTCCTGGACGACGGACCCATGCGCTTCAACGGGATCAAGCGACACCTCGAAGGTGTCACGCAGAAGGCGCTCACTCAATGTCTGCGCCGCCTGGAGCGCAACGGCCTTGTCGTTCGACGGGTTCTTCCGCTCTCTCCGGTTGCTGTTGAGTACGAGATCACGCCGCTAGGTCGTTCGTTGCAACCGCCATTCAAGGCGCTTTACAAGTGGACGCTCGATCATCTCGATGCAGTGGAGCGCGCCCGCCTTAGCTTCGATGCGCAACTGGCCGACCAGCAGGGCAGAAGGGCTCTACGTTCGATCGGATGAGTCTGCCGCCAGCGCATGCGGACAAGCGCTGTATCGATCTGTTTTGGCGGGACTTGGCCGGGCTAATGTTGTGGACGCATCAGCCTTGGCGTCGCGGCGTGGGAGGCTATGAGTTCGTCGATTTTCTCCAGGAAGCTATGGAGCACCGGCGATGGATTGTCGGTCCGATAGCCTGCTGCAATCTCGATGACCGGAGGGTTGCCGGTGAGTGGTCTACTCACCACGGACCAAGGCAGTAGAGGTTCGACATAGGCTGGAAGAAGCGTAACGCCCCGGGTCGACGCCACAAGCGAGATACCGGTGGCAAACCCGTCGAGGAAGTGACTGGGCGAGACGAACAGGCCGCGCTCACGCAGGTACCGCTCCACGATCCCCCGCAGGACGTGCGGCGTCTCGGAATATCCAATGAACGATTCCGGATCGATATCCCGCGGGTCGATTTCGGACCTTGCTGCCAGGGGGTGATCGCTCGGCAGGATCACCACGATCGGCTCATGCGCGATGATCTTGTAACTGACATCGGGCTGTGGCTCGATGCGCGAGAAGCCGAGGTCGAGCTCGCCGCGCTGGACCGCTTCCGCGACATCCGGGGAGAAGTCGCTCGACACCCTGAAGTCGATATTCTTCAACTGGCTGCTCAGCACGTTCGTGACATGCGGCAGCCACTCTACCTCTTGGCCCGTCAGAAAGCCCACTGAAAAGCTCGTCTTGGGCGGCCGGACGGCACGCCGCGCAGCGGCAACAGCCTCGGCAGCCTGGCTCAGAGCAAGCCGGGCATGATCGAGAAATGCACGCCCTGCCGGCGTAAGCTCTACGCCTCGCGAACTGCGTGCTAGGAGATCTGTGCCGACCTCGAGTTCCAGATCGCGTAGTTGGCGGCTTAGCGATGGCTGCGCGGTGTGAAGCCGCTTCTCGGCCGCCATCTTGAGGCTCCCTTCCTCAGCTACTGCCACAAAATATCTGAGATGTCGCAGTTCCATTTTGCCGATATGCCTCCAAGGTATATCTAGAACATATACAAAGTAATTCTCTCCATGAAAATAGCTGTTATTAAAGAGATGTCGGCTGAGAGTGCTTACCGCAGAAGCATAGCCGCTCAGTGAGAGTGTTTGCGCGACCGTAGGGGCCAGCGTTAGCCGGCGGCACATCAAGATCGTGGAGGATAGCCGTGCACCCGTGTACCGGGAAGACCGCCCTTGTGACGAGCGCATCCGCTGGCGCGGGCCGCGCAGTGGCGATGGCTCTCGCCAAGGCAGGCGCGCAGGTCGTCGTTCATCATTCCCGTTCGCCCGCGGCGGCCGAGCAGATCGTGAGCGGCATTCGCGCGAATGGAGGAAAGGCTATCGCGCTGGCTGTCGATCTGGCGAGCCCTGATGGGCCGCAGGAACTCGCCTCGCGGACACGCGCAATTGTTGGGGATCGGCTGGACATCCTGGTCTTCAATGCCAGGCTCTCGAAATCGGGAAAACTGCAGGACGCGACTATCAAGGCGTTCGACGCGGAGTTCGCAGCCAACGTCCGGGCGCCGCTTTTTCTCATCCAGCAGCTGCTCCCGGTGATGAACAGGGGCTCGCGATTCGTCGTCACACTCGAACCGTCGTTGCCGCCCGAGATGACGCCTGCATCCTCCTCCGTTCAGGGTGGGCTCGAAGGTCTGGTCGGCCAGCTGTCCCCGGTGCTCGCGTCGCGCGGTATCCAGGTCGACTCGGTGATCCCGGCAAACCTGGCGCGTGTGGCGGGCGAGTGTCCCGGTGGCACACCGCCGTGCGCCGCGGGCGATGCTCGCGCGGCTCGGCCTTCCGAGATCGCACGCACCGTGACTGAACTGGTTTCTTCGCAAGGATAGGGACGTATCTCGGCCGACAGTGCCGGAGCGATATAAGGAAGACTGGAGACGAGACATGCAGCAGGGCATCATGCGCGTACCGGATGGAAGTCATCCGATCATCGTCGAGCCAATCGGGGGCCATGTGGTCGTCGTTGCCGGTGGCAAGGTCGTCGCCGATACGCTTCGCGCGCTGAACCTGCGCGAAGCGAACCTGCCATCCGTGCTCTATATCCCGCGTCGCGATGTTGACATGGCTGTTCTGAAGCGATCCCCGACGTCCCGTTACTGCCCTTACAAGGGTGAGGCTTCCTATTTCAGTATTGCCGCCGATGACGCCGAGACACCCGATGGTGCCTGGATCTATGACATGCCGCATTGGGCGGTCTGCGAGATCGAGGATCATGTCGCATTCGACCCCGACCTGGTCGAGTGTATTGAAGTGCTGACGCACTGATTGCGAAAAGGAGGTTGATCGCAATGGACCTCATCAGCAGCCTCCAATCTTTTGTACGGGTCGCGGAGACGGGCTCCTTCTCGGCTGTTGCCGCCGAGCGCGGCGTCACCCAACCCGCAATCTCGCGCCAAGTGACCGCGCTTGAGGACTATCTGTGCGCGCGGCTCGTGCAACGTAGCACCCAGGCGGTCACGCTGACGGAGGAAGGGCGCAACCTTTTGCTCCCGGCCCAGGAGTTGATCGACGCCGCGGACGGCATCCGTCAATTGACCGGACGCTGGTCGCGTCAGCCGGTCGGATCGGTGCGCCTCGCGCTGCCGGTCTCGCTCGGCCTTTACCTCAGCGACCGGATTACCGCGTTGCTGAGCGAGTTCGACGAGCTCTCGGTCGATCTCGTGCTCCGCGACCGCTGTGGCAACCTGATCGAAGACGGCCTCGATCTCGAGGTCTGTATCGGCGAGCCGCAGGACGCCTATCTCATCTGCCGGCGGGTCGGCTCGATGGCCGAAATGCTCGTCGCCTCGCCAGCCTACCTCGGGCGCAAGCCTGCTCCGGTCCGACCAGCGGATCTCGAAGGCCACGATTGCATCGTCCATTCCCGCTCCGGCTCGGGACGGAGCTGGCAATTCCTGGACGGCCCGAATGGCATGGGCTGCAATGTCGCTCCTCGCGGCAGGTTTAGCGCCGACAATGCCGCTGCGGCCTATCGTGCCGCACTCGGTGGACTGGGTATTGCCTGCCTGCCTGCCGTGCTCGTTTTGGAAGACATTGCCGCCGGTCGACTATGCCAGCTCATTCCGGAACAGCCACTTCGGCGTCACCCAATTTACATCACCTATGCATCGCGGCGGCGTCTTCCGCATCGCACCCGCGCGGTGATCGATTTCCTCGTCCGGTCGTTCCAGACCGATCCCGAGATGCGCATCGCAGATTGAGACACCCTAGGTATCAACGACCGGTCGATCTTGCAGCTATCAGGATCGGCAGGGACACTTACGCGCGTGCCAACTGAGGGCGCGCGGCGGAAGCCATTCCAGCCACCACTGAAGGGTCAAGCTCATACCATCGGTATCGTCGGATATAAGATCGAGCTCAGTTCTGTGTCACCCGCGCACGGCGTAACTTTTCATCAAGATCAACGATGCGGAGGCCGACAATGACCCCGACATACCATTCCAGAGGACGGCAACAGCCGCCCGATTACGAAGGGCCAATATGACTACGTCCACGAGCTTTCGGAGGCTGACCACCCCCCCCGATCTCAAGGCGATCGACAAGCCGACCGTGATTATCCACGGCGCTGACGACCAGATCGTGCCGATCAAGGTGTCCGGCGAATTATCCGCCAAGCTCGTGCGGGGTGCGACCCTCAAGATCTACCAGGGCGGCTCGCATGGTCTCGCCCAGGTCGATGCCGAGCGCTTCAACGCCGATCTTCAAGGGTTCATCGAGAACTGAGGCGCCCCGACGCAGGCTGCGTGAGGCGGCCACGTTTCCCAGGAACAGGCAATAATTTCCCAGCTTCCGGCAAGTTCCAACCTGCCGGCGAGCCTAGACCAACTCGTGTCCGGCCATGTGGCCAGGCACCATCCAGGAGTTTCGCCATGAAGGCCGATTTCAAACTTCTCATCGACGGCAGGGATTGCGAAGGATCAACCGGACAAAGCGAAGCCGTCGTCAATCCGGCGACAGGTGAGACGGTCTGCCGTGTCGCCTATGCCTCTGAGACAGATCTCGAGGAGGTTGTCGCGATTGCAGTCCGCGGCATGCGCGACTGGCAGGCCGTCGTGCCTTGGGAGCGCGGCCGCATCCTGAAGCGGGCGGCAGAGATCTTGCGCCGCGACAGCGAAGCCGCGGCGCTCACGATGACTGTCGAGCAGGGAAAACCGCTTGCCGAGGCCCGGATCGAGGTCGAACGCTCGGCCGATTTCCTCGAATGGGGTGGTGAGCAGGCGCGCCGAATCGCCGACCGGGTCCTGGCGGGTCGCACCCCGGATAGCCGGATCGAGGTCCAGAGCCACCCGATTGGGGTCGTCGCCGCTTTCACCCCGTGGAACTTCCCGATGGCGCTCGCCGCCAAGAAGTTTGCAGGCGCGCTCGGTGCCGGCTGCGGCATCATCTGCAAGCCTTCGCAGGAGACGCCGGGCTCGGTGCTGGTGATGGCCAAGGCACTGCTTGAGGCTGGCGTCACGCCCGGCGCGCTGGCGGTCGTCTTCGGCGATGCCGGCCAGATCTCCGACTATCTCATCGCTGCTCCCGAGATTGCCAAGATCACCTTCACCGGGTCGATCCCCATCGGGAAGCGCCTGGCGGCCGCCGCCGCCTCCCGCATCAAGCCCGTCACGATGGAACTGGGCGGACACGCGCCGGTGATCGTCTGTGCCGACGCAGACCCCGACCGGGCCGCCGAGATGCTCGTGCGCGCCAAGTTCATGAATGCGGGCCAGATCTGCCTGTGCCCCACCCGCTTCTTCGTTGAGGAACCGATTGTCGAGCGCTTCACCGCGCGCTTCGTGGAGTTGGCAAGCGCGCTGCGCCTCGGCGACGGCACCGACCCCGAGACGCAGATGGGACCCCTCGCAAATGCGCGGCGGCTCGAGGCGATCAGCGGCCTGGTCGAGAACGCCCGCATGGGCGGTGCGACGGTGCTGACCGGCGGCAAACGTCACGGCGACCGGGGCTTCTTTTACGAACCGACGGTACTCGTTGACGTACCCGACGAGGCGGCGATCCTGCACGAGGAACCGTTCGGCCCGGTAGTGCCCATCCTGCCATTCACCGACGAGGCGGACATGCTGGCCCGGGCCAACGGCCTGGAGTTCGGGCTCGCCTCCTACATCGTCACCAATGACGTCCATCGAGAGCGGCGGCTTACCGCGGCACTCGAATATGGCGTGGTCGGCGTCAACGGCATGGTCATGCACTATCCCGAAGCGCCGCTCGGCGGCTGGAAGGAGAGCGGCATCGATACCGAGGGCGGTATCGAGATCCTCGATCCGTACCTGCGCACCAAATACGTCAGCATCGCGTAGCGCGAGGGGGCCGGCAATGTTCGACGATCCTTCCTCTCCGCTCTCGTTCGTTGCGGGTTCCGCGATCCTGACGAACGCGTGCGCCATCATGCAGAACGGGGCGACCGTCCGGTACAATCTCGCCATCACCCAGTGGCGCGACTTCCGGGCCTCGCTGGTCGCGCGCGACGAGCGCCTCTCGCAGCAATATATCGACACCCAGGCAGCGCTTGGGTTCGCCGAAACGCGGGTGCGTTTGCAGCTTCACGGCCTTGGCCTGCTCAACGCCGCGGTCGCCTTGTTTGCCGCGACGACAGTAATGGGCGTGAGTGGGGCGTTCCTCGTCCAGGCGCTGATCCTGTCCGCGATGCCGGTGAACGTCGTCATGCTGGTCGCCAGCGGTATAGCGCTTTTCCTTCTTCTCGCCGCGACGATCACCTTCTTCCGCGAAGGCGCATGCGGCCGAGCCCTGCTCGTGCTGCATCGCGACCTGGGCGAGCCCGTCGCGGAAGAAATCGCACGGAGCGCCGGCCATGCCGACTGAACCAATTCATCCACTCACGCTCATCGATTCTCCGCTGTTCGGCGCGAGCCTGGTCGATGCGGGTATGCGCGAGGTCTTCAACTTCCGGAGTTTCGTGCAACGCTGTGTCGAGTGCGAAGTCGCACTGGCCCGGGCGCAGTCTCGCCTCGGCGTCATCCCGCGGGAAGCCGCCGACGGGATCACGGCGACCGCGCAGCGCTTCAGTTTCGACCTGGATCGACTGCGCCGCGATACCGAGATCGTCGGCTATCCGATCCTGCCGCTGGTCGAGCAGTTTGCCGAGGCCGCGGGCGAGGCCGGGCGATATCTCCATTGGGGCGCAACGACCCAGGACATTATGGACACCGCGACCATCCTGCAGGTTCGCAGTGGGATCGAGGGCATTGAGGCGGTGCTTGAGGATGCGGTCGATGCGCTTCGGCGGCTGGCAACGCAGCATCGCGACACTCCGATGGCGGGACGCACCCATCTCCAGCATGCGTTGCCCATCACCTTTGGCTACAAGGCCGCAGTCTGGCTCTCGGCGCTCGAGCGCCATCGCGAACGGCTTATGCAGCTGAAGCCCCGCGTCCTCGTCGTCGAATTTTCAGGTGCGTCTGGCACCCTGGCCTCTCTCGGCGACAGGGGGTTGTCGGTTCAGGCTGAGCTCGCCAAGGTGCTTGGCCTCGGCGTGCCAGCGATCACTTGGCATTCCTCGCGCGACGGGCTGGCGGAAGCCGTCCAGCTTCTCGGCTTAATCACCGGCAGCCTTGCCAAAATCGCCGTCGATGTCTCCATCATGATGACCACCGAGATCGGAGAGGTTGCAGAGCCGTTCGTGCGGCACCGCGGGGCGTCGAGCACGATGCCGCAGAAGCGCAATCCGATCTCCTGCGAACTCATCATCGCCGCTGCGAAGATGGTTCGCCAACATGCAGGGCTCATGCTCGACGCGATGGCGCACGATTTCGAGCGCGCCACCGGGCCGTGGCACATCGAATGGGCGGCAGTCCCCGAAAGCTTCGCGCTGACCTCAGGCGCACTCGCCCAGGCCAGTTTCCTTCTCTCGGGACTTGAGGTGCATTCCGACCGGATGCGGGACAATCTCGGCGCATCGCGCGGCCTCATCGTTGCCGAAGCGGTCATGATGGGCTTGGCGCCGATCACGGGCCGGCAGTCGGCGCATGACCTCGTATACGCCGGCTGCCGTGAGGCGAGCGAGACCGGCAAGTCGCTCTATGAGGTGCTGGCCAAGATGCCCGACGTCGCCGGACCGCTGGGGCCCGATCGGCTGCGATCGCTGACGGACCCTGCCAATTATCTGGGCTCGGCGGGGGAGATGGTCGATCGCGTCCTCAACCCCGGCCACGCCTCGTCATCGTAGAAATAGGCAAGAATGGCCGAGGAACCGGCAACACCGCTCCGGATCGGTCGACCATAGTGCGCATACCCCAACACCACCAACCAACGGAGCTTTCCATGACCACTATTTCGATCGTTACCGGCGCCAATCGCGGCCTTGGCCGCAACACCGCCGTCAGCATTGCCCGCCACGGCGGCGACGTGATCTTCACCTATCGCAACGGCGCCGACCAGGCGCAGGCCGTCGTCTCCGAGATCGAGGCGCTCGGCCGCAGGGCGGTCGCGATCCAACTCGACGTTTCCGACATTTCGGCATTCGCCGGCTTCGCGGAGAAGGTCCGCGAGACACTCAAGTCGTGGGGCCGCGAAACGTTCGACCATCTGGTCAACAATGCGGGTCACGGCGAGATGGCTGCCTTCACCGAGACCACCGAGGCGCAGTTCGACCATCTGTTCAACGTGCATGTGAAGGGCGTGTTCTTCCTCACTCAGGCGCTGCTTCCGCTGATGGCCGATGGCGGGCGCATCGTGAACTTCTCGTCGGGTCTGACCCGCGTGTCGTTCCCCGGCTTTTCGGCCTATTCGGCGGCCAAGGGCGCGGTCGAGATCCTGACCCTCTACATGGCGAAGGAATTCGGTGCTCGTGGCATCACCGCCAACACGATCGCGCCGGGTGCGATTGAGACCGACTTCCTCGGCGGCGCCGTCCGCGACACGCCGGCCTATAACGAGGCGTTCGCCGCGATGATCGCGCTCGGCCGCGTCGGCGTCCCCGACGATATCGGTCCGGCGGTCGCCAGCCTGCTCGGCCCGGATAACCGGTGGGTGACCGCGCAGCGCATCGAAGTGTCGGGTGGTCAGAATATCTGATCCCTGACGAGCAGCCCGGAAAATTCCACCGAGCCGGGCCGGAGCGAGGCCGCCGCTCACGCGCGCGAGACGCGGCGGCCTCATTCTTTTCCACGGGAGTTGCGACCATGCCGAAGATTATCGTCCATGCCCCGGCCACCGCCTTTGACGCGACCACCCGCCAGGCGATTGCTGCGGAACTGACCGATTTTGCGCTCGATTGCGAAAAGCTGCCTAAGTCGCCCTTCGTGAAGAGCACAGTCTGGACCTATTTCAATGCCTGTAACGACGACGCCGTCTTCATGGGCGCTGCATCGGCGACGATGCCTGTTGTCAGCATCCAGATCTTTGTCATTGAAGGCGGCCTCGACGCCGACGCGAAGAAACGGCTCATCCCAGGCGTTACCGAGATCATCGGCCGCCACCTGGGCATCGCCGAGCGAGTGCCGGTCTACATCGTCATCCAGGAAATCGCCGAGGCGAACTGGGGCATCTTCGGAAGTAACCCCGATCTCGCTGCGCTCAGGGCAACACCCCTCGACGCACCATCTATCTGACTGGTCCGGCGCCCGGAAGGGGCCGCTCGCCACCAATATAGGAGGATTTAGCCATGCGTGTGGGTGTAGCCGGCATCGGCAAAATGGGCGCCGCCATCGTGGCCCGGCTGCAAGAGACGGGCAGCGACGTTGTCGTCTGGAATCGCTCCCCTGAGAAGGCGACCGCTATCGGGCTGCCGGTTGCCGATAGTCCGGAACAACTCGCCAGACAGAGCGACATTGTCCTCTCCTGCCTGTTCGACGAGGCTGCCGCGAACACCGTCTATCATGGGGACGACGGTCTCTTGCATGGAGCCGATGGCAAGCTGTTCATCGAGATGAGTACGCTGCGCCCGGAGGTACAGCGCTCGCTTGCCAGCGCTGTCGAAAATTCTGGTGGCGCCTTCATCGAGTGCCCGGTTGGCGGCACCACGGGTCCGGCGCGGGCGGGACAACTGATCGGGCTGGCGGGCGGTGATATCGCGGATTTGGCGCGCGCCCGGCCGGTACTTGAAAAGTTGTGCCGTCGTATTGAGCATATGGGACCGGTCGGTAGCGGCGCACTCGCCAAGCTGGCGATCAATCTCCCGCTCCTCGTTTTTTGGCAGGCCCTCGGTGAGGCTTTTGCGCTCGCAAGGCCGCTGGAAAAGGACCCAGAGTGGATGGTCCAGCTGTTCACCGAGACCGCGGGCGGCGCGAACGTGCTGAAGGTCAAGGCATCGGCAGTGGCGGCTGCGCTGGGGGGAAACCCCGATGTGGTCGCGACCTTCGATATCGACGCGATGCGCAAGGATCTTCGGATGATGCGCAGCGAGGCGGTAGCCCTTGGCGTCTCGCTGCCTCTCGCCTCCCGGGCGCTCTCCGTGTTCGATGAGGCCGCCGCGACCGGCCTCGGCTCACGCGACTGCGCTTACGCGCCTGCCTATTGGGCTTCGCGGACCGGCGACCGGATGCCACCGGACTGACCCGCATGGTCGAGGCTCATACCTGCGGTATCGGCCGATATAAGCGCGGCCTCAATTCCCTTAGCGGCCACCAAGTCTAGTCTGCGGACAAAGGCAGACGGGACCAGAGGCGGCCCGGGAAAACAGAAGCTTCCCGACAAAACCCCAACCTGGGCACCACGCCGGGGCTCGACGATCTGCAACCAGGAAAGAGAAAGGCTTTTCCATGTGCCAGAACTGCAATGACCCCACCCATGTGCCCGACGTTGCGGACTGGAGCCGGCGCAACCTGATCTTGGCCGGAGCCGGTCTCGCGGTCGCGCCGTTCCTCGCCGCTCCCGCGACCGCTGCGGATGCGCAGCAGCCCAGCCCGGCGCCCACGCCCACGGCCCCCTTCGAGACCCGCGCCTATGGTGCGGCGAGCAAGACGTCTCCAGTTCGTCCGCTTTCGATCAAGCGCCGCGCGGTCGGCCCGAACGACGTGCTCATCGACGTCCATTATTGCGGCATCTGCCACTCTGACATCCACCAGGTTCGCGACGAGTGGTACGGCATCATGACGACGCAGTGGCCGAGCGTGCCCGGCCATGAGATGACCGGCGTCGTGCGTGCGGTCGGCGCGAACGTCACCCGCTTCCAGGTGGGCGATACCTGCGGCGTCGGCTGCATGGTGAATTCGTGCGGCGAGTGCGCAAACTGCAAGGCTGGTCTCGAGCAGCACTGCCTCACGCCGTCGAAGCAGGTCTTCACCTACAATTCGCCCGACCCGGTGCTCGGCGGCCATACCTATGGCGGCTGGTCTGAGCAGATCGTGGTCCCCGAGAGGTTTGTGCTCAAGGTGCCCCGGACGGTCGACCAGGCGGCGTTCGCACCGCTGCTGTGTGCCGGTGTTACCACCTTCTCGCCAATCCGGCGCTGGGACATCGAGGCAGGCACCAAGGTTGGAGTCGTCGGCCTGGGGGGCCTCGGCCATATCGCCGTCAAGCTCGCGGTGTCGCGCGGTGCGGAAGTGACCGTATTCACGACCACCCCGGCGAAGATCTCGGAGGCCAAGCGCCTCGGCGCGGCCGATGCAGTGCTGTCGACCGACGCGGCGGCGATGCAGCGGCTGGCTGGTCAACTGGACATTCTGCTGGTAACGATCCCGCAAAGCTACTCGGTCAACCCCTATCTCGGGGTGCTCAGGGTCGCCGGCACGCTCGTCAACATCGGCAACATGATGAACCTCGATGACGTCAACGGCGCAATGCTCGTGTCCGGCCGCAAGAACATTGGCTCTTCGCTGATTGGCGGCCTCGCCGAGACCCAGCAGACGATCGACTATTGCGCTGCGCGAAACATCAAGCCCGAGATCGAGCTGATCCGCCCCGACCAGATCAACGAGGCGATGGACCGCGTGAAGGACAAGTCGGTCCGCTATCGTTTCGTGATCGACCTTCGGGCCGGCCGGGCCTGATCCGGCCATGCGAACAGGCAGGGCCCCGAGTGGCCCTTGCCTGAGCCCCACATCCCGTGAAGCATCCAGCAAGTAGGAGATGAGTGATGACCAAAGTTCTGATTGTTCTTTCCGCCGCGGACAAATGGACCCGCGCTGACGGCTCCATCTACGAGTCGGGTATCTGGGCCCAGGAATTCGTCGATCTCGACGAGGCGTTTGTAAAAGCCGGCTATCAGGTCGATCTGGCGAGCCCTGGTGGTGTCGTTCCGACCATGGACAAGAAAAGCCTCGACCCCAAGATCGTGGGCAAGGAGATCGCGGGACAGATGCGAAGCTATCTCGCCCAGAATTCGGAGCGGATCGAGCACCCCCTGGTCCTCGCCGACATCGACACCGGTATCTACGACGCGGTCGTGGTGCCCGGTGGACATGGTCCTGTCGAGGATCTCTACAAGGATCCTGATATGGGCCGTGTTCTCGTCGAGGCCGACAAACAATCCAAGGTCATCGCCGCGGTCTGCCACGGCCCGGCCGCGCTCCTCGCCGCGACGGACGCGGATGGGCAATGGCCCTTTGCCGGCCGCCGGATGACCGCGCTCAGCGACGAAGAAGAGATCGAGTTCGGAACCGCCGACAACGCGCCCTGGCTGCTCGCGGACACGCTGCGCAAGAAGGGAGGCCGCTTCGAGCAAGGTCCGAACTGGGGCGTCTTCGTGGTCACGGACGGCAACCTGATGACCGGCCAGAATCCGCAATCCTCCTCGAAACTGGCCGAGACGGTGATCGAAGCGCTCAACGAAGCTCATACGAGCCCATCTCGCGCTGCTTAACCGTAGCATCCGGTCCAAAGATGTCGGGAAGGAGATCTCGGCCGCTGCCGCTTCATGTTCGACTTCGCCATCTTCGCTACGCTATAGCGGCCGCAGATCATGGTAGCTTTTTGCCTTGCCGCCGGAAGCCTCGACTGCATATTGTCAGCAGCTTAGCGTAAAAAAGTACCGTCAGGAGCCTCATCTGTCCTGACGGTATTTTCAAGCCTCGCTACGACCAATATGGGCGGTGCCCGTCACCGTCCGACGGTCGCGACCCTTGCCCATCAACAGGCATCGCTAGGCGCCGAAGAAAATATCTATCCTTATTGGCAGGTTAGATCGTGCCCTGGCGTAGTTCTGGATACGCCCGGAGGGGCAAAAATCATTCCCACTCGATGGTGCCCGGCGGCTTCGAGGTCACGTCGTAGACGACGCGGTTGATGCCGCGGACCTCGTTGATGATGCGGGTTGCCGCACGGCCGAGGAATTCCATGTCGTAGTGATAGAAATCCGCCGTCATGCCGTCGACGGAGGTCACGGCCCGCAGCGCGCAGACGAATTCGTAAGTTCGGCCATCGCCCATGACACCGACGGTCTGGACCGGCAGCAGCACGGCGAAGGCCTGCCAGATCGCGTCGTAGAGGCCGGCCTTACGGATCTCGTCGAGATAGATGGCGTCGGCTTCGCGCAGGATGTCGAGCTTTTCGCGGGTCACGCCGCCCGGGCAGCGGATGGCAAGCCCCGGTCCCGGAAAGGGATGGCGGCCGATGAAGCTATCGGGCAGGCCGAGCTCCTTGCCGAGTACGCGGACCTCGTCCTTGAACAGTTCGCGCAACGGCTCGACCAGCTTCATGTTCATGCGCTCGGGCAGGCCCCCGACATTGTGGTGCGACTTGATCGTCACCGACGGACCGCCGGTGAAGGAGACGCTCTCGATCACATCGGGATAGAGCGTGCCCTGGCCAAGGAATTCCGCGCCGCCGAGCTTCTTGGCTTCCTCCTCGAAGGTCTCGATGAACAGGCGCCCGATGATCTTGCGCTTGGTTTCGGGGTCGCTGACACCTTCCAGTTCGCCGACGAAGCGGTCGACCGCATCGACGTGGATGAGGTGCAGGTTGTAATGTTCCTTGAACATGGCGACGACACTGGCCGCCTCGTCCTTGCGCATCAGGCCGTGGTCGACGAGAATACAGGTGAGCTGATCGCCGACGGCCTCGTGGATCAAAAGCGCGGCGACGGAAGAGTCGACGCCACCTGACAAGGCGCAGATGACGCGCTTGTCGCCGACCTGGTCGCGGATCTGCTGGACCGCCTTGGCGCGATAGGCCGACATCGTCCAGTCGCCCTTGATTCCGGCGATGTTGTGCACGAAATTGCCGATCAGCTTGGCGCCATCCGGCGTGTGCACCACTTCCGGATGGAACTGCACGGCATAATACTTGCGCTTCTCGTCGGCAATGAAGGCGAAGGGCGCGTTGGAGGAAGTGGCGACCACCTCGAAGCCCGGCGGGATCGCGGTGACACGGTCGCCGTGGGACATCCATACCTGATGGCGCGAACCGGAGGACCAGAGCCCCTCGAACAGCGCGCATTCCTTGTCGATCTCGAGGAAGGCGCGGCCGAATTCGCGGTGATGGCCACCCTCGACCTTGCCGCCGAGCTGCATGCACATCGTCTGCTGGCCGTAGCAGATGCCGAAGATCGGCAGGCCGCTGTCGAAGATCACCTGCGGTGCGCGCGGGCTTCCCTCGTCGAGGGTCGATGCCGGGCTGCCGGACAGGATGATCGCCTTGGGTTTCAGCCGGGCGAAGCCTTCCTCCGCGGACTGGAAGGGAACGATCTCGCAATAGACGCCCGCTTCGCGGACGCGCCGGGCGATGAGCTGCGTCACCTGGCTGCCGAAATCGATGATGAGAACGCTGTCGGGATGTACTGTCTGGGTCATGGCGAGCCTTTAAAGAAAAGCGACGGTTCTTTCAATCGGAGAATTGTGCCGATTGTCCGCAATTCGGGCGCATCGGCGCTCTTTTCCATGGGTCAGAACCAGAAGACGCCATCCTCCAGCGCGTCGAACAGGCCGTCGACGGCAAGCGCCAGCTTGCGGTCCACGACGTGCAGATACTGCTTCCAGTCATCGATATGGCTAAGATCCTCGCGACCGTCGGAAATCCCTCTCAGCCCGATCAGCGGCAGGTTGAAGGCATGGCAGGCGCGAAGCACAGCAAAGGTCTCCATGTCGACCATGTCGGCCCCGATCGATTGGTAGGCCGGACCGGATACGATGTTCGCCCCGGTGGATAGGCTCGCCGTCGGAATGCCGGGGATACGCAGCGGCAGTTCGACCTCCGCCGGCAGGTCGAGAAAGGGCGTGCGGCCTTTCTCGAAACCGAGCGGGGAGGCGTCCATGTCGCGGTAGGCAACCGATGAGACCTGATAGACCTCGGTCTGCTCCAGCTTGTTGGAGCCGGCGGAGCCGAGCGAAACGATAAGATCGGGGCGTTCGTCCTCCTCCTCCAGTTTCGCCAGCGTCCGGGTCAGCGCGATCGCCGCCTCCACCGGACCGACGCCGGTCATCAGCGGATCGATGCGCGAACGCAGGAAAGGCCCGTATTCCGCATCCACCGCCATGACGAAGAGGATCGACTTGCCTGAAACCGACTTGAGTTCGAATGTCATCCGGAAATACCTTCTCGGCCCCTGACGACCATCATCGTGCTGGTCATCGAGGCTATCAGTTTGGCGGGACCGTCGCTGAGCGCGTAGCCGCGGCCGTCCGCGACGATGATCGTCGAGCCGGGCTTGGTGATCTCTCCGCGGAACAGGAAACGTTCGCCGCGTCCCGGTGACATCAGGTTCACCTTGAATTCGATGGTCAGCATGGCGGCCTCGGCATCGATCACCGTATAGGCCGCATAGTTGCACGCGCTGTCGAGCGCCGCCGAAATCACGCCAGCATGCAAGATACCGTGCTGTTGCGTCAGTTTCTCGTCGAAGGGCAACTCGATCTCGACCACACCCTGGCTGATGCGGGTGAGTTCCGCACCGAGCGTGCGCATGGCCCCCTGGCGGGCAAAGCTCTGGCTTATCCGCTCGCTCACCGCATCGCTGTTGATTTCACTCATGAGTCAGCCCCTCTCGCAGCCGCGAAATTGGCATGGCGCATGCGCTTCGGCAAGCCGCAGACCGGGCGAAATCCAAAATCAGTTCATCAGGAAGATCGACGCATTGAGCAGCGTTGCGAAGGCAACCCACAGGGCATAGGGGACGAACAGAAGGCGTGCCGGGCGATCGATCGGTTCCGCCTGTTTCATGAAGCCGAGTATAGCGAGGAACATCACGATGATGACGATCAGCGCCAGCCCCGGCGCCTGCAGGCCGAAGAAGATCGGGGACCAGGTGAAGTTGAGGATCATCTGGGCGAACCAGATCTGCATGGCGGCCGATGCCGGGGCTCGTTCCCAGATCCGCGCGCCGGCGATTGCGATCATCACGTAAAGCACGGTCCAGACCGGCGCGAAGATCCATGATGGTGGATTGAAGAAGGGCTTTGCCAGCGACTGATACCAGCCGCCCGGCAGGTTGAAGAGGCCGGAAAGGACGCCGAAGCCGACCACGACGACGATGAACACCAAATGGATGAGAAATTTGCGCATGTCGAAGAAATAGGGCGGTGTTTCCCACCGCCAAGATATCAGCCGGCGATGCGCACGATATGCTGGTCCCAGGCGACCGGGCTGCGGGTTTTCTCGAAACGGCCGTCGTAGGAAGAAACGGCAAAACCGTCCCTGCCGGCGGCGATGCCTGCGGCATCCGCCACTTTGGCCTGCGATAACACCTTGCCGGTCTTTGCATCGAGCGTTACCGCAAAGCCGCCCTGGGGCGATGTCAGGCCGACCAGGCCCTTGTCGCGGTTGACGGCGATGGCCCCGACGTAATTCCCAAGCCCCGTCGTCGTCTCCTCGGGAAGATCGATGAAGGAGATATCCTCCCCACGGGCGAAATGGCCGACGAGCGGCGGCAGGTCGTTGCGCGGGCCTTCGTATTGGCAGGCGAACCAGATACGCCCGTCCGCCGCAATGTCGAGATGGCGGGTGGAGAGCTGGCGGAGCCTATCCGGCATTGCATGCTTCTCGATGAGTTCGCCGGTTTTCGCATCCGCGATGACCAGCGACGGCTCCATGTGATCGAGATTGAGTTTGGTGCGGCCGAAATCGGGATGGGTTTCGATGCCGCCATTGGCGATGAGGAGAAACCGGCCGTCGTCGCTGACCGTCATGTCATGGGTGCCGATGCCGTGTGCGGGAAATTCTCCGATGCGGCGGAAACCGGCGCGGGCATCGTAGACGCCGATCATGCCGCGATTGGCGTCGAAATCGTTCTCGCTGGCATAAAGCAGGCGGCCATCCGGCGAAAAGCTGCCATGCCCGAAGAAATGTCGGTTCTCCGGCGCGGAGATGACGACGGGTTCGGAGCGCCTCAGGCTGTCTAAGATGACGGCGAAGGTGCCGGGACGTCGCGCAAACGCGACGGTCAGGCCCGTTTCGGCATTGTGGCCGAGACCATGGATGCGATCCGGCAGCCGGATCTCGTCGATGAAGGTGCCGTCTTCGCTGACGAGGCCAATGCCGTAGTGGCCATCCGGAGCCCGAAATCCGGAAGCGAAGACGGCATCCGTTCGCTCCAGCGCAAAGGCCGCGCGTGGCGTCAGCGATTGCAGGAAGGCAATGCCGGCGGCCTTGACGAAGAAACGTCGGTCGATCAGCGCGCTCCGGGCCATTTCAGTCCCCGTCGGAGAAGGAAAAGCCCGCGCCGAGCCCAATCGCGCCGCCATAGTCGTTGTTGAGGCGAAGAATGAGATCCTTGCCGTTCAGCAGCAGGAAGTCGAGTTTCGCACGCTCGGCAAGATCGGTGACCGCGACCTCGACGTCGGGATTGATGTTCATCGCCACGCGTTCCAGCGACTTGGCGACGAAATCGATCGACGAAACGGTGGAGCGGACGTCCTCGTTCAGTAGCTCGACCATATCGGAGCTGTCGAGCAGCGTCCGGATGCCGTCGACATTGTCGGCAATCGATTTGAAGGTGTTTTGCGAGCGCCAGTAGATCGCCTGTTTCGGGAAGGTATTGTTCGCTTCACCCTTGTAGAAGGTTTCGAGACGCTGGTCGCGCACGGTTTCGGCGCCATGCACCAGAATGCCGAGAAGGGCGGTGATCGCCTCCCTGCCGTCGCGGAAGACCGGATTATCGGGACCCGGATGCTTCCACGCATCCTGAATGCCGTCCGGCTTGTCCCAGATGTCGACGAGTTCGCCACCGAGCCGTTCGACATTGCCGGCGATTGCCGCGCCATAACGGCAGCGGAAGCCGTCCTTCTCGGTCGTAAGAATCTCCGAGCCGGTGCCATAGAGCACGAATTCCAGCGCCCCCAGCCCCTGCATGGCGACGCTCTTGTCCTTCAGCGTGTCGACGCTGGTTGCCGTTTCGTCAGGCTTCGCGAGAACCGCCTGCACCTGCTTCAGGCCGGTGCTCTTGCGGTCGGGATAAAACAGGATGCGCTCGAAGCGGTTTTCCTCGATCACCGGGCCGACGCGCACGATCTCGATATGGGACCAGGCCGAGACCGTTTCGCCAAAGGTGGCCTTGGCGGCTTCGAGGTTTTGCTGCGAAGGCGCGGAGCAGAGCGTCTGCATGCTGGCGCCCAACGCATCGGCATGGTCACGGAAGTTGCGGTATCCGGGGCGGATGAAGCCGTCGACGGCCTTTTCCAGCACCGTGGCAATGGCCTCCTCATGCAGTCGCGGCGCGGCAAGCGTCGCGTCCTGCGCCAGGGCGGGTGTCACGAACATCGCAGCGAGGAGAAGAAGGACATTCCGCTTCATAGGGACTCCAGAAAGGTGACGAGCGCCTTGCGTTCTTCGGGTGTCAGGCTGGCAAAACGATCGCGGGCAGGCTCTGCCTCTCCCCCATGCCAGAGGATCGCTTCCGTGAGGTTGCGGGCCCGCCCGTCATGCAGGAAGAAGGTATGGCCGTTCACCGCCTCGGTCAGGCCGATACCCCAGAGAGGAGGTGTCCGCCATTCCCGGCCGGAGGCGTCGCCGACCTGCTGGCCATCCGCCAGACCATCGCCCATATCATGAAGCAGAAAGTCCGAATAGGGCCATATCAGCTGGAACGACTGCGCTTTGTTCGCAGCGTCCCGGCGGGTCACGTATTTCGGCGTGTGGCAGGAGGTGCAGCCAGCCCCGTAAAACAGCGACTTGCCCTTGAGCACGGCGGCATCGCCGACATTGCGGCGCGCCGGCACGGCGAGATTTTCCGAATAGAAGGTCACGAGGTCGAGCACCGGGTCCGGCGCTTCCGTATCGCCAAGCCGCGCCTGCACGCCGTTCGGCATGGAGCGGCATTTTTCCTGCGCTTCGGTGCAGTCCCCATAGTGGCGGGGCGCATCGGGCGTCGAAATGCCGATATCGCCGGCAAAGGCGCTCGAACTCTGATCGCGAACCGAGGCGTTCTGCGCCTTCCAGCCGAAGCGGCCGAGCGTCATCTCGCCGGTCCGGTGATCGCGGGCGCGTGCGGCGCGGCCGGAAATGCCGTCGCCATCGCTGTCGTCGGGATCGGCCTTCGCCAGGATGTCGGCATCGGCGATGGCCTCGATCAGACCGAGACCCGGCATCTGGTTGGCGATGCGGGGGGAAAGGGTTGTATCGGCTTCGAGTGGCCCGTAGTTCAGGTCCGCAATGCGGTAGGCGGGCCTGCGCAGCATCACGGTCTCGCCGCCGGCAAGCGTCACCGGCGCTTCCGTGTATGTGATGACCATCCGGCCCTCGGCGGCAATGCCGGGCACGGCCATGTCCTGTAACTGCGCGCCGTAGGTCGTGTCGGGAAAATTGACCACCTTGAGATCGGCAACCGCCTGACGCTCCTCGTCGGTACGGGCCGGGCGGGCAAGTCGCAGGAACATCGATGTCGCGTCGGCATTGCCTTCCGGCGGCCGGCCGCGCCCATCCTTCAGATGGCAGTTCTGGCAGGCGCGGGCGTTGAACAGCGGGCCGAGCCCATCGGAAGCCTGCGTGGACGAGGGGGATGAAACCCAGAACTTGCGAAACAGCGCATTGCCGAGTTTGAAGGTCTCTTCCTCGGCGAAGGTGATGTTTGCGGAAGAATGCGAGAAGGCGTCGCCATTGATCGGCTGGGTCGAGGTGCCGGCCCCGCCCTGCATCGGCTCGAACTGTTCCGGCATGGAGAAGTCGGTGGTCGGTTCGGTGACCTTGAGAACCCGTTTCAGGTCCTTGGCCGAAAGGTCGGTTCGTTGCGGGGACGCTTCCTCGCCGGTCACCGGGGCGGTGAGCACAATCGCGCAGAAGCCTGTGAGCAGGGCGCGCGTCATGGCGCGAAGCAAGGAACCGGGCATCGGCAATGTGACCGGGCCACCGGATGCTGTCCGATGGCCCGCCTTTGTCTTATTGGAACACGGCGTTAGGATTATCGAGGCTGTCGGAACCTTCAAGCTCAACTGTGCCAAGATCCAGCGACGTAATGACGCGCTCGATGGTTTTCGTCTGGTCGATCAGGCCATCGATGGCGGCCTGTACGGTGGCGTTGCCTTCCGCATTGCCTTCCCCGATCATCTGGTCATAGGTTTCGACGGTCTCGGCGCGCTTGGCCATGGCATGCATGGCGTCGAGCGTCTTGGTAAGCTTCGCCTTCATTTCCGTATCGAGCGCCGGATCCTTCGCCGCGACGAGTTCCGAAAGCGACGGACCTGTCATCTTGGTGCCGTCGGCGCGGGTGTATTCGCCGGTATAGGCGGATGCGATGCCGATCGCATCGTTGAGATGCGAGTTGTGCGTGTTGTCCGAGAAGCAATCATGCTCCTCTTCCGGATCGTGCAGCAGCACGCCGAGCTTCATGCGCTCGCCGGCAAGCTCGCCGTAGGAGAGGGAGCCCATGCCGGTCAGGATGGCGGTGATGCCAGCCTTCGGATCGGCTTCGACATGCTTGGTGGCCTCGCCGTCCGGCGCCCAGGCGGTCACCATCTCCTGCAGGTCGGAGACGAGCAGGGTGGAGGCGGCCTTGAGATAGGCGGCGCGGCGATCGCAATTGCCGCCGGTGCAGTTCTTGGTGTCGTAGTCCGTGTAGGGGCGGTTGCCGGCGCCGGGACCCGTACCGTTCAGGTCTTGGCCCCAGAGCAGGAATTCGATGGCGTGATAGCCGGTCGCGACGTTGGCTTCGATCTCGCCTGCTTCATGCAGCGTCTCGGAGAGGAGTTCGGGCGTGATATTGGTCGCGTCGACGTCCTTGCCGCCGATCTTGATGTGCTTGTTGGCGATCACGTTGGCGACGTAGAGCGAGTTTTCATCGCTTTCGGTGCCATAGGCAGCGTCGACATAGTCGATCAGGCCTTCGTCCAGCGGCCAGGCGTTGACCTTGCCTTCCCAGTCATCGACAATTGGATTGCCGAAGCGGTAGACTTCCGACTGCTGGTAGGGAACGCGGGCCTTGATCCAGGCGGCGCGGGCCGCCTTCAGCGTGTCTTCGCTCGGCGTGGCGATAAGGGCGTCGATGGCCGTGTCCAGCGCCTTCGCGGTGGTGAGCGAATCCTCGTATTTCGCATGCGCCAGTTCGGCATAATGCTTCAGAACGGCGGCTTCGTCGGTCGCGGCGGCTGCCGGGCCGGCGACGAAGGCTGCCGAGGCAACCAGCAGCGCAAGCGAAGCGCCGATCACAGTTTTCCGGGTCATGGTCTCTCCTTTGACGCTTCGGCGCCAATCCCTTGAAACGAACGAGCCTGTCTTGGCGGAAAAATAAACTGGTGTCAAATAGTCTAGAAACAGCGCGTGGCGCTGTTTCTGACGTTTGTCAACCATGGGCCCGGGAGCGGTTGTTTTCTCAGGTCTTGCGTGTCATCCGGCAGAAGAAGAAACCATCGGTATCTGTCGAGGCGGGACTGAGCGTGATGGTGCGACCGTTAAACGACAGGGGGCGCGGCGCGGCGTCGCCAAACAGCTTGTCCCAGGTTTCGAGCGCGGGCGCGATCTCGAATTCCGGATTGTTTTCGCAAAAGGCCGTGACCTGCGCGTCGTTTTCCTCCGGCAGCAGCGAGCAGGTCACATAGATAAGCTGGCCGCCGGGGCGGACATAATCCGCCGCCTCGGTCAGCGCCTCCTGCTGCTGGCTGACGCGCTCCTGCAGATTGCGCGCCGTCAGACGCCATTTGGTGTCGGGTCGTCTGCGCCATGTGCCGGTGCCGGTGCAGGGCGCATCGACGAGAACGCGGTCGAACCGGCCCGTGAGGCCGCCGAGCGCCTTCAGGCTGTCATGAACCTGAACGTTATGGGTGCCGGCGCGCTTCAGCCGTTCGATGATCGGCGCGAGACGCTTGCGGTCGGCATCATAGGCGTGAACCTGACCCTTGTTGTGCATGGCCGCCGCCATGGCGAGCGTCTTGCCACCGCCGCCGGCGCAGAAGTCGAGCACCTGATCTCCCTCGCGGGGATCGACGAGATCGGCAACGATCTGGGAGCCCTCGTCCTGCACTTCGAACCAGCCCTTCTGGAAGCTGAGTTCGGCCGTGACGTTGGGAAGTCTCGACGGTCCCTCGCCGGCCGAGACCCTCATGCCGAAGCGTGCGATTGCCGCGGCCTGCGCGCCTGCACGGTCGAGCGCCTTGAGCGCCTTCTCGCGGGTGGATTTCAGGGTGTTGACGCGCAGATCGAGTGTCGGCCGCTCGGCAAGCGCCTTTGCTTCCGCAAGCCAGCCTTCGCCGAAGGCCTTCTCGAAGGAGGGTTCAACCCAATCCGGAATGTCGCCCTGTATATGGAGTGGGGCGTCTTCCAGTCTGCGGCTGGAAAAGGCGGACAGATGGTCCGCCGTCAAAGGCTGGGGAGCGAAGTTGTCGCCGTCGAATTCGGCGGCCAAGGCTTCTGCGGTATAGCCCCACTGACGCAGCAGCACCGACCACCCGAGTGCCGCGGCACTGTTGTCGTCCATCAGCCAGGCATGGGAAAGTTTCATGCGCAGGGCGTCGTAGACGATGTTGCCGATGGCCGCGCGATCGCCGGAACCGGCAAAACGATGGGCGAGACCCCAGTCCTTCAACGCATCCGCAACTGGACGGCGGCGCGTTTCAATATCGTTCAGAACCTCGATCGCACCGGCAAGTCGGCCGCCCAGACGCATATTCATTCTCCTGCATTCGAAGAGAGCGTGGTAGCGGCGAATGCAGGCAAGAGCAAGCGTCCCGCCTCAGAAGCGGTGCGTCGGCACCACTTTGCGGATATCGGCCAATCAGCCGATAACTTCGTAACAGACCTTGCCGTGGCCGGAACTGATCATGCCGATGTTCTGGGCCGCAGCCTTGGAGAGGTCGAGCACCCGGCCGCGGATGAACGGGCCGCGATCGTTGATGCGCACGACGACACTCTTGCCGTTCCTGGCGTTGGTGACCTTCAGCTTGGTGCCGAAACGCAGCGACTTGTGGGCCGCAGTCAGATTCGACGGGTTCATACGTTCACCGGAAGCAGTCTTGGATCTGAGTGCATACCAGGATGCGCCACCGCATGAAGTGGCCGCATGAGCCGAGAGCGGGGCGAAAGCCGTGAGCGCGACAATCATTGCCGAGGTGAAGGTAGAGCGCCGGATCTTCGTCAATTTGTATTTCCCTTGTTGTTGAACTCCGCAAAGTTTTTGCGTGGCGGGGCTTAAGCATGGGAAAAAATGGCAAAAACGTGCCTCATGTCGATCACGTAACATTACAGACTGTAACATTCGTGATTACGCAACTCGAATCGTCGAATTAACGGTTTATAAATAATCCAGAAAAAATCGTTTATTTACAGGCGATAAATGGAATGGAATTTCAGGTGAATCCCAAAATGAAGCGATCACGAAGAAAATCGCGCAAAAAAAATCCGCCACGCCATATTTGCCGCCCTAATTATGGTGATTCAGGGGCGAGCGTCTCTATCGACACTCTCTCAGCGTGTGGTCAACCGGGGTAAACGAGGCCCGCAGCTTATTTGTTCCAGCGGTTTTTGGACCACATCTCGGCGAGCGATATCCGGTAATCCGGGTATTGGAACCGGAAGCCGAGTGAGCGGATACGGGCGTTGGAAACCCGTTTGTTCTCGCCGTAGAATGACCGCGCCATCGGCGTCAGTTCCGCTGTCTCGAAAGGCTGCTCGGCCGGCGGCTCCACGCCCATCAACCTCGCCGCCTCGGAAACGACATCCTGCGGGGGGCAGGGCTCGCTGTCGGTGACATTATATATGCCGCCAATACGTCGCTCGCCGAGGAATGCCGCAGCCGCCGCGATGTCTTCCACCCGGATGCGGTTGAACACCTGGTCCTTCTTTATAAGGCGGCGGGCGGTGCCATTGGCGAGATTGACGAAGGCGTTGCGGCCCGGGCCGTAGATACCGGAAAGCCGGAGAATGGCGAGCGGCAGGCCGGAGGCCTTGGCCAGCGACTGCCAGGCCTGTTCCGCCTCCACCCGTTCGACGGAACGCTGTGACACGGGCTTGGCTGGCGTTTCTTCGTCCACCCAGGCGCCGCCATGGTCGCCATAGACGCCGACAGTGGAAAGATAGGAGACCCATTCGAGCGAAGGCATGGTTTCCGAAAGCGGCGTGCCGCCCAGCAGGCGGAGAAGCGGATCGCCGTCGCGGCCCGGCGCGATCGACTGGACCAGATGCGTGACGGTGGCGAATTCGCTCCTCAGTTCATCGGTCAGCGTCGTGCCGTCGAAGAGAAGGGGGCGGATGCCGGATGCGGAAAGTGCCACTGCCTTTTCAGGGCTGCGGGTGGTGCCGGAGACCTCATGGCCTTGGGACGCCGCGAGCGCGCCGATTGCCTTGCCGGAATAGCCCGCGCCGAAGATCATCATATGCATCGTCATTGTCCCTCAATTCCATTCCTGCCGCACGTCTGCGTCTTCTTCTATATGCAGCCGCGTTTCCCGCAGCATCTTGAACGTCTCCGTCGGCAGCAGGCGTGAAAGCGCCCAGACTGCCATTCCGCGCACCTCCGCCGCCTCGTCGTCCATGAGGGTAAAACAGATGTCGGCGAACTCCGCGCTGCCGGAATTGCCGGCAGCGATCAGACAGTTACGGATGAAGCGGTTGCGGCCGATGCGCTTCACCGGCGAGCCGCTGAAGAAGGTGCGGAACGTGGCGTCATCGAGAGAGAGGAGGAAGCGCAGTTCTGGCTCCAGGAGATCTTCGCGCGCCTTCAGCTTCATCTCGCTCGCTTCCTGGGCGAACTTGTTCCACGGGCAGGCGGCGAGACAGTCGTCGCAACCATAGATCCGGTTGCCGAAGGCCGGCCGCAGTTCCCTCGCGACGATACCCTTGTGTTCGATGGTCAGATAGGAAATGCAGCGCCGTGCATCGATCTGGTAGGGTGCCGGAAAGGCATCCGTCGGGCAGGCGTCAAGGCAGGCGCGGCAGGAGCCGCAGTGATCGATCTCGGGCGTGTCGATATCGAGTTCGGCGGTGGTGAACAGGCTTCCGAGGAAAAGCCAGGAGCCGAATTCGCGGCTGACCAGATTGGTGTGCTTGCCCTGCCAGCCGAGCCCGGCTGCCGCTGCCAGCGGCTTTTCCATCACGGGCGCGGTATCGACGAAGACCTTCACGTCAGCGCCGGCCCGCGCGGCAAAGCGCGTGGCAACCTCCTTCAGCCTGCCTTTCATCACATCATGGTAATCGCGGTTGCGCGCATAGACTGAAATGGCGCCCTTGTCCGGTTTGGCCTGCAAGGCGCGGGGGTCCTCGTCCGGCCCGTAATTCAGCCCGAACATCACGACTGAGTGGACCTCGCTCCACAATATACGGGGATCGGCGCGCCGCGCCTGCGTTTCCGCCATCCAGGCCATGGTGCCATGTCGGCCCGCTGCGATGAAGGCGGCGAGTCGTTCCGGCGCTTCCGGTATCGAATCGGGCGGGGTGATGCGGCAGACGGAAAACCCCTGCGCTGCCGCCTCACTCTTCAGGAATGCCGTCAGGCCGGCGCGCCGCCTGTCATTCCGCTCGTCGGGTGCAGGCGCAGCCATGCCGGCCTCGTCAGAAATCGAGGTCCGCGTAATGCGAGACCGGGGTGAGGCCGCGCACCCGCTCGGCCAGCAGCGGACGGAAGGATGGGCGCGATTTCAGGCGCTGATACCATTCCTTGGCGATCGGGAATTCTGACCACTCTATTTCACCCAGATAGTCGAGCACCGAGATCGCCGATGCGGCGGCAAGGTCGGCATAGCTCAGCCGGTCACCGGCAAGCCATGTGCGGGAGCCCGCGAGCCAGCTCAGATATTTCATGTGCTGGCGGATATTGGTGCGCGCGGTCCGCAGGATCTTGGAGTCCGGTGCGCCGCCGCCGAGCCCGTTCGGGATCAGCAGCTTGTGAACCCGCTCGCGCACCAGCGGCTTGGTGACGTCATGCTCCATCTTCTGGAGGAACCATTCCGTCAGCCGGCGGATTTCTGCCCTCTGGAAAGGGTCTTCGGCCAGCAGCCGGCGGTCACGTTTCAGCACGCCATGGGTTTCGTCCAGGAATTCGCTGATGACGGTCGCTCCGCAGAGCGTACGCATGTTGTCGTCGACATAAACCGGCAGAGTGCCGGCAGGATTGAGAGAAAGAAATTCCCGCCGCTTCTCCCAGGTCTGTTCCTCCACCAGGTCCACCTGGAAGCCGTATTCGGACAGCACCAGCCGGATGAACCGGGACGCGGTGGACATGGGATGATGATACAACGTCGGCATTGCTACTCGAATTCTATGGCTGTTGGATTCCGGCATGACGCGTATAGCGGCTGGTCATGACCACGGCTTCCAAGCTATATGAGCTTGGTTCGCGCAATACAAGCAAATCGCTCTCTTGTCCCTCCCCCTCAAGGAATCACCATGGAAGATCAATCCATTCTCAGCGCGCTTTTCCTTGGCCTGATTGAAGGCCTCACGGAGTTCATCCCGGTTTCCTCCACCGCGCATGTGCTGCTCGCAGGCCATTTCCTTGGCTTCAAATCGCCGGGAAACACCTTTGCCGTGCTGATCCAGCTCGGCGCCATCCTCGCCATCCTGAGCGTCTATTTCCGCAAGCTTTTCCTGATCGCCATCGGCCTGCCGTCGGACCCTTCCAGCCGCCGCTTCGTCCTGTCGATCCTGGTCGCCTTCCTTCCGGCGGCGGTGATCGGCGCGTTGGCCCACGATTTCATCAAGTCGGTGTTGTTCGAGACCCCTGCACTGATGTGCGTCACCCTGATCCTCGGTGGGATCGTGCTGCTGTGGGTCGACCGCATGCATTTCACGCCCAGGTACAAGAACGCACTGACCTATCCCCTGCCGCTCGCTTTCAAGATCGGTCTCTGCCAGTGTGTGGCGATGATCCCGGGCGTTTCCCGGTCGGGCGCGACCATCGTCGGTTCGCTGCTGCTTGGCGCCGACAAGCGCTCCGCTGCGGAATTTTCCTTCTTCCTGGCCATGCCGACCATGGTCGGCGCCTTCACGCTGGATCTCTACAAGAACAGGAATTCGCTGAGCTTCGACGACGGCGCGATCATCGCGATCGGCTTTATTGCGGCATTCGTTTCGGCTCTGCTGGTGGTCCGTGCATTGCTCGATTTCGTATCGAGGCGGGGTTATGCGCCGTTCGCATGGTGGCGTATCGCCGTCGGCGGCATCGGGCTGGTGGCCCTGGCGCTCGGTTACTGACCGGGCGGTTCTCCAAACAGCAAAGGCCGGGCAAATGTCCGGCCTTTTTCATAGGGAATATGAGAAGCAGGCTTACTGGGTTACGGCGATGGAGCCGGTGCTGCAGGGGTCGACGCCGTAGGCAGGAGCGCAGTTGCCCTTGCGGGCAGCTACTGTCGAAGGTGCCACGAAAGATCCGGCGAGGATCACCAGTGCCGCACACGCAAAAAACAGTGCGATAGACTTACCCATGAAGAGGCCTCTTGAGAATGATGCTGTGATTCGTCGCCGATCAGGTTGCAAGGCGAGAACAGGTGGACTGTTTACGCATTGCCGATACGCTCATCAATAGAAGATCTTGCTGAATTCCCGGTTAACGCAGCTATTTTACCGCTGCGTCTTTTGTGCAACGCTGGGATGGGCAAAATTGCCCGTGGCTGCCCTCAGGCAGCCTTTCCGGCACCGTTGAACTGGCCGTGGGGACGGTAGCGCACGAGGTAGGTCGGCAGGATCGAGGTCAGCGCCACGGGATTGATTCCCATGCCTTCGAGAGTGCGGCCGTCGGCCTTGGCGGCGTCGGAAACCACATTGTCCACCTTCAGGAGCTTGACCTGGTCGCTGGTGAGCGCCGGCTTGACGAAAGGGATCGAGGACGAGATGGAGCCGATCAGCGAGGCAACGGCAAAGGGCATCGGAATGAAGGGACGCTTGCGGTCGATGACCTCAAGGATGGTCTCGAGGCACTGGCGGAAGGTCAGCACATCCTTGCCGCCGAGTTCGTAGATCTTGCCGCGAGCGAGCTTGCCGTCCACGGAGCGGGCGATCGCCTCGGCGACGTCTTCCACATGAACGGGCTGGAATCGCGTCTTGCCGCCGCCGATCAGCGGCAGGAAAGGCAGACGCTGGGCCATGCCGGCGAACTTGTTGAAGAAGCCGTCTTCCTGTCCGAAGATGATGGAGGGGCGCATGATGACGGCATCGGGCAGGATCGAGAAGATCGCGGCTTCAGCCTTGCCCTTGGTGGAGGCATATGACGACGGCGAGTTGGCATCGGCCCCGATGGCCGAAACATGGGTGAGCTTGGCTCCGGCGGCGCGGGCGGCCTCCGCCACGGCGCGGGCACCGAATTCCTGGACGGCGTCGAAGCTGTTGCGGCCGCTTTCGAACAGGATGCCGACGCAGTTCACCACATAATCGGCGCCCTGAACCGCAGCGTCGATGGAGGCGCGATAGCGAAGGTTTGCCTGGGTGAAGGAAATCTGCCCGACATTGCCGAGCGGCTGCAGGTGGAAGGCGAGGTCCGGACGGCGCACCGCAACCCGGATACGGTAGCCGCGACGCGCCAGAGCCCTGACGACATGCCTCCCGACGAAGCCCGATCCCCCAAACACGGTGACGAGCGGCGGCAGGTTGGACAGGGTCATGATGGGCTCCATGAAAAGGCTGGCGCGGAATGCGTTGTGGTCTTTGCGTCTCTTAGCCGAATCCCTTTGTCAGCGAAAGGGCCAACCTCCGCCATTGCATGCTTCCGATGGTCTCATGCGCCTTCGACGACGACCATCTCCGCATCGGCCACTTCCTGGCGGATCTTGGCGGCGATCTGGTATTCCGGCGAGTTGTAGCAGTCGACGGCAGCTTGGTGGGACGGAAACTCGATCACCACGTTGCGGGCGCGGGCCTTGCCCTCGAGTTCCGTGAACGCACCGCCCCGGGCGAGGAACTTCGCGCCGTATTTCTCGAACGCGGGCTTGGCGGCGGCGACATAATCCTTGTAGCGCTCGGGATCACGAATATCGACACGGGCGATCCAGTAACCTTTGGGCATTTTCTCTCTCCCTGCTTGCGCCTTTCGCGCGATGATCTCGCTGATGTGATGCGTCTTCCCGTCCGACGCGCCTCAGGCGAAGGCCGCGTCCATTTCGGCGAGGATCGCACGGGCCGCTTCCTTGGGGTCGGGCGCTTTCACGATCGGTCGGGCGACGACGAGATGGCTGGAGCCCGCCTTCAAAGCATCGGAAGGCGTCATCACCCGCTTCTGGTCGCCCTTGTCGGCGCCGGCCGGCCGGATGCCCGGGGTCACCAGTGCCATGTCCGGGCCGATGATCTTGCGCACGGCTGCGGCTTCTTCCGCCGAGCAGACGATACCGCCCATGCCGGCGATGCGCGCCTGTTCGGCGCGCTTCAGGACCAGCGTGTGGGGATCGTATTCGTAGCCGGCGTCGATCAGGTCCTGCTCGTCCATGGAGGTGAGCACGGTCACGCCGAGCAGGCAGAGGCCGGAGCCCCGGGCCGCCTCGACCGCTGCCCGCATTGCCTTCGGATAGGCGTGCAGCGTCAGCATCGACATGCCCATCTTCGCGATGTTCTCGACGCCTGAGGCAACCGTGTTGTCGATGTCGAGAAGCTTCATGTCGAGAAAGATCTTCTTGCCGCTGGCGGCAAGATCGCGGGCAAATTCAAGACCGCCTGCGAAGGCGAGCTGATAGCCGATCTTGTAGAAGAGGATGTCGTTCGCCAGCTTGTCGACGATGGTTTCGGCCTCGCGGAGCGTCGGTACATCCAGTCCGACGATCAGGCGTTCACGTGCGCTCAATGGTCCACTCCCTGCCAGTTTTCCATGGGCGTCCAGTCGCATGTGACGCGCCGATCCGCAAGGGAGAAGGCGAAAAGATTGCCGCCGCCGCCCGGCTGGTCCCGGTTGCGGGCGATAGGAAGGCCGGCAAGATGGCATTTCAGGAGAGTTCCGACGCCGCCATGGCCGACGAAGGCGATCGGACTTGAGGGGCCGTGCCCGTCAAGCGCGGTTTCGACGGCGCTCACGATCCGCCGTTGCGCATCCACTGCCTTTTCCCAGTCGCGAAAGCTCTCGCCGGGGTGTGCGAAAAACCAGTCGGCGGCCTTCTCGAATTCCTCGGGCGGCAGGAAGCCGGTGGCTGATCGGTCGTTTTCATGCATCGCTTCCACCGTTTCATAACCGATGCCTGTGGCCTCGGCCAGGATCGCGGCCGTTTCCATGGCCTTCACCTCGGCACTTGAAACGATGCGTCTCAGCTGGCGTACCCACGGGAGGGCCGAGGCGGCTCGCGCTCGCTGCGCTCCGATATCGGAAAGCCCCCACTGCGGAACGGGAACGTCAGGATCGATCCGGACCTGCGGATGGGTGATGTAGAGACCGAACATCGCCGGTTATGCCCGGCGATAGACCCAGAGCTGGGCCGGCGGGATATTGCGGACGATGAAGTCGTAATGCTGGATGTGATAGCGATGGGGACGCGCGATGATCGGTGAGACCGGACCATAGGAGATCTGCATGACGGGCCGGCCGGCGGGAATGCGGTCGAGCAGGTCTTCGAGCATGCTGATGCGCGCTTCCATGGGGAAATTGAGGAGCGGAACCGCAGAGACGACGGAATCGAATTTCTGTTCCGACAGTGCGCCGAGCGTTTTACCGAGGCTGAAGGCATCGCCATGAACGAAGCGGACCTTGGGGTAGGTCCGCGTCAGATGCTGGAAGAAATCCTCGGAATATTCGACAGAAACGATATCCTCGGGTTTCACGCCCCGGGCGAGGATCGCCTTGGTGATGACGCCCGTACCGGGTCCGAGCTCCAGCACCGGCAGGCCGGAGTGGACAGTATCGACAACGCTGGCCATGCGCCGCGCCGTGATCGACGAGGTGGGGGCGATGGCTCCGACCGTTTTCGGGCCCTGCATCATGCCCTTGAAGAACCGGATTTCGTCGTCGAACTTTTTCTCGAACCGCTCTTTCAAGCGCAATGCCATTGCCACGCCTCCATGCCCAGCTTCAACCGCGGTTCATCCGCAGGCCGAATGTTGGATCAATGTGTCGCAAAAACAAGGCTTTTTGGCGCGGACGGATAAAAATCCAAAGGAATAGTTATCGTCAGACGCGCATCGGCATCAGCACATAAAGCGCATCGTCGCCGGCCGTGTCGCGAATGAGCGTTGGCGAGCCGGCATCGGCCAGCAGGAATATCGCGTCGTCGCCGGAAAGCTGCGCGGTGATGTCGAGCAGGTATTTGGCGTTGAAGCCGATCTCCATCGGGTCGTTCTCGTATCCGACAGCCACTTCTTCCGTGGCGCTGCCGGAATCGGGGTTGTTGACCGTCAAGAGCAGCTGACCATCGGAAAGGGCGAGCTTCACCGCGCGACCGCGCTCCGAGGAAATCGTCGAAACGCGGTCGACGGCCTGGGCGAAAGTCTGGCAATCGACCCGCATTTCCTTGTCGTTTGCCGTCGGGATGACGCGCTGATAGTCCGGGAACGTGCCGTCGATCAGCTTCGAGGTCATGACGATGGAGCCGATCGTCAGGCGGATCTTGGCATCAGACACTTCGAGGGTGACGACGAGATCGGGATTGTCGACCAGTTTTTGCAGTTCGCCGACAGTCTTTCGCGGAATGATGATGCCCGGCATGCCTTCCGAACCCGAGGGAGCCTCGACGTCGGCGCGGGCCAGCCGGTGTCCGTCTGTCGCGACCGCGCGCAGCTTCAGCGCACCGCCGGCCTCGATCGTGTGCAGGAAGATGCCGTTCAGGTAGTAGCGCGTTTCCTCTGTCGAAATCGCGAACTGCGTCCGGTCGATCAGCATCTTCAGGTCGGCTGCCTTGAGCTTGAAGGCATGGGTGAAGTTGCCGGCCGTGAGGTCGGGGAAATCGGCTTCCGAAAGGCACTGGAGCGAGAACTTGGAACGGCCGGAAGCGACCGTCATGGAAGAACCGTCCGGATTGGTCGCGAGCAGTACTTCTGCGCCGTCCGGCAGCTTGCGGACGATTTCATAGAGCAGATGCGCCGGAACGGTAGTGGCGCCGGCCTGTTCGACCATGGCCGGGGTGGCTTCGGTAATTTCGAGGTCGAGGTCAGTCGCCTTCATGGCGAGGCTTGCGCCTTCGGCCCGCAGCAGCACGTTCGACAGGATCGGGATCGTGTTGCGCCGTTCGACCACGCGATGCACATGGTTCAGCGATTTGAGAAGGTTGGACCGTTCAAGAGTAATACGCATGGACGCTACCGCTTTCGACCTGTCGCGGTCGCTGGAGGACCGCAATGCTCTTTCCGGCTGCAGGCTGCGGCCGGATGATGTGGACGGGCAAAATGGCAGCAATTGCGCATGGATTGCAAGAGGGACGGTGCCGACCTCGTGTCAATTCGATACGATCAACGTTAATCCACAGAGGAAAGGATTGCCTTGCCCCTTGGCCGGGGCGGGGCGATAAAGGGTGATCGATGTGCAGGCGTGAACGGGAAGCAAAGTGACGGGCGACAGGAACGACGAAAACGGCCGCGAACGGACCTATCGGGTGAACGATGCGCGTGTCGCGGCCCGGCCGCTTCAGCCGGCGCTCTATCTGGTCGCGACCCCGATCGGCAATCTCGGCGATATCACGCTGAGGGCGCTGGAAACGCTGGCTGGCGCCGATGTGCTGGCCTGCGAGGACACTCGCGTCACCCGTGTCCTTCTCGACCGTTACGGCATTCAGAACCGTCCCTTCGCCTATCATGAACACAATGCCGCCGAGGCGGGGCCGCGGTTGATTGCAGCGCTTGCGGCGGGCAAGTCCGTCGCTCTGGTCTCGGATGCCGGCACGCCGCTCGTTTCCGATCCCGGCTATCGTCTCGGGCAATTGGCGATCGAGGCTGGCCACCGTGTGGTGCCTATCCCCGGCGCCTCCGCTCCCCTTGCGGCGCTGGTCGGCTCCGGCCTGCCGAACGACGCCTTCCTCTTTGCGGGCTTCCTGCCCACCAAGGACAAGGCCCGGCGCGACCGATTGGCGGAACTCGCCGAGGTCCCGGCGACGCTCATCTTTTTCGAGAGCCCCCATCGGATCGGCGATACGCTTGTCGCGGCCGCCGATGTGCTCGGTTCGGAGCGCTCGGCCTCTGTCTGCCGCGAGCTGACCAAGACCTTCGAGGAATTCCGGCGCGGTACGCTCAAGGAGCTTGCCGCCGCCTATGCCGACCAGGCGGTGAAGGGCGAGGTGGTGCTGGTCGTCGGCCCGCCGCCGGAAAAGGCCGCACCCGATGCGCGCGAAGTGGACGGTCTTCTTCTCGAACTTGCGGGCAGTCTGCCGACCGCCAAGGCCGCGACGGAAGCGTCTAGGATTACCGGTCTTCCCCGCAAGGAACTCTATCAGCGACTGCTCGATCTCAAGGGCGCAGCATGAGCGATATCCGGCCCGGGGAAAAGCAGAAGACGAGCCCCGGTCCAAATCGCGGACGGATGAAGGCCGAACGGCGCGGCCGGGTCTCCGAATATGTCGCGGCCCTTTATCTCCTCATGAAAGGATATCGCATCGTCGCCATGCGTTACCGCAGCCGGGGCGGGGAGGTGGATATCATTGCCCGAAAGGGCGTTGTGATCGCGCTGGTGGAGGTTAAGGCCCGGGACAGCGCCCAAAGGGCCGTCGATGCGGTCGGCTTTTCCTCGCAGCAGCGTATCCGTTCCGCAGGCGATCACTGGCTGTCGCGCCAGCGGGATGCGACGGCTCTTTCGGTCCGATGCGATATCGTGGCCATCGTTCCAGGCCGATGGCCACGGCATTTCATCGACGCTTTCTAACCACCTGACCTATCCGCGACATGGGATTGCGGATTGTCATCCCCCTGTCATGTAAGTTTCAAGGGCGCGTCACAGAAGCCGAATAATGCAGTCCTCACCCCAACACCGGCGGAGAGGATTTATCCATGTTCAAGAAGCTTTCACTGGCAGCGCTGGCCCTGTCCATGACCGCAAGCACCTCGCTTGCTGCGACCAACATCACCTGGTGGCATGGCATGGGCGGCCGTAACGGCGAAGTCATCAACGAAGTCGCCCAGAAGTTCAACGAAGCCCAGAGCGAATGCGCGCTGACGCCGGTCTCCAAGGGTTCCTATGAAGAAGCCCTGTCCGCCGGCATCGCGGCCTTCCGTTCCGGCGAGCAGCCGAACATCCTGCAGGTCTTCGACGCAGGCGCCGCCACCATCATCAACGCGAAGGGCGCCGTCATTCCGGCCGAAGACCTCATCAAGCAGGCCGGCTATGACTTCAACCGCGAAGACTTCATCGAAGGCGTTCGTTACTTCTATGCCGACTCCACCGGCAAGTTCGTTGGCATGCCGTTCAACTCCTCGGCTCCGATCATGTACATCAACACCGACGCCCTGAAGAAGGCCGGTGTCGAAGCTCCGAAGACCTGGGAAGAGTTCGAAGCCATCGCTCCGAAGCTCAAGGAAGCCGGCTACATTCCGCTCGTCCAGACCCAGCTCACCTGGGAATTCACCGAGAACTTCTTCTCGCGTCATAACCTGCAGTTCGCTTCGAACAACAACGGCTACGACAGCATCGTCGACACGAAGATCAACGTGACCGATCCGAACCACGTCATGATGTATGAAAAGCTGAAGGCCTGGTACGACCAGGGCCTGTTCGGCTACTACGGCGCCGGCTGGAACGACAACCAGAAGCCCTTCGAAGAAGGCAAGGTTGCGCTCTGGATCGGTTCTTCGGGTTCGTTCGGCGGCCTGCAGAAGACCGCGACCATGCCCTTCTCGGCAACCTTCCTGCCCTATTGGAAGTCGATCATTCCGGAAGGCGTGCACACCTTCATTGGCGGCGCCTCGCTGTTTGCCATGGCCGGCAAGCCGGAAGCCGAAAACAAGTGCGTCGCTTCCTTCTTCCACTTCCTGACCTCGCCCGAGATCCAGAAGTTCTACCACCAGTCGACCGGCTACGTCGCCATCACCAAGGCGGCCTACGAGCTGGCTAAGAAGGAAGGCTACTACACCGAGAAGCCGGCCGCCGAAGTCGGTATCCAGCAGCTCTCGCTGCCGGGCGCCGAGTGGGACAAGGGCTACCGCCTGGGCTTCTATCCGCAGATCCGCTCGGTGATGGAGCGCGAATACAACCGTATCTTCTCCGGCGAAACCACGCCGAAGGACGCGATGGAAACCATCAAGAAGGAAGCCGACGAGCTGCTCGCCCGCTTCGCCAAGACGGCCGGCTGATTTCTGGAACCTGATGTGATGATGAGCTCCCGGGGGCTGCGCCCCCGGGGTTTGCTTTGAAAGGCACCCGATGAAGCGCGTCCAGTTTTCCTCGCGATTTCTACCCTATCTGTTCCTGTTGCCGCAGTTCGCGATCATCGCGATCTTTTTCTACTGGCCGTCGGCGCAGGCGATCCATTCCTCGTTCTTCATCGAAGACCCCTTCGGCTTCGGCGCAAGTTTCGTCGGATTGAGCAACTACACCGACGCCCTCAATTCCGCGGAATATCTGAAGGTCGCCCGTTTCACGATCGCCTACAGCCTGATTGTCACCTTTCTTACCCTGTCGCTCGGCCTGCTCCTGGCGCTGAAAGCCGATGCCGTCATTCGCGGCCAATCGGCCTACCGGACACTGCTGATCGTCGTCTATGCCATCGCGCCCCCGGTCGCGGGCCTGATCGGTATGATGTTCTTCGACCAGCATATCGGCCCCTTCGTGAAATTCGTCTCGCTGTTCGGCTGGCACATGAAGGTCGGGATCAACTACTTCGACACCGCCTTTGCCATGGTGGCCGTCGCTGTGTGGAACCAGATCCCCTATAATTTTATCTTCTTCCTGTCCGGCCTGCAGGGCATTCCAACCTCCATTCGCGAGGCCGCGGCGATCGACTGCAAGTCGGGAACGCGGCGCTTCTGGACGGTCATCCTGCCGCTCCTGACGCCGACCGCCTTCTTCTTGCTTATCATCAACATGACCTATTCGCTGTTCGACACCTTCGGCGTCATCGACGTCATCGTGAAGGACAAGGCGGCCAACAATCCGATCACCCTTGTCTACAAGGTCTATCTCGACGGTTTCCGCGGCAACGATCTCGGCGCGTCCTCGGCCCAGTCGGTGATCCTGATGGTGGTGGTCCTGGTGCTGACGCTGATCCAGTTCCGGTTCATCGAACGCCGCGTTCACTACGGTTGAGGAGAGGCGCATGTACAGAACAAAGTTCTTCGACCACCTGATCCTGATCGCCGGCGTCGTCCTGATGCTCGGGCCGCTGGTGGTCGCCTTCACCACATCCACGCACAGCGCCGCTGAAATCCATTCCAAGGGGCTGATGCTGGCGATCGGCGACCAGTTCGACGAGACCTATAGCAGGGTGCTGTTCCATGGCGGCGGCTTTACAGGCCAGGTGACCGGCCTGACCATGGCTTGGAATTCGCTGATCCTCGGCGTCGGCTTCGCTGTCGGCAAGATCGTGCTGTCGATGATGGCCGCCTATGCCATCGTCTATTTCCGCTTCCGCTTCGCGACGCTTGCCTTCTGGCTGATCTTCACGACGCTGCTTCTGCCGCTAGAAGTGCGCATCATGCCGTCCTATCAGGTGATGAGCGACCTCGGCCTGCTCAACACCCACACCGGGCTGATCCTGCCGCTTCTGGCGTCGGCGACTGGCACTTTCTTCTTCCGGCAGTTCTTCAAGTCCGTGCCGGACGAGCTGTTGGAGGCCGCGCGCATCGACGGTGCCGGGCCGATCAAGTTTTTCTTCGATGTGCTGGTGCCGCTCTCGCGCACGATGATCGCGGCGGTTTTCATCATCATGTTCGTCTATGGCTGGAACCAATATCTCTGGCCGCTGCTGATGACGACGGACGAAAGCTTCTACACCCTGATGCGCGGCATCAAGCAGATCCTGCAGGTATGGGTCGGCTCGCAGATCCCCGATTATAACGAGGCTTTCGCCATGGCCGTGCTCGCCATGCTGCCGCCCGTCATCGTCGTGGTGATCTTCCAGAGCTGGTTCATCAAGGGCCTGACGGAAACCGACAAGTAGGAAAGGTTGAGCCCATGGCTTCCATTCATATCGACCAGGTCTCGAAGATCTACGACGGCGGGGTTCGCGCCGTCAGAAGCATCGACATCGATATCGCCGATGGCGAATTCATCGTGCTCGTCGGTCCGTCCGGCTGTGGCAAGTCCACGCTCTTGCGCATGGTCGCCGGGTTGGAGACCATTTCGGAGGGCACGGTCAGCATCGACGACCGCATCGTCAACCAGATCGAGCCCGCCGACCGCGACATCGCCATGGTGTTCCAGAATTACGCGCTCTATCCGCACATGACGGTCTACGACAACCTCGCTTACGGCCTGAAGAACCGCAAGACGCCAAAGGCGGAAATCGAAGCGCGTGTGGCGGAAGCTGCCCGTATGCTGGAGATCGAGCCCTATCTGAAACGCAAGCCGCGGGCACTTTCGGGCGGCCAGCGCCAGCGCGTTGCGATGGGCAGGGCCATCGTGCGGAAGCCCGCGGTCTTCCTGTTTGATGAGCCCCTTTCCAATCTCGATGCCAAGCTGCGTGTCACTATGCGCGGAGAAATCCGTAAGCTGCAGCGCCGTCTCGGCACGACCGCGATCTACGTGACCCACGACCAGCTCGAGGCCATGACGCTTGCCGACCGGCTGGTGGTGCTGAATGGCGGTGCGATCGAGCAGATCGGTACGCCGCTCGAGGTCTATCATCGCCCGGCCTCCACCTTCGTTGCGAGCTTCATCGGCTCTCCCGCGATGAACCTTGTGCAGGGGATGGTGGAAGGCGGGAAACTCTCCGTCGGAGATGCGGCGATCTCATTTCCGGGCGGCCTGCCGGTTGAAGGCGAGGTGACTGTCGGCGTCCGGGGGGAGGATCTGATGCCTGCCGCCGCAGACGAACCGTCTCTGCCGTTCAAGGTCGATTATGTCGAGGAACTCGGTGCCCATCGCCTCGTCCACGGTCTTGTCGGCGGCCAGCCACTGACTGCCGTCATTGCGCTCGGCACGGAAATTCCGGCGCAGATGCGTCTCGCGGTCATGCCGCAGCGTCTGCATTTCTTCGATCGCGCCAACGGCCGGCGGATCGCGGCTTCATCGACGGAGGTGCCGCAGGTCGGAGAGGCAAATCCGGTGATGGAAACGTCTCCGGCATGATCGTCTCCACCGTTTGCAGCCTCGCCGCCTCGATCCGGGGCGGCGAATTGCTGCAATTTTAGCGATCCTGCGAACGGTAATATAACCGCTCTTTGGTAGCGTTCCCGCGAAATTCACAAGCTGATGGGAACGGAAATGCCTTTGAAGCTCCTGATTGCCGGCATGGCCGGCGTGCTGATGACGATGCCGCGCTCGCGCCGTTTCGGCGATGTCCCGCCGGTCGTCTCGGCCAATAGCGGCCATCTCGCTTTGAAGCCCGCGCCGATCAATCCCGAATGGATCATTCGCGGAACGCCGATCGCCCGCGTCGGCGATCATTCCACCAGCGCAGACGAAGCAAGTTCGACGGCCGTATGGGATTGCACGGCGGGGGAATTCCGCTGGTATTTCGGCTGGGACGAAACCGTGGTGATCCAGGAGGGCGAGGTGCACGTTACCGCGGAAGACGGCACGGAGCGCATCCTGCGGGCAGGCGATATCGCCTATTTCCGCGGCGGCACCTGGGCAACCTGGCGCGTGGACGAATACGTGCGCAAGATCGCCTTCCTGCGCAAACCCTTTCCCGAGCCGCTGGCGATCCTTTACCGTATCCGCAACGCGCTGCGTTCCCCGACCGCAAAAAGCGTGCTCGGCTGATCCGCCTATCAGCAAAATTGAAGACCGCGGGACGTTGCCTTTGGCCTTGAGGAAGCCTAAATCTCCAAGGCTTTCAACAGGGGCAGGGTCATGGCGAAGATTATCAATGTCGCGGTCCAGATGGACCACGTCTCCACCATCAATATTGCGGGGGACTCCACTTTCGCAATGAGCCTGGAGGCGCAGGCCCGCGGCTATCGGCTTTTTCACTATACGCCGAACCAGCTCAGCATGCGCGACGGCCGCATCTTCGCCACCGTCCAGCCGATGCAGTTGCGTGACGTGAAGGGCGACCATTTCACGCTCGGCGAGGCCGAACAGGTCGATCTCTCGACCATGGATGTGGTCCTGCTCAGGCAGGACCCGCCTTTCGACATGGCCTATATCACCTCGACCCATCTGCTCGAACGCATTCATCCGAAGACGCTCGTCGTGAACGATCCGGCCTGGGTGCGCAATTCGCCGGAGAAGATCTTCGTCACAGAATTTGCCGATCTCACGCCGAAGACGCTGATTACCCGCGATGCAGGCGAGATCGCCCGCTTCCGTGAGGAGATGGGCGATATCATCCTCAAGCCGCTTTACGGCAATGGCGGTGCCGGCGTCTTCCATTCCGCTCGCGACGATCGCAACTTCTCGTCGCTGATCGAGATGTTCCACCAGATGTTCCGTGAGCCCTTCATTGCCCAGGCCTATCTGCCGGCGGTGCGCAAGGGCGACAAGCGCATCATTCTGGTTGACGGCGAACCCGTCGGCGCCATCAACCGCGTGCCGGCCGAACACGACAGCCGTTCGAACATGCATGTCGGCGGTCGGGCCGAGGCAACCGAACTCACGGCACGCGAGAAGGAAATCTGCACCCGCATTGGGCCCGCGCTGAGGGAGCGTGGCTTCCTGCTGGTCGGCATCGATGTCATCGGCGATTACATGACCGAGATCAACGTGACGTCGCCCACCGGCATTCGCGAAGTGAAGAGATTCGGTGGCGCCGATATTGCAGCGCTCCTGTGGGACGCCATCGAAAAGAAGCGCGCCTGACCGCGCTCCGGATCGCAGCCGTGTGCGATCCGGTTTTGTTCGCCAAATGCAACCGGCGACAACCCGTTTCCGACTTTAGCGCGAATTTGTTCCGTTAATGTTCTTGTTTTTGCATTGCGATCGTGCAAGATTGCAATCGGCAGCCCGCGCAAGATGTAGTTGCGCAGATGGCCAGCTGAGGGGCGAGCAGGGGAACGGGCGATGGTGGCGCGTGTCAGTACGGTTGCATTTCAGGGCATAGAGGGTGTTCCGGTCGATGTTCAGGTGATGGTCGCGCCGGGCAAGATCGGCATGCAGATCGTCGGCCTGCCGGACAAGGCGGTGGCCGAAAGCCGGGAACGGGTACAGGCAGCGCTTCATGCCTCGGGACTGGCGCTACCGCCGAAGCGGGTGACGGTCAATCTCGCTCCCGCCGATCTTCCCAAGGAAGGCTCGCATTTCGACCTGCCGATCGCGCTTGGCCTGATGGCCGCACTTGGCGCCATTCCCGCCGATGCGCTTTCCGGCTATGTCGTCATCGGCGAACTCAATCTCGATGGGACGATTGCCGCCGTGGCCGGCGCCCTTCCCGCCGCAATCGGGGCGAACGGCATGGGCAAGGGCCTGATCTGCCCGGCCGAAAGCGGCGCCGAGGCTGCCTGGGCGGGGTCGGACATCGATATCCTGGCACCCCGCAGCCTGATTGCGCTTGCCAACCATTTTCGCGGCACCCAGGTTCTGTCCCGGCCGCAACCGGCGATACGAGCGCCCGCCGCCAATCTGCCTGACCTCGCCGATATCAAGGGACAGGAGAGCGCCAAGCGGGCGCTGGAAGTCGCTGCCGCCGGTGGCCATAATCTGTTGATGGTCGGGCCTCCCGGCTCCGGTAAATCGATGCTGGCAGCTCGCCTGCCGTCCATCCTGCCGCCGCTTTCCGCCGCCGAATTGCTGGATGTCTCCATGGTGCATTCCGTTGCCGGCCAGCTTTCGGGCGGCAAGCTTTCCGACCGGCGGCCGTTCCGCACGCCGCATCATTCCGCCACCATGGCAGCTCTTGTCGGTGGCGGTCTGCGGGCACGGCCGGGCGAAGCCTCGCTCGCACATCACGGCGTACTCTTCCTCGATGAGTTCCCGGAGTTTTCGCCGCAGGTGCTGGATGCGCTGCGCCAGCCCCTGGAAACCGGCGAATGCATCATCGCGCGGGCCAATCACCGGGTCTCCTATCCTGCCGATTTCCAGCTTGTGGCGGCCATGAACCCCTGTCGCTGCGGCATGGCGGGAGAGCCGGGACACACCTGCGCCCGCGGCCCGCGTTGCCTCACCGATTATCAGGGACGGATCTCCGGCCCCCTGATGGATCGCATCGATATCCGCATCGATGTGCCGGCCGTTTCGGCCACCGACCTCATCAAGCCGATGGCGGCCGAGCGAAGCGAAGATGTCGCCCGTCGCGTTGCCGCTGCCCGCGAACGGCAACGGGAGCGTTTTGCGACGGCCGGTATCGCGGGCGTGGCGACCAACGCCCGTTGCTCGACGGCGATGATCGAAAAGTTTGCGGAACTGGACGCCGGCGGCACACAACTCCTGAGGGATGCGGCGGAGAAATTCAGGTTTTCAGCCCGAGCCTATCATCGGGTGCTGAAGGTTGCGCGAACGCTTGCGGATCTCGACGGAGCGGCGATGCTCGGGCGCATCCATCTCGCCGAGGCGATTTCCTATAGAATCCCGTCGGAACGGCTCTCTGCCGCCGCGTGAAGCTGGGCCGGATGAATCCGGAAGGCGAAAGGGGCGCCATGTCGCGCCCCTTGATGCGGTGCAGAGCCGGACGGCTGTTATTCGCCGAGGCCGGCGAAAAGGGCCGTCGACAGATAACGCTCGGCAAAGGACGGGATGATGACGACGATGGTCTTGCCGGCATTTTCCTCGCGGCTGCCGACCTTGATCGCCGCCGTTAGCGCGGCACCGGAGGAGATACCGACGGGTACACCCTCAAGCCGTGCCACGAGCCGCGCGGTTTCGAAAGCTTCATCATTGGTGACGGTGACGATTTCGTCATAGATCGCGGTGTCGAGGATTTTCGGAGCGAAACCGGCGCCAATGCCCTGGATCTTGTGGGGGCCGGGATTGCCGCCGGAGAGCACGGGACTGTCGGCCGGCTCGACGGCGACAACCTTGATCGAAGGTTTTTTCGCTTTCAGCACCTGGCCGGCCCCGGTGATGGTGCCGCCCGTGCCGATACCGGCAACGAAGATGTCGACCTTGCCATCCGTGTCGTTCCAGATTTCCTCGGCGGTCGTCTTGCGATGGATTTCCGGATTGGCAGGGTTTTCGAACTGCTGGGGAATGATGGCGTCCGGCAGCGTCGCGGCCAGTTCCTCGGCCTTGGCGATTGCCCCCTTCATGCCCTTCGGCCCCTCGGTCAGGACCAGTTCCGCGCCGAACAGCGCCAGCATCTTGCGGCGCTCGATCGACATGGTTTCCGGCATGGTCAGGATCAGCTTGTAACCCTTTGCCGCGGCGGCAAAGGCGAGTGCGATACCTGTGTTGCCGGAGGTCGGCTCGATGAGGGTGGTCTTTCCGGGCGCAATCTTGCCCTGAGCCTCGAGGCTTTCGATCATGGCGACGCCGATACGATCTTTCACCGAGGCGATCGGATTGAAGAACTCGAGCTTTGCCAGAAGATTGGCCTTCACTCCCTTCTCCTTCGCGAGCTTGTCGAGGCGCACGATCGGCGTGTCTCCGATGGTCTCGGTGATCGAGTTGTAGACGCGGCCGCGGCCCGGCTTCTTGGCTTCCGACATGATCTTGCTCCCTGGAAATGCCCTTTGTCGGAAATCACAATAGGATCAAAACCGACCGCTCGCCAGAAGCCTTCATCCGCTTGGCGCCGATAGTCTGGAAAAAACGCTGCGACCCGATGCCTCGATTGCGAAAGTCATTCCAGCCTATGCGCGGGTGGCGATATAGGCGGCGGTACCGGCCAGAACGCTGGCCGCCGAGCGGTTCAGGGCCTTGAGGGCTGCCGGCTTTTTCAGAAGCGACCGGGCCTGCGAGGCGAGCAGGATGTAAGGCACCAGAACCGCCATCAGCACCGCGAAAGTAATGCTCACAAGCAGCGCGTAATCCTGCGCGCCGATCTTGTCGAGAGGAAGCAATGTCGGCACCAGCGCGACGTAGAAGAGCATGGTCTTGGGGTTTCCGAGCGTTAGTAGAAAACCGGAGAGGAACGACAGGCCGGCATGGGTCGAGCGCTGCGCCTCGATGTCTTGTGGAAGCAGTCCGGCTGTCCAGAGTTTCCAGGCGATGTGGCAGAGATAGAGTGCGCCGAGATATTTGATGATGAGAAACGGCGTGGTGAAAGTCTGCGCCACCAGGGCGAGACCGAGGACGACCGCGGTCAGATAGCAGAGGTCGCCAAGGATGAGGCCGAGCCCCATGAAGAATGTCGGACGGAAACCGGAGCCGAGGGCCCGCGCGACGATCGCCGTCATGCCCGGCCCGGGAATGGCGGCGGCGATGAAGAGGGCGCCGCTATAGGCGAGCAGGGTGGCGGGTGTCATGGTTTCCTCCTCGTGAAACACGGGTTCCCGCGACCAGGACTGGGCCGCGAATCCGGTTGCCGGTATTGCTCCGGTCTTCGGTGACGCCCTATCGTTCCTCGCGCGAACTTGCAATGGTGACAGGATTGTGCTTGCGGCGGGTGTTCTGGCCCGCATAGGCTTGCGGCGCCCGCCTTTGTCCGACATTTCCAATTGGATTTCCGATGCCTTCTCCGCCTGTCATCCTCGCATTTGCCCTGATCTGCCTTGGCATGGTGCTCACGCCCGGGCCGAACATGATCTATCTGGTGTCGCGATCCATCTGCCAGGGGCCGGTTGCCGGCCTTGTTTCGCTTGGCGGCGTGGCGCTCGGCTTCGTCTTCTACATGCTGATGTCGGCGCTCGGCATTACCGTTCTCATCATGGCGGTGCCCTTCGCCTATGATGTCCTGAAATTCGCAGGCGCGGCCTATCTCCTGTGGATGGCATGGCAGGCGCTGAAGCCGGGCGGGCGCTCGCCCTTTCAGGTGCGCGACCTGCCGAAGGACAGCCCCCAAAAGCTCTTCGTGATGGGGCTCGTGACGAACATTCTCAATCCGAAGGCCGCCGTTCTCTATCTCTCGCTGCTGCCGCAATTCGTCGATCCCGCCAAGGGCAGCGTACTCCTGCAGTCGGTGGTGCTGGGAAGCATGCAGATCGCCATCAGCGTCACGGTCAATTCCCTGATCGCGTTGATGGCGGGGTCCATTGCCCTTTTCCTTGCCGGCCGTCCCTTCTGGATGGTCGTGCAGCGCTGGTTGATGGGCACGGTACTTGCCGCGCTCGCCTTGCGGATGGTGACCGAAGCGCAGCGCTGACCAATCAAAAGACCAAGCGCATGAAGCTGCGGTCGTAGCGCAGGATGCAGCGTGTCTCTTCGGCACAGGCGAAGGCTGCAGGTGCTCATGCACGGTTTTCCTTTGTGCGGAGCGAGTTGAGAAACGGTGGCGCCCAGTTGAGCGTGGCGGCGACGGCGGCAAGCAGGATGCCGGCGGCGCCGACCGCCTGCGTTGCGGTCAGCACATGGCCGAAGGCGAATATATCGACGAGCACGGCGACGACCGGATAGAGAAACGACAGCGTGCCTGTCAGCGCGACCGGAAGCCGCTGGATGGCGCTGTAGAGCAGGGCATACATCAGGCCGGTATGCACGAAGCCGAGCGTCGCGAGCATCGACCACGTGGCCGGCGTGGAAGGCAGCGATGTCCAGTCCGAAAGCGGGGCAAGCATGACGGCGCCGGTCGCCACCTGTACCAGCGCGATCAACTGCGGCGGCGTACCCTTGAGCTGGCGGGCGGCGAGAGCCGCAAGCGCATAGCAGAAGGCGGCCGTCAGCGAGAGCAGGATGCCGAGAAGATATCCGGACGGCCCCGCGGCTGTCCCAACCTGCACCCCGCCCATCGTCATCGCCACAGTGCCGGCAAAGGCGACGATCAGCCAGAAGACCTTGCTGCGGGAGACCTTCTCCCCGAGAAACAGGACGCCCAGGCCGACCAACAGGAAGGGCTGAACGTTGTAGACGATCGTGGCGACGGAAATGGAGGCAAGAGGATAGGCGGAAAAGAGCGCCAGCCAGTTCAGGACCAGTGCCATGCCGCCCGCGATTGCCAGCATCAGCCGGCGCCGGTCGAACGCGGCCCAACGCAGATGGCCGCCAAGCCGGCAGATCAGGAGCAGCGCCGGAAAACCGAACAGGCAGCGCCAGAAGACGACGTTGACGGGCGGCTCGCCCGACATCACCACGAACCATCCGATGGTTCCCGACATAGCCATGGCGGCAGTCATTTCCCAGATTCCCCGTCGTGATGCGTCAGCCATTGTTCTCTCCGTTGTTGTGGCTGCATTCTATTACGGTCTTCCGGGATATTGCTGGTCTTCGATTAGGCTGATAGTCTTTCTCGGGTATTTTTCTTAGGAGAATAGTTCGTGGAGGCTCATCTTTCTCTGGATGCTGCGGATCGCAGGATCGTCGAGGCACTGGCCGAGGATGCGCGCATCTCGCTGAAGGAACTGGCGGCGAAAGCGGGTCTTTCGTCGCCCAGTTGTTCGGAGCGGTTGCGCCGGCTCGAGGAGCGGGGCGTGCTGACCGGTTACAGCGCGGATGTGGAGTTGGAGGCGCTTGGCTATCCCCTGCAGGCGATTGTCCGGGTACGCCCGCTGCCGGGTATGCTGCATATCGTCGAGCGGATCATTCAGCAGACGCCCGAGATCACAGAATGCGACAAGGTGACGGGCGACGACTGCTTCATCTGCCGCATGGCCGTGCGCAGCATGACCGATCTGGACCGCATCCTCGAACGCGTGGTGGAGCGGGCGCAGACGAATACGTCTATGATAAAGTCGACGCCGGTGAAGCGACGCCTGCCGCCGCCGGTCGCTTAAGCCGATTTCAGAACTCCGCCATGGGGGAGATGCAGGTCGGCCCTCTCGGAAAAAGCTCGTCCGGCGCACGCATCATGAAGACCTGCGTTCCGGTGTCCGCGACGGCCTCTGATTCCCAGGAAAGGCGATCCGGCGTGATGAATGCCTCGACGGAAACAGGTGCGATACCAAGACCGGCGGCGATCTCGGCAAGCGGCGGAATACGGGGGCCGGCGACGTCGAGAAGCTGGAACGCTCCATCTTCCGCCAGCCGCCACACAATGACAGCCTCCTCGTCGGCGAGCAGGGAGAGCTTGATATCTTCGATCAGATGACAGTTCAGCAGGAACATCAGTCGCTGGTCGGCAACGGCAAAGCGGCTGGAAACCGGCATGCGGCCGGCGAGTAGCTTCCGCAACAAATCGAGATCCGCGTCAATGTCGAGCGGGCGGGCCGACCGTGGTTTGCCGGACGCGGCCGGCGCTTGCCCCTTGAAGCTGTATTGCGGTACGGTGCGGAAGCCATGCGGCTCATAGAGGCCGGGCTTGTCCGTGTAGAGCACGATGGCCTCGAACTCCTGCTCGTCGCAGCGCTCGAGCGTGATGTGGATGAGGTCCTGATAGAGGCCACGACCGCGATATTCGGGCCGCACCGCGCCCGATTGCCAGCCGGCAGCCTTGATGACGCGTCCATCGACCATCATCGGCATGGAAAAGGCGCTGAGATTGGCGACGCAATCGCCGTCGCCGTCGAAATAGGCCGAAGGAAAGCTGCTGCGGTCATGACCGCCAAGTCCGTCGAGGGCACTGATATCGACGTTGAAGATATCGATGAGCAGCGTCTTGATCGCCGACCATCCGGCCGGATCATCGAAATAGTCCTGACGGAAGAGGAGGCCCGGCCTGTCGGGCGGGCTCATGCCACGCCGGTGGAGCCGAATCCGCCCGCGCCGCGATTGGTGGTGGAAGCCTCGGTTGCTTCCTGAACCCGAACCTGCGTTACCGGAGCGATGATCGTCTGGGCGATGCGCATGCCGCGGGTGATCTCGAAAGGTTGGTCGCCGAGGTTGATGAGCAGCACTTTCACCTCGCCGCGATAATCGCTGTCGATGGTCCCGGGTGTGTTGAGGCAGGTGATGCCGTTCTTGAAGGCAAGGCCGGAACGCGGACGGATTTGCGCCTCGAAACCCTCCGGGATTTCCATGACGAAACCGGTCGGAACGAGCGCGCGCTGTCCAGGCGCAAGCGTGATCGGCTGATCGTCGGCAAGGGCGGCTCTGAGGTCCATGCCGGCGGCACCGGCCGTCTCGTAGGCGGGCAGCGGCAGATCCTCACCATGCGGCAGGCGGACGAGCTTGAGCGTGGGGCGAATGTCGTTATGGATGTTCATGCGTCCATTAGTTTGCCCGCGAAAGCCGCAGGTCAATTGCATTGCCGGCCTTTAGTCGTTAGATACGCGGCAATTCCACAGGATTCACACTCATGGCTGAAACGCTCGCAGAGGCGGTATCCCGCCGCCGCACTTTCGCGATCATCGCGCATCCGGACGCCGGCAAGACCACGCTTACCGAAAAACTGCTGCTGTTCGGCGGCGCGATCCAGCTCGCCGGCGAAGTCAAGGCCAAGAAAGATCGCATCCAGACCCGTTCGGACTGGATGAAGATCGAGCGCGAACGCGGCATCTCGGTCGTTACCTCGGTGATGACCTTCGAATATGAAGGCAATGTCTTCAACATTCTCGATACGCCCGGCCACGAGGACTTCGCCGACGACACCTATCGCACGCTGACGGCGGTCGATGCTGCCGTCATGGTCATCGATGCCGCCAAAGGTATCGAGCCTCGGACGCTGAAACTCTTCGAAGTCTGCCGCATGCGCGACATTCCGATCATCACATTCGTGAACAAGATGGACCGCGAAAGCCGCGATCCCTTCGAGATTCTGGATGAGGTCGAGGAGAAGCTGGCGCTCGACACCGCGCCCATCACATGGCCGGTCGGCCGTTCCAAGACGTTTTGCGGCTCCTACAACCTTGCCGACAACACCTATCGCGGCTCCGACACGCAGGTCGAACCGACGCCCGTCAACGGTCCGCAGGCGGTTGCAGATCGTCTGCCGGAAAACGAGCGCCAGGTCTTCATCGATGAACTGGAACTTGCCCGCGAGGCCTGCCGTCCCTTCGACCGCAAGGCTTTCCTCGAAGGGCATATGACCCCGGTCTTTTTCGGCTCGGCGCTGAAGAACTTCGGCGTTCGCGACCTCATCAACGCGCTTGGTGCCTACGCGCCGCCGCCGCGCGATCAGGTGGCCGATATCCGCACCGTCCATGCGGCGGAAGACAGGATGACGGCCTTCGTTTTCAAGATCCAGGCCAATATGGACCCGAACCATCGCGACCGTATTGCCTTTGCCCGCATCTGCTCGGGCAAGCTGGAGCGCGGCATGAAGGCGAGGCTTTCTCGCACGGGCAAGCAGCTTGGTCTGACCGCACCGCAGTTCTTCTTCGCATCCCAGCGCCAGCTTGCCGATACGGCCTATGCCGGCGACGTGGTCGGCATTCCGAACCACGGCACGCTGCGCATCGGAGACACGCTGACCGAAGGCGAACCGCTGGTGTTCCAGGGCGTGCCGAACTTCTCGCCGGAAATCCTGCGCCGCGTGCGTCTGGAAGATGCGATGAAGGCAAAGAAGCTCAAGGAAGCCCTGCAGCAGATGGCGGAAGAGGGCGTCGTCCAGCTTTTCCAGCCGGAAGACGGTTCGCCCGCTATCGTTGGCGTCGTCGGCGCCCTGCAACTCGACGTTCTGAAGGAACGCCTGTCGGCTGAATACGGCTTGCCGGTTTCCTTCGAAATGTCGCGCTTTTCGGTCTGCCGCTGGATCTCCGCCGAGCAGCCGGTCGATCTCGACAAGTTCATGTCGTCGCATCGGGGCGATATCTGCCGAGACCTCGACGGCGATCCGGTTTTCATGGCGCAGGACGGCTTTTCATTGCGTTACGAGTCAGAGCGCTATCCGGCCGTGAAGATGGTTGCGATCAAGGAATATCACGTCGCCAAGGCGGCGTGATACCGGCTTTATCCATTCATGATGCGGATGGTCAGGCTTCCCTGACGATCCGCATCTCGCCGGTGCCGTCGAGATGCACGGTCATGCCTTCATAGGAGGCGATCGTCGCATGGGACGTTTCCATCCTGTGGCCGTGGGTGGCGGTAACCACCATGACGTCCGCGCCCGCCGCTTCGGCGGCCTTCACGCCCGCCAAAACATCCTCGAATACGAGGCAGCGTGACGACGGCATGTCGAGATGACGGGCCGCGAGCAGGTAGCCTGCCGGATCGGGCTTGCCGATCTTCACATCCTCTGCGGTGATGATTCTTGGCGGCTGCGGCAGGCCGGCGGCCTCGATCCGCGCCCGCGCGAGCGCGACCGGTGCCGAGGTCACGATGGCCCAGCGCTTCGGTGGCAGCGACTTGAGGAATTCGACTGCGCCGGGAATTGCCACGACCCCCTCGACATCCTCGATCTCGCCGCGCTCGATCTCCAGCGCTTCTGCCTCGACATCGATACCGGGAAGACCGAGCCCCCGGATGGTATCGACGCCGCGCTTGCCGTGCATTGTCGGCAGGAAGGCCTCGACATCGAGGCCCTGCCGTTCCGCCCATCGGCTCCAGACCCGCTCGGCCGCGGCGATGGAGTTGAGCAGCGTACCGTCCATGTCGAAGAGGAAACCGGCATAGCGCTTGTCGAAGACTGTGGTTCCGCTGGTGGTCAATGTCGGCTCTCCGAAGCAGATGGTCATGATCGGCAAGGAGATAGCCGGTTTTGCGGTGGGCGGCAAACGCTTGAGGTTCAAAACCGCGTGGTGCAGGAGGCGCTTATTGTGTTCGGCTTTCACAGGTGACAGCGGACGAGGCGCGGTCTATAACAGCCGTGTTGAGAGACAGGGGCGCTCGTCGCAAGACGGGCTGAGACGTACCCTTCGAACCTGAACCAGATAATGCTGGCGGAGGGAGTCGCTCGGGATCGCTCACCCGTCTTCGTGACTGTCGCGTTCCTGCCGATTTGCCCCGCCTGAAAGGGGCAAATGAACGAGATCCAGTTTCCCGGAAACCTGTTGCGCGAGATGCGCGAGACGGCACCGCTGGTGCAATGCATCACCAACTACGTCGCGATGAACATTGCCGCCAATGTGTTGTTGGCGGCGGGCGCTTCGCCTGCCATGGTCCATGCAGAGGAGGAGGCAGGTGAATTTGCCGGCATCGCCGGCGGGCTCACCGTCAATATCGGCACGGCCTCGCCGCAATGGATTGCCGGCATGAAGGCGGCGATCGGCGCAGCGACCGCCGCCCGCCGGCCATGGGTGTTCGATCCGGTTGCGCATTTTGCCACCGCCTATCGCCGCAAGGTGACGGCCGAGCTTCTGACGCTCGCCCCGACGGTGATCCGTGGCAATGCGTCCGAGATTATTGCCCTTGCTGGCGGTACGAGCAGCGCGAAAGGCGTCGACAGCCGCGACCCGGTGGAACTTGCCGAGAAAGCGGCAAACGAACTTGCCAGACGTCAGGCTTGTGTCGTCGCGGTGACGGGCACGACCGATTTCGTCACCGATGGCCGCCATACAGTCAGGCTTTCCGGCGGCTCCGCGCTGATGCCGAAGGTGACGGCGCTCGGTTGCTCGCTCACCTGCCTCGTCGGCGCCTATGTCGCCATCCGTCCCGCAGATCCTCTTTCGGCAACCGTCGCGGCTCTCTCGCATTTTGCCGTGGCCGGTGAGCGGGCGGCTGCGGGATCGGACGGTCCGGGTTCGTTCGGCTGGCGTTTCCTCGACGCTCTCGCTGCCCTCACACCGGAGGTGCTGGATAGCGAAGCAAGGATCGAACGGCTATGAAAAACGTCGATCTCTCCCTTTATCTGGTCCTCGATCCGGTGCTGTGCGAACCCATAGGCATGGTGGAAACGGCCCGGCTCGCCGTTGCCGGCGGCGCGACGCTGGTCCAACTGCGCGACAAGAAGGCGGCGACAAGAGACATGATCGAGACCGGCCGGGCGCTGAAAGCCGCCCTCGCCGGTTCCGGCGTGCCGCTCATCGTCAATGATGACGTCGAGGCGGCAATTGCTATCGGCGCCGACGGCGTGCATGTCGGCCAGAGCGACATGCCCGTTGCCGAGGTGCGCAGGCTGATAGGGCCGGACATGATCCTCGGTCTTTCTATCGGCAGCGTCGAACTGGCCAATGCACTCGATCCGTCGGTCATCGATCACGTCGGCGTCGGACCGGTTTTTCCAACCTCGACCAAGCCCGGTCATCCGCCGGCCATCGGGTTTCAGGGGCTTGCGGCGGTCGCTGCGGCTAGCCCCGTGCCGGTCGTCGGCATCGGAGGGCTGAAGCTTCAGCATGTCGCCGACACGCTTGCGACAGGCGCGGTCGGCCTTGCCGTCGTCTCCGCCATCTGCGGCCAGCCTGATCCTGCCTCGGCAACAGCGGAACTTGCAGAGGCGATCCGGAGGGCACGCCGATGATCCGCAATGTATTGTCCATCGCCGGCTCCGATCCCTCGGGGGGAGCGGGCATTCAGGCCGATCTCAAGACCTTCTCGGCCTTTGGCGTTTACGGTATGGCAGCGCTGACGGCGTTGACGGCCCAGAACACCAAGGGGGTCTCCGGCGTGCATGCCGTGCCGCCGGAATTCGTGGCCGAACAGATCCGCATGGTCTTTGCAGACGTCCGGGTCGATGCGGTCAAGATCGGCATGATCGCCAATGCCGGCATTGCCCGTGCTGTCGCCGGCGTGCTGACCGCCTATCCCGATGTGCCGGTGGTGCTCGATCCGGTGATGATCGCCAAGGGTGGCGCGGCGCTGCTCGATGCGTCGGCGGTCGCTGCCTTAACCGAATGCCTGTTGCCGCTCGCGACATTGCTGACGCCGAACCTGCCTGAGGCGGCCGCCCTGCTTGGCATGGGAGAAGCTCCCGATCGAATGGCTATGGCGGAACAGGGTACGGCTCTGCTTACGCTCGGCCCGGCTGCCGTTCTCGTCAAGGGAGGACATCTCGAAGGGTCGGAAAGCCCGGATGTCTTCGTCTCAAAGGAGGAAACGCACTGGTTCGAGGCGCCGCGTGTTGTGACGAAGAACACCCATGGCACCGGCTGCTCGCTGTCGAGCGCAGTCGCCGCCGGTCTCGCCATGGGCCTGTCTCCGGTCGAGGCCGTCGCCACCGCGAAAGCCTGGCTCGCTGGAGCAGTCGCGGCATCGGGCGATCTCTCCGTCGGCTCCGGGCACGGGCCGGTCCATCATTTTCATCGTTTCTGGCAGGCGAGCCCTACGGCATCTTCGAATCGAGCGTGATGTCCTCGCCATCGACGGCGAATGTGCCGTAGCCCTTGTGATGAATGGTCTTTGGCATGGTCCTTGTCGGATCGTGCCAGGCCTTCACCACTTCGAGGACGAAGAGGTTGTAGCGCTCGACGAAATCCTGATCGACGACCTTGCATTCGAGATTGGCGAAGCATTCGGCGATAAGGGGCGCGGCGATTTCCGTTGCCGGAAGCGGCGTCAGCCCGATCTCCGAGAATTTGTCGGTGTCGCGCCCCGAGCAGTTACCGATGGCCACCACCTTTTCGGCCATCTCGACGGAGGGAATGGCGATCACGCATTCCTCGGTCTTCGTAAGCGCGATGAAACTGTAGTCGGCGCCGCTGACGATGCAGGCGAGCCTCGGCGGTGTGAATTCCATCATCATATGCCACGACATCGTCATGACATTGGCTTTGCCGCCGTAGCTTGTTGTGAGCAGCACGACGGGTCCAGGCTCGATAAGCTGATAAACCTTGGAAAGCGGGAATTCCTTCATGACGGTACCTTTTGCAGTTCAGCCCCGAGCCCCATGCGAGACAGACTAGGCTCTGCGCTTCAGGCTGTCGACGGCCGAAGGTGCCGCGACGCCGGGCGCGAGACCCGGCGTCGAACATGTCAGTTTTCATGCCGGGAGGTCAGTGGCCGGCCTTGATAAAGGTGCCGTTCTGCAACTCGCGCATGGCCTGCATCAGCTCCTCGCGCGTGTTCATCACGATCGGTCCATGCCATGCTACCGGCTCCTTGATCGGCTTGCCGGTCACGAGCAGGAAGCGGATGCCCTCATCGCCGGCCTGCACGGTTACCTCGTCGCCGGTGTCGAAAACGACGAGCGTCCGGTTGCCCGAGAGGTCGCGGATGTTCAGTTCCTCTCCCTGGTATTCCTTCTCGACCTTGACCCCGAAAGGCTTGGAGGCGTCGCGGAACGTGCCGGCGCCCGCGAAGATGTAGGCGAAAGCCGAGCGATAGGTGTCGACGGGAATGCTCTTGCGCTTGCCCGGCGGCACGGAGATGTCGAGATAGACAGGTTCCGCTGCAATCCCGTCGACCGGTCCGCTCTTGCCCCAGAAACTTCCGGAAATCACCCGGACGGACGTGCCGTCGTCATCGACCACGACGGGAATATCCGCCGATTTGATGTCCTGGTAGCGCGGCGCGGTCATCTTGAGCGACGAGGGCAGGTTGGCCCAGAGCTGGAAGCCGTGCATTTTGCCGGCAAAATCGCCCTTCGGCATTTCCTGGTGCATGATGCCGCTGCCGGCCGTCATCCACTGCAGGTCGCCCGCTCCGAGCAGGCCGTGGTTGCCGAGGCTGTCGCCATGTTCGACGGTGCCGGCGAGCACATAGGTGATGGTCTCGATGCCCCGATGCGGATGCCAGGGAAAGCCGCGGATATAATCGGACGGGTTGTCGTTCCTGAAGTCGTCCATCATCAGAAAGGGGTCGGTCATCGACGGATCACCGAAACCGAAGACGCGGTGCAGCTTCACGCCGGCGCCTTCCATGGTGGGCGTGGCGCGGCTCTCATGCTTGACGGGGCGAATGGACATTTTTCCTGTTCCTTTGGGGCGCGTTTCTCACTTGGCGTCCAATATAGTCTAACCCCGGCCCCGCCGAAGACGGCTGCCGGGAACGCAGTGTTCACAAAACGAAATGCCGCAGTGCAAAAAGTGATTGCCCGCACTGTCAGAATTCTGTCATCAATAACGCAGGTGTTTATACTTCGCTAACTATTCGAGCGAAAACTGGCGGGATCGACGTGCCCGCCTTTTCGTAACGGTAACCGCTCTGGCCGGCGGGCCATGGAGTAGAGAAAGAATGTGTCGTTGGGCAGCCTATCGCGGAGAAGCCATCTATCTTGAGGAACTGGTCACGTCTCCCGCCCACTCGCTGATCGAACAGTCCCATTGCGCCACGCGGGCCAAGACCGCAACGAATGCCGATGGTTTCGGCCTTGCCTGGTATGGCGACCGGCCGGAGCCCGGCCGGTTCCGCGATGTGTTGCCGGCATGGTCCGACTGCAACCTGAAGAGTCTTGCCCGCCAGATCCGCTCGCCGCTTTTTCTTGCCCATGTGCGGGCGGCGACCCATGGTGCGACCCGCCGCGACAACTGTCATCCCTTCGTCAACGGCAACTGGTCCTTCATGCATAATGGCCAGATCGATCATTTCGACCGTCTGCGACGTCCGATGGAAACCATGCTGGATGACGAGCATTTCCACGCCCGTGCGGGAACCACCGATTCCGAGCTTATGTTCCTGCTCGCCCTGCAATTCGGTCTGCGGGAACGTCCGCTGGAGGCAATGGCGGAGGCGGTGGGTTTCGTCGAGCATATGAGCCGGCATCTGACGGGAACCGCACGAGTGCGCTTCACCGCCGCCTTTTCCGATGGCCGTACCCTCTACGCGGTGCGCTATGCGACGGATGCCCAGGCGCCGACCCTCTACGCGGCACCCATGGGTGGCAAGGGCGGTTATTGCCTCGTTTCGGAACCGCTGAACGACGAAACCGACACCTGGGTCGAAATCCCCGACGGTAGCGCCGTAATTTTGAGCGAGGACGGGCTCGACGCCGTGGCGTTCGAGCCTGAACTGGCTGCAACCGACATCACCACGCAGGCCGCTGAGTAAGTGCCGGCTATCGGATCGCTCGTTCCATCGCGCATCGCCGCTCGCGCGGCATCCCAAGTGCTGCCTCGTCATCGAGATGGCCGCGCAGATATGCGTCGAGATTGACGTCTTCGATCATTGAAAAGCCTATTCGTGCATAAAATGGTGCGTTCCAGGGCACATCGCGGAAGGTCGTGAGGGTAACCCGGCCAAGTTCCTTCTCTCGCGCAAAGGCCGTTGCCGTTTCGATGAGGCCGGTGCCGATCCCTTGGCGGTGATGCGCTGGCAGGACGGAGAGCTCGAGGATGTGAAGCGCGTCAGGCGTGGCTTCGGCACTGAGAAAGCCTAGGATTTCACCGTCCGCGCCCTCTGCGACCCAGGTTGTGCCATCCGGAATGCGGGCGCGATGAAGGTCTTCCGGGATATTGCCGGCATCGGCCAGCCAACCAATTTCGGGCATTGTCCGAAAGAGTTCGCTTGCGGTCTGCTCGACATTCGGCAGCTTCGCCGCGTCGCAAAGACGCGCCGGACGCAGGCTGTATGTCACGACCCCGCTCCTTGGGCGAGCTTTTCGGCGATGAGCTCCGCCAGACGGCCGGCCACCTCGTCCTTGGCGAGATCCGGCCAGACGTCGACGCCGGTCGGGGAAATGACCTTAACGCTGTTGCGCATGCCGCCCATGATGCCGGTTTCAGCGGAAACGTCATTGGCGACGATCAGGTCGGCGCCCTTCCTCTCAAGCTTGATGCGGCCGTTTTGCTCGACATCCTGAGTCTCGGCCGCAAAGCCGACCACGATTTTCGGCCGTTTCTCGTGGTGGCCCACGGTCTTCAATATGTCGGGGTTTTCGATCAACTGCAGGGGGGCGGGGCCTTCTCCCTGCGTCTTCTTGATCTTCTGGTCGGCCGATGTCGCCACGCGCCAGTCGGCAACGGCGGCGACCATGACGGCGATATCGGCGGGTAGATGCGAGATTACCGCATCCCGCATCTCCTCCGCCCGCTCAACGTGAAGCGTCGTGACGCCGGCCGGATCGGGGATCGTCACGGGGCCGGAAACAAGCGTGACCTCGGCGCCAAGTTTCGCCAGCGCCGCCGCAATCGCGTGGCCTTGCCGGCCGGAGGAGCGGTTGGCGATGTAACGAACCGGATCGATCGGCTCATGCGTCGGTCCCGACGTCACGATGGCCTTCCGACCGGCAAGAGGCTTGAGGCCGGCATCGAGCAGGGCTTCGACGGCGGCGACGATATCGAGCGGTTCGGCCATGCGGCCAAGGCCGCTTTCGCCGCTTTCCGCCATTTCCCCGGCCATCGGGCCGATGAATCCGACGCCGTCGCCGTGAAGGGTCGCGACATTGCGGTGTGTTGCGGCGTTCGTCCACATCTTCGGGTTCATGGCTGGCGCCAGGAGGATCGGTCGCTCTGTTGCGAGCAGAACAGCGGAGGCAAGGTCGTTGGCAAGCCCGTTCGCCATCTTCGCCATCAGGTCGGCGCTGGCGGGGGCGACGACGACCAGGTCGCAATCTCGGGCCAGACGGATATGGCCGACATCCTGCTCATCCTCGCGGGAAAAGAGATCGGTGTAGACATGGCTTGCCGAAAGCGCGCCGACGGCCAGCGGCGTCACGAACTGCTGGGCTGCCTCCGTCATGACGGGCCGCACCGATGCCCCTCGTTCCCTGAGACGGCGGATCAGATCGAGGCTCTTGTAGGCGGCGATACCGCCGGAAATGACGAGAAGAATGCGTTTCCCGGATAAGCTCATGTGATGGTCCGATTTCCCGTTTGCGGCGAACCTATCTCAAGGAACGGAAAAGCGGAATTGATTTTCGCGGGGACAAGGTCCGTCACGTTTCGGCCTGCTCCGTCCGCCGGGGCCGGAGCACGACCTTGACGTCGCATGGCTTGCCGAAGAACGGAGAGGAGGTGACGATCAGTCGGCAGCCTGCTTCCACATAGGCGCCGACATTGTCCTCCGTGACGCCGCCGGCGACTGCAACGGCTGGCATGGGGGAATGCCTCCGGGCGATCTCCACCGCCCGTGCGGTATCCTCCGGAGAGAATTTTTCCAGCTGAATGACGTCGATGCCGCAGGACATCAGCTCTTCGGCATCCGCAAGCTTGTCGACCTCCACGACGATTTTCTTCTCGGTCGCCCTGGCCTTGAGTGCGGCTATCCACAGTGCTGCAGGTTCGGCGATGAAGGTCCGATGCTCGGGAAAGACAAGGATGGTCTCGGAAAGGCCGAGCCGGTGCATCATGCCGCCGCCTGCGCGCACGGCCCTTGTGCTCGCTTCCTTCGTGCCGGGAAAGTTCTTGCGGGTGCAGGCGATCACGGTCTCCGGCGCGATGCGATGAGCGGCATCGACGATCCGGCGGGTCCGTGTCGCAATTCCTGAAAGATATTCGACAAGGGTTTGTGAGATTTTCCACACGGCGTGCAGAGCCTCCGCATTGCCGGTGGCCACCAGGAACGGTTCTCCCTCAGCCAGAAGCCGGCCGCTCGGGATGAGGTGTTGGACAAGTGCTCCCTTCATCTCGAGCATCCGAGCGGCTTCCTCGCTGCCGCAGAGCATCATGGGGTTGCGCGCACTGTAGGTGATGGACGCCGGCCTCTCGCCGATCCCGAGACTGTCGGTGGTCAGGTCTCCAAACGGTACGTCCTGCAGCAGAAGATGGTCCAGAAGGCTGTCTGAAAGTCTGGTCATGCTTGTGTCTCCGTATGCGGATGGACGGCTTCGGCAGCATGGTGGCCGCGCGGGTCCGGTTGGCATGCGAGACACGGTGCAAGATATGTGCCGCCGCCATGGCAGCGGCTCGGTCAACCGATCTGGATGGCGATCGCGATGAGCGCGAACGCGATGATCCAGAGCGCCAGACGGCCCGATCGGCTGTGGCGTGCCTCGGCCTTGCCGATGGCGTCTGCGGTTTCCGCATCGAAGCGCAGGCCGTTCTCGCTCATCTGCATGATTTCGGCATGGAATTTCTCGGTCTTCGCGGCGATCTCAGGGAGGGCTTCGGCAAGCCTGAACGCGGCCTTCATGCCATCCTTGAGATCGGTCGCGATCCGTTTCGGACCGAGATTGTCGCGGATCCAGCCCGAAACCACCGGATCGGAAGCTTTCCACATGTTGAAACGGGGATTGAGCATCCGCGCCACGCCCTCGACCACTACCATGGTCTTCTGCAGCATGACCAGTTCGGGACGCGTCGCCATGTCGAAGAGCTCGGTCACCTCGAAGAGCAGGGTCAGAAGCTTGCCCATGGAGATGGTCTCGGCCGGCTGGCCATGAATAGGTTCGCCGATGGCGCGGATCGCCTGTGCGAAGCTCGCGACATTGTGATGGGACGGTACGTAGCCGGCTTCGAAATGCACTTCCGCGACGCGCAGATAATCCCGGGTGATGAAGCCGTAGAGGATCTCGGCGAGGAAGCGCCGTTCCTTCTTGCCCAGGCGCCCGGCGATCCCCATGTCCACGGCGACGATCATACCGTCGGGAGCGACGAAGAGGTTGCCGGGATGCATGTCGGCATGGAAGAAGCCGTCCCTGAGGGTGTGGCGCAGGAAGGACTGGATCAGCGTGTCGGCGAGTTGATCGAGATCGTGGCCCGCAGCCTTCAAGGCCTCGACATCGGACATCTTGATGCCGTCGATCCATTCCATCGTGACGACGTCGCGGCCAGTGCGCTCCCAGTCGACTTCGGGCACGCGGAAACCTGGGTCATTGCGGGTATTCTCCGCGATTTCGGAAAGCGCCGCAGCCTCGAGCCTCAGGTCCATCTCTACCTTGGTCGTCTGTTCCAGCGTCTTTGTGACCTCGACCGGCTTCAGCCGGCGGGTGTGCGGCAAAAAACGCTCCTGCAGGTGCGAGACCAGATACATCGCCTCGAGATCGGCGGCAAAGCGCCGGCGGACGCCCGGACGGATCACCTTGACGGCGACTTTCCTGCGGCCCTCGGTCGTCTCGACTTCGGCGGGGTGGACCTGGGCGATGGAGGCCGCTGCAATCGGTTCGCCGAAGGAGACATAGAGATCGTCGACCGATCGTCCAAGCGATTCCCTGATCGAGGCCCTGGCTGCATCCGTCGGGAAGAAGGCCATGCGGTCCTGCAGGCCGGACAGGTCTTCGGCAAAGTCTGCGCCGACCACATCAGGCCTGGTCGCCAGGAACTGGCCGATCTTTACGTAGGAGGGGCCCAGTCGCTCGACGGCGCGCGCCAGTCGGTCGGAACGCTCTTCCCGTTTCGCCCGCTTGCGCGTGAGGAGCCCGGCCGCCGATTTGGCAACGCCCACCATCGCGGGAAGTCCATCTGAGGGAAGCGCGGAGACCACGCCTTCCCTGACCAGCACCCAGCCTACCCGCGCGAGGCGGAAATATGCTCCGATCGTGCTCATGAAGATCAGATTTTCCAGCCGGAATGCAGCGCGGCGATCCCGCCGGTGTAGTTGGTAAAGGTCACACGCGAGAAGCCGGCCTTGGAAATCATTGCGGCGAAATCGCGCTGGTTTGGGAACTTGCGGATCGATTCCACCAGATACTGATAGGGCTCGGCATCGCCGGTAATCATCTTGCCGAAGCGCGGGATCGCCTTGAACGACCATTCCTCATAGACACGGTCGAGAAGCGGCATGTCCACTTCGGAAAATTCCAGCACCAGCAGCCGACCGCCGCGTTTCAGCACGCGATAGGCTTCCTTCAGCGCCACGTCGATATGCGGAACGTTGCGGATGCCGAAGGCGATCGTATAAGCGTCGAAACTGTTGTTGTCGAAGGGAAGACTTTCGGCATTCGCCTCGACGAAGGTGAGGTTTTCCGAGAGCCCTTTCTTCTCCGCCCGCTCCGCACCGACCCCGAGCATGGAGCCGTTGATATCGAGGACGGTGACATGGGCGAGCCGGCCGGAGGCCTCGACGATGCGGAAGGCGATGTCGCCGGTGCCGCCGGCCACGTCGAGCGCTCTGTAAGCGGGGTCCTTGCGCGGGTGGAGGGCCGCGACCATGGCGTCTTTCCAGACACGATGCATGCCCGCCGACATCACGTCGTTCATGATGTCGTAGCGCTTGGCGACCTTGTGGAAGACCTCGTTGACCAGACCCTGCTTTTCGCCATCCGCGACTTCGCGGAAGCCGTAGGAGGTTTCCATGCCGCCCTCGGCGGAAGTCCGGCTCTCGGCCATCAATTCACTCCATCTCGTTCTTGGTCGAAAAGACCATAGCGAAAACGCGCCAGGCGCGCTATCTCCGGGCCTGGTATCGGCGGCGGAGCCATTGCGCTGGTCTATAGACCGTTAAGGCCGCCGTTCAAACAGAAAGATGGGGCCTGATGCCGGAATTGCCAGAGGTCGAAACCGTCAGGCGCGGATTGTCGCCGACCATGGAGGGTGCCGTCATCCGGCGGCTTGAACTGCGCCGGCCGGACCTGCGCTTTCCCTTGCCGCGGGATTTTGCCGCACGCACTGCCGGCCGGCGGATTCTTGCCCTGTCGCGCCGCGCCAAGTACCTGCTGATCGATCTCGATGATGGGGCGACGGTGATTGCCCATCTAGGGATGTCGGGTTCCTTTCGCATCGAGGCCTCCGGACAGCGAGACGTGCCGGGCGATTTCCATCATCCGCGCTCCAAGGACGAGAAGCATGATCATGTGATATTTCATCTGGAGGGGGCGGATGGCGGCTCCCGCGTCATCTATAATGATCCCCGCCGCTTCGGCTTCATGGACCTGACCACGCGCAACGAGCTTGAGGCATATCCCGCCTTTCGCGATCTCGGGCCGGAGCCCGTCGGCAACGCCTTGTCCGCCGACTATCTGGCGACCCGTTTCGCCGGCAAGCAGCAGACGCTGAAAAGCGCACTGCTCGACCAGAGGATCATCGCCGGCCTCGGCAATATCTATGTCTGCGAGGCGCTGTGGCGTGCGCATCTTTCGCCCGAACGCACAGCCGCCACGCTGGTGACGCCGACGGGCCGGCCAAAACAGCAATTGCTCGCCCTGACGGAGGCAATCCGCGCCGTCATCGCCGACGCCATTGCCGCGGGAGGCTCCTCGCTGCGCGACCACATCCAGGCGGACGGGTCCCTCGGCTACTTCCAGCACAGCTTCAATGTCTATGACCGGGAGGGTGCCGCCTGCCGGACGCCGGGTTGCGGCGGCGCCGTCGAGCGGATCACACAGTCGGGACGGTCGAGCTTCTATTGCCGCATCTGCCAGAAATGAGGAAGCAAGGGAGAGAATGTCGATGAGCTATGAGACCATATTGCTGGAGACCCGGGGTCGGGTTGCGCTGATTACGCTCAACCGTCCGCAGGCGCTGAACGCGCTCAATTCGACGGTGATGAACGAACTACGGCAGGTTCTGACGGCGATCCAGTCCGACGATGCCATAGGCGCCGCCGTGCTGACCGGTTCGGAGAAGGCCTTCGCGGCCGGCGCAGACATCAAGGAAATGCAGTCGCTCAATTTCATCGACGCCTATCTTGGCGATTTCATCAGCGGCTGGGACGACGTGGCCTCCTTCCGCAAGCCGCTGATAGCGGCGGTCTCCGGCTTTGCTTTGGGCGGTGGCTGCGAACTCGCTATGATCTGCGACTTCATCATTGCCTCGAAGACGGCGAAGTTCGGTCAGCCGGAGATCACGCTCGGGGTGATACCCGGCATGGGGGGCACCCAGCGCCTGACGCGCGCCGTCGGCAAGGCAAAAGCGATGGATCTCTGCCTGACCGGCCGCATGATGGACGCGCAGGAAGCGGAAAGCGCCGGTCTCGTTGCACGGATCGTGGAACCCGAGCGGCTTGTCGAGGAAGCGGTGGCGGCGGCCGAGAAGATTGCGGGCTTTTCACAGCCGGCGGTGCGGATGGCCAAGGAAGCCGTAAACCGGGCATTCGAGCAGACCCTTGGCGAGGGGTTGCGCTTTGAGCGCCGCCTTTTCCATTCGCTTTTCGCAACGGAAGATCAGAAGGAGGGCATGGCCGCTTTCATCGAGAAGCGGAGGGCCGACTTCAAAAACCGCTGAGGTCTTGGATGGGCAGGCGTGATTTCGTTGAAATTGCTCGTTGACGGAACCGCGCTTTCCCGGTATATGCCCGCCCACGGTTGGGAAAGCCGCTGGCTTTTCCGAAATAAGCTCCCCAATGGCTGAATTGGCAGGTCGCAACGACCCGACGCGGCGTTGGAGGAGATTGGTTTGAATTCGAAGAGAGGCATCCATGGCCAATACAACTTCGGCGAAGAAGGCGACCCGCAAGATCGCTCGCCGCACTGCAGTCAACAAGGCTCGCCGTTCGCGGGTACGTGGTTTCATTCGCAAGGTTGAAGAAGCGATCGCCTCCGGTGACGCAGCACTCGCCAAGGACGCACTGAAGGCCGCCCAGCCGGAACTGCAGCGCGCTGCAGGCAAGGGCGTGGTTCACGCAAACACCGCTTCCCGCAAGATCTCGCGTCTTGCCCAGCGTGTGAAGGCCCTTTCCGCCTAATTCAAGACGCAATTTTGACATTTTATTGAAGCCTGGCTGCAAAGCCGGGCTTTTTCTGCTATCCGGCTAATCGTTTCTTCTGGTTGCATTGTTTAACGATTGCGTGTCATTGAGGTGACATAAAAAATCGTTATTTTTCAAATATTTACCGGAGGATCTTTGTTGGGTGGGCGCTTTACTTAAGGGCAGGCGCCCCTGCTTTCGAGTCAAGGATTTTTTATTTTCGGGTCGTTTTTTTGTGGCGGAACTTCGCCCGTTTCGGAATCTCGTTGATTTAAAAGCGATTCTTTTTTGGAGAATTGTGACACTCGAAGCGAGGCGTGAGAGTCAATGGCCGGCTCTTAATTTTGCGTAAAATTCACTGTTGATCTTGGCTTTTGATCCTGCCTTAATGCTTCTCAACAGGGCGCGCGGAGCTTGTCTCCGGAGCAGTCTTAGCCGGCGAAAGCCGGTGTTCAGGGCACTCACCGCTCCCTGGGCGGGATCTTCGTATCCCGTTTTTTCAAACAGTGTGGATTTTACGCCGGAGACCCTTGGTTTCCGTGACGGAGAAGTTTGTCTTCTGTGTCGGCCGCTAAGGTCGGCGAAATGGTGAGAAGAAGTAGACGGCGGCCGCCGGGGTTCATGTCGAGGATGAACTTTCGGAGGCTTCCGGTGTGACGGCCGATGACCCCGTGGCTGGGGTGGCTGCGCATGACGGATTGGGGGACGCCGGATCCATTGCATGATGCGATGCGGTCTGTGGCGTGTGGCTGAGGCAGTTGCCGGGCGCGGTACAAAGACGCCCGGCGCGAATGATAAGTTTTGGAAGGCGGCAAAATGCAAATAAATACTGTGATGGCCGGTGCTGTGGTAAACGGGGACCACGCACACACGGCGGTAGGCGCCGTGCGCTCCGAAGGAGCAGGAGAAAATACTGAAATGAAGCGTGATGTCCTGTTTGAGCGTTTCAGCCAGCGGCTGAAGGCTCAAGTCGGTCCGGACGTCTATGCGAGCTGGTTCGGTCGGTTGAAGCTGCATTCGGCGTCGAAGAGCGAAATTCGTCTCACGGTTCCGACCACCTTCCTGAAATCCTGGATCAACAATCGCTATCTCGATCTCATCACCAGCATCTTCCGCCAGGAGGATCCGGCGATCTTGAAGGTCGAGATCCTGGTGCGCAGCGCGAGCCGCAACACCCGAGGCTCTGCTGTCGAAGATCGCGCGCCCGCAGTGGACGCCGCAGCTCCGGTTGCCCCTGCGCGCAAATCCACCGCCCAGCCCATCGGCCAGATCGCGCCGCCCCCCGGCAATGCCGGCGCCTCGCGGACGGCGCCGAACGGTCCGCTGTTCGGCTCTCCGCTTGATTCCCGCTTCACCTTCGACGGCTTCATCGAGGGCGCTTCGAACCGCGTTGCCCTGGCGGCTGCGAAGACGATCGCTGAGGCCGGTGCCGGCGCTGTTCGCTTCAACCCGCTCTTCATTCATTCCTCCGTCGGCCTCGGCAAGACGCATCTTCTGCAGGCGATTGCCAATGCGGCGATCCAGAGCCCGCGCGCGCCTCGCGTGGTCTATCTGACGGCCGAATATTTCATGTGGCGGTTTGCCACCGCGATCCGCGACAATGATGCGTTGACGCTCAAGGACTCGCTGCGAGCGATCGACCTTCTTATCATCGATGACATGCAGTTCCTGCAGGGCAAAATGATCCAGCATGAATTCTGCCATCTTCTCAACATGTTGCTCGATAGCGCCAAGCAGGTCGTGGTTGCCGCCGACCGCGCGCCCTGGGAGCTGGAATCGCTCGATCCGCGCGTCCGTTCGCGCCTTCAGGGCGGCGTGGCGATCGAAATGGAAGCGCCCGACTACGAGATGCGCTTCGAGATGCTGAAGACCCGTCTGGAAGCCGCCAAGAAGGACGATGCGTCCCTGGATATTCCGCTCGAAATCCTGTCACATGTCGCCCGCAACGTCGCAAGCAGCGGCCGCGATCTGGAAGGGGCGTTCAACCAGCTGATTTTCCGCCGTTCTTTCGAGCCCAATCTCTCGGTTGAGCGTGTCGATGAGCTGCTGGCTCATCTGGTCGGGGCGTCCGAACAGAAGCGCGTCCGTATCGAGGACATCCAGCGCATCGTTGCGCGCCACTACAATGTCTCGCGCCAGGAACTCGTTTCCAATCGCCGTACCCGCGTCATCGTCAAGCCGCGTCAGATCGCGATGTATCTGTCGAAGACGCTCACCCCCCGTTCTTTCCCGGAGATCGGCCGGCGTTTCGGTGGTCGGGATCATACGACCGTGCTTCATGCTGTGCGCAAGATCGAGGAACTGGTGGCCGAAGATACGAAACTTAGCCATGAGATCGAACTTTTGAAGCGACTGATCAACGAAAACAACGCCTGACAAGGGGGCCGGTAGCGATACCGGCCCTTTCCTTTGTATCCTGAAGTCCGCATGTGAGCTGTCGATGGATCGGCCGATCCTCCCCTTCTACGATGACAATGCCGAGGTCTATGCGAGCCGGTCGCGCAAGTTGCCGACCGAGCGGTTGGCGGTATTTGCCGCGCGCGTGGCACCGGGTGGCACAATCCTCGAACTTGGCTGCGGTGCCGGCGAGGATAGCGAATGGCTGATGACGAACGGCTTCAACGTCGTCCCGACGGACGGCTCTGCGGCGATGGCGGTCCAGGCTGAAAGGCGGCTGGGCCTGCCGGTCCGGGTTCTGCGTTTCGATGAGATCGCCGAGGTGAATGCCTATGACGGTGTCTGGGCGAGCGCCTGCCTTTTGCACGTCCCCCGAGCCGACCTTTGCGGTGTACTCGCGCGCATTCTTCTCGCCATGCGTCCGGGCGGGATCTTTTATGCGAGCTACAAGGCCGGCGAGACCGAAGGTTCCGATCGTTTCGGACGCTATTACAACCGGCCGTCGCCCGAGTGGCTTTCATCGGCCTATCGCGATGCAGGCTGGCGCGCGCCGTCGATCGAAAGTACGACGGGCGGGGGCTACGACGACGAGCCGACCGAATGGCTTCACGTAACCGCCCTGTCATAGAGGATTGCCCTAACATGGCGGACGAAGGCTTCATCGAACGGCATGGGACATTTCTTGCGGATAAAAATGTGCAGCGGTTTTGCAGCAACACATGCGATAAACAAAGGTTTAGCGTGCGGAGCGCTTAGCAGGCGAGATCTGCCACCACCGCGTCCAGCACCAGCATGCCGGAAGGCGTGCAGCGCAGGCGCGAATTGCCGAGGCGCTCTATGAAACCGTGTTCCAGTAAAAACTGTTCTTTGGCTGGATCGGGATCGCGGCCGGAAAGCTGCTGCCAGCGGGCAAGGTCGACGCCCTCGCGCAGCCTGAGGCCCATCAGCAGCAGTTCGTCTGCCTGTTCCTCGAAACCGAGAATTTCCTGATCCAGCATGCCGTGGCCCTTCTCTTCGACCGCCGCAAGCCAGGCTTCGGGAACACGTTCGGTGGCGGTGGCGATCTTGTCGCGGCCGCGCGTCAACCGACCATGGGCGCCGGGGCCGATGCCGGCATAGTCGCCGTAGCGCCAATACGTGAGATTGTGCCGGCTTTCGCAGCCCGGACGCGCATGGTTCGACACTTCATAGGCGGGCAGGCCTACGCTCGCCGTGATCTCCTGTGTCGCCTCGTAGAGGAACGCGGATTGCTCGCCGTCGGGAACGATGAGTTTGCCTGCCTTGTGAAGGCCGTAGAACGCGGTGCCTTCCTCGATCGTCAGTTGATAGAGCGACAGATGGTCGACAGCGTAGGAGATCGCTTCACGCAACTCCCTTTCCCATGCCTCGACGGTCTGGCCGGGCCGCGCATAGATCAGGTCGAATGACATGCGCGGAAAGATATCGCGCGCAAGCCGGATTGCCTTCAGCGCGTCCGCGACGTCATGCAGCCGTCCCAGGAACCTGAGGTCCGGATCGTTGAGCGCCTGAACACCGAGCGATACCCGGTTGACGCCCGCAGCCCGATATCCGCGGAAACGCGTTGCCTCGACGCTGGAGGGATTGGCCTCCATGGTGACTTCAATGCCTTCAGGTACATGCCAGTGACGGGCAATACCGTTCAGGATCGCATCCACCGTCTCCGGTGCCATCAGGGAAGGCGTACCGCCGCCGAGAAAGATGCTGGTGACGGTTTTCGGGCCGCTGAGCCGCCGCATCTCCTGCATCTCGCGCAGGAAGGCCGAAACGAAGCGCGGCTGGTCGACCGACTGATGGCGGACATGGCTGTTGAAATCGCAATAGGGACATTTGGCCGCGCAGAACGGCCAATGCACATAGACGCCGAAGCCCGGCTCGCCGGTGTCGGGAAGGAGGAGCGGCGTCGCTTCGGCCATAGGCGGGATCAAGCCTCCAGGCAGGTTTCGACGAAAAGCTTGAAAGCGCGTGCGCGATGCGAAAGCGCTTCCGCATCGCCGGGCTTCCAGCCGTGTTTTTCCTGGGCGGTCATTTCGCCGAAGGTGGTGTCATGCCCTTCCGGCTGGAATACCGGATCGTAGCCGAAGCCGGCGGTGCCGCGCGGCGGCCAGACGATCGTACCTTCGACCTCGCCGCGGAATAATTCCGTATGTCCGTCCGGCCAGGCAAGGCAGAGCACGCTGACGAAACGGCCAGTGCGCTGATCCGGCGCCACTGCGCCGCGCTCGGAAAGAGCCTTCTCGACCTTCTCCATCGCCATCGCGAAATCGCGACTGCCATCCTCGCGTTCGGCCCAGTTGGCCGTATAGACGCCCGGCGCACCGTCAAGCGCGTCGATCACCAAGCCGGAATCGTCCGATAGCGCCGGCATGCCGGCGGCCTTGGCCGAGGCCAGAGCCTTGATGGCCGCGTTCTCCTCGAACGTCGTGCCGGTTTCTTCAGGCTCCTCGAACTTGAGTTCGGCAGCCGATCTGGCAGAAAAGCCGAAGGGACCGATCAGGTCGGCGATTTCGGCGATCTTGCCGGCATTGTGGCTGGCGACGACGATGGTGCGGGTGTCGAGCTTACGCATTCCAAAAATCCTATTCGATATTCCAGAGCCGGGGTTCGGCGCATTCGAGACTGTTGCCCGCCGGATCGCGGAAGTAGATCGAGCGGGCTCCGTTCGGCCAGCGGAAGTCTGCCTCAATCGCGATGCCGGCGCCGCGCAGCCGATCCGCAACCGCATCGAGGCTTTCGCCCGACACGCGGAAGCAGGCATGTCCCGGCCCATTCGTTCCATGGCTCGGGACAGGCAGAGATCCGACGGCAACCGGTTTGATCGTTTCCGCCGGGTTGAAGATCAGCAGGATTCCCTGGCCGCAGCGGTAGAAGATATGGCGGTTGTCATGCCGGGTGATCTTCTCAAGCCCGAGAACGTCTCCGTAGAAGGCATCGGCTGCGTCGAGGTCCGACGCATAGAGAGCGGTCTCGAGAATGCCTTCCAGTGCGTCGCTCACCCTTCTCTCCGTGGAGGCGACCCTTAGAGGATCGCCTGTTTCTGCAGGTTGACCAGTTCGCCGATGCCGTTGCGGGCAAGCCGCATCAGCGTCAGGAATTCCTCCTCCGAGAACGGAACGCCCTCGGCGGTTCCCTGAACCTCGACGATGGCACCGGTGCCGGTCATGACGAAGTTCGCGTCAGTCTCGGCGGAGGAGTCTTCCAGATAGTCGAGGTCGATGACCGGCTGGTTGGCGAAGATACCACAGGAAATGGCGGCGACGTGATCCTTCAGGACCTTCTCCACCTTTACCATGTTGCGGGCTTCCATCCACTTCAGGCAGTCGTAAAGGGCAATCCATGCGCCGGTGATCGAGGCCGTACGGGTGCCGCCATCGGCCTGGATCACGTCGCAGTCGATGGTGATCTGGCGTTCGCCGAGTGCTTCAAGATCGACGATGGCGCGCAGCGAACGGCCGATCAGACGCTGGATCTCCTGCGTGCGGCCGCCCTGCTTGCCGGACGCGGCTTCGCGCTTCATGCGCTCGCCGGTCGCGCGCGGCAGCATGCCGTATTCCGCGGTGACCCAGCCCTTGCCGCTGTTGCGCAGCCATGGCGGCGTCTTCTCCTCGAGGCTTGCCGTGCACAGCACATGGGTATCGCCGAATTTTACGAGGCAGGAGCCTTCCGCATGCTTGGAAAAATTGCGCTCGAACGAGACCTTGCGCATTTGGTCGGTTTTTCTGCCTGATGGCCGCATTGCGTTCTCCTTGGATGCCCAAAGGCCTTCTAAGGTCCGCGCCGACGATTTGCAAAGAAAAACCATGGCGCGTCGGATAAGGCCCGGACTTGGCCCATTTTCCGGTTTGTGATTGGCCATGGAGTGGCTATATTTTGTCCTGATGACAGACACAAAGACTTCGCGCGACTGATGGCTCGAACGACGACACCGGTCAAGGACGTGACGGCGTCACTGGACGATCGCTCCAGGGAGGTCTTCCGGCGTATAGTGGAAAGCTATCTGGAATCGGGCGATCCTCTCGGTTCGCGCAATCTCTCGCGGCTCTTGCCGATGTCGCTCTCGCCTGCATCCGTTCGCAACGTGATGAGCGATCTCGAAGATCTCGGCCTCATTTATGCGCCGCATGTGAGCGCCGGCCGCCTGCCCACACAGCTCGGCCTGCGCTTTTTCGTCGATGCCTTCATGCAGGTCGGTGATCTCTCGGCCGAGGAGCGTGACAGCATTGAGCGCCAGATCCGTCCGCCGGGTCCGGACCAGCCGATGGAAAACCTGCTGACCGAGGCAAGCCTGATGCTCTCCGGCCTCTCTCGCGGGGCTGGGCTGGTGATCGCTGCCAAGAGTGATCCGGTTCTCAAGCATGTCGAATTCATCCGGCTCGAGCCGACCAAGGCGCTGGCGGTGCTTGTTGGCGAGCATAACCAGATCGAAAACCGCATCATCGATCTGCCGGCCGGCGTCACGGCCTCACAGCTCACGGAAGCCGCGAATTTCCTCAACGCAAATCTCTCCGGCCAGACGCTCGTCGAACTGCGCAACCAGATCGAGAAGCTCAAGCAGCAGGTGGCGGGTGAACTCGACACCCTGTCCCAGGATCTCGTCGAGCGGGGTCTTGCGGTCTGGTCGGGCAGCCGGGACGAGGAAAAGCCCACGCGGTTGATCGTGCGCGGACGGGCGAACCTCCTGGAAGGACTGGCCGGCTCGGAGGATATCGATCGTCTGCGCCTGCTTTTCGACGATCTCGAGCGCAAGGAAAGCCTGGTCGAAATCCTCAATCTGGCAGAAAGCGGGCCTGGGGTGCGGATCTTCATCGGCTCCGAGAACAAGTTGTTCTCGCTCTCCGGCTCTTCGCTGATCGTGGCTCCTTATCGCGACGGCGAGGACCGCATCGTCGGTGCCGTCGGCGTCATCGGGCCGACCCGGCTCAACTATTCCCGTATCGTGCCGATGGTCGATTACACCGCGCAATTGATGGCGCGGCTTTCGCGATCAGGACGCTAGCTGGCGCGGCCAAGGAGACGCTGTCTCCTTCTTGTTGGTCCGCAAGCCTTGATTTTTCCACGTTAAACCCTGATATCGGGCACAAATTCGAAAACCGGTTCGAAACGCCAATCACTCGGAGGACGTCATGACCGACGACACCAAGAAGAACGAAACCGACCCGACAGTAACCGAAAGCCAGGCGCCTGAGATTGCGGCCGAGGCTGATGCGGGCCTGGAAGTGGCCGTTGATCCCGCGGAAGCCCTGAAGGCGGAAAATGCCGAGCTTCGCGACAGGTTCCTGCGCCTTGCGGCCGAAATGGACAATCTGCGCCGTCGCACGGAACGTGATGTGAAGGATGCTAAGACCTATGCGGTAACGGGCTTTGCACGTGACATGCTGGCGGTTTCCGATAACCTGCGCCGTGCGCTCGACACCATTCCGCAGGAGGCTCGTGCTGCAGCCGATGCCGGACTGGCAGCACTCATCGAGGGCGTCGAAATGACGGAGCGGGGCATGCTTGCAACGCTTGAGCGCCATGGCGTGCGCAAGATCGAAGCCGAAGGGCAGAAGTTCGATCCGAACTTTCATCAGGCGATGTTCGAAATCCCCAATCCCGAAGTGCCGAACAATACCGTCGTTCAGGTCGTGCAGGCCGGTTACGCGATTGGCGACCGCGTCCTTCGCCCGGCCATGGTAGGCGTCGCCAAGGGCGGCCCCAAGGTCGAGGCGGCAGCTGAGGCAACCGCCGAAAAGAACGGCTGAGGAAAAAATCCGCGATGTCATGAAAGCGCCCGAAAGGGCGCTTTTTCATATGCGGAGAATGATGGTCAGGCTGCGTTGGATGCCTGTTCCTCATTGAGGAAGGCATAGATGGCAGAGGCCGAATCCGTCGCACGCAGTTTGGCAACCAGATCCTGGTCGCGCAGCACGCGCGCGATCCGTGACAGAGCCTTGAGGTGGTCTGCGCCTGCGCCTTCCGGCGCGAGCAGAAGGAAGACGAGGTCCACCGGCTGGTCATCAAGCGCTTCGAAATCGACAGGCGTTTCAAGCCGCGCGAAGACGCCCGTGATCGTGTTGATGTTGGTGAGCTTGCCATGCGGGATGGCGATGCCGTTGCCGACCCCCGTCGAGCCCAGACGCTCCCGCTGCAGGATGACGTCGAATATCTCGCGTTCGGGAATATTGGTGAGCTTGGAGGCTTTGGCCGCAAGTTCCTGAAGCAGTTGCTTCTTGGAGTTCACCCGAAGGGCGGGAACGACCGCGTCTTGTTGCAGCAAATCTGCCAAGGCCATTTCAAAATCCTTCATGTCGCCGAGACAAGAATGGGAGCAAGCGGCAGCCGGAGACCGCCGCTTGCGCTGTGCTTATCAGGCTTTGATATTGGCGGAATCGATCCAGCCGATATTGCCGTCGTTGCGGCGGTAGACGATGTTCAGTTCTTCCTTGCCGGGGCTGCGGAACAGCAGGACCGGCTCATCGGTCATGTCGAGAGCCATCACGGCGGAGGCGACGGTCATCGTGCGGAGCTTCTTGGTGCTTTCCGCAACGATAGTCGGCGCATAATCCTCGGGCACTTCGTCATGCTCTTCGGAAAGAGCATCCATAACGGTATAGGGCACCTCGATCGCGGACGCCGCCATGCCGGCGGGATGGTGATCCTTGAGCTTGCGCTTGTAGCGCCGCAGGCGCTTCTCGATGCGGTCGGCCGCGATGTCGAAAGCAATCTGCGGGTCATTGGCCGAGCCGGTGGCGTGGAGATTGGCGCCGGCATCCAGATGAACCGTGCAGTCTGCAACGAATTGCGCCGCTGCGGCTGCCGACTTGGTCACGGTGATCTGGCCCGAATACCCTCCGTCGAAGTATTTCGTGACGGCTTCTCCAATCCGCTCTCCGATCCGCTGACGGAAGGAATCGCCGATTTCCATATGTTTGCCGGATACACGCACACTCATGGAGTTTCCCTTCTTATAGTTGGTTTGCAGGCGTCAGTTTACGCCAAGCGCCGCACGCATCCAAGCTCTTCAAGCGGTATTGTCGGTCTCTATCCCGTGTATCGGGTCCTCGGTCGGGGATAAGATTGAGCGAATGTGAACCCGTGTTGATCGGGGCGGGCTTCTAGCGGTACCTCCTGCAAAAGTCAACAGTCTGTTAATGCGCCGTCAACCTGCGGGGGTGGGGATGCACTCCTAGATTGTCGTCGCTTTCGCCATGGCGCGCTTCTCGCGCCGCCGCTGGACGGAGGACGGGATGTTCATGGCTTCGCGGTATTTTGCCACAGTCCGGCGCGCGAGATCGACCCCGCCCGACTTCAGGCTCAATACGATATCATCATCGGAAAGGACGGCTTCAGGACTTTCCTGGGCGATCATCATCCGTATGCGGTGACGGACGGCCTCAGCCGAATGGGTATCGCCGCCTTCCGCCGATCCGATCGACACGCTGAAGAAATATTTGAGTTCGAACAGCCCGCGCGGCGTCAGCATGTATTTGTTCGACGTGACCCGGCTGACGGTCGATTCGTGCATCTTGATCGCATCCGCCACCGTCTTCAGGTTCAATGGCCGCAGATGATCGACGCCGTGCTGAAGGAAGGCGTCCTGCTGGCGCACGATCTCGCTCGCCACTTTCATGATCGTCTTCGCGCGCTGGTCGAGGCTCCGTGTCAGCCAGCTGGCATTCTGCATGCATTCCGAAAGAAAGGCTTGGTCGGCCTCCGTTGTGCCGCCATTCCTGCTGACCGCCGTTGCATAATTCTGATTGACCAGAACCCGGGGCAGGGCATCGGCATTGAGTTCGACGCGCCAGCTGCCATCCGGCATGGCGCGAACGACGATATCGGGAATGACGGTTTCAAGCCCCCCCGCTTCGAAACCGCTGCCGGGTTTCGGATGCAGCTTGCGGATTTCCGCCAGCATATCGACAAGATCCTCCTCGTCGACGCCGCACAGTCTTTTCAACGTATTGAAGTCGCGCTTGGCGAGAAGCTCGAGATTGTCAACCAGCGCGGCCATCGCCGGATCGAGCCGGTCGCGCTGCCTGAGCTGGATGGAAAGGCATTCGCTGAGCGAACGGGCGAAGACGCCCGGCGGATCGAGCGTCTGCAGCACCTCCAGCACGGCCTCGACGTCGGCCACATCGTCGCCGAGGCGTGTTGCGATCTCGTCGAGATCGGCTCTCAGATAGCCGGCCTCATCGAGATGGTCGAGAAGGACCGAAGCGATCATCCTGTCGCCGGCGTTGACGAGGGCAAAGGGGATTTGCTGGTTCAGGTGATCGCGAAGGCTGATTTGTCCGGCAACGAAATCGTCGAGATCATAGGCCTCTCCGTTTTCGCCGGTGCTCCCCGGCATCGACTTCCACTGGCCAAGCAGTTCCGGCGCATCGGCGCGCGTCGCCGAGGCCTCGTCGGCAAGGGCGGAATCGAAATTGGAATCGAGCCGCTCGTTAAGGGCGTTCGCCTGCCCCGGCTCGTACCAGTCGCTGGACAGGGACGATGCGCGATCGTCATCCGCTGCCGCGTCCGATCCGCTTCCTTCCGTTTCGCCGCCGGACGGGAGGCCAGCGCCCAAATCCGCGTCATCTGACGCCAATTCAAGCAGAGGGTTCTTTTCTACTTCCTGGGAAATGAACTGGATGAGTTCCAGATGAGTCATTTGCAGCAACTGGATGGATTGCATCAGTTGCGGTGTCATGACGAGCGATTGGCTCTGGCGCAGGAAAAGATTGGCTGACAAAGCCATGACGGACGCGAAACTCCCCTACAATCCCTCCGGATTCCCCACGCCGCGGGCTGCGGCCAGATGAGAAATTTCCAACTGGCCCAAAAATTGCTTTTTTATCGGGTTTGGTCAAGCCGAACTATGGTCGGCTGGGGAGAATTTCTTGTCCGGCAGCCTATCAGAGGCTGAACTTGTCGCCAAGGTAGAGGCGCCGCACGTCGGGATTGTTGACGATATCGTTGGCGCGGCCGTGGGTCAGGACTTCACCGGCGTGAATGATATAGGCGCGGTCAATCAGGCCAAGCGTCTCGCGGACGTTGTGATCGGTAATCAGCACGCCGATGCCGCGAGCCGTCAAATGGCGCACGAGGTTCTGGATATCCGACACCGAAATGGGATCGACGCCCGCAAAGGGCTCGTCGAGCAGCATGAAGGTCGGATCGGTCGCAAGCGCCCGCGCGATTTCAAGACGCCGTCGCTCGCCGCCGGAAAGCGCGACGGCTGCGGATTTGCGAAGTTTCTCGATATGGAATTCCGCAAGCAGTTCGTCGAGCTTGGCCTCGCGCTTCCTGCGGTCCTTTTCATGTACTTCCAGGACGGCCCGGATGTTGTCTTCGACGGAAAGCCCGCGAAAGATCGAGGCTTCCTGCGGCAGGTAGCCTACTCCGAGCCGCGCACGCCTGTACATCGGCATGCCGCTCACGTCGTTGCCGTTGATCGCGATGGTGCCGACGTCGACGGGCACCAGCCCGGTAATCATGTAGAAACAAGTCGTCTTTCCGGCGCCGTTCGGACCGAGCAGGCCAACGGCCTCGCCGCGCCGCACGACAAGCGATACACCGTTCACGACACGCCGCGTGCCGTATGTCTTCGTCAGACCGTGGGCAATCAGCGTGCCTTCGTAACGGGTCTTGTCGCGGCGCATTTCGGCGTCAAATTGCGACTGCGCTGCGCGACCGCCGCCGAGCAAACCTGAGAGTGCGGGAATTTTCACGTCCGGGCCGATACTATTGCTTTTGCTGGGATTTCGGGTCGAGCTGGATCTGAACGCGCCCGCCGCAAGCGTCCAGTTTGGCTTCTCCGGAGTTCATCTGCACCGTCAGTCTGCAACCGACGAAGACGTTCTGCCCCTCGGACAGCACCACCCGATCGCCCTCAAGCGTGAAGACCTGGCTATCCATGTCGAAATGCCCGCGGTCGGCCGTTGCCTGCTGCGTGCCCGAAGACAGGAAGACTTTGTCGGTCACATCGATGTTCTCGATGTCGGCATTGCCGCTCGTCACGCTGGTACCTTCCCCGCGGTACTTGACCGTCATGTTGCCGGACTGCAGCGTGGTCGTGCCCTGCACGACCTTGACGTTGCCCGAGAACAGGGCCGTTTTATCCTGTTCCCGGATCTCAAGCTGGTCGCTTTCGATCTGGATCGGCTGATCGTTGGAAAGCTTCAGGCCGTCCATCTTGCTCTTGGTCGCCTGGGCGAGTGCCTCCGTCGGGGCAGCAAGCGGAAGGAGGCCCGTCGCGACGAGCAGGCCAGCCAGGGTGAGCGTTTTGTAAATACTGCAGCAATGCATGACTGGTCCGGCTCTCATTTGTCCGTCTTGTGAATGGTGGAGGGGTCGACGTTTACACGAACACCTCCTGAAAAACTGATAATGCGTCCCTTATCCGTTATCTTGAGCGCCTGCGCAACAATTGCCGCTTCATTCATCTTGATGGTCACCTGATCGTTGGTTTCCATCTTCCCGCCCTTGATGTCGAGATGAGCGGAATTGAAGCTCGCCTCCAGGCCGGAACTCAGCTTGATGGTGAAGGGCTTGTCCATGTTGAGAAGATCGGAGGAGCGGTCGAAGACGCCGCTCAGCGCCTTGACCATGGCGACGGTATTCTCGTTCAGCGGCACGGCGGCGGCGATGGTTTCAAGCGCGATGATATTGGGGTTCTTGATGTCCTGCAGCGCCCGTTCCGCGCGCATGGAATAATTGATGCCGTCGGAATTGCGGCCGGCGATGGCAGGTTTTTCCATCACGACCTTGCCGTTTTCGATCTTGGCGGACTCGATCTTCAGTTCTGCCGGGAGGTAGGCGCGGACAAGGGAAACGCCGATAAAGGCAAGCGAGATCAGCAGGGCGGAAACCGGCAGCAGGACCTTGAGGCGACGCACGCGCGCCGAATGGTGTAACGCTGTGCGATAAGCGTCACCATCCGGCCGGCGGCCAGCGGTCGTCGCATGTTCGTCTGTGCGTTTCAACATGAATGAGGCCTGTTCGGTATCGTACGCCGGAAGGATATGCCGCCAAATTCGACGGGACGTTTCGCATTATTGCATATGCTTGCCAATATGGAAATTCGATGTGGAGATACAAGCTCGGCCCTTGTGGCGCAAGACTTGGCCGATATCGAGGCCGATCCCTAATCGGGCACTCGCGCCGGCGACGGCCTTCAAGGTTGATTATCCCCCACGATTGTGATGTCTTAGCACGACTTGGCGCAGGCATTTTGCCGCGCTAAGTTGTTCCTTGACGGTCCTTTTTGGGTTTGGCACCCTTGGACCGTCGACAAATTCGGAAAGTCATTCAAGGGGGCGGGCGTGATTAAGTCGGAACTGGTGCAGATAGTCGCAGCGCGCAATCCGCATCTCTATCACCGCGATGTCGAAAATATCGTCAACGCCGTTCTTGATGAGATTACCGATGCGCTTGCGGCCGGAAACCGTGTCGAACTGCGTGGTTTCGGTGCATTTTCGGTAAAGAATCGCCCTTCGCGCTCGGGACGCAACCCCCGCACCGGTGAAACAGTCTTCGTCGAGGAAAAGTGGGTGCCCTTCTTCAAGACCGGCAAGGAATTGCGCGAGCGGCTCAATCCCGGCATGGCCGACGAAGGCGACGAGTGAACGAAAGCAGCTCCGCGGTACTCGCAGCGGGGCGTGCTCGGGCAGTGCGAATGTGCGGTCCGAATGGAATGTGAGCAAAGGGCGGTTGCCGCCGGGAGTTTGCGATGGTCAAGAAAATTTTCGGTCTGGTCATCCTCGTACCTCTCGGAATCGTGTTGATCGTTTTGTCTGTGGCCAACCGGCAGACGGTCAGGCTGGCGCTCAATCCGTTTCAGCCCGATGATCAGATGCTCTCGATTTCGGCGCCTTTCTTCGTATTTCTCTTCTCGGCGGTAATTTTCGGCCTGTTGCTCGGTTCGGCCGTTACCTGGTTTACCCAGGGCAAATATCGCAAGCGCGCACGCAACGAGGCCCGTTCGGCGCTGCGCTGGCAGGCGGAGGCTGACCGGCACAAGAGCCGTGCCGAGGAAATTGCCGGCAGCACGCTTCCGCAGATTCCGGCCAAGTAAGGCCGCAATTCCTTCCGATTATGGAGTGGAAAGCGCTTTCGCATGGTCTTCCGGGATGCTATGGCCCGGCGCTCAGTTCGGGCAAAAGACACAAGATGTAGGATATGGGCGTGAAGAACAGGGATCGCCGACCGATGCGCAGCGGGCCGGGAGGCTCTTCTGCGGGCGCAAGCCGGCCAGGTCCGCGCGGCGGCAAGGACGGTGCCAAGGGATCTGCCGGTAAGGGACGCGAAGAGCGGCCCCGCGCTGCCGACAAGCGCCCGCCACGGGCCGAAGCCGAGGCCTCTTCCGTCAGGGTGGCGGCCGAGCCGGCGCGCGCCCTGATGATCCGGACCGGTGAACCGCCTGCCGAACGTGTGCCCCTGATCCTTGAATCGCCGGGAGCCGGTGACTTCCACCTGATCGACAGCGGCGAAGGCCTGAAACTCGAACAGTACGGCCCTTATCGCATCGTCCGGCCAGAGGCCCAGGCCCTCTGGCCGAAGGCTCTTCCGTCGCATGTCTGGGAGCGCGCCGATGCCATTTTCACGGGCGACACCGACGAGGACGGCATGGGTCGATGGCGCTTCCCGCGCGAGGCGTTGGGCGAAACCTGGCCGCTTTCTCTGCTCGGCATCGATTTTCTCGGGCGCTTTACCTCTTTCCGCCATGTCGGTGTGTTCCCCGAGCAGATCGCTCACTGGACATGGATGAAGGAGCGGGTCGAGGAAGCGGGAAGGCCGCTCAAGGTGTTGAACCTGTTCGGCTACACCGGTGTTGCCTCGCTGGTTGCAGCTTCCGTCGGCGCCGAGGTCACGCATGTCGACGCCTCGAAGAAGGCGATCGGCTGGGCGCGCGAAAATCAGGCGTTGAGCCGTCTGGACAGGGCGCCGATCCGCTGGATTTGCGAGGACGCGATGAAGTTCATCCAGCGGGAAGAGCGTCGTGGCAGCCGCTACGACATCATTCTCACGGACCCGCCGAAATTCGGGCGCGGACCCAATGGCGAGGTCTGGCAGCTTTTCGATCACCTGCCCCTGATGCTCGATATATGCCGGGAACTGCTCTCGCCGAAGGCGCTCGGACTGGTGCTGACGGCCTATTCGATCCGGGCCAGTTTCTACTCGATCCACGAACTGATGCGTGAAACCATGCGCGGCAAGGGCGGCATCGTCGAATCAGGCGAACTGGTGATCCGCGAAGCCGGTCTCGACGGCAAGACGCCCGGCCGGGCGCTTTCCACCTCCCTTTTCAGCCGCTGGGTGCCGAAATGAACGACGATTTCAGGAACGATGGCGCGCGGCGCGTTGGCCAGGTGAAGGAAATCACCAGCCTTGCCAACCCGATCGTCAAGGACATCAAGGCGCTTGCGCAGAAAAAGGCGCGCGACGAGACGAAGACCTTCATGGCCGAGGGGCTTAAGCTGGTGATCGACGCGCTCGATCTCGGCTGGACGATCAGGACGCTCGTCTATTCCAAGGCAGCCAAGGGTAAGCCGCTGGTCGAGAAGGTTGCCGCCCGCACGGTCGCCTCGGGCGGACTGGTGCTCGAGGTTTCCGAAAAGGTCATGTCGGCAATCACCCGTCGCGACAATCCGCAGATGGTGGCCGGCATCTTCGACCAGCGCTGGAAGGCCCTCAAGGATGTGAGGCCTGTCGGCAGCGAGACCTGGGTGGCGCTCGATCGTGTGCGTGATCCCGGCAATCTCGGGACGATCATCCGTACAGCCGATGCAGCCGGCGCTTCCGGGGTCATGCTGGTCGGCGATTGCACCGATCCGTTTTCGCTGGAAACCGTCCGCGCGACGATGGGGTCTTTGTTTGCGGTTCCCCTGGTGCGCACGAGTGCCGCTGATTTCCTCAAATGGAAGGGCTCATGCGGCGCGCGCCTGGTTGCAACGCATCTGGCCGGTTCCGTCGACTACCGCACCATCGACTATCGCAGCAAGCCCGTGATCCTGATGATGGGCAACGAGCAGTCGGGCCTGCCGGACGATCTGGCCGGTGCGGCCGACGCGCTGGCGCGCATCCCCCAGACGGGGCGCGCCGACTCGCTGAATCTCGCGGTTGCGACCGGCGTCATGCTGTTCGAGGTACGACGCCATCTCCTTGCTCTCGACGGAAGCCGATGACGACATTTCTGGAAAGACTGACGCGGCCCTTCGCGGCCTTCGTGCTCATCGTGCTGATGCTGGTGCTGGACCAGGCGATCAAATATGCCGTGGAGCTTTACCTGCCGCTGAACGAGGCCGTGCCGGTGATGCCGATGCTGGCGCTCTACCGCACCTATAATCTCGGCGTTGCCTTTTCCATGCTGTCCGATACCAGCGGCTGGTTCATCGTCACTCTGCGGTTGACGATCGTGGCATTCGTGCTCTGGCTCTGGCATCGCACCGGGCGCGACCACCATTTCGCGCATCTCGGCTTCGCCCTCATTATCGCCGGCGCGCTCGGCAATTTGATCGATCGTTTTGTCTACGGCCATGTTATTGATTATATATTGTTCCACACGCGGACGTGGTCCTTCGCTGTCTTCAACCTCGCGGACAGCCTGATTACCATCGGCGCCGGGTTTATCTTGCTGGATGAAGTGCTGGCGCACAGGCGAGCGAAAGTGTAGGCTTCAACCATGTCGCACGCAGGCAAAAAAATGACGGCATCGCCGCGCATCCCGGACATTACGGGGCCACGTAAACGTGACAGTCTCTGTCACTTTCTTGTCGTACAGCCGTGTTTTATCACCTCTAGCTTAACCTGGACGAGTCGCGATGAGCATTGAACTTCTGGATGGAAAGTCCCTGCTTGATGGCGGCGCAGCGTCCGCGACCTCCGCTCAGCCGGATTCCGAGGGCTTGCTCGGCCGTATAGGCTCGCTGGAAACGAGGCTTGCGCGAAACGAGCGCGAGATCGATGCCGCCCAGGCGGTGCGTTATCGTGTCTTCGTCGAGGAGATGAAGGCTCAGGTTGCGCCGGAAGCGGCTCGCCGCCAGCGTGACGTCGATACCTGGGATGCCATTTGCGATCACCTGCTGGTGCTCGATCGTTCGCTCGAAGGCGATCCGGAAGACCAGATCGTTGGCACCTACCGCCTGTTACGGCACGAAGTGGCCATGGCCCATGGTGGTTTTTATTCGGATTCGGAGTTCGCGATCAGCGAACTGGTCGCCCGCCATCCCGAAAAACGGTTCATGGAGCTCGGTCGTTCCTGCGTCCTGCCCGCCTACCGCACCAAACGTACCGTCGAGCTCCTGTGGCAGGGCTGCTGGGCTTATGCGCTTCTCCATCGCGCCGACGCGATGTTCGGCTGCGGCTCTTTCCCAGGGGTTCACCCCGAAGAGCATGCATTGGCGCTGTCCTTCCTGCATCACAATACCGGCGTTCGCGGTGAGTGGACAGTTTCGGCAAAGCCGGAACTCTATCGCGAGATGGACCTGATGCCGGTCGAGGCGATCAATGCCCGCAAGGCGCTTTCCGCCATGCCGCCGCTGATTAAAGGCTATCTGCGCCTTGGCGCCATGGTCGGAAACGGTGCCGTGGTGGATCATGCCTTCAACACCACGGACGTGCTGATCGTGCTTCCGATCAAGAGCATTTCGGGCCGCTACGTGAATTATTATGGCGCGGACGCCGGCCGATTCTCCAGCTGATAAGCTGCCAGGCATTCAATCCGGCAGGATCGTGCAAGCGTCGAAGGGCAAGTCGCCCTTCTGGCGTTCGCTCATGGCCGCAATTTCCGGATGGCTGAGCGGATCGCGCCGATAGGCGGTACGGCCTTCATGGGACCTGACGATACGGCGAAACAGGTCGGTCCAGATCAAGAATATCTTGAGCATGGTGCGAACTCCGGTTTTGAGAAAATGAAAAAGGTTTTCTATTCCAGTAACGTAGTCCTGTGTTGTGCGATCATCCATTGATGAATTCGGCAAGCGATTGTAGATTTTCTATATGCGTAACCTGAACGTGATAACCCTGAACGGCTTGCGGGCGGTCGAGGCGGTCGGTCGTCTCGGTTCGCTGCAGGCTGCCGCGGATGAACTCGGCGTGACGATCGGTGCGGTCAGCCAGCAGATCATCAAGTGCGAGACACAGCTCGGGCGCACGCTTTTTGCGCGCGAGCCCCGAGGCCTCGTGGCGCTGCCGGGCGCCAGAGAGTTCCTGGCACGACTGACGGAGGCCTTTGGAGGTCTTTCCCGGGCGGTGGAAGTGGTGCGCCATGAGCGCGATGACGTACTGACGATCTCGGTCGCACCCGTCTTTGCCGCGCGATGGCTCGTTTTCAGGCTCGGGCTCTTTGCCGAGCGTTATCCGAACATCCGTATCCGGCTCGATGCCACCGACCGCCTTGCCGACCCCAATGTCGGCGATGTCGATCTCTGTATCCGGGTTGGAAAAGGTCGCTGGCCGGGCGTACGGGCCGACCTGCTTCTGCAGCTGCGTGTCTTTCCCGTCTGTACGCCGGCACTGGCCGCCAGCCTCTCTTCGCCTGCGGATCTTCTTGATATGCCGTGGGTTGTTGACGCGCGCGCCCTGTTTTCGCGTGATGTCTGGCTTGAATGTGCGGGGTTGCCGGTTGGCCGGGTTGCCGGACGACATGTGTTCAATGAGGCGTCGCTATGCCTCGATGCGGTGATCGCCGGCCAGGGTGTCATGTTGGCCTGGCAGACATTGGCGTCCCATGCAATCCAGAGCGGACAGTTGGTCGTGCCCTTCGGACCTTTCGCCGCAACTGGGGACGGGCATTACCTGGTAACGGCTGAAAATGCATCCCACGATCCGAAGGTCGAGGCCTTCGGATCGTGGCTGCGCGAGGCTCTCGCCGCCGACATGGCGGCACTCGAAGGTTTCGTCCGGTCGGCGGGCATCGATCCGGACGAAGCGAGCCGGGATCAGAGCGCGTTATAGGCTGCGATCATCGCCATATTGACGATGTCCGTATCCTTGGCGCCCATCTGGGCGATCTGGACCGATTTTTCGAGGCCGACCAGAAGCGGGCCGATGACGGTCGATCCGCCGAGTTCCTGCAGCATTTTGGTGGAAATTGCCGCAGAATGGATCGCCGGCATCACGAGCACGTTGGCCGTGCCGGAGAGACGGCAGAACGGATACTGCTCCATGCGGTGGGCATTGAGCGCCACATCGGCTCCCATTTCCCCGTCATACTCGAAATCGACCTTGCGCTTGTCGAGGATCTTGACGGCCTCGCGCAGTCGCTCCGAGCGCTCGCCGGTCGGGTGGCCGAAAGTCGAGTATGCCAGAAGCGCGACGCGCGGCTGGTAACCCAAACGATGCGCGACGTGAGCGGCCTCCTCGGCGATATCGGCAAGCTCTTCCGCCGTCGGCATGTCGTGCACGGCGGTATCGGCCACCAGAACGGTACGGCCTCGCGTCAAGGCCAACGAAACGCCGATCACACGGTGGCCGGGCTGTGGGTCGATGCAGCGGCGGACGTCTTCCAGTGCGGTTGAATAATTGCGGGTGGTGCCGGTGACCATGGCATCGGCATCGCCGAGCGCCACCATGCAGGCGGCGAAATGGTTACGATCCGTGTTGATGAGGCGCTGGCAGTCGCGGTGCAGGTAGCCTTTCCGCTGCAGGCGCGAATAGAGATATTCGGTGTAGGCCTCGACCCGCGTGGAAACGCGGGCGTTGACAAGCTCGATACCGGGACGGTCGAGATCGATGCCGGCGCGTTCGGCGGTCGCCCTCAACGGCTCGTCGCGGCCGAGCAGAATGGCGGTGCCGAGGCCCTGGTTGGCAAAGGCGATTGCAGCGCGCATCACCTGTTCCTCTTCGCCCTCGGCGAAGACAACGCGCTTCGGATTCTGGCGCACCCGCTCGTAGAGCTGTTGGGTGGTGGCGGCAATCGGGTCCTTGCGAGCGGAAAGTTCGCGCGCATAGGCGTCGAGATCGGTGATTTCCTTGCGTGCCACTCCGGTCTCCATTGCCGCGCGGGCCACCGCAACCGGGATGGAGGAAATAAGACGCGGATCGAAGGGTACCGGAATGATGTACTGCGCGCCGAACCTCGGCCGTTGGCCTTGATAGGCGGCGGCCACGTCATCCGGCACATCCTCGCGGGCGAGGGCGGCAAGTGCGTGGACCGCGGCGATCTTCATGGCGTCGTTGATCGACGACGCGCGGACGTCGAGCGCGCCGCGGAAGATGTAGGGGAAACCGAGAACGTTGTTGACCTGGTTCGGATAGTCCGAACGCCCGGTCGCCATGATCGCGTCCGTCCGGATTTCGGCGACTTCTTCCGGCGTGATTTCCGGATCGGGATTGGCCATGGCGAAGATGATCGGGTTGGGTGCCATCGAGCGGATCATCTCGGCCGAAAACGCGCCCTTTTGGGAGAGGCCGAGCACGACGTCGGCGCCTTCCATCGCTTCCTTCAGCGTGCGACGGTCCGTCTTGACGGCATGGGCGGACTTCCACTGGTTCATCCCCTCGCTGCGGCCCTGGTAGATCACGCCCTTGGTATCGCAGAGGATGATGTTTTCGGGGTTGAAACCCATGGCCTTGATGAGCTCGATGCAGGCGATGGCCGCTGCGCCTGCACCATTGCAGACGAGCTTCGTCGTTTTGAAGTCGCGGCCGGTCAGTTCGAGCGCATTGATGAGGCCGGCGGCGGCGATGATTGCGGTGCCGTGCTGGTCGTCATGAAAAACCGGGATGTCCATGAGTTCGCGAAGGCGCTGCTCGATGATGAAGCAGTCGGGCGCCTTGATGTCCTCAAGGTTGATACCGCCGAAGGAGGGCCCGAGATAGCGGACGCAGTTGATGAATTCCTCGACGTCCTGTGTATCGACTTCGAGGTCGATCGAATCGACGTCGGCAAAGCGCTTGAAGAGAACGGACTTGCCTTCCATGACGGGTTTCGAGGCGAGCGCCCCGAGATTGCCGAGGCCGAGGATCGCCGTGCCGTTGGAAATGACGGCGACCATGTTGCCGCGGGTGGTGTAGTCATAGGCCGTGGCGGGATCGGCGGCGATCGCCTTGACCGGAACCGCGACGCCCGGTGAATAAGCGAGCGATAGGTCGCGTTGCGTGGCCATCGCCTTGGTCGGGGTGATTTCCAGCTTACCCGGGCGTCCCTGTGCGTGGAAATCCAGCGCTTCCTGTTCGGTAACGGATGTCTTGACGGCTTTCCCTTGATCCTTGCTTGGCATGTTCCCTCGAACCTTGTTGTGGGCAGCCATGCGTGCGGCTGTCCTTGGTGGTTGTTTTTGCTCGGCTTAGGTCGTTAGTGTTGCCCGACGTCTTTTTCAAGAAAACTTTGGCCCGTGACGATCAATACCGCGCCCGCAAACGAAGTCTTTAATGCCGCCGAGCTTGCCTCCGAGGAAAGTCGCGCCTCCGCGACCCCGATGATGGAGCAATATATCGAGATCAAGGCGGCCAATCCGGACAGCCTGCTTTTTTACCGGATGGGGGATTTCTACGAACTGTTTTTCGAGGATGCCGTCGAGGCGTCCCGCGCGCTCGGTATCACGCTCACCAAGCGCGGCCAGCATCTCGGCTATGACATTCCCATGTGCGGCGTGCCGGTGCATGCGGCCGACGACTACCTGCAAAAGCTGATCGCGCGGGGCTTCCGCGTCGCCGTCTGCGAACAGGTCGAGGACCCTGCGGAAGCCAAGAAGCGCGGTTCGAAATCCGTCGTGCGCCGTGACGTCGTGCGCCTCGTCACTCCCGGCACGCTGACCGAAGAGAAGCTTCTGTCGCCATCCGAATCGAACTATCTGATGGCGCTTGCCCGCATCCGTGGCGGCTCGACGCCGCAGCTCGCGCTGGCCTGGATCGATATCTCGACCGGCATCTTCCGACTGGCCGAGTCGGAAGAAGGCCGGCTTCTCGCCGACATTCTCCGGATCGAGCCGCGTGAACTGATCGTGCCCGACACGCTGTTCCACGATCCCGAAATGAAACCGGTCTTCGACGCGCTGGGGCGCGTGGTCGTGCCTCAGCCGGGCGTGCTGTTCGACAGCGCCACGGCTGAGACCCGTCTTGCCCGGTATTTCGGCGTTGGCACACTTGATGGTTTCGGTTCTTTCAGCCGCGCCGAGATCGCAGCCGCGGCCGCTGCTGTCGCCTATGTCGAGAAGACCCAGATATCGGAGCGCCCCCCGCTCGGGCTTCCGGAGCGGCAAAGCGCGTCCTCGACGCTTTTCATCGATCCGGCGACGCGCGCCAATCTGGAGCTGGTCAAGACACTCTCCGGTGATCGTAACGGATCGCTCCTGAAGGCGATCGACCGTACGGTGACCGGTGGCGGTGCCCGCCTTCTGGCCGAGCGGCTGATGTCGCCGCTGACCGATCCCTCGGCCATATCCGCACGGCAGGACTCGATTGCCTTCATGCTGAGCGAATCGGCGCTGTGCGAACAACTGCATGACGCCTTGAAGCGGGTGCCGGACATGCCGCGGGCGCTTTCGCGGCTGGCGCTCGACCGTGGCGGGCCGCGCGATCTCGGAGCGATCCTGCAAGGTCTCGCTTCCGCCCGAGAAGTGGGCGAGCGACTGGCCGGTATGCCCCTGCCGGACGAACTCGCTGCTGCCGTCGCCGACCTCGCGGCGCTTCCCGTCTCCGTCGGCGAACTGCTCGCTTCGATGCTGGCGGACGATCTTCCCCTGCTGAAGCGTGATGGCGGATTCCTGAGGGAGGGTGCCGTTCCTGAACTCGACGAGGTCAGGGCGCTAAGGGATCAGTCGCGGCGTGTCATCGCCGGTCTCCAGCTGCAATATGCCGAGGAGACCGGCATCAAGTCGCTGAAGATCAAGCATAACAACGTACTTGGTTATTTCATTGAGGTGACCGCCGGAAACTCCGGCACGATGACGGAGGGAGAGGCCGCCAAGGCCCGCTTCATCCATCGCCAGACGATGGCGAGCGCCATGCGCTTCACCACGACCGAGCTTGCCGATCTCGAAAGCCGTATCGCCAATGCCGCGGGTCAGGCGCTCGCCATTGAACTCGAAGCCTTCGATCGTATGCTGGCGGCTGTCGTCGCTGCGGCCGAGCCGATCAAGGCGGCGGCCCGTGCGCTTGCAGTCATCGATGTCGCGGCAGGTCTTGCGACGCTCGCCGAGGAGCAGGGCTATTGCCGTCCGCTGGTCGACGACAGCCGCATGTTCGCAATCGTCGCCGGCCGGCATCCGGTGGTCGAACAGGCGCTGCGCCGGCAGGCGGCAAGCCCCTTCATAGCCAACGACTGCAACCTGTCCCCGGATGGATCTGACGATACCGGGGCGATCTGGCTGCTGACCGGCCCGAACATGGGTGGTAAGTCGACTTTCCTGCGCCAGAACGCGCTGATCGCCATCATGGCACAGATGGGCTCCTTCGTACCGGCTGGCTCGGCCCATATCGGCGTCGTCGACCGGCTGTTTTCCCGTGTCGGTGCATCCGACGACCTCGCGCGCGGCCGTTCGACCTTCATGGTCGAGATGGTCGAGACGGCGGCGATCCTCAATCAGGCCACCGACCGGTCGCTGGTCATCCTTGATGAAATCGGCCGAGGCACGGCGACCTTCGACGGCCTGTCGATTGCCTGGGCGGCCGTTGAACACCTGCATGAGGTAAACCGCTGCCGGGCGCTTTTCGCCACCCATTTCCATGAGTTGACGGTGCTGTCGGAAAAGCTGCTCAGGCTTTCCAACGTCACCATGCGGGTCAAGGAATGGGACGGCGACGTGATCTTCCTGCATGAGGTCGGTCCGGGCGCAGCCGACCGATCCTACGGCATTCAGGTTGCGCGCCTTGCGGGCCTGCCGGCATCCGTTGTCTCCCGCGCCCGCGATGTGCTGAGCCGGCTGGAAGACGCCGACCGCAAGAACCCGGCAAGTTCGCTCATCGACGATCTGCCGCTGTTTCAGGTGGCGGTACGCCGCGAAGAGGCATCGAAGGCAGGCCCGTCCAAGGTGGAGGAGGCGTTGAAGGCTCTCGATCTCGACGACATGACACCGCGTCAGGCGCTCGAGGCGCTTTACGATCTCAAGAAACAACTTGGCAAGCCTTGAACGCTAATATGCTTGTCCGGTGCGCCGCAAAGGCGCTATAGCGCCATCCGTCGCCGCCTTGAAAAAGCCGGCAAGCCACGAAAGCCTGCAGCAATAATGGCCAAGACCGAATACGAACATGCGGATCTGATCGATATCGCCGCACTCAAGGCTGAGTGCGACACCATCGCCCGAACCCACGCCGGAAATCTCCTGGAAACGCGCGCCGCCTTGCTTCCCGTTTTGCGCAAGGCGAGCAGTGACGGTCGCGAGAAGGCGCGTGAACTCCTATTCAAGGACGGAAGCGGACTGAACTGCGCCCGGCGCATTTCCGACATCCAGGATCAGCTCATTGCGGTGATCTTCGAGATCGCCATAACCCATGTCTATCCTGGCAGCGCCGATGGGATCGCGGTTTCTGCGGTCGGCGGTTATGGACGTGGCACGCTCGCGCCAGGCTCCGATATCGACCTGCTCTTCCTGATGCCCCAGAAGCTTTCCGATACCATGCACAAGGCGGTCGAGTTCATGCTCTATCTGCTGTGGGACATGGGCTTCAAGGTCGGTCACGCGACGCGCAGCATCGACGAATGCATCCGGCTTTCGAAGGGCGACATGACGATCCGCACCGCGATCCTCGAAACGCGCTTCGTCTGCGGCAAGGAGGATCTGGTCAGCGAACTGCATCGCCGTTTCGACCAGGAAGTAACGAACAATACGGCGCCGGAATTCATCGCCGCGAAGCTTGCTGAGCGCGATGAACGTCACCGCAAGGCCGGAGACAGCCGTTATCTCGTCGAACCCAATGTGAAGGAAGGCAAGGGCGGCTTGCGCGATCTTCAGACCCTTTTCTGGATCGCCAAGTACAAGTACCACGTCCGTGATTCCGGCGACCTGGTGCGCCTCGGCGTGCTGTCGCGGCAGGAATGGCACCTCTTCCAGAAGGCGGATGATTTCCTCTGGGCGGTGCGCTGCCATATGCACTACCTGACCGGCAAGCCGGAGGAGCGGCTTTATTTCGACATCCAGCCCGAGATTGCCCGCAACCTCGGCTATCAGGCTCGTCCGGGCCTCTCGGCCGTCGAGCGCTTCATGAAGCATTACTTTCTGATCGCCAAGGATGTCGGGGATCTCACCCGCATCTTCGCCGCGACGCTCGAGGAACAGCAGGCCAAGGCCGCGCCGGGCATTACCGCCGCAATCGGCCGCTTTGCCAACCGGCCGCGCAAGATCGCCGGAACGGTCGATTTCCTCGATGACCGTGGCCGTATCGCGCTCGCCCGGCCTGACGTCTTCAAGCGCGACCCGATTGCGATCATGCGGCTTTTCCACGTGGCCGATCTCAACGGCCTGGAGTTTCATCCAGATGCGCTGAAAGCCGTCACGCGCTCGCTGTCGCTGATCGATCATGAGTTCCGCGAGAACGAGGAGGCCAACCGTCTTTTCCTCGACGTGCTGACGTCACGCCGCGATCCGGGCTTCATCCTGCGGCGCATGAACGAGGCGGGCGTGCTCGGCCGCTTCATTCCTGAATTCGGCAAGATCGTCTCGATGATGCAGTTCAATATGTATCATCACTATACCGTCGATGAACACCTGATCCGCACGGTGGAAGTTCTGTCAGAGATCGACAAGGGCAAGGCCGAGGAGCTTCATCCTCTGGCCGCCAAGGTAATGCCCGCTATCGAGGAACGACAGGCGCTCTATGTCGCGGTGCTGCTCCACGACGTTGCCAAGGGGCGGCAGGAGGATCATTCGATTGCCGGCGCAAGGGTTGCACGCAAGCTCTGCCCACGCTTCGGCCTGAACCCCAAGCAGACGGAGCTTGTCGCCTGGCTTATCGAACAGCATCTCCTGATGTCGATGGTGGCGCAGACCCGCGACCTGCACGACCGCAAGACGATCACCGACTTCGCCGAGAAGATCCAATCGCTTGATCGGCTGAACATGATGCTGGTTTTGACGGTGTGCGATATCCGTGCCGTCGGCCCCGGTGTCTGGAACGGCTGGAAGGGCCAGCTTTTGCGCACGCTCTATTACGAAACGGAATTGCTGTTGTCCGGCGGCTTCTCCCAGGTGCCGCGCAAGGAACGCGCCCGCCATGCGGCGGAACAGCTTGCCCATGCGCTCGGCGGGTGGAGCCAGAAGGATCAGAAGCGCTATACCAAGCTGCACTACGAGCCCTATCTCCTGTCGGTTGCCCTGGAGGACCAGGTGCGCCACGCGCACTTCATTCGTCAGGCCGACAAGGCTGGGCAGGCGCTTGCGACCATGGTGCGCACGGACTCCTTCCACGCCATCACCGAGATCACCGTGCTGGCGCCCGACCATCCGCGTCTGTTGTCGGTCATTGCGGGCGCTTGCGCCGCAGCTGGCGCCAACATCGCCGATGCACAGATCTTCACGACCTCCGACGGGCGCGCGCTCGATACCATCATGGTCAACCGCGAGTTTCCGATCGATGAAGACGAGATGCGACGGGCCGCGACCATCGGAAAGATGATCGAGGATGTTCTGTCGGGCAAGAAACGCCTGCCGGAAGTGATCGCCACCCGCAGCAAGGGCAAGAAGAAGAACAAGACCTTCCCCGTTCAGCCCGACGTTACCATTTCCAACAGCCTGTCCAACAAGTTCACTGTCGTCGAGGTCGAGTGCCTCGACCGTATCGGTCTTCTGGCCGAGATCACGGCCGTTCTGGCGGACCTGTCGCTCGACATTCACTCGGCCCGCATCACAACATTTGGCGAAAAGGTCATCGATACCTTTTATGTCACCGATCTGGTCGGTCAGAAGGTTACGAGCGAGAACCGTCAGGCGAGCATAGCCACGCGCCTCAAGTCTGTCATGGCGGAACAGAATGACGAGCCGCGCGACCGCAGCGCGGCTCCTGCCGCCGGCGCATCGCTTGCGCAGCCGCAGGCATTGCCGAAGAAAGCCCGGGCCTGAGATGAGCCTAGTCAAGAAATTCATGACCGTCGGCGGTGCGACGCTCGGTAGCCGCGTCTTCGGCTTTGCCCGCGAGACGTTGATGGCGGCAGCTCTCGGCACGGGACCGATGGCGGACGTCTTTTACGCTGCCTTCCGCTTTCCGAACCTGTTTCGCCGGCTTTTTGCCGAAGGGGCCTTCAACGCCGCATTCGTGCCGCTCTTCGCAAAGGAGATCGAGGCGAATGGCGTCGACGGCGCCAAGCGTTTCTCCGAAGAGGTCTTCGGCGTCCTTTTTTCCGTGCTGATGCTGATAACCATCGTCATGGAACTCGCCATGCCGTTTCTGGTGTCGTGGATCATCGCGCCGGGCTTCGTCGGCGACGACGCCAAGTTCTCGCTCACCGTGCGCCTCGCGGCGGTGATGTTTCCTTACCTGATGTGCATGTCTCTGACGGCGATGCTGAGCGGCATGCTGAACTCGCTGCATCATTTCTTCGCTGCCGCGATCGCTCCCGTCTTCCTCAACGTCATGATGATCGGCGCGTTGTTCTGGGCGCTTTATACCGGCTCCGATCCGGAGGTGACGGCCTGGTATCTCTCTTGGTCCGTGCTCGGCGCCGGCATTCTCCAACTCGCCGTGGTTTATGCCGGGGTTCGCCACGCCGGCATGAACATCGCCTTCAAGTTCCCGCGCGTTACCCCTAATGTGAAGCGGCTGCTGGTTTTGGCAATTCCCGCAGCCGTTACGGGCGGGATCACCCAGATCAACCAGATGATCGGACAGGCGATCGCATCGGGCAAGGAAGGCGCCATCGCAGCGCTGCAATATGCCGATCGCATCTACCAATTGCCGCTCGGTGTCGTCGGTGTTGCCGTTGGCGTCGTTCTCCTGCCGGAACTTGCACGCGCGCTGAAGGCCGGCTTTATGAAGGAGGCCGCCAATACCCAGAACCGATCCATCGAGTTCGTGCTGTTCCTCACCTTGCCGGCGGCTGCCGCCCTTTGGGTGCTCTCCGACGAGATCATCCGGGTACTCTATGAACGTGGTGCGTTCTCGGAACAGAACACCGCGGTCGTTGCCGGTATCCTTGCCATCTATGGCCTCGGCCTGCCGGGCTTCGTGCTCATCAAGGCGCTGCAGCCGGGATTCTATGCGCGTGAGGATACGCGCACGCCGATGCGGTTCACCGGCATTTCGGTGGTTATCAACACGGCTCTTGCCGTCAGCCTCTTCCCGCTGATCGCCGAACGCGGCATCGCTGTCGCCGAAGCCGCTGCCGGCTGGACGAATACGCTGCTGCTGGGCGCAACGCTTTATCGGCGCGGCCATCTCGAATGGGAATGGCCGCTGGTCGGGCGCACGCTGAGGCTTCTGGCTGCAGCGGCTTTGATGGCCGTTGTGCTGGTCTATCTTTCGGACCTGTGGTCCGGCTGGCTGACGCCGCAGTCGCCGCTTCTGACGCAAGTTACCGCTCTCGCCGGACTGATTGCTGTTGCCATGGCGGTTTATTTCGGCGTCGCTTTCGCCATCGGCGGAGCCAATCTCGGCATGCTGCGTCGGAACCTCAAGCGAAAGCCGAGCGCGGCCACGCCAGAGGCTTGAATCACGATTTCGTTCGGGGCTTCAGGTTGGCGAGGCTGCCCTTGCCACCGCCCCCGCCGCAATGGGCCCAGCGGCGCTTGGGTCCTATGTCGACATGCACCAGGCCGTTGCAGTATCGACCGATCCCGCCGATACCGGGCGCGCTCGCGGCCGCCAGGAGAATTCTCTTTTCCGAAACGCCGGGAATCCGGAAATCCGCAGCGTGGCAATGCCGGTGTTGTGAGCGGCCGGAACGGGGCCGATGTCCCGACGTGATGATAAGCCGCCGTCCGGTCTGTCGGGCGATATGGGCAAGGATCACCCGCAGGCTTTTTGGAAAACAACTGGCCCGAACGCTGATCCGCTGCAGCGTGTAGGCGGCCGTGTAATCGTGTTTCAATGTGGTGGTCCGGTTTTTCCGGGTCTCCCCGGCATTGACGTCGACTTGCGTCGTGAGTGTCATGAGGCAGGCAAGCATGACGCGAATGACCGTGCGCATGGCATCCCCCTGAAAAATGGCGTCCGTAGTCGGAGCCGATTTCGGAGGTGGCAATTTCATTTCGGAATATGGAAAAAATGTGGAACACAATACCACGAATTAGGATTAGCTATTTCTTGTGTCAAGCTATGTCAAATGCTTGCCGGAATGCATGTCTTTCGAGTTGATGGAGCCTCATCCGTGCGGCATGGTTCGGCCTCCCGTTCCGGAGTTTTCCATGTCTGGCCAATCGCTCTTTCTCGTCACTATCGTCGTCGATGACTATGACCGCGCAAAGGCGTTTTATTGCGGATGTCTCGGTTTCGAATGCCTGGAGGACAAGGACCTGCCCGGCGCCAGGCGATGGGTGGTGGTGAGGCCGGCAGGCGGCGAAGGCGCTGCCCTGTTGCTGGCGAAGGCGGACGGGGATGCACAGCTTGCCGCCATCGGCAACCAGACGGGCGGTCGCGTCGGCTTCTTCCTGAAGACAGACGATTTCGTCCGGGATCATGCGTCTTTTTGTGCCGCCGGCATTACCTTCCTCGAGGCGCCGCGCCATGAACCTTACGGCACCGTCGCCGTTTTCCGGGATCTCTACGGAAACCACTGGGATCTCATAGAACACGCCGGCTGATCGCCATCCAACGAGCCCCTTGATTGCCGGTTCGCGGCGGTGCATAAGCCCAACGTATTTCGATCGACAGATCGGGCCCTCCACCAGCCTGTTGAGGACAATCATGGGTGAGTTCAAGCCGCTGGTTTTCTCCGGCGTTCAGCCGACCGGCAACCTTCATCTCGGCAACTATCTCGGCGCTATCAGGAAATTCGTAGCCCTTCAGGAAAACAACGACTGCATCTATTGCGTCGTCGACCTGCACGCATTGACCGCGCAGCTCGTTCACGAAGACATGCCGGGCCAGATCCGTTCGATCACCGCCGCCTTCCTGGCGAGCGGCATCGACCCGAAGAGCCATATCGTCTTCAATCAGTCGGCCGTGCCGCAGCATGCGGAACTTGCCTGGATCTTCAATTGCGTTGCTCGCATCGGCTGGATGAACCGCATGACGCAGTTCAAGGACAAGGCCGGCAAGGACCGTGAGCAGGCCTCGCTCGGTCTTTATGCCTATCCGAGCCTGATGGCGGCCGACATCCTTGTCTACCGTGCCACCCACGTTCCGGTGGGCGAGGACCAGAAGCAGCACCTCGAATTGACCCGCGATATCGCGATGAAGTTCAACCTTGACTTCATGGACCATATCCGCCGGGCCGGCCAGGGCATCGACATCACGGTCGGCGACGAACCCGTTCATGCCTATTTCCCGATGGTGGAGCCGCTGATCGATGGCCCGGCGCCGCGTGTCATGAGCCTGAAGGACGGCACCAAGAAGATGTCGAAGTCGGACCCGTCCGACCTCTCCCGCATCAACCTGATGGACGATGCCGAGGCGATCTCCAAGAAGATCCGCAAGGCGAAGACCGATCCGGACGCGCTTCCGAGCGAAACGGAAGGACTGAAGGGTCGTCCGGAAGCCGACAACCTGGTCGGTATTTTTGCAGCGCTTGCAGACAAGTCCAAGGAGGACGTGCTGAAGGATTTCGGCGGTCAGCAGTTCTCGGTTTTCAAGCCGGCGCTGGTGGATCTTGCGGTGGAGGTGTTGTCGCCGATCAGCGCCGAGATGCGCAGGCTGATGGCCGATCCCGCCCACATCGACAGCATCCTGCGCGACGGTGGCGAACGGGCGCGGGCGCGGGCCGAGAAAACCATGAACGAAGTCCGCGACATTATCGGCTTCGTGAAGTAAAGTCCCGACGAGTCACGCGGCCGTTCGACCGGAGCCGGCCGCGGACAGGGTGGAAGATAAACTGATCCGGCGGCGGGGTCCTGAATGGTTTCAACACGGCTTTCACGCCTTGAGGGTCACCGCCGCAAGTTCATGGCGGTGATCGACAATACGCCGGAATGCTCGCGCGCCGTGCACTATGCCGGTCGCCGCGCCAAGAACTCCAACGGCGGCCTCGTGCTGATCTACGTCATTCCGGAAGGTGACTTCCAGCAATGGCTCGGCGTCGAGGAGATCATGAGGGCCGAGGCGCGCGAGGAGGCGGAGGCCGTGATGGCGAAGGCCGCCCAGACCGTGCGCGAGACGATCGGCATCGAGCCCGAGATCGTTATTCGTGAAGGCAGTGCGGCAGCGCAAATCAACGCGCTTATCGAGGAGGACCGCGATATCGCGATTCTCGTTCTGGCGGCCGGTTCGACCAAGGAGGGGCCGGGACCGCTGGTTTCGATGATAGCAGGTCGCGGCGCGGCATTTCCGATTCCGGTGACTGTCCTGCCGGATTCACTGACGGACGAGGAAATCGACGCCCTCTGCTAGGGAAGATGGCAATCGTCAAATCTCACTTGAAGCGGCCTCCCATCGGGCCTATCTTCTTTTGAAGAATTCTAATTTTATCGGCGATGCGTAAAACGTCGCCCGGAGGTTCAAATGTTCATCCAGACGGAAGCCACGCCGAACCCGGCGACCCTGAAGTTCCTGCCCGGCAAGGTGGTGATGGAAAGCGGCACCGCCGAGTTTCGCGATGTCGACAGCGCCGCGGTTTCCCCGCTCGCCGCTCGGCTGTTCGATATTCCCGGTGTGACCGGTGTCTTCTTCGGCTACGATTTCGTGACCGTCACCAAGGATGGCCCGGAATGGCAACATCTGAAGCCCGCGATACTCGGTACGATCATGGAGCACTTCATGAGCGGCGCCAAGGTTATGGGCTCGGTCGCCGCGCCCGACGAAACCGATGCGGATGGCGAATTCTTCGACGCGGGCGATGAGACCATCGTCGCGACGATCAAGGAACTCCTTGAGACGCGCGTCCGCCCTGCGGTCGCCCAGGATGGCGGCGACATCACCTTCCGCGGTTTCAAGAACGGCAAGGTCTATCTGAACATGAAGGGCGCCTGCTCAGGCTGCCCGTCCTCGACTGCCACGCTGAAGCATGGCGTGCAGAACCTGCTGCGGCACTTCGTGCCGGAAGTGCAGGAAGTCGAGGCGGTCTGATACGGGCCGGAAGGGGAGGGGATGATCGTTCTGGCGATCGATACGGCGGGCGTCGATTGTTCCGCCGCTATATATGACAGCGATAAGGGCGAGCTCCTGGGGACTGCGACCGAAACACTCGGTCGGGGTCATGCGGAGCATATGATGCGCATGATCGATGAGGCGCTCGCCCAGGCCTCGCTTTCTCTCGACGAGATCCACCGTATCGCAGTCACGATCGGTCCCGGGTCGTTCACCGGTATCCGGGTGGGCGTGGCGACCGCTCGGGGCCTTGCCTTGGCCTTGGGTGTCGAGTCCGTTGGCGTCTCGACGCTCGCCGTTATCGCCGGCGCAAGCGGCGAGGCGAGCAAACCCGTGCTGGCGGCGATGGATGCCAAGCGCGACGAGATCTATCTCCAGGCATTCTCGATTGCAGGCGATCCGCTCGACGAGGCGCGTATCGAAAGCCTCGACACCTTCCTGGCCCTTGCAAAAGGGGGGGGCTATCATGTCGTCGGTTCGGCGGAAGCTCTGACACACGATCCCGCAGCACCAACGTTGCCGGATCATTTTCCGATCGAAATCGTCGCCCGTCTCGGGGCTGAAACCGAAGCGACGACATCGCCGAAACCCCTTTATCTGCGTGGCCCCGATGCCAAGCCGCAGGCCGGCTTTGCGGTTGCCAGAACATGAAATCCCAGGGCATCAGATCAATGCGCGATACCTATTTCTACCGTCCGCCTGAGTTCGAGATCGTACCCATGACCGCGGAGCATTGCGCCGAGGTCGCCAGTCTCCATGCCCAGCGGTTTGCCCGGCCGTGGAACGACGGTGAATTTCTGAGCCTGCTGCTGCAGCCGAGTTCCTTCGGTTTTGTCATGTGGCAAACCAATACGCTGATCTTCAAGGCCCCGCTGGCCGGATTCGTGCTGGCCCGAGAGGTTGCCGGCGAGGCCGAGATCCTGACGATTGCCGTCAATGAAAAGACCGCCCGGTTCGGCCTGGGCTGGCGGCTGATGCAGGCAGCGATGCGCGAGGCGAGAAGTCGCGGCGGGGAAACCATGTTCCTCGAGGTTGATGATGGCAATGCGCCCGCTCTCGGCCTTTACCGAAAGCTCGGCTTTGAAAGGGCAGGCGAACGGCCGGCATATTATGCCGATGAAAATGGTCGGCGGTCGTCGGCGCTTGTCATGCGCCGCGATCTTCGCTAGTTCCGTTCGATCGTTACCCTTGTGCGAAGAGAACCCGGGGCCATGAACGACACTCCGAAATCGCTGGAAGCGTTGTGTGCCGAACGGGGCATGCGCATGACAGAACAGCGCCGCGTCATCGCGCGCATACTGGAAGAATCGGCGGATCATCCCGATGTCGAGGAACTTTACCGGCGTTCGGTGAAGGTAGACGGCCGCATTTCCATTTCTACCGTCTACCGCACGGTGAAGCTGTTCGAGGATGCTGGCATCATCGAACGTCACGATTTTCGCGATGGCCGCTCGCGGTACGAAACGGTTCCCGAGGAGCATCACGATCATCTGATCGACCTGAAGAATGGCGATGTCATCGAGTTCCACTCACCGGAAATCGAGGCATTGCAGGAGCGCATCGCCCGTGAACATGGCTTCAAGCTCGTCGGCCATCGCCTTGAGCTCTATGGTGTGCCGATCGCCAAGGACGAAGGCTGAGCGATGAGCTCCCGCCCGGAGGCTGCGGCTTGATCGACTGGTTGCGCATTGTCGTCACCATGACCATTCTGGCGATCGTGACGCTCGTTCTGGCTCCTGTCCAGGTCCTGGCCCTTGCCTTCGACTGGAGGCTGCGACGGCGGCTTCCGCGGCTCTGGCATCGCATTGCCTGCCGCATGCTTGGCATCCGTATTCATGTCCACGGCGCGATCGACCGCCGACGTCCTTTGATGCTCGCCGCCAATCATGCCTCGTGGAAGGACATCCTCGTCCTGGGCGCATTGGCCGATGTCGTCTTCATCGCCAAGACCGAAGTTGCGTCCTGGCCGGTCTTCGGAACCCTGGCCAAGCTGCAGAAGAGCATATTCGTGGTTCGCGAGGAGCGGCGCCGCACCGGCGACCAGGTGAACGAGATTGCCTCCCGCATGGCGGATGGCGAGATCGTCGTGCTCTTCCCGGAAGGAACCACATCTGACGGAAACCGCGTCCTGGAGGTGAAGACATCGCTCTTCGGAGCGGCGGCCGTTGCGCTGCCGCTTGCTCCCGAAGGCGTCGTGCATGTGCAGCCGGTGGCGATTGCCTATACCCGCGTGCAGGGCCTGCCCATGGGGCGCTACCATCGCCCTATCGCCGGATGGCCGGGCGATGTGACGCTTCTGCCCCATCTCATGGGCGTGTTGAAAGCCGGCGCTCTCGATGTGGACGTCAGCTTCGGCGAGACATACGATTACCGCGATGGCAGCAACCGCAAGCATCTCGCCGCATTCGTCGAAAGCCGCATGCGCAGGATGTTGCTTGCCCGCCTGCGCGGACGGCCGCGGCACGATGCGTGATTTTTCGGTTTTATCGACGCGCAAAAACCACTAAATAGCCGGCATGACCCAGGATATCGCCATTTCCGCCGTTTCCGACCTGCCGGAAGCCGGCGCAGCCGCAGCATCGCGCAAGGTCTTCATCAAGACCTATGGTTGCCAGATGAACGTCTACGACTCCGGCCGCATGACCGATGCGCTGGCCGCCGAAGGCTATGTCGCGACGGAGGAAATGGAAGAGGCGGATCTCGTCCTGCTCAACACCTGCCACATCCGCGAAAAAGCAGCTGAAAAGGTTTATTCCGCGCTCGGCCGTCTGCGCGAGACCAAGAAGGCACGCGCCGCCGAAGGCCGCGAGTTCATGATCGGCGTAGCCGGTTGCGTTGCTCAGGCCGAAGGCGAGGAAATCTCCCGACGTGAACCTGCTGTCGACGTGGTGATCGGCCCGCAGACCTATCATCGCCTGCCACAGGCTCTGAAGCGCGCCCGCACGGGCGAGCGCGTGGTCGATACGGAATATGCGCTGGAAGACAAGTTCGAGCACCTTCCCGATCCGAAGAAGGCAAAGACCGGCCCGCGCAACGTCACCGCGTTCCTGACTGTGCAGGAAGGCTGCGATAAGTTTTGCACCTTCTGCGTCGTTCCCTATACGCGTGGTTCTGAGGTTTCTCGGCCGCTCGCACAGATCGTTGGAGAAGCGGAAAAGCTCGTTGCCACCGGCGTGCGGGAACTCACTTTGCTCGGCCAGAACGTCAACGCTTGGCATGGCGTCGATGCCGCGGGGCGGGAGTTGGGCCTTGGCGATCTCCTTTACCGGCTGGCGGAGATTCCGGGACTGGCCCGCCTGCGCTATACCACCAGCCATCCCCGCGACATGGACGACCGGCTGATCGAGGCGCACCGCGATCTCAGGATGCTGATGCCTTATCTGCATTTGCCAGTTCAGTCGGGATCGGACCGTATCCTGAAGGCGATGAACCGCCGTCATAAGGCCGCCGAATATCTTGCCCTGATCGAGCGCATTCGCGCGGCCCGTCCGGACATCGCCCTTTCAGGTGATTTCATCGTCGGCTTCCCCGGCGAGACGGAGGAAGACTTCGAAGCGACGCTCGAACTCGTCCGCAAGGTCGGTTATGCACAGGCTTATTCGTTCAAGTATTCGACCCGTCCGGGAACCCCCGGAGCTGATCTCCCCGATCAGGTACCGGAGGATGTGAAGACCGAAAGGCTTGCGCGACTGCAGGATTTGCTGCTCCGGCAGCAGCAGGAATTCGCTCGCTCCTTGATTGGCGAGACAATCGACCTACTTTTGGAGAAGCCGGGACGGATGCCGGGACAGCTGATCGGACGCTCTCCATGGCTGCAGTCTGTGAATGTTGATGCAAAGTCATCGCAAATCGGTGACATTATAAAGGTACGAATCACCGCAACCGGCCCAAACAGCTTGTTTGCCGAGGTGGCAGAGGGTTAGAGTGAGGGCCTGATACCTGATCGAGCAGGAGCCTTTTCGCTTGAACGCACAAGAAGTGATTTCTTCACCTTCGCGCAATACCCGAACCGCTGCGACCGACGCCAATCACTTCATCTTGACGTTCGAGAACAATCGCTTCGCCAGCGAACTGTTCGGGCAATTCGATCAGCACCTCAAGCTGCTTGAGCAGCGCCTTCAGGTCGACGCGCGAGCGCGGGGCAATTCCGTGTCCATTTCCGGCGACGTGGTTGCCACCAATCAGGCGCGCAGGGCACTCGATTTCCTCTACGCCCGGCTTCAGAGCGGCGGTTCCGTGGAGGCCTCCGACGTTGAAGGGGCGATCCGCATGGCAGTCGCCGCCGACGACCAGCTGACGCTGCCGACGCTGGAGCGCAAGGCCAAGCTGACGATGGCGCAGATCTCCACGCGCAAGAAGACGATTGCTGCCCGCACCCCGACCCAGGATGCCTATATGCGGGCGCTGGAACGTTCGGAACTGGTTTTCGGCGTCGGCCCTGCCGGCACCGGTAAGACCTATCTCGCAGTAGCCCATGCCGCCCAGCTTCTGGAGCGCGGCGCCGTCGACAGGATCGTGCTGTCGCGCCCGGCCGTCGAGGCTGGCGAGCGCCTGGGCTTCCTGCCGGGCGATATGAAGGAAAAGGTCGATCCCTATCTGCGGCCCCTCTACGATGCGCTTTACGACATGATCCCGGGCGATAAGGTTGAGCGGGCGATTACCGCCGGCGTCATCGAAATCGCGCCTCTCGCCTTCATGCGCGGCCGGACTCTGTCCAACGCGGCGGTTATCCTCGACGAGGCCCAGAACACCACGTCGATGCAGATGAAGATGTTCCTGACCCGTCTCGGCGAGAACGCCCGCATGATCGTGACCGGCGACCCGAGCCAGGTGGACCTGCCGCGAGGCGTGACCTCCGGGCTGGTTGAGGCCCTGCAGATCCTGAAGGGGGTCGAAGGCGTCTCCGTCGTGCGGTTCAAGGATGTCGACGTGGTGCGACATCCGCTGGTCGGACGTATCGTCAAGGCCTATGATGCCCAGTATGCGGTGCACGAGGAAAGCGAAAAGATCGACCTTTGAGGTCGAAACGGCCCCTGATGCTGTTACTGGACATACAGATATCGATCGAAACGGAAGGTTGGCCGACGGAAGACGTGCTGGAGGCCACGGCCTCCCGTGTGCTCGGCACGGCGGCGGATTTCCTCCGCGACGAGGAGAAGCAGCCTTTCCCCGCCACGCCGGTGGAGGTGTCGCTTGTCTTCTGCGACGACGAGACGATCCGGGACATCAATGCCGAGTGGCGGAGCCAGGACAAGCCGACCAACGTGCTTTCCTTTCCGGCCTTTCCGCTGGTGCCGGGCGGCAAGCCCGGTCCCATGCTGGGCGATATCATCATAGCGCGGGAAACTGTGGCGCGGGAGGCAGTCGATCTCGGCAAGAGCTTCGAGGAGCACCTGACGCACCTTCTGGTGCACGGATTCCTGCATCTTTTCGGTTATGACCACATGGAAGAGCAGGAGGCGGAAAGAATGGAGTCTCTGGAGACTCGCATTTTGGCCTCACTTGGCTTATCTGATCCCTATGCGGGGCAGGACCCGCTTTGATAGTCAGGACCAATGAACGATTTTTCGACGAAAGTGGCCGCAGAGGCCGATGAAGGGTCGGAGGGTTCCTCTTCGGACGAAGGCAGTAGTCCTTCGCGGCCGGAGACACCCGGCCGACAACGCAATTCATTTTGGGCGCGCGCCGTACGCATCCTGAAGCCGAGCCAGGCATCTAGCCTGCGTGAAGATCTGACGGATGCGTTGAAGGAAGACGCCGTCACCAGCGAAGTGTTCACCCCCGACGAACGGGCGATGCTGAACAACATACTTCGCTTCCGGGAGGTCCGGGTCGAGGACATCATGGTGCCGCGTGCCGATATCGAGGCCGTGGACCAGAATGTCAGCATCGGCGAATTGATGACCATCTTCGAGGTCTCCGGCCGATCGCGCATGCCGGTCTACAGTGAAACGCTCGATGACCCGCGCGGCATGGTGCATATCCGCGACCTTCTCTCCTATGTGACGAAACAGGCCCGTAACAAGCGGCGCAACGGCAACGGATCGAGTGAGATCGGTTCCGAGGCGACGGGAAAGGCCGATAAACCTGCTCGCGGTGCCAAGGCCGATTTCGACCTCGGCCGCGTTGATCTTTCCAAGACTGTCGCGGAAGCCGGGATCGTGCGGTCGATCCTGTTTGTACCGCCATCCATGCTCGCTTCCGATCTCCTCAGCCGGATGCAGGCGGCGCGCACGCAGATCGCCTTGGTGATCGATGAGTATGGCGGCACGGACGGCCTCGTTTCCCACGAGGACATCGTCGAGATGGTCGTCGGAGACATCGATGACGAGCACGATAACGACGAGGCCATGTTCACGCGCACGTCCGACGACGTGTTCGTCGCCGATGCGCGCGTGGAACTTGAGGAGATCGCGGAAGCGATCGGCCCCGATTTCGACGTGCGCGATCAGATCGACGAAGTCGACACGCTGGGTGGGCTGATTTTCTCCGCCCTTGGTCGGATTCCCGTGCGCGGAGAGGTCGTGCAGGCCCTTCCGGGTTTTGAATTCCTGATTCTCGACGCCGATCCGCGCCGTATCAAGCGAATACGCATCACTCGCAAACGGCCCCAGGTACGCCGCCGTGCCAAGGCAGAGACGGAAACCGCCGCAGCAGTGACTGGCGGATCGAAGTCGGCGAACGCGTCACCCGGCGCGGAAGGTTCGCCGACGGACACCAACGTCGCATCCTGACGCTCCCGTCCTCAAACGACGGGACAACTCCCGCGAATTTTGGGAGACTGCCCGCGCCGTGATTCGCACGGCGCGAGGCGAAGGAGAAGGCATGGAGAGGCTGGCGGGCAGGATCATGCTGCTCTGGGGTGTCAGGCGCGCCCTTCTGGCAATCGTCGCAGGCGCGGTCGGCGCCCTGGCTTTGCCGCCCATAGGGTTCTTTGCTGCCCTCTTCGTTTCATTTACCTTGTTGGTCTGGTTGCTTGACGGGGCGACCGGAAATCCCGACCGAAGGCACTCGTTCGGCCTGCGCTCTGCTTTTCTGACCGGCTGGTTATTCGGCTTCGGCTATTTCGTCGCCGGACTGTGGTGGCTTGGAAACGCCCTGCTGGTGGAGGCCGACGAGTTCGCCTGGGCGCTGCCGCTTGCCATCGTCGGTCTGCCGGCGGTGCTCGCAATCTTCTATGGTCTGGCGACGCTGGTCGCCCGCTTTCTCTGGTCGGACGGCTGGGGACGCCTTGCCGCGCTTGCCGTGGGTTTCGGCCTTGCCGAGTGGTTGCGCGGTTTCGTGGCAACGGGGTTTCCATGGAATGCCATCGGCTACGGAGCGATGCCGATCCCACTGATGATGCAGTCGGCTCATGTGATCGGTGCGCTCGGCGTGACGACACTTGCCGTTTTCGCCTTTTCCGCACCGGCGCTGATCGGCACGCGCAAGGGCATGGTGCCGGGACTGGCGATCGCTGCCTCGCTGTTGGCGGCCCATCTCGGATACGGAGCCTGGCGCCTGTCCCTGCCGGTGGAGAACCGCCCGGACACCGTCAGCCTGAACATTCGTCTGGTGCAGCCGGTCGTCGATCAGGCGCGGAAGATCGAAAACGTCGAACGGGTCGAGATATTCAACGAGCATCTGGCGCTTTCGGCCCAGCCGTCAGCGCCTGGAAAGCCCAGGCCGGATATCATCGTCTGGCCGGAAACCTCCGTGCCCTTCATCCTGACCGAAAACCCGGATGCCCTGGCACGCATTGGCGACATGCTCCAGGACGGACAGGTGCTGATTACCGGTGCCGTCCGGTCCGAGGACCGTGGAGCCGGTCTTGCGCCGCGTTATTACAATTCCGTCTATCTGATCGACGACAAGGGGCAGATGCTGGCGGCCTCGGACAAGGTGCACCTCACGCCTTTCGGTGAATATGTGCCTTACGAGGACATCCTACGCCGCTTGGGCTTCGACAATGTCATCAGCCTGCCGGGCGGCTTCTCGGCGGCTTCCCAGCGCTCGATGCTGACCCTGCCTTCGGGGATCGGCCTTTATCCCTTGATCTGCTACGAGATCATCTTCCCGGACGAATGGACGGATGATCTCGGCGAGGCGAAAGCCCTGTTGAACATCACCAATGACGCCTGGTTCGGTGTCAGCCCCGGCCCCTATCAACACTTTCTGCAAGCCAGAATTCGCGCCGTTGAGACCGGTCTCCCGCTCATTCGGGACGCCAATAACGGCATTTCGGCGCTAATCGACCCCTACGGCCGTATTCTTTCGGGACTGGCGTTGAATTCACGTGGCGTCGTGGATTCAACCATAAGTGTGGAATCTGTCCCGGAACGATACAGAATGTCGACGCGATACAACTTTTGGTATGTATTTTTTGCCATCACTGCGATAGCTGCAATTTCACGCGCAGGTTTTATTTTCGGAAAGAATTGACCAAAAACCCCTAAAATTGCATAGTGGATAAGGTCATAAGTCTCTACGTATGCTTAAAGTTCGGCGATGGCGAATACAACGTCTCGTTATGGCTTCCCTGGGACGAAAGGTTTATGATTAGTATGCAATCATCATCAGGATCAAAACATGATCGAGAATAAGAAGAAGCCGAACCCGATTGACATCCATGTCGGCAGCCGGATTCGTCTTCGCCGCACAATGCTGGGCATGAGTCAGGAAAAGCTGGGCGAAAGCCTCGGCATCACCTTTCAGCAGATCCAGAAATACGAAAAGGGCACTAACCGTGTCGGCGCGAGCCGGCTGCAGAATATTTCCAGTATTCTCAATGTTCCCGTGTCTTTCTTCTTCGAAGACGCTCCGGGCGAACAGTCGACCGGTGCTTCGGGTATGGCGGAGGCGTCGAGTTCGAACTATGTGGTGGACTTCCTTTCCTCTTCGGAAGGTCTCCAGCTGAACCGGGCATTCGTGAAGATTTCCGATCCCAAGGTGCGTCGCAAGATCGTCGATCTGGTGAAGGCGCTTGCAGCCGAGGCAGATGCCGACTGAGCCTGGTTTCAGTCGTGTTGAAAGAGAGCGGCCCTGAGGCCGCTTTTTTTCTGTCTTCAGGGCGGTGCTTGCTCACATAAAGATATATTTATGTCGTTGTGCGCTTGTTTTTCCGCCACGAACTGACTAACAAGAACACGGCTAATTCTTTGAGGGGAATCCCGAATGCGCGCTAATTATCTCTTCACCAGCGAATCCGTGTCCGAGGGTCATCCGGATAAAGTCTGTGACCGAATTTCCGATGAAATCGTAGACCTGGTTTATCGCGAAGCTGCCAAGACTGGCGTCGATCCCTGGACCGTGCGCATCGCATGCGAAACCCTGGCAACCACCAACCGTGTGGTGATTGCCGGCGAGGTGCGGCTGCCGGCAAGCCTGTTGAAAAAGGACAAGGACGGCTCCGTGGCCAAGGACGCCTATGGTGATCCCGCGGTCAATCCGGCGAAGTTCAAGGCTGCTGCGCGCAAGGCCATCAAGGATATCGGCTACGAGCAGGACCGCTTCCACTGGAAAAAGGTGAAGATCGACGTTCTCCTGCATGCGCAGTCGGCCGATATCGCCCAGGGCGTCGACAAGGCAGCCGACCATGGCAACAGCGAAGGTGCCGGCGATCAGGGCATCATGTTCGGATACGCCTGCCGCGAGACGCCGGATCTCATGCCGGCTCCGATCTATTATTCGCACAGGATCCTTCAGCTTCTCGCCGCCGCCCGCAAGAAGGGCGAGGGTGACGCTGCCAAGCTCGGTCCCGACGCCAAGAGCCAGGTGACCGTGCGTTATGTCGACGGCAAGCCGTCGGAAGTCGACTCGATCGTTCTCTCCACCCAGCATCTCGACGAAAGCTGGGATTCGGCCAAGGTTCGTTCGGTTGTCGAACCCTATATCCGCGAGGCGCTCGGCGACCTCAGGATCGCTGACGATTGCAAGTGGTACGTCAACCCGACCGGCAAGTTTGTGATCGGTGGCCCGGATGGCGACGCCGGCCTCACCGGTCGCAAGATCATCGTCGACACCTATGGTGGCGCAGCTCCCCATGGCGGCGGCGCCTTTTCGGGCAAGGACACCACCAAGGTCGACCGTTCGGCAGCTTACGCCGCTCGCTACCTTGCGAAGAACGTGGTGGCCGCCGGCCTCGCCGATCGCTGCACGATCCAGATTTCCTACGCCATCGGCGTTGCCCAGCCGCTGTCTATCTACGTGGACCTGCATGGTACCGGCAAGGTGACGGAAGATGCGGTGGAAGCTGCGATCCGCAAGGTCATGGACCTGTCGCCGAGCGGTATCCGCCGTCATCTCGATCTGAACCGCCCGATCTATGCCAAGACCGCTGCCTATGGTCACTTCGGCCGCAAGCCGGGTCGCGACGGTTCCTTCTCCTGGGAGCGCCTTGATCTGGTAAAGCCGCTCAAGGAAGCCATCAAGGCTTGATGCTGGAATGACGCCAACTGAACGACGCAGCCGGGCGACCGAGGCTTTCTTCGGTCGCCGCAAGGGAAAACCCCTCCGGGAACTGCAGCTCGAGCGCATGACACACCTGCTGCCGGAGATCTGCATTGATCTTCAGGCACCGGCGCCGGAAGATCTGGCGGGCCTTTTCCCTTCGCGCGTTGAGCGTCTGCGTCTGGAGATCGGTTTCGGCGGCGGCGAGCACCTTGTGCACCGGGCCGGAGAGACCCCTTCGACGGGCTTCATTGGCGTCGAGCCATTCGTCAATTCCATGGCAAAGCTGCTGGCCGAAGTGGAGACGAAGGAACTTCGCAACATCCGTGTCTACGACAACGATGCCACGCAATTGCTGGATTGGCTTCCGGCGGCATCGCTGGACCAGATCGACCTGCTTTATCCGGATCCGTGGCCAAAACGGAAGCATTGGAAGCGCCGGTTCGTTTCCAAGGTCAATCTCGATCGATTTTATCGTGTGCTGAAGCCGGGCGGGCTGTTCTGCTTTGCCTCGGACATCGATACCTATGTCAACTGGACGCTGATCCACTGCCGGGACCACGGCGGTTTTGACTGGACAGCGCGCAATCGCGCGGACTGGGTGACGCCGTTTGCCGGCTGGCCCGGCACGCGCTACGAGGCGAAGGCCAAGCGTGAAGGCCGTTCGTCGGCCTATCTTACCTTCCGGAAGATCTGATTACGGAATGTGTCGTTGCGATACCGCATCGATCTGAAAACCGGAATGATCTTCGCAAAGCGCGATACGTCGATCCTGGACGTTGGAGCGATTTGCCGGATTGCGGCGCTTCAGTGCAGGCTGACCGTTTTCAGGTCGTCTTCCGCAGCCTTGTAGAAGGTGCTCGAACGGTTATCCGTCAAGAGAATCGGCGTGCCGTCGGCGCCGAACAATGCCCATAGATCGAGGCTGGGATCGATATCGGGAGCTTCCGGGAAGCAGCGGGACACTTCTTCCGAACGCATTTTCCGGATGTAACCGACCTCTCCGGAACCCAAATGGGCAAGTTCGGTTTGGGTCAGCCGTGCGTTCGCTTCTCTCAGTAACATTCCGATCCTCCACCGATGAGGGAGCTACGGCGTTTCAGGCCGTTGATTCTATAGTGAAGCGGAAATGTTAATTTTCTTTTCTCCATGCTTCGGTTCGGGACGAAAGAGATAGATCGACAGCAAGCCGTTTCGCAGATGTGCACGTTCGACATCCATTCCCTCGGCCAGCAGAAAAATGCGCTGAAACTGCCGCGCGGCGATGCCGCGAAAAAGGAAAACGGGCTCGCCACGCTCCGCATGTCGGCCGCGAATGAGGAGTTCTCGGCCTTGCTGGATGATCTCCAGTTCGTCCTCCGAAAAGCCGGCCACGGCAAGGGTTATGCGCAGCCTCTCCACCTCGTAGCCGAGCAATCGTTCGATGTTGAACGGCGGATAGCCGTCTCCGGCGCGGCCGTTTCGGGAGCCCGATCGCTGTACAGTCTCGAAACCTACGGGCAGGGGCTGTTCAGGTGCTTTCGTCTGGCTCATTGCGGTCCTTGGGCAGCGGCTTCGGGCACTCGTCTGCCCGCATACTTGCTGAACTATATGGTGTCTGCCCAGCCTGCGTGCAAGCGGGCTTACCCTTGACAAAGGCAAGTGGCGCGGGCATCAGGCCGGCCTTGGAAATCAGGACCCAATCATGACCGAACCCAGAAAGATTATCATAGACACCGACCCCGGCCAGGACGATGCGGCCGCACTCATGCTCGCCTTCGCAAGCGGCGAGGAACTTGAGGTTCTCGGCATTACGACGGTCGCGGGCAATGTGCCGCTGCGGCTGACGAGCAGGAATGCGCGCATTGTCTGCGAACTGTGCGGCCGGACCGATATTCCCGTCTATGAGGGGGCGGAGCATCCGATCGAGCGAAAGCTGGTGACCGCCGAACATGTTCACGGCAAGACGGGTCTCGACGGCGCCGAACTCGACGAGCCGAAGATGATGGTCAAGCCGCAGCACGCGGTGGACTTCATCATCGAGACGCTGCGGCGGGAAGACGAGGGAACGGTCACCCTCTGCACGCTTGGTCCGCTGACCAATGTCGGACTTGCCCTGAAGAAGGCACCGGACATCGCACCGCGCATCCGCGAGTTGGTGATGATGGGTGGCGGCTTTTTCGAAGGTGGAAACATCACGCCTGCCGCAGAATTCAACATCTATGTCGATCCCCAGGCCGCCGCCATCGTGCTCGGCGCAGGAATTCCGGTGGTCATGATGTCGCTCGACGTGACCCATCAATTGCTGACGACAAAGGCGCGTGTGGCGAAGATTGCCGCGATAGGCACCCGCCCTTCAAGGGTGATGGTGGACTGGCTGCAGTTCTTCGAGCGCTTCGACGAGGAGAAATACGGCTCCGATGGTGGCCCGCTGCATGATCCGACGGTGATTGCTTACCTGCTGAAGCCGGAACTCTTTTCCGGCCGTCACTGCAATGTCGAGATTGAAACGCAGTCGGAACTGACCATGGGCATGACGGTTGTCGACTGGTGGCGTGTTTCCGGCCGCCAGCCAAACGTTCGCGTCATGCGCAATGTCGATGCCGACGGGTTCTTCGATCTGCTGATCGAGCGCTTCGCCCGCCTTTGATCGTGTTGCGACGGTTGAATGAAAAAGGCCGCAGGATCGCTCCGGCGGCCTCTTTTCGTTTTTTGCAGGCGATATGGCTCAGAATTCTTGCCAGTCGTCCGTCGCGACCGCAGCAGCCGTACCGCCTGCCGCTGTGCGCCGGGGTGCCGGCTGATAGGCCGGAGCGACCGGACGCGGCGCGGGCGAGCGCATCGACTGGGCGGCGGCCTGCAAGGCGGCGACCGGGTTTATTGCCCCCGAGACGGAGAAGCGGGAAACCAGCGATTTGAGGTTTTCCGACTCGTTCTTCAGGGTCATGCTGGCAGCGGTGGTTTCTTCGACCATCGCGGCGTTCTGCTGGGTCACCTGGTCCATCTGATTGACGGCCGAGTTGATCTCCTTGAGGCCGGAAGCCTGCTCGCTTGCCGACGCCGAAATCTGGCGGATCAGATCGTTGATCTGCATGACCTGTTCGGCGATCTTGTGCAGCGTCTGGCCGGCCTGGCCGACGAGTTCGACACCGTCCTTGACCTGCGCGCCGGAGGTGTTGATTAGCGTCTTGATCTCCTTGGCGGCATTGGCGGAACGCTGGGCGAGTTCGCGGACTTCCTGGGCCACGACGGCAAAACCCTTGCCGGCTTCGCCGGCGCGTGCGGCCTCGACGCCCGCATTGAGCGCAAGCAGATTCGTCTGGAAGGCGATCTCGTCGATGACGCCGATGATCCGCGAGATTTCCTGCGAAGACTGGGCGATGCCATGCATGGAGGCAACGGCCTTCTGCACCACTTCCCCGGACTTTTCCGCGTCCTGACAGGCAAGATTGACCGTCGTCGCCGCGGTATTGGCGTTGTCGGCGCTGGCGTTGACCTGCTCGGTAAGCTCGTTGAGCGCTGCGGCGGTCTCTTCCAGGCTCGCCGCCTGCTGTTCGGTGCGCTTCGAAAGGTCTGCCGCGCTGTCGGCGATCTCGCCGGAGCCGTTGCCGATGTTGATTACGCTCGCATTGACCGCATCGATCGTGCCTTCGAGGCTTGCAAGGGCTGCGTTGAAGTCGCGCTTCAGGCCCGCATATTCACCGGGGAACTCGTCGGAGATGCGGTAACCCAGATTGCCGCGTGAGAGCTCGGAAAGGCCGGTGCCCAGAATCGCAACCACGTGCTGCTGGACGCTTGCCGTTTCGTTGCGCTCCTGCTCGGAGCGGCGGCGTTCGTCGTCGGCGGCGTTGCGGTGACGTTCGGCTTCGGCTGCAACGGTCCGGCTTTCCGCGAGGCGATGGCGGAAGCCCTCCAGCGCCTTTGCCACAAGGCCAAGTTCATCGGCCCGTTCCTGGCCGTTCACGGCAGCGCCGTATTCGCCCTGGCTCAGGCGGTCGACGTCGGCAACCAGGCTGTGGAGCGGCTTCTGGGCGAAGAAGCGGACTGCAAAGAAGAGGGCGGTCATCACCGCGCCGAGCACGATGATTCCGGCGATGATCATGGTAAAGGTCTGGGCTTCCACGGCAGCGCCGGTTGCGCTGTGCGGAATATCGATGATGACGGCCCAGTTGGTGTTCACACCCGGAACGGCGAAGGGGTAGATGAGGCGGTCGAAACCTTCCTGGCCGTCTGCCTGGAGGTTGGAGAGGAGTTCCGCCTTGCCGGAGGAGAGCGCCGTCTTCAGAACGTCGGCGCCGGTCGTGTCGTAGGGCTTCATCATGAGGTCGTCCGAAGGAGCGACCAGCCACTGACCGGCCTGGGCAACGAGCAGGACGCGACCCGTTTCGAAGGGACGGAGAGCCTTCAGTTTTTCCGAGAGCGACGAAAGGGAGATGTCGACGCCCGTAACGCCGATCAGCTTGTCCCCGGAAAAGACGGGATAGCCGATCGATGTCATCGCGACCGGGACATCGGTATCCTGCGTCATGTATGGAGCGGTGATCGCACCCTTGCCGCTTGCCTTGGCCAGCGCATACCATTCGGCGCTGTAATCGTTCCTGAAGGTGGAAAACTGGATCTTGCCGTTACGGTCCTTGGACCAGTAGGGGGTGAAGACCCCCTGATCGTTGGCGCCGAGTTCGGTATTGCCCGCAACCGTTTCCTGCTGTCCGTCGAACGCCTTGATTTCCTCGCAGAACCAGCTTCCGAAGGCGAAGGGGTTCTGGTCGACATTGGCTTTCAGCAGGTTGATCGCGCCCTTGCGGTCGAAGCTCTTCTCAGACTGGCCGCGACCGAGGATGCCGGACATGGTCCGGGCGGCGCTTGCCAACTCGCCGATGTCGCTCGCAACACCGTTGGCGATTGCCTTCGCCTCCGAATTCGCCTGATCCATCGTCAGGCCGGACACGCGGCTTCGGGTTTCGGAAATAAGGATGAAGTTCGAAAGGAAAAGCACCGTGGCGATGGCGGCGCCGGTAACAATAAGAAGTTTCGCGGCAATGGAGCGCGAGATGAAATTGAACATTTGGACCTCGAAGGGAGACCGGGGGTTCTCGGAACAGCAGGGGATTTCCGGCGCCATCATGGTGCACGTGTGCGTCTAGCGTCATGCCGGAACGCACTTCATCTGCCGAGAAGCTATGCGCCAATGTTTAACGGTCGTTGAAGGACGGGTGGTTTTTCTTGTAAACCGCGATGCCGGCGTCTTTTCGTCTTCGAGGTCTAAAGATGCCTTGCGACGTCCTCGGTCACCGGGATCGAAGGTTGTGCTCCCGGCTTCAGGCAGGCGAGTGAACCCGCGACTGCGGCGCGGCGCAGGGCAAGCTCGAAATCGAGCCCCTGGTCGAGGCTGGCGGCGATGTAACCGCAGAAAGTGTCTCCGGCGCCGACGGTATCGACCGGGGTGATGTCGAGCCCCTTCGTGCGATAAAGCCTGCCGTCTCGCGCCGCGATGACGCCGTCGGCACCGAGCGTGACGATCAGCGTCTGGCCTGTTTCGGAATGCAACTGCAGCAGGACCTTCTCGCGCTCGTCCGCGCTCATGCCATCCCGTGCGGCAAGCCGCTCGAACTCCGTTTCGTTGGCAACGACAATATCGGCCATGCGCCCAAGCCTGGCGGCTTCCGCAGTCAGCGGCGCGATGTTGATGATCGTGGTGACCTTTCGCCGATTTGCGGCGATCAGGGCCTCTTCGACGGCGGAAGCGGGGACTTCTATTTGCAGCATCAGGATGTCGCCAGCCTGCATGCTGTCGACCGTTCTATGCGCGTCGGCCGCTGTGACGGTGCCGTTGGCACCGGGAACGACCACGATCATGTTTTCACCGTCGGCGCCGACAATAATCAACGCCGTGCCCGTCGGCTCCGTCACATGCTTTACGGCCGAAAGATCCGCACCGGCTTCATCGAGCAGGCGGAGGGCAGGTTCGGCGAACTGATCGCTGCCGACGGCGCCGACCATACGCACCGTCGACCCCGCGCGTCGGGCCGCAAGAGCCTGATTGGCCCCTTTGCCGCCGGCCGCTGTCGAGAAGCCGGTTCCGCCGACCGTCTCTCCCGGCTTGGGAAGCCTGGGGCTCGTGGCGATGAGATCCATGTTGATGGAACCGAATACCGTAATCATCGAACTGTCGTCCTCCGTTCCGCTCCTTTTGGACGAAGTGCTCAGTCCTCGTCAACAACCCTGAGCTTGAGGAAGCCCGTGCGGCTTTCGACCGCTTTGCCGGCCGGATCGTTGTCGCCGACGTTCCCGCCGCCGGCAGTGTCGAACTCCATCGCCTCGATACGGGTGCCACGCTTGTTGAGTTTGTCCGCCGATGTCAGGATCATGTCGACATCCCGCTGCGCCGCAAGGAAATGCCCCTGCAGTTTCCTTGTCCGTTCGTCCAGGCGGGTGAGATCTTCCATCAGATGGATGACCTCGCCCTGGATGAGATGTGCCTGTTCCCGCATCCGCTGGTCTTTCAGAACGGCCTGGATCACCTGGATCGAAAGCATGAGCAGCGAAGGGGAGACGATAACCACCCGTTGCCTGTGGGCCTTTTGAACCACGGCCTCGAAGTTCTCGTGTATTTCGGCGAAGATCGATTCCGAGGGCACGAACAGAAGAGCCATATCCTGGGTCTCACTGGCCACGAGATACTTCTCGGCAATGTCGCGGATATGCACTTCGATATCCCGACGGAACTGCTGCCCCGCCGTTTTCTTCAATTCGGGGCTTTCTGCCTCGCGGATCGCGTTCCAGGCCTCAAGCGGAAACTTTGCATCGACCACAAGAGGCGGAGCATCGTTCGGCATGCGGATCGTGCAATCGGGACGATAGCCGTTCGACAAGGTGGGCTGGAAACTGTAAGCGCCCATCGGCAGACCGTCGGCGACGATCGTCTCCATGCGGGATTGTCCAAAGGCTCCGCGTGTCTGCTTGTTTGACAGGATGGCCTGCAGCCCGACCACGTCCTTGGCGAGCGACTGGATGTTGTTCTGGGCAGCGTCGATGACCGCAAGCCGTTCCTGCAGGTGGCGCAGATTTTCATGGGTCGATTTGGTTTGCTCGGTGATCGTCGCGCCGATCCGGTGCGTCATGCCGTCAAGCCGCTGGCTGATTGCCTGGTTCAGTTCTGCTTGCCGGTTGCCGAAAACCTCCGACATCGCGGCGAGCCGTCCCTGCATTTCCGCTTGTGCCTTCAGCAATTCGGAAAGTCTTGCCTCGGCCGCCGCCTCGCGCCTGTCGGCTTCCAGTTGGCGCTCGGCCTGCAGTCGGCTGGATCGCCGTATCAGGAAGATCATCAATACGAGGCCGACCAGCGCCAGCATCGCGGTCGTGCAGATGACCGCGATGGCCGGAGTGAGGTGGATGAGATACGGATTGAGGAACGAGGTATCGATCTGGTTCATTGCCCGATCCTAACAGATTCCCGAATTGATGATAGATCAAATGGGGAACAAACTGTGGAGGAGCGGCCGGAGCAGTAGCCGTAACCGCCGTTCGGTTCGGGTTCTCGCTAGAGTGGCGGAACGCAAGAATTGCAATAAATGCTAAAATTCAAATATTAGGGCAATACAATGTTTACCATTCAGGTATTTCATAAAATTCTAATTGGATAGGTGCACGACGCCTCATATCCAAGTCCTTTTCGAGCTGGGGATGATAATGAAGCAGGTGGACGAAAAAGACGCGCTGGCGGCGCGCCTGAGCTTTCTTGGTCTCGATGAAAAGGCAAAGAATACCCTGCGCAAACTGGTGCCGTCCATCACGAAAAACATCGGTCCGGCGCTTGATATCTTCTACAAAAAGGTTCGCAGCACGCCGGAAACCGCCGCATTCTTCCGCAGTGAAGACCATATCCAGGGTGCAAAGAAGAGGCAGGAGGGGCATTGGAACGTCGTCGCCAATGCCCAATACGACGAACGTTACGTCGAAGGCGTCGTGGCCGTCGGCAAGGCCCATGCCCGTATCGGCCTGGAGCCGCGTTGGTACATCGGCGGATATGCCGTGCTCGTCGAGCAATTGATCCACGCCGTAATCCGCGAACGCTGGCCAACGCGCTTTGCCCGAAAGGAAGCTCAGACACTTGCCGAGGAGGTGGGCATCCTGGTCAAGGCAGCGCTTCTGGACATGGACTATTCCATCACCGTCTATCTCGACATTCTGGCGTCGGAGCGGAAGGCCGCCGATGAGGCGCGCATTCGGACCGAACAGGAGCAGGCGGTTGCCCTCGCATCCCTGAGCGATGTGCTGACCAAGCTCGCGAACGGTGACCTGGAGGCCAAGCTTTCCAGTGAGCAGCCACCGAATTTTGTCGGCATGGCATCCGACTACAATGCCTCGGTGGAGAAACTGCGCTCGACCATAGAGACGGTGCGCAGCGCCGCCGAAGAAATTCTCCGCTCCACCGCCGCGATTTCGGATGCGTCCGACGATCTCGCCCAGCGAACCGAACAGCAGGCCGCAGGTCTCGAGGAAAGCACCGCCGCATTGCATGAACTGACCCAGAACGTCACGCTGAGCGCCGAGGGCGCTCAGAAGGCGGCAAAGGTCGTAGGTCTCACGCTAAATGAGGCGCGGGCTTCCGGCGATGTCGTGATGAATGCCGTAAGCGCCATGGGGGCGATCGAGAAATCCTCCGACGAAATCTCCAAGATCATCGGCGTGATCGACGAGATTGCCTTCCAGACCAACCTCTTGGCGTTGAATGCCGGCGTCGAGGCCGCCCGCGCCGGTGAGGCTGGACGTGGCTTTGCCGTCGTCGCGCAGGAGGTTCGCGAACTCGCGCAGCGTTGCGCAAGCGCTGCTAAGGAGATCAAGGGCCTGATCTCGCAAAGCTCCTCCCAGGTTCAGACCGGTGTCGGGCTCGTCAACAATGCCGGCGAGGCTCTGGACAAGATCATCGGCCGGATCGACGAGATCAACGGGATCGTGGCTGGCATAGCTTCCGCTGCCGCCGATCAGTCGAGCGGTCTTCACGAGGTCAATACCGCCATCGGCGGGATGGATACGATTACCCAGAAGAACGCAGCCATGGTGGAGGAGACCTCGGCCCAGACCGCGACCCTCAAGGATGAGGTCGAACGACTGGTAACCGCCCTGCGCGGCTTCCGGACCCGCAATGCTGACGCTGCTGAGGACAACGTTCATTATCGCCGCGCCGGCGACCATCCGGCATATCGCAGGGCGGGCTGATACTGGGAAAGAGAAGGGCGTGGCCACATGCCGCGGCCTTCGAATTTGTCAATTTTGTTCGGCCTTGTTCATCGGTCGTTTAGGATTTTCACGAATGCTCGTCTCATATTGATGACATTCATGAGCTTCCTGGGGGAGCTTGAAAAATCGTGGCGAGACGATGAAAAATATAAACCCCGATGACAATCTGTCCGAGCGGCTTGCCTTCCTTGAGCTTGACGAGAAGACCTGCGATACGCTGAGTTCCCTTCGCCCGACGCTTGCCGAAATTATCGGCGGCGCTCTCGACAAGTTTTATGCCAAGGTGGCTGCGACTCCGAAACTGAAGCGTTTCTTCCGCGACAAGGGGCACATGGATGCTGCCAAGAACGCCCAGATCGGTCATTGGGACAAGCTTTCCAGCGGCAGATTTACCGCCGATTATGTCAAGGGCGTAACAGCCGTGGGCATGGCGCATGCCCGCACGGGCCTCGAGCCGCGATGGTATATCGGCGGCTACTCCATGCTGATGACGGAACTCGTCTCCGGTGTCCTGAAGAAGCACTGGCCATTTCCCTTCGGCAAGCAGCATGCGGCGGCGCTCGGCGAAAAGCTCGCCGCGCTGATAAAGGCCTCCATGCTGGACATGGATTATTCGATCTCGGTCTACCTGGACGCTCTCGACGAGAAGCGTCACCGGCTGGAAGAGGAGCGCGAGAGGTTCGAGGCCGACCAGCGCCTGGCTATGGAACACCTTCGCCATGGTCTGGAGGCGCTCGCCCGCGGCGATTTCGAAAATCGGATGTCTGCCGATCTGCCGGACAATTTTAAGGAAATGGCCCAGCACTACAACGAAACCGTCGTCCGCCTGAGCGAGTCCTTCGCCTCGATCCGCCGTGCATCCGAGGAGATCCTCGATGGCACGGAAACGATTGCCAATGCCTCTGACGAAATCGCAGTGAGAACCACGAAACAGGCCGCCGGCATCCAGGAAAGCTCGACCGCCCTGCAGCAATTGTCGGTGAGCGTCAGCCAGACCGCCGCCAACGCGCAGCGCGCCTCCGAGGCTGTAAAGGAGGCACAGCAGCAGGCCCGAACCTCCGGCGAAGTCGTTTCGGATGCCATTTCGGCGATGGCAGAGATCGAAAAATCCTCCGCCGAGATTTCCAAGATCATCGGTGTCATCGACGAGATCGCGTTCCAGACCAACCTGCTGGCGCTGAATGCCGGCGTCGAGGCTGCGAGGGCGGGTGATGCGGGAAAAGGTTTCGCCGTCGTGGCGCAGGAAGTGCGCCAATTGGCACAGCGCAGCGCCGATGCCGCCAAGGAGATCAAGCGTCTGATCTCGCAAAGCTCGGATCAGGTCAATGAAGGCGTCGGCCTCGTCTCCAATACCGGCACGGCTCTTGGCGATATCATCTCCCGCATCGATGCGGTGCATGCCATCGTCTCGGATATTGCGGGTGCGGCCAAGGATCAGGCGACCGGCCTGAGCGAGGTCAATCAGGCGACGCACAGCATCGATCTGCTGACCCACGAGAACAGCACCATGGTCGAGCAGACCTCGGCGGAAACCCAGCGTCTCCGCCACGAGGTGGCGGGACTTGTCGAGTTGCTTGGCGAAATTCGCATTCGCACCAACCCCGGGGAAGAGCGCGTCATCCGTGCCCGCGCGGCTTGATGGCGCAACGATCTCCTAAGCTCTTCAAACGCGGGCATGTCCCGCGTTTTTCGATTCCATATGGGGAAAAGATCGGTTATGGGAGGCCATGACCATCAAGCCCCTCATTATCCTTCCCGACCCCCTTCTGCGCCAGGTTTCCGCATCGGTCGAGCGCATCGATGACGACGTGCGCCGGCTTGCCGACGACATGCTTGAGACGATGTACGATGCGCCGGGCATCGGGCTGGCCGCCATCCAGGTTGGCGTTCCTCGCCGGATGCTGGTGATCGATGTCAGCCGGGAAGGCGAAGAAAAGAAGCCGCTCATCTTCATCAATCCCGAAATCCTGACGAGTTCGGACGAACGCTCCGTCTACGAGGAAGGCTGCCTGTCTATTCCGGATTATTATGCCGAGGTTGAGCGTCCCGCGCTTGTCACCGTCAGGTCGCTCGACCGCGACGGCAAGGAGCAGATCACCGAAGCCGATGGCCTGCTGGCAACCTGCCTGCAGCACGAGATCGACCACCTGAACGGTGTGTTGTTCATCGATCACATTTCTCGCTTGAAGCGCGATATGGTCATCAAGAAGTTCACCAAGGCGGCCAAGCAGAAGGCGCTCTGAGCCATCTCATGGTTCGTTGACCGCGAATGCGGCGGACATGCGTGATCGACGGAGGCTGAACGGCAATGGCACTGCGCATTATCTTCATGGGAACTCCGGAATTCTCGGTCGCAACGCTGGAGGCGCTGGCTGCCGCTGGCCACGATATCGTTGCCGTTTACACTCAGCCGCCGCGACCGGGCGGGCGGCGTGGGCTCGATCTGCAGAAATCCCCCGTACATCTTGCCGCCGAAAAGCTCGACATCCCCGTCCGGCATCCACCGAATTTCCGGGCGGAGGAAGATCGCGAGCAATTCCGTGCACTCGGCGCCGATGTCGCCGTGGTGGTGGCATACGGGCTGTTGTTGCCCGAAGCGATCCTCACGGGCACCCGGCTCGGCGCGTTCAACGGCCATGCGTCGCTCCTGCCGCGCTGGCGAGGGGCCGCTCCGATCCAGCGGGCGATCATGGCGGGCGATGCCGAGACCGGAATGATGGTCATGAAGATGGACAGGGGGCTCGACACAGGCCCCGTGGCATTGACCCGCAGGGTGAAGATCGGCCCTGACATGACCGCCGGCGAACTGCACGACAGGCTACGCGATGTCGGGGCGGAGGCGATGGTTGAGGCCATGGGCAGGCTGGAAGGCGGCACGCTCGAGACCATGCCGCAATCGGAAGATGGCGTGGTCTATGCCGCGAAGATCGACAAGGCGGAGACCCGGATCGATTTCGACAGGCCGGCCGAGCTTGTTCACAACCACATTCGCGGCCTTTCGCCTTTCCCCGGCGCCTGGTTTGAAATCGAACTGAACGGCAGGTCTGAGCGGGTCAAGGTCCTCGGCTCGACCATGGCGGATGGCGCAGGCGCACCCGGCGGAACGGTGCTTGACGACGCACTGACGGTTGCGTGTTCCTCCGGTGCCGTGCGCTTGACGCGCCTGCAGAAAGCGGGCGGCAAGCCGCTCGACGCTGCCGAATTCCTGCGGGGCACGCCGGTCGCGGCCGGCTCGGTGCTTTCCTGATGCCCCGTTTTCGTATGACCGTCGAATATGACGGCACACCCTATGTCGGCTGGCAACGACAGGAAAACGGTCCGTCCGTTCAGGGCGCGCTGGAGAATGCAGTCCTGTCTCTGACCGGGGAAACCGTTTCGATTCGCGGTGCCGGCAGGACCGATTCCGGCGTTCACGCACTTGGCCAGGTTATCCATGTCGACCTTGCACGTGCCTGGGAGCCTTACAAGCTTCGCAACGCGCTCAACGCTCATCTGGCATTGGCGGGCGAACGGGTTGCCGTTCTCGATGTCGCCGCCGTGGACGAGGCTTTCGACGCCCGTTTTTCCGCGATGCGGAGGCATTATCTCTATCGCATCATCACCCGGCCCGCCCGCCTCGCATTGGAGGCCGAGCGTGCCTGGTGGGTGCCGAAACCACTCGACCATGAAGCGATGCATGCGGCGGCCCAGATGCTCGTCGGCCACCACGACTTCACCACCTTCCGCTCGGCGCACTGTCAGGCGACGAGCCCGGTGCGTACGCTGGATCGGCTGGATGTGACGCGAACCGGCGAACTGATCGAAATCCGGGCCTCGGCGCAGAGCTTCCTGCACAACCAGATCCGGTCCTTCGCCGGTACCCTGAAGCTGGCTGGCGAGGGCAAGATGACGCCTGAGGATGTGCGCGCGGCACTGGATGCCCGCGACCGTTCGGCCTGTGGGCCGGTCGCGCCGCCTGAAGGCCTGTTCTTTCTGAAGGTGGATTACCCCGGCGACGAATAAACGGCTGGGAGCCGGAGCGGTGGTCAGCCGGGAAAGACCCCAAGAAAGCGTTCCAGCATCTCCGACAGGATCATCGAGGGCACAAGCAACACCATCGTGATGGTCGAGATCGTCAGGATGTGATTGCCGAACACCATGCGGAAGATGCGAAAAAGACTGACCACGAAGGCAAGCATCAAGCCGAGCCAGGCGAGCGCAACCAGGGTGTCGATCGCCGGGAAAAGCATCATCAGAACGACGAGTGTCGCATAGGCATAGGATACCGGCAAAGCCATCCAGTTGGCGATTGCCACGACGGCGGAGAATTTCGAGCCGATCCCCACCATCCAGCACAGAAAGCCGACAAGCACCAGCGGCACGATCCAGTTGGCGAACTCGACCAACGTCAGGCGAAAGAAGAAGAGCGTTCCGACCTCGGCGCCTTCGGGAAGCGTTTCGAGAAAAGTGCTGCGCCACCAGAGAAAGGATATGATCGTGGTCGGCAATGCCCAGGCTGCCGCCCAGAAGGAGCGCAATGCGCCGCGATCCGAAAGATCGAGAAAGGCGAAGCCTCGCGGGTCCTGTCGGAACAGGAGCCAAAGTCCGGTCAGGTAGGTCTCGACCTCCTTAAGCGATGGCATTCGCAAACCATTGTTCGATGAAGGTACGGTAGATGCGGGTCAATGTTTCGAGATCCTCTACCGCCACACGCTCGTCGACCATGTGCATGGTCTGCCCGACGAGGCCGAACTCCACCACTGGGCAATAGTCCTTGATGAAGCGCGCATCGGAAGTCCCGCCTGTCGTTGAAAGCTGCGGCGTGGCGCCGATGACGTTCTCGATTGCATCGGAAAGTGACGCAATCAGGGCATTATTGCGGGTCAGGAAAACCTGGCTCGGGCGTTCGGACCAGACGATGTCGTATCGGATAGGCTCGCGACCGGGTCGCAACGTCGTATCGGCCGCGGCGGCATCGAGCCGGCGCAGGATCTCGGTCTGCAGGCTTTCCGCCGACCAGGTATCGTTGAAGCGGATATTGAATTTGAAGACGGCGCTCGCCGGAATGACGTTGGTCGCGGTATTGCCGACATCGATCGAGGTCACCTCGAGGTTCGACGGCTGGAAGTTGTCCGTCCCGTGATCGAAGGGCGGGTGCATCAGGGATTCGGCCAGCTTGATGGCGCCGCGCACCGGATTGTCGGCGAGATGCGGATAGGCGGCATGGCCCTGCACGCCGCGCACGGTCACCGTGCCGGAAATGGAGCCGCGACGGCCGATCTTGACCATGTCGCCAAGCTGGTCCGGGTTGGTCGGCTCGCCGACGAGGCAGGCGTCCCAGCGTTCGCCTTGCGCAGTCGCCCATTCGAGCAGCTTTGTCGTGCCATTGACCGCGGGGCCTTCCTCGTCACCGGTGATGAGCAGCGAGACAGAACCCTTCGGCGCGCCTTTCTCCTCGACCAGCCGTGCAAGCGCCGCGATGAAGCAGGCAATGCCGCCTTTCATGTCGACCGCCCCGCGACCGTAGAGCATGCCATCGGAAATCTCCGCGGCAAATGGTGGATGGCTCCATGCCGCCTCGTTGCCGACGGGGACCACGTCCGTATGCCCGGCGAACATCAGATGTGGGCCGTCTGTTCCGAGACGGGCATAGAGGTTCTCGATGTCGGGTGTGCCGTCCTCGTGCGCCATGACGCGGGAGACCTTGAAACCCAGCGGCTCGAGAAACCGTTGCAGCGCGGTCAGGGCGCCACCTTCGGCGGGCGTTACTGAGGGGCAGCGGATAAGGGCTTGAAGGACGTCGACAGGATTCGTGGCGATCATGACATACTGCGCTGGATGCAGCCCGGAACTGTAAACAGGGGACCGGGCACGAAAGAGGATCGGGCAGATTTATCCGATCGGTTGCCTTGTGTCACCACCGAAGGCGGCTTCATGTCTGCGGCCAGTCGGTCGCTCCTCCATAGGTATTGGCTTTGCGCGCCGACGGCCAGAGGCAGAGCACGAGAAGCATCACCAGGGACAGTGCCGGCACCAGGATCAGAAGCGCGATCAATCCCGGCATGCCCATGTCGTGCAGCCGCTTGATGCTCAGCATCATCGCCGACACGATGGAACAGCCCATGCTCGAAAGGAACATCAGGCTGTAGAGCGGCAGAAGATCGTCGTCTTCCGGAACGAGCGCCAGTTTTGCCAGGGCAAAGGAATTCAGCATCAGCCAGAACAGCCAGCCGAGAATGAAGGTCTGCCGGCCCGCCCGGCCGGACGGGCTGAAGAACAGCCACGCGACAGTCGGCCGGCGGGCCGCAGCGAGCATGGAAATCAGTCCCTGAGCAGTTCGTTGATGCCGGTCTTGGAGCGTGTCTTCTCGTCGACGCGCTTGACGATCACCGCGCAGTAAAGGCTCGGTCCCGGTTCGCCATTCGGGAAGGACTTGCCCGGCAGGGTGCCGGCAACGACGACGGAATAGGGCGGGACTTCCCCATAGGTGATCTCGCCGGTCGCGCGGTCGACGATCTTGGTCGACTTGCCGATGAAGACACCCATGCCGAGCACCGAGCCCTCGCGGACGATGCAACCCTCGACGACCTCGGAGCGGGCGCCGATGAAGCAGTTGTCCTCGATGATGGTCGGCCCGGCCTGCAGGGGTTCCAGCACGCCGCCGATGCCGACGCCGCCGGATAGATGCACGTTCTTGCCGATCTGCGCGCAAGAGCCGACCGTCGCCCAGGTGTCGACCATAGTGCCTTCATCGACATAGGCACCGAGGTTGACGAAAGAGGGCATGAGCACCACGTTCTTTGCGACATAGGCCGAGCGGCGTACCACGGCGTTGGGAACCGCACGGAAGCCGGCCGAGCGGAACTGTTCCTCTCCCCAGCCTTCGAACTTGGACGGAACCTTGTCCCACCAGGTGGAAGCGCCCGGGCCGCCCTTGACGACGCCCATGTCGTTCAAGCGGAAGGAGAGCAGGACCGCCTTTTTGAGCCACTGATGGACGGTCCAGGTGCCGTCCGCTCCCCGGGTCGCCGCGCGTGCCTTGCCGCTGTCCAGCAGTTCCAGCGAAGCTTCCACGGCATCGCGGATTTCGCCTTTGGTCGCCGTCGTGACCGTATCGCGATTGTCGAAGGCGGCTTCGATGACCTTTTCGAGGGCGCTGATATCCGTGGCGTTCATTTGATTTCCTTAAATTTCGTTGTCTATCGTGGAAACGGACGATATCCGAATTCTCAATCGGGGAACCGGCACTGATCTAGCGTATTCGCCCGGGGTTGAAAACTGCCGCCGGCGCATTCGCGTCCAGGTAAGGCAAAGAAAGGCATGAAGCATGGCAAAGCTGCGCAACGGTCGGCATCGGCAGGACGACGGGGTTTGGAAGACGCTGAAGAGCAGTCAGACGGATCGCAGCCGCGTGGCCGGCATCCCACGGACTCCGCAATCGGAATCGCCTTCCTACCGGCTGGCCTATCTCGATGACGATTTTCTCTGCCGTGAAGAGTTACGGCCCGTCAGGCTTCAACTCGAACTTCTGAAAACGGAGATGATCCTGACCGAGCGCGGCATCAAGTCGACGATCGTCATGTTTGGCGGTGCGCGCATTCCCGCGCCCGGCGCAAGCGCCTGGGCGGCCCGCAACGAAACCCAGAAAGCCAATCTTGAGGCAGCGTCGATCTACTACGAGGAAGCGCGCAAGTTCGCCCGTCTCTGCGGAGAGCATGCGGCCCTCCACAATCACCAGGAATATGTGGTCGTCACCGGTGGGGGACCGGGCGTGATGGAAGCCGGCAACCGTGGGGCCGCCGAGGTTGGCGCACCGACCATAGGTCTAAACATCGTCCTGCCGCACGAACAGGCGCCCAACGCCTTCGTGACGCCGGAACTGAGCTTCAATTTCCACTATTTCGCCATCCGGAAAATGCACTTCCTGATGCGCGCGAAGGCTATCGCGATCTTTCCCGGCGGCTTCGGCACCCTCGACGAGCTTTTCGAGGCCGTGACCCTGATCCAGACAAAGCGCATGGAACCGATCCCGCTTATCCTCTTCGCCGAAAAATTCTGGCGCAAGATCGTGAATTTCGAGGCGCTTGCCGAGTTCGGCACCATCGCGCCCGATGACCTGAAGCTTCTCCATTTTGTCGAGACGGCAGAGGAGGCATGGAAGATCATCGCGGATCGCTATGAACACACCCACGATGTCGCGGTGAAGTGAGCTCAAGAAATGCGGAAAGCCGCCAGATGTCTGGCGGCTTCCTTTGTTCCCTGATCGGATTTTGTCAGGGCAGGATCTTCGGCCCGGCCGGGAAATCGTCGGCGGAGATGAAGCCGTCCTTGTTCGTGTCGAACCGGTCGAAGAGCTTGTCGGTCGCTGCTGCTGCTTCCGCTTTGCTGATCTGGCCGTTCTCGTCGGTATCCATCCGGGCCATGATGCGGCGCATCCCGTGATGCCCCATCGGCCCCATACCCATCTCGTCGCGCGGGCGATTACGATCGGGGCCGTCGCGGTCGTCATGCCGGCCGAAGCGCGGCTTGTCGTCTCTCCAGCCCTTGCCATCGTGCGGGCCCTTGCCGTCCCGCGGACCGCAATCGCGAGGACCGTTCGGCATGCCCATGTCGTCGTCATCCGCCATGTCGTCCGGGGGAGGCGGGGGCGCGGTCGAGGCATCGTCCTGAGGTGCAGGCGCCTGCGCCTTGTCCGCATCTTCGGCGGCCGGCGGCTTTGGCATCGAAGCTTTCCAGGCTTCCATGCGAGCTTCGCGGTATTTGCGCAATTCGCCGGGCGTCAGGTTGCCGTCTTTGTCCGCGTCGATAGCGGCAAAGAGCGTGTCGGAGCCGGCCTTGGCTTCATCCTTCGAAATCTTGCCGTCCTTGTTGACGTCGAATTCCTGAAGCCCGTGGATGAACATGCCGGCCGGTCCGCGCATCATCATCGGGCGTGGGCCGCAGGGGCCGTCCATCGGTCCGGGACCTTTGCCACCTTGCGCGAGCGCGATACCGGAGGAGGCGCTGACAAGCAGCGCGGTCGCAAGAGCGGCAAGCGTCGTTTTGCGAGCGTACATAAGACTTTCCTTTCCTCGTTTACGAAGAAAAGATTACCGCCGACGTTCGCCTATTCCGACTTAAACCTTGTTAAGGCTGGATGAAACTTCCGTAATGTTGGCAAGCCCTGCCGAGATCAGCCAACCAGCCCGGCAAGGAACCGGGCGAGATCGTCGGTGACGAAATCGATGTTCTCGGGTTCGGCGTTTTCTGCCAGTTCCCAGCTTTCCAGAACCACGCTCTCCAGATTTCGGGGCACGAGCAGCACGGTCTTCATGCCGAGAGCCTTCGGAACCATCAGATTGCGCGGCAGGTCTTCGAACATGGCGGCCTTCTTCGTATCCACCCGGTTGAGGCTCATGAACTTGTCATAGGTGCTGCCGGCCGGCTTCGGCTGGTAATCGGCGGCGACGATATCGAAAATGTCGTCGAAATTGTCGAGGATGCCGAGCGCACGCGCCGCCGCTTCCGCGTGAGCGACGGTGCCGTTGGTGAAGATGAATTTGCGGCCCGGCAGGGCCTTGATTGCTGCTCCCAGAGCTTCATCGGGAAGCAGCGCGGAATAGTCGATCGCATGGGCCCTGGCGAGGAAGTCGTTCGGGTCGACCCCGTGATGCAGCATCAGGCCGGCCAGCGTCGTACCGTGGTCGTAGTAATATTTCTTCTGCAGAAGCTTCGCCTCGGTGGGCTCCATCTGCAGGAGTTCCGAAACATAGGCCGTCATGTTGCGGTCGATCTGTGCAAACAGGTCGATGTGATGCGGATAAAGCGTGTTGTCCAGGTCGAAGACCCAGTCACGGACATGGGCGAAATCGCCGGCTGTGGGGGCGGAGGCTCTCTTGTTCATGACGTCCTTATGGCATGCCTCGCCGGCAGAAGAAAATGCGAAACTCCGATTCCAGCCGGAAGTGACCTTGGCGGCGCTGTCGATGCCGTGATACCGCCGCCGCATGGAACCTTGGATACTGATTACCGTCGCTGCCGCTTTCCTGCAGAACCTGCGGTCGGCCCTTCAAAAACATCTGCGGACATCGCTCGGTACGAGAGGCGCAAGCTTCGTCCGGTTCGGCTACGGTTTTCCGATCGCCATTCTTTATGTCCTTGGTCTGCATTTTCTCGGCGGATATGAATTGCCGGTCCCCAATCCGGTCTTCGCCCTGTGGGCCATCATCGGTGGCCTTGCCCAAATTTTCGCGACCATGCTGCTGGTGCATCTCTTCTCGCTGCGTAATTTCGCAGTCGGAACCGCTTATTCGAAGACGGAACCCGTGCAGGCCGCGATTTTCGGCTTCATCCTGCTCGGTGAGCGCGTGACGACCGGTGCGGTGGGCGCCATCATCGTGGGTGTGGCCGGCGTGATGATGATCTCGGTGGCGCGCATGCCGCTCACTTTCGCCAACCTGTTGAAGGCGCTTGCCGGTCGCACAGCCTTGATAGGCATTGCCTCCGGTGCGGTTTTCGGCATATCCGCCGTGGCCTACCGATCGGCATCACTGTCGCTGGGGGATCACAATCCCATCGTCGCGGCGGCCGTCACGCTTGCCTGCGTAACGACCTTCCAGACGGTTTTCATGCTTGTGTGGATGGTCCTGCAGGACAGGCGCGAGATCGTCGACGTGATCCGTTCCTGGCGCTCGTCCTCGCTCGTCGGTCTCGCCGGCGTCCTGGGCTCCGCCTGCTGGTTCACGGCGATGACGTTGCAGCAAGTCGCCTACGTTCGAGCGCTCGGTCAGATCGAACTGGTCTTCACCTTCCTCGCCTCGTTCTTTCTGTTTCACGAGCGCGTAAATCGCACGGAGGTCGCCGGCTGCCTCCTGATCGTTGCCGGCATCCTTCTGTTGTTGCTCGGCTGAAAGCGAGCCACCCGGATTGCATCTGTGCACTGATTGTTCTCTTCGCCGCAGGCGGGTAGACTGTGGCTCCAGGAGAGGAAGCGGGTCATGAAACGGACGGTGTATTGCGAATGGCTCGACAGTCCGGTCGGAGATCTGGTCGCGATTGCCGACGATAAGGCGTTGCTGGCGCTGCAGTTTCGCGAACGCACGACACCGGAGACCGACGATGCAGCGATCCGGCGGCAGATGAACGCGGATGCCGTGCTGCCCGGCAATGCCCTGACCCGGACGGTGGGCAAGGAGCTCGAAACCTATTTCGCTGGCCGCGCTTTTGAGTTCTCCGTGCCACTTGCACCGGCTGGGAGCGAATTCGAACAGAAGGTATGGGCGGAGCTTCTCAAGGTGCCGCTCGGCGAAACCTGTTCCTATGGCGATATCGCAAGAAATGTGGGCGGCATGGAAACCGTGCGGGCCGTCGGCAAGGCGAATGGCGCCAATCCGATCGGCATCATCGTCCCGTGCCACCGCTGCATCGGCGCGGATGGATCGCTGGTCGGTTATGGCGGGGGACTATGGCGCAAGAAATGGCTCCTGCGCCACGAGGGCAAGATGCGTCCGGTCGGCCTTTTCGCCTTGTGACCGGACGGATGTACCGGTTCAGGGAACCAGCAGCGTGCCGGCGCCGTGTTCGGTGAAGATTTCCAGCAGCACGGAATGGGCCGTCTTGCCGTTCAGGATGACGACGCCCTGAACGCCGGCATGGATGGCATCGATGCAGGTCTCCACCTTCGGGATCATGCCGCCGGAAATGGTTCCGTCCTTGATGAGGGCACGCGCCTCGGCCACCGAGAGTTCCTTGATAAGTTCGCCCTGCTTGTTGAGTACGCCCGGCACGTCGGTGAGGAACAGCAGGCGGTCGGCGCGCAGCGCCCCGGCGATGGCGCCGGCGAAGGTGTCCGCATTGATGTTGTAGGTGTGGCCGTCACGGCCCGGCGCGACCGGAGCGATGACCGGGATCATTTCCGATTTTGCCAGAAGGTCGAGCAGCGTCCGGTCGACTTCCACGACCTCGCCGACAAAGCCGAGGTCGAGAACGCGCTCGATATTGGAGTCGGGATCGGTGACGGTCTTCTTGGCCTTTTCGGCGAAGACCATGTTGCCGTCCTTGCCGCAAAGGCCAATCGCCCATTCGCCAGTCTGGTTGATAAGCGCGACGATTTCCTTGTTGATCGAGCCGGCGAGCACCATCTCGACGATCTCGACGGTTTTCTGGTCGGTCACGCGCAGGCCGCCTTCGAACTTCGATTCGATGCCCATCTTGGTCAGCATGGCGCCGATCTGCGGGCCACCGCCGTGAACGACGATCGGGTTGACGCCCGACTGCTTGAGCAGCGCGATATCCGCCGCGAACGCCTTGCCGAGCTCCGCATTCCCCATGGCGTGGCCGCCATATTTCACGACGATCGTCTTGTTTTCATAGCGCTGCATGAAGGGCAGGGCCTGGGCCAGAAGTTGCGCCTGGATTTCGCTATCGGAAGCCGTCATGGAATACCCTCGTCGTTGGATCGCGGCCTTTTAGCGCAAGATCGATCCCGATGGAATAATCCGGGAAAAGATAAGCGAGGTGGATGATCCGCCTATGACCAGTGGGCGTAATCCCCAGCAGAACAGAAAAAAACTGCACCCGGGCGGGGGCTGTCTGGAGGAGAGGGCCTGAAAGCCGATGCCAAACGACGAGATCGCCGTATTGTTGAGCCGCGTGGCCCTTAAAGACCGCGCTGCCTTTTCCATACTCTATAGCCGTTCATCGCCGAAACTCTTTGCCATCTGCCTGCGTATATTGCGAAACAGGGCCGACGCCGAGGAGGCGTTACAGGATATATTCGTGAAGGTCTGGCAGCACGCCGAGACTTTCGCCTCGTCCGGCAATGGCGCCATGGGATGGCTGGCGGCGATCGCACGCTATCACTGCATCGACCGTCTGAGGGTCCGCCGTCCGACGACAGAGGAACTGGAAACGGTCCTCGAGCTTGCCGACAGGGCGGCGAACCCCGAACAGAGCGCAGTGCTGCGCTCGGAAGGAAAGCGGATTGACACCTGTCTGCAAGCATTGGATCCTGATTGTGCGAGCGCGGTGAGGCATGCCTATGTGGAGGGATTGTCCTATCAGGAGCTTGCGGATCGGTTCTCGGTGCCGCTGAACACGATGCGGACATGGCTACGTCGCAGCCTGTTGAAATTGAGAGAGTGCATGGATGACCACGCCAGACCAGAGCAAGGGTGACCGCTCGCGAGAAGAAGTCCTCGCTGGCGAATATGTGCTCGGCGTTCTCGGCGTCGAGGACCGCCTTAAGGTGGAGGAGCGGCTGCGCCACGATCGCACCTTCGCTGCCATCGTGCGCCGCTGGGAAGACAATCTTTCGCAGTTCAACGACGATTACGGTATGGAACTGCCGCCCGAGGCGCTGTTTGCCAGGATCGAGGGGCGATTGTTCAGGGAACCGCCGAAGAGCGCCTGGACCTCCGTCCTCGGGACCCTGTGGAACTCGCTCGCTCTCTGGCGTGGCCTTGCTTTCGCCGGCGTGGTTGTCGCGGCGGTTGTCGCCGGGACGGAAGCCGGTCTGTGGGACAGGCCCGCGGGTGGGCCTCCGTTGGTTGCCGAACTTGCTGGCAAGGACAGTGTCATCAGTCTGGTCGCGCGTTATGACAGCGGATCGGGCAGGCTACAGGTGAGGCCGGTTGCGACCGGCGAGCGCCAGCAGAAATCGTTGGAGCTTTGGCTGATCGAGGGCGATATGGCACCCCGCTCGCTCGGTGTCCTTCCACAGACGGGGGAGGGCGAGATCATCGTTCCTGACAGCCTCCGGGACCGTTTCGCCGAAGGAGTCGTGCTTGCTGTCAGCCTCGAGCCGTTTGGCGGCTCTCCGACCGGCCAGGCCACCGGTCCGGTCATTGCCCTCGGACCCGCCCATCTCTGATGGGCTCTTGCTGCGCGAAAACTCTCTTTTCGTTTCAGTGACTTGAGTTTTTTCCGATCTTTTGGCTGCTCTCTGAAACTTTTTTCGCCGACCTCTCGTCCCTTGTCGTGTTCCCGATATCGGGATCAAAACAGCCGCCCGGATGGCAATTCTGCCGCCGAGGACGGATCGAGAACACAAGGACAGAGGAAAACCGAAATGTTCAAGACCACTCTTCGCCCGCTCACCCTTGCCGCCGCACTCGCAGTCGGTACCGTGGCCGCCCACGCCGAAAACCCCATGGTCGGCGGTGCAGCCATGTATGCAGACAAGAACATTGTCGAGAATGCCGCCAACTCCAAGGATCACACGACCCTGGTCGCCGCCGTGAAGGCTGCTGGCCTGGTCGAAACCCTGTCCGGCGCTGGCCCGTTCACGGTCTTTGCTCCGGTCAACGCCGCCTTCGATGCCCTGCCGGCAGGCACGGTCGATACGCTGCTGAAGCCTGAGAATAAGGAACAACTGACCAAGGTACTGACCTGCCATGTCGTGGCAGCCGAAGCCATGTCGTCCGCCGTTGCCAAGATGATCGCCGATGAGGGCGGCAGCCATGCGGTCAAGACCGTTGGCGGCTGCACGCTGAAGGCCAAGATGGACGGCGACAAGATCACCCTCACTGACGAAAACGGCGGTGTGGCGACTGTCACGATTGCCGACGTCAAGCAATCGAACGGCGTCATCCACGTGATCGACAAGGTCCTGTTGCCGAAGGCTTGAAGATCAAGCCGCTGGCCCCGCCTCTGGCGGGGCTCCAGAAGGCCGGGCCCACTGCGTCAGGTGGCCTGGCCGATGGCCTTGAGGATTGCCGCGCGCAAATCCTCGAGGCCATTTCCTTTTTCCGAGGAGGTGGCAGCGACGAAAAGACAGGTGGCAAGCCGTCATGGAATACCATCGTCGCTGGATCTCGGCCTTCCAGTGCAAGATCGATCCCGATGGGTAGTGGGGCTCTTATCGCCGGGTCCGTTCAATAAACCTCGATCCCCGTGGAACGAAAGCGGATTGACACTCGTATATAAGCGATAGATCCTGATGCTGTGTACGCGGGGAGGCGTGCCGATGAGGAGGAGCTCTCATATCCGGACCGATGGGACGGCGTGGCGTGCCGTAGGGGATGGTGTGCGCTCGTGGCTGCGTTGCAGCCTTTTGATCGTGGGGGAGGAGGGCATGCATGACGATACCGCACAAGAGCAAGGGTGATCGTTCGCGGGATGAGGTCCTTGCGGGCGAATATGTGCTCGGCGTCCTCGGGAGCGAGGAACGGCTGAATGTGGAGGAACGACTGCGCGGCGATCGCCTGTTTGCAGCCATGGTTCGCCGCTGGGAGGATAATCTCCTGCAACTCGATACGGCCAATGGCGCCGAGGTGCCGCCGGAAATGCTGCTCTCGAAGATGGAAGGCCTTCCGTGGCCCCCCCGCCGGCGCCGGGGGTCGGTGGCGGGCATTGTTTTTGCCTTCTGGTCTTCGCTTCCCTTCTGGCGTGGCATCGGGCTCGCCGTGCTTGGCACCTTCGCGCTTTATCTCTGTCTCGAGGCTGGCGCCGACATGCGCCCCGGCCCCGGTCAGCCCATGGCCCTTCGCTCGGTTGGCGGCGATGGGGCCATAAACCTGGTCGCCCATTATGACGATGTTTCGGGGCGCTTGCAGGTGACGCCAGCGGTGGTCGGCGGCGGCGGCAAGAAATCGCTCCAGCTATGGTTGGTCGGAGAAAAGGAGGAACCGCGCTCGCTCGGCGTTCTGCCGCAGACCGGAGAAAGCGAGATTGTCGTTCCCCCGGAATTGCGAAACCGGCTTCTCGAAGGAGCGAGCCTTGCCTTCAGTGCCGAGCCCCTTGGAGGCTCCTCCTCGGGCAAGGCGAGCGGACCCGTCATGGCTCTGGGCTTGGCGCATCCCTGAGATGTCCTAGGGCCTGCCGCGCAAAACTGTTCGGCTGTCCTGCGCGCGAAATTGCGTGACAACAGGGAAATAGGGCTTTGAATGCGCGTCCGTTCTTGCCGGGAATGCTCTAGCTGACGGTCTCTACGATTGCCGCGCGCAGCTCTTCGAGACCGTTGCCCTTTTCGGATGAGGTGGCGAGGACGAAGGGGTATGCGGCCGGCCTCTTCCTGATCTTGTCGAGCGTTTCCGCGACAAGCCGCGGCACGCCGGCCTCCTTGATCTTGTCCGTCTTGGTCAGAACGATCTGGTAGGAAACCGCGGCCTTGTCGAGCAGGTCGAGAACTTCGTCGTCATTCTTCTTGAGGCCGTGACGAGCATCGATCAGCACATAGACGCGCTTGAGGGTCGCGCGGCCGCGCAGGTAATCGAAGACGAGCTTGGTCCATGCATCGACCTGTTCCTTCGGCGCCTGGGCATAGCCATAGCCGGGCATATCGACAAGAGCCATCGGCGGCAGGTCGCCTGCCTCGCCGGAATACCCGTCGGGAACGAAATAATTGAGTTCCTGGGTACGGCCGGGCGTGTTCGAGGTGCGGGCAAGTCCCTTCTGCCCGGTCAGCGCATTGATGAGCGACGACTTGCCGACATTGGAGCGGCCGGCGAATGCGACCTCGAGCGGTCCTTCCGGCGGCAGGAACTTCATCGAGGGTACGCCGCGGATGAAGATCCACGGACGACCGAACAGGGGCTGTTCGCCGGCTGGCAATTTGGCTGTCATGGGCGTCGCCTCTCCCGGTGTGTTGATCGGTCCGTATACTCGCAAGATCCTTACAAAAAAAGCCCCGGACGAACCGGGGCTTTTCCGTCTTACTTGGTTTCGGCCGGTTTTCGTTTGAACATGCCCTTCAGATTGTCGAACAGCTCTACCTTGACGCCGTGGCGTTTCATGATGATCGCCTGCTGCAGGATCGAAAGCGTATTGTTCCAGGCCCAGTAGATGACGAGACCTGCGGGGAAGGTGCCGAGCATGAAGGTGAAGATCAGCGGCATCCAGTTGAACAGCATCGCCTGCGTCGGGTCCGGGGGCGTCGGGTTCATGCGCATTTGCAGGAACATGGTAATGCCCATGATGATCGGCCAGATGCCGAGATGCAGGAAGGTTGGCGCCTCGAACGGCAACAGGCCGAACAGGTTGACGAAGGTCGTCGGATCGGGAGCGGAAAGGTCCTGGATCCAGCCGAAGAACGGCGCATGCCGCATCTCGATGGTAACGTAGATCACCTTGTAGAGCGCGAAGAACACCGGGATCTGCAGGAGCACCGGCCAGCAACCGGCCACCGGATTGATCTTCTCGGTGCGGTAAAGCTCCATCATCGCCTGCTGCAGGCCCATCTTGTCGTCGCCGAACTTGGCCTTCAGCTCTTCCATCTTCGGCTGCACGCGCTTCATGTTGGCCATGGAGGCATACTGCTTGCTGGCGAGCGGGAAGAAGATCAGCTTGACCACGATTGTGGTCAGCAGGATCGCGACGCCGAAATTGCCCACCAGACGATAGAAATAATCCATCATCTTGAACATCGGCTTGGTGATGAAATAGAACCAGCCCCAGTCGATCATCAGATCGAATTTCGGGATAGCATAGGTCGCTTCATAGCTGTCGATGACCGGAACTTCCTTGGCCCCGGCAAAAACCAACTGCTTGACGCTCGCGCTCTGACCGGGAGCCACGGAAACCGCGGCGTTCTTGTAGTCGGCCTGGAAGCGGGGCTGCCCGTCGGTGAAATGCGAGAAGCGCGACTCGTAGCTCAGCGTTTGCTGCGGCACGAGGGCGGCCGCCCAGTACTTGTCGGTAATGCCGAGCCAGCCGCCGGTCGCGGCTTCGTTGGCGACGGCTTCCTTCTCGATGTTCGAGTACTTGTCCTCGGTGAGGCCGTTGTCGGCGCCGATAACGCCGAGGAAGCCCTCATGCAGGACGTACACGGAAGGCGTCGAGGGTTTGTTGTAGCGCGTTATGCGGCCATAAGGGGCGACGTCGAGGGCTGCCGCACCGGCATTGGTGATCGTGTCCTCGACCGTGAACATGTAGCGGTCGTCGACGGAAATCTTGCGCTGGAAGGTGAGGCCGGCCTCATTGGTGAAGGAAAGAGTAACCGGCGTCGTCTGGGTCAGCTTGTCGCCCTCGGCCAGCGTCCAGACAGTCGAGGGCCCCGGAGCAGCACCTGCGCCCGCGCCGGCGATGTAGCCGAGCTCGGCGAAATAACCGTCCTTGGTATCGGCCGGGTTGAAGAGTGTAATGATCGGGCTCGTAGGGTCCACGGTTTCGCGATATCCCTTGAGCTTCAGGTCGTCGAAACGGGCACCGGCGAGATTGATCGAGCCGGAAAGGGCGGGCGTATCGATGACCACCCGCGTCGATTTTGCGAGCGCTGCTTCACGATCGAGCCCCCCGGTGGCCGGCGCCGTGCTTCCCGGAAGCGTCCCGCTGACGGTGCCGGGTGTGGAGGCGGCGGTGTTCTGGTTTGCGGCGGGTGCGGTCTTGGCCTGTTCGGCGATCCGGGCCTGCTCTGCCTGGCGCTGCGCCTCGATCCTCGGATTCATGATGAAGAACTGCCATCCGAAGACGATCAGCACGGACAGAGCAATCGCGATGATGTAATTGCGGTTGTTTTGCATCATTCTTTCCTGGAATCGGTCGCGGAGGACCGAGCGTTTCTTGGTTTGGCCTTGATCCTGTCGGCCAATTGCGCGGCAAGCTGCTGGAAGGGGGCGTTCAGCACGTCCCTCCGGGCGACAACCACATAGTCATGTCCGGGCTGCATTGCAAACGCTGCGTTCAGCCGCACGGCCTCCTTGAGGCGGCGGCGCATGCGATTCCGCTCGACGGCGTTTCCATGTTTCTTGGTGACGGTAAAGCCGACGCGGGCCTCGCTGTCGGGCGCCTTGCGATCGAGAACCTCGAGCAGGAACAGGCTTCCCCTGCGTTTCTCTCCTGCGCGGACCGCAAGGAACTGCGGCCGGCTTTTCAGCCGCCCGACAGATTTCTTGTCTTTGGGAGCAGTCATTCGCCCGGCTCTCTCAACGGGCCGGCCCGGCCTTAGGCCGAGAGACGCTTGCGACCGCGGGCGCGGCGGGCTGCGATGACCTTGCGGCCGCCGGTGGTGGCGATACGTGCACGGAAGCCGTGACGGCGCTTGCGGACAAGCTTGGAGGGTTGGTAGGTACGCTTCATTTATTTAATACCGCGGTGTGCGGCCCTTCTTGGGTTTGCATTGCTGCAAGAGCGTTGGATTGAGCGCACGGCAGACACCCGTCGGTACGGGCAGGTCGAGCCGAACGTGCGCGGCTTATAGGTGCGAAAGGCGCCTGAGTCAATTCCGGAGCCGTCTTCGCCTTGATTTGTAGGCCCTGCAAAAAATCGCAGTCATTTGTTAACTTTTCGGACCCGGCCGGTCGGGGGCGGGAATCTTGCTTTTCGTCAATAATGGGCGGGATCGGTCCGCCGCGTGCATGAAGGTCTCATCGAGCGACGGATTTTGCGTCAATCATGCGCGTCGGAGAGGTGAAAAATCGAAAATTCCTCGCTGCAACAGTTCGTTAACGAGCATATTCTACTTTAGTAAAAATGTAGGGGTCTTCGCAGACGCCCGTCGAGGCCATCAGGGAGAGGTTCGTGAAGATTAGCGGCAAGGTTTATTCATTAGTTGGCATCCTGGGACTGGCGGCCATCGTCATAGCGGCGATGGGCATTTTCGTGACCGTTCAGTATGGAGCGAAATCCTACGAGCTCAAGACGGTTTCCGATCGTGCCTATCTGGGCGAACGTCTGAACCGCATGGTGACCGCGGTGGTCATGGAGGCACGCGGCATCTATGCTGCGCCGAATACTGAAAAGGCAGCCTCCTTCGGCAAGGGTCTCATGAAGAACCTGGACGAAATGGACAAGGTGATTGCCGAATGGCAGCCGCTGGTGCCGGCAGCTCAGAGGGCGACCTTCGATGCAATGGTCAGCCGTGCCAAGGAATTCCGCACCTTCCGATCCGAGACGGTGCGTCTCGGCACCGAGGTTTCGCCCGCCGCCGCGAACGAACAGGGCAACAACGAAGCGAACCGCGCGAACCGCAAGGCCTTCCAGGCGGAAATCGATGCTGTGGTCAATGCCGACAAGACCGAACTGCAGGCATTGAGCAGCTCGCTTGCCTCCTTTCAGCAGCTGATGCTCATTCTGATCTCCGGTGTCACGTTTGTCGCTGTTGCCATTGGCGTCGGTTTCGGCATCCACATCGGCGTCAATCATCTGAGCCGCCCTATCCGCAATGTTACCGCTGCCATGAAGAGGGTGGCCGAGGGCGACTTCTCCGCTGAGGTACCCTATAACGGCCGGCCCGATGAAATCGGTGAAATGGCCGCAACCGTCGAGGTGTTCAAGCAGAACGGCCTCGCTGTCCAGCGTCTGAACGCCCAGGAAGCCGCCATGCGGGCGAAGAGCGACGACCTGCAGTCCGGCATGTCCGTCGTGGTCGCTTCGGCCGCGGCCGGCGATTTCAGCAAGCGCATCGAGAAGGACTATCAGGACGCAAATCTCAACCAGTTTGCGGCCAATATCAACGACCTCCTGTCCTCCGTCGACTCGGGCGTTTCTGAGACCCGCCGCGTCATTGCCAGCCTTGCATCCGGGGATCTCACCCAGTCGATGCGGGGCGAGTTCCGCGGCGCCTTCGCCGAACTCAAGACCAACGTCAACACGACCTTCGATCGCCTGCGCCAGACCATGATGGAGGTTCGCGGCAAGACCGATACGATCAACGGCAGCACCTATGAGCTGACGTCCGCGACCAATGATCTCGCCAAGCGTACCGAACAGCAGGCGGCGGCGCTCGAGGAGACTTCGGCGGCGCTCGACCAGATCACCGTCGTGGTCCGCGGTTCCAGCGAACGCGCCCAGGAAGCAAGCCGCATGGTAAGCGAGGCCAAGGAAAGCGCTGCCCAGTCCGCCATCGTCGTCAGCGACGCTGTCGAGGCCATGGGGCGCATCGAGCAGGCCTCGCGCGAGATCAGTCAGATCATCAACGTGATCGATGAGATTGCCTTCCAGACCAACCTTCTGGCGCGTAACGACGGTGTCGAGGCCGCCCGCGCAGGCGAAGCCGGCAAGGGCTTTGCCGTCGTCGCCCAGGAAGTGCGCGAACTTGCCCAGCGTTCCGCCAATGCGGCCAAAGACATCAAGGCGCTCATCACCAAATCCGGCCAGGAAGTTGCCGGCGGTGTCTCTCTCGTCCAGCGTACGGGCGAATCTCTCGCCGAGATCGAGACCCGGGTTCTGCAGATCAATGACCACATTCATTCGATCGCATCGGCGGCCAAGGAGCAGTCGACCGGCCTTGCCGAGGTTGCCACCGCCATGAACCAGATGGATCAGGTGACGCAACAGAATGCTGCGATGGTCGAGGAAACCTCTGCCGCCACGCACAAGCTCTCGGCCGAGGCCGACAACCTCGCGGCCCTGGTCGCCCGGTTCCGCACCGGCGAGGGGCATGCGCAGGCCTCGCCGGCGACGGTGGCCCGTGCCACGCAGCACAAGCCAGTGTCGTCTCCGGCCCGCCAGATGGTCGGTACGGTTGCCAGGGCCTTCGGCGGCGGTCGCGCAGCGACGGCCAGGGCCCCAGTTCAGGAAACCGAAAGCTGGGAAGAATTCTGAGCGATACCCGATCGCTGCCCAGAGATATCGGCCCCGGACTATTCCGGGGCCTTTTCATTCGCCTTGGCTGTGATTTGCCAGTATTGGCCAAGTCCGGTTCGCTCGTTTATGATGGCAAGTCTGAATGAGCGATTTGCACCCGATGCGCCGCTGGAGGCGGCGGTCCGGAGATGTGGAATGTTGGAGCACGAAGGGGCCGAAACGAACGCGGAGGGCGGCGGCATCGCAGCGCGGCCGCGCTGGGTGCGGGGCCTTTCCGGCAAGCTGCTCTGGTTGACAGTCAGTTTCGTCATGCTTGCGGAGGTGCTGATCTTTGTGCCCTCGGTTGCCAACATGCGACTGCGCTGGCTGCAGGATCGCCTGAACACTGCGGCCGCGGCCGCCGTCGTGATCGATGGTCTCCAGCCGCTCGAACTTCCGCGCACCGTCCAGGACGATACCCTCCTCGCCACCGGTACGAAAGCGATCGTGCTGCGCAAGGAAGGCACCTCGCGGCTGCTCGTGGTCGATAACATGCCACCAGAGGTCGATGCCAAGTTCGACCTTGCCAGCGTGACGACCCTGCAATCGATCAGCGATGCACTCTATACACTTGCGCTGGGTGGCGATCGAATCGTGCGCGTCTACGGCCCGGTCGGAGACACCGGCACCGTCGTCGAGATGGTGATGCAGGAGAAAAGCCTGCGCAATGCGATGATAGCCTATGCTCGCAGCGTTTTCACCGTCTCGCTGCTGATTTCCGTATTCACGGCGCTTTTGATGTATCTCGCCATCAATCGCATGATGATCCGGCCGGTACGACAGCTGACGAACAGCATGCAGGCCTTCGCGGAACAGCCGGAGGATCCGGCGCGTGTGCTGGTGCCGGCACCCGGCGATGATGAGGTCGCCATCGCCGGGCGTCACCTGTCGATGATGCAGCAGCAGTTGCAGAAGACGCTGAAGCAGCAGAAGAACCTTGCGGATCTCGGCCTCGCGGTCTCGAAGATCAATCACGACATGCGCAACATTCTCGCCTCGGCGCAATTGATGTCGGACCGGCTGGTCGACGTCGAGGACCCCATGGTGAAGAGCTTTGCGCCGAAGCTTCTGCGCACCATCGACCGTGCTGTCGGCTATACGAGCGAGGTTCTCGCTTATGGCCAGGCTTCGGAGGCCGCGCCGCGCCGCCGCCGCTTCCGTCTCGCTGAACTCAGCCAGGAAGTGCGGGATATCCTCGCGCTCGATTCCGACAGCGGCATTGAGTTTGTCGATCTGGTGGGGCCTGACATCGAGGTCGACGGGGATAGCGAGCAGCTGTTTCGTGTGGTTCATAATATCTGCCGCAACGCGGTTCAGGCGCTGACGAACCATGGGGCCGATGATCCGGATGCCCTGCGTCGAATCACCGTTTCCGCCCAGCGCGTGGGCAGTGTCGTCGCGATTGCCATCGATGACACCGGTCCGGGCATGGCGCGCAAGGCGCGGGAAAACCTCTTCGCAGCCTTTCGAGGCTCCGCTCGTTCCGGCGGCACGGGGCTTGGTCTGGCCATTGCCCGTGAACTCGTGCTCGCTCATGGGGGAACGATTGCCCTTGTGGAAAAACCCGGGCCAGGGACGCTTTTCCGCATCGAAATCCCGGATCGCCCTGTGGCGCTTGACGATTGGCGGGTTCGGGCGTGATCGGGAAATTCCGCGATTTCAGCGGGCCGATCAGCTTGTTACAGCAAAATGACTTTTTTTCCGAAAGGCGCTTGCATTCCTGCGCGGCACGCTTTAGAGGATCGCCACGCAGCCGGTGACACACCGGCGAGGCAAGCACCCGTAGCTCAGCTGGATAGAGCACCAGACTACGAATCTGGGGGTCAGGAGTTCGAATCTCTTCGGGTGCGCCATTTCTTTCCATATATTCTTTCCTTCTCGTGGCCTCGAACGACTCGTCGCTGACATCTCGTGTGTTGGCTGCTGAGAGTATCGCCCGCATGTCCCCATCGCATCTCATGGTCGACTCGCGCCCAGAAGATATGCGCTGATTGCATATCAGATCTGCTGCCGATGAGACTGAAGGATGATTGCGTCCGTGGCGGGCTGGCCGGTAAGCCATTGGCCACTCGCCTCGCTGTCAGGCGCCCGTAAAGTTATTCCATCGATAAGGACGAGAGATGTTGCGCGACCGGATCCGATACAAGCCCTTGCTTGACCGCGTGGTGAGCGCCGAACAGGCCGCAAGCTTCATCAAGGACGGCATGACTGTCGGCATGAGTGGCTTCACGCGTGCGGGCGAAGCGAAGGCGGTGCCGCTGGCTCTGGCCGAGCGCGCGAAGAAGGATCCGTTGAAGATCACGCTGATGACCGGGGCCTCGCTGGGCAACGATCTGGACAAGACCCTGGCGGAGGCTCATGTGCTCGCCCGCCGCATTCCGTTCCAGTCCGATCCCGGCCTGCGCAAGGCGATCAACGCCGGCGAGGTCATGTTCATCGACCAGCATCTTTCCGAAACGGTCGAGCAGTTGCGGACCAGCCAGATCAAGCCGGTCGATATCGCTGTGATCGAGGCCGTCGCCATCACCGAGCACGGTGGCATCGTGCCGACCACGTCCGTCGGAAATTCGGCAAGTTTTGCGATTCTTGCGGACAAGGTCATCGTCGAGCTCAATCTCTCCCAGCCGGTGACGCTGGAAGGTCTTCACGACATCTATATTCCGACCCGCCGACCCGCCCGCATGCCGATCCCGGTAGTCACGCCGGAAGCCCGCGTGGGACTGCCCTTCATTCCGATTCCGCCGGAAAAGATCGTCGGGATCGTCGTGTCGGAGAAGCTCGACAGTTCCGCGACCATCCAGTCGCCGGATGTCGAAACCAGGGCCATTGCCGGACACCTCACGGATTTCCTGCTGAACGAAGTGAAGCAAGGGCGCATGGGCTACGAACTGCAGCCGCTGCAGGCCGGTATCGGCACCATCGCCAATGCCGTTCTGCACGGCTTCATCGATACGCCCTTCCATGACCTGAAGATGTATTCGGAAGTGCTGCAGGATTCGACTTTCGAACTTTTTGATGCAGGCAAGCTCACCTTTGCTTCGGGTTCATCGATCACCTTGTCGGCCGGCATGTATCAGAAGGTGCTGCCGCGCCTTGCCGAATACAAACATCGCCTGATCCTGCGGCCGCAGGAGATCAGCAACCATCCGGAGGTTATCCGGCGTCTCGGCCTGATCTGTATCAACACTGCGCTCGAATTCGACATCTACGGCAATGTCAACTCGACCCATGTGGGCGGCACCCACATGATGAACGGGATCGGCGGGTCGGGCGATTTCGCGCGAAACGGCTTCATGTCGATCTTCGTGACCAAATCGGTTGCCAAGAACGGTGCCATTTCCTCCGTCGTGCCGATGGTAAGCCACGTCGATCACACCGAACACGATGTCGACGTGCTGGTAACAGAGGTCGGCCTTGCGGACCTGCGCGGTCTCGCTCCGCGCGAGCGTGCCGCGGTCATCATCGCCAACTGTGTCGAACCGAGCTACCGCGATGCCCTGCAGGATTACTTCGACCGCGCGGTGAAGCGCGGCGGCCAGACGCCTCACGTCATCGAGGAGGCGCTGTCCTGGCATGTGAACCTGCGTGAGAAAGGCACCATGCGGCCCGCCTGAGGCGGGTCACACGGCGCAATAGGTTCCGTAAAGAGCCGTAATCACGTTGCGCGCCGGTTCGCTCTCTATCCGGTACCAGATGGTCTGGCCATCCCTGCGACCGGCGATGATCTTGTCGCGGCGCAGGAGCGCCAGATGCTGCGACACGGTCGAATCCCGGATACCGAGAAATTCGGCGAGCTGCCCGACAGAGCGTTCGCCATCCACCAGTTGGCAAAGGATCAGCAGCCGGTGACGGTTGGCCAGCGCCTTGAGCAGTTCGCTGGCGTCGTCGGCCGCAGTTTGCATGGAATCGGGGTCAATTTTCATTGTTGCGTATCTACGTTAGAATGAATATATTGTCAAGTGACCCACCCCGCCAGCATGGGGTTTGAAATCGCGGAGAATTGCAAGATGTCCGACGAGCTAAAAATCGTTTGTCCGCAATGTTCTGCCGTCAATCGGCTGTCATCGGCGCGTCCGGCTGCAGAGGCGCGTTGCGGCAAATGCGGGCACGCGCTGTTCGCGGGGCATCCCGTGGAGGCGAATGGCGTCACTTTTGAAAAACACACGAGCCGGAACGACATCCCGGTGCTGGTCGACGTCTGGGCACCCTGGTGCGGTCCCTGCCGCATGATGGCACCGGCCTTCGCGGAGGCAGCGGCGACTCTTGAGCCTTCCGTACGCCTTTTGAAGCTCAATTCGGATGCAGAGCCCCAGGTGAGCGCAGGCCTCGGCATCCGTGGCATTCCGACCATGCTGCTTTTTCGCGGCGGACGGGAAATCGGCCGCGTGTCTGGTGCAATGACCGCCCGCCAGATCGTCGACTGGACGAAGGGGACCCTCGGCGGCGCTGCCTGACCGCCCGATCCAGAGGGAGTATGGGGACTGGAAACCGGCCTTGAAGCCCGCTAAAACTAAAGCCGCTGCTTGCGTCTTGCGTTGGAGGGCTGCCGTCCTTGACATCCGTCGAACTTGATACCGGAGTTCGAATTGCTCTCCTTCGCCGAGTTGGCTTGATCGTCCGTGGCCTTTGCGCCCTTTCGGTCGTCGTTCCGGTGCTTGCAGCCTGTGCCGGCCGGCCGATCGGCGTCATGGAGCCGGTCGGAAAGATCGCCGATGGAGCGACCCGAGTGGACCTGATTGCCGCGACCACCCGTGCGCCCGCAGCCGACAAGGCGATCCTCTTTACCGGGGAGCGCGGCACGGGCCTGATGATCGATGCGGTCACAATTTCCATTCCACCCGATGACAAACGGACCGTCGGCCAGGTGCAATGGCCCAAGAAGCTTCCGCCGGATCTTGAAAAGGATTTCGCAACGGTCGCTGTCGAGCCGATCGAGACGCGCCAGGAAGGCGAGAAATGGCTCGCCCGGCATGTGCCGAAAAGCCGCCGCGTCCTGGTCTTCGTGCACGGCTTCAACAATCTCTATGAAGAGGCGGTCTACCGCTTCGCCCAGATTGTGCATGACTCAAAGGCGGACGTCGTGCCTGTCGTGTTCACATGGCCGTCCCGCGGGTCGATTTTCGACTACGCCTATGACAAGGAGAGCACCAACTATTCACGCGACGCGCTGGAGGATCTGTTGACCCAGATCGCGCGCAACCCGGCGGTAGGCGAGATCACTGTCATGGCCCACTCCATGGGAACCTGGCTTGCCGTCGAAGCCTTGCGTCAGATGGCGATCCGCAATGGGCGCATCGACCCGAAGATCGGCAACGTTATCCTAGCGGCGCCGGACCTCGATGTCGACGTGTTCGCCCAGCAGTTCCAGAGTTTCCGGGGCAAGGCGCCGCATTTCACGCTCTTCGTTTCGCGTGACGATCGTGCGCTGACGCTTTCCAAGCGTATTTCCGGCAATGTCGAGCGCCTCGGCCGCATCGATCCATCGGTTGAGCCCTATCGCAGTGAACTGGAAAAGGCCGGGATTACGGTTCTGGACCTGACCAAGCTGAAATCCGGCGACCGCCTCAATCACGGCAAGTTTGCAGAAAGTCCCGAGGTCGTTCGCCTCATTGGAGACCGCCTGATCGCGGGCCAAGCGGTGACGGAATCCCAGATCGGCATTGGCGAGAGCCTTGGCGCCGTGGCGATTGGCGCCACCAATACCGTGGGTCAGGCGGCGAGTTCTGTGATCTCGGCTCCGATTGCCATCTTCGATCCACGCACCCGCCGAAACTACGGTCAGCAATTGCTGCTTCTCGGCAATTCCGCCGGAAATACTGTCGGTGCGGTGGGAGACAGCCTGGGAACCGTGGGGAACTGACCGGTCAGCGCCTTCCCGGATGCAGAAGGAAGAGGGGCCTGCCGTAGTCGGCAAGCGTGCCGTCCTCGATCAGTCGTTCGGTCAAAATACCGTCCCGAGGCGCGAGCACGGGACGTAACAGCATGCCTATCTGCAGAAAACCGATGATTTCGCCTTCCCGCACGTGCCGTGGTAACTCGACCGGTTGCGGTGAGACGGGATGTGCCGAACGGAAGATGCCGATATGGGGTGACCCGATTTCGATCGGTGCGGGGAGCGGTAAAGTTTCGGCGGGTCGAGCGGGCGTTGCTTCGCTTATCCGGCCGTTGCCGGCGATGATATGCCTTGTCTCGTCCTCGTATTCGAATTCGGCGATGTCGTATCGTTCGAGAAGTCTAAGGACGGCCTCAAGCCATGCGTCGCTCATCGGCTCTTTCTCCCGAAACCCTCGGCGAGCAGGCGTTCGAGGTGATGGATGTCGAAGCCGCCATGTATGATGCCCGGTTCACCGAGAAGCGCCTGATGGAGCGCAATCGTTGTCTCCGGTCCGGCGATGACCGTTTCATTCAGCGCGCGCCGCATGCGGGCAAGCGCGACTTCGCGTGTTGGACCATGGGCGATCAGCTTGGCGATGAGCGAATCGTAATGGGGCGGGATCGTGTAGCCGGGATAGAGATGCGTATCCATTCGGATTCCAGGCCCGCCGGGCGCGATGAAGCGGGACACCTCGGCTGGAGAGGGCGTGAAGGTGAAGGGATGTTCGGCATTGATCCGGCATTCGATGGCATGGCCGGAGAAAGCAACGTCCTCCTGTTTCACCTTTAGCGGTTCGCCCATCGCGATCTTCAGTTGTTCACGCACGATGTCGATGCCGGTGATTTCCTCCGTCACCGGATGCTCGACCTGAACCCGCGTATTCATCTCGATGAAGTAAAACGAACCGTTCTCGTAAAGGAACTCGAAGGTTCCCGCTCCGCGATAACCGATGGCAAGACAAGCCTCGGCGCAGCGCCTGCCTATGCTGTCGATGGTCTCGGATGCGATGCCGGGAGGGGGCGCTTCCTCGATCAGTTTCTGGTGTCGGCGCTGGGTAGAGCAGTCGCGCGCGCCGAGATGGATCGCATGGCCGTGGGCATCGGCAAGCACCTGGATCTCCACATGGCGCGGAAATTCGAGGAAACGCTCGAGATAGACTTCCGGATTGCCGAAGGCGCGCCCGGCTTCCTCCCGTGCCATCTGTACCGCTGCGGCAAGCGCCGTTGGTTCGCGCACGATGCGCATGCCGCGCCCGCCGCCGCCGCCCGATGCCTTGACGATCAGCGGATAGCCGACTTCATCGCCGATTGCCGCGATGGCTTCCGGATCGTCCGGCAGGCTGCTGTCCGGTCCGGGCACGCAAGGCACGCCGGCTGCAATCATTGCACGCTTGGCCGCTACTTTGTCGCCCATCATGCGGATCGCGTCGGCAGGCGGTCCGACAAAGGCGAGCCCTTCCGCCTCGACCATTGCTGCGAAGCGGGCGTTCTCCGAGAGAAAGCCATAGCCGGGATGGATGGCTCCGGCGCTGGTCAACCTTGCCGCAAGCAGGATCTCATCGATGTCGAGATAGCTGCGGGCGGCCGGAGCCGGCCCGATACAGAGCGCCTGATCGGCGAGCTGTACGTGGCGCAGCTCCCGGTCGGCCTCGGAATGGATGGCGATGGTCCTGAGGCCAAGGTCGCGGCAGGCTCGGAGAATGCGCAGGGCGATTTCCCCGCGATTGGCGATCAGGACGCTGTCGAACATCGCCTCAGTCCGTCAGCAAAGTGATGAGAGGTGTCCCGGCTGTCACCGGCTGCCCGTCCTCGACGAGGATAGGGCCTATACGACCGGCAATGGGGGCCTCGACCGGATTGAGCATCTTCATCGCCTCGATGAGCGCAAGTGTCTGGCCTTCTTCGATCAGATCGCCTTCCCGGGCATAGGGGTCGGCGCCCGGCGCCGGTGCGCGGTAGAAGGTGCCGGGCAGGCCGGCGACCACGACCGTTTCGACGCTGCTTTCGACCTCCGGCAGAGCAAGCAGCGAAGCGATTTCGGCAGCGGCCATTGCTTCCGGCGTTTCGCTTCGCGCCGAGGCCGGAACGACCGATGCCCCGTTCCGGCCCGAGGTTTTGGAAAGGCGGATGCGCATGCCCGCCTCAGAAACCTCCAACTCGTTCAGCGTCGAATCCTGCAGCATTTCCATAAGTTTGGCGATAACGGCCAGATCCATGCGATGTCCTCAGCGCAGGAAGTTGCGGATGGTGATGCCGGCATCTTCGAGCCCGGCGCGCACGCGTGCCGCAATCCCGACGGCGGACGGCGTGTCGCTGTGGACGCAGATGGAATCGATCGGCGTAACGATCGCCCGGCCGGTGATGGTCTCGATCGCGCCGTTCCTGACCATGCGCACCACCCGTTCCGCAGCGGTAGCAGCATCATGAATGACCGCTCCCGGCTTGCTGCGATGAACGAGGAAGCCTTCATCGGTATAAGCGCGGTCGGCGAAGATCTCGGAACGACAGGCAAGTCCCATCTCCCGCGCCAGCCGCTCCTGATGGCCGAGCGCGATGGTGAGGCAAACAAGCTTCGGATCGACCGCCTTGATCGCATTGTTGACGGCCCGCGCGACGCTTTCGTCCTGCTGGGTCAGGTTGCCGAGTGCGCCATGGGCTTTCACATGAGTAATCGGGTGACCGACATAGGTTGCAAGCGCCTGTGCCGCGCCAATCTGGTAGGCGACGAGCCGTTCGATTTCTCCAGCCGAAAAGGGAATATTGCGCCGGCCAAAACCCCAGAGATCGGGAAAGCCGGGATGGGCGCCGACCGCCACGCCCTTTTCCTTCGCCAGAGCAAAAGTCTGCGCCATGATTTCGGGATCGCCGGCATGCAGGCCGCAGGCTATGTTGGCGGAACTGACGATCGACAGCATTGCCGCGTCGTCACCCATCCTGTAGGCGCCGAAGCCTTCGCCCATGTCTGAGTTGAGATCGACGCTGAGGCTCATGTCCTTGCTCCGTGTGTTCGGTCCTTGCCAATTCTAAGGGGAGCTTCGGGGAACAGACAATGGCGGCCGCGAAGAAATGCTTGGGGTCTCCACAGGCTTCTGATATATCACATCTGGCGAGGTTATCATGACGGGCAGTATGAATGAGCAGGACGGCAATCCGAGAGTGAACGCGGAAGGCGCCGGTTCCCTCTTGCTCGATGTTGCCGGCCCTGTCTTCGATCAGTCGAAGCAGGAGCGCATCTGGACGCTTGCGGAAGCCCTCAAGGGGCTTCCCGGCGTTCTTGAAACGGCGCCGGGCATGAACAATCTCATGGTCGTTTTCGATCCCTTGCGACTTGATCCGGACGTGCTTCAGACGAAGCTTCTCGCCGCATGGGAAAAGGCCGAGGCCGGTCACTCGAGGGGCCGTCTCGTTGAAATTCCCGTTATCTATGGTGGGTCGGGCGGCGCGGATCTCGAGGAGGTCGCGGGTGTCAAGGGAATGACGCCGAAGGAACTGGTGAAGTTGCATGCCGCTCCGGTCTATTCGGTGGCTGCCGTGGGCGCGATGCCCGGCTTTGTCTATCTTTCCGGCCTCGATCCAAAGCTCGCAATCCCGCGGCGAGCGGTGCCGCGTATGGGTGTTCCCGAGGGTTCGGTGATTATCGGCGGTGCCCAGGCCGGCATCATGCCGCTCACGGCGCCGTCCGGCTGGCATATTCTCGGCCACACCGACTTCCGTCTTTTCGATGCGTTCCGTGAACAGCCGGCGGCGCTCCGCCCGGGGGACAAGATCCGCTTTGTGCCCACGGAGGTCATCGCATGATCGAGATATTGACGACAGGCGTTGCCAACAGCGTACAGGATCTCGGCCGTTTCGGTTATCTCGAGGCTGGCGTTTCGCGTTCCGGCGCGATGGATGGGCCGGCGCTCGAAACCGCGAACCTCCTGCTTGGCAATCGGCCGGAGGCCGCGGGACTGGAGATTGCAGTTTTCCCGTTCCGCGCCCGCTTCGATTCTTCAACTCTAATTGCCGTGACCGGTGCGGATTGCCCGGTATCGCTCGGCGGCAGGATCTATCCGAGCTGGTGGGTTCAGGAGGCTCGCGCTGGCGACGTCCTGGAGCTTGGCCTGCCGCGTTTCGGTGCGCGCGCCTATATCGGCTTTTCCGGGGGGATCTCCGTCCCTCCCGTGCTCGGCTCCGCCTCCACCGACATCAAGAGCGGCTGGGGTGGCTTCGGGGGCAGGGGCCTTCGGCGTGGTGACAGGCTGAAGCTTTCCCCTGGCACTTCAGTCCTTGCCAATCTGCCGGGTGGCTTTGGTCTCGATCCGGCCGAGATAAGGCTCAATGCCTCGGGAGGCGATGCGATCCGGGTTATCGCCGGCGCCGAACATCCGGTTTTCGATCCCGCTTCGCTTTCGGCTTTCGAAGCCGCGCCATGGCGGGTAACGGACGAGGCCAACCGTCAAGGCTACCGTCTTGCCGGTCCCGAACTGAAGCTGACCCGCCGTCTCGAACTTCTCTCTCACGGCATCATGCCCGGCACGATCCAGGTGCCGCCATCCGGACAGCCGATCATACAGCTCGCCGAAGCGAATACCTGCGGCGGCTACCCGAAGATCGCGCATGTCATCGAGGCCGATCTCTGGCGCCTGGGGCAGGCGCCGGTCGGAACCGAACTGCGTTTCACCATCGTGAACCGCCACGAAGCGGTTGAAGCCTTGAAGCGCCAGCGGAGAGCGCTCGCGCGCGTGGCGGACGAAGCCGCGCTTGCCCGCCGGGACGCGACACGCCACCGGAGGACGGTCGGTCGTACGGCGGAATGAACCCTTTTGATTAACGGAGCAATCTCATGAGATGGAAACGGACCCTTCAGCTTCTCGACGTGCATGCGGAAGGTGAGATCGGCAAGGTGGCGATCGGAGGCGTGCCGAAGGTCCCGGGCGAGACGATTGCCGAGCAATTGCACTGGCTGAACACTGATCCCAAGGGCCAGGAACTGCGCCGCATGCTCGTGTTGGAGCCGCGCGGCGCGCCGATCGGTTCCGTCAATCTGCTGCTGCCGGCGAAGAACCCGAAGGCCGATGCAGGGTTTGTGATCCTGCAGCCTGACCAGGCCCACGCGAGCTCCGGTTCCAATTCCATCTGCGTCACCACCGCCTTGCTGGAAAGTGGCATCGTCGAAATGCAGGAGCCCGAGACGATCATCATGCTGGATACGGCCGCCGGACTCGTCCGGGCGACGGCCACCTGCCGGGACGGCCGCTGCGAGCGGGTGAGGCTCACCATGGTTCCCTCCTTCGTGCATGAACTCGACGTCGGTATCGATACCGCCGAATGGGGGCGAATCACCTTCGACCTGAGCTATGGCGGTATCTTCTATGCGCTTGTCGATGTCGGCCAGATCGGCCTCACGATTGAAAAGGCCAATGCACGCGGTCTTGTCGAAGCGGGCATGATCCTCAAGGAGCAGATCAACCGAGCGATCCCGGTCGTGCATCCGGAAATTCCGGCCATCTCCGGTGTGGCCTACGTAATGTTCCGGGACGTCGATCCCGATGGCGCGATTCGCACCTGCACCACCATGTGGCCGGGGCGCGTGGATCGTTCTCCATGCGGAACGGGCAACTCCGCCAATCTCGCGACGCTCTATGCCCGCGGCAAGGTCAAGGTCGGGGACACCTTCAAGTCCCGCTCCATCATCGGTTCGGAATTCGAGGTAGGGCTTGATTCGGTTGCCGAGGTGGCTGGGCAGACAGCCGTGATCCCGACGATCAGCGGGCGCGGCTTCACCTTCGGATTGCATCAGGTTGCGCTCGATCCATTCGATCCGCTCGGGAACGGCTTTGCCCTGACCGATGTCTGGGGACCCTCCGCCGGGTCCATAGGCTAGAAAAGAAGAGAAGTTATCCTCGAACAAAATTGGTAATAGTTCAGTAGGCTTCTTGTCGTCGCCCATCTTGCTATTGATGAAATGCAGGGAATATGTAGGAATTCCGCCCGCGCATCGCGTAAATTAGCAAGTATAATAAGTGGAACGCACAATTGACGACAGGAGCCACCCTGCTGACAATCTCGCAAAGTTTGTCTTCTTTGCGTGGAGGCCCGATTTTTTCGAGTCTGACTGTGGAGGAGGACAGGGAGTGGTTGACGAAGTGCCACACCCGCAGCCTCTACGCCGGCGAAAGTCTCGTCGATTACGAGGATCTCACCAAGGATGTATTTCTGGTGCAGAGCGGGGAGATGCGCGCGGTCTTGCGTTTCTCGGTTGGCAAGGAAGCTATTCTCGGGACGTTTCGGCGGGGCGACCTGATGGGCGAGCTGTCGGCGATCGACGATCTCTCCCGTTCGGCAAGCCTGATGGCGGTGACGGATGCGGTGGTAACCGTCATTCCCTATGCAGTTTTTCACGACATATTGCGCACTTGCCCGGGCGTGACACGGGCATTGATGCAGCTCCTGTCTCTCCGCATCCGGGCCATGAACGAGCGGGTTTCGGAGCTTTCCTTCCTGGATACCAAGCATAGGCTCTATAACGCCTTGCTGCGGCTCTCCCGTTCGCGCGGCGATGGCGGCGGCGAACGCATTATCTCGCCGCCGCTCGTGCATGCGGAGCTTGCCGAGCACATCGGTTCCAGTCGCGAGACGGTATCCCGCGAAATGTCCCGCCTGATCCGCGAGCAGCTGATCGAACGCACCAGCCGGGCGATCGTGCTGAAGAACCCCGTCGAGCTTTCGAGGCGGATTTCGAAGGCTCTGGAGGGCTAAGCCCGCTCAGGGATAGATGACGCCCTTGCGCAGGATGACGTTGGCATAAAGCCGAGGTTCGCCCGTCTGGATGACCGCATGCGCCGCGCGTACGCGATCGTAGAAGGTAGCCCCCACCAGCGGCACGACATTCGTGTTGGGTTCGTGACGGGTGCAGCAGGCAATGATTTCCTGATGCACCGGATCGAGCCGCTGGGGGTCGGAACCCACTGTCGAGCGGAAGATTGCCTGTGGCACGAAGTCGTCGATAGGCAGCACACTGAGAACGGCGTTGAGCGCGGGAACCAACTGATGTCCGTCAAGGCGAACGAGGCGCCGTGCATGTTCCAGCGCCGGATAGTTGCCGTCGACGATGGCGATCTCGTCGCCATGGCCCATGGCGCGCAGTGTCGCGAGCAGATCGGGGCTCAGAAGCGGGTCAATTCCCTTCAGCATTGTCTATTTCCTTGAACAGGACCGTCTGGTCGATGAGGTAACGGGCAAAGATCGGCAGGCTGGCGCCGCCGATGGCGCGGGCCTGGGGGCCGACGACGCCTTCTATGATATCGGGTGTGACGATCCCCTGCAGGTCGAGACGGTTGACTGCTGCGACCGTCGCCTTGACGAGGCGGGCGCGCACCCAGTCTGGAAAGCCGCCGTCGATGATCGCGGCCGAAAAGTCGATGATCGATACCGCCGCGACGATGGCCTGTGCCAGGGCGTCGGCGCTGTCCTGTATCCAGATTTCCAGCGGGTCCCCGAAATCGATCCATTCCTCGGCCGCATACCAGAGAGGCTGCGGGTCGAGGCCGCGTTCGCGGAGCAGGTTTTCAAGGACGAAAATGGAGGCGATTTCCAACAACTGCCGGGTTTCGCCATGCTTGTTGCGCACGGGCAGGGGGGCAATCGCACCGGCTGTCCCGGTGCGCCCCACGAAGACCGACGAGTTCAGTACGATGCCGCCGCCGATGAACGAGCCGACATAGAAATAGATGAAGTCGGGATAGCGCGGGCCGGCGCCGAAGACGAGTTCCGCCCCGCATGCACTTGTCGCATCGTTCTGGAGATAGACGGGATAGCTGATCCGCGCGGCGACTTCTGCCTGCAGGTCGAAGCCTCGCCAGGCGTCCATTGCGCCCTCGGGGGCGCCTACTTCCTCTGCCCAGTTCCAGAGTTCGAAGGGGGCGGCGATACCGACACCGGCGATGCTGTCTCTCTGAGCGGAGTGAATTGCAGCTTCGACTTCGGCAATTCCATCGCTGATGAAGGAAAGGATTTCCTCCGGATCCGGATAGCGATAGGTGCGATGGAGTTGCTTGCGGATCTTTCCGACAAAATCCATCAGCACGAGATCGGCGCTGCGTCGGCCGATTTTCACGCCGAACGAGAAGACCGCCTCGGGGTTGAGATACATCGGTATCGAGGGCTGGCCCACCTTGCCGCGCATCGGTTCGCCGCGCATCAGCAGGCCGTCCTTTTCCAGTGCCCGCATGATGACCGAGACGGTTTGCGCGGAAAGACCGGTGCGCCTTGCGATATCGGCTTTTGAAAGTCCCAGGTGACGTCGCACGACCGAAAGCACCAGTCGCTCGTTATAGGCGCGAACACGCACCTGATTAGCGCCGCCGCCGGTGCTGATCGGTTCGGGCGTGCGGGTCGGCGATGATGAATTGTCGTGCGTCAGGGACATGGCCGCTCCTCTCGACCCTCTCCTACCTTGAAGCAGCAGAGGGCGCCAGCATGTCACATCCAATTAATAATTCAATTGGATTTATTTATTGACGCTCGAATTTTCTGATGTTCTAAATGGCGACGTGGAGGAGCGGTACGGCCGAGAACGGCGTGCCCGACCGGGCAAATGGGTTTGCCCGGGCCGACATCTCGTGGCCGGAGGAGCCGGTCGAGTCTTTTTCGGGAGGAAAATATGAAAAAATCACTGATCGCAGCAGCCCTGTCCACGCTTGCTCTCGGCGTAGTCTTCGCCGCGCCGGCCAGCGCGGCCGACGTTTCCGCCTGCCTGATCACCAAGACGGATACCAACCCCTTCTTCGTGAAGATGAAGGAAGGTGCCACCGCCAAGGCCAAGGAACTCGGCGTCACGCTGAAATCCTATGCCGGCAAGGTTGATGGCGACCATGACAGCCAGGTCGCGGCCATAGAATCCTGCATTGCAGACGGCGCGAAGGGTATCCTGCTCACCGCTTCCGATACCAAGGCCATCGTCGATCAGGTGAAGAAGGCGCAGGAAGCCGGTCTTCTGGTGATCGCGCTCGACACGCCGCTCGATCCGGCGGACGCAGCGGGCGCCACCTTTGCGACCGACAACCTTCTCGCCGGTAAGCTGATCGGCCAGTGGGCGGCAGCAACCCTCGGCGACAAGGCCAAGGATGCAAAGATTGGCTTCCTCGATCTCACTCCGTCCCAGCCGACCGTCGACGTTCTGCGCGACCAGGGCTTCATGATCGGCTTCGGCATCGATCCGAAGGACCCGAACAAGATCGGCGATGAAGACGATCCGCGCATCGTCGGCCATGACGTGACCAACGGCAACGAGGAAGGCGGCCGCAAGGCGATGGAAAACCTTCTCCAGAAGGACCCGGATATCAACGTCATTCACACGATCAACGAACCCGCTGCCGTCGGCGCCTACCAGGCTCTCAAGGCTGTGGGCAAGGAGAACGACGTCCTGATCGTGTCAGTCGACGGCGGGTGCCCGGGTGTCAAGTCTGTTGCTGCCGGCCAGATCGGCGCGACCTCGCAGCAATACCCGCTGCTGATGGCTTCGCTCGGCATCGAGGCGATTGCCAAGTATGCGAAGGACGGCACCAAGCCGCAGCCGACGCCCGGCAAGAGCTTCTTCGACACCGGCGTTTCGCTGGTGACCGACAAGCCGGCCCCTGGCGTGGAATCGATCGATACCAAGGTCGGCACGGAAAAGTGCTGGGGCTGATCGGCTGATCGATAACACCACGACATCATGAAGAAGGGGCGGTGTAGGCCGCCCTTTCCGAAGGTGCAACGCACCTGTCCTATGGGATGGAGACACGTCCATGGCAAGCATCCAGGAATTCGAGAAGGTTCTTGAAAAGAGCGACACGTCCGTTGCCGCGTTCGAGGATCATTCGCCCCTTCGCAGGATCCAGCATTTCCTGCATTCCACGCCGGCCGCAGTGCCGCTGATCGTGCTGATCGCATCGATCGTCATTTTCGGTCTGGCCATCGGCGGCAAATTCTTCTCCAGCTACACCCTCACCCTGATCCTTCAGCAGATCGCGGTGGTGGGCATTCTCGGCGCGGCCCAGACCCTCGTGATCCTGACAGCCGGCATCGATCTGTCGATCGGCGTCGTCATGGTCATCTCGGCGGTGGTGATGGGTAACTGCGCCCTGCATTATGGCATTCCCTCGCCAATCGCCGTCATCGTCGGGCTGGCGGTGGGCACGCTGTGCGGTCTCCTGAACGGGTTCCTGGTAGCCAAGATCAAGCTGCCGCCTTTCATCGTGACGCTTGGCACATGGAATATCGTCATGGCCACCAACTTCATCTATTCGGCCAACGAGACGTTGCGCGATGCCGACATCGAGGCCATTGCGCCCTTCCTGCAGATCTTCGGCGAAAGCTTCCGGATCGGTAAGGCAGTGTTTACGCTCGGCGTCCTCTTCATGGTCCTCCTGGTCTTCGTGCTCTGGTATGCGCTCAATCATACCGCCTGGGGCCGACATCTCTATGCTGTCGGTGACGATCCGGAAGCGGCGCAGCTTGCCGGCATCCGTTCGGATCGTGTGCTGCTCGGCACCTATGCGCTGGCCGGGTTTATTGCAGCGCTTGCTGCCTGGGTTTCGATCGGCCGCAATGGTTCGATTTCTCCGTCCGCAGCCGTCACCGACTACAATCTTCAGGCGATAACGGCGGCGGTCATCGGTGGTATCTCGCTCTTCGGCGGGCGCGGTTCCATTCTCGGAACCTTGTTCGGCGCGCTGATCGTCGGTGTGGTGTCGATGGGTCTCAACATGCTTGGCGCCGATCCGCAATGGAAAGTGCTTCTGACCGGCGTCCTCATCATCTCGGCGGTTGCCGTCGACCAGTGGATCAGAAAGGTAGCAGGCTGATGGAACGCACCCCCATTCTTACCACCCGCGGTCTGGTCAAGCGTTATGGCCGTGTCACCGCTCTCGACAACGCCGATTTCGATCTCTACCCGGGCGAAATCCTCGCCGTGATCGGCGATAACGGCGCAGGCAAATCCTCGCTGATTAAGGCGATTTCCGGCGCCATCACGCCGGATGAAGGCGAGATCAGGCTGGACGGCAACCTCGTGAACTTCCGCAGTCCGATGGAGGCGCGCGACGCCGGCATCGAGACGGTTTACCAGAACCTCGCCCTCTCGCCGGCGCTTTCCATCGCCGACAACATGTTTCTCGGCCGCGAAATCCGCCGGCCGGGCATCATGGGATCGCTGTTCCGCACCCTGGACCGCAAGAAGATGGAAAAGGTCGCGCGCGACAAGCTTTCCGAACTCGGCCTGATGACCATCCAGAACATCAACCAGGCGGTGGAAACGCTTTCGGGCGGCCAGCGTCAGGGGGTTGCGGTTGCCCGCGCGGCGGCTTTCGGCTCCAAGGTTGTCATCATGGACGAACCGACAGCCGCACTCGGGGTCAAGGAATCCCGCCGCGTTCTCGAACTGATCCTGGAGGTCCGTTCGCGTGGACTGCCGATCGTGTTGATCTCGCATAACATGCCGCATGTGTTCGAGGTGGCCGACCGTATCCACATCCACCGTCTCGGACGGCGGCTCTGCGTCATCAACCCTAAGGACTATACGATGTCGGACGCCGTTGCCTTCATGACGGGCGCCCGTCCGGCGCCGGAAGAGAGCATCGCGGCATGACGTCAGCCATGTCGGCGGTTGACACACTGGCGAAAGCCATCAGCGAGCAGGCGGCGGGCTCTCCACGCTTGCTCGTTGCTATCTCAGGGCCTCCGGGTTCGGGCAAGTCCACGCTCGCCGAAGCGCTGGAACGGGAACTGGTCGCGCGGGGCGTACCGACCTCCGTCTTGCCAATGGACGGCTTTCATATGGATAATGCCGTGCTGGAAGAACGCGGCCGGCTGGCGCGCAAGGGCGCACCCGATACCTTCGACGTCCGCGGACTGATCGATATCGTCCGCGCGGTTAGGGCCGGCGGAGAAGTTCTTGTGCCGGTATTCGACCGCAGCCGCGAGCTTGCCATTGCCGCTGCCCGCACGATTCCGGCGGGCCCGCGCATCGTGCTTGCCGAGGGCAATTATCTCCTGCTTGAAGACGAACCCTGGTTCGCGCTTGCGCCGCTCTTCGACCTGACGGTGATGATCGCGCCGCCGGCGGACGAACTCAGGCGGCGCCTCGAAGCCCGCTGGCGGGGTTTCGGCCTCGGCGAAGCCGAAGTCGCCGCCAAGGTCGAGCAGAACGACCTGCCGAACGGACGGCTCGTGCTTTCACGCAGCCGCAAGGCCGACTTCGTGTTCGGCGACAACTGATACCCAACCCGATTTGCCTGTTGCGCCGTCTTTTCCCTGAAACCAAAGGGAAAGGCGGCGTTTTAGCTCCGTCTAAAAATTTAAGGAGCACTTAATGTAGCAACAGTTAAAATTGTCGCGATTTGCTTCAACGAATTTCAGGGTCCGGTTGCTACAACCCCTCCATGAACCGGTGAGGAATTTCCCCTTCAGTGTGGATGAAAGGGATGGAACTCGACAGCCGGCACGCTGGAGGACAGAACCAATGACCATTCTGATCGTGGAAGACAATGCCACCAACGCGCTGATCCTGAAGCGTCTCGCCGAAAAGGTCACGGACGAGGAAATCGTCATCGAGGCGGACGGGTCCCGCGCTCTCTCCCTTTGCCACAATACCTTCTTCAGCATGCTCGTCGTCGATCAGATGCTGCCCGGCATGAGCGGCCTGCAGTTCGTGAAGGCGATCCGCATGCTGCATCGCTATGACGATGTGCCGGTAATCATGGTCACAGCCGATCAGGATCCGAAGTTGCGTGAAACCGCGTCCGCAACGGGCGTCACCGGTTTTCTGACCAAGCCCGTCGACGCCGTCACCTTCCGAGATCTGCTCGCAGCCCATGTCGGTCATGTGCCGCCGCCGCGCGTGGCTGCCCGCTGAACCCTGGGAGCCGTCGGAACATCCGCATGACGCACTTCTCCAACGCACTTCCGGATAGACTGCTTCGCCCGCTCCGTCTCATGGCGCTGCGCAATGGCGGACAGGTCGCCCGTTGCGGCGAGGAAGTCAAGCGCATCGGAGTGATGCTGTGACAGTCCTTTCTTCCAGCAGCGCAATCATGAAGAAGGCAGGCAGCACGACCCTGATCCTCCAGGTTCTGTCGACTGTCCTGCTGATCGTGCTGATTTTGCTGGCGATTGAGATTTCCCGGCAATTCCTTTCTCTTCATGACGGTGCCGGCGAAAATACCGTCTGGTCGGTCTACCAGCTCGACCGGGATGTCCGTGCGGCAGGAGCCGCCGCTGAGGAACTGCGTCGCCTTCCGGGGGATGTTCTTGGCGATGCATTGTCTCGGCGTCTCGATGCCCTTCGCTCTGGTGTCGCCCTCCTGCGCGAACCGCAGTTCAGCCGCGTCATTCTGGAAAATCCCGAAACCGCGCCCCTTTTCAACCGGATTGCCGGCTCTGTTGAACGTCTTGCTCTCCTGTCTGGAAGCGGTGAGCAGGCATCACGGCCCGACGCGGCAAAGCTTGATGCACTCGCATCCGAGCTGGCTGAACTTTCCGAGGTGAGCGAAAGCCTTCTTGCTTATACCAACACCCGGCTCGGGAAAGAGCGGGCCGCCGCTCGGGCAAACATCGTCAGTCTCGAAAAGACTTCCGCGGTGATGCTGGGTCTTCTGATGGTCTCCGTGGTGTTTCTTGTCGTCACCCTTCGCCGTCAGCTGAAATCGGTTCGCAAGGCGGGCCTCGAACTCGAAACCATGGCGAGGCAGCTTACCGAAGCGCTGGAAGGCGCCGATGCCGGCAATCGCGCCAAGTCGCAGTTCATGGCGACCATGGGGCATGAGATCCGCACCCCGCTCAACGCCATCCTCGGCATGTCCGAACTGTTGGAACTATCGCAGCTTCCGCCCGACGCACTTTCAAGCGTCAAGACCATCAGGTCCTCGGGCGAGGCGCTGCTCGAGATCATCAACGAGATCCTCGATTATTCGAAGATCGAACACGGCAAGCTGGAACTCGAGGAGCGCATCGTCGACGTTGCCGCTCTGGCAGAGACGACCGTCAGCATCATTCGCGGCCGCGCCGACGACCACGAGAATACCGTGGTTCTCGACATCCCGGAATCGCTCGATGCGCTCTATGTCCGCACCGACCCCACCCGTCTCCGCCAGGTGCTCCTCAACCTGCTCTCCAACGCGGTGAAATTCACCAACAACGGTACGGTGACGCTCCGGCTGCGCGAATTCTATCGCCTCGGCAAGCTGATGCTGCGTTTCGAGGTCGAGGACACCGGTATCGGCATCGATGAGGCCGGCCTTTCCAAGCTCTTCAAACCCTTCTCGCAGGTCGATGCCTCGATCAGCCGGAAATATGGCGGCACGGGCCTCGGCCTCACCATCTGCAAGCAGATCGTGGAGAAGCTTGGTGGCGAACTCGGCATGAGCAGCACCGTCGGTGTCGGCAGCATCTTTTGGTTCGAGCTGGCAGTGGTTGCCGTGGGCAAGGACGAGATGCGCCGCCTTTCCACCGCCAAAAGCCATAAGGGGGACGAGCTGCCGCAGCTTCGTGTTCTGCTCGTCGAGGACAACAGGGTCAACCAGCAGGTGGCAACCCGCTTCCTCAATCATCTGGGCCAGGATGTGGTCGTGGCCAACGACGGTGCGGAGGCGGTCGCCATCGCCGCAAGCCAGGCTTTCGATGTCATCCTGATGGACATGCAGATGCCGGTGATGGACGGCATCGAGGCCACCCGCCGGATCATGTCCGGCGGCGGTCCCTGCGCCGGCGTTCCGATCATCGCGATGACGGCGAATGCCTCCGATGACGATCGCCGCCGCTGTCTCGATGCCGGCATGACCGGTTTCGAATCCAAACCCGTCACCATGGAAAGGTTGCGCAACGTGCTGTCCTCGCTGAACGAGACACTGGTGGCCGATTTCGTCGACACGCCGGCCGACGATGGCGCCTTGCCGGACCCCGTGCTGCTTGAGGGGCTCAATATTCCCGGCCTTCAGCAGCTCTGCCCGGATGGCCTCGACGAAGCCCGTTACTCGGAGCTTGTGGACGCTCTCGGCGAGGATGTCTTCCAGGAACTGGTCGAATCCTTCTTCGACGATGCTTCCGCGCTCATTGGCGAACTGCATGGCGCGCTCGAAAGCCGCGACGCCGAACATGTCGACCGCGTGCTCCACACGATCAAGGGTGCGGCGGTGAATGTCGGGCTCAAGGAAATTGCCGGCAAGGCCAACGCTCTGCGCGAGCAGCAGCCGACGACGGCCGATGTCGAAATGCTCAACAACGAAATCGAAACGATGAAGTTCAAGCTGGTCGCTTAGAACGAAGGAGGCGTCAATGCGTATCTTGCTGGTGGACGACAACAGCACCAACCTGAAGCTTCTGACGAAGCTCGTCGGCAAGCTCGACAATTGCGAGGCCGTTGCTTTCTCGAGCCCGGATGAGGTTCTTTCCTCGCTGCCGGACATCGATTTCGACATTGCCATCATCGACTACCAGATGCCGGTCTATAACGGTGTCGAACTCTACACGGAGATCGTGCGCTTCGACAAATATGCCGATGTGCCGGTTATCTTCGTCACCGCCGATAAGGACATGACGACCCGAATGGCCGCGCTCAACGCCGGCGCGATCGATTTTCTTACCAAGCCGGTCAATCCGATGGAATTCCAGGCGCGTGTGCAGAATATCGTCAGCCTGTCGCGCGCGCGCCGTCAGCTAGCGGATCAGGCCGAGTGGCTGCGTCGCGAAGTGGATCGCGCCGTGGGCGAACTTCGGCAGCGCGAACAGGAAATCATTCACCGCCTGACGGTCGCTGCCGGTTACAAGGACCCGGAAACGTCGCGCCATACGCTGCGCGTTGCCGCCTATTCCGAGGCAATTGCGCTCGAACTCGGCCTTTCCCCGGAATTCTGCAACGACATCCGCATGGCGGCGCCGATGCATGACATCGGCAAGGTCGCGATGCCCGATACGGTGCTCCTGAAACAGGGCCGGCTAACCGAGGCGGAATACCGCCAGATGCAGGCGCATGCCCAGATCGGCAGCGATATCCTTGCGCGCTCCCATTCGTCGCTGCTGCAGCTCGCCTCGGAAATTGCCGTCAGCCATCACGAGCGCTGGGACGGCCAGGGCTACCCGAACCGGCTCGCCGGCACGGCCATACCGCTTTCCGGCCGGATCGTCTGCATCGCCGACAATTTCGACGCCCTGACCACGGAGCGCCCGTATAAGCCGGCCTGGAGTTTCGAACGCACCGTCGAACATATTCTCGGCCGTGCCGGCACCCAGTTCGATCCGGATTGTGTCGCTGCCTTCGAGCGTGCCCTGCCGCGCATTCGCCAGATCATGGAGGACGATCGTCGCGAACAGGCCCAGGAAGCTGTGCAGAAGACGTTTACCACCAGTAATGAAAAGGTTGCCTGAGACGCGGTCCCGAAACGCGGCTTTGACCGGCTGGCGGAACATGGTATCTGCGGGCGACAATCGATGCCCGGAGGTTACATCATGCGCTCGCTCACCATTCGCCGTCCGGATGACTGGCACCTGCATCTGCGGGACGGCGCCATGCTCGAAGGGGTGATCGGCGATACAAGCCGGCATTTCGCACGCGCTATCATCATGCCGAACCTCGTGCCTCCGGTCGTGACGACGGCGGACGCGCGGGCCTATCGCGAGCGCATCGTGAACGCCCTGCCGAAGGGCGATCGCTTCGAGCCCCTGATGACGCTCTATCTTACGGAAGATACCAGCCCCGACGATGTCGAGGAGGGCAGGAAGAGCGGCCTCATCACCGCCGTGAAGCTCTATCCGGCCGGCGCAACCACCAATTCCCATGGCGGCGTGCGCAACATAGAAAACGCCATGCCGGTTCTGGAACGCATGGCGAAGATCGGTCTGCCGCTCTGCGTTCACGGAGAGGTGACGACCCCCGAGGTTGATATCTTCGACCGCGAGAAGGTCTTCATCGATACGGTCCTCGACCCGTTGCGCCGACGTCTGCCGGAACTGAAGGTGACGATGGAACATGTCACGACGTCCGACGGCGTGGACTACATCCGTTCCTCCGCCCGCAACATCGCGGGATCGATCACCACACATCACCTCATCATCAACCGCAATGCCATTCTGGTGGGCGGCATCAAGCCGCATTACTATTGCCTGCCGGTCGCCAAGCGTGAAAGCCATCGCCTCGCACTCAGGGCTGCCGCCACGTCCGGCGACCCTCGCTTCTTCCTCGGCACCGATTCTGCACCGCATGTCGATCCGCTCAAGGAATGCGCCTGCGGTTGTGCCGGCATCTACACTTCGATCAACACCATGAGCTGCCTTGCCCATGTCTTCGAGCAGGAGGATGCGCTTGACCGGCTGGAGGCTTTCGCCTCGCTCAACGGGCCGGCCTGGTACGGCCTTGCCGCCAACGAGGAAACGATCACGCTGGAGAGGGGTGACGAACCGGTGGTCTTCCCCGCCAAGATCGAGACTGGCGCGGGTCCGGTGACGGTCTTCGATCCGATGTTCCCGCTATTTTGGCGGGTCCGTTGAATTGACCGCGAATTGCTAGGATTGTTGCGATCCGGGTAACCTTTTGGAGAGAACCGGTGGTTAGCCTTCGCCAAGGAAGATCGGCGGCGGTTTCACGCTGAAGAGAGCGCTTGGCATGATGCTTGACTATAATTCTCTTCTGCTCGCCCTGGGTTTTTCCGCGACCTGTCTCATGGTGACCCTTCTGGGAACCTGGGTATCGCGTCGCACGGATTCCTTCCTGCTGACCCTCGTCGTCGCGCTGCTCTTCATCGTTATCGGTATCTTTGCCTACAGTTCCTACACGCTGGAAGCGGGTCTTCTCAGGGCGTCTTTTGCCTATGTCTTCCTGATGATCGGCTTCAGCATGATCTACGCGGGCTCCGTGCAGTTTAGGACCGGCGGGGCCCCCTGGACGCGATCGATCGTTCTTTCGATCGCCACCATCGCACCTGGATTGCCACTGATACTCGGCGGGCTCGATGGATTGGGCATCGTTTTCATGAATGCGGCCACCGCGTTGCTCCTGATCGGCACGGGATGGCAATATTGGCGTGCGCGTGCGGAGGCGCCGGGACCGCTCATCGGAATGGTTTTCCTTTATGTCGTCAGTGGACTGTCCTTCGCGCTGTGTGCCGCCGTGCTGATCGACAAACGCCAGTGGGTTCTCGGCCATGCGCCGGACAATTGGGCGGAAGATCTGAATATCGCGATTTGCATTGCGGGCATGTCCGGCATCGGCGCGCTGTCGCTTGCGCTTCACCAGTGGCGACTTGCGGCGCGCCATCGGCACGAGGCCAACACCGATCCGTTGACCGGGCTTCTCAATCGCCGGGCGCTTTTCGACCAGGTCGCCGGTCGCCCCATCGGATCGAAGACGGCGGTCGTCGTCTTCGATATCGATCGGTTCAAGTCGATCAACGACGAGCACGGCCACGCCACCGGCGATGCGGTCATCCGGATATTTGCGGAAGAACTGACGACCGGAACCGGTGGCCAGCAGACGGTCGCCCGACTGGGGGGCGAGGAGTTCGCCGTCATCCTCTCCAACACCCTGCCGGGCCGGGCCGAACGTGTGACCGGCGATATCGTCCGCAGCTTTGCCGCGCGCGAAATCCGGATCGGGGAGGCGGTGCTGCGATGCACGGTGAGCGCGGGCATTGCCTTCGGTACAAAGGAGACAGACAGCTTTGACGCAGTTCTGAGCCTCGCTGACGCGGCCCTTTATCAGGCGAAGCGCAACGGTCGTAACCGGGTCGAAATGGCAGACTTCCTGCACAGGGTCGAAACGGTGGAAACCCGTACCAACGTTTCCCCCTGAATGGCAGCACTATCTAGTATCCGCCGGCGCATGCTGCTATTCGCCTGACAAGGACGATCAAGGAGCGGGCGCATGATTCAGACGACATTTCCCGAACCGGCCGTGATGGCTGAACTGGTGGCCAGGATGCTCTGGGAGATCAAGGCGGTGCATTTCAATGCGGCCGAACCTTACAAGCTCTCTTCCGGCATGCGCAGCCCCGTCTACATCGATTGCCGCAAGCTCCTGTCCTATCCGCGCATCCGCTCGGCCGTCATGGATTTCGCCGCCGCGACCCTGATGCGCAATGCAGGCTTCGAGCAGTTCGACTGCATCGCTGGCGGCGAAACGGCTGGCATTCCTTTCGCCGCTCTCCTGGCGGATCGTCTCGGCCTGCCGATGATCTATGTCCGCAAGGCGCCCAAGGGGCATGGCCGCAATGCCCAGATCGAAGGCCATATGCCGGAAGCCGCCCGTGTCCTCGTCATCGAGGATCTGACGACGGCCGGTGGCAGCATGTTCAAGTTCATCGATGCCGTGCGCGCTGCCGGCGGCGTGGTCGATCACGGTATCGCCCTCTTCTACTACGGTATCTTTGCCGAAGCCGAGGAACGTTTCACCAACGGCAATGTGAAGCTGCATTACATCGCCACCTGGCGTAATGTGCTGGCCGTCGCGCGCGAGCAGAAGCTTTTCGATGAAAGGACGCTGACCGAGGTCGAGTCCTTCCTCGATGCCCCGCTGGCCTGGTCGGGCCGCCACGGTGGCGTCACGGAACTCGCTTAAACCGAAAGCAGCTCTGGCGTTTCCACCCGGATTGCTTTAAATCGATTGAAAGTCGTTCTTGGTAAGGGAGGATGCCCGGATGATCCTGTGCTGTGGCGAGGCGCTCATCGACATGTTGCCGCGCGAAACCACGCGCGGTGAGAGGGCATTTGCGCCCTATGCCGGCGGCGCGATCTTCAACACCGCAATTGCGCTCGGGCGCCTCGGCATTCCGACCGGTTTCTTCACCGGTCTTTCCGACGATATGATGGGCGACATCCTGCGTGAGACGCTGAAGCAGAGCAATGTCGACTACGCCTTCTGCGCGACGCTCTCGCGTCCGACCACCATCGCTTTCGTCAAGCTGGTCGACGGGCACGCAAGCTACGCCTTCTATGACGAGAACACTGCCGGCCGGATGATTGCCGAGTCTGACTTGCCGGTGCTCGGCGACGATTGCGAGGCCCTGCATTTCGGTGCGATCAGCCTCATCCCCGAGCCGTGCGGCGCGACCTACGAAGCGCTGATGACCCGTGAACACGCGAAGCGCGTGATCTCGCTCGATCCGAATATTCGTCCCGGCTTCATCAAGGACAAGCAGGCGCATATGGCGCGCATCAACCGGATGGCAGCCATGTCCGATATCATCAAGTTCTCCGATGAGGACCTTGCATGGTTCGGTCTGGAAGGCGATCAAGATACTCTCGCCCGTCACTGGCTGAACAAGGGTGCCAAGCTCGTGGTGATTACCCGCGGTGCGGAAGGTGCCACCGGTTATACAGCCGGTTTCAAGCTTTCCGTGCCGAGTGAACGGGTTGAGGTCGTCGATACCGTCGGTGCCGGCGACACCTTCGACGCCGGTATTCTCGCCTCACTGAAGCGTCAGGATAGACTTACCAAGGAAAAGATCGCCACGCTCGACGAAGCGGGTGTCGAGGCGGCGCTTCGACTGGGCGCAAAGGCCGCGGCGGTGACGGTTTCGCGGGCAGGGGCCAATCCGCCCTTCGCAGCGGAAATCGGGTTTTAAGGAAAATAAGCGCGGCCTCAGCCGCGCGCATTTCGAAGAGCGGCGACGAGACCGGCCGTCGAGCTGTCGTGACCGGTTGCTGCGACCTTGCCTTCCACCACCGGCAAAAGGCCGGTCGCCAGTTCCTTGCCGAGCTCCACGCCCCACTGGTCGAACGAGTTGATGCGGAAGATCACGCCTTCCACGAAAACGCGATGCTCGTAGAGCGCGATCAATCGCCCCAGCGCGAACGGGGTCAACTGCTCGTAGACGAAGGTGATCGAGGGACGGTTGCCTGAAAACACCCGATGCGGCGCGAGGAAATCCGCTGTCGCTTCGTCCACGCCCTTTGCCGTCAGCTGCGCCTTGGCCTCGGCAAGCGTGCGGCCGCGCATTAGGGCCTCAGACTGGGCAAGGCAATTTGAAATCAGCAGTTCGTGCTGGTGGCGGAGGTCGGGCTCGAAGCCTTTGGCGGCGATCATGAATTCGGCCGGAATGATGCTCGTTCCCTGATGGATGAGCTGATAGAAGGCGTGCTGACCATTGGTGCCGGGCTCGCCCCAGACGACCGGGCCGGAGGCGCCGGCGACCGGCTTGCCGTCGATCGTCACGCTCTTGCCGTTCGATTCCATGTCGAGCTGCTGCAGGTAGGCCGGAAAGCGCGACAGACGCTGGTCATAGGGCAGGATGGCCCGAGTCGGATAGCCGAGCACGTTGCGGTGATAAACGCCGATCGCGCCAAGCAGCATTGGCAGGTTCTTCGAAAACGGCGCCGTGCGGAAATGCTGGTCCATCGAATGGGCGCCATCGAGGAAGCGGCCGAAATTCTCAGGCCCGATGGCGATCATCAGCGGCAGGCCGATGGCCGACCAGATCGAATAGCGACCGCCGACCCAATCCCAGAAGCCGAAGACACGATCGGCGGAGATGCCGAAAGCGGCGACCTTGTCGAGTGCGGTCGACACGGCAGCGAAATGCGCGCCGACGGCATCCTCGCCGAGCGCCTTGGCGATGAAGGCGCGGGCCGTCTGTGCGTTGGTCATCGTCTCTATGGTGGTAAAGGTTTTGGACGCCACGATGAACAGCGTCGTCTCCACAGAAAGCTGCTTCAGCGTATCTGCGATATGGGCGCCATCGACATTCGACACGAAATGCAGGCGCGGGCCATCATGAAAGGGAGCGAGCGCCAGTGTCGCCATGGCTGGGCCGAGATCCGAGCCGCCGATGCCGATGTTGACGACGTCGGTGATGGTCTTGCCCGTCGCGCCGGTAAGCCGGCCGGAACGAACCGAATCGGCGAACCTTCCCATCGCTGCAAGAACGCCGTTGACGTCGGGTATCACATCGGCGCCGTCAACGATCACCGGCGTATTTGCCCGATTGCGCAGCGCGGTATGCAGCACGGCACGGTTTTCGGTGAAGTTGATCTTCTCGCCGGCAAACATCGCGTCACGCTTTTCCGCGACGCCGGCGGCCATGCAGAGTTCTTCCAGCAGCGCCATGATTTCATCGTTCACGGCACATTTCGAGTAGTCCATCAGCAAATCGTCAAGGGACGTGCTGAACCGGGTGAAGCGCTGGGCGTCGGCGGCAAAGGCGGCTCGCAGATCCTCCGCGCGGGTGGCGGCGGCAGTGCTGATGAGTTTGTCGATGATAGCCTGCATCTTCTTTTCCCTGGTTGGCAAAGATGAGGGCGACACTATTCTGGGGAATGCGCCCGATCAAGGCGCACTCCGCGAGAATGAAACATCGACGGCAGGTATCGGCTCCGCCGGCCGGCCATTGTTGCAAAGACGTTACTTGGCGGCCGAACTGTCGCGGAGCTCGCGCCGCAGGATCTTGCCGACGTTGGATTTGGGTAATTCCGCGCGAAATTCGATGTAACGCGGGCGCTTGTAATTGGTGAGGTTTTCGGCGCAATGGGTCTTGAGCTCGGCCTCGGTCAGCGCCGGGTCCTTCTTCACGACGAAAAGCTTGACCGCCTCGCCGGAATGTTCGTCGGGAACGCCGATTGCCGCGCATTCCAGGACACCCGGATGCATGGCCGCAACTTCCTCGATCTCGTTCGGATAGACATTGAAACCGGACACCAGGATCATGTCCTTCTTGCGGTCTACGATCTTCACGTAGCCTCGCTCGTCCATCATGCCCATGTCGCCGGACCTGAAGAAGCCATCCGGGGTCATCACCTTGGCGGTTTCGTCGGGGCGCTGCCAGTAGCCGGCCATGACCTGCGGCCCGCGGATGCAGATCTCGCCGGTCTCGCCGATCGGCAGCGTATTCCCGTCCTCGTCTCGGATCTCGATATCGGTCGAAGGTAGAGGCAGGCCGATCATACCGGAAAACTCGTTGCTATCGAGTCGGTTCACGGTTGCGACAGGCGATGTTTCCGAAAGACCGTAGCCCTCGGTGATCGGGCAGCCGGTCATCTGGAACCAGCGTTCGGCGACGGGCCGCTGTACCGCCATGCCGCCGCCAAGCACCAGAAGCAGGGACGAGAAATCAAGCGATTTGAAGTCCGGGTTGTTCATCAGCGCATTGAACAGGGTGTTCAGACCGGGAAAGATATGGGCCTTGTGCTGCTGAAGTTCCTTGACGAAGGCGGGAATATCGCGCGGATTGGCGATCAGAACATTGTGGCTGCCTGTCGCGACCCCCATCAGCGAATTCACCGTCAGCGCGAAGATATGGTAGAGCGGCAGCGCGCAGATGAAGGTCATTACCTCCGGCCGGCCCTTGCTGTTGAACGCCGCCTCGAGCCACAGTGCGATCTGCGCCTTGTTGGCCAGCAGGTTGGAATGGGTGAGCGTCGCGCCCTTGGAAACACCCGTCGTGCCTCCGGTATATTGCAGGAAGGCGATGTCATCGCCCGCGACATCGGATGGCTTCAGCGTCTGGCGTGCGCCTTCCGCCAACACGCGATTGAAGCTCTTGTGCCCGGGAATGGACCAGGCGGGCACGAGTTTCTTGACCTTGCGCACCACGAAATTGACGATGTGGCCCTTGAGGCCCAGCATATCGCCCATGGTGGCCACCACCACATGCCGGATCGGAGTATGGGCGATCACCTGCTGGACAGTCCGGGCGAAGTTTTCAAGGACGAAGATGACCTTGGCGCCGCTGTCCTTCAACTGGTGTTCCAGTTCACGCGGCGTATAGAGCGGATTGACGTTGACCACGGTGAAGCCGGCTCGCAGTATGCCGTAGACCGTCACGGGATTTTGCAGGATGTTGGGCGTCATCACCGCTACACGGTCACCCTTCTGCAAGCCCTGCGCCTGCAGCCAAGCCCCGATCTTGCGCGACTGTGCTTCCAGTTCGCGATAAGTCATGCCGCGTCCCATGCTGGAAAAGGCGAGACGATCCGCATATCTGGCGCAACTGCTCTCGAAAAGCGCGCCGAGCGAGGCATGTTCCGGGGGAGGAACTTCCGCCGGCACCGTAGACGGATAAGATGAAAGCCAGATTTTTTCCGCTGCCCGGCCGCTATGGCGGCTCGCGAGATCAGACATGTTTACCTCCCGGTCAAAGTTTCCTTCATGCCCGCCCTCCCGTGGCCGGCATGCCCCCTCCTCGACGCGCAAACCGAGCTTATGCCTTTGGTAAGCCGGTTCAAGCCCTCTTAGCTCTATATAACCTTAACGTAAGCGTCAATAAATCTCGTGCTCTTCGTCTTTGCCTTGGTCGCGGCTTTTCAATGTATTTCCAATGGCTCGAGCCGCTGCCGGCGAGAACCAGGTGTGTTTTGCGCGGGTGTTCAAGGAACACCGGAGCCGCTGGGGCGTTGCCCCTGACGTATCGAAGAGAAAAAGGAGGTGCATCATGCTGCACGAAAGCGGACAAACTTCTGGTCGTGACCCTTATGTGAAGGATACCCCGACCCTGATCGCCAGCGACAAGGTGGAAGGCACGGCTGTCTACGGCGCCGATGGCAAGCGTATCGGTTCCATCCAGCGAATCATTCTCGAAAAGCGCGGCGGTCGCGTCGCCTATGCAGTCCTGAGTTTCGGTGGCTTCCTCGGTATCGGGGACGATTACTATCCGCTGCCGTGGGAGAAGCTTACCTATGACGAGGAACTCGATGGATATCGGGTTGACCTGACCCGGGAGCAGATCGAGCGTGCACCGCGCTTCCGCAGCGAAGACCGCGACTGGTATCGCGAAAACGGCCGCTCCGTTTATGATTACTATGGCGTGCCGCCCTATTGGATGTAGGACTTTCACCCTGAAAAGGCCCCGCTTCGGCGGGGTTTTTTTTATGTAAAACGGGAAGGCAAAATCCCTTAAGTGACGGAGCAGGAAAGTAACGGGGGCTTTTGGCAGGATGAGCTTGGTTTACGTTTCGCAATGCGGTAAGTGTTAACCGGCAATTAACATTTCTGAGTATCGGTCAGCGGAATGACCGGTTTTCGCGGTCGCTCGCCGGGTCTCCCAAGCCGGCGGAGGGGTCATGCGAGACTGCCATTCCCCACACAAAATCGAGTGGAGTCTGTTGTGCGCATAGCGATTATTGGTACCGGTTATGTCGGCCTCGTTTCGGGCGTCTGCCTTTCTGATTTCGGTCATGATGTCGTTTGTATCGACAAGGTCGAAGAAAAGATCTCCATGCTCAATAGCGGCAGAGTGCCGATTTTCGAGCCGGGTCTTGAGGAACTCATCAAGAAGAATGTCGCCGCCGGGCGTCTGAGCTTTACCACGGATCTCGCCGGCCCGGTCGGCGAGGCGGATGTTGTCTTCCTCGCCGTCGGCACGCCGTCGCGAAAGAGCGACGGTCATGCCGATCTTGCCTATGTCTTTGCCGCCGCCCGGGAGATTGCGCGCGCGGTGAAGGGGTTCACGGTCGTTGTCACCAAGTCGACGGTTCCCGTCGGTACGGGTGACCAGCTCGAACGAATCATTGCCGAAGAAAATCCGGATGCCGATGTCGCCGTGGTTTCTAATCCGGAATTCCTCCGGGAAGGTGCGGCGATCGAGGACTTCATGGCGCCCGACCGCGTGGTCGTCGGCATGAATGACGATCGCGCCAAGACCATCATGGCCGATGTCTATGCAGCCCTCGATCCGCAGAAGCATCCGGTGCTCTTCACATCGCGTCGTACCGCGGAACTGACGAAATATGCGGCAAATGCCTTCCTCGCCCTGAAGCTTGCCTACATCAACGAGATCGCCGATCTCTGCGAACAGGTCGGTGCCAATGTGCAGGACGTGTCGAAGGGCATGGGCCTCGACAGCCGCATCGGCCAGAAGTTTCTCAATGCCGGCCCCGGCTATGGCGGATCGTGCTTCCCGAAGGATACGCTCGCCCTCGTCAAGACCGCGCAGGATCACAACAGCCCGATCCGCCTCATCGAGACGATTGTCGGCATCAACGAGACCCGCAAGCGCGCCATGGCCCGCAAGGTTGAACGCGCCCTGGAAGGCGATATTCGCGGCAAGACCATCGGCATTCTCGGACTGACCTTCAAGCCGGACACCGATGACATTCGCGAATCGCCGGCTCTGGCGATCGTCCAGGCCCTTCTCGATAAGGGTGCCATCCTTCAGGCCTACGATCCCGAGGGTATGCCCGCTGCCCGTGGCTTGATGCCGGAAATCAGCTATCGCGACGGTGTCGAAGACGTTGCGAAGGATGCCGATGCGCTGGTCATCATCACCGAGTGGAAGCACTTCCGCGCGCTCGATTTCGGGAAGCTGAAGTCGTTGATGAAGCAGCCGGTTCTGATCGATCTGCGCAACGTGTACGTACCGTCCGAGCCACTGAGCCACGGCTTCATCTACGACAGCGTTGGTCGTGCCGATTGACGATGCACGGTCGGGGCGCCTGTGTTCCGGCCCGATCTCCCCGAAACAAGAAGAGCGTCCCACACGGGCGCCCTTTTTGTTTGGGGGCACCGGCTCCACGCGGCAGGAACGGACCAGATGAAAACGATCGGACCCATGCCGCTCGATTTTCCATCTCTCATTGGTTTTTGAGGAAACTGGTGCCGCTTACGTGACTCGAACACGTGACCCCATCATTACGAATGATGTGCTCTACCGACTGAGCTAAAGCGGCCCTTGGCAACCGTCGTCTCTGCGGTTGCGATATGTCGGCGCTGATACAGGCATCGCGCCGGAATTTCAAGCGGGGAAATCGGTGGTGTTGCGGTTTTCCTCCTGATCGCCGCAACACCTCGTCTTAGAGCAGGTCTCAAAGCGAAAGGCGTGCGCGGGCCGCCTTGTATTCGTTCTCCAGCCGGTCGACGACCTTCGCCACGGGATCAATCGCCTTGACGGCGCCGATGCCCTGGCCGCAGCCCCAGATATCCTTCCAGGCCTTGGCGCCGGTGGTCGCCTTGTCGAAATCCATTTTCGATGGGTCTGCGACCGGAAGGTTGTCCGGATCCATCCCGGCGGCGACGATCGAGGGTTTCAGGTAATTGCCGTGTATGCCGGTGAAATAGTTGGAATAGACGATGTCGCTGGCATGGGCCTCCACGATCGCCTGTTTGTAGGCATCGCTGGCGCGGGCCTCCGTGGTGGCGATAAACGGCGAGCCGATATAGGCCATGTCCGCGCCCATCGCCTGGGCAGCCAGAATGCCGCCGCCAGTGGCGATCGCGCCTGCCAGCAGCAGGGGGCCGTCGAACCATTCGCGGATCTCCTGCACCAGCGCGAAAGGCGACAGCGTACCGGCATGCCCGCCTGCTCCGGCCGCGACTGCGATCAACCCGTCGGCTCCCTTGCGGATTGCCGAATGGGCGTGACGGTTGTTGATCACGTCATGCAGCACGATACCGCCATAGGAATGCACCGCCGCATTCACTTCCGGCACCGCGCCGAGCGAGGAGATGACGATTGGCACCTTGTGTTTGACGCAGAGCATAAGGTCGTGTTCCAGCCGCTTGTTGGAGGTGTGCACGATCTGGTTGACTGCGAACGGGGCGGCGGGCCGATCCGGATTTCGCGCATTATGTGCCGCGAGTTCTTCGGTGATCCGGGCGAGCCATTCGTCGAGTTGGGCCTCGGGCCTTGCATTGAGCGCCGGAAAGGCGCCGACGATGCCAGCCTTGCACTGCGCCAGCGTCAGGTCCGGATGGGAAATGATGAAAAGCGGCGAGGCGACCACAGGAAGCCTCAGGTTGTCGGACAGAACTGGCGGAAGCGCCATGGTAACCTCCCCACTATGACGTTTACGAAAACGTCAATTGTCTACCAGAGTCCTGTCTTCGGGAAAAGGGTGTGGATGCCGGTCCGGCACGTGAAAGCATCGCAAATAAGGCGGGGTCGGATCGGGCATCTTCATGTTCTTTCGATGCATGTCCTTCCCTTGCCGCCCGCCTTCCGGCCGGCGACTTTCTGCCAGGTATCGGTGGGAAGCGAAAGGGCGGGGCTTGCGGATCGGATCGGCAGCCGTTACCGAATCGTTAAGAAAACGGGTCTCGGCGGCGTCAATCCGCCTGAAGGAGCAGTATAGCCAGTGAGCGGATTGGAAACGGCCATCAGAAACGCTCTCGAGCGGTCGGATCGCACCAATGCGGAAACCCGTGCCCGCATCTATCAGTCGGCGCGTCAGGCGCTCGAAAGCGGATTGCGCAAGCAGAATGTCAACGATCCCGAAACGATAGCCTATCAGCGTCATCGGCTGGAAACGGTCATTCATGCAATCGAGCTTGAGGAGCGGGCGCGCGTCGACGTTCAGGTTGCGCCGCCTGTGCCCGCGCCTTCAGCCTCTGTCCCCCCGGTCGCGACGCCCCCGGCGCCGGCTCGGCCGGGATTGCGCGAGGAACCGCGTTTCGCCGACCATCAGGCCGTTGAACGCCATGCGGGCGAACGCCCCGCCGTCGAGCCCTCCTTCGATGTGGAATCTCCATCGCGGGAGGCAGATCCTTGGCTGGACGATCCGTCTGACAGAATCGAGCCCGAACCTGAAATCAGGGTGGGAGGGGACGTGTCCGCAAGGGGGAAAGGCCCCAAGCTCGATATTCGTCCGGAAGCCGTCGTTCGGCGCCGGCCCCGCCGGGGCTTTTATTCGCGGCTCTTCATATCCTGCACGCTTCTCGCGTCTCTCGGCATGGGTGTCTGGTGGGTCTATACCTCGGGCGTTCTGCTGACTGCGGCCGAGCGGGATACCAGCGTGCCCAATCCTCCGCCGCATGCGGAAGCCGAAGATTTCGACGCGGCCCAGCCGACCCAGGAGCCGAAGGCGCTCGATGCGCGCAGCGGTTTCTCCGACGACTGGATCGAGGTTTTCGAACCGAAGCAGATTTCTGCCATCCGTCCGCGTGGCAATGCCCTGGTCGATGTCGTCACCGCCAGTGACGGCACAGCCGTCCGCGTCCTTTCGCGCAGCGGCGATGCCGATGGCAGCGTGGAGATCACTTTCCCGACGGAGGTGCTGAGGGAAATGGCGGGTCGTACCTCGACCATCGCGCTAACCCTGCAGTCGGCAGATGACAAGCAGGTGCAGATCTCGGTCTCCTGCGAGTTCGATCGGCTGGGCGATTGCGCCCGCCATCGCTTCACCGCAAATCCTGAAAAGACGGACGCCCTTTTCCGGGTGTCGTTCGAACGATCGATTGCTCCGGGTACGCCCGGACGTCTCGTGCTGAATGGCGACCTGGCCGGCACCGGGCGCGGCATCAATCTCTACTCCGTGCGGGTGTTGCCGGGAGAGTGACGCCGCCCGCGGGCTATTTCTTCGACAGGAAATCCGGGCCGGAACCGATGATTTTCCGATCGATCTTACCGATCTTTTCCTCGTCGCGGTCCTCGTAGTCGATCGATAGCAGGATGTGCCGGATAACGTTGAGGCGTGCCCGCCGCTTGTCGTTTGCCTTTACGATTGTCCAGGGCGCATACTCGGTATGGGTTTCCTTCAGCATCCGGTCGCGCTTTTCCGTATAATCGTCCCATTTGTTGAGGGCGGCGATATCCATCGGTGACAATTTCCAGACTTTGAGCGGATCGTGCCGGCGGTCATGGAAGCGTTCTAGTTGCATCTTTCGGCCGATATCCAGCCAGAACTTGAAGAAATGAATGCCGTCCTGTTCGATCAGTTTTTCGACGCGGGGCGCCTGTTTCAGGAAATCCTCGTACTGATCCTTGGTGCAGAAGCCCATGACGGGTTCCACGCCGGCGCGGTTGTACCAGGAGCGGTCAAACAGCACGAATTCTCCGCTTGTCGGGAAATGCGAGACATAGCGCTGGAAATACCACTGTCCGCGCTCGGTCTCGGTCGGCTTGGTGAGCGCGACGACCCGGGCGGAGCGGGGATTCATGTAGGAGAGGGTGGCGTGGATGGTGCCGCCCTTGCCCGCGGCATCGCGGCCTTCGAGCAGCGCCATAACCCGTTTGCCGGTCTTCTGTTGCCAGAATTGCAGCTTCACCAGTTCGACCTGCAGTTTCTCCAGTTCGTCCTCGAACTCTTCCTCGTCCATTTTCTTGTCATAGGGAAAATCACCGGAAGCGAGGGATTCGTCGTCGATCCATTTTGGCAGTTTGGGATCGTCGATGTCGAAGATGCGGCTTTCCCCGTCGATGACAAGCGTGACGGCACGGCTTTCCTGTCCGGTTTCCATATTCTTTCCTCTCCCGGTTCGGCGACGATGCGATCGTAATCCGCCAAAGGGACATATTTGCTGCGTTGTTTCAAGATCTTGCTGAAATAACACCGCGGGTTCGCCGCTGTCGTGTTCAGTCATGGGGATAACCGGGGGGAATGATGGCGGCCCCCGCATAGATCTGTCATGAATCGGCGATATCACGGTTGTTTGATGATCGGCTACGCATCCATCAGGCGAGGTTCTTGTGGCAGAAAGTTCATTCGAGTGGCGCAGGCTCCTGCGGCGGATGCGGTCCGGCTGGGCTTACCTGCTGGCGGCCGTGCTGATTTCCGTCGCCGCCTATCTGTCCGGCGCCGATCCTGTATTTGCCGTCATTCTCCTCGTCCTCGGCGTTCTGGCCATCCTGGTGCAGAAGGGCGACGAACAGGCTGAGGTTTCCTTCGTCGCCCCGCCAGAACATGTTGCGGACGAGGCGGGGGACGACGAGCCGGTTTTGCCTGTCATCTTGTCAACGCTCTCCGCATTGGACCTGCCGGTCTTCATCATTGGCAGGGACGGCATGCTGCGAGGGCAGAATTTCGCGGCGGAGAAAGCCTTCGGAGCCCTCTCCCCAGGGCAGCATATCTCCGCGCGCTGGCGCTCTCCGAGCATTCTCGACATGGTGCGAGAGACGATCGCGACAGACGAGCCGAACCAGATCGAACATTCCGAACGGCTTCCCTCCGAACGGGTCTATATTGTTCGGATCGCCCCGGTGCCGCAGTCTGCGGAAAAGGGCGGTGAAGCACTCTTCCTTCTGTCGTTCAGGGACATTTCGGAGCTGCGCCGGCTGGACCGCATGCGCAGCGACTTTGTCGCCAACGCGAGCCACGAGCTTCGCACGCCGCTCGCTTCTTTGCGCGGTTTCATCGAAACGATGCAGGGGCCGGCGCGCGGCGATCCGAAGGCGCAGGAGCGGTTTCTGGCAATCATGCTTGAACAGGCCAACCGAATGAGCCGGTTGGTGGACGATCTTCTCTCGCTTTCCCGGCTGGAGCTGAAAGCCCATCTGGCCCCAGACCAGAAGGTGGATCTGGTGCCGGTGATCGGCCACGTGCGGGATTCCCTGACCCCTCTGTCCAGGGATCTCGATGTCGAAATCCGCCTGCACTTGCCGGAAGATAGGGTCGAGGTTCTGGGGGATCGCGACGAACTGGTCCAGGTCTTCGAAAACCTCATTGAAAACGCCTGCAAATACGGGCAGGAGGGGCGTGTCGTCGATGTCTATGTGCGCAATCCGCAAGGTGGTCCGGTCGAGGTCAGCGTTCTGGATTTCGGCCCCGGCATTCCAGCCGAACATGTTCCGCGATTGACGGAAAGATTCTACCGCGTCAGCGTCGCCGACAGCCGGTCCAAGAAAGGCACCGGTCTCGGTCTCGCAATCGTCAAGCACATCCTGACACGGCACCGCGCAAGGCTCATCGTCAAGTCGGCCGTTGGCGTGGGTACGGAGTTCACCGTCCGCTTCTGAAGGCTCGCCGCCGTCCGCCTCGCCCGGTCGGGTGAAATGTTGCAGCGGTTGACACAAAAACCGCGCCAAATGCCCCCGTGCCTTAAGAAAAGTTTTAAATATCAACAGCTTGATATGTCATAAATGTTTCATCGAACTGACATAAAAGGGTGGGTGAACAGGGTCTAAGAAGGGCCTGCCGATCGCGACGACAATGAATGCCGTTGGCGGTCGCATCGACACACAAGCCCACTGACGGGAGATTTTGTATGAACATCCTCAAGATTTCGGTTGCAGCCCTGGTTGCCTCCGTCGCCTTCGCTGGCGCCGCTGCTGCTCGCGACCAGGTGCAGGTCGCTGGCTCCTCGACCGTTCTGCCCTATGCCAAGATCGTCGCTGAAACCTTCGGCGAGACCTTCTCCAACTTCAAAACCCCGGTTGTTGAGTCCGGCGGTTCGTCCGCAGGTCTCAAGGAATTCTGCAAGGGCGTTGGCGCTGAAACGATCGACATTGCCAATTCTTCGCGCAAGATCAAGGATTCCGAAGTCGAGGCCTGCAAGGCTGCCGGCGTGACGGAAATCCAGGAAGTCAAGTTCGGCTATGACGGTATCGTCTTCGCCGTCGATGCTTCCAACAAGGATCTCGCGCTGACCCCGGCCGACATCTACAAGGCTCTGGCCGCTGAAGTCGTCGTTGACGGCAAGCTGGTTGCCAACCCCTACATGAAGTGGTCGGAAGTCAACAAGGATCTGCCGGACGTTGAAATCGCAGCCTTCATTCCGGGCGAAAAGCATGGCACCCGTGAAGTCTTCGAAGAAAAGGTTATGGCCCACGGCTGCAAGGACACCGGCGCACAGGACGTAATCAAGACGCTGGTCGACGAAAAGACCGCGCCGAAGAAGTGCATTGCTGTTCGCAAGGACGGCAAGGCTGTCGATATCGACGGTGACTACACCGAAACGCTCGCTCGCATCGACGCCAACAAGACCGCTGTCGGCGTCTTCGGCCTCTCCTTCTATGAAAACAACGCCGACAAGCTGAAGGTCGCCACCATCAGCGGCGTCAAGCCGAGCGTTGAAACCGTCGCTTCCGGCGAATATCCGGTTTCCCGCCCGCTGTACTTCTACGTCAAGAAGGCCCACCTCGGCGTGATCCCGGGCCTGAAGGAATACGTTGAGTTCTTCCTCGACGATCAGATGGTTGGCCCGGAAGGCCCGCTGGCTGCTTACGGCCTGGTACCCGCCCCGGATGCAGAGCGCGAAGCCGCTCGCACCCAGTTTGCCGAAGGCAAGTAATGAGAATTCCCGGCGCGGCGTTTTCGCCGCGCCGGTTTCTTTCGTGAATACTGTGGCCGTCCCGCTAATGCTCCGGCCTGGGCCGCTGGCCCATTTTTTAAGTCGTGATCAGGTGAAACTTCGAGCAACGGACGCATGGTGGTCAGGCCTGCAGGTCCGGGGAAGTGACGATGAGTACATCTCTTCTGCTGCTGATAGTGATCGTCATAGGCATCGTCGCCTATGTGATCGGTTCCTCGAGAGCCGCAAGTCTCGCTGCGGGCAGGCCCTCCAGCCTTCATTCCCGTTACGGCTATCATGGCGCATTTTCTGCGCTTGTTGCCATATTGCCCGCCGTTCTGCTGCTGGCCGTTTGGGCTGCAGTCACGCCGGCCATGGTCGAAAGCCGCGTCGCCGCGACTTTTCCGGAAGAGGTCAAGGCGCTGCCCGAAACGACGCGCAACCTCAACTACGGCATGATCTCGTCGATTGCGAACGGTCTGCGTCGGCTTGACGACAACGGACGTGCTGCGGTTGAGACTGCAGCTCCGGCCGAGATACGCGCGCTGCTCGCAGAACGCGGTGTCGCGATCGCCGATGATCCGCAGCCCTACATGGTGACGGCCGCGAAGGCGATGATTGAGTTCGCCGACACCAATCGTCTCGCCATGGTCGTCGCCGTGATAGCCGTCGCCGTCATCGGCGCAATCGTCAGCCAGCGCCTGATCGCCCCCCGTTTCCGCGCACGCAATCGCGTCGAACAGATGATGCTCATCGGCCTGATCGTCGCATCGTCGATCGCGATCCTGACGACCGTCGGCATCGTGCTGTCCATGCTGACCGAGGCGATCCACTTCTTCCGCATGGTTCCGGCCTGGGAGTTTTTCTTCGGAACAGTGTGGGACCCGCGATTTGCGGCCGCCGGTTCGACGGACTCCTCCGGTCAGTTCGGCCTGCTGCCGCTTCTGCTGGGCACGCTTTACATCGGCTTCGTCGCCATGCTGTTTGCGGTGCCCGTCGGCCTGTTTTCAGCCATCTACATGGCCGAATACGCGACCCCGACGGTCCGCTCCATCGCCAAGCCGCTGCTGGAAGTCCTGGCAGGCATTCCGACGATCGTCTACGGCTTCTTCGCGATGACCACCGTCGGTCCCTTCCTGCGCGACCTTTCGGCTCAACTCAGCGGTCTTGCGACCGGCAACTATGTCAGCTTCATTCAGGCGCAGAGCGTTCTGACCGCCGGTTTCGTCATGGGCATCATGCTCATCCCATACGTTTCCTCATTGTCGGACGACATCATCACCGCGGTTCCCCGCGCGCTGCGTGACGGTTCGCTCGGCCTCGGCGCCACGCGGTCGGAGACAGTCAAGCGCGTCATCCTTCCGGCTGCTCTTCCCGGCATCGTCGGCGCCTTGCTGATGACCGCATCCCGCGCTATCGGCGAAACCATGATTGTGGTGCTCGCCGCCGGCGTTGCTGCCCGCATGCAGCTCAATCCGTTCGAACCGATGACCACAGTGACCGTCAAGATCGTCAACCAGCTCACTGGCGACCTCGAGTTCACCTCGCCGCAGACGCTGGTGGCTTTCGCCCTCGGCATCACGCTGTTCGTCATCACGCTTTGCCTCAACATCTACGCGCTCTACATCGTGCGCAAATACCGGGAGCAGTACGAATGAGCCAGGTCGTCACCCCCGCCTCGACTGCGGTCTCCGGCGCCGCCAGAACCTCCGGACGCCGCGATATCGGCATCAAGCGCCGCTATGCCGCAGAACGTCGTTTCCGTGCCTATGGCGTTGCCGCCATCGCCTTCGGTCTGCTGTTCCTGTTCCTCCTGCTGTTCTCGGTCGTTTCCAAGGGCTATACGGCTTTTGAACAGACGATGATTACCGTTCCGATCGAGTTTTCGGAAAAGGTCATCGACCCGAATAACAAGCGGGCAGAAAACCCGAATGTGTTGCAGATGGCGAATTATCCGCTTCTGGCAAGGGATGCGGTCGCCAAAGTCCTCGGTGTCGATACGAGTGATCGCGTCAAGGCGCGCGCCGTTCAGGACATGCTGTCCGACAGCGTTCGCGTGGCATTGCGCGATATGGTTCTTGCCGATCAATCGCTGATCGGAAAGACGGTTCCGGTGACCCTGCTTGCCAACGCCAACATCGACTCCGCCTACAAGGGCCAGATCGATCTGTCGGTTGCCGAGCAGAACCGCAAGGTTTCCGACCAGCAGCTCGCATGGATGAACCAGCTCGCCGAAAGCGGCGCGCTTGCCGGACACTTCAACACCGGCATTTTCGTGAACGGCGCATCCAGCCGTCCGGAAGCGGCGGGTGTCGGGGTGGCACTCATCGGTTCGGCCTACATGATGCTGATCGTCCTCGTGCTTTCGCTGCCGATCGGTGTCGCGGCTTCAATCTACCTTGAAGAGTTTGCCCCGAAGAACCGCTTCACCGACCTGATCGAAGTGAATATCAACAACCTTGCTGCCGTCCCCTCGATCGTATTCGGTCTTCTTGGTCTTGCGGTGTTCATCAACTTCATGGGCCTGCCGCGTTCGGCCTCGATTGTCGGCGGTCTCGTGCTGACGCTGATGACCTTGCCGACCATCATCATTGCCACGCGTGCGGCTTTGAAGGCCGTGCCGCCGTCTATCCGCGCTGCCGCGCTCGGCCTCGGCGCTTCGAAGATGCAGACGGTCTTCCATCATGTGCTGCCGCTTGCCATGCCGGGCATTCTGACCGGCACGATCATCGGCCTGGCGCATGCTCTCGGTGAAACGGCACCGTTGCTGCTGATCGGCATGGTGGCTTTCGTCGCCAACTATCCAGGTACGCCGCTCGAGCCGTCGACCGCCCTTCCGGTGCAGATCTACCAGTGGGCGAACGAGGCGGAGCGTGCTTTCGTCGAACGTACATCGGGAGCGATCATTATTCTGCTCCTGTTCCTTCTGGTAATGAATGTGGGCGCAATCCTGTTGCGGCGACGCTTCGAACGGCGCTGGTAGAGGGAGAAGAGACATGAACATGATGTCGGAATCAGCAGTTGAAAAGGCGCTGGATCAGAAAATGAGCGATGTGAACTACAAGATGATTGGCAAGGACGTCTCGGTTTACTACGGCGAGAAGCGCGCGCTTTTCGACGTGAACCTAAACGTTCGCGAGCATACGGTAACCGCGCTCATCGGCCCTTCGGGCTGCGGTAAGTCGACCTTCCTCAGGACGCTCAACCGCATGAATGACACGATCGACGGTTGCCGGGTCACCGGCAAGATCACGCTCGACGAGATGGACATCTACGATCCGTCCATCGATGTGGTCGAACTGCGCGCCCGCGTCGGCATGGTTTTCCAGAAGCCGAACCCGTTCCCGAAGTCGATCTACGAGAACATTTCCTACGGCCCGCGCATCCATGGTCTCGCCAAGTCGAAGGCCGATCTCGACCAGATCGTCGAGACCAGCCTTCAGAAGGCCGGCCTCTGGAACGAGGTGAAGGACCGCCTCCATGAGTCTGGCACCGGTCTCTCCGGCGGCCAGCAGCAGCGCCTGTGCATTGCCCGTGCAGTCGCCGTCAGCCCGGAAGTCATCCTGATGGACGAGCCTTGCTCGGCACTCGATCCGATCGCGACCGCCAAGGTCGAGGAACTGATCCACGAGCTCAGAACCAACTTCACGATTGTCATCGTGACGCACTCCATGCAGCAGGCGGCCCGCGTTTCCCAGCGCACGGCGATGTTCCACCTCGGTCTGCTGGTCGAGGAAAACGATACCGACAAGATGTTCACCAATCCGGACGATCAGCGCACGCAGGACTACATCATGGGCCGCTTCGGCTGATGTCGCCGCATCCGGTGATCGATCTTCCATTTCAAGGATACCAAGAACATGTCTTCATCGCATATCTACTCGGCCTATGACGAGGAACTGAAATACCTGATGCGCCGCATCTCCGAGATGGGTGGGCTTGCCGAACAGATGGTGGGCGACAGCATTCGCGCGCTTGTCAATTCCGATGCCGCCCTTGCCCAGAAGGTCATTTCCGACGACGTCATCATGGATGCCGCCGAGCGCGAGATCGGCGACAAGGCGATCGTCACCATCGCCCGCCGCCAGCCGGTTGCAGCTGATCTTCGCGAGATCATCGGCGCGCTCAAGATTGCCAATGACCTGGAGCGGGTCGGCGATCTCGGCAAGAGCAACGCCAAGCGCGTCATGGCCGTTCAGGCCACCGGCGTTCCGCGCAAGCTCGCCCGCGGCATCGAGCATCTGTCGGAGCTTGCGCTCGTGCAGCTCAAGGAAGTGCTCGACGTCTACACGACACGCTCGGCCGAAAAGGCCAAGTCGATTCGTGATCGCGACGAGGAGATCGACGCCATCTATACCTCGCTCTTCCGCGAGCTTCTGACCTACATGATGGAAGATCCGCGCAACATCACCAGCTGCACGCATCTTCTGTTCTGCGCCAAGAACATCGAACGGATCGGCGACCATGCCACCAATATCGCTGAGACGATCTACTACATGGCGACCGGCGCTCAGCCGGAAGGCGAGCGCCCGAAGGAAGACCTGACAGCTACCGTCGGCGCCATCGCCGAGTGAGCCGTCGGTCCTGAGAGAGGTAGTTGAAGTCGATGTTGCCCAAGATTGCTGTCGTTGAGGACGAAGAAGCACTGAGCGTGCTTCTTCGTTACAATCTCGAGGCTGAAGGTTACGAGGTCGAGACCATCCTGCGTGGCGATGAAGCGGAGTTGAGGCTGCAGGAGCGGGTTCCCGACCTGCTCATCCTCGACTGGATGCTGCCCGGTGTCTCGGGCATCGAGCTTTGCCGCCGGTTGCGTATGCGGCCGGAGACGGAACGTCTGCCGATCATCATGCTGACGGCCCGCGGCGAAGAAAGCGAGCGCGTGCGCGGTCTGGCGACCGGGGCGGATGACTATGTCGTCAAGCCGTTCTCGACCCCGGAACTGATGGCGCGTGTCAAGGCCATGCTGCGCCGCGCACGTCCGGAGGTCCTCTCCAGTGTCTTGCGTTGCGGCGATATCGAACTGGACCGCGAGACCCATCGGGTTCATCGCAAGAGCCGCGAAGTCCGGCTTGGGCCGACCGAATTCCGTCTGCTGGAGTTCCTGATGGCTTCCCCCGGGCGCGTTTTCTCGCGTTCCCAGCTTCTGGACGGCGTCTGGGGCCACGACATCTATGTCGACGAACGCACGGTCGACGTGCATGTGGGTCGCCTTCGCAAGGCTCTCAACTTCTCGAATATGCAGGATGTGATCCGCACCGTGCGCGGCGCGGGATATTCCATGGAAGCCTGATTGGGTTTTTCCAGGATCACATTGCGGATACGTTGTGACAGACAAAAAACGGGCCGAAAGGCCCGTTTTTACATTTCCGGTTTTGTCCGAAGACGCCGGACTTTATCGAGCCGACCTACGCCTGTCGCCAACCGGCTGGTAGGCGAGCTTGGCGTGATAGTTGCAATAAGGGGAATTATCGGACGACTCGCAGCCGCAGAAATGGAAATCGTCCTTCATAGGATCGCCGATCGGCCACTTGCAGGTGCGTTCCGTGAGTTCCGTCAGCGCCAGACGCCGGGAAATCGGCACGACCACGTTGCTCGCCGGAGCGATATCGATTTCCTCGATGCCTTCGATCTCGATTTCTTCCTTGAGCATGTTGGCGCCGGCAGGCCGCGCAACGGTGCGGGTGGTGACGCGCGGCGCATAGTTCTGGGCGCGGGGCGGCGTCGCCGTGCGCTTTGCCGTCCGCGTCGTCGCGACGCTGCCGCCGGCCTTGGCGCGGCCCGGAAGGCTGAGGCGGTGAACTTTGCCGATAACGGCATTGCGGCTCACTCCGCCAAGTTGCGCGGCAATCTGGCTCGCGCTCAAGCCTTCGGCCCAAAGCCGCTTCAGCTTTTCTACTCGCTCATCCGTCCAGTTCATGCCATTTTCTCCGCCGGTCGCAATTCGTGCTGGCAGAATCCCTCGCCGTTGCTTCGGAAAATTCCGAAACAAAACTGCCTCGATACTGTCGGTGACTAATTCCGCCGCATGCAATTTCTTTATTGGTTCTTAACCTAGTGTGAGGCTGACTCCGTGACAAGAGTCGGCGGAATCATCGGGAATCGATTTCGAAGTTTTCCCCAACTTGCTACCGAGGCGCGATCGTGTTCGCCCATGCGCCGCTTGGCTCTGTCCCTCGACTCCGAGTGGCGAAAATTCCGCTTTTCCGCGGTGTTTCGTTGACAGGGAGGGGCGAAATGACGATAGTGCAGCCGCCGCCGCAAGGCGGCATTTTTGATTTTTTGGACCCGGCGGAACAGGGGTTCCGGTCGGTCCGCACCCGAAAAGACAAAAGCTCTTCGAAAGGAGTCTTTCGCTATGGCCGAGGCCTCTCCGCTTTATCAGACTTACATGCGCGCTCCGCTGCGTTTCGAGCGAGGCGAGGGCGTGTGGCTGATTACGGAAAACGGAGAGCGATATCTCGATTTCGCAGCGGGTGTCGCCGTGAATTCGCTGGGCCACGCCCACCCTCATCTCGTCGGCGCATTGCGTGAGCAGGCCGATAAGGTCTGGCATCTTTCGAACCTCTATGAGATCCCAGGCCAGGAAAAGCTCGGCAAGCGCCTGACCGAGGCGACCTTTGCCGACCGGGTGTTTTTCACGAATTCCGGTGCAGAGGCGCTTGAATGCGCCATCAAGACGGCCCGCCGCTATCAGTTCTCCAAGGGACATGGCGAGCGGTTCCACATCATCACTTTCGAAGGCGCCTTCCATGGCCGCACGCTGGCGACGATTGCCGCTGGCGGCCAGGCGAAATATCTCGAAGGCTTCGGCCCCAAGGCGCCGGGTTTCGATCAGGTGCCTTTCGGCGATCTGGAAGCTGTGAAGGCGGCGATCACCGACGAGACGGCGGCGATCCTCATCGAGCCCGTTCAGGGCGAGGGAGGCATCCGCACCGCGCCTGCCGGTTTCCTGCGGGAACTGCGCAAGATCTGCGATGACAACGGTCTTCTCCTGATCTTCGACGAGGTCCAGTGCGGGATCGGCCGTACAGGCAAGCTGTTCGCCTACGAATGGACGGGTATCACGCCTGACATCATGGCCGTGGCAAAGGGCATTGGCGGCGGGTTTCCGCTCGGCGCCTGCCTTGCGACAGAAGACGCTGCCTCGGGCATGAAGGCCGGCACTCATGGCTCCACTTATGGCGGCAATCCGCTTGCCATGGCAGTCGGCAATGCCGTTCTCGATGTCGTCCTCGCCGACGGTTTTCTCGAACATGTGCGCGACGTTGCGCTCGTCTTCCGCCAGGGTCTTGCCGAGCTCAAGGACCGGTTCCCCGGTGTCATCGAGGAGATACGCGGCGAAGGCCTTATGCTTGGCATCAAGGCGAAGGTGCCTTCCGCGGAACTGCTGCAGGCGATGCGCGACGAGCATATCCTCGGCGTACCGGCGGGCGATAACGTCATCCGCCTTCTGCCGCCGCTTGTCGTCACGACCGAGGATGCCAGGGAGGGGCTGAACCGCATCGGCCTTGCGGCGGAAAAGGTTCAGACGACACTCGACACGACTGCCCGGATTTAAACAGGTAACAGCATGGCCGCTCCCAAGCATTTTCTCGATCTTTCGGCAGTCAATTCTTCCGACCTTCGGCAGATTCTCGAAGACGCCAAAACCCGCAAGCAGGCCACGAAGGCCGGCACGGCTGACAAGCCGCTGGCCGGCAAGATGCTGGCGATGATTTTCGAAAAGCCGTCCACCCGCACGCGCGTATCTTTCGATGTGGGCATGCGCCAACTCGGCGGCGAAACGCTGTTCCTGTCCGGAACCGAGATGCAGCTTGGCCGTGCCGAAACCATCGGCGACACAGCCAAGGTTCTCTCGCGCTACGTCGATGCCATCATGATCCGCACGACCGATCATTCCCGGTTGCTGGAAATGGCGGAGCATGCAACCGTTCCCGTCATCAACGCGCTGACGGACAGCACGCATCCCTGCCAGATCATGGCGGATGTCATGACCTTCGAGGAGCATCGCGGCCCGATCAAGGGCAAGACCATTGCCTGGACGGGTGATGGCAACAACGTGCTTCATTCCCTGGTCGAAGGCGCCGCCCGCTTCGGTTACCGCATGAACATGGCGGTGCCGCTCGGTTCCGAGCCCGACGATAAGTTCCTGAACTGGGCCCGCAACAATGGCGGCGAGATCATGTTGTGCCATGAGGCCGAACGGGCCGTCGACGGAGCCGACGCGGTTATCACCGACACGTGGGTGTCGATGAACCAGGAGCATAAGGCGCGTGGGCACAATGTCTTCCAGCCCTTCCAGGTCAATTCGTCGCTGATGAAGCGCGCTTCGGCTGATGCGCTGTTCATGCATTGCCTGCCTGCCCATCGCGGCGAGGAGGTGACCGACGATGTGATCGACGGGCCGCAATCCGTAGTGTTCGATGAAGCGGAAAACCGTCTCCATGCCCAGAAGGCGATCCTTGCGTGGTGCCTCGGCGCCATCTGAGTACATGACGTGCCGGAGCGTTGTTTAACGGGATTGTGCCGGCCATTCGCTTGACCTTGTTGTGCAAGGACCCCATTTGTGCCGAAAATGGGGTGTTCGCCCCGCATCTTTATGCGCCTCGGCGCCAGGAGTTCATGACATGCAAAGCAGGCCTGCCGAACTCGGCGAATTCGGTTTCGCCGGAGACGACCGCGTTGTCCCCTTCCAAGTGGAGGGGCTCGATGTGCGCGGCCGAGCCGTACAGCTCGGTCCCTTGCTCAACACAATTCTCGGACGGCACGACTATCCGCAGCCCGTGGCGCAGTTGCTTGCGGAAGCGATCGTCCTGACGGTTCTGATTGGAACCTCTCTCAAGTTTGAGGGCAAGTTCATCGTCCAGACGAAGAGTGATGGCCCGGTCGATCTGCTCGTCGCCGATTTCTCGACGCCGGAGAACCTGCGTGCCTATGCGCGGTTCAATGAAGAAGCGCTGGCGGAAGCCATTGCCGCTGGCCGCACCTCGCCGCAGGAGCTTCTCGGGACGGGCGTTCTGGCCTTTACCATCGACCAGGGCAGTTTCATGCAGCCCTATCAGGGCATCGTGCCGCTGGACGGGGCCTCGCTTGAAGATATAGCCGGCGTTTATTTCCGCCAGTCGGAGCAGATCCCGACCCGCGTGCGTCTCGGCGTGGCCGAACTGTTCGATCGCGATGGGGAAGGGCGTCCGCGCCGCGGCTGGCGGGCCGGCGGCCTGATTGCGCAATTCCTTCCCGAAGCGCCGGAGCGAATGCGTCAACCGGACCTGCACGGTGGCGACGGCGATAACGGCGAACGGGCATTCTCCGAAGACGATTCCTGGTCGGAAGCCCGCATGCTGGTCGAGACGATCGATGCGGACGAACTCACCGATCCGCAGGTCGGGATCGAACGCCTGTTGTTCCGCCTGTTCCACGAGCGCGGCGTTCGGGTCTACGAGCCGCAGGCTGTCTATGATCGCTGCAGTTGTTCGCGTGAAAAGGTAAAAGGCGTGCTGAAGGGATTTTCCGAAGACGAGATCGCCTCCAGCTCTGAAGATGGCAAGATCACCGTCACCTGCGAGTTCTGCTCGACAGTGTATCACTATGAGGCGGAAGAGGTTCGCGACGCCTGAGGAGGCCGCTCTGCGGCCTGTTCAGAGGTTAGTTAAGGATGCGCTGCATGCCCGGTGCGTCGAGCGAGAAGGCGGGGATGGCGACGTCGAATTCGTCGCCGTCGTCCGTTTCCATCCGATAGTGGCCGAACATCATGCCGGATGGAGTGTCCAGCGGGCAGCCCGAGGAATACTCGTAGGTGTCGCCGGGCCGCAGACGCGGCTGTTCGCCGATCACGCCCGGTCCGCTGACCTCGTCGACCTGACCGTTCTGGTCGGTGATGTGCCAATAGCGATGGGTAAGCCGGACAGGCACCTTGGAATGATTGGCGATCACGATCCGGTAGCCCCAGACATAGCGACTGTCATCCGGATCGGATTGCTCCTCCAGATAGTATGGCTCGACGCAGACCTCTATATCTCGTGTCAGGGCGCGATACATGCACCAGACCTTCTTAATGCCTCACTTACCATAGCTTACAGCAAGCGGCCCGGCTCTGGAATTCAATAATGCCGGAAAGGTTACCGGCTGCCTTGGGTAACGTCGTTAACGCTAATGGTTGCGCGGTGAAACCGTTCCGGGCGAATATGCTGGAACCGCCCGGAAGTGCCGCGTCGGCGGCCTTTTGGCCGCCGGGCTTGATGCCTCAGGCGGGTACCGACTTCAGCGCGCGGGCGAAATCTTCGAGAAGGTCGTCCGTGTCCTCGATGCCGCAGGAAAGACGCAGGGTGCCGCCGGAAATCCCGAGTTCGGCACGAGCCTCCTCGGTCAGGTTCTTGTGGGTAGTGGTGGCCGGATGGGTAATCAGGCTCTTGGCGTCGCCCAGATTGTTGGAGATCTTCACGACCTCAAGGGCATTCTGGAGCGCGAACGCGGCAGCCTTGCCGCCCTTGAGTTCAAGTGCGACAAGCGTCGAGCCACCCTTCATCTGCTTGGCGACGATATCGGCCTGCGGGTGGTCGGCCCGACCCGGATAGATGACCTTGGCGATCTGCTTCTGCTCGGCCAGGAAATCGGCTATGCGCGCAGCGTTGCGGGCCTGCTGGCCGATACGCAGCGGCAGCGTCTCGACGGCCTTCAGCAGCGTCCAGGCGTTGAACGGCGACATGGACGGGCCGGTGTGGCGGAAATAGTCCTGGAAGTTCTCCTCGATCCATTCCTTGCTCGAAAGCACAACGCCGCCGAGGCAGCGCCCCTGTCCGTCGATATGCTTGGTCGCCGAATAGACGACGACATGAGCGCCGAGTTCGAGCGGCTTCTGGAACAGCGGCGTTGCAAAGACGTTGTCGACAACGACCTTCGCTCCGATCTGGTTGGCAAGCTTTGCCACCCCGGCAATGTCGACCACTTCGAGCGTCGGATTGGTCGGGCTTTCGAGGAACATGACCTTGGTATTGGGACGGATCGCCTTTTCCCAGTTTTCCAGGAAGCGTCCGTCGACGAGCGTGCATTCGATGCCGTATTTGGGGGCGAGCGTTTCGACCACCCAGCGGCAGGACCCGAACAGGGCGCGTGCCGCAACGATATGGTCGCCCGCCTTCAACTGGCAGAGGATGGCGCCGGCGACGGCGGCCATACCGGAAGCGGTGGCGCGGGCTTCCTCGGCGCCTTCGAGCAGGCACATGCGCTTTTCGAACATGTCGTTGGTCGGGCTGCCGTAGCGGGCATAGATGAAGCCGTCATCCTCGCCCTTGAAGCGGGCTTCCGCCGCCTCCGCCGTTTCGTAGACGAAGCCCTGGGTGAGATAGATCGCCTCTGAGGTTTCGCCGAACTGTGAACGGAGGGTTCCGCCATGCACCAGCTGCGTTGCCGGACGCCAGTTCTTGCTCATGCCATGCGCCTTTCAAAACAAAAAAACCGGTCGCAGGAAGCAGACCGGTTTCACCCCGGTCTCTTTAGCCATTTGTTTAACGTGGCTGCAAGCCGACCGGCCAAATCACCACGGGATAAGGCTGCATTACGCCTATCTCGGGCTTGCGTCAATTCCTTGAGTTTGGTTTTGTCGGCTCCGAAAAGGATGGGCAGAATGATGAGGAATTCGGGGATTTTGGCCGACCGTGCCATCGGCGCACTGTTCGGAGAAGGCCGGTTGAAGAGCGAGGTCATGCTCGACCACGACCAGATCCAGCCGGCGAGCCTCGATTTGCGTCTAGGCTCAAAGGCCATGCGTGTGCGTGCGAGCTTCATGCCGGGTCGCGCCCATACGGTTGCCGAAAAGCTCGAACGGTTGACGCTCCATGAGATCGACCTGAGTGAGGGAGCCGTTCTCGAGACTGGGTGCGTCTATATCGTACCCCTGATGGAAAGCCTCGACCTGCCGGAAGAAATCTCGGCGTCGGCGAACCCGAAAAGCTCGACCGGCCGGCTCGATATCTTTACCCGCGTGATGGTCGATCATGCCCAGGAGTTCGACAAGGTGCCTGCGGGTTACCGGGGACAGCTTTATCTGGAAATCAGCCCGCGGACGTTCCCGATCATTGTCCGGCGCGGCTCTCGCCTCTCTCAGATCCGCTTCCGCGTCGGGCATGCCCTGCTCAACGAGAAGGATTTGCTGGACCTGCACGCAGCCGAGACCCTTGTGGCGAGCGATGCTCCCAACGTTTCCGGCGGTGGCATCGCGCTCTCCATCGACCTCAGGGGTTCGGGCAGCGACGGATTGATCGGCTATCGCGGCAAGCATCATACCGCCGTCATCGATGTCGACCGCAAGGACGCACACGATATTCTGGATTTCTGGGAACCGCTCTACAGTCGTGGCGGCAACGAGTTGATCCTCGACCCGGACGAATTCTACATCCTCGTTTCGAACGAGGCGGTTCATGTCCCGCCGCTCTATGCGGCCGAGATGACACCCTATGATCCGCTGGTGGGAGAATTCCGCGTGCATTATGCCGGCTTCTTCGATCCCGGCTTCGGTCATGCGGCGGCCGGCGGTTCGGGCAGCCGGGCGGTGCTCGAGGTGCGCAGCCATGAAGTGCCCTTCATCCTCGAACATGGCCAGGTGATCGGCCGATTGGTCTATGAGCACATGCAGGAACACCCGCAGGGCCTTTATGGCGCCGGCGTCGGTTCGAACTATCAGGCCCAGGGCCTCAAGCTATCCAAGCACTTCCGCCGGGGTTGACCGTCCCTCGGCGCGTATCATGGCCACCTCGCGGCGAAGCGCCCGCAACTCGTCGAGGATCTGCCTTTGCTCTTCAGCCATCTTGTCCTGCGCATGCTGTGTCGGGATCTCGTGTTCGGCCTGCATCGAGGACACGATAATGCCGATGAACAGGTTGAGCACGGTAAATGATGTCGCGACGATGAACGGGATAAAGAACACCCAGGCAAGCGGGTGCAGCGCCATGACCGGCCGAACCACCTCGCTCGTCCATCCCTCGAGTGTCATCACCTGAAACAGTGTGAAGGCGGAGGTGGCGATCGAGCCGAAGAGATTGGGAAAATCCGCAGCAAACAGCTTTGTGGCCGCGACGGACGAGACATAGAAGACGAGGCCGAGCAGCAGGAAGATCGATCCCATGCCGGGAAGGGCGGAAAAAAGCCCGCCCACGACCCTGCGCATCGACGGAACCGCGGAGATCAACCGGAAGATCCGGATTACCCTCAGTGCGCGCAGGATGGAAATGCTCTCCGTCGCGGGGACGATCGAAATGGCGATGACGCCAAGATCGAAGATGCGCCACGGCTCGCGAAAGAAATCCCGGCGATAGACCAGAAGCTTTGCCACGAGTTCGAGCACGAAAAGGCCGAGCAGGAACTGATCCGCCCAATGCAGAAAATGACCGAAACGCGCCATCAGTTCGGGCGAGGTCTCAAGCCCGAGTGTCAGCGCATTGGCAAGGACCAGCGCGGTGATGGCGGATTCGAAGGCGTGGGACTCGATGAGCCGGCGCAAGGCATTCATGATGAAACCGTAGCAACAGAAAAGAGAGAATATCCGAAGCGCATCTTGGCGGCCCGAGGTTAATATCTTCCCTTGGAAATGATCTGTAGGGCACCCCGCGCGTTCGTCTCGTCCGCGGCTTTCACTCTTGACATGACGCTGCAACTGTTGGAACTGTGCGGGCCGTTGCGGGTGTAGCTCAATGGTAGAGCAGCAGCTTCCCAAGCTGAATACGAGGGTTCGATTCCCTTCACCCGCTCCAGCTTTCCCGATTGTGCTTCATGTCTCGTTTTTGTGGCTCATGCCTATCCGCTCCCTGAGCGGCAACAGGCCGGCAAGCGTTAGAAGTGTGAAGATTGCCCCGCCGATGAAGGTGCCGGTTGGGCCCATGCCGTCCCAGATCGCGCCGGCGATCACGCTTGCAAGAAGCAGCGCCAGACCCGTCACCAGGTTGAACATGCCAAAGGCAGTCCCCCGCAACGTCGGTGGCGCCGTATCTGCGACCAGCGTCGACAGCAGGCCCTGCGTGAAGCCCATGTGCAGACCCCAGAGTGTTGCCCCCAATGCAAGGCCGGCAACGCCCGGAGCGAAAGCAAGCACAAGATCGGCGGCAAGCAGCAGGAGAAGCCCGCTCGCAAGCAGCGACAGCCGGTTCATCCGGTCGGAGAGTGCACCGACAGGATAGGCCGACAGGAAGTAGGCGACGTTCATGACCACCATGATTGACGGCACAAGGGCGATGGATACGCCGATATCCTGTGCCTTGAGCACGAGGAAGGCTTCGCTGAAGCGCGCCAGCGTGAAAGCCGAGCCGACGATCACCACCCACCAATAGGTCGCTCCGAGCTTGGCGAGTTCCTTGCGGCTGAGCGGTGCACGCACCTTGTGCTGGCCGTCACCGCGCTTCGGGTCCTCGACCGCAAAAACGGCCAATCCCGCGGAAAGAAAGGCCGGAACCACGGCGATCCAGAAAACGAGCGTGAAATTTTCGGAGAAGAGCGCCATGAAAAGGATAGCAAGCAGGGGGCCGAGCAGAGCGCCCGCGGTATCCAGCGATTGCCGGAGGCCGAAGGCTGCACCGCGCAGGTCGGGCGGCGTTATGTCGGTAATCAAAGCATCGCGCGGCGCCCCGCGAATACCCTTGCCGATGCGGTCGATGAAGCGGGCCGCTACGAGAAAGCCGATGTGAGGCGCGAGCGGAAAGATCGGCTTGGTCAGGGCCGCGACCCCGTAACCAAGCGCCACGAGCAGTTTTCTCTTGCCGAGCCAGTCGCTCAGGGCGCCGGAGAAGACCTTGGTGATCGCAGCGGTCGCTTCCGCGATGCCTTCGATGATACCGACCGCGAGTGTCGATGTGCCGAGAACGCCGACCATGTAAAGCGGCAGTAGCGCATGGATCATTTCCGAGGAGATGTCCATGAAGAAGGAGACGAAGCCGATGGTCCAGATGCTGCGCGGCACTCTGCGCCAGGCAGCGATTGCCGTCCTCTTGTGGCCCATCGTCCGAAGCTCCGGTTGGTCCGACGCATTGAGGGCGGCGGTGGTGAAGATGTTCGGGATTCGGCCGCTGCCGTCAAGCGGGCTCGGGGCTCGTCTCGGCGGATGGCAGAGTCGCTGCCTGCGGCGATTGAGCTGCGATCGGTTGATGCGGTGTCTTGTTCCAGAAGAATGGGCGAGAGCGGAGCTCGAACACGGCGCGCCATGCGGCGACGGAGGTCATGACCCAGTAAAACGGAACGCCGGCCCAGCGACGTCCGATCCGCTTCTTCTCATGCTCGGTCATCGCGGCAGCCCCAAGCGCAAGGAAGGCCGCATAGCTGCCGAAGATGTTGATGAAGTCGATCGAGAAGAGCACCGCCTGCAGCAGGCCGATGTTTTCCGCCGGGCTTTGCATCATCGCAATGGCCGATGAAGCGAGGAAAAAGATGATGGCGGGGTGGGCGAGCGAGGAGATGAGCATGCCGCCCACCATCAGTTGGACCACGAGAAAGGCGATGACGCCCATCTCCCGTGCCGTCCTCACCGGCTCGCGCATCAGCACCAGCCAGGTCTGCAGCCAGCCCTTGAACCAGCGGGTTCGCTGGCCGAGCCAGACAAGCGTTGTGGTCGGCGCATCCTCCAGCGTCTGGCGGCGCATGGTTTGCGAGCGATAGCCCTGCCGATAGAGGCGCATGCCGAGATCGGCATCCTCCGTGACGTTGAAAGGGTCCCATGCGCCGACTTCGATAAGCGGGCGGGTGCGGAAATGGTTGGAGGTGCCGCCGAGCGGCAACGGCATCCGGTAGCGGGAGAGAACGGGCAGCAATCGCCGGAAGAGTGCCGAATATTCAAGCGCGAACAACGCGCTCATGTAGGATTGTTCGATATTGGTGATGATGAGCGGGGCCTGCAGGCAGGCGACTTCCGGTGGCGCCGCCAGGAACCTCGCATGGGCTTCCCGCAACTGGCCGGGATGTGGCCGGTCCTCGGCGTCGTATACGGCGACATAGGCGCCCCGTGCGCCGGCAAGCGCATAGGTCAGTGCCTTCGGCTTCGTGCGGGGCGCCACGGGCGGAACTTCGACGATCTCGATGTGCGGACCGGGCGCAAGTGCCCGGATTGCCGAAATCGTTGCCGCGTCGTCGGCCTCGCATACCAGCTTGATATCGAGCCGGGACCGCGGCCAGTCGAGACGATCAAGCGCAGCCAGAAGCTGCGGCACGACATCCTGTTCCCTGTAGAGCGCGACAAGAACCGTGTAGACGGGCAAATCGCCGTCCTCCCGGTTTGCGGGCAGATGGCTTTTCGGGCGATTACCATGGAAGAGAGCGGCAAGACGAAGCTGTAGTGCCGCGAGATAGAGCAGGGACAGAACGATATGGGTCGTCAGCACGGCCTCTTCCGGGAGAAGCAGGAAGAACGCAATGGCGAGGCTGAGCAGGGTGCCGGAGAAAAAGCCCTGCCGTCCCGTCATGACGATGCGAGCCGAATGCCGGGGGTGCTGTTCGAAAAGGTGATTGACGCTTCGCTCCACCCGCCGTTCCGCACCGGCTCTCCAGGCGACCGCCCGGATTGCCGAAGGCGTCGCGATCGCCAGCGCATTTCGAAGTGCGGGAAAACGCTGAAGCCGTTCGATCAGGTGGTCTATGCGCTTGGCTTCCGGAGCGATCAACGTGACAGGCGGGCGGCTCGCATCGTGCAGGCGGATCGTGCAGGGCCGTTTCAACTGGCTGTCGAGCCCCCGGTGATCGACGACTGCCGTCTCGGGAATGGTCTCGACGAAGGGCAGCCGCAATAGCCTGGCCATGGCTTCGTAATAGGCCTCTTCGCGCACGTGACCGCTGGTCAGCAGTTCCCGCTCGATCGTCGTGCCGTTCGCAATGGCCGCGCGGCCCATGCGCGCGATTAGCGGCTTTGCGAAGCCCAGTGATTTCAGGATCAACGCTTCGGCCTGCAGCGAGGACAGATTTCCCGAACCGCCATCCGTCGTTGCCATATTTTCGGATTTTTCACGCAATGCCGCTGTGGCGGCCGCGTGCTCCGGACTGCCGTATTCCCCGATCTGCATGACTCTGTTACATCGTCATACGTGATGACGCCCCACATACCCCTGGATCGGCATGATAATGAAACACTCCACGTTTTCATCCCCGGATTTCAGGGGGTTGCAGCTTATAATTGCATATCTTCTGGCGGTTCTTTCCACATTTTTCGTTCCCGGCACGGCTCGCGCCGATGACATGCCGGTCATGTTCGACGTGCGCGAGCGGCTGGTACGGCCGGATCTTTCGACGCTGCTGCGGTTGCGCTTTCTCACAACCACGGATTTTCCACCGTTCAATTTCACCGACCAGACCGGCCGGCTCGCAGGCTTCCATGTGGAGTTGGCGCGCGCCATCTGTATTGAGCTTGGCATCGAGAACAAGTGTCAGATTCAGGCCTTGCCCTATGCCGAGCTTGAGACGGCGTTAAACGGCGGACAGGGGGAAGCGATCATCGCCGGGGTCGCGGTGACGGAGGAGATGCGCAGGCGCTTTGCATTCACCCGGCCGTTCATGATGCTGCCGGCGCGGTTCGTTCGCAACAGGCAGGCGGAGCTTGCGGGGCAGGATGCCCGCGCCTTGTTCGGCCGCCCCGTCGGTGTCATGAGCAATACGGCCCATGAGGCCATGCTCAAGGCCTTCTTTCCCGATATTCGCGCGGTTGGGTTCACTGACCGGGCTGCGATGCTGGAGGAACTGAAGCAGCGCAAGATTGATGCTGTTTTCGCCGACGGCCTTCAGCTCTCGTTCTGGGCATCGGGTGAGGCCTCCGCCGGCTGCTGCACCCTGTTCGACGGGCCTTATGTGTCGGAACGTTTTCTCGGCGAAGGCCTGACGGTCATGGTGCGCAAGCAGGACGCGAACCTCGCGCAGGCGCTGGACAGCGCACTCGCAGCCCTGTCGCACGATGGCCGGCTGGAGGAAATCTACCTGCGGTATTTTCCCTACGGACTGTTCTGAAACGGCGTCTCGGTCACCGGTGCCACTCAGAGCGAACGGTAGCGGATGACGGCGGAATGTTCGATCGCCGCGCAGGTCAGCTTGTCCAGGTTGAGGCGGTCCCGAAGCAATTGCAGGAAGCGGATTTCTTCCGGCTTGACGGCAAGATCGACGGCCATGATCTCGACGGCGAGCGCATAGGCAGCGCGATAGGCATGAGGCGGCAGCGCGTCTTTGATTGTCTCGAGTGCGATATCGAGACCTTCCTGCCCGGCGAGGATCTCCGCGCAGCGCTGCGAAACCTCGATCAACCGCTCCTTTTCGAAGCTTGCGAATACCGGAAGGATGTCGATCAGTTGGCCGATCCGGCGCAGTTCTTTCTCGTTCATCGAGTTGTCGACGGCGGAGGCCATCACCATGACGAAGATAAGGGCGTCATGGGGCGTTACGCGGTTTGTCATCTGCTCAGGGTTCCTCGTTGTTTTGGCGGAGAGTAGGAAGTGATGGCGCCGCTTTCAAGTTCGCCCCGCGGATCAGCGCGGATCGCCGCCGAACAGTCCAAGACGCGCCGAACGCGCCTTTTCGGTCAGCGGCCGAAGTGGTGAGCCCTGTGGGGTCTCGACCCAGCCGTTTTCCGCAAGCCAGGAGGAAAGGTCGATCTCTCCGAGCCGGCAACGGGTTTCAAGCGTTCCCTGCCATTCCGCGCCGTCGACGTCGCAGGTGACTGTGCGGTTTCTGATGAACAGCCGCTGCTGCGTGCGCGCCAGCATGCCGCATGGCCATTGCGTGCCTCCGGCGCCCGTGCATGTACGGGCCGGGTCCGTCGGCTCTATGTCGGCAAGCTTCAAGATTCTGTCCCCGAAGGTCAGAATGCCGGCTTCCGCAGTCTGCGGCCGAGGCAGGGCGATGCCTTCGCCTTGCCCCGTCGCGGTTTGTGTGCCGGAAGACTGCTGTGGTTGCGTCTGCGCAATGATGGTTCCGGTGGATGCGGCCTCCGCCGCATTTTTTTCAGGCAGGCCTGCGGACTGCTGTTCGCCATCCTGTGCCGCTGGTTCGAGCGCGGAGGATGCTTCCGACGAAATCTCCGGTTCCGCCGCCGGCGGAACATCTGTGATGTCGATAGTCTCCATGGTCGACGGATCGAACTCGGACGCGGTCTCTTCGGCCGTGTCGATATTGCGCGCACCCGCGACGACGGCGATCCCCCACAGCGTCAGGCCGGCAAATCCGATGACGAGCGTCGATGCTGATCGCATAGGTCGTAATTCCTATTGGCTTGCCCAGATGATGCGGGCGATCCACTCGACATCGGCCATGTCGAGATTGCGGTTCGGATGTTCGGGGTTGAGGGAGATGAGTTCGATCGCCTTCGCGGTCTGCCGCGCCAGCACCTTTGCCATCACCTCGCCCTCGCGAGTCTTGACCACCACCCGGTCTCCACGGCGCACTTGAGCGCCCGGCTCGACGATCAGAACGTCGCCGTCACGGTAAAGCGGCTTCATGCTGTCGCCCTGTACCTCAAGCGCGTAGACGCCGGCTTTCAGACCCGGGGCCGCCGGAAATTCGACGAGGTCCCAGCCCTGGCCGGCCGGAAATCCGCCATCGTCGAAGAACCCGCCGGCGCCTGCCTGCGCAAAGCCGAGAAGCGGGATCGATCCGGCCTGCGGCGGAAACGTGCCGTTCGGAACGCCGTCGCTCTGCATGTAGCTCATGAACTGGTCGATGCTGGCACCGGTTGCCTCCAGGACCTTGGAGATCGATTCCGTCGATGGCCAGCGCATGCGGCCGTCGGACGCGATCCGCTTGGATTTGTTGAACGACGTGGGATCGAGACCGGCGCGGCGCGCCAGTCCGGAGGGGGTCAGGTGATGCCGTTCGGCAAGCCTGTCGATCGCGGCCCAGATCTTGTCGTGCGAAAGCATTGTCGCCCATGCTCCAAGCCCTGACGCATTCCTTCCTGCCGGGCGCTGGCCGCGATTCTAGCGAAGCCATTCCCTGGAGTAAAGACCAAAGAGGAATAAAATCCTCTTTGGTCTGCTGCCGGTCCGTCAGGCGACCATCGCCATGTTGATCTTGCTGAGCTGGATCACGGCCTGGGTACGGCTGTCGACCTTGAGCTTCAGCAGGATGGCCGAAACATGCGCCTTGATGGTCGCTTCCGAAACGCCGAGTTCATAGGCGATCTGCTTGTTGAGCAGTCCTTCGCCGAGCATGCCGAGAACACGGCTCTGCTGCGGGGTCAGCGTGCGCAGGCGATTGATGAGATCGGCAACATCCGGATCCTGTTCCTGCCCGCCATGATAGAATTTCGGGGTCCAGATATCGCCTTCGAGGACGGACTGGATCGCCGCGCGGATATCGTCGATGCCGGAGGATTTCGAGATGAAACCGGAGGCGCCGAGTTCAAGCGCACGGCGAATGGTGGTCGGATCGTCGGAGGCCGACACGATGACGATTGGTAGGCTGGCGAATTCTGCGCGCAACGCCATCAGGCCGGAAAAGCCGGAGACGCCTGGCATTGCGAGATCGAGCAGCAGCAGGTCCGCTTCCGGATGGGCGGATGCGGCCTTGCGGGCTGCCTCGAAATCACCGGCTTCGATGATCGTCTGTTCGCCTTCTAACCCCCCGACAGCCTGTCGAAGCGCTCCGCGGAAAAGCGGATGGTCGTCTGCAATGATGAAAGTGGATGCCGTCATGTCGAAGCCCCCTCCCAAGAGCGAAGTCCTTACGCCGCGCCGGCGGATGTTTTTCTTTTAGCCGCTGCTGTGAATATATACAATGGTCTATGTTTTGTTCGAAGAACCATTCTCTTCTTGTTGCTTGAACTCTTCCACCAGTCCGAAGAAGGCGCGCATGAAGCGTTCCATGATGCCGATGGAGCGTTCGATCTCCTCGTCGGATGGCAGGTCTTTTCCTGATTTCGCAAGCGGTTGACCGTCTCCCAACGTCTTTTCGATTGCTGCGACTCTTTTCTCCAGACGGTCCAGTTCCTCTTCATAGGCCGCGCGTTCGTCGGCGGCCATCCGGCAGGTCAGCGTGCCGTCTTTCTCCTGGCAAAGCGTCAGCGCGCCGGTCCTGCGGTCGAGCCGCACGAAACTCGAATCGGTCTTTTCGAGTGTGAAACGGGTGGTGTCGGCGTCCTGGGCAAGGGCCTGAGTGGCGCCACAGGCCAGCACACTCAGCAGCGGCACTGCCATCAGACTTATCGGCTTCATGCATCTGTCTCCCGAAATGACCCGACACCGAAGGATGAAGCGGTGATGGGCGTGGACAAGCCGGGCACTTTCCGGCAAACCGCATGCATCGATCGCATCGGAGACGGAAGGACGCGCCCTTGCAACGCATCATATACAAGATCGTGCCGCAGGAATTATGGCAAGAGGCGCGGGCCGAAGGTATATTTCGCGGCGCGGCCATCGACCTTCAAGATGGCTATATTCACTTCTCGACGGCGGAGCAGGCCGTGGAGACGGCGCAGCGTCATTTCGCCGGTGTTGCCGGCCTGCTGCTGGTCGCCGTGGAGGCGGCGGCCCTCGGCGATGCGCTGCGTTACGAGCCATCGCGGGGCGGGGATTTCTTCCCGCATCTTTACGCCGACCTGCCACTTGGCGCCGTGCTTTGGGAAAAGCCGCTGCCGCTGAAGCCGGACGGCACCCATGACTTTCCGGAGATGGCATGATGATCGATGCATTCAGGACTTTTGCCCGCCGCGGCCTTTTTCTCTTTGATGCCGAAACGGCACACGGCATGTCGATCGCTGCGTTGAAATCCGGCCTCCTGCCGGCCTGCCGCCAGTCCGAGGATTCCCGGCTTGCCGTAACGGTCGCGGGTCTCCGCTTCCCAAACCCGCTCGGCATGGCCGCAGGCTACGACAAGAACGCCGAAGTGCCGGACGCTCTCTTACGCCTCGGCTTCGGTTTCGCCGAAGTCGGCACGCTGACGCCGAAGCCGCAGTCCGGCAACCCGAAGCCACGCATTTTCCGTCTGGAGCGGGACATGGCGGTCATCAACCGTCTGGGCTTCAACAATGAAGGCCATGAGGCGGCTTTTGCGCGTCTTTCCGCCAGGCGGCCTTCCGGCATCGTCGGCGTCAACATCGGCGCCAACAAGGACAGCGCGGATCGCATCGGCGATTATGTCCTCGGTATCAGGCGCTTCCAGTCGGTTGCGGATTATTTCACCGTCAATATCTCGTCGCCGAACACGCCCGGCCTGCGCGACCTGCAGGCTCGCGAAAGTCTGGCGGCTCTCCTTTCCGCCGTTCTCACGGCCCGCGACGAGGGTGCGAAGGCGACCGGCAAGCGGCGGCCGGTCTTCCTGAAGATCGCGCCGGATCTGACCGAAGAGGGCATGGACGACATTGCCGAAGAAGCGCTGACCCACGATCTCGATGGCCTGATCGTTTCCAACACCACCCTGTCGCGGGAGGGGCTTGTCGATGCCCGTCTTGCCGATGAGACCGGAGGCTTGTCCGGGCGGCCTTTGTTCGAAAAGTCGACGGCGGTTCTCGCGCGCATGCGCAAGCGGGTCGGTGCCGCGCTTCCGATCGTCGGTGTTGGCGGTGTTTCGTCTGCCGAGACGGCACTGGAAAAGATCCGCGCGGGCGCCGACCTGGTGCAACTCTATTCCTGCATGGTGTATGAGGGGCCGGGTCTTCCCGGTAGCATCGTCCGAGGTCTCTCGGCGCTTATGGATCGGGAGAAGGTGAACTCGGTTTCGCAGTTGCGCGACACCAGATTGGATCACTGGCTGGCGGTAAAGGTCTGAGCGAGCTTGCGCGGCAGGATCGCGGCAAGGGTGAGGCCGCGGAGTGCCAGAAAGACGTTCAGCGCCAGCCAGAGGCCGTGATTGCCGAGCGTCGGGGCAAATAACGCAAGCGCTGCACAATAGCCGGCAAGCGCGACGAGCATCATGTTGCGCATCTCGCGCGACCATGTTGCCCCGATGAAGACGCCGTCCATCTGGAAGGCGAGCGCACCGGTCAGTGCCGTGAGCGCTGCCCAGGGCAGAAAATCGCGCGCCAGCGCCCGCACGGGCTCAGAGGTGGTCATGACGTCGATCAGCGTGCCGCCGAGAACGAGGAAGAACAGGGCGCAGACCGAGGCAAGCCCGAACGACCAGATGGCCGTGAGCCGGATTGCCCGTTCGAAGCCGATGCGGAAACGGGCGCCGACGGCCCTTCCGGTAATCTGCTCGGCGGCGTTGGCCATGCCGTCGAGGAAGAAGCTTGCAATCAGGAAGAAATTCATCAGCAGCGCATTGGCCGCCAGCAGTTCCGGTCCGAAAAGTGTGCCGATCCGGGTCTGCAGCGTGAAGGCGGCCACCAGCGCCAGGGAACGGATCATGATGTCGCGGTTGATGGAAAACAGCGCTTTCAGCTTTTCGCGGGATAGAACGACCGGCAGCTTGGGGCGCGGGGTTCCGCGAAAGGCAAACAGCATGTAAGCGAGCCCGGCGATGAAGGCGACGGCTTCGCCCGCCAGCGTTCCCCAGGCAACACCGGCAATGCCGAAATCGAGCCAAAGCCCCAGCCAGATCGACAGGACGATGTTCACGCCGTTGAGCAGGATCTGCAGGGCAAGTCCGATGGAGCCCCGCCCCATGCCGAGCACCGAGCCCAGCAGGGTGAAGTTGCCGAGCGTCAGCGGCGCTCCAAGCACGCGGATAGCGAAATAGGTCGCAGTCGCCTCGGCAACCCGTCCTTCCGCACCCATCAGCACGATGCCGATGCGCAGGATCAATGGCGAAGCCGCAAGGACGACGACGCCGAGGCCGATTGACAGCAGAAAGGAGCGGTAGAAGACCGCCTGCTGTTCTACCCGATCAGCCCTACCGAGCGCCTGCGCGGTCAGTGCCGTGGTCGAGGCGCGTACGAAGCCGAAGGCGGCGAAGATCAGATCGAAGAGAACGGCTGCAATCGCCAGCCCCGCAAGAGCTTCCGCCGAACCGGTGCGTCCCACAACTGCCGTTCCGGTGAGACCCAGCAGTGGCGTGGTGACGAAGCCGAGCGTCATGGGGACGGCGATCGACAGCACCAGTCGATGTGTCACCGCGAAGGAGTTCTGCTGTCTGCCGGCCTGATCCATGCCATCGCTCTTTTCCGGCCGGGCGGGAATCGCTCAGGCCGATAGCACCATGGCCCAGAAAGGTCTGTTGGCGGAAGAGGGCGCGTGGGCCACGGCAACGCCAAGCCCGTTATATTGGCCGAGCATGTTTTCGAGATGCTTCTTCGAGTCGATCCAGGCCTGTACCGCCCGCTCGACCGTGTCCTGGCCCGTTGCAATGTTTTCAGCGGCAGGCAAAGGCACTTCACCGGCTTTCATGCGGCTCAGAAAGCTGTCGTTGAAGCCGATCAGATGGGACATCTTGTCGGCCCTGGCCATACGTCGCGCCTGGAAGATCGCCGCCGTCTCCGCCGCCGGGTTCTTGGAAAGCGCGCCAAGTCCCTTCTTTGCGCGCAGCGCGTTGACGAGCGGAAGTGCCGCGTCCGTCTCGGGCTTGGCCGTGTCGTCCGAAACTGTCAGCACTTCCGTGCTGCGGCAGCCGGCAAGAGCGATCGCGAGCCCGCTGCCGGCAAGAATCAGCAGGCCGCGGCGCTGCAATGGCTGAGCGATGACGGAAAGCTGCATGTCAGTTGCGGCTATTGAAAAGACGAAGAACGATGAAAACCGGTATGACGACAGTCGCCCCGAGCAGGAGATAATCGCCGACCCGTCCGAGCGCGGCGAAGCCCCTGTACCAGAGTTCGAGGAAGAAATGACGGATGCCTTCCACGATGTCGAGCGGATAGATGCCGAAGACGGTCATGATGAAACCGACGATCAGCGATACGACCACAAGCTTGACGAGGGTCCGGCCCGGTGTGTCGCCCAGAAATCTGTTCACTCGATCCGACATGCAAATCTCCTGTTTCGCCTGAGATAGGTCGACTCTTCCGGTCCCGCAAGCGCGGTGCGCGGACGGCCGGCGCGCAGCGCAGCAAATAGCTCTTGTGTTTTTCTCACGTATCGGTCAAGACCGCGCGCCGCCAGAGGTTTCATCATGCAGACGATCCAGTTCTCGTCCGGCGACGTTATCGCCGACCGCCGCGCCGATTATGCCCGAATGCTTGCCGAAAGTGGCGATCCTGCGGCAGCAGCCGAATTGATGGAACAGGCGCTGGAACTGGCGCCCGAATGGGCCGCCGGCTGGCTGCGCTTTGCCGAATATCTGGAAAAGGCGGGAGACGGTAAGCGAGCGATAAAAGCCTTACGGAAAGTCGAGGAACTCGATGCGGAGGAAATCTTCGGCGCGCGGCTGAAACTCGCGCTGCTTGGCGCTGTCGATGTGCCGGTCCAACCTCCGAGCCGCTATGTCGAGGCACTTTTCGACGATTATGCCGACCGCTTCGAGGCCGCCCTCGTCGAACGGCTCGATTACAGTGTGCCGCAGAAACTCTCGGCGCTTCTCGCGCGCTACCATGGCGACGCCCCGCCTTTCCGGCTTGCCGTCGATCTCGGCTGCGGAACCGGCCTTTTCGGCGTGGAGGTCCGTTCAATCGTGAAGCGTCTCGAAGGCTTCGACCTTTCCGTCAACATGCTGGCCAAGGCCGCGGAAAAGGGCGTCTACGATCTGCTCGGGCGCGCTGACCTTTCGCTCGATGCGGAAGGGTCCGGTCTGTTTGGCGCAGGGCTTGCCCGGCATCGTGCCGATCTGCTGACTGCGGCCGATGTGCTGATGTATCTCGGTGACCTTGATGCGGCCCTGTCGCTCGCAACCGAGTTGTCCCGGCCGGGTGCTCTCTTTGCATTTTCCGTCGAGGATGCCGGCACGGACGAGGGTTTCCATCTCGCGCCGTCGCTCCGCTATGCCCATTCTGAGGCGCATGTGCGCGCGAAGCTTGTCGCTGCGGGCTTCGAGGTCGCCGATATCGAGCGAACAGTCATTCGCATGGATGGCGGAAAACCCGTCTCCGGTATACTTTTTATTGCGGTGCGAAAGGCATGATCCGACCGAAAATTGCGAAGATTGCGATAGGTCAGTATTGCTTACGTATTGCGCTTGCGAACACCTGAATCTGCGCTACCCTAAAGCCATCGAAGCCCGGTATCCGGAGATGGTGGCATGGCACAGATCAGCAGCATGTTGGGTATCTGGAACACGAACCCCTCTCGTCACACGCCCGTGGAAGACATACAGGGAATTCTGGCCGGGGTCATGATTTCCGCGCTCGGCCTCTATCTTCTGGCAAAAGTGGGATTGCTGACCGGCGGCATGGCCGGGTTGGCCTTCGTCATCCATTACTGGAGCGGCGTGAGCTTCGGTCTTCTCTTCTTCCTGTTCAACCTGCCGTTCTATTGGCTTTCACTGCGTCGCGTCGGCGTCGATTTCACCCTGAAGACCTTCGTCGCCGTCGGCCTGACTTCTTTCCTCGTTGAAATCGAGAGCCGTTTCCTCGTTATCGAGACGGTCGCGCCCTTCTGGGCCGCTGTGCTTGGCGGCCTGCTTCTTGGTTTCGGCCTTCTTGCGCTTTATCGCCACCGCGCAAGCCTTGGCGGCCTCGGCATTCTCGCGGTCTATATCCAGGATCGTTTCGGTATCCGCGCGGGCCTTGTCCAGCTCGCCTTCGATCTCTGCATCATGGCGCTCGCCTTCGCGGTTCTCTCGCCCATGGTGGTTGCCTATTCGGTGGTCGGTGCTGTCGTGCTCAATCTCTTCCTTGCGATCAATCACCGCTCGGACCGCTACATCGCTCTCCGCTGAAACCTGTTCGCCTTGCCTCTTGAGCAATTGTCTCGGGCGCGATACCGAAACTGAAAGGCTTCAAAGGAGAGAGTCGGTTTATGGCGACAGGTGAGGTGAAGACGCGGTTAAAGGGCTTGCTGGCGTCTTCGGCCGAACGGCATTCGCTCGTCGACGATGTGCAGGGTGTGCTCGCCGGCAGCATGCTGGCGGCTCTCGGTGTTCTGTTGCTGTCGGGTGGAAAGCTGCTTTCAGGCGGAACGGCGGGCGTGGCCTTCCTGCTGCATTACCTGACGGAGACCGGCTTCGGCCCCATCTTCTTCATCCTCAACCTGCCGTTCTATTATTTCGCCTACCGGCAACTCGGCGCGGCCTTCACCATCAAGACCTTTTCCGCTGTGGCCCTGACGTCGTTCCTCACAGCAACGCTGCCACGCTTCGTCTCGTTCTCCTCGCTCGACCCCCTGATCGCCGGGGTCTTCGGCGGGTTGCTCGTGGGAACAGGCATGTTGGCGCTCTTTCGCCACCGGGCGAGCCTTGGCGGGTTCGGCATCCTCGCGCTCTATCTGCAGGATCGCTTCGGCTGGCGCGCCGGACTGGTGCAACTCGGCTTCGATGGCCTCGTGCTGGTCTTTTCCTTTTTTGTCGCCACGCCCTTCATCATCTTCTGCTCGGTCATGGGCGCTGTCGTGCTCAATCTGACGCTTGCCATCAATCACCGGAAAGACCGCTACATCGCGATGTAACGGTCTTTCTGCTGGCATCAACCCGACTGGTGTCAGGCCGCAACGGCCGGCTGGTCGATCGGATGCTGGGAGCGGAACCCGACCGCTATGCGGTTCCAGACGTTGATAGTCCCGATTGCGACCGTGATGTTGGCAATTTCCGCTTCGCTGAAATATTCCTTCAGCGCTTGGAACTCAGCGTCCGGTGCGCCGGTGGCGGCAATATTGGTGACGGCATCGACCCAGGCGAGCAGGGCCCGTTCGCGAGGCGTGTAGATCGGCGATTCCCGCCACACGCTCATCAGGTTGATCCACTGCTCGGAAAGACCGTCGTGGCGGGATTCCTTCACATGCATGTCGACGCAATATGCGCAGCCATTGATGATCGATGCCCGAAGCTTGATCAGGTGGATTTCGGCGCGGCTGAGGCCGCTGTTCTGCACGAAGAGTTCGAGTGCATAGACGGCCTTGAATGCGGCCGGGGATGCCTTCTGGAGATCGAGACGCGGATGCATGGCTTTCTTCCTTTCATTCCTGCCCCTGGCGGGCGGATTTGCGTTCGTTGATTTCGAGGAAGGCACAGCCGCGGGCGGCGATACCTCCATCGTCGGTGGCGTTCAGATCCGAAATAAGATCCGCGATGCTCGTCTTCTTGAGCTCCGCCCGGTAGACGCGCTCGGCCGCCAGCATCGCAGCGGCAATCCCACAGGGTCTTTCGAAATACCGCCCGGGGAGGGGATTGGGTCCCCGTTGACGGATTTCCTGACAGCGAAAGGCTGGCTGGGGGCCTTCCACCGCAATCACGATGTCGAGCAGGGTGATCTCGTTCGGTTTGCGTGCAAGGCGATACCCGCCCTTGGGACCGGGAACCGTCGTCACCAGATCCGCAGCGGAAAGCGCCTGCAGGTGTTTCAGGAGATAGCTGGGAGAAACGCCGTGAAATTCCGCAAGCGCTGCCGCCGACAGGACGCCGTCCCCAGAAAGCGAAGCCAGCATGGTCATGCTGTGAATGGCCTGTTCAACGCCGTCGCCGAGTTTCATATCGTCATCTCCAAATCGTGGATAATAATTATCCGTGATTTTCAATGCTGTCAACAGCGCTTCTCTTTCGCGCTGCATGCACTAGGTTGACGCTGTGTTCATGAATCAGGCCGCCGATATGCCGCTGCCCGTTCCCTTCATCCGCTGGTTTGCGGAAAAGGGATGGCAGCCGCGTGCCCATCAGCTGGAACTTCTGCAAAGAGCGCGAGACGGGGAAAGCCTCCTGCTGATCGCGCCGACTGGCGCTGGCAAGACACTCGCCGGCTTCCTGCCGTCGCTCACGGAACTTGCCGAACGTGGACGTCTTCCGCCCGGCGCGCCGTTCACCGGCGTCCACACGCTCTACATCTCGCCGCTGAAGGCGCTTGCTGTCGATATCGAGCGCAATCTCATGAAGCCGGTATCGGAAATGGCATTGCCGGTTACGATCGAAAACCGCACCGGCGATACCCCCCAGGGCAAGCGCCAGCGCCAGAAGCTCAATCCGCCCGACATACTACTGACCACGCCCGAACAGCTGGCCCTGCTGCTTTCCCACTCGGATTCCGAACGCTTCTTCCGCGACCTGCGTTATGTGGTCTTCGACGAACTACACTCGCTGGTCACATCCAAACGCGGTCACCTGCTGTCGCTCGGGCTTGCGCGTCTTCGTCGCCTCGCACCCGATCTGCGCACCGTCGGTCTCTCGGCTACGGTGGCCGAGCCCATGGAGTTGCAGCGCTGGCTGGTTGGCCAGCCGCCGCGGGGGGCAAGCCATGCCGGGCTGATTACGGTGACCGGCGGCGCCAAGCCGGAGATCACAATCCTGAAGACCGAGGAACGTGTTCCTTGGTCCGGCCATTCGGCTCGCTATGCCATGCCGGAGCTCTATCAGGTGCTCAAGGAATTTCGGACGACGCTGATCTTCGTCAACACACGTTCGCAGGCCGAATTGCTGTTTCAGGAACTCTGGACGATCAACGACGACAACCTGCCCATTGCGCTCCATCACGGTTCGCTCGATGTCGCCCAGCGCCGCAAGGTCGAGGCAGCCATGGCCGACAACCGGCTCCGGGCCGTCGTCGCTACCTCAACGCTCGATCTCGGCATCGATTGGGGCGACGTCGATCTCGTGGTTCACGTTGGCGCGCCGAAAGGGGCATCGAGGCTTGCCCAGCGCATCGGCCGTGCCAACCACCGCATGGACGAACCGAGCCGTGCGATCCTCGTGCCGGCCAACCGTTTCGAGGTGATGGAATGTCAGGCGGCGCTGGATGCCAACTACGTGGGGGCACAGGACACGCCGCCCATCGGCGACGGCTCGCTCGACGTTCTGGCGCAGCATGTGCTCGGTATGGCCTGTGCGGCACCTTTCCTTGCCGATGACCTGTATGAGGAGGTGACGAGCGCTTCGCCTTATGCGCTGCTGCCGCGCGAGACCTTCGACCGTATCGTCGATTTCGTCGCCACCGGCGGCTACGCGCTCAGAACCTATGAACGCTATGCCCGCATCCGGCTGAACAGGGAGGGACGCTGGCGGGTTTCCAACCCCCAGGTCGCACAGCAATACAGGCTGAATCTCGGCACCATCGTCGAAATGCCGATGCTCAACATCCGGCTCGTCAAGCGCAACCATCTCGGCTCCATCGGCCGGGGCGGCATGTCGCTTGGCAAGGTCGAGGAGTATTTTCTGGAGCAGTTGAGCCAGGGAGACACCTTTCTGTTTTCTGGTAAGGTGCTCCGCTTCGAAGGCATCCGGGACAATGAATGCCTCGCTTCCAATGCCTTTTCTCAGGACCCGAAGATCCCGGCCTATGCCGGCGGCAAGTTTCCGCTCTCCACCTATCTCGCCGAACAGGTCCGTGCCATGCTGGATGATCCCGCCCGGCGGGCCGGCCTGCCGGATCAGGTCCGGGATTGGCTGGAAATCCAGCGGGAGAAGTCTATCCTGCCGAAGCGTGGCGAACTGCTGATCGAGACCTTTCCCCGCGCCAACCGCTTTTTTCTGGTCGCCTATCCATTCGAGGGACGGCTGGCCCACCAGACGCTCGGCATGCTGCTCACCCGTAGGCTTGAGCGAATGGGTGCGAAACCCCTCGGCTTTGTCGCGACCGACTATTCGCTGGCCGTCTGGGGGCTGGAGGACATGGGCGCCATGATCGCCTCTGCCCGCCTGCGCCTCGCCGATCTGTTCGACGAGGACATGCTGGGCGACGATCTCGAGGCGTGGCTCGACGAATCCTGGATGCTGAAGCGAACCTTCCGCACCTGCGCCGTCATCGCCGGCCTGATCGAAAAGCGGCATCCCGGCAAGGAAAAGAGCGGCCGGCAGGTGACGGTGTCGGCGGATTTGATCTATGACGTGCTGCGCAGCCACGAACCGGATCATATCCTCTTGGAAGCGACGCGACAGGATGCCGCCGCGGGTCTTCTCGATATTGCCCGGCTCGGCGATATGCTAAAGAGAATCAAAGGGCATATCACACACATGCGGCTCGACCATATTTCACCGCTCGCCGTGCCGGTGATGCTGGAGATCGGCCGGGAGCCGGTCGCTGGTGAAGCCCAGGAACACGTGCTTGCCGAAGCCGCAGACGATCTGATCGCCGAGGCCATGGCGTGAAGGAAAAGAACACCGCATGAACCGCCTGGCCCAACTCAAGGCTCCGGCCCTCGATGATCCCGATTACTCTGCCCGTTTCGTGCTGAACGGAGTGGAGGCGATCGCCGATGCCGGTGGCGTGCTGATCCTGCCAGAACTCGGCATGCTCGTCGTGTCGGACCTGCATCTCGAAAAGGGTGCCGCCTTCGCGCGCCGCGGCCTGTTGCTGCCACCCTATGACACGCTGTCGACGCTTCGCATCCTCGAAGCTGCGATTGCGCGACACGATCCGAAGATCGTTATCAGCCTGGGCGACAATTTCCACGATCCCGTCGGCTCCGCCCTGCTGCCGGCGCCGTTTCGCGAGAAGATCGCCGCCATGGCCCGGGGCCGCGAATGGATCTGGATCAACGGCAACCACGATCCCGACGGCATTGCCGACCTGCCGGGTATCTCCGCCGATGAAATCGTCTTCGGTGGCCTGACGTTTCGCCACGAGCCGAGCCTGATTGCCGGCAAGGGGGAGGTCTCGGGCCACCTCCATCCCTGCGCCACCGTGCGGCGAAGGGAAAAATCGGTGCGGCGCCCCTGTTTCGCGACCGATGGGCAGCGATTGCTGATGCCGGCTTTCGGGGTCATGACAGGAGGGCTCGACCTTCGCCACCGGGCGTTTGCCGGTCTGTTCGACCGGGCTGAACTCGTTGCCCATCTGCTCGGCCGCGACCGCATCTACTCCGTGCGCTTTGCCAACCTGCTCGGCTGATGGATGCGGGAACTCGCTATCAATCCTTGCGGAACAACAGGCTTGCACCCCAGCCGGTGACCAACGCCAGAAGTACGGAAAGCATGCCATAGGAGAGGGGATTTTCGTGGGCGGCTCTCGAAATCGAATCCTCGATACCAGTCTTGATGACCCGCAGCGCCAGTTCCTTCTCGCCGATGAATTCGCCGGTCTTGAACAAATAGGCATGCACGATGTGTACGCCATCGGGAATGTTTGCCGGTAGCCGCAGCGTCGCCTTGAACAGGCTGGAACTGACGAAGCGGACGCCGTTGGTGTCGCGCTGGTAGAGCCCGTGCGACTGCTTGATGCGACGGAAGGCGTCGCGGAATTCGGTGAGGTTGGCGTCGTAGCTGATATAGCCGGTCGGCGTCAGCGACAGATGGTCGATGCCGATGCCGAGACCCGTCAGTGTCTGAGCCGGTGCGATCTGTTCCACCGGGCGGGTACTCGCCAGCGAATAGGAGATCGGCATGCGCTCGAAGGTCATCGAGGTCCGGTTCATCCATATGCCGAACAGCCGGTCCTTGCGGCGTACCGTCGTTTCTTCCCGGGGGCCTTCCAGCGTCACCACAACGTCGTACTGGCCGATGGCCAGCAGCAATTGATCGGCATTGGTGAGCGCCCCGAAGATCGTAAGGTCTGCGCCGCGAAAATCCGAGGTGATGGCGATTTCGCTGGTCGACGTCCCAATATCCAGGCCTTCCTTACCCATCATGTCGCCGGCAAGCGGGATCTGCGCGAGACCGTGGGAGGCGGAGAAGAGGCCGGCTGCGATGGAGAGCGTTGCGAGGAGCCTGCGCATGTCAGCCTCCGATCGCGATCGAATAGAGGTCGTCCGGCGTCACCACCAATTCGATGGCGAGCCTCAGGCCCACGGCAAGGACCAGCAGGCCGAGCAGGGCGCGCAATTGTTCGCCGCGCAGCTTCTGGCCGACGCGAACGCCGTATTGCGCGCCGATCACGCCGGCAAGCATCAGGATGAAGGCGAGCACGATGTCGACGGAATAGTTGGTCGCGGCCTGCATCACAGTGGTGAAGGCGGTGGTGAAGATGATCTGGAACAGCGACGTGCCGACGACCACGCTTGTCGGGATGCGCAGGAGATAGATCATCGCCGGCACCATGATGAAGCCGCCGCCGACGCCCATGACGGAGGTCAGGATGCCGATGGCGAAACCGAGACCGAGCACCGGCAGGACGCTCAGATAGATCTTCGACTTCTTGAAGCGCATCTTGAACGGCAGGCGATGCACCCAGTTGTGCTGCCCCGGTCGTTTCAGGCTGATCGGCTGGTTTTTCGCGGCCCGCCGCATGGCGTTCAGGCTTTCCATCAGCATCAGGGCGCCGACCGTGCCGAGAAAGATGACGTAGAGCAGGGAGATGACAAGGTCGAGCTGGCCGAGCCGCCGGAGCCAGGAAAAGATCACGACACCGACCGAGGCGCCCGCAAGGCCTCCGATTAGCAGCACCGTGCCGAGTTTAACGTCCAGCGTGCCGCGGCGAAAATGGGTGATAGCGCCGGAAACCGAGGAGGCGACCACCTGATTGGCGCCCGTCGCAACGGCAACCACCGGTGGGATATTGTAGAAGATCAGGAGCGGCGTAATCAGGAAGCCGCCGCCGACGCCGAACATGCCGGAAAGGAAACCGACCGCCGCGCCCATCCCGAGAATGATGAAGATGTTCACCGACAATTCTGCTATCGGCAGGTAGATCGTCACGCTCGGGCCTCTGAATGCGTCTGCCCGCCGGAGCGAGCTGGTACAAAACGGGATCGGAAATGCGGCCGGTCTCAGGCAAAAGCTAAACGGGCTCAAGTCCTTGCCGGACTTGATCCCCGTCATTTCTCTTGCGCTCACAGGCCGGTCAAGTCAATTCGCGCTCAAGCCATACGCCGGCATTTTCCGATTTTTATGACCGTTAGCGACTATTTGTTGCGTTCCAGCAGCGCATTCACCAGCTTGTCGGTGACCTGACCCGTCGGCTGCTCGCCGATCGAGGTCTGGAAGGCCTTGATCGCGGCGGTGGTCTTGGCGCCCATCATGCCATCGGGTGTGCCAGCGTCGAAACCGTTCTTGTTCAGGATCGCCTGGATGTTGCGGATTGCCTTCTTCATGTCGACGCTCGCGGTCTTCAGGCCCTTGCCTGCCCATTCGTCCGGTGTGTTGGCCGTATTGGCATCGGGGTCGAGTGGCTTCGGCTTCCAGAGATCGACCTGCGCGCGGGCGCGCTCGAGCTGTTCCGGCCGCATGGCGTTCGCGACCTCGTCGCGCTTTTGCGCTGCGTCCTTGTCACCGTCTCTCGCTGCGATCGCGAACCACTTGTAGGAAGCCTCGAGATCCTGCTGCACGCCGTTGCCGCGCGCATAGAGGATGGCTAGGTTGAACTGGCTGTCCGATACGCCGTATTCGGCGGCCTTCGAGAACCATTCCACCGCCTTTGCATAGTCCTGGCCGCCATCGGCGCCGGATGCGAAGAGCACGGCGAGATTGTGCATGGCGCTGGCATTGCCCGCTTCAGCCGCCTGCTGGTAGAGGCTCTTGGCCTTGGCGATGTCGCGTGAAACGCCTGTGCCCTTTTCGTAGAGGTTGGCGAGCCGGTATTGCGCCGGCACGAAGCCGCGGTCGGCGGAAAGCTGATACCATTTTGCCGCCTCGGCGAAATCGCTGGCCACACCGCGGCCTTCCGTATAGCGGGCTCCGATTTCGAAAAGTGCGATCGGATCGCCTTCCTTCGCGGCAATGGCAAGCGAGGGCGGCGAGATTGCGTCCGGAACGACAATCGCGACGGCCGGAGCGGTTTCCGACTGCGGAGGCTGCACCGGCGTGTTGTCCGTCGTCTCTGCCGTCTGGGCCTCTCCGGTCGCAGGCGCGAAGGCGGCGCTGTCCTGCTGGCTGTCCTCGGTCGCGGGCTGTAGCGTCGAAAGAGCGTCGCCGCTGTCAAGCGGCGCCTGTTCCACACGTGCAACCGGAGCCGCCGGAACGGGTTCGGAAGCGCCGGTTGCCTCTGAAGCGGGCGGAGCGATGGCCGCGGCGACATTGGTTTCCGGCCGCTCTTCCACGGGTGCGGTGGCCGGCGCCATGCCGCTTTCCTGCGGCTTCGGCGTCTCGATGACGACGGGCGGCGCCTTCTCGCCACGGATGAGGGTCGTGACGAGCGGCATTGCCATGGCGGCGAGCAGGATTGCACCGACGGCCATCAGGATCGGACGGCGATAACGGGCAAAGCCCGTAAGCGCGGCGGCGCCGGGCTTGGCGCCGCGCACACTCTTCTGGCTGAGGTCCATTTCCTGGGCGGCGGCCTGCGCTGCGCGCCGAGCGGCGGCGATGTAGTCGGCCCGGTCTGCCTCTCCTGCGGGAGCACCGCTCTCGTTCTTCGCCTGGCTGGCGCGCACGCGCTCCAGGATCTTGCGGACGTCGGGAGCCCCGGAGCCGGGCTCCAGCAGTTCGTTTGCCTGTTCAGGCGGCAGCATATCGGAGGGATCGATCGACGGCGTCGGATCGATCACCTGCCGGCCTGCCACCGGCTCCTCATTCTTCTTCTGGCCGGGAAGGAGGCGCTTGCCCAATCCGGCGAGCAGGCTCGGCTTGCCCGGTTTCCTGTCGGATCGCGCTGCCTCGATGACTGGCAGGGCCGTCATCGTCGCTTCGACGGCTGGCGCCTCGATATGTGGGACATCATTCCGGCCGGTGTCTGCCGTTTCCATGGCATGAGAGGCGAGGGGAGCCCGGATCGACGGTTCCTCTGCCATAGAGGGCGTTTCGACGGATTGCGACGGTTGGCGGAAGGGAACCTGTGGCTCCTCGAAATGGGCCGTGCGGTCATCGATCTGGTCGAGCCGGTTCGCGATCTGCACAAGGGTATCGTGCAGCGCTTCGAAGGTGCGATGAGTGCGTTCCTCGGAGTTCCGGCTGAAATCCTCAAGATTGCGCAGATGCTCTGAAAGCGCCGAGAGTGCGGCGATATCCGCCGACCCGGCGGCCCCTTGCGCCGGAAGCCGCTGCGCATAGCTTTCCATAACGGTCTCGGCGGCCTGCCGGGCGGCTTCGATGATGTATTCGTCACTCGTCGCCATATAGTCTTCGAGCGCCGAGATACGTTCCGCAACCGCATCATCTATGCCGCCACCCGTTGACGGCCTGGCGATCAGCGTGGAAAGATGGGCAATCTGCTCTTCCAGTCCCCGCAGGCTGGCGCTTTCGCCGGCCGGTACGCCGGCATTCTCCTCGATGCGGTCGACCACGGCATTCAGACGGTCCTCGAGCCCGCGCAACAGGCTGTCGTCGATACGCGCGACGACGGCGGGCTGCGGTACTTCCAGACCTTCGATGCGGCGTGCGAGAAGCTCCAGCCTGTCAGCCAGCCTGTCGTTGACGGCGCCGTGATCCAAAGCGTCGATCTTGCGGGAAATGTCAGCCAGATAGCCGGTCAGTTCCGGCTGCGGCACCGGCGCCTGGGTGCGCTCCAGCATGTGCGAGAGCATGTCCAGCCGTTCCTCGAGATGGCTTGCGGTGCGAGCTTCGGACAGTTGCTCGATGCGGCCGGTCAGCGACTCGATGCGCCGGGCAAGATCCGAGGCGGGCTGTTCTTCGGTGGCCCGACGATTGGCAAAGGCCTCGATCTGGTGGGCAAGTCCGGCAATCCGGTCTTCGAGACGCTGAAAAAAGCCGTTGTCCGGGCCGCCGGAATTACGTGCGCCGGCCACGATGGCGCGGCTGATCTCGTCCAGCCGCATGTCGATGCCGGCGAACTGTTCGCTCATCATCCGCTCGCTGGGGTCGATATGCGAACCGATCTGCTCGAGCGCGGTCGCGACCTTCATCAGCTTGTCTTCGAGCGCGTGGAGGGCGCGGTTGTCGCCGGTGCGTCCGATATGGCTTTTGATGTCGTCGAGACGGTCTGCAAGAAGCACCAGTTCCTCGCGCATTGCAGCCGGATCGACGTCGCTGATCTTTTCCTCGATATGGCTCCAGCGATTGTCCATGCGGCGCACGGAATCCTCGCGGGCAAGTCCGTCCATGAGAGAGCGAAGCTCCTCGAATTCCTCGCGCAGACCGTCGGCGCCCGGAGCGCGTGACAGGCTGAGATGCTGAATGCTCTCTGCGAGACGGGCGATATCGTTGCGCAGCGCCTCCGAGGGCCGCTGGTCTTCGGCGAGCGCGCGTATGCTGCGCATCTCTGCGCGCAGGGTGCCGACTTCGCGTGAAAGGCTCTCGGAAATGTCCTGCTTCAGTTCCTGGCGCAATCCGAGCAGGGCCTGCGTGATTTCACGGGTCATGGTGTCAGGGCTCGCGACGGCCGAAGCCGCGCCGTAAGGCGAGGGTGGGTTTTGGCGGAACGGCGCCTGCCGCGGGCGGTCTTCCTGCGGGTCGTAAGCGCGGCCGTAACCAGCAGTCGTCCGCTCGGCGGGGCGCTGGCGGCTGTCTTCCAGAGCGCGCTGGCGCTGGCGTATTTCGGCAAGCGGATCCGTCGAGGCTTCGCGCGCGGGCCGCGCATAGCGATCGTCGCCGCGCTCACGATAGGCTTCGCGCGCAATGTCCTCCGCGAGACGTCCGCGAGACGAGGTGGTTCCCATCAGTCCTTCGATCCTCGCTTCCAATCCCTCGATCGTGCGGCTCAGCGCATCAAGCGACGAAGATCCGCCGGGGCGGGAAGAAGTGGATCGCGATCCGTTCATGGTCTTGCTCGCTTCGAAAATGCACCTTCGGTTGGGCTGAAGGTGAACAATTGGGGCCGACGATGCGCATTTTCGCCTGTTTCGGCGGTGGTGCCGACTCAATGCGATCACGGATTGCGGATCATCACCTTTCTCCGGCCACAATTCATGAAACGTGGTAAACAAGCCGTTAACCTGCCTGAAAATTTTTTAACGTTTGAGCGATAAGATCCGGCGGCTAGTGGGCGGATTAACCCCTTCGGGTGAGGTGTGGGGGAGTGTCAGCACAGCAAAAATGCGGTTGCATCCAGATTTTGACGTTTACGCGCACGTCAATTATTTGTATAAGCATGAACTATGCCGGCCTGCCCGGTTTCAAGTCTCGGAGGAAGATGATCCATGCCTGTCTACAAGGCTCCCGTAAACGACACGCTTTTCGTTCTGAACAATGTTCTTGGCCTCGAGCGCTACCACAACCTGCCCGGGTTCGAGGATGCGACGCCGGACATGGTCGAAGCGATCGTCGGGGAGGCCGCGAAGCTGGCTGAGGAACAACTTTTCCCGCTCAACCTTTCCGGCGACCAGGAAGGATGCAAGCGCCACGACGATGCGAGCGTCAGCGTTCCGAAGGGTTTCAAGGAAGCCTATGATGCCTATTGCCAGGGCGGCTGGATCGGCCTTGCCGTGCCGCAGGAATTCGGCGGGCAGGGCCTGCCCTACACCCTTCACGCTGCTGTCGGCGAATACATGTCGTCCGCCAACATGGCACTGATGATGTATCCCGGCCTGACCCAGGGCGCGATTGCAGCCATCCTCGTCCACGGCTCGGAAGAGCAGAAGCAGACCTATCTGCCGAAGATGGTCGAGGGCACCTGGTCGGGCACGATGAACCTGACGGAACCCCATTGCGGCACCGACCTCGGCCTGCTGCGCACCAAGGCCGTTCCGAACGGCGACGGCGGCTACAGGATCTCCGGCCAGAAGATCTTCATCTCCGCCGGCGAACACGGCATGACTGACAACATCATTCATCTGGTGCTTGCCCGCATCGAGGGCGCGCCCGAGGGAACCAAGGGTATCTCGCTCTTCATCGTGCCGAAATACATCGTCAATGAAGACGGTTCGCTCGGTGCGCGCAACGGCGTTTCCTGCGGTGCGATCGAGCACAAGATGGGCATTCACGGCAACGCCACCTGCGTCATGAACTATGACGAGGCAACCGGCTTCCTGATCGGTCAGGAGAACAAGGGCCTTTCCGCCATGTTCGTGATGATGAACGAGGCCCGCCTCGGCGTCGGCCTGCAGGGCCTTTCCATTGCCGAAGTCGCCTACCAGAACGCTGCGAATTATGCCCGCGAGCGCATTCAGGGCCGTTCGCTTTCCGGCGTCAAGGCGCCGGACAAGAAGGCCGATCCGATCATCGTCCATCCGGACATCCGCCGTTCGCTCCTGACCATCAAGGCCTTCACCGAAGCCGGCCGCGCCTTCACGCTCTGGACCGCGCTGCAGTCCGATATCGCCCATCGCTCCGGCGATGAGAAGGAAAAACAGGCGGCCGACGATCTGCTTGGCCTGATGACGCCCATCCTGAAGGGCGTGCTGACGGACAAGGGCTTCGATCACGCCGTCATGGCGCAGCAGGTCTTCGGCGGTCACGGCTATATCGAAGAACATGGCATGAGCCAGTATGTCCGCGATGCCCGTATCGCCATGATCTATGAGGGCGCAAACGGCATTCAGGCGCTCGACCTGGTCGGCCGCAAACTCGGCATGAACGGCGGCCGCGCCGTCATGGCGCTGTTCAACGAGATCGGTGCCTTCTGCGAGGAAAACCGTAGCGACGAGAACCTCGTCCTCTACACCAAGGGATTGAAGAAGGGCCTGAACGACCTGCAGGCCGCGACCATGTGGTTCATGCAGAACGCCATGGCCAAGCCGGACAATGCCGGTGCCGGCTCCACCGACTACATGCACCTCTTCGGCCTCGTCGTCCTCGGCTACATGTGGGCGAAGATGGCGAAATCCGCCAACGAGGCTCTTGCCGCCGGCAATGGCGATGCAGACTATTACCGGAACAAGCTTCTGACCGGCCGCTTCTACATGGAGAAGATCATGCCGGAAACGGCACTGCGCAAGACCCGTATCGAGGCTGGCAGCGACAGCCTGATGGAGATGACGGCGGAAGCATTCTGAGGATTTGCCCCTCACCCTGGCCCTCTCCCCGTGCACGGAGAGAGGGAACGTGCCCTAAATGCGGCACGGAGAGGTCGGCAATCGTCCTTCTCCCCGTCAGGACGGGGAGAAGGTGCCGGCAGGCGGATGAAGGGGCCATCATCGTATGGCCAGCAACAATTCGGCGCTTGAGCGCCAAAGGGAGAGAGAACGATGACAGAAGTCTTCATTTACGACCACGTGCGCACGCCGCGCGGGCGCGGCAAGAAGGACGGTTCGCTGCACGAAGTGCCGTCCGTCCGTCTGGCAGCCAAGTCGCTGGAAGCGATCCGTGACCGCAACGGTCTTGATACCGCGACCGTCGACGACATCATTATGGGCTGCGTCGATCCGGTCATGGATGCCGGCGCCGTGATCCCGAAGGCGGCCGCCTTCGAGGCAGGCTATTCGAACAAGGCTCCGGGCATGCAGATCTCGCGCTTCTGCGCGTCCGGTCTCGATGCCGTGAATTTCGCGGCCGGCAAGGTCAAGGCGGGCTCGGACGATATCGTCATTGCAGGCGGCGTCGAGAGCATGTCCCGCGTCGGCATGGGCATGTCGGGCGGCTCCTGGTACATGGACCCGTCGGTCAACTTCCCGGCCTATTTCATGCCGCAGGGCGTCTCCGCAGACCTGATCGCCACCAAATACGGCTTCAGCCGCGATGATGTCGACGCCTATGCCGTGGAAAGCCAGAAGCGCGCCGCCCATGCCTGGGAAAAGGGTTACTTCTCGAAGTCCGTCATTCCGGTGAAGGACATCAACGGCCTGACCATCCTCGACAAGGATGAGCACATGCGGCCGGGCACCGACATGCAGGCGCTGGCCCAGCTTCAGCCCTCGTTCCAGATGCCGGGTGAAATGGGTGGCTTCGAAGCCGTCGGCATCCAGGCCCATCCGGAAATCGAACGCATCAACTACGTCCATCACGCCGGCAACTCGTCGGGCATTGTTGATGGCTCGGCCGCCGTGCTGATCGGCTCGAAGACCGGCGGCGAGACCATGGGCATCAAGCCCCGCGCCCGCATCAGGGCTTTCGCCAATATCGGTTCCGATCCGGCGCTGATGCTGACCGGCCCGGTCGACGTCACCGAGAAGCTCCTCGCCAAGACCGGCATGAAGATTTCGGATATCGACCTGTTTGAGCTTAACGAAGCTTTCGCCGCTGTCGTGCTTCGCTTCATGCAGGCCTTCGAAGTCGACCACTCGAAGATGAACGTCAACGGCGGTGCGATCGCCATGGGCCATCCGCTCGGTGCCACCGGCGCGATGATTCTCGGTACGGTGCTGGACGAACTGGAGCGCCGTGACCTGAATACGGCACTCGTCACGCTCTGCATCGGCGCCGGCATGGGCACGGCAACCGTCATCGAACGCGTCTGATTTCTGGGAGGAAGCAATGACCTACAAGAACTTCACCATCGAGACCGACGCAGACGGCATTGCCCTTGTCACCTGGGACATGCCCGACAAGTCGATGAACGTCTTCACCGTCGAAGTCATGGACGAGATCGAGAAGATCGTCGACCAGACCGTGGCCGATGCCGGTGTCAAGGGCGTGGTTTTCACCTCCGGCAAGAAGACCTTCTCCGGCGGCGCCGACCTCACCATGATTAAGGGCATGTTCTCCATGCTCGAGGAGGAAAAGGCGAAGGACCCTGCCGGAGCCGTGAAGAAGCTGTTTGACGCTGCCGGCCGCATGACCTGGCTGTGGCGCAAGATCGAGACCTGCGGCAAGCCGTGGGTCGCCGCGATCAACGGCACCTGCATGGGCGGTGCCTTCGAACTTTCGCTGGCTTGCCATGGCCGTGTTGCTTCCAATTCCAAGTCGGTGAAGCTCGCTCTGCCCGAGGTCAAGGTCGGGATCTTCCCAGGCGCCGGCGGCACCCAGCGCGTCTCGCGCCTTGCCAACACGCAGGATGCGCTGCAGATGATGACGACGGGCTCGAGCCTGACTGCATCGCGCGCCAAGGCCATGAACCTTGTGCATCAGGTGGTCGAGCCCGATCAGCTGATCCCGGCCGCCAAGCAGATGATAAAAGATGGCCTGAAAGCCGTGGCTCCCTGGGACGAAAAGGGTTTCAAGGCTCCGGGCGGCGGTATCTGGACGCCTGCCGCAGCACAGCTCTGGCCGGCTGCTCCGGCAGTCCTGCGCCGCGAGACTGCCGGCAACTATCCGGCCGCCCTGGCTATCCTGAAATGCGTCTATGAAGGTCTGCAGGTTCCCTTCGATACGGGCCTGAAGATCGAACAGCGTTATTTCACCCAGATTGTCCAGACGACCGAAGCCTTCTCGATGATCCGCTCGCTGTTCGTTTCCATGCAGGAACTGGGCAAGGGCGCCCGTCGTCCGGCAGGCGCGGGCAAGACCGAATTGAAGAAGGTCGGCGTTGTCGGCGCAGGTTTCATGGGCGCTTCCATCGCCTACGTAACGGCTGCCGCAGGCATTCCGGTCGTGCTGATCGACCGCGACATGGAGGCCGCCGGCAAGGGCAAGACCGTGTCCGAGGGGCTGGTTGCTGGCGCCGTCGGCAAGGGTAAGATGAGCAAGGAAGAAGGCGAGGCGCTGCTTTCGCTGATTACGCCGACGGATGACTATGGCTCCCTGAAGGATGCCAACCTCGTCATCGAAGCCGTCTTCGAAGACCGCGACGTCAAGAAGGCCGTCATCGAGAAGGTCGAGGCCGTTCTGCCGGAAGGCGCGATCTTCGCTTCCAACACCTCTACGCTGCCGATCACCGGTCTGGCGAAGAATTCGAAGCGTCCGGTCGATTTCATCGGCATTCACTTCTTCTCGCCGGTCGAGAAGATGATGCTGACCGAGGTCATTCTCGGCAAGGAAACGGGCGACAAGGCGCTCGCCGTCGCACTCGATTACGTTGCCGCGATCAAGAAGACCCCGATCGTCGTCAACGATACCCGCGGCTTCTTCGTCAATCGCTGCGTGCTGCGCTACATGTCGGAAAGCTACAACATGCTGATCGAGGGCGTGCCCCCGGTCATGATCGAGAATGCCGCGAAGTTCGCCGGCATGCCGGTCGGCCCGCTGTCGCTCAATGACGAAGTGGCGATCGATCTCTCGCTCAAGATCTTGAAGGCGACTGTCGCCGATCTCGGCGAGAAGGCCATCGATCCGCGCCATATGGAACTCGTTTCCCGCATGGTCGAGAAGGAAGGCCGCTTCGGCCGCAAGAACGGCAAGGGCTTCTACGAATATCCGGCAAAGCCGGCCAAGAAGTTCCTGTGGCCGGGCCTCAAGGACTTCTACCCGCAGAAGAAGGCCGAGGACGTCAACATTAAGACGCTGCAGGAACGTTTCCTCGCAACGATTGCGCTGGAAGCTGCCCGCACCGTCGAGGAAGGCATCGTCATCGACCCGCGCGAAGCCGATGTCGGCTCCATCCTCGGTTTCGGCTTTGCGCCCTACACCGGCGGCGCGCTGAGCTACATCGACGGGATGGGCGTGAAGGCTTTCGTCGAACTCCTGGAACGTCTGGCGAAGGACTACGGCGCCCACTTCAAGCCGACGCCGCTGCTCATCGACATGGCGGCCAAGGGAGAGACCTTCTACGGACGGTTCGATCCTTACGGCGAGGAAAAGAAGGCGGCCTGAGCGAGCCCCTGTCCTTCTCCCCGTTCGCGGGGAGAAGGATTTCCCGTCTTTTTAAAGATGGCGTTCCATCATGATGACGGGTTTGCCGCGATAGGTGCTGCGGGCAAATTCGCGCATCTGCATCTTGGCCGCGATCTTCAGCGACCGGATGTTTTCCGGAGCGATGATGCAGGTCACGCGCCTGCCGGAAAAACGGCGCTCTGCCCAGTGAAACATCGCTGAGGCCGCTTCGCTGGCATAGCCCTTTCCATGCACCGTCGGATGCAGTGTCCAGCCGGCCTCCATCGTCCCGGTAAGCGAGGGCGTAATGTCCCGATGCAGGTCCTGAAAGCCGATCTGCCCGACGAACCGACTGCTATCCCTTTCTTCTATGATGAAGTAGCCGAAACCCAGATATTGCCAGCCTCCGGCCTGCCGCAGAAACCGGCCCCACATCATCTCTTCCGAAAATGGCTCGGCCGAGATGTGGCGCAGAACGTCGGGATGGGACCACATCTTCGAATAGGCTTCGAAGTCCTGAAGTTCGGGACGTCGAAGATGAAGGCGCTCGGTGGTTATCATGGTCGTTCGGCCTCGCTTTGCAGATCTGAGGCCACGCTATATCGGCGCTGCGATCTCAGGCAAAGCGCCCGCGCGTATTCCATCGGCGCTTTTTGCTCTTCGGTTGCCGTCAGAGAAGTCGCTGAGGTAGGACGGCGTAGGACTGCCGCAAGCCCTGACCTTCCAGCCAGCCGATCACGGCTTCCGGCTCGTCGGTCTGGATAATGGTTGCACCGCGGTCGATCCAGAAGCCGTAGACCGCATCCGTCTGCCCCTGCGACCATGCCATTCCGTCACCGCGCCCCCCGGCGACCATGCCTTCCGGACGGTCGGTGATCGGATAGGTGTTGATCCACATGTGGAAATTGCCGCAGATTGCCGCTGCCCGGGCGCGCGGGGAAAAAAGCGGTCCGCCCGTTGCCGTCAGAGGTTCGGCTGCATCCCTGTGCCAGTGAATCATTTCGGCGGCGGGAGCGTCGAATGCTCCTGCGACCTTAGCCACGAAGGCGCTGTCCCGTACGGCATCGTCTGCAAGGATCGGCATGAAGGCGATATCGGGTCCGATCCGCGCCATCACCGCGCGGGCACGCTCCAGCCGCTCCTCGTTCCAGATCGCCGTCTTGATCAGGATGCCGTCGGCCATACCGATCCTGCGCGCGCTATCGACGATGTCCACCAGGTCTTCCGGCTCAAGCTTATTGTCGATGTTGACGAGGATGCGGCCCTTGGCGTGCAGCAGCATTTCTTCCAGCGTCGGCACCGGCTCGTCGGTGACGATGCCCGTTCCTTCCACCACCAGCCGGCAGGTTCTCAACGCGGCGAGGCGCCGTTCCACGACCGCGCCTTTACATGTCGTCGTGCGCTCCAGCGTCGCGTCGTGCATAACGACAAGCGCTCCGTCCTGCGTCCGGCGTACGTCGAGTTCGACCATATCGACGCCTAGCGACACGGAATGATCGATGGCGTCCCTGGAATTTTCCGCGCGTACGACCTTGCCGTTTTCCTTCCACCCTGCGCGATGGGCGACCACCATCACATGATCGCGCCATCGGTTGGCGTCCGTCAGCCTCTCGCGGATCAGCGTCGTATGACCGGTTTCGGAAATGTAGGCATCGGAAGGAAAGATGGGGACGAGAGACAGAAACACGGCGATGAACGGAACGATCAGACGCATGGTACGGCTCCTGGTCCGGATGGAACATGACGTCGCGATAGAATCGCCGGATCACAGGGGGATGAAGGATTGGTGACGCTTGCGTGACGCAAGTCATGGAACAGTGGGGCCGCCGCGGTCGTTGCTTCTCCAAAACAGGATAACGAAGAAAGGGTGATCGGTATGGACCAGACGGACGATGCAGTTGAGGAAACCATACGGGTCATCCATGCGGACCTGCCCGTTAACGCGACGCTGCATCTGTGGTTGAAAGCGGTGAACGAGGAAAGGCCCGGATCTGTGTCGCTGCACAGCGTCAATGGCAAGTTCGGGGAGGTGCAGGCGATCAATGCCGAGGAACATTCCTTCCGCATCTATCAGGTGTTCGGCGGCGGGCCGATCGAATTGCGCTACGACAGCCGCGACACCGCCGTTTCCGTCGCCTACTGGTTCACCGCCGCGGACGTGCTGGAAACCGGTATTACAGTTTTGCACACCAGCCTGGCCAACCAGCCGCCGGATCTGCCGGCAAGCTATCACTTCCGCCCACCTTTCGGCTGGATGAACGATCCGAACGGTTTCGGTCGCTTCGGTGGCCGGCCGCACCTCTTCTATCAGCATTATTCGCATGGCCGCATGTGGAACAACATGCATTGGGGCCATGCCGTCTCCTCGGATTACCTGCGCTGGCGTCACATGCCGGTTTTCCTCTTTCCTTCGGAGGACCTGACGGCACGCCCGGATAAGCGAGGTGGTGCTTTCTCGGGCTCGGCGATCCCCTTGCCGAACGGACCCGGCATCCGTGTCTTCTTCACCGAGAAGGTGGCGGAGCGGATGCCCGAGCAGGAGATTCAGATGACGGCCGCTTCCGCCGATCTCTTTACCGCTGGGGAAGCTTCCGTTCTTCTGGCACAACGCCCGGCCGGGGAAGGCCTGAGTTTCGACTTTCGCGACCCCTATGTCTTCAAGGGACCGGATGGCCTCTGGAAGATGTTGCTGGGTAGCCAGAGCGAGGAGGGCGGCGTCATCCTGCTTTATGATACAGATGATTCCCAGGCCGCGAGCGGCTGGACCTATCGCGGCAAGTTGATGGTCGACCGCCGCTATCGCACGACCGCGCTGGAATGCCCGTGCCTGTTGCCGATCGATGGCGAGGCGACTGACCCGAAGACGCGCTGGGCACTGATCTACGGCTTGATGCATTCGCTTGACGAAAAGACCGGGCGGCGAAACCTGACCATGGTCGATGTCGGCTGGTTCGACGGGCGGACCTTTTCGCGGGAGTTCAGCCGGGAGCTCGACTTCGCTACGGACAATTACGCCTTTCAGGCCTTCATGGACGGCCAGACGCCCGTCGGTATCGGCTGGCTCGGCAACTGGGTCGACACCGGGCCGACAATCGAGTTCCCGAGCGCCATGACCTTGCCGCGTACGTTACGGCTGGAGAGTGGTCAGCTTCTTACCCCTCCGATCGGTGCCGCGGAGAGCCTCAGAAGCCATATTCTGGACCGGACGCGCCTTGCGGCCGGCAGTGACGTCACCTTCCTCAACGGCGCGGTCGAAATCCTGTTCGATCTTGCAGAAGCCGGCGCTCCCTTCGATCTTGTGCTGGATCATCCCAATCTCCGGCTGGGTGTGGTGCAGGATGAAGCAGGGCTCTTCATCCGCTATGGCGGAGATGACGACGCGAGGCCGCGCTACGTTGCGGAGGGAGCGCGCGTCAGCCGTCTCCGCGTCTTTCTGGATTACGGTTCCATCGAGGTTTTCGCCGATGGAGGACGTTACGCCGGCACCAAGCGCATCGAAGGCTTCGAGCCGGTCCGATCCGCCCGGCTTCTTGCCGCCGCCGGTGTGATCCGTTCGGCAACTATCTGGGCGCTGAGGCTCTAGCGTCGCCCTATTCCGCCGCTGCGGTGGCTCCGCGAACCCTCACAACCGTCACCGTGCAGGGAGCGGTTGCTGCCACTTCGCCGGAAACGCTGCCGAGCAGCGAGCGCATGGCCGAATTCGCGCGCGCCCCCATGACGATATGGTCGACCATATTGTCCTGCGCGTAATCGAGAATGGCCTGCGCCGGCGAGACCGACTCGATGACGTGGTAGGTCACGGTCCCCTCGGGCGCCTTCATCGGTTCAGCCCAGTGCTTGAGTTGCACCAGTCGTGCCACATGCTTGTTGTTGCCCTCTGCATCGAGATCGCTTTCCAGGCTGATGCGCGCGATCTTCAGAACGTTCAGGCAGGCGATGCGGGCGTCGGGTGTCTTTTCGATGATACGGCCCACCGTGAGCCGCAGGGCATCGGCAAGCGGTTCGGATCCACTCGACAGGTCAATCGCCACCATCACGATCGGCGCGTTCGCAAGACTAGCGACGGCATTCGCCGGTTTGAGAAGCTCGATCGGGTCCGGATTGAACCTGCGTTTGATGACGAGGGAGAGACCGTCCCGCTTCAGCTTCTCCGCCCGCGCGGTCAGCGTCACCTTCGAAAGATCCTGCAGGTCCATCGCCAGTTGCGCGGCCGTCGGATAGCGCCGCGCCGGGTTGATCTCGAGGCATCGCAGGATGACCTCCTGCAACGCCTTGGGAATATCCGGGTTCAGCAAGTGGGGCGGGATGGCGTCTCGCCACAACCGCTTCTTCAGCCCCTTCATCCGCTGGGGATCGCCGAAGGGTCGCCGGCCCGTGGCGAGGAAATACATCAGGACTCCGAGGGCGAAGAGATCGCTGCGAAAATCGCTGCGGACCCCGAGTATCTGTTCCGGCGCCATATAGGGTGCCGTGCCGTAGGGGAGCCGGAATTCCTCGTGCATCAGATCGGGTAGCTGCAGATGCCGGGCAAGGCCGTAATCGACCAGAACGGCCTCGCCCGTTTCGCGGAACATGATGTTGGAGGGTTTGATATCGAGATGCACAACGTTCTGCCGGTGCAGATCGGCGAGCGCCGTGGCGATGCGGTTGCCGAGCATCGCAACTTCTTCCGCCGCGCGGGGCAGATCATCGAGAAGGGGATAGAGAGAGGCGCCGGGCAGTCTTTCGAAGACGATATACGGTTGAACCGCGAAATCCCCGTTCGCGACGAAGCGGGGCACATGCGGACCCGAGAGTCGCGGCATAATCATCTGTTCCATCTCGAAGCCGACGATCATGGCCGGATCGGTGCCGCCGCCGATATCAGGCACCTTCATCAGCATGGGAAAATCGATGTCCGGCCGAGTGACCTCGAACAGACGGGCCATCCCTCCCTTGTGGGCAAGATTGCCGATGGTGAAGCCGTCGATAACGCTGCCGCTTGCTGGATGCGCCTTTCCCATCGTCATCGTCCCTTGACCAGTCGTGCAGCGAGGCTGTCGGGCAGGCCCGCCGCGCGGATTTTCGCCGCTGCGGTTTCGATGTCGTAGCCGACGCGATGAAATTCGAGTTCACCCTTGTCCGTGTCGAGAATGCTGAAGGCGGCTGCGGGATTTCCGTCGCGCGGCTGTCCGACCGACCCGATGACGGCAAGCCAGCGCCGGTGGGCCAGGAGCGGGATGCCGTGGGAAGAGGTTGGCGTGAAGGCGGATACCTTGTCGTTCGCTCCGAGACAGTAGAGCGCCGGGCGGTGCAGGTGGCCGCAGAAGATCAGCCGGGCGCTGCAGGCGGAAAACTGCGATAGCGCATCATCGGTATCCGTCACATAGCTGAAGCGCCCCGGGGTCGTCGTATTCGCGTGTACGTAAAGGCGGTCTCCATCCTCCTCCGACAGCGGCAACCCCGAAAGATAGGCGCGTTCGTCGGTGTTCATCAGACCGCGCGTCCAGTTGATGGCGGCTGCCGCGGTTTCGTTCATGGAGATTGCCGTATCCTCCAGCGCTTGATCGTGATTGCCGCGCACCACGATCGCACCACGCTCTGCAAGTTCCATGGTCTTGCGCGTGCACCAGACCGGATCAGCACCATAACCGACAATATCGCCGAGCACGACGTAGCGCGCCGCGCCTTGTCGTTCGGCCGCTTCGAGCACGGCTTCATAGGCCTCGCGGTTGGCGTGAATGTCCGAAAGCAAAGCGATCCGCATGGCCCCTCCCTGGCGACGAATGCTTGAGCCTCAATCTAGGGTGCTTTTCGAGGGTGCGCTATTGGCCGGAAGGAGGGTGTACAGGGTTGTCCAGACCCTTGCCTCAGCCGGGATGAAGCCCCTGTAGCTCTGCCGGAGGAGCCTTCTTGTCGCGCTCTGAGTTCTCCGATGTTGCAGAGCCCGTGGCGTGCAGGTCTTCGAGCCGTTTCTTGATCGAAAGCGAATAGATTGTCTGAAGGATGTTACGGTCGGCAAGATGCGGATCGGTCAGGGCCAGAAGAGAGGCACGCACTAGCTTCTTGTTGTTTACCTGCGGGCAGCGTTCCTGGACATAGGCAAACAATGCAGCGTCTACCAATCCGGCGGACGCGCCGTCGACAAGAGCCTCGTAAATCTTCTTCTTTATCCCTGTGTGCCGCGCCCGCCCCGCGAAGCATAAGGAAGACCTTAGCGGTCACAAAACTGTCATGCAACGAACCTTATTTCGCTTTTGCGAAAGTAAGCTGAAGGCGTCATCGCTGCGTCAAACAGCCGAAGTAGCGTGAAGATCTTCCGGTCCGTAACTGCGGCATTCGCCCCTCTGGTGAAGCCGCAACGTCTATGGGACGGTGATGTATCGCCAAGTGGAGCAAGGAATGAACACGCTGCCAAAGCATGTGACCGAAAGGCCTGTCGAAGCACTCCTCGAGGAAGTCGTCGGCCTGCGTGCCGAAATCCTCGACTCCTCGGCAGTACTGATCGAAAAGTTTGGGGTCGATGCGGTGGAGGCTGATCCGGCGCTTGCCAATCTGGCGCACTATCTCGCGCTCCGCCACCATGACCTGCGGTCGTTGCAAAGGCGCCTGATGTGTCTGGGTCTCTCCTCACTGGGGAGGCTTGAAAGCCGCGTACTGCCGACGCTCGATGCGGTGATTGGGGCACTCGGTGCGCTTGCAGGCAGGCCGGTTCCCGTCGCCATGCCGTCCGAATCCGATTTCTTTGTGGGCGAGGTTCGTCTTGCCGAAGCCGCACGCGATCTCATCGGACCGGCGCATCCCACCCGCCGCACGCGCATCATGGTAACGCTTCCGAGCGAGGCGGCGACAAATCCGGATTTTCTGCTGGACCTGGCAAAGGCCGGCATGGATGTGGCGCGCATCAATTGCGCCCATGACGGACCGGAAGCCTGGCGGGCCATGGCAGACCATGTCCGGGCCGCGGGAGCGGCGGTCGGCCGCGAAATCGCCGTGCTGATGGATATTGCCGGCCCGAAAATCCGCACGGCAGAAGTGGTGCTGCCGGAAAAGAAGGCCAGACTTGTCGCTGGCGACAGAGTTCGCCTCGTGGCCTCCGGCAAGCCGCGCGTTTGCGACCGGGTGAAATTCTCTGCTGGCGTCTCGCTTCCGGAAATGGTCACCCGCCTGTCCGTCGGCGACCGTGTGCGTTACGATGACGGTAAACTGGAAGCCGTGGTGGAAAGTCTTGCGGATGGCGAGGCGGTGATACTGGTGCAGAAGACCAAGGCCGGCGGCACGAGGCTGAAACCTGAAAAGGGAATCAATCTGCCCGATACGTCGCTCGGCCTTTCGCCCCTGACCGCCAAGGACGAGACCGATCTTGCGACCGTTATCGAGTGCGGCGACATCATCGGCTACTCCTTCGTCAGCCGTCCGGAAGACATCGATCTTCTCGAAGAGGTGCTGAAGCGTTACGGCGTCGGGGGGCGCAGCCTCGGCCTGATCGCCAAGATCGAACAGCCGGAAGCGGTGCGCAATCTGCCGGCACTGATCGCCCGCGCCCGCCGCAGGGGGCCGTTCGGCATCATGATCGCCCGTGGCGATCTTGCCGCGGAAATCGGTTTCGAGCGGCTGGCGGAAATGCAGGAGGAGATCCTGTGGATCTGTGAGGCGGCTTCCGTGCCAGCCATATGGGCGACACAGGTTCTGGAGGATCTGGTGCGTGAGGGCATTCCAACGCGCGGGGAAATGACCGATGCCGCCATGGCGGTCCGCGCGGAATGCGTCATGCTGAACAAAGGCCCTGCTGTCGCCCAGGCAGTAGAACTGCTCGATCGTCTTCTGTCGCGTATGGACGAGCATATCCAGAAGAAGACGCCGACGCTGAGAGCGTTGAAGTCCTGGTGACCGCGCCATGACCGCCTTCGGCGGGCGAACGGCCTCCTATTCGGCCGCCGTCTGTTTCAGCGCTGAAATCTGTGCGATGAAGGCGCGAAGCGCTGCCGGGCGCACCGGCTTGTGCTGGAGCGCGATATTCTGTTTCTCGGCTTCCGCCCGTACTTCGAGCGTGCGGTCCGCGGTTAAAAGCAGAGCCGGCACATCGCGTTCATAGAGCGCGCGCAGCCGAAGGATGGCGCCGATGCCGCTGCCGTCGCCGAGATGATAGTCGGCAATGATGAGGTCCGGCGGTTCCCTGTCCGCGGCGACGATGGCATCCAGTTCCTCGATGGAGCCCGCACAGCGGATGTTGCATCCCCATCCGGAAATCAGGAGCTGCATGCCCTCGAGGATCTTGGGTTCGTTGTCGATGCAAAGGATATTGAGGCCTCGAAGCGGCTGTACACCCTTGTCCTGCCTTGCCAGTTCCGCCACGCCGCTGCCCATCGGCACCGACTGGTCGAGCGGCATGAGGACCCGGAAGGTTGTGCCCTTGCCCTGCTTGGAAGAGAGCTGCACCGGGTGGTTGAGCACACGCGCGATACGGTCAACGATGGAAAGGCCCAGGCCGAGGCCCGAGGCCGTGCGCATGCCTTCCTCCAGCCGTGCGAACTCCTTGAAGACGGTGCGGAATTTCGAAGACGGAATGCCGATGCCGGAATCCATCACCTGGATCGCGACCTCCTTGCCCTGCCGGCGGGCTCCGACCAGAACGCGGCCGGAAGGGGTGTATTTGATGGCGTTGGAGACGAGGTTCTGCACCAGCCGACGCAGCAGGTTGGGGTCTGAGCGTACCCTGAGCGAGGTCGGCATGACGATCAGTTTCAGGTTTTTCTCGCGTGCCATGGGTGCGAAGTCGGTCTCGATGCGTTCGAGCAGATCCCGCAGCGCGACGGAGGTTACACGCGGTTTCATGGCGCCGGTGTCGAGACGCGAGATGTCGAGCACGGCGCCGAGAATGATCTCGACGGACTCCAGCGCAGAATCGATGTTGCGCACCAGCGAACTGTTCTCGCTCTCGCCGAGCCTTTCGACCAGCGAGGAGGAGTAAAGGCGTGCGGCGTTGAGCGGCTGCAGGATATCGTGGCCGGCCGCTGCGAAGAAGCGCGTCTTGCCGATATTGGCCTCGTCGGCGGCGGCACGGGCTTCGGCGAGCGCATGGTTCACCCGGGTCAACTCCGCGGTGCGTTCGCTTACGCGCTGTTCCAGCGTCTCGTTCGCCTGTTTCAGCGCCTTGTCGGCGGCCACCTGGCTCGTGATGTCGGTGAAGGTTGCGACGATGCCCTTGTCGGGCATGGCGTTGCAGCGAACCTCGATGATCCGGTCGCCCCCCGCCGTCACCAGTTGAAAGGGCGTGTCGAACTGCTGGAAGCGTCGGACGAGCGGTGCCTGTTCGCCCGCCGCCACGTCGCCGCGTTCCGCCAGCATCGCCACGATCTCGGCAAGCGGATAGCCGACCTGTCCCACATGCTCGGGCAAATCGAGCAGGCTGCGGAAGCGTCGGTTCCAGATGGTCAGCCGATTGCTGGCATCGAAGACGGCGATGCCCTGTTCCATCTGCGAAAGTGCCGTCTGCAGCATGTCCTGATTGTATTGCAGGGCTTCGCTTGCCTGATCGAGCAGCCAGGCGGTATCGGCAGAGGTATCCTCGGCCTTTTGCAAGATCAGTGACAGCACAAGGCGTGCGGAGGACGAGCCGATGGCGCTGCCGAGCAGTTGTTCCGAGAAATGGATGAACGCCATATCGGCGGGGCTGTCGTCGTCCAGCCTGCGACCAACCGTCTGCTCGTAGCTGCGGAACGACCGCTGCATGCGCTCGTCGCCGAGATAGCGGGCGATGGCGGCCTTGAGGTCGCCGACGGAGACCCGCGTCTTCCAGCCTCGCGTGGCAAATTGCGTGCGCGGATGACGCTTGACGAAGATGCCGGACTGGATGCGCTCGACGGGCCTGGGGTTGCGGCTGAGCGTGCCGGCGACGAAGGCGGCGGTGTTGACCAGCAGGCTGAGCAGTGTGCCGTTGACCAGCGGATCGGCTTCCGCACCCGTGAACATGTCGATGCCCGGAAAGAGGAAGCTCAGGATCGATGCCGCGATATGGCTGTTGTCCTCGGCGCCGAAACTCGGAAGGAACAGCAGATAGGCCCAGACGAAGAAACCGGAACTGAGACCCGCGATCGCACCGCGGGCATTGGCCCGGCGCCAGAAGAGACCGCCGAACAGAGACGGTGCGATCTGGGCGATCGCGGCGAAGGCCAGAAGGCCGATCGAGGCAAGCCCGGTCGAATTGTCCGCCGAGCGATAGTAGACATAGCCGAGCAGCATGACCCCGAAGATCGAGGTTCGCCGGATATGGAGAAGCGTCTTGGCGAAGTCGGCCCGGTGGCTGGGCCGTACGAGCAGCTTCTGCCGGAGAAAGATCGGCAGCACCATGTCGTTCGAAATCATAATCGCCAGTGCCACGGACGCGACGATTACCATCGCGGTGGCGGCGGAGAAACCGCCGAGGAAGGTGATGAGCGAGACGAACCGCATCTCGTGCGTGAGCGGCAGCGAAAGCACGTAGAGATCGGCGTCGCCGGTGCCGCCGAACAGCATGACGCCGCCCATCGCGGCCGGCAGCACGAAGATATTGATCGCCACCAGGTAGAGCGGCATCAATATACCGGCAAGCTTCAGTTCCCGCGTGGTGCGGTTCTCGACCACGGTCACATGGAACTGCCGGGGCAGCATGACGATGGCGAAGGCCGAAAGCGCAATCAGCAGGATCCAGCGACCGGGCGGCGTATGATGCGTCAGGGCCGCCATGACGGCCTGGTTCTCGACGGCCTTCTGCCAGAGATCGGCCGGCCCGTCGAACAGGAAGAAGACGACGTAGATCCCGAGTGTCCAGAAGGCTACCAGCTTGACGACGGATTCCCAGGCGATTGCGAGAATGAGGCCGTCCTGGTGTTCGGTCGCGTCGGTGTGGCGGGTACCGAAGACGACTGCGAAACAGGCGAGCAAGAACGCAACGACCAGCGGAAGGTCCACGAAATAGAGATTGCCGGTGCCGATGCCGTAGTCGGTCGGGTCCACCATGGCCGTGACCGAATTGGAAACGGCTTTCAGTTGCAGTGCGATATAAGGGATCGTGCCGACAAGGCAGATCACGGTCACCAGCATTCCGACGATGGGATTCTTGCCGTAGCGGGCTGCGATGAAGTCGGCGCCGGAGGTCAGCTTTTCCGCCTTGGCGAGTTCGATGATGCGTCTCACGATCGGCATTCCGATCGTGAACATCAGGATCGGGCCGATATAGATGGCGGTGAATTCCAGCCCGCGTTCGGCCGCGAGCCCAACGCCGCCGAAATAGGTCCAAGAGGTGCAGTAGACGGCAAGACTGAGCGCATAGACGACCGGCCGCCCGCTTGCGGGCACCCCGTAGACCCGGCTTTTCCGATCGCCATAGCTCGCCACTGCGAAGAGCAGCAGCAGATAGGCGAAGGCCGATGCGAAAATGACCCAACCCGGAAGCACGCTTCCTCCTCATGAACGGCGCGCTGGAACTGGAGGGAACTTTAAGGGAGTTTCCATCCATTTGAAATCGCTTACAGCTTGACATTAAGTCGAAGATGCCCGTTCCGCGATTGCAGATTTACTGTTTTCGAAAGCTCGAAACTTGATTAACCATGCGGAAGGTGAGGTGTCCGGGGCGGCGGGCGCGTCTTGCTGTCTTTTTAGAAGGAGAAGGGTAATGCTGAACGAGTTCAAGACATTCATTGCACGCGGCAATGTCATGGATCTCGCAGTCGGCGTCATCATCGGTGGCGCGTTTGGTCTGATCGTCAATTCTCTGGTTCAGGATATCGTCATGCCGATCGTCGGAGTTATCTTCGGCGGTTTCGATTTCTCCAACTACTTCCTGCCCTTGAGCTCGAAAGTGACGGCGACATCGCTCGCCGCCGCACGCGAACAGGGGGCTGTCTTCGCCTACGGCAATTTCATCACCGTGGTAATCAACTTCCTCATCCTGGCCTGGATCATTTTCCTCATGGTCAAGGGCGTCAACACGCTGAGAGCCTCGCTCGAAAAGCAGGATCAGAAGGTTGCCGAAGCAGCTCCGCCGCCGGCCGATATCCAGCTTCTGACGGAAATCCGCGACCTGCTGAAGACCCGTTGATCGTATCTGCAGACAATCCAAAGACCGCAGCCAGTCTGCGGTCTTTTTCATTCATCACCAGAATCGATTCTGTGCTCACCGAATGTCATGGGATTTTCCGTGCGTGATGGGGTAGAGCTCCTGAACATCTGAAAGACTTTCAAAGAGGTTCCGCATGTCGCTCGTCAAGGATCTCAGCCCGCGCGCTCTGGCGGCGCCGGAGAGCGGGATCGTCGAAATCATCAACTACGCCCGCGGGCGTGATGGCCTGCTGCCGCTCTGGGCAGGCGAGGGCGATCTGCCCAGCCCGGATTTTGTCAATCGAGCCGCAAGCGATGCGCTTCTCGCGGGTGAAACTTTCTACACATGGCAGCGCGGCATTCCGGATTTGCGAGAGGCTCTGTCGCGATATTACGCGCGGCATTTCGGCGTGAACCTGCCGCCGGAGCATTTCTATGTGACCGGTTCCGGCATGCAGTCGATTGCGCTGTGTGTCCAGGCGCTGACAGAGCCCGGTGACGAAATGGTCTATCTGTCGCCGGCCTGGCCCAACATCGTTTCCGCCATAGAGATTGCCGGTGGCCGAGCTGTCGGCCTGCCGCTGACCTTTGCCGAGGGCCGCTGGTCGCTCGACATGAACGCGCTCGAAGCGACGGTCACGCCGAAGACGAGGGCGCTCTTCATCAATACGCCGTCCAATCCGACCGGCTGGACCGCAAGCCGCGATGATCTCGCCGCCATCCTGGCCCTGGCGCGCCGCCATAATCTCTGGATCCTCGCCGACGAGATTTACGCGCTCTATTACTACGGAGCAGGACCGCGTGCGGCTTCCTTCCTTGATGTCATGGAGCCGGGCGACCGCGTCTTGTTCGCCAATTCCTTCTCCAAGAACTGGTCGATGACCGGCTGGCGGGTCGGCTGGATCGTGGCGCCCCCGGAAACCGGACAGGTCTTTGAAAACCTGATCCAGTATTCCACTTCCGGCGTCGCGCAGTTCATGCAGCGTGGCGCGGTTGCGGCCCTCGACCATGGCGATGGCTTCGTGCGCGAGAATTTCGACCGCGCCGCAAGGTCGAGAGACCTTCTCTGTGATGCCCTGATTGCGACGAACCGTGTTGAGACGCTGAAGCCGGAAGGTGCGCTCTATGCCTTCCTGAAGATCGACGGCATCACCGACAGCCGGCAGGCGGCGATGGATATCGTCGATCGCACCGGTGTCGCGCTGGCGCCCGGATCAGCCTTCGGCAAGGGCGGCGAAAGCTTCCTGCGTGCCTGTTTCCTACGCGATCCCCGTCAGATCGAAGAGGCAGCGGACCGCCTTAGCCGCGACATCCTCTCCCTTTGATCGCGTCCGGCAGGGCGCGCTGCAACGGCTTGCCCTGCCGATCGGTAAAATTAGATCGATTTTCGAAAGCCTGTATTTAGTATAGTTAAAGTTAAACGGCGCGAATGGACGGATTGGGCGCCGGACGTAAATCTTGTTAAAGCCGGAAATGAATATGTTCTTCCCGATCGATAAAGAAACGGGAAGTAAAAATGGCGATCTTGGTTACGGGCGGCGCTGGCTACATCGGCAGCCATATGGTCTGGTCTCTCCTGGATGCCGGTGAAGACGTGGTTGTCATCGATCGCCTGTCCACTGGATTTCGCTGGGCCGTTGCTCCCGCGGCGCGTTTCTATCTCGGCGATGTGGGCGACGACAAGGTTCTGACGCAGATCTTCGCCGAAAACGATATTGAGGCCATCATTCATTTTGCGGGTTCAGTCGTGGTCCCGGATTCCGTCGCCGACCCGCTTGGCTACTATGACAACAACACCGGCAATACCCGCATCCTGCTCTCTGCGGCGGTCAGGGCCGGTATCGACAAGTTCATCTTTTCCTCGACGGCAGCCGTCTACGGCACGCCGGATGCGCCCGTGCCGGTGGTCGAAACCGCGCCCCTGCGGCCGGAAAATCCTTATGGCCAGTCCAAGCTGATGAGCGAGATCATGCTGAAGGATACGGCCCGCGCCCATGATTTCCGCTATGTGGCGCTCCGCTACTTCAACGTCGCCGGCGCCGATCTGCTCGCCCGCACGGGCCAATCGACCGTGCGATCGACCCATCTCATCAAGGTGGCCTGTGAGGCCGCGCTCGGCAAACGACGCTCTGTCGAGGTCTTCGGCACAGACTATGCCACGACGGACGGAACCGGCGTTCGGGACTATATCCATGTCAGCGATCTGGTGCTCGCGCATCTGAACGCCCTCGACTATCTGCGCCGCGGCGGAGCCACGCTGACCGCCAATTGCGGCTACGGAAAAGGCTATTCTGTTCTCGATGTACTTCGCACCGTGCAAAAGGTTGCGGATGCGCCGATCTCTATCGAATACCGCCCCAGACGAGAGGGAGATGCCGCCTTTGTCGTTGCCGATGCAACGCTGGCCCGCTCCACCCTGGGCTGGGTGCCGCGTCACGATGATCTGAAGACGATCGTTGCGACGACGCTCGATTGGGAGCGTCGTCTTTCCCACGACGAGACGCCCGATATCGAAGGTCTGCGCCGCCGTCTTGCCGCGAGCAGTTTCTGAAATCGGTCGGAGTTCGTCGGTGGGGCGCGGTGGACCGCCGTTCCAGCCTTCGGCAGATCAGCCGATTTGCTGCGCCATCTGGTAAAGGCCGGCGCAACGCGCCCCGGAAGCACAGAAAGCGAGAACGGGACCTTCCGTCTGTCTCAACAGATCTTTCAACGTCGTCGCCTGTTCCATGGCAACGGAACCGGGGATGACAGGCAAGTAGTAAGCCTTCAGCTTGGCGGCCTTCGCAGCCTCCTCGATGGCAGAAAACTTCGGCTGTCCCCAGCCTTCACCATCCGGCCGCATGCAGATAACAGCGGCGTAGCCTGACGCCGCGACCTGGGCCATGTCAGCCGGGTCGAGCTGGCCACTCACATGATAGCTCTGGGTAACCGGGCGTATATGCATTCTTTCCCTCGTTTTTCGATGACGGCCTGCAGCGCAGAAAGCGGGATTGTTGGTGACCGCTTCCGCGATAAAACATATAGCAATTAATATGTATATGCCGGGCGGGCTTTTGGCAATGTGCGGAACTCGCGTTTCGTCGACGAACCGTCGTCAAGGATCGCCCAAATATGGGTGCGCCCCGGTTGTGAGCTTCTTGCCCGTTGACGGCCCTGGGGGCCGCGCCTAGCTGGAAGCCGTTCTTTCTTCGGAGATGTTTCAGATGATCGCAAAGACCTTCCGCCTCCCGATTATGATCGCAACTCTCGTGCTTCTGGCCGCTCCGGCCGCGGCCGAGGAAATCTGGGCGATGACCACTTCTGAGGGAACCTGCCGCATTTCCTTTCATGAGGACCCGGTCGCCGATGGCGTCTTTGCCACCTTGCAGCACGACGATGTCTGCCCCGAGACTCTGAAGGCCGTGTCGGGTTACTCGATGAGCAATGGCGACAACACCATCATGCTCTACACGACCTATTCGGGCCTGGAGATGGTCGGACGGGCGGACAAGGAAGAGCCAGGCCTTTATGTCGGCATGATCGGCGAAAGTAACTTGCGAATCAGCCAGCTCGACTGACCGTAATGCATTAGGGTGTGGCGCGGTATCCTGTGCTGGCCGTCAGTGACCCCGGTTCGCCACAAGCCACTTCTGCAGTGCTGCGACGATTGCAAGCCTCAGGCATGCGCCCTCGGAAAGGGCGCGTTCTAGCGCTGTCCCATCCTCCTCAAAGCCTATTTCCGCCATGACCTCGCTTGCAGAAAGCGAACGTGCCGCCATGATCGCCCTGATACGCGCCACGCTCGATGGCATGAGATAACGCCCGCTGGCAATCGGCGAGCCGGAAAGCAGTCCCGTTATATTTGCCTCGCCCGCCATGTCGCCGTCGCTGACATGCGTGGCACCGCCGAGCCATTGCAGGAATGCATAGCGCTGCTGCTCGGATGCCTTCTCCCAGGAATTCTGAAGCTTCTGAAGGCGGTTGCGCTTTGATTTCCTGGACATGCGATCTCCCTACCGGCCCCGATCTAGCGCAGGATATTCGGAAGGGCGAGCGTAAATCGCGAGGATCAGAGAATTGAGACAAGTCCCGGCCAGCACACGGACGGCATTTCCGCCAGCGGCTGGTGCGGCCCCTAAAGTTTGGCCCTGATGAATATGAGAGCCCAGGTTTCCTGGGGTTTCGGAGGAAAATCGTTCATCTGCCCATTGCAGAAAGTGCGATTATCGGTGGCCGGAATAGCCTCATAGGCAAAGAAAAACCCGCTTTCGCGGGTTTTGAAAACTGTATCCGGATGCTGCGTTACGCCAATCCAAGCCGTTGAACGTCAGACCTTCGATAAAATCTGGCAATCTTGCCGGTCGTTTCAAAGATCGGTTTGATCCCTTCCTTGTCCAACGTCTGCTTCAAACCGGCAATCTGTTTGCCATTCTCACGGGCCATTGTGCTCAACGAAATGTGCTTCTCCAGAAATTGCTCGACGGCGACCGGATGGACGAAACGTTGGTGGACGCGAGTGCGAGGATGACGCCGCATCTCTACCGGGAGGACCTCGCGCTTAAGGAGTTCGTCGATGGTGACGGTCGTCGTGCGCAGTGCTTTCTCCAGCGCAGCTACATCAAGATAGTTCTCTGCCTCATCAAGGGCCACGTGCGGAAGGACCTCCTGCGGATCAACGAGCAGGTTCTTAAGGAGCAGCTCATCGCCTGACCACGACACCTTTGTCAGCTTGCCGCCGAAAATGAGATCAACGATCTCGGGAACCTTGCAATGGCAGATAGCTGTGGCGATGTGGATCGAGACGAGGCCATCGTTCGACACACAGTTCCGTTGCGCCTTGAGCCGTGCCAGGAGGCTTACCACGCTTTCACGAGAGATGCGCCGGAATACCCTTGCATAGTCCTCCGAGTTCGCATGATACGGCAGGTGTCCCTGCTGGAGAAGGATGTCGAGGAATTGCCATGTGCAGCCCAGGAGGCTGGCTGCCTCAGGTGTCGTGAGGAGCTGTGTCTCCAGAACCAGCTGTTCATGCAGAGCTGCACGAGGAAACACGCGTGCGGCCTTAACACCACCATCCGGGGTGCCGGTAGTGAAGCCGTATTTCTCGATTACGTTCTTCACCCGGTCAGGCGTAAGCTGGTACTCGACGGCCGCAGAGCGAACTGTGTGGACTTGACGTTCCTTGACTTCGGTGAGGAAGACATCGCCTGCCTCCATGGGAATGTGCTGCTCGGCGTGGCGCTGAAACAGCTCAACGACCGGTCGATAGTCAGGGTCATTTACGAACTTCCGCAGCCAACGACGTGCTACGCCATAGATATCCATGAATTCGGTGGCAGTTTCGATAGCCGCATGAACGTGGTGGGAGAGAAAAGACAGGACCGCTTCTTTGCCCTGCTTGGCAATCAGGAAGCCCTCCCGGCGGCATGAGCCATTCATGAATCCATCCGGAATGCGGTTTCGCGCACGTCCGTCCTCAGGAAGGTTTTTAAAATGCCCGATGACGGTGCAGAACTCTGCCGCCACATAGGCCGGGAGTTCGTCCAGAAACTCGGACGCCTTTCCTGCGCCGTTCACGCGGTTAGAGAAGTAGACATCAGCCAGGTCCGGCTCGCGAATTTCAGGAAGGTTCAAACCCAGTGCGTCACCGCGCCGTGCGATCCATGCGGTGATATCGCCTGCGGAGATCACTTCAAGTTCGCACCCGTGGATCGGACATGTGCCAATCACCATCCACCTCCATGCAGCACGAACATAAGGACGTGTGACCGCGCGACCATGCCCTGCAGCCATGTCCTGGTAAAGGCAATGGCGGCAAACCCGGAGAGTTGCCATTTCCAATTGTGACCGCCGGACGGATGTCGCCCCGAAACTCGTCACGTTGTTACCGGTCAATGCGAACTTGCTGAGGCGTGTTGCCGGGACGCCAGACCAAGCCGACAACAAGCCTGCGGTCTCATCATTCATGGCCTGCAGGCCGGACAGCGACAGGCTGGTCATCCAGCAAAACTCTTCCAGGTCATGGTAGCCGTTGGCCTTCGCCAACCTGGAGGCGAACATTACCTGGCACTCGTCATCGTGGAGAACGATCTCACGGGAAAGCTTTGAACCGAACATCATCACTTCTTTCGTTTGGATACTGGTTTACGCCTGTCAGCGAGCGCGTTCTCTGGAAGAATGTCCCGCCACTTGTTTCCACGGAAAGGGTTGTCCTGGGGCAATGGTGCCATGCGGACCTGGTACACGGCTTCAAAATCAGACAGCGTGACTTTGCGGCGATTAGCGTTAATCGCCGCAAAGCAGGCTTTCTTGACGTCGTCACAGATCGTGCCGAAGCGTCCCTGCCCCGCCAGTATGAGACGTGCAGGAAGCTCATCCTTTTCGGACCAGCCGGGCTCAAGGCCTGCGTGCTTAACGACGATATTGGACAAAATCTGTTCAGCTGCTCGCAGGTCCCTCGGGTCTTTCAAGAGTTCGAGCCGAACGGTGTTAGAGCGATTGCTCAGCTGATCATCACCGCCACTGATGAAGTTTGCCAACTCATCGACGCCAGAGAAGATGGCGTGAAGCGGCCAGTTCTTGATCTGGAGAAGGCTCTTCACGTCGCTTTGCACGGACTTGATGGCGAACTCCGTATTGTGGAGAACCGTGTCCTGCATTTCGTCGATATGCAGGTACTCCACCCGCTGATCGCGCAACTGATCTTTCAGAAAATCGTACAGCTCGGGATTGCTAATTCGTTTGTTACGAACGACAGCGCCAAGCTCCTTCAGGATTTTCAGGGCGAGTTCCCTGGAACTGCACGGCGACGGTGCTTCAATGCTGATCAAGGGGCGCACCCACTCGCCCTCCTCATCCCGGTACGGTTGGAAGCTCGCCTTTTCGCGGAAAAGCTCCTCCAGCATGCGCGACTTCCCCGTATTGGATTCACCGATCACGAAGAGGGCGCGTTCCTTGAAGCCACCGCCCTCACGGCAGGCTTTCGCGTTGGCAATAAGCGCATCAAGGTGCTCGCCGACCTCATGATATTTTGCGTAGCGCAGGTACAGCTTATGGAGATGGAGCTTACGGTCCGACGGGGTCATGGTGGGGGCGTTCTTGGCCATGCTGGCGTCAGTCATTCGATCTCTCCAAAATGCGAAGGTTCGTCATCGTTGTTGTGGGAAAAGGCGTCAGCTTCCGAATTGCTTTCCTGCATCTCCTCGCTGGTCGGAGGACCGGCAAATTCACCGCCTTGAGGACCGACGTAGCCGTCGTGGAGCGGGTCGTAGGCGATCTCGTCTTCGTGCAGTTTCACCTCGTCGACCTTGTCCTCCTCAGTGAACGGGCGGCCTTCGAACAACTGGTCGGTAGCGTGCGAAATCTCTTCCGGGCGCAGTGTATGAAGGGAGATTCCCGCGCGCATTGCGGCGCTGGTACCAGCACGACGCATGACGTTGATCGCCTCGTACATGATCGGCAGGTTGGCTTCGGACTTCACCCCGTTGCGGCGATTGAGGTCCTGCTTGGCAAGGTACCATTCTGCCAGCGAGATGTTCGTCGGCATACCGATGCGATTTTCGACCGTCAGCCAACCTTCCCCAGTAAAGACTGACACGGCCCAGAGATCGTTGCGGTGGATGCGCACCGGGTATTCCTTAGAGCCATCCTTGCGGCGGAGGGTTTGCAAAATATCAGAGTTGTAAGGAATTCCGTGGACCGTCACACCAGCGCTGTCGATGACGCGTTTCTTCGTCACACCGAAGATATGGCGCTTCTCGTGACGACCGGGCATCGCACGTACACGATAGGTTTTGGTTTTCTGAACCCAGGCTTCGTGCGGCGTCAGATTGTTGAGGCGTGCAGACGGGCGATTGTGGTGGATGTCGCAGATTGCGCGGATCACCAGATTGATGAACTCGTCGACAGCCAGGGCCGCGTTTTTTTCAGCGTCATAGTCGTTCTTCTCCACCACGTTCGAGAAGGTGCGTCCGTCGAAGAACATCATGATGTCGCGCGCGAGCGTTTTGAACAGGCTCTCGATAAAGGGGCGCTTCCACGCTTGACCGGCGGGTGGACGCGTCAACGCAATCTTGCACATGAGGAATGCATCACGCGTCGCGTCTGCGATGTAGGGCGAACCGTTGTCAGTATAGACTACCTCAGGACGAACGCCGAACCACGGGGTCTTCGCACCCACCAGCTTGGCAATATCCGTCTTGTCGGTCATCACCATTTCAAGGGTATCGACGACAAGGGCCGAGGACGGATTGCGTCCTCCTTTGAGTGCCAGCACATAGTTGGTGGCCGTGTCTACAGCACCGCAGAACCAGATGCGCTGGGGGTTCTCAATCAGGTATTCTTGAATTGCCTTCGGAAGCATTTGCCAAAAGCCGCATCCCTGCATGGACGTCATGGCATCGGCATTCCAATCGTCCATCTCGACGTGTTCGCCAGGACGTTCGGTATCATAGGAATCCATTTTGGGCTTGAACTGGGCGCGAGCGAAGGGAAGCCCTTCGCGGCCCGCAACGACCTCGAACTCGTCCATGGCATCAATCAGAGCTTCGAAACGTTTGCGCCCGGGAGTAATGAGCGGTGCCTTTCCAACACGGTTTTTGTTTTCCTCTGCAATGCGGGCATGGACATCACGGAGCAGCTTTGCCTTCGACGGCTTGCGGCGGCTGGCATAGTTGCGTGCTTCCTCCAGCCAGATCGCATAGCTTTCGGCGCACTCCACCTTCGGATTGCGGAACCCCGGTCCATTGCGGCGATAAATGAGAGCACGGACATCACGACCGCAGCTCATGTACTCGCGGTAGTGACGATTGAAGCTGCGAACGGAAGGAGCGTTAAAAAAGGTTGTACTAGCATCGCAGCGCGTCTTGCGTTTGGTGCCCTCCTGTTCTGTCAGTTCCTGGGCCTCAATCTGGATTTCCAGGCTCCATTTCTTGAGCAGACCCGCAAGTTTCTCGCTACGGGGGAACTTGCGACCGGTTTCCGCGCAATGCTGCTCATAGCGAAGGATCAACGCTTCGTGGAAACGAGCGATGGCCACGTCACGCGGCTTGAAGTCGTCGACGCGCTTGTCCCCGACGAGATGACGCAGCTTCGTCTCCGTCTTGGTGTGGAAATTGTAGTGGACCGATGCCTTGTCGTTCATCAGCGCCTGGCGGATTTCAGCATGGGAAATACGCGTCTCGAAACGGTGGTCCGTTTCCCTTTGGAAACGGTATTCCTTGCTGTCGTAGTCAACAGGGACCCAGTTGGTGCCACGGTAGGTGAAACGGTCGAGTGGGCCCATTTCGGTGATCGGAGTATATTCGGTCATCTTAATTTCCTTTGGACATAGCTTCGCCGTCCTCAGGCACGACGTGTCTGAGTGAGGGCAGGATTGGGGTTGGTTAGAGGTTGATGGTGAACCAGGTCAGTTCATTGACCCGGCCGCGTTGAACTGGTTTGAGGACCTGCAGATCGATCAGCCGCCAGATCGCGATGGTGCGATCCGTCCGTTCGACATGCGGCGCATACAGCTGGAAGAACTGTATCTGGCTATCGCTCTGCCCATGCAGCTCGCTCAACAGCGTGCGTACATGGCCCTCATCATGAAATTCGCGAGACCAGAGGATGGTCTTTGCATTGCGAAAATCGTCCTTGGTCGCATGCCGCTCAGTCATGATCCTCATGTCATCGAACAGCGCACGATGTATTGTCTGGACACCAGCAAAGACCGGGTGGAGTTTGGCTTTTTCGCGCTCGTATTTGACCGCAATAGCCAAACGAAAGCCGCTTTTGAACCGGGCCCAGTAATCGAAGGTGTGTTCCCGCACTTGTCCCTCCGGATCGACAAACGTCACCTTCGGGAACTGGGAACGGACCTCCACGATGCCGTGGCGGGCCTGGATGACAGCAGAGACCTGCTGCTCAAGCTCGCTTTCATGCTGAACCTGGCGATTGTCGAAGACCGACGCGCCGTTGGTTTTCAGCATGTGCTTCACAGGAACGTTGCGTGCGCCACCGTGAAGACGAGGTGGCACCCAAAGTTCTGGTTCATCGTGGAGGTTGGGGGAAAAGCTGGTCGCGCTTACCATTTGGACGTACGCATCCCGACCATTGCGTTCTTGTCGGCATCAATTCCGCCATCCTGGAAAACCTGGAAGCGAGAATGAACGCCTTCTCCGTTGCCGGAGCGCAATTCGGTCAGAATGGCACGACGCACCAACACGTGGTGCAGCACATTTTTCGATGGGCGCATAGATACCTCCTGGGCGCACATGGGTGGCAGCCCATCCGGAGGTAGAGGACGCAGTGTCCTTACTTCAGATGGAGCTGAGGAAGGTCTTTCCTAGATTGACGATGCGTATCATCGTGGGGCTCCGTGTTTGAAACTGGGGCGAAACATAGTCAGCGGCGGTACCGGGAGTCTAGCGGGGAATTTGCGTGTTGGAGATATGGTTAATACAATCGATATATGCTCAGTCTGAACCTGCGGCTCATGACAGGTTACTTAGAAGTCTTGTCTGTGCTCGCCAATAAGAGCCTTGAAGCGCCATTAAATCAGGCGTTACACCAGTCCGAAATTCACACTTTGTTAGCTGGCTGTAGGCAAGTTGCACCTTTCCCCTGAAAGGTGATTGTGATGGAAATTTTCAAGCTTATTTGGCGGTTTTGCCTACACTCTCTCTTTAGCACGTCTATTTTTATTGGCATCGGTGCGGCAGCGGTGTGCGTGCATTGGTTCACAGAGTGGCTTGAGCACCAAGGCATCTCAGGTGGAATACTCCTGGGATTCAAATCGCTTGAATATTTTGTTTTCGCCGTTGATGGTCTGGCGTACGCTATTGTCTTGTTAATATTATCCGCACAATTCTTAAGAGATATTTGGAAGGTGGCAAATGCAGAATGGGTCGAAAACGCGTGAACTTGGCGGCTTTTGGGAGTACGTACTAGGTTCCATTAAGATGAGCGCAAAACAAACCGTGAGATTATATTTCGCGCCAGTTTTTATGATCGCGCGATATTTTAACGGCTCGGCTCGGCGCGAGAAGCTCTAACGGCGTTCGTCGTCTTCGGTCTGACGATGATATGAGAAATGACCTGTCGGAGAATTGGCGGCGAGACAGTCATTGGCCAAAGCCAAAGAAATCCGCGATCCGCATGACGCTGCGTGTCGCGATCCTCCACCCTGGAGGGTTCACAGGGTCGCCCGCATCAAGTCTTTCGAAAATCGTGTAGCAGCCGACCACATTGAGGCCAGCTTCTTCGAGCTTGATCTTCGCGGCAGCCATTTGGGACCCGGTCGTTAGGAAATCGTCGAATACTACTACCGGGAAATGCGTTCCGCCATTGATCTGCAGCGCATCGAGGTGGTCGTCGACGCGACGGGCACGTTGTCCCAAATGAGCTTTGCCAACGGGCGCATTCCATCGGAGCAGGTCGAGACAAACCGAGCCGTTGTTCATTACCCGAACGAATGAGCGAACAATGCTCAATGTTCTGAACACATTATTTTGCCCAATTACGCCGTCGCCGTTTGGTATCGGGACCACTGCGACTGGGTACGGGTGGTCTGCAACTATCTTGGCTGCAAATCTCCGATTTATTTCATGCTGAAAAGCACCAACGTTGTTCTTGTCGATTTTCGTTAGCACGCCATTCACGATAAAATTGAAGCTGCCGTTCAGAGGTTCAGCTTTCACCACCCGCTTCATATGGATCGCTTCCCATTCAATCTGGGGGCGGTTGTCTTTATGTTCCGCATTATATGGGATCAAGCAAGTCACAGAGATATCGGTCATCGGCGCGTGGCTTCCAACAGCTCGGATGTTTCAGTCAGCACTCGCGTCTTGGGATGCTTCAGAAATTTGGACGGCCAAGTGACCGACACATCGTCGACGACCGACTTCATGATGAACAGCCACCGATTATTTCTTTGGCATTCGGCCGCCTGGTGGAGCGTGCCTGAGGTGTCCGACGCTTCGACAATCACCGTTGCATCGCTCAGGACCGCCATTACCTTGTTGCGGGCTGGGAAGTTGGACTTGTAGACCTGCTCACCGGTGTTGAACGGCGAGATCAGGAGGTGACGACTGTATATCTCCATCTGTAATTCGGCGTTTTCGGCCGGGTACACCCGATCCAGGGGCGTACCAATCACAGCAGCCGTGTTGCCACCGGCGTCCAGCGCAGAATTATGGGCGACGGTATCTACGCCCTTTGCCAGTCCGCTCATTACAAGAACACCCGCTTCCGCAAGCTGACGCGCGAGCTTGGATGCACGACGAATTCCATCGGGACTGATTTGCCGCGTACCAACAATCGAGACCGTGGGCTTGCTCAAAAGGCGGAGATCACCAGCAAAATAGAGGAACGTATCGCGTTCACCGTAGCTTCGAAGGAGATCAGCCTGACCGGTGGTGTTAGCACTGCGCCCGAAGCGGTGGAGCACTTCCTGCAGAGTAGCCGTGCGGATTTGATCCGGCCTCACATACGATGAGGCTGGTCGCTTGCCCTTCGACGAAGTCGCAGCACCGGCTTTCATGCACCCAACTTTACAGCGATTTCAGACGATTCGCGAGCTTGCAGGGCTATAGGAACAAACATTCGGAATCGCTTGCGGCAACATCAGTCGCGTTCAGTACATTTGGTCCCGATACGTCCATTGATTCTTCTTCTCCCAGAATCGAAGAAAGGCACAATTCAACACCGCTCAGACGAAAAAGACGGCTTCGGTATCGAATAAAATCCTCCTCTAGATTGGCGATAGAAGCGATGTCCACCCATTTGAACGGACTGGTCTGTCAAACCATAACGTCGCTTTCGGAGTTGCCCGTTCTGACTCTACAGCTCACCCGTAGGTATCGGCGAAACCTACGAGACGCCAAATACAGACAACAGCATTCAAAGAAGCGGGGTGATCCGCCATTTATGAGTTATTTCCCCAGAACGCCTGATAGCGCGGTCCATGGGATTCTGGTTGCTGCCCTTTCTCGGGACGGTCGACGAGCACAGGCAGCGGAGCCGGTAACTCCGGTCCGACGATGACCGCTTCTCCCTGCGCAAGCGAGGGTATGAAAGCGGCGGCGGCGCGATCCAGGTCACCGCACGCACGTTCAATGGTCTCACGGTCACGGTCGTTGGTCAGACGGTGCACGAAAAGCGTGCCGAGCTGGCTGAGGACATCCGTCGGAACGTCTCTCGGCCGTTGCGTGGCTATGGTTGTCGTCAGCCCGTACTTTCTTCCTTCCTTGGCAATTAGACCGAATGCATCGAGCGTCACATGGTTCGTATCGTCCCCGATTGATCGACCGATAAACTGGTGGGCTTCGTCAAGAAAGCAGACCAGGGGGCACTTTTGAAAAACGTTCTGCCGAGCAAGGCCGAGCAGGTAGCGACCAAGCGTGTTCAACAGCAACTCACGCGTATTATATTTAAAACTGACATGCTCGAAAGAAAGAACGAGCGCGTGCCGATCTGGATCGGCGATGAATTTCTTTATCTCCTCGCATATGTCAGCACCGTCTTGAGAGAAGAAGCACCGCATTTCCGGTGAAGACAAGTAATTCTCGATGCGTACGTTCAAGGAATTGCAATTACCCAAGGCAAAATCGTCGTAGGCACCGTACTTTCCCATCTCGTCAGGCGTATGCTGCTTGATGCACTCTTCTTTGATCTGGTCAGATAAGAGGCGAATGTCGAAGTCGCACAACTGGGAATCTAGCTCGGTAGTAAACTCGATAACAGCTACGGACAGCGCATTCCGGCTGTTTCCTGCTTTTTTGACGACGCCCTTACGTCGAACCTCGACGTACCCCCTGTCTCCAATTTGATAGCGCTCATTCGCACCATCTAGAGTTTGCGCATATCTATGCGGTGTCTTACGAAGGGCAGTGACTAGACGCAGGCTCTTGATTGCGCTGCGAAGGTTGGGTCCTTGGCTTTGAACTGACGGCGTCAAGAGGGCGTACAGGTCGATCTCGGACAACTGCCGATATGGAAATCTGGCCAGGGGCTGTTTGTCATTCGCCTTCGAGAAGGAAAATTCCTTGGCTCCAGATACCTTCCCAGCAAACTCGCCCGTGGGATCGAACAGGATGCATTTGCCGCCCAGCCGAACGATCTCGTTCAGGAGCTTCGACAATGTCCAACTCTTCCCGCCTCCGGTTGCTCCAAATATTCCGCAGTGCCTCCCGAACAGCTTTTCAGGTGGCATAGCAATTGATGCGTCTGCGATACCGGAGAGCCTACCGAGATGCACCAGAAGGCGTTCATCCTTTCCCGGCTCGATTTCTCCTTGAAGCGCTTCTCGAATGGCCGCTGCGAGTGCTCCGCCATCCGCCAGATAAACCCCATCTCCAACGCGCGGCTTGACGTTGATCCCCCGCGTGACTTTGTGGGTTGCTTTATTGACGGTCGCAAGAAGCTGTGCACGGCCTTGTGGTTCCGCGCTTGCATCAACTTCCATCTGCCGTTCTAGCCCCGGACGTTGCCGGTCGGGAATGACTACGTCAGTTATCCGCCCGAGAATCGTCTCCTGATCGCAATCGACGAACACGAAGTCACCAGTTGCGCCTCTTGCCAAGCCTCGTTGCCCACTAGCGGCCAGGGCCTTAGGGATCGTCAGTTCAATCGACGACGCACTCACCCTCGTCACGGTGCCAACGCGCTTGTCAGGATCGATCAACGCGATCACTGGTTCGGTCATAATGCGACATCCCTGATCTGATCAAGGCGCATCTGGAGGCGTTGTCGATCTGACTCACCCGTGATCGCGGGAATGGCATCGACCAAGTCTTCGAACCTGCCATTCAACAAGGTCACTCGCGGATCGCCCTCTACGACCAGGCGAGCCATTCGGTTCTGATATTTTCTTGTTGGCAGCCCAACGTCGAGGAGGTGGTCGGGGGCCGGATAGGCTTCCAGCTTCACGGCTGGGATGAAAGACGGATCAACCAAAATGAGCCGGAGGCTGAGGTTTGACTCCAAAGCTGACCAGATGGGGGCGCTGATATGATCGTCAGCGAAGCCGAAACCAGCGATCAAAAGTGCGGTATCTGGTTCACGAAGAGCTGCTTGAAATGCGGCGAACATGTCGAGATACGGAATTTCGAAAGCTTCCTGATATTTGGTCGATCTCGGGTAGATTGAACCGCCCCGACTTTGCCGGAGACCCCAACTCGTGA
>NZ_JAGGCS010000007.1 GCF_022884085.1 Paenirhizobium cremeum
GCATCGTCTGATCAGCTCCAGATCTGCGGCCCTAAATGCTGGATACACACCCCGATTATGGCGCCGGCCATTCAAGTGCCGGCGTCACGATGGACGGCTCTACTGATTGCGTATCCTTTCAATGATTCCGCAAAAGATAAAGGATCGAGGGTCCCATCCAGAGTCTCGAGCGCGTCCCGGACGGATAATCTAGGACGTTGTCCTGAACGTGTCGTCGTCCCAGTCATGATCCTCCTCCGGCGCCCCCTCCTCTTCGCTTTGGCTTTGATCCTCATCTGTATCCACCGCGGAGTCCGCTTTCCGGCTGAGCAGCCCGGCATCCTCAAGTGCCTCGATGTCTGGCAGATCGCGGAGCGTCTCGAAGCCGAAAGCAGAGAGGAATTGCTTTGTCGTGACATAGGTGTAAGGAGCTCCGGGCGAGGGACTGCGCGGACCGGAGGCGAGAAAACCCGCAGAACGGAGATCGGCAATCGTGTCGCGGGAAATCTCCTTGCCGAAGACCTTCATCAGTTCCGCCCGGGTCACGGGCTGAAAGTAAGCGATCGCCATCAAGACGGCAGCCTCGTGCTCCGAAAGGTTCGCGGAAATCGAGCGCGTCGGTGCGAACGAGGCACGGATGATCGGCCCATAACTGGCGCGTGTCCGATGCTGCCAGCCGCCTGCGACGGAAACGATATCGTATGGTCTGCCGACGAGATCTTCGCGCAGGTCCTCCACCAAAAGGTCGATACTGCAGTCCCGCCCCACCACCCGGGCCAACGTCTCGCGATCGACTGGCTCGACCGAGGCGAAGATGACGGCTTCGACGCGCAGCATCCATTCGCGCCAGCGTAGTTCCGGGGGCAGATCCTGAAGTTCACGATCGATGAGGACCTCGCTTCGGGGTTTGGTCTTCCTCATCGCTCTTTCCAAATGCGGTCCCCCCATGGTTACACCCCGTAAATCCGGAAGCTCGTTCGACCCGACAGTTCACGCACGGCACCAAAACCCTGAAGCCGTTCGAACATGCGGCTGCTGGCCCAACGCGACAGGTTGGTTCCGGGAGCAGATGCCGCGATAGCATCGTCATCGAGCAGTTTGCGGATGACCGCCTCCGCCCCCTTGGTGCGCACCTTCGGCGCGACCAGGAGGAGGCTTTCGGCGCGGCGTCCAATATCGCCGGCACTCCGTAGCGCCGCATCGATGGCCTCAACGAGCGCCAGACATACCGCCCGCCCGAATACGTCATCGCCCGGACGAATACGCCCCCTGCCCCCGAGCGTGCGGAAGGCCGGACCGTAACGCTCGGCCATCAGCAGCGGCACGGGCCGTTCCCATTTGAGTTTCGCGGCGATCAGGATATCGGCGAGCGCCCATGCCAGCGGCTCGGCGTCCGGGCGGACGGCGACAATCTCCGTCACCAGGTCCGCAGCGGCGAAGGGCGCCGGCCGGCCCGACTGCAGCGCCGCATCGGCAAGATCGACGGCGGTGGCCAGCCGCCCGTCCCATGCCAAGCCCAACAAATCGGCGAGTTCGGCCAGGGCCTTCGAGGAAAAGCCGGGTTTTCGGGTTGCAAGCCCTTTATAGGCGAGAAACACCCGGCCGGCCGGTCCTGGATCGTCGCCAACTGCGGTGAGCAGAACGGCGTCGCGCAGCGCGTTTTCGTCTTCGTTCCGGCCCATCAATCGCACCGCTGCCGCGGCGCATTTGAGGGCCTGACGGGCGCGCCAGCAGCCGGCCCAGGCTGGGCTTGACCGCACCAGATCATCGAGTGATTTCAAGGCAACGCCGGTGGCGAAGGCGGCGTCTGCGTTGTCGGGATTTGGGCGGGGCTGCCTCGCCCAACTTGGTAGGCGGGAGAGAACCGGGGTCAGAATATCGGTCGGGTGCGTGGTCGAATCCATGGGAGAGAGGATAGCAGAGGCGAGCGATTATTCCAGGATTTTCGACACAAACCGCACAGCTCGTCTCGATTTTATAACGACGGATAATGTTGCATTATCGCTCCTTGTTCTCTTTTATGGAAAACACGCGCGCAAGCGCGGCAAAACGGCCGCTGCCGTGGCGGAGACAGCCGTCAGCGATGCGGCGATGCTGCCGCCGAAAGACGGAAAGACGTTATTCGAATGCGATGCCGCGGAGTTTCCGCAGGCCGGAACCGGACACTCAGCCCTTCTGGAGCTCTGCCAGGCGGTCGAGGGCGGCGGCGAAGCCTTTTAGCGAGACGGAAAGGGCAAGAGGCTGCGAGTTGTCGATCGGGGTGGCGGAAACCTTGATCGCCGTGCCGCTCTTCAGCGCCGCCAGGTTTTCGGAGGAGAACGTCACCGGCACGAGGCATCCGACAGGCAGGCAGGTGGAGAAGCGCAGTTGCGGAAGAGCCGGCTTGTCGTCGATCTGCAGGCCGGCGCCCGCCTCGAGCTTGAGGCCGAACGGCAGAGCGACGACACCGTTGACGCTGCTGCCCTTGGCAAGCTGCAGCTCGATCGCCATTACCCTCTGGCCGTTCTGCTGGGTCTGCAACTGGGACATCGAACAGATCTTGCCGCCCTGGACGACGTTACAGGCGACGCGCCAGTCCTGATAGGTCTCCTGCAGAGCGTTCGCGCCGCCGGGAAGCGTCGCGGCGGCGTCCTGCGCCTTCGCCGGAACGACGGCGGCAAGTGGCAGGAAAAGGGCGGCGGCCTTGGCGAGTGTCTTCATGTCGATCGTGCTCTTTGCTCTGGAACCGGAAAGGAGACCGCGTCAGTAGCGCGCGGTGATCCTGATCTTGAAATCGAAGTCGCCCGCCTCCCGCTCTCCCTGGTCCGCGAGGGCGAAGGCGGCCGTCATGTTGAGACTGAAATTGTCGGCAATGCCGTAGTCGAGGCCGGCGCCGGCGCTGGCGAGTGAAATGCCATCGTCCGAAACCTTGTTGCGGCCAAAGCCGAGATCGACGAAGGCGAAGGGCGAAAGCCAGTCGTTCCCCATCGGCGACAGCACCGGCGCGCGCAGTTCGTTGCGCAGGATGACACCCGTATCGGCCACCCCGTCGTCCAGGTCGTAGCCGCGCACGCCGTCCAGCCCGCCGAGGGAGAGCCGCTCGGTATCGGGAAGCGCCTGGCCGGCCAGCTGGAACTGGATGTCGTTGCCGAGTTCGAAACCGCCGCCGAGTTCGGTGCGCCGGCCGAGGCGACCGGCGAGATAGGCATAGCTGACATCGGTGATCGCGCCGTTCGAAAAGCTGTTCCAGGCGCTGTCGCTGTTGTCGGAAACGATCCCGCCCGGATTGGCCTTGACGTGGATATCGAGATCCGTCGCGCCGTGGGTATCGTCGAATGTCTGGCTCCAGCCGAGGCCGAACTGGAAAAGCGCGGCTTCCGCGCCGCCGATCCCGATGTCCGAGAAGAAGGCATCGCGCGAAAGATGCTTGTATTCCACACCGGCATAAACCTCGCCGCCATAGGCGCCGGGCAATATGTTGGACAGCGCGCTGCGATAGTAGAGCGGAAGCTCGACGATGGTGTCGTCGAAAGTGAAGAGATCGCTTTCCTGTCGCGTCGCGATAAAGGCCGGGCTGAATTCGATCGCCTGCCGGCCGGCAAGCGGCACGACGAAACGGCCGGAATGGCTGAGATATCTGGCCCGGCTGCCGTCGTGATCGGGAAAGACGCCCTGAAGATCCTCGAGGAGATCGGGAGATCCCGTCAGCTGATAGGAGCCGAAGGCACCGTCGATGCCGGGAATGGCAAAACCCGCGCCGAGGAAGAAGCGGTTGCGATCCGTGCCTTCCGCGCCGGTATTGGCATAGCCGGCATAGACCTGCCAGGGCTTGGCCTTCGTGACGTCCAGCACGAGATCGGAACGGCCGAGTTCGGTGCCTGGAGAAAAAAGGCCCTGCACCCGGCGGAAGGGAGAGCGGTTGAGCCAGGCCAGATCCTCGTTGACGCCGGCGGACGAAATGCGGCTCCCCTCGCCTGCCCGGACCTGCGCGACAAGCCGGCGGGCGCGCTCGCCTTCCACACCCCGAGCGGAAACCGTGCCGAAGCCGAATTCCATCACCCTCAGATTGAGAACGCCGCCGGTGATTTCATGCGGCGGTATGGTCACCGAAACGAAGGGATAGCCGGCCTTGCGATAGACGCCGGCGACGGCCGCCTGGCTGTCGGCGATCAGCGACATGGAAAGCGGCCTGCCGAGGAAGGGTTGCAGCGCCCGGTCGAGTTCGGGGCTGAGATCCCGGCCCGCCCCGATATCGCCGACGGCCACGCCGCGGCCCCTGCCGATAGCCGGCTCCTCCCGCGGTCCGATCAGCCGGATACCGGCAAGCGTCGTCCCAAGCGGCCGGTCATCCGCTGCGACACCTGCCTCCTCGGGCAGCCGAATGGCCGGGGCCGGTCCCGTCACGTCGGGGGGAAGGTTGCGCTCGACCGCGGACTGCGCAGCCGCAGGGCCGGCGACGGCAAGCGAAACGACCGCCGCAATGCAGCCGAGCCCGCCGCAGGAGACCGGCCGCAGTCGGCCGGAGGTATCGTGTCGATCGATAGGCATTACAGCGATCCGATAATGATGAAGGGACCCACCGACCGGTTGGCGGGATGGGGAACCGGAGCGCAGGCCGCGCCCAATACCGCGCCGGCCCCGCAGGGACCCGACGTATCGACGGTCTGCTCGGCGGGAATACCCCTCAGGCCCAAGCTGAACGGCGCTTCGAAGGCCGCCTGCGGCAACACCGCGTCGGGTTCCGGCTCCGGCTCGGCCGCAGCGACCACCGTCAGCACGCCGCCCACATAGGTGAGCACATAATTGGACGAGGCCGTGAGCGTGCCCTGGCTGATCGCGTAAGTCCCGGCCGGCGAGCCGGAGGTCGCGAGCGTCGCCAGTGCACCCGAAAGCGTATCGCCACCCGCAAGGCCCATGCCGCCAACCGTATAGCTCAGGGTCGGCACGGCCCCGCCCGCGGCCATGGACTGATTGTCCGCCGTCACCGTCAGGGAACGCGGGGTGACCGTCAGCGCGCCGGCAAGCAAGGAAATGTCATAGCCGAACTGGCCGGAATAGAGCCCATGAAGGGCAAGCGCCCCGCCCGAATAGCTGCCGACATCAACGCCGGCGGCCGTATAGGCGGCCGTTCCGAAGACCTGCGCCGTATCGTAGCCCGGCAGGCTATAGGTCAGCGTGCCGACATTCGTGGTGGTCGTCGTGCCGTCATAGACCTTGGTGCCGCCGCCGCCCGTTATCGTCAGGCTCGTCATGAAGCCGCGTAGCAGCGGCGCCGTATAGCCGTCATAGATGCGCCAGACGGAGCCGGTTCCGCCGGCATCGTCGATATCCCAGCCGGCGGCGGCGAAGGTGGAAAGCGAGGTGAGTTGGGCCGTGGTCAAGCCGGTCACGCCACTTGCCGAGCCTATCCCGACGCCGAGGCTCGTGCCGGAGGTCGTCGTGTTCCAGAAGCTTGCCGTGACAGTGCCGGAATTGTTGCCGATCAGTCCGCCGTAAGGTGCGGCCGAAGACGCGACCGTGCCGGTCGCGTAGGTGTTTGCCACCGTCCCGCTATTCACCCCGACCAGACCGCCGGCAACATTGCCGCCGCTGACATTGCCGGTTGCGTAAGCGTTGGCGATGCCGCCGGCATTACTGCCGACGAGGCCGCCCGCCGTCGCGGTGGTGCCGCTGCCTGCGGTCACCGTGCCGGTGGCGAACGAGGTGGCGACGGAGCCGGTGGTGCCCGCCGCACCGTCCACCGTGTTGATGCCTACGAGGCCGCCCACATGGCTATCGGTGCCGCCGGTCACCGCGCCCGTGGCATAGCTTGCCGAAATGCCGGTGGCATTCGCGCCGGCAAGGCCGCCTGCGGCGCTGTTCGCGCCGACGTCGACGGTGCCGCTGGCCCAGCTACCGGTGATGGTGCCGGTGCTGATGACGACCCCGCCGGATGTGGCGGCGGCGTTGTACGCCACAAGGCCGCCCGCATAGGCATAGTCGCCGGCCGTGACCGTCACGGCCGCATGGCTGTTGGTTATGGCGCCGGCGTTCATGCCGATCAGGCCGCCGACATAATGACTGTTGCCGGCCGAGGCCGTGCCCGATACCGAGACATTGCTCACCGTGCCGAAGTTGTAGCTCCCCAGCAGGCCGGCTACGGAGCCCGTGACGGAGCCCGACAGGGTAAGATCGGAGACGGTGCCGTCGATTCTGCCGAACAGCCCGCCAAGGCCAGCCGACTGATTGACGAAGAGGCCGCTTATCGTGTGGCCGGCGCCATCGAGGCTGCCGGTAAAACCGGTCGCGAAGTCACCGATCGACGCAAAACCCGCGCCCGAATTCCAGCCGGAGGTCCCGCTTGCGTCGATATCCGCCGCCAGCACGAAGTCGTCCGAAAGCAGGCTTGCGGAGGCCATGCCCTGCAGGCCGTAGACGTCGACGATCTGGTAGGGTGTCGCCGCCGAGCCATCGCCGCCCGTGGCGCGCAGGAAGGTGGTGCCGCCGCCGAGGCGGAAGTCGGTGGCGTTGAACGAGGCAAGCGTACCGGCGATCTGGCTCCATGTGCCTGACGTCAGCGAGAAGAGGCCCACATCGATGGCGCTCGACGCGGTGGCCGTGCCGGCTGCGGAGATGACGAGCGTGCCGTTGGCGGCGGTAACGGCGCCGCCCAGCGTGATGTCGCCGCTTGTGACCGTGGTCAGCGTCAGGCTGGACGTATCCGACCAGGAAATGGCGTCCGCGATGTCGAGGTCACCCCAGGCCGTCAGCCCGACCGTGCCGCTGACGCCGAAGGTGCCGCCGCTGTCGAGCGACAGCAGGCCTGCCGAACCGAGATTGGTGTCGAGCGTGTAGTTGCCGGAGGCGTTGAGGTAGACGCCATAGCCGCCCGACGTGGTGAGCGACGCGAAGGAGGACGGGGAGAGAAAACCGAGGTCGGTGTCGGCATAGCTGCCGAACGTGACGAAATAATTGGTTTGCGTTGCCGAAAGCGACGTCTCGCCGGTAATCAGATGCGCCGCCGTGCCGTAGATCGAAACGTTCTGCGCGCCGTTGGTGCCGCCGATATCGGAGAAGGCGATCCCCTTTGTCGCTCCGTTGTCGAGATAGGTCAGCACCCCGGTCGAAGCGAGCGAGGAACCGGGGGCGAGCACGATGTAATAATAGCCGTTGGCGCCGGTGACGGCGCTGCCCATGCCGCTGCCGCCGGAAATGGCGGTCACATTCGCGCCCGCCAGCGCCGTCGTGCCGGCATCGCTATAGGCGGTGCCCGAAATGGCGACCGGTGTCGTTGAATATTGCCATTTGAAATAGGGATAGAGGTTCGTTCCGGTTCCCCAGACGGACGAGGAGAAGCCGGCAGGCAGGCTGCCCTGGAGCTGGGCGGTGGTGCGGGCGGTAGCGCTGCCGGAACCGCCATAGATGCCGATCGACTGTCCGCTGGTCTGGGTGTCCCAGTAGGCGTTGGTGATTGCCGAGGCGCTATTGTTGTTATAGCCGGCGAAGCCGCCGACCTGGGCGCTGCCGGTCACGTAGCCGGTCGAATAGGCATTGGTGATGGTGCCGTGGACGAAATTCACGCCGACGAAACCGCCGATGTTTGCCGCCGATCCCAGGCCGATCACACGGCCGGTTGCGTAGGAATCGGTGATCGTCCCCTCGTTATGCCCGACGAAGCCGCCGATCGGTCCCGCGCTGCCGGTAACCGTGCCGGTGGCATAAGACTGGGAAATCGTTCCACCATCGCCGGTATAGCCGTTGCCGCCGACAAGACCGCCGATATAGCCGTCGCTGCCCCCGGTGCCGGTGACATTGCCCGTGGCGTAGGATTGCGTGATCGTGCCGCCGTTGAAGAGGTAGCCGACAAGGCCGCCGACCTGATAGCCGGCGCCGGTGACGCTGCCGCTTGCCGAGGAACCGCTCACGACACCGCCGTCGACCGCCCCGATGAGGCCGCCGGTATTGGCCTCCCCGGTGCTCACACCCGAGATGGTCGCACTCGCCGATGCACTCGATACCGAGCCGCCGACCATGTAGCCGATGAGCGCGCCGACGTCGTCATTGCCGGTGATGCTGCCGCCGGAAAGTGTCACGTTGCTGATGGTTGCGCCGTTCGTATAGCCGAACAGGCCGACATAATTGGTGCCGGCGCGGTTGATCGTCAGGCCTGTGATCGTATGTCCCTGGCCGTCGAAGCTGCCGGTGAAGTTCGAGGCGTCGCTGCCGATGGAAACGAAGCCCGACGAACCCCACAGGCCGCTGTAATACCCGCCGACGGCGGTGAACGCGCCGGTCAGATCGATATCGGCTCCCAGCGTGTAGCTGGCGGTGAGATCGAGCGACATCAGCTGCAGCGCCGCCGCGGTCGTAATGACTGTCGAATATTCGTTGCGCAACATCGGGCGCGTCTCGCCGGCGATCATCACCCAGGTATTGGTGAAATCGAAGCCGGCATAGGTCGCCTGCGTATAGGCCGAGGCGTTGGAGATGCCTGTGCCGGCGAAGCTGGTGGCCTGCCCGGTGGAATTTATGTCCCAATAGGCGTTGGTCAATGTGAGCGTGCCCGCCACCATTTCCCCGCCGATCAAACCACCAGTATTGGACGGGCCCGTCACCCTGCCGCTGGCATAGACATTGGTGAGAGTGCCGCCCTGGTAGACACTGCCCGCAAATCCGCCGGCGTAGTCGCCGGTTGCGGTGACCGAACCCGTCGCATAGGAATCGGAAACCGAGCCGGCGCGTAGACGGCCGATCAGGCCGCCGACCTCATCTCCGCCGCTGACTGTCGCAGTCGAGGAGGAGCCGGAGATCGTCCCCTGGTCGAACCAGCCGACCAGTCCGCCGATCTGGCCAGCCGTGCCCGTCACGCTGCCGGTCGCGTGCACGTTGACGACCGATCCCAAGGAGACATTGCCGGCGACCGTGCCAACTCTTCCGGCGCCGATGACCGACATGTTCGACAGGGTCAGATCCCTGACGGTTCCCCACAAGACGCCGATCAGTCCGACGGTCGATTGCCCGGGACGGTTGATCGTCAAGCCGTCCACCGTGTGCCCAAGGCCGGTCAGCGTCGTGGTAAAGGATGAAATCGGGTTGAAACCCGCACCGCTGTTCCAGCTTGCCGTGGCCGAGGCGTCGATATCGTTGCCCAGCGCGTAATTCGTGCCGTCGACCATGGCCTGCAGGCCGGCCACATCATGGATCAGCGTATAGGCCGTGCCGTTGACGGAGAGCGATGCGCCGCTGCCGGGCAAAGACACGCGGGCGCCGTTGAGCAGCGAATAAGCCGTGCCATAGCCGAGGCTCAGCACCGCATTCGTGCCGCTCAGGGTCAGATCCTTGGCGATCTTCAGCGTACCGGCGGCAGACAGGCTGACGTTTGCATTCACATGGCTGTCGGCGAGCGCCGCATTGATCGTCAGGTCGCCCAACGTCGTGGTCAGACTGAGGGCGCCATTGGAGGTTATCGGCCCGGAAACGGTCAGTGCCTGGCTGTTGGTGAAGGCAAAAGACCCCGCAGCGCTTGATGCACCGAGCGTGGAGACGGCATTCCCGGTATTGGTGAGAGCCACCGAGCCGCCGTTGGCGGCGGTCGCTGTGACAGTGCCGGCCGTGATGGCCGCCGTCTGGCTGATGCCGCCGGCGCCGGCGCTGAGGACGAGTGCGCTGCCGGCATTCGATCCCGTGATGGCGGCATTGATGAAGACTCCGCCCGTGCTCGCATCGGCTAGCAGCGACAATGTCGTGGCGGCTGACCATGATACCGCAGCGTCCACAGTGATGTTGCCGGCTTCCGAGCCTGCGCCGTTTGTGGTGATCGCGACGTTGCTGCTCGAAAGGTAGGAGCTCAGGGTCGTGTTGTTGATGTTCGCGCCGCTGGTGGTGGGCTGCACGTTCCACGGGTTGGACGACACGTTCACCGAGGCATTGTTGGATGCGGACGACGAAATGGTGATGTTGTAGGGATCGATGAGCCAGGTGCCAGTTGCCCCCTGTTCGGAGAGCGTGGAAATAGAGACATTGTCCCCAAGCAGCAGGTTGTGCCCCGAGGTTTCCACGAGACCGCCAGCGGCGGTGCCGGCGCCGGTCGCCGAGATCGTGCCGTCGAAGACCGTGGTGTCGTCCGACCACACCACGGCTCGCCCGCCCGCGCCGGCGGTGCCGTCCACAAGGATCGCGGCACCGGCGGCAACCGCCACCTTGTCGGCCGTCGCCACGTCTTCGTCGAGGAATTTCGTCGCGGCATTGTAACCGCCCTGGTAATCGCCGCCGATCAGCACGGTGCCGCCGGTTGCGCCGGAGGCATCCACCGTCGCTACCGAGCCAAGCGCGATCCTGTCGCCGGTCACGACGACGGTGCCGCCCGAACCGGCGGTGCCGGTTGCCTCGACCGTGCCGTTGATGATGACATCGCCGCCGGAAATACGGATATCGCCGCCGCTGTCCGGCCGCGCCTGCGGAACCGGCACCCGCGTCGGCAGGCTGGCGGACGCCGTTTGCTGGCGGGTCGCGCTGAGCTTGCCGGTGACCTCGACCTTGCCCCCCTCCCCCGCCGTCAGGAAGATGCGGCCGTCCTTGCTGGTGACGCCGGTCGCCTTGACGACGCCGCCGGTATTGCCGGCGAGCGCATAGACATTGCCGCCATTGGCGCGCAATTCCGCATTGGCGGCCGCAATCGTGCCTGAGTTCGTCGCCTCGGTGTCCGAACCGCCAACCACCACGGCAAAGAGGCCGTTTTCGTCAGCCTCGTCCTTCGCCAGGATCTCGTAGCCAGCGAGAAGCCCGACCGTGCCGTTCTCGGCGGTGATCGTGCCGGAATTTTCAACGGCCCGAGCGATCAGCGCCACGTCGCCGGAAGCCGAACTGATGGTGCCGAGATTGACGACGCTTGCCTTCGACTGGCCGGCAAAGGTCATGGCACCGCCGGCGAGGAAATCCGCGTCGGAGACATCATGGGTGGAGCCGTAAAAGCTGCCGCCCGTCAAAATCGTCCCCTGCCGCCCGACCACGATGCCGGCGGGATTGATAAGGTAGAGCGAGCCCGTCGCGGTCAGGGAACCGTCGATCTGCGAGGCGATATTGCCGTTGACCCGGTTCAGCGTCGCGCCCGCGCCGTTGTCGAAATGGACGGAAGCTCCCGATCCAATCGAGAACCCGCCCCATTCGATGATGCCGGTCAGACTCGTCTGGTTAATCAGGAGGCCCGAGGGAAGGCTCTCGATCGAACCGGAACCCTGGGTGAAGTCACCGCCCGAGGGCAGGACCTGCTGCGACAGCGCATAGCCCGGCATGGCCACTGTCGCAAGAAGAGCCGCAAGATGGCGTCGGAAAGACCGTGTCCTTGTCCCCATCCCGAAGCAACCTCCGCCTGAAAGCTTTGAATGAAAAAGAAAAATATAGTTCCGCCATAACACGACGAAGCAGCAATAATTACCGTTGCAACGACGGTTAGGAACGGACTTGCTTCCTGTCAAGAACTACATTTGGGCCCAACAGCCGCAGGTGATCTTTTCCTTATACTTGTGCAGGACGAACACACCGATCGCTGCGGCAGCAACGAAGAGGCCGGCAAGCGGACACTCCCGCTGGCCGTCACTCCCGCGTCCTTTCCAGCGCCTGCAGCATCGGATAGACGCTGAACGCCGACTTTTCGGCCTTTGTCGTCAGATCCCGCAGATAACCGCCCGGCGAGCGGATGGTATCCGCCCGTTCCAGCATGACGGCGATCACCACCGCCGCCGCCTGCTCGCCCATGGCCGCCTTCGCCTTGCGCCAGGCATCCGGCGAAACGCCGAGCATGGAGCGCACCAGATCCGCGGTTTTCAAGAGATCCGACCAGTTGCGGATGCCGTCTCGGGCATAATCGGCGATCTGCGGGCACAATCGCCGCAACCGGTCGAGGCTGACCGCCATTTTCCGCTCGGGTGCGGCCTCCATCGTCGACCGGGCTCCCGCCGTATTATGTTCATTGCCGCTTATTTCAAATGATTGGTCGGTGTTTGAATTCTGAATATGGCGCTCAGTTTGAAGATCATTGGCGCTCATTTCTTCTTCCGAGAGGCTTGAAAGATAAGCGTTTTCCACTTCAGCCCTGAGCCGCAGGAGTTCCGTGCGGCGCGCCTCCAGCGCATCGAGCCCGGCATTGCGTCCAAGACGCCCCGAGATTGCCGCAAGGCGCTCCGCCATGGAGAGCCAGTCGCCTGCCCTTGCCTCTTCCAGCGCACAGGCGACGATCCTCGAAATATCCCGCTGGTGCAGCGTCACTTCGCTGCGCAATGTCCTTGCGGCCCGCTCTTCCTGACGGGCAGCTTCCGCCGCCGCATGGATTTCACCGGCGCGCAGCGCCAGCGGCGCGAGGTCGAAGCCGAAGGCCTCCTCCACCAGCCCGCGTTCGTCCCGCAGGCAGTAGCGCTTGCCGTTGGCGCTGTCGCGGCGAATGACAAGGCCGGCCTCCACCAGAACCGCCAGATGCCTGCGGATCGTCGCCGGCGCCATGCCGCGGGCACGAACCGAAAGTTCGCGATTGGACGGAAAGACGATGATCGGCGCACTGCCGTCGAGTTCCCGATCGTTGTTGAAGGAGACCAGGGCTTCCAACACGCAGATCGTGCGGTCGCCAAGGCCAAGCGTGCGGCGCGCTTCGGTTACCGCGCGCAGCAATTGCCATTTGTCGGCGCGGCCGCTGTCATTGCCGCCCTCGCCCGCCCTGAGCTTTTCCTGGCGCTTCGCCGTCTTCGCCTGGTTGGCAAAAATGCGCGCATTTACCCTGCCGCCGCCGAAAGGCGTCGTCACTATCCGTTCCATCATCGTCAGGTCCCTTGTCTGGAGACAAGCCGGACCCGTCGACGTCGCCATTCAGACGGACGCAGTTCCACATTTCGCAGGACGGTTCGTCCGCGACTCTTGACTTTGACCTTCGGAAGTGATTCTCTCGAATTGCTACATAGAAGAGGGCTTCCGGAATGGTGACGTTTTGGGGGCCTTTTTTCTTGTCTCTGCGCTTCCTTTCCTGGTCTTGCAATCGTCGTCGGCCGGGCTATCCGCCGGCCGAATCGCTGTTATCCGGGTTCACGTCCCGCCATTTCCCTCGGCGGAGTGCTCCTCGATGAATGCTGCGTAGTCTTCGTTCAGCCGCGCGCTCAGCCGGTCGATGAAGGCCGGGGCGACATCCGCCGCGAAATCGATCTTCACCGCCCTGCCCCGCCGTTCGATGCGTGCGAAGAGCCGGCCGTCGGGCGTCTTCAGCTCCAGCGGCGCCTCCTTTGCCTTGGGACGCAGATGCACGGGCAGCGCCCGGTCGAACAGCATCTGGAAACGGGCGTCGCTGTCTGCCGCGCGGAAGCGTTCCGAGGCGATCTCGTCGTCCGCCTTTTCGATCTCGGCGCCATTGCCGGTGAGGAAGATCTCGCCAAGCGCCATCCAGCGTTCGCGCCCCGCCTTCGGCGCGGGGCCGATGGCGCGGATGAACCGCACGGGAACCGCATCGGCCACTTGCAGCAACCGCGAAAGCTCGCTCTTCTGCACTGCCAGCGCATCGCAGATCAGCTTGCGGTCGAAGCCCCGCTCTTCCAGCGAACGGGCAAAGACCGCCCGCTCGATGAAGCTCAGATTGCGCCGCTCGGCATTTTCCTTGCCCTGGGCCAGAACCAGTTCGTCGTCGCTCAGCGTCCGGACGATCGCCCTGACGGGCTGTCCGAGCCTGCGCGCCGCCTTCAGGCGCCGGTGCCCGTAGGCCACCTGGTAGCGGTCCGGCGTCTCGCCATGGGGACGAACTAGGATCGGCACCTGCTGGCCGGTCTCGCGCATGCTTTCCACCAGCAGCAGGAAATCCGGATCGTCCCGGTCCTCGTCGCTCAGCCGGTCGCTGATGAAGGATGCCTCGATCTTGTCGGGGTCGAGGGCGAGGATCCGCTCGCCGTTTTCCAGCGCCTCGCGAAGCGCCCGCGCCTCTTCCATTTCCCGGCTGATCGAGGTCAGCGTCAGTCCCATCGTGCGAACCGCGCCGGACGAGGCCCGGCCGGGCGCTGCCGGCGCCGCCGAAGGTCCGGCAGGCTCCGCCTCGGGCGGCGGCTGAACGGATTTCGTCTCGGGCGCCCGCACGGCCGGCGCTCCACCGGCCTCAGGCGCGGCTGTGGCCGGCAGTTCACCGCCGAACAGGGCCTTCAAAGAATTCTTGCGATCCCGTCCCGCCATGCTCATCGCCTCCATGCCGCCTGAACGAGCTGCTCGATCTCGCTGTTCACCGCGTCGAGCGATTCCATCGCCCTGTCATAGGTGCCGCGCGAGAAATTCTCGCGGCCGACCTCGTAGAGCGTCTGCTTGGTGAGGCCCGCATCGGAAATGGCGGTGGATTTCAGCATCGTCGCGGTCAGCACGCGATTGCCGAAAAGCGAGCGCAGGAAGCCGACGATCTGCGCCTGCGGCGCATCGTGCGGCTCGAAGCGGGTGACGAGATAACGCAGGAAGTCGAAGTTCAGCTGGCCGCCGGCTTCGCGCACGACGCCGAGCAGGTCGGAGGTCATGAACAGGAACTGGCTCATTGAGGCGACATCGAGCATCTGCGGGTGCACGGTGACGATAACAGAGGTCGAGGCGCACAGCGCCGACAGCGTGAGATAACCGAGCTGCGGCGGGCAGTCGATCACCACGACGTCGTAATCCTCCGCCACCTCCTCGAGGGCCGCCTGGACGCGGGTGAAGAAAAGCGACGTCGCATCGCCCGGACGGCGGGCGGCGAGCACCCGCGGCGTGGCATGCTCGAATTCCTGCAGTTCGAGATTGCCGGGCACCAGGTCCAGATTGTGGAAATAGGTCTTGCGGACGATGCCCTTCAGCGAGCGCCGCTCGTCGTCATAGCGGATCGCGCCGTAGATCGTATCGTTGCCGGCAAGGTCCAGTTCCGGCTGGTAGCCGAAGAGCGCCGAGAGCGAAGCCTGCGGATCGAGATCGATGGCAAGCACGCGGTATCCCGCCATGGCGAGATGCTGGGCAAGATGCACCGACGAGGTGGTCTTGCCGGAACCGCCCTTGAAGTTGGTGACCGAAATCACCTGCAGGTGTTCGCCGCGGGCGGGATCGCGCCATTTGACATAGGAACGGGCCTTGGCCGTGTTGCCCTTGGAAAGGGCCTGCTCGGCGAGATAGTGGCGCAGCGCGTCGATATCGGCGAGCGAATAGGAGCGGCGGCCGCCGGCGCCCACCTCGGGCTGAGGTCCCTCTCCCGCCAGCGACAATTGCCGCAGGTAGCCGTCCGAAACGCCGACCAGACGCGCGGCTTCCCCGGAGGAAAAGCTGCGCAGCGTCTTCTGCGACGTCGGCGCGAACAGCCGGTCGCGCATCGCCTGGAGCTGAAGCGAAAGCGCATGCGCGTCCTCGGCGATCGTTTCATCGGCCGGACGCAGGCTGGACGCCTTTTCTTCAACTGCGGGGTCTGACGGCGTGGCCATCAACTGTCTCCATCCTTTTCTTCGTCAACGGAGCCGCCCCTGGGACACGACTGCCGCTCACGTGTATTCTTGTTCCATTCTGCGCGATTCTCTGTTTCGCGCATATACGCAGGAGCTGAAACCTACAGGTCTCTTGCAGATTTACGGAAATTCTCTTCATCTGCGTCCTTTCCCGTAAAAGGGTTGGATGACGCTCCGAGTCGCGTCAAGCCCTTTTTGGTTAACGAAAACTTGCCGCCGGGAGGCTCTCCCGACGCCCTGGATGATAATCCCGTTCCGGCCGACGGGGATGAAACGGCATTGCCGGTCCTGTTTTCACAGCACTCTTTTTTGCGGCCATCCCCGTTTTCGCACCGTTGACAGCTGTCAACAGCGGGCCGGCCTGCCCGCAGGCCGGCAACGATAGGGCATCAACAACATGAATCTATGACGCCGGATCGATTCGGAAAAATCATTGGACGCGAAAATCGCCCCGTCCGACAATGGCGGCATGACGAACACCTCGCTCTTCCATCTCGAACGGCGCGATCCGGCCCGCAACATGAAGCGCTTCTACCGGCTGGCGGTAGAGCGCGATCTGTTCGGCGAGATCCTGCTGGTGCGCGAATGGGGCAGGATCGGCAGGCAGGGGCGCCGCAGGATCGAGCCGCAACCCGACACGGAAGCCGCCCTGATGCGCGCCTCGACGCTCGCCCGGGCCAAGCGACGGCGCGGCTATGTGGAAATTCCCTCCCCGGCATAAGGCCCTCCCCGCGCCATGCCCGGCGCTGTTGCGTCTCACACCACGGCGGCCGGTTCGTTCCGGGCGCCGTGGAGAGGCCCGCCGGACAGGACCGCCGGGAGAAGGGCGCGCTGTTGACAGCTGTCAACAGTGCCCAGCGCGGATGTGAAGGCAGGGCCTGGAGCCGCAAAGGCGTCCGCCATTCTCCCTTGTCGCTGGCGACCGCGCTATTTCCCGCCGCAGGCCCCGGCGGCTTCCTCAGCGCCCCGGAGCGGAGTATCCCAAGCGAACTCCCCAGGGCCGAACAGCAGCCGTTGACAGCTGTCAACAACACCGTCGCAGGCGATGATCCGTTTCCCGCCGGCAAAGGGATCGCCGATACGTGGCCCAGTCCGCCGGTCGCCCCGGCCCATGCGGGAGGGAAGGGGAGGCCGTGCCATCTCTCCGGCGGCGTGCGGGCTTAGACGATGCCCGCCGCCGGACATGTCCCAAACCGGGTCAATCCATGAATTCCGGGTAAACGACGCCTCCCAGCAGGGGTGCTTTAACCGATTGATAACCGGTATCTTTTCTATTTCCGCCGGACCATTTACATTGGATTTTAGAAATATAAAGCTGGTCCTGCCATTCAAACAGGAGGACAGCATGAAGGCTGCGCCGGATTACGGACTGATTGGCGTGACGGGACTGGCACTGATGATCTTTGCCATTCTCGCCCTGTCGGGGATCACGCCCTAGTCGACGGCCATGACGGCGTCGACGTCAGAAAAAGAAGCCCCGCTCCGGCGGGGTTTTTCATGGCCGCGATAAACGGAAAAGGACCGGACGACACCGCGCCTCGAAGCCCTCAATGCTGCGAGGAGCCGGCCATGTCGGCAAGGCCGCGCATGGCGTCGCGGTTGCCGGTCTCGGCCAGCGCCTCGAAGATACGGCGGGCATCGCCAGGCCGGCCGAGGTTCATCAGGCTGTAGGCCCGCAGGATCATCAGGTCCGTCGGTTCGGGCTTCAGCATGCTGCGCTGGTCCAGATAGACAAGGGCCTCGCGATAGCGTCCGGAATCGAAGGCGGAAATCGCCCTGTTCGAGAGAATGGCGATCTGCAGTTCCACCGATCGCTCCGGCCTCTGCGGCGCTTTGCTCGCCGCCACCGCCGCGCTCCCGGTGAGACCGAGCCGCAGATAGGCGAGGCTCTGGCCGTAGGCGGCGTCTTCGCGGACGGTGGTCGAATTGCTCGCCAGCGCGATCTCGAAAGCCTCGGCGGCCTCCAGCGGCCGGTTCATGTCCATCAGGCACCAGCCGCGCGCCACCGCCTGGGCGGGCGCCAATCCGGCAGCGCTGCCGGTCACGGAGCATCCCGCCCGCCGGCCGGCCTTTGCCGGTTGCCGCACGGAAGCGCCGTCCGCCGGACCGGCGGGGGACGTTGCGATCTCCCCGGCCATGGCCTCTCGCCTCGGGGCCTCTCCGGCCGGAGCCGCCGTCGCGGGATCGGTCGCCTTTGCCGCGGTGCGGCCCGTGAGCATTCCAAGATGAGCGATGCGCTCGGATCGGCCGGCCCAGGCGGCCTGGATCTCCCGCACGCCGGCGCGGTCGTTCAGCTGCTGCCGGGTAATCGCAAGACCATAGGCGGACGGCTCGTCGTCCGGCTTCCATTGCAGGGCCGTCTCGAACCAGCGGGCGGCCGTCTGCCACTGATTGAAGGCACGGGCATACCAGCCGAGCTGTTGCGCCGTCGGCACGTAATGTTTCTCCAGCACCGTCGTCGCCACGCGCTGCAGCACCTCGGCGGAAACGGAGGGGGGCGGGTCCCCGGCCAGAAGGTTAGCCGTGGTGGCGAGATAGGTCGCCGTCGCCTCCTCCGATGCGTCGCGCCAGCGATACATGGCGTCCTCCGCCTCGGCGGGCGCGTCGCGGGCGATCAGCACCAATGCCAGCCCCTGCGAGGCCGACGCCGTATCCTGCTTCTGGCGGGACGCGCGGAACCATTTCTCCGCCTCGGCCATGTCGTTGCGGCGCAGATAGTACCAGCCGAGAAGAAGGCTGTCGGCGGCAAGTCCCTCGCGTTCCGCCAGGCCGCGCAGCCTGTCGAGATAATCCGCCGCGATCGTCAGCTCGGGCTTGTCGTTGGCATCGGCCACGAAGCGGCGGGCGAGATCGTCGCGCAGCGGATCGAACTCGCGCGCGCCGCCGGCGCCGGTCTTTTCGAAGGCCATCAGCGTCTGCACCTCGCCATAGGGCAACAGAGCCGCCGCCTTCTGGACGGTCGCGATCCGCTGCTGCGGATCGGTGCAGTTTTTGAGGATATAGCCATAGGCGTCGACGCCGCGCTGCGCCCGCTCAGTCAGGACGAAGGCCTCGGCCACCCGCCAGAGCACGTCGACGTCGCTGCAGTTGAGCAGGCTGGGATTGGCAGCGCCGATGGCGATGACCGTCGCATACTGTTTCAGGTCGGAGGCATTCACCAGCCGGGTGCGCGCCTCGGCGACGGCGAGCCGTTCGATCAGGTCGGCGGGAGGCTGCCAGCCCTTCTCCGCCGTTTGCCGCTCGGCAATCGCCCGGCGGACCTCCGCATAGCGGCCCTGCGAATAGAGCTGCCACATGGCTTCGAGCTGCCTGTCGCCGCCGACGGGAATGGACAGGGGATCGGAAGGGGGCGTCCAGTTCGGATAGAGCGCCCTCAAGCGGGCAATTTCCGCCTGCAGGCGCGCGGTGTCCCCCCGGCTGGCGAAATAACGCAGCGCGCTGAGGTCGGGGGCAGGCGCGGGGTCCGAGGCCGGAGCTGCGGTGGCAGGCGAAGCCGGGGCAGGAGCGGGGGCGGGGGGCGTGCTGGTCTCTGCGGGAGCGTTTGCTGCCGGCGCATCCGCCGCGGGCGCCTGGGCGGAAAGCAGCGGCTCGCCTCCTCCCTCGACGGTGAAGGGCTCGACGGGTGCGGCATCCCGGTTGCGCGGCTGCTTGGTCGCACGGATCTGTTCGGCGATAGCCTCCGGGTCGATCTGGGCGGCCATGCCCGGCAGCCGCGCCTGCCGCTCGCCGGCTACGCCGTTCGCCGAGAGCAGCGGTTGCGGAGTACTACCGTCCGTCACCACGGTGACAAGGCTACCTGCCACCGCGGCTGCCGAGAGTATCGACAATGACAGTTTCAGAGACACTCCGCGTGGTTCTCCCTGACGAATGCCAACCCCAGCAGTTGCAAGGTGGACGGATAATAATATTCCGGTTCGAAACGGAGGGCCGCCGGCGGCAGTTTCGTTCCATCCATTACACACGCCACAATATGGTTAACGATCTGATAACCATCGTCATCCAGCACGGTCTTAGGCCTGCCGCTCGGCAGATCGACGATGGCCGGCACGCCCGTACCCGCCGTCATGCCCGCCTGCAGCCGCCGCAGCAGCACGGCGTCATCGATGCCGGCGCGCAGCAGATAGAGCGGTATCCGGATGGAGTTATAGGAAAACTCCGGATCGAAGCCGGCGGCGGGTTGCGGCTGCCGCTTCAGGCTCACCCAATCGGCCGGCAGCCTGGCAGGGCCGAACTGCAGCGAGGAGAGAAGGGCGACCCCGTCCTGCGACAGACGGCTCCACTTCTCCGATGGGGCGAGCAGATTGAGCACCGGCAGGGCCTCGAACACCCAGTAGGAGGGATTGACCACCGGCCCGTCCTCCCGCTCGCCGGCTGAGAATCCGGATACGCCGGGCAGCAGCAGTGTCCGCCCGCCCGAAACGACGACGGTCTCGTCGAGAATGCCCTTGGCGATACGCGCGGCGGCGGCGATGTAGTCGGGCTGTTTCCAGCTGGCGCCGGCCATGGCCAGCGCATAGGCGATCAGTATGTCGCCATCGGTGGCGTTGTTCGGGTCCCTCACATGCGGGGTGGAGGCGGGGTCCCATTTCCACATGGCAAGCCCGTCGTCCCGCAGAAGCAATTCGGTCTCGGTGAAGTACCAGATCTGCTCGAAGTCCGTGGGGCTGGCGGCGAGATAGGCCAGCAGCAGGCCGTAGCCCTGTCCCTCGCTGTGGCTGACATTGCCGTTGGCGTTATCGACGATCCGGCCGCTCGCATCGAGGAAGCGGGCCTTGTAGAGCGCCCACTCGTCGGTGCGGACGCGCGGTTCGGCGGCATTCGCCGGCAATGCGAGGGCGAGGGCGAGGGCAGCGGAGGCAAGGACACGGCGTCTCATCGCCTGCGTCCCGTGCTGGAAAGCAACGACGCCGTTACGATGCCGAGCAGCAGCGACAGGGCGATGAAGGCAACCGCATAGGACAGGATATTGGTCGAGAGCCAGTTCGCGGCGATCAGCCGGTAATTGCCAAGCGACGGCGGAACCGTCTGGACGAAGCCGAAGCGGTTGGCGGGAAGGGAAGACACCGCGCCGGTGCGGTCGAGCAGGGTCAGGCGACCGGCGATGCGGCCCCAGTTCGCTTCGCGCGCGATCGCGGTGGCCCCGTCCCGAAGGTCGGTGGAGGTGGGGGCGGCAATCACCGTCCAGGCTGCGAGCCCCTGCGGGCTTTCGGATTGCGCGACCAGAAAGCTCTGGCGCGCGGTTGGCGCGAATTCCTGTTCCGACTGCGGCAGGAACTGCAGCGAGGCGAAGGAGAGGTCGAAATTCCGGCTCACCCATTCCTGCAGCGCGCTGATCTGGCCGCGCCAGGCGCCGCCGCTGACGCGCGAGCGCCACTGGTCGAAGGTGGTCGCGGTATCCGATGCCTGCGTTTCCACCCGGCCGTCGGTGCGCCACGCCATTGCGCTCGTTGCGGAAATGCCGAGCTGCGTCAGTACCTTAGGCGCCATTTGCGACATCGTGCCGAGAAAGATGGCATTGCGCTCGCCGACTGCGCTCGCATTCGCGGCGACGTCCACCGGGACCATCCGGCCGGAGACCAGGGCCAGACGTCCGAGCACCGTCGCGGCGGCACTCATCGCATCCGCATCGAACCGGTCGACCGACAGCACGATCGGATCGGAAGACTGACTATAGGGAAACCCGACGCCCGACAGCGCGGAAAGGTTCGGGTTGCTGCCGATGCGCGCAAACCGCGGCATCTGCCATTCCGACGTATCGAACAGGGCGAAGCGGGGTTCCTTTGAGGCGGTGGCGCCGGGCATGCATTCCTCGTCTTCGCGAGCGAGGAGCACCGTCTCGATGGCAATCGCGTTCACCCCCGGCCTGATGTGCCTGAGCGGCACCTTGATCGGAAGATGCCGGAGAATGCCCCCATGCGACGAGGTGATCGGAACGGTGGAAGCGATATTGCCGTTGATATAGACGTCTATATGGCTACCGGGCTTAACGTTGCTGGCAAAGGCGGCATCCAGCAGCAGCACCGCCTCGCCATAGGCGTTGGCGTAGAAATCGGCCGGCACGGCGATGTTGAAGCGGACCCGCAGCCTTCGCCCGGGAAAATCCACAGTCTCGATACCGAGTTGCGATAGCGCGACCTTCTCACCGCCGAAAAAGAGCGGCGCATCGGGAACGGCCCAGCGCTGCGTCGAGATAACGTCCCGGCGGACATCGGCAGGCTGCCCGGTCGCCTGAACGAGCGTGTCTATGGCGCCACGGATCGCCTCCCACGAGGGACCGGAGAGGACGAGCTGATCTGCCCCTTGCGCATCGGGAACCACCGTCGCAATGGCCGAGACGCCGGCCGCCGCCGGAAGGTTCGGAAAGACCGGCTGCAGTTCGGCGGCGGTGCCGATGACGATCCCCATCCTTCCGGGGCCTGCCTTGGGCATTTCCGAGGCAGAAAAGGCGAAACTCTGGTTGGGCATGCCGGACATCAGCGCGAGCCCCTGCACGAGACGCATGACCGGGGAAGTCACCCCCGGCTGTCCGAGCGCCGGCATCAGGATCTGGAACGTCGTGCCGCCGGCCTCGTCGAAGCCGATGGCGCGCACGGTCTCGCCGATCGAGGCCGCCTCCGCCGGCGGTCCCCCGAATTCGAGATAGGTCTGCTTCGGGTCCAGCGTCGCCCACAGATCATAGGTCGAACGGACGTCGCAATCGGTGCGGTGACGCTGCGATGCGCGGATGTCGATCTGGTTGGCGCCCGCATGCAGGATGGCGCGCGGGATGTCGAAGACCACGCTGCGGACGGCGTCCGGCGAGGAAATATTCTCGGCGGCAAGGCGATGACCGTTGATGGCAACCGTCAGTTCCGAAGCTTCCGGCGCAACCACGACCGCATTCTGATAGGCAAACCGCAGTTTTGCCGGGCCGCTCGCCTCCGCTTCCGTCAGGTAGACCGACCACGTTCTCCGGTCGTATTCGCCGGCGAGGGTAAATTCCGGTCCCGGCAGGACATATTTGCGCCGGACGGTTTCCGCGGGAACTTCGTCCGGCGGCTGCGGAAGAGGGGAGGGGGGCGACGCCGGGCCAGCCTCGTCGACGGGCGGCGGCGGAAAGACGAGTTGCGGAACGGGCGGAAGCGTGCTCTCCGGCGGACGCTCCGGCGTCATATCGAAGGGCGCCGTTTCCTGTGCGTCGGCAATCGTCGACAGCAGCGACAGGATCACGCAGGCGCTTGCGAGGCGGGAAAGCTTGACGGTCATGCCTGAGCCCTCCGCATGCCGCGCAGGAAATAGACCAGGCCGCGGCTGGTCTGGTACATCGAAAGGCCGAGGAACCAGATGGTGCCCTGGAGAAGCCCCGGATTGCGCCGTCGTCCCTGCTGGAACTCCTTCCATTGGGCGGAATTGGCGAAAATGAGGTCGGCGATCCAGCGGTGGTCGCCTGCGCTGGCCGGTGCGTACTGGCAACCGACCATCACCGCATCGCCGCTCACCGTGGCATGGCGGACGGTCACGGGAAGGAGGGCCTGCTCCTCGCCGCGATGCGGCTTGAAGCGGACCATGGCCGGGCCGCCCTCGCGCATGCCCGGAATATCCCGGCTCAGGACCTGAACGCGCACGCCGCCGGCGGAAACGTCTTCGATCGAGGCCAGGAACCATTCGTCTCCGACGCCGAACTCGCAGCGGCGTCCGACCCTGAAACGCCTGGACGACGCCCGGTCCTTGCGTTCAGACACCACGCCCAGCGCACAGCCGGCCATGATGAGGTTGAAGAGGTTCCAGCCGCCGACCACCAGCGTCACGTCGGCATTGTAGGGCTCGGTATAGATCCGGTAGGCCGCAACGATGAGAGCGACGAAGAGCGCGGCGAAGATCACGAAGAAGGGCCGACCGATTTCCGACAGGCGGCTGACCGAAACAGACTCGTCCTTGGCCGTGACCTTGAAGGTCGGCTTGCTCGGATTGAGCATGACCGAAATAACGGCCGGCAGCAGGTGGACCGTCTGGATATATTCGTAGAGTTCCGAAATCCACGGCCAGCGGAACGAGCCGTAGAGATAGTTCTGCATCATCAGGTTCACGATCATGTAGGCGAGCGTGTAGGCGAGGAATTCGCCGCCGGAGGCGGTGAAGATCTCGAGATCGAAGAGCAGATAGAACAGCGGCGCAAACAGGAAGATCGTCCGCGGAAAGGGGAAGAGCCAGAACAGCGTGGACGACATGTAGCAGAGCCGCTGGGGCAGCGTCAGGCCGCGCTTGAACAGCGGGAATCGGTAACGTAGGATCTGCATCATGCCCTGGGCCCAGCGGCTGCGCTGTCCGATGAAGCTTGCGAATGTCGCCGGCTGGAGGCCGGCGATCAGCGGCTTATCGACATAGATGCTGTTCCAGCCCTGGCTGTGCAGCGCAAGCGCCGTCTCGCAATCCTCGGTGATGCTGATGCCGCTGAAGCCGTCGGTGGTTTCCAGCGCCTTGCGGCTGAGCACGGCCGCCGAGCCGCAGAAAAAGGCGGCGTTCCACTTGTCGAGACCGCGCTGGATGATGCCGTAGAACATCTCGTTCTCGCTCGGCATCGATTCAAAGGTCTGCAGGTTTCTTTCCAGCGGGTCCGGATTGATGAAGAAATGCGGCGTCTGGACGAGAAACAGCTTTGGGTCGTCCTCGAAATAACCGACAGTTTCCATGAGGAAATCATGGGCCGGCGCGTGGTCGGCGTCGAACACGGCGACAAGTTCGCCCTGCGAATGCTTCAGGCCGTTGTTGAGATTGCCGGCCTTGGCATGCTCGTTGCGTTCGCGGGTCAGGTAATTGACGCCGAGTTCGGCGCAAAGCGCCCGAAGCTGCCGGCTGCGCGCCACGGCGGCTTCCGCCTCGCGCATGTTGGCGGAGTTCTGCTTCTGCTGCGTGCCGCCGTCATCGAGCAGCCATATCGTGAGCTTGTCGTCCGGATAATCCATCGACTTGGCCGCAGCCAGCGTATTGGCGAGCAGCACCGTGTCCTCGTTATAGGACGGCACGAAGACGTCGACCGTCGGCAGCCGCGTTCTGTCGAGCGCATGTGCCGAACGGGAGGGCAGGGGCATGGCGACGATGAAAAGGCTGAGCGCCAGCATCATGACGCTGTACATTTCCGCAAGATAGAGCAGGAGGCCGGGGATGAAGTTTTCGAGCTGGTTGACCGGCGGCAGCGTCTCGGTCGTCCGCCAGTAGACATAGCGCAGCACGATCGACGTGCCGAAGGCGAGCGCGATCAGGCGCCATTTGCCGCCGGCTTTCAGAACCTTGATGACGGCCATCAGCGTGACCACGGCCAGGCTGCAGATCAGTTGTGCCTGAAGGCTGACCGGAAGGGTAATCACCCCGATCATGCACACTGAAATGACGGCCCATAAAATCATCTTCCGGGCTACGAGCATTGACATCCCTTCGGCAAAAAGGCCGACCCATGGGCCGGTTTCAATAGCCTTTATTGGTGCACGCAGCCTTCATGACTGTCGCGCCTATGCAATCGGGCGAAGGAACGATGACCGCCGCTGCGCCCGCAACCTTGCCGGCCTCCGCCGCCGGGGCCGGAGACGGAACCGCCCGCGCCGCAGCCGCTCCCGGTTCCGGAAGCGGCACGCGCGGACCTTCGATGCGGGTAACCGCTGCGGGAGCGCTTTCCCCGCCGGCATCCGCCGTGCGTTCCGGTACGGCCGGCCGAAACGTCCGGGCAGGCGGGGAATAGCCAAAGGTCATAGCCTGCGGCGGCGCATCGGCCGCAGGATAGATGGGCTTTCCCGTCTGCCCGATGCGGTTGTCGACCTCGCCGGGACGGCCATAGGGGTTCCATATCTCGCCGGCGAAACTGCCCGTGACCGTATAGCCATACATGACATTCAAAAGTTGACGTTCGGTTGCATGGCTGTCGCAGAGCCGCACCCGGATCTGGATCATTCCGAAATCCCGGCCGATGCCGCCGGAGGTGCTGCGCGAGCGGATCTGCTGCCAGCCATAGAGGCAGGCATCGCCGCTGGCGCCCCGGCCCGCCGCGTAACCGAAGGGGCCATAAGCATTCTGCAGGAACTCGGAGGAGCGTACGAGCCTCGCCGAAGGGATCGCCGCGGCCATCTCGCGGCGCAGGCTTGCCTCGCTCAGCGTGCGATAGGCGAGGGCAGGGGCGTCCGCAGCGCCCGACCCGCCATGGAACTCGATCCGGAAATAATTCTGTCCGGGGACGGAGGAAGAGGTCGCGAGGTGGACCGTCTGCTGTTCGCCATTGCCGCGCGCGCGTCCGACCACCCCGACGATGGCCGGCCCGCCGGGCGGCGGCATGACCAGGGCTTCTTCCTTCTGCATGAGTTCGGGCCCGTTCGTCTGGCGCACGCTCCCGCTGCTGGAGCAGCCGGCAAGCGCCGCGACCACCGACAGGGTCGAGACGAGCCTCGACAGTGAGCAGAAGTCTGCGAGCAAGACGAAATCCCTGGCACATACAAGAAGAAGGGAAGCGCTTTGCGAAACATGCAACACCTGCGCCCAATCCTGGTCCAGTAGAAACCTCTTATGGTTAATAATGGGTTAAAACGGGCGGGCGGAGTGGTGTTCCTGCCGTTTGGCAATTTTCCCCTTGCATCCTGGGCTGCGATCGGTGGTAAGCATCGCCGACTTCGATTCCCGCCGCGTGCTTTCCTCCGACAGGGCAGGGGTGCAGCGGCAATTCAACAAACGAGAGAACGGATGATTTCTGGCCATATCCTCTTGCGGCGCCGAGGCTTTCTGCTCGGGTCGCTCGCGACAACGGCTGCGCTTGCCGGCTGCGCCACGACCCCGGCGCCCAATGTCGCGGTTTCGCCCACACCGGTTCGCCGCCCCGTTGGGCCGCCGAGCGAAGAGGAAATGGCAGGCCGTTACGCCGCGCTCGAGGATGGCGGCCATCAGCTTCCCGAAGTGCCCTTCCGGCAGATCGATCCGCAGTTCTATCGGCAGCGTGTGGAGAACACCACCGGCGAACCGCCAGGCACCGTGGTCGTGGACGTGCCGTCCCGCTTCCTCTACGTCACGGAACCGGGCGGAACCGCGATGCGCTACGGTGTGGGGCTCGGACGGGCGGGATTTGCCTGGTCCGGCGAGGGCGTCATCCACTGGCGGCAGAAATGGCCGCGCTGGAAGCCGCCGGCGGAAATGATCGCCCGCCAGCCGGAACTCGCCAAATACTCGATCGAGAACGGCGGCCAGGAACCCGGTCCGGACAACGCGCTTGGCGCCCGCGCTCTTTATATTTTCCAGAACGGGAAGGACACGCTCTACCGTCTTCACGGCACGAAGGACTGGCGTTCCATCGGCAAGGCGGTGTCGTCCGGCTGCGTGCGCCTCATCAACCAGGACGTCCTCGATCTCTACGAGCGGGTTCCCTACAAGGCGCGCATCGTCGTCAGGCAATAGCCTCCGAACCGCCGGAAGCGAGCCGGGCGGGGCTTCGCTTACGTGACGGACTTCGCGATGCGGAACTTCCGTTTCTCCAGTTCGGGGAAATAGGTCGCTACATCGAAATAGCTTTCCGGCGCATGCACGCCCGGCTTCTTCGGACCGGCGAGAATGAGCTGCGCGGCGATGGAAGCATTCATCGACGTGCAGGCGTCGACATAGGGACCATACATGTCATCGGGCGAAACCGTGACTTCGACGCGAACGGTGCGTTCGACGCCATCCTTGCGGCCCCGGCCGATGGCGAAATGGATTTCGTGGCTGTCCTGCGCCGGGATCTTGCCGGCGTTCTTCCGGATATTGCGTTCGATCACCTTGTTGAGAACGTCGAGCGGCTTCACCTTGACGCCGCCGATCTCGACCGGTTCGTCGAAATCGCCGAAGCCCGCCTTGACCAGCCCGACCCAGGCCTCGTGCTCCCGATGCGGCAGATGCAGCTTCCAGGAAAATTCCCGGATGCCTTTTTCCCGGATGCCGTCGGCGAGCGGAACGGTAAGCTGTTCGGAGTGGGGCGAATGCATGAACTCGCAACGCCCCCACGGCTCCGGCAGATCGAGGAATTCGCTGCCGCTCATCGGCGGGCATTCCACATGCTTTCCGTCGTAGAACTGAGTGCTCGGATGGGCGTATTCGGCCAGCACCGTCGAGACGCTGTAAGGCGGCACCAGCACCGGGTTTTCAGCGCCGACCAGTTCGGCGGCCCAGTAGAGATTGATCCGGTCGATCTCGTCCAGTTCGTCTGCAACCGCCCGGCAGATGACGTTCGACATGCCGGGATCGGCGCCGCAGCCGATGACGGCGGGCACGCCGGCCGCCTTGAAACGCTCATGTTCGGCAAGCTGCTTGACGGTATAGGTGCCAAGGCCGCCAAGGTCCATGTATGGCACCTTGAGCGCGAGAGCCGCCTCGAAAATCGTCATCTGGAAGCCGAGCAGGGTCGGCACGCAGTTGATGCAGAGATCGGCGCAGGCAATCGCCGCCTTCAACGCTTCGGCATCGGTCACGTCGAGATCGACCAGCGCGATGCGCGGGTCGCCGAGATCGTTCGCCAGCGCTTCCATCTTCTCCCGCGAGGCGTCGCAGAGGCGGATGGTCCCGATGTCGATGATGGCGCGGTCCGAGAGGAGGTCGCGCACGATGCCCGCGCCCATGAAGCCTGCGCCGCCGAGAAGGGTGATAATCATTGATCTTTCCTTTGCATGCATGTTTCAGACGTGCTTGCGCCCGCCCTCTTCGTAGAACCAGTCGTCCGGATAGGGATACCACCAGCCCTGTACCGCCGGCTTGTGGTCGATGATGACCATCTTGGAGCGCCTGAATGCATCGAGGCCGAGCTTCGACAGCTCCCGCCCGAGGCCGGATTTCTTCCAGCCGCCGAAAGGCAGGGCGTCGTTGTCGATCAACGGATTGTTGACCCAGACCATGCCCGCCTCCAGTCGGTCGGCGGCCTCCATGGCCTCCTCCAGCGAGGTGGTGAAGACGGAAGCCCCGAGGCCGAACTCGCTGTCGTTGGCGCGTTCGATCGCCTCGTCGAAATCCCTGACCCGCATGACGGCGGCAACGGGACCGAAGCACTCCTCCCGCATGATCGCCATATCGGGCGTGCACCCGGTGAGAATGGTCGGCTCATAGAACCAGCCGGTCGGTTCGCTCTCGGGAATCTTCCCGCCGATCGCAACCTTGGCCCCTTTGGCCTTCGCATCTTCCACCAGCCGGATGACCTTGGCCCGCGCCGCCTCGCTGACCAGCGGGCCGATCTCGGCGCGGGTGAGCCCGTTGCCGATCCGCAGCCGCTTCGTCTCGACGACGAATTTCCCGACGAATTCGTCATGCACGGCATCCACGACGAAGAACCGTTCGGCCGACGTGCAGACCTGTCCGGACATGTGGAAGGCGGCGGTGACGGCGCCGGGGGCAGCGACATCGAGCGGTGCGTTCGCGGTGATAATCATCGGGTCGGAACCGCCCGCCTCGATTACGGCCGGCTTCATCTGCGCCGCGGCGGCCATGGCCACCGCCTTGCCGGCGGCAACCGAACCGGTGAAGGCGACGGCATGGGTTTTCGGCGAGGCGAGCAGCGCGCTTGCAAGCTCGACGCCTCCCGGAAGGCAGGCGATCAGCCCTTCCGGCAGAGCCTCGAACACGGTCATGAATTCGAGCGTGGAAAGCGTCGTTGCGGGCGCAGGCTTGACGATGCAGGCGTTACCCGAGGCAAGCGAGGCCGCAACCGTCCAGCACATCAGCAGGATCGGGAAATTGAACGGCATGATATGCACGCTGACCCCGAGCGCCTCGTAGCGCGCATGCTGGAACGATCCGGCTTGGGTGGTGCCCGCAACCTTGCCCGCTTCGTCGCGCGCCATCTCGGCGAAATAACGGAAGGCGCCGGCGCAGTTCGCCACCTCGCCGATCGCCTCGGGATAGGGCTTGCCCATCTCGCGCGACATCAGTTCCGCGCAGCGCCGCATGTCGGTCGCCTCGATGCGGTTGGCGATACGGTGCAGGACGGTGGCGCGCGTCTTCGCGTCGAGCCGCGTCCAGCCGCGCTGCGCCGCAGTTGCGGCGTCCAGCACCGCCTCCATCTCGGCGGCCGTCGTATCGGCAAAGCTGCCGACGGTCGCAAGCGTCGCGGGATCGATCACCGCATGGCGCTCGCCCCCGCCCGGAATATAGGCGGGATGCCGGTAGAAAACGGGTTGGGCTGGATTGAACATAACGGTCATTTCCCTGGCACTTTGCGGGTCGGAAAGTTTGCTCGCCCTTTCTCCTCTTCGGAGAGAAGATGCCTGCAGGCAGATGAAGGGACGAGCGCTGAACCTGTCAGCGGATCATGTAGACCTTCTTCACCGTCTCATGGACGGTGCATTCGCCCTTCCAGTCCTTCGGGAAGAAGGCCGCGGTATCCGGCGTGATCTCGATCACCTCGCCGCTCTCATGCACATAGGTGCAGCGCCCCTCGAGAAAGTGGCAGAACTCGTCGCTGGTGACGTGGCAGAACCACTTTCCGGGCGTGCAGACCCAAAGGCCGCTTTCGGATTCTCCGTTCGGTCCCTTGTAGATGACCTTGCCGGAGGTGCGGCTTTCGCCCTCGATCATGGTGGGGATTACGCCCCAGTCCTTGAGGTCGGTTTCCTCGAGCGGCTTGCGCATCAGGGGTGTCGCGGTCATGGGATGTTTCCTTTCGTTTTATCGGTCGGTCAGACCAGCATGTAGATGTTGCGCATGGTCTCGATCACGGTGCATTCGCCCGTCCAGCCGCCGGGGAACATGACGACGGTGCCCGGCTCCACCTCGATCACCTCGCCGGCATCCGAGCGGTAGACCGCGCGGCCCGCGACGAAATGGCAGAACTCGTCACGCGGAATGGAAAGCCGCCAGCGGCCCGGCGTGCAGACCCAGATGCCGGATTCCGGCTGGTTGTTCGGCCCCTTGAACACCAGCCGGCCGGAGGAATGAGACCGGCCCTCCAGGCTGTCCGGCTGGTCGCCCCAGTCCACGAGATCGGAAAAGGTCGTCGCGTTATGGATATGCGGCGCCGAGGATTGGGTGGTATCAACCATTATAGGCACCGGTCTTCACGAGTTCGTCGAGGATGCCGGCCGCCTTCTGCGGGCCGTTCCGTGCCTGCATGTGGGCGCTGGTCGCCGCAAGCTTCGCCTTCATCGCAGGGCTGTTGATGCAGGCATCGAGCTTTTCCGCGAGATCCGCATCCGTCCAGTCGTAACGCGGCATCTTGAAACCGTGGCCGGTCTCGTCGACGCGCGTGGCATTGTCGTGGCCGTCCCAGACATAGGGCATGATGATCGCCGGCTTGCCGAAATAAAGGCATTCGGTGAAGGAGTTGTTGCCGCCGTGATGGATGACCGCATCGACCTGCGGAATGACGGAGGGCTGCGGAAACCAGCTGTCGACGACGACATTGCCCGGCAGGTTCTGATACTGGTCCTTGTAATCGCCGACATTGACGAGCGCCCGGTAGGGCAGCTTGCCGATGGTCGCGATCAGGCGTTTCAGGAGCTCCGTATCGCCGGCGCCGAGCGAACCGAAGGAAATATAGAGGAGCGGCTTGTCGTTGTTTTCGGCAAAGTTCGGCACCTCATAGGATTTTTCCTTGCGCACGCAGCCCTCGAGATACTGGAACCGGTTCGGATCGAGCGGATGTTCGCGGTCGAATTTCACCGGCTCGGGGTAGAGCAGGAGGTTCATGAAGGGCGAGGCCTCGAAGAACTGGCCGATCGGATAGGCCGCCTCTCCGTTCTCCGCAAGAAAGCCGTTGAAGTCGTCGTGGATCGGTTTGATGACCGCGTTGAAACGATCGCGATAGGCCGCATGGCAGGCAAAGTCCTTCTCGCCGCAGCCGGAAAGATGGGGCGGGATCTGCGGGTCCTCGATCTCGTTTTCCGAGCAGGAGATGATGCGCACCCAGGGCTTGCCGAACTGCTTGATCGCCGGGAAGAGGATGACGTTGTCGACGCAGATGAGGTCCGGCTTGATCTTCGCCAGCACGCCCGGCAGGTCCTTCTGCGCCCATTTGGCGCTGTCGACGATCGCCGTCCAGCAGTCCTTCACGTAGTTGTCGATCTGGTCGTAGGGCGATTTGCGGAAATTCGGGATGTGGCCGTTGATGAAGTCCTCCCAGAACTTCGCCATCTGCTCGGGCGGCATCGGCTCCGAAAGGTTCACCGGATGGGCCTCGAAGCCATATCCTTCATAGACCGAGACGAAACCGGGATCGGAAAGGAAGACCGCCTTGTGGCCGAGCGCCTCGACGGCCTGGGCAATGCCGACCGAGTTCAGCGCCGGGCCGAAGGCCGCCTCCGGAAAGAATGCAATTGTCTTGGACATGGTGTTCCCCTGTTCTCGTTTATTGGAAGAGCCGGCATTTCGCCGGGTCGATGCCGAGGCTCAGCGTGTCGCCGATCCGCCAGGCACCCGCGCCGCTGGCCGGCACGCGAACCTGAAGCGGTGTCTCCGCGGCGGCGGTCTTGACGTGCAGCACGCGGTCGAGGCCGTGATAGGCGATCTCCGCGATTACGCCGGCGACCGGCAGGCTGCCGGAGGCCGCAACCGCGATATTCTCGGGCCGGACGGCAAGCGTCGCCGCACCCGGCCCGGCATCGGCTATCGCAAGCCGCAGTCCATCCGCCTCGAAGACGCCATCCGTGCCGACTGTGCCGTCGATGAAATTCATTACGCCGATGAAGTTTGCGACGAAGCGGTCGGCCGGCCGCTCGTAGACTTCTTCGGGCGCCCCGACCTGCAGAAGGCGTCCGTCCCTCAGGATCGCCATGCGGTCGGCCATGACCAGCGCCTCTTCCTGATCGTGGGTCACGATGATGAAGGTGATACCGGCCTCATGCTGCATGCGCTTCAGTTCGAGCTGCATCTTTTCCCGCAGCTTCTTGTCGAGCGCGCCCAGCGGCTCGTCGAGAAGCAGCACCTTGGGACGCTTCACCAGGGCGCGGGCGAGCGCCACGCGCTGCTTCTGGCCGCCGGAAAGCTGTTCCGGCTTGCGCTCGGCAAACTGCGTCAGGTCCGTCATCGCCAGCGTCTCGTCGACACGCCGTCGGATCTCGGCCTTGTCCAGGCGCTCCATCTCGAGCCCATAGGAAAGGTTCTGCCGCACCGTCATATGGGGGAAGAGCGCATAGGACTGGAACATCAGGTTGAGCGGCCGCTTCTCCGGCGGCAGCGGCGAGATGTCCTTGCCGTCGAGCAGGATGCGGCCGGCGCTTGGCGTCTCGAAGCCGGCGAGCATGCGCAGGAGCGTGGTCTTGCCGCAGCCCGAGGGACCGAGCAGCGCGAAGAATTCGTTCTCGCGGATATCGAGCGAAATGCTGTCGACGGCGGTGATCGGCCCGAAGGTCTTGGCGACGCTCTCGATGCGCAGGATCGGTGAATTGCTCATGGGACCTGCTGTTCTCTGTTCAGCCATTGCGAGATCAGGAGCACCGTCGCGCTGACCGCCATGACGATGGTGGCGAGCGCGTTGACCTCCGGCGTGATGCCGAAACGGATCATCGAATAGATCTGCATGGGGAGGGTGATGGACGAGCGGCCGGCGCCCGCCGTGAAGAAGGCGATGATGAACTCGTCGACCGAAAGCGTGAAGGCAAGCAGCGCGCCGGCGACAATCGAGGGCAGCAGAACCGGGAAGGTCACGCGCCAGAAGGTCGTCCAGCCGGAAGCGCCGAGATCGCGCGATGCCTCGACGATGGAAGAATCGAAATGCTTGAGCCGGGCGCGCACGACCGAGCAGACGAAGGCAAGGTCGAAGATGACATGGCTGATGACGATGGTGTGCAGGCCCATCGTCAGGCCGAGCCGGGAAAAGAAGGTGAGAAGGGCCACGGCCAGCACGATATCGGGGATGACCATCGGCGCGAAGGCGAGCGCCTCCAGCCCGTTGCTCCTGCGCCGCCGTGTCTCCATGCCGAGCGCCAGAAGGGTGCCGAGCACCGTCGAGACCACGGTGGCGAAGACGGCGACGATCAACGTATTCCAGGCGGCGCGCAGGATATCGGTGTTGGAAAGAAGGGCGCCGTACCAGCGGGTCGAAAAACCGGACCAGGACGTCGGCAGGCCGCTGTCGTTGAAGGAGAGCAGCACCAGGACGGCAATCGGCAGGTAGAGGAAGCCGAAAACCAGCAGCAGGACGATGCGGCCCGGCAGCTTGCCGGAAAATGTGGCGTTCATTGCGCCACCTCTGCTTTCCGCTCGCCGGACGCATGAGCGGTGGCGCGCGCCTGAACCAAAAGCAGCACGATCATCGTGGCGATCAGGGCAGCACCGAGAGCCGCGCCGAAAGGCCAGTCATTGGCCGTCAGGAACTGGTCGTAGACGAGATTGCCGACCATCTGGAAACGGCCGCCGCCGAGGAGTGCCGGCGTGACGAAATTGCCGATCGACAGCACGAAGACGAAGACACCGCCCGCCGCGACACCGGGCATGGTCAAAGGCAGGGTCACGCGCAGGAAAGTGCGTACCGGCCCGGCCCCGAGATCGCGCGAGGCCTCCATCAGCTCCGGGTTCAGCCGCGACAGCGTCGAATAGATCGCGAGGATGACGAAGGGCAGGTAGTTGTAGACGAGACCGGTGATGACGGCGGCTTCCGTGTAGAGCATCGATAGCGGCTCGCCGGTATAGCCGAGCGAGCGCAGCAGATTGTTGATGAGGCCCTCGCGGTTGAGCAGCACGATCCAGGCATAGGTGCGGATCAGGTAATTGCTCCAGAAGGGCAGCACCGCGAAGAACAGCAGGATCGGCTGGGTCAAGCGCGGCGCGCGGCTGATCGCATAGGCGGCCGGATAGGCGATGAGGATCGCGATCACCGTCGCCGTCAGGGCGATGCGGGCGGAGTTGAGAAAGATCTTCGCATAGAGCGGATCGGCGACGCGGGCGAAATTCTCCAGCGTGAACGTATATTCGACGCCGCCCCAGACGCCGCGTTCGAAGAAGGCGTAGCTCAGGACGAGCACGCATGGCACCACCATGAAGGCGACGAGCCAGGCGACGCCGGGCGCGGCGAGCAGGTTCGGTCTGGCGGCGTTGAAAGACAAAGGCATACTCCGGCGAAGCCAGGCCCGGCTTTCGCTCATCGATGGTTCATGAATGAATGACGGCCCATGGCGGCCGGAAACCATCCGCCGCCATGGAAGGATCAACCGGTCAGTTCGCGGCCTTGATCTCGCTCACGATGCGGGAATAGTCCTTCTGCGCGGAACCGAGATCGCGAAGAAGCTCGTATTTGACGAGATCGGCGGGCGCCATGGCCATGTTCGGATATTGCTCGGCAAGCGCCTTGTCGAGGCTTTCCATGGCAGCCTTGTTCGGCACCTTATAGAGAATGTTCTGGGCGGCCCAGGCGTGGTTCTTGGCGTCGAGGATGAAGTTGATGAACTTCATCGCGGCATCCTTGTGCTCGGAACTCTTCATCACGACGATGGTGTCGATCCAGAGGTCGGAGCCTTCCTTCGGCACGACGAACTTGATGTCCTTGTTTTCGCCGATGCCGTAGTTGCACCAGCCGTCCCAGGCATGCACCAGCGAGGCCTCGCCGGAAACGAGTTTCGAATAGAAGGTCGTGTCGTCATAGGCGAGCAGCGTCTTCTTCGCCTCGATCAGGAGGTTCTTCACCTCCTCCAGCTTGGCCGGGTCCTTTTCGTTGACGGAATAGCCCTTGGCGAGTTCGCCCGCCGCCATCAGCCAGCGGTCGGTCGCGAGCATGGTGGTCTTGCCCTTCAACGCGTCGATCGGCTGGAGCAGGTTCAGCCAGCTGTCCGGCGTGCCCTGCACGAGGTCGGAACGGTAGCAGAGACCGGTCGTGCCCCAGGTGTAAGGAACCGAGAACGCGTTGCCGGGGTCATAGGCGAGCGTGGTCGCTTCCGGATAGAGATTGGCAAGGTTCGGCACGGCCGCCTTGTCGATCGGCTCCGCAAGCCCCTGCCCGTTCAGGATTTCCGCGAACGGCGAGGAGACGAAGACGATATCGTAGCCCTTGCCGCCGCTCGCCATCAGCTTGCCCATGATCTCTTCATTGGTGGCGTGGTTGACCACCTCGATCTCCAGCCCGGTCGCGGCCTTGAAGGCATCGGCGATATCCGGGGCCATGTAGCCATCCCAGTTCGAAATGACGAGATCGGCGGCGGATGCCGCGCCAGCCGCAAGGCTTGCAGCAAGAAGCACCGCGGCCGCAGAGGTCGCAGTCAGTCCGTTCTTCGCTTTCACGGAAGACTCCCTTGTTTCGATTGTTCCAGCCTCTTTGATGGGCGCGCCGGTTCTCCGGTCTCATTCCCAGTCGCATGGCAGTATTATTTATAAAAAAAATACGTCAATAGGGATCGTGCATTTTTGTGTGCGGAAATGAAAAGCGGCGCGGACGCACTTGCTAAACTGCGGCGCAAAGGGCAGCATGCACGGCTATGGAGAGCCGTTGCCGCCGATGAGCCAGGAACCGAAACGCACCAATTTTCGCCATGTCGAACTGGCGCAAAAAATACTGGATGTCGCCAGCGAGCGCGGCATGCATCCCGGCGAGCGGCTTGCCGAACAGGCCCTAGCCTCCCTTTGCAATGTGTCCAGAACCCCGATACGCAAGGCTTTGCAGATACTTGCCGAGCGCGAACTGGTAACGGCCGACACCGATGGCGGCTATCTTCTGGCGGTCGATCCCGTCGCCACGGCGCGTCTTGAGGACACGTCGGAAGGCGAAGGCGAAAACGAAATCTACGCCGCGATCCTGCGCGATCTCTCGGCCGGGCGCATCAGCGAAAGCCAGACGGTCGCCGCCCTGCAGCGCCGCTACGACGTCTCGCGGCAGACGGTACAAAATGCGCTGATGAAACTGGCGGAGGAAAGTCTCGCGGAACGCGGCTCCGGCCAGCAATGGGTGCTGAAGCAGTTCGCCATCAGCGGCGACGCGACCGCCAAGAGCTACGAGTTCCGCCTGGCGACCGAACCGCTGGCGCTGACGCTGCCCGATTTCAAACGGGATATCCCGGCCATGACGGCGCTGCGCCAGTCCATGCTGATCCTGCGCGGCATGAACGAGACGACATTCGACCGGAAACTCTTCGACCGCACGGATTTCGATTTCCACCTGCTGATCGCCCGCTCCTGCGGCAATCCCTTCATGGCGGAGGCGCTCACCAACCATCACCGGCGCCGGCGCGCGATGCCTCCGGCCGTGCATATCAACGCCTTTCGCCTCATGCAGTCCAACCTCGAACACATCCAGATCCTCGAACAGATCGAGCGCGGCCAGATGGAGCTTGCCGCCGATCTCATGCGTGTGCATATACAGCTTTCCCAGACCCAGCGCCCCCGGCTTGCCGGTCGCGGCGTCCCTCCCGCCTTCAAGCTCGTCGCGCGTTAGTCCTCCATGGCGCCAGCAAAGACCATCGCCCTCTTTCCCGAAGCGAGCTACGGCGCGGCGCTGAACTGCGTCGGCATTGCCCAGGAACTGCGGCGCATGGGCCATCGCCCGGTCTTTCTCTGTCATCCCGGTTTCAGCGGCGTTTTCGCCGAATACGGCTTCCCGGAATATCAGCTTGCCGAGGCCGAAGCCGGCGCACCGACGGACTGGAACGACTTTATCGAGCGCCATAAGGATGCCTTCCGGCAGACGCCGCTCGAGCAGGCCGAAAGCTATGTCGGCCCGACCTGGGACGCGATCGTCGATACCGCCATGCGCGTCGAGGAACCGCTGCGCCAGCTTCTCGGGCGGCTGAAACCGGATGCGATCGTGCTCGACAACGTCGTCATGTTTCCGGCAATCGCGAACGCCGGCGTGCCCTGGGTCCGCGTCGTCTCCTGCGCGGAGACCGAAATCCCGGACAGGGATGTGCCGCCCCATCTTTCCGGCTGCGGGGAGGACGACCGTGCCGCATGGACGATCTTTTCCGCGCGTTACGAAAGAGCGGTCTCCCCCGCGCACAGGCGTTTTTCCGCCTTCCTCGCCGATTGCGGCCTGAAGGCCCCGGCGGCGCCGATCTTCCTCGATCCCTCGCCCTGGCTGAACCTGCTGCTTGCGCCGGAGATCATCCGGCATCGCCGTCGCGAGCCTCTCGATCCCGCGCGGTTCGTCTTCCTCGATGGCTGCGTACGCCATGAGGCGCCCTATACCCCGCCGCGTTTTGCAAGCCACAACGAGGCCCCGCTGGTGCTGGCGAGCTTCGGCTCGCTCGGCGCCATGGACGTGGACATGACGAAGCGCATGATTTCCGTCTTTGCCACCCTGCCCTTCCGTTTCCTCGTCAATGCCGGCAACTGGCGGGAGGAATACCGCGAGGTGCCCGACAACGTCTTCATCGACAGCTGGTTCCCGCAGCCCTCCGTGGTCGAGCAGGCAAGCCTGTTCATCCATCACGGCGGCAACAATTCCTTCTGCGAGGCGCTCTATTACGGCGTGCCGTCGCTTGTGATGCCCTATTGCTGGGATGGCCATGACAATGCGACGCGCGCCGCCGAAACCGGCGTCGGCCGAAAACTCGACCGCTACGGCTGGAGCGAGGCAGAGCTCGCCGGAGCGATCCAGGGGCTGCTCGGCGACAGGGACATGCATGCACGGCTGAAGGCCAATGCGGCAGGCATGCGCAAGGCGGCAGGCGTGACGCGGGCAGCGGAAGAAATCGTCAAGGTCGCGACGGGCGCCAAGAGCGCCGCGCGGGCTTCCATCCGAACCTAGCGGGAGACATCGAATGCGTGACAGGCTCTTCATCGACGGCAAGTGGCAGGCCCCGGCGAAGGGCGGCACCTTCCCGGTCATCGATCCGGCAACCGAAGAGCTGGTGCATCGGGCGCCCGCGGGCACGAAGGAAGACATCGACGCTGCCGTGAAAGCAGCACGCCTTGCCTTCGACCAGGGACCGTGGCCGAGACTTTCCGGCAGGGAACGGGCGAAGGTCCTTCGCCGCATCTCCGACATCATCCTCGCCCGCAAGCACGACCTTGCCAGGCTCGAAGTCATCGACAACGGCAAGCCCCTGCCGGAAGCCATCTGGGACATGGAGGATACGGCAGGCTGCTTCGCCTTTTATGCCGGCCTTGCCGAAGAGCTGGACGACAATCCGGAAGAGGCGATCGCGCTCGCCGAGCCCCGCTTTTCCTCAAAGGTCGTGCGGGAGCCGATCGGCGTCGCCGGCGCGATCATCCCGTGGAACTATCCGCTGCTGATGGCCTCGTGGAAGGTGGCTCCCGCCCTTGCCGCCGGCTGCACCATGGTGCTGAAGCCTTCCGAACTGACGCCGCTCACCGCGCTGGAACTGGGCGCAATCGTCGAGGAAGCGGGTCTTCCCGCCGGCGTGCTGAACATTGTGACGGGGCTAGGCGCGGAGGCCGGCCAGCCGCTTTCTGAACATCCCGGCGTCGACAAGCTCGCCTTCACCGGCTCCGTGCCGACGGGCGCGAAGATCATGGCGGCGGCGGCACGCGACATCAAGAATGTCAGCCTGGAACTGGGCGGCAAGTCGCCTTTCGTCGTCTTCGCCGACAGCGACATCGAGAAGGCCGTCGAATGGATCATGTTCGGCATCTTCTGGAACCAGGGGCAGGTCTGCTCGGCAACCTCGCGGGTTCTGGTGGAAGACAGCCTCTACCCGGCTCTCATGCAGCGGCTTGTCGCCGAATCCGCGAAAATCCGCATCGGCAACGGGCTTGAGGATGGAACGCTGCTCGGCCCGCTCGTCTCGAAGGGCCAGTATGACAAGGTTCTGGCCGCCATCGAACGCGGCAAGACGGAAGGTGCTGTCGTCGCCGGCGGCGGCAAGCGGCCCGCCGGTCTCGACAAGGGCTATTTCCTCGAGCCGACCGTCCTCACCGACATGGCGGAGGATAGCTTCGTCTGGACCGAGGAGATCTTCGGCCCCGTCGTCTGCGTCAGACCGTTCAGGGACGAAGCGGATGCGATCCGCATGGCGAACGACAGCCGCTTCGGCCTCGCCGCAGCCGTCATGTCGAAGGACAAGGCCCGCTGCGAACGGGTCGCCAGGGCCTTCCGCGCCGGGATCGTATGGATCAACTGCTCGCAGCCCACCTTCACCGAAGCGCCGTGGGGCGGCTACAAGCAGTCGGGCATCGGCCGCGAACTCGGCCGTTGGGGCCTTTCCAACTATCTCGAGACCAAACAGATCACCGCGTTCAACAGCGAGGAGCCCTGGGGCTGGTACATCAAGCCCGCCTGAACGGCATCGGGCCAACCCGTCCCTTCCCCCTCGCCCTGAAAGCTCAGAGCCGCTGCTCCGTCACGGCATCGAAGAGGTGCAGGTGGCCGGGAGCGAAATCGAGGCCGAGCACCTCGCCGGCCGACAGCTCCGCCCGGCCGTTGACGACGATTGCCAGTTCCGGTGTCGTCGCCGTGGTGACATAGGTGGCCGACCCCGTGGATTCCACGACCGCGACGGGCGCCTTCAGCATGCCTGCGCCCTGCGGCGCAATGGCGATGTGTTCCGGCCGCAGGCCCGCGATCAGCGTGCGTCCGGGCGGAACGGGGTAGTCGAGGCCGACGCTTTGCCGCTCGCCGAGATCGAGCACGACCGAGCGGCCGTCCTCGCCGCCGGTCGCGGGAATGAAATTCATGGCGGGCGAGCCGATGAAGCCGGCGACGAACCTGTTGACCGGCCTGTCGTAGAGTTCGAGCGGCCGGCCCTGCTGTTCGATGACCCCGGCCCGCATCACCACGACATGGTCGGCCATGGTCATCGCCTCGATCTGGTCGTGGGTCACATAGACCGAGGTTGCGCCGAGCCGGTCGTGCAGGGCGCGGATTTCCTTGCGCATATGGACCCGCAACGCAGCGTCGAGGTTGGAGAGCGGTTCGTCGAACAGGAAGGCCTTGGGGTTTCGGATGATGGCGCGGCTCATCGCGACGCGCTGGCGCTGGCCGCCGGAAAGCTCGCGCGGATAGCGTCCGAGCAGATGGGAAAGCCCGGTGGTCGCGGCGACCTCCTCCGCGGCCTTCTTCGCCTGTGCCTTCGGCGTGCCGCGAATGCGCAGGCTGTAGGTCAGGTTCTCCTCGACCGTCATGTGCGGATAGAGCGCGTAGGACTGGAACACCATGGCGACGTCGCGCTTGCGCGGCGGCGTCCTGTTCATAACCTCGCCGGCGATCTTCAGCGTGCCCGTCGAGATTTTCTCCAGCCCCGCCAGCGAGCGCAGCAGCGTGGACTTGCCGCAGCCGGACGGACCGACAAGCGCGGTGAAGCTGCCCTTGCGGATGGAAAGCTCGATGTCCTTCAGCGCGTGATAGGCCCCGTAATATTTGTTGACGGCAGTCAACTCGATCTGGTTCGTCATTTGAGGGCTCCCGAGGTAAGGCCGGAAACGATGCGGCGTTGAAGCAGGACGAAGATGGCAAGGATGGGCGTCACATAGATGGTCGCGTAGGCCATGATCTTGTTCCATTCGTTGGTGTTGGGCCCCATGAAGGTATTGAGGCCGACACTTGCGGGCTGAAGCTCGACGGCCTGGATGATCGACTTCGAATAGACGAACTCGCCGAAGGCCTGCATGAAGATCAGGATGGCGCTGACCAATATGCCGTTTCGGGCGAGCGGCAGCACGATGCTGAAGAAGGCGCCGACGCGCGAGTTTCCATCCACCAGCGCCGCCTCCTCCAGTTCCTGCGGCACGCTCATGAAGGTGGCCCGCACCAGGACGATGAAGAAGGGCATGCTCTTCGCGGCAATCGCCAGGATGACGGCAAGCCGCGGATAGGCGAGAAGCCCGAGCTGCGAAAAACCGACGAAGATCGGCGTAATCATCAGCGAGGCCGGCAGGACCTGCAGCATGAGGACGAGGAAGAGCCCGATATCGATCCAGACATTGCGGTAGCGGGCCAGCACATAGGCGCAGCCCGTGCCGAATATGGCGATGACCGACACCGCACCACAGGCGATCACCAGCGAATTCCAGATATAGCGGCCCATGTTGCGGCTTTCCCAGACCTGGCCGTAGATCTGCCATTGCGGATCGCGCGGCCAGAAGTCGGGCGGGTTGGCAAACATCGCCGAGCCGGATTTGAGCGCCGTGATGCACATCCAGTAGAGCGGGAAGAGATAGATGGCGGCAAGCACGACCGCCACGCCGAGCATCAGCCTGTCGCGGGTCGTGTCGCTCATCCCCTCACCTCGTGGCGCGTCGAACGGACATAGACGATGGAAGCGATCATGACGAAGACGATCATGATGACCGAGATCGTGGCGCCCTTGGCGAAGTCGTATTGTCGGAAGGACATGTCCCAGGCCCAGTATTGCGTGACGTTGGACGAATTGTTCGGCCCGCCCGAGGTGATCGCGGCGAAGAGGTCGAACTGCTGCAGCGTGAAGATCAGACCGAGCGCGACGATGGCGCCGATCGACGAACGCATCATCGGCAGGGTGATCGTCCGGAAGCGTTGCCAGGCATTCGCGCCGTCGAGTTCCGCCGCCTCGTAGAGATCGCCGGGAATGGCCGACAGGCCGACCGAGAGCAGGATCATGTTGAAGGACGTGCCGAGCCAGATATTGGCGATGACGACCGCCCAGAGCGAATAATCCGGATCGGAGCGCCAGAATATGTTGCCCGAGATGAGCCCGCTTTCCCGCAGGATGAAATTGAGGACACCGAAATCTCCCGACAGAATCCAGTTCCAGATCGCGCCGGCGACGAGGCCGGGCATGACCCAGGAGACGAGAAACAGGCCCCGCAGCCAGGAGGCGCCGGGGAAGCTGGTCCAGAAGAACAAGGCAAGCCCGAAACCGATGACGAACTGGCCGGCGATGGAAGCGACGACGAAGATCGCGGTATTGGCAAGGATCGGCAGCGTCTCGGGCTGGGCGAAGAGATCGCGGTAGTTCTTGAAGCCGACGAAGGGCCGCCAGAGCGTACCGAGGCTGAACATGTCGACCTCCTGGAAACTCATCACCACGTTGTAGACAAGAGCGAGGCCGGAAATGGAAAGCAGAAAGGCAAGCGGCAGCGCCACGAGCGCGACGTCGAACCCTCTGCCGTCGATGATGCTGGAGAAAAGTCGCTTCATGGGCTCCTCCGCCTCCCTGGAGACCGTCCCGCATTCGCGCGGAACGGCCCCGCCGGGAGGAATGGTTGCAGCGGCCGCGTGGCGGCCATCGAGCCCTCCCCCTCCGGGGAGGGCCGGCGTCAGAGTAACCGACCGCCGGGCCATCGGCCCAGCGGACCGGCCGTGCGGCCTCGCAGGTCAGCCGAGGACGGCCTTGATCTTGCGCGCCGCCTCGTCAAGCGCCTCCCTGGAGGACATCTGCCCGGTGAGCGACGCCTGGATGGCATCCTGGATCGCCTTCGAGATCTTCGGCCATTCGGGATGAGGCCCGCGCGGCTTGGCGTATTTCAGCTGCTCGACGAAGACTTTCAGGGCCGCGTCCTTCTTTGCCTCTCCCGTTTCGGGAATGGCGATATCGGAGCGGGCCGGAAGCTGGCCGAAATCCTTGAACATGCGGTTGTCCTGCGAGACGAAATATTCGAGCACCTTGAAGGCTTCTTTCGGATGCTTGGTGTTGGCGAAGATCGCCCAGTTGAAATCGCCCATCGCCGAGGAACGTTCGGCCCCTGCCTCCGGCACCGGCAGCAACGCCACGCCCCAGTCGAATTTCGCCTCCTCCACCATGCGGTCGAGCTCCCAGGGACCGGAAATCGCCATGGCGGCATTGCCGGAATTGAAGGTGCCGGTCGAATCCCATTGGCTGCGCGTCAGCGTATCCGGCGAGGCAAGCTTTTCGTCGATGATCGTTTTCCAGGTGTCGAGCGCCTTGACCGCACCCTCGGCATTGATGTTGTCGTAGCTCGCGCCCGCCATCTGCACCCAGGGCAGGAACTGGAACGTGCCCTCCTCGTTGGCTTTCGCCGAGAAGGTCAGTCCGTAGACGTTTGCGGAGGGATCGGTGAGCTTGCGGGCGGCCTCGAGCAGTTCGTCCCAGGTCTGCGGCGGCTTGTCCGGATCGAGGCCCTTCGCCTTGAACATATCCTTGTTGTAATAGAGCGCGATCGTGTTCGTCGCCTTGGGAATGCCGTAGTTCCTGCCTTCCCACATGGTCGAGGCGAGAGGGCCGGGGAAGTAGTTCGCCGGCTTGACCACCTCGGACGCGGCGATCATATCGGATAGATCGAGAAAGGCGCCGCGCGAGGCGAAAAGCGCGTGTTCCGGATTGTCGATCGCGATGATGTCAGGCGCCTGGCCCGTCGAATAGGCGCGCATGGCCTCGCTGACGACGTCATCGAACTGGATCTGCCGGTATTCCACCTTGATGCCGGTGTTGAGCGCATTGAAATCCTTGACGAGGTTCGGCGCCGGCTGGATGTCGCGGTCGAGCGACCAGACGCTGATCGTCACGTCCTCGGCCCTGGCCGAAAGGCCCGGCAGGGAGACGGACGCGATGGCGATAGCGCCAAGCATTGCATATTTGCGGATACCCATGATCTCCTCCTTTGGTTATCCTTCAACGCCCGGCATCCTCCATACCGGGCGGCATGCCCTATGCCCGCCTCATGCGGGATCGTTGACGAAATCGCCGCCCCGGCAGCTCTTCAGATAGTTGAGGGCGTGCACCTGGCCGGTCATTTCGAGCCCGTCGCGATAGACCGGATCGTGCCAGCCCTCGATATCGATGGAGCCCGACCAGCCGGCGAGCCTGAGTTCCGAGACGACGTCCGTCCAGTTGGTATCGCCGAAGCCCGGCGTGCGCATGAAGACGAATTTCTCCCGGCCGAAGATGCCGTGCTCCCGGATGACGTCCCAGCGGATGGTCGCATCCTTGCCGTGGACATGGAAAATCTTCGAAGCCCATTTGCGGATCTGCGGGATCGGCTCGATGAGATAGACCATCTGGTGGCACGGCTCCCATTCGAGCCCGATGTGCTCGTCGGGCGTTTCGTTGAAGATCAGCTCCCAGGCGTCCGGATTATGGGCGATATTCCAGTCGCCGCTCTGCCAGTTGCCGTCCATGGCGCAGTTCTCGAAGGCGATCTTCACGCCCCTGTCGGCCGCGCGCCTTGCAAGCTCGCTCCAGATCTCCCTGTAGCGCGGCAGGCTTTCCGGCAGGGGCCGTCCGCGAAGGCGCCCGGTAAACCCGGCGACACAGGTCGCGCCGAAGTGATGCGCATTGTCGATGCAGTCCTTCCAGCCCTGCAAGGTCTGGAGGTCGATGTCGGTTTCCTCCAGCGGATTGCCGAACATGCCGAGGGTCGACATGGTGATATCCCGGTCGCCGATCGCCTCGCGGCAGCGCTTGCCGAGCTCGGCGAGATCCTGGCCGTTGGTCGTCTGCCAGAAGAAGGGCTCGAAACTCTCGAAACCCAGATCGGCGATCTGGGCGATGCGCCTTGCCGCGTCGCCCTTGGTGGCGCTGACCATGGTGCCGATACGGATGGATTTTGCCGGGTTCGTCATGGAAATATCCCTATGCTGCAATCGTGACACGCCTGCGGTCGCGGGCGCTGTCGATCGCGCCGAAAACCATGGCAAGGCTCTTGATGTTGTCGCGGCCGTCCGTTTCAGGACGGCTGCCGGCGCGGATCGCGGCGATGAAGCTTTCGATCACGCTCTGATGGCCGTGGGTGTCCGCCTCGCTTTCCGGCAGCGGCACGGTCACGGGCGTCGTCGGACGGAAAAACCCGTCCGTTCCGGCGATGACGTTCGCCTCGAACCTGTCGGCGCCGTCCCAGAGGAGCGTGCCCGAGGTGCCGGTGATGCGCCATGCGCTCTCCCAGCTCGTCGGCCCGCCCTCGGCGCACCAGGAGCCGCGATAGGTGAAGACGACATCGTCGGAGAATTCGAAGATGGCATTGGCGGCCGCGCCATGCCGATACCAGGAGCCGGGCGGATTGTGCTCATGGCAATAGACCGCCAGGGGGTCCTTGCCCGACATGAAGCGTGCCGCATCGAAGGTATGGATGGCCATGTCGAGCAGCAGCACGTTGTCCATCGCCTCCCGGAAGCCGCCGAAATGCGGCCCGAGAAAGAAATCGCAATGCAGCCCGGTGAGGCGGCCGAGCGTCCCCTCCTCGATCATGCGGCGGATGCGGCGCACGCCGGCGATGTAACGGCGGTTCTGAACGACGGCATGCAGGCGGCCGGCCCGATCGGCGAGCCGTCGCAGGTCGCGCGCCTCGTCGAGAGAGGCCGCCATCGGCTTTTCGCTGAGCACGTGGCAGCCATGCGCCAGACCGACCGCCACCACGGAACGGCGGGCAGCGGGAATGACGATATCGAAGAGAATGTCGGGGCGCGTCGTGGCGAGAACCTCTTCCAGATCGGTGCCAACAACCGCATCCGACAGGCCGAACTCCGCTGCAAGCGCCGCAGCCGTCGCCCGGTCGAGATCGACGAGCCCGACCACCGTCACGCTTTCGACGAGAGCGGGGACCGTCGTCAGCGCCTTGAGCCAGCCTTTGGCCATGGCTCCGCACCCGCACAGAACTGCCTTGTATGTCACCGATGTCCTCCCGGAAACGGATGCCGCAAACTCCTCGATTGGCGTCCGTAAACGTTTACGATACTATCTATGAAACGAAAATCGTGTCAAGAGGGCGAGGAAGTCTTCGTCCGGACATCAGAGGGGGCCTCCGGAAAATGAAGGGAATCCGCGAGCTTGCGAAACATCTCGACATCTCGATCGGGACGGTGTCCCGCGCCTTGAACGGCAAGCCCGACGTGAACCCGCAGACGCGGCAGCGGGTGCTGGAGGCTGCGGCCTCGCTCGGTTACGTCGCCAACCAGTCGGGCCGGTCTCTGCGCAAGGGCGCGACCGGCGTCATCGGCTTCATGATGCAGACCGGCAGCGAAATCACCGGACAAGGCGATACCTTCTTCATGAGCGTCTTCGACGGCGTGCAGACCGTGCTTGCCCGTCACAAGCTCGACCTTGTCGCCCTTCTCTGCTCCTCGGAGGAAGATCCGGACGACTACCTGAAGCGCATCGTCGCCCGAGGCTTCGCCGACGGCCTGATCCTGTCCGCCACCCGGCGGCACGATCCGCGCATAGACCTTCTCGCCCGACGCAAGATCCCCTTCATCACGCTCGGCAGAAGCCTCACCGACGGCGGCCAGCCCTGGATCGACCTCGATTTCGAGGGCATGGCGCAGGCGTCCGTCGACCGGTTCGTTGCCCGCGGGCACAGGCGCATCGCGATCACCCGGCCGCATGACGACATCAATCTCGGTTATGTCTTCGTCGACGCATGCCGGCAGGCGCTGCGGCGCCACGGGCTCGACCTCGCCGACGAGCACGTGTTCCGCTCGACGCCGAACGAGGCCGGCGGCTACCAGATCGCCCGGCAGCTGATCGCCTGCACGCCCAGGCCGAGCGCGATCCTGCTGGTCAACGAGGCGATCGCCACCGGCCTTTACCGCGGGCTTCAGGAAGCCCGGCTCCTGCCGGGCCGCGACATTGCCGTGATCGGCCAGCAGAGCCCCCATTCCCACTTCCTCTCGCCCCGGCTGACGAGTTTCACCCTGTCGCTGCGCGACCTCGGCATCGCGCTTGCCGAGACCCTGCTCGGCACCATGCCGGTCTATCGGGACATGTATCCGGAACAGCCGCACCGCCTGCTCTGGCCCATGACCCTGGTCGATGGGGAAAGCGACGGGGAGGCTCCGGCGGACTGAGCGGAACGGCCGGTCAGGGCAGGCGGCAGCAAACACGGGCATGGCCTCATGTCCCCTGGCCGGACTGGTTTTCCATGCCGGCGGACGTCAGTCATTGCGGGCCGTGAGTTATAGACCCGTTTGCTATTGCTCACCGAAATAGGATACTGTGAGTTATAGAAACGGACCCTATAACTCATGGCATGGAACTGGACCCAGGAATTCTGGCCATCCTTCACGTATGACGCGGCGGTGCTGGAACCGCTGGAGCGCCGCTTTCTGCTGACGTCGGGCGAGGTGATCGGGGCTGTCCGCCATGTCGGCGAGGAGGAACGCACGCTGCTGCGCGTCGAGCTTCTGAGCGACGAGGCGGTGAAGACCTCCGAGATCGAGGGCGAGATGCTCGACAGGTTGAGCGTCCAGTCCTCCCTGCGCCGGCAGTTCGGCCTTGCAAGCGACGACCGGCCGGTCCGGCCGCAGGAGCGCGGTATCGCGGAAATGATGGTCGACGTCTATGACGGCTGGGCCGCGCCCCTCGATCACGAAACCCTGTTTCGCTGGCACGGCATGCTGATGACCGGCAACCGCCATATCGGCACGATCGGCGGATATCGCACCCATGAGGACGCGATGCAGATCGTCTCCGGCCGTCACGACAAGCCGACCGTCCATTTCGAAGCGCCGCCATCGGAACGGGTGCCGACCGAAATGCAGGCTTATGTCGACTGGTTCAACAGATCGGCGCCGGGGGGCGAAAGCCCCCTGCCCGCGCTGACCCGGGCGGGCATCGGCCACCTCTATTTCGAGAGCATCCACCCCTTCGAGGACGGAAACGGCCGGCTTGGCCGGGCGCTTGCCGAAAAATCGCTTTCGCAGAACATCGGCCAGCCCAGCCTGATTGCGCTTGCCTATACGATCGAGCGCAGCCGCAAGACCTATTACGACCAGCTCGAACGGCACCAGCGCACGCTCGATATCACCGGATGGCTCGTCTATTTCGCCGAGACCATACTGGAATCGCAGCAGACGACCCTGAAGCGCGTCGCGTTCCATATCGGCAAGGCCCGTTTCTACGACCGCTTCCGGCAGCAGTTGAACGAACGGCAGGAGAAAGTCGTCGAGCGTATGTTCCGCGAGGGGCCGGCGGGTTTCAAGGGCGGGCTCAGCGCCGAAAACTATATCGCGATCACGCGAACCTCGCGCGCAACGGCGACGCGCGATCTCCACGACCTCGTGGAGAAAGGCATTTTGACGCGGACCGGCGAGCGCCGGCACACCCGCTATACGCTCAACCTTTGAGCAAGCGGGCTGCCGGCGACAGGCCTACTTCGATTTTTTGGCGTCTTCCTTCTTTTGCGCGTCGATCAGCTCGTACCACATGGCGTTGAGCACGGCGAAGGCAGCGGCAAGCGGCAGGCCGAGTAGCCAGGAAAAATACCACATGACGGTTTCCTTTCCTCAATAGGCGTGGTTGGCGGGATCGTTGATGTCCTTCGCGTCGACCTTGCCCCACAGCACCCGGTAGACGAAGGAGGTGTAGGCGATGATGATCGGAACGAAGATGACGGCGCAGACCAGCATGATGAACAGCGTCATGTGGCTGGAGGAGGCGTCCCAGACCGTGAGGCTGGACCGCGGATCGACGCTCGACGGCAGGATGAAGGGGAACATCGACAGCCCGACCGTCGAGACGATGCCGAGGATCGACACCGAACTCATCAGCCACGGCGCCCCGTCCTTCTTCGCCGCGAAGGCGAGAAGCGAACCGAGCGCGCCGAGGAAGCCGAGCGCCGGCGCGACCGTCATCCAGGGATGGGCGGCATAATTCTGGAACCAGACGCCGGACGCAGCCTCGACCGTCTTGTAGAGCGGGTTCGAGGGGCCTGCCGGATCGATTGCGGACGTGAACCGGTAGCCGTCGATCACCGTCAGCCAGACGCCACCGACGGCGAAAAGCACGACGGTCAGGATGGCCGCGACCATGCCGATCCGGCGGGCGCGGGCATTGACGGTGCCGGAGGTCTTCAGCGTCAGCCAGCCGGCGCCGTGCATGACGAGCATGGAAACCGACAGGATGCCGGCGAGCAGGCCATAGGGGTTGAGGAGTTCGAACAGCGTCGTGCCGTCATAGAAGATGCGCAGGTCGTCGGTGAGGTGGAACGGCACGCCCTGCAGGACATTGCCGACCGCGACCCCCATGACAAGCGCCGGCACGAGGCCGCCGACGAAGAGCGCCCAGTCCCAGGCGGTGCGCCATGTGGTGCTTTCGCGCTTCGAGCGGTACTTGAAGCCGACCGGGCGCAGGATGAGCGCGAAGAGGATCGCGAACATCGCCAGATAGAAGCCCGAGAAGGATACCGCATAGAGCGGCGGCCAGGCGGCGAAGATCGCCCCGCCGCCGAGGATCAGCCAGACCTGGTTGCCTTCCCAGACCGGGCCGATGGTGTTGATGACGACGCGCCGTTCGGTGTCGTCCCGACCCACGAAGGGCAGGAGCGTGGCCACTCCGAGGTCGAAGCCGTCCATCACGGCAAAGCCGATGAGCAGGACGCCGAGAAGCAGCCACCAGATGACGCGAAGGATTTCGTAATCGATAAGCGTGTGCAGGATCATGGTCTTACTCCGCCGGTACGATGGTCTTCGAGATGAGTTCGGGTTCCGGATGTCCGGGGCGTTCGTCGTCCGGCTCCGGTCCCTTGCGGATCGCCTTCAGCATCAGCCCCATCTCGACGATAAAGAGGACGGTGTAGATCGCGGTAAAACCGGCGATGGTGAAGAGCAGCGTCGTCGCTCCGAGATTGGAGACGGCGGCAGCGGTCGGCAGCACGCCTTCGATGATCCACGGCTGGCGTCCCACCTCCGCGACGATCCAGCCCAGTTCCGCGGCGATCCACGGCAGCGGGATGGAAAAGACCGCGACCCTCAGCAACCACGGACGCTTCGTGTGGGTGTGACGGCTGCAGATGACGAAGAAGACGGCCGTCAGCGCGATGAAATAGAAGCCGAGGGCGACCATGAAGCGGAAGGCCCAGAACAGGGTCGGCACGTTGGGGATGGTGTCGGTCGCCGCCCTGGCGATCTGCTCGTCGGTTGCCTGACGCGGATCGTCGACGTAACGCTTCAGGAGAAGCGCATAGCCGAGATCGAGGCCGTTATCCTCGAACCTTGCCTTGACGGCCGGGTCGATGGCCGTGGTGGTGCCGGCGGCGCGGATGGTCTGCAGCGCGTCATAGGCGACGATGCCCCGGCGGATGCGGGTTTCGGCGCTCCTGACGAGGCTGTCGATACCCGGGATTTCGGTGGTCAGCGAACGGGTGCCGATCAGGCCCATGACCCAGGGTATCTCCACCTTGTAATGGGTCTCGCGGGTTTCCTGGTCGGGAAAGCCGAAGGCGGTGAAGGCGGCCGGCGCGGGTTCCGTTTCCCACATCGCCTCGATGGCGGCGAGCTTCATCTTCTGGTGTTCTGAGGCTTCATAGCCGCTCTCGTCGCCGAGGACGACGACCGAAAGCGAGGCGGCGAGACCGAAGGAGGCCGCCACCGTCATCGAGCGTTTGGCAAGCTCGATCTCGCGGCCCTTCAGCAGGTACCAGGCCGAAACGCCGAGAACGAAGATGGAGGCCGTGACATAACCCGCCGAGACGGTGTGCACGAACTTCGCCTGGGCGACCGGATTAAACAGCACAAGGAAGAAGTCGTTGACCTCCATGCGCATGGTTTGCGGATTGAAGGCCGAGCCGACCGGGTTCTGCATCCAGCCATTGGCGATCAGGATCCACAGCGCCGAGAAGTTGGAGCCGAGCGCCACGCACCAGGTCGCCGCGAGATGGCCGACCTTGGACATGCGATCCCAGCCGAAGAAGAACAGTCCGACGAAGGTCGCCTCCAGGAAGAAGGCCATGAGGCCCTCGATGGCAAGCGGCGCACCGAAGATGTCGCCGACATAGTGGCTGTAATAGCTCCAGTTCATGCCGAACTGGAATTCCATGACGATGCCGGTCGAAACGCCGAGCACGAAATTGATGCCGAACAGCGTGCCCCAGAACTTGGTCATCTGCCGCCAGACCGTTTTGCCGGTCATGACATAGACCGTTTCCATGATGGCCAGCAGGATCGACAGCCCGAGGGTGAGAGGGACGAAGAGAAAGTGGTAGAGCGCCGTAAGGGCAAATTGCAGGCGCGATAACGCCACGATATCGAGTTCCATATCTCGATCTCCAGAAAAGAAAAACCGGGGTGTTTGCCCAAGGCCGCAGGCGGAGCGGCGTCGGGCGCTTTGGGACTTCAGGCCACCGGCGGCGCTCTCGGCGCGGCCTTCGAAATCAGCACGGGCGGCGCGTCGAAACGCGCCCGATCCGGTCGCAGGACCGTTTCATGCGGCATGGGCCGGTCGCCCGCTTCCTCCGCCGGCAGCGGCAGGACCATCGCCGCTGAAATGAGGCAGGCCTCGCAGGACCGGTTCAGAGAGTACCCGTCCTTGCCGATACCGCCCCTTGAGCCGGCGAGGCAGAGATCGGGAACAGTGCCGTCCGGAAGCGCAATGGCCGCCGCGACGATTTCCGTTGCCTGCACATCCGGAACCCGGTGAGCAAAGCCCACCGAGAAGAGCGCAATCGCGCACAGGATGCGCAGGAATTGCGATATGGAGCCGGAAGAACGCATGAGGTCTCTGAACCGCTGAAAGCAACGTCTGACAATTGCTTATTGTTATCTTGCGGCGCAGGCAATGCGACAAAATAACGTCGCTCAACGTTTGCGCAGTCTCGAAGCAACCTCGGCGAAAGCCGTCTCCCTACATTTGAAATTGCCACATAATTGACCTTTGTCAACAACAAGGATTCGGTCGGCAATTTCGACGTCCTGCGCGCTGTGGGTCGCGATCAGGACGGTGCGCCCTCCCCTTGCGGCGGCAAGGCGCGCCACGATGTCGCGGGCGGTCTCGGTATCCAGCGCCTCGGTCGGCTCATCGAGCAGAAGAAGGGGTACATCCGCCAGGAGAAGCCGGGCAAGCGACAGGCGCCGGCTTTCGCCGCCGGAAAGGCCCGAGCCTCCTTCGCCGAGCCAGGTTTCAAGCCCCTGCGGCAGGTTGCGGGCCATCTCCGCCAGCCCTGCCGCATCGAGCGCCGCCCAGAGTTCCGCTTCCGTGGCGTCAGGCCTTGCCAGCCTGAGATTGCCGGCGAGCGTATCGGCGAAGAGTTCGACGCGCTGCGTGAGGAGAGTGGCAGGCAGCGCCGCGACACGACCGGCTTCGGCGGTGATTTCACCCGCGATCAGGGCCATCAGGGTCGATTTTCCGGCCCCGCTCGGACCGGTCAGCGCCACGATCTCGCCGGCCGGTATTTCGAGCGACAGGCCCGAGAGCGCCGGCCGCCCTGCGCCGGGATGCCGCAGGACGAGGTTTTCGGCCAGAAGAGCGAGACCCGGCGGCGGCGGCGCGACGGCGATCTCCTGCGGGGTCTCTCCGAGGCGGGGCGCGATGCGGCGTGCGGCGGCAAGAATGCGTCCCGCTTCCAGCGCCCCGCGTCGCAGGCCCGCGAACGGCTCGACGGCGGCAAGAGCCAGAAGCAGGGCGAAGGCGGCGACCGGCACGCCGATGACGCCCGCCTCGACCAGACAGGCGAGCGCCACGAGAAGACAGCCGCCGACAACGGGCGCCAGCGCCGCAAGGCCGAAGCCGGCAAGCGTCTCGATGCGGTTCAGCCGGTCGTCGGTCTCGGCCAGCCGGCTTTCCGCCGTCTCGACATTCTGCCTGGATGCCTCAAGGCGACCGGCCATCAGCAGATCCGTGGCGCCGGCGATCATGTCGATGACCCGGCCGCGCACGGCTTCCAGCGCGGCGGCGCGATGACGGGCCGGCTTTTCAGCCTTCAACGCAGCGATGACCGCGATGCCGAAGCCCGCCACTACAGGAAGCAGGCCAACCGCAAGCGCGATGCGGCCATCGACGAAGACGAGCGAGAGGGCGGCAAACAGCGCCGAGGCAAGCGCCACGCCTGACGGTACGAGAAGCCGCAGGTAAAGCCCGTCGAGGGCATCGACATCCAGCGTCAGGCGGAAGAGGAGGCGTGCGGGGCGAAGCGCCAGTGCGCGTGCCGAGCGCGCCGTGGCAAAGGTCCGAAACAGCGTCTCGCGCATGCCGGCGAGCACCGAAAGCGTCGCGTCATGGGTGACGATGCGCTCGCTATACCGCGCCGCGGTGCGGAACAGCGCGAGAAAGCGGATGCCGGCCGAGGGCGCGAAGACATCGAAGGCGAGCGCGGTCGCGGACGTCAGACCGGCAAAGGCCGTTGCCGTGATGAACCAGCCGGAGAGCGACAGCAGCGCGATCCCGGCAATCGCGGTCAGCGCGGCGAGCAGGAAGCCCAGCGCCATCGCCAGCCGCTTTTCCTTGAGGAACCGGCGAAGAACGACGAGAAGCGGCCTCATGCACCCTCCTCCGCCGCAAGCGTCACGATCCGGTCCATGCGCGCGGCAAGCACCGCATCATGGGTGACGACGACGAGCGTCCTTTCCTTTGCGAGGTCGAGCAGGCTGTCCGTCACCAGATCCGCCGTGGCGGCATCGAGATGCGCGGTCGGCTCATCGGCGAGGATCAGCCGTGCCTTCTTGCTGGCGGCGGCGCGGGCGATGGCAAGCCGCACGATCTCGCCGCCGGAAAGGCCCGTTCCGCCCTCGCCGAGCGGTGCACGGCCATGGCTTTCGGCAACATGGGACAGACGCCCGACCGCAAGCGCCCCGGCGACCGCATCGGCATCGACGTCAGGCCGTCCGAGCGACACGTTGGCGGCGATGGAACCCGAAAAGACATGGGCGGACTGCCCGATCCAGGCGATATCGCCCGCCTCGCGCGCCGCCGCCGGCAAGCGCCCGAAAACGGCGAGCTTTCCCGCCTGCGGAGCGGCAAGCCCCGCCAGCAGCGATAAAAGCGTGGATTTGCCGCTGCCGCTCGGCGCCATGATCGCGATCTTCTCGCCGGGCGCGATGGAGAGCGAGAAAGCCTGAAGCGTCGGGGCCTCGCGGCCCGGATGGGTATAGCGCAGACCTTCCGCCAGGAGCGCCGCCTCGCTGCCGTTTGCCGATCCTTCGGAGGGCGGCAGGGGCATGCCCTTGCCGGAAAGCGCGCCAAGCGCTTTTTGCGCCGCCTCGCCCGCCGCGCGGTCATGCCAGACGGAGGACAGTTCACGCAGCGGCTCGAAGAAGGCGGGCGCGATCATCAGCACGAACAGGCCTTCGGCCAGCGTCAGTTTCGTCCCCCAGGTTCCGACCCCGATAAATCCCAGAAGATGAAAGCCGATATAGACGGCCGTCAGCGCCACGCCGAGGGCGGAAAAAAGCTCCAGCGTCGCAGACGTGAGGAAGGCGATCTTCAGGACCGCCATGGTGCGTCGCTTCAGGTCTTCCGCCTCGATGCGCAGCCGCTTGGCCGTCTCCGGGACGGCGCCGAGCGTGCGGATGGTGGCAAGGCCGCGCAGCCGGTCAATGAGGAAGGCGTTGATGTCGCCCATGCGGGCAAGCTGCTGTTCGCTGGCCTTGCGGGCACGCATTCCGACGAGCGCCATGAACAGTGGAATGACCGGTGCGGTGACAAGCAGCGCCAGCGCCGCGATCCATGAAAACGGGAGAACCGCGGCGGCGATGACGAAAGGCACGATCATCGCCTTCGTCCGGGCGGGCTGGTAACGGGAAAGCCATGGCGTCAACATTTCCGCCTGCTCGGCGATCACGCTTGCAGCCTGTCCGGACGAGGGGCGGCCGGTATCGACCGGCGAGCGCGCAGCAAGGGCTGCAAGCGCGCTCACGCGGCTGGCGGTGAGTTCGCGCCGGGCAGACTTGAAGGCAAGACGGCCGGACAAAGCCTCAAGCGCGGCGCGCAGCAACCCGAACAGGGCGAAGCAGACGGCGTTTTCCAGGATATCGCCCGCGCCCGCGCCATCGGCCAGACGCCCGATGGCCTGGGCCGCGAACCAGGCCTGCGGTAGCCAGCATAGAGGCGCTGCAACGGCGAGCAGAACGGCCGCACGTCCCGGACCGGGGATCGCGCGTCCGCGACCCGAGCGCCCGCGGCGGCCAGGTTCCTGAGAGACATTCGGCAAAGTGGCGGTTTCCGTTGATCTTAATGATCGTTGTCAAGTGATATACGGACAGGCCCCGCTGCTCGCAAGCGGCGAAATGTCGCCGACGGAGGCCGGGTCCCGGCCGGGCGGGCACGGGCCTCTCCGGTGACTTCACCCCGCAGGAAGGGCTGGCCGGGGCCGTTGCGGGATTGTAAGGATGTCCACCGACCTTTCCAACCCCACCAGTCAGGATGCCCCATGCTGCAGAACAAGACACTGATCGAAAAGCTCAACTTCTATATCGACGGCGCGTGGGTCGCTCCGGCTGGCGGAACGCGGATCGAAGTCGTCAACCCGGCGAACGAGGAAGCCTATGCCGTGATTTCCGGCGGCACCGCCGGCGACATCGACCGGGCCGTGGCCGCCGCCCGCCGCGCCTTCGAAGGCTGGAGCAGCACGAGCCGCGACGAACGGCTTGCCCATCTGGAAAAGCTCGTCGCGATCTACGAGCGCCGGATGGAGGAGATGGCCGAGGCGATCACCGCCGAAATGGGTGCGCCGATCAGGCTTTCGCGCGAATCCCAGGCGGTCTCCGGCGTCTCCCACCTGAAGGCGTTCATCCGCGCCTTCAAGGCCTATGAATGGGAATACCTGCCGGACGAAACCCGCCCCAACCAGCGGATCGTGCATGAGCCGATCGGCGTTTGCGGCCTCATCACGCCGTGGAACTGGCCGATGAACCAGATCGCGCTGAAGGTCATACCCGCGGTCGCCGTCGGCTGCACCGTCGTGCTCAAGCCTTCGGAAATCGCCCCGATGTCGGCGATGCTGTTTGCCGAGTTCATGGACGAGGCGGGCTTCCCCGCAGGCGTCTTCAACCTCGTCAACGGCGAGGGTCCCGTCGTCGGCGAGGCGCTTTCCAGCCATCCGGACGTCGACATGATGTCGTTCACCGGCTCGACCCGCGCAGGTGCCGCCGTCTCGCGCGCTTCTGCCGCCACGGTCAAGCGCGTATCGCTCGAACTCGGCGGCAAGTCGCCGAACATCGTCTTCGCCGATGCCGACCTGCCGGCCGCCATCGAACGCGGCGTCAGGCATTGCTTCGAGAACACCGGGCAGTCCTGCAATGCGCCGACCCGCATGCTGGTCGAGCGTTCCGTCTATGACGCAGCCGTCGATCTTGCCGCCAGGGCCGGCGCACAGGTCGCCGTCGACGACCCGGCCAGGGACGGCGATCATATCGGCCCGCTGTCCTCCGGAGCCCAGTTCGAGAAGGTCCAGGGCATGATCGAAAAGGGCATCGCCGAAGGAGCGAAGCCGGTGCTTGGCGGGCTCGGCAGGCCGGAAGGCTTCAATCGCGGCTATTTCGTCCGCCCGACCATCTTCGCCGGCGTCGACAACGACATGGCGATCGCGCGCGAGGAGGTTTTCGGGCCGGTGCTGGTGATGATCCCCTTCGACACCGAGGAAGACGCGATCCGCATCGCCAACGACACGGTCTATGGCCTTGCCGCCTATATCCAGACGGGATCGCCGGAACGGGCGCAGCGCGTCGCCCGCAGGCTGCGCGCCGGCATGGTACAGATCAACGGCACCTCCCGCGCGCCGGGCATGCCCTTCGGCGGCTACAAGCAGTCCGGCATCGGCCGCGAAGGCGGCAAGTGGGGCCTGGAAGACTTCATGGAAGTCAAGCTGATCGCCGGCTGAAGGTTCGGCCTGAAGAAATAGGCCCGAAGAACCGGCCCGAAGGCCGGTTCCTTCGCCACCGGCGGCCGCGCCGGTGGCTCAATGCAATTTACACCCGGGCTCTTCGCCTGCGGCAAAACACCTCCCGCCCGCCGGCCACCTCCCCCCAGAGGGGATCAAGAACACCGCGCCGCAGCACCTTCCTTATGCGATTGCCGCGTCCCCAAGGCATCCTTCCTTCCTCTCCACGTCACGAAAACTTGGCTCCGGCTTCACGAAACTGTCGTGCAACGGGTCTAGAGGATGACGAGCGGGATGCAATTTCTTTTGCAAAGGAAAAGATTCATGTCACACAAATTGCACAAACTGGCCGGCGCCAGCCTGATCGCCCTTCTTGCCACGGTCGCCTCGGCTGAGGCCGCAACGGTGGTGAAGTTCTGGCACAGCTTCAACAAGGGCAATGGCGAAGCGCTGGACAAGATCATCGCCGGTTTCGAGGCGGCCAATCCGGACATCGACATTCAGGCCGAGTTCATCGGCAACTATAACGACATCGTCGCCAAGCTGCAGGCCGCCATTCCGGCCAAGCGCGCGCCCGATGCGGTCATTCTCGAGGTGACCCGCTACGGCCTTTTCGCCGACCGCGGCGTGCTGACCGACCTCACCCCCTATTTCGATGCCGATCCGCTGAAGGACGACCTTTACGACTACGCGCGCGAAGTCGGCGTCTACAAGGGCAAGAACTATATCGTGCCCTTCAACTCCTCGACCCCGGTCCTTTACTACAACAGCGATATCTTCAAGCGCGCCGGCATCGAGGGCGAGCCTGCGCTGAAGACCTTCGACGACATCATGGCCGCGTCGAAGACGATCACCGAAAAGCTCGGTTCGGAAGGCATCAGCGGCATCGCCGCGCCGGGCCAGTTCGCCCGCTGGGGCCTCGTCATGGCCAATGACAGCGAACTGATGGACCCCGAGACCAACGAGGTGCTGCTCGACAGCCCGAACACCATCGAAGCCTATCAATGGATGGCCTCGCTGGTGCACAAGGAAAAGGTCTCCTCGCCGGACGGCGTGACCGAGGAAGACAACGGTCGCGACGCATTCCTCGCCGGCAAGGTCGGCATCATGCTGAATTCGACCGGCAATTACGGCGGCGCCAGGAAGGCGCTCGGCGACAAGCTCGAAACGCGCCCGATGCCCTGCAACAAGACCTGCTCGGTGCCGATCGGCGGCGCCGGAATCGGCATTCTCTCGACCTCCGAAAAGGCGGTTCAGGACGCGGCCTACAAGTTCGTGAGCTACGCCGCATCGCCTGAGGCCAACGCCATCTGGTTTGCCGAAACCGGCTATCTGCCGATCAACAAGAAGAGCGCGGCCCTGCCGGTCGCGGTCGAAGCGCTCGCCACCCAGCCGGGCATCGATGTCGCCATCAAGCAGCTCGACTTCGCCCATGGCCGTTCGCGCGCACCCGTCGTCACCTGGATGCGCACCACCGAATACAAAATGTGGGAAGCCATGGCCTTCGGCCAGCGCGACGCGACCGAGACCATGAAGGACTTCGCCGCCCAGACCCGCAAGGAAACGGAACGCAACGGCGAGTAATCCTCCGCCAAAACAGCGGGACCGGCGGTCGACCTTCTGGCGGCTGCCGGTCCCTCACCCTTTCTTCCGCTCGATTTGGGTCCCATGCTTCGCACCCTCACACCCTATCTGTTCGTCGGCCCGCTGATCGCCTTCATCGCGGTGTTCACCTATATCCCCATCGTGTCGAGCCTCAACCTGAGCTTCCGCCACTGGGATTTCCTGTCGCCGGACATGCCCTTCGTCGGGCTCGACAATTACCGCGCCCTTTTTGCCTCGCGCGATTTCTGGAACGCGCTGAAGGTCACGGCGCTGTTTGCCGTGCTTTCCGTGCCGCTGAGGCTCGTTCTGGCGCTCGCCATCGCCAGCTACCTGGTGCGCGAAACACTGCCCTCGCGGCTGCTGCGCGGCGCGCTGTTTTTGCCCTCGGTCACCTCCACCGTCTCCATTGCCGTCGTCTTCTCCTGGGTGTTTGCCACCGATTACGGCATGGTCAACGCGCTGCTGGCAAACCTCGGGCTGGGCAAGGTGCCGTGGCTGCAGGACCCGTCACTGGCGCTCTGGGTGCTGATCGCGGTCAATACCTGGAAACAGCTCGGCTACGACATCGTCATCTACATCGCCGGCCTGCAGGCCGTGCCGCAGGAGCTTTACGATGCCGCTGCCGTCGATGGCGGCCGCCGGTTCCACGTGTTCCGCCGGGTCACCGTGCCGCTGGTCATGCCGACTACCTATTTCCTGCTGGTCATCTCGGTGATCGAGGCCTTCCAGGTCTTCACCATCGTCAACGTCATGACCCATGGCGGACCGGCGGGCGCGACCGACATGCTGGTCAATATGCTCTACCGCGTCGGTTTCGTGCTGTTCGACATCGGCCAGGGCTCGGCGCTCGCCGTGCTGCTCTTCGTCCTTCTCATCGTGCTGGCGCTGGTCAAGTCCTTCGTCGTCGGCAGGAAGGTGCATTATGAAGCCTGTTAACCGCCTCCTCACCCTGCTTGCGCTGGCTGCCGGGACGATTTTCCTCGTGCCGGTGCTCTATTCGATCTGGATGTCGTTCCAGACGGCGCACGCCTATTACACCGGCACGGTGGAGTTCACGCTCGGCAATTACGCCCGCGCGGTCGGGCAATACAATTTCGCCCGTTATCTCATGAACAGCATCCTCGTCTCCGGGCTGGTGACGATCATCGGGCTGACCGTCGCCACCATGGCCGCCTTCGCCTTCGCCCGCTACGAGTTTCGCGGCGGCAACCTGCTGTTCGGCGCAACCGTCGCGACGCTGATGATTCCGAGCCATATCAGCCTCATTCCCAACTACCTGACGCTCGCCAAGGCGGGACTGCTCGACACCTATGCCGGGCTGATCCTGCCGGCGATCTCCAACGGTTTCGCCGCCTTCTTCCTGCGGCAATACATCAAGGGCATTCCGAGGGCGCTGGACGAGGCCGCCTACATGGATGGCGCCACACCTTTGCAGGTGCTCTGGCGGATCATCGTGCCGATCTCGAAGCCCGCCATCTTCTCGATGGGGCTCTATATCTTCCTCACCGAATGGAACAACTACATCTGGCCGCTGGTCGCCGTCGGCAAGGAAGACCTCTTCACGCTACAGATCGGCCTGGCTCGGCTCTACCGCACCAATCCCGGCGAAGGCCTGATCGACTGGCCGCTGGTCATGGCCGCATCGACCATCACCATCCTGCCGGTGCTCCTGGGCTTCCTGCTGGTCGAGCGGCATCTGGTGCGCGGCATCACCATGGGCGCGGTCAAGTAATTCAACATGGAACAGAAAATGACACATATCGCATCCCATCGCGGCGGAACGCTCGAATTCGGCGACAGCACGCCCCGCGGCTTTTCGGCAACCGCGATCATGGCGCTGGAGGAGGTGGAATTCGATGTACACCCGACCGCCGACGGCGCCATCATCGTGCATCACGACGCCACGCTCGACGCTAGCACGGACCGCACCGGCGCAATCGCCGGCCTGACTGTGTCAGAGGTCCGCGCCGCCACCATCAATTACGGCGAGGGCGGCCATCCGCTCACGCTCGAGGAACTCTGCATCATCTTCTCGAAAAGCCGCGTCGATTTCCGCTGCGAAATCAAGCCGGGCGCCGATGGCCGCCCCTACCGCGATTTCGTGCCGCGCGTGGTCGAGACCCTTGCCAGCAACGGCATGCTGGAACGCACCACCTTCTCCTCCTTCCTGATCGAGGCGCTGGACGAGGTCGCGGCGGCGACGGACCGGCCCAGGCTCTGGCTGGTCAGCCCGCCGGTACTCCGCCAGCTCGGAACGTCCGCCGTGATCGAGCTTGCCCACGCCCATGAGATCCCGGAGATCGGCGTCCATATCGACACGGCCGACACAGAGCTGATGGCCGAAATCAGGGCCGCCGGCCTCGATTTCGGCTGCTGGGCCGCCCACACCGCGCCGCAGATCGAAAAGGCGCTTTCGCTCGGCGTCAAGGTTTTCACCACCGACCGACCGAGCCTCGCCATCGCCATTCGCAACGAGAAAAACCGGGAGACAAACCGATGAGCGGCATTTCCCTTCGTTCCATCCGGAAGTCCTATGCCGGCGGGCCGCAGATCCTCCACGGCGTTTCGATGGACATCCGCCCCGGCGAATTCGTCGTCATCGTCGGCCCCTCGGGTTGCGGCAAGTCCACGCTGCTGCGGCTCATCGCCGGGCTGGAGCGCGTCGACGAAGGCGAGATCGAAATCGGCGGCAGGCGGGCGAACGATCTGGCGCCGCAGGATCGCGACATCGCCATGATCTTCCAGAACTACGCGCTCTATCCGCACATGACGGTGCGCCAGAACATCGCCTTCGGGCTCGAACTGCGCGGCATGCCGAAGGCGGAGCGCAATGCGCGGGCCGAAAGCGTGGCGAAGACGCTGCAGCTCGAAGCCTATCTCGACCGCAAGCCCGGCGCGCTCTCCGGCGGCCAGCGGCAGCGCGTGGCGATGGGCCGCGCCATGGCCCGCAACACCTCGACCTTCCTGATGGACGAGCCGCTGTCGAACCTCGACAATGCGCTGCGCGTCGCCATGCGCACCGAGATCAAGGAACTGCACCGGGCGCTCGGAGCGACCATCGTCTACGTCACGCACGACCAGACGGAGGCTCTCTCGCTCGCCAACCGCATCGCGGTGATGAAGGGCGGCCATCTCCAGCAGTTCGATACGCCCGAGGCGATCTACGACCGTCCCGCCAACCGCTTCGTCGCCGGTTTCCTCGGCGCGCCGGCGATGAACTTCCTGCCGGCGGCCAAGATCCCCGGCTGGCGGGGCCGGCAGGACATCACCATCGGCTTTCGCCCCGAACATATCGCGGTCCGGTCGGAGGAGCCCGCGGGACCGGCGCTGCCCATGCGGCTTCTGCTTTCCGAAATGACCGGTTCCGACATCATCCTGCATTGCGACAGCGATGCTGGCCGCCTGACGCTGACCTGCCCGCGCGAGACGATGCCGCAAAATACCGAAAGGCTTTGGGCGGTCTGCGATTTCGGCCGGGCGCTCTATTTCGACGACAAGAGCGAGAACCGCATCGAGCTTGCGCCGGACGACACGCCCGCGCATGCTGCCGGAATCGGGTATTGAACCCGGACACCCCGGAAACGTCAGGGCTGACAAACAGACGGGAAGCAATGGACAGACAAAGCGAAGTTCCGCAGGCGCTCGGCGACCTCATCAATCGCAATTCGACCCGGCTGACGGAGGCCGACACCCGATTGCTGGACGTCCTGATGCAGGACCCGGTCCGGGCGGCGATGGACAACGGCAAGGAGGTCTCCTCCCGAGCCGGGGTGCATCCGGCATCGGCCGTGCGGCTCGCCCGCCGCCTGGGGTTCAAGGGCTATCCCGAGTTCCGCAGCTTTCTCCAGGCCAATCTGCTGGAGGGCGGCGGCGATTTCGACAATCCCGCAGCGCGCATTGCCGCCCGGCTGGTGCGGGCGGAAGACGGCGGCGTGCTGTCTTCCGTGCTGGACAGCGAGATCGCCGCGCTGGAGCGCCTCCGCAACACGGTTTCCGACGCCGATATCAGGGCCTTCTCCGAATGCCTGCGCAAGAGCCGCCGCATCTTCCTGTTCGGCCAGGGGCATTTCTCGTCGCTTTCCGCGCTGGTCTCCCTTCGCCTCAACCGTTCGGGCTATGAGACCGTCGATCTCGCGGCCCGGATGAACCAGCTTCCCGAAACGCTGAACACGCTTGCCGCAGGCGACGTCGTCTGGCTGCTCGCCTTCCGCAAGGTCTCTCCCCTCATCCAGGAAATGCGCACGATCGCCCGGCAAAGGGGCGCGGAAGTCCTGATGCTCACCGATGTCCTGAACGCCCGCCTCGATCCGGCCCCCGATCACCAGATCCTCGTTTCGCGCGGCAAGGCCGGGGATTCGCAATCGCTGGTGGTGCCGATGACGATCGCCAACGCAGTGATCCTCGATCTGGCCGCCATCGACGACGGCCGCTCTCTCCGGTCGCTCGCCGGCTTCAAATCCTTCCGGGAGGATTGCGGCCTGTCGCGGGCGCTGGTCTAGACGGGCGTTCGACGCTCATACGGCCGGGCCTTGAAAAAATCTCGGACCGGCTGGAATAAAAACCGGGCCAGTCCGTATACAGGGGTATGGACAGCAACAAGAGATCGTTCGACGTGATAGGCCAGCTCGCCTCCCTGAGGCGGTATGCGCGCTCGCTCACGCGCAATTCCGGCGATGCCGAAGATCTCGTGCACGATGCGCTGGTGCGCGCCTATGAGCGCCGCGCCACCTTCAGGCCCGGCTCCAACCTGCGCAACTGGCTGCTCTCCATCGTCCACAACGCCCATGTCGACCGCCTGCGCTCGTCGATCAGCCGCAGGCGGCACGAGGGCGAGGACGGGGACGCGCTGGGCGAGCCGACGTCCTTTCCCGCACAGCAGGAACACGCCGTCAGGCTTCGGCAGGTGCGCGAGGCCTTCATGACGCTGCCCGAAGAACAGCGGGAGGCGCTGCATCTCGTCGCCATCGAGGAGCTTTCCTATCAGGAAGCCGCCGATACGCTCGGCATTCCCGTGGGCACCCTGATGTCGCGCGTGTCGCGCGCCCGCGCCGCATTACGGTCCTTCGAGGACGGCAGACAACCCAACCATCTGAGACTTGTAGGAGGCGGAAATGAGTGACGAGACCCCCGTTCTCGACAGCGATCTCGACGCCTATATCGACAACCAGCTCGATGCCGCAGGCCGTCTGCGGGTCGAGATGTGGCTTGCACGGCATCCCGAAACCGCCGCCCGCGTGATGGAGGATATCGGCCTCCAGACGACGCTTCGCCTGGCGCTTGCGGAGGCCGCGCCTTTCGCCAGACCCGAGACGCGCGAGGCGGCGAGAAGGCTCGCCTCCGGCCTTGCCGGTCAGCGCATGTGGCAGGCGGTGCGGCGCGTCGCGGCGGTCGCCGGCCTATTCGCCGCCGGCTGGTTTGCCAATGCCACCGTCCATCCCTTCGGCGCCAGGGAGGTGGTGGCCTCGGTGCATCCGCCATCCTTCGTCGAACAGGCCGTGCAGGCCCACCAGACCTCGCTCGTGCGCGAAACCATGCCCTCCCAGCCCGAGACCCGCCTGCTCGACCGCAGCGATATCCGGGCGGCCACGGCGATCGGGCTTCCCGAGCTTCCGGGAGACTGGACGGTGACCGACGTGCAGGTCTTCCCCTCGCCCTTCGGCCCAAGCGTCGAAATGGGCATTAAGACGCCGCAAAGCGGTCGCCTGTCACTCTTTGCGGTCAGGCCCGGCTATTTCGCCGTCGAGCCGGTCACCCATCTGGCGCTGTCGAATGCGACGGTCGCCTGGTGGCAGATCGGCGAGGTCGCCTATGCCATCGTTTCCAGCACGCCCGACGCCGGTCTCGACGACAAGGCCGGCCGCCTCATGAAATCCCTTCACTGATCCACAACGGAGATCACGATATGTACCCCAACCAGAATCGCTTCGGCGGCCTCAGCCAGACATCGGCCGCCGCCTTCGACGAGGGCCTGCGCCAGCACATGCTGCGCGTCTACAACTACATGGGCCTCGGCCTCGTGCTGACGGGCATCGTCGCATTCGTCGTCGGCTCGACGCCGGCGCTCTACGTGCCGATCTTCTCCACGCCGCTGAAGTGGATGGTGATGCTGGCGCCGCTCGCCTTCGTCTTCTTCTTCTCGTTCCGCATCCACTCGATGTCGGCCTCGACCGCGCAACTGACCTTCTGGGCCTTCTGCGCCGTGATGGGCCTGTCGCTCGCTTCGGTCTTCCTCGTGTTCACCGGCGCCAGCATCGCCCGCACCTTCTTCATCGCCGCCACCATGTTCGGCGCGACCAGCCTCTACGGCTATGTCACCAAGCGTGACCTGTCGCAGTTCGGCTCCTTCCTCATCATGGGCCTGATCGGCGTGATGATCGCCTCGATCGTCAACATCTTCCTCGGCTCGACTGCCCTGCAATTCGCCATCTCGGTGATCGGCATCGCCGTCTTCGTCGGCCTCACCGCCTGGGATACGCAGAACATCAAGGAACAGTATGCCGAGAACTTCGACCAGGAATCGCAGCAGAAGCTTGCCGTCTTCGGCGCGCTGTCGCTCTACCTGAACTTCGTCAACATCTTCCAGCTGCTGCTGAACTTCACCGGCGAACGCGAATAGGGCCGGCAGCAAACCCATACGGAACATGAGGATGGCGGCGGGCCCACGACGGCCTGCCGCCATCGTCGCAAAGAGAGCCGTCCCAAGCCTCTTCACAAGCCGCTTCCAGCCGAAGACGGGCCCGTCCGGTCCGCCGGTACGGTCTCACACGGAACTGAGCAGCAGGCTCGTCTCGCTGTTCGAGACACCATCGATCATGCGCACCTCGCGCAGCACCCGGTCGAAATCGGAGAGGCTGCCGGCGCGGATATTGGCGATCAGGTCCCAGTTGCCGTTGGTGGTGTGCAGCGAGGAAATCTCGGGGATGCCGTGCAGCTTGCGGATGACCTGGGTCGTCGACTTGCCGATCACCTCGATCATCATCACCGCATGCACCGAGCGGTCGTCGTAATCCTCCCGCACCCGGACGGTGAAGCCGAGCAGCGTGCCCGTCTCCGTCAGACGGTCCAGCCGGTTCTGCACCGTGCCGCGGGCCACGCCGAGCGCATCGGAAAGCTTGGCGAGCGACGCGCGCCCGTCGATGCGCAGATGGGCGATGATGCGCCGGTCGAGTTCGTCGGGGATGTATTTGGCGACGCTCATGGGTTCGCTCCCGGCTTTACGGATGGCATTTTGGCAATATTGACAAATCTGCTATACAATTTGCCCATATTTCTGGCGAAAACAACATGGTTTTGCGATTTCGGTTAGCGGAGGCATCTTGCTAACCTGGGCTTTGACCAAGCCAAGGAACCGTCCATGCCGCAATCGCCCTCCGAAAAGGCTCTCATTCCCTTCGTCAGCGTCGAGAATATGATGCGCCTCGTCCATCACGTCGGCATCGAGACGATGCTTGTCGAGCTGACGGATGTGATCGAGGAGGATTTCCGCCGCTGGGAGAGCTTCGACAAGACGCCGCGCGTCGCCTCCCATTCGCGCGAGGGCGTGATCGAGCTGATGCCGACCTCCGACGGCGAGCTCTACGGCTTCAAATATGTGAACGGCCATCCGAAGAACATGGCCGAGGGGCTGCAGACGGTGACGGCCTTCGGCCTGCTGGCGAAGGTTTCGACCGGCTATCCGGTGCTTTTGACCGAAATGACCCTGCTGACGGCGCTACGCACCGCGGCGACCTCGGCCATGGCGGCGCGGCACCTCGCGCCGAAGGGGGCGAAGGTCATGGCGATGATCGGCAACGGGGCGCAGGCCGAATTCCAGGCGCTGGCGATGAAGGTCGTGCTCGGCATCGAAGAAGTCAGGCTCTACGATATCGACCGCCGGGCGACGGAAAAGACGGTCCGCAATCTCGAAGGGTCCGGCCTGCGCGTCACCGCCTGCACCTCGGCGCAGTCGGCCATCGAGGGCGCGGCGATCATCACCACCTGCACCGCCGACAAGCAGTTCGCCACCATTCTCACCGACAACATGGTCGGCGCCGGCGTGCACATCAACGCCATCGGCGGCGACTGCCCCGGCAAGACGGAACTGCACCGCGACATTCTTCTCCGCGCCGACACCTTCGTCGAATATCCGCCGCAGACCCGCATCGAGGGCGAGATCCAGCAGATGGCGCCGGATTATCCGGTGACCGAACTCTGGCGCGTGGTGCGCGGCGAAGCCGAGGGACGGCGCGACGCAAGCCAGATCACCCTTTTCGACTCGGTCGGCTTCGCCACCGAGGATTTCTCCGCGCTCCGCTATGTCCGCGAAAAGCTCAAGGGCACCGATTTCTATCAGGAAATCGACATCATCGCCGACCCCGACGACCCGCGCGATCTGTTCGGGATGTTGCAGCGGGCGCGGTAAGGGGGCAGTGCTGGCACCGGCTTGACGCCACAGCGCCATGCGCGCCATTCTTAGTGGGCGTTCAGCCCTTAGTTGCGATTCGTGGTCGGTGCTTTGCCAGACTAGAGTAGGACTGAAGGCAGTTCCCTCTTTTCACGCTGCACTCCTGAGCCTCTGCAACATGATATCCAGAATTATCGAAATGTTAACTATTTGAGGCGCAAATAGTTGACTTATAACGCAACTGATCGCATATTGTATCAAGCCGTGGATACTGGCCAACTTGTGCAGAGGTATCCATTGGAGACGAGCGCCTCCGTGCGAAGGCTTTTCGTCACGCCGGAGATAAACGAAATTCTGGACGGTAATGATGCTGCTTTCAAGAACCTACCTATGGTCGAAACTGAAACCATCATTGGGCGTTTTTGCGCCGGCCACTTCATAACTGCCAGCCTTCAGGGAAATTCGGAATTAAAGCCTGATTTCGAGAAGCTCCAAGGACTGGATGAAGTTTGGGCGATCTGCGCAAGAAAGCCGAGAATGTGGCAGGTCCGCATTTTCGGGAGATTTATCTCCAAAGGCTGCTTTGTCGCGTTTGGCTTTCATGAGCGCGTCGTGCTCGGAATACGTGAAAACTACAATGCTAAAGCTTCTGAGGTGCCGGCTCTCTGGAACGATGTTCTCGGGACATGCGTTCGATATGAGGCAGGCTCTGTAGATGAATATTTTGGTGGAGTGTGCCGCGATGTCGATGAACAAATCTGACAAGATCGCTAAAGAATACAAGAGGGAAATGCTGAAATCGGCATTCGTCAGCCTCTTCTGGTCAGTCATTTCCCATCGGAAGAAAAACGGCGGAAGCATGAAGGAACTTGCCGATAAGCTATCGATTGATAAGTCCGCCGTTTCGAGATGGTTTTCTGGGAAAAATCCCAATTGGGAGCTTAACACAATCGCTGATATTGCAGGCGCACTCGATCTGGATATCCGGATCGAAGCTGTCCACCGTAAGACTGGGCAGGTTTTCACATGCTCTGGCGACGTGAGATCCTCCGGCATGGCCATCAGAACGAAGTCGAACGTTCTTAGGATAAACGGTGGCCCCAAATTTAGGTCCAGCACGACTGGAGAGTCGATAGAATCTCAGGGGGCCAAGATTGTCGCCTAATATTGAGACGTTCAAGCCTCACGGATTCACCATCTTCTGTGAGGACTTGCGTGAAGAATTGTCAGGGCAGACGACGTATGTGGGTGTGTACGGCGACGCCATGTTCACTGATGAACCGCTGCCATTTACACTCCGCCAATTGTGCATGGCGGTGCATCTTTTCGATGAACCTCAGGCATCACCTTCAAAACTTATCATAAAGATAGCTCAGCCTGGCGAAGACATCGAAAAACCGACTTTTTCTTTCGAGGTGACCCCAAATTTTGAACTTCTGGACCTGCCTGACATAGGCGACATGCCCAAACGCCCTCGCGCGCATGTAGTCTTGAAAATGGTCGGAACTCCGCCGGAAATCAAGCAATATGGCCGTATCCGTGTCGCCGCAGATTGGAATGGGAATTTTGTACCTTTAGGTTCTCTGGCGATAGCCCCGCTGACGGATGACGTGAGAAACAAGAAATAATCATTCTGTTACGCTAGACTGCTCGGGAAGTCTTGATGGTTCACAGCCTTTATCGGTTTCTCTTTAACTATTCAGTCGGCGGGGATCTGTCCAAGGTCTCGACGGTAGTTAGACCAAATCCCCTTCAGAGCCTCTCCACCGGCATCACCTCGCTTTCGCTCCTGTCCCCGGCAGCCTTGCCGATCCCGCCCGGCACGCCGTTCTTGCCTTCGGTGCGGTCGCGGTAGAGGGCGGCGCGGGCGAGGAGCAGGAAGGTGACCGGGGTGGTGACGGTGACGAACAGGCCGATCAGGAGTTCGTGCAGCACCGGCTTCTGCAGGGAGAAGCTGAAATAGAGCATGGAGGCGATCATCACGCCGCCGATGCCCCAGCTCGTTCCGAGCGTGGGCGCGTGGATGCGCTCGTAGAAGGTTCCGAGCCGCAGGAAGCCAATGGCGCCGATCAGCGCCAGCGACGCGCCGAACAGCAGGAAGAAGGCGACCGCGACCGCGACGGCAAGCGGAATATCGGCTGCGGGCTGTATCATTCGATCACCTCGCCGCGCATCAGGAACTTGGCGAGCGCCACCGTGGCGACGAAGCCGAGCATGCCGATGACCAGCGCCGCCTCGAAATAGACCACCCGCCCCGTTCCGATCCCGAAGGTGACGAGCATCAGCATGGCGTTGATGTAGAGCGCATCGAGCCCGATGATCCTGTCCTGGGCGCGCGGTCCGCGAAACATGCGGATGGACGCGATCGCCATCGCCACCGCCAGCATCGACTGGGCGATCGCAACCGCAGTGAAGATTATGATGGCGCTCATGCGAATATCTCCATCAGCAGCTTTTCATAGCGGTTCTTGACCATATCCACCCAGGCGGCCTCGTCTGCGACGTCGAGCACATGCAGGAGGACCGTCCGGTCGTGGGAATTGTATTCCAGCCATGCCGAACCCGGCGTGCTCGTGAGGATGATGGCCAGAAACGCAAGGCCGGTCCGGTTTTCCAGCTCCAGCGGCAGGGTGACGAAGGCGGGGGCATGCCCTTTCCTGCGGCCTTTGAGGATGACCATGGCGACCGCGATGTTGGAAAGGAGGACATCGTAGAGAACGATCGCCGCAAGCTTCGGCAGCAGATACCATTTCTTCAGCCTCGGCTTGTCGGGCCGGAGCGACGCCATGCCCCAAGAGGCGAAGGTCGCGACGATCAGGCCGAGAAGGAGGTGGCCGGGCGTGAAGCCGTTGAGCAGCAGCCACATGACGACGAGAAAGACGGTGAGAACGGGATAGGGAAACATCAATCGCCCTCCGTTCCGGGCCGTTTGCCGACACCCGGCAGCACGGCCGCATTCCTCACGGCGTCGATATAGATATCCGGATTGCCGAGCGTGCGGATCGTCTTGTCCATATAGTGCATGGCAGGTCCCGCGCGCACCGTCAGCGCAAGGGTGAGCGCCAGCAGGAACATCACCGGCACGATCTCGATCACGAGAACGCGCGGCACGGTTCCCTCGATCGACGTCCAGAAGGTGCGGATGCCGGCGCGGGTCATGGAAATCAGCGCCGCGAGGCCCGACAGGATGACCAGGATAATCAGCGTCCAGACGGCGGCGGTCGGCGGCACGCCGATGGCGCCCGTGCCCATCATCGCCGAGAGCATGGCGAATTTGGCGATGAAGCCCGACAGCGGCGGCAGGCCGGACAGAAGGATGGCGCAGGCCGCAAAGCAGGTGCCGAGGATCGCCATGGTGCCCGGCATGGTCACGCCCTCCCCCTCCTCCGGTTCGCCCTCCTCGCCCTCGCCATAGGCCTCCATGGTGACGGCGAGAACGGCGGCGCCCGCATCCTGTCCGCGTTCGACGAGTTCGATCAGCATGAAGAAGGCGCTGATCGTCAGCGTCGAGGAGACGAGATAGAGAAGCGCGCCGGAGGACACCGCGCCGTCATTGATGCCGAGCACCATCAAGAGCGTGCCGGAGGAGACAAGCACCGAAAAGCCGGCGAGACGTCCGAGCGCCTGGGAGGCGAGCACGCCGATGATGCCGAAGATCAGCGTCGCGATGCCGCCGAAGACGAGGAAACTCGCGCCGAAGCCCGCCGACGGTCCGCTGCCGAACAGCAGCATGGTGAGCCTGAGAATGACATAGATGCCGAGCTTGCTGAGGATGGCGAAGACGCCGGCGACCGGGGCAGACGCCGCGCTATAGGCGGTCGGCAGCCAGAAGCAGAGCGGCCACATGCCGGCCTTGATGAGGAAGGCGATGCCGAGCACGGCGGCACCCGCCTCCATCAGCATGCGGCGGTCCGGTTCGATCTGCGGAATGCGGGCGGCGAGATCGGCCATGTTGAGCGTGCCGGCGGTGCCGTAGATCAGGCTGACGCCGATCAGGAAAAGGAGCGCTGCCGCAAGGTTGACCGCGATGTAATGCAGGCCGGCCTTCACCCTCAGCGGGCCCGAGCCATGCAGCAGCAGGCCGTAGGAAGCCGCCAGCATCACCTCGAAGAAGACGAAGAGATTGAACAGGTCGCCGGTGAGGAAGGCGCCGTTGACCCCCATCAGCAAAAGCTGGAACATGGTGTGGAAATGGGCGCCCACGGCATGCCAGCGGGCAAGCGAATAGACGAGCGCCGCAATGGCGACGACGGCCGTCAAAAGCAGCATCAGCGCGGAAAGCCCGTCCAGCACCAGCACGATGCCGAAGGGCGCTGCCCAGTTGCCGAGCAGATAGACGCCCTCGAAAGCCTCATGCCTGTTCTCGATCCCGAAGAGCGCAAGCGCCACGGCTACGAGCAGCAGCGTTGCAACGAGGCTTATCATCGCCTTCGTCACGCGCTGGCGCTCGTTGACGAACAGCAGGACGGCGGCCGCCACGAGCGGAACGAGGATCGGCGCGATGATGAGGTGGTGGGACCAGCCGCTCATCGGGAGCCCCCCTTGCCGTCGACATGGTCGGTGCCGGTCAGCCCGCGCGAGGCGAGCAGCACGACGAGGAAGAGCGCCGTGGTGGCGAAACCGATGACGATGGCGGTCAAGACCAGCGCCTGCGGCACGGGGTCGGCGATCATCGAGGTCGATGCGCCTTCCTCGAGAATGGGCGGCAGGTTCGATTTCACCCCGCCCACGCCGAAGATGAACAGGTTCACCGCGTAGGAGAGCAGCGAAAGGCCGATGATGACCTGATAGGTGCGCGGGCGCAGGATCAGCCAGACGCCGCAGCTGGTCATGACGCCGATTGCGATCGAGAGAATGATCTCCATCAGGCCTCCTTCGCCTTTTCCATTTCAGCCGCGTGAAGGCGGTTGATACGGATGGACTGGTGCGCGAGTGCCACGAGGATGAGGACGGTGGAGCCGACGACTAGCGAGAAGACGCCGAGGTCGAACAGAAGCGCGGTCGCGGCCGGCATCTTGCCTATCAGCGGAAGCTCTATGTAGCGGAAATGCGAGGTGAGGAACGGATAGCCGAAGAGCCATGCGCCCGCGCCGGTGGCGGTTGCGGTCAGGAGACCGATGCCCATCCAGCGCAGCGGCAGGATGCGCAGGCGATCCTCGGCCCAGCGCGTGCCGCCGGCGAGATATTGCAGCAGGAAGGCGATCGACAGCGTCAGCCCGGCCGAAAAGCCGCCACCCGGCAGGTCGTGGCCACGCATGAAGATGTAGACGGAGAAGGTGATGATGACCGGGAACAGCCACTGCATGATGACCGAGGGCACGAACAGGTAGTCCTTCACCGTATCGCCCGCCGAGCGTCCCGGCCGCTCCTCGTCCAGACGGTTCTGGATCTGCTGCTGTTCCGGCATTGCCATGCTGTCGGCGGCGGGACGGAAACGCCTGAGCAGGGCAAAGACGGTGAGCGCCACGACGCCGAGGACGGTGATCTCTCCGAGCGTGTCGAAGCCGCGGAAATCCACCAGGATGACGTTGACGACATTGCGCCCGCCGCCCTGCGAATAGGCATTGGTGAGGAAGTAGTTGGCGATGGCGTCGGGCACCGGCATCGTCATCACGGCATAGGCGATGAAGGTCATGCCGATGCCGCAGGCGACCGCCAGCGCGAGATCGCGGAAGCGGCGGAAGCGAGCGCGCAGCGTAATCATCTCGTCGACGTTTTCGGAACGCTTCGGCAACCAGCGCAGGCCGAGCAGGATGAGAACCGTCGTCACGATCTCGACGAGAAGCTGGGTGATCGCCAGATCCGGCGCGGAAAGCCAGACGAAGGTGACGCAGACGATCAGTCCGACGCCGCCGAGCATGACGAGCGCCGCGAGACGGTGGTATTTGGCAAGGTAAGCCGTGCCTATCGCAAGGCAGACGCCGATCAGCCAGAGCGCGGCGAAGGTGGGATCGACGCCGGAAAATGCGAAGGGGCGAGGCTCGAAGGAGGAAAGGTAGAGCGGCAGGAGGCCGGCGAAGAAGCCCATGGCCACCACCCAGCGCAGCTGCGGCTGGAGATTGCGCGTGCCGATGCGCTTTTCGGCCTGCCGCGCCCAGTGCCACGACACCTCGACGAGCACGCGCTCGAAGATGCGCTGGCCATGCAATCGCCGCAACAGCGGCGGCCCGTCCTCGCAGCGCGCCAGATAGTTCCGGAACACGACATAAAGGAGGGTGCCGCCGACGAGCGCGACGACGCTCATCGCCAGCGGCAGGTTGAAACCATGCCAGACCGCAAGGTCGTATTCCGGCGTCTGCGGCCCGAGCACGCTGGAGACGGCGGTCAGGAGAAACGGCCCGACGGAGATGGCGGGCGCAATGCCGACGACGAGGCAGATCAGCACCAGAAATTCTATCGGGAAACGCATCCAGCGCGGGGGCTCGTGCGGCTTTTCCTTGGGCAGACCGACCGGCGGCGGCCCGAAGAAGACGGTGTGGATGAAGCGCAGCGAATAGGCGACGGAAAACGCGCTCGCAAGCGTTGCCACATAGGGAAGGATGCGGTCGAGAATGGAATCGGCATGGGTCTGCACCGCTTCTGCGAAGAACATTTCCTTGGAGAGGAAGCCGTTCAACAGCGGCACGCCCGCCATCGCGGCGCTCGCCACCATGGCGAGCCGCGCCGTTATCGGCATGAAGCGGTAGAGGCCGGAGAGCTTGCGGATATCGCGCGTGCCGGTCTCGTGGTCGATGATGCCGGCGGCCATGAAGAGCGAAGCCTTGAACGTCGCGTGGTTCAGCATGTGGAAGATCGCCGCAACGGTGGCGAGCGGGCTTCCGAGGCTGAGCAAGGTGGTAATCAGGCCGAGATGGCTGATCGTCGAATAGGCGAGCAGGCCCTTCATATCCTGCTGGAACATGGCGAAATAGGCACCGAGCAACAGCGTGACGATTCCGGCGGCGCCAACGAGCCAGAACCATTCATAGGTTCCCGCCAGGGCCGGCCAGAAGCGCGCAAGCAGGAAGACGCCGGCCTTGACCATGGTCGCCGAATGCAGGAACGCCGAAACGGGGGTGGGAGCCGCCATGGCGTTGGGCAGCCAGAAATGGAACGGGAACTGGGCGCTCTTGGTCAGGGCGCCGAGCAGGATGAAAACCAGCGCCGGCACATAGAGCGCGTGGCCGCGGATGAGATCGCCGGAGCGCAGGATCTTGTCGAGATCGTAGCTGCCGACGATGTTGCCGATCAGAAGCAGGCCGATCAGCAGGCAGAAGCCGCCGATGCCGGTGATCGTCAGCGCCATGCGGGCGCCGTCGCGCGCCGCCGCGGCGTTGTGCCAGTAGCTGATGAGCAGGAAGGAAAAGATGCTGGTCAGCTCCCAGAAGACCGACAGCAGGATGACATTGCCCGAGATGACGATGCCGAGCATCGCCCCCATGAAAGCCAGCAGGAAGGAAAAGAACCGCGGAACCGGGTCGTCCTCCGACATGTAGTAGCGCGCATAGACGATGACGAGCAGGCCGATGCCGGTAATCAGCACGCAGAACATCCAGGCAAAGCCGTCCATCCTGAGCTTGAAGGCAAGTCCGAGCTGGGGAACCCATTCCGCCTCGAAACGAAGCGGTTCGCCGCCCGATATGGCGGGATAGGCGAGAAGCACGATCAGGAGGGAAGAAAACGCCACGACGCCGGCCACCCAGGACGGCAGCACCCGCGAAGACGTGTTCAGAAGAAAGACCGAAATCAGGCTTCCGGCGAAAGGCAGCATCAACAGGACAAGGAGGAAATGCGAATCCAGCGTTATCCCAATGCCGCGTTCCTTTGCTTGTTCCCTCTCCGCGATGCCGGGAACAGGGCGCCGCCTGGACCACTAGCAATGCGGAGAAAAATGTCATATATGATCTATATTGGTCATTATGGTCAGGATCGCATGGTGGGTCAAGCAGACCGGCAGAAGTTTTTGAGCCCTGCCCTCTGTCGCGCGGCGCGGGGTTTCCTGGACTGGACCCAGAGCGAACTGGCCAATCGTTCGGGGGTCTCCAGGGGCACGATCCGCGATTACGAAGGGGAGCGCCACAGCGTTCACCGCGCGACGGAAGCCCAGTTGCGCCTGGCATTCGAGAATGGCGGCATCGCCTTCGTATGCCTTGAGGGCGACACCGTGGGCATTTGCCCCAGGAGCAGCCCTGACAGCGAAAAGCCTGCGGAATGAGCCGGGACTTTGCCTCGGCCTCTTCCTTTTCGTGACGTCCCGCCGCTTACGCTTCGGCAGACCATGCAGGACCTCCGGAAAGCGTATCCCTTGCGGGATGGTGAGTGGGCCGGCGTTGCAAAGCGGCGATCCGTCGCATAAGATGATTTTTACAGTCATATTTATGGGCATTTCGTCTGCCCCCTGAACCGTGATGAGAATATGCCGAGCGGCATGAGCGAAAATCGTCATCCTCCCCTGCTTCATGCCTTTCTTTCGGTGAGGGAACGGATGATGGCCACGATCTACCGCCGCGTCGGCTGCCGCGCGACGACGGCCGACCTGACCCAGGACACCTTCCTCAAGCTTTGGGAGCGCCGCAGCCTCCTCACCGATGTCGCTGATCTCGCCGGCTATCTGGTGGCGACGGGGCGCAATCTCGCCGCCGACTACGAACGGCGACGCCGGATCGCGCCTTTCATCCTCGGCGTCGACGGGCTGGAACGCATCGCCGATCCGGCGCCTTCGGCGGAAGACGTCGTCATGGGCCGCGACGAGCTTCGCCGCCTGCAGAAGGCCATCGACGCGCTGCCGCCGAAATGCCGGGAGGTCTTCCTGCTATCCCGGCTGGACGGGCTGACCTATGCCGAGATCGGCATTCGCCTCAACATCTCGCCCAAGACGGTGTTCAGCCACATGGTCACGGCGCTGGAGCGCCTGAAAACGGAAATGATGCGGCCTTGACCCAGATTTTCGCCCGCCTGCGACGTCCTTGGAAGTGAAGGAGCGAGCATCGTCGTGACGAGTGCAGAATGAAAAAAACTCCCCGGAGATCCAGTACAGACGAAACGGACATATCGAGAGCCGCGGCGGAATGGTTCGCGCGGCTTCTCGACGAGCCGAACCCGGCAGCACACCAGCAGTTCCGCGCCTGGCTGCTGGAGGACGAGCGCCATGCGCGGGCCTATGCCGAATTCGAACGGCTCTGGAGCGGAGCGGGGCTTGTCGGGGAAAGCGGACGCGCATCGTCGCTATCCCGGCGAACCATGCTGAAGGGCGGCGGGCTCGTCATCGTCGCCGGCGGAGCCGGTTTCGCCGGACTGACGCTTCTTCGCTCCTTCGGCGACTATTCGACCGGTACCGGGGAGACGAAAACGGTGACGCTGCCCGATGGCACGCGGATCGAACTTTCCCCGCAAACGGCCTTCTCCATCGATTTCAGCGAAAAGGCTCGCCGCGTGCGGCTGATGCGGGGCGAGATCTTCGTGTCCGTGGTCGCCGATCCGTCGCGGCCCTTCGCGGTCGAGACCGACGATCTCAGGGCCACTGCGCTCGGCACGCAATATTCCGTCGCCATTGAGCCGGAGGGAACGTCGGTCTTCGTTACCCAGCATGCCGTCGAGGTGACAGCCGCCGGCCGGCGCGAGATCCTGAACGAGGGCCAGAGCCTCTCCTATCGAAAGGGCCGGCTTTCCGACCCGGTGGAGACGGACATCGAGACCCGCCTCGCCTGGCGCAGCGGCAAGCTCGTCTTCCTTTCCGCGCCGTTCGGCAAGGTGATCGCCGATATCGAACGCTGGCGCCGCGGCAAGATCGTCCTGATGGACCCGGAGCTGGCCGACCGTCCTGTGACGCTGATCGTTGACGTCAAACGTTCCGATCGCATCCTCGACACGCTGCAGCTCGGCCTGCCGGTCCGTATCGTCACCGTCTCGCCATGGCTCGCCCTCGTCTATACCCGCTAAAAAACCTGTAAAATAACTCAGGTTTTCAGAAAGCCCGTTCGTCATGTCTTTCGAGGCCGTAGCGACGGCCGGTTTCATGATGATCCAAGGGGGTTCGTGGTGCGTTCATTTCATCGGAAGATATCGAGACGGGGCAAGGGGTTCGCGGTGATGCGCGTGGTGCTGGCGGCAGGCGCCGCCTGGACGCTCGCGCAGGCCGCCGCACCGCCCGCGGCAGCGCAGGTTGCCGGGCAATCCTACGCCTTTTCCATAGCCGCCCAGCCGCTTCCCGATGCTCTGGTGCGCTTTTCCTCCACAACCGGCATAGATATCGTCTTCAACGGCGCCGTCCCGGCCCGTATCCGTTCGCCGGGCGTGACCGGCACGCTTTCCGCCGCTGCCGCACTGACGAGGCTTCTGAGCGGCAGCGGGCTTTCCTGGCGCTTCAGCGGCGAGAAGACCGTGACGCTGATCGGCCCCTCGCAGACCGGCGGCATTGGCGGCGACCGCTCCACGGAGCTTGCTCCGATCGTCGTGAGCGGCACGGCAAGCCAGGCGAACGGCATCGTCGCCAAGGGCAGCCGTATCGCCACCAAGACCGACACGCCGATCCTGGAAGTGCCGCAGACCGTCAATGTCGTGACCCGCAAGGAGATGGATGCGCGCGGGGTCGCCGATTTCAACGCCGCCGTCGCCTATACGCCGGGCCTGCGCGCGATCGACTATCCGGGCGGCCAGGGCATGCCGGACCTCTACATGCGCGGCTTCCGGGCGATCGGGCAGTACGCCAATTACCGCGACGGCATTCGCGGCGGGTTCAACGCCTATGACAACGACATCGAAATGTACGGCCTCGAACGGCTCGACGTGCTCAAGGGGCCATCCTCGGTGCTCTTCGGCCAGTCAACCCCGGGCGGCCTCATCAACGCCACCTCCAAGCGGCCGACCGAGGCTCCCTACCGCGAGGTGCAGGTGGAATACGGCAGCTTCGGGCGCAAGCAGGTCGCGGCCGATTTCGGCGGGCCCGTATCCGGGGACGATGCATTCCTCTACCGTTTCACCGCCCTTCTTCGCGACAGCGGCACGCAGATCGACCATTCGCCTGACGACGCGCTTTATATCGCCCCCGCCTTCACCTGGAAGCCGGATGAGGGAACATCCTTCACGCTTCTTGCCAGCCATCACCGGGTAGAAAAGGGCGGCGCCGAACAGAGCCTGCCGATGGACAACACCATCTTCGACAACGGGCCGCGCATCCCCTCCAGCCTTTATCTCGGCATTCCCGGCGTGACGGAGTGGAACACCGTCAACACTTCCGTCGGCTACGAATTGAAGCACGAATTCGACGGTGGCTGGACCTTCAACCAGAACCTTCGCTACAGCCATGCCGAGGTGGACTACACCTCGGGCTGGATCTGGGATTGGCCGACGGCGCTTTACGACGATCACTACGCCCGCATCGGCGCGCAGAAGCGCCCGAAGACCACGGACAGCTTCCTCGTCGACAACAATATCGGCGGCACCGTCGATCTCGGCCCGACCGAGCACAACCTGCTCTTCGGTCTCGACTACGGCTACTACAAGGGCCACGAGCGGCGAACGAATTCGACCAGCTACGTGACGGTCGACATCTTCGATCCGGTCTACGACGCCTCGGGACTGACCTTCGGCGATCCATGGGCGGATGAAACCCTCAGCCAGTCGCAGCTTGGCCTCTATGCCCAGGACCAGATCAAGATCGACAACTGGATCGTCTCGCTCGCCGGACGTTACGACTGGGTCGGGACGCGCGTGGAGAACCATCTGGCCGACAGCAGCGACGACGTCCGGGATCACGCCTTCACCGGCAGGATCGGCATCGGATATCTCTTCGACAACGGCATCGCCCCCTATGTCAGCTATTCCACGTCCTTCCAGCCGGAGACCGGCACGGATTTCCAGGGCCGGGCCTTCAAGCCGACGACGGGCGAGCAGTGGGAGGCGGGCGTCAAGTACCAGCCGCTCGACTGGAACGGCATGATTACCGCCTCGGTCTTCCAGATCACCCAGCAGAACGTCACCACCGCGGACCCGCTCAATCCCGGCTACCAGGTCCAGGAGGGCGAGGTTCGCTCGCGCGGCTTCGAAGTGGAGGCAAAAGCGGAGCTATCCGACGCCTGGGCCCTGACGGCCGCCTATTCCTACACCGACGCGCGGGTGACCGAGGACAATCCCGACAGCACCGGCATCAGCAAGGTCGGCACGCGCATGGCAGCGGTTCCATACCACCAGGCATCGCTCTGGCTCGATTACGCCTTCCAGCAGGAAGCCTTCGCGGGTCTCACCATCGGCGGCGGCCTTCGTTATGTCGGCAGTTCCATGGCGGTGATGGACACCTCCACCGGCTCGCAGGTCAAGGTGGCGGGATACACGCTGCTCGACGCCGCGCTCACATATGATTTCGGGGCGCGCACGCCGGATCTCGACGGATTGAAGCTCACCCTCTCCGGCACCAACCTGACGGACGAGAAGTATTTCACGCCCGGTTTCTATTCCGACACCGTGCTGTTTGGAAACCGCAGGGCAGTGAAGGCAAATCTCAGCTACACCTGGTAAGCACCATTCGCTCAGGACGAGGGCCGCCGGGGAAACCCGGCGGCCTTTGCCTTTCTGCGGGCGGCGAAACTTTCCTCAACGCGATCCGATGAGGCTCGTACGCGATCCTGCGACAATGATACGGAAATCCAGGGGGGCTCTTCGAAACAGGCCTTTCAACTCCGCATTCCCGCCGCCGCCGGAGCGCTTGAACGGGACAACGGTGCGCCATGCAGGCCGGCTCGATGACGCCCGGCTACGCCCCGCGTCAGGCCCGGATCGGCATCGGCGATAAAAAGTCTTGACCGGCGGTGGCGCGGGATTAAATGCCCTTACGAGAGTACGCTCCTGCCCGCGTCCTGAAATCGTCTGTTCAGCCGGAATTGAAATGACCCAGAGCAACCTCCGCTTTCCCGGCCCCATCATGCGTTTGCGCAGGTTGAGCCCCTCCGTGCTCTACCGGTTTCTCAGCCTGGAACTGATGCGCACGCTTCCGCGCCGCAGCGAGTTCGGCCTCGTGCTTGCGGGCGCGCTGGTCGGCGTGGCGGCAGGCCTTGCCGTCTCGGTCATGACGTTCATCACGAAGACCATGCATGCCCGGATCTTCCGGCTGGAGCCGGGCGAGCGGCTGAGCGGGGCGGCGGTCGATGAGAAAATCCTGCTGCTTGCCTCTCCTGTCGCCGGGGGAATCCTGCTCGGCATGCTTATCTTCGCGCTGGCGAGGTGGCGAAAACGGCCGCTGGTCGACCCCATCGAGGCCAATGCGCTCCACGGCGGCCGGCTGTCGCTGACGGACAGCCTGATCGTCGCCGGACAGAATATCATTTCCAACGGCTTCGGCGCATCCGTCGGGCTGGAAGCCGGCTATACCCAGGTGGCATCGGGCATCGCTTCGAAATTCGGCAGCAAGCTGAAGCTGCGCCGTTCCGACATGCGCATCCTCGTCGGCTGCGGCGCCGCCGGCGCCATTGCCGCCGCCTTCAACGCCCCGCTGACCGGCGCCTTCTATGCTTTCGAACTTATCATCGGGGCCTATACGATCGTCTCGCTGACACCGGTCGTGGTATCGGCGCTCAGCGCAAATCTGGTGGCCCGCCTGCTTGCCACCAGCGATGCCGGCATCGACGTTGGAAGCGTCGGCACCGTATTGCCGGCCGACTACGTCCCCGCGATGCTGCTCGGCGCCCTCTGCGGCGTCGTCGGCATCCTGCTCATGCAGAGCGTCGCCTTCGTCGAGGAAACCGCCCGCAAGAGCCCGATACCCGATTTCATGCGTCCGGCGCTCGGCGGCGTCATCGTCGGCCTGCTGGCCATCGTCAGCCCGCAGGTTCTGTCCGGCGGGCACGGCGCGCTGCATGTCAACCTGGAGACCGATGTCACGGTCATCGGTCTGCTCGGCCTGTTTCTGCTCAAGGCGGCGGCTTCGACGATCTCCATCGGCTCCGGCTTCCGCGGCGGTCTGTTCTTCGCGTCGCTGCTGATGGGGGCACTGCTCGGCAAGCTCTTCGCTTTCGGCGCACCTTATCTCGGGCATGCCACGCTGGCGCCTTCGAGTTACGCGGTCGTCGGCATGAGCTCGCTCGCCGTCGCGGTCATCGGCGGGCCGTTGACCATGACTTTTCTCGCCCTCGAAATCACCGGCGATTTTCCGATGACGGCGCTGGTGCTCGCCTCGGTCATCACGTCGTCCTTTATCGTCCGCACGCTGTTCGGCTATTCGTTCGCGACCTGGCGTTTCCATCTTCGCGGCGAGACGATCCGCAGCGCGCACGATGTCGGCTGGATCCGCAACCTGACGGTCGAAAAGCTGATGCGCGCCGATGTCAGGACCGTGCCAGCCGACATGCCCGTCCAGGAATTCAGGAAGCAGTTTCCCGTCGGGTCCACCCAGCGTGTCATCCTCGTCGAGGAAAACGGCAAATATGCCGGTATCGTCCTCGTGCCGGAGGTTCACGGCAATCTCGTCGAGGGACAGAATTCGGCGGCCCCGGTCAGAAGTTTCGCAGCCCACAAGAACGACGTCCTCCTGCCGACCATGAATGCCAGGCAGGCGGTGGGCTTTTTCGACCAGACGGAAAGCGAAGCGCTCGCCGTCGTCGAGGACCTCATCGGCCAGAAGGTGATCGGCCTGCTGACGGAAAGCCATACGCTGCGCCGCTACAGCGAGGAACTGGACCGCAACAGGCGGGAAGTCTCCGGGGAACTCTGAACGGGAAATTTTCTGCTTGCGGGCGGCAGCGGTGACGCGCCGCCGATCCGCCGGAAAAAGCCTCCTCAGGACAGTTCGAACTGTGCCGCGAGCGCGCTCGTCAACTGGGCCGCAAAGCGCGCGGCGGCGACCGGCAGCGTCCGCCCCTTCAACTGTCCGAGATAGAGAATGCCCGCCGGCACATCGCGGCTGTCGAGCGGCCGGGACGTCATGCTGCCGGTCGAGGTCTGGTCGGCAAAGCCGATCGGGATCTGGAAGGACAGGATGTTTTCGGCGACGGCGTGATTGCGCAGGAACTCGAAATTGTCCGACTGGATGACCGGCTCGATGCGGAGCGACGCCGTTCTGACCGCGATGTCGATCAGATGGCGCACACCGTAGGGCGTGGTCGGCAGGGAGATCGGAAAGGCCAGACAATCGGCCAGCCGCACGGTTTCGCGGTCGGCGAGCGGATGATCGGGCGCCATGACCACGTGAACCGGCTGGCGCACCCGCATCAACGTCATGAAGTCGGTAAGCCGGACCGGCTCGAAGACGATGGCAAGATCGGCGCTGTGGTCGACCAGCGCGCGCTCGGCCGCCTCGCGGTCGCGCAGATGAACGGCGAAGGTGACGTTCGGATGCTCCCTTCGGTAAAGCGCGATCTGTGTGGGCAGGAAATAGGGCAGAAGCGCCTGCGAACAGGCGATCGACACATGGCCGCGCCGCACGCCGGAAAGATCGGCGATCTGCGACTTCACCCGCTCCATGTCCGAAAGCTGGTTGCGGATGTGATGGATGTAGATCTCGCCCGCCGCCGACAGGCGGACGCCATGCGGCAGACGCTCGAAGATTGGCGCGCCAAGCTCCTCCTCCATCGAAAGTATCCGCCGGTTGAGCGCCGTGGACGTGATCGCCAGCGTTTCAGCCGCCGCCCGGATCGAACCTGCCTTCACCACCGCGTCGATATAGCGGATCGAAGAGAGATAGCGCATTTTTCGCCTCCTTCCGGCTGCTGCAATTTTTGCAGCGGACCGGCGAAAACATAGCACAAGACAGAAGCGCTTCCATCTGGATTACTGGTCCGCGGAATTCAGGCGCGACCGGCCAAGGGCGCCGCCGATGCGCCGATCGCCTTCATTCTTTCACCGGGAATTCACCAAGAGCGGGGAGCTTTTTCCATGTCGAACATCCTGATGCCCAGTCGTCGCCAGTTCCTCAGAAATACAGCCGGCTTTGCCGGCGCAGCGGCGCTCTCCGGCCTCGTGCCGGCCGGCGCGGCCCGTGCGGCGGGACTTACCGTCGGTTTCATCTACGTCGGTCCGAAGGACGACTACGGCTACAACCAGGCCCATGCCGAGGGCGCCGCCGTCGTCAAGCAGATCGAGGGCGTCACGGTCGTCGAGGAAGAGCAGGTGCCGGAAACGGTCGACGTCCAGAAGACCATGGAAAGCATGATCGGCTTCGACGGCGCAAAGCTCATCTTCCCGACATCCTTCGGCTATTTCGACCCGCATATTCTTGCGCTTGCGCCGAAAAACCCGGATGTGCGCTTCGAGCATTGCGGCGGCCTCTGGACCCCGGACAAGCCCAAGAACGTGGGCTCCTACTTCGGCTATATCGGTATGGGGCAATATCTGAACGGCATCGCCGCGGGCCATGCCACCAAATCGAAGAAGATCGGGTTCGTCGCCGCCAAGCCCATTCCGCAGGTCCTGCTGAACATCAACTCCTTCCTGCTCGGCGCACGCGCCGTCGATCCCTCGATCACCTGCCATGTGATCTTCACCGGCGAATGGTCTCTGGCCGTCAAGGAGGCGGAAGCCACCAATGCGCTCGCCGACCAGGGCGTCGATGTCATCACCTGCCATGTGGACGGACCGAAGGTGGTGATGGAGACGGGCGCCGGACGCGGTATGTTCCTCTGCGGCTATCACGCCAACCAGAGTTCGCTCGCACCGGAAAAATACCTGACCGGGGCCGAATGGAACTGGGGCAAGGTCTATACCGACATGGTCAAGACCACGCTTGCCGGCGGCGAGATCGCCAACTTCGTGCGCGGCGGCCTGGCGGAGGGCTTCGTCAAGATGAGCCCGCTCGGCCCCGCCGTCTCGGAAGAGGCCCGCAAGCAGTTCGAGGCGACGCAGGCCGAAATCCTCAAGGGCGGCTTCGCCGTCATCAAGGGACCTCTCAAGGACAACAAGGGCAATGTCGTCGCCGCCGCCGACCAGTCCTTCGCCGAAACCGATGTGGCGCTGGAAAGCATGGGCTACCTCGTCGAGGGCGTCGTCGGCTCCACCTCCTGACAGGTGCGCGACAGGATGGGGCGGCCGGTGCGCCGGCTTCGCTGCGCAAAGCTTCGAACGGACAGGGGAGACAGGCCATGAGCATTCAGGCTGATCTGGCGGCGGGCGCCGCCTGGCGGTCCGGTTTCCTTTCGGAAGCCGCGATCCGCCGAATCGACGCGGTGATCCTGCCGCTGGCGGCCCTCTTGGCGGGCATGATCGCCTTTGCGATCTTTCTCGTCTTCCTCGGCAAGTCGCCGGTCGAGTTCTATCTTCTCGTCTACAAGGCGGGATTCGGGACCGCCTTTTCCTGGACGAATACGCTTTCCCGCGCCGCGCCGCTGCTGCTGGCGGCCCTTTGCGTCGCATTGCCGGCGCGGCTCGGCCTCGTCATCATCGGCGGCGAAGGAGCGATCGTGCTCGGCGGCGTCGCCGCCGGCGCGGTCGCAACCCTCCTGCCCGGCCTGCCGGGCGCCGCGGGCATCGCTCTCATGGCGGCCGCCGGCGCGCTGATCGGCGCGGCCTGGATCGGCGGGATCGGTGCGCTCCGCCACTATCGCGGCGTCAACGAGACCATCGCCAGCCTGCTGCTCGCCTATATCGCCATCGCGCTGATGAACCATCTGGTAGAGGGCGTGCTGCGCGATCCGGCAAGCCTCAACAAACCGTCGACCGCGCCGCTTCCGGATCTCTGGCGCATCGGCGAGATCCCCGGCATCGGCGTCCACTGGGGACTTGCCGTCGGGCTCGTCGCATGTGTCGCAAGCTGGGTGTTGATCGAAAAGACCACCTTCGGCTTCGCGGCCCGCATCGTCGGCGGCAATGTCCGCGCCGCGCAAATCCAGGGCCTGCCCGCCGGGCTGCTGATGATCGGCTTCACCGCTCTCGGCGGCGCATTCGCCGGGCTCGCCGGCATGTTCGAAGTGGCGGCGGTTCACGGATCGGCGAATGCATCGCTTGCGGCGGGCTACGGCTATACCGGCATCCTGATCGCCTTCCTTGCCCGCCATAACGCGCTTGCGATCATTCCGGCGGCCGTTCTCTTTGCCGGCTTCGAGGCGTCGAGCGGGCTGGTGCAGCGCCGCCTCGCCCTGCCGGACGCCACCGTGCTCGTCTTCGAAGGCATGGTCTTCATCGCCATCCTCGTTTCGGAAACCTTCCAGGATCGTTTCAGCTGCAAGCGGCTCATCAGGGGGAGCAAGGGTTAAATGGAAGATATCGGTCTCTGGGGCGTGCCCCTTGCCATTCTCGGCGGCGCGATCCGCGTCTCCACCCCGTTCATCTTCGTCTCCATCGGCGAATGCCTGACGGAACGATCGGGCCGGATCAATCTCGGGCTGGAAGGCACCCTCGTTTTCGGCGCCATGAGCGGCTATGCGGTTGCCTATCACAGCAATTCGGCATGGCTCGGCACGCTGGCCGCCGCCCTCGCCGGTCTCGTCTTCGGCCTCGTCCACGGCTATGTCTGCAAGCTGCCGAAGGTGAACGACATCGCGATCGGCATCGCCCTGATGATCTTCGGCTCCGGCCTCGCCTTCTTCTTCGGCAAGCCCTATGTGCAGCCCGTCGCACCCGACCTGCCGGCGATACCGCTCGGTTTCTGGTCGCAGGTTCCCCAGGTCCAGGCGGCGCTGAACGTCAACGTCCTCTTTCTCGCGGGCATCGTCCTTGCTTTCGCCGCCTCCTGGATGCTGAAGAACACCCGCATCGGGCTGACCATCCGCGTGGCCGGCGACAGCGCGGACGCCGCCCGTGCGCTTGGCATCGACGTCAACCGGGTGCGGCTGTGGTCCACCGCGGCAGGCGGCGCCCTTGCCGGCATCGGCGGCGCCTATCTCTCCCTTTATTATCCCGGAAGCTGGAACGAGGGCATTTCCTCAGGCCAGGGCCTCATGGCGGTGGCGCTCGTCATCTTCGCCCGCTGGAACCCGGTGAACTGCCTCTACGCCTCGCTCCTGTTCGGCGGTGCCGGCGCGCTTGGGCCGGCGCTGCAATCCGTCGGCGTGACCAGCGGCTACTACCTCTTCTACGCCGCGCCCTATGTGCTGACGCTTGCCCTTCTCATCGCCACCAGTTCGACCACGCGGGCCATGCCGTCCGCCCCCGGCGAACTCTCCATCGTCAAGTAACAACGGATTGCCAGGAAAACGAGATGACCACCATTCAGGCAGACCCCTATCTCTGGCCCTATAACGGCGATCTGAGGCCGGAAAACACCGCCCTCATCATCATCGACATGCAGACGGACTTCTGCGGTGTCGGAGGCTATGTCGACAAGATGGGTTATGACATTGCGCTCACCCGCGCACCGATCGAACCGATCCGCAAGGTGCTCTCGGCCATGCGCGAAAAGGGCTACCACATCATCCACACCCGCGAGGGACACCGGCCCGATCTCTCCGACCTGCCGCCCAACAAGCGCTGGCGCTCGCGCCAGATCGGCGCGGGGATCGGCGACCCCGGCCCGTGCGGCCGCATCCTGGTGCGCGGCGAGCCGGGATGGGAAATCATCGACGAACTGAAGCCACTCGAAGGCGAACCGATCATCGACAAGCCCGGGAAGGGCTCCTTCTGCGCCACCGATCTCGAACTTCTGCTGAGAACGCGCGGCATCGACAATATCGTGCTGTCCGGCATCACCACCGATGTCTGCGTCCACACGACCATGCGCGAGGCAAACGATCGCGGCTTCGAATGCCTGCTGCTCGAAGACTGCTGCGCGGCAACCGATCCGGGCAATCACGCCGCGGCAATCAAGATGGTGAAGATGCAGGGCGGCGTGTTCGGCTCGGTGTCGGACAGCGGCAAGTTCGTGGAGGCCCTGCCATGAAGGTCCCCCCGGAGGAATACAAGGTCCCGGACCGGGCGATCGCGGTCGCAACGCTCGGCATGACCATGCGCTTCGGCTCCTTCACCGCGCTCGACAACGTCTCGATTACCGTTGCCGCCGGATCGTTTCACGTGCTGCTCGGCGAAAACGGGGCCGGCAAATCCACCCTCGTCAAATGCATGATGGGTTTTTATCGCCCCACGGCGGGGCAGATGATGGTGGAGGGTCGCGAAATCGAAGTGGCCGATCCCCGCGCCGCCCACGATCTCGGCCTTGGCATGGTCTACCAGCACTTCACGCTGGTGCCGTCGCTGACGGCCGCGGAAAACCTTGTCATCAGCCGCGCCGACGTGCCGGCCCGTATCGACTGGGCGAGGGAGCGCAAGGGGCTTGCCGATTTCATGGCGCGCATGCCCTTCTCCGTGCCGCTCGACATACCGGTCGGGCGGCTTGCCGCCGGCGAGAAACAGAAGCTCGAACTCCTCAAGCAGCTCTATCTCGGTCGCCGTTTCCTCATCCTGGACGAGCCGACCTCCGTGCTGACGCCGGCGGAGGCGGACGAACTGCTGGGCATGGTGCGGGGGCTCACCACATCGAAACAGCTCACCTGCCTGATGATCTCCCACAAGTTCCGCGAGGTTACCGCCTTCGCCGACGAGGTTTCCGTGCTCCGGCGCGGCGAACATGTCGGAGGCGGCAAGGTCTCGGAGCTTTCGACTGCCGACATGGCGGCGATGATGATCGGCGAGAAGGAACTGGTTCGCCCCGCCGCGCGCCTCGCCGTGAACGGCGGAACCGTGCTTTCGGTCTCAGGCGCGAGGGCCCCGGACCGCTCCGGCCTGAAGACCATCGAGATTGCCGATCTCAAGGTGAAATCCGGCGAGATCGTCGGCATTGCCGGCATATCCGGCAACGGCCAGATGGAGCTGATGGAAATGCTGGCGGGACAGAGACCGCTGAAAGAAGGGGAGATACGGGTGAAGGACATGCCGTTCCGCGCCACCCGCGGCGAGGCGCGCAGGTTCAACATCCGCTACCTGCCGGAAGAGCCCCTGCGCAATGCCTGCGCGCCGAAGATGACGGTGGCCGAAAACATCTTCTTCCGCGATTTCGATTTCGCCGAGGGCAGGCCGCGTTTCTGGCTGGAAGGCCGCCGGATGAAAGCCGAGGCCGCCGCACGCGTCAGCGAATACAAGGTGAAGACCGCCGGGCTTTCCGCCCCCATCGCCTCGCTCTCCGGCGGCAATGTGCAGCGCGCCGTGCTCTCCCGCGAACTGAACGGCGAGGTCGACCTGCTCATCATCGCCAATCCGTGCTTCGGGCTCGATTTTTCGGCGGTGGCCGAGATCCGCGCCCGCATCGTCAAGGCGCGCAACGAGGGCGCGGCGGTCCTGCTCATCAGCGAGGACCTCGACGAGATCCTCGAACTTTCAGACCGCATTCTGGTCATGTCGGAGGGCGGCATCGTCTATGAAACGCCGGCCTCTGCCGCCAATATCGGCGAAATCGGCAAGCACATGGCAGGACATCACTGATGGCGACGATCAAGGCCCGCCCCTTCGACTTCACCCTCGATCCCGCGCGAACGGCGCTGATCGTCATCGACATGCAGCGCGATTTCATCGAGCCCGGCGGTTTCGGCGAGACGCTCGGCAACGACGTATCGCGGCTGCAGGCGATCGTGCCGGCCACCGCCCGGCTGATCGGCAGCTTCCGCAGGGCGGGCCTGACAGTGATCCATACGCGCGAATGCCATGCGCCCGACCTCTCCGACTGCCCGCCGGCCAAGCGCGAACGGGGCAGTCCAACGCTCAGGATCGGCGATGCCGGCCCGATAGGCCGCATCCTGATCGCAGGCGAGGACGGCGCGGACATCGTGCCGCAACTCTATCCCATCCCGGGCGAAATCGTCATCGACAAGCCCGGCAAAGGCGCCTTTTATGCTACCGGGCTCGGCGAGATATTGCAGGAGAAGGACATCCGCCAGCTCGTATTCGCCGGGGTGACCACCGAGGTCTGCGTCCAGACCACCATGCGCGAGGCCAACGACCGGGGCTACGAATGCCTGCTGGCCGTCGATGCGACGGAGAGCTACTTCCCCGCCTTCAAGCAGGCGGCCATCGACATGATTACCGCCCAGGGCGCCATCGTCGGCTGGGCCGCAAGCGTCGACCAGATCGCGGAGGCACTCAATGACTGAGGCCTTCACGCTGACCGATCTCCTGCAAGGCGGCTGGCGTCATTGCGATTTCGAATTCTTCCGGGACGGCGTCGATATCTGCCGGCTCGTCACGGGCGAACCGGAGGTGGCGCTGCTGCGCTATGCGCCGGGCGCGAGCGTACCCCGGCATCTTCACGCGGGGCTCGAGACGATCCTCGTCCTCCACGGCTCGCAAAGCGACGAGTTCGGCCATTACGGGCCGGGCTCCTTCGTCGCCAATCCGCAGGGCAGCATCCATTCGGTGTCTTCCGAAGAGGGCTGCATCGTCCTGATCCAGTGGACGAAGCCCGTGCAAATTCTCGATAATGCGGAATGACGTCATGCAGAACCTGCCCTGCCTTTCACCCTCCCCGGTTTTGCAGCCGCCTATGCCGGCGGCATGACCCCCGCGGCCGTGATCCAGGAAGTCTATCGCCGCATCGAAGCCGCAGCCGGGTGACCTCTCGCCGGCTGCCACACCATCGCATCCGTCTTGCATGGCCATTTCCGTGGCTTGACAACCACAATATATCCATTAATCTGGATATATGGAAAATAACCTAGCGATAGCGGCGCTTGGCGCCCTGGCCCAAACCACCCGCCTCGAAACGTTCCGGCTGCTTGTGCGGCACGAGCCCGACGGCATTCCGGCCGGCGAGCTTGCCCGGCTGATCGCCGTGCCCCAGAACACGATGTCGGCCCATCTTGCGACGCTTGCGCGTGCGGGACTGGTCAAGAGCGAGCGGCAGAGCCGATCGATCATCTACAGGGCCGATCTCGATGGGCTGCGGGAACTGACGCTCTTCCTCCTCAAGGATTGCTGCGGCGGCTCGACCGAGCTTTGCGCTCCGCTCATCGCGGAGCTCACGCCCTGCTGCAGCCCGGAGACGACACCGTCATGAGCGCCGTTCGCCTGGAACAGATCACGGGCAGCGATGCCCGCCTCAGGCAGGCCCTGACGGCTGCGGATCTGCCGACCGATGACATTGAAGACGACGGACGGGCGTTCTTCAGGGCCGTGGTCGGGGAGGACGACCAAATCGCCGGCTTTTCCGGCCTCGAACGCTGCGGCTCCGACTATCTTCTCCGATCGGTCGTGGTGCCTGCGGATCGCAGGCGCGGCGGTCTCGGACGCGCCCTTGTGAAAGCGACCCTTGCAAACATCGAGGACGACGGCGACGTCTTTCTCGCAACGACACACGCGGCGCCGTTTTTCGCCGGGCTCGGCTTTGTGGAAGTTCAACGGCAAAGCGTGCCGGGCGCCGTGCTGGCGACCCGCCAGCTTTCTTCCATCTGCCCATCCTCGGCGACCATCATGAAACTCGCCAGACAATCCCATACAGCCACGGATCACGACCATGACCGACAAGACCTATAACGTGCTCTTCCTGTGCACGGGCAATTCCGCCCGCTCGATTCTCGCCGAGTCCATCCTGAAAAGGGAAGGCGGCGGGCGTTTCAATGCATATTCGGCCGGCAGCCATCCGAAGGGCGAAGTCAATCCGCACGCCCTCAGGGAGCTCGAGGCGCTGGGCTATCCCTCGACCGGCTTCTCCTCGAAGAGCTGGGATGTGTTCGCCCAACCCGGCGCCCCGGAGATGGATTTCATCTTCACCGTCTGCGACAGCGCCGCCGGAGAGGCCTGCCCGGTGTGGATCGGCCATCCGATGACCGCGCACTGGGGCGTCGAGGACCCTGCCGCCGCCGTCGGGTCCGAAGTCGAGATCCAGCGTGCCTTCGCACAGGCGGCACGCTTCCTCAAGAACCGGATCACCGCCTTCATCAGCCTGCCGCTCTCCTCCATCGACCGGCTGGCGCTCGAGACACGGCTGCGGCAGATCGGCACGATGGAAGGTTCGACCACCCCCGCCGGAAAGTCCGCCTAATGTCCAGGTTCGAACGTTATCTCACCCTCTGGGTCTTCCTCTGCATCATCGTCGGCGTTGCTCTCGGACATCTCATGCCGGGGGTCTTCCGGTATATCGGCGCGGCCGAGATCGCCAAGGTGAACATTCCGGTCGCCATCCTGATCTGGCTGATGATTATTCCGATGCTGCTGAAGATCGATTTCCGGTCGCTCGCCAAGGTTTCCACATTCTGGCGCGGCATCGGCGTGACCCTGTTCATCAACTGGGCCGTCAAGCCGTTTTCCATGGCGGTGCTGGGCTGGCTCTTCGTCGGATGGCTGTTCCGCCCCTACCTTCCCGCGGACCAGATCGACTCCTACATCGCCGGGCTTATCATCCTTGCAGCGGCCCCCTGCACGGCCATGGTGTTCGTCTGGAGCAATCTGACGCGCGGCGAGCCGCTGTTCACGCTGTCCCAGGTCGCGCTGAACGATACGATCATGGTCGTCGCCTTCGCCCCTATCGTCGGCCTTCTGCTCGGTCTCTCCGCAATCACCGTTCCCTGGGACACGCTTGTCCTCTCGGTCGCCCTCTACATCGTCGTGCCGGTCATCATCGCACAGATCGTCAGGCGCCGGCTCACGGCCGACGGAACGACACGGGCGCTGGACCGCATGCTTGCAACGCTGCAGCCGATCTCGCTGGTGGCTCTGCTTGCGACGCTGGTTCTTCTCTTCGCCTTCCAGGGAGAAGAGATCATCGCCCAACCGGCCGTCATCGCCCTCCTGGCCGTTCCGATCCTGATCCAGGTTTACCTGAACTCGGGGCTCGCCTATTTCCTGAACCGGCTCGCCGGCGAACGGCATTGCGTGGCCGGCCCCTCGGCCCTCATCGGAGCCAGCAACTTCTTCGAACTCGCGGTCGCAGCCGCCATCAGCCTGTTCGGCTTTCAGTCCGGGGCTGCGCTGGCGACCGTGGTGGGCGTGCTCATCGAGGTCCCGGTGATGCTTTCGGTCGTCTGGATCGTGAACCGCTCGAAGGACTGGTATGAGGCAGCGCCCGCCGTTTCCCGCTCCACCGTCACCGAAAGGCAATAAGCATGGATGCCACGATCTACCATAACCCGGCCTGCGGAACCTCCCGCAACACGCTTGCGCTGATCCGTGCAGCGGGGATCGAACCGACCGTCATCGAATATCTGAAGGAACCGCCGACGCGCGAGCGGCTCGTTAAGATGATCGCGGATGCCGGACTGACGGTTCGCCAGGCCATCAGGGAAAAGGGCACACCCTATGCCGAACTCGGTCTCGACAATCCCGACCTGACCGACGACCAGTTGCTCGATGCGATGATCGGCACGCCGATCCTCATCAACCGGCCCTTCGTGGTGACCCCGCTCGGCACCCGGCTTGCCCGCCCCTCGGAGGTGGTGCTCGATATCCTGCCCGATACGTTCAAAGGCCCGTTCTCCAAGGAAGACGGCGAGCAGGTTCTCGATCGGGAAGGAAAACGCATCGCCTGAGCAACGCCTGCATTTCAAGACTTGAGGTCTCCTCCGGCAGGCATGTCGGAGTGGGCGGCGGGGCTCTGTCTCGCCGCCAGGGCGACAACGGCATAGGCGGCGATGCCGATGGAGCCGAGAGCGGCGCTCATCATGAGCGAGACGCCTGTGCCGTACCGCTCCATCACCACGGCGAAGGCAAAGGGAGCGGCCGCGCCTGAAACCAGCCGCGCCGCCGCCATCTTGCCGGTCAGGGCGCCGTACCCGTCCGAGCCGAACAGATAGAGCGGCAAGCTGCCCTGGGCGATGCTGTTGATGCCCGATCCGAGGCCGAGGCATATGGAAAAGGCGACCGCACCCGGCAGCCAGTCGCCGGAGAGCGCCAGAACGACGACACCGATCACCATGAGCAGCGCCGACAGGAGGGCGAGCCCCGGCGGGGCGAGCCTCGTGCCGAAAATCATGTTGACCAATCGGCTCAGCACCTGTGCCGGGCCGAACAGCGCACCGATGAAGACAGCGGCGCTTCCAAGCCCCAGCGCAGAGAGCATCGGCACCATATGGGCGAGCATCGCTCCCAGGGTGAAGCCCAGAAGCGCGAAGGCGGCAGAAACGACAAACACGGCGCCGCGTCGGCGTTCACGGGGAATTGTGCCGGTCAAATGCTCGCGGACAAATCCCGATCCGTTGGCCGCCGCAGCCTTTCCCTTTCTCACGATCCAGATATGCAGCGGCATGCACACGACAAGGTTCAGCGCGGCATAAAGCAGATAGATCTCGCGCCAGGAAAGATGCCCCATCAGCGCGGTCGAGATCGGCCAGAAGATCGTCGAGGCAAAACCGGCGACAAGCGTGAGATAGGTGATGCTTCGCGATGCGGACCGGGGATCGGCTTCCACCAGAGCCGCGAAGGCGGCCTGGTACTGGACCATTCCGGAAGCCATTTCCAAAAGGACGATTGCGCAGGCAAAGGTCGCGACGGACGACGACCAGGCGCACAGGATGAGGGTCAGCGCGGACAGGGCCGAACCGAGCGCCATCACGGTTGCGGCCCCGATGCGATCCATCTGCCGGCCGATATAGGGGGCTGACAGCCCCCCGGCGAACAGCGACACCGAGAAGATGGCGAAGACCTGCGCGAGCGTGAGATCGAGATCGCCGGCCATTTCCGGCGCCAGGATACTGAAGCTGTAATAGAGGCTGCCATAGCCGATGATCTGGGTGAGGCCGAGGGCGGATACGATGCCGACCGGAACTTTTGCTTCAGGCAAGGACGTCATCCCCGCCGGAAACGTCTTCCTCCGCGCAGCAGCCATCGGATCGCTTCATTCCCTCGCGGATACTGGGATGCCCCGAGCAGCAATCCTCCATCAGGAAGGTCAGGAGAGCTGCAAGGGTCTCATAACTGGCGCTGTAGACGATAGAGCGCGATTCCCGTCTCTGCGAGATAAGGCCGGACCGCTCCAGCTCCTTCAGATGGAAGGAAACATTGGAGGCCGAAACGCCCATGCGCTCCGCAATCACGCCCGCAGCAAGCCCATCCGGTCCGGCCACGACCAAAAGGCGGACGATGGCGAGGCGCGTCTCCTGGGAAAGGGCCGCGAACGATATTAGAGCTTGACGTTCGTCCATATTCAAATAATCCTTGAAATATTGAATAGAGGAGTAGCGCACATGACGACGATCGACAAGCCCCCTTTGACAGACATAACGCTCGGCCATCTTCTCGATGCGCTCGCCGACGTACCCGAGGCATCCCTGATATTTCTCTACGAGGGTCGGCCGGTAAAGCCCGGTTATCACGTCACCGAGGTCAAGGCAGGCGATTTCTCCGCCCTCGACTGCGGCGCCAATCCGGAAAGCTGGTCGGAAATATTCATCCAGCTCTGGGATATCGAGGAGGATGGCCGCTCCCATATGCCGGCGGGCAAGTTTTCCGCCATTATTCGCAAGGTTTCCGATCATGTTCGTCTGCAGCCATCGGCAAGGCTGACCTTCGAGGTCAGCGATGGAATGCGGCCCATGGCGCTTTACAGCGCCTCGCCGCCGCAAATGAACGAAGGCCGGTTCGAGGTCACGCTTTCCGCCCGCCCATCCAGTTGCAAGCCGCGCGACCGCTGGCTGGCGGAACAGAAGGCGGAGCCGGCCTGCTGCGGCAGGTGACAGGCCTTCGCCGGAAGCGCCCCGGACCGGCAGCCGGTCGGGACGCCTCCTTCCTCTCGCGGCGAAGGAGGACGATACCGAGGATGCTCCGTGCGGCGCATGCCCCGCGCCGTCGTCAGATATCCTTGGCGAGGCGCAGCGCATCATAGATGGCGGCGTGGGTGTTGCGCGCTGCGACCGCATCGCCGATGCGGAAGAGCTGGTAGGCTCCGTCCGGATTGCGTTCGACCGTCTGTGGCGCCCCGGACAGCAATTCGTCATACGAGACTTCGCCAAGGTTCCTCGAACCGGGTTTCAGCTCGAAATAAAGGTCATCCAGCGGAATAGTGCCGTGGTTGACGACGATCTGGTCGACCGTGCGCTGCTTCGCGACCCCGCCGTAATCGCTGCCGACATGGGCGATGAGCTGGTTGCCGCTCTTTTCCGCGGCCTCCAGCCGGTAGGTGACGGTGAACGTCGCATCGAGCTTCTGCAGGGAGCGCATGTAGGGGACGAGGTTCATGGCCATCACCTCCGGTGCGAAGGACCGGTCCGGGGTCATGATTTCCACCTTGCCGCCCGCTCTGGCGATGATCTCGGCGGCCTGCAGGCCGGCATGATCGCCGGCGTCGTCATAAACGAGCACGTTAGCACCCGGCTTCACGTCACCGGAAATGATGTCCCAGGAGGAGACGACCAGCTCATTGCCATGGGTCAGCACATCGGTATGCGGCAGGCCGCCGGTCGCGACAATCACGACATCGGGATTTTCCGCCGCAACCATGCCGGCTTCCGCCCATGTGTTGAAATGAAAGGTGACGCCGAGCTTCTCGCACTGGCTCATGCGCCAGTCGATGATGCCGATCATTTCCCGCCGGCGCTCGCTCTGGGCGGTGAGCCGGATCTGTCCGCCGGGATCGTTCGCCGCCTCGAAGACCACGACCTCGTGGCCGCGCTCGGCCGAAACGCGCGCCGCCTCGAGGCCGGCCGGGCCGGCGCCGACGATCACCACCTTCTTGCGCACCGCCGCCTTCGGGATATCGTGCGGCATCGTCTCCTCGCGGCCCGTCGCCGCATTGTGGATGCAGAAGGCAAGGCCGCCCTGGTAGATGCGGTCGAGACAGTAATTCGCGCCGACGCAGGGACGGATGTCCTCCTCGCGCCTTTCGAGGATCTTGCGCACGATATGCGGGTCGGTCATGTGGGCGCGGGTCATGCCGATCATGTCGACCTTGCCGGCGGCAATCGCATGGCGCGCGGTGGCGACGTCCTGAATTTTCGCCGCATGGAAGGTCGGGAAATGCGTCGCCGCGCGGATTTCGCCGGCAAAATCGAGATGGGGGGCGCTTGCCATGCCCTGGATCGGGATAACGTCGGTCAGGCCCGGGTCGGTATCGATATGGCCGCGAATGATGTTCAGGTAGTCGATCAGGCCGCTTTCCTTGAGGCGGCGGGAGATTTCAAGGCCTTCGGCCTTTCCGGTCCCGCCGGGAAGACATTCGTCCGCCGTATAGCGCAAGCCTAAGATGAAGTCGTCGCCGACCCGCTTGCGGATCGCCTTCAGGACGTCGAAACAGAAGCGCATGCGGTTGTCGAGCGAGCCGCCATAGGGACCGTCGAGTTCGTTGGTGAGCGGCGAGACGAACTGATCGATGAGATGGCCGTAGGCTTCCAGCTCGATGCCGTCCATGCCGCCCGCCTTCATGCGTTCGGCCGCATCGGCGAAATCCTTGATGATGCGCTCGATATCCCAGTCCTCGAGCTTCTTGGGAAATGCCCGGTGGGCCGCCTCGCGATGATGGGAGGGGGCAAGCACGGGCAGCCAGTCTCCCTTGTCCCAGCGGGTACGGCGGCCGAGATGGGTGAGCTGGATCATGATCGCGGCTCCCGCTTCATGCACCGCATCGGTCATTTCCCGAACCCAGGGAACGATCTCGTCCTTGTAGGCAAGCAGATTGTTGAAGACCGGGGGACTGTCCTTCGAGACGGCGGCGGAACCGGCGGTCATGGTCAAGGCCACCCCGCCCCTCGCCCGCTCCACCGTATAGACCCGGTAGCGGCCCTTCGGCATGCCGTCTTCGGGATAGGCGGGTTCGTGCGAGGTGACGATGATGCGGTTGCGCAGGGTCAGGTGCTTCAGCTGATAGGGCTGAAGCAGGGGATCGTTCGACATGCGACGGGCTCCGTCTTTTGGGGGGCTTTGTTTCCGACGGTAAGCGGGAATGTACATAGGTGTCAACAATCAAAAACACCGTCGTCTGGCAAATCGACGTATGTGTACATTTTGCTTGTGACAGCGAGCGGGATTTGTTAGGAGACGGTCATGGAACAGGCGACGGCTGACAGCGGATGGCGAGGCTCGCACGAAGGATGGCTTGAGGCCGCCTACGAAACCCTGCTCGAATCCGGCGTGGATTCGGTAAAGATCCTGCCGCTGGCCAAGCGGCTCAATCTTTCGCGAACCAGCTTCTACTGGTTCTTCAAGGATCGGGAGGAGCTTCTGGGCGCGCTCGTTTCGCGCTGGAGGGAGAAGAATACCGGCAATCTGGTCAGACAAACCGAGGCCTATGCCGAATCCATCGCGGAGGCGATGCTGAACGTCTTCGATTGCTGGCTGAACAAGGATCTCTTCGATTCCCAGTTCGAGTTCGCGGTCCGCAGCTGGGCCCTGCAATCGCCGGAAATCCTTACGGAAGTGCAGCGGGCCGACCAGACGAGAATGGAGGCGCTGTGCCGCATGTTCTCCCGGTTCGGCTACGCCGAGGGGCCGGCGGACGTTCGCGCACGCACGACCTATCTGGTCCAGATCGGATATATCTCGATGCAATCCAGCGAGGATCTTGCGCTGCGCATGAAGCGCATCCCGGAATACATCGCAATCTATACCGGCCAGATCCCGCAGCAGCGGGAACTCGACCGCTTTTTCGCGCGGCATGGATACAGAACGGAGTGAAGGCAAGGTGGGAACAGGCAAAGGCTTGAGGATCGGCCTGATCGGCGCAGCCATCGCGAACGCGGTGTTGAACGCCGGGATCGTCGAGCCTCGGGGCCTCTCGCCATGCTGTCGCAGAATGCAGGGCGCATGATGTCCGACGAAATCGAACTCGATCAGGCGGAAGCGGAAGCGCTCGCGATGCGCGCCTGCCTGAACGCCGGCGCAAATCCCGACAGCGCGCGGTCGCTCGTCGCCGCCACGCTTTCGGCGGCGCGCTTCGGTCCGGCGACGCTCGGTTTTCCGCATATGCTGGATTACCTGAACGGCTTTCGCGAGGGACGCATCAACGGCGATCCCGCCCCCGGCCTCACGCGCCCCTTCCCCGCATTTCTCGCCTCCGATGCCGATGGCGGCATAGCGCAGCTCGGCTTCGACCTCGCATTCGGCGATTTCGTCGCTACGGCGCGCGACCTGGGGATTGCCATCCTTACCCAGACGAACAGCTACACCACTGGAGAGCTCGGATATTACGTGCGCCGGCTTGCGGCCGAAGGCCTGGTCGGCCTCGCGGCGACAAACGCCAACGCCATGGTCGTAATCAGGCCCGGAGGCCCGGCCGTCTACAGCACCAACCCTCTGGCCTTCGGCTTTCCGCTCGGCGATGGGGTGCCGCCGCTGGTCATCGACCAGTCTTCAAGCGCGACGGCCTTCGTCAACATCGTCGCAGCGGCGGCCGAGGGACGGCCCATTCCGGAGGGCTGGGCGGTGGATGCCGGCGGCCGGCAGACCCGCAACGCGGAAGAGGCGCTTGAAGGCGCGCTGCTGCCCTTCGGCGGCCGCAAGGGCGCCAATGTGGCGCTTCTCGTGGAGATGCTTTCCGCCGGCCTGACGGGTGGGCCCTGGTCGCTTGACGTGCCGGACTTCCGATCCGGCAACGCCTCCCCGGCCGTGGGACTGACGGTGATCGCGATCATGCCGGGAACAGCCGGCGAAGGACGGATCGCGCGAGCACGCGACCATGCCCATCGCCTGCAGGAGTACGGCGTATATATTCCGGGCGTGGAGAGGACCGATGTCGCGCAGGCATTTTCGAAGTTCCTGAAGATGCCGCGCGGTGTTTACGATGCGGTTTTCGCCTTCGCATCCGGAGGCGGGACAGCGACCTGAACCGAAAGCGCCCGAAGACAACCTTGTATGTCTTTCATCAAAGCGCTCGCTTCCGCCCCGGCTTGGGCCTATACGCAGGTGCGTCCGGCCCCGTCCGGCGCAGGAAGACAGACCCGCCCAAGGCATTCGGAGGACCCAATGGACACGATCAGAATCGAAAATCGCGGCGATTTCGGCCTCTGGGCGATCGAGGTTTCAAAGCTGATCGTCAGCGAGCAGGGTTTTGCGCTCGCCAAGGCTGCCCGCGACGGATCGGAAGACGATGTCCGCGCGGCGGGCAATGCCCTCGGTCAGGCCATTACCGACGCCCTCATGGAGGTTTATGACGGCCTTCTGGGCGAAGCGGGCGAATAGCAGAAAGCGGCCATCCGCCGCTCAAGCCCTCGCCGGCGGGCCCTGAAGGCCGTTGGTGCGGATGAGGCTCGCGAGCCGGTTCGTGTTCAGAAGCATGGCTTCGAGTGAGGCGGTTGCGGCTTCGCCGAGGCGGCCTTCGGCGCGGGCCGCGCCGAGCGAAGCGGCGAGTTCGGCGATGTTGCGGGCGGCGGCTTCGAGGGATTTCAGCATGGTTTCGTTGGCAGCAAAGCGGGCAAGACCGCCTGCCGAAAGACCGCCGATGCCGGTCGGAACCTGCGGGCCGCCGTCGGTATAACCCTCGGGCAGCGTGCCCTTGAGGTTGATGACACGCTTTTCGACGATGGCCGAAAAGATCTGGTCGACCGCCTGCTTCGCGCCTGCGACGCGAGAGGGATGATCGGTATCGGCTGCGGCATGCGGCAGAAGCTCCAGCCGGTCGCGATAGGTTTCGACGAGCGCCAGATAAGGCAGCATCGGCCCGGAAAGCGCGCCGGTCTCAAGATTGCGGAAAAGGTCGGCGTCGATCGCCGCATGGCGCACCTTGCCCGCAGCGAGCGCGCGTGCAAGCGCCGGAACATCGACCAGCTCGCCGCGGTCGTAGTTGATGAGGATCGCGCCATCGTTCAGCGCCGACAGCACGGCGTCGCCGATCAGGCCGGAATTGCTCCATGTGCCGGTTTCCGCAACGGGCTGGCCGAGGCCGACATGGACGCTCAGCGCATCCGCACCGGCCGCCGCCCGAACCGGATCTTCCGCATAGATGAAACCTTCGGCCTCGATCCATTCCCGGTGGCGGGCGCGGGCATGCACCACGACATCCATGCCGAAGGCCTGGCCAAGCCTTGCAACCTCGCGGCCGATATTGCCGTAGCCGATCACCGCGAGACACTTGCCTTCCAGCTTTTGGGTCGGATAGTCGCGAAGCTCGCGACCGGTATCGAATTGGCCTGCGGCGACGCGCGCGTGGAGTTCGTCCACCGGCAGGTCGGGCACGACCTTCAACAGTGCCTTCAGCACCATCTGCGCGGTGGCGCGACTGTTGGTGCCCGGCGTGTTCATCAGCGGCGCCGTTCCGCCCGCGCCGCTGCCGCCGCCCCAGGAGGCGGAACCCATATTGCCGGTGCCGGCACCGATCCGCACGCCTCCGAGCGGAAACACGGTTTCCGCCGGAAGGAAGGTGGCGGCGGCGATCACGGCGTCATACTGGCCGTTTCCGGCAACGGCGAGAAGCTCCTCGCGGGTGCTGAGATCGGGCAGGTAATGGAAATGCAGGCGTCCGTCGGAGACGGTGGCGGGAGCGCTCATGCTGCCTTCATGGAAGACACCGCCCTTTTCCGCCACGTAGCGCGCGATCTCGCTGTGGTCGGGACGGCCGTCGGAGAGCAGCTTGAGGCCCACCAGGTCGCAGATGAGGATATTGGCGCCGCTGCTGGTCATGAGGTCTCCTCCGGTTTTTTTGTCGGGCGGGCGGCGGCCTGCCGTCCGTCCCAGTCAGAAACGATCAACGCGGAAGGGTGTCAAGCCGGCGGGAGGGGTTCGACCGCCGGACCAGGCCGGATCATCGGTCATTCTGCCGGGCGGATAGCTGCCGGCTGCTGATCGAGAAAGTCTCTGACTGCCGCATTGAACAGGTCGGCCGCCTCGATGTTGACGATGTGCCGTCCTGGAAGAGAGAGATGGCTTCCCCGTTGCACGCCGCTTGCGATCTGCTCGAGATCGGAGGGAGGACATACCGGATCGGCAGCGCCGGATATGGCGAGAACCGGGTTGGCGATCCCTCCGATTTCAGTGCGAAGATCGGCGTCAGCCAGCGCCGCGCAACAGCCCACATAGCCCTCGACCGAGGTCGCGGCGAAACGGTCGAGAATATCCCCCACGATGCCAGGCTCCGCCTCCCTGAATTCCGGGGTGAACCATCTTTCGCCGGTTGCAGCGCGAAGGCCCTCCAGTCCGTCTTTCCGCACCGCCTGGATGCGGGCGCTCCAGCTCTCCGCCGTTCCTATCCTAGCCGCCGTGGCGCAAAGCACGATTTTTCCGAGCCGGCGGCCCGCATGGATACCGAGCCACTGCCCCGTCAGCCCGCCGATGGAGAGGCCGCAAAAATGCGTCTGCCCGATATCGAGGGCATCGAGCAGCCTGAGCACGTCGCCGCCGAGATCGGAAAGCGAGTACGGCGCGGGCGGTGCCGAGGACAGGCCGTGACCGCGCCTGTCATAGCGCAGCACGCGGTAACGCTCCGACAATGCTTCTGCCTGAGCGTCCCACATGTGCAGGTCGGTGCCGAGCGAATTGCAGAAGAGCAGCCATGGCCTGACTTCGTCCGAGATGTCGCCGTCGATGCGATAATGGAGGCGATGGGTGGAGAGATCGAGATGGGGCATTTTACCGGAACTCTTCAGGCCGTGGATTATGGGGTTCATCGGGCCTGTCCCGGCAGCGGCTCCAGCGCGGGACAGGTCGATGGAACGGATGACGACCGATAGGGTAGCCGGCATGTCCACCCGCCGGCTACCCCGTTTCTCATACCATCGCCAGCTGGACGGCGCTCTCGCGCCGGGCGTTGCTGACGGCGAAGACCGCCATCGCGAGAGCGGAAACCGCCGCCGGTACGGCGAAAATCAGGAAGTTCTGCTGCAGCGGCAACTGCTGGGCGAGCAATACGCCGCCGAGCGTCGGTCCGACGATGGCGCCGATGCGCCCGACACCGGAGGCCCAGCCCAGCCCCGTCGAACGGACGGAGAGGTTATAGAGCTGCGCCACGCTGGCATAGAGCAGGATCTGCGTGCCGATGGTGGTCGCCCCGGCAACGAAGACCATGAGGAAAAGGATGCCGGCCGGCGGATTGTAGCCGATGAGCGCGATCGAGACGGCGGCTGCGAGGAAGAAGCCGACCACGACTTTCGGCAGGCCGAAGCGATCCCCGAGCCGGCCGCCGGCAATCGCGCCGACCATGCCGCCGAAGTTCAGCGAGAAAAGACTGAGAAGGCTCGCCTTTTCCGCATAGCCGGCTTCCTGCAGCACCTTCGGCAGCCAGGACGACAGCAGATAGACCAGCAGCAGGCAGCAGAAGAAGGCAACCCACAGCATGAGGGTGCGCAGGCTGCGCTGGTGACGGAAGAGTTCCGCGACCGAGGCGGATGCACCCTTGGTTTCGCTGAAGACCAGCCTATCGTTTTCACCGAGGCGCGCGGCGGGATCGATCTTGGCATAGATGCGCTTTGCCTTTGCCTGATCGCCCTGGCGGATGAGGAAACCGAGCGATTCCGGCAGCTGCCACAGGATGAAGGGCAGCATGACGAGCGGTACGGCGGCAATGAAGAACATCGGCTGCCATCCGTATTGCGGAATGAGACCGATGCCGAGGCCCGCCGCCACCATGCCGCCGACCGAGTAGCCGGAGAACATCAACGCCACCATGGTGCCGCGCAGGCGCTTCGGCGCATATTCGTTCATCAGCGCGACCGCGTTCGGCATCAGTCCGCCGCAGCCGAGACCGGCGATGAAGCGAAAGACCTTGAACTGGTCCGGCGAGGCGGCGAAACCGGTGAAGAGCGTCGACACCGTGAACAGCATGAAGCTGATGGCGATACCCTTCTTGCGGCCGATCCTGTCGGCCAGCGGCCCGAAGACCAACGCGCCGAACATCATGCCGAACAGCGCCCAGGCCTGGAGAGCGCCGGCCTGCGGCTTGCTCAGGCCCCATTCCGCAATCAGCGTCGGCAACACCGTGCCGGCGACGAAGACGTCGTATCCGTCGACGATGAGCAATAGCGCGCAGAGCGCCACCACCGTCCACTGGAACCCTCCGAAGGGATGGCTGTCTATTGCTTCATTCACATCGATATTGCGCATATCACTCCTCCCCGAGTTGTCACGCATGGAAATAAGGTGGACTATCCGAGATCGCCGCCTGCGACCGGCAGCACGCTGCCGGTGATGTAGGACGCCTCGTCGGAGGCGAGGAAAAGGATCGGCGCGGCCTGTTCCCCGATGGTCCCGTAGCGTTTCATGAAGCTCGACTGCTTCACCTGATCGACCACTTCCGACATCCAGCCCCGTTCCTCGGCCGTGTCGCCCTCGGCATTGCGAGGAACGCGGCGGGCGGGCGCCTCCGTGCCGCCGGGTGCCGTCGCCACCACGCGGATATTGCGACCGGCGAGTTCCATGGCGAGCGACTGGGTGATCGCGTTCACGCCGCCCTTCGCCGCCGAATAGGGGACGCGGTGAATGCCGCGCGTCGCATTCGACGAAACATTGACGATCACGCCGCCGCCGCGGGCAAAAAGATGCGGAATGACCGCATGGCAGCAGTAAAGCGTCGGCATCAGCGAGCGGCGGATTTCCGCATCGATCTGCTGTGGCTTGAATTCCGCAAACGGTCGCATGCGGATGGCGCCGCCGACATTGTTGACGAGAATGTCGATGCCGCCGAACCTTTCCGCCGCAAACCGCATCGCGGCTTCCGCCCCGTCATGTGTCTCCAGATCGGTGTTGAAGGCTGCGGCATTGGGGCTTGCGGCCTCCGCGACGACCTCGCCGATGAAATCGGCCCGGTCGACAAAAACCACCTGTCCGCCCTCCTGCACCGCGCGCAGGGCGACGGCGCGCCCGATGCCCTGTGCCGCTCCGGTCACCACGAGCACCTTGCCGGCGAAGCGGTTCTCAAAGACCGGCGCGTTCATGCGCTTTCCTTCAGCACGGCGTTCGGCGTGAACTTCTCGTAGTGGAAGTTCGCCGGCCTGACGCCGGTCTCGTCGAAATGGCGCCGCACCGCATCGACCATCGGCGGCGGACCGCAGAGATAGACATCGAAACCGCCATTGGCCGGCATGTCCGCCGGCATGTGCTCGGTCACCCAGCCCTTGCGCGGATGCGAGGATGCTCGGTCGGCCACCACGGTCGCAAAGCTGAAATTCGGCAGGCGGGTCGCATAGCGTTCCAGTTCCTCGACGAGCACAAGGTCGAGATCGCGCGTGACGCCGTAGATCAGATGGACCTTCTGCTGCGAGCCGGCGCGGGCGAGCACTTCCAGCATCGACAGGAACGGCGCAAGCCCGGTGCCGCCGGCCAGCATGAGAAGCGGCCGCTCGTCGTTGCGCAGATAGAAGCTGCCGAGAGGACCGGTGATATCGAGCCTGTCTCCGGTTCTTGCCCTTGCAAGCCAGCTGCTCATCACGCCGCCCGGGATCTTTTTTATGAGAAAGCCGATGCGCCGTTCGCCCGGCGCGCTGCTGAAGGAGTATGAGCGGGTCAGACCGCTGCCGGGGACGTCGATGTTGACATACTGGCCCGGCAGGAAGACGGGCGCCTGCGCCGCTGCGTCGACATCCAGTTCCAGCACGATCGTGGCATCGTTGTGCGGCGTTATGCCCGCCACCGTGGCGGCAAACGACTGCTGGCCCGTCTTGCAGGCGAAGGACGTCGTCGGCACCGAAAGAACGCAATCGCTCGACGGGACCATCTGGCAGGTCAGGACAAGGCCCTTCCCAGCCTCGTCCTCGCTCAGCGCATCCTCGATATAATCGCTGCCGAGATCGTAGGCGCCGCTTTCCGCCCGGCACTTGCAGGTGCCGCAGACCCCGTCGGAACAGTCCATCGGCAGATTGATCCTGTTGCGGAATGCGGCATCGAGCACCTTCTCCCCCGCCTTGCAATCGATGAAGCGGGTCACCCCGTCCTCGAAGTTCAATGCAATCTTGTAGCAGGCCATGGAACCCTCCTCATCAGTTCGTGAAAGCCCGGTGACACAGGTCAGATGTGATAGACGTCGATGACCTGGCGGATGTAATCGTTCTTCAGGACGATCTTCTTGTTCGAGATCAGCAGACCGTCGCCGTCTTTGCGCAGCGTGACGAACATGGTGCCGAAGAAATGGTCGGTGACTTTGTAGCGATGGTTCAGCGTGTGGAAGTTGTAGCGCACGTCGACCTCGTCGCCCCGCATCTCCAGCACTTCCACATTCGTCACATTGTGGCTGGTGCGCGGCTCCGGCGTCGAGGCGCCGGAACGTTCGGTCTTGATGCGGAACACCCGGTCTTCCAATCCGTCGCGGTTCGGGTAGTAGATCAGGGAGATCTGCGACTGCGGGTCCTCGGTGATCCGGTCGTCGTCATCCCAGGCCGGCATCCAATAGGTGACGTCCGGAGCGTAGCAGGTCAGCCACGCATCCCATTCGCGGTCATCGAGAAGACGTGCCTCGCGATACAGGAAGGCACAAATGGCGTCTAAGGAAATGCTCATGCTTTCGCTCCCGTCTTCTCGGTGGCAAGCGCTTCGCGCATCACATTCGCCCAGTATTCGTGCTGGCGGACGAACAGCCCCTCGTCCTCGCTGCGCTCGCCGGAGAGCAGCGGGTTGAGGCCCATGCGCCTGGCGTTGTCATCGGGACCGTCGATCCAGAGCGGCGCACCACGCGACAGGTCGTTCCACAACGCCGCCGTACCGGCATAGCCTGCCTGGCAGGCGCGAAACTCCTCCAGATCGTCCGCCGTACCCATGCCGGACACGTTGAAGAAATCCTCGTACTGGCGGATGCGCAGGGTCCGGTCCGCCTCGCTTTCGCCCTTCGGCGCGAAGCAGAAGATGCTGATCTCGGTCTTGTCGACGCTGATCGGGCGGGTCACGCGGATCTGGGTGCTGAACTGGTCCATCAGGAACACGTTCGGGTAGATGCAGAGGTTACGGGTCTGGTTGACGATGAAATCCGCCTTGTTGTCTCCGACCCGCGCCCGGATTTCGTCCCGGTGGCGATAGACCGGCCGCACCTCGGGGTTCATCGTGTTGGTCCAGAGCAGGATATGGCCGTTCTCGAAGCCGTAGACACCCGCGACGGAGCGGCTCCAGCTGTTGGCGTCCACCGCCTTCGTGCCCTCCTCCTTGCGCCGGCCCATGGTGGCGGCATAGTTCCAGTGCACGGAGCTGACGTGGTAACCGTCGCAGCCGTTTTCCATCTGGAGCTTCCAGTTACCGTCATAGATGTAGGAGGAATTGCCCCTCAAGACCTCGAGCCCGTTCGGCGCCTGATCGACGATCTGGTCGATGATGACCCTGGTCTCGCCGAGATATTCCGCAAGCGGCGCCACGTCTTCCTTGAGGCTGCCGAACAGGAAGCCGCGATAGCTTTCGAAGCGGGCGACGGGGGTCAGATCGTGCGAGCCGTTCTTGCCGAACTGCGGCGGATACTGCGTCGTCTTCTCGTCCTTGACCTTCAGAAGCTTGCCGGTGTTGGAAAAGGTCCAGCCGTGGAACGGACAGGTGAAGCTGCCCTTGTTGCCGTGCTTGCGCCGGCACAGCATCGCGCCGCGATGGGCGCAGGCGTTGATGACCGCATGCAGCTCGCCGTTCTTGTCGCGCGTGACGACCACCGGCTGCCGGCCGATATAGGTGGTGTAATAGTCGTTGTTTTCCGGAACCTGGCTTTCATGGGCCAGATAGACCCAGTTGCTCTCGAAGATGTGCTTCATCTCCAGTTCGAACAGGTCTTCGTCGGTGAAGATGTCGCGGCGGCAGCGGAATACGCCTGCCTCCTTGTCGTCCTGAACGGCGCTGGCAAGCAGCTGGTCGAGGTCCCGGGCCTTGTCGATGATTGCGGACATGAGCGTTCTCCCGCAGGGGCGCGCCGGTGGCGCGGCCCTTGCCACAATGTCGGTGATAACGTTGGGTTGGCGGCGGCCACTTCGGGCCGCCGGTCTTGCCGCCGGCCAAGGCATGTCTCGCAGAAGTGTGTATCGGTTCTGCGGTTGCGGCATGCCAAAGACCGGACTTGAAGCTTAAGACGCGAACCCGAAGGATCGCGACACGCTTCAGGCAGCGGCGCGCTGGCGCTGTTCGTTGACCTGGTTGTCGACGCCATCGACAAGCGCGGTCAGGCGGATATCGAACACGATCTCGGCGAAGGGGCCGTTCAACCCATTGGCGTGGATGCTCGCCTCGTCCGTCCGTTCGATGACCGAGGGCACCAGACCGTCGCGAGTCGCATAGGCAAAATCGTCGTTAATCAACGGATCGCCTTCGATGTTGATCTGCGTCGTCAGCTTACGGTGACCGTCGGCGCTGATGAAAAAGTGGATATGGGCCGGACGCTGGCCGTGGCGGCCAAGGGCCGACAGCAGTTTCTCGGTCGGGCTGCCCGGCGGCACGCCGTAGCCATGCGGCACGATGCTCTGAAACTTGTAACAGCCCTTGTCGTCGGCGATGATCGTGCGGCGCATGTTGAACGGCGCCTGCTTGCCGGTCGGATCGAAATGCGAATAGAAACCGCGCGTGTCGCAGTGCCAGACCTCGACCTTCGCCCCCGGCAGCGGCTTTCCATCGGAGCCGTAGACCGTACCGTGCATGATGAGCGTGTGGCCGTTCTCGTCGGTCCCGTCGTCGAGGCGGGCGAAGCCCTTGGACACCGGGGCGCCGGCCACGTAGAGCGGGCCTTCGATGGTGCGCGGCGTGGGGTTCTCGATCCCGAGCGCCGCGTCGATGGCGTCGAGACGCTCGTCGAGGAAGTGATCGAGGCCGAGGCCGGGCGAGATCAGGCCGGCCTGTCCGGCGGCGCCGAGTTCGTTGAGCCAGGCGATGCCGGTCCAGTATTCATCAGGCGTGACGTTCAGGTCGTCGATCGCCTTGAAAAGATCCGACATGATCCGGTGCACGATCTCCTTCATGCGCGGATTGCCGCCAGTATTGTCGAGACCGCTCAGGACCTTCAGAAATGCCTGAATATCCGGCCTGTCGAAAATCTTAACGTTCATGGTCACTCCTCCTCTTGGATAGCTTGGTAAATCAGGCGGGCCCGTCCTCCCGGGCCCCTCCGCCGGCGGCGGCGTCAGGTGTCGTCGCCGCGGATCGAGGACGGATGCCGCAGCAGCGGCGCGACCTCGATATGCATGAACTTGAACAATGGCAGGCCCGAGAGGATCTCGTGCAGCTCCGTATTGTCCTTCACGTCGAAAACACTGAAGTTCGCGTATTCGCCGGCAATGCGCCAGATGTGCCGCCACTTGCCGCTGCGCTGCAGTTCCTGCGAATAGGCCTTTTCCCGGGCGATAATCTCCACCGCCTCTTCCTGGGGCAGATCGTGGGGCAGGCGAACGTCCATCCGAACATGAAACAGCATGATCTCACCCCACCACACGCAGGGTCGAGGCGTGCTTGCCGCCCCTGCGGAAACGATCGACGGCTTCTTCCGCAAGGGCCACGCCGAGCCCCGGCCCTTTCGGCAATTGCAGCTCGAAATTCTCGAAGCGCAACGGCTCCTCAAGCAGTTCCTCGGTGAGAAGCAGGGGGCCGAAGAACTCGGTGCCCCATTCCAGTTCCCTGACCGTCGCCATCAACTGAGATGCTGCGATGGTGCCGATCGGCCCCTCCAGCATGGTGCCGCCGTAAATCCCGATGCCCGCGGCTTCGGCGATGGCGATCACCCGTGCGGCGGCAAACAATCCTCCAGCCTGCTCGATCTTGATCGAGAACACATCGGCCGCCCGCGCGCTCGCGGCCTCAAGGGCGCTTTCAGGCCCGACCAGAGCCTCGTCGGCCATGATGGCAACCGGAGACGTCCGCCGCAGCCGCGCGAGCGACGAAATCCCCTCCACCGGCTGTTCGACCAGCACGCAGCCGGCATCGGCCAAAGCCGCAATCGCGCCGCGCGCCTCCCGCTCCCGCCACGCCATGTTGACATCCACCCGGATGGAGGCCAGGTCCGGCAGCGCCTTGCGGATCGCGCCCACGTGGCGAATGTCCTCTTCAATCGACTTCACGCCGATCTTCAGCTTGAAATCCTTGTGTCGCCGCTGATCGAGCATGGCCTGCGCCTCGTCGATATCCCTGGCCGTATCGCCGGAGGCGAGGGTCCAGGCAATCGGCAGGCTGTCGCGGCGGCGGCCTCCGAGAAGCTCCGACATCGGCAGCCCCAGACGGCGCGCATGGCAATCGAGCAGGGCAGCCTCGACGGCGCATTTGGCGAAGTGATTGCCCTTCACCGCCTTGGCGACAAGGTCCATGGCGGACTGGACGCGGGTCGCGTCGCGACCGATAAGCAGCGGCGCGATATATTCGTCGATCGTCAGCTTTATGCCTTCCGGGCTTTCCGGCCCATAGGCGAGACCGCCGATGGTCGTTCCCTCCCCCAGCCCCTCGAAACCGTCGGAGCAGCGGATGCGGACGATGGTCATGCTCTGCCGGTTCATGGTCACCATCGAGAGCCGATGGGGCCGAATGGTGGGCAGATCGAGTATAATCGTTTCGATCGCACTGATGCGGATTTCGATAGACACCGAGCCTTCTCCCTTGATTACAAGGAAACTAGCGTCCAATTTGAAATCGGTCCAAAACTATAAAGGTTGGATTTTATACCTGAAAGGTATGACGATGGAGCTAAGGCAGCTGCGCTATTTCCTCGCCGTGGCGCGTGAACGGAACTTCTCGCGCGCCGCGGAAGTCCTGCATATCGCCCAGCCGCCCCTCAGCCGGCAGATCCAGCAACTGGAAGAGGAACTGGGCGTCCTGCTGATCGACCGGTCGAGCCGTCCTCTCGACCTGACGGAGGCCGGACGTTTCTTCTATGAACAGGCCGGCCAGATCCTCGCCCGGACCGAACACATGCGCGAACAGACCCGCAAGATCGGCATGTCGAAACGGGAGCGCTACGTCATCGGCTGCGTCGGCTCCACCCTTTACGGCGGTATCCCGGATCTCGTCCGCCGCATGCGCCGGCGCTGGCCGGACCTCGACATCGAAATCCGGGAACTGATGTCGACCGAGCAGATCACCGCCCTCAAGGAGCGGCGGATCGATGTCGGCTTCGGCAGGGTTCGCTTCAACGACAGGGAAATCGAGAGATTGACGTTGCGCGAGGAGCGGCTGGTCGTCGCTTTCCCCAAGGGCCATCCGAAATCGCTGTCCTCCGAGCCGATCGCGCTTGCCGAACTCGAGGGAGAACCCCTCATCGTCTACCCGTCGACGCCGCGCCCCAGCTTCGCCGACGAGATCCTCAACATGCTGACCGAGCAGGGGATTTCCCCCGGCAATGTGGAAGAGGTCAGGGAAATACAGACGGCGCTCGGCATCGTGGCAGCCGGGGTGAGTTCGTGCATCATTCCCGCGGCATCGCAAAGGCAACGGCCCGACGACGTCTGTTACCGGATGATAAAGGACGAGAAGGCGACGTCGCCGATCATCATGAGTTTCCGGCGCGACGATGCGAAAGGCAGGATCGAGGAGATCAAGCAGCTCATTCGTGAAATGTACGCCGACAACCCGCCCTGGCTGCAGCTTTCAAATGTGCAGCTCGACGGCGGCTGAGCTCTCCGTCCGCGTTGAGGGCCGCGCCGACGATGAGGCGTTTGCGGCATCCTGTGGACGCCAGAACGGCCGCATCGCTCCGTTTTGGCGTTTCGGGCCGGCTCTGTTATGAATGGTTCGACGTTGAACGAGGGGGGACGCGACGCGGTGAGGATCGAACCGGGACGGAGAGTTTTGGCCAGCCAGAGGGATCCGGAATTCGGCCCGTGGCTCGCGCAGGCCTCGATCCTGATCGTCGACGACGAACCCGGCATGCGCAATTTTCTCGTGCGCACGCTGGAGCCGCGATGCAAGCTGATCGAGGAGGCTGCCAATACCGAGGAAGCCTCCCGCAAGCTCGACCAGAACCATTTCGACGTCGTCATCCTCGACAATATCATGCCCGGCAAGAACGGCGTCGACTGGCTGAACGAGCAGCGCGGCATCGGCTTTTCGCCGATGCGATCCTGATGACGGCCTATGCCGACCTCGAAACCGCGATACGCGCCCTGCGCGCCGGCGCCGTCGACTTCGTGCTGAAACCCTTCCGGTCCAACCAGATCCTGAATGCGGTTGCCCGCTGCCTCGACCGCATGCGCCTGCAGCGGGAGAATTTCGTGCTGCGTTACGAGCTGAAGGCCTCCGCCGACCATATCCTGCTGCGGGACAAGCTCATCGGCGGCTCGGCCGCCGTGCAGCATGTGCGAGAGGCCATCGCGCGCGTTGCGCCGCTGCCGACGACCGTCCTGCTGACGGGCGAGTCCGGCACCGGCAAGGAGGTGGCGGCGCGCTCGCTGCATGCGCTTTCCGACCGGGCCGCGAAACCGTTCGTGCCGGTGAACTGCGCGGCCATTCCGCCCGATGTGATCGAGTCCGAACTGTTTGGCCATATCCGCGGCGCCTTCACCGGCGCCGAAAGCCGGCGTGACGGTCTCTTCCTGCATGCGCAGGGCGGCACGCTGTTTCTCGACGAGATCGGCGAAATGCCCCTGCCGATCCAGTCCAAGCTGTTGCGGGTGATCGAGGACCGGCGTGTCAGGCCGGTTGGCGCCGAACGCGAAGTGCCGATCGATCTGCGCTTCGTCTTCGCCACCAATGCCAATCTGGAAAAGCTGGTGCAGCAGGGGGCGTTCCGCGCCGATCTCTACTATCGCATCAATGTCATGCAGCTGCCGCTGCCTCCGCTGCGCGAGCGCGCGGACGATGTGCTGGAACTTGCCGAACTCTTCATGCGCAAGCTCTCGCAGCAACTCGGAATGCCGCCGGTGCCGATCGACGCGACGGTGAAGGCGGCGCTGAAGGCCTATGGCTGGCCGGGCAATGTGCGCGAACTGCGCAATCTCATCGAGCGCACGCTGATCCTCGGCAGCTTCCCCAAGGATTTCCACGGACCCGTTTCGCCACGCGCCGAGGCGGCGCAGGATACGCTGGAAGCCGTCGAGCGGCGGCACATCCTTTCGGTGCTCGCCGAAACGGGCGGCGACCGGGACGCGGCAGCCCGCCTGCTCGGGATTTCACGAAAGACCATCGATCGCAAGCTTGTGGCCTGGAATGGCTGAGCACGCATCCGACAAGGTCGCCAGCCGGGGCGTTTCCATCCGCGTCCGGCTTCTCGCCATCGCCCTTCTGCCGACACTGGTCATTCTGCCGCTGCTGCTCGTGGCCACCATGGCGCGCTGGGAAGGCAAGTTCGACGCCCTGCTGATCTCGAAGGTGAACGGCGACCTCACCATCGCCCACCAGTATCTCCTGCGCATCCTTGAAAACACAGGCGAGCATCTGAACGCGCTTTCGGAATCGGTTGCCCTTCGCGACGCCGCATCCTCCTCCCGCGAGACGGGCTCGCTCGCGAACTATCTACGCGAAAGCCGCGAAAGGCTGAAGCTGGATTTCCTTTTTCTCGTGGAGCCGGATGGCCGCATCATCGGTTCCGTCGATACCCCCTCCTCGACTGCGATCCGCACCGACTGGCCGGTGATGGCCTCGGCCTTCGCCGGCAGGCCGAGCACGGCGATCGATATTCTTTCACACGAGGAGCTTGCGGCGATCTCGCCTGCGCTGGCGAAGAGGGCCAGTCTCGATCTCGTGCCGACACCCAACGCCGTCCCGACGGACCGCACCGCGGAAACGCGGGGCATGGTGGTGCATTCCGCAAGCCCGGTAAACGTGCCGGGCCTGGAAGGCGCGGCCATTGTCGGCGGTATCCTGCTGAACCAGAATCTCGAATTCATCGACACGATCAACGATCTGGTCTACCGCAAGGCGAGCCTGCCGGAAGGCAGCCAGGGCACGGCCACGCTGTTCCTGGACGACGTTCGCATCAGCACCAATGTGCGCCTGTTCGAAGATAAACGCGCGCTCGGGACGCGCGTTTCCGCCGCCGTTCGTTCCGCGGTCCTCGATGAGGGGCGGGTCTGGCTCGACAGCGCATTCGTGGTGAACGACTGGTACGTCTCGGCCTACGAGCCGGTGAGGGACAGTTTCGGCAATCGTGTCGGGATGCTCTATGTCGGCTTCCTCGAAGCGCCGTTCTCGCGCGCCAAGATGGAAACCATCATCGGCATCGCCATCGCCTTTCTGCTGGTCACGGCAGCAAGCGTGCCGATATTCCTTCGCTGGGCCCGTTCGATTTTCAAACCGCTGGAGCGCATGACCGGCACCATCGCCGCCGTGGAGTCCGGCGATCTCGGCGCACGCACCCGACTTGAAAACCCGCGCGACGAGATCGGCGTCGTATCGGCCCATCTCGACCATCTGCTCGATCAGCTCCAGGACCGGGATCGCGAGTTGCGGGCCTGGAACGACGAACTCAACGATCGCGTCGCCGAGCGCACGCGGGAGCTGGAACTCGCCAACCAGCAGCTCGAGGCGACCACCAAACAGCTCATCATGTCGGAGAAGCTTGCGGCAATCGGGGAAATCACCGCCGGGGTGGCGCATGAAATGAACAACCCGATTGCGGTGATGCAGGGCAATCTCGAAGTCGTTCGCAGCGTGCTGGACGACCGGGCGACGGAAGTCGCAACCGAACTTCGGCTGATCGACGAACAGATCCACCGCATGACGTTGATCGTCAACAAGCTGCTGCAATTCGCGAGGCCGGAGGAATATGCCGGCTTCCTGGAACGCCACGCCGCCGCCGAAGTCATCTCCGATTGCCTGCCGCTCGTCCAGTATCTGCTCAACAAGGCGGATATCCGGGTCGAGCGCGAGGACACCGCGACACGGCTCCTCTTGATGAACCGAACGGAGCTGCAGCAGGTGCTCGTCAACCTCATCGTCAACGCGATCCATGCGATGCCGAACGGCGGCACTCTGCGCCTCGCCAGCCGCGATGAGCAGCGCGACAGCAGGCCCGGCGTGACGATCGAGGTTTCCGACACGGGCATCGGCATGGCGCCCGATCTCATAGAACGCATCTTCGACCCGTTCTTCACGACGAAACGCAGCGAGGGAACGGGCCTCGGCCTGTCGATCAGCCAGACGCTGATCGACCGCCAGGGCGGCGCATTGTCCGTCGAAAGCACCGTCGGCGCGGGAACGACCTTCTTACTCTGGCTGCCCGAAGCGGACTGATTGTCCGGACATTTTGTCCAGGCGAAGGACATTTTGTCCCCGAAAAACGACCCGCCCTACCCTTAACTCCTTGATAACGAAGGAATCGCCGGCTGGCACGGCGCTTGCTGTTTATCAATTGCCTGCGAGCCGGAAGCTTTTTCGGCCGGGCGCGGCATCGACAAGAGGGAGGAAAATTCGAATGTCTGTGACCACGGAACAACTTTCGGGCGGCTATCAAGGCGCTGGGCTGCTCGATCGCGAACGGATCATCGCCAAACCCGGCTTCAACCGCTGGCTCGTGCCGCCGGCCGCGCTCGCCATCCATCTCTGCATCGGCATGGCCTATGGCTTCTCCGTCTTCTGGCTGCCGCTCACCAAGGCGCTCGGCAGCACGCCGGACAGTTGCTCTTCCCTGACGCTTGCCGGCGCGCTGTTCACCACGGAGTGCAACTGGCGCGTTGCCGATCTCGGCTGGATCTACACGCTCTTCTTCGTTCTTCTCGGCTGTTCCGCGGCCATATGGGGCGGCTGGCTGGAGCGCGTCGGCCCGCGCAAGGCCGGTTTCGTCTCGGCCTGCTGCTGGTGCGGCGGCATCCTGATCGCCGCGCTCGGCGTCATGTTCCACCAGCTCTGGCTGATGTGGCTCGGCGCCGGCGTGATCGGCGGCATCGGGCTCGGGCTCGGCTACATCTCCCCCGTCTCCACGCTGATTAAGTGGTTTCCCGACCGTCGCGGCATGGCGACCGGCATGGCCATCATGGGCTTCGGCGGCGGCGCGATGATCGGCGCTCCGCTCGCAAACCTGCTGATGAACACCTTCAAGACGGACACCTCCGTCGGCGTGCTGCAGACCTTCGTCGTCATGGCCGCCGTCTACTTCGTCTTCATGATGGGCGGCGCCTTCGGCTACCGTATCCCGCCCGCCGGATGGCGGCCGGATGGCTGGACGCCCGCCGCCACCGGCAAGGCCATGATTACGACCCGCCATGTGCACCTGCGCGATGCGCACAAGACGCCGCAGTTCTGGCTGATCTGGGCCGTGCTCTGCCTGAATGTGTCGGCAGGCATCGGCGTGATCGGCATGGCCTCCCCCATGCTGCAGGAAATCTTTGCCGGCTCGCTGATCGGGCTTCCGGACCTCACCTTCTCCCAGCTCGATGCGGCGCAGAAAACCCAGATCGCGGCAATCGCTGCCGGCTTCACCGGCCTGCTTTCGCTGTTCAACATCGGCGGCCGGTTCTTCTGGGCGTCGCTTTCCGACAAGATCGGCCGCAAGAATACCTACTTCACCTTCTTCATCCTCGGCATCCTGCTCTATGCGACCGCGCCGACGCTGGCCGACATGGGCAACAAGGCGCTGTTCGTGCTCGCATTCGCCATCATCCTGTCGATGTATGGCGGCGGCTTCGCGACGATCCCGGCCTATCTCGCCGATATCTTCGGGACGCAGTTCGTCGGCGCGATCCACGGACGCCTGCTCACGGCCTGGGCAACCGCCGGCATCGTCGGCCCGGTCGTGGTGAACTACATCCGCGAAGCACAGGTCGCGGCGGGCGTCGCGCCGGGGCCGGCCCTTTATTCCGGCACCATGTATATCCTCGCCGGCATGCTGGCCCTCGGTCTCGTCGCCAACCTTTTCGTCCGCCCCCTTTCGGACAAATGGTTCATGTCGGACGAGGAAGTCGCTTCCCTGCAGGCCAAATCCGCCGCGGCCTCGGCCGGCCCGACGGGCTCGTTCGGCATCGGCAAGGGCGGCCTCGACGGCAAGGCCGCGCTTGCCTGGCTGGTTGTCGGCATTCCGCTGCTCTGGGGTGTATGGGTTACGCTGAAGAGCAGCCTGGCTCTGTTCGGCTGACGCAGAAATGGCGGCATGTCGTTTTTTCGAACGCGCATGCCGCCGCTCTCGTCCGTCGATTGCGACGAGGCGCAACCCCTCCGCATTTGCGGCCTGCCTGAGAAATCGGGGAGCGTCTCCCCGGTCATTCCTTATCCGTCATGCCTTGAGAAGCGCGACCGCCGCATAGCCGGCACCGGCGGCAACCGAGGTCAGCGCCGCGCCCCACGCCATGTCGACAAGGCTGATCTGCAGGGACCAGTTTTTCAACGTGGCCAGATTGGTCATGTCGTAGGTACCGTAGGCGATCAGGCCGAGAAGCGCGCCGTTGGCGAGCGCAGTGGCCATGCTTGCCTTGTTCAAGCCGGGCATGACGGCGAAATAGACGATACCGACGATGTAAAAGAGATAAAACAGCGCGGCCGCCGTCATGTTCGGACGATCACGCAGGATGTCGCCGATCTGCGAGCGATAAAAGGCGCCGGCGACACGGCTCAGCCAAACATAATCGAGACCGAACAGCACAATCGCGGACGAGAGATAGGCGATCAGATAGGTAGGCATGACGAAGTGTCCCTAGATCCCGAGAACAGGCTGGATAAGGCGCAAGAACCGGCTCTTGAAGCGGAGCGGCGCATCCGTGACGGCGAGACAGATACAATCCTCGTCCTTTCCGGCAACCGGCTGGTGTTCGAGCATTTCGTCCGCCTCCTCGATGTCGCCGCGCCCGAAGCGACCGGTGCGGTCGCTAAAGCTTCCGGAAAGCACGAGCGTCAGTTCACGCCCGCCATGGCTGTGCTCCGGCACCGGCTTGCCGGCGGGGATGCGCAACAGGCGCGCGGTCGTTTCGTCGTCCAGCGTCGGGATCAGAACGTGATGAGCGCCGCGCCCGAGGGGCTTCCATCTGAGTTCATGCGCATCTCCGCCAAGGTATGAGCGCAGCGGCTCGGGAAGGACGGCGCCGTCCAGGCGCTCGGTGGGTCGGGATATGACCGGCTTCGGGAGCACGTCCGTGTTCGTCAAGCGCTCGCGCACCTGCGCCCAGGAACCTTCCATGTCGTCCCGGTCCCCTTGAAGTTCGTCCAGCATTTCTCCCGCGGCGGCCTCGAAACGGCGAAGTCTTGAACGGCATTCGGGGCAAAGTGCGAGATGCGTCGCAACGGCCAGGCTCCAGCCCTCGGCAAGCTCGCCGGTGGCATAGGCCGCGAGCAATCTGTCGCTCAAATGATGGCGGACGGTCATGACCGTTCTCCCAGGCTCTTCCGGAGTTTGGCGACCGCCATGCGGATGCGGGATTTCACCGTTCCGAGAGGCAGGCCGTACTCTTGTGCAAGTGTGGCGTGCGGCACCTCGCCGAAGAAGGAACGTTGCACGAGTTCAAGCTGTTCGGGCGGCAGGCGCCCCATCGCCGCAAGAAGCCTGTCTGCCTCCTGCCGGTTCTGCAACTCGACATCGGCGGGTTCGATGGCGGCCGGGACAAAGGCGGGATCGTCAGGATCGAACTCGGGCCGGTTCTGCTTGCGGAAGGCGGAAATCACCAGATTGCGCGCTATCGTAAAGATCCAGGCGGAAACCGCGCCTTTTTCCGGATCGAACAGGGCGGCCTTGTTCCAGACCGACATCATCGCTTCCTGCATCAATTCCTCGGCCAATTGCCTGTCCCTGATCTTCCTCATCATGTAGGTCTTCACCCTGGGCCCGAAATGGCGAAACAGTATCTCGAAGGCCGCCACATCGCGGTCGCGCGCAACGGCCTCGACAAGGCTCGACATGTCTTGCGGACTTTCATTCATAACCGTCGTGCGCGCCTTCCTCGCCGCGGTTTCGCCACCCCTCCGCGCGATTTTCCCGCCAGGGGCGGTCTGTCCAAAATGACACCGGTCGAAAGTCGGCGGAACGAGTATCGTCATGTTCCCCTCTACGCCGCACGTTCGAGCCTGGATCACGTCGTCTCGAAAAATTCGCACTCCACCAATCCGACTGCGTCCTCATCACGTAATACCTGTCGAAAACCAGAGAGACGGAAGCGTTGTCATGAGCAGTCACGCCAAACAAGGGCCATTCGACAGCCGCAGGAAGATTGCCGTGATCGGCTCCGGCATCTCCGGACTTTCCGCGGCATGGCTTCTTTCGCGCACCGCAGATGTTACCCTCTACGATCGGGAGGCCCGCCCCGGCGGACATTCGAACACCGTCGAGGTCGCGGGCCCCGATGGAATCGTTGCGGTGGACACCGGCTTTATTGTCTACAACGAACGGAACTACCCCAATCTTGCCGCCCTCTTCCGGGAACTCGATGTGCCGACGCAAGAGTCCGACATGTCCTTTTCCGCGTCTCTCGATAACGGCTCCTTCGAATATTCCGGATCGGGAATCTCGGGGCTGCTCGGCCAGAGGATCAACGTGCTGCGCCCGCGCTTCTGGTCGATGGTGAAGGATATCCTGCGCTTCTACCGGGAGGCGCCCCTTATGCTCGGCCGCCCGGAAACCGGCTGCTTGACGCTCGGCGAATTTCTGGAACGGGAAAACTACAGCCGGCGCTTCGTCGAAGACCATCTTTTGCCCATGGGGGCCGCGATCTGGTCGACGAAGGCCAGCGACATGCGGGCATATCCGCTCGAGGCCTTTCTGCGCTTCTTCGTCAATCACGGCCTCCTGCTTCTGAAGGATCGGCCGAAATGGCGGACGGTCCGGGGCGGAAGCCGCGAATATGTGAAGCGCATGCTGGATGATTTTCGCGGGGAGATACGCCTCGGCTCGCCGGTCGTGGACGTGCGTCGCGACGATCTCGGCGCGACGGTGGTGTGTGCCGGCGGACAATCGGACCGCTTCAACCATGTCGTGATCGCCACGCATGCCGATCAGGCGCTCGCGATGCTGTCGGACGCCGATGAACGCGAAAGGCGCATTCTCGGTGCATTCGACTACACGCAGAACATCGCCGTTCTTCATTCCGATCCCGGCCTGATGCCGAGACGCAGGTCGGTCTGGGCGAGCTGGAATTACCTTTCAGGGACCGGTCGCGACGAGAGCAGGGCATTGAGCGTGACCTACTGGATGAACCGCCTTCAAAACCTCGACCCACGCCTGCCGCTCTTTCTGACGCTCAATCCCCCGACGGAGATCGAGGAGGAAAAATTCCACCATACGATAGGCTACACGCACCCTCTTTTCGACGCCAAGGCCATCGCCGCGCAGAAGCAGCTCTGGCAATTGCAGGGCCGTCGTCACACATGGTTCTGCGGCGCGCATTTCGGCAGCGGTTTCCATGAAGATGGCCTGCAATCCGGCCTTGCCGTCGCCGAACAGCTTGGCGGCGCGCGCAGGCCCTGGACGGTGGAGGATGAATCGGGTCGCATATTCCTCGACGAGCAGCGGATGGCTGCGGAATGAACAAGGCATCCGCGCTCTTCTTCGGTTCAGTCGTGCACTCTCGCCACCGGCCTGCGGAGCACAGCCTCCGCTACCGGGTGTTTTCGCTGCTGATCGATCTCGACGAGATCGAAACGCTCGGCCGGAGCCTCAGGCTGTTCGGCTATAACAGGCGCGCCGTCTTCAGTTTTCACGATGCCGACCACGGCCTTGGCGACACTGGCGGCCTTCGACGCTGGATCGAGGAAAATCTTCGTCAGGCAGGAATAACAGCCAGCGGCATTCGAATTGCGGTGCTCTGTTATCCCCGGATACTGGGATATGTCTTCAACCCGCTCACCGTCTATTTCTGCCGCTCGTCCGACGGCACGTTGCAGGCCATTCTCTACGAGGTATGCAACACGTTCCACGAGCGGCATACCTATGTGATCCCGGTGCGTGAAGGCCGTGCCGACAATGACGGCTCGGTCCGCCATGACTGCGCCAAGCAGATGTATGTCTCGCCATTCGTGCCGATGAATTGCCGCTATCGGTTCCGCATCATGCCGCCCGATGAGACCGTTCTCGTCTCGATAAACGAATACGACAGCGAGGGCGCCTTGCTGCACGCCTCCTTCGCCGGCAAGCGCGCACCTCTCACGGATGGAATGCTTCTGAGAGCCTTCGCGACCTACCCTCTCATGACGTTGAAGGTGACGGCGGCAATCCACTGGGAAGCCTTCAAACTCTGGCTGAAGGGCATACCCGTTCACCGTCATCGCCGGTCGGACGAGCGCGTAGCACGCACCATCGTCAAACCCGACACCCGCACGGGGGGAGAGCGAATATGAGTCACGCAGACGGCACCACGCGGCTGATGCCGGGTCGCAGCCAGGCGCTCTGGCAACGGATGATCCGTGGCTGGGCGAACCGCATCTCCCGCGGAAGGCTGACGATCGTCTTTCCGGATGGCGACGAGTTTCACACATCGGGCCCGGAGCCGGGCCCAGCGGCGACCATGCGGCTCAACAATGCGCGGCCGGTCTGGAGACTGATCGCCGGCGGCAGCCTCGGCTTCTCGCAAGCCTATCTGGACGGCGACTGGGAAAGTCCCGATGTGGCGGCGCTGCTCGAATTGGCAATCGTCAATGAAGACCGGTTAAGCGAAATATTGTCACCGAGCGTCCTTAGCCGCTGGTTTGCGCGCTTCCGCCACGTGCTGAGGGCCAATACCCGCGCCGGCAGCCGACGGAACATCGCTTTCCACTACGACCTCGGCAACGACTTCTATGCGTTATGGCTCGACCCGACGATGACCTATTCCTCCGCGCTTTTTTCGTCGGAGAACCAGACGCTGGAGGAGGCGCAGGTTGCAAAATACCGTCGGATCATCGACGCGCTCGAGATCTCACCGACCGACCACGTCCTGGAAATCGGCTGCGGCTGGGGCGGCTTCGCAGAACAGGCCATCCGTCAAACCGGCTGCCGGGTGACAGGATTGACGCTCTCGAGGGAGCAGGCCGAATTCTCGCGCCGGCGCCTGGCCCTTGCGGGACTTGGCGGAAATGCCGACATTCGCCTCGAGGACTATCGCGACGTCCAGGGACGGTTTTCAAAGATTGTCTCCATCGAGATGTTCGAGGCCGTGGGCGAAGAGAACTGGCCGGTCTATTTCCGTCGCATCCGCGACCTTCTTGCGGATGGCGGGAAGGCCATGGTGCAGGTCATCACCATTGATGAGGCGCGTTTCGACCGCTATCGCCGCAATGCGGACTTCATTCAGACCTTCATTTTCCCGGGAGGAATGCTGCCATCCGTTACCGCTTTCGAGCGTTGCGCCCGGCAGGCAGGTTTGACCGTCGAGGACCGGCTGCGTTTCGGCGGCGACTACGAACGGACGCTGCTCGCCTGGGATCGCGCCTTCGACACCCACTGGCCACGCATCCAGCCGCTCGGCTTCGATGAACGCTTCCGGCGAATGTGGCACTACTATCTGCATTACTGCGCCGCAGGTTTTCGAACAGGCAGGCTCGATGTCGTGCAGTTCACATTGGGGCGCTGAAAGGCTCAAGTCTTTCGAAGCATCCTGCCCGTCACGGCGAAGAAAAGCGGATAGGGCAAAAGCCGAAGCAGCTTGAGCAGAAGAACCATGCGCCGGGGAAAGGCGATTTCGAACCTGCCGGCTTTCAGCCCGCTGACGATCCGCTTCGCAGCCTCCTCCGCCGAGATGATGAACGGCATGGGAAAGTCGTTGACGTCGGTCAGCGGTGTCCGGACGAAGCCGGGATTGACGACACAGATGTCCACACCCCTTTGCCGCAATTCCGGATACATTCCTTCCGCGAGCGTCATCAGCGCGGATTTCGTTGCGCCGTAAAAGGCACCACCCGGCAATCCGGCATATCCTGAAACGGAGCCGACAAGCGCAATTCTGCCGGAACCTCTTGCGACCATGACCTCGATGGCGGCTTCCAGGCAGTGACTGGTTCCGACCAGATTCAAATCTATCAGGCGGTGGAAAGTCTCGCTGTCGTACCGGCTGGGCGTATCCCGCACATATGTGCCGGCGACGAATACGGCAAGCGCAATCGGCCCCATCGCCTCTTCGATCGAGGCAACCGTCTCATGCACGGCCTGGCGATTGCGGATATCGAGCGGGAAGCTCCGGATCGCACCTTCCGACCGGCGCGCAAGCTCTTCCAATTCTTCGGAACGCCGGGCAGACGCAGCGACGCGATAACCGGTCCGCGACAGTTCAAGCGCAAGGGCCCGGCCGATGCCGGAACTTGCGCCAACGATCCAGGCGAGCTTTTGAGCGTTCTGTTCTCTCCGAGCCACGACTTGCCACCCTCCAGGAACCGGTTCAGCCACAGCAGTTGCTGCATGCCTATCTACGCAACGAACGGTCCTCCGGATCGCATCGGACATCTCAAGTCGCGGAAAAGGCGAGGCGGAAACGGCATTCGCCCCAACGAGTGGGCAGGGATGTTACGCAATCGCTGTCATGTGTGCAGGGACCGTGCGCACAAGGCTTCGACGGAAGGGGATTTCAGGAGATGCGGCCGGCCATCCGCTTGACAAGGCGCGGTGGCAAAACCGTTCCCCCTTGGCCGGGAACGAAGGCTCAGGAAAAGGAACCTTCCGCGCCGGGCGTGTGCAATCGGGTGCCGGCCAACCTGGCCTCAATCCCCGAAACGAGGTCGGTTTCGCTGTCGGCGCCGTTCTGGAAAAGCCCGATAAGCGTCGTCGCCAACTCGACCGGATCGATGTTTGGAACATCGACATAACGGTCGTAGACGTTCTGGAGCCGTTTCAAATCCTCAGGAGAAAGTATGGCGTCATTCGGCAACATGCTGAACCCTCCCATCGAAAACCTATCACGGCAAACCGGGCGCCGAAACCCTCAGACTTGATGGATTACACCACGTTGCGGGCGACAGCTTTCCCCGCGAAACAGCAATCCCTGCCATTGCTTCCACGGATGAGGGTTTGCGGATTTTCCGCTTTCTCATGCTTCGGCTTTCTCCGGAGCCGGAGCGGCGGACCGCATTCGGCGGCCTGGAGGGAAGGCCCGCCCCGCGAGGGTCGGGCGGGCCTTCGGTCGCGACGGCCTTAGAAATCCATGCCGGCGCCTGCGGGCATGGCCGGAGCGGCTTCCTTCTTGGGCTTCTCGGCGATCATGGCTTCCGTCGTCACCAGAAGACCGGCGACGGAGGCCGCATCCTGCAGCGCGGTGCGGACGACCTTGACCGGGTCGATCACGCCCTGAAGGTAAAGGTCGCCATATTCACCGGTCTGAGCGTTCCAGCCATAGGAAAACTCGGACCTTTCACGCAGTTTGCCAACGATGACCGAACCTTCGGCGCCGGCGTTCTCGGCAATCTGGCGGACAGGCGCCTCAATCGCCCGGCGTACGATATCGACGCCGACACGCTGATCGTCATTGGCGGTCTTGAGACCGTCGAGTGCCTTGACGGCGCGCAAGAGGGCGACACCCCCGCCCGGCAGGATGCCTTCCTCGACGGCGGCGCGGGTGGCATGCAGCGCATCGTCCACCCGGTCCTTCTTTTCCTTCACTTCGAGTTCAGTCGCACCGCCGACGCGGCTGACGGCAACGCCGCCAGCGAGCTTGGCAAGACGTTCCTGCAGCTTTTCGCGGTCGTAGTCGGAGGTGGTCTCTTCGATCTGCGCACGGATTTGCGCCGTGCGTCCCTCGATCTCGGCCTTGGAACCGGCGCCGTCGATGATGGTGGTATTTTCCTTCTCGATGGCAACCTTCTTGGCGCGGCCGAGCATGTTCAACGTCACATTCTCGAGCTTGATGCCGAGGTCTTCGGAGATGACGGTGCCGCCGGTCAGGATGGCGATGTCTTCCAGCATGGCCTTGCGGCGGTCGCCGAAGCCCGGAGCCTTGACGGCAGCGATCTTGAGGCCACCACGCAGCTTGTTGACGACGAGCGTTGCAAGGGCTTCGCCTTCGACGTCTTCAGCAATGATGAGGAGCGGCTTGCCGGACTGAACGACGGCTTCGAGAACCGGCAGCATGGCCTGCAGGTTAGACAGCTTCTTCTCGTGGATCAGGACATAGGGGTCCTCGAGTTCGACCCGCATCTTCTCCTGATTGGTGACGAAATAGGGCGAGAGATAGCCGCGGTCGAACTGCATGCCTTCGACGACTTCGAGTTCGGTTTCGGCGGTCTTGGCTTCCTCGACGGTGATGACGCCTTCGTTGCCGACCTTCTGCATGGCTTCGGCGAGATAGCGGCCGATTTCGGCATCACCATTGGCCGAGATCGTGCCGACCTGGGCAATCTCGGAATTGCTGGTGATCTTNGAGATAGCGGCCGATTTCGGCATCACCATTGGCCGAGATCGTGCCGACCTGGGCAATCTCGGAATTGCTGGTGATCTTGCGGGCATTGGCCTTGAGTTCCCCGACCACGGCGTCAACGGCGAGATCGATGCCGCGCTTCAGGTCCATCGGGTTCATTCCGGAAGCGACGGCCTTGGCGCCCTCCTTGACGATGGCCTGGGCAAGAACGGTTGCGGTGGTGGTGCCGTCACCGGCGAGGTCATTGGTCTTGGAGGCGACTTCGCGCAGCATCTGCGCGCCCATGTTCTCGAACTTGTCTTCCAGTTCGATTTCCTTGGCGACGGAAACGCCGTCCTTGGTGATGCGCGGAGCGCCGAACGATTTGTCGATCACGACATTGCGGCCCTTCGGCCCGAGGGTGACCTTTACGGCATTGGCCAGCACATCGACCCCGCGCAGCATGCGTTCACGGGCATCGCTGTGGAACTTGACTTCTTTTGCAGCCATTTTTTCACTCCTTAGTTAGGCAGATCTAATTTGACTGATGACGCGAGGGCCTCAGGCGGCCTTCTTCTGATCGGCCTGGGCTTCGATGATGCCCATGACATCGCTTTCCTTCATAATCAGCAGGTCTTCCCCGTTGATCTTAATTTCGGTGCCGGACCACTTGCCGAAAAGAATGCGATCGCCGACCCGGACGTCGAGGGCCTGGATCTGGCCGGCATCGTTGCGCGCGCCGGGACCCACGGCGACAACCTCGCCTTCCTGCGGTTTTTCCTTGGCAGTGTCGGGAATGATGATGCCGCCCTTGGTCTTTTCTTCCGATTCGACCCGGCGGACGAGAATGCGATCATGAAGCGGTCGGAACGACATGTTTTCCTCCATGGACAAACAATGATGACGTTGTTCCCCCAATGCCGGACCGGATGACCAGTCCGGGCGGGTACAAAACCTCGATCGAGCGTTTTGCGCGTAAAATCTGGTTTTGCATTTTTTCGTTTTCAAGAGGCGAAAAAGAAAAAATCAGCACTCATCAATTCTTGCTGCTAACATGCTGGAAAGAAACAATAAACTGGCTTCCATCGTTGAAAAATCCGTTGATCGTCCGAGAGTTTTCCGGCAGCCTTCAACTGTCACACAACGGAGATAAAGCATGCAATTTTCATCGGATCTGGAGCGCCAGTTGAACGGTTACGGTCTGACGACGGCGCATATTCTCTATCGTATTCCCGATTTCGAATCCGTACTGCAGAGCTATGTCTGGCAGGATTACGACCTGGCGCCGGATTTCCCCGAAATGCATCGGTTCCTGGAGTTCTGGCGGTCCAATCTCGATGGACCGCTGCATTCCGTGCGTTATACCCATCAGCGACTGATCGGACCGAACGAATGGCGCCGCGTCGAGGGTGAGTTCAAGCTGCACTGAAGGCCGAGGGCGCCATTATCCTTTCCCCATTCGCGGAGCGTGGCTTTGCGGCCGGCGCTCCCGTCACGGCGAAGCGCCGACCGGTTCAGCCGGGATCACGCCAGGTGGATAACGCCTGGACAATCGAAATCCCGCGATGAGGAAGACCCGGCGTAATCCCTGTCCAGCGCCGAAAACATGGCCGATATCGAGGCGCATCGGCGCCGGCCGGCCCCGGCTGTCGCGATGTTGCGACACAGGCCGAACCTATATCCCGCGCTCTACTGACGGCCGGCCAACCTGCCATCTATATGAAAGCCAGCTCCAGCCAAATCAAGGAGTTGCATTGGCCGTCAAGAGCAGGATCGCAGCCATCCGTGATGCCTCCCCTCCGTCTTCCACGGACGAGAGGTCAGGAATATGCAGCGCCTTGAGACGCTTCATAGAACGCCTGTCGCGCGCTTTCACCCTTCGATCCTTCTCCCGCTTTCCCGGCCGGTGGTTTTACGGATTAATCTCATGAAAGGTGATCCATCATGGCCTACGCCACAATCAATCCCTACACGGGCGAAACCCTGAAGACATTTCCCGACGCCACCGATGACGAAGTCCGCGACGCCATCGGCAAGGCGCACGATGCCTTTCTCTCCTGGAAGGAAGCACCGTTTGCCGAACGCGGCCGCATTCTTCAGAAGGCGGCCGATCTCCTGCGCCGGAACAGCGACGCCTATGCAAGACTGCTGACGCTCGAGATGGGCAAGCTTTTCACCGAAGCGAAGGCAGAGGTCGAGCTTTCCGCCAGGATCTTCGAATACTACGTCCGCAATGCCGAGGAACTGCTCAAGCCGGAAAAACTGCCCGTGCTCGATCCGGCCGAGGGAGAAGCGGTCCTCGTTCACGAGCCGCTGGGCGTCCTTCTCGCGATCGAGCCATGGAATTTCCCCTACTACCAGATCGCCCGCATCATCGCGCCGCAGCTTTCGGCGGGAAACACCGTCCTGCTGAAACACGCCTCGAACGTGCCGCAGAGCGCCGCAGCCTTCGAAGGGCTGATGAAGGAAGCCGGACTTCCCGAGGGCGCTTTCCGCAACCTTTACGCGACGCGTTCCCAGATCGAGCTCATCCTCAATCACGACCGGGTGCATGGCGTGGCGCTGACGGGCTCGGAAGGCGCGGGGTCCGTTGTCGCCGCGCAGGCCGGCAAGGCCCTGAAGAAATCGACGCTGGAGCTTGGCGGCGCCGACGCCTTCGTGGTGCTGGCGGACGCCGATCTCGAAAAGACCGTCAGGTGGGGCGTCTTCGGCCGGCATTGGAACGGCGGCCAGGTCTGCGTTTCCTCAAAGCGCATGATTATCGTCGACAAGGTCTATGACGAGTTCCTCACTCGATACCGCGAAGGCGTGGCCGGCCTCGTCGCCGGCGATCCCTTCGCTCCCGAAACGACACTTGCGCCGCTTTCGTCGCAGGGCGCCGCGGACGAAGTGAAGGAGAAGATCCGCGAGGCCGTCAGATTGGGTGCAAAGGCCGAGGAAGTCGGCCCGCCCGTGCCCAATCGGGGCGCGTTTGTTCAGCCCACCATCCTCACCGATCTCGCCGAGGACAACCCGGCCCGCTATTGGGAATTCTTCGGACCGGTCTCGATGCTGTTCCGGGCACGGGACGAAGCCGATGCGGTGCGTATCGCCAACGATTCGCCTTTCGGCCTCGGCGGTTCCGTCTTCACCTCCAATCCGGCGCATGGTGCGGAAGTCGCCCGGAAGATCTCGACCGGCATGGTCTTCGTCAACCATCCGACCAAGGTGGAAGCCGACCTGCCATTCGGCGGCATCAGGCGTTCCGGCTACGGCCGGGAGTTGATCGGACTGGGGCTGAAGGAATTCGTCAATCACAAGCTGATCGGCGTGGTCGATATCGACGCACGCTTCTGAGACATGCGCCGGCCCTTCCCCATGGAAGGAGGGGCCGGGCGCGCGGGCAGGCCTGGACAAGCGCGTTTTGCGCGACACCGGAAATGGAAGGGGCGCCGAAACCGGCGCCCCCGACTTTATCAAGACACCTGGCGATCAACCGACCAATGCATTGTCGTTGCGCTTGATCGCAATCACCGTCGAGCGCGGCAGCTTGCCTTCGCCGTCCGGGAAGGGGGCATCGGGGTGCTGGATGCCGACGAAGTGGGTGCGCTTGTCGGCAGACCAGGTCTGGCCCGTCACTTCCGCACCCTTCGGCGCAGTCAGGAAGCGTTCGATGCGACCGGTGGCCGGATCGCCGGCGAGCATCTGGTTGTTGCCCTGGCCAAGGAACTCGCCTTCATTGGTGTCTTCGCCATCGGTCTGGATCCAAAGAAGACCGGTGCTGTCGAACATCATGCCATCGGGCGAGTTGAACATGTTGCCGGAGTTGATGTTGGAGGAACCGGCATAGGCATCGCCCTTGTGAACGTCCGGATTGCCGGCCATGACGAACAGGTCCCACTTGAACTTGCCGTCGGCATGATCGTCGTTTTCCGGATACCAGCGGATGATCTGGCCGTATTCGTTCTTCTCGCGCGGGTTGGCGGCGTTGAGCGCCATGACGTCGCCGCCGGCGTTCGTCCGCATCTTGCCGTCCTTGAGAACGGCGCGGTTCGAGTTGTTGGTCAGCGCGCAATAAGCCTCGATGGCAACCGGGTTGATCGCCACCCATTCCGGGCGGTCCATCGTCGTGGCGCCGACCTTGGAGGCGGCCTGGCGGGTGAAGACGCAGATTTCGTCCATCTTCATGCCGGTGGTTTCCGGCGTCAGAGCCAGCCATTCGCCGGTGCCGTCGTCGGCGAACTTGGCGACGTAGAGCGTGCCCTCGTCGAGCAGCTTCGAGGTATCGCCGCCCGGAACGTAGATGCCGTTCGAGACATACTTGTAGAGGAATTCGCCACGCTCGTCGTCGCCCATATAGACGACCACGCGGCCATCGCGCGCGACCACCACGGCGGCGTTTTCATGCTTGATGCGGCCAAGCGCGGTGCGCTTGACCGGGGTCGAGGAGGCATCCGACGGATCGATCTCGACGACATAGCCGGCGCGCCGCGGTTCGTTCGGGTTCTTGGCCACATCGAAGCGCTCATCGAACTTCTCATAGGCATAACGCGTCTCGGCGGCGATGCCGTAGCGCTTGTAGTCGTCGGGCATCTTGAACTCGGCATTGGTGGTGCCGAAATAGCCGTTGAAGTTTTCCTCGCAGGTCAGGTAGGTGCCCCACGGCGTACGGCCGGCGCCGCAATTGTTGAAGGTCCCGAGACAGTCGGTGCCGTTCGGATCGGCTGCGGTCTTGATGAGGTCAGAGCCGGCGGCGGGGCCGGAAAGCTTCATCGGCGTGTTGTGGTGGATGCGGCGGTTGAACGGGCTGTCGAGCACGATTTCCCAGCCATTTTCACCCTCGGCCACTTCCATGACCGTCACGCCCTGCATGTTCTGCAGGATGCGCACTTCGTCCGCATTCTCCGGATTGCCCTTTTCGCGATGCGGCAGGTTGATCTCGGGGTTCACATATTCGTGGTTGACGGCGATGATCTGATGGCCACCGACAACGAAAAGTTCCATGCCGTCAGTGTTTTCGCCGAAAACCTTGTCGGAATGCTCGACCGCCACACCCTTGACCGGGTCGACGTCCGGAACGTTGGGGAACAGCGGCTGGCCCCACTTTGCAAGCGGCTTCCAGCTATAACCTTCCGGGACGTGGATGGTGTTGTCGGTCGCGGCCGGCACCGGCTTGAACGGGAAGCGCGAAGCGGCGGCTTCCTGTGCCTCGGCCGAGGTGGAAGACATCAGGTTGGCGGCAGTGCCGAGCGTGCCCATGGCGGCGGCGGCCGAACCGAGGGCCAGAACACCGCCGAGGAAGCCGCGGCGAGAAAGAGCCGATTCGACGACGCGGTCGAAATCGGTTTCGGCCGGCGGCGGATTTTGCAGCTCGTCCCATTCGTCCCAGGACAATTTACTGGTGTCGATATTAGCCATAGCGCTTCTCCTTTGTTGCGTCTTGAAACAGGTCCAACAGAGGCTCTATCGCTGCAAGATCACAGAGATATGACTGAAAAAGACGATCGTCGCGGCAGCCGAACGGACCCGGCAGACGGCGGTTCGATGAAGACTTCGAGGCAGCACCCCGAACCAGCCCGATCTGCGGAACAGGTATAAGGCCGGCAACGTCGGCCAGGGCAAAAGCCGAGAGCGGGCAGGCCGCGGCTCTGCCTCAACCGGCCCTCAGTTGCGCGCTCAGATGATCGGCCAGTCTGATCGCAAAGGCGACGATCATCAGGGTGGGATTGGCATGGCCGCTGGTCGGGAAAACGGAACCGCCGGCGACATAGAGGTTGGGCAGCGCGTGGACCTTGCAGTTCCTGTCGACGACACCGGTCTTCGGGTCGTTCGACATCCGTGTCGTGCCGAGCGTATGCGCCATGTCGATGATGACGATATCTTCAGGCCGGCGTTCGCGCGCCCATTCCTCCAGCGTGGGAGCGGGCAGTCCCTGGCTTACAAGCGCTGCGCGAGAGAGTTCGGCGATCCGCAGCAGCGTATGCCGCTCGGCCGCGTTGATGCGCCAGTCCACCCTGGCGAGAGGCGTGCCGAACCGGTCCTTCCGCGCACTGAGGCTGATCCTGCTTTCGGGATTGGGCGTCTGCTCGCAAATGGCTTCGATGCGCAGGCCGGAAAGCTTGTGGGGCAAGCCTCGGCTCTGGAATTCGTCTGCGACCATGTTCGGCGACAGCCGGATCGCGGCATTGATGACGAGGTCCTTGACGGCCTGGGGCGTGCGGTGGTCCGACAGGACCCTCATGCCGATCCCCCTCGCAAGGAACCCCGATCCCGTCGCCACCGACAACAGGTCGCGGCTGATGTTCGCGCTCTTCCAGCGCAACAGTTTTTTCAGGGCGTCCCAGGGATCGTCGGGCGCCCTTTCCGTCGAGAAATAGACCGCGGCGTTGAGCAGTTGTTCCTGTTCCTGCACGCGCTCTGTCAGTGCCAGCCCATGCATGAACATATGCGAACGGTTCTTGTGGTGAACCCCGAAGAACCCGAAAAGCTTAGCAGGCACGGCCATGTCATCGGCCGAGAAGCGGCCGACACGCGCGGCGGCATGATCTATCAGATAGCGTCCCACCACATCGTAGCGATTGCCGATACCGTTGGTGTGAACGTCGTTGGATGCCAAGAGCAGGCGGGCGTTTTCAATGCCGCTTGCGGCAAGGACGCAGAGCTTCGCTTCGATGCGCGCGCGCCTGCCCTCCATGCTGGCGACGTCGAGATACGAAAAATGCGTCCCCTCGGCGTTCAGGCCGACATGCGTCACCGATGCATCGAGCAGAATGCGGACATTGGCGGGCCGCTGCGCCATCACCTCGCTGCCGAAACGCATGACGTCGAGCTTGTCGACGCGGGAACGGGCGAATTGCCAATAGAAGGAATGCAGCCCCTCCGCATCGAACCGTCGAGGCGGCGCCTTGGGGCTCAGGTTCAGAACCTCTGTCGCGCGCAGCAGGTAAGGCGCGATCTCACCGTGATCGACCGGCCAACCGGAATAAGGGACCCAGGGGCGCGGCTTGAAGTCGATGGCATCGAAGGGGGCAGATTTGCCGGCCCATGCATGCGTCGATCCGCCGAGGGCCCGGCATCTGACCCCGAAGGGCTGGACCTGCGGAGACCAGAACTGGGCTTGAGAGCCGTGGAATTCTATCCGTTTTTTCACCTGCGCTTCCGACTGAAGCTCGCCGATGTTCTCTACCGCATTGAGTTCAGCATGCTGTGCGGTTTCCACTTCGAGCCCGCTTTCGACGACGAGCACCTTTCTGCCCGTAGCCGCGCATTCGCTGGCGATCGTCAGGCCCACGGGACCGGCGCCCACGATCACGAGATCCGCCGCGATCGTGGAGCTCTCATCAAGATCCGCCAGACGTTCGATTTTCATGGGATGCCAGCTTCCCTTACGCACACCGCACACACGCTTTACCCAGGCTGGATCAGACCGGTTATTGCCGGCGTTTTCAATTCTCAGGAGGGCTGAGACCGATACCTCCGGCCCATATAATCAGACAGTCCACCCCCTTCATAAGACGATATTGACACGACAAACCTGCCTCGCCGGGCCATTGCCCGAACGACTTTACCCACCGGGGATGGACGGGGATCTTCCACGTCTCATCCAACGACAGGAAGGAAGACCTGTCACCCGCCGACAGGATTTTTCGGAGCGGAAAGCGCCCTGCGGATGGAAAAGGATGCCCGCAGCACCCCGCGCCGGGGAGAGGGCGCCGATTGCGGCATCCGCCTGTGAATAGATCAAATTCCGCGTAGGGATTAAGTTCGTCAGGTCGGCGAACGCTTTCAAAAGTTCCCCGCTTGAGGTAATCATTCCGAGCATCGTTCGCAGCCCGTTCACAACCCAAGAGGCCCGCCGCCCATGAATCTCAGAGCGCCCCCCGCGCCCGTTCTGCGACAGATCTCCGTTCGCGCGGCCATGGATATCCTTCTCAACGAGGGCCCGACCTCGCGCGCCACGCTCGCCAAGAAAACCGGACTTTCCAAGCAGACCATGTCGGAGGTCATCCGCACCCTGGAGGAATCCGGCTGGGTGCGCGTCAAGGGTGTCGTGAGCGGCAAGGTCGGGCGAAGCGCCATCACATATGAAGTCGCCCCCGATGGCGGCTACGCGCTCGGCGTCGACATCGGCGCAAACACCGTTCGCCTGGCGCTGGTCAGCCTCACGGGCACCATCGTCCATGAAATCGAACATGCCACCGGCGGCAAGACGGGCCTTGCCCAGTTCGAACAGGTGCATGACCTCGTCGAGGCCGGGCTTGCGCGTTCCAATATACGGCCGGAGAAAATGCTCTTCGCCGCAGTCGCCACCCCCGGCGTGGTCGACCCGGAGACGGGCCATCTGGCGCTCGCCCCCAACATGGGCGACGTCGGCAGCCTCGATGTGGTGAGGGGTCTGCGACAGGCGCTGGGTTGCGACGTGACGATCGAGAACGACGTCAATGCCGCAATGATCGGCGAGGCCTGGAAGGGCTGCTCCACCGGCATCGACAGCGGCGCATTCATTTCGCTCGGAACCGGCATCGGCCTCGGCATGATGATTAACGGCAAGCTCATAAGAGGAGCCCGAGGCGCGGCGGGCGAAATCTCCTATCTTCCTTTCGGCGCCGATCCCTATGCGGCCGACAGCCTCGAGCGCGGCGCCCTGGAATGCGCAATCGGCGCCCGCGGGATCGTCGAGCGCTACAGGGCTGCCGGCGGCCTCGGCACATCGGTGCGCGAGGTGCTGGAGCGGGCTGAAGCCGGCGAGACACCCGCACTGGCAACGATCCGCGAGACGGCCCGCCTCGCAGCGCTGCTCGTCGTTTCGGTCGATGCGATGATCGATCCGGAAAAGATCGTGCTCGGCGGCAATGTCGGCCGCCATCCGCTGATGGTAAAGCTCATCCGCGAGGCCCTGCCGGCCTGCACGCGCCGGCCGATCGCGGTCGAGGCAAGCCTGCTCGGTTCGCGCGCCACCCTGATCGGCGCCGTCGCCATTGCCCTCAACCACCTGCACAACAGCCTCTTTTCGCCGCAGGACCTGCCGAGCGAAATGCGCCTGCCGCAGCAGCATCCGTAGCCGCGGACGCGACTGCCGCGACTACCGCGACTACCGACTACCGCGACAGAGCTTGCACCGGCGGGAGGCACTCTCCGCAAAAGAAAACGCCGGCTGGCGAAGCTCTCGCCAACCGGCGTTTCCGTCGTCCTTCCTTGGGAGGAAAGCTCGGTTATTCCTTCGTCGCACCCGCCATGATGCCGCCCATCAACAGTCTCTGCAGCGCCGAGAAGACGACCAGCACCGGCAGCACGGAAAGGACGGACATCGACAGCAACCGGGGCCAGTCGATGCCGAAACGGCCGACCGAATTGGCGATCGCCATCTGCACCGTCCACATGTCCTGGTCGTTGACGATCAGGAATGGCCAGAGATAGTCGTTCCAGCGCCAGACCAGGTTGAAGGCCATCAGCGTCCCGATCGCGGGAATGGACAGTGGAACGATGATCCGCAGGAGGATGCGCCATTCCGGCGTGCCGTCGAGACGGGCGGCCTCGAGCAGGCTGTCGGGGATGTTGACGATGTACTGCCGCATCAGGAAGACGCCGGTCGGCGTCGCGGCCGGTGCGATAATCAGACCGGCCAGCGTGTTGAGAAGGCCGAGGTCCCGCAGCACCAGAAAAACCGGAATGAGCACGATCTGCAGCGGCACCATCAGTGATGACATAATCAGCATGAAGAGTACAGTGTCGCCCTTGAAGCGGAACTTGGCCAGCGCATAGCCGGCCATGACGCTGATGGTCACGGACAGCATGGCGGAGAGAATGGCGACGATCGCCGAATTCTGGAAAAACAGCAGGAAGCGCGCCTTCGAGATTGCATTTGCAAAGTTCTCGAAGGTCGGGTTCACCGGCAACAGCGTCGGCGGCCACTGGAAAATCTCAGCCTGCGGTTTGAGAGCCGACAAAAGCAACCAGCCCGGCGGCAGCATGAAGACGAGGAGGACCAGCGCGACGAGCGTCAGGCGAAGGGGAGAATAGGGAGAGCTCATTCCTTGCTCCTCGAAACGCGCAACTGCACGATGGTCAGCGTAATCAGGATGATGAACAGAACCGCCGACTGGGCAGCGGCAATGCCTGCCTGCATCGGTTTCTGGAATGCGGTCTCGTAGATCGTCTGGATGAGATAGACGGTCGCCTTGCCCGGGCCGCCGCCGGTGAGAGAGACGACAAGTTCATAGACCTTGAAGGCCTCGATACAGGACAGCACCACCACCACGGCCATGGTGGGCTTCAGCAGCGGCAGGGTGATGTGGGTGAACTGCCGCCACTTCGGCGTGCCGTCAATCGAGGCCGCCTCGTAGTAATCTGGCGAGATCGCGGTCAGGCCCGAAAGGAAGATCATCATGTTCACGCCCGCCTGCCACCAGATCCAGGCGACCATGACGGCAATCTGCGCCATGGTATCCTGCTCGAGCCACGGAACCGGCGCGATCTCGACAAGCGACAGCAGGTAATTGACAAGGCCGTTGTTCAAGCCGAACAGCCAGCGCCAGGTGACGCCGATGATGAGAAGGCTAATCATCGAGGGAAAGAAGACGACGGTCCTGACAAAGGAGAAAAGCCTCGTCTGCGGCTGCAGCAGAAGCGCAAGTCCAAGCGAAAAGGCGATGTTCAGCGGCACGGCGCAGACTACGAAGACCACCGTCTTGAACAGCGACGTCCTGAATTCGCCGTTTCCGAGCAGGCTGACGAAGTTGTCGAAGCCGACGAAGGTCGGCAACGTCTGGGGTACCTGCGGCAGGACCACGACCCCGCGCTTGAAAAAGGCCATGACGAGGCCTTGCGCCAGGGGGTAGAGCGTGAAGGCGACGAGCAGCGCCACCGTCGGCAGCATCAGGAGATAAGGCCAGGCGAAGCGAAAGGCCGCCTTGGCCGGGGATGCGGCGGACGGGCTTGCGCCCGTCCCCGCTGCCTGGGTGACGACCGCACTCACCGGCCAGCCTCGATGGCTTCCTGCGCGGCCTGGCGGATCTGCTTGACGGCCTCGGCCGTGCTGATCTGACCGGCGACGGCCTGCGTCACGGCCGGCTTGATGACGGCCCAGACCGGCTGCATTTCCGGCCATGCCTGGTCGGTCGCGGCATAGGCCGGGCTGGCGTCAAGCTCGGACTGCATGGTCTTGACCGCGGCGGAGGCCGCCTCGTTGCCATATTCGACCTTGGCGGCCTTCAGGTTCGCCGGAATGACGCCGAAGGTCTTGGCATAATCCGCCTGCACGTCCGCAGAGGTGATCCACTTGATGAAATCCACCGCTTCCTTGAGGTTCGGGCTGGTATTGAAGGCGACCAGATAATCGCCGCCGTAGATCGACGAGCGCACTGTGCCCGCCGGTGTCGGGCCGGCCTGCCAGGCAAAGCCCGCCTTGCCTGCAAGCGTCGGGATCTGCCAGCTGCCGGACATATAGGCGACCGCCTGTCCTCCGACGAAGAGTTCCTTCGGATTGTCGGAGCTTGCACCGGTCCACAAGCCCGGCGGCATGGCGTCCTTGGTGATGGCGATGAAGTCGTCGAGGCTCTTTTCCCACTTGGCATCGTCCATAACGACCTGGATCGGCTCCTTCTCGGAGAAGATGTGGTTGCCATACTGGAACTGGTGCACGATGAAGCGGCTTGCCGACACGTCCCAGACCAGCGGATAGCGCGTGCCGGATTTTTCGGCGACTTCCTTGATCTTCGGAATGAATTCTTCCCAGGTCCAGCCCTTGTCCTGGGCCGGGATCTCGACGCCGGCCTTTTTGAAGGCGTCGACGTTGAGGAAGATACCGGTCGAGGTCACGTTCAGCGGCGCGGCGATGACCTTGTCGCCGAGACGGGCGCCATCGGCCCAGCCCTTGACGAAGTCGTTGATCCATTCCGGCCCGATCTCCTTGTTGAGGTCGGCGAGGAACGGCCGGATGACCGGCTCCATGGACGATGTCAGAGACAGGTCGGGCATGATGCCGGAGGCCGCATACTGCTGGAATTTCTGCAGCATGCCGTCATAGGGCGTGATCTGCAGATCGAAGGTCGTGTCCGGATGCGATGCGGTGTACTTGTCGAGAATGGTACGCAGCGCGGCTTCCTGGCTGTCGTCCTCGACGTACCAGGCGAGCTTGAGTTCCGCCGCTGCAGCGCCGGACAGCGACATGAGCGTTGCCAGCGCTGCCGCGCCGGTGAGTTTCAGGACATTCATCACGTTCCCCTTTCATCTGCCCGACCATGGCCGGTACGATGTTCTTGTTTGGCACCCGGCGCGACAAGCAGGTCGAGCCGGAATTCGACGAAAATAATTTGTTCGGTACCAAGACGAATTAAATATGCCTTTCGTTCGGAGTCAAGCCGAATCCTCGGAAAGTCAGCCACACGCGCGTTTCACCGCCTTTGCGGTTGATATCTTTCCGGGTCGATCAATAAAATATGTTCGTTACCTTGACGAACTATAATGAATTGGTCACACTGGCAACGAATTGGGCTTATAGGGTTCCGCGCGAAGGTGACGCCCTTCCGGGCGAAAGAGGACGAAACAATGGCGGGTCTGACATTGACAGGAGTGGTCAAGCTTTATGGCACCCATCCGGTTATCCACGGCATCGATCTCGACGTGAAGGACGGAGAATTCGTCGTCCTGGTCGGTCCGTCCGGCTGCGGCAAGTCCACTCTTCTCCGTTCGATTGCCGGTCTTGAGGCGACAAGCGCCGGCACCATCCGCATCGGCGAGGACGACGTTACCCGCCTGCCCCCCGGCGACCGCGGCATTGCCATGGTGTTTCAGTCCTATGCGCTCTACCCGCACATGACCGTGCGCAAGAACCTGTCGTTCGGACTTGAGAACCTCAAGATGAGCCGGGAGGAAATCGACGCGCGCGTTGCAGAGGCGGCCCGGATGCTGGCGATCGAGCCGCTGCTCGACCGGCGGCCGAAGCAGCTCTCGGGTGGCCAGCGCCAGCGCGTGGCAATCGGCCGGGCCATCGTGCGCCAGCCGAAGATCTTCCTTTTCGACGAGCCGCTCTCCAATCTCGATGCCGCCTTGCGCGTGCAGACCCGTGGCGAAATCAGCAGGCTGCACAAGCGGCTCGGCTCCACCATGATGTACGTGACCCACGACCAGATCGAGGCCATGACCATGGCCGACCGTATCGCCGTGCTGAATGGCGGCCGGCTGGAGCAGTTCGGCGCGCCGCTCGAGCTTTTCGATTATCCAGCCAACAAATTCGTCGCCGGCTTCATCGGTTCGCCCCGGATGAATTTCTTCGAGGGTACCATTCTCGACGCCCAGTCGGAGCGCGTGACCGTGGACGTTCCCGGATTCGGCGCGCTCTCGCTGCCGGTCGAAGGGGCCACCGGCAAGGTCGGCGAGAAAGCGACGCTGGGCGCGCGGCCCAATCATTTCCAGTTGCGCCGCACAGCATCGGGCGAAGGCCATGCCGTGCGCTTCGAGACGACCTATGCCGAAAGCGTCGGCACGGAAACCTATGTCTATGGAAAGCTGGAGGGCAACGAGGCGGATGTGGTGCTGCACCTTCCCGACCATGTGCCGGCCCAGGAGGGCGACATTCTGGAACTGGTGATCGAGCCGGCCCGCCTGCACCTCTTTCATGCCGAAACGGGCGTATCGTTTCCCAAGCGGCGCGCCGACGGCACCCGCGTCGCCGCCTGAAGCCTTTAGGCCCGAACCTTCTCGAACGACCGGCCGCCTGACGGGCGGACGGCATGATCCACCCTGCCTTGACGAGAAAACCATGCAGACCAACAGCGCCCGCCTGCCTGCCAGACGCTCCGGCGTCACGGTGGCTCCCGATGCGAGGGAAGCCGCGCGGCTTGTCGCAGCCCGCATCGTCGCGTTCATGAAGGAAAAGCCCGATGCCGTACTGGGGCTTGCCACCGGCGCCACGATGGAACCGGTCTATGCGGAGCTGGTTGCAGCCTATCGCGCCGGCAACGTCAGCTTCGCATCGGCCTCCACCTTCAACCTCGACGAATATGTCGGCCTGGCGAGCGAGCATCCGGCCGCTTATCGATCGACGATGAACCGGCTGCTGTTCGACCATGTCGATATCGACAAGGCGCGTACCCATGTGCCCGACGGCCATGCAAGCGATCCTTCCGCGGCCGCCGCACGCTACGAAGCCGCCATCGCCGCGACCGGACCGATCGACCTGCAGTTGCTCGGGATAGGCCGCAACGGCCATATCGGGTTCAACGAACCCGGCTCCCCCCTCGACAGCCGCACCCGCGTCGTGGAGTTGCATTCCTCCACGCTCGATGCCAACCGCGCCTTCTTTCCCGATGGGCGAATGCCCCATTTCGCCATCACCATGGGAATCGCGACAATCCTCCAGGCCCGCCGCATCCTGCTGCTCGCAACGGGTCCGGCCAAGCGCGACGCCGTTGTACGGGCGCATGCGGGCGGTTTCGACATCGATTGCCCTGCATCGGCGCTCAGCGACCACGCAAACGTCGAGTGGATCGTTGACGCCGAGGCGGCCGCCGGCCTGTCCGGCTAAGCGGTAGCGCTCGCCTTTAACACCGCCCAAAAAGAGAAGCGATCCCTGCTCTTTCGAACGGGGATCGCTTCAGCGTGTCCGCAAAGCCCGAACCTGGGACCGGCGGCCGTCTATTCGACGACCGCTCCCTTGGCGATCGCCGCCTCGATCGCCTCCCTGTATTCGAGAATTGCGGCCGCATGCATGCCCGTCCATCCCTGCAGCAGGGACCCTCGACCGAAAGGCGGGGCAAAATATTCGACGGAACCGATCCACCCGTTTTCAAGGCATGTCTTCCACCATCGCAGCATCGGATAATCCCAACCGTCAAGGCCGAAACGAAGCCGCTGCTCGGCATAGAGGCCGGAGAGATACGGCCAGTCGGAGCCGTTGTGATAACGATAGGCGAAAGCCGACTTGGCGCGTGTATCCGCAACGCGCTTGAACGGCGGCCATGCGCACATCACCCCCCAGTCGCCATAGGGCTGGCGGTCGTTGTTACGGGTCTCGAGAAGCGCCTGCACGTGCCCCAGAACCGTTCGGGCACGCTCTGCCGGGACCGCGTCGAAGCGCAACAGGGTGAGGCTGTCGAGCGTGAGGTGATCCTCGACGAAATCGCCCTTGATCCCGTAGTCGGCATACCAGCCCGAAGGCTGGAGCAGAGCGCCGTCGAGCGAATTGCGCGCCTGGACGGCGAGTTCCGAAGCCTCCTGCGCCACGGAGGCGTCGCAGGTCGCGCCATGGCGCGCGATCACGTCCAGCGCACCGATCCACAAGCCGACGTCGTAGGACACATAGCCGTGCCGATAGACATTGTCGGCCCAGTCCCGGTCGTGTCGCGGCTTGACCGGCAGGCCGGTTCCATGGCTGTCGAAGCCGATGTAACGACGGAAGATTGCCTCGACGACCGGCCAGTGCCTTCGCATGACGTCCGTATCGCCGGTGGTGCGGATATAGTCGCCGATGGTGAGGACAAAGAATAGCGGGCTATCGAAATGATCGCTCCACCAGTCCGTCGGGCGCAGATGCTCCATGCGATATTCCGGCGCGGTGGTTCGGTATTTCTCCCATTCGAGCCCCTGTGCGGGACCGGTCAGAATGACGCCGCTCGGCGCCTCGCCATCCGGCTGGATGCCGGTCGCCAGAAGGTCGATCTGCTCGCGCACCGCATCCGGTTCAAGGAAAAGCAGGGCCTGGAGCGTCCAGTAGCCGTCACGGTAGTAGGTCCGGGTCGGCGCGCTGTAGGCCTGGCCGGCTGCAAGGCCTAAAAACCGGCCGTCTTCGGCTCGCCGGATCGACGAGAGGGAGGCATGGGCGCTCTGGAGCGCCATGCTGCGCAGCAGGGGCGGCGCCGACGGCAGCAGATCGCATCGTTCGACATGCGCCTGGCACTCGGCGACGATCTGTTCGGTGGTGAGCGACAGGCCACGCTCGGCCTCTTCCATGCCCGCGCCGACGGCGACGGCGATGACGCCATCCCCCCGGTCCTCGACGATCGTCACGCCCCAGGGCGTTTTGGCAATGCGCCGCCTGCCGCGGTGAACCACCTTTTCAGGCCGCACCAGCGAACCCCACCATGCGCAGCGCCGCGCCGGCTGGACAGAGCGCAGCACACTGTTGGTCAGCACCAGAACGGGCTGGGACTGAGCGACATGGAGACCCTGCCGATCCGCGCTCAGGCGATTGGGGGCATAGACGAACGGGCCGGTCCAGGGTTCCAGGAAGATATTGGCCATCCGGCCACAGCCCCAGAGCGAGACTTCCAGCCTGCCCTCGGGATAGAAGTCACCTTGCAGTCTCGGCGCCATGAAGGCGAGTTGGAGGGCCTCGCGGCTCGCCACCTGTCCGTCCGGTCTTGCTTTAGCGAGAGGCTGTTTCGTCTCGGTCATTGCTGTTTCCTTCCGTGCGATTGGCGAAAGCCGGGTTAGGCCGGGCGACGGTGCGCGTCCCCGGCGAGATGCAGGCCAAGCATGACGGCGCCGATCATGCCCGCCTGGGAACCGAACCGGCTTGGCTCGATACGGCAGTCGAAAGGCAGAAGCGGCCGCAAATAAGTCTTCAGCAGATCGAAGAAGCGGGCCTGGCTGCCAATGCCGCCACCGATGACCGTCAGCGTGGGATCGATCAGGCTATGGATGGCGGCTATGCCGACCGAGGCCGTCCGCGCGATATCGTCGATCACGCCTTCGGCCTCGCGGTCGCCCTGGGCGGCCTTCTCGAAAATGTCAGCAACCGTCTCGCCGTTTTCGGAATAGCGACGGCGGATGCCGAGGGTGCCGACCTCATCCTCGAACAGGCCGTTCACGGATTTCGGCGCACGCGCATGGGGCTCCGCCCCCACCGGAAGATAACCGATCTCCCCTGCCCGGCCGAATTCGCCGCGGATCAGTTCTCCGGACAGGACGAGACCCATGCCGACGCCTGTGCCGAAGGAGACGAAGGCAAGCGACCGCTCTCCGCGACCGGCGCCGGCGCTGGCCTCGGCATAGGCCGCGAGATTGACGTCGTTCTCGACGATGACGGGACAAGGCAGCCGCTCGGCCATCAATGCGGCCAGCGGGCGCCCCTCCGGCAGCTCCAGATTGGGCGAAAGCGAAGCAAGGCCGGTACTGGGCGAAACGGCGCCGGGTACGCCAATGACGACCTGCCGGACGTCCGAGACGGCAATACCTGCCCTGGCGGCCAGATCCTGCACGAGACGCGCCATCTGGGCCAGAACCGGGGCTCCCTGTCCATGCGCAGTCGGTTCGTTGAGGGTCGCCAGAACCTCGCCGCTCCCATCCGCAATGCCGCCAAGGATCTTCGTGCCGCCAAGGTCGATGCCGACCACATGGCTTCCGTCCGCAGGGCGACGGGCATTGGCCGCCAGCGACAGGGCATTCTCGGAGGCGGCAGGCGTCGAAATGGCTGACACAGCACTGTCCTTATATTTGTTCGGCATGTTGACGAATTTATTATGCGGCGAGCGATATCGGTGTCAAGGACGATACTGTCGGCGAGGGATCTATTCGCCGAGCGCCGTCGCTTCCGATTGCGCAGTTGAGGTTTCCTTCGCCAGGCGGCGCTCGCGATACCAGATGAACAGACCCGACGCGATGAGGATGGCAGCGCCCGCAAAGGTCCACACCGTCGGAACGTCGCCGAAGATCACGTAGCCGAGGAGCAGTACGGCGAGGAACTGGAAATATTGCAGCGGCGCCAGGAAGGACGCCGGCGCATAGCGATGCGCATGGATGTAGAAATAATGGCTGAGGGCCCCGAAAAAACCCGCGCCGATCAATGCAGCCCAAAGGCGCGGCTCGCCCGGCGAGACCCAGACGAAAGGCATGAGCGGCGTCAGGATCGCCGCCGGCAACCCCGCCATAATCAAGAGCATGCTGCCCGGGGAATCCGTTCCGGCCAGACGCCGCGTCATGATGCTGTAGCTCGCGCCGACCAGCACCGACAGCAGAATGATGCCGAACGCCGGTTCGAAGCTGCCCGGCGCCGGCCGCGTGATGACCAGAACGCCGAGAAAACCGACGAGGATCGCGCCCCAGCGGTAGCGTCCGACGGTCTCCCCGAGAAACACCACCGAGAGCAACGTGACGAAGATCGGCCCCATGAACTGGATCGACAGCGTCTGGGCGATCTGCAGGTAGCTCAGCGCCAGAAAGTTCAGGCCCGTGCAGACGATCTGCACCGAAGCGCGCGCCAGTTGCAGCCTGGGGCTCGCCGTTCTCCAGGCCGAAGGCGTGTTCCAGGGATTGAAGACGACGGCCACCAGCGCGAAGTGAATGGCGAAGCGAAACCACACGACCTCGATGGCCGGAAGATCCTGCGAAGCGATCTTGGCGCAACTGTCGAGAAAGGCGAACAGGGTGACTGCGATCAGCATGTATGCCGCCGCCCTGGCCTTGTTTGTGGGGAATGCGGTCGCGGATTGACCCATCTGTCGGTTGGCGGTGGCCGGCGATGCCATGTCTGCCCTCGAAAACGAATTGCACTATCGTCTTCTATAGCAGCGAAATAAACATTCGTCACCATGACGAACTATTAATTTGCGACGTGAACGCCGGATAAAAAACGGAAGCTTGGCTCCCGTGGGCACAGCAAGGCCGAGGGGTCCGCAAACCCTCGTTACGGACCTTAATAACGACCGCTTGTCGGTTAATGGCGAAACTTCCGGCGCGCGCCGCACGCCGATCTTCGTTGCGGGGTCGTCCGCCGGATCGCCCGTGCCACGACAACAAAGATAAGCGCTGACCGCGCGATCCGGCGGCATGGCCGGCTGCCTCCGCTTTGCAACGGGCAGTTTGCCCGGTCTAAGGCCGGAACCCGTCAGTACAGGCTGACGGCGTAAACCTCTTGCGGAGCAAGCGGCAGCAAACGGTAGGCCATCTCGGCCTTCAATTCCTCGTGACGGGCAATCTCATCGGGCGTCTTGTCCTTCTTGGCGCCGAGGGTGACGAATTCTTCCTTCACATGGCCGGGCCGGATCACAGCCTGTACCGTGCGGCCGCGATAGCTGAAGCGGAACACGTAGGGTCCGGGCGGGTCGGTGATGACGTCCTTGCCGCCGATCGACTTGTCGACGGTCAACCGCCCCTCGGTGAGCGCCCGGGTCACCATTTCCAGCGCATCGCGTCCGCCGGGGCCGGAAAAGGCGGTCACGATCGTCACCTCGCGCCGTTCCAAGGGCGTGTCGGACAGCAGCGGAAACGCCGCCTGCATGGCTTTGAGCGCATGAGCCACGCCGCCCGGAAAGCCGCCGCCGTGATAGGCGTTGATGCTGTCGAAGGTGAAGCTGATCGGGTGGCCGTTGTCGAGCACGGTAATGGCATTAGACATCTGCAAGGGCTTTCAGGTTGGGAACGAAGCGGTCGAGGAAACGGGTCGTGGCCGGCATGAAATGCGAACCGTGATGGAACATCGGGTCGAGCGAGGAAAGGATCATCGTTCCCTTCGTCGAAACCCTGTCCTCGTAGAGGATCGCCCGGCCCTCGCCGTCACGGGCGAGCACCGTGGCGCCGTCCGGCGGCGTAAACCAGCCATGCAGGTGCCAGGTCGCTTCCCGGTCGCCGATGTCGGCCATCAGCGGATGGCGGGCCGCAGCTTCGGTGACGCGCACGCCGAGATCGGCTGCCGGATCGAGCCACCACCACCAGTTCGTCGGAGTGCCGGTGAAGTCGACTTTCGGCAGCCACAGGTCGGACCGGCTCTCGCCGAGCGCGACCACAGTACCGCCCGCCGCCAGATGACGGGCAAGCACGGCTTTCTGCGCGATCATGCGCTGCACCGGCGTGCGGCAGGGAACCCACAGAATATCGTCGGGGCGCAGGATATCGGCGAGTTGTTCGGGCGCGCAGATCACGTCGAACGCTTCGGTATAGCGCGGTCCTTCCAGGCTGCGGATATGGTAGTAGGTACCACAGGACGGTGCGACAATGCGCCTCCCGGTCCGGCTCGACATGCGCATGCCGCCGTAGGTTTCGGGCTCGGCAAGCAATTCTTCGGCCGCCGACGATGACGACGCGGTCGGCCAAGGGTCGAGGCAGGCGCCGCCAAGGGTCCAGTCAATCATGCGGCGCGTCAGCTCGCCCGAAAGGTTCCATTCCAGCCCCATGGAACCGAGATCGTTGCCGGCATGGGAAAAGATGCGTCCGCCCCCAGGCCGGTCCCAGACCCAATCGACCGGCACCTTCGCCGACCCCAGACCGTTCACCGCCACGGCGCCTTCCGGCAGCGGATTGCAGCCCCGGCCGTAAAAGCCCGCCACGCCCTTGTTGGTCTCGAGCTTCGAAAGGTCGATGCCGGAAAACAACGGATGCGGGTTGACGGAGGAAAGGTCGAAATCGGCGCGCTTCGGCGCCTCGATCGGCCGGTACTGGGCCATGCCCTCGACCAGCGGCCGCACCATGTGGCCGTTGAAAAACCAGCGTCCGCCGGCGTCGAGGAAGGCGGCAAGCACGTCGCGCATCAGGACCATGGCATTCTGGTCGAGCTGGTTGCCGGTAATCAGGCCCCTGTGGGCCAGAAGCATATCCGCCGTCAGCGCCGACTGCTCGACGATCGTCACCACGCCCTCGGCTGCGGCCGCCTTCACCGTCTCGGACGGGTCATCGTAGGCGGATTTCAGATAGATCGTGGTCATGCTGCCTCTATTCCGGCGAAGGCGGGCAGGATCGCCCGGCGCGTCTCGCCCGTCGGTCCGGTGACGTCCACCCATCGCATCGCCACGCCGTAGAGTTCGGACAGCTTGTGGGGCTCGATCATCTCGGCGACGGTACCGTGGATTTCGCGCCCGCCGGGCATCATCAGCAACACGTCGTCGGCCGCCGCCAGCGCATGGTTGGGGTCGTGGGTGGTGAACAGGATCGCCTTGTCGCGGCGAAGCCTGAGCGTGTTCAAGAGTTCCAGCGTGCGCGACTGGTTGCCGAGATCGAGCGCAGAGGTCGGTTCGTCGAAGACCAGAGCCGGCGATCCGGTGGCGATGGCACGGGCGATCAGAACCATCTGCCGCTGGCCGCCGGACATGCGGTCGTAGCGAAGCTCGGCCAGATGGCAGGCGCCGACCTCGACCAGCGCCTCCTCGGCCGCCGCGCGGTCGTCCGCCGAGGGCTGGCCGAACAGGCCAAGCCTGGCCGCCCGACCCATGATGACCACGTCGAGGCCAGAAAGCTTGGCCTGCGAGGCGCCGTGCTGCGGCACGTAGCCGGCAATTTTCGGGGCGCTGCGGCGACCCTTCGCCAGCGGCTGGAAACCGAGCAGGGCCCGCAGCAGCGTGGTCTTGCCGCGACCATTGGGGCCGAGTACCGCCATGGAACGGCCGACCGGCACGGTGAAGCTGATGCCGGAAAACAGGGTGCGGGCGCCGAAGGAAACGGAAGCGTCTTCAAGACCGATCATGTGCGGTTCGTCTCCTTGAAGTGGCGGCGCAGCAGGTAGCCGAACACCGGCGCGCCGACCAGCGCAGTCAGGACGCCAAGCGGGATCTCGGCCGCCGTCAGCGTGCGCGCCATGGTGTCGATCAGCGTCAGATAGGCGGCACCCAGCAGGGCCGAGGCCGGGATCAGCGCGCGGTGATCCTCGCCAACCAGGATGCGCGCAGCATGCGGCACGACGAGGCCGATCCAGCCGATGATGCCGGCCACCGCCACCGAGGTTCCGGTCATCAGCGAAATGGCGATGAAGACATACCAGCGCTCGCGGTCGGGATTGACACCGAGCGAACGGGCCTCTTGCTCCTCGAGCGCCAGAAGGTTGAGGCGGTAGCGCAACAGCCAGACGGCAAGAAGACCAAGCCCCATGCCCGGCACGGCGAGCCACAGGCGGGGCCAGGTGGCGGTGGAGAACGACCCCATCAGCCAGTAGACGATGGCGGGCAGCGAGGTATTGGGATCGGCGACGAACTGCACCACCGAGACCAGTGCGGCAAACAGCGCGCCGACGATCATGCCGGCCAGGATCACGGTGATGACCTCAGTGCGGCCATTGATGCGGGCAAGAAGCCCGACCAGAACCAGCGCCGACAGGCCGAGCAGGAAGGCCATGCCGAGCAGGACGAAACCGGAATAGCCGAACAGGATGGCGAGCGCGCCGCCGAAGGCTGCACCCTGGCTGATGCCGAGCACCTGCGGCGAGACCAGCGGATTGCGGAACACGCCCTGCAGCGCCGCCCCGCCAACGGCGAGCGCCGCACCCGACAGCGCCGCCAGAAGCACGCGCGGCAGACGCACGAGCAGCACGATACGCTCGTCCATCTGGGTCGGCACGGCATCCGGGTTCAGGATCGCCGCCAGCAGGATCTCGCCGATGCGCGTCACATCGACGGAAAAGCGTCCGGCCCCGATCGAAAACAGCATGGCGGCGGCGAGCACCAGCCCCATGAGCCCGAACGCGCCAATCCTGAAGCCGATCCGGCTTCGGCGCCCGCTCTCCGTCGCGGCCATCGCCATCTTACTTCGCCTTGAACTGGGCGTAGTTCGTGGCGTCGCCCTGCATGCCGATCCACAGGATGCCGTCGATGTCCTCGTCGGTCAGGTCGTAGTCGTAGAGCGTCTTGTAGGCTTTTTTCATCTCGCCGCGCAGGTCGTACTGGAAGATGTCGGGATGCAGGAGATTGGCGAGCCACATCCAGGTCAGCGGGCTTTCCTGGTTCGGCGGGTCCCAGCGATAACCGCCGAGCGGCATCTTGTAGACGCGCTTTTCCTGGGCGGCCTTGGTCAGCGACAGGATCGGGTCGTCATAGATCCGCCCGACGCCGAGCTTGGCCTCGAAGCTATTGAGGAGGATGACGTCCGGGTTCCACTCGGCGATCTGCTCGGGACTGATCGTCGTGCCCTGGCCTTCAACCTTGGCGGAAGCCGATGTGGCGCCGACCAGATTGATATAAAAGGCGTTGTAATTGCCCTTGTCGCCGGAAGCGGTCAGCCCCTCGAGCGCGCGCCCGAGATAAAGCACCTTCGGCTTCTTCTCCGCCGGAATGTCCTTCGACTTCGCGGCCATTTCGGCGGCCACCTGATCGCGCCAGCCGTTAATCATATCGGCGCGCTCGGGCTTGCCCATCGCGGTCGCCACCATTGCCTGGTACTGCTTGGTCTTTTCCTCCGTGCCGTAGGAAATCAGCAGCGCGGTGAGGCCGGCATTGACGATCGGGTCGACCAGGTCGGGGCCGCGATCGGCCCACTGGATCACCAGTTCCGGATTGGTGGCCGCAAGTTCCTCGACGTTCGGAATGAAGTTCGGCGCGGTGATGTCGGAGGGGATGTCCTTGGCCTCGGGGAAGATCCTGCCGAGCACGCCCTCGACGATCGCCGACTTGGCGGTCGGGTTCATGCCGACGAGCTTGGACGTTCCGCCGTCCATGGCGATGATGGTCGAGGCCATCGGGATCGGGATCGAGGCGATGCGCTCGGCCGGCTTTGCCAGCGTCACTGTGCGCTTTTCATGGTCGATGATGGTGATCGGTTCCGCCAATGAAATGACCGGTTGCGTAACAACGAGCGCAAGAGCGATCGCCAGCTCGTTCCGTCTGGAAAACATGAAACTGTCCCTCAAAATTTAGTGCTATATCTCCATCCTAAATATGATTGATAGTGTCAAGTTTTTTGGAATTTTTGTGTGTCGTGAGGACATCGGGGCGTCCCACAGGGGATACGGCATGCCACCGATCGGCGCCGGTTCCGTGCCGGCATCCAGGTACGGAACCGACAAGAGAGCGGCCTCCCGACGCTGCGTCAGCCTGGGGAGATCGATCTTCCCGGCTTTTGAGTCGCAATCGTTCGGTCGAGAGAAGAGCGTTGCCTTGCCAGGGCGAAGGCAACGCCTCGCATCAGAGTTCCACAAGCGCCTCGCGGCGCAGCACGTGTTTCATCACCTTTCCGGAGCCGGTCCGGGGCAGGCTGGTGACGAAGCGAAACTCCTTCGGCACCTTGTAGCGGGCGATCAGCGACTGGCAATGCCGTGCGAGTTCCTCAGGGTCGGGCCGCCGATCCGGGGCCATGACCACATAGGCTCGTCCAACCTCGCCCCAGCGCTCGTCTGGAATGCCGATGACCGCCACCTCGCGGACACCGGGATGTTCGGCAAGCGCTGCCTCTATCTCGACCGGGTAGACGTTCTCGCCGCCGGAGATGAACATGTCCTTGCGGCGGTCCACGATCGAGATGAAACCGTCCTCGTCGCGGCGTCCGACATCGCCGGTTCGAATCCAGCCATCCGCCGTGAAGCTGCGCTGCCGTTCTTCCGGCCGGTTCCAGTAGCCGGTGACGACATTGAGCCCGAAGACCAGGATCTCCCCCGGAGACCCGTCCGGCACGTCGCGGTCGTCTTCATCCACCAGCCTTATGGCTGTCAGCGGTCCCGCAAGGCCGACCGCGCCCGCCTTGGCGCGCAGAAGCTCCTGCGACAGGGGCATGCCGAGAGTGGTCCCGGTTTCGGTCATGCCGTAGCCGTCGACCATGCGCACGCCGTGATCGAGCCACCAGCGGATATGAGCCGGCGGGTTCGGCGCGCCCCCGGTGAAGAGCGCCTTGAGCCTGCTCCACCGTTCGGGCGCGAAGTTCGACGCATGGCGAAGGGCTTCCGCCATCTGGGGCACGCAGAAATAATGCGTGACGCCGAAATCGGGATTGCCCAGCCGCTCATTGGTCAGTTCGGGATCGAAGCCGGGCGAGACGATGAAGGTGCCGCCGCGCAGCATCGGCGGCCAGATCTGCGTGACGATGCCGATGACATGGAACATGGGGCTGTCGCAGAGGAACACGCAACCTGTGTCCACCTCGCCCAGGATGTTGAAGTTCACCGCGGTCGCCAGCAGAAATTGCGAGGTCAGCAGCGCACCCTTCGGCACGCCTGAGGTGCCGGAGGTATAGAGAATGATGCATGTGTCGTGACCGGAGTGCGGCGTGCATCGCGCTCCCGGCTCCGCGACCGCGACATCGGAGGCGAAATTGCGAAAGCTCTTCGCGCGGCAGCCGGGCGGCAGTTCCGGGATATCCTCGTCGGTATAGAGGATCGACGGCGTGCAGTCCCTCAGCAACTGCCCGAGTTCCTGCTGCGACAGGCGCCAGTTGAGCGGAACGAAGATCGCGCCGAGCCGCATCAGCGCCTGCTGCAGGATGACCTGATGCACGTTGTTGCGGGCAAGCACAGCCACCCGGTCGCCCTTCACGATGCCTTCGGCGCCCAGCACGGTCACGGCGCGCTGGATATCCGTGTCAAGTTCCCGGTAGGTCCACTGCCGATTGCCGGCAAGATCGACGCAGGCCGTCGCCGCCGGCCGGAGGCGCGCGTGAAGCGCCACCGGATCGGGTGAAATGAAGTCCAGCATTTTTCCTCCTCCCTTTCTCCTCCTCGGGCTTCAGCGAACCTTGCGGTCCTTGTCATAGGCCCCAAGGCCCGGCTTGTAGGATTTTTCGTCGATGAACTGACGAATGCCCTCCTTGCGTCCCTCGTTGTCGAAGGAGTTTGCAGCCTCCTGGGCGCGGACGAGATAATCCTCCGCCTCGTCATAGGTCATCACGCCGACGCGGCGGATGGCGTCCTTGGTGGCCTTGAGCGCGACCGGGTTCTTTGCGCGCAGGATCTTCGCCACCTCGCTCACCCGATCCTTGAGCTGGGCAAGCGGCACGCTTTCGTTGACGAGGCCCCACTCGGCAGCCGTCTTTCCGTCGATCGGCTCACCCAGCAGCGCATGATACATGGCCTTGCGGAAGGGCAGCAACTCCACGGCGACCTTGGTCGCCCCGCCGCCCGGCAGGATGCCCCAGTTGATTTCCGAGAGGCCGAACTTCGCTTCATCCGCCGCGAATGCGAGATCGCAGGCAAAGAGCGGACCGTAGCCACCGCCGAAGCACCAGCCGTTGACCATGGCGATGGTCGGCTTCTGGTACCAGCGCAGCCGGCGCCACCAGCCGTAGCTTTCCCGCTGGGACCGGCGGACCCCCTTGAGCCCTTCGGCCTCCGTTTCCCGGAAATACTCCTTGAGATCCATGCCGGCCGTCCAGGCAGCCCCCTCCCCGGTCAGCACCAGCACGGCGACATCGGAACGGAACTCGAGTTCGTCGAGCACCTCCATCATCGCCCGGTTGAGCGTCGGGCTCATCGCATTGCGTTTGTCGGGACGGTTGAAGCGCACCCATGCGATGCCATCGATGACATCAAATGCGACAGTATCGGTATCGTTGGCCATGTGGCCCTCCTTGGAAATGCATCAATTGGAGCGGGCCGGCGCAGCGTGTCGCCGGCTTCTGATCTTGGCGGCGGGCGCTGTCCCCGTCCCGTCAGAGCGGGAAGTGGCCCGGCTGTGTCTCGACGGTGATCCAGCGCAATTCGGTGAACTCGGCGATACCCGCCTTGCCGCCGAAGCGGCCATACCCGGAGGCCTTGGTCCCGCCGAAAGGCATCTGCGCCTCGTCATGCACGGTCGGGCCATTCACATGGCAGATGCCCGAGCGGATGCGGCGCGCGACCGACAGCGCGCGCGACGTATCGCGGCTGAAGACGGCGGCCGAGAGTCCGTACTCGCTGTCATTGGCCAGACGCACCGCGTCGTCCTCGTCCCTGGCGCGGAGTATGGCGACGACGGGACCAAAGCTCTCCTCGGAATAGAGGCGCATGTCGGAGGTGACCTTGTCGACCACCTGTGCAGGCAAAAGCACGCCATCGGCTGCGCCTGCACCGGTGACGGTGGCACCCTTGGAAACGGCGTCGGCGATCAGCGCTTCGACTTTTTCAACCGTGCGGGCATCGACCACGGCGCCCAGCGGAGCCTTGCCGTCGCGGGGGTCGCCGGCCTTCAGCGCCTTGGCGCGTTCCGTGAACTTCGCCACGAACTCTTCCGCCACTTCGGGAACGACGATGATGCGTTCGGTCGACATGCAGATCTGGCCCTGGTTGAAGAAGGCCCCGAAGATCGCGGCCTTTACCGCCTCGTCGACATCGGCATCCTTCAGCACGAGAAGAGGAGCCTTGCCGCCGAGTTCGAGCAGGACGGGTTTCAACTGCCGGGCGGCGCGTTCCGCGATGATGCGTCCGACATTGGTCGAGCCGGTGAAGTTGATCCGGCGGATATCGGGGTGATCGATCAAGGCGCCGACGATGTCGGCTGCGTCTTCCGGCGCATTGGTCACAAGGCTGACGACGCCGGCCGGAAGACCGCCCTCCTCCAGCGCTTCGACGATCAGCGCATGGGTGCGCGGGCAGATTTCCGATGCCTTGAAGACGACGCTATTGCCGCAGGCAAGCGGCGTAGCAATGGCGCGCACACCGAGGATGACCGGCGCGTTCCACGGCGCGATGCCGAGCACGACACCGGCCGGCTCGCGGATCGCCATGGACAGGCAGCCCGGCTTGTCGGAGGGGATCACTTCGCCGGAAACCTGCGTTGTGAGGGCCGCGGCCTCGCGCAGCATGGAGGAAGCGAGCATGACGTTGAACCGTGCCCAGGCGACCGTCGCTCCGATTTCCGAGGCCATGGCGGCAACGAAGGCGTCGCCCTTGGCTGCCAGCGCATCGGCGGCCTTCAAAAGGGTGGCGCGGCGCGCATTGGGACCGAGAGCCGCCCAGGCGGGGAACGCCGCCGCTGCCGCATCGGCCGCCGCAACGGCATCCGCGACGGTGGCTGCCACAGCCTCGCTCGCAACCTCGCCCGTGACGGGATTGAGACGCCGGAAGGTCCGGCCGGTGGTGGCGGCGCGTTCCGCCCCTGCGATACGCATGGAAACAAAAGTCATCTGGCTCCTCCCAGAGCGACCCGGCAGCGGTTACGATCTGCCGGCGGGTTAACCGCTATCCGACATAGCGGATTGACTGCTATGTCGCATAGCATTATGGATATTGCAAGAGGACATCGTGAAGGACGACGAAATGCCACTGGAAATGCCGAAGCGAGAAGAGGACGTCGAGGCTTCGATCGTCCGGCTGGAGGATCTGGTCGGCTATCACCTGCGCCGTGCGTCGGTCTTCGACCTGCAGGGCGCCGTCTCGGCGCTGGAGCCGGCCAATACGCGGCCGGTGCCGATGAGCGTGCTGCTCAGCATCGTCGAGATGCCCGGCATCAGTTCGGCCGATATCTGTCGCGCGCTCGGCATGCAGCGCGCCAATATCGTCTCGATCCTGGCCGATCTCGAGGAACGCGGGCTTTTCCTGCGTGAGGCGGATTCGTCCGACCAGCGAATCCAGCGTCTTTTCCCGACCCGCCGCGGCGAGGAGGAAGCCGCCCGATGGCTGGCGCTGATCGCCGACCATGAGCGCAACATGCTTTGCCGCCTGAGCGCGGCTGAACAGAAGGAACTTCGCCGGCTTCTGGCGAAGATCTGGCAGGAGGATGGGCCGAAGCAGGGCTAGGCCCGAAACCGCGGGGGAGAGGCCCCGCTTTCTGGGAGGAAGTAATGCAAACCAATATCGACCACCGCTCCGGCGGGCGGCGAGCGCTTTCGCTTGCCTTTCTCGCGGCCGTCATCGAAGGCTTCGACCTTCAGGCCGCCGGTGTCGCCGTGCCCAAGCTCGCGCCGGCTTTCGGGCTGACCCCGCAACAAATCGGGTTCTTCTTTTCGGCCGCAACGTTCGGCCTGATCTTCGGGGCGCTTGCCGGCGGCCGCATTGCCGACGGATGGGGAAGGCGCACCGGTCTCGTGCTTTCGCTCGTGACCTTCGGCATCTTTTCCGTTGCAACGGCCTTCGTCTCCAGCTTCGAACAGCTCGTCGTCATGCGCTTCCTGACCGGTGTGGGTCTCGGCGGTGCCTTGCCGAACCTCGTGAACATTGCGGCGGAATCGACCGATCCGGCGCGGCGCGGGCGGGCCGTCGCGATCATGTATGCCGGCGTGCCGCTCGGCGGCGCTGTCGCAAGCGGGGTGGCCATGCTCGGCCTGCATGGCGACGACTGGCACTCGATCTTTGTCGTCGGCGGTGTCATGCCTCTCATTCTCGCGCCGTTCATCCATACCCTGCTGCCGCCGCTGCGGGTGCAGAAGAGCGAGGTGAAAACCGTCTCAGGCGCCGTATCGCGCATCTTCGCGCCGCAGACGCTCATCACCACGACGGCGCTCTGGGTGTCGTTCTTCCTCGGGCTGCTGGTGGTCTACCTGCTCCTGAACTGGATGCCGCAACTCCTCGTCGCCCGCGGTCTCGCCCGCAACGAGGCTTCGTTCGTGCAGATCCTGTTCAATCTCGGCGGCGTGGTCGGCAGCCTCATCGGCGGACGCATGCTCGACCAGAAGAACCCGGTCATGCCGGTTGCCCTCGGCTTTGCCGCGGCAGCGGGTGCCCTTCTCATGCTCGGCCTGCTGCCGGCCAATCTCGGCCTGACGCTTGTCGCCGGGGCGCTGGTGGGCGGTGCCATCCTCTGCGTACAGGCCATTCTCTACGGCGTGGCGCCGCAATGCTACCCCTTCGAGATCCGCGGCACGGGCGTCGGCGTTGCGGTCGCGGTCGGACGGCTGGGCTCGATTGCGGGGCCCCTGCTCGCGGGCTTCCTGGTGGCCGGCGGCAGCACACCCTCCGACGTGATGTTCGCTCTCGTGCCGATCACGCTTCTGGCCGGCCTGACGACGGTTCTGCTGCTGGTGCGCCGTGGGCGCAGCCTGCAGATGGCCTGACGGAGAGGGCAGCCGCATGCTCGACCTCTCGACGCTTCGGGCCATCGATTTTCACACCCACGCCGAGGAGCCCTGCGGCTGCCACGCCGACGACGGCTATGACGATCTGCAGGCTGCCATGGCGCGCTATTTTCGCGCGCCGTGGCAGCATCCCCCGACCGTCGACGAGACGGCGGTCCATTACCGGGAGCAGAACATCGCTGCCGTGATCTTTCCCGTCGATGCCGAACGCGAGACCGGCTATCGGCGCTATGCCAACGAGGAGGTCGCGGAGGCGGCCTCCCGCCATCCCGACATCCTGATCCCCTTCGCCTCGATCGATCCGGCCCGCGGCCGCATGGGCGCAAGGGAGGCGCGACGCCTCGTCGCCGATTTCGGCATCCGGGGCTTCAAGTTCCATCCGACCATGCAGGGCTTCTATCCCAATGACCGGATGTGCTGGCCGCTCTACGAGGCGATTGCGGAGGCGGGCGTTCCCGCGCTCTTCCACACCGGCCAGACCGGCGTCGGGTCGGGCATGAGGGGCGGCAACGGAATGCGGCTGAAATATTCCAATCCGATGTATCTCGACGACGTGGCCGTCGATTTCCCCGACATGCCGATCGTCATGGCCCATCCCTCTTTTCCCTGGCAGGAAGAGGCGCTCGCCGTCGCCGTACACAAGCCCAATGTCTGGATCGACCTGTCGGGTTGGCGACCACGTTATTTCCCGCCGATCCTCATCCAATACGCCAACACCCTGCTGAAGGAGCGCATGCTCTTCGGCTCCGATTGGCCGATGATTGCACCGGAAGGCTGGCTCGAGGAATTTGCCGGGCTGCCGATCCGGGACGCCGTCCGCCCGAAGATCCTCAAGGAAAATGCCATCCGGCTGCTCGGCCTGTCGTCTGCCGATGAGAAAAGAGAAAATCCATGATCCCCTTCGAAGCACCCGTCGAGACCATCCTTTTTTCGCTGCGGCATGTCGCCGGGGCCGGGCGAATTCCAGCCTGGGACGACGATCTCGTGCAGGAGGTTATCAGGCAGTTTTCCCGACTGGCCGAGGGCGTCGTTGCGCCGGCCGATGAAGCCGCCGATCGTGAGGGTTGCCGGCTCGTGGATGGGCGCGTGCATATGCCGGAAGGATTGGTCGCGGCCTATGCCGCGTTCGCCGAACAGGGCTGGCCGGGACTTTCCATTCCGGAAGAGACGGGCGGCCAGGGCATGCCGGCGCCTGTTCTCGGGGCCGTGACGGAGATTTTCGCCGGGGCGAGCCATGCGCTGCAGATGATTGCCGGCCTCGTTCCCGGCGCCTCGCGAACGCTTGTCGATTATGGCACACCCGATCAGCAGGAGCGCTGGCTGCCGCGTCTCGCCTCGGGCGAGTGGCTGGCCACCATGGCGCTGACGGAACCCGGCGCCGGTTCCGACCTCTCGGGCATCCGGACCCGTGGCGAACAGGGACCAGATGGCTGGCGCATCTCGGGCGAGAAGATCTTCATTTCCGGCGGTGATCAGGATCTGACACCGCGTATCCTCCATCTCGTGCTCGCCCGCACGCAAGGTGCCGCGGGCAGCACACGCGGGCTCAGCCTGTTTCTCGTTCCCTCCCATGACGATGCCGGCGAAAGGCTGCCGGTGACGGTGACGCGGATCGAGGAGAAGATGGGCCTGCATGGCTCGCCGACCTGCCAGATGCTGTTCGATGGCGCACCGGCCGAGCTTGTCGGCAATGAGGGTGAAGGGTTGAAGGCCATGTTCACCATGATGAACCACGCCCGCCTCGACGTTGCCTTGCAGGGGGTTGCCCATGCTACCCGCGCGACGCGGATCGCGACCGAATATGCCCGGGGCCGTCGGCAGGGGAAAATCGCCGGCGAGACGGGTCCGGCGATGCTCGCGAGCCACCCGGACGTGCAGCGGATGCTCGATGAGGCCGAGGCCATCGCGATAGCGGGACGCGCGCTTTGCCATGTCGCCCTGGTCGAACTGGAGTTGCAGGAGGCGCCCGAACTCGTCGATTTCCTCACGCCCGTCTGCAAGTTCGCCTGCACCGAGGGTGGCGTCGCCGCCGCCAATCTCGCGATCCAGGTGCTGGGCGGATACGGCTATCTGCGGGAATACCGGGTCGAGCAGATCCTGCGCGATGTCCGCATCACCGCGATCTACGAGGGTGCGAACGGTATCCACGCGCTTACGCTGGCGACACGGCTGTTGCGCCACGACGGCGGGAGCGCCGCAAACGCCTTTGCGCGGTTTGTGGGCTCCGCTGGCGCCGATGACGCGCTGTCCTTGTGGCAGCAGGCGCGCACGCGCATGCTTGCCGCGGAAGACCCGGCGCCGGCGGCCGATGCCTTCATGCGATTGACCGTCGAGACGGCCTATGCGGCCATCTGGCGCCGCCTGGCCAAAGTTGCCGATCACGCCCCGGACCCCACCCGGCTCCGCGCTCTGGCCGCACGTCAGGCGATGTTCCTTCCGTCATCGCTGCGGCACAAGGCCGAGATTATCGCCATGATATTGGAGAGGAATGGAGCCGCTTCGGGCTTTGACCGGAAGGAGGAGGGCTACTGCCTGCACGGGATGCTCGCAGCTGACTTGTGAATTGTCTTCCAAAGTTCTGAGATCGGCGTCCGGCTACTGCCGATTGCCCGCGGGGCCTATTTTGAATTCCGACACCGAACGCTGGGTTCGGGATGAAAACGGAAGGCTCCTGCAATGACACTCAAGGATATTCTGCACAGCAAACTCGGCTTTGGCGCTGCCCCGCTCGGCAACATGTTTCGCGATATTCCCGAGGAGGAAGCGCTCGCAACCGTCGAGGCCGCATGGAACGACGGCATCCGCTACTACGACAACGCGCCGTTTTATGGCGCAGGTCTCGCCGAAATCCGCATGGGAAGAGCGCTCGCCGGCAAGCCGCGTGACCAGTATGTCATCAGCACCAAGGTCGGAAGGTTGATCCTCGATGAAGTCGAAGACATCAGCGCCCGCGATCTCGGAGAGAAGGGCGACGTCTTCAAATATGGCCTCCCCAACAAGATCGTCAACGACTACACCGAGGATGCCACCTACCGCTCGATCGAGGACAGCCTGAAGCGCCTCAAGACCGACTATATCGATATCGTCTGGGTGCATGACATCGCACAGGATTTCTACGGCGATGAATGGCTCGGCAAGTTTGAGGAGGCCCGAAAAGGCGCGTTCCGCGCCCTCGACCGGATGCGCGACGAAGGCGTAATCAAGGCCTGGGGCCTTGGCGTCAACAAGGTCGAGCCGATCGAGCTGCTGCTGGCGCTGGATGAGCCCCGGCCGGACGGTTTCCTGCTGGCCGGCCGGTATTCGCTCCTCGATCACGATCGCGCCCTGCAGCGCGTCATGCCGACGGTGGCAGAACGTGGTCTGGGGATCGTGGTGGGAGGCCCCTACAGTTCAGGCGCACTGGTCGGCGGTCCGAACTTCGAATATGCGCCGGCGACGCCGGAGATCCTCGCCAAGGTCGCTGCGATCAAGGCGATCGCCGATCGCCACGGCATCTCGATGAAGGCTGCGGGCCTGCAGTTTGCGCTTGCCCATCCGGCGGTTGCCGCAGTCATCCCGGGCGCCAGCCGTCCGGCCCGGATCGCCGAGGATGGCGCCGCCCTGCGCGAGACCATTCCGGCCAGTTTCTGGCGTGAACTGCGCGATGGCGGTCTCGTCGATCCGGCAGCCCCGCTCCCGATCGAAGACTGAACCAAGCCATCAAAGCTCCTGCCGACCGAGACGCCATAGCGCCTCGGTCGGCTTGGTTTTTAATGCGGCTTCAGAAATTTCTGCATGCGCGGTACGGCGAAATCCAGAAACGCGCGCACGCGAGCGGGGAGGAATTGCGATCCGCGATAAAGGGCGTGAACCTCGTCCACGACGCCGATATCGCTGTCGGCAAGAAGCTCGACAAGTTCTCCGCGCTCGATCGGCCCGCGCAGATGATAATCGGCAAGGCGGATGATCCCGACGCCGGCAATCGCCATCCGCCGTAACGTATCGCCATTGTTGACCAGCAGCGACCCGCTCAGCATGCGCTCCACGATCCGCCCGCCTTCGCGCATCGGCCAGACGGGCATCGCGCGACGGAAATTGAAGCCGAGGCAATTGTGATGGACGAGTTCTTCCGGCGCCGTCGGCGTGCCGTGGCGTTCAAGATAGGCGGGCGATGCCACGATGCACCGCTTGGTCTCGCCGAGCTTGCGCGCCATCAGGTTGGAGTCGGGAAGCTTGCCGACGCGGATCGCGATATCCGTGCGGTCGAGATAGAGATCGATCACTTCGTCCGAGAGTGAAAGATCGACGATCACCTTGGGATAGGCTTCGAAGAAGGCCGGCAGGATGGGTTCCAGCGCGGTGGTGCCGAAGCTCACCGAGGAAGTGATGCGGACGATGCCTTCGGGCTCTGCTCCTCCGTGTGCGATCTGCTGCTCGGTCTCGTCGAGCTGGGCGAGCAGCGCCTGGCTGCGCTCATAATAGAACTGTCCTTCGACGGTCAGGGCCAGCCTGCGGGTCGAACGTTCGATGAGTCGAACGCCAAGCCTCGCCTCCAGACGGGCGATCAGCTTGGATACCGTCGACGGCGTCATCAGCATAAGCCGCGCAGCCTCGGAAAAGCTCCCCGCCTCCACGACCCGAACGAATACCATCATTTCGCCTGCGCGGTTGTCCATGCCGAACCTGTGATCTGATTTCACCGAACCGGGCCCGTTCTATCATGTCCACAGGCTTCCGTCCGCAATATGTGAACCGGACGATCAAATGCGGTGAATGCGAGCCTGATCCACCATGCGTCCTTTGTGCGATCCAGGCCAGAAGGGGCAATCGCCCTTGGGAAAAGCCGGTTCTACACTCAGTCGCCGAGAAGCTGCCGGTCGTCGCCGTCGCGATTGCGCACCAGCTCTTCCTTGATCGGACGCAGCGATTTCAGCGCCCTGTTGCGGTCGGCATAGGCGACCATGTTCGCCAGGATGTCGATCGCCGCAAGATAGGCGTAGCGCGTCGAGGTCGGGCGAAAGATGTTCTTGCCCTCCGGCATCTCGATGGCGATCACGAGGTCTGCGGCATTCGCCACCGGCGAGCCGCCCTGGGTCATCACGATTGTCGGGATCGCGTGCTGGCGCAACAGCTCCAGGCAATGGACGAGCCCCATGTCGCGGCCGGTGAACGACGAGCCGAAGACGACCGTTCCGGGCTGCGCGGCGGCCGAGATCATCAGGTTCATGCCATGGTCGTTCGACGAATTGATCCGGCAGCCGAGCCGGAACAGACGATTGTGCAACTCGTTGACGATCATCGCCGAATTGCCGCTGGAACCGAAGGCCTGGATGAATTCGGCCCCTCGCAGCATCTGCGCCGCCTTTTCGATCGCCCTGAGGTCGAGCTGGCGATGCACTTCGAAAAGAGCGTTCTGCGCCTTCGAGACGATATCGCTGGCGACCTCTTCGGCGGTCGCCGTCGGCGCCTCGGGCTTCAGGTAACGCAGCCCGACATAGGCCATCTTGGCAAGCTGCACCTTGAAGTCGGAATAGCCCTGGCAACCCAGCCGGCGGCAGAAACGGGTAACCGTCGGCGGAGACACCCCGGCCCGCTCCGCCAGTTCGATGATCGACGAATTGACGACGAAATCCACATTCTCCAGGGCAAACTGCGCCAGTCTTGTCTCGAGGCCCGAAAGCCTGCCGTCTTCGTCGGAAAGGGCGTGAAACAGGTCCATCCGGTCTTCTCCTTCAGCAGCATGGGAGAAAAATCATCCATCGGTGAAAATGAATTTCACCAGAACGCAATCTGATAGCATAATGCGGACAGGCATCAATGAAACTTGCCATTCTCGTGAAAATAAAAGTAACCTCCCTCGCGCCGCAATCACTTCATCCGGCGGCGCATCCTGCCCCAACGAGGTCCCATCATGAACTATCCGTGGCCGGAACCCGGCACGCCGCTCGAACAGGTCGCAACGCCCATGCCCGTCATCGACGAGGACCGGCTCGCCGCAAACATCGCCAGGGTGCAGACCTATTGCGACACGCACGGCAAGGCTTTCCGCCCGCATATCAAGACACACAAGATCGCAGCCATCGCCCGCCAGCAGGTGGAAGCCGGCGCAGTCGGCCTCAACTGCCAGAAGGTGACGGAAGCGGAAGTCTTTGCGGATGCGGGTTTTGACGACATCCTGATTACCTACAACATCCTTGGGCCGGCCAAGCTCGTCCGCCTGAAAGCGCTGAATGCCCGCATCGCGAAACTCGCCGTGGTCGCCGACAGCGACACGACGGTCGCCGGTCTCGCCTCGGCCTTCGACGCCGACAGGCCGCTTTCCGTGCTGGTCGAATGCGACACGGGCGGAAAGCGCTGCGGCGTGCAGACGCCGGAAGCGGCGGTGGCGCTTGCGGAAAGGATCGCAGCCGCGCCCAGCCTGCGCTTCGGCGGGATCATGACCTACCCCTCCATCGGCGGCGCCGCGCAGGTCGAGGCTTTCATGGCCCGGACGATGGCGCTGCTCGCCGAAAAAGGCATGGAATGCCCGGTCCGCTCCAGCGGTGGATCGCCGGACCTTTTTTCCGCCCATCTGGTGCCATCGGCGAGCGAACATCGCGCCGGCACCTATGTCTACAACGACCGAAGCATGGTGCGCGCCGGCCATTGCACGGAAGATGACCTCGCCATGCACATTCTCGCGACCGTCGTTTCCCGCCCGGCTCCGGATCGCGCCGTGCTGGACAGCGGCTCGAAGGCGCTGACTTCCGATCTGCTCGGCTTTTCGGATTACGGTTCGATCGTCGGCTTCGAGGGCGCCCGTATCGTCTCGCTCTCGGAAGAACATGCCGTCGTGGATATTTCCGGCTGCACCAGGCCGTTCGCGGAAATCGGCGCGATGGTGAAGGTCGTGCCGAACCATACCTGCGTCGTCACCAACCTCTTCGACCGCATGGTCTTCCATCGCAACGGCATCGTCACGCGGGTCGAAAATGTCGATGCGCGGGGTACCGTCTGGTAAGCCGGCTATCCGGAAATTTTTCGTGGTTATCAAGCGACGGCCATCGACCGCACCGGGGCAACCGTCGCAGCACGATGAAAAAAGGGCGCCCCTGGAGGGCGCCCTTTTTCATGGCGCCTTCCGCGCCTCTGGCGGACGTCACGCGGCGGGACGCTGCGGAAATTCTTGATTCCCAAATACATTGTCGGCCCTTTGGCCCGTGCGCTCCATTTTCACCTGATGGCCTCAGGTGAAAATTCTTCCTCGTTTTTGACGTTTAAGAAAATAAATTACAGAAATTTGACGATATCTGGAAAATATATTGACTTCTCGCGGATCTGACGCATTATGAAGAAAATAAATTACACCGAAACGGTGAATGGGTGAACTGAGGAAGACTGGCAATCAGACGATCCGAGAGCGCTGAGACTGTCGCCCCGGCGGCATTTGCGGAAGCGGCTCCGGCAAACTTCAAACCAGGAAAACATGGCGACGGCATCCAGGCCAGCTTTATGGCGGCCTATGGGCCGACGTGTATTCGGAAAGCAGACATGCGCATTTTCACTGCCTCGCTGGCAACTGAAACGAACACCTTCTCCCCCGTGCCGACGGATATGAACGCCTTCAAGGCGGCGTTTTATGCCGGACCGGGCGAGCATCCGGATACGCCGACCCTTTGTTCCTCGGTTGTCCCGATCCTGCGCCGCCGCGGCAAGGCTGAGGGTTTCACGGTCATCGAAGGCACGTCCTGCTGGGCGGAGCCTGCAGGCCTCATCCAGCGGCAGACCTACGAGACGCTGCGCGACCAGATCCTTGCCGAGCTGAAGGCGGCCATGCCCGTCGACGGCGTCGTACTCGGCCTGCATGGCGCGATGGCCGCGCAAGGCTATGACGATCCGGAAGGCGATCTGCTCTCCCGCGTCCGCGACATGGTCGGACCCGACGTTCTGATTGCCGCCGAATTCGATCCGCACAGCCATCTGACGGCGCTGCGCGTCGCCAATCTCGACATCATGGCCGCCTTCCTCGAATTTCCGCATACGGATTTCGAACAGCGCGGCGAGCATGTCGTCGAGCTGGCGCTCCGGGCGCTGCGCGGCGAAATCAGGCCGGTGATCTCCACCTTCGACTGCCGGATGATTACTATCTTCCCGACCAGCCGCGAGCCGATGCGTTCCTTCGTCGACCGCATGCAGGCGATGGAAGGCAAGGACGGCATCCTGTCCGCCTCCGTCATCCACGGCTTCATGGCCGGCGACCTGCCCGACATGGGCACGCGCATCGTCGTCGTCACCGACAACGACAAGGCAAAGGGCGATGAACTGGCGGCAAGGCTCGGGCGGGAGCTTTACAGTCTGCGAAAGACCACCGCGATGCCGATGTTCGATACCGAGACCGGTCTCGACAAGGCGATTGCGATCCGCGCCGCGCATCCGGAAAAACCGGTGACGATCGCCGATGTCTGGGACAATCCCGGCGGCGGCGTGGCGGGCGACGCGACCCATATCCTGCGCCGCATGCTGGAACGCGGCATGGATGATTTCGCCGTCGCGACCATCTGGGACCCGATTGCGGTCAGCTTCTGCCATGCGGCCGGCGAAGGCGCTGAAATTGCCTTGCGCGTCGGTGGCAAATCGAGCCCCGAAGGCGGAGAGCCGCTCGACCTGCGCATCACCGTGCAAAAGGTTTTCGATACCGGCTGGCAGAGTTTCCGCAACTCCCGCGTGACGCTCGGCAGTGCCGCAGTTATCCGCCCGGTCGGCACCCATATCGACATCGTGCTGATTACCAGCCGGACCCAGACCTACGAGCCCGACATTTTCTCCAACCAGGGCATCGATTTCTCGGGCAAGTCTTATCTGCTCATCAAGTCGACCAACCATTTTTATGCGGGCTTCCAGCCGGTCTCCTCCGAGATCGTCTATATCGCCGCGCCGACGTCCTATCCAACCGATCCCGCAACGACGCCCTATCGCAAGGCGAGCCTTAAGCTCTGGCCGCGCGTTGCGGACCCGTTGGGGCTCGACGGCTGAATTCTCGGTCGGAAGGAAAGCCGGCCGAAATCTTTGACTGAACCGAACGCAACAAGGGGAAGACCATGAAAAAGAGTGCGCTTGTTCTTACGACGCTGGCAGCGCTTGCCAGCACTGCCAGCCTGGCATTCGCGCAGGGCGGCGACGGCATTCTGACCGTCGCGACGATCGGTGAACCGCCGACGCTGGACGTCATGCAGACGCCGACCGACATCGTTCTGACCATCGACCAGCATATTTTCGAGACACTCTATACCTACGATGCGGAATGGAAATCCGTTCCCCTGCTCGCCGCCGGCATGCCTGAGATTTCCGAGGATGGCCTGACCTACAGGATCCCGCTGCGCGAGGGCGTGAAGTTCCACGACGGCAGCGATTTCGATGCCAAGGACGTCACCGCCTCGCTGAAGCGCTGGATGGCGATCAACTCCAAGGGCAAGCAGGTGGCCGGCATCGTCGACAGCCTGACGGAAGACGGCGACCACGCCGTCGTCATCAAGCTGAAGTCCCGTTACGCGCCGCTCCTCGCCACGCTCTCCCAGGCTTCCGTCATCCTGCCGTCGGAAAAGGTCGCGGACACGCTGACCGAATTCGTCGGCACCGGCCCCTATGCCCTGAAGGAGCGCAAGCCCGACCAGTATACCCAGCTCGTCCGCTACGACGGCTACAAGTCGCCCGAGGGAACGCCGAGCAATTATGCCGGCAAGCGCGAGGCAATCGCCGGGGAAATCCGCTTCGTCCCGGTTCCCGACGCCAATACCCGTGTCGAAGGGCTCATCTCCGGCCAGTTCGATTATGCCGACTCCCTGCCGGTCAGCGCCTATGAGCGCGTCGAAAAGAGCGGCGTTGCCAAGCCCGTCATCTTCAAGAACGCCGGCTGGGCTTCGATGAACATGAACATGAAGGAAGGCCTGCTCGTCAAAAAGCAGCTCCGTCAGGCCGTGCAGGCCGCGCTCAATGCCAACGACATGATGATGGCCGCCTTCTCCGACGACCGCTTTTTCAGCGTCGACGCCTCGATCTTCCCCGAGGGTTCCTTCTGGCACACCGAGGCCGGCGTCGCCCGTTACGGCGAAGGCGATCCGGAAACGGCCGCCAAGCTCTTGAAGGAAGCAGGCTATAACGGCACGCCGCTGCGCCTGATGACCAGCCGCCAGTACGAATTCCACTACAAGATCGGCGAAGTGGCCAAGGCCTATCTCGAAGCCGCCGGCTTCAAGGTCGACCTGCAGGTCGTCGACTGGGCAACGCTCACCACCCGCCGCGCCGATCCGAAGGAATGGGACATCTTCATCACCCACTCCAACTTCCCGGGTGACCCGACCACGATCAACACCATCACCGACACCTATCCGGGCTGGTACGTATCCGAGCAGAAGGCGAAGGCCGTCGCGGCCTACATGGACGCCACGACCGACGATGCCAAGAAAAAGGCCTGGGAAGGCATCCAGACGGTGATCTACGATGATGCACCGCTCTACAAGGTCGGCAACTTCAATGCCGTTTCCGGCGTTGCCGACGGCGTTTCCGGCTACGAGCCAACCTACTGGCCGCATTTCTGGAACGTGAGCCCGAAGAAGTAAGGCTGAAAGAGACTGGGAACCGACTATGGCAAGGATCGCACTGGCGCTGCTGAAACGGCTGGGGGGCATGGCAATCGTGCTCGCCCTGGTCGTGACGGTGGTCTTCATCATCGTCCGCGTCACGCCCGGCGATCCTGCCGCCGTCATGCTGGGGTCGGATGCGACCCCGGAAGACGTTGCGCAACTGCGCAGCAGGATGGGGCTCGATGCGCCGATGATCGTCCAATATGGCCAGTTCGTCCTCGGCATATTGCAGGGCGATCTGGGCCAGTCGATCTTCCTTGACCAGCCGGTCACGACGGCGCTTGCCGCACGTGCCGAGCCGACCTTCTTCCTCACTCTCTTCTCGATCCTGATCGCGGTCGCGATCGCGCTGCCGGTCGGCATCTTGTCGGCCGTCAAGCGCGGCACGATCTTCGACCAGATCGTCGTGACGCTGACCATGGTCGCGGCAAGCGTGCCAAGCTTCTGGCTCGGCCTGATGCTGATCCAGTTCTTTGCCGTCGGCCAGGGCTGGTTCCCCGCCTCCGGTTACGGCGGGCCGGAAACGCCGTTCCTCGAACGCCTGCACCACCTCGTGCTGCCGGCCGTGGCGCTCGGCATCGTCAACTCGGCCCTCATCACCCGTTTTACCCGCGCCGCGATGCTCGATGTGCTGGGCGACGACTACGTCCGCACCGCCCGCGCCAAGGGCGCCGGCGAAGGCCGTGTCGTCCTCAAGCACGCATTGAAGAACGCGATGATCCCGATCATCACCGTCATCGGCCTGTCGATCGCCATGCTGGTCGCGGGCGCCGTCGTCACCGAGACCGTCTTCGGCCTGCCGGGAGTCGGCAATCTCGTCGTCTCGGCCGTGCTGCGCCGCGACTACCCCGTCATTCAGGGCGCGCTCCTCGTCGTTGCCGCTATTTACGTGCTCATCAACTTCATCGTCGACATGCTCTATATTCTCGTTGATCCGCGGGTGCGCCTATGACCACGATGGCCGCCGTTTCCATGCCCTTCGCTTCGGGCCTGCGCCGCCTGTTCGGCAATCGCGCCATGCTCGTCGGCGCCATCATCCTCACGGTCGTCGTTCTGGCCGCGATCCTCGCGCCCTGGATTGCGCCCTATGCGCCGAACAAGCTGTCCATCGTCAACAAGCTCAAGCCGCCGTCGATGACGAACGTCTTCGGCACGGATGAATTCGGCCGCGACATTTTCTCCCGCGCCATCTTTGCCGGCCGCATCTCGCTTCTCGTCAGCCTCGGCGTCGTCGTCATCTCCACCGTGCTCGGCGTGATCCTCGGCGTTGCCGCCGGCTTCTTCCGCAGCCTCGATGCGCCGATCTCGCGCCTGCTCGACGCCATGATGTCCTTTCCCGACATCCTGCTTGCCATCGCGCTGGTCGCAGCGCTCGGCCCGTCGCTCTCCACCGTCATCCTGGCGCTCGGCATAACCTATGCGCCGCGTCTTGCCCGCATCGTGCGCGGCTCGACGCTGGTGCTGCGCGAACTGCCCTATATCGAAGCGGCAGTCGCCATGGGCCTGCCCACCTGGCAGATCCTCGCGCGCCACGTCCTGCTCAATCTTGCCTCCCCCATCCTCGTGCAATCGACCTTCGTCTTCGCCTCCGCGATGCTGGCGGAAGCGAGCCTCTCCTTCCTCGGCGTCGGCGTTTCCACCGACATGCCGACCTGGGGCACGATGCTGGCGTCTGGCCGCGAATATATGAACAACGCCCCCTGGCTGATGGTGTTTCCGGGGCTGGCCATCGTCTTCTCCGTCCTCTCCCTGCAATTGCTGGGCGACGGCCTGCGCGATCTCGTCGATCCGCGCCTCGCCAAGGAAAGCTGACCATGACCGATACCACCACAACCGCTCGGCCGGTGCTTTCGGTCGAGAACCTGACAACCTCGTTCAAGACGGCGGAAGGTTGGAAGGCCGTCATCCGCGATATCAGCCTGCATGTGGATGCCGGCGAAACCGTCGCCATCGTCGGTGAGAGCGGTTCGGGCAAGAGCGTCACCGCGCTGTCGACGATGCGGCTTCTGCCGCCGGGCCGCTCGCGCTCGCAGGGCCGCATCCTGCTCGAAGGCAGAAATCTGCTTGAGGCCAGCGAAGCGGAAATGCGCTCGGTGCGCGGCGGCGCAATCGGCATGATCTTCCAGGAGCCGATGACCTCGCTCAACCCGGTCTTCACCATCGGCAACCAGATCGCCGAAGCCCTGGTGCTTCACCGCGACATGTCGTGGAAGGAGGCGGAAGCCGAAACCTTGCGACTGATGGAGCGTGTCCGCATTCCGGCGGCGAAAACCCGTCTGCACGAATATCCGCACAAGTTCTCCGGCGGCATGCGCCAGCGCGTGATGATCGCCATGGCGCTTGCCTGCCGCCCGAAGCTCCTGATCGCCGACGAACCGACAACCGCCCTCGACGTGACGATCCAGGCCGAAATCCTCCACCTCTTGCGCGAACTGCAGCGGGAGGAAAACATGGGCGTGCTGTTCATCACCCACGACATGGGCGTCGTGGCCGAAATCGCCGACCGCACCGTGGTGATGTTCCGTGGCGACATGATCGAGACCGGCAAGACCGCCGAGATCTTTGCCGCACCCAAGGCCGTCTATACCAGGTCGCTGCTCGCATCGATCCCCCGCCTCGGCACGATGGGCGCGGCGGCTGCACCGAAGCGTTTCCCCGAAGTCGATGCGTCCACGGGCGAAGCCGTCGACGGCCGCGAGATGGCGCCGGTCGCGCAGACCGCCGAACCGATCCTCAAGGTCGACAATCTCACCGTTCGCTTCGACCTGCCGAATGGCCGTGTCCACGCGGTGGAGAATGTCTCCTTCGATCTTCGTCCGGGCGAGACCCTGTCGCTGGTCGGCGAGAGCGGCTGCGGCAAGTCGACGACCGGCCGTGCCATCATCCGGCTTCTCACGCCGTCCGCCGGCTCGATCGTCATCGACGGAAAGGACGTGACCAAGGCCGGGATGCGGGAATTGCGGACCATGCGGCGCACCTCGCAGATGATCTTCCAGGACCCGTTCGCCTCGCTGAACCCCCGCATCACGGTCGGCTCCGCCATCGCCGAACCCATGCTCGCCCACGGCCTGCTGAGCCGCAGGAATGCCAAAGAGCGCGTCGCGGAACTCCTGGAGCAGGTTGGCCTTTCGGCTGCGATGGCCGACCGCCATCCGCACGAATTTTCCGGCGGACAGCGCCAGCGCATCTCGATTGCCCGCGCGCTTGCGCTCAACCCGAAATTCATCGTCGCCGACGAGGCGGTCTCCGCGCTCGACGTCTCGGTCAAGGCGCAGGTCTCCAACCTGCTGCTCAACCTGCAGGAAAAGCACGGCCTCGCCTATCTCTTCATTTCCCACGATATGGCCGTGGTGGAGCGGATGAGCCATCGGGTGGCGGTGATGTTCCTCGGCGAGATCGTCGAAATCGGCCCGCGGGCAGCGATCTTCGACAATCCGCAGCACCCCTATACGCGCCGGCTGATCTCGGCCGTGCCGATCCCCGATCCGTCGCGCCGCGGGCGGACCGCGCCGCCGCTGACCGAAGAGATCAAGAGCCCGGTGCGGCCCTTCGATTACGTCGCGCCGAAGCGGAGCTATCGCGAAGTATCGCCCGGCCATTTCGTGCAGGACGCGCACTGAAAAACCTAGAGACCCAGCACCCACTGCACCGGAACAGAAAGACGAACTCATGAGCTGCAAGAAACTCATCCGTTACGACATTGCCGACCCTCAGGCCGGCGGCCAGCGCCGCCCCTTCGCCAAGGCCGTCCGCGCCGGCGATTTCGTCTATGTGTCGGGCCAGGTTCCGACCGTCGACGGCGAGGTCGTCGTCGGCAACATCGCCGTCCAGACCGAACAGGTGATCGAGAACATCAAATCGGTTCTGGCGCTCGCCGACTGCACGCTCGACCATGTGGTCAAGGTCAATGTCTGGCTCGACGATGCCCGCGATTTCTCGAGCTTCAACGCCGTCTTCCAGAAGCACTTCATCGATCATCCTCCGGCACGTTCCACCGTTCAGTCGCCCATGATGGTCGACGTCAAGGTCGAGATGGACGTCGTCGCCTACAAGCCGCTGGATTGAACCGGTCAGACGGCCCAAAATGCGGGAGCGTCGTGCAACGACGCCTTGTCCGGCGACACCCGGCACGACGATCCTGCACACTCCGCGAGCGCTGCTGCTTGGAATGAAGGCCGCAATCTGCGATGCTGGCCGGCCAATCGCCGTCGGCGGTTTCGCAGTCAGTGGAGGAGACGCTGAGACACGCACATCGAAGCCTTGTGTTGCTGGCGGCGCTGCTGCTTACCGCGGCCGTGGCGGTGATCGGCTGGGGCCTGCCCTTCGTCACGCTCCGCTTCATGAACGAAGCCTCGCTGCAGGCCGGCAGCGCGCTGAGGCTCGCCGTGTCTGCGCTGTCGGGCCAGCTCAAGCGCTATGAGCCCCTGCCGGCGCTGATCGCCGATCACGACGACATCAAGGAACTGCTGACCCGGCCCGCCGACCAGGGGCTCAGGATGGCGGCCAATGTCTATCTCCGGGAAATCAACGCGCTGCTCAGATCCTCCGACATCTATGTGATGACGATGGATGGCGAAACGATCGCCGCGAGCAATTACGACGATCCGGCCACCTTCATCGGACAGAACTTCAGCTACCGACCCTATTTCCAGGATGCGGCGCAGGGCCGCCAGGCGCGTTTCTATGCGCTGGGCACGACCTCGGCGAAGCGGGGCTATTATTTCGCCTCGCCTGTCAGTGTCGCAGGATCGATCAGGGGCGTCATCGTCTTCAAGGTCGATATCGACGCGATCGAGGACTCCTGGCGCGGCGGTGAATACAAGATCATCGTCAACGACCCCGAAGGCATCATCTTCATGTCGGGCAGCCCGGCCTGGCTCTATTCCAGCGTCCTTCCGCTGACCCGGGAGCGGCTGGCTCGGACCGCGCAATCGCGGCGCTATTCCGACGCCGTGCTCAGGGAATTGCCGATTGAGCGCTCCCGTCTCGCAAGCCATGCACTGATGCGGATCGCCGAGCCGGACGGCGCCCGCGAATATCTGGCGCTCTCGCAATATGTCGCGGAAGCCGACTGGACCGTGAACGTGCTGATGGACACCGGCTCCGTCCATTCCCAGGCCCGCACCGCAATCGCCGCACTCGTGCTTCTCATCTGTGTCGCAGGCCTCGCCGGCGGTGTGCTGATCCAGCGCCGCGCACGGCTCAACGAGCGCATCGACATGGAAAGCCGCGCCAAGGCCGAGCTCGAACGCCGCGTCGAAGAGCGCACGGCCGACCTTGCCCGCGTCAACCTCGAACTGCGCAAGACGCAGGCTGACCTCATCCAGGCCGGCAAGCTGGCAGGGCTCGGCCAGATGTCGGCAGCCCTGAGCCATGAATTCAACCAGCCGCTCGCCGCCGCAAAGACCTACGCCGACAGCGCGGCCCTGCTGCTCGACCGGGAGCGCTATGACGATGCGCGCGGCAATCTCGCGCGCATATCGAGCCTGATCGACCGCATGGCCTCGATCAGCCGGCATCTGAGGAACTTCGCCCGCAAGCCGAACGAGAAGCTCGCCCCGGTATCGGTCGAGGAGGTGCTCCTCGATACGCTGGAAATCGTCTCCGCCCGTCTGGCGACGGCCCGGGCCGAGGTCGTGAGCGATCTCGGCAGCCCGCCGCCCGTGGTGCGCGCCGGCTCGGTCCGCCTGCAGCAGGTGCTGGTCAACATCATTTCCAACGCCGCCGATGCGGTGGAAGGGCTCGACGACCGGCGCATCCACATCAACGCCCGCCGCGAGGGCGAGCGCGTGGTGGTCGAGGTTCGCGATCACGGTCCCGGCGTGCAGCCGGCCATCGCCGAGCGCATCTTCGACCCCTTCTTCACCACCAAGGGCGTCGGCAAGGGTCTCGGTCTCGGCCTGTCCATCTCCTACAACATCGTCAAGGATTTCGGCGGCAACCTGACGGTTTCCAATCACCCCGAAGGCGGCGCCGTGTTCCGCATCGAACTCGATGCCGCTGCCGCGCAGCAAGAGGCCGCCGAATGAGCGAGGCGCATATCCTGCTCGTCGACGACGAAGAGGACCTGCGCGTGTCCACCGCCCAGGCCCTAGAACTGCACGACCTGAAGGTGGAGACCTTTTCCGCCGCCGAGGATCTTCTCGCGCATGTGAACCCGGGCTTTGCTGGGGTGGTCATCAGCGATATCCGCATGGCGGGCATGGACGGCATGACGCTGCTCCAGCGCGTCCGCGAGATCGACCACGACATACCCGTCATCCTGATTACGGGCCATGGCGACGTGCAGCTTGCGGTCAAGGCGATGCGCGAGGGCGCCTATGATTTCATCGAGAAGCCCTTCGCGATGCCGGTGCTCGCCACGACGATCGGCCGTGCGCTCGATCGCCGCGAACTGGTGCTGGAAAACCGCAGGCTGCGCGCCGCCGCCGGCAAGCGCGACGATATCGAGGCCCGGCTGCCGGGCCGCACCGCCGTCATGGTCGAGCTTCGCCACCGGCTCCGCGCCATCGGCGCAAGCGACGCCGACACGCTTATCATCGGCGATACCGGAGTCGGCAAGGAGGTGGTGGCCCGCGCGCTGCACGATGTCAGCAGCCGGGCGAGCCGTCCCTTCATCGCCATCAATTGCGCGGCCCTGCCGGAGACCCTGATCGAGAGCGAACTGTTCGGCCACGAGGCCGGCGCCTTTCCCGGCGCGCTGCGTGCCCGCTACGGCAAGTTCGAGCATGGCCGCGGCGGCACGATCCTGCTCGACGAGATCGGCTCGATGCCGATAGATCTGCAGGCGAAGTTCCTGCGCGTTCTGCAGGAACGGACCATCACCCGGCTCGGCTCCAACGAGGCGGTGCCGCTCGACGTCCGCTTCATCGCCACCAGCAAGGTCGATCTCGAGGAGGCCGTGGCGAACGGCGCCTTCCGCGCCGACCTTTTCTACCGGCTCAACGTCGCGACACTGCGCGTGCCCGCGCTCGCGCAACGCCGGCAGGACATCCCCCTGCTGTTTTTCCAGCTCGTCCGCGAGGCCTGGGGACGCTATGGCCGCGAGCCGGTCGATATCCCGCCCGAGGTCGTCACCGAGATTTCCGAACGCGAATGGCCCGGCAATGTCCGCGAGCTGCGCAACGCCGCCGACCGTTTCGTGCTCGGCCTGCCCATGCACGAAGCCATCCCCGACGGCGTCGGGGAACGCGCCGGCACCCGCCTCGCCGACAAGGTCGGCTCGTATGAGCGACAGCTGATTGCGAACGCCATCGCCGCCCATGGCGGCAGCCTCAGGCCCGTCTACGAGCAGCTCGGCATTTCCCGAAAGACGCTTTACGAGAAGATGCAGAAATACGGCCTCGGCAAGCGTCTCGCCAACGGCGAAATCGCCGACGACTGAGCGGATGGGTGGAAATCCACCCACGCCCCCGCTGCCTTGGGAGGGATTCCACCCATGGTGCGCCGCAAAACTTTTGTAAGCATATCATTTCGGACATGCGTCAGGTTGTTGCTGCGGTGCGAGCCGTGAAAAACCCGTTTTCAGCGCCGGCTTTGGAGGAGCTTTGCCGGCGACTGGACCTGATGACGGGAGGATCGTCCATGATATCGAAATCGCTTTTTGCCGCCACCGCCCTTGCTATGACGCTGCTCGCCGGCGCCGCTCACGCGGAATATCCCGAGCGCACCATCACCATGGTCGTTCCCTTCGCCGCGGGCGGCCCGACCGACACCGTGGCCCGCCTCGTCGCCGAATCCATGTCCAAGGATCTCGGCCAGCAGGTGATCGTCGAGAATGTCGGCGGGGCCGGCGGCACGCTCGGAGCGGGCCGCGTCGCCACCTCCGAACCCGACGGCTACACCCTTCTGCTGCACCATATCGGCATGGCGACATCGGCCACGCTTTATCGCAATCTCGCCTATGACACCCTGAACGCCTTCGATTATGTCGGCCTCGTCACCGAGGTTCCGATGACCATCGTCGCCCGCAAGGATCTCGAGCCGACGGACCTCAAGGGCCTGATCGACTACGTCAAGGCCAATGCCGACAAGGTGACCGTCGCCAATGCCGGCATCGGCGCGGCCTCGCATCTCTGCGGCATGCTGTTCATGAGCGCGATCGAAACGCCGCTCGTCACCGTCCCCTACAAGGGCACCGGTCCGGCCATGACCGACCTGCTCGGCGGCCAGGTGGACATCATGTGCGACCAGACGACCAACACCACCAAGCAGATCCAGGGCGGCACGATCAAGGCTTATGCCGTGACGTCGCCTGCGCGGCTCGATATCTTCCCCGACCTGCCGACGGCAGCCGAGGGCGGGCTCAAGGACTTCCAGGTCGGGATCTGGCATGGCGTCTACGCCCCGAAGGGCACGCCGAAGGAGACGGTCGACAAGCTCAGCGCCTCGCTCAAGAAGGCACTGAAGGACGAGAATGTCGCCGCCCGCTTCAAGGAACTCGGCACGGCGCCCTCACCCGAGGCCGATGCCACGCCCGAAGCGCTGAAGGCCAAGCTCGAAAGCGAGATCGCCCGCTGGAAGCCGATCATCGAAGCGGCCGGCCAATACGCGGACTGAGCCTCGCCGGCCTTCGCCTGCATCCCCTCCCCCGGCGCAAGGCACCGGGGGAGGGGCTCGCCTGGATAAAACATCGACCCGCCGGCCATCGTCCCGCACAGGCCGACCGCCGGGGGCAACTGCCGGGGACATCATGAACAATCCAACTTTCGATCGCACCAACCTCATCAGCGGGCTGGTTTTCATCGGCGTCGGCCTCTTCTTCACCATCCAGTCGCTGGGGCTGGAGATCGGCACCTCCTTCCGCATGGGGCCGGGTTATTTCCCGCTGCTGCTGGCGGCGCTGCTCATCCTTCTCGGACTGGTGATCCTCATCCAGTCCTTCCGCAAGCAGGGCGAGCCGATCGGCCCGATCGCCTGGCGCGGCATGCTTTTCATCCTGCCGGCGCCGGTCATCTTCGGCCTGACGGTGCGCGGCCTGGGTTTCGTGCCTTCGCTCTTCCTCTGCGCCTTCTTTGCCTGTTTCGCGTCGCATCGGATGAACGTGATGTGGGCTCTGATCCTGTCGCTCTGCATTACGGTCTTCTCGGTCGCAGTCTTCAGCTACGCGCTTGGACTGCCCTTCGAGCGCTTCGGCCCGTGGACACGCTTCTAGGAGGCTTGCGATGGAACTCTTCGACAATCTCGTTCTCGGCTTCGCCACCGCCGCAACCTGGCAAAACCTGCTCTTCTGCCTGATCGGCGTGCTGCTCGGCACGCTGATCGGCGTGCTCCCCGGCATCGGCGCCACGGCGACCATCGCCATGCTGCTGCCGATCACCTTCCAGCTTTCGCCCGTCTCCTCGCTCATCATGCTCGCCGGCATCTATTACGGCGCGCAATATGGCGGCTCGACCACGGCGATCCTCATCAACATGCCCGGAGAATCCTCCTCGGCGGTGACGGCGATCGACGGCTACCAGATGGCGCGCAAGGGTCGCGCCGGCGCGGCGCTGGCCACGGCCGCGCTCGGCTCCTTCTTCGCCGGCACGGTCTCGACCTTCCTGGTGGCGATCTTCGCCCCGCCGCTCACCGCAGTCGCGCTGCAGTTCGGTTCTGCCGAATATTTCTCGCTGATGGTCGTCGGCCTTGTCATGTCGGTCGCGCTCGCCCACGGCTCGATCGTCAAGGCGCTCGCCATGCTGATCCTCGGCCTGCTGCTGGGCCTGGTCGGCAACGACATCTTCGAGGGCACGCCGCGCTTCACGCTCGGCATCGTCGATTTCGCCGACGGGCTCAACTTCGTCGCGGTCGCGGTCGGCGTCTTCGGCATCGCCGAGATCCTGCGCAATCTCGAAAACGAGAAGTCGCGCTCGGTGCTGATGAGCCGGGTCGAGGGCCTCATGCCGACGCGGGAGGATTTCCGGCGCATGGCGGGGCCCGTCTTGCGCGGCACCGGCATCGGCTCGATCCTCGGCGTACTGCCCGGTGGCGGCGCCATCCTCGCCGCCTTCGCCTCCTATACGGTGGAGAAACGGCTGTCGCGCAATCCGAAGGAGTTCGGCCAGGGCGCCATCGAGGGCGTTGCCGGGCCGGAATCGGCCAACAACGCCGGCGCCCAGACCTCCTTCATCCCGCTTCTGACCCTCGGCATTCCCGCCAATCCGGTCATGGCGCTGATGATCGGCGCGATGATTATCCAGGGCATCGTCCCCGGGCCGAACGTCGCAACCGAACAACCGAGCCTGTTCTGGGGCATCATCGCCTCGATGTGGATCGGCAACCTGATGCTCGTCGTGCTGAACCTGCCGCTGATCGGCCTCTGGGTCCGGCTCCTGAAAGTGCCCTATTACGTGCTCTTTCCCATCATCATGGCCTTCTGCTCCATCGGCGTCTATAGCGTGAAGTCCAACGTCTTCGACCTCTATTCGGTCGCCTTCTTCGGCTTCATCGGCTATGTCCTGGTCAAGCTTCGCTGCGAACCTGCGCCGCTGCTGCTCGGCTTCGTGCTCGGCCCGCTGCTCGAGGAACACCTGCGCCGCGCCATGATCTTCTCGCGCGGCGACCCGACGACCTTCGTCACCCGCCCGATCAGCGCCGGCCTGCTTCTCCTCGCAACCCTCGTGCTCATCGTGGTCTTCATGCCGAACGTGCGGGCCAAGCGCGAGGAGGTATTCCAGGACGAGGAGTGAGCCTTAAGGCTTAATCGGAGAACGAGGCTGCCCCGCCAGCCATCGGGACGCCGGTCGTCTATCCGGACAACCGGCGTCCTGCTGCGGCATACTGGAGAACTCGTCGTCCCGCGCGGATGGCTCGGAACCGTCGATCTCTGAGCTTCTGCGATTTTCGCAGACCTCAACCGATCCGAAGCGCCGTTCAGGCGAAAATTTCCGTCTGCTCCATCAGACCGTATGCCTTGGCCCGCTGTTCCTCGGGATAGGGCGGCCGTGTGGCGCTGGGGCGTAGGCTGAAACGGTCGAACCACTGCTGCAGATCGATGCATCCGGGCGGGATTGGCACCGCATAGAAGTCGTTGGCGTATTGCAGCGTTGCCATCGCGACGCAGTCAGCGATAGTGACCCGCTCCCCGGCAAGGAACAGGCTTCCGGTCATCATTCTGTCGATTTCGCGCAGCCGATCGAAATACCTGCCTGCGCAGATTTCGGCGACCTCCCGGCTCGAGCGCACCACACCGTGTCCGAGGCGGCTGCCGTGACGCGCCCAGAGCGCGAAAAATGTCAGCGCCTCGTCGAACATATGCATGAACTGGCGGACCTGAGCCCTCTCTGCCGGAGTGTTCCCGCGCATGTCCGGCTCCGGGACACGGTCTTCGATGTATTCGAGGATCGCCAGCGACTGTCCGATGACGGTGCCGTCGGCATCCCGAAGGATCGGCAGAGACCCCATGGGGGTGAGGGTCTTGACCTCGGGCGGGGGCACGCCGGCGAATTTGTCAGGCGCTTCGTATATCGTCACGGCCACATCTTTCGGCCGCTTCTCGGCCAGATAGATGTTCAGCCTTTGCGGATAGGGGCCGAAGGCGAAGTTGAAGAGCTCCATCGGCGATCACCCGGTCTCTTTTCCAGTTGCCTGCGTCATCGAACCGGAAGCGGTCATGACCCAGCCGCGAAACGAAAAGGCGGCATAAAACAGCGCCGGTTCCCGGAAGCCCGCCTGCCGAAAGCATTCTTCTTCCTCATCCGGCGAGAGGAGCGGCAGCCGCTCTGCCATCGCTCTTCCAGATGCTTCGGCCTTTCTGGGGTCCGGGTTTACGCCTCCGGCGAAGGCCGCAGACCGCGCCAGCCAGGCTTCCGCCTGACCGTCGACATTCGCGTGATGGGCCGCGACAAAGACACCGCCCGGCTTCAGACGCTCGCGGATTTCCCGAAGGGTCTGAAGCCGCTCGCCTTTGTCGAGGAAGTGCAAGGTAAGAAGGCAGGCTGCTCCGTCGAAGGGACCTGAAGGCGCGTCAACGGCCGTACCGAGAATGAGATCTACCCGCCCGGCGCAGGCCGAGGTCGTATCTCGGGCAATTTCCAACATGGCCGGGGACGGATCGACGCCGGTAAATCGCCAGGCCGGTCGTGCCCGCGCCATTCCCAGTATCTCCAGACCGCCGCCAGCGCCGACGACCAGCATATGCGCCGCATCGGGCGCCTGTTCCGCGAGAAGCAGCGTCGTCATTTTGTGCAGGTCTGCGAGACCGGGCACCTTGCCTGGCGTTTCGCGGACGTAGGCGCTCACGGAGGCCGGGTCCAGGAAAGCGCTGAGATTGCCATTCATGATGCGCCCTCTTATGTATCAGATGAAGATGCATAACATGCGCTGGCATCACGCATCAACAACTGTTACATGACTTCACGACATAACGAGAGGAGACCGCGTCGGCGGAGGCAGGCGATGAACAAGGACACGAGGCTATCGGACGTACTGCATGTGCTTCTGCATCTGGCGCAGGCCGAGGCGCCGTTGACCTCGGAGGTTCTGGCGGTCAGCATGGGCACCAATCCCGCGGTGTTTCGCAGGACCATGGCCGGCTTGCGCAGGGCGGGCTACGTCACCTCCGGCAAAGGGCATGGCGGCGGCTGGCGCCTGGCCCGGCCCCTCAAGGAGATCTCGTTGCTTGCCGTCTACGAAGCGCTAGACCGGCCCACGCTCTTTGCCATCGGTTCTCGCAGCAGGCATCCGGATTGCATGATCGAGAAGAGCGTGAATGCGGCTCTCTCCGATACGATGTTGCGCGCCGAAAGCCTGCTCCTGGAGCGGTTTGGAACGGTCACCCTGGATCAGTTGATGCCGCAGCGTTCAAAGGCTCCGTCGGAAGATTGCGGAAAAAAGATCCTGTGATCTGAACTCTTCAAACCCCGCCGTTTCGGTCAGAGTTTCCGGTGCATTTTCGGCTGGAAGGAGCGAACGTAAGAGCCGGTGAGCGCAGCGGTCGGTTAGCCGAAGGGTAGCTCCAGGCGAACATGCAGCCCGTGGGGCTGCCGGTCCAGAAGTTGCAGACGACCGCCATGGGCCTGAACGATTTCGGCCACGATCGGCAGGCCGAGCCCGAAGCCGTCATTCGGTCCATTTCGGGCGGCATCGGCCTTGAAAAAGGGCTCCAGCACCCGCTCCTTGTCCTGGCCGGAAATGCCCGGGCCGTCGTCCGATATGTCGATCGCCACGCCGTCCCTTTCCTGCTGGAGCTCGACCGAAACCGAACGACCGAATTTCGTGGCGTTGTCGCAGAGATTGGTTATCGCACGGGTCAGGGCGAGCGGCCGGCAATTGACCGTGAGCCGGTTCGGGCCCCGGTACTCGACATTGAAGCCGACATCGGCAAACTCATTGCAGACGGTCTGGACAAGGCTGGCTATGTCCGTCCGCTCGATGCTCTCCTGGCGGTGATTGTCGCGAAGATAGTCCAGGCTCTCGGTCAGCAGGCCGTCGATGCGACCGATATCCGACAGCATTGCATCCCGGGAGGCGCCTTCCGGCAAGTTTTCCGCGCGCATCCTCAGCCGGGTGAGCGGTGTTCGCAGGTCGTGGCTGATCCCCCTCAGCATCCGGGTGCGCGATTCCATCATCACGGATATGCGGTTGTGCATGCTGTTCAGCGCCTTCGCGACGACAACGATTTCCCTGCTGCCGCGCTCCTCGAAAATCGGAGCGTCGTTGCTGAGGTCCGCATTGCCAGCCGCATGCGCGATGCGGCGCAGCGGAAGCAGGATCGACCAGATGGCGAAGGAGGAGAAAAGGAACACCAGCGTGAGGATCGCCACGACATAATAGGTTCCCTGGCCGATGAAATCGGTAATCAGCAAGATGTCGTCGGTCGCAACGGTCGAAACAATCATCGACGTATCGTCGACCTGCATGGCGACCACGCGTCTGTCGCCGAGAAACGTACGCCAGCCTCCAAGTGGAACTGTCCAGTCATCCGGCGGGAAGAGCCATTCGACGATCCTGTCGGAGAGGCGCTCCCCTTCGGACGCTCCGGCAAATTGCATGCTCAATAACAGCGGCTCGAGCGTCATGTCCCAGCCGGAACGCCGGGCGGCCTCGACAATGGCCTCCCGCTCGGTCGGTGTCGCGACCGCCAGAATATCGGCCACCGCGCGGAGCCGGTCGGCAAGTTGCTCGATGTCGGGCGTATGGTAGTCGTCGCGGAGCCAGCGCTCGACGATGGGTGCGGCCGTGACGACGATCAGAAGCGCGAGAACCACGATCACGGCAATCTGCGCGTGGATCGTCCTGAGGGTGAAGAGCAGGCGCATTTTCATGAAGGCTCCATCCGACTGTCCCCGAGCTGCCACGCTTTTCCCTGATCCGCGGAACTGCGTCGGCCCTTTCTTTTTTCTGCAATTCCGGACGCAGCACCGCGACGCACCTTCGGTGGAACTGCTTTAGCACAGGCAGAGCATATCGGCTTTGCCGGAAATATTACGTTTCATGTCCACCCTCCCGCCCGCGGCCGTCACTCATGGCAAGAGCCGCGCAACAAACCGCAACATAATGACACCCCGCAGAAGCCGCTTCTGTGAAAACTGGTGGCGTCAAACCTCTCGCCTGTCGGCCACCCCAACCTCAGGCTGAATAACCCCAATTCTGGAGCAAACATGTTTCTCGTCCGACAGAACCACCTGCGCGTTTCGTCCTTCGCGCTCTCTACCGCCCTGGGCATAACGGGAATGGCAGCAGGCGCGTTTGCCGCAGATCCCTCCGAGCCGGAGCCGCCGCAGGACATGGCATTCGACAACGCCCGCATGACCAACGAGCCGGTGAAGCCCGACTGGAGCCTTATTGTCGGCGGAGGGGGGATATACGAGCCGGAATACGAGGGCAGCGACGAGTTCAAGATCAGCCCCGTGCCCTTCGTGGTGTTCACCTATGGCGAATGGCTCGAAATCGACCCGAGCGGCGTGACCGTGACCCCCCTTCGCTACGGAGACTTCGCCCTGTCTGCCAATGTCGGCTATGAATCCGGCCGGGACGACAGCGATCATGCCGACCTGCGCGGCTTGGGCGATATCGACTTTGCCGCGACGCTCGGGGCGAAGGCGAGCTATGAATGGGGGCCGGTGGAATTCTATGCCGCCGTCGACCAGACGCTCGGCGGAAGCGAAAGCCTCATCGGCACGGTCGGCATCGGATATTCGGCACCGGTGACGGAACGGCTCATCCTGGAGGCGAATGCCGAAGCCATTCTTGCAAACGACAAACACATGGAAGCCTATTTTGGCGTGAACGCGGCCCAGTCCGCAGCCTCGGGCTTGCCCCAGTACAAGGCCGAAGCAGGCCTCAAGCGCGTCGAAGTTTCCGTCGCCGCGACCTATCTCCTGAGTGAGAACTGGCTGATCCGCGGCCAGGCGGGCCTCGGCATCCTGACCGGCGATGCCGCCGACAGCCCGATCGTCAAGGAAAAGCTCCAGCCATCCGCGCAACTTTTCCTCGGATACAAGTTCTGACGATCGGCCTGCCAGGACTGCGCTGTGGCCGGGAGCCCCGCTCCCGGCCATTTTCGTTCATACCTCCTCGACCGCCGCCGTGAATGTGTAGCCTCCGAGCCTCACGGTCTGCAGCAGCGCCGGCTCGCGTGGGTCGACCTCGATCTTCTGGCGCAGACGGCTGATATGGACATCGATGCTGCGCTCGATCGGTCCGGCAAGTCCGGCATGGGTGAGCGACAGCAGTTCCTCGCGGGTGATGACCCGCCCCGGATTGCGGCAGAAGGCCAAAAGCAGATCGAACTCGGTGGTGGTGAGCGCCACACGGGCATTGCTTGGATCGTGCAACTGGCGACGAAGCGGGTCGATCTGCCACCCGTCAAACCGCAGTTTGCGCTGGCTGTTCGTCGAAACCAGGCCGTAGGAGGCGCGTCTCAGAAGGCTTCGCACACGGGCAACGACTTCCCTCGGACTGAAGGGCTTGGTGACATAGTCATCGGCGCCGACTTCGAGGCCGACGATCCTGTCGACCTCTTCGCCGAGCGCCGTCAGCAGAATGATCGGAGTGGTCTTTTCGGCGCGAATTCTCCGGCAGAGCGTCAGGCCATCCTCGCCGGGCAGCATGACGTCGAGAATAATAAGGTCGAAGCTATTGTTGCGCAGAAGCGATTGCATGACATGACCGTCCTCGGCGACCGTCGGTGTCATGCCGTTCTCCCGCATCGTCATAGCAAGAAGCTTGCCGATTTCGGGATCGTCCTCGACGATCAATATCTGTGCGTTTGCCGCTGATGGCTGCATGTCTGACTCCCTCGACTGTCATTACAGCATGCATTCCACGAAAGCGTCCATTGTTTCGGTTCGTTACGTTTTGTTGCGACGCATCCACGGAAGAAGGGGCCGGGCCACGCAGGCCCGCCCCCTTCCCGTTTGCATTGCCTGCAATCGGCTGCGCGCTTAGCGCCCTAGGCATCGGCCGGCTGGAGGAACGGCCTGACGCTTCGGGCAATGCGATCGCCAAGATTGGAGACAATGAGATGGAGCGAGGGAATGACGATCAGCGACAACAGCGTGGATACGAGCAGTCCGCCAATCACCGCGATTGCCATCGGAGAGCGGAATTCTCCTCCGTCTCCCATCCCGAGGGCGGAAGGCACCATGCCACCCGCCATGGCGAGCGTGGTCATGATAATCGGCCTCACTCTTTCGCTGCAGGCTTCGACGATGGCCTCGAACCGAGGCAAGCCATGGGCCTCCCGCTCAATAGCGAAATCCAGCAGCATGATCGCATTCTTCGTGACGATGCCCATCAGCATCAGGATGCCGATGACAACGGGCAAGGACATGGCATTGCCGGTGAACAGAAGACCCGCCGCAACGCCGCCGATTGAAAGCGGGAGCGATGCAAGAATGGTCCAGGGTGCGAGCAGGCTGCCGAACAGCAGGATCAGGACGACCAGAACCAGCATGATCCCCGATCCCATGGCAACGGCGAAGCTCTCGAAAACGCTGCCCTCGGTGTCGGAATCGCCCGTTGCCTGGATGCGCACCCCATCGGGAAGGTTCTTGACGCTTTCGAGCTGCAAGAGCCGCTCCATGCCTTGTCCTGACGTCGTGCCGGAGGCCATATCGGCACCGATCTCAACGAGGCGGCTGCGATCCGAACGTTCGATTGCGGAAACCGTCTCGTCGAAACTGGCGTTCACGACCGCCGTCAGCGGTATGCGCGTTCCATCCGCACTCGCGACCGTCAGCAGTTCCAGCCTGCCGAGATCGTCGCGCGACTGCCGGTCGATGACGACGCGGATGGGGATCTGTCGGGCGCCGTCGAGCAGGCTTGGCAGACGGCTATCGCTGTCGCCGACGGTCGACACCCGAATGAGGTCGGCGATCTCGGTGGGGGAGACACCGAGCATGGCCGCCTTGTCGGACTGCACCTTGAAGCGGAGTTCCGGCCGCATCGCGGCATTCTCCGCCGCCGGCCCGGTGAACATGGGGTCCGTCGCCATTTCGGTGACGATCCTGTCGGCGGCAGCCTGCACCTTGGCGCCGTCGGTCCCGAGCACGGCGAACGACATGTCGCGCCCGCCGCGGCTGTTCAGGAAGCGGAACTTGATATCCGTCATGGAGGCGAGCCGGTTTTCCATGTCGGTCTCGATCTCGAAGGATGACCGCGAACGCTCCGACTTGTGCGTGAGATCGATCAGCACGGTGGCATAGCGAACGTCCTGCTGACCCGACATGCTGGAGCCCGCCTGGACAAATACGCCCTCGACCTCCTCGAAGCCGAAGATACGACGGGACACGTCGTCGGAGACAGCACGGGTCTCCATGAGGGTCGCACCCGGCGGAAGCTCGATGGTCAAGGTCAGCTGGCCGGTATCCTCCTCCGGCAGGAAGGCCGTTGGAACCGACAGCAGCGCCACCATGGCAAGGGCAAAGGATGCAACCGCGGCTCCGACGGTCATCCATCGCCAGCGCAGACTGAACCGAAGCAGCCGCTCATATGTCGCGACAAAGAATCCCTTGGGCGCCTCGACCGGAGGACTTCCTGTCATGAAATACGCAGCCAGAATAGGGGTGATAAGCCGCGCCACCAGCAGGGAAAAGAAGACGGCAATGGCAACCGTCAGGCCGAACTCGCGGAAATACAGCCCGACGACGCCGCTCATCATTCCCACCGGCGCGAAGACGGCGATGATCGTGGCCGAAATCGCGATGACCGCCAGACCGATTTCGTCGGAAGCATCGAGAGCGGCCCGATAGGCGGATTTGCCCATGTTGCGGTGACGCACGACATTCTCGATTTCGACAATGGCGTCATCGACCAGAATACCTGTGACCAGGGTGATTGCCAGAAGGCTGAGAATGTTGAGCGAGAAGCCGAGAAACTCCAGCGCGAAAAAGGTGGGAATGATGGACAGGGGAAGGGCCACCGCGGCAACGACCGTCGCGCGCCAATCCCTGAGAAACAGGAACACAACGACGATGGAAAGGATCGCGCCTTCGACAAGCGTGTGCATCGCCGAACTGTAGTTGCCGGCTGTATAGGCGACATTGTCGTTTACGAGGCGGAACCCGACCTCGACATGGGCAGCCTGGAGGTCTGCAACGGCGGCCGCAACCGCGGCCGCAACGGAAACGTCGCTGGCCCCTTGAGTGCGGTAGACGGAGAAACCGACGACATCGCTGCCATCGAGCGTAGCGAAGGATCGAGCTTCCGCAATGCTGTCCTCCACCTGGCCGAGGTCTCCCAGGCGGACCGATGCGTCGGAGGAAAGGGCAATGCGCTGATCCGCAAGATCGGAAACGGTTCTGGCCGCGGCCATCGTCGTCAGCGCCTGCTCGCGGCCGCTGACGTCGCTGCGACCGCCCGAGGCGTCCACCTGGGACTGAAAAAGAGTGTCGTTGACCGTCTTCGCGGAAAGGGAGAGTGCGTGAAGCCTGTCGGCATTGAGCTCGATACGGATTTCGCGATCGGCGCCGCCGACCCGGTCGATGCGTCCGACCCCGGGCAGACCCTGAAGATGCCGGGAGACCACATCGTCCACGAACCAGGAGAGTTCAGCAACGGTCATGTTCCGGCTGGCGACCGCGTAGGTCACCACAGACTGCCCCTCCTCCTCGACCCGTTCAATGATAGGTTCGTCGATGGTTGGCGGCAGATCGGCACGCACCCTGGCAAGTGCATCGCGCACATCGACCATCGCCCGGTCGGGCGTAACCTTGCCCACTTCGAACTCGACCGAGGTGACCGAGCGGCCCTGGTCGATCGTCGACTTGAGCTCTTTCAGCCCCGGCAGGGAAGCGACCGCATCCTCCACCAGCCGCGTAACCTCCGTTTCCAGTTCGGTCGGCGTTGCCCCGGACTGTTCTATGGTGACTTTGACAAGAGGCGTGACGATGGTCGGGAAATAGGTCACCGGCAGGCGCGAGAAACTGTAGAGGCCCACGACCGTCAGGATGACGAACAACAGGATGGAAGGCAGCGGTTTGCGGATTGCCCAGGCCGACAGATTGGCGTTCATCGACGAACTCCTTCCGCATCGGCCGGTGCGACGACTTCCGACAGCTCGCGCGGCGCACCGCCCTCGACCGAAGCAAGCACGGGGGTCACACGATCGCGATCCCTGAGGAAGCCGCCTGCCTTCAGCACGACCATCTCGCCATCGCCGAGACCGTCCAGGATTTCGACGAGATTGTCCCGCTGCACGCCCACCTTGACGTTGCGCACCGAGACAAGATCGTTCCTGACGACGTAGACGCTGCTTATCCCGCCGGCGCTTTTGACGGCCGTTCCCGGCAGCAGAACATTGGATCGCGTCCCGGTATCGACCTCGCCGCGGGCATAGGCGCCCGGGACCAGCCACTCATCGCTGTCGAGTTCGATCCTGACCGAACCGCTCCTCGTCTTCGGTTCCAGCCGCGCGGCGGTCAGTCTCACCGTGCCGGACACCGGCACATCGAGGCCGGGCACGGCAATCCGGGCCGCCATGCCTTCCTTCAGCCGAACGAAATTGCCATCCGTCACCTCCGCCACAAACTCGATCGCGCCGTCGCGCGCTATGGTAAAAAGAGGGTCGTCCGAACTGGACGGCACGGCGCCGAGGCGGGCGCGGCGATCGAGTACGACGCCGGCGCTCGGTGCCCGGAGGGTACAGCGCTCCAGCGTCAGCTCGATCTCGCGTCGCTCGCTCGCTATGATCCGCTCATCCGCTTCGGCCAGAGCAAGCGACTGGCGGGCCAGAGCGAGCTCGGCGACCGCGCGGTCATAGGCGTTCTGGTGCTCCTCCAGCGTCTGATCCGAGACGGCTCCCTTGGGCTGAAGGGAGCGGCTTCGCTCAAGCTTCTTCCAGGCCTCCCGCTCGCTCACCAGAGTGATATCGACCTTGCTTCTTTCCGCGGCGATGGCCACCTTGGCGCGCTGCATGCTGACGGCATTCTTGTCCAGCGCCAACAGGGTATCGGCGGCATCGAGAAGCGCCAGAGGCTTGCCGGCCTCCACCCGCTCACCGACCTCGACCAGAATCTGTTTGATCTCCCGGCCCTCCAGAGAGGAATGGACCTGGATTTCCTCGCGCGCGGCGAGCGTACCGACCACAGCGATCTGCTCTGTCACCGGCGCCTCGCGGGCGACGACCACCGTCACCGGCATTTGCTCTACCGCCCCTGCCGACGCTGCATTCGTACCGGCGACAGCAAAGCAGGCAACCGCGGCGCCGATGGTTCGCCAGGCAACAAGCCGACCCGGCCACGTTTTCCCATGCATGAAACGACCTCTTCGTTGGCCTGCGGAAAAATCACGAGCCGCAGACGATCTCAAACCCGACCCTAAAGATCAGGCCGGGGAATGGCGTTTCATCCTGTTGCTATTTGTTGCGGACACTTCCCGGGAAAAATACCGGGACATCGGCTTCTGCATGAAGGCGTTCGTGTAGAAGGATGCCGGTGGAAACCGGTTCCATCAGCCGCGGCGGATGTTCCGATGCGACGACGATCATTCGATAAGGGCAGGCCGGGTCACTTTGACGTCATCATCCTCTGGCTAGCTGCCCACTTCGAGGCAATGAGGATCTGACGTGCAAACCCGACTGTGCCTGACCTGTGACGACACCGCTGCCGGATATCTGAAGGCAGTCCATGCGACCTCCTCGCCCCGGCCGGAGATCGTTCCTTTGCCTGCCCGGCTGATCCGCGCGCCGATCGCCTCGGCGCAACCGAAGCACGGCCTTCCTCCGGGAGGCGGGAAGACTTCGCTTCCTCCCGCTGTCGAGCCCGACATCGCGGGCGTCTTCTCTCGATTGGGTGAGGTCGAGCGCTGCGAGTTCTACATCGATCCGGACCCCAACAGCCAGCTTCTGATGACGCTGCTGCTCACCCGGGCGCTTGCCGCCGGCATCGACCACCGCAGGCTTTTTCTCGTGCATGCGTCTGCTCGATGGGGCCAGGTGGACGCCAGCACCCTACCTGAGCGAGTGGCATCGCCGACGCAGGTGGAGGAACGGCATCTGAGCGCGGCGGCGTCTTTTTGGTCAGCCTATTGCGCCCCGACGCCGGAGGCCTGGCTTGGCCTGCGGCACCAGGATATGGCTCTTTTCCCGTTTCTGGAAAACGCAAGGGACGCGCTGCTGGACGACCTGCCTCGACGGGATACAGGGCTCGGAGCATGCGAAAGGCTGGCGCTTGAGACCATCGGCATCGAGGGCGCCAAGGTGAACGAGTTGTTCGGCGCGTTTTACCGGGAGCCGGCAAGGCTCATCGACCTGCCGCAGATCGTCTCCCTGCTCAGCTCGCTGGCGTCCGGCGCGGCTCCGCTCATTGATGGGTTGGAAGGGCGCCTCGGCGCTGACGATTTCTTTGAGGACGCCGATGCGTGGGACAGGTTTCGAGAGAGCCGCGTGCGGTTGACGGATGTCGGCCATAAAATCCTCGCCGGCGAACTGGATTTCGTCGAGACGCACGGCATCGACCGCTGGTGGGGCGGAACACGCCTGACGGGACGCAAATGCTGGCGATGGGATCACCGGACACGATCGCTCGCGCATCCAGCGGAAGACTAGACGGCGGACGCGCCTTCGCCGGGTTGGCGTCTCGCAACGGAGGAGAGGGCTGTTTTCTGCGGTGGCGGCGGGGCGACAGCGAGCTGTATCATGTGGGCCGGCAGTGCCAGCCCACATGAACCATCGTCACCAGGCGACGGGACCGTCCGGCGCCACAAACCGGCCAGAGACGGCGTCGGCGCCGAGCAATGCGTACTCGACAGGCAGGCGTGCGCCTTCCTCGGGCGTCATGAAGCCATTGCCGCCCGTCAGATCCGTCTTCACGTAGCCCGGTGCGACCGAGTTGACGACGATGGGGGTGTTCTTCAGCTCTGCCGCCAGTTGCACCGTCAGCATGTTGAGCGCCGCCTTGGAGGCGTTGTAGCCCATCAGCCGCGCCTCGTAATAGGGAGACGTGGGATCGCCATTGACGGCCAACGATCCAAGGGTCGTGGACAGGTTGACGATGCGTCCGGCCTTCGATCGGCGCAGCAGCGGCAGCATGGCCTGCGTCACGGCCAGCGTGCCGAGGAAGTTCGTCTCCATCAGCCTTCGCGCCGCAGCAACCGTTGCGACGGTCGGCGGGCCGTCTTCGGCGTCGACGATGCCGGCATTGTTCACGAGGATGTCGAGCCGGCCATGTCTTGAGGAAATCGCGGCGGCGGCGGCCGCGATCGTCGCCTCATTGTTGAGATCGACCTCGATCGCCTCCACCGCCAGTCCCGCCTGAACCAGCTCGCCGGCGGCAGCCTGTCCGCGTTGCAGGTCGCGGGCACCCATCAGCACGGTCACACCGGCCTTTGCGAGTTGCCGCGCGATTTCAAGCCCGATGCCTTTGTTGGCACCTGTCACAAGCGCAATTCTATTCGTATCAGTCATCGCATGTCCTTCGGATATTGGCGAAACACGCCGCTCAATATATGAAGGATCATTCGTTTTCGGGATTCGCATATGGATGTATCGCCGCCTCGCCATCTGAAGGCCCGCAAAAAGCCGCGTCAGACGCGCGCAATGTCGACGGTCGACGCCATTTTCGAGGCGACCATTCAGGTTTTGATCGGCGAGGGAACGCACCGGCTGACCACCACGCGCGTGGCCGAGCGCGCCGGTGTTTCGGTCGGCACCATGTATCAGTATTTTCCGCACAAGCAGGCTCTGCTCTACGCGCTCAACGAGCGTTATCTCGACCGACTGGCGGAGCGTGTGGAAAAGGCCTGCCTCGCACAACACGGCAAGTCGACGAAGGAGATGATAGAGGCGCTCGTCACCACCTACTGGGAGGCAAAGACCGAGCGAAGCGACGTGACCCGCGCGCTCTACAGCTCCGCGGTCGAACTGGACAACGAAGCGCTGATCGAGGCTTTCGCCAGACGCATGGACGCGGCGACCATAGCCATGCTGCAGAGCGCTCCGACCGCGAATTATTCCGATATCGACCTCGTGAACGTGACGCTGCTGTCTGTCATTTTCGGAACCGTCAGGAACGTTTTCGAACGCAACCTGCCCGCGCCGGAACAGATCGCAATCCGCAAACAGCTCATCGTCATGTGCCTTGCCTATCTCGATATGTCCGGCGGGTAGCCGAGTGCGCTTGCCAGACGCCGGGACGCATCCTAACAGAAATCAACATTCGGCTCGATCTGAGGTGTCGCAGCATTCGCTGCGGAGCCGTCAAGGCTGAGGAGGCACTGATGCTTCGCGACATGAGCGATACTTTGGCGTTTATCGAGGTGGTCCAGCGAGGGAGTTTTACGGCTGCGGCAGACAGCCTGAGGACGTCCAAGGCGCGCCTGAGCAAGAAGGTTCAGGACCTGGAGCAAAGGCTGGGGGTGAAGCTCCTCCATCGCACGACGCGCAATATCCGTCTGACGGAGGCGGGTTCCATCTATTTCGAGCGCTGCCAGGAACTCGCCCGCCTTATCGGCGACGCCGAGAGCGCCGTCGAACAAGTGCACGGCAAGCCCTCCGGATGGTTGAGAGTGACCGCACCCCACTGGTTGGTCACCAAGGCTATCGCCCCGCTGCTGGTCGGCTTTCGGGAAGCCTATCCCGAGGTCAGGCTCCAGCTGCTGCTCGACCACGAAGTAAAAAACATCGTGCACGAGGACATCGATGTGGCATGCCGCCTCTGGAACGGTCAGATGCCGGATTCCAATCTTGCCGCTCGTCGTCTGGCCGATCTTCAGACAGGTCTTTACGCTTCCAGGCGGTATCTCGAACGGCATGGAGTTCCAGAACACCCATCGCAGTTGAAAGACCATGATTGCCTTGTGACCCAATTGTTTTATGGCCGCCCCTACCACTCGTGGCCGCTTGCGACAGAGGGCGAGGTTGTCGATTATCCGATCAATCCGGCAATCGTTGCGACAGATCCGGAAGCATTGTTCGAATTCCTGGTCAGGGGACAGGGGATCCAGCTTACCAATCCTTACCTGGTTCAAGCGGCGGTCGCGTCCGGCGAGGTCGTGCGCATTCTCCCCGAATGGTCCGGGCCCAGCGCCACGTTGTACGCCGTGAGAGCCGGCGGCCGTGTCCAGCCCCTCAAGGTGAGGGCGTTTATCGACTATCTGGCGGAGCACCTTGAGGAGACATTGCAGGCGCAATGAGACGGACGGCCGTGCCCTGCCGATTGTAGCCAGATTCTTGACAGCGCGATCCGACTTGGCAACCTAATCACACGGGCCGCTCCAGCCTACTTTCCTTCCGCAAGCGCCGCATCGTTCATTATTGAACTTTTTCGCGGCGGAAATCGATGAAGGAATTGTCATGGACAACATTACAAGACGAAACGTCCTCAAGGCGGCTTCTGCCCTGGCAACCGTCGCCGCTGTTACGGGCGCCCCCTCCCTCACCCTCGCGGCTGCTCCGAAACAGGGCTTTCAGGCGCCCGGCTTCTACAGGATGGCGCTCGGCGATCTCGAGATTACGGCACTGCTGGACGGCACTCTGCCCCTTCCGCTTCCCGAGATGTACCGTGACGTCACCGCTCAGGATGCCGCCGAACTGCTGCGCGCGGCTTTCCGCGACATCCCGACGGATACCTCCGTCAACGCCTTCCTGGTCAACGACGGAAAGCGTCTCGTGATGATCGACGCCGGAACCGGGGCCTATCTGGGCAAGGAGGTCGGACATCTGGCGTCCAATCTCGAAGCGTCGGGTTACAGCGCCGCGCAGATCGACCATATCATCCTGACCCATGTCCATACCGACCATTCCGGCGGTCTGGTCCGCGATGGAAAAGTGGTCTTCGAAAACGCAACCGTGCATGTTCCCGAGCGGGAACTGGATTTCTGGTTGAAGACGCCGGCGGATGCGCGACCTGCGGGCCTGAACCAGCAATTGTTCAAGGAAGCGGAAGAGTGTTTGCGCCCATACCTGCAGCGCGGCAAGGTCGAAAGCTTCAAGGACGATCAGGAGGCCATCGCGGGTTTCCGTTCGATCCTGCGCCCCGGACATACCCCCGGCCATAGCTCCATCGTGGTCGAGAGTGGCGGCAAGAAGCTGGTGTTCTGGGGGGATATCACCCACGGCGACATCGTTCAGTTCAAGCAGCCGGAGGTGACGATCGAGTTCGATGTCGACCGCCCCAGCGCGGTAAAGTCCCGCAAACAGGCTTTCGCCGAAGCGATAGCGGAAGGATATCTTGTCGCCGGCGCCCACATCGCGTTTCCCGGCATCGGCAACGTTCTGCAGGATGGTCAGCAATTTGACTGGATGCCGGTGAACTATTCCGATGGAGAAGCCGGGCTTATCAAGTAAAACTTGGCAAGGCCCCGGTTTCGCCCGACACGATCGGCGGCCACCGTGAAAATTCCAGCGTGAAAATTCCGCCGCGAAACTCCGACGCTTACGAGGGAGTTTCGCGGCGAACCCGTTCGAAGGTTTCGCGAGGTCACGAAACCGCTACGCCTTTTCAGACCGCCACGAAGCCGCCATCGACAAACAGCTCCTCCCCGCCGACGAAGCTGCTTTCGTCAGATGCCAGAAACAGAACCGCCTTGGCGATCTCCTCGGTCTCGGCGAGCCTGCCGAACGGAATGGCCTGCTGCATCCATTCCTCGGCACCGGCATTGTTGCGAAGATAGGTCTTCATGGCCGGTGTCTGAACCATGCCGGGGGAAACGACGTTCACACGAATGCCCCGGCTCTTGAGATCGGTCGTCCATGTTCGAGCGAAGGAGCGGATCGCCGCCTTCGTGGCACTGTAGACGGACAGGTTTGCGAAGCCCTTGGCTCCCGCCCCCGACCCGGCCAGTACGACGGCGCCACCGGCAGACATCAGCGGCAGAGCCTTTTGCACGGTGAAGACCGTGCCCTTGACGTTGATGCCGAAGACACGGTCGAAATGATCCTCTTCAATGGCGCCGATCGGCGCGGACTCGGACACGCCGGCATTGGCGAAGACCACATCGACACGGCCGTGGTCACGCTTGACTTGCGCATAAAGCCTGTCGAGCGCTGCAGGCTCGCTGACATCGCCCTGAACGCCAACGGCACCGTTGCCGATTTTCTCAAGCGCCTCGTCCAGGCGTTCCTGCCGCCGTCCCGTGACATAGACATGGGCGCCTTCCGCGGCGAACAACCTGGCTGTCGTCAGCCCTATGCCGTCCGTTCCGCCCGTGATCACCACGACCTTGTCCTCAAATCGTTTCGTCATGCCGTTCGCTCGCTTTCGCATTAAGTGGAAGATTGCTCCACTTACTATATGGAGATAAACTCCACTTACAAGTGACGGTTAGGCAGATTTTTTGGCTGAGGAGACCCCATTGCGCGCCGATGCGCAGCTGAACAAGGCAAGAATCCTTGCCGCAGCCGAAGAAGTCTTCATGGAGCGGGGCGCGGGCGTTTCGCTGGATGAGGTCGCAAAGCGCGCCGGGGTCGGGATCGCGACGCTTTATCGCCGCTTCCCGACGCGGGAAGACTTGCTCGCCGCAGCCTATAGCGCCCGATTCCTGGCTTTCGCCGAGGCGAGCCGCGTCCGGGCAGGCGCTCTCGAACCCTTGAACGCCCTGCGCGCCTACCTCGAGGAACTCGTTCGGTATTCGAATGTTTATCGCGGTTTTGCGGCGTCTCTCGGGACGGTTCTACAGATCGGAACGCCCGGCTGCCGCGCAACCAGCGAGGAAGGTTCCCGACTTCTGCATACGGCGCAGGAGGCGGGCGCCGTTCGGCCAGATATCAGCTTTAACGACATAGTCTGCGTGGCGACCGCGATATCGCTCGCGACCGAGCACGACAGTTCGCCGGAAGCGCGCATCGCACATCTGGTGAGTATATTCATCGATGGGATCGTCGAGCGCCAGGTCTCCCACGATCGCCGGCGATAACGTCCAGGGACACCCGTTCCGCGCTCCGCACCGCAAGCGCGAGCCGATATCCGGCGCAGGGCAGAAACTCGAAAAATCGCCAGATGCCGGAATTGCCTGACACGCCGGGATCACCTTCCTGCGGCAGGAACGTCGCGCGCAGAGGATCGAGCTGGAAGGCGGGAGAGTCGAGACGTCCGGAGAGGCCTTCCCCGGTTGCCTTGAGATAGGCCTCCTTCAGTGTCCAGAGTCGGAAGAATATCGAGCGGTATTCAAGGCCCTCAGCTTTCGCAAGCATTGCGCGTTCGCCTGGCGCGAACCGTGCGGCCACAGCCGGGGGTACGTCGCCGTCGCTCGCCTCGACATCGACGCCGACGGGTACGCCCGCTATCGCGCAGGCGACCAGGCCGCGGGTGTGCGAGATATTGAAGTGAAGCCGCGGTCGACGATGAACGGCCGCAAGCGCCGGCTTGCCGGTGGGGCCGGTCTCGAATGCCCACGCCCTTGGATCGCCGCCGAGGGCTTCACTCAGCATCAGGCGCAGCAGCGCGTGGGCGGCAACGTAGGCGGCCCTGTCCGCGCGATGGCGAAAGCGCGTTGCCCGGTCCTGTTCAAAAGCGCTCAAGAGCCCGGACAACCTTTCGATCGGCTGCGTTTCGATATCCTCGGTCCGCAGCCACCGCAGCCGCACGTTCCCCGGATCAAGCGGGGCCGCCGAAGGCGGGCTGTCTTTGCCGATGTGTCCTGCCGTTCGGCGCAAGCGACCTGCCTCCCCTTCCGCTGCCGGTATCGCGGGCGCCCCTTGCACAAACGGCCGTTCAATCGCCTTCATCGAAGGCAAAGCGCAGGGCGCGCGGCAGGCAGGTGATGAGCGAGCTCGAATGCTCGCCGCCATCTTCGATATCGCAGCGCACGGTCACGCCGTCGCCATAGGCCTCCCCGATGTGCTCGGAAAAGGCCCGTACATTGCCGATCATCGCCCGCCGGCGGCGAAGCGACGTATACGACGCGTTCGCCGCGAGGTCGGCCTGCCAGGGGGCCGGCTCCTCTTCCCATTGGCCGACCGTCAGATAGGCCCGAAAACGGCCGTCGAAGGGCGCTTTCCGACCGGCGAGACGGCCAAGCATCGCCTCACGCCCCCACCAGATGGAGGGACTGACCGCCAGGAATGCCCGGAAAGATTGCGGCCGCTGACAGAGCCAGTCGAGCACGAGATATCCGGCAAGCGAATGGCCGAGCAGGGCGGACAGATCTTCCCGGACGGGAAAGGTCGACCGGATGAAGGGCTTCAGCCGGTTTTCGACGAAATCGATAAAGGCCGCCTGCCCGCCGTGGCAGGTGCTCGCCTGCCATCCGGCATCGTCGATTTCGGGAGGACCGCGGGTGAAATCCTCGTAGCGGCGGTCGAGATCATAGTCCGGGCCGTCCGGGTAGCCGATGCCGACCACGACCGCCGGACGGATGCCGCTCGCCTTCGGACGACGCGAGAGCCGTCGCAGCGTCTCCACGACAAGAAGGAAATCGGCGTTCGCATCCAGCAGGTAGAGGACCGGAAAGCCGCCGGGCGGAGGCTCCACCGCCGGCACATGGACATAGATCTCATGGTTCCGGCCATCGGCGCCCGGCAACGGAAAATGCTCGCAATCCGGAACGAAGAGGCTTCTCGCGGCAAGCGCGCCATTTTCGAGCGCCTGGAAGCGCATGTTTTTCTTGTTTTCAGCCACGCAGCGTCGCGCCTCCATCCACATAGAGATCGGCCATGGTGATGTGCCCGGCCTGGTCGGAAAGAAGAAACAGCACCGCGTTTGCGATATCCTCGGGCATGGCGAGTTTCTTCAGCGGAATGCCGGTCCGATAGCTTGCGAGATCGCCCTCGATGACCTGCTCCTGCGAGGCCGGCGTGGTCCACATGCCGGTCTGCATCGGCGTCAGCGTCGAACCGGGTGCAACGATGTTGCAGCGGACGCCGTGCTCGGCCACTTCCAGACCGAGGCACCGGACGAACATGGTGGCCGCCGCCTTCGAGGCGGCATAGGCCGCCATGTTCTTCCGCGGAATGCCGGCCGCATTCGACCCGACGACGACAATGGAACCCTGCCTGCGTTCCGCCATGCGGGCGGCGAGCGCCTGGCATACGAAAAAGGCGCCGTGGCAGTTGACGTCGAAAACCCGGCGCCAGACGTCACCCTTAAGATCGGCAACGGGCGTCGTATCGAGGATGCCGGCGACGTTCACGCCGAAGTCGAAACCGCCCATCTCCGTCTCCGCCTCGGCAATCACGCGCTGAACGGCACGCTCGTCGCTGATGTCAAGTGCCGTACCTCGCACGGGGCCCTCCGCAGCGCTCCAGCCCGGCTCCGCCTGTCTGTCCGTCGCGAAAACCCTTACCCCCGATGCGACCAGTCCATCGACCACGGCACGGCCGATGCCCCCGGCCGCGCCGGTCACGAACGCCGCCTTGCCTGCCAGTCCCGTCAATTGCATCCGCGATCCTCCCGCGCCGCCATTTCCGCGGCAAGAAGCGGTGCGACCGCCTCCACTGCCGCCGCCGCCGTCAGCTCCGCATGGATGAACGGCACCCGGTGCTCCCTCACCGCACCCGCATAAGCTCGCCAATCCGCCGGCGAGAGCGGCCTTTTCCCGGAAGGCGCTGCGGCCACATGCAGAATTGTACCGGGATAGGTTTCGTGAACATGAGCGCGCACGAGGCGGTTGTTGCCACACACCACCCGCACGATGCCGTCGAAGGCCGACTCCGGCAGCGCTGCGAACGGGCTTTCCTCACGACGGAGAAAATCCCCGACCGCATCCCGTGTCATGGGCAGGTCGGCAAGCCGGTCGGGGTCATGGCCTGCGATGGCGAGAAGCGCCTTCAGTCCGGCGTCGGGACCCGGGTCCGGCTCGTTGCGCCAGCAGTCCGCCGGATAGGAATCGAGCATGACGAGGCATCCGACGGTATGGCCCGAGCGGACGAGAGCGTTTGCGACCGCATGGGCGATGATACCCCCGACCGACCAGCCGCAAAGATGCACCGGCCGGGCACCCGCCACCTCCGCTACGCGTCGGGCATAGGCGCGCGCCATGGCCTCGAGGCTTTCCGGTTCGGGATGGCCGGGATCGAGTGCATCGGCCTGGATACCCCAGACCGCACGTTCGGCGGCAAGTGCGCGCGCGTAGCCGCCATAGCACCAGGCAATTCCGCCGGCGGGGTGGATCATGAAGAGCGGCGGCGCATCGTTGTCGGTGACGTTGAGCCTGATGAGCGGCTGCAATCCGTTGTCGGCCGCCCTCACCTCGCCGTCGAGATGGGCGGCAAGCCGCCTCACCGTCGGGTGGCGGAACAGGGTACCGAGCCCGATATCGCGACCGAAGAGGCGACCGAGCTGTTGCACCGCGCGCACCGCCAGCAGCGAATGGCCGCCGATAGCGAAGAAGTCGTCGTCGCGGCTGATCGGTTCATCGGGTTCCAGGAGGGTGGCGAAGAGATCCGCAACGATCTGCTCGGAGCCGGGCAGCGGAGGTTCGCCCTGCCCCGCGGAAAAGTGCGGTGCCGGCAGGGCCTTGCGGTCGAGCTTGCCATTGGCGGAGAGCGGCATGGCGGGAAGGTGGACGAGCACCGCCGGCACCATGTAGTCGGGCAGGAGGTTCTCCAGATGCCGGCGCAATGCCGCCTCCTCGACCGCGGGCGAGGCAACGTAGTAACCGACGATCCGCTTGTCCGCCCCCGCCCGATGCAGGATCACGACGGACTGGGTGACGTGCGGATGGGAGAGGATGGCGGCCTCGATCTCGCCGAGTTCGATCCTGAGGCCCCGCAGCTTGATCTGGTTGTCGAGCCTGCCGAGATAGTCGATGGCGCCGTCCGGCCGCAACCGCGCCATGTCGCCCGTATCATACATCCGCTCGCCAGCATGGAAGGGGTCCGACACGAAACGTTCGGCCGTCAGGTCTGACCGCCCGACATATTCACGGGCAAGCTGCACTCCGGCGATATAGAGCCGTCCTGCAACACCCGGCGGCACCGGCCGCAGGCGGGCGTCGAGGACGTAGAGACGGGTGTTCCAGACGGGCAGGCCGATCGGGACGGGATTGGAGCGATCGTCGGCAGACGCCGCCCAGTAGCTGACGTCGACCGCGGCCTCGGTCGGACCGTAGAGATTGTGGAGTTCGGCGGAAATCTCCCGATGAAAGCGGTCCCGCAGATCGGCCGTCAATTCCTCGCCGCTTGCGAAGACGCGCCGCAACGAAAGGCCCTGCGCCTTGGGTTCCGAGAGGAAGGCCGAAAGCATCGACGGCACGAAATGCGCGGTCGTCACGCCGTTCTCCCGGATGAGGCGCGCAAGCCATTCGGGGTCCTTGTGCGCCTCCGGCGGCGCCATCACCAGGGTCCCGCCCGCAAAGAAGGAGAGGAAGAATTCCCAGACCGAAACGTCGAAGGTCATCGGCGTCTTCTGCAGGATGACGTCATCGGTCGAAAATCCATAATGCTCCTTCATCCATTCCAGCCGGTTGACGATCGCGCGGTGTTCGACAAGCACCCCTTTCGGCTCGCCGGTCGAGCCCGAGGTGAAGATCACATAGGCCGCATCACGGGGATCGACGGCCGGCAACAGGTCGCTGGATGGCTCGCTTGTCCAGGCGGAAGGGGCAAGCACCTGCACATCTCCCAGCACTGCGCCCTCGGGCGCGAGCGCGAGGACCGGCATGCCGCGGGCGAGCATGCGTTCGATCCGCTCGGCCGGATGGGAAAGATCGACGGGCATGTAGGCGGCGCCGCTCCGCAGGATGGCGACGAGCCCGATCAGGAGTTCCGATGAGCGCGGCAGCGCCATGGCGACCCGACGGTCGGAACCGGCTCCGGCCGCGATCAATTGCCGGGCGAGTGCTGCCGAGCGGCGGTCCAGTTCGGCGTAGCTCAGGCTTTCGACGTCGAAACGAAGCGCCTCACGCCCGGCATGCCGGGTGAAGGCTCTTTCGATCACCTCCACGAGCGTTAGGGGCTCCACCGCATGGCCGGTGTCGTTCAGCGTTCCGATCAGCCATGCGGCTTCGGCGTCCGTCACCGTCGGGACATCGGCAAGCGTTCCGTCGGCGAGTGCGGTTTCGACCGCCCGGTCGAGAAAGTGCAGGAAGCGTTCCGCATGCGCACGGACCTCCGCCATGCCGTAGAGGTCCGGATTGGCGTCGATCTCGACCGACAGGTTCGCCCGCATGGGGTCGCCACGGAAGGAGAAGGTGATGTCGTCGACGGGGCCGGTTCCGAGCCGCTCCATAGTGACCGTGGCGCCATCGAGCCTCAGATCCTCCTCGTAGGGCAGCACGTTGACCAGCGGACCGAACAGCCGCCGCTGGCCACCGCCGAGGCCGAGATCGCGACGGATATGCTCATGGCGATAGCGCCCGTGGCGACGCGCCGCCGCAAGCGTCGCGGCGGCCGCGGCGAGCCAGTCACCGAGGCGCCGGTCCTCGTCGATCTTCAGGCGCACCGGCAGAATGTTCATCAGCATCAGCGGCACGCGCGCTGCCGGCGAACCGAAACGCCCCATGAAAGTCGCGCCGACCGTCACATCCTGCTGCCCGACGAAACGGGCGTAATAGGCCGCTACCAGGGCGGTCGCGATGTCGCTCCAACCCGTTTTCAGAGCGATCGACAGATCGCGCAGCCGGTCAGACAGCGCCACCGGCACGGGCTGCGTCTCATGATGATAGCTGTGGGCGGTGAGAGCCTGTCCCGGCTTGATGCCGGCCACCTCCGGCATGTCCCTCAGGGCGTCAGTCCAGAAGCTGCGATCCTCGGCATATTGCGGCGAGCGCCCGTAAAGCCGATCCTGTTCGAGCGCGATCTCGAGGGGAGAAAGCGCCGGGCCTGCGTCCGCCGGGCCACGGTTATAAAGCTCGGCCACCCGCGAGAGGACGAGATGGACAGCAAAACCGTCGGCGATGACGTGGTGAAGCCGCGCATACCACCAGAAGCGGTTTTCGCCGAGCCGATAGAGCCGGAAAAGGGCCGGGCTCTGCCGGGCGAGATCGAGCGGCGTTTCCATGTCGCGCCGGATATCGCTGCGGGCGACGGCGGCCGGATCGGCCTCTTGCGATAGGTCGACGATCGAAAGCGGCGGCTCCGCGCAGGCCTCGACGATCTGCCGGCTGTCGTCAAGAATGCGTAGCGACAGGCTTCCGGCTTCCGCATGGACCTTTCCGACGGCACGGGTGAACCGCTCGACGTCGAGCGCGCCGCAGATCTCCATCACCTGGCCCGTGTTGAAGACGGGATTTTCCGGATCGAGGGCCTGGGCAAACCACAATCCGCGTTGGGCCTCGCCGAGCGGATGGACTTCCGGGGCGGCGGAGTTGTCGGAACGCACGATATCGGCCGAGGATGCCATGACTCAGGTCCTTTCCATGTCCTGCTGCCGCGCGACGACGGCCCACCAGCCGGCGAGCGTGACGTCGGCTGCGAGTTGGGAGAAGTCGAGCTTGAGGCCCTTCTGTTCCCAGGAGAGGACGAGCGCCATCGCCCTCATGGAGTCGAGCCCGAGGTCCATCAGATTGTCGGCGTCGCCGATCTCGGAAGCATCGACATGGATCATCCGGGCGATGTCCCGGCGAAGCGTCTCCATGGTGAAATCGGTCATGGCTTATGCTCCCCCGATCTCTTGAAGCGCACGGGTAAGCCCAAGCGGCACCGCAAACGTACTTGCGGCATAGGCGAGCGCCATATCGTGCTTCTCGCGGGAGAAATCCGCGAGGCAATCGGCGACGAGGAAGGGCTCGATGTCCTTCTGGAAGGCATCGGCAGCGGTCAGCGTGCAGCCGATATGGGCGTAAACGCCGCAGATGAGCAACTGGTCCCTGCCCCGAACGCGCATCAGATGGGCGAGATTGCTGTGCTGGAAGGCGCTGTAGCGGTGCTTGACCAGCACCATGTCCCCGTCCTCGGGCGTAAGGCGCGCATCGATGTGCTGGTGCTCCGGCGCGCTCGTCATGCCGGGTCCCCAGAGGTCGGCCTGAAGCCCGCGGTCGCGCCGGTCCTGATTGCCGTTCTGTGCCGTGTAGAAGACCGGAATGCCCTTGGCACGGCAGGCGCGCCCGAGAGCCCGGATGTTCTCGACCACCGGCGCGATCGGTGCAGCATCGGCGGCAAAAGCGCCGATGAAGTAGTTCTGCATGTCGTGGATCAGCAGCGCGGTGCGCTGCGGCTCGAGCCGCCACGGCGCACGCGCGGTCGGAAGCTCGTCGTCGCGGGGAAGGTCGTAAGGCGCAATCCTCGGCAGTCCCATTTTACGCCTCCTCTTTCTCGCGCAGCAGAAGTGCGTCCCGCAGTCGCTGGCGCAGCACCTTGCGGCTCACCTTTCCGACCGCCGTGGTCTCGAAGCTCTCGGCAAAGACGATCTGGTCGGGCACCTTGAACTCCGCGAGCCCGCGCCCCCGGATGAAAGCCTTGAGATCGGCGGTGGCGGGCTTCGGCCCGTCCGGAATGACGAAGGCGCAGCTGCGCTCGCCGAGATAGGGATCGGGGATCGCCACCACTGCCGCATCGAACACGCCCGGATGGGCGAGCAGGTGATCCTCGATCTCCTCGGCGGAAATCTTCTCGCCGGCGCGGTTGATGTGGTCGCCGGCACGGCCTTCGACGACGAGGTATCCCTCGGGCGTCATGCGCACGATATCGCCGGTCCTGTAGTAACCGTCTTCGGTGAAGGCCCGCTGATTGGCGGAGGGATCGTTGTGATAGGCGCGGATCGTATAGGGTCCGCGGGTGAGGAGGAGACCCCGCTCCCCCGCCGGCACCGGCTGCCCCATGTCATCGACAATCAGGATCTCGTCGTCGGGGCTGATCGGCCGCCCCTGGGTTTCCGTCACCAGGTCCTCCGGATCGTCGAGCCGGGTATAATTGACAAGACCCTCGGCCATGCCGAAGACCTGCTGCAGCCTGCATCGAAGCGTCGAGGAGACCCGCCGCGCGGCCTCCGGCGCAAACTTGGCGCCGCCGACCTGCAGCACGTCGAGGCTGGATATGTCGAAGGCCGTCCGCCCCGCGGCCTGCATCCAGAGCAACGCCAGCGGCGGCACCAGCCCCGTCATCGTCACCCGCTCCGTCTCGATCCACTGGAACGCCGTCTCGGGGCTCGGCGACGGGCACATGACGATACGCGCGCCGGCATATATCGCGCCGAAGACGCCCGGCGAGCTCATCGGAAAGTTGTGGGCGACCGGCAGGCTGGCCATGAAGACGGTGTCGGGGGTCATCCCGCAGATCTCCGCGCTTGCCCGGAAGCTGTAGATATAGTCGTCGTGCGTGCGCGGGATGAGCTTGGAAAGCCCGGTGCTGCCACCGGAAATCTGCAGGAAGGCAACGCTGTCGGGACGCGGCTCGTCCGGAAGCGCCACTTCACCCGCAGGCAGGTCGTCGAGCCCTTGGAACTCCTCCGCCTCTCCGACCACGAAGACGTGGCGGAGCGCCGTCACCTGCTGTCTAACCTTGCGTGCGAGCTCTCGGTAGTCGAAGCCGCCATGCCGGTCCGCGAGAATGTAGCCGACCGCTTCGGCCCGGCGGAGAAAATGCGTGATCTCCGCCTCCCTGTGCGCCGGAAGCGAAAACACCGGAATGAGGCCGACGCGGAAAAGGCCGAAGACGACGGAAAGGAAGGCCGCGCAATTCGGCAGTTGCACCACCACCCGGTCTCCGGGCGCAAGGCCAGCGGCAATCAGTCCGCGGGCGATCCGTTCGGCCCGCTCGAACAGTTCGCGGTAAGTCCACCGCCCGTCGGTGCCGACGACGGCGAGGTTTTCCGGATAGGCGGCCGCCGTCCTTCTCAGCACCCCGAACATGGTTTCGCCACGCCAGTAGCCTTTTTCCCGATAGCGGTCGGCAAGATGTTGCGGCCAGGTCTGTCGAAGCGGGAGCATCTCACGCCTCTCCGATCTGCGCGGCGGAAAGGCCGAAGGCTTCCAGCATGGCGGAAAACTTGTGGGCGGTCTCGGCCAGTTCTCCTTCCGGAGTAGAGCCCGGCACGATCCCCGCGCCGGCATAGAGGCGGGCATGCCGGCCCTCGATCTCGGCGCAGCGGATCGAAACATACCAGCGACCGTCGCCGGAGGAATCGCACCAGCCGACCGCGCCCGCGTAGAAACTTCGGTCGTAGCCCTCGAGATCGCGGATGACCGCATCGGCTTCTCTGCGCGGCATGCCGCAAACCGCCGGCGTCGGATGCAGGAGCGCCGCCAGCTCGATACTCGACGTTCCGATATCCTTCAGCACGCCTTTGATCCGCGTGCCGAGATGCCACATGCTGCGCGTGGCCTTGAGCGTCACCCCCTCCGGCGCGGCGAGCTCCGTGCACAGAGGGGAAAGTACGTCCATGATCTGCTCGACCACCAGCGCATGCTCGCGCCGATCCTTCTCCGAGCGCAGCAGCGTATCGGCCGCTTCGCGGTCGCCGGCAGGGTCGGGTCTGCGCCGTGCCGAGCCTGCGAGCGGGTGGGAGAAGACGCGCGATCCCCGTCGCTCGACAAGGAGTTCCGGCGTCGCCCCGACAAGGAAGCGAGGGGTCCCGTCCCGTGGCGGCAGCGGCGTCGCAAACGTCACGACGGCGTCGTCCGCCGCGAGCCTGGCAATGAGAGCGGGAACGGAGATGTCGTTTCCGACGGTGATCCTGAGGCTGCGCGACAGGACGATCTTGCGCAGGCTGTCAGGCGCCTCGCAAAGCCGCGCGAGCCCGCGGGCGACGGCCGCCGAGAAGGCGTCTGCCGACGGGTCCGCCGTCACCTGCATGCCATGGGCATGGGTCTCGATATGGCCGGCCGGCGCGGCGAATTCGTGGCGTCCCATGACCCGGAGCACCTTTTCCGGATGAAGGAGATGGGCCGATGCCTCGCGGGCATAGGGGATTGCGCCGACCAGAATATCGGGACCGGCCGGATTTTCCTCGAAATGGCGCCGGACGCGGCCTGCCAGATCGGCGATGGCACCGCCCGGCAGCTCCCGCGCGACGCCGTAGGCAAGCAGAGTCTCGTCGCCGGACCGGAGCACGTAGGACGGCCGGTTTGCCGGGAAGACCCGATCTTCGGGCAGTACGTCATTCAAGGTCGACGGATGGACCATAGCGGACTCCTGTGTCTGGGTTTCCTACCGACGAACGCCGTGGCGTCCGGCGGGTCATTTCGTCCAGTAGGTGCCTTCGAGCGGCACAGCGGTGTGGGCGTTTAAAACCTGGAGAGCCTCTGCGGCATCGAATTCGCCAAAGGCCTGCGGATAGCACCATGCGGCGATCAGTTGCATGGCCAGGAGGTCGAAGCCGGGCGCCAGCAATTGCGACGACATGCCGTGGACACGGCCGGATGAGACCGCCGGGAGGCTAGAAAAGCCGGGCCGAGAAAGCAGCCTTGCAAGCGAGGCATTCGTCGTGCCGGTGTCGTAGGACGGGCCGATCAGCAGGCCGTTGCGCTTTTCCATGTAGGGACCGCCAGTCGCGACATAGACTTCCGGGCCGGAAGAGATCACGTGCTCCGCACTCACCTGCCCGAACGGCCGCCCCTTCAGGATGTCGCCGACATTCCGCAGCTTGAGGAGGGCGAGCACCCTGCCAAAGTTTTCCGTTCCCGGAGAATTGCAGCAGGCCTCTGTCTCCGAGGCGTGCGTCTCCATGAAAACGGAGGGCGATCCGGCCGCGGCAACCGCGTCCACGCGCGCCACCAGCCTGGCGATTTCCCCGTCGCGGAAGTCGGCAAAGGCGTCTGCCGTGGTCTCGTTCCCCGTCAACCGGCCGAGCAGGCGAATGCTGTCGCCGGTATGGGCGAGCGGATCGAGCGTGAAGTCCACATAGGCGACGGGTATGCCGAGCGCTTCGAGCTGTGCGATCTGTTCCGGGGCAACGTGTGAATAGAGCGAAAGCACGACCAGATCCGGCTTCGCCGCGACGATTTCCTCCACCGCAAGGTTCTGTTGATTGCTGGCGATCTTCGGCAGCCCGTCGATCTGCGGAAAGCGCGCGCGATAGGTCCGGTAGAGATCTTCGCCGATTCGCGCCACATCGTGCGGCCAGGCCGCGACAAGCGCCGGGGCCTCCTTGCCCGTGAACGAGAGGGCGATGATGATGCGGGGATCATCGACGGCCAACCTGCGGGCGGGCTGCTCCAGGTGGATTTCGCGACCCTTCAGGTCGGTCGCAACGATCCCGGCCTCTGCGGCGTAAGCCGGCAGCAGCGTGAAGAGCATGGCTGCGAGCAATGCGGCCAGACGATGGATCGCTCCCGGCCACACGGCAGCATGTCTCGGTCCGGTCATGGCGACGGCCCTCAGGCGGCCACGCCTGCTACCGCCGCCCGTTCGACGGCGCGCGGTCGCGGGCGAATGAAGGTCATGCCGTCACCGAGCGGCACGAGCGACATGTCCACCCGATCGTCGGACTGGATCTTCAGGTTGAGGTCTCGAAGCGCCACCGTTTCCGGGCGCATATCCTCGGGGTCGGCCACCGAGCGTCCCCAGAACATGTTGTCGAAGCAGATCAGGCCGCCCGGCCGCACGAGCTTCAGGCAAAGCTCGTAATAGGCGTCATAACTTTCCTTGTCGGCATCGATAAAGGCAAAGTCGAAGCCGGCGCCACCCTCCTCCGCCAATATCCCCTCGAGGGTCTGCGTGGCATCCCCGAGCCGCAGGTCGATGCGGTCGTCGACACCGGCCTCCTGCCAGTAGGATCTCGCGATCGCCGTCCATTCCTCGCTGGCGTCGCAAGCGACGAGCATGCCGTCCTCCGGCAGGACGTCCGCGACGCACAGGGCGCTATATCCGGTAAACGTGCCGATTTCGAGCACACGCCTTGCTCCTATGCTCCTGGCGAGAAGCGCGAGCAACTGTCCGGCGGCCGGGGTGGTCATCATGTGACCTTCGGCAAGCGCCAGCGTCTGCTCCCGCAACCGCCTGAGGAGCGGCGTCTGGCGCGTGCCGCAATCGATGACGTACTGGCGGATCTGCTGGTCCGAGATCTTCGGCATTCTGCTCTCCATTCTCGTTCTTGTTTGCCGCTTACCACTTGTATTTCAGCGTGGCGTATACGGTGCGGGTGCTGCCATAGAAGCATGCGATCGTCGAACTGCAGCTCGACACGTATTCCTTGTTGAAGATGTTGCTCGCGCTCACGTTCAGGCTCAGCCCGGCGAGATCGGGATTGCGGCGGCCAAAATCGTAGTCGAGCGCCGCGTCGAACAGCGTGAAGGCGGAGACCTTGAAGCTGTTGGCCTCGTCGCCGTAAGTCGAGCCGACATAACGCACGCCGGCGCCGAGTCCGAGGCCTTCGAACGCTCCGTCCTGGACGCTGTAATGGACCCAGAGCGATGCCGTGTCCTCAGGCACGGCATAGGGACGGTTGCCGACATAGGCAGCCGTCGCGTTCTCGGTCATCTCCGCGTCCATATGGGTGTAGGCTGCGGTGACATCCCAGCCGGCGTCGAATGCCAGCTTGGCCTCGAGCTCCACACCCGTCGTCGTCACCTCAGCAACCTGCAGGTAGTAGCCGGAATGAGCGGCATCCGAGGTCGTCATGTTGGACTGCACGAGGCGATAGACCGAGGCCGCGAGATAGCTGTCCGAGCCTTCCGGCTGGTATTTGACGCCAGCTTCGATCTGCCGGCCTTCGACGGGATCGAGGATAACGCCGCCGGCCGCACTATAGCCGAGTCCGCTTGGCGGCTCGAACGAGGTGGCATAGCTCACATAGGGCGCAATGCCCGAATCGAAGAGATAGGCCGCCCCGACCCTGCCGGTGAAGGCGTCGCCGTCCTGCTCCGCCGAGGTGGTGACGTCGGTTGCGAGCGTCGTCGTGTCGGTCTTTATGTCGTAGCTGTCGTAGCGTCCGCCGAACGTCACGTTGAGCTTGCCGAACTCGATCTGGTCCTGTGCATAAAGGCCGGTCTGGTTCGTCAGCTGTCGCGTGTCCGAGGTGAACGCCGGGACGGCGATCGCCCCGCCATAAACCGGATTGAGGTAATTGATCGACGAGGCCGACCCCGTCCCCATCAACCGGTCGGCATCGGCATATTGATAGTCGAGGCCGAAGAGCAGCGTGTGGGCAAACGGCCCGGTGTCGAAATCGGCCTGGAGCTGGTTGTCGACGACGAAGGTGTCGACATCTTCCTCGAGATGCGAGGCGAGCCGGGTAATCGTGGTGCCGCTCATCGAGCGCGCGCTGAGGCCGATATGCTCGCTATCGACATGCATGTAGCGCAGGTTCTGCCTGAAGGTCAGGGTGTCGTTGAATTCATGCTCGAACTCGTAGCCGAGGCGCGTCGTGCGGCGCTCGAAGCTGTCGAAGTCCGGATCGCCAACGTTGAAGTCGTAGGGAATGTCCGCATAGCTGCCGTTCGCATAGGCGGTGCCGGCCGCCGGCATGCCGGCCGGATAGGCGCTGGCCGGATCGTCGGAATAGTTGAACAGAAAAGTGAGGCTGGTGCCCTCCTCCGGTTTGACCATGAGCGAGGGAGAGACCGAGAGCCGCTTCGAGGTCACGTCTTCCATATTGGTCTCGTTGTAGCGGCCGGAGGCCGCCAGCCGGTAGAAGAAGACGTCGCTGCCGGCGACGGGACCGCTGAGATCGAGCGTTCCCTTGACATAACGGTCGGTGCCGACCGTCAGCCCGGTCTCGTGATAGGGCTCCTCGGTCGGATGTTTCGAGACGAGATTGACGAAGCCTCCGGGCGCGATCTGTCCGTAGAGCACCGAGGACGGCCCGCGCACGACGTCGATGCGCTCGACGTCGAAGAGCTCGACGGTCGGCTGCGAGAAGGAAAGCCCGCGCTGCAGGCGCAGGCCGTCGAGATAGCCGATGAAATTCTGGTAGTTGGCCATACCCATGCCGCGCACGGGCACGATGTCGTAGCGGTCGTTGTTGCGGATGTCGGGCGTGACACCCGGCGTGTAACGCAGGGCCTGAGCCGCCGTCACGGCACCCTGCTGTTCGAACTGCGCCTTCGTCACCACCGAGACCGCCTGCGGCGTCTTGATGAGGGGCGTGCCCGTCTTCGTCGCGGAGCGCGCGCTCTTGGCGACGAAGGTATCGCCGCTTTTGTCTGTCTGGTCCCCATCCTGGGTGACCACGATTTCCTTGAGAACGGTCGAATCCTGAGCCGCCGCCGCACATGCGGCCAGAACTGCCAGAATGCTCACCGATCCCCTGAACGCAGTTTGCACAACCCGAACTTTCACAAGGCCCCCGCGATTTTCGAATTAATATGATTGCATTACTCATGTTTTCTATATAGCAAGGACCTGTGCCGACCAATGCCGAGGTCTTTTGCGCACCGCAAAATTTCTTTTGCGAATTCGAAACCCATCCTTCCTGGAGGGCGTCATGGGAGACATCATCCGGGCCGGCGACTTCATCGACCGCGTGCGGCGGCAAAATCGAACCATCTCGATGGTCGAAAACGATCCCGGAACCGATTCCTCGATCATGCGCGGGCGGTTCTTCGACATCGAGCTTCGGCGCGGGCTCAGCGTGCACGTCTCGGACGTCGTCAGTCTCTGCGACCTGACCGCCGAAACCGAAATAAGGCCTCACCTGTCGATCAAATTCTTCTTCGAGGGAAAGGTCGATGCTGAGATCGGCAACCGGCGCCTGCCTTCTCCGCAGCGGGTGCCGCCCTCCTCGCGCTGGATCCCGGCGGCCTGCATGCTCGCCAATCGCCAGGGGGAACGTTTCCGCAATCACACCAGCGTCGGCAACCACATCCGCAAGCTGAAGATCAGGATCGAGCCGGAATGGCTGGCGGCCGGCGACATGTTCGCGGATTGCACCGCCGGCGCGATCGAGCGCTTTGCCCGTTCCGAGTTCGAACTGCTGTCATGGCAACCGACGCCCGCGCTCCTGAAACTGGCCAACCGAATCATGTCGCCGCCCGAAGAGGAAACGTGCCTCCGCCGCCTCTTCCTCGAAGCCCAGACCCTCACCGTCATTCACGAGTGCTTCAAGCTGCTTGCCGTCAGCAATGCTGACATTGCAGCGCCGTCTTCGGCGCTGCGGGCATCGGAAGAAAGAAAACTCGACGAGGCGGAAGACTATATTCTCGGCTGCACGGGCCGGCTGCCGTCCGCCGAGGAGATCGCCGCCCATCTGTCGGTCGGCGTCAACACGCTGCACCGCTTGATCCGGCTCGGTCGAGGCACTGCCATGGCAAGCTTCGTTCGCACGACGAAGCTCAGGCAGGCTCGGCTCGCCATCGAGAGCGAAGGCATGCAGATCGCCCGCGCTGCCTATCTCGCCGGCTATTCGAGCCCCGCGAATTTCTCCACCGCCTTCCGGCGCGAATTCGGCGTTCCGCCGAAAGCCTTGCGCGGCTAGAGCACTTCCAGCAAAAGTGGGAACCGGTTTCGCGTTCGGAATTGCGTGAAACCAAAGAGATAGAGCATTGGAGGCGATTCCGTTTTCGCCGGAAATGCTCTAGGCCGTGAACTCATAAACGGGTGCTGTCCCAAAGCACCCGGCGTGATTATTACTTTCCTTCCGCCTGAGGTTCGCTCAGCTCTTCGTCAACCTCTTTTTCAAACGCTGATTTCTTTCCCGCAACAAAGCGACGGTAGCCTTCCGGATCGACCCATGCTGCTACGCCTTCCGTCTTGGCTCGCTCGCGCTTTCCTTCGAGGTCGAAATACTCGGTATGGTGCCCACCCCAGATATCCGGCTTGAGCATCTCCCATGTGTGATGTGTTCGACGGTAGTCTTCTGTCATACCGGAGTAAGAGGGGGCTGGACCGGCCACGCGATATCCTGGATTGAATCCCCCGCCATCCGGAAACGCCACCGAATACACCTTCCCGCCCTCGACCACCGTCGTCACCCACGTCGTCGAGCCGCGTGTGTGGCCGGGGGTATTGTAGGCGGTAAGTATAACCTCGCCCAGCTTGACTGTGTCACCATCACGGAGCACCCGGTCGACCTTGACGGGCGGCTGTCCCATGATCTTCCAGTCCTTGCCGTAGTGAAAGTCGCTCTTCCCGCCGTCCTCAATCATCGCAACATCAGGCTCCATGATAGCAAGCTGTGCGCCGCTGAGTTTCTTCATGAAGGCAAAATCACCTGCGTGATCCGCATGTCCGTGTCCGTTGATAATGATCTTGATGTCTTCCGCCTTGAAGCCGAGCTTCTTGATAGAATCCACTATCATCGGTCCAGAGCCAGGCATCCCGGTGTTTAGCAGAATGTGTCCTTCGGACGTGGCAAAAAGCCAAGAGGAAAGCCCCGCCGTGCCAACAAAGTACAGTGGACCTGCAATGTGCACCGGCTCCGTTGGCACATCCCATTTGAGTGCTTTGCGGGCGATTGTTAGAAAGAGATTGTTGTCCTTCGCCAGTTGCTCTTTGGTAGGGAGTTCAGGTTTGGCGGAGAGTTCCTGGGCTGCGGCAGGTAGCGCAAGAACAAGAACCGCTGCGGCGATGGGTGAAAGAAGAATGCTCATGCGCATGTCGTTCCTCCCTCAAAAATTGAATATATACCACACTTGCGCGTAGAGGCCATCGGCTCCTTCTACTCGCATGGCCGGGGTACACAGCAATGCGATATCAACTCACCATCGACGAATGGAATGTCATAAGGCCTATGCTCCCAAGCAAACCGCGTGGAGTTCCCCCGTGTGGACGACCACCGAATTCTCAACGGAATCTTCTGGGTCTTACGCTCGGGAGCGCCATGGCGAGAAGCGATTCTTCAATCGGATCAAGCAGTGCCGCCGAGTCGCCACGTGTTATGACAAGCTAGCAGCCAACTATCTCGCTTTTGTCAAATTGGCGTCTATCCGTTTGTGGCTGCAGCTTTATGAGTCCACGCCCTAGTCCTCCGCCAAAACGCGCGAACGGTCTTGGGGAACGCTTTCCCCGTTTTCCCGGCTTCGTTCCGGTTCACGCAAAGACGCGTGTCGGGGCGCGGCGGGGATGCGATAAACGATCAGCCTCAGGCAGCGGACGGACCCGGATCATCGTGCCACCGCGTGAACGGCTTTGACAAAGCTCGGCTCCAAGGGGCCCACCTGTTCGACATGGAGGCGATGGACACGACCGTCCCGCGCCGTCCAGTCGATGGACTGGCCGGCGGACAGACCGATCAGCGCCGCACCGATAGGCGTGAGGATGGAAATCCTGCCGGCGGCGATATCCGCTTCGCCCGGAAACACCAGCGTGACAGTGCGGTCTTCACCAAGATCGCTGGTAAAGCGGAGGGTGGAACCCATACGCACCACATCGCGGCCGATCTTGTCATCCTGCACGATGCGGGCACGGTCGAGCTCCGCCAGCAGTTCCTCGGAGACTTCGGGATTGCGCGAAGCGTGGGCCTCCGCCAGACGCGACAGCCTCTCGTAGTCAGACCTGGTGACGATGATAGGAGGTTTGCGATGCAGCTTCTTTTCGGGAGCCATTGTTCATTGTCCTGTACAAAAACGCAGCAGGACGCTGGACGCGCCGCTGTCATTCGAAAATTTTCAAGGGATTGTCGCTTCGTAGCTCAGATTCCCGACTGACGGGAAGCTACCGATGCCCCACGACCGGGTCGCGACGCGACCGGGCCGGGGGTCACATGCCTGCGATAAGGCACACCCGTTGAAGGGCTATATGGAAGCGCTCGGTCGACATGCCCCAAACATGGGTGCGACAGGGGTGGAAGTCAAGCAAGGCTGTCCCGGGCGCTATACCGCCCCAGGCGACGAGCCGCGCCAATTGCGACCTCACCGCACAACACGACCTCGCGATGCTTCAGCGTAGAAGTCCCTGTCCGCCGTCCACCCATATCGGAGTGCCGGTGATGTGGCGCGCGCCCTCGCCCGCAAGGAAGGCGATGACATCGGCGACATCCTCCGCCCTGCCGGGGCGTCCCCCGGTGATCGGAACCTGTCCCTCCGGCCATATCACCGGTATCGCGGTTTCGTCTTCGCCGCGCAGCGCAGTATTGTCGTTGATGTTCGTATCGATCTCGCCGGGGCAGACCGCGTTGATACGTATCTTGTGCCTTGCGAGTTCCAGCGCCAGCTGCTGCACCATCGCCATCTGACCCGCCTTCGTCGCGGAATAGGCGGTCGCGCCGGGTGTGGTGAATGTCCGCGTGCCGTTGATCGAGGAAATCACGACGACCGAGCCGCCGCCAGCCGCCTTCAGATAGGGCACGCTATGATGAAGGGTGAGATAGGTTCCGCGCAGATTGACAGCCATGGTCTGGTCCCACTCATGGGGCTGCAGATCCTCTATCGGCGCCCAGGTGCCGTTGATACCGGCATTGGCCACCACCACGTCCAGCCGCCCGAACCTCTCTGCGACCTGGGAAACGGCAAGCCGCATCTCCTCGTCTATGGAAATGTCGGCCACGACATCAAAGGCACTGGCGCCCTCGTCCGTCAGTTCCCTGGCGACGGCCAGAATCTCCTGCCGGTTTCGACCCAGCGCGGCAACGGCGAAGCCGTCGCGGGAGAGGCGCCGGGCGGCGGCCCTGCCGATGCCCGATCCGGCTCCCGTCACCAATGCCACCTTGCCAGCCTCCATGCCTTTTCTCCCGGTTTGTTCGACAGCCGAACGGGGACCCTCTCCCCGCCAAGGCGTGTACAGGTCTTTCAGAGCCGTTGCGGCCTTTGCCCGACATGCCTCAGGTCTGCAGGATACCGCCCATCCCCAGTACGTGTTTCGCCATATGGTTTCCCGCCGTCTGGACCCTGAAAACGATCTTGCCCTTGAGGCGAAGCTCACGGGCCCTCCTCATCCGCAGCGCCTCCACCGCCAGATGGCAGCTTGGATAGGTATCGTGCTGCACGCCGTCGATGAGCATCGCCCAGCCGTTCTCGTCGGCGACGATCTCGTAAAATTCCTCGCGTTCCATGGCGTCCTCCCTGACAAGCAACAAACGTTTGCTAACCCGTCCGGGTTCCTGCCTCCGCTTCGATTTTCCGGTCGGGCGAACGGAAGAGGGCCAGACTTCGCGGCCAAAGCTCGAAGCCCGTTCCGGCGCGGGCAAGAACGGGCTCTTCGGGAAAAAGCGCGTCCGTGGAGAATGCCAGCTGCCAGCTCTCGCCCCGGACCGGCGGAATGACGAAATCCACCGGGGCATCGCTCGGATTGAAGAGGATGAGGACATCCGGCCAGGCCCCCTCGGCGGCATCGAGATCATCTCGATGGAGATGAACGCCGAGCGTCATGCCGAAGCTTTCCTGCCAATGCTCCGGCAGTTGCTCCCCTCCTCCCGCATTGACCCAGGTGATGGCTGTGCCGTCGCGCCAGTCGTCGCGACGAAGCAGGGGCTGTGCCCGGCGCATGGCGATCAGTCGACTCACGGCATCGGTCAATCGCTTGCCCGAGGCGGGCATGTCCTCCCAATGCAGCCAGCTCAGCTCATTGTCCTGGCAGTAGGCGTTGTTGTTCCCCATCTGGCTGCGGCCGAACTCGTCGCCGGCCGGAAACATCGGCGTGCCGTGAGACAATAGCAGCGTGGCCATGAAGTTCAGCCTCTGGCGTTCGCGCACGGCGTTTATCGACTCGTCGTCCGTCGGGCCTTCGGCACCGTAATTATAGCTGCGATTGTCATTGTGACCGTCGTTGTTGTTTTCGCCGTTCGCCTCGTTGTGCTTGCCGTCATAGGAAACGAGGTCGTGCAGCGTGAAGCCATCATGCGCGGTGATGAAATTGACGCTCGCCCAGATACGTCGGCCCCGCTGGTTGTAGAGATCGCCGGAGCCGAGCACGCGGGTGGCGAAGTCGGGGGCTGTATGGGGAGTGTTTTTCCAGTAGTCCCGAAGCGTATCGCGATACTTGTCGTTCCACTCCGCCCAGCCAGGCGGGAAGCCCCCGACCTGGTAACCGCCCGGACCGATATCCCATGGCTCGCCCACGAGCTTCACCCGGGACAGCACGGGATCCTGGGTCACGGCATCGAAAAATCCGCCGCGCTGGTCGAAGCCCTCGGGCTCCCGGCCCAGGATGGTTCCGAGATCGAAGCGAAAGCCATCGACATGCAGGCATTCGACCCAGTATCGCAGCGAGTCCATCACCATCTGCAGCACACGGGGATGGGAGGTGTTCAGCGTATTCCCGGTGCCGGTATCGTTGATGTAATAGCGGTGCTCGCTGGGCAGGGTGCGATAATAGGAGAAATTGTCGATTCCCCTAAACGACAGTGTCGGCCCAAGCTCATTGCCTTCCGCTGTGTGGTTGTAGACCACGTCCAGAATGACTTCGATATTGGCATCGTGGAATGCCCGTACCATGTCCCGGAAACCCGCAAGGCCACGCGGACCGTAATAGCGCGGAGCCAGCGAGAAGAAGCCGAGCGTGTTGTAGCCCCAATAGTTCCGCAGCCCCTTGTCCAGGAGATAGGATTCGTCGGGAAAGGCATGGACCGGAAGCAGTTCGACCGAGGTAACGCCGAGGCTTTTGACATAATCGACCACGGCGTCATGGGCCAGTCCTTCGAAGGTGCCGCGCAGTTCGGGCGGCACGGCCGGATGAAGCTGGGTGAAGCCCTTCACATGCGTCTCGTAGAAGATCGTCTGTGACCAGGGGATGTTCGGCTTCCTGTCTCCCGCCCATGTCCAGCCGGAGGGATCGAGCACCCGGCATTTCGGCATTCCCGCTGCATTGTCGCGTTTGTCGAAGCTGAGGTCCTTGTCCGGGCTTTCGGTATCGTAACCGAAATGCGCGGCCGACCAGGCAATATCCCCGACAAGCTCCCGCGCATAGGGATCGAGCAGGAGCTTGTTGGGATTGAACCGATGGCCGCCGGCCGGGTCATAAGATCCGTGCACCCGGAAGCCATAAAGGGCATCCGGTTTCAGTCCCGGCACATAGCCATGCCAGATTTCGTGGGTGTATTCGGGCAGGTCCAGCCGCTGGACCTCGTGCTGACCTGTTTCGTCGAACAGGCAGAGTTCCACGCGCTCGGCATGGGCGGAAAAAAGGGCGAAATTCACGCCCTCTCCATCGAAATTCGCGCCAAGCGTTTCCCAGTTTCCGGCGACGATGCGTCTGGAAGTCGTTTCGTTGTTCATGCGGCACATGCTCCTTCGGGGACAACCGCAACAAGAAGACCTCACCGAGGGATTGGTTCCCCGTCCATCGATGGCGCCGGCGCTTGCGGCGACCGAAAGGGAACCCGAAACTTTGCCGATGTGTTGGACAGCAAAGGTCGAAATCACCGAGAACAAGAGGTGTCCATGAGCAGCACCGCCGCCACCACTGGCCATGACGAGATCCGCAAATGGGCGGGGAACCGGCTCGCTTTTCTTCGCCAGGACAAGACGGAAAACGGCAAGACCGGTCGCTTCAAGAAATTCATCGAACGCCAGAGGCCGCCCCCATTGCCGATCGTCTGGGCTGGGTGCGGCCTTTCCCGGTCGCGCATAGAGAAATGGGGCCTCGGCAGACCGGATGTCTCGCTCGTCGAGACGCGGCCACTCTCTCCCGCCGGATTCATCAGGCTGGTGAGACCCAGGCTCGATTGAGGCTCCCGCACGCAAGCGCCGTTCAGCGGGTCAACCCGCGATGGGCCCGTGAGCCGGACGATGTCCGGCAGCAATCACCCCGCGACGTATGTCACCGGCCAGAACACCGCGAGGGCCTTCCGGGGAAAACCGGCCGCTATCATCGCGAATGACTGTGAAGAGCTTCTCATTGCGAAATGCCGAAGCCATATCGGTCTGCACACCCTCGGCCGGCTTTGCGTTCACATCCGGAAAGTCAAGCTCGGCCTCCTGCGCAACGATCCTGGCGTCGCCGCTGGAGTGGGCGCGGACCACGATTTCCTCCTGATAGGGATTGTTCTGCCAACGAGGATCGCCGACGGGCGCGGAAGGAACCAGACGGTAGATATTCAATTCGGACATGGCGCGTCACTCCCCGTGCTCTGCAGGATCGTGGTTGATGTCCCAGTCCTTCGGCGGGCGTTTGGTGCCCGGCGGCCATTTATGGACGGTTGCATCCTCGGAGCCGGTAATAACTGTAGGCTTGGCGCTCGCGACGCCATCGTTTTTGCCTCCGGCCTGAGCCGGTGCGAACTGGCCTTCAATCTCCTTCCGCTTCTGCTTCGCATGCGTGTTGCTGGTCATGGAGCGTCTCCTTTCCTCGATGAAAGAAACGGAAAGAAGGACGCGAAGGTTCCCCTCTGGGCTGGATGGCCGAAAAGAGCGGGATTGCCCGAACCATTCCGCGCCAGCCGTGGCGCGAGACGGTTCCGCGGCGATCGCATGCGCGGGCCTGAAGGTGAACCTCGGAATCGCGGCGCGCGTGACGTGAATGGTAAGGAACAATCAGCGCACTCCTCCGTTATGTGCCGACAGGGAGGCGCGAGGATCAGGAAATGCAGACCAGAAACGCCACGTGGTCATCATGGGTCACAGTCAGATTTCAGCAAAACGACGTTAGAACGCTCGCCTCGCCGCAGGAGGCACTGGAGCTGTTGGAAAAGGCATGGCCTCTGCCTGGCGGGCCTCAACACCGCAGCGCCGTCAATGCGTGCAGGGGGGCTCTCGGCAAGATGACCCCACTCGCCATAGCGCGGGAGAGCTTTCTTTCAGCCTGTGGGGAGGCCGGAATGGCATGCGCCGTCAGAGCGGCAAGTCCTCCCGTCTACAGAACGCATCATGATCTCTTGCTTTGAACGGCAAGGTAAAAAGCAGGAAAGCGCAAAGTCCTCAGCCTTCAGTTCCTAAGCATGGCGAGGAGCATTTCCTCGTCGCGAATGCCATGCTGGTATAGGTCCATGAGCTGGACCGCGGCTTCCTTCGCGGCATCGCTGTCCGCAGGCAGATTGAAGCGGGCGCAGGCGCGGTCGAAAATTCCCTGGACCCGAGCGAGTTCGTCCGGGCTTAGACTCCCGCTTTTCCGAAAGAATGTGTCCGACATCTGCCTGAACCCGATGACGTAGTTTGCGCATACTGCGCCAGGGTTTCCTTCCCGTCAAATTCCCTCATCCGTCGGCAGCAACACTTCTGGTCAAGCGTCGTCAAGCCGAATGCCGAAACCTCACCGGGCAGCGGCAGACAAGCCCGACAAGCGCGGGGATACGGCGATGGATTCCGAATTGCAGCACCCAATCGATGTCGGCCGAGCGGCCCATGCGGGTCAAGCTGGCCGACCTCTGCGACAATCTCATGCAGGTGGCACGCGCCGGCGGAGAGCCGGAAATCGCCGGCGATATCTCTCCTGCCGGTCCATCGTCCCGGCTCTCCATCCGCTCCCGACCGCCAGTTCCCGCGGGGCGCCCACGGCTGCCTCAAAATTCGGAACAAAGCGATTTCGGCTTCGTTGTGTTGTCAGGTTTTCCGGGGAGGATGTCTTGGTCGCCAAAGCCGTCAGACCGTCGATTTCAGCACTGAACCCTTTCGATGGTCATCCGCCAACGTCCAGGCATCTCCTTCGCCGCAAATCGATTTCGAAGCAATTCATGACCTCGCATTGACAAAACGGCGCGCATAAAGCGCGGCACTGGCAACATGGCCGCGCGAGTAACGCGTGCGCCTTTCGCTTTTCGACAGGGATGACAGAGAGAACGGCAGGATGGCGTCGCTTGAAAACCTCATGACAATGGAAATGCCGAGCCGCGCCGGAAAACGGGCCGTGGCAACCGACGCCACGCCGCGGACCGCGAGAAGCGGTAAAGTAAACACTCCGGATCGCATTCGCGTGCTGTCTTCCGCATCAGAGGTCTTTCCCCTCGTCAAGACGGGCGGCATGGCGGATGTGGTGGGGGCCCTGCCCAGGGCGCTGTCGCCACACGGGGTCGAAACACGAACGCTTATCCCCGGTTATCCCGGCGTACTTGCCGCTTGCCGGGATCTCGTCGCCGTTCTCGATCTTCCCCTGCTTGGAGAAGACGCCCGGGTGCTGCAAGGTCGCCACGAAGGCCTTGACCTTCTGATCCTCGATTGTCCGGCACTCTACCGGCGCGGCGGTGGGCCCTATCTCGACGAGAGCGGCACGGACCATCACGACAACTGGAAGCGCTTTGCCGCCCTCTCGCTGGCAACGGCCCGGATCGCCGCCGACGGCATCGAAGGCTGGCGTCCGGACATCACGCATCTCCACGACTGGCAGACGGCGCTTGCCATCTGTTACATGCGCAGCATGGGATTGGCCGTTCCAGCCGTTCTCACCATTCACAATCTCGCCTTTCAGGGACAATTCTCCACCGAGGTGTTCCATGCTCTCGGCCTGCCGGCCTCCCTTCTGGATGTAAACTGCCTCGAATACTACGGCGACATCAGCTTCCTGAAGGGCGGGATAGCCCTCAGCGATGCCGTGACGACCGTCTCGCCGACCTATGCCCGCGAAATCATGACCGAGGGGCTCGGCATGGGGATGGAGGGTATCCTTTTCACGCGCAAGGAAGCCTTGCGCGGCATCCTCAACGGCATCGACCAGACAATTTGGGACCCCGCGCAGGACCCCTATATTCCGGCAGGCTACGACACGCGCACGCTTGCAAGGCGCCGGGAAAACCGGCGCACGGTCGAACGACAATTCGGGCTGATCGAAAACGACCGCCCGATCGTCTCCGTAGTCAGCCGTCTGACCTGGCAGAAGGGCATAGACCTCTTGGCGCCCGTCGTTCCCGGCATCGTCGACCGCGGCGCGAAACTCGTCATCTTCGGGGAGGGCGATCCCGCCATCGCCTACCCGCTCCTGGAACAGGCACGGCAATATCCCGGCCAGGTGGTCATGCATATCGGATACAGCGAGCCCGGGGCCCACCTGCTGCATGCCGGCAGCGACATCATCCTCCAGCCCTCCCGTTTCGAACCCTGCGGACTGACCCAGCTCTATGCGTTGCGATATGGGGCGATCCCCGTGGTCGCGCGAACGGGCGGGCTGGCAGAAACGATCATCGATGCGAACGAAGCGGCGATGGAGGCCCGGGTCGCCACCGGTTTTCAGTTCCAGCCGGGATCGATCGAAGACCTCTATCATGCGCTCGACAGGGCGCTGGCCGCCTTCGACCGCCCCGTATTCTGGCGGCGGCTGCAGTCGCAGGCGATGAAGGCGGATTTCGGCTGGGGCCGCAGTGCAGGACGATATGCAGAGCTCTACCGGGAGCTCGTCACCGCAAATACGAACCGTATTTCCACTGGCGCGCTCGACCGGGGTTCCCTCTGAAAAACCAAAAGCTTGCCGGAACTTCCGGGGCCGGTTTGTGGTTTGAACATCTATGAAACGGAAGGAGCATCCGATGACCAATTATCCCACGCCTCCCTTTTCACCGCAGCAGCAACCGATGCCAGGGACAACGGCCGCCATGGACCCCATGCCGGATCACGGCGAGAAAAGCTATCGGGGGGCCGGCAGGCTGCGCGGCCTGCGCGCGGTCATAACCGGCGGCGACAGCGGCATCGGCCGGGCCGTCGCAATCGCCTATGCCCGCGAAGGCGCCGATCTTCTGATCTCCTATCTGAACGAGCATGAGGATGCGGAAGAAACGGCGAAATGGGTGCGGGATGCCGGCCGAAAATGCGTCACGGTCCCCGGCGACATCCAGTCTTCGGCCCATTGCCGGGACATCGTCGAACGCGCGGTTCGGGAACTCGGCGGGCTCGACATTCTCGTCAACAATGCCGCGCATCAGGCTTCGTTTTCCGATATCGGCGAGATTTCGGACGAGGAGTGGGAACTGACCTTCCGGGTCAATCTCCATGCGATGTTCTACCTCGCCAAGGCGGCGGTTCCCCATATGAAGGCTGGAGGCGCCATCATCAATACGGCCTCGATCAAATCCGACGCCCCCAATCCGTCGCTGCTCGCTTATGCAACGAGCAAAGGCGCGATCCAGAACTTCACCGCCGGCCTCGCGCAGATGCTTGCGAACCGGGAAATCCGGGTCAATGCCGTGGCGCCCGGTCCGATCTGGACACCGCTCATACCATCGACCCTGCCGGAAAAGGCGGTTCGCGACTTCGGGCTTCAGGTTCCGATGAAGCGGCCCGGCCAGCCGGCGGAGCTTCAAACCGCCTATGTCATGCTCGCCGATCCGTTCTCGAGCTTTCTGTCCGGCGCCACGATCGCCGTGACCGGCGGCAAGCCGATCCTTTAGAAAAGCCCTGCCATGGCGTCGCGGCGATGCGCCGCTCGCCGGCACGACAAGCCGGGAACGCGAGCGGAAGACCGAACCGGCGTTCCGGATAAAGCGCCTTCAGCCGGAGTGTACAGGCTGAAGACGCTCTTCCTGCCCATCGCGGCCCAGGCCGCCGCATGGAAAATCGTCTCGGGGCGACGTCTTCAGGCTGTTTTGGACGGACGGACCGCCCTGGACTTCACTTTCGGGGCGGCTACGTTTGCGCCTGCGTCATCCGCCTGTTCGCCGGCCTCAGAGATGGCCGACGCCTGCTCAAGCTCCTCGCTGGCGTCGTGCCAGTGCCGTTCGTGATGGCCGTCGATCCGCCCCTCCGCCTCCCACAACTCGTAGGCACGCTGGCGAATCCGTTCTTCCCTGCTCCGCTCGTCCATGTGGTTTCTCCCGATATTCAAAACGAGTGTCTAACTCGCGCCCCGGCGGAGAGTTCCAGAATTCCTGCCCTTCCCCGGATTATTTGCGCCGCATGGAGAGGCAAAAGGGAACGGTTCCGCATCCATGCCGTTAGGTCACGCAACCAACCGACGGAGGAAAACCTCGTGAAACATATTTCACCCGAGATGAAAACCTGCATCGATCATTGTCTGGCGTGCTACCGCGAGTGCCTTTCGACAGCGATGGGGCATTGCCTGGAAACCGGCGGCAGGCATACCGAACCGTCCCATTTCCGTTTGATGTCCGCCTGTGCGGAAATATGCCGCACGGCCGCCCATTTCATGCTGATCGGTTCGCAGCACCACAGGCATGTCTGCCGCGAATGCGCGGAAATCTGTGAGGAATGCGCCCGCGACTGCGAAGCGATCGGCGATATGCAGAGCTGCGTGGACGCATGCCGCCGCTGCGCCGAGAGCTGCCGGAAAATGGCTGCATAATTATCCCGCAACGAGACAGCGACGAGGCCGGCCGCTATTGCGGCTGGAGCCTCGCCGCGGCAAAGACGACGGTATAGCCGGGCAGACGGCAATCCCGCGTGCCGATATCGACCGAAAGATCGGCGGGATATCGATAGAAAACATTCCCGGTCACCGGCGCGCAGGATAGCAGATCCCCGGTCAGGTTCGCCCGCAGTTCAATCCGGCAATCCCCCGCTGTCCAGTCGATGGCGACGACACCGTCGACCGCGTCCAGACTTCGCCCCGAAACCTCTGCGAGGCTTTCGATGAAAGGCCAGATCAGGTGCCTGCGTTTCTGCAGGAGATCCGCAATGAACTTGCGGTGACGCCGCCCGTCCTCGCTGTCCGCCTCTTCCCAGACCAGCTTCGACATCCGGAATGTCGCAGAAAGATTGGGATCCGGCACGTCGCGATCCGTTATTTGCTGGAAATTCGCCGCCTCGCGCAGCCTGTTGTCCCTTTCGGCCGCATGGTTCTCCTCCGGATGATCGCAGAAAAAGCAGAACGGCTGGCGGGAACCGAACTCGTCGCCCATGAACATCAGGGGAATCTGCGGGCTGAGCAAGAGGATCGCCGACAGGGCGTCGACCAGCTGGCCGTCTGCCAGGCTGCGCAGTCTGTCTCCCTTGAGACGATTGCCCACCTGATCGTGGTTCTGCAGGAAATTGACGAAGGAGATCGGCGGAAGATGCCCACTCGGCTCGCCGCTCGGCCGTCCCTTGTGTGACGGCCGGGGCTCCCCTTGATAGACGAAACCCTCCGCGAGCGCCCTTCGCATCCTGTTCCAGCGGTCGTCGACAAAGTCCGCGAAATGGCCAATCGTTTCGCCCGTCGCGATGACATGGGCGACATGGTGAAAGTCGTCGTTCCACTCCGCCCGGTAAAGCGGGCCACGTCCCTCCGTATCCTCCAGGGGTCCGGTGACGTTGCGCGGATCCTCGATGACGAGATGGACAAGTCGATCGGGAAACTCCTGCCGCACCCTTTCGCCGATCTCGTCGAGGAGGGGTTTCCTGTCTCCCGTCCCGGCCAGATAATCGGCCGCATCGAACCTCAGTCCATCGAAGAAGAACTCTTCGAGCCAGTATAGCGCATTCTGGACGACGAATTCCCGTGCTTCCGGCAGATCGAAATTAAGCGAAGGGCCCCAGGGCGTCCCGCCTTCCTTAAAAAACGCGGGACCATAAAGCGGCATGTAATTTCCGAACACGCCGAGATGATTGTACACCACATCGAGGAAGACCATCATTCCAAGGCCGTGCGCATAATCGATCAGTCGCTTCAGATCGTCCGGGGGACCGTAATCGGGATGGGGAGCGTAGAGAAGCACGCCGTCATAGCCCCAGCCCCGCGCCCCGCTGAAGGCAGCCAGAGGCATGATTTCGATGGCGGTGATCCCGATTTCCGCGAGGTCCTTGAGCTTGCCGATTGCCGCCTCGTAGGTTCCCTCCGGCGTAAAAGCCCCCACATGCAATTCGTAGATGACCGCCTCGTGCCAGGGACGGCCCCGCCACTCGGCATTCTGCCAGGTAAACGATGTCGGATCGACGATCAGCGAGGGACCGTGAACATCCCGCTGCTGTTGTCGCGAGGCGGGATCGGGAACCATCCGCCCGTCCGGCAGAATGAACTGATAGGGATCGCCGACCGAAACCCCGTCCGCCCATAATTCATACCAGCCGTCCCCCGTCGGAGACATCGGCGCATCGTTGCCATGGAGCTTCAGCCCGACCTCCTCCACCTTTGGGGCCCATAACCGGAACCGCACCTGACCGGTGCCGACGAACTCGGCGCCCCATTTGCGAAACAGGAGCCGTTCCGTGGACCCCGTGAGCGAAGTGTTGCTGGCCGGGATTTCGTTCATTGCCGCCTCCGCGATCGTCTGCAAGGCTTGAACTCCGTGACCGGCACAGCGGTTCCGCCGCAGCTATTTTCCTCCCGATGCGGGTCTCCGGGCGAACGCGGCCCGACATTGCCGGCTTCCGCTCTCGCTGAGAGACGCTGTGACGGATTTCGATCCCGGCGAACCTTCAAATTCAAAGCGCAGGAAAGACGACAGGACGACGAGAGATGACCTGACCTCAAATCGATCGGCTTGTTTTCGAAGATGTCGTGTTCTGCCCGCCCACGTGGCAAGCGTCACGGAGAAGGATGCGGGTCCTTGCCTGTCTGCTTGCCCTGGTCGGAAGACGTGTCCCCGCCTTCCCGAAATTTCAGGCCTACCTCCAGACGGCGGAGAAGCCAGAGAACGATGACGGCGAAGACGGTGGTGACAACCGCGATCTGCCAGAGGCCGAGCCCGGCAGCCAGACCGATTGTGCCGGCAAGCCACATGCCGGCGCCGGTGGTCAGCCCTTTCACCTCACCGCGGGCAAAAACGATGGTGCCCGCAGCCAGAAAGGCCACCCCGCTGGTCAGGCTTTCAATCAGGCGCAGCGGATCGATCCTGATCGCATCCGACTGGAAGGTCGAAAGATAGGTTATCTCTATGCCCGAAATCGCCAGCGCCGCGGCGGAAAGGCAGATGAGGATATGGGTGCGCAATCCCGCCGGCCGCTGCTGCCACTCCCGTTCGATACCGACAACGGCACCGCAAATCAGGGCAATCAGAAGGCGCAGCGTCACCGCCCCCATGGAGAGATGGGTTTCGTGGGCGAAATCGGCGAGGATCGTTTCCATGGTCTCCACAACGTCCGTGGCCACGCCTTGTTCCTGCCTTGCCGAAAAACGGCCGGAGCGCTTCCGGGGATGGGCCCGCCGCCCACGGCAAGCGAGCATTCGGCGGACGCCGCCGGAACCAAAGCGGTTTCAGGCTGTTATCTTGGCCAGATATCCACGCTCTCGGAAGGAGACATATATGACGAGGAGGCTGCCTGCCGCGCCTGCGGCGACTGTCGCGCCGGCCGGGGCGGTCCGGACACAAGGTCCATGTCGCGACGATGCCGCCGTCCGATCGTGAGCGATTTGCCTGCCAGCGACCGGCCAATGCGGAGCAGCCCCAATGAACCCAGGCCGGGCAATCAGCAAACCGGAGACCAGTGACGATGATTAGAACAATCGTGTGGGGCGAAAACATTCACGAACACCTCAACGAGACGGTCGGCCGCATCTATCCGGACGGCATGCACACGACGATTGCGGAGGCGCTCCGGCGCGACGAGGCGATTGCCGCATCGACGGCAACCCTTCAGGAGCCTGAACACGGACTGCCTGCCCACCGTCTCGACGAAACGGATGTCCTGATCTGGTGGGGACACCGGGACCATGGAGCCGTGTCGGACGAGGTGGTGGAGCGGGTTGCGCGCCGCGTTTATGAAGGAATGGGCCTCGTCGTTCTTCATTCCGGCCATTTCTGCAAACCCTTCAAGCGGCTGATGGGCACGCCGTGCGCGCTGAGATGGCGCGAGGCCGGAGAGCGGGAACGCATATGGACCGTCAATCCCGGACACCCCATCGCCTCCGGCATTCCCGACAATTTCGTGCTGGAGAACGAGGAAATGTATGGCGAGTTCTTTTCTGTCCCGGAACCGCTGGAGACCGTCTTCATTTCCTGGTTCGCCGGCGGAGAGGTGTTTCGCTCCGGCCTCACCTGGCGGCGCGGGGCCGGCAACATCTTCTACTTCCGTCCCGGACACGAAACCTATCCGACCTTTCATGACGCAACCGTACAGAAGGTGATCCGCAACGCGGTTCACTGGGCCTGCAATCCCCAGCCCGCGCCGATCCAATGCCACGAGGCGCCCAACGTGCCGGTCGACAGCGCACCCGAACCCATTTCCGAACGAGGCCCGAAGTTGCACCAGGCCGGCGAGGCAGGGTATCGCTGACATGGAACCCGTTCGTCTTCTGGTTCTTGGAACAGGTGGCATGGCCGACAGGCATGCCATGAACTTCTCGACCATTCCCGGCGTCAAGCTGGTCGGCGCCGTCGATATCGACCTTGCGAAGGTGCGTGCCTTCGCAGTCCGCCACGGCATTGCGAACAGCTTCACCTCCCTTGAAGAAGCCATCGAATGGGGACAGTTCGACGCTGCCACCAACGTCACGCCCGACCGCGTGCATTATCCGACGACGCTTCGGCTCCTGAAGGCCGGCAAGCACGTGATGTGCGAGAAGCCGCTTGCCGAAACATATGCGCAGGCCTCCGAAATGGCGGCTGCGGCGGAGGCTTCGGGTCTGGTCAACATGGTCAACCTGACTTACCGCAATGTCGCGCAGGTTCAAAAAGCGCGGCAGATGGTGCTTGCGGGCGAGATCGGGACGGTCCGGCATATCGAGGCGTCCTATCTGCAAAGCTGGCTTGTATCGAGGGCCTGGGGCGACTGGTCGACCGAAACCCAGTGGCTCTGGCGGCTTTCGACCAAACACGGCTCCAACGGCGTCCTGGGCGATGTCGGCATTCATATTCTCGACTTCGCGGCCTATGGCGCCGCAACCGATATCGACCACATCTTTGCCCGGTTAAAAACCTATGAAAAGGTGCCCGGCAACCGCATCGGGGAATATGAACTCGACGCCAATGACAGTTTCACCATGACGGCGGAATTTACCAACGGTGCGATTGGCGTCATTCACGCGAGCCGCTGGGCAACGGGGCATCTGAACGAACTCAGGCTGCGCATGCATGGCGACAAGGGGGCGCTTGAGGTGATCCACAGGATGGATGCCTCCAGGCTTAGGGCCTGCCTGCAGGAAGACGTGGAACTTGCCGTCTGGCGGGAGATCAACGTCGATCCCATTGCGACGAATTATGAGAAGTTCGTCGCTGCGATCCGGGACGGCAGAGTGCAGGAGCCGAGTTTCCGCCATGCCGCCGAACTCCAGAAGGTCCTCGACCTCGCCATGCTGGCGGAGATCGAACGCCGTGAGCTGCCGCTTTGACCGGAGCCACGGCTTTGCGAGAAAGACCGCGGTATGCGCGGGAGAGGCGAGAATGGACCTCCGGCAATCGCCTTGAAGGGGCTGCTCGACCCTGATTTATGCATCGAAAGCGACGTCCACCACCGGCATCGCCTTTCCCGTGGCCATCTTCCTTAAATAAAAACAGGGCGAGACGTGAGGCGGAGCTTGAGGTCAATGACGACCGCGAGTGGCCGGTGAAGCGTCCGACCTGACGCGGTCGGCTCCCTCATGCGTCTCAATCGCCTCCCCATACATCTATCAGCATCTTGAGAAACCGCTCTGCCGCCGGGGACAAGGTGCCGCCGCGGCGGCGAACCACGCCGATGGTGCGCGATATCTCCGGATTGCGGATGGGGCGGGTGACCAGAAACGGATGATCTTCCCGCGGGGTTGCCATTTGGGGCAGCACCGAAATCCCGAGGCCTGCCTCGACCAGTCCGAGGGAGGTGGACAGATGGGTTACCTCGTAGAACCAGCGCAGCTTGATATTCGATTTTGCCAGGGCCGCGTCGAGCAGGGTTCTGTTGCCGCTCGATCGATGAACGGTAATCAGATGGTAGGGCTCAAGCTCCGCCCATCCGACCGTAGACTTGGCGGCGAGCGGGTGATCCCTGCGTGCAGCCAGCACAAACGGATCTTCCACGAGCCGATCGAACACCAGATCCGGGTCCGATGTGCCCATGATATTGATGCCGAACTCCACCTCCCCTCGCGCCACCGCTTGAAGACCGTCGGTCGCCGGCAAGTCGAGGATACGAAAGCGGATGTTCGGATACTCCGCATTGAACTGGCGGATAACGGTCGGCAGGAAATAGAACGCCGCGGTGGGCAGGCATGCGATCGTCACCAGTCCGCCTCGATTGGGTCCGACGTCACGGACCGCAAAAAGCGAACCGTCGAACTCCTCCAGCATGCGCCTGACGAGCGGCACGAGCTCGGTACCGAGAGCTGTCGCGGACACATGCCTGGTTGTCCGTTCCAGGAGCGGCGCCCCGATGACCTGCTCGAGTTTCTGAATGCGGCGGCTCAGCGCCGGCTGTGACAGATGCAGAGCGTCGGCCGCGCGATGAAAGCTCTCCAGTTCCACGACGCTTAGGAAGGCTCGAAGATCGAGTATCTCGCAATTAATGCTCATCTTGCATCAATCCTCCGATTCTTAGCATTTCACAAATAAACGCTTCTTCCGATAATTGGATCAAACGGCGCCAATTGATACGGCGATGACATAATTTCAACGGAAGCACAAGCGATGAACGACCTGCTCGCGATCCCTTGCGTACTGATGAGAGGCGGCACATCGAAGGGACCGTTCTTCCTCGCACACGATCTTCCCGCCGATACTCGTGAGCGCGACAGGATCCTGCTCTCGGTAATGGGTTCGGGCCATCCGCTGCAGATCGACGGCATTGGCGGCGGCAACCCCGTCACGAGCAAGGTGGCCATTGTCGGGCCGCCGAGTATTCCCGGCGCCGATGTCGACTATCTCTTTGCGCAGGTGCGCGTCGATCAACAGATCGTCGATACTTCCCCGAACTGCGGCAACATGCTGGCTGCGGTTGGCCCCTTTGCCATCGAAGCCGGGCTTGTCCCCGCACGCAGGGGAACGACGCTCGTTCGGATCTACAACGTCAACACCGGCAAGCTGATCGACGCCGAAGTTCCCACTCCGGACGGCGTCGTCTCCTATCTCGGCGATGCTGCAATTGACGGCGTTCCCGGCCGTGCAGCACCGATCGCATTGACATTCATGGATGCCGCGGGAGCGCGGACAGGCCAGCTTTTTCCGACCGGCAAGCCGGTGGACGTGATCGATGGCGTGGCTGTCACCTGCATCGACTGTGCGATGCCGATGATGCTGATCGAGGCAGCCGCGATCGGCGCAAGTGGCTTCGAGACAGCGGCCGAACTCAATGCCGACAGGGCATTGCTGGAACGGCTCGAAACGCTGCGCATCGCGGCCGGCGAGCGGATGGGCCTCGGCGACGTGCGCAACCAGGTGACCCCGAAGCCCGTCCTCATATCGAGGCCGAATTCAGGCGGTGACATCAATGTGCGCTATTTCATGCCGCATCAATGCCATCCCTCGCTTGCGACGACCGGCGCCGTCGGGATCGCGACCGCCTGCATCACCGACGGCACGGTTGCTTCCCTTCTTGTCGGCGCCCGCAAACCGCCATTGGTGCTTTCCATCGAGCACCCCAGCGGCCAGCTGAATGTCAAGCTTCATGAAAGAGACGGCAAGATCGTTGCCGGGATACTGCGGACAGCCAGGCGGCTGTTCGACGGACAAGTCTTCGCAAAACCTGTCACGCAACTGGGTTGTGCGGCATAATAACCGTGGTTGCCGGGAGGGCACCACCAACAGGAGGAGAATATCATGCGTAAATTCATGCTCGCCCTCGCGGCAACAGTCGCTTTTGCCGGTTCAGCTTTCGCGGACCCCGTCCGCATCAGTGTCGGCTCTTACAACCTGAACAATCTGCCTTTCCCGGTCGCCCAGGGTCTCGGCCTTTATGAGAAGGAAGGCCTGGACGTAACCGTCGAGAACTTCGCATCGGGCGGCTCGAAGACGCTTCAGGCGCTTGTGGCCGGCTCGACGGATATTGCAGTCGGCTTCTATGACCACACGATCCAGATGCAGTCGCAGAACAAGGCCGTCGTCGCCTTCGTGCAGCTCGCCCGCAACTCCGGGCTCGTGCTGGCCGGCGGCAAGGGCAGCGCATTCGATCCGGCCAAGCCGGAGACGATCAAGGGCGCAAAGATCGGCATCACCTCGCCAGGCTCGTCTTCCGACTTCTTCGTCCGCTATTATCTTCAGCGCAACGGCCTGTCCGCAAACGACGTCTCCCTGATCGGCGTCGGCTCCGGCTCGGCGGCGGTCGCCGCACTCGAACAGGGCAAGGTCGACCTCCTGGTCAACTACGACCCTGCGGCAACCTTCATCGAGGCCAAGGGTGTCGGCAAGATCCTGATCGACGGACGCAGCGACGAAGGCGCCAAGGCGATCTACGGCGGCATCTATCCGACCTCCGTTCTCTACGCGACACAGAGCTACATCGACGACAATCCCGAGACCGTCCAGAAGGTCACGAATGCGACCGTCAAGGCGCTGGAATGGATGAACAGCCACTCCGCCGAAGAGATCGTCGACAAGCTGCCGAAGGAGTTCATCTCCGGGGATCGCGATACCTACATCAAGGCGGTCGAGAACGCGAAGGCGATCTTTTCCAAGGACGGGCGTATCGACGAGGAAGACATCAAGACGCCGCTCGCCGTCCTGAAGAGTTTCAACGAAAAAGTCGCGACGGCTGAAATCGACCTGACGAAGACCTACACGAACGCGTTCGTCGACAAGGTCGGCACCGTCGTCGCCAACTGACAGGAGGAGGTCATGGCATTGGCTGTAGTGAAGACAAAACCCCCGGCGGACAGTCCGCGTCAGGCGAAGTCGATGGTTTCCATCGACAGCGTCACCATGTCCTTCGGCGCCTATGTGGCGGTGCAGGACGTGAATCTGAGCGTCGCCGACGGCGAGTTTCTCGCCATCGTCGGACCCACCGGCTGCGGCAAGAGCACTATTCTGAACGCGATCGCCGGCCTGCTGAAACCGTCGAGCGGCACAGTCTCGATCGACGGCCAGCCGGTGCGCGGTGTCCAGAACGACATCGGCTATCTGTTCCAGCAGGATGCGCTGCTTCCGTGGAAGACGGCGCTGGAGAACGTGGAGCTCGGCCCCATGTTCAAAGGTGTGGGCGCCGCGGAACGACGCGAGCAGTCGATGACGTGGCTCGCGAAAGTCGGACTGAAAGGGTTCGAGCACCGTTACCCGCATCAGCTCTCCGGCGGTCAGCGCAAGCGGGTGCAGATGGCGCAGGCGCTGATTACCGGCCCCAAGGTCATCCTGATGGACGAGCCCTTCTCGGCGCTCGATATCCATACCCGACACCTGATGCAGAATGAGCTGTTGCGGCTCTGGCAGGAGGAACGGCGCGCCGTGGTGATGATTACGCACGACCTCGAAGAGGCAATTGCCCTTGGGGATCGGGTTGTGGTGCTTGCCGCCGGACCGCGCTCGCGCGTGATCGACAGTTTCCCCGTCGATCTCGAACGTCCGCGCGATGTCGCGGAAATCAAGCTCGATCCACGCTTCCTGGATCTCTATCGCAACATCTGGTCATCGCTGCGCGGCGAAGTGGAGAAAAGCTATGAACGCCATGACTGAACGTCTCATCCAGGTCGTGCTGCTGGTCGCCATTGTCGGCGGCTGGCAGCTCGGCGTCACGGCCGGCATCATCGACGTCTTCTTTTTCCCGGCTCCGGTCGACATCTTCAATCAAGTGGTATCCTGGATCATGGACGCCGGCTTCTACAGCCATGTGGCGATTACCCTGACGGAAACCGTGCTCGGCTATCTGGTCGGAACGGCCCTTGGCGTGGCGGCAGGCGTCTGGCTCGGCCTCAGCCGTTCGGCGGCGCGCATTCTGGACCCCTTCATCAAGGGCCTGAACGCAATCCCCCGCGTCGTGCTTGCGCCGATCTTCGTCCTCTGGCTCGGCCTCGGCCTCTGGTCCAAGGTGGCGCTCGCCGTGACACTGGTGTTCTTCGTCACCTTCTTCAACGCCATGCAGGGTGTGCGTGAAGTGAACCCGGTGGTGCTGTCGAACGCCCGCATTCTGGGAGCCAGGCGGTCGGACCTGCTCCGCCACGTCTACTTCCCCGCGGCGGCAAGCTGGATTCTCTCGTCGCTGCGCACCTCGGTCGGCTTTGCCGTCGTCGGAGCGATTATCGGGGAATATCTCGGCTCCTCCGCCGGGCTTGGCTATCTGATCGCTCAGGCGGAAGGCAATTTCGATGCAGTCGGCGTCTTCGCGGGCATCCTGATCCTCGCGATCTTCGTGCTGATTATCGACAGCATCCTGGACATCGCCGAAAAGCATCTCATCAAGTGGCGCCCAAGCGCTTCCGAACGGCCTGCCTGACGATCTTACCGGCAATCGGCCAGCCTGTTGACAAGCGTTCTCCCTTTCACCCAGGAAGGGAGGACGAAGCCGTTTTGCACCTCCCGCCGGAGGTGACGACCTTCCTGCCCCCTCCAACGGTTCTGCCTCCCCAGCGGCGGCCCGCGCACGCCCATCCAGGGCTTGCGCACCTCGATTATCCGGTCGGACGCGTAGTCCTGGACGATCCCGCATAGGACTGAAAACGCTCGATATTGTCTTTGCGACAGCGAGATCGCCCGGTACTGCCGGCGTATCGACAATGGCAAGGTCGTCAGTCGAAAAAGAGCCCGCTCTCCTCAAGGCTCGCAACCCATCCATCGCCGAAAATTCCGCGACGCGACAGCAATATGCCGATGCGCGATCCGTGGCTATTGACAAGACCTTTCTCATAGGACTTCATATATCAATCCAGTAAAACAGACATATGTCCGCTATATTGGATTGATAGACGACTTAAATCCAAGGGGAACCGCCATGAACATTTCCTTCCGCGCCGGCGTGATGTCGCTGGTCGCCGCCACCTTCCTTTCCGCCTCGCCGGTACTCGCAGACGGCAGCAAGCTTGACGAGGTTCTTGCGCGCGGCCATCTCGTGCTCGGCACGGGCAGCACCAATGCGCCCTGGCACTTCAAAAGCGCCGACGACAAGCTTCAGGGTTTCGATGTCGACATGGGCCGCATCGTGGCCAAGGCGCTCTTCGGCGACCCGGACAAGATCGAATATGTCAACCAGTCGTCGGATGCCCGCATCCCGAACATCACCACCGACAAGGTCGACCTGACCTGCCAGTTCATGACGGTGACAGGCGAACGCGCCCAGCAGATTGCGTTCACCATCCCCTACTACCGCGAGGGTGTAGGCCTGATGCTGAAGGCTGACGGCCAATATGCCGACTACGCGGCCCTGAAGGCGGCCGGCTCGTCCGTCACCATCTCGGTGCTGCAGAACGTCTATGCCGAAGACATGGTCCATGCCGCGCTGCCCGAGGCCAAGGTCGACCAGTATGATTCCGTCGATCTGATCTATCAGGCGCTCGAATCCGGCCGGGCGGATGCCGCCGCCACCGACCAGTCGTCCCTCGCCTGGTACATGACGCAGAACCCCGGCCGCTACAAGGACGCCGGATATGGCTGGAATCCGCAGACCTATGCCTGCGGCGTCAAGCGCGGCGATCAGGATTGGCTGAACTTCGTCAACACCGCGCTGCATGAAGCCATGACCGGGGTGGAATTCGACTTCTATGCCAAGTCCTACAAGACCTGGTTCGGCAAGGATCTGGCGCCGCCGCAGATCGGCTTCCCGGTCGAGTACAAGTAAGCCTCGAAACTCCCTTGGGACGGAGGACACCTGTCCTTCGTCCTCTCCCATTCCGCTATGGCAGGATGACACTATGGGCTACTCGCTCAATTTTGCCGCCGTCTGGCGCAGCTTCGACCAACTGCTCGAAGGCCTCTTGCTCAGTCTCGGCCTGGCTTTCGCTTCCATTCTGATCGGCGCCGTGATCGGTCTCTTCGTCGCCTTCGCGCTGATTTCGAAAAGCGGCTGGGTCAAGGCTCCGGCAGCCACCTACGTCACGATCATCCGGAACCTGCCGATCCTGGTCCTGGTTCTCTTTGCCTATTTCGCCTTGCCGCAGCTCGGCATACGTCTCGGCAAGATCGAGAGTTTCATCGCCGTGCTCGCGATCTATTCCGGCGCCTATCTCGCGGAAGTGTTTCGCGCGGGCCTCCTGTCGATCCCGAGGGGACTGACGGAAGCGGGACTGGCGATCGGCCTGACGCCGATGCAGATCCGCACCTCGATCATCGCGCCACTGATGTTGCGCAACGTCCTGCCGTCCTTGTCTTCAACGGTGATCTCGCTGTTCAAGGATACGTCGCTTGCCGCTGCAATCGCCGTTCCGGAACTGACCTTCGAAGCGCGCAAGATCAATGTCGAAACCTTCCGCGTTATCGAAACCTGGATTGTCGCATCGGCTCTTTATGTTGCCACCTGCTCCGTGCTTGCGGCGCTGATGCGTGTCGCCGAACGGCGTCTGGCCGTACCGAGGTAATGTCATGATGGATTTTCCCGCCTTCCTCGACCAGATCTGGCTCGCGCGCTACGTCATCCTCAAGGGCCTTGGCGTCACGACGTCGATCTCTCTTTTGTCGATCGTCGCAGGTTCGTTGCTCGGCGTCATCGTCGGCCTGTCGCTCGTCTACGGCAACCGGATGCTGCGGTTCGTCATGCGGGCCTATACCGATTTCATCCGCGGCACGCCGGTGCTGGTGCTGGTTCTCGCAAGCTACTACGTGCTCTCGACCGTCGGCATCGAACTTGGGCCGTTCCAGGCCGGTGTCCTGGCGCTGGCCATCTTCTGCTCGTCGCATGTCGGCGAAATCGTCCGCGGCGGCCTGCAGGCCATCCCGAAAGGCCAGACCGAAGCCGCAAAGGCAATCGGCCTGACCTTCGGACAGACATTCGCCTACGTGCTCTGGCCACAGGCGCTGCGGCAGTTTCTGCCGGCCTGGGTCAACACGGCAGCGGAAATGGTCAAGGCCTCGACGCTGCTTTCCGTCATCGGCGTCGCGGAACTGCTCTTGCGCACACAGGAGATCATCTCCCGGAACTTCATGAGCCTGCAGTTCTATTTCTTCGCCGGGTTTCTCTATTTCGTCATCAACTATGGCATCGAACGCTTCGGCAAATATGTCGAGCGCAAGACCGCCGTCCCGTCCTGAGGCTGCATGTCATGAGCAAGGTACTTCTCGAAATCAAGGATCTGCACAAGCGATACGGGACGCTCGAAGTCCTGAAAGGCGTCGATTGCACCATGCAGGAGGGCGAGGTGATCTCGATCATCGGCTCGTCCGGCTCCGGCAAGACAACCATGCTTCGCTGCATCAACATGCTGGAGGAATTCCAGGGCGGGTCTATCCGGCTGGCAGGGGAAGAAATCGGCTACGAACATTCCGGGGCGAGCCGCAAGCGCAAGAGCGAAAAGGAAATCGCCCGCCAGCGCGCCATGACCGGCATGGCCTTCCAGCAGTTCAACCTTTTTCCGCATATGACGGCGCTGCAGAACGTCATGCTCGGTCTCGTGAAGGTCAAGAAAATGGGGCGGGACGAGGCCGAGGCCATCGCCGGAAAATGGCTTGATCGCGTCGGGCTCGGCACACGCGGGGGCCACTACCCCGGCCAGCTTTCCGGTGGCCAGCAGCAGCGCGTTGCCATCGCCCGTGCGATCGCCATGGCGCCGCGGCTTATGCTGTTCGACGAAGTGACGTCGGCGCTCGACCCGGAACTCGTCGGCGAAGTGCTGCAGGTCATAAAAGACCTCGCCGCCGACGGCATGAGCATGCTGCTCGTCACCCACGAGATGCGCTTCGCCTATGAGGTCTCCGGCCGCGTGATCTTCATGAATCAGGGCGTCATCTGCGAAGAGGGCGATCCCAAGGAAATGTTCATCAAGCCGAAGACGGAACGTCTTGCCGAATTCCTGAAGACATCCAGCTTCAACTAAAAGAAAAGAGAGAATGCAATGACGATAAAGCGTTACGGTGCAGGCGAAACCGGCGCGGGCGGACAGCCCCTTCCCTTCGCACGGGCGGTCGAAGCCAATGGATGGCTGCATGTTTCAGGCCAGGTTCCGATGGACAAGGGTGAAATCGTCCGTGGCGGCATCGTTGAGGAAAGCCGCAAGGCGATCGAGAACCTCATTGCCATCCTGCATGAGGCGGGTTACGGCATCGAGGACGTGGTGCGCGTCGGTGTCTGGCTCGACGATCCGCGCGACTTCTGGAGCTTCAACGGCGTCTATGCCGAGTACTTCGGCGAAAACCCGCCGGCGCGCGCTTGCGTCCAGTCGCGGATGATGGTCGATTGCAAGGTCGAGGTGGATTGCATCGCTTATCGCGCCGATCGCGCCTGAAAACACTATGGAGAAGAGCATGACGGAAGCCGTAGGCGACACGATCTCGCGACGCACGCGGGGACTGGATCGCGCTTTCGAGATACTCGAATTCCTGCGCGTGAAGCGTCAGCCCATGCGGCCGAACGAAATCGCGTCGGAAATCGGCGCGCCGCGCTCTTCGATCTATGAACTGGTCAATCTGCTGCTCAGTCACGGGATGCTGGATTACCAGGGGGGAGACGGCCGGGTATTTCTCGGTCGCCGCCTCTATTTCCTTGGAACGGCCTATGCCGAACAGTTCGACCTGATGCGGGAATGCGACCGCATGCTGGTGCGGTTGGCGGAGGAGACACGCGAGACGGCGCAGATGTGCTTGCTGGAAGGCCGCAAATACACCGTCGCCATGATGCGGGAAGGCATTCGGCCATTCCGCATCTCCTCCAATGTCGGTGAACTCGTCTCCATCGTCTGGACGGCTTCGGGTCGTCTGCTGGTCTCCCACCTGAGCGACCAAGAGATCGTTGACCTCATCCCGCCGGAGGACTTTGTCCTGCCGAGCGGCAAACGCATGGAGCCCCGAGACTTCATCGCACAGGTGCGTCAGGCGAGCCGCGACGGCTTCTTCACATTCAACAGCGAAGTGGAGAACTTCACCCACTGCTTTGCCGTGCCGATCTTCCAGGCGGATGGCGTCTGCATCGCGACCCTGTGCCTCGTCACCCCGCGCGAAGACGGACTGCGCAATCGCGACGCCTATCTCGAAAGCCTTTTGACCGCAGCAAACGAGGTCTCCGAAAAGCTGGGCTACAACGCCAAGACGACTAGGTTCAGTTCTGCGGGCTAGAGCGGTTCCAACACAGTAGAAACAAGAAGACGAGCACTGAAGGCGGTCTTCTCTTCGCCGGAAATGCTTCAGGCCCAGGCATGGCCAAGCAACACAATTAACAATTGTCAGATTGTATTGCTTGTCGCACGAAGCTCGCTATCCTGATCCTTCGATGGGCGTAGCCAGTTAAGCGGCCGATGTCGGCCCGGCGGAAGGCGGGAAGATGGTGGAAGACGAGGTCCAGTTCGGCCCGTTCGTCTTGAGTCCGGGAAAGCGTACGCTGACGCGGGATGGCGATCCCGTTCCGTTGGGAAGCCGTGCGATCGACATTCTGGCTTGCCTGACCGCCAGCGCAGGGAAATTGCTCACAAACGCAGAGATCATTCGCCACGCCTGGCCCGACACCTTCGTGGACGAAACCAATCTGCGCGTCCATATCTCCGCGATCCGCAAAGCTCTCGGAGACACCAAACGCGAACCCAGGTATATCAACAATGTCCCCGGTCGCGGCTATACCTTCATCGCTGCGGCAACGCCGCTTGCAAACCCCGTCTCGAAAATGGAGGTCCGGAAACCGGCTCCGCCGACACCTGCGGAACGCCGTATCAACGCCAGGGTCTTCGGGCGCAGCCAGGTGGTGGAGGCACTGTCCGAGCGTTTGCTCAACGTGCGGCTTCTGACCATCGTTGGGCCCGGCGGCATCGGGAAGTCCACCGTGGCGCGTGCCGTGCTGGGACGATCGTCCACGGAAGTCGTTTGGGTGGATCTCGCCGAATTGAGCTCGGGCGAACTCATCTCGACCGAAGTGGCGTCCAAGCTCGACATTCTCTCAAGGTCCGACGACATCGACCGGGAGATAGCGGATGTGATGGAGGAGCGCGACATCTGCATCGTGCTCGACAGTTGCGAACATGTCGTCGACGAAGCGGCACTTTTCGTGGAATCCATTCTTGGGCGCACATCGTCGGCGCGGTTCCTCGCCACAAGCCGGGAACCCTTGAGGGCTTACGGGGAATGGGTACACCGTCTCAGCCCCCTGGAACTGCCTGAAACCGGAACGTCGGTATCGGAGGCTTCCCTGTCGCCTGCGGTCCAACTTTTCGTGGAGCGCGCGGCCGCGTGCAGGGGCGGTTACCGGCTCGGCGAAGACGACGTGGTACACGTTGTGGAACTCTGCCGGCAGCTGGACGGCATCGCGCTCGCCATCGAGCTGGCGGCTGCAAGAATGGACACCATGTCCGTGAAAGCCCTCTCGACATCCTTGAAGGAGAGTTTCAGGGTTCTCAGCAGAGGCAGGCGAACGGCGTTGCTGCGCCATCAAACGCTGCGGGCAACGCTCGACTGGAGCTACTATGTCCTTTCCCCCGTGGAGCAGACGGCTCTCCAGCGATTGTCCGTTTTCCGTGGCTGGTTTACGGCAGATGCCGCCACGGCGGTTCTTGCCGATCCCGAAGACGTTGTCGAAACCCTGGTTGCGAAGTCGCTCGTTGTCGCCGAAGCCCTGTCGGATACCACCCGGTACCGCCTTCTGGACACGACGCGCCTCTATGCCGCCGAAAAGCTCATGGAGAGCGGAAGCCATCGCTCGATCATGCTGCGGCTCGCCGAATATCTGTCCAGCCTTTTCGAGAGGGGCGAACAGGAACTCTACCTGGCATCGATGGACGATTGGTCCGAGGATTTTTCGCAGCATGTCGCAAGCCTGAGGCTTGCGCTGGAATGGGCGTTCGAGCCCGACGGCGACGAGATGACCGGCGTCCGGCTGACTGTCGCAGCCCTGCCGCTGTTCTTCCGTCTTTCGCTTCTCGACGAGTGCTTCATCGCCGTTACCAAGGCGATTGCCTATCTCGACGCCCACCCCGATGCCGACGAGCGGCGCCGGATGAAACTCTACGCCGCTTTGGGCTGGCCGCAGATGCGGTCGACCGAGATCCCGGAGAAGGGAATCAACGCGTGGACCGAGGCCTTGCGGATCGCGGAACGTCTCGGCGATGTCGACTATCAACTCCGTGCGATATGGGCCATGTGGGTCGATGCAATAAACCGCGCGCAGCCTCAGTTGGGACTTGAATACTCAAATCAGTTCGCGACCGTTGCGGCGGGTTCCCGCGATCCGGCGGACCGGATCGTTGCGAAGCGCATCCTGGGCGCGACGCTGCATTGGCTTGGACGACATGCGCAGTCGCGCGAAATCCTGACGCAGATGATCGCCGAATACGACGCTCTGCCGACCAGCCAGACGACCCGGTTCCAGTTCGATCAGCGGATCACCGCCAGAATCATTCTCGCTCGGGACCATTGGGCTCTGGGCGAGAGCGAACGGGCGCTGTCGGAGGCCCAGGCCTGTGTCGAACAGGCCATCTCCATCGGACATGAATTGTCCCTGGCCAACGTGCTTGCGGAGGCCGCGTGCCCGCTTGCGCTGCTGCTCGGCAAGATCGACCTTGCCAGGGACTATATCGCGCTGCTGAAAGACCATACGAAGTCGCTGTCGCTGGATGTCTGGCACTGCTATGCGAGTTGTTTCCAGGCGGAGGTGAAGCTCTGGGAGGGAAATGCCCCCGGATGCCTGGAGGAGCTTCGGGCCAGCATGGCCATCCTCGACCGCGCCGGCTTCGTCCTGTTCAAGACCTATTTCCAATCGGTCGAAGCGAAGGCACTGGCGGCGTTGCGCCGTTTCGATGAAGCCGTGGTGAAGATCGAAGAGGCGCTTGCGCATTGCGAGACGTCGGGAGAGCGCTGGTGCAAACCGGAATTGCTTCGGATCAAGGGCCATCTGGTTCTTGAGGGTGGCGATCCAGACGGGTCCGCGCTTGCTGACGTTTGGTTCGAGGCAGGCAGGACCGAAGCGAAAACACAGGGCGCAATCGCATGGGAAAGACGGTTCGACCCGAGCCTCCCGTGGCTGCCGCCGGCTTTTGGCGCCGATGGAGAGAGCGAGATTGTCGACTTGCCCGCCGCCGAGCCTAACGCACCCGATCGCCGGGCTCTACACTGATCGGCCTCCTTTACATCGATTTACAACGCCTCACTGGCTCGCCCACAGCCGCGCTCATATTCTGTCGGCAACAGAGGCATTGGCATGGCGACCCTTCCCTTCAGAGCACTGATTATATTGGACGGCGAGGATAGAGCGGGTTTCCCCGACAGGGATCTTGCTCTGGACGTCGCAAGGAGCTGCAATGCCCTCCGGCATTCGGGAGTTGAGGTCGTGTTTGCTTGCGAAGGCGGCGGCTTCCCCGCTGTCGCCGGCCACATGCGCAAGTTTGCGGAAGAGCCGGAGATCGCAAAATTCCTGGGCGATAAAGCGGCCCGGAGCGACATCGCCGATGCGCTTACCATCGAACAGATCGTCGTCGACGACTTCGACTTTGCGGTTTTCTTTCCGGCCGAGCCGACGGACCCCGGTCCCGCGAGAGCGCTGAAACTTCTGTTTCTGGAAGAGGGCAGGAAAGTCGTGCCTCCGCACGCCTCGCCGGCGCGCCAGATCGGCCGGGGCCTCCTCATCGTTCGCACCGCGACTGCCGGTTTTGACGGGCTCACCTCATTCTTCGGTTAAGAAGACGAGGCCCTTTCGCACCGATTCACAAGCATTCACTCGGCCGCAGGCAGGCATGCGCCCAGAATTGACGTGTTCAACCCAATCTGTCGGAGACATGTCGATGACCAATTTCCACCCGTATGCGATCGATCGAAGGCAATTCCTCTCACTTGCGGCAGGCGCGGCGCTGGCAGGCGTGGCGGGAGTTCCCGCCTATGCTCAGGCCATGCATCGATTTGACCACGGAGATTTCGATATCTCGGTCTTCAGCGACGGCTTTCTCACGCTCTCAGCCGAGATCCTGCTCCCTGACGCCACACCCGAGCTTCGCGAACCGATCCTGCAATCCATGGGCGGCGACAAAACGGGCGCGAGGGTCCAGGCAAATGTTCCCTTGATCCGCTACGGCCGCGACCTGATCCTGATCGACACCGGGGCCGGCGGCAACTTCCAGCCCAGTGCCGGACGCCTCGCAGACAATCTCAGGGCAAACGGGGTCGATCCTGCATCGATCACCAAGATCGTGTTCACGCACGCCCATCCCGACCACTCGGGTGCGACAACCGCCGCCGACGGGACGCTCCTCTATCCCAACGCCGAGTACTTCATCGGCCAGGCGGAGTGGGATTTCTGGACCGACAAGGACTTCGAAACGCGCCGGCCGGCCGCGCTGCATGGCTTCGCCAAGGGCGCCCGACGAGACCTTTTCGCCGTCGAGGACCGTATCACGCGGGTGAAGGAAGGAGATCAGATCGTCCCGGGGATGTCCATCGTCGATACGCCCGGCCACACGCCCGGCCATATCTCCATCGAACTCGCCGGCCGCGACAACCTCGTTATCACGGGTGACGCCTGCACAAGCGACGTCATCTTCTTTCAGCATCCTCGGTGGCATTTCGGATTCGACACCGATGCAGAACTCGCACTCAAAAATCGGCGCGACCTGCTCGACCGCGCCGCAAATGAAAAGCTGAAGCTGCTCGGTTACCACTGGACCTATCCAGGCGTGGGATACGCCGAAAAAAAGGGCGATGCCTACAGGTTCGTCGCAGCCTGACGACAGTCCGATCGTGTTCCGGAGGGGACCGGGCCCGCGCAGCCTGGTCCCTTTTCTTATGGCGGCACGCCACCCGGAACTTCGATTCTCAGAGATTTACGACGCTTTACTCGCGTTACATCGCCCGCTCCGCCAAGCTTCATCTCGTCGAACAGAGGCATTCACCCCGCCAAGGAGACGACCATGAACGCCACCACAATCGCACAGGCTTCGATCATCGCGACCCGGCGCGACATGCTTCTCGGAGGAAGCGCGGCGCTCGCCGTCGCGGCTCTCCCGAAGATGGCTCCGGCCGCCACCGCAGAAAAAGCAACCGAAAAAGGGAACTCGATCATGTCTTACATCACCACCGAGGACGGCACCGAAATCTTCTACAAGGACTGGGGCCCGCGCGACGCCCAGCCCATCGTCTTCCATCACGGCTGGCCGCTCTCTGCCGATGACTGGGACAACCAGATGATGTTTTTCCTCGGTCAGGGCTTTCGGGTCATCGCCCATGACCGCCGCGGCCATGGCCGCTCCACCCAGACCGACACCGGCAACGAGATGGATACCTACGCCGCCGACGTCGCGGCGCTCGCCGAAAAGCTCGACCTCAAGGGGGCCATCCATGTGGGTCACTCGACGGGTGGCGGCGAAGTCGTCCATTACGTCGCCCGCTCCAAACCGGGCCGCGTGTCCAAGGCCGTCATCATCGGCGCCGTCCCGCCGATCATGGTCAAGTCCGAAAAGAACCCCGGCGGGTTGCCGATCGAGGTTTTCGACGGCTTCCGCGCTGCGCTGGTCGCCAACCGCGCCCAATTCTTCCGCGACGTGCCGGCGGGCCCGTTCTACGGCTTCAACCGTCCGGGCGCCCAGGTCTCCGAGGGCGTGATCCAGAACTGGTGGCGGCAGGGCATGATGGGCGGCGCCAAGGCGCACTACGATTGCATCAAGGCCTTCTCGGAAACCGACTTCACCGAAGACCTCAGGAAGATCGATCTTCCGGTGCTGGTGATGCACGGCGACGACGACCAGATTGTGCCTTACGCCGATTCCGCGCCACTGTCGGTCAAGCTGCTGAAGAACGGCACGCTCAAGACCTATGCGGGCCTGCCCCACGGCATGTGCACGACCCATCCGGACGTCATCAACGCCGACTTGCTGGCGTTCTTCAAGTCCTCGTCCTGAGACATCCAGGCCCGGACAGCACGACAAGGAGAATTCCGATGACGAAGACAATCATGCTCATCCACGGAGCCTGGCTGAATGCGAAGAGCTGGGAAGGCTTCAAGGCCCGCTACGAAGCCAAGGGTTACTCCGTCGTGACCCCGAACTGGCCGTATGACGACGGCGATCCGGCCGATCTGCGGGCCAATCCGCATCCCATGCTCAAGACGGTCGGCGTGAAGGCGATCGTCGACCACCTCGAAGCCGCGATCCGCAAGCTGCCGGAGCAGCCCATCCTGATGGGCCACTCTGCCGGCGGGGTCTGGACCCAGATACTGCTCGACCGCGGTCTCGGGGTCGCCGGCGTCGCGATCGATCCGGCGCCGACGACCGGAGTGCGCCTCGGCATCCATTCGATCGTCTCCGCCCTCCCGGTGCTGGCCTCCTGGGGCAGCTGGAAGCGAACCATGCATATGTCGCGCCGGTTCTTCGGCACGCGCTTCGCCAATACGCTCCCGAAGGATCGGGTCGACGATTACTACGATCGCTATATCGTGCCGACGGCTGGCAAGGTCTATTGGGACGGCATCCTGACGTCGGTCGGAAAGATCCGCTGGGACAATCCCGACCGCGCGCCGCTCCTCCTGATCGGCGGCGGCCTCGACCTCATCGCCGATGCAAGCATGACGAGAGCGATCTACGACAAGCAGAAGCGCGCGGCGTCTCGCACCGAACTCAAGATATTCGACGACCGTTCGCATTTCACCTGCATCGACGCGGGCTGGGAAGAGGTCGCCGATTTCGCGCTTGACTGGGCCGAGCGTCATGCGCGGCCCGCTGCGTCCCAGGTGAGCGCCCTCCCCGTCGGCCATGCCGCCTGACGCCCGATGGCGCGACCGAAAAGTTCACGCGCGGTAAGTCCCTGTCAGCCAATTTAAGGAGATCGCCATGACCAGACCCATTGCCATCGTCACGGGAGCATCCTCCGGCATCGGTTCGGTTTACGCCGACCGGCTCGCCGCCCGAGGCCATGACCTCATCATGGTCGCCCGAGACCCTGAACGACTGCGCAACGCCGCCAATAAATTGACTGAGCGTTACGCAGTCTCCACCACGCCGCTGTCTCTCGACTTGAGCAGGCATAGCGACCTCGACATTCTTCTCAAGCGCATCCGAGAAGAGGAGAATATCGAACTTCTCGTCAACAGCGCAGGCATCGCGCCGAGCGGCAGTGTCCTGGACTCCAGCGAGGAGGTCCTCGACCAAGTGGTGCATCTGAACGTCAATGTGCTACATGCACTCACTGTCGCAGCCGCAAAGACATTCGTCGCCAAAGGCGCGGGAGCGATTATAAACATTGCGTCCGTCGTCGCTCTGATGCCAGAAAGCTTCAATGGAAGCTATGCTGCCGGAAAGGCGTTTGTGCTCTCGCTCACACAGGCGCTCGATGCCGAACTTCGGCCCAAGGGCGTCCGCATCCAGGCGGTTATGCCCGGCTTCACCAAGACTGAGATTTTCAAACGCGCTGGTCTCGACAGCTCCGTTATCCCCGCAGGAATGATGATGGACGCAGGGCAGATGGTCGATGCTGCGCTATCCGGCTTCGACGCTGGCGAACTCGTCACGATACCATCGCTCGGCAATGAAGGCCTCTGGAAGGCATTCAACGATGCCCGCCACGATTTGGGACCGCATCTCTCCCTCGACAGGCCAGCCGCCCGGTATCTCGGCTCGACCAACCGCTATGACCTTGTCCCGCCGAACTAATCGATTTTGAAGTAGGCTCGCCCCTTTGATCGGCAATGGCGAATGAAAATGGTCGGGACCGGACAGTCCGCGGCCACAGGCCTTGAGGAAGCACGGCCATCGCGGCGCATACCGGCCGCTAACGCGATGGCGCCTCTCCACGCATAGCCGCCAGTTGAATGCTGTCATGCGAGGCGAATATGCGCACTTCCGAACCGTGATCCCGTTTGAGATCACGCAGTCTCTCGATGTTGTCGAGGCGGGCATACCGATCGGTGCTCATGATGGCCTGATAGATTTCGATCCCCGTCGGGCAGTACGGATGGACCCCATCGATTTGCCGATCATGCATGAAGCTGTCTCCTGCATTCAGGAGCCAGCGGTCGCCCGACCTGATCGCGACCCCGGCATGGCCGGTCGTGTGGCCCGGCAGCGGAATCATCAGTATCTCGGGCGGAAGGCCGTCGAGGTCGCGGACCGACCGAAACCCGAACCACGCTTCACCTTCCGCTTCGTACATTCGCCAATCCGTGACGTCTTTCCACATTGAAGGTCTGTAGCGCTGCCGAGCGACGAACCCTTTCGCGTTCTCCGCCGCTTTCCGTTCGCCGGTCATGACATGGACCCTCGCTTGCGGAAAATCCGCGATACCGCCCGCATGGTCGAAATCCAGATGCGTGAGTAAGATGTGTCGCACATCCCGCGCCGAAAAGCCCAGCGCTTCGATCTGACGGATAGCCGTGTCCCCTTCGCGCAGACGGGTGTTGAGGATGAGCGGCCATGTCAGCGGCAGTCTTCGCGCCGATGTCCGCATCACGTCCTTCAGTCCATAGCCGGTATCGACAAGGACCAAAAAATCCGCGGTCTCGACGAGCAGGCAGTGCGTGCAGATATGTGCGAACAGCCCATTGCTCGTTCCGTCGAACAGGCGCCCTCCGACGGGACAATGCGAGCCGCAGTTGAGGTGGTGGATGCGCAAGACGAGTTCCCGACATCGTTCTCGAGGGCAGTTTGCGAAGAAGATCACAACCGCCATCGCCGATCAATTGTGCGGATGGATGCCGCATCGCCTCAGGTCCGTCTTCCTCGAAGGGCTTGACGGACCACTCAGCCCGAATTACCAAATGGCCATCGCGAAAAGCGACCGCTTACCTTGATCCGCCAATGGCGCGAGTAAGCAGGTGGACGAATTCTCGTCCATGCGGTCAAGCACACGTCGGACCACATGAAATGTGAGCCGGCCAGCGTCTCCCTGAAACCTGCACCCGAGACATCTCGGGCTTCAATGGACGGTTCCGGCCACGCACACCCGCGCGTCGCCGGCTGGCGTCCGGAGCGAACGCTATGACCAAACCTCTCCTCGTTATCCTGATAACGGTCGCCCTCGATGCGGTCGGCATCGGGCTGATATTTCCTGTCCTTCCCTCGCTGCTGAAAGACGTCACGCATGTTGGCGACGTTACGCCATACATCGGCATCATGATGGCGCTTTATGCCGCCATGCAGTTCGTCTTTGCTCCAGTGCTCGGAGCGCTCAGCGATAGCCATGGCCGACGTCCGGTCCTGCTGATCTCGCTCATCGGCGCGATGACCAACTACTTGTTCCTGGCGTTTGCCCCCAGCCTCTGGCTGCTGCTCCTTGGCCGGGCCCTTGCGGGCCTCACCAGCGCCAACATGTCCGTTGCTGCCGCCTACATAACCGACACATCGTCCGAGGAAATGCGACCGCGGCGTTTCGGGCTGCTGAATGCCATGTTTGGCATCGGCTTCATCCTCGGCCCAGTCCTCGGGGGACTGCTCGGCGATCGTTGGGTCAGGCTGCCCTTCGTGGCAGCGGCGGTTCTGACCGGCATCAATTTCCTGCTGTGCATTCTCGCCTTGCCCGAGTCCCGTTCGCCCACCGGCGAAAACGTCCGCGTCCGGGCATTGAACCCGCTTCTACCGCTCCGCTGGACTTTCACAATCGAGGGCGTCCTGCCACTTGTGTTCATATTCTTCATATTCAGCGGCCTGGGTGAGGCTTACGGCACCTGCTGGGCCTTGTGGGGCAACGACGTCTTTCAATGGAACGGTCTGTGGATCGGTCTGTCCCTTGGCACCTACGGCACCTGCCAGACACTGGCACAGGCATTGCTCCCCGGACCTGCCACAAAGCGGCTCGGCGAGCGAGGTGCGATACTCACCGGAATTGTGAGCGCCTGCGCCGCGCTTGCCGTGTTTGCCGGCGCAAAACAGGGTTGGATGGTATTCGCGGCAATGCCGCTTCTGGCGCTCGGCGGCATAGGTGTCCCTGCTCTTCAGTCGCTTGCCACCCGCCAGGTGAGCGAGGCGGAGCAAGGGAAATTCCAGGGTGTGCTGCAATCGGCGGTCAGCCTCGCCTCCATCCTGGCTCCGCTCGGGTTTTCGAGCGCCTACCTCTCCCTGAGATCCGACTGGCCGGGAGCGATCTGGCTGCTGGTCGCCGCCCTCTATGGGATCGGCGCCATCATGATCCTGCGTTTGCGGTTCGAAAAGAAAGAGCCGCTTGCCGCAAGTCGCCAGGCCCGGGACTCGTCGGCTTGAGGGGCTGCGGATCGACGCAGGCAAGTTCTTGCCCGCCTCAAGCAACTTCTTGCCAGAATACATGGGGCAGAGATCTCGCTTTCTCGCCCTCCTCTTAAAAAATGACGTCTTTACAGCACGTTACAAATGGCCATGCGCCTCCCTCCCGTTCTGGCACGCCGTCTGCATAGAAGGGATCGACCCTAGGAGGGGTCTACCTGTTTTGGGAGGAAATCATGAAGACTTTGATGCGCCACCTTTTGGTGGCTACCGCACTCGTTGCCGCAACATCCGCGCAGGCCGCCGACAAGGTGCGGCTCGCCAATCTCAAGTTCGCACACTACGGCGCAATTTCCTACATGAAGGAACTGGCGCCGAAATATGACCTTCAGATCGAGGAGCGCTTCTTCGCCAAGGGCATCGACATCCTGCCGGCCATCGTCGCCGGCGAAGTGGATATCGCGGCCAGCGCCGTCGATGCCGCGATTGCCGGCCGCGCCTCCGGCGTGCCGATCTATGCCGTCGCCGGTTTCGCCAAGGGTGGCGCACGGATCGTGGCCGGCGAGAAGAGCGGAATCGGCTCGGTCGCCGACTTCAAGGGCAAGAAGGTGGGTGTTGCCAGGGGCGGCGCGCAGGAACTGCTGCTTCTGGCCGAACTCAGCAAGGCCGGCCTCACCTGGTCGGAAAAGCCCGGCAAGGATGTGCAGATCGTCTACATGGCTTTTGCCGATCTCAATCAGGCACTGATGGCCGGCAATATCGACGCCATGTGCCAGTCGGAACCGCAGGCGAGCCAGGCCGTCAACAAGGGCTTCGGCATCGAAATCCTCAAGCCTTACGATACGCCGCTCGGCATGCCCGTTCGTTCCCTGGTCTTTTCGGAAAGCTTCTACAACAACAAGGACGTCGCCGAGCGCACCATGAAGCTCTTCGTCGAGGCGACGAAGTATTTCATCGACCATCCCGCGGAAGCCGAGAAATACGTCATCAACGACATGTTCAAGGGCCAGATCACCGATCAGGACTTCAAGGACGCCATCGGCAACTCGCCCTATACCTATGAGATTACGGCCGAGCATGTGCAGATCACGACCGACCTGATGGTCAAGTTCGGCGTCGGCAAGCTCGCCAATCCGCCGAAGGCGACGGACTGGGTCAAGACCGACCTGCTCGACGACGCATTGAAGGCGAAATAAGCCATGGCCCGCACGCTCTTCAGAAATCTGGCGGTTCCGGTGGTATTGCTCGTGCTGTGGCAGTTGCTGTCACAGTCCGGCTTCATCAAACCGGTGATCCTGCCGTCCCCTCTCGCCATTATCGAGAGGCTGTGGATCTATCTCCTGCCGGCGCAGAACCTTGCGGAAAGCGCCGGCTTTGCCGACTGGATCTGGTCGAGCGAACTGCTCAGCGATCTCGTCGCCAGCATGCGTCGCGTCCTGCTCGGCTTTGCCGTGGGCGCGGGCCTCGCGCTGCCGCTTGGATTGCTGATGGGCACCGACCGGCGGTTCGAGGCCTATCTCAACCCGGTGGTCCAGTTTTTGAGGCCCATTCCGCCGATCGCCTATATTCCGCTGGCGATCCTCTGGTTCGGGCTCGGCGATCCGCCGGCGATCTTCCTGATCTCCATCGGGGCCTTTTTTCCCGTGCTGATCAACACGATTTCCGGGGTGCGCAACGTGGACAGCATCTATATCCGCGCGGCGACCAATCTCGGCGCCAGCCGCATGACCATGTTCCGTCGCGTCATCCTGCCGGCTGCCACGCCCTATGTGCTGACCGGCATGCGGATCGGCATAGGAACGGCCTTCATCGTCGTCATCGTGGCGGAGATGATCGCGGTCAACAGCGGCCTCGGCTACCGGATTCTCGAAGCTCGCGAATACATGTGGTCCGACAAGGTGATCGCCGGAATGATCGCCATCGGCCTTCTCGGGCTCGCCATCGATGTCGGCGTCAACCGCGTCAACAACCACCTGCTTCGCTGGCACCGGGGCATCGAATCCTGACGCTGCCGGAGCCCGCCTTCGCGGGCTCCCTTACCGACCGCTCATCGGCAAAGCGAGCAACAACTCAATCGGGAGGAGACATCATGAACGCGCATCACACCGTTTCGAAGGACATGGAAGCCGAGGTCAAGCCGCTGGTGCGGGCCGCAGGCGTCAACAAGATTTTCGGCGCAGAGCCGGGCGGGGTCGTGGCCCTGAAAGACATTGATCTGGAAATCCGGCCCGGCGAATTCGTCTGCCTTCTGGGCCCCTCGGGCTGCGGAAAATCCACCTTGCTCAATGCCATTGCCGGCTTCTCGCTGCCGACGTCGGGCACACTTGAAGTTTCCGACAAGCCAGTCACCGCGCCGGGGCCGGATCGCGGCATGGTCTTCCAGGAATATGCCCTGTTCCCTTGGATGACGGTCGAGGCCAACGTCGCATTCGGCCTTGAGATCCGCGGCACGGGAAAGGATCAGATCGCCCTCATCGTCAACGAACTGCTCGATATGCTGGGTCTCAAGGAATTCCGCCACCGCTTTCCGAAGGACCTTTCCGGCGGCATGCGCCAGCGCGTCGCGATTGCCCGCGTTCTGGCGCTCGATCCGCCGATCATGCTGATGGACGAGCCGTTCGGCGCGCTCGACGCGCTGACCCGCCGTTCGCTGCAGGACGAGCTTCTGCGCATCTGGCGCAGCGTCGGCAAGACGATTGTCTTCGTCACGCATTCCATCGAGGAGGCCGTTTATCTCGGCTCGCGCGTCGTTATCCTGACCTATCGCCCAGGCACGATCAAAAAGGATGTCGCCATCGATCTACCCTACCCGCGCGACAGCAATTCGGTTGAGTTCAACGCCATCAAAAAGGAACTGGCGAGCCTCGTCCATGCCGAACATGACCGCTTCACCCTTGACGAACGCAAGGGACTGACCCTTGATTGACGCAAAGCGCACGGCGGGAGACCGTGCGGACAGTTTTCGCCTCATGGGCGAGGACGCGGGAGGAGGACGGGGATTGCGCGGTCGTTATCTGCCGCTCGTGCTGATGTTTACGTTATGCCTGGTCGGCACCGCCCTCCTGGTTCGCGCGGTTGCCGTCGATTACGGGGCGCGCGACGTCTCCCGCACCGCGCAGGAGCGTCTTCGTCTCATCTCGGCGACGCTCTCGACCAGCATCGAGCGGTTTCGCTATCTGCCTGATGTCGTCGCCCGCTCGCGGGAAATCGAAGACCTGTTCCGGCAGAATGCGACAGCGGATCAGCGTCTGGCCGCCAACCAGCTTCTGGAGCGCATCTCCAACGCATCGGGCGCGCTTGCGCTTTTCGTGGCCGACACATCGGGCCTGACCATCGCTTCCAGCAATTTCGGCAGTCCCGGCAGTTTCGTCGGACAGAATTACAGCTATCGTCCGTATTTCCAGGATGCGCTGGCCAAGGGCTTCGGCAATTATTACGCAGTCGGTGCGACGACCGGTCAGCCAGGCTATTTCCTCGCCACCCCGATCACCCTGGACGGCGCTGTCGTCGGCGTCGCCATCGTGAAGATCGACCTTCTTCCCGTTGAGCAGCAATGGCGCGACGCGGGCGAAACGGTTGCGATGAACGACAGCCAGGGCGTGATCTTCCTCTCCTCAAATCCGCAATGGCGCTACACGGCCATTGGCGCCGTCAGCACCGGGCAGCTGAAGCAACTGACCGACGAACGGCGCTACGGCGACGCCGCGATTGGCCTGGCGGGCATCGCGCTGAAGAACGAAGGCGGTTATGAGAAGGCCTCGTTCGGCGGTGCAGAGGCACCGCAACGCCTGCGCGCTACGGCGGCTTTCGGCCCGGATGGCTGGGTCCTGAACTATTTCGCCGACCTCGGTTCGGTGGAACGGCTTGCCAATACGCTGGCGCTGGCCGCGGTTCTTGCCTTGATGCTGGCCGTGGCCGGGCTGATGATCCTGCTGCAGCGGCGCAAGGCGCAGGCGGTCGCGCGGCGGGCGCTGGAGGTTCTGGAGGCGCGCGTCGACGAACGGACAAGCGAATTGCGCGAGACGAACGCGCGGCTCGCCCTGGAGATTGCCGAACGGCAGGAGGCGGAACGACAACTGGACGTCACCCGCACCAACCTGACGCAGGCGGAGAAGCTGGCGGCCATCGGCCAGAGCTTTGCCGGGCTTGCCCACGAAATCAACCAGCCGCTCGCAGCCCTTCAGACCTATATCGCCTCGACCCGCCTTCTGGTGGAGCGAAGGAAGCTCGATGTCGCCAAGGGAAATTTCGACACGATGGGCGATATTGTCAGCCGCGTTTCGGAACTGACCAATCAGTTGAAGCGCTTGGCGCGCCGCAAGGACGAGGACTTTGTCGAGCTCGATCTCGCCCTCCAGGTCCGTCGCACACTGACGCTGCTGAAATTCCGCTTCGCCGATCTGGGTATTGCCGCCATCGACCGTTTGCAGGAGGGCGTGGTCGTCCACGGCAGCGGAACGCAGCTCGATCAGGTTGTTCTCAATCTCCTCAACAATGCCGTCGACGCGGTGCGCAATGTGGAAAATCCGCGAATAGAGGTGGCGATCGAGACCGGTGACGGGGCCTGCGCGCTCACCATTTCCGACAATGGCGCAGGCATCGATCCTGCCGAACAAACGCGGCTGTTCGAGCCCTTTCACACCACGAAGGCCGCAGGCGAAGGCCTTGGCCTCGGACTTGCGACGGCCAACCGCATCGTCACCGATCACCATGGCCGGCTGTCCTATTTCCCTTCACCGCTCGGTGGCGCGGGTTTCCGGATCGAACTGCCGCGCGTGGAGATGGATCGCGGGAGACTGCGCGCATGAACGCCGCCCCCGTTCTGCCCGCCCTTGTTCTCCTTGTCGAAGACGACCATACGCTTCGCCAGTCGATGGCTCAGTGGCTGGAGCTCAACGATCTCCGTGTCATTGAGGCCTCCAACGCCAAAGAGGCACTCAAGATGCTTTCGGCGGAAAAACCGGATGTGGTTCTCTCGGATGTGCGGATGCGCGGCATGTCGGGCCTCGAACTTCTCGACGCCATCAAGGCCAGCCACCCGACCTTACCCGTGATTATCCTGAGCGGTCACGGCGACGTGCCCATGGCGGTCGCGGCGATGCAGGGCGGCGCCTTCACCTTTCTGACCAAGCCGTATCTGCCCGACCAGTTGATCGCGACGTTGCGAAACGCCGTCGAAAGCTCGAGCCTGCGCCGCAAGGTGGCCGCCTATGAGCGCAGCAACGAGATTGAGGCGCTGATCGAGCGTCATCTCATCGGCGAGGACCAGTCGACCGCGAGGCTCAAATCGGCCATCGCACGGCTGGCGGCGCTGCCTGTCGATGTGCTGATCCTTGGGGAGACCGGCACCGGCAAGGAGGTCGTCGCCCGGCTGCTTCACGATGGCAGTTCCCGCCGGGACAAACCCTTCGTCGCCCTCAATTGTGCGGCCCTTCCCGCCGATATCATAGAAAGCGAGCTTTTTGGACATGAGGCCGGTGCATTTACCGGCGCAAGCGGGAGCCGGCTCGGCAAGTTCGAATATGCCAATGGCGGGACCGTCTTTCTCGACGAAGTGGAGAGCATGCCCGCCGCCGCGCAGGCCAAACTCCTGCGCGTGCTTCAGGAACGCACAGTCACCCGACTCGGCTCGAACAAGGATATCAGGATCGACATCCGCGTCGTCTCGGCCACCAAGGAAAGTCTCAAGAACCTTTCCGCAGGCGGCGGCTTCCGCGAAGACCTCTATTACCGGCTCATGGGCGCGGAGATCTCGATCCCGCCGCTGCGCGAGCGCGGCCATGACGCAATCGTCCTCTTCAGCCACTTCACGGCGGCCATGGCCAGCCGCCTTGGGGTCCCAAACCGGCCCCTGACGGGCGAGGAGATGGAGAGAATTCTCTCTTATCCCTGGCCCGGCAATGTGCGTGAACTGAAACTGCTGGCGGAAAGACGGGCACTCGATCTGGACTGGGCGCCGGAGGGCGCCGCGAAACATGGTCATGACGTGCCAGGCACATCTCTCGCCGAGCAGATGGATACCTTCGAACTGCGCGTTCTCAAGAACGCATTGGCCACAGCCGGGAACAGTGCGGATGCCGCAAGACTGCTGTCACTTCCGCTTCGGACGTTCAACGAGAAAATACAGCGTCTGTCACGCCGGGCGAGGACGTGATGAAGCGCTTGCGTGGCTCCGCAATCCCGGCATCCCTCAACCGGCCTTCTGCCTTTCAACGTGATTGCCCAGGAGCCTGGGGGCCGTTCCCGGCATTGTCGAAGGACCGTCGCCGGTCCTTCAAACGCTCGCAACACTCACATTCCGTGCACGCCTCACGTCAGACGGTCGGAACCGTGCCGCCGTCGATGACAAACTCGGCGCCATGGATCGCAGCGGCGCGATCCGAGGCCAGGTAGGCGATAAGGTCGGCGACCTCATGGGGCTCGGCCGGACGCCCGATCGGGATGCCGCCCAGGCTGTCAAGGACGACTTGCCGCGCGTCCTCGATCGTCCCGCCATTGGCCGCCTGCAGTCGTTTCAGAAAGTCCACGGACGACTCGGTCATGATCCAGCCGGGGGAAACGACATTGATCCGCACGCCCTTGGGACCGAGCTCCTTGGAGATGGACTTGCTGTAGGTCTTGAGCGCTGCCTTGGCGGCGGCATAGGCGGTGGTGGCTTCCGGCAGAGGCAGGACCGACTGGATGGAGGTCACATGCACCACCGCGCCGCTGCCGCGTTCGATCATCTGCGGGATCAGGAGACGATCGAGGCGAACGGCCGCCAAAAGGTTCAGGTTCAGTTCGGATAGCCAGTGCTCATCCGTCAGGGCGACGAAGCCGCCACCCGGCGTCGACGATCCGCCGAGAACATGCACGAGGATGTCCACTCCGCCCAGGCGTTCAAGCGCCGCCCTGACCAGAAGTTCTCCTCCCTCGGCTGTCGTCAGGTCCGCCTGGACGAAGTCGACACCGTCGATCGGCTCCGCTGTTCCGCGGGCGGCGGTGATGACCCGGGCGCCGCCGGCCAGAAAGCGCTCGACCGTGGCGCGGCCCGCACCCTTCGTGCCGCCGCTGACGAGCACACGCTTTCCCGAAAACTCGGTTGGATCAGCCTTGATATTCATGCCGTGATCTCCAGGACCTTGATGGCGTCCTGTTCGAGCGTGAAACGATAGGTGAAGCGGATCGGGCTGCCCTTGAAGTCACCATGCGCAGGGCCTTCGACCACGACCTGACCGTCCTCGTGGCGAACGGTATCCGGCGTGAAGATCGCCTTTACGGCCACCGCCTCTTCGAGCAGCTTTCGCCGTTCGGCAGGGCCGTCGTAACGGTGTCCGTTGTCCAGGACGAGCGCATCGACGGAAAAGGGTTTCAGCATGCCGTCGAGGTCGAGCCTCGCGTTGGCCTCGACATAGTCGTTTATGGGTTTGGGCAGTGTTGGCGCCATGAGTGTTCTCCTTTGCTTGAGACGATAGCTAACACTGGACAATTGGATGAATAAGTGGGACAAACCGGCATGGCGTGATGAAAAAATCGGGATAATGGACCAGGCGAGCCTGAAGGAACTTGAAGCCGCGATCGCGATTGCCCGGCGAGGGACATTTCGTGCGGCATCCATCGATCTCGGCATTTCGACGACCGCATTGAGCCACACGATAGGCAGGCTCGAGGCCGGGCTGGGCGTGAGGTTGTTCAACCGCACCACGCGGAGCGTTTCGCTGACGGACGCCGGTCGGCTCTTCATGCAGCAGGTCGCGCCATCGCTTCAGGATCTCCATGCAGCACTGGAAGCCGTGCGCGAACAGCGTGAAACGCCGTCCGGAACCATACGGATCAACGCGGCGCCCTTTGCGGCCCGCGCGATCCTCACACCGCTCGTGTTTGAGTTCCTGCGCCGCTATCCCGAGATGAATGTCGATATCGTCACCGAAGGGAAGATGGTCGATATCGTCAGGGACGGGTTCGATCTGGGCGTCAGAGTTGCAGGCCTCGTTCCCAGCGACATGATTGCCGTTTCGCTTGGCCGGCCTCAGCGCCATGCCGTGGTTGCTTCGCCTGAATATTTCGAGAAGCACGGCATGCCTGTGGTTCCCCCGGATCTTCTCGGGCACAGGTGCATTCGTGTTCGACTGCCGGACGGCTCTCTGTTTCGATGGCGGTTTGAGAAGGACGGGGAGCAGGTTCAGATAGAAGTTCGGGGTCAGATCTCGCTCGATGAGACCAGCCTCACCCGGACTGCGGTGCTTGAAGGCGCCGGCGTGGGCTATCTGTTCGAGCAGGACATTCTTCCGGAAATCGAGGCCGGACGGGTCATTCGTGTACTGGAGGACTGGACGCCGCCATATCCGGGGCTCTGCCTCTATTATCCCGGTCGCCGCAATCTGTCGGCTGGCGTGAGAGCGTTTCTGGAACTGGCCCGTGAACTCGCTCGGCGTGATGCCGGGTGATTTTTCCAACCGGCCTGCGATTGGAAAACATTCCGTGCCGATGCCTTGCTACGGCAGGGAGCGCTTTTTTAGATAGTCTTCCACGAAATTCGCGAGGAAGACCGCGGCCGTTTTCCGAGTGTTCAGGACGGCGACGGTCTGGGGAATTTCGGAAAAGGCATCGGCCAGTGTGCGAAACCCCGGGTCATGCAGGGCGGCAGGTTCGAGGGATTGCCTCAGCCCCGCAGCCGCGTCGCAATCGCCGGCTTTCAGCATGTCCACCGCTGCCGACGGGCTTTCGGCATAAACGATCGTCGCATTCTTCACCCGGCGTTCGATCTCTTTCGTGTAGGCGGCGTCTCGTGCGGTTGCTATCCGGCGGCCGGAAACGTCCACGTCCGCCGCATAGCGGACATCGGACCTCGCCGGAACGAGGTAGGTCGCCGTAACAAACGCATAGGGTGGGGAAAATGCGAACCGATCCATCCGGGACGGATCTGCCGCGATCAGGGCGATATCCCATTCGTTCAGATCCGCCGACGCCAGGATTGCCGCCGCCGATCGATATTTCAGAACCGAAATCGGGCAACCGATTTCTGCGGCCACGGCATTCGCCAGATCGACACTCGGACCGGCTGGCGTTCCCGTGCGTTCATCGATACGGACGAGGGCGGCATTGCTGGTATTCACCGCCGCACGGATTGTCCCGGTCGGTGCAAGTTCGGCGACGATGTTCTCCGGTGCCGCCATTCGTCAAGCCCGATCCGAGAACCTGCCTGCCAGGGCTTCCGCGCCGCGCGCCAGCACGGCGACATCGACACCGACCGCCGTAAACAGCGTTCCCAACTCCATGCACCGTGCCGCGAATTTTTCATCCGGCGTAAGAATCCCGGCCGGCTTGCCGAGCCGATTGAGCAGCACGATGGCCTTTTCGATGGCCTCGACCACTTCCGGGTGGCCGGGCTGCCCAGGATATCCGAAGCTGGCAGCAAGGTCGGCCGGTCCGATGAAGATGCCATCCACGCCATCGATCGATGCCATGGCTTCGATATGAGCCATCGCTTCGCGCGTTTCGACCTGGACGAGAACGCAGAGTTCCTGCGCGGCCTGTTGCGCGTAATTCTTCACCCTGCCGAAGCGGGTGGCCCGCGTGAGCGCTGAAACGCCCCTGATGCCTTCAGGCGGATATCGGGTTGCATCCACCGCGGCCTTTGCTTCAGCCGCGTTCTGAACATAGGGGATGAGCAGCGTCTGAACGCCGATATCCAGAAAGCGCTTGATGAGGACCGGATCGTTGGCCGCAGGCCGCACGACAGGCGCGACGTCATAGGCTGCCACGGCCTGCAACTGCGGCAAAACCGTCAGCACGTCGCTCGGGGAATGCTCCGTGTCGAACAGCAGCCAGTCGAAACCGGCCGGCGCGACGATTTCAGCCGCGTAGCTGCCCGGAAGTCCGCACCAGAGGCCGATCTGGCTTTGCCGGCTGCGGAGCTTCGCCTTGAATTTGTTGACGGGAAGATCCATTTTCCAGCCTCACAAGAAAGAAACGCCGATGGAACCGACGGGACCGTAGTCGGCCTGGATCACATCGCCCGCAGCGATATCCACGGGGCGCGTAAACGAGCCGGCAAGGACGATCTGTCCCTTTTTCAAGCCGCCGCCTACGGCATGCAGCTTGTTGACGAGCCAGGCGATGCCGGCCGCCGGATGCCCCATGATCGCCGCCGAAACTCCGGACTCCTCGATAATGCCGTTCTTCGATAAGGTCGCCCCCACCCAGCGGATGTCGATATCCATGGGGCGAATGACACGTCCGCCGACCACGATGGCTCCGAAGGCCGCATTGTCGGCAATCGTATCGGTGATCGCCCGCGGCACCTCCGTCCGATAGTCGATGATCTCGAGGGCGGGCACGACGAATTCGGTCGCGCGCATGACGTCGTAGATCCGGGTGCCCGCACCCTTGAGGTCCTCGCCCATGATAAAGGCCAGTTCCACTTCAAGCCTTGGCTTTATGAAGAGATCCGCCTTGATCTGCGCTCCGTCGTTGTAGAGCGCGTCGTCCAGAATGACGCCGTAATCGGGTTCCGTCATCTTGGACGCCATCTGCATCGCACGCGAGGTGAGGCCGATCTTGTGGCCAACGATCCGCGCGCCACGGGAAACGCGCGACTGTGCCCAAAGCTCCTGGATGCGATAGGCGTCATCGAGATCGAGACCCGGATAGGTCTTGCTGGGTTGCACGATCGGCTTTCGCTCGGTCTCCGCTTTCAATATGGCGTCTGCCGCCGCCTGACGTTGCTCTTCGGTAATCATGAACTGGCTCCGGTCGTGACGTTACTTGATGGGCGGGCGCGGCAGGACGGCCTCGCCGGGCTCCATGACATAGGTGTAGTCGAGCGAAAACCAGGCTCCCTCGATGTCGCGGTCGGTCGGATGCGGCTCGTCGTGGCGGACGAAATCCCCGGTGAGGGCCGCGGTCACGCCGAACTGAACATCCGATGCGATGTAGGGATCGCTGGGATCGAAGACCTGTGAAATCAGCGTCTTGTAACCCTGCTTGAAGATCAGGGCGTGCAGATGGGCCGGGCGATACGGATGACGGCCCTGGGCCTTGAGCAGACGGCCGACGACGCCATCGACGGGGATTGGATAGCCTACCATCTTCACGGTGCGGAACCAGAAACGCCCGTCCTCATCGGATATGAACTTGCCGCGCAAGTTCATATCCGCCTGGTCCGGGTCCTGGTTTTCGTAAAGGCCCACCGGCGATGCGTGCCAGACATCCACCTCGGCACCGGCAATCGGCCTGCCCTCCCGGTCGACCACACGGGCATGCACGAAAAGCGGCGTGCCGGGCGTTTCGGAACGAATGATCGTTCCGCCGTTCTCGACCCTTGGAGAGTTGAGGCGCCAGAACGGACCGAGAAGCGACTGGGATGTCTCCGTCTGGCCCTTGTCCCCGTTGTTCAGCAGGCAGACAAGCGAGGAAACGCCGAGCGAGCCCGACATCAGTACGAACTCGTTATGACTGTCGGTCTGAAGTTTTCCGATTTCGTTCAGGATGGCGGTGGCCTCCCGAAATTCCGCCTCTGTCAGCCGCACCTCGCGCACGAAGGCGTGAAGATGCTTCACGAGCGCAACCAGGATTTCGCGCAGCCTTGGATCGGATGTCTGCTGCATCGCCGCGACCACGGCGGGCGTTACATCGCTCTCAGTTCTCATCACCATATGCCACCTCCCGATGGGCGACCGATACAAGAATAATCGATTATTTGTCAAGCGCTCCCGAGCGGGACAAAATCATCGACCTTCAGAATGAAAGGGAAATCCCTTCATTTATTATTGATTTCATTGGATTTTACGGAAAGAATGTGCGAACATTTTCTCGAGAGCAACCGTAGAATTCTTGACGGTTGACAATAATAATCGTTTATTCTAACCATCATCGACGACGGACGACGTCCGTTCGGGAGGACACCATGAAGCAGCAGGACGGCGCGGCGGGCCCATCCGAGATCGGCAGTTTTTCCGACGACGGGAAAAATACGATCGGCAGCCAGTTGGCATCCCGGCTGCGGGAAGCGATCATTTCCGGCAGCTTGCAAGCCGGTAGCAAGATCAATCTCGACAAGGAACGGCAAGCGTTCAACGTGAGCCTGAGCCCGCTGCGCGAAGGATTGGCGCGTCTCATTTCCGATGGCCTTGTCGAATTCGAGGACAATCGCGGCTATCGGGTCTCCCCGGTCTCGCTGGCGAACCTCGAGGAAATCACCGTGCTTCGCGAGGAGTTCGAGATTTTCGCGCTCAAGGAATCCATTCGGCTCGGAAACGTGGAATGGGAGGGCAATGTCATGCGCGCGCTTCATAAGCTGAACCGCGCCGAGCGCGATGCGAGCAGGCCCGAAACGCTGGAGCATTGGGAAGCCGTCCACCGCGACTTCCACCTCACCCTTATTTCAGGCTGCGGCAAGCCGCTTCTTCTTCACTTCTGCAAGACGCTGCTCAATCTCAACGATCGCTACCGCAGGACATTTCTCAAGCAGACATCCGGCGACAGGAACGTGAGCCAGGAGCATAGCGAGATCGCGCAGGGCGCGGTGGCCCGCGACAGCGACTATGCCGCCGAAAAACTACGCCAGCACATCCATCGCACGGGCACCAATCTTCTGGCCCACCTCGCCCGCACCGGAGCGGTCCGATGACCGACGCCCGGCAGATGCAGAAAAACCCGATCGGCGTCGCGCATTTCTCGGCGATCCAGTTGCCGCCGCAGGAATTCGTCCGGCAGGCCGCCGCCGCCGGGTTCGGCTCGGTCGGGCTTCGACTCCATCCGGCCTTTGCCGGCGCGCCTTACTACGAGCTGCCGCGGGGCAGTCGGGCGGCGTCGGAGTTCCGATCCCTGCTCGACAGCGAAGGCATGAAGGTCTTCGACATCGAGTTCTTCATTGTCGGCCCGGATTTCCAGGCGGCCTCCGTCGAGCACATCGTTGCAGCCGCAGCGGATATTGGCGCAAAACGGCTGTCCGCCTGTGGCGACGATGCGGATCGCAGCCGTCTGATCGAAAATTTCAATGCATTCTGTCAACTCGCCGGGCGGTACGGCATGGCTGTCGATATCGAAAACATGGGCTGGCGCGCCGTCAGCAGCTACAGCGAGAGCGCCGCACTCGTTCATGCATGCGGACAGGACAATGCCGGCGCCCTGGTGGATGCCATTCATTTCTTCCGCAACGGCGGGGATGTCGATGAGATCGATGTCGATATCGTGCGGCACGTTCAGCTTTGCGATGTGGTCGGCCCGCCGCCGAAGGGTGCCGAAGACATGATGAAGGAGGCACGGAGCGGGCGCCTCGCGCCAGGCGATGGAATACTGGCGCTCAAGGACCTGATTGCGAAACTTGACGGCAAGGCCGCCATTTCGGTGGAGGTGCCGCTGGTCGGCGACACACCGGCATCGGCGCATCTGCGAAATCTCAATCTGAAAACGCGGGAAGTTCTTCAGGCAGAGACTTAGACATTCCTGATCTGGCGCGGCGGAGACTGCGCCCGGAGGAGGAAGACCTTTTCATGAATTACCAGTTCGACTTCGGTGCGGTCTTGGAGCGCGCCCCGGAATTGCTATGGGCTATATCGGGCTCTTCCAGGGCACGCCGCTGCTGATGCAACTCTTCGTGGTCTATTACGGCGTCGCGCTGCTCGGCATCGATGTGAGCGCGTGGCTGGCGGTCGAGATCGCCTTCAGGCTGCATGCGAGTGCATTCCTCGGCGAAATCTGGCGCGGCTCCATCCAGGCTGTGCCAAAGGGACAGACCGAGGCCGCCAACGCGCTCGGACTTCATTACGTGTCGCGGATGAAAGATGTCATCCTGCCCCAGGCACTCAAGATTTCCCTGCCGGCAACCATCGGCTTCCTGGTGCAACTCATCAAGGGCACGTCGCTTGCGGCAATCGTTGGATTTGTCGAACTCGCCCGCGCCGGACAGATCGTTTCGAACCAGACGTACCGCCCGCTGCTGGTCTTCGGCATCGTCGGCGCGATCTATTTCGTCATTTGCTGGCCGCTCTCCCATTTCGGAGCGGCTCTCGAGAAACGGATGGCCAAGGCCACCCGCTCACACCCCACACAACGATACCAAAGAGGAGGAAATGAAATGCAATACAATCGCAGGAAATTCATCGGCATGGCGCTTGCAACGACGGCATGGGTCCTCGGCGGCGCTGCCGCGGCATCCGCCGCAAGCGTCGAAGAGGTAAAGGCCAAGGGCACGATCGTCGTCGGTATCCAGTTCTACGGCCAGCGGCTCGAGGCTGCGGCTCCCGGCACCTACGAACGCAAGATCGATTTCCTGACGACCTATAACGGCGTCGGGACGCGCCTGGGCGAAAAGGACTGGAACGAAACCGTCAACGCCTTTCTCGACAAAATCAAGGCGAATGGCGAGCTGGCCGCCATCACCAGGAAATGGATGGGAATCGATCTTCTGCAATTCCCGGAATCCATTCCCAACATCCCCTTCACCGTGAACTGACATATCGAGGGAGGCGTCGTGCCTGCTTCTGCCAATACTCAATCCATGCTGATTTCACTTGAGAAAGTGGAGAAGTGGTACGGCGCCTTTCATGCTCTGAAGGACATCAATCTGACGGTCCGCAAAGGCGAGAAGATCGTTCTTTGCGGGCCGTCCGGCTCCGGCAAATCGACATTGATCCGCTGCATCAATGTGCTGGAGACCATCGAGGAGGGGCAGATAACGGTCGCAGGCCGGATGCTCGACGGCAGCAGCAAGGCCGTGGATGCGATCCGTCGAGAAGTCGGTCTTCCAGAGCTTCAACCTCTTTCCGCACATGACCGTCCTGCAGAATTGCTCGCTCGCCCCCATGCGCGTGCCGGGAATGGGCCGCGCCGAGGCCGAGACGCTGGCTCGCAAGTATCTCGAACGCGTCCGCATCCTCGATCAGGCGGACAAATATCGGAAAACGGACACATCCAGCACGTCGTTCGCAAACCGGATGCGGTGCTCAGTGCCGTGATGGATCCCACGCCGAACGGCGAGGCGGTGGCAAGGGAGGCCGGCGCGCGGTGGTTCTCCAGCTTTGCCGACATGATCGCCGTCGATCGGCCCGACGGCATCATTGTCGCGACCCCCAACCAGGTCCACGTGAAGAACGGTTTCGAAGCCATCGAGGCCGGCATTCCGGCCCTGATCGAAAAACCGCTGGCCGACGACATCGCTTCCGGGGAAAGCCTGATCGCGGCAGCGGAAGCGAAAGGAGTGCCTCTCCTCACCGGCCACCATCGCCGGCACAATCCGATGATGCGCAAGGCCAAGGACATCATCGACAGCGGCCGGCTTGGGCAAGTGCTGGTCATCAACGCGATGTTCTGGCTTTTTCAAGCCGGACGACTATTTCGATATCGAGTGGCGACGTCGGCCGGGGCCGGGCCGATCTTCCTGAACCTCATTCACGACATCGACAATCTTCGTTATCTCTCCGGCGATATCAGCGCCGTTCAGGCGCGGGAATCCAATGCCGTTCGTGGCAATGCGGTCGAGGAGACGGCCGTGATCCTCATTGAATTCGAGAACGGTGTTCTTGCAACCGCGTCCGTTTCCGACGCCGTCGTGGCGCCCTGGAGCTGGTGGGAGATGACGACGGGCGAGAACCGGTTTATCCGAAAACCGACGGAGCCTGCTACGTCATTGGCGGGACGCACGGTTCCCTCACCGTCCCGTCCCTGGCGGTCTGGCGCAACCCGTCAAAGCGCAGTTGGTGGGAGCCCCTCGAGACGGAGAAGGCCGCGTATATCGAGGAGGACCCGCTTGCCCTGCAGATCCGGCAGTTCTGCAAGGTCATCGGCGGTGAGGAACGCCCGCTCGTCAGCGGTCGCGAGGGGCTCCAGACGCTCAAGGTCATCGACGCCGTGAAGAGATCGGCGAGGTCGGGAGAGCGTATCCTGTTGAGTTCACGCCAGATTGCCCAAACAGCCGACGGTTTATATTCGCAGTTGCATCAATTCTTTCGAATTCATCGCACCAGGCGACATAATGAAAAGGGCGGCCGAAGCCGCCCTGCTCCGTAGCCTTCGTCAGGCGGCGCCCGGTCGATTGATCGTCAGGAAGTGGCGGACGACAGGTTTGTCGGGTCCGACATGGTAGGCCAGAACCTTTCCCTGGAGGTCGGCATCGGCATTCGAAACCCGCTTGTGCTGGCGAAGATGCTCGGCCCAGGATTCGACCATGAACCATTCGACGACCTTTTCCGGGTCGGCGGCGTCTTCGGTGACACCCCATCCATAGGCACCATCGCGGCGACGTTCGTGCGAAAGTTGATCGATGGCACGCAGGAAGGCGCTGCGGTGATGTTTCTCGACCCTGTATTCGATCAGGATCAGGACCGGACCACGGTCATGTGCAACGGGTTCGGCGACGAGCGGTTCGGGCCAATGGTTCGACGGCACCATGTCGGCATCGCCAGCGGGAAGCTTGATGCTGTGCATAATGATACCTGCGACAATCAGGCCAGCGGCGCCGATGAGCAAGGTCGAACGGATGCCGACAGCCTCGCCGACCGCACCCCAACCGAGGCTTCCGGCGGTCATCGCACCGTTGAAGACGGTCAGGTAGACGGCAAGACCGCGACCACGCACCCAGTTCGGGAGCACCGCCTGCGCTGCGCCGTTCAGTGTCGTCAGCGCGGTGATCCAGGCAGCCCCGAGAAAGAGAAGAGCGATGATCGCGACGATCTTCGGCGGGGCAAGCGACAGGACCCCCATGACGGCTGCGGTGATCAGGGCCGCGCCAAGCAGAAGGCCGTCGGAACTCAGGCGTTCACGCAGTCTCGGCATGACCAGCGCACCACCGATCGCGCCGGCGCCAACTGCCCCAAGCAAAATGCCGTAGAAGCTGGCATCGCCGCCCAGAAGCTGTCTTGCAACAAGCGGAAGGAGCGCCCAGACGGCACTGGCGAAAGCGAAGAAAATCGCCGCACGCAGCAGGACGACATGCAAGGGGCGGCTCGAGCGGGTGTAACGAAGTCCTGCCCGGAAGGCGCCGAAGAAGTTTTCCTGAAGCGCATCGTTGCCGCTCTTTGCACGTGGCCACCAGACCAGAGCCGCAATGACGACGATATAGCTCGCAACGTCAACCCCATAGGTGATCCCCGCTCCGAAGGCGGCAAGAAGCAGACCACCGGCGGCAGGCCCGATGGAACGGGCGATATTGATGCCGAGCGAGTTGAGAGCGACCGCGCTCTTGACGTCCTCTCGCTTCACCAATTCGGGAACGATCGCCTGCCAGGTCGGCCCCATCAGGGCGGCGCCAATGCCGCCGAGGAAAGTCAGGCCGATCAGCGCGCTGACCGAAAGCATACCCATCTGGGACAGAGCCATCAGCGAAATGCTCACAAAGGCCAGAAGAAGCTGGACTGCGATCAGGAATTTGCGACGGTCGAGAATGTCAGTCAGTACGCCCGCCGGGATGGCGAGCAGGAAGATCGGCAACGTTCCGGCTGCCTGGATCATGGCGACTGCGGCAGGCGATGCGGAGAGATCGGTCATCAGCCATGAACTGGCGACGTCGCGCATGAAACTGCCGGTGTTGCCGAGGACGGTGGCAGTCCAGAGAACCGCGAAGACGGGCTGCGCAAGGGGAGCGAATGTGCCTCCGGATGTTTTTGCGGCGCTCATTTTCCTTCTCCCCTGGTAAGATCGAACGCTGCGACGAAGACGAACGCGCCTGCGAGGCCGAGGTGCTCGAAGAAGGCATTGGTCGCCATCATGCGGTCCATCCCTGGAGCCATTTCCCAGAAGCGCAGCGCAATGAAGGTGGCCATCAGAGTGAAACCGGCCAGCGCCAGGGCCCCGGTCCAACGGAAGAAACCGGAGACCACCAATGCCGACGCCGTCAGTTCGAACACGATGACGGCGACCGCGAAGAACGCGGCCGGATGGAGACCGAAGTGATCCATTTCGGCCAGGGCCCCGTTGAAATCGAAGATCTTGGTCAGCGGACCCTGGATATAGGCGGCGCAGAGCGCCAATAGCGCGATGGTGCGCGTCGCAGGCGCGGCGGTGACGCGGGCGAGCGAGCTGCCCTTGCGTGTTGCGGCTGGAGAATGATCGGTCATGTCTGCTCCTCTTGGGTTTGGCCGGTCGAGCCGAGCGGCGCTGTATTGGGCTGATGGAGCGATATTGGCCGGAGAGATTGCCGCCAACAATTGCATTAAAAATTCAGATTTAATTGCGATTTTCGCAATTAATGCCAAATGGGCAAACACTGCCTGCCCATTGGCACTGATAGAGGAGCGGAGCTATCGCATATGAACGCGAGGCCCCCACCCCTCCCCACAAGGGGAGAGCCTAACCCACCCTATCCGCCGAAACCCAATGAGGCGGAGCGGTTGGCGCAAATTTCCCCTTGGGAGGGAGATGGCCGGCAGGCCGGAAGGGGGGCTAGCGTCTTAGACGATAGCCCTTTGATGTCCCAGCCTCACACGGCCCAGCAGGAGCAGCCGAGTGCACCGAAGAAACCCTTGAGGTCAGCGATCGGAAGCTTCGACGTCCATGCCGATGCGTGATCGTGTCCATGCACACCGCAATCGCTGGCGCAGCCGCAGGTGGAGATGGCGGTACGGCGCAGCGAACGGGCACCCGCGCCCTCCGGTTCGCCCCAGGCAGCGTAACCGCCGAACTTGCGGACGGGCGACCAGTCCGGCATCGCCGGTGGAATGGAGGTTTCGTCGAGCGTCTTGAAGTCTCCGGCACCATAGACGATCTTGCCGCCGACCATGGTCAGTTCCGAGACGATGAAGGAGATTTCGTCTTCGGCGCAGGAGAAGAAGTCCTTGTCCGGCACGACGAGGTCGGCGAACTGACCCTTTTCAATGCGGCCCTTTTTTCCCTCCTCGTTGGAGAACCATGTGACCTTCTCGGTCCACATCCTGAGCGCCGTCTCGCGGTCGAGGCAGTTGGCGCGCGGATAAAGCTGCATGCCGCCGACTGTCTTGCCTGTCACCATCCACGAAAGCGATACCCACGGATTGTAGGAGGCGACGCGGGTGGCGTCGGTCCCGGCCGAGACATTCACGCCCTTGTCGAGCATCTTCCTGATCGGCGGTGTCGCTTCCGCAACGCCATGGCCGTAGCGCTCGACGAAGTACTCGCCCTGATAGGCCATGCGATGCTGGGTCGCGATGCCGCCGCCGAGAGCTGCAATGCGGTCGATAGAGCGCTCCGAAATGGTTTCGGCATGATCGAAGAACCAGTTCAGTCCCTCGAGCGGAATATCCCTGTTGACCTTTTCGAAGACATCGAGCGCCCGGGAAATCGTTTCGTCATAGGTCGCGTGCAGGCGCCAGGGCCAGCGGTTTTCCGCCAGAATGCGCACCACGGCTTCCAGTTCGCCCTCCATTTCCGGCGGCATGTCCGGGCGCGGCTGACGGAAATCCTCGAAATCGGCGGCGGAAAAGACCAGCATCTCGCCGGCCCCGTTATGACGGAAGTAGTCGTTGCCCTGCTTGTATTTGACCGACTGCGTCCAGTTGAGGAAGTCTTCCTTCTCCTGCTTAGGCTTCTGGGTGAAGAGGTTGTAAGCCAGCCGAACGGTCATCTGGTTCTCATCTGACAGCTTCTGGATGACCTCGTAGTCGTCTGGATAATTCTGGAAGCCGCCGCCCGCGTCGATCACGCCGGTCACGCCAAGCCGGTTCAACTCGCGCATGAAGTGGCGGGTCGAGTTGACCTGGTAGTCGAGCGGCAGCTTCGGCCCCTTGGCAAGCGTCGAATAGAGAATGCCGGCATTCGGCTTGGCCAGCAGCAGCCCCGTCGGATTACCGTTCGCATCGCGGGCGATTTCGCCGCCGGGAGGGTTGGGCGTATCCTTCGTATACCCCACTGCGCGCAGGGCGGCACCGTTCAGCAGTGCGCGGTCGTAAAGATGCAGCAGGAAAACAGGGGTGTCGGGCGCCACGGCATTGATTTCCTCGATGGTCGGAAGACGCTTTTCGACGAATTGATGCTCGGTGAAACCGCCCACGACCCGGACCCATTGCGGTGCCGGCGTGATCGCCACCTGACGCTTCAGCATGTCCATGGCATCGGCAAGCGAGCGTACGCCGTCCCAGCGCAGTTCCATGTTGAAGTTCAGGCCGCCACGCACGACGTGGGTGTGGTTGTCGATCAGGCCGGGCAATACCCGCTTACCCTTGAGATCGATGATCTTCGTGCCCGGTCCGGCAAGCGCCATGACCGCGCTATCCGACCCAACCTCCAGAAAAAGCCCATCCTTGATTGCGACTGCCGTCGCGTTCGGATTGGTCCGGTCAAGCGTGGTGAAGCGACCGTTATGGAGAATGAGGTCGGGATGCATATCGTCTACTCCGGGTTGTTCGGGATCGGCGGCATTGGCCGTGGAAAAGAGGCTCGAAAACGCGAGACCTGACGCCGCTCCAAGAAAGGTCCGACGTGTCGTCATTGGCAAGACTCCTGTAGATAGCTTTGAATGCGACGAGTTCAGGCCGACGTTACCGCTTAGACGACCCAACACCGCTGTTGTCCACGAAAGACCGGAGCCGCGACGACGATCGCGGCCCCGGGATACCCTCAGGACTGGATGAATTCCAACAGATCTGCATTGAGGACATCTGCATTGACCGTGAGCATGCCGTGCGAGAAGCCCGGATAGGTCTTCAGCGTGCCGTTCTTCAGGAGCTTGACCGACTTGTGTGCCGAAGCAGCGATCGGCACGATCTGGTCGTCTTCGCCATGCAGAACCAGCGTCGGCACGCCGATGGCCTTCAGATCGTCCGTCTGGTCCGTTTCCGAAAAGGCCTTGATGCCATCGTAATGGGCCTTTGCACCGCCCATCATGCCCTGCCGCCACCAGTTCTGGATCACGCCTTCATGCACCGTCGCACCGTCGCGATTGAAGCCGTAGAAGGGACCGGCCGGAACGTCGCGGAAGAACTGCGCACGATTGGCGGCCAGCGCAGAGCGGAAGCCGTCGAAGACTTCCATCGGCAGACCTTCCGGATTCGAGGCCGTCTTCAGCATGATCGGCGGAACGGCGGAAACGAGTACCGCCTTGGCAACGCGGCCCGACGGCTCGCCGTGCTTCGCGACATAACGGGCAACTTCGCCGCCGCCTGTCGAATGTCCGATGTGGACCGCGTTCTTCAGATCCAGCGCTTCCACAACCGCGAAGGCATCGGCTGCGTAATGGTCCATGTCATGACCTTCGGAGACCTGCGCAGAGCGGCCGTGTCCACGGCGGTCATGAGCAACGACGCGATAGCCCTTCGACAGGAAGAACAGCATTTGCGCGTCCCAGTCATCGGAAGACAAAGGCCAGCCATGGTGGAACACGATCGGCTGGGCATCCTTCGGACCCCAATCCTTGTAGAAGATGTCAACGCCGTCCTGGGTGGTTACATATGCCATGATCTTGTTTCCTTCGTGTGAGGGTGTGGCGGAAGCAGCATTCGCTGCGAAACCGAAAGCGGGTGAAATTGCGACGGTCGCTGCAGCAGCACCCGTCGTCAGCAGCACGTTGCGGCGCGTCATGGAAGTGAAGCTCGAGGTCATGTCAGCCTCGCTTTTCACGTTGTTCGTCTGCTCCAAGAGCGACGGCAAGATTTTCACGGCCTTTTGGCAAATGACCGAACATGTGCGGCTTGATCTGATGAATCCAAGAAATTGCAGCAGGCTCTTTTGCCCAGAGCGATCTTGCCAGAGGAATGATCTGTTCACCAACCAGGATGCCGAGGAGCCCGACGAGCGCGATGACCGGCGGGGCGGGCGAGCGAACATTGAGAAGGCTGTAAATGATGCCGACGAGCAGGCCTGCACCGAGAGACAGAAGATAAATTTTCATGGGATGTTCTCCACGAAGTGAGAAAAAGGCCGCTTCGACGGGGTCCTCGAAGCGGCCCGCCAGGATCGTTATTTCGCGGGGTTCGGGCCGATGCGCTTGCCATGCTTGACGCGTTCTTCAGCGCCGTGAACCATGGTGTAGGCGTAATCGATACCCATGCCGTAGGCACCGGAGTGTTCCTTAACGAGCGTGGTGACCGCGTCGTAGGTTTCCTTGCGAGCCCAGTCGCGCTGCCACTCGAGCAGGACTTGCTGCCAGGTGACGGGGATCACCCCTGCCTGCACCATCCGGTCCATGGCGTATTTGTGCGCGTCGGCGGAAGTGCCGCCGGAAGCATCGGCGACCATGTAGATTTCAAAATCAGGGCGATCATGCAGCGCCGAAAGCGCGAAGGTCGTATTGCAGACTTCTGTCCAGAGACCGGAGACAACAATCTTCTTGCGGCCCTGGGCGGCGTTCTTGTCGAGCGCATCGCGAACGTTCTGGTCGTCCCAGGAATTCATCGAGGAGCGCTCGAGAATATCGTTCTCCGGGTAGACCGCAAGCAGTTCGGGGAAAGTGTTGCCCGAGAAGCTCTTGGTTTCGACCGTGGTGATCGTGGTCGGGATGTTGAAAATTTTCGCTGCCTTGGCAAGCCCGACAACGTTGTTCTTCAACGTCTGACGGTCGATCGACTGCACGCCGAAAGCCATCTGCGGCTGCTGGTCGATGAAGATGAGCTGGCTGTTTGCGGGGGTAAGAACTTCGAGCTTGGACATGGTCTTTCCTCTTTGGTTGTCTGAACCGCGTGTTGCGGTGTGAAAATGGGCAGCAGCTATCGATCGGACGACGCGGTGGCGCCGTCTTTCCGAAATCCTTGAAGTGTTGCCGGTTTCGTTTGGAAGCCGTTCACTTGTTGTCTTGGCTGCTGAATAGAAATCTAACGCAGCAGACCCATGCACGGAATTGCAATATTAATTGCGAATGAATTGCGAAAACCGCAACGATCTTCACATGGCGCCGGATGTCCGTATCGTTTATGGCAAGCGCCCATCGCTGGCCGAACACGGAGATTTCTGGCGCGAACCGGCTAAGCGGTCTTGTTGATTAGTCAGGTTCATGGAATGAAATGCAGGTAAATTCTGCATGGCAATGCAAAAGGCCGCATGCGCGTCGCAAATGCAATCCGCTACATTCAGGCGTTGCGCCGCCAGATGCCGGGCGTGGTCCCGACGAGGTTCACGAACACGCGCGTGAAGTGGCTCTGATCGGAAAATCCGCAGGAGATGGCAATTTCGGAAATTGCGACATCCGTCTCCAGCAGGAGCGTCCGCGCTCTGGCAATCCGCTCCCGCAACAGCCATTGATAAGGGGTCATTCCCGTCGTTTCGCGGAAGGCGTGGATGAAATAGCCACGCGAAAGGTTACAGGCCCGGGCGAGTTCCGCAATCGATACGTTGCCGTGAAGATTGTCGAGAATAATCGACTTGGCGACATTCTCCTGGGCACGGGACAGTTTTCGCGCTCGAGTCCCGGAAGCGGCGGTCCGATGACCGTACTTCTGGATCACATGGGTGCCGATCGCCGTCGTCAGTTGATCGACAAACAGTCTGCTCGCCTGCTCGGGATTTTCGAGTGCCGGTATCAGGGCGCGTGCGAGATTGGCGAGAACCGGATCAGGATGACCCGTTATGGTGTTGAGCACGGACACCGCCCGCAGATCGGCTTCCTCGGCGATCGTCGCAAGCGCGGCAGGAGAAATCTCGAAGAGAAGAAAGTCGAAGGCATTCCGGAGATCAGCTTTGTATCTCTCGTCCAGGCTCCGGATGTATACCGAGTCCTGTTCGAAGACATGTGTCGTCGCGTGGTGCTCGTGGAAGATCCGCCGGGTATGGCCAGGAAGCGTGGAGACGCCAATGACAAATCCGCGATTGCTGGCTTCTGTGGATACCTGCTGAGACAAGCCTTCCCGCACCCCCTTGCGAAGCACAGTCAGGCCGGCACCGCGAAGTGTCTGGTTCGTGGACAGCTTTTCGAGCGAACAACCGAAGCTGTCGGTCGATGCGTCAGCAGGTTTTTCAAAGGGAGTGGTGGATTTCCTCATCAAACACGCTACCTTCCGTTCGATAAAAACCAGCAGGCGGGTCTCTTCCGTTACGATGCGGGAAAGACGAGGACTTTAACTATCCCAATATGACCGGACGCGCCACAACGGTGGATTGAACGGTATCTTTACAACCACGGCCCGACATGTCTCTTCGGCATCATTGGCCATCCCGATACGAGTTTATTGTGGCTACAGCATCGGCGGTCGCCGACAAGATGGGCGAATGGTTCAGGGTGGGCGACGCGCCAACGCTCGTCGTCAGGCCGCTCCGGGAAGCCGAGATGACGATGATCCACGTCTGTCGCGAGTATCCCCTTCCAGGTCCATCGGTCGTCATCCCGGCAGAGGATGCGTTTCTCCTCGTGCTCTACCTGAGGGACACCGAGCATTCCGACATTTTCCAAGACAGGCCGCCGGCCCCCTTCAGGATCTATCCTAAAGGATCGATATGTCTCATCAATCTTGCGGCAGGCGCTGCGATTTCCGTTCGCGGACGGTTTGAAGCGCTCGCGATCCATCTGCCACGCAAGCATCTGGCCGAGCTGGCCGAACAGACCGAAGCGCCGTCGGTCGACGATCTCGCGGTTTGTCGCGGCAGGGATGATCCGACGGTTCGCGACATCGGCGCGGCACTCCTTCCCTTGATCGGCCAGCGTGATGTGGACCGATCGCTGGTCGCCCATATCGCCCTCGCGCTCAATGCACACATCGTCCATTGCTACGGTCGTACGCGCAGGACGCACTAAAGCGCCGCGTACCCAAGGGTCGCGGCGCCTTCGGTTTCAATCCCTGGCCTCGTCTCAGGCGGCAAGGGGTACGAGATTGGCCCGGATCTGATCCCGGTACGCTTCGTATCGACTTGGCAGCTTGAGGGCTTCACCGAGATGAGCAGTGTCCTCGTCGCGATTGAAGCCAGGCTCGTTCGTGGCAACCTCGAACAGGATGCCGCCCGGCGTGCGGAAGTAGATCGCCCAGAAATAATCGCGATCGATGACCGGCGTCACCTGATAGCCCGTATCCATCAGTGCCTTGCGCACTTCGAGTTGTTTTTCGCGATCGTCAACGGCAAATGCGACATGATGAACCGAACCGGCACCTTGTCGCGCGAACGCCGTCTTCGGCAGCGCCTCGAGATCGATCATATCCGCTCCGTTTCCTCCCGGAATGATGAAACGGGTCACGTCACCTTGTTTTTCGGCGCGCTGATAGCCCATGAAACCGAGCAGTTCCTCGGTCGCAGCGCTGTCATGCAGACTGAAACGCGCGCCAGCGAACCCGCGGATGGCCACATCGCTTGGGATGCCGGGAGAAAGCCATGGAGCGCGGTTGTCATCGTGAGCCTCGACGAGCGCCAGGCCATCGCCGTCGGGTCCCCTGAAGCGAAGTCGGTTGGCGCCGAATGCGACATCCGATTCCAGACCGCCGACTCCCCGGGCCGTCAAGCGATCCTGCCAGAACTTCAACGCACCCTTCGGCACGGAGAACTGTGTCTCCCCAACTTCGCCGACGCCGCGGCGGCCCTGCATCATGTTCTGGAACGGAAAGTAGGTCATGACGGTGCCGGCCGAACCGTTCTCGTCGCCATAATAAAGATGGTAGACGCTCGGGTCGTCGAAGTTGACCGTCTGCTTGACGCGGCGCAGACCGAGCGTGTCGGTGAAGAAGCGGTTGTTCTGCCGAGCATCCGAAGCCATCGAGGTCACGTGATGCAGTCCCTTGATATCCTTAATCATATCGACGCCTTTCAATGGCCGTTAGGTTCAAGTGTTAAAATGACTGTATCCAGCTTGAATGCCGAAGAGAATTGCAATATTTATTTTGATTTAGTTGCAATAAACGAAACAATGACGTGAACGATTACAAAGCTCTTCGAACCTTCCTTCTTGCTGCGGAGAAGCGGAATTTTGCTCAGGTCGCCCGCGAACTGGACATGACACCAGCAGCGGTGACACGTGCCATCGCAGCGCTTGAGGCTGAACTCGGCGTGCAGCTCTTCGTACGCACGACCCGGCAGGTATCGCTGACGACCGATGGCGCCATCTTCGCCGCGCAGATCCAGCCCGCGGTGAAGGCGCTGGAAGATGCAAGGCGCGAGGTGATGAATGCCCACAAGGCTGATGAAGGGCGGCTGCGGATCAGCGCGCCGACATGGTTCGGCAAGACGGTACTGCCGCCGATCCTGTCCGGCTTCAAGGAACGCTATCCGAAGATGAGCTTCGAGATCTCGTTGTCCGATGGGCTGGTGAACATCGTCGACGACGACTACGATCTCGCTATCCGCATTTCCTCGCAGCCTTCCGACAAATTCACGATCTGGAGAAAGATCCGAAGGGTGCCGCGCATCCTGGTCGCCGCACCGGGCAGTCGCTTCACCTCCATGGAGCACCCGAACGAACTGAAACCAGACGACTGCCTTGCCTATAGCGGGGAAAGCCGACGCGAGAACTGGGTGCTATCGGACGGCGGATCGAGCATCACGATTGCTGCAGGTCGGGCGTTCAGCGCCAACAGCGGCGAGGTTCTGGCCGACATGGCGGCGGACGGCGCCGGCGTTGCCCTGTTGCCAGGCTTCAACATCGCCGACCATATCAGGAGCGGCCGCCTCGTCCACGTCTTCAAGGGCTGGGCGCCGCCGGACCTGTGGCTGACGCTGTTTTATCCGCCATACCAGGCTCTGCCTCCGAGGATCGCCTCATTTTCGAAATTCTTCGAAGAGCAGGTTGCCGCCCACATGGTGATGCTGGACTGACGCACTCCGGTGCGTTGCGTTGCGCTGATCGCATAAGGCGTCCGGATCCAGATCGAAGACCGATCAGATCTCCGGCAACGCAGTCAATCTCGCACCACACCTGCGGCAAGGTCGACATCGCGGAAGCGGAATTCGCCCCGCCCGGCCCTCGTCGCCGAAGGCTCCGGCTTCGTCGGTCGAGACCTCATCCGCCGCCTGCTGGCCGATGGCCGATGCGTCCGCGCGCTTGCTCGCAGCGCGGGTGCGCGGACGCAGGTTCAGGCGGTCGGCGCCGAGGCGGTCGTCATGGGCCGCCCCGAACCGGGTTGCGCGTCTGACGCGTCTCGCCGGGATCAAGGCGCAGATCGGCTACAAACGCCGTCCCGGCATCTAAGGCGGCAGGCCTTCCGTCGCTATCGACAACACGCTCGACCGGCAGTTCGACGTGGCGGCTCCGGACAAGCCGTGGGGCACGGACATCACCTACATCCGGACCTGCGAAGGTTTTTCATATTTGGCCGTCGTCATCGACCTCTATTCCCGCCGGGTGATCGGCTGTGCACTGCAGAGCCGCCAAACCACCGACGTCGTGCTGCAGGCTCTACTCATGGCGGTTTGGCGACGCAAACCGAAGGACAAGGTGCTGATCCACTCGGATCAGGGCTCGCAGTTCAGCGGAACATCTCCTCCAGATCTCTGTAGCTGAGCGGATAACGAAGATACCAGGTCACCGCTTGCAAGTTCAGCCACGCCTCGAAATGCCACCCTTTGAAATCGTCTTTAGATTGGCGCTTCAATTTCTCGGCAATGGAATTCAGAATCATGGCTACGCCCCGCTACATCGGGAGCGGAATTCCCCAAGCTTGGTGAACAGCCCGTTAAGCGCAAAAATTTGCGACAAGCCCGTCATGAGGTCAGCCATGCGTCCCGGTAGTCTTTCAACGCCAGCGAAGGGGTATAGCGTATGGAACCCGAGATCGGCAGCTTCATCCCCGCCAGCATCGCGGCCCCAAGAGCAGTGCCACTCAAGGATTCCCCGGACTGGACGATAACATCGCGGCCTGTGGCCGCCGCCAGCGCCTTCAAATAGACCGTGTTCCGGCTCATCGGCCCCTCCACGATGATCTCCCCTTGCGCGCCAATCAGATCGAGGCAGACCTCCGTCATCAGTGCTATGTAGAGCGACGCCGCAACGACCTTTTCAGCGCCCGAAGCCGGCGACCCAACCCATCGCATGCAACGTCCCGGAAAAGGACCAGACCCCTCGACGACATTCGGCAGGATCATCAGAGACTTGCCGATAACCCTGTCGATAACATCATCCAGATCGCCGTCCGGCATAGCGAGGCCATGCATCAAAACTTCGAATTCGCGGCCGCCCATGAAACGCGCCGAAGGCGTGGCCTTGCCAAAGGCATTGACGTTGGCCAAGCTGTCGCGCTCCGGCGTTAATTTCTCGATGTTGCCAGGTGTTGCGAAACACACCACCCAGGTCCCCGTCGAAACCACCGAGAATGGCGGTTTGCGGAGGATCAGGTGAGGCAGTAGCGATGCGTTGGAATCGTGAATGCCGCAATAGACCGGTACCGGGCGCGACAGCCCCAGCACCGCGCATAACTCGGGCAGAACAGGCCCCAGAGCGTCGAATGCCGAGCGGACCGGAGCCATCCTGTCGCGGATACCGAGACGATCCACCAGCGACGAGAACTCACCCTTCGCGGGGTTCCAGAGATCCGTGTGGCAACCGAGCGAGGTCGCCTCGTTGGCCACCACTCCACTCAGCCGCCACGCCCAGTATTGCGGGTAGGTGAAAATGACCCAGACGCGTTCGAATGCTTCCGGAAAGGCGCTCTTCTGGAAATGCAGTTGAGCACCGAGATTGAGGCCCGCGGAAAGGGAAGGTGAACAAGTCTCGGAAAATCCCGGTCGGAGCCTTGCATAGGCCTCACGGATCGCCTGCGGATACTCAAATTCGTAGTCGAGCACCGGCAGCGCCAGATCTCCGTCCTTGCCTAACAAAACGGCGCTCGCCCCATGGGTGGCGATGGAAATCGCGTCGAAACCCGGAGCCCTAGCGAATTCCGCAAGCGTTGCCTGAATGAAGGACCAGAGGGCCTCAATGTCATAATGCGGATATGGCGGCGCGGGGATGACGGTGTTGGGCGTTTTGCGCACTGCGATTTCCGCGCCGCTTTTCCCATCCAGCAGGACCACCTTGGCATTGGTCTTGCCGATATCGATGACGGCAACCCGCTCGTATTTCATATCCATCATAGCAGGTGGAACACTGTCACGAGATCGGTGGCAACCGGAGAATTGTCCGGATTGCTCGCCATGATATCGGCCATATGAGCCCACCAGCGCTTCATCACCGGATGTTCCGGAAGGCTCGCCATGCCATGGGTTCTCGGGCGCGTCAGGACACCGAACAGCGTGTTGGTCTCGCGGTCCAGATGGATCGAATAATCGCTGACGCCAGCCTCGTGCAGAAGGTCGACAAGATCCGGCCAGATCTCGTCATGACGCTTCTTGTATTCGGCCTCCATGCCGGGATTGAGCTTCATCTTGAAGGCATGCTTTTCCAGCTCGGACATCAGCTCTTCCTTGCGTTGCGAATGCGACGCCCGATGATGGGCAGTGCGATGGTAACGATCAGAAGCAGGCCGATGAAGATCGACATGACGATGCCCGGCACATTGAGAAGGCCGAGGCCGAAGGTGACTAGGCCCATAACGAAAGCGGCGATGACGACGCCCGCGATGGTGCCCGCCCCGCCGAGGATCGAGACCCCGCCGAGGACCACCATGGTCACGACCTCGAGCTCCCAGCCTTGAGCAATCGAAGGACGGGTCGAGCCGAGACGCGAGGTGAGGCAGACGGCCGCGATTCCGCTCATCAGGCCGGTGAGCACGAACAGGATGAACTTCACCCGCTCGACCGGAATGCCGGAAAAACGTGCCGCAAGCGGGTTGTTGCCGATCACGTAGACCTGCCGGCCGAAATTCGTCGCATGCAGAAGAACGGCGAAGACACCGGCGAGAACGAGGAAAAGCACGAATTCGAAGGAGAAGACCCAGAAGACATAGCCCTGGCCGAAATAGCCGAAATCGGCGGGATATTTGCCATAGGCCTGATCGCCGAGCACGATATAGGAAATACCGCGGAAGAGGCTCATCGTGCCGATGGTGACCACGATGGACGGCAGTTTCAGCCCCGCAACCATCAGACCGTTGAAAGCACCACAGGCAAGGCCGACGCCAATGCCGATGGCGACGAGGCCGGACGTGCCGACACCCATCTGAACGGCAGCACCCATGGCGGTCGATGCAAGCGCAATGATGGCGGCGACCGAGAGATCGATTTCGCCGGCGATGATGAGCAGCGCCATGGCAAAGGCGATCATCGCCTTTTCAGTGAAGTTGAAAGTCGCGTCCGACAGGTTCCAGGCATCCAGGAAGTAGGGCGAAGCCAGCGAATTGGCGATGAAGATCACCACGGCGACGCCGAACAGAAGGACCTCCCAGCTTCCCATCAACCGCTTGAAGGGCGTGCCCAGCCGATCCGGAATCTGGCGGCGTGTCACGACGTTTTCGGAAGCTGCAACGGTCATGCGGTCACCTCATGGGTATCCTTGGCTGCGCGATCACGCAGGATGATGCGGCCCCTCTTGCGTTCGGCGCGGGCATTGAAGACAACGGCCAGCACGATGACGATGCCGGAAATGGCCATCTGGGCAAAGGGCGAGATGCCGATCACCGGCAGCGCGTTCTTGATGACGCCGAGGAAAAGCGCGCCGAGAACGGTTCCGACCACGGTCCCGATACCGCCGGCAATCGACACGCCCCCGATGACATTGGCCGCGACGCTATCGAGTTCGAAACCGGCGGCGATATCGACATAGGCGACCGCATAGCGCGAAACCCAGAGATAGCCGGCAAGCCCCGCAAGCGCGCCCGAAAGCACGAAGGCAAGAAAGCGCGCCCGGCCGATATCGATGCCGGCATAAACCGCAGCCGTCGGGTTGCCGCCGGCGGCATAGGTCGAGCGGCCGAAGGGCGTGCGGGTCAGGACGAACCAGATCAGGAAGACGATGGCGATCGACACCCAGGACAGGATCGGCAGGCCGAGCACCACGAGACGCGGCAGATTGAGAAAATCGAGAGTCATCTGATGCGCATTCACCCAGCTGCCGCCGGAAAGTACGAAGGCCATGCCGCGATAGATCGTCAGCGTACCGAGCGTAACCACGATCGGCGGGATCTGCAAAAGCCAGACGAGGAAGCCGTTGATCGCGCCAAGGGCTGCACCGATCACGACGGCCAGAACGATCAGCAGCGCCAGCGGCAGGCCCGGATAGGCGGCATCGAGCATCGCGACCGCCATGCCGGTAAAGGCCAGATTGGCGGCAACCGAGAGATCGATCGATTTGGTCAGGATGACCGTCATCTGGCCGAGCGCCAGGATGATCAGGATCGACGTGTCGTTGAAGATGTTGGCGAGGTTTCCGGGCGTGGCGAAATTGGATGCCCGGGTCGAGAAGCCGACGATCATCACGATGATGATCAGGCCGAGCAACAATTCGCGGTTTTTCAGGAGACGTTGCATTGAAATGTCCTTACGCATTGCCGGTCGCGGCGCGCACCAGCGTCTCGGCGGTGAGGCCCTGACGCTGATAGATGCCGGCCTGAAGACCTTCGCGCATCACCATAACGCGATCCGACATGCCGAGAATCTCGGGCAGTTCGGAGGAGATCATGATGATCGAGAGGCCTTCGTTCGCAAGTTCGGAGATGAAGCCGTGGACGGCGGCCTTGGAGCCGATGTCGATGCCCTTGGTCGGTTCGTCGAGAATGATGACCTTCGGCTGGGTGGCGAGCCACTTGCCGATGACCACCTTCTGCTGGTTGCCGCCCGAAAGCGTTCCCACCGGCACGGAAAGGGCAGCGGCGCGAAGATCCAGCCGTTCGGCATACTTGCGGGCGAGCGAGAACTCGTTGATCGCTTTCAGAAAGCCCCTTGCCGACGTACGGGCCAGCGACGGCAACGACATGTTCTGGTAGATCGGCATTTCAAGCGCCAGACCATGGCGACCACGCTCTTCCGGCACATAAACGATGCCAGCGGCGATGGCGTCTGCAGGGGAGCGGATCACGACGTCGCGTCCATCGAGTTTCAACGCCCCGGACGCCGGCATGGTGATGCCGAACAGTGACTGGCAGAGCTCCGAGCGACCGGCACCGATGAGGCCGTAAACGCCGAGGATCTCGCCCTTCTTCAGCTCGAAGGAAATATCGCGGAATTCCGTCTCATGGCAGTAGCGCTCGACGGCAAGCACCGTGTCGCCGATGGCAACCTCCACCTTTGGGAAAACGTCGTGCACGTCGCGCCCGACCATCAGGCGGACGATTTCATCCTGCGGCGTGTCCTTCAGAACGCCGGCGCCGACCATCTTGCCGTCGCGGAAAACGGCATAGTTCTCGGCAATCTCGTAGACCTCGTCGAACTTGTGGCTGATGAACAGGATCGCCTTTCCCTGTCGTTTCAGGCCTTCGACGATGCGGAAGAGATCATCGATTTCCTTACGCGAAAGAGCGGCGGTCGGCTCGTCCATGATGACGATGCGCGCTTCGACCGAAAGAGCACGGGCGATTGCCACAAGATGGCGCTGCGCGATCGAAAGATCCTTCAGACGGATCGTCGGATCGATATTGCTTTCAAGCTCCGCCATCAGCTCGCGAGCGCGCTGGTTGATGGTCTTCCAGTCGATCAAGCCGAAACGCGTGCGGGGCGCATGGCCGAGGAAAATGTTCTCGCCGACCGTCAGCTCGTCGAAAAGCACGGTTTCCTGATGGATCGCGGTTACACCCGCATCGATCGCGGCCTGCGCGCTGGCAAAGGTCATCGCCTGGCCATCGATCAGGATTTCGCCCTCGTTCGGGCGATAGATACCGGTCAGGATCTTCACGAGCGTCGACTTGCCCGCGCCGTTCTCGCCGATCAACGCCGTCACCTTGCCGGGATAGAGCGCGATGTTCACGCCATCGAGCGCCTTCACTCCGGGAAAGATCTGGGAAATGCCACGCATCTCGAGGATGGGCGTGTCAGCGGGTTCAGCGCCCGCGCCGATTTTTGAAGCTTGAACGGTCATCATCCCGTGCATCCGAAAATGGAAAAGGGCCCGGCGGCCAATGCCGCCGGGTGTTTTGGTGTCCGAGGATCAGAAGATCTTCGAGAACTGATCGATGTTCGATGCGTCGTAGACGAAGGGATCCGCCATTGCGGCTTCCCCGGTATCGCCGATCTTGATCTTGCCCATGCGGCCGGCTTCGATTTCCGAACCCGGAGCACCGTCGGTGTCGCCCTTGACCAGGTGATAGGCGATCTGGGTTGCCGAATAACCGAGGTCGATCGGGTTCCAGATGGCGAATTCCTTGGTCGCGCCGGACTTGATGGCCCCTGCCATTTCCGAGGGAAGGCCGAGGCCCGTCACGTAGACGTCACCGATCTTGCCCGCATCCTTTACAGCCTGGGAAGCCGCGAGAACGCCGACGGTGGTCGGAGCAACGATGACCTTCACGTTCGGCGAGGACGACAGCAAGCCGTTGGCTTCGCGGTAGCTCTTGTCGGCGAGGTCATCGCCGTAGACCGTGGTCACGAGGTTGAGGCCGGGGAAGTCCTTCAACTGCTTCTTCATTTCCTCGATCCAGATGTTCTGGTTGGTCGAGGTCGTGGTGGCCGACAGGATGGCGAAGTCACCCTTGCCTTCCGGCAGGTGGTCGGCGGCAAGCTTGAGGCACATCTTGCCGATCAGCTCGTTGGAAGACGGGTTCAGGTGCATGATGCGGCCTTCCGGAGCAACGCCGGAGTCCCACGAGATGACCTTGATGCCGCGCTGGGCAGCCTTCTTCAGCGCCGGAACGACCGCATCCGGGTCGTTGGCGGAAATCGCGATGGCATCGACGCCCTGCGCGATCAGCGAGTTGATGACTTCGATCTGGCCTTCGGCCGTCGTGGATGTCGGACCGGTGTAGATGATCTCGACGCCGCCGAGTTCCTTGGCGGCTTCCTGCGCACCCTTGTTTGCAGCTTCAAAGAAGCCGTTGCCGAGCGACTTGACCACGAGCGCGATCTTCATATCAGCGGCACTTGCGGCTGAACCCATGGCCATGGCGGCAAGGGCGACGCCTGCGAGCAGTGTCTTGGCTAGTTTCATTTGATGTTCCTCCCAGGTTGATGGACTGCTTGAACTCCCCACGCAGCCGCGCCTCTCATGCGACCGACGTGGTATCCTCCTTCTCGGTCGAGGCCATCGGCTTGACCGTTATGAGCTTTATGCCTGAATTGGTGACCATCGCGGCCGCCTCCTCCGGGATCTTGTCGTCCGTGATGATCGTCGAGACGTTGTCGAGCGAACACAGGATCAGGCTGGAACGCCGTGAAAACTTGCTGGAATCGACCATGACGATCAGCTCTTCGGCCTGTCGGACCAGCTTCTGCTCGCTCTGGATCACCAGCGCATCCGATTCCATAACGCCGAGCGCGTTAATGCCCTGCGCGCCGATGAATATGCGGCGAGCGTAGAAATTGCGGATCGCGTCGTTGTCGAAAGGCGAAAGGATCAGACTCTGGTCGCGATAGATCGCGCCGCCGGGAACCGAAACCGTGCATTTCGAATTTTTCACCAGATGCTCGGCGATGGCGAACGAATTGGTCATGACCTGCAGACGGCGAGCAGACATGAAGTGCACCATCTGGAAGGTGGTCGTGCCGCCATTGATGATGATCGAATCGCCTTCTTCGCAGAGATCGACGGCTGCGCGCGCAATTGCGCGTTTCTTATCGATGTTGACTGATTCCGACACCCTGAACGGCCGTGCCGCGAGATTTCCAAGCTGCGGAGGATGCACCGCCTCGGCGCCACCGCGTACCCGGCGCAGTTTGCCCTGCACATGAAGCGACGCGATATCCCTACGGATCGTGGCCTCGGAAGCCTCCGTCAGCTCAGCGATATCCTGCACGGTGATGACCGGCTTTTCCTGGATCGCGCTTAAGATAATGCGATGTCGTTCGCGTTCGTGCATGGGCTCCTCCTGAGCTTGATTTATTCGTATTGCTTTTATGCTGTCAATCAAAAACGATCAAAAAAGATAATATTGCGCCGCACAATGAACATTCATGATCGAAATTGATTGACAACAGTCGGATCGATGCGCGATACCGTCGACCAGAAGGAGATGGGCCGCTCAGTGAAGCGGCCCATGAATCGACACGCAAGGGAGGAAGCAATGACGGGCCAAACCCGCCTTCTCGAAAACCGTTGGGACGACGCTTACGCTGCAAAGCTCGATGAACCGGGCAAGCTGCTCTATCGCTCCAATCTGCTCGGCGCCGACAAGCGCATCACCAATTACGGCGGCGGCAACACCTCCGCGAAGGTGCTCGAAACCGATCCGCTCACGGGCAATCAGGTCAGCGTCATGTGGGTGAAGGGCTCCGGCGGCGACGTCGGCACCATCAAGCTCGATGGTTTTGCCACCCTCTATATGGAAAAGCTCGAAGCTCTCAAGGGCATCTACAAGGGCGTCCACGACGAAGATCGTATGGTTGGCTTCCTGCCCCATTGCACCTTCAATCTCAACCCGCGCGCAGCCTCGATCGACACGCCGCTGCACGGTTTCGTGCCGTTCACGCATGTCGACCACATGCATCCGGACGCGATTATCGCGATCGCCGCCTCGAAAAACTCGAAGGAACTGACCCGGAAGATCTTCGGGGAAGAAATCGGCTGGCTGCCTTGGCGCCGCCCGGGCTTCCAGCTCGGTCTCGACCTCGAAGCCTTCGTCAAGGCCAATCCGAAGGCCAAGGGCGTCGTGCTCGAAAGCCACGGCCTGTTTACCTGGGCGAACGACGCCAAGGAATGCTATCTGCTGACGCTCGAAATCATCAACAAGGCGATCGAATGGTTCGCCAGGGAGACGGACGGCAAGACGATCTTCGGCGGCGCAGTCGCCAAGAGCCTGCCGGAAGCCGAACGTCGCGCCATCGGTGCACGGCTGATGCCGGAAATCCGCGGCCGCATCGGCAAGGCTGAGCGCAAGCTCGGTCACTTCGACGACCAGCCCGCCGTTCTAGAATTCGTCAATTCGAAAGACCTGAAGCCGCTCGGCAGCCTCGGCACGTCCTGCCCCGACCACTTCCTGCGTACCAAGATCCGCCCGCTGATCGTCGACTTCGACCCGGCCAAGCCGGATGTCGACACTGTTATCGCCGGCCTCGACAAGGCTCTCGAAGACTACCGCGCCGACTACACGCGCTATTACGAGACCTGCAAGCACGACAATTCGCCTGCCATGCGCGATCCAAACCCGGTCATCTTCCTGGTTCCGGGCGTCGGCATGCTGTCCTTCGCTAAGGACAAGGCGACCGCCCGCATCGCCGGCGAATTCTATGTCAACGCCATCAACGTCATGCGTGGCGCCTCGACGGTCTCCGAGTATCAGGGTCTGCCGGAACAGGAAGCCTTCGACATCGAATACTGGCTGCTTGAAGAAGCCAAGCTCCAGCGCATGCCGAAGCCGAAGTCGCTTGCAGGCCGTGTGGCCTTCGTCACCGGCGGCGCCGGCGGCATCGGCCGGGCAACGGCTGAACGGTTGATGTCCGAGGGCGCATGCGTGGTGCTCGCCGACATCGACGCCAACGCACTGTCCGACACGCTTGCCGATTTCTCCAAGCGCTACGGCGCGGATGCCGTTCGCTCCGTCACTCTCGACGTGACAAAGGAAGAGGCCGTCGCTTCGACCTTCGCTGAAGCCTGCGTCGAATTCGGCGGTGTCGACATTCTCGTTTCCAACGCCGGCATTGCCTCCTCTGCGCCGGTCGAGGACACCACGCTTCAAATGTGGAACAAGAATATCGACATTCTGACGACTGGTTACTTCCTCGTCTCCCGCGAAGCGTTCCGCCTGTTCCGCCGGCAGGCGATCGGCGGCAATATCGTCTTCGTCGCTTCGAAGAACGGCCTCGCCTCCTCGCCGAACGCCTCGGCCTATTGCACAGCGAAGGCCGCCGAGATCCATCTCGCCCGTTGCCTGGCCCTGGAAGGGGCGGAAGCCGGCATCCGTGTCAACACCGTCAATCCTGACGCCGTCCTGCGCGGATCCAAGATCTGGAACGGTGAATGGCGCGAACAGCGTGCGGCTTCCTCGAAGATCGAGGTCACCGATCTGGAGGAGCATTACCGCAAGCGCTCGATGCTGAAGCTCAATGTCTTCCCGGAAGACATTGCGGAAGCAATTTACTTCCTTGCCTCCGATCTCTCGGCCAAGTCGACCGGTAATATCATCAACGTCGATGCTGGTAACGCCCAGAGCTTCACGCGCTGAATAATAACAATTGCCTGCTGCCGACGCTCCCAAGGTCGGCGGCAGGCCCCTCGCGGTTTGGAAAGTTGCAACGTCTTCGACGCGGCCTCATGCTCGCGCAGCGTTGCGGGGAGGATGATATGACAGAACAGAAGATCGCCGCCGACGTGATTTCGGCCGAGAACGAAAAGCGCGCCGGCGCGCTCAAGACCGACTATGCAGCCCTTGGCGAAAAGCTCGCCCGCAACAATATCGACATCGACGCCGTCACGAAGCAGGTCGCCGAGTTCTTCGTCGCCGTTCCCTCCTGGGGTGTAGGCACCGGCGGTACGCGCTTTGCCCGTTTTCCCGGCCTCGGCGAGCCGCGCCATATCTTCGACAAGCTGGAAGACTGCTCGGTCATCAACGAACTGACCCGCGCCACGCCGACGGTTTCGCTGCATATTCCGTGGGACAAAGCGGACCCGAAGGACCTGAAGGCAAAGGGCGATGCGCTCGGCTTAAGCTTCGACGCCATGAACTCCAACACCTTCTCCGACGCGCCGGATCAGGCCCATTCCTATAAATACGGCTCGCTCAGCCACGTAGACGCGGCAACCCGCGCGCAGGCCGTCGAACACAACATCGAATGCATCGAGCTTGGCAATGCCATCGGCTCGAAGGCGCTAACCGTCTGGATCGGCGATGGTTCGAACTTCCCGGGGCAGTCGAATTTCACCCGCCAGTTCGAGCGCTACCTCGCCTCCATGGCCGACATCTACAAGGCTCTGCCGGAAGACTGGCGGCTGTTCTCCGAACACAAGATGTACGAACCGGCCTTCTATTCGACCGTCGTGCAGGACTGGGGCACCAACTTCCTGATCGCCCAGACGCTTGGCCCGAAGGCTTTTTGCCTCGTCGACCTCGGCCATCACGCTCCGAACACCAATATCGAGATGATCGTCGCCCGCCTGATCCAGTTCGGTAAGCTCGGCGGCTTCCATTTCAACGACTCGAAATACGGTGACGACGACCTCGATGCCGGCTCGGTCGAGCCTTACCGCCTCTTCCTCGTCTTCAACGAACTGGTTGATGCCGAGCATCGCGGGGTCAAGGGCTTCCACCCGGCCCACATGATCGACCAGAGCCACAATGTCACGGATCCGATCGAGAGCCTGATTTCCAGCGCCAACGAGATCCGCCGCGCCTATGCCCAGGCGCTTCTGGTCGACCGCACGGCACTGGAGGGCTTCCAAAGCGAAAACGATGCGCTGATGGCGACGGAAACGCTGAAGCGCGCCTATCGCACGGATGTCGAGCCGATCCTGGCCGAAGCCCGCCGCCGCGCCGGCGGCGCTATCGATCCGGTCGCCACCTATCGCGCCAGCGGCTATCGCGCCCAGGTCGCGGCGGAACGACCGGCTGTGAAGGGTGGTTCGGGCGGCATCGTCTGATCAGCTCCAGATCTGCGGCCCTAAATGCTG
>NZ_JAGGCS010000008.1 GCF_022884085.1 Paenirhizobium cremeum
ATTATCCGTCGTTATAAAATCGAGACGAGCTGTGCGGTTTGATACATAAATTCCGAGAAAAACGCTCCTTATGAATCGGAGTCAGCCGGGGCGTCAACGGCAAGGATACCGGTTCCCTCGAAATCCTTCACGTTGGGCGTAACGACCGCCAGGTTATGAAACATGGCCGTGGCGGCGATCGGCCTTCGAACCAGCAACATGGCATCGTGTGCCGCAATCTGTTTGAGCGGTTCGCCCAGCATTGCCAGTCCCACAGTCCGCCAGAACGTCCCACACGCGGCCGCGCATGCCGGCGCCCATGCGTGGATGGGCGTTGGTGCACAGATCGTTTATCGATGATGGGTGAATTGCCCCCATTTCGACCGGACAGATCGCATAAGCAGAAAGGCTCAATCCGGCCGGGGTGCCGATGAGCTAGAAATTGGCGACCTTGCCCCAGACGGATGCGTGCAGGCGATCCGGGTGGTAGGGTTTCGGATCGACGAGCGGCTCGTCGCCGGTGACGATGTCGGCGATGAGGTGGCCGGCGCCCGGGCCGATGCCGAAGCCGTGGCCGCTGAAGCCTGCTGCGAGAATGAAGCCCGGCACTTCCGAGAGTTCGCCGATGGCCGGAACGCCATCCGGCGTGCTGTCGATATAACCGGCCCATGCCGCCGTGATCGTCGTCTTGCGCAGTTCGGGAAAGAGATCGAGCGCCCGCTGATGCGTGAGCCGGATGGTGGATGCATCCGTTGCCGGATCGAGGATGCGCATGCGCTCCATCGGGGTCTCCTCATCGAGACGCCAGCGCGCCAGGCTTTCATGCCCTGAGCGAATACCCTCCAGACCGCCCGGCGATAGACTTTTCCAGCGGCGCAGGAACATCGGCACGAATTGCCGGGAGAAGCGCAGTTGCTGGGCGGTGGGATCGATGCGGCCGCGGCCGCTGATCGCCAGCGTATAACCGCCATTGCCACGGCGCGTGACGGAGACGGCGGCGGTGTGCAGGGCATCGGGAAGCCCCTCGGCCCCGGCCGAAACCGACAGGATGGACGAGCGGACCGACGCCTGCGGAAAACGCACGCCGAACTGCCGGCAGAAGGACGAGGCCCAGGCGCCGCCGGCCATGACCGCGAGTTTTGTGCGGATCGTGCCCTTTTCGGTGACGACGGCGGAGAGGCGTCCGCCCTCGGTCTCGATGCCGCGCGCCGCGCACATCTGGTGCACCGAACCGCCGAGCGCCATGATCGCACGAGCGACGGCGGGTGCGGCATTGGCCGGATCGGCAATGCCGTCCGTCGGCGAGAAGACGCCGCCCTTCCAGATGCGACCGGTGGCGCGGCCGCGTTCGCTCGCCTCTGCACTATCCAGCATATGGGTGGTGACACCGACGGTGCGGGCGAAATCGCGCCAGCGCGCCCATCCCGCCAGCTCCGCCTCGTCATTGCTGAGATAGAAGAGGCCGCAACGGCGAAAGCCGGTGTCCTCGCCGCTGTCGGCGGCGAAGCGTTCCCAGAGATCGAGGCTCTTCGTCGCCATCGGCAGTTCGCGGGCGTCGCGGTTCTGCTGGCGGCACCAGCCCCAGTTGCGGCTCGATTGCTCGGCGCCGATCCTGCCCTTTTCGATAAGCGCCACCTGCATGCCGCGCTTCGCCAGATAATATGCCGCGAAAACGCCGACGATGCCGCCGCCGATCACCACGGCATCGGCGGATGCCGGCAAGGTCTCTGTCGTTTCGATATGGCGCAGGGGTGCGGGCATGGTTCAGCTCTCCGGAATTCTGTCCCAATCTAGCCTTTTGTCGCCGGAAGCGTGACCGGAGTTTCGGCTCTCCCGGCATTTCATTCTGCGGTTGTCCCTGACCGCAAACTATTATGCTTCAAAGACGAATTTCCTCGGCGATGGACAGAAGAGGGGGATGTGCTAAGTTTGCGACAGGCCGATTGCAGCATTTTATGCTGCCCTCGCGCATCCCTTGCTCGAACATGGCGGACGCGACATGAAACTGGACCGGATCGACATCAAGATCCTCTACGAACTGCAGAAGAACGGCCGCATCACCAATGTCGAGCTGGCGGAGCTGGTCAATCTCTCGCCCAGCCCCTGCCTGATGCGGGTGAAGAAGCTGCAGGCCGAGGGCTATATCGACGGCTATTCGGCGCAGATCAATGTCGGCAAGCTCGGGCAGACGCTCACCGTCTTCACCGAAGTCACCCTCAAGAACCACCGGCAGATCGATTTCGCCCGCTTCCTCGCGGCCGTCGAGAAGGTGGACCAGGTGATCGAATGCCATCTGGTCTCGGGTGGCTACGACTATCTCCTGAAATTCGTCACCGCCGGCATCGGCGAATACCAGACGATCATGGAACGCCTGACCGACATGGACATCGGCATCGACAAATATTTCTCCTTCGTCGTGCTGAAGTCCCCGATCGTCAAGGCCCACATGCCGCTGACCAGTTTGTTTCCGCTTTGAGGGAGTGTGCGGCTATCCAACCCGTCGAATAGGCGGCCCGGAGCGAGAAGGCGTGCTAAGGACAGCTTTGCGTCCTCGTAGCAGTCATTGGCGCAGCCTTGTATCATCCCGAAAGCAAGCTTCCACCATTGGGGAGTCGCCTTTTGACAAGTCACCTTGCCACTGGACTTCATTTTTTCCACCTGCTATAAGGTAAAAAAAATGAAGTTGGAACTTATCCATGAGCACTGTTGCAAGCACCGCACTCTATCAGCATCCATTTGACGCTCGTCGCCGTCTTATGGAATTGAGCATCTCTGTCGAAGCGCTGATCAAGGCTGTACAGGCTGGACACGTGGCCCGGTTGAACTGCACTGACAATGACCCACCATTCATCCCGGGCACCGAGGCATGGAGAATGGTCGTACGTACTCTGCGGGATGAGTTGGTGCCCCTTGGTTGGCGGAAAGACGACCCGAGCAATTACTCTTTGGTGATCAATGATTCGAGCGAGATCAATATTGTAGTTGCGAGCGCCGACGACCTCACGTGCAGGTGGCCTGGAATGCCGAGAACCAAGTCCCTCAAGGGCCTCTTTACTGAGGCGGCCGTGTTGAAAAATAGTTTCGAGGGTGATCTTTTCCCCGAGACAGTGGAAGCTGATCTTCGCCGGGCTGCGACCGTCCTTAACTACAAGACGTATATGCTCCTCATAAACATTGATGATGAACAGTGTCGGGCCGAGCTATCCCTACCGTCAAACTTCGACGACCAGATGGTGACCGGCTGGGCTGAACGTATATTCATCCCCATACCTGGTGTGGACGGCGGCGTGCCACAGAAAGTAGATGACACGCCCGATATTGACGTGCCCGTAAAGCGCAAGGCTGCATAAAATGTTCAATAAATCGCGGCTGAAGGTCGCTCGTCAGCGCGCCGGGCTGACGATGCGAGAACTCGCGTCCCGAGTTGGTATCGAACCTCGTACGGTGACCGGTTACGAGGCTGGAGAATACCTGCCGAGCGACGAGGTAGCTCGGAGATTCGCGCGAGTACTTGGCTTCCCTTTAGAATTTTTCATGGCTGACGACTTGGACATACCCCAGGTGGAAGGAGTCAGTTTTCGGTCTATGAGCAAAATGACAGCTCGGCAGCGGGATGGAGCAATCGCCGCTGGTGCTGTCGCGTTCCTTTTGTCGGACTGGTTGGAAGACGAGTTTGATCTGCCGGACGCAGACCTACCCGACATGCGAGAAGAGTTGCCTCAGACTGCTGCTGCTGGACTGCGAGACTATTGGGGGTTAGGCAACAGACCTATTAAGAACATGGTTCATCTGCTTGAGTTGAAAGGTGTTCGAGTTTTCTCTCTTGGGGAGGACGGTAAAGAGGTCGATGCGTACTCGTTGTGGCGAGGAACGCGACCTTATATCTTTCTAAACACTCAAAAATCTGCAGAGCGAAGCCGATTCGACGCTGCTCATGAACTCGGACATCTCGTACTGCACAAGCATGCTGCGCCCAACGGTCTAGAGGCCGAGAAGCAGGCCAATGAGTTCGCGGCAGCCTTCTTGATGCCCGAGGCACCACTCCGGGCTGTGGGACGCGTTTCAGGGCTTCCAAAAGTCGTGCAACTGAAACAGGAGTGGTCGGTATCCGTTGCTGCTATGGCTTACCGACTACACGAGGTCGGTATCCTTACCAAATGGAACTACCAGCAGATTTTCGTTGAGATCTCAAGGCGAGGCTGGCGTACAGAAGAGCCTTCGCCGATTCGACGTGAGCAATCCCAGATCTGGCATAAGGTACTAGGCGAAGTTCGCCGAGACGAACAGTTTGGATTGGTCGGGTTGGCTGAGCGTCTTTCATTGCCTGAGGCGGAGCTCGCGAAACTGTTATTTGGTCTCGTGACCGTTGGTGTACCATCTGCCCCGCGGACGGCGCCAAATACGCCTCCTCGTGGTCATCTACGACTGGTAAAATAATCTTTATAATCCCAACGGCAGTGGCAGTTCGAACGTCGGCGCTGAGGAAGTCAAAAGGCGTCCTCAGACGCTTCAAATGGGGGCGAATGCATTCACTGTCGCTGTATGGCAGTCAACGGGTCTTTGAAGCCGAGGATCTGACCATCAGGATAGGGCCTCGCAGTCGACGTTGCGTTCTCGGCCACAGTTTCTAGCCCATTCCGAACAACGATCCGCCCCCGCACCCGAAGCCCCCCCCTACTTCCGGCAGTAAGAACGCACCAGTTCCGGGTCCTGCTGAAGGCCGTCGAGCCAGGTGGGGTCGAGTTTCGGGACGGATGAGAACAGCAGTTGGGAATAGGGGTGCTGCGGGGCCTTCAGCGCCGCCGGGGTGATCTGTTCGACCTTCTTGCCGCCATACATCACCACGATCTCGTCGCAGATGGCCTCGACCACCGAGAGGTCGTGGCTGATGAAGACGTAGGAGAGGCCGAGTTCGCGCTGGAGTTCCTTCAGGAGTTCGATGACGGCCGCGGCGACCACGGTGTCGAGGGCGGAGGTGATCTCGTCGCAGAGGATCAGTTTGGGTTCGGCGGCAAGCGCGCGGGCGAAGTTGACGCGCTGCTTCTGTCCGCCCGAGAGTTCGGCGGGATGGCGATGGCGAACCGAGCGAGGCAGGTGCACCATGTCGAGAAGCTGGTCGATGCGGGCATCGCGGGCCTTGCCCTTCATGCCGTGATAGAAGGCAAGCGGACGCCCGAGGATTTCCTCAATGGGCTTGGCCGGGTTGAGCGCCGTATCGGCATACTGGAAGACGATCTGCATCTCGCGCAACTGGTCGCGCGTACGTTCGCGGGCGCTTTTTCCCAGTTCGCGCCCGTCGAAGACGATGTTGCCTGCCGAAGCGGGAAGAATGCCGGCGATGGCGCGGGCAAGCGTGGACTTGCCGCAGCCGGATTCGCCGATGATGCCGAGATTGCGGCCCTTCTCCACCTTGAGGCTGACGGACTGCACGGCGCGCATCAGCGGCAGGCCGTCCGACTGGAGCGGACCATAGCCGGCGATCACGTCCTCGATTTCGAGCAGCGGACGGCTTTCGTCTACCACTGCCGCGTCGGCGACGCGCGGCCGGGGCTCGAAGGCGGCCAGCAGTTCGCGGGTATAGGGATGCTTGGCGTCGGTGAGGATGTCGGCGGTCGTGCCCATTTCCTGCACCTCGCCGCCCCGGAGAACGACGATGCGATCGGCAATCTGGGCGACGACGGCGAGGTCGTGGGAGACATAGACGCCGGCGATCCTGTCCTTGCGCATGACGGACTTGAAGGCGCGCAGCACCTCGATCTGGGTGGTGACGTCGAGCGCCGTGGTCGGTTCGTCGAAGATCACCAGCTTCGGACCTCCGATCAGCGCCATGGCCGCGGCAAGGCGCTGCAACTGGCCGCCGGAAACCTGATGCGGATAGCGATTGCCGATGGTATCAGGATTGGGCAGCGACAGGGCGCGGAAGAGTTCGACCGCACGTTTGCGCGCTTCCTCCGGCGGCATCAGCCGGTGAATGCGGGTCACCTCGATCACCTGCTCCATGATGGTCGAGGCCGGATTGAAGGCGGCGGCCGCACTCTGCGGCACATAGGCGACCTCGGTGCCGCGGATCGCCGCGCGCTGGCGCTCGGACAGCGTCACCATGTCCTTGCCGTCGACACAAACGCTGCCGCCGGAAATGCGGCAGCCGGTGCGGGCATGCCCCATCAGCGTCAGCGCAATGGTGGTCTTGCCGGAACCGCTCTCACCGATCAGGGCGACGATCTCGCCCTCGGCGATATCGATGCTGACGCCCTTGATGATCTCGACCCGGCGGCCGGAATCGGTGGTCGCCTCGACCTTCAGGTCACGGATTTCGACGAGGTTGGCCATCATGCGCTCCTGTCTCGGATCTTCTTGGGCAGGTTGTCGATCAGCAGGTTGACGCTGATGGTGAGGCTGGCGATGGCCAGCGACGGGAAGATGACCGCCGGCGCGCCGAAGGGCAGGCCGCCGATATTTTCCCGCACCAGCGCACCCCAGTCGGCATAGGGCGGCTGGACGCCGAGGCCGAGGAAGGAGAGGCCCGAGAGCAGCAGCACGATGAAGACGAAGCGGATGCCGAGATCGGCCAGAACCGGGCCGACGATGTTGGGCAGGATCTCCGAGCCGATCAGGTAGAAGATGCTTTCGCCGCGAATGCGGGCGACGGTGACGAAATCCATGGCGTTGACATTGACCGCCAGCGCCCGGGCAAAGCGGTATGCGCCGGGGATATAGATGACCGACAGCGTCATGATGAGCACGGGGATGGAGGAACCGACGGCGGCGACCACCACGAGGCCGAAAAGCTTGCTCGGAATGGAATTCAGCGCATCGAGAAAACGGCTGAGCACGGTATCGAGCCAACCGCCGGCAACCGCGGCGATCATGCCCAGCACGACGCCGGTGAAACAGGCGATGGCGACGGCGGCGAGCGAGATGCCGACGGTATAGCGCGCGCCCATCAGGATGCGGGAGAACATGTCGCGGCCGAGATAATCGGAACCGAGCCACAGTTCGGAACTCATCGGCCCGAAATAGTCGTAGTCGACGATCTCGCCGACGGGATGGGGAATGAGCAGGGGCGCGAGGATCGCGATGATCGCCCAGAGCGCGATGATCGAGAGGCCGACGATACCGACGAGGTTGAAGCGGTATCCGAACCGCGAGCCGGCCGGCCGTACGGAGGTGTTCGTATTCGTGGTCATCGGAGCCTCGGGTTGGAAAGGATTGCGATGATATCGGCGGCGGTAATCAGGATCAGGTAGCCGAGGCAGAAGATCATGGCGCAGCTCTGGATGAGCGGCAGGTCGCGGGTTGCGACCGCATCGACCATCAGCTTGGCGATGCCGGGATAGTTGAAGATGGTCTCGACGATGATGACGCCGCCGAGCAGGTAGGAAAGCGACAGCGCCACCGCATTGACGATCGGGCCGAGCGCGTTGGGCAGCGCATGTTTCAGGACGATGCGTGGACGCGACGCGCCTTTCAGCAGCGCCATCTCGACATAGGGCGTGTTCAGCGTCTCCACCACGGCGGCGCGGGTCATGCGGATCATCTGGGCCGAGACGACGAAGGTCAGCGTGATGACCGGCATGGCGTAGACGCGGAGCATGTCGGCGATGGTGTGGACCTCATTGGCGAAGGAGAGTGCCGGCAGCCATTTCAGGTAGACGGCGAAGAGCAGCACGGCCGATGTCGCCACCATGAATTCCGGCACGGAGATGACCCCGATCGTCAGGATGGTGACGATGCGGTCGTAGAGCGAGCCGCGCAGCATGGCGGCGGTGATGCCAAGCGTCAGCGCGATCGGAACGGAGAAGAGGGCGGTAACGCCGGCAAGCTTCATCGAATTGACGAAGCGTCCCGCAATCAGCTGCGCGACCGGCATGTCGTTGGCATAGGAAGTGCCGAGATCGCCCTGTAGCAGGCCGAGACCCCAACGGATAAACCGGAACAGCGCCGGTTCGTCGAGATGCATGGCCTTGCGAAGGCCCTCGACCGCTTCCGGCGTGGCCGCCTGGCCGAGAAGGATGGTTGCGGTGTCGCCGGGCAGAAGTGTCGTGGCGAGAAAGACCGCGAGCGAAACGATCACCAGCGTGATGACCGCGATGAGCAACCTGCTCAGGACAAGGGACAGGACCCGCGAATTCATCTAGGCTCTCCCTATGGTGTTCGATGGTTGAACTATAACGCAAACGGGAAACGGACCGGGGATGAAAGTTCATCCCCGGTCGGCGTTTTCGTCAGGCTTCCAGCCAGACATATTCCGCGAAGGCGTAACCCATCATGCCGCCGAGCGGGTTGGCTTCGAGGCCCTTGAGCTTGCCGCTGGTCGCATCGACGTTGGAGATGTAGGCCGGAATGATCGTGCCAGCTTCCTCGGCGACCATGACCTGCATGGCGTTGTAGATCTCCTTGCGCTTGGCCTGATCGAGCGAGCCACGCGCCTCGATCAGCATCTTGTCGAACTTCTCCGACTTGTACTGGCTTTCGTTCCAGGGAGCTTCCGAGGTGTAGAGCAGCGAGAACAGGATGTCCGGGGTCGGGCGCGGGTTGATGTTGCCGAAGTGGATCGGCGCCTTGAGCCAGTAGTTGTCCCAGTAGCCGTCGGAGGGAACGCGCTGCACGTCGAGCTTCATGCCGATCTCGGCGCCGGCGGCCTGGATAATCATCGCCATGTCGATCGAGGAGGTCGCGGCTTCCGAAGCGATGACCGGGATGGACTGGCCGAGAACGCCGGCTTTCTGGAACAGCGCCTTTGCCTTGTCGGGGTCGAAGGCCTTCGGCTTCAGGTCGGCATTGTGGTAGAAATTGGCCGGCGAGACCGGCTGGTCGTTGCCGACTTCAGCAAGGCCGCGCAGCGCCGACTTGACGATCTGCTCGCGGTTGACGAGGTACTTCATGCCTTCGATGAAGTCCTTCTTGTCGCCCGGCGCCATGTCCATGCGCATGTTGAGATTGGTGTAGTTGCCGGAGGTGGTCTTCGACAGCACGAAGCCGTCCTGGCTCTCGATGAGACGCATGGAACGGGGATTGATCGAGGCGGCGAGATGGATATCGCCCGACAGCAGCGCATTGACGCGGGCGTTGTCGTCGCTGATGGCGAAGAATTCGAAGGAATCGACGTTCGGGCCGCCCTTCCAGTAGTTCTTGTTCTTGACGCCGACCGAGCGCACGCCCGGCTCGAACACTTCACGCACGAAGGCGCCGGTGCCGTTGGCCTTGGAGAAGTCGGTGGTGCCGTCGGCCACGATCATGAAGTGATGCATGGCGAGAATGGTCGGCAGGTCGGCATTCGGATTGGCGAGTTCGATCTCGACGGTTTCCTTGTCGACGGCCTTGAAGCCGGTCATCTGGGCGGCGATCTTGGCGACCTTGGAGCCGACAGCCTTGTCCAGGTGACGCTTCAGCGAGAACACCACGTCGTCTGCAGTCAGCGGTTTGCCGTCGTGGAAGGTGACGCCCTTGCGCAGCTTCACGGTCCAGGTCTTGGCGTCCTTGGATTCGATTGATTCAGCCAGTTCCATCTGCGGCGTGCCGGAGGCGTCGAGGAAGGTGAGGCGGTTGTAGAACGAGCAGCAACGGACATAGTCGGTCGACAGCGAGGCCTTGGCCGGGTCGAGCGTGTCTGCGGTGGAGGAGGACCAGCCGGCAGCCTTCAGCGCGCCGCCGGAAACCGGCGTTGCAGCAACGGCATTGCTGGCGCGGCCGAGGATCATGCCGCCGGCCGACATGGCGACGCCGCCAGCCAGCATCAACTGCAGCAGTTCGCGGCGCGTTGCGCCCCGACGAATGGCGTTTTCGACCATAGCGTCGTCGGACTTCGTCCAGTTCGTAATCTTGTCGCTCATGTCATTCCCCTTTTTCGTTTGGTTTTGCAAAGCGGCCGGCCGTTCGGGCCGGGTCCGCTCCGAAGGCTGAAGTTCAGGCGCTTGCTTCTTTCACGGCATCGGCAAGGCCGGCCATGGAGGTGAAGTGGTAGTCCGGCTTGGTAAACTCGGCCGGCTCGATGGTGCCGCCATATCCCTTCTGGGCGTGGCGACGCTCGATCCAGCAATTGGTCATGCCGAGTTTCCGGGAAATGCCGATATCGTGGTACTGGCTCTGGGCGACATGCAGGATGTCGTCCTTGCTGTTGCCTTCGGTGGCAACGAAATCGAAAACCTTCTGGAAGAAGGCCGGATCCGGCTTTTCGGTGCCGGTATCGTCGGCGGTGAAGGCGGCATGGAAGGGATTGCCGAGTTCCTTCGAGAAATATTCGAACGCCCAGCGGCGGGCATTGGTCATGGCGATGAGCTTGTGGGTCTTGCCGAGACTGGCAAGCGCTTCGGCGCTATCGGGAAAGCCCTTCCAGCTCTTGGCGGAATCGCGCAGCCGCTCGCCGTATTTCCGTTCGGCGGGAAGACCGAGCTTCGGCGCGATTACGAGATAGACGCGCACGAGATCATCCGGAAAGAGATCGGCGTCATCCGAATAACGCGCCGCCCGATAGAGCGAGAGAGCTTCCTCTCCGTCAACAGAAACGCCGGCTTCGGCAGCGATCGCCGAGAGGCAATCCTTGATGCCGCCCTCGAAGTCGATGAGTGTGCCGACCACATCAAAAGTCATGTATCTGAATTGCGAAAGGCTCTTTGCCACGTTCACGTTCCCAGTTCAGCACGTCTTCAAGAGGCGTGGTGCAGAAGAAAATTCTGTTCGATGCGATGGCGGTGAAACCGCCCTGCAAGCCGGAAAGCCCCTTTTTCTTGGGTTCTATAGCTCTTTCCGACCCCTTTAGTTTCGCAGGTGTGTCGCGCCGGATCCTCCGAAATGAAGCGGCGAGGCGGCACAAAATTCCGAATATGACAGTTCCGCGATATTTTGGGGACTCGCGGAACCCTCGGTTTTCCCTTGAACCCGCTCAGGTCATCGCCGCGCGGACGTCCGTATCCTCCAGCGTCTGGTCCAGCGTGCGGCGGGTTCGCTCGATAATGGCGTCGATATCGGCGTCCGTGCAGCAGAGCGGCGGGGCATAGCCAAGAATGCCGTTGGCGAAGGCGCGGATGACGAGGCCGTTATCCCAGGCGCGGTCGAAAATGCGGCGCGCCGGTTCGGCAGCCGCCGGAAGCGGCGTCTTCTTCTGCTTGTCGACGACGAGTTCGACGGCGGCAAGCATGCCACGGCCGCGCACATCGCCAACCAGCGGGTGATCCTTGAGGGCTTCGAGGCCGGCCATCAGGCGAGCGCCGGCTTTCACACCGTTTTCCAGAAGGCCGTTCTCATAAAGCCGCAGCACTTCCAGCCCGACGGCGGCGCTGACCGGATGGGCGGAATAGGTGTAGCCATGCCCGACCGCCGAAGCGCCGGCCGCATCGGCAATGACATCATACACCCGGTCCGACATGAAGACCGCACCCATCGGCACATAACCCGAAGTGAGGCCCTTGGCGGTGGTCATGAAGTCCGGGACGATCTCGTCCTCGGTGCAGGCGAACAGCGGGCCGGTGCGGCCGAAACCGGTGATGACCTCGTCGGCGATGAAGAGGATGTCCAACTCGCGGCAGACCTCGCACATGGCCTTCATCCAGCCCTTCGGCGGCACCAGTACGCCACCCGAACCCTGGATCGGCTCGGCATAGAATGCTGCGACCCGGTCCGGGCCGAGAGCCTCGACCTTGGCGCGAAGAGCCGCGACCGAAGCGGCGATGATCGCCTGCGGGTTCTCGCCGACCGGGTTGCGATAGGCGTAATGGGACGGGATCTTGTGCTGCCAGTCGAACGGTACGCCGAAGCCGGCATGGAAGGCGGGAAGCGCCGTGAGGCCTGCGCCGACCGTCGATGAGCCGTGATAGCCCTGCTCGATCGAGATGAACTGGTCGCGCTGCGGCTGGCCGCGGGCGATCCAGTAATAGCGGACGAAGCGGATCGTGCTGTCGACGGCATCCGAGCCGCCGAGGGTGAAATAGACGTGGTTGAGGTCGCCCGGTGCGCGTTCGGCAAGTTCGGCCGCAAGCCGGATGGCCGGCTCCGAGCCGAGGCCGAAATAGGCGGTCGCATAGGGCAGTTCGCGCAATTGCCGCGTGGCGGCCTCGACGATGCTTTCGTGACCGTAACCGGCATTGACACACCAGAGACCGGCGAAGCCATCGACCAGTTGCTTGCCCGATGCGTCTGTCACGGTCGCGCCGGAGGCAGAGGCGAGGACGCGAACGCCCTGCTTCTCATGGCCGCGATAGGAAGCGACCGGATGCACCAGATGGGCGCGGTCGAGTTCGATGAGGGAATTGCTGTACATGGCAGTCTCCGTTTCAGCCCAGCGCCTGGCTGGCGAGGGCGAATGTCCTGGTCTTGGAATTTTGTGCTGCGGGTCTCGGCGGGCGCTGCATGGCGATGCCGCCGCCGACATGCTGGAGACCGATCCCCGAAAGGAAAGGGGCAAGCCCGGTATCCAACGTTGTGTCGATGCGCAGGAAGGCGCCCGGCCGGCTGGCGGCGAAATAGGAAATCAGCGCGCTTGCGTCATCCAGATCCGAGGCGACGACCGGGCCGACCAGCTCGCCGCGCCCGAAATCGCGCAGGGCTGCGAAGCCGCTGACCTTTCCGCTTTGCCGGATGACGGCGAAGCGGTCGACATTGGCGAGATAGGCGATCAGCCCTTCCCGGTCCGCGCCAAAGGCCTGTCGGTCGAGTTCGGCAATGGCCGGAATATCGGCCGGCGAGGCGGCATGAACGCCTGCCGGTGCCGCGACCGGGGAAACCGGTCCCTGGAATTGCAGAACGGTGCCGGTCTCCTCAAAGCCGAGCTTCTGGTAGAGCGGCAATCCGTCGGTGGTGGCGATGAGACGCAATGGGCGCTCGCCCGCCAGCGAAAGAGCGGCGTCCATCAGCTTGCGGCCCAGCCCGCGGCCGCGCATGGCTTCATCGACGATGACCATGTTGATGGTGGCGCAATCGTTCTTGTAAGACGTGACGAGCACGGTCGCGACGACGCGCCCGCTATCATCCACGGCGACGAAGCCTTCGCTGAGCGCGAGCGCCATCTGCCAGTCCTCGAGGCGATGAGGCCAGCCGGCCTGCTGGGAAAGGGCAAGCGCCCCCTCCAGATGCCGGGGGGCAAAGGCCACGAGATCGATTTGATTTGTCTGCATGGGCAGTTCCTTGTTAGCTGCCCACAAGTCTCTGCGTTCAGCGCCGGAAGATCGTCTGAAGGCGGCTCCCGTCGCGGTATCTTTCGCCGTAGCAATATGGGCTCACCGCATCTTATGCTGGAGCCTCTGCCGGGCAAGGCGACTTTCTGGCCCTTGAAGGCGGGCTTTTACCGCGATCCGCCGCAACTCTCTGCCAAACCACGCTCGGGATACGAAACATTCTGCTTCAAGGCAGGCCAATTCAGTAGCGTCGTCGTCCCCGGTCCATCCTATGATCTGGACGACGCATCTGATCCCGCTCAATCGCAAGGATGAAAAGCATGAGCCACTTCCGCCCGAAATACATCACCTTCGACTGCTACGGCACGCTGATTAATTTCCAGATGGCGGAAGCAGCCCGCGACCTCTACAGCGCAGAGCTCGACGAGCCGCGCATGGCCGAATTCGTCAAGAACTTCGCAGCCTACCGCCTCGACGAGATCATGGGCGACTGGAAGCCCTATGCGGACGTGGTCCACAACGCGATCGAGCGGACCTGCAAGCGCAACGGCGTCGCCTTCAGGGAAGAAGACGCGAAGATGGTCTATGAGCGGGTGCCGACCTGGGGTCCGCATGCCGACGTTCCGGCAGGGCTTGCCAAGGTCGCCAAGGAAATCCCGCTGGTCATCCTGTCCAACGCGATGAACTCGCAGATCATGTCGAATGTCGAGAAGCTCGGCGCACCCTTCCATGCGGTCTACACCGCCGAGCAGGCCAACGCATACAAGCCGCGCTTCAAGGCCTTCGAATACATGTTCGACATGCTTGGCTGCGGCCCGGAGGACATTCTTCACTGCTCCTCGTCCTTCCGCTACGACCTGATGTCGGCGCATGATCTCGGCATCAAGAACAAGGTCTGGGTCAATCGCGGTCACGAGCCGGCAAATCCCTATTACGGCTATGTCGAGATCGCCGACATTTCCGGCCTGCCCGGCGTCGTCGGGCTCTGAAGGAAAGGCATAGACCCATGAAGTTCCTGTCCTACTGGCACGACACCGCCCCGGTCTTTTCCGGGGCTGCGCAAGGCCCGGTCGAAGGTCACTACGACGTGGCCGTGATCGGCGGCGGCTTCACCGGCCTTGCGGCGGCGCGGCAGCTCGCGAAAGCGGGAACGCGCGTGGTCGTGCTGGAGGCGGAACGGGTCGGCGCCGGAGCCTCCGGCCGCAATGGCGGCCATCTCAACAACGGGCTGGCGCACAGCTATCTCTCGGCCAAGGCCGAACTCGGGAAGGAACGCGCCATCGCCCTCTACAAGGCGCTCGACGATTCCGTCGACACCATCGAGGCGCTGGTGGCGGAAGAGGGCATCGATTGCAACTTCCGCCGTGCCGGCAAGCTGAAACTCGCCTCCAAGCCACAGCATTTCGAGACTCTGGCGCGCAATTTCGAGGCGCTGCATGCCGAAGTCGATCCGGATACCGCTCTTCTGAGCAGCGCCGACCTGAAAAGCGAGATCGGCTCGCCCTTCTACGGCGCCATGCTGTCGAAGAAGAGCGCGATGATGCATATGGGCCGCTATGTCGTTGGCCTTGCCGAAGCGGCCCGCCGCCACGGTGCCGTGATCCACGAGGATGCGGCCGTCGTCGCGCAGGACAAGAACGGCAACCGCCACAGCCTGCGGACGAAGCGCGGAACGGTGACCGCCAATCAGGTTCTGGTTGCGACCGGCGCCTATACCACGCCGAACTTCGGCTATTTCCGCCGACGCATCATTGCCGTCGGCAGCTTCATCATCGCGACCCGTCCGCTGACCGATGCCGAGGTCGCCGCGACGATGCCGGGCAACCGCACCTGCGTCAACACGATGAACATCGGTAATTATTTCCGCCTGTCGCCTGACAACCGCCTGATCTTTGGCGGCCGCGCCCGTTTCTCCGCCACATCCGACCAGCGCTCGGATGCCAAGAGCGGCGAGATCCTGCGTGAAAGCCTCGCCCGGATCTTTCCCCAGCTCGCCAAGGTCGAGATCGACTATTGCTGGGGCGGCCTTGTCGACATGACCAAGGACCGCTACCCGCGCGCCGGCTATCACGACGGCTTTTGGTATGCGATGGGCTATTCAGGCCACGGCGCCCAGCTTTCCACCCATCTCGGCATGATTATGGCGGACGCGATCCTCGGAAAGTCCGACCGCAACCCGCTCAAAGGCCTCGACTGGCCCGCCGTGCCGGGCCATTTCGGCAAACCGTGGTTCCTGCCGCTGGTCGGCATGTATTACAAGATGCTCGATAAGGTTCAGTAGGGGTAGGCTGTGGGTGGTTGTGTGTCCGCGTTGGGCCTTCAATTCAGTGGTAAAGGTCGTCATCGAGCGTATCCAAGAGCGGACATAGCCTCGTGGCGGCGTCGCGTCGCCTGTGCGCCAAGAGCGGACTAGTGGGCGGCGGCGGTCGCTAGCCAGGAGCGGGCTAGCATAACGTCCGCATTGTCACCGGCCCAGCCATGCTCAGCATTTATAACATGAAGTGAGACCCGAGCCCCAGCCTTGCTCAACTGCTCAGCAAGAATGGCAGCGTCGTCGGGCCGTCGACGCTCGTCATGTTGGCCTGCCACGATAAGAACGGGTTTAGCTGACATTCCCGGGAACTTGAAGTTCGGGGAGAGCGGTTCGGGACGCATAAGGATCGCGCCCGCGAGCCTTTCAGGAGCGACCGAGAGTAACGCTTCAGCGAAGATCGCGCCGCTCGAATATCCCACCGCAATAACCTCACCTGGTGCCGGAAGAAATGTCTGTGCTTCTTGCGAGACCCACGCTGTCGCCAGGTTCAGAACTTCAGCAGCATCAATGCTGCGATCAGAACGACGTCTGAAGAAGGTGTACCCACCTGCCTCCGCAAAGGGACCACGAGGAGCGATGAAGCGGGCTTGAGGTGCAAGCTGATGACAGAAATCAGCTAGATCGGTCTCGTCACGCCCTGAGCCATGAAGCGACAGAAGTGAAAGCATGGGCACTACGTCTCCGTACAGGATGGCCGCACACTTACCCGACTCCCTACAACAGGTTGATGACGGCCTCGGGCCGACGGCCGTCCTGGCGCAGAAGCGCCAAAACCTGTCATTGAGCACTACGGCACATCACGCTAAAAGCGGCTTCTTGCTAGAGGGAACCGCATGACTTATCGGCCGCGAGTATACTTAACCGGCGCATCCTGCTCAGGCGTTTCCACACTCGGCGCTGTGCTGTCCAAGCGGTTCGGCGTTCCGCAACTGGATGTCGATGACTTCTACTGGATGCCGACCGATCCCCCGTTCAGCACAAAGCGTCCACCTGAAGAACGTGTCCGCCAGATACAGGACAGACAAAGCGAAACCGAAGGGTGGATCTTGACGGGTTCGTTCATCGGCTGGGGCGATGCTCTGATTCACAACGTCGATCTAATCGTATTTCTTCGAACACCCACGACCATACGGCTTCAGCGTCTTGACCAGCGCGAGGCCGCCCGGTATGGCGCGCGCATCTTGCCAGGCGGAGACATGCACGAGGCGCATCTGGCGTTCCGGGACTGGGCCTCGCGCTATGATGATCCCTCGTTTACTGGCCGCAACCTTGTGCAGCATGAGAGTTGGTTAGCCGATCAATCCGCCCCAGTTCTTCGCCTTCAAGGTGAGCAGTCCACCGCAGAATTGATGCAACGTGTGGCGGATGAGCTTCTACGTCTTTCACCCTGTGGAGCTTGATCGGCAAGTTGGATTGCCCAGGTACGTCATGGCGCAGAAGCGCCACAAACGGACAATAGATACCTTCGTAAAATAAGAGGCGAGGCTGTGCGTGAGCTAACCCGAAGTGGGCGAAACTACCAGCCGCTGTTTCGCGCCGGACCCCGAACGCATGATTGCATCGACAACGCGGATGAGGATCTGTGCAGGCTCGGCGTCGATTTTTGCCAATGCCGCCCTCAGGGCGAACTCCAGCTTGTGGCTTACCAATTCGGCATCAAAACCGGGCAAGAGTGAAATGGTGACTTCGACGCCGTCGGGCAACTGGCCAAACTGATATTGGCTTATCCCTTCGATGCTGGTTAGCGGGGAACGAAGCCGGTGCCCATGGACATCCACCGTTCCGCCGCCGCGTTTCGCAAACCGCAGCATCTCTTCTCTCCGTCCCTCGATGTTCGCGATGCGCCAGAACGGCAGACCGCAGCGGCAAGGTTCGGTCGCGAGCGTGACGATATCCGAGATTTCGTAGCGCACCAGAGGCAGTACGCGATTGGTAAGTGTCGTCACCAGCAGCTTTGCACCAGGCGTTCCGTTTGGCACCGGCCGGTCGTTGTCGTCCACGACCTCGAAAACGAAGGCATCCTCCGCGAGATGCAATCCATCGACACACTCGCATTCATGCCCCATAGCTCCAGCCTCGGTGCAGGTATAGGAGTTGGCGACCTTCGCACCCCAAGCGTCTGCGGCGATCTCTCTCACCTTCGGAGTAAGAGTTTCCGCGCTCGTGCGAATTAGCCTTGGCCTTATATGCAGACGGCCGGCTAGTTGTTCGTTTGCCAGCACACGCACGAACGACGGATAGGTCGAGACGACTTCCGGCTGATAGGCATTCAAACCTTCAACGACCGCTTCGATCGGCATCAACACATTCAGCCTCGGCGCAGGCGAGCGTATGGCTCGCATCTCGGTTCCAATGCGATAGGAGATATGCACGGGCGATGAAGCGAAAATGCCCATGCTTTGGGTCGCCTCATCAATGCCGACAAATCTCTGAAACCGCAAAGTGTTGCCGATTGCGGCCAACCAAGCCGAACTGTCGAATACAGCAAGCCCTTTTACGCCGGTCGTCCCTCCAGTAGCCGCGACCCTGTATTCGCCGAGAAGCAGGTCGCCAGGGTTATCGCTATCGAGGTGATGCTCGACCAGCCTTCGATCCAGCCGGGGATCGGTGACGATCTGGTCGAAATTCGCCATGAGGATCTGCTTGGTCAGGATCGGAAATTCGTGAAGCGGCGCGTTGCGCAAAACCAGTTCGCTTATCGTTTTGCCATAAAAAGGCGAGGCATCAATGGCATGCCGCAGCATAAGGACCAGCTGTTCATGCTGATGGGCCAGCAGTCGCTCCCGCTCCCAATTGCGGCGAGCAAAAAGCTCATTCCCATATTGGATCAGTCTAGAAGCTTCCAACGTTGCAAGCGTCGCCAACGAAGACATTGAAGCGAGTCCCTATAAACGGTTGGCCCAAGCTACCATCCTATCATGTTTATCCAACCCTGACGATTACAGCGGAGGCAAGAACCACCGTTGATACCAATTCATGCGAATGATAACCCGCCTGTCGATCATCTGATGGAGTTCGGCGCTCCAAAGCGGTGGGTGACAAGTGCGCTCAATGACCGGTTTGGGCCAAAATCGGAAGCCACGCTTTCATGAAACTTGGCTTCCGCAAAGAACCTGCATTGGCCGTTTGCCTTTTCCGCCCATCAACAGCCTCAGGCGAGGCCGCCGATGTGGAAGGTTTTCATCTCCAGATATTCCTCGATGCCGACCTGGGCGCCTTCGCGGCCGAGGCCGGATTGCTTGACGCCGCCGAAGGGGGCGACTTCGGTGGAGATCGCGCCGGTATTCAGGCCGACCATGCCGAATTCCAGTGCCTCGGCGACCTTCCACGAACGCTTCAGGCTCTCGGTGTAGAAATAGGCGGCGAGGCCGAAGGGCGTGCCGTTGGCAATCGCGATGGCTTCCTCGTCCGTTTCGAAGCGGAAGAGTGGCGCGACCGGACCGAAGGTCTCCTCGCTTGCCAGCAGCATTTCGGTGGTCGCACCGGTCAGCACGACGGGCGCGGTGTATTGCGGTCCATCGGGCATTGCCGGCTTCTGCGTCACGACCTTCGCACCCTTGGAAAGCGCGTCTTCCACATGGCGGTTGATCTTGGCGATGGCCGCCTCGTTAATCATCGGGCCGATGGAGATGCCGGGCTCGGTGCCGGGGCCGACCTTCATCGCGTTGACGCGCTCGGAAAGCTTGGCTGCGAAAGCATCGTAGACGCCGGACTGGACGAGGATACGGTTGGCGCAGACGCAGGTCTGGCCGCCGTTGCGGAACTTGGAAACCAGCGCGCCCTCGACGGCAAGATCGAGATCGGCATCGTCGAACACGATGAACGGCGCATTGCCGCCGAGTTCGAGCGAGAGCCGTTTGACGCTGTCGGATGCGCCGCGCATCAGCAGCGAACCGACGCGGGTCGAGCCGGTGAAGGAGATCTTGCGGACCGTTTCGTTGGCCATGATCTCGTTGCCGATTTCCGTCGGCATGCCGGTGACGATGTTGACGACGCCGGCCGGGATGCCGGCGCGTTCGGCGAGCACGCCGAGCGCCAGCGCCGAATAGGGCGTGAATTCGGAAGGCTTGATGACCACGGTGCAGCCGGCGGCAAGTGCGGGGGCCACCTTGCGGGTAATCATCGCATTGGGGAAATTCCACGGCGTGATGATGCCGCAGACGCCGACCGGCTCCTTCAGCACCACGATGCGGCGGTCGGGCGTCGGCGAGGGGATGGTGGTGCCGCCGATGCGGCGGGCTTCCTCGGCGAACCATTTGACGAAGGACGCACCGTAGCGGATTTCACCCTTGGCTTCGTCCAGCGGTTTGCCCTGTTCGGTTGTCAGGATCAGGCCGAGATCGTCGATATGGGCGATCATCAGGGCAAACCAGGCCTCGAGAAGGGCCGCCCGTTCGGCATGGGTCTTCCGCTTCCAGGCGGGGTAGGCGGCATTGGCCGCCTCGATTGCCGCGCGGGTTTCGTCGCCGCCCATATCCGGCACGCTGCCGATGGAAGACTGGGTTGCGGGATCGGTCACATCGACGGTCTTGCCGGAGGTTGCATCGACCCATTTGCCGCCGATGAGGCCCTGCTGGCGGAAGAGGCCCTTGTCCTTCAGGTTCTGCATGTCTTGTCCTTAAATATCAGGAAAGCGCCGCAAGCACTGCGGCGGTGATGACGTCGGTCCTGTCCTTGCCCGGTACGGTGCCGATGCCGCGGGCGGTGGTCTGCTCAAGCGCCGCCATGATGCGGGCGGCGGCGTCCTTCTCGCCGAGATGATCGAGCATCATCGCAGCCGACCAGATGGTGGCCATCGGATTGGCGATGCCGAGATGGGCGATATCGGGTGCCGAACCATGCACCGGTTCGAACATCGACGGAGCGGAGCGGTCCGGGTTGATGTTGGCGGAGGCCGCAAAGCCGAGACCGCCCTGGATGGCGGCGCCAAGGTCGGTAAGGATGTCGCCGAAGAGATTGGAGGCAACCACCACGTCGAGGCTTTCAGGCGCCATGACCATGCGGGCGGCCATGGCGTCGATGTGATAGCTGGTGACCGTGACATCGGGATATTCGGCGGAAAGCTCCTTCGTCACCTCGTCCCAGAACACCATGGAATATTTCTGGGCGTTCGACTTGGTGATGGAGGCGAGCTTGCCGCGCCGGGCGCGGGCCTGCTCGAAACCGAAGCGCAGGATGCGCTCGACACCCTTGCGGGTGAAGATCGAGGTTTCCACCGCCACTTCGTCCGCGGTGCCCTGATGCACGCGCCCGCCGGCGCCGGAATATTCGCCCTCGGTGTTTTCGCGGATGCAGAGGATGTCGAATGCCTCGGCCTTCAGCGGCCCCTGCACGCCGGGCAGCAGCCGGTGCGGACGGATATTGGCATATTGCACGAAGGCCTTGCGGATCGGCAGAAGCAGGCCATGCAGCGAGACCGAATCCGGCACTTCCGCCGGCCAGCCGACGGCTCCAAGCAGAATGGCGTCGAAGCTACGCAGCGTCTCGATGCCGTCTGGCGGCATCATCGCCCCGGTTTCCTTGTAGAACTTGCAGGACCACGGAAACTCGGTGCCCTTGAGGGCGAAGCCCGCATCGCTGGAAACCTTTTCGAGCACGCTCCAGGCTGCCGCGGTGACATCACGGCCGATGCCGTCGCCGGGAATGAGCGCGATGGAATATGTCTGCATGGGGAAAGACCTTGTGCTGTCAGAGGCTGATGAGGACGCTCTTGCTCTTGCGGTTGGCGAGATAGGCGTCGCGGCCGAGATCCTTTCCGATCCCGGAGCGTTTGTAACCCCCGGTCGGCAGGATGTGATCGCGCGAGCGGCTGTAGCGGTTGACCCAGACGGTGCCCGCCTGGATCTGGCGGGTCAGGCGGATGGCGCGGGAGAGATCGCGGGTAAAGATGCCGCTCGCCAGCCCGTAGGTCGGATGGTCGGAAAGCGCCAGCGCCTCTTCCTCCGTGGTAAAGGTCTGCATGGTCAGAACCGGTCCGAAGATCTCCTCGCTCACGGCAGGCGAGTCCTGCCGGACATTGGCGATCAGGGTCGGGGCGTAGAAATAACCTTCGCCCTCCATCGCCGCGCCACCGGTCAGGCACTCGCCGCCGGCGGCAACCGCCGCCTGCACGATGCTGCCGATGCGGCCGCGCTGGCGCTCGGAAATGATCGGCGAATACTGGCTTGCCTCGTCCCAGGTCGGGCCCGGGCGCACGGCCTTCATACGGGCGATGATGGCCTCGACAAGAGTGCCGGCCACACTTTCCTCGACGATCAGGCGCGAACCCGCAACGCAGGCCTGTCCGGCATTGGAAAGAATGCTTCTGGCAATCTCTTCGGCCGCCTTGCCAAGATCGGCGTCGGCAAAGACGAGCTGCGGGCTCTTGCCGCCGAGTTCCAGCGTCATCGGCTTGACCCCGGTGCGGGCGATATTGGCCATGATCGCGGAACCCGCGCCGGTCGAGCCGGTAAAGGAGATCTTGGCGATATCGGGATGCCCGGTGATCGCGTTGCCGGTGGTCGGGCCGTCGCCCAGCACGATGTTGACGAGACCTGCCGGGATGCCAGCGCGCACGGCGAGTTCGGCGAGATAGACGGTGGAGAACGGCGTCATTTCGGAAGGTTTCAGCACCACCGCATTGCCCGCTGCCAGTGCCGGACCGAGCTTCCACCCGGCCATCGAGACCGGGAAGTTCCATGGCGTGATGGCGCCGACCACGCCGTAGGGTTCCGTCATCACCATGCCGAGACTATTGTCGTCGGTCGGTACGAGATCGCTGCCTTCCTTGTCGGCGAATTCGGCGAAGAACCGGATCTGCTCGGCGGTGATGGCGATATCGCCGGCGACGAGATGGCCAACGGGCCGGGTGGAGGAAAGCGCCTCGAGCTTGGCGAGCGTTGCGGCCTCGGCTTCGATCAGGTCGGCCCAGCGCTGCATCGCCTTGGTGCGTTCGCGGGGACGTACGCCGCCCCAATTGCTGGCTTTCAGGGCCTTCTTCGCGGTTTCGACGGCGCGGTCGACGGTTGCCTCGTCGGCGAGTGGGCAGCCGGCATAGGCCTTGCCATCGGAGGGGCGATGCATGTCGATGACGCCACCGGCCTCCACCAGCCGTTCGCCGATGAAATGACCGACGGGCAGCGGAAGGGTATCGGGATCGAAACTGAGGGTCATGACGCGCACCTTTGCAAAGCCTTTAGGCTAGAGCGCCGTGCGTCCAGTCGGACGCACAAAGGACGCTCTAACTTTTTGAATCTACGCATCGAGCTTTCCGAAGATCGAGGCCGATCTTCGGGCCGATGCGGTAGGGTAACTGCCGCGCGTGAGCAGCATGCGTCGTGTGGGACGGCAGGCGCGAATGAAAATCCTGTTTTACCGGCGAGGGGCAGTGCAATCTTCCGCCGCGGCAAAGGAGCGGCGGAGGCTTTGCAGGAAAGCCGAGATGAAACGGGATTTCGGGCGTTGTTCGTTGATTGAAATCGAGACGCGGGTGGTGACGGCCGGCTCGAAGCGCCGGGCGACGATGCCTTCCCCGCCCTGAAGCACCGCGAGGCCATCGACCACGGCGACGCCGAGCCCCTGCCGCACCAGAGGCAGCGCACCGACGGATGAGGCGATCTGGATCGCGACATCGCGGTTGAGCCCCCTCGACGCAAAGGCCTCATCGAGCGCCGGCCCGACCTCGTCGGCATGGGAGCCGTAGGAAATCAGCGGCACGCCTTCGAGAAGTTCCGGCGTGATGACGTCATGGGCGGCGAGCGGATCGCCTTCCCGCAGCACCGCCACCATTGGCGTGGCGCCGAGCGCTTCCACCCGCACGCTCGGTGCAAGGATGGCCGAGAGCGTCACCGCGACATCGATGTCGCCGATGGTCAGGGCTTCTGCGATCTCGCGCTTCGGGAGCGTGTGCAGGTGGATCTTCACCTCCGGATGACGGGCGCGGAAATCGCCCAGCGCCGGCGGCAGCACCGAATAGGCAAGCGGCAGGCTTGCGCCGATCCGCAACAACCCGATCTTGTTGGCGCCGACATCGCGGGCAAGCGTCTTCAGCGCCTCCATCTGGCGGAACACGCGGTCCGCATCGGAAAACAGCAGATGCGCCTCCATCGTCGGCACCAGCCGCCCGCCGATCCGCTCGAATAGCGCGTATCCGAGCTGGTCTTCCAACTGCAGCAGAAGCTTGCTGACGGCCGGTTGCGAGACGCCGAGCGAATTGGCCGCGGCGGTGATAGTGCCGTCGCGCATGATCGTCCGGAAAATCTCGAGCTGGCGGACATTCATGGAACGACGGTTTCCCCGGGGGTATCTCTTCGGCCTAGAGACCGTAGCGGATTTTCATCTCCTGAAACAGGCCACGCATCTGGTCGGCGACCGGCCGGATGTCGGAGCCCAACTTTTCCACCGCCTCGAAAATCCGGTGCTTCAGGAAGAAGCGCCAGCCGACGGGCGCGGTCGCCAGGAATTCGGTCAGAAGATCGTAGCGCTCTTTGGTCCAGACAGCCTCGAATGCCAGGCGTTCCGCGCCGTAGGTGATGACCGGGGGCGTGGGGTCCGCCGGGCGGGCTGCGCGCAGGCTTGCGGTCTCGACCTCGTCAACGCGGCGTTCGCGAATGGCGACACCGTAATCCCGCCTTGCGCTTTCCTCGCTGACCGCCCCCTTCAGGACGTCGTCCAGAACGTCTGCGGGATCGCGCAGGAAGGGATCGCCCCAGCCGCCGGCACCCGGACCGACGACACGGATCACGTCGCCAGGACCGCAATTGATGACATCGGTATTGCCGAGCGATACCTCGTCGGCACGACCGGGATTGCGCAGGAAGCGCGATACCGTGCCGGCGTTAGCGCCGTTCACGCCCCAGGCTGGCATGATCGAGCGGTTGCGGTTTCGCGCCGTCACCACGGTTTCGGGCGAGGACACCTCGAATTCCATGACGGCGGACAGGCCACCGCGATGACGGCCGGGTGCGCCGCTGTCAGGCTCCAGCCCGTAGCGCAGGAAGCGGATCGGCACTTCCGCCTCGCTGATCTCGATCGGCGTGTTGCGCAGAAAGCCGGTCGCCCCGCCCGCGCCGTCGCTGCCGTCGCCGAAGGGCGTGCCACCGCCACCGCCGCCGACCGGACCGATGGACGCCATGACCGGGCGGCCGTTGCGACCGCTGGTCTTGATGTTCATGATCGCGTTGCCGCCGGGAGAGGCGGCCGGCATCAGGTGGGGCAACGCCTGCGCGAACGCGCCGACGGTGACGATCTGCGTCATGGCGCAGGTGAGCGAGCGCATGCCGACGGCGGCCGGCCGCTGGCAATTGACCACCGATCCCTCGGGCAGGATGGCCCGGGCCGGGCGCAGTGTGCCGGCATTCAGAAGCAGGCTGTTGTCCAGCGTGTAAAGCACGTAGGTCAGGCCGACCATCACCAGCGGATGGCGTTCACGCCCGCCGGTCGGCATGTTGAGCGAGGAGCCGAGCTGCGGATCGGAGCCGGTGTAATCGAGCACGATCTCGTCGCCGCGCACCTTCAGCGTCAGCGCTACACGGCAGGGCTTGCCGCCAACGGAATCCTCATCGGCATAGTCGGCAAAGAAGTAGTCGCCGTCCGGCACGTGCGTCAGGATCTGGCGCACCTGCGCTTCGGCATAGTCGAGGATCTGCTCGACGCCCTCGATGAAGGTATCGAAACCGAAGCGGTCGATGATCTCCAGGATCTTGCGTTCGCCGACATTGACGGAGGCGATCTGGGCATGGAGGTCGCCGAGGTTCTGTTCAGGCAGGCGAACATTGGCGCGGATCATCTCGGGAATGAATGGGTTCAGCACGCCCTTCTCAACGAGCTTGACCGGCGGAATGCGCAGGCCCTCCTGCTCGATTTCGTTCAGCGAGCGCGAGAGCGAGGCCGGCACCGCGCCGCCGACGTCGGTATTGTGAATGTGGCCGACGACGAAGCAGGCGATGCGGCCCTCGTGAAACACCGGCTTCCAGATATGGATATCCGGCGAATGGGTGGCGACGAAGCCGTTATAGGGATCGTTGGTGATGCAGATGTCGCCTTCCGCATAGTCGTCGAACATCTCAAGCAGCGGCGCGTAATCGATGCCGCTGTACCATGGCGCGCCGAACTGGCGCGGATTGGCGAAGGCCAGCCCCTCGCGGGTGACGATCTGGCAGGAAAAGTCTTCCGTTTCCTTGACGAAGGCCGAATGGGCGGTGCGCATCAGCGTGAAGGCCATGGCGTCGGCTGCGGCGGCGCAGAAGTTGGCGAGAACTTTCAGGTTGCGGCGATCGATGGCCATGCTCACAGCTCCGACTTGGTGATGACGAGATTTCCGAGGCGGTCGACGCAGACCTCGAAACCGGGCGGAACGACCGTGGTCGTGTCGTCTTGGGCGATGATGGCGGGTCCCTGGAATTCATGGCCGGCAGCGAGCTCTTCCCGTCGATAGACGCCGGTGACCCAGGTGCGTCCCTTGAACCAGCCCTCGACATGGAAACGCGGTTCGGCTGGTCCCGTTGCTTCCGGAGCCGGTTGCAGGACGAATTTCGGCGTCGCACCGGAGATGACGAGCCGAAGGCTCACCATCTGCACCGCGGCCGTCTCGTCGGAATGGCCGTAGAGCCTTTCGTGCTCGCGGTGGAAGGCGCCGGCGACCGCGGCCGTATCGCCAGCGGTGAGCCAGACCGTCTCGAGCGGGGTCTCGATCTCGAAGGACTGGCCGAGATAGCGCATGTCGGCCGAAAGCCGGATCTCGCCTTCCTCCGTGTGGCCCTGTGTCTTCAGCCAGTCTCGTGCTGCGTTTTCCAGGTCGGAGAAGACCGGAAGCAGCCCCGCGATGCCGGTCTCGTTCACCTCGCAATAGGTGGTGCGGATGAAGTCGTTCTTGAGGTCGGCGATCAGGCCGCCCAGCGCCGACACGACGCCCGGCGTCGGCGGCACGACGACGCCCTTCATGTCGAGTTCGCGGGCAAGGAAGCAGGCGAGCATGGCGCCGGCGCCGCCGAAGGCGAACAGGTGAAACTCCCTGGGATCGATGGCGAAACGCGAGACGAGCGCGCTCACTTCGGCATACATGCCGGAAACCGAGATATCGATGACGCTGCCCGCCAGTTCCTCGACGCTGGTCGAGAGCTGGGCGGCAAGCGGTTCAAGCGCCGCCCGCGAGGCCGCATGGTCGACGGTGACCGCGCCGTAGCCGAGCGGCATGTGGCCGATCAGGTTGGAGGCGGCCATGGCGTCGGTGATGGTCGGCCTGGTGCCGCCGCGGCCATAACAGGCCGGGCCGGGCGTCGAGCCGGCGCTTTCCGGGCCAACCTGCAGGAAGCCGAGCGGGTCCATCCAGGCGACCGAGCCGCCGCCCTGTCCGACCGAACTGACCGAGACCGAGGGGACATGGATCTGGAAGTCACCGATCAGTTCGCCGACGCCGTATTGCGCGGTGCCGTCGACGATCACCGCGACGTCAGCGCTGGTGCCGCCGATATCGAGGCTCATGATCCGGTCGAAACCGCTCGCCTTCGCCAGATAGCCGGCGCCGATGACGCCGGAGGCCGTTCCCGAAAGGATCATCTGCACGCATTCGGCCCGGGCCTGGTCGATGCCCATCACGCCGCCATTGGTCTTGGTGATGAGCAGCGGGCAGGCAACGCCACGACCGCGCAGAACGGTTTCGAAGCGGTCGAGATAATGGGCGACGCGCGGCTGCACATAGCCGCTGATGACGGCGGTGATCGTGCGCTCGTATTCGCGGATGATCGGCCATGTATCGGCCGAGGAAACGACCGGCAGGCCGGGAGCGAGACGCTCGATCATCGCCTTGACGACTCGTTCGTTCGCCGGGTTACGATAGGAATGGAGGAAGGAGATGACGATACCCTTGCAGCCGGCGGCAAGCGCCTCTTTGACCGCGCGGGCGACATCGTTCTCCCGGGGTGCCTCTGCGATCTCGCCGGTCGCCAGCGTACGTTCCGCGATCCCGAACACCCGGTCGCGACGGATCAGCGGTTCGGGCCGGACGGAATAGAGATTGTGGATCTGCGGGATCTTGAGGCGCGCGATTTCCAGCACGTCCTCGAAATTGCGGGTGGTGAAGAGCGCGATGTCATGGCCGTTGCGCTGGATCACGGTGTTGACGCCGACCGTGGTGCCATGGGTGAAATAGGCGATCTCGGCGGCGTCCATGCCGTCGCGCGCCTTCAGCGTATCGAGCGCGAGCAGGATTTCCTCGCCGGGCGCATCCGGTCTCGAAAACACCTTCAGCGTCGAAAGCCTCCCCGTGTCCTCGTTCAGCACCGCGAAGTCCGTGAAGGACCCGCCGACATCCACACCGATCCGATAAGTCATGCCGTTCTCCTGTCGTTGGCATGACTGTCGCATCGGCTATATGACACCACCACCGAATTTCGATGAGGAATCCATAACCACTGGTTATGTCCTATTCGGGTTTGGGCACCGTCATGTAATATTCGGGATGGGGTGCCGGCCGGTAGCCGGCCTTCTCGTAGACGGCATGGGCGTCCTTCGTCGCGAGCATCCAGCTCGTGACGGTGGCAAGTTCCGGATGATTACGGATCTCCAGCGCCAGCCATGAGGCAAGACCCTGACCGCGATGGGCGGGCAGGGTGAAGACGTCGCGCAGATAGGCGAACACGGCGTAATCCGTCACCAGCCGGCCGAAGGCGGCAAGCGTGCCGTCCGGGGCGTAGATGGCCACCGGCAGGGAGCCTTCCAGCGCCCTTTCCAGCTGCTCGAAGGTGAGGTTGCGCGCCCAGTAGGACTCGTTGACGAGGAAGCGATGAACCTCGACCGGATCGAACCGGCTCCGATCCGTGCTCAGCGTATACCCCTTGCGGGACGCCTCGAAGATGACCTTGTCGCGCAACATCGCAATCACATGACCGTAACGTAGATTTTCCGAACGGTTTCTATCGTCTTCCAGACGCCGATGAAACCCGGCTTCATGACGAAGCTGTCACCGGCCTTGTAGACGACTGGCTCGCCGCCTTCCGGGGTGATTTCGACGACGCCAGAGATGATGTGGCAGAACTCGAAGGTCTCGCCCTTGATCGAGCGCGTTTCGCCCGGCGTCGCTTCCCATACGCCGGTATGGATCATCTCGCCGCGGGCGACATCCTGCGCCCAGGTCTTGAAGGAGGGATTGCCGGCAATCAGGCGTTCCGGCAGCGGGCCGGATTCGCGCGGTGCGGAGGAGGGATTGGTGTCGATAGTCTTGAGCAGGGACATGTTCTTCCTTTCGGGGGGAGGGGGAAATCAGTAGCCTCGGGTCCGGTCCACGAGCCCGATGGGGTCGAGGCCGGCTTTGTAGCGCCTGACGTTCTCGACGACGGCGCGGGCGGCGGTTTCGGGTTGCGTGACGCTCGCGACATGCGGGGTCAGCAGGATTTTCGGATGCGACCAGAAGGCATGGCCGGCCGGAAGCGGCTCGGGATCGGTGACGTCGATCACCGCACCGGAAAGATGTCCCTCGTCGAGGGCCGCGATCAGCGCATCATGCTCGAGTTGCGGTCCGCGCCCGACATGAACGAGGCCCGCGCCCGCCGGCAGCTGGCGGAAAAGATCGGCATCGAGAAAGCCGCGGGTCTCCGGCGTCAGCGGCAGCAGGCAGACGAGAATGTCGGTTTCCGCCAGCATCGCCGCAAGCCCGGACTTGCCGCTGTGGCAGGTGACGCCTTCGATTTCGCGCGGGCTGCGGCTCCAGCCGGCAAGCGGAAAGCCAAAGGGTTTCAAACGCTCCAGCACAGCGGTGCCGAGCATGCCGAGGCCGAGCACGCCGATACGTCGCTCGCCTGCCTGTGACTGCGCCAGCATCCGCCACGTCTGGTGGCGCTGCTGGTCGAGATAGGCTGGAAGGTTGCGATGAAGGGCAAGCACCGCCATCGTCACATATTCCTGCATCATGCGCACGATGCCATCTTCGACCATGCGAACCACCTTCACATGCGGCGGCACGGCGTCGATGCGGAACTGGTCCACGCCGGCGCCTATGGAAAAGAGGATTTCCAGATTGCGATAGCTCGCCAGGTTTTCCGGAACCGTCCATGTGATGAGGTAGCGCACCGCATCCGGGTCGACGGTCGCCGGGTCCATCGAGAACGGCACGTCGGGCAGATCGCGCGCGAAGGCTTCGGCGAAGATCGCGCCGCGTTTTGCATCGGAGTTGAACAGAAACGTCATTTCGGTCGCATCCCCTCGTTCGTCAGGCCCGGCAGCGGGCGGCAAGCGCGCCGATCATCGCCCGGCAGGACTGCAGTTCCTCGATCAGGATGAATTCGTCGGGCTTGTGGGCGCGGCCGATATCGCCCGGACCGCAAATGATGGCGTCAATGCCGGCCGCCTGGAACAATCCGGCCTCGGTGCCGTAGCTAACCGCCGCGAGCGGAGGCGTTGCCGTCAGTTCCTCCAGCAGGCGGGCTAGCGCCGCATCTGCCGGGAGCGACAGCGCCGGATAACTGCTGGTCTCGACCCAATCGATAGCAAAGCCGCGCGAGGAAAGGGCGCTGGCGGCTGCCTTCACCGGCGTAAGCAGGGCCGTCGGATCGACGCCGGCAATGGCGCGGGCCTCGAGTTCGGCGACGCAGCGGTCGGGAATGATGTTGACGGCCTGGCCGCCGTTGATCGTGCCGACCTGAAGCGACGAATAAGAAGGTTCGAAAGCCGCGTCGAACGGCCCCTGCGTCAGCCGCTCGGCCTCCTCGACGGCGGTCGTCAGGATGGAGGCCATGGCATGCACGGAGTTGAGGCCGAGATCGGGACGCGAGGAGTGGCCGGAGCGGCCGCCGATGGTGACATGCGCTGCCGCCTTGCCCTTGTGAGCGAGGATCGCGCGCATGTTGCTCGGCTCGCCGATAATGGCGCCGGCAGGCGTCGCGCAGAGTTCCGGGAGCTTCGCGAGCATATGCGGCACGCCGCGGCAGCCGGCCTCCTCGTCATAGGAAAAAGCGAAATGGATCGGCTGCGCCAGCGGTGCCGCCGCGATCTCGGGAACGGCGGCGAGCACGGCCGCAAGAAAGCCCTTCATGTCGGAGGTGCCACGGCCGAAAAGGCTGCTGCCCTCGGCCCGCAGGCGGAAGGGATCGGATGTCCATTCGGGTTCGCCGGCCGGAACGACATCCATATGGCCTGAGAGCACGTAGCCGGGCACATCGGCCGGACCGATGGTGGCGAAGAGATTGGCGCGGTCGCCTTCCGGTCCGTCCAGCACATGGACGCGCGCGCCATGGCTTTCGAGATAATCCCGCACCCAGCCGACGATCGCGCCGTTCGGTGTTCCGACGACGGAGGGGAAGGCGATGAGGCGTTCGAGGATTTCCGTGGTCTGCATCGTCACCTCACAGCATGCCCGGCTTGCCGAGATCGGTGCCGTCGATCATGCGTTCATAGCGATAGGGTTTCGGGTCGACGCAAGGCTTGTCTCCGCGAACGAGATCCGCCGCCAGTTGGCCGGCCGCCGGGCCGATGCCAAAGCCGTGGCCGCTGAAGCCGGACGCGATGAACAGCCCGGGCTGCGACGCGACGGATGAGATGACCGGAATGGCGTCGGGTGTCGAGTCGACCATGCCGCCCCAGCTTTCGGCCACCCTGATGCCCGCAAGCGCCGGATAGATCTCCTGAAGCTTCCGCAAGCCCTTGGCCACCAGATGGGCATCCGGCTTCGGATCGAGAATGCGGGTGCGCTCGAAGGGCGAAATTCCGTCGGCGCTCCAGCGGATGATTGCCTCCGGCCCATCGAGGAACTGCCTGCCGATGCCGAAGGTCAGTCCCTTGCGGCGAAGCTTGAAGGTCGGCCAGAACGGCTTCGCCTGCAGCAGCCCATAAGGGGTGATCTGCAATTGACCCTGACCGCTGAGGCCGACCGTATAGCCGCCGTCCAGCCGGCGGCGCAGCGTGACGTCCTGCATGGATACGCCGCCCTCGGTCACGGCCGGAGCCGCCATCGTATAGAAGGAGGTCGATTTCACCGAGGCTTGCAGGAACCTGAAGCCGTGGTGGCGCAGGAACATGCCGCTCCAGGCGCCGCCGGCGACCACGACCGCGGAGCAGTGGATCAGCCCCTGTTCGGTGACGACGCCCGAGACGCGGCCGGCGGTGGTTTCAAAGGCGCGAGCGGCGCAGTTCTCGACGATCACGGCGCCGGCGCGTTGCGCGGCGCGGGCCATGGCCGGAACCGCAAGCTGCGGCTCGGCGCGGCCATCGGTCGGGGAGTGCACACCGCCGCGCCATGTGCGGCTGTTGCCCGGCAGCCGGGCGGAAACCTCCGTGCCCGAGAGCATGCGGGTATCGACCCCGAAGCCATGGGCAATCTTGCCCCACTTTTCCCAGGTGGCGATGTCAGCGTCATTGTTGGAGGCATAGACGAGGCCGCTGCGCACGAAACCGGTTTCCTCGCCGGTCTCCGCATTCAGCGTTTCCCATATGCGGATGGCAAGCTGGGCAAGCGGCAGTTCGCGCGGGTCGCGGTTCTGCTGGCGGCACCAGCCCCAGTTCCGGCTCGACTGTTCGGCCGAGACGCGTCCCTTCTCGATGACGGCGACGGAGGTTCCGCGTCGGGCCAGATGCCAGGCGGTCGCGATGCCCGCCATGCCGCCGCCGAGGATGACCACATCGGCCTGGGGCGGGATCCTTGCGGTACTGTCGATGGAAGGAAGGGGAGGCGTCATGCTCGAACTCTTCATTCGTGGCTGCGGGCGGTCGAAAAGGCCCCCGACGGTTGTTTCTGCCCATGAAGCTTAAAGGCGGGGCGCCCGATTGCATGCCGAAAGCGGACTTGTTTTGGTGGATTGTTGTGTATGCTCGGCGCTCTCAAGCAATTTGTGTCGATGACGCCGGCGTATTCTTCGGGAAACTCAGTGAGATGCCGAATTCACCGGGTCGCGCGGCGCGGTACCGGAATGAACGGCACGGGAAAGGGAGATGGCGAATGGAACCCTCGGCGTCCGAGTCTCTGTTGGTCGATACATTTCAGGCGCGGATGGTCGATATCCACGACGCCAGTCTGGAACAGTTGCATGCCCTTTCCATCGCGGTCGGCTGGCCGCATCGGGCGGATGACTGGCAGTTCCTCAGGGAAATGGGTCAAGGGTTCGTGGCGCTGGACGAGATCGACCGTATCCTCGGCTCGGCCATGTGGTTCTCCCATGGCGACAGCTTCGCCACGGTCGGCATGGTCATCTCTTCCCCAAGGCTGCAGACCAACGGTACCGGCAACTGGCTGATGCAGCGGGTCCTGGCCGAGTGCAAGGAACGCGGACTTCGCCTCAATGCCACGCGCGCGGCGCGCCGTCTTTACCAGTCGCTCAACTTCGCGCCGGAAAAGACCGTCTACCAGTGTCAGGGCGAGGCAACGCGGCCGGCGACACCTGTGCCGCTTCCCGGGGGGGCGACGATTTCAACCCTGGGTCCCGAGCACCTGAACCGGGCGATCGAACTCGACGCCCGAGCCTTTGGCGTCGAGCGGCGTGTGCTGATGGAAAAGCTTTTCGAGCAATCCGTCGGCTACGGTCTCTTCCGTGAAGGCCGGCTCGAGGCCTTCGCCCTGTGTCGCCATTTCGGCCGGGGTCATGTCGTCGGCCCTGTTGTCGCCGGCGATGACGAGGATGCGATCGCCGTGGTCCAGCCGCATGTGCTCGACCACGAAGGCGCGTTCCTGAGGCTCGATACCCATCGGGACGGTGGCGCTTTCGCCACCTTCCTCTCCCATGCCGGCCTGCCGGTATTCGACACGGTGCTGACCATGTCGCTCTCCCATGGCAAAGCGGTCCCTCCGGTCGCGACATCCGAGGGACCTAAGACCTATGGCCTCGTCAGCCAGGCGCTCGGCTGAAACAGGCCGCCGGCCGCGGCATTCCACTGCGCCTTGCGCGGATCCGATGAATGTGGATGACGAGGGCTGAGCGTTTCTGGTGCGGCGGGACGAAGAGATTTCGGACTGCTGAAATGACTGAGATGAAACGTTGCAAGGCGCCGGCAGATCGAAATCCCTGCATCATTGGTTCCCTTTTTCGAAGGGACAGCCGACATCACGTCGCGTCTTGCCGCTCCATATGAGCGCAGCTTGTCGGTGAAGATCCGCTTCGGCGCCAAGCCTTGCTTCTTCAGCAGCCCGACCAGCAATCGCTTGGAAGCCTTGCTATCGCGCCGCGCCCGGGCGATCTCGTCGAGAACATAACCGTCCTGGTCAACGGCACGCCTGAGACGGCATCACACTGCAATTTTCAGGAACGAGCGGGTCGAGATCCAGGAGGCCGACAAACCTGATAATCCTTCGATTGTTGTCGATATTGCCGCCTGCTTCACCTGCGCGTGCTATTCAGTTTTCAAGATCCAGCCATCTGGACCTCCGTCCGTAGCCATCGGTGCGCTGGATCCTCATCCAGATAGCGTGGCCAGACCATGACCTCACAGAGCGGTTGCATTTCGAAGGGTGCCGGAAACAGAGCAATCGGGAAACGCTTTGCCATCTCCTCTGCCATGCGCCGATGCATGGTCACGATCCGTCCCGTACCGATGACCAGCAAGGGCGCGATGCTGAACTGGTCCACCGTGCATTCGACACGTCGTTGACGACCGTAGCGCGGGAGGAACCATTCCTCGAAGGCAAGGCTCGCTTGGTTGCCGAGCCGTATGGAGATATGGCCTCGATCGAGATACTCCTCCATCGTCAACTTCGTGAGACCTTTAGCATGTTCTGCACACATCATGCAGACATGCTCATCCCGCAGAACTTCGATTTGAGGATGTTGCAGCCGGCTCGCATATTGCTCGGGGATGATTAGCATATCGATGGTTCCCCGCTCGAAGGCTTCCAAGACATCGACCGGCGTCCGCCGGATATCCAGCCGCATGCCCGGCGCGCTGGCAGCGAGACGCCGAACGGCCTCTGCCAGGAGAACATCGAGCATGTAGTCAGACGCGGCGACCGAAAAAGTCCGAGAAATGGCAGCGGGTTCGAAGATCGGCCGGATCGAAATGGCAGAACGTGTCCGCATCAGGGCATCGCGCACTGGACCGATCAGGCTCTGCGCCAGTGGCGTTAGCTCCATTCGTCGGCCGACCTGCACCAGAAGCGCATCACCGAAATAATCCCTGAGGCGAGCAAGCGCTGCGCTGGTCGCCGATTGGCCGATGCAAAGACGCTCGCTGGCACGCGTGACACTGCGTTCATCGAGCAGGGCATCGAGGGCCACGAGGAGATTCAGATCGAACCGATCCAGACGCATACGTTATGACCTCCAGCCATGTATTAACGCCATCGATACATGGAATGAATCTAATCTGATTTTCATTTCTTTGACAGACGTTAATTTTTCCCCGTCGCCCCGGCACTGGAGGATGGTGCCGCGGCTTGGAAAGAACCGATCAAGCGGCTTTCCTGGACTATCAAGTGGAGGGGAAATGAACATTTCGCGTTGGGCGGCTGTTGCCGCCGTTTCATTCTTGTCGACAGATGCCTTCGGCGCCGATGGCGACCAAGGGGGTGGTCAGCCACCGGCATCTGCCGTTGCTTTGTCCACTCTGGGAAATGCCGGCCTGCTCAGGTCGTATTTCGAAAGCGATCAGTTCGGTTCGGTCCAGTGGCGGGTCGGTCAAGGCCGCGTCACGATTGGCGCGGCCGAAACCTCAGGCCTGCCGGACAGCCACTATCAGGACGGCACGACCGACACCGTCGTGCCCCTGAATTTCATATTCGGCTTGCCGGGCGGTCAATCCGCAATTCGTCTCGGCGTGAGGGGCACGTTCTCGAATGGTGCCAGTTACCCCGTGGAACTCGACGGTGGGACCGGTCGGGCGGATCTGCAATATCTCTATTTTCCAGATGCCCGCACGATGTGGGGGGTGGGAGGCTTCTACGAACAAACCGATCTCGACATTGAAGGGTCCGGGTCTGTCAAGCGATCAGCGGGTGGCATTCGCGCTGATTTTCTGGACGAGTTCAGCGAGCATTGGGGTGTCGCCGCAAGGGCGGAGTATTCTTGGGGCGAGTCTGATCTCAAGGTCAATGTCGGTCCGGGCCTCGTCATGGAGCACAAGCAGGGAGACGACCATCTCTACACGCAGGCCGAACTGATTGGGCAGTATCGCAGCGAGGATTTCGCGATCGTCCCGGAAAACTGGGTTTTCCATCCGGTGCTTGGCATCCAGTTCCAGCGCAGCTTCATCGAGTCGACCGCCAACAGTTTCGGCGCCGTGTCGTCGGGCGTCGTCGGCTCGACCGAGGACTATGGCACGGCCTGGGCGCACATGCGGCTCGAAAAGGAAGTCCCGCCCGGCGGCTGGTCACCCAATTTCCTTCTCGGCGTCGAGCAGGAGTTCGTCAACGATCTCGACGTCGTTGTCGAAGAACCGACCTATGCCGTTTTCGGGGCAGGCATTTCCAAGACCTTCGGTCGGGGGAAACGGTTCGAGGTGTCCTATACCCGCCATCAGGGACTGGAAGGAAACCGGTGGAACGAGGCCATCGTCGGTACGCTGACGATGAGCTTTTGAAAGTTTGACAAGGCTGCCGCTCTTCGAGCGGTGGCCAACATCGAAGGGAGCCGCGCCATGGGCAGGAGACGGCGTGGAGGCAACGGGAACGATCAGCGTTCCGGGAGGATGCAATGACGAAACTGAACAGCTGGAGTGGTCAAGCGACCCTGAGCGTCGGCCACATGGCCGGCATGATCGACCTGGCGGCCTTGCCGCTATGGATCGGCAGCCTGATGAAATTCTATGGACTGGCGGCACCGCAGGCCGGGCTGACGGTAACCGCCTTTCTGGCTGCGGTGGTCGTTTCGAGTGTCATATTCGCGCCGATGTTCACCCGGTTGAGGCATCGCCTGTTCGCGTGTCTCGGCTATTGCATGGCCGGCTGCGCCTTCCTGGTCGCGTCATGGCAACCAGTGTCACCGGACAGTCTTGTCAATTTCATGCTCCTGCATGCGGTGGCCGGCTTCGGCGTCGGCGCGGCGCTTTCTGTCACCCACGGGGCCATGGGACGCTCGGCCAACCCGCATCGCCTGTTCGGTATTGCCAACGTGGCGATGGGCATTCTGGCCGTTATCATGTTTGCGATTCTGCCGGGCATCATCGCCGCCTACGGCGGACAGACCATCTTTCGAGCCTTTGCCATCACCATGGCTTTCAGTGCCGTCGTGGCGCTGCTGTTCTTCCCCGAGGTGCCGCAGGCTGAAGCGCCGGTGTCGGGCAAACAGGCGGTAATCGTAAAGAAGCCTCTCTCCAAGGCCGCCTGGCTGACGATTGGCACCATCGTCTGCATCGCGCTCAACCAGGCAATGGTTTTCGCCTTCGTGGAGCGGATCGGTGACATGCGCGATTTCGGCGAAGGCGCCGTCCAGAACGTCCTGATCGTCACCGGTTTCGTCAACCTTTTGCCGGGCCTTCTCGCCGCCGTGCTGCAAAAGAAGTTCGCGCCGGCCGATGTCGGCATCGCCGGCCCCATCCTTCAGGCGGTATTTGCACTCTCCGTGACCGGAGCAACGACCTACGCCTTCTTCGCGGTTCCTGCGACGCTCTACGTTGCGCTGGTGATCTTCACTCACACCTTCATGTTCGGTCTTCTGAGCCGCGTCGATGAGACCGGACGCGCCGTCGCCGCAACACCCGCGATGATGATGATCGGCTCCGCTGCCGGACCAGCACTCGGCGGTTTCATCGTCGCCGGTGTGGGGTATCCCGGTCTCGGCTGGGCCGTCACCGGATTTGCTCTCGTTGCGGTGATTTTCATGTTGATGACCCGTCGCGAGCTTGCGCGCCAACCAGAACAGGTGGCGGTCGCTGCCATCTGATTTCAAATCCTCCCAAAACTTGAGAACTGCCAAAGATTGGAGTTTGACATGAACCAGCACACAAATTTGAAGCCCGGCCTGCAGTTTCCGGATGACGTCGTGTTCAACGGCTATGCCGCGCCGGTACGGATCGAAGGCCAAGTGCACGATCTTGAAGTCATCGGCCGGATCCCGCCGGAACTGGAAGGAATGTATATCCGCAACAGCGCCGACCACACTTACCCGCCATTGCATGGCAAGGACATCTTCCTAAACGGCGACGGCATGGTCCACTCTGTTCGCATCCAGAACGGCCATGCGGATCTCACCATGCGCTATGTCCGCACCCGCAAGTTCCAGCTAGAGCGTGAGGCCCGGCGCGCCCTGTTCGGCGCCTACCGCAATCCCTTCACCGACAGCCCGGAAGTGGAGGGCGAAGATGCCAATACGGCGAACACCTCCATCTTGTGGCACCATGGCAAGCTTTACGCCCTTAAGGAATCCGGGCGCCCCTATGAACTCGATCCCAACGACCTGACGACGCGTGGCGAGGTGGACTTCGGCGGCCAGCTGAAGAGCCGTACCTTCACGGCCCATCCGAAGATCGATCCCATCACCGGAGAATGCGTGGCCTTCGCCTACAATTGTGAAGGTGTCGCCAGCGACGAGATCGAGGTCTACACAATCGACAGGGCAGGCCAGTTCACGCGCACGGAGCGCTTCAAGGCCCCCTATTGCTCGATGGTTCACGACTTCCTGGTGTCGCGCAATTTCATCGCATTCGTGATTTGCCCGATGGTCTGTGAATGGGATCGTGTGAAGCGCGGCGAATCCTATTGGCACTGGGACAGCCACAAGGAGACGTACATCGCCGTTATCCCGCGAGACCGGGGGGTATCCGCCATCCGCTGGTACACGGCGCCAAAGGTCGCCATGCAGACTCATACCTTCAACGCCTGGGATGATGGAAGTCGGCTGGTGCTCGATCATTTCGTCAACGAATCCGGCTGGCTCAGCCAGTTCCCGGATATCCATAACCCGCATGCGCATGAACTGCCGCCGTTCGGCGAACGCTGGATTGTCGACCTCTCCACGCAGGGGGGCGACGTCAAGGTGGAGCGCTTCATCGACCACATCGGCGAGATGCCGGTGGTCGATTCTCGCTTCTCAATGCGCCGCACCCGCCATTACTGGTTCGGCACCAATCATCCGGAAAAATGGCCGATGCTGCAGCCCGGTCCAAAGGGCCCTCCCTTCACCTGCCTCGGCCATTTCGACGAGGAAATGGGCAAGATCGAGCTCTTCTATGCCGGTCCCGACGCCTCGCCGGAAGAACCCTGCTTCGTGCCGCGTAGCGCGGACGCGGAAGAAGGCGACGGCTGGTTGATGACGATGGTCGGTCGTCGCGCCGAGAACCGCACGGACCTCGTCATCCTCGATGCACGCAATCTGGCCAAAGGTCCGGTCGCCATCCTGAAGTTCCCATGCCGCGTGCATGAGGGCTTCCACGGCATCTGGGTGCCGGGCACCGCGCTGGGCTCGGATCGGGGCTTCTAGGCCGCTTCCGGTTCATGCGCCAACCTCGGCTGGCGCATGAACTCAGGATCTGTTGGCTGTGATTTGGCGCAGGATGCTTGACCCCAATATCGGGCATGGGCCCGGCACTGACTGACCCACTCTTGAAGGATGGCATGAGATGATTACGCTTTACGGCGACGTGACGAAAACGCGCGCAAACAGATGTAGCTGGATGCTGAACGAGATCGGGATCGAGCATTCCCGTGTGCCGCTCGCCTTCCGGCCCGGCGAAACCAGGCCACCGGAATTCCTGGCTCTCAATCCCAACGGCAAATGCCCGACCCTCGTCGACGGCGACTTCGTGCTGTTCGAATCGCTGGCGATCAACCTCCATCTGGCGCGACGGTATGGCGGCCTGCTCGGGCCGCAAACCCCGGAGGAAGATGCGCTGATGGCACAATGGTCGCTCTGGGTTGCGACAGAAGTGGAAAAGCCGCTGCTTTTGACATCTGCCGCCAGATACCTTTTCGCGCCTTGCGAGCCGGGAGGGGAAGAGGAGGCCATTGCGTTGAAGAAGCTTGCCCGCCCTTGGTCGGTTCTGGATGCGCATCTGAGAGATCGAGACTTCATTATCGGGGACAGGCTGACGGTAGCCGATATCAATGTCGCCGCCGTAATGCATTTCATCCCCATCGCGGGCGTGGACGTGTCACACTGGCCGGCGATGAAGCGCTGGCTGGAAGCCTGCCTTGAGCGTCCTGCCGCAATCGACCTGAGGAGTGTGGACTTCCGTGTTCCCAGACCCTCGACCTCGCGGGATGTCTTCGCGATGTTCCTTTGATTCCACCGCCTGTGCGGCGCAGATAGCCCCTCAATTCACGGAGTTTGTAAGATCATGCTGCCTCTGTCCAAGGCCAACCAGATCATCGATTTAGCGCTTGAAAAGGCGAGGGCGGAGAACTTCGCGCCTCTGGCGGTCGCAGTCCTCGACGCCGGTGGCCACTTGGTCGCCTACAAGCGCGAGGATGGCGCCGGTATCATTCGTTTCGACATCGCTTTCGGCAAAGCCTGGGGATCGCTCGGCATGGGTTTCGGTTCGCGCGAACTGACGGAACGTGCGGAGAAAAACGCGACCTTTATCGGTGTGCTCTCGACCGTGAGCGGCGGGCGAATGGTGCCGTCACCGGGGGGCGTCCTGATCCTCGACGACAACCGTATCGTCGTGGGGGCCGTGGGAATATCGGGAGACGTTGGTGGCAACGACGAAATCTGTGCCGTGGCCGGCATCGAGCTGTCGGGCTATGCGGCGGCCACCGGTATTCCGAAATAACAACAAAATACGGAGGATCGAACATGAAGATTGAATTGCTGATCGACGGCAAGCAACGGTTCGCGGAAGGCTGCCGGAGCTATGATCGTCTGGATCCGGTCACGGGCGAGGTGGCCACCACTGCGGCGGCGGCGAGTGTCGCCGACGTCAGGCTTGCCGTCGAATCGTCTGCCCGTGCCTTCGAGACATGGTCCAAAACGGGGCCTGGGGAGCGGAGAAAGCTCTTGATGAAGGCTGCGGACATCATGGATGCCAAGGCCGGGGATTTCATCGCGGCGATGATTTCCGAGACGGGTGCGACGAGCCTCTGGGCGGGCTTCAACGTCAAGCTCGCAGCCGGGATGATCCGTGAGGCCGCCGCTCTCGTGACCCAGATCGGCGGCGAAATCATCCCGTCCGACAAGCCGAATACGCTTGCCATGGGCGTACTGAAGCCGAAGGGCGTCTGCCTTGGGATCGCGCCCTGGAACGCGCCGGTCATTCTCGGCACGCGCGCTGTCGCTGTGCCGATTGCCTGCGGGAACACGGTGGTGCTCAAGGCCTCCGAACTCTGCCCGGCGACCCATCGTCTGATCGGCGAGTGCTTCGCCGAAGCCGGCATGCCAGAGGGTGTCCTCAATGTCGTCACCAACAAACCGGAAGAGGCAGCCGAGATCGTTGAAGCGCTGATTGCCGATCCGCGCGTACGCCATGTCAATTTTACCGGTTCTTCGAAGGTTGGGCGGATCATCGGCCGGCTCGCCGGCGAACACCTCAAGCCGTCGCTGCTCGAACTCGGCGGCAAGGCGCCGCTGGTCGTCCTCGACGACGCCGATATCGACGGTGCGGTCAATGCGGCAATCTTCGGTGCGTTCATGAATCAGGGCCAGATCTGCATGTCGACCGAACGGATCATCGTCGATGAGAAGATCGCCGACGAGTTCGTCACAAAGCTGGCTGCGCGCGCGGCAACGCTTCCTGCCGGAAATCCGCGTGAGCATGTGGTGCTTGGTGCGCTGGTGACGCCGGAGGCGGCCTTGAGGATGGAGACGATCATGGCGGATGCGACGGCCAAGGGCGCCAGGATCGTTGCCGGTGGCAAGCGCGACGGCGCCATTGTCGAAGCGACCGTCATCGACCACGTTACCCCCGACATGACGATCTATTCGGAAGAGTCGTTCGGGCCGGTCAAACCGGTCATCCGTGTGAAGGGCGAGGCTGAGGCGATCCGTATCGCCAACGACACCGAATACGGATTGTCGTCGGCCGTCTTCAGCCGCGATGTCCAGAGGGCCATGCGCGTAGCCGACCAGATCCAGTCGGGTATCTGCCACATTAATGGCCCGACCGTCTCCGACGAGCCACAAATGCCTTTCGGCGGCGTCAAGGCCTCCGGCTATGGTCGCTTTGGCGGCAAGGCCGGGATTGCCGAGTTCACCGACCTGCGCTGGGTGACGATCGAAGACGCCCGGCAGCATTATCCGTTCTGATCCGCTGGCCGGGGTGGCCCGGACGCGGGCACCCTGCCAGCGCCGGATCGGCGCGGGCGATGCTGGCCTTGCACGCCCAGTCAGCTGGTTCCATCGGCCTGCAGGTCGGCCCTGATGAATTCGGCCGTCTGCTCGTAGTGTCGCTGCAACAAACGCACGGCTTCTTCCGTATCGTGTTCGAGAACCGCCTTTGCGATGTCGGCATGTTCCTGGCTGACCTTGCGCACCCGGAATGCCTTGCGGCTGGAGAGCGCGCGATAGCGGTTGAGGCGATCCGCCAGCTGCTCGCAGAAGCCGATCAACGGGCGCGAGCCGCAGCCGCCGATCAGAAGCGCGTGAAAGGCCCGGTGCAGCCGCTCCCATTCCGGATTGCTTTCGAAACGGTCCGGATTGAGCGAGCGGGGTGCCCGGTCCAGCCGGTGATGCGCGACGAGAAGGGCTTCCTCCCACGCCGGGTTGGAGTTTGCGATTGACTCGCGCAGGGCAAGCCCCTCGACCCAGCATCGGGTTTTCGTCAACTCCCCCAGCTCTTCCAGGCTGATCGGTTTGACGAAGAATCCGCGTTGCTCTTTGCCGATCACCAGGTCCTCGGTGGTGAGCCTGTTCAGCGCCTCGCGCAAGGGCGTCTGTCCCGCCTCGTAATGCTCCATCAGAAAACGCAGCTGCAGCTTGCGGCCTGGCTCAAGCCGCGCCGAGAGGATATCGGCCTTCAGCCGCTCGTAGATGCTCGTGGCAAGCGTAGCGGGGCTATCCAGTCCCTTGTTCAGCGCATCGACGTTCATGTGGCTCCCACCGGTCAAATCGGTTTTTATATACACGAATATATCGAAATCTCAAAATTTATAAATTATGCCTTTACCGATCGAAGTTTGTATATTATTTGGATGATGAACACAGGAGGAGAGTGTGGGCGAGGAAAAGGCAAAACGCTTTAGAAGCGGTTGCGGTTGCGGCGGCATCGACGTTCACTGTCATGTCGTGCCGGCTCGGTTTCCGCCTGCCCCCGGCGGCGCGCCGATCCGCGGCTGGCCTACCATGACGCCCGTCAGCGACTGCCACGCGACGGTCATCATCGACGAAAAGCCCTATCGTGCCGTCAGCGATGCCTGCTGGGTTGCCGAACGGCGGCTGGAAGACATGGACCGCAGCGGCATCGACATGCAGGCGCTGTCCCCGATGCCGGAACTCTTCGGCTACTGGATCGATGCGAAACCGGCCAACGACCTCGTGCGTCACGTCAACGACGTGATTGCGGCGCTGATCGTGAAAGGCAAAGGTCGCTTCGTCGGGCTTGGCGGCCTGCCGATGCAGGACATAGACCTTGCAATCGTCGAACTGCATCGCATCGTCGGCGAACTCGGTTTCCGGGGCGTTGAGATCGGCAGCAATATCAACGGCGTCCCGATCGGCGACCCGCGCTTTCATCCGTTCTTCGCGGAAGCGGAGAAACTGGGCGCCGCCGTCTTCGTTCACGCAGTGCGGCCGACCGGCATGGGCCGCCTCGTCGGTCCGGCACCGCTGCAGCAGGTTCTCGCTTATCCGACCGATGTCGGCCTCGCCGCCGCGTCCGTCATCACCGGTGGGCTGCTGTTGAAATTCCCGAAGCTGCGGATCGCCTTCAGCCACGGCGGCGGCACCTTCGCCTCGCTGCTGCCGCGCCTGGAACAGGGTTATTCCACCTTTCCGGCCGTCACGGAAATCATGCCTGAAGCGCCTTCGGCGCAGGCGCGGCGCCTCTACGTGGATACGCTCGTCTTCGACCGGGATACGCTGCAGCGCATCGTCGCCATCTTCGGTGAGGATCGCGTGCTGCTCGGTACCGACTACCCCTTCAATTTCCGTGAAAAGGAACCCGTCGGCCGTATCGAGGAAGCCTTCGTCGATACGGGCCTTCGCGAGCGCCTGACATTTGAAAATGCGCGAGCCTTCCTCGCGCTGGATGAGGTTTGACCCGATGACAGACTTTCCCGTCTCTGCCCTGCGCAGTGTGGAACTGGGCACGCCCGATCTCGCCGGCTCCGTCGACTTCTATACCCGCGTCTGGGGTCTGGAAGCGGTGGCCGAAGTCGGTGACAAGGTCTTCCTGGCGGCAACCGGTGACGATTTTCATGTTCTGGAACTGAAGCAGAGCGACCGTGCGGAACTGCGCAAGATCACCTTCCGCGTCCGCTCCGCCGAAGACATGGCATCGCTGTTTGCCAAGACCGCCGCTGCAGGCTGCACCGTGATGCGCGAGCCGGAAGCCGCCGACGCGCCCTCCGGCGGCACCCGTTTCGTCATCCGTGAGCCGCAGGGTTCGGTGCTTGAGTTCGTTTTTGGCGACCAGCGCAGGCAAGGCGCGATCGTCGCCAACCGGCCTTATCGCCTTGCCCACGTCAACATAAACAGCGCCCACATCGAAGCATTGTCGAGCTTTTACAGGGATGTCCTCGGCTTCCGCCTGACGGACCGCTCCAAACTCATGGCCTTCCTGTGCTGCAATACCGACCATCACGCGGTGGTCCTGGCGGAAGCCCCCTCGAACGGCCTGAACCACGTGGCATTCCTGATGCCGGATCTGGAATCCGTGATGCGCGGTTCCGGACTGGTCGTGGACAAGGGGTATCCGATTGGCTGGGGTGTGGGGCGGCATGGGCCGGGTGACAATGTTTTCGCCTATTTCATCGATCCGCAGGGCGTGGTGATCGAATACACGGCCGAGGTCCTGCAGGTCGATGAAGGCTACCGTGTCCGCGGACCGGAAGAATGGGTGTGGCCACCCGGCCGTACCGACCATTGGGGCATTGCGCCTCCGAAAAGCGACGCCTGCAAGAAGGCGCAGATTTCCATCGGATTTTCCGGCGTCTGACGCCGCCGATCCAGTTTGCAGAGGCTTTCCCGTGACGAACGAGACCGATATTTCGAACCGTTATGACGTGCTGGTGGTGGGCTTCGGCCCGGCCGGTGCGGTCGCCGCCGGCATGCTTGGCGCGCGCGGTCACTCCACGCTGGTCGTCGACCGGCTGACCGAGATCTACGACAAGCCGCGCGCCATCGCGCTCGACCATGAGATCATGCGGCACTTTGATAACATGGGCATTGCCGACGAGGTTCTGCCCTATATCGCACCCTTCACCGCGTCCCAGCACTTCGGCGCCGAGGGACAGCTCATTCGCCGCATCGACATGGTGCCGGAGCCCTATCCTCTGGGCTACACGCCGAGCATGGTATTCACCCAGCCGCCGGTTGAGGCCGTGATGCGGAAGCACGCCGAAAGCTTCGATTGCGTGACCGTCGAGCTTGGAATGGAAATGACCAGCCTCGATCCGCACGCGGATGAGGTCGTCGCGGTGCTGAAGGATGCTTCCGGCGAGACCCGCAAGGTGGCCGCGAAATACGTGATCGGCTGCGATGGTGCCTGGAGCCAGGTGCGCGAGCAGTCGGGCATGAAGTTCGAGGATCTTGTCTTCGACGAGCCGTGGCTGGTGGTCGACGTTCAGGTTCATGAAGACGCGCTTGGCAAGCTGCCGCAGACATCCGCGCAGTTCTGCGACCCGGCCCGGCCGACCAGCTACGTCATGGGGCCAAAGAACCATCGCCGCTGGGAAATCATGCTCCTGCCGGGCGAAAACCCGCGCGAAATGGAAAAGCCGGACAATGTCTGGCAACTGCTGTCGCCCTGGCTGACTCCGGAAGACGGCAATCTCTGGCGCGCTGCCGCCTATCGCTTCCACGCCTTGGTGGCCGACGACTGGCGCCGTGGCCGCGTCCTGATTGCCGGCGACGCCGCGCATCAACAGCCGCCCTTCATTGGACAGGGCATGTGCCAGGGCCTGCGCGATGTTTCCAATCTCGTCTGGAGGCTCGACCGCATCCTGAAGGGCAAGTCGTCCGAGGACCTGCTCGATACTTACACCGTAGAGCGCAAGCAGCATGTGCGCACGCTCACCGGCAAGATCAAGGCCATTGGCCAGACCATCTGCGAACGCGATCCGGAAGCGGCTGCCGCACGCGACGCCAAGATCCTCGCCGAGGGTGGCGGCAAGCCGCTCACCATTACGCGTCAGGAAATCGTCCCGCCCATCGAGGATGGATTGATCGCAAAAGAGGGCACCCCGGCACGGGGGCTGCTCTTCCCGCAGCCGGCCATCGTTGAAGGCGATTCTCCGCGCCTGTTGGATAAGTTCACCGGACCGGAGTGGCGGCTGATTCTCGACGGTCGCCGGATCGGTACAGGAGAGGGCGAAGCACTGGCCAAAGCGATCGACGGCATCGTAGTCAGGGCCGTTGTCCCCCAGGGCGAAAAGAACGCCGACCCGACAGCGCTGCGCGAGAAGGACGGTGTGCTTTCCGCCTGGTTCGACCGGCATGGCGTCATCGCGGCCCTTGTCCGTCCGGACCATTACGTGTTCGGAGCGGCAAGATCGATCGCCGATCTCACTGAACAGCTTTCGGATCTGCACCGGCGTCTCGCATGAGGCGCGGCGCGATCCGCTGATGACATCTCGATACGGTTTTGGGAGGAAAACATGACCGATCCAGCAGTCCAGAAAGGAAGTCCTTGGCGTCCGTTTGCGGTGCTCGTCCTGCTCTTCCTATTTCAAACCCTAAACTTCTTCGACAAGCTCGTCTTCGGCCTATCGGCGGTGCCGATGATGAAGGAGCTGCAGATCACGCCGCAGCAGTTCGGCCTGATCGGCAGCAGCTTCTTTCTGCTGTTTTCGATCTCGGGCGTGCTTGTTGGTCTGTTCGTCATCGGTCGCGTACCGATCAAGTGGATCCTGGTGGTGCTTGCAGCGATCTGGTCGCTGACCCAGATCCCGATCTATTTCACCAGTTCCGTGACGGTTCTGGTGGTCTGCCGTATCCTTCTCGGTCTTGGCGAGGGACCGGGTCTGCCGACAGCGCTTCATGCAGCCCATAACTGGTTCAGTCCGGAGAAGCGAAGCGTTCCAAGCGCTGTCGTTCTGCAGGGCATCAGTGTCGGCCTGCTCGCGGGCGGTCCAATCCTTACCTACATCATTGTGCAGTATGGCTGGCGAACCGGCTTCCTGTTCTGCGGCGTCATCGGCATCTGCTGGATTGTCGCCTGGATGTTCATTGGCGGCGAAGGCCCTTACGCGGCTAGCAACGAAAAGACCGCCGCAAGTCAGCCTTCCGAGGCACCAATCCCCGCCCGCAAGCTGTGGCTCGATCCGACCGTCATCGGTGTCATCATCATGTCGACCATGTCCTACTGGATCGTCGGCATGTCCGCGACTTGGCTGCCGCCATTCCTGCAGCAAGGACTGGGCTATAGCCAGGTGCAGACCGGCAGCGTGATTTCCGCGGTGTATATCTTCCAGTCGCCGCTTCTGCTGATCGGCTCGTGGATCGCGCAGCGGATGCTTCAGCGCGGAGTCAGCAAGCGTAAGACGCTCGGCAGCGCCTCGGGTTATGCCCTGCTCGTCAGCGGTCTCGCCCTGATCGGCTCCGTCCATATCAGTGGCGTGTTGCAGCTTGTGCTGATTGCGATCGCCTTCGCGGCACCGAGCCTCACCACCATTTATGGCCCGATCACGCTCGGTGCCGTCGCTCCGGCCGTTCAGCGCGGCAAGCTCATCGTGGTCATCTATTCCGCAAATGCCGTCTCGGCCCTCGCATCGAATGCGATCACCGGCATGATCGTCCAGCAGGCCGGTCCCGAGCATCTGCCTGAAGGCTATGCGAACGCGATGATGTTCACGGCCGCAATCCTTATCATCGGTGCGATTTCTGCCTTCGCGTTGATCTTCCCGGACCGCACCATTCAGCGTTTCGGCGAGCGAAGCCGCGTTTCGGATCACATGCAGCGGGCTTGACGGCCCGCCACTTCCAAGCACTCAAGGAGAAGACAATATGAGACTGTCAACTGTCAGAATAGCCGGCCGCGCGACTTGGGGCGTGGTCGATCAAGATAGCTTCCGCGACGTCGGAACCGTGCTCGCCAGCCGTTATGCCGACCTCAAGGCAGCCATTGCGGCCGGCCTGGCAGGCGTGGCGGAGGCTGCTGCCTCCGCCGTCGCGACACCGCTTGCGGATATCGAGTGGCTGCCCGTCGTACCTAACCCGGACAAGATCCTCTGCGTCGGACTGAACTACGAAATGCACCGCCAGGAAACCGGCCGTTCCGAGGTCGAGAATCCGACCATTTTCGCGCGTTACGCCAATAGCCAGATCGGTCATCTGGCGCCGATCGTGCGCCCGAAGGTATCGACCGATCTCGATTACGAAGGCGAACTTGCGATCATCATCGGGAAGCCCGGCCGATATATTTCGCGCGACGAAGCGCTCAGCCACGTCGCCGGCTATGCGATCTACAACGATGGCAGCATCCGCGACTTCCAGCGGCATACGCATCAGTTCACCCCGGGCAAGAATTTCCCTGGTACTGGCGCATTTGGTCCCTGGATGATGACGCCGGATGAACTCGGCCCGCTGCCGGATCTGCGGATACAGACACGGCTCAACGGCCAAGTGGTGCAGGATGCGACCTTTGGCCAGATGATCTTCGATATCGCCCGCCAGATCGAATATTGCTCGAGCTTTACCCGTCTCGAAGCCGGCGACGTCATTGCCAGCGGAACTCCGGGTGGCGTCGGTGCCAAGCGCAATCCGCCGCTCTGGATGAAGCCGGGCGATGTCGTCGAGGTCGAGATCGATCGCCTCGGGATTCTGCGCAACCCGATCACGGACGAAGCACACTGACAGAAATTGTTGTGGGTGCCGGTCGGTAGAGGTGGCCGCCCCTCCGTCGGTGTCGACAATACGCTCGACCGGCACCGACATCACCTATATCCGGACCTGCGAGGGGTTTGCCTATCTGACGGTCGTCATCGATCTCTATTCCCGTCGCGTCATCGGTTGGGCAATGCGGTGCCGTCAAATCACGCACGTCGTGATGCAAGCTCTGTTCATGGCGGTTACGACCGCGTTCTTGAGAGACCCAGTTTACCGACGACCCGCAACGGCTATCGGTTGATGCTGGCCTGGATGCGGACATTCGGTGAGTTGCGGCACATCTTTGAACGGGCCTTCGGGGTCGGGCCCAGAGCACTTACCGAGGTTGTGGCAATGCTCGTGCACAATCGCGACGTCAAAACCGCGTAACTGGGGCATAGGAAAGCATCCTCCAGCCACTCGGAATTCTTGCAACAGAACCCTTTGGGTTGCCTCGATTTGAGATCGTGGCAGGCGCAATGGGCCTGGGCGGTCTTGGCACGCTCGCGGACGCCGGTTCCAGACCCCGGAACCGGCAGAGATCGTAAATCCACTCGGACACACCTGCAGCCAAACTTGGGACTCAATCCGTCTACTCGTACACGATACGCGGGAAATAGAAGCTGACCACCCAGTTCGGCATGTCGACGATTTCGCTGATCCTGAGATCGGCGCAGACCGAACACAGCATGTAGGCGTCGACCGGGTTCAGTCCGTGTTCGGCACAGATGAGGTCGATCATGCGTGAGACGGCCTCGCGGGCGGCGGTCATCAGGTCCGGGCCTATTCCGGTCGTCACCTCGTAGCCGGCGCCATCGAGGTGGCGGGTCACTGGCCCCGGCGTGGTGAAGCGGCCGTTCTTCCCGAAACCCTTGAGGACGGGATCGCCGGGTGCCCCATCCCTCCCGTCATAGTCCAGGCGCTGGGTGATGCCGAGCGGAGCAAGGGTTGCGGTGTAGAAGGCAATCGAGTGTTCGACGCTTCGGAAAAGGTGAGGATGATATGATCGAGCATCGGGAGCCTCCCTTTTCAGATGATGTAGCCGCCGGCTACTTCGATGTCCTGGGCGTTGACGTATCGGTTGTCATCCGAGAGCAGGCCGGCGATGGCATTGCCTATATCGTCCGGCTCGCCCACGCGGCCCAGCGCGATCATCCCTGCGAGCATGGCTTCAAACTCCTCGTTCAGGCCGCCGCCCAACTCGGTGCGGATGGCGCCGGGCGAGATGGAATTCGCCCGGATCTTCCGGTCGGCAAACTCCTTTGCCATATAGCGGGTGAGGATTTCGAGGCCGCCCTTGAAGGAGGCGTAGGGCGCCACGCCGGCAAAGGCGACGCGCTTGGTGGCGCTGGTCAGGTTGATGATATGGCCGCCGTCGGCGATCAATGGCAGCAGGGTCTGTGTAAGGAAGAACGGACCTTTCAGATGCACGGCGAACAGGCCGTCGAACTCCTCTTCGGTGACGCCGACGATCGGATTGTAGAGGCCGTGGCCGGCATTGTTGACCAGGAAATCGAAGTCGGCGCGGGCGAAACTTGTCCCCAGAACGGATGCGATCTTGTCCCGAAACTCGACGAACGAGCCGACATCGCCGACATCGAGCTTGAGTGCGACAGCGGCGCCGCCGCCAGCCACGATCGAGGCGACGACCGCGTCGGCCGCAGCCGGATTGCTGTTATAGGTGAGGATAACGCCCATGCCGCGTGCGGCGCAAATTTTTGCCGTGCTGGCGCCAATGCCGCGGCTGCCGCCGGTTATGATGACCACCTTCATTTCGCTTCTCCATTGTGTCTGTGACGATGTCCAACGGATAATCGCAGCCTTGAAGAGGCGCTGTCCGGATTCTCTTTCTTTATTGCCTATTTCTGCTTCACGCTTGCGGCGGGACGACGGCCGTGCCAGAAATCCGGCCATGAATGACAAGCTCGAAGAATTGAGATCGTTGGCCGCGAGGGCTGAAAATCGCCGCACCGAGACAGGAATCCCTCGCGTCGCGATGGTTCAGGGACGGATACCGGAACACCAATTGGCCACCGTCTATGAACCGATGATCAACCTGATTCTCTCCGGGTCGAAGACAATGACGGTCGGAGAGCGCACCTTTCGCTATGATCCCGCGACCTATTTCGTCATGTCGGTGGATCTGCCGGCTGTCGGCTCGGTCCATCCAGACGCAGACGGCCGACCTTATCTGGCCGTCAGCCTGACGCTCGATCCGCACGTGGTCGGCAATTTGATTACCGATCTTCCAAAGCCTGTCGGTGGGACGCTCCGTGATGGGGGCTTCTCGGTGGCTCCGATCACTGACGACATGTTGGATGCCTGGCTCCGTATGCTGAGATTGATGCTGCGCCCCGACGAGATCGCGGCGCTGGCGCCGGCCTATGAGCGCGAGATCCTGTTCCGTGTGCTGCAGGGGCAGTTGGGCTGGATGCTGCGTGACATCGCGCTGCCGGAGACGGCACTGTCGCGTATCGGCGTTGCCATCCGCTGGATCAGGGAGAATTTCTCCAGCCCGCTGCGGGTCGATGACCTCGCTGGCATGGCGGCGCTGAGCGTTTCCGCGTTCCATCGTCATTTCAAGGCGGTCACCGCGCTTAGCCCGATCCAGTATCAGAAGCGGGTGCGTCTGCTTCATGCCCGTTCAATGCTGCTGGCAGGGGAGGGCAACGCAACCTCTGTCGCCTTCCGTATCGGCTATGAGAGCGCAAACCAGTTCAGTCGGGAATATGCCAGATTGTTCGGCCGCCCACCCCTGAAGGATATCGCGAACCTGAGCCAAGCGCTGGGACGCAACGCAGCCTGACTTCATGCGGCCGGAACCGGTAGCCCGAAGGCGGATTCTGCTCCGCCTTCGGGCCTGTGGCTTACGCGCTAGCGAAGTCGGTCGACATCGAAACGGTGCGCCATTCGGCGAGAATGGCAGCGTCCTGCGCGTGCTTCTTTTCAATCGCGGCCACAGTGTCGCTGCCGAGCGGCAGGCGCACCGGCGGATTGGGAGCTTCAGCGAAGGCGATCAGGACCTCCGCCAGCTTCTGAGGATCGCCGGGTTGATTATGGCTGAGCCCTGCCGCTATCGTGCGCACCTTGCCGGCGGTCGCTTCGTAGTCGCCGATGATGTTGCCGCTGACCGACAAGGACGAACTGTCGAGGAAATCGGTGCGGAAATAGCCCGGTTCGATGACGGTGACATGGATGCCTAGCGGCGCCAGTTCGTCATGCAGGGCTTCGCTCAGCCCTTCGACGGCGAATTTGGTCGAGGAGTAGACACCGAAGCCTGCTGCGCCGCGATAGCCGCCGATCGATGAGATATTCAGGATGCGACCTGAGCGAGCCTGGCGCATGACGGGCAGGACGGCGCGGGTCACGTTGAGGAGGCCGAAGACATTGGTGCGATAGACAGCCTCTATTTCGGATGCCGTCGCCTCCTCGACAGCGCCCATCAGTCCGAAACCGGCGTTGTTGAGCAGGATATCGATCTGGCCGAAGCGATCGATCGCGGCTTTCACAGCTGCGGCCGCCTGCGTGTCGTCGGTCACGTCGAGGGCGACCGGTAGCAGGTTGGGGTGCTCGCCGAACCGATCGGTGATCGCTTTGAGATTGCGGGCGGTCGCGACGACGGCATCGCCCTGTGCGAGCGCGCGTGTTGTGACGAGGGCGCCAAAGCCACGCGAGGCGCCGGTGATGAACCAGATTTTCATGAGAATGTTTCCTTGATGTTGTGTTGATGAGGAAAGTGGCGTGCCGGGCCTCAGAGGCGCGGCGACGTCATCGTGCAGAATGTCAGTTCCATCTCGCGGGCCGGCAGTTCTGGAAAGCGCGCCATGACGGCTTCGGTGTAAGGTTGCTGGAAATGCGCATCGAGATCGGCGCGCGATCGCCAGTTTTCATAGAAATTCCAAACCGTCGGATCATGGTTGTCGCGGTGCAGGTGAGGTGGAGACCTTGTTCGGAAAGGCTTCTGGACAGACCGGCAAGGCGATCGGCATTGCGCGCGGTGAGCACGACATGCCAGCCTTCCCGACCGAATTTCTCCGCGACGGCCTGCCCGATGCCCTGGCCAGCGCCGATAATCATGATGGAGTCTGTCATGGGATGTTCTCCTGATGTGCTGGCCATCGCGATGCCGTGACGGCCAGCCGGGTGAGAAAGGGTCACGGCAGGACTTCTGCCAGCTCGATCAGATTGCCGAAGGGATCGCAGAAGAAGGCGAGGCGGCGGCTGATTGCCAAAAGCTCGAACGGCTCGGTGACGATGGTGACGCCGCGTGCCCGCAGTTCCTCGACAGTGGCGTCGACGCTTGCGACATTCAGGCAGAAATGGTGGTAGCCGGCATAATTGAGGCTATCGCCGAGATCGGTATAGGGGCGGACGTCTTTCGGCGACGGATCGCCGCCGCCCAGGATTTCCACATAGAAATGGTCGTCGGTGGCGGGCGCCAGATAGGCGAGTTGTTCGTCGGCATAGTCCCATTCGGCGACGACGCGAAAGTCGAGCTTCTCGACATACCAGCGCTTGGCGTTTTCGAGGTCCGGCGTGCGGACGGCGACGTGATGACCACGCATGTCGGCGAAGGGCGATGCAGTGTTGTGGGCGGCAGGAATGAAGTCGGCCATTGTCTTGTCTCCTATTTTGTCCGGCGCCAGCGCCGGCTTGCGAGGAGAAATCTGGATCTTTTCGACGATCAGGATTAGAGAGATAATCCTCTTCTCAATGATGAGCAAGATTTGATAATGCGTAGCACGGATCTCTCTGAACTGGCGGCCTTCGACGCAGTTGCCCGTCACCGTAACTTTCGTCGCGCCGGCGAAGAGCGCGGGGTGACGGCTTCAGCGATCAGCCATGCGGTGGGCAATCTGGAAGCGCGCGTCGGCATTCGCCTGCTCAATCGGACGACCCGCAGCGTGTCGCTGACTGATGCCGGCGCAATGCTACATGCGCAACTGTCGCCGGCTTTCGGGGAAATCGGCTCGGCGCTGGATGCGCTCAACCAGTTTCGCGACACGCCGTTTGGAAAGGTTCGCATCAATGCGCCCAATTCAGTCGCGCCTTTTGTCTTCCGATCGGTGATTGGTCCGCTCATCGCAGAAAATCCAGGTCTCCAGCTGGAAATCGTCGCCACCGACCGCCTTGTCGATATTGTGGAGGAGGGGTTCGATGCCGGAATTCGGCTTGGCGAGAGCCTGCGCGATGGTATGACGGCTGTGAAAATCAAGCCGCGGCTGCGCTTTGCCGTCGTCGGTTCCACGGCTTATTTCGAGCGTCATCCGATCCCCAAAACCCCGGAGGATTTGCGTCAGCATGCCTGTATCCGCAATATCTATCCCAGCGGCAAACCCTATGCGTGGGAGTTCAGCCGCGCCGGCAAAATCATCGAGTTCGAGCCGAACGGAACTCTTTCGCTGGACGATCACGAACTGATGGTCGAGGCGGCTCTATCGGGCGTGGGACTGGCTTATGTCTGGGAGGAACGGGCGCGTCCCTATGTTCAGAACGGCAGCCTGATCGAATGCCTGGCATCCTGGCGTGCGCCCGAGGACTGGCTCTATCTCTATTACCCGACGCGAAAATACCTTTCGGCCGGCCTGCGCGCCGTCATCGATGCGCTCCGTGTTTGAAAGGACTGGTACGCCGACGGTTCGGTTCCCGTCACGACCTCCGGTCTTCAGACGAAATAACTTGCTTCGAATAGTCAAGTATATGTTGCGCCGTGTTGGTGTGCAATCTATGAAGGAAACACTGACGGCGACAAACAAATGTTTTGAGTTCCAAATGCCCCTGGAGCGGATCAAATGGCGACGGGTACCTCATCGAAGAGATGATTTTATCTTCCCGGATTCGTTGCAACAGAGGCGGGGGAGTCAATAGGCTTGCCTGCCATTCTGAACGCCATTTTTGCTGCCCATCGGCGCTCCCTGCTGTGGACCGTCATGCGCATTGTGCGCGATCCGCAGACGGCGGAAGATTTGGCGCAGGAAACGTATCTGCGGGCCCGCAAGGCGGTCGCGAGCGGCCGGGTCGAGCATATCGAGGGCTTTCTTCACCAGACGGCGCGCAATCTTGCGCTCGATCATCTCCGGCGCCGAAAGACCCGGTCAGGGGCCGAGTTGGAGGGGCTGGACGAAGCTTTCCTGGCCAGCATCTCGGCCGACATTCCCTCCATCGAGGAGGCCCTGATCGAGAAGCAGACGTTCGGCGTCTTCCAGCAGGCGCTTGCTGCCTTGCCGAAGCGCGCGCAGGCCGTGCTGGTCCTCAGCCGCATCGAAGAGTGGTCGAATGTTCGTATCGCTGAACATCTCGGCATTTCTGAACGTACGGTCTTCAACGATCTGAAACTCGCCATGGCCCATTGCCGGGATGCCATGGCGCGTCTGGACGGGAAGTGAGCAACAGGATGGCGCTTCCTTCGACCGTCTCGACCGAAGAAGCTACCGTGAAGGGAGCCCGGCTGTCCGTTCCAGCAAAGAATTTTGCCGGGTTTGACGTGCTCATGCGTCAAGGTATCAGGAACCCGCAAACAGGCTTCGATCGGATGGGCTAAGTGGGACATCAGGACGCGCAGGACAAGGACCGAATGGTCAGCGACTTCAGCCATGCCGATCCTGTGGCGGATCAGGCTCTGGACTGGTACGTGCGGCTGCGCGATGGCAAGCCGGATGCGGCGACCCGCGCCGATTTTCTCGCATGGCTGGCGGAGGATCCTCGCCATGAGGAGGAATATCGGGGGCTCCAGATCCTGTGGAACTCGAAACCCTTCCTCAATGCGGTGAAAGCACTGCCTGTCGACCGGTCCGAGCTTATGCGACCGAGAGGCCGCAGCTGGCCGCTGCGGGTTGCTGCTCTGGCCGCTTCGGTTCTGCTTGCTGCGGGCATCTGGCAATATTCGTCGCTGACGGTCGCGTTCCAGGCAGATTACGTCACGGCGACCGGAGCCCAGATGCACATTCCCCTGCCGGATGGTTCAACGATGCTGCTGAATACCGACACGGCGGTGGCGCTCGATTTCGATGCCGGCCGGCGTCATGTCCGCCTGCTACAGGGCGAAGCCTTTTTCGATGTCGTTCACGATCCCGCTCACCCCTTTACCGTCAGCGGCCAATACGGCGAGGTGGAAGTGCTGGGCACTGCATTTGCCGTCAGAACCGGCGCTGACGAAGATGAGGTCGTGCTGGAGCGAGGCCGCGTGCAGGTTCTCTGTCTGTGCGATGGCAAGGACAAGGCGGTGCTGGCGCCGGGTGAGATGGTCAGCATCACGGCGTCGGCCGTGTCGCCCGTTCATGCGGCTGACCCATCCGCGACGCTTGCCTGGCGCGAAGGCCGTATCATCTTCGAAAACGCGCGTCTTGGAGATGTTCTCGAAGAGCTGCGCCGCTATCATCGCGGAGCAATTCTCGTGGCGGACGATCGGGTGAACCAGATGAAGGTCACCGGCAATTATCGCCTCGACGATGTCGAAGGTGCGGTTCGGACTCTCGCCGACGCGGCGGAGGTTGGATTTTACCGCGTTCCCGGCGGGCTTATAATCCTTCGATAAGCTCTCAACTTTTTTTGCCGGTTTTGAAACCCTGTTGCGTCCTTGCTGACGGAGGGGTTGGAAATGCGTGGCGCGCGGCCAATCCCATGTCTTGAATGAGGGTAGGACGAGTATGACAAGGGGCAAGAATTCACGCGTTGGGATCATGACTGGCGAGCGTCGCCGTCAAAGGACAAGGGTGCTTCTCGCATCCAGCATGCTCGCCTGCATGGCCGGCTTTGATCCGGGCGCCGCTTATGCCCAGGCGCGGACTGTCGCTGGCGCCACGGAAACCATCAGCTTCCACATCCCGGCCCAGCCGCTGTCGGCAGCCATCAATGCCTTCATTCGCCAGAGTGGCTGGCAGATCAGCTATTCGGCGAACCTTGCCGCCGGTAAGACCTCGACGGCGGTTTCCGGTAGCATGACGCCCTCGGCCGCCTTGCAGCAACTCGTGCAGGGTACAGGCATTGCGGTCAGGATCAGCGGTGCAGGTTCGGCGGCTCTCGTCGGCCCTCAGGCGACGGACGCAGGTGGAGCGGCGGCCGATGGATCGACGGTACTGGATACGATCACTGTGCAGGGGCAGCGTGGCGGCACCACGGAAGGAACGGGATCTTACACGACAGGTCAGATGAACACGGCGACCGGCCTTCCGCTTTCCATCCGGGAGACCCCGCAATCGGTGACGGTGGTGACGCGCCAGCGAATGGAGGATCAGGCCAGCAATTCGTTGCAGGATGTACTCGAAACGTCCAGTGGCATTTCCATCCAGAAGTATGACAGCGATCGGACCGAATATCTGGCGCGCGGCTTCACGGTTGGAGAGTTCCAGTATGATGGCGTGGTGATCCAGAACGAAGGGATCTACGATTTCGGTCTCACCAATCCCGACACGGCAATCTACGACAGGGTGGAAATCGTGAAGGGGGCGAACGGTTTGCTGCAAGGCTCGGGAAGTCCCGGTGCCGCCGTCAATCTCGTGCGCAAGCGACCGACTGACACCTTCCAGGCCTCCGTCACCGGAACGGCCGGATCCTGGAATGCCTATCGCACGGAGGCAGATGTTTCGGGCCCGCTTAACCCCGATGGATCGTTGCGCGGTCGCCTCGTCGGCTCGTTCGAGGATGCCGAATCTTACCTCGATCATTACGAGAAGAAATCGTTCAGTCTCTACGGCATTCTGGAAGCCGATATCACCGACAACACGACGCTGTCGCTCGGAGCCGACTATCAGCAGACCCGGCCACGGGGCTCGAGCTGGACTGGGCTGCCGATGTTCTTCAGCGACGGCAGCCGGACGGACTTCGACGTTTCGACCAATCCGGCAACCGACTGGAGCCGGCGCGACACCTTTACCAACAATATCTTCGTGACGCTCGACCACGAGTTCGACAACGGCTGGCAAGCCGACCTGACCTACAATCATCGCCGCAACGGGCATGACAGCGTGCTGGGTTCCGCCGGTAGTGGCTACCCGGACCCGGTAACCGGAGAAGGAGTCTATCAATATGTGGGCAAGTATTCCGGCCGACTGGTCCAGGACACCATCGATGCCAAGCTCTCGGGTCCCGTCGAACTTTTCGGTCGCGAGCACGACCTGATGTTCGGCGCAACGGCGTCTCATAAAACCACCAAGGGCCCGCTCTACGGCTATGGCGGCGTCAATTACGACCCCGCAGTCCCGAACTTCTTCACCTGGGACGGCAACACCGACGAGCCTGATTTCGATCTGACGGGGCGATACGAGAACAGCCTGACGCAGTACGGCGCCTATGCCGCAACGCGACTTCGGCCGACCGACGATCTGTCCGTCATCCTGGGCAGCCGCGTCAGCTGGTACGATTACGATGACCAGGGATCTTACGATAACGCTACGGGGACCTGGAGCGGCGCCAGCCAGTATTCGACGAACGGCAAGATTACCCCTTATCTCGGTGTGGTTTACGACCTGAACCAGGACTGGTCGGTCTATGCGAGCTATACCGGCATCTTCAAGCCGCAGGGAAACCAGGACGTCAACGGCGCCTATCTCGATCCTGAAGAAGGTCACAGCTACGAAGCCGGCGTGAAGGCCGAATTGTTGGATGGCAGGCTGAATACAAGTGCTGCGGTCTTCATGATTAAGCAGGACAATCTGGCCGAGACGGCCGGGTATGACCCGGTTTTGGGGCAAAACTACTATGAGGCTGTAGACGGTGTCACGACGAAGGGTTTCGAAATCGAGGCCTCCGGCGAGATCATGGCGGACTGGAACCTCTATGCGAGCTACACCTATTCCCACGCCCGAAAGGCGGATGGCGAGAGGGTCTATTCCTTCATCCAGACGACGGCCCCGGAAAATGTCGTCAAAATCTACACGACCTACACGCTGCCCGGCGAGTGGGACAAGCTGACCATTGGCGGCGGTGTGCGTTGGCAGGACAAGATCTACGGCTATGTGTGGAGCCCGGCGAATGTCTATGAGGACATCACCCAGAAGAACGTGTTTCTGATCGATCTGATGGCCAAGTACAGGCTGAACGAGAAGGTCGACATAACGTTCAACGTGAAGAACCTGTTGAACGAAAAGTATTATGCCGGTCTCGGCAACTTCGACACCGGCTATTACGGCGAACCGCGCAGTTTCAGCGTTTCGACCAAGTACAAGTTCTGATCGTGAGGCCGGTGACGCGACGCGCCTTGACGATGAGTGCGGCGGCAATGCTCTTGCCGCCTTGCCTCGCATGCGCGAATGTCGGCACCTATCCGCGGGTTATCGGTCACGCCTTCGGGCGCACCGAACTGCGCTCGGAGCCGCGCCGGCTGGTCACGATCGGATATGGGGACGAGGCGCCCTTTCTCGCACTCGGGCACAGGCCGATCGCCATCGTCTATTCCAGGATGTTTGCCAGCGGCATGACGCCCTGGTGTGAGCAGAAATTCAGCGCCATGAGGCCGGCGCTTCTCGATGGCAGCATCATCGATTTCGAAGAGATCGCGCGCCTCGATCCCGACGTCATCGTCGGGGTCTTTTCGCAGCTCGATGCCGCGTCCTACGACAGGCTGAGCCGGATCGCCCCGACGATTGCCTACCGCAGCGGACCCTATAGGGCAGGCTGGAGGGAACAGACGGAAATCGCGGGTGCGGTTCTGGGGCTGGACGAGAAGGCGAGGCAGCTCATTGTCGAGACCGACCGTCTTCTGGGCAGTTATGGCGATGTCTATCCCGGGCTCAAGGGCCGGAGCTTCACCTTCGGTTCCTATTTCGCAGGCAGCAGCCGGATCGTCGTTTATCTGCCCGGCGAAACGCGGGTCGACTGGATGATCGGGATCGGCATGCAACCGTCCCCGGGTGTTCAACGGCTCGCCACGGCATCTGGTGGGCGAGTCTCGGCCGATGCCAGCCTCGAAGATCTAGACAGCGTTGCCGCCGATCTGCTTGTCATGTGGTACGAGCCCGGAGCCCGTACAGCTCTGGAAGGCCAGCGCCTGTTCCAGATGTTCCCGCCCGTCCGCGAAAGACGGTATGTCGGGCTCGATGATCCCGCAGAGATCTGGGCGGCATCCTGGCCGAGCGTTTTGGCCATTCCCTATGCATTCCCCAAAATCCTTCGTCGGATGGAAGCCGCCGTCAAGGCAGAGGCACACTAACATGCATGCAAACGCGCAAGCTCTTTCGGGCGTGCTGGATCACGATCACGATGCCTATGTGGAGGACAACTTTTTGGCCTCCGTGGTGTCGATCGGGCACCTGACGCCGGCGATGATCCGGGTCGTCTTGAGGCTGGAGGGCGGCGAGCGGTTGCTGCCAAGCGGGCATCCGGACGAGTGGGTGCGCCTTGCGGTGCCGGCGGATGACGAGACGCCGGTGGTGCTGCCGGTGCTCAGGGAGAATGGCCGGTGGGAGATGCCGGAGGGGGCGGACTATTCGCCGAACCGACCATACACCGTGCGCCGCTGGTATCCTGAGACCTGCGAGATGGTGCTCGACATGGTGGTGCATGAGGGCGGCGTGGCAGCCAACTGGGCGATGGGGGCCAAGGTCGGGGATATCGTCGGGATCTGCAATCCGGAGGGCCGGTTCTGGTTGCCGAAGGGCAGCCGGTGGCTGTTGATGCTGACGGATATTACGGGCTTGCCCGCGGTCGGCCGGGTGCTGGAGGAACTGCCGGAAGGGTTCAGGGTAATCGTGCATGTGGAGGTCCCGTCCGATGCCGACCGGCAGGAGATCGGGGAGATAATTGAGACGGTGGCGGATTTGGAGATATCTTGGCACACCTGTCACGGACTGAAGCCGGAGCGGCCGGGCTATACCGAACTGCCGCGCATTGCGCGGGAGATCCGGCAATTGCCGGATGGGCCAGGCTATATCTATATCGCAGGCGAAGCCAAGGCGGCGGCCGAGTGCCGCAAGCACTTCAGGGATACGCTCGGCTTCGACAAGCGTTGCATCGATGCCGTCGGCTACTGGATCGAAGGGCAGGCGCGGGTGTGAAGACTTTCCGCACTGCCATGTCTATCGCAACCGCTGCTCGAGCTGCTGCGCCCAAGCCGGGGCGGGCGCCTGGGCTGGCGACGGTAATGCTTGGTCTCGTCCTGCTGGCGGGCCTGTCGATCGCAAGCCTTTCGCTGGGCGTCCGATCGATCTCTGTTCAGACGATGGTCGATACCCTCCTGGCCTTTGACGATCGTCTGGTCGATCATGTCGTCGTGATGGATTACCGCCTGCCGCGGACCCTGCTGGCGCTGTTGTGCGGATCGGCCTTCGGCGTGTCGGGGGCGCTGATCCAGGCGGCGACACGCAATCCGCTGGCCGATCCGGGGATCTTGGGCGTCAATGCGGGGGCGGCTTTCTTCGTGACGCTTGCGGTCGGGCTTTTCGGCTTTCAGTCGATCAACGCCTATCTGGGATTTGCTCTTCTCGGCGCGGTACTGGTAACGCTCGCGGTCTACGGGCTGAGCATGATGGGGGGTGGACTGGCCGGGCGCGGTGGCGCAACTCCGGTGCGCCTGGTGCTGGCGGGGGTGGCGCTGTCGGCGTTGTTCGGCGGGATCGGCTCTTCGATCACCCTCTTGAACCCGCAGGCCTTCGATGCCATGCGCCAATGGTCGATCGGCGCGGTCGCCGGGCGCGACATGGCAGTGGTGGTGGCGGTTGCGCCCTTCATCGGGATCGGTCTTCTCATCGCATTGTTGAGCGCCCGCTCGCTGAATGCCGTGGCACTCGGCGAGGATCTTGCCGCCGCGTTCGGGGCCAGTCTTGTCCGCACGCGCATCCTGACACTGATTGCCGTGACGCTGCTGGCCGGAGCAGCCACGGCGGCCTGCGGCCCGATCGGCTTCATCGGCTTGATGGTGCCGCATGCGGTGCGCTGGCTCACCGGGCCGGACCAGCGTCGGATTATCCCCATGACCATGATCTATGCGCCGGTGCTGTTGTTGGCTGCCGATATTGCCGGGCGCTTGGTTCTTTATCCGGGCGAGTTGGAGGCGGGCATCGTCACCGCCTTCCTCGGCGCGCCGGTGCTGATCGCGCTGGCACGGCGCAGACAGGCGGGCGGATTATGACGATGCCATCCTCTCGCTCTCGTTCACCGTGTCCAACCGTACGGCTGGAATCTGGTCGAACCATTCTCACCCTTCGCCTCGCAGGTGATCGTCTGTCGTTCCGGTTCGAAAGACGCTTGCTCGCCATTCTGATGGTGCTGGTCCTGCTCATCGCGTCCCTTGCGGCGCTGTCGCTTCTGAGCGGCAAGTATCCGATTGCACTTGTCGATGTGTTGAGGGCTCTGGCGGGCCAGGGCGAGGATATGGTGCGGATGATCGTGGTGGAATGGCGTCTGCCGCGCGTGGCGCTTGCCGTTCTGCTTGGTGCCGCTCTCGGCGCAAGCGGTGCCATCTTCCAGAGCCTGACGCGCAATCCGCTGGGAAGCCCTGATATCATCGGCTTCTCGGCGGGGTCTTACACCGGCGCGCTTGTCGTGATCCTGCTGTTTTCCGGCGGGTATTACGAGACGGCGCTCGGCGCGCTTGTCGGCGGGGTGGCAACGGCTGCCGCCGTCTACCTGCTGGCCTGGCGGCGGGGCGTGGAGGGGTTCCGGCTTATCATCGTCGGCATTGGCGTTGCCGCCATGCTGTCTGCCGTCAATGCCTGGATGATCCGCGAGGCGGATCTTCAAGTGGCGATAGCCGCGGCCATCTGGGGGGCGGGATCGCTGAACGGGCTCGGCATCGAGCAGCTTGTGCCCGTCTCGCTGGTGCTCTGCATTCTGTTGCCGTTGACGCTTTTTCTGTCGCGCCCGATGCGCCAGCTGGAACTGGGGGAGGATCTCGCGCGTGCCTCTGGTGTGGATGCAGGCCAAACGCGGCTTTTGCTGATGGTGCTCGGCGTGGCGCTGACGGCGCTTGTGACCGCCACGGCGGGACCTATTTCCTTCATCGCGCTCTGCGCCCCGCAGATTGCCCGCCGCATGACCCGCTCGGCCGGTGTCGCGCTCCTTCCCTCTGCACTGACCGGCGGGCTGCTGTTGCTGGCCGCAGACTGGGCCGTCCAGCATGCGCTTGGCATGCAGCTTCCCGTTGGCGTGATGACGGTCGGCATCGGCGGGTTCTACTTCCTCTGGCTTCTCATTCGCGAGGGTCGCAAATGACCAGTTCCCAATCCGGCTCTGGCCGCCTGCATGCCGACACCATCACCCTGCGCTACGACGAGCGCACGATCTCCCGCGATCTCTCCGTTGCCATTCCCGATGGCGCCTTCACCGTCATTGTTGGGCCGAATGCCTGCGGCAAGTCCACCCTGCTGCGCGCGCTGTCGCGGCTGCTCGCCCCTGCCGCAGGTCAGGTGATCCTCGACGGCCGCAGCCTGCGCGATCACCCGTCAAAGGAGGTGGCTCGTCGCCTTGGCCTTCTGCCGCAGTCTTCCAGCGCTCCGGAGGGCATCACGGTTGCGGATCTGGTGGCGCGGGGCCGCTATCCGCACCAGTCTTTGCTGCGGCAATGGTCGAAGGCGGACGAGGAGGCGGTGGTTGACGCGATGGCGGCAACCCGTGTGACGGATCTCTCCGGGCGGCTGGTGGATGCGCTATCCGGTGGGCAGCGGCAGCGTGTCTGGATTGCCATGGTGCTGGCGCAGCAGACGCCGATCCTGCTGCTCGACGAGCCGACCACCTTCCTCGATATCGCCCATCAGATCGAGCTGATGGACCTGCTGGCCGATCTCAACGCTCAAGGTCGCACGATCGTCGCCGTGCTGCACGATCTCAATCAGGCCTGCCGTTATGCCACGCATCTGATCGCCATGAAGGATGGAGCAGTCCTTGCCGAAGGGCACCCGTCTTCGATCATCACGGAGCGACTGGTCGAGAAGGTCTTCGGCTTGCCTTCCGTCATCATTCCCGATCCCGTCACCGGTTCTCCGCTCATCGTGCCGAAGGGACGCACCATGCTGCCGGACACCTCTTCGGATTTTTGCGTAGACAAGGAAGGGACGGCGTCGTGAAGGACCTCCTGACGCGGTTCGCCGCCTATTACCGCCCCCATCGCGGCCTGTTTGTGCTCGATTTTTCCTCCGCCGTTGCCGCCGGGTTGCTGGAGCTCGCATTTCCCGTGGCGGTGACGGTCTTCATCGACAGGCTGCTTCCCACAAACCAGCTCGGTGTGATCGTGCTGGCGTCGCTCGGCCTGCTCCTTATTTACGTTCTCAACGCCGGGCTACAGGTTATTGTCACCTACTGGGGCCATATGCTCGGTCTGAGGATCGAGACAGAGATGCGTCGCAAGGCCTTCGATCATCTTCAGAAGCTCTCTTTCGGGTTCTTCGACAACATGAAGACCGGCCATCTGGTGGCGCGGCTTACCAAGGATCTGGAGGAGATCGGCGAGGTGGCCCATCACGGGCCGGAGGATCTCTTCATCGCCTTGATGACGCTGATCGGCGCTTTGCTGCTGATGCTGTGGGTGCATGTACCATTGGCGTTCATTACAGCGATCCTCGTGCCGGTCACTGCCATTCTCACGACCGTCTACGGTCAGAGGATGACGGAGACCTGGCATGCTCTCTATGGCCGGGTGGCGGAATTCAACGCCCGTATCGAGGAAAATGTCGGCGGTATCCGCGTCGTGCAGGCCTTCGCCAACGAAGATCACGAGCGGGCGCTGTTTGCGCAGAACAACCGCAACTACCTTGCGACCAAGCTCGAAGCCTACAGGGTGATGGCGGCCTCGATGTCGCTCTCCTATCTGTCGATGCGCTTCGTACAGGTCGTCGTGATGCTGGCTGGCGCATGGTTCGTGGTGCGGGGGGAACTGACTGCGGGCGGCTTCGTCGGCTTCCTGCTCCTGCTCAACGTCTTCTTCAGCCCGCTCGAGAAGATCAACTCGATCATCGAGACCTATCCCAAAGGTCTCGCCGGTTTTCAGCGCTATTGCCATTTCCTCGATACGAGACCGGATATTAGCGATCACGACACCGCACAAACCGTCGCGCGGCTGGAAGGAGCCATTGATTACCGTAACGTGAGTTTCGGCTATCAGGCCGAAAGGCCGGTGCTGACGGGGTTGAACCTGTCGATCAAGGCGGGCGAGACGGTTGCTTTTGTCGGTTCGTCGGGGGCGGGCAAGACAACCATCTGTTCGCTTCTGCCGCGCTTCTACGAGGTGACGGAGGGGGCGATCCTGATCGACGGGATCGACATTCGCGACATGACCCTGAAGTCGCTGCGATCGAACATCGGCATCGTTGCTCAGGATGTATTTCTGTTCGCCGGCACGATCCGTAACAACATCGCCTACGGCCGTCTGGACGCCACGGAAGCGGAGATATTGGAGGCAGCCCGTCGTGCGCGGCTGGACAGCCTGATCGCATCGCTTCCGGCGGGCCTCGACACCGTCATCGGGGAGCGGGGGGTGAAGCTATCGGGCGGTCAGAAGCAGCGATTTGCCATCGCGCGCATCTTCCTCAAGAACCCGCCGATCCTGATCCTCGATGAGGCGACCTCGGCGCTCGACACCGAGACGGAACGCGCCATCCAGCAGTCTCTGGCGGAGCTGGCGGAAGGACGCACGACCCTGATCGTGGCCCACCGGCTTGCCACCGTTGCCCATGCGGATCGTATCCTCGTCGTGGAAGACGGCCACATCATCGAACAGGGAACCCACTCCGAGCTGATCGCCGGTGCGGGTGGTCGCTATAGGCAGCTTCACGCAGGGCAATCGCCGGTCAAATGATGGCTGTTAACCATCGGAATCTAACCGCTGCATCGCTTGCGGCTTAGTGTGAGCAAGGGGAGGAATACGACTGACACGCAGGCCAACCTGAAATAGCCATCACCATCCCGTCTTCTTTCGCAGGCGCGACGCACACAACGGTTCCTAAGTGAGGCACGATGTGCACTGTCCGCCGGGTGACGTCTGACATAGCGTAACGCGACGGCCGCTTGTAGTTCCGGAGCCACATGCGTTGTGTGTTCACCGCATACACCGAAGTCCTGCCAGGAGATTGCCGGACAAAGTCCGTACCTTCGCGTGAACTATCCAAGCGGGTCCCCGGTTCGTATCCCTTCAGACTTTCTAAGGAATTATCCGTCCCTGAAGTGCTGGCGACTGGACAAACAGGCTTCCACGACACCCTGATCAATCACTCTTCCTCGAGAAGTCGGACCACGCTCTGCTTCATGTGGAAGTTCATGGCCGAACGCGCGCCTTCAACGTCACCGGCCTTGATCGCTTCCAATATAACTCTGTGCTCATCGACGACGCGCGGCACGACCTGATCGGGCGGACGATCCTGGAGCTTCCTGGTAAATTCGATGGTGAGGCGGATCTGGTCTTTCAGCGATCGCAAGGTGAAAGCGAAATAGGGATTCGCAGTAGCCTGAGCAATCGCAAGGTGAAAGGCAAAGTCTGCCTCAAAGACGCTTTCCCCCGGAGGCAGCGCAAGCATTCGATCATACGCCGTCTGGATGGCGGCGGTTGCGTGGGGATCATGCACCCTTGCCGCGTCTTCGGCTGCGCCACATTCGATGACCTCGCGGAAACGCAGGCAACGCCTCATGTCGAAAACGGTCTGGATCGACGGGCCCTGTCCGTCGGCGGCAGCCGGCAGGATATCGGCCTTCGGCTGAACGAAATTGGCTGAGCCGCGCCGCGAAACAATCCTTCCTGCATCACGCATCTGAACAAGCGCCTTACGCAGCACCGGTCGGGAAACGCCGAACTGTTGCGCCAGTTCTGCCTCGGGCGGAAGGCGTCCCCCATTGTGCCAAGCTGGCTGTGCCAGCATGGTTTCAAGCTGCGCAAGGACATGTGAGGACATGTCCCTCAGGGGTCGAATCTGCTGGCTGCTCTGGTTCATCTTTTCACTCTAACGTCTTCTGGACGAAAGCTCCATAGTTCTCAAATTTACACATTATAACTAATATTGACAAATTAGTTACGATGCGTAGGATCGGGGCAGGTGATGAGGACATCTCTCTTTCTTGAGATGATTGGAATGACGGAGGAGGACCTAAATGTTTGCGGCGTCAGTAGAAGCGCAGGATAACGCGTTGTATCCAGTAGCGGGCGCTCCGGTCATCAAGTCGTTGAAGGCCATCCCGGTTGCAGGCCGCGACAGCATGCTCCTCAACCTCAGCGGAGCTCACGCACCATTCTTCACGCGCAACCTCGTGGTCATCACCGACAGTGCCGGCAATACGGGAATTGGCGAAGTCCCGGGCGGCGAGGCGATCAGGAAGACGCTCGAAGAGTCCGAGCCCTTGTTGGTCGGGAAATCGATCGGGAACTACAAGGCCCTGCTCGAGGCCGTCCACGTCGCTTTCATGGATCGCGACGCCGGCGGTCGTGGTCTGCAGACCTTCGACCTGCGCACGACAATCCACGTCGTGACCGCGATCGAGGCGGCGCTTCTGGATCTTTTGGGCAAGCACCTGGGCGTTCCGGTCGCGGCGTTGCTCGGCGATGGGCAGAAGCGGGATCGCGTTCAGATGCTCGGCTATCTGTTCTATGTCGGAGACAGTGGTAAGACCGATCTGCCGTATCGCAACGGGGAAGGAGCCGTCGATGAGTGGACCCGGCTCCGTGACCGGGAGGCGCTCACTCCGGAAGCCATCGTTCGCCTCGCCGAGGCCGCACAGGAGCGATACGGCTTCCAGGACTTCAAGTTGAAGGGCGGCGTCCTTGCCGGCGAAAAGGAGATCGAGGCGGTAACGGCCCTGGCCAAGCGTTTCCCGGGAGCGCGCATAACCCTCGATCCGAATGGGGCTTGGTCACTCGAGGAAGCGATCCGTCTCTGCAAGGGCCGCAACGATGTCCTGTCCTATGCGGAAGACCCTTGCGGGGCGGAGCAGGGTTTCTCCGGCCGTGAGGTGATGGCCGAATTCCGCAGAGCCACCGGGCTGCCCACGGCGACCAACATGGTTGCAACCGATTGGCGACAGATGGCGCATGCCATCCAATTGCAGTCAGTCGATATTCCCCTGGCCGATCCGCATTTTTGGACGATGCAGGGATCCGTACGAGTGGCTCAGCTTTGCGAAGCATTCGGAATGACCTGGGGGTCACACTCGAACAATCATTTTGACGTCTCACTTGCCATGTTCACCCACGTTGGAGCGGCAGCACCCGGACGGGTCACGGCGCTGGATACCCACTGGATTTGGCAGGACGGTCAGCGGTTGACACGTGAACCCTTCGAGATTGTGGATGGCTATGTGACGGTGCCGACAAAGCCAGGCCTTGGCATCGAACTCGACATGGACCGCGTGGAGGAGGCGCATCAACTCTATCTGAAACATGGGTTGGGCGCGCGCGATGATGCGGGGGCAATGCAGTATCTCGTCAAGGACTGGCGCTTCGACAACAGGCGCCCATGCCTCGTGAGGTAGCCGCCGAGAAGTAATGCCGTGTCGGCGCAAGCCGAAGCGGAACGGGAGACCAGCAACACTTAAGGAGGAGAAGTGGCATGACGAAGAGGACACTACTGGGACTGGCCTTCGGCCTGACGATCGGCTTTGCGGCTCAACTGGTTTCGGCAAATGCGCAGGAACAGGTAACAATTATCGTTCCGTTCCCGCCGGGCGGCGCAACCGACACGACCGCGCGTTTTATCGAGCCGAAACTTTCTGCGACACTCGGGCAGCCGGTCGTCATCGACAACAGGCCGGGTGCCACCGGAGCCATCGGCGCAGGTCTCGTCGCTCAGGCCGCAGCGGATGGAAAGACGCTGCTGGTCGCATCGCTCGGCACGTTTGCAACCAATCCCTTCCTGCAGAAGAACCTCTCCTACGATCCGCTCAAGGATTTCGACCTGCTCACAGTCGCGGTCAGCACGCCGAACGTCTTGGTGACGCATCCCGGCTTTAAAGCGACGACGGTTGAGGAGTTGGTCGCCACCATGAAGGAAAATCCGGATACCGTGAGCTTCGCCAATTCCGGTAATGGCTCGTCTGACCATTTGACGGCCGCACTCTTCTTCCAGGCGACAGACACGAAGGGCGTTCACGTCTCGTACAAGGGCGGGTCTGCTGCGCAGGCCGACCTGATCGGTGGTCATGTCGACGTTTCTTTCCAGAATCTTGGCGCGATCATCAATTACGTCAAGGAAGGGCAGATGAAAGCGCTGGCCCAGACGGGTGAAACCCGTCACCCGCTCCTTCCTGACGTACCGACGCTGACAGAACTTGGCTATAAGGACATCGTTGTCAGCGCCTGGCAGGGTGTTGCAGCGCCGAAAGGTCTGCCTGCCGAAACCAAGGCCAAGCTCAACGAAGGCCTCAAAGCAGCGCTCTCCGATCCGGACGTCATCGCCAAGTTCAACGAGATCGGCTTCCAGGTCGTCGGAAATTCCAACGAGGAGTTCTCGGCCTTCCTTCAGGAGGATATGGCCCGCTGGAAGAACGTCATCGAAACCGGAAACATCACAGCTGAATAAGCTAGGCGGGCGTGGTCGCAGCACGGCGGCCACGCCTCCTCATATCGACAAACGTGGTGAGAGGTCTCTCAGGCCTGCCCGCTGCGAAGGGAGAAATGTGATGCTTTCCTTTGTAAATGGACCGAAAGATTTCTGGGCCGGAATAGTCTACGTCTGCCTCGGCACAGGGTTTGCCCTCGTGGCCCGAGACTATTCCCTGGGAACGGCAACAAGAATGGGTCCAGGCTATTTCCCGACCGTATTGGGAGGCCTCCTCGCATGCGTTGGTCTGATCTCGGTCGCCCGAGGGATCACCCGCAGCGGAGAACCGCTGGAAGCGTTTGCCTGGCGGCCAGTCGTCTTCGTATCGCTCTCCCTCATCCTGTTTGCCGTTCTCCTGATGGGAGCCGGATTGATCCTTGCATTGGCAGCGCTCCTGCTCACCGCTCCGATGGCGGCGCAATCATTCAAGTATTCCGTCACCGGCGCGATGGCGGCGATCGCCCTGATTGCATTTTGTGCGTTGGTCTTTGTCGAAGCGCTTGGGCTTCCATTGCCGTTGATCGGCAACTGGTTTGGAGGCTGAGGGAACTGTGATGGACTTTTCAGGGATCATCCTGGGCGCAACCGCGGCCTTCAGCGCCTATAATCTGCTGTATTGCCTGATCGGGTGCTTTCTCGGCACGGCTATCGGCGTTCTCCCCGGACTGGGGCCAGTCGCCACGATTTCGATGCTGCTGCCGATCACGTTCGGCCTTCCGCCCGAGACCGCCTTAATCATGCTGGCTGGCATTTTCTACGGCGCACAGTATGGCGGCTCCACGACGGCAATTCTCGTCAATCTTCCGGGCGAAGCCTCCTCAGTGGTCACCGCTCTGGACGGCTACCAGATGGCTCGACAGGGAAAGGGGGGGCAGGCCCTTGCGACTGCTGCCATCGGATCCTTCATTGCCGGTACGCTGGCAACACTGCTGGTAGGGTTTGTCGCCCCGATCTTGTCCCTGTTCGCGCTTAAGTTCGGTCCTGCAGAATATTTTTCGCTGATGGTTCTCGGACTGATCGCGGCGATCGTTCTCGCTCATGGCTCGGTGCTGCATGCTTTCGGGATGATGCTGCTTGGTCTGCTTCTTGGCCTTGTCGGAACGGACGTCAATTCCGGCGTGCAGCGCTTCACCGGTGGGACGCCGCAGCTTCTGGATGGCATAAGCTTTGTGATCGTTGCGATGGGCATATTCGGCATCGGCGAGATCATCGCCAATCTCGGTGACCGCAAAAGCGAAAACACGCAACTGGCCCAGATCACGAGACTGATGCCGACCCTTTCCGAGCTTCGCGCCATGCTACCGCCGGTATTGAGAGGCACAGCCTTGGGCTCCGTTCTGGGCATCCTGCCGGGCGGAGGCGCGACGTTAGCTTCGTTCTCCGCCTATGCGCTGGAGAAGAAAGTCTCCTCGAAACCCGAAGAGTTCGGTCACGGGGCTTTGGCAGGACTTGCTGGCCCGGAATCGGCAAACAATGCCGCGGCACAAACCTCGTTCATTCCGATGCTGACGCTTGGTATCCCGTCGAACCCGGTCATGGCCCTGATGATCGGCGCGTTGATCATGCAGGGCATTCAGCCCGGCCCTTCGGTGATCCATGAACAGCCGATGCTGTTCTGGGCCATCGTGATCTCGATGTGGATCGGCAATGTCATGCTGCTGGTTTTGAACCTGCCATTGATCGGGATCTGGGTCAAAATGATCTCGGTGCGCTACAGCCTGCTGTTCCCGGCGATCCTGGTGTTTTGCGCAGTCGGTGTGTTCAGCATCAACAAGTCTCTTTTCGACGTCTACCTTATGGTCGGTTTTGGGCTCGCGGGTTACATGCTCCGCCGTCTGGATTGTGAACCCGCACCATTGCTGCTCGGCTTCATCCTGGGCCCGATGATGGAAGAATATCTTCGACGGGCCATGCTTCTCGCCAAAGGCGATCCGACTGTCTTCCTCACGCACCCCATCAGCGCGGTGATGCTCCTGATTGCTGCGGTTCTTCTGCTGACTATGGCAGCACCGGCGGTCAGGCGCAAAAGGGAGGAAGCCTTCGTGGAGGAATAGAATTCGGCGCCTGAGGCAAACGAGCCGCGATCAATAGCGGCAGGACAATGACCCTTTCATCATCAGTCCGGCGACCAGGCTCGGCAGCGTGTGCAGTCGTGCCAAGGGCCCTGCACGTCATCAATCAAGCACTACCTCGAAACGGAAAGGATTTTGATAGAATGGAAATTGAACAACTCAAGCAGGTACTCGGTGACGGCCTACTGTCGTTCCCAGTCACCCACTTCGACGGTGATGGAAAGTTCAATCCAACCAGCTATGCCGAGCACGTCAACTGGCTTTCCGGCTTCGAAGCCTCTGTTCTGTTCGCCGCAGGCGGAACCGGCGAGTTCTTCTCCCTGACACCGGAGGAAATTCCCGCTATCGTCCGTGTTGCCAAGGCGGCGGCGGGTAAGACCCCGATCGTGTCCGGGTGCGGCTATGGAACCGACATCGCCGCCTCGATCGCGCGATCGGTTGAAAAGGCAGGAGCTGACGGAATCCTCCTTCTGCCCCATTATCTGATCGATGCGCCGCAGGAGGGGCTCTTTCAGCATATCAAGAAGGTATGCCAGTCCACCGGTATGGGTGTCATGGTTTACAACCGCGACAATTCCGTTCTCCAGGCGGACACACTTGCACGTCTCTGCGATGAATGCCCGAACCTCGTGGGGTTCAAGGATGGAACGGGCGACATTGGACTGGTTCGCCAGATCACAGCCAAAATGGGTGACCGACTGACCTATCTCGGCGGCATGCCCACGGCGGAACTCTTTGCGGAGGCTTATCTTGGTGCCGGCTTCACAACCTATTCGTCTGCCGTCTTTAACTTCGTACCTGGCCTGGCTGTTGAATTCTACAAGGCGCTACGGGCCGGGGAGCGGAAGAAATGCGAGCAGATCCTGAACGACTTCTTCTACCCGTTCATGGCCATTCGGAACCGCAACAAGGGCTATGCCGTATCGGCCATCAAGGCGGGCGTTCGTTTGCAGGGCTTTGACGCGGGTGGGGTTCGGCCACCGCTGAAAGACCTCACCTCGGAGGAGTGCTCCATGATGGAGGCGCTGATCGGTCAGCATAAACGCTGAAGTCCCGCATGCGCTTCTGGTGTGGGCGGTACAATACTTTTGCCTCAGCGATAACGCGTCGGGCACCAGTCCGACGCGTTATCGCTGCTGGTACAGTTCGCTCCGTGTACACACTTCCGACATGCTGCTTCAAACCAGTCTGCTGATAAGCACTGTGGCCGCATTGCGCCGCATCTTGCTTGCCTTTTGCCGGCCGGAGTTTGCCAGCGATCAACTCAACCGTAATTGTTTCGGGATGGCTCCCTCCCAAACCGGTCGTTCTTTCGCAGATCGCGAACCTAAACAACTTTTTGTATGGCTAATTAAGGGATCGACGGTTCATATCTTTTCAAGACCTGATGTTCGCTGCTTCATCGATCGATTTGTGGCGAAACTCGCAGGCGTGACGATTTCCTTCATGAGCAGGATGAAAGAGGTGGGGCTCGCCATGCCGGGCGATCTTTCGATCGTTTCCTTCGATGGCTCGCCTGTCTGCGCCTTCTGCTCGCCGCCGCGATCGACGATCGAGCAGCCTACGGAAGAAATGGGTAAGACCGCCGTTGAAATGCTTCTTGAATCTATTGAGAATATGGAAAGCCCATCGCCCATGCGCAGGGTTATTCCCAGTCCCCTGATCGTTCGGGAGAGCAAGGCCGGTGATCCTGCAGCGGTTATTGTATCGTCCTCCATCGACGATCAGCGAATTCGTGGATTGAGGGGCATCCGCGTCCGTCCGCCCGAGGGCGATGAAGGTGCCTACTCCCTCGTCGTGATATCGCTCAAGGCAATACCGCGCGGCGGCGCGGTTGAGGCGCGGGGCACGAGATGGCATGCAAGCTCCACGCGCCGTGGCGGCGCCGGGATACCGGAGAGCGTGTCGCGCAGCAGGTCGAGCGCGACCGAGCCGATCTCGCGCATGGGAATATGCATCGTCGTAAGTGGCGGATTGAGGAACGCCGCCTGCGGCAGGTCGTCCATGCCCATCACCGAGACATCTCCCGGCACCGAAAAACCCTTCTGCTGGATGCCGAGCATGGCGCCCACTGCAAGACTGTCGCCGGCGGCCAGAACCGCGGTGAAATCCAGTCCCCGCTCGGCGATACGCTGCATGATCGCCTGCGTCGCCAGTTCCGGCAGCCAGTCCTCGACGGTCATGAGCAGGTCATCCGAAACGGGCAATCCCTTCGCCAGAAGCCCGTCGCGCCAGCCCTCGTAACGCCGCTCGATGGTCCGGCGCCCCGGCCGCATCAGAAACAGGATGCGCTCATGTCCGAGTTCGGTCAGATGATCGGTGGCAAGCCGCGCGCTCGAGCGATTGCAGGGCGTTACGCTTGAAAGCCGCATGAAGGGATCGTCGCCGTTGAGCAGCACGACCGGCTTGTCGAAGCCGCTCGTCGCGGCGAGCATGTCTTCGTCGTCTATGGTGAGAAACAGCAGGCCGGCGACATTGTCGGTCTCCTGGGCCTCGGCGAGCACCGCCAGTTCCTCGCTCTGGTCCGCGATCGGCCGTGTGACGATTTCGAGGTCGAGAGCCTGAGCCCGTTCCTTCAGCCCTTCCAGCACGTAGTGGGTGAACTGGTTGCGCACATAGTCGATCATCGCGGCACTGGATGCGGCGACAATGACCTGCTGCCCGGCAACGGCCGTCGGTACGACGTAGTTGGCGTTCTTGGCCGCCTCCAGCACCCGTTGGCGGATTTCCGGACGGACGCCCTTTTCGCCGGCGAGCGCCCGCGACGCGGTGCTGAGCGACACGCCGCAGGTTTCGGCAATGTCCTCAAGTCTAACCCGCTTGCTTTTTTTTCCACGTTTGCCCGGCTGCGGTTTTGCAGTCATTGGGTCCTCCATTGCGACAGAATGAGAAAAATTTTCATGTTGCGCAAGAAAAATCTTCATGCCTTTAATCGCTCCAACAGACCGACGGAAGAGCGGCATAAAACGGAGGAGCACCATGGGCCCGAACGCCCACGACATTCGCATGGGTCTCGATCGTCTTGTCGGCGGCATGACCGGCCTCAAGCATGACGGCCGGTTCGTCGAGCCGAACCTTGACGGAACCGCGGGCGACTATATCAGCTTCGACAGTTGGGAATGGCCCCAAGGCGTCGGCCTTTATGGCCTAATCCGGCTCTGGCTGTTCACCGGTCGCGGCGATCTGCGCCAGTTGATCGAGGGCTGGTACGAGGCAAGGCTCGCTGCCGGCCTTCCGGAGCTCAATGTCAACACGACAGCGCCGATGCTCGGACTTTCGGTGCTCTGGGCGAAGACGGGTGATCCGCGCTGGAAACCGCTTCTCGACGACTGGGCGGACCGTGTGATCGGAGAGATGGGACGCACCTCGGAAGGCGGTTTCGAACACCACGTTTCCGACAAGGTCAACGACAACGAACTCTGGGACGACACGCTCTACATGGTTGCGCTGTTTCTGGCCTCTTATGGCCAGGCAAGCGGCCGGCGCGAACTCGTCGACGAGGCCTCGCGGCAATTTCTCGTGCATGCCCGTTATCTCGCGGACACCCATTCCGGCCTCTGGTTTCACGGTTGGACCTTCGACGGCCGGCATAATTTCGCAAGGGCCCGCTGGGCGCGCGGTAACGCCTGGATCACTGCTGGCATGCTCGACTTCTTCGACCTCGCCGAGATTGCGGTCCCGGTCAAACAATATCTGCTTGGCGTGCTCGTCACCCAGGTCGAGGCGCTGCTGCCATTGCAGACCGCATCCGGCGCCTGGCGCACGCTTCTCGACGACACCACGTCCTACGAGGAAATATCCGCGACAGCCGGCATCGGCTACGGCCTGCTCAAAGGCTATCGCCTGGGCTACGGCATGCCGGCCTGGCGCGCTGCCGGTCTCCGGGCGCTTGAGGCGGTGATGCGCAACATCGACGAAAGCGGCACCGTGCTCAACGTCTCCTACGGCACCCGCATGGGCCACGACCTGCAATTCTACAAGGACATTCCCATTCAGCCGACCGGCTACGGCCAGGCATTGGCAATCCTGTGCCTGTCGGAAGCCTTGCACCATGTTGGCGAGCAAGGACAGGCAGCATGACGATGAAGGTTCTCTACGGGGCGAACCCCGATGACATCAAGGCTTTTGACACGCAGCGCCTGCGCCGCGAGTTCCTGGTAAGCGATCTCTTCATGCAGGACGCAGTGAGCTTCACCTACACCCATGTCGACCGGCTGATCCTTGGCGGCGCGATGCCGATGACCGGGAGCGTATCCTTCGGGTCGGGCGCCGATATCGGAACGCCCTTTCTGCTTTCCGCCCGCGAAATGGGTATTGCCAATCTCGGCGGCACCGGCACCGCCACCGTCGACGGAAAGAGCTTCGTGCTTGAAAACCGCGACGTTCTCTATGTCGGGCGCGGCGCGCAGGAAGTCGTCGTTGCCAGCCATGCCGCCGACAAGCCGGCGCGCTTCTACATGAACTCCGTGCCGGCCGGCGCGGACCTGCCGCACCGGCTGGTCAAGAAGGCCGAGGCAAAGGCGATTGAACTCGGAGACGCCAAGCGCTCGAACAAGCGCCGTCTCGCCATGTACATCCATCCGGAAGTGATGCCGTCCTGCCTGCTCTTGATGGGCATTACCGATCTTGCCGAAGGCAGCGCGTGGAACACCATGCCGCCGCATGTGCACGAGCGACGGATGGAGGCTTACTGCTATTTCGACATGGCGCCCGAAGACCGGATCGTCCACCTGATGGGCCAGCCGGAAGAGACACGGCACCTGATCGTCGCCGATGGCGATGCGGTGCTTTCGCCCGCCTGGTCGATCCACATGGGCGCCGGCACCGGACCCTATGCCTTCGTTTGGGGCATGACCGGTGAGAACCAGGAATACAACGACGTCACCCCCGTAGCCTTGGCTGAACTGAAATGACCGATATGACTTTCCATATGAAGAAGAGCCTCGTTGCGGGGCAAGCGATCAGCTACTGGCAACTCGGCACGATTGCCGAGGAGCGCTTCGATGTGCCCGACCAGCCGATGAAGGGCGAAATGGACCCCTTCTTCTTCCTGACCAAGCACAAGAACTTCATTCCGCACGAATATCCCTGCCGCACGATCTTTGCCGAACGGTATCGCGACAAGCGGCCCGAGGTGCGTGGTTCGTTTGAAGCCAGCCGCTGGTGGCTGCCCTTCGGTTCGCCGCGTCTCGATCTTTCCGGCTTCTGGTTCCGGCCGACGCGGCTTGCCACCTGGGCTCGCACCTCTATCGAGGCCGACACCGCAGGGCCGGCGACGGTCCGCCTCGGCACCTGCGGCGGTGCGGTGATCTGGCTGAACGGCGCTGAAGTCGGCTGGATGGCGCCCTATAGCCGTAACCTCGAGGCCAAGGCGGAATTCGAACTGCCGCTCAAGGCCGGTCTCAACGAGATCACGATCTTCTTCGACGACCTTGCCGAACGGGACGCCCGCTATTTCTTCGAACTCGACTATCTCGACGGACCGACCGCGCGCGTCGCGTTGCCTGTTCCCTGCCAGAGTGCGGCGGCCGCGGATATCGAAACCGCGCTCGACGGCATGCATTTCGATCGCACCGCCTATTTCGAGGGTGATATCACACTCAACTTCGCCAAGGCACTGCCGCTAGACGTCAAGGTCAATGTGGCGGTCGAAGGCGACTTCATGTCGACGGAGCGCTTCGACCACGACTTTGTCGTGAAGGCCGGCGACACGAGGCTGACGGTCGGTCCGTCGGAAGAGACGCCGGCAGATTTCCGCCATTTCCGCATCACGCTCGACGCCGGCGGTTTCGTCGCCTCGCGCTCGCTCGGTGTCGAAATCTGCCATGCCGGACGCCAGGGCACCCCCCCAGAAACGCTTGCCGGCCGTATTCGCGAAACGCTTGACGAAATCTCCGGTTTTTCCGAGCGGGATACGGTGCGGGCCTTTGCACGGCTTGCCAGCGGTCGCGGCGGCGCCGACACCGACGCGATGATCGAGGAGATCCTTCCCTCGATCGAGGACTGCCACGACTGCGCCGACTTTTCGCTCGTGCCGCTGATCTGGTCGCGCACAGTCTGGGGCCGCGACATCGGCGAGCGGACCCGCGACCGCATCGACCAGGCGATCCTGAATTTCCGCTACTGGATGGATGAGCCCGGCAATGACGTGCAGTGGTATTTTTCCGAGAACCACGCGCTGCTGTTCCACACCTCGGCCTATCTCGCCGGCCATCTTTTCCCCGAGGCGACCTTCCGGCGTTCGGGGCGCAAGGGACGCGAGCAAAGCGCCGTCGGCGCCGAACGGGTTCGCGCCTGGCTTGATCATTTCGAGGCGTGGGAAATGGCGGAATTCAACTCCGCGCCCTATTTCCCGATCGACCTCAAGGGCCTGACGGCGCTCGCGGCGCTCTCGCCCGATGCCGATATCGCCGAACGGGCGAATAAGGGCATTGTCCGGCTGTGCGAGATCATCGCCCGCTCCGCCCATCACGGCATGGTCACGGCTGCTCAGGGGCGCTCCTACGAGCACACGCTCTGCGCCGGTCGTTCGCTCGAGCTTTCGGGTGTGGCCCGCCTGCTCTGGGGCCGGGGCTGGTATGGCCGCCGTGTGCACGCGCTGCCGCAGCTTGCCGTCTGCCTTCGCGATCATGGCCTCGTCGTGCCGGAAGCGCTTGCCGCGGTTGCCTGCCATGAAAACGAGGACACCCACCAGGAATGGCGCTTTGCCCAGGGCGAAAACCGCTTCGCGGCGCTTTACCATTACAAGGGTCGCCACTTCGCCATCGGATCGGCGGCGCATTATCGCTGGAACGAATGGGGTTACCAGGAAACGGTGCTGCACCTGAGGCTTGGTGAGCGTCCGGAAGCGGCGATCTGGATTAACCATCCGGGCGAAACCATTCAGTTCGGGTACGGCCGGCCCTCCTATTGGGGTGGTTGCGGCACCCTCCCACGTGCCCACCAGTATAGGGGGCTGGCCGTACTCGATTTTGTCACCGTTCGCGAGCAGCCGGATTTCACCCATGCGTGGTTCCCGGTCGCCGAGTTCGACGAGAGCAGGGTCGAGGGCAGGCTTGCGCTTGCCCGCAGCGGCCGAGGTGCCGTCGCCCTGATCGGCGGTGGTGAACTGGTGCCGGTCACCGATGGTCCGTCGACGAATGCGGAGTTGCGTCAATCCGGCCACAGGACGCGATGGATCGTGCGGGTCTGCGAAGCCGAAGAACTCGGCGACGTCAAAGCCAGGTTCGCCGCGCTCGCGGTCGAGGAAACCGCCGATGGCGCCTTCGTCGTCGACGACCCCGAATACGGCCGGGTCGTCTTTCATGGCGACGGCAGGACGGAAGCCGAGGGGCGCACGCTTATCGCCAGGGATTTCACCGTAATAGGCGAGGTTACAATGTTGCCCGCCGCCTAGCGGGACGAGGAGTTGCGCCGGCCGGGAGAAGCCGGCGCGAAACAGAACGAGCGGGAGGACGCTCGTCAACGGACAAGAGGAGGAAGACAATGACCAAGACCAGAACAATGCTCGCGGCTCTTGCCGTCGGGCTGATGACATCGACGGCAGCGATCGCCGGCGACGTGCGCATCATGTGGTATTCCGATGGCGTCGAGGGCGAGGTGCTGAAGGATCTGCTCGATCGCTTCATGAAGGAAAACCCCGACATCAAGGTGACGCTCGACAACGTTTCCTACAGCGTCGTCCGGGAGCAACTGCCGGTACAGCTCGAAGCCGGCAACGGGCCGGATATCGCCCGTGTCACCAACCTCAAAGCCCTCAGCCAGCACTGGTTGGACCTGAGGCCGCTGGTCGCCGATCCCGCCTATTGGGACGAGAATTTCGGTGGACAGGCCGATTGGATGCGTCCAGATGGCACCAATCAGATTTCCGGCTTCATGACGCAGATCACGATTGCCGGAGGCTTCGCCAACAAGACGCTGTTCGACCAGGCCGGCGTTCCGATCCCGGGCAAGGACGCGACCTGGGACGATTGGGCGAAGGCTGCAAAGCAGGTCGCGGAAAGCCAGCAGGTTCCCTTCCCGATGGCTCTTGATCGGTCCGGCCATCGTCTCAGCGGTCCGAACCTTGCCTATGGCGGCAACTATATCGGCGCCGACGGCAAGCCGGCACCGCTCGACGAGGGCTCGAAGAATTTCCTCAAAACCTTTGTCGGCTGGGTTGCCGACGGCACGATGAGCAAGGATGTCTGGGTTTCTGCGGCCGGTTCGACCTATCGCGCCGCCGCCGACGACTTCATCAACGGTCAGCTCGTCTATTATTACTCCGGCTCCTGGCAGGTTCCGAACTTCTCGACGAAGATTGGCACCAACTTCGACTGGGTTGCGACCGGCAGCCCCTGTGGCCCCGCCAACTGCACCGGCATGACCGGCGGCGCGGGATTGGTTGCAGTCAAATACACCAAAAACCCGAAGGACGTCGCCAAGGTGATGGACTACCTCGCGAGCGAGGCCGTGGTGAAGGAGTTCTCCGAGCGCACCCTGTTCCTGCCGGCGCATAAGGGAGTCCTTGCCAAGGGGCTCGACTTCAAGACCGACGATGCCCAGGCAAAGGCGGCCCTCAACGCCTTCGTCGAGGCGAGCAAGTCGCTCTCCGAGCTCGCACGCAAGCTGCCCGGATGGCACTGGTCCGACACCTTCTACGGCGCGCTCGTCACCCGCGTCAGCCAGGCGGCTGCGGGCGAGATGGAGATTGACGAGGCGTTCAAGCGCATCGACTCCGATATCGCGGCAAAGGTGAAGGATTCCGGGAACTGATCGGCGTTGCCGACACCCGTTGCCTGGCGGCGCAGCATATGCCGTCAGGCCGGCGTTTCGCACCCGCGACGGCGACGCCCCTTGTTTGAGCAGGCATTGAGTTGCCGGGAGCACTCGATCGGCGCCCCGTCCTCCCGCACATCTGCGATTGCCTGCCCTTGCAGGCAGTCGCTCAAGAAATCTGGCGACGATATTTGCTTATAGCTCAGGCCACCACGCACGGCCTGTAGGGTGAGGAGGCTGCAATGAAGGCAGATGTACCAATACGAAGTGGCCCCGGCCTCGGCGAAGCGGCCATGATGCCCTTTCGCCTCCTGATGGGCGCCATCGATGCGCCGTTGCGCTGGGTGCAGCGACGGCTTGGCATCGGTGGTATGGCGACCTTCTTCCTGCTGCCGAACATGCTGATCTTCGGCGTTTTCGTGCTGCTGCCGTTTTTCATCAACTTTGCCTATTCCATGACAGGGGGCACCGCGCTCTTCCTGTCGGACAGGAGCTTCGTCGGCGGCGAGCAATATGCGCGCCTGTTCGACTGCGTGAATTACACCGATCCGAACAGCTGCACCGAGGACACCTTCTGGACCGCCGTCGGCAATACGGCCTGGTTTGTCGTGCTTCAGGTCAGCCTGATGATCCTTTTCTCGCTGGTGACCGCCCTGATCCTCAACCGCGATCTGATGGCGCGCAGTTTCTGGCGGGCGGTCTTCTTCTTTCCCGTGCTGCTCTCGCCCGTGGTCGTTGGCCTCATCTGGAAGTGGATTTTGCAGCGCCAGGGCCTGCTCAATTTCGGTCTCTACAGCCTGGGCTTCGAGCCCTATACCTGGCTCAACGATCGCAACTGGTCCTTTGCCGCGACTGTCGGTGTCTCGATCTGGGCGCATATGGGTTTCTACACGCTGATCCTGCTGGCCGGCCTCCAGGCTATCCCGAAGGATCTCTACGAGGCGGCTGAAATGGACGGCACCCGCCCGGCGCGCGCCTTCTGGCGGATTACGCTGCCGCTTTTGATGCCCAACCTGCTCGTCGTCGTTGTGCTCGTCCTGATCCGGGCGGTGCAGATATTCGACGAGGTCTATGTGCTGACCGGAGGCGGACCGGGCACCAGCACGCTCTATCTCACCCAGTATATCTACGAGACGGGCTTTGCCACGCAGTTGCGCAATCCCGGCCTTGCCGCGGCGGCTTCGATCCTGATGGGCATCGTGCTGGTGATCCTCACCCTGGTCCAGCTTGGCCTCGGCCGCAAAGGCGAGAAGAAGGGAGCCCGCAAATGAACCGTGTAGTCGAGTTTGTCTTTCGCCGCCGCGGCGGTCGGGGCTGGCACTGGACCGATATCTTCACCTGGGTCTGGCTGATCGGCGGCCTGTTCGTCATGTTCGGCCCGGCGGTCTGGCTCGTCGGCTCATCGTTCAAGTCGCCGGCCGCCCTTGCCGAATTCCCGCCGACGATCATGCCCTATGTGACGCAGAAGGCGACCGTAGAAGGCTACGACAAGCCGCTCGACCTTTACGAGGTGACGCTGCCCGACGGCAGCAAGACAGTGCTCGCCGAGGTACGCCGCATCGGCATCGTCAGCCAGATGGTTGCGCCGGACAAGCCGACCGAGATCGTCAAGGTCAACATCGCCGAGCGGACGCCAGTGCGCACCATGTCCTTCGCGACGAACAACTACACGGAGCCTTTCACCCATTTCGATTTTGTCCGTTATCTCTGGAACTCGGTCTTCGTCACGGTGACGGCGACACTGATTACGCTGGTGGTCAATTCGATGGCCGCCTTCGCGCTCAGCAAATACGAGTTTCGCGGCCGAACCTTCGCCATGCTCCTGATCCTCGCGACCCTGATGGTGCCCCTGTCGGTGATTATGGTGCCGCTTTACTCGATCGTCTCGGCACTCGGCCTGTTCAACAATCTCTGGGGTGTCATTCTGCCGACGGTGGCCACGCCGACGGGGGTCTTCATCCTGCGCCAATACATGCTGACCATCCCCGACGAGCTGATCGATGCGGCACGCATGGACAAGGCCTCGGAATGGCAGATCTACTGGCGCATCGTCCTGCCGCTGACCGCGCCGGCGCTTGCCGTGCTTGCGATCTTTTCCATCGTCTGGCGCTGGAACGACTTCCTCTGGCCGTTGATCGTGCTGTCGCGCAAGGAACTCTACACGCTGCAGGTCGGACTCAGCATCTATTCGGGCGAACTGAACGTCCAGTGGCATTTCATCCTCGCCATGACCGTGGTGACGATGATCCCGGTCGTCCTGGTCTTCATTTTCCTGCAACGCTTCATCACCACCGGCATCGCCGGCACCGGACTGAAATAAGGGGGGCACCATGGGCCACATCCAGCTAACCAACGTGACCAAGTCTTTCGGCGCCATCGACGTGCTTCATGACATCAACCTGGAGATCAAGGACGGTGAATTCGTCGTTTTCGTTGGGCCTTCGGGCTGTGGCAAGTCGACGCTCCTGCGCATGATCGCCGGCCTGGAGAAGCCGAGCGGCGGCGAACTTGCGATCGACGGCAAGGTCGTCAACGACGTGCCGGCCGCCGACCGGGGTCTTGCCATGGTCTTTCAATCCTACGCGCTCTATCCGCATATGAGTGTGCGCCAGAACCTCGCCTTTGGCCTCGAAAACACCCGGATGCCGAAGGGGGAAATTGCCGAGCGCATCGCCGAAGCCGCGCGCATGCTCGAGATTGAACCCTATCTCGATCGCCGACCCGGCCAGCTTTCCGGCGGCCAGCGGCAGCGCGTTGCAATCGGCCGCGCGATCGTTCGGCGCCCCGTCGCCTTCCTGCTCGACGAGCCGCTGTCGAATCTCGACGCGGAGTTGCGCGGCTCCACCCGCGCGGAGCTCGCTGCCTTGCACGCACGCCTCTCGGCGACGATGATCTATGTGACGCACGATCAGGTCGAAGCGATGACGCTCGCCGACCGGATCGTGGTCTTGCGCGCCGGCCGTATCGAGCAGATCGGGACGCCGATCGAACTCTATAACCGGCCGGCCAATCGGTTCGTCGCCGGCTTCATCGGCTCGCCCCATATGAACTTCCTCGAAGGCACGCTCGAAGCGGTGAACGACGACACGGCGGTCGCGACACTCAAGGGGGGCCACCGGCTTCAGGTTCCGGTCCGGGGCGGTATGGTTGCCGCCGGATCGCCTGTGACCGTGGGCGTTCGACCGCAGCACATCACCCTTGAGCGCGGTGAAAACAGCATTCCCGCGACGGTCCGCCTCGTCGAGGCGCTCGGCCACGAAACCGTGTTGCATGCCGATGTCGCAGGCCAGAAACTTTTAGTGGTCGCCCCAGGCCAACACGACCTCGCGCCGGGCGCCGACATCAATCTATCGCTGGCCGCCGCCCCCATCCATCTTTTCGACGATAAGGGAATTCGCCTTGAATACGCTGTTTGACCTCACCGGCAAGACCGCCCTCGTGACCGGGGCGCGGACAGGCCTCGGCCAAGGCATGGCGCTCGCGCTGGCGCGGGCCGGCGCCGATATAACGGCGCTCGGTTCGTCGCCGATGCCGGAAACGGCAAGCCTGGTCCGGGAAGCCGGCAGGCGATTTCACAGCCTGATTGTCGACCTCTCCAAACCCTTCGATACGTCCGCGATCGTCACCGAAGTCTCGGCAGCATTCGGTGGTGTCGACATCCTCGTCAACAATGCCGGCATCATCCGCCGCAGCGACCTGCTCGACTACTCCGAGCAGGACTGGGACAGCGTGCTCGACGTCAACCTGAAGGCCGCCTTCCTGCTGTCGCAGGCGGTTGCGCGGCACATGGTCTCGACCGCGCGTGCGGGACGAATCATCAATGTCGCCTCCATGCTGACATTCCAGGGTGGAATTCGCGTGCCCGCTTATGCCGCGTCGAAGCATGGTATCGCCGGCCTCACCAAGGCCATGGCCAACGAATTGGCGCCCCATGGCATTACCGTGAATGCCGTCGCGCCAGGTTATATGGCGACCGACAACACGGAAGCGTTGCGCAACGATCCAGAGCGCAATGCGCAAATCTCCGCTCGTATTCCGATGGGACGCTGGGGAACGCCGGACGACCTGGCGACCGGGGTGATCTTCTTCGCCGCGCCGGCCTCCGGTTACGTCACCGGCACCGTGCTGCCGGTCGATGGCGGCTGGCTGGTCCGCTAGGGCAATTCAGGCAGTGGTGGAAGCCGGTCTCGCCCGAAATACCGCGATACTTTTTACGGTTGAATGGGATCGAAGCACTGGCGTTTTCTGGTGGGTGGGGAGCACCGGCCGGGCCGGTTCACCAATCCAATTGCGCCAGATTGTGGAGGATCATCGCGGCGGCTCCGAACGCGACCGCATCTGTGGCCGAGACCTCTGGCAGCAAAAGCTCCGGCTGAACGACGCGCGCCCCGTCGAACGGATCGGAGTTGGCGAAATCCAGCCAACGGAGGAGTTGCTCGCGCACCAGGCGCGGTAGCGTCCCCCCGATATAGATGGCGGAGGGGGCGAGGATTGCGGTGACCGCAAAGGCCAAGCGTGCTGTTTCCGGTCCCGCGCGCTCAAGCCAGGTGTCGAGAACGGTCCGGTGGGCGGTCAGATAATCCATCCAGGATTCAGGCGATCGGCCGGTCGGAACATGACCGATGTGGCCGGCGCACCATTCGGCAAGATCCTCAAACGAGGGCCTCGACAAACCACGAGGGCGCAACGCTCCGATCTCGCCGGCATTACCGAAATTGCCTCGATAAAGCTCCCTGTCGATGATGATGCCGCTTCCGATACCCTCCGAGAGATAGAGATAGACAAAGTTTTCGTGGCCGACGCTGTTGCCGAGCGTGAATTCCCCCATGGCGGCGGCATTCGCATCGTTTTCGATGACAACCGGACAGCCAAGCGCCTGACGCAGCGAAATGTTCAGGTCCGATCCGGCCCAGGATATCACCTCCTGCGCAAGATCGAGGCTCGCGGTGCCCCGCCGGAAACGGGTCGGCATGGCTATGCCCGCGCCAATCAGCAGGTCGCCTGCAATCTTGTTTCTGCCAAGCAGTTCTTCCTTGCCCTCTTGGATCTTCGATTGAACATCGGCGAAAGTGTCGTAGCTCCCCGGCAATTGCAGTTCGCCCACCATCTCGCCGCTGAAATCAAGCAGGGTGAGCGTGACCATGAAACGGTTCGCATGGGCTCCGAGAGCGTAACCGACTGAGGGATCGAGCGTGAGATCGATATGCGGCGCTCCGCGGCCGGCCTGACGGCGGGCGCCTTCCACCACAATCCCGCGCTCGATGAGATCGCGCGTCATCATGCTGACGGCCGCCGCGGTCACGCCGCAGAGCTCGGCGATTTCGGCGCGTGATGCGGACCGTTTGCGGCGAAGATAGCGCAGTACGGCTGCCTGGGTATTCCCTATTCCGTCAAAAGGCATGCGTCTGTCAGTTGCCACGATCCGCTCTCCACATCACGGGATCGGCGATGTCATACTCTCGTTACTTAAGCAACTTAATTAAATAAAAATCATCAACCGGATTGACGCACCATGACCAAATCTCTTGCCTTCCTCGCCACTGTGGCGATCTCCGCTCTTTCCGCCGCGTCGGCGCATGCCGAAGACATCAAGATCAAGATCTCCACGCTGGCGGAGCGCAGCGCGCCGGGCCGCGTCACCAATATCGAAGGTGCCGCGGAGATCATGAACCGGCAGTTCAAGGCGGCCGGCGTGGACAAGCGCATCGTCATCGAGGCCAACAACAGCGCCGTCAAGGGCTGGGACGATCTGGCGCTCGAAACCCTGAAGGCGCTTTCTGTCGGTCAAGGGCCGGATATCTACGTCTTGCCGCATGAGTGGATCGGCCAGTTTGCCCAGGACGGATATGCCCTCGCGATGGACGACAGGATCGCTGCCGCTCCCTGGGTCTATGGCGATATCCTGCCGGTGCTGTGGGATGCGGCCAAGGCCACGGATGGCAAGATCTATGGCGTACCGCAGGATGCAGAAATCCGCATGTTCTTCTATAACAAGGACATGCTGCGCAAGATCGGCAAGGACGAAACCTTTATCGAGGGCCTGCCGGCCAAGGTCGAGGCGGGTGAATTCACGCTCGATGACCTGACGGCCCTTTCCAAGGAAGTCGTCGACGGCAAGGCGGCCCAGTACGGCATGCTGCATCGTCCGAATGTCGGCATCGATTACCTAATGGTCTTCCAGTCTTATGGCGTGAAGTTCATGGACGAGAAGACCGGCAAGCTGGTGTTTCCGAAGGCCGAGATGACCAAGGCGCTCGGCTGGTACGAGCGCAATGCCAAGGAAGGCGTGACCCCGGTCGACAACACCGCCATGAGCTGGGAGGCCATCCAGGGTGCCTTCAAGCAGGAAAAGGCGTTCGTCTTCCATCAGGGTGTCTGGGCGGTTGCCTGGCAGCTCGGCGAAAAGAACGGCGCGACCTGGCCGACAGACAAGGAAGGTTATTTCAACAAGATCGGCTGGATTCCGGCGCCGGCCGCCGAAAAGGGCGGAAAGCCCGCCAACCTGTCGCATCCGCTGCTCTACACGGTCAACGCCAAGAGCAAGAATGCCGACATTGCCGCCGATCTCGTGGCGCTTGCCTCGCTGCCGTATTTCAACAACGAGCATGCTGTGACGTCCTACCACACTGCGATCAGCAATGCGCAGACGGCCATGCCGAAATACAAGGACAACTGGGTGTTGTCGGCGGCTTCCCCGATGATGCAGCATGCCCGGTTCGTGCCGAACCACACGAAGTTCGGCAGCTATAACAAGGTCCTGTTCAGCGGTCTGCAGGCTGTGGAGACCGGCAAGATGACGGCCGAGGAGGCTGTCGAATTCATCGCGGACGAGCTTGATCTGCAGTTTGGCGACGACATCGAAATCCGCGACGCCGCCAGCAACTAAGCCAGGTCGCGATCCCTGCCGTCCGGCCCCGAGTCGGACGGCATCGACTTTTCACCGGTATTCCAGAATGTCGAACTTCCAGATCAGGCCCCATCGGCCGGCTCGGCCGCTATTCTATCTCGCGCCAGCGATTGCGCTTCTCGCCGTGTTTTTCCTGGCGCCGATCGTCGTCAATACGGTGATCGCCTTTACCGATATGGGTCCAAATCTTCGGGTCGGCGAGTTCACGTTCCAGAATTTCGAGCGGATCGTGCAGCGCGACGCGCGCATCCCGATCGTTCTCCTGACGACGCTGATCTATGTGGCGGCCACGCTTTTCGTCTTCAATGTCGGCCTCGGTGCGCTCCTTGCCATGACCTCGACGGCGATCCCCGACCGACTCGGCAATTTCTTCCGCGGTCTGTGGCTTCTGCCGCGCATGTCGCCGGCCGTGCTCTATGGTATCTTGTGGATCTGGATTGCCGATCCGACGCCCTCGGGCCTGCTCAATCGGGTCACCGGCACGCTCGGCCTGCCGCCGGTCAATCTGCGCAACGATTTTCCGTTGTTTCTGGTCATCCTGGCGAATGGCGTCGTCGGCGCGTCCTTCGCCATGGTCATCCTCACCTCGTCGATCCGCTCCATCCCTTCCCATCTTGCCAATGCCGCGCGCGTAGACGGCGCAAGCGAATGGGGTGTGCTGCGCCATGTCGTGGCGCCGGCGCTGTCGCAGCCGATCCGCTTCATTACGATCTATCAGGCGCTCTCGCTGATGACGACCTACGAATATATCCTGCTGATTACCGGCGGGGGCCCGGTCTACGATTCCACGCCTTACGCGCTCTACATCTACCGTCGTGCCTTCGAAAACGGCGCTTATGCCTATGGGGCGGCGCTGGCGCTCGGGCTGATGGTGATCGGCATCACCTTTACGCTCCTGCAATGGCGCGTCACGAATATGCGCTCCACCTTCGCTGCTCCCAAGATCGAGGTGCTGTGATGGCCATTTCTCAAACCGGTACGCTTCTGCCCGCGCCCGCCACGTCGGACCATTGGGCACGTCTCGAACGCCGGGGAGCCGTCAATCGCGTCGGCTTTATGTCCGCGATCATCCTCTTTTTGACCATCGTTTCCGTACCGGTTCTCCTGCCTTATCTCTGGCTGCTGGTGAAATCGCTGACTTCGTCGGACGATGCCCTCGGCCGCCTGATCCTCTGGCGCAGCACCGCAATCGCCGCCGTCGCCTATATCGGGGCCATCGGGCTCGCATTCCTGGTGGACCGGCTGCGCAAACCGGCGCTCTGCTGGGCCGGGCTCGCTATTGTGGTTGTCATTCTGGTGGCGATTTTCCTTGCACCGCACCTGACCTTCAACAACTACCGTTTTCTCTGGAATCGCGACATCGCCGATACCGGTACCAGCCGCATGGACCTGATGCCGTCCATATGGGCAGCGCTCGGCAGCTCGCTTGTCTTTGCCGTGGCCCAGACGCTGATCGTGACGGTCGTCGCCACGCCTGCGGCCTACGCCCTGTCGCGCTTCGCCTTCGCAGGCCGCGAAAACTTCCTTCGCGGCCTTCTGTTGCTGCACGCTTTTCCGGCGCTGGCGCTCACCGTCGCCATCTTTATCCAGCTTCATTACATGGGCCTGCTCAACAATCTGATGGGCGTCGTGCTGGTCATGAGCGCGCTGGAACTGCCGTTTGCAATTTTCGTGCTGAAGGGCTTCTTCGATAATGTGCCCTGGGACATCGAAATGAGCGCGGTGACGGACGGCGCCACCCGCGCGCAGGCCTTTCGCTTGGTCGTGCTGCCACAGGTGCGCAGCGGCCTGATCGCAGTCGCCACCTTCACCTTTTTGAAGGGCTGGGAGGAATACGTCTTCGTCCAGACCCTGCTCATCGACAAAAGCCAGATGACGATGAGCCTTTATCTTTTCTTCGTCGCACAGGACAACATGGGCGCGGATTACGGCATGATCGCCGCCGTCGGTGTCGTCTATCTCCTGCCTGTGCTGGTCCTCTACACCTTTTCGCAAAAATACATCACCCAGATGAGTTTTGGCGGGATCAAGGGATAACAATCATGGCCAGGATCACCCTCGACAACGTCACGAAAAACTGGGGCGAAACCCAGGTCCTAAAACCGATGAACCTCGCCATCGAGAACGGCGAATTCGTTGCCATTCTCGGTCCTTCCGGTTGCGGAAAATCGACGACGCTTTTTCTGCTCGCCGGCCTTTATGCCCCAAGCGGCGGCGAGATCGCCTTCGACGGACACAATGTCAACCGCATTGATGCCCGGGACCGCAATGTCGGCATCGTCTTCCAGTCCTATGCGCTCTATCCGAACCTGACGGTGCGCGAGAACATCGCCTTTCCGCTGCGCTTCAAGGCGATGGAAAGGGACGAGATTGCCACACGCGTGGAAGAGGCCGCAAAACTCGTGCAGATCGACGCCTTGCTCGACCGCCGTCCTTCGCAGCTGTCCGGCGGCCAGCAGCAGCGCGTGGCACTGGCCCGCGCGCTCGTCAAGGAGCCGAATATCCTCCTGCTTGACGAACCGCTGTCCAATCTCGATGCCACCTTGCGCATCACTATGCGGGCAGAGCTGAAAAACATCCAGAAGCGTCTCGGCTTCACGACGCTGCTCGTCACCCATGACCAGATTGAGGCGATCACCATGGCGGACCGGATCATCTGCATGAACAACGGTGAAATCGTCCAGATCGGTACGCCCGAAGATCTTTACCGTCGTCCCGACAATCTGTTCGTCGCGGGCTTTATCGGTACGCCGCCGATGAACCTGCTGAAGGGCCAGGCCAATGGACGCCGTTTGCAGCTCGGTGAAGCCGCGCTCGGTCTCAATGGGGAATGCGATGGCGCCGTGATATTCGGCCTTCGCCCGGAAGACCTCACGCTTATCACTGCTCAGAAAACCTCGCTCCGGGGCGAGATCGTCACCGTCGAACCGATGGGCCGCGAAGTCTTCTATTCGATCGCCACACCGGCCGGCCTGATCCATGCCCTGGAATACGGCGAGGCCGTACAGCATGCACCCGGCGCCAAAGTCGGCATTACTTGCAAACCCGAGCTGACGCTCGTCTTCGACGCTTCCGGAAATCGCCTTGCCGATCTCCACGCACATTTCTCACACCACGCCGAACGTCAGGCCAGAGAGCTCGAACCGGCAAACTGACAGGATTTTTCAGTGACTAAGATCGTATCGCATCGCGGCGCCAACACACGGGCGCCGGAAAACACCTTTGCTGCCGCCGACCTTGCCCTCGAACAGGGCGCCGACTACATTGAGCTCGATGTGCGCGAAAGTGCCGACGGCGTGCTTTACGTCATCCACGACGAAACGCTGGATCGTACGACCAATGGCACCGGTCCGGTCGGACACACGCTGTCGAGCGAGATCGATATGCTCGATGCCGGCGAATGGTTCCATGAGAAGTTCAAGGGTGCGGTTGTGCCGCGGCTCGATGCGTATCTGGAACATCTGCGCCACCGCGCCGGCGTCTATATCGAATTGAAGCATTGTGATCCGGCCAAGGTCGTGGCCCTGGTGCGCGATCTCGGCATGGTGCGCGACACGTTCTATTTCTCCTTTTCCGAGGAGATGCGTTTTCAGCTGCAACAGATCGCTCCGGAATTCCGGAAGATGATGACGCTCAATATCGCCAAGTCTCCTTCTCTGGTCGGCGCAGTGCATCACGCTTCGATCATCGAGATCACGCCGGAGCAGATGCGTCGCCCCGCTATTGTCGAGGCAAGCCGTATGGCCGGTCTTGAGATAATGGTCTATTACGGCGGTGATGACATGGACGTTCACCGCGAGATCGCAGCCGCCGGCGTCGACTACGTCAATCTTGACCGCCCGGACCTGTTCGCCGCCGCCCGCCGCGCCCTGAACGGCGTCGCCGCCTAGCGCGGACTCAAAGGGGTAACGGCACGGTCGGCAAGATCGTTTCTGCGTAAATGGCCGTTGAACAAGGCTGTCGTATATCCGGCATTCCGTGTGTTCCCGAGGGGTTTCGCACGGCGTGCAGAGACGGCACATGCTTCCGGGCTGGCGCCGATCTATAAATCAGCATGCCGCGATGTGTTGTTTCTGTTTCCTCCAACCCCATACGGTAAGCCGACCACTACGGATTCAGCCGTCTTTCCGCCTGTTTCCCTAACAACGCTCCCATCGCCTGACTGGATGGGGCGCTCAAAATGGCCGAATTGTTCGGGTCGGCTGCCACCATGCTCTCGCGGGGGAGGCAGGGTTCTACTCGCGGGGGGGAGGGCCTACCCACACGCCCGCCGGTATCGAGGGAATGCTGTTCGCCAGTCCATTCAGCATGCCTTGCAGGACGCTTTCGCTCAGCTCATCCATCTTCTCGCGAGGTCCGACGAGGCGGTCTACCAGCAACAATGTCAGGCCATGCATCTGTGACCAAAAAATGAGAATGGCGCCGTCAATCTCACTCTTGTTTGCCGCGAAGGTTGGAATGAGGCGCCCGAGAGCTCCGTTACTTATCGCGTCTACCAGAAGCGTTTTCATGTTCTCAGCCGCAGTTCTTTCAATCGCGGGCCGTCTATCGTCCTGACCGGTGAGATAACCGCCAAACATCAACCGGTAGAGCGCGGGATTGTTGACGCCGCCGCGCACATAAGCACGCGCCATGGCTGCCAGCCGCTCGCGTGGACTGTCGTGTTTCTGCGTCGCTTCGGTCATCTGCTTTGCGAGGAGCTCAAAACCAGCGGCCGAGACGGCCGCCAGCAAATCGCGCTTGTCGGCGAAGTGTTTGTAAGGGGCATTATGACTGACGCCCGCTCGGCGGGAGAGTTCACGGAGCGAGAACTCCGTGCTCTGGGATTCGCTCAGGACATCCAGCGCGGCATCTACGATTGCCCTCTGCAGGTCACCGTGGTGGTAGGGGCGCGGATCTGCGGTGGTCGTGGATTTGGTCATACCCATCTGTCTAGGTCTTCATGTTGCGCGCGTCAACATTTTCGCCGAAGCAATGTTGACGTCGTCTACTTTAATCTATAAGTGGACGATGTCAACATAACCATGGCCCTGAAAACCATCAGATTTGAAGTCTGCAGAATGACTGTCGGCTCTCTGAGGGTTGCAAACGGCATCGGAGAAAAAATGAAACCCCTTCGAATTCTGGGAATTGGTCTCGCCTGCGCCTGTCTCGCGGCATGCGATGACACAACTGAGGCCGCACCGCCGCCGCAACAGGTGCGGGTCATCTCGGCGGCTTCGGCTCAATATCAGCCGATTGCGGAAATCACAGGTGAGGTAAAGGCGAGAATCCAGACCGAGCTCTCATTCCGTGTCAGTGGCAGGGTGATCGAGAGGCGGGTTGATGTGGGTGCGCATGTTCGCGCCGGCGAGGTTCTCGCACGCCTCAACGATACCGAGCAGCAAGCCGATGTCAGCGTGGCCAGAGCTGCTTTGGAGTCGGCGCGGGCGGTGGTCAAACAGAGGACGCTGGCATTCGAGCGAGCAAAGGGCCTCGTGCAGTTGCAGGTCATCTCTCAAGAAACCTTCGACGAAGCTCGAAAGGATCTGACGAGTGCCCAGGCCTCCTTGGAGGCGGCTGCGGCCGGGCTTGCAACAGCCGAGGATGCACTGTCCTACACGGAATTGAAGGCTGAGGCCGACGGGATCGTCACGGCCCGCAGCCTGGAAGTGGGGCAGGTTGTCTCGGCGGCGCAGTCGGTGCTCACGCTCGCTCATGACGGCTCGAGAGATGTGGTGTTTGATGTCTTCGAGGCTTTCTTTCTGGGCGGCCCGCCATTGACGGATGTCGCGGTGGCCCCGGTTGGCGACCGTGCGCAAGAGGTGAAGGGGAAGATCCGCGAAGTCTCCCCGGTCATCGACACCAAAGCCGGCACAATCAGGATCAAGGTGGCGTTGCCGGAGGCCGCGCGGTGGCCTCTTGGCACGCCTGTGGTTGGCAAACTGCGCTCAGCACCGGCTGACGGGATCGTACTGCCCTACAGCGCGATGACTTCCGCCAGGGGGGAACCCGCCGTGTGGCTGGTCAACTCCGACAATAGCTCCGTATCGCTCCGCAAGGTTTCGGTCGCCCGCTATCGCAGGAGCGACTTCGTTGTGGCTAACGGCCTTTCTCCCAACGATCTGGTCGTGAGCGAAGGCGGAAAATTTCTCAGGGAAGGCCAGGCGGTCGCTTGGGAAGGTAAGTGAGATGACGCTAAACCGCCTATACAGTTTTCTTCCTCTTCTGCTGTCGATTTCGCTCCTTGGTGGCTGCGATCAAAGCTCGGCCGCAGGCGAAGAGGCAGGTCCTCGTCCGGTAAAAACCATCACGGCGACAGCCGCGCGGGAGCAAGCGGGAAGCTTGCCCGGCGTTGTGCATGCCCGCGTGGAGACCGACCTCGCATTCCGCACACTCGGGCGAATCATATCGCGCAAAGTGGAGGTCGGCGACCTCGTGCACAAAGGCGACCTTGTCGCCGAGATCGATCCGCTGACGCTCCAACTCGCCGTCAGGAGCGCGGAAGCCGATCTGCGGGAAGCTCAAGCACAACTCGATAATGCGGTCATGACCGAACGGCGCAAGCGGACTCTCTCACACACGAGCGCCGCCAGCGTTGCCGATTACGATCTTGCAGAGCAGCAGCTGAAATCGGCCGAGGCAAACGTCGAGAAGGAACAGGCCAGTCTCGCCAAGGTGCAAGAGCAGCTCGCTTACGCGGAGCTGAAGGCAGAGTTCGACGGCGTTGTCACCGCCACGTTTGCGGAAATGGGACAGACGGTCGCGGCAGGTCAGCCGATCCTGAGACTGGCGCGTCCGGAAGAGCGCGACGTGGTTCTCGACCTGCCCGAGGCGCAATTGCGATCCACGCGCCTGAACGACAGGTTCGGCATCGCCCTCCAGCTCGACAGCAATCTGCGGGCGGATGGCATCGTACGCGAGATTGCGCCGCAGGCGGAACCCAATACCCGCACCCATCGGGTGAAGATTGCCATTGACGATGCCCCGGAGGTGTTCCGCCTGGGTGCCGTCGTGACCGCAACGCCGGTGGCCATAGAGGGAAGGCAAGCAATCACCCTGCCGAGTTCCGCAATCATCGAAAAGGAGGGTGTCACGGACGTCCTGGTCGTGGACCGGTCGACGGCAACGGTCCGGCTGAGAGCCGTTCAACTCGACAGCCAGACGGCCGATGGCCTTGTCGTCCGGGTCCGGTCCGGGCTGCGGGAAGGAGAAGAAATCGTGGTGGCCGGCGTCAATGAACTGGCCGATGGACAAAAGGTGAAACTCGAAGAGGAGCCCGCCAGTGAGTAAATTCAATCTTTCAGACTGGGCGCTCGAGCATCGCTCTCTCGTCTGGTATTTCATGGTCATCTTCCTGGTGGCGGGCGCCTATGCTTATCTGGCCCTTGGCCGCGAGGAGGACCCGTCCTTCACCATCAAGACGATGGTCATCCAGGCCCAGTGGCCCGGCGCTTCCGCCCAGGAGGTGACGCAGCAGGTAACCGATCGCATCGAAAGGAAGCTCCAGGAACTTGGCAATCTCGAACATACCCGCAGCATCACCACCGCTGGGCAAACCATTGTCTTCGTCGATCTGCTGCCGAGGACGAATGCCCAGGATGTGAAACCGACATGGAGTCGGGTGCGCAACCTGATCGACGATATCAAGCACGAGTTCCCGCAGGGCGTCATCGGTCCTTTCTTCGATGATGCGTTCGGAGACGTCTACGGCAATATCTTTGCCTTCACCGCCAACGGGTTGAGCTTCAGGGAACTGCGCGACTTCGCGGAGGATGCCAGAACAGAGATCCTCAATATCCCCGATGTGGGCAAGGTCGACATCGTTGGTGCCCAGGACGAGGTTATCTATCTCGAATTTTCGACGCGCAAGATGGCTGCCCTCGGTCTTGACCGTGCGGACGTCATCTCCACGCTGCAGGCCCAGAATGCCGTCACCCAGTCGGGGTTTGTCCAGACGGGGCCGGAACGAATCGCGCTGCGTGTTGGAGGGCGGTTTATCTCCGAGGATACGCTGCGCAACATCAACCTCAGGGTAAACGACCGGTTCTTCCCGCTGACGGATATCGCCACCATCACGCGCGGATACGTCGATCCGCCGGCATCGCTCTTCCGCTTCAACGGAAGGCCGGCGATCGGGCTGGCGATCGGCATGAAGACCGGCGGCAATGTGCTGGATTTCGGTGAAGCTCTCGAAAAGACGATGGTCGGGATCGTTCAGAAGATGCCGGTCGGAGTTACGGTCGAAAAGGTATCCGACCAGCCGAAAGTTGTCGAAGAAGCTGTAGGCGGCTTCACGAAGGCCCTGTTCGAGGCCGTCGCCATTGTGCTCGCGATCAGTTTCGTCAGCCTTGGCTTCAGGGCAGGGCTGGTCGTCTCGATCGCCATTCCGCTGGTGCTTGCCATCACCTTCGTGGTCATGCTCGATGCGGGCATTTCGCTGCAACGCATCTCGCTCGGGGCGCTCATCATCGCGCTCGGCCTTCTGGTCGACGATGCCATGATTGCGGTTGAGATGATGGTGGCGCGGCTGGAGATGGGCGACAGTCTGAGGAAGGCCGCCACCTATGTTTACACATCGACCGCATTCCCAATGCTGACGGGAACTCTTGTGACCGTTGCAGGCTTCATTCCGGTCGCGTTCAACAAAAGCAATGCGGGCGAATTTACCTTCACTCTCTTCGTCGTCATCGCCGTATCGCTCGTCGTTTCCTGGGTCGTTGCGGTGGTTTTCACGCCGCTGATCGGTGTGACGATCCTGCCGAAGTCGATGAAGAAGCATGCCGAACACAAGAGCTTTTCCGCGAAGGTGTTTTCGAGCCTGCTGCATTTCTGCCTGCGGTGGCGCTGGATGACGATCGCCGCGACCACCCTTCTTTTCGCGGCATCCTTCGCCGGCCTGTCGATGGTGCAGCAGCAGTTTTTTCCGAGTTCGGACCGGCCGGAACTGATCGTCGACTGGAATCTGCCGCAAAACAGCTCGATTGCCGAGACGAGCCGCCAGATTGGACAGTTTGAGCGAGAGATGCTGGCAGGTAACGCTGCGATCGACCATTGGTCGACATATGTGGGGCGAGGCGCGCCGCGCTTCATTCTTTCCTTTGACGTGCAGCCGGCTGACGCTGCTTTCGGCCAGACTGTCATCGTCACAAAGGGGCTCGCCGAACGGGACAGGCTGAAGGAAGAAGTGGAAGCTTATCTCCAGAAGACGTTTCCCGGGACCGATGCGTATGTGAAGCTGCTGGAAGTGGGGCCGCCCGTCGGCAAGCCGATTCAGTATCGTGTATCCGGCGAGGATCTCCAGACGGTGCGCGAACTCGCGCAGAAGCTGGCATCCGTTATCGGCACCTATCCGTCGCTAAAGAATCTCGCATTCGATTGGAACGAACCGGCGCGCGTCGTGAAAATCGACGTCTTGCAGGACAAGGCGCGACAGCTCGGCGTGTCCTCCCAGGATATCGCGATGGCGCTCAACACCGTTGTACAGGGCAATGCGATCACCCAGGTGCGCGACGACATCTATCTGGTGGATGTGGTGGGCCGGGCTTCGGAAAAGGAACGCCGGTCGATCGACACCCTGCTCGATCTGCAACTGCAGGGCAGTGGCGGCCAGTCCGTCCCGCTCTCCTCGGTGGCCACCTTCCGCTATGAACTCGAGCAACCCACGATCTGGAGGCGTGACAGGATCCCCACCATTACGCTTAAGGCGGGCATCCGGGACGCGACGCAGCCGGCCACCGTTGTGAAGGATCTCGCCGAGAAGGTTGCCGCCTTTGAAAAGGCGCTGCCGCCCGGATATTCCCTCAAGATTGGCGGCGCGGTCGAAGAAAGCGCCAAGTCGCAGGGGCCTATTGCACAGGTGGCGCCCGCCATGTTCCTCATCATGGCGACCCTGCTGATGATCCAGCTTCAGAGCTTCCATCGCCTGTTCCTGGTCTTCTCGGTTGCTCCGCTTGCGCTTATCGGCGTTGTCGCAGCTCTGCTCGTCAGCCATACCCCGCTGGGCTTTGTCGCGCTCCTCGGCGTGCTGGCTCTTGTTGGTATTCTCATCCGCAACTCGGTCATCCTGATCGTACAGATCGAGGAACTGCGAAAGGAGGGAATGTCGCCATGGAAAGCCGTTGTCGAAGCGACGGAACATCGAATGAGGCCGATCATGCTTACCGCCGCGGCCGCGACGCTTGCGCTGATCCCGATCTCGCACGAGATCTTCTGGGGACCCATGGCCTACGCCATGATGGGGGGTATCGTCGTGGGCACGGCGCTCACGCTTCTTTTCCTGCCGGCGCTCTACGTTGCCTGGTTCCGTATTCCACGTGAGGTCGAGACATATTGATGGCCGTAACCAGACCCTTTGTCCCCGGGCGGTTCGCCCGGGGATTGCAGGCATGTTCGATGTATCGGAAAGCTTCGCGAAGAGCGGTCGCTCTCCTGCTTGTGACATGCCTCGTCGCGCCAGGCTGTGCAAACCGGGTGCAGGATGTATTTCAACCGCTTGCTTCGGCACCCAGCGACACGAGCAGGATCTCCATGTTGGTTGCGACGACACGCAAATCGTCGAAAAACCCGGGCCAACTCTATTCGGGAGACCGAGGCACCGCGATTTCGCTCAACAGCGTCACGGTGTCGATACCGCCGGATAAGAACCGAAAGATCGGGGAGGTCCAATGGCCGTCGCGCCTGCCGCCGAACCCGGAAAGGGAATTTGCGGTGCTGGACGTGGTCAAGGCCGAATCCGAGCGCCAGATACTGGAATGGTTCCGCCAGCATCGGAACTCCAAGCGTCAGGTGCTTATCTTCGTCCACGGCTTCAACAATAGCTATAGCGACGCCGTCTTCCGCTTTGCCCAGGTCGTGCATGATTCCGGAACCGATGCAGTGCCTACTCTCTTTACCTGGCCGTCGCGGGGCCGGGTTTTCGACTATCTCTATGACAAGGAAAGCGCCAACTATTCACGTCGGGCGCTGGAGGATCTGATTATCCAGGCAGCGAAAAGCCCGGATGTCGAAGACGTTACCATCCTTGCCCACTCGATGGGAGGCTGGCTGGCGGCGGAAGCGCTGCGCGGCGTTGCCATGCGTGAAAAATCGATCCCGGCCAAGGTCAAGAACGTCATTCTGGCATCGCCGGATATCGACATCGACGTATTTCGTCGCCAGTTCATCGAGATGGGGCCGAAGCGGCCGCATTTCGCAATCCTCACTTCGACGCGAGACAAGGCCCTCGAGATTTCGGGATGGCTGTCTGGTGGCATCGACCGTGTGGGCGGTTCTGATCTCAGGCCCTACGCCCCGATCCTGGAAGAACTTGGCGTGACGGTCATCGATACGAGTTCCATCGCGGCGAGCGATCCGTTGGGCCATAATGCCTTTGCCGACAGCCCCGAGGTCGTACGCCTGCTGGGGCGGCGGTTGGCAGGGCAATCCCTGGAGGGAAGCGAGGTAACGTTCGCCGATCAGGTTGGTGTCGCTGCCGCCAATTTCGCCGGCTCGGCGGCGCGCGTGGCCGTCGCGGCTCCTGTCTCGATCATCAGCGGCGAAGCTCGCGAAGTGTTGAAACGCGAGTTGACGCCGTCGACCGACCGGATGGTGGACGGGCAGATCGCTTACTAGGTGTTGAGGCCTCGCATTGGAGGGATTGGATCGGGCCTGAAACGGTCGCGCTTCTGTCCGGTCACTTCGAATTCGGCCGGACCATGCCCCGCAACTCGATAAGGCGCTCCAGCGATTGCAGCGTCTCGTCCGGCTGCACGGCGGAATAGGCGACGTGCAGCAGTTCCGCTGCGATCAGCGACGGAGCATGGAGGGCAATGCGTTCCGACTTTGCCCGAGGAAGGATCACGGCCTCGCGCGCGTGGTCCCGCAAAGGGCTGTCCTGCTTGCCGAGGAACATCACGATGGGAATGCGGAGCCGCTCTGCTTCTGCGATTGCGGCCATGGCTTCACGATGCGCCCGCCCGTGCAGCATCATGATCAACAATTGTCCCTCACGCATCACCATAAGCTGCTCTGCGAGCGCAATGCCCGTGGCGTTCAACACATGGCTTCGCAGTCCGGATCGGGAAAACAGGCGTGCGGCGTATTCTGCGATCAGGCCCGAGGCGCCGATCCCGAAGAAGCAGATTTCCTGCGCCTCGACGAGGAGGCGTACCATCCCGGCAATCGCCTTCCGGTTTTCGGCGGATGCCAACGCTTCCATCGTTTGCGCGTTGGTTTGGAGCACAAAATCGATTGCCTGGTCCGACTGTCCATCCACGTCCCGTAAGGTAGCGGCCATCTTTTCGATCGGGCTGTCGGTCTCGCCGAGCCAGGCTTCCAGGACATCCTTCAGCTCGCGCAATCCGCTGTAGCCGAGGGACTGGATTGCACGAATGACGGTGGCGTCCGAGGCACCGGTTTCAAATCCGATTTCAAGCGCGGAAAGTCCGAGCACACGGTGCCGATGGGCATCGATGAATTCGGCCACTCTCAGTAGGCTTGGCGACAGGCGACCACGGCGCTTCGCCAGCTGTTCGGCAAACCGGTCCTTGACGCGTGGGGAACTGTTGATATCGGACATGAAGCTTCCTTGGGGAGCACGCCTCATCCCTAACGGACGACGTATTCAATCACAATAGCAGCTTTGTAGGGCTGGGCTCCGTTGGCCGTTGGCCGTTCTTGCCATTGTTGTCATGTTGAAACGCGCAGCGCAGGAATTCGAATCGCTCCTCCGGCCCGTGCTTTTCAGCGATCTCTTGCTTCCCTTGGGCCCAGAGGTCGAGAATCTACAGGAATGTAGTAGTCGACCATTTAGGGGCGCATTTTTCCAGAACGGCGAGAGACCATGCGGATTGCGATAGCGCCCGGCCGAGCAGCAGGGGTCTTGTGCCCGATGGTTCTGGAGTGGGCGGAGTCAGGTGCGCCCGATAGAGCGTTGTGATAAAACATTGTTTTTTCCTGTGAATTTCATGTGCCCCGGTTTTCGTCTATGGCCTGGCTGCATAATGTCAATGCCGACCGTGCCATTGGCAGAAAGGCTAGACGGCTCGGCAATGTCGCTTGCTCATGACAATGCATGCGAGGTAAAACTTGACTACTACATTCCACTATTCGAGAACCGCGCAATCTTTTCCGATATCGCTCGAAGTGGCATGAACATGATACCCCGCAATTCCGTTTCGATCTTGTACGGCACCCTTGCCGTTAGCGTTTCCGCCCTGGCCCTCAACAGTCACGCTTTTGCGGACGACACCACGACGACAGAACTGGGCGAGATCGTTGTCAGAGCCGATACCGGCACGGCGAATTCGAAGTCTTACAAAGCCTCGCGCACGTCAACGGCAACCCGCAGCGATGCATCCGTTCTGGAAATTCCCCAGGCCGTGACAACGGTCACTTCGCAAGCGATCAAGGACAAGGCGGCGAACGATCTCGACGACGTGTTGTCGGATGTTAGTGGCGTCACGCAGACCAACACGATCGCCGGCGCCAATGACGCGATCATCCGTCGGGGTTTCGGCGAAGCCGGAGACGAGTCGATCCTGACCGATGGATTGAATACCGTGCTCCCGCATAGCTTCAATGCGACCACGGACTACGTAGAGGTTCTCAAGGGTCCTGCATCCACGCTTTATGGCATTCTCGACCCTGGCGGAATGGTCAATGTCGTGACGAAAAAGCCGGAAGATGCGTTCTCAGCCGAGGCCTGGTCGACCTTTTCCGCCTATGGTGCCGGTCGCTATTCCAGCAAGGCCGGTTTCGATGTCACAGGACCGGTCGGCGACACCGGCTTTTCCTATAGGCTGATTGCCGAAGGCGAAGACGGCGACTATTGGCGAAACTTTGGAACGAACAAGAACTGGCTGATATCACCCTCTCTCAAATGGGAGGGCGACGACACAGAGCTCCTGCTCTCCTATACCCATCAGGACTACCTGAACCCCTACGACCGGGGAACGATCTACGACACTGCGAATGGAAGCTTTCTCGATATCAGCCCTCGCCAGCGGCTCGACGAGGCGTGGTCGGAGGTCGATGGCGAAGCTGACCTCTTCAAGGCCTCCCTGACACGTCAACTCGGTGGTAACTGGGAATTTTCGCTCAATTATGCCTACAGCAGGAACGACTTTTCCGCCGACCAGACACGTGCGCTGTCCTACAACGCAGCGACAGGCTTGTTGACTAGGCGCTCGGATGTGCGCGGTTATGACGAAACGACGGAACATGCTGTTCGCGCCGACCTGACCGGCAGCGAGACGCTCTTCGGCCTTGAGCACGAATTCCTTTTCGGTTCCGCCCTGCGTTATGAGGAAGTTTCGCGCTCCGAGCTTCAGCGCTGCAACACCCGCGCTTCTCTCGATGTATATGATCCCACCTACGGCACGATTTCGCCCTGTGTGTATGACGCTTCGAATTCGGTGCGGGAATACGAATACATGCGCACCCAATCGCTCTATGCGCAGGATCGTATCCACCTGACGGAGCAACTCACGGCGGTCGGCGGTATTCGTCTCGAGCACTACGATATCGAGGCGGGAAGCGGAGATACGGTCAACACCGATACAGACGGTTACGCTTTGGTCCCCAATGCCGGTCTGGTCTGGCAGTTCCATCCCGACATGTCGCTTTATACGAATGTCGCCAAGACCTTCCGGCCGAATAGTTCGATCAACAGTGCCTATGGCAGCCTCGATCCCGAGGAAGGAATTTCCTATGAAGTCGGCTCTAAGGTCGATTTCACCGATTGGCTGAGCGGCACTCTTGCCCTCTACTATTCGGAGAAGAAGAATGTCGCCTATTCCGAGACGACGACCTCTGGCGATACCGTTTACCGCACGGCCGGCCTCGTTCGCTCGAAGGGGATCGAACTGGATCTTGCAGGACAACTCACCGACGATCTGCAACTGGTGGCAAGTTACGGCTTCACCGATGCGGAAGTGGTCGATGATCCCGATTATGCAGGAAACGCGCTTGCCAACGTGGCACGCAACACGGCCGCGCTACGTCTTGCCTACGACTATGGCGAGGTATTCGGTGGCGCCGGCAGTTTGCGCTTCGGCGGCGGCATCAGGGCCGTGGGCAAACGCGCCGGTGATGCCGACAACAGTTTCTATCTGCCGGGTTATGGCGTGGTCGATCTCTTTGCGACCTACACGATCGAGCGGGAACATCCAGTCGAGATCCAGCTCAGTCTGAATAACATCTTCGACAAGACCTATTATACCTCGTCGATTGGAAATTCGACTTACGGCATCGCCGTTGGCGAACCCTTCAACGCTGCCTTGAGCCTGCGGGTGAAGTATTGAGCGGAGCTCCTGCCATAAGGCAGGAGACTCATCGCCCGGCTTTCTCCGGATAGGGTCTCTTGTCGGTCCGACATCCGTGTCGCGTCCCCGACAAATCGGTTGCGGCATCCGACAATTGTTCTGGCAGTTCTGATGCTGTGAATTGAAATCATTGGGTAAATTGAAATGGCACGGTGATTGCTGCTCCTTTCGGCATGGTTCAACCACGTGAAAGGAGATGCCGATGTCAGCCCCGATGATCTCGCTTGATAGTCTCGCTCCCGCCTCATCCATGGATGCCATGCTGGCCAAGGCGACATCCGGCGGCTGCTCGTCGTCTTCCTGCGGCTCTTCCGCCAAACCGGAGGACATGGACACCGCTATCTGGGAAAAGATCAAGGATCATCCCTGTTATTCGGAAGAGGCCCATCACTATTTCGCCCGCATGCATGTCGCCGTTGCGCCCGCCTGCAACATCCAATGCAACTATTGCAATCGCAAATACGATTGTGCCAACGAGAGCCGACCCGGTGTCGTCTCCGAGAAACTCACTCCGGACCAAGCCCGCCGCAAGGTGATCGCGGTGGCAAACGAGGTGCCGCAGCTTTCCGTCCTCGGAATCGCAGGCCCGGGCGACGCCTGCTACGACTGGCGCAAGACCAAGGCGACTTTCGAGGAGGTGTCGCGCGACATTCCCGATATCAAGCTCTGCATCTCGACGAACGGTCTTGCCCTGCCGGATCACGTCGATGAGCTTGTCGAGATGAATGTCGATCATGTGACGATTACCATCAACATGGTCGATCCCGAGATCGGCACGAAGATCTATCCTTGGATCTTCTACCGGAACCGCCGTTACACCGGCCTCGAGGCTTCCCGGATCCTGCATGAGAGGCAGATGCTCGGGCTCGAAATGCTGACCGCCCGCGGCATTCTCACCAAGATCAATTCGGTGATGATTCCCGGCGTCAACGATGAGCACCTGCTGGAAGTGAACAAATGGGTGAAGGAACGCGGCGCCTTCCTGCACAACGTCATGCCGCTGATCTCGGACCCCGCGCACGGCACCCATTTCGGGCTCACCGGCCAGCGTGGCCCGAAGGCGATGGAACTGAAAGCCCTGCAGGACAAGCTGGAGGGCGGAGCCAAGCTTATGCGCCACTGCCGCCAGTGTCGTGCCGATGCGGTCGGGCTTCTGGGCGAGGACCGCGGCCAGGAGTTCACCCTCGATCAGATCCCCGACGAAGTGGCCTATGATCCCGCTCGGCGCGAGACCTATCGCGAAGTGGTGGCGCGGGAGCGGGGAGACCACGCCGCGGCAAAACAGGCCGCCGTCAATACCGTGAAGGAAACCGAGGCCGCCGGCTCGCTGCTGGTTGCCGTCGCCACAAAGGGCGGCGGACGTATCAACGAGCATTTCGGCCACGCCCGGGAATTCCAGGTCTATGAAGCATCGCCCAAAGGCATCGTCTTCGTCGGCCATCGCAAGGTCGAGCAGTATTGCATGGGCGGTTTCGGAGAGGATGCAAGCCTGGACGGGGTGATTGAGGCGCTCGAGGGCATCGATGTGGTGCTTTGCGCTAAGATCGGCGACTGCCCGAGCGACAGCCTTGCTGCCGCGGGAATCCGCGCCACGGATGCCTATGGATTTGACTACATCGAGGCCGCGATCGGAGCGCTCTATGCCGCGGAATTCGGGCTGGAGTTGCTGGCCGAGAGTGCCTGATGCACCGGTTCCCTGACTGAAGCTGCCGAAAGGAGATGGAAAATGGCTTTCAAGATTATCGCTTCGCAATGCACCCAGTGTTCCGCCTGTGAGTTCGAATGCCCGACCGGGGCGATCAAATTCAAGGGGGAGACCTATGTCATCGATCCGAACAAATGCACCGAATGCGAGGGTTACTTCGATACGCAGCAATGTGCGGCTGTCTGTCCGGTGCCGAAAACTTGCGTTCCCGCCTGATTCCATCCAGGCGGGAAACACCCGGCTGCCGCTCTCGGACCTTGAATCCTTGTGGGGGTAGCCGGGCTCGTCTTTCGGCCGGCTGACTACCGGCATCCCCGGTGACGTCGATGCAAAGCGACGGCGGATGTGAGGAGATGGCATGAGCGCAGACAGCAGAGGCTCGAGGCATAGGGACGATGAAATGCCGCCGGCTGTCGATTGGCTTGGCAATCCCGTTTCCTGCGCGGACTGTCCGCACGAGGAAAATCGTGTCTCGGGTCTCTGCGATCTCGGACGGGCCTGTGTTCGCGACCTGCGCGCGCGCCGGATCGACCGGTTCTTTTCGCTCAATCCGGCGCTTGCCGACAACTATCTCGATCATCCGTTCTTCGAGGTGCGCAGCATCGCCGCCCGTTACGCAACGCCGTTCAGATTGCTGCCGCTTTTGTTCGATGTCGAGCCGGATGTGCGGGCCATGGCGCTGAGCCGACTGCCGGCGGCGCGTGTACTTGCACTGCGGTCCGATCCCGATCGCCGGGTAAGGATCGCCCTTGCCCGCAAGCTTGCCGGAGAGGATCTGCTGCCCCTGCTGCGCGATCCCGACTACCAGGTGAGGTTGACTGCGGCGCGATCCGCCACCGAAGCATTGCTGGTCGGGCTGCTTGACGATCCCGAACCGGATATCCGGCGCGAGGCGGCACGGCGGGTTCCGCTCACCCATCTGCCGGCGATGATCGCCGATCCGGAGCCGCTGGTACGGATCGAGGTCGCCCGCAGGCTGGAGCCGGCGCGGCTGCATCTTCTAGCCGGCGATCCGGATTTTCGCGTGCGCTATGTGATCGTCGAACGCATTGCCCTCGATGAACTCGGTCCGTTTCTGAACGATGGCGACGAGGCGGTTCGGGAACTGGCGCGAGACAGGGCGACACTGGAACACAAGGAGTAACCCGGCATGGGGCTTGGACGAGAACAGGAAGTCGAAATCCGCAAACCGCCGGTCTTTCGGCCCGGCGAGCATGTTAGGGCGACACGGCATGTCAGGAACGACGGCACCTATCCCGGCAAGGAAATAGGGGAAAACCTCGTACGCAAGGGGGATGTCGGCTATGTGCGCGACATCGGCACCTTCCTGCAGCAGTTCTACATCTACTCGGTCGAATGGGTCGGCCGGGGCACGCTGGTCGGCATGCGGGCGCGGGAACTCGCCAGTCTCGACCGGCCCGACGCGGCAGATGCCGCCGATACGCAGGGAAGCGAACGATGAAGGTCATGATCCGCAAGTCCGAGCGCGGTTTTTCCGCCTATGTGCCGAAGAAGGATCTCGAGGAGCCGATCGTCGGTTCCGAAACACAGGAACTCTGGGGCGGCGTGGTCACGCTCAAGAACGGCTGGCGCCTCGATCTGCCGGCGATGCCGGCGGATACGCGACTGCCGATCACCGTCGAGGCCCGCAAGCTCGCAGACGACGAATAGGACAACCGACGAACGACCCACCGGGACCGGAAGGAATGAGGCCATGAACGCGATACTACACAAGGATTTCCTGTTCTGCGTCAGCGGCGACGAGGCAAGAAGCACCCTTCTCGATGTCAGGGCCGGATTGGAGAAGGGTGCGATCGCTCCCTATCTCGGGCCGGGCCTCGTTGCGCTTGCAGCCAGCGAGGCATCCGTGCCCGCTTCACCCGAGGCCGTTGCGGCGGCTCTCAACACCAAAGCGCCGGCACCGTCGCGCATCCGCACGAATATGTGGGGAGTAGCCCAGTATATCGAACAACGACGTCACAGGAATACGCTCAAGGCGTGGATGGCCGAAATCTTCGCTGCCGAGCCGAGGCCGTTGGCGCTGCATCGCTGGCTGGCGACCCTCTCACTGCCGCTCATCGTCGACAGCTGGTATGACGGAGCCATGCGTGCGGCGCTGAAGGAAAGCGGCCGGCAGGACTTCATCAGCGTCCAGGGAATAACCCGGGCCGGGGAGGTTCGCGACATATGGAGCCGGGTCTATTTCGCAGATGATACACCTGCCGGGGACGCTTCCGTCCCGCAGGCCGATACAGTCCTCTATGAGCCTCACGGCAGCGCACGCCCGGCCGGCAATTTTCTGGTGGCCGATTCCGACTACGTTGAAGTTCTGACTGAGATCGACATTCAGACGCCGATTCCCGACAGCGTCAAGGAGAGGCGCGGGAACCTTGGTTTCGTGTTTCTCGGCTGCCGGTTCCACGACCAGATGTTGCGCACCTATGCCCGGCAGATCATCAAGCGTTCGAAGGGGCCGTATTATGCAGTCATGGACGGGGTGGCCCTGAGCAGAAACGAACGTCGCTTCCTTGCCGAAAACGGTATCACCCTGATCGACATGCCACTCTCCGATGCGGCTGCGGTACTTGCAGGAGAAGAAGATGCACCCGGGTTGGCGCCCGGAGTACCGGTCAAAACTTCTTGACCGGTATGTCGTGGCGCCGCAGGGCGTAACCTACCTGGCGCGGGGTAAGGCCGAGAATGCGGGCGGCCTTCGCCTGCACCCATCCGGAACGCTCCATCGCTTCGACCAGACGTTCGCGTTCGGTGAGGCGGCTGCCATTGGCGGGACAGGCGGGATCGGCCGGATTGCATGGGTTTCCGCCAGGCATGATGGCCGTTTCCCGTGACTTCGAGGAGGGTGCCGGAACGCCAGCCGGCAAAATATGGCCACTGGCGAGCATGTCGATATCGTTGTGCTGGACCTTGCCGTTGCCCTTCCATAGAAGGGCGGACAGACACTGCCCGCTGCTGCAGGCGAAGTCGTTTGGGCCGATGACCTCCGAACGGGTGAGTGTCGCGGTGCGCTGCACGCAGTTTTCCAGTTCGCGGACATTGCCGGGAAAATAACAGCGGGAAATCAGATCGAGCGAGGTCCGGCTGAAACTCAGGCGCCGGCTGTTCTGGCGGTTGAAGCGTTCCAGGAACGCTTCGGCCAGCCGCGGAATGTCGCCCGGCCGTTCCCGAAGAGGCGGCAGTGCAACCGGCACGACACTGATCCGGTAGTAGAGGTCGGCGCGGAATTCCCCCTTGCGTACGGCGTCCTCCAGATCCCGGTTTGTCGCACAGATCAGCCGTACGTCCACTTTCAGCGTCTTGTTGCCGCCGACACGCTCGAATTCCCCCTCCTGCAGAACCCGCAGCAGCTTGGCCTGGAAGGCGGGAGAAATCTCACCGATCTCGTCCAGCAGCAGCGTGCCGCCATGGGCCAGCTCAAAACGGCCGGCACGCTGGTTCGTTGCGCCGGTGAAGGCGCCTTTTTCATGCCCGAAAAGTTCGGATTCGAGTACGGTTTCAGGAAGGGCGGCACAGTTGAGTTTGACGAAAGGCTTGTCGTGGCGAGGCGAAAGTTCGTGAATGGTTTGGGCGAACAACTCCTTGCCCGTGCCGCTTTCCCCACGCAGCAGCACTGTAGAATTGGTTTTGGCGACGATGTTGATGATGTCGAGAACGCTCTTCACCGAGGGGCTTTCGCCGACGATGCGACTGGTCTTGCCGGCTGCCCGGCGGGGACGTGCCTCGGCATTGCCGTCGAAGGATTTTTCCAGCCGCCGCTTTTCATCGATCAGGCGTTGTCGGTCCTCGCTCAAAATGCGGTGGAGACGGATGGTCTGGCCGGCAAGGTTGGCGACCATGGTCAGGAAACGCATGTCGTCGTCGAGTGTGAAATCGGCGCCTTCCTTACGGGTCCTGTCGATCGACAGCGTACCGAGCACCGTGTGGTTGGCCTTGACCGGGATGCCGATGAAGCAGACACCCGGCTCACTTCCGGGAAAGAGCTGCGAGCGGCCCGTATCGGGAATGACCAGCGGCGTCGCCGTTGCCACGATCTGGTCGATGACCGTTTGCGGGATCGGCATGAAATGGTCTTCGCCGGGCTTGTGGCAATAGCCGGCAGTGGCGACGATCTCCGGCAGGCCGTCGTCATCAAGCACGATCAGCGCGCCCTGGCGCATCTGCAGGAAAGAAGAGAGAATGTTCACGACATTGGCGAGCGTGATCTCGAGACGTGCCGGTTCCGCAAGCACCTTGGAGATCTCGTAAATGCCACTGAGGGAAACAGTTGCGCGCCGGCTCGACTTGACGGCGTCGTCGGAAAGAGCCTTTTCCCTGCCCGGCGGACTGACATGCTCGACGTAACGGTTCATCCGAAGACCTCTTGGACTATCCCATACTGGACCGTTCCAAGGGCAACCTCCCCAAACCGAATTTTGTTATATGACAAAGCAGAGTACGCCTATACCATCGGTTGTCAATTCGATTCAGGCCGGAGCCCGTTTCAGCAAAACCTACGGAAGTCATCCGAACTTGAAGAGCACGCCGTAGCCGCCTCTCGGATAGTTCCATTCAATCTCGCCGGACGGTTCGCAAAGCACTCGGCAGGTGCCGCATTCCATGCAGCCGTCAGCGGTAATCTCCACCTGGCCCTTGTCGTTCTGCTCGTAGCATTTCGCAGGGCAGATCCTTGTCAGCGCGAGAAGATTGGGGCTCGGCGTTTCGTGCGGTCGCACCGTGATGTGCGGACGGCCAACGTCCACGAGGTAGCGGTTCTGGAAAAGCTTGTCCTCGACCCGGACATTCTTGACGGCAATGGTCATTTCGGAACTCCTCGTTCTATAGGTTGGGTTTTGGAGCCTGCATCAGCGCCAGGCGAAGGCGAGTCTGACGGCATCGGATACCATGCCCCAGCGGCTGCGGTTCTTCACGAACTGGGCGACCGTCGCCTTTTCCTTGTCTATCTTCGGCGTGCCGTCGACCCTGACGAAACTCTGTGCCGCCGCCGAGATGAGCTGCGGATAGGTCATGAAGAAATTCTGCGAATTGGTGTGCAGCAGGGCGGGCATGTCCTTGTGCTTTTTCAGGTCCTTCATGACGAAGGATTCCTCCAGCATCTTCCTGTAGTGCGCGAGGTTTTCGGCGGTCATCGGATCTTTGCGACTCTTGATCTGGAAGATCGCCTCCGCGGCGATCCGGCCGGAGGTCATGGCAAGGTTGGAGCCCTCGCGGTGGACGGCGTTGTTGAGCTGTGCGGCATCACCGACTACGACCCAACCGTCGCCGAAGAGCTGCGGGATCGCCTTGTATCCGCCCTCGGGGATCAGATGCGCGGCATATTCCTTGACCTCGGAGCCGGCGAGCAGCGGCCTGACCGAGGGATGGTTCTTGAATTCCTCCAGCAGCGCATAGGGGCTTTCCATGGTTTTGGCATAGTCGGACACCAGGCAGCCGACGCCGAGCGAGATCGATTCCTTGTTGGTGTAGAGAAAGGCCAGGCCCGTCATGCCCTGCGAAAAGGTGCCGGCGGCCTCGATCACGCAACCCTCGTTACCGGTGAGGCCGAAGCGCTGACAGATGACTTCCTCCGGCAGGAAGTGCATTTCCTTGACTGCGAGCGCCACCGTTTCCGGCTTTGGCATGTCACGCAGGCCGGCGCGGGTTCCGAGCAGGCCGTTTACGCCTTCCGCAAGCACCACCACGTCCGCGAAAATCGCGCCGCCGCGGCGGTCGGTATGGACGCCGATCACCTTGCCGGTGGTATCGCGGGCAAGCTCGGTCACCGTCGTTTCGCAAAGCACTGTCGCGCCCGCTTCCTTGACCTTGCTCGAAAACCATTTGTCGAACTGGGCGCGGATGATCGTATAGCGGTTCGGCTTTTCCTCGTTGAAGTCGGAGGAGCGGTAATGCATGCCGGTATGGGAGGTGTCGTCCATCATCCAGAAGCGCTGTTCGACCAGATGCCGTTCCAGCGGCGCATCCTCGCGGAAATCCGGGATAATCTTCTCCAGCATGCTGGCATACATGATGGCGCCCTGAACATTCTTCGAACCGGCATATTCGCCCCGTTCGAGCTGCAGCACCTTCAGCCCGCGGCTTGCCAGCGTATAGGCGGCGGCATTGCCGGACATGCCGGCTCCGATGACGATGGCATCGAATTTTTCCTCGATCATGGTCACATCTCCGTCAGCTGGCGAGCTTGTCGCGGTTATGGGGCGAGAGGCGCCGGACGAAGGCCTCGGTGAGTGCTGGCAGGAAGCGCACGGCGTCCGTGACGAGGCCGACATGGGCGAAATCGAAGATCGGCGCGTTGGGATCGGTGTTGATCGCGACGATCAGGTCGGCGCCCTCGACGCCGACACGATGCTGGATGGCGCCAGAAATGCCGGCGGCGATGTAGAGCTTCGGGCGGATCGTCTTGCCGGTCTGGCCTATCTGGCGTTCGGACGGCATCCAGCCCTTCTGCACGACCGGCCGCGAACAGCCGTATTCTGCGCCAAGTGTGGAGGCGAGATTGCGGATCAACTGGAAGTTCTCGGCGGCGCCGAGGCCAAGGCCACCCGCCACGACGATATCGGCATAGGCGAGGTTGACCTTGGAGGACTGGCCGTCAGGAATGAAGCTCAGCACCTTGGTGACGATATCCTCCTCCGTCATCGACAGCTTGTGCTGGATGACGCGGCCGACCGGCCTTTCCTGCCGCTCCGGCATCGGCATGACGCGGGGCCGGACGGTCGCCATCTGGGGCCTGTAGTTCAGCGTGTAGATCGTGCAGAGCAGCGAGCCGCCGAAAGTCGGCCGGGTGGCAGCGAGCGACTTGTCGTCGTCGACGTCGAGTTCGGTGCAGTCGGCAGTGAGGCCGGTCCTGAGGGTGGTTGCCACGGAACCCGCGAGGTCGCGGCCGAGCGTGGTTGCCCCAAGCAGCAGGATCTCCGGCTGGTAGGTGTTGACGAGGTCGGTCAGTGCCTTCGAATAGGGCTCGTTGCGGTAATCCTTCAGGATCGGGTCCTCAACCAGGTAGACCATGTCGGCGCCGTAGGCGAAGGCCTCCGCCACTGCATGCCATGTCGCCTCCCCCGGCGGGCCGATCACGGCACCCGCCAGTTGAACCCCGAGCTTGTCCGCGAGCGTGCGGCCGCAGCCGAGCAGTTCATAGGAGACCGGGTGCACCTGTCCTCGTTCCAGCTCGATCGCCACCCAGACATGCTTGTAGGATTTGAAGTGCTCGGGCAATTCCTTCTTCATGCCCGCCCGGCCGGCGGCCGGCGCTGCTGGTTTTTTTGCCTCTTCGGTCATGTCCTCATCCTTCCTAGGCGGCGCAGTTTTCGACGGCGAGGGCCGTTTCAAGGGCGGGTTTGCGGGTGAAGATCTCGCTGATCAGTCCATCGGCGAGATCGCGCGCGCTGTCGCCCGGCTCCCCGAGGATCTTTGCCTTCTCCTGGCGGGCCGTCGGCGCGAAAACCCTTTTCACCACGGTCGGAGATCCGCGCAGGCCGCATTTTGTCAGGTCCTCGATGCCCGCATCGGCTGCGCTCCAGGTGATGATCTCTGCGCGGGCGGCGCGCAGCGCATCGTTCAGCGTGCCCCGACGGATCTCGTTCGAGCCTTCCAGCATGGTAACGAGACAGGGCAATTTCGTCTGGAGCATCTGTGTGCCGCCCTCCGCGCGTCGCTCGACGGTGATTTCGCGCGCGGCCGGATCGACAGATGCGATCTTCGCCACGTAGGTCAGCTGCAGGAGATCGAGGCGTTTGGCGATGCCGGGACCGACCTGGGCGGTGTCCCCGTCGATGGTCTGCTTGCCGGCGAAGATCACGTCCGGCTTACCGTAAACCTGGCCGATCTTCTCGATTGCCGCGGAAAGGGCGAATGAGGTGGCAAGCGTATCGGAGCCGGCGAAGAAGCGGTCCGTCAGCAGTACGCCGCGATCGGCGCCGAAGGTCAGGGCCTTGCGCAGCGAGTCCGAGGCCATCGGCGGTCCCATAGTCAGCACCGTGACCTCTCCGCCATGGGCGTCACGCATCCTCAGCGCTTCCTCCAGCGAGAAGAGGTCGAAAGGGTTGATGATGGTCGGAACGCCCTGTCGCATGATGGTATTCGTCACGGGATGGACGCGGATCTGCGCCGAATCCGGCACTTGCTTGATACAGACGACGATATGCATGCCGCGCACCTCCATCATGGTTGTTTGAAAGCTCTGACGGTTCATCAGCATAAACCGTGCCAGCCTTGAAAAAAGACCGTAAATATTTGAAAAGAAAGACGATATTTTCTGACGTTCCGGTAGGTCGGAGTGTTTTGTCGCGTTCTCGACAATGTCGCGTCGGGTCCGCGGCAAGGATGTGGTGCGACATAGCCTGTCGGGCGATCCACAAAAAAAGCCGGCCGCGAGGGCGGTCCGGCCGAGTCGGGGGTCAAGTGGCAGGTGCTTACTGTTCGGCAAAGGGCTTGAGCGCGGCATCGAGCGAGACGAAGGCGCCGCGCCTTTCGGCCGGCTTGTCCGGATCGTGATCCTTCAGCACCTTGAACAGCCGCTGGGAGAGCGGCGAGGTTGCCTCGAAGTCGGAATAGGCGCGCTCCAGAGTCGAGCGGGCACGGGCTGCGATCACCCGGTCGGGAAGACCTTCGAAATCCTCTTCCGCGAGATATTGTCCCATGCGTTTCAGGATATGCAGGCGCGCGACGTTCAGCACCCTTTCGTCATAGAGAATGCCGAGCGTGTGGAAGAAATCCTCCGCCGAGGACAGGCCGCGCAGGCGCTCGAGAATGTTGTCGACCTCGATCGGGCGGGAATTGGACGAGCAGTCACTCATGATGGGCTCCCTGGGGTTGCAAAGGGTTGGCGATGAATGCGGCCGGAACTTCGGCGTTTTCCGGTTGCCGGCGGTTGAACTGGGCCTGCAGGTGAGCGAGACGCACTTCAAGGAAGTCGATGCGGTCGACGAGGGCCGCGATCGCTTCGCCGACGGGATCCGGCATCAGGTGATGCTCGAGGTCGATGCGGCCGTTGCCTACGCGCCGGCGGTCTTTGGCCGGCTTCACCACCCGGCCGGGAATCCCGATCACCGTCATGTCAGGAGCGACATCCTCGATCACGACGGAGTTGGCGCCGATCCGGCAACCGGCGCCGACGGTGATCGGGCCGAGGATCTTGGCGCCGGCGCCGACTAGCACGCCCGATCCGAGTGTCGGATGCCGCTTGCCGGGAGACCAGGACGTGCCTCCGAGGGTTACGCCGTGATAAAGCGTGACGTCGTCGCCGATTTCGGCCGTCTCGCCGATCACCACGCCGGCGCCGTGATCGATGAAAAAGCGCTCGCCAATCACCGCTCCGGGATGAATGTCGATATTGGTGAGAAGCCGCGAGAACCACGAAAGGAAGCGCGCCGGAAAGCGCAGCCGCCTTTCCCACAGCCGGTGCGACATGCGATGCCAGATGATCGCATGCACGCCCGGATAGGTCAGCAACACCTCGAGGGCGAAGCGGGCCGCCGGATCGCGCGCCCGCACACAGGCGATGTCGTCGCGGATCATCGCAAACGCGCCCTTCCGGCTCGGGGGCTCAGGGTCCTGCCTGTCGCGCGATCTGCTATCGCGCGCCTTGGCGCTGCTTGTCAGCATGACGAACGACATGTCCGCTCCTTCCTGTCGGGGGAGGCCTGCAGGCCATCGAAGAGGCGGACGAGGTCGTCGGGCGGTATCGTCGCCTTCATCTCGACGGCAAGCCGTCTGACATCCGCAAGAAGTCCCGCGAGCATTTTCCGGTCTCCCGCCCTGCCATTCTGGACGAGGACATGGGCGAGTGCGGCCGCGCCCGAATGCTTGCCGATGGCGATACGGTGATTTCGCCCGAACTCCGCCGGATCGAGTCCCTGGTAGGTCTGGCGATCGCTCAGCAGGCCGGCGACGTGAATGCCGGACTCATGCGTGAAGACATTGGCCCCGGTGATCGGTTTGGCCGGAGACAAAGCCTGCCGCGCACAACGGGCGACGAGGGCGGCAAGGCCTGGAAAGGCGGTAAGATCGAGCCCTGTCGAAATACCGTACATCAGTTGCAGTACGGCTGCCACTTCTTCCAGCGGGGCATTGCCCGCCCGTTCGCCAAGTCCTGACACGGTGACGGAAAGGTGTCGGGCGCCGGCCCTGAAGGCGGCAACCGAGTTCGCCGTCGCGAGGCCGAAATCGTTGTGGGCATGAAATTCGAGCGGCACAGGTGCGCGCCGTGCCAGCGGCTCGATCAGCGCGACGGTCGAAAAGGGATCGAGAATGCCGACGGTGTCGGCAAGCCTCACCCGGCCGGCGCCGGCGGAAGCGGCAACCGTTATCACCCGTTCCAGGTGTTCCGGATCTGCGCGCGATGCATCCTCGCAGCCGACCGCCACGAATAGGCCGGCCTTCGAAGCCTTCCGGACCATTGCCTCGATCATCCTCAGGGCTTCGTCGCGGTCGATGCCGAGCTTTGCGGAAAGCTGTAGATCCGAGGCGGGCAGCGACAGATTGACCGCCGCAACCCCGCTACGAAGGGCCGCGTCGAGATCCTGTTCCGTCATCCGGCACCAGGCCATCACCCGCATCGGCAGATTGAGTGAGACGACGGCGCTGATCGCGGTCGCCTCATCTTCCCCCATGGCCGGTGTGCCAACCTCGATCTCGGGAATGCCGGCAGCCGCAAGGGCTTCGGCAAGCTCGAGTTTCTCCGAAAGGGAGAATGCGACGCCCGGCGCCTGCTCGCCATCGCGCAGGGTCGTGTCGTTTAGGAATACTGCCGGCTTCGAGGCGGTGTGCATTGGATTTCCCTCAGGCATGGACAAGACCGGAAGGCTGGTTGAAAGGCTGGCTGGGCATCGGCTTGCGCAGTCGCCCGACGATCTCGGGCATGACGGCGAGCACTCTTGCGATGTCGGCTTCGCCGGTATCGTGAGACAGCGAGAACCGCACGGCGCCGCGCAGGAATTGCGGCGGTACTGCCATCGCTTTCAATACGTGGCTGGGTTCCGTCGAGCCGGAAGTACAGGCCGAGCCGGACGAGCAGGCTATGCCGGCGCGGTCGAGCAGCGCCACCAGGGCTTCGCTCTCAACGCCTTCGAAGGCGATATTGCAGGTGTTCGGCAACCGCGCGGTCGTATCGCCGTTCACATGCGTACCGTCGATGCGTTGTTGCAGCCCCTGTTCGAGCCGGTCGCGAAGCCTGGCGATCCGTGGCCCTTCGGCGCTCACGGTGTCTATGGCGCATTCCGCAGCCTTGCCGAGACCGACAATGCCCGGAACGTTTTCCGTGCCGGCCCGTCGTGCGCGCTCCTGGCGACCGCCAAGGACCGATGGAGCAAAGGGCGTGCCGCGCCGGACATAGAGCGCGCCGACACCCTTCGGCCCATGCAGTTTGTGTGCAGACAGCGACAGCATGTCTATCCGGGTCTCCTTCAGGTCGACCGGAAGCTTGCCGACGGCCTGGACGGCATCCGTGTGAAACAGGGCTCCGACCGTCCTCGTCATTTCCGCCAGTTCGGCGACCGGAAAGATCACGCCGGTTTCATTGTTGGCCCACATGAGCGACACGATGGCCGTGCGCGCCGACAGCACCGCCTGAAAAGCGTCGACATCCAACCGCCCGCGACTGTCCACCGGAATAACGCGGACCTTTACGCCACGGTCGGATTCCAGATGCCGGCAGAGCGTAAGGACCGCGGGATGCTCGACGGCGGAGACCACTACCTCGTCGCGGCCGGCCATGACATCGAGCGCCGAAAGGATGGCCGTATTGTCGCTCTCCGTGCCGCCCGAGGTGAAGACGATCTCGTGGTCATGAGCCGCGCCCACCAGGGCCTGCACCCGTTTGCGCGCGCTGCGGACAGCGGCGGCCGCTGCCGAGCCGAAGGCATAGCCCGAGGAAGGGTTGCCGAAGCATTCGGTGAAACAGGGCAGCATCGCCTCGACAACCGCCGGATCGGTCCGGGTGGTGGCGTTGTTGTCGAGATAGACGGGCTGCATGGTCCGGCTCCCTCAATTGACCGGAATGACGCGAAGCGGCATGCCGACCGCCTCGATCAGCTTTTGGCGAACGCCGTTGACGGTGACGGCGGCGAGCTGGCAGCCGACACAGGCGCCGGAGAGGCGGATATACACCGCATCTCCGTCCAACCTGACTAACTGGCAATCGCCGCCGTCGCGCTTCAGGTTCGGGCGGATCGCTTCAAGAGCTGCCTCGATCAGGGGTTTGCGGCTGGCAACGAGCGCGGCGCGCAGAGCCAAGGCGTCGCGATCGGCAGTCTCGAGGGGTTGCGATGGCGGTGCGTGGCCCCGCGGACCGATCTGCTGCGGCGTTGCGGTCGGCCTTGACGATCGGCCGGCCAGCCCATCGAACAGAGTGATGCGCGCCGTACGGGCTTGTTCGTGCATCATCGTCTCCCGCTCAGCCGAAGGATTTGCCACAGGCACATTTGTCTGCGGCGTTCGGGTTGTCGAAGACGAAGCCGGAGGATTCGAGACCGGTGACGAAATCGACGGTCATGCCCGCCACATGGGGCTGGGAGCGGGTATCGACATAGACCTTGACGCCGTCGGCATCGATGACGGCGTCGCCGTCCCGAACCGTCGATTCCAACCCCATCATGTATTTGAAGCCGGCACAACCGCCGGCCTCGACCATGATACGGAGCCCTTCGGCGGGCTCCAAAGCCTTCGACAATGCGGACTTGACGGCGGAAATGGCATTCTCGGTGAGAGTGATCATGGTGCATTTCTCCTTTTCGTCATGACGACGCAAGAAACCATGCATCAGGCGTGCCAGAGAGATTTATTGTTTTAAAACAGATTGTTACGAAAAAGTGCGTTTGTCGGTTTTGCGACAACGTCTCCAATCCGACATCGCGTGTCGGCACCCTACAAAAGATCGAAAGCCTGTCGGGTTTGTCACGTCTGCGACAGGTGGGTGTCGCGCTGGCCGGGGAAACGTAATTTCAATTAAACTATTGAAATATATGTATAAAATAGAAACACCTTCGGCCTTTTGGCAAACTGGCACGGCTTTTGAAACGGAAGGAATGGCGGCGGTCGAGCCTGCCGATCCGATATCCAGCCCTGCGGGAGAGGCCGCGGGTGCTTCAGCGAAGGAAGGAAAAGTCATGACAGCTCTGCGTCAGATCGCATTTTACGGGAAGGGCGGGATCGGCAAGTCCACGACCTCCCAGAACACGCTCGCCGCTCTTGTCGATCTCGGACAGAAGATCCTGATCGTCGGCTGCGATCCCAAGGCGGATTCTACCCGCCTGATTCTCAACTCCAAGGCGCAGGATACGGTCCTGTCGCTTGCAGCCCAGGAAGGTTCCGTCGAAGACCTCGAGCTCGAGGATGTCCTGAAGATCGGCTACAAGGGCATCAAATGCGTGGAATCCGGTGGTCCCGAGCCGGGCGTCGGCTGTGCCGGTCGCGGCGTCATTACCTCGATCAACTTTCTCGAGGAAAACGGCGCCTATGACGACGTGGACTATGTGTCCTACGATGTCCTCGGCGACGTCGTCTGTGGCGGCTTCGCCATGCCGATCCGCGAGAACAAGGCGCAGGAAATCTACATCGTCATGTCCGGCGAGATGATGGCGCTCTACGCCGCCAACAACATCGCCAAGGGCATCCTGAAATACGCCAATTCCGGCGGCGTGCGTCTCGGCGGCCTGATCTGCAACGAGCGTCAGACCGACCGCGAACTCGACCTCGCCGAGGCGCTTGCGGCCCGGCTCAACTCGAAGCTGATCCACTTCGTGCCGCGCGACAACATCGTGCAGCACGCCGAGCTGCGCAAGCAGACGGTCATCGAATATGCGCCGAACTCGCAGCAGGCCCAGGAATATCGCCAGCTCGCCCAGAAGATCCATGACAATTCCGGCAAGGGCACGATCCCGACCCCGATCACCATGGAGGAACTGGAAGACATGCTGCTCGCCTTCGGCATCATGAAGACCGACGAGCAGATGCTCGCCGAGCTTGCCGCCAAGGAAGCTGCCGCTGCAGCCCATTGAGTGAACGATTCAACCGGGCGCCGGCCTTGACCCGGCGCTCCAGTCGAAACGGCGGTCAGCCGCCATCAGCGAGGGATCGCAAGCCATGAGCCTCGACTACGAAAACGACAGCCAGCTCCACGAAAAACTAATCGAAGAAGTGCTGTCCCAGTATCCCGACAAGACGGCCAAGCGCCGCAAGAAGCATCTCAATGTCGCCAAGGCGGGCGGCGAGGTCGATCAGGAAGAGGGCAGACCTCTCTCCGAATGCGACGTGAAGTCGAACATCAAGTCCATTCCGGGCGTCATGACCATTCGCGGCTGCGCCTATGCCGGCTCCAAGGGCGTGGTCTGGGGACCTGTCAAGGACATGGTCCACATCTCCCATGGCCCGGTCGGCTGCGGGCAATATTCGTGGTCTCAGCGCCGCAACTACTACATCGGCACCACCGGCATAGATACCTTCGTCACCATGCAGTTCACCTCCGATTTCCAGGAGAAGGACATCGTCTTCGGCGGCGACAAGAAGTTGGAAAAAGTTATCGACGAGATCGAGCAGCTCTTTCCGCTCAACAACGGCGTGACGATTCAGTCCGAATGTCCAATCGGCCTGATCGGCGACGATATCGAAGCCGTCTCGCGCAAGAAGAAGAAAGAGCTGAACAAGACGATCGTGCCCGTCCGCTGCGAAGGTTTCCGCGGCGTCTCGCAGTCGCTCGGCCACCACATTGCCAATGACGCGATCCGCGACTGGGTGTTCTCCGGCGAGGACAAGCATGCCGAATTCGAGACCGGTCCTTACGACGTCAACATCATCGGCGACTACAATATCGGCGGCGACGCCTGGGCGTCCCGCATCCTGCTTGAGGAAATGGGCCTGCGCGTGGTCGGCAACTGGTCCGGCGATGCGACGCTCGCCGAAATCGAACGGGCACCGAAGGCCAAGCTCAACCTCATCCATTGCTACCGGTCGATGAACTACATCTGCCGCCACATGGAAGAGAAATACGGAATCGCCTGGACGGAATACAACTTCTTCGGTCCCTCCCAGATCGAGGCGTCGCTCCGCAAGATCGCCAAGCATTTCGGTCCGGAGATCGAAGCGAACGCCGAAGCGGTTATCGCCAAGTACCGCCCGCTGGTCGATGCGGTGATCGAGAAGTACCGCCCGCGTCTCGAAGGCAAGACGGTGATGCTCTATGTCGGCGGCCTTCGCCCCCGCCACGTCATCACGGCCTATGAAGACCTTGGCATGGAGATCGTCGGTACCGGCTACGAGTTCGGCCACAACGACGACTACCAGCGCACCAGTCACTACGTGAAGAACGGTACGCTGATCTATGACGACGTGACGGGCTACGAACTCGAGAAGTTCATCGAGGGCATCCGCCCGGACCTCGTCGGCTCCGGCATCAAGGAAAAGTATCCCGTCCAGAAGATGGGCATCCCCTTCCGCCAGATGCACAGCTGGGACTATTCCGGCCCCTACCATGGCTATGACGGCTTTGCGATCTTCGCCCGCGACATGGACCTTGCGATCAACAACCCGGTCTGGGGCCTCTACGACGCTCCCTGGAAGAAAAAGCAGGCCGAGCCGCTACCGATTGCCGCCGAATGACGGTTCCGTCCTCGCCGCAGGGCGGGGGCAGGGGCTCGTGCGAGCCCCGGTACATAAAGAACGCCCACGGGAAAACCCGTTCGGGACCTGTCGAAACGTCATTGTCCCGGTGCCGCCGTATGGCGTGGCCCGCAAGGATGGAGGTGACCAGTCATGCCGCAGTCAGCCGAAAAAGTCCTCGACCATGCTCCGCTCTTCCGCGAGCCTGAATATGTCGAGATGCTGAAGAACAAGAAGGAAAACTTCGAATGCCCGCATCCGGGCGAATGGGTCGACGATCAGCGCGAGCTGACCAAGACCTGGGAATATCGCGAGAAGAACCTCGCCCGCGAGGCGCTCGTCGTCAATCCGGCCAAGGCCTGCCAGCCGCTTGGCGCCGTCTTCGCCGCTGCCGGTTTTGAGAAGACCATGTCCTTCGTCCACGGTTCTCAAGGCTGCGTCGCCTATTACCGTTCGCACCTGTCGCGCCACTTCAAGGAACCGTCCTCGGCCGTCTCCTCGTCGATGACGGAAGACGCGGCGGTGTTCGGCGGGCTCAAGAACATGATCGACGGCCTTGCCAACACATATACGCTTTATGAGCCGAAGATGATTGCGGTGTCCACCACCTGCATGGCGGAAGTCATCGGCGACGACCTGCGCAGCTTCATCGAGAACGCCAAGAACGAAGGCTCGGTGCCGGTCGACTACGACGTGCCCTTCGCCCACACGCCGGCTTTTGTGGGCAGCCATGTCGATGGTTACGACAACATGGTGCGCGGCGTGTTCGAGCATTTCTGGAAGGGCCGTACGCGGACCGAAGTAAAAGGGCGCTTCAACCTGATCCCCGGCTTCGACGGCTTCTGCGTCGGCAACAACCGCGAAATCAAGCGCATGCTGTCGCTGATGGGTGTCGATTACACCTTCATCCAGGATGCCTCGGACCAGTATGACACGCCGTCCGACGGCGAATACCGCATGTATGACGGCGGCACGAAGATCGATGACGTCAAGGATGCGCTGAACGCCGAATGGACGCTGTCGCTGCAGCATTATTGCACCCGCAAGACCGAAGAATATTGCGCGGAGGTTGGCCAGAAGGTCGCCTCGCTGCATTATCCGCTCGGCGTTCGCGGCACCGACGACTTCCTGATGAAGGTCTCGGAAATGACCGGCAAGGACATTCCGGAGGCTCTTCGTCTGGAACGTGGTCGCCTGGTCGATGCCATGGCTGATAGTCAGGCCTATCTGCACGGCAAGAAATACGCGATCTACGGCGATCCGGATTTCGTCTATGGCATGGCCCGCTTCATTCTGGAAACGGGCGGCGAGCCGACCCATTGCCTCGCGACCAACGGTTCCACGGCCTGGGAAGCCGAGATGAAGGAACTCTTCGCCTCCTCGCCGTTCGGCAAGGATTGCCAGGTCTGGGCGGGCAAGGATCTCTGGGCCATGCGCTCGCTGCTGTTCACCGAGCCGGTCGATCTCCTGATCGGCAGCTCCTACGGGAAGTATCTGGAACGCGACACCGGCACGCCGCTCCTGCGTCTCACCTTCCCGATCTTCGACCGCCATCATCATCATCGTTTTCCGCTGATGGGCTATCAGGGCGGCCTGCGCGTGCTGACGACGATCCTCGACAAGTTCTTCGACGTCTACGACCAGCAGACGATCCTCCCGTCGAAGACCGACTATTCCTTCGATTTGACACGCTGATCCTTGCCGGCCCCCGAGTGGGGGCCTGCTTCCAACGGTTTCAACTTCCATGGTGGAGACAGGTGCGATGTCGGCATTGAAGGCGAAGATCGAGGATGTGTTCAACGAGCCCGGTTGCGACAAGAACCAGGGCAAGGACGCCAAGGCTCGCAAGAAGGGCTGTTCCAAGCCGCTGACGCCGGGGGCGGCGGCCGGCGGCTGCGCCTTCGACGGCGCCAAGATCGTGCTGCAACCGGTGACCGACGTCGCCCATCTCATCCATGCGCCGCTCGCCTGCGAGGGCAACAGCTGGGATAACCGGGGCGCCGCCTCGTCCGGCTCCAGCCTCTGGCGCACCAGTTTCACCACGGATCTCACCGAACTCGACATCGTCATGGGGCAGGGGGAGCGGAAACTATTCAGGGCGATCCGAGAGATTGCCGAGCGCTACGCACCACCGGCCATCTTCGTCTATTCCACCTGCGTGACCGCATTGATCGGCGACGATATCGAGGCGGTCTGTCGGCGCGCGGCGGAAAAGTTCGGCCTGCCGGTCGTTCCGGTCAATGCGCCTGGCTTCGTCGGCTCGAAGAATCTTGGCAACAAGCTTGCCGGCGAGGCTCTGCTCGACCACGTGATCGGCACGGAAGAGCCCGATGATGTCACGCCCTACGACATCAATATTCTCGGTGAGTTCAATCTTTCCGGCGAATTCTGGATGGTGAAGCCGCTTCTCGAAAAACTTGGCATGCGCGTCAGGGCCTGCATTCCCGGCGACGCCCGTTACCGCGATATCGCCACCGCCCACCGGGCCAAGGCGACGATGATGGTCTGTTCGACAGCCCTCATCAATCTCGCCCGCAAGATGGAGGAGCGCTTCGGCATCCCCTATTTCGAGGGTTCATTCTACGGAATCTCCGATACCTCGGAGGCGTTGCGGCAGCTTGCTGCCTTGCTGGTACAACAAGGAGCGCCCCCTGAGCTCCTTGACCGGACGGAATCCCTCATCGCGGAGGAGGAGGCCAGAGCCTGGGCCGCACTCGAGGGATTCCGTCCCCGCCTTGAAGGCAAGCGCGTACTGCTCAACACCGGTGGGGTGAAGAGCTGGTCGGTTGTCCATGCGCTTCAGGAAATCGGCGTGGAGATCGTCGGCACCTCGGTCAAGAAGTCGACGCCCGAGGACAAGGAGCGCATCAAGCAGATCCTCAAGGACGAGAACCACATGTTCGATTCCATGGCGCCGCGCGACCTTTACGCCATGCTCGCCGAACACAAGGCCGACATCATGCTGTCGGGCGGGCGCACCCAGTTCATCGCGCTGAAGGCGAAGATGCCCTGGCTCGATATCAACCAGGAACGGCACCACCCCTATGCCGGCTATGACGGCATGGTGGAACTGGCGCGCCAGATCGACATCGCCATCCACAATCCCGTCTGGGAGACCGTGCGCGAGGCCTCGCCATGGGACGCAGACGGCAATCTGGTCTCAAGCGCACCGAACCTCGGCGAAAACGACGACACGCCGCTTGCCGAGCCAGTGCACGCCTTCCGCAAGTTCGCCAATTCCAATGCCGATGAAATGGGAGAATGCTGATGGCCCGTATTGTGCATCAGACGAAACAAGTCGCGATCAATCCGCTCAAGTCCTCGCAGCCACTCGGGGCCGCCTTCGCCTATCTCGGGGTCGATGGCGCCATGCCGCTCTTTCACGGCAGCCAGGGCTGCACCTCCTTCGCGCTCGTCCTGTTCGTCCGCCATTTCAAGGAAACGATCCCGTTGCAGACGACGGCAATGGACGAAGTCGCCACCATTCTCGGCGGCGCCGATCATCTGGAGGAGGCGATCCTCAACCTCAAGAACCGCACGAAGCCGAGCCTGATCGGTATCTGCACCACTGCGCTGGTCGAAACCCGGGGCGAGGATTTCGCCGGCGATCTCGCGAGGATCAAGGCGAAGCGCGCGGAAGAACTCGCCGGCACCGAGGTGGTGCTATCCAACACGCCGGATTTCGACGGTGCGATGGAGGAAGGCTGGGCCAAGGCCGTGACCTCGATGATCGAAGGCGTCACCATTCCCGGGGAGCGGGTGCGGGACCCGAAAAAGATCGCCATCCTGCCCGGCTGGCACCTGACGGTCGCCGACATCGAGAATATCCGCGAGACGGTGGAGAGCTTCGGCCTCACCCCGATAATTCTACCGGACATTTCCGGCGCGCTCGACGGCACGGTTCCCGACCGCTGGATACCGACCACCTATGGCGGCACGAAAGTCGAGGACATCCGCAATCTCGGCGAATGCTTCCAGGCGATCGCGATCGGCGAGCACATGCGCGGGCCGGCGGAGGCGCTGCAGGCGGCGACCGGTGTTCCCTATGCGCTCTTCCAGCAGCTTTCCGGCATGAAGGCGATCGACCGCTTCATCACCATGCTGGCAATGATTTCCGGCAATCCCGTGCCGGCGAAGGTGCGACGCCGCCGAGCCCAGTTGCAGGATGCGCTGCTCGACGGGCACTTTCATTTCGGTGGCAAGCGGATCGCGATCGCGGCCGAACCGGACCACCTTTACCAGCTTTCGACCTTCTTCACCGGACTTGGCGCTGAGATCGCTGTCGCAGTCACTACCACGGGCACCAGCGGCATCCTGCAGAAAGTACAGACCGAGGTGGTGCAGGTGGGTGACCTCGCCGATCTGGAGGCGATGGCGCAAGCCGCCGAAGCCGATCTGATCGTGGCCCATTCCCACGGCCGCCAGGCGGCGGAAAGGATCGGCGTGCCGCTGATGCGGGTCGGTTTCCCGATCTTCGACCGGCTGGGCAGCCAGCACAAGCTCACCGTTCTCTACGAAGGCGCGCGCGACATGATCTTCGAGGCGGCCAACATCTTCCAGTCCGTCCAGCACCAGCCCACCCCGGAAGAGCTCAATCCTTTCCGCAACAGGGAGACCGACAATGACAGCCGTCCGACGTCTTTCACTCGTCACTGACGAGGGGCCAGCGCCTGCACCGGACCGCCCGAAAGGCGCCTTGCGCATTGCCATCGCCACGCAGGACATGAAAGGCCTCAACGCCCATTTCGGCTCTGCCAAGCTGTTTGCCGTCTATGACATCACGCCTGAAAGCTGGACCTTCGTCGAGGCTGTCGGTTTCGGCGAGGTCTCCGACGAGAGCGGCAAGCACAAGACGGAGGGCGATGACCGGATCACGCCTAAGGTCGAGGCGCTGAAGGGCTGCCACCTTCTGTTTTGTCTCGCGATCGGTGGTCCCTCCGCAGCCAAGGTGGTGTCCGCGAAGATCCATCCGATCAAGGTTCCGCAGCCTTCCTCCATCGAGGAGGTGCTGTCGCGCACCCAGACCATGCTGAAAACCGCGCCGCCCCCCTGGCTGCGCAAGGTGCTGGCCGAGGCCGGCGTTTCCGTCACCAAGCCATCCTTCGATGATGAAGACTGAAAAAGGAGATTGCCCATGACCCCGACTGCCGTTCTTGAAAAGACCGCCGCCAACGACGACGTCGACGCCATGGCGACGCCGTTCATGAAATGCCTCGTCCGGCTGATGCGTGCGCAGGATACCTATGACGCCTGGGAAGGGCGCTCCGATGCTTCCATCCTCGGCGATTTCATTGTGACGAAAGAGCAGCGCAAGGAAATCCCGATCATCGGCGATCCGGACCCGGATGTGTTGTGGCGGCTGGAAATCTTCTATTCGGCGGTCGGACTTGCCATCGAGCAGGAGACCGGGATCATCGCGTCGCCGATGATGAAGATGAGCCATGAGGGGTTCGGGCGCGTGCTGCTGACGGCCGGGCGTCTTGTCGTCGTGCTGAAATCCCTGCGCGACGTCCACCGCTTCGGTTTCGAGACCCTGACCAAGCTTGCCGATGCCGGCAACAAGCTTGTGCAGGATGCCGTCGAAATGATCGGCAAATTCCCTGAAGTCGCCAGATACTGACAGGGGGAGGCGAACATGTCCGAACTTGAGGAACTCCAGAAAAAGGTCCGAAAGCTCAACTCCAGGGCCGGAAATGCCAAGATGGAGCTACACGACCTTGCAGAGGATCTGCCGGTCAACTGGACCGAGATCAGGGCGGTCGCCGAACGCACCTACGCCGTCTTTGCCGAACTGGAGGCCGCCAAGGCCGAGTTGGCGGCCTTGGAGGGTGTATGATGAGCGGTTCCTTCTCCACCCGCGACGGCTCTCCATGGATGCCGGAATACCTGACGGCGATCGATGGCAGGACCTGCATCGGCTGCGGCCGCTGCTACAAGGTCTGTTCGCGCGATGTGATGCATCTCCATGGCGTGAACGAGGAAGGGGAGATCCTCGGGCTCTACGATGAGGAGGAGGGGGACGACTTCGATGGCGAACTCAACCGCATGATTATGGTCGTCGATCACGCTGGCGCCTGCATCGGCTGCGGTGCCTGCGCGCGCGTCTGTCCGAAAAACTGCCAGACCCACGTCGCGGCGGGCGAACTCGCCGCATGACCTGAAGGAGACATCCGATGTTTGCCGATCATTATGCCTGCCTGATCGCCGGCCAGTGGCCGGCCATCGATGCCGACACCGCTTTCGACCGCCACGCGCTGGCCTGCGTCCTGTCGATTGCGCGCGACGAAGACCTTTCGGGCCGTGCGACCATCGCCGAGGCGACAGGCCTCGGTCCGAAGGAACTGATGCGCCTCGTCGCCCGCAATTTTCCTGCCGTTCCCTTCGACAGCTTCGGCATCGATCCGGACGAGGCCGAGCCCGAACGGGACGAGGAAGAGGAAATCCTGTTCGAACTGCTCCGGCAGCATCGCAATCCGGGGATTGCGGCGAGCCTGCACTTTGCCCGCATCGTTGCCCGCCGTGCCATGCGTGATGACCATCTCTGGCAGGATCTCGGCCTGTTCGAACGCGCCGAGCTCACGCGGCTCCTGAATCGCCACTTTCCGATGCTGGCGGCAGGAAACACCGGGAACATGAAGTGGAAGAAGTATTTCTATCGCAGGCTCTGCGAGGCGGAAGGCTTTTCGCTCTGCACGGCGCCGAGCTGCCGTGAATGCGGCGACTTCAATGCTTGTTTCGGCGAGGAAACCGGCGAGAGTCGTCTGGCGCGCCTGAAAAACGGGGTGGTTCAATGGGCCTGACGGTCATCACCGGTCCGGTCGCCGGGTTTTTGTAGCAATCGCGACCACGGCAGTTGTCTGGTTCACGACAATGTCGGGCCTGCTCGTCTGTTCTTCATATCAAAGTATTGCTTTTAATTGATTATTTCAATTGGAATGGAAATTGCTCCCGATCGTTTATCGGTTCTGGTCACCGATATGAAGTCAAACTTCCTAACGATTGATCGAGGTTTCCATGCGTCCAAACTCACTGCGCCCCGTTCTCGATTTCCGCGGCGCCAATGGCAACCGCGCCGGTGAAGACCGGTTCCAGCTCCTGGCGGCGATCGACCGCACCGGCTCGATCGCCGCCGCCGCCAAGGTTGTCGGGATCAGCTATCGGGGGGCGTGGGACGCGGTGAATTCGCTGAACAACCTCTTTCCCCGGCCGATCGTCATCGCCAGTCCGGGCGGTCGGCATGGCGGCAGCGCCCGCGTCACAGCGGAGGGTCTTCGGGCGCTCACCGTTCATCGGTTACTGACCGCCTCGATCGGCGAGATCGTTGCAAATCTGGAAACCACCATTTCCGGAGATCCCACAGTTTCCTTTCCTGCCCAGTCCCTGCTTTGGAGCCCGATCATGAAAACCAGTGCCCGCAATACCTATCACGGCATCGTCACCGATGTTCATCACGGGGCGATCAATGCTGAGGTGATGCTGAAGATCGCCGAAGACGTCACCTTGACCGTGATGATTACCGAGCAGAGTGTTGCAAACCTCAACATCGTCCCGGGAGCCGAGGCTTATGCGCTCATCAAGGCGAGCACGCCTATCCTGATGACCGAGACCGACAGCATGAGGACATCGGCACGCAACCGCATCTGCGGCACTGTCGTCTCCGTCGAGCCCGGCGCCGTCAATGCCGAGGTCATTCTCGATATCGGGGACGGCAAGACACTCTGCGCCATCGTGACGGACGATAGTACCGAGGCGCTCGAAATCACGCCCGGTCTGCGGCTCTGCGCCCTCGTCAAAGCCTCGCAGATCATCCTCGCTCTCGCCTGAGCCACTCGCGCAACCGGCGTCAGGCAAGCTCTAAACATGCTTTCGCCGGCTGCCCGAAGCAGCTTGCTCCTTCCTCGTCTTGAGGTTTCCTGGCGCAATCCCGTTCAGGAAGGCTCCTCGGGACCGCTGGGCCTACACGCCTTCATCGATCGTGGTGTAGATCTTGCGGGTTTGTTCGTGAATGGTCCACTCGCCCCGCCATCCGATCGGCAAAACGAACATTTCTCCGGCACCGATCCTTTGTTCGGTGCCGTCGCCATTGTGCAGGGTCACGCTGCCGGAAAGAAGGTGGCAGATTTCGGAATTCCGGCTGCGATCGGCGGTAAAGCGGCCGGGTGTGCACTCCCATATGCCGGTTTCGAGCTTGCCGTCAGGGCTGGTCCAGAGCGCCATCGCAGCTTCTTGCTGATCTCCCTCGATCGAAGTGGGTTTTGGCGAAAAGGTCCCGATGTCGAGGTTGAGAAGGTCGCCGAAATTCTCGAAACTAATCATGAAGTTACCCTTTGGAAGGCTCAGTGGCCGGTAATGCTGTCGGCAATTGCCGCGAGCTTTGAGGTATGCGGCAGGCCGGCGAACTCACGCCTGTCTGCCATACGGTAGAGTTGGTACATGGAGTGCACGCCAAGCCAGCGGAACGGCTCCGGCTCCCATTCGCGCACGGTACGGTTGACCCATGGAAGGCCCGTCAGTTCCGTTTCTCGGTTCAGGATCAGGTCGGCAAGCGTGCGACCGGCAAGGTTGGAACTGGAGACGCCGAGGCCGACATAGCCGCCCGCCCAGCCGATGCCCGTGGAGCGGTCGAAGCCTGCCGTCGTGCACCAGTCGCGCGGCACGCCGAGCACACCGCACCAGGCATGATCGATCCTCAGCGATTTGGTTTGGGGCAGGAGACGGGTCAGGATGCCATAGAGCTGGTCGATGGTCGCCTGCTGCGTCTGGCCGTTGACGTCCGTCTTCGAGCCGTAACGGTAGGGTACGCCGCGTCCGCCCATGGTGATACGGCCTTCCCGGGTGCGCTGGGCGTAGCAATAGGCATGCGCTGCGTCGCCGAGCAATTCATGTCCCTCCCAGCCGATCTCCCGCCAGAGCGCTTCCGGCACCGGTTCCGTGACGATCTGTGCGCTGTTCAGCGCCAGCCAGGTGCGCTCGAAGCCGGGCAGGCCTGCGGAAAATCCTTCCGTCGCGCGGATGATGACGGGAGCACGTACTGTACCGCGATCCGTCTCGACGCGGCCCTTCTCGAAGCGGGTGACGGTCGTGCCCTCGTAGATCGACGCTCCCAGTGCCTCGACGACGCGGGCGAGGCCACGCACCAGCTTGGCCGGCTGTACCCGCGCCATTCCCCGGTAAGACACCGCCCCCTGAATATTGGCAAGGCGAATACGCGCCGCAGCCTGTTCCGCGGACAGGAGTTGTATGCGTTCTCGCGATACCTGCCAGTCGAGCGCGTATTGATATTCCTGGCGTATCCGTTCCATCTGGGCCGTATTGGTGGCGGCGATGAGATTGTCGACGCGGATAAGGTCGGCATCTATGCCCTCGACCTTGGTGACACGCTCGACCTCGTCGACCGTGCCGGCCATGGCATTCTGCATGTCGACAACGGCGCCTCGGCCGGAGGTCTTTTCATACTTTTCCCGCGACCAGCTGAAGCCGCCCGAAAGCCAGCCGCCATTGCGACCGGAAGCGCCGAAGCCCGCGAATTCCCGCTCGACGATCACGACATCGAGCGAAGGATCTGCCTTCTTCAGGTAGTAGGCTGTCCAGAGGCCGGTATAGCCCGCGCCAATGATGCAGACATCGGCCTCGCGATCACCGGGCAGAGGAGGGCGCTTTTCCGGAATGCCGCCGATATCGGCATACCAGAAGGAGATGTTACCGTTGGTCTTGATGTCCATGGGGATGCTTTCTGGTTCAGGTCAGCGTCACGTCGGCGCTGGTATCATCGGGCAGGAGAATGGGATCGGTGGGCAGGAAGGCGATGTCGACCGCGTCGCCGATGGAAAAATCGGCCGCGCCGAGGGAGCAGCGGACGACGGCGCCTGTCCCGTCTGCGAGCCGCACCTCGTATTTCGAGCCCGAACCCAGATAGATCGCTTCGATGACATTGCCGGACAACCTGTTTTCGCCATCTGCCGCTTCTGCGCCGGATCGTTTTAGTGCCATGCGTTCGGGCCGAAGCAGGAAGACCGGGCGGGCATCGCCGCTGATGTGGCCATGGGCGACGATCCTCTGATCGCCGATCGTCATGATCGTGTTGCCATCGGAAATCTCGGTTTCGCCACGCAGAATGGTGGATTCGCCGATGAAGCGGCCGACGAAGAGTGTTGCGGGGCTGTCATAGAGCTCGCGGCCCGTGCCGATCTGTTCGATGCGGCCGCCATTGAAGACGGCGATGCGGTCGGAAAGCACCAACGCCTCTTCCTGATCATGGGTGACGTAGACGAATGTGGTGCCGAGTTCGCGATGAATGCGCTTGATCTCAAGCTGCAGCCATTCGCGCAGTTTCTTGTCGAGGGCGCCGAGCGGCTCGTCCATCAGGAGCAGCGGCGGATCGAAGACCAGCGCTCGCGCCAGCGCCACTCGCTGCTGTTGACCGCCGGAAAGCTCGTTCGGATAGCGATGGGCGAAATCCGCCATCTTCACCATGTCGAGCGCGCGCTTTACACGAGCCTCCCGGTCCTTCCCCTTTATCCCGCGAAGCATTAGCGGATAGGCGACATTCTTTCCGACCGTCATGTGCGGGAAGAGCGCATAGTGCTGGAAGACGACGCCGATATTGCGCTTGTGTGACGGCAGACCGGTGACGCTCCTGCCGCCGATTTCGAGAGTGCCGGAACTGATGTCCGTAAAGCCGGCGATCAGGTTCAGCGTCGTCGTCTTGCCGGAGCCGGAGGGGCCAAGCAGCGTCATGAACTCGCCGGGGCGGATGTGAAGATCGATGTCGTTCAAGGCGGTAAACGCGCCATAGCGTTTTGTCGCCTTGCTGATTTCGATCGCGGCGCCGGCCGATTGTCTGGTTGCGGTCATGGTCATGTCCTTCCGCGGCGCATGCCGAACAGCAGGCCGGCGATGATGATGAGCGACGTTGCGAAAAACAGCAGTGTACCCACGGCTGCGACGGTCGGGTCCGCATCGCGGGTGATCGAGGTGTAGATCTGCACCGGCAGGGTCTTGAGGTAAGGACTGGTGATGAACAGCGCCACGATGATCTCGTCGAACGAGGTGATAAAGGCAAAGAGCGCGCCTGAGAGGATGCCCGGCAAGATCAGCGGCAACGTCACTGTGCGGAACACCGTCAGCCGGCCTGCTCCAAGACTGGCGGCTGCAGTCTCCAGCCGCCGGTCGAAAACTTCGAGGCTGGCCTGTACCGCAATCAGCACGAAGGGGATGGCGAGCATCGTATGCGCCAGAACGAAGCCAGTGACGGTGCCAACGAGATGTGCGTCGAGATAGACCGCATAGATGCCGATCGCCAGAACGACACCCGGCACGACCATCGGCGTGATCAGAAGCGCGCGCAGCAAGCCACCGACGCGTGTGGTGGCTCTCGTGATGCCGAAGGCGGCAAGCGTGCCGAGCACCGTTGCCACCACAGCGACGATGAGCGCGATAGCAAGCGAATTGGAAAAACTCGTGGTCCAGTCCGGATTGCGGAAGAAGTTTTCATACCATTGCCAGGAGAAGCCGACCGGGGGGAAGGCGAGTGACTTGTTGCCGTTGAACGACATCGGGATCACGACCAGCGTCGGCGCAAGGAGCAGGACGGCGACCAGCAAGCAGAAAAGACCGAGAAGAACGCGGGAGAAGGAGGGCATCTCGTTACGCCTCCCTGCGTGAGGAGGTGTGCTTCTGGCGCATCAGCGGAGCGGCGATGGCAAGAAGCACGAAGGTCGCGACCAGAAGGACGACGCCCATGGCGCCGCCGCGACCCCAGTTGAGGAGGCTCAGCACCTGGTTCTGTACGAGGGAGGAAAGCATGGTGCTGCGTGGTCCGCCGAGCAGGGCGGGCGTGATGTAAAAGCCGAGAGACAGGATGAAGACGATGATGGCGCCCGCATAGACGCCGGGGAGCGACAGCGGCACATAGACCTGGAGAAAAGCTTTCCACGGTTTTGCGCCGAGGCTTCGGGCGGCCTGCAAGAGGCGTGTGTCGATGCCCCTCATCACGGAATAGATCGGCAGGATCATGAAGGGCAGCAATACCTGCGTCATGCCGATGATGACGCCGGGCATCGTCCGGATCAGCTTGACCGGTGAAAGACCGAGGCTGCGCAGGAAGGAATTTATCACGCCGGAATCCTGCAGGAGGATAACCCAGGCGAGCGTACGCACCACGCCGCTCAGCCAGAAGGGCACGAGTACGCAGAGGATGAGCGCGAGGCGCAGGTTCCGGCCGACGATAGTCATCGCGTAGGCGTAAGGGTAGGCGCAGATGAGGGAGGCGAGCGTGACCCAGGCTGCGACAACGAACGTCCTTTGCAGCACGGTGCGGTTTACCGCGGACTGGAAGAACCAGACATAATTGGCGAGGCCGGGCGCAGGGTCGGTGAAACTGCGCAACACGACGATGCTCAGGGGGTAGGCGAGCGCGGCGAGAAGCACCAGCACGGCCGGTGCGGCAAGCCACACTGCGCCGCGCGGCCGGAAACGCGAAAGCGGGGCGGGCTGGGCTGAACCGGCCACGGGGCCGGTCTTCAGGACTCCGCCGGGGGTGGTGGTCATGGACATCTCCCGTGTTGGAGACAGGCCCGGCTCCGGCCGGGCCTGCGGTCAATCAGCGGCTCAGTTGCCCGAAAGCAGCGCGTTCCACTTCTCGGCGGCGAGGTCGTAATTCTTCACCCAGAACGGGATGTTCTGCTGGTAGCCCTGTGCGATGCGCTCGGGCGTGCTGGTGAGGAAGGCGGCCGTCGCATCATCCACCTTCGGCTTGGCGTCCATGTTGATCGGCGTATACGAGGTCTTCTCGGTCAGGATCGCCTGGGCGTTCGCACCGAGATAGGCGTTGAGCAGCGCATAGGCCGCATCCGTGTCCTTGACGCCGACCGGGATAGTCATCTGGTCCATGACGACGAGCCAGTCTTGCCAGACGGGCGTGTATTTGGCGCCGTTCTTCACCGCAGTCATGGCGCGGCCGGTTCACATCATGACCATGTCGGCTTCGCCGGACTCGGCGAGCTGCTGGGATTCCGCGCCGGTCTTCCAGTAGATCGTGTCGGGGCCGAGATCGCGCAGCTTTTGGATGCCCTTTTCGATGTCTTCGGGCGTCATTGCCTTCGGGTCGCCGCCGGTCGCCTTGAAGGCCTGCTCGATCAGCCCGCCTGTCGGATCGCCGGAACCGTCGATGGCGCGCACGCCGGGAAATTTTTCCGTATCGAAGAAATCGGCCCAGCTCTTCGGCGGGTTATCCTTGTAGGTTTCGTTCTTGTACATGAGAACGACGCCGTAGTTCATCGCCGGAACCGAGCACTCGCCGACCTGGCCCGGCGGGATTTTCGAGATGTCGAGTTTTGAAAAATCCAGTTTCTGGAACAGCGTCCCGCAATGGACATAAGGCGGCAGGTCGGCGGTATCGACGACGTCCCAGGTGACGTTGCCGGCATCGACTTGCGCCTTCAGTTTGGCAATTTCGGTCGGGCCGTCGTTCAGCAAGGTTACGCCGGATTCGTCGACGAATTCCTTGAGAGCGGCGACCTGACCGTCCTGATAGATGCCGCCATAGGAGACGAAGGTCAGCGTCTTGCCCTTGAGCGATCCTTCCTTCACTTCGCCGGCGACCGGTTTTTCTTGTGCGAAGGCCGGCAAAGCCAGGGCACACGTCATCGTTAGGGCCAAGGCCCTCGCAAATTTCTTCATCGTTGATACTCCCAGTAACGCTCGTTTCCGTTGTTCCCGCCGCGGCTACGAGCCGGGCCGTGGCAGGTATTTGTCCAAGTCATCAGCAACGCTGGTGGGCGGCGCAATCATCCAGATAACTTCGGCCGGTTCCTTGCCGATATTTACGGTCTTGTGCGGAACAGAAGTCGGGTATTCGATGCTGTCGCCGGCCGACAGCACATGGCGTTCGTCGCCGAGGGTGAGCTCGACCTCGCCGCGGATCACGAAGAAGAGTTCATGCGAATCTCCGTGGCTATAGGGCTTGTCGCCCGTTGAGCCACCCGGATCGAACTCGCCGATATAGACTTCCATGTCGCGGATCGGTCGTCGCGAAAGAAGCATTTTGCGATAGCCTTCGGCCGGCGGAAGCGCGGGTCGTTCGTGTTTTCGCAGGACGCGGCCAACGGGCGGCGCTGCATCTTCGAAGAGGTCGGAAAGGCTGATCCCGAGTGCACCGGCAATACGCATCAGCGTGCTGATGTTCACGCCGCTCAGCCCCCGCTCGAGCTGGCTGAGAAAGCTCGCGGTGGTCCCGGTCGCATCCCCCAGCGCCCGGAGCGACATTCGGCGAGCCGTGCGGAAAGCTTTGACCTTCTCGCCGATGACGGCTTGATTCTTCGACGCTGCTGCGATGTCGTCCATGGCCCGCTCCTTACTTAACACCATATTAAGTAAGTCCGGGATTTGCAATGGGGAGCGGTGATAATTCGGCGTTTTCAAGAAAGCGGGGAGCCCGCCCTCTCGCCCGTGCTTACCGGAAAACATATGTCCTGTGCGGGTAACCGACCTCCCTTGATCTGGCGGAAACGGTCGATCCCTCCGTTAAACTCTTCTGGACGGAAGATAAATGGATGTGTATTCAATAATGAAATTACATTCAATTTTCTGGAGGAGAGGATGAATCTGGAACTCGATGGGGCGTCGCGCCTGTGCTTTGTCATTGGTGATCCGATCGCGCAGGTAAAATCGCCGGCTGGGGTGAGCGAGATGCTGCAGGCAAGAGGAAAAAACGCTCTTTGCGTTCCCGGCCATGTCGCTCCGAAGGACCTTGCAACTTGCTGGGCAGGTCTGAAGACCCTCCAGAATCTCGACGGCGTTATCATCACCGTTCCGCACAAGATCGCGGCGATTTCGATGGCGGACCGGCTCTCGGAACGGGCCGCTTTTCTTGGGGCAGTCAACACGCTTCGGCGCACGGCCGAGGGCTGGGAAGGCGATATGTTCGACGGTCTCGGCCATGTGTCCGCGCTGATGAAGGCCGGCTGCGTGCTGGAAGGCCGGCGCGCCATCCTTGCCGGCGCCGGCGGCGCGGGCAGCGCCATCGCCCATGCCCTCGTTCTTGCGGGGGTGTCGGAGCTTGCCATTCATGAAATGGACGCTGTGCGCCGAAATAGCTTGATCGAAAGGCTCTCGTCGCTCGGCCAGGCGAGGATTTTCGCCGGAAGCGCCGACCCGACCGGTTTCGATGTGGTGGTCAACGCGACACCCGCCGGCATGAAGGAAGGTGATCCGCTTCCTTTCGACGGCGACAAGCTTACGCCGTCCATGTTCATCGGCGAGGTCATCACCCAGCCGGCGCTCTCTCCGTTCGTTGCCCGGGCGCGCCGGATCGGTTGCAGCGCGATCACCGGCGTCGACATGTTCGTCGAGGTCCGCGACCTCATGGTCGATTTCCTTTGCGCGGAGTGAGACGGATATGACGAGACAATTCGGGCTTGCATTTCTCACGGTCGCCGATCTTTCTCCCGCCGCGGCTATCCGTGTAGCAGCGGAAACCGGTTACTCCACCGTCGGTCTTCGTTTGCTGCCTGCGGCTGCGAGCGGCGAGGGGCCCTATCCGATCCTTTCCGACAGGGCTGTGTTGGCAGAGGCGCAGTCCGCCCTCGCTGATACTGGCGTCAAGGTCGGAGACGTCGAAATCGTCCGGCTGAAACCGGAGACGCGCCCTGAGGACTTTCTGCCGTTTCTCGAATGTGCGCAGGCGCTCGGGGCTGCGAACATTCTCGTCGCCGGCGACGATACGGAGCACGGGCGACTGATCCAGACCTTCGCGGCCTTTGCAGAACTTGCCGTCCGCTACGAACTGACCGCGGACCTCGAATTTATGCCCTGGACCGGCGTGCGCAATGCTGCTGAGGCGCTCGCTATCGTGGATGCCGCCGGTCAGCCGAATGGTGGTGTCCTGGCCGATGCCCTTCATTGGGATCGTACAGGAGGCGACATCGAAGAACTGCGGCGAATCCCGCGGGAGCGCATTCATTATTTCCAGCTATGCGATGCGCCCCGCGATTACGACCCGAGCGATGCCGGATTGATTTCGATTGCCCGCGGCGGTCGTCTCTTTCCGGGCGACGGTGGCATCGACCTGCGGTCCTTTGTTCGGGCCTTGCCGGCGGATGTTCCGGTCAGTGTGGAGGTGGCGTCGCTCGACCTGATGAAGCGCCTGACGCCGCGCGAGCGCGCGGAGAGAGGGCTCGCAGCGGCAAGGCGCGTTATTCAGTATTCGGAATGAAATTATTAAATTGAATATTATTCCAATTTTTGTATAAGGGGGTGGAGGACACGGGAAGTACGCGCCGGCGAGGAGAGGCGCGTTTCTCCAAAGCACCGGAAGTCTTGTCTCCGTCGTTTCGGCGGGGTCGGCTGTTTGCGCTCCTGAGGAGGAGGTAGATGAGCGGAAAGAATGCAACGGGCAAACAGGCCGCCGCCGAAGTCGTGTGCGACGTTCTGGTGATCGGGTCGGGAGCGGCCGGCCTTTCGGCCGCCGTCGTTGCCGCGCATTCGGGCCTTGATGTTATCGTCGTGGAAAAGGCCGACGTGTTCGGAGGGACGAGCGCCTATTCCGGCGGCTGGCTTTGGGTGCCGAACGCCCCTCATGCTGTCGCCGCCGGCTGCGGAGAAGACCCCGAGGGGCCGAAGACCTATTTGCGCGCCGTTCTCGGCAATCGCTACGATGAAACGATGATCGGCGCCTTTCTTGAGGCCGGTCCCCGGATGCTGGATTTCCTGGAGAAAAATACGGAGGTCCGTTTCAGCCCGGGGAGCGGGGTGCCGGATTTCCATGGAACCCTGCCGGGGGCGGCAACCGGCTGGCGGTCGGTGGTCGCCGCCCCCTATGACGGGCGAAAACTCGGTTCACTGATGGCGAAGCTGAGGCCGCCGATCAGGGAGACAACTTTTCTTGGCATGGGTATCGCCTCCGGGGTCGACATGCGCATGTTTCTGATGGCGCTGCGTTCGCGGAAGGCTTTCTTCTATGTCACGCGGCGCGTGCTCAAGCATGTCCACGATCTTGTCGTGCATCGGCGCGCCATGCAACTCGTCAACGGCAATGCGTTGATTGCCAGGCTGTTGCGTTCTGCGGTGGATGCCGGCGTTGAGCTTCGGTCCAGCACACCGGCGCGCGCGCTGATGCGTGAGGGACGCCGGGTTACGGGTGCGATACTGGAAACGAAGGCGGAACCGATCCGCGTGAAGGCGCGCCGCGGCGTCGTCCTCGCTGCCGGCGGCTTTCCGCACGATCGGCGCCGCCTTCACGATCTCCTTCTCCATGTGCAAACCGGTACGCCGCATGAATCGGCGGCCCCCGACAGCAACAGTGGAGACGGACTGCGGCTCGCCGAGAGCGTCGGCGGACGCGTATCCACGACGCTTGCCCATGCCGTGGCCTACGCGCCTGTATCCCTGGTTCCCCGTCCTGATGGCAGCATCGGACGCTTTCCGCATCTGGTGGAACGCGGCAAGCCGGGCGTCATTGCGGTGACAGCCGCGGGCAGGCGTTTCGTGGACGAGGGTGGGCCTTATCACGACTATGTCCGCGAGATGATTGCCGCGACTGCGCCGGGCAAACCCACGGTGTCCTGGTTGATCTGCGACCGCCGGTTTCTCAGACGTTACGGTCTCGGTGCGGTGAAGCCCGCGCCGGTTCCGATCGGCCGGTTTCTGAAAAATGGATATTTGACCGAAGCGCCGACGATCGCCGAACTGGCGAAACGCTGCGACATCGATCCAGTCGCATTGGTGAAGACCGTCGAAGCCTTCAATCACCATGCGGCGAAGGGTGACGACCCGGAATTCCACCGGGGCACGACGCCGTACCAGCGGATGCAGGGCGATCCGGACCACAAGCCGAATCCCTGCCTCGCCCCGATCGAGCGCGCTCCCTTCTATGCCGTCAAGGTCGTGCCGGGCAGTCTCGGCACGTTTGCCGGCATCGAGACGGATGCGCAGGCTCGCGTGCTTGACGGGTCCTGTATGCCGATCCCGGGCCTTTTTGCCGTCGGCAACGACATGAACAGCATCATGGGTGGGCATTATCCGAGCGGTGGCATCACGCTCGGACCGGCCATGACATTCGGATTTATCGCCGCCAAGACCATTGCAGCCGACGCGGCGCAAGACGGGCATAAGGGGAGGAGAGAGCATGCGGTCTGACGATAACCGGGAGATAGCCGAAGAGGTGGATCTTCTCGTCTGCGGCGCCGGCGCGGGCGGCATGACCGCCGCCCTCATTGCAGCGCTCGAGGGCCTGGACGTCGTCCTCGCCGAAAAGACAGCGCAGGTCGGTGGTACGACCTCCACTTCGGGCGGCACGACCTGGGTGCCGGGTACGCATCTTTCGGAACTGGCCGGGGTGCCCGACAAGGTCGAGGATGCGCGCGCCTTCCTGGATTCCGTGGTCGCGAACCGGGGCGGTGCGCGCCTGCGGGAGGCCTTTCTCGACTCCGGCCGTGCGGCGATCGAGGAACTGGATCGCAAGACCGATGTGAAGTTTGTCGCCTCGGCCGCCCACCCGGATTATCTCGATGGTCCGGGAGCCGCCTATGGCGGTCGCGCTCTGGCGCCCGTGACTTTCGACGGGCGGCTCCTGTCTCCTCAAGACTTTGACCGTGTGCGCCCTCCGCGCCGCGAGTTCCTGGGGCTCGGCGGCATGATGGTGGGGCGAAACGAACTCGGCGCGCTGCTGTCGCCCTTCTCCTCCGTCGCCAATCTGCGCAGCACGATCAAGATCGTCGGCCGCTACGCGCTGGACCGCCTGCGCTATCGGCGGGGGACACGGCTTCTGATGGGCAATGCCCTGGTGGCGCGGCTGCTCCACAGCCTGCGCAAGGAAAATGTGCGGATTCTGTTCGAGGCTGGTGTGAAGGAACTGATCGTCGAGCATGGCCGCGTTATCGGCGCGGTGCTGGAAGGCCCGGCTGGAGAGCGTCGTGTCCGCGCCCGTAAAGGCGTCGTTCTGGCGACGGGCGGGGTCTGCTGGAACCGCAGGATACGTGAGCGCCTCTTCCCGGCCGGCACCCGCGATTATGCGCTCGGTCCGGAAACGAACACCGGTGACGGCGCCGATGTGGCAACTGCTATTGGCGCGCGTTTCGACGACGGAGGCGACAGCCCGGCGCTCTGGATGCCATGCTCGTCCTATTGCCGCCCCGACGGCACGCTTGCGGTCTGGCCGCATATCATTCTCGATCGTGCCAAGCCCGGCATTTTCGCCGTCGATAAAAACGGACGTCGTTTCGTCAATGAGGCGAATTCCTATCACGATTTCGCCATGGGCCAGATCGCCAGCGGAGCAATTCCCGCCCACCTGGTCTGTGACGCAGTCTTCATGCGTCGCTACGGCATGGGGATGATCCTCCCCGGAGCGGGCAATCTCAGGGCCATGCTCAGGGCGGGCTATGTGATCGAGGCAAAATCGCTGGCCGAGCTGGCGTCGAAGATCGGCTGCGATTCCAAGGCACTCGCGGAAACAGTCGACGCCTATAATCGGGCCGCCGCTTCCGGCGTGGACCGGGAGTTCGGCCGTGGTGGGACGGTGGTGAACCGTTTCAACGGTGACGGGGAGGCCGGAGGCTTCAATCCCTGCCTCGGTCCGGTTGGAGCCGGTCCCTATTACGCCATGGCCGTTCGTCCGGCAGATCTCGCCTCGAGCGCCGGGCTTGCAGGCGACGAATTCGGCCGTGTGCTGGGAGAAGACGGGGAACCGATCCCCGGCCTCTATGCCTGCGGCAACGATCTCGCTTCGATCTTCCGCGGCACCTATCCCGGCCCGGGTACCACTCTCGGTCCCGCCATCGTCTTCGGCTGGCGGGTCGCCAAGCATGCTGCGGGCAAGTTGAAGAATATTGCGGCGGCCGCGTGAAGGCTGCGACAGATGAAAGGACAGTTCATGCAACGTTATGAAATCGCCACGCTTTCCACCGCCATGGGGGCGGCCGCCAAAGCCGCCCCCGCAATCGAGAGCTTCACGGCGCAAGGCAAGGGCAGGCTGCTCGGCATCTTCTATGCCGATATCGGTGTGCTCAATCGTGTCCTCGTCTTTCGGGGTTTCGACACGGCGGCCGATTATGACGCGGAACGCGAACGCACCTTGCGGGCCGGCAACCCCTTCGGATCGGCGGAATGGCTGATTGGGCTGGACCTTGAGGGCTATGCGCCGTTTCCCTTTTTGCCGCCGGTCGAGACCGGTACGTTCGGCCCGGCCTACGAGTTCCGCACCTATGTGCTGAAAACCGGCGGGCTCGAACCGACAATAAAGGCCTGGGAAGCTGCAGTGCCGGCACGCACCGAACTGTCGAAACTGACCGTCTGCATGTACGGCCTCGATGGCAGGCCGCGCATGACCCATATCTGGCCTTTTTCGTCCGTCAACGAACGCGGCCAGATCCGCGCCGACTCCGTGGCGCAGGGTGTGTGGCCGCCGAAGGGCGGACCGGACTGGCTGACCACAGACATGCGCTCGACCATCGCCTTTCCGACGGCAAATTCGCCGCTGAAGTGAGCCGGCGACAAACGAGAAGAAAGGCCCGCATCCTCGGCAATGCGGGCCTTCTTTGTGTCGGGACCGTCAGGCCCGCTTGTGCAGGCCGGGAAAATAACGCGATCCGCTCGCGGCAATGCCGATTTCCTCTGCCGCACGGGCAAGATGAGGCGCAAGTTCTTCCATTCGCTCCGGCGTCATGCGAACCGCTGGTCCGGCGATCGACAGGCAACTGATGACCTGGCCATTGCTCAAGACCGGCATGGCCATGGCAGCCATGCCGACGATGTAGCTGTTGACCGAGACGGCATAGCCGCGCTTCCGGGTCTCGGCCAGAATCTCCAGAAGTTCGGTGATGGTCCTCGGCGCACCTGGTCCGCTCGGCTTGCCCGTTTTGGCGAGACCTTGCCGGGAAACACGTTGAAGCGCCTCTTCGTCGCTCATGGAAGCGAGCCATGCCTGTCCGCCGGCGCTCGAGGCAAGATGGACGACGACGCCCTGTTCCTGGCCGGGATCGTATCGCAGGCCTCCGGTTGCTCCCTGTGCGACCGCAACCCAGATCAGGTCGTCGCCATCGATTACCGAAAGGCGAATCAGTTCGCCGCTGGTCTGCGCAAGCCGGTCCAAAATCGGTTGCGCCACGTCGCCCACACCCGTTCGGCCGAGAAAGCCCACGCCGAGGGCGGCGAGCTTCATGGTCAGCGCGTAGTCGCCCTGGTCCTGCACTTGCCGTACATAACCCAGTCTTATCAACTCGTTGAGCGTGCGGTGAACCCCGCTCGCCGGCTGGTTTACCTGCTGGGCGATGGTGGACACGGAAAGGCCGCCGGGTTTGGCCGCAAGAAGCTCGATGATGGTCAGGGATTTTTCAAGAGTACTCATGTGCTTTCCAATCTGGATTACCATTCCAGTTTTGGCATGTGCTGGTGGCCAGTCAAGGTTTTTCCATCGGCAACGGGCGGAATATGTCGGCCAAAGAAAAAGCCGCATACGATTTCCGCATGCGGCTTCTTCCGGGAGGAGGGCGTCAAAAGATGTCAGGCGGCTTCCAATGCGATGGCGACGCCCTGTCCGACGCCGATGCACATCGTGGCGAGTGCCTTCTTCTTGCTTGTAAGGGACAGCTCAAGGGCCGCCGTCCCGGCTATGCGCGCTCCCGACATGCCGAGCGGGTGACCAAGCGCGATGGCGCCTCCGTTCGGGTTGGCGCGTGGATCGTCGTCGGCAATGCCAAGCGTGCGAAGCGTTGCAAGACCCTGGGAGGCGAAGGCTTCGTTGAGTTCGATCACATCGAGATCCGCTGCCTTCCACCCGATACGGGCAAGCAGCTTCTGCGAGGCCGGCGCCGGCCCGATTCCCATGATGCGCGGCGGAACGCCGGCTGTAGCGCCACCAACAATCCGGGCAATCGGGGTGAGACCATATTTCTTCGCCGCCGCTGCCGAGGCGACAATCAGTGCCGCCGCACCGTCGTTAACGCCTGAGGCGTTGCCGGCCGTCACGGTCGCGCCGTCCATCCGGTTCACAGGCTTCAATTTGGCCAGTGCCTCGATGCTGGTGGCGCGGGGGTGTTCGTCTCGCGTCACTGCCAATGGCTCCCCCTTCTTCTGAGGAATGACGACTGGAACGATCTCCCTCTCGAGGCGGCCGTTCTCCTGAGCCGCAGCGGCCTTCGCCTGGCTGCGCACAGCAAATGCGTCCTGATCCTCGCGCGAGACGCGATAGTCGATTGCGACATTGTCACCGGTCTCCGGCATGGAATCGACGCCGTATTGCGCTTTCATCTGCGGATTGACGAACCGCCAGCCGATGGTGGTGTCGTAAATCTCGGCCTTGCGGGAAAAAGCTGCGTCCGCCTTCGGCATGACGAAGGGCGCGCGGCTCATGCTCTCGACCCCGCCGGCAATCATAAGTTCCGCTTCGCCCGATCTGATGGCGCGCGACGCGGTGATGACAGCGTCCATCCCCGAGCCGCAGAGGCGATTGATGGTTGTTCCTGTCACCGAAACTGGCAGCCCGGCCAAAAGTAGTGACATGCGGGCGACGTTACGGTTGTCTTCGCCGGCCTGGTTGGCGCAACCGAAGATCACGTCGTCCACCGCTTCCCAATCCACGGAGCGGTTGCGCTCGACGAGTGCCCGAAGCGGGATTGCGCCGAGGTCGTCGGCCCTGACCGAAGAAAGCGCCCCGCCGAAGCGACCGATGGGCGTGCGGATGTAATCGCAGATGAAAACTTCTGTCATGGGAAATTCCTCACAAATCCGGTGCCACGAGATCGATGACCGTGCCGTCGATGTGTAGTTTCGCTCCGGTCATGGCCTGAAGTGCTTCCAGGCTGATGCCCGGCAGCTTCTCGCGCAGCACGAACCGGCCATCAACGATGTCGATCACGGCATGGCTGGTATAGATCCGGGTGATGCAGCCGACGCCGGTCAGGGGAAAGGTGCAGCGTTCCACCAGCTTCGGCTTGCCGTCCTTGGTGACGTGTTCGGTGATGACGAAAACCTGTTTTGCACCATGCACCAGATCCATGGCGCCGCCGACAGCGGGCACCCCCTTCGATCCGACGCGCCAGTTGGCGAGATCGCCGTTTTCCGCGACCTGATAGGCACCGAGGATCGCTACGTCGAGATGCCCCCCGCGTACCATGGCAAAGCTGTCGGCGTGATGGAAGAAGGCCGCGCCCGGCTTCAGCGTCACCGCCTTCTTGCCGGCATTGATGAGATCCCAGTCTTCCTCGCCCTCGGCCGGCGGCTCGCCGAAATCGAGAATGCCGTTCTCGGTGTGGAAGATCGCCTGCCGGCCCGGAGGCTGGTAACGCGCCACCATTTCCGGGAAACCGATCCCGAGATTCACATAGGCGCCATCCTGAATGTCCTGCGCGGCGCGCCAGGCGATCTGGCCGTTGGAAAGCTTTATGTCGTCTTGGGCTTCGGCGATCATGCGTAAACGGCTCCCGACCGGATGAGAACTTCTTCCTGTTGCGGATTGGCGATCTCGACCACGCTGTCGACGAAAATGCCGGGCGTGACCACCTGCTCCGGGTCTATGCCGCCGAGCGGCACAAGTCTGGAAACCTGCACGATGGTCTTTGCCGCCGCCATGCACATCAGGGGGTTAAAGTTGCGGGCGGCCTTGTTGTAGGTGAGGTTGCCGTGGATATCGCCGACATGCGCCTTGATGAGGGCGAAATCGGCCTTCAGCCAGCGTTCCTGAACGTAAGAGCGGCCGTCGAAGTCGGCAATCACCTTGCCCTCGGCCAGTTCCGTGCCGTAGCCGGTCGGCGTGTAGAAGGCGGGAATTCCCGCCCCGCCTGCGCGAATGCGTTCTGCAAGTGTGCCCTGCGGCACGAGTTCCAGTTCGATCTTGCCCGCCAGATAGGCGTCGGTGAAGGCGCGGGGATCGGATGAGCGCGGGAAGGAGCAGATCATCTTCTTCACCATGCCGGCGTCGATCATCGCGGCGATGCCGATGCGGCCGTTACCGGCATTGTTGTTGATGACGATAAGCCCCTTGGGCCCCTTGTCGATCAACGCATGAATGAGCTCGATTGGTGCGCCGGAGCCGCCGAAGCCGCCGATCATCACGGTCGCGCCATCGCCGATCCCGGCGACGGCCGCTGCCGCGCTCGCGATTGTCTTGTTCATGTTCGAAACCTCCATGCAGCGCCGGATGCCCGGCAAAGTCGGCGCTGTTTCCGGTGCTGAAATTAAGGCCGTTGGCCGCTCGACGGCAACCGATTTGTGCGTTATATGATTTTTGTTCGATTATCGCACAAAATGGAGATGTGCCATGACGGTCAAGGAACGGGACATCATGGGCGGTCTTGCCAAGGGGCTCAGGGTAATCGAAGCGTTCAGCGCCGAGCGCCCGCGCCTTTCCATTGCGGAGGCCGCCGAAATCGTGGGGCTTGATCGAGCCACTACACGCCGGTGCCTGCTGACGCTTTCGGAACTGGGCTACGCCGCTTACGACGGCAAGTTCTTCACGATGACGCCCCGCGTGCTGCGGCTCGGAACGGGATGCCTTGCGACCATGCCTTTGCCGCGCATTGTGCAACCGACGCTTGATCGGCTGTCGGAGGAAATTGGCCAAAGCACCTCCGTCTCGATCCTCGACCGCGGTGAGATCGTCTACGTGGCGCGCGCCGCCCAGCGGCGCGTCATGTCGATAGCCCTGATGCCCGGTTCACGGTTGCCAGCCTATTGCACGTCGATGGGGCGTGTGCTGCTCGCTGCGCTTTCGCCGGAGGAGGCGAGGCTTGTGCTGGACGCCTCGCCGCGCCCGGCGAGAACGCAGCGCACGGTCACGGATGTGGATGCCTTGATGGCCGAACTGGAGGCCGTGCGCGAAAGCGGCTACGCCCTCATCGATCAGGAAGTGGAGATCGGCTTGCGTTCCATTGCCGTGCCGTTGAAGACCATGCGCGGCAAGACGATTGCGGCCCTCAATGTGGGATTGGCTGCCACCGCCGAACCGGCCGACATCCTAGTGGAACGCTACCTGTCGTCCCTGCTTGCCGTGCAGGCCGATCTGGCGGGCATGCTGACCTGACCGGGTCAGTAGGGCAGACCGACATAGTTTTCGGCAAGCGCCGTCTGCGCAGCCTTCGAACCGGCGAGATAATCGATTTCCGCTTCCTGCATGCGGTCCAGAAAATCTCCCTCGTCGGGAAAATTATGCAGCATGCGGGTCATCGACCAGGAGAAGCGCGAGGCCTTCCAGACGCGGGCGAGTGCAGTGGCCGAATAGGTCTTCAGCAGCCCTTCGTCGCCAGCGTAGCGGGCGATCAGCGCCCGGGATAGATAGTAGACGTCCGAGGCAGCAAGGTTCAGCCCCTTGGCGCCGGTTGGGGGCACGATATGGGCCGCATCTCCGGCAAGATAGAGACGCCCCCAACTCATCGGCTCGGATATGAAGCTGCGAAGCGGTGCGATGGATTTTTCGATGGAAGGCCCGGTTTCGAGCGTATCCGCAAATTCCGGGGGGAGGCGCTTGCGCAGTTCGTCCCAGAAGGCCTCGTCGCTCCAGTCCTGCGGCCTGTCGGTCAGCGGGACCTGCAGATAATGACGGCTGAGATGCGCATTTCGCATGGAGCAGAGCGCAAAGCCTCGTTTCGAACCGGCATAGACCAGTTCGTGATAAAGCGGTTTCGTTTCCGAAAGGATGCCGAGCCAGCCAAAGGGATAGACATGTTCGTATTCCCGCCGAGTGTCTTCGGGAATGGTGCGGCGGCTTACGCCGTGAAAACCGTCGCAGCCGGCGATGTAGTCGCAGTCGATGCGATAGCCCTGTCCGTTCCGGGTAAAGGTCACATAGGGCGCATCGCCATCGGCGCCGTGGATTTCGACACCTTCGGCCTCGTGAAAGACCGGGGCTTCCGTACGATCCAGTTCGGCGTAGAGGTCGCGCGTTACCTCCGTCTGGCCGTAGATCGTCACCGTGCTGCCGGTCAATGTCTTGAAGTCGATGTGGACCTTCCGGCCATGGGCCGCGATGACCGTGCCCTCATGGACGAAGCCCTCGGTGTCGAGCCTCTTGCCCACGCCCGCTTCACGCAGGAGATCGCAGAGCCCCTGCTCCAGAACGCCGGCGCGAATGCGTGCCAGCACGTAGTCGCGCGTGCGCTGCTCTAGAACCACGACGTCGATGCCGGCCCGGCGAAGAAGCAGCGCCAGAAGCAAGCCGGACGGACCTCCACCAATGATAACGACCTGATGACGCATATTTTTCTCCTTCCGGATTTCTTTAAAGTGGCGAAAAGGCAAGGGGCCGAAGGATGATGTGATCCACGCCCCGAAAGGGTTCGACGGGCACGGGATCGGCGCTGCGCGGCATGAGCGAGCAAGGGCCGCCGGAGCGGCCTGACAGGCTTTCCCACACGGCGATTGCCCCGGGCACGGCAAATCCCGAGACGAGTGCTGCGCAAGCGGACGCGAAGAGTGGGGCTCCGGCTTCCCGGGCCACCCTTATCGTTTGCCGGTTTCGAAGTATCGTCTCGAATGCGGGCGATGGGGTCAGAAGGCGCAGAAAACGGTTCTCCTGCTCTTCCACCAGCGCGAAGGCGCGGGGGATGAAACCCTTGGTCCAGGCTTCCTCCGTCGCAAGCGAGGCTCGGCAAGCCTCGCGCTCTGCCCAGTCCGCGTAGCTCCAGAGGTGGTGGATCGTGTTGAGCGGTCCGGTTTCTCCCAGCCAGTAGCCTGTCAGCGGCAGATGCCGCGTCACGAGCGGCAGGCCCTCGTCGGCCAGAAGGGCGAGATATTCCGGAGCCGCGCCGGGCTTCAGCCGATAGCTTCGCCATTCATGGATCATGTCGTCCTCCCTCGCCCGGGAAACTGCGCAAGGAAGGCGATTTGGGAAATGGACGAAGCGTCGGAAAGATTGGATGATATCCGGCGCAGAAGGGTTCAGGCCTCCTGGCGAAGGACCTGCTTGCGGAATGCCCCGGGCGAAAGGCCGACGCGCTGTGTGAAGAAGCGGTTGAAATAAGCCGGGTCGTCGAAGCCGGTTATGTGCGCCACCTGTGCGACGTTGCTTTCGGTGTAGACGAGGTAACGCTTGGCTTCGATCACAATGCGCTCGTAGAGCAGGTCCGAAGCGGTCTTTCCGGCGCGCGTCTTGCAGGCGGCGTTCAGCCGAGCCTGGGTAACGGCGAGACGACCGGCATAAAAGGTGAGCGAGCGCTCATTGCGGAAATGTTCCTCCAGAAGCGCACGATAGCGCACCAGCAGGTCGTAGTCGCGGTCGGGTGTCGCGATGCCGGGGTCGTCATGCGTGACGAACAGCCTGAGCACGACCACGAGAATACGCATGTACTGCGCCATGATCGCCGTGCGCCGACCCGGCGCCGACCAGATGAATTCGCGATGCAGCCATTCAAAGGTATCGTTGACGGCCGGAATGCTGACGCCCGTGCCCTCAAGGGGGTAAACGGCGGGCCTTTCCGCTGCCTTGGCCAGACGCGGATCGGATGAGGATGCGGCTTTCAGGCAGCCGAGTGCGGCGGTCACAACGAAGCCATCCGTACCGGGATCAAAGTCGATCTGGTGAACGATGCCAGCCGGCACGACAAGGATGCCGGGCACAGTAATCGGAAGAACGCGGTCCTCCATGCGGATCGTTCCGCCGCCGCTCTTCACCAGCAGCACCTGCATGTGATCGGGATGGGCGTGCGGACGAATTCTCCAGTCGTTGGGGCCAGATCGGTCGCGGATCGGTTCCACATGAAGGAAGTCGAGTTCCACATCTGCGCCTTGATCGCCATATAGATAGTAATGCGGAATCCCGCTCAAGGCTTCCTGCGCCATCATTCCTCCCGAAAATCGCTGATGCGAATTGTGCAACAATTGCGTCGGTGCGTCCATTGGTCCGATCGGGGTCGCAAGTTAGCAAAGGTCAATGCCACTCAGACAGGGAGGAACCGATGGAGCGGCCTAGCGAGGAAGAGCGCGTCTGCGACGTGCTGGTCATAGGATCGGGCGCGGGCGGGCTTGCCACCGCCATAACCGCGAAAAAGCACGGGCTCTCCGTGATCGTCATCGAGAAGGAGCCGGTCTACGGCGGTACGACCGCCTTTTCCGGCGGTGTGCTGTGGATACCGGGCAACCGTCACGGCAAGGCAAACAATCCTGCCGACACACGCGAAGCCGCTCGACGCTACCTGAAGGCCGAAACCGGCAACTGGTTCGATGATGCGTCTGTCGATGCGTTTCTGGAGGCCGGTCCGAAAATGCTCGACTGGTTTGAAAAGGAAACCGCGGTGCAGTTTCTGCCGACGCTCTATCCCGATTATCACCCCACGGTGGACGGCGGTGTCGAGGTGGGCCGCTCGGTGCTGGCCGCGCCGTTCGATACGAGCGCGCTCCGGGACGATCTGAAGCGACTGCGTCCGCCGCTTTCGACGATCACCTTCATGGGCATGATGTTCAACTCCTCGAATGCCGATATCAAGCATTTCTTCAACGCCACGAAGTCGCTGGCTTCCTTCGTCTATGTGCTGAAGCGTCTTGCCGCGCATGCGGGCGAAGTCGCGCGTTACGGACGGGGCGTGCAGGTGACGAGCGGCAATGCGCTCGCAGCGCGACTGGCAAAAAGCTGCTTCGATCTCGGCATTCCGATCCTCACCGAAACACCGGCGCTGCGTCTGGTCAAGGAAGACGGTCGCGTGACCGGTGCCGAGGTAGGGGGAAGGCAACCGCGCATCATCACCGCGCGCCGCGGTGTGGTGCTCGCCTGCGGCGGCTATGCTCAAGATCTTGCCCGAAGGGCCGAGGTTTACGCGCATCTTAAGGCCAGAGCGGCGGGACACTATTCGCCGGTGCCGGAAGGCAATACCGGTGATGGTATCCGCCTTGGCGTAGAGGTGGGCGGGGCATTCGATGCCGTCTTCCCGCAGCCGGCGGCCTGGATGCCGGTGAGCCGTGTGCCGGGACGGGGCATTTTCCCGCATCTGCTCGATCGCTACAAGCCGGGGATGATCGCGGTTCTTTCGAACGGACGCCGCTTCACCAATGAGAGCGAGAGCTATCACGATGTCGGTGCGGCGATGGTCGAAGCCGGCGAGGCCTCGGCCTGGCTGATCTGCGATCATCGCGCCATCCGCAAGTATGGCCTGGGCCATGCCAAGCCTGCGCCCATGCCGCTCGCCCCCTGGCTGCGCTCGGGATATCTGAAGAAGGGGCGAAGGCTTGCCGATCTTGCCCGCGCCTGCGGCATCGATGCCGGCGGACTGGAGGCGACGGTCGCGGATTTCAATCGCGGTGCCCGACACGGTCTGGATGAACAGTTCCATCGCGGGGAGACCGCGTTTAACCGCTATCTCGCCGACCCGGAAAACAGGCCGAATGCCTGTGTCGCGCCCATCGAGCAGGGACCGTTCTATGCGGTGAAGATGGAAATGGGGGACCTCGGCACCTTCGACGGGCTGAAGACCACCGTTCCCGGAGAGGTTCTCGATCGCCAGGGCGCGATCATTCCCGGCCTCTTCGCCGTCGGCAACGACCGGGCTTCGATCATGGGCGGAAACTATCCCGGCGCAGGCATCACGCTCGGCCCCGCCATGACCTTCGGCTGGATCACCGGCCGTTATCTCGCCGGTGTCGCATTCGAAAAGACCAACAGGGAGAACGCCGCATGAGCTGGCTTGCAGTGCAGGGAAAGACCGCCGTCATCACCGGCGCCGGCGGGGGTATCGGTCAGGCGCTGGCCCACGCCTTCGCCGGGCAGGGAGTTCGCGTCGTATTGCTCGATCGGGATGAAGAGCGTACGCGGCCACTCGCCGCCGAAATCGGCAATGGCGCCTTCGCGCTCGCCTGCGACCTCTCGAAAACGGATGAAATTGCCGCCGCGGCTGAAAAGGTCGAGGCCGCCGGAGGAGCCGACATTCTCGTCAACAATGCCGGAATCCTGAGGCCGGGTCCGCTCGAAAGCGTGTCGGAGGCTGACTGGTCGGCGATGCTCGCGGTAAACCTCACCGGTTATCTTGCGGCCGCGCAGGCCTTTGGCAAGGGGATGATCGAGCGGGGAGAGGGCGCCCTCGTTCATGTGGCGAGCATCGCGGGTTCGCAGCCCCAGCCGGCGAGCGGAGCATATTCCGCCTCCAAGGCGGCTATCCTCATGCTGTCGCGGCAACTTGCTTACGAATGGGGAGCGAAGGGCGTCCGGTCGAATACGCTCAGCCCCGGTCTCGTACGCACACCGTTGTCCGAAGCCTTCTATCGTGACGAGGCGGTCAAGGCGAAGCGCGAGGCGATGGTGCCGCTTGGGCGGATCGCGACGCCCCAGGACATGGCGGATGTGGCGCTCTTCCTCGCTTCTCCGCGTGCCTCCTACGTATCCGGCCAGGATATCGTCGTCGATGGCGGGTTGTCGCAGGCGCTGATGGGCCTTGTGCCGAGGCCCGGCTATGTCTGAGGTCAGATACGCTCTGGTCACCGGCGGGGCTGACGGGATCGGCCTTGCCATTTCGCAGGCGCTGGCCGCAGCCGGCTATCGCGTCACCATCGCCGATCTCGATGGCGACAAGGCCGCGGTGCGGGCGGACGAACTGGGCGAGGGCCATCGCGGCTTCGCCTGCGACATCACCGACGAGGCGCAGGCTGCGTCGGTTTGCGCCGCCGCTCCATTCGACGTCCTGGTGAACAATGCCGGCATCGGCGATAGCCACCTGCCGACGCTGGAACAGGAGATCGATGCTTTTCGAAAGGTGCTCGACGTGCATCTTTCCGGCACCTTTCTCATGTCGCGGGAGGTCGGCAGGGGCATGCTTGCACGACGTTCGGGCGCCATCGTCAATCTTTCATCCATCGCCGGGCTGACCGGCTTGCCGAAGCGTAATGCCTATGGTGCCGCCAAGGCAGGCATTGTCGCCATGACGCGGGCCATGGCCTGCGAATGGGCCGGCAGGGGTGTTCGCGTAAACGTCGTCGCCCCCGCCTTCGTGGAAACAGCACTGGTCAGAAAACTTGCCGATGCCGGCCGTATCGATCTGCCGACATTGCGCCGCCGCACACCCATCGGCCGGCTCATCCGGGCGGAGGAGGTGGCGGCAGCCGTTGCCTTTCTTGCTTCTCCGGCCGCTTCCGGCATTACCGGCGCCGTGCTTCCGGTCGATGGCGGCTGGACCGCTTTCGGCGATTTCGGAGACGCATCGGCGGGCTAGAAGCCACCAACTGGACAACAGGAAAGGCCCGGCGATGATCTCGCCGGGCCTTCCTTTTTCTGCCTGCGGTAGAGTGGTCAGGCGGCGTCCTCGATGTGGCCCCCCAGGAAGAGCTGGCCGACGCGGGGGTCTTTCAAAAGCGTGTCGGCCTTGTCGAACATACGGGTCTGGCCGAGTTCAAGCACGAGGCCATAGTCGGACATGGCGAGCGCCGCCTTGGCGTTCTGTTCGACCATGAGGATTGTCACGCCCTGATCGCGAAGACGGATCAGCGTCTGGAACACTTCCTGTACGAGGTTGGGCGACAGGCCGATCGAGGGCTCGTCGATCAGGATCAGCTTCGGATCGAGAAGCAGGGCGCGGGCGATTTCCAACTGCTTTTGCTGGCCGCCGGAAAGCTCGATCGCCTTCTGGTCCTTGCGCTGGCGCAACATGGGAAACTGGTCCATGACCTCCTCCATGCGCCGCTTCACCTTGGCTTGGTCCTTCGAGGTGATGCCGCCCAGTTCGAGGTTATGATAGACGGAGAGCTGGGGTACCACATTGCGGCCCTGCGGCACATAGGTGACGCCGCGGGCGATCATTTCGGCCGGGCTCTTGCGGGTGACGTTCTCGCCATCCAGCAGGATTTCGCCGGAGTGGATATTGAGAAGCCCGAAGATCGCCTTGAACACGGTCGACTTGCCTGCGCCGTTCGGGCCGATCACGGTGGTGATCGATGCCTTTGGAATGGTGAAGGACGTGCCGTTCAGGATGGTGATGCGGCCGTAGCCGCCGATGATTTTCTTGAGTTCCAGCATGTCAGCCTCCGAGATAAGCGTCGATGACCATCTGGTTCGACCGGATCTCGTCCGGTGTCCCCTCCGCGATAATCTCGCCTTGCGCCAGCACGATGATGCGGGTGCAGAGCGACATGACGAACTCCATGTTGTGTTCGATGACCACGAAGGTCGTACCGTGTTCGCGGTTGTAGGTTATAAGCCGCTCCTTGAGGTGGCCGAGCATGGTGAGGTTCACGCCTCCCGCAGGCTCATCGAGCAACACGATGCCGGGGCCGGCCATAAAGGCCATCGCAGCGTCGACCAGCTTCTGCTGACCGTAGGAGAGCGAGCCCGCCGGCGTATCCCGGTAGGGCGTCAGGCGGAAGAACTCGATGAGCTGTTCGGCCTTTCCGGTCAGGCCGGCATCCGGCTTGCCGAAGAGGCGCGAGAGCATTGAGCCTTCGTGCTCCTGTCCGGCGAGGATGACGTTGTCGAGCACCGTCATCTTGGGGAAGACAGAAAGCTGCTGGAAAGTACGGCCAATGCCCATCAAGGAAAGGTCTGCCGGCCGCACGCCGTCGGTGGACCTGCCGTTGATCTCGCAATGGCCCTGGGTCGGGCGGAGCTGGCCGAGGATGCAGTTGAAGAGCGTCGACTTGCCGGAGCCGTTCGGCCCGATCAGGCCGAGGATTTCGCCGCGCTGGACGTCGAAGCTGACTCCGTTGACGGCACGAATGCCGCCGAATTGCTTGGAGATGTTGCGGACCGAGAGAATGGGTCCTTCGGTGTTGCGGATATGCGCGTTCACAGTTGGACTCCCTGTTTCAGATCGCGGCGGGCTTCCTGCTTGGGCTTCAGCTTGTCGAAGAGCTTGTGGCTGAGGCCGATCAGGCCCGTCGGGGAATAGACCATCAGCACGATGACCAGCGTCGCATAGATGATGAGGTAGTAGCCCTCCGTGAAGCGAAGCACTTCCGGCAGAAGGATGACCACCGCCGCGCCGAGCATCGGGCCGAAGAAGAAGCCCGAACCGCCGACGACCACCATGAGCAGCAGCTTCAGGGAGTGGATGAGTGCGAAGCTGGACGGTTCGATGAATTGAACCAGCGGCGCCTGGATGGCTCCGGCGAGCCCCCCGAAGGCCGATCCGATGGCGAAGGCGAGCAACGTCTGGCGGCGAACCTTGAGGCCGAGGCTTTCGGCGCGGATCGGGTTTTCGCGCAGCGCCTTGAAGGCGCGGCCCCAGGGCGAGCGCAGTATCCACCACAACGAACCGGCCGCAAGAAGGAAGCAGACCAGCGAGAAATAGTAGAAGGCGATATTCGAGTCCGTGGTGAAGCCGAAGAAGGATGGGCGCTCCATGCCGCTGAGGCCGAAGGAACCGCCGGTAATCTCCTCCTCGTTGCGCAGCACCAGGAAGAGAAGCGTGTTGAAGGCCAGTGTCACGAAGGCGAGAAAATGGTGTTGCACGCGCAGCGCCGGATAGCCGAGCAGAAGGCCCATGGCGAAGCTGGCCGCGATCGACAGGACGGCCGCAAAAAACCAGTGGATGCCGGCCAGCGTCATCAACGCGGTGATGTAGGCGCCGATGCCCATGAACGCGGCCTGCGCGAGACTGACCTGACCGGCATAACCGAGCGTCAGGTTGAGACCCATGGCGGCGATCGAAAACAGCAGCCATGAGCACAGCGTATAGACGATGTAGTTTCCCTGGCCGATGGGAGCCGCCACGAGCGCGGCGATGCCGAGGACGAGAAGGGCGGGTTGAAAGCGGATCATACGGTTCTCCCTTCCGGGGTGCCGAGCAGCCCCTGCGGACGCAGAAGGATGATGGCGATAAGCAGGATGAGCGGCATGGCCGAACGATACTCGGCGGAGATATAGACCGCTGAGAGATTGTCGATGATGCCGATGAGAAGGCCGCCGACGAGGGCGCCGCGGATCTGGTTGAAGCCGCCGACGATGGCGGCGATGAAGGCGACGAGGCCGAGCGTTTCGCCGTTGGAAAACTTGGCGAGATAGATCGGCGAAATCAGCACCGATGCGATGGTCGCGAGCGCCGCATTGATGAGAAAGGTGTAGAGCACCATACGCTTGACGTTGACACCGAGAATTTCGGCAACGCCGGGGTTCTGGGCGCTCGCCTGCATGCAGCGGCCGGTGCGCGTGCGGCCGAGGAAGAGCTGCAGGCCGCCGATGGCGAGCATCGAGACGGCGAGATTGCAGATGTCCTGCACGGACACGCTTGCTCCAGCAACCTGATAGACCGTCTGCGGAAAGATAGCCGGGAAAGGCTGGGCAGTGGCGCCATAGAATTCCTTGACGCTTTCCTTCATCAGAAGGCCGAGCGCGATGGTGGCGATGACGAGCGGCAAGGTGCCGTGGGGCAACATCGGCTCGACGATCAGCCGTTTGAAGGCGACACCCAGTATGAGAAGCGACAGTGCGAGGCCGAGGATCACCGAGGCCCACAGCGGCATGCCGAGCACGGTCATGCCGATCAGCACGAAGAAGGCGGGCAGCATGATGAACTCGCCCTGGGCGAAATTGATCGTCTGCGAAGCCTGCCAGAGCAGGGTGAAGCCCACGGCGGCTAGGGCATAGATGGACCCGGCGGCAAGGCCGGAAACGAGAATTTGAAGAAGCTCGGCCATGGTATCGTCCTCAAAGGCTGTCGGTCGGCTTTGCGAATGTGGATGAGACAGGCCGGCGGCGCATGTCCGCCGGCCATGGGACTGCCCTTCGGGGTCAGTTCGGCGGCAGGATGGCTTCCACGACCTGCTGGCCGTTCTCGACCTTCACGAAGAAGCTCTCGCGAGACATTTCGCCGGTCTCATCCCAGCTCACATCCATGAGGACGCCCGGATATTCTGAGGCCTTGAGGGTGAGACCGTGCAGCTTTTCGGCGATTGCCTTGCTGTCGGGCTTGCCGACCATTTCGGTCACATATTTCAAGATCCAGGCCGCGGTGTAGCCTTTGATGGCGTTGTGATCCGGCGTGTACTTGTACTTCGCCTTGAAGCGTTCGACCATTTCCTTGAGGGCTGGAATGTTTGCATCCGGCGTAAGGCCGACATGGCCGGCCGCGCCGTTGGCCGCTTCGCCGGCGAGCTCGATCACCTTGTGGCCGATCAGCGTGGTTTCTCCGAGCAGTGGCTTGGAAATGCCCTGTTTGCGCGCTTCGCGCAGGAAGCGCGCGCTTTCTTCCTCGGTATAGTAGACGAAGAAAGCGTCGGCATCAGAGTTCTTGAGCTTCAGCACGTCGGCGGAGAAATCAGCCTGGGCCTGTTCGGAGGGAACGTCCACGACGATTTCCAGGCCGGCCTTCTTGGCTTCGTCGAGGAAGGCCTGATGACCGCCCTTGCCGAATTCGGTGTTGGCCCAGGCGACGCCGACCTTCTTCACACCCATCTTCTCGACCATGTATTTCACGAGCTTCGGCACGCCCTTCTGGGAGCCGAAGGCAGTGCGGAAGATGTAGGGATTGCCCTTGGCGGTGATGGACGGCGCTTCGGAACCGGTGAACTGCGGAATGCCGTATTGTTTGGCGACCAGCATGTTGACGACAGTGGACGAAGAGAACACCGTGCCCATGATGGCATAGACTTCTTCGTCGATCGCCTTCTGCACCAGTGCACGCGAAACCTGCGGGTCTGTCTGGCTGTCGTATTCGAAGATCTTGACGGGTTCCTTGAGGATGCCGCCCTGGGCGTTGATTTCCTCGAAGCCCATGGCCACGCCATCCCGGAAATTGGTGCCGGCAGCAGCTCCCGGGCCGGACAGCTCGACAATGGAGCCGACCTTCAGTTCGGCGAGTGCGGGCATGGCGCCCAGCGCCAGAACCATAGCGGTTGCGGAAAGCAGTTTCTTGATCATCGACATCCTCCCGTGAATGATCGGTTCTAAAAATCCGAGCGGCGGCCGGGTGGGCCATCCGTCAGAACGCAAGGTCCGGAGGTCTCCTCCCGCCGGGCTCGCGATTTCGGTATGCAGTGAGTCTCATCCTCCCAGATGAGAGGCGGGAGCGAAACCGGTTCCGTTCTCCCGCCGAACGCCAAGTGCTCTTCCGGAATTTCCTTTCAGGATGGAAATCGCACCGGTGCGACCCCTGTTTTGATTATTGACAAAATCACGCAGCCCGCATCCGGGAAATGGACGATGGGGACTAAACATTGGATAATTCCTTCTCGTGCCCAGCCTTCAGTTCGGCAATGGCGAGCCGAATTCCGTTTCCGATGTCGGTGACCGGTTGAGCTCCGAGAAAGGCCGGTACAGGGTCCGATACGAGCTCGGAGGGAATGCGGAGCGGAGCGCCGTTGATCGCGATTTTTGTCCAGCCGGATTGCCGGGCCAGTTCCGCGACGAAGTCCTTCATATCGGCAGTATCGCCGGACATTGTGAGAACGGCGGCCCCCTCAAGCGGGGCGGTCATGGCCGAGGCCAGCATTCTCGCGACATCGTCGACATAGACGAAGCCAACCCGGCCGGAAAAGCGTATTTCCGCCGGTTCCCGACGAATGGCGGCCGCAATTGCAATGGAGGGGCCAGCCGCGATGCCGGCGCTGACGCCTGGCCCGTAGATGATGTAGGGGCGCAGGCCGAGGCTCGGTATGCCGTAATCCAGGAAGAAGGCCCGCGCAGCACCCTCGACGGCAAGTTTTGTAGAACCGTAGATGGTCATCGGCTGCGGATGAATGGCATCTTCCGGCCCGAACACGCCTGCGGTGGAAAGATAGGCGACCGGGAGGCGGCGTGCCTTTGCTGCTTCGAGCACATTCAGGCTTCCGATCAGATTGACGCGCACGCCGAGTACGGGATCACGGGCGCAGTCGACCGTCATCAGCCCCACGAGATGGACGATTCCATCGCAGTCCCGAGCGGCCTGGAGAACGGTATTGGGGTCGGTGATATCGCCCGCGACGATTTCGACGGGGATCCCAGCGGGCAAGCGGTCTGGGCGGGGCGAAAGATCGAGGATACGAACCGTGTGGCCTGCCTCATGGAGCGCGGCGACCGTGCGCACGCCGACGAAGCCTGTACCGCCGGTAACGAGGATGCGGCTCATCTGCTGAACTCCCGGCGCAAGGATCGGCAGCCATGGCTAGCAAGCTCGCAATGGCGTTGGCGCATCGGCGCGGTCTGGTGCATGCGATCCTCCCCTCATTCTTCCTCGATCCAGACAATTGCAAAAAATGGAATAATGTTCAATAATAAACTTCAATTCCATTTTGATTTTTGTTTTGATGGTCTCCGGTCAAGAACCAGGGAGGATTTTGATGACTGAAAAGATAAGCGTTGCCGTCATCGGCGCCGGCGCGATCGGGCGCACCCATATCGACACTCTTGCCAAGGCTCCAGGCCTGCGCCTCGGCGCAATTGTCGATCCGATGCCAAGCGGAGCGGCGCTGGCGCAATCGCTCGGCATACCCTGTTTGCCGGACGTTGCTTCGCTCATTGCATCGGGACTTGTGACGGCGGCCGTCGTCGCCACGCCGAACGAAACCCACCTGCCGATTTCCGCAGCGCTTCTCGAAGCGGGAATGCCTGTGCTGCTCGAAAAGCCGGTCGCCGAAAGCCTTGCTTCGGCCTTGAGCCTGATCGCGGTTGCGCAGAGAACAGGCGTTCCGCTCCTTGTCGGCCATCATCGCCGCCACAATCCGATCGTTCGGGCGGCTCACGCCGCGATCCGTGCGGGCCGTATCGGTGATCTCGTCATGGCGACCGTCACCTGCACGCTTGCCAAACCGCCTTCTTATTTCGAGGCCGCCTGGCGCAAGACGCCCGGCGCGGGTGGGCCGCTGCTGATCAATCTCGTGCACGAGATCGATCTCCTGCGCCATTTCTTCGGCGAGATCGCGAGTGTGCAGGCGATGACCAGCAATGCACGCCGCGGTTTCCCGGTAGAGGACACCGCGGCCGTTGCGTTGACCTTCACGAATGGCGGGCTTGCCACGTTGTGCATCTCCGATACCGCGACCGGTCCCTGGGCCTGGGATTTGTCGGCCGGCGAAAACCCGGCGCGGTTCCCCGCTCATCCGGTGACGGCGCATCATTACGCCGGAAGCCGGGCGGGCCTTTCCCTGCCTGATCTGATGCTCTGGGAGCCGGAGGGCGAACCTGACTGGACCCGCAGGCTGAGGTCCTCGATGCTTCCCGTTATGCCAGCAGATCCCTATGAGGAGCAGCTTCGTCATTTCGAGGCGCTGATCCGCCTGGGCGGCGCGCCGCTCGTTTCCGCCCGCGATGCGACCGCCAATCTCATCGTGCTTGACGCGATCCGTCTTGCCGCCGAGCGTGGCACAGCGGTTCGCGTCGATCTGACGCCGCTCGGCTAGCCGGGAGAGACGCGCTATCGCCATGGTCCGTCACCCCTTCGGCATGCCGTCTGGACGCAGCAGACGTCGTTGCGCGGCGATACGGAACGGGGCGTTCATCGCCCCGTATCCACCATAGGCGCCACGCCGCTCCACAATCTCGAAGAAGAAGCCTTCGCCGAAGGTGCGGCTGTAGATCTGGAAATATTCGCCGCTATCGTCCCGGTCATAGAGGATGCTCGCAGCGCGCAGCGCATCGGAAAAATCCGGCTCGAGGCCGAAGCGCGCTTCAAGATCGTCATAGTAGTTGCGGGAGATGGGTAACGGCTGGAAACCGAGCTCCGCCAGCCGTCGGGCGGTGGCGAAGATATCCGTTGTCGCGAAGGCGATGTGTTGGATGCTCGTCCCGAACCCTTCGGCGAGGAACTTGCCGGCGAAGGTCTTTCGGCTATCGGCTCCGTTCATCGTTAGCCGGAAACCAGGTTCCGGAACGCTTTCGATCGCCTGGCTACGCACGAGACCGCCGGGATCGACCACGTCGACCATCGGGGTACGCCGGGTCGAGAATATCGATGTGTAAAACAGGAGCCAGGTCGGCATTTCGTCATAACGCGTCGTCTGGGCCAGATGATCGATCCGGGTGAGCAGCGCATCGCCCGCGTCTTTCTCGTTCTTCGTGGGAAGGAATTCGTTCGTCCAGATCGAGGCGAGTGCCGGTGAATCGTCGAGGAAGTACATGACACCATTGCCGACCCCCTGAATGGCAGGCACCGTGACCTCGCCGGGCTTGCGCGGCTCCGAAAAGGTCGGCGCGCCAAGCGCGGATGCGCGTTTTACGGCATCCTGTGCATTCTCCACCTTCAGGCCGAAGGCATAGGCGTTCGTGCCGTGCACCGAATAGGATGCGCCGGCGAAGGTGTCGCCGGTGTTGTCGGTGTTGATGACGATGCGGATATCGCCCTGCGTATAGAGATCGACTGCGCGATTGCGGTGGCTCCCCGTCTTCCGGAAGCCGAGCGTCCCGAGCAGTGCTTCCAGATTGGCCTTGTCGGAAGGGGCCGTTGTGAATTCCACGAATTCGACACCGCGGGCCGCGATGCGGTCCGGCATGTCCGGGACGTCGATGCGGATGTCGGGCTCCAGCCGTTTTACCCGATCCATGACATAGACAAGCGAACGATGACCGTCCTCTGCAAGCGCGCGGGCCGAGCCGCCGCGAAACTGGTCGTTGAAGATTTCCAGCGAAAGCGGCCCGGTATAGCCGGTGGCTGCGACGGCGCGCATGAAATCCACCACCGGCAGGTCGCCTTCGCCCGGCATGTTGCGGAAGTGGCGGCTCCAGTAGAGCAGATCCATATCGAAGAGGGGTGCATCGGCCAGTTGCACAATAAAGATCTTGTCTCCCGGTATTGAGCGGATCGAGTTCGGATCGATCTTCCGGGACAATGTGTGGAAGCTGTCGAGGATGATGCCGACACTCGGGTGGTCGGCGCGTCGCACGATTTCCCAGGCGTCGCGATGATCGCTGACATGACGGCCCCATGCCAGCGCCTCGTAGCCTACGCGAACGCCGTGTCTGGCCGCGAGATCGCCCAGTTCATGAAAATCGGCTGCCGCCCGATCGATGCCGCCCAGCGAAACCGGCGAGACATTCGAGCAGATCAGCATGAGGTCTGTGCCGAGCTCCTCCATGATGTCGAATTTGCGCTGGGCGCGCTCGAAGGTTCGGCCGCGATGCGGTTCCGGCATGCCCTCGAAATCGCGGAAAGGTTGGAAGAGGGTAATGTCGAGACCGTGGTCGCGAGCCATCTTCGAGACTTCGCGCGGCGATGCGTCATAGGTCAGGAAATCGTTCTCGAAGATTTCGACGCCGGTGAAGCCGGCTTTGGCGATGGCGGCGAGCTTTTCCGGAAACTCGCCGCTGATCGATACGGTCGCAATCGACGTCCGCATCTTCACGCTGTGTTTGCCTGTCTCTGGGGCTGCCATATTGCCTTCCTTTCCGGCATTATGTACTAGTTAGTTAATAAAGGCCGGAACGATGGGTCCGGCGACGGGGGAGCGATGAAACAGGCTGCAACGGCAAGCGTGGCCAGAGAGGCTAAATCCGCGAAGCGGGATCCGGAGGGCGTCCGCCGCGACATTCTGACTGTTGCCATGGAAGAGTTCTCGCAGAACGGGCTGTCGGGTGCCCGCATCGACGAGATAGCGGCTCGCACGCGCACGTCGAAGCGCATGATCTACTATTACTTCGGCGACAAGGAAGGCCTTTACCAGCGTGTTCTGGAAGAGGCCTATGGCAAGGTGCGCGGCGGCGAAAGCGACCTGGAACTGGAAGGGCTCGATCCCGCGGCCGCCCTCGAAAAGCTCTGTCGCTTCACCTTCGATCATCATCGTCGAAACCCGGCCTTTATACGCATGGTGATGATCGAAAACGTTCATCATGGCCGGCACATGCGGCTTTCCGAAACCATTCGCGACCTCAATCGCCCGGCAATCGAGGCGTTGGAAAAGGTGCTGCGGCGTGGACAGGAGAGCGGCGTTTTCCGCAAGGGTGTCGATCCGCTCGAACTGCACTGGGAGATCAGTGCCTTGTCCTTCTTCAACGTATCGAACAGCGCCACTTTTTCGCATATTTTCGGCGGCTCTCTTTTCACCGGCGAGGGCCAGGAAACATTGTCTCGCCATGTCGCCGAGATGGTGTTGCGCTATGTGCTTAGAGCCGACCATATCGCCGCTACCGAGAAAGCCGGCCGATGAGGTGGCGAAGCGCCATCTCGTAGCCTTCGATGCCAAGTCCGGCGATGACGCCTTCCGCCCGCGTCGAAACGTAGGAATGATGGCGGAAAACCTCCCGCTTGTGAATGTTGGAGATATGCACCTCGATCACCGGCGCCTCGAAGGTGTTGAGCGCATCGAGGATCGCGACCGAGGTGTGTGTGAAGGCCCCCGGATTGATGACGATGCCGGCAGACGTGCCGCGCGCCTCGTGGATCCAGTCGATCAGTTCGTATTCGCGGTTGCTCTGGGCAAAGAAGATCTCGTGGCCCGCGGCCACAGCGATCTCTCGGCAGGCCGCCTCCACATCCGCAAGCGTTTCCCGGCCGTAGATTTCCGGCTGGCGCTGTCCCAGCAGGTTCAGGTTAGGACCGTTCAGGATGGTGAAAAGGCTCATGCATTGCCCTCCGCGGCGCAGATCTCATTAAAATGGGCGGACATTCGCTCCGCATCCGGCTCGCGGCCGCAGAACAGGCGGAAGGCTTCTGCCGCCTGAAACACCGTCATGCCGCCGCCCTGAAGTGTGCGGCATCCCTTCGACTTCGCCGTCGCCAGAAGCTCGGTGACGAGCGGCACATAGACGATATCGGTCACCCAATGGCGGGGTTCGAGAAGATCGGGCGAAACCGGAATGCCGGGATGGGCAAGCATGCCGATAGGCGTGGCATTGATGAGACCGTCCGCATGCGGCAGGGAGGAGGCGGGATCATCGACGGCAGAGGCCCTGCCGGCACCGAAGCGTCCGTTGAGATCGTCGGCCAGCTTCTCGGCCCGCGCCTGGTCCCGGTCGAAGATGTCGAGCCGTCCCATACCGAGTTTCAGCGCTGCATGCGCCACGGCGACGCCAGCGCCTCCGGCTCCCAGCAGCAAAGCCCGATCGCGCTTTGCGTGCGGGAGCCCGCGGGAAAAGTTCTCGTAGAAGCCGTACCAGTCGGTGTTGTGGCCGATGCGCTTGCCGTCGGTGAAGACGACGGTATTGACCGCGCCGAGCATGCGGGCGTCGTCCGAAAGTTCGGAGAGATAGGGAATAACCGCCTGCTTGAAGGGGTGGGTTATGTTCGTGCCGGCAAAACCACGCGCCTCCAGCTCATCGAGGAGGTCGGGAAGCGCGCTGTCCGGAAGGTGGCGGGCGGTGACATCGACGAGTTCGTAGGAATAGTCGAGGCCATGGGCAGCGCCTTCACGCATGTGCAGCGCCGGAGATTTCGAAAGCTGTATGCCCGCGCCGATCAGACCAACGCGATAGGAAGTTTTCTCTGTCATGGTCCCTTACCGTTCATGCGACCTGGAAGCGAGGCGGGGGAACCCGCCTCCTGGGTTCAGTGATGGGCGAGGATTTCGCCGAGGAAGGTGCGCGTGCGCTGGTGTTTCGGATCACGGAAGAATTCCTCCGGCGGACCCTCCTCAATGATTTCACCGGAGGCCATGAACACAACGCGATCCGCCACCTGCCGGGCAAAACCCATTTCGTGGGTGACGCAGATCATCGTCATGCCGTCGCGGGCAAGGCCGATCATCGTGTCCAGCACCTCCTTGACCATTTCCGGATCGAGCGCCGAGGTGGGTTCGTCGAAGAGCATCGCCTTCGGCTCCATGCAGAGCGCTCGGGCAATCGCCGCGCGCTGCTGCTGGCCGCCGGAAAGCTGGGCCGGGTATTTGTCGGCCTGATCGAGAATACGCACCCGCTCCAGATATTTCCGGGCGACCGCCTCGGCGGCGGCCTTGTCCAGCCCCTTCACCCGCATCGGCGCAAGGGTACAGTTTTCCAGGATCGTCTTGTGTGGGAAAAGGTTGAAGCTCTGGAACACCATGCCGACCTCTCTCCGCACCGCGTCGATCGCGCGGCTGCTGTCCGTCAGCTTCATGCCCTCGACGACGATCTGTCCCTCCTGGATTTCCTCCAGGTGATTGATGCAGCGGATCAGGGTCGATTTGCCCGAACCCGACGGGCCGCAGAGGACGATCTTCTCGCCCCTGCGAACCGTGAGATTGACATTTTTCAGCGCGTGATAGGCTCCATACCACTTACCCACCCCCTCAAGGGTGATCAGCGGAACCTGTTCGGTGGCGGATTGTGGCATGGAAACCTCCGTTTACTTCACGGTGAAGGGGATATCGGGCAGGGAGTCCGGGAAGGCCGGAACGTCGCGCTTCATCCACTTTTCATAGATCTTGGCGAGCGTGCCATCCGCCTTGATCTTGTCGATGAAGGTGTTGACCGCCTCGTTCCAATCCTTCTCGCCCGGACGTGTGCCGGCACCGTTATAAAGGGTGATAAGATCGAACTTCGCTTCGTACTTGTCAGCGGCAGCGGCGTTCAGGCGGTCGCCGTAGAACTGGTTGCCGCCCACGGCCTCGACCTGACCGGAAAGCATGGCCTGGATATTGGCCGCGTCGTCGTCGAAGCGCAGGATATTGGCCTTGTCGCCGGCGCCTGCGGTAATCGCGGTGTCCATGGCGCTCGACTTCGGCACGCCGACTGCCATGCCTGCGAGATCCTCATAGCCGGCGATCTTCTTGTCCTTCGGGCCGTAGACCGAAAGCACGTTGCCTGCATAGGGCTTGGAATATTGGATGGTCTTGGCGCGTTCCGCGGTCATGCCCATCGTGGCGAAGAGCACGTCGACCTTCCCGGTGACGAGCGCCGGGATACGGTTGGCGACGGCCAGCGGCACGAATTCCGCTTGCACACCCAGCGATTCCGCAAACGCCTTGCCGATATCGGCATCAAGGCCGTCCTGAACGCCGCTCGAATTGACGAAGCCCCAAGGCGAGTTGTCGCCCTGAATGCCGATCACCACCTTGCCCTTGGCCTTGGCTTCCTCGAGCGTGCCGGCATGAGCAACGGCGGGAAACGAAAGCGGCAGGGTGGCTGCCGCCATGAGGGCGAGCACGGTGCGGCGCGCCATTCTCTTGCCTGTCTTGTTCAGGTCATTCTGGGATTTCATCTTTTGCTCCTCCTTACAAAGCTGATGAAAAGTGCATTTCCGGACAAAGTCTGAGGCGGTTCTCCGTTTGGAAATGCGTGAAAACGAAGAGGCATTAACGGGTCGCGGTCTGTAGCCGTCTTTCGACGCCGGTGCCCCAGAGCGAAAGCGGCCAGCAGATCAGGAAGTAGATGAGACCGACCAGCGCGAAGACGGTCAGCGGACGGAACGTCTGGTTGGAGACGATCTGTCCGGCGCGCGACAGTTCGACGAAGCCGACGATGGCTGCAAGCGAGGTGCCCTTTATGAGCTGCACCAGAAAACCGATGGTCGCAGGCAGGGCGATCTTGAAGGCTTGCGGCAGCACCACATCCTTCATTCGCGAGATGTAATGCAGGCTGAGCGCATTGGCCGCCTCGGTCTGCCCCTTCGGTACGGCCTGGATGCCACCGCGCCAGATTTCGCCGAGGAAGGCGCTGGCATGCAGGGTAAATGCGATGGCGACCGCGATCCATGCGTCGACATTCAACCCGAGAAGCGCCACACCGTAATAGACCACGAAAAGCTGCATCAGGAGCGGCGTGCCCTGGAACACGGCGATGTAGCCGGCCGTCGCCCTTTGGACCAGCGTGCTTTCCGAGACACGGGCCAGCGCCACGCAAAGGCCGAAGATGCCGCCGCCGATGAAGCCGATCACGGTCAGCGCGAGGGTCCACTTCAAGCCCTGCAGCAGGAAGAACAATTCATTGGGACCGATGGATGCCATGATCGTCGCCTCACTTGACCGGATAGCTGAAGGAAACGCGCGAGATGAGAGCGAACACACCCATCATCAGCGCGGAAATGGCGAGGTACATCAAGGTGATGGAGAAATAGACCTCGAACGAGCGGAACGTATCCGCCTCGATCTTCTGGGCGACCGAGGTCAGTTCGTAGGCCGCGATCGACGTGCAGACCGAGGTCGTCAGTGTGAGCATGATGAACTGGCTGGTGAGCGACGGGTAGACCGCTCTCAATGCCGGCTTCAGGACGATGTGGCGGAAGATCTGCGCGCGGTGCAGGCCAAGCGCCAACCCTGCCTCCACCTGGCCTTTCGGAACGGAATCGACCCCGCCGCGAATGATCTCGATGGCATAGGCACCTCCGTTCAGCGCCAGCGCGATGATGGCCGTGACTGTCGGGTTGAGCCTGAGGCCGAACTGGGGCAGCGCGAAGAAGATGAAGAAGATCTGCACGAGGAAGGGCGTGTTGCGGATGACCTCGACAAAGCCGATCACCAAGCCGCGCAGCAACCTGAACCGCGAGCGGCGGGCGACGACGCCGAGAACGCCGATGACGGTCGCAAGCGACATGCCGGCAACGGCCAGTCCAATCGTTGCAAGGCATGCAAGCAGCAACTCGGGCAGCCGATCGGCGACCACCGAGAAATCGAGACTGTACGACATTGTTCCTCCGGACCCGCTTCGCGGGTCTGAACAGGCCTTGCCTGTTTTCCTCCTCTCGAAATCCAGGGACTTCGAATTCCTCTGACTGTTCACCGGACCTGACGTTGATGCGATTTCCTCCCGCATCCGGTCTCCGAACATGAATGTTTGTACCAGTTAGTTCATTTTTGTGTCAAGCCTTCGATCCTCACAAATCGCTTCCGAAATCGCTTTTTTGACGAAATCCGAGATCAAGAAAACGCTTGTGTTTCAATAGCTAAAGGGCGGAAAGCCAAGATATGACGCAATGAAAAACGTCCCCCGCGGGCCTGCCGCGTGGGTCACCGAGATTCCACAGGCGGAAAACGCCGATGCGTTCCAGTCAGTCTTTTTCCGACCCGAGCCGCTCGATCTGGCCGATCAGGCGCCTTGCGGTCGAGAGCGCAGCGCCAGTCGCTATTACCATCTGCGGCAGGATCATCCATTCGAGCATCCAGGCTGCTCCCGAGCGTTCCTGCTCATGCACTAGCGACTGGTGCATGGCGGAAAGCTGCACAGCGTTGAAGCGCGCAAGGGTGACAAGAAGCTCGGCGGTAACCGGATTCTGCTTGTGGGGCATGGCCGAGGAACCGCCGCCTCCGGAAAGCCGGATTTCCGATCCCGCTTGGGCAAGCAGGGCGATATCCTGTCCCAACTTGCCAAGGCATCCTGAAACCAGCGACAGCAGGGCTGCAAACTCCGCCAGTCCGTCACGCTGACTGTGCCATTGCGGCTGGTCGGCAAGATCGAGGCGGACCGCAAGTGCTGCGCGTACGGCCGGCCCTTTGTCAGCGAGTTTTTCTAGCGTGCCGGCCGCACCGCCGAATTGCAGGGCAAAACCCGATTTGGAAAAGGCCGCAAGCCGCGCATGGTGGCGTTCGAGCGGTTCCTTCCACGAGGAAATGCGGTTGCCGGCGGTGATGGCAATCGCTGCCTGCATGCGGGTGTAGCCCATCAGCGGAAGGCTTCCGTCGCGCTTCGAAAGGGCCTCAAGACCGGCGGTCAAAACCGCCAGCCTTTCCATCAGGATACCCGTTGCCGCCTTGAGACGGAGTACGAGGCTTGTGTCGATGACGTCCTGGCTGGTTGCACCGAAGTGAACCTTGTCCGATGCGGCGTCCCCCACCTTCCGGCGCAGTTGCCGGACGAATTCGGGCACGACCACGCCATCCCTTGCCATCCCGTCCGAGAGCGCCGCCATATCCGGCACAAAGCCGGCGAGATGGGTGACGATGGCGTTTGCCGTCTCGACAGGGAAAATGCCGCATTCCGCTTCCGCCTTCGCAAGCTCGGTCTCGAAGCGAAGCATGGCGGCGACATCCGCATCCGCCGAGAAGAGCGAAGCGATTTCGGCATCCCCCATAAAGCCGGAAAAAAACGGATGCTCGAAGACGGAAATGCTCATGGCCCGCTCAGATATCGAAGAACACGGTTTCACCTTCGCCCTGCAGACGAATGTCGAAGCGATAGGTGCTGTCGCCCTCCTTGCTTGCGATCAGCGTCGGAATGCGATTCTTGTGTTCTATGCGCGCAAGAACCGGATCCTCCGCATTGGCCGCCGTTTCCTCGGGGAAGTACATGCGGGTGTGGAGTCCGATATTGATGCCGCGTGCGACGATCCAGAAGGTGACATGCGGGGCCATCCAGCGCCCATCCTTGAACGGCACGCGACCGGGCTTGATCGTCTCGAACACGAATTCGCCGGTTTCCATGTCGCCCGGGGAGCGCCCCCAGCCGATGAAATTCGGGTCCGCCGATCCGCGTGTCTCGCTCGGGCTGTTGTAGAAGCCCGCGTCGTCGGCCTGCCAGATTTCGATCAGCGCGTCCTTCAGCGGGTTGCCACCGCCGTCAAAGACGGTTCCGCGAATGGTGATGCGGGTGCCGCGGGTCTGCTCGTTATAGAGCGAGCCGGAACCGAGATCCTTCTCGAAGATTCCGTGAATGCCGACGAAGTTGGGCGTGCAGCCGATATGGACGTAGGGTCCTGCGGTCTGGGAAGCGCTTTCCTTGAGGTAGCCAAGCGGTTGAACCATGTCAGTTGCCCTCCGGGCGGTTCTCGAAGAAGGTGGAATGGCGGCCGCGCAGGACGATATCGAACTTATAGGCGCGCATATCCATCGGAATGGTGGCGTTCATGTCGAGCGGCGCGACGAGGCGGCGTATGGTATCCTCGTCCGGGATCGTCTTGACGATCGGACAACGCCAAATCAGCGGATCGCCCTCGAAGTACATCTGGGTGATGAGACGCTGCTGGAAGCCATGGCCGAAGATCGAGAAATGGATATGCGCCGGGCGCCAGTCGTTGACGCCGTTCGGCCAGGGATAAGGGCCGGGCTGGATGGTCTTGAACCAGTAGTAGCCGTTCTCGTCGGTAATGGTACGGCCGACGCCGCCGAAATTCGGATCGATCGCCGCCAGATAGGTTTCTTTCTTGTGACGATAGCGGCCGCCGGCATTGGCCTGCCAGAACTCCACCAACGCGCCTGCAACGCCGCGCCCCCGCTCGTCGAGCACATGGCCGTGGACGAGAATGCGCGGGCCGATCGGCATTTCTCCGGGCTTGGCATAATTCAGGATCAGATCGTTATCCAGCGGATTGAGCATTCCGTGTCCGAACACCGGCCCGGTAATCTCGCTCTTGGTGCCCTCCAGCGAAATCAGCGCGCGCTGCGGTGAACGAAGGACGGTCGTCTTGTACCAGGGCGCGTAGGCCGGTGGATGCATATCGCGATCACGTGCGAAGAAAGGCCCGGTTTCGGGTGGTCGATTGTTCATTTCGTCTCCTCCATCTGCGAATTATCGGCATCGCGTTCGGCCAGCGCAAGCTTGGCGATCTTGAAGGCGTGGTTCGCCGCGGGAACGCCGGCATAGATGGCCACATGCATCAACGCCTCGCGGATATCCTCCTCCGTGGCGCCAGTATTGGCGGTCGCGCGGACATGCATCGCCACTTCGTCGTCATGGCCGAGCGCCGCCAGGAGCGCGATCGTCACCATGGAGCGTTCGCGCTTCGTCCAGTGGCTCCCCGACCAGACCGTCCCCCAGGCCGTTTCGGTAATCAGGGTCTGAAAGGGTTGGTCGAAGGACGTTGCGTTCGCGCTTGCGCGGTTCACATGGGCATCACCCAGGACGGAGCGGCGGACAGCCAGGCCCTTCTTGTAACGATCGGAAGGCTGCGAGGGGTCAGTCATCTTTTCATTGCTCCGGCAGGGATTTCAGGAAAGCGGAAACCGCGGCTGCATAGGCCGCCGGCTGTTCGACACAGGGGATATGGCCGCAGGCCGCGATCTCGGCGAAGCGGCTTTGAGGAATGAGGCCGGCGAGCGAGCGCACGAGGTCAGGGGGCGTCGAGCCGTCCTGATCGCCCACCAAGCAGAGCGTTGGTGCTGCGATACGCCTTGCCGCATCGGTATAATCCGCATCGCGGATCGCCGCGCAAGTGCCGCAATAGCCATCGACCGCCTGGCGGGCAAGCATGATGCGGCAACCGGCGTAAAGCGCGTTGTCTTCGGTGCGAAAGGCCGGCGTGAACCAGCGTTCCATGATCGGGTCGATCATGTCGCCGAGGCCGTTCGCAAGGATCGCATCGATGCGGGCGTTCCACATTTCAGGCGAACCGATCTTGTGGGCGGTGTTGGAAAGAACGAGCGCCGTGACGAGGTCGGGACGAATCGCATAGGCGGCCTGAGCGATGAGCCCGCCGACCGAAAGACCCCAGACAATTGCTTGCCGGACGCCGAGATGTTCGAGCAGCACGATGAGGTCGTTCGCATGGGTCTCGATGGAATAGGGCGGCGCGCCCGTGCCGGAAAGACCATGACCGCGCTTGTCGTGAACAACATAGGCATAGGCGTCGCCGAGTTCCTCGATCACCTCGTCCCATATGCGGAAATCCGTGCCGAGCGAGTTCACGAAGGCGATGACCGGCTTGCCGGTCGCGAGACCTTCGGCACGGTAATGGATCGCCGTCCCCTCCACTGTCAGAAAATGCATGTCCGCTCTCCTCTTGCTAGGGATATTGCTATGTGCGTTTGGTTAAGTAAAATGAGTTTTTGTCGCTAACTTATAATCTGTAGGTTATGTCTCAGCAGGTCGATCCGCGCATCAAGTTTCGTCACCTTCAGGCCTTCGTCGAAGTCGTGCGCCAGAAAAGCGTCAACCGGGCGGCGGAACGTCTTCATGTCAGCCAGCCGGCGGTGACGAAGACGATCCGCGAGCTGGAGGATATTCTCGGGGTCTCGCTTTTCGAGCGGGAAGGCAGGGGCATTCGTGCGACCCGCCACGGCGAGGTCTTCATGCGTCACGCGGGAGCCACGCTGACGGCTCTGCGCCAGGCTGTCGATTCCGTTTCCCAGGAAAGCGCCCGCGCCGGCCCTCCCGTGCGGGTTGGAGCCCTGCCCACGGTCTCCGCCCGCATCATGCCGCAGGCGATGACGCGCTTTCTGGCCGAGGACACGGGCAGCGCCGTGAAGATTGTGACCGGCGAAAATGCGGTTCTGATCGAGCAATTGCGGCTCGGCGATCTCGATCTCGTCGTCGGTCGTCTGGCAGCACCGGAAAAGATGACGGGCCTGTCCTTCGAGCATCTTTATTCGGAACGGGTGCTGTTCGTGGTGCGCGCCGGACACCCGCTGCTGGCGCCGGCAACCAATGTCTTTGACCGGTTGCGCGACTTTCCGGTGCTGATACCGACACGCAACTCCGTCATTCGTCCGATCGTCGAACAGTTTCTGATCGCCCACGGCGTCCCGCTTCCGCCGACGCAGATCGAGACCGTCTCCGATTCCTTCGGTCGTGCGTATCTCAGGATGAGCGAGGCGGTGTGGATCATTTCTGAAGGGGTCGTCGCAGGCGATATCGCCGATGGCGTATTGGCCGCCCTGCCGCTGGATACGGATGATACCCGCGGCCCCGTCGGCCTGACCATGCGGGCCGACACTGTGCCGTCTCTGACATTAAGCCTGCTGATGCAGGCCATTCGCTCGGCATCTGCCGACGCGTCCGCCGGCATGGGGTGATGGCGAGCCAGGGAAACGCTCGGACATTTGCGACCTTGCCCCGACGGATGCGTGCAGACGGTCCGGGCGGTAGGACTTCGGATCGACGAGCAGCGCGTGGTCGCATCGTTTCCGACGTTCCGAAACCGGATAGGGCATGGGAACTGCGGCTGCAATTCCTGCCTCCAGGATCGTATCCATGGAACACTCGGCCGGCGCCGACTGCGCCGAAGGAAAAGGCCGTTCCTGCCGCGGGGGGCGTGCTCCGACCTTCCCAACGATCTCGCCCTCGATGACGTCGAGCAGACGAGGAGTGCCGCCAGAGGCATTCGGGAAATTTACCGGTCTCCTATCGGATCTCCAGCTTTTCTCTGTCGATACCCTCGCCCGTGCAACAGGCCACCCTCCTTGCTGCCGGAGTCGCTCGCCCGGTAATCTCTATTTACAAACGTTATGTATGTATATATTTTGATGTCGAGGCTGAATGCACGCCGGGATCCTGAACGGTTCCGGCTTGCATTTGCGCCGTTTGTTGTGGGGCGATCCACGTGTGCCCGGCAGCATTCCCCACAGAAAGGTTAGATATGTCCAGCAATGCTATACGGACGATCGGGCGGCGCTTTGCGCTTGCTGCTCTGATCGGCATCCTTCCCGTCGCGGTTCACGCACAGGAGCAGCCTTTGCCGACGGTAACGGTCGAAAAGGTCAGCGTCGCCGATTTCACCTTGACTGCCCGCCTGCCGGGACGCGTCAAGGCATCCACCGTGGCGGAGGTTCGCCCACAGGTATCCGGCATCATCCGCGACCGGCAGTTCGAGGAAGGCGTTCGCGTCGAGGAAGGCCAGCCGCTCTACAAGATCGAGGACGAGACCTATGTCGCGGCCGTCGCTTCCGCGAAGGCCGCGGTGGCGGAGGCGCAGGCGAACTACGACCTCGCCGTGATCGAGGCGCGCCGGGCCGAGGAGCTTTTTGCCAACAAGAGTGGCACGGCGTCCAATCGGGACAGCAAGGTTGCCGATCGTAGCAAGACCGATGCGGCGCTGCAGGTTGCACGCGCCGAACTGACCAGCGCCGAAATCGATCTCGAGAGAACCACGATCCGCGCCCCGATCACCGGCGTGATCGGCTTTTCCCAGACGACCCCGGGTGCGCTGGTCGCGGCCCAGCAGACAACGGCGCTGACCACGATCCGCGCCCTTGATCCGATCTACGTCGATGTCACGCAGTCGGCGACCGATCTCCTGCGGTGGAACGCCCTCAACAAGTCCGGTTCTGCGCGGGCGACCGGCGTTGCCACGATGATCCTGCCGAACGGCGAGGCATATCCGCTGAAGGGGGACCTCAAGGCCGCCGAACCGCAGGTGGAACCGACCACCGGCATGGTGACGCTGCGCATCACCTTCGCCAATCCCGACCAGTTGTTGCTGCCGGGCCTCTACGTCGAGGTCGAACTGCCGCAGGATACCGCGAAGGACGCCGTGCTGGTTCCGCAAAGCGCGGTGATGCGAAACGCCAAGGGTGAGGCCTTCGCCTGGATTGTCGAAGATGGCAAGGTTGCGGTACGACCGCTGACCATCCTGACCGGTTCCGGAAACTTCTGGGTAACCAGCAGCGGGCTGAAGGCTGGCGACGCACTGATTACCTCGGGTTTCCAGAAGATCGCGCCCGGTGCAGCGGTTCAGATAGCTGCCGAACCCTCGGCTGAGCGGCAGGCTGCTGCAAGCGGGAGCAACTGAACATGGCGCGCTTCTTCATCGACCGCCCGATCTTTGCCTGGGTGATCGCGATCATCATCATGGGCCTCGGGGTGCTTTCCATCCTGCGGTTGCCGATTTCCCAGTATCCCTCGATCGCGGGACCATCCATCGTGATCGGTGCCAACTACCCTGGCGCCTCGGCCGAAACCGTGGCCGACACCGTCGTACAGATCGTCGAAAAGGAGATGACCGGTCTCGACGGGCTTCGCTACATCGACTCGTCGACCACATCGACCGGCCGCGCAACGATCACGCTGACCTTCACGCTCGGCACCGATCCCGACATTGCTCAGGTGCAGGTCCAGAACAAGCTCAGCCAGGCGGAGGCCAATCTTCCCGAGGAGGTTACCCGCCAGGGCGTTACCGTGGAAAAATCGGCGACCGGCTATCTCATGGTCATCGGTCTGATCTCGCAAGACGGCTCGCGCACCGCCATCGATCTCGCCGACTACCTGAATTCCTATATGGTGGAGCCCGTCTCGCGCCTGTCGGGCGTGGGCAAGGTCGAGGTGTTCGGTTCGGAGTATGCGATGCGGATCTGGCTCGATCCGCAAAAGTTGAAATATTACGACCTGTCTCCCGATACGGTGGTCTCTGCGATCAGCGCCCAGAACGCGCAGATTTCCGCAGGCAGCTTCGGTGCAATGCCCGCGCCGGAAGGCCAGCAGCTGAATGCGACCGTAACCGCCCAGTCGCTGCTCAAGACGCCGGAGGATTTCGAGCGGATCGTGCTGCGCGCCGACACGGACGGCGGGCTTGTCCTGCTGCGGGACGTCGCCCGTGCCGAGCTTGGCTCCGAGAACTATGAAATTTCCAGCTTCTATAACGGCAAGCCCGCGGCGGGCATGGCAATCCAGCTCGCTTCGGGCGCGAACGCGCTCGAAACGGCCGAACTCATCAAGGCAAAGGTGGCGGATCTCGCCGAATTCCTGCCGGCCGGCGTCAGCTATGTCATCCCGTATGATACGACGCCCTTCGTCAGCCTCTCCATCGAGGCGGTGATCCACACGCTCATCGAGGCGATCGCCCTTGTCGTCCTGGTGATGCTGCTGTTCCTGCATAACTTCCGGGCAACGCTCATTCCGACGCTTGCGGTTCCGGTGGTTCTTCTTGGAACCTTCGGCATCATGGCGGCGCTCGGTTTCACCATCAACACGCTGACGATGCTCGCCATGGTGCTGGCCATCGGGCTGCTGGTCGATGATGCCATCGTGGTGGTGGAAAACGTCGAACGCATCATGCGCGACGAACATCTCGATCCTGTTGCGGCGACGAAGAAATCGATGGGCGAGATTTCGGGAGCCCTCGTCGGCATTGCGATGGTCGTTTCCGCCGTTTTCGTGCCCATGGCCTTCTTCGGCGGCTCGACGGGAGAAATGTACAAGCAGTTCTCCGTCACCATCGTTTCGGCGATGGCCCTTTCGGTTCTCGTCGCGCTGATCTTCACTCCGGCGCTCTGCGCGACCGTGCTCAAGGCGCATTCACATGATAGCGGCAAGGGGCTGGGAAGACGGTTTGGCAATTGGTTTGAGCGGTATTTCTCCCGCCTGACCGCGATCTATGGTCGTGTTGTCGGTATGACGGCCCGGCGTCCGCTGCGGATGTTCGTCGTCTACCTGGTTCTGGTCGCAGGGATGGTCGGTCTTTACCTGCGCACCCCCACCTCGTTCCTTCCGGATGAGGACCAGGGCACGATGTTTACGATCGTCCAGGCCCCGTCCGGCGGCACGGCGGAAAATACAGAGAAACTGCTGCGCCAGGTCGAAGGCTACTTCATGAATGCCGAAGGCAAGAACGTGGACTCGGTGTTTTCCGTGCGAGGCTTTTCATTCGCCGGGCAGGGACAGAACATGGGCATGATGTTCATCAAGCTCAAGGACTGGGACGAACGGGACGGACCCCAAAACTCGGCCCAGGCCATTGCGGGCCGCGCCTTCGGGCCGCTCATGGGCGGCATCCGCGAGGCCATCGTGGTGCCGATCGTCCCGCCTGCCGTCATGGAACTGGGCAACTCGAACGGGTTCACCGCCTTCCTTCAGGCACGCTCGGGCCAAAGCCACGAGGCCTTGCTTGAAGCACGCAACGCCCTGCTTGGGATGGCATCGCAAAGCAACAAGCTCATGGCCGTCCGGCCGAGCGGTGTTGAGGATGCTTCGCAATTCGAACTCAACATCGATTGGGGCAAGGCTGGGGCCGTCGGTCTCAGCGCGTCGGACGTCGGTTCGTTCCTCACTACCATCTGGTCGAGTTCCTATGTCAACGACTTCCTCTATGAGGGCCGTATGAAGCGCGTCTATGTCCAGGGTGAGCCCTGGGCACGTACGGGGCCGGAAGACCTGGCGCTCTGGCGCGTGCCGAATTCGAACGGGGATTTTGTCGATTTCTCCACCTTCGCCACGCAGGATTGGGTTTTCGGTCCCCAGCAGGTCAGCCGTTACGACGCGTTGCCGGCGATGGAGATCGAAGGCTCGTCGGCGCCGGGCTTTTCTTCCGGTGACGCACTTGCCGAAATGGAACGCCTTGCCGCGCAGCTCCCTCCGGGCTTCAGCCTGCAATGGACAGGCCTTTCGCTGGAGGAAAAGGATTCCGGGGCAGGGGCGCTGCCGCTCTACGCTCTTGCCCTGGCAACCATGTTCCTGTGCCTTGCCGCGCTTTACGAGAGCTGGACAATTCCGATCGCGGTATTGCTCGCTATGCCCGTCGGCATTCTGGGTGCGCTCATCGGAGCCCAGATCGGCGGACAGTCCAATGGGGTCTATTTCCAGGTCGGATTGCTGACAGTGGTGGGTCTTACCGGCAAGAATGGTATCCTGATTGTCGAATTCGCCCGTGAGCGGATGGCGAAGCTCGGCGAGACCGCCTTCGAAGCGGTTTACGAGGCAGCAAAGCTCCGTTTCCGGCCGATCCTGATGACGTCGCTTGCCTTCGGTCTCGGCGTCGTTCCCCTGGTCGTGTCGACCGGGGCAGGTGCGGGCGCACGCCAGGCGATCGGCTTCGCGACGTTCTTCGGAACGGTCACCGGAACGCTGCTCGCCATCGTCTTCGTACCGGTGTTCTTCGTTCTGGTGAACCGCCTCTTTAGCCGTCGCAGATCGGAGGCGGCGGTGGAGGCGACCGTCTGAGGCCATCGCTACCTGCGGTCCCGGGCTTGTCTTCCGCCCGGGACCGCGAAACCTCCGCTTCCTCGAAAATGTCGAGGCTGAAAGCAGTCCGTCAGTTCAATTCCGAAGGTCGAATGCGGGAAAGAAGAGTGGCTCCGTGCAAGCGTTGCCCTTAAGCGGTGGCACAGAAAAAAGTACGCGTGTGCGTTCGAACCTTTTCCCACAACGGATCGCCTCGGATACGACAGCAGCTTTCCTCGGCGACCCGCCCGATGTTCGCGCTTCATTTCGAAATTTTCTGTTTCGTTCGTTGTTGCCGGCAAGGAAGGGCGGCGGGCAGACTGCATCCCGCTTCATCTTCTGCGACGTGCAATGAAGAGATCGGGCGGTCTCGGTTGACAGTTTGGTCGTCGTAGTGATTGCGACCCGTTGTCAGTCACAATCGGATGCGGTGTTGGAGCTGTAAAGCTTGACAGGACACTGGATAAAGCTATGCCGCACTGGCGTTTCATCAATGATAACTGCGGCGGTTCTGTTATCGATGGAAGACGTTCCATATCCAGCCTTCTTCTTGCTGCAAAAAAAGAAAATGGAGAAACACAGTGAGGCGAACCAAAGAACAGGCGGCGGAAACCGGCCGGCAAATTTTGCAGGCGGCGGAGGATCTTTTCCTCGAGAAGGGTTACGAGGATGTCACTCTCGAAGAGATCGCCGCACTCGCAGGTGTGACGCGCGGAGCGGTGCACTGGCATTTCAAGAACAAGCAAGGCCTGCTGCTCGCATTACGCGATGCGGCGCAGGAGCCGTTCCGCGTATTGGCCGATGAACTGGCAGCCAGCAATGGGGCCGCCTCGCTGAAAAAGTTCGGGGACATTTTCGCGGACATTTTCGACCGGCTCGAAAACGATCCTCGCCAGCAGGCTCTGCTGCGCGGCATGATACGGCTGGATATCGCGCTTTCCGAAAAGGACGAACCGGGTGGTACCACTTTCCGTGCTGAGATGAACGGTATCTTTGTACGGCTATTTCAGGCGGTTGAACGCGACACCGGAATGCCGCCGCCATGGACACCACATACGGCTGCCTCCATGCTAAGCGCCACCATAAGCGGCCTCGTTTTCGAATGGGCCCTGGGGAAGGGTGCCTTTCACATCTCTCCCGACGGAAGTCTGTTCGTCCGCACAATTCTCTCCAGTCTGACAAAGTGATTGACGGAGGGGGGCCGCCAATAGTGGCGGTTTCACCTCTTTGGCCGAACGCGTGTGAAGGTACGCGCAGGTATCTGCGTCGTCTCGACAACCTGCCTGGTCGACGGCGCTGCGCCTTTCTTTCTATCCATTCGGTTTCTCACAGGTATCCAAGACATTCCGGTCGAGTTGAGCGACTTCCACCTTTGGTCCGCGCAACGCAGAAAGCTTGCTATTTCAAATTTACAAACGTTGTGTTTGTATGTATAAACGAGACCAATCGTCCAGCGAGCGCGGTTCGAAGGTTTGGTCGCTTCTGCACGGTGCGGCTTCGTCGCCTTCCCGTCCGATGGGGTCAAAGGCGGCGCGGCTGGTTCTTGCGCCATGGGGTGGAGGTGAACTGGAGATGTCGGAACACAGCGAGACCATTGCTGACGAAGCGATAACCGCAACGGCGGGGAGCCGTCGTCGTGCCATCGCTGCGAGCCATCGGCGAAAGCAAAGAGGCCGCTTCACAGGAATTTTCCGCTTACCGACTCTTATTCGGAGCCCCGCGGATCAGGGTCGGTGATGTCCGTGGGTTCCCCCGATCTCGGACATCAATCGGGACGCGCGCTCTCCGCTGCGCGCGTCCCAACTTTCTTCGGTATCTTTCGTGCCGCGATATCAAACCGGCGCAGGGCCATCTCCAACCGCTTCCGGCAACCCTCGGACTGGATACGTCTGGTCGCGCTCGGCATCCTTCTTATCGATCTTGCGGCCCTATCCTTGTTGAACACACTGTCCGGCTGGGGCATGAACGGTTATCGGCCGGGGATGGGTGCCGTCTTTGGAGGATTGCTCACCGGCATCATCACCATCCGGGTAGCGCGACCGGCACTTTACATGGATTGGATCGCAACCGGGATCCTGCAGATCGGACTTGGGTTCATCCTTTCAGGGGAGCCGCAGTTGGCGGCCATGTCGGCATTCGCGCTGTTCTGTATTCTGTTCGCCGCTCTCGGAACAGTGAGGCTCTGGATTGGCGCGACACTGGAACCTGGCAAGGGAGCCGCCTCCCTGATGGCCGGCGGGTTGACGAGCCTGTTCTGCGTCGCATGGGCCGTCATCGACCGTTTCGCCGCAATCGGCGTGGCCTCCGATGTCATCGTGGCGACCGATCTCCTGCTCACGGGAATCTCGATCGTCGGCTTCGGACTTGCCTTGCGTCATCCCCCTTCGAAGATGGAGTGAACCTTTGACGTGGGGTGCTTGCATGGAGCCTGGAGTTCCGCGTGACGTCCTGGTCGGTCCGCTGCCGGAATTGCCGGGGTGAGTTACAGCAATTGCGGGGTCCTCCACAAAGGGTGAGCATGAATTCCTGTCTACGATGCCTGCGGGAGTGCGGAGAGAGTATTCGTTTGGGGAGACAATGCAGCCGTTAGGATCGTCGACTCGGCCAAGGGGGAAACGGGAAGGATGAAGGAACCATGCTGTCCGTGTTCGACGATGTGAGCCTCGATGCCATAGACCGCGCGCAGGCGGGCCGATGTGAGGACTTCCGCTCCGCTGCCGGTAGCCTCGAGCCTTCCGCGATGCAGGAGCAGCAGGGTGTCGCCGTTCCGGGCCGCAAGGTTCAGGTCGTGTATCGCCATCAGAACGAGCGCGCCGGTGCGCTTCACATAGGCTCGCAGGCGGTCGAGGACGACCAACTGATGGCGCAGATCCAGGGCACATGTTGCCTCATCGAGAATCAGCAGCCGCGGTTGCCGCATCATCCTTTGCGCCAGCAATACCAGTTGCTGCTGCCCGCCCGATAGTGTGTTGATGCATCGCTCCGCAAGATGTTTGAGGCCGAACTCTTCCAGCATCCGGCCGGCGGCATCGATATCGTGGCCACCGATCCGCCAGCCTAGCTGCTCATGCCGCCCGAGAAGCAGTGTCTGCAACACGGATAGCTCTGCTTTGACCGCGCAGTTCTGCGGCATAAAGCCGATGCATTTGCGGTCGACAGGCATGCCGTCCCAGAGGATGCGTCCGGAATGGGGGATCGAACCGGCGATGGTATTGAGAAGTGATGACTTGCCGGCACCGTTCGGTCCGATCAGCGCGACGATCTGGCCCGCATGCAGGGACAGTGAAACACGGTCTATCACCTGCGTTCTTCCCCGGTTGACGCTGACGTTCCTGAGAGTGAGGCGATCGGTCATGCGATTTCTCCTTTGCCGCGGCGGGCGATGACGACGAACAACATGGGGACGCCGGCGACGGCGGTAATGATACCGACTGGAATGACTGCGGCGGGCGAGATGAGTTTTCCGAAAACCGAGGCACCGATCAGGATGATCGCACCGGTGAGGGCGGAAAGCGGCAGGGCGAAGCGGTGGTCTTCGCCGACGGCTGCCCGCGCCACATGTGGGGCGATCAGGCCGACGAAACCGATCGTCCCGACGAAGGATACCGCTGCCGCAGTCAGCAGTGCGACGAGCAGGAAGCTGCGCTTGCGCAGGGCATCGACCGACAGACCGAGGCTGGCAGCGTTGGCTTCCCCGAGGCGAAGGAGGGTGAGGTTCCAGCTGTCGCGCACCATGAAGGGCAGGCAGGCGACCAGGATCACGGCGGTAACCGTGACAGAGGTCCATGACGCTTTCAGAAGGCTCCCGAACAGCCAGAAGACGATCTCCTGCAGAACCTCCGGCGAGGCCATGAACTGCAGGAGGGATTGCATGGACTGGAAGAAGAAAAGGACGGCAATGCCGGCAAGAACGAGAATTTCCGGCGTGGAACCGCGCAGCAGGGCGACGAAATAGACGAGCGCGCAGGCAGCGAGGGTCATCAGAAAGGCAGAGGCCGGCACGCTGATGAAGCCGGGTAGGGGAAGGAGTCCGCCGAACATGATGGCTAGCGCCGCGCCGAAGCCGGCTGCTGCCGAAAAACCCAGTGTGAACGGGCTTGCAAGCGGATTGGCGAGAATGGTCTGCATCTGAAGGCCGGCAAGCCCGAGGCAGGCGCCGACCAGCACGCCCATGATGGTTTGCGGCATGCGCAGCTGCCAGAGAATGGTGGCAGCCATACGGTCCTCGCCTGCCGGCCCGGCGACGAGCGCCGCCCAGACGTCGGCGAGTGGCATGCCGGATGGGCCGCTGACCAGATCGAAGAGCAGCAGGGCGGCGAGAGCCGCCATGGCGAAGATGAGGGCGGTGAGTCGGGCAATGGCTGCGCGGCGATAGCCGCCACGCAGAGTGTGAATGGACATGGCCTCGGCTGTCATTGTCCGAGTGCCTTGTAGGGCAGCACAAAGACGCCATCGGCCTTGATCGGCATCCATGTGTCGTAATAGCGCCGGATTTCGGCGGCCGGATCGATGTCCTTGAACGCCTCTGGATAGAGCTGCTTGGCGATGTACTGGGCGTAGACATAGTCGGAAAGCGTGCGCGCGCCGCCGTGATAGATGGCGTGCACCTGGCCGTTCCTGACGGCGGGCAGCTGATCCCAGCCCGGTCGTCCGAGATAGGCCTTCATGCGTTCTCGGGCAAGTTCATCCGTGGCTCCGAAGCCTACGGTGACGGCTTGCGGCCTGTTCAGCCATTCGGAGCCGGCAAGGAAGATCAGGTCCGGCTGCTGCGCCAGCACGTATTCGGGACTGAGAGGGCCCCAGTTCTCCACCTGCCCTTTGGCGATGTTGATGCCGCCGAGTTTTTCGATCAGCGTGCCCCACATGCCGTTGCCGTAGCTGTTTCCGACTTCCGACGGACCTTTCTGTGCGAGTTCGACATAGACTTTCTTGGTTGTCGGGGCAGCCTTGTGGATGCGCGCGTCTATATCCTCCATAGCCGCCTTGTATTGGGCCGCGAGCGCCTCGGCGCGCTTCTCGGAGCCCGTGACCTTGCCGAGCAGCAGCGTGGACTGCACATGTTTTTCCACCGTCTGGGCATTGTAGTCGAGGGTAAGCACCGGAATGCCGGCGGCATCGAACTGTTTTACGGCATCGCCGAGCGCGTCATACGACCAGGCGGCGAGGATGACGAGATCCGGCTTGGTGACAATCGCCTTCTCAACGGAGAAAGTGCCGTTTTCGGTGTCGCCGATATCGGGGATGTTCTCGATTCCCGGGATTGCCCGGACATAGGTGGCAAACTGGTTCGGGCGCCAGTCCTTCCAGGTCGAGAGGGAAAGCGCAACCACCCGGTCCATGGCGCCCGGCCCGGCAACGGCAATGAAATCCTCATAATAAAAGCCAAGGACGATGCGCTTGGCGGGCTCGGCGAGTGAAACCTCACGTCCCTTCACATCCGTTACCCGGATTTCGGCAAATGCCTTGCCGGACAGGATGAGGATCGTGGCGGCGGCAAGCAGTCTGAAAGCGTTTTTCATGACGTGTTTCTTTCGATTGGAGAATAGAGGGGTATCAGGCGATACACAGCGTGCCATCGACTGCGCCGCCACCGGCCAGCGCGGCCAATTTGTCGGCGTCGAGGATGCTGACGATCTGCGGATCGGAAAAATCGATGATTCCGCCTCGCTTCAACTGGTTGAGGTATCGGCTGACGGTCTCGATCGTCAGCCCCAGCCAATCGCCCAGATCGCTGCGGGTGAGGTAGAGATGAAAGGTTTCGGCCCGGCGACTTCCTACAAATCCCGGTCGACCGAATTGAAGGGCAAGATCGGCAATCGCCGCCGCGATCTTTTCCATCGTGGTCTTGCGGCCGAGAAGGGTTGCATGTTTCTGCGCGCGTTTCAGGCTGTGAAGCAGCGCGTCCTCCACGTTCAGGCGTTCTCTCTGCGGGTCCACCGCTTCGATTTCGCTGTAGGTGCAGGCCTCGGCGCTGCAGTGGTTGGTCTTGCCGTGGGCAAGACCGAACAGGCGGCCCGGGCCGATCACGTCGAGGATCTGGCGTCTTTTTCCGTCAAGCGATTGCGTGAGCACGACGCAGCCGTCCTTCAGGCGAAGGATCGGCGATCGTTCGGCGCCTTCGGTGTAGATCAGGGCGCCGGGGGCGATGAGGCGGCGCGGCGAGAACGGCGGTCTTGCGATTGGCGGCTGGGCCTGGAATTCAGGCGGCAGTCCGCGTGCCACCAAGGAAGCGGCTGGCAGGTCGAGCATAATGATACTCCGGCTTTCGACCGTCGCGTTGCGCAGGAAGGTTGGGGCATCGCGCGGTCGTGACGAATGATGTCTGCGGACGCGCTTGCGCCGCAGGTCTCAGACGATCAGGTCGGCCGGAGGGGCCCTCGGCGATGCGTTGGGGGCCAGTATAAGCCGCGGGACGACGGTTCTACGCGGTTCGAAAAGCGGTCCCCCGGCAAGCGCGATGCGCTCTCCCACCATATCGGCGGGTTGGGGCAGAAGGATCGAGGCACCGAGGCGGCATGCCTCGCAGTCGCCGGAATAAGCGTGATCCTGATCGCTGCCGTGTTCTGTGGTTAGGCATATGTCGGGCAACGTGCCGTCCGGCAGGACATAGGCCGCGAGGTCGGCGGCGGCGACCTCAGCCGGGAAGACAACAGGCACCTTGTGAGCGAATCCGACAGACAACAGGGCAATGGCGCAAAGCATGCGCACAGCCATCCGCCATTTGTCGCAGATCCGTTTCAAATCAGTCTCCCTTGCTTGATCTTAGAAAAGATATCCAGCCGATGGAATATGTTTGTTGCGCCAAATCAAACTTCGGTCCGTTTGTCGCTTCGACCGACGCGCAGCTGGGATCAGGCGATGGTCCCGAAAAGTCCTGCAACCGGCATAAGAACTGTCGTGTTGCCCGGCTCGCTCATTTTGGCGAAGGACCGCGCAATCGGATGACCCCACAGGCATGATGAAGCCGGACTGGTTGCGGGCGTTGCCGCTACTCCGCCCATCGCGGCTTGCGCTTTTCCGCGAATGCCTGACGTCCTTCGTGTGCGTCCGGGGTGTCGGCGAGTTCGGCGATCTTCCTCTCGGCGAAGGTAAGAATGTCCCCCTCCGCCATGTTGCGCATTTCCCTCAAGGCTCGCTTGCCGGCGGCGATGGCATCCGGAGAATTCTGGGCGAGCCTGTCCAGAACGTCTGCAACAACCGTGTCCAGGACATCGGCAGGCGCAATGCCGTTGACCAGGCCGTATTGCCGTGCCGTCGTCGCATCGATGGTTTCGCCGAGATAGGCCATTTCCTGCAAATGCCGTCGGGGTATCTGGGTCGTCAACCTCGCGGCGACCATCATCGGAAAAAGACCGACCCGGACCTCCGGCAGGCCGAATTTCGCATGGTCGGCGGCGTAGGCGAGATCGCAGGCGGCGACCAGACCCATGCCGCCCGCCAGAACGGAGCCGTTGATCCGTGCGATCACCGGCTTGTTGCAGGCCTCGATGGCGCGCAGCACCGCGGCGATCGGGTTGCCGCCGTCGTCTGCCCGGAAAACCCCGCCAGAGCTTTCCTTGAGATCGGCGCCCGAGCAGAAGCTCCGCTCACCGGCGCCGGTCAGCACCACTGTCCGCAAGGTCGTGTCAGCGGAAGCGTCTTCGAACGCCTCGACCAAATGTTTCGCCAAGACGGCATTGAGGGCGTTATGCACCTCCGGGCGATTGAGCGTCAGCCACAATGTCTGTCCCTTACGCTCTCGCAGCAGTTCATCGGCCATCCTGTCCTCCGCTGTGTCGTCTGGCGAGCACTGCCCGGCCAGCCCGCGATTCATTGCGTCGTCCCAGCAGACGGCTGATCCAGTCGCCGGTTTCGGCGATAGCCTGCAGCTCGACCCCGGTCGAGATCTCTAGGCCGTGAAGCAGGTAGAGCAGGTCTTCCGTTGCGATATTGCCGCTCGCCCCCGGCGCATAGGGGCAGCCTCCCAGGCCCGCGACGGAACTGTCGAAGACGGCAATTCCTTCCTCAAGGCTCGCCAGCACATTGGCGATGCCCTGCCCGTAAGTGTCGTGGAAATGCATCGCGATCCGTTCACGCGGTATCGTTGTCGCGACTTGGCTGATGAGGTTGCGGATCTGCCCCGCCGTGCCTACGCCGATCGTGTCGCCCAGCGAGATTTCGTAACAGCCCATGACAAGCAGTTCGTGCGCCATGGCCGCTACTTCGGCCGGCGGCACGTCGCCGTCATAGGGGCAGCCGGCGATGCAGGAAACATAGCCGCGAACCCGGATGCCCCGGGTAATGGCGAGATCGAAGACGTCACGAAGCCGGGCGAGGCTTTCGGCTCTCGAGCAGGCGATGTTCTTCAGGCTGAAGCCTTCCGACGCCGAAACGAACACCGCAATTTCGCTGACGCCTGCGGCAATTGCTGCTTCCAGACCCTTGAGATTGGGTATGAGAGCCGGATAGGTCACGCCCAGTCGCTTCTGAAGAGTGCGGAAGACCTCGGCGGAATCGGCCATCTGCGGCACCCATTTCGGCGAAACGAACGCGCCCGCCTCCACTGCCGGCAATCCGGCCTTTGCGAGACGTTCGATCAACTCGACCTTTACGGCGACAGGCACCTGTGTGCTCTCGTTCTGCAATCCGTCGCGGGGTCCGACTTCGACGACCCTCACTCTTTCCGGCATCCGCATGTCAGCCGGCCTCCGCTTCGAAATCCACCAGCACCGTGCCTGCCTCGACCATTGCCCCTTCCGCGCAGTTGAGGGTCACCACTAGCCCGGCGGCGGGCGCTCGGATCGTGTGTTCCATCTTCATCGCTTCCATGATGACAAGCGCTTCGCCCGCCTCGACGCGGTTACCCGCATCGGTCAGGATCGCACGAATGACGCCCGGCATCGGCGCTGCCAGCCCGCCGGTCGATGCTTCGGGCGCTGCGAACCCGGCGAGGTCGGGGGTGGTCACGTGATGGACGGTTCCGTCGACCACCAGATCGAAACCATCTCCATTCGGGAGAAAATAGCCTGTGCGTTTCCTCCCCCCGATGGTCGTCGAGAGCCTTCCATCTTCGGCCAGCCGACCCTCGGCAGATACTGTTTCACCGCCGATGCCGATCTCGAAACTGCGTTGGAGATAAAGGACATCCACTTCCAAGGGCTTCCCGGCAATGATGAGTTGCAGTCTCTGCCGTGCCGGACGGTTGAGCCGAAAGCCATTGGTCATCGCCCATGGACTATGAGGATCGGTCGTCGCCATCGCCCGGCACTGCATATCCGCCTTGTGCGCAAGCAAGAGCCCGAGTGCCGCCATCCCTCCGTCGGGAGTACGGTCTGATCGCAATCCGGCTTCATTGCGAGCGATGAACCCGGTGTCGAGATCTGCGGCCTCGAAATCCGGAAGTCCTGAGAGCCGCGCCAGGAAGCCGGTATTGCTTGTCACGCCGGTGATGACCGTTTCGTGGAGTGCCGCACGCAGCCTGCGGACGGCCGTGGGACGGTCGACATCCCATACGATCAGTTTCGCGATCATCGGGTCGTAATGCACCGTGATCGCGTCGCCGGCCCTCACGCCGCTGTCGATACGAACATGGCCGTCCCGTTCGGGCAGGATGAGATGGCCGATCCGGCCGATTGATGGCAGGAAGCCGTGATCCGGGTCCTCTGCGTAGAGCCGCGCCTCTATCGCATGGCCCTGGATTTTGAGATCGGCCCAGTTATCCGGCAGGAACTCGCCCGCCGCAACCCGGACCTGCCATTCGACAAGATCCAGGCCGGTGATGAATTCGGTGACGGGGTGCTCTACCTGAAGGCGGGTATTCATCTCCATGAAGTAGAAATTGCCGTCCGCATCGAGCAGAAATTCCACCGTGCCGGCGCCGGAGTAACCGATTGCGCGGGCACACGCGATGGCGGCCTCGCTCATCCTCTTCCGCATCGCCTGCGTCAGACCGGGAGCGGGAGCCTCCTCGATCACCTTCTGGTGCCGGCGCTGGATGGAGCAGTCGCGTTCGAACAGCGAATGGCAATTGCCATGGTTGTCGGCAAAGACCTGCACTTCCACATGGCGGGGACGGGCGAGGTATTTCTCGACGAGCATCCGCTCGTCGCCAAAGGCAGCGAGTGCCTCCCGCCTTGCCGCTGCCAGTTCGGCGGCAAAATCCTCTGCCTTTGCGACGATCCGCATGCCTTTGCCGCCACCGCCGGCGGAGGCCTTGATGAGCACGGGGTAGCCGATCTTCATCGCTTCAGAGGCAAGGATCGTCGGCGACTGGTCATCGCCGTGATAGCCGGGAACCAGCGGCACGTCGGCCACGGCCATCAGGGCCTTTGCCGCGCTCTTGCCGCCCATGGCGCGGATTGCTGCAGCCGGTGGGCCGATGAAAACAAGACTGGCTGCCGCGCACGCTTCGGCGAAGTCGGCGTTTTCCGAGAGGAAGCCATAGCCGGGGTGGATGGCCTCGGCTCCGCTCGTCAACGCGGCCTGGATGATCCTGTCGCCATCAAGGTAGGATTGGCGTGCCGGTGCCGGGCCGATGGCAACGGCTTCGTCGGCCATGGCGACATGAGCGGCATCCCGGTCCGCTTCCGAATAGACGGCGACCGCCGCAATCCCCATGCGTTTTGCCGTGCGAATGACACGACAGGCGATTTCTCCGCGATTGGCAACAAGAATCTTTGAAAACATCGCCGCCTCACATCCTGAATATGCCGAATTGCGTACGCTCGACAGGGGCGTTCAGAGCCGCGGAAATACCAAGGCCAAGCACCATTCGAGTGTCCGCCGGGTCGATCAGACCGTCATCCCACAACCGTGCACTGGCATGGTAGGGATGACCCTCGGTTTCGTATTTCTTGCGGATCGGCGCCTTGAAGGCTTCTTCCTCTTCGGTCGGCCAGTCCTTGCCCTGGGCTTCCATGCCGTCGCGCCGGACCTGTGCCAGCACGGACGCCGCCTGCTCGCCGCCCATCACCGAAATCCGCGCATTCGGCCACATCCAGAGGAAGCGCGGCGAATAGGCCCGGCCGCACATGCCGTAATTGCCCGCCCCGAAGGAGCCGCCGATGATGACTGTGAATTTCGGCACCCTTGCGCAGGCGACAGCCGTCACCAGCTTGGCGCCGTCCTTGGCGATGCCTCCCGCCTCGTATTTCTTTCCGACCATGAAACCGGTGATGTTCTGCAGAAAGACAAGTGGAATTCCACGCTGGCAGCAGAGTTCGATGAAATGGGCTCCCTTCAACGCCGACTCCGAAAACAGAATGCCGTTATTGGCGACGATGCCGACGGGATAGCCGAAGATATGGGCGAAGCCGCAGACCAGCGTTGTGCCGTAGAGCGCCTTGAACTCTTCGAATTCGGAACCGTCGACGATGCGGGCGATGACCTCGCGAACGTCGAAGGGTTTTCTCGTGTCGTTGGGCACGATGCCGTACAACTCCTCTGCCGGATAAAGCGGCTCGGCAGGCTGTCGGATTTCGATGTCGACGCGTTTCGCACGGTTGAGCGTGCCGACGATCCGGCGCGCCAGCGCCAGCGCGTGACGGTCGTCATTGGCGTAGTGATCGGTCACGCCCGAAATGCGGGAATGAACGTCGGCCCCGCCCAGTTCCTCGGCGGTCACCACTTCGCCGGTGGCGGCCTTCACGAGCGGCGGGCCGCCGAGAAAGATCGTGCCCTGATTTTTCACGATGATCGACTGGTCGCTCATTGCGGGCACATAGGCGCCGCCTGCGGTGCAGCTTCCCATGACGACGGCGATCTGGGGTATGGCCTCCGCCGACATGGTCGCCTGGTTGTAGAAGATACGGCCGAAATGATCCCGGTCAGGAAAGACCTCGTCCTGAAGCGGCAGGTATGCGCCGCCGGAATCGACGAGATAGAGGCAGGGCAGGCGGTTCTCCCGCGCGATTTCCTGGGCGCGTAGATGCTTCTTGACCGTCAGGGGATAGTAAGTCCCGCCTTTCACGGTCGGATCGTTGGCGACGATCATGCATTCCCGGCCGGCCACCCGGCCGATACCGGTGAGGATGCCTGCGGCCGGCACGGCTTCGTCATAAACGTCGTAGGCGGCGAACTGCGACAGTTCCAGAAACGGCGTGCCGGGATCGAGAAGCGCGTCCACCCGGTCGCGAGGCAGGAGCTTTCCACGAGCCGTGTGACGATTGCGGGCCGCTTCACCGCCGCCCATGGCGATCCCGGAAGCCTTTGCATTGAGGTCATCGACAAGGCCGCGCATGAAGGCGGTGTTGGCGTGATAGCTGGCGTCGCGCGTGATGTTGGATTTGAGCCGCATCATTCCCTCACGCATGACTCTTGAACAATTCACGACCGATCAGCATGCGCCTGATTTCGCTGGTGCCGGCGCCGATCTCGTAAAGCTTGGCGTCGCGCAAGAGCCGCCCGGCGGGGCTTTCGTTCATGTAGCCGATGCCGCCGAGAAGCTGGATCGCATCGAGCGTCACCTGCGTCGCGCGTTCGGCGGAAAACAGGATCGCACCTGCCGCATCCTGCCGAGTGAGACGACTGTTATCGCCGGCGCGGGCCACCGCATAAACATAAGCGCGCGAGGCGTTCATCGCGGTGTACATGTCGGCAATCTTGCCCTGCACGAGCTGGAATTCGCCGATCGCCTTGCCGAACTGGTGTCGTTCACGGGTGTAGCGAAGAACGAGATCGAGCGCCGATTGCATGATGCCGATCGGGCCCGCCGCCAGCACGGCGCGTTCGTAGTCGAGACCGCTCATCAGCACGGTAACGCCGTCGTTCACCTTGCCCAGCACGTTTTCCTCGGGCACTTCGCAATCCTCGAAAACGAGTTCGGACGTCGGAGAACCGCGCATGCCGAGCTTGTCGAGCTTCTGCGCCGGCCGGAAGCCCTTGAAGCCCTTCTCGATGATAAAGGCAGTAATGCCGCGCGGGCCGGCAGCCATGTCCGTCTTGGCGTAGACGACCAGCGTATCGGCTTCGTGGCCATTGGTGATCCACATCTTGGAGCCATTCAGGAGGTAGCGGTCCCCTTTTCGCTCCGCCTTCAGCCGCATGGATACGACATCGGAGCCCGCTTCCGTCTCGCTCATCGCAAGCGAACCGACGTGCTCCCCGGATATGAGCTTCGGCAGGTATAGCCGTTTCTGCCCGCCCGTGCCCCAGCGGTGGATCTGGTTGATGCAGAGGTTGGAATGGGCGCCGTAGGATAGGCCGACGGATGCCGAGGCGCGGCTGATTTCCTCCATGGCGACGCAATGAGCGAGGTAGCCCATGTCCGCGCCACCATATTCTGCGGAGACCGTGATGCCATGCAGGCCGAGCGCGCCCATCTCCGGCCAGAGATGTCTCGGGAAACGATCCTCCCGGTCTATGGCCGCAGCAAGCGGCGCGATCCTGTCATCAGCGAACTTGCGCACGCTGTCGCGCAGCGCCCCGATCTCCTCCCCGAGATCGGCGTCGAAAACTGCGGCAAGATCCAGGCTCATCGCATATCCCTCCTCCCGACGGATTTCATGCAGCCGTCTTCAGTTGTTAAAGGCGGTCCGGCGTCTCCTCCACGCCGGCCGCCCCGCTCTATGTTTCCGTACCTCCGGTGAAGGCGGCCGACCGGCGCACGAAAGTCTTGATGGCGAAATTGGACTGGATGCGCGCCACACCCGGAACCGTCGTCAGGAAGTCCAGAAGCTCCTGGTAATGCGGCAGGTCGCGCACCATGGCGTGGATCAGGTAGTCCGAGCTTCCGCTGGTCTGGTAGCCGCCGACCACCTCCGGAATGGAGGCGACGCTATGTTCGAACGTCGTCAACGCGTCCTTGATCTGCCGTTCCAGCGTAACGGAGATGAACACGCCCATCGTGCCCAAAAGCCGGTTTTCGTCGAAGACGGCGGTGTAGCCGCGAATGATCCCCGATTCCTCCAGCTTGCGCACGCGCCTCAGCGTCGGGGTGAACGACAGTCCGATCCGGGATGCGAGATCACGCCAGCTAATCCGCCCGTCCTCGCCGAGAACATGCAGGATTTTCTGATCGAAGGCGTCGAGCGTTTCCATGGATCAAATGATCTATAGTTCTTGGAGTTGATGGATCAAAGATATCGCTGTTGTCAAATCTGTCAATCAAAATAGCTTTGAAATGAAATGGGGATAGTGATACCGTTCGCTCAGTCGGGAGTTTTCAGATCGTTTGATCTCATGTCCCGGTGGTAAGCGTCCCGGCTTGGAGGAGCCGTGATGCGAGCAAGGCTCTTTCCAGGGAGGTGGAAAGTGACTGAGCATGATCCGGTCGTTATCGTCGGTTCCGCCCGTACGCCCATGGGTGGTTTTCAGGGCGATTTGAAATCCGTGGCCGCTCCGGCTCTCGGTGCCGTCGCTATTCGTGCCGCGCTTGAACGAGTCGGTCTTGCTGGAGATCAGGTCGATGAGGTGCTGTTCGGCTGCGTGTTGTCGGCGGGACAAGGACAAGCGCCTGCGCGGCAGGCGGCGATGATGGCCGGCATTCCCAGTTCGACCGGTGCGACGACCATCAACAAGATGTGCGGTTCCGGCATGAAAGCCGCAATGCTGGCCTACGATCTCATCATTGCCGGCAGTTCGTCCATCGTGGTCGCAGGCGGCATGGAGAGCATGACCAATGCACCTTATTTGCTCGACCGCGCCCGCAAAGGTTATCGGTTGGGCCATGGCAGGGTCATCGACCACATGTTCCTCGACGGTCTCGAAGACGCCTATGACAAGGGCCGGTTGATGGGCACTTTCGCTGAAGAGTGCGCCGAAGCCTACCAATTCACGCGCGACATGCAGGATTCCTATGCTGTCGCCTCGCTGGAACGTGCACGCAAGGCCATAGCCGAAGGCAGGTTCGACCGGGAGATCGCACCCGTGACGATTCCCGTTGGTCGGGACGAGCAGGTGATCGCCATCGATGAGCAGCCGGGCAAGGCGCGACCGGAAAAGATCCCGACCCTCAAGCCAGCCTTTCGCGAGGGCGGCACGGTTACGGCCGCAAATTCCAGTTCGATTTCCGACGGTGCGGCAGCGTTGGTGCTGATGCGCCGGTCTGAGGCCGAGCGGCGTGGGCTTGCACCCTTGGCCACGATCATGGGGCACGCGACCGATGCACGGGCGCCCGCCCGGTTCACCACCGCTCCCATTGGAGCGCTCGAGCGGCTTTCCGAAAAGGTCGGCTGGAAGCTGGACGACGTCGATCTCTTCGAAATCAACGAAGCCTTTGCCGTGGTTGCGATGGCGGCCATGCGTGACCTCGAGCTGCCGCATGACAAGGTTAACGTCCATGGCGGCGCCTGCGCGCTTGGCCATCCGATTGGCGCCTCGGGCGCCCGCGTCGTGGTGACGCTGCTCTCCGCACTGCGGCAGCACGGTCTCAAACGAGGAATGGCGACGATCTGCATCGGTGGCGGGGAGGCCACCGCGGTCGCTGTCGAACTTTGCTGAAGAGCGGAACTTTTCGGCAAGCCGTCCAGAGGAGGCGGCGAGAGTAGGGAGGAAGCACAGGGAATGACCGAAAGCACGCATTTGAGCCTGCATGTGCCGGAGCCGGCAGTTCGGCCGGGCGACCAGCCGGACTTTTCCAACGTCAAGATTCCGAAGGCCGGCTCGGTGCCGCGACCGGAGATCGACGCCGCGCCCGAGAGCATGCGCGAACTCGCCTATTCGATCATTCGCGTGCTCGATCATGAGGGCAATGCCGTCGGTCCCTGGGCTGGTCTTTTGTCCGATGAGGAGCTTCTTTCCGGGCTTCGGCACATGCTGCTGCTGCGCGCTTTCGATGCGCGCATGCTGATGGCGCAACGGCAGGGCAAGACGTCCTTCTACATGCAGCATCTTGGCGAGGAGGCGGTAAGCTGCGCCTTCCGCAAGGCGCTCTCCAAGGGCGACATGAACTTCCCCACTTATCGCCAGGCCGGATTGCTGATTGCGGATGGCTATCCGCTGGTGACCATGATGAACCAGATCTTCTCCAACGAGGGAGATCCGCTGCATGGCCGGCAGTTGCCGGTGCTCTATTCGTCGAAGGAGCACGGCTTTTTCACACTTTCCGGCAATCTCGCCACTCAGTTTGTGCAGGCGGTGGGATGGGCAATGGCTTCCGCCATCAAGGGAGACACGAAGATCGCGGCCGGCTGGATCGGTGACGGATCGACGGCGGAATCGGATTTTCATTCGGCCATGGTTTTCGCCTCGACCTACAAGGCGCCGGTCGTGCTCAATGTGGTCAACAACCAGTGGGCCATTTCCACCTTCCAGGGTATTGCCCGGGGCGGGTCCGGCACATTCGCCGCCCGTGGCCTCGGCTTCGGCATTCCGGCGCTGCGGGTCGATGGAAACGACTATCTCGCCGTCCACGCCGTTGCGCGCTGGGCGGTCGAGCGGGCGCGGCGCAATCTCGGACCGACCTTGATCGAATATGTCACCTACCGCGTCGGCGCCCATTCCACCTCGGACGATCCGAGCGCCTACCGCCCGAAGACGGAGTCGGAAGCCTGGCCGCTCGGTGATCCCGTGTTGCGGCTGAAGAAGCATCTCATCGCGCGCGGGGTTTGGTCGGAGGAGCGGCACCTGCAGGCCGAAGCCGAGATCATGGACACGGTGATCGAGGCGCAGAAGGAGGCGGAAAGCCACGGTACCCTGCATGCGGGAGGCAAACCGTCCGTGCGCGATATCTTCGAGGGCGTCTATGCCGTGATGCCGGCCCATCTCCATCGTCAACGCAGGATGGCGGGGTGCTGACATGACCAGAATGACCATGATCGAAGCGGTGCGCAGCGCCATGGATATCTCCATGGCGCGTGACGACAACGTCGTCGTCTTCGGCGAGGATGTGGGCTATTTCGGCGGCGTCTTCCGCGCCACGCAGGGGCTTCAGGCGAAATACGGCAAGACGCGCTGCTTCGACACGCCGATCAGTGAATCCGGCATCGTCGGCACGGCCATCGGCATGGCGGCCTATGGGTTGAAGCCGTGCGTCGAAATCCAGTTCGCCGATTACATGTTTCCCGCCTACGACCAGATCACCCAGGAGGCGGCGCGTATCCGCTATCGTTCCAACGGCGATTTCACCTGTCCGATCGTGCTGAGAATGCCGACGGGCGGCGGAATCTTCGGCGGCCAGACGCACAGCCAGAGCCCTGAGGCGCTGTTCACCCATGTCTGCGGCCTGAAGGTCATCGTTCCGTCGAACCCCTTCGACGCCAAGGGACTGCTGATCTCCTCGATAGAGGACCCCGACCCGGTGATGTTCCTGGAACCCAAGCGGCTCTACAACGGCCCGTTCGACGGCCATCACGACCGTCCGGTGGTTCCATGGTCCACCCATCCTCTCGGCGACGTCCCCGAGGGGCACTACACCGTCCCGATCGGCAAGGCCAAGGTCCGGCGGCCGGGCAATGATGTGACCGTGATCGCCTATGGCACCATGGTTCATGTGGCGCTCGCCGCCGTCGAGGAGACGGGCGTCGATGCCGAGGTGATCGATCTTAGAAGCCTGCTGCCGCTCGATCTCGATACGATCGTGCAATCCGTCTCGAAGACCGGCCGCTGCATCATGGTGCATGAGGCGACGCTGACCTCGGGCTTCGGCGCGGAGGTGGTATCGCTCGTGCAGGAGCATTGTTTCTACCATCTGGAAGTGCCCGTGATCCGCATCTGCGGATGGGACACTCCTTATCCGCACGCCCAGGAATGGGACTATTTCCCCGGCCCGCAGCGCATCGGCAGGGCGCTCGCAGAAATCATGAAGGCGTGACCCATGAGCGAATATGTTCTCAATATGCCCGATGTCGGCGAAGGTGTCGCAGAAGCCGAACTGGTGGAATGGCACGTGAAGCCCGGCGATCCAGTCCGTGAGGACATGGTGCTGGCTGCGGTGATGACTGACAAGGCGACGGTTGAAATTCCCTCGCCCGTCGCCGGTATCGTGACATGGCTCGCCGCGGAAGTGGGAGACTCGGTGGCGGTCAGGGCGCCGCTGGTCAGGATTGAGATCGCTTCCGGTTCGGTTGCGCCCGCACCGGTGGAGGAACCGCAGCCGGTTGCGAAAGCCGAAATGCCAGCGCTCCCGGTTCAGGTCGCACCCGCTCAGGACATCGTTCAGCCGGAGCCTTCAAAAAAGCCTCGAAAGATCGAACCCCTGCCGATGCCAGCCGACGAGGCGGAAGCAAAGCCGCTGGCGGCTCCGGCCGTGCGGCATCGGGCACAGGCCTCCGGTGTCGACCTGAACAAGGTAAAAGGGACCGGGCCGGAGGGGCGCATCACACATGAGGATCTCGACGCCTTCCTGGCAAGCGGACCGCGCATGCCGGGCACGGCGACGGGCTTCGGCCGGAACACGGCGGTCGAGGAGATCAGGATCACCGGCTTGCGGCGGAAGATCGCCGAGAAGGTGGCCCTTTCCGCCGCGCGCATCCCCCACATCACCTATGTCGAGGAAGTCGATGTAACCGATCTGGAGGGGCTTCGGGCCGCGATGAATGGCGGGCGCAGGCCGGATCAGCCCAAACTGACGATCCTGCCGTTTCTGATGCGGGCGCTGGTTCGGGCGGTGGAAGATCAGCCGGCGATGAATGCCACGTTTGACGACGAGACGGGCGTCATCACCCGGTATGGCGCGGTGCATGTCGGCATTGCAACGCAGACGCCGGCCGGACTTTCCGTGCCGGTGGTGCGTCACGCCGAAGCTCTGGGATTATGGGGGTGCGCGGCTGAACTCGGCCGCGTTGCGGAGGCCGCGCGAACCGGTCGCGCCGCGCGCGAGGAACTGACAGGCTCCACGATCACCATCAGTTCGCTTGGCTCGCTGGGCGGCATCGTCTCGACGCCGATCATCAATCACCCGGAGGTGGCGATCATCGGCGTCAACAAGATTGTCACGCGCCCGATGTGGGATGGCAGGGGACAGTTTATCCCCCGCAGGATGATGAACCTGTCCTCCAGCTTCGATCACCGGGTGGTCGACGGCTGGGACGCGGCAACCTTCGTCCAGCGGCTCAAGACCCTGCTCGAAACACCGGCGCTGATCTTCGTCGAGGACTGAAGGGTTCTTTCTGTTGCAGAAATCGCGTCGATGTCCGAGAGAGCACCGAAGATTTTTCGCGGGATTTCAGACCGGCGAATTTAACCGCCGGCGTTTTGCTCTCAGAAGCGGTGGATCTTGAGGCCGAGGAATTTCTCCGTCACCACCACGACGATTAAGGTCAGAACCACCGAGATCGTGGAGACCGCGGCTGCTTCCGGCGTGAAGTTGGTGCGCAGGTAGTCGTAAAGCTGGATCGGCAGCGTCGCCGTCCCGACGCTCTTCAGCATGAACGAGATAGTGAAGATGTCGAAGGAGATGATGAAGGCGAAGAGGCAGCCGCCGATGACGCCCGGCTTGATGAGCGGCAGCATAATGCGGCGGAAGCGGGTGAATGCGCCTGCGCCTAGGCTGCGGGCTGCCATGCTCCAAGCCGTATCGTAGCTTTCAAGCGATGTGGAAACGTTGATGAACACGAAGGGAAGGGTAATCAGCACATGCCCGACGATCATGGCGAACATGGTCTGGGTTCCGATGCCGATCGTATAGACGAAGAACAGCAGTGCGATGGCGGTCAGCACTTCGGGAAGAAGCAACGGCGCCATCATGGTGATCCGCACCGCTTCCTTCAGCCGACCGGCGAACTGCACGAAGTAGATCGCCGCCATGGTGCCGATGACGCCGGAGATCACCGTCGATACGGCGGCGACCCACAGCGAGGTCTTGATTGCCCGGAGGAAGACCTCGTTATGGAAGAAGACGTTGTACCATTTCAGCGACAGGCCCTGCGGCGGAAAGGTGAGAAAGGCGCCGGCGTTAAACGAAGCGCCGACGACCACGAGGATCGGCGCCAGCAGAAAGACATAGATGAACAGGCAATAGACGGTGAAAAAGCGCTTGGACATCTCAGTTCGCCTTCCATTTCATGCGGGTCGCCAGCGAGAAGGCAACGACGATCAGGCCGCCGGTGACGGCGAGGCCAAGGGCCAGCGCGGAGCCGAACGGCCACTGGAAGGTATCGACGAGCGCATCGACGACCGAGACAGCCATGGTCTTCACCTTGGAACCGCCGATCAGGGATGGCGTCACATAGGCCGACAGCGAGAGAACGAAGGTCAGGATGCAACCGGCCTGGATGCCGGGCGTGGCGAGCGGCAGGATGATGCGCCGGAAGATGGTCGCCTTCGAAGCGCCGAGTGAGCGGGCTGCGGATTCCAGCGATGGATCGATGCCCTGGATGGCGTTCATGATCGGCAGGATCATGAAGGGCAGGAAAACGTGGGAAAGCGCGATCACGATACCGAGCGTGTTGTACATCAGGCCGACAGGACGGTCGACGATGCCGAGGTTCATCAGCGTGCGGTTGATGACGCCGTTATTGCCGAGCAGGATCGTCCAGCCGTAACTGCGGATGACAATGCCAACGAGAAGTGGAGAAAGCACGATGCCATAAGCAAGGCCGCGAAAACGCGAATTGCCGCGGGCAAGCTGCCAGGCAACCGGGAAGCCGAGCACGAGGCAGGCGACCGTACAGATGAAGCCGATCATCAGGGTGTTCAGTGTCTGGCCGATGTAGAAGCTGTCGGACAGGAAGCGAATGTAGTTCGCCAGCGTATAGCCTTCGCCATAGGGCGCGCCTTGTCCCGGCGTGCGAAAACTCATCACGACGATGGTAAGATAAGGCAATAGGATGAAGACGAAGAGCAGGATTGCGGCGGGCGCGATCAAGAGAAGCGGGGCGTGACGTTTGAAACTTGCCTCCGTCATGCGCCGGCCTCCAGCACCCAGTAGCGATCGGCGGGGACGGTCAGCTTCACCTGCTCGCCATCGGCAAAACGGTGGCGCGGGAAGGTCTGGACGTCGATTTCGGTGCCGCCGTCGAGCTTCAGGCGGTAATCCATGAGGCTGCCGGAATAATAGCTGGACAGGACGGTCGCCGCGGTCCCTTCGCCGGAGGTGGCGATCTCGATGCCCTCAGGGCGGACGGCAAGGGTGATCGTCTCTCCCTGCCTCAAGGTCCGCTCGCAGGCGATTTCGGCCGGGCCGAGCGCGCTCTTCACACCGTAGCGGCCATCGCCAGCAACCGTCTCGACCGTTGCTGGCAGGAGGTTGACCTGGCCGACGAATTTCGCCACCTCGGTGCTGGCGGGACGCTCATAGATATCCGAAGGGCTGCCGCACTGGGCGATCCGTCCGCCGAACATGACGACAACGCGGTCGGACATGGTCATCGCCTCGGCCTGATCGTGGGTGACGTAGACGGTGGTGATGCCGACGCGGCGCTGGATGTCACGGATGAAGACGCGCATTTCCTCGCGCAGCTTGGCGTCGAGATTGGCGAGCGGTTCGTCGAGCAGCAGGATCTTCGGTTCGATGACCAGCGCGCGAGCAAGCGCCACGCGCTGTTGCTGGCCACCGGAAAGCTGGCGGGGATAGCGGTCGGCATGGTTGGACAGTTGCACCATGTCGAGCACCTTGGCGATGCGGTCGCGCATCTCGGCCTTCGGCACCTTGCGCATCTCCAGCCCGAAGGCGAGATTGCCGGCAACAGTCATGTGGGGAAACAGCGCGTAATTCTGGAACACCATCCCAATATCGCGTTTTTCGGCGGGCACGTGCACGACATCCTTGCCGTCGAAGCGGATCGCGCCGCTCGAGACATCCTCGAAACCGGCAATCATCTTCAGCGTCGTGGTCTTGCCGCAACCGGAAGGTCCAAGCAGCGAGACGAATTCGCCCTCGGCGATGCGGATGGAGATCCCGTCCACGGCACGTGAGCTGCCGTAGTCCTTGGTCAGCCGTTCGATGCTAACCTCTGTCATGGTGTCCAACTTTCCCTATGGCCCGCAGAAAAGCGCGGGCATGCCTCGATGTCGAAAGTCCAGGCCGGAGGAGGGAATGCCGGCCTGGCATGCAATGAGGACGGGGATGCGCGCACGTATCACCCGCCCTTCCGGCAAGGTTACTTGACGGTCTTTGCCCAGGTCTCGGCGAATTCCGCCTGCTTGCTGTTCATGAATTCCCAGTCCCAGGTCAGGATATTGTCCATCTGGGTGCCGGAAATCGGCACGTCGGCCTTGAGATCGTCGGGAACGACTACTTTCGAATTGGTCGGCGAGACAAAGAATTCCTTCATCAGCAGCGTCTGTGCCTCGGGCGACAGCATGAAGTTCGCGTATTCGTAGGCGAGTTCCTTTTCCGGCGCGTTGACGAGGATGTTCAGCGTCTGGTCGAACATCAGCATGCCTTCCTCCGGCACGACGATATCGATCGGCAGACCCTGCTTGCGCAGGCGGGCGACTTCGCCGAAGTCGAAGGGTGCAACGACGAATTCGCCGGCGGCGATGCCGGTGGAGAGGTTGAAGTCCGCCTGGATCACGGGCCCGAGGTTTTCGAGCGCCTTGAAGCCGGCATCGACATCGTACTGATCCTTGCCGAAGATCTTGGAGAAGAGCATCAGCTCCATCTTGCCGGCGGTGTTCGCGAAATTGTAGAGGCCGATGCGGCCCTTGAATTCCGGATTGTTCCACAGGTCCTTCCAGCCTTTCGGCGGCGTGGATACGAGGTCCGTGCGGTAGGCAAGCCCGATCGGCGAAACCATGGCAACCGCGCCCCAGCCATCGGTCTTCTTCGCCAGCGGATAGAGGTCTGCGTAGTTCGGCAGCTTGGTGAGGTCGAGCTTTTCGAAGAAGCCTTCCTTGCGCAGGCTGTTGGCGAAGGCCTCGTTGGTCATGAGGAACGAATAGGGCGGTTTGTCGACGCCCGCGGCGCGCAGGTTGGCGCTCCAGACGCGGCCGTTGCCAGCGTCAAGCGTTACCGCGGCTCCGCTCTTGGCGGTGAAGGCCGGCGCAAGTGTTGTGCGCCAGAACTGCTCCCAGGCGCCCCCGAGGGTCGGTACCACCAGGGTCTTCTGCTGCGCGCGCGCCGGCAGACCGAACATGGCGGCTGCGGAAAATCCGGCCATCGCCGAAAGCGTCTGGCGTCTCGTCAAATTCGTCATTTCAGTTCCCCTTGTTGTTCAGGTCGTTCAGTGCATGCGTATTTGCGGGTCTTGCATTCCCCCAGTCAGGACTTCGAAAAGGCCTGGCTGGTCTTCAGCGCGATGTATTCGCCATAGGTGATCGGCTGGTATTTCGCCGTCTTGCCACCCCGGGTGAAGGGTTCGAGGCACTCGATCACCGTTTCGGCGTTCGGATTCAGAAAGAAGGGAATGGACTGGCGCCGGGCGTTGCCCTTGCGATCGCCCGGCGGATTTGCCACCCGGTGCGGCGTCGAGACCCATTCGTCATTCGTCCAGCGCATGAAGGCGTCGCCGATGTTGACGACGTAGGCGCCATCGATATTGGGTGCATCCAGCCATTCTCCGTCGCGGCGCTGGACCTGCAACCCGCCGGGGGAGGCTTCCGAGCGCAGGATGGTCATGAAGCCGTAATCCGTATGCATGCCGGCACGCATCTGGCCGGGCAGGGGTGTTTCCTCCTGTTCCGGATAGTTGATGACCCGGAGCGCGGAGAGGTGATCGACGAAGGAAGGCTCGAAGTATTCGGACGGCAGGCCGATTGCCGCGCAGAACGCCCGGCGAAGATGAAGGGCCAGCCGTTCCATCTCGCCGAAATAGTCGATGAAGGCCTGCTGAAGACCGGGCGGCTGGTCGGGCCACGCGCCGCCCTTGAGGCGGGGACCGAAGTTCAGGCTTTCCTTGTAGTCGCCGGGGGTCTTGATGCCGAGCGTCGCGGCAAGCGCCTCGTCCGCGATAGGCGAAAAGGCAACGCCGCCTTCGATGTCGGCGGCCCGGCCCTGTGCGACTTTCCATTCCTGCGGATAATCGAAGAACTTACGGGCAAGATCGTAGAGCCGCCTGGTCACATCAGGCGAGACACCGTGGCCGGTGACAAGGAAGAAACCTGTGTCACGCGCAGCTTTTTCAAGCTGGCGAACCACGTCCGAAGCGCCATCCCCTCCTGCGATGAATGGGGCGACATCTATGACCGGAATGGCCTGTCCGGAGATCTGTGGTGTTGTCTCACGCTGCATGACGACGATTTCTCTCTGGTATGGAGCGATCTTGCTTGTCGTTCCTTTTATAAACAGATGTTGACAAAAACATCTGTTGTTGTCCATATCCTGACAGCAGCAATTTTTCGAAAAACGCGGTCGGGTACGGATGGAAGAACTCGGAGAGCAGGAACGCGCGGTTCTGGAGTTGGTGAAGGCCAATCCGTTTGCCGGGCAGCAGGAGATCGCCACCATGATGGGGCTGGCGCGCTCCACCGTGGCGGCTCACATCGTCCAGCTCATTCAGAAGGGCTACATCCTCGGTCGCGGCTATGTGCTGCCGGCGACCCGGCGCGTGGCCTGTCTCGGCGGCGCCGTCTTCGATCGCAAGTACCGCGCCCTCGATCCGCTTGTGGAGGATACCTCCAACCCCGTCCAGGGATCGCGTACCAGCGGCGGCGTGGCCCGCAACGTGACGGAAAATCTTGCCCTGCTCGGCACGGAAACGAGCTTCATCTCGATCATCGGCAATGACGAACCAGGCCGGGAGATCCTCAATCATCTGCGCGAGCGGGGCGTCGATGTCAGTCAGGTGCAGATCAGCGACAAGGGCCGCACCGCCGAATACGTGGCGCTGCTGGAATCGACCGGCGCCCTGCGCTTCGGCCTTGCCGACATGGCGATCTTCGAGGAATTCCAACCGGCCGTGCTCGACCGCGTCTGGTCGCATATCGGTTCCGCCACCTGGATTTTTGCCGACTGCAACCTTCCGGCTGAAACCCTCGAGGCGCTCATTATGCGCAAGCGCGGCTCGCGTGCGAAACTTGCGATTGATGCCGTTTCGACGCCGAAGGTCGCCCGCCTGCCGAAGGATCTTTCCGGCGTCGATATCATCTTCATGAATATTGCCGAGGCAAACGCCTTCCTTGGCTGGCAGATGCCGGCATCCGGCGCGTCTCTGGACGAGGCGTGCGAGGCCGCGCGGGCTCTTCAGGCTGCGGGCGCCACTGAAGCCGTGGTCACGCTGGGGTCCACCGGTGTTGCCGTTGCCGCGCAGGACGGGATTGCCAGTTTCGCAGCCGTTCAGGCCTTGCCGGTCGATATGACCGGTGCGGGCGACGCGATGATCGCGGCGACGCTCCACCGGATCATTTCCGGCGACGATATCGTCCGCGCGGCTCGCATCGGCAGTCTCATGGGCACTTTGACCACCGAATGCACTACCAGCGTTCACCCCGCTCTTTCGGCGCATTTCATCGAGGCGAACCTCCATCGCCTCCAAGATTGACGCGCCCGCATACTGAAAGGAACCTCGGAAATAATGCCCCTTCTGAAACCCGAAATGAGCGCCGAAGTTGCCGCAGCCCTGGCTGAAGGTCGTCCTGTCGTCGCGCTCGAATCGACCATCATCACCCATGGTATGCCGTATCCGGCCAATCTGGAGACCGCGATTGCGGTGGAAGACACCATCCGGGCGAACGGCGCGGTACCTGCGACCATCGCCGTGATCGGCGGCAAGCTGCATGCTGGCCTCGATCGCGACACGCTTGCCGCGCTTGCCGCTGACAAGAGCGCGGTCAAGGCTTCCGGCCGCGACCTTGCCGCGGTCATGACGCGTGGCGGCACGGCCGGCACGACGGTTTCGGCCACCATGCGCATTGCCGAGCTTGCCGGCATTCCGGTTTTTGCGACCGGCGGCGTTGGCGGCGTGCATCGCGGCGCCGAGGAGAGCTTCGATATCTCTGCCGACTTGACCGAACTCGGCAGGACCGGCACGGCCGTCGTCTGCGCTGGCGTAAAGTCGATCCTCGATATCCCGAAGACGCTGGAATTCCTCGAGACGCAGCGGGTTCCGGTCATCGCCTATGGCACGGATGCCTTCCCCGCCTTCTTCACTCGCGATAGCGGAGAAAAGGCCGATCATCGCTTCGACAGCGCCGAGGAGATCGCCAGGGCCATCGTCAGCCATCACGCGCTCGGTTCGGGAACGGGTCTGCTCATCGCCAATCCCATTCCGGAAGAGGCGGCACTCGACCCAGCCTTCATCAATGCGACGATTGCCGATGCTCTGACCGAAGCCGAGGAGCGCGGCGTGACCCGCAAGGACGTGACGCCCTTCCTGCTCGCCCGGATCAACGAACTGTCCGAGGGCCGCAGCCTCAAGGCAAATATCGCGCTGGTGATGAACAATGCCGCGTTTGCCGCGAAGATCGCCGTCGCGATCAGAGCGTTGGCCCCAAGTGTGTTGGCCAGCGGTCGCTAGAGATTTCACGAAAGGAACGCCCCCATGAGCGACATGCCTGTTTTCGAGACCATTCTTTTCGAGAAGGACGCGACCGACAAGTTCGCAACCATTACCCTCAACCGGCCCGACAAACTGAACGCGATGAACAAGACGGCGATCCGCGAGATCGACGCTGCCGTGGCTGCGGCCGTCGCGGATCCGGATATCAATGCGCTGGTCATCACCGGCGCCGGCCGGGCGTTTTCCGCCGGCTATGATCTGCAGGGCGCCGACTACGACGTCGATATCGAGGACTGGCATGCCGATATGGGTGAGAACACCCAGGCGCTGCTTAACATCTGGAAGGCGCCGATCCCGGTCATCGCTTCCGTCAACGGTTACGCGCTTGCCGGCGCTCTCGAACTGATGATGGCTTGCGACCTTGCGATTGCGGCCGACACCGCCAAGTTCGGCGAACCGGAAGTGCGGCACAATTCCGGTCCGCCGTCGCTGTTCATGCCCTGGCTGCTTGCCACCCGCGATGTCCGCTGGCTGATGTATACCGGCGATCTCGTGGATGCCGAGGAAGCATTGCGCATGCATCTCGTCAACAAGGTCGTGCCCGCCGCCGAACTCAAGCAAAAGACCGAAAACCTCGCCCGGAAACTGGCGCGCATGCCGGTTCCGGCGATCAAATACGCCAAGGCTTCGATCAACAACCAGCAGATCGCCGCCGGCCTGATGACCTCGATGGACTACAACGTGCATGCGATCGCTGCACTTCACGTCAGCCGCAAGGGTCAGGAGTGGATGGCCAATCTCGGCAGGATGTCCCTGAAGGAATATCTCGAGGTGCGTGACGCGCCGTTCAAGGGGCTTGACGACTAAGCTTCCCCCGGCCTTCTCATCCCCCGAAGGCCGGTCTTTGGGGCGGTGTCCGGTAGCTTTCGGCACCGCTCCCTCTTTCCTTCGGTTCATGCGCCGACCCGCTGGCGCGGTGCATTGGATGTCGCAGACGCCAGCACCGCAAGACGCTCCGTGAGAAGCGAGAAGAATGCCGCGTCATCCACGTCGCGAATGAAGAGCGCGTTGGCCGGGCGGCCGCTGACTTTCCACCAGTCGACCACGGTCATGCCCTTGGTCAATTCGGATTCGGTTTCGATCTCGACATTGCAGTGGCGTCCACCGTATATGTCCGGCCGGATCAGGTAGGCGATCACATTCGGATCGTGCAGCGGGCCGCCGTCGGTTCCGTATTTCTCCTCGTCGAAACGCTCGAAATAGTCGAGCCAGCCGGCAGCCACCGTGCCGAATTCGCCTTCCAGCGCGCGGATCTGTTCTACCCGTTCGCGCGTCGTGCGCACCTTGTGCGTGACGTCGAGCGGCATCATGACGATCGGGACGCCGGAGGCGAAGACAATGGCCGCCGCCTGCGGATCGACGAAGATGTTGAATTCCGCGGCAGGGGTAATGTTACCGCCTTCGAACAGCCCGCCGCCCATCAGCACGATCCGATGGATGCGTGAGGCGATTTTCGGGGCTTTGGTCAGCGCTGTCCCGATATTGGTGAGCGGGCCGAGCGGGCAAAGCGTCACGGACCCTTCGGGCTCCTTCATCAGCGTATCGATGATGAAGTCGACGGCGTGGCGATCCTGCAGCGGCATAATGGGTTCAGGCAGATCGGCGCCGTCAAGTCCGCTTGCGCCGTGCACGTGTTCGGCAGTGACAAGCGGTGCGGCCATCGGTCTTGCGCAGCCGGCGAAAACGGGGACGTCGGCGCGGCCGGCAAGTTCCAGCACTTGGCGCGCATTGCGGTGAGTGAGGTTGAGCGGAACATTGCCGGCGACGGTTGTGATGCCCAGCACCTCCACCTCGGGACTGGCAAGCGCCAGTAGAATGGCAAAGGCGTCGTCCTGACCCGGATCGGTGTCGATGATGATTTTCTCAGCCATGAGCTTGTCCTTCGGTACCAGTTTCATCCTCGACGCCTCCTCTTCATGCGCTCTGGGAAAGCGGCGCTTCGCTCTGCCAGCGTCCGAGCAACTCGCTCTTGTGCGCTTCGTATCGGCGGGCGGCTTCAAGCTTCACCGGTCCGAACCCGCGCACCATGTCCGGCAGGCCGGCAATTTCGATGGCGGAATTCAGCTTCGCCCGGGATAGATTTGCGGAGAGTTCCTCGACGAGCGCCACATAGTCCTCGATCATGCGCCGTTCCATGCGACGCTCCTCGGTACGCCCGAAGGGGTCGAGACGGGTGCCGCGCAGGCCCTTCAGCTTTGCCAGGATGCCGAAGACCGGGCTGATCCACGCGCCGAACGCAAGCTTTGCCGGTCGGCCGGTGCGCGCGTCGATGCGCCGCGAAAGGAACGGCGGCGCCAGATGATGGCGAATGCGGAAATCGCCCTCGAACTGTTCGGAAATCGCCTTGGCGAAGGACGGATCGCGGTGAAGCCGGGCCACTTCGTATTCGTCCTTGTAGGCCATGAGCTTGAAGGCGTTGCGGGCGACGGTTTCGGCGAATTCGCCTTTGCCGCCGATGGCCGCTTCCGCGACGCGTGCCCGTTCCACCAGTGTGCGGTAACGCTTGGCATAAGCCGCATCCTGATAGTTGGTCAGGAATACGGTGCGCTTGTCGATCAGCATGCCGAGGCTTTCTACCTCGGGTGCTTCCTGTGAGAGGCCTGCGGCCTTGGCGACCGCATCGGGTTCCACGGCGAGGCGGCGGCCCCAGGCGAAGGCGGCGCGATTCATCGTGACGCCAGTGCCGTTGAGTTCGATGGCGCGCTGGATGGCGTCGAGGCTGATCGGGATCAAGCCGCGCTGCCAGGCGTTGCCGAGCAGCAGCATGTTGGCGGCGATGGCATCGCCGAGGAGCGCGGTTCCGGCGGTCGTCGCCGGCACCAGCGTAAGCGCATCCTCCCCGGCTGCCTTCTTCAGCGCACGCAGTGTGGCTTCCTGACGAAGGTCGATTGCGGTGTTCTGCACGAAGGCCGCGGTCGGGGCAAAGTGGTCGTCGATGACGGCGCGGGTACGGCCCTTGACGAAGGTCGGCAGCGCGGTGCGTCCGGCCGATACCACGACGTCGAAGCCCAGCACAACATCGCTTTCGCCGGGGCCGATGCGCACGGTGTTCAGCGCCTCGGGATTGGCGGAAATGCGAAGGTGAGAGACGACAGCGCCGTTCTTCTGGGCAAGCCCGGTCTGGTCGAGGGTCAGAACGGCAAGTCCGTCGATGTGGGCAGCCATCGACAATATGGCGCTGACCGTGATGACGCCGGTACCGCCGATGCCGGCAAGCAGCATATTGTAGGGTTGGCTGAGATCGGCCTCGATCACGGGCAGCGGCAGATTGGAAGCGTCGATGCTCGTCGCACGTCCCGCGGGCTTGCGGATCCTGCCGCCCTCGACCGTGACAAAACTCGGACAGAAGCCCTTGATGCAGGAAAGGTCGGTGTTGCAGCTTGACTGGTTGATTCGCCGCTTGCGACCGAATTCCGTCTCTTTCGGCTCGATGGAAATGCAATTGGAGACAGCGGAACAGTCTCCGCAACCTTCGCAAACGAGTTCGTTGATGAAGGCGCGCTTGTCGGACACCGGGAATGCGCCGCGCTTGCGTCGGCGGCGTTTTTCGGCGGCGCAAACCTGATCGTAGATCAGTGCGGTCACGCCCTCGGTCTCGCGCAGGTCTCGCTGCACGGCATCGAGTTCGTCGCGCGGATGAATGGAGACCTCACGCGGCAGGCGGCCTATCCAGGCATCCGGATTTTCCGCCACGACCACGACGCGTCGCGCACCCTCGGCCAGCAACTGGCTGACAACGGCGGGAACGCTCAGTTCGCCGTCATGGCGCTGGCCGCCGGTCATGGCGACCGCGTCGTTGAACAGGATCTTGTAGGTGGCATTGACCTTGGCGGCGATGGCCGCCCGGATGGCGAGAAGGCCGGAATGAAAATAGGTGCCGTCACCCATGTTGACGAAGATATGCTTCTCGTCGGTGAAAGGCGAAAGGCCGATCCAGGCACCGCCTTCGCCACCCATCTGGGTGAAGGTCGATGTGTTGCGATCCTCGACGCCGATAATCATCATGTGACAGCCGATACCCGTCGTGGCGCGGCTGCCATCAGGGATGCGCGTCGAGATGGAGTGCGGACAGCCGGAGCAGAAATAGGGCTCGCGCTTGAGTGCGGGAGTATCGTCCGTAACCGCGCCGGCAATTTCCTCGAGCCGTCGAGCGGCAGGACCGAGCGGACCGTCATTGCCGCCGAGACGCTGGACAAGCGCGCGGGCAACCGCGACCATCGAAATTTCGCCGATCGAGGGCAGCAACCGTTCGCCGGCATCTCCGGTCTTGCCGAAGATGCGCGGCCGCCGGTCGGCCGGCAGGTTGAAGAGCAGGGCCTTTAATTGCTCCTCGATCACTGGGCGTTTCTCCTCGACAACGAAAATCTCGTCGAAGTCGAGGGCGAAGCGGGAGATGCCTTCCGGTTCCAGCGGCCATGTCAGGCCGACCTTGTAGAGGCCGATGCCGAGTCGTTCGAGATCGTCTTCGCTTAGCCCCAATGCCGCGACCGCGCCGAGGAGATCGAGCCAGGACTTGCCGGTCGAGACGATGCCGAGCCGGCCGCGTGACGGTGCGCCGGACCGGCGGTCGAGACGATTGGCCCGCGCGAAGGCCTTCACGGCCTCGATCTTGCGTTCCAGCCGCAGTTCCATCGCATGCGGTCCGTCGGGCCAGCGTAGCGACAGTTCGCCCGGTGCCGGTCCGTCCGTGGGAAGGATGATCGAGGGACGGCCGGAGCCGATTTCCACCGTCGCAGTGCATTCGACGATTTCCGTCTGGCATTTATAGCCGATCCATGCCCCGGAATAGCGGCTCATGGCCCAGCCGTAGAGGCCGTAATCGATGTATTCTGCAATGCCCGCCGGCGAAAGCAGCGGCACCATGGCGGAGATCAGGTTGTGTTCGCTCTGATGGGGCAGGGTGGAGGAGGCGGCGCCATGATCGTCGCCGACGAGAAGCAGAACGCCGCCATGCTGGCTGGTGCCGGCGGCATTGGCATGCCGGATGACGTCCATGCTGCGATCGACGCCGGGGCCTTTACCGTACCACATGGAAAAGACGCCGTCGTAGCGGGTTCCCTTGAACATGCCGGTCTGCTGCGTGCCCCAGACGGCGGTTGCCGCCATGTCCTCGTTCAGGCCCGGCTGGAATTTGACATGCGCCTTTTCGAGGTATTTACGGGCCTTGACCATTTCCCGGTCGAAGCCGGCAAGGGGAGAGCCGCGATAGCCTGAAACGTAGCCCGCCGTGTTGAGGCCGGCGGCGAGGTCGCGTTCGCGCTGGATCATCGGCAGGCGGACGAGGGCTTGCGTGCCGGAGACGAGGATGCGACCCTCCTCCAGCCGGTAGCGGTCGTCGAGGTCGATGCTCTCGTTGATCTGGTGGCTGGCGGCAATGCGCGACAGAGCGACGGGAAGGTTCATCTTGTGGCCTTTCCAGCGGCTTCGGTCTCCATGTCGAAGACGCGACCCGGATTGAGGATGAGATTGGGGTCGAATGCGCGTTTCATGCGGCGCATGGCGGCAATCTCGGAGGCGCTGCGCACCAGCGGCAGCCATTTCTTCTTGTCGAGCCCGATGCCGTGTTCGGCGGAAATGGCTCCGCCCGTCTCGGCAACGACTGCGAAGACGGCATCGGCGATGTCCTCGTCACGATCCGTCCTGACCATATAATGCAGGTTTCCGTCACCAAGATGGCCGAAGACGTAAGGACGGGCGGAACTGTCTATCGCAAGCAGTCGGACCGCCGCATCGGCCAGGAAATCCTGCATGCGGGCCAAGGGAATGCTGACGTCGAAGCCGACCATGCGGTCCATGCTGAAGATGAAGGCGCTGCAGGCCTCGCGAAGCGCCCAGATGCCGCGGTAATCCCTCGGTGATTGCGACACGACCACATCGTCCACGAGGCCTGCCTCGACCGCGCTCATCAGCGTTGTAGCGAAACGTTCGTGGTTCTCGCTTTCGTCCTGCCCCTGAATTTCGACGAGGGCATATAGACCGGCGCCCACGGGAAGCGGCGGCGTGGCGAAACCGCCGGCAGCTACACCCGCATAGACCTCCGGGAAAATCACCTCGAAGGCGGACAGCAGCGGCCCGAGTTCCTGACGAAGCCGCGCAAGCAGCGCCTGAGCCGCGGCAAGCGAGGGCAGCACGCACAGGGCATTGACCTGCAAAGGTGGCAGCGGATGCAGACGCAGACAGGCTTTCGTGACGACGCCAAGCGTGCCCTCGGAGCCGATGAAGCTCTGGTTGAGGTCGTAGCCGGAATTGTCCTTGGGCAGGCCCTTCAGCGAGGAGAGCACGGAGCCATCCGGCAGGACCGTTTCCAGTCCGAGGACCTGGGCGCGGTACATACCATATCGGAGGACGCGAATGCCACCGGCATTGGTGGCGATGTTGCCGCCCACGGTGCAGGAACCGCGGGCGCCGATGTCGACGCCAAACAGAAAACCGGCTTCCTCTGCCGCCTCCTGAACCGATTGCATGGTGACGCCAGCTTCCGCGACGATTGTTCCGGCTCGCTGGTCCACGCTCTCAAGATGCGTCATGCGCTCCAGCGAAAGCGACACCTCGCCCTCGCGCGGGCGGGCGCCGCCGGAAAGGCCGGTCCTACCGCCCTGGATCACCAGGGGCTGGCCGAGATCATTGCAGGTGGAAAGAATGAGTGAAACGTCTGCGGTGTGGCGCGGCCTCAAAACCAGAGCCGGGCGAGGGCCGCGCTCGTCGGTGGCGTCGCTGCGATAACCGTCGCCGACATCGGCGCCAATCAGCAACGCGCCTTGATCGAGGTGCGTCGAAATCCTCCCGATCAACGCCGAGAGTTTCGCCTCCGTGGCGTCGCTGGTTGCCGGGCGCGCGTCGCCAACGGCCGGGTCTGAGCCCGTCCCGCTATTCATTTTTTCTTGTTCCCCTGAATGGTTAGGGGCATCGTTATACAGGTTCCTATATTTGTCAAACCTATATTTAAAAGCTATGGTGTTCGCATGGCAATCATGGCATGCTCGCAAAAATCACGGGGAGAGACGGGTAATGATCCTGAGATATGACGAGGTCGTGCGAACGGGCATCGCCAAACAGGTGGCCGACAATATCCGGTCGGCAATCATGGATGGACGACTGAAGATCGACGAGCGGTTGCCGAGCGAGGAAGAGCTTGCGCGCAGCTTTGGAATTTCCCGCCCGACGGTGCGCGAGGCGCTGAAGCGACTTGCCGCCCAGAACCTCATTCATTCCAAGCGCGGTCCGACCGGCGGCAATTTCGTCAAGCGGCCGGACCCGGAAGGGCTTTCCAAGGCGATCACGGGTGCTGCGACGCTGCTGGTGGGCGTTGGCGCCTTCGATATCGACGAGATCGTCGTGGCGCGCCGGGAAACCGAGACGATCTGCTGCCGGCTTTCGGTCGAGAACCGCAGCGACGAGCATCTCGCGCTGATGGAAGACGAGATCCGGGTGCAGGAAGACGAAACGATCAGCGACGAGGATTTCTGTGCGTCCGACGTGCGTTTCCATCGTGCGCTTGTGGATTCAACCGGCAACGGACCGTTGAAGCTGATGATGTATACCGTCATCGAATCCTTCATCCCGGTCACCAACATGATCGTTTTCCGGGTGCGCGAGCGTCGTCAGGTTGCGGCCTTCCATCGGGAAATTCTCGATGCGGTTCGTCAGCGGCAGGCCGACCGGGCCATCGTTGCGCTTGGTGATCTCCTCGACTATGTCAGCCAGTCCTATGCGACGGCCGTTTCCGCGCGCGAGAGCCGTGCGGCTTCCTCTGGCCACGCCCCTGCATGAATTCAACCACCATTGTCCAAGGCCAGGAGCATCTCCCTACCATGAGCGAAACCTTTACCGCGATCGTTATCGATGCCGTGGATGGAAAGCCGAAGCCGGAATTCCGCCAGCTTTCCATCTCCGACCTGCCGGACAATGACGTGCTGGTCGAGATCGCGTTTTCGACGCTGAACTACAAGGACGGTCTTGCCGTGTCGGGCAAGGGACGGATTGCGCGGCGCACGCCGCTCGTGGCCGGCATCGATCTCGCCGGCACGGTCGTCGAGTCCCGTTCACCGCTGTGGAAGACCGGCGACAAGGTCGTCGTCAACGGTTTCGGTCTTTCGGAAACGGAATGGGGCGGTTATTCGCGCTTCCAGCGGCTGAAGCCCGAATGGCTGATGCGTTTGCCGGAGACGTTTTCGTTCGAACAGGCGATGGCCATCGGAACCGCCGGTTACACCGCGGCACTCTGTGTCAACGCACTCGAGGACTGGGGCAGCATCAAGCCGGGTGAGGGCGAAGTGCTCGTAACAGGCGCGGCAGGTGGCGTCGGTTCGGTTGCGATCAGCCTTCTGGCGGCGCGGGGTTACAAGGTGACCGCTTCGACCGGACGTCCCGAAACTCATGACTACCTCGCCTCGCTCGGTGCTTCCGCCTTCATTGATCGCGCGAGCCTTGCCGAGAAGGGTGGTCCTTTGCAGAAGGAGCGCTGGAGCGGCGCGGTGGATAGCGTCGGCTCGACCACGCTCGCCAATGTTCTTGCCCAGACGGTCTATGGCGGCGGAGTTGCAGCTTGCGGTCTTGCCGGTGGTGCGGATCTTCCGGCAACCGTTCTACCGCATATCCTGCGCGGCGTTGCCCTGCTGGGCGTCGATTCCGTCATGGCTCCCATGGCGAAGCGCATGCGCGCCTGGCAGACCCTTTCGGAATCGCTCGACATCAAGCATCTCTCGGCCTTGACGAAAGTCGAGCCGATGTCGAACCTTCCCGAACTCGCCGATGCCATTATCGCCGGCCAGATTCGGGGCCGCGTGGTCATCGACGTCAGACGCTGAGACAGGCGCTTCCTGACCGGTCAAGCATTGGTCTCGGGGTAAAACAAAGGGGAGGCCGGATGGCCATTGCCGGAACCGGGAAGAACAACGTGTTCGAGCCCTTCTTTACCGCCGGGGTCAGATCGTTCGCAACCTGCCGTAAACCTGACGCGCGTTTCTTCAAAACGTCGGCGGCGTGCAGGCGCTGATGACCTCGCAGGGAACCGGCCCCACACAGCGGAACCGGTGCGGTCGACGGCTTTCGAAGTAATAAGCGTCGCCCGCCCCCAGAATGCGTCTCTCGTCGTCCACCGTCACCTCCAGCCGTCCGGAAAGAACGATGCCGCCTTCCTCGCCTTCATGCACCAGCGGAACCTTGCCCGTATCGGCACCCGGCTGATAGCATTCCTTGAGGATCTGCAGGCTCCTGCCGAAAAGGCTCTCGCCGATTTGCCGGTAGGAAATCGCTCCTTTGCCGATCTCCACCAGTTCCTCCGCGGCATAGAACGCCTTGCGCGGCTTTTCCGGTTCGAAAGCGAAGAACTCTGCAAGTCCGATGGGAATACCGTCCAGAATCCGCTTCAACGCACCGACGGAAGGGTTCGAGGCATTCGATTCGATCAGCGAAATCGTCGAGTTGGTTACTCCCGCCCGCTTGGCGAGTTCACGCTGCGAAAGATTGTGGGCCATGCGCAGATGGCGAAGCCTGTTTCCGATATCGACCGTCATAAGGCACCCGGGTGTTGAAGGTGTTCGAAATATCGAAACCTATGCCAATCGGCGCTTGAATATCAATGGCTTAAAAATATCAAGAAAAGGACTTGTTCGGTTGGAGAAAATCGCTGAACTCAGGGTATCTTAAAGGAGATCTCGCATGGACCACCGAAGCAAATCCAACGCCCCCGTCCTCGACAATTTCTGGATGCCCTTTACCGCCAACCGTCAGTTCAAGGCCACACCCCGGCTGCTGGCAGAGGCGGAGGGCATGTACTATACCGATATCGACGGCAACAAGGTGCTCGACGGCACCGCCGGCCTGTGGTGCTGCAATGCCGGCCATGGCCGCAAGAAGATCGTCGAGGCCGTTGAACGGCAGCTCCGGACCCTGGATTTCGCGCCGACCTTCCAGATGGGGCATCCGGTCGCCTTCGATTTCGCAGCCAAGCTTGCAGCCAATGCACCGGGCGGTGCCGCCGCCGGGCTCGACCGCGTGTTCTTCACTGGTTCCGGCTCCGAATCCGTCGATACCGCGCTGAAGATCGCCATTGCCTATCAGCGCGCAATCGGCCAGGGCACGCGCACCCGCGTCATCGGTCGCGAAAAGGGGTATCATGGCGTAGGCTTCGGCGGCATCTCGGTCGGCGGGCTCGTCAACAACCGCCGCATGTTCCCGCAGATCCCCGCCGACCATATGCGCCACACGTTGGACATCGAGCGCAATGGCTTTTCAAAGGGGCTCCCGGAACACGGCGTCGAGCTGGCGGAGGACCTGGAGCGGCTGGTCGCACTGCACGGCGCGGAAACGATCGCCGCCGTTATCGTTGAGCCCATGTCCGGTTCGGCTGGTGTCATCCTGCCGCCAAAGGGTTATCTGGAACGTGTGCGTGCCATTGCCGACAAATACGGTATCCTCTTGATCTTCGACGAAGTCATTACCGGCTTCGGCCGACTCGGCACCCCGTTCGCGACCGACTACTTCGGCGTGACGCCCGATCTCGTCACCACGGCAAAGGGCATCACCAACGGTACGATCCCGATGGGCGCGGTGTTCGCCAGCCGCAAGGTTTACGACGGCCTGATGGTTGGTCCGGAAAACGCCATCGAACTTTTCCATGGCTACACCTATTCCGGTCACCCCGTCGCCTGCGCCGCAGGTCTCGCAACCATGGAAATCTACGAGGAAGAGGGACTGCTGACACGGGCCGCAGGCCTTGCGGACTATTGGCAGGAGGCGCTGCATTCGCTGAAAGGCCTGCCCCATGTGATCGATATCCGCAACATCGGGCTCGTCGGCGCGATCGAGTTGGCCCCTCGTGACGGGGCTCCGGGCATCCGCGCTTACGATGTCTTCGTCGATTGCTTCCGGAAAGGTACCCTGATCCGCGTCACGGGCGATATCATCGCACTGTCTCCGCCCCTTATCGTCGAGAAGGACCAGATCGACAGGATCGTTTCGACGCTTGCCGATGCGCTGAAGCGCGCTGCCTGACAGAAAATGGCGGAATTCCTCGCCGTTTCGACGGTGAAGATATGATTGTTAAATACGGCCGGTGTGAAACACCGGCCGTTCCCGCTGGTATGTCAGGGTTTCGGCACGACGGTCGCGAGCTTGCGGAAGGTCGACAGGATCTCCAGCCGGCTGGCGACGCCCTTGGCGACGCGCACGATGGAGCCGGGACCGATCTTCACGGGTTCCGAGCCTTCCTGCGAATAAAGCGCCTCGCCTTCGACCACGACGAAGGTTTCCTCAAGATCACGGCCCGGATAGCTGTATGTACCGGGTTCGGCCTTCCAGACGGCGACGATGGTGCCATTCTCGATATCATCCTGCCAGATGGATCGCCTGTACGAGCCGCTGTCACGGCCATCCGCCGGCAGTCCTGGAGTCAGGTCAATGTCATCGGAAATATTGAAAATCGGCATGTTCATGGTTGGTCCCCTTGTTTGACGTTGATGAGCGCCACGGGCTGAGCCCAGCGGCCATGGTTGTCATGATGCGATGAAAGACGCTCAGGCGTGCGGCGGCAGCGGCGCGCCTGAAAGCCTGGCTGCGATATTGTCCCTGATCCGGTAGTAGCGCAGAGTCAGGGCCGGGCCGAAGCTCATGTAGAAGGGTGCTTCCGTCAGGGGTTCGAGTTTCAGGGCCAGTTCGTTTTCCGGCTTGCCGAGCGCCCATTCCGACAGGATGGAGCCGAGCATGGAACCGGTCGGAACCCCACGTCCGGAAAGACCGGTCAGCGCCACCACACCGGGGGCGATGGAATAGAAGCGGGGTACGGTGCGGTACTGCATATCGAGTTCGCCGAACCAGAAGTATTCCCAGCGGATCTCGCCCTTGATCTGCGGATGCAGCCATTTCAGCCGGTCGCTCATGACCTGCCGTGTATAGGCCATGTCGCGGCCGCGCCGACCCATCGGGAACATCGAGGCGACGATGCGTCCCTCGGCATTGTATTTGTAGACGTAGATGTCGCCGCGTCCGTCGTGGATCGTCGTGTTTTTCGGCAGGACGGTGCGGCGCGTTTCCTCGTCCAACGGCTGGGTCGCCGCAACGAAAACCCTCTGGATCTTGAAGGTGCGGTCGAGCTTCGGCCATCCGCCCACGGTGTAGGCGCCGGTGGAGAAGATCACCTTGTCAGCGATCACTTCCCCGTTGTCCGTCTTCACGGACCAACCGCCAGTCGGACTGCGGTCGCAGGCGATGACCGCCGAGCCAGTATGGATGATGCCGCCTTCCTGAATGACGGCGCGGACAAGACCGCGCGCATAGCCGAGCGGATTGAGATGCCCGCCTTCCTCGTGCAGCCAGCCCCCGTGAAAACGTGGACTGCCGGTCATGGCTTCCACCTCGTCCCGGTCGAGAAAACGGGTGCGGGCGCCAACGGCATTGTAGGTTTCGACCTTCTTGTCGAGCCCTGCCAGCGCCCCCTTGTAGGGCGCGCCCATGACATAGCCGTTCTGTACCCATTCGCAATCGATCTGGTAGTCGCGGATCATGCTGGAAACACGGTCGTTTGCCCGCGTCTGGCGCTCGATCAGCCGTTCTGCCCAAGGTTCGCCCAACATCCTGCGCAGTTCGGGCAGGCTGTAATGGGTGAAGGTGGGGGTGCAGTGGCCGGCATTGCGGCCGGAGCCGCCGAAGCCGGCTTCTGCCCGCTCCAGCAGCACGACCTTGACGCCGGCCCGGGCAAGCTCGAGGGCGGTCGTCAGGCCTGTATAGCCGGCTCCGACAATGCAGACATCCGCCTGTACTCTGCCTTCCAGCGGTTCGGTTTTCGGCGCGGTGGCAGCCGTCGCATACCACAGCGTCACGTCGAAGGGAGAAAATGCGGCCATCGGAACACCTCAGTTCAGGTCGCTGCGGGCGTCGAGGGCATCGCGTAGCCCGTCGCCGATGAAGTTGAAGCTGGTTACCGCAAGCGTGATGGCGATGCCGGGAACGATGGCGAGCCACGGGGCGCTGTCGAGATATTGCTGGGCGCCATTCAGCATGTTGCCCCAGCTCGGCAAGGGTGGCTGTATTCCGTAGCCGAGGAAGCTGACATAGGCCTCGAGCAGGATGGCGCGGGCAACGGTCAGCGTCGCGGCGACGATGATCGGGCCAATGGCATTGGGCAGCAGTTCGCGGAACATGATCCAGGCGTTGGAAAGGCCGAGCATGCGGGCGGCGAGCACGAAGTCGCGTTCGCGCAGCGAGCGGACCTCCGCCTCCACCAGACGGGCGATTTCCATCCAGCTCGTCACGGCGATGATGACGGTTATCATGAAGGGGCTCGGCTTGATGAATGCCGCAAGCGCGAGCAGCAGGAAAATGCTGGGGAAGGAGAGGAAGGCATCGACGAGACGCATCAGTATGGCGCCGAGACGACCGCCGTAATATCCCGCGATGATTCCGATCACCGTTCCGAGTGCCGTGGACAGCACCATGGCGAAGAAGCCGACCAGCAACGAGATGCGACCGGCATTGAAGAGCCGCGCGGCAAGGTCGCGTCCGAGAGGATCGGTACCGAAGATGTGGTAGCCGGTGAACGGCGGTGCGAAGCGGGCCCGGAGGTCGATATAGAGTTCGTCATAGGGCAGAAGATAGGGACCGGCCACGCAGGCGATGACAAGCACGGTAATCATCACGAGGCCGACGACGGCCAGCTTGTGGCGAGCGAAGCGGCGGACGGTGCGGTTGTTCCACCAGCGGGAACGCGGTGCAAGGTCCGGGGAGGGAAGCGTCGTTGCGGACATGATGCGGCTCCTATCCGAGGCGGATGCGCGGATCGACAAAGGCGACCAGCAGGTCGGCGATCAGGCTGCCGAGCAGAACGAGAATGGCGGAAAACATCAGGAGCCCCATCACGACCGGGTAGTCGTGGTAGCCGAGGCTGTCGAGGAACAGGCGTCCCATGCCGGGCCAAGTGAACACGGTTTCGGTGACCAGTGCGCCGCCGAGAATGGTCGGAAGCTGCAGTCCGGCGAGTGTAATCATCGGAAGCAGGGCATTGCCGACCACATGCTTCATCAGCACCCTGTTGGGTTTCAGCCCCTTAGCACGGGCCGTCCGCACGAAGTCCTGGTTGATGACATCCAGGGTGGCCGTCCGCATGTAACGGCTCCACACCGCGATGTTGACCAGCGCCAGCACAAGGCTCGGCATCACGAGATGGATCGCGTAGTCATAGAACGAACCATCGCCGATCGTGTACATGTTGCCGGCGGGCAGCCATTTGAGCTTCAGCGAGAAGACGTAGATGGCGACGAGGCCGAACCAGAAGGTCGGGATCGAAAGGGCGATCATCGCACCGACGGTTGCCGCATAGTCGAAGACCGAATAGCGACTGGTTGCGCCCTTTATGCCGATCCATGTGCCGATCAGGACCGAGATCAGCGTCGAGGATAGCATCAGAAGCAGGGTGGCGAACAGGTGGCCGGAGATGATCTCCAGGACCGGTCTCTGGTCGCGGTAGGATTTGCCCCAATCGCCCTGCAGCAGTCTCCAGATCCAGTCAAGATACTGAATGGGCAAGGGACGGTCGAGACCCATCTGATGGGCGATGCGGTCGAGCGCCTCGCGGGTCATGCCGGGGGTCAGCGCATATTGCGACAAGGGCCCGCCGGGGGCGAGGTTGAGGATGGCAAATCCGATGACCGAGACGAGCAGCAAGAGCACAAGGCTCTGCCACAGCCGCTGAAGAAGGTAGGATAGCATGTGCGGGCTCCGGGATCACTGAGGGACACGTCAGGCCGGCCGCCTGTCGCACGGCCGGTCGAGGTTCCTTGGCCGGAGCCGATGCGGCGCCGGCCGGGTCTTCAGCTTCAGGCCCAGCGCCAGGTCGCGACGTTCCAGGTGTCGATGCGAACGTTGACGTTGGGGACGACGTTCTCGACGCCCTGCTTGTGGCCGCGAACCGTCGCATACTGGAAGAGCGGCAGGAACGGCAGTTCCTTGCGCATGATTTCCTGGATCTTCAGATAGACCGCCTTGCGTTCCTCCGGCACGAAGATCTCGCCGCCCTTGGTCAGCAAGTCGTCCACTTCCGTATTGGCAAACTGCCAGGTGTTCTGGCCGGCGCCACCCTTGGCAGGGCTCGAATTGGAGCGGAAGTAATCGGAGGTATCCGGGTCCGATCCGGTCAGGAAGTCGAGGCCGACGATGACGGTGTCGAATTTTGACAGCATCCAGTAATCGCCCCACATGACGGCTGGCGGCAGGTTGGAGATGGTCATCTCGACGCCGAGGTCCTTGAAAGACTGCTGCATATATTGCTGCACCTGTTCGCGGATATGGTTGCCGGCGGTCGTGGAGCAGGTGAAGGAGAGCTTCACGCCGTCCTTTGCGCGGATGCCGTCGGCACCGGGAGCCCAGCCGGCATCATCGAGAAGCTTCTTGGCCTTCTCGATATCGTATTCGTGTTTCGGCAGGTCCGGGTTGAAATAGAAGGACTGCTGCGGCACGTAGCTTTCGGTCGGCGAGGGCAGGCCATAATAGAGCGCGTCGATGATCGATTGCTTGTCGATGGCGTGGTAGAGCGCCTCGCGCACGGCTGGATCCTTGAACTGCGGACGTTCCATGTTGAAGGTGAAGGATTCGATCGTCGACCCCGGCACGACGTTGACGTTCTTGCCTTCCAGCCCCTTCGCCTCGTCGTAATGATCGGGGGTGATCCACTGCAGGCCGACGACGTCGATATCTCCGGTCTTGAACTGGGTGTACATGACGTTGAGGTCGGGAACGTATTTGTAGATCAGCTTCTCGACATAGGGGCCTTCGCCGAAATAGTCGGAATTGGCTTCAAGCAGGATATGGTCGCCGGCGACGCGCTCGGACCATTTGAACGGACCGGTGCCGACGGGGGCGTTGTTGAAGGCGGCAGTGTTCTTGTCGGCTTCCGCGCCAAGAATGTGCTTCGGCGTGATGAAGGTCGAAGCGAGAATAGACGGATAGGGTGCGAACGGCTTTTCCATGCGCCACGTGATCTCGGTCGGCGACACGACGGTCAGGTCGCGCACCAGTTCGTGGCCGGTCTTGCGCCAGCTGCGGAAGTTGGGATCGACCAAGAGCTCGATGGTGAACTTGACGTCCTCGGCGGTGAACGGCTTGCCGTCGTGCCATTTGACGTCGTCGCGCAGCTTGACCTTCCAGTTCAGACCGTCGGCGGAAATGCCGCCATTCTCGACGGTCGGCACCTCGGCCGCCAGGGCGGCAACGAATTTGCCCTCGGGATCTACGAAAAACAGCGTGTCGAAAATGCTGAAGTGGATACCCTCATCCACCTCGATGTGCGGCATATGCGGGTTGAAGACGGTCGGCTCCTGCGAGAAGCCGACGGTGAGCTGGCCCTTGATGGTTTTCGGCTGAGCGGCGAGCGCCTTGCCCATGCCAGGCATGCCGGAAAGAACGAGCCCCGAGGCTCCCAGAGCCATCAGGCCAAGCGCCTGCCGGCGGGTCGGTTTCATGAACGGGTTGTTGTGGTCAGACATGTCAGTTCCCCTTGTTGTTGGATATGATGAAACGTCAGTTTGCATTTCTGCGCCGCCTCTCCGGGCAGTTTTCGCAGCAAGGCGGCGAACCGTTCTTCACCGCCTGTTCCGGTGCCGCCGGCATTCCGGCCGGCGGCAAAACCAGTCAGAAACCGCTGATCAGCTCGATCTTCGATCCATCGGAAAAGCGGTTGAAACGGAAGTTCTCGCGCTCGACGAGCGGCGGACGGCCGGTCACGATGTCGGCCATCAGTCGACCGGCCCCGGGGCCGATGCCGAAGCCGTGACCGGAAAAGCCGGTCGCGACATGGAAGCCGGGAATGGCGTCGATCGCGTCGATCACGGGGATGGCGTCGGGCGTGACATCGATCATGCCCGCCCAGCGCTGCGCGATTTCCGCCTTTTCGAAGACAGGGAAGGCCTTCTTCAGTTTGGCGAGCGCGCTGTCGGTCATCGCTTTCGAGGGGATCGGATCGAGGACGCGGTTGTACTCGAAGGGAGAGGGTTCATCGAGCGCCCAATGGCGGGGCATGCGGAACTCGTCATAGAACCTGCCGCCGAAGCGGAAGCGGAGCGAACGCCACTCGTGCCCCAGCGCCGGCAGGAATTTCGTCGCGTAGCGGAAGGAGGCGGGTACGATGTCAACGATGTTCTGGAAACCGTCGGCAATGGTGTAGCCGCCGTCGAGCCGCTTGCGAATGGCAAAGCCATTCGACCACAAGGCCTCTTCCGGGCCGCCTTCGAGCGGTTTCGTGCGCAGCACGGAGTTCATGACCTTCAGCTGCGGAAGATCGAGGCCATTATTGCCGAGGAAGAGGCTCGACCACGCGCCACCTGCGAGAACCACGGCCTTGCATGCGATCTCCCCGCGCTCTGTCACGACTCCGGAAACCCTGCCGGCGGAGAGCTGCAGGCCGCGTACCGCGCATTCGGTCAGGATATGGGCGCCCCTGTCACGGGCAGCTTCCGCGATCGCCGGCGCGGCCCGTTGGGGCTCCGCGCGGCAATCGCCGGCGGTGTAGAGCGCGCCGGCGATGTTCATGTTGGAGTCGGGGTATTTCGCTTTGAACTCCGCTGCGCTCAGCATGCGGGACTCGATCTGGTAGCCTTCAAGGTTGCGGTTCCAGCGTTCGTGCTCATCGAACTGCTTGTCGTCGGCGCAGGTGAAGACGATGCCGGATCGTTTGAAACCGGTCTCACGGGCGGTGCGCCGGTTGAGGTCGGCCCAGATACGAAGGGATTCCGCCATCAGCGGTACTTCGCGGGGGTCGCGGCGGGAGATGCGCACCCAGCCCCAGTTACGACTGGATTGCTCGTGGCCGATCCCGCCCTTTTCGCAAAGCGCGACGCGAAGACCGCTATCGACAAGTTCCAGTGCTGTGGAGGTTCCGATGATCCCGCCGCCGATCACGACGACGTCCACCTCTTTCGGCAGTTCCTCGTCGCCATGGACGGGAACGACATATGGACCGGGCATTTCAGAAAAACTCCTCAAGCTGACAATTGATGGCGAACTCGGCGACGGAGGCCTCGTTCGGAAGGGAAACGAGCAATGCGACGATGCGGGCGAGGTCGTCTGGCTGGGTCAACTGTTCGGCTGGCCGGTCGGTCAGGCCGGCAGCCATGTCGGTTGCGACGAAACCGGGGCAGACGGCGGTGGCGCGTACACCCTTGTCGAAACCGGCCTGCCGGATCGCATGGGAAAGTGCCACAGCCGCGAATTTGGAGACGGAATAGCTGCCCGATCCCGCCGACTTGACGCGTTTGCCGGAAAGCGATGCGAGAATGATGACGCGTCCCTGGCCGCTTTCGCAGAGCGGTTCCCATGCGGCCTTTGCAAGACGGCGCGGCGCCTTGACGTTGACAGCGAGCATCGCGTCGATGTCTTCGTCTTCCGCTTCAATCACCGTCTTGGGGATCATGATGCCGGCATTGGCGACGATGGCATCGACCCGTCCGAAATGGCGGAGGGCATCCGCGACCCAGCGCGCTTCGGCGCCGGGGTCATTTGCATCGTATTGTGCAAGATGCACGGAATTCGCCTGGTCTCCCGAGCTGGCCCAGTAGGGTATTGTCGGCTTGCGCATCCCGAGCGATACCGCCCAACCCTGTCGGAACAGTTCCGCGGCGATGTGATCGCCTATGCCCCTGCTCGCTCCTGAAATCAGCGCAACGCGCCGTCCGGTTTTGATGGTCATTCCGCAAGCCCTACAATCCGGCGATATGCCCGCCGCAGGATGTCCATGAGTTGTCGTTGCTCGTCTTCAGGGATGAAGTCGAAAAATTCGCGCGACTGCTTGGGGACGAGTTCGCGGACTTTAACGGCCAGGGCAGCGCCGGCCGCCGTGATGTAAAGCTCCTGAGCGCGGCTGTCTTCGGGGGAGGTTTCGCGCCGTAGCAGATTGTGCGCTTCCATCTGGTCGATGATGCGTCCCATTGCGGAGCGGTCCTTCATCGTCAGGTGGGCGATGACGGAGGGGCGGATGCCAGGATGGCTGTCGACGAGAAGTAGCGTTGTGATCTTGCCGGTGCCTTTGGCGACGTCGAGACCTTCGAGACATTCGTCGAGATCCCGGGATACTGCGAGATTGATTGCCCGGATGTAGAAGCTCAGCGTGTCCTTAAGGACGTCGAGATCGACCTCCTCGACGGTCGTTGGCGGTTTTGCTGGTATTTTCGGCATTCTGTTCCTGTCTCTTGCGGACATGAAGAACCGCCGGCGGCCTGCGGTATCTGCAGCCTGCCCATGCTGTCCGGCATTCATGTCGTGTGTCGTCGTGGCGGTAGGAAAGGACAAATGGTGGATGAATGCAACTATATTGTTGTCCTGATAAGAAATTTTTTCTCTTTTCCGGAAAGTTTTTGAGGCAACAACCAACACTCCGGATTCCCTGGGGTCCGGTCGGTTTTTCCCATGTTTTTTGCTTCGGCCGTAACGCACCCGCCGCCCGTTAGGAGAACGGGCAGGCGGGTCGTTTAAGGCGAATCTCCTTGAGGAAGCCCGTCAGGCTTCCGCGGCCCTTGCCGCTGGTTCCCAGTCCGCGCCGGGAATGGCTGAAACCAGCCGCTGCGTATATTCGTGCTCGGGTGCCCGGAATATCTTGGAGGGCGGACCGTGTTCAACCACGCTTCCCTTGTACATCACGATCACGTCGTCGCAGATCTGGCTTGCCACACGCAGGTCGTGGGTAATGAAGATCATTGCGACCTTCATTTCCTTCTGCACGCGGGCCAGCAATTCGAGGATCTGTGCCTGGATGGAGACGTCGAGGGCCGAGACGGCCTCGTCCGCGACAAGCAGGACAGGATCGAACATTAATGCGCGTGCAATGCCGATCCTCTGGCGCTGTCCGCCGGAAAACTCATGTGGAAAGCGGTCGTAGGCCGCTTCGTCGAGACCGACCAGCTTCAGCAGGCGGAAGGCCTTGGTCTTCGCTTCATGGACGGCAAGGCCGTGGGCAACCGGCCCGACCGTCAGGATCCTGCCGATCGTGTGGCGCGGATTGAGCGACGCAAACGGGTCCTGAAAGATCATCTGGATATAGGGCCGGAGCAGGCGAAAACTTTCTTCGGGCATGTTTGCCACATCCCGGCCGTCGAAGAGGATTCGCCCCGCATCGGGTTCCAGGAGTTTCAAAAGGACGCGGCCAAGCGAAGACTTGCCCGAACCGCTTTCGCCGACGACACCGAGGGTCTGGCCTTTGTGAATGACGAAGCTGACATCGTTGACCGCTTTCACCACACGGCCCTTGCTGAGAAATGAACCGGTCGTGCGGTATTCCTTCTGCAGGTTTTCCACCTGAAGTACCACGGGTGCGTCCTCGACTGCGGATCGGTCGTCGCCGCGCATGCGCGGCACTGCGGCCACGAGGCGCTGGGTGTAGGGATGCGACGGGCGGGTCAATACGTCTTCGGCCTTGCCCTGCTCGACCAGTATCCCCTTTTCCATCACCACGACGCGGTCGGCGATCTCCGCGACCACCCCGAAGTCGTGGGTGATGAACATCACGCTCATATTCTTCCGCTTTTGGATCTTGCGGATGAGTTCCAGAATCTGTGCCTGTGTGGTGACGTCGAGCGCGGTCGTCGGTTCGTCGGCGATCAGGACATCGGGATCGAGCGCCAGCGCCATGGCGATCATGACGCGCTGCCGCTGGCCGCCGGAGAGGCGGAAGGGATATTGCAGGCGCATGAGCGCGGGGTCGGGAAGGCCGACCTCCTCCAGCAGTTCGAGCACCCTGGCGGTTCGGCTTTCCGGAGTGCCGACGCCATGGGCCGCCATAACCTCGGCGATCTGGTCGCCGACGGTCATCAACGGGTTCAGCGCCGAGAGCGGGTCCTGGAAGATGATCGAGACAGCCTGCCCGCGCAGCGGCCTGATTTTCTCCTCGGGAGTGGAGACGATGTCCATGCCCTTGAAGAGGATTTGTCCGCCCGTCACTTTGATCGACGGCGCGAGCAAGCCCATGATGGCGTTGGCGGTTACAGATTTGCCGGAGCCGGATTCGCCGATGATGCAAAGAATTTCACCGGCATTGAGATCGAATGAGATGTCCTGGACTGCATGGGCGCGTTCCATCTTGGGAGGTAGGCTGACTGTCAGATGACGCACCGATAGCACCACGTTGGGAGGCATGGAGGCTTGCGACATGGGTTCCCCTTGTTTTCTGGCTTCGTCGCTGATTGTGCCGCGCGGCCTTTTGACCGTCGTCGGCCACAAAATAGTGGATCGTATCCACTATTTTGTCCAGAGAGTTTGGAAAGGGCGTTTTGGTTTCTTCCGTAGAGAAAGATCGTAAGCGGGCACGGGGCGCCGCATGGGAGCAATATAGTTGCAAACCGCGTTACGGCTGAACGTTCCGCCCGCAAGGACTGAGGCCGGTTCCATCATCCTTTCCCAGACCATCGGGAAGGCATCCGAAAATCTCTGCCTTCACTCTCCCGAACCGCGGAAAATCATTCCCGTTTGCCTGCCATGCCGAGGCAATCTCGCCTCGTTCGGTCATCCCTTGACCTATATGTTTGTTTCAGCATCAACATTTCTATCGGGATTTACTGGATGAAGCGCATTTTTTCGCTTTCGATCGTTGTGGCGGCGGTACTCGCAGGCGCTTCGGTCGGTCGGGCCGAGGACAAGATCCTCAACGCCTCCTACGACATTTCGCGTGAGCTGTTCGCGGCTGTGAACCAGGCTTTCGTTCCGAAGTACAAGGCCGATACCGGCAAGGATGTAACGGTCGATCAATCCCACGCAGGCTCGTCGAAACAGGCGCGCTCCATTCTCGAGGGACTTGAGGCGGACGTCGTCACTTTCAACCAGGTGATCGACGTCGAGACGCTTGCCAAGGGCGGGTTCGTTTCGGCCGATTGGCAGAAGAATTTTCCCAATAACGCCTCGCCCTATTATTCCTTCCCGTCCTTCCTCGTCAGGGCCGGCAATCCGAAGAACATCATGAACTGGGACGACCTTGTCCGGGACGACGTCAAGGTGATCTTCCCGAACCCGAAGACCTCCGGCAATGCGCGCTACACCTATCTGGCGGCGACCGCATTTGCCAAGAAAGCCTATGGTGGCGACGAAGCCAAGGTGAAGGCGTTCGTTACCAAGCTCTTCGACAACGTTCCGGTCTTCGATACGGGCGGACGTGCCGCGACGACGACTTTCGTGGAGCGCAATGTCGGCGACGTGCTCGTGACATTCGAGGCCGAGACGCGCGGCATCGTTAAGGAATTCGGCAAGGACAAGCTGGAAACCGTAACGCCGCCCACCAGCCTTCTGGCGGAGTTTCCGGTCGCGATCGTCGACAAGGTTGCCGATGCCCGTGGCACGCGCGACCTCGCCAAGGCCTATCTGGACTTTCTTTACACACCGGAAGGGCAGCGTATTCTCGCTCAGAATGGCAACCGTGTGAACGACCCTGCCGTCAGCGCCGAGTTCAAGAATCAGTTCCCGGCCGTGGAACTCCAGAAGGTCGAGGACGTATTCGGTTCCTGGAGTGACATCCAGAAAACGCATTTCGCCTCGGGCGGGCTGCTGGACGAGCTTTACGGTCAACGTTAAGAACAAGCGCGGTTATCTGCCGGCCCGACGGCTTCGGCTGTCGGGCGATTTATGTTTGAAGAGGTTGCCGTTTGAAACGCCGTGTCCTGCCCGGATTTTCGCTCTCGCTCGGCGTGACCGTTTTCTATGTCGCGCTGATCGTCGTCCTGCCGCTGACGGCGCTCGTATTCAAGGCCGCAAGCCTCGGGCCCGCCGATTACTGGTCGATCATTTCCTCCGCGCGGGCCGTCGCGAGCTATCGCGTCACCGTTCTTTGCGCCTTGGCGGCCACCGTTTTCAATCTGTTCTTCGGGCTGGCGCTGGCGTGGGTCTTGTCGCGCTACCGGTTTCCCGGTCGACGCCTTGTCGATGCCGTCGTCGACCTGCCGTTCGCCTTGCCGACGGCGGTCGCGGGTATTTCTCTGACGACCCTCTTTGCGCCGGGCGGCCTGTTCGGTCGTTTTCTCGATCCGCTCGGCATCCAGGTCGCCTACACGCCGCTCGGCATCATGATTGCCATGGCGTTCACCAGCCTTCCTTTCATCGTCCGTACCGTTCAGCCCGTTCTTGAAGAGATCGATCCTGCGCTGGAAGAGGCCGCCCAGTCGCTCGGTGGCTCGGATCGCGAAGTCTTCACCCGCGTTATCCTGCCGTTGCTGAAACCCGCGCTGCTCGCGGGTGTCTCTCTGGCCTTCGCCCGCAGTCTCGGCGAATTCGGTGCGATCATTTTCATCGCGGGCAACCAGCCATTCGAGACGGAGATCACGGCTCTGCTCATCTTCATCCGCCTCGAGGAGTATGACTATCAGGCGGCCGCGGCCATCGCCTCCGTGCTCCTCATCACTGCCTTCGCCATGCTTGCCGTCACGAACGCATTGCAAAATCGCGCATTGCGCTACACGGAGCGGAGTTGAGCCATGCAAAACGCGAACGGACGCGCGCCGCGCGTCGGGGACACACCGCTGGTCCGCCGCAGTCTGATCGGTGGGGTCCTCCTGATCGGAGCATTGTTCATCCTTGCGCCTCTCGTGGTCATCGGCATCGAGGCTTTTTCGAAGGGAGCGGATGTCTATTGGGCGGCGGTCAGCCATCCCGATACGCGCAGCGCCATTCTGATGACCGTCCTGACGGCCCTCGTCGCAGTGCCGTTGAATACGGTCTTCGGGATTTGCGCCGCGTGGGCGATCACCAAGTTCGATTTTCCCCTGCGCCGTCTCCTGATCGTCGTTATAGAGATTCCGTTCTCGATTTCGCCGATTGTCGCGGGTGTTTCCTATCTGTTCGTCTACGGTCTTCAGGGGCTGTTCGGCCCTCTTCTCCAGGACGCCGGGATAAAGGTGCTCTTCGCCTTGCCGGGCATCGTGCTGGCTTCGATGTTCGTCACGGCTCCCTTCGTGGCACGCGAACTCATTCCTCTCATGCAGGCGCAGGGCAGGGATCTCGAGGAAGCGGCCACATCGCTCGGCGCATCGGGGTTGCGGACGTTCCTGAAGGTGACACTCCCCAACATCAAATGGGCGCTGCTTTACGGCATCGTGCTCTGCAATGCGCGCGTGGTCGGCGAATTCGGTGCCGTTTCCGTCGTCTCTGGCAATATCCGCGGCCAGACCAATACGCTGCCGCTTCATATCGAATTGCTCTACCACGACTACCAGACGGCGGGTGCCTTTGCTGCGGCCTCCATTCTTGCCGTCATCGCAATCTTTACCATTATCGCAAAGGTGCTGCTGGAACGCCGCGGCGCCGGGCGCAAGAGGCGGCCGGTCGCCGCCGCTGAAACCGCCGGGGAACAGACCGCATGAAAATTCGCCTCGACAACGTCGTAAAGACATTCGACACGTTTCGCGCCGTCCACGGCGTTTCCCTCGATATCGCCAGCGGAGAGCTGGTTGCCCTGCTGGGGCCATCCGGTTCCGGAAAGACTACCATCCTGCGCATGGTCGCCGGCCTTGAATTCGCAGATGGCGGCCAGATCTATTTCGGAGACCAGGATGCAACCGAAATTCCCGTGCGCGAGCGCGGAGTGGGGTTTGTCTTTCAGCACTACGCTCTCTTCCCGCATATGACCGTCGCCGAAAACATCGCCTTCGGCATGACGACTGCACGCGCCGTCAAACGGAGCCGGGAGGAGATCGACGCTCGGGTGAAGGAGCTTCTGGGGCTTGTGCGCCTTGAAGGGCTGGGCGGCCGCTTCCCGGGCCAGATTTCGGGTGGCCAGCGCCAGCGGGTCGCTCTGGCCCGTGCGCTGGCCGTCGATCCAAAGGTGCTGCTTCTCGATGAACCCTTCGGTGCACTCGATGCGAAGGTGCGCCGGGACCTGCGCCGATGGCTGCGGGAGATCCACGACCAGCTCGGCATCACCACGCTTTTCGTCACCCACGATCAGGAAGAGGCGCTGGATCTTGCTGATCGCGTTGTCATTCTGAATGAAGGAAAAATCGTCCAGGCGGCCAGCCCTTCGGAAATTTGCCGCAATCCGGGCTCGGCTTTCGTCATGCGCTTCCTGGGAGACACGAATGTCCTGCGGACGGAAGTCGTCGGCGGACGTGCTCGTCTGGGCAAGGGGCAGATCGAGGCGGATGGCCTGGCGGACGGACCGGCTGAGGTGTTTTTCCGTCCTACCGAGGCCGAATGGTCGGTCAACGGGGAGGGGGATATCGCCGTAACGGTAAACCGGGTCATGGATCGTCCCGGAGAACGCAACCTCCTTGTCACGGCAGAGTCCGGCGAGAGCTTCGAGATCCGGGTGCCTTCAACGACTGAAGTCGTATCAGGGGCTTCCGGATCGATCGGCATTCGCAACTACCGGATTTTTTCCCTGAACGCGCGCTCCGCAGCGTAAGCTATCGACTACATAACCTCACCCACGAAGTACCGGTGCTATTCTATGGTGCGGGCCATGCAGCCACGACCTTCGCCGGGCTTGTTGCAAAGTCAGGATCAGCGCGCAGTTTGCCCCTAAACTGTGGGGCACTTCGCGGTCAGGCCGATGGCGGAACAACTGTCTCGCCTGTCGCTGCAAGGAGTGCATTCCGCGGGACGAGCGCGCCGTGATGTCCGATGACGGCGGCGGCGATCCGGGCTGCGGCGTGGGCTGCCGTCCGGGCGTCGCCGTCCTGAATGTAGTGGGCGAGAAAGGTGCCGTTGAAGCTGTCGCCGGCGCTTGTGGTGTCGACGATCTTTTCGACCCGGGCGGCAGGGATGAACTCCACGGGTTTACCCGCAAAGCCAAGAGTGATCCCGTTCGCGCCGTCCTTGACCACCACGCCGTCGGCGCCAAGCGCCCTGTATCGGGCAATCGTCGCTTCCGGATCGGCGTCGCCGAAATGTGTGGCTTCGTCGTCGAAGCTCGGCATGACGAGGTTCGCGGCTGAAGCCCCTTCGGTGACGGTTTCCAGCATGGCGGTCTTGTCCTGCCAGAGATGGGGACGGATGTTCGGATCGAAGACCACGGTCTTGCCCTCCGCCCTTGCTGCCCGAAGCTCAGAGATCAGGGTACCGGCGGCATTGAGGCTCAATATTGCGAGCGTGATGCCCGAGAAGAAGAGCACATCCGATTGTTCAATCGCGGCCCGCAGATGGTTCGGATCGTCCGCAAGGGTCTTCGCCGCGGATGCCGAGCGCCAATAGGAGAAGCTGCGTTCGCCATTATCGAGATGGATCATGTAGAGGCCGGGCGTGCGGCCGGTGACGCGCCTTATAAAAGCGGTCTCGACACCGGTGCCTTCAATGAAGGACAGCATCTCCTCGGATATCTTGTCCGTTCCGACGGCGCTCAGATAGCTGACCACCCAGTCATCGGGGGCCTCGAGACGGGCGTAATAGGCGGTGTTGAAGGTATCCCCCGCATATCCCTTGCTCAGAAGCCCTCCCTCCGCTTGGCGGAGTTCCACCATGCATTCGCCGATCGATAGCATTCGCTTCATATTGCCGTCCTGTCGTATTTAGCTGTCCGCTTGGCCGTGCCTTCTATGGCAACCGGGAGAGCCTGTGTTCGTCATCGATAAGGTTCAGCCTGGAAGGTGCCTTATCGCCCCATTGCCACAGGACCAGATTGAAATCGTCGTCCGTTGCGCCTGGCGCGAAGCTGCGGACCAGCAGGGCATGATAGCCTGCGGCCGTCGCCTGCCTGGCGAATGCCTGCGTTCTTGCCTCGCCATGGGCTTTCATTTCGTCACGCCAGGTTGAAGCAGCCAAGGCCGCGGCATCCATTCCGAATGCCGCCAGTTCCGAGGCCTCGCGGCCGTCCAGAACCCTGTCGATCTCGGCGTCATAGGAAACGAGCGTGGTCGGCTGGAGATTGCCGACCTGGTTCGCTTCCCGCAATGCTGTCATGATGGAGAGCGATGCGTAGAGCGCCTGCATGCCTTTTGGATTGAAGCGTCCACCATAGAGTTCCGCGCCGCGGCCTGACAGCGGTTCGCGGGCGTAGATCGGGTTGAGGGCGCGATAGAGCTTGCCGCTAAAGGATAACGGCATGGTCAGGCGTGAACGCCGGCATCGATCGCGTCGATATAGTCGAGTACGTCCTCGGCCCTGCCATTGCGCACAAGCTGCATGGCGGTCTGGCCGGAAAAACCAGGCAGAGGTTCGGAACGATACCAGGCATACGCCATCAGGGCGGAGCCGAAGCGCGGCTCGACCTTGTTGAGGATCTCGACCATCTCGCGAAGACGACGCTGCGTCCTGTCCGAACGCACACGATCCTTGCGCTGAACAGCATCCCTGCCCAGCCCTACGGTGCGGGCAACTTCCTCGCTTGTCGTCCGTAGCGTGTCGGCGATCTTCCGTGGTGCGAACATCCCGTTATCCGAATACTGTGCCAGCCCCATGATATCGATCTCGACAGAATAAGCCTCTAATTTTGACGCAATATAGCGTCAAGAAAAGAGTTGTTCAATAGTCGGGAAAAAATGGTGGGATTTCGTCGGAACGACGCGACCATTCGTTTACGCCGCGAAATCCGCCGTCAGGCGGTGGGTGGCGTCGAGCACGATGGTCAGTGCGGCGGCCCTGGCAAGAGGGACGGCGCCACAAAGACTGCCGGTCGTGATGATTTCTCCCGCAGCAAGCGAATTTTCCGGCCGGTCCGTCCGATTGGCCCAATCCGCGAGCCATGCAAGCACATCGCCTGCCGGATGTCTGGCTGCATCGGCAAAGATCACTTCGTCGCCCAGGGTGATTTCGAGTGGTGTGCCCGCCACTGCGTCAAGAGCGGAAAGCGGCAGCGTCGGCCCGAGCAGATAACCGGCATTGCCGAGACGATCGGCGAGGAAGAGCAGGTAGGGCGATTTGCTGCCCTCGACGAGGCGGCTGTCCAGGACCTCCAGGCCGAGATGGACGCTGTCGACCGCTTTGACGATTTCATCCCGACTGTAACCCTCCGTGCGGGGCGGCAATGCGGTGGAGAGTCGTATGGCGATCTCCGCTTCGATGGCGACGCCCGCCCGCCATGGGAAGGTCGCAGCATCGGCGATATGGAGCGGAAGCAATCGTCCCGTTACGGCAATGCCGTCAGGAGAACGGGCGACCTTGTAGCCCCCGGGTTCCGCCGGCGCATCCGCCGTGGTTATCGCCTGGACGGCAAAGGCCTCGGCGATCGTCGAAGGTGCAGGAAGACTGTCGGCAGGCATGCGCGCCTTGGCCTGTTTCAGCGCAGCAGCAAGAGCGGTCGGATCGAAGGAAATGGGGGACATGGTCATCATCCGGAATTGAAGAGGGATATCAGGTAGCCCTTGAAGGCGGTGCTGTCGAGCCGTGCTGCATCAGCTTGTAGCGCCGCATCCCATTTTGCCGCTTCAATCTGGGTACCCAGGCAGGGCGAACCCTGCCTGGGATCTGACGTAGTTACGTCGTGAGATAGGCCGAAATGACCGCTGCAATCTGGTCCGAGTTCAGATCTCCCATGTGGGAGCCCATGAGTGCGTCCAGCTGAGCATCCGACAGGCCCGCAATGTCTTCGGTGGAGAGACCTGCGAGGCTGGTCGAACTGAAGGCTGCGATGTCTTCGGTGGAGAAGGTGGCGAGATCTTCCATCTCCAGTGCCGCGACCTGTCCCGAAGTGAGGGCGCCGACCTGGCTCGAAGTCAACGCCTCGGCCTGCGCCGTCGACAGCGCTGCGATGACCCCGGTGCTCAGCCCCGAGATGGCCTGAGAGTTGAGGGCGGCGATTTCGCTGGTGGACAAGAGGGCGATATCGTCGGTGCCGAGGGCCGCCGCCTGCAATGCCGTCAGGGCGGAAAGCTGCGTCATGGAGAGCGAATCAATTTGGTCGGTGCTCATCGCAGCCACCTGATTATAGCCCAGCGAAGCTATCTGGCTTGTCGTCAGAACGGCGATCTGGCTTGTGGAGAGGCCGGCAATAATCGCGGTCGACAGACCCTTGATGGCTGACGAACTGATAACGGCAAGCTCCGCGGTCGAAAAAGTCTCCATGTCTTCAGTGGAAAGACCTGCAAGGCCGTCGGAACTCAGGGCGGCAATCTGATCGGTGGAGAGGGATTCAAGCTGCTCCGCACTGAGGGCTGCGACCTGCTCGCTGCTCAGGCCATGAATGCCGGCGGTGCCAAGCGAGGCGATATCGTTCGTGGACAGCGCCGCGATGATGGCCGTCGAGAGCCCCTTGATCGCCGAGGAACTGATCGCTGCGAGTTCCGCGGTCGAGAAGCTTTCGAAATCCTCAAGCGTAAGGCCTGCAAGAGCATCCGAACCGAGGGCGGCGATCTGCGTCGGCGAGAGGGCATCCACCTGTTCCGCGCTCAGCGCCGCGACCTGGGCGCTCGTCAGGCCGGCGATGCCTGCCGCGCTGATGGCAGCGATCTGGCTTGCGGAGAGCGATGCGATGTCGTCCGTGTCCAGCGCCGCGATCTGCTTCGAGCCGAGAGCCGCTATCTGCGCGGTCGACAAGGCTTCGATCTGCTCGGAGCTCAGCACGCTGATTTGGCTGGTGGAGAGCCCGGCAATGCCGGCCGCGCTCAGGGCAGCGATCTGGTCCGGCGTAAAGGCGGCGATGGCCGCCGTCGACAGACCGGACATGGCGGCCGAGCTGATCGCGGCAATGTCGGCGGTCGAGAACATGTCGAGATCATCGGTACCGAGAGCTGCGATCTGTTTCGAGTTCAGTGCGGCGACCTGCGTGGTGGACAGGGCCTCGACCTGTTCCGGGCTGAGGGCAACGATCTGGCTCGTCGAGAGCCCGGCAATGCCGGCTGCACTCAGGGCCGCGATCTGAGTGTTGGAGAGCGCGGCAATCGTGCTTGTCGAGAGGCCGGCAATCGCACTCGAGCTGATCGCCGCGATATCTGCGGTCGAGAACATGTCCAAGTCGTCCACGCTCAGCGCGGCAATCTGGGTCGAGCTCAGCGCGGCAACCTGTGTCGAGGACAGGGCTTCGACCTGCTCAGGACTGAGCGCTTCCATCTGGCCGATGGAAAGCCCGGCGATGCCGGCCGTGCTGAGTGCCGCGATCTGGCTTGTGGAAAGCGATGCAATTCCATCCGTGCCAAGAGCCGCGACCTGTTTCGACGTCAGGGCCGCAAGCTGTGCGGTCGTGAGGGCGTCGATCTGCTCCGGGCTGAGGGCGGCGATCTGGCTGCTGGAGAGGCCGGAAATGCCTGCGGCGCTCAGCGCCTCCACCTGATCGGCCGAGAGCGAGGCCAGAAGGTCCGTCGACAATCCGACGATGGCGCTGGAACTGATGGCTGCAATCTCGGCGGTCGTGAACGTGTCCAGATCATCCGTGCCGAGCGCGGCAATCTGGGTCGAACTCAGCACCGCGATCTGGGTTGCGGTCAGCGCTTCAACCTGTTCCGCGCTGAGGGCAGCGATGTCGTCGGTACTAAGACCCTTGATGCCGGCAGTACTCAGCGCCGCTACCTGCTTGGTGGAGAGCGCCGCGATATCATCGGTCCCCAGCGCCGCGATTTGCTTGGAACTCAGCGCTGCTATCTGCGTGGTCGACAGGGCCTTGAGCTGCTCAAGGCTCAGCGTTTCGATCTGGGAGGTAGAGAGCGCCGCGATGCTCGTCGCACTCAGCGCTTCCACCTGATCGGTCGAGAGCGATCCCAGGAGGGTGGCAGACAAGCCGGCAATTGCGCTCGAGCTGATCGCCGCGATATCTGCGGTCGAGAACGTCTCGATGTCGTCCGTGCCGAGGGCCGCGATCTGTGCCGAGCTCAAAGCCGAAACCTGAAGGGACGTCAGGGCCTCGACCTGATCGGTGCTCAGAGCCGCGATCTGATCACTGGAGAGGCCCGCGATACCGGTTGTGCTCAGAGCCGCGATCTGGTCCGTCGAAAGGGCCGCCAGCAAGGCGGTGGAAAGTCCGAAGATCGTGCTGGAAGCCAGCGCCGCGATGTCCTTGGTGGAGAACATGGCGATATCGTCGGTTCCAAGCGCTGCAATCTGCGTCGAGCTGAGAACGGCGACCTGCGTGCTTGTCAGGGCCTCGACCTGCTCGGCGCTCAAGGCCGCGATGTCGTCGGTGCCCAGGGCCTTGATGCCGGCCGTGTTCAGCGCGGCGATCTGGTCGGTGGAGAGGGCGGCAATGTCGTCGGTGGAGAGGGCGGCAACCTGCCGGGAGGTCAGCGCATTCACCTGCGCAGTTGACAGGGCGTGGATCTGCCCGGTGTTCAGCGCGTTGATCTGATCCGTCGAAAGGCCGGCGATGCTGGCCGCGCTGAAGGCGGAAAGCTGGTCGCTCGACAGGCTCGCTATAAGGTCCGTCGACAATCCGGCGATCCCGCTGGAACTGATTGCGGCGATGTCCCTGGTCGAGAAGGTCGCGATATCGTCCGTGCCGAGGGCGGCGATCTGGGCGGAACTCAGCGCGCCGATCTGCGCGGTGGAGAGGGCATCGACCTGCGCGGTGCTCAGAGCGTTGATCTGGCTCGTGGAAAGGCCAGCTACACCGGCAGTGCCGAGAGCCGCAATCTGTGCCGTGGAAAGGGCCGCAATTTCCTCCGTGCTGAAGATCGCGACCTGTCTGGAGGCGAGCGCCGCGATCTGGGCTGTGCTCATCGCCTTGATCTGATCGCTGTTCAGGGCCTCGATCTGCTTGGTCGTAAGGCCTGCCACACTGGCTGTGCTCAGGACGGCGATCTGTTCGGTCGAAAGAGATGCCAGAACAGCGGTGGACAAGCCTGCGATCGCGTTGGCACTGATGGCTGCAATGTCGGCGGTCGAGAAGGTTGCGATGTCTTCTGAACCGAGCGCTGCAAGCTGGGCGGAGCTGAGGGCGCTGACCTGTGCGGAACTGAGCGCTTCGGCCTGACCGGTGGCCAGGGCTGCAATCTGCCTCGTGCTCAGAGCGGCGACGCCTGCGGTAGTCAGCGCATCGATCTGGTCGGTCGAAAGCGCCGCTATCGCACCGGTGGACAGTCCTATGATCGCGCTCGATCCAATCGCAGCGATGTCCTTGGTCGAGAAGGTGGCGATGTCTTCCGCTTCAAGGACGGCAAGCTGTGCCGAGCCGAAGGCGGCGACCTGCGCCGAGGTCAATGCCTCGACCTGCGCGGTGCTCATTGCCACGATCTGCTTGGTGGAAAGACCTGCGATGGCCGCTGTGCCGAGGGCCGCGATCTGGTCCGTCGAGAGCGCGGCGATCTCGTTGGTGCTCAGGGTCGCAAGCTGACCGGAGCTTAAGGCCGCAATCTGCTTGGTAGAAAGGCTGGCAATCTGTTCCTCGCTCAGGGCCTCGACCTGTTTGGTCGTCAGGCCTGAAATGCCGGCCGTGCTCAAGGCGTTGATCTGGCCGCTCGAAAGGGAGGCAAGGACCGCTGTCGACAACCCTGCTATCGCCGCGGATGTTATGGCCGCAATCTCGGCCGTCGAGAAGGTCAGGATATCGCCCGTGTCAAGCGCGGCGATCTGGTCGGAATTGAGAGCCGCAATCTGCTTGCTGGACAGTGCAGCCATCTGATCGCTGTTCAGGGCGTCGATCTGTCTGGTTGTGAGCCCGGCGATGCCGCCGGTGCCAAGCGCTGCAATCTGGTCGGTAGAAAGCGCTGCGATGTCATCCGTACCAAGGGCGGCAATCTGCGCCGAGTTGAGCGCGGCGATCTGCGCGGTTGTCAAGATGGCGATCTGTTCGGGTTCCAGGGCAGCGATCTGCCGCGTGCTCAGGCCCGAGATGCCGGCGGTCCCGAGGGCGGCCAGTTGTTCCGTGGTCAATGCGGTGACATTGCCGGTGTTCAGCGCCGCGACTTGCGCGGAACTCAGTGCGGCAAGCTGCTTGGTCGACAGAAGGGCGACCTGGTCCGAGCTGAGAGCGTCGATCTGGAGAGTGGTCAGGCCCTTGATGGCGGCCGTGCTCAGGGCTTCGATCTGTGTGCTGGAAAGAGCGGCGATGATGTTCGTCGACAAACCCGATATTGCGCTCGAGCTTATCGCGGCGATGTCCGCGGTGGAGAAGGTCGCGATATCGGCGGTCTCCAGCGCCGCCATCTGTGCGGAACTAAGAGCGGCCACCTGGACGGTCGAAAGCGCCTCGACCTGTGCGGTCGAAAGGGCGACGATCTGATCCGTGCTCAGGCCCTTGATCGCGTTGGCGCTCAAGGCCGCGATCTGTCGGGTGGTGAGAGCCTCGATGAGGTTTGCGGAAAGACCCGATACGGCGGTAGAGCTGATGGCTGCGATATCCGCGGTGGAGAAGGTCGCGAGGTCCTCGCTCGCCAGCGCTGCCAGTTGCACGGAACTCAGTGCGGCGACCTGGGCAGGCGACAGCGCTTCGGCCTGGGCGGTCGACAGGGCTTCGATCTGGTCGGTGCTCAGACCCGTCGCAGCCCTGGTGCTCAGCGCTGCAATCTGGCTGGTGGACAAGGCCGCGATACCGTCCGTGCCCATGGCCGCGACGTGCTTCGAGCTTAGAGTGGCGATCTGAGACGTCGTCATCGCGGCTATCTGTTCGGGGGACAGGGCGTCGATCTGGTCGGTCGTCAGGTTTGCGATTGTCGTCGTACTCAAGGCGGCAATCTGGGCGGCGGTGAGGGCCGCAAGCGCGTCGGTTGCCAGCCCCGCTATCGACTTGTAGCTGATTGCGGCGATTTCCGCGGCCGTGAAAGTCGCCAGATCGTCGGTGCCCAGTGCCGCGACTTGCAGCGAACTCAGCGCGGCCACCTGCGTTATGGTGAGCGCTTCGGCCTGCGCGGTGGAAAGGGCTGCGATCTGGTCCGTCGACAGGCTCGCAATGACGCTTGTGCTGAGCAGGGCAATCTGGTTGGTGGTAAGCGAGACAAGGACGTCCGTGGAGAGACCGGTTATCGCCTTGCTGGTGATGGCCGCGATCTCGGCAAGTGAGAACGTTGCGATATCGTCGGTCTCCAGCGCGGACAGCTGTAGCGAACCCATCGCCTTCACCTGCGTGACGGTCAGCGCCTCGACCTGTGCGCCGGAGAGGGCAGCAACCTGATCGGTTGTCAGGTTGGCAATCGTGCTCGTGCTCAGAGCAGCGATTTGCCTGGTGCTGAGCGCCGCGATGTCATCCGTGCCGAGGGCCTGCATCTGGGACGCCTTGAGGACGCTGATCTGCGTCGTCGTCATGGCGGTCAACTGGTCGACCGACAGTGCCTCGATTTGTGTCACCTTCAAATTGGCCACGGCGCTCGTGGTGAGCGAGGCGATCTGGCTGGAGGAGAGGGACGCAAGCACGTCGTTTGTCAGGCCCGATATCGCCCTGTTGCTGATTGCCGCGATATCGCCGGTCGAAAACGTCGCTAGGTCGTCCGCTTCCAGCATGGCGATCTGGGCCGAACTCAGGACTTTCACCTGAGCGGTGGAGAGGGCCTCGACCTGCGCGGTGGACAGGGCCTCCATATGGCCGGTGGTAAGGCCGGTAATGGCGCTCGTGCTCAGCGCCGCAATCTGGCTGGTCGAGAGGGAGGCGACCTGGCTCGCTGTCAGGCCCGACAAGGCCTTACTCGTGATGGCAGCGATATCTGCAGTCGAGAATGTCGCCAGATCCTCCGTCCCCAGGACGGCGATCTGGTCGGAGGTCAAAGTCTTCACCTGTGTGGTGGTAAGAGCCTCGACCTGCGCGGTGGAGAGAGTGTCGATCTGGTCTACAAAAAGCGCCGGGACCGCTTTCGTGCTCAATGCCGCAATCTGCGCGGTAGAAAGCGTGGCAATGTCATCGGTTCCCAAGGCCTGGACATGGGCGGCCTTGAGAACGCTGATCTGGGCGGTTGTCAGGGCGGCGACCTGTGCTGTGGACAGGGCCTCGATCTGGTCGGTCGTCAGGCTTGCCACTGCGCCCGTGCTCAAGGCTGCAATCTGACCTGTCGTAAGGGAGGCCAGCACGCCCGTTGCAAGGCCGGATATGGCGTTCTGGTTGATCGCCGCGATATCGGCGAGCGAGAATTTGGCGAGATCCTCCACGCCGAGAGCGGCAAGTTGAGACGCGGTGAGGGCTTTGACTTGCGATGAGGTGAGCGCCTCCGTCTGCACGGTGGTCAAGGCGTCGATCTGCGTGGTGGTGAGGGCTGCGACTTGGCCCGATGTCAGGCTCTCGACATCGTATTTGTCCAGAACGGCGAGTTGATCGAGGGTCAAGCCGACGATCGCGTTCTGCGAAATGGCGCTCAACTGCTGGGAGTTGAGGACATCGACGTCTTCCGTGTCCAAGGCTGCAATCTGTTCGGAGGAAAGCGCGCTCATCTGCCGCGTCGAAAGCAATGCCACGTCTTCCGTAGTCCAGGCGGCGACTGCAGCAGTTGAAAGAGACCTGATCTGACTGACGCTTAAGGAGGGAATAATCGAGGTCATGCGAGAAAGCCTTTGACGTTAGCCGATTGTCGAAATCAATAAAGTTTGCGAACAGTCGCCCCAACGGGGCAGCCCACCGGTATTGCCCGTTCGGCTTTCGGCTGAGGTCGCGGCCGGCCGAACAATGCACCACCTGGCAATGGGGATTATAGGCAACTGGCTTGCCTGAACCTGAAGTTGATCCGGCACGGTTGCCATGCCCAACCCATGCGGATCGTTCAGATTGGCGAATGCAGGAATGCCGGCATCTTCGTTTCTCCGGGAGACTGGGAAAGATAAAGCCGCGCGGTATCCAGAGCCTCTCGAATCGTCACGTCCATATCGAGATAACGGTAGGTTCCCAGCCGTCCGACGAAGGTGACGGCATTTTCCTGCACGGCGCGCGCCACATATTGGGCGAGCTGTTCCTTCTCCTCCATCAGGCGGATCGGATAGTAAGGGATGTCGTCGGGACCGCAGGCGCGGGAAAATTCGCGATAGCAGACGGAACCGGCGTGCTCCTCCCATGGTGCGAAATGCTTGTGCTCGGTCACGCGGGTATAGGGCACGGAAACATCCCCGTAATTCATCACGGCGCAGCCCTGATAATCACCGTCATAGATGAAGCGCTCGAAGTCCAGTGTCCGATATCCCAGGCGGCCATATTCGAAATCGAAATAGCCGTCGATCGGACCCGAATAGAATACATGATCGAAGTCCGCTCCGAGATCCCGGTGAAACCTCGTCTCCAAGTGAACCCTGATGTTCGTATGGTCGAGGATCCGGCGGACCATCTCTGTGTAGCCGTTCTCCGGCATGCCCTGGTATTTATGGAAGAAATAGTTATCGTCGTAATTGAAGCGAACCGGCAGCCGTTTCAGGATGGAGGCGGGAAGTTCTGTCGGAGTGCAGCCCCACTGCTTCTGCGTATATCCCTCGAGGAAGGCTTCATAGAGGTCCTTGCCGACGAAGCGCAGGGCCTGTTCTTCGAAGGTTTTCGGATCTTCTATTGTCGTGTCGGCCAGTTCGGCGATGAAGGCGCGCGCTTCGTCCGGCCGGAAAGTCCTGCCGAAGAACTGGTTGATCGTGTGAAGATTGATCGGCAGGGAGAAAACCTGCCCCTTGCTGGTCGTCTTGACGCGGTTCTTGTAGGGCAGGAAGGTCTCGAAACGGTTCACGTAATCCCATACTTCCCGGTCGTCCGTATGGAAGATATGCGGCCCGTAAACATGAACCATGACGCCGGTTTCGCGGTCGCGCTCGGTATGGCAGTTCCCGGCGATATGGTTGCGCGTGTCGAAGACGTCGATCTCGCGGCCGGCCTCGGCAAGCATGCGTCCGATGACTGCTCCGGAAAGGCCGGCGCCGACCACTGCTATTCTTTCAGTTCGAGACATTGCGAACCCGCTCTTTCCGCTTGCTCCCGATCGTTTCATGACGCCGATGCGACTGGCGTAGTCCACAGGCGATTGTCGGCGGGAATCGGCGAGAAATCGTGCCATTCGGCCAGTTTTTCGAGGTAGCGCTGCCGGTAGGCGGCGTCCTCGCAAAAGACGGTGTTTTCCTGCACGAGTTCGGCGCCGATATCATAGTAGACGTCGAGATTGCGCAGGTCCGGCACGGGTGTTTCACCGCGCTCGCATTCCTCCTGCATTTGCCAGAAAAGTTCCTCTAGCCGGCGTGTTAGGGCTGGAATGTCACGCAATACGCTGGTCTCGCGTCCGGCCTGCAGAGCCCTTCTGATGCGGTCGAGGCTGCCGGGGTTCTTGGCGAAGCCGATGGCCTTTTCGACGTAGTTTTCCGGGCCCGTGCAGAGAAGTTCGGGAATGCCGGCGGCAATGACGATGCTGTGGCAAAAACGTGCCGCGAAGCTTTTTCCGGGAAAAGTGAGCACCGGCAGGCCCACGGTCAGGGCGTCTGCCGCCGTCGAATGCGCGCCGTAGGGGAAGGTGTCGAGGAAGAGATCGGCGACGGCGATGCGAGCAAGGTGTTTTGCATTCGGGGCCTTGGGCGCAAAAATGAGGCGCTCCGGCGCGACGCCGGCATTTTCCGCTGCCTTTCGCAGGCGCTGGTCCGCGCTGTCATTACCGCTCAGCAGCCAGAGAACACTGCCGGGTGTGGCCGCGAGGATCTTCATCCACTGGCCGAACGTATCCTCTGTGATCTTCTGCATGCCGTTGAAGCAGGCAAAGACGAAGGCGTTCTCGGGCAGGCCCGCTTCCGCACGGGACGGCTTTTCCGCGATCACTCTTTTGCGATCTATCGGCTGGCAGCAGGGGATCCGCAGGACCTTTTCCGAATAGTAGATTTCGTTTTCGGGCGGAACGATATGTTCGTCGGTAATCATGTATTGATGGAAGGGGCTCCCCATAGAGCCGGGATAGCCGCAAAAATTGACGCTCACCGGCGCCGGCCGATATGCGAAGATCTTCGTTCTTGCGTGCTTGGTGTAGCCATTGACGTCGATCAGGATATCGATGTCGTCGCCTGCAATCAGCCTGGCGGCATCCGCGTCGCCAAGCATGGCGATATCGCGCCAGCAATCGACGGCGCTCTTCATCCGCGCCTGGGTCGGATCGTTCGGCGCGGGATCGCCGCAATAATAGGCGTAGATTTCGACGCTTTCCTTGTCGTGCAGTTCCAGCACCTCGCGAAGTGCGAAACCGACAGCATGATCGCGCAGGTCCGACGATACATAGCCGATCCGCAAACGCTGGCCTGTCCCCACCTTCCGTTTCGGCGTCTTGCGCGGAAAACCGCTGATGTCAGGACGTCCCACGAAGGACTTGTTGTAGCGATAGGCTCGGGCGAGCTGGAACAGCGGGTCGTCGCAGTAGCAGGCAAGCGCCAGCGGCGACATGGAATCGATCAGCTGTCGTTTGGATACATGGTCGGACGAAACCAGGATCGGCCAGGTGCACAGGCGCTGCCGGAGCGCGCTCCAGTGCTGGCCGGCTTCGGTCTTGTCGGGCCGCAGTTCGATAGCCTGCCAGAGAGCCGTTTCCGCTTCTTCCAGCAGCCCGGCATTCTCCATGACCCGGCCGATATGCTGGAGCGCCATCAGCCGGTGTGAAATCCGGTCGGCCGAGCTTTCGGCGCTCAGTTCCACGAAGCTGCGCCACTGTTGGATGGCCTGGGTGGCGATGCCTGCATCCTCGAAGGCACGTCCTAGATTGATATGGGCCGGTCCGAACTTTGGATCGAGCTTCAGGCAGGCCCGCAGCGCATGAATGCATCCGGCGATGTCGCCGAGCTGGCGTAGCGTTACGGAATAATTGAAATAGACGAGATGAAGGAAGGGGTGACCTTCGTTGAAGGCGATCCAGCTTTTGTAGAGTTCCGCAGCCTCGGTCCTTTGACCGGCGGCGCTTCTGCTCTCAGCAAACTGGAACAGTTCCGTGAACGACAGCTTCTGGGTGCGGGCTAGCTCCAGCATGCCGGCGAGGGCCGGAACAGACTTCGAGGCCGATAGATCATTCATGATCCTGAACATCCCGTACATTGGCGGTCCGATGACCGGCGTTACAACTACGTGCGAAAGGCTGTTCGTAGTTAACCACGCTAGCTTGCCTTAGGCATGCCATCCGGCATCGGAAATGCCTGAGGAATGAAATCTCCACGGATGGGCCGGGCTTGGCCGCTCCCAATCTGCCAAAGGGGAATGTAAAACCATGCGACGCTGAGGAGATACGGACTGCGTCCGTACTACACGTGCGGCATTTCCCGCTCGACAAGATCGAGAACGAACGCGAAAGCCTGACGGGCACCCTCGACGGCGCGCTCATCCTCTTCCGGTGTCAGCGCGACCGCATCGAGTGCCGAGGTGAAGTTTCGCCAGTGCAGGCCGCGTCCATCTGCATGGCCGGCAAGATGGCGCGCACCGTACGCTTCGGAGAGGCCGAGCGTCTTGGTGGCGGTCTTCAACAGGATCGCCGCGCCAAGATTGGAGCCTTCGACGACATAAAGCCAGCCAAGTGCGGTGGGCACGTCCAGCGGTTCGTCTACCTCTGAAACAGGGCTCGGCAGTTTGCCGGTGATATCTTCGACATCCCTGCAGACGCGGTCGAGCCGGCGGCGAGAGGCGAGGCCGGGAAGCAGGGCTCCGAGCTGCGGATCGAGATAGAGGCACTCGACCCTGCCGTGGAGAGCATGCTGGACCTTGAGAAATGCAGCGTAGCGGTCAAGGTTGCCGAAGGGGTCCGCGCTCATGATCCGCTTGTCGAGCGTTTCGTGGGTGGCAATGGGTTCCATTGCGAAGGCGCAGGGCACGGCTGGGTTCGACAAGGGCGGCTTCAGCACTCATTTAAAATCCTCGAATGTGGGGTTTGTTATCGTTCGATCGGCGGGCGGCGTGGCTCAGTCATTCCTCGCGAAACGCTCTGTTGATCTGATCGCTGATCGGTTTGACGAGATAGGAAAGCGCCGTGCGGTCGCCGGTCTTTATCATCGCTTCTGCGGGCATCCCCGGCACAAGGGTCAGTCCCCCTAGCTTCTGCATCTCCTCGTGGCTGATGGAGAGACGCACGAGATAGTAGGTCAATCCGCTCTTCTCGTCGGTCGAAAGATCGGCGGCGACGCGATTGACATGGCCATTGAGTTCGGGCGTGGTCCGCTGGCTGAAGGCGGAAAGACGCAGGACGGCCTTCTGACCGGGTTGTACCTGATCGATATCCTTTGGCTGTATGCGCACGTCGAGCGCTAGGTCTTCCCCTTTCGGGACGATGAGCATGATCGGTTCACCCGGCGACACGACACCGCCGACGGTATGCACAACGAGTTGGTGCACCGTCCCCGATTGTGGTGCGACGATATCGATGCGCTTCAGCTCGTCCTCGGCTGCCGTCTTGCGCTCGATGAATTCACCGATCTGACCCTGGATCTCGCGCAGTTCCTGACTGACTTCCGTCTTGAGATCCTGCTCGATCTGCAGGATCTGCAGCCGGGTTTCAGTGATGCGACCCTGCGCCTGGGCCTGATAGGCGATCTTTTCACCACGCTCGCCGCCGAATGTGGCGGCCTGCGTTCGCAGGCTGTTCAGCCGCTGGACCGATACGACGCCCCTCTCCTGCAGGGTTTCCTGCGAGACGATCTCGGACTGCAGAACCCTGAGGCCATCGGCATAGGCGATTTCCTGTGCCTTCAGACCCTCGATCTCATGTTCGTACTGTGCGATGCGTTCGCCAAGTTGGGCCTTCTTGCCGGCACGCGCCTCCCTGCGGAACTCGAACAGCCTCGTCTCGCTGCGGATTGCAGATGCCACGTCCGGATTGTCGCGTCGGGCCAGCAACTGGTCGGGAAAATCGATCGCGTCGAGATCGTCGCGTTCGGCTTCAAGGCGCGCCAGACGGGCAGTCAACTCATCGAGGCGCTTAGTGACGATGGCGAGGCTGGCCCGGGTCTGGGTTGCGTCAAGGCGCATGACGACGTCCCCTGCCCGCACCTGCGCGCCTTCCTGCACAAGGATTTCTCCAACCACGCCGCCTTTGGGGTGCTGCACTTTCTTCACATAGGAATCGACGACAAACGAACCGGAAGCAACCACGGCGCCGGCGAGTTCGGTCGTTGCCGCCCACCCGCCGGCCCCACCGACAAGGACAAGGCCGAGCGCCAGCCCAGCCGCCAGGTGGCGGCGGATCGAACGGATGATCTGATTGTCATCAGCGGCGGCCATCGGGTTCCTCCTGTTCCTGCCCGGTCGGGGCTTCTTTCGCCGGCACGGGCCGGTTGGCGATCACACGCAGAGGCTTGAGCGCAGAGCCGGTTGCCGGAAAGCCCTTTGAGGGTGCGGGTGGCGTCTGCAGCACCTTCGCGAATACTTCGTCGCGTGGCCCGAACGCCGTCTGTCGACCGTTTTCCATCACCAGAACCTGATCGACCACGCCGAGCGCGCTGGGGCGGTGTGCGACCACGATCGCGATGCCGCCGCGGTTACGCACGCCGGCAATCGCCTGCACGACGGCGGCCTCGCCATCGGCATCAAGGTTGGCGTTCGGTTCATCGAGAACCACCAGAAAGGGATCGCGGAACAGCGCGCGGGCAAGGCCGATCCGCTGTCGTTGTCCGGCAGAAAGCGCCGACCCTCCCTCCCCGATGCGGGTCTCGTAGCCGTCATCGAACCGCAGGATGAGTTCCTGGGCACCTGCCGCCTTCGCTGCGGCGACGATGGCTTCCGGATCAGGTCTTTCCTCGAAGCGGGCGATGTTTTCGGCAATCGTGCCGTCGAAGAGCTCGACCCCCTGCGGCAGGTAGCCGATATGCCGTCCAAGCGCCTGCCTATCCCACTGATCGAGGCTTGCGCCGTCGAGGCGAACCTTGCCGGCTGCAGGAGACCATGCGCCGACGAGCGCGCGCGACAAGGTGGACTTGCCCGAACCGGAAGGCCCGATAATCCCGAGGGCGCTGCCGGCAATGATGGTGAAACCGACCTGGGCAACTGTCGGCTTGCGCTCGCCGGGCGGGAGTATGGTGACGGCTTCGACCCGCAACTCCTTCTCCGGCGCGGGCAAGGCGGTTACCGGCGGTTGGTCCGGAACCTTGGACAGCAATTCCTTGAGCCGAGGCCAGCCTTGCCGGGCCAGAAGAAACGATTTCCAGTTGGCTATGGCGAGATCGACAGGCGCAAGAGCCCGGCCCATCATGACGGAACTGGCGATAATGACGCCGCCCGTCGCCTTCTGCTCGACGACCAGCCATGCGCCGACCGCGAGTATCGCCGACTGGAGCATCACACGCATGGCTTTCGACAGTCCGCCCAAGCCTCCGGCGACATCGCCGGCCCGGCGGTTCGCCGCGAGATAGGCGTTGTTGGCAATGCGCCACCGGGTTGCCATCCGGCCTGCAAGCCCCATGGCGGCCACCACTTCGGCGTTGCGGCGGGTGCTTTCCAGAAGGGCGTTGCGGGCCATGTTCTGCGCGATAGTTTCGCTCACCCATTTCTGCGACAATGTGTTGGCAAGGATGGTCAGGAGCACGAGCAGGATTGCGCCGAAAAGCGCCGTCAGGCCGATCCATAGGTGGAAAAGAAAGCAGATGCCGAGATAAAGCGGTATCCACGGCAGATCGAAGAAGGCGGTCGGTCCCGTTCCAGACAGGAAGCCCCGCACGCTGTCGAGATCCCGCAAGGGTTGAAGCCCGTCGCCCGGCATGCGGGCGAGAAGCGGTAACCTGACGACGGCGTCATGGACGCGGCCGGAAAGCTTGTTGTCGAAGTGCTCCCCGATCCGCAGCAAAACCCGCGCCCGAAGGATGTCGAGCGCTGCCTGGAACAGATAGAGCCCGGCCGCCAGCACGGAGAGACCCACCAGCGTCGGTACGCTGCCGCTCGAAAGCACCCTGTCATAGACCTGCAGCATAAACAGGGGTGAGGTCAGCGCCAGGATATTGACGACACCACTGATGAGGGCAATCGCAAGAAGCGATTGCCTCAGCGGCGAGACGACCGCCGCTGTCAGGGACAGCGGCGGCGCATATGTCGGTTTCCTCAGCACGTCCGCGCCGTCATCACGCGGCCAGCGCCGGAGCGAAGATGAAGTCGCTCACGTCGAGAACGCTGGAACTGACACCGACCAGCGTGATGCCGACGGAAGCGTCTGTCAGCGAGCCGATAACGGCGTCGCCGTTCGTGTCATCGTACCAGTAGATGTCGGCGGTCGAGGTCACCCCCCATGCCGATACGTCCAGCGTATCCGTTCCGTCCTGATAGCCATAAGTGCCGGCAGGACCTGCCTTGACCGTGTCCACGCCGCCGGAAAAGACGAAGGTGTCCGCACCGGAGAAGCCGACGAGAACATTGGAGGCGGCGGTGTCTTCGATAACGGTGCCGACTTCGCCGAGGTAGTCGTAGAAGCTGGAAAGAGAACCGTTGACCGTCAGATCGTAGATCGCCCAATCGAACGAGTCCTGCCCGGCGCCGGGGATGGTGCTGTCGGGCGTGATGACGAGTTCGGCGGAGACGCTGAAGCCGCTGGCGTTGGACTGGCTGAAGCCGCTGCCGAGCGTGATGGTGTCGACCGTACCGGTCAGGTTGCCGCGTGCATACTGGACCTCGCCTTCGAGGTAGATGCCCTTGCTGCCGGCAGTGCCGTTGCCCCATTGCTCATAGGTCGTGCCAGCCACGGGGTTGGTCACAAGGCCCGCGCCCTCGTCCCAGAACGCGCCGTAGCTTGTCTGGAAACCGCTGGTCCAACTCGTCAGGTAAGCCTCCAGATTGGAAGAAGCCGAAGTGAGTTCAATGATTGCAGCCATTTGTCTGCTCCTCGGATGGGTGTTGCAAAATGCCGGATCTCAGCCCGGACAGTGCTCCCCGGGCAAAACCGAAACGGTTTCGGGGAGACTGCGTCGCATTGAAAAATCCTTGCCGGTTTCTTGCATCAGAACCTCATGTTGAGAGACGCCAGGAAGGTTCTTCCCGGCGCGGTGTAGGAACTGGTCGCCGGGATGTAATTGCGGTCCGTCACATTGTTGACGGCCAGTTTGAGCGTGGCGCTTTCGGTCAGCGCGTAGGAAGCGTAGATATCGGCCACGGTATAGGGATCGGAAATCTCCCTCAGGTTGCCGTCCTCGTCGAGGCTCCGGCTTTGGGTTGGCGTGACATGCGTCAGGCGACCTCCGATGGAGAGACGAGTTTCGAAGAACCTGAGGCCCGCGTCAAGAGTGACCTTGAATCTCGGGGCTACGGCACCCGAGGTCGCAAAGACCTCGCCGTCCGTCGTGATCGATCCATTGGAAAAGACCTGTGTCTTTTCGGGCCACTCCGTATCGAGGAATGTCATGGACCCGCCGAGCCAGAAACGATCGGTGTTGTAGTTTCCTTCTAGTTCGACGCCCCGCATGGTGGTGGTGCCGTCGTAATTGACGAAACCATAGTAGCTTCTGTCGGTTACCCCTGGAGTCAGGATGGAGCCGAGGACGATGTAATCATCCACTTCGCGGTAGAAGGCGGCAGCCTTCAGACGCAGCGAATCTCCATCCTGCAGAAGGTCGTCCAGCAGAATGTTGGCCCCGATTTCGGCCGTACGCGCCCGTTCCGGCTTCAGCCACTCATTGGGCGCAAAGACCGTGCCCGGTGCACCGTCACCGGGGGTACCTCCGGAGAAGAAGGTTTCGAGAATGGTCGGCGGACGGAAGCTGTGGGAATATGTGACGAAGGGACGGAACCAGTCGGCTGGCTTGAACTCGATGCTGGCCGAAGGCAGCCAGGCATCGTCGGTACGGTCTATTTCGACATCGTATGAGGGATAGACTGTCACAGGGTTGTGCTGGGTTGCGGACGGCCCCGTACCAGCCATGCATCGCGAAGCGAAGCTGTTGGGCCAGAGGACGTTTATGAATATCGCCCGAGGAGGAGGATTACTGCTGCCAACCGCTATTACGCTATCGTAATACTGTGCCGCGGTGTAATGGTTGGAAAGTGGGTCACAGGGCACTTCTATGACTTCGGTATAAGAATAGCGATTGTAATAGGTCGACGTTCCCTTCAGCCGCGACCAGTCATAACGCAGCCCTGCGCGCAAGGTGACCCAGTCCGCCGGCTCCAGCGCCCCGTTGATGAAGAAGCTTGCCATATCGCGCCGACCGTCCGGGCTGAAGGACGTATAGTTGCTGGCCCAATCGGGATTGAGATCGATGGTCGCGCTCGACGCGCTGGAGGTTGTTATATCGCGAAAAGCCTCGGCACCGTAATTGACGCTGAGCGCCCCAGCAGGGGTATCGAAGCGACTGGTATTTTCCAGTGAACCGCCGAAACTTTTCATCCCTGCGTCGATGAAAGTGTCGGGCGTGCCGTTATCTCGTGCCTCCCGCATCTCGTTGTTCATGGCGTCGTTGAACCAGAATCGGCCGGTGAAATCGATCAGGTCGCTTTCCGGATCCCATTTGAGTTCCGCCGAAACGCTGTCATTGCGCACGTCTTCGAAATTGCGGCTGGTGCCGCCGGACGAACCGTAAAGGAACTCGTTTTCCTGATGCATCCAGGAAAGGGATGTCTGGACATCTCCGAAATCGCCCTCGAGCTTGACCAGCGACGACCAGCTTTCGCGGCCTAGCTGGTTCCTCATCGTTTCTTCCGTCGTCGTCGAATCCCCGTTTGCGCCGATTTCGTATTCGCCGAGCCTGGTGCGACTGTAGCCTCCGGTCACGGAAAACGGTGTATCGCCAAGGCGGGCTGCTCCGAGGATAGAACCTTGAAAATCATAGGCATTGTCGCCGCGCGCGGCGTTCAGCTCGATGCCCCAGTTCTTGCCGTCTCTGATTAGATCATCCGCACCCACCGTGCGGAAATCAACCGAACCGCCGAGCGAACCGACATTGCCCGACGAAGCGTCGGTGCTCTTTTCCACCTCGACCGAACGGATGAAGGCTGTGTCGACATAGGCCTGCCCCGCATCCGACTGATAGCCGCCGTCGCTTCCACCGAAGCCCAGACCGCGCTGGGCGTTCTGCCGGGCACCGTCGATCGAGACCACGACGCGCCCAGCATCCTGGAGACCTCGGATGTTGGGAGATACTGTCGGGAAGCTGCCATTGCCCTCCCCCGCATAGACGCCGGAAATGTTGTTGAAGAGATCCCGCGTGTTGCGGCCCCCGCTACCCTGGATAGCCTCGCGTGAAACGACGCTGACCGACGCCGGCTCCTGATAGACCCAGTCGGGCGTGCCCTGATAGCCTGAGCCCGTCGCGACATAGCGTCCGGTCTTTCCGGAAATGACGATCGGCTCAAGGACCGTGTCGTCACCCGTGTCGATCGCACCTGCGCCGGCATCGTTCGCGGTCTGGGGCGCAGTTATGATGACCGTGCCTTCAGATGTGATGCGATAGGACACACCCGTTCCCTGCGTCAGGCGTGCAAGAGCCTGTTGGGGTGTGAAGACCCCGACCACCGCGTTCGACCGTAACCCCCTGGGAACCTCTGTTGGAAAGGCCACCTGCAGGCCGGACTGCCGTCCGAATTGCGTTAGCGCGCCGGTCAGCGGCTGGGCCAGAATATTGAAGGAACGGACGCCAGGCTGTGTCGGGATCTGTGGCTCTGCAGTCTGTGCCAAAGATGTTCCGGCAAGAAAGACCGGTGCGCCTGTTAGCGCACACACCGCTACGCCGACAAGCAACCGGGCAGTCCCCGATGCCAGCGCCCTGCCCGCCGTCAACCCCTTTACCCTACCCCCAATACGCATTCTGCTTTCCGTCTCCGATCATGCCCGCGGGACGTCATGTCCAGCGCTTCCATGAGTAGAGACGAGCGGCACAGAAAAATTGCCAAAAAGACTCAAGTTTTTCTGAAATTTTTGCGCGATTGCTTCTGCAACCGATCAGAAGCCTGAAATCACGCGAGAAAACGGCGTTATGGCGCGCACCTTGCCGCCGAAGGGGCCGACGATCGCGGCAAGTGCCTTGTCCGGATTGGCAAGGTCGAAGAGACCGCTGATCCTGCGTTCGGCAAGTTCACTGTCTGGCATGACAATCCAGGCGGTGTGGTAGCGCTGGACGGTCTCGATCGCTTCCCGGACGGTCACTCCTTCGAGCAGGATCTTTCCGTCCCGCCACGCGCCGATATCCTCAAGGGCAATATCCTTGACCCTGACCTTGCCGTCGGTGTGATCGATGACCGCAACCTGGCCGGGGTGGAGAACAACGGGTGCGTCATCGCTTTCCGTCATCTCTGCGCTGATCGAGCCCCGCAACAGGGCGACCGTGGTGGAGGCACTGGAGACCTCGACATCGAAGGCGGTTCCCAGCACCGTCACTTCGATGCCGTCGGCATCGACCCGAAACGGCCGTCCCTCGTCGTGGGCGACATCAAAGAAGGCTGCGCCCGCAAGCAGCCTGACGCGACGTTCCGCGGATACGATCTGCGTGGAAATGGCGCTGCTGCCGCTGAGTTCAACCGTCGAGCCATCCTCCAAGCGGACGAGTTCCGTCTGGCCCGCCGCCGTGCGGTAATCGGAACGCCAGTCGATCAGCATCACCGGCACGAACACCCAGAGAAGACAGATGGCAGCAAGAACGGAAGCGGCAAGGACAAACGGCCGGCGCAGCCGCCGCCGGGCAATTCCATGCGAACGACGCGAGGGTGAACGCGCCGCATCAGGCGCAGCAGCGGCCCAGTTTCTGTCGGCATAGGCGGGCTGCGCCGCGCCGAGAACGTTCCAGGCCTGATTGACACTCGCCCAGGCGGATCGATGATCTGGCGACGTGGACACCCAGGCATCGAACTCGAGCCGTAAGGGGGAATCTTCCGGAAGGCCGCGCAGCCGGAGGATCCAGCGCGTCGCCTCGCCGAGCAGTTCCCTTTCTGTCTTTGCCTTGCTGCCCAACGTCGTTTCCTTTGCAGGCTCCTTCAGTTCTTCCTGTGGCCAGAGCGAACAATCGAGCCGATGTTCCTGTTTCATCTTCCGCGCCTGCGCGAAAAGGCGGCGAACTCGGTGCTCATCATATTAGGGTTTTCTCCCCGCAGGAGGAAGATCGTCGGTATCCTGCCGCAGGCGGGTGGTAACCGCGATCATCGCGTCCTCCACCAGTCGGTAGGCCGTGCGCAGCGACACTCCCAGGTGCGCTGCAACGTCCTCGACGGAGTATCCGCCGAACCTGACCATCTCCAATGCAATACGCTGCTTCTCCGGCAGGCTGGCGATCATATCCATGGCGCGGCGCATACTCTCACAGAATAGAATGGATTCCTCCGGCGTCGGAATGGCCTGCGGCGCCGCCCAGTCCGGCGCATCCTGCTCGCTCTGCCTCGCCTCGAGTTTCCGCCGGCGATGTCGGTCGATCACCAGATTACGGACGATGCGAAACAGATAGGACCTCGGCGGCAAGGCTCTGTCATTACTCGTCGTCGCCGGCAGGAACCGCAGGAACGCTTCCTGCACGATGTCTTCGGCGCCATCGCGCGTACCGAGCAGACGGCTGGCGTAGTCGATGAGTACAGGACGATGCGTCGTGTACAAGCCGAAGCGAAGGTCGGGCCGTTCGTTCATCCGGCGTTTTCCCGAACAGCACTCAAACGCGCCTTCCTATCCAACGAAGTCCGATGCCGCTCCCAAACATGGAGAGGCATCTGTTCCATACCGAATGTCTACCCTGCTGGACCTCGCCTCTCGCATGCCGCAGGTTTTTCCGTGCCGCAAACGCATAGGCGGCGCAAAATTTCTTGGCAATACCAAGCATTTACACCGCTGCTTCGGAGCTCGACGGGCGTGGGCGCGATAAAAGTAGAGTTATTTAATCATATTTATCAACGCATTCGGCGATTGAAAGTACCGTCCGTTCGCAGAAAATGCGCTTCCCTTTGGCTGGCAAGGACTGCGATCAATTTTTCGTGATTGGAAGGCGAGGCCGGGCGGGAGGGAGAGCGACCGGCGCTTCGCTCCGCAGTCAGGCCGTGCTGGCAAAGCGTTCCGGCCGGAACGTGGCGAGCATCGGATGGCGGGCACCGGTTGCCATTTCATAGGCCATGAGTTCGCCGGCAATCAGGCCGAGTGTCGCGCCGCTATGGCTGAAGGCCACGAAGCAACCGGGAACGCCCTGCAGTTCTCCGAGTACCGGTTCCCCGTCCCCCGGGATGGGCTTCGGACCTGCGCCATAGGAGACGACCTCCAGAACCGGATTGCCTTCCATGACTCTCGATGCTTCGTCGAGCAAGCCCTGCAATGTCTCGGCCTTCACTGCAAAGGATCCGTCCGCCCTGACCTCGACCTCTTCGGCCGCCCAGTCCGCATCGAGCGAGAAGGTACCGTTCGGCGCCGGACGGATTGCGACGCGGGGGGTGTTCAGGACGGCGCGAAGCGGGTGGTCGAGCGGTTTGGTCTGGATGAGCAGGGCAATCGGCGTTCCATCGCCGATAGTCACCCCGATATCGGAGGCCATGCGTGGAACCGCCGGGCCTGTTGCGATCAGCACGGCGTCCGCTTCGAACCGCTTGCCGGAAGCCGTGACGGCCCCGATGGCGCGACCTCCTTCCACCTGCGGCGACGCCGCACCCTGATCCGTGACCAGAACACCGCCGAGCGCCGAAAACTCCTTGAGGAGATAATCGATCAGCATGGGCAGATCGACCCAGCCTTCACCGGGGTTGAAAATTGCTCCCTGCGGGGTGATCGCCCGGCCGTCGATGCCGGGAGTGATCTTGGCGATCTCCGAACCCTGCACATGCAGCGCATCATAGGCCAGCGATATCTCGTGACGATAGGCAGCGTCGATCTCGTTGCCGGCATTGTCTGCATCCCAGGTGAGGCCGCCCTCGAAGCGCAGCCAGTCCACATCGGGCAGCTTTGCCGACAGCGTGCGGTAGCGGTCGATACCCGCCATGCGCAGGCGATGATATTCCTCCGAGCGTATGCGGGCCGAGTTGAGCCAGGAAAGGGAGCGCCCGGATGCACCATTGGCCGGAGAGCCATCGTTGATGATGGTTACCTTCACCCCGCGGCGAATAAGCTGGGTCGCCGTGGAGACACCGAAAATGCCGGCGCCGATGATGATTGCAGAGGAGATCTTGTTTGTCATGGTCTTGTCTTTTCGTCTGTCGGATCAAAATGTGGTTGGATGTAATAAGGGAGTTTCCCAAAGCCCGGTCCGCGCCGAGCGGAACAGGGCGTCAATCGCCTTCATGCTGGCGACGGCATCATCAAGGCCGGTTTCCAAGAGTTCGCCCGTGAGGACGGCATGCGCAAAGGCATCCGCCTGAAGGCGATACTGGTCGACAGGCTCGATCAAGATTTCCTTCCGCCCGCCGCCGGTAAGATCCCGGTCCCCATCTTATCGTCTGCGTCACTTCGCACCTTCTTTCATGCAGATACGGGTCAGAGCACTTCCGCCAGGAAGCGCTGGAGGCGCGGGCTCTGCGGACGGTCGAAGATCGCTTCGGGCGTTCCTGCCTCCACGACGCGGCCCTCGTCCATGAACACGACCTGATCGGCCACGCGCCGTGCAAAGCCCATTTCATGCGTGACGACCACCATCGTCATGCCATGCTTGCCGAGATCGGCCATCAGGTTGAGGACACCCTTCACCAGCTCGGGGTCGAGCGCGCTCGTTACCTCGTCGAAGAGAATAACCTCGGGCTCCATGGCGAGCGCCCGGGCAATCGCCACGCGCTGTTGCTGACCGCCCGACAAGCCGCTGGGGCGATGATGCTGGCGGCTTGCCAGGCCGACATCCGCCAGCCTTGCCTTGGCGATGCGCTCGGCTTCTTCCTTCGGCAGTCCCTTGATCTTGGTCAGCGACAGCATGACGTTCTCGAGCGCCGTATGGTCCGGGAAGAGATTGAAATGCTGGAATACCATGCCGACCCGGCGGCGGAGCTTTTCGGGCTTCATGGCAAGAATGCTGTCGTCATCCAGCAACACGTCGCCGGCTTTCGGCTCGACCAGACGGTTGAGGCAGCGCAGCAGCGTCGACTTACCCGACCCGGAGGGTCCAATGATGCAGGTGACAGAACCCGGGCGCACCGAAAGGTCCACTCCCTTCAGCACATCCAGCTCGCCATAGGCCATGCCGAGGTTCCTCACATCGAGGCTGCCGCCCTTGAAGCCCGCTCCCGGCTTCTGATCCATGTGTTTTGCGCCGTCGAGCTCATCCACCTCTTCGAGACCGCTTGCGATGCCGGCCGGTTTCTGCTTGCCGAGCCTCAGGCGCGTGTCGATCATGTTGACGACATGGGTCAGCGGCACGGTGATGACGAGATAGAATATCCCCGCGAGCAGAAGCGGCGAGAGATTGCCGGTGACGACCGCCTGATCCTGACCGACGCGAAAGATCTCACGCTCGGAGGCCAGGAGGCCGAGAAAGTAGACGAGGCTCGAATCCTTGACGTTGCCGATGAACTGGTTGACCAGCGCCGGCAGCACCCGTCGCACTCCCTGGGGCACCACGATCAGCCGCATGCCCTGAGCATAGCTCATGCTCAGCGCGCGGCAGGCTTCCATCTGGCCGCGATCGACGCTTTGAATACCGGAACGGAAGATCTCGCCGATATAGGCGCCCGCAATCAGGCTGAGTGCCATGATCCCGAGCGGATAGGGTGACGGGCCGAAAAGTTCGCGGCCGATCCGGGCGAAGCCCTGCCCTATCAAGAGGATCGTGACGATCGCCGGCAGTCCGCGGAAAATGTCGGTATAGATGCGCGCTGGAATGCGCAGCCACGGCGATCGGGAAATCCCCATGATCGCCAGTACCATGCCGATGACCACACCGAAGACGGTGGAAGCGGCGGCGAGGATCAGGGTGTTTTTCAGGCCGACCGCAATCATCGTCGGCAGCACCTCGGCCATCGCGTTCCAGTCGAGGAAACTGCGACGCAGATTTTCAAGCCAGTTCATCAAGCTCTTCCTTGAAATGCGGGGCCCGGCGGCATGCCGCCGGGCCGAACGGGATCACCTGGCGATATCACTTGGGAAGATATTCGGCCGGCATCGGCGAGCCGGGGAACCATTTCTCGTAGAGGGTCTTCCAGGTTCCGTCCTGCATGGCTTCATGCAGCCCCTTGTTCAGAGCTTCGCGGAAGGCGTCGTTGCCCTTTCGGATCACGAAACCGGCCGGTGCGTCGAAGCTTGGAATGTTGATGGTGACCTTCAGATCCGTGTGGCGGGCGGTATAATCCTTTGCTGCCTCGTAATCGAGGAAGTGAGCATCGATCGTGCCATTGTTGAGTGCGACGACTGCGGAGTTGTTGTCGGGAAACTTGACCAGATCGGCGCCGCTGAAGTTCTTCTCGGCATAGATCTCCTGCAGGGTGCCCTGCACGACGCCGAGGCGCTTGCCTTTCAGGCCTTCGGCGTTGGTGATCTTCGCATCCGGCGTCAGCACCGAGAGATAGCCCGCGAGATAGCCGTCAGAGAAATCGACGGTCTGCTTGCGTTTCTCGGTCGTGCCGATAGCCGCAACCGCAACGTCGAAACGGCCGTTCGCGACGGAGGGCATCAAGGCCGAGAACTCTTGACCGGTGAACACGACCTGATCCTTCTTGTAGCCAATGCGCTCTGCAACGTTCAGGAACAGTTCGATGTCAAAGCCGGTAAAATTGCCGTCGGCGGTGGTGAAGGTATAGGGCTTGGCATCGCCCATCGTGCCGACGCTGATGATGTTCGGGTCGATCAATCCGTAGGGATTGTCTTCCGCAAGCGCCGCCGTGGCTGTGACGCCGGTAAAGGAGAGAGCCAGCGCGAGCACGGCAGCCCGCATTCGGCCTATGGAATAAGACTTCGCTTCGAGGAATTTCATGGGTTCGTTCTCCTGCTCTGGTGGTCTCGTTTGCGACGTTTTCAAGCGCAAGGGTCCCGTCCGGACGGCAGCCGAAGACACCGTCCGGCCCATACTCGTCGCATATGCCGGGATTCACGATTTTTTGTGAGACCGGTCTCTTTATGTTGTGAGACCGGTCTCTTTTGATTTTGACAATTGTTATATTCGCATTTGCCAGCCGTCAACATCTCTTGTAAGGCTAATGTCATGGAACAGAGCCCCGCCAGATCTTCCTCGGTTACGGTAGCCGACGTCGCCCGCGAGGCTGGCGTCTCCAAAGCAACAGCGGCCCGCGTTCTGGGAGGTTATGGCACGGTTAGTGCCAAGGTCCGCGACGCGGTGAAGGCGGCAGCCAGCGCGCTGGATTATCGCCCCAACGAACTCGCCCGCTCCATGACCACCGGACGATCGGGAACCATCGGCGTCGTCGTCGGCGATATCGAGAACCCCTTCTTCAGCCTTGCCGTGCGGGGCATTACCGATGTCGCCCGCCTTGCTGGTTTCAACGTCATCCTGTCCAACTCCGGGGAGGACGTCGCCGCGGAAAAGGCGGCAATTCGCACGCTGGTTGCCAAGCGCGTCGACGGGCTCATCGTCTCACCGGCGAAGGAGGGTGATGTGGAGCACCTGAAGGACATCGAGCGCTCGGGCCGTCCTCTCGCACTGCTGGATCGCTCCGCGCGATCGTTGAACGTCGACACCGTCATCGCCGATGACAAGCATGCTGCGGAAAGCGTGACGAGGCTGCTGATTGCACAGGGTCACCGGCGCATTGCCTATGTGACCGCTTGCGATACCGCCGATCATGTTTTTCGCACGCCGGAGGATATCTACACGGACTCTGTGCGGCGACGCATCGAGGGCCATCTGGGTGCATGCCGCGAAGCGTCGCTGGAAGGCGTGGAACAATGGGTGTGTGTTGGCGCCAACAGGCCGGAGGCAACGCGGCAGATCGTCATGGGCATGTTCCGTTCGACGGAGCGTCCGACTGCAATTATCGCCTCCGACAGTGTGATCGGCCTGGAGGTCTTCAGGGTCACGCGTGAGTTGGGCCTCATCCTTCCGGATGATCTCTCCCTGGTGTCCTTCCATGATGCGGACTGGACCTCGGTGACCTCTCCACCGGTGACGGTGGTACAGCAGCCGGTTTATCAACTGGGCGAGGCTGCAGCGAGGCTGCTTGTGGGACGTCTGAAAGGCGAAACCGGTGAGGGCCGCAGGGTTGTGCTCGACACCCGATTGATCGAGCGGGCCTCCGTCGGTCCCGCCCCCTCCCCTGCCTCATAACCGAGGGTTTCGCGCGTTATCAGTGTCGCCGTTCGTTGCCATCCGACATATGGCGGCGGAGATCGTTCTCGTTCTTCACGAGGGAGGGCTCAGCGAGGCGTTTTCCTGCATCCATAAGAGGTGGATTATCCCTGCGTCGATTGGGATGTGAGTCGCACGCACCTCCCGAGCGATTCTGGTTAGACTGGCCGAAAACGCGGCGTTGGATGCAGCTTATGGCATTTTAAAGCGGCGGGGTCGTGTGGAACTGGCCGGAGTTCCAAACAGCGCCGCAACGGGGCTAAATGGCTGTAATTGTGTTTCCAATGGCCGGTTTGAGTCGGCATTTCGCCTGTGGAGGGCGAAGAAATTAGGGAGGCGTTAACCCTATTTCGCTTGCGGCGAACTGAGAATCGTGTCCTTGCTTGGCGAGTAATGGCCGACAAAACGCATTTTGGCCGCCAAGAGGGACCCATGGCGCTAAACACTCAGATCAGACGGGAAATCTCCGGGCAGGAAGATACCGCCGAGAAGATCGTCAGACACGCAAGCATGCTGTCAAATCAGTTGCAGCAGCTTCGTGCCCGCATGTACCCTCCCCGTTCGGAAAAAACGCTGCGGTACTTTCTGACGAACGAAGTTTCCAAACTCACATCCATACCGGATTCGACGCTCAAGCTGATGTCGATCGAGGGGCGTGGGCCGGTGCCCAGCAGGCTTGAAAACAATCATCGCGCCTATACCCTGGCGCAGATCAACGAATTGCGTGCGTTCTTCGCTGAGCAGAAGCCAGCGGAAGCCCTGCGCTTCCTTCCCCATCGCCGCCCCGGCGAGCATCTTCAGATCCTTGCTGTTTCGAATTTCAAGGGCGGAAGCGCCAAGACGACGACAAGCATACATCTGGCGCATTACCTCGCGCTGCATGGCTATCGGGTGCTGACGATCGATCTTGATCCTCAGGCCTCCCTGTCGGCAATGTTCGGTGCCCAGCCGGAGGTCGATGTCGGATCGAACGAGACGATTTATGCCGCGCTTCGCTATGACGAAAGGCGGCGCCCGATCGGCGAAATCATCCGCAAGACCTATTTTGAAGGAATTGACCTAATCCCCGGCAATCTGGAGGTCATGGAATATGAGCATGATACCCCGCGGGTTCTGTCTCAGGGTGGTGGCCGGGCCGGCGGAATATTCTTCGAGCGCTTGAAACTTGCGCTCGGAGATGTCGAGGGGAAATATGATGTTGTCATTCTCGATACGCCGCCGTCCCTGGGCTTTTTGACGCTCGCGGCCATTTACGCTGCGACCGGAATGATCGTGACCGTTCATCCAGCGATGCTCGACGTTTCCTCCATGAGCCAGTTTCTGCTGATGATGGGGGATCTGGTCCAGGTTCTGAACGAGAACGGCGCCGAATTGAAGCAGGACTTCTTCAAGTATCTGGTGACCCGACACGATCCCAACGATCAGCCGCAGTCGCAGATCGTCGCCATGCTCAGGCATTTGTTCGGAGACGATGTTCTGCTGCCGACTGCGGTCGAGAGCACGGCCATTGAGGCGGCGGGGCTTGCCAAGCGCAGTCTCTATGAACTCGAGATGGGCCAGGTCGGCCGGGATACCCATAAGCGGGCACGGGAAGCCATGGATTCCGTCAACGAGGCGATCCTTGAGTTGGTTCGATCGAGTTGGGGTAGAGCATGAGCAAGAAATCCATCACGGCAAGTTTCGGATTGCTGGCGGCGGGAATCGACGCCAATGAGGCGGCTGATGTGACACCGGCGACCGTTCCGGCGACACCCCGCCCCTCGCCGCTTCCGCGCGTCGGCGCGGGCGTGATTGGGGCTGCCGATCGATCGATCGGTGCGTTGCGCGCCGAGCATGATCGTCTCGCGGCACTGCTCGCCTCGGGCGGTGGTGCATCGAGCGAGCTGGATCCGGCGCTGGTGGACCCCTCGCCTTTTCCGGATCGTTTGCCGGATGATGGCGATGCGGGTTATCTCGAATTCAGACAGACGATCGAAACCGAAGGACAGCGTGTCCCGATCCAAGTGCGTCCGCATCCGAACGAGGCCGGACGTTACCAGGTGGTCTACGGCCATAGGCGTTTGCGGGCAGCGAAAGAACTCAGCCGTCCCGTCAAGGCTATCGTCGTTGAAATGTCCGACCGCGAAATGGTTGTTTCGCAGGGACTTGAGAACGCATCGAGGCAGGATCTGACATGGATCGAGCGAACGCTGTTTGCTCGCCGCATGGATGATGCAGGCCTGAAGGCGCGAGATATCCGTTCTGCTCTGTCGATCGACGATCCGGAGCTGGCGAGGATGCGTTCCGTTTACAGGGCGGTTCCGTTGGAGCTAATCGAGCGTATAGGTCGCGCGCCCAAAGTCGGACGTCCGCGTTGGGTGGATTTTTCCAGACGATTTTCACTGGTGTCCAATTCGGAGGAACGTGTTCTCAAAACCTTGTCAGCTGACAAGGTTTTGAAACTTTCTTCCGATGAACGCTTCCGTTTGGCGTTTGATGCCCTGAAGGCCTCGAATGCGAGCAATGGAGAAGCCGATAGCCTGGATCTGATCGAGCCTGGCGGAGAGCCCCTCGGCGTGTTGAAGGTCTCAGACAAAGGACTGCGGCTCATCGCGTCCACAGCGCGCGGGCGGTCCTTCTCGGCCTTTCTACAGGCGGAAATGCCACGCCTTATTGAGCGTTTTGTTGAAGAAGACGGCCAAGGCTAACGATAAACCTTGTCAGCTGACAAGGTTCTGCAGCGGTAACTAGAACAGAAACTGGACGTGAAAGGATAGCTATTGCGGTAAAACGAAAGGCCCCCAAGCGGCGAACCAACCTGAGAGCCTTTGTATCTTGTAGCGAAGACACCAATAGCTCCCACCGAATCACCTGTCAAGTCGGAACGCCATTTTGGTGAGCATTTTCGTATTGCCTACAGCTTGGAGGCTACGAAATGGAGAGAAGCAGTATAACGACACCGTTTGGTGGTCGAGGTGTTACGCTTGCGC
>NZ_JAGGCS010000009.1 GCF_022884085.1 Paenirhizobium cremeum
GCTACTTCTACATCCCCGGCACCGAAACCTGCCTCAAGATCAGCGGCTACGTTCGTACCGAACTGCAGTGGTCCAGCCGTGACCGCGGCGACGGCTCCGACGATTTCGACTGGAACGCCCGTACCCGCGCCAAGGTCAACTTCGAAGCCAAGAACGACTCCGAAATCGGCACCATCGGTTCCTACATCGCGATCCGCACCTGGGCTGAAGGCGACTACGACGGTGGCGAACTCGAAATCGACGAAGCCTACATCACTGCAGCCGGCTTCAAGGTCGGTTACATGTATAACTACTGGGATAACGACCTGTCCGGCGAAACCGACGACCTCGGTTCGAACCGCCTGAACGCCATCGGTTACGAATATGCTTCCGACGCGTTCTCGGTCGGCGTCTTCGCTGAAGAACTGACCCAGACCTACAGCGGCGACGAGTCCTTCTACGGCGATAACGACAATGTCGGTATCGACGCCCAGATCGCCGCCACCTTCGGCGTCGTCACCGGCGAACTGCTCGGCGGTTACGACTTCGCAGCTGAAAACGGCGCCGTTCGCGCCAAGCTGCTTGCTGACATCGGCCCGGGCACCCTCGGCCTCGCAGCGATCTACTCCTCCGGCGCAAACGCCTACTACGACCTCGCAGAGTGGACCGTTGCCGCTCAGTACGAAGCCAAGCTGACCGACAAGATCAGCCTGACCCCCGGCTTCCAGTACTGGTGGAACTACGGCCTCGTCAGCGTCGACGAATTCGACGAAGACAACGAAGCCTGGAAGGCCGGCGTAACCCTCGATTACAAAATCGCGGAAGGCCTGACCACCAAGGTTTCGGTTCAGTACTTCGACGAAGACCAGGCCGACGACGACGGTTCCTGGGAAGGTTTCGTCCGCCTGCAGCGTTCGTTCTAATCCGATCTTTCGGATCGGGGATCCGGCCTTGCGGCCGGATCCCACCCCCAAAGCCCTGATATTCAGCGGTTTTGTATGTCAAATGTCTGAAATGCCTCGAGCTGGCCAGTTGAGACGACTGTTGCCGGCCCGCAACGTTATGTGACGAAAACTCGATCTTCCGCGGCATTGCGCAACTTATGAACTATACTTTTTATGCATCATAACCATATTCGATCCCGCAAGGCCCAAGAGGGGCCGGGATTGTAGTGAGGCAAGCGTGAACAGCATGGTATCGGAAAACAGGGAGACATTCGACGCAGGCGTCGAAGTGCCTTTTTATTCCGTTCATTACCAATACGGCTCCACGAGCAGGCTAAACGAAGTTCGTGACACATCCCTCCGTGCGCTGTTCGCCAAATATGGTGATATCCTCTGGCTGAATGGCAGCCACAAATACAACGTCACCAACTTCATTGCCGAACTGCACGATCTGCTGGATTGCCCGAGCTTCTCGACGTTCTCCGACGACATGCTCGATGAACTGATTGGAAAGTTGCGCAAACGCGGTAACAGCAATGCCACCATCAACAGAAAGATGGCGGCTTTAAGCAAACTACTGCGAAAGGCGTTCAAGATGGGAGACGTTTATAGCCTGCCCGAATTCAAACGTCAGAAAGAGAAGGCCGGTCGAATCCGCTTTCTCGACAAGGACGAGGAAAACGCGCTCTTCAACGAAATGAGGGCCCATTCCGATCTCTACTACAGATTCTGCATCTTCCTCGTCGATACGGGCGCCCGCCTGAGCGAGGGCCTGAACCTGCGCTGGGGCGACATGAACTCCACGCGCGTCACCTTCTGGGTGACGAAATCCGGACGCAGTCGCTCGGTCCCCCTCACCCACCGGGCTGCCGAGGCAATCGCCAAGTCGAGCAAGCGCCAACCCGGCCCGTTCTGCGAAATCGACCAGCAGCGCTTCCGCATCGCCTGGCACCAGGCGAAGGAGGCTGTCGGCCTCGGCGATGACAAGGACGTGGTCCCACACGTGCTGCGCCATACCTGCGCGTCGCGCCTGGTGCAGGGCGGGATCGACATCCGTCGTGTGCAGATGTGGCTCGGCCACCAGACCCTGTCGATGACCATGCGTTACGCGCATCTTGCCTCGCATGATCTCGATATGTGCGTACCGGTTCTGGAGCGCGCTGCCGCCTGCTGACCACCCCTTTTTTTTGAGGGGAAAATGTTAGCGCTAACATCTTCGTGATCGCTTCGTGATCGGGATGATGAACAAAGCAGCAGACCACTCCGCCAAACCATGAAGGCCGGACCCTTTGGGGCCCGGCCTTCGATGACGTCGTTGCGTTGCTATATATAAAGTGGAGACAGGCGAAGCTCACAGGGCGGAAAATGCGGCCCATTCGGCGTCGGCTTGTTCAGGCCAGCAGCGGTTTCAGGTCTGCGGCGGGATCGGCGATCACGGCCTTGTCCACGTTCCTTCCGAGTTCCAGCAGCTTCTTGCCGGTGACATAGGCCTTGGCATCGTTGATCGCATCGACGGCAATGAATTGTCCGCCGGCGAAATACCAGATGGACATGCTTCCTTCGCGGGCACCGGGCCTGACGACGGTCTCGTCATAACCGAGGTTGAAACCGGCGATCTGAAGCTTGACGTCATACTGGTCCGACCAGAACCAGGGCTTCGGCCGATAGGGATCGCTGCCTCCGGCCATGACCGCTGCGGCGGCTTCCGCCTGATCGACGGCATTCTGCACCGATTCCAGCCGGATCTTCGTCCCTTTCCAGTCGAAGACGGCACAGTCTCCCATGGCATAGACCGAAGGATCGGAAGTACGGGCGAAAGCGTCGACGAGAATGCCGTTGGCGGTCTCGATGCCGGCATCGGCCGCCAGCCGGTCATTGGGCGTCACGCCGATCCCGGCGATGACAATATCGGCATCGACGACGGAACCGTCGGAAAGTTCCGCCGCCCTGACCCGGCCATCCTGCCCGATGAGGCGAACGAGACCGGTCTTTTCGCGGATGACGACGTCGCGGGTTTGATGGATGGCGCGCATGGCGTCCGCCGTCTCGGTCGCGGCGACACGGGCGAGAATGCGGTCCGCCATCTCGATCAATGTCACCTCGAGCCCGAGATGACGCGCAACCGCGGCCGCTTCCAGGCCGATATAGCCGCCACCGACGATCAAGAGCCGCCGGCCGGGCTTCATCTCCTCCGCCAGCCGGTCCGCATCCGCCTTGTCGCGGACCGTATAGACACCTTTTAGATCGCCGCCGATCACCGCCGGCAGACGACGCGGCGTCGATCCCGTGGCGATCGCCAGGGTTTCATAGGCAAGTGTGGAGCCATTGAAGAGCCGCACGGTCTTGTTAGACCGGTCGATCTCCTCGACCGGCGTGGACAAGCGGATCTCCACGTCGTTCTCTCCATACCAGGCCTCCGGCCTGAAGAGGAGGCGGTCGAAGCTCATCTCGCCGAGCAGATACTTCTTGGAAAGCGGCGGGCGCTGATAAGGCAGCACATCCTCGGCGCCGAGAATGGTGATCGGTCGCGTGTCCTTCAGGGTCCGGAGTTTCGCCGCAAGCGCAAAACCGGCCTGCCCCGCCCCGATGATGACCAGTCTGCCCGTCACATCATTCTCCCGATGTCTTGTTTCCTCGCATGCCGTTCCCGCAAAAGCGCTGCCCGCTTCTGCGCGACGTGCCTGTCTGGAGATCGCGCCGATGGCCGCTTCTGGCCGCGCGGAAGGATGGCCAAGGGGTAGCGCGGCGGCATCAACCCGTCAAGCAGCCAGACGCACCGGTCGGTACTCCGACCTTCCCGTGTAGGTAAGGCCGGAGCATCGCTGCCTTGTCAGAGATCCAGCACCAGATGGGGACGTCCATTCGACGTTTGGCGCGGGGAAACACCCTTGCCGTCGATGGTGGCGTTCACTCTCTGGCGGAAGGCCGAAAAGCTGTCGAACGTCACGACATCCACGGGTTCGTCGAAATGCAGCGTGATCGTATAATAACCGCTCTGCGAAAGGCGGGAGAATGCGAGGACGCATCCGGTAAAGCGCTGTCCGAGATATTCGCCGCTGACATGCGCTCCGACGGCGGCCGGGGCCGCTTCGGCATTGTCGCTGCGGGCCGCCAGGGCCGACAGCGTGTTCCAGTCGCGAACGCCGTGGCTCTTCGCCACCAGTTCCAATGCGGCCCCGTGGCTGACAGGCGTACCGCTGCCTGCCATGGCATCGCGCAAACGCTTCGCCTGGGATTTCAGTTCATCGATCGTCAATGTGGCCATGGACATGGCAACCTCTCTTCTTACCGCATGCAAGAATCGAAGGGGACCCGCATTGCCCCTGACGCGCATGCGCTGACGAGGGTTCTTCCATGTTTCCAGAGGACTTCACCAAGGGCTCTTGCCCGCGGGCGGCCGGTGCCTCAACCGGTGGCACTTATGGAAAGACCGGCCGCCGCTGTCAAGAGCCGCGGCTCAAACTCCGTTCAGGCGTGTCGTACTGCGGCCGAACGGCACAGACCGCTCGTATTTTACGCATCCCGTTGAGAAAGCATAAGGGAAGTTGCGCTATATTGAGACCAAAAGACAATCGAGGGAGGGTGTCATGCCCTTGCAGGCCATACCGGACGCGAAACAGAACATACCGCCGGACCGTGTCTACGAGAAATTCACGGTCGACCGGCCGGGCAAGATCATCTTCGTCGGCCGCCACCTCAGCACGAAAACCAAGCTGCGTTGTCTGATCCGCACCATCTCCCTTTACGGCGCCGAACTCGAGGTGAGCCCGCATATCTCTCTGCCCGACCATTTCTTTCTCGAAATCCTGGGCATTCACGACGAGATCGGCTGCACCCTGATCCGTCGCGAGGCGGAGAAGGTGACGGTCGGTTTCAACATGCTGATTAACGCGGAATTCCTGCACCACGTCGTCCGACTGTCTTTCGAACTCGGTCAGTAACGGATGCCGGCCGCCTCGGCGGCCGGATCATGGCTCCCGCTTCGAGAGGCGCCATTCATGCGGCAAGGAGCTTTTCGATCTCCGGGACCGGCATCTTCACATAGTCCTTCGCCACTTCCGCACGAAGCACCGCCTCGACCTCGGCACTCAGTTGCGGACGAAGGATGCCGAGCGCTTTGGGCGGAGCCACCAGCACGAGGTTCTCGATCTCGCCGCTCTGGGCCATCCGACCGAGCCTCTCTGCGATTTCCTTGAGAAAGTCGGCCTCCGCCTGTTCATGCCAGTCGGTCTCTTCCATGGCGCTGCGCGCCTCGCCCATCGATTGGTGCGCGCGGCCCGGACGATCGGTTCCCTGTTCCCGGCTCGGCTCGTCGGACTGTGTCACGGTTTCGACAACGGCCAGGTCCAGAAGCTGGGCGTTGCCATTGTTGCGCAGGAACAGGGCCTTTGCGCCATCGCAGACGACAACCCAGGCCTCGCGGCCGATAACAATGCGTTCCATCATTTTCCTCCGTCTCTGTTTTTATCGCCGGCCCAAGCCCCCCCGCTCGGTACCCTCTTAAGTATAGGAGTTCGCCGCCGGATTTCATGACCTGTGTCAAAAAACGGTGTGCAGAGACGTTATTTCAGCGAAAAAACAGGGCAAAACCGAAGGATCGGTAAAACTGTAACCTTCCTTTTGACGTCAGGACAATTGTTTTGGCGGACAGTCCTTTTCATCGCCGTTCCGAGGAGGCAGGAGAAATGGAAAGTGCACAGGGACAGATGCTGGGTGCCACGCATCTCGCATCGGTCAGATCGGAGATGTACGAGCGCAAGTGGGAGCGCTTCTATGTACGCCGACCGGCGCGCATCATGGCCGTGAGCCCGGGCCTCAGCGGCATCACCATGCGAAGCTGTGAGGTCGTCGATATCTCGCAAGGCGGCGCGGCGATGGAGATCACCACGACGATCGGCCTTTCCGCCCATTATTATCTGCAGATTCTCGGCCTCGCCGATCGTATCGGCTGCGCGGAAGTCTATCGAAACGGCAATCGCGTCGGCGTGAAGTTCATATCCATCATTCCCGAGGCGCTCCTGCATACCATCGTGCGCGCCGATTTCATGATGGGCGAAAAGATCGAAAAGCCGAAACGGCGCTGACCATGTCCGGACCGTTCCGTTTTTCCGTTTCCTCGCTGCGGAAGAGCCGGAAGCTTGCCCTTGCGCCTTCGGCGCAACGTCCTATGTTGGGCCGATTTTCACGTCTGCCCAGGATACCCATTCAGCAATGCCCGGATTTACCCGATTCACGCCTCTCGTCGATGCCCTTCCAGCAACCGTTCCCTTCGTCGGCCCCGAGGCCATCGAGAGAAGCCGCGGCCTTGCGGTCAAGGCGCGCATCGGCGCCAATGAAAGCGGCTTCGGACCCGCTCCCTCGGTTCTTACCGCGATCCGGGAAAAGGCCGGCGACATCTGGCAGTACAACGATCCGGAAAACTTCGCGCTGAAGACGGCTCTTGCCGCCCATCTCGGGCTTGCGCCGGCCAATATCGTGGTCGGCGAGGGCGTCGATGACCTGCTCGGGCTGATCGTCCGGCTGGTGATCGAGCCGGGCATGCCTGTTGTCACTTCGTTCGGTGGATACCCGACCTTCAACTTCCATGTCAGCGGCTTCGGCGGCCGGCTGGTGACGGTGCCCTACAGCGGCGACCGCGAGGATATGGAGGGGCTCCTGGCCGCTGCCAAGCGGGAGGATGCGGCCCTCGTCTACTTCGCCAATCCCGACAATCCGATGGGGAGTTGGTGGGATGCCGAAAGCGTTGTGGCTTTCGCCCGCGCGCTGCCCGAGACCACGCTGCTTGTCCTCGATGAAGCCTATAGCGAATGCGGTCCGGAAGGCTCGACGCCCGCCGCCGACGCGCTGGTCAACCTGCCGAACGTGATCCGCACGCGCACCTTCTCCAAGGCCTACGGGCTTGCCGGCGCGCGCGTCGGCTATGCCTTCGGCGCGCCGGAGACGATTGCCGCCTTCGACAAGATCCGCAACCATTTCGGCATGCCCCGGCTTTCCACCGAGGCGGCGCTGGCAGCGCTTGCGGACCAGGCCTATCTGAAGGCGGTCGTCGGGAAGATCCGAGCGGCGCGGGAGCGGATTGCGGCCATCGCGGTCGCGAACGGCCTTAAGCCCTTGCCCTCGGCAACGAACTTCGTCGCCATCGACTGCGGCCGCGACGGCGCTTACGCCCGCTCGATCGTCGATGGATTGATGCAGCATGGCGTGTTCATCCGCATGCCGGGGGTGGCGCCGCTCAACCGCTGTATCCGCGTCTCGACCGGTCTTCCCGAAGCGCTCGATCTTTTCGAGGAAGCACTGCCGAAGGTGCTTGCTTGTCTCTGAGCCCTATTGCTTCGCCACAATAAAAAGAACCGCGCCGGCCTTGTCCCTGCCGGTCGCGGTTCTCATGTGTTGGCATCGGCCCCGTCCAAAAGACCCCCGCCACGTTCCCCTCTCCCAGGGTTTTTCTTGTCGCCCCCGGCCGGCGGTTACGCCGGCTCTGGTCGGTAAAATACTCAGTGCATCGTCATCCATTCGCGGGCGGCGCGAAGTGCCGCTGCCAGCTCGGGCTTGCTCATCGTCTGGGCCAGATCGGCGCGCAGCTCGGCGGCGCGTTCGCAGCCCTTGATGGCTGCGATGTTCAGCCACTTGTGCGCCGAGACGAGGTCGATCGGGCAACCGCGGCCGGTTGCATACATCAGACCCATGTCGCAGAAGACATCGGCGCGGGTTTCGCCACCCATCGTGGCCATTCCGGAATTGTGCATTTCAAAGCGTGCCATCGGTTTTGTCCCTGTCTAGCCTAACGGTTTGTACTGTCCCTGTTTTGCCCCTTTCGGAGCTCCTTCCGGACCCCTGCCGTCTCTTTCGCGGCTTTGTTAAGATCCTTCCGGCCGGCGGGTTTTCCCCTGCTCGTTTGATGAGCCCACTATGCCAAACGCTTTTCAACATGCGCTTAAAATGCATGCTTAATTTGCTGAAAACAAAGTACAAACGCTTGGTAAACTTGGGTTTTTGTTAAACATCACTTTGCCTGCGTATTAAGGACTTTCGACTAAAATTTACAAAGGATTCAGATTTGCTTTTAAACCGAACGATAACCATGAGAATCGCTTGTTCCGCCGGCGCCACATCAAAAGAGGCGGGGTCGAGGGCTGCCTGGACCGCATAACGGCTATTTACCTTTACGTTTGCGTAAGATAATTTCCCCTCGCTGATGAGGCTGCCTGGGGGACGAGAGCGTCCGGCCGGAGAGGACGGCGGAGGCCTCATCGACATTCTGGTTCTTTTCGGGAGGAAGACATCACTATGCGTAGCATCATCATCGCCGCAGCACTGGCCCTTGCGGCCGTCACCGCCCAGGCTGCCGAGCCGATCGAGGGCAACTGGAAGACCGCCAGCGGCGCAACCGCCGAGATTGCGCCCTGCGGCGGCAGCTTCTGCGTAACGCTGAAATCGGGCAAGCATGCCGGCAAGCAGATCGGCAAGATGGCCGGCACCGGCGGCATCTATAAGGGCGAGATCACCGATCCGGAGGCCGACAAGACCTATTCCGGCTCGGGCACGGTTTCCGGAAACTCGCTGAAGATGAAGGGCTGCGTTCTCGCGGTCCTCTGCAAGTCGCAGACCTGGACCCGGCTTTGAACCCAGGGGTGGGGCGGAGCGGTTGAGCCTCGGGCTCGCCGCTCCGAAATAAGAAGCCGGTTGCAGGGTCTGCGCCCCCGCTGGCGTCGACCAGCGGGCGGATAATCATTAATCCCTTGCCCGATAGGCTTCCGGAATGACGAAGATTTCGTCGGCGCGGCCGTAGCCGCCATCCGGCACTTCCTCGATCAGCACCATGGTATGGGGCCGCGCGGCCTCGCTGAAATATTCCACCAGCATGTCGGTGGTGCGGTGGACGATTTCCTCTTTCTGCAGTCTGGACAGAGCGCCCTCAGGCGTCTTGATGTTCACGAACGGCATGATCTTCTCCTTTCAGGCTCGTGTGGGATGAAGCAGGTCCTTGAGGCCGATGCGCTCGAGAAGCTGCGCGCGGACCCGATCGGCGACACCATTGACGACCTCCGCGCCATCTTCGGACGGGTCCACGTGGACGCGGAAGGGACGCTTCCCATGCGGCATGGCGACCACATCGGCCACGGCCCGCGCCACGGCGGACGGGTCCGCCTCCGCCGGCTCGAGGCTGGCAAGGCCCTGCAAAGCCGTCTCATCGGCACCGGCGTAGGGACCTTGCCAATAGGCGGCCGAACGTTCGGCATCGGCCGGCTGCATGGCGTGGGCGAAATGCTGTGTGCCCTTGGTAAAGGCACCAGGCACGAGGATCGTGGTCTCGATGTCGAAACGGGCAAGTTCCAGCGCATAGCTTTGAGCAAGCGCATCCATAGCCGCCTTGGCCGCGAAATACGGGGCAAGGAAGGGCGGCGTGCCGCCGCGCGTGCTGCTTGAGCCGATCCAGACCATAAGGCCTCCACCCGACTTGCGCATGAACGGCAGGGCCGCCCGGTTCAGGCGGTGCGCACCGACGACATTGACGTCATAGAGCTGGACAAGCTGCTCCGGCGAGAAGGCCTCCGCCGGGCCGAAACCCATGTGGCCGGCATTATGGACCAGCACATCGAGCCGGCCCGTCTCCCCGATGATGCGGGCAACGGCGCTCTCAGCCGAAGAAGTGGAGGTGACATCGAACTCGATCGGCAAGAGATGCAAACCCTCGCTCCTTGCCAAAGCCTCGATCTCGGCGACCGGCGCTCCGCCATGGGCCTTGAGGTCACGCATGGAGGCGTAGACCCGATGGCCGGCGCGGGCGAGCGACCTCGCGGTCATGGCGCCGAAGCCGCTCGAGGCACCGGTAATCAGAACGGTCTTTTCCATGGCCCCCCTCCTCACACCACGCCGCCATTGGCGCGAAGGACCTGGCCATTGACCCAGCCGCCATCCGGTCCGGCAAGGAAGGAGACGACGCCGGCTATATCCTCCGGCTGGCCCAGGCGCTTCAAGGGGTTCATGCCGATGATCGCCTTCAGCAGATCGTCCGACTTGCCCTTCATGAAGAGTTCCGTTTCGACCGGCCCCGGCGCCACGGCGTTGACGGTGATGCCCTTCGGTCCGAGTTCCTTGGCGAGGATGTGGGTGATCGCTTCCACCGCCGCCTTGGTGGCGGCATAGACACCATAGGCCGGCTGGTAGAGACCGACGACGCTCGATGAGAAATTGACGATACGGCCCCCCTCGCGCAGTCGCTGCGCCGCTTCGCGAACACCGCGGAAGACACCGCCGAGATTGATGGCGACCTGCCGTTCGAAGGCTTCATCCGTCGTATCGGCGATGGGGGAGAGCTGCATGATGCCGGCATTGTTGACCAGCACGTCCACCCCGCCGAAGGCCTGTTCGGCCGAATCGAATAGCGCTTTCATGCCATCGGTCGCGGCAATGTCGGCCTTGACGGCGACAGCGCGCCCTCCGGCGCTCTCTATCTCCTTCACCACCGCGGCGGCGGCTTCGACCCCGCTTGCGTAATTGACGATAACGGCAAAGCCGTCTGCCGCGAGGCGTCTGGCGATCGCCGCCCCAATGCCTTTGGACGAACCCGTTACGATGGCTGTCCTGTTGATGTTTCCTATCATGACGACACTCCTTGTTTGCGTCTGAGAGGAAAATCGCGCCGCCGACATTCAAAAACAATCGGCGGATAATTGACATTTGAATTCGGCTATGCCGAACAATCGTCATGGATCGCCTTGACCGCATGCATCTGTTCGTTCGTGTCGTGGAACGCCGCAGCTTTTCGGCTGCTGCGGCCGATCTCTACATATCGCGATCGACCGCAACCGAAGCGATCAAGCAGCTGGAAACGGATCTCGGGGTGCGATTGCTGGAGCGGACAACGCGCCATGTGACGACGACGCTGGACGGCCGCGCCTATTACGAACGCTGCGTCGGCATCCTTGCCGAGGTGGAGGAGGCCGACAACGTCTTCCGCGACGCCCGGCCGCGCGGGCTGCTGAGGATCGATGCCCATCCGCTGCTGACCCGTACCTTCCTGTTGCCGCGTCTCCCGGAATTTCTTGCCCGCAACCCGCAACTCGATCTGCATATCGGACAGGGAGACAGGCTGGTCGATCTCGTGCGCGAAGGCATCGACTGCGCGATCCGGGCGGGCGAACTCCCCGATAGCGGCATGATCGCCCGCAGGCTCGCCTTCATTTCGGAAGTCACCTGCGCCAGTCCCGATTACATCGCCCGGCACGGAATGCCTTCCTCACCCAAGGACCTCGAGGGCCATGTCTGCGTGGGTTTCGTTTCGTCTCGCACCGGCGAGGTCATACCGCTCGAATTCATGATCGACGGCGCGCCGCGGCTCGTACCATTGCCGAGCCGCGTCACCGTCAACGATTCCGACACCATGGCCGATCTTGCCCGGCTCGGCTTCGGCCTCATACAGGCGCCGCGCTACCGGCTGGAACGGGATCTCGAAAACGGCACGCTGGTCGAGGTACTCAAGGATTTCCCGCCCTCGCCTACACCGCTCTCGGCGCTCTATCCGCAGAACCGACATACATCGGCGAGAGTTCGCGCGTTCCTCGACTGGGTGTCCGGCATCTTCGCCACCGCGCAGATCTGAACCGGACTTTGCCGCAGTATGGGCTGCCCCTCCTAAGCGACCAGGAACTGCAATCGCTCGTCGGCACGGCCGGGATCGATTTCCATGATTTCCGTGGAAACAATCCCTTCCGCGACAAAGGGATCGTCTTCCAGGCGCTGCTGCAGGGCATCGAGCGACACGCCATGAACAAGGATCGCGCCACCCAGTCTGGGCTGCAGGCTGCCGGCCAGCAGGAATATCCCGTCATCGAAGCCGCGTTTCAGCCAGGCATTATGTGCCTCCATGAATTGCGGCGCGCGGGCGCGGGCTTCTGTAAACTTCAACTGCACGACAAACACCGGGAATCCTCCTTCGGCGGACTGAGGGACATCGGAAAACTGATTCAAACGGTGGGCGACGTGGCGGAGGCCCGAACCTCCACCGGTTCCTTCGACAACTCGCCATCGAGCCAATCGCAAGCCATCCGCACCTCCCGGCGCACGAAGGCTTCATCGCGAAAGGCATTGGCGAGAACGGCAACGCCCTGGCTGCGGACAAGCAAATGCATGGCAAGGTCGTCCGCATCCGCGCGCCCGAGTGCCACGAACTGCCGGGAGAGCCAGTCCCGGAACAAGGAGAACAACCGGTTGGCCATCGGAAGGGACGGATGGTCGAGCTTGGCCAATTCGCCGCAAAGGGTACCGACCGGGCAACCGTACCGCATGATCTTCGCCTGGTTGAGGATCAGGATTTCGATGAAACGCGCGATCCTCTCCCGAGGCGTCAGGCTTTCCTGATACCACTGCGCAAGCAGGGCCGCGGTCTGTTCCAGCCGACGCCCGATGACCGCCTCGAGAATCTCGTCCTTGGTCCGGAAATGATAGTAGAAATTGCCGCGGGATATCCCAACGGCGTCGCCGATATCCCCAAACGAGGTGTGTTCATAGCCGCGCTCGTAAAAAAGCCTGTCAGCCATTTCGACGATCGTTTCCCGCGTGTTCTTCCGGCTCATGCGACCACTTTCAAACAATTCGATTAGGACGATTGACCTAATTTATAATTAGGACAATTGCCCTAATCGGTCAACACGAAAAACCCGGCGTCTCCGCCGGGCTGGTAACGGTGCCGCGAAAGGAGGGTTCAGCGCGCCTTCTGGCCGAACAGCACTTTCTTGGCTTCCTCGTCCTGAGCGATGTTGCTGCGCCGCTCCTGACCGACGGCGATGCCGCGCTCCACCGCCGGACGGGCCATCACGGTCTCGAACCAACGCTTCAGGTTAGGGAAATCGTCGAGATCCTGTCCCTGGTTCTTGTGGGGGATAACCCAGCCGATGCAGGCGATATCGGCGATCGAGTAATCGCCGGCAAGGAAGTCGCGGTCGGCAAGCCGCCTGTTCATCACGCCGTAAAGGCGGTTCACCTCGTTGGTATAGCGGTTGATGCCGTATTCGATCTTTTCCGGCGCATACTGGCGGAAATGGTGGGCCTGACCGGCCATCGGACCGAGGCCGCCCATCTGCCAGAAGAGCCACTGGTCGACCTCGACACGGGCGCGCTCTTCGGAGGGATAGAACTTGCCGTATTTGCGTCCGAGATATTGCAGGATGGCTCCGGATTCGAAAACAGAGATCGGCTCGCCGCCCGGTCCGTCCGGATCGATGATCGCCGGCATCCGGTTGTTGGGCGAAATCCTGAGGAAGTCCGGCTGGAATTGCTCACCCTTGCCGATATTGACGTATTTCACCTCATAGGGAACGCCGAGTTCCTCGAGCATGATGGAGATCTTCCAGCCGTTCGGGGTCGGCCAGTAATAGAGTTCGATCGGTCCGGTCATTCAAATTCTCCGTGCTGAAAGCAATCGCGGCCCGCAGACAGCGTGCCGCCTGCGAAAACCGCGTTCTCAAGAAGTGGAGATGACGAAACGATATTCAAGCGCCGAGCGGCGCCCGGTGTGTCTGGCCTGCGCCTACCAGGTGATCGGCTTCGAAATGCGGAACTGCAACGTCTCCATGCCCGGATTCTTCTTGCCGAGATCGGCATTGGAACGGTGGTCATAGAGCACGGAAAACTGCCAGTCGTTGGGCGCCTTCCAGCCGAGTTCAACGCCGGAACGGAATTCGATGGGATGGCCGAGATCGACTTCGTCGCCCTGCATGTAGAGGCCGGGAGCGAAGGAGAAACCGGCGAAAAGATCGATATCGTTGATGGAAAAATCGATCTGCTGGTAGAAGCCCGCGCCGATCCAGGCGCCGCCGGAACTCGTCACCGACAGATCGATCATCGGGTGCAGACGGTCGAACAGTTTTTCGCCGTAAATATAGGAGAGGCGGGTTTCGAAGCTCTTGGCTTCCTCCTGATAGAGCGTCGTGCCCATGGAGATCGCCAGTCGGTCCGTCAGTTCGGGACGATGGATGGAGAACTTTTCGCCCTGCACCTCGGCGGAAGGCAGGCTCATCAGCCAAAACAACGCAGCAAGCCGACCGTCCATGCATCCCCCTGTGCGGCCACCGAGGCGCCGCCGAAACCACAATTCAACCGGTTCGCGTTCCGGTCACGAAACGCGATGTCCAGCCAAGTTATGTTAAATTATGTTAACGCAAGAGGGAATGTCCAGTGTCCGGAGAGACACACCGGCACTATCGTTAACTGAAATGAACCATGGATGAACCTCCGTCTCAGGCGCCATTCAGGGCGTTGCCGTCATAAAGGCGACAACCCAGAAGGAAAGGCGACGACAATGGCCAAGCTTTCGAGACGAATCACCATCATCACGCTGTTCATGGCGATCTTCGCCATTCTGCTTGCCGAACTCGTCGTTTCAGCCGCCGGGAGCCCTCGCCGCATGCAGGTCGGCATCGCCACCACCTGCATCAATCCGGCAAGCCCGCTCTGCGTCGCGGCGCTCTGAGAGAGGACGACCGATGACCGCCTCGATGACCGCCCTCGCCTCCTGCCTCCTGCGCCCGGTCCTGATCGCAACGCTCATGCTCGGCCCGGTCATGGCCATCGGGATTGCGCATTCGCAGGAACTTCGCGCCGAAAAGCGCGGCGCCGGGCTCGTGCTTTTCGTCAGCCTTCAGCGCCAGTCGATGAGCTGAAGGAAAGCCGTCCTTGCGCCCGACCATGCGCCGGCATCTTTTTCCCGCCCAGCGGCCGGTCGCGTCGTTTGCTTGTCAAGCAAGCTCCACTATAATGAAGCATGAACAAGCGAATCCATATCCCATCACCCGTCAATTTCATCCTGCCTGAGTCCTATGAGCCCAGGGTATTCAACGAGGCAGAGCCTGCGGTCGCTGCCCTGATCGAACTCTACGAGCGCAATACCGCCTTCCTGATCGACGCCTTTTCGGGGCTCGCCAAGGGGGCGCCGATCGCCGGGCGCTACAGGGCCTTCTATCCGCAAGTCGGCATCGAGACCACCAGCTTCGGCCATGTCGATTCCCGGCTCTCCTACGGTCACGTCACCTCACCCGGCCTTTACACGACGACGGTCACCAAGCCGCAGCTCTTCCGGCACTATCTGGTGGAACAGCTCAACCTGTTGATGCGCAATCATCAGGTTCCGGTGGTGGTCTCCGAGTCGGAAACGCCGATCCCGCTGCATTTCGCCTTTGGCGAAGGCGCGCATGTGGAGGCCGCGGCAAGCGGCCTCGTCGACATGCCGCTGCGCGACCTCTTCGACACGCCTGATCTCACCACCACGGACGACGAGATCGCCAACGGCGAATACGAACCGCGTCCGGGCGAACCGCATCCGCTGGCCGCGTTCACCGCCCAGCGCATCGATTATTCGCTGGCCCGCCTCTCGCACTACACGGCGACCAGCGCGACGCATTTCCAGAACTTCGTGCTGTTCACGAACTACCAGTTCTACATCGACGAGTTTTGCGCCTATGCCCGCAAGCTGATGGCCGAGGGCGGCGGCGGCTATACAGCCTTCGTCGAACCGGGCAATGTCGTCACGCTGCTGGGCCACAGCGAGCCCGAGGGCGGCGTGTCCGTCGGTCGCCTGCCGCAGATGCCCGCCTATCACCTGAAGATGAAGGGGCATGCCGGCATCACCATGGTGAACATCGGCGTCGGCCCCTCCAACGCCAAGACGATCACCGACCATATCGCGGTTTTGAGGCCGCACGCATGGCTGATGCTCGGCCATTGCGCCGGCCTTCGCAACAGCCAGCGTCTCGGCGACTACGTGCTGGCGCACGCCTACATGCGCGAAGACCACGTGCTCGATGACGACCTGCCGGTCTGGGTGCCGATCCCGGCGCTGGCCGAGGTGCAGCTTGCGCTTGAGGATGCCGTCGAGGAAATCACCGGCTATGAAGGCTTCGAGCTGAAGCGGATCATGCGCACCGGCACTGTCGCCACGATCGACAACCGCAACTGGGAGCTTCGCGACCAGCGCGGACCGGTCAAGCGGCTCTCGCAGGCCCGCGCCATCGCCCTCGACATGGAATCGGCGACGATCGCGGCGAACGGTTTCCGCTTCCGCGTTCCCTATGGCACGCTGCTGTGCGTTTCCGACAAGCCGCTGCACGGCGAACTGAAACTGCCGGGGATGGCGACCGCCTTCTACAAGACGCAGGTCCGCCAGCATCTGCAGATCGGTATTCGCGCCCTGCAGAAGCTCGGCGCCATGCCGAAGGAAACCCTGCATTCCCGCAAGCTTCGCAGCTTCTTCGAAACCGCGTTCCAGTAAGACGCCCGGCACCGGCTGTTCTCAGCGGCCGGCAGCCAGCTTGCGGAGGCCGTTCAGCGCCAGCGAGACGGCCGCGCCGATGAGAGCGGCCAGCATGATGATAAGATGCATGTTGACCGCCGCCTTGCCGAGCAGTTCGACCGCGGCCTTGTCGGCCGGAGCGCCCAGCGCCAGCGCGCCGGCAACGATGCCTGCCGGATAGGTGCCGACACCGGCGGGGGCGTGAAAAGGCAGAACGGAAGACAGTTCCCCGCCGAGAGCGCCGCCGAAGCTCGCCGCCAGCGGTCCGACGCCCATGAGGCCGAGCGCCCAGGCGAAGACCAGAACCTTGACGCCCCAGTTGATGACCGTCACGATCCAGGCGCGCAGAAGCCCGCCAAGCGTTGCCGGCAACCCGTCTTCGATACCGTCGAGAATACGGCCGAGCTTGCCCTTGAGCTTCGGCCGCAGGAGCCGGAGAACCGGTCCCTTGATGAGATAGGCCGGAATGGGGGCCAGCAAGAAAGCAAGCCACGACAACGCCGGCCAGAGCTTGTTTTCGGCTTCCAGAACCAGCCCTAAGCCACCCGCCGCCAGAAGTGCATGCAGGTCGAGAAGCCGCATCACCAGAAGGGCCGAGGTTCCATGCAGCAGCGGCACGCCGAACTCGGTGCGCATCAGCAGCGGAAAGCTGGTCTCGCCGCTGCGGAAGGGCAACATGATGTTCAAGAGGTTATGCACCTGGGCAAGATGGAAGAGCTCGATGAAGCGTCCGCCGGTCTGGCGCGGAAAGTAGTCATAGAGCCGCCAGGCGCGAACGAAATAGGTCGAGACCAGAAGTCCGATGGCGAGCGCCACCGTGCCGTAGCCGATCGCTTGCCATTCGGCGAAGATCGTCGACCAGCCCCAGATGTAATGTACGAAGACGGCGTAGGCGAGAATGGCGGCCAGCGCGATCAGCGAAAGCCGATGACGGGCGAATGCCGAAGGGCGGCGCATGGCCGCATCGCTCTTCATGGCGGTATCAAAACTTCCGAATTGCGCTCAATGCGTAGTTCCTATAACAAACGCCCCAACAAAAGCCAGTATTTTCCGGAGTCCTTCCCCCGTGTCGTTCGAACGCCTCGCCCTGCCCATTGAAGACGGTGCCTCCTATGCGGTCGAGCTGTCGCTCGTCGTGCCCGTCATGAACGAAGAGGAGAGCCTCGGCCCGCTGGTCGACCGCATTTGCGACGCGATGAAGGGTTTCGACAAGAGCTGGGAACTGATCCTGATCGACGACGGCTCGACCGACCGCACGCTGTCCTATGCGCGCTCCTATCTCGGCCGGGAGGGCCTGGATCTCAGAATCATCGAGTTCCAGCGCAATTTCGGCAAGGCCGCCGGCCTGCAGGCCGGTTTCGACGCAGCGCGCGGCCGGCTGATCGCGACGCTCGACGGCGACCTGCAGAACGACCCCTACGACATCCCGTCGATGGTGGCCGAACTCGACGCCCGCGACCTCGACCTGCTCTGCGGCTGGCGCAAGGCACGGCAGGACGCGCTGGTCCTGCGCAAGATCCCGTCCTGGTGCGCCAATTATCTGATCGGCTCGGTTACCGGCGTCAAGATTCATGACAATGGCTGCGGGCTCAAGCTCTATCGCTCCGCCGTCATCAAGCAGGTCCGCATTCTCGGCGGCATGCACCGCTTCATTCCGGCCTGGGTCGCCTCGGTGGTGCCCTCCTCGCGGATCGGCGAAGTGGTCGTCACCCATCACGCCCGCCAGTTCGGCGAATCGAAATACGGCATCTCGCGCACCATCCGCGTGTTCCTCGACCTTCTGTCGGTGCTGTTCTTCATGCGCTTCAAGCAGCGGCCCGGCCACTTCTTCGGCACGATCGGCCTTGTCATCGGCGCCATCAGCTCGCTGATCCTGCTTTATCTCTTCTGGGTGAAGTTCGGTCTCGGCCAGGATATCGGCACCCGTCCGCTGCTTCTCATCGGCGTGATGCTGTTCCTCACCTCGATCCAGATGATTACCACGGGCATTCTCGCCGAGATGCTGACGCGATCCTACGACACGCCGAAGAACTACGTGGTGCGCAAGACCTATCAGAAGGACGCGTGAACGTGGTCGCCGCGCTCCGGCAGCGGCCGCAGCTCCTCTTCCTGCTGCTGGCGATCTATTTCATCGTAAATGTCGCCGTGCGGCTCGTCCTGCCGCACGAACTGGAACTCGACGAGGGGCAGCAGCTGTTCCTCGCCCAGTGGCTTGCTGTCGGATATGACAGCCAGCCGCCGCTCTACAACTGGCTGCAATATGGCGCCGAACAGGTGCTGGGGCCGACGCTCGCCTCCCTGTCGATCCTTAAAAACCTGATGCTCTTCGCGTCCTATTCGCTGTTTGCCGTGACGGCGGCGACGGTGCTGCGTTCACGCGATCTCGCGATCGTCGCAACGCTCGGTCTCCTGACCATGCCGCAGGTCAGCTTCGAGGCGCAGCGCGACCTGACCCATACCGTCGCCGTGATCTTCACCGCCTGCCTCTTCCTCTTCGCGCTGGTCAGGGCGATCAAATCGCCGACCATCGCGAACTATGCGCTGACCGGCCTTGCCATCGGGCTCGGCTTCATCGCCAAGTACAATTTCGTGCTGCTGCCGGCGGCGGCGGCGCTGGCCATGCTGATGGAGCCGGAATTCCGTCGCCGCGTGCTCGACTGGCGCGTTGTCCTGATGGTCGCCGTCGCTGCCCTTGTCGCCCTGCCGCACGGGCTCTGGTTCCTCGATCACCTCGATATCGCCACCGGACGGACGATCGGAAAGCTGACGTCGGCAGGCGCGACAAGCAGGATCGGGCAGATCAATACGGGCCTCTTTTCCCTTGTTGCCGCCACCATCGGTTTCTCGATCATTACGCTTGCGGTCTTCGCCATCGCTTTCGGACGCGACCTCACCCGGGCGTTTTCGGCCTCCAGCCCGTGGAGCCGGCTGACCGGGCGGATCATGCTGATCTCGGCGGCGGTTGTCGTGCTGCTCGTGGTCTTCGGCGGCGCGACGCAGATCAAGGACCGCTGGCTGACGCCGTTTTTTCTCGTGCTTCCGCTCTATCTCTGCCTGAAGATCGAAGCGGCCGGCCTTGCGAGCGAGCGGCTGCTGCCCCGCTTCCTGCCGATCGGCATCGGGGCGATGGTGCTGATCCCGCTCATCCTGCTGGTACGCATCCCGGTTCACGGCATGACCGGCCACTATGAAAAGAACAACGTGCCTTATGCCGAGGCTGTCCATAGAATGCTGGCGAGCGAAGCGAACCCTCCGTCGCTGGTCGTCGCCTCGGACCAGCAGTTGGCCGGAAACATCCGCCTTCAGGCCCCGGATGTTCCGGTAATGCTTCCGGAATACGAAGCCTTCCTCAAGCCCTTCGCTTTCGACGGCACCCATCCGGTCATGGTCGTCTGGCGCAATCGCGGAAAAGCCGACCTGCCCCTGCCGGACGGACTTGCCGGATGGTTATCGACCCATGGGGGCCTCAAGGTCTCCGAAATCCGGACTGTCGCCCTGCCCTATCATTTCGGCCGAGCGGGCGATCTCTACCATTTCGCCTACAGCTATATTTATCCCAGGGCGGAGTGAGACCTTCCTTCATTCCTCGATGATGACCGGCTCACACCGGACCGGAAAATTCACCGAATTGGCGATGAAACACTTCTCGTGCGCCTCGTCATGGAGTTCGGCCGCGATCTGCGGATAGGTGCCCGCCTTGATCGTCACGCGCGGCTTCAGCACGACCTCGGTGAAGCGGCCGGCGCCATCCTCGTCCATGACCATCGTCCCCTCGGCATGATCCTCATACGCAATCACGATCACGCCCGACACCGAACAGAAGTGCAGATACCAGAGCTTGTGACAGGCTGAGAGCGAAGCGACGAGCAGGTCCTCGGGGTTCCAGCGCGCCGCATCGCCGCGGAAGGCGGGGTCGGACGATCCGGGAATGTCAGGCTTGCCGTCCGCCGAAATCACATGATCGCGGCCATATTCGCGATAGCCGGACGTGCCGGTTCCGAGATTGCCCTGCCATGTCACAGTGACGCGGTATTCGTGCTGCTTGCCAGCCATGTTTTCAACGCCTTCCCAATGTCTCGTTGCGGGTGACGATATGTCAACGCGCTCACGCCTCCAAGCCGGCAATGATCCCGCCTGCGGATCGCTGCACCGGAAAAATTTCCGGACGCCTCTTGCTTCGATAGATTTACGATATATCTTAGATGCAATTAAATACGGTCTAAAGGAACCAGACATCATGAAACACTTTCATTTCGGACGGCATGGTCACGAACATGCCTGGCATGCCATGCGGCACGGCTTCTTCGGCGGCGGGCCGGACGGTCCGCGCGGACGCGGACGTGGCGGAGAACGCCGCCGCATGTTCGAAGGCGGCGAGCTGCGGCTCGTGCTCCTGAAGCTGATCGAGGAACAGCCCCGCCATGGCTACGACCTCATCCGGGAAATCGAGAACCGCTCCGGCGGCGCTTATGCGCCGAGCCCCGGCGTGGTCTATCCCACCATGACTCTGCTCCTCGACATGGGGCTTGCCGAGGAAGAAACCAGCGAAGGCCCGCGCAAGCTGCTCGCCATCACCGAAGCAGGGCGTCAGCATCTTTCGGAGCGGGCCGACGAGGTGACGGTCGCGATGGCCCGCCTCGAAGCATTGGCGAAGGTCAGCGAGCGCACGGATGCCGCTCCCGTGCGCCGCGCCATGCAAAACCTCAAGGCCGCCCTGCAGGATCGCCTGTCACAAGACGGCGTCAGCCGCGAAACGCAGCTCGAAGTCGCCCGCATTCTCGATGAAGCAGCAAGCCGGATCGAAAGGATCTGAACATGACCAAGGCAATAGCCATCGTGCCGACCGAAAACGGCTGGAAATACCTGCAGCAGCTCTGCAAGCACTGGGCACACAAGCTCGAGGTCGAACTCGGCGAAAAGAGCGGGATCGTCCGCTTCTCCGAGGCGGTCGCGACAATGCGTGCCGATGATACCGGGCTGACGGTCGAACTCGAAGCCGTCTCCCCGGAGGTTCTGGAGCGGATGAAGGGCGTGGTGTCGAGCCATCTCGACCGTTTCGCGTTCCGCGAGGCGCCGCTTCCCTTCGAATGGAAGGCCGCCTGAGCGACCGGCGGCCAATAGAGCATTTCCGGTGAAAACGGAATCGCCTCCAATGCTCTATCTCTTTGGTTTCACGCAATTCCGGACGCAAAACCGGTTCCCACTTTTGCTGGAATTGCTCTAGAACGAAAAAGGCCGGCGTTTCGCCGGCCTTTTTGCTGTCAGCCTATTCCTTGTGGTTGTCCTTCAACCAGTCGAGACCCTTGCGCAGCGTGTCGACCGCCTGGTCGATCTCCGAGCGGGAAATGACGAGCGGCGGCGAGAACAGCATGCGGTCGCCGGTGGCGCGCAGGATGACGCCGTTCGATACGCACTGGTTGCGCACCAGCGTGCCGACCTCGTCGGGCTTGGCAAAACGGCGGCGGGTCGATTTGTCGGCGGCGATCTGGACCGCGCCCATCAGGCCGACGCTGACAGCTTCGCCGACGAGGTCGTGATCGGTAAGCGAGGCGAGCGCCTGGGCGAGATAGGGACCGACATCGTCACGCACACGTTCGACGAGACGCTCTTCCTCGATGATCCGCAGGTTCTCGATGGCTGCGGCTGCGGAAACCGGATGACCGGAATAGGTGTAACCGTGATAGAAGTCGCCGAGTTCCTCGGTCATCACCTTGGCGACCCGCTCGGAAACGAGCACGCCGCCGATCGGCAGGTAGCCGGAAGACAGGCCCTTGGCAATCGGTGCGAGATCCGGCTCGAAATCGTAATACTGATGGCCGAACCAGGTGCCGAGACGGCCGAAGCCGCAGATCACTTCATCGGCGACCAGGAGGATGTTGTACTTCCTGGCGATGCGCTTGATTTCCGGCCAGTAGGTGGACGGCGGGACGATGACGCCGCCGGCCCCCTGGATCGGCTCGGCAACGAAAGCGGCCACGTTCTCTTCCCCGAGTTCGAGGATCTTGTCCTCGAGTTCCTTCGCGACCTTGAGGCCGAATTCCTCCGGCGAAAGGTCGCCGCCCTCGGCATACCAATAGGGCTGGTTGATATGGGCGATGCCGGGGATCGGCAGGTTGCCCTGCTCATGCATCCACTTCATGCCGCCGAGCGAGGCGCCGGCAACGGTCGAGCCGTGATAGGCGTTCTTGCGGGCGATCACCATCGTCTTGGTTTCGTGGCCGAGCGCCTTCCAGTAGACGCGCGCCATGCGGAACCAGGTGTCGGAGGCCTCGGAGCCGGAATTGGTGAAGAAAACATGCTTGAGCGTCGGCCCGGTGAAGCTTGCGATCTTCTGGGCGAGCAGCGTGGTCGGCGGTGTCGTGGTGCCGAAGAAGGTGTTGTAGTAGGGCAGTTCCTGCATCTGGGCATAGGCCGCCTCGGCAATCGAGTTGCGGCCATAGCCGACATTCACGCACCACAGGCCGGCGAAGGCGTCGAGATACTGCTTGCCATTCGAATCCCAGATATGCACGCCCTCCGCACGGTTGATGATCTTGGTGCCGGCTGCATTCAGCTTCTTCATGTCGGAGAAGGGATGCAGGTGATGGGCGGCGTCGATGGCGCCGAGATTGGAAAGCGCAGCAGCATTTTTCGTCATGGCATTTATTCCCCGAAGCAAGCACGAACGACGGGGCCGGACGCGCCGGTAAAGGCTGATCCGCGGGGTCGTCTGCCTTGCCAGATTGAAAGGCGGAAGTTTATCGGCTACGAACATGACCTTCCAAAATGCGTTTGGCAAGGGCGTCGATTTCCCACTTCCTGCGGCCAAATTGCCCCTCAATTCGCCAGCGAGAAGCATTTTCATGACCGATTTGTCCAAGGCCGCCGAAAATCCCGCAGCCGACCCGTCCGCGCGCATCGAAGTCCTGCTCGTCGGCATGAGCGGCGACCTGCGCGGCAAGATGATCCCAATAAAGGCCGAGGATAAAGTCTGGAAAAATGCCGTGCGCCTGCCGGCCTCCACCCAGTCGCTGGACATATGGGGCGACGACAACGACGACATCACCCGCATTTCCCTCACGCTCGGAGATCCCGACGGCATCTGCGTCGCCGACAGGCGATCCCTCACCGCCCTTCCCTGGGGGCCGGCCGGTTCCAAGCAGGTGCTCGCCACCATGCACACGCTGGACGGCAATCCGCATTACATCTGCCCGCGCGCGATCCTTGCGAATGTGCTGAAACGCTATGAAGAGCGCGGCCTCACCCCGGTCGTTGCCACCGAACTCGAATTTTATGTGATACAGCCCAATTTCCGTGAAACCGGCAAGCCGTTGCCGCCGAAGGAACTGGTAATGCAGGGCGAGGCCGAGGGCTTCCAACTCTACGACATGCGCGCGACCGCCGCGATGGAGGACTATCTCGACACGGTGCGCCGCTACTGCGACGCGATGAAACTTCCGGTCGATGCGACGACGGCGGAATTCGGCCCCGGTCAGTTCGAGGTAAACCTCCTGCACCGGCCCGACGCGCTGGCGGCCGCGGACGACTGCGTCTACCTGAAGCGCGTCGTCGATTTCGCCGCCCGCCGTCATGGCCTGAAGGCCACCTGCATGGCCAAGCCATACAGCGATCAGGCCGGTTCCGGCCTGCATGTGCATGCGTCAATCATCGATAGGGACGGCAAGAACATCCTCGACGCAAAGGGCGGCGATCCGGTGAAGCTGAAGTCGATCACCGCCGGCATGCTGAAGACCATGCAGGAAGCCCAGCTCGTCTTCGCCCCCTTCGCCAATTCCTTCCGCCGCTTCCAGCCGGGTTCATTCGCGCCCGACAAGATCGACTGGGGGTTCGGCAATCGCGGCACGGCGATCCGCATTCCCGACAAGGACGGACCCGCGGCCCGCATCGAGCATCGCGTGGCCGGCGCGGACGCCAATCCTTATCTGCTGCTTGCGGCGATCCTCGGCGGCATGCTGCTCGGCCTCGACGAAACGCTCGACCCCGGCCCAGTCACCAGCCCGGACAGCGCGCCGGAAAACCCCGAAATCCTGACCCACGACTTCCTGACGGCCGTCGATCGCTTCAGGGCATCCCCGTTCATCGCCGATATCTTCGGCTCCGAATACCAGCGCATCTACGGCGACACCAAGCGCAAGGAAGCAATCACCTACCTGCGCACCGTCTCGAGCTTCGACTACCAGACCTATCTGCCGCGCATCTGAGCCGCCGCCCGTCTTTTGCGCAAGTGCGGGGCGCCGTCACAAGATCGGCGCCAGCACCTTCAACTCTCCGGGATGCTGGCGCAGTTCCACGTCGCGCGGCATGCGCACAAGCTCGCCGTCGATGACACACAGCGCGCCGTGACGGCGTTTGGGAAAATGCAGCCGGACCGTCTCAGCAGTCGCGGCCGTCACCGCCTCGTTCTCCTTCAGCCTTCCCCGCAGGATATCGACCGCCAGTCTGGCGACACCTGGGGGCTGCAACGGATCTGCGAAATAAACCCCCAGCTTGCCGGTCGTCAGGTCGTCGGCGAAGAACAGCGGATTGTTGCCGAAGGGATTGTTGGACACCGAGATGGCGGCGACAACACGGTGCTCGGCGCGGCCATCATCGTCGATGTCAAAGACGACCTCGAAGCGTAAGGGCCGCAGCATGACACCAAGCGCTGCGCGTATGCTCGCCCGCATTTTTCCAAAGCGGGAAGCATAGTTCATCGAATTGCGCATGCGCACCATGCGCGCGTGCAGGCCGGCCGAAAACTGATGCACGAAGGGCTTGCCGTTGGCCGTGGCGATGTCGACAGCCTTTACTTCTCCGCCCGCCAGAACGTCGAGGGCCGCGTGAATATCAAGCGGGATCTTCAGCGAACGGGCAAAGAGGTTCATGGTGCCCGCCGGAACGACACCGAGCGGCAGGCCAGCCTTCCAGGCGATCCCCGCCGCTGCCGAAATCGTGCCGTCGCCGCCGCCTGCCACCAGCGCGTCCACGCCCGGTTCGCCGACCGCGCGCTCCAGGGCATCGACAACCTCGTTCCCCGGGGTGACACGGCATTCGATCTCGTGGCCTGCGGCCCTGAACGCCTCGGTCGCGCGGGCGCAGTATTCCGTCATGTCGATGGTCCTGAACGTCCCGCCATCACGGTTGAAGACTGCCTTGACCTTCATCTTTCCTCGTCTTTCGGATGCCGGAGGGGCATGCGCCGCCGCCGATATCCAACGCAGCTGTGGCGTATTGGTTTCGTCCCGGAGAAATCATGATGCGGCGCCCAAAATTCAAGCCGGAAAGCGAAAGGGCTTTGCGGCGACGCACAAACACATGATAAGTATCAAATCGCATTCGAAGAGAACCGCGCGGTTTGCCCGGGCATCTCTGACCCTCCAGAATTTCATCTCCCTTGCCAGGGCCGCAGCCTGCGGCCTGCCTCAGGTGGCTCCATGACCGATTGTACCGCCCTGCCCTCCACACCCTCAGACCGCGCCCAGGCATCGCCGACGTTGACACCGATGATGGTATTCCTGATCGAGCTCGCGCTTGCCGCCGGCGGCTTTGGCATCGGCACCGGCGAGTTCGCCATCATGGGTCTCCTGCCTGATGTGGCGACCACCTACGGCGTCAGCGTTCCCGAGGCGGGTCGGGTCATCAGCGCCTATGCGCTCGGCGTCGTGGTCGGCGCGCCGATCATCGCGGTTCTTGCGGCCAAGCTCCCCCGCAAGACGCTGCTTCTTGCGCTGATGGGCGTCTTTGCGCTCGGCAATATCCTGTCGGCGCTGGCGCCCGATTTCCTGAGCTTTACGGCCCTGCGCTTCGTCACCGGCCTGCCGCATGGCGCCTATTTCGGCGTGGCGGCCCTGGTTGCCGCCTCCATGGTGCCACCGCACAGGCGGGCGCGCGCCGTTGGCCGCGTCATGCTGGGGCTTACCATCGCCACCCTGATCGGCACGCCGATCGCGACCTTTTTCGGCCAGTTGATGAGCTGGCGGGCGGCCTTTCTCATGGTCGGCGCCATCGGCGGGCTTACCGTCGTCCTGATCGCGCTCTATCTGCCAAAGGACAAGGTCGCGGAAGGCGCCAGCATCCGGCGCGAGCTCGGCGCTTTCGGCCGTCTTCAGGTCTGGCTGACGCTCGCCATCGCCGCCGTCGGTTTCGGCGGCATGTTCTCGATCTTCAGCTATATTGCCAAGACCACGACCGATACCGCCGGCCTGCCGGCCAGCATGGTGGCGATCGTGCTGGCGCTGTTCGGCATTGGCATGAATGTCGGAAACGTCGTCGGATCGCGCATGGCGGATTATTCACTGAAGGGCACGATCGGCGGCATGCTGGCGTTCAACGTGGTGCTGATGGCGATCTTCTCGCTGACGGCGGCCGATCCGGTGATGCTGTGCATCTGCGTCTTCCTCACCGGCTGCGGCTTTGCCGCCTGCCCCGCCGTGCAGACCCGGCTGATGGACGTCGCGGCCGACGCCCAGACGCTTGCCGCCGCCTCCAATCACTCCGCCTTCAACATCGCCAACGCCCTCGGTGCCTGGCTCGGCGGCCTCGTGATTGCCCATGGATACGGCTATGGCGCCACCGGTTATGTCGGATCGGTGCTCTCGTTCCTCGGCCTCATGGTGTTCCTGATGTCGATCGCGCTAGAACGGAAACCGCAGGCAGTCGCCAACAAGGCGAGCGTCTGAGCGGGTCGTCTCAGGCAGCCGAGCGTTCGCCACCCAACTCAAGTTCCGTCTCCGCCGAGGGATCGTCCGGCGTGACCACGTATTTCTTGCCGTCGCGGCAGACGACATGACGCTGGCCCCATTGCTCCAGCGCGAGGACCACCGGCCCGAGACTGCGTCCGAGCGAGGTCAGGCTGTAATCGACACGGGGCGGCACGACGGGAAAGACCGTCCGCTCGACGATACCGCTGTCCTCCAGTTCCCTGAGCTGCTTGGTCAGCATGCGCTGGGTGATGCTCTGCAGCTTGCGCTGCAGTTCCGAAAAGCGCAGCGTGCCGCTGGTGATGAGGTGATAGAGGATCACGCCCTTCCATTTTCCATCCAGAAGACTGAGCGTCGATTCGACGGGGCAGCCGGGAAAATTGTTCGTGAGCTTGGCGCGGGGTCGGGACATCAACAGTATCCTTTTTGATACTACCTACATTTTATGTCGCTACGGACAGAAAATGTGCATTCTTGCGAAGTCAGGACATATGTATCAATTGAATGGCGTGCTCACAATCCCAAGGAGATTTCCATGCGCGCAGTCGGTTACCTGAAGTCAGGCCCCATCTTGTCCGACGATTCCCTTCTCGACATCACGTTGCCCGAACCGGTGGCGGCCGGCCATGACCTGCTCGTCGAGGTCAAGGCCGTGTCCGTCAATCCGGTCGACACCAAGGTCCGGGCCGGTGCAACGCCGCCGGAGGGCGAATATCGCATCCTCGGCTTCGATGCATCGGGTGTGGTCAAGGCGGTCGGCGAGAAGGTCACGCTGTTCAAGCCCGGCGACAGGGTTTTCTATGCCGGTGCCATCAACCGGCCCGGCACCAATAGCGAGTTTCATCTGGTCGATGAACGGATCGTCGGGCGGATGCCCTCCTCGCTCGGCTTCGCCGAGGCCGCGGCCCTGCCGCTCACCGCCATCACGGCCTATGAGTCGATCTTCCACCGGCTCAAGGTCCAGGACAAGGTGCCGGGCGCCAACAATGCCATCCTGATGACCGGCGGCGCCGGCGGGGTCGGTTCCATCGCCATCCAGCTTGCCCGCGTCCTGACGGACCTGACCGTCATCGCCACCGCTTCGCGTCCGGAATCCGCCGAATGGGCAAGGGCGCTCGGCGCCCACCACGTGATCGACCACTCGAAGCCACTGGCGGCTGAATATTCAGCCCTGGGGATCGGCGCTCCGGCCTTCGTATTCTCCGTCACCGGCAGCGCCCAGCACCGGTTGCAGATCGCCGAACTGATCGCCCCGCAGGGCCGCGTGGTGCTGATCGACGACATGAAGGACGGTTATGACATCATGCCCTTCAAGGGCAAGGCGGTCTCCATCCACTGGGAGATGATGTTCGCCCGTCCCGTCCACCAGACCGCCGACATGATCGAGCAGCACAAGCTCCTCAACCACGTCGCCGATCTCGTCGACGCCGGCAAGATCCGCACCACCCTGTCGCAGACGCTCGGGACCATCAATGCGGAAAACCTCAAGAAGGCCCACACGCTGATCGAGAGCGGCCGCACCACCGGCAAGGTCGTGCTGGAAGGTTTCTGAGGCAAAAAGGATATGGCGGCGGGGCTAGGTCTTCGCCGCCGGCAGTTTCAGCGGTCCGCTCGTCTTGACGCTGCGGATGGCGAAGTTCGACTGGATGTCGGTAACATGTGGCAGAACCAGCAACTTGTCGGTCAAAAGCGCTTCGTAGGCCGCAAGGTTTTCGACCACCACTTCGGCAAGAAAATCGGAATTGCCCGAAATCATGTAGCAGCCGACGACCTCGGGCAACGCCTGGAGCGCCTGCTGGAAGTCTTGGGCATGTTCCCGCGTGTGATGGGCGACCTTGAAGGTTACGAAAACGGTGAGCTCCAGACCAACCGTTCCGCGATCGATATCGGCACGATAACCGCGAATGACACCGCTCTCCTCGAGGAGCCGTATTCGGCGAAGGCAGGGCGACGGCGACAGGTTTACCTGCTCGGCAATCTGGACATTGGTCGCGCGGGCGTCCTTTTGGAGCGCCTCGAGAATGGCCAGGTCGAATTTATCAATTTTTGGCATATTCGAAACTCCAAACCTAGAATGATGCATCTTTCTGCCAATATTGTGTCCTTTACAGGCATAAATGGCAAGGACACACTGCTGCATATCGCGCTATCTTCATGCGACTGCATCAGGAGAGCCGCCATGACCACCATCAGCAACGCCACCCGACCGCCGCTTTCCGCCGGCCTCGGCGCCATCTCGGCGCTGTCCGTCGTGCTGATCTGGGCCTCCTGGCTGATTTCGACGCGCCACAGCGTCGGCACCTCCCTTTCCGCGCTCGACCTCAGCCTGCTACGTTACGGCGTGCCGGCTCTGGTACTTGCTCCCGTCTGGCTCAGAACGGGGCTCTGGCCGAAGAAGACACCCAAACTGCCGCTGATCCTGATGGTTCTCGGTTCCGGCGCGCCGTTCTTCCAGGTGGTCGGTTTCGGGATGAAGTCAACGCCGGCTTCTGCGGCAGGCGTCCTGCTGCCGGGCGTCATGCCACTTGCCGTGGCGCTGATCGGCATCGTGCTTCTCGGGGAAAGGCCGGACCGGATGCGCAGGCTCGGCATGGCCGCGATCTTCTGCGGCGGCGTTCTTCTGCTGCTCGGCAGCCTTTCCACCGGCGTCCTGAGCTGGAAGAGCTATGTCGTCCTGCCGATCGGCGCAACGCTCTGGGCTGTCTACACCCATGCCTTCCGGCACTCCGGGCTCTCGGCCTATGAGGGCGGTGCGCTGATCTGCGCCTGGTCGACGATCATCAACCTTGCGCTTGTTCCCTTCCTGGGCACGCATCTCTTCGATGCTCCCGTCAGCGAGACCGGCCTGCAGGTTCTCACCCAGGGCATATTGTCAGGGCTGTTGGCGACGATCCTTTACGGCAATGCCGTCAGGGCGCTCGGCGGCACGCAGGCCGCCGCCTATACCGCCGTCACTCCGGTTGCAGCCGCCCTCGGCGGCGCCGTCCTGCTCGGCGAACCCCTCGGCGCGCTGACGATTGCCGCAACGCTGGTCACGGGCGCCGGCGTGCTTCTTTCGACCGGCATCCTCTCAAGGCGAAGCTGAAATTCGGGCCTTCAAGCCTGCAGCACCACGACCCGTCCGCCGACCTTGACACGCTCGTAGAGGTCGATGACGTCATGGTTCATCATGCGGACGCAGCCGGACGACATGGCCTGGCCGATCGACCATGGCTGGTTGGTGCCGTGAATGCGAAACATGGTGTCGTCGCCGCTGCGGTAAAGATAGATGGCGCGCGCGCCGAGCGGATTGTTGATGCCGCCCGGAAGGCCGCCGGCATATTTCAGGTTCTTTTCCGGATCGCGGCGGATCATGTTGCCGGTCGGCGTCCAGGTCGGCCATTCGGCCTTGCGGCCGATATAGGCGGTGCCGGCCAGTGCATAGCCATTGCGGCCAACGCCGACGCCGTAACGCATGGCGCGGCCCTCGCCCAGAACGTAGTAGAGCCGCCGTGCCGGCGTGTCGACCACGATGGTTCCCGCGGCCTCCGCGGTTTCGTAAGCGACTTCCTGGCGCCGCAGTTCCGGCTTGATCTTCTCGAGCGGGATCTTCTTCAGCGGATGAGGCTCTTCCGGACGATCGCCATACATCGCCTGCTGGTTCGGAACCGACTGGCAGCCCGCCACGAAGAGCGGCAATCCAATCAGCAGACCACGGCGCGAAATCGTCATTTTGATGTCCTCAATGTGTTCGTCGAATGACGGCAAATTAAGGAAATCATGGTTAATGCGGAGTTAATCGGTGGAAAAACCGGTAAATACTATCCCTGAATTGCGGGAATTACTTACTCCGCACGCAGCAAGGCGGCACGAGTTCTGGACAGGCCTGCCTCTGCCAACAAGGCGAGAAGAATTCCGGCCGCAAGAGCCGCAATCAGGAAAGCCCCGTGCAAGGGCAGATGCAGCAATGGCACCAGCGCGAAGAAAAGCGCCGCGACCAGGCGCACCGCCACCGGTGCCAGCCCGACCAGACGGCGGAAGAAGGCATCCGCAGCCAGATAGACGGCAACACCCGGCGCTAGCAGCATTTCCGAACCGTGTCCTTCCTCTCCGCCCGGAGCGCCCACGGCCGCCTTGAGACCGGCTGCCACGAGGATGAGGCCCGCGATCATCGCAAGGTGGCCGATCGTATAACCGAACAGAGCAATGCGTGTCCGCCGCCGGTTGTCGGCCGCGAGCATGATGTGTTCGGCGCGCTCGTCATCCGCATCGAAATAGCTCCACCACAACAGGGCGATGAGAGCGATCCCGAGGGCGAGGCGCATTATCGTCGCGGCATTCAGCGGGCCGTCGCCGATACCGGCACCCACCGCGATGATCGTCTCCCCAAGCACGATGATGAGCAGCAGACCATGGCGCTCGACGAAATGTGCGGGGTCGAGCGCAAACCCCTCGCCGGTGTTCATCACCGCCACCGACAGATAGAGGGCTGCGGGCGCGAGAAGCAGAACCCAGCTCCATTCCGCATCGATCACTCCTCCGGCAAGCACCAGCAGGGCCGCGAGAAGATTGAATGGCACGATGCGCAGCATGGCCAGCGCGGCTGCGCGTCCGCCTTGCGCAGCAAAGGCGACGAAATGCAGCACGACGATGAAGAGATAGGCCAGCCCGAAGGTCAGGAGACCTTCTCCCTCGGTGGCGGAAGAGCTCAGGGCCATCACCATGAAGCCCGCCATGGCCGCCATCAAAACGAGCCGCATCGTCTTGGGCGTGTGGGCATGGTTGGTGAGCCAGATATAGCCGCCATACATCCACCAGACGAGCATCAGCACGGCAAAGGCATGCAGATAGTCAACCGCACCATGGGCATGCTCGACGAGATGGGTGATACGGGTAATCGTGTAGACGAAGACCAGATCGAAGAAGAGTTCGATGGTCTGGGCTCGAAACTGTGGCTTGCCGTTTTCGATATGGTCGCTCATATCACTCGCCCCCGATCAGCCCTGATTGCCAGACTATAAAGAGAGATTTCCCTGAAATTCTTTGGCCCGCAAGCTCAACGGGAAGAAAAACATACAGAACGGCGAATTTTGATAATTGCCAATATTTGAAAGATGCGCAAACTCGCCAGTCGTTAACCTGGGGGACGAGATTACATGAACAGTGTCATTACATCGATCACTGCGACCACATGGTTCGGCTATGTGGCACGCATCCTGCTCACCTACATATTCTGGGCAAGCGGCGTCTCCAAGCTCGTGGACTTTCCAGCAGCGGTTGCGGAGATGCAGCATTTCGGTCTCAATCCACCGGCTTTCTTTGCGGTCGCAACCATTTTCGTACAGCTCGCCGGCTCCCTGCTGGTCATTCTCAACCGATGGACCTGGCTCGGGGCGGGTGCGCTCGGCGTCTTCACCGCGCTCACCATTCCGATCGCCCACACGTTCTGGAGGATGGAGGAGCCGCTGAAGACCGTTGAGTTCTACCTGGTGATGGAGCATATCACCGTGATCGGCGGCCTGATGGTCGCTGCGTGGAAAGCAGGCAGGTGAGGCCGGTCGGCGGGACGACGCGGAGAGCGTCCGCCGCCGTTCAGGACATTCACGTTCCCGCCGCGAGCTGTGCGGGCTGACGCAGTCCGATCATCACGCCGAGGAGCGCCAGTCCTCCGCCGATGACATGGAAGCTCTCCAGCCGCTCGCCGAGCAGGATCATCGCCAACGCTGCGACCAGCACCGGAAAGAGATTGAAGAACATCGAGGAGCGGGCGGCGCCAAGCTCGCGCACGGCGATCATCCACATGAACGGGCCGAGCAGCGAGGTCGGCAGCGCCGCATAGAGAACCAGCGGCAGATTGGCGGCCGTGAGTGGGCTCTTTTCGCTGGCCAGCCAGAACGGCAGGAGGATCAACACCGCCGCGCCGATCTGCCACCAGAGCTGCAGCCAGGTGGATATCGGAATACGCCAACGCTTGAGCAGCACCCCGTAAAGCGCGCTGGAAAAGACCGCGACGATCATCAGCCCATCCCCGACATGCACACCGCCCTCAATCAGATTGGAGATGTCCCCGCGCGCGGTCAGGTAGAGAAGGCCGGCAAAGGAGACGATACCTCCGATGATGCGGGTCACGGCAAGCCTCTCGTCGGCGATGAGCGCCGCCAGAAAGGTTGAAATCAGGGGAACGAGGGCGATCAGCACACCCATGTTGACGGCGGTGGTGGTCTTGGCCGCTTCATAGGCAAGGCTCTGATAGGCAACCATGCCCATCAATCCCAGGAAGGCAAGCTTTGGAGCATAACGCAGGCTGACGTGCCGTTCGCTCCAGGCGGAACGCAGCACGAAGGGCGCCAGCACGAGAAAAGCGATGACCCAGCGATAGAAGGCGATCGAGGCCGGATGAATGACATCGATCGCGGCCTTGCTGACAATGGTATTGCCGGACCAGATGACGACGGTGGCAAGCGCCAGCACAACCGGCATCATCGGCAAGCCATTGTCCGATCCACTTTCCCGCTGCTGAAACTTCGCCATGGCCGCCTCGCATTGTTACGCTCGGCATCTCTCTAGCAAATGTCTAAATCTCGCAATATAACGAATATCAGACAAAATGTTACGAGGAGACGCCATGCCGATCCAGTACGGCCACATCGACGGGGAGCCGCCCCGGCCGGTTTTCCTGCGCACCGAGTACTATCGTGCGGGAACCGTCTTCCCGTCGCGCCGGCAGGCCTGGGCCGAACTGAACTACGCGCTCGAAGGCGTCTCCGAAATCACCATCGAGGGGGTGCCATTTCTGTCGCCGCCCCATTATGCGATCTGGATTCCGGCGGGTTTCAGCCATCAGGCGGTCAATCGTCACGACATCCGCTATGCCACCGCCTATATCGAGGCATCGTTATGCGCGGACCTGCCGCAGGAACCCTGCACCCTCGGCCTCAGCCCGCTGCTGAAGGCGATTTTCGCGGATTTCGATGCGCGGGGCGTGCGCCATCCCCGCAGTGACGCCGATCTCAGGCTCGCCATGGTAATCGTCGATCAGGTCCGGGTCGCGCCGCGCTTCCTGCATTATCTGCCCGCAACGGACGACCCGCTGCTGGCCCCCGTATTGCGCGCCCTGCAAGACGATCCGGGCGATCGTCGCTCGGCCGCCGAATGGGCCCGGCTCAGCGGCACGACGGAGCGCACGCTGGCGAGACGATGCCAGGACCTTCTCGGCATGCCGTTCAACGACTGGCGACAACGGCTGAAGCTGGTCACGGCGCTTTCCCTGCTCGAGGAGGGACACAGCGTCCAATCGGTTTCGCACCGGCTGGGCTATGGCAACACATCGGCCTTCATCGCCATGTTCCGGCGACTGACCGGAACGAGCCCATCGCAAATGCGCAGCAACCAGAAAAAAGGCCCGCCGGAATGACGGGCCCTGTGTCATCGGCTGGAAAGAGTTCCGCCCTCAGATGCCGTCGATGGCATGGAGCCAGCCATGCCTGTCATTGCTCTGGCCGCGCTGGATGCCGACCAGCGTGTCGCGAAGCTTCGTGGTGAGCGGGCCGGTCTCGCCCCCGCCGATGCTGAATTCACCCTCCGGATACTTGACCGTGCCGATGGCGGCAATCACGGCGGCAGTGCCGCAGGCAAAGGCCTCCCTGAGCTTGCCGCTCTGCGCATCGGCCTTCCATTCCTCGAAGGAATAGGGCTTTTCATGAACGGTGACGCCCTCCTCGCGGGCAAGCGAGATCAGCGACTTGCGGGTAATGCCCGGCAGGATCGTGCCGCCAAGCGGCGGGGTGACGATCGATCCGTCCTCGAAGACGAAGAAGACGTTCATGCCGCCCAATTCCTCGACCCACTTGTGTTCGGCGGCATCGAGAAAGACGACCTGATCGCAACCCTTGGCATAGGCTTCGGCCTGGGCGACGAGGCTTGCAGCATAATTGCCGCCGCACTTCGCGGCGCCGGTTCCGCCGGGAGCCGCACGGGTATAATGTTCGGAAACCCAGATGCTGACCGGCTTGGCGCCGCCCTTGAAATAGGGGCCGACCGGCGAGGCGATGACGCAGAAGATGTATTCCTTCGACGGGCGCACGCCGAGGAAGTTCTCGCTGGCGAACATGAAGGGGCGCAGATAGAGGCTTGCGCCCTCGCCTTGCGGTATCCACCTGGCGTCGATGCGAACGAGTTTTTCGACCGCTTCGAGGAAGGCCTCCTCCGGCAGTTCCGGCATGGCCATGCGGCGGGCCGACTCGTTGAAGCGGCGGGCATTCTCCTCGGGGCGGAAGAGCACGGCGCGACCGTCGGCCGTGCGATAGGCTTTCATGCCCTCGAAGATTTCCTGGGCGTAATGCAGAACGCTCGATGCCGGATCGATCGGGAACGGTGCGCGCGCCGTCACCTCGGCGGAATGCCAGCCCTTGCCCTCGCTCCAGCGGATCACCGCCATGTGGTCGGAGAAGAGCGTGCCGAAACCGAGGCTTTCGAAGGCCTTGAGGCGATCGGCTTCGGGCATCGGACTGGTATTCGGCTTGATATCGAAGGTAAGGCGGGGCGTTTCGGCTTGCATGGACGATGATCTTTCAAGTGATCTTGGAGGTGGCGCAAACTGCCGCTTCGGCCGGGATTTTTCAAGGCATTTCGTGAGAACGGGGCAAAGTCATGCCGGCCGCGCCCAACCATCGCGCTACACGGGTCGAGCGAGGTCCGGCGGCCGGTCACGGATCGTTGCTGTCGTCCGGATCGTCGGCACATGGCCAGCCGGCGGGAGCCTTCAGTCCGGGCGGCAGGCGGGTGGAGGCGTCACCGCAGGCGAGGTCGACCTGCTCCTGCTCCAGACCGGTAGCGGCAGAAAGATCGAGACCCTCGATGCGCGCCAGCAACAGGAAGGCGTTGCGAAAATCCAGCGGCCCGGTGAAGACCGCATCGTTCAGGCGGGCACGCGCCAGATTGGCCATGGTGAAGCGGCTGCCTGTGATCGTCGCCCCGCGGAAATCGGCCCGGCCGAGTTCGGCCTTGGTGAAATCGGTGCCCATCAATTGCGCCTCACGGAAGTCTGCGCGCTGGATCTCGGCATTGACGAAGGTAGCGCCGTCGGCGGCACTGCGGGCGAAATTGCTTCTGTAGGCCTCGACCTTGTTGAAGTTGGCGCCCTCGAGCTTGGCGGCGACGAAGGATGTCCGGACCATCTTGGCCTTTTCGAGATTGGCGGATTTCATCGAGGAGCCACGCAGATCGGTGAAGCTGAAATCGGCCTTGGCGAGATTGGCACCGTCAAGCTCGCTTTCCGTGATGATGAGCATCGACTTCTTGCAACCGCTCCAGTCGGCGCCCGGCTGCGCGTAACTGCGGCAATCCCCGGCCTTCGCCTCGCCGGCGCCGGCCGCAACCGACAGCAGCAGCAGCATCGCGGCCCATGCTGCAGTCCGCCGCGACGTCAACCGCGCACCATCCAGGATCGTCATCATTTCGCTCCGCAAACCGATACCGAGCGCAACCGCGCGCCGTCACACCCTTTATCTAGGAAAACTGCGGCGTCATTCAAACAGGGAAAGTTGGACAAACCGGTAATTTCATCGAGCCGCCATACCGGGCGGCCTGATGCACAGGCGCTTGCCTGCCGTCCTTCCCGGTCCTTTCACGGATGCCGGTCAGATATGCGTTGTGCGGCGGCTGCTAGTTCCACTGCTGGCTACGCCACTCCCAGGGAGTGACCTTGCCATCCTTGTCACCATCCGCGGCCTCGAAACGTGCCTTGGCATTGGCAATGAACTCGGCCTGAGAAACGCTCTCGTTCTTGTCCGTGTCCATGGTGCCGAAGCGGTCACTCTTTTGCTTTTCCCGCTCAGCCTGCCGGCTCTTGTTCCAGCCATTCTGCGGACCCATGCGGACGGCCATGTACTCTTCCATGGTCAGTTCGGCGTTGTCGTCCGAATCCATTGCGGCAAACACATCTTCCGCCGCCGAGGCCGCTTCTTCCGCGCTGATGACGCCGTTTTCGTCAGCGTCGATGATCGGGAACCGGCCACGCCCGGGTGCATTCATCATCATGCCGCCACGGCCCCAACCGGGACCCCCGCCAGCTCCATAGGACTGTGCTTCGGCGACACCTGCCGCAAGAGCTGCGGCAAGGGAAAGGGTCACAAATATCTTCAGCTTCCGTACCATCCGCTCATTCCTCCGAAAATCCGGTGCAAGGGTCAGGCCGACGGACCGCTCCCGGTCCCATCGGACAAGTCGCATATTACATTCCCAACTCATATAAACATTGATATGTATCAATGCCCACGCACGGGCGCCCGCAGCAGCGCGCATGCCGCGGCTCAAAACGACTGCACCCGACGTCTGGCGGGACGTCGGGTGCAGGATCGTCGGGTGCTGAAATCTCGCGCGCTCGGAAACCTTGCCGGATATCCGAGGACAAGGCCTGTCACATGTTCGGATAAACCGGCCCTTCGCCACCCTGCGGCGGCACCCAGTTGATGTTCTGGTTGGGGTCCTTGATGTCACAGGTCTTGCAGTGCACGCAGTTCTGCGCGTTGATGACGTAGTTCATCTCGCCATCCTTCTCGACCCATTCATAGACGCCCGCGGGACAGTAGCGCGTCGACGGACCGGCATAGACGCCGAGTTCGGACGACTTCTGCAGGGCGATGTCCTTCACCTGGAGGTGGACCGGCTGGTCCTCCTCGTGGTTGGTGTTGGATAGAAACACCGAGGACAGGCGATCGAAGGTCAATACGCCGTCCGGTTTCGGATAGGCGATCGGCTTGTGCCTGGACGCCGGTTCCAGCGACTGGGCGTCGGTCTTGCCATGGCCCAGCGTACGGAAGAAAGAGAAGCCGAAGAGCTGGTTGGTCCACATATCGAGACCGCCGAGAGCCACGCCGACCGCCGTGCCGAACCTCGACCACAGCGGCTTGACGTTGCGGACGCGCTTCAGATCCTTGCCGATATCGGTCGAACGCCATTCGTTCTCGATCTCGACGGGCTCGTCATTGGCGCGGCCGGCAGCAATCGCCTCGGCGATCTTTTCGGCGGCCAGCATGCCCGACAGCACCGCATTGTGCGAGCCCTTGATGCGCGGCACGTTGACGAAGCCGGCGGAACAGCCGATCAGCGCGCCGCCCGGGAAGGAGAGCTTCGGCACCGACTGGTAGCCGCCCTCGGTGATCGCGCGGGCGCCGTAGGACAGGCGCTTCGCGCCGTCGAAGGTCGGAGCGATGGCCGGATGGGTCTTGAACCGCTGGAACTCCTCGAACGGGAAGAGATAGGGGTTCTTATAGTTCAGGTGGACGACGAAACCGACCGCCACGAGATTGTCTTCGAGATGGTAAAGGAAAGAGCCGCCGCCGGTTTTCATGCCGAGCGGCCAGCCGAAGGAATGCTGAACGAGGCCGGGCTTGTGGTTCTCCGGCTTGACCTGCCAGAGCTCCTTGAGACCGATACCGAACTTCTGCGGCTCGCGATCCTTCTGCAGATCGAATTTCGCGATGAGCTGCTTGGCGAGCGAACCGCGCACGCCCTCGCCGATCAGTACATACTTGCCGAGCAGCGCCATGCCGCGCGTGTAGTTCGGACCCGGCTCGCCGTTCTTCTCGATGCCCATATCGCCGGTGGCGACACCGATCACGGCGCCTTCGTCGTTGTAGAGCACTTCGGTCGCAGCAAAGCCCGGATAAATCTCGACGCCGAGGGCTTCCGCATGGGTCGCCAGCCAGCGACAGACATTGCCGAGCGAGACGATGTAGTTGCCGTGATTGTTCATCAAGGGCGGCATGAAGGCGTTCGGCAGGCGGACGGAGCCGGCAGGCCCGAGGAAGAGGAAGTGGTCGTCGGTCACAGGCGTCTTGAACGGATGGTCCGCTTCGTTGCGCCACTCCGGCAACAGGCGGTCGATACCAACAGGGTCGACGACGGCACCGGAGAGAATGTGGGCTCCGACTTCGGCGCCCTTTTCCAGCACGACGACGGAAAGCTCGGGATTGACCTGTTTCAGCCGGATCGCCGCCGAAAGGCCCGCCGGCCCTCCCCCTACAATCACCACGTCGAATTCCATGCTTTCGCGTTCCGGCAGTTCCATCGCTTCGCTCATTGTCCTCTCCGCTCGACCGATCCCCTTTTATCCGGCTTCTTCCTTGTCAAAACACAAGCGGCTTGTCGAGCCGGGATGCGACACGCTCTGGCCCGAAATTATGGTACGGGATCATTCCCGCACAGAATATCTACCGTTTACGTTCACGTCAATTATATGCGCTGCGCCATCCTGACGCGCCATGCTCGTGACCGCGTGCCCCATCGATCCGTCGATGGTGTCAGCCATGGAGACCGAGAGCATCGAATGAAAAGGGCGCGTATTCCACACACCCCCTCCCCGACATGAGGCGGTGGCCGGTCTTACAGCCAGCCCCGCCGCTTGAAATAGAGGAACGGCAGGGCAGCCGACGCCACCATCAGCATCATCGCCCAGGGATAACCGATATCCCAGCGCAGTTCCGGCATGGATTCGAAGTTCATGCCATAGACCGAGGCAACCAGCGTCGGCGGCAGGAAGACGACCGAGGCGACCGTGAAGATCTTGATGATCTGGTTCTGCTCGAGATTGATGAGCCCAAGCGTCGCATCCAGCAGGAAATTGACCTTGCCCGACAGGAAGGCCGCATGATCCCCGAGCGAGGAGGCATCGCGCTGGACCATCTTCACCCGCTGGCGAACTTCCTTGCTCGGCTTGCGCTGCGGCGTCTCCAGCGCGGCATGATAGGCAACCAGCCGGGAGATGCTGACAAGGCTTTCGCGCACACCGCTCAGGAAATCGCCCTTTTGCCCGAGGTGCTCGATCAGCGACTGCAGGTCCTGGGTCTTTTTGGTGGAAGGCGACGCCTTGCTGCGGAACACCTCGCGCGAGATACCGTCGATCTCGTTGCCGATGCGCTCCAGCACGTCCGCCATGCGATCGACGATCGACTCGATCACACCGATCATGACCTCCTCCCCGCAGCCATAGGCCTGGGCATTGACACGCAAGGCCCGGTGGACGAAGGCGACGAAGGGCTTCGGCTCGGCATAGCGCACCGTAACCAGCGTCGCTCCCTTGAGAATGAAGGTGATCGGCGTCTTCGTCGGCTCGCCATTGTCGAGATTGGTCAGCGCCGTCAGCGTCATGAACTCGGCTCCATCCTCCTGGTAGAGGCGGGCGGAAAGCTCGATTTCCTCCATCTCGTCGCGGGTCGGGATGGAAAGCTGAAGGGCCTGCTCGACATGCCGGCTTTCCTCCGGAGTCGGGCTTACGAGATCGTACCAGAGGACCGGAGCGGCGGCCTCGGTGGCGTTGTTTTCGATGATGTCGATTTCGGAATTGTCACGCAGAACAAGGCGTTCTGCTTCGCGGAGATAGATGCGCAGCATGGACATGCTCCTTCAGGGCTTTTTGCCATCCGGAGCAGGCGCGAAGATCGGACCTGTTACCGGAGGGAACGGCGGGTTTGGTTCGAACTTCGACTGGAAGGATCCATTGCGATATCCTCGGGTTGAGACGCGATCCTGTCGCGACGCACATCAGATGATCCCAAATCGCGGCAGGATCAAGCCCAAAATTCCGCATTGCGAAAGTTTAACGAAGCAGGCGAGATGCAGGACGGAAGGCACGCGCGCTTGCCAAAAAAGCCGCATGGGTGCATGGCAATCGGAAAAGCTCCGCCTCTCCCGCAGAGGGCCCATCGTCCGGATTCCGCCATCATGCCCGCCGCTCCCCGCCTCTCGCCAGCCGACCTCGCCGAACGCCTGTCCGGCCTTCATCCCGAACTTACCGTTCTCGGTCCCTCGGAACTTGCCGGACGCCATCCTGGCGAGCGTCCCGACAATTTTGCCGGCGGCGTCATGGCCCAGCCCGGCTCGAGCGCGGCGGCTGCGGCGCTCGTCCGCTGGTGCGCCGAAAACGGCGTCGCGATCGTACCGCAGGGCGGCCTCACCGGCCTCGTCGGCGGCAATGTCAGCCGTGCCGGCGACGTGATCCTTTCCTCCGCGCGGCTGAACCGCATCCTCGCGATCCATGCCGACGAAATGACGGCCGAGGTCGAGGCGGGGGTGGCGCTCGAGGCGCTGCAGCAGGCGGCGGCACCCCATGGCCTGACGACCGGGATCGACCTCGGCTCGCGCGGCACCGCCACCGTCGGCGGCATGGTCTCCACCAATGCCGGCGGCATTCTCGCCTTCCGCAACGGCGTGATGCGCCATCAGGTTCTCGGGCTGGAGGCGATCCTGCCCTCCGGCGAAATCTATTCGGACATGACGCGGGTGGTGAAGGTTTCCGCAGGACCCGATCTCAAGCATCTCTTCATCGGCGGTGAAGGCGCCTTCGGCTTCGTCACCAAGGTTGTGCTAAAACTGGAGCCCTTTCGCCCTCACCGCGCCACGGCCTTCATCGGCGTTGCGGACGCGGCCGCGGCGCTTTCGGTCATCAGGCATTTCCGCTCGCTGCCGGCCGTTACATTGGAGGGCGCCGAAATGATGTGGCCGCGCTATATCCGCGACCATGCGAAACTGAAGAATTTCGATCTCTCATGGCTCGAAGACGATGCCGGCGCCTTGCTGATCGAAGTTTCCGCGGAGACGGTCGAACGGGCGACGGCGGCACTGGAAGAAGGCCTCGAAACGCTCTGGGAACCGGCGGATCTCAAGGGCGGCATCATCGCCCAGTCGCTCGAGCAGGCCCGCAGGTTCTGGGATATACGCGAGGACTCCGGTTTCTACTATGCGGACATTCCCGGCGCGGCCTCCTTCGACATTTCCGTGCCACCAACCGGTCTGGACGCCTATGTCGCCGGCCTTCATGCGCGGTTGAGAGCCATCGATGCGACCTATGACGCCTATGTCTACGGCCATATCGCCGACGGCAATCTGCATATCACCCTCATCAGGCGGGGACCGCTGACGGAAGCCGAGCTGCTCGCCGTTGAAGGCGCAGTCTATTTCGGCGTGCAGGAAGCGGGCGGAAGCTTTTCCGCCGAGCACGGCGTCGGTTTCGAGAAGCGTCACGGCTACGAAACCTGCATATCGCCGGAAAAACGGGCGCTTGCCCGTGCGATCAAGCAGGCGCTCGACCCGAAGGCTATGTTCAATCCGGGGAAAGTGCCTTTCGCCTGACTTGCGGTTTCCGCGCCTTCACCTACCCGCAACGAAGAGACGCACACCCGCATCGTTCAGCTTGCGCAGCAGATCGGCATCCGGCAGCGCGTCGCAGACCAGTTCATGAATATCAGCCAGTCCGCCGAGCTTCACCAGGGCGCGGCGGCCGAACTTGCTGCTGTCGACGGCGAGGATGATAGTTTCCGCCTGCTTCATCGCCGCCTGGACGGCCGCCACTTCGGCATGGTCGTCGTCCCCGATATCGCCGGCCGAATCGATCCCGCTCACCGAGATGATGGCGGTATCGAACTTGAACTTGCTGATGAATTCCGGCGTATCCTGACGGAACACGCCGCCATCCACCCGACGGACGAAACCACCCGGTACCGCCACCGTGAAATCCGCGCCCTCGCTCAGAACCGTCGCGACGCGCAGGCTATAGGTCACGACCCTGAGGCCCTTGTGCCCGAGAAGAGCGCGGGAGACGGCCTCGCACGTCGTTCCGGTGTCGATGAAGATTGCCGAACCATCCTTGATCCGCTCGACGACGGCTGCACCGATGCGCTCCTTGGCTTCGGCATTTTCGACGCGCCGGGCGCGCAGGACGCCGGGGTCGATCGGATGGGCGACCGTTGCGCCACCATGCAGGCGACGCACCTTGCCGGCCATCTCCAGTTCCTGAATGTCCCTTCGCGCCGTCTGTGTCGTGACGGAGAAGCGCGTGGCGATCTCCTCGAGCGAGATGTAGCGGTACTGTTCGAGATGCTGCATCAGGCTGTGCTGACGGCGTGTCTTTTTGTCCATTGTCTTTTTCGTACCCTCCGGCTGTCCGCCCCTGCCCGGATTTCGATTTATCGCGAGGGAACCATATCGCCGGCAAAATGCAAGCAACCGCAACGCGTCACCAACAGAAACAACGAAGGCGGGCCTAAACCCGCCTTCACTTTTCCAGATGGTTGTTTCAAATCAGAACTTCAGCTTGAAGCCGGCGTTGATGCCGTGATCGGCTCCTTCGGCGGCGAACTCGCCGACGTAGTTGACGAAGACCGAGGAGTTTTTCGCTACATCGAAGTCGACACCGGCCTTGACGACGGCTGCATCGCGATTGGCGGAAGCGCCCTCGATGTCGAAGACCGAGCCGCCGGCCAGCGCCATGGACGTCTCCGGCGTGATATCGCCGAAGGCATGCCGCCAGGAGGCCTGTCCCTTGAGGCGAACCATCGTGCCGCCGATGTCGAACGTCGTTGCCGCACGCAGACCGATGTTGGCGAAGGTCACGTCGTAGGTGGCGCCATCGACGGAGAGTGCCGCAGCGCCGCCGTCTTCCGTGAAGCCGTCCGTCGAGACATGGACCTGGGCCAGACCGGCGAAGGGCTCGAACACCGCCTCGCCAAGCTGCATACGATAGGCCGCCTCGCCGAAGAGCTGCGCGGTTGCCGCATCGTAATCGGCGTTCAGGCTGTCGGTGAAATTGCCAAAGGCGATGTCGCGGTCGGCCTCGATCGCGTTCCAGCCATAGCTGCCGCCGAAATTCAGGCGTAGTGCACCGAACTGGGAGGAACCGTAGAAGCCGAGGATGTAGCTGTCGGCGTCGGCGGAAGCCGGCTGGCCGGCCTGGGAGAAGGAGGAGCGGCCATACCCCCCGAGAATGCCGAGGCGCAGGTCTTCCGACACCATGCCGTCGATGCCCATCAAGAGGCCGCCGGTGCTGCGGTCGAGCTGATCCACGCCGTTGCCATCGGTCGACCCCCTGGAACCGAAGCCCTGGCTCCAGGCCTGATATCCGGAGGCGTTGTCGCCCGACTGACCCGAAGCGCCCTCGGCGGGACCCATGCCATTCAGCCGCTGCTCGACGGCATCTCGGACGAAGCGGCTATCGTCGGCGAGTGCACCGGCGATCGAGGGATAGATTTCGCCGGATACCTGATGGAAGGCTTCGTCGGCCGTTGCCGCGTCCAGCCTTAGGACGGCGTCGTAGAGGTCGTTGCCGCTGCCGAGGCTTTCGATGCCGCCGGCGGTGGCGATACGGTTGCGCGTGGTGGCGACGCTGCCGAAGCCGAGGTTGTTGCGCTCAAGCCGCAAGGTTACGCCCGTGGCGGAATAAAGCAGGTCCGGAGACAGGAAGGCGAAATCCGACCCGACGCTGTCGAACTGACCCGAAATGCCGACGCCGGCGGAGAGGATCTGGTAGTCAGTCATCGGATCGAAATCGCTGCCGGCCGCGATGAAGTAGAGCGAGCCGCCATTGATAAAGATCGAGCCGGACGCCGCGATCATGTCGGAATTGCCGCTGCCGTCGACTTCGGCCTCGTAGGTTGAGCCCGCCTCGAAGGTCACGTCGCCTGCGACATTCAGCCGACCGATGGAATTGCCGGGCGCGACCGTGCCGCCGGACGCGACCAGCAGATCGCCGACAGTGCCGTTGCCGCCGAGAATGCCGCCATTCAGAACAGTGGTCAGGACGGAGTCCTCGATCGAACCGTTGACGGCCAGACGCCCCTCGGCAACGATGGTTTCGCCTGTGTAGCTGTTGTCGGCGGTGAGGTTCAGAGCGCCGGCGCCGGCCTTGGTGAACGAACCGATGCCGGAAATCTCGCGCGCGATCGTCACCCTGTTGGCGGGATCGTCGACATCGATGGTGCCGCCGCCCGCTTCGAGGATCACGGAACGGTCGAGTGCGGTCATGGCCGTGCCGGCGATCTTCAAAGTACCGTCGTCGAGGCGCAGTTCCGCCGCCGAGGTGCCGAGGGCCGCATCCTCGTCGACGATGACCGTGCCGCCATCCGTGACGAGCGTCTCGTCGATGAAGCTGTGGTCGTCGATACAGTATTCCTGGATGGCCTGCTGGAAACGCGGATCCGTGCTCTTGCAATCGAGGAGCGTCTTCTTTTCGGCCGTGGTCAGGCCGGTCAGGATCGGCATGCCTTCATCGTCGGAGACCTGGCCGAGATAAAGGTCGGTGCGCATGTTGTTGCGGGTCAGATAGAAGACCTTGCCGTTTTCTTCGAAAACGGGGGCATCCGTGCCCCAGACCAGTCGCGTCTGGCCGGTCACGCCGGCAGCATCGGTGTATTTCTCGAGCGCCGGGCCGATCCACTTCATGGTGTGGGCTACCGGCTCGTGGTCCGAAAGCGGGGTGGTGCCGTCGTTGGCATAACCGACATCGTCCAGAACGCCAACATAGGGATCGGAAGGATCGTCGGCGATGATCCACCACTTGCCGTAGGGCCGAGAGACGAGGAAGTGGTCGATCTTGACCCGGTCCCAGCTCGTCCAGGTGTTGGTCGCATCCTCGCCATGGGAAGGCCATGTGGTGCTGCCGTCGTTCAGGTCGTGCGGCGCGTAGGTTTCCCGCTCGCTCTCGTTCTGCAGAAGAATATACTGCTTCTTCAGAAGGTTCATGGTCTGCGGCGTGTTCGAGGTCACAGGATATGTCTCGTCCTCGAAGGTCAGGCCATTATCGGCCATGTCCTTGGCGACGATTTCTTCCCACTGGCGCCAGCTCATCTGCGAGATGCTGGTCAGCCCCGGATAATCACTCCGGTGCGCATCGAAATAGGCCTGGATCACATTGCGATAATGCTCGCTGCCGTTTCCGTCGGTCGCCTTCATGCTGTCCACATAGGCCTGGAATTCGGCTTCCCGGCCCTCGGGCGTGTATTCGCTTGCAAGGTCCAGCCACAGATCCGAGCTGCCGCCATCGATGATTGTGCGCGCGAAGAGATAAGCCTGCTGTTCGGCATTGTGGAGGCCACGCTCGGAGAGGTCCCCGGCGTTGAAATCGCCGACGATCATGACCGGCGCATCCGTCGAGAGGACCCATTCGTTGAGCGCCTTCGCCTGGGTAACGCGATTGTCGGCCTCGTCGTAATAGTTCAGGTGAACCGAGCCGACGATGGTCGTCGGCACGCCGTTCTGGTTGTCAAGGGTAACGTAGCTGACCGCCGGTCCGCCATTCGGAAGCGTCGTGTTGCCGGAGGTTCCGGGCAGGCGATAGGTGACGCCGACATCGCTCGTCTGCGTGCTCGTATAGGTACCGAGCCCGGCATTTGCGAGAATGCCGGGGATCTGCGCCGAATAGGTGCTGTTGGCCCGCAGTTCCTGGAAGGCCATGATGTCGTAGGCCCCGTTGATGAGAAAATCGGAAATCTGGGAAGCGTCTGGCTTGAAGCGGTCGAGCCAGGTGTTGAGCGACAGCACCCGGAAAGTGCCTTCATCCGCGGCATGGGCGGAACCGAGCGAAGCTCCGAGGAAGGCCGCTCCACAGAGCAAAACACCAAGGCGGCGGCGCGAAAGACTGGCTGCCATATTTTTCATATGATTATGATAGATTTTTGACATTTAATCACCATGACGAGCTAATTTTGGGGCGGAACCGGGCGTTTTCCCGTTCGTCAATGGTTATCCCAAAGTTAAATGTAACCTTTGTGACATTTTCAACCGAGCCCCGCCGGCGGCAAGCGGTACCGAAACGCCGGAGCCCGCTCCATCCCGGCGCTCGACAAGGCAGCGGGCAAAGTCCTCCCCTCCGACAATCCCGGAGGCCTTTCCTTTCGCACCGCGCCCTTGCTAACGTGGGATCAAAGCAATCACGTCACGGGAAGGACTCACACATGGATCTCGGCATCAAGGGAAAGCGGGCACTGGTACTGGCTTCCTCGCGCGGACTTGGCCTCGGCATCGCCAGGGCGCTGGCGGCGGAGGGGGCGCATGTGCTGCTGTGCGGCCGCAGCGGCGAGAAGCTGAAGGACAATTGCGAGGCCATCAATGCCGCAGGCCAGGGCAAGGCCGATCATGTCGTGGCCGATCTTTCGGATGCCGATTTCGTCGACACCATGCTGGCCGCCGTTCACCAGAAACTCGGGGGCATCGACATTCTCGTCAACAATACCGGCGGCCCGACGCCCGGAACCGCAGAGGAAATGACGCCGGAAAAGCTTTACAACTTCTTCCAGAGCATGGTGGTCCGGGTCATCACGCTGACCAACGCACTGCTGCCGCTGATGAAGACGCAGGGCTTCGGCCGCATCGTCACCGTCGCCTCCTCCGGCGTGTTCGAGCCGATCCCCAATCTTGCGCTTTCCAACACCCTGCGTTCGGCGCTGGTCGGCTGGAACAAGACGATCTCCACGGAAGTCGCTTCCTATGGCGTGACCGCCAACATGATCCTGCCCGGCCGCATCCACACCGACCGCATCGAGGAACTCGACAGCGCCAATGCCCAGCGGACCGGCCGCACCATCGAGGAGGTTCGCGCCGCATCGATCAGGACCATTCCGGCCGGACGATTGGGCACGGCTGAGGAATTTGCCGCCGCCGCCGCATTCCTGTGCTCGCAGCCCGCCAGCTACATCACCGGCACGATGCTGAGGGTCGATGGCGGCGCGGCCCGCTCGATCTGAGACCCGCGACCCTGAGATTGACGATCCCGCGCATCTCAGGGTGCGCGGGGTTTTCCGGCTTCCGCCGCCGTTTTCAAACCCCTGAAAACGCTGGATTTCGCCGGTTTTTCGACTATAGTAGATGCGACAATTTGTTCCATGGGAGGAGAAATATGGAGCATATTCGACAGCTACTGACGATCGTCGGAGGCCTGATTATCGTCGTCGGCGCGGCCTGGGTCGCGCACGGCACTCATATGGTGAGCCTGCCCGGCACGGACTTCATGCCCAAGGACAGCGTCTGGACCGTCAACGGTTCGCTCGTCGCCATCTTCGGGTTGATCGTGCTTGTCGGGGCACGCTTCCTTCTTCCGCGCGATCACGAGCCGTCCGCCTGACCGCTCCATGCTCGACATGAGAAGTAGCGCAACTGGACCGGGAGGCCGGCGGCGCTGAACAGTGCAAGAAGCACCTCTCTGGCGCAGATGCCAAGCCTCTGATCCAGAGGAGGAAATCGGGAGGAAGGCAATGATTGCAACCGCACGTCTGCTGTTTACGGCAATGGGGCTCATCCTGGGTCTGACCGGTCTCGTGTGGGTCGGACAGGGAACCGGACTGTTTCCCTATCCGGCAACGAGTTTCATGATTAACCAGGACGAATGGATCGCCTACGGCCTCGTGGCCATGATCGCGGGCCTCGGCGTCATCTGGGCCGCGCAAAACTATATGCGTGAAAACTGACGGGGGCGGTTGCCCCCGCCCGAACGATCAGAAACCGGCCGCGATTTGCGGAAAGTCCGCAATCAGGCTATCGCGCGTCATGAGGCTGAGCGGCTCATCGGCCGGGCGGTTGGCGATATTCAACCGGGCGAAGATCACGCGCCGGTCGCCCTTCGTGGCCCAGCCGACGAACCAGCCGAGCGGGCGCGAACGATCCGCTTTCCCCGCCTTGTCCCGCATCAAGCCGCTGCCGGTCTTGCCCTGGATATCCCAGCCGTCTGCGGAAGAAAAATGCGGCACGATGGCAAGCGTCATGTCCGCCGCATGTTCAGAGACGGGAAGGCCACCTGTCAGGAAACGGCGCAGAAACGCCACCTGCTCATCCGGTGAGATCTTCAGCGATGACATCAGCCAGGACTGCGTGAGACCATCCTTCTTGCCGGCATTCCCGGACACATCGCGATTGCCATAGCCGAAACGCTGCACATAATCGGCAAACCGGCGCTCACCGAGCCGGCGGGTGATCTCCTGCGAATACCAGACAATAGACTCCTTCTCCCATATCGTCGGATCGGTCGCCTTCTGTTCTCGTTTCGGACGGTCGAGTTCCGCGCGATAGTCCCAGCGGGGATTGCGCTCGTCTTCGAGGATGCCCGCATCATAGCCCATCATGGCCAAAGGCAATTTGAACGTCGACATCGGCGAGAAAGGCTCGTCGCAGAGCCCCTTGCGGTAAAGCGTATCACCGCTCGCTTCGTCGATGACAACGGTGCAATGGACCGGTTCCGCCGAGAATGCCGGATATCCTGAGGTAAAAAGGGCGGTGACGCCGAATGAAAAGCCAAGAAACATGCGTCTGCAAAATGCCATGGAATGCTCCCGTGGTTGAACACGGCATTTCTAGTCCGGCTTGCGAGCCGCGCACAAACGATGATAACTGCGGAGAGCCATTAGAAAAATAAGGCCTTCCATGGTTCGACCGCATCTGCCGCTCAATGCGCTGCGCGCCTTCGAGGCCGCCGCCCGCCACCTGAGCTTCACACGCGCCGCCATCGAACTCCGCGTTACGCAGGCCGCCGTCAGCCACCAGGTGAAGTTGCTCGAACAGCGGCTCGGGGTGACGCTCTTCCGCCGCCTGCCGCGTGGATTGATGATTACCGAAGAGGGACTGGCGCTCCTGCCTTCGCTGCAGGAGAGCTTCGACCGCATGGCCGACATGCTGGAGCGGTTTCAGGGCGGGCATGTGCAGGAGGTGCTGGCCATCGGCGCCGTCGGCACGTTTGCGGTCGGATGGCTCCTGCCGCGCCTCGGCGACTTCCGCCGCCAATATCCCTATATCGACGTCCGGCTTTCGACCAACAACAACCGGGTGGACATCGCCGCCGAAGGGCTGGATTACACCATCCGTTTCGGCAACGGCGCATGGCACGATATCGAGGCGGAAGCCCTGTTCGAAGCGCCGCTTTCGGTGCTCTGCATTCCACAGATCGCCCGCCAGTTGGAAAAGCCCGAGGACGTCGCGCGCCAGAACCTTTTGCGTTCCTATCGACATGACGAATGGCCGGACTGGTTCGAGGCAGCCGGGGTCAACCCGCCGCAGATACGCGGCCCCGTCTTCGATTCCTCGATCATCATGGTGGAGGCAGCCCTGCAGGGCGCCGGCGTGGCGCTCGCGCCGCCATTGATGTTTTCCCGCCATCTCGCCAGTGGCGCCATCGAACAGCCCTTTCCGATCCATGTCTCCAAGGGCTGCTACTGGCTCACCCGGCTGAAATCCCGCAGCGTGACACCCGCCATGCAGGCTTTCGGCGCGTGGATGATGGCCATGGCGCAGGAGACGAAAGAGGCGAACGGCTGAGCCGAAAGGGCCTTGCCTTCGCCCTGTCATCCATGCCATTAGGCGCGCTCTTCATTGCGGCGCGCATCGACTGCGCCCCTTTCATGTTCGGGCACGGCCCGATTCCAGAGACAGACATATCAAAAGGGAGCGGCAGCGATGGCTCACGCGCTGGGGCTTGATTTCGGCACGACCAATACGGTGATGGCGCTTGCGGATGCGGACGGCACGACGCAATCGGTATCCTTTGCCTCGTCGGCGGGCGTGACCGACAGCATGCGCACTGCACTCTCCTTCATGAAGGATGCGCAACTCGGCGCACGCGCGCTCAAGGTCGAGGCCGGACAGGCGGCCATCCGCCAGTTCATCGACAATCCGGGCGAATGCCGCTTCCTGCAGTCGATCAAGACGTTTGCGGCCTCGGCACTGTTCCAGGGCACGCTCATTCATGCCCGCCGGTTCCAGTTCGAGGATCTGATGGAGGTCTTCCTGCGTCGGCTCGAAACCTATGCCGGCGAGGGCTGGCCCTCGGAGGCAAAACGCATCGTCGCCGGCCGTCCCGTGCATTTTGCCGGTTCCAATCCCGACCCGCAGCTTGCCATCACCCGCTACAACGAGGCGCTCTCCCGCTTCGGCTTTCCGGAAGTGCATTATGTCTACGAGCCGGTGGCGGCCGCCTTCTATTTCGCCCGCAACCTGAAGAAGGATGCGACCGTTCTGGTCGCCGACTTCGGCGGCGGCACCACCGACTATTCGCTGATCCGCTTCGAGACGAATGCGGGCCGTATCAGCGCCACGCCGGTCGGCCATTCCGGTGTCGGCCTTGCCGGCGACCAGTTCGACGCCCGCATCATCGAACATGTGGTGGCGCCGGAAATCGGCAAGGGCAGCCAGTTCAAGAGCTTCGGCAAGCTGCTCGACGTGCCGAGCAACTACTATCTCAGCTTCTCGCGCTGGAACCAGCTTTCGGTGTTCAAGACCTCGCGCGAGTTTGCCGACCTGCAATCGCTGGTGCGCCAGGCCACCGAGCCGGACAAGCTGGAGCTTTTCATCGAACTCATCGAGCATGACGAGGGCTATCCGCTCTATCAGGCGGTGTCGGCCACCAAGATGGCACTATCGAGTGCAGAGGAGGCCGAATTCCACTTCGCCCCGCTCGGGCCGGCCGGCCACAAGAGCGTCAAGCGGAACGACTTCGAAAACTGGATCGCCGACGATCTCGCCCGCATCGAAGGCGCGCTCGACGAGGTGCTGGCAAGCACCGGCACCGCGCCCGAAGATATCGATAAGATATTCCTGACGGGCGGCACCTCGTTCGTCCCGGCCGTTCGCCGCATCTTCACCAACCGCTTCGATGCAGACCGGATCGAGACCGGCGGCGAAATGGTATCGATTGCCCACGGTCTCTCGCTGATCGGCGAGCGCGACGATATCGAGCAATGGACGGCGTAAGGCCGCTCATCCCCTGGCAAAAAGACGCGATCGGGAAAGCGACGGGACGCGCCGCTCGACGCCCACCCTCCCCGAACGGCCGCCTGGCAAAAACCGTTGACGCCTGAGGTCGGCCGGACAATCGCCGCTCAATCGGCCTTCCTGTCCGGCGCGCTTTGCGCTAAGACCCGATCATGACCCCTGCCCGCGACATGATGCCTGCCGAACTGGCTGCGCTCCTGCATTTTTATGCGGAAGCGGGCGTCGACTGGCTCGTCGAGGACGATGCGGTAGATCGTGTCGCCGAATTTGCGGAACAGCGTGCCCGCGGGCCCAGGGCCTCGGCAGCGACCGCGCCCGCCAGCCAGGCCGCACCGGCCCAGGCTGCACCCGAGGGGCGCGCTCGGCCGACTGCGGAACGCCCGGCCCCGAGGCCCGCCGCCGTTGTTCCGGCGCCCGCCATTCCCGACGAGCATGCCGTCACCGAAGCACGTTTTGCCGCCGAGAGCGCGCGTTCGCTCGCCGAACTCAGGACGGCGCTCGAAGCGTTCGGCGGATGCAACCTCAAGACATCAGCACGCTCGACGATATTTGCCAACGGCGATCCGGCAAGCGGGATCATGGTTATCGGGCCGATGCCCTCCGGCGACGACGACCGCGAGGGAGCGGCCTTTTCCGGCCGCGCCGGGCTTCTTCTCGACCGTATGCTGGCGGCCATCGGGCTTTCGCGCGATGGCGTGATGATTACAACCGTCATGCCGTGGCGGCCGCCCGGCGACCGTTCGCCTTCGCAGCCAGAAGCAGCCATCTGCCGCCCCTTCATCGAAAGGCAGATCGAGCTCGCCGAACCGAAAACCGTCCTTCTCCTGGGCAATTTCACCGCGCGTTTCTTCTTCGGCGAAACCGGCACCATCCACGCCCTGCGCGGACAGTGGCGCGATATCGCCGGCGGCAATCATGCCGTCCCGGCCATCGCCACGCTTCATCCGCAGGAACTGCTGACCGCGCCGGCCAGCAAGGCACTGGCCTGGCAGGACCTTCTGGCATTCAAGGCACGGCTGGAGCAGCGCTGAAACAGCCCGCCTGAAAGCATATGGCGATCCGGCTCGTTCCCGGCCTGGCCGGGTCCGGATTCGCGACAGACGATCAAAAAAGTGACATCCGTTAAAAGAATATGAAGGGAGCCATGCATCTGGCGCAATGCAGCGACGCATGCGCCCGCCTTGCCGAAATCATGTTGCGCTGCAATATAGAGCCAAGTTGTGGGAGGATTCGGCATACAAGGAATCACAGCGATGTCTATGCGCGCCCGTCCCATTCACTGCAAGTTCGAGACCCTGCGTCTCGCCAGCGAGCCTGTGCGCTCCGGCCAGCCTTATCACAATTTCGGCTCGGCGACCAACGAACAGCTCACCGCACGTGTCTTCACCCGCATGAGCCATGCGACACGTCCGGCTGCCGTCTTCGCCGATTTCCGCCAGAGCTGAGACTTCCGCAAGCAGCCCTGTGTCAACTGCATTGCAGCCCGACGATATTGTGCATTGCACAATTGCGACGTTCTCCTAAACTTAAACGGGAAAGTGCACGATCACCGCGCCCAATGTAAGAGTGCAAGGAGCGAATACCATGACCCTGATGCTTCATCCGCTCCGCAGCCTGAAGGCTGCGGTCTTCCAGATCGGCAGCGCCGTCAGCGCGTCGGAAGCCTATTCCAACGAAGTTCGCGGCAAGACCGGCCCCGCCGCGCGCGAAAACGCATTGATCCGACAAATCCCGCTCTGACATCCTTAACCGGCCGGCAGATCGCAGAACCATGATTTGGGACTGCCGCGCAAAAGTGCGGCGCGGATTTGCCGCAGAGATAATCGATAAAAAAATGACTTAAGGCCCGCATGGCGAATCCGAAGGATCGCGATACGCTTCAGGGCTCGCCGCCGGCAGCGTTGCGCTGGGACGCGGAAACGTCCGCCTCCACCGCCGTTTTTGCGCATGCCTCCTCGAAGGCCTGGTCGACGATCGAGAACTTCACGGCCTGCCAGCTGCAATATTCGAAGAGAAAATCGGCAGAGAACCACAGGCCGGCCTTCTTGGTCTCGTCCTGCCACTGAAGGCAGTTTTCGTCGATCGCCTTGCGAAGCAGCCGTTGAAGGTGCGTGCGCGACATCATGAACTGCTCGGCCATCTGCCGGGCGTCGATCCTGCCGATGTCGAATCGGCCTTCATGGTTCTCGGCGGGACGTATGCGCCGGACCAGTTCATCCATCACCAGTCCGCCCGCCTCGGTCCAGAGGAACATCGCGACGCGCGGCGGCGGTTCGCGCCAGCATGGGTCCGACAACGACTTGCGCGCCACCCAGGGCTGGATCAGGCGAAACAGTTCCGGCCGTGTCGCCAGCGTCTCCGCCCGGACGCCGCCGTCCAGCCGGTCCAGGGTGGCGAGATTGGCGAGAAGCCAGTCGAACATGGCCTGCGTGGTCACGTCGGCCGCCTCGAACCGCCGGGGACGGCGGGCCGGATCGCCAGCGACCCGGATGAAACGATAGCTTGTCAGCTGATCGAGGAAGTTCAGCACCGTGTTTCGGCTGGCGGCTCCCACCGTGGTGACCAGATCGCGAAGCCGCGTGGTGGTCAGGCCGGAATTCGGTTCGGAAGGATCGTATTCAAGATGGAGCGCGAAGGCGGCCTGGCTCAAAAGCCAGCGCTGATGCGAGGCCAGAAGACGGGCCAGTCGGGGATGTTCGTCATAGCGGCCGCGAAGCTCTATGGCGAAGGCTCTCAACGCCTCGACGAAGCGCGGATCGGAAGCCAGTTGTTCAGTGGAAAACGCCAAGGGCCGGCCTCCTTTCGGATCGCAGGTCAAGGCCGCAACGATACGCTCCCGGCGCCTCCCCGATACCGCCAGAGCACGAGCCGCGACGGTCAGGTCGCAAATGGAATAAGGTAGATATGCAATTCATAATACCAACATAGGCAACGGTCGCCCGGCGTGCTCCCGTGCCTGTTACATCGTAGATTAGCCGCAGTTCTTTTAAACTAAATGAAATGCCGGACAGTTCCAACCTTATTACCGGTCGGCTGACGAAAAATTGAGTATACGACCCAATACGACTTTGCGCCGAAACCTGTCGCAATCGACAGTCCGTCGCGGTTGGATTAAAGGCACAATCCGGTTTCTTCATTTCAGGGTCATCCGATGCTGGCCAGCCTCGCCTCGATCGCTTCGCTCATGCTCTCAACCCTGCTGATGATGGCGGGGTTCGGTCTGATGAACTTCCTTCTTCCGATCCGCTCGATCGACGAGGGATGGTCGACCTTTACGATCTCGGTCATCGCGACCGCATACACGTTCGGCTTCACGCTTTCGTGCATCGTTACGCCGATCTTCGTGCGCCGCGTCGGCCATGTACGGGTTTTCACCGCGCTTCTGACCCTTCTGACGGTCTCCGTGCTGTTGTGCTCGCTGCTGGTGGACTGGCGCGCCTGGATGCTGTTTCGCGGCCTCGCCGGCTTTGCCATCGCCGGCGCCTACCTGCTGATCGAAAGCTGGCTCAACGAGCGCGTAACCAACGAGAACCGGGGAGCGATCTTTTCGGTCTACATGATTACCAGTCTCTCCGGATCGATCGGCGGGCAGTATCTCGTGCCGCTCGGTGATCCGCGCGGGACGGAGCTCTTCATCGTCTGCGCCCTGCTCTTCTGCCTAGCGCTGTTTCCCACCGCCCTTTCGACGGCGCAGTCGCCGGCGCCGATTGCTGAAGCCAAGTTTGACCTGAAAAGGCTGCTCACCCGTTCGCCGGTCGCCTTCTTCGGATCGCTTTTGTCCGGCGCGCTTTCCGGCACCTGGGGCAGCCTCGGCGGCGTCTATTCGCAGAATGTCGGCATGACCACGGCGCAAGGGGCCACCCTGCTTGCGGCCCTGCTTGCCGGTGGCGCAATCGCGCAGATGCCGCTCGGACGTCTTTCCGACTTCATCGATCGCCGGCTGGTCATGATCGGCTCCGGTATTTTCGGCATGACGGCCTGCCTTGCCATGATGATCTTCGGCGGCAGTCCGGTGGCGCTCTATATCGCCGGCTTCTTCGTCGGTACCGTTCTTTATCCGGTCTATGCGCTGAATGTCGCCCACGCCAACGACATGGCGGAGCCGGACGAATATGTGAAGATTTCCAGCGCGATCATGATCCTTTACGGTCTCGGCACGGTCACCGGGCCGCTGATGGGGGGAACGCTGATGGAATATTTCGGCCCGAACGGGCTCATCTGGTTCCTCGCCACGGCCTTTGCGCTTTATGCCGGCTATGCGGGATTCCGCATGCTGCGCCGCCCCTCAAGCGAGGGACCGGCCGAAAAGACCGACTTCCAGTCCAAGCCGCTGCCGATGCAGGGGCCGGACCCGTCGGGTGGCATCGGCGACCAGGTCTCCTGAGAAGCCCACGGAACGCCGCTATCCCTGCGGCGTCGAAGCCTTGCGCGCGGCGCGGCGCTCGAGACCGAGCTGGTGTTCGCGGAAGATGATGAAGATGCCGGCTCCGACGACGAAGACCGCTCCGATGACCGTCGTCAGCGTCGGAACCTCGTCGAACAGCAGGAAAGCGATGATCGATCCGAGGATGATCGAACAATATTCGAAGGGTGCGACGGTCGAGACATCGGCAAAACGATAGCTCTCGGTCAGCAAGATCTGACCGAGCCCGCCGAAGAATCCGGCCATGACCATCAGCCCGAGCGATTGCCAGGACAAGACCTGCCAGCCGAAGAACCAGCTCACCGCCGACAACAACGAAGCCGTCAGCGAGAAGAAGAGCACGATGGTCGCCGTTCGCTCCTCCCGCACCAACTGGCGCACCTGCAGCATGGCGGCCGCGCCCAATGCGGCGGACAGAAGCACCGCACAGGCACCCACCGCCGCCTGGGAGCCGAAACCCTGCTCGCCGAACAGCGTCAGTTTCGGCCAGGAAATGATCGACACGCCGATCAGGCCGACGAAAACGGCGCTCCATCGATAGACCCTGACCGTCTCCCGCAGGAAGACGGCGGCAAAGACCACCGCCAGCAGCGGCATCGCATAACCGATCGCAATCGCATCCGGCAACGGCAGGAGAACGAGCCCGTAAAAGCCGACCGTCATCGCTGCCACGCCGATCAATCCACGTTTGAGATGGCCGAACGGATTGTTCGTTCGAAAGGCATGGCGCAGATCGCCTTTCCAGGCGAGATAAAGAAGAATGGGAACGATTGCGAAAGCGGAGCGATAGAAGGTTATCTGTCCCGTCGGGAGATCGCTGCCCGCAAGCTTGATGCAGCTCTGCATGCCGACGAAGACGGTGACAGACGCCACCTTGAGAAGAATGCCACGAAGGGGATCGTAAGAGGCGACAGCCATCGATAAGGCTCCGGATGCGGAGAGACAGGAGATGCGGCAACCGGACGAGACTGCTTGTTCGACGGCGAAGCTTTGATCGGACGATAGTCGCTTACGGAGGAGGGAAGCAAGAACATATCGCCACTGTGACCGTGGAAGAGGCTGCGAGGAGCGATATGCACAATAGAACTGATGAAATATACTTTATTCTCAGTTAACCAATTTTACGGATACTCGCCTTCGTTCAATACCCATACATTTCCACAGTACCGCCATCGGTTGCAACGCTACAGGCGGACACTGCAAGAGCCACTCCTTTTCTGGATAGTTGTCCATGAGCGAAGCCGTTCCGAAGTTGAAAAGCACAGCCCCCCTCGTTGCCACTCCCCGCTCGATGCGCCTGGTGACGGAGGGCATAGGCGTCGATCTGGAGCGGTTCAGCGCGGAAAATACGCATGTGGTGAAACAGATCCGGCTGCTGGCGATCAATGCGCTCATCGAGGCGGCACGGGCTGGAGAGACCGGCAAGGGCTTTGCGGTCGTGGCCAATGAAGTGCAGCGCCTTGCCCAGGCCGCGGCCGACATCGCGGACCGTTTCCAGGAAAACGTGCTTGGCCGTATCGGCGTCGGCCGCAATATGGCCGATGACCTCGTCAAGCAGATGGAAGGCGTCCGTCTCACGGATCTCGCCCAGACGCTGGTGCAGTTCATCGTGCGCAACCTGTTCGAACGCACCGCCGATGTGCGCTGGTGGGCGACGGACCCGGCCCTTTGGCAGGCGCTTGAGGACCCGACCAGCGACCGGTTCGCCTATGCGGCCGAACGGCTCGGCGTCATCAACCGTTTCTACACTGTCTATCTCGACCTGGTGATGACCGATGCGAACGGTCGTGTCGTCGCATCCGCCAATCCCAGGTTCCAAAAGGGGCTCAAAGACCGCAGCTTCGCCGGCGAGCCATGGTTTGCGGCGGCGCGCCAGTGCGCGAGCGGTGACGACTATGCCGTCGACGAGGTGAAGCCCAGCCTTTCCCACGATAATCGCGACGTGCTCGTCTATGCGACGGGCATCCGGGCCGGCGGCCGCTCCGATGGCGCGCTGGTCGGCACCCTTGGCGTCTATTTCGATTGGCAGGCGCAGGGCCAGGCGATTGTCGAGAAGGAAGCCAACCTGCCGCCCCAGGTGGCGGAGAAGACGGAAGTCATGCTGCTCGACGGCGCGCTGCGGGTGATTGCCTCGAGCAATCCGGCCCGCCGCTACACGCATTTTGCGCTTCACAATCCCGAGGGACTGATGCGTGGCAGCTATTATGACGGCAAGGGTTCGATCGTCGCCTTCGCCAAGACGCTCGGCTACGAGGATTATGACGGGCTCGGCTGGTATGGCGTCATCGCCCAGCAGATGGAAAGCGACGATGCCATTCGGGCGGCTTTCGGGCTGAAATGACGCCTGGAAGAGACTGGAGCCCGTCCAAAAATGGGTATTAAATTGATCGGTGTTTTAACAATCGTTCAGAAATTAATGTAATCATCCACAATAATCTGGCGGTGATCCTGCGGGCGTATGTCGTATGCCGGTGCCGCAAGGCGGGCATTCACTTACGATCAGGACAAATCATGCGAACAGATACGGGCCGGATCATTCATCTGGCAGACTACCGCCCCACCGACTTCGTGCTGGAACGGGTGGACCTGACCTTCGAGCTTGATCCGACCGAAACAAAGGTCGAGGCGCGTCTGATCTTCCACCGTCGCGAGGGTGTCGATCCGGCGGCGCCGCTGGTGCTGGACGGCGACGACCTCACCATGACAAGCCTCCTGTTCGACCAGATCGAGATGGCCCCGGAGCGCTACACGGCAACGCCCGAAAGCCTCACCATCCGCGACCTGCCTGAAAGCACGCCTTTCGAAATCACCGTCACGACGCTGATAAATCCCGAGGCAAACACGCAGTTGATGGGCCTTTATCGCTCAAACGGGGTCTATTGCACCCAGTGCGAGGCCGAGGGTTTCCGCCGCATCACCTATTTCCCGGATCGTCCGGACGTGCTGGCCGTCTATACGGTCAATATCATCGCCGACAAGGCAGCCAACCCGCTGCTGCTGTCGAACGGCAACTTCCTCGGCGGCGCCGGCTACGGTCCGGACAAGCACTTCGCCGCCTGGTTCGATCCCCATCCCAAGCCCTCCTATCTGTTCGCGCTCGTCGCCGGCGACCTCGGCGTGGTCGAAGACACCTTCACCACCATGTCCGGCCGCGAGGTGGCGCTGAAGATCTATGTCGAGCACGGCAAGGAGCCGCGCGCGGCCTATGCCATGGACGCGCTGAAGCGCTCGATGAAATGGGACGAGGAGGTCTTCGGCCGCGAATACGACCTCGACATCTTCATGATCGTCGCCGTGTCCGACTTCAACATGGGGGCCATGGAGAACAAGGGCCTCAACATCTTCAACGATAAATACGTGCTGGCCGATCCGGAAACCGCAACGGACCAGGACTACGCCAATATCGAGGCGATCATCGCCCATGAATACTTCCACAACTGGACCGGCAACCGCATCACCTGCCGCGACTGGTTCCAGCTCTGCCTGAAGGAAGGCCTTACCGTCTACCGCGACCACGAATTCTCGGCCGACCAGCGGTCCCGTCCGGTGAAGCGCATCGCCGAAGTGCGTCACCTGCGCTCGGAACAATTCCCGGAGGATGCGGGGCCGCTTGCCCATCCCGTCCGCCCGACCGCCTATCGAGAGATCAATAACTTCTACACGACGACCGTCTATGAGAAGGGGTCCGAGGTCACCCGGATGATTGCGACCATTCTCGGCCGCGACGGCTTCAAAAAGGGCATGGATCTCTATTTCGAGCGCCACGACGGCGAAGCCGCGACCGTCGAGGACTTCGTCAAGTCCTTCGAGGATGCCAACGGCCGCGATCTCAAGCAGTTTTCGCTGTGGTACAATCAGGCCGGCACGCCGCAGATCACCGTCTCGTCCTCCTATGACGCCGCGGCGAAGACGCTGACCCTGTCGCTGGAGCAGATGATTCCGGCCACACCGGGCCAGACGCACAAGGAGCCGATGCACATACCGCTGCGCTTCGCGCTGATCGGTGCCAATGGCGACGAGCAGAACCCCTCCTCCGTCACTGGCGGCGAGGTCACCGGCGACGTCCTGCATCTGACCGAGCGCAGCCAGACCTTCGTCTTTTCCGGCATCGCCAGCCGCCCGGTCATTTCGCTGAACCGCAGCTTCTCCGCGCCGGTGACCCTGCATTTTGCGCAGGCGACGGAGGATCTCGCCCTCATCGCGCGTTTCGAGAGCGATCTCTTCTCGCGCTGGCAGGCGCTTACCGATCTCGCCCTGCCGAACCTGACGGCGGCGGCTGCCGCCGCTGGCAAGGGCGATCCGGTCTCCTGCGACAAGGGCCTTCTCGACGCCCTTCTCGCCATTGCCGCCGACGACAGCCTCGAACCTGCATTCCGGGCGCAGGCGCTGACGCTGCCGAGCGAATCCGATATCGCCCGCGAACTCGGGGCGAACAACGATCCGGACGCGATCCATGCCGGCCGGCAGGCGATCCTCAAGGAGATCGCGACCGCGGGCGCGGCAACCTTCGAGGCGCTGTACAAGGGTCTGGCATCGGACGCCGCCTACAGCCCCGATGCCGCAAGCGCCGGCCGCCGCGCGCTTCGCAACTGCGCCCTCGGTTACCTCGCCCTCAGCGAGAACGCTCCGGGGACAGCTGCTGCGGCTTTCGCCAAGGCCGACAACATGACCGACCTGTCGCAGGCCCTGACCGTTCTTGCCCACCGCTTCCCCGATGCGCCGGAGACCCATGCAGCGCTGGCGGCATTCGAAAAGCGCTTCTCGTCCAATGCGCTGGTGCTCGACAAGTGGTTCCAGATCCAGGCGACCATACCGGGCGAAGGCGCGCTCGACCGCGTCATGCGGCTGATGCAGAACCCGCACTTCGTCGCCTCCAATCCCAATCGCGTGCGCGCGCTGATCGGCACCTTCGCCTTCGGCAACCCGACGGGCTTCAACCGGGCTGACGGCAAGGCCTACACGTTCTTCGCCGAACAGGTTCTGGCCATCGACAAGCGCAATCCGCAGCTTGCGGCCCGGCTGCTCACCGCCTTGCGCTCCTGGCGCCTGCTCGAACCCGGCAGGGCCGATCACGCGCGCGAGGCCCTGATGACCATCGAACGTAGTGGCTCGCTGTCCAACGATGTCCGCGACATTGTCGATCGCACGCTGAAGGGCTGATCGAACGCGAAAACGGAGCATGGGCGCGGACACCGGACTGCCGCGCCTCTCCTTGCCGGCGCTGCGCCGGCGGGCTTTCCCATCGGGATCGCCGATAGACCTCTCTGCCGAGGCTGGCGCTCCCGGCATTTCTTCCCGCTGGACCTCGTCTTCCAGCAGATCGGGTTGCGGCCCGCATATTGGCCTCGCCCCGCCCGCCCTCGGATACGGACGGGACACCGCCGTCTTTCCAATCAGATTCAAGCGTTTGGCGCGTCTCGCAGAAAAAAAGACGATTCGGAATAATGGCTTAAGATTTTGTTCATCACCCCGGTCTGGACAAGGCGAATCAGCAATGATTCATTAAGTCAGATTCGGGCGGCGGCGTCTCGAATCACACGAGGAAATCGAGGCAGGGGACGATGTCGAACGCGCAGCGGGCAACCGCAGCCGATGAACGGTTGCGGCTTAAAACTACCGTGTTTTCGGCTCTTTTGGAAACCCTTTCGACGGGGATCGCGACGCTTGCCGGCGCAGACGTCGGGGCGTCCCGACGGGTGGAGACGATCCTTCGACGCTCCATTCCGGTGCTCATCCTGGCGTTTCTCGCGGTCGTCGCACTTGCACGCACGGCCGGCATTCTTTCCGAACATGCACGCATCGAAAGTGCGGTGCGTCAGTCGACGGCACTGATATCGGCGGCTGCCAACGCCGCGCTAACGACGCAGCCGGAACTTTTCACCAAGGCCGACCGATCAGGCTCCGAGGCGGCGCTGGCGCGCTTCCTGCCGCAGGAGCGGATGGCGGATGGCGCCTTCGTCCTGCTCGTCGATGCCGGCGGAAGCATCTATGCCGCCACCTCGGCCGGCTCCGGCTATGTCGGCCTGCCGCTCGGCGCACTCCTGCCGGAGGTCACCACCATCCGGCGCTTTACCGATCGCAGCGGCGCAATCGAGACCGATATCGGCGGCATCCGTCATTTCGCCGTGGTCACGCCCGTCGGAGCCGAGGGCGCACTCATTCTGGCGGCCCATTCGCTTGAGGGTGCCACGACATTTTGGCGCAGCGAAATCTCGCTCAACGTCACGCTGTTTTCCGGCATCTCCCTGATCCTGCTTGTCATCCTCTACGCCTATTTCCAGCAGGTGAAGCGCGCCCGCGACGCGGACGAGATCTTTCTCGAGACCAATGTCAGGGTGGAGACGGCGCTGTCGCGCGGCCGCTGCGGCCTTTGGGACTTCGACCTCGCCTCGCGCAAGCTCTTCTGGTCGCGCTCGATGTACGAGATGCTTGGACTTTCACCGTCCGAGGACATGCTGACCTTTGCCGACGCCGCCAGGCTCATGCATCCGGCCGACGGCAATCTCTATGCGCTTGCCCGCGCCATCGGCAAAGGCAATTCCCGGCAGATCGATCAGGTCTTCCGCATGCGCCATGCCAACGGCCATTATGTCTGGATGCGCGCCCGCGCCCAGGTCATCCGTTCCAACACCGGCTGCCTGCACGTCATCGGCATCGCCATGGACGTCACCGAGCAGCATCGCCTTGCCCAGCGCTACGCCGAAGCCGACCAGCGGCTCGCAGACGCGATCGAATGCACCTCCGAGGCCTTCGTTCTGTGGGACAAGAACGACCGCCTGGTGATGTGCAACGCGCATTTCCAGCAAGTCTACGGCCTGCCGGACAGCATCCTTGTGCCCGGTACCGAGCGCGCGGTGGTGCAGGCCGCGGCTGCGCGGCCGATTATCCAGCGCCGCATCGCCGACCCCGATCTCGGCAGCAATTCGCGCACTACCGAGGTGCAACTTGCCGACGAGCGCTGGCTGCAGATCAACGAACGCCGGACACGCGACGGCGGCCTCGTGTCCGTCGGAACCGACATTACCCTCCTGAAGCGCCATCAGGAGCGGTTGCGTGACCAGGAACGGCGCCTGATGGCGACGATCGGCGATCTTTCCGCCTCGCAGAAGAAGCTGGAGCGTCAGAAGGCCGAACTTTCCGTCGCCAACACCAACTACCTCGCGGAAAAGGAACGCGCCGAGGCCGCCAACAAGGCGAAATCCGAATTCCTCGCCAATATGAGCCATGAGCTCAGAACTCCGCTCAACGCCATCCTCGGCTTTTCGGAAATCCTCGTCGCCGGCATGTTCGGCCCGATCGGCTCGCCGAAATATTCCGAATATGCACGCGATATCCATGACAGCGGCAAGCATCTGCTGAACCTCATCAACGATATCCTCGACATGTCGAAGATCGAGGCGGGACAGATGAAGATCCGCCGCGAGACCATCGATCTCGACGCGCTGATCGAGGAAAGCATGCGGCTTACCGCCATCCCGGCGGACGAGAAGAACATACTGATCCGGCAGCGCGTTTCGCCCAGCCTGACGATGAACGCGGACCGGCGCGCAATGAAGCAGATCCTGCTCAACATCCTGTCGAATGCGGTGAAATTCACGGAAGCCGGCGGCCGCATCGCGCTGCGCGCCCGCAGGATCGGCGATGCGGTCACGATCACCATCGCCGACACCGGCATCGGCATCCCCAAATCCGCCCTGTCGAAGATCGGGCATCCGTTCGAACAGGTGCAGAGTCAGTACGCCAAGAGCAATGGCGGCTCCGGCCTTGGTCTCGCCATCTCCCGCTCGCTCGTCGGCATGCACGGCGGCGACCTCAGGATACGTTCCTGCGAAGGCCGCGGTACGGTGGTCTCGGTCAGAATTCCGGACCGGATATCTGTGGAACGGCAGGATTGCGCGGCCTGAAACGCCGACGCGCTCAAGTCTTCACGATGTTCTGGAACACCTTCCGCGTCGCCTTCGAGAGCCGCCTCACCTCCGCCTCCAGCGTCTTCAGATCCGGGCAGTCACCGGCCTGGCAGACGAGATCGGCGAGGCCGGCGGGCACGTTGTCCGGATCGAAGGGACCGTCGATGCAAAGACGGATTACCTGTGAGAGATCCGTATAGAGCCGGAGCGCCGTCAGGCAGGTTTCAAGATCGTTCGGATCGAGCAGGACGCCGCCCAACTGCCTGAGGGCATCCGCCGTCGAATGCCCGTTCACATGCACATCGACGCCTCTGCCCTTGGCGATCAGGGCGAGGTATTGCGCGATGAATTCAATGTCGATCAACCCGCCCGGGATGAGCTTGAAATCCCAAATGTCGCGCGACGGCTTTTCCTTTTCGATCAGGGCGCGCATTTCCGCCACGTCAGCGGCGATGCCGGCTTCTTTTCTTGGCCTTGCAAGCACGGTCTCGATGATGGCCCTCGTGCGCTCGGCAAGATCCTCGTCACCGCAGATAAGCCGCGCGCGCGTCAGCGCCATGTGTTCCCAGGTCCAGGCTTCCTCGAGCTGGTATTTCTCGAAGGCACGCAAACGGGTCGCGACCGGCCCCTTGTTGCCGGAGGGCCTGAGCCGCATGTCCACCTCGTAGAGAACTCCCTCGGCAGTCGGCGCCGAAAGGGCGGCGATGAGGCGCTGCGTCATCCGGGTGAAATAGCGGACCGGGTCGAGCGGCTTCGGCCCGTCGGAATCGCCCGCGTCGTCCGCATGTTCGTAGAGAAGGATGAGATCGACGTCCGACCCGGCCGTCAGCTCGAAACTGCCGAGCTTGCCCATGCCCGCAAGCGCCACGGTGCCACCTTCGATGCGCCCGTGGCTTGCCTCCATTTCCTCCACCACGGCCTTCAGCGTCTCACCGATGACTAGGCCTGCGAGATCGGTGAAGGCATGGGCGGCCTGTGTGCCCCCGATGGCCCCCGTGAGCAGGCGTATGCCGATGAGGAACCGCTGTTCAGCCGCGAAGATCCGGAGGCGATCGAGAATTTCTTCGTAGAAGCGGCTGCCGTTCAGGAAGGAGGCGAGCCTTTTCGCCAGGTAGTCGCGGGTCGGCAGTTCCACCATCAGGCCGGGATCGAGCATGCCGTCGAAGACATGGGGACGCCGGGCGATGATCTCGGCAAGCCTCGGCGCCGACGACATGATGTTGACGATCAGGTCGAGCAATGCCGGATTGTTGCCGAGCAAGGAGAAGAGCTGGATGCCGGCAGGCAGGCCTGAGAGGAAATTATCGAAGCGCAGCAGGGCTTCGTCCGCACGGCGGCTTTCGCCGAAGGCCTTGAGAAGCTCGGGCATCAGTTCTGTCAGGCGTTCTCGCGCCTCGACGGATTGCGTGGCGCGATAGCGGCCGTAATGCCAGGTGCGAATGACGCGGGAAATATCCTCCGGCCGCTCGAAGCCGAGGCTTTTCAGCGTCTTCAGCGTGTCCGGGTCGTCCTGCTGTCCGGTGAAGACCAGGTTTCCCGTCGCCGTCGACAGCTTTTCCTCATGCTCGAACAGACGCGCGTAACGGCGCTCGACGGTCTTCAGCACGTTTTCCAGCCTGGCGGAGAAACCCGCCGTGTCGGAAAAGCCGGTCATGAAGGCGATGCGGCGAAGTTCCGCCTCCGTATCGGGCAGAAGATGAGTCTGCTCGTCATGAACCATCTGGATTCGATGCTCGATATCGCGCAGGAACCAGTAACAGGCGATCAGTTCCTCGCAGGTCTCGCCGTCGATCCAGTTCGCGCCGGCAAGCGCGCGAAGAGCGGCTTCCGTCGGCCGCACCCTCAGTTCCGGCATGCGCCCGCCGGCGATCAATTGCTGCGTCTGGGCGAAGAATTCGATCTCGCGGATGCCGCCACGGCCGAGCTTGACATTGTGTCCCTTGACCGCAATCGCTCCGTGGCCCTTGTGGACGTGGATCTGCCGCTTGATCGAATGAATGTCGGCAATCGCCGCATAGTCGAGATATTTCCGGAAAACGAAGGGTACCAGTTCCCGCTGGAACTGCTCGCCGGCCACAAGGTCGCCGGCGATGGGACGGGCCTTGATATAGGCGGCGCGCTCCCAGTTCTGCCCCCGCCCCTCGTAATAGAGAAGCGCCGCCTCCACGGGCACGGCAAGCGGCGTCGAACCCGGATCAGGACGCAGGCGAAGATCGGTGCGGAAGACATAGCCGTCGGCCGTGCGCTCCTGCAGGATGCGCACCAGCCGGCGCATCATCCGGCCATAGGTCTCCGTCGCATCCTCGGGCGCGGCGAGGATGCCCGCTTCCGGCTCGAAGAAGACGACGAGATCGACATCGGAGGAATAGTTGAGTTCGCAGGCGCCGAGCTTGCCCATGCCGAGCACGATCAGGCCGCTTCCCATCGAAGGCTCGGAAGGGTTCTTGAGGGTCAGTTTGCCCGCCTCCTGGCCTGCGACGAGCAGATGGTCGATTGCGGCTGCCACCGATGCGTCCGCAATGGCGCTCAGCCAGCGCGTGGTGTCGCGTGCGTCGAAAATCCGCGCCAGATCGGCAAGCGCGGTCAGGAAGGCTGCCTTGCGCTTGGCGACCCTCAGCCGCGACATCACCTGCGCCTCGGTGGCCGGCGGTCCGCCGGGCTCGCCTTTCCAGGCATCGCGCGCCGTGGCAACCAGCGTCTCCAGCATGGGCACGATCGGCTTTTCGATGGCATCGGCGAGCAGCGACGGCGAAAGGTTCGCAACCTCCCGCAGGTAAGGGGAAAGCGTCAGCGCCGCCGTGACGAAGCTCTTCAGCGGCCCTTCATTCGCCAGCAGATCCGCGATGGCCGGTTCGTTCCTGCCCGCATCCTTGAGCGTCGATAGGACCGATTTCAGCTCCGCCTGGTTGAATGGCCGGATCACATCCGCCGCAACCTCCGCCAGACGTGTCGTCTCTGCTTGCCTCATCTCACAGGCCTCCCTCCGGGCGAAATTGCCGGGGTCCTCTCCCCCGAATCCCGTTTCGCGAGGCAAAGTTAGGGCTTCTGGCCGGGAAAGACCATGGCCGCGGTCAAGCCCTTGTCGGGGGCGTCGTCCTGATGGGTATCGGAAAGTTCGAGGCGACCGCCATGCAGCGCCATGATCGCGCAGACCAGCGAGAGACCAAGACCCGTTCCGGGCTTGGATCGGCTCTTATCCAGGCGGACGAAGCGCTTGACCACTTCTTCCCGCTTGTCGGCGGCAACGCCCGGCCCGCTGTCGGAAACCCGGAGTTCCACGCCGGCGCCGGTCTTGGCGACGGTCACCTTCACCTTGCGGTCGCGATCTCCCTCGGCGCCGTATTTTATGGCGTTGTCGATGAGGTTGGAGATTGCCTGGCCGACGAGTTCGCGATTTCCCCTTACGGAGAGACCCGGCGCAATCTCGGTTTCGAGCGTCAGCCCCGCCTCCTCCGCCACCGGTTCGTAAAGCTCCGCGCTGTCGGCGGCGATGGCCGAAAGATCGATGTCCGTCAGTTCGGCTGCGATCGAGCCCGCCTCGACGCGCGAGATCATCAGGAGCGCGTTGAAGGTGCGGATCAGCTGGTCGGATTCGGCGATGATGCCTTCCAGAGCCGTCCTGCGGGTCGCGTCGTCGTCCTCGCTCAGCGCGTCGGCGGCCTTGTTGCGCAGACGGGTCAGCGGCGTCTTCAGGTCGTGAGCGATATTGTCCGAGACCTGGCGCAGGCCCTCGTTCAGCTTCTCGATGCGGCCCAGCATCTCGTTCAGCGAAGAGGAGAGACGGTCGAACTCGTCGCCGGAGCCGGACACCGGCAGCCGCTCCGAGAGATCGCCCGCCATGATCTTCTTGCTGGCGGCCGAGACGCGGTCGATGCGCTTCAGGGCATTGCGGCCGATCGCGAACCAGATGATGACCGCGCCGGTCCCCATGATCGCGAGCGCCACCATCAGGGCCTGCCGCACCAGCAGCCGCAGTTTTGTGGGTTCGCCAAGATCCCGGCCGACCAGCACTCTCAGGCTGTTGTCGAGGAAGAAGACATGACCCGCCGCCACGTGCCGCTGCACATCGCCGCTCTCGTTGTAACGCTCATATCGGAAGGGAAAGTCCGTCCAGCCCTCGTGATCGAACACGCCGGGCTGAACCGAGGCGACGTTGCCGGCGAGGATCTCGCCATTCGGTCCGGCGATCACGTAAAGATTGGCGCCCGGCTGGCGGGCGCGGCGCTCCATGATCGCGAGAAGGCGATTGATGCCGCCACGCTCATAGGCCGTCGTGATTTCCTGAACCTCTTCCTTCAGCGAGTCGCGCGTCTGGGTGTAGAGGATGCGCTCGGAAAGCGCCGTCACATAGATGACGAGCAGCGCCGCGCACAGGGCGAAGAGACCGATGTAAAGCGCCGACAGCCGGACGGCCGTCGACTTGAACAGGAGCTTGGCGCGGCTCATCCCGATATCAGCCTTCGTCCTTAATCATGTAACCTGCGCCGCGAACGGTCTTCAGCAGCGGCTTGTCGAAATCCTTCTCGATCTTGGAGCGAAGCCGGGAGACATGCACGTCGATGACGTTGGTTTGCGGATCGAAATGATAGTCCCAGACGTTTTCGAGCAGCATGGTGCGGGTCACCACCTGGCCGGCATTCTTCATCAGGTATTCGAGAAGGCGGAATTCGCGCGGCTGCAGCAGGATTTCCTTGCCGGCACGCTTGACCTCGTGGGACAGCCGGTCGAGTTCGAGATCGCCGACACGGTACATCATATCCTGTTCCGGCTTGCCCTTGCGGCGGCCGAGCACTTCGACGCGGGCCAGCAATTCTGAAAACGCATAGGGCTTGGGAAGGTAGTCGTCGCCGCCTGCGCGAAGGCCGGTCACCCGGTCGTCGACCTGCCCGAGCGCGGAGAGGATCAGCACCGGCGTATCGATGCCGCGCTTCCTCAGTTCGCTGATGACGGAAAGCCCGTCGCGGCGCGGCAGCATGCGGTCGATGACCATCACGTCATAGGCATTCTCCGACCCCATGAACAGGCCGCTTTCGCCATCGCTGGCATGATCGGCGACAATGCCCGCCTCACGGAAAGCCTTCGTCATGTAGGCGGCGGCTTCCAGGTCGTCTTCAATAACCAATATCTTCATGTGCGCGACATTACCGCCGGCCATGCCATCGGCACAACCGGAATCGGCTGGTCCCACAGTCCCGCTTCCTCCGGAATTCATGCTCTCGTCCTTGTTTTCCGTTTAGACAAACGGGGCGCCGAAGACCCGATCTTCGGCGCCCCGCGGTCAGTCAGTGCCGAGGGGCATCAGCCCTGGTTGATCGGAAGGGCCACGAAGCGGCTGCCGTTGTCCGATTCGATCTGGAACAGCGCCTTGGTGCGTCCGTCCTTCTTGGCCTGGTCAATCACCTTCATCACGTCGGCCGCCGAGGCGACCGGCTGGTTGTTGACGGAGGTGATCTTCTCGCCGGCCTTCATGCCCTTGTCGGCGGCGTCGGAGTCCGGATCGACATCGATGATCGACAGGCCCTTGCCATCTTCGGCCGGAGCAACGGAGATGCCCATGTTGGCGAGCGCCTGCTCGGTGGCCGGAGCCTGGCTGCTGCCCTCGCTTCCTTCGCCGGCGAGCGCCTGCTCGCTCGGCAGGGTGCCGAGATCGACCTTGACGGAAACCGCCTTGCCTTCACGCCACAGGGATACGTCGACCTGGGTTCCAGGTGCGAAGGCAGCGATACGGCGGGCGAGATCGCGGGGGTCCTTGACCGGCTCGCCGTTGACGGCGGTCACGACGTCGCCCTGCTTGATGCCGGCCTTGTCGCCCGGCGAACCGGCCTGCGGCGAGACAACCAGCGCGCCGCTCGCTTCGGACAGGCCGAGCGAGTCGGCGATATCCTGGGTTACCGGCTGGATCTGAACGCCCAACCAGCCGCGCTGCACGCTGCCGCCTTCCTTGAGCTTGGCGATCACGTCCTTGGCGACCGATGCCGGGATGGCGAAGGCGATACCGACATTGCCGCCGGAAGGCGAGAAGATGGCGGTGTTGATGCCGACCACCTGACCGGCCAGGTTGAAGTCCGGGCCACCCGAATTGCCGCGGTTCACGGCGGCGTCGATCTGGATGTAGTCGTCATAGGGGCCGGAGCCGATATCGCGGCCACGGGCCGAGATGATGCCGGCCGTCACCGTTCCGCCGAGACCGAAGGGGTTGCCGACGGCAACGACCCAGTCGCCGACGCGCATCGCCTCGTCATCGGCGAAGTCGACATAGGTGAATTTCTGCTTGGGATTGTCGACCTTGAGCAGCGCGAGGTCGGTGCGGCTGTCCTTACCGACCAGCTTGGCATCGAGTTCCTTGCCGTCGTTCATCACGATGGTGAAGGCGGCGCCGTCGTCGACGACGTGGTTGTTGGTGACGATGTAGCCGTCTTCGGAGATGAAGAAGCCGGAGCCCTGCGAGGTCGGGCGCAGGCGGCCCTTGCCTTCCCGGTGTTCACGCGGGTCGGCATTCGGACCGCGGTCCCTGCCGTCCGGGCCCGGCATGCCGAATTCCTTGAAGAAGCGCTTCAGCGGATGGTCGTCGGGAAGATCGTCGAAGCCGCGACCGCCGAAGTTGAACGAGAAGTTGCTCTCGTCGGAAGTGTTCTGGACGTTGGACTGAACGCGGACGGAAACGACGGCCGGCGAAACGGCGGCCACGACGTCGGCGAAGCTCGGAACCTGTGCGGCCTGAACCCTGACGGCTTCCGCATAGGCCGAATTGACGGCGACCGGAAGAGCGCCGGCCAACATCAGCGCGGCAAGGCCGGCTGCGGTCGAGTTCTTCAGGATCGTCTTGAGGTTGGAGCGACCGTTCTTTTCAGACATGGATGTTACCTTCATCTGTTCTTCTTGCTGGAGACCGGGAGAACCCGGCGGGAAGCGGTGGATGAAGGAGATATAGGCCGCGTCACCTTACTGCGAACTGTACGGAGGATGAAAACTTGGTAATCTTTCCGAAAGGCCCGAAAACGCGATGTACGCGCGGGCCGGACGGCCTCCGTCACTCGTCGAGCAGCTTGCCGAGACGCGCTTCCTCGTCGGCGGAAAGCTTCTGCGGAACGGGTTTTGCCCGGCCGCGGGCATAACCGAAAGCAACGCCGAGACCGATGACGAAGAGCACTCCGGGAAGCCCCCAGAGCAGCAGCGTGTGCATGGACAGGCGCGGTTTCAGCAGCACGAATTCGCCATAGCGCGACACGACGTAGTCGATCACCTGCTGGTCGCTGTCGCCGTTGACGATCCGCTCGCGCACGAGGAGCCGCAGGTCGCGGGCAAGCTCGGCATTCGAATCATCGATCGACTGGTTCTGGCAGACCATGCAGCGCAATTGCGCCGAAAGATCCCTCGCCCGCTGCTCGAGCTTCGGGTCGGGCAGAATTTCGTCCGGATTGACGGCCAGCGCCGGAAGGGGGGCTAGGAGGAGAAAAATCAGAAGGAATGAAGCAAGTCCCCCTCTGGCCTGCCGGCCCTCTCCCCCACGAGGGGGGAGAAAACGCGCGGCAAGGTCTTGCGCCCACCCTGACAGCCAAGTGAGGCGGTTAAGCCCCTCCCGCTTGTGGGAAGGGGTTGGAGAGGGGTTTATCCGAGAAGAAGCTACCGTCCTCATTCCGCCGCTCCCAGCGCCGCAGGCGCCACGACCTTGGCTGCCCGCTTCGGCACACCGACCCGCAGGCGGCGGTCGGAGAGCGAGACGAAGCCACCGACCATCATGATGAGCGCGCCGTACCAGATGCAGAGAATATAGGGCTTCCACCAGACGCGGACGACGATGCCGCCGTCGTCCATCGGATCGCCGAGCGAAACATAGAGCTGGCTGACGAGGTTGAAGGTGCGGATGCCGGCTTCCGTCGTCGGCATGCGCCGCGCCGTGTAGAGCCGCTTGGAGGACCAGAAATCGCCCTTGTCGACGCCGCCCTGGCGGATGGTGAAGTGGCCGCGATCCTCGGTGTAGTTCGGCCCGACCGCCTGCTTCATGCCGTCGAAGGTAATGGTGTAGCCGCCGGCCTCGGCCGTCATGCCGGGCTTCATCTCGAGGACGGTTTCGGTCTCGAAGGTGGTGACGGCGACGATGCCGAGCACGGTGACGCCGAAGCCGAGATGGGCGAGCGCCGTGCCGATCGCCGAGCGCGGCAGGCCGTTCAGGCGGCCAAGGGCGACCTTGAACGGCACCTTGCCGAAGGCTGAGCGATACCAGAGATCGGAAAGCGCCCCGAAAACCAGGAAGAAACCGGCGGCAAGCCCGAACACGGCCAGCACCGGCCCGCCGTTTTCGACGTAGTAGACGAGGATGGCGAACAGGAAGGCGATGACAGCGGCCGCGAACAGCCGCTGCATGGCGCCGAGCAGATCGCCACGCTTCCACGCCAGGAGCGGCCCAAACGGCACGGCCACCAGAAGCGGCGTCATCAGAAGGCCGAAGGTCAGGTTGAAGAACGGCGCGCCGACCGAAATCTTCTCGCCCGTCAGCGTTTCGAGCAGCAGCGGATAGAGCGTGCCGATCAGCACCGTGGCGGTCGAGACCGTCAGGATGAGGTTGTTGAGAACGAGCGCCCCTTCGCGCGAAATGGGCTGGAACAGGCCGCCCGCCTTCAGCATCGGCGCGCGAAGCGCAAACAGCGTGAAAGCCCCGCCGATGAAGAGCGTCAGGATACAGAGAATGAAGATGCCGCGGCTCGGATCGGTGGCGAAGGCATGCACCGAGGTCAGAACGCCCGAGCGCACGAGGAAGGTTCCGAGCAGAGACAGCGAGAATGTCAGGATGGCAAGCAGTACGGTCCAGATCTTCAGCGCATCGCGCTTTTCCATGACCAGCGCCGAATGCAGAAGCGCCGTGCCAGCAAGCCAGGGCATGAAGGAGGCGTTTTCGACCGGGTCCCAGAACCACCAGCCGCCCCAGCCGAGTTCGTAATAGGCCCAGTAGGAACCCATGGCGATGCCGGCGGTGAGGAAAGTCCAGGCGGCGAGTGTCCACGGCCGCACCCAGCGGGCCCAGGCCGCATCGATCCGTCCGTCGATCAGGGCGGCGATGGCGAAGGAGAAACAGACCGAGAAGCCGACATAGCCGAGATAGAGGAGCGGCGGATGGATGGCGAGGCCGACATCCTGCAGCACGGGGTTCAGATCCTTGCCTTCCGCCGGCACCGGCGAAATGCGGATGAACGGGTTCGAGGTCAAAAGGATGAACAGGGTGAAGGCCGTTGTAATCCAGCCCTGCACGGCCAGCACATTGGCCTTCAGTCGTTCCGGCAGGTTCCGCCCGAAGAAGGCGACGAGGGCGCTGAACAGGCTCAGGATCAGCAGCCAGAGCATCATCGAGCCTTCATGATTGCCCCAGACGCCCGAGAAACGGTAGATCGCCGGCATCAGCGAATGGGAATTCTCCCATACGTTCTGCAGCGAAAAGTCGGAGACCATATAGGCCCAGGTCAATACGCCGAAGGAGAAGACGACCAGCGCGAATTCCGCCAGCGTGCCGGTGACGGCGACCGACATCAGCGCCTTGTCGCCCTTTCGCGCGCCGATCACCGGAAGCACGGACACGATCAGCGCCGTCGCCAGCGTCAGCACCAGGGCATAGTGTCCGAGTTCGATAATCATTGGGTCTTCCCCTCGCCTTCCCAGACGCCGTCCTTCTTGAGCCGGTCGGCGACTTCCTTCGGCATGTAGTTCTCGTCATGCTTGGCAAGCACGCTGTCGGCGACGAAACCGCCGGAGGTGTCGAAGACGCCTTCGGTCACCACGCCCTGTCCCTCGCGGAAGAGGTCCGGGAGGATGCCAGTATAGGTGACGGGCACCGTGCCGGTCCCGTCGGTGACGGAGAACTTGACGGTCGAGCCTTCCCCGCGGACCACCGATCCCTCGGCCACGAGGCCGCCGAGACGGATGCGGGTGCCCGGGCCGACGGCCGTTTTTTCGAGGTCCGCGGGCATGTAGAAATAGGCGACCGACTGGCCGAAGGCGAACATCATCAGCAGCACGGCTGCGATGATGAAGCTCATGCCGCCGGCAATCACGGCCAGTCTCTTCTGCTTGCGGGTCATTTCAGTGCCTCCTCAACCGGCAGGCCGAGTTCCCGGGCCATGGCGATCAGTTGCTTGCCTTCCGCCCCGTCGGCGGGGAAGGTGGCAAGTCCGTCCTTCAATGCGCCGACCGCGCGTTCCGGTTCCTTGAGCATCGCATAGGAGCGCACGAGGCGCATCCATCCCTCGAAGTTCTTCGGGTCTTGCTTGAGCTTGGCGTCCAGGCTTTCCACCATGCCGCGGATCATCGCCATGCGGTCGCCGGCGGACATGTCCTGGGCGGCCGCCACTTCGGCCTCCGTCGGATTTCCGGGCGCCGCCGGTGCGGCTGCGGGTACTTCGCCGCTGTTGGCGGCGATGTGCTGGCTGACCAGAGGCACCCACGGCGCCTGCTTGGGCGAGGCAGCCAGAAGCTTTTCGAAGGCGGCCTTCGCCTCCGCCCGCTTGCCCCCCTGTTCGAGCGCCAGCGCAAGATAGAATTCGGCGCGCGGATTGTTGGCATCGAGGCGCAGCGCCTCCTCGAAAGCCGAGCGGGCATCCTCGGTGACGATACCGCCATTGCCCGCCACAAGCACTTCGCCGAGACCGCTCATCCTCGCCGGGTTCGGCCCGAGAAACCGGATTGCATTGCGGTAGGCGAGTTCGGCGTCGCCGATGCGTTCGCTCTTGAAATAGATCGGCGCCAGCACGTCCCAGCCCGCCCCGTCATTGGGATTTTCCGCCAGGTGACGCTCGGCCTTGGCGACCAGAAGCTCGAGATTGTTGCCGGGGTTTTCCAGACGCTCGGCAAGCGGTGCCGAAGGCGTGCCGGGGCTGCCGGTCAGCAGATAGAGCCCGAGCCCGATCGCGGGAAGACAGAGGATGACGAAGGCTTGCGCCAGCGGATGGTGGCTCTTTCGAACGGCCTTCGCAGCGTCGGCCTGCGGCTTGCCCGCGGACACCGACAGCAACCGGCGTCCGATCTCGGCGCGAGCATAGTCGGCGTCTTCGGTGGAGATCAGCCCAAGGCCCTTGTCGCGCTCGAGTTCTCGCAACTGGTCGCGGTAAACGGCCGCTTCTCCGCTGTCGTCATCCGGCTCCGCGACCGACTCCTTGAGCAGGGGCAGCAGCAGGACGACGGCGACGGCAACCGTCAGGAGAGCGGAAATGATCCAGTACAGCATGGCGCCCAATTACTTCAAGCCGAAGCTCATTCCAACAGACAAACGGCCGATGACGCAAAGTTGAGGCGTTTGGCCGCAAGCCGAGCAGTAAGGGAGAGAACGCCAGCAAGCCTTGACTTATGTCAAGGGCGTCCAGGTGCCGTCGCTGTTGCGGCAGGCCGCGCCCCTCGCCTCGATCTGCTTGCCGTTGTCCACCAGCTTGTGGGTATATTGACGGCAGTTCTGCTGGCCGACCTGATAGGGCGCCGCCGCGACCACCTGCCCGCTGACGCCGTCGCTCGTCCAGGCCACCGGCTGGCCGCCGGGAGCCGCCTCCAGCGCGCGGTATTCGGCTTCGAGCGCCCGCTGACGCTCGCTATTGGAAAGCTTGACGCCAGACCGCGACACAATGCCGCCCTGCAGCGCGGAGATATAAAGGGCCGAGGCGTCCGCCTTGCCCGACGACACGAGGCCGCCGCGCGATCCCCCTGTGGTGGAGCAGCCGGTCAATGCCAGCGCCGTCAGCGCCGCCAGCGCCACCGAACGAATGCGCGTATCTCCCATCGATCCAGCCCAGGTCTCGTCGAAACATCCGATTGTCACGTCAATCCTCGCTCTGCTGCGGCATGCACATGGCATCTTTATGGCCGGCATTGTTTTTTCATGGAAAATATCGATCATGCAGTGTCTCTTGTCACGGCCGGCAGCACAAGTCTCGCCTTCAATCCGCCGATTTCCGCACGGGAGAGGCCGAAAGCCCCCTGATATTCGCTGGAAATCTCCTTGACGATCGAAAGGCCGAGTCCGGTTCCCGGCTTGCTCTCGTCCAGCCGCTTGCCGCGCTTCAATGCCTCGCCGATCTGGTCCGGCTTCAGCCCCGGCCCGTCGTCGTCCACGGTGACCTCGATCCAATTGCGCCGGGAGGCGTCGGTTCCGCCCGCGCCGGAATCGGTATGCACGGCGCGCACTGTGACCAGCTTCTTGGCGAAGCGCGCCGCGTTTTCGAGAAGGTTGCCCACGGTTTCCTCGACATCCTGCTGCTCCATCGCGAAGGTCAGCCCCGGAGCGACGCTGAGGCGGAATTCGGTCTCGGGATTGAGCCGCCGCATGACCCTGACGAGGCGTTCGAGCACCGGCTCCGCCTCGGTACGGGCAAGCACCGAGTCCCTCTGGGCGGCGATGCGGGCACGGTTGAGATAGGAGGTCACCTGGCCCTGCATGGCCTCGGCCTGGCTTACCACCACCTCGCCATGGGTCTTGTCGAGCGTCCTCGCCTCGTTGAGCAGGACGGCGATCGGCGTCTTCAGCGAATGGGCGAGATTGCCGACCTGCATGCGGGCGCGCTCGACGATGCGCCGGTTGCTGTCGATCAGCGCGTTGATCTCGTTGGCGAGCGGCTGGATCTCGCGCGGAAACTCGCCTTCGATGCGCTCCGCCTCGCCGCCGCGGATCTTTTCCAGCGCCCGCCGCGCCCGGTCGAGCGGTTTCAGGCCGTAGAGAATGGCAAGGCCGTTGACCACGAGCCCGCCGAAGCCGAACAGAGCGAGAGCTGCATAGAGCCTGGTCGAGAAGAAGGAAATTTCCTCCTCGACCACTTCGAGATTGCCGGAAACGCGAAAACGCGCCGCGCGCCCCTCGCCGTCGAGCACGACCTCGGTCTCGGCCACCCTCAGCCGGTTTCCGGCGGCGTCCTCCATCGGATAGAAGCGCTCGTAATGCTCGTCGAAGGGATATTCCTCCAGCCCCGGCACCGGCAGGTTGGCCATGCCGAGCGAGGTGGAGGCGAGCGGGGCCGCGCCATAGCTGCCGAGCGGCTCGACCAGCCAGTACCAGCCGCTTTCCGGCTGGGAAAAGCGCAGGTCACCGAGTGCCGGACTGCCGGCGAGGCTGTTGCCGTCGCTCACGGAGACCGAGTTGATGACGTTGTAGAGTTGGGCGCGCAGCAGGTTGTTGAAACCGCGTTCGACACCCTGCCGATAAAGGGCCGAGATCACCACGGCAATGGTGACGAGCGCCGCCGCCGACCAGAGCGTCGCCAGCAGGAGAACCCTTGCCGTGAGGGATTTCAGCGCCATGTCAGGGCGCTTGGATGCGGTAGCCGAGACCCCGCACCGTCTCAATCATGTCGATGCCGATCTTCTTGCGCAGCCGTCCGACAAAGACCTCGATGGTGTTGGAATCGCGGTCGAAATCCTGGTCGTAGAGATGCTCGACGAGTTCGGTGCGCGATACGACCTCGCCCATGTGATGCATCAGGTAGGAGAGCAGCCTGTATTCGTGCGAGGTCAGCTTCAGCGCCACGCCGTTGACGGTTGCCTTGGAACTCTTGGTGTCGAGGCGGATCGGGCCGCAGACGATTTCCGAGGAGGCGTGACCCGCCGCCCGGCGGATCAGCGCGCGGATGCGTGCCAGCACTTCCTCGACATGGAAGGGCTTGGCGACATAATCGTCGGCGCCGGCGTCGATGCCGGCCACCTTGTCGCTCCAGCGGTCGCGCGCGGTCAGGATCAGCACCGGCATGACCCGGCCCGCCGCCCGCCATTTTTCGAGAACGGTAATGCCGTCCATTTCCGGCAGGCCGATATCGAGGATGACGGCGTCGTAGGGCTCGGTATCGCCGAGAAAATGCCCCTCCTCGCCGTCCATGGCCTTGTCGACAACGTAGCCTGCTTCCTGCAGCGCCTCGACGAGCTGCCGGTTGAGATTGACATCGTCCTCGACGACGAGAATGCGCATCAGATTTGCCCCCTGCCTGCCTGCATCCGTCCCGGCACGGTCCTGCGCCGGGACGGTCCATTGTTCGAAAGCTCGGTTATTCCGAAACCTGCATCGTGACCTTGCGTGGACGCTCGTTGCCGTTGCCGGGCACGAGCACGGTGATGATGCACTGGCCACCGGACTGGCGGACGGAAAGAAGCTGCCCGCCGATCTCGGAGACCGCCCTTGCGGCCGCCGCACGGCAATCGGTTCTTGCGCGGTTGTTGTCGTCCTGTGACTGAACGAGCACGGGGGCCGGCGTCGTGGCATCGGACGCGAAATAGGGCCACGAGGGAACCGCGAGGCCCGCCGCCAGACCCGTGATGACCATCAGTGATGCCATAGCTAATTCTTCCGGACTACTTTTACTGTTGCCCGATTATGTATCGCATGACGTCTGAATGGCAAATGAATGCTGGTTACGATCAGTTCATCTTGCGTGTTTCGATGCCCTGCGTGGCCTTCAAGCGCCCGTAGATCGCAAGCAGGCCGCCGAGCGCGCCGGCGGCGGAAACCGCGATATCGGCAAGCTGCAACTGGTCGGCGGCAGTGAGTTCGAAGCCGGCGAGCCGAAGCGTCGAAGCCCCGATTGCGATCAGCGCGCCCCACACCGTCTTCGACTGATACCATTGTTTCAGGTCGTTCATGCCATGCTCCTTTTTGCTGCTTGGTTGATTGTTTTCGGTTGTTCGCTATCGGGCCGCTCCATCGAGAAAGGCCCGCCCGACCTCCGTCATGCCGGACTTGATCCGGCATGACGGCTGCATGGGCATCACCCAACCGTCACCGCCGCCTCGGCAGCGACACCTGCCGCCAGCCGCCCGATCTGCCGGACGCGAAACCTGAGCGACGTCTGCGCCACCCCGAAATCGGCAAGTTCCAGTGCCCGTGGATAGATCCAGCGCGCCTCATCGGCCTCCGCGGTGCGCACCACTGCACCCCCGTCGAGGATTTCGATCCGATAGGCCTCCTCCGCCTCATCGAGCGGAATGTCGGCACCCAACCAGTTGTCGGCGTCGACGCGACCGCGACGCACCCAGCCGAGTGCGATATCGCCCTCCGGCGCTCTCGCGGCCCGAAGGTGCACCGGCGCGAGAGGCGTTTGCGCCCTCGTGCCGCCGGCAAAGACGAACGGTCCCCTGGCCGGTCCCGCTCCGCCCACGGCTTCCGCGATATAGTTGAGCGCCAGCCCCGCCTCCTCTCCGGCAAGGCCGACCGGCTTCACCGCCTCGTCCAGCAGCACGACCGCCGCGCCTTCCTCGGCCCCCGCCGCCATCGCATCCTCCGTGCCGGCAAGACCGCATAGCAGGGCAGTCAGTCGCCAGCGTCCCGGAGCAACCTCTTTTGCGTCGGCAAAGGCGAGGACTTCCCAGCTCCCGTCGTTCGAACGCACCGCCAGCCGGTTCGCGCCGTTCAGCACTGCGAGCCGGCTTGCCGAGGAAAGACCGCCGAAGGAAAGCGTCACTTCCAGCGTCCGCGCCATATCGAAGCGCCCCGAGACCCCGGGCAGCAGCGGAGCGGCCAGCACGCCCATGGTCGCCGGGCGTTCGAGAACGGTGCGCAGCCCATAGCCTTCCGCCTCGGCGGAAGCGGATATCGCGATGCTCCGCCATGGCCGGCAGAAGCCCGCGACCCGCGCGAAGCCCGACGCCTCTCCCGCCGCGTATTGCGGCAGGTCCATGAAGGCGAGAAGCGGTGCAAAGCCCGCCGATGCCGGATTGTCCGGAACGCGCCCGTCCGCCGCCGAGACCCTGAGCGCGGATGTCGCCGCCGCCACCTCCCGCAGCGTCAGCCGCCGAGCCGCACCGTCGTCGATTTCTTCGACAAGGAAGCGTCGTGTAGGTCCCTCGGGAAAGGCCAGGATGTCCCCTGGCTGCACCTCGATTTCGCCCGGTCCGAGTGAAAGTTCCAGCCGCCGACGCCCGATACGGTGGTCGCGCAGCATGGATTCCGCTGCCGCGAGCGCCGTTTCCTCGGGAATGACGGCCGCGAGATCGCGGGCGAGCTGGCGCGTCGTCGCTGCTTCCACCCGGCGCGAGCGAACGCTCGCCTCGGCGTAATCGGCCGCCGGGTCGTAGAAGGTCAGCATCGCTTCGGCGGCGAAATCGCTGTCATGGCCGCGCGTTTCCCGCCAAAGCGGTTCGCCCTCGATATCGGCAAGAACCGGCATTGCCGTTGCGGCCAGCCCGGCGGCCGCCCGCGAACGGAAACGCAGGACAGCGCCGTCCTCGATCACGTCGATCAGGAAGTCCTCGGCCAGCGGCTCGATCAGGCCGCGGGCGGAAGCGAGATCACCCTGCACATAGCCGCCGAGATCGCCTGCCACTTCCGACACGTCGTAGTCGTAAAAACCGTGGTCGTCGAGGATTGCGGCAAGCGTATCGGCAAGTGTCGCCGTGCCCAGCCGCCCGTTCAGCCAGTGGCCCGTCCGCCAGTTGCCGCCATCGGCCCAGAGCCCGGTGTCGAGCGGAAAGGCCGGCTGCGGCCGTGCATCCCAGCACCAGAGAAAAAGCTTGTCGGGATCGACCATGCCGGCCGGCACGCCAGCGCTTTGCCAATGGCCAAGATGCGCCTCCAGAAAACGCCGCTGCTGGCTGTCGGCCCTCAGCCCTCCCGAAAAATACGGCAAGGCGCTTTCCGCCGATTTCGGATCGACGAAGACATTCGGCTGGTTCGCGCCCTTGTCGATTGCCGGACAGCCGAGTTCGGTGAACCAGACCGGCTTCATCCCCGGCGTCCATGCCGTCGGCAAAGCTTTCTCCGCACCGTTCACCCTGTCATAGTGCCGGTTCGCCCACCAGCCGGCGATATCCTTGTAGCGGAAGACCCAGGGCTTGCCGGCCAACCCGTCGGTAATAGGCGTGCGGATGCGCGCGGCCCGGTCGGCATCGCTCGCATAATACCAGTCGAACCCCTCTCCGCCCGCTATCTGCACGGCCATCGCCGATGCATCGTCGGGCGTGGCAAAACCATCGGGATTGCCGGCCTCCAGATCGCCATCGCGCCAGTCGGAGAGCGGCATGTAATTGTCGATGCCGACCGCATCGATCGCGGGGCTGGCCCAGAGCGGATCGAGGTGGAAATGGACGTTTCCCGTCCCGTCCTGCGGATGATGGCCGAAATATTCGCTCCAGTCCGCGCCATAGGTGATCTTCGTGCCGGCCCCGAGGATCGCCCTGACATCTGTCGCCAGTTCCACCAGCGCCTCTACGAAGGGAAAGGCGTCCACCCCGTCCCTTAGCGTCGTCAGCCCTCTCAGTTCCGATCCGATCAGGAAGCCGTCGACACCGCCCGCCGCCTTTGCCAGCAGCGCATAGTGCAGCACCAGCCGCCGATAGCCCTCGTCCTCGCAGGCATAGGCAACGGAAGTTCCCGAAACCGTGAAATCGCCAGCCTCAGCCGAACCGCAAAATGCCGCAACGGCATTCCGCGCGGCTGCCGTCCTGTCAGGCGAGCCTGCCCGCCCCGGCGCCGGATGGCAGGTGATACGCCCGCGCCAGGGATAGGGCGCCTGTTCCGCGCCGCCATGGGGGTCCGGCAAGCCGTTGCCAACCGGTACGTCCATCATCAGGAATGGATAGAGCGTCACCTTCAGACCGCGCGCCTTCAGATCCCGGATCGCCTCGACCACGCTCATATCGTCGGGCGTGCCGCCATAGGCCGGACCGCCATCGTGACGGCTCACCAGCCATGCCTCCGTGCGCGCCATGCCGCAGACGCGCCACCCCCGGCTTTCATTCTTGTGGCGCGGCGCTTCCTTTGGCACAAATTAGCGCTAGCTTTGGCACACAAAAACAAAAAAACTTGACGGCGGCGGCGTGCCGCGACAATTGATCTAACGTCCCTCGGCGGTGGGGCGTGGCAATTTACTAGACCGCGTGCGGCCGGTCATCCTCGTGAGAACGACATGGATGAACAGTACCCGCATTGGACCAGCCACGTCGAATGGCTATCCGCCCACCGTGGCAAGGCCGTCCAACTACATTGCAGCCGGTGCCGATTGATAAAGGCCTTCAGGGTTGACGATGCTCTGGAGCGCGAGGGAGATGTATCGGTCCGATCGTTTCCGTCTATAGTCGCCCGTCGGCTAGGCTGCAAACGTGTCGACTGCCTAGACAAATGGAAGGCCTGCAATATGGCCTATCTCGCCCGAAGGTCTTTTACCGACCTCCCCGATTCCGGTGCACCAAAGCCGGTCCGCCTGCCAGTTGGCACCTATCGCCTGGATGACGTATCCTTGGCTAATATTCCCCAATACTATGAGGTCAGCGGCTTTTGCCCCTGCGGTTGGCGGCGGCCGGTCGATGTGAGGAGGTTGGCGATAATGCATCCCGGGATAACCACGGCAACAGCAAATGCCTTGCTCCGATGCCGGCGCTGCAAGAACACCAAAGGCAACTTTCTAGCATACCGGTTTGCACCGCGATGATGCGCATCGTAGCCATAACCCTGATGTTGCTTCTAACGGTTCTCACGCTGGTGAGCATTATCGCGGCCGTCATGGGATAGGTCTTTCAACGATGTCGAACAACCATTTCAAAGCGGCACCATTGTCCCTTTGAAAGCTCGTCAATTGAGGATCTGCAGAGGGCAAAATTGAATGACACCTCACGGGATGCCTCAGATCTATTCCAGGGCGATCTGCTTAACGGCCTCAAGAGCCCGGAACTCATGCCCCATAGTGGCCCACTCGATGACGGTGACGTCAGCGCTCGGCGAGGCAGCCAGCATAGCGGCCTGCGCCTCGTATCCGTGATGTTTCGGCACCTCGGTGTCGAGTGCGCCGACATTGATAATGATCTTGCTCGCGCTGCCATTGAAGTCGGGAAGCGCAGATCGTGGCGAGCGCCCGAGATATCGCGTGTCATCCGGATCGGTCGGCGCACTCCCCAGTACCGTCACCATATCCGCCTTCAGATCATTGTTACTGGTCTCGCCATACAGCGCAGCGAGATCGTAAATCGGAACCCAAATCGATGCCCGGTAGACCACATCGGGATAACGCCCCAGCAGTAGAAGCGCGGCCATGCCGCCACCGGACGCGCCGATGAGATAAATGCGCGTCAAGCCGGTCTTATACCGGATCTCCTTGACGACTCGCGCTATGCGGTCTGTGCTGTCAGGACTGCCGAGCGCGTCGGTCGTATTGTTCGGGCCGCCAAAATTTGGGGCAATGATGATAGCATTCCGAATGGAAAGGAGATCGGGAAACAGGGTTACCTGGTCTTCGTCGCCGGACCACGAGTGGAGATAAAGCACGATTCTGGTGGGTTTGCCCGGCCCTGTGGTCATCCACCGATAAGGCTCGCCCGCCGCGTCACCAGCCTGCCACGTAGATGACAGCATATCGGACGGATAAGTAGCTGCCGCCGCATTGTCGCTGGCCCTTTGCACCGATGCAAGAAGTGTGTCCATTTGCGAACCTTCCGCCGCAAGCGCTGGCGTCATCAATATCAATGCCGAACAGAGAATGAGCATACGTTTCATCGGGCAGCCCTTTAGTTTGCCAATGACGGGTGCGGCATCGCGGCCCGCGCTGAAGATGAGACAAAATAGCAAATGCGAATGCACTCCCATCGATCGAGACACGATGTCAAGACTGCCTTCAAAGGGGCAATGATGCCCCTTTGAAATATCGTCGACCCGGCCACACTGTGGTTTTTCCCGTCTTCATTCCAGATAACTGCCATGATTACCCCGCCAAGTTCCAAGCCGGCCGCGGATCGGCGCATTTGCGCAGGAACGGCTTCGAGATCTTGATGATGCCCTGTCCCGAAACCCGACGATTGATGTTGACCACCAGCGGGCGGGTTGCGATGCGCAGCGTCGTCGCATCGATGCCCGCCGGCACCTGGAAAGGCGGGATCTTCAGCCAGCCGGCGAAACCCTCGGTGGTGAGCGGCAAGTCCTGCGTCGTATAGTCCGCGTTCTGCAGGCCGCCGCGCGCGATGAAGGCCTGGGCGTTTGAGCTGTTGTAGAACTCCATCTGCCAATAGGCGGAGAGCCAGCCCTCCCAGGCGTTCAGTTCCACATAGACGCCGGATTCCAGCCAATCGGTGCCGGGCACGATCCCGACCGTAGACAGCGTCAAGGCTGCGGTCTTGGCGATGCGCCACTCTTCGTAGCGGTTGCCTGTCAGCGTGCCGGATGGCGTGATCGTGACCACCTGCCTTTGATGATCCCCGGCCGCCTCGACCGAGCAGACGGCCGTGCTGTCGCCGCTGGCGCGGGATATGGAGAGTGTGCTGACCCGCGTGCCCGAGGCACCAGTGCCGCCCGCCGCTGCCGTCGCGGCGAATGGGGAATCGGTCCACAGATTGGACGCCGAGAGATAGGTCGCTGCCGGCGTCACATCCATATGGTCGCCGGCCGCCACCATGTCCTGCAGGATCGGCAGCAGCACGTCCGCCATCCGCTCCGCCCCCTTGGGATTGGGGTGCAGCACGTCGCCGCCGAAGAGGGTCGTATCGAATGCCGGCCGGTTGAAGCCCAGTTCCGTCAGGTCGCAGACCCGCACGCCGTCCCGCGTCGCCTGCGCCTTGATCCACTCGTTGACACCGGCGACGATCGCCGCTTTCTCGCTGCCCTCCGCCCACGATCCACGGTCGGTGATGGTCTGGATGACCGCCCAGATGCCCTCGTTGCGCAGTAGCGCGAGCAGCCGGTCGAGGCGTGCAGTGACGAGGGCGGTTGACGCTCCGGGTGCGGATGAGATGTCGTTGGTGCCGATGTCGAGGTAGACGATGCCGGGCTCCAGTCCGATGACGTAGGGCAGTCGCTCGATCACGCCCGGTGCCCCGCCCTCGGCGACGATGTGGTCGCCGCCATACCCCTGATATGCGCCGGTGATGTAATTGTCGCCGCCGAGATAGTGGGTGATGTCAGCCCATGCATCGAGATTGAAGCGATTGTCGCGCATCCTGATCCAGGGGAGCACGCCGCGTACGATGCTTGTGGCGAGGTCCTTCGGTTTGCCGCCCGATATGATCCCCCAGCCCGCACGCTGGATGAAGGAATGCCCGAGGCCGACCACCTTCGCTCCGGCCGCCAGAGGCAGCGCCGGCAGGGGACGGCGGACGTTGAGGGCGAATGATTTACGGAGCGTGCGGCGGCCGTTGGTGGCGGCAACCGTTACCACCGGCGCTGGAGCGGTCGCGTGGTCTAACGGGGTCAGCCCGGCCACGATGTCGCTGCCTGTGACGGCGAACATGCCGCCTCCATCGTCGAGCAGGGAATAGGCCCATGGACCCTCGCCGGCCCCGACAACCGACAGTGTCCCGACGACGCTCCCAGCCTCGGCGTCGTCATCGACCGCGCCGCCGGACAGCATCAATCTGCCGCCACTGCCAGACACGGGATTGACGAGGGACAACGAAAGCAAGCCTCGCGACGACAACCGAAGCGGCTTGCTGAACGGATTCGCCATTACTCGCCGCTCCACGCTTTCACGTTATCGCCAGCTTTATTGTCACTCACGCGCAACCGCACTTGCGGACACTTGGCAAACCGCGCGATCGACGGCCTGTCACGCGGCGATATCGAGCCCAGCACCTCCCACTCGGCGGCCGGGTCCACACGGCCCTCGATATAGAGGCGGGCTCGCGACCTAATCGGAAATTGCGCCTGGACAGCGAAATCTCCTTCCGGGCTGAATGCGTCGCAATGCTCTTCAGCCGCTGTAGTGTTGATGCGTTCGCTCATGTTTTTTCCTCAATTTTCCGGCCAAACGACGGCCTCGGCAGCTGCCTTGGCCTCCTCAGCGGTTTGCGCCGCATTGATCGCATTCTTTGCGCTGAGGCGCGCAGCCTCGATCTGCGCACCGATCGATAGCCAGACCTCATATGCGGCATTGACCACCTGGGCGACACCTTCGAGCGTGGCGGCCGTAATGCCGATCTCGGCGGCGAGCATCGGATATTCGGCCGGCACGGGATTGGTTGCTACCAGACAAGCGCGGGCCTCCTCGGCCTTGCGCTGGTAGGTCATGGCCTGTCCAGCGCCGCTGGTGACGTGCCGCATCCGCTCCCTCTCGGCTGCGGCATCGATTGCGCGCTTGACCGTCGTCTTGAGTGTGTCGAGATCGACATGCGGCACTGCGACTATCGGCGCACCGCCATCTCCCGCGGCAATCTCCGCTCCGGCTGCCTGTGCGGAAAGAAATGCTGCGTGTTCCGCCGCTGTGATCGGAACAGCATCTGCCGGAATGTCAGCGTTGATGTCGCGATGGTAAAACCCATTTGTCGAAGGGGAAAAGAAATAGCCGTCCATGTCAGTATCCCTCAGTATCCGATCGCTATCCAGTTGCCGACGTCGGCGTCCGCCATCGAAAAATCTCGCGTAGAAACAACCTGGAATGATGACGTTGTAATGCTGCCGGCCGTAAATACGGATAGCTGGCTGACCAGCACAGGCGCGGACGTATCGGTGATAACCAGGGATGCCACCGCGGTCGGGAACGTGACGGGGAATGTCACTGTCACCACGTTGCTCGCCGACGTGGTCACTGTCCCCCACTGCATCAGCAAGCCGTTGGAGAGCTTGGTCCATCCGGATGCCGGCGCACCTGAAATGACATTCGCCGGAGATATGAGCCGCCAATATACTCCGTCATATCGGAATGTGTTGATGCCGATGCCGATATCGCCCGGCTTGAGCGCGTCCTCAAAGGGCCGGTAGACCGTTTTCGTGCCGAAGCCGTTTACATTCAGCGTCACGGCCGACGCGGTGTTGGCCGCCGACACTTTCAACGACACCTCCATCCCGGCAACGAGCGCATCCGGCACCGGGGCAATCGCCGCCGTCAGGGCGTTTGCGGTACCGCCCGCCTCGGCGTACGTCCATTTTCCGGACTGTGCATCCTTCGCGACCTTCTCGACATAGGCGCCGCCGACCCGCTCGAAAAGGCGACCGTCCGGCAGGCCAATGCCGTGACCGTTAGGAGGCGCAACATATGACCAGGCCGACCCCGTCCATTCCGCGATGCTTCCGACATTCCCGGCCCACACGCCCGTCGCTCCGGCCGGCACGAGATAGGTATCGCCCTGCGCCGGTGCTGCCGGAGGCGCTGTCACCGTCATGGACACGACAGGCAACCAAGGCAGGCGCATCATCTGCGCCATGGGGATCTTCCGCGTCGACACCCACTCACGCGTGGCAAAGATCAATGAGGGATCGACCAGCAGCGTCACATTGGCGTTTTCGCCAATGATGATCTGGAACTCATAGCGAATGTCTTCGAGCTGCCCTTCTTGCGCGGTCGGCTTGTACTGGCTGACGGGCTTGGCGACCGCGATCATCGTACCGTCGTCGGCAAAAATGCCAAACTCGCGCATCCACCAACCCCCGCTATTCGTCGGGATGATGGCGGTGACAAGCACAGCAGCCGGATTATCAGGATCGGTCTCGACGCTCTCGACGGCCGTGCGCCACACCTCGTGAACGAGCGCGGTGCTTGCCGCAGTCGGGTTGGTCTCCGCCCCATTGCCGTCACCCACGGCAAAATGCGTGATGACGACGGCAGAGCCGCCAGCGGCGCTTTCCGCAAGCTTGATCTTGCCAGCTGTGGTGACGAGCGAGAAATACGATTGCGCCATGGGTCAGGCTGCCTTTGCGTTGATGCGGATCGACCGAAGGGCATATGCCCCCGTGCCCGCGTAGGAGGGGATGGTGAACGCCTCATCGCCGAGCTGCGGAGCCATGATCCTCACCGTTCGGCCGCGCCTGCTGGCAGCGCCGAGCCGGATCGTCGCTTCGCCGCGAACGCCGTATTGGATGGCGATGTCCTGGCTCCACCGTTTCGCGGCGGCAATGATCCGCGCCGCTGCCCGCTGGTTCGGCAAATCGAGCGGCGCGTGGCCGTTGATGACGGTGTCATTGACGAACAGTACGACCTTGTGCGTGTCGTGATGGGCCTTCGGTTCTTCCTGCCACCATTGCGTCCAGCGCGCCGAAACGCCGATGGTTTCTAACGCTTTTTTCACACCCGCCACGGTTCCGCGCGTGGCATGAATTTCTGGCGCGGCGTCGATCATCGTCCGCAACAGGTCTTCGCGCATGTCAGCGGACACGAAATCCATCAGGCCCGCCTCTATGACCATGATCGGCAGCAGCGCGGCCGGAGCCGTAAACGCGTCCTGAACCACGAGTGCCGAGGGCGTGAACTCCGCTAGCACCGCAGACAACGCGGCGATGAAATCTCGGTCGCGCTGATCGTTGACGCCGGGCGGGATGAGGATCGGGGCAATGAAATCACTCATTCGGCACCACCACGATGTTTACGACCAACGATATGAGAACGGGATATTGATGCTTCTCCAGATCGGTGAAGGCAAAGCCGTCCAGCGCGGCGTCGGCAACGCGGGGCAGCGCCTTTAGCGCCGAGGTGATAACAGACGGTGCGATCTGCGCACCAAGCTCCTGCGTCCAGGGATAGAAGGCGTCGGCGGCCGTCTGCTCGAACAACGCCTGCTGGCCGGCCGCCGCCTCGCGGACGCGAACCGTTAGAACCATGGAGAATTCGACCGGCTCCGGCGAAAGGACGGTGACATGGTCGCCCATCGGCCGGCGCGTGTTCGGGTCGAGATAGGCGAGGATTTCCGCCTTCAGCTCGGCGGATGGCTGACCCGTCTTCATCAGCGGGTAAATCTCGATAAAACCGGGCTCCGGCTTAATCGCTTCGACATCGACGATCTCCGGATTGACCGCCTTCACATGTTCCCGGTAGCCGTCGCGCGGTCCCGCCTTGCTGATCGTGTGCAGGGCATTGGCGGCGCGAAGGCGAAAGCGCTCCTGCTCCTCGATGTCGGTGCCGCCGCCAACTTCCGTGGTGTTGGATGCGGAGGTGACATAGGCGATCGGATCGAGGATATCGGTGACCGCGCCGATGCTGAGACCATTCCAGGCCGCGCCGGTCTCCTCAGCCGTGGCCGAAACGGTCGCCGCCAGCATGCCGGCCGGAATGACGAGATCCGCATCGGTCGCAAACGTCACGGCACTGCCCGCGCCGACGCGGGTTCCGGCCGGAATGACCGTGTCGATCAGGCGGATGGCCGACAGCCGGAATTCCAGCGTGGTAACGGCGGCCTGCGCGAGCAGTTTGAAGGTCGAGACATTGGCGGCGCGGTTCTCCAGGTGGATGTCCTCGGAGAAAACCACGGTGTTTTGCAGGACGCCGTTTTGCGCCGCTTCGTTCAGAACCGAAATGGCATAGGCCGCAACTTCTATCAGGAACATTTCCGTCTGCGCCGGATAGAGGGTGCGCCCGGAGACGGCCTCAAACTTCGCCTTGAACCACGCCTTCAACACGCTCGGATCGCGCTCGAAAAACTCCGGCGCACCGGCCGCCCGCAGTTCCTCAATGGTGCGCTTGACGGGATCAGCCATTATAGGTGACCTCCGTCACGTAGATATCGTCAATTACCGACTGGACCGGCTTCCAGAACACCTGCGTCTGGAAATGCGAGAAAGCGAGCGTGGTGACCTCAACCTTTTCCACCGTGGCGCGCGGTTCCCACATCGTGATCTGATCCCAGATCTCGCGCGTGAGGTAGGGAATGCCGATGTCGGGATGCTTGTCGATCGCGCCGAGCACATCGACGCCCTTTTCCGGCTCAGTGGGAACCGAAGCTTTCGGGGTCAGGATAAGGTTGGTGATCGACTGCGATAGGTCGTCGATCGCAGTGACGATCGCGCCGTAGGTATCAGGCGAAACGCCCGTCTCCGGATCGGCGCGGCCGACCAGCATGGACCAATGGCGGTGAGTGATTTTGTCCTTGTCGATCATGCCGCCAAGTTATGGCGCGGCACAAACGAAAATGACCGGACATGATGTCCGGTCATCGCAAGGTATCAGCTTTTTCTGCTATCCATTGAGATAACGCATAACGGGAAATCGGGGAAAGGGCAAGGCAAGCGATGGGACGAAGCAATAGAGTCAGGAAGGTGAAGGCTTTCTGGTGGCTGTCAGGCATCACGATTGCATATTTCGTGGTGTATTACCTACTGATCGTGGAAACGAAAGTCTGCGAGGACGTCGCTATCCAGAACCATTGGTTCCACGGCTTTTGGGATCGCTACCTCGGCTGCCGGTCCGTTAACGAGTTGGGAGACGCGCTCGCTGGAGCCTTTGCCCCGATCGCTTTTCTTTGGCTCGCCGGAGCGGTGTTTATCCAGTCGAAGGAATTGGAAGCCCAGAGGGAGGAGTTGAATGAGACGCAAGAAGTGATGAGACAGCAGCTAGAGGTAGCCAAGCAGCAGGTGAAAGAGACAGAAGCGTCCACTACTCTCTTCAGACAGCAAACTTCAATACTGGAGAAAGAGCAAAAACAGCGTGACGAAAAACAGGCCGATGAGGAATTCGACCAGAGGCTCGAAAATCTGATGATCACTTTGGCTCAGTTGGGGGGCGTTTCGCTCCTGGCCTGGGGCTATCTGGTACCACAATCGAAGACCGACCCGACTAATGAGACTTTACTCGAACTGGCGAATGGCGAAGAGTTTGAGTTGTTAACCCGCGACCCTTTGCAACTGCGTTCCGACGAAATTCCGCACATTATGCACCTCGTAGCTCGAAACATTGATCGAGTTATGCTCTCGCACGACGCATACCAAACAAAATTTGAAATAACACATTGGAATCTAGAGAGACTCACAAAGCTGCGGGAACTCTTACGTAAGGTTACAAATGACAGCCGCGGTCTCTCCGCCAAATACCACCTGAAACTAGACGGCTTGGGAGTAAACCATCTCGCGATGAAAATTGATGAGCTAAAGCCTGCTCTCACACACAAAACGGAGGGCTTCAAACGGGATCATCCGTCAGATTACCTCCTCGAATGACGCCGCCGTGCTTGTGATCGTAGCCGACGTTCTTGCCATTATGCAGGAGGCGACCGCTCTTCAGGTCAATGTCGCCGCCCGCCTCGATAACAGCATCACCGGGTGTTTTCACGGACAGGCTACCGTTGCCCGTGTTCAGATGGATAAAGCCACCCGGAAACTGGATCGCGATGTCCTCGTTTGTGTCATGCGGCGGCTTCTCCTTCGCATTGTAACGCGAGCCGAGCACGCATCCGCTTTCGCCTCGCGCGTCCATGGCGCACCAGACTTCATCATCCATACCGGGCATGCTGAAGAACGAAACGCCGTTCGATGACCCGCCCGTGACGTCAATCCACTGGGTGACAACATCGTCCTCGTCCTCAAACCGCACCTTTACCCGCATCGCTTTCGGGTCGCGATCGACCACGACGCCCCGCCGGTTGGTGGCGTTCTGCCGGTACTCGCTACTGCTTCGCTTTGACAAGGTCCGCCCCCGTTGTGTAGCCGCCGCGCGACATGGAATGATTGGAACGATCGACCAGCAGCGGGCCGGAATACTTCCCGAAACCGGCCATATCAACGACGATGCCGGCGACCAGGCTCACGGTCCCGACCATGGAAATCGAGCCGTAGGTTGATTTCCGGTTGGCGTAATGGAGGCGGCTTTTCGCCAAGGCTTTCGCCTGCGCCGCGTTCTCGACGCGCTCGCCCGAGATCCGCAGCGTATCGCCCGTTTTCACGTCGGCGTCCTCCTCTTCCACCTCGATCATCTGCTTTTCGTTTTCGTCCCACGCCGTCACCTTCGCCTTCGAGTAGGTCTCGGCCGTCTGCTGCGTCAGTCGATACGAAACCAGTTGCGTGCCCAGCTGCGTGTAGGAGACCGTCAGCGCCGCCGCGCGACCATCCATCGACTTGAACGACGTGAACACCGCGCGCTTGCCCCGCACACTGAAATAATGTCCCGTGTCCTCGGCCAGCCGCGTTAGAAACTCCAGATCGCGTTCCTTGCGTTGCGTGACCCGCTCGAAACGCTGGTCCTCAATGTCCCCCTCGACCGACAGCCCGTTTTCGCCGGCCACCTTCTGCACGATCTGGCGGAGGTTCTGCTTTTCGAAAGCCCGCGTCTTCTCCGTGCGCAGCGGCTTTGAGATCGGCGCGGCCAGCCCGCGCATGGTCATGATGTCACCGCCCCGGTCTCCGGACGCGTCCGGTTCATCCAGTTCGAACTCACCGCAATTCAACTTGCCGCCCAGGCCGTCGTAGATGGTCAGGGACATGATGTCCCCTGGCTCCGGCTTCCATTCCCCTTTCCAGCGTCCGTCCTTGTCCTGCACGGTCACGTCGATTTCATCGGCCTTGCCATGCGCCTGATCGGTATAGGTGACGGAGGTGGTCATGGGGTCCAATTCAGAGGAAATGTCGACGCCCTGATAAATGAGTGAAAAATACGGACTGGACGCCACGTCACGCTCCATAGTCAGGGTTGCTGCGCTTCCACGGCGGCAACAGGTCGATATTGCCGGCTTCTTCCTCAATGACGGGGATTTTGAGCGTCACGCCTTGCGGCAGGATCAGCGGCGGCACACCGAGGTCATCAAGGATCAGGTGGCGATTGGCTTCCAGAATGACCGTCTGCTTGTGCTGGTCGCCATAGTAGCGATAGGCGAGCAGGTCCCACCGATCGCCGGCAATCGTCACGTATTCGAAGTACTCCCCGGTCAGCGTTGTCATTTCCGCACCTCGGGATTGGAAGAGGAATTACCCGACAGCCCGGCCGCCCGCGTTTTAGCCAGCGACGAAATCAGGGAAGCAACACCCCCGACGACAGGATCTTCCAGCAGGCCGATAGTCGCCTCCACGCGCACCACAGCGCCCGACTTGTTTGTCTTTAGGATCGCCCCGGACATGGTTTCGACAACGTAGCGCTTTCCATCATACTCGCCGGTGCCCAGGACAAGTGGCAACGGCGTCTTCAGCAGGAATGCCGCCTTGAGCTTCGCCAGCTCGGTGGCAGGCGTGCAGAACTCCTCGGAGAAAAAGAAGGTGATATTGCGGGCATCCAGCTCCTCGCCAATCTCTTGCAGCGCCGGCTTGCCCCGCGTGGTCGCATGCTGCGCGAAGGTGTTCGCGTAGCTGAAATCATGCGCGGTCGGCCCGGTGAGTGGCGCTATTCCTAACGGGATGGAGCCGAGAAGATAGATCATCGTCAGTCCTTCAGCAGAACGCCGCCCTCATCCGGACGACTTCCATGGAGCTTCGGGCAGGCCTCGTAATTATGGCGATTGGAACCGCAATAGGCGCAGCGGAGATGCAGCCGCGCCGAACTGCCGCCCCACGTCTTGGGGCAATACTCGTATGGATGCGCGCGCGATCCGCAGTAGGTGCAATACATCAGAACTCCTTTCTTCCCTGACGGCGTTGTTCCTCGGCCATCATTGCCGCCATCTCGCGGGCGCTCTCGCGAAGCGCCTGGAGCACCGCCGCCTTGATGTCGGCTGGATTGCCGGCCGCGCCAGGAGGCACGGTCACGGAGGGGTTGAAATTCAGCATCACACCTCCAGCGCCGGAGGTATGCGCGGAAGCATTAGCAATCTGCGCCCTGGCGGCGTCGGTACCGGTGCTCGCTGCGGCGACCTGCGGCGCGCCGATCGCGGCGGCAGCCAAAGTGGCAGCCGAGGCGGCACGCATAGCCTTGACCATCGGCTCGGCCCGGATCGATTGCGCGATGGTCTCCCCGAACTTGAGGCGGTGAATATCCGAAAGCGGACCGACTTTCGCAGGCGATGACGGAAGGTGATCGCGCACCGCCTGCGCCATTTTCTGGATTTCCTGAATGACGACGAAGGCGCGCGCGCGCATTCCGGCCGCCATGGTGTCCATCAGAGCCGCGCCCTGGTCGTAGAAGGAAATACCGGCAAGGAAGGTTTGCGCAGCCCGGACTGCGCCGGTGACGGACGGGACGATCTTCTGCGCGGCGGCATCGAGGGCGGCGAGTTTGGCCATGGCCGCATCGGCTTCGGCCTGGACGCTGACGGGATCAGGCATGACCGGCGCGGTGGCTGTTCCGTCGCCGCCGAAGGAAAACACGGACTTCACCCGGTTCCATGCGGCGCTGGCGCGGGCGGCCGCGTCATCGATAAACCCGCCGACCGCGTCGGAAACGCCCGCCCACGCCTGCTTGATCGCCTCGATCGGCGACCAGTCAAACAGCGCCTTCATGCGCGACCACACCGCATCGACGGCAGCAAAAGCGCGGCCGATCGCGTCGCCGGCTGCGCCGGAGATCGCCCCCCAGTTCTGCACGATAATGACGGCCGGATGCCATGCGAATACGGTCTTGATCCGCTCCCATGCTTCCGTCACGAGAGCGGGGATAGCGGAAACGGCATTGCTCACTGCGGATCGAACGCCTTCCCATGCTGCCGTCGTAGCCGACTTGACGCCGTTCCAGGCAGCGGCTGCTGCCGAGGAAATGCCGTTCCACAGGTCGATGAAAAAGGCCTTGATCGGTCCCCAATTCATATAGATCGCCGCAGCGCCGGCCACGATCGCGGCGATGATAAGGACGATGGGGTTTGCTACCAGGGCGGCGGACAGCATCGAAATACCCATGGCGATCTGGACGATGCCGGCAGCCGTCGAGATCAGCGCGGGCGCGAACGCAAGGCCGGCCAACACCATGGCGAGGTTTTCCCATCCGCCTACATAGTCGGCCGCCATCTGGAGATAGACGCCGAGTTTTTCCATGATCTGCCAGACGCCGGTTGCGAACTTCCAGGCGTTGTCGAGAACAAAGATGATGCGATCGGAGATGACCTTGGCCCACTGGTCCAGAGTACCATTGGCCTTCATCTGGTTGATCGTGTCGAGCACCATCTGAAGCTTGCCCTTCATCCAGTCGAAAAGGCCAGCATTCATTATGGATAGCTGGAACTGCCCCCAAACGTCACTAATATTCGAGAGCATGCCGTCCCATGTACGGGCCATCTTCTCCGAAGCCCCGCCGTTCATCCGGCCCATTTCCTCGATCAGAAAGGTGATCGCCTCACGCCCTAGCTTTCCCTTTGAGGCCATTTCCTGTAGCTGCGCGGCATTCTTCCCATATTTTTTGGACAGGACATCCCACACGGGAACGCCCCGCTCGAGGAGCTGAAGGGCCTCTTCGCCCTGAAGCTTGCCTTTGGTCCAGGCTTGCCCAAGGGCAAGCGTCAGTCCTTCCAGTTGCTCAGTACCCTTGCCCGACGCGGCCATGGTATCAACGAGCGCCTGAAGTGTGCCATTGGTGGGGTCGAGACCAAACGTCTTCAGGTTGCGGTAGCTCTCAACGACCTGATCGAGTTCCAAGGGAGTTTGCACAGCAAATTGCGTGATCCACTCCATGGCCTTTCGACCCTTTGTCGCGGACCCTTCGAGCGTCTCAAGCTGGATATTGTAGCTCTCGAAGGCGGTGGCCGTGCCGAGGAGATGCCCGGCCGCCAGTGCCGACGTACCGAAAGCCGCAGTGGCGACGCCGGCCGCTAGTGTGAAGCCGCGAAGCACCTTTCCGGCTCCGCTCCCCACCTGCCCAATACCTGCCTTCGCCAACAGGACTGTTTGCCGATGAAGCGCAGCGGTAGCGCGTCCTGCCGCCTGAGCACCAGACACAACAGCACTGAAGGCAGCGCGAGTGCCACCCGAGACCTTGGCATAAGCCGAGGCGAGTTTGTCGGCAGTACGTGCAGCGGCGGAATTGGCCCGATCAGAGGCCTGCGCGCCGGCTTTCGCGGAGGCGGCAACCTTCTTTTCAGCCGCCATGATCTTGTTCATGACTTTGGAGGCCCGGTCGACCCCCTCGAAAATCATCATGAACTTCATGGCATGGCCCCACACGAAACGTCAGGGCGAGCATGCCGGGCGGCACAAAACAAAATGACCGGACACAAGGTCCGGTCGTTTCATTTTCCCGAGGCAGCGCGGATCGCCTCCGCTTTCGCCTCTTCCAGTGCTATGGCTTCTGAGTACCAGAAGCCGAATTCTTGCTCAGTCATCGCATCGAGCGCGTCCGCTGTCCAGCCCTGTCCGATCATGAAGAGATGCTGGGGGGGCGCGGAAAGCGTCAATGGCTCGTCGGTTGTCCGTTTCCCGCGTCGTCGCTCGCATCGTCCTTACCGAAGACTTCTCCGATCAGCTGAAGCACGTCACCGGCCTCCACCAGTTCGGACAGATCGGCGATCGTCAGCTTTTCGCCTTCGAAAAGCACTGTTTCACAAACGAACGCAGCCTGCGCCTTGGCGGTATCACCCTTGGCAATGCGCTGAGCCTTCATCCAGGCACCATGATTAATCCAGTTGGGCACGGCGCAAACCACGCCGCTCTCCGTGAGGGTGACATCGCGCATGCCGGCCTTTGCTTCCTTGTTGGCTTTCAGCTTGGCGCGAACGCCCGTCAGTTCGGTCATGTTTCAAACTCCGTTGCTACGTTAGAAAAGAGTGGTGATCGGGCCGCGTCTAACGCGGCCAGACCGCTTCGCCGTTGATGTTGTAGATGTTGTTCCAGGCATCGAACTCGATGATCGGCGTTTCGCCGCCATAGACGTTCTGCTTGAACGAGCTGATGGAGATATCCAGTTCTTCACCCACGTTCTCGCCGAGCTTCGCCGTGGAACCGCCCTTTTTCATCGTCTGGAACCCGATATGGGTAATCAGCGTGTGAGACTGATCCGAATTCCTGCCCTCGGCGTCGAACACATCGACATAGGAATGGATCTGTAGCTTGTGCACCTTCGTCGGATTAAGGATGGTGCGCGAGACTTCCTCATCCAGCCATTCGAAGGTGATCTTGCCTTCGATCGCCTGGACGGGACGACCGGGCAGTTTCAGCACGGCGATCATGCCGAGCGTCTGGTGTTCGACCTCCGCATGGCCGATCTCGCCCATGTCCAGTTCGGCGACACGGCCGGCCACGTCGACCTCGTTGATGTATACGTCGCCGGCCGTGATCTGACCAATTTTGCGTGCCATTGCGATACCTCCTTATGCCGCCAGCGACAGGGCGTCGGTGATGAAAGCCGTGTCGACATAGGAATCGACGGTGATGCGCTCCATGACCGACATCGGATGGCAGGAGAGCTTGTAGTAGAACCGGCCGTCCGCGATCTGCTCGGCCGTGTTCTTCTCGCGATCGAAGCGGAAGATGCCGCCGTAAATGGCCTCCCCGGTCTTCGAGCGCAAATAGGCGTTCACGCCCTCCTCGGCCGCCTCGATGTTCGCAGCCGAGCCGAGCCGGTCCACATAATTCATCGTGAAGAAGATGATGGCCTCGTGGATCATGTCGAGGATGCGGCGCGCATGGATGAAATTCTCGACGTGGCTCGACGTCGGGAACGCAGCCGACCGGTTGCCGAAGGCACGGAAACCGGTCGCAAAAGACCTCATGCAGGTGACGATACCGGCCTCGTTGAGGAAATTGGTGTCGTTCTGGTAGTCGGACGGATAGAAATTGATCGCGACCTCCGTATCGACGACGCCCTTCAGCTCGCGGTTGGACGGCGAGTTGTGCCAGCCCTCGTTCAGGTCCGTGGCGATGATGAGACCGGCGAGACGCGAGGACAGCGGATCGAGCCGGGTTTCTGCGGCACCCGTCGTGTCCTCAATGGTGACATGCGGATAGCAGAGCACCGTGCGCGCACTTGACGTGTTCGCCGAACCGGTTGCGCCGCGGGCTTCGACGGCCTGCTGTTTCGTGAGGCCGAGCGGAAGATCGCAGATCGCCATGGCATGCAGGCGTGACGCCACGACATCCATTTCCGCGCGGACCGTCGAGACGGGTGAATAGCCAGGCGCCAGCAACAGCTTCGGGAAATAGCCGAAACGGTTGTAGCACTCGTAAGCGCCTGAGAAGCCGGTTGCCTTGCCCGTCGCGTCGATCGTACCGTTGATTTCCGTCGTCGTCACCTTGGACGGATCGGGCACGGCACCTTCCTTGTGGGTGTCAGGATCAAACACGTTGTTGACGATGATGGTCCCGCCGTCGCCCTGGTCAAAGATTGCATCCAGTGCGGCCGGGATCGTGTAGCCGGCCCTGTGTGCACCGAACGCGGCGGCACCCTCTGCCCGCGAACGAATGATGACGCGTTCATTGATATAGGCCTCCCGCTTTTCGGCCGTGTCATGCACGTCCTGAATGGGAGCCGTGCCGGAAATGTAGGTAACGGCGGATTTCACGTCGCGAACGACGGTTACGCCGTCCTTGTGCTCTACGACCTCGGGGCCGTGATGGAAGGTTGCTGCCATGTCAGGCTCCCGCAGTTTCGGCCAATGTCGTGGCCGTTTCGTCCGCCGCTGCGTTGGTCTCGGGAACCAGCAGCTTTCGGGCGATCAGATTGGCGATGATGGGATTGTCCGCCGGCAGGTCCGTATACGGCTTGCCCGGAAAGAGGATTTTCGACTTTCCCGGCTCGACATCGAACGATGTCACCGGACCGCTGTAGAGATAGGCCTGTTTGGTGGGCTGCTTTGCCATGTCCTCTTCCTTCAGGTGGTTGAAATCGCCGGCCGTGTCAGCGGCGCGGGTGTCTGGTAATGACGGGCGACGGCCGGGATTGGCATGGAAAGCCGGATTTCCCAGCGCCAGACGCCATCCTTCTCGTCCATGAGCTGGTCGCGCACCAATGACGCGGGACCGGCACCGGCGAAGGCGCGGCCCTGGACGGCAAGACGAATGTCTTCGAGGTGGAGATACGCGCCGCCTTGCCCACGTAGCGACCGGCAGAGCAGCACCAATGCCCATTCCATCGCGCGGGGCTGCGCGGTGTTGGCCGGCCCCTTGGCGGCCGAATAGCGCGATCCCGCATAGTGGATCAGCAGTGCGGCCGGCAGGTTGGCGAAATCGTACAACGTCGGATCGTTCGGGAAGGCCTCAACCTTGCACTGACCCGAAACGTCGGCCTTAAGTACGGCGAGAAGCGCATCTTCGACCTGCTCGATAACCAGAGGGGGACGGGCGTTGCGCAGAACTTCGGACATCAGCGCCACCCCTGCAGCATGCCGGGCACGCGGGACGGCGGAATGATGGCGTCGACACGGACAGAACCGGCCTCGCCGTTCACGGGCTCACCCGTGATCGGCAGCTCAAACTTGCCGATGGCGACAGCCTTGATGTTCGTCAGCGCCGCGTCGTGGCGCTCCTTGACGATGTCGGAAACTTGCCCCTGCCCGGCCGACTTGTCACGGATACGATAGCGCGCAACATCGCCGACCAGCCCCTTGACCAGGGGAGGTGTGGCCTCCGGCGTCAGGATCTCGATCACCGGATAACGGGCGCGGCCGTAGCCAATCAGCAGGTCTTCCGCGAACATGATCGCCGCCTCGACCTTCGCAACGTCGATGGTACGGCCAGCCGGATCATTGAGGTTGCCGATACCGGCGACCTGAGAGACCTCGGCCACGCCGAACATGTTGGTAAATTCGTCAACCGTTAGAAAGCGAGGCATGGAAGCATCCGATTGAGAGAGAGAAACGGGCGGGGCAGCCCGGAGTTAAAAACTGCCCCGCCCGAAAGGCCCGGCTTGGGAGACTTCGGAACGGGCCTTATTTCGGGGTCTTGGCTGGCTTTGCGGTCGCCGGCTTCTCCATCAGGGCCTTCTCAGCTGCATCGGCACGGGCGGCCTCGGCGGTAAGCCTCGCTTCCAGATCGGAGAACTTGGTTTCCGCGTCTGCAAGCAGAGCCTGTAGGGTGTCGGCCTTGGCCTCGACCTCAGTCAGAAGGCCGTTTTTGTTCTGGAGATCCGCGAGCGCCGCATTCAGGGTGTCCTCAGCCATGGTCTCGAAATGATCCATGGCCGTGGCCCAGTTCGCCTCGCGATCGGCGACGGCCGCGCGCACCGCCGCATCGAAGTCCGATCCGAGCGGGGGGGGTTCCGCAATCGCCACGGACAGGGCCTTCGCCGCCTCGGGATTGATGACGCCGGAGGCCGCGAGCTGCAGGGCGAGCGTAGTGCTGACGGTCACGGTTTTGCCGGCCGGTTCTCTAACGCCGTTGACCTTGGCCGGCCCCGTGAGCGTGACATTGACTTTGTCGTCCATCGTCGCCTCCTATCAGGCCGGAGCCGCGCCGGCGTTCTGGAAGAGGAAACCGCCTTCCGCGCCGGTCAGGATCGGGCGGCGCTCGACCGTCGTCGGATACACCCACGACTTGATGGAGCGGTCGTAATAGGGCTGCTCGACCATGGGGTAGCCGGACAGTTCATAGGTATAGGCGTAGGACGGCACCTGAAAATTGTCGCCGGTTTCCGGCACGTAGGAGAGGATGGCGTCGTCACCCCACACATCGTTCGCCAGTTCAGCGTCCGCAGCCGTTTCCGGCAAGTAGACCGCCGACCCGATCACCACGCGCTTGAGATCGAAATACGCCGCGAGCATTTCGACTGTGACACTATCTTTCGACGTGTACTTGAACTGCTCCTTGATCTTCGGGTGGTTTTTCAGGGCATTGCCCGAGTTCGGACCAAGTGCGAACGTGTTGGGATAGCGGCCGATCGACCGGCGGATCGCCTCCTTGGCCGCATCCACGTCCGCCTTCGGATCGCTGTCGGGATCGGCCCAGCGGTCGCCACCGGCGAGAACCAGCTTGTGGTTTGCATCGTAATTGGCGGAATTGCGAGCGATATTCGCCGTATCGATCTCCAGATTGAGGTCAAGAACGTCGAGCACCATGTTGACGGCGCCAGCGCCTAGATCGATGCCAGGCACCTTCTCGGCCTCCTGCTGATGCTCACTCGGGACGATGCCCTCCAGCGAGTCCTGGACGAGCGCCACGGCATCGGCGGCATAGCCGTACTGCACCCGCTTGACCTGAGTGCCGGGAGCGCGCCGCGTATTCAGCTTGCGGAATGCTTCCTTGCCGAACTTGATGGTCAGCATCGAGCGGTTCGGGATCGAGACGCGCGGAAACAGCGCGTAGGAAATGAAGGTGGAGTTGCGATACCCGCGCGCATGCGTCGACAGGATCGGGTCGACAACGGCGGCGGTACGCTGGTTCAAGGCGCGAGTGGTCATGGGGGCCGGTCCTTACTTTACGAAGATGGTGATGAACTCGCCGTCGGCAGCGTCGGTCAGCGCCACGGCGAACATGTTGACGGAGCCGACAGCGGCTGCCTTGACGCCCCCGGCTGCGGCCGAAATGACCTTCTGCCCCTTGGCGATCGCGCCCCGCGCGCGGACGCGGACTTCGCCGATCACCATGCCGGCGACGTCCAGGCCCACTTCTGTGGCCGGATGAAGCGCCACCGCTTTCACGGCGGCGTCGTCAGCGGTGATTTTCCCGTCGCTGAAGTCGATGAGGTCGAAGGCGTCGAAAACGGAGGTCGCCGTCAGGGTAGTGCTGTAGAGCGAGTGGTAAAACTGCATGATACGCCCCTTCGATCAGGAAACCGCATGCACGGCGGTGAGATACTCCGTGCCGGGATGCTGCCGCTGATAGGCTTCGGCCTTGGCGTGCAGCTCCATGCCGGCCGGATCGACAGCCTTGCCATCGGCGGCGAACGAGGCCGACCGGCCATCCGCACCGGGATCGGCACCAAGATCGAGCGCCCCGAACGACACCGCCTTCGGCTGCGCGGCAAGCAGGTCGCGCAGGGCCTTGGCAACGGGAACGGCCGCTTCGCCGGCTGCGAACGACACGGCGGTTTCGGCGGGTACGGCGTCGAGGATCGAAACGAGCCGATCCTTCATGGCGGGCAGAAGCTTGCCCTCGGTCACAAGGCCTTCAGCAAAGGACACATTACCTTCATGCGCGATGTCGAGTTCGCGCTTCTTCAGCCGCTCCTCACGGGCGGCAAACTCGGCTTCGCGCGCGGCGAAGTCGGCATTGGGCTGGGTCACTACGGGCTCCTTGGGTTCAGCGGGTTTCGGTGGTTCGGTGGTTTTGAGAGGGAGAGAAAAGGTCGGCCGCGCTTCAGGTGGCGTGATCTCGGTTTCGGACAGCCAGTCGATCCGGTAGGCCGGCAAGGTCTTGTCGGCCGTCTCCAGTCCGAACTTCTCGATCAGGAAATCGCGCAAGCCGCGCAGAAGGCTGGCGGTCTCCTCGAAACCGCGATCACCGAAATCGGCAGAGAAGGTGACAACGTTCTGCGCGGCGAACTGGACGTTCTTCAGGCCGGCGACGGCGGGAGCAGCCGCGCCCAGAAAACCGATATGACGCGGATACCACTGGCCCGGAACCGGGTTTGCGGCATCCTCCGGCCGGAAGAAGGACAAAGAGACCTTCTTGTAGCGGCCCTTCTTCACCGCTTCGGAGAATGCCGGGTCGATTTCGCCGACCGTCGCATAGAGCCGGTCATTGCTAGCGTCATAGTCAAACGACTGCGCCCAGGCATAAGCCGGTGCGTCTGTCTTCGGATGACCGACCACGACGGGAGCCGGAGCGGTTTCCGGGTCGTAAGCGTCGGCGATCGCCTTCAGGTCGGCCGCCGAGTAGGTCAGCGACCCGCCCTCCATCGGCGTGAACGTGCCGGTGCGGAAAACTTCGATGCGAGCGGTAGCGGAAGAGGCGGTCATGTCTGCTCCGGAATTGATCTGGAGCGACCATGTGGCACGTCTGAAAACAAAATGACCGGACATGAGGTCCGGTCAGAGCAAGGAGGTCTATGGCTGCAACATGCGTCAGGCACGCGGCAGTTTCAAGCCCGGATGCATTCCAAAACGCCCGACGACGCCGAGACCGCCCCACAGCCGATTTCTAACGGGGGTCTAACGCGGCTCGCCCGAAAATTCGCTATCGTCGGACCTGCGGACGCATCGCGCGCGCCAGCGGCCGGGATTTCGAGCAGGCTCATTCAACCGTCAACCACTCCTCGGCGATGGCAAATATCTCGGTCTCATCATTGGGCGAAAGGCCAAGGATTGGGCGGGCCTCGATCTTCCCCTTCATGTAGCCTTTCGATTCTCCGCCGAAATGCATCATCGCGCCCTGGACGGCTGCCGTGCCCACCCTAACGTCAGCGTCACTGGCCTCATAGTTGAACGATCCGCGAAATGCGCCCGTCACGCGCAGGATCGGCCTCGGCCCGTAGCCGGCCGCCTCGCGGCGTTCGACCGTCACGGCCGACAGCTCCTTCCACGGCGTCCCGTCCGGTGCCTGCTCCTTTTCGAAGCGCTCATCCACCGAGATCAGCAAGTGTTCGCCGACACTCTTGTAAAACCCGCGCGGCCGTTCCATCCGGTCGATGATATCAGCCGTTTTCCGCCGCATGTCGGCGTCGTTGATCGTGGTCTTGTAGCTGATGCCTGTCATTGGACTTTTCCCGTGGTCGGGCCTATATTGTGACCAGTTGAAGGGCGCGACCGAGCGATGGTCCAGCGAGCCCGGAGACGGAAAGGCCGGATCGCTCCCGGCCATTCATTTTTTCGGACGCTGATAGACGAGCTTCCCGACGCGGCGTTTGTCGATTTGGGCGAAATCGGTATTGCCGCGCTTGTCGGTCGGCACAAAGCTGGTGACCTCCTCCCACAACCGTTCCCCGATCTCGAACACGATCTGCACGGCAGTCGTCGGATCGACGCGGATGTAACGGCGGTCCACGACCAGGTCGCCGCTTTCGGCCTTGCGCGCGACACCAATCCAGATTTCGTCGGGGTCTATCAACGTTTCGGCCATCATGGCGAGGTGACGGTGTCGACCCCGCTTGAACAGCTTGAATTCGCCATCACGGTTTCGGAAGAACAGGTCGGATACCGGAACGCGCGTCCCCGTTACGTCCTCAAACAGCACCGCCTTGCCAATGTCCGCGCCGAACGGCTGAAGGAAGGCCCGCACATATTCCTCCGGTTCGAGCCCATCCTCCATCGCCTTAGCCTGGAACGGCTTCGCCGCCTTTAGGAGGTCGGCCATGGGCTCCGCCTGGTCTATCGCGACTGCCATCCGGGGATTGTCCAGCAGCTCGCGGCCCTCGTCCATCAGCGTCGACGGCGTCAGGCCGCGTTCCCAGAGATCGCCCGGCATATAATCCCATCCGATCCCGATCCCCTGCGGGTGCTCGACAAGCTTTCCGGAGGCAGGATCGATCACCGGCACCATCAAGTCGCCGGGTGCCTCGTCCAGCCTATCCTTGCCCAGCCTCTTCATGTCGCGCCACGAAAGCGAGCGGACCCCACAAGAGCAAAACCAGCCGTTCGGCGGAAAATGTGTCCGCCAGAAAGGGTCGTCATGGGCAAGGCACAACCCATGCCAGCGTTTATGTTGAGGGCGAGCACGGCGCGGTGTCCTGGTCTCGCCATGGCGGTATTGCCAGATCGGGCGCAACTTCAGCACGTCCGGATCGCGCATCTGCTTCAGGCGGCCGGCCATATAGCTGTTCCGCATGTTGGTCTCGAAAATCACCCGCGAGCGCCAACCACGTTCTCCCTTGTAGGACCAGCCGTATTTTGCAGCGATCCGGTCGAAATCCTCGCGGAACCGGTCCAGCGTGTGGCCGTTATCCATGGCGTCGGCAATGGCCGTCTGGAAATCCGAAAGCATGGCCGTGTCAGTCGCGCCGGCAATGACAAAGGCGCGATCATGAACACCGCGAATAGCGTCGGTCCATTTCACGGTCTCCTTCGGCCGCTTTTGCCGGAAAAACTCGATCTGTTCCTTGAATGGCTGATTGAAGACGTCCGCGTCGGCGAAGCTCGCTTCCTCGTCACCGTCGAGAAATGCCGCTTCACGTCCCTGCAGGGACGCCAGCTCCAGCGCATCACCGAGCAACTTTCCTAACGTGTCGGGAGCCCATTTCGCGGCGAGCTGGAGCACGGCGCGGGCGGCAGCCGGCAGGTCGGCCGCACCGTCGATCGCGGCGCGCACCGCATTCATCCGCCGCGTGAAATATCCGGCCGTCAGTTCCTCGACACGGTCCACCAGATCGGCGGCCGGATCGGGATCATTAGCGAAGCTTACGGTGTCATAGAGTTTTTTTTTGAGCCGAGCGGCCCGAAGAGGGCGGCGAAAGCGGGATTGTCATTCGCCAACTGGCGCATGTCTCGGCCACGCTTTCTGCCTTCCATGAAGGCGAAACGGGCTTCCACCATCCTGTCGATCGTGGTCTCCGACAGGGCATGCGTCAGCGCGAAGGAAACGATGAACTCACGGGCCGCATCATCATCATCGAACATGGCTGCCGTCGATACGATCTCGACCAGGGCGGCATGCTCCGAGCTTGCCGCCTCCGCTCGCGCCTTCCGGGTCTCGGCCTTGTCCTTTTCGTTAGAGGGGCGGACCCGCCAGACGCGCGGGATCGCCGCGCCGGGGAAATTGTACTCGATCAGCCAAGTCACAAGCTGCTCATGCAACGTATCGGACAGGTGATCGGCGTCGCTGTCCACGAGCAGATCCAGCATGCCGGCATGGGTCTCGGCGGCGGCGCGGGACCCGGCAGACCCGATATCCGTGGTCAGGCTCTCGCCCAGGATGCAGACCGCAATCTGCTTGTCCCAATATTCGACCCACTCCTTGTAGGAGACCTGCCCGGCGCGAGCCGCTTCCAAGAACTTGACGTTGGTCCCGACCGGCACCGTCATCGCTGACGAGGTCCGGATCTCCGCCAACTGATTGAGCAACTTGGTTTGCTCCTCGGTCAGCATGCCATACGGCGTTTCAGCTACCGCCGTCGGACCCGCGAACTTGTCGAGAAAATGCAACCAGAAGGCCACGCCTTCCCGCTTGAACAACACTGCCCAGAAGAGCGAGCTGCCGAGGCCAAGACCATACGGATTGTTGCCCACGACGCCATGACGATGAACGATGAACTTCCGGTCCGGAAGCTCGATGCCGTCATTCATGTTTGCCCAGGTGCGCAGGCGCGGCTTGCCATCGGAGCCGAAGGCGAACCGCCGCTGGTCATGCCCGACGATCCTTTCCGGCTTGATCCGGTTTCCGTCGCGCATCCATACCACTTCCGAGACCGCAAACCCTTTCAGGATCGCACCGCCGGAAAGGTCTTCGCAAATCCGGTCAAACGGCAGGCCGTTAAAAACCTCCCGAACGAAGTCGCCTGCTTCGACATCGATGGGACGATCGCCGCCCGCCTCAACTTCCCATTCGCGGGCGACGAGGTGTTTGTTGCGTTTGTCGAGGCACGGCCCCGCCCAGGTGTCGCGCCTGATCTCATCATAAATCTTGAGGCCCTTGCCGCCGCCGCGCTGGATCAGCGTGTCGTCGGCATGCTGAAGCGCCCCGCTGTAAAACGGTATGGTGATGTCGTTTCTAACGTCGGCGATCAGCGTGCGGGCCTCGGCCGGCAGGTTCTTGCGATCCGAAACCGTGGCGGCGGCAAATGATGTCTTCTTGTTCTTGCGGCGGCTCATAGGCGGTAGTCTCCAAGTCGGTCACTGCCACTTGCTGCGGCGGTCTGGATGCCAGCGCCGGCCGATCCGGCACGGCCACCGCCATAATGCAGGGTGTTTTGCCAGAGCATGTCGAGCGTATCGGGACCGTCGTCATGGTCGGCGTCCGGCCACTGCTGCAACTGGTCAATCAGGGTGGTTTGGGTCGGGTTGAGCCGGATCAGGCCGGCCGCGATCGGCGGCTGAAGGCGCTCGATGCGGAGATCCTTGTCCGAATGAGGAATGATCGGCACGGCGGAAATGCCGACGCCAACCTTTGCGGCGGCGGTCATCAGCGTTGTGCGCAGGAACTCCTGAAACTGCACGGCCTCAACAAACCAGAGCAGGCAACGATATTCGCGCTGCAGGGCGATGATGTCGGAAATGATGATATCGGGCAGTCGGCGACGGATTGACGCCTCCAGAACGTCCATCGTGCCATGCAGCCGGTTGAACCCGCCGATCAGAATTGCCGAGGGGTCGCGGCCCTGAGACTTCTTGCCAAGCGACGGGTCGACCGCGCCGAACGTGATCAGGTCGGGAATACGCAAGGTCCAGAAGGTCAGCGAGGCGAACGGGCTTCCGGCGCTGATCGGCTTGTTCTGGTATTCGGTGGCAAAGCTGTCATGATCGGCCGCGCGTTCCAGCATCAGCCAGACAAGCGGCTGTATCGCGGGCCAGTTGACAACTGCCCCGACATCCATCGCCGGCCGGTTCGCCTCGTAGAACGCGCGGGCGGCTTCCTCGCCGTCGTTATGAAACGCCTCTTCGAACTGTTCCCAGAGGTCCATCCGGTCGGGCCATTTCATGATGGCCTGGAATTCGAATACCCGCCACACCGGCGACTTGGCAGCGCGGACCAGCACGGCGTCATAGTGCAAGACAGTTCCGACCCAAACCACATCCATGGTGCCGTCGGGCGGGCCGACCTTCAGCGCCGCGCGTTTGATCCACGTTTCGAGCTTCTTGCGCTGCTCGGGCGAGCGGACGGCCTCGTCGTTCTCCAAATCGTCGAAGAACATCAGGTCGGGACGGTAGGGACCATGGCGACGACCGCGAAGCTTCTGCAGCGCGCCCAGGCCCTCGACACGGATGTTGTTCGCCGTGACGATCTCGCCCTCGCGCCAGACGCGGCCCTGTCCGGTCGCCTCGGGGAAGTCGGTAGCCAATCGGGGGTTTTCGGTCAGTTCGGCCTTGATCGCCTCGATCAGCAGCGCGGCCTGTGCGTAAACGTCGGTGACCTCGAGAATGTAGCGCTTCTTGCCCAGGCAGATGCAATAGAGCGCAAAGCCAAGGGAAAGATGCGTTGATTTGGACGATCCTCGGGGCGCGATGAACAGGTCTCTAACGCCCTTGTTGCTTTCGAGAATTTCGGGAACGCGGCCGAAAACCGTCTTGTGAAACAGGCTGTGTTCACCCTTCACATAGTGCGGCAGGTACGTTTCAAGGAAGAACTGAAAGCCTGTCGCGGAATCGCGCAGTTTAGCCAGGCGTTCGGCCTTGGCCTTCGGATCGGCCGGAAACGCGGAAACCGACAAGTCTACCCATCGGGCAAGCTTGTCCGCTTCCGCCTCGATCCACTCGCGGAAGTCCCGTTCGGAAACCTTGGCCTTCAGTACCGGTCGTCTCATGGAGCGAACGCCGTAGCGATCCGGTCACCGAACGGAACCAAGATTTCCTGCACGACGGAAATATGCTGCGGGAATTGCGCCTGGACGAACGCAATGAGGTGCTGCACGACACTTTGCGCGACACCAAGCTCACTGATCTTCGGGGCAAGTTTACCCGCGCTCGCAGTGACCTTCACCATGGCGTCGCCGAGTGCAACCATGTGTTTGATCTTTTGATCCAGCGTCAGGCCAGCATTGTTCTTCACCTCGTCCAGCAGCGCCTGCGCGAGCAGCACGAAATCCTCGGTAACGGACGAGACCACGACATCGAGACCTTCGCCCGCGATGGTCGCGGCGGACCGGGCCATGTCCCAATCGTCGCCGGCCTCCTTGCTCGCCTTCTTCCAGCGACCGATCGTTGCCTGACTGACGTTGTGCGTCAGGGCGATGGTCGCCATCGACATGCGGCGATAAACATAGTCGGACCGGGCCTTACGGCGGGTTTCTGCATCACTTGCCATTCGCGCCGGGGCCCTTTCCGATTCCGAATATGTCTTTGATGAGCTGCGGCGGATTGGCCGACGCCTGCTTGAGCCAGAGGATGAGATTGCGGCCGGTGATCCCGTAGGCGGCGGCCACCGCATAACCCCACGAACCGGGATTGTCCGCGACGCCTATCAGGCCGAGGGTCAGTTCCGTCGCCACGGTCGCCACGAAGACGCCCGCGACGATCGAGCCCACCGCCGTCAATGCGTCGTGGGACCGCCAGTCCAGCGCAACCGAAATGACGGCCGCGACACCGGACGAAATCAGCGTTGCGACCTTCAGGCCAAAGATAGTTTCCGGTCCGGTCATCGGCGTCCTCTGATGGCGGCGGCAATGGCGGCGATACCGTTGCCGACCGCCTGGATGCCGAAGAATGAAAGCAGGATTGCCCCCTGCCATTCATCAAACGGCGGGGGAAACTTCGGGATGCGCCAACCGAGCTGAAAACAGGTATCGAGCGTCACCAGCAGCAGATGCATGGTGAAGCAGCCGGCGATGACGGCCGTGACCAGCCGCATTTCCCAGAAACCGGCCGAGGCCGTCCGAATCTCTTTCGCGTTCCGGGCGGCGTCGATCTGGCGGTTGATGTCGGCAATGGCGGCGTCCGCGACCAGACGCGCCTGATCGGTCTCCGCCGCCAACTTCAGCTCGTAAGCGCGCGTTAGGGCGGTGGTCAGGTCACCGGTCAACCAACGTATCAAGGCAGCGATCATACGGCAGCCTTGATGCGGTTGACCGACCAGCGACCGGACAGGAACATGTAGCCCGCGCCCGCGCCGAGAAGCAGGACGAGAGCCGCGACACCGAACGCCCACGGATTGTTGACGCCGAGAAGGGCAGAGGCACCCGCCGTGCCCACGGTGCCGCCGAGCAGACTCACAACCGTCGAACTCTCGGCCGGCTTCACGTCGTCGGCGGTCGCGGCCTCGGGCACCGCATCGTCCGCCTCGACGGCTTCACGCGCGGCATCGATCGCGTCGAGGAAATTCTTGTGATAGCCGGCGATCAGCTTCGCCTTGTTCGTGCCATTGACGATCGCACGAGCGCCGACCGGATCGTCAACACTGTGGCTGAAATAGTCGCCGAGCTTCCGCCCGCTGAAGAGCCCTTCGGCCATGCCGACGATGGCGATCCGCGCACCGATGACGGGATCGAGCGCCTTCGACGGGATTTTCACCAGATCGACCCCCAAGCGGTCGCCGAGCTTCTGGTAATTCCGCTGATGGGTGATCTGGATCGGACCGCGCCCGAACCAACCATCGCGCCAGTATGGCGTTTTGACGGACGACAGCCGGCCGGCCTTCCAGGCTTTTTCCAGGTTGGCGATCGCGGCCTTGTCCGAACTGGCGAAGGTCTCGCGCACCGGCAGCATCCGGCCACCAGTCTCGTGGAAAACCTGCGCGAGGATGTTCGCCAGCCAGCGGCGATCCGTAAGCTTGAAATACTCCCACGCATCGAGAATGGCGTTGATGCCGTCAATCTGCCCCTGGGTCAGACGACCGCCGAATGGCGCGCGGCGAATATAGGCGAAAAAAGTCGTGGGGTTCTTGATCGGTGACATGGTGCCTCGCGAGCGGATTGAATGCTGCGAGACCATTGCGCGGGCACAAAAACAAAATGACCGGACATAAGGTCCGGTCATTCATCGGGAAACAGGCTGAGTTGAGATGTCGGAGGGGCGTTGGCCATTCGCCGCACATGCCGTTGCGTCAGGCCGAGCCGGCGGGCGATCTCTCCTCGTGACAGCCCCTCGGCCTCAAGCCTCGCAATCGCGGCCCTTGCATTCCGTGGCGGCCGGCAGTGTGGCACCGATAGAAACGATCCGCCCATATATTTGCATATCGCATAGCCGTCCTCTTTGCCAAGAGCCAGAATGACCGGGTGATCGTCATGCGGATGTTTAGGAAATTTGATCTCCAACCCGCCATACGTCTGAACGATCCGCAGGGCGAGGCGGACACCAATGGTCTCGGCAATCTCCTCTATGGCAGCGGGTACGGGCGGGCGCTCGCTCATGCGTGACGCCCCCTCTTTTCCATCGCCTTCAGGGCGTCGATGATCGGGCTGGCCTGATCGAACGACAGCGTGTCCGGATCGACTGCCACCGATGAGTTGCCCGGAAAGAGGAGATTGCGGCAGAACACGCGCAGAGCCTCCCGAGACCCGTTGTCGATGATGCCGGAACGGTGGCAGGATTTCCACAGCGCGTGGATCATGCGGATATACGGCTTGGCCGCGACAGGTAGCTTCTTGTTGCCCGCCGTAACGCGGAACCCCTTCCGCTTCAGCTCATCGACCACCGCGATCTTCTGGCGGACCGTCATACGGCGGAGCGAGCTTTCCCCGGTGACGCGGACGAGGAGCGCACGATAGACGTCCTCGTCCAGGCCGAGCTGCTGGCGGGCAATGTTGATAATGGCGGTCGTGTTCATTGCCCGCCCCCAATCAGGCCGGCGACGCCCGCGCCGGAAACGCCGTGGGAGAGCGTCACCGCTTCCCCTGCAAGATAGCCCTCGATCGACGCGGCGGTGACCTTTCCGGTCGCCTGAGTGCGGGGCGTGACGGTCACCGAATGCGGAAACCGTTCCTCAAGCACGGCATTAGCCGCTGCGGTCGCTTCAGGGGAAATGGACGCCTGGAACAGCCCGATCAGGCGAATTTCGAGCTTCCGCACCATCGTTTGCGTGAACTCGGCTACGGCAGCCCGCCTCGTCTTCAGGTTCCTGCGGCGGCGGTAGTATTCGCCTGCCTTGAAGTCCGCGATTGCCCTGTCAATGGCCCGGTCGAGAACGATATAGAGATATGTCGCGATCTCGGGACCAGGCTCCCGGCCCACATAGGCGCGAACCGCGCGGCGATTTTCGTCAACGGTCATGATGCTGGCGGTGTTGGTGCAATAGGCGATCCGTCGCCAGAGGGCATCGCGTGGCGACTGTCCCTCGGTCTTGCGCGAAACCGACTTTTGATCGAATGCCAGATCGCTTTGCCGGATGCCATGTTCGCGCATCAGATCGGCAGCCTTGGCGGCGGCGGAAAGCGCCTCCGCCTCGGTACAACCGCGGCCAACGGTCATTTCGCGCAGGGCCGAAATGCGCTTCTTCAGGGCATCCGTCATGCCACACCTGCCCGAACACCGACCGGATCGAAAACCAGTTCCTGCGGATGGCAGTTCAGGCAGAACTTGTCGCCATCGAACTGGACACGGACATAGTGCCGGTTCTCGCGCCCCTCGGGGCGGATGGTGCCGAAACGGCCCGTCACCTCGTGCTGGACAATGTGACCGACGGGGACGTCAATTCCGTAATAGCTTCGAATGTAATCGTAGCTCATGCCGCATCCCCTATTCGTTTAGGCGTTCGCCAGATCGAGACGGATCGGCGTTTCACTGCCGGTTTCCTTGTCGATCACGTGGAACCGGGCATATTCCCTCGACGCGATCACGCGGACGGAATCGCCAATGATGTTCATCGCCTTTTCCCAGTCGCCGGTTTCGTCCTCGATCTTGAGACGACGCAGGGCAAGAATGCGGTCGGTGTTCAGCTTGCCCTTCTTGTCCACTTGAAACGCCTGGTCGACCAGCGCACGAATATTGTTGCTGGACCCTTCCGACCAACGACGGATGCAATCATCGATCAGTTGCTTTGCCACTTCCAACTCCGGGCCGAACGTCAACGTTTCACCCACGGCAATGGTCAGACGGATGCCCGTATCCACCGTGGTAAAGGTCATGTTTCCCTTGGTTCCCCGGCGCTTGACGCCGTATTTCTCGGCGAGCAGTTCCCGGTAAGCCGTGGCCTCCTCGAATATTTCGGCGCGAAAGGCGACCAGGATGGCATTGACGGCCGCAGCGCGCGCCGCCAGCCGCCTTACCATTTCATCTTCTTCGATATGTTCCGGCTTGACGGAAGAGAGCGCGATCAGTTCGCCCTTACCCTTGTTGACATATGCAGTGCCGCTAATGTCCTGCGTGGGGATGGTGGTCGGTATTTCGATTTTCATGTTGTCCTCTTTTGTTCACTTGGGTTGGGGTGTCGGCGTTCCTGCCGGCCTGACGAGATGGGAGGGAAACGGGACAATCTGCCCCGTGGCCGACGAAGACGCGGGGATAAGCAGCGCCTCCATGCGACGCGCCTCGACGGCGCAGATGGAGAGCAGACCGGCCATGTGCAGGCATTCGATCGGTGGCAACGAGTTGCCCAAGGCGGCGTGGTTGAGAGCCTGCTGAACCAATGCCAGCACGCCGGAGATTTTCACGGCCGTCATGCCCGCACCTCCCGCCCGCCCTGGTCGATGGCAACGCCGGGCAGAGAAATCAACCGGCCGTCCAGCACGACATGCGGTCGCCCGGTGAGGCAGGCGATCCGCTCTTCCATGTTCCGGGCCTCCATTTCGAAGGCCCGAAGCGTTAGCAACAGCCCAACCGGATCGTCATTCCTAACGCCGGACTGGAACCGATCGCGCATCTGTCGGATGGCGTCAGACAGCATCTTTCACCTCGCTTTGCTGCATGGGATTTTGGGGGCAAGACCGGCAGGCCGCCCACTGGCGAAGCCGGCCGGGGTCGCTCATGGTCATGGGCGCGGACCGATGTTCCTCGCAGGCGCCGCCTGACAGAGCGGAATGGAGATGCGGGCACCAGACGCCGCCCGCGTACAGAGACAGGACGCGGGACGCGATCTTGGCTTGCACTTTGTCCATCCCGGCCGAGTATTTGCCCGCGCAAATCAGAGATATGGCTGTTCGCGAAACGCCCAATTCGTCGGCGATGGCCTGCTTCGTGCGGCCGGGCTTCTCGGCCTCGGCACGCAACACACCGACCCACTCAGGATCGGCGATTGACATCAGGGACGGCTGGCGCATGGCACATCTTCCCCGGTGTTGAAGTCATGCACCGCATTCAGCGCCTTGCGCCAAACAGGGGCCTGCATCCCCGTATTTTTCAGCAGACGAAACCGTTTGAAACCACGCGAATTGAGGCGCGTTCCGGCAGTTCGGCCCGCCTGTTCGGCCACATATCCCGCAGCGACCAGATGCCCGATATAGCGCCGGGCCAGATGCTCCGGATTGGCTTCGTTTTGCGCGGCCGCGATCACCAGTTCCGCGACGGTGAAGGTCGATGACATCCGCATGGCGGTCCAAATGCGCTGGCTGAACGTGAGCCGGCGCACCCGACGCACTACGGCGTTCGGACCGCGAACACGTCCCAGCACTTCCCCCCGTTCGGCGGCGGCCTTTCCCTTGGCGGTCAGTTGGTAGCAGCCGGCCTCGATCCGCTCGGCATAACCATTTATGACCAACTGGCCGATTGCGTTGGAGATTTTCTTTCTGTCCAGCGGCAGAAGCGCATCCAGCTCGGACAACGTTCGGCATGCGCCATCCGCAAGGGCGTGGATGGTCGTATTCGACAACGTGTAGGGTGCGTTGCGTGCCATCAGAACACCTCCGGCACGCGCACCGGCTGACCGCTGTGACGATCGTTGAGGATCGCCATCCCCGCCATGTCGGCGAGCCTCACGCCCTGGTCGCCCGGCTCCATGCGCAAGCCAAACTTCTCGATGTTGGCAATGGCCTCCAGAATTTCCCGGTTATAGCCATTCGAGATCTTGTGAACGAACGTCGCCAGATCGCTGGCAACCGGTACTTCGCAGCGCCGCTCGATGAACAGACGGACGTCTTCAAGACTTGCCTTTTCAAACCTAACCTTCTGGCTAACGCGCGAGGCTATCTGCGGGTATCGCGTCAAGTGGTCATTGACCTTGCCCATCCCGACAAGGATCGTCGGCAGTTCGATAATGTCGGAAATGTCACGGATCGTTTCGAGGATCGCTTCGCGCTTGGAGATATGGTCGGCCTCGTCGATGACGACGGCGAAGGTGCGCCGCGCCATGTTCGCGGCATTCGAGCGAAGCGCCAGTTCCTCAATGACCTTCTGGAATTTCTTCTGGAACGAGTGCGGCGGGTTCACCCGAAGCTCTTCCAGCATTTCGTTCATGAACCATGCGGGCGACCATTCCTTCTTCGCCCGAAGGTAGATCGCACCGTTCTGAGCCACCCAATGTTTCAACGTCGTCGTTTTTCCAAGTCCCGGCAGGCCGTCGACAACCGCCAAGCAGGCTTCCGACGCGCCTCGCTGTTCCAGCGCCGAAACGGCTCCCACGAAGCGGCGGACGTTGCTGGTCTCGACAAAGGTATTTTTCATGCTAGTTTCCTTGCGTTTTGGGGCTGTCAGGCAGCGTCACGGACGAGGGTTCGAAGCGCGTCCAAGTCGATGCCTGACAGTCGGAAATGTTCAGTTGCGGCAGGCCTCTGCAGGGCCGAGCGCAATACGCGAACGTGGGTACTGGTGAGGTGATCCGGATTTTCGAGCGCCCACGCCGCCAATTCCACATCGCTCGGGAATGACCTTCTGCGGGGCTGCTCGGCGGCTCCGGCCGCCGCCGGGTGTTGGGGCTTCTCGTTGTCGATCACCAGCACGGGCGCGGCCGAAACCGGCTCCGGGACGATGTCGAAGACGGGCATGGGAACTGCGGTGGCAGCCTCCAAGAAGCGCCCCGGTGAAAGCTCGGCGTGAACCTCGGCCAGATGGTCGTTGAGGCGACGCTCCCTCGCCTTGGCGCGCTTTTCGCTTGCCGCGCGCTCCATGGTCAGCGGAATGTAACGCTCTTCATTACCGGCGAAGACAGCAACACAAATCAGCCGGCCCATAAGCTCTTTACCTGAGCGAGCATCGATCTCGCGCACCCACACCTTGGACGCATCGTGAATGTCGTAACCGACGAGGACGTAATCCCCGTGGAACTCCTCAAGACCAATGTGGAAATAGGAGTTGTTCAGCCACTCGACCATCGAGCGCGAGACCTTGCGGCGGACATAGGGGCGGAAGAGGTCGTTCCGCTCATGCTCCAGCACCGGCACGGGCTCGAAACCCGTCGAGACGTGGTATTCCCAATACTGGTTGGGCGACATGCGATCCGGCAGCGACGAATGCGGCTTGTCGTTATAGGCCGCGACGGCATGGGCACACGCCGTTAGAAACTCCTGCCATGTTGGCAAGCGGCTGGAAGCCCCGAACTCTCGGATATCTTTGCGCGTGACCTTGAACGAACGTTGGCGCGCCTGCCGGTCCATCTCCTCGCCGATATAGGTCGAATACTCCTTCGCCAGCGGGTTCCAGACCGAGCCGTTGAACCGCTCTATAATACCGCGCGCCTGCGAGTTTTGAGGAAGGGAATGGAGCTTGGTGACACCAAGGCGCTCGGTGACGCCGGTCAGGGGATTGTCCAGCACGTCGTTCTTGTAACCAGGACCACGGTCGGCATAGAAGATCGCGGGAATACCGTGTTCCTCGCAGGCACGGCGGAAGGCATCGACAACGCCGATGGCGTTTTCCGCAAGGCCGAACGAGAAGCCAACGCATTTGCGCGTCGCGACATCGACAATGCTGGTGATTTCCGGCCGGAACGGCTGACCATGGATCGGATGGGCGATTTCCGCGTCGAAGGTCTTGCCGTCCGCCGTGTAAACGCAGCCCGGCAGCAGATCGCCGGTCGAACGCATCGTATAGGCCATGCGGCTCTTGAGCGTCAGCGATCCCTCACGACCGCGATGCCGTTCCACGTTGCCCAGGCGCGCCATCAGACGGCGAACCTGATCGTAATTCGGGGCGACGCGATTTTCCGGCAATCCCTTGGAGAACTTTTCGAGTGCATCCGTCATGCACGGCTTGCTCGGCTGCGCGTAAAACCGGAAGAACTGCCAGAACCATGAGGGGATTTCCTGCTGTTCTTTGGTCGCAAGCGGAGCAAGTGCGCCCACGCCAGAGGTATCACGCATGGAGAACCAGCGTTGGACGGTCCGCATGCTCACGTCGGCGCGGGCGTTGCGGTCGTTTGCCGTGATCAGCGTCGCTTCCGAAATGTCTAACGCATCGGGATTCTGCAGGAAGGACTGAATAGCTTGCCGCTGAGACATGCCGTTGCTGATCTGGTGCATGTCGATCGCTGACAGGATCGCGGACCGCGCAGTCATCACGTCGCGCTGGCGCGCCGTCAGATTGGCAGTCGAGAGCCGTTCGCGGCGCTCGATTTCGCGGGCCCTCTTTTCCTGCTGAGTGACCGTGACCAGTTGCCGCGTTTGTTCGGCATGCAAGGCCGATTGCAGAGCCTCGGGAAACAACGAAACATGGTATTCCATGCCACCGCCGCCTTCGCGACCTGCTCGCTTCCGGCAAAGCGGCGAGGATGCCCATTCGAAACGGTCGATATGATCCTGCACACGGCGCTTGCTCCATGGCAGCGCCTTAATCCGCAGCCGCTCTCCGGCCGAAGCGATCTCCTGCGCTGAAAAATACGGGTAGCTCATTTCAGCAGCCCCCCAACCCGGCCGCGCAGGGCGGCGCGCTGGCGTTCAAGGTCCGCAAGCCGCTCTTCCGTCTGCCAGAGTTGAATGACCTCGGCATAGCGCGCCGGAACGGCGACAAATCCAGAGAACTCGGCGAGGAACGTCAGCAATTCGTGGCAGCCGGTCACGTCGATCAGCGCGATGAACCGCTCCAAGGTGATTTTGTGATCGCGGCGCGCGGGTGAGGCGTAGCAATCCAGCATGTTTTCGGTGACGTTTTGGGAGAGGTAGTCAGACATTTCCGCCGCGATCGCCGCACGGGATTTCCCGCTGCGTGACATGGCCTCCGAGAGGACGCGGGCGATTTTCACGTCCAGAGTGCCGCCCTTGGCGACATCCGGTTCGAACCGCGCAACGACTTCGGGCGGCCGATAGTCGCGAAACATATCCATCGTGTCGGGATCGCGGCGCTTGCTCATCGTCAGATGCGCCCCCGGCGCTTCAGCGAGGCGATGATCCGCTCTTCATGCTCAGCGACGACCGTATCCAGCTCGTCATCCTTCAGGCCGCCGAAAAACTTGGAGAGCGTCGCAATGCTCTTCTGCAGGTCAGCAAGACGGGCGTCCACATGCGCCGATGCGATGTTGTTGGCGATTGCGGCGGGCAGCTTTTTCAGGTTTTCGTTGATCGCCTCGATCTTGCGCTCAACGTGGGTTTTCACCCGGCCGTTGGCGAGGATCGTCAGTGCATCCTGGACGTTGGTAGCGCGCGGCGGATCGGCAAAAAGCAGGTCGAGCACTTTCACTTGATCGCCGGGCGCCTGTTCGGAAAGCTGCTTCAAGCCGGCTTGATGGTCGGCGAGCCATGTGCCAACGACACGCTTGCGGCTGGCGGGCGTTAGCTCGGACCAAACTTTAACGGCGAGTTCGATGGCACGGCGCGAAAGGCCGATCTTTTCGGCGGTATCAGTTGCAAACGCAAAGATTTCGTTTGCAGAACCATGCTTCGCCAATGCACCCGCTGTGCCCGCTTTCGTTTGCGGATACAGGCGCTCGTAAACCTGTTTCAACTCGTAGAGATGGCGGCAGCGGTCCAGTTTATTCAGCTCGACGCGCCCAAGGTTTTCCATCACCTCTTCAAGCCGTGCCTCGTCGTCGGTGGAGGCGGTGGAAACAGTGAGAGGGATCGCGGTCCAACCGAGCAGACGGACCGCCTCCAGGCGGCGCAGACCGGACACGAGGCAATAGCGATTGCCGACCGCGCGGACCCGGATCGGATGCTGCAGGCCGGTTGCAGCAATGAGAGGAGCGAGGGCAGCAGCCTCGCCGGGGTCAAAGGAGCGGGCGCGGTCTTCGGGAATGTCAATCCACGAGAGCGGTACGCTCGGCGCGTCTGTTGTCTGCACTTTTGGAATGCCAGCGGTTTGCGGCTTGGACATCGGGAACCTGTGTATTTCGAAGGGAACATTGCGGAGCCGCCCAAGGGGGTGGCAGGCGGCTCCGCGAACCGCGCCGGACGCAAAACCTGATCGGCGCAGCAAGGGGGTCAGCTCGACGAGCGCTCCAGTTCGTCGGCTACGTCGCGCAGCATCCGGGCCGTCTGTTCGCGGGCGGTTCGCTCAATGCTCTGGCTCAACTGGACAATCGTCTCCTCCAGCAGCCGGCCGGCCGCCGTCTGCACCGCCAGCAGCGCCGGCCGCGCCCGAAACTCCAGGGTCGATACGGGCGGTACCGCGACAGGTGTGCTGGAGCGGATCGCGTCTAGCAGAGAAGAGACATTCGCCAGAACGCCCGCGCCGTCGGAGGTCTGGCCGTCGGAGGCGGTCGGCTCTGACACATTGTCACTGATCGCAACATCCGACAGCTGCCGCGTCTTCTGGTCCATCGCCACGGAGATGATCGGCTGGAACGGGACACAAGCATCGTCGGTAACGAATACGTCAGCTTTCACCCGCGCTTTGCGCTCCGCCCTCGCCTTCAACGGCAACGGCTGATGAAGAGGCAATGCCTCGGCCTGCTTTTCGGCCATCGGTACGGCCTGCGCCTTGCGGGCGGCAGGCACCTCGGAGAAAGGCGCGGGCCGTTCGGCCGCGCCGAGCTGCACAGCTGCGGCCCACCGTTTGACGAGGGAGCGCGCCGGAGCCGTCACCGACGCAATGGTCAGATCATGGCAGAAATCGTGGTAGGCGGTGATGCCGTTATAGTCCGGCGACTGGATTGCGTCCCAAAGGCGGCAGGCCGCTTTAATGGCCCTCGGCGGCAGGTCACTGAAAAAGGGAATTTTGCTCCCGCTCATACTGCACCGCCTGCCGGCGGGCGACCGAGTTCGCGGGCCATGGCAAGATAGCCCATTTTATACATCGTCCAAGCGAACGGACCATCGATGGACCGCTTCTTGTCCTGAGGAACAGCCTCCCACCAGCGTTCGAAGCTCCGGCGGGCATTCTTGGTGACCTCGGCCACGGAGAGGTCGCACGCGGTATCGTCGAGGACGTCGACCCTGGGACGGTTTGCTGACATGGCGGTTCTCATGCGGCCACCTGCATGTCAGTCGACGCGTTAGATTTTTGACTTTCTAACGGCGCACGTTTCGCGGTATTGAAGATGCGGTTAGGTTGTATGGGATAACGGTCAGGCCACACCACTTCGACGGGATCACCGAGAAAGTCCGCGATCAGCTTTTCGTTGGTGCGGTTCCACCGGGTCCAGATGCCGCGAAAGGAGCTGGGGTTACGGCCGTTCTCCACGGCGAAATCGTTGAACCTGACGCCACGGCGTCGAAATTCGGCAAGGATCGAGTGGCGATCCCACTTGGGTTTGGCCTTGGCCATGTGACTAACTCCCACAGGAAGCGGGTGGTGGCACACCCGCTTTTTGTTGATGGTTTTGCAACAATTGCGCTCCGCCGAAGCAGGCCGCGCAAATTTGATACTCCAAAAATTTTTGGGGGTCAAATTTTATTTGGTGGGAATGTTTAATCTATGGAAATGTCTGAAATTGCAGCAAGATTAATCGAAGAACGGGAACGCCTCGATTATAACAAAGCTGCGTTTGCACGTCTTTTGGGAATCAACTCAGAGACGCTGCGCTTGATCGAGGCTGGGAAATCGGCCTTCCGAGTTGATGTTCTCGCTCGTGGTGCGTCTGCTGGCATAGATGTTCAGTATGTACTGACGGGAGTTAGATCCCAAAATACGGAGACGGTTGCCCAAGAGATCGGTTTCGAAAAGCAGGTAATCAAAGGTGAAGTTTCCGGCATCGGATTCGTCGGGCCGGGGTCTCGCGTCCAGATCGTTAATACCCAGCAGCACATCACCCGCACGAAGGTTGAGGCGAAGCCTGGAACCGATCATATCCGGGACGAACAAAAACGGATCTTGACAGACTTGGTGGATCAGGTTGTTGAGACGGAAGCTGTTCTGAAGAAGACACCCAAGACGCATCGTGCCGTCTGGTCCTCGCTCAACAAGCATTGCGGGGTAACGAGCTACCACCTCATCAGGCTTGAGGACTTCGACAAGGCGCGGAAGTTTCTCAACATGTGGCTCGGTAGGCTGAACTCGTCGGCCTCCGCGCCGGTGAAGAACGGCGATGCATGGCGAAACAAGAAGATCGCCTACATCAAGACCAACACCAAATCACCGGAAGACGAGGCCGCCATGCGCGCCTACATCAAACGCGAGTTCAAGGCCACGAGTCTGACGGAACTGGCGAATGATGAGCTGGAACAGACCTATCGTTACGTCGCCGGCCTTAAGCGTCGCAAGAAATGAGAAATGCATGCCGGAGGTAGCTCCAATGCTACGTCGCGAAGCCACCCCGCCAAAACCATACTTTAGAGATAACGGAGAGAACGTATGAAGTTGATGAGCATGGCCGCCTTGGCGTTTTCCGCTTTGGCCACCGTGGCAGCCGCCCAGGAACCACAGGAGATCGCCGCCCTCGATGTCGCGGTAGACGCGGCGACCCTTGAGGGTAAAGCACTGAAGGTGACCGGCTGCACGATTATTGGGGCAAATATCAGCTTCATGATGTGCGGCATCAAAAGCAAGACCGGCACCGTTGGCAATCTGCACGTCGGCGTCGAGAAACTCGACCGTGCGCAATTCAAGCAGGCGCTGCAAAATTGCGCCGGGCTGATGCCGGCCAAGGGGTGCGGCGCAACCATCATCGGCTCTCTCGGCAAAACGTTCACCGGCGAACCGAGCATCATCGCCGAGCAGATCGTATGGGTAAAGTGACCGTTGTAAATCTGCTGCCCGCCGTCTGCTGCTAACGCCGACAAAGCTCAGTTTCAGACGTCCCACCTCGGCATTCCTCATCGCCCAGGCATTGGCGGAAATTCCCCTAGAAATTCCGCCGCTTGACTGAGGTGGGACGTTTTTCGTCAAGGTGGGTCGAAACGTCCCACCTCCAACGCTCTGCCGCTGCCCTCACTGTACCTTCTTCTTCGCAGAAAGAGCCGTGCCGGTCTCTGACGGGCCGCCGCTGTTCCCTATTTTTGCGTTTCAATTCAAAATGTTGTTCTTGTCAGCGCGGTTGGCAGAACAATGGCGGAAGAATGCGCGAACCTGTGACAAAGATTGCGCGGTTTTTCCCAACTTTTATCGTGCTTTTTGCATTTCGCCGCGCCGCCCCCGTTAGAGCGCTGGAGCGAATTTCCTTTACTCTCCGGTCACTTACCTGCGATTAGTCCATCCCTCTGACCTGTGACAAAGGTAACACCCCCCTACAATTCTCGCGTGCGGAAACCTCAACGCCCGGCACGACCCGGCATTCGCCGGCCCTCAGATCGGTGCCGAACCAGCTCACCACCAGCGCCACGTTTTCGAGATTCGGGCAAAGAGCCTGCAATTCATCGATGGAGGCCTGCCAGTCGGTCGGCGCGGTCAGCGTGTTGCGGTTGAGGATGCGCTCCTCGCCATCCCCTGTCTTTTCCGAAACAGCCGTTGCCGCATAGCCGTGCTCGGTCGCGCCCGGAATGATCGTCACGGCGCGGATATCGCTTTCCAGCCTGCCGACCGGGCGGATCACCTCGAACTGCAAAAGCGGAATGCGGTTGCCGAAATCGTCGAGCGGCAGCCGCTCGAACACGACATAGGCAAGCCCGCGATAAGCAGGCGCATTGCCCGCTCCCTGCTTCGCCTCGATCAGCGGATCGACAAGCTGTTTTTCCGACCCGGGATAGAAACGCATCTCCACCCCCGTCAGGTCGATTTCCTGCCCATCGGCCCAGACCCTTCGGATCGCCGCGACCGGCCCTTCGCACAGTCCGAAGGCGACATTGGCGAAATAGCTGTAGGTCTTCACCCGCGTTCCCGTCGCCTTGCCGCCGGCGCGCTCGGTGGTCACCTCCTCCTCGAAGCGCGTCGCCCAGATCAGCGTGCCACCGAGCCTTGCCGTGCCGTAAAGCCGCGGGATCGCGGTGCCCTCCGAAGCCCCCGGCAGTCTCGCTGCCGAGAGATGCGACCCCGTCACCGTCGAACCGCCGATCAGCATGCCGTCGACGGCGCTGCCGGCAAGTGCGCCGGCGGCCCGGCCGATCACAGCGCCCAGCGGGCCGAAGACGGAGCCGAGTGCCGCACCCGCCGCCTGGAAAAGAATGGTCGCCATAGAAGGACCTCAGAGAATGTCGGGAAAACGAAAGACACCGGCAACCCGCCGTCGCCAGGCCGGCACCAGCGCCGAGCGGATCACGGCTGCCTGCTCATAGGCGTGAATGAAATGGTCGGGACCGGAGAGAATGCCGGCATGCTTGGCGGCAAATTGCGGACGGAAGCGGAAAACCAAGAGATCGCCCGCTTCTGCTTCCGCAAGACTTGAAACAGGCACGAAATGCCTCGCGGCGGCATCGAGCAGCCGCTCCTTACCCGCCCTTTCCGCCCAATCCGGCGCATAGGCCGGCACTACCTCCGGCTCTTCGCCATAAAGATCGCGCCAGACACCGCGCACCAGACCGAGGCAATCGCAGCCGATCCCCGCCGCCGATCCCTGATGCCGGTAGGGCGTGCCGATATAACGCTCCGCCGCAGCCAGAACGCGGGTGCCGATGGCGGTCATTGAAAGCCTTCTTACCGTTTTGTCTGGATAACGGCCTATGCCGGGCAATAAATCAGAGGGGACAAGTTGAAATTAATACAACAAATCCACCTTAATGAAATAATTTCGCAAAATTCGCTTCAAGGTCTATTCGTTGCCTGACGAAGAGCCATCAAATATGCATAATTCTTTATATATTCTTCCGGCAAGAAAGAGATTCTGGGAGTCGGATATCCACGCCAGCAACCGAAATTTTCGACATCCCAAGGAAGAACAACTATATTCCGACTATCCAAGTCGAATCTGGTAGCATACGGCAACCCCATTTCATCCAAATGAGTGGCGTTTTGAATTATTAAATCTAAGTCTTTTCTTTGAACAAATTTGATGTTTTTGGTGCCATAAGCAATCCTACAGGCGAATCGCTCGTCACTTTTGCTTTTTAATACATCAAGAATCAAACAAGGGCGAAGCTTAAGCTCGCCCTTGGGATTCGTTTCCGGGAAGTAGGCTGTCACAATATCAAATGCTGACGGAGGCTGAAGCCACCAGTCAGAATGATTTGCACAATCCGAAGCCATCAATGAGTTCCCAGTCGGAAGATCCAATCTTCTCTGCTGCGCGTTTCCGCATCAGATCGACAGCTTCAGGCGTAACATCATCATGCGATTTATACACCTCCGGCGGAAATCGGCTTGCGTCCCGATCATCGAAGTGGCTGTCAGCCCTGCGCATCGGTGCAGACATTTTCGTCTCCTATATCTTTGTTAAGAGCAGATAAGCACGAATCTTGTCACGGTACAACGCATCATTTGGTCGATGGTTTCAGACTGTAACCCTACATTCCTTGCCGTGGGCTTAATCATTTCGCGCGCTTCTTGATGCTAAATGTGGTGCTCTTAGCACAAGTTTCAAGCGCAGAGGAAGTGCACTTTGCCGTGGCGGCAGATCATTTTTTAGCGCGCACTGATAATGCACACTCACTCATAAAGCACGCTCCCGTCATGCAGGCTCTCGCCCTTCACGTAGGAATAGGCGAAGTCGCTGCCCGGCATATGCGGAAAACCCCGGAAGTTCATGGCATTGGCAAACCGGTCGCGACAGGTCGAAAACGCCTTGTCGCAACCGATGGAAACAGTCACGACATCCCCCGCCTCCGGCAATCCCTCCAGCGGCAGCCAGAGCCTGAGCCGCACCCCGCCCGTCGCCGCCTCGCTATCCTCCACCTGAACGGAAATCCCGGCATTGGCGCCGCCGTCGAAACCAAGGTGCCCCAGCCGGAAATGCCCGTCCTCGACACTCGCCGGCAGCGCCACGACGATACGGTCCCGGCTTTCGACCGCAGCCACCGTTCCCGAAAGCCGCCGCCCGCCCGTCGCCATGTCGATGCCGCAGCGGCGGTCGCCAAGGCTCGCGTCGCAGCGGCGGTTGTAGATCCGTCCGTTTTCCTGCGACAGCCGGTGGGCGAAACTCCTGAGTTCGGCGGTAAAGGCCTCGCCGGCCCGCGAGACCTCGCCGATTTCCTTCACGGACACCAGCAGGTGCTGCGCCTCCGGTTCCTGCCAGTTGACGAGGAAGACCTCCACCCGCGCGCCGTCATAGCGCCCGGCGGCAAGGTCGGCCTCGGTGATCGCTTCGCTGGAAAAGCCGCCGGTCACCTCCGCCGCCGGAGCCGCCATGCCGCCCGTCTCCCGCGCTTCACTCGCGGTAAAGCCGCTCGCCGCCCGGAATGTCGTGCCGGCAAACAGCAGTGGATGGTCGTGCTCGGTAAACCCCAGCACCACCCCATCACTGCGCGTCACCCGCCAGGCGCGGCAAAGCGTCGTCACTCCGCCCTCGATATGGGCGGCCAGTGCTTGCGGTATCTTTCTCATGGCAGGATCTCGATCAGCGGAATGGTGGGAATGCGCCCGGCCCGGAAGGCCTCGAGGTTGAGATCGATCCGCTCGGCATCGAAGCGCACCGGCACGTCGAATTCGAAGCCCACCCGTACAAGCGCGCCGGACTGAGGAATATAATCCTCATCGATGACAACAAGACCGGTCGCCGCATCACAGGTGAAGGCGGAAGCCGGCAGCTCGACGCCATCGACGGCAAGCCGCACCGTGCCCGCCACCGGCTTGGCGATCACACGCCGCCATTCGCCCGCCGCATCCCCGTAGGTCTTCGCAAGCTGGAAGGTCACGGTCTCCCCGTCCCCCTCGCCGATGACCTGGTCGAAGGGCGTTACCGCCCGGTCGGGCGCGCAGGATTTCCCGTCCACCGGATCGCGAAAACGAAAGCCATGGAGACCACCGCCCCGCGCCTCAAAGAAGGACAGCACCTCGTAAAGGTCCGCCACCGAGCGCATCCCGGACCCCGCATCATAGGCGCGGCGGCTGTCGCGCCAGCGGCGGTTGCGCGCCTCCCTGCCGTTCGACAGGTTGACAATGTCGGTGCGCCGCACCGGCCCGCCCGTCACGTTGAGCGACAGGCGCAGCGGAAACCGCACCTCGTGAAAGCCGTCTGCCATCGGCATGCCTCCTTGGAATGGAACCTTGATCTGCCGTCGAAAACGGATTTGCTTTCAACGCTCTATCTATTTGTTTTCACGCAACTCCGGACGCAAAACCGGTTCCCACTTTTGCTGGAGTTGCTGTCTAAAGATTCCGCCGGCCGCGCCCGACCGAGCGTGCCAGCATCGCGGTGATCTGGCCTTCGCTGCGGGCGAAGCTCGCCGCATCCGTCGCCGTCACGTTGAAGTTGATCTGGGTCGTCCCGCCGCCGGCCGCCGCGACCCCGAGCGAACCGTCGGCCGCGCGCCTCAGCGGCAGGATCGCCTCGGACCCCGCCTCGCCCATCAGGCCGAGATCGCCGCCCAGCGGAAAATAGGTCGGCGCGGAGACCACGCCGCCCGTTGCAAACGGCGTCACCCGTCCCGGCACGCCGCCATCGGCAAAGGGCAGGATGGAACCGAACCCCGCCGTCAGCGACGAGATCAGCCCCGAGGTCAGCGTCGAAAGCATGGTTTCGAGCGGCTTCAGCCCGGAGGCCAGCGCCACGTCGGAAAGCCGCAGGCCCAGCGATCGCAGCGTATCGTCGAGCCCCTTGCCGCCGATGGTGGCACTCTTCAGCGCCCCGGTCAGCGCCCGGCCGAAACTCGCCGAGCGGTTTTCAAGATCGTCAAGCGCCTTCAGCGCCGTCGACGCATCCAGCTCGACCGCAAACGAAAGACCGTCGTCATTCATGGTTGAATGCTCCTTTGAACAAAACGGAGGCAAGTTCGATACGTTCCGCACCGTCATGCCTGTGCTCGTCACAGGCATCCAGCTAGCCCAAGTCCTTGGGCCGAAAGACCCTTTCGGCCTCTCATCCGCCTGCGTCCTACGGCACATTCTCCCCGCAAGCGGGGAGAAGGTTAGGGTCAGAGTGAGGGGCAGGGACAGTTGGGGTTAGGTGCAGACTCGTGGCAGATAAACGAAACCCATCCCCTCAATCCGGAAAGGCCCGCATCAGCATCTCCAGCCCATCCCGCCCCAGCCGGGCGGGCCGCAGCGCAAACGCACCGGTCATCGCGGCAAACTCGACGAGGCTCAGCTCCCAGAAACGCGTCGGATCTAGCCGCAGGCGGCAAAGGCCGGTGTCGAGCACCGCCCCCCAGGGGAAGGGACGCGCTCTTGCCCCGCCGCCTGCGGCTCTCAAGGGTCCGGGGAGGACTTGCCGGACCCGTCGATCGTCCTGCTCGCCTCATCAGGGGCAAATGTCAGCGTCAGCAGTTCGCGCACCACCGCGGCGGCACCCGCCACGCCCCCCTCGACCGCCATGCAGCCCACGTCCTCGTCGCTGAAACGGTTGCCGCCGCCGCGCAGGCCCGCGGCGATGATGCTCATCAGATCCGCCGCCTTCAGCCGCCCGCTGGAAAAGCGCTCGGCAAGCCCTGCCAGGCTATCGGCCTGAAACATCGTTTCCAGCTCGGCCAGCGCGCCGAGCGTCAGGCAGAGAATGCGGCGCTCGCCGTCGATCACCGCCTCCACCTCGCCGCGCCTGCGGTTCGCCCTGAAGACCGAAGGCGCAAGATCGCCCGCGCCCCGCATCAGAGCGCTCCGAAGGAAAGCTGTCCCGCCGATTCCAGCGCCAGTTCGAAAGTCACCTCGCCGTCATGCGCGCCGGCATATTCGAGCGCGGTGATCTGGAAGAGGCCAGTCACAGTGCCGAAGTCGGGAATGACCACCTGCCACGAGACAATCTCGCCGGCGAAGAAAGCCGAGCGCACCCGCGCGTCCGAAGCCTGGTCCTTGAACAGGCCCGCGCCGGACAGCGAGGCGCGCTGCACGCCGGCTCCGGCCAGCAGTTCCCGCCAGCGACCGGCGCTTTCCCCGTCGGTGACGTCGACCGTCTCGGCATTGAAGGCGAGCCGCTTCGAGCGCAGCCCGGCGACAGTCATGTATGCGCTTCCATCCAGAACCTTGAGCAGCAGGTCCTTGCCCTTCTGTACGACCATGTCGGTTTCCTTCTCTTGTCCGTTCGTTCCGTGGATTTTCCGGGAGACTCGCCGGTTGCCCGCGACTTCGGAAAGCCGTAGAGGAAATGGCCCCTCCGGAATTTCTTCATGTCGTCTTCGCGCATCCGCCTCATCGCCCTGCTCGCCGTCAGCCAGATCGCCGGCTGGGGCGTGAGCTTCGACATGCCCGGCGTCTTCGGCCGGCGCATCGCCGCCGATCTCGGCATGTCGAACGAGATGGCCTTTGCCGGCCTCACGGTGATGATGCTGGTTTCGGGTTTCGCCGGCCCGCTGGTCGGACGGCTGCTGAAACGTCATGGCGCAGCCCGCGTCCTTGCCGCCGGTTCGCTTGCCTTCAGCGCCGGCCTGTTCATGCTTTCGATGGCGCAGGGTCCGGCAAGCTATTTCGCCGCCTGGCTGGTCATCGGTTTCGGCGGCGCCTTCGGACTGTCCGTTCCCTGCTATGCCGCCGTCGTCGAGCGCGAAGGTTCCGATGCCAAGCGCAGCATCGGCCTTCTGATGATCTTCACCGGTCTATCGGCAACTTTCGCCTGGCCGGCGCTTAGCTTCTTCGGCGATCTCTATGGCTGGCGGCCTACGCTCATGGGTGCTGCCCTCCTGCATCTGCTGCTGCTCGCGCCGCTGCATCTCTTCGGCCTGCCCGCCCCATCGGATGGCAATACGGCGGGCCAGGCCTCGGCGGATCGGGAGCCGCTTGCGCTGTCGCCCGACCAGTCCCGCCTCGCCTTCCGGCTGATCGCGGTCATCACCATCACCTTCAGCCTGCTCACCCTCGGCCTCGCCCCGTCGCTCCTCGAGCTGCTGCAGCAGTCCGGCGCATCCGCCGCCGTCGCCCTGCAGCTCGGTTCGCTCAGGTCCGTGCTCGGCATCGCCGCCCGCGCCGTCGATACGCTGGCCGGCAAAAAGGCCTCGCCGCTCTTTTCCGGCAAGCTCGCCTGCCTCCTGATGTTGGTCGCCATGCCGGTGCTCGCGCTCTCCGGCGGCGCCACCCTGCCGCTCTTCCTGTTCATCGCGCTTTACGGTTTCGGATCGGGCATCTCGGCGCTGTCGCGGGCGCTCCTGCCGCTCGGCTTCTTCTCCGCCAGCCGCTATGCGCAGCTTTCGGCGCAGTTGTCGCTGCCGGCCAATCTCGCCATGGCGATCGCGCCCGTCATCGTCACGTTCCTCATCGATCGCGGCGGTCCCAATGCCGTGTTCGCCTATTGCGCGGGCCTCGCCGTCATCTCGCTTGTGGCCTTCTTCAGCCTGTCCCGTATCGAAAAGCGCGCGGACTCAACCGGCTGATACAAGCGGTTCCAGAACGGCCCGGAACTGCACTTCGGCCACGAAAAGCGTCGTCTTCGGCTCACGCCGGCTGATGCTTCCCCGGTGGGCAAGGCTCACCAGCGCATGACCCGACACATCCAGCGCCGCGTCATGCAACAGCCTTCGCACTATCCCGGCGATCTCCTCCGCCTCGCGCCGGCCAATCTTCGACCAGGCTTCCAGCGTCAGCAGGATTTCCACTCCGTCCTCGCTCGCGGTCGAGAAATCCCGCGTCTCCGCCTCACCGATCACCAGTGCGGGAAGCGGCAGACCCGCTACGCGCCGGTCCCGGATGCCGGCCGCGCCGATCAGGACAAGAAGCGACGCATCGGCCATTAGCCGTGCATGGATCGCCTTCAGCAGTTCATTCACCGGGTTGGCCATGGCTTCCGCCCTCCGTCGTTTCATCGGTCGCCCCGCCACCGCGGCCAGCCCTGGACATCGGCTCGCCGCTTTCGCGAAGTTCCATCGACCGCCGGACAAGGCGTGCCGAAAGCGCCCGCGACAGCGCGGTCTTGAGATCGCCGCCTGTCAGGCGGATCGCGGCCTTCATCGCCCTTCCTCCCTGCAGCGGCAGGCGAGATAGCGGCCGCTCTCGTCGGGATCGCGCACGCTTTCCACCGTGAAATGCCTGAGACCCTTGACGAAGCGCATGCCGGAGACGAGGTCGCCACGCCGGCGCACCCAGATGTCGTGGGTGATCTCCACCGTCTCGGCGCCAGCCCGTTCCTCGACCTTTGCGGCAAGCGGCGTGACCAGCGCCCAGACGCTGGCAACCGCCTCGAAAGCTTCCGTCGCTCCGCCCTGTCCGTCGGAGACCGGCACGGGACGTTCCAGCACCAGCCGGGCGCTGAGCCGTCCGGGGTCGAAATCGGCAATCCCCATGGTCAGAGCCTCCGCCGGCAATAGGGCGCGATCAGCCGTTCGTAGCCCGCCGGCATCGCCGCCGGCTGGTCCTCCAGCGAAACCGCGCCACGCACGGAAAACATCAGCGCCACATGGGAAAGCATCGCCCGTTTCAGCGTGCCGGGCACCTCCGCGCCGGTGTCGCCGAAACCGGCGATGAAATCGATCTCGATGCCGTTGATCGCGCGGCCCGGTGCCGGCGTCTCGCGCAGCCACAGCCGCACCGGGCGGCTGTTGCCCTCCAGCAGGTGATCGTCGAGCGACACGAGGGACGGCTCTCCCGCCTCGTCGTAGACGGTCACGGTCTCGATTGCACTGACGGGGCCACGTTCGATGCGGATCACGCCATCGTCAGGCCAGCGGTCGAGCGCCAGCCGGAACCCCTGCGTCATCAGCGCAAGACCCGTCTCGCGTTCGAGATGCTCGCGGGCCACCGTAATCAGCCCCTCGATCAGCGCATCCTCGTCGTCGCTATCGACCCTGAGATGCGCCTTCGCCTCGGCCAGCGTCACCGGCTCGCCCGCGGGCGGCACGGTCGGGATATAGATCATGAATGTCTCCTGTTTGGTGGGCAGAGGCCGGCACCCGTTTGAAACGAAGGCACGGGGCGGCTGTGTGGAGCCCCTCCCCCTTGTGGGGAGGGGTTGGGGAGGGGTCTTTGCCCCGAATAAAAACCCCTCCCGCCTGCGTCCTGCGGACACCTCCCCACAAGGGGAAGGGTTAGGAATGCCGAACCGCGTCCATTCCCTCTTCCCGTTCACGGGGGGCTGAAGGACGGGGACACGCCCCCATCCGCCCCGTCAGTTCGCCGAGAACTTCACCAGCTTGATCGCCTCGAAGTTCTGCACCCCGCCGCCGACGCGCTTGGTGGTGTAGAACAGGACGTAGGGCTTGGCCGAATAGGGGTCGCGCAGCACGCGGACCCCCACCCGGTCGACCACGAGGTAGCCGGCGCGGAAGTCGCCGAAGGCGATCGAGGTCGCGCCGGCGGCAATCGCCGGCATGTCCTCGGCCTCGGCCACCGGGAAGCCCATCAGCGAGGCCGCCTCACCTGCCTTGGCCGGCGGCTGCCAGATGTAGTTGCCGTCGGCATCCTTGAACTTGCGGATCTGCCCCTGCGTCTTGCGGCTCATCAGGAAGCTTGCATTCTGGCGATGACCGGCCTTCAGCGCATAGACCACGTCGACCAGAACGTCGGAGGCGCCGGCGGCGGAAAACGCGCCCGCGGCCCCCGTCGCCACATAGCCGATCTTGCCCCATTCCCAGGCGCTGTCGGCCACCTGATCGTAGGCAAGCAGACCCTTCGGCTTGTTGATGCCGTCGCCGGTGACGAAGGCCGTGCCTTCCTGCTCGGCAAAGGCGATATCCACCTCGCCGGCGATCCAGGCCTCGATGTCGACGGCCGCATCGTCGAGCAACGCCTGGCTTGCGGCCGGCATGGCGTAGAGTTCCATGGTCGGGAAGGAGAGTTCGGCAAGCTGCGCCGTTCCCGTCTGCGGCCGCGCCGCCGTCTCCGACACCCAGCCCGCTGTCATGCCGGCCGGCGAGAAGGGCTTTTTCAGCACCGAACCCGAGACCTGCCTGACGGTTGCCAGCGCACGCACCGGCGAGACGACGGAAAGCCGGCGGCCGATCTCGCTGTCGGTTTCCGGCGGCACCAGATAGCCGCCGTCGGCGGGCGCACCCGCGCTCATCGCCTTGGCTTCCAGTTCGCGCAGGCCGCTTTCGTCGCCACGGCGGATATAGGCGTCGAAGGCCGCCTTGTGCTCGGCCGCCTCGATCTCGCCTGCCCCGCCTCGGGAGAGCGACGGACGCATCTTCTTCAAGAGCATCTCGTCGATCATCCGGCTCTGGTCGTCCATCGCCTTGTTGATGCGCTCCACCTTGTCGCGGGTCACGACGTCGGAAACGAGCTTTTCCTCGATTTCCGAAAGCCTGCGGTCGTTGACCTCCTTGAACGCCTCGAAGGCACCCATGAAGTCCTCGAAGGCCGCCGTCACGCCGTCCGGCACGGCCTTCACTTCCGGGGCCACTTCCGGGGTCACTTTCGGAGTCAGGCCGCGCTTTGCCGGCTGCTTGTCATGCATGTTTTCCATTCTCGTCATCCTTTCCTGAAGACACTCGTCGCCATTGCCCTTGCTGCCCGGCGCATGGCGCGGACGAGCTCGGTTTCCCTGTCGCGGTAGAACCGCGCATGTTTCACGTTCGAGACCCGTGCGGCCGGCAGCATGGGGAAGGTCACCACCGAGATCTCCCAGAGATCGGCCTCGAGGATGCGGCGCACGCCGCTTGCCTTGTCGGAGCGGGCGCGCACGGTGCGGAAACCGATGGAAAGCCCATCCAGCGCGCCGGATTTCATCAACGCATGCACCTCGCGGGCACGCGCCACGCCGGGCGACAGCACGCCCTCGACATAAAGGCCGCGCTCGTCCTCGCGGATCACCGTCCATATGCCGATCGGTTCGGCCGGATCGTGCTGGAAGAGCATCCGCACACCGGCGGCACCGCGCGCCCTCAGCGATTTCGAAAAGGCTCCGGGCTCTATCGTGTCACGGCCGAGGTCCACCTCGCCGAAAAGGCTGGCATAGCCGGAAAAACTGCCGTCACCCGAGACGCCCTTCAGCGTCAGGTTGGCACGGGTATGGGTCAGCGAAGGCGGTTCGCGCTTCGGCGTCATCGTCCTACTCCTCGTCATGGAATGATGTGTTTGGTCCGGCCGCGGATGAGGCTCCTCTCCGTCATGCCGGACTTGTTCCGGCATCCAGTAGCGCGATGTCCATCGCGCGAAAGACTCTCTTGCGATCAAGGACTTGATCGCGCTGGATCTCGGCTCAAGGCCGGGATGACGGCAGTGGGAGAAGCGTCACGGCGGAGCCGATGAAGATGCCTGCCGTGTCGCGGTCAGGGTTCGGGCGGCCGCCCGCCATAGCGCTGGGCCAGCCGCGCCAGCACGCCGAGCGCCCGCCAGGCCGAAAGGCTTGCGGCTGCCGCCCCCGCCAGCATGGTCTCCTGCGGCGAGAGGCTGGCGGCCACGTCGAGCTTGCGCACCAACCACAGCCCAACAGGCCCGCCGAAGATCAGGCCGCAGGCAACGCCGGTCAGGAAGCGGGTCGCCGCCTCGCGATTTCCCTTCGGCAGGAGATAGACGAGCGAGATCGCCGAGCCCGCGACCGCGCCGATCAGGCGGGCAGCGGAAACGCCGCCGTCGTGGCTAAAGTCAGTCATTTTTAATCTCTCGCAGCTAGGATGAAATCGGACCGGCCGCACGATCCCGCCAGGATTTCGTCTTACGATGGCGGCGGCCGGTCTCCCCTTCTCTATCCGTCGAACGAACGGAAGCGCCTTCACGCGGCGCTTTAAGCGGGGCGTTTTTGTCGAGTCGAAAGAATCGCTTGGCTGCAGAACCTCACACTTCGATTCCGCTTCCCGATGCAGTGCTTTAAGTCCTTCACTTTCTGATTCAGATGGAAACGACGGGCTTTCGGCGTCGCCCCTTCCTCCGTCGTGACGGACCTGATCCGGCATCCAGCCGCGCGATGTCCATCGCGCAAAAGACGCGGTCATCGCGGCGCAAACGTCTTTCGTTCAATACCCCACGGCCTCGCGCTTTTCCTCCTCGGAGAGGAAGTCCGCCGCCCCCACCCGCGCCCACAGCGCATCGCGCTCGGCGGAAAGTCCCGCCACCTGATCGAGATCGGGAACGAGATTCAACGGTCTCAGGTAAAGGCCTGAAAGGAATGCCGAAAACCGCGCGGCGGTGCGCGTGACCAGCGGCAGAACGGTCAGCCGGTAGAAGGCACGGTTGGCCTCCTGATAGTTGGCATAGGTGTTGTCGCCGGGAATGCCGAGCAGCATGGGCGGCACGCCGAAGGCGAGCGCGATGTCGCGTGCCGCCCCGTTCCTCGCCTCTACGAAGTCCATGTCCTTCGGCGAAAGCCCCATCGACTTCCAGTCGAGCCCGCCCTCCAGCAGCAGCGGACGGCCGGCCCGCATCGGCCCGGAATACCCCTCGTCCAGCTCCTGCTTCAGCCGCTCATACTGGTCGGCGGAAAGGTTGCCGCCCTCCTTTGGCTGGTAAACCAGCGCGCCGGAGGGACGGGCGGAATTGTCGAGCAGCGCCTTGTTCCAGCGGCCCGACGCATTGTGCAGGTCGAGCGCGACCTGGGCTGCGGCCAGCGGCGGAAAACCCGTCTGGTCGTCCAATGGATGGAAGAGCTTCAGATGCAGCAGCCCCTCCCCATCCCGTCCCACTGCGATCCGGCGCCGTCCGGTATCCGCGCGGTAGTCATAGGCCTCCGGCCAGCCGTCGGCTCCCGTCACCACGCTTACCCGGTCGGGGCGAAGCAGGTGCAGTTCGGCAGGCCGTTCGCCGAGCGCCAGCGGCTCGACATAGGCATTGCCGGAGAGCAGCAGGTGGCCATAGAGCGCTTCCATGAAGTCCGGCCCGCCCATGCGCGGGTTCGGCCTTGCGATCAGCGCCAGCACCGGATGATCGGTCAGCTCTCGGCCGTCCTCATAGGCAAGCCAGGGGATTGCCGCGGCCGCCTCCGCCACCAGCCGCACCGTGCGGTGGGCGACGGGGTTTCTCATGAAGCCCTCGCGGGCAAGCGCCCCATAGGAGCGGCCCGTCCAGTGCGCGGGCGCTTCCGACGCAATCAGCGACAGCCCGCCCGTCCCGACAGCCCCCTTGGTATCGCTCACCGTATTTGCGGACACGGGTGAACTTTCCGCCGGGCCACGCCACGGCAGACGAAACGACAGTTTCATCGGCAGCTTCCTTCGGTCGTTATGTATGGAAAAGCCCTTGCCTGAGACAGGCAGGGCCTCGGCCCGCTCTTCAGACCGGCCGCGTCACCGCATAGGCGACATCGTAATCGGCGGCGATCCTCAGTTCGCGGAGCGGCTTCACGCGCGCAATCGATTCCTGGTAGAGCGGGTGCGCCCGGTAGGCGGCAAGCGCCGCCTCGTCGTCGAACTCGCCATAGACGATCAGATCGACGCTGGTGTCGTAGAGATCGCTCTTGACGCTCGTGCCGATTTCCAGATGCCGCGCATGGGGTATTTCGGTCAGGATCGAAAGCCCCGACCGCACGCGCTCCAGATTGGCCCTGTCCGGCACGGAAAAGAACACGATATGGCGGATCAAGGGCATTGGCTCCGAAGGCAGGTCTCACGGGGGGCCGACGTATCGGTCCGGCCCGTGCCGCGATAGCATGACCGCGCGCGGGGCTCAATCGCTCGCTTGCCGTTCAGCGGTCCATGCCGGCGCTGCAGGTGCCGATCATGCGCCCGACATCCCCCTCGGCCCCGAAGACGCCCGTCTTCAGCGAGGCGGCGCCCGAGACCTCGAACGGAACCTCGCCCTCACCGAAAATTCGGAAGATCACATAGCGCTCGTCGTCGCGCACGCCCGTCGCCGTCTTCACCTCGCCGATCCGGCCCTCGTCGCAGCGCTCGCCACGGCAATAGTTCACCTTGCCGTCCTTCGTGCTGAAGGAGAAATCGGCGAAACCGCCACCCTCCTCGCAGGCCGGATGGCAGTAATAGATCACCTCGGCGCTGCAGCCGAGTTCGATCACCTCGTCGGCTGCCGCCGTTTCGGTCGCCAGAAACAGCAGGCCCGCCAGCAGCAGGTCAGGTCGTATAGCTGATCGCGCCATAGAAGGCCCTCCCGTAATCGGCGATCTGCAGGGCCCGGTCGAGCCGGTTGATGATCTTGCGGGCATTCACCCAGTCCTCGCGGTTCGGATTGAAGACCTGGTCGAGCCGCACCCCGGTGAAAGTGCCCCTTTCCATGCCGATGAACATGATCCTGATCGCCACATCCATGCGCATGGCTTGCGCCGGATCGGCCACGAGATCGACACCCACCAGCGGGCTCATCTTCGCGTAGTTCGTCTTGTGGGTGAGCTGCACCAGCCCGCGCCCGAGCCAGGACTTGCCCTGCGTGTCGCGCCGCCAATAGGGATTGCTGACCCAGGGAAGCTGTCCGCGCGCGAACGCCCGGTCGAGAATGGCGATCGCCCTGTCGTCGGTCGGCGCCAATGTCTCGCGCACCGGCTGCATGGTGCGCGCCGTCTCGTGAAAGGCAGTGGCCAGCATGTAGGCGAGCCACCGGTCGTCATTGCCGGGGCTCGTCGCCTCCCAGTGGTCGAGGATCGCCTCCATGCCCTGCGCCTGCGGCGGCTGGATGCGCCCGTTGAACAATGCCATGCGCACCCGGTCGTGGAAGAAACCCCGGTTGATCCTGCTCATCGCTTTCCCCTCTTCCCTGACGTCACACCCTCCCGGCCCGGCCGATGGCAGCCTGCCGGGGAGCATCCGTCGTGTTTTCCCTGCGATTCAATGCAACTAAAAATATAATTACACTTCAATAATCTTTATAGTTGCACATCTGGATAGACGTCTCCGGCCCGAAAACCGTCTGCGGCGTGGGACGCGAAAATTTCCTGAGGAATTCAAACGTTTAAAATAATTTCAATCGTTTGAGGAGCTTAACCCTCATATTTACAAAGATTTAACTCTGTGGAACCTTCCCGCTTATTCCGCGTTTAGGCACCTGCAGACAGCATTTCTGGCCTAACCTTGAGCCGTGAGGAGTAGATCGATGCAGACCAACAGCACGACCCAGACGAAGACCAATGCCGCCACCATTCCCGCCCATGTCATGGAGCGTCTCGAAAGCGAATGGCGCCAGATGCGCCAGGGCAGCAACCAGCCGTCCGCGTCTTCTTCAAAGTAATCGCGGTTCTCATCCCGGTTCCAGGCAATCCCGGCGTCGAACGACCCGAAGCAAAACGGCCGGCCCTCCATCGAGGGACCGGCCGTTTCCTTTGGCAGTGCCGGCCGCAGGACGGCCGGCATCGCATTCACTCCCTGAGATCGCGGTTGAACTCCAGCACCTTGAAGCCTTCGATGCCGCGTCGCAGCCAATCCGGCTGGACCGCTGCCGGGGCCTCGGCCGAGGGCGCAGCCCGCAATTTGGTGAACTGCGGTTGCGGCTTTTTCGGCGGCGGCGCTGCCGGCTTGGGCGGCAAGCGGGTGAAGACCATGGTGAGCGTACCCGTATTCGTACGCGAGGCGGAAACCAGCGGTCCCGGCCCGGTGAAATGGGTCAATACCCAGGTCGGCCCGGCGTCCGAAATACGGGCGGTGAAGGCGAATTCCGTCTTGCCGGAAAACACGGCCTTCTCCGCCCCCTGAATGCCGGTCACCTCAATCGCACCTCCCATCTCCTTGACGAATGTCTCGGCGCGAAGGTTCTCGGCAATCAGTTCGCGCGTACCGAGCGTGCCGACGACAGGGCTCGCATCCGGGACATGGATGGTGCAGGCCTTCTCCGACTTGTCGGAAAGATAAATCACGAAATTCTGGTTATAGGTTCGCGAACCCTTCCGGCTCACGCCGAACGGCAGGGCGAAGGACAGGCTTTCCCCCGGTGTCGAGAGCGTGTCGCTGAAGGTCGCCGAAGGGTTCAGGCCGCCTTCATAGTTCATCTTGAGTTCGAAGGCGGCGGAGACCACCCAGTCGTCACGTTTCAGATAACCGAATTCCTCGCGGCTCCTGTAGAGTTCGCAACTCAGCTTGGCGAGAAAATCGGCCATGGAGATCGGCGTCACATTGCCACCACCTCCGGATGTCGCGCAGCCTGCGAGCCCCGCGCAAAGCGCGGCCACCATCAGTTTCTTCATGGACCCCTCCCCCGAAACCTCCACTCAGGATTGTACGTTCCGCGAAACTTGTCAATCGTGCCGGACCCGGCCCCATGCCGGGTTCGGGGAAGCGGCGATAGGCATCAGACGCCGCGGATTCGCGGTTCGCCCGCGCCTTCGAGGAGAAGCGCCGTCAGCGCCCAGACCAGCGCATCCAGCCGGTCGGGCGAGCGTCCCGACGAGAGCCCCTCCGGGCCGAAGTCGCACATCTGGTCTTCCAGTTCCTGAAACCGGGCCGCGTGCAGAACGCGGCCCTGTTCGTAGAGTGCCACCACCGGCTCGGCCCTCAGGAACTTGCCGCGCGTCGCCCGAACCATGCTGACGGGCAGGGTCGCCTCCACGCTTTTCAGCATGGCCGCCACCATTTCCCCGCCCTGGTTGACTTCCGCCACCACCCGGTCGGCCTCGAAGCGGCGATAGGCGGAGACCACGGCCCTTGCCCAGACCGCCGGGCTTTTGCCTTCAACGGACACGTCCGCCAGCACCACCGCCTGCCCGTTTTCCATCAGGCCGGCCACGACGATACCGCAGCAGGAGCGCTCGCCGCTGCCCGCCGGCGGGTCGACCGCGACGACGATGCGCCTCAGCGGTTCGGTCAGCCTTATGGTGATGCCTTCGAGACGGTCGCGCTTCCACAGCGCGTCCTCGCGATCCTCGATCAGTTCGCCACCGAGTTCCTGCCGTCCGAGCCGCGTGCCGCCGTAGCGGCGCTCCAGCGCCGCGATGAAGCCCGGAGCGAGATTGCCGGCATTGGCCGCGGTCGAAAGCCGGGTCAGCCGGGTTCCGGGTTCGGCGATCAGCCGCTTCAGAAGCGGTACCGCCCGCGGCGTGGTGGTCACCACCTGCCGGGGCGCGGTCCCGAGACGCAGCGCGAATTGCAGCATGTCGAAAGTCTCCTGCGCATGCTTCCATTTCGCCAGTTCGTCGCACCAGGCGAAGTGGAATTGCGGGCCGCGCAGGCTTTCGGGATCTTCCGAGGAGAAGATCTGCGCCACCGCGCCGTTCGGCCAGACGAGCCTCCTGCGCGTAATCTCCACCTCCGGCCGCATGCGGGTTGCAATACGCACCAGCCCCGAGGGGCCGTCGATCATCACCTCACGGGCATCGCCCAGCGTTTCCGCCACCAGCGCGATCCTGAGATCGGTCTTCGGCCCTGCCGCCCGCACCATGGCCTGAACCCATTCCGCGCCCGCCCTTGTCTTGCCGGAGCCGCGCCCGCCCATCATCAGCCATGTCAGCCAGTCGCCCGGCGGCGGCAATTGCTCGGCCCGCGCCAAGAAACGCCAGTCGCGCCGCATCGCGGCAATCGCACCCGAAGGCGCCGAGCGCAGCAGGGCATCGAGACCCGCCACCGCGCCGGTGGCATGCCTTCCTTTCTCCCGCGCGTTATCCGCCCGCGCATTCCCGGCGCGTTCGCCTTCGGTCGAACGTCTCTCGGCCTGCCCATTCGCAGCCCATCCATTCCCGACGTCACCGCCTTCGGTGTGAGCCACCTCACCCCGTCCTTCATCGGACAGCCCGATGGCAGCGCGTCCGCCTTCGGGGCCTTCATCCACAGCGCAGCCAGCCTCACCCCCAAAGCCTGCCGCAACCCGCCCTCTGCCGGGCGAGAGGGTCGCCGCCGCGCTGCCGGCCGGCTGCATCGTGTCCTGTCCGCCCGCCGATACCTCTTTCGGATACGCCTGCGTCGCCCCGGCCGCGATGGCTTGCGCCTGCGCTTTCGCCGATCCGGGGCCATGTCCGTCCGGCGGGCTCGTCGACACGCTGAAGCCGGCGGCGGCAACGCCCTCCAACGCGGCGGTCAACCGACGCATGCCCGTCACCCTGTCCGCGATCGTGCCGATACCCTTGACCATGTCGTCCGTGGCCGCAGCCACCGCTCTCGCCGACGCGGCGATCCGATGGCGTTCCTTTGCTTTCTTCTTCCGGCTTGTCGCCCGGTTATCCGGGAGGCCCGCATCCGGCCCCAAGCCCGGCATAGCCAGGCCCGGCACAGCCGATCCCCTCGCCATCAGCATCTCCAGAGCCGTCGCCGCGCGCGGCCAGCATGGCAGCGGCGCGCTCAAGTGCCCGCTCTTCGATGAGGTCCGCGAGTTCCTGTCGTATCCGGTCATGATCCTCGCTCTCGGCTCGCTGTTCCTCGGCCTCCGCCCGGTCGCGGGCAAACTGCCTTTGCAGCGCATCGACCTTTTCCAGCGTGCGGACGATCAATGAAATCGCATCGGTCGCCGCCTTGGCGTCGGTGCGGGCAAGCTTTGCAGAGGCGTCGTCGACCGCTCCGCCCTCTGCCTCGATCCGCGAAAGCATCGCTTCCGCCGAAGCCCGGAGGCTGCGAAACAGTTCGAACTGACGCGCCATCTCGCCCATCAGCTCATTGAGCAGCAGCTCATAGCGGTCAGCGGCGGAAAGGCCTTCAGCCGATTTCAGCTCCAGCACCACGCGTTCCGCCGCCCGCCCGATCTGCTCAAAGCTCCAGACCTCGCCTACGCCCTCTCGCTCGAAAGCAAAAGGCTCGCGGCCCGACAGCATGAGATCGATTTCCCGCTCCTTGCGCATCGCCGCCTCCCGCTCACCGCCGGCTTCGCAAGGCAACCACCGGCCAATAAAAAAGGCCCGGTCGCCCGAGCCTTGCTACAATCCCTTTGCCGAAGACCACGACCCGAAACACTCCGCTCCGGCCGCAACTCTCCGACGATGCCTGAACCCTATCAAACGACCGTCACACCGTCAAGGACTATTTTCCTAACTATATACTTGACGTACCAGAATCGGAAAGGCATGATTCTCTGGCGTGACAGGCTGGCAAATACGTCAAGGAAACGGAGAGTTTCCTATGACAACGGAAGACGAAAAGAAGACGCCAGAAATTGAGATTACGCCAGAGATGATCGAGGCTGGCGTATCCGAGTACGTCGAACTGGCTGGAGAGTTTCCGCCATCCTACGTGGTTGAAGTGGTATATTTGGCAATGGTTCGCGCTTCTTTACGCCATAAAGAGACATAGCAAATTTGTTATTTGTTGATACGTAATGTAGTGCGTTTATTACGTCATTTAGGTCATTTTGAAGCAAATTAAGATTCTGCAAAGTCAATTTGTATAGTAGCCTTGACGTTTTCTTTTTTGTGTACCGCTCAATATGGATAAAGTCATCACCGCGCTTGTGGACGATCCCGTGCGCCAAAAAGTTTCTGTTGTCCCTGCACACTGATAAAGCTTTCTTTAACTTCGAGCAGAAGGCTACAAATTCGCTTTTCTTGTCCTTCATAAGGAGCATCTTGAAAATGAAATCTGTTTTGGTTTCATTTCCTAAGGTTTCTAAAATCTCGACGCCCAAAGGGTGCGGCGCTAGATAGGCCTCTAGGATTGTTTCAAGAATGTCTTCGACCCGTGACCAAGAAACTGTAAGGCATCCAATCATCCAGATTGCCGCATGGTCGCTTGGGATTTCAACTGTCTTGGAGGTTTTTGCCATGGCTGACCCAGATCAAAAGATTGACGACAAGAAGGGCGACGAGATCTTGCGGCGTATGCTGAAGACCCCGCCTGAACCGAAGAAATCAGAAAACACGGCCGGCGACAAAAACAAAAAGGACTCGCGAAAAAAGTGATTTTATAGTTCATTTGCCCAATGAGAGAAGAAGCCCCACCGCTGCCGGTCATTCATACGATCCCGAGGTCACTCATAGAACAGTGGACTAAGGTTTCTCCTGATGATGACGTTGAAATCAGGCTTACCAAGGCCGATATCGACAATCTGTTTTTCTCCATAAACGGAGTTATCTCCTCGTTGGGTTCGATCCAGGAAGCGTTGATCGCCTACAGCAATGGTAATGTTGATCACGCTAACGCCCTTATGGACATGTCTAAAAGGAATAATCTTGAAGCGTTGAATTATGTCAGGTCTCTTATGAGTTCCTTAATTGCTAGTGCAATTCAGAACAGGAACGAAAAGACATGAGCGCCTCGAATCCTGATAACAACGACTATGAGAAATCGAACGTCAGTGGCGCGCTTATGGAGAAGCTTGGCAACAACAGTTTTGCCGCAACCGGCCCCATAACTAGTGGCGGCGGCGGAGGTGATGGAATGGACGAACTTGGATCTAGGGTATCAAAGATAGAGGCATACACGGACACGATCCGTGAAGATATTTCTTCAATCAAGCCTGATCTTAAGGACGTGCGCGAGCGGTTTCAGCGACTGGAAGTCAATGTCAGTCACCTGCCGTCCAAGGGCTACATAAACAAAGTAGTTATTTCTGCGATTTTGTTAATTGGTGCATTCATTACATTTCAGGAACAGCTTCAGTCACTTTTGGGGATGACTTCGTCTCTTCCAAAGTAGGTGTCTAGCCTTCTGCTTAGGCGTGAGCGGCTTCACCAATCCGCCGATAGGTCAAACGCTTGTCGCGAGCCTGACGAAGAAGATCTTCGGCACGTTCTGCATCGCTAATCTTGAGCGCTGCGCGGCGGTTATGACGGAAATCGAACTCAGCAGGATAGCGGTGCAAGTGAGTTTCGCCGCAATGCCGGCGGACTACCGTCGACAGTGAGTGCCACCCCATCCCTACCACTTCATCAACGTATCCACATCGCGAACCTTGATGCCGGGCGTGATCTTGCTGCAGGCCGGCAGCGTCTCGCCTTCCAGCACCGCCGCCATCGCGTGGCGGTTCTGCGGGTCGCAATAGAGTTCGACGACGCCATCCGGCAGGCATTGGACGACCTGCTTTCGTCCACCCGAGAGGTTGCGCGCGATGAATTCCGGCCGGTTTTGCCAGTCCGGCGTAGTGGCGGTAAAAATCGCGTCGCAATCCTTCATCGAACCGATCTCCTTTTCGTAGAAAGCCGGCTCGGCCGCATTCGCCACGAAAGGCATGCCGGCGAGAAAAAGCAGGATCGGGACAATGCGGCGCATGGCGGGGGCTCCTCAGAAGACAGAGGCTCAAGCTAGCGCCCAGGCCTCCGCCGGAGAAACGCCAATACTGGGCGGATCACACCCGCTTCCTTACTCCGCCGCCCCGCCATACTGTTCCCATGCCGTCATCGCATGGCCTGCATACATCAGCGACGGGCCGCCGCCCATGTAGACGGCCATGCCCAGCGTTTCCTCGAATTCCGCCTTGGTGCAACCGAGCTTGATCAGCGTTTCGGTGTGGAAGCCAATGCAGCCGTCGCAGCGGGTGGAGATCGCGATGCCAAGCGCCACCAGTTCCTTGGTCTTCTTGTCCAGCGCGCCAGCCTTGGTGGCAGCCTGCGCCAGGGCGGAGAAGCCGGCCATCACATCCGGAACGTCCTTGCGCAAGATCTTGAGACCATTGGAGATTTCCTTCGTGATGTCGAGATAGTCCTTGCTCACCGGTCACCCTTTCAATCAAAACATATATAAATTCATATACATGAAGATTTCAGATTGCCGCAAGCATGAAAACGACGGAAAGACATGGTGCGGCAAACTGGACTAGCGGGCGCACAGCGCTCCGTCCTTTTCGTTCTCAATCCATTGAAGAACAAAGCCAACCCACAAAAAGAAAACGGCCGGGATCGCTCCCGGCCGTTTTCGGACCCCTTACCCTGGAGCGCCGTGCGTCCATCAGGACGCACAAAGGACGCTCCGAATTATAGAATCTGCGAATCGAACTCTCCGAAAATCGATTGCGATCTTCGGAAAGCTCGATGCGCCAGGGCCGGCGCCGTCAGACGCTTTTCCGGACCGGCGTATAGCCGGCCTCGCGTATCGCTTCCTCGGCCTTGGCAGCGTCGCCGGCCACCGAGACCTCGTGGGATTTCAGGTCGATCGTCACCGCAGCGCCCGGCAGGGCCTCGCTCAGCGCCTTGGTCACGGCCTTCTCGCAATGGCCGCAGGTCATGTCTTCCACCGCAAATCGTACTATCTCGTTCATCGTCTCTTCCTTCCGTTTCCGACCTATCGGACCGGTCCTTCTTGCACCTTCCTACAATTGGAAGGTCAAGAGGCAAAAACCAGGGTCAGTTTCGGTGGGCCCGCGTCTTCTTGCCGCTGCCGGCGAGATCCGCGAGAATCGGGCAGCTCGGCCGATGGTCGCCGTGGCAGCTTTCCGCAAGCTCGCTCAGCGTCGCCACCATGGCCTTCATCGAGGCGATCTTTTCCTCGAGTTCGGCAATGTGGTCGAGCGCGAGTTTCTTCACCTCGCCGCTCGCCCTTTCCTTGTCGGCCCAGAGCGCCAACAGCTTTTCCGTCTCCTCCAGCGAGAAACCCAGATCGCGGGAGCGCCGCACGAAGCGCAGCCGGTTCACCTCGTCCTCGCCGTAGATGCGGTAATTGCTGGCGGTCCGTGTGGCGGGGCGAACCAGGCCGATTTCCTCGTAATAGCGGATCATCTTGGCCGAAACGCCGGAGGCGAGAGAGGCTTCACCGATGTTCATGCGTCACTCCTTTCCCTTCCATTCTCCGACCCGATGGCCTTCCTTCACAACCGCCCGCATCAGATAGCCCCCGCCGTGCCAATATCCGTCACGGTGGCCCGCTTCAGCCTCAACGCATTGGTCAGGACGAAGACGCTCGAAAGCCCCATGGCTGCGGCGCCCACCATCGGCGAGAGCATGATCCCGAAATGCGGGTAGAGGATGCCCGCGGCAACCGGGATCAGCAATATGTTGTAGCCGAAGGCCCAAAAAAGATTCTGGCCGATATTGCGGATGACCTTACGGCTGATTTCCACGGCATGCACCGCGCCCGAGAGGTCGCCGCCAACCAGCACCACGTCGGCGCTTTCGATGGCGACATCCGTTCCGGTTCCAATCGCAATGCCGGTATCGGCGCTGGCCAGTGCGGGCGCATCGTTGATGCCGTCGCCGATGAAGGCCACCTTGCGGCCCTTGTCGCGCAGCGCCTCGATCGCCTTCACCTTCCCCTCGGGCAGCACTTCCGCCACCACCTCGTCGATGCCGGTCGCGCGCCCGATCGCCTCCGCCGTCCGGCGGTTGTCGCCCGTCACCATGACCACCGACAATCCCAGCGCCTTCAATGCCTTGACGGCCGGAATGCTGGTCGGCTTCAACGGATCGGCAACGGCAATCGCAGCGGCAAGCCGGCCGTCGAGCGCGACATAAAGCGGCGTCTTGCCTTCCGATGCGAGCCGCGCCGCCGTCTCCGCAAAAACCGAAACGTCGAGACCGAGCCTTGCCATGTAGCGGTCGGCGCCAGCCGCCACCGTGACGCCGGAAACCCTGCCGGCGATACCGTAGCCCGCCACCGCCTCGACGGCGTCGGCCGCTTCGACCGCAAGCCCGCGCGCCGTTGCAGCCTTCACGATCGCCTCGGCCACCGGATGTTCGGAGCGCGCCTCGAGGCTTGCGGCAAGCGCCAGCACACGGTCCTCCTCGAAGCCTTCGGCGACTGCAATATCCGTCAGTTCCGGCCGGCCCTTGGTGATCGTGCCGGTCTTGTCCATGACGACGGTGTCGACATCCTTGAGCGTCTGCAACGCCTCGCCCTTGCGGAAGAGAACGCCGAGTTCTGCGGCGCGCCCCGTGCCGACCATGATCGAGGTCGGCGTGGCGAGCCCCATGGCGCAGGGGCAGGCGATGATGAGCACGGCGACGGCCGCAACCAGCCCGTAGGTGTAAGCCGGTTCCGGCCCGATAACGAGCCAGACGAGGAAGGTCAGCACGGCAATGCCGATCACCGCTGGAACGAACCAGGCCGTCACCTTGTCGACCGCCATCTGGATCGGCAGTTTCGCCCCTTGCGCCTCGCCCACCATGCGGATGATCTGCGAGAGCATCATGTCGGAGCCGACCCGTTCGGCGCGGAAGCGGAAGGACCCCTTGCCGTTGATCGTGCCGCCGATCACCGTTGCGCCGGCGGTCTTTTCGACCGGCACCGGCTCGCCCGAAATCATCGCCTCGTCCACATGCGAGGCACCGTCGATCACGCTGCCGTCGACCGGAATGCGCTCGCCCGGACGCACCACCACGACATCGCCGGCCACCACGTCGGACGCCGCGATATCCAGTGTTTCGCCGTCGCGCTCGACGCGGGCGGTCTTGGCCTGCAGGCCGGCAAGCTTCTTGATTGCGGCACCGGTGCGGCCCTTTGCGCGCGCTTCCAGCAGCCGCCCGAGCAGGATCAGCGTCACGATCACGGTCGCCGCCTCGTAATAGACGTGCCGCGCCTCATAGGGCAGCGCGTCAGGCGCGAAGGTGGTCGCCAACGAATAGAGATAGGCGGCACCGGTGCCGATCGCGACCAGCGAATTCATGTCCGGCCCGCCGCGCAAAAGCGCCGGAACGCCCTTGACGAAGAAACGGCGGCCGGGGCCGAAAAGCACCAGCGTCGCGAGCGTAAACTGGATGTAATTCAGGAGGTTGCCGGGGAAGATGTCCATCAGCCTGTGATGCAGCGGCGGATAGATGTGGCTGCCCATCTCCATCACGAAAAGCGGCAGCGACAGCACCAGCGCAATCCAGAAATCGCGGGTCAGGCAGGAAATCTCCCGCTCCTTTGCTTCCTCGTGGGTATCCGTCTCGCCGGCCTCGGCCTGCAGCTTCGCCTTGTAGCCGGCCCTCTCGACCGCCTTTGTGAGAGCGGGAACGGCACTTCTGCCGCCAAGCACTGTCACCACCGCCTTGCCGGTTGCAAGGTTAACGGCCGCGCTCTCGACGGACGGCACGCTTTTCAGGGCCTTTTCCACCCTTGAGACGCAGGAGGCGCAGGTCATGTCCTCGATATCGAGCGTCACCGTCTCGGCCTTCGCCTCATAGCCCGCATCCTGCACCGCCTTGACCAGCGCTTCCGCCGAAAAACCGGGCCCCGGCGTCACACTCAGCGTTTCGGTGGCAAAGTTCACGGCGCTCGCCGCAACGCCCGGCACCTTCGCCGCTGCCTTTTCGACCCGCTTGACGCAGGAGGCGCAGGTCATGCCCTCGACCGGCAGGATGATCGGCTGGGCGGCCGGCGCTTTGTTTCTCGGCATCTCGTTCATCATCGTCACCCCCGGTCTCGCAGCCTCGCCCGAAACAGGCGCTTCGACCGGCCGCGAAACCTGAAAACCATTGCGATATCCCCCACCCCATATGGGAAGCGAGGGAGGACCGCACCATAGATGCACCTTCCCATCATGGGAGGGTCAAGGAGCGAATGGAAGATTTTTTGTCGCATGCATGACGGGGGAGAGAATACCCGCCCTCACCACCTCAGCACCTTCCGGCCGATGACGTAGCCTGCGGCCGTCACCAGGGCGATGGCGAGCGTATACCAGGTGGCGATGAAAAGCGGGCTGTCATCCGGGCAATGCCAGGCATAGATGGCGGCCCCCACGGCGCCCGCCGCAAGCCCGGCGGCGGCGCCCGCAAGGCCCGGATTTCCCGGAGCCCCCTGGCGCAGCGCGATCATAAGGCCGGCAAGCGGCGCCAATGACAGCACCGGAATGAAGAAAACGCAGAAGGCCGCGTGCAGGCCGAAAAGGCGCGTGGTCCATTCCCCTCTCGGCAGGACGAAAAGCTCGGCAAGGATCGCCACGAGCAGCAGGGCGGCCGGCACAAGGAGCAAGAGAGCCTGGGAACGAACGGCAAGGCCGGGCTGGCCGATCCGGGCGACGACGACGCAGGCGAGAACGGCAAGCAGCAGCGTCGCACCGATCTTGAAGGCGACACGCGCCGTCTCGATCGCCGTTGCGAGATCGACGCGCAGCCCGACCGTCGAAAGCAAAAGCCCCGCCGAAGCCAGTATGCCGAAGACGAGCGCCGGGACCAGCATCCGGCCGAGGCGCATGCGCACCGGCGCGTCTTCCGCAAGCAGCCTAATCAGTTCGTCCGTCTTCATGCTTCACTCCGGTAAAGGGCGGACAGCGTCTTCAATGCCCGGTGCAGCGCCACCCGGACCGCACCTTCGCTCATCTTCAGCCGCTCGGCGGTTTCCTTCACGCCGGCGCCCTCCAGCGAAATCGAACGCACGATGTCCCTTTGCGGCTCTTTCAGCCGCGTGAGAACGGTCTCGGCGTCCAGCCTGTCGGCGACATCCGCGCCCTCCTCCGCTTCCAGCGTCGCCATCACGTCCTCGAGCGGCACGTCGATGCGGCGCCCGCGCCGCCTCAGGCTGTCGATCAGCTTGTTGCGCACGATCGTCGAAAGCCATGGACCGATGGGCCGGCCCGGGTCCCAGCTGCCGCGCTTCAGATGCACGGCGATCAGAACCTCCTGAACGATATCCTCGGCCTCGCCGGCAGGCGCGCCAAACTGCTCGCAGCGCCTTCTGGCCATGGCGCGCAGATGCGGCGTCACCGCGCGCAGGAAACGGTCATAGGCCGCCGCGTCGCCATCCAGCGCTCCGCGCATCCATTCGGCCCACTGCGCTTCCCGTTCCAACTGCTTCACTATACCCTCTACGTCGGCCTACACGTTTTTGTTACCGCAGTGATCGCGACGAATTTTTCGGCCCGTCAACGCATTGATTTTCAACATTTATTTTGCAAGGCAACGCTTCACTGCGCCATTACGGCGGCCAAAGAAAGCGAAAACCCCGCGTAATGTTTTCCCCGGCGGCTGCGTAGCTCCCGATGTCCAAGCCAATCAGGGCTTGCCACATGAGGAGAACTAACGATGAAAAACGGCTTTGTCACTCTGGCGCTTGCCGGCTCGCTTGCTTCCGCACTCGCCACCCTCGCCGCGCCGGCCCTCGCAGAGGATGCCGCCAAGGAAAAATGCTACGGCGTCGCGATGAAGGGACAGAACGATTGCGCCGCCGGCAAGCACGACTGCGCCGGCAAGGCGACGATGGACTACGACAAGCAGTCCTTCAAGCTCGTTCCCGCCGGCACATGCACGACGATGATGGTGCCGGGCGGCGGCCACGGCTCGCTCACGCCGGCCTGATTTCCACCCTCTGCCTTCATCATCGAAAAAGGACATCACCATGAACAGACGCTGCACCGCGCTGGCCACGTCGCTTGCCACCGCCCTCGTGCTCGCCGGCAACCTTGGCGCTTCCGCGCAGGAGGCACAGAAGGAGAAGTGCTACGGCGTGGCCCTCAAGGGGCAGAACGACTGCGCCGCCGGCCCCGGCACCACCTGCGCCGGCACCTCGAAGATCGACTATCAGAAGAATGCCTGGAAGCTGGTGCCGGCCGGCACCTGCACAACCATCAAGACGCCCGATGGCAACGGCTCGCTGATGCAGGGCCCGGCACCGGTCTGACACAGGAAAACCAACGCGGCGCGGGCAAAACCGCGCCGCGGCACCGACGGAAACCCGGAGAACCTGCGATGAAATATTCCCTGCTGCCCGCCTCAGCCGGCGTCGGCTTCAAGCCCGAGCATTTCGCGGAGATCGATGCGGCACGCCAGCCCGTCGGCTTCTTCGAGGTGCATGCGGAAAACTACATGGGCGCGGGCGGCCCGCCACATGCCAGGCTGGCCCGCATCAGGGCCGACTACGCGCTTTCCATCCACGGTGTCGGTCTGTCGATCGGCGCAATGCAGCCATTGGACAGCGAGCACATCGCCCGGCTGAAAACCCTCTGCGACCGCTACGAACCGGACAGCTTTTCCGAACACCTCGCCTGGTCGAGCCATGGCGAGGTCTTCCTGAACGACCTCTTGCCGCTTCCCTATACCGACGAGACGCTGCGCCAGGTCGTCGAACACATCGACATGGTGCAGGAGCGTCTCGGCAGGCAGATGCTCCTGGAAAATCCGGCGACCTATCTCGTCTTCGAGGAAAGCACGCTTGCCGAAACCGATTTCCTGTCGGAGATCGCCCGGCGCACGGGCTGCGGCCTGCTGCTCGACGTGAACAACGTCTTCGTCGCCTCGACCAATCACAATCTCGACCCTTGCGCCTATCTCGCCGGCTTCCCGCTAGCGCATGTGCGGGAAATCCATCTGAGCGGCCATTCCGAGACGCTGGACGATACCGGCGCACCGCTGCTCGTCGATTCGCACGACACACCGGTCAAGGACCCGGTCTGGGCGCTCTACGAAACCGTCCTGTCGCGCACCGGCACGGTCGCCACCCTGATTGAGTGGGATAACGACGTGCCGGAATGGCCGATATTGCTTGCCGAGGCGCAGGCCGCCGAAGCCGTGCTCGGCCGCGCGCGCCGCGGCCATGCCGCGTGAGGCCGCCATGACCGCAACGACACAGGCGCGCTTCGCCGAAGCCCTTGCCGACTGGACAAGTCCCGTTCCCGCCGGGCTGCGCGCATGGACCGGCGAGCGGCCGGAACGGCGCTTTTCCATCTATCGCAACAATGTGCGCGCCGGGCTCACTGCGGCGCTTGCGTCGCGTTTTCCAGCGAGCGAGGCAATCGTCGGACCCGATTTCTTCGCCGCCATGGCCGCGGCATATATCGCCGCGCATCCGCCTCGCTCTCCGCTGCTCATGCACTATGGCGATGGCTTCGCCGATTTCGTCTCGACCTTCGCGCCGGCGGCGGGCCTGCCCTACCTGCCCGACGTCATCCGGCTGGAGATCGCCCGCGGGCACGCCTATCATGCAGCCGATGCCGTGCCGCTGGCGGCGGAAACGCTGGCGCAGGTGCCTGCCGAACGGCTGGCGGATCTCATCTTCACGCCGCATCCGTCCCTCGCCGTCCTGCGCTTCGCCCATCCCGCCGTCACCATCTGGGCGATGAATGCCGGCGAGGCGGAGCTTGCGCCGGTCGACGACTGGGCGGGCGAGGACGCCATCATCGTGCGTCCGGCGATGACCGTCGAAGTTCATCGTCTGCCGCCCGGCGCCGCCGCCTTCTTCGACGCGCTCGTCCGGGGCCTTTCGCTGGCGGAAGCCGCCGACCTCGCCGTCCGGGAGACGGACGCCTTCAACCTTGCGGCCGCTCTCGCCACACTCCTGGCCAGTGGCGCATTCATCGACATCACGATCAGGGAGGAAAACCCATGCCACATCCGATGACCATGGCCCCGGCGCAGGGCCAGCCGCTCCTGCACAGAGCGCTCTCCGGCATAGCAATGCTCGAACGCATTCCGAACGGCTTCATCGCCCTGGTTGCAAGGCTTTCGATTGCCGGCGTCTTCTGGCAGTCGGGCCAGACCAAGCTCGACGGCTGGCGCGTCTCGGAAAATGCGATCTATCTGTTCGAGAACGAATACAGGCTGCCGCTGCTCAGCCCATGGCTTGCCGCCCACATGGCCGCGTTTGCCGAACATCTCTTTCCGGTCCTGCTGGTCTTGGGACTTGCCAGCCGTCTCTCCGCCCTGGCGCTGCTCGGCATGACGCTGGTGATCGAAATCTTCGTCTATCCGGACGCTTGGCCGACCCACGGCACCTGGGCCGCCTGCCTGCTCGTGGTCATCGCCCGCGGGCCGGGCCTCTTCTCCCTCGACCACCTGATCGCACAGCGCCTCGAGCGAAACGGCGCTTCCACCGGCCGCACCGCCTGAAATCCGCTGCGATATCTTCTGCCCGATCAAGGAAGCACCCGAGGACCGCACCAGGGATGACCCTTCCGACATGGGAGGGTCATCGGCCGATTGGACGTTGTTTGTCGCTTGTGCTTTCGTCGGAAGGAGGCCCCTTCGCGCCCCGAAGCCTCACAAACCTGATATCGGCAGTTGACTTCATGGCCGTTACAAAGTTACATGCCGGTCGTTGAAGGTTCCCCCAACGGCATCCGCTTTCGGGGGATTAAAAGGGAACACGGTGCGACGTACCCATCAGGGCGCAAATCCGTGGCTGCCCCCGCAACTGTGAACGGCGAGTTCCTTCGCAACATGCGCCACTGGCCCGAAAGGCTGGGAAGGTGCGAAGGCGCTTTGACCCGTGAGTCAGGAGACCTGCCGTCGACGATCAACGAAACCTGGCCGGGGTGTGCCTGGGGGAATGACGATGGCGATTGTAGATTTCTCTTCCGATCTTTGCCCGACTGATTCTCGCTTGAGCCCCCGTGCGTTCGCGGAGGCTTGCGATGGAGCTTTCACCCTATCTTCACGGAGCTAGTCCCGCCGCGCTCCTCGTGGAGGATCTCGCGTGGGGGCCCTCGCGGCGTGCGCCGATCGTCCAGGATATCGGCTTCTCCGTTTCCGCCGGCGAAATGCTCGCCATCGTCGGCCCGAACGGTGCGGGCAAGTCCAGCCTGCTGCGCTGCCTCTACCGCTTTCATCGGCCGCTTGCGGGGCGTATCTCGCTGGACGGCGCGGATATCTGGCGGATGCCGCTTCGCAATGTCGCCCGGCGCGTGGCGACGGTCCTGCAGGAGCCGGCCGGCGATTTCGGGCTGACGGTCGCCGAGGTGGTCGAACTCGGCCTTGCGCCCCATGTCGGAAAAGCTGACCGCAGGGAGACCCGTCTCGCCATCGGCGCGGCGCTCGACCTCCTGAACCTTGCCGATCTGGCGCACCGGTCCTTCACCTCGCTGTCCGGCGGGGAAAAGCAGCGCGTGCTGATCGCCAAGGCGCTGGTGCAGAAGCCGGACCTTTTGATCCTCGACGAGCCGACCAATCATCTCGACATTCGCCACCAGCTCGAAGTGCTCGCCCTGCTGTCGGCGCTTCCGACGACCGTCATCGTATCGCTGCATGACCTCGCCCTCGCCTCGGCCCATGCCGACCGGGTTCTGGTGCTGCGCGACGGACGACAGGTCGACTGCGGTCCCGCCGCCGGCGTCCTGACGCCCGATGCCATTCGCGAAACCTTTTCCGTGGAAACCGTGATCGACCGCAATCCGGCGACCGGCCGTCCCCGCTTTTCCTTTCATCTCGAAACGCATGTTCAGGGGAGTATCTGATGCGCCTAGCCCTTCTTCTTGCCGCCACCTTCAGCCTTGCCGCCTCCATGGCGGCAGCATCCGGCTTTCCCGTCACGGTCAAAAGCTGCAATCGCGACGTCACCTTCGAGGCGGCGCCGAAGCGCGCGGTCTCGCAGGACATCAACCTGACGGAGATGATGCTGGCGCTCGGCCTCACCGGTAACATGGCGGGCTATTCCGGCATTTCCGGCTGGTACAAGATGGACGACGCGCTGAAGGAGCGCCTCGACAGCCTGCCGGAACTGGCGCCGCAGCGGCCGACCAAGGAGGTGCTGCTCGCGGCCGACGCCGACTTCCTGTTCGCCGGCTGGAACTATGGCCTCAAGGTCGGGGGAGAGCTCACCCCGGATACGCTCTTACCCCTCGGCATCAAGGTCTATGAACTGACCGAAAGCTGCATCCACATCATGAAGAAGGACAAGTCGTCCATGGACGACATGTACAACGACATCCTCAACATCGGGCGCATCTTCGGCGTCGAGGAAAAGGCGGTCGCGCTGGTCGACGGCTACAAGCAGGAGATTGCGGCGGCGACGGCGACCGTCGCCGGCGCGGGCGAGGCGCCGAAGGTGTTCGTCTACGATTCCGGCGAGGAAAAGCCGTTCACCGCCGGCCGCTTCGCCATGCCGACGGCGCTCATCGAGGCGGCCGGCGGCAGGAACATCATGGAGGATGTCGAAACGAGCTGGACGGAGGTCGGCTGGGAGCCGGTCATCGAGCGCAATCCCGATATCGTGCTGATCGTCGATTACGGCGCGGTCAGCGCCGCGGAGAAGATCGATTTCATGCGCCGGAACCCGGCCTTCAAGGATATTCCGGCGGTGAAGAACAACCGTTTCGTGATCCTGCCCTATGCCCAGGCCACGCCCGGCCCGCGCAATATCGAGGCCGTGAAGGCGCTTGCCGCCGCCTTCCATCCGAAGAGCAACTGATGAGCCACCGGGATTTCGTCCGCGGTCCGCGTCACGCGCTGATCCACGCCATGCCGCTGCTGATCGCCGGTCTGGCGCTCGCCCTTGGTGGCACCATGCTGTTCGGCGTCAGCGTCGGCTCCACGGGCATTCCGCTCGATGTCGTCTGGAAGGTCGTCGCCAGCCATCTCGGGATCGAGGGAATAGAGGCAAGCTGGTCGGCGGGCCGCGACAACATCGTCTGGGAAGTCAGGACGCCGCGGGTCATCCTCGGCGCGACGATCGGCGCGAGCCTGGCGCTCGTCGGCGCCGCGCTGCAATCGGTGACGCGCAATACGCTCGCCGATCCGCATCTGCTCGGCATATCCTCGGGGGCGGCCCTCGGCGCCATCGTCGCCATGCTGCATACCGGCATGATCCTCGGGGCGGTGACGGTGCCGCTCTTCGCTTTCGCGGGGGCTCTCGGCAGCACGGCGCTGGTGATCGCCACGGCGCGCTTCACGCATTCCGCCGATGCGGGCCGGCTGATCCTTTCCGGCGTGGCGATCTCCTTCGTGATCTCCTCGCTCGGAAGCCTCGCGATCCTGCTCGGCGATCCCCGCGCCACCCATACCGTGGTCTTCTGGATGCTGGGCGGGCTGGGCCTTGCCCAGTGGTCGCACCTGCCCTATCCGCTGGTGGCCCTTTTCGGATGCGGCCTCTACATCTTCCTCAACGCCCGCAACTTCAACGCCATGACGCTCGGCGACGAGAGTGCGACGACGCTCGGCCTCAACGCCAGCCGCTTCCGGCTGGCGACCTTCGTCGTCTGCGCCCTTCTGACCGGCGCCGCCGTCGCGTTTTCCGGCATCATCTCCTTCGTCGGGCTGATGGTGCCGCATATCGTGCGCGGGGTCGTGGGCGGCGATTACCGGCGGGTGCTGCCCTTGTCGGCGCTCGCCGGGGCGATCCTGCTGGTGGTCGCCGACATCGCGGCGCGCATCATCATCCCGCCCCAGGACATGCCGATCGGCATCATCACCGGCCTTGCCGGCGGCGTCTTCTTCATCGGCCTGATGCGCGGCAACCGGTCTGCCGGATAGCGCCTCACCCGGCGGCAGCGGCGTTCAGCGGCCGCCCTCTCCCACCCTCAGCGGCCAGTCGACCACGTAGTCCTCGAAGTCCTCGACATCGACGTCCTCTTCGGACACCGTGCGGCCGCGGGCGGAGATGCCCGCCGCATGCACCGTCTCGCGGTCGCCGGAAACGAGATAATGCCACCAGTAGAGATCCTCGCCGTCGCCGATCAGCCGGTAGGCGCAGGTCGGCGGCAACCAGCCGATCTCGTCCACGCCCTTGACGGTAAGCTGGATGCAGTCCGGCACGGTCGCCTTGCGGTTTTCATAATCCTTGCAACGACAGCTTTCCCCGTCGAGCAGGCGACAGGCAACGGAGGTGAACACCACCTCGCCGGTGTCCCAGTCTTCCAGCTTGTTGAGGCAACAGAGGCCGCAGCCGTCGCACAGCGCTTCCCATTCGGAAAGCGTCATTTCAGCAAGGGTCTTGGTCTTCCAGTAGGGTAGTTCGGTCATCGCCCGTCACCGGGGCAGACTGCGCCCCGCTTTTTTCTTGTTCTTTGCGTACAAATCGACAATCTATCAGCATTCACCGATTTGCCGGCCGGTTCGTCATGCTCTTGGCCCCTGCCGGCGGTCGCGTCAAGGGTCGAACGATCCAGGGGCCGGCTGCGTTTTGCCGGGCACCCCCTTATCGGACGGTCCGGATCGACAGTCGCGGACGCCTGTCCGCAGCATTCCTGGGAAGCAATTGCGTGGCCGACAACCTGCCGCCGGAACCGGAAAAGAAGCCGCGCCTCAAGCGCCATATCTTCCTGCGCATCGATAGCTGGATCGATTCCACGCTGTGGAACGCCGGCTTCAAATTCACCGAAGCCTGGGAGGAGATCACCATCTTCTTCCGCCGCTTCCGGGTGCGCGGCCTCAAAAGGCTGTTCTTCGAGGTGCTCGGCGAAGGCATGACGCTCGGCACCGCCGGCTTCGTCGTGCTTCTGGCGCTCGCCCAGCCGGCCTTCGAGGAGACCAAGAAGGACTGGCGCAACCACGACAACTTCGCCGTCACCTTCCTCGACCGCTACGGCAACCAGATCGGCCATCGCGGCATCATCCACGAGAATTCGGTGCCGATCGACGAGCTGCCGGACCATCTTATCAAGGCCGTTCTCGCCACCGAGGACCGCCGCTTCTTCGATCACTTCGGCATCGACTTCCTCGGCCTGATCCGCGCCATGAGTGAAAACGCCAAGGCCGGCTCCGTCGTGCAGGGCGGCTCGACGCTGACCCAGCAGCTCGCCAAGAACCTGTTCCTCACCAATGAACGCTCGATCGAGCGCAAGATCAAGGAAGCCTTCCTGTCGCTGTGGCTCGAGGCCAATCTCAGCAAGAAGGAAATCCTCTCGCTCTATCTCGACCGCGCCTATATGGGCGGCGGCACCTTCGGGGCGGCGGCGGCCTCGCAATTCTATTTCGGCAAGCCGATCACCGAGGTGACGCTCGCCGAAAGCGCCATGCTCGCCGGCCTGTTCAAGGCGCCGGCGAAATACGCGCCGCATGTCAACCTGCCGGCGGCCCGCGCCCGCGCCAACGAGGTGCTGTCCAACATGGTGCAGGGCGGCATCATGACCGAGGGACAGGTGATCGCCGCCCGGCGCAACCCGGCGACCGTGGTCGACCGCGGCCAGGCCGAGGCACCGGATTTCTTCCTCGACTGGGCCTTCGACGAGGTGCAAAGGATCGCGGCGAAATTCCCCGATCATTCGCTTGTCGTGCGCACCACCGTCGATACCGGCCTGCAGAAGGCCGCGGAGGAGGCCGTCGCCTCCAGCCTGCGCGAATATGGCGAGGCCTATCACGTCAAGCAGGGCGCGCTGGTGCTGATCGAGAACGGCGGGGCGGTGCGCGCCATGGTGGGCGGGCGCGACTACGGCGAAAGCCAGTTCAACCGCGCCACGCGGGCGCTGCGCCAGCCGGGCTCCTCCTTCAAGATCTACACCTATTCTCTGGCCATGGAGAGCGGGCTCACCCCGGAGACGCCGATCACCGACGGCCCGATTTCCTGGGGCAACTGGAGCCCGAAGAACTACGGCAACAGCTATGCCGGCCGCATCAACATCGAGACGGCGCTGGTCAAGTCGATCAACACCATCCCGGTGCGTCTCGCCAAGGACAGGCTCGGCCCCAACGCCATCAACGACATTATGGCGGAGGCGAAGAAATTCGGCGTGGAAACACCCATCCGAAAAGACGTGACGATCCCGATCGGCACCTCGGAAGTGACCGTGCTCGACCAGGCGACCGCCTATGCGGTGTTTCCGACCGGCGGCTACCAGTCGCGCCGCCACGGCATCCAGCAGATCATGAACTACAATGGCGACGTGCTCTACGATTTCGACCGCGACGAACCGCAGCCTGAGCGCGTCCTCTCCGAGCAGGCCGCGCATTCCATGCTGCAGATGCTGACCAAGGTTCCCTATATCGGCACGGCGCGGCGCGCCGCCGTCGACGGGGTTCTGACGGGCGGCAAGACCGGCACCACGCAGGCCTATCGCGACGCATGGTTCTGCGGCTTCACCGGCAACTACGCCGCCGCCGTCTGGTTCGGCAATGACGACTATACCTCGACCAACAACATGACCGGCGGCTCGGTGCCGGCCATGACCTTCAAGAAGCTGATGGACTATGCCCATCAGGGCATCGATCTCAGGCCCATTCCCGGCTTCGAGAACCCGGGCAAGGAGGTGACCGGCGAGAAGGTGGCAAAGGCCGCGCCGAAGGACGGCGAGGATGCCCTGCCCGCCCCGGTCCGGCCGCGTTCGCTGTCGGCGGGCTCGACCCGGCTGATTCGCGATATCGCCCGCATGCTGAAGGAAGCGAAGCCGCCGGCCCGGCCGATACAGAAGCTTGCGAGCGCCGAACTGCGTGGCTCGGAATGAGACGGTCGGACCGGCAAAAACCCCTTAGTATCCGGGGCTGAAACGCCGCTTGCCGCGACGGTTACCCGCCGTTAACCACGGAGCGTCAAGCCCGCCTGTTTCAGGCGCGTTTTTCGTTGCTTTAAAGGCTGATTAAGTCGAACGACCTATTTGTTGCGCCGGTCCCGAGCGGGGCTTCCCTTTTCTTTCGCGCCTTGGACGATGTTTGATGGACAACTGGCTTGGTCTGGACCCACGCCCGCGCCTGACGGACGAACAACGTTCGGCCTATGAGCGCGACCGCGCGGTGGCCCGCAGCCATTCGCTGAACCAGACCACGTTTACCGTCACGCTGTTCTATCTGATCTATGCCGCCGTCGACGCGATGCTGCTCGGCGACATCGTCTGGCTGTCGCTGTCGCTGCGCTTCGGGCTGATGCTGCCGCTGGCGATGGCGCTCAGCCAATACCAGATGGGCCGGCGGCCGATCGCCCGCAAGGAGGCGGCGACGCTCGCCGTGGTGCTGTCAGGCAATCTCGTCTGGTGCATCGTGCTGACGACAAGCGAAAGCCCGGCGGCGCTGCATTATTACTATGCCGCGGCGGTGTTCCAGATGGTCATCACCATCGCCGTCAGGGCTCCCCTGAAGATCACGCTCTACGCGACGCTCTGTTGTTTCCTGCTGAACTACGGCTTCATCTGGTTCCTGAAGGGCGTCAGCCTCGATTACGTGCTCTATCACCTCGCCCTCTACATACCGACGGCGGCGCTGACGCTCATCTCCAGCCACCAATTGGAGGCGGAGCGGCAGATCGCCTTCCTGCAGGCGCATGAGAACGAGGCGCTGAAGCGCGAGCTTTCCCGCCAGAACGGCGAGCTGGAGCGTCTGTCGGTCACCGATCCCCTGACCCAGCTTCCCAACCGGCGGGGCGCCGAGGCCGAGTTGGCGCGGCTTCGCCGCTGGTATCGGGCGGAGGACCTTGCGCAATCGGCGCTGCTTCTGATCGACATCGACCATTTCAAGGCCTTCAACGACAATTACGGCCACAGCGCCGGCGACGCCTGCCTGCGCGCCGTCGCCGAAAGCATGCGCCGCGAACTGCCCGACGCAATCCACCTGTCGCGCCATGGCGGGGAGGAATTCCTGGCGCTGATGCCGCTTGCCGATTCCGCCCGCGCCGGCATGTTCGCCGAGCGCATGCGCCGGGCCGTCCGGGCGCTTGCCATCCCGCACGACCACACCGGCGACCGCAACCGCCACGTGACCATCAGCATCGGTATCGGCTGCGGCTCGATCGCCGACGAAGCCAGCTTCTCCGAAACCCTCGACGCCGCCGACCGCGGCCTCTACGCCGTTAAGGCCGACGGCCGCAACGGCTGGCACTTCGGCCCGCCAGCCGAAGGCGAGAGGACGGATGCGGCTTGAGGGGGTGGGTGCGATGGAGGTTGTTCGCGGAGGTTACAGGGATCGCGGAAAACTCTGAGGGGCTGTCATCGGAGGCGTTAAGCGCTTCTTGTGGCACACTTGCATGAGCAAAACTCTGCTTGCGCCTTATCTCATTTCGACAACGAGGAAGATTAATACCCAATCACCTCAGGCCCTAGCACCAGCATCCTATCCACCTCGCCGCCTGAAAATATATCTCAAACAGTAAACGCAAGTCAATCTTAATATCATTTCGTTGACAACAATATCATCGCGTAATATAAAAAATTATTTCCGTTATTTGCTATCACTCCAATCATCGCCGTTGTCTACATAAGCCCAAAGTTCTTCATCTCCAGCCTCAACTCCATTCACCTTAGTAAGGAAAACTTTATTATCGAAGAAAATACCATTAAAATCAATCAGACACGTATCTCCTTGGCGGCAATACTTATAATACCATTCATCGGAAAAATTCCTAAATAGCCTTATTTTAAACACCTCTTTCTTCTTAAGCTTGACGTCTTGATTGACGACAGCAAGCCGATAGGCATTTTCATATTCAATTTGTGCCAACGTTCCATATTCTCTAGCGTCGACCTTAAAGCGATACATGCGTCCATCGTACACATCGTCAAATAGATCGGGAGTAATCGGCGTCAACTGCCTCTCACTCGCCTTGTCGTCAAGGTCGGCGAGCGTGGCAATTCGGACGACATTCTCCGTCGGAACATCCGGAGGCTGAGCAATCCCAACGAGTTCATTCCAGTATCTTGTATTTTTTATTAGATTTGACAGATATACGCCAATAGTGCCCTCAACAAAGGACAACTGACAATCGGCAGTTTGCCCGATCGCATAGCCGAAAGCGCCCTCATCGACATTCTTTCCTAGCGCGACACACACTTCTGAAACATTGCCGAACACCGCATCCACCGAGATACGATTGATGAACTGATTAGCGTCATCAAGCGCAGGACGAAGATCCTTCAAAACAGCAGGATCCTTACGCAACCACCCCTTAAATACCTCCGAATCACCATTGAGTTGGTGTCCGGACGCCCACACCTCAAGAAGTTCTGCAGTAACTAGCGCTGATTCTGGCAGAATTTCAGCACGTATGTAATCAACAAACAAAGGAGAATTCTCCCTTAAGGCCAACAAAGCTCCTTCCTCGTTAGCCTCATACCCCCTGCTTTTTATTAAAGCGACTATTTCTTTTTGACCCTCGCTCAATTCGCGGCCATAAAAATATTCCTTTATATCTAATCCAAACTTAGCAAACAAGAAAAATGATGGCGTTATAATAAATATACTAAAATACCCAATGAATTTTACAATAAGCTCCAATTTCTTATCTATCGATTGCAGATAATCAAAAACGCTTCTTTTATTTTTGTATTCCATTGCCAATCCATCACAATATATTTATTTCTAGAGTATTTAGATATATTTTGTTCGATTCTCAAAAGGCCTTTCTACAATTTTAAGGAGACACAAGCGGATCAATTTTTGGCGTTTTGATTCTCTACAATAGCAACTTGTCCAACTTGGTGACCATTAACGGAAGACACCGTAGCTCAAAGTTTCTGAGGCCATCAAGAAAATTAGGGTTTTTACCTAAAGTTCGAATGGATCACTCGAGCTCTTCACACCGGGATCTGCCTCAAAGGGATCAGATTTTTTGGTCGAATTGACCGCTTGTTGACAGTTCAGCATTTCAGAAATGGCTTTCGCCGATCCATTCAAGCGCAGATGCGCTATTTCTCGACCGGAGAAGGTCGAACGCATGCTCAGCTTGCTAGCGAATTCCGATGCAAAATTCGGGTCGGTTGTAGACACGACAAGAAATTTCGATTGGTTCATCTCAATAGCGCTAGCGGTTGCATCCCAGACAGGGCTGCGATCAAACTGAATCTGGATAGGATAATCCTTACCAACCTCCAGCGACTTCCATTTGTCATTACCAAGCGCAAGATAAATGGTCGTTGGCTTCACCGTAAAATTGAACCCGAGCCGCAGGAGTGTACCATCTTCATAAACGTTCAATACGAAGCAGCCATTACCTAGGGATGGGTCCATGTACACTCCCCATCCGCCAACCTCTTTCCACAAAATTGTATCGGCCGCCGAAACGACGTTGGCAAAAAGACAAAGTGCTGCCGACATTCCCAACAATCGCTTCATGACTGCCTCCATTTTCAAGCAACCATAGGAGAAGGTTATATTAGTTGCCATTCAGAATGGAGTACTAGCGACGAAGTCGCAAGCGGACATTCTAAGCTTGGATAACGCATGAATCGGTGAGTTCCGTCACCACACCCCTCGCCTTCCCCTTCCCCAGAATCAGTGATACCGCTGGAACCCGGCGCGGGGCGGGCCGCGTTGCATTTCAAGAGGGTCCAGAGCCAGCCGTGTTGCGTGTTCCACTGCTCATCGCCGTTACGCTCGTCATCGCCTTCGGCGGCGGGATCCTGTCGGCGCTTTCGGCGCTCAATGCCTCGGTCGGCTTCGGCGCGATCCGGCTTGGCGTGTGGAGCGCCTTCCCGCAGGCGCAGACGGATGCCGCCGATCCTTACGCGAAATCCCACCGGGCGAAGGCCGGACGGCTGCTTTACGGTTCGGCGGAAGGGCTGACGTTTACCGCCGCCCATGACGAGAGCGGCCGCCAGCTCATCGGCACCTGCAGCTACCGGCTCTCCGGGCGCACGCCGACCGCCCGCTTCTGGACGCTTTATGCCGCCGATGCCGCCGGGCGGCCGCTTTCGACGCGGGCCGAGCTTCCCGGCTCGCATAATTCGCAGAGCATCCTGCGCAAGCGCGACGGCAGCTTCGAGATCGTGATTTCGCCCACCGCCCATGCCGGCAACTGGCTGGCGCTGCCGGATGCCGGGCGCTTCTCGCTGGTGCTGACGCTGCTCGATACGCCGGCGGCGGGAAGTTCCGGGCTGATCGGGCTCGAAATGCCCAAGGTCGAGACGATCGGGTGCGGCAATGAATAAATTCCTCTATGCCGTCGCGACCGGCCTCGTCGGCGCCGTGGTGCTGCATATCATCATCATTCTCTCGCTGCCGCATTATACCGGCCGCGACGCCTATACGCGGGTGAAGGCGGAGGGCAATGCCAACCGGTTCTATGCGCTCGCCGACACGCCGGATGCGGCCGGACTTTCCAACGGCGATCCTTATCTCCGGGTCGCCGTCTGTCATTTCGACATCGAACGGCGTCCGCTCCGGCTGCTGGCGCCACGCGGGCCGGCCTTCTGGTCGCTGGCGCTCTACGACGCCAATTCCAACGAAATCTTCAGCATGAACGACCGCACCTCGGTCTCGGGCAATCTCGACGTGCTGGTGGCAAACCCCGTGCAGATGGCGAGAATCCGCAAGACACCGGTCGCCGCCCTGACGGAATCGATCATCGTCGAGGCAAGGAGCAATACAGGCTATGCGGTGCTCCGTGCCATGGCGCCGCAGCCGAGCCTCGAGGAGCAGGCCGACAGCTTCCTGGATGAGGCCGTCTGCGCGCCCGTGGAAGGGCTTTGAGCCCGGTCTTTTGGGTTCGGGCGTTTCTGACGCGGCGGCATTCCGCCCCCCCTCTGCCCTGCCGCACACTGCCGGGAACGGGTGCGCCGCCGGCGCTCTATTTGTCGTGCTGCCGGTCGTCGCGGCAAGCAAAACCGCTCGACGCCTTTCGCGACAGACGTCCAGCCGCAGGCGTCAGGGCCTCTGGTCCATGCCGCCGTCGAGCGGGCGGGGCAGCGCCGGCAGGCGTTTCTCTGTTATCCGCGGCGGCTCGTAACGCTCGTAGCGTATGCCGGTGAACAGCAGGATTTGCGCCGCCGTCCCGTCCCGTCGCACGCGCCTGTCCGCCAGCGACAACCGATCCTTGATCCTGATAATTTCCGCCATTCTCGTCTCCGTTTTCCAGATCGAGACGGATGAGGACGTGCGATCTCACCCTGCCCTTTCGATGAAGGGCCAGCACGTCTCCGGCGGACGGCAATGCCATGCGGCCCATGGGCCGGAGCCAATCGTGCCTTTCTCAGCGCGAACCTGCCGGAGCTAAAAGCCACCCACCGGGAGGGACACGCGAACTGCACTAAATTAGAGATACACGAATCATACTTATGCACCCCCATGCCCTGATTTGGCCACAGCTTAGTTAACAGCTTGCTAACAAATTCGTTCTAATCTGGAACACGGGTATTGCGTGAGCGTGGGTCGTATCATGAACAGTCGGTTTCGTGAGCTGGAAAAGCCGGTGGGCGTAAGGAAGAAGGACGTAGTGCTGATGGCCACCGTCACCAGTTTCGATGAGATCGCCTTCCCCACCAAGTCGGAACTCAGGCAGTTCGCCGAACTCTTCACGCCGCTCTTCCACGCCTCCAGCGAAGAGGCGAGACGGCAGGCGGTCGCGGCCCTTTCCCAATGCTCCAACATCCCGACCGCCGTCGCCCTCTTCATCGCATCCCAGCCGATTGCCATCGCCGCCCCCTTTCTCGCCTCCTCGCCCTGCCTTTCCGATGACCTTCTAATCATGATCGCCCGCACGCAAGGGGCCGCGCATGCCCGCGCCATCGTCCGGCGCGAGGCGCTTTCGCCCACCGTGATCGATGCGCTGGTCGGAATGCGGCATCTCGATGCGCCGAAGAGCCGGACGCCCGCGGAGCACCCGAAACCGGCTGCAACGACCCCGGACGGCGAGCGGAGCGGCCCATCGGCGACGGAGGCTGCGGCGGCATCGGGACCGGCCGCCGCCGATGGCGGACGGCTGGAGCGCGAGGAGAAACTGCGCGGCGAAATCAGGCGGCTCACCGCCCATGTCAACCGTCCGCCCGCCGATCGCCTCGGCCTCAGGACCGTCACCTCGCTGCAGGAGGCGCTCCTGGTGCGCTTCGCCCGCAACCGGGAGGCCGGCCTTCTCGCCACGACGCTCGCCGACACACTGTCTTCCAGCCGCTGGCTCGCAGAACGCATCCTGCTCGATATTTCCGGCCGCCAGCTTGCCACCACGCTTGTCGGGGTCGCCATGGCGCCCGCCGAAATCGCCTTCGTGCTGAAAAGCCTCTATCCGCATCTTTCCCGCGACGAGGGCGGCATGTCCCGCGCCGAACGGCTGATCGAAAGCCTCGATCCGATCGAATGCGAGGAACGGGTCGATACCTGGCGCCGCGCCGACAGCTACACCTTCCATTCCGCCGGCGGCGAGGAACCCACGACCGCGCCGGCAAAGCCGCAGGCGATCAAGCCCGTCGCAGCGATCCTGCAAAGCGTCGACGAACACAGCCCGCAGGTGCTGAAGGCGCGGCAGCGCTGACGGCCAGCCTTCCGGCCGGGTCAGCCGCGCCCGAGAACCGTCATGGCCTGCCTTCCTTCGCCATGGGCAGAAGGTCGCCGATCTCGTCGGTTTCAAGCTCCACCACCCAGCAATCCGGGTCCCAGCGGCGCTCGCGCGCAAGCATTTCGTCGACCGCTTCCGGCTCCGCCTTTTCCAGCCTCGCCTCGAACAGGCGACTGTCGCGATCCTCCTCGCCGAGCAGGGCCTGCGGCGCCGGTCCGTAGAGCGTTTCCAGCCCGTCGCGGAACCGCTGCCTGACGAAGATCGCACCCGCTTCCTCGACGCCCTTCGAGACCACCGCGGCAAAGCCGCCGGCGGCGAAGACCCGGCGCAGAAGCGCCGACACGAAGATATCGGAACGAAGTCGCATGGCGATCAGATCCCCGGAACTGGTCTTGGCACCCGCAGGATGGGTGCCGGCCCTGCCCGAATAGGGCAGGCGCCGCCTTGTGTAAATCGCGCAGCCGGCAAGACATGCCGGCAAGCGGGCGAGAAGGCAGCGCTTCGGGGCTTCCTCCCTTCGTTCTCCTGCAATTTCCAAAGCGAAGCCGGTTCCCGCTCCGGCGGGCATTGTCAGAGCCCGGGCTTATCGTTTTGCCTCCTCGCAGGAAATTCGCCATGCGACGGCACGTTTTTCGACGTCCAGCGTTACCTCCCCGAACAACGAAGCCAGTAAAGGAGAGTATCATGGCAAGAACCTTCGATCTGTCCGGTCTGTCCGAAGACGAACTGACCGATCTCATCGACGAGGCGACCAGCATCCGGGCGATCCGGCAGGCGGACCGGCGGCGCGAAACCGCGAGATCCGGGCCCGAGCGACAGCGGCAGGATGTGAACGATCCGAACCACGGCACCATTCCGACGCCGACGCCGCGCTGACGAATGCGAGGTTGAACGGACCCTGGGCGCTCCCGGTGAAACCGGGCGCGACACACGACACGACGGCAATCCGGCGCTTCGTGGTCCGGCACAATTCAGCAGGAAACCGCCGCGCGTTGCGCCGGGCGGATCAAGGGAGGAGAGACACGCCATGACCATTGCCAAGAACACGATCTGCCTCTGGTACGAGCGGGATGCCGAGGCCGCGGCGCGCTTTTATGCGTCGATCTTTCCCAACAGCGTCGTCGGCGCCGTTCACCGGGCTCCGAGCGATTTTCCGTCCGGCCGGCAGGGCGACGTCCTGACGGTGGAATTCACCGTCGCCGGCATTCCCTGCATCGGCCTCAATGGCGGGCCGGCCTTCAAGCACAGCGAAGCCTTTTCCTTCCAGATCGCCACGGAGGACCAGGCGGAAACCGACCGCTACTGGAACGCCATCGTGGGTAATGGCGGGCAGGAAAGCGAATGCGGCTGGTGCAAGGACAAATGGGGCATCTCCTGGCAGATCACCCCGCGCACCCTGACCGAAGCGTTCACCGGAGGCGGCCCCGAAGCGAAGCGGGCATTCGACGCGATGATGACGATGAAGAAGATCGACGTCGCCGCCATCGAGGCCGCGCGGCGCGGCTGACGGTTTCCGGCAGCTGTGTTGCGGGATGGGGCCGGGGGGGCGAAATCCTACGCCAACCGTCTGTCGTGACCGGACAGTGCCGCACCCACCATCGTCATTCCGGACGTGTTCCGGCCAGCGCGATCAAGTCCCTGATCGCATAAGAGTCTTTCGCGCGATGGACATCGCGCCGCTGGATGCCGGAACAGGTCCGGCATGACGGGAAGGACGCCACGGCCTTGACAAGACAATTGCCGCCAACCGGACACTGGCGGGCGGCCATGTGCCGAAAGGCGCAGGCTGCGTGCGGGAGCTANGAAGGACGCCACGGCCTTGACAAGACAATTGCCGCCAACCGGACACTGGCGGGCGGCCATGTGCCGAAAGGCGCAGGCTGCGTGCGGGAGCTATCCCCTCGCCGCCTCGTGCCGGAAGATGCGGAGGATCTGGCGGCCGAGTTCGTCGGGGGTCATGCGGCCAGGGCGATACCAGCCGGAGACGTTGTTGAGCAGCGTCAGCAGCAGCAGGCGATAGACGCCGCGGTCGAGCGCGGGATCTAGCGGCAGGGCTGCTATCAGGTCGCGGAACACGAGTTCGAAGGTATCGCGCTTTTCGACCAGCCGTTCGCGGATCTCCGCCGGGGCCGAGGCGAAGTCGTTCATCAGCGGCATGGTCAGCGAATTGGGATCGAGCTGGATTTCCATCATGGTGACGCAGGCCGCCTCAAGCCGTTCCCACGGATCGGACAGCGGCGCGATGGCCGCGCGGATGCGGTCCTCCGCCACCTGCAGGGCGATATCGTGGATGCGGACGAACAGCGCTTCCTTCGACTTGATGTAGTGATAGAGCGAACCGCCGAGCAGCCCCACCCGCTCGCCGATATCGCGCACCGAGGTCGCCGCATAACCGCGCTCGGCAAAGAGGGCGGCGGCCGCTTCGAGGATATCGCGATGCCGGTCGCTCATCCCGCTGTCCTGCAATGCGCCTGCAAGCGTGCTTTTCGCAACGCCCGTCATTTCACGGCTCTTGCCTACCGTCATTGCCTCTCCCGGCATCTCTTCGTCGTCTCGCTGCAATCCTTGCAACGCTCATAGAACATTTCCGGCGACAACGGAATCCACGGGTGGGCGACAGAACTGTGGGCGTGGGGCACCCCTCTGCCCTGCCGCTGCGCAACCCGACGACTTCGCCTCCGCTCCGTTTTTGCGTCAACGCGCGTCCCGCCCCGGAAAACCGCCCGAAGCCCCGCCGTCCCGCACCTCAGAGCTTGTAGTCCGGGTCCTTGCGGTCGAGAACGCGCTTGATGCTTTCGAGGTGCAGGCGGGCGCTTTCGGGGTCGCCGTCGCGCATCTGGCGGGCCGCGGCGGCGGCCACCTCGGGCCTGACCGGAAGGAGCGGGCGGCCGGTGCTCATCGCCTTCAATTGCACTTCCGCGGCGCGCTCCAGATAGTAGAGATCGTCCCAGGCCTCGGCGATGTTTGCGGCGCAGACCATGACCCCGTGGTTCTTCATGAACAGGATGTCGTTGTCGCCGAGGACGGCGGCGATGCGGTCGCCTTCCCGCTCGTCGAGCGCCAGGCCGTTGTAGTCCTCGTCGACCACGGTGCGGCCATAGAATTTCAGCGCCGTCTGGCCCGCCCAGACCAGCGGTTCGCCTTCCAGCATGCTGAGCGCGGTGGCGTTGGGCATATGGGTGTGGAAGGCGGCGCCGACGCGGGGCGACATCCTGTGCAGGCGGGCATGAATGTAGAAGGCCGTCGCCTCAGGCTCGCCATCGCCGGAGAGAACGTTGCCGTCGAAATCGCAGATCAAGAGGTTGGAGGCGCTCGCCTCCTCGAAGGCATAACCGAGGCGGTTGACGAGGAAGAGATCGGGATGGCCCGGCACGACGGCGGAGAAATGGTTGCAGATGCCCTCTTCCAGCCCGTGGCGCGCCGCCGTTCTCAGACAGGCGGCAAGATCGACGCGGGCCTGCCAGATCTCGTCCGTCTCGAGGTTGACGTTGCGGCGGACGGCAAAGGCCGGATCGGGGCGGTTCAGTTCATGGGCCATCGGGGAATCTCCTTGATGGCCCATGGTTAAAAGCTTTGACGGACGATGCAAGCCGCCCGGCAGCCACAACCGGCTCAGACACGGATGGCGAGGCGCAGGCCGCCCCAATGACGGCCCGAGACTGTGATCGGAGCGGAGATATCCTTCATCACCACGAAATTGCCGCCACCCATGTCGCGGCGATAGGTCTGAACGAGGAAGGGCGCGGTCGAGCGGCCGGCGGCAAGGCCGACACGGTCGTTGAAGATGCGGCGGTTGCGGCAGTTGGCGGCGTTCCACACGGGGTCGCCGGGGCGCTGGGGCTGGGAAAACTTGCGGTTATGGGTCGGCAGGTAGCCGTTGGTATCCACCGCCGCGCAGAAGCCGATGCGGTCGGAGAGGGCGAGAACGGGCTCGATGATGCCCGGAAGCTCCCGATCGGTAAATTCGGTGAAGGCTGCAAGCATCTGCACCGGATCGGTGCCGGGGATCGGCCGATAGGCCTGGTCGAAAAGCGCCGACAACCCGATGCGGCCGCCATCGACGGCGCGCTGGAAGGCGGAGGAGATCGCCGCCGCCACATCGCGGGCGGTGTCGATCCACCGGCTGTCCTCGGTCTCGATGCCGGCGCTGGCGGTGAGCTGGATCAGGGTCTCCGACAGATTGACAACCTTATCGACCCGGACCGCCGCGTTCTGAAGCGCGGCGTCCGACTGCCGGACCTCCTTTGCCACAGAGCCGAGGGTGGTGACGAAATCGCTGCACTGGCGGTCGACCATTTCCGTGGTCTTCGCCATGGCGGAGGAGCCGTCGAGAATGCGGGTGATGACGCCCTCCATGGTGGAGAAGGACTGGTTCATCGCCTGGGAGGTGTCACGCACGCCAAGCGCGCTTTCGCTGGCACCCCTGCCCGCCTCGGAGAGCCTTGCGATCCTGCTGCGGATTTCGTTGAGGATCGCCTGGATCGAACCGGTCGCCTGGGAGGTCTGCAGCGAGAGTGCGCGGATCTCGGCGGCGACGACGGCAAAGCCCTTGCCTGTCTCGCCCGCACGCGCCGCCTCGATTGCGGCATTCAACGCCAGGAGATTGGTCTGGCGCGCAATCGAACCGATCTCCTCGGCAACCTTGTCGACATTGGAAAGCGACACGGCGAAGGTGCCGATCTCGCTCGAAATCTCCTGCGAGACCGCGACCATCCGGTCGATCTTGTCGACGGCGCCGGCAAGCCGGCTCGCCGAATCGCCCAGCATGTGGCGGGCCTCGGCCGCGGTTTCATCGGTCGCGCGCAGTGTGGAGGCGACATCGTTGTTGGTTTCGGCAATCGCAAGCGCGGTGCGCGTCACCGCATCGAAGGTATCGGAATGGCGCTTCGACATCGCCGCCACGTCCTGGATCGCGCCGGCGATATCGACCAGATCGACGCCGAGCGTCGAGGCCTCCCTGGCGAGCTTGCCGACGATGCTGCGGAGCGCATCCGCATCGGCATGCGGAGAGCCGGTCGAAACGGACTCTTCCTCCGGCAACAGTCTTTCCACGGCGCTCATGCAATCGGTCCTCCCAGCCCGAGAACAGTATCGGTCGCAGCAGTTAACGATTTGCAAAGGTTGGAATGGTCAAAGTCGCCACAACCGAGGCGCGATTTTGTACCTGGCAAGTCCGGTGCTCTCGCTCAGAGCGCGCCGATATCCTTGAGCTTCTTCAGCACCGCGGCATTCGGCTCGCCAGTTTCCGGCAGGCGGTAATGCCGCTGGAAACGGCGGATCGCGGCGCGGGTTGCCTCGCCGGCCACGCCGTCGATGCGGACGTCGGTATAGGCGATGTTGGACAGGCCGCGCTGTATCTCCATCACGAGGCCGGGATCGGGCGCGGCAGTCAGGGTCGCGGGTTGCGCCTCGGCATCGTCGTTGCTCGCGGAAGCCGGAATGGCAGCCGGAGGCTGCGGCGCGGGCGGCTTCGCCTGAATGGTCTTTGCCGCGGTTTGCGCCGGGGTCTTTTCCGGCTTCGCGGCCGAACGGGCGGGCGCGGTGACAACCGCCTTCTCGGCGCTGCGGATCGCGGCGGCGACCGGGTCCTTTGCGGCGTCCTGCGACGAGACATCGGTCGGCGGGCGCTGTTTCGGCACGGCGGCGGTGGCGCTGTTGTCCACCCTCAGCGCCGCCAGAAGCTCGTCGCTGACGAGACCGTTCGGCTCCATGCCGACCGATTTCTGGAAAAGGGCGATCGCCGCTTCCGTCTGCGGCCCGATCACGCCGTCCGGATCACCTGCATAAAGGCCGCGGCGGGCAAGTTCCGCCTGCACGGCAACCGCAAGCTCGCTCACGCCGTCGCCATCGAGATCGCCGCTCGGCGGAAGGGTTTCGGCCCGCTCGACGGCGGCAGCTTCGGTCGCCACGGCCTCACCCTCGGCAGGAGCACGCTCGATCTTGAAGGTCGTGGTGTTGGCGGGGTCCTGTTCCAGCATGGGATTGCGGGCGACACCGGCCAGCGCGTTGAAATCGGAAGCGTCGCGCGTGCGGAAAATCGGCGAGGGATGACGACCCGGCTGGTACCAGAGCGCATTGGCGGCGACGAAACCGAAAGCAACGGCAAAGCTCGCCACCCCGCCGATCAGGCGTGGATGGCGGGAGGCACCGCGCACGAGCGCGGCAAACCCCGCAGAAAGCAAGCCCGGCACCCGCGATGCCGGCTTCCTTTCAGGCGATTTTCGCTTTCGCTTCGTCATACACAGTCTCTTTCCTGCCCAATTCGCGGACCTGCATTTCCAGCGGCTTAAGCCGTGGCGGAAACTCGACCATATTGTCCCCGCCGGCGAGAATGGCGGCCGCCCCCGAACCATCCGCCGGCAAGGTTACCGTGACCACCGTGCCCTCGCCCGGACGGCTTTCCATCCGGAAGGTGCCGCCGTGCAGGGCGGTCAGCCCCTTCACCAGCGACAGGCCGAGGCCCGATCCTTCGTGGCCGCGGTTCAGATCGTCGTGGATCTGCGTGAAAGGCCTGCCGACCAGCGCCATCTTCTCGGGCGCAATGCCGATGCCGGTGTCGCTGACGACGATCTTCAGGTCCGAGCCTTCGCGCATCGCATCGATGATGACGGCGCCGCCGGCTTCCGTGAACTTGATGGCATTGCCGACGAGATTGATCAAGACCTGACGGACGGCGCGACCATCGGCCACCACCTCGCCGAGACCGCGCTGAACACGGCTCGTCAGAGCGACGCCCTTGCCGGCGGCCTGCAGCGACAGCATCTTTTCGCATTCGGCGACCGCTTCGGCGATCGGGAAGGTTTCCAGCACCAGTTCGTAACGGCCGGCCTCGATCTTGCTCATGTCGAGCATGGCATTGACCACCGACAGGAGATGAGCGCCCGACTGGCGGATCAACTGGACATATTCGCGCTGACGGTCGTTTTCGAGCTTGCCGAAATACTCGCCGGCGAGAATGTCCGAGAAGCCGAGGATGGCGTTGAGCGGCGTGCGCAGTTCGTGGCTGACGGCAGCGAGGAAGCGCGACTTCGCCTCATGGGCGGCCACGGCCTCGTCCTGCCTGCGGGCGGCGATGTCGCGGATCTGCATCTCGCCGGCGATGTCGAGCACCTGGACATGGATCGCGCGAAGGCTTCCATCGGCGGCGCGCTCGGCCGACATGTCCAGACGTACATGCATGAACTGCTTGTGATCGAGCCCGAGAACCGGACGCTCGAGCCTCAGGTCGATCACCTCGGCATCCACACCCTGGCGCAGTTCGTCAAGCGCCTGCACGAAGGCGATGCGATCGGAGACATGGACCTGCTCGGCAAAGGGACGATCGAAGGGATCGCGCAGGAAAGAAAGATACCAGTCGCGGTCGCGGCCGCCGGCCGAGCGCACGATGCCGACCGGATCGAGGCACAGCACGAGGCCGGGGCAGAAATCGACCGAGAGCCCCGCCGGCCGTTCCTTCTCCTCGCTGCGGCGCAGGGCGGCGCCATAACGATGACCGGCGACCAAGAGGACGCAGCAGACGAGGAAGGCGGCAATCACCAGCGCGACGCCGAGCGGCAGCGCGGTGGCCGGTCCGAGGAGATAGGCAAGAGCAAGCGGGACCGCGACGAGCGGCAGAACGAAGCCTGCGGCAAGGCGGCGCACCAGCACGACCTCGCCGGGTTCGACCGGGTCTCCATCGGCGCTCCACGACAGGCAGTTGCCGGCCGCACGATCCAGGATCGCCTCCGCCCTACCCGCAATGTTACGCAATACCAACACGACTTATACCCGCGAAACGACTCATTTCGTGAGCCGAACATAGGCCTTCCGCGCTTAAGGAAAAGATAAGGCAGGGCCTTCGAAAGCCCTTCGCAGGCCCTCTCTGGCCCATATCGGGACAATTCCGGGAAGCTTTCAAAATCGTGGTTAACGGGGCGTAAGCGACGGAATTGTCTCATATTTCTCAACCGCATTAACCTTTGTGGCAGCGCGGTCGCGGCAAAGCCGGTGGATTGCCGGGGCTTCGCCATAGTTATGCTTAACGGCGGTCGCTACAATTCGACACGAATGTCCATCAACGGGCCAATCGTTCAACTTTTAATCGAATTTTGCGCGAATCCGAGGGAGTTTTGCAAAGCGATCTTTGCACCCCCACCGTAGTGTCGCTGAAGACGACCGGGAAACAACCCGGCGCAGGCCGGGCAGGACCGGCAACACGGGATTGGTGAAGACGATGTGGTTTCTAATCAAGGGAACGTTTTGGTTTTCGATGGTGCTGGTCGCGCTGTCCTATTTCAGCACCCGGCCCGCCAATGATGAAGCGACCGGCCCGCAGGTCGCCGTCGGCGACGCCATCGCCGTCGTGACCGATGCCTACCAATATATCTCCGCCATCTGCACCGAGAAGCCCGACGTCTGCGAAAAGGGCGCGGAAACGCTGACCGCGCTCGGCCACCGGGCCCGCGAGGGCGCCTATGTCGCCTACCAGATCCTCGACAGCCAGTTCGCCGACCAGAACACGGCTGAACCCGCCGCGCCGGCCATGACGCTGAAGCCGGCTCCCGCCGCTACGGCCGAGGCGAAAACCGCCGCCGAGCCGACCACCATTTCCGAGATCATCACCGGCACGGTGACGCCGGAGCCGCGCCCGAAGAACGGCAACGGCCCGAAGCCCTATACGCCGCCGAAGCTCTGAACCACTTCTCCGGGACCGAACCGGCCCCGCCACCCGCTTGCATCGAAACCGCCTTCCGGATTTCCCGACCGGTTCCGTTGCCTGTCTGCCTGTCCCACAGGACCTTACGGCCATATTGCCGAGCCGCGCGGAAAAAACCGTGCGGCCTTTTTCTTTCACGCCGGCGGAAGACGATAGGGTTCCGCCGATCCCTGGAGCAGGCCGGGCGGAACACCTGTCCAGCTTGCGGGTTGCTCCTGAAAAGGGTCGCAACTTTCCAGACTCGCTCCGCACGCTCCAAATCCTCGTTTCATTGCAAGACGCCGGGCATGACGCTGGACATGTCGCTGGCGTAAAACCGCACTATAGTTTCGCGCGACATGCTTTAGAACTGTTCCATCTTTGCGAGCTATCCCTTATATCCAAGGGAACAGGAAGGATTTCCGACCCATGACGACCTTGCAGCAGATGATCGACGACTTCGCCTATCTCGAGGATTGGGAGGATCGTTATCGCTATGTCATCGAACTCGGCAAGGCGCTGCCCGATCTGCCCGAAGCCGAGAAAACGGCGGAAAACAAGGTGAAGGGCTGCGCAAGCCAGGTGTGGCTTTCCACCCGCGTGCACGAGGGCGCCGACCCGGTGATCGATTTTTCCGGCGACAGCGACGCCCACATCGTGCGCGGTCTGGTGGCAATCGTGCTTGCCGCCTATTCGGGCAAGCACGCCTCCGAGATCGCCAAGCTCGACGCCATCGACCTGTTTTCCCAGATCGGCCTGATCGAGCATCTATCGGCGCAGCGCGCCAACGGCCTGCGCTCGATGATCCAGCGTATCCGCGAGGAGGCCGCCCGCCATCTGGTCGCTTCGGCGGCATCCTGACCCCGCCTCATCCGAGTTCGGGACGGTAATCCTCAGCACCCCAGCGGTGAGCGCGGCGACTGCGCTGGGGCGGCGGCGCATAGTGGCGGGCAAGCGCCATCAAGGCCGTGCGCAGCATCAGCTTGGCGGAGCGTGCCGGCCACTGGCGCTCGCGCTCGACGGTCTCCAATCCCTTCATGAAGCAGCAGACATCGAGCGCAACGCCTGAAAGCTCCGGCCCGATAGCCTCGATTGCCGCATTCAGGCGGTTGCGGGCGCCGAGTGCCGAGTCCGTGAGATCTCCGGCGGCTGCGGGCTGCGCGCGCATGCGGCCGGCAAGCCTGGGCTCCCAGGAGGCGGTGATGCGCGGCTGCAGGCCGGCACGCTCGAAATCCGCGGCAAACCGCTCGCCGGCGGCGAGCGCCTCCTCGACGAGATAGGCCCCGCCGGACTTTTCCTTCAGGCGTGAAAGCGCCGAAAGCGGCGATTCGGCCAGATTGCGGCGGGTGACGGATCGCCCCTCCCCGGTCTCGATCGTCGCCGGAACGACGTCCCGATGCTGGTCCGCGAAGGCGTCGTCGGCCTCCTCCGCCATGGCGCGGCGCAGCCAGGTGGCCGTTCCCTCGCAGGACAAGAGCCGGCTTCCATCCCGTACCAGAAGACCTGAGGATACGGCGTGGCGCAGCACCGCAACCGGAACCGGAACCGTCCGCCCGTCCGCGAGCGCAAGGCTTGCGGTCTCCCCCTCCATGCCGGCGATGACGAGCGGGCCTTTCAGCGACAGGCGCAGAAGCCTGAGGAGCGGACGACGGATGGGATCGCCAGCGTCGTCGTGGGCCTTGCGGGCCGTGTGCGCTTCCGTGACACCCTTCTTCTTCATGCGCGGCTCCCGGGAAGAAGAAGCAGCGTCTCAGCCAGCCGCTCGATGATGGCGACGAAAGCGTCGAAGGCCGGATCGTCGCGGCGGTCCTCCACGACATGGCAGGCATGGGCGACGGTGGTGCGATCACGGCCGAAGGCGTCGCCGATCTCGGCAAGCGGCATCTGAAGGGCGACGTGGCAGACATACATGGCGATCTGCCGCACATGGCAAACGGCGCGGCGGCGATCGCTGCGTTCCTTGCTGCCGTCGCCGGTCATGGCCAGCAGTTCGGCGGTAATCTGGCGCACGATCATGCAGAGAATGCGGTGGGCGGGCGAAGCTTTCGCAGGACCCGGCAGGGAGGAAGGAACGGCACTATCGGGTGACATATGAATACTCCTAAATTGTAGGAATTTATTCATACAACACTAGCGGAAAACGGGGACATGAAAAGCAGCATGCTCCACAAAATTCCCTGAATCCGTTGGATATTTCCTTAAAATGATGATTTCATATGGGATTAATTTCCTCTATTCAGGCATAAAAAAACCGGGCTGACGCCCGGTTCTTCTGCTTTGGCTCTGGCTCACTTGCCGCGCTTGCGGCGCTGGCCGAGGCCCATTTCCTTGGCGAGACGCGAACGCGCCTCGGCATAGGCAGGCGCCACCATCGGGTAATCGACCGGCAGATCCCACTTTTCGCGATATTCTTCCGGGCCGAGATTGTGGTGGGTCATCAGGTGGCGCTTGAGCGACTTGAAAGCGCCGCCGCATTCCAGGCAGATGATCTGGTCGTCCTGCACGGACTTGCGCACGGCGACCGCCGGCTTCTGCTTTTCAACCACCGACACGACGGGCGCCGGCGCAGACGTATTGCTCAACGCCGAGTGGACGTCGGAAATCAAATTGGCAAGGTCTGCGACCGGAACCACGTGGTTGCTGACATAGGCCGCCACGATGTCGGCGGTCAGTTCCACCAACAGATCATGGCCCTGGCCATATGCGGTTTCAGTCATTTCACTTCTCCTGTTCAAAAAATGCCTGCCAGACGCCTGCCGCAAGACAAACGCCACTCCTTAAGCAAACAGGTGATGCCTCCGTGACGACCCTGCCGTTTCCGACCTGGAATCCACCCCTAGATTCCGGCTGACGCGGTGGACAAAACCTGCCCGATCCCGCACCTGTCTTTACAACGACGCGAAACCCCTCCCAAGTGTAGTACTTTTGAATACAACAAATGCCGGATGAATTTTCCGTTGCAACAGCCAAGTTCTCAAGATCTGTGCTCGACTAAATCGATTATCACCATTCGGACAAAAGTCCACTTAATATTTTTCACCAAATATGGGGAGCCTGCTCACCTTTTAATTTAGACATTGCAATTTCCGCCAATGCTGCAACCGCACCGATAGTGAAACATCCTGAATATTAGGGCACTTAAGAAGCCAGTATTTAAGGCGTCTTGTTCTTCAATTCATCCATGACGGAAACAGTGGATAAAGTGTAGCCGGCCTTATGGGCGGCGCGGGCGAGCAGATGCGCAGACAAGGGCGCCGTCAGGATGAAGAAGAAGAAGCCGGCAAGCGCGCGGCTGAAAACGGCGACATCGCCGGAATGCAGGCCGAGCGCCAAAAGCAGCAATCCCGATCCGACCGTGCCGGCCTTCGAGGCCGCATGCATGCGGGTATAGAGATCCGGCAGCCTGTTGATGCCGATGGCCGCCACCAGCGCGAAGAGAGCGCCGGCGACGATGAGCACAAGGGTGACGATCGAAACCATGACGGCCATCAGTCGGAACCTTTCCGGGACGGATCGTTGACCGGACCGGCGGCGCCGGGACCGCCGCCCGCTTCGGCAAGCGGCACCGCGCCGTCCCCGGCCGGTTGCCCCTTCACCAGCGCGCGCGCCAGGATGAAACGCGCGAAGGCGACGGTTGCAAGGAAGCCGACAAGGCCAAGCGCGATGGCGATATCGACATAGAGCGCATATCGCGTCCTGATGGCGATGACGGCGATGAAACCGATGGCGATGCCGACCAGCATGTCGAGCGCCAGCACCCGGTCCGGCAGGGTCGGCCCGCGCACGACCCGGTAGACGGTGAGCAGAAGCGAAAGCCCGAGCACGACGAGCGCGAAATTGCAGGCCATGCCGATGAGGGCGTCGGTCGCGGTCATTCGAAGGCCTCCCTGATCCTGCGCTCGAAACCGGCAGCGATATCGCGGCGGGCGCCTTCGACATCCGAGCAGTCGAGAGCGTGCACGTAGAGCGTCTTCCTGTCCTCTGAGACATCGACGGAGAGCGTGCCGGGGGTAAGCGTAATGAGATTGGCAAGCAAGCCGATTTCGAAATCGCGGGTGAGCGTCAGCGGATAGGCGAAGATGCCGGGCTGCACCTCCATCCTCGGCTTCATCACCATCAGCGCCACCTTCCAGGCGGATTTCGCCAGTTCGACGAAAAACAGACCGGCAAGCGCCAGAATCCGCAGCGGGCGCACGGCGTGGCGCGCGCCGCCGAGCCGTTCGCGGATCAGGCGCAGCGCCAGCATCGAAAGCACGAAGCCGAGGACAAGGTTGTGCAGCGAGGCGCTGCCGGTGACGGCGACCCAGACGACGGCCATCAGCAGATTGACGATATAGAGGTTCACGGCGCCCCTCCTTCAGGAAAGACGGAGAGATAATAGGCCGAGGGATCGCCGAGCCCGACGGCAGCATCGAAGCTGACGGCGATCAGCCGCTCCGGAAAGACGCCGAAGCCGACGACGAGGGCGGCAAGCGCGGCAACCGGAAGGATCGCGGCAAAGCCCGCTCTCGAAACCGGAAGGCCCGCGGCCGGAACGCCGTCCGCACCGGTCGGGGCGGATACGGGCGCCGGTCGCCAATAGGCGAGCAGGAAAAGACGGCCGAAGGCGATGGTGGTGAGAAAGCCCGACAGAAGCACCGCGCCGGCGAGCCACCACGCACCAATGTCGAGCGAGGCCTTGACCAGCATGGCCTTGGGCCAGAAGCCGGAAAAGGGAGGCAGGCCGCTTGCCGCGAAGAACAGGGCGAGCGACAGGCCGCCGAAGGCAGGCGCCGCGCTCCAGAGCCCGGCGAGGTCTTCCAGACGGTAGGAACCGCCCCGGCGGGCGGCCTCCCCCGCCAGAAGATAGAGCGCCGTCATCAGCACGATCGAATGGAGCGCATAGGCGATGGCGGCAGAGAGGCCCGTCCCGCCGCCGATGGCGATGCCGGCCAGCATGTTGCCGATGCCGGAGATGACGACGAAGCCGAGAAGGCGGCGGATATCCGATTGCGCCAGCGCGCCCATGGCGCCCAGCACCATGGTGAGCGATGCGGCAACCGCGATCACGAGGCTCAGCTCCTCGCGCTCGAGCGGCAGCAGCATGACCACGACCCTCAAGAGCGCATAGACGCCGACCTTGGTGAGCAGGCCGGCAAACAGCGCCGAGACCACGATGCGGGGCGTATGATAGGAGGCCGGCAGCCAGAAATTCACCGGAAAGGCCGCCGCCTTCATGCCGAAGGCCAGAAGAAAGAGGGCGGACAACGTCATCAGCGGCGCGCTCTCCGGCAATTCACCGGCCTTGCTGGCGATGTCGGCCATGTTGAGCGTGCCGAAGACAGCATAGAGATAGCCGACGGCGATCAGGAAAAGCGTGGTGGCGATCAGGTTCAGCACCGCATATTTCAGCGCGCCGTCGATCTGTTCGCGCTCCGAGCCGAGGATCAGGAGGCCGAAGGAGGAGATCAGCAGCACTTCGAACCAGACGTAGAGATTGAAGATGTCGCCGGTCAGGAAGGCGCCGGAGACGCCGGCCATCATCACCATCAGGAAGGGATAGAAACCGTAGCGGCGGCCGCTCGTGCCGATATCCTTCATCGCGTAGATCCCGCCCGCGAGCGCCACGATGGCGGCGGTGAAGGCCAGCAGCGCGCCGGTGAGATCGACGGTGAAGGCAATACCGAAGGGCGGCAGCCAGCGCCCCATCATCATCGTCACCGGCCCTTGCGAGGCGACGCGCGCCAGAAGCGCCGCATCGGTGAGCACCAGAGCGGCGAGGCCCGCGATGGCGATATAGGGATGCAGCCGGGTCGACTGGCGCAGCATCATCAGCACCGCGCCACAGGCGAGGCAGAGCGCCACCGGCAGGATGACCAGCCAGTCGCCTGCTGCAGCCGGTGCCATCACCAGGGCGCGGGAGAAATCGACGGGGGACGATGCGGCCATCAGAGGCGCTCCTCCGATGGCAGGGAGTTACCCCCCTCTGCCCTGCCGGGCATCTCCGCCTTGAGGGGGGTGATCGCGGATTTAAGGATGGCCGCCGGATGGCGACCATCAGCCGAGCGCGGCAACATCTTCGCAGAATTCATCATCAATACCCCAGCGGCGGCAGCGGTTCGCCCTTCGGTTCGGCGACGCGCATGTCATCGGTGTCGTCGGTTCCGAGATCCTCATAGGCGCGATAGGCAAGCACCAGCAGGAAGCAGAAGAAGGAAAAGGAAATGACGATCGCCGTCAGGATGAGGGCCTGCGGCAGGGGATTGGCGGCACCGACGGGCAGCGCATCGGCACCGGCCGGAATGATCGGCGGCACTTCGCGGGTCAGGCGGCCGGCGGTGAACAGCATGAGGTTCACCGCATTGCCGAGGATGGCGACGCCGAGCAGGATGCGCACGACATGCTTCGACATCAGCAGGTAAAAGGCCGCGGCAAAGAAGATGCCGACGAGGCCGCAGAGCAGCGCTTCCATCAGTCCAGCCCCCTTTCTTCCAGCGCGAGCGCGATGGAGGTGATCGCGCCGACGACGACCAGATAGACGCCGACATCGAAGGACATCACCGTGGCGAGCGGCACCTCGACGCCGAGGATTTCGGGATAGATCCACAGCCCCGTCATGAAGGGCATGCCGAAGGGCGCCGAGATCAGGCCGGACAGCGTCGACAGCAACAGGCCGGCGCCGGCAATCGACAGCGGGTGGAAGAAGAGCGCGCGGCGCACCGCCTGCACGCCGAAAGCAATACCGTAGATCGCAAATCCCGAGGCGGCGATCAGGCCGCCGATAAAGCCCCCGCCCGGCTCGTTATGGCCGCGCAGCAGGACGAAAACCGAAAACAGCAGCATCAGCGCGGTGACGAAGGGGGCGAAGGTGCGGAAGATGACCGTATTCATGCGTGGCCTCCGTAAAAGCACGCCGGAGAGAGACAAGGAACGATCGTCATCACTTGCCTCCCTTCGGAGCGACCCGGATGCGGATCAGCGCCAGGATCGCAAGGCCGGTAATCATCACCACGGCAATTTCGCCCAGAGTGTCCGTGCCGCGGAAATCGACGATAATGACGTTCACGACGTTGGCGCCGTGGGCGATCACCTTGGAATAGGTATTGAAGAAATCGGTGAGCACCGCATCGAAGGGGACTTCCGTCGACTTCAACAGCAGCATCGAGAAGCCGAGGCCGCAGGCAACCGCAATCGTGCCGTCGACGACACGTTCGAGCAGGGTGCGGGGATCGGCCGGCGAAAGCCGCAGCCGCGTCATCACCAGCGCCAGGATGACCACAGAAAGCGTTTCGACCATGAACTGGGTGAAGGACAGGTCGGGCGCGCCGAACAGCAGATAGATGATGGCCACCGCGAAGCCCTGGATGCCGAGCGAGACGATCGCCGTCAGCCGGTCGTTCACCCGCAGCACGGCAAAAAGGCCGATGACGGCGATGGCGAAGAAGGCGAGTTCATGGAACCGCGCATCCGCCGGCCAGACCGGCAGCTTCGGCAATTCATCGAAGAGGACGGGCGGCGCGAGAAGCACCAGAGCCAGCAGCGCGAAGGTAAAGGTCACGTAGACATCCAGCCGGCCGTTCTGGATCACGCGCGTCACCTGAAAGGAAAGGCGCACGAGGCCGCGAATGAAGGCATCGAAACCGCGGTCCGGACCGGGGCCGAGAATATCGAGCAGGCGCTCCATCGCAAGGCGGGCGCGGGAAAGGCCGAGATAGACGAGAATGCCGAGGGCGACCGTCGCCCCGGAAAGCGCGAGCGGCAGGCCGGGATGCGGCACGAGATCGATCGTCACGGCCTTTGCCGTCCCCGCCACGGCGCTGGCCATGGGGGAGGAAACCGCCCGATGCCACGGACCCGAAAAGACCGCCGCCGCAAGGCCGGCAAGCGACAGGAGCAGCGGCCCGAACCACAGAAGAAGCGGCCCCTCATGGGCGTGTTTCGGCGTTTCCACCTTCGGCCCGAGGAAAGGCTTCAAGGCGACGGCGAAGGCGATGGCGAACATCAGGGCATTACCGAGGATCGCAGCAAGCGCGAAGAGCATGGCGCGCGGGCCGGACCCCGCCAGCGCCGCATAGATCTCCTCCTTGGCGAGAAAGCCGAAGAAGGGCGGCAGGCCGGCCATGGAGACGGCGGCAAGAAGGGCTGCGGCGAAGGTGATCGGCATCGCGGCGCGCAGTCCGCCGAGCTTCGTCACCTCGCGGGTGCCCGCCTCGTGATCGACAATGCCGGCGACCATGAAGAGCGCGCCCTTGAACAGCGAATGGGCGACCAGATAAAGGACGGCGGCCTCGACAGCATAGGGCGAGCCGAAGCCGGTCAGCAGAACCAGAAGGCCGAGCGAGGCGACGGTGGTGTAGGCCAGCATCAGCTTGAGGTCGGTCTGGCGGATGGCGAGCAGCGCGCCGACGAGCAGCGTGATGCCGCCGAAGAACGGCAGGAGGATTTCCCAGGCGGGCGTTGCGCCCATGACCGGATTGAGCCGCATCAGGAGATAGACGCCGGCCTTCACCATGGTCGCCGAATGCAGGTAGGCGGAAACCGGGGTCGGCGCTTCCATTGCGTTGGGCAGCCAGAAATGGAAAGGAAACTGCGCCGACTTGGTGAAGGCGCCGCCCAGCACGAGGAAAAGCGCGGTGACATAAAACGGGCTTGCGCGCAGGAGATCGCCGGTGTGAACCAGAAGGGAAAGCTGGGTGACGCCGGTGATGTTCCAGATGAAAATCAGACCGGCCAGCAGAGCAAGCCCGCCGCCGCCCGTCACCACCATCGCCTGCAGCGCCGCCCGGCGCGACGCTTCCCGCTGATGATCGAAACCGATCAGCAGGAAGGAGGTGATCGAGGTCAGTTCCCAGAAGACGAAGAGCATCAGGAAGCTGTCCGACATCACGACGCCGAGCATGGCGCCCATGAACATGAGGATGAAGGAGAAGAAGCGTCCCTGCTGCGGATGGCCTTTCATATAGCCGCCGGCATAGAGCACGATCAGCGTGCCGATGCCGGTTATCAGCAGCGCGAAGGTAAGCGACAGGCCGTCGAGAAACCAGGAGAAGCTGAGGTTCAGGCTCGGCACCCAGGCATAGCCGCCGGTGACGACCTCGCCCCTGGCGATCTCCGGCAAAAAGCCGAGGAGATGGACAAACACGGCCAGCGGAGCGAGCGCAATGAGCCACGCGGCATTGGCTCCCAGTCGGCGCACGACAAGCGGGGCAAGAAGCGCAGCCACAAACGGCAGGGCCATGGCAAGAAAGGTCAGGGCAGCCCCGTCTCCTGTCATCAATACTCCCCTGCCGCTTCCCGCAGCCCGATCCCCCGACATCTTCGATGCGTCCGTTGTTAGGATAAATGGCCGGCGGCCTCAAGCAAGTTCGGAAAAAGACAGGAAAAAACCGACGGACAACACCTTCAAGATGATTTGAACGCACGCGACGGGGACCATGGCGCGCATGGCGGGGCGCCGTGCAGGACGACCCGCCGCCCTTGTCCGGCGGCTACTCGACCAAGCCGCGCGCCGTCCCCTTTCGGCGCAGGTGGATTATCTGCGCCGAAAGGCCGACCACGAGAAGGACGAGCAAGCCGGCCTGGAAACCGAGAAGAAGCGGCGCATCGAGCGCGGTAACGAAGGGATGCCCGTCAGGCACCCGCCGGAGGGTTTCGCTCACCGTGGGCACCATCAGGAAGAAGGCGGACAGGCTGAGACAGACGGTCTCGACATAGCGCGCCAAGCGCGGAGGAACCGGCAGCCGCCCCACTCCGTAACCGGCAAGCACCAGCAAGGCGGTGATGAGGCCGATGACGTAGCTGACCGGCTGGTGAGCGACGAGAACCACCGTGGCGGCGCCGATCAGCATCGAGACGAAATAGATGCCGCCCGGAATGGAGCGGGGTACAATGCGCCCATAGCAGGCGAACATATAGAAGGCGACGGGGATGGCGGGCAGGCTGCCGAGCGTATGCAGCCAGCCGAGCGGGGAGATACCGAACATGCAGAGATCCTTTCAAGGGTTTCGAAACGGGATTTCGACCTACCTATCAGTCGGTAGGTAAATACGACAAAAACGATTGCGCCGCGCGGCATCAGCCGCGCGCTTCGAGACGCAGAAGCAAGGGATCGACGATCGCCCCGAAGACGGCCGGATCGCCATAGGCGCGGGCCGACAGCATGGCGCCGTGAACCGTGGCCATGAAAACCTCGGCCTCCGCCTCGGCGGGCGCGGAAAGCGCGATGACGCCCTGCTCGCCGCCCCGACGCAGCACCGAGGCGAGCCAGCGTGACAGGCCGCGGAAGTGGGCTCTCACCTCCACGACAACATCCTCCGGAAGGACCGGGATCTGGGACGCCAGCAGGGCGCAGACGCAAAAAGGTTCGGTGTCATCGACGATGCAGGCCCGCCAGTATCCGGCATAGGCGCGCAATTGCGCGGCGGGGTCCGTCACTTCGCGTTCGAGCGCGGCGACCCCCGCCTCCATCTCCTCGCGATAACGCGCGACCAGGGCGCGAACCAGATCGGATTTGGCGGGGAAGTGATGATGGATGCTGGCCTTGCGGATGCCGACGACATCGGCGATATCGGCATAGCTGAAGCCGTTATAGCCCCCTTCAATGATAAGCTTGCGGGCACAGCGAAGAATGTCGTCGGAGGTGGTGGAGAGATTGCTCATGGAACATACCTACCTATCGATAGGTAGATTGTCAATCCTGTCGGAACCAGGTCGGCGGCCATGCCCGGCCGACATGCCGGGGGCGAGGGTATCACCAGCATTGCCGCGGATGGATCGGCGTCCTATCTAGGGGGAGAACAAGGAGATGACCATGGCAGATCCCGTCAAGCCGAAGATCGAGAAGTCCGAAGCCGAGTGGCGCGAGCAGCTGACGCCGGAGCAATACCGAATCCTGCGCGAGCACGGCACCGAGCGGGCCTTCACCGGACCCTACTGGAACTCGTTCGAAAAAGGCCTCTACCGCTGCGCGGCCTGCGACGAGCCGCTGTTTTATTCCGACACCAAGTTCGACGCCGGCTGCGGCTGGCCGAGCTATTTCGAGCCGGTGAAGCCCGGTGCTGTCACCGAACACCGCGATGCCTCCTACGGCATGGTGCGGACGGAAATCCGCTGCGCCAATTGCGGCGGCCATCTCGGCCACGTCTTCCCCGACGGCCCGAAGCCGACCGGCCTGCGCTACTGCATCAACGGTCATTCGATGGTGTTCGAACCTGAGGCTTGACGGTTGTGAGAGGGCGGTGATGGGTATCGATCACGCAAAGGCTTACATAGGTCGAGCCGTTGCGGAAGCGGTGACACAAGCTGCGACATTCTGCGAATACCCCCTCTGCCCTGCCGGGCACAGGGGGTGAAGCCGCAAGCGAATGGCTTATCGTAGAAAACTCCATTGCAGCAGAGCCGGAAACACCCCACCCCCTCGCGTCCCCGCTACCCCATAAAACCGCTTCGCACTTTTGCGCGACATGCTTTATTTCTTTGTTTTACGCATTTGCGAACGCAAAACCGGTTCCCACTTTTGCTGGAATTGCTCTAAGTTCCGCGCCACAGCATCCAAGGGAATCATCCGCGTGAGCAATGTCGTCGAATTCAGGAAACCGCAGAAGCCGAAGGAACCGAAGAAGGTGCCGCCGGGCCTGAAGAAAGCGCTGATCGCCGCCGGCGTTATCGCGGTCTTCGTGCTGGTCTGGGCCTATTTCAACTATTTCGGCGGCTGATCCGCACAAATGGCGGCGGCCTTTTCCCCGCGCCAGCGCGTGGGGTTCGTTCCCGTTACCCGCAGGAATTCCCGGTTGAAATTCGATTTGGTCATGAAGCCCGCCTCGAAGACGATGCGGGTGACCGGCATGTCGGTTTCCGCGAGAAGCCGGCAGGCCTCGGCAATGCGGAAATTGTTGACGTATTGCGAAACGCTCATGCCGTGGACGCGATTGACCGCATGGGAAACGGCGCGGGCCGGCAGGCCCATGCGGCGGGCGAGCTTGCCGAGATTGAGGCCGGCATCGGCATAAAGGCGCCGCTCGCGGATCAGCCGGTCGAGACCGGCCGCGACTTCCCCGTCCGCGCCGGAAACCTCCGGTGTCGGGGAATATGCCCTGACTTCGTCTACAGGCGATGCCTCCTCCTCTCCGCCCGCCCCCTCTTCGCCGCCGGCGACGACGGCGGCAATCCCGAGCAGGAGCAGGATGACGGTGGTCGCGGCCGAGACCACCGCGGCGGAATGGCGGCCGCCGCCGAACGCCATGTCGAGGCTGATGCCGATGTCCGTCAGGGCCGACGACATGAGCGTCAGCGCCGCCAGCACCAGAGAGCGATGCGAGCGGAGCGAACCGTCGAGACGCGAGGCCACGAGCCCGTCGGTGCCGAGACGGGCGAGCCAGGCGAGCCGCATCCCGTAGCCCAGGAACTCGCCGATAATCAGCAGGTCGATCAGATCGCGCCAGACGACGAGCAGGACGGCCAGCACGAGCGTCGGCATCAGATGCGGCCAGTCTCGGGGGGAAAGGCCGTTCCCCTCCTCGCGGGCAAGATCGCGGAAGGCAAGATAGGTGAGCGGCGGCACGAGGCTCGCAAAAAGCGACAGGATCGGCAGGATGGCGGTCACGCCATAGCCCCAGCGCAGGCCGACCAGCACCGTCTGCACCACGTAAAGCGCGACCAGCAGGACGAAGAGATGATTGCGGCCAAGGCTTTCCCGCCCCTGCAGCAGCAGCCGCACGAGAAAGGCCAGGAGGAAAAGCGAGACGGCAAAGGACAGCGGTACGAAGATCATGGGCGCGGGGTCGGCGGGTGTGACGAATTCGGTCTGATATCCCCATATGGCCCGAAAGCGCGTTCGAGGTCGACCTGAAACGCGATCGAGGTCGCGGCCAGGACAACCGGCATGCTCGATAAGGACATCCCCAGGTCCAAAGGAGCACTCCCATGAAAATCCGAACCGCCCTCCTCTCCGTCGCCGGCACGATTATCGCGCTCGCCCTGATCGACGGCGCCGTCGCCTTCGTTTCCACGCGCGACAGCCTCGCCGGCCCCGTCGACCTTTCGAAGGTCTCGACGATCCGCGTCGAGGGATCGGCAAGCGACATCCGCATTTCCACCGGCGCGCAAGGCCCGCATATCGCCGAGCTGAGGGGCGAGCGCCACGGCTGGGGCGCGATCTGGCGCTCCGGCTGGTTTTCCGATGCCTGCCCGGCGCGGGGGGCGATGCGCATCGACGGAGATACGCTGATCGTCGATGTCGGCCGTTCGCCGCGCGTCTTCGACTGGTCGGACTGCACCATGGAGCTTGCCGCCAACATTCGGCCGGGGGCTGCTGTCATCATCGACCAGAAGGCCGCGCGCACCCGGCTCGACGGCGATTTCTCCGCCGTCGACATCCGCAGCGACGCCGGCGATATCAGCCTCGACGGGCATGCGGAAAACCTGACGATCTCAGGCGCGGCACTGAGGGCGCGGATCACCTTCAAGCGGATCATGCACAACGAAACGATCGCGATTTCCGGCAAGATGCTCGACGCGACGCTGCGCTTCCTGCAGCCAACGGCGGTCAGCTATCTGGTGGAGGCCACGGCCTCTTTCGTCGACAGCGCCCTGCCGAATACGCCCGGCGCAAAGCCGGCGATCCTCATCCGCGGCGACATGCTGCGCGCCCGCATCGAATAGGCCGGTCGCGATTGTGCGTCGCAACCGCATTGTGCGTCGCAAACAGAGCTTGCCAAAACGCCATATTTCCGGAGTAATCTCAGAAAGATTGATTCGTTTTGTCGGTAATTGCGCAATGTCCTCGCTCGCGCTCATTCTCTGGCTTTTGCCCGCCGCGCTCTTCATGGGGTTGACCTATGTCGAGGGCATGGCGAACGGCAACCGCTGGGACAGCGCCCGCATTCTGGGGCTTGCCGCAAGCTTCCTCTGGCCGGCAAGCCTGCCGGCCTTCCTCGTCTATGCGCGCTGGCACTACCGCCGCAACACGGGCAAGGCGCCGGAGATGCGGCGCTACGAGGGCAGACGCGATCTTGGCGCCTTCGAAAGCTTTACAGCCTCAGTTCCATCGCGGCCAGATCGAGCCAGCGGCCGAACTTGATGCCGACTTCCCGGTGAATGCCGACGAGGCGGAAGCCAAGGCGCTCGTGCAGGGCAATGGACGGCGTGTTCTCCGCCTCGATCGCGGCGATCATCACATGCATGCCGGCGGCTTTCGCCCGCGCGATCAGTTCCAGCATCAGCTTTTTGCCGATGCCCGCGCCACGGCAATCCTTGTCGACATAGACGGAATGCTCGACGGTGTGGCGATAGCCGTCGAAGGCGCGCCAATCGCCATAGGAGGCGTAGCCCGCCACCTTGCCGTCCCTTTCCGCCACCAGAACCGGAAAGCCCTTCGCACGGCGCAGTTCCAGCCAGGCACGGCGATTGTCGACGTCGATCAGCACATCGTTCCAGATCGCGGTCGTGTGCTCGACCGCATGATTGTAGATGTCGCGGATCGCCGGGAGATCGGCCTCGACGGCATCACGGATGAGAACGGGTTGCGGCATGGAATATTGTCCACTATATTGACGATATGTCCAATTTATCAGACGATTTCGACCGCTGTCTAGGGGAAAGAATCCGCGCTGAACGCACCGCGCGCAACTGGTCGCTGAGCGACCTTGCCGAACGGGCCGGCGTTTCCCGCGCGATGATAAACAAGGTGGAGCGAGGCGAGAGCAGCCCGACGGCCGCCTTTCTCGGCAAGCTCGCCGGTGCCTTGTCGCTCAGCGTCTCCACCCTGATTGCGCGGGCCGAAGCCAATGGCAGGCGGCTTTCCCGGGCGCAGGACCAGCCGGTGTGGACCGATCCTGAAACAGGCTATGTGCGGCGGCAGGTTTCACCTGCTGTCGACATGCCGCTCGAAATCGTCGAGGTTTCCCTGCCGGCCGGCGCCAGGGTTCCCTACGATGCAGCGGCCTTCGCCTTCCTCCGGCAGATGATCTGGGTGCAGGAAGGCAGCCTCGTCTTCCTCGAGGGAGAGGCGCGCCACCACATCGCTGCGGGAGACTGTCTGGCGCTCGGCCCGCCCGCCGACTGCGCTTTCGTGAACGAGAGCAGCGAAGCCTGCCGATACGCGGTGGTGCTGCTCAAGGGGCGGTGAAGGGAGCACCGGCTTCCCTGACGACGCAGAAAAACATCCTCGCCATCCAACCCCCTTGAATGCGCAGGAGAATCATCTTCAGGTTGTCTCTGTTTGATTATCTATTTTCCGGTGGAGATTTCGTTGTCGAGCTTAACCGTGCCGCTCATCATTCGTTACCTGGCGATATCGTTCGCATTCAACATCGCCGCAGCCGCCGTGTTCGTCCTGTTTTTCTATTTCGACATCATCCGTATCGAGCTGCCGGGCATGCTCATAAGCGTGACCATTGGCAGCGGAATCGTGGCGGGGGCGTATTTCCGCAGAGGTCAAGGGCGCCTCGCAAAATGGGGCGAGTGCTGGCGGATCTCGGCCGTCATGCTATCGCCTCACATCGTGCTGACCATCCTTTTCCTCGCCGTATCTTTCGCAGCATGGATCATGCCCTTCGACGAAACCTTGCTCATCAAGACAAGCTCATTCCTCTTGGAGATGGTCCTGAACGGCTGCTTCACCATCCTGTTGATGCTGACCATAACCACAGCCGCATTCCGTTTCGGCTCCCACATGCCTCCCGGATCAGCAGAAGGCTGGCGAAACCTCAGAGAGTGATCGCCGTAAACACCGCCGAGTAATGCACCATCGCGGCGGTGAGCACGAAGCCATGCCAGATGGCGTTCTGGAAGCGCAGGCGCTCCCAGACGTGGAAGATCACGCCGGCCGAATAAAGGATGCCGCCGGCGAGGATGAGGGTGATGGTGATGCCGGGCAGGATCTTGGAAATCGGGCCCAGGGCGATGGCGCCGCTCCAGCCCATGGCGAGATAAAGCAGGATCGCCAGCCGGTCGTAGCGGCCGGGATAGCGACACTTCAGCCAGATGCCGATGACGCCCGTGAGCCAGACCGCGCCGAGCAGCGCCATGATGCGCCAGTCATCCGAACCCTTGACCAGGAACGGCGTATAGGTGGCTGCAATCAGCACGAAGATCGCCGAATGGTCGAAACGGCGCAGTATCCACTTGGTGCGCGAATGCGGCCACATGTTGTAGGTGCAGGAAACGCCGAGCGCGATGACGAGGCCGAGGCCATAGATCCAGGCCGCGGCCATTTCCGCATGGGAAGACCAGACCGTCGCATAGAAAATCAGCGCGGTAGCACCGACCAGCGCGAAAACCACGCCGACGGCGTGGACAATGCCATCGGCCACCAGTTCGTGAAAATCGTAGGGCCGCCCGAAGCGGAACTGATCGGTCATCGACGCGGGACTTCCTGATGTTTCATCTTGCATGCCATCGATCAGATCATGAGCGAATTTAAGGCACCGGACAAGTCAACCTTCGGGCGGAGGTGGAATACTCCGTGATCGCGCCGGCGCGCCCCGCGCCTTTCCCCCGCCTTGTCAGGCGGCAATCGCCAGAGCGTGCCCGCGCCTTGCGGAGCGTTTCGGTTTAACCTAAAAATTCCTCGCCGTTCCGGCTGTTTTTCGAGGATCGACGCCATGCGTTTCACCGTGCTCGCCACATTCGCGGCGCTGATTACCTATGTCTGGTTCATGGTGAAGGTGGCGCGCGCGCGCAAGCAGTTCGGCGTCGAAGCGCCCAAGGTGTCCGGCAATCTCGATTTCGAGCGGGTTTTCCGGGTGCAGCAGAACACCGCGGAACAGCTGGTGCTGTTCCTGCCGGCACTCTGGCTGTTCGGCACCTATACCTCGGATGCCGTGGCCGGGCTGCTCGGCCTTTGCTGGACGGCGGCGCGTGCCCTCTATGCCACGGAATATTACTCCGACGCCAGGAAACGCGGGCCGGGCGCGGCACTCACCACCCTGATCGGCCTCGTGCTGCTCGTCGGCGGCACCATCGGCGCATTGCTCAAGATGCCTTGAGGACCGACCTGACGAAGGCGAAACGATTTGACGGGATCATTTGAAACCGGCCCGCCTCCAAGAAATGGAGACGGGCCGGATGTCTTATTTGCCGGAGGCGCATTCCTGGCAGAAGGGCGTGTAGGGCACGGCTGCGAGGCGCTGTTCGGAAATCGGCTGGCCGCATTTGACGCAAATGCCGAAGGTGCCCTTGGCGAGGCGCTCAAGCGCCGCATCGATCGCCTTCAGTTCCTTTTCGCCGACCTCGCCGAACTCCTCGAGAACCTCGTCGTTCTCGGCCTCGGTGGCCTGCTCCTCGCTGTCCTGGTCCCGGGGCCGGCCAAGATCGGTGTCGATCTTTTGCAGGCGGGCCAGGATCTCCTGCTGCCTGTCCTTCAGGATCTGTTCGTATCTTGCGGTGTCCATCCCGGGTGTTTCCTTGTTCTTCTATGGCAGTCTGAGGGCCGGCCGCTCAGCGGTCAACCAGAACCGAGCATTTTGCGTGACGGACGACGCGGTCGGCGGTGGCGCCGATGAAATAGTTGGCGAGATCCGGAATATGCGAGGCGATGATGATGAGATCCGCGCCGTGTTCGCCGGCAGCCGCCAGGATTTCGCGGGCCGGCGCGCCCGAACGGATCTCGACACGGGCGTCGATGCCGGTCTTTTCCTTGATCTCGACGAGCTTGGCCTTGCCGTCCTTGATCGCGCCTTCGATGACGTCGACCGGCAGGTCGATGGCGAGATAACCCGGCATGTCCTCGACCACGGTCAGCAGAATAATCTCACCACCGGCATCGAGCAGCGAAGCGGCCTTGCGCAGGATCTTCTCGCCCTTGTCGAGCTGTCCGCAATCCACCGGAACAATAATTTTCTTGTACATGACTTTCTCCTTTGACCTGCGACCGTCCCCGCCGCGTTTCCTCTCTTTGTCCGTAACATGGGTCGCCGCGGCCCTTCCCGCATTGATCAGGATCAATTTTTCGCCGGACAAAGAAAACAGTCATCGTCAACAATCGTCGAACGATAAATCCACTTTATTCAGCCTTTCGTGAACGATGCGACATCTCCATATTAACGCCGGGCAGAGATGAGGAAAAGGATCGGCGGCGCGGCCCGACCGCCGGCGGCGAGACCGGTGCGAAAGCGCTTGGCCGAAAGCCGAAGCGGCGGCGATCCGAAGGAGATTTCCATGGCAGACACGCTTGCGGCAGACAAAACCCCGAGCTTTGCGCTTACCCGACCGGTGCATGTGGGCCGGAGCCATCTGGTGGTGGGCGATCTCGACCGGGTGAAACAGTTCTACAAGACCATGCTCGGCCTGCGGGTCATCGAGCAGACGGCGAGCGGCGCGGTGCTCGGCGCGGGCGGCAAGCCGCTGCTGACGCTGACGACCGGCGGCAATGTGCAGCGCGCCCCGCGCAACGCCGCCGGCCTGTTCCACACCGCCTTCCTGCTGCCCGACCGCAACGAACTCGGCCACTGGCTCGCCCATGCCGTGGCACATGGCGTGCGCCTCGACGGCGCCTCCGACCATCTGGTGAGCGAGGCGATCTATCTCTCCGACCCCGAGGGCAACGGCATCGAGGTCTATGCCGACCGCCCCGTCAGGGACTGGAGGTTCCTGTCGGACGGCACGGTGGAGATGGCGACGCTGCCTCTCGACCTGCAGGGTCTCTACGACAAGGCTCCGAAGACAGCCTGGGGCGGGATGACGGACAGGGCGGCGATCGGCCACATGCATCTGCAGGTCGGCAATATTCCGCAGGCCGACCGTTTCTACGAGGGCGTGCTCGGCCTGAAGAAGATGGCCGCCTATCCGGGCGCAAGCTTCTTCGGCGCCGGGACCTATCATCATCACATCGCCGCCAATATCTGGAACAGCCGCGGCGCCACCGTCCGCGAAGGCGGCATGTCCGGCCTTTCGGACTATTCGCTGACCTTCAACGACAGGAACGCGCTCGACAAGGCGCTCGCCACGCTGGAAAGCCTCGAAATCCCCGTGACCCGCACCGCTGAGGGCCATGCGTTGAAAGACCCGTGGGGCATCGGCCTGACGCTGACTGCTGCGGCGTGAGGGAGCCTCCCGCCCCGCCGCACATGCGCATGCCTCAGGCTTGGACCGCGGCCTTCGGCGCCATCAGGCAGATCGCCTTCTGCCGGCCGCGGAGCGGTTCGGAACTGGCGACTTCCCAGAGGCCGTCCTCCTTCGCCGCCGCGACGGCCTCGCCGGAGGCGAGCAGCGGGGTGGAGAATTGCTTCGTCGCCTGTTCGATGCGGGAAGCGACATTGACGGCATCGCCGATCACGGTGAATTCGCGCCGCGCGTCGTCACCGACGATGCCGCAATAGACCTTGCCGATGTGGACACCGATGCCGACGGTGAACCGGACGGCGTCGTCGACCGAGCCGTTGCGTTCGTCGATCAGCCGCAGAATGTCGCGGGCGCAGTTCAGGCTCCTTGCCGCATCGTCTTCCGATGGATCGGGCACGCCGAACAACAGCATGGCACCATCGCCGATGAACTTGTCGATCACGCCGCCATTGGCCTGGGAGGCGCGCTGGACGATCGAGCGGAAGGAACGGATCAGCTTCGACAGCGCCTTGGGATCGAGGCCCTCGGCGATCTGCGTCGAATTGCGGATATCGACGAAGAGGATCGACACCACCTGTCTGCGACCCTGCCGCCACTCATCGCCCTGGGTCACCAGCGGAACGACTTCCGGCGGCAGAAAGCGCGACAATTCCGCGGTGGAATAGGCCGCCTGCTGGGCGCGACGCAAGAGCGAGCGGGCGCGATACATCACCACGACGGAGGCAAGCCCGGTGAGGACGAGGAGGCTGAAACGCGCGAATGACGGCAGCGGCGAAAACAGCGCCCAGACGCCGGCGGGTATGGCGGCCTGTTCGCCCATCTCCAGCGGAAGCAGCATGGCGACAGCCACGAGCGCGATGAAAAACAGGAAAGTCGACCAGATCTGGATCGCCGGCTGGTAGCGCAATGCGCCGACCGTCAGCAGCAGCGGAATGGACCAGATGCCTGGCGCGGCGAAGATCCACGCGCCGGAAAGCTGGTGGAAGCTTAAAGACAGATAGCAGACGGCCGCCACCATGGCCGCGTCCATGAACGAGAACAGGTAGCGCATCCAGGCTCGGAATTCTCCAAGGCCGATGAGGAAGAGCGAGAAAAGCCCGCTCAGGGAGAGCGTCACAAGCGCAAGCACGGACGGCACCTGCCAGCGGGGCGGCTGCCCGGGAATGTCGAGCAGCGGCTCGAGCAAATGAGGCGCCAGCAGCACCAGCGCGCAAAAGAGCCGGAGCACCGCCAGGGCGCGCTCGGCCTCGATTTCCGCGTCCGAGATCGACTTCAGCGTCGTCAGCTTTCGCGCCGGAGATTCCATCGGACAGGTTCCTTCGCAGGTTCGTTCAACAGCGCGGCTTCATGTAGGAAGCTTTTCGGCAGACGCCAGTTCGCGCCGCGCAGGAAAGTACAAGGGTCTCCGCCGGCTGAAGCCCGGCGACATGCATCAGGAAACCCTGCTCGCCATCCTTGCGGCCGCCATGCCGACAATACCCCTTGCTTCGTAATAGGCTTTCTTCTGCTCGTACATCAGCGTATCGGCGCGCTTGACGACGGCTTCCATGGTCTCGCCGGGCTCGCTCGTCGCCGCACCCAGGGACATGCCGAGCGGAGCGTTCGAGTAGAACTGGTTGTTGATCTTCAAAAGTTCGTTGATCGTATCGACCATGGCGCCCGCCGCCTTGGCGTCGGCCCCCGGCATCAGGACGGCGAATTCGTCGCCGCCGATCCGCGCTGCGTGGTTGGGCGGCGAGACGGCGCCGTTCAGGATTTCCCCGAAGCGCCTGAGCAGGGCATCGCCGGCATCGTGACCGAGCTGGTCGTTTGCCTCCTTCAGCCCGTTGAGGTCGATCATGATGACCGAAACCGGCCGCAGCGGCTTTCTTTCCAGCCGGTTGATCTCGTCCGTATAGAAGGCGCGGTTGTAAAGCTTGGTGAGAACGTCGTGCTTGCCGAGATATTCGAGATAGGCTTCGGCCTTCTTGCGGGCGGTGATGTCCGCGAGCGCCACCTGAACTCGGGACCAGTCCTTCTCGTGACCGGGAAAAACCGAGAAATGCAGCAGAATGTGGCGCTCCGAGCCGTCCAGCGCGTAATTGATGACCTCGCGATGGTGGTAGAGATTGCCGTTCCAGAGCTCCATGAGCTGTTCGCGGAAAGGCTTTTCCATATCGTCGCGGAAGATCTCGTTCTGCCGCTGCAGAAGCGTCATCCGGTCCGGCGCACAGAACAGGTCAAGCGTCGCCTGGTTGACGTCGATGACGCTGATCTCGCTCATGCACTGGCGCACGAACTCCGGATGAACGTCCATGAAGGTCCGGAAATCGACGATGCCGCGGTCGCGAACGTCCTCGATCAACGCCCTGATGCCGCTGAAATCCTCGATCCACAGAGAGACGGGCGAGTGCTTGAAGATGCCCTCTGCCTGGAGCCTCTGGGCGACTTCGGCGCGCCGTGCGTCTTCCCGGGCGGTGATGTCCTCCGTCGTCAGAAGCAGCTTGCCGAGGGTGTCCTCATAACCCGGCAGCACGGCGCCGCGAAGCTGGATATCGAGCCGCCTGCCGGAGAGGGTGTAGTTCACCGTCGCGCTGGAGAAGGCCTGCTTTCCGTCGAAAAGCTCGGCCAGTTCGTTGATGTGCGTTTCCAGCATGTCGTCGCGAAAGATCTTCGACGTGTTTGCCCGAAGATGATCGACGTCGTCTGCCTCGAAAAGCTCCAGCGTCTTGCGGTTGACATCCAGCACCCGGATTCGCCTGGAGCACTCCGCAATGCGCGAAACATCCGCCCGCAGAAAGCCTCGAATATCCGTGACGCCCTCGGCACGCCAGATGTCGAACTGCGCCTTCACCTCGCTGAAATCCTCGATCCACATGGCGATCGGGGCGAGATTGAAGATATCGGAATCGAATGCCTCGGGCATTGAACCTCCTGAAATGAGGTTGAAAGAAAAGTGCGACCGGCACAGATGCGGCTATGCGGACAGTATTAGCGGCGAATGGTAAACCGCGTCTTGACCGGCGCGGCAAGGGCCATGACGATGCGGAACGGCCGAAAGCGGCTGCAAGGACGGCGGCACGAGGCGCCGTCTCCTCCTCGTCACTGCTGCGCCACCCCGGCGATCTCCTTCCCGTCGAGCGTATCCAGCCGGACGAAGACCGCACCTTTTGCCTTCAGCGCCTCGATGCCCCGGGCGACGCCCTCGCCGGAGTAGCGCTCGGGATGATTGACATGGGCGATAATCACGTCGCCGTCGCGGGCGGCGGCGATCCGCTTCGCGACCGCCGCGGCGGGCAGAGTGGCGCCCTGATCGGCATTCAGAGAATAGCCGGCGATGCGGTATCCCATCGCTTCGATCGCGGCGATGGCGGCGGGCGTGTAACGGGCGGTGGCGCCACGAAACCAGCGCGGCGCATCGAGACCGTCCTTCGCCATCCATTTCGCCCCGTTTTCCACCTCGCCGACCACGGCCTCCATCGAGCCCGCCGTCGCTATGCCATAGACGGTGCCCGGCCGGTCGATCGCCGGGACATGGTTCAGCCCGTGGTTCTCGAGCTCGAACAGGTCCGACCGGCTTTTCAGGAGAGCGAGCGCCTCGGCGTTGCGGCGCAGCCAGCGGGCCGTGACAAAGATCGTGGCAGGGATCTCGCCCTCGAGCAGCACGGAGAGAATGCGCATGTCGACATGGCCGGAACAGGCATCGAGCGTCAGGGCCACATGCGGCGCTGCCCGGTTGCCGCCTTTTACGACGGTGAGGCGGGGCTCCACCGTCTCCTTCAACACCTCCGGGCCGGCAGACGGAACAGCCGACGCGGCTTCCGGCATTGCCGCCAAAGCGCGCGGGGCCGCAAGAGCGCAGGCAAGACAGGCGCAGAAGGCGCGGCGGGACAATCGCAGGGGTGACGACATGGACGAGACTTCAAGAACGAGGGAGAGAATCGGACGGACAAAATGACAGGTTGCGAAACCGACCGAAGCCTTCGCCCCGGAGCGTGCCGAAATTGTGGCGCACGCTACCCAAAATGACGACGAGACAGGCCACAACGCTATCCGGAAGCCCGGACCGCAACCCTCTGGATCGCCAGAAAATTATCGATCTGCGGCAAGATTATCCTAAACAAAACAGGGGACTTGGCAGTTTTTTCCGGCACTCGCAAAAATCGAAATTTCGGATATTTTTCATTCTTTCATTGCATTATGGGCGGTAACGCCTATATTAACGCTATCGAAGATTGCTAGTGACCTTTGTCTAAGCGCTGTGGCGCACGGTCAGATTTCCTCTCAACATCGATCAAGCCGGACGAATATCTCCCCGGCGAACCAAACGATTGAAAGGAAATCGTTATGAATACCGGCACTGTAAAGTGGTTCAACAGCACCAAGGGCTTCGGCTTCATTCAGCCTGACGAAGGCTCCACGGATGTGTTCGTACATATCTCCGCCGTCGAACGGGCTGGCATGCGCGAACTGCGCGAAGGCCAGAAGATCTCCTACGATATCGTGCGCGACAACCGGTCGGGCAAGAGCTCGGCAGACAACCTTCGGGCTGCGTGATTGTCATTCGCCCTGGCTGACCACGGATGTACTGGCAGCAAGAGCGCGATGCGCTTCAGGGTTTGAGTGACGAGAAGAGGTCGGGTTCATTCCCGGCCTTTTTGTTTTTTCGCGAGGATTCCGCCCTCCGCACCGCCCAAGGGCATCGCTGAGGCGCCGGGATGTTGCGCAGCCGGCGGCCGCGTGCCGCGACCCGGCCAATCCCTCGTGAAGAGAAAAGCGCAACGTCAGCAGAAGGAGGTGGCCATGACTTCAACAGACCCCGCAATCGGTGACGTCGTCATCCTCAAGGACGGTTTTTCCGGCACGGGCCGGAACAGGACGTCGTGCCGGATCGTTGCCATATTGCCGAGCGACAGCGGCGAAAAGCAGTATCGTATCCGCTTCGACACCGAAAACTTCGATCGACGTATCGTGCTCTCGGACATCGATCTGCTGGCAACGGCCTCGACGCCGCCGGAAAAGCCGGAAGCAACCGCGAAGGGCGAGCCCTGGCTCAAGCCTTCGTCCATCCGCATCAACCACTGACAGCCGCCGGCCCCGCCGGCAAGCGTCAGCACCAGTCACCAGAGGCGGTGCTCAACCGCCAGGAAAGGAGTTCACTTGCAGGTTCTCGTTCGGGACAACAATGTCGATCAGGCACTTCGGGTTCTCAAGAAGAAGATGCAGCGCGAAGGACTGTTTCGTGAAATGAAGGCGCGCAGCGCCTATGAAAAGCCCTCGGAAAAACGCACCCGCGAAAAAGCCGAGGCCATTCGCCGCCAACGCAAGCTGGCGCGCAAGAAATTGCAGCGCGAAGGGCTCCTGCCCGCGCCGAAGAAAGTGGCCCGTCCGGGCCGCTGACCATTCTTCCCCGGCTTTGCGCCCGACCGGGCGCATGGCCCCCATCATCGGAGGACCCCCGTGACCGCGACCAAGGAAAAATTCTTCAAGCCGGAAAAGATCAACGCCCGCGACAAGGCGCAGTCGACAGACAGCGCAGCCCGCGGCATCATCGAGGCGGAAGTCATCGCCCGGGACAAGAAGACCGAAAAGCTGAAGGCGCTCCGGCTGGAGCGTGACGCCGCCGAAGGGCGGACCGGCGAACCTGCGCCAAAGGCCCGCCGCCCCGCGAAAAAGACCGCCACACGCTGAACCTTCGCCTTTCTCCGCAAACGGAGACAGTCTAGCCTTCCTACCACCGCCTCCCTCCCTGCCGACACTTCCTTTCCGAGGGCGGCCGCAGCCGCATATGCGAAACCGCCCGGAGCAAACAGCCGGCCCGGCGGACAAGCGTTTTCGCGCATCGCCTTCCTGCGGGGCCGATGTATTTGCTATACGGTGGCGCACCGCCCGGCTCTCCCGCATTCTCGCCAGCCATGTCCCGGAGGCACATCGTCATGTCACCCGTCGTCCGCCGAATCGTCTATGTCTGCTCGTTCGAAGGACTTGCCCTGCTGTCCAGCATGCTGGTCTTCGCGATGCTCGGAAACGATACGACCTCTTCGGGCATTGCGGCGCTCGCCGCATCCATCGCGGCGGTGGCGTGGAATTTCGTCTTTACCACGCTCTTCGAATGGTGGGAGAGCGGCAATCCGGTGAAGGGAAGAAGCGCGCTGCGCCGTGCGGTGCATGCGGTCCTGTTCGAGGGCGGCCTTGCCCTCGTGCTCACGCCGGTTCTTTCGCTGACGCTCGGCATGCCGTTCGCCGAGGCCTTCGTGACCAATGTCGGGCTGCTGATCTATTTTCTCGCCTTCACCTATGTCTTCAATCTCGCCTTCGACAGGCTGTTCGGCCTGCCGGCCTCGGCCAGACCGCAAAGCTGAGGCCTTGCCGCGCCGGCGGGCGCTTGCCGGCGAGATGACGGTGATCGCCGTCACCCACCGCACGGGCTTGATCGCGCCCGGGGACCATGCAGCAAGGCTCGTCGCTCCTGCTTCCACTCTGGCCCAGGGCGAGCGGGTTCCGGCCTGAGGCGCAGGGGCGCGCCGGGCAAGCGCCGCGCCCCTGCCCGATATCGGCTCACCGCTTGTTCGAGACGAGGCAGAAATAGGCGCCCTGCGGGTCCTGGCATTGCAGGATGAAGCTGCCGCCAGGCACTTCCTGCGGGCCGAAGACGATCGTCCCGCCTCCGGCTTTCACCCGCTCCAGGGCGGCATCGATGCCGTCGACATTGATGTAGTAGCCCCAGAAGGGAGCCGGTACTTCCGCCGGCTTTGTCATCATGCCGCCGATCGCCTTGCCCTCATGGGCAAAGCACTGGTAAATGCCCATGTCCCCCATATCGACCGCCATGTCCTTGGTCCAGCCGAACATCTTCGCATAGAAGGCAAAGGCCTCCTCGCCGTTGCCGGCCATCAGTTCGTGCCAGCCGAAGGTGCCCTGCGCATTCGGCGCCGGAGAAGGCGGCATCGGGCCATCAGGCATGTTGGGTTTGAAAAGATCGATGACCGCCCCTTGCGGATCGGCGACCACGGCAAACCGGCCGATGCCCGGAATATCCTCCGGCTGGCGACACACCGTGCCGCCATTGTCGGCAAATTCCTTCGCCTTGGCGTCGACGTCATCGACCATGACATAGCCGCTCCAGTTCGGCGGGATGTTGCGGGAAGCAAGCTCCGGCGTCAGCTCCATCATGCCGGCGACGCCCATCTCGAAGCCGGGCACGTTGAACAGCGTATAAGCCATGCCCGGCATGCCGCTGTCGGCTGCCGTCCAGCCGACCACCTTCGTATAGAAATCGGCTGCCGCCGCCGTATCCGGCGTCATCAGTTCGTACCAGATAAATCCGCCTTGCATGGAAAGGTCCTCTCTCTTCAGATTGCCTGTTCAGGAATATTCGGGCCTCACGGCCCGCCAAGGTATTCGGTCGCGAGGATCGCACCTCCCCGCCGCCCGTCGGCATCGGGACCGTCCCTCAGCCCCGGCGCAACATTTCGCTTGTCATGAAAGTCTTGAATGAACCGTCGGGCTGGCGCACGCTTCCGGAAAACTGCCGGCGGTCATCATCGTGGAACTTTATGACGTCGCGATAAACCGCCGTCTTCGAGGGGTCCTCGAAATCGGGCCCTTCGGCCTCCAGCGTCAGCGTCCTACCATCCGGCTCGACCCAGCCCTTGTAGACCCAGAAGGTGTCCATCATCGAACCGATCCAGGTGCCGACATAATGGCCGGCGCGCGGATCGTAGCCGAGCGTCATGACCGTCGTGGCAGGCGTTCCGCCCGGCGTGACGCCCCTGCCCTCGGCAACGAACCAGAGACCGCCGACCGATCGCACGGTCTCGGTCCATACCTTGGCGGGATCGGCGGGATCGTAGTCCTCGTGACTGGAGGAGGACGTGATGATCCAGTCGCCGACCAGCTTTTCAAGGAAGCGATGCTCTTCCCGAGGTTTTGAAAATTCCATGATTTTTCCTCCCGGTCGGCCGCATCAATGGCAACAGGTCGCCGCCTTCGGCCGTTCCTCGTATTCGTCGTGGCGGCGGACGAAATCCATGGTGGTTCCCTCATTGCGGCCTTTCGGCGCGCGATCGAGGATCATCAGCGTCCCGATCAGTTCCTCCGGGCCCCGGGCATAGCTCGAATAGGTATGAAAGACGCGGCCCGCCTCGTCCCGGTAGAAGCTCGACAGGCCGGGCAGTTCGTCATGGGCCTGCTCCGCCGGCGTCTGCGTGAAATTGTAGAGGACATGGCCGGAGGCGAGTTCCTCCCTCGTGAAGGAGACGTGGAAATCCCTGTTGAAATCGTTGTTGAAGGCCGAGACCCAGGGGAAATGCCAGCCCATGCGGCGCTTGTAGGCCTCGATCTTGTCGAGCGGCGCGCGGGAGACGCAGACGAGCGTGACATCGTGATGGTTGAGATGCGGCAGCGCGCCGTCCAGATGGTCCGCGAGGAAGGAGCATCCGGGACAGCCGGCCTCCCAGTCGGGGCCCAGCATGAAGTGATAGACGATCAACTGACTGCGGCCATCGAACAGGCCGGCAAGGGTCTTCGGGCCGGAGGGCGTGTCGAAGACATAGTCCTTCTCGACCTCGACCCAGGGCAAGGCAAGACGCTCGGCGTTCAGCCGGTCGCGGAGACGGGTCGCCTCCTTCTCCTTCAACAGGAGCGCTCGCCGCGCCTCCAGCCATTCTTCACGGGATACGACAGGATGCTGCATTTTCTCCTCCTCCTCGGTGCGCGGTCTGCGCCAAATGGCGTGCATGGCACGCCAACGCTTTTCTCCCCCGGAACGTTCCGACTTGACAAAAAGGTTGATATCAACATATTTATCACATGTCAAATGAGCGTCTGATTCCCTTTTCGACAACGATCCATGTGCGAGACACGTGCCTGTGCCTGCATGCGCAGCGGGCGGCGCGCGCGCTGGCGCGGCGCTTCGACACCGCGCTCAAGGCGCTCGGGCTGACCAACGGGCAATTCTCGCTGATGATGGCGCTCAACCGGCCCGAGCCGCCGCCCATGGGGCCGGTGGCGCATCTGCTCGCCATGGACCGCACCACGCTCACCGCCGCGCTCAAACCGCTCGCCCGCCGGGGCTGGGTCTCGGTGGAGCCGGACCCGAAGGACAAGCGCGGCAAGCGCCTGCGCCTGACGGAAGACGGCATGGCGGTGCTTTCGGCAGCGCTGCCGATCTGGCGGGACACCCATGCCGCCGTGGAGGCCGAGCTTTCCTCCGGCGATGCGGACAGCCTCAGGCGCGATCTGATGGAGATTTCGAGATAGGCGGACGGAGGCGGCACTTTGCTTCACACCAAAACGCGTTTTCTACCGTCCCATTAAAAGTCGGAAACATCTCGTTCATTTTTGAATGGCTGATCGAACGGCAAAGCATTTGTAAATTTCCAGAATTGAAACCATTTCAGCGCATGGTCGTTTTATAAACGATGGCCATATTGACGGCCCGGTCAAATGAACCTAGTTATGAAATGCTCACTTAATTGTCCGATAGGGACGATGGATCGCATGATCAAAGTGAGCGATTAAGGCGGCTCTTCTTAGGAAGGGCCGTCTGTGTTTTGGGGGCACTTAATGGTCGCGTGGGCACTTTATCTTGATGAAACCGGGACGACGGATGCTCACACGGTTCCATTAAAACCTGGTATAACGCCCATGTTTACGTTGGCAGGGGTCGCGCTTCCCATAGATCGATGGCGCGACTATGATCGCGGATATCTTCGTTTGAAGCGCGAGTTTTTTGCCAAAGAAATCGATGCCTCGACAAAGATAGACGTTGTTTGGGAGGTAAAAGGTAGCGATCTATTCGCACCTCGAAATGCAGCATCCGAACGAAATAAGGTTTTCGCTTATAAAGTCCTCGACCTCATAAAAGAATATAAAGGAAGAGCCTTCGGAGTAAATTTTTTGAAGAGCGTAAATAATCCTATGCCGCGCTCCTCGATTTACACAAAGGGATTGCAGATATTAGCTGAAAGATTTGATGTGTTCCTGCGAGAATCTGATGAGCAGGGCATCATTATCATGGACTCACGCATGGCTCACATGCGCAAAGGGAACGGTGTCGATTACACTGTCGCGACTAGCTACCTGAGCTTTATATTTGGAAATAATGAAGGAAAGCTCCTGAAGCGAATCGTTGAAGCTCCAATGTTTGCAGACTCGGGAATTACTGCTGGACTGCAAATCGCCGACATCGTGTCTGGTATGATCTATGCCGACGTTTACCGACATAAACTCTCCTCAGACGTGGCAGTCTTGGAAAAAGGCCTTTTGGATTACTCTCATTGCCAAAAGTACCACACGCCTCTTTCCGAAGTAGTTTTTCAGAGTGAAAATCACTATGGATCGCAAAAAATGTACGGACTTAGAACCATCGACCATCGTGATGTTGATATCGCTCCAAAACTGGAAGCACTAAAAGCGAAATTTTCTAAGTAACGTTTTCGACGAATGGTTTACGCCATTCGTCCGCTCTTTCCATATCCCGCCTTGCCGCTTAAAACAGCTGTCGAGTCGCGCATCCGCATGAGGTGTTGCTGTATAGCGATCTACTTTGAGCAAAAGATCGCTATCGGTGGCGCTCGCGACCAACCTATTCGTAGCCGCCCTCACCCGAACCTGGCCTTCAGCCGCTCGTCGCTCGAGAAATCCGCGATGGAAAAACCGACGAGACGGCGGGGGAAGTCGCAGAGCGCCTGGATGCCGGCGGATGACAGGCGGATGCGCCAGGTCTGGCGCTCGACGGGTTCGCGCGCGGCAAAACCCTTCGCCGTCAGCAGCGCGATGTTCATGCCGCCCGAGGGATCGCGGACGGACCGGTAGAGGATCGACTCGACGCCCCCTTCCCGCGCGGCATCGGCCAGCGCCTGGCAGGCGGCATAGTCGCGGCGATCGGTCCATGCCGCCTCGTCGCGGACGAGCGGAGGCAAGGTAAGGTCGATCGCGGTTTCCGTGGCGATCGCGGCGGAAAAGGCGGTGTAGTCGCCGGCATTGGCCGGCAGAGGCGTTTCCGGCGATTCGGCATAGAACAGCAGGCGATAGAAGGCCATTTCGGCCAATGCGGTTTCGACGCGGCCGGCCGCGTAATAGACGCCAAGCGTTCGCCCGGCGCGGCGGAAGCGGGAGCCATGAGGATAGACGCCGCCGTAGCGGAAGGGTGTCGCCAGCAGATAGTCGAGCCCTGCGCATTCCGGCGGAAGCACGGGCTTGGTCTCCTCCAGCAGGCTTTCGAGCAGGGTCTGCTCCTCGACGGTATCGACCAGCTTCATGGTCGACACCTGATGCTGCGCCTCGACCAGACGCCAGAAGGCGCCGGAGATGGCGACAGCCTCAGACGAGAGCGCGGCGGGCGTCCAGATAGGCAAGGACATCGACCAGGCCGGAAACGGTTGCGATCTTTTCGAGCGGCACGCCGCCGAGCGCGACATTGCCGGCGCGCAGCCACGCGCGGGAAACACCTTCGTCGCCACCGGCAATCGCATCCAGCGAGCGGAACAGGCGGATGAGGAAAAGCGCAAGCTCGAACGGCTTCGTACCGCGCTCGAGCTGGAAGTCGAGGCGCTTCATGCGCGACACGCTCGCCTCCGACACGCCGATCACACCGGCAAGCTGGCGGGCGGAGAGACCCAGCCGGTCGGCTGCGGCAATCACCGCCTTGGTAACGGTCGCAGCTTCGGAGGCCGGAGCCTGGGGGCTTTCAAGCGCGTGAAGCATGGCATCATTCCTTTCCATGGATAAGATATAGCACTTTTCTTTCCATGGACAAGTTTTTCAACCGTTGGACGGTTGTCCTGCGCCGGTATCGGCATCCGGCCCCGATGGGGCACGACTAAAGAGGATGCACCGGTTTTCGACAGACCCCCTCGGCAACAGCATAAAGGCCGGCGCAAGGCCGGCCTTTGGCGGTGGATCAACATGCGGGGCAGACCGGCGCCGCGGGGGACGGCGCCAGAAGGGATCAGGCGACAGTGACCGGAACTTCGGTCGAGGTGCGCATGGCGTGGCTGTAGGGGCAGACGATGTGGGCGGCAGCGACCAGCTTTTCGGCCACTTCACGCTCGAGGCCGGGGATCTCCGCGGTGATGGCGACTTCGATGCCGAAGCCGGTGCCATCTTCACGCGGGCCGATGCCGACGCGGGTGGTGATCTTCGCGTCTTCCGGGATCTTCACCTTTTCCTTGCCGGCGACGAACTTCAGCGCGCCGAGGAAGCAGGCGGAATAGCCGGCAGCGAAAAGCTGTTCCGGATTGGTGCCGGTGGCGCCATCGCCGCCGAGTTCCTTCGGAACGGTGAGCGTTACGTCGAGGACGCCGTTGTCGGTGACGGCGCGGCCGGCGCGGCCGGCGCGGCCGCCGGTGGCGGAAGCCTGTGCGGTGTAGAGGATAGCCATTGTCATTCTCCTTGCAGGTTTGTCTGGTTGATAGGGTCGTGGGGGTTGGCGATGGATTTTGTATATCGCAAAAATTAATTGTGCGCAACTGTCTTTTTTCACATTGCTTCCGAACCGGGAATTGGCGACAATTCCCCTGCGCGCAGACAAGGGGCTTCGATCCACCGATGGACGACAAGGAACTGGAAAAGGAACTGAAGCTGGATCGGCAGATCTGCTTTGCCCTCTATGGCGCGGCGCATGCGTTTACGCGGGCCTACAAGCCGCTCCTGGAGCCGCTCGGCCTCACCTACCCGCAATATCTCGCGATGATGGCGCTTTGGGAGGAAGACGGATTGAAGGTGAAGACGCTCGGTGAACGGCTCGGGCTCGATTCCGGCACGCTTTCGCCGCTGCTCAAGCGGCTCGAACAGGCGGGATATGTCACACGGCAGCGGGATACGGCCGACGAGCGCCAGGTCTATGTCACGCTGACGGAGAACGGCCGGACGATGAAGGGCAAGGCCGTCGGCGTGATGCGCGCCATCGGCCAGGCGACGGGCTGCTCGCTTTCGGAACTGGAAAGCCTGCGCGACAATCTGAAAAAGCTGAAGGACGAACTGGACGCCGTGGCCTGAGACCGCCGACCTCGGGGGCGGACGTGGCACCTGGCTCGGGTTACGCGAGGGACATTTACGGGGCCGCAGAACGAACCCGCTGCGCGGGAGGGCGCCTGCG